>NZ_JARDUA010000018.1 GCF_029360645.1 Pontibacter litorisediminis | reverse complement strand
GGGGAATCCCCCGCGCCGCTCCGCTGCCAGCCCGCCGCCCCCGGAAAGGGGGAGCTGCTGCCTTGTTATTTTGTGATCGTGAAGGTGACGGTCCTTGGCGTGCCGGCCTTGCCGTCGGTGTAAGGCGTGGCCTTGAGCGTGTAGGTGCCGGCCGCCGGCGGGTTCCAGTTGCCGTAGTAGAAGTTGCCGCGGCCGTCGTCGCCGTGCAGGGCGTAAGGCGCAGCCCCGTCGGTGTAGCTCTTGCTCTGGGCACCGCTCAGCTCGAACTTCACGCTGCCGCCGAAGCCCGAGGCCGTGGTCGCCTCGATGTTGAGCTTGGTGTTGGCCAGCGAGCTCAGGCTGATGGTGGCCCCGTCGGTGATCGACAGCACCCCCTTCTCCGTGTGCGAGTCCACCAGCGTGAAGCCCGTCACCTGCGAGCCGCCAGCATCTGATGGGATCACAGTTTCTCCTGAGTTCGTGATCGTGAAGGTAACGGTCCTTGGCGTGCCGGCCTTGCCGTCGGTGTAAGGCGTGGCCTTGAGCGTGTAGGTGCCGGCCGCCGGCGGGTTCCAGTTGCCGTAGTAGAAGTTGCCGCGGCCGTCGTCGCCGTG
>NZ_JARDUA010000017.1 GCF_029360645.1 Pontibacter litorisediminis | reverse complement strand
TGAAGCTGTTTAAAGTTTAAAGAAACTGCCAAAGAATTAGAAGTGTAAAAGAGTTTGCAGACTCACTTTTACACCTTACTCTAACTCAATGGCAGCTCTAGATGAAGATACGATAAATCGTTGGATAGTTCCTTATTTAAGTAAGGGCAAGAGGGGCCCCAGGCTCCATGCAGCCCCCTCAGAGATAGTGTCAGCCATTTTATACCGGCTCAAAACGGGCTGCCAATGGCGCGAGCTCCCCTTGAAGGAGTTTTTTCAGGGGCAAGGGCTAAGCTGGCAGGGGGTTTACCATCATTTCCAGAAATGGATAAATGACGGCAGCTTCAGGCAGGCTTGGGTTTGCCTGCTTCAGAGGCACCGCAGGCTCCTGAATCTGTCCTCGGTGCAGTTGGACGGCAGCCAGACGGTCTGCAAGAACGGGGGCGAGTGCATCGGCTATCAGGCCAGAAAGGCGGCCAAAACCTGCAACAGCCTGTTTCTTGCTGATGACACGGGTACGCTGCTGGCCTGCTCTTGTCCGGCGGCGGGCAACCACCATGACGTGTTTGAGATAGAGCGGGCTTTCGGCGAGTTGACCCAAATGCTCTCTGAGGCCGGGCTGGCAGTAGAAGGATTGTTTTTGAACGCTGATGCAGGCTTTGACTCACAGGAGTTCAGAAAAATCTGCTCCAGCTATAAGGTAGAGGCCAACGTCGCCTTCAACCCCAGGAATGGGGTGGTAGGAGAAGAGTGGGTGTATTTTGACCAGGAGCTCTACAAAAGAAGGAACGTGGTGGAGCAGGCCCAGGCTTGGCTCGACAGCTTTAAGGCGCTGCTGATCAGGTTTGAGACAAAAGCCAGCAACTGGATGGCCCTCCACGTGCTGGCTTTTACAGTGCTTTTTGTTCGGAAAATTAAAAGATGTGAGAAACTCTAAACAGGTTC
>NZ_JARDUA010000016.1 GCF_029360645.1 Pontibacter litorisediminis | reverse complement strand
CTTGGTGTTGGCCAGCGAGCTCAGGCTGATGGTGGCCCCGTCGGTGATCGACAGCACCCCCTTCTCCGTGTGCGAGTCCACCAGCGTGAAGCCCGTCACCTGCGAGCCGCCAGCATCTGCATCTGAAGGAGCCGGAGCCGGCTCAGAGGGGCTCGGTGCCGGCTCGGTCGCCGCCCCGGAGCCGGCGGAGCCGGAGCCGGAGGACATCTCGCTCAGGCTGGCCTTCTCGCTGCCCATGCGCACGTTGTCGATGTACCACACCCGCTTCTTGGTGCTGGTCGTCTCGCTGCCGTTCCAGTCCCACTTGTAGATGCCCACCTTCCAGCGCGGAAGGTCGAAGCCCGACTTGATGGTGGCCCCGGAGCGGGAGGCAACCTTCTGGCCGTTGAGCCACACCTCTACCAGCCCGTCCGAGCCGGCGGAGTGCACCACGTGGAAGACGAACTGGTGCCACACGTCCTTGCTCATCTTGCCCAGCGGCAGGCGCGCCTCGCCCACGTGCATGACGAACTCGCCCTTCTCCACTACCAGCACCGTGGTGGGCGAGCCTGAGCCCGAGCCCTGGTGCCACTGCGTGATGATGTCCCGGCTCGACTCGTCAGCGTACTCCGACGAGGGGAAGTAGCCGGCAAAGGAGTACCAGCCCGCCCGGGCCTTGGTGTCCTCGGGGAAGAGGAACTCGGTGCGGGTGCCGCCGCTGGCCTCCGAGTCGGAGTCCCGCAGCTCGAAGCGGCCGGACCGGGCCCCCTCGAAAACGGGCTTGGTGGCCACCGTGAAACCGTAGCTGGTGCTGGACTGCTGCTTGATGCCGTCGAAGCCCGAGCCGTCCTCGAAGGTCTCGTTGAAGAGCAGGTTGGCCGCGGTGGCGGCGCTGGTGCCCTCTGCCCCCAGCGAGGCGCTAGGGCTTACCTCCTCCAGGTCTTTTTTGTCGCATGAAACTGCTACCGCCCCCGCTAGTAGGGGCATAAGGATATACTTGAATCTCAAATTCATTTTTCTTTGGCTAAAAAGTGAAAT
>NZ_JARDUA010000015.1 GCF_029360645.1 Pontibacter litorisediminis | reverse complement strand
GCGAGGCTGTAAAATAAACTGTGTCAAAGGATTAGCAGTATTACCTTTAACACAGTCAACATGGAAGAGAGAAACGAGCTGGATCTGGAGAAGATCAAGCGCCAGTTCCTGGAGGAGTTCCGGAGCGGCAAACCCACCTTCGGCAAAGACGGCGCCCTTGGCCCCTTGCTGAAGCACTTCTTAGAGGCCGCCCTGGACGCGGAGATGGACCTGCACCTTAACGCCGAGCAACGGCAGCAAGGCAACCGCCGCAACGGCAAAGTATCAAAGCAAGTTCGCACCTCAGACGGAATGATTGAAGTAGAATCATCCCGCGACCGCTCGGCAAGCTTCGAGCCGCAGATCATCAAAAAAAGGGAGACGGTGCTGGCCGAGAACCTGGAGCCCCGCATCCTGAGCATGTACGGCTTGGGGATGAGTTTACGCGACATCTCCTCGCACCTGAAGGAGATGTACGACATGGACATCTCCCACGACACCCTGGCCGCCCTCACCGAGAAGATCGTGCCCCAGGTCAAGGAGTGGCAGGCCCGGCCGCTGGATAGGCTCTACTGCATCGTCTGGCTGGACGCCATGCACTACAAGGTGCGGCAGGAAGGGCGCACCATCTCGAAAGCTGTTTATAACATTTTAGGTATTGACCGCCACGGCCACAAGGAGCTGCTGGGCGTGTACGTCTCCGAAAGCGAGGGGGCTGCCTTCTGGCTCTCAGTGCTCACCGACCTGCAGCAGCGGGGCGTTGCCGACATGCTCATCGCCTGCATCGACAACCTGAAGGGCTTTGCCGAGGCCATTGCCAGTGTCTTCCCGCAAACCGAGGTGCAGAGCTGCATCGTGCATCAGATAAGAAACAGCATCAAGTACGTGGGCTCCAAGGACCAGAAGGAGTTCATGCGGGACCTGAAGCCCGTGTACCGGGCTGAGTCAAAGGAGCTGGCCGAGCTGCGGCTGTTGGAGCTGGAGGAGAAGTGGGGCAGAAAGTACCCCAAGGTCATCGAGAGCTGGCAGCGGAACTGGGAAAAGCTCAGCACGTACTTTAAGTACACCGAGCCGATCAGAAAGCTGATCTATACCACCAACACCATCGAGGGCTTTCACCGCCAGGTGCGCAAGGTGACCAAAACGAAGGGGGCTTTCCCATCAGATATGGCCCTGCTGAAGCTGATTTACCTCTCGCACCAGAACATCAGCAAAAAGTGGGTGATGCCGCTTGCCAATTGGAGCCAGACGGCCCAGCAGCTCTCGATATGGTTCGGGGACAGGATGCAGCTGGACTTGAAGTGAGACGCGCTTCAAAAGATGGCCCTGTTGCTGTAAGGATTCACACCAGTACACCAACAGGGCCAGTAAAGTAAAATATGGAAATGACACAGTTTAAATTACACTCCCG
>NZ_JARDUA010000013.1 GCF_029360645.1 Pontibacter litorisediminis | reverse complement strand
AAAACGTTCTTTGACATGATGGGAGAGAGATAAAAGAAATTGACTAGGCCCTAGTGATAGGGCCCTAGTGCGAGAGAGGCGGGCCGGCCCACGCTTGTGGGGCCGGCCGAGAACGCAGAGAAGGGCGCACGGGGGATGCCTAGGCTCTCAGAGGCGATGAAGGACGCGACAAGCTGCGATAAGCTGCGGGGAGGGGCACATACCCTTAGATCCGCAGGTGTCCGAATGGGGCAACCCAGTTGAGTGAAGCTCAACTACCCTACGGGGGGCAAACCCGGGGAACTGAAACATCTAAGTACCCGGAGGAAGAGAAAACAACAGTGATTCCGCAAGTAGTGGCGAGCGAACGCGGATTAGCCCAAACCGGTCGAGTTACGGCTCGGCCGGGGTTGTAGGACCACGAGGTGGGACCAAGTATTGAAGTGCAAGTGCCTGGGAAGGCACACCGGAGAGGGTGAGAGTCCCGTGCACGTAAGCTGCTTGGCCCTAGTGGCATCCTGAGTAGGGCGGGACCGGAGAAATCCCGCCTGAATCCAGCGGCACCATCCGCTAAGGCTAAATACTCCTGAGAGACCGATAGTGAACCAGTACCGTGAGGGAAAGGTGAAAAGCACCGTGAATAACGGGGTGAAATAGATCCTGAAACCGTGCGCTTACAAGCGGTCGGAGGGGCTTTGTGCCCTGACGGCGTGCCTTTTGCATAATGAGCCTACGAGTTACTCCTCCCTGGCAAGGTTAAGTGCTTGAAAGCACGGAGCCGCAGCGAAAGCGAGTCTGAACAGGGCGCGCAGTCAGGGGGGGTAGACGCGAAACTTTGTGATCTACCCATGGGCAGGATGAAGGCTGGGTAAAACCAGTTGGAGGTCCGAACCAGTTTGCGTTGAAAAGCATTTGGATGACCTGTGGGTAGGGGTGAAAGGCCAATCAAACTGAGAAATAGCTCGTACTCCCCGAAATGCCTTTAGGGGCAGCGTCGCGGTGGAGTCATGTGGAGGTAGAGCTACCGATAGGACTAGGGGGAGTCACATCCTACCGAATCCTGACGAACTCCGAATGCCACTTGACATACGCGGCAGTGAGGCTTGGGGTGCTAAGGTCCCAGGCCGAGAGGGAAAGAACCCAGACCGCCAGCTAAGGTCCCAAAGTCTAGACTAAGTTGAACAAAGGGGGTCCAGTTGCTTAGACAGCCAGGAGGTTGGCTTGGAAGCAGCCATTCCTTTAAAGAGTGCGTAACAGCTCACTGGTCGAGCGACAGGGCATCGATAATAATCGGGCATCAAGTCTAGCACCGAAGCTGCGGATTGTACATTGTACACTGGTAGGGGAGCATTCCCTGCTGCGGCGAAGGCGCGCCGGCGAGGCGCGTTGGAGCGCAGGGAAAAGCAAATGTAGGCATAAGTAACGATAATGCGGGCGAGAAACCCGCACACCGAAAGACCAAGGTTTCCTGATCAACGCTAATCGGATCAGGGTTAGTCGGGTCCTAAGGCCGAGGCGAAAGCGCAGGTCGATGGACAGCTGGTTAATATTCCAGCACCGGCCATGCATAGCGATGCGGTGACGGAGAAGTGAAAGGACCGCGCACTGACGGAATAGTGCGCTTAACACCGTAGGTAGTGGCCTGGTAGTGAAGTACGCCAGGCTAGCTGAAAGTGGAAAGTACGCCAACCCTTCGGGGGCGGCGAGTGTCCCTAACCAGGCTCCCGAGAAAACCCGCTAAGTGTTTGACTGCATGGCCGCCCGTACCGCAAACCGACACAGGTGGTCGAGGAGAGAATCCTAAGGTGCTCGAGTGAATCACGGCCAAGGAACTCGGCAAAATGGCCCTGTAACTTCGGGAGAAGGGGCGCCTCCTTGCAGCAATGCAAGAGGCCGCAGTGAAAAGGCCCAGGCGACTGTTTAACAAAAACACATGGCTTTGCGAAATCGAGAGATGAAGTATAAGGCCTGACACCTGCCCGGTGCCGGAAGGTTAAGAGGGGGGGTTAGCCGCAAGGCGAAGCTCTGAATCGAAGCCCCGGTAAACGGCGGCCGTAACTATAACGGTCCTAAGGTAGCGAAATTCCTTGTCGGGTAAGTTCCGACCTGCACGAATGGTGTAACGATCTGGGCGCTGTCTCAGCCGTGAGCTCGGTGAAATTGTAGTCTCGGTGAAGATGCCGAGTACCCGCAACGGGACGGAAAGACCCCATGAACCTTTACTATAGCTTAGCATTGACGCTGGGTAACTCATGTGTAGGATAGGCCGGAGAATGCGAAGCGGCGTCGCCAGGCGTCGTGGATTCTTCCTTGAAATACGGCCCTTGAGTTGCTTGGCGCCTAACCTCGTAAGACGGGGGACAGTGCTTGGTGGGTAGTTTGACTGGGGTGGTCGCCTCCAAAACAGTAACGGAGGCTTTCAAAGGTTCCCTCAGCACGCTTGGTAACCGTGCGCAGAGCGCAATAGCACAAGGGAGCTTGACTGTGAGGCCCACAAGCCGAGCAGGGCCGAAAGGCGGATATAGTGATCCGGTGGTTCCGCATGGAAGGGCCATCGCTCAAAGGATAAAAGGTACTCTGGGGATAACAGGCTGATCTCCCCCAAGAGCTCATATCGACGGGGAGGTTTGGCACCTCGATGTCGGCTCGTCACGTCCTGGGGCTGGAGAAGGTCCCAAGGGTTCGGCTGTTCGCCGATTAAAGTGGCACGCGAGCTGGGTTCAGAACGTCGTGAGACAGTTCGGTCCCTATCTGTTGTGGGCGTTGGAGATTTGAGGGGTCCTGACCTTAGTACGAGAGGACCGGGTTGGACGAGCCTCTGGTGGACCTGTTGTGGCGCCAGCCGCAGCGCAGGGTAGCTACGCTCGGACGGGATAAGCGCTGAAAGCATCTAAGTGCGAAACCCGCCCCAAGATGAGATCTCCCTGGAAGGGCCGTCGAAGACGACGACGTCGATAGGCCGCAGGTGTAAAGCTGGAGACAGCAAAGCCGAGCGGTACTAATTGCCCGGGAGCGTTCTCAAAGGCCACGGCTTTGCCGGCCCGCCGCTCTCACCTCTTTCTTTCGTCTCTCCCCCACATTCATGTCTAACATACCATGATGCGGACAGCAATCGCATCGACGATAATGGTGGCTATGGCCCCGGTGAGCACCTCTTCCCATTCCGAACAGAGCAGTTAAGCCCGGGAGCGCCGATGGTACTGGGGTCACACCCGGGAGAGTAGGTGGCCGCCAACCCCAACAAGAGGGCCCCT
>NZ_JARDUA010000012.1 GCF_029360645.1 Pontibacter litorisediminis | reverse complement strand
AAGGTCCTTGAGGTAGCCGCGGAAGGCTTCGCCTTTTACAGCATCATCCTCATAGGCTTCGCGCGTAATCTCCACATCGGCTGCAATGCGCTCGCGCGCCTGCCTTAGCTTCAGGATCATGTCGGCATCCACACCTGCAGACATTGCCTCCAGTTGAAGCGCATCCAGCTCTCGGTAAAGCCGATCGAACTTAGGCGCATAGAGCAGGTGATAGCCTTTGTTTAGTGATCTGTCGGCGGCTTTGAACAACTCCTGTTCATACACCTGGCTTACTTCCTCCTCCTGCTTTTCTGTATTGGCCTTATTGCCCCACAGAGCAATCATAGTGGGCGCCAGCTGGTGAATGTTGCGCCTGTCCTCACCCTTCCTGTATTTGTTATGAAAGAGCATGAAGTACCACTTAGGCCTGAACTTGCCCCACCGCGTTACCACCTCGCGCTCCAGCTGGTACCGGGTATTCTTGCTGTTCACTATTGATACCGGGGCCTGAGCTGCGGCTGTGCAGGCGGTGCTAAGCAGGATAGTTAGGGATAGTATACACTGCTTTGCCATATCCTTACTTCTTTAGGGTTTCAAACTCATCCATCAGGGAGCTGATGATAGCCTTGCTGTTGTTAGGGTAGCGAAGCCCCAGCGGGTTGAGCGTCTTAAAAAGTCCGGCGTACTTGGCCACACGCATCTTCCTGCAGATAGAGTAGGCCAGCCCACGCATCACGCGCAGCTCATCGACCACGTGCCTGATCAGCGAGAGCCTGTCGGCGTTGGTCATCAGGTTGACATCAGTGCCTACCACGGCCACCTGATAGATATAGGTAAACAGGTCTGCCGATCTGTTAATCAGCTCCAGCTCTGTTTTGGCCGCAATGATCATCAGCTCATTGTCACCGCGGGCGATGTCAATCATCTGGCCCTGGTACTTGCCGATGTCCTGAGCGATACGGGAGGCGTACACAATGTTCTTGCTTTGCCCTACAATGCTCTGAACAGACTTAAGCGAGTTGTACATCTTTTGCTCCAGCTCCTTTATCTGCATCATCTTAAAGGCAATGTTCTGTTGCAGGCCCGCGATCTCCCCCTCCTTTTCTTTTATGTCTTTTAAGGCCGCCTGCTGCGCTGTGTGGTTTACCACGAGCGTAGACACTACCGCAGGGTCGAACACAACCTGCTGGGCCTGTGCGTGGCTACAGCACAGCAGTAGTAGCAGGCTCAGTAAGTACAGGTGTTGCTTCATAGCTGTAAGAGTTTACTTTGTTTACAAATTCACTGAGCTTCAGGCCGGACTGGTTCAGGTCATTTACAAATGCATCCAGCGCTTTCCGGAAGTCACCGAGTCGGGCGACATACGCCTGCACCGCTTCCTTCTCCCTTCGCTCAGTGGTGTAGGTCAGGTACTCATGCAATGATACTTCCACACCGTACACCTCGCCTGTGGCACCTCGCTTGATGTAGACCTCCTTAAAGCGGCCACGGCCTTCTTTGTTGTCTAGGTTGTTGATGGTGAAAATCTTGTTTTGCTCCACCTGGCTAAGCGAGAGCAGCGCGGCTATCTCCTCAAAATTATCTCTGAACTTTGTCTGGTCCAGTAGGCAAATGGTGTCGGAGTTATTAATGATGGAGTTCTTCACCACAGCATTGCCTATGATGTCGTCCAGCTCCTGCGTAACCACCACAGCCTCGCCCCAGAACTTGCGCACGGTCTTGTACACGTACAGTATGTAGCCGGCCATAAGAGGCGAGGCGATGGCTTTCCATGCCTCCTCAATGATAAGCGCCTTACGGTTTCGCTTGTGGCGCATCTTCTGCAGGAACACGTCCATGATGATAATGGTCGTGATCGGGAAAAGTATCTTATGCTCCTTGATGGCATCGATCTCGAAAACAATGAACTTCTCATCGAATAGCGCAGCATCCACCTCATTGTTGAGTATCTGGCCGTACTCCCCGCCCTTGCAGAATTTTTTGAGAATAAACCGGTAACTGGTCAGGTCGAAGGCTATGGCCTCCTCTTTTGTGATGTCCTGTATTTTAGCAATGGAGAAGTCATAGAAAGACTGAAAGCTCAGGTAGCTACTATCCCTGCCCATTTGGTAAAAGTCCTCATAGTAAGCCCCCACGACTGAGGAGAGCACACTGTCCTCAATCTGGTTCACCGAGCCGTCGGCCCCTTTCCAGAGCAGGCACACCAGCGACTTTAGGAACTCGCGCTTCTCTTCATTGTACTCCTGCCGGGAGATCCGGAAAGGGTTCATGGTAATCGGCTGCTCCTCCGAATAGGTGATGTACTTGCCGCCGTAGTACTGGCACAGGCCACTGTAGCTATGTCCGGTATCGACCAGAATCACATCGGTGTCCTGCAGCGCGTACTGCCTGATGAGGTGGTTCATGAAAAAGGACTTGCCGGAGCCCGAGGGGCCAAGCACAAACTTATTCCGGTTGTTCATGCGGTTGGTCTGGATAGGCACATCACTGGTATCTATGGCTACGGGTATGCCTTGCCGATCTGAGAAGTACACCTGAAAGCCCGATACCTCATCCTGAAGCAACCGCTCCTTGAACAGCAGGCACAGCGCAGCATCGGAGGTGGTTTGAAACCTGTCGTATGATTTCAGCTCCGATGTGTTACCCGGCAGCATGGCCCTGAACAACTCCATCTGGTTATAGGCATTGTACGAGGGAATGATGCCCTGGGAGAACAGCGCGCTCTCAATGTAGTTCACCGCCCTGTCTACCCGCTGCTCAGTGGATGAAAGCAGGATGTTGTAGTGGCCATAGACCAGCAGCTGGTTATTTTTTGCTATGTCAGCCATGACCTGGTCTATGTCTTCCACCGCAAGGTCATTGGCTGGGTCAGGCATGGAGGTGTGGCGCTTTCGCTTGGCCGTAAGCTTTGCTAATTCTGTGCGCTGGTCAGGTATTTGTATCACCTGGTTATAGACCACGCAATCCGTTGCAGGTACATGGTGCAGGAAGTGCAGCAGGTCCACCGGCAAATCAAAGCCCTGGCTGATGTTGGAGTGCGGGCTGATTACCGACGGTAGGTTAATCTCATCCACATCAATGAGCGATACGCTTTTTATCACTTTCTCACCTGACCGGAGCAGCTCAGGCTCTGCGCTGAAGTTGTTGATACCGAATACATCATTTGAGAAGTCAAAGGCCAGCAGTCGCCTTAAAAGCTCCTGTATCTCCGGCTCAGTCAGCACGTGCGGATCTAGGCCTCTACCCTCCAGCAGCTCCACTATTTTTGCGATGTTTCGATGGAAGGCTTTGAACTCCTTCTCGTCATAGGTAAAGAAGGCAGACCGCTTTACGTCCTTTGTTATGATGAGGTAAGTTGCTAGGTCGCGATACCCCCTCCCATCAAAAGCAGCGTTGTATTTCCGGCTCAGGAAGTCCTCCGAGCGCCGGGGCCTATAACGCTTGAGAGCAAACACATCTAGCTTCTGAATAGTATAGCCTGACCCGAGCAGCTTGACAATATTGGCAAAGAGCCGGTGAAAGCTGCTGTATGCGGAAGCATCAGCACTATACTGGAGCACGGGGTTTGTGATGCGAAGAAGCGCCGAGTGGTCGCCATTCTCATGGTAAAGGGTGTGGTGGTCATGCTGCCCTACGCCAATGTAAGGCACATGGAATTTCTTGTTCTTCATAACTTGGTCAGTCTGGTATACCCTTGGGGCACCAGAGCGGGCAGAGCCTGCGCCCTAGCGCCTGTATCGGGCGGGAACGATAAACACTCCTTCGGATCTGGACTTTGCGTGCAGCCCTTTCTTCTGCCTGCTGTTGGTGTAGAGCAGACCGGAGAGCGAGACTGTCAGCAGTGCCAGGAAGCCCGTCAGGAAGTTGACGGTAACGGTAAGGATGACGGCCGCCAGGAAGCCAGCCAGTATGCTGGCCAGCCCCCAATAGATGTAGCGGCCCTTCAGCGTTTTAAACACTATCGGCTGCTGAAGGCCTTTGTAAACACTGAAACTGTATGCCTGCCTGTCCCGGCTCATAGGCTTACACGCCGAAGAATGCCCTGACAACCACGCCTACCAGCATGAGGAACACGCACGAGCCCATCCAACCCATGATAGACTTCTGGGTGTCCTGGTCTCCTGAGTTCCACTTGATGAACACGCGCACGCCGCCTACGAAGCCTACAATGGCGCCAATGACAATGATGAGTGTACCGATGGGATCAATGTAAGTAGTGAGTTCTGAGGAGGCCGCATCGATACCTGCTACGCCCTGAGACATACCAGACTGAACAAAAGCCAGCATCGCCAACACGGAGAGTGTAAGTTTCTTTTTCATAAAGCTCGGTTTTGGTTTGTGATTAGAATATTGAACTGGAATAAGACTTTGCTTCTTTGATGAACTGCTCCAGTGGGATGCCCTGTCCCTCTACTTGCAGGGTGGGCGTTGGAGCTATGCTGATGGGTACGACTGGTTCCTCCTCTTCAAACTCATCATCTTCTTCGTACTCCACCTGCTCTTGGTGGTCTTCAATATCGTCGGGGTATTCTAGATCATAGGGCACTTCTGTGGGAGCCTCCTCATAGGCGGCCAGATCGTCAACGCTGTACTGCACGCCGCCAGCTGTGGCTCCTTTCTTCCTGCGACCAGCCATGAGGTCGTAAAGTATGTTGAGGGCGTAGTAGGCTGTATAGCCCAAAAGGATAACCGGAAGAAATACACTCCATGCCATAGCTCAATATTTAGGTTAAACACGATGCTTTATGCAGGGGCCGGCCTCACCGCCAAGCGAAGCTTCGGCTAGTCCAAAAGACTGTTGCTTTTTATATCGATCAGCTGTCGTATAGAGTCCTTATGCTTACTGAAAAACTCGCGAAGCAGGAAGCTCACTAACAGGCTGGATTTTATTTTTGCCTTCTTCCTGAGCAAATCGAGCACCTCAGCGCTCTCATTGTCGATGTAAACACTCCGCCTTTCAAATACCATCTCGGCTTTGGCGGACTCCAGTGCCTGGTGCACCTCAGGGAAACCTCCCTCTGATAGGATGCTGGTTAGATCAGGGGCCGCTTCATGTGCGGTAGGTTCTCCCTGCAGGCTTTCGTTTCTCAGGGATTCTTTAATCCTACCGAGTACTGGATTGTTCTTGTTTTTAGTCATACGATAAACCAATGTTTAAAGGTTGAGATATTTTAATACTTTATATAGTGATATTATTGTAACTAATTAAATATCATAGAAATACCTTAGAATATTATCGTGATGCATTTTCTTTCAGGTAGCTGCTGTAGATAAATTCAAATGCCTCTTGCACTATTTCCTTGGCCTCAGCCCCGATTGATACCGTATCGATGCGCTGCAAAGCCACACGCTCAGGTATTTCCGGTGCAATTTCTCCAAAGCTTGCCAGCGCCTGCCGTACCTTCTCTTTGATTTCGTACTTGATGGTTTTATTTAGCCTGGTAGGCAGAAACACGATCTTGTTATTGGGGTTCAGGTGACGTGCCACCCGGGCAAATACATGCGATGACTCAAACACGCTGCGCTCGTAGGCCATGGGGCAGATGATCAGGTCGGCGTCTTTCAGAACGGCAAGTATCGCATCGTCATCCAACCTGCCCGGCATGTCTATGATGACCTGCGTTTGGTCTTTCAATGCTGCTATGTCGGCTGCATAGCGGGGGTACTCCTCCAGCTCCATCTTCAGCACCTCATACAGCGACTCATTGTCGTACAGCTCACGGTCGCGCTCCCACTTGGAGAACACTGTTTCCTGCATATCCAGGTCGAAGAGCACCACCTCCTCGTTTTTCTCAAGGGTCAGGTAGTTGGCCAGCAATACGCAGCTGGTGGATTTACCCACTCCTCCCTTTTGGTTTGCGATTACAATTCTCATGGTATCGTTAGCGGTTTAGTTTTCTCTTGCGGCGCAGGGGCTCCTCCTCCTGCTTTCTGGCAGCAGAAGCTATCAGGCCCAGCAACCCAGCGGCTGCGCTCTGCTCTGGCTGCTCCTGCACTTCTATGCTTTGTGAGATCTCCCGAATGATGTCTTGCGAACGCCTCCGCTCAAAGGAGTCATCAATCTTTCGCCCTTCACTGTCAACTCGTGAGGAGACAATATGCACATGGTTGTTAACGGTGTCACTATGCAGGTAGATTAGGTAAGGGTTCTGGCTGTAGCCCATTCGCTGCAGGTACTGCTCAGCCATACGTAGTAGCTCCTCGCCTTCCATGGCATGCCCCTTACAGGAGATCACCGCATGGAACTGCGGCCGGTGTACCTTTCTCTCATTGTTTGCGGACTTGCTCCATAGCTGAAGGTAGGCTTTGATATCTGCTGTTGAGTTAACCAGGCGCTCCATGTCGAGCATACCAAAGTTCTCAGCAGCCAGCAATCGGGCTGTACCCCTTTCTACCTTTTCCTCATTGTAGCCCACCCCCGAGAAGGAGCTGGCAGAGGAAAGTATCTTTACAATCATAGCAGAAGGTATTATGGTTATGCATAATGCGCACTGCGCAGTAAGGCCTGCGGCTTACGGGTTACGCAATGCGCACTGCGTACTTTACTTTGCTGCACGAAGGAAGGCGCGTATGGCCTTCACATACTCTTCTTCAATTTGGATAAGCTCTGCAAAGCTCCTGTTGAAGTCCTGCAGTACTTGCTCGCTTAGGATATTATGCTTCTCCAGTAGCCGCACGTAGCGCGCCACCTGGTTTATGTCTGTGCCTATCTTTTTAAGGGCTGCGCCTGTGCGATTTGCCACCACAAACAACTCTTTGGGATTATAGTCCGTGTCCCCGGAGAATAGTCTGGCGCGAATGTAGGCGCTCAGGTCGGTGTACCCGGCATCAGCCGCGAGTGTGTCCAGATCCTTCCGCTCATCATCGGTGAACCTGATCTTGTAGGTGTTGTCTCTCGGGTTCTCTGAACGGGGCCTGCCGCCTTTTGGCTTCCAGTTTTCATCATACCCTTGCTGTTCCATAGTCCTGCTACGGCACCACCTCCTGTAAAGGTTTCTGTACCCACATAAACACATCTTGCAAAACAGATTCCGCACTAACCGGCCCCTGCAGAAATAAACTTACCTGTTTTATTAACCGGCACACATTTCCAATCCTATACTATGTCGGGTTTGTCAGAAAATATTTTGATTTTTTTCACCGATTTCGGGCATTTGCCCAACCTGCCGACTATTTATCTATGAGGCCTGAAAGAAAATTGAAAATAACTGCCAAGGGGCTGAGCATAACCTGATATATAAAATGGTAGGGCGCGCCACATTATGCACTAGAAAGGAGAACGAAATGATAGACTTCAACAAATTGGTAAAAGGCGTATGCCTGGTGCTAGCTTTGGTGATCATGCTGGTAGCTGTTAGCATGGGACTGGTAGAGTTTGCCGGCATGATGGTTGGGTTGGTTGTGACGATGATCACCAAACTATAACCAGTTGCCGAAGAGGCAGAGGGAGGCGCTTGCTCAGTGAATGGGCGGCGCCTCTACTTACTTCATGTTTGAAGTAAGTAGATAAAAATAAAGGCACTTGATTTATACTTTGAATGTATTACATCTTAAACTGCCTTCCCATTTTGGGGTGGTATGGCTCCACAGACTTTTGAAGTAGATGGTAAAATGGGGGTGGATCTTTCCTGCCAGGCTGAAACGAAACATTCTCTGCTTGCTTATAGTCGGCCGAGCTTATTTTTGTCCAATCAACTCGGTACCCAGCATTGCGTGCTAAAATAGAAAACAGCACTTTTATGGTGCGGGTATTACCCTCTCTGAATGGGTGAATAGCATTAAGTTCCTCCAGGTAGTAAGCGCCCCTGTGCAGGAATGTTTCCAGATCAGCGCCCTTAAGACCTTTCTCAGCCTTCAGCTCATCGAAAAGGTGATTAGCATAGGGACCAATCATGCTTGGCACAGCATGCACTGCATTCCCTTTTGATATCATCACGCTCCGTATCTCACCGGCCCATGTGTAGACCGTTCCAAATGTTTCCCTGTGGACACGCTGCCAAAGGTCCAGATTTATCGTCTGACGCCCCTTAAGGTTAGTTGAAAACTTATTGAGGTTCATTCTCCAATGGTTAAGCTCTATGAAGTCCAGCTGCGCCTTATCTTGGATATTGAATTTATTAATCAGTACATCAGTGCCAGAGTAGCAGTACGGATCAGTCATTATAGGTACATGAGGTTAAACAGCTCAATTTGCTCATCTGAAGTAATCTTACCCTCTACCCACAGCTTGTCCAATTCATGTGTAAAGGTAGTTGGCTCCCACCCTTCACAGGCCGCAATATGGTTAGTTTGCCTAACATGTTTGCTGCGCTCCATAACGCTGTTCAAAGGAATACTAGCCAAACGTGCCTTATACTGCTCTAAGAGCTGTAGCGCCTTGCGCTGCTTAGTAATGAGACGATGGCTATTCAGTTGCTTATGCAGAAAGTCTAAGTAATCAACAGCTGAATAGTGCTTGTGCTGATTAGCAGCCTCTATAGCTTTAACTAGATATTCCTCCTCTGAGGAGTTAACTCGTAAGTTCTCGATGGTGATCGTCGTGCCATCCCCTAAGTTTGCTGTTAATTTTATCATGTGTTTTTTTACGCTCCAAACCTTAACAAGGTACCTGTAATGCTATGTTTATAACAAGGTAAATGACCATTACGTGCCCTTATAACTTTGATGCCGGAATGCGGTGGCTCCACTTAAGATCCCTTGTACATAAGCACAATCTATGGCAGCTATCATAAAGTCCGCTCTCAATAAGTTTCTCCCTCCAAAGTCTGTACTTCTGTTCAAAGCAGATTAAAGCATTCTTTTGCTAACGGTGTAGTAGCTTATTGGAGTTGAGGTATTGGCTATTTCATATTGCAGCTTGCAGAGGTAGTCAGTGATACTGGGTATCACCTTAATATAACTAGCTAATACTCTTCTACCTCACCTTTCTTCCTCGCCGAATTCAAGCAGCAAAAAGCTCCAACTGGCCTTCCTGGCAGAAGCGGTTGTTGAACTTTGGTTTTAGGGTTTGGATGTAGTGCCGCTCCAGGCGCAAAACCTGTTCCTTGTTCTCGTATTCCTGCAGGTAGATCTGAGAGGCCTCCGTACACTTGGCCTTGTGCTTGGCCATACGCCAGAAGATGTTGCTCGTCTCCCCTACATACACACAGACACCCGCCTCCATAATAAAATACAGGAAGTAGGATGTGTTGTCCCGCACATACCGCAGGTGCCTGTATTCCCGAAGCACCTCTCTCCTGCTGAGTATTTTGGAATCAGCTTGAATCATCTGTTCTTGAGGTACGGTTTACCCTTAAAGTATTCCTTTAGAATGTACTCCACGAAATCGGATTTGCTTCTGTACATCTCATGCAGGGTACCTTTGTCGATGTAGTCTTCCAGCACCTCATCTACAAAGAAAGTGATGCGTTTCCTGTTGGATTCTTTCTTTCGCTTGGGGGGCACAGGTACAGGCACCTCCCCCTCCGCAGGATCAGTGGCTGACTCAGCGGCCCTTACACCATGAAGCTTACCTAGTACGTTATCAAACCGCTTTGAATCTTTAGTTGCCATAAAAGAGGTATTCTATTTTTAGTCACACAAACATAATACTTTATTAACTATTAATAAATTATTATTTATTAATAATCTCTTGCGTTAACTCCCTGTAATCTTTTGCCCCATTAGAATCAGGCGCATAGGAAAACACATCCTGGCTCATCACCAGGCATTCGTTTAAAGCCACGTTCGTACGTATTGCCGTTCGCATAACTTTGTCTCCTAACTGTTCCTGTGCTTCCTTCACAATGGTTTTACCCAAGATTGTCTGGGCATTTTTAGAATGATTGGTAAAGAACAACCCTCCTAATTTAAGCTTTGGGTTCAGCTCTTCTTCCACAATGATGTCAATTGTTTCCAACATTTTATCCAGTCCTTTCCAAGCGAAAGGTTCAGCAGCCATCGGTATATATACTTCATCTGAGGCGATCAAAGCATTTACTGTGTAGATACCCAATGATGGCGGACAGTCAATGATCACGTAGTCATACTTATCCTTCACCTTCTTTAGGACTGACCGTAACTTAGCAGCTCCAGCAACGGAATGCGCAACTGCATTCTCTCTTGATATCAGGGAGTGCCCAGAGTAGGCAATGTCTACTCCGTTTGCATCGCGAATAACGGCCGTGATTTTACAGTTATCCAAAAGCGCATCAGATATATTCCACTCCTCTCTGGAAGAGATGCCCACGGAAGTTGTTAAATTAGCCTGCGCATCTAGATCCACAAGCAACACCTGCTTCCCCATTTCCTTCAAAGCGTATCCAATCCCTAGTGCGCTGGTCGTTTTCGCCACCCCCCCCTTTGCATTTACAATAGATATCACTTTCGTCATACGGCTCTTAAATTATTAATTTTATTAACTATTATCAATTTATTAATTATTGCTAACATTACTAATCTTGTAAGTATATTAAGTCTAGTCAATATTAACAAATTATTCAGAGGCTTTACTTTATTAAGTTTTATTAAAAACATCCCGAAAGAAGCGTTCTATAAGCATGGACCTCTTTGCTATTATTAATTTTATTGTCTTTATTAACTTTGTTGACTGGAAAGCTCAACTACACGCTCCTGTGGCACTGCATTCATAGTCGCAGCAACTCTTCCACGAATTACAATTTATTAACAGTTAATAAATTGTTAATAAAAAATACTATTAATAATATACTCACTTTTAATAAACCATTTTATAAGAAGTCATAGCCTTTGCAAAGCCGGGCATGAACAGCAGTCAGGTGGTTTGTTTAGAGCTTGTTCTAACTTCAAGCGTTACCCAAACTCGCCAAGTAACCTGGGTCAGTAAAAGACCCAGGTTACTTGGCGAGCAATTTTATCTTGCATATAAGACAAAGGTTTAAAAGAACGTATCGAAGCCAGGTATCCCACTGCCAGATTGGCTATCAGGAAAGGGAAGAAGCTGACAAGTAGAATTTAACTACATGCCCTGCACCGCCGGGTATCGTAGCATCAGAGGCGCATGAGCGGGCTAGTTGAAAGTAGAAAAGCTAGAGTGTGGCAAACACGTTGCTTTGCTGGCTATTGTTGTACCCAGGGCAACGGCTCCTGAGACATGCTCTAGGTATTTCATTTCACTTAACAGTTAGTAATTTATTAACTTTATTAAGTTTAATAATTCACTTCAAGATATTAAGTTTATTAACTTTAGCTGTAGATGTACTGCGCATACCATTAGCAGGGTTCTTTATTTTGTGTTCTTCGCAATCTTGTTGTCCAAGTGTTTGGCAAACCATTCTGATTCCGAGGTAAAAGTGAGAGTGTTTCTATTTGTGGAAAACCAGTTATTAGCTTTCGTGATGATTATAGGAGGGAGCTGGCTGATATAATTTTTTATTTGATCTTCTGTAAACCCATATTTATCCCTCATAATTCGGATAGCATTAGCGGTGACTTTGTCTGTCCCACTAGATGGGGTAGGGGAGGAGGAGAATAAGTTTTGCTGCAATGCCTTCGGGGCTGCATTTGCAGAGTCCGGAGCAGCGGAAGGTAATACACTGATCGTCTTGACTAAATAAAAGGTAATGGAGTCTGCGTTCCGGCCTTTTTTATTTATCTTATAATCAAAGGCCATATCGGTATCCATAAGTTCTTCCTTAGCTGTATCTAAAATACGCCTTTTGAACTCTGCAAACAGCGGGTACTTTACGATCCTTATTCTTTCCCCTTCCGGTAAACCCGATCTTTTGGCTTCATCCTCATTCAGCTCCAGATCCAGTCCCAGCATCAACCGTAATTGCTTGTATTTTATAGTTGTTGGTTTATCCCTGAATAGCCCCTGCTTGATAAACATATAGATTCTGTAAGCCTGTATGGTTTTAAGGCTTAACAGCTGCTCCAACTCGGCCTGGGTGTAGTTACCCTTCAAGTCCAGTAAGTAGGGGGCCAGGTCATTATTGATCTTGGTAATGATGTACTTGCTATCCTGAGTGTAGCTTACCGTTGGAAAGATCACCATGCTCAGATAGTTTCTCTTCATCTTCCCTGTTTTATCAGGAGATTGGCTTTCTACCTTGAATTTGATTTCCTGCAGCTCTGTCGCCAGTTTTGCCACCTGTTTGAAATTTCTTCCTCCTTTCGATGCATAGAGCGCGTCTATTGGGATTTTTACATGGGTAAGTTCCTTATCGTCTTTATGTATATGCCCCAAGGCATAAATGAAAGCCCGTAACTGCACCGTTGGAATATCGAAATAACTATTTATTAGGTTATTATGCTGTGTAACAATCTTGTTAGGCTGTCTTACAGGAATATTTAGCAGGTCACTCATAGCAAAAAGTTTAACTGTCTAAATATATGTATTATATTTATAAGTAGTACATATATGGATCTAAATCCGTCGGCTTCTCTTACTGAAGCACGCGGAAGTGGGATTCTGTACATATATGGGATTCTGACCATGTGTTTTTGGGATGGTGTACATACCAAGATGGGATTCTGTACATATAAGGTGGGATTTTGTACAGCTTCTAGTGGGATTATGTACAGCTATTTGGCTTTAATCAACTTGCTTTCAAGTAGTTACCCCTATGTTAATAAGTAATAATAGTATAAAATAAAAAAATAAAATAAAGAGAACTTAGTTCTTTTTACATCTTTTTTGAATCCAATGTATTAGAAATAACTTAAAATGATTCAAGGGAGTGGGATTCTGTACATATAATGCATCAATTTAAGGCCTCTGGGATAGATAATAAAGTAGACTTCCGCAGTGGGATTTTGTACATGTATACTGCAGATAACGCCTATGTTTTAAATTAAATATGCGCACTTAAAATGCTTATAATGAGGAGATTATATTTAATAAAAAGGGCTTACAAGATGCTGAAATACCTTTTATGACAGGAGTACATGTAAAAGACAATACCATAGAATAATCGGTTCTGGCGTAGTGGGATTTAGTACATATATCCTTTCATCCTAGTTCAAGAAAAACGTGCTTTTGTATATTTTATGTAATTGATTATTAGGCTATTATAAAATAATTTAGCAACCATAATTATTCGCTTCTCGCTTTTTGAAAAGCAGTACATATAAGAGCCAAGGAATACGTTCAGCAGATTCAGGATAGATCATGTAGCCCTCTTTTCAAAGTTCAACAACGTTATCGTTTATTCTTTAAAGCAAGAGTTAGGAAAACTCACAGCGGAGAACAGGTAGGGGAGAGGCGTCCTGCCATGACTATAGACTTTGTAGAGGTAAGGAAGAGTCCTCAGTATTGATACATCTTACTTATTCCGTTCTTCAGCAGAATTTGAGTAGAGTGAACGCTGGAGGCGGACATGTAGTCTTTGCACCGTAATAGAAAAGAATTTTTTCCCGCGTCGTGTCGTAAACCCATAGCTATTCAGACGATCAGCGATATCTTGGTAAGCCATACCCTTTTCCCGATACATCTGGATCAGTTCCGTGGCCTGCCGGTTGGCTTTGTGCGAGGCCGCGTTTTCCTGACGCACCTGGAGCCCCTTGGTCCTGGCTCCATGGGTCAGGTTCTCCGGCGTACCCAGGGCAAAACCCTGCAGTTTCTTTTGCTGGAGTGCGGCCCGGGTCCGGGTACTGATCAACTCCCGCTCATGCTGGGCCAGCACGGCGAAGATACCAATGGTCAGGGTATTGGCGTCGGGCATGTCCACGGCAAGAAAGTCCACGTGGCTGTCGCGCAGCCTGAAGATAAACCCGGCATTACGACTGAGGCGGTCCAGCTTGGCAATCAGCAGCTGGGCCTGCTCCCGTTTGGCCAGGGCAATGGCCGCCTCCAGCTCAGGCCTATCGTTCTTCTTGCCGCTCTCCACCTCGATGTGCTCGGCAAGGAGCATGTCGCCGGCCTTCAGGAAACCCTTCACCATCTCGCGCTGCGAGTCCAGGCCCAGCCCGCTCTGGCCCTGCTTCTTGGTGGAGACCCGGTAGTAGGCCACGTACTTCATCTTCGCTACTCCTTATTATATAGGTGAAACTCGGGGGCAAAGATACCTATAACCTTTTACAAACGTGCGTTTGTAAAACGTTATAGGTACACAAAAGTGTGAAACTGCACCTGGCGTTGTCTCCTGATTCACTAACTATTGTCCCTTTTCGTGCGAAGTGATGAGCAGGAGGGAGGCTTTTGTGAAAAATACTAGCTGGGACGTTCTAGCTTTTTTCATTGCTCGCATTTTGCCCGTGGAACATCCAGTGTTCTAGCAAAAGAGCAAGGTTACGACAATCCTGCAAACACCAAGAGATCAAAGGAGGTGCACCTTGACTTTAGATATACATATAGTTATACCTGCCACTTCACTAACTTATGCTTTGCTCCATGAAGCGCGAATTGAAAAAGTAGGGAAGACAGGAAGCAGGAATCCGCAATTATTAAATATGTAAAAAGATAAAGATTACGTTACATACCCATCTTTCAAGCGGCTCTGAGACAGGGTAATTCCTTCTAGTCCTGAATTCCCAGAGTAAGCACCTCTTGCTTCAAATGTAGTATCTAAAAGAGGTATGAGGTTCTCTGTCTCCGTATTCTGCCATAATTCCGCCAACTTGCCTTGCAAAAAAAAGAGTTACTGGAAAGCCACTTGTTGTACTGGATGTATTCCAGTTCATTCTAGCCAAACTTAAAACATCTATCGCGACCTTCTCGACATCTATAGGCTGGTCAGACTTTATTTGTAGCGGTGCCGGGATATGTGGACCAGGGTAAGTTCCCAAAGAAGGCATAAACCCTGTCGTAAATAAATAGGAATTTGCTTCATTTACTATGCATAATGTTCCTCTTTTGGGAGGATACTCCCCATGTCTTACAAGTCTTAGATCTGTTGGAGCAAGGTTGATTAGCTCAACAATAGGAATATTAGCTAGGGCTGTTCTGAAACCTTCTGTCTCGTCCTCATTAAATGCTGATGTTTTATGTATCACAACTCTTTGAGGAGTCATTCCTGTCCTGTCACTATAGTTTTCCAGAATTTTCTCTCCCATCTCATATGCTTGTTTTTCTGTTAAATGAACATTCCGATCTTGCTTAGCATCCCAAGGAATATTTGCTCCTCTAATAGCAAATCCCTCTCCATCGGATGAAAAAGCCTGAGCAATACATGATCGTACTAAGTGGCGATTTGTAGTAGTGTACAAATGGTGAAAACTTATTCCTACATAACAGGTTTCTGGCCCATTGCTTCTGAGTCGCCAAGGTATTCCTCCAGCTTTATAATATATGGCAATGCTGCTATGCCAAGCTCTAGTAGCAGCATCCTGTCCACCTCTCTCAACACCTACAAATAGCCTGTCCCTTCCAATCTGTATTGGAATTTGACATTCCATTGCCTTTGCTTTTAGTGCTCGTCTAAAGTCTCGATTTAGTAAGTCTTCTGCTGTTTCTTCTACTTCTGGTAATACTTCAAATAAATTCAGCTGCTGACTTATTTTTTTTGCTTTGCTAGTATGTTTAACAACTTGATTCTTAATACTCCAGCATCTGTTTATAACTTCCTCAGGTAAGCAGCAAATAATTACATGAGGTTTAGAAAACTCCTGAGAAGCTAAACGTTTAATGGCGTCACTATATAACTGCAGAACTTTTTCAAAAGCTAACGCATCCACTTTTTCTGAAATAGCTTCTTTAAGGGATGTTTCACTGATAGTATTCTCCCATCTAGAGCTTAGAGATAAAGAACATCTAAATACTGATTCAAAGCCAGGATAGTGGGGATATTGATCTATATTCTTCATAGTTGATTCAATATGCCCCATACAAGTGCTAAACCAGTTCCTAGCTTTCAGAAGCATTGCCTGTGGGCCAACTAAGCCTAATCTTATATTTGTATTTCTGGCTGCATTTCCGAATCTTAGGTCATATGGTCCTGCCTCTCTTAAACCAACTTTAGGATCAGTAAACTCACCTGCGCCACCAAACTCTAGTAATGGTTCTGGCAACTCGTGTAAACGGACGCTTATAGACATTGATAAGTTGTTATAGTGTTTGTGCTAAAGGTTATCATCGGTGTCAAGAAACTCTTTAAGCAAGTTTTCCAGCTCTTGATCTACCGCTTCTAGGAGGTTACTATTCTCTTCGGGTTCTATAAAGTCATGGCCTTCAATCGAAACATCATTAATACTTGTAACAGGTAGTATAGCTGAAAATCCTAAACGAGGAAGAGAATATCTCGAAGAATCATCTCCAAACCTTCTAATATTAGGCTTTAATTCGAAAGAGTAAGAATCTTCATTACCAGCAATAAACCTTGACCAAAATATGAGTGCATTAAGTACAGTCATATTATAATCCCGGGCGGCTTTTTTTGTAGATAGTTTGTTAACTTTATCAGAAGCAAGAAGTTTTTTCCAACCTTCTATTGTGAAAACATAGCTAGGGTTTATAAACAGGCCATATGAATGGCCAAATTTTTCAAACTTATAACTTATAGCTTGGTGCTCCCAATACAGTATTTTTCCTGTTGAGGATGATGTCCGAGGCTTAGCGACAGTTCTAGTCGCTTTTTTAAACCTTGCTTGATAGCTTTGGGTACGAGATCCTTCCTCCTTCAATCTTGGGAAGTACGCTCTATGTCGCTTTTTATCAATTCTAAGACCTAATGAGCTAAAATGCTCCTCAATATTTAAGTTGACAAGTTGAGTGAAAAGTTTTCCGTTTTCAATTGATATAAAATCCTCAAGGTCATAAACTTCAACTGTTCCAAAATCTATAACAGACTTCAAAGGACTATTGCGTTGATTTAAATCAAAAAATGTCCAAACTCTGCCACCGTAGTAAACAAACTGCGGGTGCCATTTATCAGAAAGAGCCTTCCATATTTCTTTTTTACTTGAACGAGTGCTAGAAGCAGACCAAATTTGTTGTGGTATGTTCACTAACTCTAAAATATTGGCTGCATACTTAACTGTAGTAGTCTTGAGTGGGGATGCAGTTTTAGTTAAACTATCAACTATGTCTTGGCGTCCATAGAGTGTAACCTCGAAGGTTTCGTTATCCTGAGAAGGCCCAAAAGTAACTGTACTTTCATTCTCATTCATCCAACGATAAACGTCTGATAATCCGGAGCCAGCTTTATCCATCGCTCCAGAGCCATAGAATATATCAGCTAGAATAGGGTTCCTATAACCCTTTATACCTCTACGACCATTCTTTACAATTTCATCTTCGATGGAATTTGAAGCAACTTGAAGCTTTACCTCCTCAGTTAATCCTCCAGGGCTAATTACCTTTATGTAATGAGGAGTTACTTCTATTTCTACTTTACCTGACTTTGAATAGTCTCTATGAACTAGAGCATTAACTATAATTTCCTTAATCGCTAAAGGAGGGTAAGGATATACTGTTTCGGATGATTCACCCTTTAAGCGATAGGCTCTGTTAATAAGGGCAAGAGAATCCATCACTTCATTTAGCTGCCTCCAAAGGTTGCCCTTTATCATTCTTTGAAAGTTTTGAACTTCTGAATCATCATCATCTAAAAGCTTTGCCGAGATTTCCCTTTTCCAGCCATCGGGCCCTGTTAGAGAAAAAAGTACTACTGCATCAGGGAAATGATATTGAGGTAAGGATGTGTATAAGAGACACCCAGCAGAAGTGAGCTTGAAAACCCCTTCTTGATACACAGCAAGATGTCTATTAAGCATTTCCTGCCTTAATCTTTCTTTTCCTAAAGAGCTTGGCAAATAGATATCAAGCCTATTGCTGTATTCTATTATTCTTTCTTGAATTAATGACCACTCCAACTCCTCTTCAGTTGCTTTAACAACAGGTTGGGTATCAAAAGTTGGAGATGAGTTGCCAGAGCTATTATGAGTTATCAAAGTTGGTTTTAATGCAATCCTATTAAGGGAAGGCTTAAGCCGCTGCCACAAATCCTTATCTAATAATTGATCAAATCCATCTATATGAACGAAACGAAAATTTCCGCCGCATTTTTCTGCTAATTCTAATACCAATGGTGGGCAGTTCTCTGGTTTTTCTTGCTTAAGTAAGCACCACCATATTCCATTTTTAAAATTATTAGTATATTCTAAACTATCTATTAAAAGACTTTTAGTAATAGAAGGTTCGCCGCCTCTGTATCCAACAACAACTAAAGGATGGTCTCTTAACAAAGGTTGCATTTTTTCAACAGTATCAGCTGAAAGAGACTGTACTTCTTCTACTATATTCTTGTCAGAATAATGTTCTACCGATCCATGAAGGTATATTTCTAAGGGAAATTTTGGTGTTAAAGAAAACTGGACATAGTCATTATTCGTTTTAATTGGAATTAATATTTGTTTTTTATATGTCATTGCATTACCAAGGCAGTTGTCGAAGTTTGTTGTCAAAACAATATCAACAAGCTTGTTTTGTAGCATTTCTGCTAGAGCATCATATCCAATACTAGGGCTAATTCCAGAAGGATTAACGAGTTCAAGAAAAAACTCTCTCCTTACACTTTGAGGGCGTAGAAGTTCATCAACAACAATAGGATAGTTTTCCGTTGCTGATACAGATGTATTATACCAGGGAAATTCCTTTACCCAAGGAACCCAGTCGCTTCTTTGCACCATAGGGTAATTAGTAGGGTAACCCTGATCTCTACAGTAGGCCGTTCGAATAATTTTCTCCGTCACCTCCCCAGCAAGAGGTATACCAGAGGTTTTGGACGCGCCAGCACCTAAAAGAAACACTGGCTTTACAGGTTCATGAAACAAAGAAAGAATATTACCTGGGCTGGCGGGAGTGAGATTCACCATAACTTAAATATACAGTAGTACAGTTTCCTGCTAATGTGATAGACCGTAAGCAAAATACTATGATAGTAGTGAATTGTGAAATTTTTAAGATAAATGTTTAGAGATAAGTTTTAATAACAAAATAGAGAATGAAATTTTCTATACTTATACTGCGGAAATAGAAAAAAGCTTCTTAAACATTTAATTAAAGGATTACTTTACTTAAAGGTGTTACGAAAAGATTCTCGCAGCATTGGAAGAACAGGCTTTTCTCTCTGAAATACCCACGCATATCTGTTACTTCAGTGGCTGCCTGTAAAGAATTAGTAGCTACTGTTACAGTCCAAGAATCATTCTATATTTATTCAATTTTGTTAGTACCGACCTGCAGTATTATTTTTACCTTATGCCACTACATATCAATATTGAAGACCTATTACATCATCGTTCCGTAGAGTCAGATCGGATTGAATTTAAAGAGGGATGGAACCCTGATGCTATTTATCGATCTATTTGCGCCTTCGCTAATGATTTTGAGAACACAGGTGGTGGATATATCATCGTTGGTATAATAGAGGAAGATGGAGTGGCCAAGCGACCAGTAAAAGGACTTTCTGTAACAGAGATCGCCGAAATCCAAAGGAAGATGATCGGCTTCAACAACCTGATCAGGCCTCTTTACAGCCCAAAGGTCTTTCTTGAAGAGGTGGACGGGCAGCAGATCCTGGTGATTTGGGCGCCGGGCGGCTCTAACCGTCCCTATGAGGTGCCGGAGCAGATTACGGCCAATCAGAAAAGACACTTCTACTACGTCCGCCGCTACGCTAACTCTGTCAAGGCGGACCAGGAGACCCAGCAGGAGCTCATCAGTCTGGCTAACCAGGTGCCCTTCGATGACCGCCCAAACACCCATGCAAGCTTAGACGATGTGTCCATGGTACTGGTGCAGGACCACCTACGAAAAGTGGAGAGTAGACTGTTTGAATGGACAGAACAGCGTTCCAAAGCGGAAGTACTGGAGCAGATGCTACTGGTGGAGGGCCCTGCAGAGCACCGATTCCCACGCAACGTGGCGCTGATGATGTTCAATGAGCATCCGGAAAAGTTCTTCCCCGCCTCCTGGGTAGACGTAGTGTATTTCCCGAAGGGGGAGGGGCACTCAGAATTTACAGAGTTTCCCAAAATCACAGGCCCGGTACCTGACATGATCCGGAAGACGCTGGATTTGCTGCAGACCAATTTCCTAAGGGAAAAGGTCATAAAGCAGCCAGGAAAGGCGGAGGCCGTGCGCGTGTGGAATTACCCTTACGCGGCCCTGGAGGAAGCCGTAGCCAATGCCTTGTACCACCGGGACTACCTCGTCCGGGAACAGGTGGAGATTCGGATGACACCAGACTCCATTGTGATTCTTAACTACGGCGGGCCGGACCGCTCTATCCGGCAGGAGGATCTGAATAGCGGGCGCATCAGGCCACGCCGCTACCGTAACCGCCGCCTGGGCGATTTTCTAAAGGAACTGGACTTGACGGAGGGCAGGGCCACTGGCATCCCTACCATCAAAAGGGTACTGGAAAACAACGGGTCTCCTGCACCTACTTTTAGAACAGATGAAGACCGCACCTTTTTCGAAGTAGAGCTTTTCTGCCATCCTGCCTTTATAGAAGACAGCTTAGTCGGGGGCGACCAAGTTAGCGACCAAGTTAGCGACCAAGTTGAAGAAGAGCTGGCAAGGGAATTGGAACCAGAGCATATGAAGATTCTGAGTTATGCGCTTAAACCAGCTAAGCGTAAAGACATCCTGGAGAAGGGGGTGGGCCTGGCTAACCACACAGACAACGTGAGACGCTATGTAAATCCTTTATTAGAGAAGGGGCTATTAGACCAGACTATCAAAGACCGGCCCAGCAGCCCCTTGCAGCAGTATATTACAACAGAGAAGGGACGAGAGTTGCTGAAGCAGCAGCTAAAGCAGTAGACCTGTTAACAGCACCTTACTATTTTGACTTCCGAACTACCATTCCCAGCAACGTTTGACAGTGATTACAATGAAAGTCTTTACTTCAAAAGGCTACCTATCCTAATGCTTCTTTAACTCTGCAGAAGCGGGATCATAATAATAAGCGCTGACAGTGCCATCTTTGATTTTTTCTACCATTTCATCAATAATGAAGATCGGAACCAAAAACCATTCTCGTGCTTTTACCGGCTTTCCAAAACGGTCCATTAATTCAATATCCAACTTTGCTGCACCGAAAAACTTGTGAATTATATTCTCAAGTTTCGTCCTGTTGATGTTCGCTAGTTTGTAAGTGGCTACTACTTCTACATCGGCCATAAGAAAGGTTGGATCATTTTTGGCGTTCACAAGCCGTTTCTCAACAGCTCCACCCGTCACTCCAATTTTATGGACGATCTCTCTGTTCTCTTTGATAGTAGGATGATTGGATAGGCTACGCAGTACGTAAATTGTACCGCTCTCCTGATCATCTTCACTGTTCTCGCCAGAGAATAGAGGCCCTGAGTCGGCGTCAGTGATAAACCTACTGGTTTCGTCCTTGTACATGGCCCGAATCAGAGACCTGAGCAAAATATTGCTTTCCGTACCGTTGGCATAAATAACCCGCAAGCGGGCATCTTCTTCACCATTGGGAGCTTTAAACGTTTCTCCAATCTCGGCTATATACGCCATTTGCCCCCCTACAATAATAAACTGAGCTTTCTTAAGGCTTGTCTTGGTGAAGCCGGCGTCTTTTCTGAAACGAATAGTTTTCCTGAAACCAGTATCGATATCTCTTTTAACCGCCGCAAACAATGGTTTGAAGTTGTCGAAATCTTCGCAGCGGGTACGGTTGGCAATTTCTTCTGCTGCCTTTTTCTCTACGCGAGGCTTTACATGTTTTAGGTTTGTGATTGAATCCTCGTTATTAACATCCACGCCAAGCTGCGCCAGCAATTCCTCGTCATCCAAGTCCTCTGAAATGTCTGCACCAGGTTTACTTTCGCTATCCAGAAGATTTTGATGATCCAGCTCTTTAAGAAGATTTCTGCACTCTTCCTGCCTGCGGATTTGTTCAAGCCTTACGGCATACAGCCTTTCAAAAATATCTCTGTCCTCACCGTGTTCGGGCAATCGATTATGCTCTTCCACGAACTTTTGTATCTCCTCAAAGCCAGCGATAATTCGCTCTTCTCTGGGCGAGTACTTAACGGCTTTTTTGGCTTCTACCTCTATGCCGAGTTCTGCTAAAAGCGCGTCATCTTCTTCGGTCAGTTTCTGTTGTTTAGCCATTTCTCTCCTCTGCTTTTAAACGAGCCAAATACGCTATTCCTTGTGCCATACGTTGCTCCCAAGGGTCAGCAGATTTGATATCTGGTAATCTGCCTTTCTCTTTTTTGAATTTTAGAGCCCGTTTGGCAAGGTCTCGTGCTTCATCTATTGATATGTTGGGCTTTTTAGCTGAAATAACTTCTGCCATAGCCTTCAGGCTTTTCTCCGTCATAGCCTTAGCTAAAATGGAGTAGGCTTCACTAAACGGATTAATGCTATCAATCCAGTCTACATCCAGCTCGCGGACATCCATAGCAAATTTCCGTACCCCGTCAATCAAAGCTGTATTGGCGCGGCCAGCTAATTCACTGTCATTGTTGATGGCTTCTTTTGCTTTCTGAGTCAGGTTCAGCGCGGCAACAGCATGCTGGCGCACGGATTCTACATCCTCATCGTCTAGCTCTGGGTACCTTTCTTTGATTATCTTCCCCATACGGATTTGGGTGAGCTCCTGGGGCACTACCTCTTCGTCAAACAGGCCGCGTTCGATGGTCTGCTTGTCTTGAACAAATGCTGCGATAACCTCATTCAAATCCTCCCGGCAAATACGCTGGGCGTCTTGGCTTTTGGGCGCAGAAAGACCTTTTATCTCAATGTGATATTGGCCCGTCTTTTCATTAACCCCGATATTTTCTTTACCTGGATCATAGCCGCCTTCCCCATAGTACATTCCTTCAACCGGTCCTGAGTCTTTTTGCTTAGGCACAAAATTAAACTTAGGGGCCAGCACCTGCTCCATCAACAGGCTGGCTGAAATGGCCTTGAGTGTATCGTTAACCGCATCGGTAACGGCCTCTTCTGCTGCATCGGGCTCGGCAATGAGGTTGGTGAAGCGGGCCTGGGTTTTATTGGGTGCATCCCGTGTGGCGCGCCCGATAATTTGTACAATCTCGGTTAGGCTAGAGCGGTAGCCTACCGTAAGTGCATGTTCACACCATATCCAGTCGAAACCTTCTTTGGCCATTCCTAGCGCGATAATGATGTCAACGTGGTCGCGATTCTTTTTGGCTTCCGGCATTCTCAGCGCGGCTAGTACTCTTGAGCGCTTTGCGGAATCATCTTCAACCAGATCAGCAATTTTCAAAACTTTACCCTCTGGCGTTTTAACTAAATGAAAGCCGGTGCTTGGGTCAGTACCCTGCCACTCGCCAAGCTCAAACAAAATATGCTCAACTTCCTTGATTTTATCCCCCATACTCTCGCGCGAATTGACGTTCGGTATATGGATGATCGTTTTTTCATTAGGGTTAAGAACATTTAAAATCTCGTCAGCATAAGCCTCACTATAGAAGTAATAACCAACATGCAAGGTTTTAAGGTATTCGTAACCGTTAAGTTGCTCATAGTAAGTATAAGTAACAGTATCGAATTTAGCCTCATCTTCAGGCATCAGGACAGGGTTGGCATCCCCACGAAAGTAGGAGCCTGTCATGGCCACAATATGTGTCTTATCGCGTTCTACCAGTTGCCTGATTTGTGAACCGAGAACATTACCTTCATCGGCACTCACATGGTGGAATTCATCAATGGCAATGAGTCGATCGTCAAAAGCCTCTACTCCGAATCGCTCTACGGCAAAACGAAACGTGGCATGGGTGCAAATCAGTACCTTGTCTTCGCTGCTTAAGAAAGATCCAACGGCATTAACCTTGCTGCCATCTTCCCCTGGGGCATTACAGAGGTTCCATTTTGGCTCTACATGCCAGTCATAGTGGAAACCGTATTTGCTAAGCGGTTCATTGGCAAAGCTGGAGCCTATAGACTTTTCCGGAACCGCGATAATAGCTTGTTTAATGCCTTGGTTGTTCAGCTTGTCCAGCGCTATAAACATTAACGCCCGGCTTTTCCCCGAGGCTGGTGGGGATTTAATAAGCAAATACTGTTCACCGCGTTTTTCATAGGCGCGTTCTTGCATGGCGCGCATGCCAAGTTCATTTGAGTTGGTAGAACTTCCGGTTCTTTTATAGTTAACGGTAACGGATGGTACAGCTTTTTTTTCGCTCATGAATTCTTGGCTTTAGTAGTCATTTGGGTATAAAGATCGAAAAGTTTTTCCAGGCGCTCGGTGTCGTTTTTAAACCGGCGGCCAATGTAAATGCGCTCCAGCACTTCATCGTTACGTTCATGGGCATGGCAGAGGTCTTCGGGCATTTTCTCTGGATCGTAGAGATCAGCGATGGTGGCGGGGAAATGGCGCTCCCGCGCTATTAAAATTTCTTCAGCGCAACGGGTTAAATCTTCTTTATTTTTTGTTGTTAAGGTCGGCACGGGAAAAGTGTTCCAGCCAAGCGTGTTAGAGTAACGAATACGTGTTTCTAATTGTCCACAGACAGTTTTAATCCAAACTAAATGCATCTGAGAAGCAACTATAGCCATATTCCAAAGGGGTGCATCATAAATAGCAAAAGCACTATCATTAATCAATAAGGTTCGATCTAATAAGCCTATTGGTAGATAGAGCCTGTTTTCAGAAGAATGCCTTGGGATAATAAAACTCCAATTAGTTGCTTCTTGTGTATCCCTAAACTGGTGCGCCCTTTCAGCTAATTGCTTAGCCCCTATGTCTCGGCTTGCAAGACGGTTAAGTCTATTCCTCTCAATTCTTTCAGCTATAAAGGGGTTAGATAAGGCTAAATCTAATTTTTCATTCTTTATCCACAAACAATGTCTTACAGTACCATTTATAAAATCATGACTGCCGGCGATAGGCCTAATAAATGATTGCATCTCTTCAGACAGATCTGAAGGCACATCACCGTTTTCTATAAATAGATGTCCACCATCAACAGGCTTATTGCCATAAGTCATCTTTTCTATAGGTGATATAGGCTTTCTGGCAGAAGTCACATGAACTTCAGAGGACGCTACCAAATAAGCATTAATATTATCAACTTTCTTTTCAGTCACTACGCTATTTTCATCAACTGAAAATAACCGCTTTCCAGTTCTGGTGTGATTTGAAATTCCAACAATAACCACAGTTACACCGGCATTATGGCTGGCAAGATTATTCCATTTGAAAGATGTATGAGCGAATGAAATTTCATGGCCTGTGTTGAATATCAGTGGCCAAAGTATGGGTACTTGCTGGCCTTGGCAAATGGAATTGGTAGAAACGAAAGCCGAGGCAGCATTGGTATGCCTGCCGTATTGGGCAGCTTTCATAAACCAACCTGCTACATAATCAAGCGACTTCCATAATTTGGTTAGGTCTTTGAAGATAGCTTGTAAATCGGATTTTTGTTCTTTGGATTGCCAGGTTGACCCTAGGTAAGGTGGGTTTCCGCAGATATAGGTTTCGCCTCCTTCGTTTTCAAAATCAATTTCAGATTGATGTAAAGGAGTAGAAAAGAGGTCGTTGCTGTGAAGCCTTACACCTGTTCCGGTCGGTGGACAAACAGAAAGCCACTCTAGCTGCAGGGCATTGCCACGAGTGATCCAGTTTTCTTTGCTCAGCGGCAGAAAATCTGCGATTGCTAGCTTCTGCCCCCGATAAATCACATCACACTGATATTCAGCGATGATAAGAGCAAGGCGTGCTATCTCGCAAGAGAAATCACGCAACTCTATACCTCGGAAGTTGGTTAGCGGTATTTCCGTAGGCCTGTCTCCTTCATCCCGGCGTTTGTTGATCTCTGCTTCAATCTCCCGCATTTGCTTGTAAGCAATCACTAAAAAATTGCCAGAGCCACAGGCCGGGTCAAACACCCGGATGCGGGCCAGGCGTTTGCGCAGGTTAAGCAGCTTACGCCCGTTATCGCCTGCTTCCTCCAGTTGCGCGCGCAGATCATCAAGAAACAGCGGATTAAGTACTTTCAGAATATTGGGTACAGAAGTATAGTGCATACCCAGTGCACTACGTTCGTCTTCATCAGCCACCGCCTGAATCATGGAGCCGAAAATATCCGGGTTAATTTTCTTCCAATCTAAGTTGCCAATGTGAATTAGGTAAGAGCGAGCAATCTTGGTAAACTTCGGGCATTCGGTAGAACCGGAAAATAGCTCTCCGTTCACGTAAGGAAAGTTTATGGCCCAGCTACGTATGTTCTTGGCTTTTCGGTCTTCGCGCTTTGTATCCATTGCTCGGAAGATCTCGCTCATCACCTCGTGCGTATCTGAAGCATCAGAGGCGCTAGTTCTCTGAATTGTATCGACAAAAGGATTGTTCCCACTAAAGATGCCGGTATCTTCAGCAAAAAAGCAAAAGATCAGCCGAGCCAGGAAATGGTTCATGTCGTGCCGCCGCGCTTCAGTGGCCCAGTCTGGATTATGTTGCAAGAGCTCTACATAGAGCTTGTTAAGGCGTGCCGTAGCCCTTATATCAAAGGCATTTTCTCGTATTTGCTTTACAGTACTAATGCCTGCCAGAGGCAGAAAGAAGCCAAAATGCTCGTTAAATTGTGGATAGTCGCAAGCAACAGTCTCACCGCTATTCATATCTTCGGCCTGGAACTCCTTACCATCCGTAGCCAGGATAAATTTGGCCTTAGCTTTAGCTGTTGCCGGGCTATTGCGGAGCCGGTTCAGCGTTTCTAAAACCGCGCCTTCTTCGCATACAACTATGTGAATATTGTTTCGCTGGAGAACTCCGCCCTCTACGTCCGATTTATTATTGTTGCCGGATTGTAGGCGCTTAATGGTTGTAGCCTTATTGCCAAAGGCTTCCAGAAAAGCATAGGGAAACTCAACAGGATTAAAAGGCTGTTCTGCCAGTAATGAAATAGCTTCCTCAATCTCAACTGCGTTCATTTCTTACTTCTTATATGATCAAACTACAGAAGAAGGCACAGCTTTAGAATTGTTATTCTAAAACTACCGTGATCTGAGTTAGAGTGACTGGTTTATTTGTTAACAGGGTTAGCAATTTACCTAAAATATGATAAAGTATATATCAATATGGATGAGTGCTAAGAGAAGTTTTAAGGCTATCCCATAAGATACTGGCCTTAAAACTTCTCATTTTGACTACCGTGATTCTATCCATTAGGGCATGGATTAGCACATTTAAGGAATAGATTATATACCGTACTTCTTATGCAGGGTCTAACAGCTACATTAGGTCCATATCAACTCTTCCTGTCTCCGAATGCCTTAAGGCGTGCAGCGACTATTCCCAAGACGGTAACAATCTCCTCCGCGTCAGGCAGCGTACCATACACGAGGGAACGGAATTCCTGCTGGTAGGCCGTCTCTAAAGAATTCCAGGCTCCTTTTACATCCGCGAACAGCAGGCAGGCATCTAACGGCTGCATGGCCCAGTCACCCTGAAATTCGCTGTTGCGGGCATCATCAGCCTGCACGGCCTTGATCATTTGAAAGAAGTCCTCGCTGTGCAGAAAGGCGGTCACTGCAGGTGCTTTTAGCATGGCGTGCAGGTCGTATACATGGCGGATCTTGCTACCTAATTCATCTACTGGGTTTTCGGCATAGGAAGCCCGCACGAGGGCGAGCACTTTCTCTGTGAAGGTGCGCTCCAGGCTTACCACATTCACCTCAAAGGGCTCTAGCCCATACTGGCGGATCATGTCCAGCAAGCCGCGTTGAGCCATAAACTGGCTGATGTAGGTCTTGATCGACATCAGCTGGTGTGGGTTAGGGCTGGCAAAGGAGTTAATCTCGACTAAAATCTTGTCGGTAACCTGACCGTAGTCTCCCTGCACGGAGGCCCCGTAGTCGTGCAGCGTTTTGCGGAACCGGGAGCCCTTGCTGGTCCGGTACGGGTCAGCTACCTCCACCATGTCCTTCGTGATCTCTTTTGAGATTTTGCGGATCAGCTGCATGACCTGGTTGTTAGTCATGCTTCCAGGCGCGTTGATGGCCAGGTCGATGTCCTCGGAAAAACGCTCAATCAGGTTGTAGGCTTTGGACAAGGAGGTGCCGCCCTTGAAAATGGCTTGCTCCACGTAGGGGGAGTGGGCCAGGCGGTAAAGCACCAGTGTCACCCAGTAGTCTTTCTCCACATACACATCCCTAATCTGCAGGGCCTCTGCCGTGGCCGTAATGGCATCCCGAAACACCTCCGGATTTTGGTGCAGGTTCATATAATATTCCAGTCTTTTCTGTTAGGCAGTATGCTCTCGCTAATGCCCAGTTTGTATTTAGTCAGCGGGTTGAGTGACTGCCTTAGCCTGTCTGCCTCCTCTGCATAGCCGAGTTGCTCCAGCAGGGCACCCAGTAAGGCTCGGGTAGAGGGATTATAGTCCAGCGCCAGCTCCATGAGCCGGTCCATGTCGCCTTCGGCTAACTCCTTGATATACTTAAGCAGCATGAGGATCGTCTTTTCGCTGTTGCGGTCCGGAATCCTCTTGTAACCGCGCAGAGCGTCCAGGACCTGAAGCTTGTCAATGTCAGACTCCTTGAAGTTGGTGGGGCTTTGAACATAACGGATTTTGGTTTTCCCTACATTCGCTACCCGGCGCTGCTTGCGTGTCATCAGCGTCACCTCCTGGGGAACCTGCGTTGTCAGACCCAGCTGGTTGTAAAGCCCCAAACCGCTCTCGTACCCTTTGACTTTGCCTTTGGAGGTGCTCAGGCTCTTGATGATCTCTTTTTCGGATGGTCTCACTTTCCCGAAAACAGTTTCCTTTGGCTTATAGTAGCGGCCTTTTGCCAGCCGGTTGACTACCCCTTGCTTGGCCAGGCGGCTGAGCGCCGCAGCCAGGGCCTCCAGCTGGCTGTCATTTACCTGAAAATCAGCATAAGTCAGCAGCTGACCGGGCTGGGCCTGTTCGATTCTTTCCCGGACTTGCTGCATGATGCTCATATTCTGCTTCCTATGTAGTTTAGAACCACTCTTCAAAGATAAGACGTAACACCTTATTTTGTCAAGTTTTTTTGTTATAAAACTTGACAAACAAGACAGAGAGTTATAGTATATATTAACTTAACATAGATTGCTTCTCATCTAGCACCTAAAATTGTATTCAATTTTAGGACTTTCTGTAAGTGGATTATATTAAAATATAATATAAAAAACTTAATATATAACAAATAAAAAATTATAGTATTTTGCATTCCTGATGCTATCCCAACCATTGAAAATAGATGATAGCCACTCCAATGCCAACATAGCCTACACCTAGAATAAGTGTATTGCATACGAGCAAGCAAGTATATCTGGAGCTTCACAACCCGGCAGATGTGGACGGGATTTAGTTTGCCATTGAAGTGGTAGCAGCAGAGGAATAATCGGCATCAAAAAATAAGAATTGTATATGTGGAATGACAAAGAAACTGACTTAGATCTTCTCGGGCATCAGCGAGTTGCCCAAACGATAGTGGAGATTATGCGGGAAGAGGAGCTACGGCCCTTAACCGTTGGTATACATGGCAGTTGGGGTGCCGGTAAAACATCGATACTCTCTCTGATTGAGACAGAATTAAAGAGTGATACTCAGACCCTTTGCTTTACTTTCAACGGTTGGCTTTACCAAGGTTATGAAGACACCAAGTCAGCGTTAATGGAAGCCGTAGTACATGAGTTGTTGAAAACTCGAAGTACTAATGATAAGATGCTTGATCTTGGGAAATCAATTCTCAGGCGCATTAACTGGCTTAAGGTTGCAAAGGTTGGCGGAAGTTTAGCTATGACGGCTGCGCTAGGCCTTCCAGCGACTGCCCTATTCGGTGTACCTGGGTTAATGGCAGGTGCAAAGAGCCTTTTTTCAAAAAAAGATGAAGCGTCACCAGATGTAAATGTTGAAGTCCAAGCAGAGGAGGACCCTTGGCTTAAACCAGAAGAGGCAACTGTTCCAGCACAAATAGAGGCTTTCAGAAAAGAATTACAGCAATTGATAAAGGAATCAACGGTTGAGCGATTAGTAGTGCTGGTTGATGATTTAGATCGCTGCTTGCCATCGGCTGTCATAGATATACTGGAGGCAGTTAAGCTCTTTCTATTTATTGAAGGAACAGTATTCGTTATCGCAGCAGACGAACAAATGATAGAATATGCTGTAAGGCGCCATTTCCCTGATCTCCCTGTCTCACAAGCTGATTATACGAAACATTACTTGGAGAAACTGATTCAGGTTCCTATAAGGGTTCCGTCTCTGAATAAGTTGCAGACTCAGAATTACATCCGTTTTATGCTCCTGCAAAATCATTTAGAATATGATAAAGACAGGCTTATAGAAATATGCCATGCTTTCGAGAGCTCAAGAGAAACGCCTTATGATAATACTGAGCTGTCTTACGAGTTTATAGCAAAACAATTTGGGGGCGAAAACCAGGACTTGAGAGGCACTTTGGCTGTTGCCGAACAGTTGGGTAATACTTTAGCTAACGAACTACGAGGAAATCCACGGAATATTAAGCGCTTTCTAAATACTCTCTTTCTGCGAAAGCGCGTCGCAAAGATTTACGGCCTAGAGACCAAAGTGGCAATGGATGTGTTGGCAAAGCTCATGCTGCTCGAACGCTTTCACTCTGAAGTATATGAAAAAGTGGTTATGGACGCGACTGAGTCTGACAAAGGTACATCAAGCACTATAAAACAACTCGAAGAAACAGATAAGGCGAAAGATACAAGTGGCAAGAAAAAAGAGACTAAAATAGCTGTTAAAGCTACTGAAAAGCCTATAAACTCAAATCTACGGGAATGGGCTAAACAAGCACCTTCGCTCACAGAAGTAGATCTAAGACCTTATGTCTTTATTTCAAGAGATCGCGCTGTAAGCTTTAGAGTAGCGGATGACCTTCCTCCAGCATTGGCACCGATTTTTGAAGCACTAGCTTCAGGTATCAGATTAACTTTTGTAAAATACGAGTCTGAAATAAAGGCACTGGGAGATAGTTTGGCAAGGCTTCTTTTTGATAAACTTAAAACCTTAACAGTGAAGGAGGGGGATTGGAAAAACATGCCAAAACCAATGGAAGGCCTGACATATTTAGTGCAGCGTCAAGCTTCATTAGAAGTTCCCCTAGTAGATTTACTTAATTCCGTCGCCCCGAAAGATTTAGGAGCCTGGTTACCTACTAGAATAGACTTCTTCAGAAGTTCAGAGGGTAAGCAAGCAAGAAGAGTGCTTTTTGAAAATATCTCACAAGATCCTAACGCTGACCAAACTCTTAAAGCACTAATTGAAGAATTAAAATAATTAACAAACTATGGGAACATCCATTAATCGCCACGGTCCTAAACCAACTGTACCGTTGATTCCAGATTGGATCGATGAGGAAGAATCGTTAGATGATAAGAATGACGCAGAACCGACAGAAGATCCTGAAGATGAAGCCAATGAAAAAGAAGATATAGAAGAATTACAGCGCCCAGCTAACCCCTTTGATAAAAGTCAGCGCGGCTTTCGTGAGGCTGTCCGGACAGGAGATTATTCAAGTCTTGAGCGGGTACTAAAGAACTATGTCACACAGGCAGGCGGTGGTGCATCCAGCTCTGCCCGTAGGATGAGCCGTTCTGGTAAAGCGGTAGCGCGATTTGGCATCATCCTTAGTGATATTCGTCAGAACGGACTAGCAAACACTCTTTCCAGGCTTAATCTTGATAATTACAAAGATCAGCCTGCTATACAGGTGTTAGCAGCACTGATGGAGCATGTCTGCGGTACTTCTGCCTTGCTGGATGACACCGTAACACGACAAGCGTATGCGGTGACAATAACGCGTTTGGTGAAAGACATGCCTGGCTTGGACTTAAAAAGCCTTACAGAGCCACAGGTTTGCGAAATGATGGCCGTATTTCTGGAAGAGAGCATTGTTTATAAGCTCATCTGTGATGTAGGAAGATCGTTAACAACGGCTACATCAGATCCTGCCAGGGCTATCGAAGTAGAAGAAAAGCTATACCAGATCGTAAGCGGTCTTGTCCATAGTCGCATTGTGCCTGAACTGAGCGGGAAGATGGCAGACCGAAACAATTTAGACCAGGCTGTGCTCAAAATTTACAGTATCGCCTTTAAATCAATCGTTGGTTCTCAAAAATAGACAACATGCCTCAGATAGGAATAGAGCTAAGAATAGGTAATCATGATGAAGGAGCGTTGGTTGAACATGATCAGTTCTCCGCCTTCTACACATTTCATATCCAGAACACAGAACAAAAAGATCAAAGAATAAGCATTAAAAATTTGCTTAAGGAGCTACGTCGGCTTAAGTTAAATCCTTCCTTGGAGGGGCTCGACCTATTGTCATTAGCCTGCGCTGCTTACGCCGCAGACACCAGTATCAACCGGTACCGAAACTCGGATGACGGTTGGACGAGGCAGTTTCACCTGTTTGTGCCAGTGAGCGATGTTTCTGTCTGGCAGCCCCAGCAGGAGCTTATTACAGAGATACTGAACTTCCTGACGGGAGATTTATGGCAGATAACCTTTAGGCAAAGTGAGGCGAGTATCGTTGTCTCTACAAGGACGATGAAGCCGACAGCGTATGTAACTGATGATATATGCCTTTTCTCTGGGGGAATGGACAGCTTTATTGGTGCGATGAAACTTTTGGATGAAGGCAAAAGACCACTTTTAGTTGGGCACGCGAAGAGCAGTGACGTATCTGAGTACCGCAATAACGCCAGTCGAGAGCTTATGGATCGCTACAGCACCTTATCACCAGATCTGGTAAGAGCATTCGTAAGGGTGGGAAAACCGAAGCTTCATGGTAGAGCCATGGAAGGTGAAAATACGGAGCGAGGACGTTCCTTCCTTTTTCTGGCCTTGGGGGCTGCCTGCGCCACAGCTCTCCCTGCATCCGAAAACAATGCAAGGAAAAACCTTTATATACCAGAGAATGGGTTTATCACACTCAACCTTCCGTTGACGCCTTTACGAATTGGTGCTTATAGCACCCGAACAACTCACCCTTATTACCTAACCCTAATGCAGCGCCTGTTCAACGCCGTAGGAATAGCTGTTGACGTTATCAATCCCTTTGAGTTCAAGACCAAGGGTGAGATGCTGCTGGAGAGTGGTGCTGCTTCCTTTGTCGCTGAAGTAGATACCATGTCTTGTAGCCGACCTTCTACCCGTAATGCAAATATTGAAGGAGCTGGGAGAAAGCACTGCGGGAGGTGTGTGCCGTGCATCATACGCCGTGCGGCTTTGAAGAAAGCAAACCAACCCGATGATAATGATCAATTAATAGAAGGAAGACGCTACAGAACTGATATTTACAAAACGCGTTTGCACGCATCAACAGCAAAAGTGGAGAATAAGACCGCAAAAGGGGAAAATGTTATGGCGTTTAAGTATATGATTGAAAGAGTTCGTCAAGACCCTAATTTTTTAACGGCTGCCATCAGGCTTACTGGACCGCTGGAGTTTCCTGACCAGTCCTTAGCTGTATACAAAAGGGGGCTGGAAGAGGTGGAAGCTGTATTACAAAATGTGACTGTTGTTGAGTGATATGCCCTATTATGTAGATACCCATTGCCACCTAGACCTGTTCAAAGACATCAGGTCTAGTGTGGACAGGGAAGACAACTTGCCTATAAAGACGATTACTGTTACCAATACCCCTGCGCTATGGGCTCCCAATCAAAAGCTGTTCGGAGAGAGTCACAATATAAGGGTGGCGCTTGGGCTGCATCCAGAACTCGCAGTAGAGCGAGAGCATGAAACAGACTTATTTGATAATCTATGTTCTAAAGCGAAATACATAGGCGAAATTGGGCTAGATGGCACTTCAAAGGATAAATTAGTCCGTGACACACAACTTAAAGTGTTTAGACGCCTTTTGGATTCAATTAAAAATTCAAACCCGAAGGTTATCACGGTGCATAGCAGAGGAGCGGCTAAAGAGACAATAGATGAACTTACGACTGCTTTAAAAGGTACGCAACATCAGGTTATCTTGCACTGGTATTCTGGAAGTTCAAGAGACTTAAAAAGTGCGGTCGAACGTGGCTATTTCTTTTCTATTAACCATAAAATGTTATCAAGTAAGAATGGTCAAAATATTATTAAGGAAATTCCACAAGATAAACTTGTTACCGAAACTGATGCACCATTCACCTTTACAGACAAAATTTTTACTCGGGAACAGTCCCTACGGGAGGCGGTTAAAGGTCTAGCTACAATTTGGATGAATGACCACGATCAAGTAAGATATAAAATTTGGGAAAATTTTAAAAGATTGCTTTTGCCAGCCTAACATTCGCCTATTTAACATAAGGTAAATTATAGGGCTAACTATATATAAGAATATAATAGTGTCTGCGCCAATCCAGACAGAGGGCAACAGCAAAGCCACAAAACCACAGTATCTGTTACAGGGCACCTGTCTTCATTTATTCAACTAACAGCCTGCGTACTATATCATTTCAAGGGAACCACCATCCTGTGGCACAAAGCCTCTTATACCTTTGTTATTTCCCTGTCTCGTTGTTTATGATGGCGAGGCAGTTGGGTTCCCAAAAGCCTTCCCCAAGGTTTAAGCACATCAATGCGGTCAAAGATTATCTTTAAGAAAGCGACAAACAGAATCGCCAAAAACATGCCAGCTACTCCCCATAACGCTCCCCCTAGCAATACAACTATGATGGAGACCAAAGCGTTTATTTGCACCTTGGAAGAAACCACCCGGGGCACCAGGATATTGTTGTCAATAAACTGAATCACAACATAGGCACCTACAACACCTAGTTGCGTTGTATAGCCATCTTCGGTTACCGTGGCCATCAACACAGGCAATACGACAGCTATCAGTCCGCCAATGTACGGGATCAAATTCAGGAAAGCACCGATCACTCCGAGCAAAATACCATAGGGAACACCCAAAATCATCAAAGCGGCAGCGTTCAGGACAGCTACGATGGATGTTTCTATCAATAAACCCACCACATAACTTTGGATGGCACTCTTTGATTCTTGTATAATTTCAGCTACTGATTGTGAGTCTTTTCTGGCAAATACCTCAAAGAGGAAATCCAGAATCAACGTCTTATAGAATAGGAGTAGGAAGACGTACACAGGCATTAAAAAGAGCAGGCCAAACATGCCCAACGCGCTACTTATCGTTTGGCCAACCAAAGCCTTGTTGCCTGTCGCCGTATCTTTTAAATATTGTGTTTGCCTTTGGATAGAGACCCCAAAAGTGTTTTCCACATACTGCTGTAAATCAATGAGCAGCTGGACAAGCTTATCTTTCAGCTGAGGCATCATTTCACCAAACTGGATAATTTGGAAGGAAAGGAAATAGAAGAGGCCTCCCAGCAAAACGAAAGTTATCAGCAGCGTCAGCAGAATCGATAGCACCTTTGGCCACCCGAAACCCTGAAACCTGTTGCACAAGGGATTAAGCAGAATGGCAATCAGCACAGAAAATGCCAGCGGTATCAAAATATCGGCCAGCATGGATAGGACATAGACGAATAAGATCAACCCAAACAATACAGTCGTTATTCTCTTATAAAATGGATCAGGCTTTGTCATAGTTAAACATGCAATGCTACACCAACTGGCATTGGCTCAACGTTATCTACATAACTGATCTCCTAATCAAAAAGCCATTTTGTACAGGGCTTACTTGCGGTAAGGAGAACAGCGAGTAAAAAGGTGCGGGTTTCATTAACTTCAAGTTAGAGGGAATAGAATAGGCAGGTAAGCGGATAAAAGCTTGCTTCCTCAACGGCAGCAAGCTTTAGCAATAGATCTAAAACAAAGCAGATGTTTTAAGACAAAACAGTAAACTGAACTACTGGTCTCCCTTTGCCAGAGGGGCCCGTTCTTGACTTTCCTGGACAAGTCTTTTCCCTTCCCTTATTCCTTTATCTGTGACCGTATAGGTACAGGGAGTAACCCCATCCAGCACATGTATGTGTCCGCTTTGGCATAGCTCATCCAGTAGCAGTTGCAAGTGGTTGTCCTCTGGTACTGTGCCCGGATTAACCGTTTTTGCCAGATCGGCTAAGGTGAGCGTTTCATGCTTGATGAGAGTATCTAAAACCATTGTTCGGTTAAGGCTAGCCATAGTGATTATATTTAAGTGTGGGGGAAAATCAAATGCCAAATCCCAGGTAAATCTGAACGACGGAGTTCTTGGAGTTTTCGGTAAAGCTGCCCGCCAGCCCACTGTTTCCGATTTCGCGCAGCCCATGATTATAGCGCGCTCCGACGGTAACATTCCGTACATCAAATCCAACCCCGCCCATTACCCCAAAATCCATCCGGTTGAAGTCATCTGTTTCCAGGTCTTTTATATCCTTTGTGCTTAAATCTGATTTTTTCAAGTCTTTGACATTGGCAGACAACAGGTAAGCCAGGTAAGGCCCTGCATGAACATTCAGAGGCCCGATATTGATGGCTAAAGCTACGGGCACCTGTACATAGTTTAAATTGAAGCGAACTTCGCCCGGTTCAATTCCTAGAACATCAGCTATATCCGAGCCACCGTAAGTTATTTTAGAACCAACGTTGGTGTAGAGCACCTCAGGCTGGATAGCCAGAAAGTCCGTTACAGGGATTTTGCCGAAAACCCCAAAATGATACCCTAACTTTGTGTTTTCGTCTTCTGCATTAGGCTGGCCCACATAGAGTTGTGAAAAATTTAAACCCGCTTTTACGCCAATTTTAGGCCCCGGGCTGTCACTTTGTGCTTTTGCCTGAGCCGCGTTCAAAAGTAAGAGGATGGCAACGCCAAGTCCCGCTACTTTTCTTAAAGAATAATTATTTTTCATGATTTCTGAGATTTCGAACAGCAGGATTACTGACTCGCTATAAACACTTATACGTATACCATTGATAATAAATAAATTACATCCGGGCTATTATCTAATGTATCCTGAATTAAATCTAAGTTCAAAGCAGCTTAACGGGAACCAGAGTCCTGTTTTCAACCGATTGCCTTGTGTGCGACTGGTGGGTATGCATATCCTAGGGCCTGGTTGATGAGGAAAAAGAGTCTGTTTTGAAAGAGCGGGTTAGAAGCAAACAAGTAAGGATTATGAACAGATGTCTACTGTGACCACAGCCTTTCCAACTAGAAAAAGGAAGGGGAAGCTTCACTATGTTAAAAAGAGCGAACGCTCATTTAAGTTAGATCGGTTACTTTGTAGTATTCCTAATTTTATAGTTAAACCCGTTACCTACCTAAGTGCTGCGACAGCTGCTAAACGGGTTGAACAACACCAGGGAGGGTTTTATGCAGGTAGGCATTCGGGTCATGCTCCATGGCCCCCTCCGGAAGCCACCGCCACCACATCCCTAAGTCTTTCTGAATAATATTTTTATAAAAGGATGGCAACTGCTGTGATTCCCCCTCAAAGTACCGCCTGAAAGCAGCGTCTGAGACCAGTTTCTCACGCACCTGGTGGTAAAAACGCAGACGGCCGTAACCTTCCGATGAAACTGCCCGCATAAAATTCATCCACTTTGCTGACCGACTGGGCGAGGCCATGAACCGGCGGTAGATCGCTTTTTTAGAGAAAGTATACGCTGTCAGGTCAATCACCTTGTCATAGAACTCCACCCACCCGTAATTCAGTGGTTTTACATTCATCGCCAGGTGGTTGTTCAGGAAGTGAAACGGGAATGGTAGTACCCTGCCTGCACGCTGGTATTCCAGGTTCAGCGGAGCCGCTTCGCCGAAGGCGCTCAGAAGGGAATAGCCGGGAAAGGCCGCCGGAGACAGATCCACAAAGCGCTTGGTGAGCTCAAAGGGCTCTTCTCCCTCATCACTGTCCAGCCCCAGCACAAAGTTAGTCTGCACGTAGGGCACGTAACGGAACATCATGTTCACGTGCTCCGAAATACGGGCCACCTTCTCCTCCCCCACGCTGCGGGAGGTCCGGGACTTGTTGCCCAGTTCATACCACGACTCTACGCCGGGCAGCAGGGCCTCAAAGCCGTTTCGCTGCAACACCTTCAGGTGCGCCTCTGTCAGGATGGAAAGGCTGCTCTCGGCAAAAAAACGAAAGCTGTTCAAAGGGGCAGCGGCGGCAATCGCGTCCATGTTATCCTCAAAGCGCACGCCGAAGTTCGGGTCATGCCACCCAACGGTGGGTCTCTTGAACTTGGTCAGCAGAAAACGTAGGTCCTCTTTTATGACATCGAAATTCATGGGCTGGTAATTAACCGTGGCATCAATGCAAAAAGAACAGGTGTAAGGGCAACCCAAGCTTCCCAGCATAGGCACCATCTGGAGAAAAGGGGCTTTCTTTAGCGTAGGCTCGATGAACTTCCAGCGCTCTTTTACCCCCGGAAGGTGAGCGGGCTGCCTGCTGGCGGAAAGGTGTCTGCCCTCAGGCTGCTGCGGCCTGCATTCCTGCAGCACTTCCGCAATAGTCTCCTGGTGGGTGAAGCCCAGCACATAGTCAAAGTACTTTATAGCATCATCCGGGTAGCAACGGGCATGGGGGCCGCCCAGCACCGTAACTGTGCCCTGGCTTCGGAAATAGTTGCTGAGCGCATAGGCCAGTAACGCCGCCTGGGTGAAAGAGCAGATAAAAACTATATTCACTTCCCTTGGCAGCTCCTTTTGCAGGTTTTCCAGGCCTGTATAGCAAACAAGCTTCACCTCATGGCCCTGCTGCTCGCACCAGGTGGCGACCACCTGCGGCATGATGCTGGCCAGGTTAGCATGCATCACCCGGGCCCACAAGGTACTCGTGGGGCCCTTGCTCACCAGGTCAATAATGCCAATCTTCAGTTTTGTCATGGGTATGGGGTATAGGGCGGCATTTAAAACTAGAGCAGGTTAATCTGTATTAATTAAATAAAAATTAATACAGATTAAATCATACTAAATTTTGAACTAAAGGTTATACTGCCCTTGTCATTCACGAGGGTGATGATTAGTGTAAATCAGCTGGTTTGATTCTATAGGAAACAGAATTTAATCAAGGGTTTTACCACACCTGGGCTTTTGCGTGGAGAGTGGAAAGGAGGTACCGGTCATCTGAAGAAAAGCATTCACCACACCGCATGGAAGAACAGCAGGTGTTGTGAAGCAAAACGGCAAGATGTCAGGTGCTGCCTAGTCTCTCAGTGGAGCGTATGGCGGCTATCTGACCTGTCCCATCTTCCGCTGCCTCAAATAAAAAAGACTCCTGCACCAGGTTGACGATCTATTACAAGCACCTGCAGTTACCCTGCACCAATCTTTCCCCTCGATTATTTCCTTACCTGTGTGATGGATTGGCAGATGGAAGTTGCACTAGCTGGCATGCTTATGTGCCTCAACCAGATCTGCTAACAGGAACTGCAGGTGGTTGTTGCTGGATGAGCAGACCCAAGTAGTTTTCTTTGTAGCATTGCATTATCAAAAGGTAGTGCTTCGTATTTCACCAGGATGTGGAGAATAGCCGTAGCTGCCAGGGCGAAGTATGACCGTCTTTAAATGGTGTAGAAGGTTTATCAGCTGCTGCCCCCAATAAAAGGTAGAGCAGGTAAGGCAGGCTGTGTGCTTGCTCAGACAAACTCAATAAGGCTGTTATATTGAGTTTACTTTAAATTATGGCCTCTGGTTCTGTGGCAGACTAACGTGGCACCGCTGTTTCATTGTTCGTTAGTTCCCGCTCAAAGTACACATGCTCCTTCTCCTTTGGGTGCTCCAGATCGGTGCAGTAATAGATGCGTTTTACGTACCGCCTCACCGCCAGCTTAACTCCAGGGTTTGCTTTGGCATACACGGTAGATCCTTCAGGATATTTATTTTCCATAGCAGAACAGGTCGTTGGTAACTTAGTTATTAGCTGACTTCTCTGATGCTTTGGCTGCCTTTTGGGCTTGTTTGTCAGCCTCGGTGCGGTTCCTTTGTGCCTTCGCCTCCATTCTGGCGGAGCGTTTGGCCTGTTTGGCCGCATAGGCAGCCTCCTTGTCGATGCGCTTGGCTTCTTTGGCGTTTGCCTTGGCAACCCGTGCGTCAGCCTTGGTATCTTTTCTCAGCTCAGAGGCGTCATCAAGGCGCTGTTTGTCTGCTTTAGCTTTCTGCTGTTCGGTTTTGCTCTCCTGCTTGGCCTGAGAAGTCTGGGCGAAAGTCTGGGCGGAGGCTAAGGCCAGCATCCCGGTGAGCAGCGTAATACATAGGGTCTTGTTTTTCATATTGGCAGGAAAAGGTTTATTCTATTATCCTGCTTAGTTATACGAGTGGATAAGCATAATAATTGTAATTAATTGATAATAAGTTATTTATGTTTGATAATGTTCTTTGCGGGCATGTTAGGGCACATTTGAAGTTTAGATGCATACTCTTTCTGAGCCAACAATAAGGTGCAGCACTCTTATGTCTATCGAAATAAGCCGCTGATTTCTAAACTATTACAGGTTATACTTTTGTTATAGAGCCATAACACCCAACCGGCCCGATGGCCAAACCCGACCAGCTGATTGGCTGCCCGCTTTTATTCGTCCCGCTACTAACAACGTCAACTATGAAAAATGCCTATACTAACTACAGCGACTGTGCAGCCTACTTTGCCCATCTTATTGGTAGAGAGCCCAGCCCGGCTGAGTTGATTCGTTTTGAGGATAACCAAGACCTGATACTGATCAACAGACGAACGGAGAAGAACAATGCCTACCACATCAGCTTCACCAACGGTACGGCTGTACAGTTAGTGACTGACGGGGTTATCCTGGGCGGCTCCATACAGCTGCACAGCCAGGAGGAGGGCCACCGGTTCTATGCCGTCATGTTTGAGGAACAGGGCTCCATGGAAGAGCACTACCTGATACTGGATGCCTCCGTGGAGTCAGTTATTGTGGCCGGAATCAGGACCATGCTGGTGCAGGGCGTGCGGCTGATCACCATCGAAGACCTGGTGCTGCAATACAGCCCCGTTATGTCTAACCTTACGTAACTAATTTATAATGACACAAGACCAGTTTTACTATTGCCTGGAAAGGATCCTGGAGCTTAGGGAGAAGATTAAAGAGACGTGCAACGTACGCAGGAGGGCGCAGGCCGCAGAGTCTGCCCTGGCCGAAGAGCAACATCTGAATTTCGACTCGCTCAGGCGCTTTGCTGAGAACAAGGACAGTGCCGACAGGAACACCGCCGAGTGCAAAGAGCTGACCAAAGAGCTGGCGGCGCAGGAGGCGAAGATCAGGGCTTTTGTGCCCGTTTCTGCCTATGGCGTGACAATAGATGCCACACAGCCCCAGCAGCCCCCACTGCGTGTGGTGGTAGAGGCCAATCAGATAAACATTGGAAAGAGTCAATAGGTAGCGGCACGCAGCTTAGTGTAATTTGCTGATAAAGCTTGATAGCTCGTTGGTATAAGCTCCTTTGGTGAGGCACAGCATTTCGCCGGTAACGTCGTTCCGTACCCATGTGAGCATGCTGTCTTGATCTCCTTTATGGGAAACGTACTCTTTCCAGTACGCGTGAGCGGCCGCAAGAGCCTTATGTTTGAGTTCATTGAGCTGGTCTTCTTCCATAGGATAATAAGTTATCTGAAACATAAGTATACGTCTCCAGCCGTAAGTAGTACACTATACTTCTGAAGTGTTGTAGCTCGAAGTATAGAGGCCTCGCCTGAACAGCCCCCAAGCAAATATGCTCGCTGACTGCATTAGGCCTCTGCCCTCTCAGTAGAAGATGCTAAATGAACCTATGTTGTGGTCGCACACATTATGTATTTGTACAAAACTTATTTTTGTTTGGAAAACGACTTTCCAGATAGATAAATACGTCCTCTGTTTCCCTTCCTGTTCTATGCGCATTGCCTACATTTATCACGTAAAAGCAAAAGGCAGCCCGCTTTGGCGTTAATATCGCTAGTAGAATCCAGATTTTCTATACGAGCGCTTTGCTTCTAGTTGCAGACACGGCGAAGGAGAAAGATCCACACGATGAAGAAAACAATACTTGACCGCTCCATAGAGCCTATTAATAAGTTTCTGCACTATGAAAACTCTGGAGGTGCGGTTTTGATGTTAGCAGTGCTTGTTGCTATTCTATGGGCGAATTCGCCTTGGAGTGAGGCTTACCATCACCTATGGGAAACAGAGTTTACCATAGGTTTAACAGGTTACCTTTTAACCTATTCGCTTCACCATTGGGTAAATGACGGGCTTATGGCCATGTTCTTCTTTGTGGTGGGGCTGGAGCTCAAGCGTGAAATTATTGCTGGCGAGTTGTCTTCTTTCAAGAAAGCGCTGTTGCCGATGGCTGCCGCCCTGGGAGGCATGATCTTTCCGGCACTCATCTACTTTATGATCAATATAGGCCGAACTTCCTTGAGTGGGTGGGGCATTCCCATGGCAACTGATATTGTCTTTGCGTTGGCACTCATGTCCCTTGCAGGCAAAAAAGTACCTGTTTCCGCAAAGGTTTTCCTGGTTGCTCTGGCCACTATAGATGATTTGGGGGCTGTACTGGTTATAGCCTTTTTTTATAGCTCAAATTTGTCTTTTGAAAGTCTTGCTTACGGGTTTGCTTTGTTAAGCATTCTCTGGGTAGCGAACCGTGCCGGAGTCCGCAACACGCTGTTTTATGCTTTGATCGGCATTGGAGGAGTGTGGCTTGCCTTTTTGCTCTCCGGCGTGCACGCCACCATTGCAGGGGTGCTGGTAGCGTTCGCTATCCCGGCACGGACGAAGATAGATGAGTCGGCTTATTCCGCTAGTCTGGAAGTACTGGTGGCAGAGTTTGATGAGGAGATTCCGAACCAGGGCCCTCTGATGACCCAAAAGCAGCATCAGGTAATTGAGAAAGTAAAAAATAAGAGTGCCGAAGCGCAGACGCCTTTACAGAAAATAGAAATCGCCCTACACCCTTGGGTCACTTTTTTGGTTATTCCCCTCTTTGCCCTTGCTAACGCCGGTGTCGCCATCGGTTCAACTTTCTTTTCCGATCTTTTACATCCCATCAGCATAGGGGTGTTTGCAGGCTTGGTATTGGGAAAGCTGGTTGGAATCCTGTTATTTACCTGGGCGCTGGTAAAGTTCAGGGTGGCACCCCTTCCTGAGGCAGTTACGTGGAGGCATATTGTGGGCATTGCTTTTGTAGCCGGTGTGGGCTTTACCATGTCCCTTTTTATTGCCGCCCTGGCGTTCGGAGACCCACATATGATTGAACAGGCGAAATACGGCATACTCTTGGCATCCGTCGTTTCAGGCACGCTTGGGGTTTTGACCCTTAGAAGTGCTGAATAGTGTAAACTGTGCACCTTTGCGCAAGAAGGCCAGACCTCACTGCCACGTAAAAAAGGCCATGTTCAGATTGCCGAACTCTGCCGTAGTCCTCGTGGTACAGCTTATTATCCTCAGCTACTATGCCCTCTGCTGGTTTCTCCCTGTTCCCGACATCCGTACGACCTTTCTAGGCAAGCTAAAATTTCTTCCTCCGATTCCTGTCAGATCTACACTGCAGCGCTACGCGCACTCCCTTCGCACCCTCATGCGCTAATCATCAATAATAAGGGCCTGCAACCCTAACCCTGCAGGCCCTTATTATTCTCCCCTTGACAAGCTGAGCCCATTCATTACAGGATATTGTATAGCTCGTGCCATGCCGGGAACATACCACTTCCTTACTCCTTTAAACTAATTCTTGCCTGTTAGCTCGTGCAGCTGCATTTAGCTTATGCGCATGTGTTGTCTGATTGATTCTCTACAGATAAAGCTGGTCGTTTTGGAGAGTACAGCGCCTTTACATCTTCAAGTTTAATATTACTAGAATTCATCCTATTCGTAAAACTAATTATGCGTATTATGCAAATATACCTTTGCCTAGTTTTTTTAAAGCACATTTTCGATGTCCCAGTTAGATAGAGCCGGCTTCGGCCCGAGAGCCCTTAAAACTGCTGGCATTGTGCTTCTCGGGATAGCTGGCTTTTTCCTAATGATGCTGGTGCTCCTGTACTGTTTTGCAGAGCCGCTGGTGGAGCGGTATCTCAAACAGCAGGTGACCGAGCAGACAGACGGACTTTACCAGGTCAGCTTTGAAGATTTGCAATTGCACCTGCGCACGCGCAGCATCACGCTGCAGGGGCTGCACTTCTACCCTGACACCACCGTGCACCGGCGGCAAAAGAACACATGGCAGGCCAGTCGCACGCTTCTAGACGTGCAAAGCCCAAAACTGAAGCTGATAAGTATAAAGCTGCTGGACTTACTTTTTAGAAAGCGCTTACGTATAGTCTCTGTCGTGGCAGAACGCCCGGTGATCACGCAGCTGCTGGATGAGTCGGTGGAGAAGGCAAACGAGCGGGGCGGAAAGAGTAGAGGTTCCATGAAAGCTGTGTATATCCAGAGGCTCGCCTTACAAGATGCCAGTTACCGTTACCGGATGCTGGGGCAGCAAAGCAGGCCGCAGCACGAAATACCGCAGCTCTCGCTACAGGTGCAGGACCTGCGGCTGGACTTACAGGCACAGGAGGATATCGCTCGTATGCTCCAGGCAGATGCGGTTAAACTCGACCTCCGAAATTATACTTACCAATCTCCTGACAGCGTCTATGCCATCCGGGTGGGGCGGCTTTCCTACTCCTCGGGGCAGCGGTTGCTGAGACTACAGAACATAGCCGTGCGGCCGGACCTCCGGGCTAACGCGGCGCTCCCCAAAAACCAAGCCTATCACCTCGTTTTCCAGTTCAGCACGCCCTTGCTCTACATGCGTGGCCTGGATGTGGCTGCGGCCTGGCGCACAAAGCAGCTGCAAATTGACCGGTTGCTGTTGAAACACCCTGCCCTGCAAGTAATCGAAGATCTCACGGTACCCGATACCGCTTCATTACCTGGTCTGGCCAACCTCTACGCCAGCCTGTCGCCATACCTGCGGGAAATTGGCGTAAAGGAGCTGCGCCTGACCGACGGCGCCTACAGCTACCGACAGAAAAATGGAGTTGTGCATACAATTCACCGCCTGGAACAGGCAGACCTGCACCTGCAGGCGCTGCAGCTCGACTCCGCCACCCTTTTCACGCCGAAAGAAAAAGCCTTTACAGCAGCCATCAGTATAGCGGCAGAGACCTATACCTACACCCCCCGCCACAGTCCTTACACTTTGAAAACAGGAAGCATCAAGCTATCTACCCGTGATAGAACCCTGCAGGCTGAAGCCCTGCACCTGACCGGCGACTGGAGCAAGAACGATAGCCTGAAAAAACAGAACAAGGCGAAGCGCGCAATGTACGATGTTAGTTTGCCACGCCTGCTCCTGCGTGATTTGGACCTGCTGCAGGCACTCCAGACCTCCCGGCTTGCCGTAGGCAGTATCACCGCTGAACATCCTGTCATTGCTATACGCACTGATCGGCTGGTAAAAGTGCAGGATACCGGGCCGGGTCTACAGGAGTTGTACCGCCAGCTCTCCGTTTTGGTCAACAGGCTGGAAGTAGGGAAGATCAGCATAACGGATGCCTCTCTCTCGCAGCACAGCAAAACCAATACGATTCAGCTCATGCAGCAGCTGGAGCACGCCTCCGTTACGGCCACTGGCCTGGTGGTAGATTCAGCTTTTATTTTCAATCCGGATCTAAAACTGCCGCTGCAGGACCTGGTGGTGACGGCTAAAAAGTACCGCTACCGGGTACCCGGCAATACCTACACCTTTGCCCTTTCCAGCCTGCGCTACTCCACCCGTGAGAAGGAGTTCAGTGCCCGCACGGTAGAAGTGATCTCCAGCAGCAGGGAAAACGACCGGCAGAAGACCTTCGCTAACGCCAGCCGCAACCTCTTCGACCTGTCGGCCTCCACCTTACGCATAACAGGTGTGGATTTGGTAGAGGCTCTTAATACGGGGCGCCTGGAAGTAGACCAGGTGCTGCTCCTGAAGCCGGACGTGGCCATGCTGCTGGATCGGACGGTGGCTGCAGCAACGCCGAGACAAAAGAAAGCAGGGGATAGGATCTTCAATCTACTGGAGATCATTTCCGTGAACACCATCCGGCTGGAGGACGGCTCCTTCACCTTTAACGAAAAGTTGGAACCGGTGATGCGCACGCATATGCTGGAACACGTGACAGGTACGGTATCAGGTTTTCAGCTAACGCCTGCCAAGCTTGCGAATCTGGGCGAAGCGCTCCCGATGCAGGAATTGACCCTGCTGGCAAAGAACTATACCTACCGCTCCACCGACAGCCTATACGTCTTCCGGCTGGATAGCGTGCACTATTCCAGCAGAACGCAGGAGATTGTCGCCCGCACGTTCACCGTAAATGCAGACAAGGAAGTGAACGAGCGCCTGAAAGCGGAACACCCGGATCTGGCAAGCCGGAACCTGATCGACATATCCGCTGGAAGGTCCCTTATAACCGGCTTCAACCTGATCCATGCCTATGCCACCGGGCAATACCACATGAGTATGCTGCTGCTCTCAGAGCCCAGGGTAACGATACTGCAGGACCACAATGTGCTACCTGATAACGGCAAAACACCTGCAGGGCAGGATACGATAGCTGCCGCCGGCGCGGTGCAACCGCTCAGCGACATGGTTACAACACTGCGGGTGGGGCGCCTGGAGGTGGAGGACGGTACGTTTTATTTTAACATACTGGAAGATAATATCCGCATAAGCCAGACGTTGGCGCATGTAGCGCTGGCGATAGACCAGCTCCGGCTCGTGTCGCTGGAGGCAACCGACCCGCTGGATATTTTCGATGCAGACGACATTGGCCTACGCGTGCAGGGCTATACCTTTTTCACGCCCGATAGCCTCTATGCGTTGGAGGTGAAGGAAATAAGGGCGTCGATGCAAAACAGTACGCTCTCAGCAGACAGCATCCGTCTTCGGCCGCTTTACAGCAAAGAAGCGTATGCAATGCTTTTCAAATATGCCCATGACCGTATTGACATGGCAGTGCCGGGTATGGAGATGCAGGGGATCAGTCTGCGGGCGCTGTTCAACAGACAGGATATTGTAGCACATAGGATGCTGATCCGAAACCCCGTCGTAGATATTTACCGCGACAACCGCTTAGGCATCGACCCATCGCGAAGGCCTCCGACAATGCAACGGGCGCTTCGCGAAGCGGGGCTTTATGTCAGGCTGGATACTATCCTGGTGGAGAAAAACCGGCTGGTTAATACAGTCGTTGCAATGAACGGTGTGAAACCGGGAAATCTCCTGCTGGAAAACATCCGGATGGAGCTTTACAACGTCACCAACGATACGGCCCTCATCCGCCGCAACAACATGGTTACTGTAAACGCCAGTGCGCTTTTTATGGGGGCCAGCATCCTGCAGGCCCGCTTCCAGTTTCAGATGGACCACCCGGAAGACCGCTACACTTACGAAGGCACACTGCAACCCATGGACTTAACAGCTTTGAATCCATTGTTGGAGAACCTAATGTTTATCCGGGTAAAGAGCGGCCGGATAGACACTGCTTCGTTTTCGATAGCATCCACCAGCCGGTTTGCCACAGGCCAGGTGCATTTCCCCTACAGCAACCTAAAGGTTGAGCTCCTGAACAAGCATGACCCGGAGAATCCTAGCTTTTTGCTGAAGGTAGAAAGCCGTTTAGTAAACTCACTTATCATAAAAACCAACAACCCCTCCACCTGGGGGAAATTCCGGGAGGGTGAGGTGGAAGAGGTGCGAGATCCCCAGCGGTCAGTTTCTTTCCACGTGAGCCAAGCCATACTGGATGGTGTTACCCACAGCCTGATGACAAAACTGGTGTACCGCATCGTCTCAAGGTTTATTGACTTGTAGTCAGGCGCTTTCGTTTTTATGGGCATCAGATTATAACCTACTTTACCCACACAGTCGGTATTTACTTTGTCAGGTTCAGAAAAATCAAGGCCGCGTCTCATGCGCCGGCCACCACCTCAAGAGGGCAAGGCCCGTCACCGCCGAAAACACGGAGGCCAAAAGAAGAACAGCAGAGCTAGTTGCGCCGGTGTGCAGGAAGTGCTCGAAAGGTTTTGCTAACTTGTCAATAATCTCTTTTGGTAGTCGAACAAATGTGGTGTCAGTTTCCTGGTCTTTTCTCATGGCAAGAGTTTTATGGATTGCTGAAGGGCCATAAGCGAGGACCTACCTTGCTGTGTATACCTAAACAGCAAGTTGTGAGCCTTTTACGGTTACTACTATCGAGCCACCCATTATGAGCTTTCGTAAAGAAATTTATCCTCATACTCCTACGTCAACTGCCCTTTAACCTCATCCAAAAAAACATCCTGCCAGCAATGAAGACTTCCGGGATTACTTCAAGTTTAGTTGACGTTCTTGTCAAGATTTAAACCCAAGGCTATTTAGTGAAGGGGCTAACGCACAAACACATTAAAAGCTATCTCAAGAATAAAAATTAGAGATTGAGCTTTTTTATTACTGGCACGCCGCCTGTCTGTTTTAATCATACCGCAACAACTCAGACTCTATGGGAGGGCTAAAAACAGAAAGGGACGCGTTAAGCGTCCCTTTCCTAAAAATAAGTGTCGAACAAATCGAGACCTTACTTTTGCTTTTATTTATGCCAAACGCGTCTTTATGTTACGCCTTCGTTGAGAAGCTCCCACTTCGGGGCTCGTACAACATTCTGCAGTCTGCACGACGTTTATGCATTCTTCCTATGGGTTTGATCATACAGCAACGGTTCAGATTCCCAGCTAATCACCCGGACTATACCTCTGGCAAATATGTACTACCTACAGCAATGATACATTAGGCACGAGCGCGCTTGTAAAAGCGCTTCTTCGCGCATGCCTGGCAAGGAAGCATGAGGCGCATGGGTCTCCTTAATTGATAAATCAGCACAACTGCCTATCCTTGTTCCATAACACCTTTTATGATAAACAGCACAACCTGTGTGCTTCTTCTCATCCTAACTTTCTATTTGAAAAGGATACTTTTCGGTTTTCAACAAAATTTTGCCTTTAATAGGCTGCTTTTTTATCCTTTGAGCCTGTGTCAGATAGCTTCCTGTGCGGCTATGTATTTTGACTAGTGCTCGTACTGTTCTGTTCCTGACTTGCTTTGGGTACAGAGTGACAGTAAAAGCTGCTAGGGCCATCACTAAAATACGAGGCACAAAAGCGGTTTTTTGTAACATCAAAGTAGAGAGATAGAGCAGCATCACATCCAGATGTTTTCACGGAAGCAGTTTGGTATTTCTTTGTTCCTGCTAAACTCATGCCTTATTGTTTATAGTCAGTAGACAGGGCTGCCGTGAGAACACGGCGGCCCTTCTTCCTTTAAGCAGCCATGATGGGCTGAAAGCTTTTGGCTGTCTCCGCTTTCAGATCCAGAATGTAACTGGCAGCTTTGAAGGCTCTTGTACCGGCGTAGAATATCATGGTCTTGTCATCCTTAAGCTTGCTGACCCAACCCTGTAGGTACGCCACAGAATTTTTGAGTACCTCTTCCTTAATACCTGTGAAGGCGCTGAGGAAGCTGGCGCCCATCTCGGCTATCAGCTCCTCTTTGCTGTAGTTCTCATCCCCGAAGTGGCTAGCCCTCTCTTCCTCGCTGAAGCGGTTGAGCCTATTAGGGTGGCCTGTGGAGTGAATCAGTTCATGAAACAGTGTAGCGTGATAGGCCTGGGAGGAAACAAAACTGCTCAGCTCCGGTAACTGTACCCTGTCACTGGCTGGCACATAATAGGCCTGTGAACCACCATGCCCGATATACGGGCGTGGCTCAGGGTAGCCCTCCACCACACGCTGACACGCCTCCAGGACCTGTAACTCTGTTCGCTCAAATCCGGCTGGCAGTACAAAGTCAATGCCCTCCACCTGATCGATGTTAAATACTGTCCAGAGCATGGGAACAAACTTTCTTTCAGCCGTGCTCATTTCTTCTTCTGCCTCTTCACCTTCCTTCTTTCCAGCTTTGTCCTGGTAGAGCTTCCAATAAATGATTTTCGTGCCCTTCTCTCCTTTCTTCACGTACCCGCCCAACTCCTGCGCCTGCCGGAAGGTGAGGAAGCAGGGTGCTGTGTAGTTGTTTTTCTCCGTGATGTAGTGCAGATAGAAGGCGTTGAAACCTTCGTAAGGCCTGCCGGAACTGTAGTTTTTAGGAAGGCCAAAAGAGGTCCATGGCTTCTGCCAGAGCACCTTCCCTTGCTCCAGCTGCTCAATTACTTCGTTTGTCACCTGCTCTGCTAACTGATGAAATTTCTGATATGCGTTCATAGCTGTAAAAGTTTGTGGGAGATGTAAATGATTAAAAATTTAGTGCTGTCTGGTTTGCTGCTGTATACCGTTCCTGCAGTTCTTTAAGTTTGGTCTTTGCTCTCGCCTCTGTCCAGGTGAAACGCACCAGGCAAATACTCACGGCCTCTTTGTTGGTCATTAAATTTGCGTTCCTCAGAGTTAAAATTGCATCCCATATAAGCTCTTGTACTTTGCTTGCGTCCATTGCTATATGTTTTATATATACAACATGCGAGTTAAATAAAAAGGCACGGTTGGTTGCCTCTTTTATTATAATATACGACTATAAAATGCACTATGTTTCATATATACAACATAACGAGAAAAAATTATCCTTCATTCTTCTGCCATCTTTTTGTTTCGATGGAATAAGTGCGGATTTCTATGATGGTCTGCGCTACCGGGTACTTCTCTGTGTTTACATATCGCTTCACGGAGCCGTCTATAGGGTTCTCTATTTCTTCAACCTCCAGCTGACCGTTTTTAATGCGGTTGTTTATAGCAGTAGTAGATACGCCGCATAGCTGAGCGTACTTGTAAGGGGTTACGTATTTGGCTTGTTTCTTCGCAGTCATTTCAGATTATTTACGCAAACCTATATTATATGTTTTACATGTGCAACATATATAACTTATTAATGTAGCTTTGCTATACAAAGATATAGGGGTGCTTTCTTTCCCCTTTTGTTAATAAACTCTACATGTTATGATCATAACGGAAAACCCAGACCAGGAGCGGCGCTAAAGGCAGGAAGCTTTTACTGCCGGAGCCCCGGAAAGCATCAAGTGCTGGTATGAGCTAATGTACAGCTACAGGAATGCAATTACTATTTACAATGCCTCTATAGCCCTTCCAGAGCCGGAGGTTACCCCAGCAGCGCCAGGATGAAGGAGTGTCACGAGTGGCTCAGCTCTATGCACAGTGAGTCTTGGAAGAAGTACCAGGAGAAGTATAAGCTAGACCCAACAGAGTACGAGCGTGAAATGAACCCGCAGCATAGTGATCTGCCGTACCCTTCAGGTGATGCTGCTAGCCATAGTCTTGACGAGGAGCCTCCATTTTAGATTGACTCATTAGGTTCATTACTATAATGGCATAAATGAGGTTGATGAATTAGTCTTGCCTAAACCTTTTGCGCCTGCTTTCAGAGCGTGCGCGTTGGCGCCTGACTTGAGAGCGCCGGGAAGCTCTCCGGGAAATGAGCAGCATTTGCCGGTGTGCTGGACGGTGGGGCAAGGCATGCCAGGGAGGGCTGCCTATATCTTCCGCTTGAACGCCTCCGTAAAATCAGCCACGTCTCCCCATTCAATGCTTTTGTACCCGTCCATCATGACCAGGTGCAGTTTGCCATTGAGCGCGAACACATCGCTTATGCTTGTGGATCTACAGCTGGGAACGTCAACTAGCGGCTCTACTTCCTTAATCCTAATCCACTCCCTTATACCGTTCTGCGACAGGTTCCATGCGTCGCCTACCGTACCGACGTTCATTCTAGCCACCAGCTGATAGTCCTTTTTATCAATCTTGGCTTCCTCCTCAAACGTCACGCTTGACGAATAAGGAGTCCTGTGAAATATCTCAACCATAGTTTTATTGGTTAGCCTTATAGGTCAACTCCTTATTTACAGCATCGGAGTCTTGCGTATAAGTATAGGTGTTTTCATCTAGAACCTCGCCATTTTGGTAAACGGTAATCTTCATGGCCATCGATGCAGGCGCATCCTCCACTGGGGAAAAGCCGATCGTGCTGTGTACCTTGAGCTCACGCACGTCATCGGCCTCATAGGAGACACTGCCATCTGCCAGCTCCTCATTGTATAGAATGGTAGGCATAGGCTCATTGGTGCCGGTGCTTTTAAACTCGCCTCCGCTTATGGTTACAATCTTCGTGAACTTCTCATAATCCCCCGTCTGCTGCAGGTCTACCCGAAATGTCGCCTCCTCTGGTGTCGGCTCGTCGCTGCCTGAGTCAGAGCAGGAGGTCATAAGCAGCGCACATAGCGCGTAAGCGGCGAGTGAATAGAATCTTTTCATAGGGTATAGGTTTAGGTGTTTTTAAAGGTATCGGGTTCTTGTTGTAATTGTACTCTCATGTGTGGTATAAAATGCCAAACATCGAATATCAGCTAGTTGTGCTCAGGCATAATTTAACTTAGCACCCTTTTTTTTACTTCAGGGGTAAGCAGATCATTGAAGTCCTTTACTCCTTTGGCCTTGTGCACGTGCAGGCCAGAGCGAACACCTGCCTGCCGCTCAAATGCGCTCAGGCTAAGCCTGTCGGTGGCCAGCTCAAAGCTCTTGCCGTTTACTTTAAACAGCAAAGAGTCGTTTCCTTTTTTGAAAGAGTACTCCTTGCCAGACATAGCGGTGGCCAGTAAGATGTCATACACCTTGCCCTGGTAGTCATTGTCGAAAAGGCTGTGCTTTGCCGCCTGTGGCCAGTGCCGCAGTGCCAGCTGGAGTTGAGCCTTGGCTATGCCCCCGCCGAAAGCAATGAACACAGAGCTGTTAATGTCGATCCTGTGCTTGTGCAGCTGGTAGAAGCTCATCACATCGATGGGGTTTTCTCCAAAGAACACGTTACGGGTTCGTGCTGGGTCTCCTGCAAAGTCTGCAATCCAGGAACCCTGCTGTCTGTCACTGCCTGCCGCCACACTTTTAAAACCATAGTTTCGCAGATCATAGCCCACTATGGCTGTTGAGCCTGGCTTAGTGAGAGGAAAGGCAATGTTTGCGTACGCCTTAGCCGGCTCTTTCTGGGAGTCCTTCACAAGCCGGATGTATGGCATGAACAGCTTTACGGTTTCCCTGTACAATCCCCGGGCTTTGGTCAGGTAGTGCAGCTTGCCCACAGTCAACGGTAGAGACTCATAGCGGCTCTGTGAGAAGGCCTTGGGCTTTGGCGTAGGGAAAGATGGCTTAAAGGTCTGCGGCTCGTTGGCGAAGCGGGAAAGCACCTTGTTGACACCTTCAGTCACTGATTGGTAGTGCTCATTAAACCGCGTTAGCCTGTTGGCTACAAAATCAATGACAGAGCCGCGATCTATACTACCATCACGGTTAAAGTACAGTTGCCTTGCACTGTTGTTCGGATTGCTGATAATGACAGTGTCTCCATCTGGGTGCTTGTACTCTAATCGCCTTTTGCCTTTTCTCAGGTCTACCTTGTACCCGAGTGACTCAGCAACCTGAATAATGGGCACCTTTTCTCTAAACTCCTTAAAAGTTGGTTTCCCCTCCATCGTATCAGCGCTTAGGTCCTGAATGCTTCCGTTGCTCCGGTGTAGTTTGAATCGCTTGGCCACTTGCAGGTATGGAGATTATACCACTCGGCTGATTTAAGTCGATACGTGCTCGTAACAGTCCACCCCTGCGGCTCTCCAGTTCTATAGCCCTGCCCTGGCGCAGCAGCTCTTTCTGGTCATGGCTCAATACCACGTCTTTTATGGCGCTTGGAACAACCAGCTCCTTTGCACGAGCCCGAAGTATTTCGTTAGTCTCTCGATCAAGCTGAAAGTAGTAGTGCTCGTTCTTCCCATCCCTGCCTGCGTATTCGCGCATCAGCACCCTGCCCTGCTTCAGCCGATCGACCTCCTGATCAGAGAGTCTCAGGTCATTCTTCACCTGCCCCCGCACTGGGTGCACATACACAGCCAGTGAACCATCCGGGTTGCGTTGCAGGGAAAGCTTTGCCTTTATGTCAAACTCACCTACCTGAAGGCGCTGCAAGCCTGTCCTGTTTCCCGAAAGCAGGCGTGCCAGATCTTCCGGCTTCATGGTTAGTACTTCTTTCTTGCCAAGGCCTAGCTTCTCAAACTGAGCGTATGGCAGTTCTTTGATGTCGATGTTCATAGGCTATAGATGTATATGTTAAAATCATGCTCACGCTACAGCTGAAGCTCTGCTATGAGTGAGGCAATGTCTTGGTTTATCCTGTTGAAATTCTGCTCCAGCACGGCGTTACGCTCGTCATCTGAACCAAACCTGTAGAACACCGGTGTGTCCAGGTATTTAGACTCCTCCTCGCTTATCGCAGTAAGATCTAGGTCTACCTTGCAGTTGTAGGCACTGCTCACGTGCTTGCCATCAAAGGCCGTGTGGTCAGAGGCTACCTGCCCCACCATCTCTCCTGCCCTTAGGTTGGCTATCTTTGATGCCGGAATGAGTGAGCCCATCTCCTCGTTCAGGCTTATGGACGTTCTGTTGCGGTCTATGCTCAGGCCTTGTTTCTGCTGCCTGACGCGCCCGAAGATCTTTTCCAGCCAGTCCAGCGTTTCTTTGTTCCTGACAGCACCAGAGAGCACGTTTGCGGCCACAGAGCATATTGTGTCTGCTGCCTCCCTTCCGTATTGCTGCCGGAGCTGTGGTATATCCTGCAGGCCCAGCAGCACGGCTATCTTGTTGCTCCTGGCTGTGGCTATCAGGTTCTCCACCTTGTGCACATAAAGCGTGGGTGACTCGTCTATGATCAGGCCACAGGGCAGGTTCCCTTTGGAGTTTATCAACTTGGTAAGGCGGTTAAGTATAAGCGCATTGCAGGCGCTGTTGATGCTTTGGGTGGAGGGATCGTTTGCAATGACCAGCACAGCAGGATTCTCCGGAGAAGTTATCTTCAGATCGAGGTCATCACCAGACAGCACCCAAAACGTTTCCTTAGTGGCCAGCCTGCCGATGTTGATCTTCAATGTACCTATCTGCCCCTCCAGCTGGTCAAAGGCTTTATTTTTATATGCAGAACGAAAGGGAGATAAAAGGCTAACCAGCTGCGGCTCCTGAAACAGCAAGTCGAATATCTCATCATAGCCAAGGTTCAGAAACGCCATTACGTGCGGAAAGGTGGAGTAACGGCCGCTTTTGTATCGGCTCAGGAAGAATATGCAGCTGGCTAGAAAGTTAACGGCAGACTGCGTAAAGAACTGTGCTGCGCCTATCTCTTTATCGTTTTTAGTAAGCGCCTGCAGAAGCGCCTCAGCCGTTTCGATGGCATCGGCCAAAGTAGGCAGGTAGGCAGGCTTGAGCGGGTTGAGCCTCCTGCTGTGGGCTACGCTGTTAAAGTTGATGACATGGAACCTGTGCTGCCGCAAAACCCCTTTCTTTTTGTTCACCAGAAAGTGGTAGTAAGCCAGCTTGCCCAGGTCCGGAAACTTAAAGTCGTAAAGAGCCATTGAGAAACCCTTAGCCAGCATCTGCTTTATGAATGGGTTGACCACGGAGAAGGACTTGCCGGATCCGGGAGTGCCGATCAGCACCGTAGCCCGGAATGGATTCACGATGTTGATCCACCCCTTATGCACTTTATTCTTATGGTAGAAGCGCATGGGAATGTTTACCGAGTACTCCGTTTCTACCAATGCCCGAGGCTGCTCAAACGACTCGTTCTCTACATTGAATTTGTCCTTCAGCAGGCTGCTCTGCATGTGCTTAGAGACATTATCGAGCGCCACATGAACAAGCACAGCACCAACTAACGAGCAAGCCATATACAGGCCATCAGATAGCGTGATGCCTTGTAGCAACACGGCACTGCTGGCATACTGGAGGCAATACCAGGAGCCGGCCATAAACAGCAGAAGTCCTATGCACAGCGGTGCCAGTATGTGCCTGGTCCTGCTATGGTTCGGGTTTTTCTGTCCTTTGGTACCAATGCTGACAATCAGGATCAGCAGCAGCGTGAAGCCCTTCGAATAGAACAGGCTTTTATAAATCGGCATGCGTGCCAGCCTCTCAACCACGGGCTGAAGCGCCGCTATAAAGTAAGCATCGGCAAACACAAACACGGTGAACTCTGCGAAAATGGAAATATAGACCACCCCCTGCAGAAAGGTGTACAGTTTTTTGATATCGCTTGACTCCTCCATGGTTGTGCTCCTGTATGCTTAAAGTTTGATTAGCACCATCTAGACAGTTTTGTCCTGATGGTGGCTGTGCTGGCGTGCTTACAAAGTGTCTGCCGCCAACACGTCTTTATAGTCCACCTTCAAAGAAATCGTGCGCCCGGACACCTGCTCTTCGGCTACCTCCACGTTAAAGACCTTTTCATCTGGGAAGGTGAAGCGCCTAAAGACAAACACGTTCCGGTAGTTGCGTTTAAAACTATCGGTGTCATAGAGCATAAACACCGGCTCCACCTCCAGCTGCTGAAAGTTGGTAGCCTTCAGCACCTTCTTATCCTCAATCTTGAAGCGAAACTGGTCTATGTCGTAGGGTATGTCCGAGCGGTTTTTCATAGACACGTCCACAAAGTAGAAATCACCCATAGTATAGATGTTATTTAGTCTGAGGTCTACTTTATTGCTGCGGTTGAAGGCGCGCCTGCGCGGTTTCTGCTCGATGGCCCTGAGCGAAATGCGCTGCATCTCCGATCTGCTCATGGGAACGTCCGGGTTTAGGTATTCATCGCGCTGCGTTGGGTCTATACGAACCTGCGTATCGGCTTTTTCCGGGCTGCTGTAGTCCAGCCTATACTGCACCATAAAGCGCTCTCCTACGATGGTCACAATACCCAGGGCGGGCTTGTCTTTCTTGGGCTTGATGCGCAGGATATTGCCCACCGGAAGATCTCCGGCCACGTCATCGGTTGATATGTCGACGTAGGTGATCGGTTCAGGGCTTACAAAGTGCGTGGAGATGTTCTTATTCACATGCACCAGCTGCGGTTCCTGAGCGAAGCAGGCCACTGATGCCAGCATTAGGCTTAAAATGATCGTTAGCTTTCCCATATTATCTTTGTTTGGCTTGGTTGTCTATCAGGTACACGACTGTGTTGTATTTGAGCTTGGCCTTATTCTTCTTGATGGCTCTGCCTGCTGCCTGTGAGGCGGTCTGCGTCATGCGGTCCATCATGGCGTACAGCATTTCGGCAGAATTTTCGGCATCTCCTCCAAAGTTCATGCGCTGCCCTGAGGCTGCGCGACCTGCCAGCTCTTTTGTGAATGCCCTAAACTGTGAGTCTGGCACGTATAGCCCTTTGATACCGTCGTTATCGTAGATGCTCAGGTTAACCGGTATGATCTCATCACCCATAAGTATAGAACTGATGGTGATCTCCACCCGCTGCGCCCCGAAACCAGACACCAGGCCATAGAGGTAACTGCCCTCGGTGACCTCTCGGCCGCCAACATAGATGTCATCAAGCAACCTTATCCTAATTCTGCCACCATCCCTCACTTTCAGCCCCTCGTCCAGCATAGCTTTAATAAACTGCTCATCTGAATTGCCGCCAATCGTGTTAAAATATGCTGTGTTTGGATTCAGGGTTTTCCTTACTGGCATCGGTTCTGGCTCAGGCTCCTTGGTAGACTCAGCTACACGCTCAGCCCTTTTGTGTGGAGTGCCAGCAGGCTCCTCCCCTGCTCTGCTCAAGCTATCGATGTAGGCCATTTGTTCTTTGAACATCCGCATTTCACGTGCATAGCCACTCTCGTGGCCAGTCGATACCCTCCTGCTTTGGGTTAGCCCTGGCGCCGCGGCATAGGAGCTGCGGGTCTGTCTCTGGTTTACACGCTCCATGAAACCAGGCGCGGGCTCATCGGTCAGAATCATGTTGTTAAGGCTATCCAGCAACCGCTGCTCTTCTTCGGTATACACAGATCCATACTCCTCTTCCTGCGTGAAGCCATCGCCTAGCTCTCTTATGGCCGAGTAGTCGGTTCTATACTTGTGTGCTTCCCTGGCAGCGGAGAACTTGTCTTTCACACCCCGCTTATCCAGATTAGCCATAGGCAGCGAAGTATTAAGGCTAGTGGTGTCCTGAGCCGCGATTGCCTCTGCCTCTGTAGGCTTTGCGTTAGCCGGGAATGTGTCCAGGTAGAGGTAGTTAAGTATGCACAGAAACGGTAGCGCGATGGCTGGAATGACATAGCGCCCTTTCTTAAAGTCTATCTTTCTCATGGATGATGCTGTTTAACTGTTCGTCGATACCTTTCAGGAGTGTGCTGTCGGCTGCGGTGAGGCTATCAGGCTCGATGGCGCTCACTGAAGTATACAGGTGCACAAGGGCAAACATATCGGCCATCAGGGGGCGTTGGCGCTCTGGTGTGCTAGCCTTAGCGTAGAGCCTGCTGATGGCATGGGTAGGCTCGGCACGCACTGTGTCAGGCTCTGAGGCCAGCAGCCAGCCTAAACCACAGCACATGCTTGCGAACATGGCACCTATGGCAGCCTTTGGATATTGCCGGGCCTTTCTGGCCAGCCACCTGCGCAGATGTTTAAAATTTATTCTTCTCCTCATATGCCAGGTCTTTGTTTAGCACCGTCTTCCAGTTCTTGATAATAAGCCCATGAGGGTTGTTGTCAGTGCGGGGAACCTCCTGCAGGTCGCCTTCGGTCACCAGTGCCCTTGTCACAATAGAGCTGTTGCGCTCGATGCGCTGCTTTGCGTAGTAGCGGAAGTGCCTGTTCTCATCCACGGTGATGCTGTCGGTCTTTATAGTGAGCAGGGCAGACGAAGCCAGGATGGAGTTGTAATAGCCTTTCTCCTTCAGGTTATTGTACTGGGCCAGCCCTGTGTCATCGATCAGGTACATGGCCTTTGAGATATTGGACTGAATGTAGGCGTCATCAGGGGGCAGCGTAAAGAACAGCAGGTGAAACATGTTCACGTGCGCCTTATACTCGACCTCACGGTTAGTGCCGTACTCTGCCTGGCGCACCAGCACCGGCACGTTATGATCCAGCACATAAATGTTCTTTCGTTGCTCACTCACCAGCCGGTAAGCAAACAGGCATACCACGACTGCTAAGGCAATGGACGCGAGAAAGCTTCCCGCACTGACCGCAAAAGCCAGCTTCATTTTCTTCTCGATGTTGTTGATCATAGCGTTAGTGTTTATTTAGCGAGACATCCTGCGCACGGCTTTCCCTGCGCCTTCGGCCATGGAGCCAAGCGCCTGCCCTACGCCACCCGTGTTAATGATCCAGGTGGAGATGGCAGGTATGGTGAGCATGGCCAGTGCTCCTATGATGAGCGAGACGATGTAAAAGCTTATGTTGCCTGATGGGTATGAAACATAGGCGATGAACATGTCTTCATTTGCCATCACGGCCTTGAGTATGTCTATCTCCTTCATCAGCCCGTACTTGATGAGCACAAAGGATATTGACATCACGATGTAGGCGATGGTGGAGTACAGCCCTACCGAAATGTAGCGCCCGATCCACGTAAGGTAGGAGTCCCTGAATCCGGGTAGCACGCTCATGGCGAAGGCGAAGGGCCCTAGTATCACGAGTATGCCGGCAAAGATTATCTGAAGGAAGAACACAATGTAGGTGCAAACCTGAAAGATGAGTATGACCACATACTCCACCACCCGAAGCATGGTAAAATTTATCTTAGCCATGAGCATCAGGTAGTACCCCTTCATTTTGTTAAACATCGGCTCCAGGTCAATACCCATCGTTTCCATCCAGTCACTGTCCTGAGTCTCCGACTGTATCTGCTCAAACTCCGCACTGGAGTCCGACAGCTTTTTGGCCACACTGTCAACTAGTCCCAGGCGTTCCCGGTGCAAGTCTTCCACCTGGTCTATCTGCCCCTCATACATAGCCCTGGCGCTGTCATTGACAACCGTAAGCGGGAAGTTCAGCACGTCCACAAACCCACCCCATAAGACAATTACCATTGATAGAACAAAAGGGCGAAAAAGTGCCATATAGCGCAGCTGTTCATCACCTACCATCATTTTGTAAGCCTCGACTGCAAAGTATAGCAACATGGAAATAGCAGCCAATGCCTGCGCGTCTGCCAGAAACTCACCTGCCAAATCCTGAATGTTCAGAAAGAGCCCCTCAAACAGGTCAAATATTGCTTTATCAATCAGTTCTCTCATGCAGATCGTGGTTAGTGTTAGTTTGCAAGGTTCCTGCTCACGTTGAAAAGTGCAATCAAGCGCCTGTAGTAGCCCCGGAGCTCAGCAAGGTCCTTGAGGTAGCCGCGGAAGGCTTCGCCTTTTACAGCATCATCCTCATAGGCTTCGCGCGTAATCTCCACATCGGCTGCAATGCGCTCGCGCGCCTGCCTTAGCTTCAGGATCA
>NZ_JARDUA010000011.1 GCF_029360645.1 Pontibacter litorisediminis | reverse complement strand
CTGCAAAGGTAAGCTTCTTTTTTCGCCCCGCAAGCGCCCGGCAAAACTTTTTTCCCGGCCCTCGCCGCCGCTCCTGCTGAACGGGGAGGCAAAGGTCGCAAAACTTTCCGGCTCTGCAAGAGGACAAAGCACTTTTCTCTAGTTATTCTTCTCAACTGCCTCTACAGCAACAGGAAAAACTTTAAGACTTTTCTGAGCTGCTTCTTCTAAGCAGCTCACCTTAGGTAGAGGCTCTGGTTTTAGCCTCAGGATTTCTGCACCTTTTTACAGGCGGCTTAGGATTAACATCCTCAACCACGGTCAAAGTTCCAGAACCAGGCGAATTTCTTTTAGCGCTTTATTCTTTACCCTTCTTCAAGTGTGCAGCTCCTTTGAGCGCTTAGGAAGAACCACTTTCATTATCCTGAAGTTCCACTACTCGTCAAGAATGTGCAGCCTTATCTATAAGGGTGTTTTCTCCCTAGCCTTCTAACTACTTCGTGCTGCACAAAGCAAAAGCAGCTTCCCCTATAGTAGAAGAAGCTGCTTTTGCTTTACAGTACTTATAAACAGTTATACTGCTTTTGGTTTCTTATATAGCGGCACAGTACTGCATGGCTCTCCATACATGATGCTCGATGCAACCGGCACCAGCTTCCGCATAACCTCCACGTAAGCATACGTCGGCACCGGCACGCTTCCGCAACCTTTCACCACTACTTTTGCGTCACGGTACTCTTCCATATCTATTTTGGCAATCGCCTCCTGAAACAGGGCCTGCTCCAGTGCCTCCAGATCACCGAACACATAGTAATTTGCCTGGTTCTGCAGCTTAGTGCCCAACAGCATATAGGCCCAGGTAGGCACGATGGCATCTACAGAGCATGTGATGGCAACATTCTTACCTGCATACTGCGACCAGTCGTGGTCCTTTACAAATGCTCGGAAATCCTTCTCGCGCAAAATCAATCCCTGGAACAGGTTATCTTTTATATCATACACTACCCGCTCGCCCGGATGAAGCAGTTCTTCCAGGTTAAGGGTCACCAGCGCGCTTTGCGCCACTCGGTTTATGATCTCTTCTGACATGGTTGTATCTCTTTTTACTTTACGCTTTTACTTGGGCTTGTAATATAAACATCCTTCAGGTAGAAGGGTTCATAATACGCTACGTCTTCAAACACCTCCTGCGCATACTTCGGCAGCGCCAAGGCTCCTATCGCTTTCGCATTCGGAAGCACGCCCTCTACAAACAAGGCATTGCCCGCTGTGTTTACTATACTTTTATACTTACTGGCTCCACTCCCGAAAAAGATGACTGGCTGCTCCTTCAGCCTTGCCTCAAATGCATGCTCGTCCAGCACCACCGGCGCGATTGGCTCCACCTCCTGCAGCTCGTGGGTGAGCAGGCAAGTATATACCTCCATGCGGCGGGCATCCAGCATCGGGCAGAACAGGTAGCGCTCCGGGTTCGGCGTCATGGCAATTACCTGCGCTGCCAAGCCATACAAGGTCGATACCTCCAGCAGCGGGATATCGAGCGAGTAGCACAGGCCTTTGGCCGTGGAAGTTCCGATGCGCAAGCCGGTATAGGAACCCGGCCCTCCTGACACGGCCACAGCATTTAGCTCCTGCAGCGTAGCTCCGCAGTTCTCCACCAACTGCGACACCATAACGGTAACATGGGAAGAGTGCGATTTTTCTATCTGTAACTCCGATGCCCCCAGCAGCTGCTGATCTTTGTATAAGGCGACGGAGCAGACAGTGGTAGACGTTTCGAGCGCGAGCAGCAGCGGCATGGGCAAGTATGGTTATAGTTTAAAGATGCACAAAATTACGGCAAGCCGGCGAAGCCTCCAAAAGTGTGGCTGTTCTACAGCAAAAGAGGGAGGCACTGCTGCACCTCCCTCCCCTGCTTGTGTGATTTATACTTTATTAGTTATGCTTCAGGTATGATTTATACTTCACCGGATCGTTCAGCACCTGCACGGCTGCCAAAATATCCGGATCATCATCAAATGAAGACTCTATGTATCCTTTCTGCAGGTAATAACGCGAGGCGATCTCCGCCTCCAGCATCTCCTGTATCTCGGTGCGGAAGCGCATCAGGTCATTTGCCTTGTTATGCGACACCTTCTTACGGATCGCCTCCAGCTCAGCCTGAATATCATCGTAGTGCTTACCCTCTTTGGCCTTTGCCGCAACATCTTCCAGCTCGCTTTCTATGGCTGTGGAGTAAGACAAATCCTTATCCTCCAGGTAGGCAACAAACTTTTTATACTCCGTATCAGTCAGCTTAAACTCTTTGGCCGAAGGGATGCTAGGGTGGTCCAGCTTGTACCTGTTGGCATAATCAAAGAAGTAACCTTTGCCCGCAATGGTACGGGTAATCTCCGAGAAGGAAGGCTGCTCCACCTCCACATCGGGGCTCACGCCACCGCCATCATATACTACTCTTCCGGCTGCTGTTTTGAAGGCCGCCCGGAGCGAGTCAGGTATGGCGGCCACGCTGCCGTCTTCGTTGCGATGGGCGTAATCTATTGCCTGTATACAGCGGCCGCTCGGGATATAATACTTGGCTGTGGTTACTTTAAGTTGAGAGTTGTAAGACAGCGGGCGGGTTACCTGCACCAGGCCTTTGCCAAATGTGCGCTCCCCTACCAGCACGGCGCGGTCGTAGTCCTGCATCACGCCGGCCACGATCTCAGAGGCAGATGCGCTGCGCGAACTGGTCAGCACCACCAACGGCATCTCCAGGTCCAGCGGCTCGTCCAGAGCCTTATAGGTCTTGTTCCACTCCTCTACCTTCCCCTTGGTACTCACGATGTCGCGGCCTTTCTCCACAAAAACGTTCGAGATGTTAACCGCCTCATGCAACAGGCCGCCTGGGTTGTCGCGCAAATCAAACACGATCTTCTTAGCTCCCATCTCCTTCAGCTTCTGCACCGCCGTTTTTACCTCTTTGCCAGCATCCACCGTAAACCCTGCAAGCTGTAAGTACCCGATCTCGTTGTTCAACATGCCATAGTAGGGCACATTTTCCACCATGATGTTCTCGCGCAGCAGGTCCACATTTCTGGATTTGTTCTGCCCGTAGCTACGCACCTCCAGCTTGATAGAGGTGTTTGCCTGCCCCTTCAGCAGCTTACTCACCTCCTCGGTAGACTTTCCTCTCACGTCCACGCCATTTATTTTCAGGATCTCGTCGCCGATAGATAGACCTGCTTTATGCGCCGGGGAGTTCTCGTAAGGCATCTGCACCACCACCTTGCCATCGCGGCTACCAATGATGGCACCAATACCGCCATACTGCCCCGTTGTCATGGTACGGAAATCCTCTATATCATCCTCTGGAATGTAGTTGGTGTAGGGGTCGAGCGACTTGAGCATGGCGTCAATGCCGGTGCGCATCATCTGCGCGGGCGGCACGTCATCCACGTAATAGGTGTTTACTTCTTTGAAGAGTGTGGCAAAAACATCCAGGTTTTTGGCAATCTCGAAGTACTTCTCCGAATCGGCTTTAAAGGAAAAGAGGCCCAGGGCAAAAATGCCAACAAAAAGGCCAGCTATAGATTTCTTGTACATAATATCAGGCTTAAGGAGACGGGGTAGTCTATTTATTTAGACAACGCTCCAAACCTGAAATTAGTTTTTTTTGGATAGAGTGGAAGGATTTTTTTTCCTTGCCAATATACAGGATCCCCAGCAGGCAGGGCGCCTGCTCCGGTTGCTGCGACAGGAGGTGCTTGTTAAGGCGGTAAGCCTCCCGCATTTGCCTTTTCAGGCGGTTACGGTCTACGGCACGCTTAAAGTAGCGCTTAGAAACGGAGACGAGTACCTGGGTTTGCCCAGGCGGCAGGTCCTGCGGCGTGTAGTACACAAACCGCAGCGGATACAAATTAAAAGAAGAACCCTTGGCGAACAGCAGCGAAATGAGCCGCTTACTGCACAAGTGTTCTTCTTTCGAAAATGTATAACTATTAGGCTGGCCGGCTTGCTGCTCGTTAGCTGCTGCTGTATCCATTAGCGGCTATACACTAGCGAAACCAATCCCTGTATCAGGAATTAAGCTGCCTTATGTCTTTTCTCGCTAGAAACTGTCAGTCTCTTTCTGCCTTTGGCTCTTCTGCTGGCCAATACTCTTCTACCGTTAGCGGTTTCCATTCTTGATCTGAAACCGTGCTTGTTTCTTCTTTTTCTCTGAGAAGGCTGGAATGTTCTTTTCATCGTCTGCCAATGGTTTTATTATGGCCTGCAAAATTAGTAAACCTTTGTAGAATAGCAAAGTCTGTTTCAGAAATTTTGCAAAATGATGCTGAGGCGCCGGGAAAAAGCTGTTGCAACAGCTTTGATGATGTTTAGTGTTGCTGTGATTTTAGTTAAGCCATAGGCAAAAATAGCGGCTTTTCTGACGCCTGCGTCCGCTTGTGCCTGTGGTTAGCCGCTGTTTGCTGCAATTGGAACCGAGCTATCCTTGCTAGCTGCCGTTCATCCTCTGTCTTACGAGCGGCTCTTTCCATTTCACACTTTGGTGCTCTCCAGCCCGAGAGGGCTCGTCCTCGGGCATCGCGCTGTCTACATTTCCTTTGCTGTCGCAATGCCCTTACGGGCACCGGAAATCTAGAAGGCGCTCAACCCAAGGACTGGGTATCATTCCAATAGCCTCTGCCTCTGCTATGGAACAAGTATAGTCCCCCTTTGAAAGGGGCAGGGGGATGACCCTGAATAGCCTAGGCCATGAAGCTTACGCTTCTGAAATGGCAGCCACAGAAACTCCTCTCCTCGGAGGGGCTAGGGGTGGGATTATTCTTGTAGGGACAGGTCGCGACCTGTCCGCCCAACGGCAGCAATTATGAAACTTATACTTTGGCAAAAGTAATTACAGGCTCCCCTCCTTGGTTAAGGAGGGGCAGGGGTGGTTGGACCCGGTACTAGCTCCCCCTCCTGTTCTCAGGAGAAGGCTGGGGTGGGGTGATGAGGGTTAGGGCTGGATTACCTACAAGCAGGCAGCCTATAGCAAATCTCAAAGTATAAAAACTACCTTTACGCCACTTAACGTACTTTATCAAGTATAATCTGCAACACGTAAGTATAACCCGACGCATCAGCTCAATAAACCATGATTAATTACCACCTCTCTTTCCAGAACCCACTTACGCATTTCGTCGACATCACCATTACCATTAAGGATAACCAGCAGCAGGAGTTATACTTGCAGCTGCCGGCCTGGCGCCCCGGCAGGTATGAGCTGCAGCATTTTGCTCAGAAGTTGCGTGCTGTTACCGCCAGGGCTAGCGGAGAAAGTATAACGGTTGAAAAAGTGACTAAGGACCGGTGGCTAGTGCAAACCGGGGGAGCTAGGGAAGTAGAGATCAGCTATAGCTTTTTTGCACGCCAAATGGATGCCGGGGGCTCGTGGCTGGACGAGGAACAGCTATACCTAAACCCGATCAACTGCCTGATGGCGGTGGAGGCCAGAGAGCAGGAGCCTTGCCAGCTACAGCTGCAGCTGCCGGAGGAGTGGCAAATCGCCTGCGGCCTGCCGGAGGTAGAGAAGCATGCATTAGAGGCCGCCAACTTTGATGAACTAGCGGACAGCCCCTTTATTGCCAGCGCCACGCTAAAGAAGGAGACTTTTGAAGTGGCGGGTTATACTTTCCACATCTGGCTGCAGGGCGACTGCCAGCCGGACTGGGAGAGGCTGAAAAAAGACTTCACTGGCTTTACCAAGGAGCAGTTGGAGGTGTTCGGCGATTTCCCGGTGCAGGACTACCATTACCTGAACGAGATTCTGCCTTATCGTTTCTACCACGGCGTAGAGCACAGCCACTCCACCGTCATCACGCTGGGCCCTGGCGAGCTGCTGATGACGCCAAGCCTGTACAAGGAGTTTATGGGCGTGAGCTCGCATGAGCTTTTCCATACCTGGAACATCAAGAAGATCCGCCCAAAGGAGATGCACCCTTATAACTTTGCGCAGGAGAATTACTTTAAAACCGGCTATGTGGCCGAGGGGATCACCACCTACTACGGCGATTACATGCTGGCGCGCAGCGGCTTCTTCACGGCAGAGGCCTACTTCGAGGAGCTGAACACCACGCTGCAGCGCTACTTCGCAGACTACAGCCGCCGCCACCTCTCCGTCGCCGACTCCTCCTTCGACCTCTGGCTGGACGGCTACAAGCCCGGCATCCCCGACCGCAAGGTGTCCATCTACATAAAAGGTGCGCTCACCGCTCTGCTCCTGGACCTGCAGCTGCGCAAAGCCACCGGCAACAAGGCAAGTATGGATGTGGTGATGCGGGAGCTTTGGGAGCGGTTCGGCAAAAGGAACACCGGCTACACCGAGCAGGATTACGCGCAGCTGGTGGATGAGGTGGCGGGGCAGTCTTTCCAATCATACTTCAGCAAATACATCAACGGCACTGAACCTATAGAGCCTGCCCTGGACGAGGCGCTACGCTATGTAGGCTGCACTTTGGCCGAACAGCAAAACCCGCTTCTCTATGAGAGCAAGTACGGCTTTAAAATCTCCTCTGAGGGAAGTATAAAAGTTACGGCCATTGCCCCGGGCTCTCCGGCCAGCGAGCTGCTAAGTATAGAGGATGAGCTGGTGGCCCTGAACAGGCGAAAGCTGGAAAGCAACCTGCAGCAGCTGTTGGCACTGGAGCCGCAGGAGGTAGAATTGGCGCTGTTCCGGGAAAAGCAGCTGCGCGTGGTAAGGCTGGAAGCAAATGGGCAAAGCTACTACAGCAAGTACACCGTGCAAAAGCGCCAGGATGCGACAGCAGCGGAGAAGGAGAACTTTAAGCTGTGGCTGAAGCAGGCGTTTTAGCAGGACCTTTGCCTGTTGAGGCCTCTGGCCAAAGGCAGGTTACAAACCTTTAAGGCAGGAGTTACAAACTCGCGCCAGCTAAAGTTAAAGACAGGCTTGTTCGGCCTCAATTAAACAGCAGCTTGGCGTAGAACGACGGCTGCTTCAGCCGCTCGCGCAGGTCCAGGTCATTGAACATGCAGGAGATGGTTTCGGCCAGGGCCTGGTTTCGGGAGGCTTTGCTGGCCACTTTGTCGAATAGCCAGGGGTAGTTCAGCAGCTTTTGCATCTGGCGGCTCAGCTTGAGCTCTTTCCAGAGGCGGTTGTACACGGCTTGGTCGTAGCCTTGCATGAATTGGGCCGAGAAATCCTGCTCCGCCAGGCACCTTTCGGCCTGTGCCGCCGCCCAGCGCCCGCTAATCATGGCGTTGCTGATGCCCTCTCCGGTAAAAGGATCGATCAATGCCCCGGCATCCCCCAGCAGCATGTAGTTATCACCGGAAATGACACGCTTGCGGGAGCCAAGCGGCAGCCCAAAGCCACGGATGTCGTCTACCAGCTCGGCCTTGGCAAAGCGCCGCTGCAGCTCCGGATGATCCGTTATCATGCGGAGCATCTCCTTTTTCAGGTTCACTTTTTTGCGGCTCACGGCGCTGCTCAGCATCCCCACCCCCACATTGGCGTACCCACCCGGCAGCGGGAAGATCCAGAAATACCCCGGCAGAAAATCTTTAAAGAAGTGCAGCTCAATAAATCCGGCTGCATCCATGTCGGCCACGCCTTTGTAGTAGGCCCGGAGGCCCGCGCAGTAATGCTCCGGCTCCTGTTCCATACCTGCCACATGCCGCGTAAAGCCAGACTGCGCTCCGTTGGCTACCAGCAGTAGCTTTGCCTGCACCAGCGGCTCGCCCAGTTTATCCGAAAGTATGAACCTGCCTTCCGGCGCCCGCTCATACTTTGCCACGTCTATGCTCTCACGAAAATCGATCTCCGGCCGCTGCCGCACCTGCTGCACCAGAAAATCATCGAAATGGATGCGTTTGGAGATATAGCCGGCCGGTGTATCCTGATCAGGCTGGTAGTTATACTTAAACGGCACGCTCAGCTTATGCCCTCCTGGCGATATGAAATGAATGCCCCAGGATGGCAGTGCATCCTGCAGCTCGCTCAATTGTGCAGGCAAGCCCGGAGAGATGCGGCGCAACTCGTTCACCACCTTACCGCTCAGGGCATCGCCGCATACTTTATCACGCGGAAAAGTGGCTTTATCCAGCAAGAGCGATGGAATGCCTTGGTTGGCGAGGTGCAGGGCGGCGGTGGCTCCGGCAGGCCCGGCGCCAAGGATACAGATGTCGGTTTTGTGCATGGTAAAGTATAAAGCCCGCTAAAGATAGCAGAAGCCGCCAAACGGCACAAACCGGGCATAAAAAAGGGAAGCCCTGTTAAAGGGCTTCCTCTTCTATTGTTTTCATAGCTTATTTTGTGTCAGATGCCTTACTTTTTATCGTATGGCATGTTGTTACCGCCCTTTGCCAGGTTGCGGTTCGGGTTCTGCACTTTGGTTGCGTCTTTGTTCAGTGCATTGCGGTTCGGATTGTCGTCGATATTACCCATAGGCTTGTTAGGGTCGGCCTGGTTCGGGTTATTTTTCTTCAACTCATCCAGTGTCTTTTTATTATCGTTCTTTATGCTCATAGCTTGTTTTCTTAATGGTGTCTAGTATAGTTTACCCCATCCAGCCCTGTTTTGTTGCACTTAGATGATGTACCTTATTCTCATTCATGCACCTAGCGCCACTTCAGAAGCACATAAATTGCACTATATCTAAAACGAGAAAAGGGAAGCCGAAGCCTCCCTTTTCTCGTTTTATGATTTACCATGCTTACTGCAGCACAGTATCAAAAGCCACCAGGTTCACGAACTGCTGCACACGGCTGTCGATCTCCTCTTGCGTGAGGCTCTTCAGGCGCTCTGTCCCGAACTTCTCCACGCAGAACGAAGCCATGGCCGAGCCATAGATCACAGCGCGCTTCATGCTCTCAAAGCTGATATCATTACAGCTGGCCAAGTAACCGATAAAGCCGCCTGCAAAGGTATCGCCGGCGCCGGTTGGGTCAAACACTTCCTCCAGCGGCAGGGCTGGGGCAAAAAACACTTTCTCCTCGTGGAACAACAGGGCACCGTGCTCCCCTTTCTTGATGATCAGGAATTTCGGCCCCATGGCCATGATCTTCTTGGCAGCTTTCACCAGCGAGTACTCGCCGCTCAGCTGGCGCGCCTCCTCGTCGTTGATGGACAGTACATCCACCAGCGCCATCGTCTCCTTCAGCTCATTCAGGGCAATGTCCATCCAGAAGTTCATCGTGTCCATCACGATCAGCTTCGGGCGGTTGTTCAGGCGCTCAATCACGGTTTTCTGCACCTGCGGCGCCAGGTTGCCCAGCATCAGGTACTCGCAGTTCTGGTACGCATCCGGGATGATGGGGTCAAAGTCGCCCAGCACGTTTAGCTCCGTTACCAGCGTCTCGCGGCTGTTCATGTCGTTAAAGTAGCGGCCAGACCAGAAGAACGACTTCTCGTTCTCTTTTACCTGCACCCCCTCGGTGCTGATATCGCGCTGGTGCATCAGGGCGATGTGGTCCTGGTCGAAATCGCCGCCCACCACCGATACCACGTTCACCGGCTTCACAAAGTATGAAGACGACAGCGAAATATAAGTGGCTGCACCACCTACGATCTTATCTGTTTTCCCGAAAGGGGTCTCCAGCGCATCGAACGCCATCGAACCTACTACTACTAAGCTCATATCTTTAAATTGTTGATTGTTACATCGTTTAATTCCTGTATGGTTTTGCAAGGTCGCTTTTAAATCAACCACTAAACCACAAAGCAATTTAACCAATAAAATAAAAAAAGCCCTTGAAGTTCGCTTCAAGGGCTTGGGGTGGAAGATGGGGCTCGAACCCACGACCCCCAGAATCACAATCTGGTGCTCTAACCTACTGAGCTACAACCACCGTGTCTCATTTGAGAGTGCAAATATACGCACGAAATCACACAATGCAATACCCTGAGCGCATTTTTGCATAAAAAAATTCTCTACCTGCTGCCTCTATACTTACGGAGACAAGCATAAATGTATGCCAGTTCGGCTAGCAAATGCGGCACCGCACCAACCAACCACTTGGGTATCTGCACACTACCTCCTTCTATCAGCGTGAAGACCAGTATCACCCAAAGCCCCATAAAAAATAAAAGTGGCATAGCCCTGCTGTTGCTGAAAGCGTCTTTCTTATAGATTCCCCAAAAGCTCTGCTTGTTTGCCATGGCAGCTACATTCTTCTATACTATGATTCGATGAATCCATCGGCCAAATCAGGCGGTTAGCTTGCCGCCGCACCAGGGGCAGTAATTGATAACCACCATCGACGCGCCGCCATCATGTATGGGAATGCCGTAAAGGCCATCGTCCCACTTGTTGATGATCACGTCCGGGTCTCCATATCGTATCTCCCCGTCCTCATCCAGGCTTTGGTATACTTTGTCGGCCATCATCAGGCAGCAATAGCCTTCGTAGTCGAAGCCTTTGGTTTCTAGCTTTTCGGCGGTGGCCCAGTTATAGCACGCCTCATCCTCGTGAATGGCATCCACATAGGCCTCGTACTCCTCCGTGGCTGTTACCTCCTCCGGCAGCTCTTTCCCGAAAAAGCGGGCATGCAGTTCTTTAAATCTATCAAGCTCCATAATCATACTTTAGAAAAGCGGGCAGCAGTACCCGAAGGCTAGTTGCCACACTTTTATACTTACGGCTAGCGCATGATGTCTGTATCAATGGGAGTGTAGCCCAAATGCCTGCTTATAGCCAGCAGCTGCCCCTTATGGTGAAACTCATGCGAAATGGTATGCGTGAACAGCTTCAGTGGGGTCGCTTTGGTGCTGGTCCCGTTCAGCTCCACATGGAGGTATGCCAGGTAGTCTCTCGCGAAAAATGTGAGAAACTCTGTCACGAGCGCATCGATTTTCCTGAAAAAGCTCCGGCACTCCCCTACATTCCCGACCGCCTCATACGCGGTGAAGGCAACGTCTTTCTGGAGCGCCTGCTTTCCCAGCCATAACTCGTAGGTGTTGCCGATGTGCACCAGCAGGTTCCGGATGCTTCCGCTGCCGAAGGCGCTGTTTTCAGCCAAGAAATCCGCCGGGCTGATAGTATCGCAGTATAGCAGGAGCACATCCCGGGACTGCCTAACCATATCATACTGCAACGACATGATGCTTTCCATACTTTTCGGTGTCTACCTGTTGTACCTGTGACTACCTGTCGAACAGCAACCGCTCTCCTTTCTTGCTCTCGTCAAAAGCACCGTTGGTGAAAGCCAGGTGGCCCGAAACCAACGTGTGGGTGATACTGGCGCTAAACGTGTGCCCCTCAAACGGCGACCAGCCGCACTTGTAGAAGGTGTTCTCTTTGGTAACAGTGTAGGGCTTGTTCAGGTCTACCAGCACCAGGTCGGCCCAGTAGCCTTCTCTAATGTAACCGCGTTCGCGCACGTTAAAGAGTATGGCCGGCGCGTGCGCCATTTTCTCCACCACCTTCTCCAGCGTCAGCTTGCCCTGCTTTACGAACTCCAGCATCATCTGCAGCGAGTGTTGCACCAGCGGCACCCCGGATGGCGCCTGCTTGTACTTACCCTGCTTCTCCTCCCACAGGTGTGGGGCATGGTCGGTGGCGATCACGTCCAGCTTATCCTCCAGCAGGCCTTTTAACAGGCCCTCTTTATGCCGATGCTCCTTGATGGCCGGGTTGCACTTTATCTGCGTACCGAACGTATCGTAGTCCTCCTTATCGAACCAGAGGTGGTGCACGCAAACCTCAGCGGTGATCTTTTTATCCTTCAGCGGGATATCGTTGCGGAACAGCTTGAGCTCCTCTTCGGTGGAAATGTGCAGGATGTGCAGGCGCGTGCCGTGCTTTTCGGCCAGCTTCACGGCCAGGTAAGAAGATTTAAAGCAAGCCGCTTCGTTACGGATTTCCGGGTGGCACTTTACAGGGATATCGTCGCCGTACTTCTCCTCATAAATGGCCATGTTGTCGCGGATCGTCTGCTCATCCTCGCAGTGCACGGCGATAGGCAGCTTGGCCTTGGCAAAGATCTGGTCCAGCGTCTGTTCGTTATCCACCAGCATGTTGCCTGTGGAGGAGCCCATAAAGATTTTGATGCCGCAAACGGTGTTGGGGTTGGTGAGCAGCACCTCGGCCAGGTTATCGTTGGTGGCGCCCATGTAGAAGGAGTAATTGGCCAGCGAGGTTTCTGCCGCGATGTTATACTTATCCTCCAGCAGTTCCTGCGTGGTAGCGTTGGGCACCGTGTTGGGCATCTCCATAAAAGAGGTAGTACCGCCTGCCACAGCCGATCTGGCCTCGGTTTCAATGTTGGCCTTGTGCGTGAGCCCCGGCTCCCGGAAGTGCACCTGGTCGTCAATCACACCAGGCAGCAAGTGCAAGCCAGTGGCATCGATGGTTTCATCAGCCTCGGTGTTTATACTTTGGCCGATCTGCGCGATGCGTCCGTTTTGTACCAGCACATCGGCAGTGGTTATACTTCCTTCGTTTACGAGTTGGGCGCTTTTTATGAGGATGGATTTCATACTTGCTAAGATACGTGTTGAACAAAATTAACACATTATCTTAGTTTCCGGCAAAACCACGCCTCGTTTATACTTGCCCTGTCGGCTTTACTCCGGCTGCATCAGCTTGCCAATAAAAAGTATGGCGTTGGAGGATCTCTCCCGGATCAGGAACACGAATGGCCTGTTGATGCGGATGGATGGCGGCAGTGACGTTACGACAATACCTACAGAGGTGGCCGCCGCGGCTTCTGTGCCTTCTTCGTTCACCTCTACAAACGTTTTGTGCTTTACCTCTGAAATGGCCAGGTTGCCCATTCCTTCCACCATACGGCTCAGGTTAGCGTCTTCTGAGAAGGCGATGCCCATGCCCAGTTGCTCCAGCAGCTCGTTCAGTTCTTTCTCGTACTCCAGCTTAAACTTAGGCATGTGCAGTTCCAGTTTAGAGGTATCCGCAGCGGATAGCCAGCTGCTCAGGCTCGCCTCATTCAGCTCCTGCACCACCTCCTGCACATTATGTCCGGCTTTAGGCACCATCAAGGTCATGCTGTATTGTTTGTTTCCGTAGGGCAGGTCCAGCACTTCCTTGGTTTGGTCCTGGTAGTACAGGTATTTGCCTTCCTTAAGCGTCATGAAGTCGTGGGTGACAGTGCTGCCGTCTTCGAGGAAGAACTGCCCAGGCTGCGTCAGCTTTTTATCGAACTGATAGGCCCAGGTGCCTTTAAAGTAAATGGCGTTGATCAGGAACAAGACATGGCGGGGCGTTATTTCCTCCACGATGCTTTTGATCTTGCCATTGGTTTTCTGCTCCACCCAATTGTTGATTTGATCCTTGGCGGCAGGAGCGGAAAAGTCCAGCCCCTGTACTGTGGCATCGAAGTACGTTTGGTTAGCCTTAAGGAAGGGTGCCTGCAGCTGCAGATCCTTCCGGTACCACAAGGAGTTGGCCGAGGTGAAAATTACTTTCCTGTCGATGCCTTTCAGCAGTTCCGTCAGGCTTTTGAACGATTGGTTGATCTCCTCATCCGTGGCCGGCTCAAATCCCAGCGTCTTCCGCATGGCTTCCTTGGTAGTGCCATCTGCTCCGTTGTAGGCCATGGTTAAGGCTATGCTGATGCTCAATGGGGAAATGAACACGTTTTCCGCTCCCTCGTCCTCGCTTAGCTGCGCAAATGACCGGAAGGCGAAGTCGTTGGAGCTTTCCACTGTTTTCTGCTCCTGCACGGTTAGCTCCCGCAGGCTTGGGGAGTTATCCATTATTTCATCTTGCTGGCAGCCGGAAAACAACATGCCAGCCGCTGTGACTATACTTAGGAGGAGTGGGTTTCTGTTCATGGATGTAGCGTTCAGGGCAAAGTATAAGTTCTTTTCTTCATGACCCTGGTGCAGGGCCGATGGTTGCAAGTGCCATGGCTGTAAAACCTGTGGCATGGCATTCCTCCTACTTTCGTTTCCAATTCAGGTTGTAGCCTAGCCCCAGGCGCATATTGGCATGGCTCGACATAAAATCATAGTCCTTGCCCCATACTTTAACGGCATTGGTGGCAGAGCGCGTTAAATTTGCCTGATACCTTGCCTCTAACCTAAGCCTCCAGACGTTGGCACCAACACCGACAGAAGAATCCCACACCACAGGTTTTACAGCCGTGCGCATGGCAGGCAGCACATCCGATACGCCCCGTCCCGCATCTTTATGGAAGTAGTATGCACCCCCTTTCCGCTGCAACCTTACACTTGGCGACACGCCTGCCATAACAAAAAGCTTCCCTTCGGTTAAAGGGATGTTGAACTCCACCAGCAAAGGAACCTCGAGAGAGGCATGTGCTACTCCACCGGCTTTAACGAGCGGGCAAAACTGGCAATCTGTTCTGGTGTTGTAAACAATGTAACTAAGACCATCATCATAATAGTTTATACCTGATGAGATGCTGAATGCCCTGTTTATACGATAAGAAACGTATCCGCCAAAGTAGCCGCCAAGGTCTCCCCCGCCCTGCAGCTCCGCCTGCACCGAGTCCAGCAGCACCCTGCCGGCGTCACCTTGGTTTATCAGCCCAAAACTAGGCCCAAAGGAAAGTTTTTGCGCCGTTGCAGTATGTATATAGATGAAGGTGCAGATGAAACAGAATATAAGTTTTGTTTTCATGAGGAGCGGGTAAAGTATAGCAACATAAATATACTCATTTATAGTATAACCTGCACTACACTTCTGCCCCTGGCCAAACCGCCGCAAAAAGTGTTAAGCATTTTTCCCGTACCTTTGCACAGCAATACCAAGTATAAAATACCGCCATGGCCGAAGAAGCAGAGAAAGAGATAACTACGTTCGAGGATTTTAAGCTGAACAAACAGCTGCTGAACGCCATTGCCGACGCCGGCTACGAGAAGCCCACGCCCATACAGCTGCAGGCGATTCCGCTCATTATGGCGGGGCACGATATTTTGGGCATTGCCCAGACCGGAACAGGCAAAACGGCAGCCTTCCTGCTGCCACTGCTCATGAAGGTGAAGTATGCGCAGGGCCAGCACCCGCGCGCGCTCATCATTGCCCCTACCCGCGAGCTGGTGATGCAGATCGAGGAAAACATCACGCTGCTGGCCAAGTATACTGATCTGCGCCACACGGCCATCTACGGCGGACTTGGGCCTAAAACACAGATTGAGAACATCAGCAAAGGACTTGATATACTGGTGTCCACGCCTAAGCGCCTGATGGAGCTATACCTGAAGGGCGACCTTATCCTAAAGGACCTGAAAACGCTGATACTGGACGAGGCCGACAAGATGATGGACATGGGCTTCATGCCGCAGATCCGCCAGTTGCTAGAAGTTATCCCGCGCAAGCGCCAGAACCTTTTGTTCTCGGCTACCATGCCTGACAAGGTGGTGCAGCTCTCGGAGGAGTTCCTGGAGTTCCCGACGCGGGTGGAGATTACGCCGCAGGCTACCCCCGTGGAAACGGTTAGCCAAACGCTGTACCGCGTGCCGAACCTGCGCACCAAAATCGAGCTGCTGGAGCACCTGATCCAGGACAACGAAACGTTTAATCGCGTCATCATTTTTACGCGCAGCAAGAAAAACGCGGAAAGCGTGTCGAAGTTTCTGGAGCACCGCAACTATGGCGAGGTACGCGCCATCCACGGCAACAAGGGCCAGAACACGCGCATTAACTCCATGGAGGCTTTCAAAGGCGGCGAAGTTCGCTTTTTAGTGGCGACCGATGTGGCGGCCCGGGGCATCGACGTGACGATGGTCAGCCATGTGATCAACTTCGATGTGCCGCTGATTTACGAGGACTACGTACACCGCATTGGCCGCACCGGCCGTGCCGAGAACGAGGGCGCGGCGATTACGTTCGCCACCGATGCCGAGCTGTACCACGTGCGCAAGATCGAGAAGATCATCCGGATGCAGATACCGGAAGAGCCGATGCCGGCCGAGGTAAAGACGTTTGAGACGCCGTTTGAGGAGCAGCAGGAGATGGCCATGGAGATAGACCGCCAAAAGCGCCGCGAGAACCCCGACTTCAAAGGCGCCTTCCATGAGAAGAAGGGCAAGCACAAATCCAACTTCGCGAAGGGCAAGAAAAGCAAAGGCGACCCGAAGAACTCATTCTGGCAAAAGACGAAGAAGAAAGGTAGCAGGAGGAAATAATACCGTTGAAGAGAAGTATACTGCCTAACTGTGGTGCCTGGTGCAGGAATGTTTCTCTGGCGCCAGCGTCCGCTTGTGCCTTCGCGCTTTAGCTACAGCTATCCCTCCGCTGGCACCAGGCTATCCTTCCTAGCTGCTGTTCATCCTATAGACTAACTTACCTATAGTTTCATTTCTGGCTGTGGTGCTCTCAAGCCCGAGAGGGCTCGTCCTGGGGGTAGGGGCCCTCGATAAGGGCATCGCGCTGTCTACATTTCCTTTGCTGTCGCAATGCCCTTGCGGGCACCGGAAATCTAGAAGGCGCTCAACCCAAGGACTGGGAAATATTTCGATAGCCAGTGCTGACGGAGCTTGAACAGAACTCCCCTCCTGGGGGTAGGGGCCCTCGAAAAAGCCAAGGAGGGGCAGGGGTGGTTTGAGCCGGTGCCGCAGAAAGCTGCTACCCCTACTCTTAGGGGAGGGTCGGGGTGGAGTGAATCGTCCTCCTCTAGACTAACCCAAACACGAATTTTGAGCTAGCGAGCGTAGCTCACTGGGGGTGGATTCACTCCGATAGCCAGAGCTAAGCCGCTTGTAGTGCTACAATGGCAGCTACCAGCTTCTCCTCTTTTTCCCAAGCTTATTCCAAGAGTGGTGTGAAGGGTAGGATTCAGGACTTAATAACTGTCCGAAAATAGTGTTTAAAACCAATGTGCGGCCAGGTCACCGAACTCGAACACCATCAGGTTTAAAATGGCACTCCATACCAGGGCGCTCCAGAGCATGTGCAGGAAAATCTGCTTGCGGGAGGCACCAAAAACCGCGACGACTACCGTACCCAGTATGGGCGAAAAGATGACGGGCGTTAAGAAAGCCACGCCTACCACGCCATAGCTTCTCCAGACTTTTACAATGCGTCGGTTCTTCTTACTGAACACCGGCCTGCTTTTGGCCCGCTGCCGTGCTGACCACCACTTTGAGAAGGCCTGCCCCACCGCCGAAAAAATTACCACCGTCGTCATCATACCCGCCGCTGTCAGCAGCACCGACTCCAGGTACGTTAAGCCTGCAGCCACCCCTGCCAAGGGTCCCCCGATAAACTTCACCATACTCACCAGGTAAACGGTGATGTACTTTAGCACTTCTACAGACACAGACATCAACAATAAGGGTAAACGTTTAGGCAAGAACCAAAACAGTAGCTTATACGTGTGGGGCAATTTAAATGCACAGCTTCACGCACAAAGTTCTACAGCAAAATTACGGCCATACCGTACTGCAGCCACAACGGGCAGGCACATGTAAAGCTTGTCCTAGATCTTTGGTCCGAAGGCAAGGTCGCCGGCATCGCCGAGCCCCGGCACGATGTACGACTTTTCATTGAGGTGATCATCCAGCGCGCCCAGCCATACATGCGCTTCCGGCACCTGCTCCTGCACATAGGCCAAGCCCTCGGGAGCGGCAATGGCAGCGGCAATATGCACCTGCAGCGGCTTTCCGTGGCGCAGCATGCCCTGGTACGACTTCACCAGCGAACGGCCCGTGGCCAGCATCGGATCGGCCAAGATCAGGATCTTGTCGTGTAGGTTCACCGAGGCCAGGTATTCCATGTTAATCTGCAGCTGCGTGTTCTCCTCCTCTACCCGGTAGGCTCCCACAAACGTGCTGTAGGCTTTGTCGAAATAGTTGAGCATGCCGTTATACAGCGGCAGGCCGGCACGCAGTATGGTGGCCAATACTGGCTGCTCGGCCAGCAGCTGCGTGCGGGCTTGGGCCAGCGGCGTGGTAACCTCAACCTCTTTGTAGGGCAGCGTTTTGGAAATCTCGTAGGCCAGCAACTCGCCCAGGCGCTCCAGGTTGCGGCGGAAACGCAGGCTATCCCGATGCACGTGCACATCGCGCAGCTCAGCTACGTAGTGATTTGCAAGCGATGGGGTTTGGGTAAGGATGTGTACGTTCTTGTTTTCCATGACAGCTGCCGAAGTATAGGTTATGCCCAAAGATACGCAAGCCAAAACGCTTGCGCCAAGGCCAGATAAAAATTTAGACCTTGCGCTACTGCATACCATCGGGCACAGCTAAGCGTTTAGATTTTCCGGCTGCACATATTTTGCACAGGCACAGCAAAACATTCAGCTCCAAAAACAGTACATTCGCACTTTATTATATTGATTTAGCTATTAACGACTTATACATGAAACGCATACTTGGTGCTTTTGCACTGTCGGTTGCCGCTTTTGCTGCGCAGGCACAGGACGTATACATGCCCTACGACCGCGACACCTACCACCTGGTGGACCGCTACCAGATAAAGTTCGGCAAGCAGCTGCCGGAGATGCACACGGCCGTCCGCCCTTACGGCCGGGCCGACGTGGCCGCACTGGCTGAGATCAGCGCCCGCAACACCGTTTCCCGCGCCGACGAGTTTAACACTGCTTACCTGCTCAACGACAACTGGAACTATACCGACCTGGCCCAGAACGAGAGCCGCAAGCCAACCCTTACCCACTTCTACCGTAACGTGTCTGACCTGTACCACGTGGATACCGAGGATTTTGTGCTGCGCGTAAACCCTGTCATCCACTTTGAAGGGGGCATCGACAGTGAATCGGACGGCGTGCGCTATGTGAATACCCGCGGCGTGCAGCTAGAGGGAAGCATTGACAACCGCTTCGGGTTTTATGCCTTCGTGGCCGAAAACCAGGCCCGCTACCCGGAGTACGTGAACCGCCGCATTCGCCGCGACGGCGTGGTGCCGCACGAAACGATGTGGAAGAACTTTAAGGAAGGGGGCTATGACTTCATCACCGCCCGGGGCTATCTAAACTACGCCCTGAGCAAGCACGTGGAGGTGCAGCTGGGCCACGACCGCCACTTTATCGGCGACGGCTACCGCTCCTTAATTTATTCTGATTACGCGCCGCCCGCTTTCTTCCTCAAGCTTAACACCAAAGTATGGAAGCTGCACTACATGAACCTCTTTCAGGAGCTTATTTCGCAGTTTAACCGCAGAGACGAGCTGCTTCCGAAGAAGTACATGGCCATGCACCGCCTGGGTGTGAATGTGACGGACAACTTTAACTTTGGCCTGTACGAGCAGGTGATCTTTGCCCGCGGCAAGGGACGCTTCGAGCTGCAGTACCTGAACCCGGTTATCTTCTACCGCAGCGTGGAGCACGGCCTCGGCAGCCCCGACAACGTGCTGCTGGGCGGCGATTTCCGCTGGAACCTCTGGAACCGCCTGCAACTGTACGGCCAGGTAATGCTGGATGAATTTGTGTTGGATGAGGTGAAAGGCGGCAAGGGCTGGTGGGGCAATAAGTTCGGTGGCCAAATAGGGGCCAAGTACATCGACGCCTTCGGCGTGGCCAACCTGGACCTGCAGGGCGAGGTGAACGCCATCCGCCCCTATGCTTACCAGTACGCCGACGACTTTTCCAACTTCCAGCACTACCGCCAGCCGCTGGCCCACCCGATGGGGGCTAACCTGGTAGAGTTGATAGGCATTGTGCGCTACCAACCCATCCCGCGCCTGCACCTTACGGCCAAGGCCATTGCCACCCAGTACGGCCAGGATGTAGTAACGGCCACCGATACCCTGAACTACGGCAACAACGTACTTCTCTCCTACCTCGACCGCGTATCCACCTACGGCAACGAGATCGGGCAGGGCATCAAAACAAACCAGGTGCACCTGGACCTGACCGCTACGTTCCAGCTGCGCCACAACGTGTTCCTGGACCTGAAGCAGGTGGTGCGCCGCACAGAGGCGCAGGGTGAGGCACCGGATTATAACACATCCTTTACCTCCTTAGCCTTCCGATGGAACATCCCGCAAAGGCTGCACGAGTTTTAGGAATTACTTAGTATCAACATACTGCAAAGGTAGAGGGGCGACTTTCTACCTTTTTACTTTTCTACCATTCTGTCTTTTATTAAGTATCTTTGCAGCGGCTTGTAGGCTAGCTTCCTTAACAGCCATAGTATAAACAATTTAATCACTGATTTGTGGCTGCCGCAGCGCGGCCATACTTGCTGCTAACTTACACCAGAGGCCTGTGCGGAAGAAAGGGTTAGCGGCGCCCAACCATACCATGAAGACCTACCTTCGCATACTGCAGTTCGCCAAGCCCTACAGCCGGTTTGTGCCGCTCTACACCCTTTATACTTTTCTGGGCATCATTTTCGGCCTGTTCAACTTCACACTGATCATTCCGCTGCTGAACGTGCTGTTTGGGGAGGTGGGGCAGGAAGAGGCGGTGGCTATGGCCGCCACCAAGCCGGAGTTCGCGCTCAACATCGAGTTCTTCAAAGAGTTTTTCAACTACCACTTCGGTCAGATTATCCTGCAAGAGGGGCGTGAGGGTGCCTTGCTGTTTGTGTGTGTCATGGTGATTATCTCGGTGTTCCTGGCGAACCTGTTCCGCTACCTGGCTTTCCGGATTGTGGGGGCGCTGCGGGCACACGTGGTGCGCAACATGCGCCAGACGGTGTACCAGCGCGTGACCGAGCTACATTTGGGCTATTTCAGCAACGAGCGCAAAGGCGACCTGATGACGCGCCTGACCGTGGACATACAGGAAGTGGAGAGTTCCGTAGTGAGCACGCTGACGGTGATAGTGCGCGAGCCTGTGTCGATCATCGCCTTCTTTGTTCTTCTCTTCAACATGTCGGTGGAGCTGACGCTGTTCTCGCTCATACTTTTGCCTTTGTCGGGCGGTATCATCGCGGGCATTTCCAAGCGGTTGAAGCGCAAGGCAAAAGAAGGGCAAAACTCCCTCAGCTTTATACTTACTATCATTGATGAGACCCTGAGCGGCATGCGCGTGGTGAAGGCCTTTAACGCTGAGCCTTTTATCCTGAGCAAGTTTCACGACCAGAACAACCGCTACGCCCGCATCCAGCGCTCTATTGCCAACAAGCGCGACCTGGCCTCCCCGCTATCGGAGTTCCTGGGCGTGTCGGTAGTAGCAGGGCTGCTATTGTACGGCGGCACACTGGTGCTGAACCAGGAGTCGGACCTGTCGGCAAGTGAGTTCATTACCTATATCATTCTTTTCTCGCAGGTGCTGGTGCCGGCCAAGGCCATGTCGGCGGCCTTTAGCAACATACAGCGCGGCCTGGTGTCCGGCGACAGGGTGCTGCAGGTGATTGATACCGAGCCACAGGTAAAGAACAAGCCAAACGCTAAGGTGCTGCCTGCCTTCAGAAACGAGATCGAATTCCGGGACGTGGGCTTTGCCTATGGGGATAAACCGGTGCTGCAGGATATTAACTTCCGCATCCAGAAAGGCAAAACCGTGGCCCTGGTGGGTCCGTCGGGGGGCGGAAAGTCCACGCTGGCTGATCTGCTGCCGCGCTTCTACGACCCGACCAGCGGCGCCATACTTGTGGATGGCCATGACATCCGCGATTATACGGTGGAGTCGGTGCGGGCGCAAATGGGGGTGGTGACGCAAGAGTCTATCCTTTTCAACGACACTATCTTCAGCAACATCGCCTTTAACAAGACCAACGCCACCGAGGAGGAGGTGATAGCGGCCGCCAAGATCGCCAATGCCCATGAGTTCATCATCAACTCCGAAAACGGTTACCAGACGGTGATCGGCGACCGGGGCAGCAAACTCTCTGGTGGCCAGCGCCAGCGCTTAAGTATAGCACGCGCCATTCTGCAGAACCCGCCGATCCTGATACTGGACGAGGCGACCTCGGCGCTGGACACGGAATCGGAGAAGCTGGTGCAGGAAGCACTGACGAACCTGATGAAGAACCGCACCTCTGTGGTGATTGCGCATCGGTTAAGTACCATTCAGCATGCCGATGAAATCTTGGTGCTGCAGCAGGGAAGGATTGTGGAAAGAGGCACCCACGATGAGTTACTGGAACAGTCGGGCTTGTACGCCAAACTGACGCAAATGCAGCTTACGGTATAGCCTTAATTTGCACTTCCTGAATACCGATACAGCATAAGACGCAAACTTAAAGCTACATAGTATTTGTAAATAATATTTTTTTGCTAATTTTAACCAAACAGTTGTTGTACACAATTCGCTAAGGCAGCATGAAAGCTTTGAAAGCACTCCTCGATGTACTTGTGTTTGGTTATATCATCTTCACGGTACTGCTCCTGATTGGAGCTATAGACGAAAATGCTATTTTGGAAACAAACGCAGAAGACAGGATACTGACCCTGTACAAGGCGCTGGTGGCTATTGGCGGCGTGGTGATGCTGGCCCGTGTCCTGATGAGCAGCATTTACGTAGCCGACCTGAAGCACGAGCAGTACCGTGCCGAACTGAAGATAAATAACCTGAAAGCCACACTGTACGAGAGGCGCCAGGCGTTCAGAAGCAACAGCTACAAAGAAACCTACGCCGAGGAACACCAGGCGGAGGTTGCCTAAAACCACACATGACATCTACTACCATACTTGCAGAACTAACGCAGGCACAGGAAGTGCTCTCTGCGTTTCTGTCGGATGCACAAAACATTGCATCCATTGAGCAGGCCGCCGAGGCCATGGCACACTCCATCCAAAACGGGGGCAAAATTCTGAGCTGCGGCAACGGCGGCTCCATGTGCGACGCCATGCACTTTGCCGAGGAGCTTACCGGCCGCTACCGCAACGACCGCAAGGCCATCCCCGCCATCTCTATCTCCGACGCCAGCCACATGAGCTGCGTGGGCAACGACTACGGCTACGAGTTTGTGTTCTCCCGCTACCTGGAGGCACTGGGCAACCAGGGCGACGTGCTCCTGGCGATCAGCACCAGCGGCAACTCCGGCAATGTGCTTAGGGCAGCCGAAACAGCTAAAGCCAAAGGGATGAAGGTGGTGGGCCTGACCGGCAAGGACGGCGGCAAACTCGCCCCGCTCTGCGACGTGGAGGTGCGCGTGCCGCATTTCGGCTATGCCGACCGTGTGCAGGAGATCCACATCAAGGTAATCCACATCCTTATACTTCTGCTGGAGCAGAAGCTGGTGTAAGTATAGCTTTTGCATTAAGGTATAAAACCCGGCCGGCAGCATCGCTTCTGTTGTCCGGGTTTTGTTTTTAAGCGCCAGCTGTACGTTTAAAGCATATGTCCGTACCTTTAAGTATGAAATTATCACAGCAAGCCCTGTACCTGGTATTTTTCCTCAGCCTCCTCTCCTGCCAGAGCCAGGAAAGCAGCGAGCAGCAGGCCGCCCCCGCCGCGGTACCTCCCGCTGATACAGCCAGCGCTCCGGCTACTGCCACTCCAGACTCAACATACCTCATCCTCCCCGGCGAAAGTATAGGCAAAGTAAAACTGGGCATGCCCGGCAGCGAACTGACAAGTATACTGGGCAAACCCGACAGCACGGATGCAGCCATGGGCAAGGCGCTGCTGTACTGGCTAAATGGGCAGCACTACCTGGTAATTTATACCGTCGCAGATTTTGGTGGCCAGGACGAAAGGCCCAAGGTACAGCAGGTGCAGGTAAACTCACCCCAGTTCCAGACACCTGACGGCATCGGTACCGGGAAGGCACTGCCCGAAATAAGGCAAAAGTACGGCAGGCTGAAGCCGCTGGCGCATTACCAGGACGAGCAGCAGCAACAGGTGTACATTTTTGACGCGCAGCAGCAGGGCATCGCTTTTGAGGTGACGCTGCCCGACAGCCTCTGCACCGCCATCACCATCCATCCCAAGGGCCAGAACGTAACCGACACCTACCTGCCCCTGCACCCGGACATGACAAGGTTAGAATAAGCACATGCTTCTTTTTTATACTTTTTAAAGTATCCACTGGAATCAATTGACAAACAGTGTTGTTCCGCATCAAAATCTACTGAAACCCTATACTTCTTACCAGAAGAAAACATGCTTATTAAGACTTATGGCAGCGCCGTGCAGGGTGTAAACGCTTACACCATTACGGTAGAGGTAAACGTTAGCCCCGGCACGAAATACTTTTTGGTTGGCCTGCCGGATAACGCCGTGAAGGAAAGCGAGCAACGCATAGAGTCCGCGCTAAAACAGTTCGGCTATAAAATCCCGCGGCAGAAGATCGTCATCAACATGGCCCCTGCCGACATCCGCAAAGAGGGCTCCTCCTACGACCTCACCATCGCCATGGGAATCTTGGCCGCCTCCGGCCAGATTTCCGCCGACAAAGCCTCCCAATACATGATCATGGGCGAACTGTCGCTGGATGGCTCGCTGCGGCCGATAAAAGGGGTGCTGCCCATCGCCATACAGGCGCGCAAGGAAGGCTTCAAGGGGTTTATACTTCCGGCGCAGAACGCCCAGGAAGCTGCCATTGTGAACAGCCTCGACGTGATCGGCGTGAGCAACATCCTGGAGGCGATCGAGTTCCTGGACGGCGCGCGCGAGATTGAGCCGCTGGTAATTAACACCCGCGAGCTGTTCAGCAACACTGCCGATCAGTACGCCGCCGACTTCTCAGATGTGCAGGGGCAGGAGAACATCAAGCGCGCTCTGGAGATTGCCGCCGCCGGTGGCCATAACCTCATCATTATTAATCCCCCCTATTTTCGCCCAGTAAGCCTCTCCTTAACAACCGTAACTAACCATTAGTAAAAACTCATTTAGAAGCTGCTTTTAAGGTTTTAGAACCTATTAGTAGTTAGCCCGACACCTGAAAATACTCCGGTTGTTTATGGTTACTCATATATTTACAGTACCCCAATAGTACCCCATCTCTTTAGGGAAAGTCAACTCACCTCCCTTACCTGAAAAGCCCTCTCCCCTTACTCGGACCAGCTACTAACTCTTTGAAGTGGGCCTGTCGCATATTAAAAAAGCCAAATCTTCAGTTTTTTTTCGTCTAGTTAAATACGGTTGTTTACGGCTAATTAGGGACCAACTAATAGTCCTACAACTTCCTTTAAAAGTTATTTAAAAACAAAAGTGACTAGGGTTATTAGCTGTACAAACTAATAACAACTACGGACAATGGCTAAAGTAAACATCGTTGAAAAGAAGCTCACAGGGGGCAAGGTATCTTTACTGTTGGACTACTACCAACACGGGCAGCGTAAGAAAGAGACCTTAAAGCTCTATGTGTACCCAAGTGACAAAAGGAGCAAGAACCCTATCTTAAAAAATGCCTACGAAGAAATGTATGCAAAAGCCCTTTATTTAAAGCATAAGAAAGAGATGCAACTGGCGCATGGGGAGCATGACCTACCTACCAAAACAGATAAAACCGCTTCTTTTATACTTTACTTCGAACAACTGGCAGAAAGAAGAAACCAAAACTGGCAGAGCGTTAGACGCCACCTTTATGATTACACAAAAGGTAAGCTAACTTTTGGGAATGTAACAGAAGAATGGCTTCACCGCTTTCAGGAATACCTAAGAACCAAGATAAAAGATGTTACTGTGTGCTCCTACATGGGCATTATCACAACATGCCTGAATCAAGCTGTTAGGGAGAAGGTTATCCTTGCAAATCCAGCCACCAACATCAAAAAGGTAAGGGGAAAAGAAATCCCGCCAAAGTACTTAACTAGGGAGCAGATAGAGATCTTAGAGCAAAACACTCAGAACATACCACAGTGGTTTACAGACCCTTTCCTGTTCAGCTGCTATACAGGCTTGAGGCTATCAGACGTGGAAAGCTTGACTTGGGCGGAAATAGTACCTACAGCGGGGAAGCACGGGCAGTTTACACTTATAAAGGAGCAGACAAAGACAGGGGAAACAGTCGTTATTCCCCTCTCCAAGCAAGCAATGGACATATTACAGCGGCAGGACCTAAAAACAAAAGATGCTCGGGCACATGACCTTGTATTCAAGCTAAAAAGCCGCACCCAGACTAAGAGGTATATCCACAGGTGGCGTACACAGTCAGGTATATATTTTACCTACCACTCTTCTCGCCATACCTTCGGCACTATGTTACAGACCGCTGGTGTAGATATCAACACCACGAGCAAATTAATGGGCCACAAGAGCATCAGCATGACACTTAGGTATGCAAAGGTAGTAGATAGAGCAAAAGAGGAAGCAGTGCATAAATTGAGTGCTTTTTTAGGTTAAAAATCAACTGAAAAACGCCTCCATACGCAAAACAAATTTAATATACAACATATTTATTTTTAGAGGGGCAAAAAGCCCCTCTACGTGTTTAAAACAGCTTTAATTTTTTAAAAGCACCTTCAATCTTCCTACAAAAGAGCCGCTTCGGGCACAAAATGCTCTCTGGAAAAAAGTTGGGTAGAGTTATTCAACTCAGAACAACAAATTCAGCATTAAAATGAGACAAGAAGCCAAAGTCGAAAATGTTCTGGCAAACCCATTCTTAAGCTTCAAACAAGCTGTAGAGTACCTCGGAAACATTCCGGAGTCCACACTGAGGGAGTGGACAAGCACCAGAAAAATCACCTCCTATCGTCCCGGCAAACAGGTCAGGTACCGGAAGTCAGACCTCGACGAATTCATGGAGCTTCACATCAAAAAGTCATACCACATGATAAAGTATGAACTGACTCAAAAAGCATAAATCAAATTTTAATATATAAAAAAGTTAATTAAATGAAAGTGTATCAGAAAAACACAGAATTGGCTCAAGAGTCCCTCTCCTTCATGAAATACCCTTTAGCTATCGACTTTGATCGTCACCACCTTTACAACAAGGAAGCTTTTAGTGATTGGACAACTGTCATTCTCTTTGAGCGCATAGCATGGGGCTCAGATATTATGATTAAAGCAGAAGAGTGTCCCTATATATTCCACCTACTTGAGCTTGTTAATTCTACGGGACTACCTGAGAAAACCTGCAAGGAAGCGCTAAAGAAGCTCATAAGCTTAGGTGTAGTTGTAGGCTCTGCGCACTACGAGCGAGACTTCCTTGATAGTGATAGCTGTACTGGTTATTACGAGCTAGATTATGAAAGGATTGTTAAGTTGCTGCCATACTTACTGCGACAGCCTTGGGACAGCTCAGATAAAAAGCGCTACAAGAAGATAACAAAGTACTTCAAGAGCATGCGGGATAGCCTGAGAGAGCTTGCAAAAGAGGAGGATTAAAGCCACACATTTTCATGTAGTCTAAGGTAGCAACCAGCTAGGAGGTAACTGCTGATAGTTATACTCCTAGCTGCCCCTTAGATGATGAGTTCAAGCGACTTACTTTTTATCAATGCATTATGAGCAAGAAACCTACTAAAGAGCCAATACCTGACGATAGGACCTATGAAGAGAAATACCCACAGGCGTTCTACTACCTAAATTTTCAGGACTACATAGGCAAACTGCTGAAGGGTACCTCACAGAAGCTTATCTTCGATTATTTAGTCACCATGGCTGATGAATTCCTGTACAAGAAAGGGCAGCCCTTCTTCTACCACTCATTCAAGGTGCTAAGCGACAGAACCGGTGTTTCGGAATCGACCTGTAAGCGCACTATTAAGAAGTTTGAGAAAGAGCTGGGAATAATACACACCTGGGTAGGGGAAGAGGAGCAAAAACACAGCACCATCTTCTTCCTTGACTATGAGAGGATCATTGAGCTTTTGCCAAGCCTTGTAAGGCGCACTACAGGTAGGGGTACAAAAACCACGATATTGCCTAGGTACGAGCAACGGCTCCGATACTTTGAAGCTATAAACAAACTGCAGGCGAAAGCTATTCGGAAATTGTGAGAGAGTATAACCATAGGTCATTTAAACTAAGCCCATAGGTCAATTAAACCTTGGGCTTAGTTCATTTAAACCTAGAGCTTGATTCAATTAGCCCCCTTTAAGTATACAATATATAGTAAGCTATGAAGGCTAGAAGTATAAAAGCATTTTATCAACGACTTCGTCGTTGATGCTGTACAATGTACAGCAAATCAATCTTTAGTTGCAGGTATTCCACAGTTATCAAGTGTAGTAAAAGTAAAAGCTAAGAAAGAAGCTTGCTAACGTACTTATTCCTTTACTACAGCAATACTTAAATCTCCAGTTTGCTTATGCTACAGTGTATTCAGGTTGCGTGTAGTTCCCCAATTCTAACTACCCCACTACAAAACGGTTTAGAGCGATTTTAGCGACCTAGCGGCTTAGGCTAGGTATACCCTGGTTTTTATAAGTTTAAACGTTCCTGCTCGCTTAAACTGCCTTACAGAAGCACTATAACATATAACCTATAGGTAAGGCTTATAAAGCTGCAAGTAAGCCTTACAGTACAGCTATAAACTACACATCAATGTCGCTGAAGAACTCCCGTAAAGTGATGTTATGGATGTCAACAATACGCAGCAAACTGGCCATAGTTAAGTTGCTGCCCTTTTCGTGCCGCCCGTACCCCACGCGAGGCAGGCCATTGTCGAAGGCAAAGTTTTCGTAGGAGCTGTACCCCTTTTGCAGCCTTAGTCTTTTTATTTTTTCCCCGATTACCCTGAGCCTTGGGTCTACTTCCTTTTCCTGCATGGCGAGCAAACTTTCGGGAAAATTCAGCATTATGTATATTAAAGTTTACCTATTATATTGCACATATAATATTAAACATATTAAAGTATGTTTTGCTTTGGGGTGAAACTAAGGGAAAGCTTTACTACAGCAACACAATTTAACACCAGCTAAACTGAAGAGAGACCTATGAACAAATTTTTACCCCTGTGCTTGGTAGCACTTGTAATTACTGGCTGCGAGAGCATGCAAGGCAACAGCCTAGAAGGAACATACAAGCTCTTAGATGATGGCCAACTGCGGGATGAGTATGTGCTGCAGGTAGGCGAAACAATGGCAACCTATACCATAACTGTGCTTGCAACGGCAGAGGTTAGCAGCGAGTACAGGGTTGAGGATGGCTACTTGTACCTGACAAGCCCACAAACACAGGTACGCTTTAAAATTACCGATACCGACACCCTTACCCTTGAGAACAGCTTTCTGATTCCTAGCGGGAAGTATGTAAGGGTTAAATAGAGCACATGGGTAAGGCCAGCTAGCCTTTTACCACAAAAAGCAAGTGAAGAATTGAAACGAACCTAAGAACAAAATGAAAAAACTGCTTATACTATTGCTATTCACAGTCTTCTCTTACACTGCCTTTTGCCAAAGCAACGTGATAGGGAGAAGCAAAAGAGAGGTAATACAGTTACTGCGTGATAATGACATAGCCTACCAAATTGCAAAAGATGGACATATTACTTACCGATTGGGAGACATGTACATGTACAGCTACTTTGATGAGAAAGGCAAGTGTATATTAAATAAGTCCATCTCAGGTGTTCAAAGCGAAGAGGACAAGCAATGGATTATCCAGAATTTCTGCGGAGGGAGCAAAAAAAGTACTTCTGGTCAGGATATAATCTGTTATTCAGATGGATGCAAATACACTATTACGTTCAAAAGGTCCGATGCCTTTAAGACAGGATGGGCGTGTATTATAAAGGAGGAGCTAAACTAAATAGATAACCATCCATTTTGACAGCCAACTGCTTTATCGTAGTTGGCTTTTTTTATCACATATTGTCTAAATGCTTCAAAGCTCACTTTGACAACTCTTCATAGTTAAGATGCCTATTAAATTTCACTGATTCTTCGAGTTGAGGAAGCTTTTGACCTAAGCTGCTTTTAAAATGAAGGATGTAATTTGTTTAATAGCCAAATATGTCATCTGTATTTATTTAAGAGCAGTTTAAGTTTTGCAAATCAATAACACTGCTAATGTGACAGAATGTAATTAAAAAATTAATATATTTAAAGCACTATGATTTTGACTTTAATCTTGACTAGGCATTCAAAACAATAAGTAACATGGCTATTGATAAAAACGAGCACTTACTAAGTGTACTAAAGACACATAAGATGTCTCACATTGACTCTCTACTATCAAAGTATAAGGTAAAGAGAGACGAAGTTAGAAAAGCATTAGAAGAAGAATATGCCGATAATATTTATGGCTTGATGAATTCTGGATCATATGCTAAACATACTGCTATGAATAGCAAGTTTGATTTAGATATCATAGTGCCATTCAAAAAAGATGCATTTGAAACTCTAGAAAAAATGTTTGAAAACATTTATGAGTTCCTTTATAACAAATACCAACAATCTGGAGCTGGTATAGTTAGGAAGCAAAAGGTTTCAATTGGCATTGAGTTTCATCCTGACAATGAAGGGGATGTGATTAACTTAGACATTGTGCCAGGAAGAGAGCTTAATCATGGAAGCTACAGTGAAGCAAAAGATTTAAACCTTATGTTCAATGAGCAAGCAGGACTTTTTCCTAAGAATTCACGCATAAAGACTAATATTCAAAACCAGATAGATCATATTCGCAAGACAGGGGATGAAAGGCATTCAGCCCGACAAATTATTCGCTTATTCAAAATATGGAAATTTAATTCTGGAGAAAAATATAAGTCATTTTTGCTGGAACTGTTAACTATAAAGGCATTTAATAATGCTGATGTTACAGGTGATCTCTGGGAGAAGCTTAAAAAAGTTATGGAGTACATTAGAGATAATGTTACTACAAATAATTTCAAATTGACAGACCCGGGTAATAGTAATAATAATGTGATTGAAACTTTAGAAAGCTGGGAAAGAAGTGACTTAGCTAGCAGGATGGATACAATAATAAAGCGAATAGAAGAAGATAGTGAGAACATTAAATATTACTTTCCAGTCAACGAGAAATTTGAAGAAAAAGCTAGGTCACAAAATTCTTATGGCTTAAAAGGGGCAATAATAACTCCTTCAATTCCTTCTAATAACCAACGTTTTGGATAAATGGGTTTAAAACTAGAAGATATTAAATCCTACATTTTAGAAAATCCCCTTGTTCAAAAGTTATACTCTATTGAGCAAGGGGAGTTTAGTATTTATGCAAGAGTAAAGATTTCATTCGCCCAACTAAAAACACCGCTAGATTTTGAAATTGAAATCCTACCGCAATACCCATTGAAGAGTTATGAGTCTGAGTCTATTATTTTTAGGAACAAAGACCTTATTTCATACAGCCATGTAATGGGAGATGGTAAGATATGTGTTAATACTTTACACTCTACAGACATTAGACAGAAGCTTAGTATTGACTTTAATGCTCTGAAGAATTGGATAGAAAAGTACTACATTGACGAGGATAAAGATTTAAATTATGAGCATATAATAGTTCCAGATAACTTATTCTCGGACAGTTATTACTCGTACATTTTTACAGACACAGAAAGAACCTTTGTAAAAGGGGAATATGGGGATGTTAAGATTTCTTATCTTAATACAGGGGTCTATAAAGGAAAAACATTACTAAATTATATTGTTCAAGGTTTCATTCCTCTCGGCCAACAGCTCGTTCGATGTGAGTGGAGTAATATATATAAAGGCCATGAGATCACGCAAGATGGACTTTTTATCTTCATAGGAGATGCACCGGCAACATACAACAAATTTGTATACAAGAACTGGTTAGACTTAGATGAAATAATCCCACAAGAATTTCTCAAACAACTCCACCAACTTGAAAGAAAAAACTATAAAAGGCTCAATGGACATGTACTCCCACTATTCATAGGTTATAATACTGTTGGAAACAAAGTTCATTGGCAGGTTGCACTTATAAAATATGGTGAGTTCCCTTTGTATGGCAAGCCAGAAACGAATAACGGTGTTAAAACAGGCTCATGGTTGAGTAAATTATCTGATACGGGTATTACTTGGGCAATTAGTAGAAATTCATCTTATAAATATTTCTTCGGCAGAGGAGCTCTAAGTCATAATATCACAGATAAAAAGATTCTAATAATTGGGGTTGGTGCAATAGGTAGTATTATCGCTAAAACCCTGACTAGAGGCGGTTGTAAATATATCGATTTTGTTGACTATGATGTAAAGGAGCCTGAGAACGTTTGCCGCTCAGAATACTTATTTTTATCAGGTATTACAGAGAAGACTGAAGAATTGAAAAATATACTCAGCGCAATCTCTCCATTCGTAAATATAAAGCAGCTAAACAATAATTATTTTGAAACATTGTTTAAAACATTTCATGAAAATCGAGAATACCAAGTTGATTTTATAAAGTCCATCAATAATTATGACTTAATTTTTGATTGCTCAACAGATAACGACTTGATGTATATCCTAGACTCTATGAATTTAAGTGCTGAATTGATTAATATTTCTATTACGAATCATGCAAAAGAATTAGTTTGTGCCTTTCACCCGAATATATATCGTTTTGTCAATATTCAATTCACTAACGTTTTAGACAATGATGTTGACGACCTATATAATCCTATAGGCTGCTGGAGTCCCACTTTCAAAGCATCATATAATGATATAAATGTTTTGGTTCAACTTGCAATTAAGCAGATAAACGGGCTGTTTCACGAGAATAAATCAAGATCAAATTTTGTAATAAAATTTAATGAGAGTAAAATGTTAGATTTAACTGTAGCTGAGTTTTGAGGATAGTTAAAAGGTACAATAATTTAGAATTAATTATTGAAGAAGAACTTATAAATAGATTAGCCACTATAGGAAAGAAGCACTTCCCAAACGAGTTTGGAGGTTTCCTAATTGGCAGATACTCAGAAAGCCTAGAAGCTTTATTTATAGAAGACTTTATACTACCCAAAAAGTATAAGGGGTACTCCAGTATATTTGAGAGAAGTACTGATGGTGTAGTTGAAGAATTTGAGAATGCTTTTCTAGAAAAGAATCAGTATTATGTAGGTGAATGGCATACACATCCAAGTAGCTCTACAAAGTATAGCCAGACTGATTTGATGGCAATGATACAGATTGCAGAATGTCAAACTGTACAAATCAAAAACCCAGTACTTTTAATTTTAAGTGTAACAAGTCAAGAGCTGAACGATTATAGCTTTTACTATTACGACAGCAAAAATTTAATCCTTTATGACTAAAATCGATTTACGCCTGCTGTTTGAAGGCATGCAGCATCAAATGGAGGCCCAGCTAAGTACTAATCGACAATTTATAACACATCCAGGTTCTAAAGGGGATTCATTAGAAAATGCTTGGATTGAATGGTTGAGGAATTATCTGCCTAATAGGTACAGTGTAGATAAAGCTATAGTAATTGATCATGAGGGCAATACAAGCCATCAAATGGACATTGTTATCTATGACAATTGGTTTACTCCCTTTATTTTCACTCAGAATGGTTTTCACTACATACCAGCTGAAGGAGTTTATGCAGTTTTCGAAGTTAAGCCTGATATAAAAGGTAATGTAGGAAGTAAAAGCTATATAGAATATGCTAGTGAAAAAGTTGAAAGTGTAAGAAAATTGAAGAGGACATCTACATCAATGATAAATTCTGGTGTCCAAATTAAGGCTAGACCACTTACAAAGATTATAGGTGGTATATTAACCAGTACCAATACATTTAGTCGTGACAATAATAATACCATTGAAGCACACTTGAGAAGGCATAGTGGATTCAAAGGTATAGATATTGGTTGTATAGCAGATTACGGAAGTTTCTTTGTTGACTATGAGGGAGAAGAAAGTACAAAGGAAGAAGACTTTGATAAACGTTACCAGGAGTATTATATCCGCAGAACTTTTAAAGAGTTGAAATTCAGTAAATCTGAAAATTCATTTGTAACATTTTATATGCAGCTAACTCGCTACTTGCAGCAGGCAATAGGTACAGTTCCTGCAATAAACTTACAAGCATATCTTGATAAAATAGGAGAAGAAATAGATGAGGAGCTATAAAAGTGGTCCTACTCCATTAGAAATATCATTTTTAGTAACCCTGAATTTACCTTAATCAAACATAACATTATACTAACAGTATATTGGCTCAAAGAAATTATCACCTGTAACTTATTAATCCGCAACCATATAACCCGGAAATATGGAAGAAAGAATACTTAAATGGCTGGATGTAAAAGAAATGAAAGTTTTAAAACGAATAATAATCATTTCAGACAGAAAGAATGGCGAAACCGAGCTTGGGAGCATAATTTACACAAGACCATTAACTGAAACATACAATCTCAAAAAGCAGCAGGAAGAAGACGAGAAAAATACTAATTCAATTGATCGCCTTTTACATGAATACCCAAAGCAAAAAAACTACCCTCATGATCGTATTGATGAAATGATTCTTGAATCAATAAGGAATGCTTATCCAAAGTCTATCTTAAGAAATGACACAATATTATTCAACGTAGATTCAGAGAAACTTAATATTTATAAAAAGAGAATAGTAATTCCTGCTTCTATCTACTTTTCTCCAGAATTTTCTAACGTGGGGAACTTCTATGATTTTATAGGTAAGGAGTTTAGAGCTCCTAAGATAAAGGTCAATGTGTACAGCTACTATAAACCTGAATTTCTAGAGGGACAGATCTTTTATGCGATGTATAAGTCATCTGAAGAAAATATTTTGAATGACTTGAAGACAGTCAAATTTGAATAAGATCTATATAGATATGTTTAGCTTATAGTGATTCTTGCATTTCGAACTTGTACTTAATTTTATGTCACAGTTTGCAATGTTAAGTAAGCAAGCACATAAAGAAGTTATAGCCTAATTTAAAAGTAACTGCTTGCTAAAATAAGCTTGTTTAGAACAAGCTCACCCGATGAACTGGGCAGGCTTGACAAAGCCCTTGAATATTCTTTTGGTACCCCTTTGGTACCCCAATCCGAAAATCATACCTAATAATTGCTTTTTTAGCGAATATAGTAAGGTTTTAGGCCTCAAGGACCAACCTCATCATGATAGGCCCTCCGGGTGCCGGAAAGACGATGCTGGCCAAGCGGCTGCCGTCCATTCTGCCGCCGCTCTCGATGCACGAGGCGCTGGAGACGACCAAGATACACTCGGTAGCCGGCAAGCTGGGCGAGGCAGCCTCGCTCCTCACCACACGCCCATACCGCGCGCCGCACCATACTATCTCGGATGTGGCTTTGGTAGGGGGCGGTGGCGTACCGCAACCCGGCGAGATCTCGCTTTCGCATAATGGGGTGCTTTTCCTGGATGAGTTGCCGGAGTTTAAGCGCACGGTGCTGGAGGTGATGCGCCAGCCGCTGGAGGAGCGCCGTGTTACCATTTCCCGGGCCAGAACCACCATCGATTTCCCGGCCAACTTTATGCTGGTGGCAAGTATGAACCCCTGCCCCTGCGGCTACTACAATCATCCCGAGAAAGAATGTGTGTGCGGCCCTGGGGTGGTGCAGCGTTACCTGAATAAGGTGAGCGGCCCGCTGCTGGACCGCATCGACCTGCACGTGGAGGTGACACCCGTAACCTTTGATGAAATGACCGCCACCCGCAAGGCCGAGCACAGCGCCTCTGTGCGGGAGCGCGTGGTGCAGGCCCGCGAGGTGCAGACGGAGCGATTCAAGGAGATGCCGCAGATCCACTCTAACGCCATGATGCCCTCGCAGATGGTGAAGGAGGTTTGCCAGGTAAACGAGGCTGGCCGCACCCTGCTCAAGACCGCCATGGAACGCCTTGGCCTCTCGGCCCGCGCTTACGACCGCATCCTGAAAGTGAGCCGCACCATTGCCGACCTGGCCGGAAGCGAGGAAATAAAAATTGAACATTTGGCAGAAGCCATTCAGTACCGCAGCCTGGACCGTGAAGGCTGGGCAGGCTAAGCTGGAAAGCAGCGTAAGCCCTTATTTAACATAAATTTAACAAAAGCAGCAGCCGGATATGGTTGCTGCTTTTTCTTTGCCCATGGCCAGCTTCCCTCTCCCTAAATTGTACTCCTCTGTCGCCCAAATCATCTCATGAATCTATACTTTTATTCGGACCCTACGTAATAGCTTACGACTGTTAGCCGCTCTGCAGGGGCGGTACTGACAGTGAAGAAGTATTACTTACAAACAAAGAAGACTATGAAACAGACGCTATTGATTTTTGCACTCCTGCTGACGACAGCGTTCGCCGCAGATGCTCAGAGAATAGGAATTCGCGTTGGAGCCAATTACGCAGGATTAACAGGCGATGAGGCCCCGGCTACTGACAGGATGTTCCGCTTTCATGCTGGCTTAACCTCAAAGTTCTTCCTCACAACCGACGAGTTCTTTGCTATCCAGCCAGAGGTGCTGTTCTCTCAGAAGGGTGCGGAGTCCGATGATGATGCTTTCAAGATCAAGCTCAGCTACATCGATGTGCCGGTGCTGGCACACATAAACGCCGGTCCTATTTTCTTTGAAGCCGGCCCGCAGGTTTCTTTCCGTGTTGGCGGCGACATTGAGGTGAATGGCAACAACATTGACGATGACCTTGACCAGTTCAAGCGCACGAGCCTGGGCTATGCGGCCGGGGTAGGCTTTGCCGCTCCCATGGGTCTTACGATAGGTGTGCGCTATAACGGCGACATCTCGCAGCTTAACGACGTAGATGACGCTCCCGAATACCGCAACAGCGTGTTTATGCTAACCCTGGCTTACACCCTTCCGGGCCGCTAAGATTACATTGGTACAAAACTAAAACTATGGAAAACAGGAAGTCCGGCTTAAGGCCGGACTTTTCTATGCCTCTGATTTTCTGCCTCGTAAACATAGCCACTCACCATATTCTGCTATTCTATATACTAACGTGCTATACTTTGGCCTGCTTGTTGATATGGGAATCAACACAGGCGGGAAGCCTTGAGTAAACACAACAATCATTAACCAGGTATACGGCCTGCAACAGGCGCATACATTTAATCATTACAATTATGAAGAAGCTATTATTATCACTTTCCATTGCCCTGCTGTCGTTTGCTGCGGCACAGGCACAGTCCGGCTTGGGCATCAGAGGCGGTGCCAACTTCTCCAACCTGTCCGGCGACCTCAAGGATGAGTCGCGGTACGAGAACAAGGTAGGCTTCCATGGCGGCCTCACCTATAACATACCTGTGGTAGGCGAGTTCTTCTCCGTGCAGCCGGAGCTACTCTACTCCAACAAAGGCTTTAAGTATGAGGATACAGAAATTCAGTTGCCGACAGGCACCTTCCGCAGGGAGGGCAACATGAACTATAATTACCTGGAGCTGCCCGTGCTGGCGCGTATCAAAGCCGGCCCTATTTATTTTGAGGCGGGCCCGCAGGCCTCTTACCTGCTTAGCGTGAACAACAACATCAAAGAGTACATCAACAACGACCGCCAAAGCTCCGCAACGACCGAGATAGACAAGAGCGACATGAAAGACTTTGAGTTTGGCTATGCAGCCGGTATCGGTATCACCAGCGGTATCCTCAGTGTAGGCGTGCGCTACAACGGCAGCGTTACCGACTTTATGGACAAGTCTTCCACAGACTTTTTCGATGATGAGAACTTCAGGGATGCCCGCCACTCCACCATTATGCTGACCCTGGGCCTGAACTTCTCGGCCTCCCGATAAAACATTTCTTTTCCTGTAATTCCTAAGCCAGCCCCGCCACTTTGGAGGGGCTGGCTTTTTTGGGGCCAGAACCAATTCATAGCGGCACCAGTAAATAACGGTACGTGCCAACACCTTTCCCGCTATGAAAAAGACACTCCTCCTCCCGCTCTTTATACTTTTGCCCCTGCTAATGGCGCAGGCGCAGTATGCCCGCTTCGGGGCCAAAGTTGGCGGCAACCTCTCCAGCGTGCAGGGCTCCGACGGCTCCCCCAACACCACCAACAATTTGGCTGGCTTTAACGGCGGACTGATTTTGAGCTACGAGTTCGTGTCGAGGCTGGCGGTGCAGGCAGAGTTGCAGTACGAGCAGAAAGGCTTTGTGTATGATGAATATCCCCTAAACGCCACGGAGGTATTGATCGACGATCATCGGCTGCACTACCTGACCCTGCCCCTGATGCTGAAGCTGCAGAAAGGCGGCTTGTTTGTGGAGGGTGGCCCTTATTTGGGCTACCTTATCGGGGAGTCAACGGAGGTAAAGCGCGTAGACCGAGCCACGGTTGATGAACCCAACCCTACCGTACTTGGCAATTACGCTCTAAGCATGGATGACTTTGAGCGCTGGGACTATGGCTACACGGTTGGAGTAGGCCTGGAACTGGACAATGGCTTCTTTGTGAGCGTGCATAACGCCGGTGGCCTTACCTCCTTCTCCAAAGCGCTGGACCAGAAAAACTTTGGCTATAAGCTAAGTATCGGGTACCTGATACGCCCGCCCTCGCCAGACCAACTAATGCGCTAAAGACAAAAGCCCGGCTATTTCGCTAGCCGGGCTTTTTTATACTTTATATGTTGGCTGATGCTTATTTATTCCCCTCAGCAAAGTATTTGTAGAACTGCGGTATCGTTTCGATGCCCTTCATGTAGTTAAACAGGCCGTAGCTTTCGTTCGGCGAGTGGATCGCATCGGAGTCCAGGCCAAAGCCCATCAGCACAGAGTCCAGGCCTAACTCAGACTTGAACATGGCCACGATCGGAATAGAACCGCCGCTGCGCACCGGGATCGGCTTCACGCCGAAGGTTTCCTCGTATGCTTTGGCAGCTGCCTGGTAAGCCGGAGAATCGGTTGGCGTTACAACTGGCTCGCCCCCATGGTGCGGCTTCACCTCCACTTTCACGCTCTTTGGCGCGATGCTTTCGAAGTGCTTCTTAAACTTCTCCGTGATCTCCTCAGAGCTCTGGTTAGGCACCAGGCGCATGGAAATCTTAGCATAAGCTTTGGACGGGATCACCGTTTTGGCACCCTCGCCTGTATAGCCTCCCCAGATGCCGTTCACGTCCAGCGTCGGGCGGATAGAGTTGCGCTCCATCGTTACATAGCCAGCCTCGCCGTGCACATCGCCCAGATCCAGTGCCTTTTTATACTTCTCCAGGTCAAAAGGGGCACGGGCCATCTCGGCACGCTCCCCCTGGCTAAGCTCCTGCACGTTGTCGTAAAAGCCCGGTATGGTGATGTGGTTGTTCTCGTCGTGCATCGAGGCAATCATCTGGCACAGGATATTGATGGGGTTGGCCACGGCACCACCGTACAGCCCTGAGTGCAGGTCGCGGTTCGGGCCTGTCACCTCTACCTCCACGTAGCTCATGCCACGCAGGCCGGTGGTGATGGATGGTGTATCGTTGCCCAGCATGCCCGTGTCAGAGATAAGGATCACGTCGCCTGTCAGGCGATCTTTGTTCTCGCGCACAAATGTAGCCAGGTTTTTAGACCCTACTTCCTCCTCCCCTTCAATCATGAACTTCACGTTGCAGGCCAGCGTGCCGGTCTGCACCATCGTCTCAAACGCTTTCACGTGCATGTACATCTGCCCTTTGTCGTCGCAGGCACCGCGGGCGTATATCTTGCCGTCTTTTATCACAGGCTCGAACGGAGGGGAGTTCCACAGCTCATAGGGGTCGGCGGGCTGCACATCGTAGTGGCCATACACCAGCACGGTCGGAAGCGCAGGGTCAACAATCTTCTCACCGTACACCACCGGGTTGCCAGGCGTCTCCACCAGTTCTACGTTATCGGCTCCGGCCTCTAGCAGCCGCTCCTTCAGGAACTCGGCGTTGCGCAGGACATCAGCCTTAAACTTTGGGTCGGCGCTAACTGACGGGATGCGCAGCATGTCGAGCAGCTCGTTCACGAAGCGGTCTTTGTTGTCGTTGATATATTGGTTGATCATATCGAATAAGGTTTGCTCTGTTTTGACTTAAAGTTACAAAAAAAAGCCACCCTTGCTGTGCAGGATGGCTCTTCGTATACGTGCTATACTTATCGTTTGCGGCCCAGCTTGATGTTGGCTTTGCTTTCCTGGCCGGCAATCAGGCGGTTGATGTTCTTCCGGTGCGTCAGCACCACCACCGCAAAAAGGATGAACCCGAAGATGATCAGGATTGGGTTTTCCGGGTGGAAGCGCGGCACCAGCAGCAACAGCATCGGGAAGGCAAGCGCGGCAATCATGGAGCCCAAAGAAACATACTTGGAGGCGAACAGCACGATCACGAAAATGGCGATACACATCAGGGCCACGACCGGCTCTATGGCCAGCATCATGCCCAGCAGCGTGGCAACGCCCTTGCCGCCCTTAAACTTTTCGTACACCGGGAAAATATGCCCCAGCACTCCGATGGCCCCGAAGACCAGTTGGTAAACGATCAGGTTCTCCGGCTCAATGGCATTAAAGATCAGCAGCAAACCGGCCAACGATGTTGCCACCCATCCTTTAAAGATATCGAGCAGCATCACGATGGTACCCGGCCTCTTGCCAAGCACCCGAAAGGTGTTGGTGGCCCCAGAGTTGCCGCTGCCGTGCTGTCGTATGTCAATGCCATAGTATGCCTTGCCTATCCACACGGCGGTACACATAGAGCCGATCAGGTAAGCTACCAGGGCAAGTGCAGCTATAAAAATCATATCCATAAGTATAAGATTAAAATCAAGAGGGTAGTTTCTGCAACTGTGCCAATCTTAAGGCGCACACGGTATTTTAAACAGCAAAAACAAGCCCAAATATAGGCAAAACTTAATTTCCTAGCTAATTATTAAGTGCCACATTAACCCTATACGCTGTGTTTATGGTTCCTGGTTATATTAGAATGTCCCTTCACCCTCTTCCTCATTCTTCTTCTTTTTCTTCTTACGCCCTTTATTTCCATCATCTTCTGATATGAAATCGAAGTTTCCGGTCGGCTCGTTCACCACGTTTTCCGTTACGGTTTTAAAGCCGCCTTCGCCACCTAGGTAGGTCTTCTGGAAGTGGTTGAGGAACTCGTTCTTCTCGATCGGGATGCCTTCGTAGATGCCATAGCTACTGGTTGCCCCGCGGCTGCCCTTCGACTTGGAGCGTATGGCTTTGTTAAACTTATCGTCTGAGGATACCATCGTAAGGCCATTCTCAAAGAAGCTGAAGTAGTACCAGGTATACGGGTCGGCCTGCAGGTATAAGTTCACCACCGGGTCACCGTAGTTGTCCTGTTTCATCTCCAGGTAGCCGTTCATTTTGGAGTTGATGTCTTCCTTCATACTGCTCACAACACCAATGCCCCCCACGCTGTACCAGGCTTTCTGCTCGTTAGACCAATGGAGGTTCACGTCGGTCAGTACCAGGCTGCGCTCCAGTTTCTTGGATAGCTTCGGCAGCGGCACGTACGCTGTCATCGACTGGTCCCGGTATTTGCGGGCATCACGGTCGCCAACGAACTCGCCTATCTGGTAGAGCAGCTCATCGTCCACGTTGCTGATGGCGGCAGCCCCGGCAGCGTTGCCACGCAGGTTCCCGGCCATGGCCCCTAACGCCTGGTTTGGCACATCCAGGTCAAATGCAAGCATAGAGCGGAGGCTGTAGCGACTGCTGTCTACATTGGCATCGCCGCTTCCAGCTGCCTCAATGGCAAAGCTCTTCTTCGGCTTCACCAGGTTCAGCTTGCCCTCAAAATGGATTGTGTTCGAGGCTTCGTTGTAGCGCAGCATATTGCCCTGGTAGGCATCGCCATAGGCCCGCTCCTCCCGGCCGATCTTGAACTCGCCGCTCTCTTTGTTGTACGACAGCAGGCCATCTACTGTGAACAGGTCCAGGTCTTCCGCCCCCTGCTTCCTCGACACAAAGGTGTTGTAGAGCTTGCCTGACCCGGTTGCTACGTGCAGGCCCGTGTGCAGCGGCGAACCGTCGGCCGCCTTCGGCTTCAGGATCGGGATGCGCACGTTGTTCGGGTTCAGGGTATCTTTCTTGTAAGGGAACCAGTCGGAATCCTCGGGATTACCGGTAAAGTTCAGCTTCACCTCTCCGTCGAAGTTCATGTAAGCGTTAGGAGCCTGCATCACCGCCTTGCCACGGTACATGATCCTTGGGAAAATGTAAAACGGCTTCGCCCCATCCTCCAGGTGTGCGGTGGCAAAGGTAAAGATCGGCTTCTTTTTCTGCTGCGGGTTGCCATACACAAAATCGCCAAAGTGGAGCTGGAATGAGTCGCCGGCAGCATTGTAGTAATCGCGAATCGCGTCGCCGCGCAGCGCGTACCGCGACAGCACGTCGATGTTGCCCGCGTACAGCTTATGGTACTGCTGCACGGAGTCTGCCAGCACTTTGGCATTGCGCAGGGTGCGGATGCTGGCACCCGCCTGCACGGCCACTTTGCCGCTGTCCGGCACCACATATAGGTCAGCAACGGCAATATGCGGCACTCCGGTAGCGTGCAGTGTGTTTTCCAGCAGGCTAAACTCACCTCCGTCGGCCATGAAGCGCAGCCCCTCCTGCTCCGGATGCTGGGAGTAGAACCAGTTCTTTGCGCCGCTCTCGTCCGCCTTCAGGTTCACCTTTTTGGTGTTCATGTCCCAGCGGGCACTGCTCATGGATGTCTTGTACTGCGTTTTCGGGAACTCCATGATAGCGGCACCTTTCTGCTCGCTCTCAAAGTCCACAAAGCCGGAGGTCATGTCGTAGGAGAAAGCCACGTCCTGTGCCTTAATCGCCGGGCTTCCCTCCACATCCGACTTCACGAGCAACTGGGCGTTATTGCCGCTAAAGCTGCGCTGGTCGAACCGAAACTTGCCTGACGTAACGTTGGCATAGGCATTATCCAGCACACCGCTACCGTACAAGCCTCCCGGCGACAATTTGGCCACCCCCGTAAAAGCATACCCTTCTTTGTACACTGCCATCGGGTCCTTGGTGGTTTGCAAGTACATGGTGTCGGCCTGCGGCTGCCAGTTCATGTTAAAGCCCTTCAACGTAGCCGCTGGATACTTCGTCCCGTTTATGGTGCTCTCGCTGATGGTGAGCTCTGTGCCGCCCTCTGCCACGGCACCATTTTTATAGAACGTGTACACCGGCGCCTGCAGCGTGGCGGAAAGGTAGGTAAGCTTGCCCCGGCTCTGAATGCCCGCTGCGCTCATCATAATGGTGTCGTACACCATGCCCTTGCCTCCGTAGGTTTCCAGGCCTTTGGCGGGTGGTTGGTGATAAAAGCCCATGGTCTCGTCGGGCATCATCTGCAACTTTGCCTTTATCGGCGGGAAGATGCCGCCGGAGTGGAACGTGCCATCAAAGGAAACGATGTGATTGCCTGAGCTCAGACTGTCGAGCTTAAAGGGGGGCATGTCGAAATACACGGTGCTGTCGTAGGCCCCTCCTGCCACCTCGGGGCGTGAAAAGGCCATCTGCGCACCGGCCACCGCATCAAACTTAGGGTACTCCGGCATAAATTTCTCCCCGGATTTATTATTCGGCTTGTTGATGTACAGCTTTCCTGACGAGCTACTGGTCATCACCTGCTCCGAGGTCTTCATGTTTTTCGCCTTGCGGCTGTTCGTCACCAGGGCAATGGTATCCAGCTTAGTCAGGTCGATGGAGAACTCATCGTAGTTGAACCTGAACTCGGTGCCGCGCAAAGCGAGGCGGCTGGCGTATACCTGCCCGTCAAACTCGATGTCGCGGTTCTTCAGGATGTGTATCTCTTCACGGCGCGGCAAAACGTACACGCTGGCGGTATCGTTGTTAAAGGTGATCTTGTTCACCCCGCGCACGGTTAGCTTGTTGTTCTCCAGGTTTAGGGTCGCGTTTCGGCCAGACGGCACCACCGACTTGATCACGATGTGGTCGTAGTCGTTTTTGTCGCGGGAGGCCCCCACATAATGCCAGGCCTTGTTCTTAAGCTCGATGTAACCGGAGGCGGGGTCGTAGTCCATGTAGCCCTGGTAGGCCATCGCCTGGGCCGCCTCGCGGATAGCCTTCTCATCCACGCGGGTGGCACGGGCTACATCGCTCGCGTAAAACGTGCTTGACTTTGCCTTGGCTCCGTAACCCACCAGCACCTGCAGGGGGTGGAAAGGCGCGATGCCTACCAGCTGCTGGTACCGCACATTGGAAAAGTACTCGGTAGACTCCAGCTGTACCGGAATCAGGGTTTTCGTGTTCAGGATGGAGAAATCTATCTCTGGCTTGTTCAAGTTCCAATGCACCCGCTCTGCGGTGATCTCCAGGTTATGGTAGGAGTCGTAAAAAGGCGTGCGGGCGTACGGGCCCTTGTCTTTCGTTAGGGTCAGGTCCTGGTTTACGCGGGAGTAGCGGAGCTGCATGGCCGGATGCATGAGCGAGTCCTGCCCCTGGTATACCGACACGGTGGCCCGGTTGGCCAGCACCAGCGAGTCCTCAAACGTATAGTTGCGGGCCATGGTGCGGAACTTACGCTTGCCCTGGTGCGATACTACCAGCTGCGACAGGCTACCGTCCAGCGGCCGGCTGCCGATGATGTTGCCGGTAAGCGAAAAACCACCGTTGTAGGCAATGTCGTTGCCCAGGCTGTTCAGGCGGGCATCGCTGGTGAAGGAGGTAAACTTAGGATAAGGGTAGTTGCCGTTCTTGCGCTTGCTGCTCATCCACTCCAGCGCGCCATCCACAGGAGCAGCCAGTACGGCATTATAGGTTACTTTTACATCCGGGGCCTTAAAGCCGGCAAAGCTGGTGTTAAAGCTATACTTGTTCAGCTCGGCTTTGGCAGCCTCTCCTTTCACCTCCCAGTCAAACGTGCCGCCGTCGCCAACAAACATGTTCTGCGTCAGCATCAGCTGGCCGGCGGTGTTCTGGATGGCAGCGGAGTCCCAGGGGGTAACGAACACAAGCGCGACCTTCTCCAGCTTTAGCACCGGTCCCGATACTTTTGGCATGGCCGGCACATACATACGCTTCAGGCTTTCTTTCTGTTTCTGGGCGCTTTTCTGCTTGTCCTCTTTCTTCGGCTTCGGGGCTACTGTGCCCCAACCGTCATCCTCCCAGGCATCTTCGCTTGTGCTTGCCTCATCATCCCACGACACGCTTCCCCAGGCATCCGCACCTTCCTCCTGCTCTTCGGCAGCCTTGCTGGCCCCTTCGTAGGCAAAGCTGAAGCTGCCACCGGAGGCGCGAAGGCTGTAATAGGTATTCTGAAACAACTTACCCTGATCCAGGAACAAGCTGACAGTGCGCAGGTACTGCTCCAGGTGCTTCGTGTCCTCCTGCTTTACTGCCTTGGCCGTTACCTCCAGCATGTTATCCAGCTGGGCAGGGCGCAGGTTCTGCTTCTTGATGCCGGCCGTTACCATGGTAAAGAAGTCGGAGAAGTGCGGATTGCTGCGCATGCGCTTGCGGTACATCTGCTGAGCAATGTCCATCACCTCCTTCTGCTGCCTCGAGGAGAGTCTCCCGTTGCTCCATACTTCCTCCAGGTCAGCGGAAAGCGCCTCTGCGTTCTCAACTTTACCCGCCAGCAGCAGGGCTTTCACATCTCCCACAAACTTGTCAGGCTCGGCAGATAGCTTTACCTGCTGCGCCTGCGCCGTCAGAACCGTAAAAAACAGGATGAAGGGTAAAAGTTGTTTCATAAAGGTAGCGGTTGGATGATTGGATGGTAACTTATACTCTTATACTACAGCCTAAGCTAGGCGCTGAAAACGGCAGAAACCCAGTTATTCTTGACCCGGTGCGACACATACCTCAGCCCCAGCTCCTGGCAGCGCTGCTGGATCATGGGCAGGTCTTCGGTGTAAAAGCCGCTGAGCAGTAGGAAGCCGCCCGGCTTCAGCACAGCCTTGTAGGCCGGCATGTCTTCCAGCAAAACGTTCCGGTTGATGTTGGCTAGGATGATATCGTATGGTTGATCGCCGGCAATGGTCTCAGCGCCACCCAGACGCACGTCTATACTTCCGTAGCCGTTCAGCTCGGCATTCTCGCGGGCGTTCTCCACGGTCCAGTCCTCGATCTCCACTGCCACAATATCAGAGGCGCCCAGTTCGCCGGCCATGATCGCCAGAATGCCGGTGCCGCAGCCCATATCCAGCACGCGCTTGCCCTGGTGGTCCAGCGTCAGCTGGTTCTCGATCATGAGCGTGGTGGTTTCGTGGTGGCCCGTGCCGAACGACATCTTCGGGTTGATGACAATATCATACTTGGCATTGGCAGGTTTCTCGTGGAAAGAGGCGCGTACCGATACTTCCCCGCCAATGAACAGCGGCTCAAAGTTGCGTTCCCACTCCTCGTTCCAGTTCTGGCGGGCGATCTTTTGGGTGGTATACTCCACCTGCACAAAGTCGGCGTAGCGGGCCAGCACTTCCTCCAGCGCCTGCTGGCTATACTTGCCCTCTTCGATGTAGGCACTGAAGCCATCTTCCGTCTCCACAAAGGCATCAAAACCCAGTTCCCCGAGCTCGGCCGTCAGTATGTCCGCAAAGTCTGCGTTTACTTTTAAGGTTACTTCTATAAAATCCATGGTAAAAAATTATTCTCGGCAGGTGGCAAAAGAGCGCACATCAGTAAAATGCACTGTAAAATCGGCCTGGTGGCGCTGGTCGGTCACGTACAGCACGTGGTCGGCAAAGGCCTTGTTAGGCGTAACGTACCAAACGGCGGGCCCATCGGCAAAGAGCTTGTTGCTCTCACGGTATACTACCATGTTGGCGAAGGCCTCTTCCTCCCCCAGGAACACCACATGCGAGGCGGTATTCTTGTACAGGGGGTTGCGCTCCAGGTACACAGAACCATACACCTGGCAGTGGTTGCGCGCTGCTTCTGCGGCAGGGGCAGCGTTTACGTAAGGCAGCAGGGCCAGCCATAGGGTGAACAGTATCTGCATAATATTAATTTGCTAAAATATAGGCAAGATACAAAAAAAGGTCGCTCGTCCAGCAGACCAGCGACCTTTTTAACAATTTCCTATTGTATTTTATATGGATTTGATCACATCCGTAAAATCCCTTGATTTAAGCGACGCGCCGCCGATCAGGCCGCCGTCCACATCAGCCTGCGAGAACAGCTCCTGGGCGTTGCTTGGGTTGCAGCTGCCGCCGTAAAGGATGGGGGTGTTGTAGGCTGCCTCGGCATCGAACATGCGGGCCAGCTGCTCCCGGATGTACTCGTGCATTTCCTGCGCCTGCTGGCTGCTGGCGGTGCGGCCGGTACCAATAGCCCAAATCGGCTCGTAGGCCACCACCACCTGGTCAAACTCCTCGTTGCTGAGGTAGGAAAGGCTGTCGTGCAGCTGCTTGCCCACATAGTCGAAGTGGCGGTCGGCGTCGCGCTCCTCCAGCGGCTCGCCGCAGCAGAAGATCGGCTTCATACCATGGGCAATCGTTGCCTTCAGCTTTTTGTACAGCGTCTGGGCATCCTCGTGGTGGTACAGGCGGCGTTCGCTGTGCCCGATGATTACGTACTCCACGCCCACAGACTTCAGCATCGCAGCCGATACCTCGCCGGTGTAGGCGCCACTCTCGTGCTCGCTCACGTTTTGGGCGGCCAGGTGCATTTTATCGTTGCCCTGCACCAGTTTGCCTACGCTCTGCAGGAATGGAAACGGAGGGGCCACTACCACGGTCACATCGCTGTTCACCTCGTCCTGCACCATGTTATCGATCTCCGACACCAGCGAGAGCGCCTCTTCGGCGGTTTTGTTCATTTTCCAGTTGCCTGCAACAATTCGCTTTCTCATGTTTTATACTTTGGGTTGATGTTCGTTATACGTTGGTTTGCTTGCTCCGAAGCTTTACGGCAAGATAGGAAAATTTGGTGTACCTCCTCTACCTATACTTTGCCGCAGTATTTGTTAAGTTCATACTTGCTGATTTATACTTAGCGATACTTTATACTTTTATACTTCAAGGGTCTTCTGGCGCAAGCGCCCGCTGGTGCCGTTATACTTTGGCCCCCACTTTCTGCAGTTGGAACCAAGCTGTACTTTCTAGCTACCACTTATCCTCTAGTTCCTACAAACGACCCGTTCCATAGTACACTTTCTGCCCTCCTAGGCCGGGAGGCCTCGTTTTCCTATTCGGCGCTGGGAGCTTTTCCTTTGCTCCTACGTCGCAATGCCCTCCGGGCACCGGAAAAACTCGCATAGGCGCCTCACAGAAAAACTGGGTACAAATTCGGTAGCTGAGGCTTTCTGCAACTGTCCCCTTGAGGGGACTATAGGAGTGTAATCGTTTGCTGAAAAGCTCCCTCTCCTGTTCTTAGGAGAGGGTTGGGGGAAGGTGAAAATTCCCCTCCTTAATCAAGGAGGGGATAGAGGGGTGGTTGGATTTCGAAGCCAGTAGCCTCAGCTTCACCTCCCTTCCCACAAGATCCTTGCAGGAGGGCAGTGAAAGAAGCAGGTATACTTTCCTCTCACGAGGGTAGGGATGGTTGGAACCCGGCACAGCAAACAAAAAAGCCGCTGCATGTATACTTGCAGCGGCTTTTCATATTTTATACTTCTCCTAAAGCTTATCCTTCAGAAAGCGGGCCGTGTGGTTATCCTCCAGCTTCGCCATATCCTCTGGTGTGCCCTCAAACAGCAGGTGGCCACCGTTTATGCCGCCTTCCGGCCCCAGGTCGATGATCCAATCGGCAGATTTGATGATGTCCATGTTGTGCTCAATGATTACGACGGTGTTGCCGTTCTCGATGAGCGCGTTGATAGAGGTAAGCAGCCTGCTGATGTCGTGGAAATGCAGACCGGTGCTAGGCTCATCGAAGATAAACAGGATATTCTCCTGGTGCGGCTGCACGCCCTTCGTCAGGAAGGACGCCAACTTTACGCGCTGCGCCTCGCCCCCCGAAAGCGTGTTGCTCGATTGCCCCAGCCGGATATAGCCTAATCCCACATCGTTCAGCGGCTTCAGCTTTTCGATGATCTTTGGCTGCTCGGCAAAGAAGTCGATGCTGTCGGCAATAGTCATGTCCAGCACATCCGAGATGCTCTTGTCTTTATACTTGATGTCGAGCACATCCTGCTTAAAGCGCTGGCCATGGCAGCTCTCACAGGTCAGGTAGATATCGGCCATGAACTGCATCTCGATCTTCACCTGCCCTTCGCCCTGGCACACTTCGCAGCGGCCGCCCTCGATGTTGAACGAGAAGTGCGACGGCTTAAAGCCCCGCGACTTTGCCAGCGGCTGATCGGCATACAAGGTACGGATGGCGTCGTAAGCTTTCACGTAGGTCACCGGGTTAGAGCGCGACGACTTGCCGATCGGGTTCTGGTCCACAAACTCCACGTGCTCTATTTTACCGTAGTCGCCTGCCAGTTTATCAAACTTACCGGTAGCCTCCGAAGTAGCTCCGTGCAGCTTCTGCATGGCCGGGGCCAGTATCTTCTTGATCAGTGTGGATTTGCCGGAGCCGCTCACCCCTGTCACCACCGTCATCACATCCAGCGGAATCTTCACGCTCAGGTTTTTGAGATTGTTCTCGCGGGCACCGATGATCTCAATGGCATTGCGCCACTTACGGCGCTGGGGCGGCACCGGCACCTCCATGCGGCCACTCAGGTACCTGGACGTATAGGTGTCCGCTTTCTTCGTCAACTCCTCCAGGGTTCCCTGGAACATCAGGTTACCGCCACCCGTGCCGGCCTCCGGACCAATGTCAATTAATTGGTCGGCCGCCCGCATCATCTCTTCCTCGTGCTCCACCACAATCACCGTATTACCCAGCTGCTGCAGCGAGCGCAGCACCCCGATCAACTGCTCCGAGTCCTTCGGGTGCAGGCCAATGCTTGGCTCATCCAGGATGTACATCGATCCCACCAAAGCACTACCCAAGGAAGTGGCCAGGTTGATACGTTGGCTCTCGCCTCCGGACAAGGTATTGGAAAGCCGGTTGAGGGTTAGGTACCCCAGGCCCACGCGCTCCAGGTAACCCAGACGGTTCGTCACCTCGGTTACCAGGCGCTCGGCCACGTTCTCTTCATGCTCCGTTAGCTGTAGGTTGCGGAAAAACGGCAGCACCTGCGTGATCGGCATCAGCACGAGGTCGGTTATACTTTTGCCACCTACTTTTACGTAGCTGGCATCCTTGCGCAGGCGCGAGCCCTTGCAGTCGGGGCAGGTGGTGCGGCCACGGTAGCGCGAGAGCATCACGCGGTACTGTATCTTGTGCGTCTGCGACTGTATCTCTTTGAAAAAGGCATTGAGGCCAGAAAAGTACTTGTTGCCGGTCCACAGCAGCTCCTGCTCCGCCTCCGTCAGTTCATTGTATGGGCGGTGGATCGGGAAGTCGAAGCGGATACCGTTTTTGAGCAGCGGCTGCAGCCATTCGCTCATCTTATCGGTGCGCCAGGGCGCGATCGCCCCCTCATACACGGTCAGGCTTTTATCAGGTATAACTAAGTCTGGGTCGATGCCGAGCACAGAGCCGAAGCCCTCGCAGGTCTGGCAGGCGCCGTAGGGGTTGTTGAAGCTGAAGAAGTTTACCGACGGCTCCTCGAACACCATTCCGTCCAACTCAAACCTGTCGGAAAACACGCGCTCCTCATCGTTGCCATACTTGACGCGGCACTCGCCATGGCCCTCGAAAAAGGCTGTCTGCACCGAATCCGCGATGCGGAACTGCAGGTCCTCGTCCGATTTGTAGATCACGGCGCGGTCCACCAGGATGTACACCTCCTTACCCAAATTCGGCTTCTTCTCCTCCAGCAGCTCCTCAATAAAGTATACCTGCCCGTTGGCGTAGATGCGGGAATAGCCTTTCTGCAGCAGCAGGTCCAGCTCCTTGGCCAGCGTGCGCTCCTTGTGCTGGTGCAGCGGCGCCAGAATCATTACCCGGGCCTCATCCTCCAGCGAGAAAATAAAGTCCACCACATCGGTAACGCTGTCTTTCTGCACCACCTCTCCTGAGATAGGCGAGTAGGTTTTGCCGATGCGGGCATAGAGCAGCTTCAGGTAATCGTAGATCTCGGTGCTGGTGCCCACGGTGGAGCGGTTGTTCTTGATGCTCACCTTCTGCTCAATGGCAATGGCCGGGCTGATACCGCGGATGTAGTCCACGTCGGGTTTGTCCATGCGGCCCAGGAACTGGCGCGCGTAGGAGCTCAGGCTCTCCACGTACATGCGCTGCCCCTCGGCATAGAGCGTATCGAACGCCAGCGACGACTTGCCGGAGCCGGAGAGGCCAGTGATGACGATGAACTTGTTGCGGGGCAGGGCCACACTCAGGTTTTTGAGGTTGTGCACCCGCGCGCCCTTTATAATGATGTTCTGACGGGCATCCAGCTCGTCTAAATTATCTTCGGTTATGTTTGCCATACTTTGGTTAGCCCCGCCAGCAAGTATAAGTTGCCGTTTCTGAGGCTGTTTTAAGCTAATTTTCAATCTGTAAAGATACGAATAGATAACCGCTTTTTGAAGGCCTTTGTTGCAGTTGGTGCTCAGGCAGATGCCCTTGCCCTTGCAGCCAGGAAGTGCGCGCCATTCGTGTGGCTCCTAATTTGGTACCATCCACAGAGGTTCACAAATTATTTATAAAGCTTCACTAAAATCAGCCTTCCCGCAAGCTCCAAGTTGTTCAGAAACCGTACATAACATGAGAGAAAAAGTGTACTAAAACCTCTGCGAAAGGCAAATAGCCCCACCCTGCCTTGCAATATATTCTCCGTTTACCCCTTGGTAATTGGGTATGCCCCTGCTGACTCCGTGCGTCTTAATTGTTAGCTACCCTGTTATGAGAAAAAATTTTACTTTATTAAGCCTACCAGCTATACTTTCTGCTTTACTCCTCTTGCTTTCCGGCACAACCACAAAAGCACAGGTTCAGGTAGGCGTTTGCTCTTATGAGGACGACTGCCTGTTCGTAGAGTTCGAATCGATTCAGGAGGAAAGCCCTACATCGCCTAGCCTCCTTGTCGTGCTCACGGCCTTTATCAACACCGGGGGTGCCTGCTCTAACATCGATGGCCTCATCCTGTCCCCTGCTGGCGGCTTGCCTACGCTGGTAACTCGGGAGGACCTGGCCGAAAACAATAATTTTGTGGAGCTGGTTGTAAATAGAGCCATTTTCACAGCAGCGCCCGATGTTCTGGTAGCCACCTTCTTCTATATTCCCATACCGCTCCCCGGGTTCCCTCAGATTCCTTTTCCGACCAATGTGGTTGACCTGCAAGCGCGCCTGGACTCGGATGACCCTTGCCTCCCCATCACTCCACTCCCCGTGGAGCTCTCCCGTTTTGAGGGCAAAGCCACCCAGAGCGGCATCAGCCTGGATTGGGAGACTGCCAGCGAGCAAAACAACAGCCACTTTGAGGTGGAGCGGAGTGCCGACGGCAACACCTTCGAGCTGCTTGGCAGCGTTGAAGGCCACGGCAATTCTGCCGTTACGCTGAAGTACCGCTTCCTGGACAAGCACCCGCACCCGGGCTTAAACTATTACCGCCTAAAGCAAGTGGATTTTGACGGCCAGTATGAGTACAGCAAGGTTGTGGCCGTAACTGCCACCGAACAAGCCGGAAAGCTGCAGGCACTGCTGCTGCCGAACCCCTGCCTCAGCGGCGATTGCCAGGTAAGTATCTCAACGAGCGCACCAGGCCAGCAGGTTCGGGTGCAGCTGCAGGACCTGACGGGCAGGGTGGTCTTTGAGCAGCGCCTCCGCAACGATGCAGAACAGTTGCAGCTTACGCAGGAGCAGCTACAGGGCCTCCGTGGAGTGTTCATACTTACGGCAGAGGCCGGGCAGGAGGTAGTGCGGCAGCGGGTAGTGTTGGAGTAAAAGCAGCCTTTCCTAAATATGTGCCGGTACGTATAACCCATACCTGCAGGAAAACCGTATGGTGTTTACCGTTAAACCAAATTTCAAAGCATTATCATATTATGGGAAAAGGCGATAAGAAATCCAGAAGAGGCAAAATCACGAAGGGCACCTACGGCAAAAGACGCCCTCACAAAGGTTATAACCAGAAAATGACCTCGACAGACAAAGAAGCGAAAGCCTCTAACGCTTAGTGAGCTTAGTATGCAGGGTCGCCTTGCCGCAGGTAGTTTAACCTGGCAGGGCGACTTTGTATTTTAATTGCTTCGCACATTAACCACGAGCCCCATGGTTTAGTTTTCGCTTTTTTTCCTGCCAGGAAATGTGCTATCCGCTCTTATTTAGCTACATTTAACTGGTTATCAAATATATCCAAAACACTTGCTAAAATTTCCCCCATTCCTGCAACTAACGCACACTTAACAGGGTATAAACATTTACTTATTTTAAGTTTTGGGCCTGCTCCCCGAAGGCGCCTCTGGCCAGCATAATTAGCCCAAAATAACAAAACTGTTGCCTTTGTGTTAACACATAAGGCACAGGCATTATCAAAATGTAAAATATATTTTTCCGAGCCAACGCTTGTCAGGCAGGTGCGTACCTTCAGGACTGTAAGACGTTCATTAAACTATTTTCAAAACTTAACTAACACTATTCCATGCAAGTACTGGACATCAGAAATTTGTTGGAGAGAATCGAGCGGAAGGTATACCAGCAGGAAATCACTACTGACGACGCAGTAACGAAACTCATAAACGCAGAGATTGCCAAGGCCATTAACCTGAAGTACAAAAAGGAAAGCCAGGCTGAAGAAGAGCTGCTGAAGAATGTTTCCTGCACCACATTGGAGTGCTACCTGGATCACCTGAAGGCCGTAGAGGCCAAACTCCGCAAACCGTGTGACATCTCCGCGCAATGTAAACCTTTGGAGGAGCGCGAGATTAACCGGCGCCTGCTACTCATCCTGAACCGCCTGAAAGGCTACAGCAGACGGTAGCAGCCGACAGCAGTTTAAATTTAAATTAAAGACTATCCTTCGCAAGATTCCTCAGCTCTTCCGAAGGATTTTTTATGTCCGCACTTTTCATCAGCCCCGCCGTTTCATGACATCTATCATTTTTTAGGGCTGCAGGCTTGCTTAAGTTTGTAGTATTGAGAACACGGCAGCAGGTGCAGTGCTTCATAGGCTTTTCGATTTTCTATCCGGTTTGCCCACTGAGGCTGCCAGAGCTTCGAGAAAAGGGGCTTTTGAAGGCGAACTGCTTTAAGCCATGCCTTCTGCCCTTGCGCAGGGGCAATCGCTGAAGGCGCGCGCCACCATACAGGAGGTGCTGCTCCGCTAGACCTACGGGAGCATGAGCGAGCCTTTGACAGGCGGCACTGCAGACTAGCACAATACCCGGCAAGCCTGCCACGCCACACAGGCAACCATAAATGAGAGAAAAGGTGCTGAAAAAGATAACAGTATGCAGAAGAAAGACATTGAGACGGAAGAGGATATAAAGCTGTTAGTTGACACCTTTTACGGCTTCGTAAACGAGGATGAGCTGCTATCGCCAGTGTTTAACAGCTTTGCCCAAATAAACTGGCAGCAACACCTGCCTATTATGTATAATTTCTGGAGCTCGCTGCTCTTTGGGAGTATGGCGTATAAAGGTCAGCCCTTTCCGAAGCACTTACGCCTGCCGATACAACAGGAGCACTTTGAACGGTGGGTGGTACTGTTCACCCAAACCATTGCGGTGTTGTTCGATGGCCCTAAGGCAGAAGAGGCGAAGTATAAAGCCAAAAGCATAGCCCGCATTTTCCAGATGCGCATGGGCCTGCTAAGTATACTGGACCAGGAGCCGGAGATAGGCTAAGCCTGGATCATTCCTTACCCCTGCAGAGGCAGTAGCACCACCGGCTACTGCCTCTGCTTTTTTGTCGCACTGCTTCCCCACCCCGCTCATGGCTTCCCCCACCACAAGGCTCCGCCTCAAGAGCCTGTCCCTGTATTTGCAGGATTCCGAACCTTGCCGAGGCGGGAAGCACTTTGGCCTTGCACCGGAATCCGGCAGCCGCTTCTGCTATAAAGCTGCCTCTGCTGTACAGGTAGCCGCGCGGCTGTGCTCTTTTGCGGGTGCCAACAGAAAAAAATACGATCCTATAAGCCTCACGCCCACAACAGATTGCGCCAAAAGCGAATGCTTTTCCTATATGTGGAAAACTAAATTTAACCCTTCTGATTATAACTTTCATTCTGCTTACGTATATACCACTTTAAGCCAGTGCAGGGCAACGTTTTAAGGCGGTTGCAAGTATAAGGTCCACTTATTTTTTTGAATATTACCGGCATTAATGCTTGCACATCCAAAAGGCGTTCTATATATTTGATTTACTTTTCTGAAAAAAACTGTTTAAAACAAGTAAACGCGACAATATGATATAAAGCTCTACGTTAACTTAATGTAGCTTTAAGATGAATACAACTACCCAGCTGAGCGACTCTGCATTGGTGTCACTCTACATCGCAGGTAATGAAGGTGCGTTTGAACAGCTTGTAAACAGGCACAAAAACAAAGTCTACACAACCATTTTATTGATCGTAAAGGACTCGTACACAGCCGAGGACCTCATGCAGGATGCGTTTATCAAAGCCATCCATACCATGAAAGGCGGACGCTATAACGAGGAAGGCAAGTTTTCTTCGTGGATATGCCGCATTGCCCATAACTTGGCAATCGACCATTTCCGTAAAGAGAAAAGAAGCCCGGTGATCACGCTGGAAGACGGCAGCAACGTGTTCAATAACATGTCTTTCTCTGAGGACTCTGCGGAGTCGCTGCAGATAAAAGAGGACACGCATGCCCGCTTGCGCGCGCTTATCCAGACGCTGCCACAGTCGCAGCGGGAAGTGCTTATGATGCGTCACTACGCAGAGATGAGCTTTCAGGAGATAGCCGACGCCACTGGTGTGAGCATCAACACTGCCCTGGGTCGTATGCGCTACGCGCTGATCAACCTCAGGAAAAAGATGCTAAAAAGTAATATTGCGTATGATACAAACCTCTACTCAGAATGAACTGATCCAGTATGTATATAATGAGTTGGCCGACGACGCCTGCGCTCAGCTGGAATCAGCACTAATGCAAGACTCAGAGCTAGCCGAGGGCTGCTCCGACCTGCTCCTGCTCCAGCAGCTCCTCGACGGGGCTATGAAAGCGCCTAGCGAACGCTCGGTACAAAACATATTAAATTACTCAAAAAGCTTAAGTTTGCAGTCCTAACCGATTGCAAGCTTTTTTTATGCAGAAAAAGGAACGCTACAGGCTCCTGATTGAGTACTTTACCCAACATTTTCCGGAGCCGGAAACCGAACTGGCATACAGCAACCCCTATGAACTGATTCTGGCGGTGGTACTAAGTGCCCAGTGTACCGATAAACGCGTGAACATGGTAACGCCTGCCCTTTTTGAGGCTTACCCTACGGCCCAAGCCTTAGCCACTGCCACGCCAGAGGAGGTTTTCCCGCTCATCAGAAGCATCTCCTACCCTAACAACAAGGCAAAGCACCTGGCAGGTTTGGGTAGGATGCTGGTAGAGCAATTTAACGGGGAGGTGCCCAGTACGGTGGAGGAACTGGTAAAGCTGCCGGGGGTGGGACGCAAAACCGCGAATGTGATCGTATCCGTTATCTGGAACCAACCAGCCATGGCCGTGGACACGCACGTGTTCCGGGTAAGCAAGCGCCTGGGCCTGGTAACCAAAACCGCCAAGACGCCGCTGGAAGTGGAGAAGCAGTTGGTGGCTAACATACCAAGCGAGCTCATTTCCAAAGCGCATCACTGGCTCATACTTCATGGCCGCTACATCTGCCTGGCCCGCCGGCCCAAGTGCGAGGAATGCCCGCTTACCCACTTCTGTGCCTTTTTCCAAAAGAACTTCCCCAATATTCCGGATGACCCGGAGAATAAGGTGGGTGGGGTGTAAGGCTGAGTGGCACGAGCAAATAAAACTCCAGATAGAATCCCCATACTAAAAGAGGCAAGCTTACTGGCTTGCCTCTTTTAGTTTATGTTATCGGGTTTGCACACTGCCTCTCTCATGGTGGCCACGCTTACCTTTTCCTCCTCTTTCCTGGTGCCTGTCTCTCATCTGCTCGCGCTTCTTGGCCTGCATTTCCTCATACTTGGCATACTGCTTCTTATTCAGGATATCCTTCAGCTCATCGTTGTGGCGCTGGTGGGCAGCCATCATATCGGAACGCATCTGCTCGCGGGTGGCAGCATCTTTTTTATCTCCTTTTTTAAAGTTGGCGCGCTTGGCTTCTCGCTCTTTTGTATCCTTCAGGTACAGCGCCTCCACCTTTTTCGCCTGCGCCTTGCTCAGGTCCAGCTCCTGGGTCATGCGCTCGGTTCTTGCTTTGGCTCTTTCTTCCGGAGATTTGCGCTCGCCTTTGTGTTTGTGCATTCTTGCTTCCTGGCGCGGCTTGCCCGCCTCCTGTGCTACCGCGGGAGCTATGGTGCTTCCCGCTACCAGCACTCCGAGTGCCAGCATCAATAGGTTCTTCTTCATCTTCCTTTGCTTTAGGTTGGATAGGATAAATTTGCACAAAGCCCAGGCCTGGAGTTTTGGCTTATACTTGTATCATTACCAAAGTGCGTACCAAAACTTTAAGGCCATGGCACATCCACTGGGCTACACTCTCTAAAACGCTAAAGGTTAGCTGGTCTTGCTTTTCCTTGAAGGCAAAAGGAAGGTATTAAGTTATAGGGAAGGTGAGTGTACCACCCCTAGGAGCACCTCCTCTACCTGCCGCACCAGTTGCTGGCGGTCGAAAAGGCGATGGGCTATGGCGGCACCGTTGGCAGAGGCTGTTAGCAGTTGCTGCGGCTGGACCAGCACCTGGCGCAGCAACTGCGCCAGTGCATCAGGCTGCTCGGCAGGCGTGTACCAACCACAGCCATACTTTTCCACGAAGGCTTTGGTCCAGCCAGGGTTGGTCACAATGGCGGGCGTGCCGCAGGCCAGGCTATCGTAGAACTTGGCAGGGGAGTTACTAGCCAGCACCGGCAGGTCGTTAAAAGACACCAGGGAGACATCGGCCAACCGGAAAAGCTTAAATACATCCGGCCGGGGCTGAGGGGGAAGCAACAGCAGGTTAGGCACTCGCTGCGCCAGCTCTTTCAGCTGTGCTTCATAGTACCCACTCCCTGTAAACACAAAAGTTATACCTTGGTCGGTGGCCATACTTTGGATGGCCTGCATAAGCGTGGGCATGCTGTTGGCCCGGCCATAAGTACCGGCGTACAACACCACGCGCTTCCCCTGCAGGTTATACTTTTGCCGCAGTTCCTCCACCTCCTGCTCCTGCACGGCATGCAGCATGTTAAAATCGGTACCGTTGTAGTTGGTGGTGATCTTCTCCTGCGGAATGCCAAGGCTAGCCACGTATTCCGTCATGTCCGGCGAAAGGGTAATGATGTGGCTGGCGCTTTCGTAAAGGCGGCGCTCCATGTTGTAGAGCCGCTGCTGCAGCCAAGTGTTCTGCACGGCCCCCATCTGGATCGGGAAGCTTGGCCACAGGTCCTGCACCTCAAACACCCACGGCACCCCCCGCAGCCTGGCTACCTGTGCCGCCACCCAGGGCGTGCTCAACGGCGTAGACACTGCCCAGAGCACGTCGGGTTTCTGCAGCTGCATGGTGCGCTTAAAGGCACTCCCGGCAAAGCCGGCGAAGGACTTCAGGCGCTTGCGCACCCCCATCTTGTTGGAATACGGCGCCAGGCACTCGTGCAGCTCCACTCCCTCCGGCACCCAACCATAGTTGTGCGTGATCCGGACTTTCCGCCAGCCATCGCTCGTTACCAGGCTTATCCTGTGCCGCTCCACCAGTTCCTCCATAAAAGAGTAGTGGCGGCATGTGGCAGGACAGTCCGGGTTGTGGTGATGCTGGTTTAGGAGTGCAATGTGCATGCGTGCTTGTTGAACTGTGGGGTTGCTAAACCGCTGAAAGGTTGCCAGGGCCTGTGCCCAGCACCAACAGCAACGTACAACCGGCCTTCGGACCTGTTAGAGTTAGCGCTTTCTTTCGGGCTTATACTTCGATTCGTCAAAGATTTTGCGGTAGTCGGTTTCGGCCATAAGCTCGGGCAGCGTTACATCCGGGTTCCGCTCCATGTACTTTCGCACAATCTGCCAACCTACCCAGGCCCCGATACGGCCAGGAGCTGACGCATCGATCTCAGGTGTGTTTGGCCGCTCGCCGATGTACTTGTTTATCGAAAAAGGCGTTTTATCGAACAGCAGTTCCTTCTCTAGAAAGTGCGCCCAAATGCGCCCCTCGTTATGGGTCACGTCCGCTATCTGCTGCTCAGAATAAGAAATAATGGCAGAATCCGGTATACAGGGCAGCACCGACTTCACAAAATAGTAGGCCTTGCCCATGCCGATCATTTCGGACAGCAGGTTACGGTCGGCAAAATTAGTTCTGTTGAAGCGATTGGAAAGCAGCAGCATAGCGGCAGGCACCATTTTCTCCGGCTCATAGCGCTTTAAGATGTACTCGTAGGCCTGAGGGCGATACTTCGCCTTGGGACCAATAAAGTAGTCGATGCCAAACACAATCAGGCTATCGGACACATACAGGTCGTTACCCAAGGTACCGAGGCCAGTCACGAAAGTCTTTACCTGCGGTGCCCTGAACTCAGGGTAGTTATACTTTATCACCCGGAAAGCGTCTTCCAGCAGCCTTTCCTCTTGCCCCATGTCGCCAAAAGTTTGCATGGCCTGCTGCGCCAGCGAGTCAAGGGCTGGATTAGAGGCAAGGTTGTAGAGCGGGTTAATAAAAGCAGAGTCGGAAGGGTACTCCTTTTGCTGCAGGTACTGCTCGGAAAAATACGGATTGGCCTTGATGAAGGCAGCCATGTCCGCTTTGGTTTTTGACTCAAAAAAAGGCTTCTCCAGGCGCTCTATCTGCACATCCATCGATATGTTGGCTATTTCCTTCGGCAGCTCGCAGCCTTTATCGCCGCAACCAAAGGCGAAGACAAGTATGGCAAGTATAAGTAATCTGTAATACATTGTTTCGTATCTTTGTACAAAAATAGGGGGTTACTTCGTATTAGGGTAACGCAAAGTATAATAAAAGCTAAGCTAATGAAGAAAATTACACTCTTAATGCTGTTTTTGTGCGCCTGGTTCACATCTATGGCCCAAGTGGAGATTGGCCTGCAGCTTTCTCCTACCATTTCCGGCAACCGCTTTGTAGCCGAAGACAGGTATAACTTTGAGAAAGAAAGCAACAAGCTGCGCCTGGGCGTGGGCGTGGTGGTGGATTACTTCTTCGCCCAGAACTATGCCTTCAGCACCGGCCTGATGTACCGCAGCAAAGGTGCTGAGATCACCTATGACTATTCTCGCCAGAATGGAGATGGCTCTAGTGAGCGCATCAGTGGGAAAGATGATATTTCCGTGCAGTACATCGAGTTGCCTCTAACACTTAAGCTTTTTACCAATGAGGTGGCCCCAGGCACCGTTCTGTACTTCCAGGTGGGCGGCTCGCTTAACACCAAGGTAGCGGCGCAGGTCAACGACAAAAAGGTAATCGACAGCGAGAAGGTGATCAAGCGCTTCAACATCTTCGAGGTGGATGCCAAACTGGGCGGAGGAGCCGAGTTTCAGTTAGGCCAAAGCACAAAGGTTTTTGCCGGCCTTACCTACCACCGCGGCCTTACCGATATCGATGACTTCTACGAGGAGAAGTTTGGCGACAAAAACATCTCTGTGAAAAACAACGGGGTATCCCTGGACTTCGGTCTGAAGTTTTAAACAGGTTGTGCTCCCTAAACAAAAAAGCCGCTCCGGTAACTCCGGAGCGGCTTTTTTGTGCGAGTAAGTTTTGCTTACTCCTCTTCTTTATCCTGCACGCCATTCATGTCGCTGAAGGCGGAACGCAATTCTATTTCCTCTCCTCTGCCATCCATCACTTTGAATTCCAGGATGCCCAGGGAGGTGTCTTTTATCAGGCTCACCCACTTAAAGTACTTAAAGAACCATTTCACCTGCCGTGAGAGCAGGCCTTTTGTGTAGTAGGCGTGCACGAACGGGTGTAGGTAAATTTGCAGACTCTTGTGGTTGTGGCTTGTCAGCAGGTCGTCTACCGCTGCATCAATTTCGTCTGTTACCAGGATACTGGCAGATGTTTTACCGGTGCCGCCACAGGTAGGGCAAACTTCGCCGGTTACAATGTTTTGCTCGGGCCTTACACGCTGTCTGGTGATCTGCATCAGGCCGAATTTTGAGATCGGAAGAATGGTAGACTTGGAGCGGTCCCGCTTCATCTCCTCCTTCACCACCTCGTATACTTTCTGGCGGTTTTCAGGCGACTTCATATCGATGAAGTCTACTACAATTATACCACCTATATCCCGGAGGCGCAGCTGGCGGGCCACTTCCTTGGCGGCCATCATGTTCACATGCAGCGCGGTCGCCTCCTGATCGGTTTCGGTATTAGATTTGTTCCCACTGTTCACATCGATTACATGCAAGGCCTCGGTGTGCTCTATCACCAGGTATCCGCCACCTGGTATCGTCACGGTTTTGCCGAAGGCAGCCTTTAGCTGTTTCTCGATGTGGAAGTGTTCAAAGGTCTTTGTCTTGCCAGTATAATGCTTCAGGATCTTGATCCTTTCCGGCGCTATACTTTGCACATATGCCTTGATCTCATCATAGAGCTGGGTGTTATCCACTACTATGTTGTCAAAGCTCTCGTTTAGTAAATCCCTCAAGATGGAGGAAGAACGATTCAGCTCACCAATGATTTTATCGTTTGGCTTCGCTATTCTGAGGGTCTTAAAGCCCTCTTCCCAATTTGCTAACATGTTGCGCAGGTCCCTGTCGAGCTCTGCCACATCGCGGCCTTCTGCCACCGTCCGGATAATCACGCCGAAGTTCTCCGGCTTTATACTTGTGATCAGGCGTTTCAGTCGGGTCCGCTCCTCTTTGCTGACGATCTTCTTGGATACGCTTACCGTGTTTGAAAACGGCACGAGCACCAAATAGCGGCCGGCAAGGGAGAGCTCGCAGGATAAGCGTGGCCCTTTGGTTGAGATAGGCTCCTTTACGATCTGCACCAACAGCTGCTGCCCTTTCTTGAGCACGTCAGCTATCTTGCCGAGCTTGTCTATCTCAGGCTCAAACTTAACCTGGTTTAGCTTGGGTGTTGCGTTCTTCTGTGTTTGCGCCGCCTTTACATACCTGTTCAGCGTTTTGATATTGGCCCCCAGGTCGTGGTAGTGCAAAAATGCATCCTTCTGGTAGCCAATATCAATAAAAGCGGCGTTCAGTCCTGGCATTACCTTCTTTACAGTGCCCAGAAAAATATCGCCTACAATGTAGTCCGTGTCTTTCGACTCGAAGTGATACTCAACTAGTCTCTTGTCCTGTAAAAGCGCAATGCGATCCCCATCCTGAGTAGAATTGATGATTAGCTCGTTGCTCAATTTCTCTCAAATGGTTATGTTGGATTTATAAGACCAAAGCCCACTTTAGCGTATGCAAAGTGGGCCCTCGTGAACGCAGAAGAAATTACTTCTTCTTATGTCTGTTTTTTCTAAGGCGCTTCTTTCTTTTGTGCGTAGCGATCTTATGTCTTTTTCTTTTCTTTCCGCAAGGCATAATCTTGTTGTTTTTGTTTTATGGATGATTTCTTTAATGCTTTACTGTAATCTGGCCAGGTACTCGTCTACCGACGTGTTCAGGGCTGGGTCGGAGCTCATGCTCTTCACCTTGTTAAACAGCTGTTTGGCTCTTTCGGTCTGCCCCGTCTCAGCCAACGCTACAGCCAGGTAGAAGGTTCCTTCCACGTGCTGCGGGTTCACTGAGATAAGCTTCTCGAAGTGTCCTACGGCTTTATCGTACTGGTTCGACTGGATGGACAGGATGCCAAGGTTAAACAGCGCCTTCTCATGGTTTGGATTAGAGGCCAGCACCTCGCGCAGCATGGTGATACCCTGCATCGGATTAGAGGTCGCGATGTAGGTCATGGCTACGTTTGTTTTGGCGTCGTGGTCAGAAGGGTTGTTCTTCAGCACCTGCTCATACATGCTGCGGGCTTTGGCACCCAGGTCGCTGGCGCGCTCCTGCGTGGCAGCAAACGTAAAGGCCTCATAGTAGGCGTCGCCAGCTCTCTTGTAGCTTTTCTCACCTCCACGGGCCTCAGCGGCAATCTCGTAGTAATAACCCGCGCTGTCATACTTGGCAGCGTTGGAGTAAGCCTCAGCAAGCTCCACGGCCACGCGGCTGCGGGTTTGCTCGTCGGTAGCCTTGTTATACTTGGCACGAGCGGTTGTCAGCGCCATCAGTTGCTCCGGTGTGGCTGTCCTGTGGGCCTCTATCGCTGCCTCGCCCTCCGCTGCGCCGTGGTCATGGCCGTCATCTTCAGAGTGGCCCTCCGGCAGGCCGGCATTGGCCTCGGTTCCGGCAGCAGTGGCTTTCTCCTCGTTGTTTACAACAACTTTAGGTAAAAAGAATAGAGCGGCCACCAAAGCGATGGCTACAACAACTATCAGAATCTGTGACCGTTTCATTCTTTTTACCTTTAGTACTGTAATAAAATCTTTAAGCTAAGCTCAGCAAAGATACAAAAAATTAAGAATGCGCTAGCTCCTGAATCTTTTTGCTGTTTTTGATCTTCTGGATGAAGGTCTTAGATGGCTTGAAGCTCGGGATAAAGTGCTCGTCGATAATGATAGATGTGTTTTTAGAAATGTTACGAGCCACTTTCTTGGCGCGCTTCTTATTCACAAAGCTACCAAAACCTCTCACGTAGATGTTGTTACCATCAGCCATAGAGTCCTTCACCACTTTGAAGAAAGCCTCGATTGTAGACTGAACATCTGCTTTATCAATCCCTGTCTTATCAGCAATCTCTGATATTACTTCTGCTTTAGTCACTTTCTTAAATTTTTAGGATATTAATAATATGTTAACTTTCTAATCTTTGGGAATCAGCCTGTTCCGCAGAACGGTTAAATTCGGGGCACAAAGGTAGTTTTACTTTTCGAATAGTAAAAGCTTTAGCGCTAAATTATTAGCTACTAAACCAGTGCCTTTTTGGGGCCGCCGCGCATGCGCTGTGCAATGCCCGTGCCACCTTTCCCCTCCCCTAACGCACTTTCGTAGGCTATATTTCAATGTTCACCCATCTGTTTCATACTTGTGCGCAGCCCGAACAAAAGCGTACCTTGGCTGTTCTGCAAAGCCTAAACCCTAGAAATCATGGAACCTGCATCGCCTGCTCACTTCGCCCAAACCCTTGTTGCCTGGTACGAGCGCCACAAGCGCAACCTGCCCTGGCGCGACACAACAAACCCATACTTTATATGGCTTTCCGAAGTAATCCTGCAGCAGACGCGGGTGGCGCAGGGCCAGCCGTACTATGAGCGCTTTGTGGCGGCCTACCCTACCGTGCAGGACCTGGCGGCGGCTCCGCAAGACGAGGTACTGCGGCTATGGCAGGGGCTGGGGTACTACTCCAGGGCGCGCAACATGCACCACACCGCCCAACTGGTGGTGGAGCAGTATGGCGGCCGGTTCCCTGGCAAGTATGAGGAGCTGATAAAGCTGAAAGGCGTGGGCAGCTATACGGCGGCGGCCATTGCGGCCTTTGCCTTTAAGGAGCAGGTGGCCGTGCTGGACGGCAACGTGTTCCGGGTGCTGGCGCGCGTGTTCGGGGTAGCAGATGACATTGCGGCTCCTGCCTCCCGCAAGGTATTCCAGAAACTGGCCGATGAGCTGGTGCCCGCCAGCGCCCCCGATACCTACAACCAGGCCATCATGGAGTTCGGGGCCATACAGTGCACCCCCCTGATGCCCGACTGCCTGTTCTGCCCGCTGCAACAGCGCTGCTATGCCTTTAACCACGGCATGGTGCAGGAGCTGCCGGTAAAGTCGAAGGCCAAGGCGGCGCGCCCCCGTTTTTTCCATTACCTTGTGTTTGAGCTGAACGGCACCTTTTACCTGCGCAAGCGCCTGGAGGGCGACATCTGGCAGGGCCTCTACGATTTTTACCTCTACGAGGGAGACAGCAAGGACTTGCCGGTGGCGCAGCTGCTGCAGGAACTGCAGGAGGCCGGCGTGCCGGTGCAGGAGGCGCAGCTGCAGCCGCCGGCAAAAGACTATAAGCACATCCTGAGCCACCAGAAAATAACCGCGCGTTTTTACCGTATTAAATTAAAAGATCCGCTAAAAGATGAGGTATTGACAGAAACCAGACTGGCCCCTTATACCGTTGAAAAAATAGAGGCCTTACCTAAGCCAGTTTTGATCAGCAGCTATTTGAAAGATGCTAAGATTTTAGTATATTTATAGGCTGAAACTTTTTCGGAGATAAAAACAGTTAAAGGTTCAGTAAAAGCCATATTTGCCTCCAGCTTGGTTGCTGGAGTAGCCCAATTCAATTTCATATTTAGACAAAAAAAGACATGGCAAGTGTAAACAAAGTGATCCTGATCGGAAACCTGGGCAAAGACCCTGAAATTCGTCACCTGGAAGGCGGTGTAGCCGTTGCCCGCTTCCCGATCGCAACCTCTGAAACCTTTAAAGACAAAAGCGGACAGAAGCAGGAGCGTACCGAATGGCATAATATTGTGGTGTGGAGAGGCCTGGCCGAAGTAGCAGAGAAATACCTGCGCAAAGGCAACTCTGTGTTCATCGAGGGCAAGATCCGCAGCAACAACTACACCGATAAAGACGGCATCCAACGCTACAGCACCGAGATTGTGGCCGACAACATGACCATGCTGGGCGGCCGCAGCGACAACGGCGGTGGCGGCGACTACCAGGGTTCTGCTGCGGCAAGCGGCGGGAACTATGGCGGCGGTGCCACGGCAAACAAAGGCGGCAACCCGGCTGGCGGGTTCCAGAACGACGAGCCAGACGACCTGCCGTTCTAACCTATGTTTCATCAAATTGATTAGTCTTGGAAAGTACAGATCCCGGAGACCCCCTGAGTTATAGCTTACTCCAGTTTTTACAGAGTTCGTTAACACAACTCAGGTTAGAATACCTGGCTGCCATAGCAGGCGGCTTGATTTTACTGCTGCTCTCGGCCCTGACCTCAGGTGCCGAGGCAGCTTTTTTCTCTCTATCGGAGCAGGAGCTGGAGCAATGCAAAACCAGCAAGCACCCCACCGAACAACGTGTGTACAGCCTCCTGCAGAACCCGCGCAAGCTTCTCACCACCATACTTATTTTTAACAACGGCATCAACGTGGCTATTATCACGCTGTTTGCCTATGTGGCCTGGCAGCTTTTTGGCACCATGGACCTGGCGGCCGGCGCATTGGCGCTGTGCATGCTATTTGCCACCTTCTTCATCGTTTTTTGCGGGGAGGTGCTGCCTAAAGTGTATGTGCAGAAGCACCGCATGCCACTGGCGCGCCGCATGGCGGGCGTGGTGCACAGGCTGCAGTTTCTGGTGCGCCCTGTTTCGTGGCTCCTCATCTCTATCAATGAGTATATCGAGCGCAAATACATCATCCGGGGCTACAACCATACCATCGAGGAGCTGCACCACAGCCTGGATATAGCCTTGATCAATGCCGACACTTCACCCGAGGAGCGTAAGATCTTGCGCGGCGTGGTGAACTTCGGCGCCATCTCAGTAAAGCAGATCATGCGCCCGCGCATGGACATCGTGGCCTTCCATACTTCCATGACGCTGCCGGAGCTAATGCCTGAGATCGTGAACTGGGGGTACTCGCGCGTGCCGGTATACTCTGAAAGCACCGACCACATAGAAGGTATACTTTATGTGAAAGACCTGCTGCCGCACCTGGGCAAAGGAGCCGACTTTGAATGGCAGCAGCTGGTGCGCCCGCCTTTCTTTGTACCCGAGACGAAGCGTATTGCGGATCTTTTCCAGGACTTCAAGGAGAAGCACGTGCACATGGCCATTGTGGTGAATGAATATGGCGGCACGGTTGGCTTGCTTACCCTGGAGGATATTGTGGAGGAGATCGTGGGTGAGATCAACGACGAGTTTGACGAAGACGATGACATCATATACTCTCAACTCGACGAAAATACTTTTATCTTTGACGGAAAGACCTCGCTGCATGACTTCTGCAAGATAACAGAGGTGCCTTTTGACACCTTCGACGAGGTGAAGGGCGAGAACGAGACAGTGGCCGGGTTGGTGCTGGCACTGTTCTCCCGGATACCGCGCGTGGGCGAGGACGTGGAGCATGGCCGCTTCCACTTTACAGTAGAGTCGGCGGACACGAAGCGCGTAAAACGAGTAAAGATCAATGTCGCAAGTAAAAAAGAACAGTATCATAAAGTTGGGTAGCCTGAAGGCGTTTATGTGGACTGCACTGGCCGCCGGTGTAGTGGCCTGCGGGGCAGAGTATACGCCAAAGCCGAAGGGTTACAACCGCATTGACCTGCCATCGCAAACCTATCAGCAGCTGCAGGAGGCGCACCCTTATACTTTCGAATACTCAGCGCACGCTAAAATCCGGCCCGACTCCTCCGGCATTGCGCAACCGCACTGGATCAACATCATCTACCCCAGCCTTGGCGCCAACGTACAGCTGACGTACAAAAAGCTGGAGAACAACGATAAGATGCTCAACGACCTGGTGGAGGACGCCCGTAAGCTGACTGCCAAGCACCAGATAAAGGCTTATGCCATTGAGGAGGCAGAAATCAAAACGCCCGGCGGCGACATCGCCTCTGTGTTTGAGCTGGAGGGCGAGGTGCCCAGCCAGTTCCAGTTCTATGTGACCGACTCAACAGATAACTTCCTCCGTGGCGCTCTGTACTTCCGAACCGCCACCCAAAACGATTCGCTGGCCCCGGTCATCGAGTTTGTGAAAAAGGACATCGTGCATTTGCTGAACACGCTGGAGTGGAAGGAGAAGTAATTATTGGTTATTGGTTAGTAGTTATTAGTTGTTAGGGAGGTAAGTATAAAACAAAGACCTCTCAGCGTGCACAGCTCCTGCGGGTGCCTGGCAGCGACACCGGGTTCAACCACCCCTACCCCTCCTTGGCTTTTTCGAGAGGAGCTCTATTCAAGCTCCGTCAGCCTAAGCTATCGAAATATTTCCCAGTCCTTGGGTTGAGCGCCTTCTAGATTTCCGGTTTCGCTTCAGCGAAATTGCGACAGCAAAGGAAATGTAGACAGCGCGATGCCCTTATCGAGGGCCCCTACCCCCAGGACGAGGCCTCCCGGCCTGGAGGGAGCCAAAGCATACTATGAAACAAGTTGGATGTAAGGCAGTGGATAAACAATAGCTAGCAAAGATAGCTTGGTTCAAGATGCAGGAGGCAGCGGCTAAAGCGGTAAAGGCACAAGCGGAAGTTGGCACTAGGACATACCTCCCATACTTACACATCACTCAGACACCGCGAAGCGTTAATTTAATTACCAAGCATAAAGCCCCGCCAGCATTTACACCTGTCGGGGCTTTTGCTTATTTTTGTACTTTATACTTGCCATACTTTCACCCGATAGCAAGCCAATGACTGGGAGCAACTTTTTCAACACCAAAATAGAATTCCTGAAGGGCGTGGGGCCGATGCGGGCGGAGCTGTTGCAGAAAGAACTCAGCATCTTCACCTACGGCGACCTGATCCAGCACTACCCTTTCCGCTATCTTGACCGCACGCAGTTTTACAAAGTAAGCGAGCTGGACGAAAGTATGCCGTACGTGCAGGTGCGCGGCCGCATTCGGGGCAAAGAGGTGATTGGCGAGGGCCGTAAGCAGCGCCTGGCAGCCACACTAGTAGATGAGAACGGCGATCAGCTGGAGCTGGTGTGGTTTAAGGGGGTAAAGTGGATGCAGAAGACGCTGAAGAACCACACCGACTACATCGTGTTTGGTAAGCCCACCAAGTTCAACGGCAGGTTCAGCATGGCGCATCCGGAGCTGGAGGAGTTGGCTGAGGAGAAGCAAACGACTTCTTTTCTGCAGCCCGTGTATAACACCACCGAAAAACTTAAGGCCCACCGCATCGACAGCAAAGTGATTGCTAAAATGATGGAGCACTTGCTGAAGGTGGCGCTGCCGCAGGTGCAGGAGTCGCTGTCGCCGGAGCTGATTGATACCTATAAGTTGATGGACAAGCGCAGCGCCTATGCCAACATCCACTTCCCGGAGTCAGCAGACAAGTATAACAAGGCCAAGTTCCGGCTAAAGTTCGAGGAGCTCTTTTACATACAGCTGCGCCTGTTCCGCCAGAAGGTGGTACGCAAGGCTGATTTGAAAGGGCAGATCTTCAATCAGGTGCCTACACTCACCGAGTTCTACAAAAACCACATGACCTTCGACCTGACCAACGCGCAGAAGCGGGTGGTGAAGGAAATTTATGGGGATTTAACGGCGGGCAAGCAAATGAACCGCCTGCTGCAGGGCGACGTGGGCTCGGGTAAAACGATCGTGGCCTTCATCACCATGCTCATTGCGGCCGACAACGGGGCGCAGTCGGTGCTAATGGCTCCAACCGAAATTCTGGCCGACCAGCATTATGTGGGCCTGAAGCAATTTGCCGACCGCCTGGGCATCAACCTCGGCAAACTAACGGGCTCCACCAAAGCCAAAGACCGCAAAGTACTGCACGAGCAGCTGCGCTCCGGTGAGATGAAGATGATCGTGGGCACGCATGCGCTGCTGGAGGACGTGGTGCAGTTCCAGAACCTGGGCCTGTGCATTGTGGACGAGCAACACCGCTTTGGCGTGGAGCAGCGCTCCAAACTATGGCGCAAAAACCCGCGCATCATCCCGCACGTGCTCGTCATGACGGCCACCCCTATTCCCCGCACCCTGGCCATGACCTTGTACGGCGACCTGGATGTGTCGGTGATCGATGAGCTGCCAGCCGGACGTAAAGAGATTGTAACCGTTCATCGCTTCGACTCGCACCGCCTGCGCGTGTTCCAGTTTGTGCGCGACCAGATAAAGCTGGGCCGCCAGGTATACATTGTGTACCCGCTGATTGAGGAGTCGGAGCAGATGGAGAACTACAAAGACCTGATGGACGGCTTTGAGAGTGTGCAGCGGGCGTTCCCGGAGTACAAGGTAAGTATGGTGCACGGCAAGATGAAGCCGCAGGACAAAGACTACGAGATGCAGCGCTTCGTGAACCACGAGACGCAGATTATGGTAGCCACCACGGTGATTGAGGTAGGCGTAAACGTGCCGAATGCCTCTGTGATGATTATCGAAAGTGCTGAGCGCTTTGGCCTCTCGCAGTTGCACCAGCTGCGTGGGCGCGTGGGCCGTGGTGCCGAACAGAGTTACTGTATCCTGATGACAGGGTATAAACTGAGCAAAGACAGTAAAACACGCCTCGAAACGATGGTACGCACCAACAACGGCTTCGAGATTGCCGATATTGACCTGAAACTGCGCGGCCCCGGCGACCTGATGGGCACGCAGCAGAGCGGTGTGCTGGACCTGCTCATTGCCGACCTCTCCAAAGACGCGCCTATACTTCAGGAGGCCCGTGCCGCCGCCCAGCGCGTGCTGCACCAGGACCCGCAGCTGGAGCAGCCGGAGCATGCCAATATCCGCCGGCACATCCAGTCGTTGAGCGCCAACACGGTGAACTGGAGTAGGATCAGCTAAGTTAGAAAGTCAAAAAGTTAGAAGGTTAGAAAGTTGAGGCTGCTTATACTTTGAACCTTTCTACATACTTCAAAAAGTGTACCTTTGCTCTGTCTGCGGTACTCCGGTAAAGTATAACCGGGTTTAAAAAGGAACCGTGTGAAACTCACGGGCTGACGCGCAACTGTAAATAACGAGAACTTGCTGCTTTTGCAGGTCCATTGTCCGGCACCGGATGAGAAGGACGGCAGCAAGGTTATAAGCCAGGAGACTTGCCACAGACATACATTGCACAGCCTTCGCGCCTAAGGCTTGTGGCAAGAAAAATAGTCTGCCCTCTCTGTGGTGCTGGCTATACTTCCTTTCCGCAAACTTCCCGCGCAGGCATACATACTTTAAGAAAAAGCATATGTCGCGCGCCACCCACAGCAACTTTATACCCTCAACTACCTTCGCTGCAGCAAGCTGCACCGGTACGCGCCCGTCACCTGCAAACCAATAGAAAAAGCCTATATGAACCTAAAAGATCGCATCGCGCAGTCGGAGACCCGCATATTTAAAGCTGTTTTCCCGAATACCACCAACCATTACGATACGCTTTTTGGCGGCACAGCTATGCAGCTAATGGACGAGGTAGCTTTTATCGCCGCCACGCGCTTCTGCCGCAAGCGTGTGGTTACCGTGTCATCCGACAGAATAGACTTCACTCAGCCCATACCGGCAGGCACCATTGTAGAACTGGTAGCCCGCGTCGTGAGTGTCGGCAATACCAGTCTGAAGGTGCAGGTAGAGATCTTTGTAGAAGAGATGTACTCTGATGTACGCACCCAAGCCGTGAGCGGGAGCTTTGCCTTTGTAGCCATAGACGAGCACAAGCAGCCGGTGCGGGTACTGCCCGAGGAAGTACAGGTATAAATGACCCGTTTACATGAAGTTCCACGCGAAACAATAGCCGCAGGTTAATATTACAGCGATTTCTACTTTGGGTGAGTGAAATCCGGTATATTAGGTAGCACAGTTATGTTTGTCCGCCTACCGTTGGTTGGCTAAACGGGTTGCTTGTATCTGGTAGTTGAGCTTAATAGGAATGATAAAAGAGAAAGTGAGAATAGAATCTGGCGAGCATAGTAGTCTTGTAGTAACGCTTAAAAGAGAAGCGAACTACTTGATTCTATTTCTTACTGGGGCTTGGTCGCTTGCTTGGGCTGGCATCACATTAACGATACTTTATAGCTTAGCTACCAATCCTGAAAAAATAGACGGTGAGCTAATTATTTTCACAACCCTAATTATACTGGCAGGAGTGTTTGTGCTCAAATACCTTCTGTGGCACCTAAATGGAATAGAAAGAATTGAGTTAAATGCTCAGGAGCTGACAGTTCAAAAGCTTGGCACAATCCTGACTTCTAAAAGAAAGTATGAATTAAGCCAGATAGACAATTTCAGAGTGGTGACAAAACAAACGTCCCCTTTGATATTCAGAATGTATGGGATTACTGGCGGACAAATACAGTTCGGGTACTACGGAAATAACAAGGTCTTCGGGCAGACTCTAAGCAAACAGGAAGCGGAGAACTTAGTTAATGTTCTGAATGAAAAACTACTTAGCTCAACAAGAGCTAAAAAGAACCAAGGCTCATTTTAGCCAAGACGTTGGCAGTAATAACTAATGATTGAAGAATATTTAACAAAAGAAGATTTTGAACGAGGGAGCGGAAAACTCTCTGTCGTGGTCTTTATTAGTACTTTCATTTTGTTGGCTATTCTAGTTGTGACTACTCAGACGAAGTATTTGATTCCATTGATATTCATATTGCCGTTTCCGCCTGCTCATTTGGTGTCACATTATGAATACAAGAAATGGAGAATGGAAATGTTAGCCACGGGATATGTTACACCTGAACGGTTTGACGAGCTCGCTAGAATGCACAAGATTAGATCTCGCCAGCTATACTCAGGAAAGGGTATTATAGTTGTTGGAGCAATCACTCTTGCATTGTCTGCTTTATCTTTTTACCTGAGAAGCCAAGATATTGAGCTAAAGCTTTATGGCAAAGAAACAGTAGGAACCGTTGAAGAAATTAGGCTTACGCTTAGCGGTGAGCACTCTAATGTCTTGATTAGCTTTGATGTGGAAGGGAAAAGGCATACTACAACACTTAAGATAAATGGCAGCAGTTTAGGTGTAGATGCTACTTATCGAATCAAAGGCAATCCTTCTGTTGAATTAGGAGATACCGTAACGGTAAAGTATTCAAGTATAAATCCAAAAAATAATAAAGTTATCTTAGACGGTTTGCAAAAGAATTAATAATACAAACCACGTCTTTACAGTAGCTGTATCACCGCTTATACTTGCCTGTTGGCACGTATAGCCCCTTAACAAACATGAGGCATATTCTCTTAACTTCGGTTTTCTCTTTAGTTACTCTGACCTTGTTAGGTCAAGGTCTTAAAGCATCGTTAACGCAGAACCTCGACGAGCTGAGCGAAAGGAATGTGCTTCCGGGATTTGCTGTCTCCGTGATCAGCCCAGACAGTGTACTGTACACGCAGGCCTTTGGATTCTCTGACATTTCCAGCCAGAAACCATTCACCGAAAAAACGATCCTCAATATTGGCTCCGTGAGTAAGACTTTTGTTGGCTTAGCCTTGATGAAGGCGGTAAGCGAAGGTAAGTTGAGTCTGGACTCGGATATCAATGATTTTTTACCCTTCAAGGTCCAGAACCCCTTTTACCCCGACCAGCCAATCAAGGTAATTCACTTAGTCACCCACACCTCCGGGATAACTGACCGGGAAGAGGTATACAAGCAGACCTACACAAAAGAACTGGATGTTGATGCATATAAAGCATTCCTGCAGGAGTACCTGAGCAGGACGGGGGCAAATTACTCTGAAAAGAACTTCCTGAGGTACAAGCCAGGAGAATGGCAGGAGTACAGCAACATCGGTTCAGCCTTGGTAGCTCTTGTGGTAGAGGGTGCCACTAAGGTGCCTTTTAGTGAATACACCAGGAGGCATATTACAGCGCCGCTGGGGCTAAGCTCGACCGGCTGGTTTTTTAGAGACATCCCGATGAATAACCATGCTGTTCTGTACAGTGCTGCCCAAAAACCCATTCCGCTTTACTCATTGTTAACATACCCTGACGGCGGGTTAAAGTCTAATCTACATGACTTAAACAAGTATCTGCAGGAAATTATGAAAGGCAGGGCCGGCAGAGGGGAAGTTCTAGGCGACTCATCTTACAACATGTTGCTCGCGCCTCAGTTCGGGAACAACCTCAACCCCAGGAATATTAATCCTAAAGAACCTAATATCGGAGTGTTTTGGGTGCACAAGCGAAATGGAGAAATAGGGCACACAGGAGGTGACCCAGGTATAACAACTTTCGTCTTCTTCAATCCCGAAACTGCCACGGGGAGAGTATTTATAACCAACACACTGCTTGAAGAAGAGGAACAGATTGAAGTGTTTGCCAGTATATGGCGGCTTCTAAAAGCGTATGAAGAAAAATTATTGCTGCCAACTAAAGCAAAAGCACATTAAAACATGCCTTAGCCCAGCCGGGTTACCCACAACAAACACCCAACACCACCGTTTTACCTCTACCAAAAACCCATACCACCCGTGAGAAAACATTCCACACTTTTTATACTTCTGTGCCTGCTCTGCCTGCCGCAGGCTATACTTGCCCAGTCCAAAACCAGGGCAGCGGTAGACTTTAATTACCAGCCCAACCCCGAGGCCGACTACTACAACCAGCGCCTGCCGCACAAATCCATACCTGTGGGGCAGAACGAGTTTATACTTCTGAAGCGCCAGGGCGATGGCAAGTATACCGTGGAGAAGTATAACGCGGACCTGAAAAAGCTTTGGGCGGCGGAGATACTGATGGCTGCGGGGGAGGAGGTGGAAAGCTTTACGGCCGGACAGGAGGCGGCGCTGGTGGTAACGCACCGTAAAGAGGGCCAAAACCAACTGCTGCAGGGGTACCGCATGAACCTGAAAAACGGACAGCTGGAGAAGCCGGTACAACTGCTGGAGGCTCCTTCTAAAGGCCGCAGAGCCGGCGTGGCGGTATCTGCCGACGGCACGCAGGTATTGGCTTACCGCTTCCATACCGATAACAGCTTCCAGATACAGCGCATCAGCGGCGCGCTGTACAACGGCAGCCTGCAGAAGCAGCAGGACGTAACCTATGACCTGGGCGATTTGCGCGGCATCCTGACGGCGGACATAAAAGTGGGCAATGGTGGCGAGCAGTATGTGAACCTAATCTCGGACCAGATGAACCGCCTGAGCGTGCGGCAGTACAAGCCAGGCAGCAAAAAAGCGCAGGTGATGTCGGTGCTGGTGGGCGGTGTGTTTGATGGCAAGAAAGTATATATCCGCGATACGCACTTCGAGCTGATGCCGGACGGGCAAATGTATGGCGCCGTGCTGACGGCCGACGAGAAGAGCGGCGGCTACTACAGCCTGAAAGCCGTGAAGTATGATTTCGAGCAGGAGGACATGCGCTTCGCCGAGGAGTATAAGTTTACGCCGGAGTATGTGCAGAAAGTGAATGCGCTGGATAAAGCTGACAAGAGCGACAAACTGCAGGACATCTACCTGACCGACCTGATCCTGACGCCGGAGAAGCAGCTGCTTATACTTGCCGAGAAGAAGTATACCGAGGGTGGCGAGGATGCGCCATACTTTGCCAAAGAGCTGCACCTGTTCGCCTACGACGAGTACATGACCTTCGACTGGAACTCCGTGCTGATGAAGCAGCAGCAGGCCCCCGCCTCCGATGGTTTCACCAGCATCTCCTACAGCTCCTACCTCAACGGCAACACGCTGAACCTGCTTACACTAGAGGAGCTCAATGGCAAGTATGATCTATACCTGCGCCAGATCAATACCAACAACGGGCAAGCAACAGCGCCGCAGGAGCTGCGCCTGGGCATCCCCAAAGACAATAAGGCCGCTTACGTGAAGGATTACACCGCCTGGCTGGCCGATAAAAATATTGTTACGGTGCTGCGCGGTGGTAAGAAAGCAGACAAGCTGCAGCTAAGCCGCATCGAGATAAAGTAACTACAGTTTTAACTGCTGCAGAAAGCGAGAGCGCAGGTTCTCGCTTTTTTGTTTCTCCCGCATTTTCCGGGTAAAGGAGGTCAGCTGCAACAGCATGTGCGAGAAGCCCACGTAGTTCACAATGTCCACATACATCTGGAACTCCTTGCGCGAGCCGTCCAGCACGCCCAGTTTATCCACCTTGTAAGTGTTCATGGCCGACCACGGCATCCAGCGCACCACTTTTTTGTGGCGTAGCATATAGCGGTTTATGGCTACCTCCAGCTGGTAGCATTTCAGTTGCTGCCTTAGCACCTGCCGCAGGTCGGCGGTTCTGAGGATGCGCTCCCCGGATAGCAGCACATCGCTGCGGTACCACTTCACGAACCAGGGTGAATTGATGCGGCGCAGGATGATCATATCTAAGGAAGTATACTTCTGGTAAGCTTCCAGGGCTGCCTCCAGTTCATCCTTCCGCAGGTCCTGCAGGTCAGCATCCATCATCAGCAGCACCTCGTGCCGCACGTACTTTAGGCCATACTTTATGGCTGCCGTCTTACCCACATTCTGCAGCAGGCGCACCACCTCTACCTCGGGCCAGTGCCGCTGTATGAAGTCAGCGGTGCCATCAGTAGAGCCATCATCCACACAGATGACCTGGGAGATATGGGCAGTGCCAACGACTACATCCAGCACACAGGCTATCCGCTCACGCTCGTTGTGGCAAGGTATGAGGCACGTTACTTCCATAGCGATGCTTGTTTAAATAAAGATGGGCGCTTAGCTAAATACGTAAAACTGACCGCTCCTTTTGCCTCTATACTCAAAAAGTATGCAGGTTCGTACGCCACAGGTGCAACAAAAAAGGCTGCTACCTGAGGTAACAGCCTTTCTTAACTATAAATGGTCAGAAATTAATATACAAACTCGTTTGCCTCGATCAGGGCGGCGGCTATGCGGCGGCGCGCCTCTTTGGTGTTGTAGAGGTCTTTTTTAGTGAAGCGCTTCAGGCCCATGAACAGCAGGCGCTGCTCATCACCCTCAGCCATGGCGGCGATAGCCTCCTTGCCGGCCTTAAAGGCAGCGTCCACGGCATCGTTCACCGTCACGCGCACAATGTCGATCTCGTTGGCCACGGCCTCCTCGCCCTTCATGCCTACCAGTTTCTCCACGCGCAGCAGCGTAGATTCCGCCACGTAGGTTTTAATAGCCATGTCGGCGATGTTCATCAGGATCTCCTGCTCCTTGGCCAGCGAGTTCATGTACTTCTGCACCGCCGTGCCGGCCACCATCAGGATGGCCTTCTTCAGGTTCTTAATTGCTTTATGCTCGGCCGAGAACAGCGTTTCTTCCTCTGTGTTGAAGTCTGGAATAGCCATCAACTCCTGCTGCACCGCCTGGGCAGGGCCCATTAAATCAAGCTCGCCTTTCAGGGCTTTCTTCAGGATCATGTCCACGGTCAGCATGCGGTTGATCTCGTTGGTACCCTCGAAGATGCGGTTGATGCGGGAGTCGCGGTAGGCGCGGTCCATCGGGTAATCAGCAGAGAAACCGTAGCCACCGTAGATCTGCACGCCTTCGTCCACCACGTAATCCAGTACCTCAGAGCCCTCTACTTTTAGCATGGCGGCCTCCACGGCAAACTCACGAGCGGCCCCTAGTAGCGCCTCATTTTCGTTGGCGCCACCGGCCATCAGTTCCTGTTCTTTGCGGTAAATATCCATGCCGCAACGGTACAGCGCCGACTCCACCGCATAAATGCGGATAGCCTGCTCTGCCAGTTTATACTTGATCGCACCAAACTTTGAAATCGGCAGCTTGAACTGGTGGCGCTCGTTGGCATACTTCACCGACAGGTCGGCCACTTTTTTAGAGGCACCCAGCGTGGCGGCGCCCAGTTTAATGCGGCCGATGTTCAGGATGTTGAAAGCGATCAGGTGGCCTTTGCCGATCTCGCCCAGCACGTTCTCCTTCGGCACTTCGCAGTCCTCGAAGAAAACCTGGCGGGTGGAGGAACCCTTGATGCCCATTTTGTGCTCCTCGTTGCCTAGGCTCAGGCCAGGATAACCTTTCTCCACGATAAAACCCGTGAATTTATCACCGTCCACCTGCGCGAACACCACAAACACATCGGCAAAGCCGGCGTTGGTAATCCACATTTTCTGGCCGTTCAGGATGTAATGCGTGCCTGCTGCATTCAGCTCAGCTTTGGTTTTAGCTGCCAACGCGTCTGAGCCAGAACCCGGCTCTGTTAAGCAGTAAGCCGACATCCACTCGCCGCTCACCAGCTTCGGGATGTACTTGTTCTTCTGCTCCTCGGTGCCAAAGTATAAAATCGGGAGGGTACCGATACCGGTGTGCGCCGCAAAGGCAACCGGGAAGGAATGGCCCCCGCCTACTGACTCTGTTACCAGCAGCGAAGTGTTAAAGTCCATGTCCAGGCCGCCGTAACTCTCCGGAATAGACACCGCGAACAAGCCTAGCTCCCCTGCTTTTTTCATCAGGTCTTCCATCAGGCCTTCCTCGTGGTTATCGAGGCGGTCCAGCAGCGGATACACTTCCTCGCGCACAAAATCGCGGCAGGTCTGCGCCATCATGCGCTGCTCTTCATTAAATTCTTCCGGTATGAACACGTCCTGCGGGTTGGTCTCCTTTATCAGGAACTCACCACCCTGGATCGCGGCTGTTTTAGTTGCGTTTTCCATTGTTATTGTATTTTTATTTGTTCGTATCAAGTATCAAGTATCAAGACACACGATTATTACAGTTTACTAATCAGACCGTTTAGCATCTTTTGTACACCTGACAACTGCTGCATCAGCTTTTGATTATCAGCTTCCGTTACAAAGCCAAATGCTTCTGCTAAAATCATCTGTGTTTCAATTTCAAAGGCTGAGCCTAGTGCTACTTTCAGAAACTGAGCAAACTCTTTATTAGATCCTCTGCCTGCTCCCTCTGCAATGTTTGAGGCAACAGAAACAACGGCACGATTAACTTGGGATTTCAAACCATATTTCTCATCGGCAGGAAACTTTGCTGATATATTGTAAATCAGCTTTGCTAACTCAATTGCCTCTTTCCATACTCTCAGTTCTTTGAAATTATGCATCTGAAAAGTCGTGATTCGTGTGTCGTGATACGTGATTCGAAAAATCTACTTCAATAGCTCGAACACACCAGCTACACCCTGACCACCGCCAACGCAAGCCGTTACAAGGCCATGCTTGCCGCCGGTGCGGCGCAGGTCGCTGAAGAGCTGCACGCTCAGCTTAGCGCCAGAGCAACCCAGCGGGTGACCGAGCGCGATAGCACCACCATTGATGTTCAGCTTATCCGGGTCAAACTCTAAGTGACGCATCACAGCGATAGACTGTGCGGCGAAGGCCTCGTTCATCTCGATCAGGTCGATGTCGTTTAGCGTCATCCCTGCCTGCTTCAAGGCCTTCGGAACGGCTGCAATCGGACCCATGCCCATGATGCGCGGGTCAACGCCACCGGTTCCGTAGCTGATCAGGCGCGCGATCGGCTCCAGGTTCAGCTCCTTTACCATGCGCTCACTCATCACGATCACAAACGCAGCTCCATCGGACGTCTGAGAAGAGTTACCGGCTGTTACCGTGCCCCCTGCGGCAAACACCGGCTTCAGGCGGGCAAGTGCTTCCATAGAGGTATCAGCGCGAGGACCTTCATCGGTGTCCACCACGTAGGTGCGGGTCTTTTTCTTGCCGTTCTCGTCCAGGTATGTCTCCTCCACCGTCACCGGCACGATCTGGTCTTTAAAGTAGCCGTTCTTGATCGCGTTGATCGCTTTCTGGTGCGATTTGAAGGCAAACTCATCCTGGTCTTCACGTGAAACATTGTAATCCGCGGCCACCGCCTCGGCAGTTAAGCCCATGCTCAGGTACCAGTCCGGATTTTTGCTGGCTATTTTGTAGTTGGGAACAGTTTTCCAGCCTGCTGTTGGCACCAACGACATTGACTCGGTGCCGCCGGCAACGATGCAATCAGCCATACCTGCCGAAATGCGGTTAGCGGCAATGGCAATAGTTTCCAAGCCGGAGCCGCAGTAGCGGTTCACCGTCATGCCACTCACCGACATGGGCAGCGCCAACAGGGAGATCATACGGCCTATCTGAAGGCCCTGCTCGGCCTCCGGCACGGCGTTACCCACGATCAAGTCGTCGACGCGCTCTGGGTCCAGGGCGGGCACAGCGTCCATTAAGTGTTTGATGACATCAGCAGCCAGGTCATCAGGTCTGGTGAACCGGAAACCGCCACGGCCTGCTTTACCCACGGCGCTGCGAAATCCGGCTACGATATATGCATTGTTCATTTTGATGCTCTTTTATAGTTTATACTATAGACTTAATTTCTCAGCGGCTTGCCTGTGGTCAGGATGCTTTGGATGCGCTCCAAAGTCTTGCGCTCACCTGTTAATGACAGGAAGGCTTCACGCTCCAGGTCCAGCAGGTACTGCTCGCTTACTTCGGTTGGGGCCGACAAGTCGCCGCCGCACATCACATAGGCAAGTTTTTCTGAGATCTTCTTGTCGTGCTCCGAGATATAGCGGCCTGAGTACATGGCGTTGGCTCCTGTCAGAAACATACCCAACGCGCCTTTGCCTTGTACCTTCACATTGGTGCGCTGCACCGGTTTGGTATAGCCAGCCTCCGCTAAAAGTATAGCCTGTGCCTTGGCATCGGCTATCTGGCGGTTACTGTTTATGGTGATGCTATCTGATTTGCGCATGTAACCCAGGTCAATCGCCTCTTTAGCCGAGGTAGACACTTTGGCCATACCGATCGTCAGGAACACGTTCTTCAGGTCGTTCAGCTCAATGTCGCCGTCGGCATACATATCGGCAGCGCGCAGCGTCATCTCTTTGGTACCGCCACCGCCTGGTATCAGGCCAACGCCAAACTCCACCAAGCCCATGTACGTCTCAGCGGCCGCCTGTACGTGGTCGCAGTGCAGGTTCAGCTCACAGCCACCGCCCAGCGTCAGACCATGCGGTGCACCCACTACCGGTATGGCCGAGTAGCGCATGCGCATCATGGCGTCCTGGAACTGCTTGATCATGAAGTTGATCTCGTCGTACTCCTGCTCCAGCGCATACATGTACACCAGCCCCAGGTTAGCACCCGCCGAGAAGTTGGCGCCCTGGTTGCCAACCACCATGCCACGGAAATCTTTCTCCGCCAGCTCCACGCCTTTCATCAAGCCCTGGATCACGTCGCCACCCAGCGTGTTCATCTTCGAGTGGAACTCCACGTTCAGGATGCCGTCGCCAAGGTCTATCACCGACGCACCGCTGTTTTTCCACAGCACTTTGTTGCCGCGCAGGTTGTCCAGGATGATAAAATTCTCGGCGCCCGGTATGGCTTTATATTCTTTGCTTTGGATGTCGTAGTAGCGGCGCGTGCCGTTCTCCACGATGTAGAAAGACTCCTTGCCATGCTCCAGCATCTCCTCTACCCAACGCGCAGGCTGATAGCCGTTCTCGATCATGCGCTGCACGCCTTCGCGGGCACCAATGGCATCCCAGTACTCAAACGGACCAAGCTCCCAGCCAAAGCCGGCGCGCATGGCATCGTCTATTCTATAGAGCTCATCCGATATCTCCGGAATACGGTTAGAAACGTACTGAAACAGCCCAAACAGCGACTCATTGAAGAACTGAGCAGCCTTGTCTGTTTGCTTCGAGAATGTTTTAATGCGCTTCTTCAGGTCCTCGATCGGCTTCAGCACTTCCAGGCTCTGGAACTTAGGGCGTTGCTTTGGCCCGTACTCCAGCGTGTTCAGGTCCAGCGTCAGGATCTCTGTCTTGCCTTTTGCATCCTTTGTCTTTTTATAGAAGCCCTGGCCGGTTTTGTCGCCCAGCCACTTGTTCTCTACCATTTTCTGCAGGTAGTCCGGCAGCTTAAACAGCTCTCTGGATTCGTCGTTCTCGCCGGTTTGGTACAAGCCATTGGCAACATTAGCCAAGGTATCCAAACCAACTACATCCAGCGTGCGGAACGTAGCCGACTTCGGACGACCGATGATCGGGCCGGAGATTCTGTCTACCTCGTCCACGTTCAGGCCGAGCTTGTTCATCACCTGCAGGCCTTGCATAATGGCGTAAATACCCACGCGGTTGGCGATGAAGGCAGGCGTATCCTTGGCCAGCACCGTGGTCTTGCCCAAGTATAAATCGCCGTAGTGCATCAGGAAGTCCACCACACTCTGGTCTGTTTCCGGTGTCGGGATAATTTCCAGCAGTTTTAGGTAACGCGGCGGGTTAAAGAAGTGCGTGCCGCAGAAGTGCTTTCTGAAATCATCGGAGCGGCCGTCCAGCATCATGTGGATCGGAATGCCCGAGGTGTTGGATGAGATCAGCGTACCCGGCTTGCGGTGCTGCTCCACCTGGTCGTACACCAGTTTCTTTATCTTCAGGTTCTCCACCACCACTTCTATGGTCCAGTCGGCGGTGGCGATGTCCTTCATGTTATCTTCAAAATTACCGGTCTGGATCAGGCTTGCATCAGACTTGCGGTACAGCGGCGACGGGTTGGATTTGATAGCCGCGTCGAGTGAGCTGTTGACGATACGGTTGCGAACCTGCTTGCTTTCCAGCGTCAGGCCTTTTTTCTCCTCGTCCGGCGTTAGCTCCTTCGGTACAATGTCGAGCAGCAGCACCTGCACCCCAATGTTGGCGAAGTGGCAGGCAATGCGGGAGCCCATCACCCCGGAGCCAAGCACGGCTACTTTCTTGATTATTCTTTTCATAGAATGGCAATAGTTGTCTATGGGTTAAAAGATTTCTTTATTCTCGATCATGCCCTGGATGCGGCCACATACCTTAAAAAACACGTCCAGCTCTTCTTCGGGGATCTGCTCGCGCACCCTATGGTTAAACTGCTTTACGGTTTGCCGCGAGACCTCCTTCTTCTCCAGCCCTTTCTCCGTCAGGAAAATGCGCACCAGGCGCTTGTCATTGGGGTCGGACTCTTTGTAGATAAGGTTTTTCTCCTCCATGCTCTTAAGGATGCGGGTAAGGCTGCGGGCCTCCAGGCCCAGCAAGGGAGCAATTTTAGTGGCGGGGGTGCCTTGCTCCTGATCTATGTTGAGCAGTACAAAGCCAATGGACGTGGTAATATCTGCCTTGGCCGCCTCTGTATTATACATACGCGAGATGGCATGCCAACATACTTTAAAGTTATAGTCTACTGTTTCTTCCGGTTTCATCATTTACAATGGTGTATACCAAATATAGGCAAATTTGTTATGCTTGCATACCTTTTTAGGTAAAAATTTTATTACCCTTCAGGCGCAGCAACTGGAGGTAATGTTACATAGGTTACGGGTATAGTTATACTATAAACGAGCGATTGGGATTTATTCTGATGCAAAAAGCATAGCACGGACAAAAAAAAGCCCTTGCCGGTGCGGGAAGGGCCCAAGGAAGTACAGACAAAAAAAATCCTGAAAGGACCTTGGCAGAGGCTTTACCTCCCTCTAACCAGGATCCTTTCAGGATGACAAAACAGGTTTATAACAGTAGCATTGAGGAAGTAGGGACACCCGCTAATCCAGCGGCTCCAACCATACTTCATGTGTTAATACAGGCTCTCGATCACATCGTGGTAGTTGGCCGTGATGATCTTGCGCTTCACCTTCAGGGTTGGCGTCAGCTCACCGCTCTCCACAGTCCACATTTTAGGGATCAGAGCGAATTTCTTCACCGTTTCGTACTGCGCCAGCCCTTCGTTGGCCTTGTCTATCTCGCGCTTGAACTTCTCGATCACGTCCGGGTGCTTGAGCATCTCCTCATCTGTGGTATACTTAATCCCCTTGTGGTTTGCCCAATCCTGCAGCCCCATGAAAGACGGCACGATGAGGGCAGAGGCGTACTTGCGGCCATCGCCCACAATCATCACCTGCTCTATCACCACCGACTCCTTCAGCTTGTTCTCGATAGGCTGCGGCGCCACATACTTACCGCCGGAGGTCTTGAACATCTCTTTCTTGCGGTCAGTGATCTTGAGGTACTTGCCCTGGATCATCTCGCCGATATCGCCCGTATGGAACCAGCGGTCTTTGTCGATCACCTCGGCCGTGAGCTCCGGCTTTTTGTAGTAGCCTTTCATCACGTGCGGCCCGCGGGTCAGTATCTCGCCGTCTTCGGCAATCTTTATCTCCACGCCGTCAATAGCCATACCCACGGTTCCGATCATGTTGTTCTCCGGCTCATAGCGGTTCACCGAAATCACCGGCGATGTCTCGGTAAGGCCGTATCCCTCCATCACCCGGATGTTGGCCGACCAGAACACGCGCGCCAGGCGCGGCTGCAGGGCAGCACCACCGGACACGATCACCCGCACGTTGCCACCCAAGGCCTCGCGCCATTTGCTGAAGATAAGTTTGTTGGCCAGGTCCAGCTGCTTGTTATACCACCAGCCATGGTCTACCTGCGGGTCATACTTCAGGCCCAGCTCCAGCGCCCAGAAAAACAGCTTGCGTTTCACGCCTGTCAGCTCCATGCCGGTAGCCACAATCTTATCGTATACTTTCTCCAGCAGGCGCGGCACAGTGGTAAACAGGTGCGGCTTCACCTCTTTCAGGTTATCGGCCACCTTCTCTATGCTTTCGGCATAGTAGATAGACACCCCGATACGGAAGTACAGGTACAGCAGCATGCGCTCGAACACGTGGCAAAGCGGCAGGAAGCTCAGGGCACGGTGCTGGTGGTTTACGGGCACGTAAGGCACAGTGCCGCGCACGTTGCTCATCAGGTTGTCGTGGGTCAGCATCACGCCCTTCGGGTTACCCGTCGTGCCGGAAGTATAGATGATGGTCAGGGTGTCCTCCGGCTTCACGGCTGCTTTCAGCGGCTCGAGCTGCGACACATCCTCTTTCTCGCCCATCTTCAGCACCTCTTTCCAGTTTTTGGCGCCGTGTATGTCGTCAAACGTGTAGATCTCCTTGATGCCCTCCATGCCCTCGGTGGCAGCCACTACCTTGTTGTACAGTGCCGCGTCGGAAACGAACACCGCCTTCACCTCAGCATCGTTGAAGATATAGCGGTAATCCTCCTCCGTGATCGTGGGGTACATCGGCACACTGATAGCTCCGATCTGCTGAATGCCAAAGTCAACCAGCACCCATTCCGGCCGGTTGAAAGAGATGATGGCAACTTTATCCTCTTTTCCGATTCCGAGCTTCAGTAAGCCCAGGCTTACTTGGTTGGCATACTCCAGCACATCGCTGGTCGTATACTTTTGCCAGGTGCCGTTAACCTTAGACGCCAAACAGTCGGGCTTAGGGAACTGCTGCATCTGGTGTGGCAAAAGGTCGAAGGTCCGGGTTAGGTTCATATAGTGTATGGGTTATACAACGGTGTTTAGATTAGTTAGCTGTAAACAGCGCCAAGTACAGGGTAAATGGCCTGTTACTGATGCATTTTAATTATTTTTTTCGAATTCTGCCACGGCAGGCTGTATAAATATTTCCCATGTGTTATATTTATACTTTTAGAACTACAAGCACATGCACGGGCAAAGCCAGGTGCACTCCTGTACGTTTCAGGTAAACTCAGAGACAACCATCCATGAACCTGTCCATATTTTTTGAGCCGCTGAGCGAGGAAGTGTTCGCGCCCCTGAACAAGCCCCGCACCCTCGGCTCATACATCAGCCGCTTTGTGAGCAAGTTTCCGGATTGGCGCGCCGCCGACATCGCCATACTTGGCGTAAACGAGACACGGGGCCGTGAAATTGCCGAGGCGCCAAGCGCAGATGAGGCCGCCGCAGCGCAGGCCCCTGCCCGCCTGGTGCGCAAAAAGCTTTACAGCCTGAACAAAGGAAGCGGCCGCTGCCATATCGTGGACCTGGGGAACCTGCGCCCCGGCATCACGCTGGAGGACACGCACCTGCGCCTGAAGGAGATCGTGGAGGTGCTGATATCGCACAACACCATTCCGGTGATCATCGGTGGTTCTCAGGACCTGGAGTACGGCCAGTACATGGGCTATGAGCACCTGGAACGCGTGGTGAACATGGTGACCGTGGACAGCAGCGTGGACATGACCGAGGACGCAGAGGCGGCCCCCAATAAAAAGCAGCTGCGCCAGATCCTGATGCACGAGCCCAATTACCTCTTCAGCCTGAGCCAAATTGGGTACCAGTCGTACTTTGTGGAGCCGGAGGTGATGGCCACGTTCGAGAAAATGCATTTCGAGGCCTACCGCGTGGGCGAAGTACACCGCAACGTGCAGGAGATGGAGCCGGTGGTGCGCATCGCGGATCTGCTCACCTTCGATATATCGGCCATACGCCACCAGGACGCGCCGGGCTACGAACCCGCCAACCCCTTCGGGCTTACCGGCGAGGAAGCCTGCCAGCTGTGCTGGTATGCCGGCCTGAACGACAACCTGACCTCGCTGGGAATCTATGAGTATAACCCCGCCCTCGACGACCGGGAGTTAACCGCCATGACCGTGGCCACCATGATCTGGTACTTTGTAGAGGGCTTTTACCACCGTAAAAATGAAACGAACTTCAACGGCCGCAACTTCACGAAGTATGCCGTGGCCTTTGCCGATGATAACCCCGACCGCATGATCTTCTACAAAAGCAGGGGCAGCGAGAAATGGTGGCTGGAGGTGGAGCCGCTCAGCTCTGACAAAGGCAGCCGCATAGTGCCCTGTAGCTATGAGGACTACCTGCAGGCCACCAAGGGCGAGGTGCCCAACCGCTGGATCCTGACGCAGGCCCGGATTGGGTAATGTGCTAAGACATGAAGCTAAAAAACGTGGAAATCAGAGGGCTTGGAGATTAGAAGTTCAAAGTATAAGTATGGTTTGAGCGCATTATTTGACTATGCTCGCGCCCCGTGGATCTTACATCAGGCGGCCTCTGCTGCTCTAATGCCCGTTGTGCTTCTGAGCAGTGGAACGGACCCAACTAGCTCACCCCAAGTTTCCATACCTTTAAATCTGTAAATTCCCGCATTTTCAACTCACACATGACACTACCAGAATACACCCTGCAGCAACTGGCCCTCCGGAACGGGCAGGACCGCGACGAAATATGGGTGGCCTACCAGGGAGTGATCTATGACGTGAAAAAATCGAGGCTGTGGCGCAACGGCAGGCACTATGAGCACTGGGCCGGGCAGGATTTAACAGAAGAACTGGCAGATGCACCACATAATGCCAATGTTTTTGATAAATTTGAGGCCGTGGGCCTGGTCAAGAATTCTGCGTACCGGCCCTCACAGCATCAACAGACCTAAAAATAAAACCGTATATTGGGGTTACGACTCCATTGAACATCCATAAATCAAACAAACACAGATGATATTTATAGCTGATAGCGGCTCAACGAAGACAGACTGGCGCATCGTAACCAGCGACAAGCAACTGGGCCAGGCGCAAACTGCCGGGTTTAACCCGATGTACCAGGAGGCAGACGAAATTTACCAGGAAATAAATGAGGTGCTGCTACCCCAGCTAAGCGACAAGAACCCGGAGGCCATCTATTACTACGGAGCAGGCTGCAGCTCGCCAGACCGTAACAAGCGTGTAGAAGACGCCCTGCTCAGAGCCTTTCCGGATGCCCTGATCTCTGTGGAGCATGACTTGCTGGCAGCGGCGCGTGCCCTTTGCGGCCGTAAGCCAGGCATTGCCTGTATCCTGGGCACTGGCTCCAACACCTGCCTCTACGACGGCACCGACATCATCGACAACGTGCCATCGCTGGGCTTCCTGCTCGGCGACGAGGGCAGCGGCGCTTACATGGGCAAGCTGCTGATCAAAGCTTACCTTTACCGCGAACTGCCGGAAGACCTGGCCACCTCACTTAAGAACACTTACAGCCTGACCAAAGACGGCATCCTGGATACCCTGTATAGCTCTGCCATCCCGAGCCGCTACATGGCTACTTTTGCCAGGTTCATGCACGATAAGCAGAAGCACCCGGTTATCCACGGCATGATCTACGAGAACTTCTCGGAGTTCTTTGAGCGCCACGTGGTAAAGTATGAGGGCCACCAAACCCTGCCTGTTAACTTTGTTGGCTCTATTGCCTTCCACTTCGGCGATATTCTGAAGCAGGTGGCCCAAAAGTATGGCCTGCATGTAGAAACCATCCTGAAGAGCCCAAGCGAAGGCCTGATCCAGTACCACCAGGAGCTGCTGCAGACGTTTGGCTCTCCTAAAAAAGCATAGATAAATTTACCCTAAGGAGACGGCGTGAGGCTGTCTCCTTGTGTTTTCACCTTTTCATTATCCTTTAGCGTGTCTACTACCGAATCAACATCCAATTACGACGGACTGGAACAGATGAGTGTGCATGAGCTGCTCGTAAACATTAACCGCGAAGACAAGACCGTACCGCTTGCCGTTGAGAAAGCTATCCCGCAGATCGAGGCGTTGGTGAACGCCACCGTGGAGCGTCTGCAGCAGGGTGGCCGCCTGTTTTACATCGGCGCCGGCACCAGCGGCCGCCTGGGCATCGTGGACGCCTCTGAGTGTCCTCCTACCTATGGTGTGCCGCATGGCATGGTAGTCGGCATTATGGCGGGCGGCGACACAGCCATCCGCAAGGCCGTGGAGTTTGCCGAGGACGATGAGGAGCAGGCCTGGAAAGACCTGCAGGAGCACAACATCTCGGATAAGGATGTTGTGGTGGGCATCGCCGCCTCTGGCCGCACGCCCTACGTGATTGGCGGCTTGAACGCCTGCCGTGAGCGCGGTATTGCCACAGGCTGCGTGGTTTGCAACGCGGGTAGTGCCGTAGCCGCCGCTGCCGAGTTTCCGGTGGAGGTAGTAACCGGCCCTGAGTTCGTAACAGGCAGCACCCGCATGAAGGCCGGCACCGCCCAAAAGCTGGTGCTCAACATGCTCACCACCTCCACCATGGTGAAGCTAGGCCGTGTAAAGGGCAATAAGATGGTGGACATGCAGCTCTCGAACCTGAAGCTGGTGGACCGCGGCACCCGCATGGTAATGGAAGAGTTGGGAATAGGACGGGCAGAGGCCGGAGCCCTGCTGAAGAAGTATGGCAGCGTGCGCGCCGCCGTTGAGGCCTACCGCAACGGGAACGGGCGTTAAGCTACGATAAGCACAGAAACAGCAAGAGCCGGGGCAAAAAACTCCGGCTCTTGCTGTTTTCATACGTTTATACTGGTAGGGCCCTGTAACAAGCAACCAGATGAAAGCAGGAATCGCATCTCTTTTGATTGGTTTGATAGGATTGGCTATCGTTACCTACTTTTACCTCGAGACCATGCAGGAGTATAACGAGCTGGAAGAAATGCAGCAAATGACCATGCTTTACACTATGAGCGACAACACGCGAGCTATTCTATTCATATTGGAGGCTGTGGGAGCTGTAGCAGGCTTTTGGGCCTACAGGAAATGGAAAGCAAAGATAGGGCTGCTGGGGATGGGACTATGCGCCCTCAACCTGATTCTGTTGTTCTACCCGTTTTAAGTATAGACTTATTACTTCATCGTTAGCTTCTCCAGCAGCACACGGGCGGCCTCCTTGCTCGGCACCACGTAGTTGATAACAGACCAGGGGTAGGTAAGTATAAACCGGTCACGGTTCCTATCGCCAACGTGCACGATCTTATACTTGTATAGCTCCAGCGGCTCCAGCCCTAGCTCCCTGCGGCGCTTATCCACCTGCTCCTCCTGCTCCCTACTGATCTTGGTGGTCATGTAATCATCCAGCGTCCCGAGTTCTTCGTCATCCGCGCACTTGCTGCACTTTATTTTGGCAAAAACGCGGGCGCCATACTTGCTGGTGCCGGCCTGCTGGTCCAGCAGGTAAGCGGCGGCCTGTGGGGCAAGGCGCCCCTGCTGCACGGCCTGCGTCAGCACCTCCTTAAAGTCGTGGCCTTTGCGTGCCTTGGTTTGGCGTTCTATCACCACCGTAAAGCGGGGCAGCAGCTCCAACGTATCTGCCAGCCCGATCTGGTCCTCCCCCGGGTAACCGTACTCCTCTATCCAACCGAGCAGCAGTTTGGTGTTGGCCGCCTCAATCTTAGTGATCGTGTCGCCGTGCACGCGCCAGCCGCCCTTCGCCTGCCGGAAGTATTGGTCGCGGGCATAGAGCTCGTCGAGGTCGGCTCGGAGTTCTTTGTTAAGCTTTTGCTCATACTTGTCGCGGCGCTTGGGGTACTTTTTGGCGAACTTCTGCCAGTGCTTTGTGTTGCGCAGCGAGTCCAGCACAGGTTGCCGCTCCAGGTATTCCAGGCTTACGCCTTTCTGCACCAGCTCCTCCAGGTAGTTAAAGGTTCTTTTGCGGTCCTGCAGCTCCAGCGCGCAGATAGCGGCGTTGTAGTAATCGCGGGCGAAAGGCGAGGGAACGGCGGCAAAGGCTTGCCGGTAGGTGTCCAGCGCCTTTTCATACTCCCTGTCCACCACCAGCAGCTCCGCCTCGTTTATAACAGGATGATAGACTTTAGTGTAATCCGGTGCCCCCTGGGCAAAAGCATACTGCTGCTCCAGCAGCAGTACCATAAAGAATAAGAGTGTTTTTCTGAACATTTTTCCAGAGCTGATGGCGCGGCAGCTCCCTGCAAGCAGCTGCTATCGTAGCCAGTCTATGGCCGTGTCGCGCTCATCCAATTTAAAGAATCTTACATTATTGCCGGGCACATAGCCCCCCAGGCGCTGCAGCCACTCCTCATGGCCGGCTATGGCAACCTTGCTGAGCCTGTCGTGCCGAGGCACTTGCTGCTTTAGCTCTTCCCAGAGGGCATCCGGGGCATTGCCGTTAGGTTGCAGCACCTCCAGGTATAAACGCACATCCTGTTGCTTCATTGCCTGTTCGGCCAGCAGGTCGTTTACGGTGCGGTAATCATCTGCGGAGAGGCTGCCAAGCGTAGCCACCCCCACCACATGCCTGGGCATGGCCTCCAGCACCGACAGGCCCTGCCCGGGTTTGTCGGCTACGGGCTGCCGCAGCCATGCTATTGCAGGCTCCTTGTCGGCCAGGCTAAAGGCCTTCACCTCAAAGTGGGGCGTCAGGAAGTTAGCCAGCCGCGACTGTTTCTTTACCCAATCCTTATCGGTTACGATGGCGTAGCGGGCAATTTTGTCCCAGCTGTGGAACTTCAGCTTCAGCGTATCAAAAAACGACTGCACGCTGTCCCAATCGCCAAAGTTCTCGAACTCAAAGTATAAACATACCTTGTCTTGCTCCTGCGCCTTCTCTTCCATCTCCCGCACAATTGTCCTCAGCCCAGCCTCGTCAATATAGTGCTGCACATGAAAACCTACAAGGTTATCCTCCTCAAAGTGAATTATTGATACCATAGTTTGCCGGAAAGTTAGTGTTGATGATGCGTACCCTGGGTATGCCAGCGCCTTTCAGAACCGACGCCTGTACTTTACCATACCGCAGGAGGCCCTAAACGGTTTCCTGTTCGGCACTTATACTTTACATTTGCACCGGATGCCACTTTTTTTTGGCTGTTTTTGTTGAAACCACAGCGCTGGCGGGTGGAAAAAAGCTGCCCGAAGGCCTCAACTTTAGGGCAGCGCCGGCAGTACAGTATACTGCAGCCCCCGCACCTGTTTTTACACTTTATGCATACGATAGAACCATACTATAACTGGATAGAGAAGTACGCTGCCTCCGAGGATCCGCGCTCACCGCTCTATGGGGCAGAGAACAGCCTTTCGCAGTACACCAACACCATTTACGGGTACTACATACACCCCCAGTGGGACGACATGAACTCCGAAACGCTGTTTATCAAGATACTCTATGCCGATTACGAGCTGAATTTTGCAGTGATAGAGTTCATTGGCGAGTGGAACGACGCCCTGAACAACGACGTTATGCAGCTGAAGCGAAACATCATTGACCCGATGGTGGAGGAAGGCATTAAGCACTTTATCCTGATCGGGGAAAACGTGTTTAACTTCCACGGCTCCGACGACTCTTACTATGAAGAGTGGTTTGAGGACATTGAGGAGGGTTGGGTGGCTGCCCTTGGCTTCCAGGATTTCGTGCTGAGCGAGATGAAGAACTATAACCTGGACTCTTATATCAACTATGGCGGCAACCTGGACGACATCCACTGGCGCACCTTTACCCCCAAGCGCCTCTTCGCGCTGGTGAACAGCCTGATCCAGAAAAGGCTGGGCCCGTAGGTGCGGCAACGTGCAAAAGCAAAGGCCGGTGCAGCGTACTGCACCGGCCTTTGTGTTTCAGAAGTAGTGCTTACCTTATTTATCGTTATCGATTTCGTCCTCTACCTCATCCGCAGCCTCTTCCACTTCATCGCCAGCCTCCTCGGCTGCATTTTCCACTTCATCGGCTCCTTCTTCTACCGTGTTCTCAGTAGATGCGCATGCTCCCAGGTTAAACAGCCCGGCGACAGCAAATAGATAAACTAGCTTTTTCATGGCCTTTCATTTAATTTATACTTCGTGCGTGGGCCTTGCCTACAGGCAGTTTCCACAACACAACATGCTGTTATTCAACGGCAGGCAAAGTGATAGGTTAACACCGTCCACTTAAAATAATAGCGGGTTGAGCCTGAGCCCAACCCGCTACCAAGGCATTGCCTGCTATAAATTAGTTGTTTACTTCGTTCTCTACTTCTTCGGCACCCTCCTCTATCTCGTTGCCGGCTTCTTCGGCACCTTCTTCAATGTCGTTGCCTACTTCCTCGGCTCCTTCTTCTACTCTTTCGGTATCGTTCTCTACAGCATTCTCTGTGTTAGAATCGCAGGAGGTAAAGGCAAAGAGGCCTAGAGCCAGGAACATCAAAATTGACTTTTTCATAATATTTCAGTTTTAAGGGTTACAAACAAAACTACTCGATCACGGCACTGGTGTCAGTGTCTTCCACGGCGTCTTCCATATCATCCGACACCTCTTCTGCCTGATCTTCCATTTCCTCTACAGTTTCCTCCCTTTCCTCTGCTCTCTCCTCAGCCGGGGAGTCGCAGGAAGCGAAGGCGAAAAGGCCTGCAAGGGTAAATACGTACAGTGCTTTTTTCATTGGTTCTATGCGTTTAGGTAAAGGAATAAATCCCTGTTCCCGGGCAGCACAAGCGGCTACCGCGGAAACATGACAAAGAATACGGCAGCAGTTGAATATAGTTTATAGAAATATATAGAAATATAAAAAGGCACCCTTTGGAGGTGCCTTTTTATGCCCCGGCCATGCGCCGGGAGTTTACGTGTGTTGATTACTCAGCAGAAGCAGAATCAACTGAAGTAGCAGCTGTGTCAGCCTCAAGTGTAGTAGTGTCTTCCTCTACAACTGGAGCCTCTTCAACTGTAGTTTCTTCTACAGTCTCAACCTCAGTAGCTGTCTCTTCAGCGCTGTTGCAAGATGCAAAAGCGAACAGACCTGCAACGAAAAGCAAACCAAATACTTTTTTCATGGTGTTTGTGATTTTTATAAATGAGGCGCAAATATACTACTATATATGAGCCTCCAAATACACACCCGAAAAATTATTTTTTCTTGAACAGCAGCCTGATCGGAACCCCTGTAAAGTCGAAGTGCTCGCGCATCCGGTTCTCCAGGTAGCGCGTGTACGACTCCTTGACATACTGCGGCAGGTTACAGAAAAACGCAAACGTAGGGTTGTGCGTCGGCAGCTGCGTAATGTACTTGATCTTGATAAACTTACCTTTGATGGCTGGCGGCGGGTAACGCTCAATATCCGGCAGCAGCAGGTCGTTCAGCTTGGAGGTCGGGATCTTGCGCGTCTTGTTGTCGTATACCTCCATGGCCACCTCAATGGCTTTGTGAATACGCTGCTTGGTCAGCACCGAGGTAAAGATGATCGGCACGTAAGCGATGGGCGCAATGCGGCTGTAGATCTCCTCTTCGAACTTCTTGGTGGTATGGGTATCCTTCTCGATCAGGTCCCACTTGTTCACCAGGATCACGATGCCTTTGCGGTTCTTTTCGGCCAGGGCGATAATGTTCACGTCCTGCGCCTCAATACCGCGGGTAGCATCCAAGATCACGATACAAACGTCTGCATCTTCCAGGGCACGCACCGAGCGCAGCACCGAGTAGAACTCGATGTCCTCGTTTACCTTGCTCTTGCGGCGCAGACCGGCGGTATCCACAATGATAAACTCCTTGCCGAAGGCATTGTAGCGGGCATGGATGGCATCGCGGGTGGTACCGGCAATGTCAGTCACGATGTTACGCTCCTGGCCCAGCAGCAGGTTCACGAAAGAGGACTTGCCCACGTTCGGGCGGCCCAGCACAGCGATCTTCGGGATACCGGCATCCGGGTCTTCCACGCCCTCGTCTTTAAAGTGCTTTACCACCTCGTCCAGCAGCTCGCCGGTTCCGGAGCCGCTCTGCGAGGAGACCGGGAAAATATCGATACCCACACCCAGCGAATAAAACTCACCCATCTGGTGCATGCGGGCGTTGGTGTCGGCTTTGTTGGCCACTACGTACACCGGCTTATCGGTACGGCGCAACACGTTGGCAAACTCTTCGTCCAGCCCGGTCAGGCCGGCTTCCACGTCCACCATAAACAGGATCACGTCGGCCTCGTTCATGGCCAGTTCTACCTGCCGGTTGATCTCGGCTTCAAAAATATCGTCGGAGCCGTGCACGTAGCCGCCCGTGTCTATCACGGTGAAGTACTTGCCGGTCCAGTCGCCGTGGCCGTAGCTGCGGTCGCGGGTTACGCCGCTCACGTTGTCCATGATGGCCTTGCGCTGGCCGATCAGGCGGTTAAAAAGCGTAGACTTGCCCACGTTCGGGCGGCCTACAATAGCAATGATGTTGGTTGACATCGAACTAAAATAAAAGTGTTAAAGTGCCCCCGGAGCACCGTGCCCCGAAGCTTTATGGTGCGCTACTCTTCGCGGTAGCCGAAGCGCCGAAGCAGCTTCTGGTCTGTCCGCCAGTTCTCGTTCACGCGCACGTATAAATCAAGAAATATCTTTTTCTGGAAGAAGTCCTCCATGTCGAGGCGGGCCTGCGTGCCTACTTTTTTCAGCGCCTCCCCTTTGTTGCCGATCACGATGCCTTTCTGGCTGCGCCGCTCCACACTGATCTCGGCCCGGATCCGGATGATGTCCTCCTCTTCCTTAAACTCCTCTACCACCACCTCGCAGCTGTAGGGAATCTCCTTTTTATAGTTGAGGAAAATCTTTTCCCGGATCATTTCCGAGACAAAGAAACGCTCGGGCTTGTCGGTCAGTTCATCCTTGGGGTAAAACGGCGGGTGCTGCGGCAGGTAGTGCAGCAAACGCGCAAACAGATGATCGAGCCCAAACTTGTGCAGCGCCGATATAGGCAGGATCTCGGTCGGGTTCATGTGCTCTTTCCAATAAGCAACCTTCTCGTTCACCTCCTCCTCGGTAGCCTGGTCAATTTTATTGATCAGCAAAAGTATGGGCACCGAGGCATGCTTCAGGCGCTTGATCACATCGTCCTCGTCGTGCTTCTCGTAAATGTCCGTCACGAAAAGGATGATATCGGCATCCTCCAGCGAGGTACGCACAAAGCCCATCATAGACTCGTGCAGCGCGTACTGCGGCTTGATGATGCCGGGCGTGTCGGAGTAAACGATCTGAAAGTCATCTCCGTTCAAAATGCCCATGATGCGGTGCCGCGTGGTCTGCGCCTTAGACGTGATGATGGAAAGCTTCTCGCCCACCAGCGCGTTCATCAACGTGGACTTGCCCACGTTCGGCTTGCCCACTATACTTACAAAACCGGCTTTGTGCGGTGTTTCGGCCATAATCTAAATTTGAGGTTGCAAAATTACTCCTTTTTTACGAAACCCCGTGAAAATGTGCAGATTTAGGAGGAGTTTAGGAGTTGGGGAGCTAGAGAGGTTAGAAAGCTTAGGGGTGCTTCCGCGTATACTTTAATCAAGTGTGAGAACGGTGATGAAGGATATTGAAGATGAGAAACCTGAAAGTTTTGCAGAAACAAGCTGCTTTCCTCCCCTGGCGCAAGCGTCCGCCTTTGCTTCTTGTTACAGGTTCCATAGCAAGGCACAAGCGGACGCTTGCGCCAGGGCTTTTACCTTTCTAACCTTCTAACTTCAGAACATTTCCCCCTACTTTTCGCTTTAGGCTACGTTGCCCCTCTATGAGCGGATAGAAATTAAGTATCAACAAGTAACGGGTTATACTTGTATCTTTGTGTAACAACAGTACTCTTATAAGTATAGATGAGCAAAAAAACTATAGGTAAGATTGGCGTGCTGCTGGTGAACCTCGGTACACCGGACACCCCCAATACACCCGATGTTAGAAAATACCTGCGCGAGTTCCTGCTGGATAAGCGTGTGATCGACATAAACCCTGTGGGCCGCTATGCACTGGTCAACGGCGTTATTGCCCCGTTCCGCGCCCCTAAGTCTGCCAAAGTATACCAGCAGCTCTGGACAGACCGCGGCTCACCGCTGCTCTACCACGGCCGCGACCTGCAGGAGAAGCTGCAGAAAGCCCTCGGCGAGGACTACCACGTGGCCTTTGGGATGCGCTACCAGAGCCCAAGTATAAAAAGTGCCCTGGAGGAGCTGCGCGACAAAAGCGTATCCCGCATCATTGTGGTGCCGCTGTTCCCGCAGTACGCCTCTGCCACCACCGGCTCCGTGCACGACAAGATCATGGAGATCGTGAAGGACTGGTGGATCATCCCAAGTATAAACTTTATCTCCACCTACTGCGACGACCCCGGCTTTATCAACGCCTTTGCCGAGCTGGGCAGGAAGTATATGGCCGAGGATAACTACGACCACGTAGTGTTCAGCTATCACGGCGTGCCGGAGCGGCAGATACTTAAAGGCAGCGACCACGGCTACTGCAAACTGGGCTCCTGCTGCAACAGCTACAACAAGCGCAACCGCTACTGCTACCGCGCCTCCTGCTTCGCCACCTCACGCCTGCTGGCTGCTGAGTTGGGCCTAAGCGAGGACCAGTATACCGTTGCCTTCCAATCGCGGCTGGGCAAAGACCCGTGGCTGCAGCCCTATACCGACGAGGTGCTGAAAACCATGCCGGCCAAAGGCATCAAGAAAGTGCTGGCCTTCAGCCCCGCCTTTGTGGCCGACTGCCTGGAAACCACTGTGGAGGTGGGCGAAGAGTTTAAGGAGATGTTTGAGCACGAGGGCGGCGAGAAGTGGCAGTTGGTAGAGAGCCTGAACTCCAGCGACACATGGGTGGAGGCGCTGAAGGAGATGGTGCAGCAGCATTGATGATTTAAAAACGTAGAGGAGGATCTCTACTCAAAGATAAAATAAAAGAGGCCGCTGCAAGTATACATGCAGCGGCCTCGGGAGTGTAATTTAAACTGTGTCATTTCCATATTTTACTTTACTGGCCCTGTTGGTGTACTGGTGTGAATCCTTACAGCAACAGGGCCATCTTTTGAAGCGCGTCTCACTTCAAGTCC
>NZ_JARDUA010000010.1 GCF_029360645.1 Pontibacter litorisediminis | reverse complement strand
ACCGACGGCAAGGCCGGCACGCCAAGGACCGTCACCTTCACGATCACAAAATAACAAGGCAGCAGCTCCCCCTTTCCGGGGGCGGCGGGCTGGCAGCGGAGCGGCGCGGGGGATTCCCCTGCGCCGCTTCTTTTTTGCTCCTCCTGCAAAGGATTGGGATGGAATGGCAAATGATTTACATATTAATACTGAATATGAATCAGAGATAGACAACTCGCTAATCACTAACCCGTACTTATTTAACTAAAATGATATAATTTTTAATTTTATGTTGTTTTAGCATGTCCAAATTTTATATAGCTGTGTGGACGGTGATGCAACTTTGTTTGCCTATATCTAATCCTTGCTTGAATAGAGGTTTGGTAGATGATGTAGTAATCAATAAAATATATACTTCTAAATTACTCTTCAATGAAGATTTCGAGGGGAATTCTGTGTTCAAGGGGGCTAAGCTTCAGTCAAGCACTTCATATGGTTTTAAAGTAGTTGCTGATCCTGTTTACGAGGGAGAAAAGTCAGGGCGCTTCGAACTTAGGGATACCGATCTTGAAGCTAGCAACGGTACGAGGGTTGAATTCCTCTTTCCGAAGAGTACTCTAGTAAAAGAGGGATGGTATGCCTTTGATGGTTTCTTTCCAGCATCACATTATGAAAAAGACTCTAATATGGATCATATAAATCAGTGGCATCAAGGAAAAGGATCTGGAAGTCCAGCCTTGCAGTTGCTGACTGAGGATGATCAATTCAAAATGCTTATAGGAGGTGGTAGCCAAAAGCATAAAAGGTATGTGTTAGGCAATGTACAAAAGGACGTGTGGCAACAGTTTGTCATCCATGTCATACATTCACCGAATGAGGACGGCTTAGTTGAAGTTTGGTTAAACGGTGAAAGGGTATTGAAATATTCTGGCCCGACTATGTATGCCGAGTTTGCATACCCGCGATGGAAAATTGGTATCTACAAGGATGACTGGAATGGGAATAAAACGACTGATACGAAAGAAAGAATCTTTTATGTTGACAATGTGAAATTGGGAAGCAAAGCGGCAAGCCTTAACGACATGAGGGAATAGTTGATGGTGGTGCGCTACCATATGATCAAAATAAGCGCCGTGGCCTTAACCTCTGCCTCTGATTGTGTTTATAATTCTGCGCAAGGAGTCTTTTCCTTGCATGGGGAATGTCTTCTACTTTAACCGTCTTCTAAATTAAGGTCATAATATAAAATGATTTGCTACTAAAGGCACCTATTGGATCGGTCAATGGGTGTATAGTAAATCAAGAGCCCACCTTACTACAGTCACTCGATTACTTCCTTAAAGAATTTTCCAGATTACGTGACATTCTTGTTGTAACGTATGGCGTCTTTGTCTTTACGTACTGGTGGCAGTACTTTACCAAATTTAAATATTTTTACAATATTTTGTTATTAATTAATAGAACATTTAAGGGGCTTTGAAGTATATAATTTTAAGCAAAACAAGCATGAATAATTCCTCAACTGGTTTCTTGAATGTTTAAAACCATCGCTAATAGTAATCTCATTATTAAGCTTTGGTGGTTAAATGTTTAGCAATAGTGTAATCAGCAATAAACGTCTAATGTTAAGTGTCAAAGCAATGAATGTAAGTTTCAGAAATGTTTTTGGGTGGTTTGTTGCTTGCTTATTGATCATGTTTGGATTTGTAGGGCGAGCGGTTAGAAGGGCTAAACGTGGAGAGTGCTTGCTTTCTATTTATTTTCACAAGCCATCAAGAAGTGAATTTGAAACTTGCATCAAATGGCTTAAGAAAAAGGGCTTTATATTTATAAGCACAAGAGATATTGAGAAGATAATACAGCAGGAGCTTCCCTTTCCCATGGGGGCAGTGTTAATAACTGTTGATGATGGTTGGCAGACTAATGAAGCTAACATTGTGGAAATAGCGAATAAACACCAGGTGCCAGTAACAATCTTTGTGTCTACATCTCCTGTAGAGGAAGGTACTTACTGGTGGTCCTATATGCTTGAGGCAAAAAGAAACCGGTTGAAAAGTCCTCACATAGAAGCTATGAAAAGAGTTCCTGATCATGAAAGGCTAACTCAGGTTGCTAAACTTAAGCGAAAGCTGACGCTGGAGAGAGAAGCAATGACGGTTGACCAAGTCAGAAAGATGGCCGATTCAGAGTATATTACTGTAGGAGGCCACAGCCACACCCATCCTATTCTCACTAACTGTACAGATGAACAGGTGTATTTTGAGTTACAATGCTCTAAGAGAATACTTGAAGGCTGGATAGGAAAGCAGGTGCCCTTTTTTGCTTACCCAAATGGCGATTATGGCCTTCGTGAGGTTCAAACGCTTCAAAAGCTAGATTATAAGTTAGCCTTCAGTTGTGAGCCAGTGCCATTGACACCTGCAAGTCTTGGGAAAACTTATGAACTACCACGGTTAGGCTTTTTGGAAGGTGCTTCTTTTGAAGAGAACCTCTGCAGAATTGTAGGCGTCTGGCACCCCATCATGAGCAGGCTCAAATTTCCATTCTACAGGAAACATTCATATAAAAGGGCAGATGCATTGAGTGCCAACTGTGCGGCCAGTACAGTGCTTTGTGAAAGTTAAACCCGTTTCATATGATGGTTAGAGAGTACAGCTAACTTTAGTGGCAAAATATACTGCTTCTAAAGCAATGCCAAGGCTATCCTAGTAAACTGGATATGTTCATTTGTTATTAAAAAGTACAGGTTGGTAAGGTATGAGAAGCTCTAATTCTTTCATTTCACGGCGGCAGGCAATTTGGCCGACGTTAAACCCCAGTGTTCACTCCCGAAGTCGCTCAGAATGGATTCCCTTTCCACTCGATCAGGAGAGCTGCAGAATATATTCAAAAGCACGCCACGCAATCTGGAATGCCTGTACTACGGTTGGCCTAGGTGAGTTGGATACTGTTCTTGTTCCTGCTTATCACCATGGGTCTGAGGTAGAAGCACTTTTGAAAGTAGGCCTTAACATAAAGTACTATGAAGTAAATGATGCACTTGAGCCTGACCCTAAGGATCTGGAGAGGCTGCTTGAGCCAAATGTAAAAGCGCTTTACCTCATACATTACTTGGGCTTCCCGCAAGATGCGTCTTTCTGGAGGCAATGGTGTGATCAACGAAACCTGCTCTTGATAGAGGATGCAGCTCAGGCCTTCTTGGCAATGCATGAGGGGCAGGCAGTGGGATCGTTTGGGCATATCAGTGTTTTCTGCCTGTATAAAACATATGGACTACCCGACGGTGGAGCTGTATTTTCTGTACGACCTCCTGTTCCTCCTGCACAGCGAGCCAAGATAGGCTTGTGGCCACTGTGTAAAAGACACCTGAACTGGGTGGCGGCACGACGGGCAGAGATAGGCTTACTTCATCAGCTTATCAAGCCGGTTTTTGCCTGGTGGAAGAGAATAAACGAACAGCCTCATGCTGAATTTGATTTAGGGAACCCTTACACGCCACCTTCCTTGATGACTACTTACCTTCTCCCGAAAATAGTGTCAGAAGGAACAGCCCAAATAAGACGAGATAATTATAATTTTTTGTTGGAGCATCTCCATGACCTAGTTCCACGTCCGTTCTCATTACTTCCAGAGGGGGCTTGTCCTTTTGCTTTTCCTATAGAAGTGGGCGACGCAAAGTTGTTCCTGAGTAAATTAAGGCAAAAAGGTGTATTAGGGCTCCTTTTCTGGATCAATCCACATCCTTCTCTTCCCGTGGAAGAATTCCCCAGAAGTAGGGCTCTGCGAGAAAACTTGCTAGCACTACCTGTCCATCAAGAGCTAACAAAAAATAATCTCTTCATGATAGTAAACGCAGTACGAGAATGCCTTGAGTCTAAATCTGAAATAGTTGTTTCTGCCGTCTAGCAATTTGCTTGTTTAGGAGAAGAGCTGGACGGCTGCTTACAGAGAATGTGGTAAGTTCAGAGAGAGAATCACTAGTATAAAAAATTGAGGACATGCAGAGCAATAGCACCATTGATGCCACTGTTGTAGCAGAGCTGGTGACAGGGGAAAGAGTCTTTAAATTACTGTTAGAGCTAGAATTTCAAACTGCTTGGGATACCCTCTACAGCAACTGCCCTTGGAGCACCGTATTCCAGAGCCGTGAATTTGTTTCATCGTGGTATACCACCTATAAAAGCGAATATTTGCCCATTTTGGTTATGTCCTCAGAGGGAGGGAAACTAATAGGGCTGCTGACGATGGCACTGCCTTTGAAAAGCTTTGGGAGTAGTGCTTTAGCAAGTGCCAAAGGTCGTATTATTGGTGCTGGGCAATATGAGGCGGAGTACCAGTGCTGGTTGGCAGAAGTGGAAGACGACGGTTCTTTTGTCAAAGCTGCAATTAAAAAATTGCGTACGGAGTTTCCCAATTGTGATATTCATTTTAGATTCTTGCCTCCGAATACGCCTTTAGAGTGGGCAACAAGAGACCCAAAATGGCGTAGCCAACTGGTGCTGCAACCCTATAAACGACCATTGATGGATTTGCATGCCCCTGATGTATCAAAATTATTCCGAAAGCCTGAATACCGTAATAAACTAAACCGGCTTAAGAGGCTGGGAGATCTGGACTTTGAGATTGTGACAAACCTAAATCGGTTTGCAGCAATTTTACCTGAGCTTACTGTGCAGTACGACTTTCGGCAAGGAGCCATGTTCAACAAAAATCAGTTTAGAGAGAATCCGCTCAAGGCAGAACTCCTTTTAGTAATGTTTGATCAGGGCCTGCTTCATGTTTCTGTACTAAAAAGCAATGGAGAAATTGTCGCCTCCATCGTAGCCGTTCAAGGCAAAGGTTGGGTACACTTAGGGGGGATAAACGTCCACTCTCCACTCCATGCCGATTACTATTCACCTGGTTTCGTTCATTTTATAATGTTGGGCCAGTATTTACTATCAGAAGGAGTTGATGTCTTCGATCTTACACCAGGGGGTGATTCCTATAAAGAACGTATGGCAACTGGACATGATGAGGTGTATGAACTTGTGATACCTTGCAGTATCGTGCATAAGGTTAAAAAGCTGATCAAAAAGCAGCTGCACAACCGGCTACTTACTGCAGGATTAAGACCAATGAGTGTTGAGCTCGCTATAAAAAAGATGGTGTACCTATCTAAGAGAAGAATAAAAGCAGCCTCTAAGCCAGACTTTATTTACGCTCAGCTACTGCGAATAAGGCTAGTGTTTACGGGGACCGATCAAAAGTTGCTGGAGGTCCCATATAAGCCTGAGGAGTACTCCCCACAGTCATTAGAGGTCAAAATCAACAGCCTCAGCGACCTTCTTGGCTATGCCCCCTGCAGGCTTGACCCGACGCGTTGGGAGTTTCTCTCAGAGGCCATGCGGCGCCTGGAGGGGGGGGAGAGCTGCTACACCTGGAGTGACGGCGGCAGCCTGCTGGGCTGCGCCTGGCTGGCCGGTCCGCGTACGTCAGTGCCGGGGGAAGTTCCGGAGGGGGCGGCCATGCTGCAGGGGCTCTACCTGCATGCGGCCGGTGTCGGCAGGCAGGGGGACTTCCTGAAGGCGGTGGCCGCGAGGCTGGAGGGACCGGTGTATGTCGTCGCAGACGCCGCCTTGCAGCGAGCTTTGACAGAGGGAACAAATAACAAAACAAAAGGTCTTGCCCACAAAGCGTGAGAGAGCATTATAACTGTTGAATTTATATGTTTAACCGGGAAGTCCATTATATAATCTGGGGTTGATGAAAGTATGAATATAGACTATGACATTTCAGTATCAGATATAGGTTTATCAGAGACTTTGCAGATTTCTCCCAAAACTGAGGTTCTTACAGGGAAGGAGGTTCTAGAGGAGCTACGAAATGAAGCGTTTTTAAGAGAATGGGATAGCCTTTACGAAGTATGTACATGGGGTACTGTTTTTCAAAGTCGCCCGTATGTGACTACATGGTATAAAGTTTACTCAAGCAGTTTTTTGCCCGTCTTAGTTCGAACTATGTGTCATGGCAAACTTACTGGTCTTCTTGCTCTGGCGCAGGGTAATAATGGTGAACTCACTGGTGCAGGGGCAGAACAGGCTGAGTACCAGGTCTGGTTATCAAATGCACTCGACGAAGAAAGTTTTATAAAAGCGGCCTTCAGTGCAGTAACTAAGTATTTCCCAGACAAGAAGTTTAAGCTTAAATATATTCCTGAAGGCGCATGTGTTAAGTGGGCAGAACGAGATGCATATTGGAGAAGGCGATGCGTGTTGCAGGTTGCCTCACAGCCATTAATGGTCATCAATGAGGCTAATTTCACCCAAGAGCTCCGAAAAAAGAACAGGAAAGAGAAAATTAACCGTTTACGTCGGCAAGGGCAATTGAGATTTGAGCGTGTCTCCGACAGCGCTGAGTTTTCTGCAGTTTTTGATGAACTTTCCTTGCAGTATGATTTTAGAAAAGAAGCTATGTTTAACAGAAGCTTTATTCACTCAGACCCTCTAAGAAAGGTCTTTCTGCACTGTTTATTCGAACAAGGCTTGCTGCATACCACTCTATTGAAACTTGATGAAACTATAATTGCATCTAACGTAGGCGTATCAGGTAAAAACGTTGTGCACTTGCAAGGGATGAATACTCATGCTCCATCCTACGCCAAGTATTCACCGGGAATTATTCACTTTCTGATGCTTGGAAAACAATTAGCTGATGAAGGTATAGCAGTTTTCGATCTTACCCCTGGAGCTGACGCTTACAAAAGTAGCTTGGCAACAGGTTTTGTAATTGCTCATCAGCTTGAAATAGTAGGTGCTTATAGCAAAATAATCAAAGGACTAAAATTCATAGTAAAAGAGCAGCTAAAAAAAGCTGCTTTGGTAGTAGGCTTGAAGCCGCAAGTCCTAAAGAAGGTGAAGTGGCAGATTAGATTCATAAGAGTTAAATTAGCTGAAAACAAGAAAGAAGGGGTCTATCACTTTATTAAACTATTATTTAAAAGCACTGCTGGAGCAAAGGTGATTCGTATATTTGAAGGCTCAAGTAAAGGCAAACAGGCTGAAGGGGTTGAGGTCAAAATCAACAGCCTCAGCGACCTTCTTGGCTATGCCCCCTGCAGGCTTGACCCGACGCGTTGGGAGTTTCTCTCAGAGGCCATGCGGCGCCTGGAGGGGGGGGAGAGCTGCTACACCTGGAGTGACGGCGGCAGCCTGCTGGGCTGCGCCTGGCTGGCCGGTCCGCGTACGTCAGTGCCGGGGGAAGTTCCGGAGGGGACGGCCGTGCTGCAGGGGCTCTACCTGCATGCGGCCGGTGTCGGCAGGCAGGGGGACTTCCTGAAGGCGGTGGCCGCGAGGCTGGAGGGACCGGTGTATGTCGTCGCAGGCGCCGCCTTGCAGCGAGCCTTGACAGAGGAGCCGTAAAGTAATTACAGAGATCCCTAATGCGGCGCTTTTGTAATTTTTTTCACGGTCATTAGCTCACATTCAGCACTCTGTAACACTGGGTGTACTGAAAGATGCCTCATATGATTAGTAGCATGGTAACCTCTATTATAGGGGAATAGCAAATAAATTAGTATCAAATGATCTTCAATAGATACAAGAGTATTTTGCTGGTTTTCTCCCGAAGTTATTACTCCTACACTGAAGAAACGGGCAACTTACTACAGTAAGTCAAAAGGAGTTAAGAGGAAAAGCATATAAGTTTAGCAAGGACTGAGTCTGCTCTTTTGTACAATTAGAGATGGGTGCCAAGATAGAAAAGCCCTGAGTAATTGGGTATTACGGATGTAACAGCAACTGTGGCCGGATTGAGCAAATAAGTGCTGTTTGTTTATCGCTAGTATTTTGACTTAACCGTGACTATGACAACATTTAGAAAAATTTTGCATTAAACATTGTTTATGATGTGTCTGGCTTCACTCAAGTGTGTCTTTTGCGAGGTATGTTATACAGTTGGCAGGATGGGGCAATATTGTTAGCCTCATATTATCATGAGCTACACTATGAAGAATAGGTGGAGCGCAACCTAAAGAAGCTCCAAGAAATTTATCCTTTCGCCTGTTTTACAAACAGTAAGTTATACTTGTAGAGGTTGTTACAAGGCGTTTGAAGGCACTTTGGAAAGATATTATGTGATGTAAATTTATTTATAAAAAAAATAACATTAATGGTATCTTAATTTTGGTATTCTAGTATAATACTAAAGTATATTTAGATTGTTTAAAAAACAAATTAATGGATTATTTATACTATTCTATATCAAAATGCTTATGCCTTTCATGATAGTTGATGTTTAGATGCAGTCTCTTCTTTAGTTGATAAAATAAATTTATGATGAAGGAAAATCTTCTCCCATTTGAAAACAAAGTTTGAAGGAAAAGCAAAATTCAGTCTCACAATTCGTGTGGCTGAGAGCATACCATCTGCCGATGTAAGTTTAGTTTGATGACAGTCATTCCTTAACTATAGTGCCTGGCCTGTAACATTCAGGTAAAGTAAAAACAAGCGACCCAACACATTCCGCAGCTTTACTGCCCTCACCCTTAAGCTGCTGAGCACTTGACCAAAGTGCATAAGGCATTACGTCTCATTTGTGATGCCAAAAGGCTTCTAAGTAAATCGAGTATAAATTATTTAAGTGCAAAAATATGATAAGATCTAGACAAAAAATCACAGCGGTGTTTTTGGAGAGGGAGGCACTAACTCTTGTTTTCACAGTTTTCATACTAGCTTACTTAGTGGATAGCGCAGCTCATATAGATACACGTTTGCTTATCATTATTGATGTCTTGCTATTGTGCTTTATTGTAAGCTACACCAGGGTAAAATCTACAATAAAACCATCAGAGGCACGTACCATACCACTGTTAACTAGGTTTGTTAAAGCTTATGCAATTTTTATTTCGCTAGCAGTTATTACTTACTATGTTTTTCCAAACTTATTTTCAAGCACTCTGCATAACATCAAGTTAATAACAGCCTTCGTGTTAGGTTTCCCAATTCTGGGGCTACCACTCCACTTTTTAATTGGAGGCATAATTAGCCAAATTAAAGCTAGCAGAGATAACCGAAAAAGTACATTGATTGCCGGTATAGGAAATTTGGCTGCTAGTGCTGAAAAAGAGCTATACGGGTATAGAGTAAAGGGGTACATAAAATGTAAAAATGAAGAGTGTAGGGTAAGCCAAGATAAAATTGTCGGAGATTTAGATAGGATCCACGATTACTTAAAGAATAATCCGGTTGATGAAATCGTAATAGCACTACCGGTGAAGCCATCAAAAAAAGTACGGAACATCTTATCTGCTGCTGACTATTATGGGGTAAGAGTTAAATATGTCCCGGATTATCAAAGCTTATTTGGGGAGCATTATAAAACGAGACGATATGGCCATTTGGAAGCTGTAAACGTTAGACAGTTGCCTTTAGATAAAACTCATGCAGCACTAGTAAAAAGTACATTTGACCTTCTGTTCTCGATAGGCGCTTTGTTGATGCTATTCCCTGTTTTCCTATGTCTTGCAATTTTAATCAAAATTGATTCTCCAGGTCCAGTATTTTATTGCCCGGTGAGGATTGGGAAAGGAGGTAAACCTTTTAGGGTATTTAAATTCCGTAGTATGAAGGAAAACGATGAGGTTTCCGGGGGCTTGTTATCCACACATAAGGGCGATCCAAGAATTACGAAGTTGGGGCGAATTATGAGAAAATATAGTTTAGATGAGCTACCACAATTCCTTAATGTGCTCCTTGGTGAAATGAGCGTTGTTGGTCCAAGACCACATAGAAGTTACCTAAATAAGCAGTTGCAAGAGACGGAAGATAAATATATGACGAGGCATTACTATAAGCCCGGCATTACCGGATGGGCACAAGTAAATGGATGGAGAGGCCCAACTGAAACAAAGGAGCAGAAGAGCCAACGTACGCTGCATGATCTCTGGTATATGGAGAACTGGTCACTTAGTCTAGACTTAAAAATAGTATATATGACACTGTTTAGCCGGAAGGTTCATAAAAATGCTTTCTAGTTGTTAGTGATTCCTCTTAGAAGAGGAGAGGCCTTTTTACAGTAAAGTGGGTATTGTCATTAATGATTAAATTCCAAACATTGATACATGAAGCAGTTTTAGAGGGCAAGTCTTGTTTGCGATGAAGCCGTCTATCTAATACTGTAACCCAAAAATAAAGCCCTCTGCATGCATAGTCAGTGACAGTTGTCCGGACAAATGCTAACAGAGGGCTTTTTAAGTTGTGGGATATATAGCGAAATAGTTATATTATGATTAAGATACTCGCAGCTTAGAATATATTGATAAAATCATTAAGATTTCACCAGCATATGCCTTCATAGTTAGGGAGGTTTTCAATGGCCGGTATTCTTACTAAATCTATCACAGCCTCTTTGTCTTTTAACAAGTCGCGGTAGGTTTCAATGTCAAAATTTTTATGCGTTATTACCACGATGTCATTCATGCTTAATGCCTTTTCCAAATCCTGTGTAATAAGCTCTGATAGGTGGGGCAGACGCTCATTGATAAAGGCTTTGTTTGCACCGATCAGTTTTGAAAGTCGAACATTTTCATCATAAATAGTAATACGATACCCTTTCCCAATCAAGGTTTCGGCCAAATCAACTGCAGGGCTGTACCTAAGGTCATCTGTACCTGCTTTAAAACTTAAGCCAATGAAACACACATTTCTTTTTCCTGTTTTGGCCACCATTTCATAAGCCATCTTCTTTTGATACTCGTTAGAGAGATCTATTCCACCAAGCACTGGTGTGTTAACATAATTGTCATGGCCCAGTGTAACAAATCCTTTCAGATCTTTTGGCAGGCAGGAGCCTCCATAGGCAAATCCAGGTCTAAAATATGCAGTAGATATATTCAATCGAGTGTCTTTGCAAAATAACTCCATTACCTTGTGGGAATCAATGGAGAGTGCTTTACATACATTACCTACTTCATTTGCAAAGGCAATTTTTAAAGCATGATAAGAGTTGTTAACATACTTTATAAGCTCTGCTATCTTTATATCTGTAACCTCTATAGGAGCATCTAAGCAGCTGTATAAAGATGACACTTTTTCTATCGCCTCCACACTGTCTCCGCCTATTACAGTAACAGACGGGTGGAAGTAGTCTTTAACCGCTGATCCTTCCCTTAAGAACTCAGGATTTGAAACCACAGAAAAATGCTCACCTCTTTTCTTGCCCGAGTACTTTTCTATTACCTCCCCAAAGCGTTCATTTGTTCCTGGTAGTACAGTGCTTCGAATAACTATTGTATGAAAAGAATTCTTTTCCTTTAGCGCTAGGCCTATTTGCTCAGCTGTTTTGAAGATGTAAGATAGATTCAGGTGGCCATGAGGCGAGGAGGGAGTACCGACGCAGATGATGCTAATATCGGTGTTTAAAACAGCCTCATCGGCACACACAGTCGCTGCTATTCTGCCAGAGTCGAAGCCATCCTTTATGATCTTATCAATGTCTTTCTCTAGTATGGTAGGTTTTCCTTGATTGATAAGATCTACTTTAAATTGGCTTATATCTACGCCAATTACCCGGTGCCCGTTCTTTGCAAGGCATCCCAGACTTACACAACCTACATACCCTAATCCGAAAATTGAAATATCCATAGTATTAGCATTTATAGATGTTAATCTGATCTTTCATAAACACTATCATGTCATCCCAGCTTTCGAGTAACATGTTTCTTGTACGAAGTTGTGCTCCCTCGTTGAAGTCCTCAGAAACTACCTCATTTATATAAGGAAGTGAGGACTTCCCAGGAAGGTGTTTTAAAATTTGATATCCCATCAGGAGTTCATTGGCCTTCATGTTTCTAATGCCACAGTACACGCTAGGCACCCCTAACATTGCTCCTTCTCTAGCCATGGAGTCGCCAGAAGAAACAACCATTTTTGAGTAATAGATGAGGGAATGGATGTCTCCAACTGGTTCCTGAAGAATTGTCCAGTGTTTTGGAAACTTATGGGCGATGCTTTTATCTTCTAACGAAAGCACTACTGGGGCGCTTGGATCAATCTGGTGTGAGAAGCTACAAACTATAGCATCTTCTTGGTCATAATAGTTAAAAGACTTATTACTTACCTCCCGTATAAAGATGTACTTATGTGGTGTAAGCCCATATTTATCAAGAACCTGAGTACTGGGATTAAATCTTTTGGGACTTAGGTAACTCCACTCTTTGAGGCAATTAAAGGTTGAGTTTTTTTTATTCTTTTTTACAATAGGGGGGAAGAACAATTGGTTTGAAAGCGTTGCATTCAGGCTGTTTATCTTACCTCTTTCTGGGTCGTCATAAAATTGGATTACGGGAATCCCTGTAACCCGGCATGCAAGAGCTAGAGGTATACTACTGGCAGCTACACAGATGTTATACTTGTTTCTCCTGATAAGCTCCAGAAAAACGAGCGTACGCTTGATATTTCCGTCCCACAAAATCGACCATTTCGTACCCTTACTGCTGCCTACTGGAATTGTTTTGAATCCAGCATACTCCGTTTCAATGATTCGAGGTAACTTACCTCTTTCGAGGTAACAAATCGTTACATCCCATTCTTCATCTTTTAACTCCTTAGATAATCCCTTAAATAAGTTGAGTTGTGCAGGGTGCTTGATGTCAAACAGTATTTTCATGAGGCTTGCAAAGAAAAGTGTTGTACTCTGGGTGTTTTTTATTTTAGAGCTTTACTGTAAATGTTATACAGCTTATCAGAGATCAGTTTGTTGCTATATCTCTCCAGTACAGGGGTTCTGTTCTGAATTCTTACTTTTTCTATAGAAAGGAACTGTAGGCGCTTCACATACTCATCAACTTTTTTAGGCACAATAAAACAGTTGTCTGCATTAGAACAGATTGATCGTACTTCACCCACGTCATTAGAAACAATGGGCAAGGAGTTAAGTATGGCCTCTTTGATTACTTGAGGGCTTCCCTCTCTTGAGCTACACATAATCAAGGCATCAGCTGCTTGCATTAATTTGGTAAGTTCCTCTCTTGAGTATCCCTTGAGTTCTATGAATTTTACAGACCTTGACGATATACTGGAAAAGCTCTTAATTACTTTGAAGGCGAACGCTGGATCTTTTTCGCTGCGCCCGAAGTTCGAGGAGAAAAGTACTATGAAATCATTTTCTCCCCAGTTGAAAGCTCTTCTAGTGCTTTCTCTGTGCGTTAACTCCACCTCAGTATCAACTCCACAGGGAACAACAGAGCAGCTATTCTTAAAATATTTAAGCATTTTCTCCGACACAACAATATTATGTGCTGCGAAGCGGGCGGCTAACAATGATAGCTGCCGTTCAGTAACCTTATTTATATCGCTGCCGTGGTAGGTTATAATAAATTTGATCCTGTTCAAAAAAGCTATCTTGTGTATGACTGCAACCAGCCCGGCTAACCCATAGTGGACATGAAGTAGATCTGGCTTGTTTTCGCTGACATAATCAGCTAACTGTTTCGCTGCTCTTATGTATCCGATGACACCTCCTTGGCGGATGAGGAAATGCCTAATGCTAACGCCGAAATTCTCTATTAGGGCAGAAGCCTGTTCTTCTATAAATGGATGCGGCTTTCCAGAATCCGAGCGGCTGATAAATAATACGTTCATACCATTTTAATTAGCCTCACAGAGAAATCGTAGAGTTAATTCGGTTAGATTGAACACTTTGGGTTCTATTCAGAGGCTGAGTTAGAACTTGTCTGAATACTTCCTCAAAAGCTTTTCCCATTTTCTCTAGAGAGAACTCCTCGTCTATTATTTCCCGGCTCTTCTCTCCATACCTTTTGCGTTTGGTTGTATCATTGATTAAATCTAGAATCAATCCGGCAATCTCTTCATCTGTTTGGCTGCTAATGAGGTACCCATTCAAGTTATGTCGAACAAGCTCTTTTGTTCCGCCCGCCTCATTGGCTATAACTGGCTTCGATAATGCCATATATTCCATAATGGAATTAGATATTCCTTCACCATTCATGGAGAACAGGACACCTATATCACAAGCGTTTACAAGCGCCTCCACATCATCGATTCTGCCGGGTAGTAAGATTTGGGGGTTTGCTTGTGTTAAGGCTAAAAGCTTGCTAAACTTAGCGTCATCGTGGCTTTCACCTACACCTATAAAGGTAATGTCGTTCCGACGCTCGGTGACGAGGGAAGCTACTCTGTAAAACAAATCATAGTTCTTATTTGGAGAGAATGAGGCGGACATTACAATGGTATAGGGTGTAGCGATGCAGTATTTTCTTTTTATCCACTCTACATCAGGTAGGTTATAAAAACGCGCCATATTGATGCCATTGTAGATTACTTTTCTTTTTTTTAATGGAGGTTTGAACGTTTCAGCACCTGCTATAGAGTTGGCTAACACCACATTGGAGAAGTAAAAGTTAACTTTATCAATAGCTCTGGAGATCGACCACTTACTTATTTTAGGAGGCGCCGATGTTATTTGGCTATTTACCAAAGGAATCTTCTGTAATACAACCGCAGGAAGCGAGTACAGCGTTTGAACTCGTCCCCACGTGTGAATGAGTTGCGGTTTATATGCTTTGCATATAGTATAGAACTGGTAAAGTACAGCGTACTTACTCCCTTCTATGACTCTATAAGGTATTTCAAGGTTATGAAAGTCAGAGAAATGCACCTCGTTTTTTGTCATTACTAATAGAAACTCATAACGTCCTTTATCTTTCAAATAAGTGAGAAGCTCGACTAACCTTCTCTCCTTGCCACCTGTTTGAAGGCTCCCGATGAAAATGAGGATTCTGATTTTGTTTCGAAAAGTATTCATACATCTTGTAGGATTACCTAAGATTTAATGACAAACCACTTGCTTTTAGAGAAGATAACTTTGTTGCCAAAGTGAGCCATTTCATGTTTATATTTCAGTTACACAGACTCATCTGCTTTTCATTGAGAATGTCTAGTAACCTTCTTGCCAAATGATCATGGCTATGGTGTTGGGAGACATACTGTAAGGCTTTTTTAGACATCAGTTCATAAGAACTGGCTGTAACAGCTGCATACTGCCTGGCAAGGTCCTGGGCATTCTCATAGACAATGCCTAAGCAGTTTGTTGTGATAAATCCATCTGGGTTTACCTTGCTACTACTTATTATGGGAGTGCCAACTGCCATTGCCTCTAAGAATGTGTTACTAAAACCCTCATAGTATGAGGTGTTGAGGAGAAACTTAGCATTTGCTATAAATGACTGAACCTCGTTTCTTTTCAGAAAGCCAACAAATTTGACATTAGGCAGCTGGCGAAGCTTTTCCAGATAGCGTACAGTTTCATTGTCTAATTTTGGTAGTTCTTTCCCAGCAACCCAGAATTGCTCATTTTGAAGACTGGAGGCAATTTCATACAAAAGTTTTAGGTTCTTCTGATATTGAAAAAGCCCAACCCAGGCAATGTAACCCCTTGCCCTAGTATCAGATAGTTGTTGTGACGGCTTTAGTAGTATTGGGTTAGGTAGCTTTACAACATATTTGCCAGGCAGTTTCTTTTTAATATTTTCCAGTTGATATTCATTTTGGCAAAGAATGCAATACGCTAGCTTCATCCCTGACTTTAGAAAGAAATGATGAGCTCTAGAGTAGTGTTTAAAAAAGCGTTCATCAGTTAGGTTGTCGTTTGAAATTCTTAGAACATACCTTATTTTAAGGTACCGACACAAGGAGCCAATTAGGAAAGAAGACCAGCCTGGTATGCTTTGGTATAAATAATCAGGCTTGGTGCTTCTCACTTTCTTGTAGATATAGGGTAACCTGTAGTATACCCACCTTATCCATCGAACTCCTTTTTGTTGATCATATAACGGTATGATATTGAACTCTTTGTACTGTTCCTTTATGACTGCATCCTTTGCAGGTCCTGTAAGCACATAAATCTCTTGACCAGCTTTAGACAGGCCTTGTATCCATCCTAGGGTTTGAACAGCAGCTCCTCCAGATGGCCTTTCATCCTTTTGAAGGATGTTTATAAGTTTATCATCGTAGAATAAAAATTTTGCCATTTTGGTGAATAAGCGGTATTGTATGAACGTTTATGGTATTAAAAGAAGAAGAATACTTAAGCTGATAGGGGAGTGGCTTCATTTATATGATTACTTTACACTAACAGAAACTTTGTTAAAAAGCAGTCTCCTTTCGTAGCATGTCATGGTGATCCACTATCATAGAAGTTCGCTACGTAAGCCATTGTTTTCCCTCTTGCCAACCAACACTTACTCCTCTTATAGAGAGGCAAAATTTTCTTGACTAAGAGAATCAGAGGTTGGGGTATACGATTTAGAATGTATAAATATTTCCACTTTTCTTTAGCCAGTGTCGTGTATCTGGTTCTTTCTTCAATCTCCAGGCTTTTTAACTGCGGAGCTCCGTACGCGTACCTAATTCCAGCGGAGATAGCTTTGCTGGCAATGAATTCATTTCTATAGAAGTTGTTATCCTCATAAAGGTCAAACCATGATTCTTTGCAGGTGTCAAGTTTGCCTCTTCTCAAATGGTAACTACTGTTCCGGTTATCATAAGTAGCTAGGACTTTCGGCGAAAAAACAATTTTATATTTAATAGCTATTTTCGCCCAAGTATAATCATCCTCCCCTCCATACATTCCTGGCGGAAAACCTCCAACAGCGTCTAGGGCTATTTTATGAACTACGGTCGCAGATGTCCGCATGATGTGATTGGTTGCTCTAGTTTTAAAGAAGTCTTCGATGAGACCTTCTTGCAACCTTTCACATTGCGAGAAGGATCTGTTTCGTGTTATTACCTGATAAGCGGTGGTGAAAACGTGGTTCTGGGGATAACTTTTTATCAGTTTTGCGATTTCTTCCAAATAGTTAGGGGCCCAATAGTCGTCCGCATCAAGAAAAGCTAAGTAGTCATACCTTGCTTTCAGCACCGCGTTATTTCTCGCTTGGGAAACTCCGGCATTTTCCTGAGAGGAAACATATAACCGAGGGTCATTGAAGGAGTTTACCACATACAAGCTATCATCTGTCGAACCATCATTGATAATAATTACTTCAAAATCCTTGAATGTTTGGTTCAGAACAGAGTTAAGAGTGACAGCTATCGTCACCTCTTTATTATACAGTGGAATTATAACGCTGAACAATATTTTATGGAGTTAGAAGGGTGGACAATGGGTTATGTTATCAAGCGCTTACTGGCTTCGGCTCTAAGCTTTGTTTCCTGCCTCATGGAGAGCCTTATAACTAAGTGACTTTTCAGGATACACCTACAGGCGCTAAAGTTGGTTTAGGAAGTTGTTTATGTATAGGATGTTTTCGCTTATCGGTTTCTCCCCATCTACTTTGCATACGTATACATTGAAGTTTCGGGATTTCTCCGCAATAATATTTAATAAGTTTTGCCACTTTTCTATGTCCAACAAAAGCGCCTCATCATCCTTGTTCATGTGCGAGGCTATGATCTTTTGCCGGCCCTTCAGCCTATTGAAAATTACTTCTTTGTCTTCGGCATCGATAAATAGTATTGCCCGTGGCAGGGGAAGCAAGGACAGGTAAACATTGATAAGTTCGGTTACGTACTGCTCATCATCATTGATGAAAAAAGATTTCTGAAGTAAGCCTTCGTTAATGACGCACGGCTTTGGGCAGTTGCTTTCAAGAACTGCCTGATATCTGCAGAAGTCATAGAAGAGGTGATAGGCAGCTCTGAATCGCTTATCTACCTCCTGGCTGTTGTAGATCCTACTATCAGACAAAAGATTCCAAAAGAAGTTCGCTAAAATGGGATTGTTGTCTATAAACCTTAACCCATATTCTGTGGGAATGCTTTTAGAAAGCTTTTTCCTTAAAATTTTTTTTGTGTAGTAAATCAGGAAATTATTAAAATCCAGTATAGAAGGTCTTTCTGGAAGCAGGAGGGCATCCTGATAGATCCAGTTGGAGCTTTCTTCCCACAACCCGCAAAGCGAATCATATATAGTTGTTTTCCCTACACCGGGAGGACCGACGATCTCTATTATTTTCGGCTTCATTTAACAAATAGGAATAATCTTGGTTTTGCAGGAGTCAATGCTGTAGATGCATTGACTTTTCAATAAATACTGGACCTCCATGCTTCAGAATTGTAATTTTTCTGCTTCGGAGCCAAGTATAAATGAATCCTGTCCTTGATTATTTCATATACGCTTCTGTGATGAAACCGTTAAGCAATTTTGTTTATAAACAATATAAAATTGAATTTAATTTAAAAATATTTTATAGTATCTAGTTAAAAGAAAAATAGGTGATTTCTAGATCACAGAATTGCCCAGATTTCTCTTTTTAGATTTAGAAGCACTTGGTCATATGGCTTATTAGCATCAATATTGATAATGGTTGAGTTGTTGAAGTTTAAACTGTCTAAACTCTCACACTTCTTTTTTATAAGAGCAAAACTATGCTCAGGTTTGCGTTCAAAGGCTACAGCAGGCAAAACTTGGAGCCTGAAAATCACATCTGCACCAATTTGTTGAACCTCCTGAAAAAACCTAAGCTCTGCTTTAGTGGCCCAGTTTATTTTTGAGTGACTGCACTTGGGGCCATCATTAATGCCTTGCACTTCTTTCTGAGGAAATCTGTCGCAAATGATTACGCTACCTTTCTCACTTAGCTCCCTTGCTAAGCGCAACATGTCAACTTTGTGTTTTATAATAATGACATGATAGAAATCCCCTATTAGTTTTCTTGTTAGCCGTGACACTATGTTACTGCCGACAAATAAGTACAACTTCGACAGTAATCTTCTATCATAGCTTTTAATGAATGGAACCTTGCCCATATAAAAATAATGGGTGTCAATCTTGAAAGTCAGCCATTTTATTAGATCATTACTCAATGTGCTTTTTCCAGAACCGTCACTGCCTACTAAAGCTATAACCTTTCCTTGCTTCTGAAACGTTTTTTTGCGCTTTATAGGACCTGCAAAGAGAGTGAGTTTATCGAACGACTTTAAGTGGTACTTGAAAAAAACAGATCTAAACGAAGTATAAATGCTGTTCTTAATAATTGAGTCAGAAAGCTGCTCAAAGTAGAATTTGGCTAAGTTTCTAATGTCGTCCAGGTTTTGATTTTCTATTATTTCCCTAATCTTTAGAGCTATACCTTCTGGTGCTTTAAGCTGTAATTCAGAACAAATAAGAATAAATTTATCTACCTCAACTTTCTTAAGCAGTTCAACTAACTCTTCTTTCTTCTCTAAAAATACTTGGGGTTGGTTGAGTGGCTTTGTGCATCCTTTTGCCCATAGCCTTAATAGTAGTATTAAGGTTTCCAACTCGGGTTCCGGGATAGGCCATCCCGTTTGTTGATCAGTTGTTATATGTTTAAAGAACTGCTGCATCCACGGCAAACGGATGTACCTGCCGTAAGGGAGTGTGATAACTAAAGCATAGTGTGTATGCAGGTGTAGGAGATTGCCAGTCTCATAATCGAAGCCTATCCAATCCTCCACCTCAGGATATACATTCCATGGCTGGCTTTGCACTTTCTTATAGCCTAGTCGATGCATGACACTTTCGAAAGAATCACGGCTACCTTCATTGACCAAGATCTCTAAGTCAGTTTTACCCTCTAATGATTCTAAAAGGTGGTTATTACCCTTCCAATGGGCAAATGTTGTACAATGCTTCCTAAGTTCTGAAAGAAGTACAGAAGTGGCTTGTGTTGCTGTGAGTGTCGTATGCATGGAGCAAGTTCTTAAGTAATGGTAGTGCGGCTCATTAGAATTTCTCCGCTACACATGATGCAATTTTGATGACTGTAGAGTTGAGTGCTGCGCGTTGTGTGTTGCTTCTATATCTGCGGTTTCTGTTTCATCTTCTGCAAGGGGGAGCTGGAGTACCAGGAAGAGCATCATCATTGCTCCAACTTCTGTGTATCTCCCTGTTATTGTGAAAACAATGAATGCGACACCACAGAAAAGTATGGTTAAGTAATCCGTTCTTGTTTGTGCTGCTTTCCATGATGTTCTAAATGCAGAGAAGACCATCAATAGATAAAGGAAAAGCCCGATTAAGCCGCTTGAGTGTGTAATGCTTGTTAAATCTCCATGGAGGCTCCTATCATCTAACGCTCCCCTGCCATAGTTCCCCCAGCTATTGAATAGCTCAAAACCGGTGAGCGGACTATAATCACGATAAACAAACATGTCTTTATACAGCAGTTCATACTCAATAAATCTCTTCTCTTCCTCCAATTCACGCTCATCAAGTTTTCTCAGCTCATATCTTTCCTTGAAGCTGTCAGCGAGATCTGTTGTGAAATAAACTGTACACCCAAGGGCAACCGCGAGGAACCCAAAAAGCACAAAGGTCTTAGCCTTGTCCACTGTAAGAATGGTTAAGTAGGATATTAGGATTCCTAATAGACTGATACCCATAACCGATCTTCTTAAGCTTAGTAGAATAAATGAAAAAGTTACGACTAAAACGAGAAGATTTACTGCGCTTTTATTTTGAATGAAACCAAGCGCGACGATGTAGATAGCAAAAGTAAGAACATTGAATCCTGCGGCATAAACATTACCATATAAGATACCGCTGCTAATGCCGTACATTTCATAAGGAGAGTAGCCTTTTACAGTTGACATCAAAACGTTGCAGGTAAATAAGACCAGCAAAATCAACGCTGTGCTGGTCAACTCTTTGAAAATAACCTTCTTCGTGTACTTCTGGTAAAGTGTACTTATACAGGGGATGAGTGTGAATAACCAGAAAACTGCAAACAAATAAGGTCTAATATAAACAATGTCGCTGGACTGAGGCAGCAAAACTAGAAAGTAAAGAGAAAGCAGGAGAGCAGGTAGGTTTTGCTTGTAGTATGATGGATTCCAGAATATAAAGGCAAATATGATGAAAGAAACAGTTAAATAGAAGACAGAGGCTGGAAGAACAGGATTAACCATACTGTTTGCGAAGAATAAAACTGGCAGGTACATAACCGCTAATTCTTTTTTCTTTAAAAAGATATAAATAGCGAATACATAACTTAGTAGCTCAACTACAAGAAAGAAAGCACTCATTTTTCCTTAATTTAGATCCTTTTCCCGCTTAGGGGTTTGTATTTTAAATCGCTTTTCTATCAATCCCGAGAATTTAGAATAGCAAGCCTGACCAGAGAGATTCTGTTCAACATAAGATAGGGCCTTACTACTCATTGCACGCACTTTGGAAGCATTGCTCAAAAAGGCTTCCAAAGCGGCAGTAAGTTCTTCAAGTGATGATGATTTGACAATGAAACCATTCTCGTTATTGCGGATATGGATACTTGATCCACAAGTATCGGTGCATATGACCGGTAGGCCATAGGCCAAGGCTTCTAAAACAGAGATACTATACGGTTCGTTAATAGACGGTAATACAAAAACATGGTGACTAGCATATAATTCAGCCATTTGAGGAAATGGTACATTGGTTTTTAGCTCAACAAAGTTTGAAAGACATTTTCTTTGTACTAAATCCTCTATCATTCTGTACCTTTCCATCTGCTTCTTTGTCACACACTCTCCGGCCATTGTCACTTTGAACTTGTACCTGTCCTTTAATATACTTACAGCTTCTAATAACAGGAGGTGCTTTTTCCTTTCCTGATGATATTTGCCAATCATTAAAAAGTGGGGAACTGTAATACTCTCTTTACCTACTAAGATGTTAGCTGATTGTATGGGTATGGGCAGTGGAACATAGTACATATGCTTCGGATGCTTAAAGTGATGTTCGCCTAACAATGGTGTCATCCAGGCAGCCTTGAAAAAGCTAATGGTAAGCATCTGTTTGAAGAAGGTAAAGGTTGTCCTGTATCGATTTAGTTCTTCTTGGGTATAGAAGATAATTTTACTTTTATTGAACAAAGCACAAAAAGCTGCAACCAGGGAAAAGCAAGTGTAAGGGTCCCTTATTACCACAACTGCGGGTTTTAAGCTCTTGAATTCTTTCCAATAGTTTACGATGTTAGGGAAGTAGTAATAAAAAGGCCTTTTCTTCTCAACGTCGCCTATAACCTTCTCAACCAACAGCGAGACTTTACTTTGCTTATAGTTAACCGGGGTTAGTAAACTATGATCTTCAGTAGGACCCAAGTAACTGACATGGAAGTAAATTTCATGCATGTTCTCCTGAAGCGTCTTTACCAACTGATACTGATTTGTATGAAATCTGGGGGCAACAAACAGGATTCTCATAGCTTGATACTAGTCAGATTTTAAAAGCTTAATAGAAAGAAGCAGTTGAAAAATTTCTTTTCTGCTGCCTCTAGTTAAACCTAGAGCAGCGAAAACAACAAGTGTCGCTAAGAAAACAACAGGTGCCAAGCCGACCATCTCTAACAGGCTTAGTATTTTAATTTGTACCGACAGGAATCCTGCCACGGTGAGCATTGTCAGTGATACCACTACAGGCCTGGCTCTTTCGAACACTGATTTGGTTAAAGCTCCCTGTATTTTGCGTTTAAGTATTCTTTGCTGCCCTAGCAGTAAAATAAATTTCCCGATTAAGAGGCTTATACATAAACCAATAATCCCAAGTTTGCCAACTATAATGTAACCTATAATCAAAAATGCAGCACCTGCAGCCACAGTTAATATTACCTTCTCTCTAAGGTCAAGTGTGGCACTTATAATGTAAGAGTCGTGCTTGATGAAAGTATCTTGAACCACTAGGACCATTATGAGTGTATTGGCAATATTCCCAGCGAACATTCCTTCGCCCACCCATGCGTTCAAAAATGAATGATTAAGGAAGATGATGGTGACACCGGCAGCTGTTGTGAAAAGATATGTTATGTTATTGATGCTGCCTATAACCTTTTGCACCCTGTCATACTCCTCAAGCCCTAAAAGCTTTCCTATACCAGGAACAATCCCCAATATGATACGGTTGATCATTCCCTGCAATGCTAGTGGCAGAAAGAGAGTGAGTGTGTAGTATGTTACAACAACTGGTCCTGCTAAAATTCCGAGTAGGATTTTATCGCTGTTCTCAAGAAGAAGGTTCGCACTTGTATCAGCCAGGTACCAACTGCTAATTTTGCTAAAGCGCTTTATTTTCAAAAAGTTTGTCTTACCAAACCCGAACCAACTAACTGTTTTTTTTACAGTTATGTAATAGGTTACGCCAATAACAAAAGCTATCAACACCTGAACGACTGAAAGACCAATTAACCCGTACCCATGGGTTAGCACCAGTACCTTTAAGGCTCCTCCTGCAGCAACAACACCGGCTCTCAAGCCCATACGCTTAAACGAAAGGTTCATGCCCCTCAAGACCGACTCATAAAGGTCAAAGAGTTTGGTGACAACGAGTGAAAGGATCATCAGGGAGCAAGTCACTCTGATTAAGGTGTAATACTCGAGCTCTACTTTCGTAATGGTAGGTGCGTACCATGATGCGATTCCACCTGCAACTAATACAAGAGGTATAATAAATAGCGTTATTGCAAAAGCACTGGTTACATCGCTTCTAAGCTCCTCTTCATCCGCAATGTCCTTCTTTTTAGCGACTGTCCACTTAAGAACTTGAGTTGCTCTAGTATCCGCAATTTTTGCGTAGCCTGTCATTTGCCCTAGCATTTGCCAAACACCGTACATCGAGCTTCCCAGGCCACTTACAATAAAAGGACTTACGATAAATCCTGTTAATTGAGTAACGGCAAAATCAATGATGCTTGTTAAGGAGTTAAGATAAGCCCGCTGCTTTAGGTTCTCCTTCTTTTTAGCAAGGGTAAGGGGAGATGCTATTTCCTTTTCCAACTTAAAAAGCATTATTGATTATTCGATATGAGTTTGCCTGAAGCAACAATGAAATAGGTATGGGCGCAAAGCCTTAACTATAAGGAAATGCCGCGTTAGGCAAGGGTAGTAACGCCTACTTTTTCTGGTTGAACAGTATAAAAACTTTTATACCAGTCAGTAAACTTTTTTAGCCCCGTCTTGATATCTGTACCTGGTTCGTATCCAAAGTTATCGGCAAGGTCATCTATATTGGCCCAAGTGGCTGTCACGTCCCCGTCCTGCATTTCTTTCATTTCAAGCAGCGCCTCCTTGCCAACACAAGCTTCAATCTCATGGATGAACTGCATAAGTTCCACGGGCTTGTTGTTGCCGATGTTGTAAATGCGGTAGGGAGCAGTTGAGCGGGAAGGATCAGGCTTCTTGGGGTTCCACTGAGGGCACGCCTCGGCGGGCTTGTCCAAAACACTAACTATTCCCTTCACTATATCATCTATATAAGTGAAATCCCTCTTCATCTTTCCATGATTGAAGACTTGAATAGGTTTGCCGTTGCAGATAGCTTCCGTAAAAATAAAGTATGCCATATCCGGTCTTCCCCAGGGGCCATAGACGGTAAAGAAGCGCAGTCCTGAAGTAGGAATTCTGTATAAATGACTGTAAGTATGGGCCATCAACTCATTTGCTTTCTTGCTTGCTGCATACAACGACACCGGATGGTCCACGCAGTGCCTTACTGAGAAAGGCATGGTTCCGTTCAAGCCGTACACACTAGAGGAGCTAGCATAAACCAGGTGCTTAATATTATTATGACGGCTTGCCTCCAGCACATTTAGAAAGCTCACAAGATTAGATTGAGCGTATGCGTCCGGATTAGTGATCGAGTAGCGCACACCTGCCTGGGCTGCTAAGTGTACTATGACATCAAAATGTTCCCTTTCACAAAGCGACATCAACTCTGCTTTATCCTCCAGGTGCATTCTGATAAATCTATAGTTGGGGAACTTAAAGCTTGTTACTTCTTTGTTCCAACATATCAATTCTTCGCTGATGCCGCTTTCAGTTAACCTGGCATACTTCAGCTTGATATCATAGTAATCGTTTATGTTGTCTACTCCGACAACTTCATCCCCTCTGCAGAGTAGGTATTCAGCCAAGTGAAAACCTACAAAGCCTGCAGTGCCTGTTACAAGTGCTTTCATGCTATTGCGTTAAAACAGTACCTATTCATGCATCTGATCCAATTATGTGTTGAGGCTGTCAATCTTCGCGGCGCTAGATGTAGAGATTTCCGCGTACATTAAGTAGTTGAGAGAGGGAAGGGCGACTTTGATTGTGTTGTTTTTGATAGCTACCACTACGCCTTCTTTGTCAATCAAATGGCCGGTCGTAACCCGGACTTTCTCATTTATGCTGAATTGAATCTTTTTTAGCTGGACGTTCTGGTGTTCGTTTAAAAACCTTTTGATTGTTTCTATCTCCTCGTCTTCGATACTGGCAGGCTTACCTAACCAGTACACCAGGTTAACCACTCCTTCAGTTTTCTTTACCTCACAGATCTGTTTTTCTGTTATTCGGACGAAAACGTAAGAAGTAAACAAAGGCGCCAGAACAATTTTTTTCCTGTCGCTCCACTGCCTGATAACCTGGTTGATGGGGCAATATGCGTTTAGATTCTTCATCGTAAGCGTCTGAGCAACTCTCTTTTCCCAGCGGGGCTTGGTGTAAACAGCATACCATTTTTCAGTCATCACAGGTCGTTTTTAAGTTACAGATATTGCTTAGCATATGGCTCCGCCGTCCTCAGTCACACATAGAGACCGGGTAAAGCTTTAAATTCAGATGGGGAGAGGCAACTAGCTGAAAGAATCAAGAGCTGCCTTGCTGTCTAAGAAGAGCCGAAACCAGTTTACACCGAGTTTTTGTGGGAGTAGCAACAAATTGCCACCGCTACTTCATGGCGAGCTTTTTCGATTTGTAAGACTTATTGCCATACTTGCTCTCATAGCCATAACCATAGCCGTACCCATACTGTCCCTTTACAAATCCTCTTGGCTTCACCCCATTGAATACGATGGCAACATTATTAAGCGACTTAAGCTTGTTATTTTGTGCTAGTCGCTGGACAAGGCTTTTTGGGGTGTAGGCGTGGCGTATTACAAGTAGTGTTATATCACAGTATTCCGATAGTAAATATGCATCGGAAACCAAATCAACTGGGGGGGTGTCGATTAACACGTAGTCAAACGTATCATCAAGGTACCGGAAGAGCTCTTCCATCTTGCCATTAAGCAGTAACTCCGTATGATCTCCTATGTTGATACCTGCAGGAATCAAGCTTAAGTTTTCATAACTCGTCTTCTGGATAATATCTTCTGGTTGAAGATCAGTCGTGAGGTACTCTATGATGCCCTGATGATCGATTGTGCCAAACAAGGAGGAAGTGCTGGGGTTCCGAAGATCAAAGTCCAGTAAAATGGTTTTTTTTCCGGAAGATGCGAGGCTTAACGCCAAGTTCGTGCTTACGAAGCTTTTACCCTCACCGGGAATACTTGAAGTAACCATTATCTTCTTCCTGGTAAATGTTCTGCCATAGAGTCCCATCGTAACTCTCATCTGCCTAAACTGTTCTACCTGAGAAACTTCGGCTGGTTCTAGCAGAATGTTCTTTTTAGGCTTTTTAACAACCGAGAGTTCTGCCACTATTGGTGCTTGGAGATAGGACTCGATCTCAGATCTAAAAAGGACCTTGTTGTGCAATAGTTCTTTGGTTGTGACCAAAGCAATTCCTGCTCCCAGAGCAAGTGCTATTGAAGCCAGGTAGATATAGAGCGGCCGTGGGCTTACTGGGGCTTTAGATGACTCGGCTAGATCTACTACTCGTATATCTTCAGCGGTAGGAGCATACGACAGTACTGTTTCTTCACGCTTCTGTAGCAGAAAGCTATACGCATTATTCTTTATTGCCTGCTGCCTGCTTATCTCAAGCAGCTCCCTTTCTTTCTGCGGAATGCTCTGTAGTACTGCATTGTAACTACTGTTAGTAGAAGCGAGTTTTGCTCGGCTAGACATCAGGTTGTCCCTTTGGTTACGAATATTTTCTAGTATACCTGGTCTTATGTTATTAATCTCTTCTCTGAGCGAGAGCAACAAGGGGTTATTTTCAGCAGTTGTTTTTCGAAGTTGCTGGTATTGAATTTCAGAATTGTAAAGCTTCTGTAGAAGCTGTGATAGTACGGGATCACTTACTCCTAAAGTAGAAGGAACGATTCCCACTGTTTTTTCTTTGGATATAACGTAGCTCTCCACGTTGTCAAGCACTGCCAACTGTAGGTTAATCTCACTTAGTCTGCGGTCATTATTATCTACACTTTGCAAGAATAACCTTCCTTGTTCATTCAGATTTACTGCTCCCCTTGATGACTTATACTTAACTATTTTCTCTTCAAGCTCATCCAACTCATCTTCAATCAACTTTATACGGTCTTCAACAAAAGCAAGGGTTTGCGTAACAAGTTTGTTTCTTTCTGTTAAGGCTGCCTGCTGGTAAGACTTAATAAGTGTGTTAAGAATGTCTTCGGCTCTTTCAGGGTCACTATCTTCCAGGTACAGATTCACAACACTTGAGAGCTTGCCCGGAGATTCAATTAAAATGTTGCCACTTAAGCTTCTTGCGGCTCTAGTGGGATTTACAATTGAAAAGAACAACGGGTTATTTGTGCTACTAGACTGCCTAGGATTTTCTGTGAAACGCATCACCCCATAAGGTGTTTGCACCCATTTGTTTAAAGGGTATTTTATACCTTTTATCTTAACAGTTCTTGTTGTGTTGTGGTATGTAAAATAAACGGATGGTTGTTCAGTTGCTGTTTCAGGTGTTTGAAGCGTTACTATGATTGGGGATGTCGTATAGGCTGGAATAGTTTTAAGTTCTGTTTCTTCATAAATAGGTGCATATAACTTTAGCTCATAGACTACTTTGTTCATAAGGGCATTTGAGCGTAGAACGTTAAGCTCGTTTTCTACTGTTTTGTTTGTATTGAACGCGTCAATAGATTCCGTTATCTTGGAGGAGTTAACGCCCTTTTCTTCATCCTTTATTATTAGTGAGGCTGATACGGCATAAGTTGGTGTTGTAAAAAATCTGATGTAAGCCCATGCTCCAGATAGGGCCAATACTAAAAGAACTAAAAAGAGCGGCCAGAATGGCAAAAATTTGTAAATCAATGATACCACCAGGTTATCCTCGGAGTGTAACTTACTTTTCTCCATAAGCTAGTTTGCTAATTATCTTGTTAAACGGTCTATGCTGACAACAACTAAAGTGAGAGAGCTTAGCACAAGCGGCAGCCACTGCCTTGCTGCGCCAGAGGCCGCAATTTTAGTCTTGTTAGGCTCAACATATATAATATCATTAGACTTCAGGTTATAATAAGGGGAGGTAAGGATTTCATCCGATGTTAAATCCAGTCTTATTAATTTCCTTTTGCCCTCTTCTTCACGGATCAGCAGCACATTGTTGCGGCTCGCATAAATTGTCATGTCTCCAGCTAATCCTAGTGCTTCTAGCAATGTTAGCTTTTCGTTGGGGATTGTTAGCACAGAAGGGTTAGCTACCTCACCAAGCACAGAGACTTTATAGTTCAGGTAACGGATATCTACAATAGGCTCTAAAAGTAACCTTCTTCTTAGGAGCTCATTTTCTATTCCTTCTTTCAAAGCTTTTTTAGTTAAGCCAGCAGCCTTGATTTTTCCTAATAAGGGGAATTGGATATACCCTTCTTGATCTACAAGGTAACCAGTAGCTGGTGCCACTGTATTTGATGCACTTACACTCCTAAAATCACTTGAGCTATTTGTATTGAAAATTTTAGAAGCCTCTGGGTTGAGGCTGCTCACAGAAATACTTAACAAATCATTTTTTTGGATGATGGGCTCCAGGTTCTCACGAGAGCTGCCATATTCATTACTCTCCACATTGCTGAAGTAGGTCGCATTTCGAGTATTTGTGCAAGATACTGTTGCAAGCAAAAATGTAAGGGCAAGGAGAATTCCTTTTATTTCACGCAGCTCCATCTTTAAGAGAAATTAGGGTGTAATGTATCTCTGTAAATACTATGTGTGTAAATTTATGTTTCTTTTTTTATACTATTTTTTGGTATCATCTAATAATAAAATAGATAATCACAATACGGTAAAGTAATATGTTTGTTGTTTTATATTTATTGTTTGATTTAGTAAATTTATGCTAATCTTATTGGAACAGCAGTAGATTATAGTTAGCCTGCTCGTGCCTTTGCTTTAACTCTTAAAATATCATTAGCTCAAGCGTAAATTTTTTAAATTATACAAGCATAGGTGCACAAATAAAAAACCACTGTCAATAGCCTTGACAGTGGTCTAATTCTCTTTCCAACAGAGAAGCCTGTGATTCTAAAAAGAAAGCTTAAAAATACATTAACCGTTACTTCCTAAACCGCTCCGCCACCACCAGCTCTTTGGTGCCGTGCGTCCAGGAGTAGAAGCCCTGGCCAGACTTAACGCCTTTGTGGCCGGCTTGCACCATGTTCACCAGCAGCGGGCAAGGCGCGTACTTCGGGTTGCCGAAGCCGTCGTGCAGTACATTTAAGATAGAGAGGCACACATCCAGCCCAATAAAGTCGGCCAACTGCAGCGGCCCCATCGGGTGGGCCATACCTAGTTTCATAATGGTGTCGATCTCTTCCACACCAGCCACGCCTTCGTAAAGGCTATAGATGGCTTCGTTGATCATGGGCATCAGGATACGGTTGGCCACAAAGCCAGGGTAATCGTTCGCCTCGGCGGGCACTTTGCCCAACTGCTTCGAAAGCTCCATGATCTGCTGCGTTACCTCGTCGGTGGTGGAGTAACCGCGGATCACCTCCACCAGTTTCATCACAGGCACCGGGTTCATAAAGTGCATGCCAATCACCTTGTCGGGACGGTTGGTAACCGAGGCGATTTTGGTGATAGAGATAGAGGAGGTGTTGGAGGCAAGAATAGCCTCAGGTTTTGTAAAGCTGTCCAGGTCACGGAAGATTTTCAGCTTCAGGTCCACATTCTCCGTGGCGGCCTCCACTACAAGGTCGGCATCCTTCACGCCTTCCTGCATGCTGGTATGGGTGGTAATGTTTTCCAGTGTCTGCTGCTTCTGCTCTTCGGTCAGGTTGCCCTTGGCCATGATGCGGTCCAGGTTCTTGGTGATGGTGCCCATCGCCTTCTGCAGGGCTTCTTCCGAAATGTCCACCAGCGAAACAGGGAAACCGTTCTGGGCGAAGACGTGGGCAATGCCGTTGCCCATCGTGCCAGAACCTACTACTGCTACTTTCTTCATGGGTATATAGTATGTCAGTTTTTAATCTATACAAAGCTAACAAGTTTATACTTATACTTTGGATGAGTAGGAGGTAATCTTTAAATACTTATACTTAAAGAGGGAGGGAAGCTATTCGGCCAAACCCGCCAAAATAGTGCCGGGCCGTGTTGCTTCGAAGGCCATTATGGGGTATGTGATAGGGTAAAATACTGGTGTGCTGAGTGTTAAACAAAGGCTGGTGAATGCTTATATAGATAAAACTACCTATTTTAATAGAAAATTATTGCATGTTTTACATCTTTTGCTTAAAAGCCCCGTAAAAGCTAAAAATTAAAAACACAAAATACATGGGCGTAAGCTAAAACAGTACAACCCTTGTCGCCCGGTATAACAAAAGACAAAACAAAAACTATGGGAAATTTACTTTATATCATCGCCGTTGTGCTGGTGATTTTCTGGCTGATCGGATTTCTGGGATTCCCAGATGCTGTAGGCGGAATAATCCACGTGCTGCTGGTATTAGCCGTGATTGCGGTGCTGTTGCGCCTCATCAGGAGTGCTTAACCATCAGACTGTATTTACGTTAATAAAACTAAAATCAACTCAAACACTATAAATAGACAAAACTATGGGAAATTTATTGTATATTATAGCTGTAGTACTCGTGATCATTTGGCTCATTGGCTTCTTAGGATTCCCTGATGCCGTAGGTGGTCTGATACACATTCTACTGGTAATTGCTATTATAGTAGTGCTGCTCCGCCTGATACGGGGATGATAACGCATTACTCCAAATAAAAGGGGCTGCCATAAACTGGCAGCCCCTTTTCGTTTTATACTATCCTGTTCGCCTCACTACCGGCTGGTAAAAGGTATGTTAAAACCCACCCGAATGACTGGGTTGTTATAGGGGTTGTACCTACTGCTGTTGCCGTTATAAAGCACCAGCAGGTCGAGGAAGCCCTTGTCGGAGATACGCTGGCGATAGCCAAGCCCCACCATGGGGATGGCAAGCGAGGTGCGCTCGCTGTCGAACTTTTCTATGCTAAGCGTCTCCACCTCCGCATGGGCCACCACAGCACCGTCTCCTACATCAAACATTTCCAGTTGCAGCAAACCGCGCCCGCCATAGTGGTGCCAATTGTAGCCCCCTCCGCTTTGGAAGTGGTACACGCCGCCCACACCGGCAAACAGCCTTGGAGTTAGGGCATAGCTGAGGGTGGGCAGCAGCGATATGTTTGTGTACGTGCCAAACTGCAGTCCGAAACTACCCCCAAAGTAGAGCTTATCGATAAACCGAAGCTGTTCCTCTTGTTGATCCTCTTCCTGCTTTGCTGCTTCGGCCGGTGCCGGCTTTGGCTGCTCTACCACCCGCGGCTGCGGGCGCGGCCTTGGTTGCTCTACTGGGGCTGGCGGCCCTGTAGGCAGTTCCGGCTTTCGGTAAGTGGTGTCGGGCACCTGGGCCAGGGCTGCTGTGCCGGTAAGCAGCACGAGCACAAAAGCAAACAGGAGAGGAGCAAGGAGGCGCGAAGGCGTCAGCATAGGTTTACAGGTATAGCATTTACGGTTTATACTTATACTTTTATACTTACACTACTGCAGTGGCATACATTTTTTTGCGCAGTTCCTTTATCGCCTCATCCGACAGGTACTCCTCATAGGTCATGCGCTTGTCAATAATGCCGTTTGGCGTGAGCTCTATAATGCGGTTAGCAATGGTGTCCACAAACTGGAGGTCATGCGACGAGAACAGGATGGTGCCGTCAAAATCGCGCAGCGAGTTGTTCAGCGCCTGGATCGACTCCAGGTCCAGGTGGTTGGTAGGCTCATCGAACACCAGCACGTTGCCCGACTGGAGCATCATGCGCGAGAACATGCAGCGCACCTTCTCACCACCCGACAGCACGTTGGCTTTTTTCAGCGACTCCTCGCCAGAGAACAGCATGCGGCCCAAGAAGCCACGGATAAAGCTCTCGTCTTTCTCCACCGAGAACTGGCGCAGCCAATCCACCAGGTTCAGGTCCGTATCGAAGAACTCCTGGTTGTCTTTCGGGAAGAATGAGGCTGTGATGGTGGTTCCCCACTTAAACTCGCCGCTGTCTGCCTTGTCCTCTCCAAAAAGGATTTTGAAGAAAGAGGAGGCGGCCAGGTCGTTGCGGCCGATCACGGCAATCTTATCTCCTTTGTCCACCATGAAGTTGATGTCGGTGAAAATGGGCTGGCCATCCACATACTTGCTCAGGTTCTCCACGTTCAGGATCTGGTTGCCTGCCTCACGCTCCGGCTTAAAGGCGATGTACGGATACTTGCGGGAAGAAGGTTTGATGTCCTCCACGGTAAGCTTCTCCAGCAACTTGGCGCGCGAGGTGGCCTGCTTCGATTTAGAGGCGTTGGCGCTGAAGCGGCGGATAAACTCCTCCAGTTCCTTACGCTTGTCCTCGGTTTTCTTGTTAGCGTCAGAGCGCTGCTTCAGGGCCAGCTGGCTGGACTGGTACCAGAAGCTGTAGTTACCCGCATACATCTGGATCTTGCCAAAGTCAATGTCAGCCACATGCGTACAAACAGCGTCCAGGAAGTGGCGGTCGTGCGACACAACGATCACGGTGTTCTGGAAGTTATCCAGGAAGTTCTCCAGCCACATGATCGACTCGGCGTCCAGGTGGTTGGTAGGCTCGTCAAGCAGCAGGATGTCCGGGTTGCCGAACAGGGCCTGCGCCAGCAGCACGCGCACTTTCTCGCTACCGCTCAAGTCCTTCATCTGGCTGTGGTGCAGGTCCTCGCTGATGCCCAGGCCGCTCAGGAGCTCGGCTGCCTCATACTCGGCGTTCCAGCCCTCCAGGTCGGCAAACTCACCCTCCAGCTCGGCGGCGCGGATGCCGTCCTCCTCGTTGAAATCAGGCTTGGCGTAAATCGCGTCCTTCTCTTCCATGATGCTCCACAGGCGCTTATGGCCCATGATCACGGTCTGAAGGGCCGGGTACTCATCGTACTCAAAGTGGTTCTGCTTCAGCACCGCCAGGCGGGCGTTGGCCGGAATATCCACGGTGCCGGTGTTCGGGTCGATGTCACCGGATAGTATCTTCAGGAAAGTAGACTTGCCGGCACCGTTAGCCCCAATCAGGCCGTAGCAGTTTCCGGGAGTGAACTTGATGGTTACATCTTCAAATAATGTGCGCTTGCCGTAAGACAGGCTGACATTGTTCGTACTAATCATAAAAGCTTAAGTATAAGTATGATGTTAGATTTGGCTGCAAAGCTACGAAATAAATGCTGATTTTAGGCGCCTCTTACGTAGGAGAAGGGTATAAAGTATAACCCCAGGCTGAGGCGCATGTATTTCAAAACCAGTTGATTTAAGCGTTACCGGCTAAAAAAACACGTGTAAAGCACAACGCCGGCATGCAAACTCTAGTATATAATTTCAATAATATTAATGGGCACACCCCTGTGGTTGCAAATACGGTGCCGCAGGGTACTTTTTCATTAACCAAACTTAATGTTAAACTGTTCATTTTTAAATAATTGATCAAAAACATAAATCTATAGAACATGGCTTCTGCAAAAGTCCCTTTTCAGAATATCGCTATTAAGTATGGCTTGATGGTAGGCGTGGCGCACATCGTGTTTTTCCTGATAATGCGCATACTGGGCCTTACCCATATCGTGGAGCTATCTTACCTGAGCGGTATTTTCCTGGTAATCGGCATTGTGATGGCGCTTTCCAAGTATAAACGCCTGAGTGGGGTAGGCGTCAGGTACTTCGACGGATTGGGTATTGGCGTGGTCACTGCCTTTGTGTCTTCTCTTATACTGGCGCTGTTTTTAGTGCTTTACGTAACAGTGTTCGATAAGGCCTATTTGGAGCAGATGCAGGCCAGTGCACTCTTCCCTACAGGCTTATCGGTGCTATCCATGTTCTGGGTCACGATCGGGCATGGCACCTGGCCAGGCTTCCTGGTTGGTTTCGTTGCCATGCAGTGGTTTAAGAACCCGGAGCATACTATGCCGAACCAGATATAGCCGAACTCAATCTCCCAAATCACCCTGAGAACCTGATTAACTATGGAAAAGATTGGCCTCAAGTACGGCCTGCTTACCGCCGCGGCGCTCATCGCCTACTTCTTTTTGATGAAGTTACTGGGGATGGTGCACATCATTGAACTGCGATTCCTGAACGGGATTATCATGGCAGTAGGCATCGTGTTGGCCCTAAAGGCTTATAAACAGCTGAACAACGGCCAAATCTCCTACTTCAAAGGGCTTGGCACCGGGCTGATCACAGCTGTGGTGGGCACGGTTGTGTTTGCCGCCGCCATATTGGTTTATGTGAAAACAGTAGGGAACTCGCTGGTGGAGATGCTGTCGGCTGACCGCTATTTCGGAGAGCGCATAGTGGAGACGCCAGGCATCGTCATATTCTCGGTTTTATTGCTGGAAGGGGTGATCTCCGGTTTCATGATAACCTTTATTGCCATGCAATGGTTTAAGCAGCGCGAACACAAGATACCCGGCGCGCCCCAATAGCACGGATTCCGGCGAAACTTAAACTTTTTGGGCTTGCCCGCAAAAAGGCCAGTTATTACACATAACTGGCCTTTTTGCTGTTGCTGTTGATATGTGTTTATTTTACGATGCTGTCTGGCCGCTGTATGATCTGAACCACCACCTCGTGCAGGTCTCCCTCCTTATCTTCCAGTTTAAAGATAACCATCGGATTATCAGTGTCGTGCACTGATTCAGTATTGATTACCCGCTGGCCTTCGTCCAATTTATCTTCTAGCTGCTGTGTCAGGTCTTTAACGGCTTTTGCGAAATTCACTTCCAGTTTACTGGGATTGTAAAACCTTGTCCTCATGTTGATTTAGTTAAATCGAAACCTTTGTCAGTGAAATAGTTTCGAGGTTATACTTCTGAAAAATCCTATTAAGGAAATCATATATTTAGTATACCCTGCTAAGGTGTTATGGTTTCATATTTTGTGGGGTATTTAGTGGAGGGATGAAAGCTGTAGTTTTAATAAATAATATTTTGTGCGTTTCTTGTGTAAAATCAAATAAAATAATAAAAAAGTATAATATTTAATTTTTATTCCTAACTTGCGCAAGAATTGTACGTTTAAGACAGCTAAAAGAAACCTTTAACTCCTAACACGTTTAACATTCGAAATGAAAAAAGCTTTACTAATACTTGTTGTGGTGCTGATTGGGACGGCGAGCTACGCCCAGCGTTCAAATACATCGGATGATGCGCTGGATCTGGTGGTGCTGTCGATGGAGCTGGATGGACCAGCTATGGCAAGTGTGGAAATGAGGCAGGAGCTGAGCTTATCTGAAGAGCAGTACGTGGAGGTGGCCAGGCTAAATAAGGGCCGCTACCAGCAGTTGCAGCAGGCAGAGGCCAGTTTCTCAAACGATCCCCTTTCGCGCTCCAGGGAGTTCAGAAGCATCCAGCTGAAGAACGACCAGAACCTGAGAAGCGTGCTTACCAGCAAGCAGATGCGCACCTATCAGAAACTGGAAGGACGGTTGGACACGCAGCTGATTACTGAAAACGAAGAGTAAGTAAACAAACTTATAAAAAACAGCAAAGCCCGGGTATTTACTCGGGCTTTGCTGTTTCCCCGGAAACAGGTTTGTAATACGTGATCTCCGACACCTTGCCCAGTGAATTGATGCGCACCTGCACCCGGTTGGCCTCCGACAACTTGGTGCGCCGGCCTTTTTCCTGGCAATGCTCGCCCGGCTCTATATAATAAAAGTAAATGCGCTGGCTGCGCTCCATGAGCTCCTCGGAGTCTGGCTTGCCTAGCACATTGCGCACGACATACTCCTTTTTGCCATACAGCTCCTTTCTGATCTTCTCAAAATCGTCTACCAGCCCGGCGCGCTGGTTGGCGCAGCCCAAGCGGTCGCTCTTCCAGGTTTCACTGTCAAAATCCCTCATGCTTTCCGGTGTGGAGCAGGCTCCCAGCAGCAGAAGCCCTAGAAATGGTATCGCTAAAAATCGTTTTGCCATGGTTGTAGCTTGTTGGCTTAAAGTTGCAGCAAGTTCTTTTGCCACACAAGGCATAACAGAAAAAAAGGCAAAAATAGGAGAGTTGCTATATAGAATATGATTGGGGGAATAATGTAAAAAATAAGCGGCTACGGTAGTTGCAAATGTGTAAAGACTGTGTTATTTTAAATATGACTTTTACATTTAGGTTGGTGCAGCTATGGAACAATTTTCATAAAGAATCATGTTGTTTTAACCGAACTCGTTTAACAGAAAGCTTAATCTAGACTTATGGTAAGAGTGACTCTAACTGCTATCACCCTCGGACTCCTTTCATTTACTTCCCCTGCACCAGAGCGTGCCGTGGCAACGCCGGCCAAGGTTGTGGCCGAGGCGAACGAGGTTGTTGCAACCAGAAGTGGCGCTGCAGCTGCAAAAGAGGCGGCGTTCGACAACCATGTGAAGGAGCTCTACGACACGGCTGGCTTAAAAGAGAAAGGTTTGTCTTATGAGGTGTTCGAGAAGGCCGTGGTGGGCTTCCAGAACTTCAAGCGCCTGCAAATGGTCTCCCCCGAAAAATCTATACTTTCCGTGGTGGACTTCACCAAATCCAGCGCCCAGAAACGCCTTTGGATCATTGACCTGAAGTCTAAGAAAATACTCTTTAATACTTTGGTTGCACACGGCCGCAATACAGGCCAGGATAAGGCTACGCAGTTCTCTAATGAGAACGGCTCTTACATGAGCAGCCTGGGCTTCTACATCACCGATGCCACTTATTATGGCAAGCATGGTCTGTCGCTGCGCCTGCAGGGCATGGACGAAGGCTATAACTCAAATGCCATGGAGCGTGCTATTGTCATGCACGGGGCCGACTACGCCACAGAGAAGTTTGTGAAGCAGTATGGCCGACTGGGCCGCAGCCTTGGCTGCCCTGCTATTCCGCGCGAGATCTCTAGTGATGTGATTGAGGCAATAAAAGACAAGTCGGTACTGTACATCCACGGCAGTGACAAGGGCTATGCTTCGCCTTACCTGGATAACACACAGGCGGTGGAGTACTTTGCTGCCCAGGCCGGCAGTGAGGTAATGAACATCTGAGCTACTTCTTAGAGCTACGGTCAGCTAAATTATAAAAGCCACCTGCTAGTACGCTAGCAGGTGGCTTCTTTTTTGTGCTTATACTTTAAATGTTATGCTTCGTCTTTTGTGGTTTTAATCAGGTTGATCCCTGCAAAGAAGAAGATCAGCCCTACCACAAACGGAACGGCGGCCGTGTACTTGCCTACCGCTACGCCATCGCCCCCCATCAGGAAGGCGTAGGCTCCCCAAATAATGCCCACTATACCCAGTATAGTCAGGATGGAGCCGAATGTTCGCTTCTGGTTCATAGTTGTAAATGTTAGTTTTTCCTGCCTGCCGCTAACCTGCCGCAAGCAAACCTAAGTACGAAATCTGTATCATAAAGTATACAATACAGCTAATATACCTTCACCGGCCCCCTCCTCAGATGGCGTACAAAACGTATAGCTAAGTGTGGAGGGGCATGCGGCTGCGGTGGGCCATAACCAGCACAGGCAGTACCACGTTTCTCTGTTACCAGTGCCTCTGCGGGCATTAAAATCTAAGTGTAAATAATGTATGAGAGGAATAATAAAGTTTATAGTTGCCCTGCTGATCGCGGCTGTCTCCCTGGTGACGTACTGGTGCAGCTCCGAAACCAATGAGTTCACCGGGGAAGAGCAGCGGGTGGACATGACGGTGGAGCAGGAGATAGCGTTGGGGCTGCAGGCGGCGCCACAAATGGCAGAGCAGTATGGCGGACTACACCCCGACAAGCAGGCGGCACAGGAGGTTAAAAGCATCGGCCAGCGGTTGGTGCAGCATACCCGCGTGCGCGACACACCGTACCAGTTCGATTTTCACCTGCTGGCCGATGAGCAAACCGTGAACGCCTTTGCCCTGCCAGGTGGCCAGATCTTTATTACAGCCGGCCTGCTGAGAAGGCTGGAGTCGGAGGGGCAGCTGGCGGGGGTGCTGGGCCACGAGATAGGGCATGTGGTGGCGCGCCACTCAGCGCAGCAGCTGGCAAAGGCTAAGTTAACGCAGGGCTTGACAGGTGCCGCCGCCATCGCCACCTACGACCCGGACAACCCTGCCAGCCGTTCCGGCGCCGCTGTGGCCGCTATGATTGGGCAGGTAGTAAACATGAGCTATGGCCGTGACGATGAACTGGAATCCGACGCACTGGCGGTGCAGCTTACCGGCGCCGCAGGCTACGACCCTCGTGCCATGATGCGTGTGATGGAAATTCTGGAGGAAGCGAGTGGGGGAGGCCGCAGTGGCCCGGAGTTTTTGCAGACGCACCCAAACCCTGGGAACCGCATTGCCAGGTTACAGAAAGCCATTGAGCAGGAGTATCCTAACGGTTTACCGGAGGGGCTTATCGAGTAGCCGATATTCTGGCTGTTAAATCATTCTAAAGAGCCACCCATCAGGCTGTGCTACGTAACAAGTACAGCAACACTACAATACTTTTAACAGAATGAATGTACAGAAGCATCGTAACCTGTTTTTCGTGCTAAATCCTATAGCCGGTGACATTGAGAAGGACGACCTGAAGGAGGATCTAGAAAACCTCTGCGGGGAGCACAGCATCAGGTATGACATTTATACCACCACCGGCGAAAAGGATAAGGAAGCGATAGAGCGTAAACTGAAGGAAAACAAGTATGACGCTGTGTATGCCATCGGCGGTGACGGCACGGTAAGCCTGGTTGCTTCCCTGCTGATAGGCACCAGCACCCCGCTAGGCATCATTCCGCTGGGCTCCGGCAACGGGCTGTCCAAAGACCTGGACATTCCGCAGGACACAGAGGAGGCGCTACAGCTGATACACACGCACGTGGTCCGCAACATCGATACCGTGACGCTTAACGGGAAGCCATCTATACATCTCAGCGACATTGGCTTTAATGCCCTGGTGGTGGAGCGGTTTTGCGAAGGCGATACCCGTGGGCCGGGGGCCTACGCCTGGATTGCGCTGCAGGAGTACCTGAGTTACGAGCCAAAGTCTTACCGGATAGAGACCGATACAGATACATTTGAGGGAAAGGCATTTATGGTAACGGTTGCCAACGCCAATGCCTGGGGCTCCAACGCCAGCATCAACCCCGACGGCATCCTGAACGACGGGATGTTCGAGATTTGCCTGATCGAGCCTTTCCCGCGTGCGGCCAGCATCGGCATTCTTTATAAACTCTACACCGACAGCATCGACACCAGCGTGTATACCCGGATCCTAAAGTGCAGGCGCGCCACCATCTACAACCCCGACCTGGAGGTGATGCACATTGACGGCGAGCCGGTACCGACCGCTGCCAAAATAGAGGTTGAGATGCACGCCAAGAGCCTCAAGGTCATACTTCCTGCCGCCGGCTAGGTTTCTCATTAAAGCTGCTTCCGGAACGCCAACTGGCCCTGTTCAAATGTGTCGGACACGGTGCGGCACTCCACCCATACTTGCCCGTTGCCGTAGTAGTTCAGCACAAAGAAGCCCAGCTCTTCCAGGGTAAAAGTGGCCCGCCCTCCCTTTTTCACAAAGGCCAGTTTACTGCCAGAGCCACTCACGATGTAGTGGTTGCCCCGTATCTCAAAGTGCTGCAGGTTGTGGTCATGGCCGCCCACATAGATCAGGTTGTCGTACCGGTGGAAGATGCGGAGCAGGCGCTTGCGCATTTTTTTATACTTGCGGTGCGACATATCCTCATAGGCTCCGAACAATTTGCGGTAAAACGGAAACAGCGATCCAAAGATGGGCAACGGGACCAGAAAACGCTTGTTTAGGGTAGTGAGCGGGAAAATGTGCTGCTTGATGGTGAACTTGCCCCCGTGCATGGCATTACTGTAGAGTGGGTGGTGGGCGGCAATAAGGATGCGCTGGTGGCTGTTTTGCCTAAGCAGCTTGTTCAGGCGCGCAAAAAACTCTTCAATATCGGCATAGGGGCAGCCGCATTTACTGCCAAGCGGCTTAAAGCCCCGCTGCACAAACCACTGCGTGTTTATCACCACCAACAGTAGTCCATCCGCCAGTTGCAGGCAGTCTGGTCCGGGGCAGCCTTGGGGGGGCATGTAGCTGTTGGGCTGCGGCAGGTGCTCCCGCACATACTGCTCCTGCCGCAGCAGTTGCTCATAGCCGCCTTCGCGCCCCTTCAGCCAGTCGTGGTTGCCGCCCAGAAAAATGCCTTGCCCGGGGTAACTTTTAATACTTTGGAGGAGCGTGTTGAGACGGGCCTCGGCCAGGTCGCGGTGGCGGTTGCCGGCCTCGGGCAAACCAATAGGGTAGAGGTTATCCCCCAGGAAAACCATCGTGCCTTTTTCGCCGGCCTGCTGCTGCCACTGCTGTGCCAGCTTCAGTACGGGGTCGGAACCATCGGTGGCTATGGCGCCCACATCGCCCAGCAGTGCTACTGAATGTACTATCTCTGCCCCAGGTGGCGGGGCCTGCCGCTGCCACCCCACATCGGATAGTCTGTAAAACGGTTTGCGCCTGTACTTGCGCTCCTGCCCATAGCTGAAGGCCAGGAACGAGAAAAGCAGTACCGGAACAATAATCAGGAAGTATACCAGCATATAGTATAAACAGCGATGGGCTTAAAAGTTTGGGGGCGTCAGGTTCTTAAAGTGCCCGTTCAGCTTTACCCGTTCCTTCAGCTTCTCTGTTTCCAGCAGCATGGGCAGCAGCTGTTGCAGGTGCAGCAGAATCACCTCCTGGCGCTCTTTCTCGCTTAGCAGCTGCAGCAGCGCATACTCCTGCTCCGTGTTCAGCCCCAGCTGGTGGCCAATGTCGTAGCTCTTAAAGTCCTCGGGCAGCTCCGAGTATAAGTTGCCGAGGCCAAGCGTTTCGTATAGCTGCTCCAGGTGCTCCCTTATTTTCAGTTTCGTGATGATGTCTTCTTCAAGGTTGTTCTCCACCATCTCCACCTCGCCGCCGGCATAGAGCCTACCCGGGGCCATTTTATCGAAGTTAAGGATCTTAAAGATTTGCAGCCCTTTGGAGCGGATGTCCATCTCCCCATTGTCGTACTTTTTTTCGATGCTCAGAATCTCCACCTCAGTGCCGTACAGGCCAACCCCGTTTTGGATGTAGGTAGGGATGCCGAAGGTCTTGTCTTGCTCCACGCAATCGAGCACCAGCTGTTTGTAGCGCGGCTCGAAGATGTGCAGGTTCAGTTTCTCCTCCGGGAACACCACGATGCTGAGCGGGAAGAGCGGAAGGTATTTCGTATTGGGCATATGTTATTGCTTTATGCGTAAGGGTGTTGGAAGTATACGTTGCACCTCTGTTTTACCCTACGCTGGCAGCGGGCCTAGCGTTGGCTGCAGGCGCGGCAGCGTTAGGAAAATGCCTCAAACTCCTTACCTTTGCGGCCAAAAGAAATTGCACCGGAATGGCTAAAAAACGACTGGGGTTAAGGCAGCTGAAACTGCTCTTCGTGAAGCTGGTACTAAGCCTTTTTCTGATGAGTGTGGCGTGGGTGCTGGTATACCGCTGGGTAGCGCCGCCGGCCACGCTGCACATGCTGAAGCGCCGCGCTGAGGCCGGGGCCACCGGCAAGGATAACCCAGGTATCAAGTATAAATTCGTAAGCCTGGAGGAAATGTCGGACCAGCTGCCGCTAGCGGTGGTGGCCTCCGAGGACCAAAAGTTTTTGCAGCACAGCGGCTTTGACTTTGACGCCATTTCGGAGGCCTTTCAGCGTAACCGGAAAGGGGGCAACATACGTGGCGGCAGCACCATTAGCCAGCAGGTGGCCAAAAACGTCTTCCTGTGGCACGGGCGCAGCTACCTGCGCAAAGCCATGGAGGCATACTTTACAGTGCTGATAGAAGTGCTGTGGGGAAAGCAACGCATCCTGGAGGTATACCTGAACATTGCCGAAATGGGCGATGGGGTGTTCGGGGTGGAGGCGGCCTCGCAGGCATACTTCCAAAAGCCGGCGAGCGAGGTAGGGCGGTGGCAGGCCTCTTTACTGGCAGCTGTGTTGCCTAACCCCATCAAATACTCCGCCCGTAAGCCTTCCGGGTATATCCTGGGCCGCCGGGTGCGCATCGCCCGCGCCATGGGCCGGTTAGGAGGCGCTACCTATATCAAGGACATTTTACCCGTGAAGGATGAAAAATAAACTTTACACATGGCTGGCGCTCGGTCTGTTAAGCATGAGTGCCTGCAAGAGCAGCCAAACCGCTATCTCCGCTGCTGATGCCACTGCTGAGGTACGGCAGGTGCTGGAGGAACAGGCGGCATGCTGGAGCGCCGGTGACCTGGAGTGCTACATGCAGGGCTACTGGAAGTCTGACTCGCTTTTGTTTGTTGGCTCCCGCGGCCTCACGTACGGCTGGCAGCAAACGCTGGATAACTACAAGCGCGGCTACCCGGATGTGGCCGCCATGGGTAAGCTGCGCTTTGACCTGAAGGAAATGCGGCAGCTGTCGCCGGAAACGATGTTGGTGGTGGGCAAGTGGCACCTGCAGCGTGCCCCCAAAACAGGAGACATGGAGGGGCATTTCTCCGTCATCTTCCGCCGGTTCCCCGATGGCTGGAAGATCATCGCCGACCATTCAAGCTAAACCTCTGAGCAAAGGTGCTATCCGGTAGGCAGTTGCATCCCTTAGAACAGGTTAAGGGAGTTTTGCAGTACAGTGTCCAACCACCCCTGCCCCTCAGAGCTACGCTCGCTACCTTCGAACTCGCGTTCTCGGTAGTTTAAGGAGGGAAATTAGCAGACGACTATCATCCTCCCACAACTTAGCTAACGCTCCGTCAGCTCTGGCTATCGAAATGTTCCCAGTCTTTGGGTTGAGCGCCTTCTAGATTTCCGGTGCCCGCAAGGGCATTGCGACAGCAAAGGAAATGTAGACAGCGCGATGCACGAAGACGAGCCCTCTCGGGCTAGAGAGCACCAAAGCCAGAGATGAAACTGTAGATTTGTAAGACTGAGGATAAACAGCAGCTAGGAAGGATAGCTTGGTTCCAACTGCAGCAAGCGGCGACAAAGAAAAGGCACAAGCGGACGCTTCCGCCATAAAAGCATAAAGTACAGCTTTGAGCAGAGACAGGCTATGGTAGGTAGAGTGGCAAATCCAAGCTTAGGTCTGGCTTGAGTATAGCCTGTAAAGCAGCAGGTATGAAGTATGGCTAAGTTGAAAGTCGGGCTAAGCCAGATCTGTCATAACCTCTGCATTGCCTATCAAACACAAGATGAGAGGCAGGCACGGCTAATACCTAATCCCCACCACCTCTACCTGCTCCTCGTTCCTGCCTAATCTTAAGGTAACAATTTGCCCTGCTTTTGCGCCAATAACTGCCTTAGCGATAGGGGCTACAAACGCAATTTTATTTTCTGATACATCCGCCTCATCCACACCTACGACGGTAAAGGTGCGTTTCTGGCCGGCTTTAGGCCCTTCCACAGTTTTAAGGGTAACGGTAGCCCCGAACCGTACCTCGTCAGCAGGTTGCTCCTTGGGGTCAATCACGCGGGCGCTGGCTATGCGCTCGTTCAGGGCATTAATCTGCGCATTCAGGATCGTGAGTTGGCGGGTGCGGTTAGCCTCATCTTCCCGGTTTGCTTCTGCCTTGGCGCGTGCTGTCTCCAACTCTACTAGTTCGGCGCGCAGTTTTTCCAGCCCGAATGGGGTCACATAGTTGGTTACCCCCGGGGGCAGCGCGGCGCGCGGCGGTATGATGGGCGGCTGGCCTGTGTCGTCTTCTTTTACAAATGCTCTGCTCATAGGGTAGGGGTGTACTAGCGTGGCGTTACGTTTATACCTGTGGTCAACCTTTCTGCAGGAGGTGGCTTAGTTCATTGGCTCTGAACCATCGGTAACCGTAAGCCTCCAGGTTAATGTTGTGCTGCCCTTTTTTATCTGCTTTGCTTTCCTCGTCTTTCATAAGGTCTATCAGGCGCTCCTCCTTTAGGGTCACTATGATTTCATGGGCTTTTTCATCAAAGTTATGGAAGATCAGCAGAGAACTGCCTTTCCAGCTGTAGTGCATGCCCAGCACGCGCGGATTGTTGGTGTCAACTGTTTCCCAGTCTCCCCAGCCTATCTCGGTGCATTCCTGGCGCAGGCGGATCATGGTGGTCATCCAGTTCAGGAGCGAGTCAGGGGTGCGACGCTGTGTCTCCACGTTCACGTACTCGTAGGCGTAGGGGCCTTTGTCTATAACAGGGTGAATGAGCTTGTCGGCTTCAGAAAAGCCTGCCTGCCATTCATTAGACCACTGCATGGGAGTACGAACAGCGTCCCGCTCCTTTAGCTCCAGGTTGTCGCCCATTCCTATCTCGTCGCCGTAGCGGATAACGGGAGCCCCCGGCAGGGAAAACATCAGGCTGTAGGCCAGCTCTGTTTGCTGCCTGTTGCCCAGCATGGGGGAGAGCCTGCGGCGTATGCCCCGGTTGTACAGCTGCATGTACTCTTCGGGGCCAAAGCGGGCGAAGACCTTTTGCCGCTGCTCCTCCGTGAGCCGGCCCAGATCCAGCTCATCGTGGTTGCGCAGGAAGTGCGCCCACTGCGAGGTTGGGAAGGAGATGCGGGTAGCTTCCAGCGCTTCCTTCAGCGGCTCGATCTCACCGGTAGCCAGGGCGTAGAACATGTACTGGTTCACGTAGAAGTTAAACATCAGGTGGATGCCGCTGCCCTCCTGGCCGAAGTACCGCTTGCTATCCTCAGGCAGCACGTTTGCTTCGCCTAGCAGCACGGCATCGCCTTTGCGCCATTGCAGGAAGCGGCGTATATCGCGGAGGTATTCAAAGTTATACTCTGTCTTCTTCTTTTCCGGCCCCTGCGACTCCAGGATGAACGGCACGGCATCTACCCGGAAGCCGGCAACCCCTAACTCCAGCCAAAAGCCTATGATGCGGTTAATTTCGGCGCGCACCTCCGGGTTGTCCATGTTCAGGTCAGGCTGGAACTTGTAAAAGCGGTGGTAGTAGTAGGCTTTGGCTTTTTTGTCGTAGGTCCAGGTAGCCTCCTGCACCCCCGGAAACACCATGCCCTCGTCCCAATCCTCCGGCCTTTCTTCAGACCACACATACCAGTCGCGGTGCTTGGCATCCTTGCTGCTGCGCGCGTCCTGAAACCACGGGTGCTCATCCGATGTATGGTTAACCACCAGGTCGATGATCACCTTTATGCCGCGCTTGTTTGCCTGGTGCATGAACTCCACAAAGTTGCCGCTGGAGCCATGCCGCTGGTCTACGCCGTAGTAGTCTTTGATATCGTAGCCGTTGTCCTTGTTTGGGGTAGGCTGGAAGGGCGCGAGCCAAAGCGTATCTACGCCCAAGGCGTGCAGGTAATCGAGGCGGCGGCCAAGGCCCTGGAAATCGCCCACACCGTCGCCGTTGTAGTCCATAAACGTTTCCAGGTCCAGGCTGTAGATGATCGCATTTTTATACCATAATTCTTCTGTCATGCTGGGGTGCTTTAGTTGGTAGCGTATCGGTCCGAATGATTTGTACCTTGTACGGAGGCTGGTATACGTATAGTTGGCTTTCAGACTTTTTTACGCTGTGCGGTAAAAGCAGAAGAAGCCTTTTGAGGGGCTTCTTCTGCTTTGCCTTTCGTGTGCGGTTAAACTGATTCCGGGTCGTTCTCCTCGTCCAGGTCTGCTTCTTTTTCTACTTCTTTTACCTCCTCCGTAAGTATAAAACCCTGCTCAGCGGCGTGGGCGGCAGCGGCGGCGGTATTCTTCACCAGCACCAGTTCTACTTCCCCGCTTGCTTTCAGTTCATCGGCTATCTTCGTGACGGCCTTTGTGCGCTTCTCAATGTTCACGTCGCGAATGTAAATGGCCATGATGCGGCCCGGGTGGTTCTTGACCACCTCACGGTAAATAGGCGCATCCTGCTGCCCACTGTCGCCGATCAGTATAAAGTTGAGGTGCGGGTAAGTAATCAGGATGTTCTCGATCTCCTTATACTTATGGCTCATGTGGTCGGAGTGCCCCAGCTTGCTCTCGTCAATGCCAAAGTCGCGGAGCAGGAGCGGGCCCTGCGGAATCTCGTTGAGCTCCAGGAAATGGTAGAGCAGGTCATAGTTGTTCCAGGGGCTGCTGCTCACGTAGAAGAAGGGGTTATTGCGCTTGCCGTTGCGCCCCAACTGCAGCGATTTGTAAAACTGCGACACCCCATGGAAAGGGATACGGGAGTGGGCGTTGTTCAGCAGCACGTTGCGGCCGGTCTGTAGCAGGCTAGTGGCACCTGTGCGCACGATGGTATCGTCAATATCGGAGATAATGCCATACTCGGCATCGGGCGGCGGCACCAGTACATGGGCTGTCTCTGTAATGCCAGGCTCAAAGTCGTGCACTGGCGCCTCCTGCAGTTCCACTTTTATCGGGTGCCAGATGTCGTCCAGCTGCAGCGGTGTCTCAGGTTTTAGGTTCAGCACAAAGTATCCCTCCACATCGGTGGTGATCTCATGCAGCTGGTCTTGCAGGCATAGCTGTAACCGCGCGTTGGGTATCTCGTCGCTTTCGAAGCGGCGGTACATGTTCAACAGGTTTTCCCAGGTGGTGTCGTTCTCCTCAGATTGGCGAATGCCCTTATCCACCAGCACACGGCCTTTTACGTACAGGCGTTCCGGTGTGCCGTAGCTGCGGTAGGTTACGATCTGCAGGGGGTGGTTTAGCCGCAGCTTGTTCTTCAGCTGGAACGTTAGCAGGTCCAGTTTTTCCTCTCCGCGCAGTATAGTTTCGGTGATGCGTTTCTTTAGATTTTTCATAGTGCTGTGCGTCAATACAAAGTGCCTGCCCTGGTAAGGCAGGCACTTCTTTATTCGTTAAAACCCAAGTGCGGTTTTCAGTTGCTGATAATCTGTGTCAGGTGCTGAGGCGGTGCTGCAGCCGCGTTGCTGGGCCAGCTGCTGGATGTGCTGGATGCGGTTCTCCGGGCTGGGGTGGGTGCTCAGGAACTCGGGCGGCGCGCCTTGCTGCTGCTCCTGCTGCTCCAGCTTCACGAAAAAGCCCGCAGCGCCATCGCAGGCGTAATGGCGGGTGCCGGCTAAATAGGCCACTGAAGCTTCATCAGCCTCTGTCTCGGCATCGCGGCTAAACTTCAGCCCGGCCAGCGAGCCGGTAAGCTGCGCCGCGATCTGCCTTAAGGTGCTGGGGTTGTTGCCCAGCGCTACCGACAGGAGCAAGGCAATGCCGTAATCCCGCTGCAGCTGCTTTACGCTGTGCCGCTTATCGGCATGGGCTATCTCATGGGCCAGCACCCCGGCAAAGTGGTCCTCATCGTTCAGAAACTTAATAAGGCCTGTAAACACGTAGATCTGCCCGCCCGGCGAGGCGAACGCGTTCAGGGTCGCATCATCCTTGATGATCTTCACCGTCCAGGGGAATTCCTGCTTGTACTTTACCTCGCCCGAGGTGAGAATGCGGTTCACGATACGGTCGAGGCTTTGGTAGGCTTTCTGGGTATTGGCGTTGGAGCTGTTGCGCTCCAGCAGCTTGCCTTGCGCCCGGTAAGTAGAGTCTACCTCATGGGCCACCTGCTGCCCCAGGTTCACGTCATCCTGAGTCGAGAAAATAACGCCGTCGTTGTTGTCGCAGCTGCTGAATGTAAGCGTACCGGCCAGAGCCAATAGCCACACAGGAGTGTAAAATAGTTTTTTCATGATATGGTTTATGCTGATAAGAGTGCAACGCAGCACATGGGCTCCTCAGTACAGGCAACTTCTGTTTTATGGCTATATATGCCGCTTATAGCATTGCACCCTGCTTTACGTTTAGGAGCCCCGTAATGGTTGCGCGCGTAAAACCTCAAAACTTGTGCAAAATAGAAATAAAAAAGCCCTCGGTAAAACCAAGGGCTCTCTTAGTGTAGTATGTGGTTTATTTTACGGACGAGCTGGCAATCGGGTTGCCGTCGGTATCCAGTTCCACCACCTCGTAGTTCAGGGACTCCAGTTTCGGAAGCACCGTCTTCTTGTCGCCTACCACCACGATGAGCATGTTGTTTACCGGCAGGTGCTTGGCTGCCAGCGCGTCAATCTCCTGCTTCGTGATGTTGTTCAGGATCTCGGTCTGCTTCTTCACGTAATCTTTGCTCAGGTCATACTCCAGAATACGGCCCAGGAACCCGGCCTTCTGGTACGGGGTCTCGTACTGGCGGGCATCGGCCTGGCCAATAGAGCTCTTCATAAACTGCAGCTCATCTGCTTTAATGCCGCTCTTGTGGAAGTCGGTCAGCTCTTTCATGAACTCTGTTACCGACTCGGCCGTGGCATCGGCACGCACACCGGCAGAAGCCGTAAACGGACCTGCGTACTTGCTGCCGCTGAAGTAGGAGCGGGCTCCGTAGGTATAGCCTTTGTCTTCGCGCAGGTTCAGGTTAATGCGGCTGTTAAAGGCACCACCCAGGTTGTAGTTCATCAGGCCCAGCTTGTAATACTCACCGGTGGCGTCGAATGGCATGGCCATGTAACCGATGCGGATCTCAGACTGCGCTGCGTCCGGCTTATCTACCAGGTAGATGCGGGTCTTGTCGATGGAAGGAGTCTTTACATCGGCAGGAAGCTGCACGTTCTTCTTTTTCCATTTCTTCAGGAAGTTAAGCTTGCCCATCATCTCTTTCTCAGAGATGTCGCCTACCACCACCAGTTGAGATACAGAAGGAGAGTAGTTGTCGTTGTAGAACTTCTTCACATCCTCCAGGGTAATGTTTGCCACCGTTGCTTCTGTACCAGCCGTTGGGATAGCCATGATGTGGCCATCTCCATACAGCAACTTGCTGTACACGTTGTTGGCAATGGCCGTCGGCTGCGTGGCCTGGTTGGCAATAGCCTCCAGCTGCTGCTTCTTCAGGCGGTCAAAGTCTTCCTGGTTGAACTTAGGTCTGAACATGCGCTCCTCCAGCAGGGCCAGTGTCTTGTCCAGGTTCTTCTTCAGCGACTGCACCATGATGTAGGTCTCATTCTGGCCAGAGCCGATGCGGATAGAGCTACCCAGCTTGTCCAGTTCGTTGCTGAACTGCTCAGAGGTATAGTTCTGCGTGTCCTCGTTCAGCATGTCTGCGGTTATAGCGGCAAGGCCGGCTTTGCTAGGATCGCTGGCTGCTAAACGGTGGCCTCCCTTAATGCTCAGCTGCATCGTCACGGTCGGTATCTCATTGGTGTTGGTGCCAATCATCTTCAGGCCGTTCTTGAACTTGCCTGTGTAGTAGTTTGGTACGGCCACTATCGGGTTCTCACCGGCACCTGGGCGCTTGCTGCGGTCAAACGTATCTACCGCCTTGGTATACTTCAGGCCGCTGTACTCGTCTGGTCCGGCAGTGTAGCCATCCTGGGAGATGGTATAGTTGTCCGCCTTCGCCAGCAGCTCGGATTTGCCTTTCGGCACCACGCTCAGAACAACGGCAGGCTTGCCTTTGATGTACTGGTTGTACACGCGCTGCACGTCCTCTTTCGTTACCGCCTGGATGCGCTTGATCTCTTCCTGCAGGTAGTTCGGGTTGTTGCGGAAGGTCTCATAATAAGCCAGCTGCGATACTTTGCCGCTGACGCTGGCCATGCGGTTAATCAGGCTGGACTCTGCCTGTGCCTTAAAGCGCTGCAGGTCCTCGTCGTTCACACCGCGTGCCTCGAACTCCGCAATGGACTTGCGGGCCAGTTCCTCGCTTTGCGCCAGCGGGGTGTTCGGGTAGGCCATTACCGTGATGCTGAATTCGCCAGCCAGCTCAGAGGTAGAGTTGTAAACAGAGGCCTGCATGGCTTTCTGCTCTTTCACGAAGTTCTTGTAGAAGATAGAGCTCTTGCCCTGGCCCAGGATCTCTGCCAGTACGTCCAGCGCCGGCTCGTCTTTGTGGCCAGACTCCGGGGTAGGGTAGGTCAGGCGCAGCATCGGGAAGCGCACATTGTCTTCGTAGCTTACGTAGCGGTCCTTGTCCAGCTTCACTACCTGTGGCTTCATGTCCTGTACGGCAGGGCCGGCAGGTATAGAGCCAAAGTATTTCTCCACCAGCTTCACCACTTCTTCCGGCTTCACGTCGCCGCCCACGGTAAGCGTGGCGTTGTTCGGGCCGTACCAGCGCAGGAAGAAGTTCTTCAGGTCGTTCACGTCCACGCGGTTCAGGTCCTCGATGTAACCGATGGTGGTCCAGGAGTAAGGGTGGCCGTAAGGGTAGAGGTTTTTGGAGGTCATCTCGTACACCAGGCCGTAAGGGCGGTTGTCGTAGTTCTGGCCGCGTTCGTTCTTAACGGTCTCGCGCTGCACCTCAAACTTAGGCTGCGTTACGGCATCCAGCAAAAAGCCCATGCGGTCTGCCTCCAGCCACAGTGCCGTCTCCAGTTGGTTGCTTGGCACTGTCTCAAAGTAGTTGGTGCGGTCGCGGTTGGTGGTGCCGTTCAGCGTGCCGCCAGACTCCGACACGATCTTGAAGTGCTCCTCGTCGGCCACGTTGTCGGAGCCCTGGAACATCATGTGCTCAAAAAAGTGCGCGAAGCCAGACTTGCCCACTTCCTCGCGGCCGGAGCCAACATGGTAGGTCACGTCTACGTGCACCACGGGGTCAGAGTGGTCTTCGTGCACAATCAGGGTGAGGCCGTTGGGAAGTTTATACTTGGTATAAGGGATTACCAGTTCGTCGCCCTGCTTGGTAACCTTTTCCACGAGTTTGGTCTGAGCTTCGGCTACTCCAACCACACTTGCGGTTAGCAGGATGCTCAGCACGGTTTTGTTCATCATGTGCTGTAATGTTTGGTGAATGTTTACCTAAACAATATAGCACATTGAAGGTGAAGTAGGAAAATAATATAGACGAATGGCTATTTTGTCTCGCTTAATACTTGTTTGGCGAACATAATGGAAACCGTGAGTGTGAGCAGCGAGATCACCAGCATAGCTGTTGTTAGCAGGAAGGCCATGCCTGCTGTTTCGGTGGCATCCGGCCCCTGCGGCTGCTGCACCATCCCCAGCAGGCGTATAAAGTAGGTGCCGGCGCGCCAGCCCAGTAGCAGTGTGAGCAAACCTGCCTCTACCGTGCCCAGCATAAACCCCCAGCGTTTGCCCCGGTTCAGGAAATGCCCGGCGGTAAGCCCGATCAAACCACCTGCAGCGCCAGTAAAAAGGGCCGTGTTGGCCTGCTCCCCGGCAAGGTCTACGGCCACTACGCCGCAGCCTAGCAAAAAGAACCCGAAAAAAGCGTAGAGGTAGGATATGTTTTTGTGCATGACGCGCTACAGGTATAAGTATGGTGTAAAGATAAAGGAGAAAATGGAAGTTTGAAATGCCGGTGTTCGCCGGGGCCGGGAACAGGCTTTAATGGTTGCATTTGCTTATGCCAGCAGACGCACTTGCTGGCGCAAGCGTCCACTTGTGCCTCTTTTAGCCGCTGCTTTCTACAACTTGAAGTAAGCTACCCTTACTAGCCGCCGATCATCCATAGCCTTACGAGCGGCTCTTTCCATAGCTGGCTTTGGTGCTCTCCAGCCCGAGAGGGCTCGTCTTTGGGCATCGCGCTGTCTACATTTCCTTTGCTGTCGCAATGCCTCGCTCTCGCTCGTCACCGGAAATCTAGAAGGCGCTCAACCCAAAGACTGGGATCGAATTCAATAGCCTCGGCTGACGCAGCTTGAACTGTACTCCCTCTCCTGTTTTTAGGAGAGGGCTGGGGTGAGGTGAATTCCCTTCCTAGGAGGTGTTAGGGGTGTGTAAATCGTTCCTTCAGGATCTCTCCTCCTCTGGTCTACAGAACGCGGGTTTTGAGCTAGCAAGCGGAGCTCGCTAGGGGTGGGTTCATACTTGTAGGTACAGGTCGCGACCTGTACCCGCCGCTATAATCTTGTACTTTAGCTGCAGTAGTTACAGGCTCCCCTCCTTGGCCTCTAAAGGGGGCCCCTGCACCCCCAGGAGGGGCAGGGGTGGTTTGATCCGGCACTGCAGAATTCCCTCTATCAGGAGGAGTGAGTATGTACTTTACAGCCGCAGCTTCACCTTCCAACCACCAAAACCATCCGAGCATTACAAAAACGAGTGATACGGGTGAGATTGATGGTAGAAGGAATCAGGTAATCCCTCGCCTTAGCATAGCCTCAGACCTTGGCCTTGTATCAGGGATGGACAGGGGAAGCTGTTGCAGCTCGTGCTGAGCCTGCCTGTTTTCAGTGTTGCCGGTATCAGGTAATAAAGATCGTAACAACTTTTGCCCTAAACTAAAGTATTAACCTCTGAGGCAGGGAAGTTGAAGAAGCCTCTGACGATGACGAAGAAAGAAATACATGAATTATATGCCGACCCGGGCAAATCGGCTGCCTGGGCGGGCCTGCGCTATACTTCTGACGAAAAGCCAGGCTACACCCGCAAGAAAGCCGGTAAGGGTTTTTATTACCTGGACAATAAGGGAGAGAAAGTAACCGATGAGAAGGTACTGGAAAGGCTGCAGGCGCTGGTGATACCCCCGGCCTGGACCGATGTATGGATATGCAAGTCGCCGAAGGGCCACCTGCAGGCCACCGGCCGCGATACCAAAGGGCGCAAGCAGTATATATACCACCCGCAGTGGCAGCAGGCCCGCAGCCTGACCAAGTTCGGGCGCATGATTGAGTTTGGCCGCGCCTTGCCGAAGCTGCGGGAGCGTATGCAGGAAGATATCGGCTCCCGAAAGCTGGACCGTCTCAAAGTAACGGCGCTGGTGCTCACGATCATGGATAACGCCCTGATCCGGGTGGGGAACCGGCACTATGCCAAGTCTAACTCCTCTTATGGCCTTACCACCCTGCGCGACAAGCATGTGAAAATCAACGGCAGTAGTGTGAAATTCTCCTTTGTGGGCAAAAAAGGCGTGGCGCAGGAAGTGGACCTGAAAGACCGTCGCCTGGCCCGCCTGGTGAAGAAGTGCAAAGACATCCCCGGGTATGACCTTTTCCAGTACTTTGATGAGGACGGGGAGCGGCAGACGCTGGAGTCTGGCGATGTGAACGAGTACTTGCGGGAGGCCACCGACTATGACTTTACGGCCAAGGACTTCCGCACCTGGGGCGGCACCGTGCGCATGGTGGAGTGCCTGGAGAACGTGCTGGACGAGCAGCCCGACCTGGACAAGGAAAAAGCCATCAAGGCGGCCGTGAAGGATGTGGCCAAAGGCCTGGGTAATACCCCCAGCGTGTGCAGCAAGTATTACATCCACCCGGAAGTAGTGAACCTGTTCCGGGAAGATAGGCTGATGAACTACCTCAAGCGCCATGATGCCACCAAGCCAAAGTCGAAGCACCTGTCGGGTACAGAGGAGCTGGTGCTAAAGATGCTGCAGCGGGTGGCTAAGGAAAAGGAGAAGAAGGTGGCGGCCTGATTTATACTTTATACTTGCCCAGTTGGCAGATTGGCCACAGCCTGTACTATGTGCTTCAAGGTTTAGTAGCTTGTAGCTGTGTGGCTTCAGGTATAGATCAGTAGTTTATTTCGTAATAAGTTGTGTCGTACTCAACGAGTGGGACTTTGACATTCTTCGTTTCTGTAGCGCCATCTGTTGTTACTTCCCACTCCAGCAGCACGAACGGAGTGCGTTTAAAGTAGTAGCCGCGTAAAAGCTCTGTAGCCGCAGCCGTAGCATCGTAGGTTATGATTTCTGCGCTATACATCATCCCCGTCACTGGTGAGGCTGATGCATCCATCGGGTACGAAAGCGTTATTTTCAAGGCTTTATGGGGAGTAGCTGCAGATGTCTTGTTTATACTTAGGTTGAGGTAGGAGGCTTTGGCCAACTGGATGTCCAGCACATTGCGCTCATTGGGCTTTAGCTCTTTACCTATGGCATCTTTCACCTCCACATAGCCTGCTTTCTCAGGAGTCACCCAGTAGACTGTTTGTCCTTGGCGGTAGGATTTTAAGAATTTATACTCGCCTTTGCTGTTTGTGCTTCCATTCATTTCTTCTGGTGCCACAAAGCTGCCTCCAGGCGCTAATCCATCTCCAATAATAAGCGCTACTTTGGCGTCGGCAACAGGTTGGTTTGTGTCAGGGTCTACTACTTTTCCAGCAAACTCGGTGGTACTTTCATCGCTTTCGCAGGCTGTTAGCAGGGCCAGTAGCAGCAAGCTGCCGATAAGTTTGCTTAGTTGTTTGGAGAGGTGCAGCATATAGTTGGCTTATTATATAGTAGCAGCAATATCTTGGTAAGGTATGATTTTGTAAACAAACCTGCCAATAAATATGCAGCTGCTACTTCGGCATATTGTCCAGCGACTGCCAGAGGTACTTGCTGGCGATGGTGCGGAAAGGGCGCCAGTTCTCGGCGATCTGCTGCATCTGCAGGCGCAGCGCCTTGCCGGTAGCCTCCAGGCCGTAATGGCGTTTCATGGCATTCTGTATTCCCAGGTCATCTACCGGAAAGATGTCGGGGCGCTCCAGGGCGAACATTAGCAGCATTTCCACCGTCCAGCGGCCCACGCCTTTTATCTGCGTCAGGTGCTTGATCAGTTCCTCGTCCTCCAGGGCGTCGATGGCAGCGTGCTGCAGGTTGCCTTCGGCGGCAAAAGCAGCCACATTGCGCACATACCCGATCTTCTGAAACGAGAGCCCGGCGCTGCGCAGCTGCTCGTCCGGGGCGGCCAGCACCAGCTCCGGGTGCGGGTACTCTTCCGGGAACAGCTCCCTGAAACGCTTGAAAATAACTGCCGCCACTTTAGTGCTTAGCTGCTGCGACACAATGGAGCTGAGAAGCTTAAAATATACATCCTCGGAGCGGGAGGACTTGAGCGGTTGGCCTTTCTGGATGATCTCGCAGATAATCGGGTCGTTGGCAAAGGCCGCCATTATTTCCGGGGCAGGGTAGGAGGTATTCATAGTTTTAGTAGAATAGGTATAAGAAAGAGAAGGTTGCAAAAATTTATACTAACAATAAGCTGACTCTTCAAGGGCAGGAGTGTTTAGTTCTGTCAAACAGCCGGCCATGGCGCGAGCGTCCTCGCTCGTGACCGGCTATAATTTGGGCCTCTGGCCCAGGTGAGTGACAACCCGACACCATTGCAAGACACAGGTTTAAAACTTCCGGCAGGTTGCTTCGGAATGAAACGCCTCTACACCTAGGAGGGGATCACCAGTGCACAACTGAGAAAATATCAGTAAACGGGAATCCCCTCCCAGGAGGAGTGGGGGCGGGTTTCTTCCTATATCCTACGCCTCCACCTTCTGCTGGCTCAGAGAGGCTAATACCTGCAGCAGGTGCCGGTGCATTTCCTCAGTTATATCCAGGTGGGTAACAAAGCGGATCATCTGCGGACCAAAGCTGGAGGCCAGGATGTTCTGCTCTGCCAACGCCTGCACAAACGCGGTGTCCCGCAGGCGATCGTTCAGCTTAAAGATCACGATGTTGGTCTCCACCGGCAGCACGCTCTCCACATAGTCTGTCTGCAGCAGCGCTTGCTCCAGTTCCTTGGCCCGGCGGTGGTCTTCGTGCAGGCGCTCGATGTGGTGGTCCAGCGCATAAATGCCGGCGGCTGCCAGGTAACCTGCCTGGCGCATGCCGCCACCCAACACCTTGCGTACCCTTTTGGCCCGCTTTACAAAGTCCTTGGAGCCGAGCAGCACCGAACCCACCGGGGCACCCAAGCCTTTGGAGAGGCACACCGAAATGCTGTCGAAGTATAAACCGTAGTCTGTTGCGCTGTCGCCGGAGGCAACCAGGGCATTGAACACGCGGGCGCCATCCAGGTGCAGGGCGAGCTGGTGGCGCTTGCATACTTCCGAGATGGCCGCAATCTCCGCCAAGGTATAATAGGAGCCGCCGCCTTTGTTGCAGCTGTTCTCCAGGGCCACCAGCCTTGTCTCGGGGAAGTGGATGTTATCCAGCGGACGGATGTGGGCCTCTACCTGCTGCGGCGTCATCTTGCCGCGCTCGCCGTGCACCAGGGCCGTGGAGGCCGCCGAGTTAAAGGCAATGCCGCCGCCCTCGTACTGGTGGATGTGAGCGGTTACGTCGCAGATAACCTCTGTGAGCGGGGCGGTATGTACTTTAATGGCGATCTGGTTGGTCATGGTGCCGGAAGGGCAGAAGAGACCTGCCTCCATGCCGAACATGGCCGCCGCCTTTTCCTCCAGGGCATTTACGGTGGGGTCCTCGCCGTACACATCGTCGCCTACCTGGGCGGCAAACATGGCCTGTAACATGGCAGGGGTTGGTTTAGTGACGGTATCGGAGCGGAGGTCTGTCTTTTGTGTCATGAATTTGGTTTCAGAAAAAAACTTTACTTTGTAAAAATAATAACTTACTTTTGCCCTTCAAATTAAAACATTGCAACGATGGGAGTTACTAGACTAAAAAGAAAAGATCGCAAAAATAAGGCAAGAGCTAACAACAAAGTAGCCAGAATTAAGCAGCTGCTGCTGACACCTGTTATCAAGAACGTTGACATGGACGAGCTGAGAGCTCAGTTTGGAGAGGCTCCAAAAAGCAAGCCTGCTACCGAAGAAACTGCCGCTGAGTAGTCCTTATTTTCCGCGAAAGTAAGTCCATCTGCTGCCGCTGCTATTTAAAGCGAATGGCGGCGGCTTACTAAACAAGATTTCAAGTGTGTTTGCTCGTGCAGGCACACTTTTTTTATGCCCGCTTGCCTAGCTCCAGCACCTGCAGGTCCTGCACCTTGCCATCCGCCACGTTGAAGCGCACCATGGTGCGCACCTTATGAAAACCATGCCTGCCCGCCGCGCCCGGGTTTATGTGCAGCAGGTTGTTCAGGCTTTTGTCGGTCATCACTTTCAGGATATGCGAGTGGCCGGTGATGTAGAGCTGAGGTGGGTGCTGCTTTATACTGTCGCGCACGTCGGGGTGGTATTTGCCGGGGTAGCCGCCAATGTGCGTCATCATCACATCCAGTCCCTCCACCTCAAAGCGGTTTACCTTGGGGTGCACCTGCCGGATGGCGGCATCATCAATGTTACCGTACACGCCCCGCAGCGGTGCCAGCTCCTGCAGCCTGTCCGATACCTCTATACTTCCGAAGTCGCCCGCGTGCCAGATCTCGTCGCGGTCGGAGAGCAGGCGCAGGATCTGATCGTCGAGGTAGGAGTGGGTGTCGGAGAGAAGGCCGATTTTGCGCATAGGGTTATAGCGTTAGTTGTGGTGAAGGTAGCGAAATCCTGGCGGAAAAGTTGCGCCACCACCCTCGCTGCGGACACCGGACCTGCCGGGGGAGGGCGGGTAAACTGCGTGTGGCAGGCAAGCGGGTTGCCGGTTGATGTAGAACCACCAGTTAAACCGCACCGTAGGTATAAACGAAACAAAGCAAGCAATCATATGAAAACAAACGCACAAAAAGTATATAAAACGTTCATGGCCTTTACGATGCTCCTGATCTTCCCGCTAATGATGGGCTGCTCCGCCTTTTCAGGCAGCAGCAGCGTAGCCAACGACCCGGAGGTGGCGCATCAGAGACGTGAGGTAGACCGCCTGAAGCGTGAGGTGCAGGAAGCAGAGCGTTACGCCGAGGAGGCGGAGCAGCGCGAGAAAGCCGCCAAAAACAGGCTTAAAGCCGCCGAGCACGAGTTAAAGGCACTGGAGGAACAGGCCAAGAGAAGGAGCGAGTATCAATAAGCTACAGCCTATACATTACGTTGTTAAATGCCCCGAGCAGGTAAATGCCTGTTCGGGGCATTTTGGTTTTGGCCCGTTTTACCGGAGTGTTTGAAAGTTTGGAGCGGGTGCTGCATAAAATTAGTGAAAATTTAAAAGCTTAATATGTCTAACTAATACTCTGACTACGTCCTTTCACAGCTGGAGCAGTAATAACAGGCTCCCCTCCTGTGGGTAGGGGCCCTCGAAAAAGACAAGGAGGGGCAGGGGTGGTTGGACCCGGCACTGCAGCACGGTACTGTTCTGCCGCAGCTGCTTTGCCAGCTCCTTAAGGTAAGGCTTGTACGGAATAGCTTTGCGCTTCATGCTGTTACAGGGAACGATTTACCCACCCCTAACCCCTCCGAGGAGGGGTTAGGGGTGGGTAAGTTAGTGTGCTGGTCATTCTAAGCTCTCTTGCTTTTGCCTTCAGGTCTTCTCTGTAGGGTATAAGGTAGTTTTTGCTCAACGTATATTCCCTTTTCTGTAGAATTCAAGCCTAACAAAAATAACACCCCTGTAGTCCCCTCAAGGGGACAGTTTTTCTTAAGTCCTTTAGCAGTAAGTGCAATAGCAAACCCAGGAGTTACAAACCAACCAGTTCAGAAGCAGCTACAGCCAGAACTATCCCCTTGAGGGGACTGTAGGGGTGTAATCGTTCACCAGAAACATCCCAATCCCCCCGCAGCCCAATAATCTTTATATCTTTTTCCCTATCTTGCTGTAGAAAACAAAGGCACCCCGACACATGCTGCAGCACAACACCCTACGCCCAAAGCAGGCGCTGAACAAGGCTTACCTGCGACTGAAAACAAGCCGAACCGAGATCGAAAAATTTAAGCAGGCGCTGGCGGCCTTGCTGGATAGTATAAACCTGCACGAGACGGAGGAGCACGCCAAGAACCACCTGCGCGATTTTCTGCGGTTGACGTTTTATGATAAGTACGGCGTGAACACCAAAGGTAAGACCGACCTGGTGATCCATACCGGAAACAACACCAAGAGCAATGCCGGGGTGCTGCTGGAGGTGAAGCGGCCGACCAACAAGGCCGACATGCCCACCACCGACAACCTTAACTACAAAGCCACCCACGAGCTGCTGCTCTACTACCTGCGCGAGCGCCTGGAGCACCACAACCACGACCTGCGCCACCTCATCGTAACGAGCGTGCACGAGTGGTTTGTGTTTGATGCCCTGGAGTTCGACCGGCTGTTCTTTCGGAATACGCAGCTGAAGAAGGACTTTGCCGACTGGAGCGCCGGGCGCAAGGCCAGCGGCAGCACGGATTTCTTCTACAAAGAGATCGCCGCACCTTACATCTCTAATCTACAGGAAAGCATCAGCTATACTTACTTTAACCTGAAGGACTACGAGAAGCCGCTGCGCAACAAGAGCACCAAAGACGATGTGAAGCTGGTGGCGCTCTACAAGCTGCTCTCGCCGGCGCACCTGCTCAAAGAGCCTTTCGCCAACGACGCCAACTCCCTGGACCGCGACTTTTACCTGGAGCTGCTGCACATCATCGGGCTGGAGGAAGTGAAGGAGGGAGGCCGCAAACTCATCCAACGGAAAGCAAAACCCAACCCCGGCTCGCTGCTGGAGGCGGCATACCAGAAACTGCGCTCCGAAGACCTGATCTCGGACCTCGACAACCCCTACAGCTACGGCAGCACCCGCGAGGAGCAGCTGTTTAACGTGGCCCTGGAGCTGTGCATCACCTGGATAAACCGCATCCTGTTCCTCAAACTGCTGGAGGCGCAGCTCATCAGCTACCACCACGGAGACAAGAAGTATGGCTTTATGAGCACCGTGAACCTGCGCGAGTTCGACGACCTGAACGAGCTGTTTTTTGATGTGCTGGCCGAACGGCCCGAAATGCGCAGCGCCAGCGTGAAAGGCAAGTATAACCATATCCCGTACCTCAACTCCTCGCTCTTCGAGACCACGGCGCTGGAGAAACGCACGCTGCGCATCTCTAACCTGAAAGACCGCAGCCTGCTGCCGCTCTACCCGCAAACGGTTTTCCGGCGCACGCAAGGCAAAGACTTTGTGAGCAAGCACCCGGAGCTGCACACGCTGGAGTACCTGCTGCGCTTTTTGGGCAGCTACGACTTCGGGGCCGAGGGCAAGGAGGAGATACAGGAGGAGAACAAGACGCTGATCACGGCCTCGGTGCTGGGGCTGATCTTTGAGAAGATAAACGGCTACCGCGACGGCTCTTTCTACACGCCCGGCTTTATTACCATGTACATGAGCCGCGAAGCCATACGCCGTGCCGTGGTGCAGCGCTTTTCGGAAAGGTATAACTGGGACATCGACACCAGCTCGGCCGGACTGGGGTTCGAATCCCTGCAGCTCCGCATCCACCAGAACTATACTTTAGAAAGTATAAAGGAGTATAACCAGCTCCTCAACAGCCTGCGCATCTGCGACCCGGCGGTGGGCTCGGGGCATTACCTGGTGAGCGCGCTGAACGAGCTGATCGTGCTAAAGCATGACCTCCGGATTTTGACGAACCGCCAGGGCAAGCCGCTGCACTACGGAAGTATAGAAGTACAGAACGACGAGCTGATCGTGACCGACCTCCATGGCGAACCTTTCAGCTATACCGTAACCGAGCACCCCGACGGCCACCGAAGTATAAACCCGCAGGTGCAGGAGCTGCAGGAGGCCCTCTTCCATGAGAAGCAGACGATTATTGAAAACTGCCTTTTCGGGGTGGATATTAACCCGAACTCGGTGAAGATCTGCCGCCTGCGCCTCTGGATAGAGCTGCTCAAGAACGCCTACTACACCGCCCCCGAAAGTATAAACGGAGAGCCAGGCTCGGGCAAGTATACCCAGCTGCAGACGCTGCCCAACATCGACATCAACATAAAACAGGGCAACTCGCTACTGAGCCGCTACCCGCTCACGGCCGATCTGAAAGAGGCCTTTGGCAAGAAGGGCCATAGTTTGCAGGCTTACCGCGAGGCCGTTTTAAAGTATAAACACACCAACTCCAAGGCCGATAAAAAGCAACTGGAGGCTTTCCTGGAGGAGATTAAGCAGGGCTTTAAGACCACGCTGGCCAACAACGACCCGCTGCGCAAGAAAATGGCCGACCTACGCGGGCAGATCTCAGTGATGCAGAACCCCGACCTGTTCGGGGCCAAAAAGGTAGACAAGAAGCAGCTGCAGCAAAAGCAGAAGCAACTGCAGAAGCTGGAGGACGAGCGCCAGGCCATCGAGGAAAACAAAGTATACGAGGGCGCTTTTGAGTGGCGCTTCGAGTTTCCGGAGGTGCTGGACGAGGAAGGCAAGTATAAAGGCTTCGATGTGGTGCTGGGCAACCCGCCGTACATACGCCAGGAGGAACTAGGCAGCTTTAAGCTATACTTGCAGAAAGCCTACAGCACCTACGCCGGCACCGCCGACCTGTATGTATACTTTGTGGAGCGCGGGCTGGAGCTGCTGCGCGAGGGCGGGCAGTTCAGCTACATACTCCCCAACAAGTGGATGCGCGCTGGTTATGGTCAGGCGCTGCGGCAATGGCTGCAAACCTATAAACTGGAGCAGCTGCTGGACTTCGGCGATCTGCCAGTGTTTGAGGAAGCGACTACCTACCCGCTCATACTTGCTGTGGCAAAGTATGAACCTGAGCCTGGTTATACGTTTGAAGCCGCCACTATAAACACGCTGCAATTTGAGCAGGGGCTGGAGGCATACGTGCAGCAGCACAAGTATACGGTGCAGGCCGACCTGCTGCCCAACTCCGGCTGGACGCTCTCTAACAGCATCGCTCAGCAACTGCTGGAAAAACTGAGGAACACCGGCACGCCTCTTGGTGATTATGTTGAAGGCAAAATCTACTACGGCATCAAAACAGGGTATAATGAAGCTTTTGTGATTGATGAAGCCACTAAAGAACGATTTATACTTGAAGATCCTCGGAGTGAAGAAGTAATCAAACCATTCTTGCTTGGACGGGATTTGAAACGGTATCAAACTCCTAAGACAAATAAATTTCTGTTATTTATCCCGTGGCACTTTCCATTACACAAAGACTCTTCTATTACAGGGGCTTCTCTTGAGGCAGAAAGAGCATTTATGGAGCATTATCCTGTAGTCTATAATCATTTACTAAAATATAAAGCAGGACTTAGTAAAAGGAATAAAGCTGAAACTGGTATCAGGTATGAATGGTACGCTTTGCAAAGATGTGCAGCTTCATATTTTGAGGAGTTTGATAAGAATAAAGTAATGTTTCAAGAGATAGCTACCTTTCAGTCCTTTGTTATTGATAAGAGTGGAAGCTATTCAAACAATAAAACTTACATTATTCCAGATGCGGATAATTTTATTCTTGGTCTGTTGAACTCAAAAGTAACTTGGTGGTTTTTAAATCAAATAACATCAAAATTACAGGGCGGAGCATTAGCAATGCAGAGCATTTATACTTCGCTTATACCTATCGCCACACCCGACGAGGAAACAAAAGCAAGTATAACTGCGCTGGTCGATCAGATACTAAGTATAAAACAAGCCGATCCGGCCGCCGATACGTCGGGGCTGGAGGCCGAGGTGGATGTGCTGGTGTACCGCCTCTACCACCTCACCTACGAGGAAGTGCTGCTGGTGGAGCCCAGCTTCAGCATGCCCCGCGAGGCCTACGAGCAGACCCTGGCCGAGGTGGCCGCACCCCTGAAAGCAGAAGGGTAAACGGCCTGTGCAGGCGCGGGTCTGAAGCTGTGGTGTATTGGGTTTTGCGGGGTTGCTATTAGTGCCTGTGGTAGCTGTAGCCCTGCGCTCCGGGCAATGGCTTGGGGTAGGGGCTAGCGTATGGCTAAGGCGCTGGTCATCAGCTTGCTGCAAGCAGGTGCAGAGGAGCTACAGCTGCAGGTATTCTGCTATACTTAAACAAGTTCTGCTTATGCTTTGCGCCTGTGCTGTGCTGGGAAAAGGGTGTAAAGTGCAAATAATTAACGTATAGGCATGGTCGTGGCGGGGGCAGGTTGCGTAAATAGGGCAAATTAATGTTTATGCCAGCCACCCTGTTAACAGACCGACACTACCTTACCGCCCTGCAGGAGCAGCACCTAACACTACGCTATTACCCTACCGAAAAGCTACTCTGCAGCGAGTGGCGCGGGGTGGTGCCAAGTGAGGTGCTGAGGCAGGGCACTATTTACGTTTGCCAATATGTGCTGGATTACAACATAGAGCGTATCCTGGCCGACTACAGCCGCCTGGTCGCCCCCAGCCTGGAAGACCAGCTGTGGATTGCCAACCGCTCCGAGCATTTGCTGCGGCAAAGCAAGGTGAGCCGTGTTGCCAGTGTGCTGGCTCCCGAGTTTTTCCAGCCGCCGGGCGGCCGCAGCTCGTCCTGCACCGTTAGCGCCGTGGGCCTATCCTTCGAGCTCCACGATTTCGGTCTGAAAGCAGACGCCTTACACTGGTTGATGCTGGACTAAGGCACACCGCTTCTGAATTTCTAACACCTGGCTTTTTACCAGCTGGCCCTGCACCTGCCCCCTCACATAGGGCATAGCGCCACCAGCTGCCTGGGGTTATGCCGCAGCAGCGACTGAAGTATAAACTTAAAGATTTTGTATTGCGCCACTGGCCTGCCGGTGTTGCCCAGCGTGTCCCGGTAATCCAGGGCCTGCAGCAGGCACCGGGTATCGTGCTGCAGCAGGTACACAAACACGTTTCGGAACATCTTGTTGGCTTCAGCAGGGCGCATCTCCAGCCCTAACACCTCTTCAATAGCTTTTTGCTTCATCTCATTTGGTTAAGGGTATAGTTTATGTCTTATAAAGTTATTGACACACAATAGGATAAGAAATGACATATGTCATGAAGCGGAGTTTATTCAGGCAAGATTACCCCAACTCCGGCGGCGTTACTTTTGCAGCAAACGGCTTTTGTTATCTCAAAATATAGTATATTGCTATACTCAAAAAGCTGTGCAGCCGTTTGTTCAGCCCGGCTACAGGCTGTTGCCCAGCATTTTAAAAGCTTAAAAAGAGACAATCATGGGAATGATGAAAGAGTTTAAGGAGTTTGCCATGCGCGGCAACGTCATCGATCTGGCAGTGGCCGTGATCATCGGCGCGGCGTTTAACCGGATCGTGCAGTCGGTGGTAAACGATTTGATTATGCCGCTGGTAGGCAAAGCCATTGGCGATGTAGACTTCTCGAACCTTTACATACCCCTCACCAGCGATGTGCCCCGCGGCCTGCCTTTAGAAGAGGCGCGTGCCCTGGGAGCCGTGTTTGCCTGGGGTAACTTCGTAACCGAGGTAATCAACTTCATCCTGCTGGCACTTGTCATTTTCATGCTCGTGAAAGGCATCAACAGCCTGAAGCGCAAGAAAGCGGCGGCTCCTGCCACGCCGCCAGCCCCAACAAAAGAAGAGGTGCTGCTTACCGAGATGCGAGACAGCCTGCGTGAGATAGCAGCCAAGTAAGCTCGTTTAACATATACACAAAAGCGCCTGCCCCCTAATGGGCAGGCGCTTTTGTTATAGAAGGTGCATCCGTAGCAGCAGCGTTAGTTGTCGTCTTTCTTGTTGTCGACGTCGGCATCTACCGTTTTGGTTCTGGTGGTGGTGTCATACTCTACCACAGTTTCAGTTACCTCATACTCAGTTGGCACAGAGTCGCGGTCTACTACTACCTTGTTGTCTTCCTCTGCCTCGAGGCTGGTTGTTTTATCGGTTCTGTCGCAGGCTGCCAGGCTCAGGGAGGTGGCAACTACCAATCCTGCTAAAAATATCCTTTTCATAGTTTATGTACTTAGTTAAACAAGTATAAATACAAATCAGGTGCTATACCCGTTGTATGTTATACTTGGTTTTACGAGTGCTACTCCAGAAAAGGTGTGTTCGCGGCTTTGGGTTGGTTAGGGAATGTGCAAAACAGGGGAGGCCTTGGTTAAGAGGCAGGATGCCATGAACCGGCACTACCAGTTCCCTCAAGCCCGCCCACAACGCTCTGCGGAAACCGGCGGCGCGCGAAGGCTGTGTCAAGGGCGTCAGCTCCGGCAAGCGGGAGCGGAGCCAACATCTGTTCCTAACGTTCCCCTCCAATTAAGTGGCGCAAAGGAGGCGCCGCATCTGCCCTTCAACGTGAGAGGCTGGTATGTTTCATGTAGCGCCACCCGTACAATGCCGGATCAGGCCAGCCGCTCACTGTACCGCAGCCGGTGCACCAGCAGCAGCGTAAGGGCAAAAAGCACCACAGCCACCACCTGGTGCAGCACACCCAGGGTTACCGGCACGGCAAGCAAAAGTGTGGCTATGCCCAGGGCCACCTGCGCCATACAGGTTAGCAGTAGCGCCCACGTAAGGGTGCGGGCCGGGTGGGAGAGGTGCGTGGTGCGGGCACGGTACCAAAGCAGCCCCACCGCCAGCAGTACGGCCATGGCTACCCAGCGGTGCGCAAACTGCATCACCACGCCATTCTCCAGCGTTTGCCACAGGGTAAGGCCGGCCACATGCGACGGTAGCAGCTCCCCTTCCATAAGCGGGTAGGTGTTATAGGAGAAGCCTGCCTTCAGTCCGGCCACAAAGGCACCCAAAATGATCTGCACCAGCACCACCGCCAGCACCAAAAGCGTTGTCAGCCCTAGCGGGTTGCCAGCGCGTGGCGCGGCTATCCGTTTGCCGGAGGTCAGGTCGGCCACCGTCCACAGGATAACGCCGATCAGGGTTAGTGCCAGTGCCAGGTGTGCGGCCAGCCGGAAGTGGCTCACGTGCGGGTTGTCTACCAGGCCGCTCTTTACCATCAGCCAACCCATGAGCCCCTGCGCCATGCCCAGGGCCAGTATAAACAGCAGCCGCCGGAACAGCCGGCTTGTCAGTTGCTTAGTGAACAGGAAGTACAGGAACGGCAGCAGGAACACCACGCCGATGATGCGGCCCAGCAGCCGGTGCAGGTACTCCCAGAAGAAGATCTGCTTAAAGCCTGCCAGCGTCATGCCTTTGTTCAGCTTGAGGTACTCCGGAAACTGCTTGTACTTCTCGAAAGTAAGGAGCCATTCCTGCTCGTTGAGGGGGGGCAGCGTGCCCGATAGCACGTTCCACTCCACTATGGAGAGGCCGGAGCCGGTAAGGCGCGTAATGCCACCTATCACCACCATGGCCAGCAGCAGCAGGGCCCCGCTCAGGAGCCAGAGCACGATTGCTTTGTTGTAGGAGGATGTCTGCATAACCCGGCAAAGGTCTGCAGAAAATAATACTTAAAGACTGATCTTCGTCATTGGTTTATACTTGGGCACAGCACACAGGGGCCACCTGCCAACTTGGCTTGGAAGAGGCGGGGTTTACTTCTCTACCAGCCACTGCAGTGCCTGCGTGCGGTTGCTGAAAGTGCGGAGCTGGTAAGGCAGCGGGCCGGCCCGCAGTATGTTGCTGATGTTTTCCTGCGCAATGCTCTCGCGGGTGGGGTTCAGGGGGTGTATGCGCGCCACTTTCTGCAAACGGGTTTTGGCCAGGCTGGCAGCCAGGCTTATGCTCAGCTCCCGGTTTTCCGCTTCGCCTATGCTGATAGCGGTTACGCTGGCGTCCAGCAGCAGCCGCTTCACATCATAGTTCCGGATGGCCTCCACCATCACTGCCAGGCTGTGGCGCACCTCGGAGAGCTGGTAGCTGTAGAGGTCGGGGTAATTTACCTGCAGAATGTCTGTGGCCGGGCTGTACTCCAGTTTGATCAGGCTGTTGTGGTGCAAAATCATGTGCTAGATGAGAGCTTGCTGTTTGTGGTGGTTTTATCAACCTAATTTACAAAGTATGGCTAAAGTAGTACACTACTACGGGCAGTTTTTGTTAGTTTAGTAACGCTTAAAGCTTACTGCACACTTGCCATGATCATACCAAGTCATTTTTTAAAGCTGGAATTCGACCCCGCTCACGATGTTCTAGTCATTGAATGGCCCAGCATGCACGAATACGCTCTGCCAGAGCTGAACTTCATGTTGGAAGAGATCCTGAACACCGTGAAGCACTATGATGTGCAGCATATCCTCACAGATACCACCAAATCGAGGGTGACACTGGATAACGAGGTGTACGCGCAGGTAATGAACAAATTGGCGCTGCTGCTGGCCACCACCCGCCTGAAGAAGTTTGCCCGCCTGGCTACCACCGAACTTAGCCGCGAAACCATTGCCCAAAGCGCTGCCGAGCTGGTAAAGGAGAAAATCCAGTACCAGGCCTTTGACAACCGGGCCGTGGCAATGGCCTGGCTTACCTCCTGATGTAAATAATCTTACTACACTATAATAGCATAGCGAATGAGACCATACATACTTGCCGAAAGTAACTGGAAGACGTTGAAAGACCAGCAGGTAGACCTGGCCGTGCTGCCATGGGGTGCCACGGAGGCCCACAACTACCACCTGCCTTACGCTACCGATGTGATAGAGGCCGATGCCATTGCGGCTGCCTCTGCCAAAATTGCCTGGGAGAGCGGCACCAAGGTAATGGTGTTGCCCGCCATACCCTTTGGCGTGAACACCGGGCAGGCCGACATAAAGCTGGACATTAACCTGAACCCAAGCACACAGCTGGCCATCCTGGACGACATTGTGGCGGTGCTGAGCCGGCAGGGGATAAAAAAGCTGCTGGTGCTCAACAGCCACGGCGGCAACGACTTTAAGCCCATGCTGCGGGAGCTGGGGCTACGCTACCCCGATATGTTCCTGGTAAGCTGTTTCTGGATCCAGGCCGCTGACCGCAAGCAGTTCTTCGAGGTGCCCGGCGACCACGCCGATGAAATGGAGACAAGCCTGCTGCTGCACCTGCGCCCGGACCTGGTGCTGCCGCTGGAGGAGGCCGGAGAGGGCAAAGAGCGCAAGTCCAGGATAAAAGGCATCCGGGAAGGCTGGGCCTGGGCAGAGCGGCAATGGTCTATGGTGACGGAAGACACCGGCATTGGCAACCCCAAAGCCGCCACCGCCGAAAAGGGCAAGGCCTTCTTAGAGGCTGCTGCCCAGAACATAGCCGGCTTGCTAGCCGATCTGGCCAGGGTAGATGTAAACGACCGCTATGGCGACTGATAGCCTTACACAAGCAAAAAGCCCTGCACTTATGTGCAGGGCTTTTTGTTGTAGCTGTATGTTAAAACTAAACGCGTTTTACATTCACAGCGTTTAGCCCCTTTTTCCCCTCTTTCAACTCAAAGGTAACTTCGTCGTTCTCTCTGATCTCGTCTACCAGGCCTGTAACGTGCACGAAGTACTCCTGGCTGTTGTTCTCGTCTTTAATGAAGCCAAATCCCTTCTCTCCATTAAAGAATTTTACTTTTCCCTTGTTCATAATATGCTTTTGATTTAAACCTAAGACGTACAAAGAGGCAAAATGGTTCAGTAAAAGTAAATTTAAAATTAAAAAATTTATAAAATACAAAATCAAGTCTCGACGAAATGATATGTGTTTTCGGGTAAAACAAGCCTGTGGGCACACGTAGGCGCTATTTGCCGTAGAAGTGCCTGCGCTTTTGATGATAAGAAGTACAACGGCAAAGAAACTCTAAATAGCCCCTTAGCATAAAAGGCCGCTATACTGTATCTTCGTATACTTAAAGATGATGCGCATGAAGACCAAACTGCTGGCACCGCTGCTGGGCCTGTTGCTTTTAACCGGCTGTGGCGAAGACGATGAACCCAATGTGAGCCCGAACCCGGAGCCGCAGAGCATTTGTTACCTGCAGGAGCAAACCGTTGTGGTAGGAGACAAGACCAGTACGATCAGCTACAGCTACAACGAACTTAACCAGGTTATCCGTACGGAGCATTACGAGCAGGGAGAGCTGCAAGAGATTCGCACTTATACCTATACCGCGGAGGGCAAGCTTAACAGGGAGCTCCTGCTAACCCCTGAGGAGGAAGAGGTATCGTTTACCGTGTACAGCTATAACCCTGGGGGGCGCCTCTCCAAGTATGAGGTAAAGCAACAGGTGCCCGGCCTGGAAGCGGTGCACCAACTGGCCTCTTATAAAGTGGCTTACGATCAGCTTGGCCGGCTTACCACCGCAACCGACTACCTGTACCAGAATAACAGGGAAGTGGCCAGTGGCTCTGTCTCGCAAACCTACCCGCAGTCCGGTGGCATGCTGGCTACCGTTAAGGGGCAGGGGGGGCAGACGCTCTATACAGCTACGATCCAACAGGATACCAGTAAGTATGCGCCCCTTTCGGCGACCCCTGTATACTTGCACCGCAGGCCTGGCGCTGGCTATCCGAACCTGAATGTTATCACATCTTTCAAAGCCACAACTAGAACCGGCACTGGCACTGGCACCGAAGTTAAAGAGGTAGAGAACGTGGCCTTCACCGCTGAGTATGAGTACAACGAGCAGGGATACCCCGTAGCAGGCACCATTACGTACGCTGGCGAAGGTAGCCGTCCGGCAAAAGTAAGCTACTCCTATACCTGCCCGGATTAGGAACAACCGATCACTCTAAACCAAAAAGGGAGCTCTTATACTTGAAAGAGCTCCCTTTTTGGTTTTTAAGCAGAAGGTTTGTTACAGCAGCTTGTACAGCCTGTCCTTCAGGCCGGATGAAGCCTCTACCAGCGGCAGCCTAACCTGGGCCGAGCAAACCCCGAAGCGCTCCAGCACAGCCTTAACCCCAACAGGGTTGCTTTCCTCGTACATCAGCGGGTTGATGTCCACGAAGCTTAGCAGGAGCGAAGAGGCCTCCCGGTAATTTCCGTCCAGCGCGTGGCGCACCATGCCGCTGAACTTGCCCGGGAAAGCGTTGGCCAGCACTGAGATCACGCCCTCAGCGCCAAAGCTTACCATCGGCACGGCCAGCAGGTCGTCGCCGCTGATGAGCATGAAATCCTCTGGCTTGTGCTTGGCAATGTACATGCACTGCTCCAGGTTGCCGGACGCTTCCTTGATGCCGATGATGTTATCATGCGAGGCCAGCTTTACGGTAGTCTCGCCGCTCATGTTGCTGCCCGTGCGGCCGGGCACATTGTACAGTAGCACCGGCACAGGAGCGGCATTGGCCACCTGCACAAAGTGCTGGTAAATGCCCTGCTGCGACGGTTTATTATAGTAGGGGCTCACCGAGAGAATGGCCGTTATGCCTGTCCAGTCCGTTTCCGCGATATTGGCCAGCACCTGCTGCGTGTTATTTCCGCCCAGGCCATACACCAGCGGCACCCGCCCGTTTACGTGCTGCTTTACCTGCTGCAGAATCTGCACCTTCTCATCGGCCGTGGTCGTTACCGACTCAGCCGTAGTCCCGTTGATCACCAGGTAATCCACACCGCCATCCAGCACAAAATCCAGCAGCTTGCGCAGCGCCTCGTAATCTACTGCCAGATCCTTAGTGAATGGTGTAACCAAGGCCACACCCGTTCCTTTTAATTTATCCTGAATCATTTCCTTGCCTTATAAAACACGAAGTTCGAATTATGTTAGCGCTTCTGCAAATATCGTGTCAGGTATCTGGATGTACGTGCCCTTACAAAAGCAGCAGCCGGTTAAAAAGACAGAAGCCAAGCCTGCCAAGGACCAGTGGGGAAATATTTTCTATGGCGCTAAGGGGGCCGGAAGATAGAACAATGCCACCAGCAATCAGACGAAGCATCAAAAACTGCTCCGGGAAGTACAAGAAGACGCAATCAACGTACAGCGCCTCCCTAACCTTCTAATTTTCTAACCCTCTAACTGCCCTACTCTCTAACTCTACTGTATGTTGTTCTCTTCCACCCACTTCAGGAAAGCATCTTTGTATACTTCACCAATCGGAATTTCTTTGGCACCGATGCGGATACGGCTCTTCTCGATGCTGTCGATCTTCTGCAGCGACACAATAAAGGAGCGGTGCACGCGCAGGAACTTGGATTCCGGCAGCTTCTCCATCATCTTGTTCATCGAGAGCAGGGTGATGATCTTCTGCTCTTTGGTATGGATGATGATATAATCCTTCAGTCCCTCAATCCACAGAATGTCTTTGAAGTCTACACGAATCGTTTTGTAGTCGGCCTTCACAAACATGAAGTCATGCTCTGCCGCCGCAGCCTGCGGTGCCGCGGCCTCTGCCGCCTTCCCGTTCGAGCGCTGCAGCCGTTCCTGCGCCTTCGTCACAGCCTTCAGAAAACGGTCGAAGGGGATAGGCTTGAGCAGGTAGTCTACCGCATCCTGGTTAAAGCCTTCGAGGGCGTAGTCGGGGTAGGCCGTGGTGAAGATGATGAGCGGCTGGTGCTTGAGTATGTTCAGAAACTGAATACCCGTCAGCTCCGGCATCTCAATGTCCAGGAACATCAGGTCAATCTGCTCTTCCTGCAGCACCTGCATGGCCTCTGTGGCGCTGGAGCAGGTTTTCACCAGTTTCAGGAAAGGCAATTTGCTCGCGTAGCTCTCAATGATGTCGAGGGCCAGCGGTTCGTCGTCTACGGCAAGGCAGCGGATGTTCATAGTTTTACTTTGTTATTGGCTTGAAGTATAGTTTCAGTGTGGCGTAAAAGGTGCCTTCTTTTTCCTCGAATGTCAGCTCGTGGCGCCCGGCATAGAGCAGGTTCAGGCGCCGCTTCAGGTTCTCCAGCCCAATGCCCCCAAACTCGCGCCTCTTATGCTGGCTGGTGTTGTTGATGGTGCTGAAAAGCAGCGCATCGTCCTGCACCACCAGGTTAAGAATGATGCCGATTTCGTTTTTGCTCACCAGGCCATGCTTAAAGGCGTTCTCCACCAGTGTCATCAGCAGCATGGGGGCGATCTGCTTGCCCTCCAGCTTGCCCTCAATGTTAAACCGTATACTTGTCTGCTCGCGCAGGCGCAGCTTCTGCAAATCTATGAAATTCTTGATGTGGTCCACCTCTTTCTCCAGGCTCACGAGGGTATCGTTGCTCTCGTAGAGCATGTAGCGCATCAGCAGCGAGAGCTTCATGATGGCGTCAGGTGTTTCGGGGTGCTGCTTGTAGGCCAGCGAGTAAATGTTGTTCAGGGTGTTAAACAGGAAGTGCGGATTCACCTGCGACTTCAGGAAAGCCAGTTCCGCCGTCAGCTTCTGCGTTTCGAGCTCCTTGTTGCGGCGCTCGTTGCGGATGTAGTTGCCGGTTACCTTCAGGGCCGAAGAGATAAAGATCAGCACCAGCCCCCCCATGATGTACTGGAGGATGCGCTCGCTGCTGTAGAGCTGCGTCATTTCGCGGTTATACTCCCGGAAGAAATAGAAGTCCAGGGGCGCACGCACCACGGCTATTACGATGAGGGTGGTAAGAACGGCGGCAATGTAGAGGAAGATGCGGTTGCGCGCCAGGTACCTGGAGATAAGCACATACCAGTTAAAGTAAAAGATGAAGATGTTGATGAGCAGGCCCATCAGCACGTCCATTACCTTACCGAAGGACAAGGCGCTGTTACCGTACAGGAAATAGAACACCCAGGCGCCGAACAGCACCCAGGCGGCCACGTGTATGGCCACGGTATACCTTTTCTTAACAGCCACTTCGGGCAGCATCATGGTTGGTTTCGGCAAAGATTTCAGGCTCATGTATAGCATCTGGGGCCTTGGCCAAGCATAAATCTTCTGCTTGGCACCAGCCTTTTATACATTAAATATAAGTAAAGTCTGGCATTTTAACGCCGTAGCCATACTTCTATATACAAATCAGCGGGTTATGGCTACCAAAATGCCTTTTTAAGGGACAAACCTGCACAGCCCTGCCTGTCTGCACTTGGTCTATACTTATCAGGTGTTAGTATATTCTATTTTTTTGATGCTGAAATAAATACCTCTTTTGTGGCTACACGCTACTTACCATAAAACTATGAAACCATTGATCATTGAGACCCACGGGCTTAACTACAGCTTTGGCAGGCGACAGGTGCTCCACAACCTGGAGCTGCGCGTGCCGCAGGGGGCCATCTTCGGGTTCCTGGGGCCGAACGGCGCCGGGAAATCCACCACTATCCGCATTTTGCTGGGCTTGCTGCCAGTGCCCAAAGGGCAGGTGCTGCTGCACGGCATGGATCTCGGCGACAGCCGCATCGACATCCTGCGCCAAACCGGAGCCCTCATTGAAATGCCCACCATTTACCGCCACCTCTCGGGCCACGACAACCTGGAGATGCACCGCCGCATGGTGCAGGCTCCCAAAAGCCGCATTGCTGAAGTACTGCAAGTGGTGGGGCTATCGCAGGACGCGCACCGCAAAACCAAAGAGTATTCGCTAGGCATGAGTCAGCGCCTGGGCATTGCGCTTGCCCTGGTAACCGACCCTGAACTGCTTATTCTGGATGAGCCTACCAATGGACTGGATCCCAGTGGAATAAGAGAGGTACGGGAGCTGATCCTCCGCCTTAACCGCGACTTCGGTAAGACCATTTTCCTCTCCAGCCACCTGCTTTCGGAGATAGAGAAGTGCGCCACCGAGCTGGCCATTATTGATAAGGGGGCCACTTTGTACCAGGGTAGCCTGGAGGAGCTTTACGAGGGCACCTTCCAGAGCAATGTGCTGCTGCTGGAGACGAGCAACAACGCCATCGCCCAGAAGCTGCTTATAGACCACCAGTACCAGTTGCTGCCGCGGGAGGAGGATGTGCTGGCAGTGCAGGTGCAGGACAGGCAGCAGGTAGCCAGGCTGAACCGTTTCCTGATCGTGAACGGACTAGAGGTGTTTCGTTTGAGCACCCACACCCAAAACCTGGAGGAACTCTTCCTGAACATGACCAAGGGCGGGGCCGCGCCAGCTATGATACAAGAACCTATACTTTCTAAAGAGCTATGAACGCCGCAACCTACTACCGCTGCAGCCTGAGCGCGGAGACGCTGAAGCTAAAGAACACATTTGCGCTCTGGCTTTCGATACTAGCTCCATGCGCGCTGTTGAGTATGAATGTGCTGGCCTTCTGGTCGAAAGGGCAGCATTTTGTAACAGATGGCATAAACCCCTGGCACCGCTTTGCCAGCCAGAATTTCGGTCTTTATACTTTGCTGCTCCTGCCCATATTTATCGCGCTGCTAACCAGCCTGACCAATGGCATAGAGCACAAGTCTAACGGCTGGAAGCACCTCTACAGTCTGCCGCTGCCCAAGAGCACGATCTATATAGCCAAGGCTACCACGGTGCTGGGGCTGGTGTTTTTGAGCAATGTGGTCTTTGTGTTGGGGTACCTGGCTGCTGGCCTGTTCCTCTCGCTCGTGCGCCCGGACCTGGGCTTTAGCAACATAGTGGGCCTGCAGGTGGTGTTCTTTGCCGTGCTGAAGCTGTTCCTGGCTACGTTCGTGATCATCGCCCTGCAGTTCTGGCTGAGCATGCGGTGGAGCAGCTTTGCCCTCAGCATGGGCGTGGGCATCGTGGCGATCATCACCGTGCTGGTGGCTATGCGTTGGGAGTACATCCACTATTATCCCTTCGCTTACCCGTTCATGGCTATCAAGGAGTTTCCCTTAGAGGCAGCTGTGTATAACCTGTTCAGCCAGGAGGTGGTGCTGAGTTTAGGTGCTGGATTACTGGTGTTTATACTTGGTTACTTCGACGTTTCCCGTAAGCGTATTTCCTGATATTTTGTTTGTTTGTTGTTTGAGTTTGGGCGGCACTGTTCTACGGTGCCGCCTCTTACTTTTATGGGTAGGTTCTTGAGGAGGAAAAGAACGGCCTGTAAAACACAAAAGCGCTACCCACGATAGGTAGCGCTTTTGCATGTGTTCATTAGCTGCGTTGGCTTATTTGATCATGGCCAGGAATTCATCCTCGCTAAGCATTTTCACGCCGAGCTTCTCTGCCTTCTCCAGTTTGGAAGGGCCCATTTTATCGCCGGCCACCAGGTAAGAAAGCTTTTTAGAGATGGAGCTGACCACCTTGCCTCCATGGCTGATGATGAGCTGCTGCAATTCCTCGCGGCTTACGCTCTGGAATACGCCGGAGATCACGAAAGTCTGGCCCTCCAACTTATCGCTCTGTATATCCGGGGCGGTTTTCTCTGACTTGAATTTAAGGCCAGCCGCTTTCAGGCGCTCCACGAGCTCCACATGATCCGGGTCCTGGAAGTAGGCGATGATGGACTGCGCGATGCGGTCGCCTATTTCGTTAATGGCGATGAGCTCCTCGTAGGTGGCACCCCGCAACGCCTCCAGGTCAGGCAGCTCCTCTGCCAGCTTTCGGGCTACCGTGCTACCCACAAACCGGATACCCAGGGCAAACAACACCCGCTCATACGGCGTCTCCTTCGATTTCTCCAGGCTGTTAAATATGTTATTGGCAGATTTTTCGCCCATACGCTCCAGCGGTACCAGCTGTTCAAAGGTAATGTCGTACAAATCGGCCACGTTGCGCACATAGCCTGCCTTGTAAAGCTGCTCCAATGTTTTAGGACCAAGTTCGTCCACGTTCATCGCCTTGCGGGATATGAAGTGTTCCAGCTTGCCCAAGATCTGCGGCTCGCAGCCCTTCTCGTTCGGACAGTAGAAATTTACCTCGCCATCTGGGCGTACCAACTCTGTATCGCAGGCAGGGCAGTGGGTAGGGTAGAGGATAGGCTGACTGTCAGCGGGGCGTTTATCAAAGTCCACGCCCGTGATCTTAGGTATAATTTCACCGCCTTTCTCCACAAACACGCTATCGCCTATGCGCAGGTCCAGGCGCTGAATCTCATTGGCATTATGCACGGAGGCACGCTTCACCACGGTGCCGGCCAGCTGCACGGGCTCCAACAGGGCGACAGGCGTAACCGCGCCGGTGCGGCCTACCTGGTACTGCACGCCCAGGAGCCTGGTGGCTGCATTCTCCGCGGCATATTTATAAGCAATGGCCCAGCGTGGGCTCTTGGCAGTGTAGCCCAGTTCCTCCTGCAGCCCATAGCTGTTTACCTTCACCACCACGCCATCCGTAGCGATAGGAAGTTCGTGACGCCGTTTTTCCCATTCATTGATATAAGCCAGCACTTCCTCTATGCCTTGGCACTTGCGCCAGGTATCAGACACCTTAAAGCCCCACTTCTGAATTGCCTGCAGGCTTTCTGAGTGCGTGTCGAAGAGGCTTCTATCGGTATGGAAACTGTAGGAGAAGCACCCGAGCTTGCGGCTGGCCACGATGGAAGAATCCTGCTGCTTCAGGGTGCCAGAGGCGGCATTGCGGGGGTTGGCCAGTAGCTGCTCGCCGGCTTCCTCGCGTTCGGCATTCAGTTGCTCAAACACCTGCAGCGGCAAAAACACTTCGCCGCGTACCTCAAACAACTCCGGATAGCCCTCCCCATGCGCCTGCAAAGGCACATCCCGTATGGTGCGCACGTTGGCTGTGATGTTATCGCCGCGCGTGCCGTCGCCACGGGTAGCACCCTGCACAAACCTGCCATTCTCATAGGTTAGGCTAATAGCCACGCCGTCGAACTTCTGCTCGCATACGTACTCCACTTCGTCGCCCACGGCTTTGCGCACGCGCTTGTCGAACTCGCGCAGCTCCTCCTCCGAGTAAGTGTTACTAAGAGAGAGCATCGGCCACTTGTGGTATACAGTTTCAAAGTTCTTGGTGATGGTGCCGCCCACGCGCTGGGTAGGGGAATGCGAGAGCTTATACTCCGGGTACTGCTCCTCCAGTGCCTCCAGCCGCTTCAGCAACTGGTCGAACTCAAAGTCAGACACCTCCGAAATGCTATTCTGGTAATACTGGTAGTTCAGGTGATTTATCTTCTGCGTCAGCTCCTGTATTTCCAGGGCCGGGTCTTGTGTATGTGCCATGTCACGTGATTTATGCTTCCTGTAAAAATAGGAAAAAATGTCTGAATCAGGGTTTGCAGGATGAGGGGATGAGGAGGATTTTCGGCTGTGCCGGGTCTAACCACGCCTGCCCTTCAGCGCTACGCCCGCGACCTTCGAACTCTCGTTCTTGGTAGTTTAAGGCGGGGAGCTTAAAGTGGCTTTGGCTAAAGTGTAAACTTTATGGCAACTGCGGTAGCATCAGAAAGAAGTATAAACCCACCCCTAGCCCCTCCGAGGAGGGGAATTGCTCATGTTGTAGAAGATCCACTAATCCACGTTCTGCAATAATAGTCCAACCACCCCTGCCCTCCTTGTCCAAGGAGGGGAGCTCGGTTCAAGTCCTGTAAGCTCTGGCTATCGAACTAGAACCCAATCTTTGGGTGGGGGTAGGGGCCCTCGAAAAAGAGCGCCTTCTAGATTTCCGGTGCCGAAGGCATTGCGACAGCAAAGGAAATGTAGACAGCGCGATGCCCAAAGACGAGCCCTCTCGGGCTAGAGAGCACCAAAGCAAGAGGTGAAACAATTCAGGTTATAAGGCCAAGGATGAACGGCAGCTAGTAAGGATAGCTTAGGTCAAGCTACGGGATCCGAAAACTATAGAAGTTTGGCTCGATAAGCTCAAGGGATTACAAACCCAGACAATGTTAAGACACGAGTTGCAAAATTATCCCAGCGATAGGACACATTTCCTGGATGAAGGAAAGCACAAACGTACGTTTGGGCCAGAAAATCAAAACAAAACATCAACGGCAAGCCTATAAGCCGGGTTCTGTCGCTGAGTTTGCACCCAACGTCTTATCATTTATCTAGGCCTGCACTCACGCACAGGCTCCATCGACCTACCCACTGACATCGGACGAGCAGCCCTTAGCCTCGCCAAAGCGAGGCGCTGCCAGCCTATTTGGTCTTTCAACTCCTAAGGTTTACCCAGCCGGACTGGTCACCCAGCCGCTGGTGCGCTCTTACCGCACCTTTTCACCCTTACCAGCACAAGGCTGGCGGTAATTTTCTGTGGCACTGGCTGTATCTGTTTCGTCCCCAAAACAGACCCTTCCCGTTAGGAAGTAGGATGCTCTGCGTTGCCCGGACTTTCCTCTCCCCCAAAGGGGCAGCGATAAGACGGCTTACCGTTGATACTTTGTTTCTGTGCAAAGATAACATAAAACCCGAAACGGAGGTTCGGGAGAGTTAGAGAGTTGAGGAGTTAGGGAGTGGAAAAACTCAGCACTCTCTAACGCTTAAACTTTCCAACTCCTATACTTACTTCAGTCTCACCAGCGTGGCGCCGTAGCCGAATTTCTCTTTACGGGCGTCCTCAAAATACTTTATGCCGGGCGTACGGCTTAGGATTTTTTGAAGCTCCTTGCGCAGCACCCCATTGCCGGCCCCGTGGATGAACACGATCTCGTGCATGTTGGAGGCCATGGCTCTATCCAAGGCATCCTGAAAACGCTCCAGTTGGGTTTTGATGATGGCACTGTTGCTCATGCTGCTGTGGTCATCCACCAGTTTCTCGATGTGGAGGTCTACCTCATGCTCAGGGGCGGTTAGCTTATAGTTTTCGCTTTTCTCCACAGCCTCTGCCAGCTGCTCCTTTATCTTGTCTGGGTTCACCGATACCGGCTTCTGGTCGAGCTGGAACAGGTACGCCTCCTTGTTGAGCACGGGGGCAGTGCGCTTGCTCTTGTAAAAGGAGCTGGCTTTAAACTGTACCCGCTTCACCACCGGTTCGAAAAGGGTAGGGCTGCCATTCCGGTGCTGAATAAACTGGATGAGCAGGTTCGGCCACTTCTCAAACTCCTTCAGGTGGTAATGCGTGATAACGCGGGTGCCTTTCGGGGCGAGCTTGTCATTCTGCAGACCACGGTAGTTCTTCTCGCGCTCCTCACCGCTGGTAAACAGCACGTCGTAGTCTGAGTTGTTTACCATGGTCACCGCCAGCAGCTCATCCGACTGATGCACCAGCGCCAGGTATACTCCCTGTGCCGCCAGCACAGGGGCAACAGGCTCTTTTCGTTTTGTTGGCTGCGGCGCCTCTTCCTGGCGCATGTACTTTTGCTCTTCGGCGGCAATCACCACCACTTCGCGCTTGGCTACAGGAATGGTAAAGTCGTTGTCTATGGCTACTTCTACCAGGTTATTGTCCAGGATGCGCGTAATAATGCCTTCCTCTCGGCCCGACATCAGGCGCACACGGTCTCCTACATTCATATGTATACTTTTTCTAAGTGTCTGTACTTGTTTTATACTTTAACACAGCCGGTCCTATTTACCCATACCGGCTTGTCTTCCCTTTTCAACATTAAATTCAGCAGATTTTCCCTTTGGTATCGATAGGGATTGCCAATCCTGCTTTCGTAACAATTTGCCAATATACACGATCTGGCCCACATGGTACGGGTAATGTGCCAGCTGCCTATTGATGGCATCGAGCACGGAGTGGCTCTCGTGGCGTATGAATATTTCCCTGTCTAAGTCTTTGTCCGTGATGGAGTGAAGGGCATCTAACAAACAACGCCAGCCTTCGTGCCATTTCTGCATCAGCTCCTCTTTGCTTTTGATCTCTTTTTCAAACTCAGCATCGCGGTTGCGCCAGTCTTTCTCCCCGTCGGTGGTCAGGAAGTCGGTCCACCTGGAGAGCATGTTGCCCCACAGGTGCTGCACAAGTATGGCGATGCTGTTGCTCTCCTCGTCCGGTTGCCAGAACAGCTGCGCTTCGGTAAGCTGATCAAACGTTTTCTCTTCCAGTGTTTTATAGTACTCAAAGCGTTTTATGGCGGAAGCTAAATAGGAGGTTTTCATAGTTCGTTCGGAGGTATAAATATTTATGGTTAGCCAGGTTGCAGCTTGGTCATGGGCTGCTATAAGGTGCTACGTAAAAATATACGGCTTCATATCAACTTAGAAGTATAGGGGGTGTATTTTTAAGCCAACCTTGCGGTTATACTCCAATGCAGGGGCCGGAACCTTAATGATGCTGAGAACATAGAGGGCGGTATTCCATACTTTGTTCTTGCCCTTAAAGTGCATCAGGTTGAGGTCAGGGCTCAGGTAAAACTGCCGGTACGCATCCAGGCCAGCCGCAGCATTTGCCTCCGGGTCGTTGTACACCATTTCCTGCGCGCCGTAACCCACGGCAATGTTCAGCCACCTGGGATATCTGCTCTCCGCTTTCAAAAACGCGCCAACATCCACCGAAAGCCAATAGGTGTGTCCGTTATAGTCTTTTAAGGCCTGTTCACTTATGGTGCTGCCTAACACATTGGGGCGCATCGCAGCATAGCGGGTGGTGTGGAAGGAGTACTTTGGCATGATGCGCACTTCCTGCCAGGCCAGTTCCTGCGCGGTTACGGCGACAGACCCTGCCGTGTTTGCCATTAGGTCGTCCACCGAGGCCCCATAATCGGCCTGATACCCGTCGAAAATCTCGATTGGGGTCTGGAGCAGAATGCCGGTGAGGCCTCCGTAAAGCACTGCCTTTTTCTCTGGCATGCCTGCCCACCGCAGCATGTCTATCCCGGCGCGGCTCTGATGAAAGGCGCTCCAGAAATGCCCTGCCTTGTCTAGCTGCTTCCACTCATGGTTATCGTTAAACCAATGAAAGCTTGTACGCTCCTCTTTGTACCAGGCTTTGTTAAGCGAGACAAGTAAAGCAGAATAGCCTACGCTAAAGGTAGAACCTAGCACAAGCAAGCGCTTTTTGTGGATGGTTGTGGTGTCGGGGTGTGCCTGTGCCATGGTTGCTTTGGGCAGGCATAGCAGCAGGGGCAGGAGGTAAAGGATGATTCGGTGGCGCATTAGAGCAAAGATAGAGGAATTTCTTTTTCTGCCTCGTGTACTAACGGTCCTGCTGTGTGTTGTCGCTATTGTTATCGGTTACTGGATATTATACTTTATGGGGCTCATCTTTTTGGAGTTGGCGTAGTTTAAGTTGTTTTATACTTTCTTGCTTAGCCACTGCTTCCTTCTGCTTGAAGTAAGCTGTCCTTGCTAGCTACAGCAGATCCTCCAGCCCCACCCACCTACAGTTGCATTTCATACTTTGGCTCGCTCAAGCCCGCAAGGGCTCGTCCTGGGGGTAGGGGCCCTCGATAAGGGCATCGCGCTGTGTTCCCTTTGCTACCCTTCGGTCGCAATGCCCTTGGCGGGCACCGGAAAAACTCGCATAGGCGCTCAACCCAAGGACTGGGTTCTAGTTAGATAGCCAGAGCTTACAGAGCTACAGCCAAGTTCCTCATGGAAGGGAGCAGGGGAATAACAGTCGCCGGCCGGGTAATTTTCCTCCTGGGAGGGGTTGGAGTGGGCTTATACTTTTAGGGTCAGCTCTTATGAAGCTTGTACTTTAGCCAAAGTAACAGCAGGCTTCCCTCCTTGGACTACCAAGAACGCGAGTTCGAAGGTAGCGAGCGTAGCTCTGAGGGGTAGGGGTGGCTGGGATCCTGGCTGCCGAAAATCCGACACATCCCCTCATCAATCCTGACTCTGACAGGGAATAAAAAAAGCGGCGAAGCTGATGTAGCTTCGCCGCCCTAATATTTAAAGCATTGTTGCTTAGGCTTTCTTATACATGACGGCTTTTACGGCCTCAATGGTACGCTCTACGTTTGGCAGAGATGCCTCAATCAGGGTAGGGGCGTACGGAAGCGGCACGTCGCGGCAAGTAACGCGCTTCACTGGTGCATCCATGTAATCAAAGGCGTTGCTCTGGATGTGGTAAGCCAGCTCCGCAGAGATGGAAGCCAATGGCCAGGCCTCTTCCACGACAACCATGCGGTTTGTCTTCTTCACAGACTCGATCAGTGTTTTATAGTCGATCGGGCGAACGGTGCGCAAGTCGATTACCTCAGCGTTGATGCCGTCTTTTGCTAGCTCTTCGGCAGCAGCCAGGGCTACTTTCATCATCTTGCCGAAAGAAACGATGGTCACGTCAGAGCCTTCACGCTTCACGTCGGCCACACCGATTGGGATCAGGTACTCTTCCTCTGGTACCTCGCCTTTGTCGCCGTACATCTGCTCAGACTCCATGAAGATCACCGGGTCATTATCGCGGATGGCTGACTTCAGCAGGCCCTTGGCGTCGTATGGGTTAGAAGGTACTACCACTTTAAGCCCTGGGGTGTTGGCATACCAGTTCTCGAAGTTCTGCGAGTGCTGCGAAGACAGCATACCGGCACTACCGGTAGGACCACGGAATACCATAGGGGCACCATACTGGCCACCTGACATAGACATCAGCTTGGCAGCAGAGTTAATCACCTGGTCGATGGCAACCAGCGAGAAGTTAAAAGTCATGAACTCGATGATAGGGCGCAGGCCGTTCATGGCGGCACCTACACCGATACCGGCAAAGCCAAGCTCGGCAATGGGGGTATCGATCACACGCTCCGGACCAAACTCGTCCAGCATGCCTTGGCTAACTTTGTAAGCTCCGTTGTACTCGGCAACTTCTTCGCCCATCAGAAACACGCTCTTGTCGCGGCGCATCTCCTCAGACATCGCTTCGCGCAGGGCTTCTCTAAACTGTATACTTCGCATATAAGATGTTTAATTCTCGGTTCAGCAGGTAAAATTAAGAGAACTCTATCAATTTACAATGTGCTCACGCGTTTTTGCACAGGTTCTTATCGAATCAGGGCGTCTTTGTATGCCTGCTTATCGCGGTAAGTGGCAAATTCCATGTCGTTTATCGCCTTTTGGGTAAAGCTTTTGTCTGCCCTGACAGCGCGGCGGAGGCCCTGCTCCAGCATTTCCTCGTTCTGGGTTCGGGCGCCGATGATGGCCAGGCTGTAGTAGGCCAGCGCGTCGTCCGGCTTCTGCTCCAGCGCCTTCAGGTAAAACTCCTCGGCTCCCTCGTAGTTCTCCTTTAGCAGGTAGCTCAGGCCCAGGTTCATGTTGGTCTGGTAGCTGTCGCCGGCGTAGCGCAGGCTGCCGATGGCCTCGTCGTACCTGCCTGTCTCAATCTCCAGGGCCGCCTTATCGGCAAAAACAGCCTGCAGCATTTCCTCATCACCGCCTAACCTGGCGGCATAGGTGTAGTTCTCCAGGGCCTGCTCATACTTACCCAGCTGATGGTAGGCGCTGGCGAGGCTGTAGTATACTTTGGCAGTAGGGTTGCGGTAGCCGGCGAAGGTGAGGTTATGGATGGCTTTTTCCAACAGCTCCTTTTTGGCGGCCGGACGGTAGTCTTTCTGGGCCATATCATAGTATACCACGCCCAGGTTATAGTAGGCCGGCCACTTATCGGTGGTCTTAACGGCTGCCTCATACAGTTTTCGCTTCTCGGCAAGTATAGGCGTGAGGGTGGCGGCATGCTGCAGCTCCTCTTCCGTCAGCACGTCGGCATCTACCTCTTCGTTTGCTACGCGCTGTGCCAGCAAGTATAGCTCGTAATCGGGGCGGCGGCTGCGGTTATAGTTAAATTCTACCTGGGCGGCCTGCAGGCTAGGGTATACATACTTTTGCAGGTAAGCATAAGCCTCTGTTTGCTGTAATGCCTGCAGCTTCTGCTGCTCGCTTTGCTCCCCCTGAAGGATAGCCAGCACCTGCTGTTTCTGCGCTTTTGGCAACGCCGTAGTTTCCAGTTTCTGCTGCAGCACCTCCACCAGGTTTTCCTGTACCTCGGTGGTAATGCTTACTTTTTTGCCGCTGTAGTCCAGGTTCTTTATTCTCTGGCGGTACTGCTGCTCCAGGGTTTGCGCTCGTTTTTGGGCTAGGTTGCTGTTTTTCTCGCCCGGGGCACGCATTCCCACTATTTTAATATGTTGGTCTGGCACGTTGTCCAACGCGTACTGGTCCAGCACTTTCAGCTTGTCTTCCGACAGGTCATCCAGTTTATGCTGGTTCTGCTCAAAATAAAATACCAGCTTTCCCGTGCTGTCAGCCTCCTCCAGGTACTTATCAGCTGTGAACGTGAAGTCGTTGTTGCGCACGAGCAGCAGCGGGGTAGTGTTGAGGCCGGTGGCTACCTGCTTTGTCTCGGTATAGGCAATATCGTTGTCTTTTTTATCGATGGCGCGGCCCTGCACCATCAGGCGGCCTGTGGATTTCTCGGGAGCGTAAGGGAAGGAAAGCTGCTTGGTGATGGTCGGTTTTCTATCCTCGTACACAAACTCACCGAACTCAAAATTGTAGGTGCCGATGTTCTCGCGCTTCTGATTACCATACTCGTAGAACACGTCTAGTTTGTACACTTCTTTCTCCCGAATCAGCTTCTCCGGAACCTGTGCTTTCATTTCAAAGTTTACGCTTTCGCCGTTGGTGGTCAGGGGCGAGGGCACAACAGTTACCTGTTGGTGCTTTTCGGCGGTTTTTACCATGCGCTGCAGGGTGCAGCCGGAGGTGCTTAGGCCGAGGCCAAGGGTGAGAAGTAGGAGAAGGTTCCGGTTATTTTTGTACTGTTGCATGTCCTGTTTTTTTCTTTTGCCGTAAAAGTAGGGTACACCACAAACCATATTTCCACGTTTAAGGTTATACTTAGTTTTAAGGTCATACCTACCGGGCATTGCTTAATTTGGATGTTTGGAGAACAAAGTATAATTTAGAATTTAAATAAGATGAAAATGAAACGGCTCCAATACTTTATCGAATCACAGGCTTTTGGGGTGTGCACGATGCTAGGGGAGAAGCTGGGCTTTGCCTCCAGCAGCATCCGCCTCACGTTCATCTATGTATCTTTCCTTACCATGGGCTCCCCGGTACTCATTTACCTGATGCTGGCCTTCTGGATGAATGTAAGCAAGCACCTCCGCCGCGAGCGCAGCACCGTTTGGGACCTATAGTTCCCGCACCGTCCGCTTCTGCCGAATAAAATACTGCCACACGATACTGCCTTTGTAAACGCCGCTCATGTAAGGGAAATTGCCTTTAGGCTGCTGCTCCTTCCGCCGCCGCCGCCAATAAGCATTGTTCCGAAGCAGGTCGGCATGGGCATCCAGCACCGCCCGCGCGTCTTTGGTCTGGCCGGCCAGCACCATCCTAAGGGCTGCCACCCAGTCCAGTAATATCCTGATCAGCATTGCCATCCCCAGTTCCTGCGAAGGACTATTCTTGAAAAGGAGCGCCAGGCCGTTACGGAAGTTGAGGTACGTTTTGCGCGGGTTTGACTTGTGCAGCGTGCCGCCGCCCACATGGTAGACCCGGCTGTGCCCGTTGTACATCACGCTGTAGCCCGCGTTCTTGGCGCGCCAGCAAAAGTCGATCTCCTCCATATGCGCAAAGAAGGCCGGCTCCAGGCCACCCAGCTGATGGTATACTTCGGCCCGCACAAACATACACGCCCCGGTAGCCCAGAACACCTCCTGTACATCGTCATACTGTCCATTATCCTCCTCCAGGGTCTCAAACAAGCGGCCGCGACAGAAGGGGTAGGCCAGGGCATCCAGCATGCCGCCACCGGCACCCGCATACTCAAATAAGCCGGGGTGTTGCTGTGCCAGGATCTTGGGCTGGCAAACGGCTATATTTTGATCCTGCTCCATCAGCGCGATGACAGGCTCCGTCCAGCCCGGGGGCACCTCCACATCGGAGTTAAGCAGGACGTAATACTTCGCCTCGACCTGTTGCAGCGCCTTGTTGTAGCCCTCGCAAAAGCCGAAGTTGTCTGACAGCAGGATGAGGCGCACCTGTGGGTAGTGCTGCTGCAAAAAAGCAATGGAACCATCGGTGGAGGCATTATCCGCCACAATGATCTCCGCAGTGCCGCTATTGGCCACCACCGATGGTAGGAACTTTTGTAAATGCTTCAGGCCATTCCAATTAAGTATTACAATGGCCGTGTGCGGCGGATTATAGTCCAAAGCTGCCTAGGTCTAAGCCGGGGATGTTTGGAAGAAGGCCGTCGGTGGATTTGCGCAACTCCTCCTGCGCGCGCTCATTGGCGGTGAGCATGGCGTTGTTTACAGCGGCTACTACTAAGTCGTTTACCATCTCTCGGTCGTCCGCATTCAGGATCGACTCGTCTATCTCTATCTTCAGGAGCTGGCGGTGGCCGTTTACGGTGGCCTTTACAAGGCCCGCCCCTGACTCAGCGGTCACGGTCACGTCTTTCAGTTTCTCCTGTGCTTCCTTCATTTTGGCCTGGGCTTCTTTGATCTTGCCCATCATGCCCATCATATCAAACATAGTTTTCTTCTTTATGGGGTAATATTAGGCTAACGAAGCATTAGCCTTTCTACTTACAAATATACGTACTCTTTTTATAAGCTATTTTATACTTTGTAGACGAGGCGCGCCAAGGGATGCTTAGCGCAGCAGGGTTATTGTGCCGGTTCGCTGTTTGGAGGTGCCGAAGCTGGTCTGGAAGGTAATAAGGTAGGCATAGGCCCCGGCAGGTAACTCGCGTCCATTGTGGGTGCCGTCCCAGGCGGCGTCAGCCTCCGAGCCCTCGTACACCACGTTGCCGGAGCGGTTATACACCCGCAAGGTATAGCCGGTGAAGAACTTGCCTTTCACCTCGAACACATCGTTCAGTCCGTCGCCGTTCGGGGTAAAGGCACTCGGAATATACACCAGAGCACTTTGCTCTATTGCCACCAGATTGGAGTAGGAAACGCCCGTGCCGTTTTGGGAAGTGGCGCGGATACGGTAGCGCAGCACCGGTAACTCGTCGCTGCGGGTCTCGTCGGTAAAGCTGCGGCCGGCGGCGGGGTAGCTAGTCACCACAGTGCCGCTCTCATCCAGCAGCTCCACTGTGTATCGGCCCACGCCATCGGGAAAGCCGCTGTAGGCAGACCAGTTCAGCTCTATACTTCCGTCCGTCTGCTGCTCGGCCAGTAATAGTACAGGGCAGGTAACATTGCTGATGGGGGAGGTGTTGCCGCAAAGGTTGGTGAAGGAACTGCGGTAGCAAACAGGCTTCAAACCTGTATCCTCGTCCAGTATACTTGTCTGTTGCGTCTCTGTTAACTGCCGGTAGTTGGCGCCGTTTATACTTCGCTCCACTGTGGCCACGCGCACCGCTTCGCCTTCGGGTAGCTGCAATGTCAGCTCCACCTGGTTGTTTCGGTTAAAGCTGGAGAGCAGGTAGGGTGCGGCTGGTGTGGCCGTGGAGGTAACTTCGGCATCAACAGCAGCAGACACAGAAGTATAGCGGTCGCCCTGCGGGTCGGTGCCTGTGCCCACCACGTAGTAGCTGTAGGTCTGGCTGCAGGTTACCTCATTGTCGGTGTAGGAGGTGGCAGAGCCGGCAAGCGTTTGCAGCAGTGTGCCGTTGCGGTATACTTCAAACGCCGTGAAATCCGGTGAATATTCCCAGTTCAGGTTCACCTGTTCCTCGTCAGTCTGCGCGTTCAGAGAAATACCGCTGACGATGTTGGAGTTAATGAAAACGGCTCCGCAGGCATCCACAGGCCGCACCAGGTACCAGGTGCCTTCGGAGGTGTTCACATTGCTGAAGGTTTGGGTTAAGGTGGTGCCGCTGAAGCCTGTGATTTCGCCAATCTGAATGTACGGCTGCCTGAAATCACCGGTATATTGCTCTACCGTATAGGTATACCCCGGTACCAGTCCCGACAGCTCCAGTTGTATATTTCCGTTCTCGCCCTGTTCCAGCACGTTCACTTTCTCTGACTGGGTTGGATTCTCTGGGTCAAGCAGGGGGAGTGTGGTGGCGGTTTGGGTGCTGCTGTTGCTGCAAGCGGTGCCTGTGTAGCTGCCGGTAAGGGTCACGGTGAAATTCCCCTGTGTGGTGTAGGTGTGGGTAATGGTGGTGCTGCCGTTTGTCTCCTGCGTGGTGCCGTCGCCAAAATCGAACGTATACACATCATACACTGGATTCGTGATGGTGAAGGAAACCGCTCCGCTGGCGCAGCTCTCAGAAGTAAACACAGGCTCCGAGGCTGCTTTCACCTCGAAAACTCTGGATAAAGTATCGGTAGATAGTTCGTTGTAGTTGGCGATTTGCAGCACCCTATAGCGGCCCGGCGCAGTATACGTATGCTTTTTATTCGGTGTGGCAGGTGTGGGAATAGGTGATTCTCCTTTGTAATCAAAAATATAGTACTCCTTGTCGTCATCTGCCTTGTCGAAGCAGTCCTTAAAAGTTACCTCCTGGCCCACGCAAATGACCTCTAGTTCCTTGCCTGCTGCATCAAGCGCTGCAATGCACTTTTGGTTCTGCCCCCGGGCAGTAAGGGCAAAAAGTATAAACCATATCGTAAGCAGGTGTCTCAAGCGGATCTTTTTCTTTTGCCTTTACGATCAAATTACTAAAAGTACGGCATAAAAGTGAAGCTGCCGGTAAAAGAAAAGCCTTTGCCAGGGGTATGGCAAAGGCTTTTATACTTTATGTTTATGATTTACAGGGGGTAAGCCCTGAGGAACTGGATGCTCTGCTGGATGTCGTGGTGCAGCACGCGGTCTGTGGAGACAAACGGCACCTGCCCGCGGTAAGCCTTTACCAGCTGCTCTAGTGGCTCTGAGCTCTGCATCGGTCTGCGGAACTCCAGCGCCTGTGCCGCATTCATGAGTTCAATGCCTACCACGCGCTCGGTATTGTGCATCACCTGGAACGCCTTGGTGGCGGCGTTGGCTCCCATGCTGACATGGTCTTCCTGGTTCTGTGACGAAGGGATCGTATCTACGGAGGCCGGGGTGCACAGCTGCTTGCTCTGGCTCACGATAGAGGCCGCTGCGTATTGGCTGATCATAAAGCCGGAGTTCAGGCCCGGCTCTGCCACCAGGAAAGCCGGCAAGCCGCGCTGCCCCGAAATAAGTTGGTAAGTTCTGCGCTCGGAGATGCTGCCCAGCTCGGCCACGGCAATTGCCAGAAAATCCAGCGCCAGCGCCAGCGGCTGCCCATGGAAGTTGCCGCCGGAGATGATTTCATCTTCCTCCGGGAAAATGTTCGGATTGTCCGTCACCGAATTGATTTCCGTCAGGAAGACCTGCTCCACATAGTTGATGGCGTCTTTGCTGGCTCCGTGCACCTGCGGAATGCATCGGAAGGAGTATGGATCCTGCACATGCTGTTTTTCCTGCTCTATCAGCTGGCTGCCGGCAAGGTAGCGTTGCATGACCTTGGCTGTCTGCAGCTGCCCCTGGTGCGGGCGCACCTGGTGTATAAGCTGGTTAAACGGCTCTATACGGCCATCGAAAGCATCCAGCGACAGGGCGGCCACTAAGTCTGCCTGCTGCGAAAGGCGTTTGGCCATAAGCAGGTTGTACACGCCGTAGGCACTCATGAACTGGGTGCCATTCAGCAGGGCAAGTCCTTCCTTGGCTTTCAAGGCGACTGGCTCCCAGCCAAACATCTCCAGCACGTGGCGGCTCTCCAGCTTCATGCTCTGGAAAGATACTTCACCCAGGCCCAGCAGGGGCAGGCACAGGTGCGCTAAGGGGGCGAGGTCGCCGCTGGCGCCCAGGGAGCCCTGCTGGTACACCACGGGGTACACATCACGGTTGTAGAAGTCGATCAGCCGCTTTACGGTTTGCAGCTGCACGCCGCTATGGCCATAAGCCAGCGACTGTACTTTTAGCAGCAGCATCAGCTTCACCACTTCCTGAGGCACCTCCTCGCCTGTGCCGCAGGCATGCGACATCATCAGGTTGCGCTGCAGCTGCTCTAGGTCGGCAGGAGAGATCTTGCGGTCATACAAGGAGCCGAAGCCGGTGTTGATGCCGTAAATGCTGCTGTTTGTATTCGTTATTTTCTGCTGCAGATATGTATGGCAATGCACGATCTTTTGCTCCGCCTCTTCAGACAGCGCCAAGGAATAGTTTTCTTTCAGAATCGTGTTAATGCGCTCTAAAGTCAGCTGCTGGCTGGAGATATGATGTACCTGGGCCATAAAATTATTTCAGTTTTGAGATGATTTCCCCTACCGTCAGGTCCTGCTGCTCGCCCTGCTTCATGTCGCGTAGCTTCAGTTTGCCAGTAGCCATTTCCTCGGAGCCAATCAAAATCACGTACGGGATGTTCTTTTGGTCGGCGTAACTCAGCTGCTTTTTCAGCTTGGCGGGTTCCGGGTATAGCTCTGAACTGATGCCTGCATCGCGCAATTGCTGCAGCACCGGCAGTGCATACTGCTCAGAGGCCTTGTCGAACTGCACGATCAGGGCGGTGGTGCTCTGCTGGCTGCTCTCCGGGAACAGTTGCAGCTCTTCCATCACATCATATATACGGTCCACGCCAAACGAGAAGCCTACACCCGACACGCCCGGCATGCCGAACATGCCTGTTAGGTTATCGTAACGGCCGCCGCCGCTGATGCTGCCCATGCTCACGTTGTTCACCTTCACCTCAAAGATGCAGCCGGTGTAGTAGGAGAGCCCTCTGGCCAGGGTCACATCCAGCATCAGGCGCGGTTCCCCGGACGGGTTCTCTGCCGCAAGCGCCCTGCTCTGCAGGCCCTGCAGGTAGGCCCATACCTGGTGTAAGTCTTCGAGGCCACGCGAGCCCTCGGCGGTGGCGCCAAGTATGCGTTGCAGCTGCTCCAACTTCTCCTCATTGGTGCCGGTTAGGTCGTAAAGGGGCTCCAGTTTGGCGATAGCCGCTTCCGCAATACCGCGCTCCAGCAACTCTTTATGAACGCCTTCGCGGCCGATTTTGTCTAACTTATCGATGGCTACACAAATGTCGCCTTCCCGGCCTTTCTCGCCAATGGCCTCGGCGATACCAGCCAATACTCCACGGTGGTTTATCTTTATGGTAAAGTCTGTCAGCCCCAGGTCCGTCAGCGCACCGTTGATCATTTGTACGATCTCGGCCTCGCATAGCAGGGAGTTGGTACCCACCACATCGGCATCGCACTGGTAAAACTCGCGGTAGCGTCCCTTCTGTGGGCGGTCGGCACGCCACACCGGCTGAATCTGGTAGCGCTTGAAGGGGAAGGAAATCTCGTTGCGGTTCATCACCACAAAACGGGCGAAGGGCACGGTCAGGTCGTAGCGCAGCGCTTTCTCTGATATCTTGCGCGTCAGGTGCTTGTAGCCCTGCTCGATATCCTCTGCTTTGGTCTTGGCCAGGAAATCGCCGGAGTTGAGGATCTTGAAAATCAATTGGTCGCCTTCATCGCCATACTTACCTGTCAGCACCGACAGTTGCTCCATGGCAGGGGTCTCCAGGGGCAGGTAACCGAACTTCTCGAAAGTGCGCTTGATGACGCCGAATATATAGTTGCGCTTGGCCACTGTGGCCGGGCCAAAATCACGTGTTCCTTTGGGTATAGATGGTTTCTCTTTGCTCATGCTCTTGCAGGTTTGCCGGCGAAGTTACTAAAAGTGGGGGAAAGGTGGGAGTGGACACTTAAGTAAAAGGGCGGGAGGGCATCACATCCCTGAATTTTATATAACAAAACAGATATATACTTTGAATATGATATAATAAGGAGTTAAGCCAAACGTTTAGTTTTGGCATGAGAATTTATTATACTAAATTTGGCTTTCACTGACAAACTTAATGCATTAACCAGATATTTTCATAACGTGCAACCCTTCTTCTTCATCTAGGGTCTATCTGTAAAAGCACTGTTATACTAGCGTCATCTGGTTATTAATTTTTAGTACAAAATGAGTATTACTGCTACCAAACTAAAGGAAACAAACTATCCTAGTAATCCGCTTTATTTTAGACTTTTGGCTTATTTAGTGGATAAAAGAGTTTTTTCATTCGAGGTGTCTGACCGAAAGTACTTACTGTACACGGTGGACCTCCTGTTAGTCCTTTCGGCCGCCTTTCTTTATGGAACTAGGGCAGTGCCAGACCTGGCGATACAGCAGATGACAACAGCGCATTATTGGTATTTTGTGCCTATAGTTGTTTTCTGGAGCTTCTTCTCATACGTATTCGATTTATATAACCTCGAGAAGATCAACAACTTTTACACAACTGTAAAGTACGTGTTTATTGCCTCTACACTTACAGTTGCAAGCTATGTGTTGTTCCCTTGGTTCACGCCGCCCTTGCCTTCTCGATTTACCATCATACTTTTTTATTTTACCCTGCTGTCGCCGTTAGCCATATGGCGCTACATTTACTCACGCTTGCTGGATAGCCCCCTTTTCCTCAAGCGTGTCCTGATTGTAGGATCTAGCTGGTCCAGCAATGCCCTAATCGATGTCTTCGCGAATGGCGATATTTTCAATTACCACTTGGGCTATAAGATAGTAGGTGTGATTGATGAGGATAGCTCTAACACGATCTATAAAGGGGTAAGGATCATTAACGGCACCTCCAACATCACGAAACTTGCCAAACGGTTGAAAATTGACGAGATCATTGTCGATGAAACCAAAAACAAGGATAATAACGAAGTATCTATTCGGGAACTGACGAATTGCCGTAAGGCGGGTATTGCCGTGACTACGTTGCCTGATTTTTATGAATACCTGACAGGGCGTGTGCTTGTGCACAACACAGCTAGAGACTTCAGTTTGGCCTTTCCTTACAATCGAAATCAATATAAAACTGCTTACCTGTTCTTCTCCAGAGCTCTAGATGTAGCGTTTGGCGTGTGTGGCGTGCTCCTGTGCCTTTTGTTCATGCCTTTAGTCTATATCGCGAACCTATTGGGAAGTAAGGGACCGCTTTTCTACTCGCAGGAGCGCGTTGGGTTGTACGGGAAGACCTTCAAGATCGTAAAGTTCCGATCCATGGTAGTGGATGCAGAGAAGGACGGTGCCGCATGGGCGCAGAAGAATGATAGCAGGATCACTGAAGTAGGAAAGATTTTGCGCAGATCCAGGATAGATGAGTTGCCGCAGGCCTGGAGCGTATTGAAAGGGGATATGAGCCTGATTGGACCCAGACCAGAGCGACCTGTTTTTGTGGAGCAACTCAAGAATGAGATTCCATTCTACGATACGCGCCACTTAACAAAGCCGGGTATTACCGGTTGGGCGCAGGCTATCTATAAGTATGGCTCTAACAGCGACGACGCTTTGATGAAGGTGCAGTATGACCTGTACTACCTGAAAAACCGTTCTTTCATGATGGACATAAAAGTACTGCTTAAGACCATAAGCGTTGTGGTCAGGTTCAAAGGAATGTAATACCATCTAATACTTTAAATAACTACGAAAGACTTTGGTTGAGACAGAGATCCAAGTTGAAGCGTCAGCGCCTAAAGCGCATCAATACTTTTTCACCCAACACTTTACACGCACAAGCATTAGATCATACCATATAAGTGATCAGAGTAATTAGAGCTTGAAAAAGCGCTTGTACTTCGGACGCTCATATGCCATGCGCCACATGTGATAAGCCATGTAGGTGGAGGAGGTGCTATCCACTTTAGCGCCGGGATTACTAGCCTCAAACTTGTAAAGAAGCGTTCTCTGTCCATAGAAGTTGGAAGCACTGAAACTAATTCTGCAAGGTTAAGCGTTCCCGGCGCTGCCTTGAGAAAGCAGCACTCTGGCGCTAGGACTGCGTTCACTAGCTTTTCCCGCTTTCAGGTGCTTTACTTCTGTGGCTGATCAATCTTTCTTAACGGCTGTGGTTCCCGAGGTTCTACCGTACAATAGCCCCTTCAATGCCTAAAGCATACGCTCAACTATAAAGCAAGCTGAATCCCTGTACTTTTGCGCGTCTTAAAATAAAGCGGAGGTCAGGTTTAGGGGGAGGCTATAACAGGAATTAGCGCTCTTGTCTAGCACTTGCTTCTTCCGCCAAGGTGCGATCTACCTTTTCTTGTTGAGCCCTGGAATATGGAGGGAAATTGAATAAGTATAGCGAGTTGAACAAAGCGTAAAAGACGATTCCTTTGTTAGATTGTAAAACTGATTCAGTAAAAAAAGTTATGCCAACGATTAGGAGAAAGAATAGGTAAACGTTGTCCCTCCTTTTCCAGGCAAGAATCAAAGGCAAGAGCAACATGGCTAACAGGTAAGCCGATCCTATCAACCCCAGCATAGCAGCTGTATGGAGGTATTGATTATGCGGATTGTAGCCAGCCAGTTCACTCACTCCGTTCGCCCGATAAATTTCAGCCATAGCATCCTGAACATCCCCGGTACCGACTCCGATTACGGGGTTTTCCATTATTACTTCAGCCGCAGTTTTCCAGAAGGTAAGTCTCATCATCATGCCCGTACCTGGGTTTTGACTGTCATAGGTTTGCCCGATAAACTGAAAATCATTAATAAATCGATGCTTTACTACAGGGACAAAGTTGATGACTAGCGCCAAAAGGAGAATACAGACAGAAGAAGCCATGGCTAGCTTTTTCCATGAGACCCGGCCTCTCATACGCATGAACAACTTAATAGGCAGAAGTAAAATCAAGATCGCAACGGCAATACGGGATGCAATCAAGAAGATAGTTAGCGTAAAGAACAACAATAATAGCAACCGGCCAAGCTGTTTTCTTTCAAAATAACCAACCTGAGGTTTCTGTTCTAAAAGAATAACGATGACAAGTAAAATAAAGAGGGAGCTATAGGTGGGGTGTAACTGAAGCGGTGAGAGTAGCTCTGAATACGTGATGTAATTCCATAAGGCCGAGACCCCTTTGTTGGTATCCAAAAATTGTTGTGTCGCCTCGAAACCGCCGTAGACAGAAAAGCTAGGAGGAATACCTGCTATAAAACGATATACACCATGCCCCAGACAGTATAGGAGGGCCAACAGGCAGAAAAATATAAACCAGCTATGAACCTTATCTCTGAGGCTTTGACTTTCTCTAACTGCTGGACTGGTGCCTAATATTAGAGGAAAGAGAACCAGCGAGAGTTTCTTCTCCAGATCAAACAAACCGTCGCCCAGGTTCTGTGTATACAGAAGGCCCAAGACGTGCAGCATGTAAAAGCCTACAAAAAGCTGTACCCACCGCTCAGTTTTAATGGTTTCCCACTTCTTCTGCCAATCAGCTTCCAGTACCCAAAGGAGTAACAGCAGTATACTGAGAATACTCGTGATCTTGATCGAAAAGGGAAGGGCCGCCACCAAGGCAGCTAGCCCTGTACCAAGGTAGATAGAGAGACTTCTTTTACCTAACATCAGGACGAAAGTTTAGACAGAACGGCCTGATTGATCTTATCGCGTTCGCTATCAAAGAACCAACCCCACTTGTTAAAGTATATGATGTTTCCATGTATAGCGTACCAAAGCAATCTAAGGCTTTTGTGGGATCCTTTTGCAAAGTGATGGTAAACTTTCGCCTCAGGATAAAAGACGGTATCATACTTCTGATGAATTCTTCTGGAAAGGTCTAAATCCTCAGAATACATGAAGATCCGTTCATCAAAGAGGCCAACATCCTGCAATGCAGAGGTTCTCAGAAACATGAAGCATCCGGACAGGTAGGGTACTGTCATCTGCTTATCATAATTAGTAAAACGGAGTTCGTATATATGGTTGCTCTTTTCCAGCGCTTTTTTGTCCCATTTCATGAAACGGCGTAAAAAGAGTTCTTTTGGGGTCGGCAACAATTTACAGAGGTGCTGCACCGTGTTGTCTGGATACAAAACTTTTGGCATAGCCAAACCCACGGAAGGGTTGGCATCCATCATGTTTACCAACTTTCCTAGCACATCTGGCCCGAAGTATACATCAGGGTTGAGCACCAGGTGATACTGTGTTAAAGGCAAGGCGCGTACAATGGCGATATTATGGGCAGCCCCAAACCCTATATTAGCATTATTGAAAATGTAGGTAACTCTATCGTCCTTGATGAGATTCTCAAGCGAGTTGACAGGAGAGTTATCTACGATAAAAAGGTGGACGTTTAACTCGGTGTTGAGAAAGCTTTGTATTGCCTGAAGTAAGATCTCCCTGTTGTTGTTATAGGTAACGATGGAGGCAGTTACCTCATACTGCTGTTTTTTAAAGCTGTTTGTATAACTCATTGTATTGGGATGCCATTTTGCTCGCCGTATATGCGTTGTGATACTTGGATAAGATGTTGCTGCTAAATTTAGACTTATTAGCCAGGAGGTGCTCAGTAGCTTTTTGCATAGAATCCAGGTTCTCCAGCTCATAGAAGCTTACCTCTTCGCCTGTGAAGGCCTCCACTGCTGTCGGGATGTTCGATGATACTGTTGGCAACCCGTAAGCTGCGGCCTCGATCAATGCCAAAGAGAAACCCTCTGACCTTGATGACATAGCATAAACATCGAATTGGCTATAATAACGGTTAGCGTGTGATCTGTACCCTAAAAAAAGGCATCTCTCGGAAACTTGCCTAGATTCTGCTAAACGCAACAAGTCATTTTTAGCTGGTCCGTCCCCAATTATCAGCAGTTTAAGGTAGGGTAGCCTTTCCAAAAGTTTAATTGTTTGGTCTATCCCTTTGATGTGCGTCAGTATAGCTGATACGCCTAGAAGTATAGAGCCTTCTTTAAATTCCTTTATTTTCAGAAGATCTGTGGCCTCTATTGCTAATCCCTTGTCAACACTTTTACCATTATAAATATAGGTAATATTCGGATTGCTATACAGTTTTCTGTAGTAGTTCTGCATGTGCTCCGTTAGCGCCACCAGCATGTCGTGCTTGCGCAGCAGTTGGTTCCAAATCCTGGTGAAAATAAAGGATAAAAGCTTGCCATGTGTATTCTCAAGATCCTTCTCAACATAGCTATGCAACGTGCTGATGCACTTTGCCTTTATCTTCCTTCTGTGCAGGAAAACATACGCATCGGGCCGGAGCATATGGGAATGCACAATGTCAAACTCAGAAAAATCAAAACCTTCCGAAAATTTGATGTTTACTGTTTTACACTCAAAGTCTAATTCCTTGATTGGGTCAAAGTAAAAAACTGTAACGTCAGCTTTATCTCTTAAATAAGACACCAGGTCTTTAACAACAAGAACAGGTCCTTTATTGGCTAAGGATGGTAGGATGTAAGCTATTTTCAGGTGGGTTGCTTTCATTTTTAAGTGCTAGTAGTATTCCGACAAGGAAAAAGAAGTGGTACTCTGAGAGGTTAAATAAAAACATACCAAACATTAGGTACGCACCGACAAGCATCCCTAGTCGTTTTCGGTACAAATCTAGCCAAACTAGGCTGAATATGGCTGCAAGCATGAAGAAGCCTATCAGGCCCTGCTCCGATAGTTGGTAGATATAGAAATTATGAGGAAAGGGGGTTTGCTCCCCGCCCTCATAATAGTCAAAGAAGTGCTGCTCAAACCCGCTTAGCCCTTGACCTGTGGCAGGTGCGTCCAGCCACATAGCGATTCCCATTCTTTGAAGGCCGAGCCTGCTATGCATGCTGAGGTCTTTGTTTAGACTTAAGCGCTCTGAGAACATTTCATCCAGGCCTAAAGAATACACCACTGCAAAAGAAAAAGCAAGTGTCGCAAAAAGTGCAAGTAATATGGAAGGCTTGAAGAACTTAAACCCGGTGTAGTACAGCAGGAGCAAGGTGTTAACAAGTATGCCGCTTCGGGAAAGCGAGAGTATGGTAAGAAACCATAGTAAAAATAAGTACTTGTTTCTAAAAAAACGGTTGGATAGGACCATTAATAAGGATATGGTAAAAGCAACCATATTCTTGTCAGCATACAAATAGCTGACCTTTAGCGAGCTATAAAGGATCCAAACATTTCCTGATTCCTGTGTTGAGTAATAGTATAAGGAATAGACAGTATCGAAAACGATAGAGACAATTGCAAGCTTGAAGAAAAACCTAAGAATGAATAATTGATGATCCTGGCTAAGCCTGCTAAAAAAGATGTAACTCAAAACACACAGTATACTGGATTTGAGGACACGTATGTAATACTTGAAGAAAACAGCAGAGTCTGGTACCTTGAAGATTCCAAGTCCGGCATAGATGAGAAAAGAAATTACGAGAACACACAACACCAAGTTCTTTAACTTAATGTTCGTGGAGTAATTGTAAGAAAAGGCAAGCAGAAGGCCCAGAACTATAGAAATATCAGTGATTGCTATGTTGTAGAACTTGGGGTTCTTAATAAAAAGTGCCCCAAAGCACATCAAAACAAGAATTAAGATATTGCTGTTTAAACTAAGTGGTGCGTCTCTATGATCTATTGATGCGTCCAAATCTTTATTGACCATTCTGGCTGCAAAGCTAGTATAATCTTATAAATTATACTTTCTTCATTGATGAGAAATAATTGCGGTAGAGCGTGTTTATAAAAGATAGGGGGGAGTGTGCTAAGCCCTCTGACACACGTCTTTTCATAATCTGCCAATGGTAGGTCAGGTGATGCGTGTAGCTTTTGCCGAGTACCTCCTGCTTTGCTCTCAACACCTCCTGGTAACTTTTGACCCAGTTATCAGACGTTCCACCGAAGCGCATGTTAGCCAGCGTTTTGTTGATGTAAATGAAGGGAACATCTGCTTTGTAAAGTCGGAGCAGAAGGTGGTAGTCCATAGCCATTTTATAGCTTGTATCGAACATCCCGTACCTGCTGTAGAGCTCTCTATCAAGGAATACTGTAGGATGATTAACCGTCATGCCACGTGGTAACGAAGTTTGTTTTGGCATAACGAGCAATGCTTTGCTACCGTCTTGGTTCCAATACTGGAGGTTACCATGCAACACACATCCCGGCTTGTAATTGTCTACCACCGCAGCCACCGCCTCCGGCTCAAACCAATCGTCAGCATTGATAATGCCAATTAGCTGACCGGTGGCTAGCCTGATTCCCTTATTAAATGCGTCGCTTATACCTTGGTCAGGTTCACTGATCCAGCGTGAAATACTGCCACTGTATCTTTTGATTATCTCGATTGTCCCATCCGTTGAGCCACCGTCTACGATGATGTACTCGATGTGCGGGTAAGTCTGGTTGATGACACTCTGGATAGTTTGCTCCAGAAATTTTTCGCCATTGAAGACGATCGTGATAATTGAAACCAACGGCTGTACTGCGCTTTGGCTTCCATGGAATGATGCTGTACCCGTAAAAGTAGCTCCTGTCAATGGCATTATGTTACACTATTTTTTTATACAAGTTGAGCGTTTTTTCAGCAGTTTGCGCCCACGAAAATCCTTCCACCCTTTTTTGCCCGGCTTTTCGCAGCTCCTTTCGTAAGTTACTGTCTTGGATAAACATCCTTGTGCTCTCAAGCATCGAGTCCTTGCTAAGGGGGTCGAAGAACGAGGCAGCTTTAGCAGCCACCTCTGGAATAGAACTGGTATTACTTGCCAAAACAGGGCAACCACAGCTAAAAGCTTCTAATACAGGTATCCCAAAACCTTCATACAGCGAAGGGAAAACAAACCCTAAGGCATAGTGGTACAGCGTCGCTAGAATGGCATCATCAATCTGGTAATGGATTATGTTACGCTCAACACCTAGCTGTTTTAGAAGCGCTACTTCCTCGCGTGTAAACGTTCCTCCTCCAGCACAGATTATCTTTAAGTCCCTGTCCTCTACAAGGAGAGGGGCAACTGCCTTTACATAGTTTATGAAGTTTTTATAGATGCCCCGGTTCCCAACATAAAGAAGGTACTTCTCCGGCAACGACATGTTTGCCGTACTCAACACATCCGCAGTGCTTATGGCGCTTGCTAAATGTATTACCTCTATACGTGCTTCTGGTATACCGTACGTCTCTACAATATCCTGTTTTGTGTTCTCTGAAACAGCAATTATGGCTGCAGCCGCAGCTAACAGTGGTTTTTTATGCGTAAGGGCTGTGTCCGACAGCTGGCTGAATTGATCCCCGAACTTCTCGTGAATAAGATCATGGCATGTGAGCACAATCGGTTTCTTACTCCTCTTCAAAATATAAGGGTCATAATAAGTAGGGTGTATCACTCCGATGTTAGTTTTCCCTACAGCGGAATTGGTGACAAAGCTGTTAAAGAGATACATAAACCTTCCTTGCCCCCGAAACTTTAGCTTAGGGTAGAAAGGCTTTATACTAACGCTATTTAACTTATTCAGGTATAGGTTATTACTTAGTTTAGCGCCAACTTCAAAATCTATACTATCATGCTGCTCAAAGTGGTGCATTAACTCACAAAAATACCTGGAAATACCCCCATATCTTTGAAGAGAAAAGATCTGGTGATCATAGAGAACTTTCATTTAACGAATTTTACAGATTTAATACCCCACTTATTAACTATACTATCTATAGCCTGTCCAAGGAAAGGCAGTACCCTTTGATGTGATTTTTACTGATGCTGGGGCTTTATCGGTACGCAGAGCTGCCGGATCGCATAAAGGGCTGCTACATCCAAATGAAAACAAGCCTGATCTTGACTGTTTATATAAGGCACTCCGATGTAGGCCCCGTAGTTTGAGGTCGTGCAAGGGGTAATGCTTAGTCTAACAATCTTCTGAGCCTTTTTTTGAGGCTTATGTAATATTTACCTGTGGAAAAGCTGTTTTTTATGTACCCAAAGGATTTAGTCTGTCTTTGCTTTTGCAGCACATAAAAGCAAGGCAAGCTCCTATAGAAGTTGAATTTGTTGCTTAAAACCTTCTGATTGTAATCCTTAAAAAGTTTGGTAACGTCAGGTCTTGAGCTGAAGTCGTACCGGGACTGGTACTTGGATAAGGTATCAGGCTTGCTGAAGTCAAAACCACTAAAGTGGAAAAACACCAGTTTATCACTTGAATTCACGAAGTATTCGCCATTAGAACTGCTGATTTCGCGCTCATGCAGGTTCCAGTATGCCACATTATACCCCAAGTTCTGCAGCACTTTTACGTTCTTGAAGTATAGCGGCACAAAATTCAACCAAATCTGATCCACAAAAAGGCCGGCCGAAAAATCAACAAAACAGTACTCTTGCAGCCGACTCCTCCACCATTCCAGGAATTTGAAGGTTTCTTCTCCTTTTTTCAAAGCGAAGAAGCCCCCGTTATATACACCTGTATTAAGAAATGCTTTCTCATCTAGCAGTAGCCCATCGAGAGGCAAGGGGGTGAGAAAATGAGGGGTTATAACAATTTCATGCTCCTGCAGTACCTTCTCCACCGCCTCAAAAGAAGAGTAGATCAACAAATCGCAGTCAAAGTATATGACAGAGTCAATTTTCGGGTCCTTCAGCAGTTCTTCAGCGGCAAAAGGCTTTAGCGCATTGCTCAGTTCAAATATGTTATACTTCAGCAGCATACTGTTAAAGCCACTGATAGGCAATGAGCCAATCTCAATTACTTCTGCAGGTAGAAAATAGGTAACATCAAAACGGCTGTCGATCTTATCGAGCAGGAAAATATAAAACTTGTAGTCAGGGTTGAAGCTTAAGAAGGAGTCTGCAACTGTCTTTGCTTGCGATAGGTAGTTGGCAGTTGCAATGGTAAAGGCTGCTTTCATACATTTTTTTTAAAAGCTACTCCATGTAAACCTGTGTACATGGTTCCGTCGGAGAATACTGCTTTTGTGTTGGTCCTCAAATCTTTTTTTATCAGTAATTTCATCAGGGGCAAAATCAGAACGGCAAGTGCCGCTTTTACGGCTCTCGACAATTGCCTTCTCTGCAGCCAAATGCCTAACATTTGTGCCAAGCTAGCATCCAAACCTCCCAACGCCTCCAGCTCAATGTCAACAAACCCTGCATTCGACAAATGTCTTCTAAGGGAGAAAGGCGTGTATCTGTATTCATCATATGGAACAAGGTGCAGGTTCCATATGAATGGTACAGTGAAAAATATCAATCCTCCTGGTCTGATAACCCTGTACATCTCCCTCATTACATTTTCTGGCTCCGGGCAGTGTTCAAACAATTCTGTTGCCATGATACAGTCCACAGACTCATTGCCTAAGGGAATATTTTTTCCATCCCAGATCAAATCAGGTTTGCAGACTGAGAATTCCCACGTTAAAGGGGCGTCAAAGTCCAAACCAATATAGGTTGAAACACGCGGGTTATTTTCCCTAATTAACTCTCGGTATGGCATGATACCACATCCTACATCCAGTAAAGTCCCATAAAATTTGTGCAGGTTAGCTTTAACAGCACGAAGAATGCTATTTCTAACATAGTAAATGTCAGAGTCACCTTTGCTTAGGCCTAGGTTTAGAAAGTACTTCTCAACTATTTGCTCACGTGACGTTGACATATCAGCCTTTAGGGGTTAGTTACCGCGTTGGTAGTTTGAACACTACCTATTCTTTTGTAAATAAACTTATAGAAAAACACAATGCATAGCAACAATGCCAGCAGTTTTAAAGGAATTGTTGGAACAAGTATAAATGCAATTGTGGCAAAGCTTGGCAAGAGCAGCTTTACACCAGCAAAAGGGTCGGCATCCTCAAGCACCCTGCGGTGAAGTATGTTATACAGAAAAGGTGTAATGAGGACGGTTGAAAGTATTTTACCCCATATCAGCCCGGTTTCTCCAATAAAATAGAACAGAACCATCATACATAAAGCCATTGCAGCAATGCCAACACCTGATATAAAAGTATTTAGCCGGACAAGGCCTGCACCAATAAGGTAGAAGTAAGGGATAACTGAGGTTAGAACAGCTGCCTCATAGCATAGAAAAAGGGTGATGAACTCCTTAGACTTTGCGTAATTTGCTTCGCCCAGCCAGAGCGTGAACAATGGCGTCTGCAAGAGAGCCAAAGTGGTAATGCCCAACAATCCCAAAGCGATCACGAGGAGCTGCATTTTAAAGTAAATGTGCTTGATCCCCATCTTTTTCTCAATCTTCATGGAGATGAGCGGGAAAATAAAGCTGGAGCCTGCTGCAAAGACGTTGTGTATCTGCGACGCAACCAATAGTCCGACAGAGTAATAAGCCAGAACCTCTACGCTAACGGCAGCAGCAACAATGTACCGGTCAAGCTGGGCCCCAATTAGCCCAATTGCCGTTTGTACCCAAGCCCAAGAGCTAAATGCAAAAACCTCTTTTATATCTGCCTTAACAAATCTGGGAATCAGTACATCAAACCCTAGCCGCTTCGAAATCAAGAAAACTTCGATGAGCACAGAGAGAATTGCCGCAATTGTATTGCACAGGATAATTGCCACCAAGGAGCCGCCCTGAATTACGAGGAACACACCTGCTACCAAAGCCAGGTTCTTAGAGGTGATAGATATCTTTGAATAGATATCAAACCGTTCGTACGCCTTAAAAAATGCGAAAAATATTTGTTCTAGCAGCCTAAACGCAAACGCTACAGAAGCTAATTGCAGCGCAGTGTTTGCAATGGGTTGGGTATCCCTACTTATTTTGAACAAGTCTGAACTGGTGATCCATTCAGAGCTGAGCAACACGGTTGTTATTGTAAAAAAGAACACGCAACAGGTAAGGGTATATGTTGCTGTGAAGACCCGCTTTACCCCATTGATATTATCGGTGGCACGGTACTTTGAAATAAATTTAATGGTCGCGTCTCCAAGCCCGGCATTCAGAACGCCTATACTTGCAATGATGGAGTTGATCAGCACCCAAACACCATACTGCTCTGCACCTAAGTATTTTAAAAAAATAGGAGTTGCTACGAGTAAGACTATGGGATAGATAACAACATCAGCAATGCTCCAATAGGCATTTTTGAAGTTAGAGGATTTTAAGAACATGCTGTTCCTAAATCGTAAGAAACTAAATTTCAATTTGTCTTCGTTAAGTCGTTCTTTCTAGCTTGTAACGGATTCGAATTTTTCAAGCGGGGGCAAAAATAGTAAAATTTGCGATCTTAACTCTCCTCATCTCTCCTTCATAGTTTTAAGCCATGTAATATTTATAAACAAAAATGGCTAGTTTTGCGCAACAAACTTATAAATGATGCGACCACAACTTCAGAACAAGCACGATAGTTTCAATAGCGATGAGATAGACATCAGAGTGGTACTTAGGAGTATCCAAAATGGTTTCAGGAACATCTTTTACTCGCTAAAGCGCCTTACTGATATTATACTGAAAAGAATAGTAGTAGTAGCTCTACTTGTTCTTGTCGGGTTAGGCTTAGCTTTTGCAATATATAAAACTGTTAAGCCTTATTATACCTCCACCACGACGCTAGTGCTGGCCGAAATCAGGAACCAGTTTGTGGAGAACCAGCTCAACAGACTGTCAATCATGATCAAAGAGGACAACTATGAGGCTGTAGCAGAAGACCTTGATATCACAATTGATGCTGCCAGGGAAATCAAGGACATGAGCTTCAGTAACCTAGACCAAGAAAGAATCGCTGAAGACAGCGTCTTGACTGGATCCCCTTTCGAAATCGAGCTCTCGTTGTATAATAACACATTGTTTTCCTCAATGGAGACAGCCCTAGCTAATTATCTGGAAAACAACAGATACTTCTCAAAGCAAAAATTAATTCGACAGAAAGAGGTTGAAAGCATGATCAAAAAGCTTCAGAGCGATATATCGGCACTTGACAGCGTAAAGAAGACTGTTGCTTCTCCACGTGGGCCTGTGAACGGATTTGTCTATGGAGAGCCGATAGATCCAGCCAATCTCTTCCGCGAAAGCATCACGATGTATCAGAAGCAGGTAGAGTTGGAGGGGGATCTGGAGCAGCTGGATAACATCCAGATCGTAAATGGTTTTGCCCCACGCTTGCGTCCAACAGGTCCTAACCTACTTAAATTCTTAATTTATGGCGGCGGGATAGCCTTCATTGTCGGTGTACTTGTAGCTGTAAAACTTGAGAGTAAAAAGAAGAATCGCATTTAACGTACATACTTACAAAGCGGCTGCTGCTATACAGCTATCGCAGCAGCCGCTTTGTAAGTATGTCGTCTTCTGCGCATAACCCAGCAGTTCTGAGAAAATGGCGGCAGTAGCAGATAGTTCGTTTCCACTGGATTAATAAAGAATTCTTCCAAGTTCCCGGTAAATTTCTTCTCAGGATGTATCCATGTGTATGGCAAATCTTTGTTAAGAGTCCTTTAACTGGTTCCCAAGCAAACCGAAGCCCAGGATTGACCTGAGCTGCAGTATAAACATCGCCCTGGTGTTTGAGAAAAATGCGTTAAGGAAAATAGCGGCTACGAACTGAGAGACCAAAGTAGCCACAGCGCTCCCGATAATTCCATAGCTTGGGATGAGTATAAGATTAAGCGCTATGTTAAGTATAGCCCCTGCCGTTGATCGGTACATAAGGTATCGCTGAAGCTTCTCCATAATAAACCACTTGCTGCTCACAAGACCCGAAGCGACGAAAATCCCTGCCCATACCTGAATGGAAAGCACTGCTCCAGCTCCTGCATAGGCTGAGCCGAACAGGATTGCCACCAAAAAGTCTGAGGTAAAAGTTACCGTGACGGCAACCAAAACAGACAAGACCATCATCAGGTTGAGCAGGCGCTGCAACCGAAGCCTGTATAATTGCTCCCCTTGGCTTTTGGCGCTGATGATAGCAGGAAACAGCGATTGGCTGATGATGATGGGAACGAAATACCATGCCTCCGCCAGCCTTACTGCAGCAGAATAAACTCCTACGGCGTTAGCCCCAAGCAGCTCTTTTATCATTACCTGGTCAATCTTCATGTAAACCATCACGACTAATCCAGAAACGATCATGGGCCAAGACTCCGCAAACAGGCTCTTGGCTCTAGCCCGCCTGAAGCATCTATAGAATGGGCTTTGCGGATGCTTTAGCTTGTAAGCGTAAGCAAGGGCGGCAGCCAAGGTTATCTGGTCGAGAAATGTTATAAGGACAAAATATATCAGATCAGCTTCCGCTGTAATGAGGATTATTTTTGCGGCAGAAGAAATGAAGAGCTGTGTGAGGCGGCAAGCAGACACATACTTTGACTCCACAATGGATTGGAAGTAGTAATCTATCACCTGGAAGGACTGAAAGAGCAAGCCGGCTGCGATGATCATTATGTACAGGTTTGTTCGGGCATCATTCGAGGTGAAGGGTAAGACAGAACCCATCAGAGCGATAACGACAATACCTCCCACAACCTGCATCCAAAAAGCAGTACCCAACACCCTCTGCTGATCCGTTCCGTTGATGAGCTCGCGCACGACGATGCCTTGCAAACCCAGATGAGCAATAGCTGCGAACAGTGCCACGAAGGCTACGGCATAGCTGTATACCCCATACTGCTCCGGCCCCAGGTACCTGGCCACCCACACGCCCACAAGAAGAGAAGAAATGATCCTGAACAGCTGCTCTGCAAACAACCAACCGGTGTTGAAGGCATACTTCTTAAAGCTTTTCCCTTCATGTTGGTCTTTCATATTTCTGAAGATGCCTTACTTGATGTAGGTTGGTACGAATGAATCCATGAACCAGGCACAGGACCCGCACGGAGTACAAAGTTAGAGCAATATGGCAGCAATTTGTAAGATAAATAACAGAATAAGCAGATGAAGGCTCTCGCTAGCAATTTAACTTTCAGGCGGTTCAGCTTGCGGGAAATTCCCACTGTACGTTGCCTCCAGTCGGCATAAGGAACACCCTTTAGACATATAGTCTACACTGAAGGGAAAGTATAAACTTTATATTTTAAAGGCAGTTCATTTTCTAATGGTTTTACAAGAAACCACCATCTGCTTTGTCTTTCCAGTAGGATACCAAAAACAAACCTGGAGTAGGTTTATGATTCTTGCTGGCACCTGTAATTTTACAGGAACAGAACAACGGCGGAGGGTGTAGGGGAAAGTAAAGTACAAAGGCCGTTGCTGCAGTAGTATAGCAACGGCCTTTATATTTCCTACTCGTCCTTGCGCATCACCCAATTCAGGCTGTAGAGGTCCTTGCGGCGGTCCTTCAGGTTGCGGACGCTGCCGGCAGTGTTTAGGTCCTTGAGCAGGTCCAGGTCCAGGTCGGCAATCAGCGTCATCTCTGTGTTCGGGGTGGCCTCGGCGATCACCGCGTCGTGCGGGAAGGCGAAGTCAGAAGGGGAGAAGACAGCCGATTGCGAGTACTGGATGTCCATGTTCTCCACCTTCGGCAGGTTGCCCACGCTACCCGTAATGGCCACATAGCATTCGTTCTCGATGGCACGGGCCTGGGAGCAAAGGCGCACGCGCAGGTAAGCGTTCTTGGTATCGGTCCAGAAAGGAACGAAGAGGATCTTCATGTCCATGTCCGATAGCATGCGGGCCAGCTCCGGGAACTCCACGTCATAGCAGATCAGGATACCTACTTTTCCGATGTCCGTATCAAATATCTTAAGTTTGTGGCCCCCGCGCATGCCCCAGTAATGGGACTCGTCCGGAGTTACGTGCAGCTTGTACTGCGCATCGTACGTGCCATCGCGTCGGCAGAGGTAGCTGACGTTATAGAGCTTGTTGTCGTAATACTCCGGCATACTTCCGGCGATGATGTTGATGTTGTACGACAGGGCCAGGTGAATCATCCGCTCGCGGATCTCCTCAGTGTACTCGGCCATACTTCGGATTGCCTCCGAAGGGGTGTCTTCGTTGGAAAGGGCCATGAGCGGGGCATTGAAGAACTCCGGGAACATCACGATGTCCGATTTGTAGGAGCTTACCGTATCCACGAAGAACTCTACCTGCTGCATAAAGTCGTCAAGGTCTTTCACAGCGCGCATCTGCCACTGCACAATACCGATGCGAACCACCGTTTTCTTACCACCGATCAGCTTTTCCTTTTCCTCAAAGTAAACGTTAATCCACTCGAGCAAGGTAGCATAGGCCCTGGAGTCTTTGTCGTCAGGCAAGTACCCTTTTAGAATACGGCGCACGTGGAAGCCATTGCTCAACTGGAAGGAAAGCACAGGGTCCGAGAGCTCCTTGTTGCGCACCATCTCGATGTACTTGGCCGGGGTCAGCTTGTTTGCGTAGTCTTTATAGCCCGGTATGCGGCCCCCGGCAATGATGCCACGCAGGTTCAGCTTCTCGCAAATCTCTTTGCGGGCGTCGTACAGGCGGCGACCCAGGCGCAGGTTGCGGTACTCCGGGTGCACAAAAACGTCTATACCATAAAGGGTGTCACCCTCAGGGTCATGTGTTTTAAAAGATCCTTTGTCAATGATCTGATCATAGGTGTGCTTGTCACCGTACTCGTCATAGTCAATGATGAGGCTTAACGCGGCTGCCACCACCTTTCCGTTGTCTTCAATACAAATCTGGCCCTCCGGAAACTTCTTGAGCAGGTTTGAGAACTCTTTTCGGGTCCAGGCACCGTCTATGCTAGAGTATACCAACTCCATGATCTCCTTCACCTCCTTGTAGTCCTTCAGCTCCAGCTGGCGCAGCAGCAATCTATGTTCAAAACTGGTTTCTTCTCGTTCGCTCATTATGGGTTTGTGAAATTTATACTTGTAGCTATATACGTATGCTTCCTATCGTTTTGATATATTATACCTGCAGCACAGGATAGTGCAAACAGGTTGGTGCAAAAATAAGCAAAGAAGCGCAGTTTACGGCTGCGCTTCTTTGCTCAAGGTATAACAGAGGCACTTCTAGAACTGAATCTCAGGGATGTCACCTTCCACAATCAAGTTGCCTTCTGTTGCCGCCTTGATTTCTTCTACAGACACACCTGGTGCCCGCTCCAGCAGTTTGAAGCCACCTTCCACTACTTCCAGCACCGCGAGGTCTGTTACGATCTTCTTCACGCATTGCAGCCCCGTAATAGGCAAGGTGCATTTTTTCAGTAGTTTAGAGGAGCCATCACGGGCGGTGTGCTGCATCGCCACGATAATATTCTTGGCAGAGGCCACCAAGTCCATGGCACCGCCCATACCCTTTACCATTTTGCCCGGTATCTTCCAGTTGGCAATATCGCCGCTCTCAGACACCTCCATGGCACCAAGTATGGTAAGGTCCACATGCTCCCCTCGGATCATGCCAAAGCTGTCCGCAGAACTGAAAATTGAGGAGCCCGGCAAGGTCGTAATGGTCTGCTTACCGGCGTTGATCAGGTCGGCATCCACTTTGTCTTCGGTAGGGAAGGGGCCCATGCCCAGCAGTCCGTTCTCCGACTGCAGTACCACCTCAACGCCTTCCGGGATGTAGTTTGCTACCAGGGTGGGGATACCGATGCCCAGGTTCACGTACATACCGTTCTTCACTTCTTTTGCGATTCGCTTCGCTATCTGGTTTTTATCTAAAGCCATGTTGTTCTGATTTAAGCAGTTCTCACCGTACGCTGTTCGATGCGTTTCTCGTACTTCTCGCCCTGGAAAATGCGCTGCACAAAAATTCCTGGCGTGTGGATCATGTTCGGGTCAAGCTCACCTGCGGGCACCAGTTCTTCCACCTCCGCTACAGTTATCTTACCTGCGGTAGCCATCATAGGGTTAAAGTTGCGGGCAGTGCCTTTGTAGATCAGGTTGCCGGCGGTATCACCTTTCCAAGCCTTCACAAAAGAGAAATCGGCTTTCAGCCACTCTTCCATCAGGTACATTTTACCGTTAAACTCGCGGCTTTCTTTGCCCTCGCCAACCTCGGTGCCGTAACCGGCCGGTGTGAAGAAAGCCGGGATTCCTGCGCCCCCGGCACGGATACGCTCTGCCAGCGTACCCTGAGGGATCAGCTCCACCTCCAGTTCGCCGCTCAACAGTTGGCGCTCAAACTCCGCGTTCTCACCTACATAGCTCGAAATCATCTTTCTTACCTGGCGCTTCTGTAGGAGCAGGCCTATACCGAAGTCATCCACACCGGCATTGTTCGAGATACAGGTCAGGTTTTTCACCCCCAGGCGCAGCAGCTCCTGGATCGCGTTTTCCGGAATGCCGCAAAGGCCAAAGCCCCCCAGCATCAGGGTCATGCCATCCTGAACGCCCTGTAGTGCCTCCTGTGCGTTCTTAACAGTTTTATTGATCATAGTTTTGGAACAGTTTTTTCAGCATTAATTTATATATAAAAAAGGCAATACCTAAATATATCTTTCGATTTTTACCAGATTAAGTTTCCATGTAGGAGGCACAAACAATTACCTTTTGATGCTTACCGTTGCCTCCAACTCTACATCCCGCCCTACCTCTGACGAAATAGCCTCTTTTACCCGGTCCAGGTCTGCGCTGCTGATGGGGTGCTCCGACATGAGTCTGACCCTGAGTAGCATAGGGTCCCCGCCCCTGATGACAGCTACCTCCCGAACAGTAATGTCCTCTACCTTATAGTTGTTCAGGGAGCGCATGATGTTGTTATCCCGCACCATTTTAAAGAAGCCGAACCCTAGTGGGAAGCTTATCAGAACCACCAAAGCCAGCGAAACAAGCAACCCTCGTTTGGCCAGGTGGAAAGGGCTAAAACCCAGGAACATGAAGGTACAGGCTGCTGCCAGGATAATGCCTGTAAGGTTGGTGGTGAAGAGCAGGAGGGCTCCGGAAAACACATCCCATTCTCCCCAGCCTATGCCAATGCCGGAAACCGATAGAGGAGGCACGAGGGCCACGGCAATGGCAACGCCTGCCAGTGTTTTGGCTACCTCCTGACGGGCATGGGCATAGGCACCGGCAACCCCTGAGAAGATGGCGATACCCAGATCCAGCAGATTTGGCCTTATGCGGGAGCCTATTTCGTCGTTCATGGCTTGCAGAGGCATAACCAGGGTCAGCAGCACGGCTGCCAGGTAGCTTAGCAGCAGCCCCAGCCCAATTGTTTTGGCACTGCCGTAGATCAGCTTCCTTTCCTGCCGGAGCACCCCCATCGACATGGAGATGATGGGAGCCATGAGCGGGGCCAGGATCATCGCGCCGATAATCACGGGAGAGGAGTTAGAGAACAGCCCCAGGGTTGCCAGCAGTGTGGACAGCACCATCAGGGTAAGGTAAGGGCTGGTGGCCCTCGCATTTTCCCGGAGGGTGACAAAAAGGTCCCTGAACTCAACGGTGGAGGCATGGTAAAGCCACGGCAAAGGCCTGCCTACAATTTCATGCAGGTAGGCCTCTTCTTTGGGGAGTTTTTCTACCCTGTATACATCGCTGGGGCCCCCTGCCTTTGCGCTCTCCAGCAGGTGGCGACCAGGTATAACGTTGAAGGCATCCTCCATTACGCGCAGTTCCAGCGTTTTGGCGCTAAGCAGGTAATTGTCCTGAGCATAATCCAGCGGCTCCGGGCTATCAATAGTCATAGCCCGGGCTTTGATGTGGCCGATGAAGGAAGGAAGCCTGCTGCCTTTGTTCCCGTCGAAGATGGAGCCAAGGTAGAACCTAATGAGCTGGGGCATGCTTTTGGGCGCTAGGATGAGGCCGTGCATTCTTGCATCGTTGATGTAGGAGTCTTTCAGCAGTTGCCTGGAGAGCAGGTTGCTTTTGCCATGGAGCACGGCTATGATCCCTAACGCCGCGGTCGTTAGCTGAGGGTGGCTGTCTGCGGATATTGTGAAAGCCTGTGGCACATACACCTGTGGGCTTTTAAACAGGCGGCCAATTCGCTCTAGTGCAGAAACAAAAGCGTTCTGCGCCACACTTCCCGATATCAGGCTCAGGCTATTACCTACCACTACTTTGTTAAACACGGGCCTGCTGTTGCACAGTAGCAGGTCTGTTCTTATACTTTTCTCTGCCTGCTCAATATCTTCTATAGCTTGTGCCAGGTTAGCCGCTATTCCGTAGCCCTGCCTTGCCTCCTTCATCATGGGGTGGGGGAGCAGGCTCACCGTGCAGTTCTTATTGGCTGCCAGCATCACGATCTCCGAGAGCATCTCATCGCTCAGGTAAGTCATAAACTTGCAATTGGGTACTATTGTGCGTTTGCTCAGGGCATATGCGACCGGTGTGATGGTAAAGGAGCGAAAAGCAGGTATGATCTTCTCACGCACCGTCTGCTCTTCCAACGGATCATAAATAAGCGTCAGCTCTGTCATGGGGGCTTGCGGGTGTTTCTGTGTACCTTGCCGTTACTGATGCCCCTGGAGGGCCGGCTCTTCCTGTAGGCGGTCTTCCTGGCATCCGGATTTCATTCGGCAGACCATCCTATACGTCCGGTATGGGTGGGGTAGCTACCTGTATGGCCGCTTTATTTTAGGAGGACACAAAAAAAGCGGCCATCAAAGGGCCGCTTAAAAAGATGCTTTCGGGTGTTTTAGACTTTCAGCAACTGCTCTGTTGCCAGCTTATCCTGCGCCAACTGTTGCTTTAAGGCTTCCAAGCCATCAAACTTGCGCTCTTTGCGGAGCTGTTCTATAAACTGCACGGTTATGGTTTTACCATACAAGTCGCCGGTATACTCCAGCAAGTGCGCTTCCAGCCTTAATTGTTTCCCATCCACCGTGGGCCTCAGGCCAATGTTCATCATCGCCGGGTGGCGCTCGTTCTCCACAAGAGCCCAGGCGGCATAAACGCCATTGCCAGGTATGAGTTTGTGCGCAGGGGGTAGAGCCAGATTTGCTGTCGGGAAGCCAATGGTGCGGCCTATCTTGTCGCCTTCCTCCACCACGGAGGTGATGCTGTACGGCCGGCCAAGGTAACTATTGGCTGTCTCGATGTCGCCGCTTTCCAGCGCCTTTCGAATCTTTGTGGAGCTCACGCCCACATCGTCCACATCTTGGCGCGGTATTTCCTCCACCTCAAAACCATACTGTGCCGAACGGGCCTTCAGGTGCTCAAAGCTGCCCTCGCGGTTCTTGCCGAAGCGATGGTCGTAGCCGATCACCAGCACTTTGGTGTTAATGGCCCGCACCAGTATATCGGTGATGAAGCTGCGGGAAGAGGTGCGGGAGAACTCTTTCGTAAAAGGGATGATGAGCAGGTAATCTACGCCGAAGCTGCGGAGCTGCTCTACGCGCTCCTCTATCGTAGAAAGCAGCTTTAGCTCATTATCCTCCGGAAACAGCACCAGGCGGGGGTGGGGCCAATAGGTGATGACCACACTCTGGCCGTTGCTCTGCCGGGCCCGCTCCATCACGCGGCGCAGTATCTTTTGATGGCCGATATGCACGCCGTCAAATGTGCCGCTGGTTACCACGGCATGGCTCAGTTGCGGAAAATCAGCTATATCATGAATTACTTTCATTCGCTTCCTCCAGCTGCTTTTTCCTTATCTCGACGATGTCTTCTATCGTTAAAGCATCCTCAAGTTTATACTCGCCGATGCGTGTGCGCTCCAGCTTGCTCAGATGAGCCCCCACGCCCAGCTTTTGCCCCAGGTCGTGAGCCAGGCTGCGGATGTAGGTGCCCTTGCTGCACACCACCCTGAATGTTACTTCGGGGCCATCTATTCCTGTAATGTCAAACGCGTTTATCGTAACCGTGCGAGACTTCAGTTCCACTTCCTTGCCTTTGCGGGCCAGGTCGTAGGCACGCTTGCCATCCACCTGCACGGCAGAATAGATGGGCGGCACCTGCTCTATCGTTCCCACAAAGCACTGGGCGGCTGCTTTTATAGCCTCTGCTGTCAGGTGGCTGATGTCGTTTGTCTCCGTAACCTCAGTCTCCCGGTCGTAGGAAGGGGTTATCTCGCCCATGCGGATGATGCCGGTGTACTCTTTCTCCTGCCCCTGGATTTCATCGATGCGCTTGGTGTACTTGCCGGTGCAAAGTATAAGCAGGCCTGTGGCCAGGGGGTCCAGCGTGCCGGCGTGCCCTACTTTTTTTACGCGGATGGTGTTGCGTACTTTCTTCACCACGTCAAAAGAGGTCCAGTCGAGTGGCTTGTTTAAGAGGAGTATTTCGCCAGCGGCAAAATCGTATTGCATAGTTATACTTTTAAGTCTACGCCCATGGCAAGCAGTGCCAGCAGCACCACGCCCAGGGCAATGCGGTAATAGCCGAACATCTTAAAGCCATACTTGGTCAGAAAGCTGATGAAGAAGCTTATCGCTGCCATGGCCACAAAAAAGGCCACCACGTTGCCAATCAGCAGCAGTTGCAGGTCGTCCGGGTGAATTACCTCAAAGCTGTTCTGAATTTTTACGAAATCAAACCTGATAAGGTCTGACAGCTCCAGTTGGAGCAGGTCCGTGATTAACTTATAGGTGGCGGCGGCCAGCATGGTGGGTACTGCCAGGAAGAACGAGAACTCTGCGGCGGCCTTACGGCTGACGCCCTGCGACATACCGCCCACGATAGAGGCAGCAGAGCGCGAAACGCCCGGAATCATGGCAAGGCACTGGAAGAACCCAATCGTCAGCGCGTTCTTATAGTTTACCTCCTCCTTCTGGGCATGGCGAAACCACTTGTCCACATAAAGCAGCACCACGCCGCCCAGCACCAGCATGATCGCCGTCAGCATCACGCTCTCCAGCATGGCGTCTATGATGTCGTTCAGGGCAAAACCAATAACGGCTGCCGGAATAAAAGCCACCAGCAACTTTTTGTAAAAGTCGAAGCTCTGCAGAAAGCGGCGCCAGTACAGCACCACCACCGACAGGATGGCCCCAAACTGTATGTTAACCTCAAAAATTTTGGTGATCGGAAGCTCGTTTATGCCCATCAGGCTGGAGGCGATGATCATATGCCCGGTAGAGGAAACCGGCAGGAATTCAGTTAATCCTTCAACTATGGCTAAAATTATAGCCTGCCAAACACTCATTTATTTTTTTGTTTTGTCCTTTGCCAGGATGGCGAAAAATCCTATTGCGAAGCCAGCCAGCACTACCAGCGGGCCGAGTGTGATGCCGAGGAAGCCCAGGCCGTACTGTTCCTTATCCAGTGTCATGATAAAGAAGCCAATGGCCAGCACGGCAATGCATACCAGCATAAGCACATAATTCTTCTTGCCGAAGGCAAGGTTATTTCTGTTTTCCTCCATAGTATTAATATAGTTCATCTAGAGACATGCCCAGGTACTTGCGCACTGCGCGGTAAGAGCTCATAAAACCAATGATCAAACCAAGTATGACTAGGGCTCCCATCAATATGTAGGTTTGCTCGTCGTTGCGCAGCAGTTGGAGCTCCGCAATCTCATTATAAGCATAGTGCATCAGGCCAAACAACAGGGCAGAAGCCAGCATGCCGCTCACAATGCCCTGCCAGGCAGCGCGGTTCAGGAATGGGCGCTGGATAAAGAACGACGTGGCCCCCACCAACTGCATGCTGCGGATTAAAAAACGCTGCGAGTAGAGGGCCAGCTTGATGGTATTGTTGATGAGGATGATGACTACCAGCACCAGTATGGCGGCAAAACCGATAAGGATAATGCTGATTTTCTGGATGTTCTGGTTGATGGATTCGATTAGGCTCTCCACGTACTGCACTTCATACACACCTTCCACCTCCTCCAGGTCCAGCTTTATACTTTTGAGCATGGCAGAGCTGGAGTGGTCGGCATCGATGCGGAGCACGTAAGCGTCGCGCAACGGGTTATCGCCCAGGAAAGCCATGAAGTCCTCGCCGGTCTCATCTAAAAAGGCTTTGGCTCCATCTTCCTTGGATACATAGCGCACCTGCGCTGTGTCGTTCTGGAAGGCAATGTACTCTTTGGCTGCGAAGGTTTTCTGTAGCCTCACCCGCTGCACCTCTGTCAGGTTGCGGTCCAGGTATACTTGCATTTCTATGCTTTCCTTTACCTTCTCCGACAGCTTTTCGGCATGGATCAGCAGCAACCCGAACACCCCGATGACAAAAAGTGCCAGCGTGATGCTGAACACTACCATCAGGTGGGGGTAATTGCCTAACTTTTTCTTTTTAATGTGTTTTACTTTCGTCGCCATAGCTTTAGCCTTCCTCACAAAATTAGGAATATATTTTACAAAAGCGCAGGAGCACCGGGCAAAGCCAGTAAAAATAGGCCTATCTGTACTTGGTAAGCCAGGCAGGGCCGCTTGACACCCCTCCGCAGATGTAGCTATAATAGTATGCGGGTATAATGCTCAAGCCCGCATCTAAAGCTCTAGCCGCGGGTCCGAGTCCAGTATGATGCGGTCGCGCTCCATCTCAAGGCGTTGCTGGCGGCGGGCGCGCTTCTCGCTGCGGAACAGGTCGCGCAGGTTATCAAAGCGCTTGGTGTGCAGCAAACTTATACTTTGGCTTTGGGTAATGCGGCCCGTAAAGAAGTTAGGGGTAGTGTTATACTCCAGGCGCGCGCGCAGCTCACCGGTCTGCGAGAGGTAATAGTCCAGTGTCCAGTCGCCTACATAGCCGGTGCCCCGTGCGTCATCGCGCGAGCTGCCGAAGCCTGTCTCGCTCGTAATGCGCAGGCGCCCCTGCAGGAACGTATAGCTCAGGCGCACCTGCAGCGCTGCCAGGGCATCCGGGCCTCCCACGCTTCCCAGGCCAATGTCCACCTCCAGGTTCGAGTCGATGCTGTTGAAGAAGTTGTTCAGCTGCCCGGAAAGAAGGCTGCCCAAGCTGCCTCCCACGGCGCCGGCGCCCACGCTGCTGTCGAAGGCAAGGGTGCCCTGCGGTGAAAGGCGCTGCAGCACCAGCAAACTGAACACCTGTCGGTTCAGCTCGCTTTCATCGCTTTTAATAGAGTTGATGATCGGGTACAGGTAGGGCGAAGACTGCACCTCCTGCGGCAACTGGTCAAAGCTAAGGCCAAGCTGTATCTGGGGGGTGAGCAGCGGTCCGCGCAGGTCGATCACGGCTGTAACCGGGTAGCGCCCAGCGCTGTTAAAATCGCTGACGAGGTTGTTGAAGGAGGCCATTTGGGTATAGTTGGCACGGATGTCCATCACGCCAGCCGTAGGGTCGCCGTTCCAGGTGATGGTGCCTCCCGGTACTACCCGGAATTCCCGGGTAAGCAGGCCCTCCAGCAAGTTCAGGTTGTAAGCGCCCCGGGTAATCTCAAAAGTGCCATACATGTTAAAGTCGCCGCGGGTGTCAATGGTCATTTGAATATCGCCGTTGCCTGAGCCACGGATCACGTCACCGGTGGTGCGGTCAATAATAATCTCAAAATAGGCATCGTCGGTTACATCCAGGTTAAAGTCCAGGTTGATACCGGACAGGTCTACGATGTGGTTCTCGGCTTCCACCTCTACACCTGTGGCCGCCTCCGGGTTGTTGTTCACGAAGCGGATAAAGTCTTTCCGGGACACGTCGGTCTGGTAGTCGAGGGGCAGCACGATACGGGTGTTTTCTTCGCTACGCGCGTCTACCCGCACCTGCAGGTTCTCGGTCGGCCCCAGCACGCTGGCCGTGCCCGTGGCGAAAGCTGTCCCGTAGAAGAGTTCGTTTTGCTGTTCCGTCGTATTCAGCACCATAAAGTTACGGTAGCGGGCCTCCATGTCTATCACCATGTTCCGGAAACCGTCATGTGCGATACCGCCCGACACTGTTGCTTTGTTGCCAAATAAATCCTGTAGCTGCGCGTTTCGGAAGCTGATGCTGTTCGGGCCGAGGTAAATACGGTCGGAGAAGCGGTAGGTGGTGTTGAGGTAGTCGAACGTAAACTGGCCGCCCGTTACCATAACTGACCCTTTCAGGACAGGGTAATCGAGATTGCCCAGGATGCGGATGCGCCCCTCCATCTCCCCACCTAAGTCGGAGAAGAGCCCGCGGAGCACCGGCTCTACCAGTTTCAGGTTGGCCTGGTCCAAGACGGCCAGCAGGTCCAGTTGGTCTTCCTCTACCTGCGGGTTGTAAAAGCCGGTCAGGGAGAGCACCTTCTTGGCGTCCCGCTGGATGCCCAAATCCACTGTTGCCCGCTGTTTGGCCTTGGTCCAGTCGGTGCTGCCCACCACGTTGCCGATAAACACATTGTCCAGGTAAAAGGAATCTACCTGCATGGCGGCATTTACCTTGGCCTCGTTGTAGAGGTCCTGTGCCGTAAGCTGGGCGGTCACCTCGCCTGCGATCTTCATCGAGAGGAGCGGGTTCAGGTTGTTGAGTTTAAAGTTCTCCACAATCAGTTCCAGGCGGCTATCCGGGTTGCGCGACACCTCTCCGTCAGCGCGTATAACCTGGTTCTGGTTCGTGAGGGCGAAATTTTCGAACACCAGCCGCTTGCCGGCCTCGCTAATGTATACCGTGTTTCCGGGCACAAAAGCCCATTCATTCTGCTGCAGCGTAATGTCAGACTGGTCAAAAACGATCTGGATCTGATTCTGAAGGAAGTTCAGGTCGCCCGTAATAAGGGCGCGGTTGTTCTGCTGCGGCTGGCGCAAACTGGAGGCAAACTGTATGGTGCGCTCGCTCCAGATCCCCTCCAGGAAAAAGTCCTGCGCAGAACCGGCGCCCGGAATCTCCTGCTGGCGGGAGGTGAAGAGAAGCGCAGCCAGCACATCCGGGTTATCCAGCATCTTAGAGGTGTTTAGTTCGATGTTGTTACCATACAAGGTATAGTTATCATAGTTGATGGTGTCAATCGTGGCGTAGAGGTCAAGTATGGCGGTGGCATCGTGGCGAAAGGAGCCCTCCACCTGAGAACTGTCGGAAATCGTGAGTTCCGGCATGAACATCTCCAGAATCGGGTTGGCCCTTTTCAGGTTCATGCGGTAGTTGACGGCATACTCATTGCCGGTGCTCCTGGGTTTGCGGCTATAGTAGGCTGCCGTGGCTGCATCGTTGCTCTCAAAGTTAAGTTTGTACTCCTGCACCAGCGTTTTGAGGTCGTCGATGAGCGTGGTATAGTTGAAGTTGCCGTTCACGTGCAGGTCCAGCAGGTTAGAAAACAGGTCTAGCGTACGCTGCCCGGCAGCAATCTCAGAGGCGATCAGCATGGAGTCGAGGGAGAGGCTGTTGCCGTTGTAGCTGACATAGGCACTGTCAAACCGGGCGGTGCCCTCAAAATCATCGAGATGGAGGCCGCTGAAGTTGAGGTTAGCCTGGGCGCTTAGCAAAAATGGCTCATCTGTCAGGTGCAGGGCCTGGAAGTTAATGCGCTCCAGGTCAGCGAGCATGTTAAAGGCTTTCCGCTGCTCTGCCAGGTTTACCTCACCACTGGCTGTAAATACCAGGTTCGGGTCGTTAATGGCGACATCACCTGTAAACACCTGCTGCTTTAAGACTCCGTCGGCCCGAATGTTCTGGTAATTGTACCCCAGGAGCTGCACCTGGCGGATGTTTACGTCTGCCTTCACATCAGCCGTTTGCAAGGTGAACCCAGAGCCCTGTAAGCGACCGCTCATGGAGATGGAGCTGATCTGCTTTTCTGCGTCTAACAAGCGGCCCAGGTTAAACCCATTAGTGGTCACGAAGCCGCTGTAGGAGGAGGTGCGGGTGTCGTCGTCGATTTTCAGGTTGATGTCCGAGCGCAGGTTGCCCAGCGCCGTGCCGAACTCGCCATTGGCCACAAAGTCGTTGTAGAAGCCCAGGAAGCGCCCGTCCAGACGCACGGTGCCCAGCCGGGATGCAATTTGGTAAGCCTCCTGCGGCAGGAACTGCTTCAGGTCCTCGGCGCTGATGGTGGATGGCTTCAGCCTTAGGTTGGCAAATGTTTCCTTAAAGTTTGGCAAACCGTCCGCATTTATACTGCCCACAATGTGGGTGTTGCGCCCATACTCCAGGTCCACGTCAGTGGCCGCGAAGTCCCGGACAAACCCCCTTAGCTTCAATGAGTTTACCTGCAGGTTCTCATCGTACTCTTTAAGTTGTGGCGCAAACACGGCAATGTCCTGCGAGTATACTTTGCTATTCTCCAGGTTGGCTGTCATCCGCACACTGTCTACAAAATGGGCAAAGTTGCCGAAGGTGCTATAGTCGAATCGGACGCGGTTTTGCAGGTTGCTGTTGTTGAGCTGCAGGTCCAGTGCCTCCCAATCCCAGAAGGTGGGGGCGTAGGTCATACGCGTGTCCAGGTTGTGCAGGCGGGTGTCGGAGTTTGTCTCCAGTGCCATCAGGTCAGTTACCTGCACCTTCAGCGTGTCCTCCAGCTGTATCTCATCAAAGCGGCCGCTCAGGTTGGTAAAGGCTAGGTGGCGGTAATCCATCCCATAGTCGGTGCGGGGAAAGTTAAAGTCATCGTAGGTGAAGCTGCCGTTCTTGATGATGAGTTCGTCCAGCTCGAAATTGAAGGGCTTGGAGACCTTGGTGGTGTCCTTTACAAACAAGCCCTGTAGGGCACTGATAAAAGAGCTAAGGTTGAGGGAGTCTGCCCCCTCATACTTAACCAGGTTGGCCCGCGGCTCCTGCAGTTCCAGGGTGCTTATGCTCAGGTTATTCGGGTTAAGGATGGAGAAGGCGTTGATGTCTGCCTCGGCGCGGCCTATATAGAAGAGTTCCTGCTGGCGGTTGTCCTTTACCTGTAGCTGTTCCAGCACCACGTTACTGAAAAACTCTATGTCTACGCGGCCCACGCTTACCTCGTGCTTGGTGGCCTCAGATAAGTATGCCGCCACCTTTTGCGCCACTTTGGTTTGCACACTTGGGAAGCGTATAGCCACAAAAACAGCCGCAAAAAGCAGGAAAAGGAACAGGAACAGCCCCAAAACTATTTTTAGAATAGCTTTTCCTATAACTTTGAAGTAATTTATTGACTGTTCTTTTTCCAAAGATGACTGAACCTACAATACTAGCGATAGAATCTTCCTGCGACGAGACCTCCGCCGCGGTTATCCGTGGGGGCAAGGTATTGTCTAACATCGTTAACACACAGGCCGTGCACGAGCAATTTGGCGGTGTGGTACCGGAGCTGGCTTCCAGAGCCCATCAGCAGAACATTATACCGGTGGTTTCTCAGGCCTTGCTTACGGCAAATGTAGCAAAAAGTGAGCTAAATGCAGTTGCCTTCACACGCGGCCCCGGCCTTTTAGGCGCCCTGCTTGTTGGCTGCTCTTTTGCCAAGTCGTTTGCCTTGGGCCTGGGTGTGCCTTTAATTGAGGTAAACCACATGCAGGCGCACATTCTGGCCCATTTTATCGATGACCCTAAGCCTCAGTTCCCGTTCCTGTGCCTGACTGTGAGCGGCGGCCATACCCAGATCGTGCTCGTAAAAGATCACCTGGACATGGAGATTATCGGCCAAACCACCGACGATGCCGTGGGCGAGGCCTTCGACAAGACTGCTAAAATGCTGGGCCTGCCGTACCCGGGCGGGCCGATGCTCGACAAAATGGCCGCACAGGGCAACCCAAAGGCTTTCGAGTTCCCGGTAGGCAACATGCCGGAGTATAATTACTCGTTCAGCGGCATCAAAACGTCAGTTTTATACTTCCTCAGAGATAAAACGAAGGAGAACCCTGATTTTGTGCAGGAGCACCTGGTGGATATTTGCGCCAGTGTGCAGCACACGCTGATCAAAACGCTGCTGAAGAAGCTGAAGCAGGCTGCTAAGGATCTGGGTATCCGTGAAATTGCGATAGCAGGCGGTGTGTCGGCCAACTCAGGGCTGCGCAAGACGCTGCAGGAGTATGCGCAGAAGCACAACTGGAATGTGTATATCCCGGCTTTTCAGTACTGCACCGACAATGCAGGCATGATTGCTATGGCGGCTCACTTCCAGTACCTTGAAAGCGATTTTGCCACGCAATACGTAAGCCCCGAGCCGAGGCTCAAATTTTAGTTATTTGTTGTTGGTTATCCGTTAATTGATTATTGGCAATAACAAAATTATGGTGATGAAATGGTACGGTACTCAAGCTGATCATCCTGATAGTACTTCATTCCTGTAAATCCTGAATCTAACAACGATTAGAGAACAACGAATAACGATGATACAACCCGGTGACACCCGTACGTATGTTAAGCGCGTAACGGCGGCTGACTTTGCCCGTTTTGAGGATGGTTTGGTGCATGCCGTTTGCTCTACCTTCTCGCTGGCGCAGGCGGCAGAGTGGGCAGGGCGCTTGTTTGTGCTGGAAATGAAAGCGGAGGATGAAGAGGGGATAGGTACCTGCTTAACGATCAACCATAAAGCACCTGCCTTTGAGGGGGAGGATGTGGTGATTGTGGCGACGCTGATGAAACAGGAAGGGATAGACGTAATCTGCAGCTTCACGGCGAAAGTGGGGGAGCGTGTGGTGGCTGACGGAGAAACCGGTCAGAAAATTTTGAAAAAAGAAAAACTGGCGAAAATTTTGGCGCCGAAGCAAGTATAAATGGCGAAAGACAAAGACAGAATACAGAAGCACGTTAACATCGTAAACCGCAAAGCCTCCTTCGAGTACCAGTTCCTCGACAAGTATACGGCTGGCGTGATGCTGATGGGAACAGAGATAAAATCGATACGGGAGGGAAAGGTGAACATGCAGGACGGCTATTGCGTGTTTACCCGCAATGAGCTGTGGCTGCACAATGTGCACATCTCCACCTACACCGAGGGCACCCATTACAACCACGAGCCCATGCGCGCCCGAAAGCTCTTGCTCAACAAGAGCGAATTGCGCAAACTGGAGCGTGGCGCTGAGGAGCAGGGGGTAACGATCATCCCGATCCGCATGTTCATAAACGACCGTGGCTTTGCTAAAGTAGAAATTGCGCTGGCGCGTGGTAAAAAGCTGTATGACAAGCGGGAAGACATAAAGGCAAAAGATGTGAAGCGCGAGATGGAGCGCAGCGGATACTAGGGATTTTGAATGAGTGATTGAGTGAATGTGTGATTAAATTTATACTTTTCTAAAGCCCTATAAAGGCAAAAAGGTACTGGTTTATACTTATTTTATACTTTGAAAACATTTAACCAATCCCTCATTTAATATTCACTCAATCACTCTTTCACTCAATCACAATTTAAACAAAAGTGGAATACGGAATAGGAATGCTGAGTGTGGTGCCCATGCGCGCCGAAACTTCTGACAAGGCTGAGATCGTGACGCAGCTGACGTTTGGCGAGTGCTACGAGGTGGTGGCGCGCGACGGTAACTGGCTGCAGCTGCAACTGGCCGCCGACGGCTACCGTGGTTGGATAGACTCAAAGCAGCACACCCCGGTATCAACGGACTACTACAAAGAATGGTGCAGCTCCCAGCACCCTCGCGCTCTGGACCTGCTGCAGGTAATAAGCAACGCGGAGGTGCGAATTCCGGTGGGCATCGGCTGTTACCTGCCTTTCTTCGACGGGATGAGCATCCGGGTGGGAGAGGAGCGGTACCAGTACACCGGCAGGGCTTCTAACCCAGCTACCCACGCTACACCGGCGCAGCTGCTGAAGGTGGCCAACAGCTTCCTGAAGGCGCCATACTTGTGGGGCGGCAAATCCATCTTCGGTATCGACTGTTCCGGCTTCACGCAACTCGTGTTCGGTATCTGCGGCTACCAACTGCCGCGCGATGCTTACCAGCAGGTGAGCCATGGGGAGGAGGTGCACTTCGTGACGCAGGCCCAGCCAGGTGACCTGGCATACTTTTCTAACCCGGAAGGCCGCATCACGCATGTCGGCCTTGTGCTGGAGGGGCAGCAGATCATGCATGCCCATGGCGAAGTCCGAATCGATACGCTGGACCACAACGGGATTTACAACGCAGAGCGCAAGCGCTACTCCCATAACCTGCGCATTATCAAGCGAATTCACCTCTAAAATCTTGCTGATTTCTTTGGATCTGGCGCTACAGCTTTTCGGTGAATTCCGTAAAAGAGTAGGCGAAAGACCAGAAATTGGCCATGAAAGACAAAGTACTCATCCTGAACCAGGACTTCAGCGCAATTGCTGTATGTTCTATCCAGAGGGCTTTTCGTTTGGTGTACCTCGATAAGGCGGAGATGGTCTCCAAGTCTGCCTCCGAGGTGCTTCATACTGTCAGCACCACGTATCCTGTGCCCTCCATTATCCGGCTGCAACGCTATGTGCGGGTGCCGTACTATGGCATTGCCCTGAGCCGCCACAATGTGATGCGCCGCGACAACTACAGCTGCCAGTATTGCGGTTCGGTCAAACATTTAACGCTGGACCATCTGTTGCCGCGCTGCCGGGGTGGAGAAACCAAGTGGCAGAACCTGGTAACCGCTTGCTCGCGCTGCAACTCCCGCAAAGGCGACCGTACCCCCGAGGAAGCCGGGCTTAAACTTCTTCGGAAACCTACGCGCCCCACCCTCCAAACATTCCTGCAGCTGCACCTGAACCACAGCAATTCGGACTGGAAAACTTACCTCGGAGTAGAAAATTAACTGCACTTTATGGTTGCTAATAAATTTAGTTGCTTAGCGTTATTGTATTGAGCATCAATAGGTATAGAACCTGTTTAGAGTTTCTCACATCTTTTAATTTTCCGAACAAAAAGCACTGTAAAAGCCAGCACGTGGAGGGCCATCCAGTTGCTGGCTTTTGTCTCAAACCTGATCAGCAGCGCCTT
>NZ_JARDUA010000009.1 GCF_029360645.1 Pontibacter litorisediminis | reverse complement strand
GAAGCGGGCTGCAAAGGTAAGCTTCTTTTTTCGCCCCGCAAGCGCCCGGCAAAACTTTTTTCCCGGCCCTCGCCGCCGCTCCTGCTGAACGGGGAGGCAAAGGTCGCAAAACTTTCCGGCTCTGCAACACCCCGCCCCCAAAAAAGATGTTGCCACAGCGGAAGAAGCTGAAGGCCAGCAGGAAAAGTTTTAGGTGTCACCGCAGAGGCACTGCTACAGGAACCGCCTAGCCTCTGTAGCAACTATAAAAAAGCCCCGACTACTCAGCCGGGGCATGTCTCAAGGCTAACATTTAATCAACCTATACTATACTATACTATACTATACTATACTATACTATACTATACTATACTATACTATACTATACTACCTCACAGCCTCCTGCTTCTCCTTACTGCTTGCGGCACTATCCGCGTACTCCTGTAGATAGGTGTATAGAGGCATCAGTTTACCACCTTTGGCAATAGTCCCACGCTCCAGCATGCCGCCTGCGTCTCCGTTAAAGAACTGCGGAAACACATTGTCTATCAGGTGGCGGCCAAAATCACGAGAGGCATTACGGGGCAGCTCGCAGGGCAGGTTGTCCACGGCCATCACTGTTATGTTGCCCTGGCGGGAGTATGGCGGCTCCAACTCTCCTGTAGATGGATTGTAGTCATAAGCCGGCTCCTCTATTGTGGTGGAACGCTTCGTGGTGGGTATGGAGCCATCCACATCGCAGGTAATGTCGGCGATGGTATCTATTTTAAAGTCTGGCTTGCGAGTATCTTCCTCTGTAAAAAGCTTAGGCGCGCTTGGGTCCCAGAAGGCACAGGCCATGAGCAGGTCGGTTACGCGGGTAAACTTGCCGAAGGTACTCTTATATAAGTGTGGGTTGGCGTAGAAGTCCGGCGAGTCCCATACCTCCACGTCAGGGCGGGCGTTGTAGTCGCCGGAGTGCAGCTGGGCATAAACCGGCTCAGTGAACTGTTTGTACAGGTAATCAAACACGCTTACCTTCCGTATCTCCATTTTATCCAGCACCTCCATGGCACCGCCCGCCACGCGGCCGCCCCCGGTTACGGCAATCTTTATCGGCGGCAGCTTCACCTTAAAATACTCCTCCTGCATGTCCTCCATCTCGTGGCACTGGTAAGCCGGCTTCAGGTCAAAGAGTCCGTGCTTCTTGCCATAGGTAAGAATGCCGTTGTAGGCACCCACTATCCCGGCGTAGCGGCCAAAGGCCACCACCCGTTGTCCTTCCGGTGTCTTGAGCAGCTCATAATCTATTAAGGTGATGTTCTTATCGAGCACGGCGCGGAGCAGCTTGGCGTTGTGCGGCTGCTTCTTTATAGTATGCGAGAAGAAGAAATACGTCTTGTTCGGGATTAGCTGCTCCACCGGCACCTCCTTCACCCCCATCAGCACATCGCAGTCACCCAGGTCCTGCTGCAGTGGGATGTTGAGTTCCCCGTACTCGGCATCGGTAAAGCAGCGGATGTTGCTTGGCTGCACTGCAATCTCCACACCCGGAAACTCCTGCAGCGCCTCCACGCATTTTTTGGGCGTTAGTGGCACGCGCTTATCCACCGGAATCTTACCTTCTTTTATAATACCGATCTTAAGTTTATGCATAAGGTTAGAAGTTGAATTGTTACTGCTGTTTTTATGTTAAAGCAGGTATAGTTAGGCTGTACCAGCACTTGTACTTTACGCTGTAATATACTCACCCGCGCAACCTTAACTATTTAGCTTTGATGCTTCAATATAACAAAGTATTACTACTTTTGTAGCATAAGTCAGGAACTGGCAACCGGCTGGCTTCCGACAGAGCAGAACACCCAAAAAATTCCAGACTAATATATCATCGTTATGATCTTTAAAACCAAACCTGCGGATGTGTTTAAGGAGCGCCACAACGGCCCCGACAAAGAGCAAATGCAGGACATGCTGCGTACCATAGGCGTGGAAACCCTGGACCAACTGATTGAGGAGACTGTACCAGCCGCCATCCGACTGAAGAAGCCACTCAACCTCCCTGCCGCGTTGTCTGAGCGGGATTTCCTGAACAAGTTCTCGCAGATCGCCAAGCAGAACAAAGTATACAAGTCCTACATCGGGCTTGGCTACAACGACACCATTATGCCGCCGGTTATACTCCGTAACATCATGGAGAACCCAGGTTGGTATACTGCCTACACGCCTTACCAGGCTGAGATTGCGCAGGGCCGACTGGAGGCGTTGATCAACTACCAGACCATGGTGATGGACCTGACGGGCATGGAGATCGCCAACGCCTCTTTGCTGGACGAGGGCACTGCCGCCGCAGAGGCCATGGCCATGTTCTTCTCACAGCGCAAAGGCGCCCGCAAAAACGCCAACCGCTTCTTTGTATCGGAGCAAGTGCTGCCGCAGACCATCGACGTGCTGCTGTCGCGTGCCACACCGATTGGCATTGAGCTGGTAATTGGCGATCACCGCGAGGTGGATTTTTCTGACGAGACTTTATTTGGCGCCCTGGTGCAGTATCCTGCTGCCGACGGTGCCATTTTCGATTATACAGATTTTATCTCTAAAGCACACGCAAACGAGGCGTATGTGGCCGTAGCTGCCGACATCCTGTCGCTGACCTTGCTGACACCTCCGGGAGAGATGGGCGCTGATGCTGTGGTGGGAACTACCCAGCGCTTTGGCGTACCTATGGGCTTTGGTGGTCCACACGCCGCGTACTTTGCCACAAAGGATGCCTTTAAACGTGTTATTCCAGGCCGTATTATTGGTGTTTCTGTGGATGCAGCGGGCAACACAGCATACCGCATGGCCCTGCAAACACGCGAGCAGCACATCCGCCGCGAGAAAGCTACTTCTAACATTTGTACAGCACAGGTACTGCTGGCGGTTATCGCCGGTATGTATGCCGTATACCATGGCCCACGTCGCCTGCAGTACATCGGCCTGAACACGCACGCTCTGGCGCAGCAGCTGGAGAAAGGCCTGAAGGCACTTGGCTTTGAGCAGCAGAACGAGCAGTATTTCGACACGCTGAAGGTTGCAGTAGAAAGCGCCGAGCAGAGAGACGCTATTCGTACAGAAGCTGAGGCAGCTGGCATTAACTTCCGTTACTTCGGCGAGAACAACATCGGCATTTCCCTGCACCAGAACACGGATCTGCAGGATGTAAAAGATATCCTTGCCGTTTTCGCAAAAGTGGCCGGCAAATCGGCTGACGTTTTAGGCATAGATGAGCTTCCGGAGGAGACTGACGTTACCTGGGCGGAGCAACTGATTCGTAAGAGCGAGTACCTGACGCACTACGTATTTAACGAGCACCACTCTGAGCACGAGATCCTGCGTTACATGAAGCACCTAGAGAACAAAGATATCTCTTTGGTGCACTCCATGATTCCGCTGGGTTCCTGTACCATGAAGCTGAACGCTACGGCCGAGATGATCCCGGTAACATGGCCGGAGATTGGGCAGCTGCACCCATTTGCACCTGCCGACCAAACCAAAGGCTATGAGCAAATTTTTGCCGATTTGGAGGCTTGGCTGTGCGAGATCACCCGCTTCGATGCGGTGTCGCTGCAGCCTAACTCTGGTGCGCAGGGTGAGTACGCCGGTCTGATGGTAATCCGTGCCTACCATGAGTCGCGTGGTGATCATCACCGTAACATTGCCCTGATTCCTTCTTCTGCACACGGTACCAACCCAGCTTCTGCGGTGATGGCCGGTATGAAAGTAGTAATCGTGAAGTGCGACGAGAAAGGCAACATTGACGTAGCTGACCTGCGCGCCAAAGCAGAGCAGTATAAGAACGAGCTGTCTTGCCTGATGGTAACTTACCCTTCTACGCACGGGGTGTACGAGGAGAGCATCATTGAGATTTGCCAGATTGTGCATGACAACGGTGGCCGCGTGTATATGGACGGCGCCAACATGAACGCACAGGTAGGCCTTACTTCGCCGGCGCACATCGGTGCCGACGTTTGCCACCTGAACCTGCACAAGACGTTCTGTATCCCTCACGGTGGTGGCGGCCCTGGCATGGGTCCTATCGGTGTGGTGAAGGACCTGGCTCCGTTCCTGCCAGGCCACGCGGTCAGAAAGATTAACGGGGAGAACGCTATCCACGCGGTTTCTGCAGCGCCTTGGGGTTCTGCCTCTATCCTGCCGATTTCTTACGCTTACATTGCCATGATGGGCGGCGAAGGACTGACGGAGGCAACAAAGGTAGCGATCCTGAACGCCAACTACATTAAGGCTCGCCTGGAGAAGCACTACCCTGTACTGTACGTGGGCAAGAACGGCCGTTGCGCGCACGAGATGATTCTGGACTGCCGTGAGTTTAAGAAAGCGGGCGTGGAGGTAGAAGATATTGCCAAGCGTTTGATGGACTATGGTTTCCACGCGCCTACGGTATCGTTCCCGGTAGCAGGCACGCTGATGGTGGAGCCAACCGAGTCGGAGGCACAGGAAGAGCTGGATAGGTTCTGCGATGTGATGATTTCGATCCGTGAGGAGATCCGCGAGGTTGAGGAAGGCAAGGCTGACCAGAAAAACAACGTGCTGAAGAACGCGCCACACACAGCTAAGGTGGTGATGGTAGAGAACTGGGACCGCCCTTACTCACGCGAGAAAGCGGTATTCCCGATGGCGTATCTGCGCGACAACAAAGTATGGCCAACCGTGAGCCGCATCGACAGCGCGTACGGCGACCGTAACCTGGTTTGCTCATGCGCACCGATCGAAGCTTATAACGAGAACGGAAATGAGATGGTAGCCGTTGGCTAATCCTCCTCCCTCTTATACTTTAAAAGCCTGGCCACATGTGGCCAGGCTTTTTTATGAGGCCCTCATCCTGGGCCAGGGTAGAAACCGGTTCATACTTTAGCAGGAGTTTAGCAACACCCGCACTTCTACTGCGTTAGCATAGCAAGAAGAGAGCATATACTTAAACCGCTATATTTTTTAGCAATAGTATACTTTTTTGCCATCCTTCCGGCGTTTATACTATACCACCGCATATGATTGTGCTATGATGAAGATAGGTCATTTCTATACTTACCTCGTGTTGCTGCTGGCACTGGTTGGCTGTTCCCGCATTCCGCAGGTGGGAGAAGAGATCCGCTATATGTATAACCCTACTGTTAGCTTCACGCAATACCGGACCTTTAACTGGCACAGGGCAGAAGTGCCGAAGCCCCGCGCCGGCGTTGGACCGCAGTTTAACCTGCTGCTGGACCAGCGCGTGAAAGAAGCCATCGCAAGTGAACTGTTAAAGGAAGGCATCACCCCTGAGGTAGAGAACCCGGGTCTGATCGTGGCCTATGACCTGGCGGTAGACACCAGCCAGGCTACTGCTGCTGATTATACTTTCCCAGATGGCTTTGGCTATGGCTACAGCTACTGGTTTGGCTACCGCTTCCGCTACACCACCTCCGGCTTGCCCAATTACCGGCCCATCCAAAGCTACCCCATAGGCACACTGGTGATCGACCTCATCGACCCGGACACGAACCAGTTAATCTGGCGGGGCGTTTCGGAGGCAGACATTAATCCAACCTCGCAGGACATGGACCGCATTAACCTGGTTGTGGCCGATATTATGTCGCGGTTCCCGCCCAACCCTGTAAACAGGAACAGCCCTTAACCTACAAAGTGTACTTTAGGCTGAGGCCGCCGTAGTAGTTGCACCCCGGTGCCGGCTGGAAGAAGCGCCCGCCAAAGGCGTTCAGGTCGTTGCCGAGGCTATACTTCTCATCCGTTACGTTATCCACCCCACAAAATGCCTCCAGCCCAAAGTGCTGGCCTAACTGCCGCTTTACACCCAGCCTGGCCCCGGCTATCACATAGCTGTCGGCATACACGGTGTTTTCATCATTCAGCGGGATTCTATCCGAATAGTTTGCCGTCAGGTTCAGGTATAAACCAAGGCGCGTACGCAGGTCCAGGCCTGCGGTGGCGGCATGCGGCGCAACACCTGTAAGTTTGTTGCCAGAGTAGTTATTCTCATTTTGCCGGTACTCGTCGAACCGGAAGTGGCTGAAGGTATAGCTCGTCCATACTTTCAGCAGGCTTAGCTGCTGCGCCGGGTCATCCAGCAAGGTATAGGCTATACTTGCCTCAAGCCCTTTCTGGTCGGTGCTGCCTACGTTTCGGAAAACTGCCACACTCGACACATCCTGCCGGCTCACGATCGTTTCCCGCAGCTTAAAATAGTAGCCCACCACATCAAAGCTCAGCTTGCCGCTCATGGCGAAGCCCCTCACGCCTGCCTCGTAGCTAGTGCCTTTCTCCGCCTCCAGTTCTTCATTCAGCTGCCCGTCAGAGGTCAGAATCTCTTCTTCAGTGGGCGGCGAGAAGCCGGAGCTGATGCTGGCATGCACGCTTACCTGCTCTGTCAGTTGCTTCAGCAGGGCCACCCGTGGCGAGAGCACAGCCTCAAAAGCGCGGTTATACTTATAGTTGCCGCTGCCCACCTGGTGCAGACGCGTGATTTCATACTTGGCATCATTTAGGCTAAGCGCAGCCGTGGCAATAAAATCAGCAGGTAGCTCCAGCTCTGCCTGGGCAAAGGCGAAGCCACTCTTCGCCACCACCTCGTCATCGGTGCGTAGGTCGCCGGGGGTGCCGCCGTTGTTGTCGTAGGTGCGGGCCGCCTCAAAACCACGCTGAAACTCCCCTCCTGCGGTAAATGTGGCGCCTATACTTCCCAATTGTGCGTCGTGGGCAAAGCTAGTGCGGCCGCCAAGCTCCTGATTGGTGTTGCGTTCATAGTCGGTGTTAAAGGGGTGATCGCGGAAGCGGTGCAGACCGTAAACAGAGGTGGTGTTGCGAAAGCTTTCGTTGAACCTGTACTCCTGTTTCAGCCCCACGTTCACGCCATCCTGGTTCATAGAGGCATTCTGCGCCACGCTGCCGAACATGCCGCCCCGCGCCTGGCTTGGATCCTGCCCGTACTGCTCCTGCGTCAGCCCGCCCGGCAGCTCGTAGTATAAATCCGAGTAAATGAGGTTGGCAGCGATGGCGCGCTTGTCAGAAGGCCTGAACTCAGCGCTCAGCAGCAGCACCTCGCGGTCTACGGCCGACTGCTGCCGGTGGCCCTCATACTGCTGCCTGGCGTACTGCATCAGAAAACTGCTCTTCTCCCCTCCTACACGCGCAGTAGCCGTATAGCGCCTCAGGCCAAAAGAACCGGCCGTTGCCCCCACTTCCAACGACTGCTCCCCCGCCGCAGCCCGGCGCGGCTCCAGCAACACGGTACCGCCTGTGCCGGCCCCGTAGATACTGCCGGTCGGGCCTTTCAGGATTTCTATGTTTCCTATATTGGCTGCATCCATCAGGTTAAGGGCCGTGGTACCGTTGGCTTCGGTAAAGGGGATACCGTCATAATAGAGCTTCACGTTCCGGATGCCGTACGGCGACCGCAAAGAGCTTCCGCGGATGGAGATGCGGTAACTGGCCGGCGCCCGCTCCTCCATCCGCACTCCCGGCACGGTGTTCACTGCCCGCACGATGGAACTCTCGTCGAACCGCTCGATCACCGCACGCTCGATTATACTTACCGCGCCCGCCGTTTGCAGCAGCGGCCGGTTGGTCTCGTAGCCGGTAATCACTACCTCCTGCAGGTTGGCTGCCCCCGGATGCAGCAGCACCCGCAGCTCCTGGCCAACATTTGGGTTAGCTACGATTTCAGTTTTATACCCAATAAAGCTGAACACGAGTTGCGAGGGAGCAGTGGCGGTGGCCAGGCTAAAATAGCCGTTCTCGTTGCTGATACCCTGCTCACCGGAATTCGCGGTGACTGTTACGCCCTGCAGCGGCCGCTCGTTACCGGCATGCAGCACAAAGCCTGTGTACAGCTCCTGCGCCAGCAGCACCTGTGGTAAGAGCATCAGCAAAAACAAAAGGGAGGTATACGTAAAGCGGAATAAACTCATGGGTGAATTTGATGAACAACTAGAGAACGGTTAGCGTGGCTTAAGGTTTATACATGCTTCCCTGAAGGTATGACCAAGCCTGCTGCAACTAACCATACCTGTTCGTGGTAAAAGCTACGGCACACCATGGCCTTCAACATATAAAAGTAAGCTATGAAAACAAGAACTACTACGTTAGCACTAGGTGTGGCTATGGCGGTGTCGGCAGCTGCCTGGGCCCAAGACACCAAACCTCCAATTAGCGCTTCCATGCAAGGGCACATCTTTAAGCCCTCCAAAGTGGCTGCCACCGACGAGCGGGTGCGTCAGTTGAGGGTGCCCACAGGCTTCACGATAGCCAAGTTTGCCGAAAACATGAACAAGCCACGCATGCTGGCAGTGCACACCGACGGCACCGTTTACGTGACCGACCGCGACAAAGGGACCGTTACCATGCTCCGCGACACCAATAAGGACGGCAAAGCCGATCAACAGAAAGTGGTGGCAACGAAGGAAGAAATGCATGGCATTACCATACACGATGGCAAAGCCTACCTGATGACCGTGAACGACATCTACACGGCCACTATAAACAAGGACGGCACGCTGGGAGAGCTGCAGCAGCTCGCTTCGGGCTTCCCGGAGGGAGGGCAGCACCCCAACCGCACGCTCCGCTTTGGCCCGGACGGTATGTTGTATGTATCAGTGGGGAGCACCTGTAACGCTTGCGGGGAGACGCATAAAGAAAACGCCACCATGGTGCAGATGAAAGCCGATGGCTCCGGCCGACGCATCTATGCCAAAGGCCTGCGCAACACCATCGGCTTCGACTGGCACCCACAAACCAAAGGATTCTTCGGCTTCGACCACGGCATAGACTGGCTAGGCGACGAGACTCAGCAGGAGGAGCTGAACATGCTGGTGGACGGCGGAAATTACGGTTGGCCTTACGTTTATGAGGATGGCAAGCCAAACCTGGCCGATGAGCCGCCGCAAGGCATGAGTTGGGAGGCGTATGCCCAGAAAACGAAGTTCCCGGTAGCCACCTATGATGCCCATAGTGCTCCCATGGACCTGCGCTTCTATACCGGTTCCCAGTTTCCGAGCGAGTTTGTTGGGGATGCTTTCGTTACCTTGCACGGCTCCTGGAACCGGAAAGAGCCGGCAGGCTACAAAGTAATCCGGGTGCGTTTTGAGAACGGGCAGCCCAAGAGCATGGAGGATTTTGTGACAGGCTTCCTGATAAACAACAACCAGGCGCAGTTTGGGCGTGTAGTGGGGCTGGCACAGCACACCGATGGCTCGTTGTTGATTTCTGACGATGAGAATGGCATCATTTACCGTGTTGCCTACACAGGGAAGAGATAAAAAAGGCTTGACTACCAAACGATAGCGGGCGCCGGTAGACAAAGCAGGCGCCCGCTGCCGGTTAATGCCTTGCCTAAAAGATAAAAGGCTCTACAGAAACTGCAGAGCCTTTCCAAACTATGAAAGCTAATGAGAATTTAAATCAACTTTAGTTCTTCTTGATCGTGAACTCTGTACGGCGGTTTTTCTGGTGCTCCTCTTCAGGGCACTGTACGCCATCAGCACATTTGTTCACCAATCTTGTTTTGCCGTAGCCTTTCGCTGTGAGGCGGCTACGCTCAATGCCTTTCGACACGAGGTAATCCACGGCGGCCTGCGCCCTTCTCTCCGAGAGCAGTTGGTTATACTGCTGGCTCTCACGGCTATCCGTGTGTGCTCCCATCTCTATCTCCACCGCCGAGTTGTTCTTCAGCAGGGTTACCAGCTTATCCAGCTCTTTGGCCGCATCCGGGCGGATATCCCACTTGTCCAGGTCGTAATAGATGTTCTCCAGCACGATGGCTTTCTCTACCTCATTCTTATCGAACACCAGCGCCACCTGCACTGTGTCTGGCGCATCTGCCGGAAGATCTATGCCGGACTCCATTTTCAGGAAGCCCATCTTAGAACCGGTGAAGCTATACTTATTGCCAGCGCGGGCATCCGCAAAGCTCTGTGCCTTCTCATCTGTGATAACCACCGTAGAATCTTTTGAGTTCTTTTGGTTCATCAGAATTCTGGTGTTTGGCAGTGGGTCCTGCACCGTTTGCTTCAGTTTGTTCTGGAAACGGCCTAAGGTAGTGATTGCCAGCACCACCGGCTTCTGCAGAATGTTGAAGGCGTAGATGTCCTCTGTACCGTTCTGGGAGTCGCGGTTAGAGGACAGCAGCCCCCGTTTGCCCGGCTCAGTAAACATGATGCCATAGTCGTTCTGTGGCGTATTAATTGGGTAGCCAAGGTTTTTCACGGCACGCCAGCTGCCCAGGTCTCCTTCTGCTGAGTAAATATCCATGCCGCCCATGCCCACGTGGCCCTCAGAGGCAAAGTACAGCTTGCCATTGGCGTCTACATAGGGGAAGCTCTCGCGGCCGCTGGTGTTGATCACCGGTCCGGCGTTCACCGGCTCGCTCCAGCTGCCGTCGGCTTTGCGTGTGCTGTAGTAAATATCGGTATCGCCCAAACTGCCGGGCATATCCGACACAAAATACAGCACCTGCCCGTCAGGCGAAACGGCCGGGTGGCCCACCGAGTATTCCTCCACCTTGTTGAATTCAAACGGCTGAATGTTACTCCAGTTGCTGCCCTGTCTCTCCGCTGAGTAAATCTCGAGGCGGTTGATTAGGTTTTGATTCTGGTTTTTCTCTACCCAGCTGGTAGGGTCCGCGTTGGTATTACCCAGCGCAGGCACCATTTTGGTGCGGGTAAAGTATAATTTGCCTCCGTCTTTCACAGCCGAGGCTGTGGCGTTGTGATAGTCTGAGTTGATAACATCCTGCAGCGGCTGCGGCCTGCCGTAGGTACCCTCACTAATTTCCTGCGCCACGAACAGCTGCAGGTAAGGGCGGCCAGTCCAGCCGTATACTTTGGCATCTTTCCCCTCTTTGCTTACACCACGGTCAGAAGTAAAAATAACGCCACTGCTGCCGTACTGCATCGGGCTGAAATCCGAGGCTCCCTGTGCGTTCAAGGCCGTGAGTGGAGTAACCTCGGCCACGGCCGGTTGCTTCATCAATCGTGCCGCCTGGTCAGTGGCCTCCATCAGCCGCTGGGCACGCTCTGCATGCTCCGGCATCTCCTCCCCCCATTGCATGTACTGTTCTTTGGCCTCAACATACTTGCCATTGCTGCGCAGTGCCTCGGCATAGTAGAACAGGTTCATCGGCGGGCGGCCCGGCATAGCCACCACCTTCGCATACCACACTTCTGCTTCCTTGTTCTGGCGCGTGAGGCGGTAGGCTGTGGCAATGCGCTCTACCGTCGGCAGCTCCGGCTTGCGCTTCTGGATGGCCTCTCTGTAAACAGGCAGTGCCAGCGCGAACTCATAGTTATCGAAATGCTTGTCTGCCTTGCGCAACGAAGACTGGCCGTGTGCCACTGGCGAGAAACCAAGTACAGCGGCTACTGCTACGTAAAAAGGTATATTTTTAAATTTCATATAGTAAGCGCTTAGGGTTAAAAGTACTGCGGTGTCAGCATCTTGGTCTCTTTCTTACGGAAGAAGTAGTAGCCAACCGATACCTCGTGGGTGCTCTGGTTGCTGTATCCGTTCAGCATTTTGTCATAGGAATAGCCAAGGCGCAGCTGCTTTAGCACCTGCAGCTCCGCGATAAAGGCCACGGCTGTGCGCTTTTCCACATCTCCCATCTCTGCCTCGTTGAAAACGTTCATGCTGGTGCGGTAAGAGCTTCCCAGCCACAAGCGATCGGCCAAAAGTATAAAGGCGTTCACGTCCATACTTGTCGGAGCATGGAAATCCTCCTTCACCAGCAGGCTTGGCTTCAGCTTCACGAAGGGGCTTACATCAAACACGTAGCCGGCGGTGAAGAAGTAGTGGCGCTCCGGCTCTACCTGATCCATGTCCTTAAACTGCAGCAGGTCTGTGCCCGAGAAGCCGGCATAAAAGTTACGCGTGTGAAAGTAGGCGCCGATCTTTACGTCCGGCTTTATGGTTGTTTCTTTTCCCGTCGGAATGGTTGGGTCATCGGGGATGCCGAACTCACCGCCATCCACCATGTGCTGCACCAAGCCAGGCGCTATGCCCAGGCTAAAGATCGCACCCTCGCTCACCTGCAGCTTTACGGCAAAGTTGGCGTAGGCACTGGTCGTGCTTTGGGCGCCGAGCTCATCCCGCGTGATGTTCAGGCCCAGGCCCAGCCTGTCGTTCGCTATCACCCCATCCACTGCCAAGGACTGTGTGCTGGGAGCCCCATCCACGCCTGCCCACTGCGTGCGGTAAAAGAGATTAGCGTTCAGCACATTTTTGCTACCCGTGTAGGCCGGGTTAATGCCCATGCTGTTAAATATATACTGTGAGTACTGCGGGTTCTGTTGAGCGCTTGCGGCCGTGGTAAGCAACAGGGCCAGCAATAGGTAACAAAGTCTCATTTTCATCTGAATTACTGTATTTTAAGCTACTACCTGAAAATGGTGGTGTAACCGGTAAATTCTTTCACTACGCCGTCACATACTGTTACCCTTACCTTATAGAAGTAAGTACCTTGCCCAAGCCCTTGGCCATTCCAGTTGTTCTGGTAGCCTTTCGTTTTGTACACCTCAGACCCCCAGCGGTTCAGAATAACAATTTCGTTGTTCGGGAATTTCTCCAGGTTCTTGATGTGCCAGTTGTCATTCTTACCGTCGCCATTCGGGCTGAAGGCTTTCGGGAAGTCCAGGTTGCCGTCGGCCTTGGCGGCGTCTACCGGCGCGGAGGCTTCCATGCTGCTGCAAGGGCCATTATTAGCCACTACTGTTACCGTACCCTGCGCATCGGCTCTGTCGGCTTTAACGGTGATGGTGGTTGTGCCCTGGCCTGATGCGATGGTGAAACCGCTGCTCACTGTCCAGGTATAGCCACTGGCGCCTGCTACTGGTTCAATGGAGAACACCAAGCCGTCGCACACGTTGCTATTGTCCGTAATCTGGCCCGGGGTAACCGGTGGCGTGAAGATTGCGACCTCCAGCTGCCCCTCTGAGCTATCGCAGCTGTTTTCTGCCACCACTGTAATGGCACCTGCTGTTGCGCCAGCGTTAACGGTTACGCTTGTGCCTGTGTTTGGCCCCTCAAAGGTCCAGCCTTGTGGCAACGACCAAGTATAAGTAGCGCCTTCTTCTGGGTTAGAGACAGTATAGGTTAGCTGACCTGTGTACTCGCACACATCGCTGTTGCCCGAGATGGCCGGAGCGGCAGGAGCCAATACCGGGGCTACAGCCTTAGTAGCTTCCCCTCCTAGCCCGCACTCGTTTCTCACAGCAACGGTCATGTCTCCGGCTTCCTCACCCACCACTACGGTTACGCTCGTCGTGTTCTGGCCTGTTTTCAGTTTCCAGGTTCTAGGCACGTTCCACTCATAACCCGTAGCACCGTTTACTTCTGGTATAGTATAAGTAAGCTCTGTACCGGCACAAGCGCCGTTGCTACCGCTAATGGCTGGGGCTGGCAGCACGTCATTCACTGCTACCTCCAGAGAGGCTGCTGCCTCGCTAATGCCGCATGCGTTGTTGGCTTTGGCGCTTATTCTACCGCCGTTGCTGCCAACTGTTACCGTTACCTCTCTGGCATCAGTGGCGGTGCCCGGCGCGAACTGCCAGCCTGCGGGCAGCGTCCAGGTATAGCTGGTGGCACCTGCCACGGCCGCCGCGGTATACGTCTGCGGTGAACCTGCGCATACTGTCGCATCGCCGGCTATACTTGCCGGAGCTTGTGGCAGCGGGTTGATGCCGATCCTTTTGGTAGTCTTAGCAGTGAAGCACCCGTTTGTCACCTCCAGTGTAAGCGTACCTTCGTTGGCTCCAACACTAACTTCTACTGTAGCCGTTTCGGAACCGGACGTGATAGTCAGTCCGCCGTTGGCTGTCCATTTATAAGTCACAGCACCTTCGTAGACTGATGCTGTATACACATTGCCTGTGCTGCTCTGGCATGCGCTGCTTGTTCCGGAGATGGTTGGCGTAGCCAGCATCGGGGTTACCACCACATCCTTAGATACTGTTAATTTGTTTCCGCAGAAGTCCGTTACAGTTACAGATACAGTACCGTTTGTAGCCCCTGCTTTAACAGTTACTTTATTTCCTGTTTGTGATACTTTAGTTAAGCCGCCGCTCACCGAGAACTCATAGGAAGCTCCCTGCAGGGCTGTCGCCGTAAACACCAGCGTCGCGTTCTGGCAAGCCTCGGCATCGCCATTCAATGTGAAGTTATCGACATTTGGCGCCTCGTTAACTTTGATCGTTCTGGTGAATGGCTCACTGCTGCTGCAGGCGTTGTTCGCTTTCACACTAATCTCTTTCTCGCCGCTTGCACCTCCCACAATCACGGTTACCTCTCTGGCATCGGTGGCGGTGCCCGGAGCGAACTGCCAGCCTGCAGGCAGCGTCCAGGTATAGCTGGTGGCACCTGCTACCACAGGTGTGCTGAACGTCACCGGCTTGTTGGCACATACATTAACGTCACCGTTGATGGCGATCGGCGCAACAGGTGCTGGTGACACGGTAAGCACTTTCACGCTGGTGCTGCTAAAGCCACAGCTGTTTGTCGCTTTCAGGGTTACCTTGCCGCCTAGCAGGCTGCCGCCCTTCGGCCTCACCTCTACGCTGGCACCGTTTGCATCACCCACTATTTCCAGGTTGGCATCTACAGTCCACTCATAGGTCAGCTCTTCCGCAGATTCGCCCGCACTCAGCGCGATGCTGCCGTTAAAGCAAACCACACCCGCTCCTGTTATAGCTGGCACAACCGGGGCACCAGTTACATTAACCTTTGTCTCTGCGCTCGCTGTTTTGCCGCACTGGTCTCTCACCGTAACCTTCACTGTCTGCTCACCGCTGGTGGCGCCCACATTCACTGTGATTTCACTGCTGTTCGGGTTGGTGCCCTCTGCAAACCTCCAGCCTGTTGGCAACACCCATGCATAGGTCCCGCCAACTACATCGGATGTCGCCTTCAATGTAATACCTGTTACGCTGGCGCACACTGTAGTAGGCGCTGCGGCGAAAGCTACCTGCAGCTCAGTTTTACACTTCACCTCAGGTATGGTGACATCATCCTCATCGTTATCAGGATCAGAGTCATTATAGTCGCCTCCCGGGTTGTCCGGGTTATTCGGGTCGGTAGGATTGGTCGGATCGGTCGGGTTGTTCGGGTCGGTTGGCTCAACATCTTTTGCGATGATGCTGACCACGTTTCTCACCTCCCCAACTTTTGTTAGCCTGCCCCTGATGGTAAGCGTTACATTAGAATTACCAGCAACGGATGGCACGTAGAACACGCCTGTTGCTTGGTTGTACACTCCTGTGCTGGCGGTATAGCTCACAAACTCCAGGCCCTGCGGCAGCTTCTCCCGTACATAGACATTGCTCTCTGCCTTGTCAGCGTAGTTTCTCAGGGTGATCTTATACTCTACAAAATCCCCAACCGTGTAGGAATCCTTGGGGTTAAGCAATTCCTTGGTTACCCCCAGGTCAGGAAGTATGATCACTTCGTCATCCTCGTCATTGTCCGGGTCTGGGTCTGGGTTATCACCGATGATGACTACCTCGTTCTTGATGTTACCCGTTCCAACGATTTCAAACTCCAGCTTCAGCGTTTCGGTAGGCCCTACCGTCATATCCCCCACTAACCACTGATGGGACTCCGTATCGTAAGTGCCTTTGGTAGCCGATATAAAGCGGATGAACTTCAGCCCGGATGGGATCTGCTCTTTTACCACTACGTGCATGGCCTCTCCCAAGCCTTTGTTTGTAGCCTTGATAGTGTAGATTACCTTTGCCCCCAGCGTAATGTCTTTATACTCCACATCTTTCTCTACCTCCAGGTTGGTTTCCACCACGATAGGCATGGCCGTGGAGTTCTCGTCAAAGTATATGGTGCCATCGAGGGAGAATGCGCGGCCAATTAAAGCCGCTCTGTTGTAGAAGGTGATGTCTTTGGTGGCAATGATGTTGCCCTGGAACGAGCTACCTGCCCCAATCGTGGCGTTTCCCTTTACGATCCAGTAAACGTTTTTTGCGGAGGCGCCCATGTCCGAGAACTGGATGCTACCGCTATTGGATATAAAGTCGCCCTCAATGATGAAGATGAACTTGGAATTAATATCTCCCTGCCCGTCGAGGCGCAGCGTGCTGTTGAGCGTGGCGTCGCTACTAATCTTGTAGGTGCCAGGGCCCAGGGAGTTATTGTTGCCCAGAACAGGGCCATGATCCTGGGTGATTGTCCGGCCCAGGATCTCATTATACACCCTGTTGGCATTCTGCATGCCCGCAATCGCCAGCTCCGAGTTGCGCTCCTTCCGCCCAAGCAGGTCGAGAAATTGCTCGCCCTCTATGGTTCTGCCGGGGCTAATGCCAATGTTGCCTTGGATTTTAGTTTCTCCAGGCCCTCTGAAAACGATCTTCTTATTGGCCAAAGCGGAGAAAGTGGTTGCCCGACCCAGGTCTATCTCCTGCGCTAGGCCAAGGGTGATACTGCCAGTCAGTAAAAGAAAGGTCAGCAGTAGATGTTTAATCATAAAAGCAGAAATAACTGTATATAACGTCACTTACATATTTATAGATAGGGCTATATCTATCCTACCCTCTTTTACTTGAAAAGCAGAAAATTGTTGCCCCCAAGACAATAATATCTTAATATTTTTATAAATAGATCTTAGCAAAAGTAAGGCCCCTTAGGTTTTACAACCCTTATCTTTTGGAAAGAAGCAAATGGGAGTAGCCTGTGAAAAGTCTATTGTGAAGAGAAAAGTAAAGTTGTTTACATAGGCAAAGTAGTAGTATCTCGCCGTTAAAATTACATTATACAACAGTATTTTCAAATATATTTAAATATTTTTATCGTTTTATAAGATTATTACAATTTATAAGTTGCTTAGAGAGTAGCATAAAAAAAAGCCTCTGCTGCCATTGTAGGCAGCAGAGGCTAAATACATTTACTGTTATACCACTAAATATTCACGTGTCGCTCTGCGTGATATGAAGATCTTACTAGTGGGCCGGACTCGACATATTTTAACCCGCGCTTAAGGCCCTCCTCACGGTAGTGGTCGAACAAATCCGGGTGAATAAACTCGGCTACCTCGATGTGCAGCTTGGTCGGCTGCAGGTACTGGCCCAAGGTCAGGATGTCGCAGCCGTTGGCAGCCAGGTCATCCATGGCCTGGTACACCTGCTCGCGCGTCTCGCCCAACCCCAGCATGATGCCGGTTTTGGTGCGCTGGCCATACTCCTTGGTGCGGCGGATCTGCTCCAGCGAGCGGTCATACTTGGCCTGCGGGCGCACGCGGCGGTACAGCTCCTTCACCGTCTCCATGTTATGCGACACCACCTCCTGGCCGGCCGAGATCATCGTGATCAGGGCATCCCAGGTGCCTTTCACATCGGGGATCAGGGTTTCGATAGTTGTAGCAGGGGAAAGCAGTTTTACCTGCTTCACCGTTTCGTGCCAGATAGCGGCGCCACGGTCTTTCAGTTCATCACGGTTCACCGAGGTAATTACGGCGTGCTTTACCCCCATGAGCTGTATGGCCTCGGCCACGCGGCGCGGCTCGTCTTCATCGTACTCGTTGGGACGGCCCGTGGCCACAGCGCAGAAAGAGCAGCTGCGGGTACACACATTACCAAGGATCATGAAGGTAGCGGTACCTGCACCCCAGCACTCGCCCATGTTGGGGCAGTTGCCGCTTTCGCAAATGGTGTGCAGTTTATATTCGTCTACGATGCTTCTTACTTTGGCGTATTCCTTCCCAACCGGCAGCTTTACACGCAGCCAGTTTGGCTTGCGGGGCTGGCCCAGCGCATTAAGTCCCTCGGGCTTGGCGTTAGGCTGAATAACCGGAAGTGTCATCATTTCATCCATGGTGCAAAGATAGGAAGTTATGGTTTAAGAGTTTAACCATAGGTCAAATAATGTGCCCATGGCAAGTATGCCTTCCTAACAAAACGGCACCGGCAAATGTTCTGTGGAGGCTTACCTTCTGCTACCGTAATACAGGTTCAGGTAAACCGAAGTGAAGGCGTTGCTGTTCTCAGCCAGCGGGATAATGATAGGTTTGCTCGGGAAGTACTCCACGGCCACGCCCACTTCTATGCCGGCGATGCTTTCGCGGTAGCGGCCATACTCAAAGCTAAGGCCAGCCTTGGCATGCACGCCGGGCTTAAACTTTGTCTGCCCCAGGCCGCGGAACACGGTGTCACTGCCCAGGATGTAGTCGGTGTTGGTGTGGACGTTCTCATCATAAGGCACGGTGCGCACATCGTTGGTAGTGCCGTCGTAACTGTAGTCGATGTAGTAAGGGACAAGCAGACCCAGGGACGGGCCCACGGCACCCAAGGCGTTTACCTGCACCCCCGACTCAGCGGCTTTCCGGAACAGCACCAGCTCGCGGCCGTACTGCGGCCTCACCACAAAAAAGTAGTTTTTCTTGCCGTACACAAACGGCTCCCCCACATAGTTGAGGTAGCGCTCCTCCTTCGGGTGCTTCACCTCCACTATCTCGATGCCGCCGAACTGGTACATGCGCTCGTTCATGTAGAAGGTGGAGCGCACAAAAGCGCCGCCTATCAGGCCGCCGTTGGAGTTAAAGTTAATGCCGTAGCTTGTCTCCCGCTCAAAGCTCTCGTCTTCCTCGGATTGGGCAAAGGCAGGGGTGACTGCCAGGAGCGCCGCCACCAATATGCATGTCAGAAATCTAATCACAGGCCAGTGCGTTTCAGGTTGTATAAAAGTACTTAAACTTTGCGCGTGTTTCAAACTTAGGCACTGTATAACAGCGGTGCAGTAAATCCTCTGCCACAGCCTTTTACCTGCCGGCAAGGCACAGATGCTGGGGCATGGCCCCTATCAAGCCTGAAAGCAAGTCTCCTAATGGTACTTTATACGGAAAAAGCCGCAAAAAAAGTATAAAAGGTATAAACTATGCCGCCACCTGTTTCTTTAAAGCGTCCACGCTGATGCCCAAGTGAGAGGCATCGTACGTGCAGGCGCCATCCTGCACCAGCAGCAGCTGCGGCGACTGGTGCCGTACCTGCAGCACTTCGGCCACTTCGTTAGAAACAGGCCGGTAGCTGAGCAGGTCGAGGTAGTAAGGTTTGATGTGGTCTAGTCCGGCGCCGGCCCATTGGCGCTCCAGGCGGCTTTTGGCAGTGGAGCTGATGGAGCAGGCCGTGCTGTGCTTAAAGATGACAACCGGCGTGTGCTTTGACTCTTCCATAATCTCATCCAACTGCTCAACGCTGGTTAGCGGGTGCCAATTCATATTATAGGATCCTTTCTCTTCTGGGGTTATTGCCTTTTTTCGTCCCGGGGCTTATACTTCCGTTTCTTCTTAAAGAGCCGGAGCTTTTTCGCCGGATCTCCCTTTACATTAAAGTGCAGCTTGGCGCGATCATCCTTTTTCAGGCGCTTGCGGCCCGCCTCCCCTTTCCTGAAAGTATAAGCGTCGGTGTTCAGGTGCGTGTCTTTGTACTTGCTGTTTACTTTCTCTGCGTCTTTCAGCGACTTCCGTAGCTGCTGCTCATGCTTCGCCGATGCCTGAAAGCTCACCTGCCCGTAACCGGGCAAGGTTCCTAACAGGAAAAACAGCAGCAGGCCTAGGCCATACTTACATGCTGTTCGGCAGCAAGATTCAGCAACACGCATCTTCATCATGGTTTTATACTGATTCTGGTTAAACGGGTTTCTAAAACAGTCCTAACACGCGCTTCTTCTTCACCATACCGTTTTTATCCTTGTTTACTTTAATGGCTTCGAGGCCCTGTGCCGGCCCCTGCCCCTGTACTTTCACCGTGCGCTTGCTGGTGGGTTTAGGGCATGGTATGCCTTTACGCTGGCAGCCCGCCCCCGCAAGCAGCAGCAGGCTCAGCATCAGGAAGAGATATGGGCGAAGAAAACGCATCATGCAAATATAGTAATATTATTCTGTCTTAAATAGTTTAAACACAAAAACAGCACCACATACTACCAAAGCGTACATGATGCTGCTTTCTGAGCTTTAGTAGTTTAGCATGGCCTCTGCTTTCTGGCGCAGGCGCTGCCTTGGCAAAAACTCCTGCTCCAGCGGCGGCGCAAACGGCACCGCCGTGTCCAGACTGGCTACGCGGGCCACCGGTGCATCCAGCAGCTCAAAGCAGTGCTCGCTTATCCAGGCGGCTATCTCCCCGCCTATGCCGCCAGTCATCGTGTCTTCGTGCAGGATGATCACGCGGCCGGTCTTCTCCACGGCGGCACGCACCGCTTCCTTGTCCCAGGGCAGGAGCGAGCGCAGGTCCAGGATCTCAATGCTGGCATCGGTTAGCTCCTGCTGCAGCTGCTTGGCCCAATGTACGCCCATGCCGTAGGTAATGATGGTCAGGTCGTCGCCTTCGGCCACCGTTTTGGCCTTACCGATCTCCACGGTGTAATAATCATCCGGAATCTCCTGCGAAATAGAGCGGTAGAGCAGCTTGTGCTCAAAGTACATCACCGGGTTCGGGTCTTCGATGGCGGCATTCAGCAGGCCCTTGGCATCGTAGGGCGAGGATGGGTAGACGATCTTCAGCCCCGGCGTGTGGAAGAACCAGGCCTCGTTGCTTTGCGAGTGGAACGGCCCGGCTGCTGTGCCGGCCCCTGTTGGCATGCGCACCACCACATCGGCGTTTTGGCCCCAGCGGTAGTGGCTCTTGGCCAGGTTATTCACGATTTGGCTGAAGCCGGCGCTCACAAAATCGGCAAACTGCATCTCCACCATGCTTTTCTGCCCGCGCACCGAAAGCCCCAGGCCAATGCCCAATATCGCCGACTCGCACAGCGGGGTGTTGCGAACCCTGTCTTTGCCGAACTTATCCACAAAGCCCTCGGTGATTTTGAACACGCCGCCATACTCGGCAATGTCCTGCCCCATGAGCACCAGTTCCGGGTAGCGCTCCATACTTTGGCGAAGCCCGTCGGAAATGGCGTCCACAAAGCGGCGCTCGGTTTTAGCCTCTGAGGCTGGTTGTATCACCTCCTGCTCAAAAGGCTTGTACATGTCGGCCAACTCCTGCTCGCGGTTAGCTTCCGGCATTGGCTCAGCAAAAGCTGTCTGCAGCCCCTCCTCTATCTCTGCCTTCAGCTCCTGCTTTATACTTTCCATGACTTTCTGCGTCAGCACCAGCTCATCGAGCAGGTAGCGCTCAAAGTTTTCCACGGGGTCTTTCTTGGCCCATTTTTCAAACAGTTCCTGCGGCACATACTTGGTGCCACTGGCTTCCTCGTGGCCGCGCATCCTAAAGGTAATCGCCTCGATGAGCATCGGGCGCGGGTTCTTGCGGATGCTGGCCGCTGCCTGCCGCACGGTGTCGTATACTTCCAGGATGTTGTTGCCGTCAATCTGTAAGGCATCCATGCCGTAAGCCGGCCCTTTGTCGATAAAATGCTTGAACCTGAATTGCTCGTTGCTCGGCGTAGACAGCCCATACCCGTTATTCTCGATGAGGAAGATAACCGGCAGGCTCCAGACGGCGGCCACGTTCAGCGCCTCATGGAAATCGCCCTCCGAGGCACCGCCGTCGCCACTGAACACCAGCGTCACCTTCTCCTTGTTCTCCAGCAAATCGGCTAGGGCAATGCCGTCGGCCACGGCCAGTTGCGGGCCCAGGTGTGAGATCATGCCCACAATGTGGTGCTCGTTGGTGCCGAAGTGGAAAGAGCGGTCGCGGCCTTTGGTAAAGCCGTGGGTCTTGCCCTGGAACTGCGCAAACAGGCGGCCCAGGTCCATGTCCCGGCTCGTGAACACGCCCAGGTTGCGGTGCAGCGGCAGAATGTACTCATCCGGATTTAGGGCCAGGGCCGATCCAACCGAGATCGCCTCCTGCCCAATGCCGGAGAACCACTTGCTCACACGCCCCTGGCGCAGCAGCACCAGCATGCGTTCCTCAATCATGCGCGGCTTCAGCAGGGCGCGGTACAGTTTGATCAGCTCCTCTTCAGAATACTCTTTGCGGTTATAATTCATCACTTTTATGAAAACCTCGTTATAGTTTGTCGGGTTAAAGTATTGGCAAGGCCCCTGCAAGGTATGCCATTAATTTATACTTTTGTTCAGGTGGGCCAGAGCCACCTGGCAGGGAGGCTACACCTCCCGCCTTGGCGAGCAAAAGCTACAGAAAACCTGCAAAGGCTGCAAGCAAAGACACAAAAGTCTCTATATTCTATACCTGTAAAGTATAAAGTATAGCCGCAGCTGGCGTTTAAAGTATAATTAGGGTAGTGTCTGGAAGGAATCTCAGGTAGAGCTTCCTTGTAGTGTTCCCAAACAATTTAGTAATCCAGCAATTGAGCAATTAAGATATGATAGCGTTTAAAGAATTTACCCTGGACAACGGCCTGCGCGTGATCGTGCATGAGGACCATACCTCGCCGATGGCCGTGCTGAACGTGCTGTACGACGTGGGCTCGCGCGATGAGGAGGAGGCCCATACCGGTTTTGCGCATCTGTTCGAGCATTTGATGTTCAGCGGGTCCAAAAATATCCCCGTGTATGATGAGCCCCTGCAGCGCGTGGGCGGCGAGAACAACGCCTTCACCAGCCCCGACATCACCAACTATTACCTGTCGCTGCCGGCGCAGAACCTGGAGACGGGCTTTTGGCTAGAGTCGGACCGCATGCTGGAGCTTGCCTTCAGCGAGAATGGCCTGGAGGTGCAGCGCAAAGTGGTGGTAGAGGAGTTTAAGCAGAATTACCTGAACCAGCCTTACGGTGACGTGTGGCTGAAGCTGCGCCCGCTGGCTTATAAGGAGCACTCCTATAAGTGGGCCACTATCGGCAAGGAGATCGCCCACATCGAGGAGGCCTCTATGGATATTGTGAAAGCCTTCTTTAAAAAGCACTACTCGCCTAGTAACGCCGTATTGGTGGTGGCCGGCAACGTGACGTTTGAGCGGGCGAAGGAGCTAACGGAGAAATGGTTTGGCCCCATACCGGCCGGCGAGAAGTATGAGCGCCAGCTACAGGAGGAGCCGCGGCAGACGGAGGAGCGCGTGCTGGAAGTAAGCTCAGACGTACCGCTCAGCGCCATTTACAAAGCCTACCACATGCCGGGCCGCCAGCACCCCGACTACCACGCCGTTGACCTGATCAGCGACATCCTGGGACGGGGCAAGTCGAGCCGCCTGTACGAGCGACTGGTGAAGGAGCAGAAACTGTTCAACTCCATTTCGGCCTCTGTTACCGGAAGCGTGGAGCCGGGCCTGCTCATCATCCAGGGCAAGCTGAACGAGGGCGTGGACCTGCAGGAGGCCAACGTGGCCATTGAGGCTGTAGTACAGGAGCTCATAGATACCCGTGTGGACGAGGAGGAACTGAACAAGGTAAAGAACCAGGCCGAGACCAGCATCGTGTTCTCCGAGATCGAGCTGCTGAACCGCGCCATGAACCTGGCCTACAGCAAACTGCTTGGCGACGCCAACCTCATCAATCAGGAGGGCGAGAAAGTACAGGCTGTCACGCCAGACGACATTCAGCGCTGCGCCCAGGAGGTGCTGCGCAAGACCAACTGCTCTACCTTATTGTACAAGGCGGAGAAGAAGGAGCAGCCGGTGGAGGCTGAGGTTTAAGATAAGAGACAAGCGTAGGGCTGCCAAGTATGGCAGCCCTACTTGTTTTAGAAGCTTTGCCAAGGTAAGCACTGTTCATCTTCTGCCTATGCCTCTCCCGCTGTTTCGGACATCCATGTCTGGAACCTCTCTGCTGCGGATTTTCAGTTCCGCGTGAACTACACTTTATACTTGCCAGTCCTCCTGCCGCAAATCTTTTGATTTGGGACTTACTAATGATGTTGAGTCTGAGACTCAACTGGCTTGAAAAGCCCTACTTATCCTTTGCTATCTTCATACTTCTCTGGCGCAAGCGTCCGCTTGTGCCGCTATTAGCCCTATTTCCTGCCACCAGACTCAGGCTGTCCTTACTAGCTCCTTTTCATCCACGGCCTTACATGCCTACAGTTGCATTTCATACTTTCTGCTCTCAAGCCCGAGAGGGCTCGTCTTCGGGCATCGCGCTGTGTTCCCTCCTGCGCCAAGGCGCTGCCCTTCGGGCACCGGATCTCACAAGGCGCTCAACCCAAAGACTGGGAACAAGTACGATAGCTGCTGCTGACGGAGCTTCAGCTAAGTTGTTAGAGGATTATAATCGCCTGCTAGTTCCCCTCCTCGGAGGGGCAGGGGTGGTTGGCAATAGACTCGGTGTTAAAAATCCATCCCATCCGCCCATCTCCAGAATTGCTTCAGATTTGCTCCAGTATTGCTTCAGATTCAGGTTATAGCTTTGGCTCATTGTTTAACCTTAAAAGCGTAACTTATGAAATCAACAGTAATTGCTCTTCTGTTCCTGAGCGGCTCCCTGTTTGCCTGCGACAAAAACAGCGATGATGTAAAGCCTGGGGACGTGCCTGCCGCCGTAAAAGAAACCTTCGGCAGCACATTTGCCGATGCCCAGCACGTGGAGTGGGAGAAAAAAGGAGAAGACTACGAGGCGGATTTTGACGTAGCCACCGTGGAGCATGACGCCTTGTTCAGCGCCTCGGGCAACCTGCTAAAGCACAAGTATGACTTGCCGGAGGCAGAGCTGCCCGAAGCAGTAAAGGCCTCCATCAACCAGAACTACGCCGGGTTTAGGGTTGATGACGCCGATGTGCTGGTGCAGGAAGGCAACACCCTCTATCAGGTAGAGCTGGAGCAGGGAAACCAGGAGCAAAAGCTTGTTTTCGCTGCCGATGGGCAGGAACAGACAGGGATACCCTACTGGGACTAGTCACTCCTAACCGAGCCAGGATTTACTTTGTAAGCACAGTTCACCCCAGGCTAATAAACTAAAAAGGCGCCTCCGGAATATCCCGAGGCGCCTTTTTGGCTTAATTAATCGCTCTCATGCTGCCCTTCAGCGGCGCAAATCGGCTCTTTCTATGGCATGCAGGGCATCTTTGCAACAGTATTCATTGCACAGTAGATGCTAGAGCTAAGTGGGCATAAACTCAGTATAGAGCGGTTGTTCAGGAGTAAAGCCCAATTTGCTATAAAATCCTTGTTAAACATGGCGATGATGTTTCGCAACACCGCTAATCCATAGCTATCGCTTCAGTATCAGTTTTAGTGTCTTGCTGCCGGCAGGGCTCACGATCCGGGCCAGGTACATGCCCTCCTTCAAGTTACCTGCTTCAACCTCAATTCTAATCTGCTCATTAGCCATAGCTGTACCAGTTCTCAGCTCCTTTACAAGGTTGCCCTGGGTGTCGTAAAGGTTCACGCTATAGTCTCCGGTATCCTGCAACGTGAACTGAACGGTTGCCTTGTCGCTGAAGGTAGTAGGATAGGCTATGGCCTGTAGCGCCTCCTGCTGCAGTACATTCTGGCAAGGGCTTGCTACCACTTCTTGTTTATAGAATCTAATGTCGTCTATGGCACCTGAACCGGATAGTCTTGATGGATCCCTTTTGCCATCAAATACAACTTTCATTTTCATTACGCCCATTGTGTTGCCTAAGCTTTGGGTTTGCTGGCTGTTGTTGCCTAAAGCTTTTAGCTTGAAGCTGTTTATCTTTTTATCCTCTCCATCATACAGGTACACCCATGACTCATCCTCATACGCATCAATATCAAGTACTTTTACCGATTCCATGGTGACAGGGCCTATGGCTGAGAAATCCAAAATCAGTTCTCCGCCCCACTGGTTATCATCCGGAACGTCAGACAAATCTTTGTTTACTATCAGCACATTTCCCCAGTCCCTGGTGTAAAGGTCTGCATCATCGCCGGTAGGTGCCTGAGAGTCGAAGATAGCGGCGTGATTTTCCGGAGCGAAGGAGATTGGGTAACCTTCGTTACGTTTTCTACCCACCACAGCCACAGGGCCTAATTCTGTATTAATGGTTGAGATCAATCCTTTCTTTTCTTCGTTGAAATCGATCAGGCACCTTTCTACAAGTAGCTCAGTGGATTCTGGTGTTACTACAACTGTTCGGGTGGCGGTACAGCCCGTTTCAGGGTTTGCCACTGTAACGGTATAGTCACCAGCCACCGAAACTATAGGATTCTGCTCGGTAGAGGTATAGCCGTTGGGGCCGGTCCAACTGTAGGTTAAGCCTTCTTTATCGGATGAGGCCGTAAGTTGTACAGAAGAAGTGGTACAGTCCAGCTTGCCGCCTGTGGCGCTTACTGTAAGCTCTTCCTCGCGAGTTACCATTACAACATCCTCAAACTTACATCCGCTTGATATACCCGTGATTACCATTGTATAGGTTCCCGGGGCATCCACAACAGGTGAAAGCGTTTGTGCGCCGGATACAATGTTTCCTCCATCACTGGCAAACCACACTACCTGTTGGCTACCAGAACCTTCTAAGGTGACGGTACTGTTCTTGCATGTTAGCTTTTTGTCAGGACCTGCGCTGCCAGTTGGATAATTAGGACCTGATACTGTGACTGTGTCGGAGTCGGAAGTTCCGCTTATCTGATCTGTTAAGGTCAGAATATAATCACCGGCCAAGGATACCGTGATAGACATTTCATTCGATATGAATCCGTCAGGGCCATACCACTCATAATCAAGACCTCTATACACTTGATTAGAGTTTACCCAGGCATAACCCGAAAGTGATGTAGTAGGATGAGTACATTTAAGAACCTTTGGTGTTAATTTATCAATCCTGGCTTCGAAATCCTCAAGTGGGACATTCTCACTGGTTACAACCACCTGATCCTGCATGGTGCAGCCAGTAGTTTGGCTTGTAAGCGTTAAGGTGTAGGTGCCTGGTGCATTGACGAGTGGGGTAAAGGTATCTGCACCATAAACTATATTGCCACCGTCGCTTGCTGTCCAGGAAGGTGAAATAAACAAACCCCAAGTACTGGCTTCCAATTCTATAAAGGAGTCTGTGCGTCTGAGTACTTTGTCTTCACCTGCAGCACCATCAATGCCTCTTACCATATACTTTGTAGAAGCGGATAAGCCCGCAGCGTTTCTGATGGTGACTTGGTATTCACCGGCTTCTGTCGCAACAACTTTGTCTGCAGTCGATGTGAAACCATCAGGCCCGGCCCAGTTATAGGAAATACCTTCTTTGGTAACATTCCCGTTCAGGTAAGACACAGCTATAAGGGTAACTTCTTTATTGTCGCAACTAATATATCCTGGGCTACGATAGTTTTCAATGATTACTGATAATTGATCCGCTACAGCATTACTGTTGGCTCTCATATTTGCTTGAAGGCCCGCAACCGGGTATAACAAAAGACATAAGAGGCTAAGAGCAAAGATGCGGCAAAGCCGCAAGGAGGTAAAGCATGTTTGATTTTCAGGAATTGTGTAAGCGTAGTTTTTTTTCATAGCGTTTTGTAAAAGAGTAATTAAACAATAAAGTCAAAGCGAGGCCATGCAGATGAATCTATGGCTTCACCGCGTTTAGATAAAAAGCATTTATATAAGATTGATTTCAGCTGATGCTTAACTACTGGAGAATGGGAAGCATCATGCTAGGGTAGGTTAAGTAGAGTTTTTCATAGGCTTTTGCGGTTTGTCTGCTGTACTTTGCTGGGGTACCAAAATCTAAAGATTATTGTACTCTAATATTTAGTATCCCCTTACGAAGTAGCACTACTTTAACACAGGTTAGTACATCTCCTTTTTAGACAATGGAAAGAAATTGAGGGTAAAAGGCTGCTTTTAGTTGGTGAACTATCATTATCATAACAGTAAACGGTGATTTGAGGGGGAAGTGGTGCTGGATAGTTTCGGCAACATAACCTAAGTAATATTTGGCTTCCGTGGGCTTGTGAATGCGGAGCGTGAGTTTTTGTATTCTTCTGTTGCCATGAGGTAATGTACGGAAATCAAGAACTTCCCCTGACCTTTAACTCCTTCACCGGCAATTGCACAAGGGACTAATACTATGTGAAGAAACTGCAGGAAGTAAGCCATGAGTTCCCCCACTTGCTCTGGCACAAGCATTTTCAGGAAAGTGCTAAAGCCTAAAACGAAGGAGTTCTTCCTGCGCCCTGCGTAACATCCGTACTACCTGGAACAGGAATGCGGAACGGAAGTCCCTTCACCGCTAAACCGCATCGGCTGACAATAGCCAACTATGGAATCTACGGTTTTTAACCCTAAAGTAAAGCTCGGGATGAATCGTGTCTTCTGTTCCCGCACAGTGCACATTACGGAGCGTTCCTAAACCTTTTTTGCCAACTCTTGTATATACAAGTGTTTATCTTACCTTTGCGACAACATGAGGATTGAGGACGAAATACACCAGAAGGCGTTTAAGGACGATTACCGTCGGTTGATGGCGAACCTGCTGTTCACGAACAACTGGCTGAACCAGCAGCTGCTCCCTTTCTTTAAAGGGCTGGGCCTTACCCTGCAGCAGCATAACGTGCTGGCAATTCTGCGTGGGCAGCACCCGGAGCCGGTGTGCTTTGGCGATATCCAGAACCGCATGGTGGACCGCAACTCCAATGTTACCCGCCTTATCGATAAGTTAATTGAGAAAGGCTACGTGACCCGCGATATCTGCCAGACTAACCGCCGCATGATTGAGGTGCGCATTACCGGTAGCGGCCTGAAAAAGCTGCAGGAAGTCGATGCTCAATTCCCGAACTTAATGGAGCGTTTCCATAACCTTTCGGAGGAGGAGGCTGTTCTGGTAAGCAACATGCTCGACAAATTACGAGGCTAATATTTTTTTCACCCAACACTTGTATAGACAAATAATGCACATACATTGAATATGAAACACATCAAGATAAAAGGAGCGACGATACCGGCCTTAGGGCTGGGGACTTTCCAACTGGAAGACAGCAAAGCATTTGAGATGACACAGGCAGCCCTTTCCGAAGGATACCGCCACATCGACACAGCGCAGATCTATAGAAACGAAGAGGGTGTGGGTCGTGCCATCGGGGCCTCAGGCGTAGCCCGTCAGGATATTTTCCTGACCACCAAAGTATGGCGCGAGAGCTTGGCCAAGAAAGACTTTTTGCCCTCCGTGGAGCAGAGCCTTCAAAAGCTGAAGACGGATTATGTGGACCTGCTGCTGATCCACTGGCCAAACGCTGGCGTGCCGGTGGCTGAGTACATGGAGGAACTGATGAAGGCGCAGGAGAAAGGTTATACGAAGTATATCGGGGTCAGCAACCACCCTACCCACCTTCTTGACCAGGTGCTGGCCACCGGTGCTGACATCATCACCAACCAGGTAGAGTATCACCCGCTCATCAACCAGGAGAAGCTTTATACTTACCTGCAGCAGCACAACCTTACGCTTACGGCCTACAGCCCCATTGCGCAGGGCGAGGTGCTGGGGAACCCGGTACTTAAAGGCATCGCCGAGAAGTATGGCAAGAACGAGGTGCAGGTAACGCTACGCTGGCTGATGCAGCAGGACAACGTGCTGGCCATCCCAAGAACCTCAAAGGCAGCCCGCCTCGCTTCCAACATCGATGTGTTTGATTTTGAGCTGACACAGGAGGAGGTAGCCCAGATAGACCAGCTGAAGCGAGACAACCTGCGTGTGGTGAACCCATCCTTTGCCCCTGACTGGGACTAAAATCAATTTTGAATGAGTGCATGAGTGAATAACTGAATGGTTTGCTCACTAGCATTTCAACAACTAACAATAAACAAGCTAACAATCAACATGTCACAACCACTTTTAAGACCGATAAATCTCCACGGCCTGGAGCTAAAGAACCGGGTCGTGATGGCCCCCATGACGCGCAGCCGCGCCGACAACGAAGGAAATATACCGAATGACCTCATGGTGACCTACTACACCCAGCGCGCCGGCGCCGGGCTCATCATCTCAGAGGGATCGCAGATCTCAAAGCAGGGCGTAGGCTACATCAACACGCCCGGCATCTACAGCCAGGAGCAAGTAGCCGGCTGGAAGAAAGTAACTGAGGCCGTGCATGCCGAGGGCGGTAAAATATTCCTGCAGCTGTGGCACGTGGGCCGGATGTCGCACCCTGACTTCCACGGTGGCGACTTGCCGGTAGCGCCATCTGCCATCAACCCGAAAGCCAAGGCCTTTACGCCGCAAGGCTTTAAAGACACGGAAACACCGCGTGCGCTGACCGTGCCAGAGATACAGCAGATTGTGCAGGACTACAGGAGCGCGGCAAAAAATGCCATGGCTGCCGGCTTCGACGGTGTGGAAGTGCATGCCTCCAACGGTTACCTGCTGCACCAGTTCTTCGTGAGCACCGCCAACACCCGCACCGATGCGTACGGCGGCTCCATAGAGAACCGCGCCCGCATCCTGTTTGAGGTGCTGGACGCCGTTAAGGAGGTAGTACCGGTTGAACGGGTAGGCGTGCGCCTGAACCCCAGCCTGCACGGCGGCTTCGGCATCACGGTTAACGAGGACACGATCCCGACTTTCGACTACATTGTGGAGCAGCTGAACAAGTATAACCTGGCTTATTTGCACCTGACTGAGGCTTCGCCGGCCAACTATGAGGTTCCGTTTATTGAAAAACACATTGCCAAGCGCTACCGCCCCAAGTATAAAGGCAACATGATCATTAACGGCGGATTTACGCAGGAAACCGGCAATGAGGTAATAGAAGAGGGCAACGCAGACCTAGTGGCCTATGGTGTGCCGTTTATCGCCAACCCCGACCTGCCGGAGCGCTTTGAGCAGGGTGCAGAGCTGCAGGAGGCTGACCCTAACACGTTTTACGTTCCAGGCGAGAAAGGCTACATCGACTACCCTTCGCTGGCTGAAATAGAAGCCTAACCGGAGAAAGCTACTGACATTTAAACCAAGCGCCTGCTATACTTTAGCAGGCGCTTTTTTTAGACGCTGCTGCTCCGCTTCGTTCCCACACTTCCAAAAAACAGCCTTGGCTGTGGCGCATAATCGTATTTTTAGCTTAGATTTACTTTTTAAGCCTATTTACGTTCAGGCTTTATACTTCATTTATTCTTCGGATTACTTAACTATGAAATTGAAAATAAGAACCGGCTTCGGCTACGACGTGCACCAGCTGCAGGAAGGGCTCGACTTCTGGCTCGGCGGCATCAAGGTTCCGCACACGCACGGTGCCCTGGGCCATTCCGATGCGGATGTGCTGATACATGTGATCTGCGACGCGCTGCTAGGCGCGGCCAACATGCGCGACATTGGCTTCCACTTCTCCGACAAGGACCCCAAGTATAAAGGCATCGACTCTAAGATCCTGCTGAAAGAGGTAGTGCACCTACTGTCCCGCGAAGGCTACGCGATCGGCAACATCGATTCTACCGTATGCCTGCAGGAGCCGAAGGTGAACCCGCACATCCCGGCCATGAAAACGTGCCTGGCCGAGGTGATGGGCATTCCGGAGGAGGATATCTCCATTAAAGCCACTACCACCGAGCAGTTGGGTTTTGTGGGCAAAAAGGAGGGTGTGGCGGCCTTTGCCACGGTCCTGATCGTGAAGGAATAAGCCCCGTAAATTAAACCTGCCACACAAGTAAGCATCTAACCTGTACTTATATTTAATAAAACACCTAAACTAAACCATGAAGAGACATAATCTCTACGCTGCCCTGTTGCTGGCCACCATAGGCTACGGTTGCGCCAAGGGCCCTAGCGCCAGTAACCCCACCACCGACTCAGCCAAGCTAAGCGAGGCAGCCCCAAAGTATGCCGAAACTATCACAGCGGCAGATCTTTCGAAGCACCTCCACATCATCGCCTCTGATGAGTACGAAGGCCGTAACACCGGCGAGAAAGGCCAGAAAATGGCCGCTGAGTACATCGCCCGTGAATTCCGGGAAGATGGCCTGATGGGGCCGGTGAAGAGCAACAGCGCCAACCCATACTACCAGACGTTCGACCTGCAGAAAAGCACCTGGGGCGAGGGCCACATCACGGTGGGCAAGGAGAAGTACCTGATGATGCAGGACTTCTTCCCATTCGGCTCCTCCCCTTTCACGACAGAGCAAGGCGTAGAGGCTGTTTATGTGGCGGATGCCGCACAAATTGCAGAGAAAGGCGCTAACGGCAAACTGATCGTAACGCTGCTGACACCGGCCGAGATGCAGACTAAGATGCGCGGCTTCTCTGCCGCTGCGGAAGAAGCAGGCGCCAAAGGCGTGGTGTACGTGCTGGGCGCCGAGGAGTACCGCGGCATGGCAGACCGTTTCTCGCACCGCCTGTCGCAGCCTTCCATCTCACAGCAGGGCAGCACCAGCGACCGCCCAGCCACTATCTTTGCCACACCAACCGTAGGCGCCGCCATACTGGGCACTACCCCGGAGAAACTGCAGCAAAATGCAGCAACCGTCGCCTATAAGCCTGCCTCTGATATCAGAATCCTGATGAGCAGAACCTCTGAGCCGCTGCCAACGGAGAACGTGCTGGGCTTTGTGGAAGGCACCGATAAAAAAGATGAGGTTGTTATTGTAACCGCACACTACGACCACGTAGGCGTGGACGAGTCGCTGGAAGGCGATAAGATCTACAACGGCGCCAATGACGACGGATCCGGCACGGTGGCGGTCATCGAGCTGGCGGAGGCGTTTGCCCAGGCCAAGAAGGACGGCTACGGCCCGCGCCGCAGCGTGCTGTTTATGACGGTAACCGGCGAGGAGAAAGGCCTGCTGGGTTCGGAGTATTACTCTGAAAACCCGATCTTCCCGCTAGAGAACACCGTGGCCAACGTGAACATCGACATGATCGGCCGCATGGACTACGAGCATGAGAAGACCAACGACAGCAACTACATCTATGTGATCGGGGCCGACAAGCTTTCTTCGGAGCTGCACCAGATCAACGAGGAGATGAACCAGAAGTACGTGAACCTGAAGCTCGACTATACTTTTAACGACGAGAACGACCCGAACCGCTTCTACTACCGCTCCGACCATTACAACTTCGCCAAGAACGGTATTCCGATCGTGTTCTACTTCAATGGCGTGCACGACGACTATCACCAGCCAGGCGACGAGCCGGACAAGATCATTTATGAGAGCGCTGAGAAAGTAGCACGCCTGGCGTTCCACGTGGCATGGGAGCTGGCCAACCGCGAAAATAGAATCGTGGTAGACAGCAATAAAAAATAAGCTTTTGAGTTTATAGTTCTAAGGTTTAGGAGTTAGAGGGTTATTTGCCGCAAGGCAGGCAGTGTAGCATCACACCTGGGCTTTTGGTTCTTTAACTTTCTAACTCCCAAACTCTCTAACTTTTTAACTCTTAAAAAAACACCCTAACTTTAAGGGTGTTTTTCTTTTATAGGGGCTGCCATAAGTAGGGCCGGCCCAGGAAAACGCAGGGGGGAATATAGCATGAGCAAACTGAAACAGTTTCTGCAAGACGCGGAGACGAAAGCATTCGACCAGGGCCACCGCGCCACCATCAAGTTTAACATCGGCAAGTACAATGCCGCTGTGCAACGTGGCCTTACCCAATACTCCGACCATGAGCTGGCACGGGAGCGTGCTTCCTATATAAAAACCCAGACCATCAACAACCTGGACAAGTATCTGATGGAGTTCGAGTCCAACTTCACGGCACGCGGCGGCAAGGTGATCTGGGCCCGCGACACGCAGGAGGCCTTGAAGGAGATCGGTGAGATCATGAAGCGCAAGCGCGCGCGTTCGGTGGTAAAATCCAAGTCGATGACGACAGAGGAGATACACCTGAACGATTACCTGGAGAAGAACGGCATCGAAACAGTAGAGACAGACCTGGGCGAGTACATAGTACAGCTGGCGGAGCAGCGGCCTTACCACATCGTCACGCCGGCCATGCACATGTCCAAGACCGACATCCGGGACCTGTTCGTGCGCAAGCTGGGCATCCCTCCTACCGATAACGCTGAGGAACTGGTGGGCGTGGCCCGCAGGCTGCTGCGCGAAAAGTATACGTCGGCCGAGGTAGGCATCACAGGCGGTAACTTTCTGATTGCGGATGTGGGCGGCGTGGCCGTAACCGAGAACGAGGGCAATGGCCGTCTTTCCACCGCCTTCCCAAAAACGCATATCGCCATTGTGGGCATCGAGAAGATGATCCCTTCCATTATGGACCTGGACCTGTTCTGGCCCTTGCTGAGCACCAGCGGCACCGGACAAGGGATAACAGTGTACAACACCATTTTCACCGGCCCACGCCAAGCCAAAGAAAAGGACGGCCCGGAGGAGATGTATGTGGTGCTGCTCGACAACGGCCGCACCGACCTGCTGGCCTTGCCCGAGAAGCGCGAGGCCCTGAACTGCATCCGCTGCGGCGCCTGCCTCAACGTATGCCCGGTATACAAAAACATCGGCGGCCATACGTATGAGACTACCTACAGCGGCCCGATCGGTTCTGTCATCACGCCACACTATGATGGAATGGCCGAGCACAAGCACCTGAGCTTTGCCAGCTCCCTCTGCGGTGCCTGCACCTCGGTTTGTCCGGTTAAGATCAACATCCACAACCTGCTGCTGCTAAACCGCAAGCAGAGCGTGGATCAGGGCATGGTGGATAGCCAGGAGAAAACAGCCATTAAGCTGTGGCTAAAAGCCATGAAGAGCCGCCGCCTGATGAACATGGCCCCGGCCAGCCTCAAGAACTTCGTGCTGCGCTACGTGCAGAAAGACTCCTGGAGCAAGCGCCGCGAGCCGCTGCAAGCATCTAAGAAATCGTTTAACCAGATCTGGAAGGAGCAACGCGGATAAGTAAAAAGCCTGCTGATGAAGCAGGCTTTTTTTCTAAATCAAGTTTATAGTTTCGGAGTGAACTCCCTACTATGAGTGGCAGAAAGTTTACTCTAGTCCATCCTTAAAATTGGACGAATGTTTTGCGATCCTAGTCCAACCACCCCTGCCCCTCCTTGGCTTTTTCGAGGGCCCCTACCCCTAGGTGGGAAGCTCTGTAGCTGCATTGGCTGAAGTATAAGTACTATGGTTGCTGGAGTAGCATGGGCACAAGTATAAACCCATCCCTAACCCCTCCGAGGAGGGGAATTAGTGAACGATTGTCATCCTCCCACAACTTGGCTGAAGCTCCATCAACTCTGGCTACTAAAAGCTGATCCCAGTCTTTGGGTTGAGCGCCTATGCGAGTTTTTCCGGTGCCTGAAAGGCATTGCGACACAGGAGCAAAGGAAAAGCTCCCAGCGCGATGCCCGAAGACGAGCCCTCTCGGGCTGGAGAGCTCCATAGCATGAAGTGCAACTGTAGGTGAGTGGGGCTGGAGGATGAACAGTGGCTAGAGAGTATAGCTTGTGTCAAGCTACGGAAAGCAGTAGCAATAGGGAAAGCACGATCTACAAGCTCGCGCTAGCGGATAGCTTGGTTCCAACTGCAGAAAGCAGCGACTAAGAAAAGGCACAAACGGACTCTTGCGCCAAAAAGCAAGTATAACTTTATACTTACCTGTCCACTTCCCCCAACACGATATCCACAGAACCGACAATGGCAATGAGGTCGGCGACCATGCAGCCGCGGCTTATTTCGGGCAGTACCGAAAGGTTTACAAAGCTTGGCGCGCGGCCTTTGGCCCGGAACGGCACGTCGCTTTTGTCGGTGGTGCGGAAGTAGTAGCCCAACTCGCCACGTGGGGTTTCACCTCTAAAGTATAACTCCTGCGCTCCCGTCATACGCATCTTCTTGGGACAGGCCGCCTGCGGGTCAAAGTCAGGGGTGCGTTTGTGGTCGCCCGTAAGTTGGTCGAGGCACTGGCGGATGATCTTAACCGATTCGCGGCACTCCAGGGCGCGCACGTAGTTGCGGTCCCAGCAGTCGCCGGTGGTGCCGGCTAGGCCTTGCCCTATCGGTACATCAAACTCCAGCTCGGGGTAAACGCTGTAGCCGTCCACGCGGCGCAGGTCGTGCTTTAGGCCGGAGCCGCGTAGCATGGGGCCGGAGCAACCGTAGTTAATCGCCACATCCAGCGGCAGTATGCCCACGTTGGCTGTGCGGTCGATAAAGATTTTGTTGCTCAGAAGTATAGTGTCCAGCTCGTCGAGCTTGGGCTGCAGGTACTCTATAAACTCGCGGCAGCGCTCCTCAAAGCCAATCGGCAGGTCATAGTATAAACCGCCCACCCAAATGTAGTTGTAGAGCATACGCGCCCCGCATACCCACTCCAGCAAGCGCTGAATGTGTTCGCGGTCGCGCAGCAGCCACAGAAACGGGGTAAAAGCCCCGATATCGATGGCGTAGGTGCCGATGGCCACAAAGTGCGAGGCGATGCGGTTCAGCTCCGTTACCAGCACCCGGATGTACTCGACCCGCTTCGGAATTTGATCCGTAATGCCCAGCAGCTTCTCCACGCCCATGCACCACACGTGCTCCGAGTTCATGGCCGCCAGGTAGTCCATGCGGTCTACGTAGGGGATGGTCTGGTTGTAGGCCATACTCTCGGCGTGCTTCTCGAAACAGCGGTGCAGGTAGCCGATGTGCGGCACCACCTCCTGAATGATCTCCCCGTCGGTGACCACCTCCAGGCGCAGTACCCCGTGCGTGCTCGGGTGCTGCGGCCCCATGTTCACAATCATCTCACCGGCCTTCAGCGCCTCCTGGCTGAACTTGTTCGGCTCCGACTGCAGCAGGTAGTTTTTGTAGATCGTGGACACAGGTAAGTTAGAATGTTAGAATGTTAGAAGGTTGCCTCTTCCGCAAAGTTCGGAAAAAAACGGGATTTGTACAGTATACCCTATAAAGTACCTGAGTACGCAGTGCAGTAGATAACACTTGCCTACTCCTCACGAATATATACCTTTACAAAAATATCAGAATGATATTATATGCTTTAAACGTTTCCAGTTCCCCTATTTTCAAAATGAAAAAACTTATACTCCTAGTCTTTCTTTCTTGCTTTAGCCTAATTTCCTATTCACAAACTGTATTCAAGCCAGGCTATTTCATCCATAACAATGGCCACAGAGTTGACTGCCTTATCAAGAACACTGATAAGCTGACAAATCCAGAGAACTTCCAGTATAAGCTCACCGAGGACTCTGAAATAAGAACAGCTGTAGTAAATGATGTGCAAGAGGTAGAAATATTCAACAGCATTCACAAATACAGACGCTTTATAGTAGAAATAGACAAGTCCAGCAACAACACGAAGGACTTGGATTACTCTGTAGAACCTAAACTTGCGCAGGAGCAGCTCTTTTTACGGGTACTAGTAGAGGGCAAGGCATCTTTGTACGTCTACGTAGGCCGTAGAGGCTTGCAACGGTATTTTTTTACAAGAGAAAACACTACCCCAGAGCAACTTATTTATAAGAAGTACTTGATCACAGCCACTAAAGCTAGTGAAAACACTACGTACAAACAGCAACTGGTGAGCAATCTCGAGTGTCAGGCCCTCACATTCCAGCAGCTTTACAATGCTGCTTATCAGGAAAAGGACCTAATAGAGGTATTCACAGCGTACAACAAGTGTGCTGGCTCAGCTTACACAAACTACAGCGACAAAAAGCAGAGAGGTAAATTTCAGTTAACCCCTAAAGTAGGCATAAACTCAGCGTCTCTTGAAGTAGCGCAATTTGAGGTTGTACAACAAAGGATGCTCGGCCCCCTAAAGGAGAGTATTGTTAAAGAGGCTGCGACAAGGTTTGGCCCAGAACAGTCTGCAAGAGTTGGCTTTGAAATAGAGCGCGTTTTTCCATTCAACAATTACAAGTGGTCTTTATACTTGGGACCTACTTTCCAATACTTCAAAACCAAAGGTGATCTTACAGTCTACAAGAGTGTATATGTTCCAGAGACGGCAACTCACCATGCTTATGTCACTTTAAAATCCGAGGACGGTACGTTGACTGTCGACTATTCCCATATCAGTATACCCCTGGGTATAAAGCACCACTTCTTCTTAAGCCAGGAGACGAGACTCTTTCTAAGTGGTGCTGTTGTCTCAAGCATCCTTCTTAACCCCTCGAGCTCAATGAAAGCAGAGAACTTCGAAACACAGCCAAAGTTTCGTCAGACCAGCTTCAACATGAAGCCAAGCTTTTTATTCTCACTGGGATTAAAGATGAAGAATAATTTCAATCTAGAGGTCGATTATAGCGTTGGAAAAAGAATGCTGGAAACCAATACTTGGGAAACAAGCTTCAAAAGTTCGTTTTCATTGATATTAGGTTATAGACTTATTTAAAGAGTAGCCATACTTTCCTTACCGCGACGCGTGCTGTAGCTCGTACTTCTTATTCTATTATTCTAAGCAACGGCACGAGTTGCAAGCTCACACCTTCGAAAGAGTTCTGACAAATGTTATGTTGAGATTTCGGTTAATTCATGAATTATTTTTGACATAGATGCTAATCCATCTTAAATATTAGCTATTGAACATAACAGCTAAAAGCCCTCTCGATATATGATAAAAAGAAAGAACCTTCACAACTATGTCACCTTGCCTCTCTTCATCAAAATACTATCTTTTATAGTGTTAAGAAAGCTGATGAATATAAAGGTTAAGTTCATGTTCTCCCAAACTGGGGAGGATGTCATTCTATCAGCCCTTTTAACTAAGCCTTCTCATAGGCAGCTGTTTTATATTGATGTGGGATGCAATGATCCTGTCTTAGACTCAAACACCTTCCTAATCTATTTAGAAGGTGGCTCTGGAATTTGTATCGATGCAAACGACTCATTAATCCAAAAATTCAATAAAGTCAGACCAAGGGACATTGCTGTATGTAGCGCTGTTTCCGACGTTGAACAAGATGTTACTTTTTTCTTATCAAATGAAAGCCGGGTAAGCACAGTAGACAAAAACACGTTAGCCAAACACTCCAGTTTCTGGAGTTTCGATAATCAGCAGATTATGGCAGCAAAAACGTTAAATACAATTTTAAAAGAGCACTTGCCAGCAGAGCAGGAGATAGATTTACTTTCAATAGATGTAGAAGGACATGATTTTAATGTATTGAAATCCATTGACTTAAATTTATATAAGCCAAAAATAATTATTCTAGAGATGCATGGCCTTGCTTTGAATTGTGAATCACTTAAGTCGAATGCGACAGTTCAGTACCTAAAGGCCAATGGGTATACCTTAAGGTTCTACGCAAGTGTTAATGCCTATTTTCAAAGAATAAATTAGCTTCTCCACGCCCATGCACCAAACATGCTCCGAGTTCATGGCCGCCAGGTAGTCCATGCGGTCCACGTAGGGGATGGTCTGGTTGTAGGCCATACTTTCGGCGTGCTTCTCGAAACAGCGGTGCAGGTAACCAATGTGCGGCACCACCTCCTGTATGATCTCGCCGTCGGTGACCACCTCCAGGCGCAGTACGCCGTGCGTGCTCGGGTGCTGCGGCCCCATGTTCACAATCATCTCACCGGCCTTCAGCGCCTCCTGGCTGAACTTGTTCGGCTCCGACTGCAGCAGGTAGTTTTTGTAGGTGGTTGAGGCCAAGGCGTGTTAGAAATTAAAAATGTCAATTTGCTTCTTCTGCAAAGTTCGGAAAAAAGGGGGATTTGTGCAGGGGTTTGTTAGAGAAGGCAAATTAGACACTATGATTGCCTTATTGAAAGTATGCAATCTTTCACAGTATAAAAACATGCATATGCTATATTTGTAACATATGCATGTACAAACTTTATAATAGTATTCTAAACCTACTTAACATTTAACTACTTCCAACAATTTACTAATGAACAAACTTCTACTTTTAACTCTCTTTATTTTATTAAGTCTATCTGTGCATGCACAGGTGCTTTTCGAGCAGGGATACTTTGTTGATAACAACGGCCAAAGAATAGATTGCTTGATCAGGAATACCGACAAAGCTAGGAACCCAACCAGCTTTGAGTATAAGTTAACAGAGAATTCAGTACCTGAGGTTGCTACAATCGACGCCGTTAAAGAATTTGAGGTGCTAAATACACCGCATAAATACCAAAGATTTACAGTGAAAATAGACAGGTCAGGCAGCAAAGGAAATGATCTTAGTAATAACAGAGAACCTCAGTTTGAAGAAGAGCAGTTGTTCTTAAGAGCATCCTTGATCGGAGAAGCATCACTATACGCATACTATGATCGTAATGGCTTAGAGCGGTTTTTCTACAAGACAACCAGTACAGCCATGCAGCAACTTGTTTATAAGAAGTTTATGCTGAACGGGAACAAGATTGGAGTAAACAATACATATAGGCAGCAGCTTTGGACAAATCTGGAGTGTTCAGGCCTCACAGAAAAAGATTTCAGCAACATAGAGTACGACGAGAGTGACTTAGTTAAGCTGTTTAAGAAGTACAATGAGTGTATTGGCGCTAACTATATTGACAATACTGCTAAAAAAGAGAAGGGAAAAACAGCTTTTACATTGAAGGCAGGCTTAAACTCTTCTATACTACAGGTAGACCAAGTTGTTGTTTTTAGCCAAAGCTCCGGTCCTGCCACTCTAAGAAACGTAAAACACTATACCACAACCTCTAACCGGAATATTTCCCCACAGATTGGGTTGGAGGCAGAGTACGTTTTCCCGTTCAACAAAAGCAAGTGGTCTGTGTTTGCTGAACTAACTCTCCATTTTGTAAAATTTAGAACCGACCTCACAGTCTACAGTTCCAGGTCCGCCCCCTCAAATCCTGGAGGTAGCGGCGCTTATGATGGCAATACTACTGTAAACTATTCACATGTCGTATTACCTGTAGGTGTGCGGCATTATTTCTTTCTGAACGAATCTTCTAAGCTATTCATAAATGGTACTGCAGGTTTAAACTTCCTGTTAACCCCTAATAAGGCATTTGACTCAGAAGATAATAAACTTAATACTGCCTTTGATCATAAGGTATCTACTTTCCTGCCAAGCTTCACTGCAGGACTTGGCTATAAGCGCAACAACAAGTTCAGCATAGAAGCAAACTACAACTTGGGTAAAGTGATGCTTGAAAACGATCAGTGGGAAACAAAGTTAACAAAGTCTCTTTCGTTAGTGTTGGGGTACACGCTTGGCAAATAAGCTAAAGCGACTCCCTTTGGTGCTAGTTTGCAGTTCTTACCTCTGCTAATAAAAACAAAAGCAAAGCACGAACTGTAAGCTCGCGCCAGCGAAAAAAACTTCTCACCAAACTATGAACCATGCACATCAGAACACTTACCTCCGATGACGCCAAAGCCATAACCAACCTCTCCTCCCAACTCGGCTACACAGCATCAGTTGCAGAAACAAAAGTATGGCTGCAGGAAATCTTAGGCAGCAAAGACCATTGCGCTTTCGGAGCGGTGCTGAAAGATCAACTGATCGGCTGGATACACGGGTTTTATACCTTGCGGCTGGAGTCGGGCACTTTTGTGGAGATAGGCGGACTGGTGGTAGACGAAAACTACCGAAGAACAGGAGCCGGCCGAAAGCTGGTGGAGCAGGTGCGGGCGTGGGCGAGGCAAAAGGGAGTATGCAGCGTTAGGGTGCGCTGCAACACCCAAAGAACCGACACTCATACTTTTTACAAGGCCATTGGCTTTGAGGAAGTGAAAGAGCAAAAAGTTCTCAGCATGTTGTGCTGAAAGTATATTTCTTATAGCACTCCCGCTACTGCAAGCGTATAACCCATACTTTATTAAAATGGTTGAGACAGCTTACAACAAGCAAGCTGCCTATAGTATGGTGACCGAATAATTTTACCCACTGCAAGTCAAAACCTTCTGCATACGCGCTAGTATATAAAGCTTATATTTCTTTCCCCTACCCGTTGGCCTTCCAGCACCCCGGCTACACGAAGGCTTGTTCATTTCCCTGATACAAGTTGTTCCATAACTAAGCCTATTCCTTATGCAGGTAAAATTACTTTATGCAAGATGGTCGCAGATAGCAGGTTTGTTTTTGATAGGAGGCACACTAGCCTGGGCAATAAAATTAGCTGTGATTGTGTCCACAAATGGCCGGATTATAACTAGCGGAGCCGCAGCGCTTTTTATGACAATCGGTATCGTGTTGCTGCTAATCGGCTCTACAGGCATAGGGTATTACCTCAGCAGGAACCGCAACTTCCTGGTTCGGGCCGTTGCCATCATTCTTTCACCAGCTTTGGTTTTCGGCTCATTTGTTCTGATAGGCATGGTTACCAACCCCCTGCTTCAGAACAGTAGCATCTGGTACGCACAACAGGAGGCCCCAATCGGAGTGGCAGTTATCCTGTACATGGCGGTGGGGTACTTTCTTTTCAGGAGCGGCAGGCGTAGTAACAACTATGTAAAAGCATAAACCCAAGCAGCTTAAGCTCTTGGGCATAAAAATGCTTTGTGGCCTGCGACGGCAGCCACAAAGCGCCCTTGCTATTCAACGCAGTACATTACCTTACCGGCTTCTCGACTGCGCGTGCCAGTTGACAGCCTGCGTTTGCAAAGGGCTTGCCCCATAACCTGTATTCATACTTTTTACAAGGCAATCGGCTTTGAGTAAGTGAAAGAACAAAAGGTTTTTAGTATATTGTGTTAATAATATACTCCCGATGAAATTCCCCTACATTCTACTGCTCGGCCTGCTGCTCCTAGTCGACATACTTACATTCACAGAGATTGCCTCGCTGGTGCGTCAGCCTTCCGACCTGAAAGTGGCCATTGGCCTGGGTTTGCTGCTGGTGCTCGTCATCGCTAATTTCTTCGTCATCCGTCTTTCCATCAACAAACTTAAAGCTTAACCCATGAACAACGCCCGTCAGCTACTGACCTGGAGCATCAGCTTCATCCTTATACTTGTGTTCTCTATCACTGCCATGAAATCCTGCACCCGCATTGACGCGGGCCACGAAGGTATACTTGTAAAGCTCTACGGCACCGACAAAGGCGTACAGGACGTGAACCTGGTAACCGGCCGCGTGTGGTATAATCCTTTTACCGAAGAGGTTTTCCAGTTCCCGACCTTTGTGCAGACGGTGGATTACCCGGCCTTTACCGTAAATGCCAAAGACGGCTCCGTTTTCACCGTCGACCCGACCATTTCATTTAGAGTTAGCCCCGGTGAAAGCCCCAGGATCTTCAGCAAGTACCGCAAAGACATTGAGCTGATTACCAAGACCACGCTGTTTAACTATACCCGCGATGCTTTCCGCATCCAGTTCAATAAGTACAGCACCGACAGCATTATCTCCAACCGCCAGAGTTTTGAAGACAAAGTACAGATTGCGTTAGATAATGCTTTAAGGAAAGAGGGCTTTGAGCTGGAGCAAATGACCAGCGGCCTGCAGTACCCGGACGAAATTGTACGTGCCGTAAACCTGAAGAACCGCGCTGTGCAGCAGGCCCTGCAGGTGGAGAACGAGCTGAAAGTTGCCGAAGCCCAGGCCCGCAAGAAAATAGTAGAAGCCGAGGCCGAAGCACGCGCCAACGAACTCCGCCAGCGCACCCTCACACCACTGCTCATCCAGCAGCAGTTCATTGAGAAGTGGGATGGAAAAACACCGCTCTACGGTAACTCGCCCACGTTTTTCAAAAACGTGCAGTAGATATAGCGAAGTATAAAAAGAGGCCGCCGGAAGTATAACCGGCGGCTTTTTGTTTTTTGGCAGCTTGTATCCAACCACCCCTAGCCCCTCCTTGTCTAAGGAGGGGCTAGGGGTGGTTGGATACAGTACTACTCCGGCTTCTCCCGCTTATCCGAGAAAGGCGTAGGCTGCCCCACCAGCCACTGCGGCTCGCCTTTAAAACCGTTCAACTCGTTGTGCTGATCAAAAGGCACTTTAATGCCGTGGTAGTATTCCTGCAGCTTATAGTCCTTGCGGAGCGGGTGGCCCTCCCAGTCAGCGGCACAGAGGATGCGGCGCATGTCAGGATGATCTTTAAACAGGATGCCGAACATGTCGAACACCTCGCGCTCGTGCCAGTCGGCGGTGCGCCAGATGTGGGCAACAGTAGGCACCTGCGGCAGCACTTCTTCCGGTGTGTTGTTGCGAGGCACCCGCACCTTCAGCGTCAGGTGGTGGTCGTAAGGGATAGAGTACAACGTATAAATTACCTCCATCGTGCCGGCTTCGGGGCCGTTGTCCATACCTGTCAGGCAGGAGAGGAAGTCGAAGTAGGTTTGCTCGTTGTCGTGCAGTGCCAGGCAGACCGCTGGCAGGTGCTCGGTCTGCAGCACCAGGTAGGGCTGCAGCGCATCGGCCTTGGCCTCCAGTATAACCTCTGCGCCAAACGTATCAACTATAAATTGCTGTAGCTCCCCGAAGGTCATAACGCTGAATGAGTGAATAAGTGAATCAGGATAACTTATCAGCATCCGCCACAGGTTGCTGCTGCGCACGCTTCGCCATAATTTGTTGCACGGCTCTAGGCGCGCGTATGGTTTCCTGGCGGATGATCTCCTGTAGTTTCAGAAAGCCGCCGATCAGCGCCTCCGGCCTTGGCGGGCAGCCCGGCACGTACACATCCACCGGTATGATCCTGTCTACCCCCTTCACCACATGGTAGCCGTGCTCCCAGTACGGGCCGCCGCAGTTAGAGCAGCTTCCCATCGAGATCACGTAGCGTGGCTCCGGCATTTGCTCGTAAAGGCGTCGCACACGGTCGGCCATCTTAAAAGTAACCGTACCGGCCACAATCATCACATCCGACTGCCGTGGTGAGGCGCGCGGGATAATGCCGAAGCGGTCCAGGTCATAGCCCGAGGCATAAGCGCCCATCATCTCAATGGCGCAGCAGGCCAAGCCGAAGCCCATCGGGAACAGCGAGGTCAGTCGCGCCCAGTTGAGCAGGTCATCGAGCTTTGTGATCACTACGCCGCCTTCTCCCGTCTTATCCTGTGGTAAATTCATCTGTTATTCTCCCTCCTGCTGCTGTGGCTTTCTGGCATCATACTTCCGCTCGTTCACGCGCTGGTATACATCCAGGGGTATTTTGGAGCGGCTTTGCGGTAGCACCGGCTTCGGCTTTATCCAGTCGAGGTGCCCCTTTGCCCAGGCATAAGCCAGCCCCAGCACCAGCACACCTATAAAGATAAACATCTCTATCAGCGAAAACCATCCCCACACGCCGTCTGTCGCCTCTATCAGATCCTTGCGGCCAAACACTGTAGCCCATGGGAACAGGAATGCCAGCTCCACATCAAAGATGATGAAGATGAGCGCCACCACGTAAAACCGCGGGTTAAACTGTACCCAAGCGTTGCCAATCGGCTCCTCACCGGATTCGTAGGTTGCCAGCTTCTCCGGGTTCGGGTTTTTGGGGCGCAGCAAACTGCTAGTGAGCAGGCCGATCACCACAAAAATAGCCCCACCTACTAAAAAGAGTAGGATGGTCCCGAAGTCTGAGATATAGTTTTCTGCCATTGTGTTGCAGCTGTTTAGGCAAAATTACGATAAAATTGTGGGATTACCCCATTAACCTCCTGACGCAAGCGTCCGCTTGTGCCTCTCTTAGCCCGCTGCTTTCCGCAACTTGAACCAAGCTATTTCTAGTTAGCCACTGTTCATCTTCCGCTAGCGCGAGCTTGTAGCTCGTGCTTTCCCTGTTGCTACCGCTTCCTTCAACTTGACATAAGCTATCCTTTCTAGCTATTGCTGATCCTACAGTCTTACATACCTACGGTTGCATTTAATACTTTCTGCTCTCAAGCCCGAGAGGGCTCGTCCTCGGGCATCGCGCTGTGTTCCCTCCTTGCCTCGCTTCGCTCGGTATGCCCTTGGCGGGCACCGGATCTCACAAGGCGCTTAACCCAAGGACTGGGTTCTGGTTCGATAGCCTCGGCTTTCCATATAGTCCCCCATTGAAGGGGGGAGGGCGATGGCAATCGCATGCAGGAGATTCCCCTCCTCGGAGGAGCTAGGGGTGGGTTAGTGCTTCTGCTGACGCTATACCAGCAACTATGAAATAAATACTTGAGCAATGGCAGTTACAGAACTCCCCGCCTTAGACAAGGAGGGGCAGGGGTGGTAGGACCCGGTACTGCCGAAACGCGGACAAGGATGTCCGCAGCAGAGAAAGTTCCGGACTAGGAACTCCGGAACAGCAAGAGTTAAGGGTGGGTTTATACCTGCAGCACTCTTTCCTGTTTTTAGGAGAGGGGGAGGTAAACAAATCACCTCCCAAACCTGTAACACCTATAGCACGCTATCAAACTCGAAAACAGACTTTACTATGCTTACCGGACGCGTAAACGCACCAGAAATAAACACCGAACACGGCTGGCTCAACACCTACAGGAACTGGTCCATCAAAGATTTTGCAGGCAAGATCGTACTGCTCGACTTCTGGACCTTTGGCTGCATCAACTGCCAGCATATTGTGCCAGACCTACAGCGGCTGGAGGAGGAGTACGCCGATGTGTTGGTGGTAGTGGGGATACACTCTGCCAAGTTCGATGCTGAGAAGCAGAACGGGACCATCCTGCAGGCCATCCGCAAGTTTGGCATAGAGCACCCGGTGGTAAACGATGCGGATTACAAGATCTGGAACCAGTACGGCATACGTGCCTGGCCTACCACCGTACTCATAGATCCGAACGGCAAGGTAATTGGCCAGCATGCCGGAGAGAATGTGTATAATACGGTGCGGCCCTACATTGAGCGGCTGCTGGCGGAGCATCAAAGCCAGCTGAACCGCGAGTCCATTCGTTTCCACGTGGAGCATGCACCAATACAGGAGGATGCTTTATACTTTCCGTCCAAGCTGATTAGCGACTCGGAAGGCAACATCTACCTCTCCGACAGCGGCCACAACCGCATCCTGAAGCTTAGCCAGCAGGGACAGGTGCTGGAGACAATTGGCAGCGGGGAACAGGGCTTTAAGAATGGCAGCTACGAAGAGGCAACCTTTTATGAGCCGCACGGCCTGGCGCTGCACGAAAGTATACTTTACGTGGCTGACGCCAAGAACAACGCCATCCGCAAGGTAGACCTGGAGGCCCGGCAAGTATACACGGCAGCGGGCACCGGGGAGTTGGGCTATTACTTCCTGGATGATAAGCTGAACGAGCCGGTAAACCCTAACAGCCCCTGGGACCTCTACATCTATGGTAACAGCATGTTTGTCGCCAACGCCGGCAACCACCAGCTCCTGCGCATGGATCTAGTTACCGAAAAAGTATACCGCTTTGCCGGCAGTGGCCGCGAGGCCCTCACCGACGGGCCGCTGCACGAAGCTGCCTTCAACCAACCCAGCGGACTAGCCATAAAAGGCCCGGTACTGTACGTAGCTGACGCCGAAGCCAGCGCCATTCGTACCGTGAACACAGAAACAGGCATGGTGCTTACCCCGCTTGGCAGAGGCCTCTTCGACTTTGGCGATGTGGACGGCGACACGGACGATGCACTGCTGCAGCACTGCGTAGGCCTGGAGGTGATCGACAGCAACGTATACATTGCCGACACTTACAACGGCAAGATAAAGGTGCTGGATATGCAGCGCCGGCGCATACGCACCCTTACCGACGGCCTACATGAGCCCAACGATATTATTTTTCTGAACGGGCAGCTATGGGTAACAAGTACCAACAGCCACCAATTGTTTACGGTGGACATTCATTCTGGCAAGAAGCAGGAAGTGCAGGTGAGCTTCGCGCCTGCCAAAGTATAAACTAGGCAGCTGCCTGCTGCGCCAGCTGCTGCTTTACCCGCAGCGCCTGCAATACATGCCGCTCCTGGTGCGCCACCACAAACTCCAGCGCCTCGCCGATCCGCAGTTTCAACAGCTTAAAAAACTCCACTGGCACAGCTCTTTTGCCAATATCGGCCTTTTTGGCGTCATCCAGCAGGTGGAGCAACTCCTGTTGGTGCTGCAGAAACTCCTGCATCGTGGCACGCGTCAGTTGGCTGTTGTTGGGGTTCATGTGCTTCACGGTCTTGTGCTTCTTCAGGTTCTGCGGCCGCACCATCTCCAGCGATTTTCGGCCCAGCCAGCTGTAGGTTATACTTGGCATATTATTCCCGACAGCGTTCTGGGCAATGGCTTTGGCCAGAGCTGGGTTATAATAGCGGCTGTAGCGATTCAGGTGCTCCAGGCACTCCAGCATGCTCCAGCTGTCGGAGGCGGGCTTGTAGTTCAGGTCTACCAGGCTCAGCGAGTCGAAACCCTGCGCTACAGTTTGGGAAAGGCTTCTGGTGGTTTGGGATAGTTGCTCTAGTGTGGTCATGGCTTCATGGTTTTATCTTGTACAGCACAAAGATACAGCAGGTTATACGCGCCAATCCTTGACACGAATCAAGATTTATGCTTCCAGGAGGCGCACATCAAATAATTATACAAACTTTTTGCCCCTATGATCAAATATCATATATTTAATTAAAACTTAAAATCTGATAAGTTTATGAAGATTCCTCTGCTTCGCCTCATCTTAGCCTTAGTTATAGTTTGTGCATGCTTCAGCAGTGCTATAGCTCAAGTTGTTATAGCAGACGCTATGGGCAGGCCTTTACAAACTAAACAGTATCTAGATGTGCAAGGCTCTCAGTATTTGTTCAGCGACTGGAGGAAGGGAGACGTTACGCTTGCCGACGGAATCATATTTGAGGGATTAGACCTGATGTATGACCTGATGAATGATGAGGTAATTTTTAAAGGTGATGATGAGCAGGCACAGACATTCCTCAAGCCTGTGGTAAAGTTCTCTCTTTACCAGAACGATGGAGGTATAAAAAAGAAGAAAAACTTTAGAAAAGGATACACTCCTGTTGACGCCGCAAGTCCAGGTGCTTTTTATGAGGTGCTTACTGATGGAGAGAATGTACAGCTGCTAAAAAGGTACTACAAGAACGTCTTTGAGGAAATGCCTTACGGCTCTGCTACCAAGGTTAAGAAGTTCCAGGATAATGCCTCCTACTACATTGCCAAGGTTGATAAGCTTGAGAAAATAAAACTAGATAAGAAGTCTGTGCTTGGTGCGCTCCCGGGCAAGGTTTCCGAGCTGGAAAAATACATCAAAGCTCACCGCCTAAACCTGCGCAACGACAGCGATATAGCTCAACTGGTTAATTACTATAATAGTTTGTGAATATATAACCGCGAATATTCCTGGCAGGATCTGAAGCCATTAATATAGAGCTAGACTTTATTTACTTCGACGAAATATGATACTCATTAAATAAGCTTTGCATTTTAACTGTATATAACTAATTTTATATAAAGCAAAACAAACTACGTATGGTCAAACTACTATTCAAAATTACAGTTGTAGTTCTTATAACTGTATTTTCCGGAACAGAGGTGCTAGCCCAGTACATACAGGTGCCTAAAGATATTCAAGGCAGACGACTGAGAGTTAAAGACCACTCCGCCCTTAAGGGTTCACCTTACTTGTATGATGCCTGGAGCAATGGGTTAGTTAAATTGATGAACGGACTTGAGTTTGAGGGGCAGATCATGTATGACCAGCTTGAAGACCAAGTGGTTTTTAATGGTGGAGACGGTGAGCCGCAGGAATTTGTAGACCCTGTATACGAGTTTACAATTCGGGAAAAAGGGGACGATAAGGCTAACGGCGGTAAGAAGTTCAGAAAGGGCTATCCTGTTGTGGATGGCGGGGACAAATCAACGTTTTACGAGATATTGGCAGAAGGCAACGTTACACTATTAAAGAGAACAAAGAAAACAATTGTAGAGCAGGTGCCATATGGCTCTTCTGTTAAAGAGCAGCATGTAAAATCAGTTGAGACCTATTTTATTGCGACTCCTACTGAAATAACTAAAATCAAGAATTCTAAGAAAGGATTTCTAGAAGCATTTGGCAGTCAGAGTTCAGAGCTTGAGGCTTACGCTAAGAAGAATAGGATTGACTTCAAAACCGATTTAGACCTGGCTAAGCTAGTAACTTATTACAATAGCCTGTAAACCATACTTACACCTTTAATCGGCTCAGCGTTTCCGGGGACATGCGCAGGTAGGAGGCAATATACTTTTTGGGGATGTGCTGGAACAGGTGCGGGCTGCGCTGCAGTACGCGCTGCAGGCGTTGCTCCGGCTCGGGCAGCAGCAGGTCTACCTCGCGCTCTATCTTTCCCACCAGCGCCTTCTCCAGCTGCTCGTACCAGAAATGTTTAATGTTAGGCCGCTCCTCTACCAGCTGCATAAAATCTGTTTTGCTGATGCCGCGCAGTTCGCTCTTGCGCAGGGCCTGGATGTAGTAATCGGAAGGTTTGCCGGCCACGAAGGAGGGGAAGGAAACGAGCAGTGTGTTCGGATAGCCAAAACCCACGCAGATGTCCTCGTCGGGGAGTGGGTAGTAAATGCGCAGCGCGCCGCTCTCCACAAAGTATAAGCCCTGCTCCACCTGCCCCTGCCGGATCAGGAAATCATACCTGTTTAGCTGCACCCGCTTCTGCCACCGCGCCTCCAGGGCGGCTACGTCTTCCGGGGCGAGGTATGGGATTTGCTGGAGGAGGGTGAGGAGGGGCATGTAGCAAGTATAACATTGAAGCGAGGAACATGATTAAACCGCCGCCCTTGCTGCGTGTTTTCACCAGCAAGCAGTTTGGCTGCAGAAGTATAGATTGTTGGTGATAACACCAACAATGGCGAAGGAGGAGTTAGACTGCTATATAGTCTTTCGCCAACTCCGAATATACATTTAATACAGCGTCCGACATAAACTCAAGTCTCTTCTCACTTGCCAATTCCTCTATAGAAGTGTAGGATATAAAAGTACATGTGTTAGCTAGTACATGCCTAAAAACAGGTCTGGAAAGTTCCTGCATCACTTTCGCTTTTCTTTCTGAGGGAGCAACAATGTGAGCTTTAATGTTGAGGTTAGGCTGGAGAGCCATTAAATCGGCCATCCTAAGTATGCCTGAGTAAATTGATGTTGTGTGCTCTATCTCAAAGGCACGAACGATAGTTCGGCCTTTAATCCAAAGCACATCAATGTTCTCGATAGTTTTTATGGTGTCAAGATCATAGTTAAGTGGCAGGTCGTTCAGCACAGAACTTTTCTGAGACTGCCATACTTCCAAAACCCTGCTTCTGTCGTTCCTGGGAAGCCATATGCTATACCCCATGCGGTCTCCAATCTCAGCAAGTTTAGCCTGAATTCTTATGGAGTCTCGGGTAAGTGGTGCTTCATCCGATGTTTTATCAGGGGAGGCTGGCGTTGGCTCTACAACATCAACAGGCACAGGTGGTGCAACTTCAAAAGGAATAAATTGATCAACTTTGTTCGTCCTGAATTTGTGGTCTAACAGTTCACATGCTGTTTTATCATGGATAGGCTTTGATGCCTGCACATACATGATGCTCCAGTGTTTCCCTCCTGCTTCTGACAACAGAGCCATATCAAAGGGCTGGCAAAATTCAACATCTTTTACAGTTAAGGCGTGTACGTATCTCTCCCCATCAGGCCAAGGCCTATAATTGGTTGTTTCATTGAGTATAAAGCGTGCGCCGCAAAGCGTTTTCTTCCCGACCTTTACTGCCAAATAAACTAAATCACCCTGTTGAGGAGCCCGATTTGAAAAGCCTGCTACGCTGTGCTCAATGCACATATTATAATTTTCAACAGAGGTCGAGCAATGGAGGATTCTGGTATTCATAGGTCTTGGATAGGGAACAATTGTATAGGATGAAGTTAATACTTACTTGTGCATATTCCAACACATTTCCCCCTACCGCCGCTGCTCAAAATCTTCAAACCCTTGCAGTTCCTGCTTCTCCTCCACCTCTACTTTTGCCACCTCGGCGCGGCGGGGGCCATCATGTGCCCACTGCTCCAATTGCTTCAGGGCTCCGGCGTCTCCCTCGGCTTCCAGGTATACCGTGCCGTCGGGCTCGTTCTGCACAAAGCCCGTTAGGCCAAGCTCCTGCGCCTTCTCCTGTGTGCTGGCCCTGAAGAACACCCCCTGTACCTTGCCATGCACGCGCATGGCCACGCGCTTTTTCTCTTTCTCCATAGTATAAAGTATAATTTTTGCGGTTACATCAGCTCTCTTTCTTTTGATCCGCCTCACATGCCTGCCTTACGTCCTCCAGCTGCTCCTCGTTTATCCAACCCATTTTCACGGCATGTTTGGCTGCAGTGAGTGTCTCCTCCACCAGCTCCATTTCCACGCCCTGCGCCTTTACCTGTTCGGCTATACTTCGCACCTCCTTATCGCGCCCGTCCGGCGTCACATCCCGGATGTAGATGCCCAGAATACGCCCTGGATACTCCTGCACCACCTGCTGGTATATCTCCGGGTCGTGCTCCCCGCTATCACCAAGACAAATGAACCTCAGGTGCGGAAAAGTGTCGAGGATGTGGCGTATTTTCTCGAGCTTATACTCTTCTTCGCTGGTCTCAAAGTCGCCTCTGTCCAGGCGGGTGCCTTTGTCGCGCAGCAGCAGGGGGCCTTCGGGGATGTCGTGCGAGCGGAAGAAGCTGATCAGCAGGTCGTACAGGTTCCACTCGCTGCCCGACACGTAAAAGAGCGGGTTCCGCCCCTTGCCGTCGCTGCCCTTGCACAAGGCCCGGAAGAAACCGGCCACTCCCGGAAACGGGCTGCGCTCGGTGGCGTTCTTCATCAGCATCAGCCGGAGCCGCCCCAAAAAATCCTTGATGTTGGATACCAGCACCGTGTCGTCTATATCAGAGATGATGCCGTACTCCACCTCGGTGCCTGGCGCAAACACATAGGCCTCTGCCTCCAGCCGGTCCTTGCCGGTCTTCTGGTCCAGCAGCTGCAGCTTCACCTTGTTATCGGTGGTACTGTAGCCGATGGCAGTATCGGGCCTGAACTCCACGTCAAAATACCCTTCCTCATCCGTCTCTACCTCCACCTCCTGCCCCGCAAAGCTGGCCTTTACCCGCACCCCGGGTATCTCATCCGACTCATAACGCTTGTAAGTGTCCTTCAGGTGCGTCAGCACGCCGTCGCCTGCTTTGGGCTGATGTACTTTCTCGTCTTCCAGCACGCGCCCCTTTACGTACACGTAGTGCGCATTGCCAAAGCCGTAGTAGGGCATTATGTTGATGGGCTCCAGCAGGCTCAGGGAGTCTTTTACCTTAAACTTGGCCTTGGAGAGGCTGTGCTCCATCTGCTCCAGGGCGGTCAACAGCTTATCTTTTATATCAGGGGTTAGTGCAGCCATAAAGTAGGTTTTCTTCTTTTGAACGAGCCACACCTACCGGAGTTTGGCATCAGAATACAAGTATGCAAAAGAACGATTCCTGCAACCGGTTTTGTTATCTTTGAAACACGTATACTTGTATGATTGGCAAGCCAACTGGCCTGCCACCACACAACCAGAAGGAGTTAAGAACAATGTCATTACTATTCACTGATTTTAAGAGCTGGCAGAAGCACTGCGCTGAAACCAGCGAACCGCTATACCAGCCCGTGCTGGAGTACGAAATAGACCAAAAGGGCCGCACCGAGGAGTTTATCTGGGAGAATATCGCCAAAGCCTATGAGGTGATGAAGGACGCCGTGCAGACTGGCCTTACCGAGGACATGAAGTCACGCTCGGGCATGGTGAACAACGGCGCCAAAAAAGTAGCCAAATCGCCGGTTACGGTGCTGTCGCCGGAGTTTCAGCTGCTGGTATCGCGGGCGCTGGGCGCCAAGGAGGTAAACTCCTGCATGGGTCGTGTGGTGGCCGCGCCTACGGCCGGTGCCTCGGGTATACTTCCGGGTACGCTGACCACCCTGCAGGAGCTGCATGGCCTGGAGGACAGAAAGATTCATGAGGGACTGCTGATTGCCGCCGGCATCGCCCTGATCATTGAGCAGAACGCTTCGCTGGCCGGTGCCGTGGGAGGTTGCCAGGCCGAAACAGGCAGTGCCGCCGCCATGGCAGCCGGTGCCATCGTATACTGCCTGGGCGGTGATGTGCCGCAGGTGTTTAATGCCGTGGCTATTACCATCCAATGTATGCTGGGCCTGGTGTGCGACCCGGTGGCGGGCCTGGTGGAGGTGCCCTGCATTGTGCGTAACGCCAGTGCCGCTGCCATTGCCTTCTCCTCCGCACAGCTCGCCATTGCCGGCGTAGACCCGGTGATACCGGTAGACCAGTGCGTGGCGGCCCTGGGCGAGGTAGGCGAAAGCATGGAGCGCAAGTATAAAGAGACGGCCGAAGGTGGATTGGCCAACACGCCGCGAGCCCGCGAGATCGAGAACTTCGTGCTGGTGCAGGACGTGGAGATCCTGCCGGATGAGGACGACCAGTAATGGAAAGAATTTAGCTGTTTTTGAATCTGTAGAGGCGCAAAGTATTGCGTCTCTTTCTTTTGCCCGCAGGCTTGGCGCTGCCACACGTCTCTCTGCTGGGGCAAGTTGCCTGCACATGCAGGCAATCCGTTATACTTCTCTTTTCCTCCCGACAGACACCTGCCCTATTGCCATAAACACTCAGCTTTTCTGCCTATTAAGCCGTACCTTTGCAGAGACGTAAGACAGAATGCTTTTCTGTAAAAATTTATAGTTATGATTAGAAGACCAAGACGCAACCGCCAAACGGAGGCCATACGCAACCTGGTGCAGGAAACCACACTGGGGGTAAACGATTTCATATACCCGCTCTTCGTAATTGAGGGGCAGAACCAGCGCGTGGAGGTAGACTCGATGCCGGGCATCAACCGCTTTTCCATTGATACGCTGCAGGAGGAGGTCGCCTCGTGTGTAGAGCTGGGCGTTAAAGCCTTTGCCCCCTTCCCGAGTATACCGGAGCAGCTGAAAGACAAGTATGCCACCGAGAGCCATAACCCGGACGGCCTCTACGCCAGAGCCATCCGCGAGATTAAGCGGAACTTTCCGGAGGTGGTGATTTTCTCAGACATTGCCATGGACCCTTACAGCTCCGATGGGCACGACGGCATTGTGGAGAACGACGAGATCCTGAACGACGAGACGCTGGAGGTGCTGGGCAAAATGGCCCTGGCGCAGGCGCAGGCCGGTGCCGATGTGGTGGCCCCTTCGGATATGATGGACGGACGTGTAGCCCACCTTCGCCACGTGCTGGACGAGCATGGTTTCCAGAAAGTAGGCATCATGAGCTATACCGCCAAGTATGCCAGCGCTTTCTACGGTCCGTTCCGCGACGCCCTGAGCTCTGCCCCTAAGAAAGGCGACAAGAAAACATACCAGATGAACCCCGCCAACAGCCGCGAAGCTCTGCTGGAGGCCGAACTGGATGTTGCCGAGGGCGCGGATTACCTGATGGTAAAGCCGGCACTGGCCTACCTTGACATTATTAAGTCGCTACGCGAGAACTCGCACCTGCCCATTGCCGCCTATAACGTAAGCGGTGAGTATGCCATGGTGAAAGCCGCCGCCCAAAAAGGCTGGCTGGACGGCGAGAAAGCCATGCTGGAAAGTCTGCTAAGCATTAAACGCGCCGGCGCCGACATCATCCTGTCCTACTTCGCCAAGGAGTTCGCGCAGTATCAGAAGCGCTAGAAACGTTTAAAATTCATACTTTGAGAAGCGCTTCGGCTCATGCCGGGGCGCTTCTCTTTTTTATGCCCGCTGTAGTTTCGCTATCCCTGCCATTCCGGGCATTCGTACCCGAATCCGCATCTTCGCAGCACCGTGCCCAACTACCCCTGCCCCTTCTTGTCAAAGGAGCGGAGCTCTGTTCAAGCTCTGTCTGCGGTGGCTATTGGAATGATACCCAGTCCTTGGGTTGAGCGCCTTCTAGATTTCCGGTGCCGCCGTGGCGGCATTGCGACGTCAGGAGCAAAGGAAATGTAGACAGCGCGACGCCCTTATCGAGGGCCCCTACCCCCAGGACGAGCCCTCTCGGGCTGGAGAGCACCTAAGCCAGAGGTGGAACGAGCTGGTTGTAAAGCCGTGGATCAGCAGTGGCTAACCAGAATAGCTTAGTTCAAGTTGCGGAAAGCAGCGGCTAAGACACAAGGCACAAGCGGACGCTTGCGCCAGCTAAGGGAGCCGGCGGAGCTCCCCCTGCAACACCTTACAAAACCAAGATCGAACAAGCCTTCACATAACACATCATCTACAGGAACCACTTTGGCATTAAAATGATTTTATAGTATCTTTAGTATGGAACATACTTACCCTGCTATATCTTTATGAGAAGACTGAGCCTTTGGCTTGTGGCACTAGGCCTGATGACAGGCACGAATGCGCTCGCTCAGCGTGGCCTTACCCCCGACCGCGCCAACACGCAGGCGCTGCAGCGCATTGCCGCTACCGCCGATAAAGAGTACCAGGCCAACCGGGCAAAGGCCTTGGCGCTGGCGGAAAGGTATGGCTGGGTAGTAGAAAAACAGTATAAGGACGGTACCGTTATCTCGTTGCAGGGGCTGGATAACACAGGAATGCCTGTTTACTACATCACCTACAACAACTCCAGCGCCGCTGCCACCACCCGCACCGACCAACTCTGGACTGGCGGCTCTCTGGGCCTGAACCTAAGCGGCAGCAGTGGCAGCCTGGCAAACAAACTCGCTATCTGGGACGGCGGCCGGGTGCGCGCCTCCCACCAGGAGCTGACAGGCCGTATAACTCAGAAAGACAACCCCTCCAAAGAAAGCGAGCACGCTACACACGTAGCCGGCACCATGGTGGCCAGTGGCATCAACCCCTTGGCAAAAGGTATGGCCTTTGGCTATAAGTCGTTGCTGGCTTATGACTTTAACAGCGATAACGCCGAGATGGCTGAGGCTGCCAAAGACCTGCTCCTCTCCAACCACTCCTACGGCAGCCTGGCGGGCTGGCGCTATAACTCTGATCGCAAAGGCACGGACGACGACCCATATTGGGAGTGGTGGGGCAACCCGAATGTAAGCAAGAAGGAAGACCTATCCTTTGGGTACTACAACAGCGAGGCTGCTACCTGGGATGAGATTGCTTTTAACGCACCATATTACCTGATCGTCAAATCAGCCGGCAACAACCACGGCGAAACAGGCCCTGAGGTGGGCAAGCCATACTTCCAGCGTAATAGCAACGGCACTTTTGAGCTGGTGAAATCCCGCCCGGACGACATCAGCAGCAACGATGCCTACGATGTGATCTCCACCTCTGGCACGGCCAAAAACATACTGACCGTAGGGGCTGTGGGCGCCATAACAGACGGCTATAACCAACCACAGGACGTTAAGATGTCTTCTTTCAGCTCCTGGGGCCCCACCGACGACGGCCGTATAAAGCCCGACATTGTGGGCAACGGGGTAAGGGTGCTCTCCACCTACTCCACCAACGACAGAAGCTATCAGGTGCAGAGCGGTACTTCCATGGCTGCGCCTAACGTGTCTGGCACGCTGCTGCTGCTACAGGAATATTACGCCACCCTGAACAACGGCAAGTTTATGCGAGCCGCCACCTTGAAAGGCCTCGCCATACATACCGCCGACGAGGCCGGCGAAGCAGTTGGCCCCGATTACCGCTATGGCTGGGGACTGCTGAACGCGGAACAGGCCGCCATCGTGGTACGCAACGCCAACAATACACACCTGCTGGAGGAGCGTGCGCTGAAGCAGGGCGAAACACAGACACTGGAGGTAACTGCCTCTGGCAAGGGACCGCTCCGGATCACGATCTCCTGGACTGACCCGAAGGGCACGGTAGCAGCGGTTGGCGCCAAAGCGCTGAATGACCGTACGCCGAAGCTGGTAAACGACCTCGATATACGGGTATCTGGCAACGGCAAAGACTACCTCCCTTGGACACTGAACCCAGCCGCTCCTGAGACCGCTGCCATGCCGGGCGACAATGTGGTGGACAACGTAGAGCAGATCCTCATAGCCGACGCTGTCCCGGGTAAGAAGTATACCATCACCATCAAACACAAAGGAACCTTAAAAGAGGGCCCCCAGGCCTACGCCTTATTAGTGAGCGGCATGGGCGGCACCGCAGTCTGCGCCAGCACCCCCGCCTCTAACCAGGGCGCCCGCATCAGCAGGCTGGTGTTTGGGACACAAAGCGTGAACCAGAAGGACGACTGCACGACCTACCGCGACCTGACCTCCACAGTATTTACCCTGGAGCCAAGCCAGGCAAAGCAGCTCTTGCTGGAGCTGGGTAGCTGTGGCACGGCAGCCGCCAGGGTAGCCAAAGTATACATCGACTGGAACGGCAACGGCAGCTTTGCGGATGCCGGCGAGGTAGCCGCCACCTCCGGCGTTATCAGCGGCAACGGCACGTTTGCAGCCGACATCAAAGCCCCGGGCACACTCATAGCAGGCGATAAGGTACGCATGCGCGTGGTGGTGCAGGAGACAACGGATGCCGCCGCTGTAAACGCCTGCAACAACTACAGCCGCGGCGAAACGCAGGACTACCTCATCCAGTTTGTAAAGCCGCAGCGCGATATTGGCATAGCCGCCGTGCAGCCAGTAGGGGCCGGCTCGCTGTGTGCCTCGCCGGCGCAGGGCGCGATGATAACCCTACGCAACAACGGCACTGCAGCGCAGCAAAACATCCCAGTAAGTATAAAAGTGCTGAAGAACGGGCAGGAACTCACCACCCTGTCAGCCACATTCGATAAAAAACTAGCCCCTTTTGCGCAGGCGGAGCTGCTGCTGAACGGCTCCTTTGCCACGGAGGCTGGCGCTACCTATGAGCTGGTGGCACAGTCGGAGCTGGCCTCCGATGCCGTGGAGAGCAACAACCAGCGCGGCTATACTTTTACGGTGGCCGGTGAGGCGGCCGCCCCTGTAGGCGCCTCGGCTTTCCAATGCGGCACCAGCCCCGTTTATACGTTGTCGGCGGAAGGTGATGGTGCCCCTTACTGGTACGCCTCGGCTACCAGCACCACCCCGATAGCCGCAGGCAACCAGGCACGGGTGCAGACTGGTGCGATAGGCAGCACGCTTTACGCGGCCTTCAATGAGTTCTCGGCGACAGTTGGCCCTAAAGATAAAAGCAAGTTCTCTGGGGGCGGCTATAACCAGTTTAGTCCGGATGTGCAGGTAAAAACGGAGGCCCCGGTGGTGCTGGAGCAGGCAAGGCTCTACATAGGCCATAGCGGCAAGATTACGTTTACCGTGTACGATGCCAACGGCGCCCCGGTATCGGCACGTGAACTACGGGTTACCGCCACCCGCAGCACACCAGCCACAAAAGACCTGGTACAGCCTGACGACCCGAACGACCAAGGGCAATTGTACTACCTGGGGCTGGAGCTACCGCGCGCCGGCATGTATAACATCGCCATTTCGTATGAGGATAGCGCCACCATTTACCGCAACAACAAGGGAGTGGCAGTTTATCCGTTTGGCATAGAAAATGTGTTTACCATCAGTGGCAACACCGCTACAGCTGACTGGGAGAGTTACTATTACTACTTCTACGACCTGAAGGTGCGGGCCCTTGGCTGCCAGAGCCCACGTGTGGCCGTAGCCCTGAAAGAAGGCACGCCGCTGGACCAGCCCAAGGTTACGCGCGAAGGCAAAGACCTCATCTCGAGCCAGCCGGAGGGTAACCAGTGGTACCTGGATGGGCAGCCACTAGAGGGTGCCACCGGACAGCGTATCACGCCAACCCTGAACGGACAGTACAGTGTGATTGCCTTCAAAAATGGCTGCGTATCGGAGATGTCTTTGGCTTACAGGTATGAGGTGGAGACTGCGGAGCGCAACGTGGGGCCGGAGCTGATGGTGTTCCCGAACCCAAGCGCCGACGGCAAGTTCAGTTATACCGTAGAAACCGCCGCCCCCGAAAACCTGACACTGACGGTGGTGGACCTACTGGGCAAGCAACTGTACGCTGCCACCGTAAAACAGATAAACGGCCAGTACAAGGGCATGTTTGACCTGAGCAAGCATGCCAACGGCCTCTACATCGTGCGCCTGCAGCACGGCGATCAGGTGTATACCCGTAAGATCATGATCCGGAAGTAGCCTGAATCAACTTAAAACGAAAGAGCCGGTCCTGATTAGGGCCGGCTCTTTTCATATAAACTATACGCAGCTATGATTTTGCAAGCTTCCGCTTCAACGTCAGGTAATCTAGGTAATAGAGCACTTTAACTGAAAAAGTGCTGCTCTGCGGGGAGCGGATGGTGTGGGAGAAGTTGTTGAAGTAGTACGGCTCTACCAGGTTCACCTGCTCCTCAAAGGCGTTTTTCCAGACAATGCTTATCTCGCTGCCCGGGGCAAACCACCACGAGTACACCATGTCTAGGTTAAAGGAGTTATAGTTCACATCCGGCGACTTTTCCGGTGCATACTCATACGCCTCCAGCGCTCCGTTGTGGAGCAACTTAAAGTACCGGTCGTGGTTTACCTTGCTCCAGTTGTGCCACACCCGCAGGCCCAAGGACATCCGGTTGTTAAAGATGTAGCTACCCGACAGGCTGTTGTAGACCGAATGCACCTCGCGCAGGCCGAACACCACATCAGGGTCTTTTACTTCGCTGCCCTTGTCGTCTTTGTAGCGGATAATGTTCACAAAGCCCATGTCATCATACCTGTTGCCTGACTCAAAGCTATAGGTAAAGCTAAGCTGATTGCTTACTCTAAAACGCGGCGAGATGCCATAACTGAAGTTACGGCGCTGGTGCTCGTCAAACGTGCGGTAGGTCATTTCGAGGTCCAGGGCAAAACGCTTGCGGTAATCTGTAGACACCCAGCCGCCAACGGTATAGTTTACCGGAAAAGCGTACACCCTGCCGTTCAGGCGAGGCTCGAAGAAGTCGTAAGTCACGATAGGCTCCAGGTTGATTTGCAGCCCCGCGCTCGTGAAATCCTTGAAGGTGCCGTTCACGTTGCTGTAGATGACGAAGTTTTGAAACTTATTGGGCTGAAAGCGCCGCTCGTATACTGCCCCTACGGTAGAATACAGGTTCAGCAGCTTCCAGAAAGGATCGTAGAAGTTGTAGGAGAAGCTTAGCTCCTGCGCCGATGAGTTGTTCGTAAACAGGATGCCCAGGTCATTGGGATTATACTTATCCGAGTACAGCACATGCGATGCGTTGAACTGAAAATTGCCGCTCACTTTGCCCGCCCCCACCCGGTACATGTAGCCCCGTTCCGTGTCGTCCGGGTGAAACTGCTGGCTCAGGGCGCCCTTGCCGTCAATGGCGTACTTGTTTCCTTTGTTGGCTATCCTGAAGAGTAGGCCCGTCAGGTTGGCATCGTAGGTGGAGCCTTGGCGCATCACGTTGGTGTTCACCAGCGTAACATAGGAGTTGTTTTTAAGCGACTGGTCGAAAACAGCGATGTTATAGTTGGTGAGCGGCTGCGTCTTCAGCTTAATTCGGTTTCCTTCTTTGTCTTCTAACTCGGCGTACTGCTCGCCTACCACCGCATTAAAAATGCCTATGCCCAGGCCGGACTGTGTGCGGCCCGAAATTTTGGTGCCATTGATCATCTTGGTTTCGCTGGGGCTCTCCACTACCTCATACTCGCTGTAGGCATCGTCGTAAATAATTCCGGAGTTAACCGGCCTGCCCCCGATACGGCGGGAATAGAAAAAATCGCCTTTGTTGAACAGCTCCGTCCCTTCCAGAAAAAACGGCCTGTTCTCGCTGAACTGCTGCTCAAACGGCGAGAGGTTCAGCACGCGGTTATCAGACTGCACCTGGCTGAAATCCGGCACCAGCGTCATGTCCAGCGTAAAGGCGTCGCTTATGCCGTACTTCACATCCATGCCGCCACCAAAGTTAAAGTTATGCGCGTGCGAAGCCTTTCCGGACTCTTCCTGCGCCACAGGGTAGCGCTCCATGTAAGCCGAAATATACGGTGTGAACGACAGGCGCAGCGGTGCCTCGATGTTGCGCAGCCCCTCCAGGCGGCCCCACTGGTTGGCAAAGCCGTCTTTGGCCGGGTCTACGTAGTTCCAGAAGTACCCCTCGCGGGTGGATTGCCGGTTGCGCATAAAGTTCAGCCCCCACACCTGCACCGGCTTGCTGCTAAACCGGATGGCGGAGTATGGAATTTTCATCTCGGCCACCCAGCTCGTTTCGTTCAGTTGGGTGCTGCTTTCCCACACCGCGTTCCAGCTCCAGTCTTCGCCGTTAGACGAGTAACGGGCATCGAGCTGCACCCCGGCCGGCGTAATCAGAAAGCCAAAACCGTTTATCTCATCCAGGTAAGGGTCCAAGAAGATGCCGAAAAAGTCTGTGTTGCCCAGATCGTCGCGGCGCCCCAGTTCCCGGAAAATGGAGTCCTGCGACACGTCATGCATCACGGCTCCCACATAAATGGCGGCATCATCGTAGAGGATGCGCACCTCGGTCGGGTGTTTCTCCAGGGGCCCTGGGTTTGGTCTGTTCTTGATGAACTGCGTGGCGATATCTGCCTGCTGCCACACTGGCTCGTCCAGCACACCGTCTATTTTCAGGTCTTGATCGATGCGAAGCGCCTGCAGGGTTTTCTGGGGGTAGTTATACTTCTTTTGCTCCTGCTTCTGCTCCTGGGCGCTGCAGGTTAAGTAAAGTATGATCGACGCAAGAGACAGCAGTAACTTTAGCTTCATAGTTTGGTGATGTAGAACAGGCTTGGTTTAGCTAAGCGATCTTTCTTAAAAGATGGTGAAGCAGCAGCAGAAGTTGCTTTTAGGTAAACTTATATTTTAGCAACGTTTAATTCTAACTGCAGATCTTACTCAGGCTGCTCTTCCATAGCCTGCCTTTGTTCCGGCACCAAAGGTCAAAGCTTCCAGACCTTGGCCTTATCACCCTGCTTGTACTTGTTAAGAAACAGCAAATTTAACTATCTATAGTATATATTAAAGTATAAGTATAGCCATACTTAAATTTATTATCTATTTTGCCCTCATGAAGCGACTGATGATATGGATGTGTCTGCTCTGGATGGTGGCCTGTGCTCAGCCGCGCTACCAGGCAAGCGAGCCGCAGCAATCGTTCTACAAAAGTATGAGCGGCCTTTGCGGAAAGTCTTTTAGCGGAACAGTGATTTACCCAGCCGATGGCCAGGATCCATTTGCCGGTGCTCCCCTGGTGATGTATGTTCAAGCCTGTTCCGACTCCACCCTTCGCGTTCCGTTTACAGTAGGCGAGGATAAGTCCAGGACCTGGGTGATCAGCAAAACGGCGGAGGGGCTGCAACTGAAGCACGACCACCGCCACGAAGACGGCACCCCGGATGAAATTACCCTCTATGGCGGCACGGCTTCTACCGCCCCCACAGCGTTGGAACAGCGCTTTCCGGCGGACACCTATACGGCTGAGCTACTTCCCGCCGCCGCTACCAACGAGTGGACACTGGTTTTCAGCCCCGATGGGCGCACCTTCAGCTACATCCTGAAACGCGACAACCAGCTCCGTTTTCAGGCAGATTTTGACCTCACTAGGCCGCTGGAGAAGTAGCGCGTATGTATAAAAAGGAGAAGCCCAGGCTGTTACAGCCTGGGCTTCTCCTTGTAAGTATAAATCCGGCGGCAAGTATACTGTGCAAAGTATAAACTCACCAATTAGAAAGCTGCTATAGGTCCTCCTCGCGCACCAGCATCAGCACGGCTGACTGAGGCACGATAAAATACTTCTCACCGAGGTAGTTGATCTCAATGGCGTCGCGCTGCAGGTAAATGGCCAGGTCGCCCTCTTTGGCCTGAAGCGGGATGTAGCGCACCTCTTCCTCCTCCTGCCCCCAGGTCTCCTCATCGTAACCAAAGTCGGCGGGGATCGGGTAGCCCGGGCCTACCTTCATGATATAGCCCTCCTGCACCTTCTCCTTCTCCTGTACCCCAGGCGGCAGGTATAAACCGCTCTTGGTTTGGTCGCGGGTGCTCTTTGGCTTTATCAGCACGCGGTCACCCACGATGATGATCTTCTCTAACTTATTATCCTCTGAAACTCTCATCTGTAATGTATGCATCTTATAAAGGATCTGCGGTTACTTTAAATCGCATATCGGCTCTAATGGTGATATCTTCTGTCACTGGCTTCGAGATCTCGGCCTGTGTCCGGATAGTATAACTGTTGCCTTTGATATACTCGTCCAGCTTGGCATTGGTCGATTTTAACTTAAGCACATTGCTTCCTGCGGGCACCTCGTCCAGGTACGCAATCTTTACCTCCGGTTGCTTCTCAGCGGAGATGTAAAGCTCTATGCGCTTCAGGAAGTCAAAGTTCTGCGTTTTAGGCTCCGTTATCGTCAGCTCCATCCTGTTCAGGCTCACATTCTTTACCAGCTCGGCGCGGGTTTTATTGTTCTTGAACGTCTCCTCTGAGTTTGTGGTGATGGTAAAGGGCGTGGCCGGGACAAGGGCACCTAAGGGAAAACCTGACTCAATGGTAAAAGTTTCCTCCTCCTCAATGTAAAACGTAAGCAGGTCATCGATCTTCTCGCAGGCAGTGGCTATTACGGCAAACAGCAGCACAGCCATCAGCATCATTCGTTTCATCAATGGCACGTGTAAAGGGTAAAAAAACAATTGCGGCGGGAGAAGCCAGCTACCAAGGCCGCCTTTCCCGCCGCAAGTTACAAAACTAGAAGCAGTTTAGTCAAACATATCGCCTTTCCGCACTTTGTCATCGCCGTCTTCGTTCCAGCTCATCGGGTATTTCTCATCCAGGTAAGGCAGGGCATCCACCGTCAGGTGCAGCGGTTTAAAGGTGTCGATCATCACGGCATACTCCTCTGTTTCCTTCTTGCCTATACTTGCCTCTACGGTGCCTGGGTGCGGCCCATGCGGTATACCGCCCGGGTGTATGGTAAAGGAGCCACGGTCCACGCCCTTGCGGCTCATAAAGTTGCCCTCCACATAGTATAGCACCTCGTCGGAGTCCACGTTCGAGTGGTTGTAGGGCGCCGGAATGGACAGCGGGTGGTAGTCGAACAGGCGCGGCACAAACGAGCAGATCACGAAGTTGTGCGCCTCAAAGGTCTGGTGCACCGGCGGCGGCTGATGGATGCGGCCGGTTATCGGCTCAAAGTCCTTGATGTTGAAGGCGTAGGGGTAGAAATAGCCGTCCCAGCCTACGGCATCAAACGGGCTAGACCTGTAATAGAACTGATGCAGCTCCCCCTCCTTCTTCACCTGCACCAGGTAATCGCCTTTCTCGGTTTCGGTGATCAGCTCCACCGGCGGGCGCATGTCGCGCTCGCAGAACGGTGCATGCTCCAGCAGCTGGCCGAAGTGGTTGCGGTAGCGGCGCGGCGTCTCAATCGGGCTAAACGACTCGATTACCAGCAACCTTACCTGCCGCTCGCTCTCATCAAACCGGAACTTGTGGATGACCGTGCGCGGGATCACCAGGTAATCGCCGGGGCCAAACGGGATGCGGCCCATTTGGGTGAGCAGATCGCCGGTGCCGTCGTGCACAAACACCACCTCGTCGGCCTGGCCATTCTTATAGTAGTAGTCCATCTCGTGCTCCGATGGGTTGCAGAGGCTAATGGCTACATCGTTGTTGAACAGCATGGTTTTGCGGGCGCTGAGGTAGTCGGGGCCGGTGGCTTTAACTTCTACCGTTTTTAGGTGCTGCGGCGCCAGCTTTACCCCCTCGGCCCTTTTCGGCGCAAACGGCCTTGGCTCCCCGATGCGGCTGATCTGGGTAGGCGGGTTAATGTGGTAGAGCAACGACGAAACACCGCTAAAGCCCAGCGTGCCCACCAGCTGCTCTGCATAGAGGCTGCCGTCGGGCTGGCGGAACTGCGTGTGCCGTTTGTGCGGGATCTCTCCTAGTCTATAATAAAAGGCCATGTATGATTAGTTTTAAGGTGTCGTTAGGTGTTTGGCTATTTGACAAAAGACGAATGATTTACCGGATAATATCCCCTTACAAGGGGACCATCCTGCACGAGTGTTCTCTGCTGCTTTTAGGAAGAGCTGGTGAGGTAATCATTTCAGGAGAATCTTTTGTCCTTTGTCACAGAATCCTTTGTCGAGCTTTGCTCATACTTACATGCTTCCTGCCGCCAGGCTTTGGGCCCGGCTAAAGTGCCTCAGCCCCTGCTGAAACTCCTCATCTGACTGGTGCAGCACCGGAAAGAAGCCATCGTTGCCATACACGCTGCGGGCGATAAAGGCCTTCAGATGGTTGCGCAGCAGGTTCTTGGAGCGTTTAAACTGGGCATCGTTATACTCCACGCCGGAGGCCTTAGCCGTCTGCACCACCTCCTGCAGCATCTTATCCGTTACCTCAAAGCCCTTGCTAAATTTCTCAAACGGCATTTTCTCCAGCTCTTTCTTGTGCTTCTGGTAATAGCTCAGGCTATACTCCCGGATCACGTTCTTGTTGTAGAGCTGGCTCAGGTACTCCGACAGCTCGGTGGTGTCGCGGGGCACGAACACATCGGGCATAATGCCGCCACCGCCATACACGGCGCGTCCGCCCAGGGTTTTATACTTCAGCGAGTCCACGAACAGGCTGCTGTCCGGGTGGAAGTACTCTCCGTTCTCGAAGCGGTTCAGGATGTCCATCTCATACTCCTCGGCATTCTCCTTGTAAGGCTTCTGGATGGAGCGCCCGCTTGGCGTGTAGTAGCGCGAGATGGTCAGGCGCAGCTCGGAGCCGTCGTTCAGCGGGATCGGCATCTGCACCAGGCCCTTGCCAAACGAGCGGCGGCCCACGATCAGGGCGCGGTCGTTGTCCTGCAGGGCGCCGGCCACGATCTCGGAGGCAGAGGCGCTGCCCTCATCCAGCAACACCACCAGCGGTCCCTCCTCAAACACGCCCTTTCGCTGGGCAAATGTCTTGGAGTCGTAGCGGGTGCCCTTGCCGTCGGTATACACAATCATTTTCTCATTGCCGATAAACTCGTCGGCCATCCGGATGGCGTGGTCCATGTAGCCGCCCGGGTTGCCGCGCAAATCGAGCAGCAGCTGCTCCATGCCCTGCCCCTGCAGCCTGGTAAGGGCTTCCATAAACTCCTCATAGGTATTGGCTGAGAAACGGCTCACTTTGATATAGCCTGTCCTGTCATCCACCATATAGCTCACGTCCACTGAGTGGGTGGGAATCTTGCTGCGCTCTATGGTGAAGTTAAGCAGCTTTTTGGTGGAGTTCCGTTGGATAGTAAGGTTTACTTTGGTGCCTTTAGGGCCACGCAGGCGCTTAAACACGCCCTCGTTGTTGATGCCGATGCCAGCCACACTCTCGCCGTCCACTTTCAGGATCTTGTCGCCGGCCTGTATGCCTGCCGCCTCAGACGGCCCGCCGCTCAGCGGGGTGATGACGTAAATTGTATCCTTAAAGATGTTAAACTCCACCCCGATGCCCTCAAAGTCGCCCTCCAGGTAAGAGCGCGCCATGGCCAGTTCCTCGGCCGGGATGTAGGCCGTGTGCGGGTCCAGCTTCTCCAGCATCTTCGTAATCGCGTAATCCGTCAGCTCCTCCACGTCCACGGTGTCAACATAGTCGCGGTCTATATAGCTCAGCACATCGCGGAACTTAAGGTAACTCCTGGCGGTGCCTTGGGGGTTCGTGGTGGATGGCGAGAACATGGTAGCCCCCAACAGCAGGCCCACCACCAGCGCCAGGCTGATAAACAGCGGAAGTTTTATCTGGAACGGCGTGTTCCGGACTTTTCTGTCTTTTTCCTCACCATGCTCCATCTCGTCCATGTGATTAAAGTATAAATTCAGTGAAATGCCACAGCATCGGCACGGCAAAGCAGTACAAAAATTTACCTTAAATATACTGAAGCCCTCTATATCTATACAAGTACAAATTTGTTAAAGTTGCTTTACCCTACAGCCGTATGAGCTGTACTCTTCACCGTACCCAGCTATTTTATTTAAAATATGTCTAAACAACGTTTGTCTCTGACACAGCTGCTGCTTAGCTTTGCAGAGTTATTTTTAATCAGTCTAAATAAATTTAACCTAAACACAATGCTTCATTCTATCAAAAGGCACACAGCGCTGGCCCTTGTTGGTTTAGCCGCCTGCGTAACTTTTACCTCCTGCTCAGACGACGACGAAGACGCACCGTCTTATAATGTTCCGTCCACTTACAACTTTGAGAACGTGAATTACGCTGGCCAGACCACCAGACTGGACATGCTGACCGAGCTAAGCGACTATATCAAGACCGGCAATGAAGGCGCTCAGCTGGACGCGCAGAAGATGAAGGCCATGTATGCGAACGCTAACAGCCCGTTTTCTGATGCCAGCCTGAACGAAGCCAACACCAAGCAACTCAAAAACAAGACCATTCTTACTGCCCAGGAAGAGTTTGAGGGTTATTTTGATGCCGTGGCTGCAGCCAGCAAGGCTCCTACCCATTTGTTAGGATTGCCAGCCAGCAACGGGCAAGCAGGCTTGCTGACCTCTGCGGATGGAAAAAAGAGCTACTTGGTGGATGAGAATGGCATTGAGTACGCGCAGGTGATCCAGAAGGGCCTCATGGGTGCCGTGTTCTACTACCAGGCGGTGGATGGCTACCTGACCGAGGAGAAGATCGGCGCTGCCGTGGATAACATGAAGGTGACCGAAGGCGAAGGCACTGCGATGGAACACCACTGGGACGAGGCATTCGGCTACTTCGGCGCGCCAAAGAATTTCCCTGCCACCACCGATGGCGCAAGATTCTGGGCTAACTACAGCAACCAGGTTGATGCCGCCCTGGGTAGCAACAAAGCCATCATGGACGCCTTCCTGAAAGGCCGCGCCGCCATCTCTGCCAAAGACATGAAAGCCAAAGAAGAAGCCGCCGCCACTGTACGTACCGAGTGGGAGCGCCTGGTAGCCGCTGCAGCCATACATGAGCTGAACGAAGCGGAGGAGAATGTGGCAGACCAGGCGAAAAAGAGCCACTACCTGTCCGAGGCAATCGGTTTTGTGATGGGCCTGCAGTACAAGTCTGACCGCAAACTGACTGACGCCAAGTACCAGGAAGTGATGGCAGCCATCGGCACCAACCTGTACGAGACGACAGCCGAGGATATCAACAAGGCTATCAACATCCTGAGCTCTGCTTATGGCATGGACAGCATCAAAGGCCAGCTGTAGTAGCGCCTTCTACAATAGTTAGTGTTTTAGATAAGTGCAGCAGTTGCGGAGAGGCCATTTCCACAGCTGCTGCCTTTCGCGCTTTAAAAGTATAAGTATGAAAGACTTGAAAAAATACCAGGTCATGGCGTTGGCTTGCCTGGCCCTGCTCAGCAGCTGTGGCTCCGACAGCGAGGACAGCAGCCCCGACAATGATTATGACCGCCAGACCATGGTGGCCAACTATGCCGACAACCTGATCGTGCCCGCTTATGGCAACTTCAACAGCAAAGCAAAGGCAATGGCCACTGCCATCGATGCGTTTGTGGCTTCGCCAATGGCGGAAAACCTGGCCGCCGCCCGCACGGCTTACCAGCAGGCTTACACGGCATGGCAAAACGTGAGCGTGTATGAGTTTGGCCCGGCAGACGAGCAGATGCTGCGCAGCAACCTGAACACCTTCCCTACCAGTACCAGCCAGATCGAGAGCAACATCTCCTCCGGCACCTATAACCTGCAGCTCACCGCCAACTACGCGGCCAAGGGCTTCCCGGCCCTGGACTACCTGCTGTATGGCGCCGGCACAGAGGCTGCCGTGCTGGAGCAGTATACTTCCGGCACCAACGCGGCCAACCGCAAAAAGTACCTGCAGGACGTTGCCCACCTGGTTCAACAGCGCGTGGAGACCGTTTACAACGGCTGGACCAGCGGCGACTATGCCACTACCTTCAAGAACGCGCAAGGCACAGCCGTGGGCAGTGCTGTGGGCAACCTGGTAAATGGCCTTAACGCCGATATCGATGTGACTAAAAGGTATAAAGTGGGATTACCGGCAGGGAAATCCACCTCAGGCACCGCCTTGCCAGAAAAAGTGGAGGCCTATTACAGCCAGCTATCGCTGGAGCTGCTGAAGCAGAACATACAGGCCGAGAAAGCCACCTTCATGGGCATGACGCCGGGTGGCACCAACGGCCCGGGCCTGGATGACTACCTGGACCATGTGAACGCACAGTACAATGGCACCCTTCTTTCTGATGCCATAGAGGCGCAGTTTAATGCCGTGCTGGCTGCCGCCAATGCCGTGCAGGGTCCGCTTTCTGAGGCTGTAACGACGCAGCAGCCCGCCGTGCTCAAAGTGTACGACGAGCTGCAGAAGCTCATCGTACTGACCAAGACCGACATGCCTTCCAAGCTGGGCGTTACCATCTCTTACACCGACAACGACGGCGATTAATCCTACCTCTTCCTGCGGCTGTGCCTGCTCCGGCAAGTATGGCCGCAGGAAGTATAAACTGTAAGTATAACCATGCTCCAGAAGCTGAAGCCATACCTTACCGCCCCTGTTTCCGCAGCCCCGCTGGCGGCCTTCCGCATTATTTTTGGCGGCATGATGCTGGCCAGTATCATCCGGTTTATGGCCAAGGGTTGGGTAACGGAGCTGTACGTGCAGCCTAAAGTATACTTCCCCTACTATGGCTTTGAATGGGTGCGGCCGCTGGGCGAGGCGGGCATGTACGCGCTGTTTATACTGATGGCCGTAGCGGCGCTGGGTATGTTGCTGGGGCTGTTCTATCGCCTGTCGGCGCTGCTGTTCTTTCTCAGCTTTACCTACGTCGAGCTGATTGACAAGACGAATTACCTCAACCACTACTACTTTGTGAGCATTGTGGCATTGCTGCTGGTGCTGGTGCCAGCCAACCGGCACTTTGCGCTGGATGTGCTGCGCAAGCCGCATACCTGGGTAAGCCATGTGCCGCGCTGGGCGGTGCTGATTTTCCAGGTGCAGCTAGGGCTGGTGTACTTCTATGCCGGCGTGGCCAAGCTCAACCCCGATTGGCTGCTGGAGGCCATGCCCCTGCGCTACTGGCTGCCGGCCCACACGCACCTGCCGCTCATCGGCCCGTGGCTCGACAAAGTGTGGGTGGCCTACCTGTTCAGCTGGTTCGGCGCTTTTTACGACCTGACGGTTCCGTTTTTCCTGAGCTGGCGCACGAGCCGGCCTTTGGCCTACCTTACGGTGGTCGTGTTCCACGTGCTCACGGCGGTGCTGTTCCAGATCGGTATGTTTCCTTACATCATGATAGTGAGTACGCTGATCTTCTTTTCCGAGGGCTTCCATGAGCGGGTGCTGAACGGGCTTAGAAGTATAGCCAAGGTCCGTAAGCCTGCCTTTCCGAAGTTTGCTGAGGTATCGGCGCAGCCGTTGCTGCTGCGTTTGCTGGCTGTATACTTTGTGCTGCAGGTGCTGGTGCCGTGGCGGTTTATACTTTACCCCGGCCCACTTTTCTGGACCGAGCAAGGCTACCGCTTCTCCTGGCGCGTGATGCTGATGGAGAAGACCGGCACCGCCTTCTTCTATGTGCGCGACCCGGAGACCGGACACGAAATAGAGATCAACAACCGCGACTACCTCACCATCACCCAGGAAAAGCAAGTAGCCACCCAACCCGATATGCTCCTGCAGTTCGCCCATATGCTGCAGCAGGACTTTGCTTCCCGTGGCATACCCGGTGCGCAGGTGCGTGCTGAAGTATATGTCGCGATGAATGACCGCAGCAGCAGGCTCCTGATCGACCCAACCGTTAACTTGGCGGCCGAGAAAGACAGCTTCCTGCCCAAGCCTTGGATATTACCTTTAGAACAAGACGCTCCGCCGCAAGAGGCCCTGGGGCAGAAATAAAAGACAATGCGCGTAACGCTCACTATCGCTCTGGTGCTCTGCAGCTCGCTGGCTGCCCTGGCCCAAACTTTCTCCATCTCTGGTAAAATTACCAGTACCGCCACACAGCAGCCGGTGCCGCAGGCCGAGGTGCTGCTGACCAACACTGGCTCCCTTTTTAAGGCCGATGCCAAAGGAAACTATACCATAGCCGATCTGGCTCCCGGTGTATATACCTTAACCGCCTACAGCGTGGGCTGGGGCTCGGCTACGCAGCAGGTGACCATCAGCAACAGTAATGTTATACTTGATTTCTCGCTGAAGCAGTTGGAGGGACAACTGCGCGAGGTGAACGTGAAGGGCGAGCGCGAAAAGACCTTCGGCATCACCCGCCTGAACTCAGTGGAGGGTGCCGCTATTTACGAGGGCAAGAAGAGCGAGGTGGTGGTACTCAGCGACATCACGGCCAACAAAGCCACCAACAACAGCCGCCAGGTGTTTGCCAAGGTGGCCGGCCTCAACATCTGGGAGAGCGACGGTGCCGGCCTGCAGCTGGGCATCGGGGGCCGTGGCCTCAGCCCGAACCGTACCTCCAACTTCAACACCCGCCAGAACGGCTACGATATCTCGGCTGATGCCCTGGGCTACCCGGAGAGCTACTACACCCCTCCTACCGAAGCGCTGGACCGCATTGAGGTGGTGCGCGGCGCAGCCTCTTTGCAGTATGGCACGCAGTTCGGCGGCATGATCAACTTCGTGATGAAGGAAGGGCCCGAGGACAAATCGTTTGAGCTAACTACCCGCCAGACAGCCGGATCATGGGGCTTGTTTAACTCCTTCAACAGCATCGGCGGCAGCAAAGGCAAGTTCCACTACTACGGCTTTTACCAGTACAAGCGCGGCGACGGCTGGCGCGACAACTCCGGCTTTGATGCCCACACCGCCTTTGGCTCCGTGCACTACAAGCCCACCGAGAAACTGGAGATCGGCTTTGACTATACTTACATGGATTACCTGGCACAGCAACCTGGTGGCTTAAACGATGTTGAGTTTGAGCGGGACGCCCGGCAATCTGTCCGCGACCGCAACTGGTTTAAAGTGAACTGGAACCTGATGGCCCTGACGCTGGACTACCGCCTGAGCGAGCGCACCAAGCTCAACATCCGAAACTTCGGCCTGCTGGCGCAGCGCGACGCGCTGGGCTTTATGGGCAAGATCAACCGCCCGGACGACCTGTCGCAGCCGCGCGCACTGCTGCAGGACCAGTTCCGCAACTTCGGCAACGAAACGCGCCTGATCCACCGCTACGACCTGGGCAGCTCCTTCTCCACGCTGTTGGTGGGTGCCCGCTACTACCGTGGCTTTACCGATCAAAAACAGGGCGACGGCTCCCTGGCCGCTGACGCGGATTTCAGGTTCTACTCCGAAACAGGCGCTCCCAACGAGTCCAGCTACGATTACCTGAGCCGCAACGTAGCCCTGTTTGCCGAAAACATCTTCAACATCACGCCAAAGCTAAGTATAACCCCGGGTGTGCGCTACGAGTGGATCAACACGAACGCCGACGGCAGCTACCGGGATGTGGTACCTGACCAGGCAGGGAATGTGGTACGCGACGAAGTGGTGCCGGAGGAGCGGGAAAACTCCCGTAACGTGCTGTTGCTGGGCGTGGGCCTGAGCTATAAGCCGAGCGAGCAGATGGAAGTATATGGCAACTTCTCGCAAAACTACCGCGCCATCAACTTCAACGACATGCGTGTGATCAACCCAAACCAGTTCGTGGACCAGAACCTGAAGGATGAGAGTGGCTATAGCACAGACCTTGGCATCCGGGGCAACATCAGCGGTGTGCTGAACTATGACGCCAGCGTGTTTTACCTGGCTTACCAGGACCGCATCAACTTCCAGAACATAGAGGGCACCACCAACCGCATCCGCACCAACGTAGGCGACTCGCGCAACCTTGGCCTGGAGACCTTTGTGGAGGCCGACCTGCTGAAGCTATACTATGGCGCAGACCACCCGACCAGCCTCTCGGCGTTCTCTAACATAACGCTGGTGAACACGAAGTATAGCAGCCCATTATCCGATATCGACGGCAACGAGGTGGAGCTGGCACCGGCGGTGATTGCCAAGGCCGGTCTTTCGTTTAAGCGCAACAACTTTAAGCTGGCCTACCAGTACAGCTACACCGCCGAGCAGTACACCGATGCGCCCAACTCCATACAAGAGCCGACCGCCGTGGTGGGCGTGATACCGGCTTACTGGGTGATGGACCTCTCGGGCAGCTATACGTACAAGCGCTTCACGCTGGAGTCCGGCATCAACAACCTGACCGATAACCGCTACTTCACGCGCCGCGCCACCGGCTACCCGGGGCCAGGCATTATCCCTTCGGATGCCCGCAACTACTATGTTACGCTGGAGTTTAAGCTGTAAGGTTTCCTAAGAACGGCGGCATCCTTTGCTTGCCAGCCCGATTTCAGGGCTTGCACCTGGGTTAAACTAGCCCCCATTTTACGCCCGGAGCTGTTCGTTATCAATCGAAAATTAAAATCCTTACCTTTGCAGAACAAGTAACAGCATTATGGGTAGGATCTTAGGAATTGACTACGGCACAAAGCGGGTGGGGCTGGCCGCTACGGACACGCTCCAAATCATTGCGAGCCCCTTAGAAACCGTTCATGCCCAGGATGTGTTGTCTTACCTGAAGGCCTATGTGCAGCGCGAGCCGGTGGAGGCCTTTGTGCTGGGGATGCCCAAGCGCCTTTCGGGCGAGGCCACCGATAACACGCAGCACGTGGTGGGTTTCCAGCGCAAGCTGCAGAAGGAGTTCCCGGGCATACCGGTGCACCTGGTGGACGAGCGCTTCACCTCCAAGATCGCGCAGCAGACGATGCTGGCCGGTGGGCTGAAGAAGAAGGCCCGCCAGGACAAGGCCACCGTGGACCGCATCAGCGCCGTTATTATTTTACAGTCGTATTTAGAAAGCAGAAACATATGATTTACCCAATTACCGCCTACGGAGACCCGGTTCTGAAGGAGCCGGCGCAGGACATCCCGAAGGACTTTCCGGAACTGAAAGAGCTCGTTGAGGATATGTACGCCACCATGTATCACGCCCACGGCGTAGGTCTGGCCGCCCCGCAGATCAGCAAGGGCATCCGCCTGTTTGTGATCGACTCGGAGCCCATGATGGACGACGAGGACAAGGGCAAAGGCGTGAAAAAGGCCTTTATCAACCCGGAGATTGTGGAGGAAGACGGGGAAGAGTGGGGCTTTGAGGAAGGCTGCCTGAGCATACCTGGTGTACGCGAGGTAGTGTACCGCCCCGAGCGCATCGTGATCCGCTACTTTGATGAGGAGTGGAACGAGCACGAGGACACGTACGATGGCATGACCGCCCGCGTGATCCAGCACGAGTATGACCACATCGAGGGTGTCCTGTTCACTGACCACCTTTCCGGCCTGAAGAAGCGCCTGATCAAGAACAAGCTCACCAAAATCTCGAAAGGTGAAGTAGACGCGGATTATAAGATGCGCTTCCCGGAGATGTCTAGGAAACGCTAAGCCTATACTTTAGAGCTCATACCTGCCCGGCCTGCTACAGTGGATGTGGCAGGCCGGTTTTTGCTTTTAAACTACGGCAGGTTGCGCACCTAAAACATTTTCCCCAGGCAAATAAGACCCGCGATACTATGATTCCCACTTTTCATGGTTACCTTAGCACGGAAGGAGTTATTTGACAGCCATTTGATTTAGTTTAACCTTAACCCTAAACGATATGAATGCCATCCAACGGAATAATGTAACGGTTACTGGAAAAGGTGAGAAACCCATGCTGTTTGCCCACGGCTACGGTTGCGATCAGAACATGTGGCGCCACATAGCGCCTGCCTTTCAAGACGACTACAAAATAATACTTTTTGACATGATCGGCTTTGGCAACTCTGATGCGACGACCTACACCAAAGAGAAATACGACTCTTTAAAGGCCTACGCCATGGATGTGCTGGAAATCTGTGAGGAACTGGAACTGCAGGATGTCATTTATGTAGGGCACTCCGTAAGCGCCATGATCGGGGTGCTGGCTGCCAACATAAAGCCAGGTCAGTTCTCAAAGCTGGTCCTGGTTAGCCCCTCCCCAAGCTTTATCAACGACGGCGACTATGTAGGCGGCTTTAACAGGGAAGAAATCATGGGCTTGCTCAATTCTCTGGATAGCGACTACCTGGGGTGGTCTAACACCATTGCTCCCGTTATCATGGGCAATGCGGACAGGCCAGCGCTAGGCCAGGAGCTGGCCCAAAGCTTCTGCAAAAGCAACCACGAGGTTGCCCGAGACTTTGCCCACCTCACCTTCCTCTCCGATTGCCGCCAGGACTTGCCCCACGTAAAAGTGGATACGCTCATTTTGCAGTGCTCGGAGGATGCCATTGCGCCTTTGTCAGTAGGCGAGTTTACGCACAGGCACATAGCCGGCAGCCAGCTGGTAGTATTGGAGGCAACCGGCCACTGCCCAAACCTGAGCGCACCGGAAGAAACAATCGCAGCAATAAAGAGCTTTTTATAAGGTACTCCGTACATGCTTGAATAGGGCATGTAAAAAGAGCAGGCTTTGAGCATGTGGAGTCAAAACAGCAGACTAAAGTGGACGGATTACAGTTAGTGGAGCATATGAAGTTGAAGAAGGGGAATGGTGATGTCTTCTTTGAAGCCAGCAGGTCTCCGGGTAACGTCTATATTTTCGTAAACTGGATAGGCATACAATCGCTGGAAACAGTGATGATGGGCAACAACCAAATCCTTGCGATGCTGCGCGAGAAGCCTTGCAAAGGGTTACTGAATAGCAACCGCGAGTTAATTGGCCCCTGGGATGTAGCCGTAAACTGGCTGGCTTACAGGTGGGCGCCGCAGGCCAAGGCTTTGGGCCTGCAGCACTTGGCGCACGTGCTCTCCCCTGGCATTTATGGGCAGCGGTCCTTCAAGGCGTTGTATCCCAACATCAAAGAACAGCTTGATGTAAAATCCTTTGAGGACGAGAAAGCCGCTGAGGCGTGGCTTCAGTTGGTGGCACCACAGTAGCCCCGCTTTCCTCCAGTAGCCCTACTCCTGCCGCTCTCACAAAGCAAGCGCATCACTGCTTCATCCGCTTTAAGACATAAGGCCTGCCTAGCAGGGCCAGTAAAATGAGGGACACGATCACGAGCAAGGGCACAGGCTTAGTTTGTATCTGTTCGTACGCCGAAACCAGGATGGCCACCAGGCAACCCGCAGCCCCGGCAAGGCACAGCAGCCTATACTTTACCTTCTGCTGAAAAGCGATAAAATTCACCGTGCCAAAGGTGATCAGGAAGATCAGGCTGGCAGCATCCACCAGTGCCCCTAACGACCCCACAGCCGCCAATGCAGCCGATAGCCCCGCAATAATCAGGATAGCGTAGAACGGAATCTGTGCGCTGTTTTCTATGGCAAAAGCCTGCGGCAGCCCTTTTTTCCGGGCAACCGTCTCCATTAACCTGCCTGTGGAGAAAAGGGTGGCGTTGATAGCTGAGCTTGTGGAGAAAGCCGCCGCAACGGTAACCAACACCAGGCCCGTGGTGCCTAGCGCCTGCTTGCCAGCAACAGCCAAAGCGACCTCCTTCTGCTGGACCACCGTCTGCGCCCCGACCAGCATGGTAGCCCCTAACGCCACCAGCACGTAAATTACGATAACGGACAGAACAGCTGCTATTGTGGCCCTTGGCAATGTTTTTTGGGGATTATTGATGTCGTCGTAGTCATACGACAGGAGCTGAAACCCCTCGTAGGCCATAAAAATGGTGGCGGCCCCAACGATGGCGGCATGCCAGGGCTTTGCGTCCATGCCTGCCGTTAGCTGCCCCGGGCGCCACTGCACCAGGCCAAACAAGGCCAGGCCCAGCAATACGAACAGCTTGCCCCAAACCGTAATAATCTCCAGTTTGGACGAATCGCTGACCCCTCTTAGGTTCACCAGGGCCAGTATGGCAATAATCATGAAGGCCAACACCCGCGGAAGCCAGTCTCCCCAGTTGAACACATGCGCCACATAATGGCCAAAGGTAAAGGCGTAAACAGAAACGGTTAGGATATAGCCCAGTATCAGCACCCAGGACAAGCTACCTGCCAAGCCCCTGTGGTTGATGTCGCTGAGAAAGGTAAAGGCGCCGCCGCTTTGCTCATACTTCAGCGACAGCTGGCTATAGCTGTGGGCCGAAATCAGTGCGATCGCCCCGGCGATGACAAAGCTTAGCCAGGCCCACTGCCCTGCAGTGCTTATCACTACTCCCAGCACAGAGAAGATGCCGCCTCCCACCATGCCGCCCACCGCCATAGACCAGGTGGCGTTAAAACGCATCTCGCCGTTCTTTTTGCTCATGTACCCTCCTTTCAGTATCGTTCCTTCCTGCCCCCCACGGCCTTCCTCTACTATAGAAGCAACGCCTGTTGCCGCAAAACGGTTTAGGAAACGGGGCGCTAACAAGGGGCTGTGTCACTGCTCCTCCCTTTAGAGGATGCTTCCCCTAACCTAAGGAGGACCGCGGCCTAAGGAGCCGGATCGCCTCCTCCCCATACACCTTCGCCCCAATCTACCGTACACCGCAAGTATGGCTACCAAGTATAAAGGTATACTTCTGGCAATCACCCTACTGCTGCCGCTCAACGGCTACACCTGGGGCTTCTTCGCGCACCAGCGCATCAACCGGCTGGCCGTATTCGCGCTGCCGCCCGAGATGGTTCGGTTCTACAAAAAGCACATCCGCTACATCACCGAAAACGCCGTGAACCCCGACAAGCGCCGCTATGCTGTGGAGGGCGAGGCACCGCGCCACTACATCGACCTGGACGTGTACGGCGACAGCGCCCTGTACAAAATGCCGCGCTTCTGGCAGGAGGCCGTGGAACAGTATACCGAGGACACGCTCCTGGCCTATGGCATTGTGCCCTGGCACATCAACCGGATGAAGTACCAGCTCACCCAGGCCTTCAAAGAGCGCAACGTAGACCGCATCCTGCGCCTGAGCACCGAAATGGGCCACTACATAGCCGACGCCTGCGTGCCGCTGCACACCACCCAAAACTACAACGGCCAGCTAACAGGGCAGCGCGGCATCCACGGCTTTTGGGAATCGCGCCTGCCCGAGCTCTTCTCCGGCCACTACGACTTCTTTGTGGGCCAGGCCATGTACATTGAGCAGCCGCAGCTCAGGGCTTGGGATTTGGTGGCCTCCGCCCACACCGCCCTAGACTCTGTTTTATACTTTGAGCGCGAGCTGACGCAGGAGTTTGACGAGGAGAAGAAGTATAGCTTCGAGGTGCGCAACAACCTGACCACCCGCGTGTACTCCCGCGCCTTTTCCGAGGCTTACAGCAAGCGCCTGAACGGGCAGGTAGAACGGCAGATGCGGCTGGCTGTACGCACCATCGCCAGCTACTGGTACACGGCTTGGGTAGACGCCGGCCAGCCCGACCTGCGCCGCCTTGCCGACCTCTCTGCCGGGGAGCTACAGCAACTGGAGCTGGAGAAAAAGGAGTACGAGCGGGGAACACATGCTCCGCGCGAGGAGGAAGGCACTTAAAGAACGGGTTCTGTTTCGTGCAGCCTGTGCAGGTTCAGGATGATCTGCCCTTCGGCGTCGGTGTCGTAGGCTTTCTTGAAACGGGCATTCCAGAGAATCTCGTCCGGCGTATAGGAAAAGCGGGAATGTATGTTCTGCCCGAACGCCTCGTCATAGCCTTTGATGGAAATGAGCACTTCGGCCTGCTGCTCCCTCATCTGCTCCGGTGTGGTGTTTAGCAACGGGCTCTCCTCGTCGATGTGGTGCACTATCGTCCATTCCAGCGGGAAGAAGTGCAGCGTAGACTGCTCCAGCTTCAGGTTGTAATAGCTGCGGCTGAACTGGGCATCCTGCACCACCAGCAGCACCCTGGCCTCCATCTCCAACAGCACATTGCTGCGCTTGTTGGCCAACCGGAACTGCAGCTTTTGCCCACCCACGCCGGGCGTGATAACGGCGTTGTTGCTGTACAGGATACGCACGTTGGGCTTGGAGAAGCGGCCAAACACTACGCCGGTAATGATGGCAAAGCCCACCCAGCCCAGCAGCGACTCGATGGTGACCACCATGTTTACCGCCACCCCGTGCGGTGACAGCACCCCATACCCTACTGTGGTAAAGGTCTGCACACTAAAGAAGAACGCGTTCAGGAAGGGCGGCAGGTTGGGGTCTATGCCTTGCAGGTTCTCGACGCCACACCACAGGTACAGCAGCGCAAACACGATGTTGATCAGGAAGTATACCCCGAGGATCATGCCTGAGAGGCGCTCTATGGAAACGCGGCTCAGGTACTGGTAAGTATCGTAGAGGCGCAACTGGCCGCCCCGCTTCACGATATTAAACGAGCCGTCTTTGTTTATCAGCCGCTTTGTTCTGCCGGTATACTTTTTTCCTAAGCCAAGGTCTATGGTGCGCCCAAACATAGCAGGAGGGTTTACTTACAGAAACATACGCATACACAGCAACTTAGTGTATGCCTTCGCCTGCGCTTCGCTATCCAACCAAATATAAGTATATTGCTGCGTTACAACATACACAAACATCCGGATGATACACCAACATACCCCTAAGCGGTTCCGCCTGCTGCTGCTGTTACTACTGGTCCTGCTGCCGCTGCCGCAGGCATGGGCACAGCAAAACACAGCCGCCACTCTTCAAAAGCTGGATGCCTATTACCAAAAGGCATTAAAAGACTGGGACGTGCCCGGCATGGCCATTGCCATCGTCAAAAACGACTCTGTGATCTTTGCCAAGGGTTACGGTGTGCTCGACAATAAGAAGGGAGGCCAGGTAGACGCCAACACGCTGTTCGGTATTGCCTCCAATTCCAAAGCCTACACTGCCGCCGCCCTCGCCACCCTGGTAGACGCAGGCAAGCTGCAGTGGACGGACAAGGTAAAGAAATACGTGCCTTACCTGCAGCTCTATGATCCTTTCGTGACTGAGAACCTCACCATTGAAGACCTGCTGTGCCACCGCGTGGGCTTTGAGACCTTTAGCGGCGACTTGCTCTGGTACAACACCACCTACAGCCGCCCCGAGATCGTGGAGCGCATGCGCTACCTGGAGCCAGTGTACGGCTTCCGCAACGGCTACGGTTACTCTAACCTGATGTTCATCACAGCCGGGGAGGTGATTGAGAAAGTGAGCGGCAAGACCTGGGAGAACTACATCAAAGAGACATTCTTCCAGCCGCTGGGCATGAGCCGCTCCTATACTTCGGTGAACGAGCTGAAGGGCGTGCAGAACGTCGCCTCGCCGCATGGGAATGATGAAAACCAAAAGCCCGTGGCCACCACCCTCACCGCCTGGGACAACTGGAACCCGGCGGCCGGCATTTTTACCAGCGTAAACCAACAGGCCCAGTGGATGCGCCTGCAGCTGAACCGTGGCCAGTATAAAGGCAAGGAGATCTTCAGCGAGGAGTCCAGCCGCAACATGTGGACCATGCACAACCCCTTCCCGGTAAGCAAACAATCCGAGGAAATAACCCCCTCCACGCACTTTGTGGGTGCCGGGCTAGGCTGGTTCGTGGGCGACTACGAGGGGCGCAAGCAAGTATACCATGGCGGCGGCCACGAGGGCATGAACAGCCGCACGGTGCTGGTGCCGGAGGAGAACCTGGGCGTGGTGATCCTGACTAATAGCATGAGCAGCATCATGGCACCACTCGGCAACTACACCCTGGACCAGTTCTTGAATGTAGCGAATGGCCGCGACTGGAGCCAGTTCTACCTGAACAGAGCCGCCGAGGCCCGCAAGGCAGCGGCAACCGCTGCCGCCAAAGCCCCTAAAGAGAAGAAAGCCAAAAAGAGCAAGCCCACCCGCGACCTCAAAGAGTACACCGGCACCTATCACAGCAAGCTTTACGGCAATGCCACCGTTAGCCTCAAAGACGGCAAACTGCACCTGCAGCTGGAGCCGGCGCCGGCCCTCAGCGGCACGCTCGATTTCTGGCAGCACGATATTTTTAACTTGGACTGGAAAACCGATTTTGCCCTGCTCACGCCAACCAACGTGCGCTTCATCACCGGTGAGGACGGAAGCATCAGCCAGATGCGCCTGGACGCAGACAACCCCGACTTCCACTTCAGCGAGCTGGATTTTGAGAAAGTGAAGTAGCAGGAACAGCTATAAAGTATAAGAGGCCATACTTGCGTATGGCCTCTTTCTTTTTACGAAGTGCTGTTTAGTAGCTCACCAGCACGGCAATAGTGCCAGCCACCGCGAAATAGGCGGCGATGATCAGGTAAGCCAGAGATTCCTGGTTTTTGTAAGCGTCTTTCATGGCAATAGGAGTAAAATTTTCACATATAAAGCTCTGTTATGATTTTGTCTTTATTATGTATACGCCCCTCTGCTTGCAAATGTTAGGAGGTAAACTATTGATATTCTAAGGGTTAACCCTTATATCCGGGTACTTTTCAAGGATAATTCCTGCGGCAGAAGTTGTGGCTCTTTTTAGACTGCCTTTAGCCGCAACAGCACCTGTTGCCGCGCCTTCTTCAGCAGCCGGAGCGGCAGCGGCAGCCGGTTGTACTTCCATTCATAAAACGGCACGGGCTCCGGCCCGAAGCTCTGGTAAAAACCGGCGATACTCGGTATCATTGGGCTCTCGAAATCTAGTATTTGCGGTGTGCTGGCATTGCGCCGGATGATATCATCGAGGATAAGGGTGCGGCCGTTGCGTTTGCGCCCACTGGCATCGGCAGCGTTAAAGATGTAGATGATGTAACCGCCGTAGTAGAGGAACAGCCCGCCCGCCGTGATGCTTCCGTCCGCATCCAACGTATAAACCAACTCGGTTATCCCCTTTTCCACACAGGCTGTGTATAACCGGCGCAGCATCTCGTAGGCCGACTCATCCACCCCACCGTACACTTTGTGCTCAATGTTTTGCCGGAACAGTTGAATGATCGGCTCGATATCCTGGCTATGCACCAGGCGCAGGTCCTCGCGGCGGGCTTTGTTCAGGTTATACTTGCGGTCGCGGGTGTAGCCTTTCCAGAGCTGCTCGTAGGGCCGGTTCAGGTCCAGGTATAGGGTATACAGCGGCTGCAGCTCCGGTTGCTCTATACGTTGCAGGGAGGCATAGTTGCCGGTGCAGAAAGCGTAGCCCGAGGTATACCTGAAGTGCTGCCGCACCACGGCCAGCAATTTCTTCGCCTGCTCCGGCCGCAGCTCCTGCCGTGCGTAAATACCTAGCTGCTGGCAAAAGAGCGGCTGTTGCAAGTATAAAATGCCATACTTGCGGCGTACAGGCAGCGGCATTACACAGGTATAAATCCCGTGCTCCTGCTCCACCACCGCCTGCCACCCCGGCGTCACCACATCCAGGTACCACGACAGGGCATATACCTGCCGCTGCCCGGATGCCTCCACACAGGCATCCCAGGCGGCTTTGTCTATCTCGTTATGCTGGAGTAGCTGCGCCACGCGTGCCGGGTTTATACTTCCTCGGCCACACCCGAGGCAAAGAACGTGCGGTATACTTTCATCCGGATGTTGCGGATAATCTTGACGTAGAAGGGCAGCGCGTTGTGGCGCAGGGCAAAATACTTTACCCGGTGCGCCCCGAAACTGGCGTAGAAATGCTCTATCTGCTCGATCATCGGGCTCTCGAAATCCAGCGTATAGTCCGTACCTGCGTGCTGCCGGATGATCTCGTCGAGCACCAGCGTGCGGCCGTTAGCCACGCGTCCCTCACTGTCGGCGGAGTTGAAGGCATAGCTGATGACGTTGTTGTACTTAAAGAACAGGCAGCCGGCGTTCACCTCGCCGCCTGCGGTGGTGTAGATTAGTTGCGCCACGCCCCGCTCTTTCATCACCCGGTATAAATCGCGCAGCATCTGGTAGGTGTACTCCGACACGCCCCCCACCACCTTGTGCTCAATGTGCTTTTTAAAATGCTGGATCAATGGCTCGATGTCGTCGCTCTCGAACATGCTTAGGTTAGCCCGCTGCGCCCGCTTCAGGTTCATCTTACGGTCGCGGGTGTAGCCTTGGTAGAGCTCCGGGTACGGCTTGTCCAGCTTCAGGTAACGCGTGTAGCGGCCCACCAACTCATACTTGTCCTGCAGCTTCTCCAGGCTGGCCGTGTCGCTCATATTAAAGCGGTAGCTGTGGATGAACTTGTAGCGCTTCACGGTCAGCTCCAGCATTCGCTCCCGCACCCCCGCGCTGCTGCGGGCAGTGGTAAAAACGCCGAGCTGGTGCGTGTGGTACGGTTGGCTCAGGTACGGGAAGCCCATCTTCAGGATCCCTGGCAGCGGCATCACCGTAACGTATGCCCCCTCCTGCTCCTCCACAAAAGCCTGCCACCCCGGCGCCACCACATCCAGAAACCATGACAGGGCATACACCATGTTATCAGCAGAGGCCGTAACGCAGGCGTCCCACTGGGTCTTGTCTATCTGCTCGTGGCGGAGGTACTGTATCATGCTTTATAAGACTAATGGCGCCTGCCGCAGCTTACCGGCAGGGCTTTGGCAAACTTAATCATTTTTAGGGTGATCGTCGTTCTTCCGTGTGCGGATAAAAAGAGCAGGGGCTGCACCCGGTTTGAGTGCAGCCCCTGCTTATGTAGTACTGTTGGTAAACCTAGGCCATAACCAGCATGTGGCTAATAACACCGCCCACAATAAAGTAAGTGGCTATGATAACGTTTACCAGAGAATCATTCAGTACAGACTTTTTCATGATGTTAGAATAGTTTTGAGGTTTAGTTTATATAGTGAGATGTAAATACTTTATTCAAATTATCAACCAAATACTTCTATTTTCTTTAGCAGACGATGCAAATAAAAATAGATTAAATATAATATACAAATTATTGAATGTTATTTCTTTTGCTTTACACTTTACCTGCATGGCGGCAGCTACAAATATTACAACTCGCTAAGTAGCAACAGTATACATAGCATACTTTTGTCAGGCAGAGAGTGCAATAATATTTTTCTGAAAAAAAAATTACAACCACTCAACAAGCAGCAGCCTATCAGCTGATTACACGCATAACATCAGATAAAAAAAGCCCCCGCTGCTGTGAGGCAACGGGGGCTTTGTGGTAAGGCTGTTTATACTTGCTGGCTACACCAGCTTCTTATAGCGGATGCGCTTCGGCTCCACATCGCCCATGCGCTTCTTCTTGTTCTCCTCGTACTCGGTGTAGTTGCCCTCAAACCAGTACACCTGCGACTCCCCTTCGAAAGCCAGGATATGGGTACAAATACGGTCCAGGAACCAGCGGTCGTGGGAGATGATTACGGCGCAACCGGCAAAGTTTTCCAGTGCGTCCTCCAGCGCCCGGATCGCGTTCACGTCCAGGTCGTTGGTCGGCTCATCGAGCAGCAGCAGGTTGCCGCCCTCTTTCAGCGTCATGGCCAGGTGCACGCGGTTACGCTCCCCACCCGACAGCTTCTCCACCTTCTTCTCCTGGTCGCCGCCCGAGAAGTTGAACTTGCTCACATACGCACGCGACACCACCTGGCGGCCCGCCATGATCATGTGCTCCGTGCCGCCGGAGATCACCTCAAACACCGATTTGTTCGGGTCCAGGTTGGCATGCTCCTGGTCTACATAAGAGATTTGCACGGTAGAGCCGACCGTAAAGTCGCCGGCATCCGGCTTCTCCTGGCCAGTGATCAGCTTGAAGAGCGTGGTTTTACCAGCGCCGTTCGGTCCGATAACCCCCACAATGCCACCCTGCGGCAGCGCGAAGCTTAAGTTCTCGAACAGCAGCTTATCGCCGTAGGCCTTGCTGATGTTGTGCGCCTCAATTACCTGGGCACCCAAGCGCGGACCGTCCGGGATGAACAGCTCCAGCTTCTCTTCTTTCTGCTTCACATCCTCGTCGGCCAGTTTATCATACTGGCTGATACGGGCCTTGGATTTAGCATGGCGTGCCTTCGGGGCCATCTTCACCCACTCCAGCTCGCGCTGCAGGGTCTTCTGGCGCTTACTCTCGGTTTTTTCCTCTGCCGCCAGCCTAGTAGACTTCTGCTCCAGCCAGCTGCTGTAGTTGCCTTTCCACGGAATGCCCTCGCCGCGGTCCAACTCCAGGATCCAGCCAGCCACGTTGTCGAGGAAGTAGCGGTCGTGGGTCACGGCGATCACGGTGCCTTTGTAGTGCTGCAGGTGCTGCTCCAACCAGTCCACCGACTCGGCGTCGAGGTGGTTGGTCGGCTCGTCCAGCAGCAGCACGTCCGGCTCCTGCAGCAGCAGGCGGCACAGGGCCACGCGGCGCTTCTCGCCACCCGACAGGTTGCCGATGATGGCATCCTCCGGCGGTGTGCGCAAGGCATCCATGGCGCGCTCCAGGCGGTTATCCAGTTCCCAGGCGTTGAGCTGGTCCAGGCGCTCCTGCACCTCACCCTGCCGCTCGATGAGCTTGTTCATCTCATCGTCCGTCATCTCCTCGCCGAACTTCATGTTGATCTCGTCGAACTCCTTCAGCAGCCCAACTACCTCAGCCACGCCTTCTTCCACCACCTCGCGCACGGTTTTGGTCGGGTCCAGCTGCGGCTCCTGCTCCAGGTAACCCACGGTATAGCCCGGAGACCACACCACCTCGCCCTGAAACTCCTTGTCCACGCCGGCAATGATCTTCAGCAAGCTAGACTTGCCCGAGCCGTTGAGGCCCAGCACGCCAATTTTGGCGCCGTAGAAGAAAGAGAGGTAAATATTCTTAAGTACTTGTTTCTTTGGGGGGTAAACCTTGCTTACCCCGGCCATTGAAAAAATAATGGTTTCGTTGCTCATGCTCTATCTGATCGTGTTTTCCTACTATATCTACAGGCAAAGGTACGGACTTTTGCGTGCCGATGCAGGTTTGCCCCTTACCTAGGCTATCCGCCTGATTCTTATTAACGTAAAGAATGACAAATATCGCAAAAATTCATGTCTTTGCACTTCACAAAAGTGCTTTGAAATCCTTAAACTTGTAAAAACTGTATGGGTAAGGTGTGCGCCTACTGATCCTGCACCGGGTTATCGCCAGCCGCGGCAAACGCTAAAGGCAGGCCTGCGTATGCAAAGGTTAGTTTATTCCTGTTGCCTTACCCGGTAATTACTATACGACCCATAACCTAATCCAGTAAAATGGAACACAACAACCTATTGGAAGAAGCCAAGAAGTTTGGTTTTACCCAGGACCAGCAAGTGTGGCTAAAGCCCTTTATGACCTACCCTGCCCGCCAGGTAGGCGAAGTGAAAGAGTCTGAGGATGATTCGCTGGTGTATTTCGCCAAGCGCTTTGAGATGTTTAGCGAGAAGGTGAACAACCTGCTGCAGCGCATCGAAACCTCCGAGAACAAAGGCTCTTTCCTGATGAAAGTACTGCACATGAAGGAACAGGTGGGCAGCTACGATGCCCTTGGCGACTTTGAGCAGATTTACCACACCTTGAGCAAGGCTGAAGAGGAAATAAACGAAACGATCCGCCAGAACCGCGAGAAGAACCTCAGCATTAAGGTTGGGCTGATACAGGAGGCCGAGGCCCTGCAAGACAGCATCGACTGGAAAGAGACAGGCGAGAAGCTGAAGGAGCTGCGTACGGCCTGGATCAAGACCGGCCCGGTGGAGAAAGAGCTCACAGACGAGATTGAGGAACGATTCAGAGTGGCTGTAGAGACTTTCTTCGAGCGTAAGAAGAACTTCTTTGAAGATAAAAAGCGCATGCAGAACCGCGCCTACGAGCGCTACAGAGACCTGATCAACCAGTCTTATCACCTGGCCAACTCGGAGGAGTGGGAGGAAACGACCGCCAAGCTGAAGCAGCTGCAGAACGAGTGGAAGGAAGTGGGCGGTAACCTGCCGCGCAAGACCATGACGAACCTCTGGAACAACTTCCGCAAGGCGCACAACCACTTCTTTGAGCGCCTGAAGCGCAAGATTCAGAAAGAGAAGAACGCCTCCAGGGAGCAGTTTTACGAGCAGAACTACGAGCGTAAGCAGCAGTTGGCCACAGAGGCCGAGCAGCTATTGCAGGAGATGAACCTGAACGACGCTGTGAAGCGCGCCAAGGAGCTGCAGGCCGAGTGGAAAAAGGTCGGCCCTGTGCGCCCGGAGGTGTCGGATGCTGTGTGGGAGCGCTTTATCAAAGCCTGCGACCGCGTGTTTGAGATGAGTAGCCTGGAGCACTACATCCGTAAACGCCAGCAGGCCAGCGAGGAGACTTTCTCCGAAACAGACGGGCTGCAGGCACGCATCAATGCCCTGAGAGACTTCATCAAATCAGACCGCAGCGAGCTGGAGGTGCTGGAGACAAACCTGGGCAAGCTGAACGACTCGCCGAGCAACGATGCCTTCCGGAATATGCTGAAGGGCAAGATCCGTAACTTCAACCGCAAGATAGGCACCAAGACCGCCCTCATCGAGATGTTTCAGAGCCAGCTGAGCGCCATTTCGCGCTAAGGCTTATACTTTCACAAAAAGTGCCTGCTGCCACTGCAGCAGGCACTTTTTGCTTTTACGGCTGTTACTCCCGCAGGTGCTTTACAGCCTATGTTATTGAGCTTCAGCAGCAGCCTAAATTTATTTCTCACTTTTTGAACATTTGTGTTTTATTTGCGTTGTGTTGGTAAAAACAAACAAAAAAGCAATAATTTTTTAGCGGAAATTTTTGTTCTTGTTTTTATTTATACTTTTGCGAACTATTTTACACAAGCCAATAAGTTAAAGGAGAAAATACTATGTACTGGACACTTGAATTAGCTTCATACCTGGAGGACGCACCCTGGCCAGCCACGAAAGATGAGCTGATCGACTTTTCAATCCGCTCTGGTGCTCCAATGGAGGTTGTAGAGAACCTGCAAGCCCTGGAGGATGACGGACAGCCTTACGAGAACATCGAGGAGATTTGGCCAGACTATCCTACCAAGGAGGACTTCATGTTTAACGAAGACGAGTACTAAGGCTAATTAGAAATTATGAATTAGAAATTAGAAATTGCTCCAGGAGAGCCCACCCATTTCTAATTTTGAATTTCTAATTTTTAATTAATTTGACTTTGATCGTCGAAGCAAAAAACTTGGTTGCGGGTTATGGCCACCGTGTGCTGATCCGCAACCTTTCTTTTTCTATTCCTTCTCCTGCCTTTGTCGCTATCATCGGCCACAATGGCGCCGGCAAAACCACGCTTTTCCGCGCCTTCCAGGGCAAATTGGCATACGAGGGGCAGTTGCTGGTGCAAAACCACGACCTGCGCCGCCTTTCCAACCCTTCGGGCAAGGGCCTGGTAGCCTACCTTCCCCAGAAAGCTGTTGTCAGCTTCCCCATTAAGGTGCACGACCTGACAGTTATGGGCCTGTTCCGCAAAAAGCGCTTTTTCGAGAACTATACTTCGGAGGATTATGCTTTAGCCGCCCAGGTTCTGGAGCAGCTGCAGCTCTCGTACCTCATCGACCATGATTTTACCACCCTCTCCGGCGGGGAGCAGCAACTGGTGTGGCTGGCACAGCTGATGCTGCAGGATGCAAGTATAAACCTGCTGGATGAGCCCACGCAGCAGCTGGATGTGTACTACAAGAACAAGGTGTTCGGGCTGTTACAGGACTGGGTAAACGAACAGGGCAAAACCGTTCTCTGTATTACCCACGACTTGCAGAACCTGGCGCACATGCAGGGCTACCTCCTCAACCTCTCAAAACCCACCCCTCTTTTAGAGCCGCTGTCGCCGGAAACAGTGCAGCAGAACCAGGCGTTTCTGGAGGCGGGCCGGCAACCGGTAGTATAAAGGGGTGTTGTGCTGTAGCGAGGCGTTGTAATTCATAGCTCCTGCTGGCGTGCGCCTGGTAGCGCTTTCTATAGCCCCTGCTTCCTGCAACTGGAAGCAAGCTATCCTCTCTAGCTCCTGTTCATCCTCAGTCTTACAAGTCTACAGTTTCATTTCTGGCTTTGGCTCCCTCAAGGCCGGGAGGCCTCGACTTCGGGCATCGCGCTATGTTCCCTTCCTTTGCTACCCTTCGGTCGCAATGCCCTTATAGGGCACCGGAATCTCACAAGGCACTCAACCCAAAGGCTGGGAACATGTTCGATAGCTACAGCTGACGGAGCTTCAGCCAAAGTCCTCCTTCGAGGGGGGCAGGGGGACGACGATCGCCTGTTGACTCCCCTCCTTGGACAAGGAGGGGCAGGGGTGGTTGGACCCGGTGCAACAGAATTCCCCTACTTAGCTAAGTTCTGGACCCCGGGCTTGCTTTGGGGCAGGGGCTAGATATAGCGAGCCCCGACGTTACAAGCGATTCTATTGAAACCCCAGGTGCCTATGCTTCCTTTGCAAAGGCCTCGGCAAGCAGGAGATCCTCAGGCGTGGTGATTTTGATGTTTCGGTAGCTGCCTTCCACCAGCTCAATTCTCTCGCCTATACTTTCCACCACAGAGGCATCGTCGGTAAAGTGCTCCTGCTCTGGCTGCTCATAGGCCTTACGCAGTATCCCAGCCTCAAACACCTGCGGCGTTTGCACCAGCTTATACTTCGTGCGTGGCACAGCGCGGCTTCCCGTCCCTGTCAGCTCCCGGATAGAGTCTTTCGGCGAAACGGCAACCACGGCGCTGCCATACCTGGCTGCAGTCTCGTAAGCGGCGCGGATCGTGCCTATCTCCACAAAAGGGCGCACCCCATCGTGCACCGCTACCAGGCCCTCCCCCATCACGGCGCCCAAGCCGTTCTTCACCGAGCCAAAGCGGGTGGCCCCGCCCGGCACCGTCATGTGGAACAGTTTAAATGTGTGCTTCCGGCACAGCTCGCGCCATGTGCTCAATTGCTCCTGGGGCAACACCACGATCAGTCTAACAGCAGGGCTATACCGGTAAAACTGCTCTATGGTGTGCATCAGGATCGGCTTGCCTGCCACTTCCAAGAACTGCTTCGGGGTGTCGTGCTGCATGCGGCTGCCGCTGCCACCGGCTACGATGATCGCGTATTCAGGAGTCTGTGCCATGTAGCAAAGTTAGAAAGTTAGAGAATTAGAAAGTCAAAAAGTTGGGGAGTTGCGGGGCACCGGCTATAGCGACGCAACAACTCATACTTGAAAGGGCCTCAATAAAAAAGCCCCGGCTTGTGGGCCAGGGCTTTACTTTAAAAAGCAGTTTATACTTACAGGATCAGCATCACGTCGCCGTAGCTGAAGAAGCGGTACTTTTCTTTCACGGCTTCTTCGTAGGCTTTCATCACGAGCTCATAGCCCCCGAACGCAGCGGCCATCATCAGCAGCGTGCTCTCCGGCATGTGGAAGTTCGTTACCAACGCGTTTGCGATCTTAAAATCGTATGGAGGGAAGATGAAACGGTCTGTCCAGCCCTCGTTCGCCTTGAGGCGGCTGTTGGCAGATACCGACGACTCCAGGGCACGCATGGTAGTGGTGCCAATGGCGCACACGCGCTTCTTGCCGTCCAGCGCCTTGTTTACGCGCTCAGCCGTAGTGCCCGGCACCATAAAGTTCTCAGAGTCCATCTTGTGCTTGGTCAGGTCTTCCACATCCACCGGGCGGAAAGTACCTAAGCCTACGTGCAGCGTGATTGGCTCCACATCCACGCCCTTGATCTCCAGGCGCTTCAGCACCTCTTTTGTAAAGTGCAGGCCAGCGGTTGGGGCGGCCACGGCACCTACGTTCTTGGCGTACACGGTTTGGTAGCGCTCCCGGTCTTCCGGCTCCGCCTCACGCTTGATATACCTTGGCAACGGGGTCTCGCCCAGGTCGTTGATGGTCTTGTAGAACTCCTCGTCCGGGCCGTCGAACAGAAACTTGATGGTACGGCCGCGGGAAGTGGTGTTGTCGATCACCTCGGCTACCAGGTCGCTGTCGCCAAAGTAAAGCTTATTGCCTACGCGGATCTTACGGGCCGGGTCAACCAGCACATCCCACAGGTGGATGTCCTTGTTGAGCTCACGCAGCAGGAACACCTCAATCTTAGCCCCTGTTTTCTCTTTGTTGCCATACAGGCGCGCCGGAAACACTTTGGTGTCGTTTACCACCATCACGTCGCCTTCGTCAAAGTACTCCAGGATGTCCTTGAAAACACGGTGCTCGATCTTGCCTGTGTCGCGGTGCACCACCATCATGCGCGACTCATCGCGGTTTTCAGTCGGGTGGGTGGCTAAAAGCCCTTCAGGTAGGTCGAATTTAAATTCTGATAATTTCATATAGCAAATATTACGGTATTTGAGTCCTGTACTTGTAGGGAATCTCTGATTGAAGAACAGCCGAACCTCCTGCAGGGGTTCATAAGCAACCCTATACTAAAAAACAAAAAATCGAGCCGCGAATTTACGCAGTTTGCCCGAAATATTCTTACTTTTAAGAAAATTACTTGCCACTGTTCTACCTGATATAAGAAGAAGCCCATGATTTATCTCCGCCTGATAGCAGAAAGCTTTCGGTTTGCCTGGCAGGCCCTGCGCGCCAACCTCCTGCGTACGATCCTGTCGTTGCTTGGGGTAACGATCGGTATCTTCGCCATCATCTCTGTGTTTACGCTGGTGGACTCGCTGGAGCGGAACGTGCGCGACAGCATGAGCTTTATCGGCGAAAAGGTGATTTATGTGCAGAAGTGGCCCTGGTCCTTTGGGGGAAGCTACCCCTGGTGGAAGTATTTCCAACGGCCGGAGCCTACAGAGCGGGAGTTCAGACAGCTGGAGCGCCGCATCACCAACAGCAATGGGGTGGCCATTTTCTCCAGCAAAGGAGGCAATACCTTTAAACAGGGCAATAACAGTTACTCTAACGGAGAGCTTATGGGCGTTTCTTACGATTACCCAAGGGTAAGCGAGGTGCCGATCGTGGACGGGCGCTACTTTACCCCGCAGGAGGCAGACGCGGCCCGCAACGTGATGGTGGTAGGCGATGAGATAGCCACGACGCTTTTCCCCTTCGGCAGCCCGATCGGCCAAACGCTGAAAGTGGCGGGGCAGAAATTTACCGTGGTTGGGATAATCGAAAAGCAGGGCGAGAACATCTTCGGGATGCCGAACATGGATCAGATGGGCATTATCCCGTACAGCACCTTCTCCAAGATGTATGATGTCGGCCCTGATGGGCTGGGCTCCACGATTGCCCTGAAAGGCCGCGAGGATGACCCGGGCCTGTTGGAGTTGGAGTACGAAACACGGGGCCTGATGCGCAACATACGCGGCCTGCGCCCCCGCGACGAGGACAGCTTTGCCATGAACCGGCCTGAGATGGCCACCGAGGCGATTGGCAGCTTTTTCAGCGTGGTAGGCCTGGCCGGATGGGTGATTGGAGGCTTTGCCATACTGGTGGGCGGCTTCGGCATTGCCAACATCATGTTCGTGTCGGTTAAGGAGCGAACCAACATTATCGGCATACAAAAATCGCTGGGTGCCAAGAATTACTTTATACTTTTCCAGTTCCTGTTCGAGTCGGTGTTCCTGAGCCTGTTAGGCGGCGGCATTGGTATCTTGCTGGTGTTCCTGCTCACGCTCATCCCGCAGGAGATGATGAAGGTCACGCTCTCGGTGGGCAACATTATTCTTGGGCTCGGCGTATCGGCCGTTATCGGTATGCTGTCGGGCATCATTCCGGCGGTGCTGGCCTCTAACTTAGACCCCGTTATTGCAATCCGATCGAAATAGCGCTACATTTACCTGTTTGGCCTCCGGGTTTTCGCCCTCACAAAAACCGCCGGCCATACATATTTTTAATTTGTGATGATGCGTGCCTTCCACAGAAAGGGCACAGGAGGCAGACGCCTCCGCAGAAGATGACGAGAAAGAATTATGACAAAGCTTAGAAAGACAAGCAAGACCAAGCTGAACGACGAGTCGCTGCACACGGGCAGCGGCCAAACCATTCTGAAACCGGATGTAAACGATAACAAAGCCAGGTCGGTAACCGACCTGCGCGAAAGCGGCCAATCTACGGCAGCGCCAGCCTCTGATGAGGACAGAAGAATACGCCAGGCCTTTGTGGACAAAGACTGGAACGAGATCAAGATCGCCGACTCCTGGCAAATCTTCAAGGTGATGGCGGAGTTTGTGGATGGCTTCGAAAAGCTCGGCAAGATCGGCCCATGCGTGTCTATTTTCGGCTCGGCCCGCACCAAGTCCGACAACAAGTACTACATTATGGCCGAGGAGATTGCCGCCAAGTTGGTGCGCCACGGTTACGGCGTGATCACGGGCGGCGGCCCGGGCATCATGGAGGCAGGCAACAAGGGCGCCCACTCTGAAGGCGGCAAGTCGGTAGGCCTGAACATCCAGCTGCCGTTCGAGCAGTTCAACAACATTTACATCGACTCCGACAAGCTCATCAACTTCGACTACTTCTTTGTGCGCAAAGTGATGTTTGTGAAGTATGCGCAGGGCTTTGTGGTGCTGCCGGGCGGCTTCGGCACACTGGACGAGATGTTCGAGGCGATCACGCTGATCCAAACGAAGAAGATCGGTGCTTTCCCGATTGTGTTGGTTGGCCGAGAGTACTGGAGCGGTTTGATGCAGTGGGTAGAAGATGTAATGCTGAAGATGGAAAGCAACATCAGCCCGGAGGACCTGGACCTGGTGCACATCGTGGACGACCCCTCAGAGGCCGTGAAGATCATCGACGACTTCTACAGCAAGTACCTGCTGTCTCCGAACTTTTAACGGGGCGGTTTATACTTTATACTTCGGAGCAGGCCTTGGTAACAGGGCCTGCTTTTTTATACTTCATCCTTTCCTCAATTTATTAACCGCCACCCCCACACCCCTTCAGCGCCCCTCGTATACATAAGTATGCTGAGCCCTGAGAAAGAGAAGATAAAGAAGCTGAAGAAAAAGCTCAAGGTGCAGGAGAAGAAGAACGCTGAGATACGCGACCACATGGCAACGCAGCGCACCATCTTCGCCAACGAGCGCACCCTAATGGCTTACCTGCGCACCGCCATGACGGTGTCTGTCGGGGGCTTTGCGGCGGTAAAATTCTCCAATGACCTGTACCTGGAAATTATCGGCATTGTGCTCATCCCCATCGGCATCATTCTGGCACTCTATAGTTTTGTGCGGTACAGGCAAAAGCAGAAGCTTATAGAAGACCATCACCAAAGCTACAGCCCCACCAGCCACGAACACGAGCGGGCCCACAACAGCAAGTACAAAGAAGACGGGGCAGACTGCTTGCCGTAGCCGCCGCTTATACCCTCCGCCGCGTTCTCCGTATGTACTCCAAAAAACCTGAATATGCCCACCTCGGAACGGGAGGAGATAAAGAAGCTGAAGAAAAAGCTAAAGCACCAGGAGAAGAAGAACGCTGAGATACGCGACCAGATGGCCATGCAGCGGACGATCTTCGCCAACGAGCGCACCCTGATGGCTTACCTGCGCACGGCTATTGCCATTATCGGCGGCGGCTTTGCAGCCATCAAGCTCTCCCATCATGTATACATGGAGGCCATCGGACTTATCATGATGCCTACGGGGGTGGCGCTGACCATCTACAGCTTCTACAGGTACCTGCAAAAGCAAAAGCTCATCAACCGCCAGCGCGAGGGCTATACCCACACCAGCCAGGCCCATGCCGAGCTGCAGGAGAAGGAAGCTTCCGGCTACGGCAACATCGACTAAAGTACAGTTAACCTCTAAACCTATTCCTGCTTATTTCTGTTAAGATAGGTTAGCGTGCTGCAACAGCAAAGCGCTGAGAATTTTGTACCTTTGCTATTTAAAATCAAGCATTCCTGAATGGCTTTTAACCAAGCGCAAGAAACCACTACCGGCACCACTGCTGCCTTCTCCGAAAATGGCGAAACGCAGCAAATAGAAGTATACGGTGCCCGTGAGCATAACCTAAAGAACATTTCCATAAAGCTGCCGCGCTACAAGCTGGTGGTGTTTACCGGCATCAGTGGCTCGGGCAAGTCGTCGCTGGCCTTCGATACCATTTACGCCGAAGGACAGCGCCGCTACATGGAGACTTTCTCGGCCTACGCCCGCTCGTTTATGGGTGGCCTCGAAAGGCCGGACGTGGACAAGATCGAGGGCTTGTCGCCGGTGATCTCTATTGAGCAAAAGACCACCAGCCGCAACCCACGCTCCACCGTGGGCACCATCACCGAGATCTACGATTTCATGCGCCTACTGTGGGCGCGTACCGCCGAGGCTTACAGTTATGTGACCGGCGAGAAAATGGTGCGCCAGAGCGATGATCAGATCGTGAGCCACATCCTGGAGAATTTCAACGGCAAGCGCCTTGTGGTACTGGCGCCGGTGGTAAAGGGCCGCAAGGGCCATTACCGCGAGCTGTTCCAGCAGATCCGCAAGATGGGCTTTATCCGCGCCCGCGTAGATGGGGAGCTGGTAGAAATAGAGCCGAAGATGCAGGTGGACAGGTATAAAATCCACGACATCGAGATCGTGATCGACAAGATCGTGGTGAAGGAGGAAGACCGCTTCCGTTTGTCCAGCTCTATCCAGAATGCGCTGACGCATGGCAAAGGCACCGCCCTTATACTGGATGTGGATGCCGATAAGACGCACTTCTTCTCGCGCCACCTCATGGACCCGGCCACCGGCATCGCCTACGACGACCCGGCCCCAAACTCCTTCTCGTTTAACTCGCCTTATGGTGCCTGCCCGGTATGTAACGGCCTGGGAGAGATACAGGAGATCACGGAAGAATCGGTTATACCTGACAGAGACCTGAGCATTCGCCGTGGTGGCATTGCCCCGCTGGGCGAGTACCGCGACATCTGGATCTTTAAGCAGATCGAGGCGCTGTTCAAGCACTTTAAAGCATCAGTAGCCACACCGATAAAAGACCTTCCGGAGGAGGTAGTGAAGGTGCTGCTGTATGGCCTGGAGGAAGACCTGGAGGTAAAGACCAAAAAGGGCAATTACATTGTGGAGTTTGAGGGAATCCTGAACTTCCTCAAGAGCCAGATGGAGTCCGACTCGGACAATATCCGCTCCTGGGTAGAGGATTTTGCCCAAACCACCACCTGCCCTGAGTGTAACGGTTACCGACTTAAAAAGGAGTCGCTGCACTTTAAGATCGACAACAAGAACATTGGGGAGCTATCGGTACTGGATATAACCAAACTGGCTGCCTGGTTTGAGGGGCTGGAGGAGCGCCTGAGCGAGCGGCAGAACGTCATCGCCCGGGAGCTGCTGAAGGAGATCCGCAAGCGCATTGGCTTTTTGCTGGACGTGGGCCTGGATTACCTGAGCCTGCACCGCCCGGTGAAAACGCTTTCGGGCGGCGAGAGCCAGCGTATCCGCCTAGCTACGCAGATCGGCACGCAGTTGGTGGGCGTGCTCTACATCATGGACGAGCCAAGCATCGGCCTGCACCAGCGCGACAACGAGCGCCTGATCAAGGCCCTGCAGGACCTCCGCGACCTGGGTAACTCCATTATTGTGGTGGAGCACGACAAGGACATGATCCTGCAGTCGGATTACGTGGTGGACATTGGGCCCGGCGCCGGTATACACGGCGGCCAGGTGGTAACAGCCGGAACGCCGGAAGAGATGATGCAGGCCGGAACCACCACCGCGAACTTCCTGAGCAACCGCCGTGGCATAGAGGTGCCGCGCGAAAAACGCCCGGGCAACGGGAAAGAGCTTGTACTTCGTGGCGCCACTGGCCATAACCTGAAAAACGTGACGCTGGAGCTGCCGCTGGGTAAGATGATCTGCGTGACGGGTGTATCGGGCAGCGGTAAGTCATCGCTGATCCACGACACGCTGTACCCGATCCTGAACACGCACTTCTTCCGGGCGAAGCGCGAGCCACTGACTTACAAAAGCATAGAGGGCCTGGAGCACCTGGACAAGGTAATCGAGGTAGACCAGTCGCCGATTGGCCGGACACCGCGCTCTAACCCTGCTACCTATACAGGCGTGTTTACCGACATCCGCACCCTGTTTGCGCAGCTGCCGGAGGCCAAGATCAGGGGCTATACCCCGGGCCGCTTCTCGTTTAACGTGAAGGGCGGCCGCTGCGAGGCTTGTGAAGGCGCGGGTATGCGCACGATTGAGATGAACTTTTTGCCGGACGTGTACGTGCCCTGCGAGGTCTGCAAGGGCAAGCGCTACAACCGCGAAACGCTGGAGGTGCGCTTTAAAGGCAAGAGCATCACTGATGTGCTGGACATGACTGTGGAGCAGGCCGTGGAGTTTTTCGAGAGCCAGCCGCGCATCCTGCGTAAGATCCAGACGCTGAATGAGGTGGGTTTAGGCTACATCACCCTGGGCCAGCAGGCTACCACCTTATCCGGTGGCGAGGCACAACGCGTGAAACTGGCGACAGAGCTATCGAAGAAAGATACCGGTCAAACGCTTTACATCCTGGACGAGCCTACCACTGGCCTGCACTTCCAGGACATCGAGCACCTGACGGAGGTACTGCACAAATTGGCCAACAAGGGCAATACAGTGCTCATTATCGAGCACAACCTGGACCTGATAAAGGTAGCCGACTGGATCATCGACATTGGGCCGGAAGGCGGCGAAGGCGGCGGCACGATAGTGGCAGCCGGCACGCCTGAGGAAGTGGCCATCGTGGAGAAAGGCTATACCTCGCGCTTCCTGAGGGAAGAGCTGAAAACCAGCCACTACCGCGACAGCGAAGAAGTTAAGAGCTGATGTACATATTTTTGCACTGGTGCGAAAGCAAAACCCCGCTGCCAACCTGTGGCAGCGGGGTTTTATACTTTTACAGGTCTTCCAACGACTCCTCCAGCCTTTCCAGTATTTGCTGATGCTGCCTTAGCAGAGGCACCTGCTTGCTGGCATACTGCTTCAGCTCCATGGCCTTCCCGTTCTTGGCCATGTCTTCGTACCGCTTCACCAGCATTTCGTTCTGGTCTACGATGCGGCGCAGGTAAGTCAGGTCAAAAGAGATGCCGGACTTGTCCGTCACCTCCTGGTATACTTCGTGGTGCGCCTCCCCCAGCGTGGATGGCAACACAAAATTGCTCTGGCCGGCCAAATCGCGGAGGTCGTTCAGGATGCTTTGGTGGGCCGTAACCATTTCCTCTGCCAGCCCCTTCACCTCGGGGCTAACGGCTTTGCCTGCGGCAGCCTCCCCTAGCTGCACCTGCAACATGCTGGCACTGGCCGCCTCGGCAACAAACAGGGCATCGTTTTCCATATCCTCCTGCACGCCGGCTGCTTTAAACTGCTGCACACTCTCCTCCGCCGCCTGCCTAATGCTGTCGTCGGAGCCACAGGCAGTGGCGAAAACTAGGGCCAGCAGTGCCAGCGCACTCTGTATACTTTTCCTCATAGTCAATTTCCGTTTAATGTATAAAGCATCTGCAAGATAAGACTTACAGATGCTTTACAAAACTAGTTATATCAAGTCAGGTTTATTGCCTCTGCTGCAGCGTGCTATCTATTTGTTGTGCCCGCTGCAGGTGCTGGCGCAGCGTAGGAACTGTTTTGCTGGCAAATGCTTTCACGTCCGGGTCTTGCAGGTTCTTGGCTGCATCCTCAAACATGTTCACGTCTTCTTCATGGTCTTCCACCATCAGGTCCATGTAAGCTCTGTCAAACTCAGCACCGGTTTTATCCCGCAGCTCCTGTACATGGTCCATGTGCTTTTCGCCCATGCTGTCTGGTAACACGATATTCTTTTTCTGTGCCAGCGATTTAAGCTCCTCATTTGCTTTGGAGTGGTCGGTTACCATCATCTGCCCAAAGCTTTTCACATCCGCATGCTGGCCCTTCTCCTGCGCCATTTTACCCAGTTCTACCTCCATCATACCGCCACTGGCCGCTTTTGTCATGAAGTCAGACATATCGGTCATTTGGTCCTCCATCTGCGTGTCCTCGGCTACTTGCTCGTTCACCTCCTGGGCTTCCTCCACGGCCCCACCCTCTTGGTTGCAGGAGGCCATGGCAAACATGAAAGCGCCGGCTATCAATCCTGTCGAAAAAATCTTTTTCATAGTTCTGTATGTTAAGTTTAGTATAGGTTTTTTACCAGAAATTGTATACGCCGCGAAAGCTATGGAGTTATCGGAAGCGGCATCTATATCATCTTCAAGGCCCATTTTGATAAATTTCCTAACGGGACCCACCTAGATTTTATCAAGATGAAACATTACTATGCAAAGTAGTGTAAGCACTGATGACACACCGCTTACACACCCTTAAGCTTACTAAAACCAAGTATGACATGAGAAACAGCAAGTATGTTTTCGGAGCCACCTGGTTGGTGCTGCTCCTGATGCTGCCACTGCGCCACACCCTTGCCCAGCGTGCAGACGCGGAGGCTCTGCCGGACACAGCCTACAGCCGGATCCTAAAGATCCACCCTTTACAGATCGGGGAAGTATACTTTTCTTACGAGAAAATGCGCACTGACCGCATCTCAAATGAGTTTGGCCTAAGCTATGTGTACCGGGGCTACCTAAAGAGTGATGATTTCCTGCCGGACGATGTGAAGGTGAGCGGTATGCATATCCGCATGAGCCAGCGCTACTATACTTCCAAGAAGCACGATGGCGTGCCGTTTGGCTTCTTCCATGGACCTATGTTTGGCTACCGCTTCATGGCCTTCGAAGAAGGCGTGTTCGACAGCCCTTTCGAAGAGCCCGGCAATACATTTGGCCGCCAGGTGGGGCGTCTCTACCAGAACTCCCTGGAACTCAACTACCAGCTAGGCGGCCAGTTTTTACTAGGCAAGCACTTTACTATGGAAGTGTCTGCGGCGCTGGGGGCACGCCTGAAGTATGCGCTGGCTAAAGGCGCAGACGAGCTGCTGCCAGAGAACATCATCGGGCATGCGCTGGTGGCTGAGCAGAATTCGGCTATCTTCATAGTGCCCTCGCCGCAGCTGAACATCTCAGCAGGCTATACTTTCTGACCAGCTTAGAAACAAGAGCGCCGGCTCCGTAACAGGGGCCGGCGCTAAGCTATGAACAGACGGACTAGGCGAGGTTATTCTACTTTGCTGAGCACGGTGTAAGACAGCAGTTTGCCGTTGCGGTAGGTCTCAGTGCGCACCGTGCCAATCTCCGGCACGTAGTACTCTACTGTCTCCATGCGCATGCCGGGCATCTTCATCTCCATGGCGCGGTTTTCCATATCGGTGTTATACCTGATCTTATAGCTATCATAGGTACCAGCGGGCACCGTGACACTTTCTTTCCCTTCCACGGTGCGGTTAGTCACTTTCATGACCATAGTCATCGCTTTCTGGCCACTTTCTTTGTCTTTCATTTCCATGGTCATGGTGCCGTCCTCCAATTTCTGCCCTGCCTGCAGGTTGCTGGGGTACAGCAGTTTATTTCCTTCTACAGCCATTTCCATTTCCTTGTAGGTGCCCATCATGTTAGGCCCCATCAGAGAGTTCAGATCCATGGAGATACTGCCGTTCTCACAGCCAATCTTAAAGTCGTTTTCAGTAGCAAGCTTTCCTTCTTCATCATACACCTGGCTATGGATCGTGGCCTCCACCTTATCGCCAGAATTCTCTACGTTGGTCACATTGTAAACAATCCGCCCGGTTTGCCGGTCCTTCCGGTCATAGTTTAGCAGCTCATACTTTGTATTTTCGCGCAGCAACTGATAATCAGCACAATCTGTTTGTGCCTGAGAAGGCACTGCCGCTGCCAATTGGCAGCACAGTAGCAGGAGGAGCACCTTGCGCAGCATAACAACAAAGATTAAATTACACAATAAAAAGAAATAATTATACCTGTTGTATACGTGTCGGGCACTGATAGGTCTACACAAAGAGAGACAAAGTATACTGCGGCAGCAGAAACAACAAGAGCCAGACAGTACTGCCCGGCTCTTGTTGAACATAAAAAAGTGTATCCCGCTATAGCTAAGCGCCCTTAAACTGCGGTTTCCGCTTCTCATTAAAGGCCGTTACGCCTTCTTTGTAGTCTTCGGAGTTGCCGGCGATCTTCTGGCAGTGTGCCTCGTAGTCCAGCATCTCATCTAAGGTAGCGCTAAAGGACTTGTTTAGCATTTTTTTCATCAGGCCGATGGCTTTGGTCGGGCCGGCGGCATAGCGGGCGGCCAGCTCGGCCACGGCGGCATCCAGCTCCTCTGGTGCCACCACCTTATTTACCATACCCAGTTGCAGCGCCTCCTCTGCCGATACCTTTGAGCCTAGCGTACTCAGCTCAAAAGCCTTCAGGGAACCCACTACGCGCGGCAGGAAGAACGATGAGCCGGAGTCCAGCACCAAACCCACGTTCACGAACACCTCGATCATACTTGCGGCCGTGCTTGCTATCACCATGTCGCAGGCAAGGGCCAGGGAGCAACCAGCACCGGCTGCAACGCCGTTTAGCTTGCAGATGATGGGCTTGGGCAGGTTGCGCATGGCGCGGATGATCGGGTTGTAGCGCTTCTCCAGCGACTCCGACAGGTCGCGCTTGCTGGCGCTGGCAATGGCCTTCAGGTCCTGGCCAGAGCAGAAGGCTTTACCAGCTCCCGTTAGCACCACCACACGCACAGTGTTGTCGCGGCTCACCTGCTTCAGGGCATCCTGCAGGTCATAGCTCTGCTGGTCGTTAAAGGCATTGAAAACATCGGGGCGGTTCAGCGTAATGGTAGCCACCCCATCCTGCACTTCATATAAGAGACACTCGTAGTTCATGTGTATTAAGGTTAGTTTTGATCAGTATAAAGTTAAGAAATCCCGCCCGTCCTGCAAGCAGCCAGATCTGCATGGGTTTGATTCTGTACTTGGCTCCGCTGTGTTTCAATGCCCTTCTGGCGCAAGGCCTCGTTTGTGCCTTTGCTGCTGCTGGTATTCGCAACTTGTCCTTTTAAAGTATGAACCCACCCCTGCCCCTCCGAGCTACGCTCGCTACCTTCGAACCCGCGTTCTCGATAGTCCAAGGAGGGGAACTATCCTTGTTCCACAGCAAAGGCAGTGGCTATCGAAGTGTTTCCCAGTCTTTGGGTTGAGCGCCTATGTGAGTTTTTCCGGAGGCGAGGCATTGCGACGCAGGAGCAAAGGAAAAGCTCCCAGCGCGATGCCCTTATCGAGGGCCCCTACCCCCAGGACGAGGCCTCCCGGCCTGGAGGGCGCCAAAGCCAGAAATGAAACGAGTCGCTTGTGGGACTAGAGGGTCAGCAGTGGCTAGAAAGGACAGCTAGTGCCCAGTTGCAGAAGCAGTGGCAATAGAGAAAGCACGAGAGTTAAAGCTAGAAGTAAAAGTGAAGCGAGCTGGTTGTGAGGCTGTGGATGAGCTGTAGCTAGAAAGGATAACTTAGCTTAGTTTAAGTTGTAGAAAGCAGCGGCTAAGTAAGGCACAAGCGGACGCTTGCGCCAGGGAAAGCTTAAAAGTATGGCAAACGCAAGCATGGCTCTTCAAGCCACTCGGATTATAAATCCGAGCGTATAGGAAGGCACGGGTTGCAAACCCGCGCCAGCAAAAATCAGAGCAGAGGCAAGTATGAAGTATGGTTTATGTGGATCAGGAAATCCGCAGCAGAAAGAGATTACAGGCCCACGCCAGCGAGGTAATTAAGTTGCAAACCCGCACCAGCAACAGCAGAAAGCTATTCCTAAAGTATAAAAGGCACAAGCGGACGAAACGGCCCTACTTAATACAGCGCCACCGAGGCTCCCAGCGCCAGCAGCAGGCCACTCCCGAAGCCGGCATATACTTCGGCCGGGGTATGGGCGTGCAGCGCCAGCCTTGCCGACATCACTACTCCTGCCACAAAAACAGCCACGATAACCGGGTAAATTAGCATAGCCTCGGGGGCCAGCTTGTGCAACACCAGCAACAACCCCAAGCCTCCGCCCAACCCTATGCTGTGCGCGCTAATCTTCCAGAACTGCGAAATGGCAAAAGCCAGGAATACTGCCGCCGCGATGATACCCATCACGAAGTAAAAAATGGCGTCGTAGGTGGGTTCGCTGTAGAAAAGATAGGAGGTGGCAGCATAGCAAATGGCCGTGAACAGCAGCGGGAAACCGCGTTCCTCCCGCCTGTCCATCTCCAAGGAGCTGAGGTAACCGAGGCGCATCATGGCAAAGGCCGCCGCAGCCGGGACAATAAAGGTGGTAAAAAAAATCATGGCCAGCACGATCCAGCGCACGCGCATGGGCAGCGTTAGCGTAGACGATGGCATGTAGTAAAGTATGATGGCGAAAAGATAGGTGGGCAGCAGCAGCGGGTGAAAAACTACCGACAAGGCTTTCGCGAGCGAACGATTCACGGAGAAGTTAGAGGTTAGAAAGTTAAAAAGATAGAAGGTTAGAGAGTTGAAAAGTGATACGCTGCAAGAATCTTGCGGCCAAAAACCAGCAATTCAACCATCCAACAATTTAGCAATTAAAGCTACAGCTCCTTACGTAAACGGGCTACCGGTATGTTCAGCTGCTCCCTATACTTGGCCACGGTACGGCGGGCAATGTTATAGCCTTTCTCGTTCAGGAGCTTCTCTATCTTTTCGTCGGAAAGCGGCTTGCGCTTATTCTCACCCTCAATAATCTCCTTAAGGATATGCTTCACCTCGCGGCTGCTGGCGTCCTCGCCGGAGTCGGTGGCAATGCCCTCCGAGAAAAAGTACTTGAGCGGGTAAATGCCAAACTCCGTCTGCACGGCTTTGCTATTGGCCACGCGGCTCACGGTACTGATGTCCATGCCGATCTCCTCGGCAATGTCCTTCAGGATCATCGGGCGCAGTTCACTTTCATCCCCTTCTAAAAAGAAGTCGTGCTGGTATTTGATGATGGCCTCCATGGTGCGCAGCAGCGTGTTCTGGCGCTGGCGGATGGCATCGATAAACCACTTGGCCGCGTCCAGCTTCTGCTTCACAAAGGCCACCGTCTCCTTCAGTTTCTTGTCCTTCTTGTCCGACTTGTCATAGGCATCGAACATATCGGCATAGGAGCGGCTGATGCGCAGGTCTGGGGCGTTGCGGGAGTTAAGCGAGAGCTCCAGCTGCCCGTTGTTGTTGGTCAATATAAAATCCGGGATGATGTACTGCACCCGGGCAAGGCCGGCACCGGCGCCACCCGGCTTCGGGTTGAGGCGGGTTATGGCATCAATAGCCTTCTTCAGCTCCTCCTCCGACACATTGAACTTGCTCTGTATCTTCTGGTAGTGCTTTTTGGTGAACTCGTCGAAAGCCTGGCGGATGATGCGCTCGGCCAGCACGGTGGTGGCATCCTGCTCGCGGCGCTCCAGCTGCAGCAAAAGGCACTCGGGCAGGTCGCGGGCGGCAATACCGGCCGGGTCGAAGGTCTGGATCAGGTGCAGCACCTGCTCTATCTCCTCCTCTGTGGTCTCGATGTTTTGCGAAAAAGCCAGGTCGTTGGCGATGGAGCCCAGGTCGCGGCGGATGTAGCCGTCGCTGTCGATGCTGCCGATGAGCTGCATACCGATGGAGTACTGCTTGTCGTCCAGGCTTAGGAAGCCCAGCTGGTCCAGCAGCGAGTCGGTGAGCGTGGTAGCCATAGCAATCGGCATCTCCTTGTCTTCCTCGTCGCCGCCACGGTCGCCCTGCATTTTGTAGCCGCTTATCTCATCGTCGTTCAGGTAGTCGTTCAGGTCTATGTCATCGTCCTTGCCATAGTCCTCCTCGTACTCGTCCGATGAATCGCTGTATTCTTCGGCAGGCTCCTCACGGCCTTCTTCCAGGGCGGGATTTATCTCCAGCTCTTCTTTTATGCGCATCTCCAACTCAGCAGTAGGTATCTGCAGCAGCTTGATAAATTGTATCTGCTGCGGCGATAGCTTCTGGGATAAAAGTTGTCTTAAATCGAGTCGCTGCATAGTTTTTAGAGAAAAATCCGCGCCCTTCTGCGCACTTTCAAATTTAGGTTAATTTTACTCGCATTTACAAAAAAGGTTAAAATATCGTTACTTTGGGGGATTTTAGGGAAAACGCAAGTAACAGGGCCTAAGTGTAATGCTTCACGCGCATCGCCGTGCCGCCTATCTGGCGCAAAGTTTGTGGCCGTGGCGGCCACTCCCGGATAACGCCGGTGCCCAGCGTAAAAGTATAGGCGCTCCTCCGGAGGCGGTAGAATCCGAAAAGGCGGAAGCCGTATCATTTTAAGTTTACATTGTAAAGCATTAACTGTACCTTCAGGGTATTAACAACCATACACATGCAACGCACAAAAGTTAAAGATCTGCTAAAGGGTGCCGAGGTAGGCAAAGAGGTATTGCTGAAAGGCTGGGTGCGCACGAAGCGCGGAAACAAGTATGTGAGCTTTATCGCCGTGAACGACGGCTCCACGATAAATAATTTACAGGTAGTAGCCGATGCTGAGAAATTTAGCGAAGAAGCGCTGAAGGACGTGACCACAGGCGCTGCTATTTCTGTGGTGGGCGAACTGGTGGCCTCACAAGGCAAAGGCCAGGCCTTTGAGGTACAGGCTACCAACATAGAGGTGCTGGGCAAAGCTGACCCGGAAACTTACCCGCTGCAGAAGAAGGCGCACTCGCTGGAGTTTTTGCGGGAGATCGCCCACCTACGCTTCCGCACCAACACGTTCGGCGCTGTGTTCCGCGTGCGCAACTCCCTGGCTTTTGCCGTGCACAGGTTCTTTAACGAGAAGGGCTTCGTGTACATGCACACGCCGATCATCACAGCATCAGACGCAGAGGGCGCCGGCGAGATGTTCCGCGTGACCACGCTGGACCCGACCAACCCGCCGCTTACCGAAAACGGACAGGTAAACTACGAGGAAGATTTCTTCGGAAAGGCTACGAACCTGACAGTATCCGGGCAGCTGGAAGGCGAGCTGGCGGCCATGGCTTTCAGCGATATTTATACCTTCGGGCCAACTTTCCGTGCCGAGAACTCCAACACCACGCGCCACCTGGCCGAGTTCTGGATGATTGAGCCGGAAATGGCTTTCTACGACCTGAAAATGAACGCCGACCTGGCTGAGGAGTTTATCAAGTACATCATCCGCTACGCGCTGGAAAACAACCGCGAGGACATCGAGTTCCTGGGCCAGCGCCTGGCAGAGGAAGACAAGGCCAAGCCGCAGAACGAGCGCCAGGAAATGAGCCTGCTCGAGAAACTGGAGTTTGTGGTGAACAACGACTTTGAGCGCGTAACCTATACCGAGGCCATCGACATCCTGGTGAACTCGAACCACTATAAGAAGAAAAAATTCCAGTACGACGTGGCTTGGGGCGTGGACCTGCAGAGCGAGCACGAGCGCTACCTGGTGGAGAAACACTTCAAAAAGCCGGTGATCGTGACGGATTACCCGAAAGATATCAAGGCCTTCTACATGCGCCTCAACGACGACGGCAAGACCGTGGCGGCCATGGACATTTTGGCTCCGGGTATTGGCGAGATCGTGGGTGGTTCGCAGCGTGAGGAGCGCATCGACATCCTGGTGGAGCGCATGAAAGGCGTGGGCATACACGAAGAAGACCTGTGGTGGTACCTGGATACCCGCCGCTTCGGGGGCTGTCCGCACGCCGGCTTTGGTCTGGGCTTTGAGCGCATGGTACAGTTCGTCACCGGCATGGGCAACATCCGCGATGTGATCCCCTTCCCGCGCACGCCGCAGAACGCAGAGTTTTAAGCGAATTTATACTTTACAAAAAAGCCCGGCCATTCGTTGGCCGGGCTTTTTTGTAAAGTATAAATTCGTTGCGGTTACGTACCTACCCTTTTCAGCTAAAACAAAGTCTATGAACAAATTCTACACGTTTCTTCTCTCCTTTCTGCTCCTGGCAGGCAGTGGCTTTGCTCAAAGTGCAGGCGGCGAAGCACCAAAAAATAAATACTACGGCGTGAAAGCAGGCGCCAACTTTAGCAACTTCACAGGCGACACAGAGGGCCTTTCTATGCAAACGGGTTTCCATGCCGGGCTTTATGCCTTGTACATGGAATCGCAGCATGTTGGCATTCAGCCGGAGATACAGTACTCAGCTCAAGGCGCAGCTTTCAGGAATGGGCACCTGCGCATGCACTATGCCGTCGTAACGGTCATGCTGAAAGTCTTTCCTGTACCAACGTTCAGCCTTCACGTAGGCCCTTATGCGGCTTTTCTCCTTTCGGACAAAGTGGAAACAGACAGCTACCCGGCCCAGTACAAAGGCAACGGACAGGATTTCGGGTTTGCCTATGGCCTGTCCTTCGGTAAAGAAGGCAAACTCACTGTCAGTGCACGTCACCAGGTGGGGCTATTTAACCTCAGTGAGGAAGGAGGAAAAATTAAGAACCAGGTGTTCCAGGTTTCGCTGGGCATTTGCATGAGTAAAAGGAATTAATACCCGTATCATTCCACTCCCCCGAGCCGCAAATTATTCTCCCAAATGCGTAACTTACGCTGAAAACAAAGTATAAATCAGGCCGCTTAGCCTTAAGTATAAACGCACACCATGACCTATCAAAACACGCTTGCCTTTGCGCAGGAACAAGACCGCCAAGACCCACTATACCACTTCCGGGACCGCTTTTATTTCCCGCAGGTAAACAAGCAGGACGCCATCTACTTTTGTGGCAACTCGCTGGGGCTGCAACCAAAATCGGCGCAGATGTATATCGACAATGAGATGTATAAATGGGCCAATCTGGCCGTGGAAGGGCATTTTAAAGGCGAAGAACCCTGGTTTAACTACCACGAGCTCCTGGCGCCAGGAACAGCCCGTGTGGTGGGGGCCAAAGAAAGCGAGGTGGTGGTGATGAACCAACTCACCGTGAACCTGCACCTGATGCTGGTGTCTTTTTACCGCCCGGAAGGCAAGCGCTTTAAAATTATCACCGAGGCAGGCGCTTTCCCCTCAGACCAGTATGCGCTGGAGACACAGGTGAAATTTCATGGCTATAACCCGGATGAGGCTATTGTGGAGCTTTCGCCAAGAGAAGGCGAGCACACGCTGCGCACCGAAGACATCCTGGCAAGTATAAAACAGCACGGCGAGGAACTGGCCCTGGTGATGATGGGCGGCATTAACTACTACACCGGGCAGGTGTTCGACATGGCGGCCATTACCCAGGCCGGCCATGAGGCGGGCGCCTTGGTAGGCTTCGACCTGGCGCATGCTGCCGGCAACGTGCCGCTGCACCTGCACGACTGGAACGTGGACTTCGCTGTATGGTGTACTTACAAGTACCTGAATTCGGGCCCGGGCGGCACTTCGGGTGTGTTTGTGCACGAGCGCCATGCCCACGACCCAAGTATACCGCGCTTTGCCGGCTGGTGGGGACATGACGCCGATGTTCGTTTCCAGATGAAGAAAGGCTTTATACCGATGCAAGGTGCCGCGGGCTGGCAACTGAGCAACGCCCAGATACTGCCGATGGCGGTGCACCGGGCCGCACTGGCGCTCGTTGACGAGGCAGGGGGCATGGAAGCCCTCCGCGCCAAGAGTGAAAAGCTGACCGGCTACCTGGAGTACCTCATCAACGATGTGCACGTGGGTAAGGACGTGCTGGAGATGATCACCCCGGCAGATCCGCAAGCCCGTGGCTGCCAGATTTCGCTCCTGGTAAAGAAAGACTCACGCCTGCTGTTTAACAAACTGATGGAAGCCGGCATCATAGTGGATTACCGCGAGCCGAACGTCATCCGCGTGGCCCCTACCCCGCTCTACAACAGCTTTGAGGAAGTATACCGCTTCTCCGAGATCCTGCACGAGTGCCTGGAGCGGTAGAGGAGTTGGAGAGTTAGAGAGTTGTAAAGTATAAGCGGATGGTATTGAAAGAAATACCAGCCGCTTTTCTTTGCCTCAATTTATTTATACTTTGCTATATAGTTTATTTGCTAATCCAGTTTCATATAGCCGCCGGGTTTGAGTGTCTACAAGGAGTAGCATTGTGTTTATACTCAAGTTAGCAGTAGGTGTAATTATGAATTTGGAAGATTTATCAAATACAGAATTTGCTCTTCTTGAACAGGTACGTCAAGTGCACGCCTTAATGGGAGACAAACCAAAAATGGTTGACGCTATTGGTGTGTTTGATAAGTATATAAACATCCATAAAAGGTATGCAGAATTAGCTAATGATGATAATGAAGCACTAAAAAGGGCATTGTTTCTACAATGGTACGCAGTATCAGAACCTTCTGGACTTACAGGTATACCTGGCGGACAAGGACCATTTGACGGGGAGAAAGAACTTGATAAAGAAGCTGAAGAAAGAGTCCTTCAACTTATAAACCAGAAAATAGAAGAGCATCAATTGGACGAAGAGCTGAAATGGATGTTGAGTTACTATGGTTACTGGGACTATTACTTTGAGCAATTCAATAATATCGACTACATAATCAAATACATAAAAACACAGGAATATCATGCTCCTGAAAATGTTGACCTAAAGAAGTTTGAGAATCGGGGGCAGTTGGGAGTGTATTGGAAAAGTATACTTGATAACAAGTTGTAAAAAACACCAGCTGCTAGCCCTGCACTGGCTCCATACTCGGCTACGCCTCGTTCACAGCCTTTCCTAACCCGTTGGGCAAAAGATCAACAAGATCAATGAAACAAACATTACTGTTCTTTTTCCTTCCATTACTGATTTGCTTTCATGTCGCAGCCCAAGCTAAGAAACCGGAAGACTTCGGCTTCAGACACCTGCAAACTCTTTACAAGCAGGATACGGTGGAAATTCTGGTGCTGTCGAAAAAGGGTGAAGAAGCGATGGAGAAGCCGCTGTTCCTCTTCATCCAAGGGTCGCTCCCAAAGCCGCTCATCAAGCTTCAGGAGAATGGAAAACCATACATGGTGTTCCCTTTTGAAGCGGGAATTCTACTAAATGATTACCACCTTGCCATCATCAGCAAACCATACGTGCCGCTTATCCGTGAGGCGAGCGGGTTGCGGAGAGACATGGCTTACGTGGACCCTAAAACTAACAGCTTCCCTGAGAAATACATCAAGCGGGATAATTTGGACTACTACGCCAATAGAAATAAGGAAGTGATAAAGTTCTTACAGAAGCAAAGGTGGATTAGCGAAGAGGGAGTAGTTGTTGCGGGTCACTCAGAGGGTGCTGCCGTAGCGGCTAGGCTAGCGGAGCTGTCAAAGGACGTTACCCGCCTCATTTTCGCAAGCACCAACCCTTTCGGGAGAATGATGACCATCATTTCGCAGGTGAGGCAACAGGATGACTCATTAGGAACGGCAACAGAGAAGCAGTTTGAATTGTGGCAAGAACTGATCAACGACCCAGAGAATAATCAGGTTCAGGGAGAGACTACCTTCAAATCCATTTACAGCTTTTCCAAGCCACCTATTCATTCATTGCGCAAGCTGAAAATTCCTGTACTGATAGCTTATGGCACAGAAGACATCGCTGCGCCTTTTTTTGATTACATGCGCCTAGAGGCTATTCGTAATAAAAAGAAGAACTTTACTTTTATGTCTTATATAGGCAGGGAGCATAACTTCTTTGGCTCTGATGAAAGTGGAAAGGTAAACTATGACGACTTCGGTTGGGATGAGGTGGCACAGGACTGGAAGGAATGGCTTGAAAAGAAATAATCCATTGCCCTACAAGATGTAGCAGTAAGCCTGGCTGACGCTACACGAACACGTTTCCCTAAAGTTAAACTATTTATGAGAAGAAGGGTCTTTATAAAAAATACAGCTATTGCTACCGTTGGTGTTTCCCTCGCCGGAAATGTAGCGTCATTTGCAAATAACCAGATAACAAGAAAGATATTTTTGACTGGAGGGGGATATGACCTGAAAACCATCAGCTATCTCATTTCACTTACAGGAAAAGAAAACCCTAAAATATGTTTCCTGCCTACCCCTGTGGGAGACAGTGAAGCTTACATCGAGAAATGGTTTGCGATAGCAAAAGAACTGCCGATACAACCCTTTGTGCAAAAGGTGTTTATTTCCAGTTACGAACAGAAACGGCCGTTTGAAGAAACATTATTGCAAATGGATGCCATTCTGGTTACAGGCGGCAATACACTGAACGCGATAAGTTTATGGAAGTCGCACGGCATTGACACCATACTTAGGAAAGCCTGGGAGAAAGGAATCGTTTTATCAGGCCCAAGCGCAGGAGCGATTTGCTGGTTTGAGGAAGGACTCTCTGACTCCCGGCCGGAGCAACTTACTGTCGTGAAAGGGTTAGGATTCCTAAAAGGAAGCAACTGCCCTCATTACCATACGGAAGCAGAAAGGCGCCCTCTCTACTTAAAAATGATTGAAGAAGGGAAGCTGCTCCCCGGCTATGCCTGTGATGAGACAGCCGGTCTTTACTTCGAAGGCACCCAATTAAGAAAAGCGATCACGCAAGATAAAGCAGACAAAGCCTATAAGGTATCTGTTAAAAAAGGGAAAGCAGTGGAGACTGCCTTAGAATGTGAACTCATTTAGGCATTAACTGCCGCCTAACAGCTGCTAATTGCAATGGCTTCAACTTATAATTTCCTATTGATCGGGACCTCTCGCCCATCAACAGGAAACCAGTCATTGCAATTAGCCAACATGTATATTCATTCCTCTTTTTCATTAACCAGGCATAAGGCAACTCTCTACCGCTCCACCTCTTTTACTTCGCGCAGGCGCATCTCCTCCTTAAATTCCTTCATCCTCCTGAAATAGTCCCGGGCAGCGGACATCACCTTAGGCGAAAGTATAAGCGCCGAGACCATCGTTGGAATTGCCATCATGGCATACATGCCGTCTATCAGCGCGATAACGGCCGTAATAGTGGCCGTAGCCCCGAAGATGATGGTGGCCACATAGAAGTAATTATACAGGTGCTTATACTTGGCCCCAAACAGGAAACTGAAGCACTTGGTGCCGTAGTAGGAGTAGGAGAACAATGACGTAAAAGCAAAGATCAACACACACATGACCAGCACATAGCTGCCAAAACCAGGCATGGCATTGTTAAAGGCGGTGGCCGTCATGGTTACGCCGTTGGCATCGGAGGTATGCCAGGTTCCGGTGACAATGATGGCCAGACCAGTAAGCGTGCAGACCACGATGGTATCGATGAAGGGACCCAACATGGCTACCAGGCCCTCGCGAACAGGCTCGTCGGTTTTGGCGGCACCATGCATCATAGAGGCTGTGCCGATGCCCGCTTCGTTGGAGAAGGCGGCCCTACGCGCACCTGCGATAATAATCGCCCCAACAGCTCCCCCCATTACCGATTCTGCCGTAAAGGCATCGGTAAAGATAAGCGCGAAGGCATCAGGTATGGCGGTATAGTTAACGATCATGATGTAGAACACGGCCAGCATGTAAAGCACCACCATGCCCGGCACCATTTTGCCTGCCACATGGCCGATGCGTTTGATACCACCGAATATCACCATGGAGGTGATTAGCACCAACGTCAGGCCTATAATCAGGTTGGTGTAGAACAGGTCTTCTGTCGTGAAGCCGCTTGGCTCCAGCACCACCTCCCGTACCACCTGCGTCAGCTGGTTGGCCTGGAAGATCGGCAGCGTGCCGAACAAGCCCGCTATGGCAAAGAAGGCAGCCAGGGGCTTCCATTTCTTCCCGAGGCCTTCCGTGATCACGTACATGGGCCCGCCCTCCAGATGGCCTTTGCTGTCGTAGCCGCGGTACATCACAGACAGGGTACAGGTAAAGAACTTCGTGGCCATCCCCACAAAGGCACTCACCCACATCCAGAACAGCACCCCAGGCCCGCCAATGGCGATGGCCACGGCCACGCCGCTGATGTTACCCATGCCTACCGTGGCCGCCAGGGCCGCGGAGAGGGCCTCAAAGTGGTTTATGTCGCCTGGGTCATCCGGGTCGTCGTACCTGCCGCGCAACACGTTAATGGCATGGCGCAGGAAGCGGAACGGCAGAAAGCCGGAGTAAAACATAAAATAAAAACCGCCCCCCATCAGCAGTATCAGCAGGGGCATGCCCCAGGCTGCATCGCTAAATGCAACCAGAAATTCCTCTAGTGCTTCCAAATTCTACAAATTATGTCTTAAGAACTATAAATATAGGCACAAATGCCGAAATACCGTATGTATGCTACAAGCTTATGGCTGCAGCAAGTACAACCTGTGTTGTATACAGCATTCGCACCTACCGCTCTCTAAACACAAAATACATGTCTAATTATATACTTGCCATTACCATTGTGGGCCTGGCGGCTCTCTCTATGGCTTGGGTACCATCGCTGCTCAAGCAAACCACCTTTTCTTACCCTATCCTGTTCCTGCTGCTGGGCGTCCTTATTTACCTGCTGCCAGCAGAGCTTCCCATACCCGACCCGCTGTGGAAGGAGGACTACGTGGTGCACCTGACGGAGCTAAGCGTGATCATCTCGCTGATGAGCACCGGGCTAAAGCTCCGGCGCAAGGTCAGCTGGCGCAATTGGCAGGTGCCCCTTCGGTTAATAAGCATAACCATGTTGCTGTGCATTGGCAGCCTGGCCGTGCTGGGCGCTACGGTGCTGGGCATGTCGGTGGCAGCGGCCATACTGCTTGGGGCCGTACTGGCTCCTACAGATCCTGTGTTGGCCGAGCAGGTGCAGGTGGGCCCTCCCAACGACAAGGAGGAGGATGACGTGCGTTTCTCCCTTACCGCAGAGGCTGGACTGAATGATGGCATGGCCTTCCCTTTTACCTGGCTGGCGGTGGTGATCGCCATTGCCGCCCAGGCAACCGACGGCGAGTGGCTAACAACCTGGCTGCTGCGCGACCTGCTGTACCGCATAGTGGCCGGTGTAGCGATCGGCTACCTGATAGGCCGCGGCCTGGCCTTCCTGATCTTTAGACTGCCACAGATCAGTAAATTCCCCAGGGCTCAGGAGGGTTTCCTGGCCCTGTCAGCCACCTTGGTTATTTACGGCGTCACTGAGATGGCGCATGGCTATGGTTTCATTGCGGTGTTTGTAGGCGCGATAACCATGAGCAGCTGCGAGCCCGAGCACGACTACCATACCGAAATGCACGACTTCGTGAACCAGGTGGAGCACATCCTGATGGTTATCCTGCTGCTGCTGTTCGGCGGCAGCCTGGTGTTTGGCCTGCTCGATAACCTTACCTGGCAGGGGGCAGCGGTGGGGCTGGTGTTCTTATTCGTCATCCGCCCGCTGTCGGGGTTGCTGGGCATGTGGGGCGTAGAGATGCCGCTGCGCGAGAAACTGGCTATCAGCTTCTTCGGCATCCGGGGCATCGGCTCTTTTTTTTACCTGTCGTTCGCCCTGGATAAGGTAGCCTTTGTGAATGCGGAGCAACTATGGAGCGTGGTGGGTTTTATCGTGCTGGTGTCTATCGTGCTGCACGGCATCACCGCCACTAAATCCATGAGCTACCTGGACTACCTGCGTGCCCGCAGCGGCAAGAGGCGGATGCCGGGCGTTACAAAGAAAGCATAGGCAGAATTTACACGTTACAGTTCATATCCGAGATCATATGCCATTACAGCCCCTCCCCCTCCCCGATGCCGAAGTATACTTTGCCCCGGCTTTTATCCCTGCCCCGCAAAGCGAGCTATACTTTGAGCAGCTGCTGGAGGAGGTAAGCTGGCAGCAGGAAAGCATCAGGATGTTCGGGCGCCAGCTGCCCATGCCCCGCCTTACGGCCTGGTGTGGCGACAAAGGCTATACTTACTCGGGCCTGCACAACAAGCCGCAGCCGTGGCTGCCCGTACTCCTGGAGCTAAAGCACAAAGTGGAGCAGGCCAGCGGCCGGCAGTATAACAGTGTGCTCTTAAACCTCTACCGCAGCGGCCAGGACAGCATGGGCTGGCATGCGGACAACGAGCCGGAGCTGGGGCAGCAGCCAAGCATTGCCAGCCTGAGCTTCGGGGGTGAACGCCGTTTTGCTTTCAAGCACCGCACCCGCCAGGACCTGAAGCCCGTGCCGCTTGTACTTACCGCTGGCAGCCTGCTGCTCATGCAGGGGCCTACGCAGCACCACTGGCTCCACCATGTGCCTAAAACCACCAAAGCCGTGCAGCCGCGTATTAACCTTACGTTCCGGTGTGTAGTTGCCTGATCAACTTGCGCAAGCGGACCAGAAATCTTTACTTTACACCATACTTGAGGCTCTGCCCGGATAAACTATGACCGAGAGAAAGAACATCGCCATTATGGGAGCAGGTTTGGTCGGCTCGCTGCTGTCGTTATACCTGGCTAAGCGCGGCCATAAAGTAGATCTGTACGAGCGCCGGCCCGACCTGCGCAAGAGCACCCTGGATGGCGGCCGTTCGATAAACCTGGCCCTGAGCGACCGCGGCTGGCGAGCACTGCGTGGCATTGGCATAGAGGAGGCGGTGCGCAAAGTGGCGATACCGATGCATGGCCGCATGATGCATGACGAACAAGGCAGCCTTACTTTCCAGCCCTATGGCAAGGAGGGGCAGTCTATTTACTCGGTATCCCGGAGCGGGCTGAACGTGGCCCTGATGGACGTTTCGGAACCCAACCCTGACATCACTTATCACTTTAGCCGCCAGGCCACCGAGGTAGACCTGCGCACTAACCAGGTGCAACTGCGCAACCTGGAGACAGCTCAGGCAGAAATTATACAGCCCGACCTGCTTTTCGGGGCAGATGGCGCGTTCTCGGTGGTGCGGGGGGCCATGCAGAAAACCGAGCGCTTTAACTACGAGCAGAGCTACCTGGAGTATGGCTACAAAGAACTCACCATACCTGCCACTGCCGATGGGGGCTGGGCTATTGAGAAGAACGCCCTGCACATCTGGCCGCGCGGCAACTACATGATGATCGCCCTGCCCAACATAGACGGCAGCTTTACCTGCACCTTGTTCTTCCCCTATGAAGGGGAGCGCTCTTTTGCCGCTATCAGCAACGAGGATGACCTGACCGCTTTCTTCAGGGAGGTATTCCCGGATGCGGTGCCGCTGATGCCAACCTTAGCGCAGGATTACTTTTCCAACCCGGTTGGCTCACTGGTGACGGTTAAGTGCTTTCCGTGGAGTTACGAAGGCAAATCGCTGCTGATCGGGGATGCCTGCCATGCGGTGGTGCCGTTCTACGGGCAAGGCATGAACGCTGGCTTTGAAGACATTACCGTGCTGGACCAGATGCTGGATAGCTTTGAGGGCGATGACTGGGAGGCGCTGTTCAAGGCCTTCGAGCGCCGCCGCAAGCCCAACGCCGATGCCATTGCCGACCTGGCCGTGCTGAACTTTATTGAGATGCGCGATAAAGTTGCGGACCCACGCTTTTTGCTGCGCAAGAAGATCGAGGGCAAGATATCACAGCAGTACCCGGACAAGTGGATTCCGCTTTACTCCATGGTTACCTTCACCGACCTCCCCTACTCCTACGCCCTTGAAACCGGGCAGCAGCAGGACAAGATCATGAAAAAGGTAATGAAGCACATCCGATCAGCAGAGGATTACGACAAGCCCGAGGTGCAGAAGCTGCTGGAGAAGCAACTCATCCACAAAGAGAAGCTGAAGAAGTATAGAGCCGAGGAGGAAGTGTAGCCAGAGCCCTTGTTTATAGAATACCTTGCAGAAGAGACGCAACACCTGCGTCTCTTTTGCATGAATGCAGAAGCGGGCTTCGCACATAGGGCTGCAGCCCTACACCTTCCAAAGTGCCTCACTAGCTCAGAAAGATGCTTCGTAGGCCCTACCAAGACACAGTCAGGGCTACGGCCGTAAAACAAAATCTGCTTTCTGCTGGTATAAAACAGAAAACTAACCTTGGGTTGGTGCAAAATCATTTATCTACACCTAAAAACAAATCCCTGACTTTATGAATTTTATCCAAACCTTGAAAGGCGCAGCCCTGGCTGCGCTTATACTTAGTGCTACCCTGGCAGCCCCTGCCGCCATGGCACAGCAACCAACCCCTCCAACACAGCAGGCTAAGCCACAGAACTTCTCTGATGCGGACCTGCAGCAGTTTGCCGACGCCAGCACCCGCTTGATGGTGGTGCAGCAGGAGGGCGAAAAAGCCATGATGGGCATTTTAGAAGAGGAGAAGCTGAGCGTAGAGAAGTTTAACCAAATGGCGCAGGCGCACCAGCAGCAGAAACTAGCGGAGGTAGAGGCTACCCCAGAGGAGATGGCCGCTTTTAACAAGGCAGCGCAACGCATGATGGAGATGCAGCCTACTCTGCAGAAGGACCTGGAGGACGCCATACAGAAGGATGGCATGACGCTGGAGAAGTTCGAGCAGATTATGATGGCTTACCGCCAGGACCAGGCGGTGCAACAGCGCATAGACCAACTGATGCAGGAAAAGCAGAATTAGAGTTACTCCTCACACACATAAAAATGGCCGCCAGCAAACACTGGCGGCCATTTCTGTATACAAAACTATGGATTGATTATTCCTGCTCCGGCTCTGCGGGCTGCTGGCCGTGCGCAAACTCCACAATGCGGAACGTGCGCGCCTTGCGGTCGTAGTAGCCGTAGTGTAGCTTGTTGCCGTAGCGGTATACGGTTTGGAACTCCGGTTCCGGCTTCAGGCTGCGCTCATACTCCTCCACGCGCTCCTGTAATACCTCTACCTCGCCCTCCTGCTCTACTTTAGCCAGGCTGTTGGCATCAAGCACCGTGTGGAAATAGGTGCTGATACCAGGGCCTGTTGGCATGCTGCCTCCCTGCCCGAACGGATCGTAGAAGTAGCGGCTATAGTATGGCGAGTTCAAGTAATAGCTCGGGATGTTGTAGGCTGGCGTCCAGCGGCCCGGTATCAGCATGAGCCCGCGCGACGTGCGCACATAACGGTCTGGCGTGCGCACCATGCGGCTGCGGTCGTTACGATTGTCACGCTCTGTTGGGGCCTTGTAAGAGCCAATGGTCAGCTGCAGCGTGCTATCGCTGTATGTATCCACCGTAACGGCAGGTATACCGCTCGCCAGGTTCTTCATGGCCTTATCCTCTTTCTCAATCACCTCATACCCAGACGAGAACAGGCCGCTTGCCCCACGCTGGTAAACAGGCGTGGAAGCCAGCGCCAGTTTCTCTTTGTCGGTAAAGGCATATTCTTTGATTGGCTGCAACGTGTTAAAATCGTAGGCCGTCAGCTTCAGCTTGTCCTTCTCCAGGTTCAGCCGGAAAAGCTTGTCCTGGTGCAGGAAAGAGTTGAAGCTCGGGGTGTTGCGCTGCTCGACAACAGGCAGGGTGCGGTATTCCGCCTTTCCGGTGTTCCAATCTAAGGTCAGGATTTCGGTGGTGGCTTCCTTAGCAGACTTCCCGCGCAGCTGGTAACCGTCAAAGATCATGTGCAGCTTATCGCCGCGTGAGTATATCTTACTGCGGTGATGGCCCGTGAACACATTACGCTCCAGGTCCGGGTGCACATAAATCATCCCCGACTCACGGGCATAGCGGTCGCGGGTACGGGGCATCTGTTCTGTTGAGAAAAACTTGTAATCCATGGTAGCCACGCTATACTCAGAGTCGCGGTACAGGTGCAGGTTGCTGTCTTTGTCAGTGTAAAGCATATAGAAATGCTCCTCGTCGCCAAAGCCACCTACAAAGGTCACGTTGCGGGGTAGCTTCAGCTGCACATCCTGCAGGCTACGGAAGGCGCCGGTGTGGCGGTTAATGGCAAAGGGGCGCACATACTCACGGCGGCCATTGGTATAGCGGCTGTAGAAGATAAACTCGTCGTCGGTTACCCGGGTACCCATGATCTGGGGGTCTTTGGAGCTCCGGTACGGGATCTCGTGCTGCGCCAGCTTCTCTCCTGATGGGGAGATCATGGCGAAGTTCAGATTTCCGCTTTGGTAGAAATATACTACCACGTTGCCCTCATCGTCTGCCACAGACACAAGGTCTTCCGCACGGTTCATGGGTAGTTCTATATGGGCAAACTCTTTCTGGGCATGTGCCGCCGTGGCAAAGGCTCCCATCAAGAGCAGGCTGAAAAGTAATTTACGCATAGTAAAAGGTTGAATAAGATACAATTATAACGAGCAAATATTTGGCCAAAGTATAAAATTATGCAGCCAAAACAATAGATTTTAGTGTTTCTTCTGATGGGCTGGATCAGGAATAGGTGTGGTTTAGCTGTTCATGGAGGTATATGCCGTTTGCTGTTTCGGCCAGCTTTATCTGGAACCTTTGCTGCTATAAGCTGCCTGATCCGTAGAAGTCGTAATTTGGCCGTACTTCATACTTCGCTGGCGCAAGCGTCCGCTTGTGCCTGTGCTTAGCCGCTGTTTCCTGTAACTTGAACCAAGCTATACTTACTAGCTGCCGTTCATCCTCCAGCCCCACAAGCCTATCGTTGCATTTCTGGCTTTGGTGCTCTCTAGCCCGAGAGGGCTCGTCTTGGGGGTAGGGGCCCTCGATAAGGGCATCGCGCTGGGAGCTTTTCCTGCCCTCGTGCCTCGGGCTGCCTCGCTCACGCTCGTCACCAGAAAAACTCGCATAGGCGCTCAACCCAAAGACTGGGAACTGGTTCGATAGCCACAGCTGACGGAGCTTCAACCAAGCTCCCTCTCCTGTTTTTAGGAGAGGGCTGGGGAGAGGTGTATTCCCCTCCTCGGAGGGGTTAGGGGTGAGTTTATACTTCTGCTCATCTACCCCAGCAGCCACAAAACTAATGCTTCAGCCAAAGCAGCTACTGAGCTCCCCTCCTGGGGGTAGGGGCCCTCGAAAAAGCCAAGGAGGGGCAGGGGTGGTTGGACCCGGTGCAGCAGCCAGACGCGCGTAGGAACTCCGGACACCGCGAGGGCTTTTAGTGAATAGGCCGCTGATGGAAGTAACGTAAACCGGGTATTGCCAAGTTATTCAGCCTTTCCAATCATCCTGTAAATCCTGATTCTGACAGCTTATCCTTCGGCATGCGTACAGCTGCATTATGCTTCACAAACTGCTTGCGCTCCAGGTTCAGCCACTCCAGTGCAGTGCCGCTGAGCATGCGCTCTTTGGTTGCCAGATCATAGGGCATGGACTCGATGAGCTTGCCGGGCTCCAGTTCGCCGAGCGGGAACGGGTAATCGGTACCTAAGGCAATCTTATCGGCTCCCACCAAATTTACCAGGTACTCCAGGGCCAGCGGGTCGTGCACCAGCGAGTCGAAGTAGAATTTACCCAGGTATTCGCGTGGGTTTACGGGGTTATCAATGGCGCACAGGTCGGGGCGCACCTCAAAGCCATGGGCAATACGGCCGATGGTCGCCGGAAAAGAACCGCCGCCATGGGCAAAGGCCACACGAAGCTTTGGCAGGCGCTCAAACACGCCCCCAAAGATCATGGAGCAGATTGCCACCGTTGTTTCGGCAGGCATGCCCACCAACCAGGGCATCCAGTATTTGCCGGTGCGGTCCTTGCCCAGCATGTCCCAGGGATGCACAAAAATAGCGGCACCCAATTCCTCCGCCGCCTCAAAAACAGGGAACAGTTCCGGGGCATCCAGGTTCTGCCCGTTTATGTTCGTGCCGATCTGTATACCTGCCATGCCCAGTTCCTTCACGCAGCGCTCCAGCTCTTTTATCGCCAGTTTGGTGTCCTGCATGGGAACAGTACCCAGCCCCACGAAACGGTCGGGGTAATCGGCCACGATGCCGGCGATGTGGTCGTTCAGGATCTGCGAGAGGTCATACGTATGCTCTGGCTTGGCCCAGTAGCTGAACATGACCGGCACCGTGCTCAGTACCTGCACCCCTACTTTGTGCTGGCTGCACTCGTGCATGCGCACCTTCGGGTCCCAGCAGTTATCCTGTATCTCCCGGAAGAACTTGCCGTCCATCATCATGCGGGCGCAGCAGGGCTTGTGGTGCTCCAGCCGGATAAAGCCGCCATAGCCATAACGCTCGCGCAGGTTTGGCCAGGTGGCGGGCAAAATATGCGTGTGGATGTCGATCTTCAGCAGGTTATCAGCAGTAAGTATGGGCGTCTTGTCTTGCATGGCTATAAACAGTCAGAAATGCAGCTATACAGTGTACGGCTCAAGAGGGCAATCCAACAAGATAAGCATTTTATACTTGTGTTGCACAGGCTTGGGGCAGGTACCCATACTTCTATTTTACCGTAGATGTTCCCTCCGCAGCAGACTAAAGTATAGCAGGTCGATGAAGCGGCCGCTCTTGATCTCGCGCTCGCGCAGCCTGCCCTCATAGGAAAAGCCAAGCTTTTGCAACACTCTCCCTGACTGCTCATTGCCGCCTTCCACGATGGCTTCGATGCGGTTCAGGCTGAGCAGCTCAAAGCCATACCTTACCACAGCCGCAGCGGCCTCGGGTATGTAGCCCTTGCCCCAATGCTCTGGCAGCAGCCAAAAGCCGACTTCGGCCTTTTGGTGCTCCTTTTCCAGGTTATTCAGGCCACAGGCCCCTAGCAGCGTATCATCCTCCTTTAACGAGAAGGCCCACCAGGCGCCTGTGTCGCTCTCCAGCAGGCTCTGGTAAAACGGCATTTGCTCCTGCTCTACCTCCTCCAGCGTATCATAGTGCACCGCGTAGTACTGCGTCACCCGCCTGTCCGACAGCCCCTGAAGTATAAATTCTGCGTCAGCAGGCTGTATGAGGCGAAGCCGGAGGCGGTTGGTGGACAGGTCAGGATGGATCATACTTTACTTAGCGGCCTCGGCTGGCTTGGCAGGCGGCTCCATGACGGTGCCGCAGTTGTTGCAGGTGCGGTGCTCCATGCTGTCCCAGAAGCGGCTCATGATAACCGGCAGCTGCCCCACGATGTCGGTAACGTCGGCATACTCCTCGTATAGTTTGTTGCCGCAGTTCTCGCAGAACCACAGGAAGCCGTCTTTCTCGCCAGGCTTACGGTAACGCTCCATCACCAGGCCCACCGTGTTGGCCGGGCGCTGCGGCGAGTGCGGCACGCGCGGCGGCAACAGGAAAATCTCCCCTTCCTTTATAGGTATATCAACCGGCTTGCCATCCTCGATGATCTTCAGCACGATGTCGCCCTCCAGTTGGTAGAAAAATTCCTCGCCTTCATCATAGTGGTAATCTTTACGGGCGTTTGGCCCGCCTACCACCATTACAATGAAGTCGTCGTTATCTTTAAACACCTGCTGGTTGCCTACCGGCGGCTTCAGCAGGTGGCGGTGCTCCTCGATCCACTTTTTAAAGTTGAAAGGTCTCGTTATGGCCATAGTTTTGATATTGTGGTTTCTTGTTTGAAAGTACGCAATTTACGGCAAACATGGTAGCAACGGCATAAGTATAGCTATGCCACTTCGTATAGATTTACGTACATTTATCCTATGAATCTAAACCTGAAGAACAAACGCGCCCTGGTGTGTGGCAGCACGCAGGGCATTGGCAAAGCTATAGCCGTAGAACTGGCACAACTGGGGGCTAGCGTAACGCTCATAGCCCGTAACGAGGAGAAGCTGCAGCAGGTGGCCCAGGAGCTGGACACGCAGCAGGAGCAGCAGCACGACTACATCACCGCCGACTTCTCCGACCCTTATGACCTGAACATACGCGTGCAGGCCTACCTCAACGACCAGCCCGAAGTGCACATCCTGGTAAACAACACCGGCGGGCCGGCGGGCGGGCCGATTACCGAGGCCATCACCGACGAGTTTACCGCTGCCTTTAACCAGCACCTGATCGCAAACCACCTGCTGGCCAAAGCCGTGATTCCGCATATGAAGGAGGCAAAGTATGGCCGCATCATCAACGTGATCAGTACCTCGGTGAAGCAGCCGCTGCAGGGCCTGGGGGTCTCGAACACTATACGTGGCGCGGTGGCTAGTTGGGCTAAAACCATGGCCAACGAGCTGGGCCCATTCGGCATCACGGTAAACAACGTGCTGCCCGGCGCCACCCGCACCGGCCGCCTCGAGTCCATTATCGAAAATAAGGCAAAGAAAACCGATGCGGCTGTGGATGCTGTGGAGGAAGAGATGATGCAGGAAATACCTGCCCGCCGTTTTGCTGAGCCTGAGGAGGTAGCCGCTGCCGCTGCGTTTCTGGCTACGCCGGCTGCTGCCTACATCAATGGCATTAACGTGCCGGTGGATGGGGGCAGAACGGGGTGTTTGTAAGTAGCGCGCAATGGGCGTACTTCTGATTATCCTGCTCTTAAACCTTGGTTTTGCTGCGGCTATATCTCGCTTGACAAACTGGTACAGGCTTAAGGCTGAGGACTACCTGTTTCACATGCTGTGCCTGAACCTTGTGGTAGCACTGCTGTATGTGAGCAAGTATGCTGGGATAGCGGCCGAATACCCAACACCCGTTAAGTTCTTTGTCGCGCTTATACTTGTGCATATGCTCGTGGAACCTTTCAGAAAAAGGTTGTTAAAGCGATTCACTCTGATCTTAAACAGGTTCAGAAGCAAAAACTCTTAACCTATATGCACTTTAGTTTCTAATTTATACTTACCGTAAACGTGAAGCAGCTCCAGAACTACATAAACGGCCAGCTTATAGCACCTGTGGCAGGTCAGTACATCGACAACTACAACCCGGCAACCGGCCAGGTATATTCGCTTATACCAGACTCTGATGAGCGGGATGTGGAGCAGGCGGTGCAGGCGGCACTGGCGGCTTTTCCGGCATGGGCTAACACGCCGGCCGAAAAACGTGGCCGTTTGCTGATGAAGATCGCTGACCTGATAGACCAAAACCTGGAGCAGCTGGCCGAGGCAGAATCTGTGGACAACGGCAAACCTTTGAAGCTGGCAAAGACAGTAGACATTCCGCGGGCCAGCAGCAACATGCGGTTTTACGGCACGGCCATTCAGCACTTTGCCACAGAGGCGCACTACATGGAAGGCACTGAGGCCATTAACTATACCGTGCGCCACCCGCATGGCGTGGCCGGCTGCATCTCGCCCTGGAACCTGCCTTTATACTTATTTACCTGGAAAATAGCCCCTGCCCTGGCCGCCGGTAATTGTGTGGTAGCCAAACCCTCCGAAGTAACACCTATGACAGCGTACCTGCTCTCGGAGATTTGCATAGAGGCGGGCTTGCCGGCCGGTGTGCTCAACATTGTGCATGGCTATGGACAGAAGGTGGGCGCTGCCATCACGGCACATCCTAAAGTTCCGGTAATATCCTTTACTGGCGGCACTGCCACCGGCCGAACCATCGCAGCCACAGCGGCGCCGATGTTCAAGAAGCTGTCGCTGGAGCTGGGCGGCAAGAACCCGAACATCATCTTCGCCGACTGCGACTTTAACAAAGCGCTCCATACTTCCATCCACTCCTCCTTTGCCAACCAGGGGCAGATCTGCCTCTGCGGTTCCCGCATTTTTATCGAGCGCCCGCTATACGAGCAGTTCCGGGATGCCTTTGTAGAGAAAGTAAAGGCCATGACTGTGGGCGACCCCATGGAAGAAGGTACCAAACTGGGTGCGGTGGTATCGGAGCAGCACATGCAAAAAGTACTCTCTTACATTGAGCTGGCCCAGCAGGAAGGCGGTACCATCCTAACCGGGGAGCACCAGGTACAGGTAGCAGGGCGCTGCGAAAATGGTTGGTTTATCGCCCCTACGGTTATTGAAGGCCTGCCTTACAACTGCCGCACCAACACCGAGGAGATCTTTGGGCCCGTGGTGACGCTCATGCCTTTTGATACCGAGGAAGAGGTGATCCAATACGCCAATTGCACCGACTACGGCCTCTCCGCCACCATCTGGACCAGCAATTTACAAAGGGCACACCGTGTGGCGCACCAGGTGCACTCCGGCATTATCTGGATCAACACCTGGCTCCTGCGCGACCTGCGCACCCCCTTCGGCGGCATGAAGAACTCCGGCGTGGGCCGCGAGGGCGGTTTTGAGGCGCTGCGCTTCTTTACCGAGCCGCAGAATGTTTGTGTGAAGCTGTAGGCATGGAGTCTGTGCCTATACATACTACTTTTGAAGAGACCTACAGGCAGCTTCTTTTTATCGACAGTGTCGTTGTTTCGGCTAGAAGAAAGAGAAATATAAAAAGAGCTGCTTTTTTCCTGGCCCTTACCCTACTCTCGCTCCTGCTCTTCTTTTTTTCAGAAAGCGACTTTGGTGCAGTAGGAGTTTTTGCGCTCCCGTTTTGGTGGGCCGGTTTCGGGCTTTACCTGCTTTACTTAAAATGGAAAACTTATAAAAGGCGAACGGGCGCCTTAAAGCAGTTGGCAAAAAACAGCTTGCCGGAAAATCCTTCGGAGATGCTCCTCAGCTTCTCAACCGAAAGTATAAGCGTAACCCGCGAACAGAAAACCACTACCGTTAAGTGGAGCGATTTCAGGGCTTGTTTAGAAGAAGCGCATACGATTTACCTGCTCCAGGAGCACCCGTACTTGGCCTGGTCGTTTTCGGCGGAGGAAATAGGCGCACCGGCTCTTGCGGAGTTGAAGGAGATCGCTAAACTGAAGTTGCCTGCTTTCAAGATGTAGCAACCAACGTCATTTTATGTCGTCCTGTACAGGCCCCTGGTTTTAAGTATAACGCCTCCACCAAGCTTCTTTTAGTATGGCAAAAGTATAAATACCTCTCCATAGCCGCGCGTCAACTGCTAACTGCCGCGCCGCCAGCAGAGGCTAGTCGTCCACTTCTACCCCACCTCCTTTACCTGCTCCTGCATTTATGCGTACCTTTGCGGGATGGACTTTAAGAGACGACGACTGGCCGTTACGCTTCGGAACCAGCTAAACTACCCTTTGCAGTTCAACCCGTTTGTATTCAGCAAGATTTTTTTGCTGTGGGTGGCTATTGGCATCGTAGGCGGCGTAATTGCCGGCCTGTACTGGACCGTGCTGGAAGGTTTGCTTCATTTCCTGGCCCCAATCCAGGGGCTGTGGGTGATACCTTTGATGGCTGCGGCCGGCTTGCTGGCAGGAATCATCATCCATAAGTTGGGAGACCCTGGCGAGATGGACCTCATCGTAAATAACATCCGCTTCAAAGGCGGGCATCTGGAGCCGAAGAATAACCCGTCCATGATCCTGTCGTCGTGGCTGTGCATTGCCAGCGGCGGGAGTGCCGGGCCAGAGGCGCCGCTGGTGCAGGTGGTAGGCTCCACGGGCACCTGGATCGCCAAAAAACTGAAGATCCGCGGCGAGGACCTGCGCTCCTTAACCATTGCCGGCATGGCCGCTGCCTTCACGGCCCTGTTCGGCGCACCCTTGGGCGGCACCTTGTTTGCCCTCGAGATCCTGCACCACAAGCACGTGGTAGAGTATTACCAGGCGCTTATCCCAGCCTTTGTGGCCAGCTGCTCCAGCTACGTCATTTTTATCCTGATCACGCACATTGGCATTGGCCCCACCTGGAATTTCCCGGTGTATGCCACGCCCGAGCTCTCCGACTTTTTCTATGCCATGCTCTATGCGCTGGCAGGCACGGCGGCGGGTTGGCTCTTTATTTTCGTCGTGCGCCAATGCCGGGGTATGTTCAAGAAGTTTGGTGTGCCTATCTACCTAAAAATGGCAGTGGGCGGTTTGCTGATTGGTACCATTGCCTACTTCGTGCCCCTCTCCCGCTACTTCAGCCACGATGAGCTGAACATCCTTTTAGAGGAGCAGGCCACGCTGGAGTTCCTGCTGCTACTTCTGGTGGCCAAGATTTTCGCGATTGCCTTTACCGTTACCTCTGGCTGGCGCGGTGGCTTTATTATCCCGCTCTTTTTTGTGGGCGCGACTGTTGGCCTGATCGTCAACAGCCTTTTTCCGGGTCAGAACCTGCCGCTTATACTTGTCAGCTGCATGGCTGCTATAAACGCCTGCGTTACGCGCACGCCTATCAGCACCATTGTGCTCTTGGCCACGCTTACGGGCTTTCACCACTTTATACCTATTATGTTCGCCAGCCTCACAGGCTTTTTCCTGGCACCCAAAACGCCGCTGATAAACGCACAGCTGGGGCTGAAGGAGTAAGTATACTTTGGCCTTACCGCAACATTTCGCAGAAAACGGGCTATACTTTGTGTGGGGGAGAGTGTTAATGCCCTCATGTTATGCACCCAGCTAACTACACACAGAAAGCCACTGTGCCTTTTATACTTGCCTCGCTTAAGGTGAGTGAGGGGGAGCTGCGTGCGCAGGGGCTGGAGGCGCAGGAGCTGACCGATATCTACAACGACTATACGTTGCGGCTAAGCGAGCTGGAGGACATCGGACTGTTTGTTTCGAGGACCCTAAAGCAGTTAAAAAGCGCACATGCGGTGTGCTACCGGGTAAAAGAGCCGTTGCACCTGCTCAAAAAGATCATCCGGAAGAAGCAGGAGTATCCGGGCCGCCACTTAACCACCCAAAATTACCTCTCGTTTATAAACGACCTGGTAGGCGTGCGTCTCCTGCACCTGAACAAGAAAGACTGCCACGCCATAGGCTACCACATACAACAGCACTGGGAACTGAAGCGGGAACCTTATGCCTATGTAAGCAGCAGCCACGCCATAGATGCCAGGCAGTTTGCCGCCGATAACTACAAGGTGCTGGTAAGAGACAAAGGCTACAGGGCGCAGCATTACATTCTCAAGATCAAGCCCAGCCGGCAACTGTACCTGGTGGAGGTGCAGGTAAAAACCTTGTTTGAGGAAGGCTGGAGCGAGATAGACCACTACATCCGCTACCCTGACCATGAGCCGAACGAGCTGCTGAACAGGCTGCTCGCTATCCTGAACCAGCTTACAGCCGACGCCGATGCGGTGGCTACCCGGATACAAGCACTTGCCGAGGAGCTGCAAACGTATAAACAGAGCCCTTCTGCTGCAGCCAAGGTGTCTGCCTCCCGGTTGCGCGGCCACATCGAGGCGCTGCCTGTGGAGGAGCAGGAAAAGCAGTACCTCTACGCCTGCCTGGCCAGACTGACCGACAGCTGAGGCTCTTTACCTCCGGTCCGGAACCAGGTTATGGGCCACCAGCTTCCACTCTCCACCCATCATTTTCCATACTTTTAGGTAGTGGCCGCTTTCCCCGGCCTGGCTGTAGCTGCCGTAGGTGTAGGCCATGTCCGCCGCCGGCGACAGCTCGTGCCCCAGGTTAGTGTACACCACATTGGCAGCCGGCTCAATGGCGGCCTCTTTATACTTGTAAGGATATTGCCCGTGGCGGTAGATCAGCGTTTCGGCAATGTATGGCTGCACGTTCTGCACATCCCTGCTTAGTAGCCCCTCTGCAGTGCCTTTGGCTTTCTTGCCCTTGGCAGTGGCTTTTGCCGGCCGGTATACCTCGTCTTTCAGCAGCTCTGCCGGAAAAGAGTTGCCCATGTCCACGGTCACTTTCCATTGCCCGTCCGGCTGCCTGCGCCACACCGACAGGTAAAAACCCGCTCCCGCTATTTCCTCAGCTTCGGGATTAGCTTTGAGCTGATAAGGCCCTGTGGTATAGCCCCAGTCCAGGGAGCTTGAAATGTCAGCGTAGGCAGGATACCAGGTAAGCAAAGCCTTAGAGGCAGGGGCCGCCGCATGGAGTTTCCTGCCATTGGTCGGTTTGGGGGCAAACACAATTCCATCTTCGGCCATGTTCTCCACAAAAGCCTGGTGCAGCCCCTTGGCCTCGGACGTTGCCGAGAAATTCCGTTCCGCGTTAGCCAGGCTTTCCAGCGCCCGGGTATGCGTGGTGTCAGCAAACTGAAAGGCGCACAGCAACAGTGCCGGCAGAAAGAATACAGTGATCTTCATAGTTATATGTAGTGGTATAGTGGTACAAACAGAGCGAAATATAAGCGATTTCCGCCTTCACAACACCACCAATCCCTTAGTTTTAAAGCACTTATACTTGCAATGCTCAGCAAATGCCTCAAAACAAAAAGGCCCGCCGTTTCCGGCAGGCCTTTATACTGGGTTTTATACTTGCTTACTGGTTTACCTCTGTCGGGTTGATCAGCTTGCGCTCCAGGAAGTTGGTCATCATCTTAAAGCGGTGAATGGATGTAACGCCACCGCCCACGCCGTGGTTGCGGTTCGGGTAGTAGAAGCTCTCGAACTGCTTGTTGGCGCTGATCAGGGCATCCTGCATGGCCACCGCGTTCTGGAAGTGCACGTTGTCGTCGCCGGTGCCGTGAATCAGCAGCAGGTCGCCCTGCAGCTGGTCGGCAAAGTTCAGCGGTGAGTTATCATCGTAGCCGGCGGCGTTCTCCTGCGGTGTTTTCAGGAAGCGCTCGGTGTAGATGCTGTCATAGTATCTCCAGTTTGTTACCGGGGCAACAGAGATACCGGCACGGAATACGCCTTCGCCTTTCGTCAGGCCCAACAGCGTCATGTAGCCGCCAAAGCTGTGGCCCCAGATGCCAATGCGATTCTTGTCTACATAAGACTGCTTGCCCAGCCACTTGGCTGCCTCCACCTGGTCCTCTATCTCATACTTGCCCAGGTTGGCGTAGGTCACTTTCTTAAACTCCGCGCCACGGGCACCGGTGCCGCGGTTGTCCACGCTCACGATGATCATGCCTTTGTCGGCCAGCACCTGGTACCACAGGTAGTTGGTGCCGCCCCAGCTGTTGGTCACCGTCTGCGAGCCTGGGCCGCCGTACACGAACATCAGCACCGGGTACTTCTTGTTCGGGTCAAAATCCGTTGGCTTGATCATCCAGCCGTTGAGCTTGGTGCCGTCTGCCGTGTTCATGGTGAAGAACTCCTGCTTGGCGATGTCGTACTGCGCCAGGGTATTCTTCAGCTGCGCGTTATCCTCCAGCACCTTAATCAGTTTGCCGTCTTTGGCCGTGTGTAGGCTTACGGTTGGCACCTGGTTGGCGGCGGAGAAGTAGTCCAGATAATACTTAAAGTCGTTGCTCATGTTCACGCGGTGCGTACCGGCTTTGTCAGTCAGGCGCTTTTTGCTTTTGCCTTTGCTGCTGATGCTGTACAGGTGGCGCTCCAGCGGCGACACCTCCGTAGACATGTAGTACAGGCGGTCGTTTTTCTCATCGTAGCCCACAAACTGGCTTACCTCCCAGTTGCCGTTCGTTATCTGGCGCACCAGCTTGCCCTTCATGTTGTACAGGTACAGGTGGTTAAAGCCCTCTACTTCTGAGCTATGGATAAAGTGCTTGCCGTCCTTCAGGTAGGTTAGGTCGTCGGTTACATCAATGTAGGCCTTGTCGGTTTCTTTCAGCACCACGTCAGCCTTACCAGTGGTAGCATTGGCATGCAGGATCTCCAGCGTGTTCTGCAGGCGGTTCATTTTCTGGATAGACAGCAGGTTAGCGTCGTTTGTCCATTTGATGCGCGGGATGTAGATGTCATCCTCTTTGCCGGTGTCCATTTTCACGGTTTTGCCGTTGTTCACATCGTACACCGATACGGTTACCTTTGAGTTGGCCTCACCGGCTTTCGGATACTTGAACTTGTAGTCCTGCGGGTAGAGCTCGCCCCACATCTGCATGTTAAACTCCGGCACGTTTGTCTCGTCAAACGTGTAGAAGGCGATCTTCTTGCCGTCCGGCGACCAGTGGAAGCCTTGCGCGAAAGAGAATTCCTCCTCGTATACCCAATCTGCATAGCCATGGATAATAGAGTTGAACTTGCCGTCTGTGGTGATCTGCGTCTCCTGCATGTTGCTCAGGTCCGTCACGAACATGTTGTTCTCGCGGGCGAAGGCCACGCGCTTGGCGTCCGGCGAGAAGGTGGCATATAGTTGCTTGCCGCCGTCACTCAGCTTGGTCAGTTTCTTGGAGGCGATGTCATAGATATAAAAATCGGCCTTGGAAGAGCGGCGGTAGATCTGCTCGGTATCGGTAGAGAACAGTACCTTCTGCTCATCAGAGGAAAAGGTATAGCCGTCGTACTGTATCGGCTGGTTGCTGCCCGCTGGCACCAGGTTCTCGCCTTCGATGATGGTGCTCACTGGCTGGCCGGTGGTCACGTCATACTTTACGATGTCGTATACTTTGTTTTTCTCGTCGGCCACCTGCGAGCTGTAGTAGCGCCCGTCGTTCATCCAGTTTACCCCATACACCGATTTGGCGCGGAAGGTCCCTTTCTGGTAGATATCCTCCAGGGTGATGTCTTTTTTCTGCTGCGCCTGCGCCACAAAGGCAAAGCACAGAAGCACGGCAGCCAAAAGGTTTGTTTTTAGTCTGATATGCATGTTTAAGGTTTAGTTATAGTTTAGCTCCTCTAAGTTAGGAGAATAATGTGGTTTAGCCATAGGTTAGCAGCCAAAACCGTACCTGTTGCTGGTTTGGAAGGGATTTATACTTATGGTTTACACTTGCCAGCTGCTTTCCGTGCGCCAGCGCCTGCTGGGGCCTTTGTCTTTTTCCTGGCGTAAGCACTTTGCTGGCGCGGGTTTGCAACCCGTGCCTTGCTATGCTCTCGGATCTGCAATCCAGCTTTGAAAAGCCATACTTCATACTTTGGCTATACTTCATACTTCTCTGGCGCAAGCGTCCGCTTGTGCCTTTGCTGCTGCTTTCTGCCACTGGATACAAGCTATCCTTCCTAGCTTCTGTTCATCCCCGGCTTTATAACCTGTATTGTTTCACCTCTGGCTTTGATGCTCTCTAGCCCGAGGGGGCTCGTCTTGGGGGTAGGGGCCCTCGATAAGGGCATCGCGCTGTGTTCCCTCCTTGCCTCGTTCTCGCTCGGCATGCCCTTAACGGGCACCGGATCTCACAAGGCGCTCAACCCAAAGGCTGGAATCAGATTCGATAGCTTCTTGCGATGCAATGTGAACCGAAGTCCCCCTTGAAGGGGTAGAGGGATGTAATCGGCTGCTGAAATTCCCCTCTCGGGAGGGGCTAGGGGTGGGTTTATACTTGTGCTGATACTACCCCAGCAGCCATGAAACTTACACATCAGGCAGGGCAGTTACAGACTCCCCTCCTTAGCTAAGGAGAGGTAGGAGTGGCTGGGCCAGGTACTGCAGAACTCCTCCCTTGTTCTTTAGGGGAGGGGCTTATACTTCAACTAAAGCAGCTAGTCCTGGTACTGCAAATCGTTAGTTCCTATTTGATGGCAACTGAAAACAAAAACGGCAGCCCCTTCTGGAGCCGCCGCGTTTGCTGTGCTTGTCTTTATACTTAGAAATTCACGCCTAAGGTCAGCGCAACAGTATTCTGCTTTCTGTCGATGTCAACCAAAGGCTCTCCCCCGCCTGAGCTAAACGTATATGGGGAATACCTCTCTTGTGCCTCACTGTTCACATAGGCTAAGTCCAGGTAAAAGTTCTTGAGCCTGATGCCCGCTCCCAAAGTATAGGCCTTGATGGCGCCGTCAAGTTCCGAGCTCTTATATGGGTCTCCGGAATGAGCATAGCCTGCTCTAAACCTAAAGATCTCATACCTGCCCTCTGCTCCGATTTTATAGTTCACAGCAGACTGAAATGTATTGGATATCCGGTTGTTCAGGTTAGTGAAGTAATCGCTGGATGAGCTGAAATCATCGTCTTCAGAAAAGCTCATGTTATCGTACCCCACGTATTCAACTTCTGCTGTCAGAAAGCCATACTTGCTGATAAAGTACGCCACACCTCCCGAGGCCCTGAACGGAGTAGTTAGGCGGTAGTTGAACTCCCCTGGAACAGTTGCCTCATTTAATGTTTCCGACCTCGATGTGGTCAGGTTCAATGTTGTCGCAGAAATAGAGCTTTGGTACTCATCATTAAACGTATACGCTGTAGGAGTTTGAATGCTTAGCCCTAGTCGTAAGGCATCTATGGGCCTGGCGATGATCCCCACTTTCAGGTTCACTCCTGCCCCACGAGTCGTGAACTCATCCCGCAGCGCCAGGTTGTAATCACTCTCTATATCTTCATCAGCAGTTTCACCAAAGGAGGCGATATACCTGCCCGACTCCCGGAAGTAGCTTTCCTGCCTGAAGTCAGTGGTCATGATCCCCAAAGAGGCTCCTAAGTATATCCTGTCTTTGTAGCTAGTACCAACACCAATATCAATCTGGCTTTGAGAGCCGCTACGCTTCACCTCCTCTTGTTGGTTACTGCTGCCGATTGTATACAGCGGCTCCGCATACTGCCCATTATCATCCTCAAACACATCTATCAGATAAGTGCCGTAGGCCAGCCCCTCTAAAGTCTGTATTCCTCCGGAATACTCCGCGTCTAAACTCCCCAGAAGCGTCTCGTTTGCGCTCAGGGCCCGGTTGTTAGCCCGGTCCGCGAAGTAATCGACAATAGTGTTTGGAGGGCTGGCGACATTGGTGTAGTTAAACTCACTGTTGAAGTTGTTGAGCCTGGTAAACCCAATGCCGAAGGTTGTGCCGCGCCAGTCGCTGTCGTCGCTGTCTCCTCTCCTGTTCGAGACAACCACCCCCATCTGCGGAAGCACGAAGTTGCTGTTGCTGCCCGTATTCCGCTCGCTGGAAATAGAGGAGCGATTCTCTACGGACTGCACACCTGGGGTGATCGTGAACTCAGAACGGCGGAACATGCCCAAACCGGCCGGGTTACCCGAAAGGCTGGAGATATCGGCACCCAACGCAGTCTGTGCACCGCCCATGCCCTGTATACGCGCAGTACCGAAAACGCCCAACTGGGAGTAGCGCAGCGCGTCTGTCTCCGTCTGGGCAAAGGCAGTACCACCCCAGCCCAGCAATAACGCCAGGCTGGCCAATAGTGTCTTCTTCATGTTAAAGAGGTTTTATACTATGCGTCTTAATTATTTCCTCGTGAAGGACGGCCGCCACCCGAAGAAGAACTGCTATTGCTGCTTCTGTTTATACTTGGGCTCGGGCTTGGGGAGCTACTCGGGCGGCTCTCATACGTACGGCTAGGTCTGCTCTCTTCCGTGCGGCTTGGCTGGCTACGCTCGATACGTGCCGGCTGGCTGCGCTGCTCATACGTACGGCTAGGCTGACGCTCTATCGTACGCGTGCGCACCTCACGGCGCTGCTGCGGCTGCTCCTGGGTTTGGCTCGGCACATACTGGCGGGTACTGCGTGTGCTACGGCTTGGCGCAGGCTGTGCATTCTGCTGCTGCTGCTGCTGCTGTGGTCGCACTGTAGTGCTGCGGCTGCTGCGGCTTGGCCTTGCCGGCAATTCCTGCCTTCCTCCGGTAGCTGGTGCCACGGTGCTGCGGCTGCTGCGCGACTGTCGGCCTACGCTTTGCTGCTGCCCGGTGCTCTCGCTTCGGATAGTGCCGTCCCTGGACGGTCTGCCTGCTGCCGTGTTGCCCACCACCTGTGTGTTGCGGCTGTCGCGCGGGCCATACTGCACTCGGCTGGCTTTGCCGATCACCACCGGCCTGTCGTTATACCAGCCGTACGGGTTATGGGCATAGTAGCCGTTGTTGTAGCCTCTGTAGTAACCGTTATAGTAGCCATGGCCATAGCTGTGCGGCCACCAGTTGCTGTAGCCATAGTATGGGTGCCTGTAAAAGCCACCGCCCCAGCCATAGTTAAAGCTGATGCTCACACCGGTTCGGAAACGGGCATTGCTCCAGAAGGGGTCGTAGTAAAACGGATCGTAGTAGAAGGGATCGTAGAAGGGATCATAGAACGCGTAGCTCGCGCGGCGCGGCACATAGGCCGATCCCCAGTAAGGGTCCACGAATGAGTAGTCGGGGCGGTACCAGTTGTCGCGCGCATCGTAGGCGCGTCCGTCGTAGTACTCGTCGCCGGCGTAGTTCTGCGTAATGTTGCTTTCAGAGTACTCCGGATTCAGCACCTCCCCCTCAGCGAGGGCCGGCTCTGCCTGCTGGTGGCTGTTCTCATACTGCTGATAAGCCTGCGCCGGTTGCTGCGGTTGCGCCGCTGCCGGCTCCACATATACGGTCTGGTCTGAAGAACTGTAGTACATGTCGTCGTATTCCGACGACTGCATCGCAACAGGGCTGCTACAGCCTACAGCCAGCAGGGCTAATGCCGGGGCTACGGTAAGTAAAATATATTTTTTCATGGCCTTCTGCTGATGTTCTGTGGGTAACAACTTCTTCTATATCAAAGATAAGCACAATTGGGGCAAAACCTTATCTATAGTTTATAATATTAACGTAATTTTGAGTCGGAACGATGTCCGGCTGCGGTATATATGCAGTAACAAATTTTGTTCCAGAGTTAATATAAATAAGACTATTAAGATAATTTAATTAAAATGAGCAAAGGGTTACCTAAAAGAAGCGAAGATTACTCGCTGTGGTATAACGAGCTGGTGAAGAAGGCGGGCCTGGCGGAGAACTCGGCCGTGCGGGGATGTATGGTGATCAAGCCATACGGTTACGCCATTTGGGAGAAGATGCAGCGTGTGCTGGACGATATGTTTAAGGCCACGGGCCATGAGAACGCTTACTTCCCGCTGTTTGTACCCAAGAGCTTGTTTGAGGCGGAGGAGCAGAACGCGGAGGGCTTCGCCAAAGAGTGCGCCGTGGTAACCCACTACCGCCTGCAGAACGACCCTGACAAAGCCGGCAAGCTGCGCGTGGACCCGAATGCCCGGCTGGAGGAAGAGCTGATCGTACGCCCTACCTCAGAGGCTGTGATCTGGAACACCTACAAAAACTGGATACAGAGCTACCGCGACCTGCCTTTGCTGATAAACCAGTGGGCCAACGTGGTGCGCTGGGAGATGCGCACGCGCCTGTTCCTGCGCACGGCGGAGTTCCTGTGGCAGGAAGGCCACACCGCGCACGCCACCGCTGAGGAGGCTGTTGCCGAAACAGAGCAGATGCTGGAGGTATACGCCACCTTTGCGGAGCAGTACCTGGCCCTGCCGGTAATCCGTGGCCTCAAAACGCCAAGCGAGCGCTTCGCCGGCGCCCTGGAAACCTACTGCATCGAAGGTTTGATGCAGGACGGCAAGGCCCTGCAGGCGGGTACCTCACACTTCCTGGGCCAGAACTTTGCCAAGGCTTTTGATGTGAAGTATGCAACCAAAGACGGCGGGCTAGAGCACGTTTGGGGCACCTCCTGGGGCGTGAGCACGCGCCTGATGGGTGCGCTGGTAATGGCCCACTCCGATGACGAAGGCCTGGTGCTGCCTCCAAAGCTGGCTCCGATCCAGGTGGTGATCGTGCCGATCTACAAAGGCGAAGAGCAGCTGGCGCAGATCACCGAGAAGGTGAACCAGCTGAAGCGCGAGCTGCTGGCCAAAGGCATCAGCGTGAAGTATGACGACCGCGACACCGAGCGGCCTGGCTTCAAGTTTGCCGAGTGGGAGCTGAAGGGGGTGCCGGTGCGCATCGCCATCGGTGCCCGCGACCTGGAGAACGGCACCGCCGAGGTGGCCCGCCGCGACACCAAGGAGAAAAGCTCGCAGCAGTTCAGCACACTGGCCGACTACATTCCGGCCCTGCTGAACGAGATACAGGAGAACATTTACAACAAGGCCCTGACCTTCCGCGAGGAGAACACCACCAAGGTAGACTCTTACGAGGAGTTTAAGCAGGTACTGGAGACCAAAGGCGGTTTTGTGCTGGCCCACTGGGACGGTACGCCGGAAACGGAGGAGCGCATCAAGGAGGAGACAAAGGCTACTATCCGCTGCATTGCGCTGAACACCCCTGAGGAGGACGGCGTGGACATGCTGACCGGACAGCCAAGCAAGCGCCGCGTGTACTTTGCCAAAGCATACTAGCATTTCGTTGTTCGTTGCTCGTTATTAGTTGTTCGTAACCTGCGGCAACGGCTATACTTTCTGGAGCGCCACTTCCATAGCGGGAGGTGGCGCTTTTGCTTTCTGGCTGGTTTATACTTTGTTCCGGCAAGTATTCTTACTTATCATGAAGAAATTGCTATATTGTACACTATAACGCCCTGCCCTATGCTATTGGATTGGATAACAGTTATTTCGCTGATAGGCATTGGTCTTCTCCTGATCATAGTGGAGCTGATCTTTGTGCCGGGCACCACCATTGTGGGCATCCTGGGCTTTGTTCTGACCGCTATCGGTATCTGGATAGGTTATGCGGCCCTGGGCACTGAAACCGGCCACATCATACTTGGCGCCACCGTCCTCATCAGCGGCATTGCCTTTCTCTACAGCTTCCGTTCCGACAGCTGGACCCGTTTTGCCCTGCGGGAGCAGAACCGGGGGCATGTGAACGAGGAGTACCAGCATACCCTGCAGGTAGGGGAAGAAGGCACAACGGTATCGGCGTTGCGGCCACAGGGTACAGCCCTTTTTGCAGAAAGGCACCATGAGGTACAGACACGCGGCGAGTTTGTGGCGCCCAACACCCCCATACGCATTATAAGATTGGACCAGAATAAGATTATCGTAGAAGCAATCTCCTAACCTTAAACACAGATGGAAAACTTAACCCCTATATTCCTGATAGCAGGCGGTATTATCCTGCTCATCATCTTTTTATACTTTGTGCCAATCAGCCTTTGGATCACGGCCCTGTTCTCCGGCGTACGGGTAGGCCTGCTGGAGCTGGTGTTCATGCGCATCCGTAAGGTGCCGCCAAGTCTCATCGTTAACTCCATGATCAACGCGACCAAGGCCGGCATAGACGTCACCACCACCGAGCTGGAAACCCACTACCTGGCTGGCGGGAACGTGCCCAACGTAATCAAGGCGCTTATCTCTGCCGACAAGGCCAACATCCCACTGTCCTTCAAGCAAGCCACCGCCATCGACCTGGCCGGCCGTAACGTGTTTGAGGCCGTGACCACCTCGGTTAACCCAAAAGTGATCAACACCCCGAACGTGGCCGCCGTGGCACAGGATGGTATCCAGCTGATTGCCAAGGCACGGGTAACGGTGCGCGCCAACATCATGCAGCTGGTGGGCGGCGCCGGCGAGGAAACCATACTTGCCCGCGTGGGCGAGGGTATCGTAACCTCTATCGGCTCCTCCGGCTCGCACAAGGTGGTGCTCGAGAACCCGGACATCATCTCCAAGCTGGTATTGCAGAAAGGCCTGGACGCCGGCACGGCTTATGAAATTCTCTCTATTGACATTGCCGACGTGGACGTGGGCGAGAACATCGGTGCCAAGCTGCAGATAGACCAGGCTAACGCTGACCTGAAGGTAGCCGAGGCCAAGGCCGAGGAGCGCCGCGCCATGGCCGTGGCCGTGGAGCAGGAGATGAAGGCCAAGGCGCAGGAGGCACGCGCCAACGTGATTCAGGCGGAAGTGGAGGTGCCACAGGCCATCGCAGCGGCCTTCCGCAGCGGCAACCTCGGCATCATGGATTATTATCGCATGCAGAACATCCAGTCCGACACCGACATGCGCAACAACATCGCCAACCCCGGCCAGGGTGGTGGAGGTGGCGGCAGTACGCCGAACCGCGCTAAGGAATAAACACTGTTTATGCTTTACAAAAAGGCCTCTCCATACTTGGAGAGGCCTTTTTATATTCCTGAGATCAGAGTTTTATCCAGCAGAAGAGACTCACGTCTTTTTAGACTGCTTCGTTACAACTGTTCTGCTTCCCGAGTGAGAGGGGGCACCGTTGTTGTACTCCAACACGATCACCAGCTTGGTTTCTGAGATAGCGGCAATCTGGCTTTGGCCTGTCTCCGATTCAGAGAAAGAGATATAAAACTGCTTCCCGCTTTCCTTAGATAACCTGTAAACACCTGTCTCCTCATGCTGGGTAGTGGTGCGGCAATATTTTACTCTTCCCCCTGCAGCTTCCTTATTTGTCTGGCTAGCCTATCGCGCCGCGCCGAGACAAAAGTATAGCCCGAGCCATCTTGGGTAATTACCTCAAGTTTAAAAGGAAACACCAGCAGCCATTTTTTATCCTCCAAGCGTGCCACCTTGCTTAAAGGTATAAAGGTGCTATCCCGCCCGTGGAGGTACAGCAAGCCGAAGTGAGGCGTAGGGATGAACACCAGATCATCCGCTATGGCAACTAAGCGGCCTTTAGCCGGCCATACAGGTGGCTTTTTGCGGTACAACTCCACCTGCTTTTGCACCACCAGCACCTCTTTCCCCGAGGAAGTATAGGCCGGTTGCTTGGTGGCACACCCTACCATCCCCACTACCAACATGGTCAGCTTTCCTGCTCTCATAACACCACATCTAGAATACTCCCGTTATTAATACTCTCACTGGCAATTAACAGCCCAGCTCTTCATAGAAATCTTGCAAACAAAACGGCCCGCCTCTGCAAGTGAGAAACGGGCCGTTGTACACGTTATACTTTCGGTGTTTATTCTGCCTTCAGCGTAATTGTTCTCTCCACAGAGTTGAAAGGGCCCGGAAGCACGTTGCCGTTGTTGTCAACCAACTCCAGTTTTATCGTGTTCTCGCCCATCGGCAGGCCTTCTATGATGTATGGCATCCAGCGGTCGAGCATAAACTCGGTCCCGTTGATAGTAGCACGCACTTTGTTGCCAGTGGTAGAGAGGTCGGTGTTCACCAGGTAGAAGTCCAGCATTACCTTCTCGGTCTCCTTCGGGCCAACATACTCGCCTTTCGGGCGGCTATAGAACATGTGCGGCGCACTTTCATCAAACTCCAGCGTCTGGGTTGGACGGCCTACGGTAATCTTGCGCAGGTCGTATGCCCCCTTGTGCTTCAGGCTCTCGTGGTAGGAGCGGGAGATAAACGACAGGATCACGTGCTCCCCTTCAGGGATGTCTTTTGTAAACTCTGTCTCATAGTGAGCGGTGTATGGCTCATTATCCACAATGTTATGGATGTGCTGCCCCTGCATGGAGTTTGCCATGTGCTCGGCATTGGAGTGCGGCGTCATGCGGGTTAGCTCAAAGTTGGAGAGCGAGTACACAAACTGAACCGGGCCCGGCTCCACCACCCCTCCGGCAGGGGGCGTGTTCAGGCGCAGCTGCGACTCTGGGTACTTCTGCGAGTTGTCAAAGGCGTAAACGCGCAGCCCGCCTTTACTCATAACAGCGCCTGAAGGTGTTGGCCCTCCGGTTACGCTTGATGCTTCGGGTGTCTGGTTTTCGGTCTCCTGCGTCTGGCGTGCGGTATCACAGGCCGAGAAACAGAGCATCAGGGCCGAAGCCAGCAGTAGGTACGTTTTTTTCATGTAACAATCGTTAGGTTAGCAATGTAGCTAATTTAGCAATTTTTCTTCGTATATTGCGAACTACGTGAACAACACGTAAAAGTATACGCTAAAGATTATATATGAGCGAGATTTTGTTTGACGAGATTCCTTCTCTCGACCTGGCTGACTTTACTTCTGGAGACGCTGAGAGAAAGGCTCAATTTGTTAAGCAGCTGGGCGAAGCCTATCAAAACATCGGCTTCATTGCCCTGCGTAACCACGGCCTCAGCGACGAGCTAACCCAAAAGCTCTACGCGGCCACCAAAGAATTCTTCGCCCTGCCAGATGAGGTGAAGCAAAAGTATGAGCACCCGGAACTTGCCAGCCAGCGCGGCTATGTGGGCAAGGGCAAAGAAAAAGCAAAAGGATTCAACACAGGCGACCTAAAGGAATTCTACCACGTTGGGCAAGAACTGAGTGATATTCCGGACAGTGACCCGATCAAAGCAGAGTACCCGGAGAACATTTTCCCTGCGGAGGTGCCTGCCTTCAAAGAAACCACCCTGGAGGCTTACCGCAAACTGGAAGCCGCCGGCAAGCAGGTGCTGCGCGCCATTGCCGTTCACTTGGGTTTAGAGGAGGATTACTTCGATGCGAAGGTAACGTACGGCAACAGCATCCTGCGCCCTATCCACTACTTCCCTATCGAAAACCCGGACAGCGTACCGGCCGATGCGGTACGTGCTGCCGAGCACGGCGACATCAACCTGATCACGCTGCTCATGGGCGCCAGCGCCGACGGCCTGCAGGTACTGCGCCGCGACGGCCAGTGGATTCCGATCACGGCCCTGCCAGAGCAGGTGGTGGTAAACGTGGGCGACATGCTGGCGCGTTTAACCAATAACAAACTGAAGTCTACGATCCACCGGGTGGTTAACCCGCCGCGCGAGCTGATGCACACCTCACGCTACTCTATTCCGTTCTTCATGCACCCGCGCTCCGAAATGGACCTGACTTGCCTGGAGAGCTGCATTGACGAGCAGAACCCAAAGGCTTACCCAGATGCCACCGCAGGCGAATACCTGAACGAGCGCCTGGTGGAGCTTGGCCTGCTGAAAAAAGCTTAGTCCAGAGGCGTATGCCCCTGCAAACATAAAAAAGGGAGATGGCTATAAAGCTGTCTCTCTTTTTTTATTTTTATGCCGCCATGAGCCTGCGCTACTACATCTTCTTGAAAGACGTCCTACTTTTGGCCCTCACAGCGTTTGGGGGGCCACAGGCGCATATTGCCATGATGTTTAAGCTGCTGGTAGAGAAGCGCCGTTATCTGACGGAACAGGAACTGATAGAGCTGAACGCCCTTTGCTCCATACTGCCAGGCCCCACCTCCACCCAGACGCTGACGGCAATCGGCTTTAAGATTGGCGGGCCCAACCTGGCCTACCTTACGCTGCTCGTCTGGATACTGCCTGCCGCCACTATCATGGGAGTTGCCGCAGTTGTCATCTCTTATTTGCAGGGACAGGGCATCTCACTTAAGTTTCTGCGGATCATACAGCCGATGGCAGTAGGATTTGTGGCCTATGCAGCCTACATGATCAGCTCCAAAGTAGTGCACACCAAGACAGCGGTTACGCTGATGGTGATCTCGGCCATACTTGCCTACTTTTTCCATTCGCCGTGGGTATTCCCGGTGCTGCTGTTGGCGGGCGGGGCGGTTACGGCATTGCGCTTCAGGCAGCATCCGCAGGAGCAGAACAAGCGCCTGCACATAGAATGGGCCAATTTTATACTTTATGTGGCTGTACTGGTGGTGGCAGCCTTGCTGGGTGCCTATACGTCATCGCTGCCGGTGCGCTTGTTCGAGAACTTTTACCGTAACGGCAGCCTTGTCTTCGGCGGCGGGCAGGTGCTCATCCCGCTGCTCTACACCGAGTTTGTCGATTTCAAGGGATATCTCACTGGGGAGGAGTTCCTGTCCGGCTACGCGATTGCGCAGGCCTTGCCGGGGCCAACCTTTTCGTTTACTTCTTTTGTAGGAAACCTGGCCATGCGCGAGTATGGCATTGGCGGGCAGTTTTTGGGCTCCTTTGTGGCTACGGTGGGCATTTTCCTGCCAGGCACTTTCCTTATCTTCTTTGTCATCCGCTTTTGGGACGAGCTGAAAAAGTACCGCGTCGTGCGCGCCTCGCTGGAAGGAATAAGCGCCGTCAGCTCCGGTATGGTGGTGGCCGCCGCCATTTTGCTCTACCACCCCATTGAGAACACTCTCCTGAACTTTGGGATTGTGGCTGCCACTTTCTGCCTGCTCATGTTTACCAAGATACCCGCCCCGGTGCTTATCCTTACTGGATTGTTGCTGGGGTTTGTGTTGTAGAAGGAGGTCGATCTTAGCACATAAAAAAAGGCCGCCACCCGGCAGCCTTTCTGTACTTTATCTTTTCTCCTTGAGCATGCGGAGCAGGTACTCCCCGTAGCCGCTCTTTCTGAGCGGCTCCGCCACTTCTTTGAGCTGCTCGTCTGAGATGAAGCCCATGCGCCAGGCCACTTCTTCTATACAGCCGATCTTCAGCCCCTGCCGCTCCTCGATCACCTCCACGAAGGTGGCCGCCTGCATCAGCGAGGAGATCGTGCCCGTGTCGAGCCAGGCCGTGCCCCGGTTGAGAATGCCCACCTTCAGCTTGCCCCTCCTGAGGTACTCCTTGTTGACATCGGTGATCTCGTACTCGCCCCTGGGGCTAGGCGCCAGGTTCTTGGCTATCTCGACCACGTCATTGTCATAGAAGTAGAGCCCCGGCACGGCATAGCTGCTCTTAGGCTCCCTGGGCTTCTCCTCAATCGAGACGGCCCGCATGTCACGGTCGAACTCGACCACCCCGTAGCGCTCCGGGTCGTGCACGTGGTAGGCGTAGATCACCCCTCCATCCGGGTCTGCGTTGGCCTGTAGAAGCCTGCTCATCCCGGAGCCGTAGAAGATGTTGTCGCCCAGCACGAGCGCCACCTTGTCCTCTCCGATGAACTCCTCCCCGATCACAAAGGCCTGCGCCAGCCCGTTCGGTGTCTCCTGCACCTTGTAGCTGAACCGGCAGCCGATCCTAGAGCCGTCGCCCAAGAGGCGCTCGAACATCGGCAGGTCGTGCGGCGTGGAGATGATCAAAATCTCCCGGATGCCCGCCAGCATCAAGGTGGAGAGCGGGTAGTAGATCATGGGCTTGTCGTAGACGGGCATGAGCTGCTTGCTCACCGCCAGCGTCAGCGGGTGCAGCCGGGTGCCCGAGCCCCCGGCCAAGATGATTCCTTTCATGCGTGTTTGTTTTCGGCTCTACTTTTATACTGTCTCAGCCTTGGTGTCTCTGTAAATAAACTCCTGGTTGTTCTTGAACCACTCAAAGGTGCGCTGCAAACCTTCCTGGATGCGCACCTGCGGGTCATACTTCAGCAGGCGCTGCGCCTTGGAGATGTCGGCCAGGCTGTCGCGGATGTCGCCGGCGCGGTTAAGGCCGTGCACCGGCTCCACCTCAGCGCCGGCCGTTTCCCTCAGGATGTGGAACATCTGCAGCAATGAGGTTCTGTCGCCCACGGCAATGTTGTACACTTGGTTCACCGCCTCCGGGTTCTCCACCAGCGCCGCTTTGATGTTGGCCTGCACACAGTTTTCTACAAAGGTGAAGTCACGCGTCTGGCCTCCGTCTCCGTTTATCTTCGGCGCACGGTTGTGGATCAGCGCATCTATGAACAAAGGAATCACGGCCGCGTAGGCACCGTTCGGGTCCTGCTTGGGTCCGAAGATGTTGAAGTAGCGCAGCCCGATGATCTCCATGCCGTAGGTCTTGCCGAACACATCAGCATACAACTCGTTGGCGTACTTGGTCACAGCGTAGGGCGAGAGCGGCTTGCCGATGCGGTCCTCCACCTTCGGCAGTTCCTTGCTGTCGCCGTAGGTGGACGAGGAGGCCGCGTACACAAAGCGCTTCACCTGCTGCTCCTTGGCCGCGGTGAGCATGTTCACAAAACCGCCCACGTTCACGTCGTTGCTCGTGATCGGGTCGTTGATGCTTCGGGGCACCGAGCCCAGCGCCGCCTGGTGCAGCACCACGTCCATGCCCTGGCAGGCGCCGAGGCAGGTCTGCACGTCGCGGATGTCGCCCTCCACCAGCTCGAAGGCCGGGTTGCCGAGGAACTGCTCGATGTTCTTGCGGTAGCCGTTGGAGAAATTGTCCAGCACGCGCACCTTGCCCGCCTTATACTTTAAAAGGTACTCCACCAGGTTGGAGCCGATAAAGCCGGCACCGCCTGTTACTAAAAACGACAGCCCATCGAGGGACTGGTCGTGGAATGGGGAATCGTACATATCGTTTCTAAAATCTATATTACCTATGGGTGTACTGCTGCTCATAGTAGCTCTGGTAGTTGCCCGAGGTCACGTTCTCGAGCCACTCCGGGTTCTCCAGGTACCAGTCCACCGTCTTGCTCAGCCCCTGCTCAAAAGTCACCGACGGCTTCCAGCCCAGCTCGTCCATCAGCTTAGAGGAGTCGATGGCGTAGCGCAAGTCGTGGCCGGCGCGGTCCTTCACGAACGTGATCAGCTTTCTGGAGTGCCCCTTCTCGCGGCCCAGCTTCTCGTCCATCTGGTCGCAGAGCAGCTCGATCAGGTCCAGGTTCTTCCACTCGTTCACCCCGCCGATGTTGTAGGTGTCCCCGACCTTGCCCTCATGGAAGATCACGTCGATGGCGCGGGCGTGGTCCAGCACGTAGAGCCAGTCGCGCACGTTCTCGCCCTTGCCGTACACCGGCACCGGCTTCTCGTTTTTGATGTTGTGGATGGCGAGCGGGATAAGCTTCTCGGGGAAGTGGTTCGGGCCGTAGTTGTTCGAGCAGTTGGAGATCTTCACCGGCAGGCCATAAGTGTGGTACCAGGCACGCACAAAGTGATCGGAACTGGCCTTAGAAGCAGAGTACGGGGAGCGCGGATCGTAGGCCGTCTCCTCCGTGAAGAGCCCATCCTCGCCCAGCGAGCCGTACACCTCGTCGGTGGAGATGTGGTAGAACAGGTGCTTGCTCAGGTCATGCGCCCAATGCTTACGGGCCGCGTTGAGCAGGTTTACCGTGCCGATCACGTTCGTCTGCACGAAAGCCAGCGGGTCGGAGATGGAGCGGTCCACGTGCGACTCAGCCGCCAGGTGAATCACGGCGTCGAACTTATAGGCAGAGAAGATCTCCTCCAGGTAATCCGCGTCCACAATGTCGCCCTTCAGGAAGGTGTAATTCTCACGCTCCTCGATGTCTGAGAGGTTCTGCAGGTTACCAGCATAGGTCAGCTTGTCGAGGTTGTAGACCTGGTACTCCGGGTACTTGGTGACGAACAGGCGCACCACATGCGAGCCGATAAAGCCGGCCCCGCCCGTGATCAATATTTTCATGCTTATACTTTTGTCTTCTGAAGTGATACTTGCCAGTCCCAGGCGCTTTTCATGGCTTCTTCCAGGGTGCTGGTGGTTCTAAACCCAAGCTCTTGGCTTGACTTTGTTACATCGGCGTAGATCTTAGGCACATCACCGGCGCGGCGCGGACCAACCTTGTAGTTCAGCTCCTGGCCGGATGCTTTCTCAAAAGCTTTGATGGCTTCCAATACGGTATTCCCTGTACCCGTGCCTACATTGAAGAATTCTATACTTTGCGCCTTGCCTTGCAGCAGGCGCTCCACCGCTACCACGTGCGCCTTGGCCAGGTCTACCACATGGATATAATCGCGGATGCAGGTGCCGTCCGGCGTATCGTAATCATCCCCAAAGACTGTAAGCTCCTTTCTGATTCCGGCGGCAGTCTGCGTAATGAACGGCACAAGGTTATTGGGCACGCCCAATGGCAACTCGCCAATTTTTGCAGATGCATGCGCCCCGATGGGGTTGAAGTAGCGCAGCGCTGTGGCTTTGATGCTGCTGCTGCCGCTGTTGGCCAGGTCCGTCAGGATCTCCTCGCATACTTTCTTGGTGTTGCCGTACGGAGAGTTCGCCTTCTGCACCGGCGTCTGCTCGGTTACGGGCAGCTGCTCCGGAATGCCATACACCGTACACGACGAGGAGAACACCAGGTTCTGTACGTTAAACTCTCCCATTACCTGCAGCAGCGCCACCAGCGAGCCCACGTTGTTGTGGTAGTACTTCAGCGGCTCTGCCACCGACTCGCCCACTGCCTTGTAGGCTGCGAAATGAATCACACCCTGGATGTTCTGCTCCTGCTCAAACACCTGGCGCAGCGCCTCCGTGTCCGTACAGTCGATGCGGTGGCAAGGGATGTCGCGGCCGAGTATGGCGGCAATGCCTTCCAAAGCGCTCTCCTCCGAGTTGGAGAAGTTATCGATGATCACCGGCTCGTAGCCAGCCTCCACCAGCTCCACCACGGTGTGGGAGCCGATATAACCGGCGCCTCCTGTTACCAGTATCTTTGCGTTTGCCAAAACTTATAAGCTTGTATATTCGATGTCCTTGATTCTGTTGCGGAAGATGCCTTTCAGATCCACCAGGATCGGGCTACTGTTCATGATCGACTTGAAGTAGCTCTCGTCCAGCTCCATGTACGCATTGTGCGGCACGGCTACCACCACGGCATCGTAATCTTTGCCAGCCTCTTCTACCAGGCCGAAACCATACTCGTGCTGCAGCTCCTCCGAGTTGGCATACGGGTCCACTACCTCCACGTTCACGTTGAAGCTCTGCAGCTCCCGGATCACGTCCACTACCTTCGAGTTACGGATATCCTCCACGTTCTCCTTGAACGTAGCGCCCATTACTAGCACCTTCGTCTGCGAGATATTCTTGCCCCGCATGATCATCATCTTCACCAGTTTGTTGGCGATGTGCGCGCCCATGGTGTCGTTGGTGGTACGGCCACTCAGGATAACCTTGGCATCGTAGCCCAGCGCTTTCGCCTTGTAGGTCAGGTAGTATGGGTCCACGCCGATGCAGTGGCCTCCTACCAGGCCCGGAGAGAAGCGCAGGAAGTTCCATTTGGTACCGGCGGCCTCCAGCACCTCATAGGTATTGATGTTCATCTTGTCAAAGATGATGGACAGCTCGTTCATCAGGGCGATGTTGAGGTCGCGCTGCGTGTTTTCGATTACCTTGGCCGCCTCAGCTACTTTGATAGAAGAAGCGCGGTGCACACCGGCATCGATCACCAGCTCGTATACCTGAGCGATCTCCTCTGCTGCCTCCGGGTCACTGCCGGAAACAACCTTCACGATCTTGGCCAACGTATGCTCCTTGTCGCCCGGGTTGATCCGCTCCGGTGAGTAACCTACCTTAAAATCTTCCCCAAACTTCAGGCCCGACTCGCGCTCCAGCACCGGCACACAATCCTCCTCCGTGCAGCCAGGGTATACGGTAGACTCAAACACCACGTAGTCGCCTTTTTTCAGCACCTTGCCGACTGTGGTAGAGGCCGAAAGCAATGGCTTCAGGTCCGGCTGGGCATGCTGATCGATTGGTGTTGGCACAGCTACAATAAAGAAACGGGCCTCGCGCAGCACGTCCAGGCTGTCGGTAAACGCAATGTCAGCGCCTTCAAACTCACTGCTCTCCAGTTCCCCGCTCGGGTCAATGCTGTTGCGCATCATCTCCACGCGCTTCGAATTGATATCGAACCCAATCACTTTTACCTTCTTAGCGAAGGCCAAGGCAATCGGTAACCCTACATAGCCTAAGCCGATCACGGCAAGTTTGGCTTCTTTGTTGAGTATTTCCTGGTACACGTTATTATAGTTTAAATCTGTTACAGTTTTTACAAGTATAGCTAAACCAGCTACTTTTTGAAGAAAACGGCTTGTTTGTGCTTTCCATTGCACTTCATCCGTATTTCAGAGAGCAGCGGAGTTGCATTTCCCAAATTTATCACAAAAGTACAATTTTAACATTAACTTCGGATAATTTAGGCTTATTTTAACGTCTACCCTACTTCTTGCCCCATACGATGCGGTCCTTTCCGAAGAGATCCTGCACGACTTGCGCCTCTGCAAAACTGGCCTCCAGCAGCAGTTCCTTTACCTCCTGCCCGTAGCGTTCGTTTATCTCGAAGTATAGCCTGCCGCCTTTTTTCAGCAGCTGTTGCGCCACCTCGGTTATCCTTCTGTAGTATTTCAACGGATCTTGATCCGGCACGAACAGGGCCAGGTGCGGCTCAAACTCCAGCACGTTTTCCCGCATCTGCTCTTTTTCCTCCTCCAGCACATACGGCGGATTGCTCGTGATGATATCCAGCGAAGCGGGTTTTATACTTGGCACCGGCTCAAAAATATCTGCCTGCAGCCACTCCACCGGCAGTTTATACTTGGCCGCGTTGGCCCGCGCCACCTCCAGCGCCCCCTCCGACACCTCCAGGCCGTATGCTTGGGCGTTTGGCAAATTAGCCGCCAAGGCCAGCGGGATGCAACCGCTCCCGGCGCAGATATCCAGCACTTGTAGCCCCTTCTGGTTTTTATACTCCCGAAGCACCAAGTCTACCAGTTCCTCTGTCTCCGGCCTCGGTATCAGCACCCGCTCGTCCACCAGCAGCTCCAGGTCGTAAAAGTGCGCCACGCCCAGCACGTACTGCACCGGTTCCTGCCGCTGCAACCGCAGAATCATCTCCTTCACCTGTGCCTCCTGCCCCGCGTGCACCTGCTCCTGCTTCCCCAGCGACAGCTGCATGCGGTTTTTCTGCAGCACATGCTCCAGCACCAGCTGGGCTACACTTGCTGCCTCCGGCTCGGGGTACGCCGCCTTTATACTTTCACGGATGTGCTGCTGTAACTGCTGAATAGTTGCCACGCCTGTACTTTCTGTTGATTTCGGTATCTTTGCAAAAGTAGAACTTTATGAGTTAGAAAGTTAGAAAGTAGTGCTTTGACCTTTCTTTAGCTAAGTGCTACAGCTTCTAAGACGTGAAATTAAGCAGCTCTGATGCTTAATTTTCCTTTTGAGTGGCTCCTTTTATAACTTTCTAACTCTCTAACTTACTAACTCCTAAACTCTCCACATGTCTGAAGAACGATACATGAGACGCGCCCTGGAGCTGGCCCGGCTGGGCAGCGGCTACACCAGCCCTAACCCGATGGTTGGCTGCGTGGTGGTGCACGATGGGCAGATCATTGGCGAGGGCTGGCATCAGAAGTATGGGGGGCCGCATGCCGAGGTGAACGCCATCGCCGCTGTGGAGGATAAGAGCCTGCTGCCCAAAAGCCGGGTGTATGTTACCTTGGAACCCTGCTCACACTACGGCAAAACGCCTCCTTGCGCCGACCTGCTCATCAGCCATGGGGTAAAAGACGTGGTGATCTGCAACACCGACCCTAACCCACTGGTGGCCGGGCGCGGCATCAGGAAGCTCCTCGATACCGGCGCCCAGGTAAAGGTGGGCGTGCTGGAGGAGGAAGGGCTGGAGCTGAACAAGCGCTTCTTCACGTTTCATACGCAGCAGCGGCCGTTTATACTTTTGAAGTGGGCCGAGACGGCAGACGGATTTATAGCGGCGGCTAACTACCAACAGGAGCAGATCAGTGGGAAGCTGGCGCAGCGGCTGGTGCACAAGTGGCGCGCCGGGGAACAAGCTATACTTGTCGGCAGCCGCACGGCTCTGTACGATAACCCGCGCCTGAACACGCGTCTGTGGCATGGCCTTAACCCGCTGCGCCTGGTCATAGACAAGCAACTGCTGCTACCCCCGCACTTGCACCTGTTTGACGGAAGCCAGCCAACGGTAGTTTATACGTACGGGCACCAGGAGGACCGGGAGAATCTGCACTACGCGCAGCTGCGGGAGGGGGAGCTTATACTTCCGCAGATTATGCAGGACCTGCACCGCCGCAATGTGCTGTCGGTGATGGTGGAGGGCGGTACTTTTCTGCTGGAGAGCCTGCTGCAGGCCAACCTCTGGGACGAGGCGCTGGTATTCAAGAGTCTCCAAAAGACCCTTCCGGCAGGCATAAAAGCCCCAGGTATGGCTTACGGTCAGCTGCAAAGTATCCAAACCTTAGGCGCGGACCAGCTGTTGCACTACCGGCTTTAGTTATACGTTGTTAGTTGTTCGTTATTAGCACTGATATACTCATCATCATGAACAATTAGCACATTATCCCATTAAAAATTCACTCAATCACTAATTCAAAATTAAACCATGGCCGAATCATTGATTATAGATGCTGATCTCAGCAAAGAAGAAAAGTATAAAGCGCTGCTTCCGCAGATAGAGGCACTGACCACAGGCGAAACCGACTTGATTGCCAACATTTCGAATATGGTGGCCGCACTGCGCCAGGGCATGGGCTTCTTCTGGGTAGGCGTGTACTTTAACAAAGAGGGGCAGCTGGTGCTGGGGCCATTCCAGGGACCGATTGCCTGCACACGCATCCCGTACCATAAGGGCGTTTGCGGCGCCTGCTACACGCAACAGAAAACGATACTGGTACCGGACGTGGAGGCTTTTCCGGGGCATATTGCCTGCAGCAGCGACTCTAAATCTGAGATTGTGTTGCCAGCCATAAAAGACGGCGAGGTAAAACTGGTTTTGGACGTGGACAGCGACAGGCTCAACGACTTCGACGAGGTGGACCAGCAGTACCTGGAGCGGTTGATGAAGCTGGTGGAGAGCTGGTATTGATTTCGTTATTGGTTGTTTGTTATTAGTGAACCTGTTTAGAGTTTCTCACATCTTTTAATTTTCCGAACAAAAAGCACTGTAAAAGCCAGCACGTGGAGGGCCATCCAGTTGCTGGCTTTTGTCTCAAACCTGATCAGCAGCGCCT
>NZ_JARDUA010000008.1 GCF_029360645.1 Pontibacter litorisediminis | reverse complement strand
CTAGGGCTTACCTCCTCCAGGTCTTTTTTGTCGCATGAAACTGCTACCGCCCCCGCTAGTAGGGGCATAAGGATATACTTGAATCTCAAATTCATTTTTCTTTGGCTAAAAAGTGAAATGTTTGATAGCTGCACTAAGCATTTATATGATTATTCCGTTTTGATTTGCTTAGAACATTATGATACTCTGGTTAAAGTATAGATTTATTAAATATAATTAAAATAGAATATTCTCCTCCCTAAAAGTCTTCTCATACGCATCCCAATATTCTTTAATTCAACATATTACAACAACATTAACTCAATAGTGATCACTTTATTGATATTGAACATTTCCGTTCAACTGACTGTGACAAATATAAAGGGCTTGATTTCAGATTTAAAAACCATTCGCCAATTACCCCCTAAAAAACTTTGTAGATGGCCACAACTTCTTTTTAACTTGCAAAATTCCACATTTTGTGGAATAAAATTATACATATAGATACTTAGATTTATTCAAATTATGTGTATAAATATTTTAAGGTAAGTCTTTACGATATCGACCATTATTAACTTTAATAAATTTATTGAAGAGTGCAAGTGAACCCTGATGGAGAGTTTATGCCTAGAGAACTAAATTTGAAAGAGAAAAGGAGAAGTATCCATTAAAGGCTGCATCAACTCATGAAAAACAAATTTGCACTTTTTAGCAATTGGCTGATTATAAGAAACATACACCACAACTTTCTTACTCATCGTCACGAAGAAAGACGGGATTAGAATGGACAGGCTCCTCTCTTAAAAAACAGAGCGGCATATTTCCGAGAAACAGCGTTTTATAGACCATTTATTAAGCGAGTCCTGTGGCTTCTAAAACTACTTGCTAGCTTAAAAGATGTCGGATCTACTTCGATTTAGTTATTTACCCAAATCAGCAGTACTGTTGGAATTGCCACTTTTCCCTAAAGCACGGGCAGTAGTTATTAAGTGAGCGTTCTTATGAGAGAAGCTATAGAGAAGCTATCAAGTTTGCTGTGATATAAGATCTAGGTTAAGTATGCTTGGATTGAGAAAGCAAATATTGGAAGCAGTCTGTGTATTTCATGGTAGAACTTAACATCCTGTTCCTGCATACTGTTACTGTCAGAGCAGACAGCTTGAAGTTTTAACTATGCTACCCTTAGTGAGCTATACTTAATTTTCAATTTACGTATGTTTATCTATAGGTGAATCTGCTCTTTGTCCTCAGGTAAGAGGCTATTAATAAGGTAAAGCCGTAAATTGATAATTTGCCTTTGTTGAGTGCTTACCTTCATAGGTGAGAAATTAACTAGTCCAACAGAAATCCCCCTTCTAATATAAGTCAATTACACTATAAAATTTACGCACACAACAAGTGTACTTCTTTGCCAATAAGCAGCAGCATTACACACGAATATTTAAAATATAATTAAACTATTTTTATAAAAACCGTATACAAACTTCGTATAATACTGTTATAATAAATAATTATACAATAAAATTTATGCTATCAATTATTTCCTCAAGAACATGGTTTATCAATTTCAAGCTGAGAAAAATTACTTATGAAGACATTTACTTTTATTTTTACGATACTGCTGTTAGCATTTGTGACCACAGAAAACTTAGCTGCACAAAGTACTATTTTCCCCTTCGGAGCCTCCTGGAAATATATAGACGATGGCTCAAATCAGGGTAGCGGCTGGAATACCATCACATTTGATGATAATGGCTGGAAAACAGGTAATGGGAAATTTGGGTATGGTACCGGCGATATAGCCACAACAGTTTATTATGGTCCTAAATCTTCTCCTAAATACATTACTACCTACTTTAGGAAATCCTTTTACCTCAGTGACCCGGCAGCCTTCTCTTCTTATATAACAAGCATAAGTAGAGATGACGGTGTAGTGGTTTTTGTAAACGGTACTGAGGTCTTCCGTGATAACATGCCATCTGGGAACATTGATTTTCAAACACTGGCACTCGACGGTGCAAGTGATGACGGAAGGGTAATTCATACTTTTACCATTGCTCCTTCTGCTTTTGTGAAAGGAGATAATGTGATAGCTGTAGAGGTCCATCAGTCCAAAGCGAGCTCCTCTGATCTTGCTTTTGATTTAGAACTTGCAGCTAGTACACTTGCTGTCAATCATTATAGCTTAGTAACATCAGTTACAGGAAGCGGTACTATTGGTAAAAGTCCTGAACAAGCTACCTATGCAAGTGGAGAATCTGTAACCATTACTGCAATACCTAGCACGGGACATACATTTGCCGGTTGGAGTGGAGATGCATCCGGGACAGCAAATCCTTTAACCGTGTCAATGGACCGAGACAAAGCTATCACGGCTTTATTCACTGCCTCTACAGGAGAACAGAAAGTAACAGGCTTTGTACTTGTCAATTCAGCTAACGAGCAAGATATTCAACCCATCGAGAACGGCGCGGTCATCCAACTGTCCTCCCTCCCATCCAGTAAATTAAATATCCGCGCGAATACTTCGCCATATTCGGTTGGCAGTGTGATGCTAGAGTTAAGTGGTGCGCAGAGTAAAAGCTACACAGACAATGCAGCTCCATATGCACTGCACGGCGATGACGGCAATGGCAATTACTACTACGGTAATTGGAACCCACCAGCCACCGGCACTTATACTTTAAAGGCAACTCCTTATTCAGGAAGTAAAGGCACTGGTACAGCTGGCGTTCCCCTTACTGTCTCCTTCACAATAGCTGCGGAACAAAATGAAACACCAACTGACCTTACACCTCCTAACGTTACAAGCATTAAACGCCAAAACCCGACAACTAGCGTGACGGACGCTACATCTGTTACATTCAGGGTTCTGTTCTCAGAAGAAGTGAGTGGGGTAGATATGGCTGACTTTATACCCATTATAATATCAGGCCCCTTATCTGCGAGCGTATCTTCAGTAGCACAAGCTGGGTCCAGTGCCACTACTTACGACGTTACTGTTGGCCTTACGGGGGGAAGCGGAACGTTAAGGTTAGATTTGAGGAGCAGTGGTACCGGCATCAAAGATAAAGCTGGCAACCTTATCGCCGGAGGGTATACCTCAGGAGAAACTTATACTATTGAAACATCAACAAGCAGCCCGGAAGGATTTGCCTCTGTAACACCGTTAAGCCCTTTGCCTATTCATACTAGCTTAGGAGATCAGCCACAATCAAAGGTGTGGTCATATGCTGGTAAATGGTGGGCCGTACTTCCTACCACTGGAGAAGGCACGCACATCTGGAGGCTAGATGGCAAAACGTGGACAAAAGTACTTGCCATATCACCAAGCGACTATACCAGAGCAGATTGTAAAGTGCAGGGGAACAATGCTCATATCCTATTATATAGGGGGGCTTCCTTGCCTTCACAGCTAGTATCTGTTGAGTATTCATCAGTTTCGGGGAACTATGCCCCTTGGTCACAAAGAGCCTCTAACGTTTCATTATCATTAGATGCAGGTGTGAAAACCGCCACTATTGACATAGATGGAACTGGAAGAATGTGGCTTGCCTCTAATGGGAATAACAATGCGTATGTCCGTTGGAGCGATGCGCCTTACACCAATTGGAGCGCACCAGTTACTGTTGCCACAGGACTAACCTCAGATGACATTTGCGCCATTATAGCAATGCCTAAAGCAAACAAAATGGGACTTTTGTGGTCCAACCAAAACACAAAAAGGTTTGGCTTTAAAACACACACCGATGGCACAACCCCATCCACGTGGTCGGCCGATGAAGTCCCTGCTTCGCAATCAGCAATAGAAAGCGCAGATGGAATGGCGGATGATCACCTGAACATGGCATTAGCATCTGACGGCACACTATATTGCGCCGTTAAGACTGGTTTCAAAACAGGACTCCCGCGAATCGCTTTATTGGTGCGCCGCCCTTCAGGCACATGGGACGACCTTTATGAAGTATCTAAAGCAGGGAACCGGCCAATTGTGATCCTAAATGAAACTATTGGCAAGGTGAAAGTGCTTTATGCTGCCCCAAGCGCTGGCGGCATCTACTATAAAGAGTCTTCTACTTCCAACATTGCTTTCGGATCAGAACTGTCTTTGATAAATGAAACATGTGACTATGCTACTAGCAGTAAGGAAAATTACAGTTCTGAGATTGTCATATTTGCCTCTACAAGCAAACAATCCTACTCAGTTTTAGCAACAGACAAGATATCAGATGAACAGACAGTTACTTCCATTAAAGAAATATTGAAGGAAGATGCCCAGCCCATGGCCAACTTGATGGCTTACCCTAACCCCTTCAGCAAAAGAACCAAAATTCAGTTCACCCTCTCTGAAGGTGGTCCATATACTGTTGAAGTATATGATGGAAGAGGTGCCTTGATTGACGTACTGAAGCAAGGTTCCGGAAGTGCAGGAGAAGAACTGAAACTTGAGCTAGATGGTACCACATTCACAGAAGGACTCTATGTTGTAAGGTTAGTATCTAAAGCGCAGTCTAGCTCTCTTAAACTTCTTTTGAAGAGGTAGGAGCTCATTCTTGACACTTACTCAACACACAGCAACCTGATAAGCAGCAGGAGCCGGGGTAAAGAAGGTTTTTCCTATTTACTCCGGCTTTTTGTTTGGATAATTAAATTTCTAATACACCACTTACAAGAGCACATACCTTTTTACTTCACGTATATATAGTACCAGTTCAGCACTAGCTTTATGAGCTTCATCTGGCTTAAAAGCAGACGTTACAAATACTGCTGTGTGGAGTACAAATGTTAACAACAAAGGTATGGGCTTAGGTATAACAGTAATAATCTGTACCTACAATGGGGAACAGGTCCTTCCTGACACAATCCGTCACCTTGCATTGCAGCAAGTGCCGTCCGATATTGCCTGGGAGGTAATTGTTGTTGACAATGCATCTACTGACACTACACCTATAATTGCGGTAGCAGAATGGGAAAAACATGCGTGCCCTATACCTTTCAAGCTTCTAAGCCAACCTCGTAAAGGGCTGGCTCATGCGCGAGAAATGGCGCTGATGAATGCTTCCTACGAATTTATACTGTTCTGTGATGATGATAACTGGTTATCTCCTGATTACCTAAGCCTGGCATTCCGCTTACTGGAGAGCAAGCCCTCCATTGGCGTGTTGGGCGGCCATGGGAAACTAGTATTTGAAACTTCCCCCCCTCTTTGGGCAAAAAGTTTTAGTGCCTTTGCCAGCGGACCACAGGCTGCTACCTCAGGTAAAGTAAAATACAATGCTGTTTATGGAGCTGGTTGTGTAGTTAGAAAATCAGCTTTCGAAAAGTTGAAAAGGGCAGGTTTTACACCGATGCTCACCGACAGAGAAGAGAATGGTTTAAGTGCTGGAGGTGACTATGAGCTATGTTATGCCATTGCCTTAGCAGGATATGATATATGGTACGATGAGAGGCTTGTATTTAAACACTTTATGCCTCAAAAGAGAATTAACTGGACCTATTGTATGCGGCTACTAAAAGAAGGAGCGCAGAGTTTAGAAGTCCTTATTCCGTTCAGAATTCGAATTAACATGCAATGTAGCAATCACCTTCTATTTGATTGGAAGGCGTTCAACGTCTTACTCTACTATACAAGAAAGATGCTTCCACTGTTACTGCGTGGCAAAGTACTGAAACCTGGCACCGAAGAGGCTCTTGAAAACAAGTTACGGTTTTTCAACTTGCTGTATAAAATCCTAGCTTTCAAACACTACAAGGCGATGCGGCAAAACTATCTGAAGATCAAGAGCTTTGAAAAGTGTTTATTGTAGGCTGAATGCCTTCTCTGAACATAAGTAACACTTTGAATTATATTGTCAGCTCCCTTTACAGAAATTCTGTCTCACTGTCTGCTCATATTTTTCTTTGACACCTATCAGTAAAAGTTGCACACAATACAATAATTAAAAAATATATAAAAAAACTATAACCAAATATATAAAATTCTCATATAGCATTGTAAGTAAAGAGTTTTGCCCAAGCTAAGAAAACAAAGCTAGAACAGCACAAGCCCGACTTTACATTCTAAGCTATAGAGCTTTGCTCTTACGCTTACTTTTCATATTGCTTTTTCAGATCAACTTCTTAAATGAAACCTTACTCCTATGGTAAAAATTCTTACTATTATAGCTTGGGTAATCTTTGTTCCGTTTTTAATTAAGGCTCAGGATCAACCAGGTTTTGCTTCTATCAAAGAACTCACCCCTATCCCTGTAACAAAGGACACAGGAGAAACCCCGCAGTCGAAGGTTTGGACATATGCTAATACGCATTGGGCAGTTCTTCCAGATGCCGAGGGAACACACCTTTGGCGCCTGGATGGTACACAGTGGTCAAAACAAATGACTCTCTCTGATATTGCATACAAGGCAGACTGTAAGGTAGTAGGAAATGTAACTCACGTTCTACTTTTCAGGGGACTTGACTACATTTATCTGACATCTCTGGAGTACGTACCTTCTTCTAAATCATATAAAACGTGGTCGAAGAGGCCCACACCTGTAGAGCTCTTTGTAGGCAAGGACGCATTGACTGCCACTATTGATGTAGATAGCAAAGGTAGGATGTGGTTGGCCTCTGATAATAAAAGCAGTATTGATGTTCGTTGGAGCGACGCACCATATGCCAATTGGAGCGAACCGATTGTGTTAGCTACCGGTGTTACAAACGGAGACATATGTGCCGTAGTCGCAATGGCTGGCAAAGTTGGCGTTATCTGGTCTAATCAAAACACCAGACGGTTTGGATTTAAGACGCATAAAGATGGAAAATCGCCAACAGATTGGTCTATAGATGAGGTACCTTCATCGCAGTCGGCACTAGACATCAAGCAAGGGATGGCCAACGCTTCTTTGAACTTGGCTGTAGCAGGCGACGGTACTCTCTTTTGTGCTATCAAAACCAACTATAACCTAGAGGGCTACCCAAGGTTAGCTCTTTTAGTAAGACGTAGCTCAGGAAAATGGGAGGACCTACACGAGATTACGCAATCAGGTGAAAGACCACTAGTTATTCTCAACGAGGATGAGAAAAAACTTAAAGTCATATACAACACCTCCTCCGAGAACGGAAATAACATTGTTTATAAAGAATCATCTACTGCTGCTATTTCTTTTACCCCAGAGATGACACTGTTCCAGGGTCCTTATACAGATGCCACGAGCATAAAAGGCAAGTATACTTCAGAGGTTGTCGTCTTAGCCTCAAACTCGGATCGCACTGCTGGTGTTTTAGCATCAGATGTACTTCCAACAGATGATTGTTGTAAATGGGTTATCTATCCGAATCCTTTTTTCTCAACAACATCCTTGTACTTTACTCTACTTCAGAATGGAAGATACGAAGTCTCTCTCTACGACACCAACGGCTCGAAGGTCACAATGCTTAAGCAGGGCGATGCGATAGCTGGAGAGGTTAACAAGGTAGACATAAAAGGAGAAGACTTTGCCAGAGGCCTTTATCTGGTAAAGATACAGACAGAGGAGAAAACCGAAGTCTTGAAGTTAGTTTTAGATAAGTAAGACCTTTATAGAAATTTTACCCAGCAGCGTTAGCCTCCCTCTATTACTTTCAGCAAGCATCAATTCTCTCCATCACTTCCCTGCGGCATCTGCAGGGAAGTGATAGTGGGAATTCCTGTCAATTACACCGCCACCGCATGGTCGCGGAGCACGTCGTTCAGAGAGGTCTTCAGGTCAGTGCTTTCCTTGCGCTGCCCAATGATAAGGGCGCACGGCACCTGGAACTCGCCTGCCGGGAACTTCTTGGTGTAGGAACCAGGAATTACCACAGAGCGCGGCGGCACATAGCCCTTGTACTCCTTCGGCTCGCTGCCGGTCACGTCGATAATTTTGGAGCTGCCCGTGATGGTCACGCCGGCACCGATCACAGCCTCTTTGCCAATGCGGCATCCTTCCACCAGGATACTTCTGGAACCGATGAAGGCCCCGTCCTCCACAATAACCGGGGCAGCCTGCACCGGCTCCAGCACACCGCCAAGGCCAACGCCTCCGCTCAGGTGCACATTCTTACCTACCTGCGCGCAGCTACCTACCGTTGCCCAGGTGTCCACCATCGTGCCGGAGTCCACGTAAGCGCCAATGTTTACGTACGACGGCATCATCACCACACCCCTCGCCAGGAAGGAGCCGTAGCGTGCCACGGCATGCGGCACCACGCGCACGCCCAGCTGCTCATAGTTGCGCTTCAGCGTAATCTTGTCATGAAACTCGAATGGGCCCACCTCGATGGTCTTCATCTGCTGGATAGGGAAGTATAAGAGCACGGCCTTCTTCACCCACTCATTCACCGTCCACTCCTCTCCTTTCGGCTCGGCCACGCGCAGCACGCCTTTATCCAAATCCTCGATCACGGAACGTATGGCCTCTACCGTGGCAGATTCTTTTAACAGCTCCCGGTTGTCCCAGGCCTCTTTTATTATGTTTCTCAATTCCATTTCTATATATGCTCGTTACTCAATATTGCGTAAAAGTAAGTATTTTTGATGGATGTCAGAAACCAGAGTCCTGCTAGCATCGCTTTTAAAGCCTGTTAACGACACCCGCATGTACGAAAAGCTGGGCCTGTCGCTAAGTAAGTTCGCAGAAACCCAGGTGGACATAGCCGGTTTCCAAGCTCCCCTACCTGTCACGGCGCCCGCTAACCTGCACTTTCACCCCATCTTCGATTTCAAACGACTGAGCCTAGACCGGTTCCGGGCACAGCAGAAGTACAAGCAACTGCTCCGTCAGCTAAAGCCGCACCTGATCATCGCCTGCACCCATGAGCTGCTGCTGGCCAGCCTGAGCTATTGCCAAAAGTATGGCGCCCAGCTGGTTTATGATGTGCAGGAAAACTATACTTTAAACCTGACCTCGCAGGAGAACTACCCTCCCCTGCTACGCCAGCTGCTAGCCCTCGGCGTGGCACAGGCAGAAAGAAAAGCCTCCCAAAGCATAGCCCACTTCCTGCTGGCTGAGGAGAGCTACGCCGACGAACTCCCCTTTCTGCAAAAGGGCAAGTATACCGTCATCGGCAACAAGTATAAACCGGCCCCTGGCTATACTTTGCCTGCTACTCCGGTACAGGTGGCGCAGCAGCCGCTGCGGCTGCTCTACTCCGGCACCATAGCAGAAGTATACGGCGTTTTTGAAGCGGTGAGCTTTGCTGAGGCGCTGCATGAGCTTGAGCCTTCTACCTCGCTCACCATTATCGGCTACAGCGCCCGCAGCCACACCTTGCAGCAGCTGAAGGAGCGCATCAAAGGCAAGCGCTACATCAAACTTATCGGAGGCGATAAACTAGTGCCGCACCAACAGATCCTGGAGCAAGTACAGGAGAGTAACCTGGGGCTGCTGCCTTACCAGCCACACCCGAGCACCGAGCGCTGCATCCCCACCAAGCTTTACGAATACGTGGCCCATGCCCTACCGGTGCTGGTGCAGCAAAACCCGCTGTGGCAAAGTATAACAGCGGCATACCAGGCAGGCATTGCCATAGATTTCAGGCAGGCGCCGCCACAGGACCTGCTGCCACGTATACGACAAAGTCAATTTTATACTTCCGGCATCCCTGCTGAGGTATTCTGGGAAACAGAGGAGGCAAAGCTGCTAGAAATAATTAAAGACACCTTAAGCCATAATCTCTAAGTATAAATTTTATTTTTAGATGAATCTAAAACCTGAATAAAACAGTATATTTGTAACTAAACGAAACTAGAACATGCGTAACTCGAGAATTGCAGGCGTTGGCCACTACGTGCCGGAAAACGTGGTAACGAACAAGGATCTGGAGCAACTGATGGATACCTCGGATGAGTGGATCCGGGAGCGTACAGGCATCGTGGAGCGCCGCTACTTTCAGGAGGGCGTAGACACCACCGCCAACATGGGAGCCGCCGCGGCCAGAAAAGCCATTCAGATGGCTGGCCTGGAGCCAAAGGATCTGGACATGATCGTGTTTGCCACCCTCAGCCCCGACTATGTTTTCCCTGGCTCAGGGGTGCTGTTGCAGCGTGAGCTGGGCATCAAGGAAATCCCCGCACTGGATGTGCGCAACCAGTGCTCCGGCTTTATCTATGCCCTGTCAGTGGCTGATCAGTTCATCAAAACCGGAATGTATAACAACGTGCTGGTAGTGGGTTCCGAGATCCACTCCTCCGGCCTCGATTTCTCAACCCGCGGCCGTGGCGTGTCGGTGATCTTTGGCGATGGGGCCGGCGCTGCCGTGCTGGTTCCTTCCGAGAGCAACGACCGGGGCATCCTGTCTACGCACCTGCACGCCGATGGCGAGTTTGCAGAGGAGCTGGCGGTGCTGGACCCAGGCAGCAACAAGAAAGAGCGCCTCACGCATGAGATGATCGACTCTGGCTCGATTTACCCGCACATGAACGGCAACATGGTGTTCAAGCACGCGGTTACCCGTTTCCCGGAAGTGATTGAGGAGGCCCTGAACAAAAACGGCTACAAAGCAGAGAACATTGACCTGCTGGTGCCGCACCAGGCTAACCTGCGCATCACCTCTTACATTCAGCAGAAAATGGGCTTGCCGGCCGAAAAGGTGATGAGCAACATTCATAAGTACGGCAACACCACGGCCGCCTCTGTGCCCATCGCCCTGAGCGAGGCTTACCAGGAAGGCCGCATCAAAGAGGGTGACCTGGTGTGCCTGGCTGCTTTTGGCAGCGGCTTTACCTGGGCCTCTGCCCTCATCCGCTGGTAAGTATAAACTCTGAATTTTGAATGAGTGGATGAGTGAATGATGGAAAAAGTTTGGTTACAGTAAGAGCAGGTATGAGTGCCGCTTATTTCTGTTTTTACCCAACTCGAACCACACACTCACCCACTCATTCTCTCAATCGCTCATTCACCCTTTGCTACTATGTCCCATAGCTTTACCGAAGAGAACTACATCAAGGCTATTTACAAGCTTTCGGCCAACGGCACACAAGAAGTGAACACCAATGCCATTGCGGAGGTGCTGGATACCAAAGCTGCCTCGGTGACAGACATGCTCCGGAAGCTGAACGCCAAGGATATTGTCAACTATAAGAAGTATAAAGGCGTGTCGCTTACGCCACAGGGCGAGCGGGTGGCGCTGCAGATTATCCGGAAACACCGGCTGTGGGAGACATTTCTGGTGGAGAAGCTAAAGTTTAACTGGGATGAGGTGCACGAGGTGGCAGAGGAACTGGAGCACATTTCCTCCACCCTGCTCACCAACCGCCTCGACGAGTTCCTGGGTTACCCCAAGTTCGACCCGCACGGCGACCCTATCCCATCCGAGACGGGCGAGATGAAACAGAAAAAACAAAGGCTGCTCTCGGAGATGCAGGTAAACGATGCCGGTGTGGTGGTGGGCGTAAATGACTCGCAACCGCTCTTCCTGCAGTACCTGGACAAAATGGGCATTTCCCTCGGGTCAAGTATAAAAGTGATAGACAAAATCCCCTACGACAACTCACTGGAGATTAACCTGGAGGACAGCAAGAGCCTGCTCATCTCCAGCGAAGTTTCCAAGAACATATTTATCTCGGCTTAACCGCGCTTTGCAAAAACAATGAGAACGCTCTACTTTCTGGCCCTGCTTTGCTTCACCCTTGTGGCCAGCGCCTGCACCCAAACCGACAGCAAAGGCACCATGGCCTCTGGCCAACGCATGAAAGTGCTCACCACCACCAGCATTCTTAAGGATGCCGTGGCCCATATTGTAGGGGATGCCGCCGAGGTGGAGTCCGTAATGGGAAGCGGTGTGGACCCCCACCTCTACAAAGCCACGCAGGGCGACCTGCAGAAGCTGATGGAGGCTGATGTGGTGGTATACAACGGGCTGCACCTGGAGGGCAAGATGGGCGAAGTGCTGGAGAAACTCAGCCGCCAGAAAACGGTAGTAGCCGCCACGGCAGGTATCCCGCAGGAAAAGCTGCGTAAATCGCCGCAGTTCCAGGACAGCCAGGACCCCCACGTGTGGTTTGATGTGCAGTTATGGCAGGAAGTGGTAAAACATGTGAGCCAGGAGCTGCAGCAGAAAGACCCTGCCAACGCCGAAGTGTACCAACAGAATACGCAGGCTTACCTACAGGAGCTGAGCGAGCTGCACGGATGGGTGGCACAGCAAATCCAGGCCATACCAGAGCAGCAGCGTATCCTCATCACGGCCCACGATGCCTTCGGGTATTTTGGCGATGCCTATGGTATAAAAGTGCGCGGCCTGCAAGGCATTTCCACGGTGTCGGAGTTTGGCCTGCAGGACGTGTCTTCGCTGGTGAAGTACATCGTGGAGAACAAGATCAAGGCGGTCTTTGTGGAGTCGTCCGTGTCGCCGAAGGCCATAGAGGCGGTGGTAGTGGGCAGCAGGGAGCGCGGCCATGATGTAAAGATTGGCGGCACCCTCTACTCGGATGCCTTGGGTGAGGAAGGAACACCAGAGGGCACCTACACAGGCATGGTGCGGCACAACGTGAACAGCATGGTATTGGCCTTAAAATAAACGTATTAACAGATGATACTCCAAGTAGAGAACCCGGTAGTAGAAGTGCACGACCTGACGGTAAGTTACGACCGCAAGCCCGTGCTGTGGGGCATCGACCTGACCTTGCCTGCAGGCGCGCTGGTGGGCGTGATCGGGCCGAACGGTGCAGGAAAGTCTACGCTGATAAAGGCGATGATGGACCTGCTGCCGGCCGGCAGCGGCTACGTCAGGATTTTTGACAAGCCGATAAGCGAGGTGCGCAACCGCATCAGCTACGTGCCCCAGCGAGAGTCGGTGGATTGGGATTTTCCGGCCTCGGTGTTCGACGTGGTGCTGATGGGCAGCTACGGCAAGCTGGGCCTGTTTAAGCGCCCGCGCAAAGCCGATAAAGATGCCGCCATGGACGCGCTGCAGAAAGTGGGGATGCAGGGCTATGCCACCCGCCAGATCTCCCAGCTCTCCGGGGGGCAGCAGCAGCGTGTGTTTCTGGCTCGTGCCCTGGCGCAGAATGCCGACATCTATTTCATGGACGAGCCGTTTGCCGGGGTAGACATCGCCACCGAAACGGCCATTATCGAACTCCTGCGCACCATGCGCGAGCAGGGCAAGACCGTGATCGTGGTGCACCACGACCTGCAGTCGGCCACCGAGTATTTTGACTGGGTGGTGCTGCTGAACATGCGCCTGGTGGCCTCCGGCCCTACCGAGCAGGTGCTCACGCAGCAATTGCTGGAGCAAACCTACGGCGGCAAGCTGACAGTTCTCACCAAAGTGGGCGAGCTGCTGCGCAAACAGGAATTTCCGTCAAGGGAAAGCTGAGAGAGTTAAAGAGTTTGGGAGTTGGAGGGTTTAGGAGTTACAACGCTGTAGAAATGTATTACCTGGCGCCTCACAGTTAGAAAACCAGAAGACATGATTCCTGTTCATCAGCATTTAACAATCTCATCCCATGTATCCTTCTAAATCCTCCAAACCTGATTTAACCATTTAAGAGCAGCATGAACGAGTTTTTTGAGTTCTTTTCATTTGCAGACGCCAACATTCGCTATGTTACGCTTGGCTCTGTGCTGCTGGCTACCAGTTCGGCCGTGGTAGGCTGCTTTACGCTGCTGCGCAAGCGGGCGCTGGTGGGCGATGCCGTGGCACACGCCGTGCTGCCGGGAGTTTGTCTGGCGTTTATACTTTCGGGCACCAAAAACCCGTTTATACTTCTGCTGGGGGCTTTCATCACGGGTTGGCTCTCCCTTGTCACCATAGATTTTATCACCTCACGCTCCCGTATCAAGGAAGACACGGCCATTGGCCTGGTGCTTTCCGTGTTTTTCGGCATCGGGATACTTTTACTCACGGCCATTCAGCACTCGGGTAACGCCGCGCAAAGCGGGCTGGACAAGTTTCTGTTTGGCAAGGCTGCTTCGCTGGTTGGTGAGGACCTGATTGCCTTTAGTCTTGTGGCGGTGCTGCTGCTGATTACCACACTCCTCTTCTATAAAGAACTTACCCTGCTCTGCTTCGACCAAGCCTACGCCAAGACCATTGGCTACCCGGTGCGGGCACTGGAGCTGTTACTTACCACCCTCACCGTTTTTGCGGTAGTGGTGGGTATACAGGCGGTTGGGGTGGTGCTGATGGCGGCTATGCTCATTACGCCGGCCGCAGCTGCCCGCTTCTGGACCGACAGGCTAAGCCTGATGCTGGTGCTGGCTGCTTTGATTGGGGCGTTTTCAGGCGTGTCCGGGGCCTTTGTGTCTTATACCGCACCCGCCATGCCCACCGGCCCCTGGATCGTACTGATCGTCTCAATGATCGCCATCGTATCTTTTGCCTTTGCCCCGAACAAGGGCTGGGTCTCCCGGCTGCTGCGCCAGCGCCGCAACAAAACACTTATACTTGAAGAGAACCTGCTGAAGCTGCTGTACCAGCTGGGGGAAACGAAGCAGAACTTTCAGCTGCCACACACGCTGCAGGAAATCCTGCAAAGAAGAGCCATTCCTAAAAAACAGGCGAACGTTGGCCTTGGCAAGCTCCGGAAACAAGGCTATATCGAAAAAACACCTGAAGGGTGGCAGCTCACGGCGCAGGGCCAGCGGCGGGGTGAGCGGGTAGTGAGGCTGCACCGCCTTTGGGAGCTATACCTTACGCAGTACCTGAACCTGGCCTCAGACCACGTGCACGAGGATGCCGAAACGATAGAGCACATCATCACCCCGGAACTGGAACAGCGACTAATGGAAGAGCTCGGATTTCCTGTCCTCGACCCGCACAGCACCCGGATACCGTGAGGAAAGTTTGGGAGTTAGAGATATAAAGAGTTAGAGAGTTGAACGCCGCCAAATTCGTCTGTCAACAATCTAGTTATCACCAATAAAACAATTTAGTATTGTGAACGCCTTTTGGATCATACTTACCGGATCGTTGGTAGCCACCTGCTGTAGCCTGCTGGGCTGCTACCTTATCCTGCGCCGCATGGCCATGGTCGGCGACGCGATTTCCCATGCCGTACTGCCAGGCATCGTGGTTGCCTTCCTGTTCACCGGTTCCAGGGAGACGGTGCCAATGCTGATTGGTGCCGGCCTGCTGGGTGTGTTAACCACTTTCTTGATCGAGTTCTTCCATCGCTATGCCCGTGTGCAGGCCGATGCCTCCATTGGCGTTACCTTTACCTGGCTCTTTGCCATTGGCATTATACTTATCTCCGTGTTTGCCGGCCAGGTAGACCTCGACCAGGACTGCGTGCTGTACGGCGAGATTGCCTATGTGCCATTGGATCTTTGGATCATAGACGGCGGCCTGAGCCTCGGCCCCCGCACCGTCTGGACGCTTGGGGTGGTTACCCTACTGATCATACTGTTCATTGTGCTGGGGTACAAGGAGCTTTTCCTGACCACCTTCGATCCGGCCTACGCAGCGGCGGTTGGCATCTCTACCTCCGTATGGTACTACTCCCTCATGACGGCTGTGTCTCTTACCACGGTGGCCTCTTTTGAATCGGTGGGCGCCATACTCGTGGTGGCGCTGCTGGTGGCCCCTCCGGCCACGGCTTACCTGCTCACCGACAACTTTAAAACCATGCTGCTGCTCTCGGTGGTAGCCGGTATACTTGCCTCCGTGGGCGGCTACTACCTGGCGGTTTGGATAGACGGCTCCATTGCCGGGGCTATTGCCACCGTTACAGGCATTGAGTTTATGCTGGCGTTTCTGTTCTCCCCTACCCGGGGTTTGCTGATTAAAAGAAGACAGTTGCAACCTGTGCAGCATTAAGCAGGAATTTATACTTTGCCTCTCCTGTTATGCAGTAACCTAAACCTAAACACACCCTACCACCCCAAACCATGTTAAAGAAAGCAGCTATACTTCCGGTTCTTGCCCTAGCCCTTTTCTCTGGCTGTTCCGACAGCAACACATCTGCCAGCACACAGACTTTGGCCACAGATGCAACACCAGCACAATTAACTTCTTTTGGATACACGGATAACAAAGCAGAGGGAATAAAGTGGCTAACCATAGAACAGGCTGCCGCACGCATGAAGAAGGAGCCCCGAAAGATTGTGATCGATGTATACACCGACTGGTGCGGCTGGTGCAAGAAAATGGATAAAAGCACGTTTACCGACCCTAAGGTAGTGGAGTTGGTGAATAAGCATTTCTACCCTGTAAAGCTGGACGCCGAAGGCAAAGAACCCATTACTCTAAAGGGCCAAACATTTAAGTATAAAGACGAATATAGGTCGCATGAGTTGGCGGTGGCGCTGCTGCAGGGCCAGATGAGCTACCCCACTACCGTGTATCTGGACGAGAAAATGAACATGCTGGCCCCTGTACCCGGTTACCTTGACGCCAAGACCTTTTCGAAGATACTGCGTTACTTCGGCGAGAACCATCATAAGTCGATGAACTTTCAGGAGTACGAGAAGCAGAAGTAAAGTTTAACAAGCACGCTGTGTGGACAGGACTGTAAAACCCTGATTTAATATCATCCTGCTTATCATCTCCTCCTGTAAATCTTTGGGGTAAGAGCCCTGTTTATAGGTTCAGACAATTATCCGTACTTTTGCAGCGCAAATAATTTATACCTGAATTGATCCACCACACCAATACCGATACCATTGTAGCCGTCGCTACCGCCCCAGGCGTTGGCGCCATTGCCGTGATTCGCTTGTCGGGTCCGGAGGCTATCCATATCACCAACTCCGTTTTCAAAGGGAAAGACCTAGCCAAGCAGGCCAGCCACACCATCCATTTCGGCACCATCCGGGACGAGGATAAAGTGCTGGACGAGGTGCTGGTGTCGCTGTTTGTGGCGCCTCACTCTTACACCAAAGAGAATGTGGTGGAGATCTCCTGCCACGGCTCTGATTTCATCGTGCAGCAGATCGTGAAGCTGCTTCTGAAGAAGGGTGCCCGGTTGGCTAATGCCGGAGAGTTCACCAAGCGTGCCTTCCTGAACGGGCAATTTGATCTGGCGCAGGCCGAGGCTGTAGCCGACCTCATCTCCTCTGACTCGGCCCTGTCGCATGAAGTGGCCATTAAGCAGATGCGCGGCGGCTTTTCGCAGGAGATCAGGCGCCTGCGGGCCGAGTTGGTGCACTTTGCCTCGATGATAGAACTGGAGCTGGACTTTGGAGAAGAAGACGTAGAGTTCGCCGACCGTGAGCAGCTGCGCTCGCTCATAAACAACATTCAGCACATCATCCGGGAACTGCTGAAGTCGTTTGAGCTAGGCAATGTGATTAAAAACGGGGTGCCAACCGTGATTGTGGGCAAACCCAATGCCGGCAAATCTACCCTGCTCAACAAACTGTTGAACGAGGAGAAAGCCATCGTTTCGGATGTGCCAGGCACTACCCGCGACTTCATTGAGGACGAGATCAATATTGAAGGTATCACCTTCCGCTTTATCGACACGGCTGGTTTGCGGGAGACGACGGATAAAGTGGAGGCCATCGGCGTGGAGCGTACCATGCAGAAGTTGAGCCAATCTTCGCTCATCATTTACCTGTTCGACATTACTGAAGTATCAGCAACTGAAGTACAGGCAGAGCTCGAGAGGCTGAACCCGAAGAAGCTGCCTTTGGTAGCCGTGGCCAACAAAATTGATCAGGCATCACCAGAGAAACTAGCGGCTTTTGCAAGTATAGATGGGCTGGTGCAGATCTCCGCTGCCGAGGGGGCCAATTTGGATGATTTGAAACAGGCGCTGGTAGAGAAAGTAAACCTGGGCAAACTGAATACCCAAAGCCAGACCATCGTAACAAATCTGCGCCACGTGGACAGCCTTAATAAAACATACGAGGCGCTGGACGATGTGCTTAACGGGCTTGGATTGGGCATGAGCGGCGATTTGGTAGCGGCTGATATCCGCAGAGCGCTGTACAGTTTGGGTGAAATCACAGGGGAGATCACCACAGATGATTTGCTGGACAACATCTTTACCAAGTTCTGCATCGGCAAGTAAGAACCTCCATCAACTTTATAGCAAATTGCATTAAAAGCCCCTAAAACAAATGTTTAGGGGCTTTTTTACATCTAAAACCTACCCCTGATAGAACTTTACTAATACACTATTGTTACTATATCTGTACCTAGCTTGTACCCCATCCTCTCATCGTGCCTCTAAATCTTATTTTCGGGAGAAATCTTGCAACATATAGCAACATCTAGCTACCTTTAGCAACATCAAGCTACATCAAGCAACATGAGCTCCAATATTAGAATAGAGCGGATCTGTCAGCACTGCGGAAATAATTTCATAGCCAAGACGACAGTTACACAGTACTGCAGCGATAACTGTGCGAAGCGTGCCTATAAAGCGAGGCAAAAGCAAGCGAAAATTCAGACGAGCAATGAAGAAACTAAAACTACAAGGCTAAAACCCATAGTAGAGTTGAAGGCTAAAGAGTTTCTGAATATCTCAGAAGCTTGCCAACTACTAGGGCTTAGCCGGTGGACTGTCTGGAGAGCCATCAAGGCAGGAGAATTAGTGGCAGTGAAAATTGGAAGGCGTACCATTATTAAGCGCGTCGATCTTGATCAACTCTTCGAGCAAAACCAGCCTTCGGTGGCAAAGCAACAGGAGTCATTCAAAAGCCAAACACCGATAGAAGACTGCTATACGATGACCGAAGCACAGAAGGTTTACGGTATTTCAGAGAAAGCCCTTTATGAGGTGGTTATTCGCAACAATATCCCGAAGTACAAAAAAGGGAAACATGCTTATATACCAAAGTCAGCGATCGATCGCATACTTAATCCTTCAGCAGGACCATCAGTTGAGAAAGGTTAAAGTAAGAAGCTAGCAAGTGCCCATAAACCGGTAGATGCTGTACATAGGGTTCAACCCAGCTTTACCTCATGCTGAAACCGGTAAGCTTACTTACTGGTGTTTACCTGGCTTCACTTCTATGAAAACCACAGACGCAATGAGGCAAGGAGAGTCATGAACGCAAAAACCTTTTTTCAACACATGCTTGCTGTGTATTAAAAGCATAAAAAAGTATCAGTAGTTGTGCATCAGTACTGAAAACAGGTGTAATTGTTTGATTTATTTAACACTAATTCTACGCTGTCTCCACTAGCAGTGCCAATTGATTATGAGCTTCAATATTAGCATAAAAGTAAATTTCCAGTACAGTGAGAAGGAATGCATAAACAAACTAACGTGGTAAAGCATAGGGAAGAGGCTTTTGCCAGGTACTCTCCTAAGGCCCGACTGAAAGCTGTACAAGCAGCGATCAGCTGCACGTCAGGTGAAGCACAGACAGGTGGAGGGCCTGAGGGCCGAGGGACTACTAACTATATTGTGATGATTTGAAAACAAATTTATTGCTCTGATGACGAAAGTAACACTACGCCGCAAGCCAATGTCGAAGGGACGTCACACGCTTTACCTGGACTACTACCCGCCCATTCCACATCCGGATACAGGGAAACTGACACGACGGGAGTTTCTGCGCCTGTACGTTTTTGACAAGCCGAGGAACCAACTTGACAAGCACCACAACAGGGAAACATTAACCTTAGCCGAACATATCAGGGCCAAGCGCCAATTAGATGTGCAAAGCATGAGGTATGGATTTCTATCCTCCGCCAGAAGAAACACAACACTTATAGACTACTATAAAGAGCAGGTCTCCAAGCGAAGCGGATCCAACAGCGGAAACTGGCAAAGCTCTCTATTTTACCTCGAGGAGTTCTTTCCTGAGAACCTCAGACTTTCAGAGCTCACAGTGGCTGCCTGCAACGATTACAAAAACTACCTGCTCCATGCCAAGAGCCAGCGAAAAATAAAGAAAGTGAACAACAGCCAGTGCAGCGCAAAAACAGCCAAGGTGATTTCTTCTAATACCGCCCTCTCCTACTTTAACAAGTTAAAAGCTACCTTAAGACAAGCCTACAAAGAGGATCTCTTAGCCACAGATCTAAACGCTAAGATAGCATCCATTAAACCTGTGGAGACGAAGCGCGAGTATCTGACCTTAGAAGAGCTGCAGGCGCTCTACAATACGGAATGCTCATTGCCTGTTCTGAAACGTGCCGCCATCTTCTCAGCACTGACCGGGTTGCGTTTTTCAGATATAAAGCAGCTTACCTGGGGCCAGATACAGCACAGTCAGGCAGAAGGGCACTACCTTCAGTTCCGACAGCAAAAAACAAAAGGAGTCGAAAAGCTACCCATCTCAGAACAAGCTTTCCGATTATTGGGGGAACGGGAAGATCCGACGGCAGTGGTTTTCAATGGCTTGGCATACTCTGCCTATAACAACGATATCCTGAGATCCTGGGTGAAGGCAGCCGGCATCGCTAAATACATCACCTTTCATTGCTTCCGTCATACTTATGCTACGCTGCAGCTAGCGCACGGCACCGACATTTATACGGTTTCAAAACTGCTGGGCCACCGTGAGCTGAAAACCACACAGATATATGCAAAAGTAGTAGACCGCTCAAAGCGGGAAGCAGCAGACAGGATTCAGATCGACTTATCCTGACCTGCAGCTGCATTGACTTTAGAGAGGCCCGTGCTTGCCAATAGCACCTTATGAATGAAACTACTGAAACAAAACTATAATCACCATGGAAACACTGACTTTTGAGCAACTCCCGCAAGCTATCTGCCAGCTGCATAAGAAAATAAGCCGGATTGAGCAGCTCCTATTGGAAAAACAGCCCCCTCATAATGTGGAAGAGATATTCACTGTTGAACAGGCGGCAGCATTTCTAAACCTGACCGTTACCACGTTATACAGGAAGGTCAGTAGCAGACAGGTACCATCCAACAAGAGAGGAAATCGGCTTTACTTCTACAAATCTGAATTAGAGGCCTGGATCAAAGAGGGTCGGAAAAAGACTTTGGCGGAGCTGCAGCTGGAGGCGCAGGAGTATGCCGGTAAGAACACCAGGCACAGGCGGTAAAAAAAAGGGGAATACTAAACCGGTACCCGCCTGGAGATGATCTTTCGCTGCAGTGCATCAGCAGGAAATGAGGCAAACCTTGTACCGACAGCATAGCAACAGGCCTATTGTCTGTAGAGCGTAAAGCATCACCCTTTACACCAATAACTTTTTTAAAGACTCACCTGCACAGCACTTTGACAGAAGCGCCGTGCAGGTGAATTTGCTTTAGATCTACAGCACACCTTTATTCTCAAAAGACTGAATAATAGAACTTATAAGAATACATCTCCTCAAATTGTGGACTGCACTGCAGCAGGAAAAAGTCTACAACTAAAAATTCAGACTCCGGGCAGGGAGAATATAAGCAGTTATTATAGGGTTGGCTAAGGCACTTCACCCCCGATGCACTAGGCGAGGAGCAAGAGGATGCGGAAGTACCAAAGCCTTAGAAGGCAGCCTCCTGCAGGAGGGCCTTCTAAGGCTTGAACAACACGTTGAGCCCCTTACCACCAGCCCCGAGTCTGCGTTGGAGGCATCCTTGATCGTTAACGGGATGTCCACGCCTTGCAGGGAATCTGTTGTTTCCTGCACCGAGAACGGTTATGCTTTGGTATAGGCACCTACCCAGAGGAAGTCCATTCCATGCTTCAGCGCCTCCTCCAGATGCTACTTTTTGAAAACTTCCACACCGCCCTACAGCCCCGTATTCTCTTAGGCTTATTTTAGCTACTCCAGGCTAATCGCACCCTTCAAAGTTTTTGGCTTAGTTCGGAGTTTCCAGATGCCGGTGCGAAGCACACCCACCTTGCCGATAGCAGGTGCTACCGACAGGTCTCCAGCACCTGCCTCGTTTCCCGGCTGCAAGATAATCCGATCTCCTAAGGACCCTGCAGGCCAGAAAGCCACGCCTCTACCAGGTCAATCCTCAGTCCCTGCGCCTTTGCCCCTGCCTTTACCTAAACCTTCGGCTTGCTTCTCAGCGCTATGCCATCCAGCACCTTGGCTATCTGGTTAGCCGTTGAGATCAGATCATATGTTTCTGTGGCCAGTCCCTCGTCAATGGTTTGCTTGAACAACTGGAGCTGGTCGATATAGGCACCAAGCGCCTCGGAAACATGCGCCGCGTTCTGCTTAAAGATAGGAGTCCACATATCAGGAGAGCTTTTGGCAAGCCTTACCGTGGAGGCAAAACCACTGCCTGCCATGTTGAAAACACTTTTCTCATCTTTCTCCATGTTCAGCACGGTTAATCCCAGGGCAAAGGAAGAGATATGCGAGAGGTGGGACACATAAGCAATATGCCGGTCGTGTTCCTGGGCACCCATGAAAATAGTCTCCATTCCCAATGCGGCAAACAGCGCCTTGGCCGTTTGCACGGCTTCTGCACCGCTGATTTCGGCGTTGCAAATGATGTTGACCTTCTTGTCGAAAAGCTTATGATGCGCTGCACCCGGACCTGTATGCTCGGTACCGGCAATAGGGTGACAGGCCACGAACTGCCTGCTGCGGGGGTGCTCCTGCACGACTTTGCATATGTTTTCCTTTGTGGACCCTACATCCAGCACCACCACCTTATCATGCACCTGGTCTAAGATATTGAGCAGTATACCACTGGCTGCATCTACCGGCGTGGCAATCACGATCAGGTCACAATCCTCCGCAACCCGGGCAAGGCTGCTTTCCTCTTTTATGATACCCATTTGCTTGGCAATACGAATATGCTCCGGGTTGTTGTCCACTCCCACGATGCTCGTGGCGAAGCCACTTTGTTTGAGGTCCAGTGCCATGGAGCCGCCAATCAGGCCAACTCCTACAATTCCTACTTTCATGTTTTTTGAGAATTTAATGTTAGCGTTTCGTTATGCTGCCTTGTGCCGCTTAGAGCGTTTCCTGGCCCGCGCCGGATCCTATAAATATGCCTGCCGTGGCCTGCCCCCGCTCCGTGTTACGGGACTTGTTCAGTGAATCAAGCTCCAGCATAAACTCCGACACACCTTGTCTGAAAAGTTGTTTCGGGGCGTATCATCTTGGGTAAAACCAAAGGACTCCTCCTGCCTATGCAGGGTTCTGCTGTGCACCGCAAGGTCTGGCAAAGGCGATCTGCCTTTGGCTTCGGCGGGCATGAGCCAATAATCCTTGATAGCGTTGAGCCTTGGAGCTGTTGTGATCATGTTGCTTGTTAAAGGGTATAAAAAAAGAGTCCGCCGGTATGGGGACTCCTCTTTGCTGATCAGCAATTTTTCATTGCTTACCTTTTTGCCATAGATGTCCCGCCTGCTTCCTGAGATAGAAGTAGTAGTAATAGTAAAAAGAGTAAGCGCGATTAAATTCCTTGTTCACCTTAGTATATAGAAAAAGCCCCCTGTGCGGAGGCTTTCATCATCTTTTATACATGTTCATGTACAGGCCAGCCTCCTTTTAGTTACCCGGGTAAAAAAAGTAATAGCAATAATAGGCTGTATGTACTTGTGTCTTTTTCATTTGCAAGAGCCAATATCCAAAATGTCGTTTAAAATAAAAAGCTGGTTTCTTCATTTTTTATTAAACTTCCACTATGGATGTTTGCTATACTGTCCTTGGAGAAGTACCTGAGGTAGACAGGGAGGTAGCGGTAACACACGCAGGTAGCTTCTGACGGCGTCACCGGGGATGTGCTCTCTATGTTTGGGATAATAGCTAACTTTTTATGGTGGTTCAAGTAACCCAGGTTTCCCTCGTCAGAAGATTAAAATACCAGCAGGATTAAGTTATCAAACACAGGGAATCCGGGTATTACATAATAAAGTTAACGCTGTGGCATAATATTATCTATCAGAAAAATAGTGAGGGTTCTCGCCCCATGCGCCCCTAGTACCAGCGACTGTTCAATGTCAGCGGTCTTGGAGGGGCCCGCGATGAAAGTGCCGAAGCCATATGCCTGTGCTGCGATCACCCTATATGCCTGCTGTAGAAGCGGCACAATGTGTTGCTGGGGAAGCACCAAGGCCAGATGCTGACAGATAAAGGGCAGCACGCGCCACGGCAGGTCTTCATCCGTCACCCACAGGGCACTGTTCTCTGCTACCCCCAACCGGGCGGGCAGCACAGCCAAGTCCACATCGGCCAGGGAGTGCGGGTCTGCGTCCGGATCAACGGCAGTTTCAGCTATATCCGAGAACTCCGGATAAAGGGCTATGATTCTCCCTGCGTTTCTGTGCTCCTGCAACAGGATTTGTTTTACCTCCTCCATGTGCTGCACCCGGAACACCTTGCTCCCGATGCTTACTGCCACTGCCGTAAACTTCTCTACCAGATCCGTTTCTTCTACCGCAAAAGCAGGCACCTCCGGTAAGGCTATGAGCTCCGGCTGGTTTTTGGCAACTGCTGCCAGTATCTTTTCCCGGCTATTCATTTCTTTTCCTATTTTTAAGGTACCACTCACGGAAAGACTCCCTCGGCGGCTCAGGCATCTCGCGCTGCTTATGCCAGGGGTTCAGCTTGTTGCTTACGACAAAAGGGACATGTCGCATCAACCACCTACCCGTCTTTCCTGCCAATTGAAATGTGGTGGGAGAGGCTACGGTTTGTGTCATGGCTTTCATGCCCCATCTTTTCTTTTTGTCCGCATATCCCGCCTTCACAATCACCTGCCGCCATTTATAGAGCTGGTCGTGGATATCAATCTTCACGGGACACACATTCGAGCAGGAGCCGCACAGCGTGGAGGCGAAGGGCAGGTCAGCATTCTTTTCCATGTCCAGGTTCGGTGCCAGGATGGCACCGATCGGGCCGGCCACTGCTGCATGGTAGCTGTGGCCGCCGCTTCGCCTGTATACCGGGCAGGTGTTCAGGCAGGCCCCGCAGCGGATGCACTTGAGCGCGTTGCGAAAATCCTCCCGACCCAGGTGGGTGCTACGGCCGTTGTCGACCAGCACCAGGTGCAGTTCCTGCCCTTTACGCGGCTTCCTGAAATGACTGGAGTAGGTGGTGATGGGCTGCCCGGTGGCGCTCCTGGCCAGCAGCCGGAGGAATACGCCCAGGTGCTCGCGTTTTGGTATCAGCTTTTCAATACCCATGCAGGCGATGTGCACATCGGCCAGGTGGGCGCCCATGTCGGCGTTCCCTTCGTTGGTGCAGATAACAAGCTCCCCTGTTTCAGCTACCGCAAAGTTCACGCCCGTCAGCGCGGCGCGGCGCGTGAGAAAGGCTTCTCTTAAGTTTTGCCGGGCCGCCTCGGTCAGCACCTGCGGGTCAGACAGGCCGGCAGGTGTGCCCAGATGCTCCTGGAACAGCTCCCCTATCTCCTCCTTCTTCTTGTGGATGCAGGGCAGCACAATGTGGCTCGGTGGCTCCTTTGCCAGCTGCACAATACGCTCTCCCAGGTCCGTGTCCGTCACCTCTATACCGTTAGCTGCCAGGTACTCATTCAGGTCGCACTCCTCGGTGAGCATCGACTTGCTCTTTACCATGCGCTTCACCCCATGCTTTTGGAGGATGCCGTGCACAATTTGATTGTGCTCTGCGGCATCAGCCGCCCAGTGCACGATCACCCCGTTAGCCCGGGCGTAAACCTCGAGCTGCAACAGGTATTGGTGCAGGTTCGAAAGGACGTTTCCCTTGATGCGGGATGCCGTCTCACGCAGCAACTCCCAGTCTCCAAGGGCATAGGCCGCCTTATCGCGCTTCTGCCGGATGAACCATAGTGTCTCGTCGTGCCAGTTTACCCTGGACTCATCGGCGTTGAAAGCAGCGGCAAGGGCGGCGTGGTCTTTTATCTCCTTTGTATCTCCTGTCATGTTTTCCCTTTACTTCTCTATGGCATTCAAGATTTCAGCGATATGCATAACCCGAACGCTGCTCTTCTGCCTGCGCAGGATTCCCTCAAGATGCATCAGGCAGCTCATGTCCGAGCCGGTGATCACCTCTGCTGCGTGTTGCAGGTGATCCGTGACACGGTCCTTGCCCATCTTCACCGACACGGCCTCCTCTGCCACGCAGAAGGTTCCCCCAAAGCCACAGCATTCATCCCTGCGTGTCAGCCCGGTCAGCTCCAGGCCCTCCACCATGCTCAAAAGCTGCTCAGGCTTGGAAAAGGCAGGTGCGGCAAGCTCTGACATTTGCGCCAGCCCGAGGCCCCGCTGCCCGTGGCATCCCTGGTGCAGGCCTACCCTGTGGGGGAAGCGTGCCTGGAGCGAGGTTACCTGCAACACATCGGTCAGGAACTCGACCAGCTCATAGAGCTTGCCCCGCAGCGCTTTTGCCTCGTCAGGATACCTGCTAGCGTGCAGGTGGTCTCTCAGGTGCAGCACACAGCTGCCGGAGGGGGCCACGATGTAATCAAAGCCTGTGAAGTTCTCCACGAAAAGCGCACTGCTCTCCTCTGTCAGATGCTCAAACCCGGCATTAGCCATAGGCTGGCCGCAGCAGGTCTGCCTTAAGGGGTACACCACCTCTGCCCCCAGTTTTTCAAGCAAACAAAGGGTAGCCATGGCGGCCTGAGGGTACAATTGGTCTATATAACAGGGAATAAAAAGGCCTATCTTCATATACTGGTGTCATGTGTTACGGCATAGTATTTTAATGCAATGATGTCGCGGGGCAACTGCTTCGTGTTCCAGTGCCGGTGAATGGCCAGCGCCGTACCGATGGCCGTTGCCTGCGCCATGGAAGCAGCAAACACTTCTTTCTCGGGGTAAAGAGAGGCCAGCAGGTTCATGTAAATGGCGTTCTTGCTAAAGCCGCCGTCCACAAAGATCCGCTTCACGTCAGATCCCTCCAGCACCAGTTGCGTAGAGGCTACCTGCTGCGTCACCAGGTCAAGGATAAGCTGGTGATAGGCTTCTATATCGCAGGCAAATGAGGACAGGTCCCGCTGCCCAAACAATGACACGTGCCCTTGCTGCTCACCCGCCCTGATGAGGGAGAAGGTCTCCCGCTGTAGTTTACTGATCATCTCCGGTTCAAAGGCTACTGCCTTATAGCGGGCGGCATTCTGGTTGAAATGCGCTGCGATGCGCTTTACCTGCTGCTCGTGCTCGTGGCCCCCAAAGAACCTGGATGCCTTCACAGGCTTGCCCTTGTACTGCAGGTAGCAGAGGCAGTCTTTTTGCAGCTCTCCTGTCGTCAGGGAAGTGGCATTGAAAGGGTTTAAACTGATACACCAGGTTCCGGTAGAGATGAGCACGAAAGGCTCCTGAAAATTCACCAGGTATGGAATCAGGGCGGCCGAGCTGTCGTGCAGGCCAACCCCTACCGCATAACTATTGCCCGGGAAGGCCGCCGGCACTACGCTGTCAGGCGAAGCCAGCGGCGCTAGCTTTTCCAGGATGCCCTCTTTGCTTACCCACTCGTGGTAGCCGCCCTTCTGGAAGTCCCACAGGTTGGTGTGGCAGCCAATGCTCGTGATATCCGAATAGGCTCTCCCTGAAATAAGGTAACTCAGGTACTGCGGCAGGTGCAGGGCGTATTTTATCTTTTGGAAAAGTTCCGGCTTCTCATATTTCAGGCGATAGAGCTGCATGCCCGAGTTCAGGCTTCCCAGCACAGGAGAGGCTGTCTGCTTCGATAATTGCTCCTCTCCCCCATAGGTGTCATAAAACTGTCTCTTGAGCTGCTCGGGGTAAGGTTTCAGGTAATTATACAATGGGCAGAGCGGGGCACCCTCCTCCCCCACATACACAAAGCTTGCCCCGTAGGTTGAAAAGTTCACGGCCTTCACCGCGAACTCCTGCCTGCTGAACACATCCCTGATGGAGTCGAACACGGCCAGCCGCAGGCTTTCCAGGTTCTCGCAGGCGTCCCCGTCCTCATCCACTGTCTCCAGGAACCGTGCGGACTTCTCGTGCACGATCTGGTAGTGCTCATCGAAGAGAAACAGCTTCTTATTGGTTTTGCCCACATCGAAAACAGCAATTACCGGTATCTGTTGCATAGCTATAAACCAGAGGCTACCGTTTTAAGCCCCCGTTCCTGCACGAGCTGTTCCCTGACCCGTAACTGACGATACAGGCCCAAGGGGTGCAGGGCGCCTCCTGCGCGCAGGCGCGCCTCCGCCACCAGCGGACGCACATCGGTCCGGAAGGCCTCCTGCAGGATCTCCTGGCAGCGCACCACATCGTTTTCCTGCTGCGCCTCCGCCAGGCCCTTCCGGTCCACAAGCAGGGCCTGTGCGTAGGCCAGCATAATGGCCTCCACGGACTGCAGCAAGTCTTCTAAAGGGTCTTTCACATTGTGTGCGGCATCTATCATCCAGCCAAGGCTGGTGGCATGCGCCATGCCACGGGCATCCATGCCTTCAACCAGTTCATTAAAGATAAGGAACAGCTGATACGGCTTGATGCTGCCGGTGGTCAGGTCATCGTCGGCATATTTGGAATCGTTAAAATGAAAGCCGCCCAGCTTGCCCTCCATCAGCAGCAGCGCCACTATCTGTTCGATATTGGCATTGGGCAGATGATGGCCCAGGTCCACCAAGGTGTAGGCCTTCGGTCCCAGTTTGCTAGCCAACAGGTAGGATTGGCCCCAATCGCCGATGGTGGTGGAGTAGAAATTCGGCTCAAAAGCCTTGTACTCCACATACATCTTCCAGTTCTCGGGCAAGGCCGCATACACTTCCTCCAGGCTCTCCAGGGTGTTTTGGAAAGCTTTCCGGAAATTCAGTTGCCCCGGAAAGCAGGAGCCGTCCGCTAGCCACACGGTAAGGGAGTTGGAGCCAAGGGCCATGCCGTGCTTGATCACCTCTATGTTATGCTCCACTGCCTGCCGCCGCACAGCCTTGTCTACATGCTGCATGGAGCCAAACTTGTAGCTATATGCTTGCCCTGCCTGATCCTGGAATGTATTGGAGTTCATGGCATCGAAGGTTAGCCCATGCGCTGCCGCCAATGCTTTGATGGCTTTATAATCCTGTGGGATGTCCCAGGGAATGTGCAGGGAGATGGCGCCGCTGGAGCGGTTCAGGGCATGCAGCAGGCCGATATCCTCGATCTTCTCCTCCAGGCTGCGCGGCTCTCCCCCCCCAGAAAACCTGCCGAAGCGCGTCCCGCCTGTCCCCAGGGCCCAGCTCGGTATGGCAATCTGGAAGTCGGTTAGCTTTTGCAGCACCGTGTCCAGGTGCGGCACGGAGGAGGCAGCAAAGGAAAATGCCCGCTCATGGGCGGTAGCGTGGTGATGGTTGTACTCCTCTAATTGATACTTCTCGATCTGCATGGTTAATCGGGTTAAGCTTGGTAAAACACATTTTTCAGGGGATGGCCAGGGGCATAGTCTTCGCGTACCTTCAAGGGGTGCTGCCGCTGTTTCTACTGCCCTTCTAAGCCTTCCATGGGCATGATGTCCGGCGGCGGCGCCATGGCACTCGGTTATGCTCGTTGTAGGGCCGTGGCCTTCCTGGCTATCGCACAAAGGCCGCAGTCACACCGCCGTCCACATTAAGCACATTGCCTGTGGATTTGCTGAGCAATCCGCCCACAAAGGCAAAACAGGCGTTGGCAATGTCTTCGGGGAGTATGACCTGCCCGAGCAGGGTGCGCCTGGCGTAGAAAGCAGGTAGCTCCGCTACCGTGATGCCATAGGCTTTGGCGCGGCCCTCGGCCCAGCCACCAGCCCAGATGTTGCTGTCGCTGATCACCGCATCCGGGTTCACCACGTTCACGCGTATGCCATCGCCTCCCAACTCGGCAGCATTCAGCCTGCTCAGGTGCAGCTGTGCAGCCTTGGCAGAGCCATAGCCCGCGTTGTTCGGGCCAGACACCAGCGCGTTCTTGCTCACAATGTTGAGCACGTCTCCCCCGATCGCTTGCCTGCGCATGACGTCCACGGCGGCCTGCGTCACCAGGAACTGGCCCTTTACCAACACATCGTACAGCAGGTCCCAATCTTTCGCGGTGTGATCTTCCATAGATTTCGATATAGAGAGGCCCGCGTTGTTCACGATGATATCGACCCCTCCGAACGCCAGTGCAGCTGTCTGGAAGGTCTCCTGTATTTGCGCTTCCCTGGTTACGTCCAGCACCGCCGTAGTATAGGCATCCTTGCCATAGGCTGACCTGAACTCCTCCCCTGTCCCTTGCAGGCGCGCCTCGTTCATGTCGTTGAGTATGACCACGGCCCCCTCCTCCACAAACTTCCTGGCAATCGCTTTCCCGATGCCTCCGGCACTGCCTGTTACCAAGGCTATTTTCCCGGAAAGTGGCTTTGGCCTGGGCATGCGCTGTAGCTTGGCCTCCTCCAGCAGCCAGTACTCGATATCAAAGGCTTCCTGCCGCGGCAGTGAGGTATAGGCCGATATAGCCTCTGCCCCTCGCATCACGTTGATAGCGTTGCTATAGAACTCAGAGGCGACACGGGCCGTCTGCTTGTCTTTGGCAAAGGCAAACAGGCCTACTCCCGGGTAAAGTATAATCACCGGGTTTCGATCCCGTATGGCCGGGCTGTCCGGGTGCCTGTGGTTCTGGTAATAGGCAGCGTACATTTGCCGGTATGCTGCAAAGGCAGGGGCCAGCTTCTCCTTCAAGGCTTTCAGGTCCGAGAGGTCCTCGTCTGGTTGCAGGTCCAGCACCAGGGGGCTGATCTTTGTGCGGAGGAAATGGTCCGGGCAGCTAGTGCCCATCGGGGCCAGCCTGTCCAGGTCTTGTGAATTGATAAACTCCAGCACGCGGGCATCATCACTGAAATGACCGATCATAGGACGCTCACTGGAGCAGAAGCCGCGCAGCACAGGGGCAAGCGCCGCTGCCTGTTCTCTTCTGGCCTTCTCCTCCAGGCTTTGTATCCTGACACCGCCAAAGACAGGGCCTTTCCTCCCGACATGCTGCTCCAGGTATCCGGCGCACCTTTCAATCACCTCCAGTGTGTTCACATAACTTTCATAGGCCGTGTCTCCCCAGGTAAACAGGCCATGCGAGCCCAGCATGATACCCCGTATGCCCGGGTTCTCGTCCAGGCACTGGCGCAGCTTTAAGCCAAGGTCAAAGCCCGGGCGCTGCCAGTCTACCCACCCGATGGTTCCCTCAAAGAGCTCCTCTGTAATGCTTTTGCCGTCCTTGGATGCGGCAATGGCGATGGCCGCGTCAGGGTGCAGGTGGTCAATATGCCTGAAGGGAAGAAAACCATGCAAAGGCGTATCAATAGAGGGCGCCTTTGAATCAAGGTCGAAGAGACAGTGGTGAAAGAGCGCCACCATCTCGTCTTCGTGCCCTCTGCCGCGGTACACGTTCTTCAGGCTTCTGAGGCGGTCTACATGCAGTGCTGCAAGGCCACTGCGCTTAAGGGTACCCAGGTCTCCGCCGGAGCCCTTCACCCACATCACCTCGGTCTCCTCTCCGGTTAAAGGGTCTTTGGCCATGGCTTTGCAGGAGGTATTGCCCCCGCCGTAGTTCGTCAGCCGCAGGTCTGCCCCCAGGAGGTTTGATCGGTAGATCAACAGCGCTACTTCGTCCCCGGCCAGTTTGGCCGCATCTTCCTCATCCCACAGGTAGCTTACATGCTTAAAAGTGGGGTTTGCAGTTAATTCAGGCATATGCTTTTTAATGTATGGATTGACTTAGTTAACTGGCTGTCACTGACGCACAAGCTTTATGGCGGCAGAAGCCTTTTATCATTTTTTTACAGGTTCCCCTTCTTCATCTCGCTCACGGCGTGGTCCACGGCGCGGGCCGTCAGGGCCATGTAGGTGAGCGAGGGGTTCTGGGTAGAGGTCGAGGTCATGCAGGCCCCGTCGGTGACGAACACGTTCCGGCAGTGGTGCAGCTGGTTATACTTGTTCAGCAGCGAGGTCTCCGGGTCGTGGCCCATCCTCACGCCGCCCATCTCGTGGATGTCCAGCCCCGGCGCCTGCTTTGAGTCCGAGGTCCTGATGTTGGTGAAGCCCGCCTTGGTGAACATCTCCTCCATCTGCTCGAGGTAGTCCTTCACCATCTTCTCGTCGTTGTCGTCGTAGCCGACGGAGATGTTGAGTAGCGGCATGCCCCAGGCGTCCTTCTGCTCCTTGCTCAGGCTCACGTAGTTCTCCTCCTTCGGGATCGTCTCCCCCATCATGTGGGAGCCCACCTTCCAGTTGCTTAGCTGCGGGCTGAGCAGCTGCCGCTTCAGGACCTCCCCGAAGCCGGAGCGGTCCTCGAACTCATACCTGCGGGCGCTGAAGCCGGCGGCGTAGCCCCTGAGGAAATCGGTCTCCTGGCGGTGCAGGTTCCTGAAGCGCGGGATGTAGCCTCCGCCCGCCGGGTTGCGCCCGTCGGTGCTGTACTGCAGCAGTCCGTCGTACTCGGCCGACACCCTGGCCCTGTAGTTGTGGAAGGCCACGTACTTGCCCAGCAGTCCGCTGTCGTTGCCCAGCCCGTTGGGGAAGCGCGAGGAGGTGGAGTTCAAAAGGATGTGGTTGGTGTGCAGCGCCGAGGCGTTCACGAAGATGATGCGGGCATAGTACTCGGTCACCTCTTTGGTGTTGGCATCCACCACGCGCACGCCGGTGGCCTTGCCGGCCTTTTCGTCATAGATTACCGACTCCACCACCGAGAAGGGCCTAAGCGTGAGGTTGCCCGTGCGCTCGGCCCAGGGCAAGGTGGAGGAGTTACTGCTAAAGTAGCCACCGAAGGGGCAGCCGCGCTGGCAGAGGGTGCGGTTCTGGCACTGCGCCCGCCCCTGGTCCAGGTGGATCTGGTTGGGCTTGGACAGGTGCGCGCAGCGGGCGCTAATGACATGGCGGTTGCCGTACTTGTCCTTGAGCTGCTGCTTGAAGTAGTCCTCCACGCTGTTGAGCGGGTAAGGGGGCAGGAATTCGCCATCCGGCAGCTCGGCCAGCCCATCGCTGTTGCCGGAGATGCCGGCGAACCTCTCCACGTGGCTGTACCAGGGCGCCAGGTCCTTGTAGCGGATGGGCCAGTCCACGGCGAAGCCGTCCCTAGCCGGTCCCTCGAAGTCCAGGTCGCTCCAGCGCTGGGTCTGCCGCGCCCACAAGAGCGACTTGCCGCCCACCTGGTAGCCGCGGATCCAGTCGAAGGGCTTCTCCTGCACGTAGGGGTGCTCGGAGTCCCGGACGAAGAAGTGCATGGCGTCCTCGCGGAAAGCGTAGCAGCGGCTGATCACCGGCTCCTTCTCCCGGATCTCCAGGGGCACCTCGCCCCGGTGCTCGAACTCGTAGGGCATCTTATTGGTGGTGGGGTAGTCGCGGTTGTGCTTCACGTCGCGGCCCCGCTCCAGCACCAAGGTCTTCAGGCCTTTTTCGGTCAGTTCCTTGGCCGCCCAGCCGCCGCTTATCCCCGAGCCAATCACAATGGCGTCGTAGGTGCGCTGCTTCGCGCTTTCTGTGTTTAAGTTTGCCATGTCGTTAGCTTATCTGTGCTTTGGAAATCGGATAGTAGGCCTCGTAGCGGCCCGGCACCAGCTCGTACACCCGCAGGCGGGTCATCACCAGCTCGGAGTTGAGGTAGCCCTTGATCGTCTCGCCCTTGAGGATTTTGTAGAAGACGAGCACCTCCTGCGGCGCCTGCCCTGCGTTCACGGCCGCGACCAGCTTTTGGCGCTGCTCCGGGCTGAGTTTCCCGAACCTGCTGCCGGCCTGACTCTTGGCTAGTTCCTCGAAGGCGGCCATGCCCTGCATGAACGCCTGCCGCTCCTCCTGCCTGTAGCAGTCGTCCACCATCTTCAAGGCGAACAGGTGCAGGCCCATCTCGCGGCCCTCGGGGGTGTCGGTGGCCGGCAGGATGGTCTCCACCAACTCGGCCAGCAGCTCCTCCTGCCCCTGCGACACGTCCAGGTGGTCCAGCGGGATGGAGGCCTTGCCCTCCTCCAGGACGCAGGAGGGCAGTACCGCCACGCCCCCCGCCAAAATCAACAGGCCCTTAACGGCCGATCGCCTATCCATATGCTTATACTTTTTAAATTAAATGCTACTCTTCCCTTAGCACACTTCTGAAATAGTCCACACTCGCCCGTACATCGGGTGTGTTATGGCGCCAGTTGTACTCATACTCGGCAGAGAGAATCCCTTTGAAATTTTGCCGCTTCAACTCCTGGATGACACCGGCTATATTCGTTACACCCTGCCCCCAGTGCACATCATGCGCCTTTGGATCCCGTGTATGCAGATCCTTTACATGCAGCTGCAAGACATGGCCCTCCAGCTTTTTGAGGCTGGCTACCGGATCCAGCCCCGAGCGGGTCCAGTGACCAATATCGGCACACACGCCAATGCGCCTGCTTTGTCCCTGCAGGGCTTCCAACACGATGTCAGGGTTCCAGTAGCGGGTAGGATTCGGGTGGTTGTGGATAGCCACATTGATCCTGTACTCCTCGCACAACTGCGAGAGCAAGGGCAGGTCCTCCTGCTTCGGCTCAGAGGTGATTGTTTCAATGCCCATGGCCTTCCCGAACGCAAACAGCTGGCGCCAATCGGCCTCATTGCCTGGGGAGATCACACCAAACGACACCATCTTCATGCCTTTTGCTTCCAGGCGCCTTAGAATTTCTTCCCGCTTTGCCGCATCCATGTGGATATCCATCCGGCCTTCCATTCCTCCACCCAGCACCTGGCCCGGATAAGCCTCCACATACCTGAGTCCACAGCTGTCGATCTTTTCAACAGCCTCAAAGAAAGTATACTCCTTGAAGGTATAGGCCTGGGCACCAAGCTTCCATCCCAGTCGCTCCTCCGGATTTTTTTGGGCTTGTACCGTCTCCCGGCTAGCCAGCAGGCTAAACAGCAGGGCAATGGCTGCTACTATTTTACAGGAAGGTGTCATATCTAATCTTTTTTGTTGTTTAAAGGGCCTCTTGCTGCTGCGCAGGGTGAAACAGCGCCGGTACAGGCTACAGCCTCACCACAAACTGCTTAACGCACTAAGTTAATAAAATTTAGAAGAGTCCCAAGCAACGCATGAGATTATACCTGCCGCAGCAGCCTATCTGGTGGCTTTCAGCTCCTGAATGGGTACCTCCGGCACCAGCACTTTCGTAACCCGCTCTACCACCCTTGCCTTCGGTAGCTTAAAGGAGGCCGTCTGCCTGATATCTCTGGAAGAGGCGCCAAGCTGTACTGTATACCTCCCTGGCTCGGCTACCCAGGCAGTCTGTCCGGTGTCAAAGGAGGCCAGTGCCCTGGCATCCAGTGTAAAGGAAACGGTTTGTGTCTCCCCCGGCTGCAGGAGTGCTGTCTTCGCGAACCCCTTCAGTTCTTTTGCCGGCTTATCCATGCTCCTGGCAGGGGCACTCAGGTAGAGCTGCACCACCTCCTTTCCAGCCGCCTTGCCTGTGTTCTTCACGTCCATGGTAACGGTCAGCTTGTCCCTGAACCTGCCTGAACTCAGCTTCAGGTTACTGTAGGTAAAGTCGGTGTAAGACAAGCCGTAGCCAAACGCGTAGGCTGGGGTAATATTGAAACTGTCATAGTAGCGATACCCTACATAGACCCCTTCCTCATAGACTACCTGTTTCGGTTCTCCGGCAGGCGTACCCGGGAAGTTCTTAGCCGATGGGCCGTCCTGGTAATCCATCGGGAAGGTGGTCGCCAGCTTACCCGACGGGGTCACTTTACCCGACATCAGGTCTGCCAGCGCGTGACCGCCCTCCTGCCCGGGCTGCCAGGCCAACAGGATGGCATCGGCCTGGTCTCTCCAGCTGGCCACCTCTATCACGCCGCCAATGTTGAGCACCACCACCACTTTCTTTCCCTCGCCGCGAAAAGCCTCCGACACGGACTTGAGCAGCGCCTTTTCTTCTGTCGTCAGGTAAAAGTCTTTCAGCTTCCTGTCGCCGCCTTCTCCGAATACACGCATGATGGTCACCATGGCGATGTCTGCTTCTTTGGCCTTCCGGCGGATCAGCTTTTCATCCAGGGCCAGCTCACCTAATATGCTATCCAGCTTTGGCAGGGCCGTGATCAGGCTATCGGCTTTCAGGTTGCGCGGTTTACCTAGCTTCAGGTACTCCAGGTATGTCTTCTGCAGCTCCTTGTCCATCTGGTAACCTGCCTGCTCCAGGCCCTGCGCCAGCGATACGCTGTACGCGTTGTTGACCATGCCGCTGCCTGTACCGCCCACGATCATCTTATAGGAGTAGTTGCCGAAGGCGGCTACTTTCTGTGTGCCCCGGGCTAGCGGCAGTGCCTGGTTCTTGTTCTGGAGCAACACCATCGACTGTGCGGCTGCATCGCGGGCCAGGGCGGCATTGCCCTTCAGGTCCGGCTTGTCAGAGTAGGGGTAGTTCCTGTAGGTCGGGGTGCGCTGGGCCACGGTCAGAATACGCGCGATGTTGCGGTCCAGCACTTTCATGTCCAGTGATCCGTTGCTGGCGGCACTGTCAATTTTATCTGACCAGACGGCCAGGCCGGGCATGAGCAGGTCGTTGCCTGCCTTCATCTGCTTTACCGCATCCTCTCCCCCGTACCAGTCGCTGAGCACAAAGCCGTTAAAGCCCCACTCCTTGCGCAGGATCGTTTCCAGCAGCTCCTCGCTCTCAGAAGTGTACACGCCGTTGATTTTGTTGTAGGACGACATCACCGTCCAGGGGTCAGACTCCTCGACAGCTATCTTGAAGCCTTCCAGGTATATTTCCCGCAGGGCGCGCTCACTTACGATGGTATTGATAAAGCGCCGGCTCGTCTCCTGGTTGTTGGCGGCAAAGTGTTTGAGCGAGGTGCCTACTCCCTGCGACTGTATGCCTTTTACCGCTGCCGCCGTCATCTTGCCCGAGATCAGCGGGTCTTCGGAATAGTACTCAAAGCTCCTGCCCCCGAGCGGATCACGGTGGATGTTCAGCGCCGGGCCCAGCAGGATATCCACGCCATACTCCAGGGCCTCATGCCCCATGGCGCTGCCCACACGCTCTGCCACCCCGGGGTCCCAGCTGGAGGCTACGAGGGTGGCTACCGGAAAAGCGGTGCAGTAATATGTGTTGAGGTCATTTTCCCTCCTGGGGGCGATGCGTAAACCCGCTGGCCCGTCCGAAAGGTAAATGGCCGGGATATCCAGGTGCACAAAAGGATAGGTGTATCCCCCTACTGCCGTGATATTCTTCTGCTTTCTCCCCGGCGTTGCCACCGGTACCACCTCCCGGCGCTTGGCGCCGGTCACCATCAGCGATTTCTCCTCCGTGGTCATGGCGTTAATAACTTCTTCGAGCGGGCTTTTACCGAATTGCGGAGCCATTTTGGAGGGCTTTGCATCGCCCGATCCGTTCAGAGAGGTCTGTGCCTTGACGGCCCCTGCTAGGCAAAACTGCGCCGTCAACAGCAGGGCCATACTGTAATTTGATACGTTCATAAGCTATAGGGTTATTTGCTTTGTAGTCTTTTCTATGCTGCTTTACAGGAAGTGCTTGAGCAACTCCCGGGCAATGATGTCGTGGCCTTTTTCATTGGGATGGTTCACGTGCGACATGTAAGGGGCCACGGTGCCCTCCTCCCTGGCAATCCGCTCGAATGCGGCATAGGGATCCGCCAAGCCGACCTTATACCTGGTGGCCAGCCCCCGTATCTGCCTGGCATGCTGGGCCAGCTTATTGTCAGGGTCCTTCAGGTCCTGCCGCTGATCGGGGGAAGGGGTCACCAGAATAACCTTCACGTTATGGCGCAGGGCTTCCTCGATCATCTTTTCCCAGGCCACCCTTGACCTTTCCAGGCCTATGCCCATATCGTTGAGGGCATAGTCGATGAAGAGGACATCGGGCTTGAGCGGCAACACCTCAGTGGCCAGTCGCGGCTGCCCCTTCTCGGCAAACTCACCGCCTATAGCGGTGATGATGACATTGATCACCGCGTGCGGGTACTCCTTTTTTAGCTTGGTGAGCAGCAAGTGCGGGTAAGACTCCAGCGTGTGCACTTCCTGCTTGCTCCAGTAGCCGGAGGGGACGGAGTGCCCGTGAAAGACCAGGTTAATCCGTTTGTTGTTCGGGAAAACCGCTTTCAGCTCCTGCTGCACATCACTCAGATAGGCTGACGCAGGCGCTCTCTTTATACTTTGGCATTGCGCTGAAAGCGATAGCAGCAAAGCCAGAACGATTAGCTTTATATTATTCATGCGATACATGCTTTCTTACCAGGATACCACCACAGTACCCGTTACATTCTTTACCAGGTAGCTCTTGCCGAACTGCTTCTCCCCTTTCTCAAAAGGCAGGTGCCCCGTCTTCCAAGGGTACCCCGTGTTGAGGTAGAAGTGTATGCCCTCGTCGGAAATATCCGCATCCGGGTACACCCGCACCGTGGCGTTCTCAAGCCCCGCTATCTGCAGCCTGCGCTTGATGCCCAGCTCGCCCGAATGCATCTCTTTCACAGACACAATGCCATCCTGCTGCTCGACAAACACCCGCGCTTCGCGGTTCCAGGCGGTAGGGAAGGAATAGGTCGCGTAGCCGTTCTGTAGCTCGGTATCGTAGCCAAGCAGCACCGGTGCCCCCTGCGGGAACCTGAAGCGGTGCCTGACCGATGTGTTGGGCACGTACCCGGAGAAGAAATAGCCGTTGTTGCTGCGGGATATGCTCAGCACCGGGCTTTTAACTGCCGGATCATACTTGTCCACGATATACTCCATACCGAATTCCTGGAGCACGTGCCGCAGGTACGCGGGTCCCACCGCATACTTGGTGGGATCATTCGGCTTGAGCAGGCGCCCCCCTTCGTAGTGGCTTGAGTTGGTACCGCGCACGTACGCTACCTTGCCCCCCTTCCAGTCAGGTAGTGCCCTTGTCCAGAGGGCGTCGCGCGTGTTGCCGCCCTGGGTCATGCGGACCCCTACCTTGGTATGCAGATCTTTCATGTTCCTCACTTTTGTGCGCAGGCCGCCGCCGGAGAACAGGGCCAGGTGCTGTATGGTGGCAGGCCCCTTCCGGGTTAGTTTATCTTTGCCGTAGCTTTCTGTCAGGGTAAACTCCCCCTCCAGCGCCGTAGCGTTTTCCAGGTTCAACAGCTCGGCAAAGGCAGGGCTGGCATGGTCAGCAGGCCCATAAACAATGATTTTGCCCCCTTGCCGCACGTAGTTGATCAAACTCTGCTCGAAGGCAGAGCCTGCATCCGGCACAATCGTCAGCAAGACCGACTCGTCAAACACATGCGGCTTATTTTCCAGGGCAGCAGGAAAATATTTGGTGGAGATGATGGTGTTAAGCGGGAAGCCGTTGTTGATGGCCTGCCGGATAAACCAGTCACCGTAGTATATTTCCGCCAGGCGGTCCGGCTGGTTGTAGGCCCAGCTGTGATACTCCTCAAACGGGTACACCCATACCAGGGGACCGGGCGCTGTGGGGCTGTCGTAGCGGGCCTTCAGGATGTGGGGGATCACCTCGTTGGGCACCTGCGTGGGCATGTCCCCAAAGGAATCATCGATGGTCAGGAAGTTCAGGTGCGTGGGCAGTTTTACCTCCCCCTGCCCGTTCAAACGGGCTACGGCCATCGGCAGGTAAATATCATGCGGTTCACGGCCATACCGGTCCAGCCAGGGGCTGTTCAGCCACCAGGGATCATGGGTGTAGTAGCGGAAGATGTAGCGGTCATCGGGCAGCTGCGCCATCCGCGACATGTAGCCTACCATCTCCAGGCCGAAGTCTCCGTCCAGGGCGGCCCAGGGTGAATTTGGCGGCGGCAGAATGTTGTATCCTCCTTCGTAAATGGCTTTCAGGTCCACGCCATCCTTGGCCAGGTCAATGCCTGTGGCCAGGTTGGTGCCCCTGGTTTCGATCCGAAAATCCGGGCACTCCTGGCGGAAAAGCGTCCAGAAATTAATGATCTTCTCCTTGGTCTCTGCCAGGTTCTCCTGATTAAAGCCCTTTCCGGTGAAGATGGTGCCCGTCGAGGCCCAAGGCTCCATGCCAAAGCCAAAACCGTTGCTGAACCAGATGTAATCAAAGCCCAGGTCCTGCAGGAAGTGCTGGCTCTGGCGGCCAAAGAAGGTTCCGAAAGGGGTGTTCGCCGGAATGCCATCCGGGAAACCGGCATAGGAGGCGTTGTCGGCGTTCAGCACGGCATAGCTGAACACAAAGGACTTATGCCCCATGGCGCTTCCTTCCAGTATCTCCGGGTGCTTCTTATACTTAAAGTCAGACTTGGCGAACTCCGGCCCCGGGTCAAAGGTAGCGCCTACTCTTACTGGTTTGCCGGTTATTGCCTCCCCTGTTTCCCGCAGGGTCTGCACGATCAGCTTCAGGTCCCCGTAGGTAAACTCCGGCGGACTGTCCATGTACAGGTAAGCCCGCTCATGGAGTGACAGCTCCTTTGGTCCGGAGCCAACCGCGTGCTCCGTGTTCGGGTTGCCGATGTACTTTGCCCACTCCAACGGCTGCTCCAGTGTGCCCTTGTAATCAAGTATTTCCGAACCGTCGGCCGTCCAGAGCATGACCGAAACCGTGTCGGCATGGCGCAGCAGGGCGCTCCACTGGGTGAACATCTCGGCGGCTACCCGCTTAATGTAGGCCGGGTCGTTTTGCTTGAAGGGTTTCAGGGAGGCCTCCAGCGTGATGTTCTCAAAAGGCTGCCCCCTCAGGCTGGAATCGATCAAGGGTAAGGGCGCTGCAGGCGCCTGTGTCGCCACGGCTGCCTCAGGCTGGCTTGGTGCAGGCTTCGAACCGGAGCAGGCATAGGCAAGGCTGCCGGCAAGAAGCCACATAAGCGGTCTGAAATTAAGCGTCATAGGGTGTAAGGGTTAAAATTAAATTCCGTTCCCCACTGCCGGCATGGCAGCGGGGAACGGAAATACAGTATTGCCATTAGTAGCCGGGGTTTTGCTCCAGCGTCGGGTTTATCTCTATCTCCCTTCTCGGGATGGGCAGGACCAGCTCGTGACCGGCCACTGAAAAATTAAGCCCTTTGGCGGCATAATAGGCATTGATCACTTCCTGTGCCCTGCCGGTGCGCACCAGGTCAAACCAGCGGTGCGCCTCGTAGGCCAGCTCCACCCTTCGCTCATGGGCGATCGCCTCGCGCAGCGCGTCCTGCGAGAGCCCCTCTTGGCCAGCAAGGCCGGCGCGGCTACGCACCAGGTTCAGGTAGTCTTCGGCCTCGTCCGTGTTGCCCAAGGCATTCAGTGCCTCGGCATACATCAGCAGCACGTCCGCATAGCGCAGCACGGTAAAATTGATGCTGCCGTCGCGGGGATTCTCCGCTGTTAAATCTACGAATTTCAGCCCATGTCTGCTATAGGCCCTCTCCCCTGTCAGGTCAGAAACGATGTACTCCCCTACGGTGGCATCCTTGCGCAAGTCTCCCTCCTCATAAGCCTCCACCAAGCTCAGGGTGGGGGTAATCCTGCCCGAACCCTGCTGCCCGTTTGCCAGCAGGCCGGTGGAGGCTGGCGTGAACTGCACCGAGTAGCTGTTGCCCAGGTTAGCCCCGGATATAAACTTGAGTTCAAAGATGGACTCCGGCAGGTTTTCATTGCCGGTAGCAAAAAGGCTCTTGTAATTACTTACTAGGCTATACTGTCCTGACTCGATCACTTCTTTCAGCTTGGCAGCGGCCTGATCGTACTGCTGCTGGGTGAGGTACACTTTGCCCAGCAGGGTTTTAACGGTTCCACGTGAGGCATACCCTTTGTTCGGGTTCAGCTCCTCGGGCAACAGCACCTCCGCCTCCGTCAGGTCTTCGATGATTTTTCGGTACACTTCCTCCCGCGGCTTCAGGCTTAGGTCAGCACCCGCAATCTGGCCGGGACTCCTGAACTCTGCATCCGTCAGGGGCGCCCTGCCGAAGGTCTGCACCAGTATAAAATAGCTGTAGGCCCGCATGAACCTGGCCTCTCCCGCTATCCTGCTCTTCACACCGGCATCGATGTCTGCCGTTTCCAGCCTGCTAAGGATGATATTGCAGCGTGCCACCGTGTAGAGGGCCGTGTTCCAGACAGACTGCACGATTGTATTGGATGGGGTTACATTCAGTTCGTCAAACTCCACCTCGGTGATAGAAGAGGAGGAAATGGAGATCTCGGCATTGTCTGACATCAGCTCGGCCACGTAAAAAAGATCCGTGTTGTAGAGGTTCTTAAAGGTGCCGTACACCCCGATCATGGCCGATTCAAAATCATTCTCCGTCCGATAGAAGCTCTGGTCATTTATCTGGGAGTCCGGCTGAAGCTCCAGGAAGTCCTCGCAGGAGGTAAGTGTGCCTAAAAGCAATACAGTGGCAAGTATTTTCAGTCTCATAACGCTTTACCTTAATTATTGGAGAGATACTCTTAAGCCTAGTGTGAAAATCCTTGGAAGAGGATAGGAGAAGTAGTCGACACCGGTGGCTGCGATGTTATCGCCCGTGGAACTGGCTTCCGGGTCATAGCCGGGGTAATCAGTGAACGTATACACGTTGGCCACATCCGCGAACACCGTGAGGGCGGGCACGCGTAACCTGTCCAGCACACTTGTTGGCAGGTTGTAGGCAAGGTTGATATTCTTGATCCTGACAAACGATCCGTCAAACAGATAGCGGGAATTAGCGCTTATGCCCCTGGCGTAGTCGTTGCGGATGGCCCTGGGCACCATGCCGTTGCCCGGTTCCTGCGGCGAGCGCCATCGCTCTGCCGCGATGGCCAGCTGGTTCTGCACCCCGGCATTGTTAAGCACGATCTCCCCACCCTGAAAGTATACATCATTCCCCTGGGACCCTACAATGGCCGTGCTCAACGTCAGCCCATTGAACGTGAGCCTGTTGGTGAACCCAAAGGTATACTTCGGCCAGGGGCTGCCTACGATCTTCTTGTCCGCGTCTGTGATCACGCCGTCGCCGTTCACGTCCTCAAACTTCAGGTCCCCGGGCTGCACGTTCGGGTGCTGCTTCGGGCTGGCGTCCACCTCTGCCTGGTCTTTGAATACGCCGATGGCATGGAGCAGGAAGAAACTGGCGATCGGCTGGCCTACCTCCGTGATCTGGTAGGCTGAGTTGATGATACGGGAGCTCGAGGAGCTGAGCGCCAGCACCTCGTTGCGGTTCATGCTGATGTTGGCGTTCACGTTCCAGGTAAAATTCTTGTTCCTGACGATATCAGCGCCTACCGCTACTTCCAGGCCCTTGTTATCCAGCTCACCCACGTTCTGTATGGAAGACCCGAAGCCGGAGGCCGCCGGCAGCAGGGTATTAAGCAGCAGGTCTTTTTTATGGTTGCGGTACACGTCTGCCGTCAGTGTGAGCCTGCTGTCCCACAGGGACAGGTCCAGGCCCAGGTTCGTCTGCAGCGAGCGCTCCCAGGTCAGATCGTCGTTGGCCAGGCCCTGCGGCACGATGCCTAGCACCGGCTGCCCGTTGGATACATACCTGGAGATCCCCAGCAAGCCGATGTGGGCATAGTTACCGATCAGGTTATTACCCGATACCCCGTAGCTGGCCCTGAGTTTGAGGTCGTCCAGGAAAGCAAGGCCCTGCATGAACGGCTCCTCCGAAACGCGGTAGCCCACAGAGAAAGAGGGGAAGGTACCCCAGCGCTCGTTCGCCCCGAAACGGGAGCTGCCGTCCCGCCGCACGGTGGCCGTAAAAAGGTACCTGTCGTTGAACGTGTAGCTTGCCCTGGCCAGCAGGGAAAGCATGGCCCACTCTGACGTGAAGTTGGTGCCGGCGTTCACGTTGCCCCCGGCCAGGAACTGAATGTGATCGGTCGGGAAGTCAGTAGCACCCGCCTGCAGCATCTCCATCACGTCTTTCTGTGCCGTGAAGCCCGCCACGGCATTCAGGCTGTGCCGCTCGTTGAAGACCCGCTGAAAGTTTACCGTGTTCTCGTTAAGCCAGTTAAGGCTGGTCCTGTTATGCGCCCCCGCTGTCGCAGGGCTGGTCTTGGCTCCCCACTCGCCTATCTCGGAGGATTTCCAAAGCCTGGTCTTGTCCACTATGTAATTAATACCAATCGAGGACCGTAGGGTTAACCCTTCCAGCAACTCATACTCCAGGTAATTGTTGGTGAAGAAGTTGCTGGATTGCCGCTTGTCACTGAACTCATCCAGGATAAGCAAGGGATTCTCCACCGGAACACCCAGGGGATCGAGCAATTCAGAGCTGTAATTCCCCTCGGCATCATAGATAGGCAGGGCCGGGGAGCTGGCCAGGGCCGCTGAGATCAGGCCGCGCTGCCCCAGGTGACCCTCGGCGCGGGCAAAGTCGCCCCAGGAATGCGACCCTGCTACCGAGACCCCTAAGCGCAGGCGCTTGGTCAGATCCACATCCAGATTGGTACGGAGGTTAAACTTCTTAAAGTCAGACCCCTCGATGATACCGTCCTGGTCAAAATAGCCGCCGCCAATGTAGTAGGTTAAATCCTCTTTGCCGCCGCTGGCGGATAGCTGGTAGTTCTGGATGGCGGCAGGCCTGAAAATCACATCCTGCCAGTCTGTGTTGACTGTTATCGCCTCCGGGTTGCGGAACTCTGGCTTTACCCGGGTGGCACCGGAGCGGGCCTCATTCGGATCGGCGGCATCTCCGCCCGCATAGACCCAGGCATTGTCCCGGCCATCAGCCACGAACGCGGCAAACTGGCGCGCGTCCAGCAAATCCAGCTTGTTGGCCAGCGTCTGCACGCCACCAGAGGCCTCCAGGCTAATGCTCGGCCTGCCCTGCCTCCCCCTTTTCATTGTGATAATCACCACGCCGTTCGCGCCCCTGGAACCGTAAATAGCTGTGGCAGAGGCATCCTTGAGTATTTCAATAGACTCGATATCAGCAGGATTGATGGTACTCAAGGGGTTGATCTTGTTAACCGTGTTGTTGGCCATGCCGCTGGAGGAAAAGGAGTTGCCATTGAAACTGCTCACATCCGAGCCACCCCCGCCTGCGCCAATGGCATAGCCATCGATCACATACAGGGGCTGGTTGCCGCCGGTAATAGAGCTGATGCCCCTGATCACGATGTTCACGTTACCCCCTGGTGCACCCGTTGTCTGGGAGATTTGCGTGCCCGCCACCTTGCCTTGCATGAGCTGGTCAAAACTGGCCGCCGGCACCGGAAGCAGCTCCTCGGTCGACAGGCTCACCACTGAGCCCGTCAGGTCCTTTTTGCGCTGTGTGCCGTAACCCACCACCACCACTTCCTGCAGCTGCTTTTGGTCGGCATCCAGGGCTATCTCCAAATCCGTTCTGTTATTCACAGCGACCTCTTGGGCGTTAAACCCGATGTAGGTCACCACCAGCGTCGCATTCGGGCGCACGGTCAGTGTAAAACGCCCCTCGGCATCAGTGGCGGTACCGTTGCTCGTTCCTTTCTCCACGACAGAGGCTCCGATAAGGGGAGCACCGTCTGTGGCCCCTGTAATCCTGCCGCTAACCGTGATGGGACCGGCCGCCTGCGCCGCCAGCGCTTTGACACCACATGTCAGGCATAGCAAGACACAGATCAACTTTAATCGCAGTAGGTTGTTAAACTCATGTCTCATACGTATGGAATTTATTTTGTTCAAACCTCAATGCTGTGCCTGGGCATCGGCCCCTGGCTGTATCTTCCCATCAAGTCTGGTACACCTATGCGGCAATACACCTTATTCAGTCTTTCCCATGCAACCCACTGCCGATACCTGTATCCCCTGCCCAGGAGTTGCTCCACCCTCATTTACAGCGTTTATTCTACTTACTTAACGCACTAAGTGAGCAAGCAATCAATATTATAGAATCTATTCCAATAATTCAAGTACAGTTCCAATATTATTTTCAGTTAAAAAGAAGTCAGCAGCTGTCAATTGGACATATTTCTACTGCTTTATTTTCATATTCTTTCCTGTTTGATGCGAATGGAAGCGAATACAGGACAGAACCAAAATACTTAACGCACTAAGTAGATATTCGAGGCAGCCCCTGAACATAACGCTATCCTCCAGCACTCCAACTACTGCGGGCTCCATGACTGCAGGTTTACTTCCTGGTAGCATCATCCAGGATCAACACCCAGTCCTGGTCGTCTCCCTGGGTGGGGGGTGTGAATACTTTAATTCCGCTGTTTTTAAACCGCCCGGCCTTGCTTGTCTCTCCCGTTCTGGGGTTGAACCAGGATGCCTGTACTTTTTTGCCTGTGATCTTCCCCAATTGTAATTCAAAAGGAAGCCCGGAGGAAGTATAGATAAAAGCGTAGGCCTTGCCCCGGGTAGCCTGCACACGCTCCTTGTAGTTATCAGAGACCGTTCCCACCAGCAGGGACTGGTCCGGGACGCGCTCCAGCATGGGGCGCGACTCCATCAGCTTTCGCACATGCGTCATGGCATTTGCCCCCGGCAGGTCCAGCGACTCATACCAGGGCATGGTGGCTTCAATGTGGCGGATGCGACCGGGCTCGTACATCTGCCAGATGTTGTTGCAGCCATACGTGTGGCCATGGGCGCCGGCAAAGAGACTCAGGTAGGCTTTCCGGCGGATATCGTTGGGGTCAGCATAGCCGTTCTTTTCCAGGTCAAAGCAGACGGGGATTTCCTCATACATGGGCTCCCCATCCATGGTTGGTTTCACAGTAGGCAGGTTGTAGTCATGGCTTATCTTCTCCCATACCTTAGTGTCAGCGCAGTGGCTTGTCTGCAGCATGTTAAAGTCCAACCAGTCATCCTCGTGGAACCACTTGGAGGAAGCTGTCTGGGGGTGAAAGGTCATCAACACCTTCTCCTTTCCGCCAACGGCGTCGGTAATGCCCCTGGCCATGGCCCGCCACACCTCCACATCAGCTGAATCCTCCCGCGGGTTTCTATCCCCGCCAATGACCCAGATAATGTTCTGTCTATCCTGATACCTCCTGCCGATGTAGCGGCCATAGGCATACGCATTCTGCGGGTTGAAAACCTCCGGCCCCACGCCCCACTTGTTTTTGAAGAGCTTGTCGCCCCAGGTGGGCAGCAGGGCCAGATGCAGCCCCAGTTCCGCCGCCTTGTCCACAATGAAATCAACATGGGCAAAATATGCCTCGTTCGGCTGGGTAGGGTCATCGTTGAGGAGCGGCGTGTGCCCGTAGGGACTGGGGTCGTGCAGCCCGTCGTGCTCGGCCAGCACCACCGCCTGGATGACGGTAAAGCCTTTGGCAGCCCTGTTGGTCAGGTAGGCGGTGGCATCCTCCCTATCGAGCCTGTGGAAGAGCTCCCAGGCCGTATCACCTAAATAGAAAAAAGGGGTGCCGTCGGTATGCACCAGGTAGCGGCCGTTATCGCTGACACGCAGGTCTGTCTGCGCAGTGGCAAGGAAGGGAACCAGCATGCTGAAAACGAAAAGAAAGACACAGCGCATGCTTTCTAGAGCGGATAGCTTCATATCAGGATTAAAATAGGTTAAAGAGACGAACAGGAAAGATACGTACAGTGCTGCCGGATACCTTCCCTGCGCTCGTGCTGTACTTTCCCATCATGCATCAGGAGCTCCTGACAGCCAAACAGCCTGTTGGCCGGTAACTGTTGTATGCTCCAAGAGGCTGCCCTTTACAGGGGCAGCACATGTATAAAGACAGAAAACCAGGGAGCCTTTGACAGGCTCCCCGGCTTTCTGTTATGTCTGCCGGCAGGAGTAAGGCGCCGTTAAAACTGCACCACAAACTTCTTGCTCACCTTCTCCCTGGCACTGTAGAACGTGGCAATATACATGCCCGGGGCCAGCTTTCGCACCCGCACCTCCAAAGCATTGTCGCCGCGGGCAAAACGGTATGGTTTATCTGCCAGCCTCCGGCCCGCCATGTCCGTTATCACCAGCATCCCCTCGGTCTGCTCCGGTACAGAAGCCTTCACGTGTATGCTACGCTCGGATGCCGCACGGACAAAGAACCCCGCGTGCTCCGTTTCCGTGGCAGCGCTTGCCCTGGCCACCAGGGCATTCACCTGAAGCGATGGCTGCGGCAGGTGCGAGGACAGGCGGATCTCATCGATACCCACCCTCGCCCCGTACGACACCTCACTCACCGGGCTTGGCACATCGAAACGGATGATGCGGATGCTGCTCTTGCCCGTCCAAAGGGGCAGCTGGCTCAGGTCCAGGGTGTATTCCTGAAAAGCCGTGTCCTGGCTGCTGATGGTAAACTCAGCATAGTTTGCCACATTGTCCCCTACAGGTCCCCACCAGTAAAACCGCGCCCTGGTGTCTGTCGTCCCGTTCCGGAGGCGGATGGTGGCATACCTGTACACAGCGGGGTCCACCGGCGCGTTGGCCGGCACATCATAGCGGATATTGTTATAGGTCTGGGAAGTGGTCAGGTGCAGGACGCCTACGGAAGTATAGGCCCCCGTGTAGTTGACGATATTCCAGCCCTCTACCCTGTTGCTGGCCACCGCCTCGTCAAAGCGCCAGGTATAGGCATGTTGCGGCGGAAGCGCGGCCAGCAGCCTTACCTGGTCTACCTGCACCTGCTTGCCCACAGAAGCGGCACTGGCTATCCCCGGCACATCAAAGCGGATGATGCGGATGCTGCTCTTCCCGGTCCAGCTGGCGTTCTGGCTCAGGTCGACGGTATACTCTTTAAAATCAGTGTCATTGCTGCTGATGTCAAACTCCACGTAATGGGCCACGTTATCGCCCACAGGCCCCCACCAGTAGAAGCGGGCTTTGGTATCCGGGGTCGTGTTCTTCAGCCTGATCACGGCATATTTGCTCATCGCAGGGTCAATGGCGTTACTGGCAGGCACGTCATACTTGATGTGCTGGTAGGTCTGCGCTACCGTCAGATCCAGTATGCCATTGGCAGCACTGGCATTGGTGTAGTTGGCGATCGTCCAACCGTCGATGCGGTTGCTTTCCAAAGCGCCGTTAAACTCCCAGCTATGGGTCTGCTGTTCCAGCTCCACCTCACCGGTGCAGGCGGTGTTAGCCGTCTTGTACTTCTCCAGCACGGCCATTTGTGGCCTGTCCTGCCCGTTGATAGGCTCCACCGCCAGGGTATAGCTCCCCCAGCGCGGGCCGGCAGCCCAGTAGGTTCCGTTCACGCAGTTGCGCTGCAGGAAAGCCAGCATGTTATCCAGGGCAGTCAGCCACCGGGGGTCGTTGTCGGGCACCCCGTATTCCCCCACGAAGCCCTGCAGGCCGTTGTCACGCAGCCACTTCACGAAAGGAGCTGTTCTGGTTATGCCGATGTCAGAGTCGGCCTGCTCCTGGTCGTAGGTGCCGTCATACTTACCGGAGGCATCGTCGTCGAAGTAAACGTGCGCCTCAAAGATCAGCTTATCAGCCGGGTCCTCCAGGTTTTTGAGGTTATCGCTGGCAGCGGGCCACCTGGCGGCAGAACTCCAGCTATCCCCTCCCACCACAATGGTGGTCTGGGTATCGGTGGTCCTGATTTTATCGATGATCGCCTGGGCTATCGTGAACCAGGGCGTGGAGGCGAGCATCCCGTGCGGCTCGTTCATGATCCCATAGCCCCAGACATTCTCATCATCCTTGAACGCGCCGGCCAGCTTGTGCCAGGCATCCGCCACGGCCGCTACGGGCAGGGCAGGATCACCGATGACATACTCTGTGCCTCCTATATTCCGGCGGCCATAGTTGTGCATGTCCAGCAGCACCCACATGCCCCTGGTCCTGGCCGCCTGCACAAAGCTCCTCATCCTGGCCAGCTCCTCGGCGCTTAAGGGGCCGTTGAGCGTTGGCTGTATCCGCTCCCACTTAAAAGGGAGCCGCACCAGGTTCAGGCCTTTTGCCTTAAAGTAGTCCAGCTCCGCTTCCGTTGGGTAGGAATAATCCGGTCCCCACACCTGGCCGAACTCCGCCCCCGCCAGGTTCACCCCGAATGGCGCCGGTACCCTGTCCGGCATCGCCCCTACGGGTTCCGGCTCCGGATGGGGCAGCTCCTCTGCGCTCAGCTTTACGTAGTCGATGGCCACCTGCCTGCCATAAGAAGCAGCCAGGAGCGGGCTGGGCACATCAAAGCGGATGATGCTGATATTCCCGCTCCAGCGGGAGTCGCTGCTCAGGTCTATTTTATATTCCTTGAAGGCAGTGTCGTTGGCAGAGATATCGAACTCGATGTAGGCGGCCGTTGCGGCGCTTCCCCACCAGTAGAACCGGGCCCTGGTGTCGGCCGTGCCGTTCTTGAGCCGGATCAGGGCTGTTTTACTCTGTGCAGGGTCTACCGTATTGGCGGTGGGCACATTATAGCGGATGTGGTTGTAGGTCTGCACACCCGTCAGGTTCAGGATACCCCCTGAAGTGGCAGCGTCGCTGTAATTGACCACCGTCCAGCCTTCCACCAGGTTGTTGACCACCGGCTCATCAAAATCCCAGCGGTGGGTAGTCTGCGCGTCCGGGTCTGTCTGGGCTCCAAGGCTCAGGCGGAACACATGCCCGATGGGCTTGTTGATAGTATAGATATGGTCGGCTACTTCGGAAAGCCGCCGCCCGGTCTCCTGCTCTTTGGGCTTTTCTACCAGGTAACTCTCAAAGAGCGCCTTGTTGGCGGTATACTTCGGATCATCCGTGTTCTTTAAATGCGCTATGAATGCCTTAACGTCGGCAAAGGCCGCATCCCGCAGCTCGGCAGGCAGGTAATTGATCTCCACCCGCCTGATGTCGCGCAGCTTGCGTTGCAGCGACCTGTAGAGCGAGGCCTGCGCCCGCACCTGCACCGCCTGCCTGTACTGCGGCGTGTGCTGCTCCAGGGCCAGGTTCACGCCCTTGCCCAGCTCCTCACGAGTATAGTTGCGGACAAAGGTTCCGTCTATCGTCAGGGCATACACGCCCGTTGCCAGACCGGAGACCTTGAGTATCTCAGTGTTCAGCTCCTGTGTGAAAGGCACCAGCTCCAGCGCCGGTGCTGCCTCGGCAGGCACGGGAAAAGGCAGGCTTTGGGCCAGGTAGCGAAACTCGAGCAAACTGTCTGTAGCCGTGATTTCCGTTACCGTGCAGCCCTTGCTGCGCTTTAGCCTGCCCCGGTCTATGCTCACTTCCGACACAAACCTTGGCGCTCCCGTGTCTTTGAGAAACTGGTAGGCCATGATGAAATTGCCCACCGTGCCCGGGTGGATCCGGTCATTGCTGATCAGGGAAGCCTTGGGATTGGTGGACTGCACCTGCTGGTTCAGGCTATCAAGAATCGTCCAGTAATCCACCACTTTCAGGTTATACTGCTGCGCCAGCTCATCAATGATCCCGGTACACCGCTCCAGGGCATCGTTCACACCGTACATGTTCTCGGCCGGCAGGTCGCCTGTCTGGTCGTAAATACTTGGCTTCTGCAGGATTACCTTCGTACCGGCCTGCAGCAGCCGTTGGATCACCTGTTCCATATAGCCCCTGTAATCCTCCAGGGCACGTTGCTTCCTGGCCTCAATGTCTGGTTCCTGTTGCCTGGAGGCCGCATAAAGGGCTCTGTTCACATCGTTCATCCCGGCCATCACCACCGACCAGTCAGCGGGCCGGGCCAGGATGTCGGTGTCCATCCGGCGCAGGAAGTTATTGGCATTGTCTCCCCAGATACCGGAGTTGTAGAAGGTGATTTTCTGGTCGGGAAAGCGGGTGGCGTAGTACAGCAGAATGAAGTTGTGGAACTCCCCGCTATGGGTAATGCTGTTGCCGATGAAGTTCACGCGGTCACCGTTCTTGAAAAGAACGTCTCCGTCGCCCTGAGCACTAACAAGGTGCTGTAGCATTACTAGCAGCAAGGCTAGCAGGCAGGCTGTTTTCTTTACCATGGCATTGTATCTAAAGTTATAGGTTGCCTTCCATCAGGGCTTACCAGCGCTACCTGTGCCTCTCCTCCCGCTGCCCTGCAGCCCCTTCTTTTCTCTCTCCTGCAAGTCAACGGCTTCTATTGCGAAAGCGGGGTCACCGCGCCGGCATTTGCCCTCAGCAGCTCCCTGGCCCAACTTTCCTGCAGCAGAAAGTAGAGCCGGGAGTATTGTCCCGTTTCCCAGCTCTGGCGGGCCAGCGCCAGGTAAGGCGCGTATTTGCCCGTGTCAGTGCCTTTCTCCTGCCCCACTTGCCACACCCGCTCGTAGGCTGCCTGTAACTTGTTGTACCATTCTTTAGGGACTTTCACCTCTCCACCTACTACACGCTGGTCCACCGACGCGCTGGTAAAGACCTGCAGCCCGTAGGGCTCCAGGCTCAGGCGATGCTTCCGGGACTTTCTGCGTGAATTGCCTGTAACAGGCTCCCGGAGTGCTCCCGCCTCCTTCAGCCTCACGTTGATTTCCACAGGCTCCGGCAGGGTGTTCAGCACGTAGAAGTAGAGCCTGCCGTCCACCACCTGTTGTCGGATACGCACCGGGTCCGATACAGCCGGCACCTCCTCGAACTTTACCGCCGGCAAGGCCTGAAGGGCCTGTGAGAAACGCGCCAGCTCCTGCTCCATCCCGAAGGTGCCCACCACATAGCCCCCCTTCACCATGCTAGTAGCATCCAGGTGATGCAGCGCGAACATGTAGGGCTCCAGACTATGGAACCTGGCCCCGTTAAAGGTGGAGGCGCGCCACACCATCTCCCTTACGCCCATGGCTTTGAGCCCTTCCAGCGGCTGCTCACTGCCGACCGGGTCTTCCCAATAGCGGTCATGTATGGTCATGCGCACCTGCTTATGATCTGTTAAGGAGGCCACCACCTCCGGCGCCGTCATCACGGTGCGGTTGACCTCATGGCGGGCGGGCGGGTAGTGCGATCGCTTCCAGCGCAGGTCGGCCGGCACGGAGGTATAGTTGAGCAAAATGTTGGGGTGGTCCTTATACAGCGCCGGATCGATGCCCATCTCCCGCATCACCTCTACCGGCGGCTGCGCCAGGTAATCAGCCAGGCGCTCGTTGTGGGTCAGGTGCACAAACACATTCAGCTTCAGCTTCAGGTCAGCACGGTAGGCTGCCATCTGGCTCGCCATGGCGGCGTAATGCTCGTAGAGCACCTGGCAGCGCCAGTCGATCCAGGCCTTCCTGGCAGCCGGGTTTTCCATCAGCCAAGTATAACTTTTGGCAAACCGCTCCGGATCGCCCGGAGTATAGGTGGGAATGCGAATGCCTGCCTCTTTCTGAAAGCGCTGCAGGTTGGAGTCGTTGTAGCCCGAGGCCAGGGACCCGAAGGTAAACAGCTTGGGGCGGGCCATCACCAGGGAGATGCCGTCAAAGGCGGGCGCCTTGGCATACCGCGCTGTGATCTCCTGCACAATAGCATTTACCGAGGCCATCACCCGTGGGTCAGCCGGGTTGTAGTTCGGGTCCGCACCGTGCCAGTAGCCATACCATAGCTTCCCGTCTTTGTTGATGTTAATAACCGTCTCATCGCCTTTGTGGATGCGCGCCGTATCAGCCACCGCATACTTGTTCAGGCTGGGAAGCGTATGGATGTGCAGGCCGGCCGTGAACTTCATGTTATGCTCCCCGAGTCGCTGCAGCAGGTAAGCCGGGTAGCCCGCCGGGTGCGGCCGCTGCCCACCCTGCGCCCCGTCAATGTCCGGCTGAAAAGGTTCCACCGCGGTCCCGTACAAAGGCCCGGCATACCAGGCCAACGGATACTCGACCTCGGTCTGCCCGAAGGACTGCATGTATTGAATCATCCTGTCGGCTGCCTTTGTGAACCCTTTCAGGTCGCGGCCGGTACCGAAATTATGGAACAGCACCGGGTCCTCGTAGTAAAGCCCCGTGCTGCGGGCGGGCACGCTCCCCGCAAACCTCCCATTGGTGGAGGCAACCGCAAAATCCTGCAGCCTGTACACTTTTATCCCCTGCACCGCCGCCGGGTAGCCTTCCTCGGCGGTCATGAAGATGAATGCCTGCTTTTTAGAGCGCGGCCAAAAGACCACGCGGTGCTCCAGCATCTTGTGGGAAAGCGGGTACTCCTCCCCGGTGAACACCCCCGTGTGCACCTGAAAGTCTATGTTGTTGCCAAAGTCCTGCAGCATCACCTCCATGGTTCTGGGCTTGTCATCGGGGTAGGTGATCACGGCCACATGCGGCTCATTCACATCACGTACCTCGAAGCCCAGGGCAAAGCGGTCGCGCACCTTACTCCCACCCTCCCGGTAGGCCCCCAGGGCCGAGGAAACAGTGGTGGTACCGCCCGCCTCTCCCACAGGCGGCTGCGTTACCGCATCCACCTGGGCAATCAGTGTCTGCCGGGCAGGCTGCGCAGCAGGTGCCTCGGAGGCGGCTATCACCTGCACAGGGGCCTGCACTTGTCTTGGTTGTCTGTTTTCTGTGTAGGATAGGGTAAGGGTATAGGTGCTGGCAACGGCAACGGCCAGGGGCACATGCAGCATTTGCCTAGTTAGACCGCTTATGGTTTGATCCGGCAGCGGGCCCTGCAGCAGGGCCGTGCCCTTTTGATCAGAAAGGACGTAGCTTAAACGCGTAAGCAGTATACTTTCCCGGCCGGGGTTGTGGATAGCCACCGGTATGCTTCCTGGCACGGACGCACGGATAAAGGGATCCAGCAGGACCACTTCCGCCGAAAAGGCCCGGTACTGGCCGAAGGCTTTTCTTGCCTCCTCTTCCGTTATCTCCCGGTCATAGATGACCAACTCATCCAGGGCAGCCTGGCACGCCTGCTCTCCCCGGGCATTGGCGGCCCCTACAAAAAAGGTATCATAGGTTTTAGGAGTCCACCCAGGCATCCAGCCTATCGAAGCGGGCATCCCGTCTACATAAATGGCTGCCCCCTTCTTCACATTCCAGGTAAAGGCCAGGTGGTGCCACTCCTGCCTGTCCCAGGCATCGATCTTGTGGTAGTAGATATGCGAGTCCTTCGGGTCCTTCAGGCTGAAGCGGATGAAGCGGCCGGGATACAGCTCGATCTTCAGGCTGTTGCTGCCTTTTGCCTCCGGCCCGCCCTCACTGAAAAGGGTCAGGGGGCCTTTAGCGTTTGCCTCATCCTCCGCCGGCAATTTCAGCCACATGGCGATCGTGCCCTGGTTATTATCCAGGTTCCCTGCCGCCGCGTACTGCAGCACCTGCCCAGGTTTGAAGAAGGCGGCTGCGCCTTTGATTCCGTCTACTGCCTCGGGCCTGTTTCCGGCTTGAACCGGACCTGAGGCCCCATTTGCACTGGCTCCCAGACTTTTCTCAAAACCCAGGTGGAACAAGGCTTTTGCCTCCCGCTGTACAGGCGCCTGCGCTTGCTTGTCAGCAGAGGCTGTTGCCTGCCCATAGGAGGTGAGGATAAACAGGAAAAAAAGGTACGCAACTGCCGTCTTCATAAGCAACCTATCAATTTATTCTACTATCACGGATTCGATGTTGAGGTATTCCCCTATCTTCCTGATGGTCTCGGCATGGTGCCCGACACCCAGGGCAAAGTGGTGCGTCGGCCCCTCTTTTACCCACTTTTTCAGGAAGGTTCGCACATCCGGCTTGAAGTACCCCCTGGTGTTGGTATTGCCGGTCGGCGGGATGGGGCCCTCCACGGAGGTTCCCTCGGCAATCACGAACTTGAACTTACCCTCGTAGGTCGAGGTAATGCTAAGCATGGTGATCGGGCCTTCCTTTATCTTAAACTCCACGCCGGCACCGAAGCCCGGCTTCCCGTGGTATTTCTTCAGGCTTCGCAACACGGGCTTGCCCTGTGCGATCGTGACGTTATGGGGCCCGTCATGGCCGACCAGGATAAAATTCTCCTTGAAGTCCACCGGGTGGAACTCAGCAAAGCTTCCCCCAATGCCCAGGCGCTCCATGATGAGCATGGCAATGCAGCACTTCAGATCAGACTCCCCGCACATGGGGAAGCCGGCACCCGTTAACAGGGAGTTGCCCACAATCAGATTGGTCATCACCATACGGGTATCGCTGTTGGCCTCGCCTTCGTAGTAGTAGGCCAGGCCATCGAGCTTTCTGTCCTTTACAAAGTTCTCCAGGGCTACCGATACACGGGCAGCCACTTCCAGATCCGCGTCACGGAGCTTTTCCGATATCGGGTCAGATACCGGGTCCGGCGTATCAAAGAAATCCAGAATGCGCTCCTTCTCCGCCTCCACATCCGATTTAGCCACGTGCCTGTACTTTTGGACGATCTCATGCGCCTCGCACTGCACAATGTGCACCCCGAAATGCGCCGTCAGCATGGTCGCATCCGAGTGCATATCCAGCATTGCCTCGATCGGGTGACCGATATGTCCGATGCGTGCGGTTTTCAGGTCGTGGAGCACGCGGGCCATGTCGCAGTACTTCCCTATCTCCTGTTCCGCTGCCTCATCCTCATGCAGGGTACCGATGATCACGTCCGGGGCTTTCTTCCCCATACGCACGGCCACCCCGGTGAACTCCGGCAGCGAACAGATGTCGTCATTGTACAGTTGCTGGTGCGTGGAGGCCTTGCTGTAATCCAGTGCCTTGTCCGGCTGCAGTGCCACCAGCACGATGGGCACATCCACACTCTTGATGATGATGCCGAAGGTGCTGGAGGTGGCATACGTCAGCATGTCACAGAAGATAAGGTCCAGGTTTGCCGCCTTCAGCTTCGGCAGCAGCTCGTAGGCGCTTTGCACGTCATCCACCATCCCAAAGTCAATCACTTCTGCCTGGTGCTTTTTCACCTTTTCCAGGAAGACGGCCTGCTTCTCCAGCATCTGGTCGTACAGCCCTTCGAACTGCTCCCAATACTTGGCATAGCCCACGCCAAAAACACCGATCCTTGGGGTTGTTGCCTTTCGTTTCTTAATTGTGGGAGACATATGGGCATTTGCTACAGGCTCTACCACAGCCGACTCTACGATTTGATCCATATTGATAAATTTGATTATATATTGCTTTTACTAAACGCACTAAGGTGAAGCAAACCACTGCTGTCCCTGGCCAATCAGAGCGTTATTCCCAGGCGTACCCCGGCAATCCGATGGCGCGGTCAGCAGCTTCTTGCCACCACCTTTTATACTTAACGCACTAAGTTAAAAAAAATAAAGGATATTCCCTGCCAATATGCAGGTGTATGGTGTATGGCGCATTCCTTACCGCCCCTGTTCCGGTATTCTGGTTCGGGCAGTTCAGGAGCCTGGCCTGTTTTCTGCCAGCCAGGCTCCATCAGCTGCATTCACCTATCATTCACTCACTTTAATTTCGAATTGCTTCACAGTTTGCTTGTGTTCATCCACGCTGTAGTTTGAACCCAGAAAGGTCACGGTGTAGGTGCCAGGCTGGTTGTACACGAAGGTATGCCCCGCCAGGGCGTTAGTGCCTATGTTCTGGAGGGGCACGCCCCTGTCTGGCGGCACCTTGGTAAAGAACAGTGGCTTGGTGACAAACCAGTCCTCGCTCTCCGGCGCATTCTTACCACCTCCAATGATCACCAGGTCCACGATCGGAGTGCCCCTGGAATACCAGGCATTGGCGTCATTGGTGATGCTGAAGGGCTGCCAGCTGGCCGTCTGCAGTGTGGTCACGGGTATGGCGGAGCCATCAGGCAGCAGCGTGGCAGCGTTAAAATCCCGCACGATCCAGTTGCCGGCGGCACGGTCCGGGTCTGTTTCTCCCTTAAACTTGAAGGCAAAGAACAAGGGTTTGCCTGACACAGCGAGATCCGAGAGATCGATGGTTCCTGAAGGCGTGATAGTAGGGTCCGGCGCGATGGCCGCTCTGTCGGTAATGTCTGTCCAGTTCGCGGCAAGCACCCCTTCCTTTGTCAGCGCCTGCAGATCTGTGGTCACCATCAGCCTCAGCGACTCACCCTGGGTGCCGCCGCCGCCATACTGTGTCACCAGGTCGATCTGTGGCTTGCCTCCTTCCACTTCGGTACGCTCCCGGAAATTATAGTCTGCCCCCGGTAGCCCTGAGTAGAAGGTAATATTGCCGGCATAGCCGCTGAAGGTGAAGGTAACGGGCTCCCCCACTTGATAGGTTGTCTTTTCGACCTGCACATCAAAGTCCGGGGCATCCACTTCCAGGTTCTTCTCGCAGGAAGCCAGCGCAAAGGCGGCCAATAGAATGATGAAGATATGTTTCATGACTTCGTTCCGTTTATTAATATCCTGGGTTTTGTGTTAAGGCTTTGTTCAAAGCCAGGTCGTAGGTAGGAATCGGTAGCAGCAGGTTTCTTTCCGCTACGTTGGTCTGCGCCAGCACATGCCCCTGCACCGCTCCATTGGCAAGGGCCCAGGCCATGTACGCCTTCATGTCCCCGATGAAGTTACCCCAGCGGATCAGGTCCGGCCTTCGGGAGCTCTCAAAGCAGAGCTCACGCGCCCGCTCATCCTTCACCGCCTGGAGAAAGTCCTCCTTGCCCAGCCCGGGCTGCAGGTCCGCATCGGCCTGCTCGGTCAGCACGGCCATAGCGGCGGCCCCGCTGCCCGAGTCGCCGGCTTTTGTCTCAAAGGTGATGGTGGGCGGCGTAACGTAACCATTTGTGAACTCACCGGGCTTGGGCTCATAGAACACCCCCGCCACTTTTCCCTGGGCTTCCCCCTCAGCAAAAGCCAGGTGAACCCTGGCCATCCCACTGGCCGTCGCGTTCACGCCGTTGATGTACACATCAGGGGCTACGGTATACCCTGTGCCCCCATCTGTCATTTCGATGTATTTTAACGGTTGGCTTCCTTCACTTAACACACCGTATCCCCTCCTGCGCACTTCGTTGATGGCCTCATAGGCCAGGGCAGTCGGTCCGTTAACCTCGTTCTCCGCCTCTGCCAGCATCAGCAGGACGTCCGAGTAGCGGAGGATCGGGAAGTTCTGCGCGGAAACAGAGGCGTCCTTGGGCGTCAGCGTTTCATACTCTCGTCTCCATTTCCCCATCGTCCTGCGCCACAAATCCGGGTTATGTGTCTTTATCCCCGGATTGCCAGCGTAGGTAAAGGTGGCAATATTCCAGTCCCGGCGCATATCCGGTGAGTTCAGCGGCACTCCTTCCTCGACAGGTGCCTTCTCATACAAATCATACAGCTTCTTGGTCGCCAGCACCTGGGCGCTGCTGCGCCCGATAACCGGGTCGGCGCTCCGGATACCTCCCCTTACGCCCACATAGTAGGTATACTCCTGCAAGCCTGCTGACAACAGCCCGTGGAACTCTACCTCCCAGATGCTTTCGCGGATGTCATACTCGTCCCGGGCATACTTAATGAACACATCACTATAGTCCGGGTTCAGGGCATGCATCCCCGAGTCCTTTACTTTCCTGGCCCACTTCAGGGCCTCGGCATACTGTGATTTGTCATTCAGCGGGTACCCTGCCATCGTCAGATGCACTTTGGCCAGGATGCCCTGTACCGCTGATCTGGACACCCTGCCGCCCCCGCTTAAGTTGACGGCCTCTTCCACCAATGCCTCGGCTTCTGTCATGTCCTTTACGATAAGGTCGTACACCTCCCGTACCGGAGAGCGTGGCACGTTCATGTTATCTATATCCGGGGCATCGGTTAATAAAAGCGGCACATCGCCAAAGTTGCTGGCCAGCAGGAAATAGTAGTAAGCCCTTAGAAAAAGGGCCTGTCCCTTGATCTGGTTACGCCTCGACTCATCCAGCTCCGGGTTATCCACCTTGGCCAGCACCAGGTTCGCCCTGTAGATCCCCTGGTAGAGCACCTTCCAGAAATCAGTTATCTGCGCATCGGCAGGGGTGTAGACATAGGCCGTTGTGTTAAGTTGCCCGGTATTGGTATAGCTGATATCGGTGCTGACATTCAACCAGTACGGTAACACGTCACCATACACCGCCCTGTTACCTAATACATCATACACCCCGGCAAGGCCGGTCTCCAGCTCCCCTATCGTTTTGTAGGTCGGGGCAACAAAGTTTGTAGGCGCTGTATCGAGCAGGTCCTCGCAGGAGGTGGCGCCGACACATACCAGCAAGCTGAACAAATAGTATCTTAATTTCATGAGGAGTACAGTTTTAGCTTAAAAAGAGGTGGTAAGTCCAAAGGTGATCGTTCTGGCAAGCGGGTAGGACGCAAAGTCAAATCCCGGGGTCAGGGCCGAGTGCCTGGTAGACACATCCGGGTTGGAGCCGGAGTAGTTTGTCCAGGTATGGAGGTTCTGCGCAGCCGCATACACCCGTAGGGAATTCAGCCTGAGCCTGTTGACCAGGGCTTCATTGAAGGTATAGCCCAGCGATACCGTCTTCAGCCTGAGGAAAGAGCCATCCTCCACCTCCCGGCTTGAATAGTAGGTATCCCGCTTACCGGCTGTCCTGAAGTGCGTGTTGCTCGGGTTCTCCGGGCTCCAGCGGTCGGCATAGTCGGCATACTGGTTCAGGGAAACCACCCGTTTGGCATTGCCTTCAAAGAAGAGCCTGTTGGCATTGATCAGGTCATTGCCGTAAGACCACTGGAAGAACACGTTCAGGTCAAAGCCCTTGTAGGCAAAGTTGTTGGACATGCCACCCGTATGGATCGGAATCCCTCTGCCGATCACCGTGAAGTCCATCTCATTTACCACCAGGTCACCGTTGATGTCCTGATACTTGATATCCCCGGGCTGGATGTTTGCCCTGGGCTGCCCGTTCGTGGGCACATTGTCCTTCAGCACGTAGTTTCCGAGCACCAGGTCAAAGTCTTCGTACTGGTACACGCCATCCCAGATCAGCCCGTACATCTGCCCGATCGGCTGCCCCACCTGGGCAATGTAAGGCGTGGTGTTCCGGAAATCGGTGTCGAAGTTCACGTTCTGCAGCAAGGCGGTCTGGCCCTCGTTCAATTCCATCACCTTGTTCTTGTTAAAGCTGATGTTGAAGTTCGTGCTCCACTCAAAGTCCTGGCCCTGCACATTGATGGTATTGAAAGACAGCTCCAGTCCCTCGTTCCGGATTCTGCCGATGTTCTTGTAAGCGGTAGCCGTATTGTAGATTGAGGTAAGGCCTGAGCTATAAGGCAGGTTGGCGTTCAGCAATACATCCTCTGTTGTCTTGCGGTACACATCCACCGTCAGGTCCACCCGCCCCCTGAACAGGGAAAGGTCATAACCGACATTTGACTGGATCGTGGTTTCCCACCGCAGGTTCGGGTTGCCGAAATTTTCCAGCAAGGCCCCCCTTGTCGGTGCCGCGTTATCAAACGAATACCCCCCGAACCTGGGAATAGCCAACGTGGACAGGTAGGCAAAGTCTGAGATGCGGTTGTTGCCGGTAGCGCCGTGGCTTACACGCAGTTTGGCATCGTGAATAAAATCAAGCTCCTTGAGGAAGGCTTCTTCGGACATTCTCCAGGCGAAGGCACCGGAGGGGAAGACGCCCCAGCGGTTACCGGGAGCGAACTTAGAAGAGCCGTCATAGCGCAGCGAGCCGGTGAGCAGGTACTTTGATTTATAGTTGTAGTTTACGCGACCCAGCAGGGAGGCCATGGACCAACGGGAGCTGCCGGAGACACCGAAGTTCGATGCGGCTTCATCCAGCCCGTCCACCCCGGTCCCCTCATTGAGTACCTGGATGGCGGAGAACCCATAGTCCCCGTCCTCTTGCTTTTGAATAACGGTGCCTGCCACCACGTCCAGGTTATGCACCCCGTTGAAGGTCTTCTTGTAAGTTAAGGTATTGGTGTTGTTCCAGTTGGATACCGGCCGGTAATAAACAAACCCGTTTTGCTTCTGATCCCTTCTCTCGTTGCCTGCCGTTGTCAGGGAGTTAAAGAAGCCGGTCCGCTCCACCGTCACGTTCGTCACGCCACCGGCTACCCGCAGGGTCAGCTCCGGAAGGAAGGCGTATTCGGCATAGGCATTGGCCCTGAAATTGTTGAGCTTTGTCTCCCTGAGCTCATTCTTGGCCGAGAGAATAGGGTTCACCCTGAAATCAGTGGTGGGAATAGAGGGATCGAAGAGCTCATCCAGCAGGTTCTCGTTCGCACCGGCAACCGGACGGAAGCCCCACACAGAGTAGAGCAGGCTGAGGTTGGCGTAGGTATAGGTATTGTCATTGGACTGGGTGACAATCGTACCATGCGTCTTCTCGCTGCTGTAGGTCAGGTCTGCCCCCACCTTCAGCTTCTTTTTGATGTCTTGATCCAGCGTCACCCTACCCTGATAGCGCCTAAAGCCGGAGTTGATGATGATGCCATCCAGGTCCAGCACATTACCGGAAATGGAGTAACGGGTGTTCTCAGACCCGCCTCGCACCGAAAGCTCGTGGTTCTGGACAGGGGAGCTTTGGTAAATCTCATCCTGCAGGTCGATGCTTTCCGCGTTGCGGTAGCTCTCGAGCGTCTTGCCATCTGCAAAGTACACCTTATTGGCAAATTCGGGGTTCAGCTCGCTCTGGTACTTCACAAACTCATAGGCATCCATCAGCTTGAGCGGCCTGGGGTTCTCTGAGAAACCATAGTAGCCGTTATAGGTGATAACAGGAGCCCCGGCCTGCCCGCGCTTGGTCGTGATCATCACCACGCCGTTTGCGCCCCGGGCACCATAAATGGCGGTGGCAGAGGCATCCTTCAAAATATCAATGGACTCAATATCACTGGGGTTTAAGGTGTTGGCGTAAGACTCCTCCATTGGAAACCCGTCAATCACATAAAGCGGTGCCGTGCTGCCTGTAATGGAGCCGATTCCCCTTATAACAATGTTGGTGTTGGCGCCTGGCTGGCCGTCATTCCCTGAAACAGTGACACCGGCCACACGTCCGGCCAGTGCCTCATCAAAGGATTTGACAGGCGCTTTCTCAAAATCAGCCATCTTTACCTGGCCAACCGCGCTTGGGATGTCTCCCCGCGTAGAGGTGCCATACCCAATGACCACCACCTCCCTGAGTTTCTGGTCATCCTTTGCCAGCTCAATGCTTAAGTTATCCTGGTTGCTTACAGGGACCTCCCCTGCCCGGAATCCCAGGTACGTCACCAAAAGGGTCGCCTTCTCGGAAACGTTTAGGGTAAACCTGCCTTCGTTGTCCGTGACCGTACCATTACTGGTCCCCTTCTCCACCACGGAGGCACCAATCAGCGGAAGCTTATCCTCCGCACCACTTACTTTGCCGCTGATGGGAATGCGGCTCTGCGCCTGTGCAGCGAGCAGGCTTCCCGCACCAAGCAGCAGGCCCAGCAGAAGCCCCATCATCCTGAGAGATAAAAGCTTGTGTAAAAAATGTATCATAGGAATAGTTTTTATGTAGTTGATCCTTCGTCTGTATGCCACAGAAAATTTTTATCCCCAACAGACAAATGCGAAAACGCACTCTTCCCGTATCCCCTTCCATGACACCATACTCCCTTCTCAGACAAGCAAACGCTTGCAGCCAAAATCCTAACGCACTAACTTTAATTTAAAAAAATTTTTAATTTTTACTCAGCTCCTTACCTGCTTCAGTACTGTATCCTTCTGTGTTACCGTCCCAAACGCAACAGGCCTGATCTTGGGAATTAAAATCAACAGCAGCAGGAATGCCAGCGGATACATGACACCTGCCACAACCCAAAGTGGGGTATAGGAATAGTTTTGGATAACAAGGCCCATCAGCGGGTTTATCAGCATGCCAGCCACCGCCCCGGCCGTACCCGAGAGGCCCACCACTGTAGAGGTGGCATACTTGCCGAACACATCGGAGATGGCGGTGATGTAGTTGGTGATCCAGAAGCCATGGGCCAGCATCAGGATGGCCATCAGCAGGATGGCTACATTCACTGAGCTCACCCAGGCGATCATAGGGGCCACCAGGGTGATTATGGCAGCAACGCCCATCACAATCTTCCGTGATTTATTAACTGAGAGATTTCGGGCCATGAGTTTATCAGAAAACCACCCCCCTGCGATATTTGAGACGCCCAGCGCCAGGAACGGGATCCAGAAAAGCTCACCGATCCGCTCAAAGGACAGCCCCCGCTCCTCATTGAGGTACTTGGGCACCCAGAACATCAGAAAGTAAAAAACCGGGTCTAACAGAAAGCGGATGAGGATAAAGGCGAACGCCTCCTTATTTTTAAGCAACGCCATGAAAGGCACGGATACGGGCTTTTCATGTGGCAGTTCCTCCACCGCCTGGGCCCTGCCCAGCTTGCGCCAGGGGATAAGCACCCAGACCAGCACCCAAACAATGCCGATGATGCCGGGGAGAATAAATCCCCAACGCCAGCCATAGTTGGAGGCGATCAGCATGGTTAAGGGAGGCGCCAGTACGGCACCGATCGCCGACCCACCGATAGCAATGCCATTGGCCATGCCGCGTTCCTTTTTCCCGAACCATTCATACACGGTTTTGGCAGCACCCGGGAAACAGGCCCCTTCGCCCACGCCCAGTAAAAACCTGAAGGCCAGCAGCTGACCAAAGCCGGTCATCACACCGTGCAGGCTAGTGGCCACAGACCACACGCCAACCGACAGCGCCATCCCCAGCTTCCCGCCAAACTTATCGATCAGCCTCCCGCCGACCGTGAACATGATCGCATAGCTTATGAGGAAACTGGTGTTCACCATACCATACTCCACATCGCTGATGTTAAACTCCTGCTGGATCTTAATGATCATCATCGACAGCACCTGCCGGTCCAAAAAATTCAGACCGGTGGCCACAAAGACCAGTATGAGAATAAACCAGCGAATAGGAGACTGCATAACTTAACGCACTATGTTGTATAAGTAATCACTCACTAAACCTACTAAAAGAAAAACCAAAAGGCAAGACTGTACTTCAATATTTTTATATATTGTTTAGACCAAAAGCCAAAAAAGCCCATCACAGGCTATAATGGCTAGAAAAACTAAGTTGGTTATTTTTTCCGTTTAAGCTATGTGTATCAATCTTAACGCACTAAGGGCTCATATCAAATGCCTTGTTAAGTGAGCGGTTACCGTTAAGATGCTAGAGAGAAGGATGCAAAGGAAGTGTTGTTTAGCAGAGGACCCGCCCCATAAAAATAGGGGCAAAAGAATAGAATAGAACTTACCGACAGGAACACCGGCAATGAAGTTATTTCAGGTAATGTGCCCCTGCTCCACCGAGGTTGAGCGCTCTGCTGTGTCGTTGTATTCCGGATTAGCCACGATCGCAAACTTGTACTTGTCTCCCCGGTAGTAGGACTTCTCGATTTCAAGCACCTGCTCAGGCTGGCAAAGGATCACACTGTCCAGCACAAAGACAGGAATCTGCTCTGCCACCTCAAAATTATTCTCCTCAGCCTCCGGCGCCATGATGGCTGCGCTTAATGTTTGCTTGATGTCTGTGATCTTGTGGTGATACTTATCCTCATATACCTTAAAATAAGAAATGTCTGTAGACATCATGTTGATTTTAGGACACAGCCTCAGGGAAATGTAGCGGATCTCGTCCTTGATGATCACCTCGTCGGCATAACGCAGCAGATGGATCTTCAGCACTGGGCCATCCATGATAAAGTGCCTCCCACTGATTTCGGAAGAGATGCCGTGCTGTAGAATGGACTTCTCCAACACAATGTTCTTAGGATTGAAGCCTTCTGCCCGCAGGCCCTCGTTGAAGCCACGCCGGGTAGCATCAATGGAGCCCAGTGTACGCAGCAAGTGGTGATCCTCCGTCCGGTTTAAAACAAAGGTGCCTTTCCCCTTGATGCGTTGTGCCCAGCCCTTGGACTCGATCTCAAGCAAACTTTTTCTTGCAGTCGTGTTGCTTACTTTAAACTGCTTGATGAGCTCATTCTCAGATGGAATCTTGTCTCCTGGCTGCAGCTCGCCCGCCTTGATTTTCTCAATGATCGACTCGCTTATCGTGATGAACTTCGGCTTCATTTACAGACTTTTTTGCAAAATAAAGTTCAATATATAAGAAAAAACAGAATTAGCGAATCACAAATTTAGCTTTTGACAAGAAATGTTCTCAAACTGAAATATACGCGTCAAGAAAAAACCTTAACAAGCAGAAGAACTTCCTGTGCTGTGCCTGTGGCATGCAGTTTCAGTATGCCTCTGAAAAGGTTGACTGCCGCCTCCAGGCAAAACAGTTGGTCTTTGGCATTCTGGTGAAAAATTCCGGCATCCGCGACTTTGAAGAGGTGACGAGCGTACACCGGCAGACTGAGCTACGATGTCTCATCTAACAGGCGGAAGCCTATTCACGCCAGCAAAGCCTACATCTCAGTGCAAATAGACGAGGTGTGGACGTTTGTTAAAGAACGGAGAAGATGCTAAAGGAGGCTTTTCTATGCCTACGCACCGGAGACGGGCGAGGTGCTGGCCTGGAGCAGCCAGGATACAGTCAGAAGGCTCTTTCGGTAGCTGGAGAAATGTAAAACTGACTACTTCAGAACCGATGCTGGCCGGCTTTTACTAGGGGGACACTCCTACAAGGCTCCCGGCTAAGGGGTGGTACTGCCCCAGAAAGACGGCACTGTACTGTTGAAAAATTTTTCAGCCTGAGCGGAATTGGAAGGCCACGCTTCAAGGCGTCATCGTCATGGAGCTGCAGAAATCCAGGGCGGCTCTGAGACAATACACACCTTATAATTTAATAATTTACGCCAGTCGCTGTAGGGCAACGACGGCGGCATCTGTGCTAGCCGGTTCCTCCTCGCCGGAGGTGCTGGCTGAAAGCATGGCCTACAGTTTCCTGAAACACAGCCGGACAAGCGGTGTGCAAAGGGCCCACTCCCGCCAAGCTAAAAAAACAGGCCACGCTGTGTGCGTGGCCTGTCGGTTTTTGTTCCTGCTTAACCTGACTTACTGCACCAGGTAGAGCTCGGTTTTACGGTGCACCTTGCCTTTCTCCGGCAGCACCTCGTACTCTACTTCTACCTGAAAACCTTTCGCTGCGAAATAGCGCTGGATATAGGCTTTCACGCTCCGGGCCCGCTGCTCGCTTACCCGCTGCTTGGCTGCAGGCTCGCCATATCCGTCTGAGTAGCCTTTTATGATAAAAGACGCACCGGACGGCTGCTGGCGCAGGAAGCGCGAGAGGCCAGCCAGCGCTTCCAGACTCAGGTGCACCCGGTTGAACTCATTGTAAAGCACCAGCGATGGAGCGGCAGCGCGGACAGGAGACTTTACGGCACGGGCAGCAGTGCCAACTTTCTTCGGCTCCACCTGCACCGGCACCTCTTCCTTTGCAAGCGGGGCTGAAACAGCCTCAGCAAGTGGGGCTGGGACAGCCGCTGCAGGCAGCTCCCCGAGTATGTAGGCGATGTAGCGGGGCTGTTGCTTGGCCGTACCGCTCACCCAGACGGTGCGGTCGCCACTCTTCCAGAAGTAGGCGTTATAAGCCTCCTGCTCGTTCACTACCCCCTGCAGGCGCACAGCCTCCCCCGGCTGCCCATTCTGCAGGGGTGCTCTGTAAATGTAGGCGGTCTCCCCCTGCTCACGAGAGAAGTACAGGGAGTCGTTGCTCACAAACGGAGCAAACTCCGCTCCCCTGGAGTTGACCTGCTTGCCTAGGTTGCGCGGCTTGGACCAGCTCTTGCCGTTCCACTCGCTCAGGTACAGGTCGTCATAGCCCTCGGTGCCTGCCAGCTCAGCGGCAATGAACAGCCGCCGCTGGTCTTCGGTCAGGAAAAGGCCCAGGTTGTAGGAGTGGTTGCGCATACGGGGCACGGGCAGCTCCTCTCCTTTCACGAACTCCCCGTTCGTCCACTTGTAGATACTGATTTTTGCGGCCTTCCTTCCTGATTTATGGTAGACAAACACCTCGCCTACCCCCAGGTTCCCGCCAATTACGGTGTTGATCTGGCCGGCGTTCAAGGCTGGAGCCCGCTCCGCCGCTTCCGGTTCTCCCCGGCGGGCAGTGTAGAGGTATTGCCCCCCTGCTTCTTTCTTGGTGACAAGCAGCATGTCCTCCCCCACCAGGGCAACACCGGCCATCTCATCATTACTCTCCACAAGCTTTGTCTGAGCCTGGGCCAGGTTCAGCCCCCCCAGCATCAACACGATTGTGCATACGATTTTCTTCATTTTCTCTTCGTTTTACCAGATGGTCACTTGCTTTCCGTACTTCGGGTATTTTACCGGGATCAGGTTATAGGTGAGGGAAATTTCGCTGGTGCTCCTGCTCACATGGCGGGCATCCTGCACCGGAATCTCATAGGCGTACCCTACCCTGAACTGGGCAAAGCGTACGCCGGCCGTGGCGCTCCAGGCCAGCTCCTGGCGGTAGCTGCCTCCGAGCCAGAGCATGTTCTGGTACACAGCCTTTAGCTGCAGTTCGGCGCTCTCTTTTAGCTGGTCGTCATACTGCCACATGGCGTTGGTCACCAGCCCAATCTCTTCGGTAATGGCGGTGCGGTAGCCCGCCTGCACCAGGTGCTTGCGGGTGTAGAGATCCTGCAGGAAGGCATCCCCACCCGACACGATGCCACTTTGGGTCACGTCCTGCATGGCATACCCGAGGTAGAACTTGTCAGCCGTCAGTGTCAGGCCCAGGTTCAGGTCCAGCTTGCCCTGTCGCAGGCGCTGGCCCAGCACCCCCTGGAACTCCGGGTCACTCTCGTTGTCCACCGTCAGTTTCGTACCGTCGAGGCGCTGGGCACTATAGGCAAGCGCTCCACCCCAACGCAGGCTAAGCTTCTCCGATAGCCGCACGCGGGAGGCATACCCCAGGTGCACCTGACTTTCCGAGAAAGGGCCGAACCCGTCCTGCAGCACGGTCAGGCCGAAAGCATGGCGGGCGCCGGCCTGGCGGTCGAAGAAATCGTGCTGCCTGGTGCGCAGCACATCGTTTTTTTGCCAGGCGGACAGGTCTGCCAGGTCCAGTTCGGCCGAGGCCAAGTAGGCTCTGGGGGCGCCCTCAAACCCCGACCACTGATTTCGGTGGAATCCTTTGAGCATAGAGCCCTCGTAGCCCGTCAGGGACGGGTTGTAGTATTGCTGAAACAGCTGAAAGTTGGCAATGTGCTTTCTGTTCTGGGCTTTCACACCCAGAACAGAAGCAGCTAACAATAAGGATAGGATTAACTTTTTCATCTTGATTACTTGCTAAGGATTGTCACGACACCTCTCTTCACCCAATTGATGTCCTTTACCTCAATAATGTACAGGAAAGGGCCCTTGAGCAACTGACCGCCGGTACTGCGGCCGTTCCAACCTGTTTCCGGATCTCTGGTTTCGAACACGCGCACGCCGGAACGGTCGAACACCTGGATGTAGACCTCATTGTAGAACCTGAGCTCCGGGATGGTCCAGTTGTCGTTGATGCCGTCACCGTTCGGGGAGAAGGCGTTGACGATCTTAAGCTGGTCCACCGTGCGGTCGTAGGCCTGCTTGGTCAGCGGGAACGTGCGTTCAATGCTGTTCAGGTACGGATCAGTGCTGCGCACGCGGATCGTAAAGCTTACCATGCCCGAAAGGCCGTTGTTGGACTTTAGGTATACCTTGTCCCCACGAGTCTCGAACAGATGGTTGTGCGTGTCGCCCTCGCCTCTTACCAGGGTATAGGCAAACTCTGTGTCATCCGGGTCCGAGGTGGTCAGGGTACCGATCACCTCGTCTGCCGTGGCTTCCGGCTTGAAAGTGGTGGCACTGAATGTCAGATTGGATGGAGCGATGTTAGGCTCCACCTCTACGGCTACTTCAGCGACAATACCTCGCAGGTTGGTCGTACCGGCGGCAAGCGTAAGCCGGCCTGTGAGAGGGTAGGTCCCGGCCACCAGCCCGTTGTAGGCTCCCTGCACCCACACCACGCCAATCGCCTCCGTGGCTCCGTCAGAGTAGGTTACCGTTACGGTACCCGGAAGCGGCACGCTGGCATAGGCCGTGCGGATCGGCACGTTGATCTGGGACGGGTTCGTCACCGACACGATATCGCGTCTTACCGTTACCCTCTGGGTAGCGGTGGCCGTGTTGCCCGAAGCATCCGTTACAGTCCATGTCACGGTGGTGGTACCTGTCGGGAATACGGCAGGCGCGTCGTTTGTAACAGTGGCTACTGCGCAGTTATCAGAGGTGATCGGTTCACCCAGATCCACGTTAGAAGCGGTTGTTTTACCGGCATCCACATTGACCACTACAGCCCCAGGCGCCGAGATCATTGGCGCCACTTTGTCTTCTACAATCACCGTGGCCACGGCTGTAGCCTTGTTGCCGCTGGCGTCCATCACGGTCAGCATGATGGTGTTTTCGCCCAAGTCCTCGCAGTTGAAAGCGCTCCTGTCAAGCGACATGCTCGCGATGCTGCAGTTGTCAGAAGAGCCGTTGTCCAGATCAGCAGCCGTGATGACGGCACTGCCCGCGGCATCCAGCTGCACGGTAACATCCTTCACCACCGCAACCGGTAACAGCTTATCTGCGACCGTCACAATCGCAGTGCCCGTCGCTAGGTTGCCGCTTCCGTCTGTTAGCGTCAGCGTCACCTCGTTTTCGCCTACGTTGCTGCAGTCAAACAAAGTCCTGGACAGCGTCATCGATGCAATGCCGCAGTTGTCGCCCGAACCCTTGTTGATGTCAGCTGCCGCAATGGTTGCCGCACCGGCCGCATCCAGTTGGATTGTCAGGTTTTGCGTGACCACCACCGGCGCGGCCTTGTCTTCCACCGTCACGATGGCCGTTGCCGCAGCCTGGTTGCCGCTCTTATCTGTTGCGGTCAGCGTGACGGTATTTTCGCCCAGGTCCTCGCAGCTGAAGCTAGCCTTGTCCAGACTAAGCGTCTCTATGCCGCAGTTATCCGTGGAGCCGTCGTTGAGCTGAGCCGCCGTAATACCGGCTACGCCGTTGGCGTTCAGTTGCACGACCAGGTTACGGGTCACTACTATCGGGGCTGCTTTGTCTTCCACCGTCACAATGGCCGTTGCCGCAGCCTGGTTGCCGCTCTTGTCGGTTACTGTCAAGGTCACAGTGTTTTCGCCGAGGTCTTCGCAGCCAAAGACCGTTTTGGACAGCTCCACCGTGGCCAGGCCGCAGTTGTCGTACGAGCCGTTGTCGATCTGCCCGGCAGTGATGCTGGCGTTGCCTGCTTCATCCAGGGCAACGGTCAGGTTGCGCGTCAGTATCACAGGCGCGATGGCCTCCAGCACCGTGACAGAGGCAGTGGCTGAAGCCGAATTACCGTACTTGTCGGTGACAGTCAGGGTTACCGTGTTGGCCCCCGTCTGGCTGCAGTCGAAAGAGGTTTTATCCAGGATGATTGATTCAATGCCGCAGTTGTCCGTGGAGTTTGCATTGACCTGCGCGGCTGTGACCGTCGCCTTGCCCTCGGCGTCGAGCTGTACAGAGACAGCACGGGTGCGCACCTCCGGCGCCAGGTTATCCAGCACGGTCACCGTGGCCGTCGCGGCAGACTCGTTGCCGCTGGCATCCCTCACAGTTAGGGTTACCGCGTTCTCCCCTATATTGGTGCAGTCAAACGATGTTTTGTCCAGGCTCAGGCTAACCTCACCGCATGCCTCCTGGCTACTGTTGTTTATATCAGCTGCGTCGATCGTAACACTGCCGGAGGCATTCAGGTAGACCGTGATGTTCTTGGTCACAGCCGTTGGCGCCACTTTGTCTTCTACCGTTACCTGCGCCGTTGCTGAGGCGGCGTTGCCGTGTACGTCTGTCACGGTCAGCACCACTTCATTCAGGCCTATCTGGCTGCAGTCGAAGGCAGTGCTGGAAAGGGTCATGGAGGCAATGCCGCAGTTATCGCTGGAGCCGTTGTTGATGTCGGCCGCCACAATCTCCGCCTTGCCCTGGGCATCCAGCCGGACCGTCATGTTTCTGGTTCGTACGACAGGCGCGGCCTTGTCTTCCACCGTCACAACTGCCGTGGCTGCCGACTGGTTGCCGTTCACGTCCGTCACGGTAAGCGTCACCATGTTTTCGCCAATGTTCGAGCAGTCAAAATCCGTCTTGTCAAGCAACAGGGACTTAATGCCGCAGGCACCGGCGCTTCCGTCGCTCACATCAGCTGCCGAAATGACCGCCTTGCCATCAGCGCCCAGCGCGACGGTGATGTTACGCGCTCTGGCTACCGGCGCCGTGTTGCTGCGAATGGTTACAGTCGCTGTGGCCCTGGCGCTGTTGCCACTGGCATCCGTCACAGTAAGCGTTACCGTGTTCTGGCCTACCTGGGAGCAGTCAAACAATGTCTGGTCCAGGCGAAGCGAGGCGACGGCGCAGTTGTCAGAAGAGTTATCATTTACCTGCTCCGGCGTCAGCGACACAGTGCCGTCCGCACCCAAGTAGAGCGTTACATCCTTTGCACGGGCTACCGGGGCAGTCGTGTCCACCACCTTCACCACAGCCGTGGCCGCAGCCTCGTTGCCGTGTACATCCGTCACGGTCAGGGTAACGGTGTTGTCACCCAGGTCACTGCAGTCAAAGCCTTCCTTGTCCAGCGCAATACGGGCAATGCCGCAGTTGTCCGTGGAGCCGTTGTTGAGCTGATCGGTAGTAATGGCGGCCTTGCCTGTTTCATCAAGGGCCACGGTCAGGTTGCGCGTCAGCGCCACCGGGGCCAGCTTATCCTCTACTGTCACTATGGCCGTAGCAGTCGCTACGTTGCCGCTCCCGTCCTTTACCGTCAGCACCACCTCGTTACGACCTGTGTTGCCGCAATCGAAAGTGGTCTTATCCAGCGCCAGGCGTATCTCTCCGCACGTATCAGAGGAGTTGTCATCTACCATGGCCGGTGTGATCGTGGCTTTGCCCTCCGCGTTTAGCTGCACGGTCAGGTTCCTTGCTCTGGCAACCGGAACCGTCTTATCCTCTACCGTTACATAGGCAAACCCATTAGATACATTGCCATGCACATCGGTGATGGTCAGGTTGACTACATTATCACCGATCGTCGTGCAGTCAAACGTAGTCTTGTCAAGCACAATGGAGCGGATGCCACAGTTATCGGCAATGCCCCCGTTCAGCTCCGCTGCCGTGATGGTCGCCTGACCAGCCCCATTCAGCTGCACGGTGATATTTCGGGTGACCACCGATGGCTTCTGCGTATCTGTCACGGTCACATCAAAACTGATTGTGGAGGTGTTACCGGCAGCGTCGGTGGCCACAAAGGTATTGGTCGTTTTGCCAACCGGGTAAAGTTCTCCCGGGGCAAGGCCCGCCGTCTGTGTAATGGTAACAGACGCCGAGCAGTTATCAGTCACTGTCGGCAAAGGGAAAGTCACCACCGCACCACATGTATTCGGATCCGTATCCTTTGCAATGGCACTCACGGGCGTGAAAACAGGAGCGGTTTCATCCTTTACCTCCACCTCCTGCGTCTGCGTGGCAAAATTGCCGGCTGCATCGGTATAGGTCCAGGTAATCCTATAAGTACCCTGCGTTCTATAGCTAACTGGATCAGTTGTCGTAGCGGTGATTACGCCGGACACATTGTCTTTAGCCGCTGGAGCCGTTGCAGTTACAGCGCAGGCTCCTGTCAGCTTTGGCAGTGAGGCAACTGCCGGCACAGGCGCCTCCTTGTCTTCCACGGTGACCAGCTGCATGGCGGTAGCCGAATTACCGGCTTCATCGGTCACGGTCCAGGTCACCGTTGTCTGTCCCAGCGGGAAAAGGGCCGGTGCATCATGGGCCACAGCTTTTAACTGACAGTTATCGCCGGCCACAGGTGTGCCGAGCGCAACGCCGGAAGCCGTGCTTTTACTGGGATCCGTAGACACACTGACAGCAGCGGGAGCCGTGATCGTGGGCGTCACGTTATCCACTACCGTCACGCGCTGGGTATAGGTGCTCTCGTTGCCGCTGGCATCCCTTGCCGTCCAGATCACGTTGGTCGTGCCTACAGGGTATTCACCACTGGCATCCGCCGTGCCGTTGAAGCTGTTGACTAAACGCACAGTACTGCAGTCATCCGTAGCTGCAGGAGCCGGGACGCTGACACTGGTCGCACAGGCTTTGCCTCCCAGGGTATAGCTGATCGTAAGGGTCGCCCCCTTAAAGTACACTGCATTCCACCAGGCATAGAGCGTCAGGTTGTTGGTGCCCCCGTACTTGTAAGTGGGTATGTCCCCGTTGAACGTAACTGTTTTCGTTTCCCTATTCGGGTAAAAGTCTCCTATCGACGTGCCGGAAACACTAGGACTCACGTGCGACAAGTAGGGTGCCTGCACTTTCAAAGCAATGGAGAACCCTGTCATCACTGCCCCCGCCGGGAGCGGATCCTGAAAATTGAACACGCTACCGCTTGCCCCGATGAAGCGGTTGTCATTAGGTATCGTCACAGTCTTTGTCTCCGCCAACGGCTTTGTCACGTCAGCAGGCGTTGTGAAGGTGGGCGCCACAAGGTCCTGGGCCGAAAGCGTGGCCTCGGCAGAGGTTACCTCCTGGTTGCCTTCGCCTTTCACGACAACGCGGTACTTTCTGTTGTGCAGACCGGTGGAGTTGCTAATAGTAAGTACAGCTGTCGTTACCCCAGCATATGTGCTGCTGCTGGCGATATTTCGCCAGCTGGTAATGTACTCCTGCCACTGGTAAGAGAGCGCATTATTGGCTGTAACATGGAACGCCGCACCGCTTCCGGGACACACGTTAATATTTGCCGGCTGTAGGGTGATGGCTGGTGCAGGGGGAGCGGCACGGGTCACGGTCACGGTATAGGTGTTTGTCGTACCATTCTCCGCTGTTACCAGGATTGGGATGGCATTCGCGCCACTCACCAGCGACACAGTAACAGCCTGGCCACTAACTGCCGCCACCCCGTTTACAGTGAGGCTGGCCATTGCGTCAGCCAGGGTTGCCGTGAGGTCCACGGCAGATGTCGTGTAGGCTACTGCCGCACTGTAGCTCGTCGTGCCTGTGGCAAAGGCCGGGGCCAGGGTGCCGCTGCTCAGGGTCAGGCTAGCCAGCCCGGCATTTGCCGAGGCAGCATCCCGGTAAATGAACAGGGTGTAGGTCTTTACCGTCCCATCCTCTGCCGTCACTTTGATGTCTACAGGATTTTGACCGACATTCAGATTAATAGTCCGGGCATTGCCGCTCTGCGTCGCCGTACCGGCTACCACCACTGAGGATCTTGCGTCCGCCACGGTAGGCGTGATACTGATCGAGTGCTGCTGGTAAGGCAGGTTTACCTTGTAGCTCAGCGTCGCCGGACTGAAAACAGTAGCCAGCTGTCCCGGCGAAACGGCCAGGTTTGCCAGGTCTGCATTAGAAGCGTAGTAGTTGTAAAGCGTACCATGCAGGCCATTGGCTGTTTTGTCTGCCAGGCGTTTGGCCGTTGCGTTGCCGGGACCGGTCACCCCCTGCTCTATGTCGTAGTAGGCGACCAGCCCACTGCTGCCGGCAGGCACCGGGTTGCAGTAGTGCTGCGCAATCTCACCGGCAGCACGGGCCGTGTTCCAGATCCGGATCTCGTCCATCTCCCCTTTAAAGGGCTCCCCTAGCCCGGCATCCGCCACACCGATGTGGACCGGCCTTCCCGTGAGCCCGGTATTCAATGTAGTACCGATAGCGCCGATGAAGGCACCATTCACATAAAAGTCAGAGCCTCCCGGTCGCATCACAACCGCCACGTGGTACCAGGTGCCCTTCACAAAGGTATAGGGCACCATCTGGTAGGAGCTGTTGTTCCACATGCCTATCATGTTGAGGCCATTGTTCAGGTGGATGCTGTAGCGGGTACCCGTTGCGGAACGAACGCCCAGCAGCGTGGGGTTCCCGCTGGCCTGGCCGGCAGTCCAGTCAGGCTTTACCCACAGCTCAACGGTGGTACTGGATGTCTCGAATTTCGGGTTGGCCGGTACACTGACGTACTGGTTGGTCCCATTGAATGCCAGTGGGTGCGCGGGCAGTGAGGAGGCAGCCAGCCGTGTCACCGCCACCGTGTAGGTTCGGACAGTTCCGTCCTGGGCCGTCAACTGGACGTCCAGTTGATTCCCCCCCACGTTAAGCGGCAGTGCAGGTGATGCCGTGCCACTGCTGACCAACGTGAAGGCGCCGTTGTTGATACGGACTTTGATAGTCGCGTTGGCATCCGCCTTGGTAGGAAAGACCGACAGGCTGCTTGCCTGATTGGCCACCGTTGCGCTGTAGGCCGTGGTGCCGGGAGCGAAGGCAGGCGATAAGGTACCGGCGTCCAGGCTGAGGGCTGCCAGGTTCGCGTTGCTGGAAAGCACCGGGCCCGCCGGGCCTACTCTGATATTATCCAGGTTCAGCTTCCACAGTCCGCTGAAGAAAAACGTCACGGACGTCACCTCCACATCTTTTGCTAAGGTCAGGTTGGCTCGGTTCTGATCGTTGAACATGTCTTCGGCCGCAGTAGCCCCTTGGTAAGACACCCTTAAATGCGGCGGTTTGTAGAAAGTCGGGTCACTGAAGCACTGGTAGGTCAACCAGGCATTGTAAAACCTGAACTTCTGCCCGTCTTTCCGCCTGAGGGTGACGCTTGTCGTTGCCGCGGTTTCATAATAGAGGCTGGCAGAGTTGCCCTCCCCTCCCGTCGTACTGTTTGTCCAGGAGCCATTACCGCTTTGGTTCAGTTCGTACTCCACGCCCCCTGCCACGAAGGCAGCTTTGGTGTCCCAGGGCCAGGATGGGCCTACATTTCCGCTGAGAGTGGCGGGTGTGGAGAAATCGTAGGTTTGCTGTGCCTGTAGCTGAAAGGACAGCAGCAACATGACCCACACAAGGGCGAAGCATACCTTTTTGTTCGCTTTCAACAGCACAGGTAAAGGTACGCCACGGCCTCTACCGAAAGAGGCAGCGTTCTTGGTCTTCATAAAATGGTTGGATTGTAGAAGTTTTAAATATGGTACAATAATTAGTTAGTAAGCCATTTAAAAGCGCTAGCCGGTTTGACAGAAGGGGAAGTTGACAACACGATCATAGAGTACAACATACTGACTAGCATAAATTTGCCTTCAATATTACAAATTAAAATAGGATATAATATTCACTTATTAAAATATAGATGCTTCAACATTAATTTATTGGAATAATTCAGTATCTCATAAATATGATTCAAATATTCTTTTATGAAGATATACCCGATGCATACCTGCGTCGCTGACAGAGCACAAGTATCCGCCTGACCCACACAAGAAAATAGAAGATGTAAACATTCCGGTTCTAGGGAAGAAGCACTGCTCTGGATAGATTTCTTAGTAAAGAACCTACAGGTCCCTTGCACCCCCTCCCCTGCTTTACAGCCCACAACCCGATGCAATAAAAGAAGGGGGTTAAACGGGAATTGTTGTTGTAGATTTCTGCTAATTCTACTGATCGAGCTTACTTTAGTAGCTCCCAGGCAACGAGCAGTTGCCAAACATCATGGGAAGCCGCTTACCCATGACCAGATCAGGGTTCCTCCAGATTTACCCTCTTCTGCGGCCTGCCATCTAAAAGCCACACTCCGAGTGCCTCAGGCGTAGAAGAATGGAGCCTGCAAACCAATAGTAACAGGGCCGTAAACCTCCTGATGCCCACGCAGGCTGTAATAGCACTTCATGCCTCTTTCTTCAAAGCTGGTCAGCGGCTACTGCAAAGCATTATGCTGCTACCTAGGGGGCGCTGGTTTTCCTTCAGGCCCCTCTCTTAAGGCCACTCAAAAAGCAAAAAATCCAACCGTCATTCATTCTGGGGCAAAGGTAGCCTTGCGTGCCGGACACAGGAGCAAGGTCGTGCGGACAAAATGGGTATCCACTGGCCGTGGACCCTCCGCATTTTCTCCGCCTCCACCTTGCCTTTAGTCCGGCCCGAAGGCAGCGGCAGCACCATAATCAATTTTCTCACACTTTAACATCAATGATTATGGAAAAGACCGTTAAAACATCCGCCAACACCCGAGTAGCCGAAGTCAAGCTCTCCTACCGCAACAAGGTAAAGCCCAGCGAGCGCCCGCAGGTCACCTGCTCCACCGACTCCTATAAGGTGCTGCAGGAAAGCTGGGACAAAAGCAAACTAGAGTTCGTCGAGCAATTCAAGGTACTGCTGCTCAACCGGGCCAACCGGGTGCTGGGCGTCTACGAGCTCTCCACCGGCGGGGTCGCCGGCACCGTGGCAGACCCCAAGCTCGTCTTCGTGGCCGCCCTGAAAGCCTGCGCCTCCGGCATCATCCTCTCCCATAACCACCCCTCGGGCAACCTCAAGCCCAGCCAGGCCGACCTGCAGCTCACCAAGAAGATCAAGCAGGGCGGCGAGCTGCTGGACATCACCGTCCTCGACCATCTTATCCTCACCAGCGAGGGCTATTATTCTCTAGCAGACGAGGGGCTCCTGTAGCCCCTCATCTTTACCGGCAGCGCTTCCCGGTCCTCAGAGGCGCCTTCAACAAGTTCTTCAACCATTAAAGCTTATACGTTATGAACGCATACCAGAAATTCAGCCAGCTTGCCCAGCAAGTAACAGATGAGGTGATCGCCGAGCTCCAGAAAGGAAAGGTCCTCTGGCAACAGCCCTGGGGCTCCTACGGCCTGCCGAAAAACTACAGCTCCAACCGCCCCTACGGGGGCTTCAATGCCTTTTACCTCCACCACATTACGGAGAAAAACAGTTTCACGGCGCCCTACTTCCTCACCTTCAGGCAGGCCCAGGAACAGGGCGGCAGCATCCGCAGGGGTGAGAAAGGCACCCGCATCGTCTACTGGAAGGTATATGAAAGCCAGGAAAGCAAAAACGCAGAAGAGCAGCCTGCGGAGAACAGCAACCGGTCCGACAGCAGGTTTGTTCCCTTTCTTTGGACCGTCTTCAACATCGACCAGGTGGATGGCGTGGACTTTCAACTGCCCGCCGTGCCTAATCGCAGCGGGCAGCAGGTCATTGAAGCCTGTCAGCAGGTGGTGGATAGTTTCCCCTCCCCTGCACCCCAGATCCGGCTCGGAGGCTCCGAAGCCTGGTATGCGCCAGCACTGGACAGGGTGCAGGTGCCCGAGCCGAAACAGTTCTCCTCCGCTGCGACCTACCACGCCACGCTCTTTCACGAACTCATCCACGCCACAGGCCACCCGACGCGCCTCAACCGCTTTTCAGACGAGGAAAAGGCCAGCCGCTTCGGAGACGAGGCCTACAGCAAGGAGGAGCTGGTGGCCGAAATGGGCGCCAGCTTCCTCTGCGCCTTCACCGGCATCCGGGAGCAGGTCTTTCCCAACTCGGTGGCTTACCTGCAGGGCTGGATGCGCCGGCTCCGAAATGACAGGACCGTGCTCCTCTACGCCGCCGCCAGGGCCTTCAAGGCAGCCAGCTATATACTGGAGCTAAAGGTAAAAGAGACCCAAGAAGCACCGCTCGATGTAAAAGCGGCTGCTTAAGGGTCGCAAAGGGGCTGCCTGGAAATCAGGCAACCCCTTTGTTACTTTTAAACGCCTGTTAGTCATTAATAAGACTGTAGCTCGTGCTTCTTCCTCCGGCAGCTTCCTTTCGGAGAATTCCTTTGCCTATCAAATCCTGTATGTCACGGCCCGCCGAATCCTGGGAGCATTTGGCGATCTTTGCCCACTTGGAAGAAGTGAGCTTCCCGACAAACCCGTCCTGCAGCTTCAATATCAGCAGGCGCTGCCGCTGGTTTAGCGGTGTCTCCGCATGCAGGTCCCAGAAACGGGCTTTCTCCAACACGGTCTCCAGTTTCTCCTCTGCCGCATGCAGCGCGCTGAGCAGACAGCATAGAAACCACTCCAGCCACGGAGTTATATCAAGCGTACCCTTCTGCGTTTTCTCCAGGATATCATAGTAGGCGTTTCGCTCCTGCCGTATCTGGGCGGACATACTGTAATACCGCTGTCCGCCTTTCTCAGCACGCGCCAGCTGCATGTCCGTGATCGCGCGCGCCACACGGCCGTTCCCATCATCAAACGGATGCAGGGTCACAAACCAGAGATGGGCTACGCCAGCCTTCAACACCGGGTCCAGCACCGACTCCCCGTTGAACCAGTCCAGAAACTTATCCATCTCACGCTCCAGCTTGAGCGCATCAGGAGCCTCAAAGTGCACCCTCTCCCGGCCAAGTGGACCTGATATAACCTGCATGGGCCCTTTTTCATTATCCCGCCAGGCCCCGGTGATGATCTTATACATGCCGCTTCTACCTGTTGGAAACAGAGAGGCCTGCCAATTGTACAAGCGCTCTTTTGTTAAGGGCTCCTGGTAGTTCTGGGTGGCATCCAGCATCATCTCCACCACCCCTTCCACATCCCTGTCCGATGGGATGAGCCCCGCTATATCCATACCCAGTCTCCTGGCGATTGATGACCGCACCTGATCGGGCTCCAGCAACTCCCCCTCAATTTCGGTGGATTTGAGCACGTCCTGCGTCAGGGTTTGCAGCATAGTCTCTTCTCTGACGGAGAACCCGAGCCCTTCCATACGGCCTGCCGATCGTCCTTGCACATAACGCACTTCCCCTAAGAGCCTGGAGAGTGAATGCTCATCCCATGTAAACTGCGGCCACGCCGGATGCTGGTATATGTATAAACTCATGTTGGTTTTTAATTGCGGAGATTAAGTTTGCTAATCTCCGCATAATTGCGGAGATTAGCAAACTTAATCTCCGCACAAGCCCAAAACACTTTACTCTAACAACGCTGAATGTTAAGTAAGCTATTTGTGTCATGGACGATGACACAAATAGCTGGGGCGGATAGCGCACATAATGCCAGGTTTTTATATTAAAAGTTGACATGATAGGGAAGCTATCTACCCCTTTAGTCATAGCTCTCTTAAATGGCAGGGCGAATGACTTCCAGCCTGCGCATGCAACTACTATTTCTGTACTACCGGATAAGGCATCCTGCCGTTGAAGCCGATCCGAAACAAAGCTCTCCTACCGCAACTGCATAAAGCCCCTTAGAAGATGATAGGAGTACTTTCCCCCGAGGCGGGTGTCCCGGGAGCTTTCTTTCCAAAATCTCCTGTTCCCGCTAAAGAACCCTCATTTTTACCTGTTGTTAGGCCTGTTCTACCTGCTCATGGGCTGGCAGCTTTACAGTTACCATGCCTGGCTCTGGGAAAAGGAATGGTAGAGGCAAACGGATCCTTTTTTCCCCTTTTGCCGTTGCTTCCAGCAAGAGCCAAGCTATGTCTTAAATTTCACTATGGATGTGTCAGTAGGGCACTTAGTCGTTTGCCGGGTACTGGCATTTAAGAATTCTACTAGCCCGTCTCGCTGCATCTGTTCAAAGGCAGTCAGGTAATTAGCAAGGCAGTAGGCAGTCCCCGGATTATCGAGCTCATAAATCTTTCCAATCGACTTGTACTTGTACTGCCCTTGGTTTATGGTTAACCTTTTCACCAATTTCATAATCGTATAGGCTGGCTCCTCCACAAACAAGGAGAACTGTGCCGGCACAAATTTGTGCGCTGACCATTCTGGAACACCATCCTCACGCGAAACGCTGTACGCCATCATGTGCTCTTTAAAGCCCCTGTAGACTTTTATATCAGCCGACGCAAAAAGCAGGTAAAACGCAGCTTGCTCACGGTTTGGCAGATTGATTTTGTAAAGCAGTGATGTATATCCATTGCTCCGTAACACGCTCTCAAACTGCTCCAAGATAAACTGCTGGCGCCTTGCCTTATCCTTCTCCAGTTGGCAGAAGCGCTGTACCTGTGGCAGCTGATCGGCAAACAACCGGGCCAGTATCTCCGGCTGCTTTTTACCTGCCATGGTTTTGGTTACATGGTCAGGGCTTATGAGCATAAAAAGGTCCGAGCGCCATTCAAGGATGGCTTGTTTGGCTACCCCGTGTGCGAAGGCGCTCGCAAACGGATCCGCAAAGACCAGGGAGGCATGGCCTGCTCCAGCCAATTCTCCTGGCAGGGTTTTGTTTTCAGGTGTAGCAAGGCTTTTGGGCGAGTGCTGCAGTTCTGCGCAATAAGCACAGCCTAGCAGCTGTTGCTGAACCTGCTCCAGCACATCTTTGTATTTGCTGTAGTAAAACGTATGAGCCTGTTGGTTCAGCTTCGGTCTCGTCAGGATACTCTTACATAAGGCCGTTTTGGTATCAGAAACAGCGCTCTGCTTGCTTCCGGCGTGTAGGTCCGTATAAAAGATACCTTGAACGGTCTGCTCTTTGAGCCTGGTGACCTGCAGATCGCACCAGGCATCAAAGAAAGGCAGTAGTAGCTCCTGTTTGATTTCCGTAAAGCTGCGCCGGTGGCTAAAGAAGTTGTTTGGTGCTACTGTGGGCATAGGTAAAAACGCAGCACGAAAGCCTGCTGCAGTATTAAAACTGGCCACTAAATTAATTAGTCAAGCTGCAACAATACTAATAAACTTAGCATTTTATTTACCTACACAAGTTCTCAGCAACATAAAACACTGAGGGTAAACACCTTTTAAACTTAATTAGGATGCACCACCTCAACAAATGCCCCTAGAAGATGCCCCTAATTACTTCTAACAGAATGAACATGCAAGCCAGCAAAATAAAAGCGTTGTAGACACCCGCCATACACTCCTACCTAGGTACGGAAGCCGCGAAGAGCGCCTCCTGCTAATGCTTTCTTTCCGCCAGCTCAAACACCTTTTCCAAGGTATAGGTATGCATACCGGGTTTTGCGGCAGTGCCAGCGTGAACCATAGCCTGCGCCACCACCCTGTCCTCGTAAGGCCTGTACTTGCCCGCCAGCCCTACCTTGTCCAGCAAATGCAGCACCTTGTAGGCAGCCTTTTCGCCAAAGCGGCTCTCTTCGCGGTCGCCGTGCAGCAGGCCCGGCTGCAGGATGTTAGTACTCTGCAAGCCAAGCTCTTTAACGGCCTCCTCCAACGCGCCCTTCATGCGGGAGTAGAAGATCATGGAATTGGGATTGGCTCCTGACGAGGAAACAAGCACATAAGTCGGCACACCGTTTCGGGCAGCGGCTTCTGCAAACTTGTATTGGTAATAGTAATCCACTCGGTACTGCTGGTTCTGCCCCCCAGCCTGCTTCAGGGTAGTGCCGAGCGAAGAGAAGAGCACATCTCCCTTCACCAGGTGCTGCCACTCCTCCACCGCATCGAAATTGATAAGATGCTCCTCCAGTTTGGCATGGGCGATGCCCAAGGACCGCCTGCCAAACACGATCACTTTTTGGAAGCGTTCATCTGCCAGCAGCAGCTGAACGAGCTGCTTTCCTACCAGACCTGTTGCGCCAATAACGAGTGCTGTTTTCATAGTTTTACATTTCTTCTTTCATGTTGTACCGCCTTATACGTGCGTCTGCCTATCAGACTGAGGCAAACGCCCGGGAGCATAGCGGAAACTTTGCGCCTACTCTAAACATTTGTGCTACGTCTCCACGAGCTCCGTCTTCACTCCTGCCCATTCGCCGTTGCTTGCTCTGCCAATAACTAGGGCCGTGATGCGGCGCCTTCCTATCCGGTACACCCTCACTTCTTTTAAGTGCTGCTCCAGGTAGGTCTGCAGTGCCTGGAAACGTGAGACGCTTTCCCGCTCTTGTGTCGTTTCCGATGCAGCAGAGATCATTGGGCGGAAGAAGGTCTCAAGCTTTATCATCTCTACCTTACTTTCCTCTGGTTTTTCTGCCCAGGCAGTCACTTCCTCCACCGTAGGCGCGGTATTGGAAAAGCGCACAACCTCCAGCGGCGCGTCCGTCTCGCTCTGGTATAGCAAACCCTCCGAAAGATGGCGAAGGTCTTCCAGCACGGTGTCTGTGTTTTCGCTGTTGCTGCTCATTTTTTCATTTCATGTGGTAGTCCGTCTATCGCGTAGGGCCTATATCCACCCTGCGCTCGAGCACCTGTTGTATACTGGTTGGCAGGGCGGACAAGAGGTCATATCCGGTAGCCTGCTCAATGGCATCTACGGTGGTGCGGTAAGCGCCCCAGTCCGACTGCACCGCATCGCTGTTGGGTGTGTCCACGGCGATCACGCGCGTGCTGGCGCTGATACGCTCCAGGTCGCCTTCTCCTTCAGGCAATACGACGAGTACCTTCCAGATACGGGCAGGCACCGTGATGCGGCCATTGTCTATCGTACTGGCGGGTCCAGCGGAGCCGGTCCCGCCCTTCCCGTAACTGCCCATCACCACGTACACTTCCATGCCTCCCGAGACCAGCTTTCGGGTGTAGTCTTCCAAATCAGCCCATGCCCCCTGGTTGTTATTGGGAGCCTGAGGGATCATGTTGGTCATCAGAAAAGTGGCCGAGTTATCTTCGGCCGTGCGGGTCCTGTCGGCTGACGGGGCGTTGTGCCCCCGGTCAAAGCCGCTGTTGCGGTAACTGGTAGCCGAGACGCGGTACCAGCCTTCCGGAAGCGACGGGTCGGGGCGGAAATCGTTTTGGCGGTCAGAAGTTCCAAGCCAGTCCTGGTTTACGTGCCAGCTCACCCAGTTGGGCGTGCTGCGCTCCCGGTTGTATGAGAGGGCATATTGAGGCCTTGTGATCAGGTAATTGTCAGGCTTGCTAATGTCCATTGTGGCTGCGCTGGGTTTCCCCAAGAGCAACTGCTGTTCCTCCAGGGTCAAGGACCGCTGTGGCGCCACCTCCGAGTCCTTGCAACTCGAAAGAACGATGAGGAGCAGAAGAAGTGATCGGTAAAAGTGTTTTATCATGGTGTTTTTTGTCATGAAATGATTAAGATCCCACCCGGCTATTCGTCAGCCTGGTACGGGTGCAACAAAGTAACGCGCCCAAAGTCATTTCCGCATGCGGCGAAGCCTGTTTTGCTTCACCTGGACTTCAGGAGGATCCCCCAGGCGGGTAGTGTAGCAGGGCGAAAGGTTCTCCTGCCGCAGTGGCCAAGGCCCCTTTCCGATGCCATGCATCCTGTTCATGCCGGTAGAGCGGTCCTATCGATGGTAGAGCGGTCCTATCGATCTTGTAGGGAGGTGAGCGTTTGCATCAGCCGGGCATGCTTCTCCCGGCCCACTGTATCCAGCAGGCTCAGCTGCATGCTGGTTGCGAAGCAAATCCTCAATAATAATCCCATGCACCTCTAAAACATGATTTTTATCATTTACAATTTACTTTTACTCTCGTACATTTATTTTGTTAATCAACATTCGTTATTCAACAGTAGATGGACTAAACAACACCGGGTAGCATAAAAAATGTGCACCTGTTGGCGACCTGTACCCTAGAACTGCTGAACGGAGACACCACAGCACGGCTAAGTCCTTAGCAGCTAAAGCTGCCTCAGCACCAGCTACCTTCCTAATGGAGGCGCGGCAGTTGACTACAGTCTCAGCCAAGACATGAGCTACAACTGACAACTTTTGAACCCTACCAAAGGCACACATCCTATAGATTGTATTCCAAGAGATAGCCATGGACTTAACCCATATCCATCTGCTGCTGAATCATTTTCCGATTGTCGGAACCCTGATCGGCGGTGGCGTCATGCTGTGGGGCATGGCGCGAAATCAGAAAACGATAAAAGCGGTAGCGTCTGCCATCATTATCTCCATGACAATCCTGGCCATACCGGTATACCTGACTGGGGAACCTGCCGAAGAGCTGGTAGAGAATGTTCCGGGTATATTGGAGAGCGCGCTGGAGGAGCATGAAGAGGCGGCAGAGCTGGCCATCTGGGTGATGGCCGCCGCAGGTGTAGCCTCCCTGGCCGCCTTGCTGCTGCAGTACCGGTCTTCCTCCAAAGCACCCTTTGGTTTAGCCACTATCCTGACGCTGCTGGCCTTTGCGGCCATGGCCCGCGTCGGGTACCTGGGTGGCCAGATCAGGCATACAGAGTTGCAGCGGGACCAGCCCGTAGGCCAGCAGCTACACAGTAGCGAAAGCGTTGGTGAATAAGCCTACCAGTTATGCTGAATAGGATCATATCTTTCTCCATACAGAACAAGCTCATTATCGGGCTTTTCGTGGTTGGTTTGATCATAACGGGCATCTATAACCTGACACGGTTGCCCATAGACGCGGTGCCCGACATCACCAATAACCAGGTGCAGGTCATCACGGTGGCGCCATCGCTAGGCGCTCCGGACATCGAGCGCCTGGTCACCTTCCCTGTAGAGCAGGCTAACAGCAATATTCCGGGCATCAAAGAAATCCGCAGTTTCTCCCGCTTCGGCCTTTCCCTGGTAACCATCGTGTTTGAAGATGGGGTCGATGTGTACTGGGCCCGGCAGCAGGTGGCCGAACGGCTGCAGGCCGTGCAGGAGCAAATCCCGGCAGGCGTGGGAACGCCGGCATTAGGGCCTGTCACCACCGGCCTGGGGGAGATCTACCAGTACGTGGTGCGGCCCGAGAAGGGCTACGAGGGCAAGTATGATGCCATGGAGCTGCGCACTATTCAGGACTGGATCGTGCGGCGGCAGTTGCTAGGGGTGCCTGGCGTGGCAGATGTGAGCAGCTTCGGCGGCTACCTGAAGCAGTATGAGATTGCAGTAGATCCATCCCGGCTCAAATCCTTCGGTCTGACCATCTCAGACGTGTTCACGGCACTGGAGCATAACAACCAGAACACTGGCGGCTCCTACATCGACAAAGGTGACGCGGTATTGTTTATCCGCAGCGAGGGCCTGCTGGGTAGCTTGGAAGACATTCGGGGTATAGCCGTGAAAAACACAGCGATTGGCACCCCCCTCTACCTGCGAGATGTGGCGGAGGTAGGTTATGGGCATGCCAACCGCTTCGGCGCCATGACCTACAACGATCAGGGTGAGGTGGCCGGTGCCGTTGTGATGATGCTCAAAGGCGCCAACAGCAACGAAGTTATCAAAAACGTAAAAGCCCGCATCGACCAGATTAGCGAATCGCTGCCGGAGGGTATTGTCATCGAACCGTTCCTTGACAGGACCAAGATGGTGAACAACGCCATCAGCACGGTGGAGAAAAACCTGCTGGAAGGCGCCCTGATCGTGGTCTTTGTGCTGGTCCTGTTCCTAGGGAACCTTCGGGCTGGGCTGATTGTGGCCTCGGTTATTCCACTATCCATGCTTTTTGCCGTAATCATGATGAACACCTTTGGCGTGAGCGGCAACCTGATGAGCCTGGGCGCGCTGGACTTCGGCCTGATCGTAGACGGTGCCGTGATCATTGTGGAATCAGTACTCCACACATTTCATTCCAACAAGCGCTTCGCCACGGCCACCCGCCTGTCTCAGTCTGAAATGGACAATACGGTGCAACAGTCTGCCAGCCGGATGATGAACAGCGCCATCTTCGGGCAGATCATCATCCTGATCGTCTACCTGCCCATTATGGCGCTGGTAGGAATAGAAGGTAAAATGTTCCGCCCGATGGCCCAAACCGTTTCCTTCGCCCTGATTGGTGCGGCCATTCTCTCGCTCACCTACGTGCCGATGATGAGCGCGCTTTTACTAAGCAAGAAGATCAGCCATACACCTACTTTCTCTGACAGGATGATGGCCACGGTGGAGCATTTTTACCAGAAGCAGCTGCGCCGCGTGATTGCGTTCCCTAAAATGATTATTGCCGGGGCAGTAGTACTGTTCACTGCGGCGGTGCTGGTGCTGATGTCGTTGGGTGGTGAGTTTATACCTGCCCTGGAGGAAGGTGACTTTGCCGTGGATACCCGCGTGCTGACGGGCAGTAACCTTAACACCACCATCCGCTCGACCCAGCAGGCAGCCGGTATCTTGCTGGAGAGATTCCCGGAGGTGGAGAAAGTGGTGACCAAGATCGGTTCCGGCGAGATACCGACTGACCCGATGCCCATCGAAGCCAGCGACATGATGGTGATCCTGAAACCGAAAGCAGAATGGACTTCTGCCACCTCCTTTGATGAACTGGCCAAAAAAATGGGTCGCGCCCTGCAGGACGTACCTGGTATCACGGCGGGTTTTCAGTATCCGGTGCAGATGCGCTTTAACGAACTGATGACGGGCGCCCGCCAGGATGTTGTTTGCAAGATATTCGGGGAGGACCTGGACACGCTGGCCCGCTACGCCAGCCGGCTGGGCGAACTGGCCACCACCGTGGAAGGGGCCACCGACCTGTACGTGGAGACGGTGACCGGTATGCCACAGATCGTGATTAAGTATAAACACGCCGCCATTGCGCAGCACGGCTCCAACATCGCCGACATCAACCGGACGGTAAATGCCGCTTTTGCCGGTGTCAGCAGCGGGTTGGTGTTTGAGGGGGAGCGGCGCTTTGACCTGGTCGTGCGCCTGCAGGGCGAGCTGCGGCAGAACCTGCGCGACGTGCAGAACCTGCTCATCCCGACCCCTTCCGGGCAACAGGTGCCACTCTATCTGCTGGCGAATGTACAGCTGCAGGAAGGACCTTTCCAGATACAGCGCGAAGATGCAAAACGCCGTATTATGGTGGGCTTTAACGTGCGGGGCCGCGACGTGCAAAGCATCGTGGATGAGTTGCAGCAAAAAGTAGCCCAACAGCTAAGCTTCCCCCCCGGTTATTACGTGGTATACGGCGGCGAATTTGAAAACCTGAAAGCCGCCCGTGATCGTCTGACAGTAGCCGTACCTATCTCGCTGGCGCTGATTTTCCTGCTGCTATACTTTGCCTTCCGCTCGGTGCGCTACGGCCTGCTCATCTACTCGGCGATCCCGCTATCCGCCATCGGTGGTATTTTTGCCCTGTGGCTGAGGGGCATGCCCTTCAGTATCTCAGCGGGCGTGGGTTTTATAGCGCTGTTTGGGGTGGCCGTACTTAACGGCATTGTGATGGTGGCCGAGTTTAACCGCTTGCGATTGACCGGTGGGCTGAGCCTGCAGGAGATTGTACTGGAAGGCACCAAAACGCGCCTGCGCCCGGTGCTGATGACAGCCAGCGTGGCCAGTATGGGCTTTCTGCCGATGGCCTTGAGCATGGGGGCCGGGGCCGAAGTACAGCGCCCGCTGGCCACGGTGGTGATCGGCGGCCTGATCGTCGCCACCTTGCTCACCCTGTTTGTGCTGCCCTCACTGTACATCCTTTTTGAGAAAGCGGCACACCACGACACGCCCGTAAACAAACCGGTTGCCACTTGTGTGAGCGTCATGCTCCTGCTACTGCTGCCGAACCTGTCCTCGGCACAGCAGTCCATTACGCTGGAACAGGCGATTGCCAAGGCACTTCATCAGAATCTCTCGCTACAGAACGAGCGGCTGCAGGCAGTAGCACAGCAGAAACTTCAGGGAACAACCTGGGACATTCCGCAAACAACCGTAGCCGGGGAGTACGGGCAGATCAACACCGCCTACAACGATACCCGCTTCAGCGTGACACAAAGCATCCATTTTCCAACGGTATATACTAAACACAAGCAGCTGCTCAGGCGCCAGTGGCAGCAGCGCGTGCTGCAGGCAGAGCTCACCGCTTTTGAGCTGCAATGGCAGGTGACGCGCGTATACTACGACATGCTGTATGCCCGCGAAAAACAGCAGCTGTTGCTCCATACCGACAGCCTGTATGCCACTTTCCTGCGCAACGCAGAGCTTCGCTTTGAAATGGGGGCCAGCAACATCCTGGAGAGAAACACGGCCCAAACGCAGCGCGGGCAGGTAAGTATGCAACTCAAGCAGCTACAACAGGAAATAGCCGGCCTTCAGCAAGAGTTTCAGTTGCTGCTCCAAACCGACACCATTTACTTACCAGCTGCACATCCGCTGAAAATGAAGTTCCCTGCCATCAGCGATACGGCAGTACGAGACACACACCCTTACCTGAAGCTGTTACAACAACAGCAGGAAGTAAGCCAGGCCCAGACCAAGGTGGAGCAGTCCAGGCTGCTGCCCGAGTTAGAGGCAGGCTACAGCAACCAAAGCATCAAGGGAATGCAGAATGTGGATGGCGTAGAACGAAATTATACTTCCTCAGATCGTTTTTCTGCTGTGCAACTCGGGGTGGGGGTTCCGCTGTTTTTTGGAGCGCAGAAGTCCCGGATCCGGGCCGCCCGGATACAGGAACAGGTAGCCAGGAACAGCTACCAAGCGGGAAAGCTAAGACTGGAAAACCAATTGCAAAAGGCGCTGGAGCAGCACCGACTGGCCCAGGAAAACCTCTCTTATTTCGAACAGACGGCCCTGCCCAATGCCAGCTCCATCATCCGGACAGTTGATGAGCAGTTCCGGGGCGGTGAGATCGACTACCTGGAGTGGGTGCTGCTCACCAACCAGGCCATCACCCTGCAGACCAACTACCTCGACGCTGTTAGAACCTATAACCTGAGTATACTCGAGATCAACGCCCTTACCCAAAGCTGGTAATGCCATGAAAAAGTCATTCCATATCTATCTTATAGCCGTGCTCAGTTTACTAGCAGGCTGCGGCACAGACCGGCCTGTCGAATCAGCCCCTGATGCAAAACCACAGGAGACGAACCTGGTGCAGCTTACACCGGCACAACTTAAGAACGCCAGGGTAGAGACGGGCAAACCAAAACAAAAAATCATCTCAACGGTGCTGCAGGTAAACGGCGTAATGGAAGCTCCCCCACAAAACATGGTCTCCGTAAGCGTTCCGCTGGGCGGCTACCTGAAACAAACCACCCTGATCCCTGGCATGCACCTGAAAAAGGGGCAGCTGATGGCCGAGCTCGAAGACCAGACCTATATCCAGCTGCAGCAGGACTACCTGACAGCCAAAGCCCACCTAGGGTATCTCGAGCAGGAGTTTAACCGGCAGCGCGCCCTGAACCAGAGCAAGGCCAGCAGCGATAAAGTTTTCCAGCAAACCAGGGCAGAATACGAGAGCCAGCAGGTACTCCTCAAGGCCTTGGGCGAGAAGCTCCGCATGGTCGGAGTTACCCCCAGCCGGCTCACGGAACGTACGCTCACCCGCACCATACGCCTCTACTCTCCCATTGATGGTTATGTAACGAAGGTAAATGTGAACATCGGCAAGTATGTCGTGCCGACGGACGTGCTGTTTGAACTGGTGGACCCTCGCGACCTACACCTCATCCTCACCGTGTTTGAGAAGGACCTGGATAAACTGGAGATTGGGCAACAGGTACTGACACACCGGGCCAACCAGCCGGAGAACAAATATCCTGCTAAAGTCATCTATATAGGCAAGGACGTGACTGGCGATCGGGCGGTGGAGGTGCATTGCCATTTAAATAAGGAGGACCGTTCACTGGTGCCCGGTATGTTCATGAACGCGGAAATAGAGGTGCAGAGCAAGAAGGCGTATACTTTGCCCGACGAGGCCATTGTGCGCTACGGCAACAAGCAATATGTTTTCGCGGTGCGGGACAGCAGCATTTATGAGATGGTAGAAGCCCAGACCGGCCATTCTGAAAATGGCTTTACGGCACTTCTTCCAAGCACGAACTTACACCCAGAAAGCCAGACCTACGTCACCAGCGGAGCTTACGCCTTGCTCATGAAATTGAAAAACAAGGAGGAAGAATAAAGATTTCTCCACTTCACATCATTGATATCCCATGGCCGCAACAAATACACTTCCGGATAAAAACTATACCGCCAGCCTGCAAACAGAGGTAGACGCCGCTTTTCTCTACGAACGTATCGCAGCGGCTGAGGAAGTGCCGGCCATTGCCAGCATGTTCCGGGAACTGGGTGCCATTGAGCACGAACACGCCACCAAGATGGAAGCCAACCTGCGCAACAAAGGCATAACCATTGCCCTGCCCCCGCCATCTTGGCGCGCCCGCATGCTGGACCGGATTGGGAAGATTTTCGGGTATGGCTATGTGATTGGCGTGCTGCTGGACACCGAGAAAAGCATCACCAATGCGCAACTGACGCAAAAAGAGAAAAGCCATATTCCTGTTTCGGGGGACGAGGCGAACCATGTTAAAATCCTACAGACACTGCTCAATAACAAGAGCAAGGTCACCGGCGAACACCTCTCCCGCATTGAAGGCAAGCACCGCACCATTGGCGGGAACGCGTTGCGGGCAGCCGTGCTGGGCGCCAACGACGGGCTGGTTTCCAACATGAGCCTGGTGATGGGGGTGGCAGGTGCTACTGCGGGGCAGAGCGGCGTGTTATTGGCAGGTATGGCCGGTTTGCTGGCGGGGGCGCTCTCCATGGCCTTGGGCGAGTGGATTTCGGTGAAGAGCTCGCAGGAGCTCTATGAACGTCAGATGGCCCTTGAAATGCTGGAAATCGAAACCAACCCCGAAGGTGAAAAGCGGGAACTGACCCTGATTTACATGGCCAAGGGTATACCCGAAGCACAAGCGCACCACATGGCAGCCGCTGCCATACAAGACACGGAGCACGCCCATGAAATACTGGTAAAGGAAGAGCTGGGAATCAATACCGAGGAACTGAAAGGCTCGGCTTGGGAAGCGGCCATTGCTTCTTTTATCCTGTTTGCGGTAGGGGCCATCCTACCGGTGATTCCCTTTTTTTATACTTCCGGCTATGCGGCCATCCTCCAAAGCCTGGCTTTCAGCGCGGCGGGCTTGTTTGTAATTGGCGCAGCCATTACGCTTTTCACCGGCAAAAGCATCTGGTTCTCAGGCTTCCGGCAGGTGCTGTTCGGCCTGACCGCTGCGGCCATCACCTTTGGTATCGGTAAACTGATTGGGGTGAGCATTGCAGGCTAACTACACGTATGAGAGGACTATTCCGACACATACTGCACCTACTGGCCCTGCTTTCTGTCAAGCTCCTGCTAATCGGTCTGCTGTTCATAATATGCCTGCTCGTGTTGTTCCACCTCATCCATGATGTATTCGCCGACAAGGACACTGGTTTTGATTCCATGCTGTTTGCCTTTACAGACCGTGTCACCTCCCCTGCCATGACTTGTACGATGCAGCTCACTTCCTTTCTGGGCTCAGCCCGCTACCTTGTCATCATGCCGGCTATACTTGCCTTGCTATTCTCATTTTACCGGGACATGCGCTGGAATGGGCTGCGGGTCCTTGTCATTTCCTTTACCACGTCTATGTTAAACGAACTACTGAAACACTATTATGAGCGTCCTAGACCTGTTCTTGTTCCATTGGAAATTGCAGGCTTCAGTTTTCCGAGCGGCCATACAATGAACGGAGGCGTTTTTCATGGCCTGCTCCTTTACATCATCTGGACTACTGTTAAAAACAAAACCTGGCGATGGGTACTGTCGGTATTTTTCACACTGACTGTGATACTGGTAGGCTTTAGCCGCGTGTATCTGCGCATGCATTATGCCACTGATGTTGCAGCGGGATATCTAATAGGCGTACTTTGGCTGACTTTGTCCTTGTACATGATGAGTAGGTTAGAGCACTTTTATGTAAGCAAGTATAAGAAGCGCGCAAATAGCAAGGCCATGGCGGCAGCTAAATCACAAGTGTAGCGCTCACACCTCCTAACCTGAGATCCGGTTGTGGCGTGTTCAGCGACCGCCGCTCTTTGTGTATCCTCCACTGCTGACTGACATGTCATAGAGGTAACTCGCTCCTTTCGACGACAGCTAACTTACCACGGGGCATGAACCTGAATTCTAGGCCATATACGTTCGCCACGGAAAATACTGAGGCCGCGTGCAGAGGGAAGCAAAGTATGGCCTGAGGCATAGGGGCCACCAAAGTAGTGGTTTTCCTCTGTGTCGCTGGGCCTGTAGCGGTGAAACTGGTTTTTAAGCGTGCGCCGGTCATGCCTGCGCTGACAAGTATGCTTCCTAGCGATACCAGACCGGCTCTCTGCCGCTTCACATCCTTCAAAACCACTCCGCCGGCAGAGGCAGCTCCGGCAAGCAGCGCCAGACGCCCCTGTCGCCCCACTGACAGCACAACAGACGATAATGAGTTAGACGTTAGCGTGCAATGGCTTTGGGACAACTGTGTAAAGTTTCATTGCTCCAAAGGTCGCCACCCAGATTCCGGCACCTGCCAGGAACACGGTAGCTCCTTTGGCTAACGGCGCTTTGGTCACAATTGCTGCTGCTGCGCCGGGAAGCTCCATACCTCCATGTAAAAACTAAGCGGAAGTAGTACCTGGCTGTGGGGATAATACCTGCGTGCAGCATCACGAGGGTAAGAAAGAAGTATAAAAACAACAGGCAACCTATGTTACCAACCTTATGAAGAACGTTATCCTGGTGCCATAAAAATAACTAAAATCCGGGGATCGTGAGATTTAAATCCGTGCTGATGATAAAGGCCCGATGCTACTAATTGCCGAGACGTACTTCTATGCTTTTGAAAAGCGTCTTGTACTTCGAGAACGGCAGTCCAATCTTCCCAGTACCGGTTAAAGGAGAATAACGAATACCTAAACCAGCCTTGTAGCTTCTCATCCCGGGCAGGTCATTGTTGGAGGTATTTATACCTGCTTAAACATCTGTTTCTTAATTTTTAGGTATTGTAGAGGTGCAATCGGAGGAGCTATGCCACTCAAACCAGGAAGTCTACCTTAATTTGCACGTTCTCTGCATCCGCAGGTGATAACAGCATTACCTCCACCTTTTCGCTTTCATGAAAGTACCTGGCAATGCCTTTGATAATACCCACTGCAACGCCAGCCATCCTGCGTTTTGACGAGTACTCTATCATGAGTCGGTTTGCACTTTTTTTTGCTACCAACAGTTTCGGTGGATTGGCTCTCCTGTCCTCCCTTCTAACAGCACTGTGCATTGCATCCTCTGTATTAATCAGCATTTCATAGGTACGCCACTCTGGTTGAACATAACTGCTGTACATCCGCATCAGGTCAAGCACCATAAACTGACCGAACTGCTCCATCAAATCAAAAACAGGCTGTTCCGCTGACTCGCTCAAACAGCTGAGAATGGCAAAAATCTCGTGGGTGGGATACATCTCCTGCATTCGAAAGGACATATGGTCAACGCCTGACTCTTCCAGCAGGTCAATCCATGTGCTGCGGTCATAGGTGCTTACGACAAATCGTTCGAGCAGTACAAACATGGAACCGTGCATGAGGTGTGATGCGTCACTTTGTGCTTTCATACGGAGGTATATTGCGCTGCTGATACCAAATTATAATAATATAACTTAATAATTACAATTAAAAACAAAAGATTTTACATCACGCCACAACTATTTGTTTGCTATGCGCTTGATCGGAGTTTGATGTGTCGCTACATGCACCTAACGATAAAAGGTACTTCCATTTACAGTAGCTATCATTTTGTTACCCTACTGATGGGTGAAGGTGTATCAAGAGAATACATCATTTTTTTCAAGTGTTTAACCCTTTTAATATCCGTCGTATTGGCATTGCCTTTATTGAAAAGAGATGTACCATAAGGATGAAGCTTTTAGGTGCTGTCCTCGTAGAAGAATGCCACCGTCACTTCAACCACCCAGTTCTGGTTGATCATGCCTGCCAGCACCCTCTCTCCCTATGTTTTCTTCAATTACCCGGTAAGGGCAACCTATCAAGGGAGAAGCGCTCAAAGAGCAGTTCCCTGTCCAAAACCACTTTTTCCTCCGTCTTTACCTGCATCACGTCCCTTACCTTTTTGTCTTGACTTCCAATTAGAAATACGATTTTCTGTCACTAGCTAGCTCTTTCTCCTCGAGCCGGTAATCGATGAGCGGCTTGAACGCTGCACTGCCACCTACTCAAAGTGCTCTCCGATCACGTAGAAAAACATCATGCACTCCCTCTTTGAGTTCTACTGCGGCTCATAGAGATCACTGCAACAACCTTTGGTATTTTAATTAACCACTTCCGCTACGATGTATTTTTTAAAATAATAGGAAGGTCATGATAAAGTAAAAAAGCCGGCCTTATGGTAAGCTTCTAACAAACGGGCAAAGGCTGTATAATCCGGGAACACTCTTAGAAGCCATGCGTTAACCAACTAACCATTGTTGGCAATCAGAAACACTTGACTTAAATGTTATGATGAAGAACGTGGGAACCACAAATCGGTTTGACAGGTCTGCGTTAGGAGCGGGCGTAGCAGCTCTTAATACCACAAAAACGGTTAAAGGGCCTGCAGCCACTGCCATTGGTGACTTGGCGACCGTCTGGGCGCTTACAGAATCCGTAGGGCGTTGTCCTGCATATGATGTAGCCAACTTCGACACCCTATAACAGGCATAAGCGATAGAACACTAAAAGAAAGATAAGCTATGAGTTATCACTTAAGTAAGAAGTTAAACAGCTCTTTTGAAGAGGCCACCACCAAAGTAAAAGAAGCCCTGCAACAGGAGGGCTTCGGCGTGATTAGTGAAATAGACCTAAAAGAGAAGTTTAAAGAAAAGCTGCAGGTAGATTTCAGAAACTATAAGATTCTGGGTGCCTGCAACCCAAGGCTGGCGCATCAGGCTATTCAGCAGGAAGCTAACATTGGCGTTATGCTGCCTTGCAATGTGTTGCTGCAGGAGCATGAAAACGGAGAGGTGGAAGTAACCGCTATCAATCCGATGGAAACCATGGCTGCCGTAGATAACCCGAATCTTGCTCCATTAGCAGAAGAAGTGAGCCAGAAGCTGAAAACTGCGATCAACAAGCTCTAGCGATTCCTTAACTATAAAATATCAGAAGGCTGTGCTGACAAGTGCAGCCTTTTTTATTACCTGGCTGCCTGTCATTCGAGAATCTGTGGCTTGTGTAACCAATGTCACTGAACCAGGGCAGGCCAAATACCACCTTTGTATCGATCAACTTAAGAAGCATGACTATGAAAGACTTCTGGAATGACCGCTACAACCAGGAACAGATGGTATACGGTGCTGAACCAAATGAATTTTTCAGGGAGCAGCTCCAGTTCCTGCGGCCCGGAAAATTATTGTTGCCTGCCGAAGGGGAAGGTAGAAATGCGGTGTATGCGGCTCTGAAAGGCTGGCAGGTAACAGCATTTGATTTCAGCGAAGCCGGTCGCAAAAAGGCCATGGCACTGGCAAAACAACGTGGAGTACCCCTAAACTACCAGGTAACCGATGCAGCGCAATTCTCCTGTGAGCCTGAGAGCCAGGTGGCGGTGGCACTGATCTATGCTCACTTTCCGCCTGCGCTGCGCCAGCAACTGCATCAGAAGGTAATCAACTGGCTCACACCCGGTGGCACTGTGATACTGGAAGCTTTCCACCCATATCAGTTGAGCTATAGCTCCGGCGGACCAAAAGATGAACGTATGCTCTATACCGCCGAAGTGCTACAGGATGACTTCAAACTGCTTGACATAAAGTTGCTACAGGAACTGGACATACACCTGCATGAAGGACCTTACCACAGCGGAGCGGGCTATATAACCAGAATGGTAGCTCAAAAGAGGACAGACAATCAAGAGAATAGAAATAGCAAAACTAAAATGTAAAGGCTGAAAGCCACTACTCAAATGAAAGATAAATTGAACGTCATGGTGCCGGTAGACTTTACACCGGTGTCTTTTAGAGCCATTGAATTTTTGGCTTTCCTGATGGATAAAACGCCCATTAACACGCATTTGGTGCATGTGATAGAAATAAACTCCGCTGAATGGGCCGGTTCTGTAGCTGCATCAGAAACAGTAAACAAAAGTGAGCTAAAGCAAAAGCAGGAACTGGCGGAGCAGATGTTTGCAGAGCTGAAACAGCACGCGGACTTCAGCTTTACCAGCGAAGTGCTGTTTGGTGGGTTAACTACAACGCTCGCTACCTATGCCAATGCTCAAAGCATTGACCTGGTGATTATGGGTACAGATGGCGCTGCTGGCTGGCTTGAGAAAGTATCGGGCTCAGAAGCGCAGCATGTGGTCAGGTATACGAACATTCCCGTCATCACCATCCATAAACATGCGGCCATCACGCCTATCCAACACCTGCTATGGGTGGCAGACTTTAAAGCGGAAAAACAACCAGAGAAAAGTGTAGTAACGATAAAAATGCTGCAGCAGCTCTTTGATGCAAAGCTGCACCTGTTGCAGATCGTTGACCAAGAAGATGAAGCCAAAGCCCAGCAACTGAAATACAAGATGCGGGTGTTTGCGGAGCAACTGAACTTGCAAAACTACGAACTGCACCTGCATCACAACTATAAGGTTCCGGCCGGTGTCCGCAGCTTTAACGAAGTATCGGAAATGGATCTGGTGCTGATCGGTACCCATGGTAGAAAAGGCATCAGTCACCTCTTCTACGGTAGTGTCGCTGAAACGCTGGTGAACCACTGCATCCGCCCTTTGATGACCTATCACCTTAACTAATATCCTTTCTCTTCAATGTGCAGCGCAGGCTGCACATCTTTTTTACACTAAACACAATGCGTAACAGATTTACCCTGGCGGCTATACTGGCAGCCAGTATGAGCTGGGGTACGGCTTCTGCCCAAAAACATCACGAAACTTATCAACCAGATACTGTACAGGTAAACAGCGTGCAGGAGCTCTTTACAAAAGGTACCGTGCACGGGCATGTGCGGAATTATTTCATGGCAACCTGGAACCACCGCGAACTTTCTGATAACTATGCCAATGCCATCGGTGCCGAGATAGCTTATAAAACAGCTCCCTTCCATGGTTTCAGAGTGGGGGTTGCCGGGTTGTTTACCTACAACTTGTTCTCATCTGGCATGGCACATCAGGATCCTGTAACAGGTAAGTACCCTAAGCTGGAACTGGAGCTCTTTAATGTAGAAGATCCGGAAAATAAAGCCGGCCTGGACCGGCTGGACGAACTGTACCTGGAGTATAAAGTAGATTGGCTGCACGCGAAAGCTGGCCGATTCAGCTTTACCTCGCCCCTGATGAATCCGCAGGATACACGCATGAAGCCTTACTCCTTTCAAGGTATCAGTCTTCAATTTCCAATACAAGAAAAAGCACACCTGACACTTGCCTGGTTTGATCATTTCTCACCCAGAAGCACGGTAGAGTGGTTTAAAGCGGGTGAGTCCATAGGTACGTTTCCTGTAGGTGTTGATGCATGGGGCAATCGATCAGGTTATACACACCATACTGAAACCAAAGGTGTTGCTGTAACAGGTATACAGGTAAATACAGGGGCTGTTAAGCATAGCTTTAATGCAGAAGTATGGAACTACTGGGTCGAGAATGTATCGAACACCAGCTATGGCCGGACAACTATAGAAATTATACCGCAAGTAAAAGCAGGTATAGAAGGCCTTTACCAGGTGCAGGCAGGCAACGGGGGCAACCCGGAAGAAGCACTTGCCTATTTCCCGAATCAGCAACAATGGCTGGTAGGCACTCAGCTGGCTTACGAGACCGGAACTTGGAATACATCGCTAAATTACCTGCACATAGATGGGCAGGGGCGCTTCCTGTTTCCGCGGGAATGGGGCCGTGAGCAGTTCTTCGCCACACTCTCCAGGGGCCGAATGGAAGGCACAGGCAAATCAGACTTACTAGCAGTGAAAGTAAAAAAACGCTGGTCAGACAGGCTATCCTTAGAAGCAGCTGCTTCTAAAGCCTGGATGCCTGGCCGGGAGAACTATACACACAATAAGTATGGAGCTGTTCCTTACATAGGCTGGTTAGCTGACATAAACTATAGCCCAGCAAAACCAGTGCTGAAAGGCCTGAGTTTTCGGCTGCTTTATGTTGGAAGAACATCGCCGGGTACAGACTTGCCGCTCGGAGCCATGTACTACACTACCAACTTCCATAATCTAAACTTTGTCACGCAGCTAAACTTCTAGGCTACCTGTCGCATGGGCATCAGCGTTATATTTTGTGCCTAGCTCTTACGCCTCCAGCCATATCAAATCATAAGTTTATACAGTACAATAAGTTGTGTGACAAACATCACTGAACTTGGGCAGCCAAAACTTTATTTTTGTATCAGGAAGTTAGTTCAACCATAAGATAGCAGAGAATCTATGAAAATTAAACAGTTTGAAGACAAGGGCTTAGCCCACTATGCATACGCCATCTTGAGCGAGAGCGCAAAGGAAGTAATACTGATTGACCCGGCGCGCGATCCGCAGCCATACTATGCGTATGCCAAAGAGCACCATGCAAAAATTGTAGGTGTGATAGAAACGCACCCGCACGCCGACTTTATAAGCTCGCACCTGGAGATACACCAGAAAACCGGTGCAACCATTTACACGCATAGTATGGTGGGGGCCGACTATCCTCATCAGGCGTTTGACGAGGGTGCAGAACTACAGCTAGGCGAGATAAAACTGAAGTCGCTGCACACACCAGGCCATTCCCCCGACGGCATCAGCATTGTGCTGGAGCATGAAGGAAAAGATAAAGCCGTGTTCACTGGAGATACCTTATTTATCGGTGATGTTGGTCGCCCGGATCTGCGCGAGAGTGCCGGCAACGTAACTGCCAAGCGCGAAGAATTGGCCCGCCAGATGTACCACAGCACCCGCGAAAAGCTGATGCAGCTGGCCGACGATGTGGTGGTATACCCAGCACACGGCGCGGGCTCGCTTTGCGGCAAAGGCTTGAGCGATGCCAACAGCAGTACTATTGGCGACGAAAAGCTGGGCAACTATGCCCTGAAGCCAATGAGCGAAGACGAGTTTGTAAAAGTTTTGACAGAAGACCAGCCCTTTATACCAAAATACTTTGGCTACGATGTGAGCCTGAACAAGCAGGGCGCACCTGACTATAAACCTAGCGTGGAGGGCGTGGTAAGGTTGGAAAAGAACTATAAGCCGGAAGATGGTGCTATAATCGTGGATGCCCGCAGCGAGAAGGTTTTCAAGCAAGGCCACTACAAAGGTGCGATCAACATCCAGAACGGCGGCAAGTTTGAGACCTGGCTGGGCAGTATCGTTGGTCCTAACGAAAGCTACTACCTGATTGGTGAAAGTGATGAGCAGCTGAATGAGCTGATTGCCAAGGCTTCTAAAATCGGGTATGAGTTGTTATTAAAAGGGGCTTTCGTGTACGACAAGCAGGATGGCGAAGAGAGCGGCAGGTTTGAAAGAGCTTCTTTTGAGGCGCACAAAGACGACTACACGATCGTGGACATCCGCAACGCCTCCGAAGTTAAGGCTGGCAAGTTCTTCGACAACTCGATTAACATTCCACTGCCTGAGCTGCGGGAGAGGGTAAACGAGATTCCGACCGACAAGCCGGTGGTGGTGCACTGTGCCGGCGGCTACCGCTCCGCAGCAGGCAGCAGCATTGTAGAGGCTGCCCTGCCAAAGGTGAAGGTGCTCGATATGAGCGAAGCTGTCACAGAGCTTAAAAATAAATAACCTAAAATAGGAGCTCCTGCCCACAAGGGGCTCTTACTTACCTTAACTATACCAACAATCATGAACTATAAAGATAGTTCCGGAGAAGAGCTTAAAAAGCTTCGTGAAGAACAGCCAGATGCCACTGTAGTGGATGTTCGCACTCCCATGGAGGTAAGCCAAGGCAAAATACCGGGCGCGCAGGTCGTAGACCTGATGGATGCCCAGTTTCCGCAAAAGGTGGATGCACTGGATAAAGACAAGCCGTATGTGTTATACTGCCGATCAGGCAACAGAAGTGCCCAAGCCTGCAACTATATGGCGGGGCAAGGTTTTACAAAACTGTATAACCTGAGTGGTGGCATTGGTAACTGGCCTTATGATACTGAATAAATTATCGCTCGGTACCGGTTTAAAACTGGTGTTGGGCATGTTTGCTGGCGGCGTACTAGGCTATCCTATCTATGCTTTCTTCGGGTGTGACGGTAGTTGTGCCATCAGCTCCAGTCCTTTTAATAGCAGCCTATACGGCACTGTCGTGGAAGCTTTAATTTCCAGGATGTCTACTTAGACTGACAGAAAAATAGTAAGACGTACACATACTGTCTGTGCTCATGAAGTGCAGGCAGTGTGTGTATTTACGCCAGTCCTGCCCCTGGAGCATTACTCGCTTTACCGCTATCATGTGTGACTTAAATCACAGACGAATGCTACGTATAATGCTTCCTTTGTAAAGCAAGGCAGCTTCCTGCTCCCTAAGGGTAAGGAGACTGCATTTGATGTATATAAACAGGCTAAAAGGCATCAAAATAAACTCTCTTTAGTTAAGAGAAACTAATTACTATGGAAAAAGAAAAGGTAAAAGTTTTGATAATTGGTTCCGGCCCAGCCGGGTATACTGCTGCGATCTATGCTTCCAGAGCCGGCCTTAACCCTGTATTGTATCAGGGCTTGCAGCCCGGTGGTCAGCTGACCATCACAAACGACGTGGAAAATTACCCCGGCTACCCGGACGGCATCAATGGCCCCCAAATGATGGAAGACTTTAAACGACAAGCAGAGCGCTTTGGTACCGATGTGCGCTATGGCATCGCTACTGCTGTCGACTTTTCTTCTAAGCCCCATCAAGTAACGATAGACGATCAGAAGGTAATAGAAGCCGAAGCTGTTATTATATCTACAGGAGCATCCGCCAAGTGGCTAGGACTGGACTCTGAGGCACGTCTGAATGGCAACGGGGTATCGGCATGTGCCGTGTGCGATGGTTTCTTCTATCGGGGACAGGATGTGGCCATCGTTGGTGCGGGAGACACGGCGGCTGAAGAAGCAACGTACCTGGCCAACCTAGCAAACAAGGTATACATGATCGTGCGCCGTGATGAAATGCGTGCCTCTACCATTATGCAGGAGCGTGTAAAGAAAACTCACAACATCGAGATTCTTTGGAATACAGTAACAGAAGAAATTTTAGGCGAGGATACTGTGGAAGGAATCAGAGTCAGAAACGTACTCCATAATGAGATGCGGGAGATACCTCTGAAAGGGTTCTTTGTGGCCATTGGCCATAAGCCTAACGCTGATATTTTTGCTGATTACCTGAACCTTGATGAGAATGGTTACATTCGTACCATACCAGGCAGTACCAAAACCAACATCGACGGGGTGTTTGCCTGTGGCGACGTACAGGACTTTACGTACCGCCAGGCTGTAACGGCAGCTGGATCAGGCTGTATGGCGGCCCTTGATGCGGAACGCTACCTGGCAGCGTTAGAGTCAGCGCATGCAATAGAACAGGATCAGGATACAACGCTTAGCTTATCTGAAAAGGCATGATGAAGACTCTAAAATATCAACTGCTGACTGGCTGGCACCTGGCCCGCTGGATTCGTCTGGTACTTGGCGTAGCCCTGCTGGTACAGGCTATCATGACGAGCGATGTGCTGGTTGGTGCATTTGCCATTTTGCTTTTAGGGCAAGCTGTTACAAATACAGGCTGTTGCGGCCCATCGGGCTGCAGTGTACCACAACCAAAACAACACTCAAAGGATACCACCGGACCTATTGCATAGGGATAACGTTAAGGATAAGATATGGAAAGTCTTGATAAAGAAGCGTTACTGCAGAAGTTCTCACAGTTAGAGCAGTCCCTATTGGAAGAGATACTGGCACAAAGCACCTTTAAGCACCTGGAAGAAGGTGAAGAAGCGCTGCGCACCGGCCAGTACATTAAATCAACTGTGCTGCTTTCTAAAGGCCTGCTGAAAGTGTACCGCGAAGACGAAGAAGGTAATGAGTTTTTGATGTACTACCTGGAACCGGGGAATGCCTGCGCCCTTTCCATGATGTGTACCGCCCGCAACGAACAGAGCCAAATCATGGCGAAAGCAGTGGATGCATCCGAGATTATACTGATACCATCGCACCTGTCGGAGCTGTGGCTGGCCAAGTATAAAACCTGGCATAACTTCGTGATCGCTTCTTACCGCCAACGCTTTGAAGAGCTCCTGCAAACACTGGATAGCGTAGCATTTAAAGCCTTAGACGAGCGACTTATTTTTTACCTGCGACGCCATGTAAAAGTAAGCGGAAACGAGGTAAAACTATCGCACCAGCAGATTGCCAATGAGCTCAGCAGTTCCCGGGAGGTAATCTCAAGGCTCCTGAAAAAGTTAGAGCAAACCGGGGCAATCACGCTGCATCGAAATTACATTGAAGTACATGACCTGGATATAGTCTAAAAGGAAAGACAAAAGCAAAAGGCGACCTGAGAGTTTATCAGGTCGCCTTTTGCTTTTAAATTTTACAGCAAATACTCCTGTGTGACAACAGTCACTGTACTCCTTTCAGCGTGAACCTACCTTTGTGTCTGAAATCAATATAAAACCTTAAGAAATGGAAATACTCGGATACATCGCAGCCATGCTTATCGGCCTGTCTTTGGGCCTAATTGGTGGAGGCGGCTCTATTCTCACCGTACCGGTGCTGGTATATTTGCTGGGCCTGAGCCCGGTTATATCTACGGCTTACTCTCTGTTTATAGTTGGCCTTACTAGTTTAGTAGGTTCTTATAAATTCTACCAAAAAGGACTAGTCAGCATGAAGACGGCTGTCGTGTTTGGTATACCTTCCATTGTGGCCGTGTACCTGACACGCCGCTACCTAGTGCCGGCCATACCTGAAAATCTATTCACGGTAGGTGACTTGGCTGTAACGAAAGGCGTGCTATTAATGCTCTTGTTTGCCGGACTGATGGTGTTTGCTTCGATATCTATGATCCAAAAGAAAAAAGAAATACCAGTTGAACCTGCCGATGTAGTAGACGAGAATATTGACACCGAACTGGACGTGGAGCATACTGATCCAAAAGCTGCGCACCCAAAGCCAAAGTTCAACTATGGTGGTATTTTGGCTGAAGGTCTGGTAGTAGGCACGCTCACAGGGCTTGTAGGGGCAGGTGGCGGATTTCTGATCATTCCGGCATTGGTGTTGTTCAGTAAACTCGACATGAAAATGGCCGTGGGCACATCGCTGCTTATTATCGCTGTTAAATCCCTATTTGGCTTTATCGGGGATGTGTTCAACTATGAGATTGACTGGCTATTTCTGGGCATTTTCTCCACCATCTCTATTGCCGGTATCTTCATTGGCACCTATCTATCCACTAAGATCCATGCCGATAAACTGAAGACTTCTTTCGGTTGGTTTGTGCTCTTGATGGGCATCTACATCATCATCAAAGAAATATTCTTCGCCTAAATCCCGCAGCGTGATATAAGTCACAGACACAGGCTATAGTAATTCCGAAATTTGTAGTGTCATCAGTAATAAGGGTGACAAGAAACTTAGAAAAACAAAATCTATAAAATCAGCTACCATGAAAGTAGAACAGATCTATACCGGTTGCCTGGCACAGGGCGCTTACTACATCGAGAGCAACGGCGAAGCCGCCATCATTGATCCGCTGCGGGAGGTAAAACCATACTTGGAAAAAGCGGAGAAAGATAACGCCTCCATCAAGTATGTGCTGGAGACACACTTCCACGCGGACTTCGTTTCAGGGCACGTGGATTTGGCGAAGGCCTCTGGTGCTACCATTGTTTTCGGCCCGAATGCCAAAACGACCTATGATGCCTACATTGCAAAAGACGGGGAAGAATTAAAGGTAGGTGATGTCGCTATAAAAGTGCTGCACACCCCGGGCCATACGATGGAATCTACCACTTATCTGCTGAAAGATGAAAACGGGAATGACTATGCGCTCTTCTCGGGAGATACCTTGTTTATCGGTGATGTGGGACGTCCGGACCTGGCCGCTAAATCTGACCTGACACAAGACCAGCTGGCAGGGCATCTGTACGACTCGCTGCGCAACAAAATCATGATGCTGGCAGATGACGTGATCGTTTACCCGGCACACGGGGCGGGATCGGCTTGTGGTAAGAACATGAGCAAGGAGACAAGCGATACGCTGGGCAACCAGAAACAAACGAACTACGCCCTTCGTGCCGATATGACCAAAGAAGAGTTCATTAAGGAAGTGACAGATGGCCTGACACCGCCGCCAAGTTATTTCCCACTGAACGTGCAGATGAACAAGGAAGGCTACGACAACATTGAAAACGTACTGGAGCAAGGCCTGCAGGCTCTATCTCCAGAAGCATTTGAAACAGCAGCCAACGAAACCGGTGCCTTGGTACTGGATACCCGTAAGCCGGAAACCTTTGCAGCTGGTTTCATCCCGAACTCCATTAACATCGGTATTGATGGCAACTTTGCTCCCTGGGTTGGAACGCTGATTCCGGACATCAAGCAGCAAATATTGTTGGTTACGGAAGCGGGACGTGAAGAGGAAGTGGTGACGAGGCTGGCCCGCGTAGGCTACGATTATACGATAGGTTACCTGAATGTTGGTGTGGATGCCTGGAAACAGGCTGGCAAAGAACTGGATACTATTAACTCTATTTCAGCAGAGACATTTGCACAGCGTTTTGAGCAAAATAATACCATTAAAGTAGTGGACGTGCGCAAGCCGGGTGAGTTCCAGGCAGAGCATGTGGAGACAGCACTAAGTGCCCCGTTGGATTACCTGAACGAACACTTAGCCGAACTGCCGAAGGATGAACTGATGTACCTGCACTGTGCTGGTGGCTATCGCTCCATGATTGCTGCTTCTATCCTAAAAGCCAGAGGCTACGAGCATGTTGTGAACGTGGAAGGTGGCTTTAAGGCTATTGCGGAGACCAATGTGCCTAAAACAGCCTTTGTTTGCCCGAGCACACTAAAGTAATTTCTTATAGTTAAAGACGCTTGAAGCGCTGGCGCAGTATGATGCTGCGCCAGCCTTTGAGTTTTAAAGAACTTCCCTTCCCTGCGTGACCAAAGTCACAGACAAGGGCTGCGATTTTCCCGACCTTTGTACTATCATATAATTTCATCACGCATACAAAAGACTAAGAGCCATGTTTAACATATTCGGATCAAAACCCAAAAACTACGAGAACCTGGACGGGAATACTTTCAGAACCAGGTACCAGAACGCTGTTAAAGCGGAGCTGCTGGATGTGAGAACAGCCGGTGAATTTACTGGCGGTTCTATAAAGGGCGCTAAAAACCTGGACGTGACTTCTTCCCAGTTCCAGCAGGCGCTGAAGACCATGGACAAGGACAAAGAGTACTTCGTGTTCTGCCGCAGCGGCAACCGTAGCGGTGCTGCCTGCGACATCATGAGCAAAGAGGGCTTTAAGGCCTATAACCTGGCTGGGGGCATTAGTGCCTGGCCAAGATAATAACAGACAAAATGATAGGGCGGAAATCCTAAAACCGGCTCCTGCCCTATCTTCTAAACCTAAACTAAACGAGTAAGTAATGTTAGAATTTTTGAGCCAACCATGGCCGTGGTACACTTCGGGTATTGTTATCGCCTTTGTTATGGTACTGCTGCTGTTCTTTGGAAAATCATTTGGTGTGTCGGCCAACCTGCGCACCATCTGCTCCGCCTGTGGTGCAGGCAAAAATGTCAAGTTCTTTGACTTTGATTGGCGTTCTCAGACCTGGAACCTATTATTCTTGGTGGGCGCCGTATTAGGTGGCTTCATCGCATCAGAATTTCTTTCAACCGGCGAGGTGGTGCAGATCTCACAGGCTACTGTTCAAGACCTGCAAGCATTAGGCTTTTCGGCGCCTGATGACCTACAGCCGGAAGAAATCTTTAGCCTAGAAGCTGCTTTTACGCTGAAAGGTTTCCTGGTTCTGTTGCTAGGAGGATTTGCCATCGGGTTCGGAGCCCGTTATGCCGGGGGCTGTACTTCAGGCCACGCGATCAGTGGGTTGTCTAACCTGCAGCTGCCCTCGCTTATCGCTGTTATAGGTTTCTTTATTGGTGGTCTGATCACTACCTGGATCTTGTTACCGCTCATTTTCTAGAGAAGCACCCATTAAACAGCCATTGTTAAAATAAAGAATTATATACCGTGAGAGGATTAAAATTTATAATTGCCGGCATCTTGTTCGGTATCGTGATGAGTAAATCGGAAGCCATATCGTGGTTCCGTATTCAGGAGATGTTCCGCTTCCAATCGTTCCACATGTATGGCATCATAGGTACTGCCGTAGTACTGGGCGTAATTATTACCTATGTGATCAAGAAATATAAACTACGCGATTACCAGGGCAACCCTATCGTCTTTACACCGAAGGAAATGTCTATTCCGCGTTACCTGATTGGTGGTACCATCTTCGGGTTAGGCTGGGCACTGACAGGGGCCTGCCCGGGACCAATGTTTGTCAACATCGGCTTCCAGTACTGGTCTATCTTGATAGCAGTAGGTGGCGCCATAGCCGGCACGTACCTGTACGGCGCTATCAAAGACAGACTGCCACATTAAGAAATTGGCTAAAAGTTGAGTGTTTCGTGAAAGTCACGGGCCAGAGTGCTGGTGGCTTTTTGACATACATAGTTTAGCAAATTAAAATTATTCAATCGCCATGATGCAACCATCGGAAACAAAGCTTGGGTTACGGGAGAATACAAGGCAGTTCTGGCTGTTGGTACTTGTAAATGGCTTTGTGGGTGCGATGGTAGGCCTAGAGCGCTCCGTGATACCGGAGTTTGCTGAAACAATTTTCGGAATTAACGGGCACACGGCGCTTTTGTCGTTTATAGTAGCTTTTGGCCTGGCGAAGTCGGGTGCTAACCTGTCGATGGGCAAGCTGGCTACAAAGTATACGCGTCGGCAGTTGCTGCTGATCGGTTGGCTGTTTGCCCTGCCCGTGCCCTGGTTGCTATGGTATGCCGATGCCTGGTGGTGGGTAATTTTCGCAAATTTACTATTGGGTATCAACCAGGGATTGGCATGGTCGGCCACCGTGGTGATGAAGATTGACCTGGTAGGTGAAAAGAACCGTGGCCTGGCTATGGGCATCAACGAATTTGCCGGTTACCTGGCAGTTGGTATGGTGGCGTTTCTGGCAGGCTATATCGCTTCTTCCACCGGCGAAGTCACCTATGCATTTATTCCGGGTATTGCTTTCTCCATGATTGGTTTGCTGCTGACCGTGTTCCTGGTGCGTGATACGCATAGCCATGTACAGACGGAAACGAAGCAAACCAGTATCCCGCTGCTGCGCAACATTTGGAAAGACACCACCTGGCAGCATAAAAATTTAGGTTCTGTTACGTTGAATGGTTTTGTGAACAACCTGAACGATGGCATCCTTTGGGGGCTGTTGCCGGTGCTACTGAGTACGAAGGGCTATTCCTTGACCGAAACTGGTTTACTAGCTGGTATATACCCAATCGTGTGGGGATTGGGCCAACTGGTAACAGGTAAACTGGGTGATGTGCTTTGCAAAAAACAGCTGCTCAGTATGGGGATGATAATACAGGGTGTGGCGATAGGCTTGCTTTTATATGCCGGTTCCTACCCTTTTCTGGTAGCTGCGCTCGTTATACTGGGTGCAGGCACGGCTTTGGTATATCCTAACTTTTTATCTGTAGTAGCAGAGAATACGCACCCGAGCCAACGGGCACAGAGCCTCGGCATTTTCCGGTTCTGGCGTGATTTTGGTTACGTTGCTGGTGCCGTTGCTGCCGGCGTATTCGGCGACCTATTCGGACTAGAAGCTGTTATACTTGGCACCGCCATACTTACCGTGGGGGCAGGGTTATTATCAGAGTACAGGATGTGCTGCAGCAAAAAGCTGCTCTGGCATAGTAAGGAATGTAGTACTAACTTTGTTAAAGCTGCCTCACCGTATCCTCTGAAGGAAAATAAAGCAACAATGACTTCTGTCTACGTTCCTTCATAAACAGATACTGGAGCGCTTAAAAAGTACATGAAAAACTACCTGCTGTTATTTGTAAGCCTTACGCTACTGCTCTTCACGTTGCCGAAAGACAGCAGCATGCGCAGCGTTGCACAGCAAGTAGCGCTGAAAAAAGACTGTCAGTACAGCAAGCGTTTCGGTAAAAAGCCTTGTGCAAAAAAATGCCTCAAACACCAGATACACCCTAATCAGCAAAACAGCGCAGCAGGTATAGCTACAGATTGCGTTCAGCAGGTGTATGCTGTCGTAAATGAGTTGTATTCAGAGCGATTTATTCCTTTGTCAACTAAACAGAGTTTTACTCTTCCATATACCCGGAAGCACCTAGCTCCTGTGCTCGAGTACGACCCTGAGCCGCCCCGGCATTCTTAAAATACACTTCTACCCATTGCAGCAACAACTCAACTGATTACAGTAACAGTTGGTGCTGTCCTACCTATACTTGCCAAAAGGTGAGTTGCTACAGGTATGTTTATACTTTATCTAACAAGTTATTTTAAGAAAATCAAAACGTATGGAAACTACTCCAAAACAAAAAATATCATTCCTGGTGCTGCGTAGCCTGGGCAGCCTGATTTTTATCATGGCTGGTCTCAGCCACTTTATAAAAACTGCCGGTGCAGCTGCCAGATTAGAGAAGGCACCGTTCGCACACCTGGCCACCTGGATGGCACCTGCCGAAACGCTCATCATCCTTTCAGGCGTTGGCCTGCTTCTAGGTGGCATCATGCTGCTGGTCGGCTTCAAGACAAAGCTGGCTTAAAATACACTTCTACCCATTGCAGCAACAACTCAACTGATTACAGTAACAGTTGGTGCTGTCCTACCTATACTTGCCAAAAGGTGAGTTGCTACAGGTATGTTTATACTTTATCTAACAAGTTATTTTAAGAAAATCAAAACGTATGGAAACTACTCCAAAACAAAAAATATCATTCCTGGTGCTGCGTAGCCTGGGCAGCCTGATTTTTATCATGGCTGGTCTCAGCCACTTTATAAAAACTGCCGGTGCAGCTGCCAGATTAGAGAAGGCACCGTTCGCACACCTGGCCACCTGGATGGCACCTGCCGAAACGCTCATCATCCTTTCAGGCGTTGGCCTGCTTCTAGGTGGCATCATGCTGCTGGTCGGCTTCAAGACAAAGCTGGCTTCTTCTGGATTGCTGGCTATCCTCATACCGATTACGCTGACCGTGCAGGTAGGCAGCGGAGACTATGGGCCTTTGTTCAAGAACGTGGCGCTGCTTGGTTTGCTCATTTTCTTTATCATAAATGGCGCATTGTACTATAGTGTAGACACGCTCCTGGAGCAGAAAAAGAAAATCATGACGATCTCTGTACGAAATAACGGTTACGTGTCGCTAATAGCTCTTGGGCTGATGGGACTATTTGGGTCCTGCGCCACGACAAGTGCTCCAAATAACATGCAACAGGATATCTCTCATATTACTGCAAGTACAAACTATGCCGTGCTTATTAGCCAGCCAAATCACTTAAAAGCAGCCGTGAATACGGCGGAGACGATTATTAAAGACAGCAAGTATAACCGTGAAGCCTTTGTGGTAATGGCTTGCGGAAAGTCAGTAGAAGCCTTTAAAAAGGATGGTACGATGGCTGCAGAGATAGCGAAAGGCAGCGCTGCCGGGGTGAGGTACATCCTCTGCGGCATGTCGCTGAAGCAGTTCAACATTTCTGCTGCGGATCTGGTGGATGGTGTGGAAGTCACGCCGAATGGCCTGACCTTCATGTTTGACCTTAAGCAAAAAGGCTATACGACTGTGGAACTTTAGTCACATAGTATCCTGAAAGATTGGGCTAACTTAGCTACCTTAATGCAATAACTTTATGAATAAGAAGAAATTTTCGATAAAAGACTTACCCGGCTGGGCGGTGATGCTAGTCGTTTTTGGATTTTTATACCTTACCGGTCTACATACCGAGGCCATTGGCCAGGTACAGCGTGTATTACTGGCTACGGGCATTAAAAATGCGGACGTGCCGGAAACATTACAGGACCCGGATGCTACAGCAGTTGTAGATGCGGCTGCCGTGGGCAGTTCAGAAATGGCCGGATCCGGCTTTCAAATGGTAGATCTGCAAGGCAAGCAAGTAGCCTTTGAAAGCCTGAAAGGCAAGGTGGTGTTCCTGAACATCTGGGCTACCTGGTGCCCGCCTTGTATCGCGGAGATGCCTCACATCCAGAAGCTTTATGACAAGGTAGGCTCTGATAAAATTGCCTTTGTGATGCTGTCGGTAGATGAAGGAGGCATGGAGAAAGTGAAGAAGTTCGTCGATAAGAAAGACTACACGTTCCCAGTGTACATGCCGGCTAGCCAGTTCCCGCAAGAGTTTTACTCGAATGCCATCCCTACTACTTTTATCATCTCGCCGGAAGGCAAGATTGTAGCCAAGCAGGAAGGTATGGCCGATTACAATACACCGGAAGTGGTGGAGTTCCTGCAGGGGATGGTGAAAAAGTAATACCTGCAAACCATACGCCTATTTTACGAGAAGTGAACTTTGCGTATGGTTCAGGATGCCTTACAAGAGTTATTCTTCCAACCTATAGAATTTAGCTATTCTTACACTTAAACAAGCAAATTATGAAACTGAAACTGATTATGCTGGTGCTGGTGGCTACGCTGGCAGCGCCTATATTCATGGCCCAGGCACAAACAAAGTCACAAGCTAAAAAAACGGAACAAACGTCGCAGCACAAGATTGTATACGATCTGTCGGTGGCTGACACTACGATGCATGCCGGTTTGATGAGACAACTCAACAATATCAAGCGTGGCTGGCCGGATGCACAAATTGAAGTGGTGGTACACGGCAAGGCACTCAACCTCCTGGTTACTGGAAAATCAACCCAAGCCAACGCCATAGAAGAGCTACAGGCCAAAGGAGTAGTTTTTGCCGCTTGCCAGAATACGATGAAAAGAGCTAAAGTAGAAAAAAGCCAACTACTGCCTGACGTGCCTACCGTACCAATGGGGATTGGTGAAATCGTAACTAAACAGGAAGAAGGTTGGAGCTATATTAAGTTTTAAACGGCAGTACCTCATAAAAAGAAAGCCCCGTAGTCAATCGATTACGGGGCTTTTATTTTAGTGTGCAACTATACTTAGCGTTTGATGGTCACTTCGCCCATATTAGCTGGCATGTCTACTGTCTTCATCTCCTTTAATTTCTGCATGATGAAGTCGGTTAAAAGCTGTTCTGTCCTGTTGATGCTCTGCCCCTTGCCTATTTCATTGAAGTTGTGCAGCCCGGTTAAGAAGCCGTTGTGGGTGACAATCCTATAGCTTTGGTCATCATTTATAGGCTGGTTTTTAATTTGGACCTTGCTGATTCGTTGTCCGACTGGCTTGGTAAGGTCCATTTCATAGCGAATGCCAGCTGTCTGAATAAGACCACCCACCGCTTCCAGTTTGTTAGCCGGCTTTAGGTTTTTGGCTGCCTGCTCCAGTGTCAGCTGCAACTGCTTACCTGTCATGGTCAGGGTTACTATATTAGATGGATGTGGCAACAGCTTGCATATTTCTTCACTTGTCACTGGGCCTGGCTTTAAAGAGATCCCATAACCTACTCCCGGCATGATGGCCACATCCCCTTTGAAGCTTTCGAGTAACAGATTACCTACTAACTTGTCAAAGGGGCTTTCAGATTTATACTGACGCCCGATAGTTGCCTTGCTTTCCACCACATGTTCTTGCAGCTTATCCAAGTGTGGTTTGCGCTGCTGGTTTATCAACGCCTGCATGGCTGCATCAGGCTGCACCTGCTCGTTCCAGAGCCAATGATGATGCGTTTTCACATCAACCAGTTTTCGGTTTGTGACTATCAGTTCAGTTTCGCCCAATACCGCCGCGTCAGACATCGCCTGCACCACATAGGTCTGCCCTATCTTCTTTCTTGGTTCCAGTATGTCGTGGCTATGAGCTCCTATGATCAGGTCTATACCTGCTACTTCACGGGCCATTTTGTAATCCACCGCCGTCCCTTCATGCGAAAGCACCACCACTATGTCGGCTTTTTTCCGGAGCTCCGGCACATAGGTTTGCGCAACTTCCTGCCCCACCTTAAAACTGAGTCCTTTCACGTTGTCTGGATTACCGGTTTTAAGTGTGTTGCGGTAGCCAAGCGCCAGAATCGCCACCGTAATCCCATTCTTTTCTTTGAGGATATAAGGCACTCCGAAAATGGGTTGCTGCGTGTTGTCATCCGTAATGTTGGCTGCCCGCATCGGGAAGGTTGCCATTTGCTCCAGTTCCCGCGTGCGCTGCAAACCATAGTCAAAATCATGGTTCCCGAGTGCCATCAAATCATAATTCACCGCATTCATGAAGCGAATCATGGCTTCTCCTTTCGTCAGGTTGCCCAGCTGGTCGTCACTAAAGGTATCGCCCCCATCAACCAGCAGCACATTATCTGCACCTTTGTCTGATCGCACCTTTTTAACAGCGCTGGCCAGGTAGGCAAAGCCCCCTATCCTGGCTGCTTTATCGAACGTGATAAGCGTGTCACGACCAGCGTCACCGGTTTGGGCAGTAGCGTTATCCGTAGTCGTCAGGAAAGGCATGTAAGAGCCGTGCATGTCATTGGTATGTAATATGCTGATCGATTTCTGGTCTTTTTCTGCCATTTCGTTTGCAGCCGTTGATGCTGGGTTAGAGTTTGTACAGGCGCCGGCAAGTATAAGTGGCGCCATCATAAAGGGTATTCTTAAATGCATGCTTAACTTCATCGTACTATAGTTTAATCGGTGAGATTTATACAGCCGTGAACGTGCCAAGCAGGTCAGCACGGACAGGTGAATGATTATTGAGGTATTGCTTCATGGCTGCGATAGCCTTTATACCTGCGTCGGCGCGGTTGGCGCCATACTTTTTCGGCACGCCCTGTTCTGTCACGAAAGCGGCTTTATACGTTCGATGTAAGTCCAGTTCTTCGTCGCTCACAAAAAGCTTTTGGATACGGGTGCCTTTGGGTGCTTCTATTTTTATAAAGGCCCTTAAGCCCATACACCGTTTTACAAAGCCACCTTGCTGCGCATAGGGGTCTGATGAAAACGTTTTCTCCAGGTTCTCTTCCAGCATGTCCTGCAGTTCCTGCCCCGTCAGTTCCACCGTTTGTATCGGCGGATTCATGGGAATGATGTTGTAAAGGTCGTTCAGGGTAACAGGCCCGGGAACAATAGGTGCTCCGTAACGCCAGCCGTTCGAAAAAGCCAGCTCTGCTCCAGTTGCGTGCAGCATGCTTTGCAGCAGGAAATTATCCATGGTAGATTCCAGGATGTTATTCCGGTCCAGCACCGTAGCTGTCTCCCCCACTCTCTGCTTTAGCTCTTTTCTATAAGGCTGAACAGCTTGCTGCACCAACTCCTGCATTTTGCCATCAACAGGTAATCGGTCTGAGACTTCTACCAGCTCATGTTTATAGCTGGAAATTCTGCCATTCTCTATGGTCAGATCCAGCCGCCCCAGGAAGGAACCATGGCAACCGGACTCTATCACAATCGTTTGCCCCTGTTTTACAGCGTTAGGTGTACGGTAATGGGTGTGGCTACTCAGGCATATATCCACACCTTCCACTTCTGAAAGCAGCTTCATGTTTTGCGGGAAGCCGAGGTGAGAAATCAGAACAATTAGATCAACCTTTTCTTCCTGCCTTAGCTTTTGAATATAACCGGGAAGCTCTACGTTACCCAGTGTAAAGTAAATGCCTTTGCTGAAATGGGGTGGCATGGTCTTATCAACGATGTTACAGGCTATCCCAATCACGCCTACTCTTACCCCGTTCACCTCAAGTACCACATAGGGCTTGTATACTAGATTATCTGTAGCTTTATCATACACATTGATAGCCAGCATGGGAAAGTTGAGCATCTCTGTCAGTTTCCTGAACTGCTCCGGACCGTAGGCAAATTCCCAATGTGCCGTCATGGCTGCCAAGCCAAGTTCGTTCAGCACAGGTACCATCACTTCCCCTTTCGAAGCAACAGCCGGATAGGTGCCGTGAAACGTATCTCCACAATCCAGTGCCAGCACACCTTTTTGCTCTTTTCGAAGCTGTTTTAAATACCCTGCTATCTTGACAAAGCCACCTGCTTTTCGATATTTCGTTGTACCACCTTCCCAGAACATTTCCTGGTGGGGCTCCAGGTAGGCATGCGTGTCGTTGAGCTGAAGAATGGTGAAGTTCATTTGTTTTTCCATAGTTGAGGAGGTAAGGCTATTCAATTAGGTTTATCTAGCTGTGTCGCCTTTAAGTTTAGTATTTTAAAATAGACGGGATTAAGTAATCCTGCTAACCTGTTAAACCACATAGTAAACTGCCAGCAGAGAGCCTGTCGCCACAACCAGCCAAAGCACCACTCCTTGCAGGAATGGCCTGATACTAATGGTTCTGAGCAGCGACATGCTGATGCCTGCACCCGTTAAAAATAAACTGATGATCAAGCCTTTTCGGGCTAGCATGGTCAGCCAGCCAAACACTTCGCTCAGGCCACTCAGAAAAGTGCTGAACAAGGACGCTACCAGAAAGAAAAGTATAAACTTCGGGAAGCTTGCTTTGCCTTCAGACTTAAACAGAAAGCCTGTAATCAGTACCATCGGGAGTATCCACAGCGCACGCGTGAGTTTGAGTGTGGTAGCAATCTCGAGTGCTTTTTCACCGAACTCCGTGGCAGCCCCCACTACCGAACTGGTATCATGTATGGCAATAGCGGCCCAAACCCCGAACTGTTCCTGCGATAGATGTAGCTGATTGCCGATGAACGGGAAAACAAACAGAGCCAGCGCATTCAGGATGAACACCACACCCAACGCTACAGAAATCTCCTTTTCTGATGCTTTGATCGCCGGGGCAACGGCGGCAATGGCGCTTCCCCCACAAATAGCCGTACCAGCAGAAATAAGGTGATTCAGCTTTTTCTCAACGCCTAGCAGTTTCGCCAATAGTAAACCGACCATCATAGTAGCAATAAGCGAGATGGCCGTATAGAAGAAGCCTGTTAAGCCGGTTTCAACTACCTGGTATAGGTTAATACCGAAACCCAATCCTACTACCGAAGCTTGCAGCGCGTACTTCGTAAACTTGCTCAGCTTTGCCGGATAAGGGTTGCCGAAAATCAGGCCCAATACAATACCTGAGAATAGAGCGAGCGGCGCACCAATAAGGTCTGTTATTACAATCAGTAACAGTATGAGCCAGAAAATGCCCAGTTGAATAAATCTTTTGTTTGAAATATCCACGGCTTATTTTGTTTGTATCCCTGCTGATTTGAGTGCATCAAACCCTACTGTGGCGTTGTAAATGTTATTGAAAAGATGGCGCTTCATGACAGCTGTGGCACGGCTACTTCTGTTCCCGGATTTACAGTATAGCAGGTAGGTAGCGGCTGTGTCCAGTCTGGCTATTTCCTGTTCGAAATCCGGTGAAGTATAGTCTATGTTAATAGCGCCTTCCAGATGGCCGTCCTGAAACTCATAAGGTGTTCGCACATCCAGCACTATAATATCCTGATCAGACGCAGTGAGTTGTTTTACTTCGGTGGCATTTAAGTTTACTTTTGTACTACCTGTTTCCTGCTGACAACTGCTAAATCCAAAAAGGAGCACGAAAGCAATTAGTTTTACTACATAGTTCATAGGCATAGTTTAATTTTAAGCTTCTAATAAGTCTATCGTTTGCAAGTACACACATTGCTGCCTGAACCAATGTGACATTTGTCACAGTTAAGCTCATGCTCTTTCGCTTGTTTTGTGAAACAGCACAGCAGCACTGTGTTATAAACTATAAAGCCATTACTTGAAGTACTACCTGCACATATGGGCTATTTTGATGTTAATCCTACATCTTTCGACGTTGACCCTTATCAGCTTCGTGCCAGGAGAGCGTGCGGGTGTTTCTATTAGGAAGGTGTGTCTGAAGAAAGAAGCTCAAAGGCAGATAGCGGCATCGGCAGATAAAATCCTAAATTTAAAGCAGCTGCTTAATAAAGCACCAAATACAGAGGACGAGCAGAAAGATGAGACTGTTGAACATTGTTCAGTAAAGCTGATTAGTACGGCAGCCGCTGATGCCTTTGTGTTTATACCCCTATACCTGGCCTGCCAAAAAGCCGGGTTCAATCCGATAAGCTACCACTCCCCCAGCAAATTTTTAGAGCCTCACCCGCCCCGGCTCAGCTAATTCTTACCTTTTGGATTACTGCACCGTTCCCAACCGGTGATCACCTCTGTGGTAAGCAGTTTACTTCCTTTAGCTGGAAAACACACCTGCTAGCGAGGGTCTGTGCCACCCTTGCATCGGCATGCAGTAACCTTCCACCTCCTTAGGTGGTGCTATTGCGAGAAAGTGATACAACAGGCTTTCCGCCATACGATACTATTATCCTAACTATTCAAATGATATGAAGTTGATTCAACTATCCGCGCTTTCGTCCTATGTGCTTTTGCTTATGTGGCTAACGAGCGGTACAAGCTTTGCCCAAAGCCTTCCCCCGCTTACTGCCACAGAAAAAGCTGACCTGCAACACCACCAGACCTATGCCTTTTTAGCCAAAGAAGCCAGGCATATTAAAGGTGCCTGGGAGACCTATCAGCAACTTAAGAACGCTGGTGTACCGGTGCAGCACTTTGAAGTGATTGCCATCGGAAATGCGGTGAAGAGCATTACCGCTGAACAGGAGTTAGGCAAGTTCATCGAGGAAAAGTCAGATGGCGCCTTCAGCGTGACTGTTTGCCAGATTGCGCTGGACAGATACCAGATAGATAAGAAAACCCTGCCAAGCGCTGCCGCCGTGATTTCTAACGGCTATATCCGCTTGTACCAACTACAGGCAAAAAAATACCTTGTTATCCAACCTTAACACCATGAAAATGATTAACCTATTAAAAAAGATATTACTTACTGCTCTTCCGCTTGCAGGCCTCTGGATGACCTCCTGTCAGTCAACAGGGCAGGGAGAAACAACAGCCAGCAACGATGGCATTGAAACCATCACCATTCTACAGACAGCCGACATCCATGGGCAGCTGATGCCCCACCAGGAAATGTTCGTGGAGAACATGGAGTTTGTGTTTAAAGAACGCGGCGGTGTGGCTCATATTCAGACGCTCTTCAAACAGGTAAAGGCAGAAAACCCCGAAGGTACCGTGATCGTGGACGGTGGCGACCTAATACAGGGAAGCGCCGTGGCCGCCATGTCGGAAGGAGATGCCATTGCCCCAGTCATCAAAGCAATGGATTATGATTTCCTCATACCCGGTAATTGGGAAGTGATTTTTGGCAGCCAGAAAATGCGCAGCATACTGGCCTCGTATGGCAAGCCAGTGGTGTGTGCCAACATCTACGACGAGGCCAGCTCTGAGCTGCTATACCCGCCCTATATCATCAAAGAAATGAAAGGCGTAAAGTTAGGCTTTATCTCCTTCAACGATCCAGAAGTGCCTGTTCGCCAAAACCCGGTATTCAGCAAAGGGCTTGTTTTTAAAGGGCTAGAGGACAACCTCCAACCACTCATCCAAGAATTGAAAGAAGAAAAAGGTGTGGACATCCTGTTTCTGGTAACACATCTGGGTATTTCCAAGCAGATTTACCTGGCCGATCAGCCGGAGATTGAGGGCGTAGACTTTGTCTTGGGCAACGATACGCACGAGAGAATCAGGCAGCCGCTGAAGCGCAAGTATGCGCAGGTGGTAGAGCCAGGTGGCTTCGGGTCCTTTGTTGGTCGTCTGGACCTGCAAGTGAAAGACGGTAAAATAGTAGACCAGCGCTATGAACTGATGGATGTAGACCCAAAGAAATACCCGGCAGACCCTATCGTACAGAAAATAGTGGATGAGCAGATGGCACCTTATAAAGCGCAGATGGACCGGGTGCTGGGCTATACCACGGAACCGCTTTACCGCTACCTGGTGGTGGAGAATGCACTGGACAATATGATCACGGACGCGGTTCGCTGGAAGACGGGTGCTGATATTGCTATTTCAAACGGTTTCCGTTTCGGTACACCGATTGTACCAGATGCCTCGGGCAAGGCGCCTATCACCTACAGCGACATCTGGAACATGCTGCCTGTGAACGAGAACGTAAAAACGGGAAAGGCGACTGGCCTGCAGATAAAGAACTGGATGGAACAGGAACTCCACAACGTATTTGCCCAGAAGCCACTGGAACGCTTTGGCGGTTGGGTAATCCGCTTTTCAGGAATGGAGCTGACCTTCAATGCCAATGCTCCTAAAGGAGAACGTGTGCAGTCTATCACAGTTGGAGGGAAACCACTAGACCTGAAAAAGGAATACACTATGGCTGCCTGCCGCAGAACCGGTGAGCCAGACCATGTGCTATGTCGTATGCCGAACGCTAAGGATCCTAAAGTACTGGCCTACACAGTGCACGATGTAATGGAAGAGTATCTGAAAGAGAAAGGTACGGTTTCACCTAAAATAGATGGAAGAGCCAAAGTACTTGACCTTGAGTCACCGGTACTTTCGCAGCTGCCAAATATCGATTATGTTTTCAGATAAGCATTTGGTTTAGTGTGTTGGGGAGAGCAGGGAGCTGATGCTTCCTGCTCTTTTTGCTTATAAGAAAAACCACCACAAAATTTCATACTATGTGACTTATATCACATAGTATGATGTGTTTATATTATAGCTTGTACTGATATTCAGCATAAGAGAGTAAACTATGAAAAGAAATCAGGAGCAAGACTTTGGAAGCCTGTTGGTAAGATTTACCGGTGTGATAGGTTTAAGTACCATAACAACAGTTTTACTAGTAATTATAGTCGTGGCTTTACGTGCTACCACAGTTCATACGCTTCTGCCAGACCTGACACAGGTTTTCTCGGATAGTACCATGGATGCGCCTGCTGTACCTGAAGCTAAAGAAGAAATGTGGAAGGCCCCGGATCTGGCATCGCTACCTGCTACACCTGAGGGTGATTTCATACGCTACGGCCATGAATTGGTAAAGAACACCGCTCAATACCTTGGCCCAGAAGGAAGTGTGCTACAGGTATCCAATGGGATGAACTGCCAGAATTGTCACTTGGATGCCGGCACCAAACCTTATGGCAATAACTATGCATTAGTTGCCTCCACCTATCCTAAGGTTCGGGCGCGGTCAGGAATGGAAGAGGATGTGACAAAGCGTGTAACGGACTGCTTTGAACGTAGTTTGAACGGAACCGCACCTGATAAAGACACCAAGGAAATGAAAGCCATGGTTGCTTATATCCAATGGGTTGGAAAAGATGTTAAGAAGGGCGAAAAAGTAAAGGGATCTGGCTTGATGGATATAGAGCTGCTGATTCGTGCGGCTAGTCCGGAATTAGGTAGGGCACTATACGTACAGAAGTGCCAGGTGTGTCACGGTGAGGAAGGCGAAGGGTTGAAACCTGAAGGTAGTGCCGTATATGTTTATCCTCCGCTTTGGGGACAGAACAGTTACAACGACGGAGCCGGTTTATACCGTATCTCAAACTTTGCAAGGTACGTGAAGGCTAATATGCCATTAGGAGCAACGTATGACAACCCTCAACTTACAGATGAAGAAGCCTGGAACGTGGCAGCTTTTGTTAACTCAATGCCACGACCTAAGAAAGACACAAGCAAAGACTGGCCTGATATTTCAAAGAAGCCATTTGATCATCCCTTTGGTCCCTACCAAGACAGCTTTAGTGAAGAACAGCATAAATATGGCCCCTTTCAGCCAATCATCACATCACAAAAAAAGTAAAGCGGGGTAAAAGGCTGAAGATTAAGATAGTAGAGAGAAGCTAATGTCTTAGGCTCATCCCTCTAATAAATTTCCCCATAAACCTGATCACTTGAGCTGTACTCCGCTCCACCACCGGCTGGCACTCCAACAGTTTCGGCTTGGCCGGCAATATGTCCCGTACTTCATCACACAGTGGCTTTCACTTGGTGAAAAGGTAGTTGACTAGTACGACTTGCAGATTCACGGGGTACTACTCCCGCAAATCGCTTCAGGAGATATCCTCCAGACAGGTAGAGTAGCAGCAGGGCAAGAGGCTCTGCTGCCGCAGTGGCTAAAGCTTCTCTCTGATGCCCTGCATCCCGTTTATACCGGTAGAGTGGTCCTAGCGATCTTGTAAGGAGTCGAGCGTTTACATAAGCCGCGTGCTTCTCCCGGGCCACTGTATCCAGCAGGATCAGTTATATGCTGGTGCAAGGCATCAGGCAACTGAGCCTGCACAATGGTCTTTTTGTCGCGAAAGCCCGGGCAGAAGATCTCCCTGTTGGCTCCACGTACCTTCAAGATGATGTCGAGTTCCGAATAGGTGGGCGTCCTAAAGGAATCGAAACGGCAATTCAAGAAAGTGTTATCTCGGATCCGAAGCGACTGGTTCCTAAAACACAATCGTGGCTCCCGCCATACTTTGCTGCCTGCGGAGCTTAGTGGCGCGGCGGATCAGCGGTAGCGGGAGTTATAGGTAGAGGCCATGCAATAGCCATAGGCGCCGGCGCTCCGGATGGCGATCAGATCCCCCTCCCGCACCTGATGCAGTTCCCTATCCACGGCAAAGTTGTCTATCTCGCAGATATTGCCCACCACAGTGTAAGTCTCCGCAGGACCTGCCGGGTTAGAAGCATTTACTATTTCATGGTAGGCATTGTAGAACATCGGGCGAATCAGGTGGTTAAAGCCCGTGTCCAGTCCCACGAACTCGGTGCCGCCGTTGCGCTTGCGCAGCACGCAGGTCGTCAGCAGCGTGCCCGCGTTGCCTACCAGGTAACGGCCCGGCTCAAACCACAGCTGGAGCCGGCGGCCATACTTGCCGCAAAATTCGGAGAACACGACGTCCAGTTGCCTGCCCAGCGCTACCACGTCAATCACCGGATTGCCGTCGCCCACATCCACCTTGATGCCCCCGCCAAAATCAATGAAGTCAAGGTTACGGAACTGCAGGGCGATGTCAAACACCGCTTTGGCGCCGTTGATAAAGATCTCCGGGCTCATAATTACCGAACTGGAGTGAATGTGAATGCCGTCGATGTGCAGGTTATACTTCTCTTCCAGCGCCTTCACGTCGCCTACCTGGTCGATGGAGATGCCAAACTTAGACAGTTTGTGCCACCAGTTCCACCAAGACCTCTACCAATTTGCGACAGTTCAGGAAGAGTGGTGTTTTGAATCCTACCCTAAGAACGTCATCCTGCTTCTGTTGAAAGCAAGTTTGCTTGTGTGCATTGACGTTTGAGGAGGCAAAGGGACTCAAATTTATTAAGAGATCATTGTTCACGTGCTGAGGAAGCTTTTTTTGAGGAATCACAGAAGTCACCGTACTATAAGAAGGCTGTCTTGCGTGCTATAGGTGAAAACCCCTTGCCCTCCCCGAACGTTTGTTGGTAGCACAACAGGCGGCTCAAAAGGGTCCACATTCGAACGTGATGCCTGCTGCAGCGCCCGCTGAAAGGAGTAGTTAGCCTGAGTTACCCGGTAAAGAACCACGCGGTAAGGTTGCTGACCGGCAGCAACGTCCAACCGGAACGTCAGCTCCTCCTCACCTGAGAGCGAATGGTCGTAGTACTCTGTCTTCCTTTTGGTCTTCCCCTCCTGCTCATACTCCAGGTAGATGCCGTAGAAGCGGTTCCTAGGCTCGGCACCGTTCTCGCAGCTAACCCTGATCTGGGTGCCGTCGAAGGACCAACCGGTAATCTTCACCTGCTCCACAGGCTCCGTGGCGGCGTAGAGCCTGTCGGCCTTGTCCCCGTTAATGATCCGCAGACGCACCGAGTCTCCCGGAAGCATGACTGGCATCAAGTAGGTGCTGGCGTAGTTGACCAGCTTTCCGCTTCCTTTCTCTTTGTAAAAGATGTTCTGCAACTGTATGGTGGTGTCGGGCAGCAGCAGCTCCACCTCCGCGTTCCAGACCAGCTTCAGCGCCAGGTCCTCCTGAAAGGTACTGGTGCGGATCAGGCTAAGCCGGAGAGGCTCCCCCGGCAAAAGGTAGGCCTCCACGAAGAGATGGGCCGGGCTCACGGGCATCACCAGCTCAGACTCCTCTTTCAGCGAGCAGGAGCTTAGGAGCAGCAGCATCACAAATACTAAAGGTCGAATGTGCATGTGTAGCGAAGTGTTGGGGTGAAGGGAAGCAGCGACCGCTGCCTGGAAACGATCCGGCCTGTGCCGTCCTCTTGGCGCACCACGTCGAAGTACAGAAAGTATGGATTAGCACGGTTGTAGGCATTGTAGATTCCCACGTTCCACTCTGAGGTGCGGCTGGCATGGCGCTTTTTGTAAGTAACACCCAAGTCTAGCCTGTGCCGCACAGGAGTGCGGACGTTGTTAAACTCCCCAAATGCAGGCAGTATTCTCGGCGCCTCCCCGGGCGTCATGCCTTGCGCCGGGATGATGCCCACCGGGAAGGTATAGGGGCTGCCCGTCTGCATGAACCACTGCCCCGACAGCTGCCAGCGCTCGTTGAACATGTACTGAGCCGTGGTGGAGAGTTGGTGCCGCACATCTTGCACGGGGTACACCCACTCCCTCCGGCCGTTCTCCCCCTCCAGCGCCAGCCTGCTGTAGGCCATAGTGTAGCTCGCCGTCAGCGCCAGGCGGGACCACTGGGCCTGCAGCTCCAGTTCCGCGCCATAGGCACGGCCTACATGAGGCTCGAAGGAGGCAGTAAAGTCTGAGAGCAGCTCCGAGGCGTTGGCATAGTGGAGCTGCCCCTGGAGCCAGCGGTGATACACCCCGGCAGCCAGGTTATATTGCTTCACGGGCCTGCTTACCGATAGCCCTACCTGGTCCGAGCGCTGCACAGGCAGCCTGCCGGAGGCGAAGCGGAAGAAGTCGAAGGGCATGTGGATGCCCAGCACGTTCACCTGGTGGTGGAACTGGAAGGTGCGGTCGTAGTAGAGGCTACCTGACCAGTTATCTTCCGTCACCTCCGCCTTCAGCCGCGGGGCTGGCAGCATAATCCCGTTATGCCTGTACAGGCGTGTCCCGGCAGAGTAGGTGAACTTATCCGATGTGGCCTGCGCCTGGGCGAAGGCGCCAAGGAGGGGCAGCTTCTCACTGAAATTGCTTTCCTGTAGCAGGCGTCCCTCCCTGTCCTGCTGGGTAGACGCCATCTCGGTCTGCAGGTGCTGCAGGAAGGCACCCGCCTCCACGAAGCCTGTTTTGCCTAGGGGCATGCCCAGCAAGAGCTTGGAGAAATGCCCGGAGGTGGCTTGGTCCAGTAGCCGTGTCTCCTGGCGCCGGTGCTCCATGGAAAATGCGTAGCGGCTGTACCCTTGCGTGAGTTCCAGCCAAGCAGGGCCAAAGCGGTGCTTCCAGCGTGCGGAGAGGAGGCGGTTGCCCCATTCGGAGGCCAATGAGAAGCGGTCCGTGGTGCCATCGTAGCTGTCCCGGCTCGCAAATGCCGCCACCGAGAGGCTTCCCTTCGGCAGGGCCTTATAGACCTGCAGGTTCACGTCCTGGAAGGCGTAGTCCGGCAGCGGGTTGTCCTGTCCCTCTTCACTATGGAGCTGCTCATAGGCTTTTGCCAGAAGTTGGTAATAAGAGGACTTGGCCTTCGCGAATACATGGGTCTTGTACCTGGACAGGTGCTGCTGGTAGCTCAGTTCCGAGCTCAGCACCCCGGTTCCTACCTTCAGCTGCCGGGTGGACACCTCCCTGGCGCGGGGCGCTGCCTGCAGGTAAGCAGACAGCCAGCCGCCCTCGCTCGCGGCGAACCCGCCCGAGGCAAGGGAAACGGATTCATAGGCGTCCGGGTCCAAGGAGTTGTTGATGCCCATGAGGTGGGCCGGGTTGAAGACAGGAACGCCCTGCACGAGCATAGCCGTGTGGGCGTTTGTGCCGCCGCGCACAAAGAGACCCGACTGCATCTCGCCCGTCTGGAGCACGCCCGGCCTGTACTGCAGGGCCCGTACCAGGTCCGCCTCCCCCAAAGGCTTGCCTATGGCTTCTAGGTCTTCCCGGGAAAGCTTTGCTGTCTCGGTGCCGGAGGATACGGGGGCGGTGATTTCCACCTCTGCCAGGCTAATGCTGCTCCGCTTCAGGTAAAGGCTGAGTGGCATCCTGCCCCTTACCAGCATAGTGGTGTCCCGGTAGCGGGTGTGGCTCAGGCGAAGCAGAAGGAGACTGTCGCTTGAAGTGTCAGCAGGCAGAAAGAAGCGCCCCCTCCCATCGCTGACCGCATGAGCGGACGGGGTGCTGATAACGACCTCTGCCACCGGTAGCCTGGTGTCTGCATCCAACACAGTGCCCTCCACCTGTGCCAGCAGCCAAGAAGGAGAGAGTAAAAACAGTAAAAGTAGTACTGAACCCCTCATAACAGCAAAAGCCCCCTGCCATATGTAGCAGGGGGCATCTTAAATGCTTGCTAGTTGCTCTTCACCTTATAGTTGAGCACAACCTCGTAGTTTATACTGAAAGTATCATCTGACTCGATGTAAGAGGCGTCCATCTTCATCCGGCGCGGATAGCCGTTCTCGTTGAAGTCTTTGTACTCTATGTTTGCGAAGGTGTAGGAGTTTGGCACAGTAACACGCTTGATAGCGTTTACCACTCTGTAACCTTCCAATTCCGGCACCAGCGCTGTGATGGTATTGCCCAGGAAGTTCTTGTAGGCAAGCTCATACTCAATATCAGCCACTTTGTGCAAGCCTGCCTCACGGATAAGTTTAGATGTTGGCACCCACTCCCCGGTTGGAGCATCTAGCCTCCAGCCATGGTCATACACTGCAGGTTGCCATGCCCAAACTGCCGTTGGGTTCCCGTTATTGTCATACACCGCCTTCTGTACTTCTCTTGTGGTGCCATCTAAAAAAGTACGACTTACTGAAGTCAGTTTATTGTCTGTGTTATAGTTATAGGCCTCTACTTCCCCCGCAGCGCTCCAATTCCCCTGTGCATTCTTAAAGTAGGTCTTTGTCGTCTTCACCAAGCCTGCCGCGTTATACTCGTAGCTGATATACTTGCTTGGAAGAGCCCCCTCACTATTAGCCTCATAGCTTTTGGTAACCCGGCCCTGCGCATCTGTTTCAGTATCAACAACCACTGTGGATCTTAAATCGCCAGCAGCAACCTCGGGTAGTACCGTCACTAAGAACTCAATAGCATAGACTCTTTCTGTAGAGGATGTGTATACGTGATAATAATAGTAGTACTCAGAATCGTTGATTTTCTTAATTATGCTGTATTGATCATATTCGGCATTGCTTGAGGGAATAGATATGCATTTAGCATACTTTGAATAACGGTACTGCCCTTCTCTTTCCCCATTCTGTACAAAGAAAGCGAAGGTCCCATCCCCATTCGATTCCCTAAAGGTATAGCCTTTGCTTTCCGTGAACGTCACCTCTGACTCGTAAAGGTGTCTTACATATTCGGAGACGCTTTCATTAGTTCTATCCCTTGTCGCATACTTATTAATGGTGTACTTGTCTAAAGCACCGCTCGCATAGCTTTTTGTCAGATCGTATGCCTTGCGCGTCTGCATATCCACCGCTTGGTTGCTCTCCAGGTAGGTCAGCTGGTAGGCATCATCGTACTCGGCCTTGATTAGCGGCACAGATCCCAATAGTGCCTCGGTGATGAACAGGCTGCCGTTGGTGTCCCCCACTAGTACGGCGTCCCACTCTGTGTCTGTGGTGGTGATTTTAAACTCAGATGATTCCCCGTTGGTCAGGGTGATGGTTAGGATACCGGTTTCCCCGTTGTAGGTGATGCTCTGGATGCCCACCCCGTCCTTTGCCGCGCCGAGGTTACCCTTCATAGCGTCGGTGTAGGGCACCGTGGAGGTCGTTCCGTTGCTGTAGACGATGACAAGGTTGTCACCCTCTTTCCTCAGGTCCACGACTGTTTTACCCTTCTCAGCGATTAGCTCCTTCTCGAGCTGCTCCACCTCCGCGCTGCTGTCGTCCTTGTCGCAGCCGGAGAACAAGACCAGGCAACAAAGTGCCATGGCCGTAAGCTTTCTTGTTAGCATTATGTAGTTATTAAAATTTGTTTTCAAGCAGGTGGGCTGGCGAAGCAGTCCCTTTTATTGTTGCGGGGCGAAAGTATATAATTATATTATTATATTAAAGTTTAACCATATATTTTATCTTTCCCCCTTCTGTGTCCCCTGTGCGTGGAAACCGATATTTGGAAAACCGACAGGCTGCTTTACTTCTAATGGCAGGAAGAAGACTCCGCTGTGCCGGGACACCTATGCAACGCAGGGCCATCTTCCCCTGGAAGCAAGGCCGGAAAAAAGACTCGCCAGCCGCAGCTGTAAGCCTTCCACGCTCGGCCCGTCAGACACTGAAAAAGCCGTAACTACGTGCTTGTGCACGGCTTCATTCACAAGCCCCTAGGCATAGAGGATGTGCAGGTTATTGCTTCTGAGCTTAACAGACGGGATTGACCGCAGCAGCCTCACAGGCTGACAAGGGTTCCGGGTAATCCGGTTTGCCAGCACCTTGCGAAGCGCCGCCATACAGCCCGAGTCGCCGCTTTAGCAGAACCGTAGCAACCATTCCTCCGCCTTCAGAATGCTTTGGGAGCTCCTCCCCTCCAGGAAGGATAGCCTTGTCTGAAACCTGGTAAGGATCTTCAGGGCGAGCATTTGAGTGCGAGCACCCGGGCCATGCACTGGAGGAACGCCTTTGCCCGCCGCGGTGCCCCCTCTGCGGTTACTCAGTCCGAGCATCTGGGAGGGCGTGGCATGGTAGCGGGCCTCCGCCTCATGCTGCGCCAGCAGCCAGGCTGTCGTGGACTCTTTGAAGGAAGTAACTTTTCTGCCCTCCGCCACCAGGACCACAAGAACTTCCTGCGCCTGCGCATCATTGAAAGAGAGCTTACCATCTTACCCCATCGGCATCAAAAAAGTGCCACGCAGGTGGAGGAGAGCAAGCGGCACAGAGGTATTTTGAACCGAATGGTAAGATAGTAGAGCAGCAGCCTTTCCTGCTGGAAAAGCCCCTGGTTATTCCTTTAAAACGCAGGCCCTGACGTGCTTTGGCAGGAGCCTGGCGGGGCAGCATTTGAGCGGGACGGGAACTACACCATGATGTTCCATGAAATGCAGTTCAGCAGTCCACCTTGCCTGGCCTGCTGCACCAGCTCCAGACCCATGCAAGGTTAACCTACACTCACCTTCTTTAGTCAAGCTCTACTTTAACCTGGTTGCGAAGTAAATCCTCATACGTGTCACGCTTCCGAATAAGCTTTGCCACGCCGTTTACCACCAGAACCTCGGCGGGGCGGTAGCGGGAGTTATAGGTAGAGGCCATGCAATAGCCATAGGCGCCGGCGCTCCGGATGGCGATCAGATCCCCCTCCCGCACCTGATGCAGTTCCCTATCCACGGCAAAGTTGTCTATCTCGCAGATATTGCCCACCACAGTGTAAGTCTCCGCAGGACCTGCCGGGTTAGAAGCATTTACTATTTCATGATAGGCATTGTAGAACATCGGGCGAATCAGGTGGTTAAAGCCCGTGTCCAGTCCCACGAACTCGGTGCCGCCGTTGCGCTTGCGCAGCACGCAGGTCGTCAGCAGCGTGCCCGCGTTGCCTACCAGGTAACGGCCCGGCTCAAACCACAGCTGGAGCCGGCGGCCATACTTGCCGCAAAATTCGGAGAACACGACGTCCAGTTGCCTGCCCAGCGCTACCACGTCAATCACCGGACTGCCGTCGCCCACATCCACCTTGATGCCCCCGCCAAAATCAATGAAGTCAAGGTTACGGAACTGCAGGGCGATGTCAAACACCGCTTTGGCGCCGTTGATAAAGATCTCCGGGCTCATAATTACCGAACTGGAGTGAATGTGAATGCCGTCGATGTGCAGGTTATACTTCTCTTCCAGCGCCTTCACGTCGCTTACCTGGTCGATGGAGATACCGAACTTGGATTGCTTGTGCCACCAGTCTACCTTCTCGGAGTTGGCCTGTGTGGCAATGTGAGGGTTCAGGCGGATGCAGACCGGTACGCTGCCGCCATACTTGCGGCCCAACTTTTCCAGGTTCGACAGGTTCTCAATATTGATCTTCACACCCAGCGCAATGGCTTCCTCTATCTCCGAGAAATCCACCGCGTTGGGGGTGAAAACGATTTCCTGCGGTTTGAAGCCCACATGCACCCCCATCTTTACTTCTGGTAACGACACCGTGTCCAATCCTAAGCCCTCCCGGAGCATCAGCTTGAGGATATTGATGTTGGTGAGTGCCTTACAGGCATACTTAATGCGCAGGTCTACAGTGCTGAAGCCTTCACGGAACTTTCTGATCTGCTCGCGGATGTGCTCCGCATCATACACATATAGCGGTGTGCCGAACCGCTCCCGCAGCTCCGTTAGCGGGACTTCCTGAATTTTATACTCGTTGTTTGCTATTTCCATGTCTGCTGTTTGGCTAATGTTGTCATGTCCTTTAAAATCCTGTCCTCTGTATGGCGGAGCCGAATAGTACGTTCCATCAGCTCCCGCACCCGCACTAGCTGATGGGGTTTTTCGTGGTAGAGCAGGTTGTTGCGCAGATGCCATGAGAGCATGCCGTGTGCCCCCCACTGCAGGTATACGGGCAACAACGCCCACTCCTCCTCCTGCAGCGGTCGTTGGCAGGTATAGGCAGCCAGAAAGCTTTCCGCCAGCTCCATGTCCAGCCGGTTGTCTACAAAGCAGAAACCGTTCATGCTCATGCCCACGTCCATGAGCAGATGGTCGGTACAGGCCTCTTCAAAGTCAATGATGGCCAGCAACTTATTACCTGAAAACAGCGTGTTGTTCGGGAACACATCGCCGTGAATGACGCCCGTGGGTAGCGGCCTTGACAGGAGTGGCTCGAGATAGGCGGTCTGCTCCTCAAAGTAGCTGAAAATATCCGGATACTGGTTCGCGGCCTGGCTGAATTCTGTGATCAACCGCTGGCAGTGAAGGATATGCACAGCGTTCTTCTTCTGCAACTCCGGCCCCGCCTGCAGGGTGCTGAGCTTGCCTACCGCCTCCCCTATTTCAGCAGCCGTTGCCGGATTCACTTCCGGCTCCTGCCCCTGCACAAAATCGTAGAGCATGATGTTCTCCTCTCCCACCTGGGTGACATACGCCCCGTCCCGCCGAGGAATAGGGTAAGCGGTGGGAAAACCGAGCTGCCGAAGCTGTTGCATAAGTAGTGCCTCATACGCAAGCAATTCCAGCGGTTGCTGCCGGCACAGGCGCAGCAGCACCGGCCCGGTGGACGTCCATACCTTGTAGTTGACGTTGGCATAGCCTGAGGCCAGTTCCGTAAAGGAAACCGCGTCCAAGCCATACGCCTGCAGTGCTTCCTGCACCAGTTTATACTTCATAGGTGGCCTATTTTTCGTTTCGCTCATACGGTCTGATCGTAAAGCTGTAAGAATAGTTCGCGGCTGGCAAGGTATACTGCGGGTGCGTGCGGGCGCCCCAGGTGTTGTCGCCTCCCACGCCCATCTGCCGGTAATCGATATGGAGCGAGATAAGCCCTTCAGGTTTGATCTCGTTGCCGTGCTTGTTGGGAGCCCTTCGCCCCGGGTACGACAGCTGCTGGGTGTCAAACTGCTGCGCGGTGATTTCCACGGTCGGAGCCCCTTCGATGCGCAGGCCGGTGCCACTTTGGCTATAGAGGTTCGCCCACCGCACATCTGTTTTGTTGCCGTTTTCCTGCGGCCGCACATACGGCACGTACTGGTCCCACACGCTGCCTTCGTAAATACCCACCAGGGCAGCCGTCTGACGGTCCCAGTAATTCTCAAACGGTCCGCGGCCATACCACTGCAGGTTACTCAACTCGCCTGCCAGTTGCACTTTCATACCGAAGCGCGGCAGTTCGGGCAGTGAGTCATGCGGCATGAACTCGTTTTGCACCCGCACCTGGCCGTCACCCTGTATGGTATAGGTAGTGGCGAGCGATGCCTTTCCGCCTGCCACGTCAGCCGCCGTACGGATCACGTAGGCGCCTTTGGCTTTTTCAACTGACACATTAGAAACGCTGCGATTAGTACCCGCCGTTTCCCAGATGGCGGCCCGGTGCTGCAGGCCGTTCCCCAGGTCGTTGTCGGTGGGGTAGCGCCAGAAGTTGGGCTGCAGTGGGGCAAGGAACATTTCCTTGCCTTTATACTTGTAAGAGGTGATGGCGCCCGTAGCCTTGTCGAAGTATAGGCTGAAGTCTTTCCCGCTTACGGTGAGCCCGGTTTTCGTTTCCTTTGCCTTCGGCCGCTTGCCGCTATGGCTCTGCTGTGCCAAGGTTGGCGCCTCCCCTACCTGCAGCTGCGCCCAGGCCACCTCGTGTTTTGCAGGCAAGAGCTGCTCCGGTGCCTTGGTGTAGAAGCGCAGGTTCAGAAAGTACTCTGCTCCCGGTTTTAAAGTATAATTTGAGACCGGCAGCGTGAGCGTCGCTTCTTCCTGCGGTGCCACGGCAAGATCAGCCTGCTTGCCAGAGGCAACCGCATGTCCGTTTTCGAGCAGCTCCCAGGTCAGGTAAAATTTATCCAGGTTGGTGAAAAAGTAGCAGTTGCGCAGGCGCACCTGGCCCGCAGCAACATTCACCGGCTCCACTTTTACGGGCTGGTATACTTTCTTTACCTCCCAGTAGTAAGGGTACGGCGTGCGGTCGGCACGTACCAGGCCGTTGGCACTAAAGCTGGAGTCGTTAGGAAAGTCGTTAAAGTCGCCGCCATAGCCCCAGATCATATCACCTTGCTGGTTTTTAGTCAGGATGGTTTGGTCTACCCAATCCCAAATAAAGCCCCCCTGCAACACCTCGTACTTGTCGATCACGTCCCAGTAGTCCTGCAGGTTGCCCACGCTGTTGCCCATAGCATGCGCATACTCGCATAAAATCAACGGCTTCTCGGGCGACTTCTTCGCATAGCTCTCGATAAAGTGCTTGTCTTTGTACATGGGGGCCACGATGTCGGTGTGGGCCTCGTACCAGGCGGGCTGGTACTGCACGGGCCGTGTGTCGTGCTCCTTCAGCCACTTGTAGGACTTCACGAAATTGCTGCCGTCGCCAGCCTCGTTGCCCAGCGACCAGATGATGATGGACGGGTGGTTCTTGTCCCGCTCGAACATACGCTCGATGCGGTCCAGATAGGCCTTTTCCCAGGCAGGGTTATCGCTCAAAAATGCATAACTCTTGGGGTGGAATTGCATGCCGTGCGCCTCGATATTCGCTTCATCCACCACATACAGGCCGTACTTGTCACAGAGCTCGTACCAGCGCTCGTCGTGGGGATAATGGCTCATGCGCACGGCGTTGATGTTGGCTTGCTTCATCAGCGTGATGTCCAGCAGCATTTGCTCTTCAGACATGGCCCTGCCTAATACAGGATCCCACTCGCAGCGGTTCACCCCTTTAATGTCGATGGCCTTGCCGTTTACCAGCAGCTGCTTGCCCTTGATCTCCACCTTGCGGAAGCCGACGTTAGCAGGAATCACCTCCAGTACCTTGCCGTCCGGTGCCTTTACCGAAAGCAGCAGTTGGTAAAGTGTGGGTGTTTCGGCGGTCCATTTAGCCGGGCTCTGCAGCTTTGTGTTGAAAGCTAAATTGGTAGCAAAGGGCTTTTCCTGCTGCCAAACCTTGTTGCCGGAGGCATCCAGCAGCTCGGCTGCTATGGTATACTTGTCCGATTTATACTTAGCCGATGTAGCCTCTTTATACTTGGCCAACTCCAGGGCTATGTTCAGGGTCGCATCGTGGAAATTCTCGTCCAGGTCGGTAGTTACGAAAAAGTCCAGGATGTGCACCTCCGGCACGGCATACAAGTATACGCTGCGCTCCAGGCCGCTGATCCGCCAGGTGTCCTGCCCTTCCAGATAAGACCCGTCGCTCCAGCGGTATACTTCCACGGCCAGGTCATTTTCCCCAGCTTTCAGGTATGGGCTGATGTTGAACTCCACCGGCGTTTTGCTCACCTGCATGTAGCCCACTTTCTGTCCGTTCACCCACAGGTACATGGCCGAACGCACCGAGCCCAGGTGAAGAAACACCTGTTTCTCTTTCAGCCAACTGGCCGGTAAGCTGAACTTGCGCTTGTAAGAGCCCACCGGGTTTTCTTTGGGCACAAAAGGGGGATCGGGCTTGAAGGGATATTCCTCGTCTAAATAGATTGGGGTACCGAAGCCCTGCAGTTCCCAGTTGCTTGGCACTTTGATGTCTTTCCAGGCGCTGGTATTGTACGAGGTCTGGTAAAAGTCCTTCGGCCGCGCTTCCGGGTTGGGCGCGTAATGGAATTTCCAAGTTCCGTCCAGCGAAAGAAAGTTCACAGATTGCTCTTTCCTGTTATCCAGTGCCAGCGCCTTCGTCTCGTAAGGAAAGAGTGTGGCGTGGGGCTTTAGTGTATTGCGGGAGATGATTTGCTCATTTTCCCAATCCGGCCTTGCCGCTGTTTGCTGCTGCGCCTGTACAGAGCCTGTCAACAAGCTGAGCACGGCAAGGCAGCCAAGTAGGGTATTTTTCATGATCGGGTTTACTCGTTCAACAACATTAACACATGAGCAGCCGACCAGCTAAAGTGTGCTGCATTCAGTCGCTCGCCCGTTACCGGGTGATAGTTTTCGTGGAGGGGAGCGTTACCCAACAAGCCGTTGCTGTTGCGCAGGAGCTTTTGCTGCAGCATAGTTGCCTCCTGGGCATAGCCATACTGGCGCAGCCCCTGCAAGCCAAAGTAGGCCTGGTCGAGCCATACAGGGCCGCGCCAATAGCCTTTGCGGGGGTTGAAGTCCGGGTGGCTCGCGTTCAGGGTCGGGAACGGCACGTGAGTATTGAACAGTGTCGGCTCCATGAGCTTTTCCTGCACCGCAGCGGCCTGTTCCGGCGTGGCTAGTCCGGCCCAGAGCGGCAGCCAGCCTTCCGGGCCCATTACCTTGATCCTGGACTTATCCTCCAGCCGCACGTCGTAGAAGTAGCCTGTTTCTGCATCGTAAAATACTTCCCGAATCCGGGCAGCCAGCTTCTCTGCCTCCTGCAGGTAGCTTTTTGCCTGCTCACCCTTGCCCACGGCCTGCAGGAGCTGCGCGATGTATTTTTTCTCGGCATACAGGTAGCTGTTCAGGTCCACTGACTCCTGGTTGAGCGACCAGGCCGAAGCATTGTTTTGCAGCATCACCGCCTTGTCGAAGCGCACGGCATTGTCCATGCCGCTTTCCCAGGCCGCCGCAATGCGGGTGCCGTCGGTGGAGCCATACTCGCACAGCCCGTTCTGATCGTGGTCGCGGTAGGCGTACCACCAGGCGTGGTACCGGAGCAACTTGGGCAGCATCTCTTCCACAAAAGCTTTGTCGTTTGTCGCCTCATAAATCTTGTGAATGGCCCAGCCTGAGAGCGGGGGCTTTGTGTCACGCCAGTTGTGCTGCTCGATCAGCGTATCCCGGAAAATGCAGTCGGCGATCATGCCATGCTCATCCTGATAGTCGTACATGGTGCGCATCTGGCCTTTGGCGAGCTCAGGGTGAAACCTTGCCAAAGCCACCGCATGTTTCCACGAGTCCCAGGCCCAGAAGCCGTGAAAGCCGCGGTAGGCATAAGACGGAAACAAACCCGCATGCTTCAGCTCTCCGGCCGGCGTGCGCCAGTTGCTGGTGAGCGTGATGAGCGATTTTACCGCCAGCCTGCTGAGGGTGTCATTCTTCGCCTCTGGCAGCACCTGTTGCACGTAGCCATTCCAGCGTTGGGTATTTTGCTCAAATACCTCCTCCGGATTTTTAAAAGCGGCTGCTACGACCGGCTGCTCCTTTGCCAGCTCCTCTTCCGAGAACACGGCGCTCTGCGCCAGCAACAGCTGCACTGTAGCCCCTTTTTTTAACTGTTGGCCTTGATGTGCCTGGAGTTCATACTTGTTTTCAGTTACCCGAGCCTCGCCGGCCTCCGGCACCCACAGGCGCACGATAGTACTCTCCTTCTGCTGCTCGAGGCGCACGCCGTTGTCCGTTGCCTTAAAGTGGCTGTCAGGCAACCAGGTAGAGCCGCGCCAGCTTGCCTGCAAGTTTGCACCGGCCTTGTTGGTGAGCTGTGCCCGCACCAGGGCCGAGCGCGAAGAGATAAAGATCAGCTCCAGCTTCAGATCTAGCTCTTTGCCTGTGTAGGTCTGCACCAACTTGCCGGGCAGGTACACCGCCTCAAACGCGGTCGAGTCCAGTACAAGCGGCTGGCCTGTGGCGGCATCGGTCAAGTGTAAATCGGCCAAGGAGGGCGAAGCCCACACCCCGTTCTGCTGGGTCATCAGGAAAGGACCGGAAAAGCCGCCGGTAAAATGGGTGGGCAGGCTGTAGGCGTGCCAGGCGCCCAAGTCGGAGAAAGCCGACAAGGCCGCCTTACCCGTCACACGGGCAGTGGCAGGCGCTTCCTGCAGGGCCAGCACATTGGGGTAGGCCTCCTGCAGGCTTATTTCACTGCTGCCACTTTCCCTGCTCACCGTGCAGGCAACAGGCAGGGCGACAACTGCACATACGTAGAATAAGTGTTTCGAATTCATCACGAAGTAGTTAACTGCCGGACATGCGGGTACACCGCACTACCGGAACAGATAGTGCGGTGTACCCTTAGATGCCCTGCTACTGAATCTTTGGATTGTTGGCTTTTTCGGAGGATGGGATTGGCAGGAACTTGTCCTCCGCCACACTGAAGCCTTGGTGCCCCCTGGAGGCGCTGCTGCGAATTGCGTCGGCCATCACCTCATCGCCCCAGCGGCGCAGGTCGTAAAACCGATGCCCTTCCAGTGCGAACTCCACGGCCCGCTCGTGCATGATCTGGGCCCGCAGTTGGGGCTGCGACGTGGCCGTGGTAGCAGGCATCTCAGCGCGGGCCCGCACCTGGTCGATGTATAGCTTTGCCTCGCCTGTTTTCCCCTGCTCATTCAGCGCCTCAGCATACATGAGCAGCACGTCCGCATAACGCATCAGCACATTGTTGATGTTAGACCTATACCTGCGAGGGGCCTCCCAGGGGGCTATGTTGCGGAACAGGTATTTCTTCCAGGCAATTTTGGTGTTACCCTCGCCAAACACCTCCTCATACGTATAACCATAGATGTTGACATCCGGATCATCGAAGAAAAGGGTACCGTATAGACGGGCATCATACTTTCCTTTTGACGATACCTTTCCCTCTCTCTTCATCTCGTTGAGAAGGGCTTGTGTAGGCAGCATGGCCTCCCAGCCGCCCATCTCGGTGGTGGCAATGTTATAGATGCCCGCGTACTCCACGGCGCTGCCCGCCACTTCCTTGTCCGTAAAGGCAATCTCAAAAATAGACTCGCTGTTCAGCTCATTTGAGCCATCAAACAGAGAGGCAAAATCGGGCTCCAGCCGGTATACCCCCAGGTCAACCACAGCTTTCAAAGCACGTTCCGCATCGGCCCACTTATGCTGCTCCAGATAGGCCTTTCCCAGGAAACTCAACGCAGCGCCTTTGGTCGCACGGCCTTTGTTGTTGGCGTCCCAGGTGTCGGGCAAATGTTCGGCTGCTTCGGTAAAATCCTTCTCGATGGCTGCCCAAACAACCTCTCGCTCGGAGAGTGGCTGTAGCAACTCATCTGCCCCTTCCGGCAAAAAGTCGAACAGCACGATTCTTTCCCAATTCATCAGCAGGCGCATGTGGTAGAGCCCTCTCAGGAACCTGGCCTGTGCCACGATCTTGTTCTTCTGGTCAGAGCTTATCTGCTCCTCTGTCATCGCACCTACGTGGTGAATGACCAGGTTGGCCGCCGAGATGCCCCGGTACTGCCGGTTCCAATAGTCTTCGAGGCGCCCGTTACTACTGGTAACCCGATAGGAGTCAAACGCCTCCTGGTCGGGGTAATTGGCAATCACGTCACTCCCGGCCTGCACAAAGTCAGAGCGAAAGTTCTCCACCACAAAGGCCACCTCCGTGTGGGCCCAAAAGCCCAGGTTCAGGCGCTCATACGCCACAACCAGGCTGCTCTCAGCATCCTCGGGATTTGTCCAGAACTTCTCGGAGCTGAGCTTGTCCTTCGGGAACTCATCCAGCAAATCGTCGCTGCAGCCCATGGCCAGGCAGGAAAGCGAGGCCAACATCAGGTATCGGTATAAATGATTTTTCATGTTCCTAAAAGTTTACTTGAAGTCCGAGTAACATCGTTTTTACATTGGGGTAAGAGCTGAAGTCCGTACCCGCGTTCAGCGTGCCGCCCACTTCCGGGTCAATGCCGCTGTAGCCCGTCCAGGTAAAGAGGTTCTGCCCGCTCACGTACACGCGCAGCCGCTCTATACTTGCTTTCTGCGTCAGGGACGATGGCAGCGTGTAGCCGAGTTGGATGTTGCGCAGGCGCAGGTAGTTTCCGTCCTCGATAAAGCGGGTGGAGTTGCGGCGCGCGTTCTGGTTGGGGTCTCCGAACACGGCTCTGGGCACGTCTGAATCCCGGTTCTCCGGAGTCCAGGCATCCAGGGCAGAAGTCATGTAGTTCTCGTAATTGTCCATGGCCTCAAAGTTCTGCCGCACGGCGTTGTAGACTTTGAAGCCCGAAGCGCCGTAAAGCTGCAGCGAGAAGTCGAAGGCCTTGTAGGTTGCCGAGAAGTTGGCGCCGATGTTGAATTTAGGAAAGCCGGAGCCGGCGTACACCAGGTCCTCGGTGTTCAGCTGCCCATCGCCGTTCACGTCGCGGAAGCGGATATCCCCTGGCTGGGCATTTGGCTGCACCTGCACGGTATTGCCCTCGGCATCGGTGCCGGTGTGCTGCAGTACCTCCTCCTCGGTCTGGAAAATGCCGTCTGCCTGGTATACAAAAAAGGAACCGATGGGGTAGCCCAGACGGGAACGGTTGGCCGGCTCCCCGTCAATGGTGGTGTCGTCGCCCAGGAACTCGTCACGGGAGGTATTGGCCACTTTGGTAATTTTGTTGGAATTGTTGGCAAGGGTGATGCCAGCGGAATACTGAAAAACACCGCTCGCCTTCCGGTACTGGGCCTCAAGCTCAATACCCTTATTTTCCACATCGCCAAAGTTCACGTTCAGGTTGTTGAAGCCAGCGGAACCCGGCAGCACCAGCGGAATGATCATGTCGCGTGTGTTGCGCGTGTAGTAGTTAACGGAGCCGGTAACCCTGTCCCCAAGCAGGCCAAAGTCCACCCCCAGGTTCACCGTCTCAGCAGTCTCCCACTTCAGGTCCGGGTTCGGGATGTTTGTAAGGGTTGTGCCAATGCGCTGAGTCTCGGCAGCGCCAAAGGGGTAGCGGTAGCCGGTCACCGTGTTTACCTGATAGTCATAGGCCCCGAGCGTGGCCTCGCTGCCCAGCTGCCCCCAGCTACCGCGCAGCTTCAGGGAGCTGATGAAATCCACCTGGAAGAATTCCTCCTCGCTAACTTTCCAGCCAAGACCGAAGGACGGGAAAACGCCCCAGCGGTTATTTACCCCAAACTTAGAGGAACCGTCGCGGCGCACAGTGGCCTGAATCAGGTATCTGTCCAGGAAAGCGTAGTTGATGCGGCCATATTGCGACAGCCTGGAAATGGCCGTTCCTGACCCTTCATTTGTCGTTACCCCGCCCTGGCCCGCACTCAAGGTGCCGAAGCTGGGGTCCAGGAACCCGATAGGTACCTCCGTGCCATCGGGCAGCACCTGCTTGCCCTCTACCGATGTGGCAATGAAATTATCTTCGATGCGTTGACGGGAGCCGCCCAAGAGTACCTCCAGGCTATGGCTGCCGAACTGCTTGCTATAGTTGGCAAAGAGCTCCATGTTTGTCTGCTGGTACTCTCCTCGGTACTCATAGACCTCGTGGAAACGCACCTCGGTTTTGTTGCCTACCTGATACGGTTTGGTATGGCGGTAGCTGAACGTGTTGGCGTTCTCCACACCTGCCCTGCCGGTAACCTTAAGGTTCTCAAACAAGTCGTAGGTGGCCGAGAAGTTGGTGGTCAGGTTCTCCTCAGCGGCTGTGTTCTTGTTATAAAAGTCAACCCCTAATGGATTCTCGTGGTCAGGCAGGTCGTTGTACAGGTTATCATCAATGTAGCCAAAGCCATACTTCTTGGCGGGATCGCGCGCCGGGATGATGGCGGGCATGGAGTAGGCCTCATAAATGCTGCCCCCGAAAATGTGGTCATCGTTCTCCACATAATATATATTTGCATCTACTGAGAGCCTTCCTTGTTTTGCTCCTACCTTGGCCCTAAGCTGCTTTTTCTCCCGGTCTTCGCCCTGTAAGATGCCTTCGCGCAGGTTATAACTGCCCGACAGCATGTAATTCACGTTCTCGGTGCCGCCGCCAAAGGTCAGGTTATAGTTCTGAAAGGTACCGTTGTCGAAAAGTTCGTCCACCCAGTCGGTGTTGGCCGTCCAGGTATCGCTCAGGAAGTCTGGTGCAGGCATTCCAGCATTTTGGGCAGCCATGCGGGCCACGCGGCTATAGCCCTCACTGTCTACCAGTTCCAGCTTGTTCTGCAGCTTGTCCACGCCGTAGTAGCTGCTGAACTCCACCTTCATCTTGCCGGACTTTCCCGACTTAGTGGTTACAATCACCACGCCGTTGGCTGCCAGGGAGCCATAGATGGCGGCTGCGGCACCGTCCTTGAGCACCTCTATGCTCTCAATATCATCCGGGTTGAGCAGGTCGAAGTTGCCCTGGATACCGTCGATGATAACCAGCGGGTTGTTGCCGCTCAGCGAGCGCACCCCCCGGATATTAATGTCAGTGCCAGCCCTTGGATTGCCCGAGCCACGGCGGATGGTTACGCCCGACACTCTTCCCTGCAGGGCGTCTGCGGGCGTGTTGGAGGCAATCTTCTTTACCTCCTCACCTTTTACCGAAGATACGGCTCCGGTCAGGTCGCTCTTCTCCTGTGTGCCGTATCCCACCACCACTACTTCCTCCAGCGCCTTGGCGTCATCGGCTAGCACCACATCAATACTGGTCCTGTTGCTGATGGGCACTTCCTGCGTCTGATATCCTATAAAGGAAAACACCAGCGTACCGCTTCCATCCGGCACGTTTAAGGTATATCTTCCCGCTGCGTCAGTGGGAGCCGCAGTCGTGGTGCCTTTTAAAAGCACCGTAACACCGGGAAGCCCCGTGCCGCTCGCATCCGTCACACGGCCTGTCACCGTTGCCGGCTCCTGAAAGGCGCTCTTGCCGGCCGGAAGGGGCTTGGGCTGTATGGGCTGGGTGCGGATGTGAATGTTGTTGTTGATGAGCCTGAACTCTAGCCCCGTTTGGGAGGTAATGCGCTCCAGTACCTTGCCAAGGGGCTCTTTATGGGCTCTGACTGAAATATTGCGCTTTTCTGCCAGCTCTGTTTCGTCAAATGTGAAACGAAACGGCGTTTGTGCTTCCACATGCCTGATGAATTCCATCAACGAGGCCTCTTGCAAGGTTAACGTAACCCGTTCACGCTGCATGTCAGGCCCGGAACTTGAGGCAAGGGAGGAAAAACTGAGGCACCAGAGAGCGAGCACCAAGGACAAAGTGCTGGCCCTCCTACCTTTTAGTAGGTAGTAAAGACTGTTTTCCATAAATTTGGGTGTTTGATTGTGAGTTGATTCCGATTAAACAACTGCCTCTTCAGGTACAATTTGCGCCAACAGATTTCCTGGGAGGCATCCGCAGCCAGGCCTGCTTCAGGCCTGGCTGTATTTTATTCCCGTCTCATGTACATTTCATTGCTTTTTATCCAATTTAATCCTTACCTGCTTGCCTGACCTGGTGTATGTGAACCCCTTCACGAAGCCAATGCCGTCCAGCACTTTCCCGAGTGTCTCCTGGTGATACTCCCCGGTGTAGTTCCACGCGGTATCCTGCCCGCCCTCCGTGTCCACCTCAATGCGCACGCCATACCAGTTCTCCAGCTCTCTGATCACCTGGTCCATGCTCGCTTTCCGGAAAGAGAGTATGTCTTCTTTCCAGGCCAGTACCTCCCTCCTGTCGAACGGTGCCACTGTGTGCTGTTGTGATGCCTTGTCATATGCCAGTTGCTGCCCCGGCCTCAGGAGGGACAGCAGCCGCTTATGAGCCTGTTCCCCCTGCTCCACCTTCACCAGGCCAGTGGCTAGCGCCACCGATATGGTGCCCTCATGCAGCCTATAGTCGACATTGAAAGAAGTGCCCAGGGCCTGCGTGGAGATGTTCCCCGTATGCACAATGAAAGGACGCAGGCTGTCTTTGGCTACTTCGAAGAAAGCTTCGCCCTGCAGCGTAACGATGCGCTTCTCCGCTCCGAAATTCTTAGCAAAGGAAACACTGCTTCCCGCATTCAGCTTGATAGTCGAGCCGTCGGCAAGACGGATCGTTTTCTTCACTCCGGGTGCTGCCTCGATGGTATGATAGGCCATTTTTGCAGGCTCGGCTCCATTCAGGTGCAGCAACAGGGCCCCTATCAGGCACAGGGGAAGCAACAGGACGGCGGCAACCTTTGCCCAGGCAGGTGCGCTGGTCAATCTCCTGAACCTGACAACCCTACCCTGTTTTTCCGGCTCTCCCGTTTCGCCTAGTTTCGCCCGTATCTTGGCAAACACCAGTCCTGCGTCATGCTCCGGCACCTCTATGGGTTGCCGGGCTGCCTCCTGCCATAGGGCATAGAGGTCCTGCTCCTTTTCCGGGTCCAGCTGTTGCTGCCTAAACCACTGCAGTACTTCCCGTACCTCTTCGGAGGTGCATTCGCCTTTGTAGAACCGATCAAGTAGCTTGCTGTCCATTCGATTTGATTGTTTATATATATTACACACAAGGCTTCCTTTGCACCACCTCCCTTGTTAAAAAATAATTAAGCGCTCACTTTTGCGCAGTTATTTTAACTTATTACTTTTAGACATGGGATTCCCGGGCAACAGTTATTGCGCCTGGCTGTACTGGTGGAAGTCCTGTTTCCTCATCTCACCTAAGCATGAACTATCACATGAAGCTAAAGGGCGTCAACAGTTTGCCCGCTGCCATAGTGGCTCTGAGGGCAGGGGATGTGTCTGTATTTGAAAACTTGTATGAGCTTTTCGAGCCCAGGCTGTTTGCATTCGCCCTGCGCCTTGTCGGGCAGAAGGAGGAGGCTGAGGAAATAGTGCAGGAGATCTTTCTTAAGGTATGGGAGCGGCGCTGTCAGTTGGACCCGGAGCAGAATTTTGAAGGCTATCTGTTCAGCATCGCCAAAAGCATTGCCTATAACAAAGGTCGGCGCAAGGCCTATGAGTTCGCGTTTGCCCAGTACCTTTCTGCCAGGGGCGATGCCACCGGGTGTTTTACCGAGGAGACGGTTGACTACCGGGACCTGGAAAGGTTACTTGAAGAGACTTATGCCGCATTGCCCCCGGTGAGGCGACAGGTGTTTGTGTTGAGCCGCCTGGAGGGTAAAAGTAACACTGAGATCGCCCAGCTGCTCAACACCAGCAACAGTAACATTGAAAACCACCTTTACAAGGCGCTGAAAGTTATCAGGGAGAAGCTCAGGATTAGCAATACCAACTGATCTTTTACGGCGAAGCTTTTGAATTTCGCTCGACTGCTTCAACCGGTAAGAATCAAAAACCAACCACCGACCCCAAGCAGCCCCATGGCCAGCATCGCACAGGCCAATAACTCGGAAGCTAGTTTCCAGCGCTTGGACACGGTAATCTCCGTTTGCTGCATCAACCATGCATAAACACACAAGCGTGAACATTTATTTTTTGACACCTGCCCTAGTTTAGACAGAATATGTGTAAGTCCTCCCATCATAGCCTTAAGAGCACTACCCTTGCTTGCAGTAATGTGAGCGTTACATGACAGGACATTAGGCTTCAGAAACTGTAAGTAGGATATGACTCAACTCGCGGCAGCAATCATTTACACGTAGAAGATGCCGCGCTGTGCCGTAAGTGCTGTCCTGTACATTTATCGGCAAAATAACAGGCGGCTCAAAGGGCTCTTTGTTGGAATGGCCGGCGGCTGCAGCGCCAGGCTTTGCTGGAAGGTGCCGGTGCGGATCAGGCTGAGCAGGACAGGCTCTCCGTGCGCGTTTTGCTGGCATACATACGGGTGTCAAGTAACAGTACCCTAAAGACAGCGGCTAGACTATGTTTAGGGTTCATTTTGATAGACCGCTATCGGCACCAAAGCTTAAAGTTACGCTGGAGCCTGCTGTGGCGTACGGTGCTATTCCCACTCCTCAAAAGGTACAGGCACCCGCAACCTTCTGTAGTTGATCAAGGCGACAACCGACACCACCACAAAAAACGCAGCGATGTTCCAGAAGCTTACCATCAGTTGGACGTGTTTATACCTTAGCGTCAGCCAAACCATAAAGAAGTGCAGCCCGGTATTCAGCGGCCAGGCGATCAGGAACGTCCATTTGGTAAACCGGTAAACCCCCAGCCTGTATTCCATATCCAGGCTGTCCATCACATAATAGAAAAGCAGGTTCACAAAAACCCCGAAGGCCGTCCCGATAAAGGAAAGGTAAAGAAATCCAATGATGGGAAGTAGCGTCATGCGACTGTCAATTTCTTTGGCATAGGTGAAGCAGCGACCGCCAGCGCGCTGGGCACAGCCCCATGAAAGGGCTCAGCGGCTCCGAAGCCAAGCTCTTTCTAAGCGGCACAATTTAGCTGACAAAGCCTTTAAAAAACCAATAATGCAGCAGGGCCACCAAGATCCAGAAGCATGCCCCATACAGGATACCGCGCGCGATGTCCCGGCGCCGCTTCCGGTACACAAGGAAAAGAAGCACCTGTACTACCGGGGTGGCATAAATGATGCCGATGACCGTGTTCACCTGCCTGACCCCGGTTTCATAGCTGCTCGCTTTGGAGAAGGTCGCAAGCATATACGCCAGGTACACGCCCAGCAAAACAACCGGCGCTAAGAATGAACTATAAAAAGCGGACCACTTCATGTACTATCGTTAAGAAATTAAACAACGCCGGCGTTAGCCAGGCTGGCTGCCCATGCGTGCCTAGCAATGTCCGACCAAGGATCCCTACTGCAGGAGATCCTTTCCGCTCAGGCCGGCACCAGGGAAGCCAGCTGCCGGTCAACCTCGGCAAACAGAAGGGTGTTTCCTTCCTGCCGGTAGTCCTGCAGCCGGTCCCGAAAACGCTCCAAATCATAGACAAAGGCCTTGAGCCCATCAGCGCTGAAGCCCGCAAAGTGGCGGCCGTAGCCCATCTTCTCCACGTAGGCGGCATTGACAAACTGCTCAAACTGCCCGTCAATCGGAACCGAGCAGACCGGCTTGCGCAGGTACACCGCCTCGCTGAGCAGCGAAAAGCCACCGTTGGCCACCACCGCCTTGGCCGAGGCCAGGTCCCGGATGAAGCCTTCCTCGCTGAAAGCCTTGAGCTGCACGTTGCCGTGCGTTTCCTCCTTGTTAAAGCCGTAGACGCGGAATTCCTCTGCCGGCAGCTGTTGCAGCGTCTCCACCAGGTTGGCTTGGCTGGTGCTCGTCTGGTAAACCAGCACATGCGTGCCGACTGACGGGGCGGCCTGCAGGATCTCGCGCCGGATGATGGGCGGCACCAGGCTCGTGCGCTCCTTGCAGACCGGCGCCTCGAAAAACGAGGAGATGAGGTAATGGTCCGAGCGCGGCACCTTGGAGCGGACAATGTTTTTGGCGATGGCGTAACTGCCCCGCTCCTGCCTGGGCACCGCAATGTCGAGCGTGCAGCGGCTCATCACCTGCATGTTGTCGATGCTGAGCAGGGGCAGGCGGTGCTGTTTGGCAAAAAAGTAGGAAAAGGACTCAAAGTCTGAAATCACCACCTCCGGGGCAAAGCTGGCAAGCAGCTGGCGGTAGCGCTCGTAGTTGCGGCGCAGGTTCTCCGGCGCCGATTTGAGCGTGAGCAGGGCTGTTCCCAGCTTGGAAACCGCCGCCTGGCGGTAGGCCAGGTGAAAGCCCTTGATCTCATGCACCAGGCCCGGAAATGCTTTGCTTAAGAACTGGTAAGCCCGGGCGCTGGAAACCACCTGGACCTGGTGCCCTTGCTCCAGGAGGTGGGTAATGATAACCTTGCTGCGTGTGGCGTGGCCCATGCCCTCTCCGGGCACTCCGTAAAGTATCTTCATGGTAAGTCTGTTTCAGGTTTGGTTAAAGTGAGCACCCGGTGCAGGAGGCCCGTGAGCGAGAGAAGGTAAGCCAGCACCAGCCCGAAAGCGGCACCCAGGCTCACGTCCAGTTCGGAGTGCACCCCCAGCGCCACGCGCGAGAGGCACACGAGCAGGGCCCAGCCCAGGGGCAGCAGGCACCAAGCACGTCTGCCGGGCGGCAGCTGCCCGCACAGCCAGAAGGCCAGCATTGTGGCCAGCAGGAAGGCGTTCTGCGAGTGGCCCGACGGAAAGGAGTAGCCGCTCTCGGCCACCCAGTGCGCCAGTACCAGCGGGGAGACTACAGCAAACTTATCAGCGTTGGCCTGTATGTGCCCCTGCAGGTAGACCTGGCGCTCGGGCACTGTTTTACGGTAAAACTCAGCTAAATACGGGCTTTGCCCCTCCCCCAGGAGAAACATGTGGCTGGGCCGAGGTTGGTGCAGGAGCGGCTTGACCCCGTACTCGTTCAGGGCAGCGGTCCCTCCCAGCAAGACCAGCAAAAAGCCGAAACCAGCCCCGAAAGCCCGCACCCGATGACGCCTGCGCTCTTGTTGCCAGGCTGCCGCCAGGCACAGCACCACCGCCAACACCGCCGTGCCGTAGACGCCGCCGGATTCGGAGACAGCATACCAGAACCCCGTATCCAGGTCGCTTTCCAGGTAACCGCAGAAAGCCACCGGCAGCCCCCACAGGCTCAGCGCCAGCAGGCACCAGGTTCCCAGGGCGCAGCGGAGCGCCAGTTTGTTTTCCTTGTAATGGGTTTTCAAAGGCATCTTCATTCTCAGCCCGGCAGAACTGCAGCGTCCGTTCACTGCTAACACCGCTCGCAGGACCTGGTTGCGAGTATACTAAATATACTCTATATTCGATAATTCAATCAGCAAAAGAGGTACTAAATCCCTTCCAAACAGCCCCCGTGCCACCTGAAAAGAATGATGATACCCGAGTAAGAAAACAAACGACCAATGAACCAACCCTATCTCGCCGCAGTGCGGCAACACCCGGTGGCCCACCCAGGCGACCGCGTGCAGTTCAACTGGCAGAAGACTGCCTGGCTGTACCTGTTCCTGCTTCCCAGCATAGCCTTCACCTGGGAGGCTGCCTCCTGGAAGCTCAGCCTCACATCTGCGCTGCTCACCTTCTTTATCGTGGGCATCGGCCACTCCGTTGGCCTGCACCGGGGCATTATCCACCGCAGCTACCGGTGCAGCCGGGCTTTCCGCAACCTGACGGCTTACCTGTTTGTACTCACGGGCCTGGGCAGCCCCCTGGCCTGGCTCAAGCTGCACTACATCCGGGACTATTGGCAGAACCGGCAGGACACGCCCCGCTACTTTCAGTACCACCACTCGCTCTGGAAAGACTACTGGTGGTACCTGCACGTAAGCTACCACCCCGCCGACCTGGAGCGCTACGCCATTCCTGCCGATGACCTGGAGGATCCCTGGCTCAACTGGCTGGACAAAACCTGGTACCTGCATGTGCTCGGGGCCTGCGGGCTTGTCTGGTTGCTCTTCGGCTGGCAGACCCTGATCGTGACTATGACGCTGCGCATCAGCCTCACGATGCTGGGCCACTGGTTCGTGGGCTATGTCACCCATACCTACGGCTACAGCCAGTACAGCATTGCCCAAGCAGATGTAAGCGGCAAGAACACCTGGTTTCTGGGCCTCATAAGTTTTGGCGAGGGCTTTCACAATAACCACCACGCCCATCCCTCCAGCGCCCGCTTCGGCCTGAAGTGGTATGAGGTTGACTTCAGCTGGTACATGATCCGCCTTTTCCAGAGCCTGGGCCTGGTATGGAAGGTAGAAGAAGCGGGAAAAGGACAGACCCTGAAACAACGCGCCACGCCACACCTGACCCGGTGGAGCTGGCCCTGGCAGGACAGTGGCAGGAAGCGGGCTGTCCGCGAGTAGGGGTTAAATGAAAATAATGATGAAACGAGCATTTATAAAAAGTACGCTCCTCCTGCTTCTCCTGGCAGTTACCCTGGACTGTTATGCGCTAAAGCCAGCCCGTGCGTACGTGGCCACGCCCGACAGCTTGGGGATGCGTTACGCACAGCAGGTGCTGAGCACTCCGGACGGGTACAGGCTGAACACGTGGCTGATCCCCCCCTCACCGGATAGAGACAACAGAACTACGCTGGTGCTCTCCTACGCGGACAGCGGCAACATGTCCTACTGGCTCTACCACATCAAGGCGCTGTCCGAAGCCGGGTTTACGGTGGTGGCCTTTGACTACCGGGGCTTCGGGGAAAGCTCCGACTTCGAGATTGACCCGCTTCACCTCTACTACAACGAGTTCGCCACCGACCTTGCCACCGTACTAAAGTGGGCGAAGGAGAGCGTGAAGGGAAACAGTACTGGCGTACTGGCCTTTTCCATGGGCACCATCGTGGCCACCCATGCCCTGCAGCGGGAGAAGGCGGGCTTCCTGATTGGCGAAGGTTTCGTGCACGACCCCGGCGCCTACGTGGCGAGGATAAAGGAAACCAAGGGCCGGGCCATCGCCCTGCCGGCGGGTGCCCACACCTATACCTCCAAGCTCAAGAAGCTAAAGTGCCCCATGCTGCTGGTGGCAGGCGAGCAGGACGCATTCACCACGGTCGCGGACAACGAACAGGTGGCCCGGCAACGGGCCAACAGGGAAGTCCTCACGCACAGCGGCAACCACACCGAAGGCTTTATGGCCCTAACCGAGGAAAGCTTCGGGGACCAGTACATAAAAGCAGTGATGCGCTTCACCCAAAAGCTAATAAAATGAAGCAGGCCGTTCTACTCTTCCTCCTTCCATGGCTGGTGTCTTTTCAGGTCGCGGCACAGTACAGGCAAGCAAACCCGAGGACTTTGGCTTCTGGCACCTGCAGTCACGCTACAAAAGGACACAGTTGATTTACGGGACCTACTGACGTGGCATATCGAGGTAGAGTACACTGCCAAGCAAGCATTTAGATATGAAATAAGAACAGGGCCTCAGCAACACCAATAAAGCGACTGGGACATAAAACCACTATTAATAATAAACCCCTACAAGACTATTTTGATAAAACCATCTGAAACAATTGACCTCCTGCTTATACATGGCTTGGACAGAATACTGCTGCACCTCAGTTTCCTCCTGTCGGGGCTAGCCTCAGCTTTACAAATCATGGGCGAGCTTGAGATATTTGAGGCGCTGGGCCTTCTGCATGGCGCAATCCTGTTGCTACTGCTCACTGCCTTCGCGTGGAGCCTGTCAAGGTACTCCTGCCTGCCCTGTTCCTGTTGGCGGGGAAGCTTTGGGATGACAGGGCGTCCTTCAGCCAAATAACGCTCATCGTGTCGCTGTCACTCATCCCTGAGGTAATGTACTTGACCAATATCCTGTTAGTCTCTGCACTCAGTGGGGAGGTTTCACAGGGAAGCTACCTGCTAATGCTGGTCGGCTGGGTTCTTTCCATCAGAATCCTTGTGATTGGACTTTCGAAAGTGCAGGGCTTTGATAACGGACTTTCCCTGTTGAGCGTGCTCTACATTGTGTATGGCTCCATTGTCCTGTACATAACCTTTCCAGAGCGGGTGGATTATTTCTATTTGGTACGAGTAGCCGTACTGTGTAGCATCGTGATTCCGTTCATGCTGCGCTCAGAGCGGATAAAGGAGGTTTTTGTGAACTAGTCCAGAGCGCAGCGCCTATGCCCACAATTATTCTGGAAACCGACATTAACGCCCCGGTGGAGCGCTGCTTCGATCTGTCCCGGAGCGTTGACCTGCACACGATCTCCACGGCGCACACGGGTGAACGGGCCGTTGCCGGCGTCACGTCCGGACTAATAGGCTCGGGGCAAACGGTCACCTGGCGGGCAAAGCACTTTGGGGTTTGGCAGCACCTGACAAGTAGAATCACAGCGTTTGACCGTCCGCACTTTTTTGCGGATGAAATGGTGCAAGGCGTATTCCGGCATTTCAGGCACGAACACTATTTTCAGTCCACAGGTAGCGGTACCAGAATGACCGATGTGTTCGACTACGCCTCCCCGCTCGGCATTTTGGGAAAGCTTGCTGACAGCCTCTTTCTGAGGAAGTACATGCATAGCCTGCTGCTGGAGCGAAACAGGGTCATTCAAGACTATGCGGAAAGTGGAAAGGGCGATGAGCTTCTAAACAAGGCTCGTGCTGATGGCCTGTAAGGAGCTGTTCTGACTTAAACTACCTCCGCCAAGACTAGGGCCTTGCCTGCGGCTGTTCCGATATACCAAAAGAAGATCAGCATGGAACAGAAAAGCCAGAGCTGTTGATGACTCTGGCTGCTGATTGGCACATTTCTGACATCACTGTTCTTCCTTACAATCCGTAGCAGACGGTGTAGATTCTGTTACTCATTCCAGTAAGTAATGTCTCTTTTGAACAGGGACTTCAGGTCTCGTTTCTTTTTGCCGTTCTTCTTGTGGGTCACCTCATAAGCCCGCTGCTCAACCCAGTTGCCCTGGCTGTCATACTTGTAGTCGTACTCTTTGTAATGGATGCTTCCATTAGCCCACCTGCTCTGTGAGGAGATCACATCCCCGTGCTCATTATATTTGGAAGTGCTGGGGTAACTGAATTTGTAGGCGTTCTTAAAGCTGATCATCATTGTGTCAGCTGATATAACTTCTCCTCTACTATTAGCTACACTCACAATGGCCATATTTTCCTCCGGCGCATAGGAGCCGAGCTCTATACCGATTAGATTCCCCGGTGGCTCGTAAAGCCTGAACTCTGTTGGTAAACCTATCGCGTTGTTCGTTAAGTGTACTTCCGTTACAACGGTTCCTTGCTGGTTATAGTAGGCAATTTTAAGTAAGTGCCCCTGGGTATCGTATTCGTAAGTGGTGCGGACTTTATTCGAGGGGGATCTTACGTTGAGCTGATTCAGATTCTTCTCTAGTACAACTCGTCTTTCTTTATCGTGTTTGAAGGTAGCGATTGAAGCCACCTGTTTTCTCTCATCTAGCACCTTTAGCGATATGGGCAAGCCCAAGCTGTCGTATTCCGTTATGTCTTGCTTTACTTCTACCCCATTAGAATTGTAGAACGTTCTTACCTCTGTTATTTGCTTAGGCACTCCGCTGTGCACAGCTGTTTCTTCATTCAGGTGAAGAACTGAAAATAAGCTTTGTGCTCTTAAACTGAACACTGTGCTTAGCACAATCAAGGCTGTAAGTAATGTTTTCACGCTAGCAATGATGCTCTTTAGGTTAAGCTGGAGTTACTCTTTGAATAGTATTGGTTCTCTAAGCCTAATGTAGTTAATAAAGGCTATTATTGAAGTTACCACACAAAATATAACCTGCACTTCCAGGCCTACAACCATTTCAAATTTACGAGTACCTATAGAATGCCAGATCATGATGATAAACAGCACTACGTTAGCGAGCCATGATAGCGTATTTTCTGTAAACATACTTTACAGTTGCATTCACTCCATCCCGCTATTGGTTATGCTCTACTGGGGTATCGCCTCTTCTCTAGCATCGATATCTTGTTTTAAGACGTTCGACTTCCTAACACTTCTTCCAACCCTCTCTTAGCTCTTTAACGTGCACTATTCATCTGTTCAGAAGTGCTGTGATTAGCTAAATCAGCATGAACACGAAGAACTAATATAATATTTTTTATATTAGCTTTACATACTTTCAACTTACACAGAAAGCTATACTGGTTTAGAGAGATCAAATATCAATAGAAAAAATACAGCGGAAGTACACTCAAAAATCGACATAAGGAAAACAAACAAAACAGATGGATACAAACAGAAACTACAGATGTGTCGTCATCGATGATGAAGACCATGCTATTGAGTTATTGGCTGATTACATAGCAGCAACTCCCCGCCTACAGTTGGAAAAAACATTCCAGGACCCAGTTGCCGCCCTTATGGACAGTGCTCCTGAAGTGCCATATGATTTTATATTTCTGGACATAGACATGCCGCGCCTAACCGGATTAGAGTTGGCCAAATCCCTAAGGAGCAGAACAAGGTTCCTAGTGTTCACCACTGCCCATCAAAAGTATGCGTTGGAGGCCTATGATGTCCGGGCGGATCACTTTTTACTTAAGCCCATCAGCATGAATAAATTCGCCCTGACAGTTGACCTACTTTTAAAAAGCACCGGGGAAAGCAACCCTGATCCGGTTTACCCCGATGATGATTCCTTCTTTATCAAAAGTGATCAGAAAAATAAGCTGATAAGAATTCAGCTCCATGAAATTGTTTGCATAGAAGGTCTCAAAAATTATGTGCTCATTCATACGCTTACACAAAAGCATATAGCTTATTTAACCTTAAAGGAGATGGAGGATGCACTATGCCCTACCGGAAGGTTTCTACGTGTGCACAAGTCCTTTATCGTCGCGAATCAACATATTGAGCGGGTGGAAGGGCGCACCATTCACTTAAAGAACAACCTCGATATTCCAATTGGGGAAACATACAAGCCAGACTTTTATAGTTATATCGGAGGTAAAATCTTGCGAACCGGTCGTTAAGTATTCACCGGCCCACAAGGATTATACTATCACTTTTTTGATAAGAACATGGTGACGCTTGTTTGGAGCGTTAGTGTTAAAGTAGTTGGCTCTGTACTAACTCCTGGCTTAGCTCCCTTGCTGCCTGCAAATCTAAATAGATTCTTTTTTTTCAGTGAAAGTCGTGTTCTGTGTTGAGTCGTCATAGCTTTTTCTTTTTAAGTTAGAAGACTCGTCCTTTACCAAATGAAATATTACACCAACACTGCTTATTCTTAGACGAACACCCCAAGCTTTGAAAAAACTTCTACACCCCACCGTTATAAAGCACAAAGGGCACATCATTGCCTGGACCCTATTCATCTTTTATGAGATAGTCATCGTTGCCGTTTTTAGCGGCAGCTTTAATTCCACTTGGGATTACCTGGGACACTACGCCTTGCATATTAGCCTGTTTTATTTTCATGCCAGGGTGGTGCTCCCCTGGGTGCTGCGGCGTAAGAGAATGACTGCTTGGCTGCTACCTTTGCTGCTCATTGGAGAAGTCACCGTTTATATAAATTTGACGTACCTTCTTGAGGTAATCCTCACAGAGTACCTACAGGTGAAGTTGATGCGCCCTCTCGTATTTGACTACTACTACTGGCTCAGGGCACTATGGCGGGCTATTTATTTCTTGGGGTTTTCAACAGGCTATTTCTTCTTAAGAAACTATATTCGTGAGCAAAAGCGCGCCAATCGCGCTGAAAGTGAGCAACTCCTAAAGATCATAGAGCAGCAAAACTTACAGCATGAACTGATCAAGTCGCAGAATGCCTATTTAAAGACACAGATAAACCCTCATTTTCTTTTTAACACACTAAGCTTTGTATACAACAGCGTTCGTAAGACATCTGCTGAGGCTGCCGAGGCCATTATGGCGCTTTCCCAGATGATGCGCTACGCCTTACAAAATGAGGATGATCAGCACGAGACATTAATACTGGAAGAGATAGAGCATGTGGAAAGCCTAATCCGTATTCATCAGATCCGGCATAAGGATACATTAAACGTGCAACTTATATATAGTGATAATCTGGCAGGAGTCAAGTTTGTTCCGCTCATACTGATGACACTGGTGGAGAACATCTTCAAGCACGGAGACCTAACACAACAACAGCATCCGGCACAAATTAAAATCATGTTAGATGCGAATACCTTACGCATCTCCACCTCCAATCTCAAAAGCTCGTTAAAGCCTGAAAGTCATAGAATTGGTCTTGATAACATTCACAAGCGACTGGACCAAGTCTACAAAGAAAAAGCTTCCTTTTCAACATACTCTACAATAGACGGCCTCTTTGTAACGGTGTTAAAGGTATCTGATCTAAGTCCCCTCTTGCTCCGTCAAAACCAATTAAACACAAATCAGCCAAATGACTAAGTCCCTTCCCCCTACAAAACAGGAGCAACACCATAACCTCATATATTGCCGTAGCCAGGGGCGATTGCACCCGGAACAACAGGTGGACAAGCTCTTCCCTCAACTATTACTTTCTTATAACTCCCCAACGGTTAATGGGCTAAAGTATTGACAATATCATTCGACTGCTTGCCCCTTCAGCTTTTGCGTATGCTTTGCTATGACTACCTCTCTTTATGATCAGGGCTTAGCTATTGCAGCGTCAGCCACCTTTGATAAGCCTGCCTGAACTGCTACCTCCATAGCATACCACATTTAAATCAACTCATGAGTGCCCCTCCCACAATTGTGTCTGCATATTAGCAGTTTTTCTTACAGCCTCCCTACACACAATACAAGGGAAGGAACAGACACCCCAAAACCGCTGCTATTCTGAACTTGGAATAGGCCCCTCCCTTACTTTCAACAACTACTTGTTCCTTCTACTCCATATTAATTTTGTCCTTTATGGATAGCCGTTGGTGTAATATTTTCTCATTATAATATTATTATGCAATTATTGCCTTCAGAATTCAGGCCAGATTCTCTTAATTCTTGAGTAGCTAATTAGTCACGTGCTTTTTACATTCTAAATCTTCTGTACAGTAGTTGGAGGTAGCTGAAAATCCATCGCAGAGTAAGCGGAAAATTAGTAGTTAAAATTTTACCATGAAAAGACATAAACTTGCTCTATTGCTAGCTATGGTAGTCTTCGGATGTCAAACAGAGGACCAGAACATTTCCCCTCAGGTAGATACGCTGACACCGGTACTAGCGCCAATTGTGGACCGCAAAGATGAGCTAGCTGCGGATTTCTCGAAGAGACTGGCCATGACATTAAAAGATGAGGGTGTCAGACATTTTATCAAAAAGAAAGTAACGGCTCAATTTGATGGGGATTACGATGTACTATTTGCAGAGGCGAAAGGCAACACGGTAACTTTGTCGAGCGCCAGGCAATCAGCAAGCACCACTTTTGGAGATATACTTGTGAGCAGCACACCTCTGGATACCAAAGTGGAAAATGCTACAACGGGTAATGCTTTTCTCGAGGAGCTGTTAGCGCAAAACCCCCTGTTACAGATAGCTATGCCGGAACTTCCCAATGCCTCAGCAGATAATTGGAATCATGAAACGTATACCCCACTTGTTGTATTTGTGCCGTCCACCTTTGATGAAAAAAACACAACGCACCTGACCGCTTATGATTCTGAGGGAAATGATACGCTGCTTAATATCACTACACCTCCCAACAAATCCATTATTGTTGTGAGTCAGAACGAAAGACTTTTAGCTGTTGCGAAGAAAGATACAAAAAACCTTCGCCTGGAGATGACCAACTCCTGTTTAGCCACGGCCGAACCGTACTATGAAGACCCTTATTATACCTACTATTACACCTCCGATGCTTACTGTACGGAGTATATCATGGATGATGGAGGTGGCGGTTCAGGTGGAGGTGGCACCGGTAGTGGCACCACATCTTACTGTGACAGGGATACTAAATCCGGTAAAGACTATCTGTATCGGGTAAAATTCAAGACAATCGATGGCTTCAGGGATGCAGAGCACTACCTGGATGGCAATCCCGAGATATATTGTCTCATCACCATTGGTGCTAAAGAATCAAATGCCTTCAATACCCTACGCAAATCAATCTCATCTCCTGATAGGAGCAAGTGGAAAGACTGCGGCGTATTTACCTGTAGCCCAGAATGGTTTTACATCAATTCCGAGGTAGTCACATGGGACAAAGCAGAGATGGGAAACAGAATGAAGTATACATGGATTGAGGAAGATGATTCCAACGACACTTATGAATATACCATAGGATTATCGACAAGTTTCAAAGATGAAGGCACAGGTGCTACGACGACTGTCAATGGGCAAACTAAGGTAACATTGAAGGGTGAAGACAAAAATTTAGGTGAGTCCTATGTAGAGTACTGTGATAACACGGATTCTCCGGGTTATGAGTACAGCACAGCCTTTCTATACTTTAACGTTAAACAATAATACTCCAACCCTAAAGCCAAGAGCAAAAGCTCTTGGCTTTACATTTTATCTTGCCATGAAGCGTCTCTTTCCTTTTTGCTTTCTTGTTTGGGGCATTTTGGGTTGCGGTGATACGTTAGCTCAAAAAGTTTCTTTCGGTCCTTCTGTAGGATTGCTGTTTGATAATCCGACCGGTTCTGTCTTGTTGGACTCTATCCAAATTACATTGCGTGGTGATAATGACCGACAACCTTACTTGGGCGGCTATTTCTCTTATAAGCTTACCTCCAGGTTCACTCTTACCTCAGGTATAAACTACTACAATTCCTATAAGGGAGCACTGGTCTACAACACATCAAAAGATGGGTTTGAACGTTTGATTCATACAACCAGTGGCGGGAACAGGTCCTTAGAACTTCCTGTTCTTATCGAATATCAACTGCCGATCAGGCGCAGGAGCTTTTTTGTAATGGCTGGTCTCAGCCCTAACATTCGCTTAACCCGGGACGGGCAGGACTATTTCTCCAACAAGTTTATCAGCCCTGCTATGGCAGAGGTGCTTTACAGCTTTAAAGGGGTCTTAAAGCCAGTTGTTTGGAAGTATTCCTTGGGGATCGGTGCAACTGTATGGAGGCTGAGGGTAGAGGCCAGATGGCAATACGATATTTCGTCCACCACAAATCCCTATAAAGTATGGGGCAAGCAATTTGATTTTCATTCTAGAAACAATACCATCAGGTTTGGACTAGGCTATAATTTAAACTGGAATAAAGATCTACACAGCAGGCCAGCAACATTTCCTGCTGGAAAAGCCGCTGGTTTTCCCTTTGCACTAAAGCGTTGATGTTGGGCCAGGGGCTGGAAGAGGAGGACAGCCTGCTGATCGCTGGCGGTTCCATGGTGGCTTACTCCAAGGCGAGTTGCCTGCCACCAACTGCCGCCTTCCTGTCCAGGCTGGTGCTGGTGCCGATCCCAAGCCCAACGGCCATGCCGATCGGCAGGCCCAGCCCCAGCAGGCCATAGTTATTCAGCGCCACCGCATACACCACGCCAAACGGCAGCCCGAAGGCCGCCATGCCCAAGGCCATCCACTGGTTGCGGTAGTGGTTCCGGGGCACTAGCTCCAGCTCTTTTTCCAGCAGCTTCAGGATATTGCGACAGGCTTTTTCCATCTCCCTGGCCAGCGTATCGCCTGTTGCCGGGCTGGCGTTCACCTGCCGGATATAAGCGTTAATGCGCTCCTCCGTCTCGTTGGGAAGTTCTCTTGCACTCAGCTCGCTGCGCAGGACCTGCAGCTTCGCCGTGGCCGCGCGGAGTTTTTCTGTTGTTGCCTGTAAGTCTCCTTCCAGTAGCGGTTCTACCATGTGATTAATTTTCTTATAGTTATGAAAGGTACCAGGCCCTCACTTACATCTCACTGGTGAATCCGCCCCAAACCTAGTCATCTTACTGGTAATCATATTGCAAGTAGGGTTCATAGACACGCAGAGCAGGAAGTGACATGCCACAGTGCTTGAAGTGATTTCATCTCAAGTCACCACAAGATAGCAGAAATAAAATAGTTAGGGCTAGCTTAAACGTTAACGAAGCTCTCCTTATAAGGAAACGGCTAACTGATGCCATAGAATAACAGAAAAAAGCTATCTTACGGCATGGAAAGAGCGACATCACAAAGGGAGGCGGTCAAAGCCCTCCTTCAGGAATTTCAGCAGACGCGCGATACTCAAAAACTACTGGACGGGCTCCGACAGTTGGAGGCAGAAACCGCCGACGGGGAGCTGTGGATCCGGTTCTTCGACGGCGACACTGGTGCCACGACCATTCGCGATCTGGAGCGCCACCTGGCTGCTCCCTCCCACCCTAATTACACATCCGTGCTGGAAAGCATAGCCATTGCCCTGGAGCAGGACGGACTGCAGTTGTACTTTTCATAACCAACAACTTCATAGTCCCTATAAGACATTTGTGCACAAGGTAGTTTGTATTCAATTGCAAAATGGTTTTTGCAGTGAAAGTGCTGACCAGCTGTCTTTCTGACGGACCTCAACGCTACCCGTGGATTAACCAGGTAGTTGTCTCCCTAAGTCGCCACTTGCTAAACAATGCATAGACAAAGTAAGGCTAGAGGTATATCCCCCGATTGTGGATGGTACTACCCCATCATTTAGCTACAGCTCCATTCACATCCTATAATTTACCTTATGTTCAATAGGGCCCTGGCTCTCTTTGCCAACTTCTACTTTAGAGCCGGATAATCTGCTCGATTCTTTCCTCTAGCAGCGGCAAGCGGTCCTGATCCATCAGGTGGCAGCCCAGCATCTCCTCCCGATAGCGGCTGTCTTGGATTGCCCTGTACTCTTGCTGCAGGTACTCTCTTACTTCTTTGGGGGCCTCAGCGATTTCCTCTACCAGGCGCAGCCTGTTGTCAGTAACATACACAACGTCTTCAAAGTCGTGGCTGCCGCGGGGATCACCGCCCCGGCTGTGGTAGGCGGCGAATTTGGTCGCCAGGAAGTACGCCACGGGCAGTATGCGGATGTGCAGATCTCCTGCCAGCGCGACAGTTATCGACTGGTCCAGCCCTGGCTGATACCAGGGATTGGTGAATCCCAGTATAGCCGGGTCATCCGGCATTACGTCTATGGTGATGCCCTCGTAGGCAAAGCGGCAGATTACCCTACTGGACGGATCGGGATAGAACCTTAGCTCCTGCAGGCGCTCCTGAAGCCGGTTCCAGGCACCGTAGCCAGCCAGCGAAACGCTCAGGTCTATATCGCTGGTTGGGCGAACTGCATCGGCAGCGGGGTCGTCGGCGTAGAGGCTCAGCGTGGCCCCGCCCACAAACACCATCTCCTCCCGAAGCTCCTGCAGCCCGGAAGCCACCTTTTTGATGACTTCTATGTTGATTGCCTTACCGTCCATTCAGTATTCGCTTCTCAAGTTCCGCATTGGCGAGCTCCCGCTCCCGCACCCTTCCTACCCGGAGCGCATCCACCAGCGCCAACAGCTCGTGCAGCTCAGGCTTGTTGAGTGCCGCCTCCACGGCGGAAGGGTAAAGCGGTTCTACCGCCTGCCCCCGCTCTTGTCCCTTTGCATAGGGCCACACCAGCTTTTCGTTGCTCATAATAAGCTCATTCAAAGGAGCGGCACTGAAAGCTGTGGGCACCCCTCTCACAATCGCACCAGGTTCTTGGGGGAAAACATAACGCAAGCCGTGCGTAAGGAATTCCAGCAGTGCGTGTCGCATCACTTTCTTCTTCGACTTATCGATCAGGCCTGCCTTGTAGGACCTGTGGAGCGACTCAGTGACTTCTGATGGGCTAATGAAGGCCTCCTGGGCGATGTCCTTCATCATCCAGGGCCTATCGCTTTGGGCGACGATGGCCAGTAACACCACGATGTCTTGGGGACGCATGCCGCTGTGCTTCTTCATTTACTTTTGGTTTGTGATTCGCGAATTGCAAATTAGTGATTAATAGAAGAAAAACAAAGTACGGATGAACAGGGATTGACACGCAATTGCAGATTATTTAATGAGAGAAAACAGAACCTCTTGCCCGAGTGTCTCTTTGCGCCACACCGGTTTAGCAGCGTAAGTCAATATCCACAGGTGCTCCACACTTAAATACACTAACAACTCCTTCACTTAGTCATTAACTTGGTCACAAGCTTAGACATTCCCGACCAAGCTGCCCCCTGGGAAGGCAGGATGGAAGAATGATCAATTTTAAAGATATTGGTATCCTTGTGCTTCGCCATGCCCACCGTTGGCTCCCCTTTATCAATCTGAATTAGTGTGAGACGTGAGACTCGAGACGGCCGCGCACTCGGCCACTTGATCGGCACTGAGTTTGCGCCGCAGCCGGGCCAGCTTGATGTTTTTAACCAGCTCAGCCAATAGCCGTTACCAGTATGGGTATAAAAGTCTTGATTTGGCCATATGTAAACTATAATTTACAAAAATACAGGTATTTGTCAAGTATAGTTTACATTACGATGCATAAGCGATTGGCATGCTGCTTTTCTGTGCCCACAATCGGAGAACAGGGTAGTTTGTCAAGTTTAACAACACAAAAACTTGACAAACTACCCTGTTCTCGTTAGGTAAATGGGAGGCTTTACCGACATTTATCCGACATTCATTTCGCTTATCCGACAAAAGAAGGTGACATGATCATCTCTGTTGCCACTACAGCAGGAGAGTTACATGCACTCTCTTCCGTCTATTCCTCTGCTCAAAGTTTGCTGCGCAAAACTGAGCAGGAACTTGAGATATGAGCCGTAATTTGTTCGCTACAGACTCGGCAGTTTCCGAACTAGGGTACTGTTCAAGAAGGAGACGATAGGTTATACAAGACACCTCCTGCTCGCCACCAAGCGGAGGGCCCCCGTACCGATTCAATCAATATAAATATTTGAAATTGCATATTAAATTGAAATATCGGTATATTTAAAGAAAAGACCTCTATATGAACAAACTTAACATCCTCCGGCGGCATTTAACGATGCTCCGCCTGGTACAACCACCCTTTTTCTATCCCGGCAAAACCCAGATGCTGGCGCGCCTGCAGCAGGAGGACCTTGATTCGGTTTCAGGTCGGACGTTTGAGCGCGACATCAAAGAGATACACGCCTTCTACGGCATCAACATCACCTACTGCCCCCGGCACAGGGGCTATTACCTGAACCAGCCCGCCGACGAGGACCTGTCCAATTTCCGGCAGTTCTTTCAGCTATTGGAGCGCAGTGAGCGCCTAGCTTTCCTCACCCACTCCTCCGACGCCCTCAGCACGAGCAAGTACCTGCTGCTGGAGGAGAACCAGGCCCAGCTGGGCCTGCAGCACCTGCCCCTGCTCTGGAACGCCCTCCGGACGCAACGACAACTCACCTTTGGCTACCAGACCTTCCGAATAGCCTCGCTGAAGCCCTACCAGGTAGACCCGCTCGTGCTGCTGGAGTACCGCAACCGCTGGTACCTGGCCGCCTGGGACGAGGCAGACCGCCGCTTCAAGACCTTCGGGCTGGAGCGCATGCAGGAGCCCCAGTTGACGCAGGTTCCGGTGCAGCAGGATAGAAGAGCCGCGTTCCTGGCCCTGAAGCAGGAGGCGCTGGGGGTGCATCTTGGCTCGGATCAGCAGGTGGCGAAGGTCCTGCTGCAGGTGGACGGAACGATGGCCCCCTACATCAGAACCGTCCCCCTTCACCATAGCCAGGCGACCCTGGAGGAACAAGAAAACGGCAGCATGAGCATTTCCTTGCGCCTGGTACTGAACCATGAATTGGAGAGCTTGCTCCTGAGTTACGGCGAGCATGTAGAGGTACTGGAGCCACAGGTCTTGCGGGAGAAGTTGCGGGAGCGGATTCAGCAGTTGGCGAGGCGGTATACGAATTAACTTTATTTTAGAAAATAGCAGCACTTCGCCACCCTTTGGCGGAGCAACCTTTTAACTAGCAGCAACAAGCACAACATATGAGGATACAACTTAAACTATCGCCCAACACGCAAGCCGTGCCCTTCAAGCACCTGCACGAGCTCACCAAACGGCTGCACCGCTGGCTGGGGCCGGAAAACAACCTGCACGACGGGCTGAGCCTGTACAGCTTTGGGTGGCTGAGGGGTGGTACTGCCCGAAAAGGAGCACTCTCCTTCCCTGCCGGTGCCACCTGGCAGGTCTCCTTTTATGACGAGGACGCCGCCCGAAAACTACTGATGGGCATCATTAACAGTCCGGAGTTATTCTATGGCATGCGCGTGTACGAGGTGCAGGAACTGCCCACGCCTGCTTTCGGGGAGCAGTACCGCTTTCTGGCCGACGGCCCCGTGATTGCCCGGCAGGTAAGGCCCGACGGCTCCCGGGAATATTTACTGCACGATGCACCCGCCGCTGACCTTGCCCTCACCGCCACGCTGCGCCACAAGCTCGAAAAAGCCGGGCTCTCTGCCGAAGGCGTTTCCGTTTCCTTCGACCGCTCTTTCCTGACGCCAAGGCAGAAGCTGGTGGAGATCAAAGGCATCAAACACAAAGGCAGCATTTGCCCTGTGGTGGTAGAAGGTTCGCCTGAGGCGGTACAGTTTGCCTGGCTGGTGGGTGCCGGGGAGTTAACGGGAAGTGGTTTTGGGGCTTTGATTTAAACAGATATGGAAGAACTGTACATAGTGAACTACAGCGGCACCTTCGGCTTTATCAAGCCCTGGACTGCAGTGCGCGACGAAAAAACATTCAGCCAGCAGTTCCTGACCCCTTCTATTATAGAGGGCTTACGACAGAAATTAGGGGTATCTGCCATTTTGCGGCACAAACTGATGCATGCCGGAACATCTTTACAGCAGGAGCGCACGCAGTCCCGTGCCTTTGAGGAAAAAAAGAAAGGCGGCTTTAAGCATGCCGCCAGAGCGCTTTCTATCATCAACCGGGGCGTGATGCTGTACCCGAACCTGTGGCTGGCTTTCCCAACGCTGGCAGATGCAGAACTTGCCGCTGAGCAGCACATCTGCCTGAGCCGAAATGAAGATGTTTTATTACCCTCTCAAGGCATCACCAAAGTAACGGTGGAGGAATTTGACCAGATGCCGGGTTTTGAACTGCGCTTTGGCAAAACACCAAACAGCATCCTTGTAGGCCACAACCGCTACGAAGGCAACGTGCCCATGTATGGCGAGGTCATCATCACGGGTAATCCAATCTTAGACTTAAGCCTTGAGGTATGACTTTACTTGCCAAAAGCCCTGAACAAGGAGGACTTACCCTTTTAGCCCATACCCAGCAGGTAGTGGAAGCTGTTCGTCTGTTTGCCCAAGCTTATGACATGCCGATTGCCTTAGCCGAAAAAGGAGCGTTGCTGCACGACTTAGGAAAGGCACACCCATACTTTCAGCGTACCTTAAAAGGTGAGGTAAGTCAGGAGGAAATTTTGCGTGCTGTGCCACACCGGCATGAACTATCTTCCCTGTTGTTGCTGCCGCTTTGTGAGCATGCGGAGTGGCCCCCCCTGGTGGAGATGGTGGTGGCGCACCATAAATCGGTGGAAGAGGATGCCCGCAGCCGGGGTTTGTTGGACCTGATTAACCAGTACGGTCCTGACAGGGTATTTCAACGGCATGCAGAGGAGTTTGAGAACTGGCAGCTTGGTCTACAGGAAGTGCTTTCTTCCACGCCGGTTGCCTTTCGGCCTGTCAGTTTAGAAGAAGCACGCGAAGCATTTGATTTCGCCATAGCCTATGCAGAAAGCCTGCCGTTAGGCTGGTCTAAGTGGCGCGGCTTGCTCATGACGGCCGATCATTTTGCCTCCGAGTTCATGGCTGAGGTAACTGGTTTAGCATCTAATTTCTTCAAAACCCCAGACCTTAGCTTTTACAACCGAAGCCACCCACTTTACCCGCTGTCGCTCTTACCCTCCGTGCCGGACAAGCCGCACACGCTGGTAATAGCGCCGACTGGTGCCGGTAAAACTGATTTTTTGCTCAAGCGCTGCCAGGGTCGCGTGGTTTATACTTTACCGTTTCAGGCAAGTATAAACGCCATGTTCCAGCGCATCGAGCACGATCTTAATCAAGACAAACCAGATGATCAGAAAGAGGATGTGCGGCGGGTGCATGCTGCCAGCAAGATCAGCCTGAAGAAGAAAGACGGGGAAACTATAACCGAAGAACAGCACCTACAGCGGCAAGCGGGTGCAGGCGTTAAAGTGACTACTCCGCACCAACTGCTGTCGCTCATTTTCCACATCAACGGCTATGAGGTGCTATCACTTGACCTGCAGGGCTGCGATGTGATTCTGGATGAGGTGCATGTTTACAACGGGCAGGTGCGAACCATGACGCTGAAGCTGATCGAGCGCTTAGCCGAAATTGGCTGCCGCATCCACATTGGCACGGCCACGATATCAGAATCTCTGGTGCAGCATACTCTGAATGCTTTGGGCGGTGCTGACAACGTGCAGCAGGTGCGCCTGCCGGATGAACAGTTGGAGAAATTTAACCGGCACGAGGTCTACAAAACACCAGACGAGGATACAGGAAGAGCAATAGTAGCAAAAGCCATTGCGGCAGGTGAACGGGTGCTGTTTGTGGCGAACAGGGTTAAGCTGGCGCAGGAACGGTATCAATGGGCTCTGGAAGAGTTCCCGGATATGCCGGTGCTGCTGGTGCATAGCCGCTACCGCCGTTGCGACCGCACGGAGCTGGAAAGCGGGATTTACCGCTACAACGAAATGCAGGGGCCTTGCCTGGTGATTGCGACGCAGGTGGTGGAAGTGAGCCTCGATATTTCCTTCGATCGCATGGTGACAGACGCAGCGCCGTTGGATGCGCTGGTGCAGCGCTTCGGGCGCGTGCACCGCAAACGCACAGAAGCTACGATTGGCACCTACAAACCGGTGCATGTAATCGCTCCGAGTGAGGAAGACAAAGACCTGCTGCCTTACGAGCCGGACATAGTACGCCGGAGTTTTGAAGCCTTGCCAGACGGCCTGTTGGAAGAAAAAAAGCTGCAACAGCTGATGAACCACGTTTATGGAGAAGTTGCCATGCCTTCCATTGAGGTGCATACGCAACAGCTGCCCATGCTCTGCCACCGGCCAAAGTCTGTGCTACTGGATGCGCTGGAGATTGAAAGTGCCGTTTGCGTGCGGGAGGAAGACAAAGAAGCATACCTGAAAAGCCGAGGCACAGAGCGACAGATGCTGGAAATACCGGTGCCTTGGAAATCTTTATTGGGGCAAATGGACAATTTAGGCCAATTAGAAGTTGGCTGTTATCCTTACATCATTCCGGATGCATGGTATAACACCGCTGGCCAAGCCATTGGCCTTACCATACCCAAATCAAACACTACTCCGGCAGTTCAACCCATACAAATGCTATAAGATATGTACACCGCTTATATCGGAAAAAGGCTCATTGAGCTATACAACCAGCGGGAGCAAGCACAGTATACCGCTGCCACTTTCTACCAGGAAGTGTATTACCCGCTGTTCTTTGATGATGATCGCTTTCTGCAGCACATCAACAACTCCAAATTCGACCAGGCCTATAAGCAAAAAAAGAAAACACCGCTTACTGCAGCGGTACGTGCTCAGGCATTAGAGGCGCAGCTGGTTAGGATCGAAAACGACACGCCGGATGGCTCTTTTTATCTGGGCGGCGCGGCCGCCGACGCATCAGCCGGAACCAGCGGCCAGGTGAACAATTTAGCCATTGAGATACCGGCCGAGGATGTTTACGCCTCCTGGATCGGAGCGGCACTGGGTGTTGGTGTAAACGGCGGACTAAACATTCTGGTAGACTCTGATCAGGTTATACTTGCCTTGTTTGACGGGTGGTACTGGTACAGGCAATACATGAAACAGACTTCATCACTGAAGCCGCACCAGATAAACACCTGGAACGGTTGGTGGCTTACCAATGCCTTTGGCCGAAGGTTTAATCCTTCCTCCCCTTTTAGCATGAGGCAACCGGCAGTAGACACAAAGGAGGGCGTGGTAAGTCTAAAAACACAGCCCTGGATACAGGTTATGTTTGCACTCGCACAAAAGCTGGAGAAACCTACCACCGCTTATGTTTACTCCATGAGCCAGATGAACACAACGCTTGGCTTTGTGCAGCTGCAGTTAGATGAGATCAAGTATGAAATCGACCTATACAACAGGCTTGTTGGGGAAACCGCAGGGCTCAATAACAAAAGCCTGGAGGAAATCTATGAAACCCAATTTGGGTTCGAGCGCGCCTGCCTGCAAGGTTCTATCGGTTTAAGAGCGTTGGAGCCAGCCAAACTGCGGGAGCACATGCCCGGCTTTAAAGGGCCGGCCAAACCATTCAAAAATATTCAGGAAAATCATCTTTTTAAAATTTACGAAATCTGGACCATCGCTATGCTCAACAACGAACAATTGCTTCAGAAAGCCCAAGACCTGGCAGAAGCGCTAACAAACTTCTCTCAAGGAGAACGGGGAAAAAAGACCAACGCCCAGCTCGTCAGCAACTTCCTCAACAGCAGCTCAAGGCGCGAGCTGGTAACACATGCCACAAAGTTGGTAGAGGAATCCAGTGAGTCTGCCCAACTGGTAGATGAGGCCTGTGATGAACTGGTCAAGCTTCCGAAGCAGGACTTCCCGCTTTTCATGGCGCTCCTTCGCCTGAAGTATGCCGTAGCCGAAGCCAAACAAACTGTTTAAAACCTTAAAACATACTTATCCATGAAACCATACCTTTACATCCGTGGCCTCCGTGTGGCCGAACATACTGTTTTCTGTGTACAAGACGGTCAGAAAACCTACTATGACCCGATCTCAAACCGGAAAGTTGCCTATTCAAGCGGACAGCAGGTAAAGCGCTCTATGCTGGATGCGCTGTCAGAGACGCTGAATGAACCGCGCGCGCCTATCACCTACAACTATGAGATCAACAAAAAGAAGGAGTTGGAGAACAAGGAACCTTGGTCACCATGTGACCCACATTACGCTGACCAGCTTTTGGGCGGCTGGATGCGTGCCCGTACCGGCGAAATCACATTGAAACGCCGCAGCCCCCTTTCTATCTCTGCCATGCGTCCGCTGCACCCCTTCCTGGTGAGCATGAACTCGGAGAACATCACATTTGACCGTAGTGAGCACCCGGAGCAAAATCCTGTGAGGGTTCTAAATGCATCTGGTCAGGAGCTGACTGCCGAGGAAATTCAGGAGTACCTTCATTCGAATAAAAGAACTCTACCACGAAGAGCCTGGATTCCAGATAACAGCCGTACCACAGGTCTTTTCGTTTACGATCTGGCAATTGACCTGAAGCGTTTGTTTACGGTAGCAACAAACCAGCACGAGCCAGAGTTAAGTCCTGCTATGCTTGAGCAGTTAAAGGAAGAAGGCTGGGAAACATCTGCCGACGGTGAATTTCTCCTTTGCCCCGAGGATCGCCGCAGAGAGATTGCAGAAGGCTTGGCCGCAGCCGTTGTTGAGTGGCAAATTACCAGCAACCAGGCGCGCACCTACAGTCCACAGTCAACATTGGCTATAGCCGTCAGCGAAAATGCCTCCCTCATAACCGCCGCCATTCGCGCAGATTTAGACGAGGAGAATCCGCAACGTGCCGTGCCTATCATTGAAAGCGTGCCCAAAGTGGATCTTTATACTTCTTTAGCCGCCAGAGCCTATGTACCCGGTGTGCCTGGTACGGCTGATGCCTTGGACCAGGCACGTATAGCCATTGAAGAGCGCTTGCTGGCATTTGATTATGCAGCAGCCGCCCTTTAATACCAAAAGCATATCGCCTATCGGCGGTATGCTTTTTTCTTACTACCTCATCTGTCCGCGCAAGGCGTGGCTGGTGCGGCAGGGCATCTGGATGGAACAGGAGTCCGAGGACGTGGCGCTGGGAAGGCTGTTGGACGAGACCAGCTACAGCCGCAATGAGAAGCACCTGGACCTGCACGCCATCGCCCCCGACGGCACGCCCCTCGTGGGCAAAATTGACAGGGCCTTGCTGCGCGATGGGGTGCTGCACGAGACGAAGAAAGGTCGTTCCTGCCAAGAAGCGCACCTGCGCCAGGTGCGCTTTTACCTGTGGCTTCTGAAGCTCAACGGCGTGACCGGTCCGGGCGGGGTGCCCTACCGGGGGCAGATCGACTACCCGGCCCTGCGCCGCTCGGAGCCCGTGGCGCTGGGGCCGCAGCAGGAAGAGGAACTGGCCCTGCAGCTCCGGCTCCTGACACTCTTGCTGGAGGAGCCGCACCCGCCGGCCCGGATCAGCAAGCGTGAATTCTGCCGCAAATGCGCCTTCGAGGAGCTTTGCTACGGATAAGGATGATTTCATTTTACAGCTATACATACCGCCAGTTTAAGCGAAGCGGTAACTGGTGGTTTAGTTTGGGCCCCGGTTTTTAACTGGCGAAAGTATGGCATCTCTTACGCCAGTCACAGACTGGCCTTATAATAAGCCACAAGTTGTGCTACCGCTAAACTTGCGGCATGGTTGTGTAATAATTTTTAATTGAGCAAAGCCCATGAAGCGCCCTTTCTATCTCTTCTCCAACGGCCGGCTGCGCCGCAAGCACAACACGCTGGCCCTGGAAAAAGCCGCCTCCGACTGCCGCATCCCCGACGACGAGGACACCGAAGGCCTGCCCAGCCAACCCGCCGATGGTCCGCGCCTGCCCTTTGCCGTGGAGTCGGTGGACAGCCTGTACCTGTTCGGGGAGATCGACATCAACACCAAACTTGTCACGTTTCTGGCGCAGCAGGGCATTCCGTTGTTCTTCTTCGACTACTACGGCAACTACACCGCCTCGCTGTACCCGCGCCAGCCGGTGGTGAGCGGACGGGTGCGGATGGCGCAGGCACAGCACTACCTCAGCCCGAAAAAGCGGATGGTGCTGGCCCGGGAGTTTGTGGATGCGGCCCTGTTCAACATCCTGCGGGTGATGCGCTACTACGTGCCGCGCCTGCCTGAGCCCGAGGCCCTGGCCCTGCAGGAGAGTTGTGAGCAGATAGAGCTGGAGCGTTGCCGCATCCCTGCCTGCCCCGACATCCCGACGCTGATGAGCGCCGAGGGCCGCGCCCGCGACTGCTATTACCAGACCTGGCCGCTCATGCTGGGCGAGGCCGTGGCGCAGAAGTTTCCGTTTGACAAACGGGAGCGCAGGCCGCCGTCCAACCCGCTGAACGCGCTCATCTCCTTCGGCAACTCCATTTGCTACTCGGTGGTGCTGCGCCAGATCTACCGCACCGCCCTCGACCCCACCGTGTCTTTCCTGCACGAGCCCGGCGACCGCCACTATTCGCTGTCGCTGGACCTGGCCGAGCTCTTCAAGCCCCTGCTCATCGACCGTGCTATCTTTAAGCTACTGAAAAACGGGGAGATACAGCCGAAGCACTTCGAGCAGCGGCTGGGGGGGTGTTACCTGAAGGACGAGGGCCGCAAGATCTTTATGGCTCACCTGGACCAACGCCTGCAGCAAACGGTGCTCCACCGGCAGCTGAACCGGCACATTTCTTATGAACGGCTGGTGCGGCTGGAGTGTCACAAACTCGTGCGCCACCTCTGTGACCCGAAACAGGACTCTTACCAGGGCCTGCATATGTGGTGGTAATTTTTTTCGTTTTTCGTTACTCGTTGTTAGTTGATCGTTGAGTATCTCCTGTTGCAATTATGCTTCACTTTTAACTCATAACTCTAAACCTTTAACTAACAAGCTGTTCTTTGACATACTGAAAAAACCAACAAGCCATGCCCTACTTTATAGCCGTATATGATGTAAACCAGAAGCGTGTGGGCAAGATGCTGAAGCTCTTCCGCCGCTACCTCACCTGGGTTCAGAACTCCGTTTTTGAAGGCGAGCTGACCGAGGCCCAGTACCAGCGCCTCCGCCACGAGGCCAACCTGCTAATGGAGGAGGATGATGGTGTGGTGATCTACCGGATGCGCGAGGAGCGCTACCACGAGCGCCACGTGCTGGGGGAGGACAAAGGTAAGCCGCAGCGCTTCCTATAGTCGTCGGGCAGACTGCAAAAGCACCTCTTTCCCGGAAGCTTATGCTGTTCCCAGCAGACACACAAAATTAACTTACTGGTAATCATATTACTAAACGAGTCGTCAGCTCCCCGGCCATTTTACATTATCGGCACCTGACGCTTTTAATAAAGCATTTCTTCTATAAAAATCCCTTCAGAATTTATCTAAAGGAATATTATAATTATTTTTGAGGGTGGGTTTCAATCGCACCTTAGTGGTATAGAAAGTGAGCAGGGTAAGCGTAAGGGATGCCAGCTGGTTAAGGTTTCAATCGCACCTTAGTGGTATAGAAAGTCTTAAGCTGCTTGAGGTACTCGAGGGCCGAGTCCTTGGTTTCAATCGCACCTTAGTGGTATAGAAAGGTGTATCCTTACGCCGAGACCGGGAACGAGAACGAGTGTTTCAATCGCACCTTAGTGGTATAGAAAGGAATAATACTCTTTGATGCTTTCGATTGCGCCCTTGTTTCAATCGCACCTTAGTGGTATAGAAAGGGGGAAGCAGGGCTCTCTGCCAGGGGCAGCGAGGTGGTTTCAATCGCACCTTAGTGGTATAGAAAGGTGTCTCGAGCGCGTCCATGTGGAAAACATGCGTTCCCGGTTTCAATCGCACCTTAGTGGTATAGAAAGTAGCCATAGTTCTCTCATGTCGTTATGCTTTAATATGTTTCAATCGCACCTTAGTGGTATAGAAAGCAGCCTAAGTATAAGAAAGGCCAGAAACTAAAGGTAGAGTTTCAATCGCACCTTAGTGGTATAGAAAGGAGAGGTGAAGCAAGCAATGAAGGAACTGGGAGCCCTGTTTCAATCGCACCTTAGTGGTATAGAAAGGTGGGGGTTGTGATTCTTACACCAGCCATTACCCTGTTTCAATCGCACCTTAGTGGTATAGAAAGCAACTCACAGCACAAAGCCCCGGCTGTGCAGAAATTCGTTTCAATCGCACCTTAGTGGTATAGAAAGCTGTCTGCAGCAGCTCGCAGTTCTCCACGATCACATTGTTTCAATCGCACCTTAGTGGTATAGAAAGTGGTACAGGTCTAACTCAAACGGCGCGGTGTTGAGTTTCAATCGCACCTTAGTGGTATAGAAAGGAGAAGGTGCCCGTCATCTTCGAGATGTCCAGTTTGTTTCAATCGCACCTTAGTGGTATAGAAAGTTGCGAACGAACCGCTGTGCAGGGTTGCCCCCGAGAGTTTCAATCGCACCTTAGTGGTATAGAAAGTAGTTTGTGACCGTGGTCACCTGCTTAAAGGCGGGGTTTCAATCGCACCTTAGTGGTATAGAAAGGTGCAGAACAGCACCAAGCCGATCGCCTCAGGCTACGTTTCAATCGCACCTTAGTGGTATAGAAAGTTATGGAAAAAGGAGTAGGCCAGCACGCTAGCCCCGCGTTTCAATCGCACCTTAGTGGTATAGAAAGGTATGCTGCCCGGCTGGCTCGTTCACTCAATAACCTTAGTTTCAATCGCACCTTAGTGGTATAGAAAGTAACATAAGATGTAGATATTTGAATATGCTATGGACAAGTTTCAATCGCACCTTAGTGGTATAGAAAGTGGCTGGTAGAGCAGTAGCTTGGCGTAGATGCGCTTTGTTTCAATCGCACCTTAGTGGTATAGAAAGCTGGAGGTGGCCGGACGCCTGCTGGACGCCTGGAAGGGTTTCAATCGCACCTTAGTGGTATAGAAAGACGGCAGCAAGTACCCCTTCTACGTGTCGAGCCTGTGGGTTTCAATCGCACCTTAGTGGTATAGAAAGGTGTTTGACTTCGAGACAGGGCAGTTTATACCGGATGTTTCAATCGCACCTTAGTGGTATAGAAAGCTGGAGGTGGCCGGACGCCTGCTGGACGCCTGGAAGGAGTTTCAATCGCACCTTAGTGGTATAGAAAGTTCACCAAGGGCGATATCGTGCAGGTGTCTTCCACGGGTTTCAATCGCACCTTAGTGGTATAGAAAGCCCTGCTGCGGGCCGCCAGCTCCCTGGCGTAAGGATTGTTTCAATCGCACCTTAGTGGTATAGAAAGGGCATTGATTTGCAGCCGGTGGCGGACAGCACCAACGGGTTTCAATCGCACCTTAGTGGTATAGAAAGTGAAGAACCGCAACTACGCCCACTACTCCTACATTGGTTTCAATCGCACCTTAGTGGTATAGAAAGGTGTACCAGCAGCACGGCACCGGCCACCAGATCGGGGTTTCAATCGCACCTTAGTGGTATAGAAAGCTGTTCTGGGCTATACACCTGAATTAACAGACTGGTGGTTTCAATCGCACCTTAGTGGTATAGAAAGGATGCAGAGGAACTGAAGCAGCAGAAGGGAAAAGTAGTTTCAATCGCACCTTAGTGGTATAGAAAGTATAATTTCGAGGACCATGTAGCCCTTTGCGAAACGGTTTCAATCGCACCTTAGTGGTATAGAAAGTTGCAGGCTCTCGTTCTCAGCTTTCAGAAAACTATCGTTTCAATCGCACCTTAGTGGTATAGAAAGTTGAGCAGGTGGACGCGCCAACGGCAACGCTAGGCAGCGGGTTTCAATCGCACCTTAGTGGTATAGAAAGGTAATAGTGCGCAGGTACTCCAGCGCGTTAATAAGCGGTTTCAATCGCACCTTAGTGGTATAGAAAGAATTATTTGAGGGCAGGGGCGTGCCGGAGGGCTTTAAGTTTCAATCGCACCTTAGTGGTATAGAAAGCAGATCCTGAAGGCAGATTACAAGGGCATCACCAACCGGTTTCAATCGCACCTTAGTGGTATAGAAAGTACATAAACCTCACTTTTGCTTTCTAAAAGGGCTTTGGTTTCAATCGCACCTTAGTGGTATAGAAAGCTGTTTTACTTTATTCTTATGCTGTTCATCCGCCCAAGTTTCAATCGCACCTTAGTGGTATAGAAATATGGCTGCCTATGTTTCGAGCCTCTACCCTATCCAATTTATACCTACAAAGGCAAGTAAAACACCTCCTCCCCTGTCGCTTCCGGACGGCTATTCCCTCTGCACTATAATCCCATTTTGGCTTGCTGATTTCTAAAATCCCTGGCTGCGCAAGGGAAATCTGCAAGTGTGGCAGCTTAAAACGTTTTACCAACGCATGATTGTAGAACGTTATTGCATTACAGTCCTAAGACTTAAATTTTTGTTTGTTAAAGCTGTATGGTCAAGAAAGTGTATAAAATTTTTACGCCTGTAAAAAAAGCACTCATAGGTTTTCACCTTTAAGTGCTTTTTTAGTGCATAACAATGACACAGTGCTAAAGCGGTCTCAACCGATTAGCAGGCTTCATTGCTGCGCTGCATAATTAGATTGAGACTATTCTTCATACTTTTGATTCTTTAACATTCGCTCCAGTAAATCAACCTTCTCGCGCTCACTTTGTAACAGGCGTTCATACAATTTCTTATTCTCTTCAATAGCCTCCATTAAACTATCAATTGGGTTAAAGTTAAAAGTGGATTTGAAGGCTACTGATGTTGAGTTATCATGGCTATTAAAGGTGGTGGAAACAATATTGATAGCAGCCTCCTCATCAAAGTTCTTAATTGCCTCCGCAGTTACACCAAGCGCTTTCCCAATCCGATCTAAGGTCGCATCATCTACCTCCTCTTCCTGCTCAATGCGAGAGATATTTTGCTGGGTGGTACCCAGTTCACTGGCTAGGGCGGACTGCTTCACTCCCAAAGCGGTCCGCATTCTTCTCACGTGGTCGCCCAGGTGAATCGGTCGTCTTCTGGCTGCTGTTTCCATAGAAATAAGTTACGAAAATTATTTAATAAATCCAATTCATTTCCACTGGTATTTCACACGTCTTCGGTTGTTTAATACAAGCGTACCACATTTGATACAACTACCCTTTCCGGCATCTTCGTCTTATCGTCAGGCTGTACCCGATGCTAATATACAGCTTTCAGACATAACACATTCTGAATATTTGTATAAAGCCGACTAGCCGTCCTTCGCTTCCACGCTACTCATGTTACAAATTAAGTACATCACTCGCCTATGAAAACGTATAACCCAACGAGTCCCAACCAAGCGTATCCTTACCCGGAAAAAGAACTCCATCACTTCTGCTCCCTTTATCCTCAGGAAGAGGCCCAGCAAGAACTCTGGCGCTGGTTTATCCGCTCGCTCAAACAAGGCTACGATGGCCTCTCCTCTACCCGCACCACCAACCTTATTACCTTCTATGAAAACCTTAAAAAGCTTATTTCAGCTGTATATCAGCTGCATGACCTATCCCGAAACGAGGCGCAGGAAGAAATAGCAGAAGACAGCTATCCTGCTGCCGCGGCCGAAATGCCTTCCGAGGCTGGTCCCGTTGCCAGGGCGCTGGAAACGCTCCACCACAACATGCCCCAGTCCTGGACACTGCTGATCTGCCCGCCGGAGTGAGCATTCGCTGACGCTACCGCCTCTGTGCGCGGCACCTCTTACATTTTATTTTATTCCACCTTTAAACAATTTACTTATGTTTCATAAAAAATGGCTTCCGGGGCCGCCGATGCCCCTCATTCTCTTTTTGCTTCCCTGGGGCATCGCCTTGCTGATGAGCTTTGCCCGGGCTCCTGAACGTCCCCTGCCTCAGTCCGATGGTCCCCTGGCCCCCGGCCAGGTAGTGCCCGACCTGGAGTTTCGCGGCATGTTCAACTACAAGGACTCCACGGCTCGCCTCTCCGACTTCCGTGGCAAGCTCGTGCTGCTCGACTTCTGGGCCACCTCCTGCGGGTCCTGCCTGCTGTCCATGCCCAAGCTGGAAAAGCTGCAGGAGCAGTTTAAAGACAGCCTGCAGATCCTGGCCGTCACCTCCCAAAGCACCGGGGCCGTGGCGCGCTTCCGCCAGAAGAACCGCATTTTGCGCGGTGTGACGCTGCCCCTGGTCACGGGGGCCGGGCACCTGGGAGAGTACTTCCCTTACCGGATGGTGCCCCACCTGGTGTGGATCAGCCCGGAAGGACGGCTGATTTCGCAGACCACCCAGTACGACGCCAACCCGGAGACCATCCGGGCTATGCTCCGCACCGGCCGGGCTGATTTCAAAACAGAAAAGAAGGACAACATGGCCTTCCGCTACGAGGACCCGCTCTTCCTGGATGGCAACGGGGGCAACCCTTTCCCCCTGTACCGCTCGCTTTTGACTCCCTATGTAGCCGGGCTGCCGGCTATCGGGGGCACCATCCGCACCGATTCCACCGTGCGCTACTTCCAGACTAACACCTCTGTGCCGCGCCTCTACAAACTGGCCTTGGGCCTGCCTTCGAATTTTCCGGACAAACAGATCCTGCTCGACAGCCCCGAGGCCCAGGCCTATTCGCTCGACCGTTGGCAGGAGGAGAAAGCCCGTAAAGCCTTCTGTTATGAGCTGCTCCTGCCCCTAAGCAAGGCCGGGGAACTGCAGTCCCTCATGGAGGAAGACCTGCGCCGTCACTTTGGCCTGCAGGCCCACGTAGAGGAACGCAGACTCGAGAGTTGGGTGCTGCAGCGCCGCAAGCGGGCACCGGTACCGCGTAGTCAGGGCGGCCCTGCTTCGGATAATTTCTTTTCACCAGGCGAGTCAGATAAATTCCTGCAGAACAAGCCCCTGGATGTGCTTATCCGCTACCTCGATCAGTACGCCACCCCGCTCCCGGTCGTGGACAAGACCGGCATCACGCACCCGGTAGACCTGACCCTGGACACGGAATCACTGGAACTCCCTGTCCTCAATGCCCAGCTCGCTGCCTACGGGCTGGAGCTACGCCTCCAGGAAGTACCGCTACAGGTCCTGGTGATCCAGTAACCTTACCCAACTTTTAAACCTAATCGAAACTACGATGAAACACTTCTTTTACCCCTTGCTTTTCCTCCTCTGCCTCGCTGCCCCCGCCCTGGCGCAGGACGTGCTGCGTGGCAGGGTGCTCTCAGCCAACGGGCAACTGCCCCTGCCCGGCGCATCAGTACGGATCCTGGGCACCACGGTGGGCGCCGTGGCCGACTCCGAGGGTCGCTTTGCCCTCCCGGCCCAGCAGGCGGTCGACACGCTGGAAGTATCCTACCTGGGCTATGTGCCCCGCACCGTGGTGGTGCGTCACCCCATGCCGCCCGGCCTGACCATCACCCTTACCGAGGACGCCCAGGCCCTGGGGGAGGTAGTCATCTCCACGGGCTACGAGCAGCTCTCGCCCGAGCGCGTGACCGGCTCCTATACCGTCCTCAGCCAGGACCAGCTCCGGCGCTCCACGAGCCCGGAGCTGCTGGAGCGGCTCCAGGGCCTGGTCCCCGGCCTTACCTTTGATGAGCGCACCGGCAGCACGCCGCGGCTCCACATCCGGGGACAGAGCACCCTCTACGCCAACGCCGCTCCGCTTATCGTGGTGGACAACTTCCCGTACGAGGGGGATCTGAGCGCCATCAACCCCAACGACGTGGAAAGCGTGACCGTGCTCAAGGATGCGGCGGCGGCCTCCATCTGGGGGGCCCGCGCCGGCAACGGCGTGATTGTGATCACCACCCGCAAGGGGCGCCGGAACCAGCCCCTGCAGGTAGGGCTGAACGCCAACGCCACACACCTGCCCAAGCCTGACTTTGATTACCTGCCCCAGATGGACTCCCATGACTTTATCGCCGTGGAGCGCTACCTCTTTGACAAAGGCTTCTACAACAGCCAAGAAAACAGCCCGCAGCGCCCGGTGCTCTCCCCGGCCGTGGAAATGCTCATCCGTCACCGCGACGGGGAGCTTTCCTCCGAGCAGCTGGAGGCAGGCCTTCGGGAGCTGGGCAGTCATGACGTGCGCGAGGACTTTGAACGCCACCTCTACACCCGCGGCCTGCGCCAGCAGTATGCCCTCAACCTCAGCGGGGGAACTGATAAGCTTACGTACTATGTCTCCGGGGGCTACGATAAGGAGCAGGGCCAGCTCGGGGATGGGAACAGCCGCGTGAGCCTGCGCTCTGAAAGCAGCTATACCCTTCTCAAGCCCCTGACCCTGCACCTGGGGCTTAACTACACGCAAGGGCAGCGCCGCTTTGGCAGGCCCTCCTATGAGGCCATCCGCCCGGACATCTCTTCCCGGCTGCTCTACCCCTACGCCCGCCTGGCCGATGACGCGGGCAATCCCCTGCCCCTGCCCAGGGACTACCGCAGCACCTACACAGCCGGAGCCCGGGAGCTGGGCCTGCTGAACTGGGACTATGTGCCGCTGCGCGATGCCGAGCATATCGACCGCCAGGCCGCCTCCCAGCAGGTGCTCCTCACGGCCGGCACCGACCTGCGCCTGGCCCCGGGGCTGGAGCTCCTTACCCGCTACCAGTACGCGCGCAACAGCGACGAGGACCGCAACCTGCAGGAGATCGGCTCCTATTACGCGCGCGACCTCATCAACCGCTTCACCCAGCAGAGCGAGACCGGCACCCTGAGCTACCCTATCCCGCGCGGGGGTATTCTGGACACGCGCCTCTACGACTTCCGCTCGCACAACGCCCGCGCCCAGCTCCGCTACGACAGGGGCTGGGGCATCCACGAGGTGGCGGCCCTGGCGGGCGCCGAGCTGCAGTCCCAGCACACTGCCGGGCAGAACTTCCGGGCCTACGGCTACGATGAGCGCACCCTTACCAGCACGCCGGTGGACTACAGCGGCCTGTATCCTAACTTCCAGTATCCCGGCAGGCGCCAGCGCATCCCCGACGGCACGAACTTTTCGGACCGGACCCTGCGCTACACCTCCCTGTTTGCCAATGCCACCTATACCTACGACAGGCGCTACAGCCTCTCGGCCAGCGCCCGCAAGGATGCCTCCAACCTCTTCGGCGTGGCCAGCAACCAGCGCGGGGTGCCCCTCTGGTCTACCGGCCTGGCCTGGAACGCCCACCAGGAAGCCTTCTTCAACGCTTCCTGGGTGAACCGCCTCCGCCTCAAGCTCAGCTACGGCTACAACGGCAACGTGGACAACACGCTGACGGCCCTGGCCACTATCGTCGCCGTGCCGGGAGGCAACCTGATCAACACGCCCTTTGCCGTAGTGCGCACCTACCCCAACCCGCACCTGCGCTGGGAGAAGACGGCCACCTGGAATGGCGGGGTGGAGTTCGGCCTGCTCGGCGAGCGCCTCTCCGGCACCCTGGACTTCTACACCAAGCACAGCACCGACCTGATCGGGGATGCCCCGGTGGACCCAACCTCCGGCGTGCTCTCCGGCGACGTGCGCCGCAACATCGCTTCGATGCGCGGCCGCGGGGTGGACCTCTCGCTGACTGGCCGGCTGCTCACCGGCGCCTTCGGCTGGCAGAGCACCCTGCTGCTGGGCTACCACCACAGCGAGGTGACCGGCTACGAGAGCGGTGAAGTGAGCGGTAGCCGCTACGTGAACTCCGGCCTTTCTGTCGTGCCCCTGGAGGGCAGGCCCCTCTACAGCCTTTTCAGCTACGCCTGGCGCGGCCTGGACGGGCAGACGGGCGACCCGCTCGGCATGTATGAGGGCGAGGTGAGCACGGACTACGCGGCGATCACCCGCACTACGCCCCTGGAGGAGCTCGTCTACCATGGGCCGGCCATCGCGCCCTGGCAGGGCTCTTTGCTGCAGACCTTCACCTACAGGGGCCTTTCGCTCTCGGGCAACCTGACCTACCGCTTCGGCTACTTCTTCCGCCGCCCCTCCATCCGCTACGGGCAGCTGTTCAACAGCTGGGACGGGCACGCCGACTATGCCCTGCGCTGGCAGCAGCCGGGCGATGAGCAGCGCACCCAGGTGCCCTCGCTGGTTTACCCCAACAACCCCAGCCGCGATACCTTTTACCAGTTTTCCGAGGCGCTGGTGGAGCGGGGCGACCATGTGCGCCTGCAGGATGTGACCCTTTCCTATGAGCTACCCCGGGGCGGGGACAGGCCGCGTACCCTGCGCAGCCTGCAGGTATATGCCCTGGCCCGTAACCTGGGCATCCTGTGGCGGGCCAACGACCAGGGCCTGGACCCCGACTACCCCGACAGCAAGCTGCCGCCGGTGACCTCTTTTTCCCTGGGCCTGCGCGCCGGGTTTTAACCATACATTTAAAAAGTAGACCGACATGATCAAGAATATATTATTCCTGGCCCTGCTCCTTTTTGGCTGCACCGCCTGCGAGGACTTCCTCGAAGTGAAGCCCGACAAGCAGCTGGCCATTCCCACAGACAAGCTGGAGAACCTGCTCGCCCTGCTCGACAACACGAGCGCGCTCAACCAGAGCTACCCGGCCACCCCGGTCATCGCCGCCGATAACCTCTACCTCCACAGCACTGACTGGCAGGGCCTGTCCAGCCGGACAGCGCAGCAGGCCTATGTCTGGGAGCGGGATGTATTCAACGACAGCGACCGTAATGACTGGACGCTGCCCTACAACGTGATCTTTATTGCTAACCTGGTCCTGGAGGGAACCGACAAGCTCTCCCCTGCCCCAGGGGAGGAAGCGCTCTGGAATACAGTGCGGGGCAGCGCGCTCTTTCACCGGGCACACGCCCAGTACTGGCTCCTGCAGGTCTTCGCCCCGGCCTACGACCCGGCCACCGCCTCCCAGAGTCCGGGCATCGTCCTGCGCCGGGTCTCTGACATCAACGCCCCCTCCAGCCGGGCCACTGTGGCGGAAGGCTACCGCCAGGTGCTCCAGGACCTGGAAGAGGCGGCTGCCCTGCTGCCGGACCTGCCGGCCCACAAGACGCGCCCCTCCCGGGCAGCGGCTTTGGCCCTGCTCTCGCGCGTGCACCTGCAGATGGGCCAGTCTGAAAAGGCCCTCTCCTGCGCGCAGCAGGCCCTGCAACTACAGCCGCAGCTCCTGGACTTCAACATGCTTCACACGGCAGCGGCCTACCCTTTCCCGCGCTTCCACGAGGAGGTCATCTTCCACAACACCATCATGAACCTGCCTGGCATGAGCTACCCGGCCGGAAAAGTAGACACGGCCCTCTACCGCCTCTACCAGCCCGATGACCTGCGGCGCGAGGCCTTCTTCCGTTACACCGCCCCGGACGACATCGGCTTCAAGGGCAGCTATCATGGCTCCGCGGCGCTCTTTGGGGGCCTGGCCACCGATGAGCTGTACCTGACGATGGCCGAAAGTCATGCCCGCCTGGGGCACACCCAGGAGGCCCTGGCAGCCCTGAACTCGCTGCTCGGAACGCGCTGGCGCCAGGGCACCTTCACCCCGTATACGGCCGAAGATGCAGACGCGGCCCTGGCCCTCATCCTGGAGGAGCGGCGCAAAGAGCTGCCCTTCCGCGGCCTGCGCTGGGGTGACCTCAGACGCCTCAACCGCGAGGAGCGCTTTGCCCGGGAGCTGACCCGTACCCTGAACGGCACGACCTACAGCCTGCCGCCCGGCGATCCCCGCTACGTGCTGCCCATTCCGCAGAAAGTCATCGAGTCCGGCGGCATGGCCCAAAACCCTTAACCTGTGTGAACCCTAAATCCAGAAAGCCTGGCACCGTCTGGTGCCAGGCTTTCTTCTTCCCCTGCGGGCATTGGCTTACTTGTCGCGCAGTTCCTCCAGGATCGGGTTGTCCACCCCGCTCTGCGTTGGCTTGCCCGGATCCTGCATGTCCTCTTCGGCGTATATGGCGCAACGCTTCTCCCCTTCGCCACAGTTTTCCGGGGCATCCACCAGGGTATAGTGGTCGGGGTTATCCGGGTCGCCACCGGTCTGTAATTGGAACCACTGCAGGGCACTGGCCTCGGTGGAACGAACGGTTGTTGTGCCGGCAAAGGCCAGCGCGGAGCCCAGCAGCACGGCCAGGATACTTAAATTTACCTTTTTCATAATCTTTACTGGTTTTGTTCGGCCCGCTTTCCAGCAGGGGCAGGCCTTTCCCTGTTCCGGCTCCTCCCCGCTCGGCCCCGGGGCGCCAGGAGCAATAGTTGTTGCTAGTTGGCAGCGGGGACCGCGCTGCCTGTCATCAGCTTTCCTTTGTCGTCTGCCCTCCTTTCTGCCCCGCCGCAGGCTGCGGACTGACGCCCGACTGCCCCCGTTGCCGGGCCTTTTGTTCCAGAATGATGGCCCCTACCGGCAGGGCCAGAAAAAACAGGTTAAATACCAGGTGCGCCTCCCAGCTCAGCTGCCGGAGCACGCCCCCACAGCTGCAGGGCACCGAACCGAAGGCACCGGCCAGGGCCAGCAACACGTAGCCCGTGAAGGCGGCCATCAGACCGGCGGCTGCATACAGCCCCGCCCTTCGGGTTGGCCGGAAGGCCAGCAGCCCGCAAACCAGGAGCTCTGTCGGTGGCAACACCCATACCACCAGCTCCTCCAGCCAGCCGGGAAAGGGCTGCAGTAGTATCTGCCCACGAAAGGTATCCACATCCAGCAGTTTGCTCAGCCCCGTGTAAAGGAATAGGACAATCATCAGGGACGCGACCACCTCGGTGGTGCGTCTGACTGAATGTGCTGTGGGTAACGTGTTCTGTGTCATGCTTTTCCTGATTGCGTTTCTTATATGGTAAAGGTAGGAAGGAAACGGAGCTCCGTTTCTGTCTCATAACAGGCAATCACTCTAAATATCAATAACTTACGATGAAAACTTTCGTAGCAGGCGCCCCTACTTTGCTCCCCGTAAGCGGCTGAGTGTATCTGGAAACATCCCTAAATAAGAGGCAATGGCTTTAACAGGGGCGACATGGAAGAGCCCGGGGCGTGCTGCCATCAGCTTCTCGAAGCGTGCCCGGGCGGGCAAACTGCTCCGTTCAAAGTAATGGCGGGAGATTCGCAGCAGGTAATCCTCTACAATCGCCCGCTCCAGCTGCCGGAAGGAAGAAAAGGTATTTGCCGTAAACTCCGTTTCCTGAAAGGAAAGACTGTGCAGCTTGCTGTCTTCCAGCAGCTCCAGGTAAAAGGTGGCGGGTGCCTGGCGGCAGAAGCTGTCCAGTGCCACCATCACCTCCCCCTCCAGCCAAAACCAGGTGGTCACCTCCTCTCCCTTGGCCTCATCCAGGATGTAACCGCGGGCTGCCCCCTCACTGATGAACCAGGCCTCTGCCGGCCTTTGCCCGGGGCGTAGCAGCAAACGCCCTTTCGCGTATTTCTTTAAGGCAAGCGCTTGGCTGAGGTGCCTCTTTAAGGCAGTACCCAAAGGAAGGTAGGAATCGAGCACCTGGAATATGTGACTTAAATCCGTCATAGTTCTCCTTTTGGATGGCACTCCTAGTGGAACCACCAAGCTACCGCTGGTTGATAAGGGGCAGGCTAAGGGCTTCTTTCAGAGTATCTACCTTTTCCCGAAGCGGGCCGCTCAACGTTGCCGCCTTCCCGGAAAAAGCGCTTCCGCTGCTGTCCGGGTATGGCCGCGTGTGCCTCTTACTAGACAATGACGCAGCCGGACGATCCGACAAGAGCCTGCTGTAAAGGTAGCGGCCCGGCCGCATTAAACAGGTTATCTTATGTTATGAACTAGAGGAAGCTAAGTTTCAAAATGACTGAACAGAGGTTCGTTTGGGAAGGATCAGGGGTGGCCGTTTTCCCGGATGAGCCGGCTCAGCGACTGTGGGGTAACGCCCAGGTAAGAGGCAATCACCTCCTTGGATACGTGCTGCTCGATGCGGGGATGGCTCTGCAGCAGGTCCAGGTAACGCTCCCAGGCAGAACGCGTGAGCAGGTCCTTGGTACGTTTCTTATGAAAGGCGCAATACTGGAGCACCAGCCCCCGCAGCAGGGGCTCTACGGCGGGCAGTTGCTCGGCTAGCGCTGTCAATTGCTGGTAAGAAAACGATAAGAGCTCACTTCCGGGCATGACCTCCAGGTACAGGTCAGAGGGCTGCCGGTGAAAAAAGGATTGTACCGGCACAGCCCAGGAGGCCTCCCGCCATAAGAACAGCGTGATGGCACGGCCGGATGCATCGTCGTAATAATACCCCCGTACCATGCCCTGCTCCACATAATACAGGTGCTCCGGCAGCTGCCCGGCACTCAGCAGCAGCTGCCGCTGGGCATAACGACTCCTGGCCAGCATGCCCGATAGCAGGGACTCCAACTGCTCCTGCACCCCCCGGGGCATACGGCCAACTGGCGCAGCTCCCCCAGTCAAGGCCTGTACCAGTAATTTTATCTGCCGCTGCTGCCCTCCTGCTTGTCGGGACGGAGCAGGTTGCTTATCGGCCAAATCCAGTAATGGTGGTAAGGGAGGTGGTGATCGTCACGGTCGTCGTCGTGGGGTCTGTAGTGGAGAAATCTCCTGCCTGTCCCTGCACTCTGAAAGTAAACAGGGGCTTGGTCTTAAGGGTCAACTTGTTGGCTTGCTTCTTCATGGCTTGGTGTTTTGAAACAAACCTACACCAGCTTGTGCTTCACCCCAAATTTTTTAGACGAACCGGAGTTTTACTTACATAAAAATATTACTATATTGTGAGAAGAACACGCGCAATACCTACAGACATGACGACAAACTTTCCTGTAGCGCATTTTCCCTATCGCAGGGTAGGGAGGCACGGTCTTGCCTGGGCGGCTTTCATTGCTTATGAAATCTCCGTCATCTCGTTCACTTCTACCCCACAGCGGGTGTATTGGTGGGAATATGCGGGCTTTTATCTGCTCAACATCCTGCTCTTTTACGTAAACGCCCATGTGGTGCTCCCCAGTGCCTTTGAACACCGCAGGGCACCCTGGCTGCTGTTGCTGCTCCTGCCCCTCCTGCTTCTCCTCTACATCGCCCTTCAATACGGTCTGGAGCTGTTTTACAACCTGTTTCGCCATAGCCCCAAGCAACTGAATTTCCAGCAGAAGTTTATAATAGGCTTCCTCTGGCGCGGCGTCTACTTCCTGGGGCTGAGCGCCACCTATTGGCTGGTGCGGCGCAGGATTGATAACATGAGAACCATCAACCGCCTGCAGCTGCAGCAACTTCAGGCCCAGAAGGAAAAAGTGGAGTTGGAGAAGGACTTGGTCAAATCCCAGAACGCCTACCTGCAGGCGCAGATCAATCCGCACTTTCTCTTCAACACCTTGAACTTCCTCTACAATCAGGTCATCGATGTGTCGCCCAAGGCTTCGGAAGGGGTACTCCTGCTCTCAGAAGTGATGCGCCACTCCCTGGCGCGGCTGCACGAGGATGGCATGGCAGACGTAGCCCGTGAGCTGGAGCATATCCGCAAGTATATCGCCCTCAACCAGCTCCGCTTCCAGCACCCCCTGCAGCTCCAGCTTCAGGCCGAGGGGCAATTGCAGGGGCTACGGCTTCCGCCCCTCATCCTGCTCACCTTGGTAGAGAATATGTTCCGCCATGGCGACCTGACCGACCCGGGCTTCCCGGCAAGTGTTCGCCTTCAGGTAGCGCACCACACCCTCTCCTTTGAAACCCGGAACAAGAAAAGAACCTCCTTTGTCAAGGGTGGGCATCACCTGGGCCTGCAGAATGCCCGCACCAGGCTATTGAATGCCTACGGCCCCGGCCAACAGTCCCTGCTTATTCAGGAAGACGAGCGTTACTATACGGTACACCTTCAAATCAAAGCGATATGATCACCTGTTACATTGTAGATGACGAAGCCCATGCCATCCAGATCCTGACGCGCTATGTGGAACAAACGCCCGGTCTTGCCTTGGTGGGTTCTGCAGACAATCCTTTGCAAGCCCTGCAGGCCATCAGCACCGGCCAGGTGAGCCCGCAGGTGGTCTTTGTTGACGTGGATATGCCCCAACTCTCGGGGATTGAGTTGGCAGAGTTTCTCAGCCCCTTCTCCAGGCTCGTGTTTACCACCGCCTACGAAGCGTATGCCCTGCAGGCATTTGACAAGAACGCTGTGGATTACCTGCTCAAGCCTATTACGTATGAGCGCTTCCTGAAAACGGTGCAGCGGATACAGCACTCGCCTCCCCCCTTTCCTGGTCAGCGGGCGCCCGAATCCTTTTTCATCAAAAGCGAGGTAAAGGGAAGGATCACGCGCATTGATCTAAAGGATGTGCTGTATGTTGAGGCGCTGGAAAATTACGTTCGCATCCATACCTTGTCAGGCAAGCACATCACCTACCTGACCATGAAGGAGATGGAGGCTTACCTGCCCAAAGAGCACTTCCTCCGGGTGCACAAGTCCTATATTGTGCACACCCCTTACGTCAGGGCGGTGGAAGGTAACCAGATCATTCTGGACAACGCGGACAAACTGCCCCTGGGCGCCCTGTACCGGGCCGGCTTTCTGGCCGAGGTGCATGCCCGGCTGTGGAAGAGCAAGCGCTTGCCTTGATGCCCTGCTGCTGTATACCTTTTTACTCAGTCACTTTAATTGTCAGCAAAAGTGGCACCCATGCCTGATGCTTCATTGACCGCTCACTTTATAGAAACCCCGCTAATAAAGCCCCTCATTCCGCTAGTTGGCGAAGTCTGCCAGCTACTTTACTTGGCAAATGCTCTCCGAAAACTATACAGCACTTTTTCTAAAAGGCGGATGTCCTCTGTCACGATTTCTGCCTTCGCTAACATCCCAGGTCTGTAGTGCACTGTCTTTCCATAAGTGGTGACAAGACCTTCCGGTAAGATCACCTTCGCCAGATACTCTCCATCTGGAGTAGGAACATCAGAAATATAGGCTACTTTACCTATGATGTTTCCAAATTCCTGGAAGGGAAAACTGTCAAATTTCACCAAAACAAGCTGCCCGACTTTAACTTTTCCTAAGTTTTGCTGTGGCAAATGAACCTCTCCAAAGACCGCTTGGCGCTCTACTAGGATGTGAAACAGGATTTCCCTTTGTTCTACTAACTGATTCTCCTGCAAAAACGAACTATAGACCACCTCTCCCCGTTGCGGCGCTGTGACAATATACTTTTTACGCCATTCACTCACATGGCTTTGCATCGTTTGTAGGGCCTGCGTAAGCTCCTCTTGTTCTTCCAAGATAGACTTCTCAAACTCTATGATTTCATTCCGTTTCGCGTTTTGCCGTGTGATGCTATCAAATATTTCATGCTCTACTTGTGTAAGGGGTAACCGTTTTCCTAACAGTAAACTTTTGGCATTAGAGAATTCGGTAGCAGATATAACCTTGTTCCGATACAGTTCTTCCTGCTTCTCAAACTCCTGTTCCGCTAAGGTTATGTTATCCTCGTGCAGGGATTTTCTGTGGAGCAGTGCTTGATGTACGGCCTCTAGACCTGCGAGCTCCTTCTTCAAACTGTTTCTCTTGATCTGATAGTAGCTATCTGAGTAAATCCTGTACCTTGAAAATGACTTATTAAAAACCTGAAATGGGACCTGCAATTCGCCTAAACGCTCTAGGCCAAAGCCATTGGGATCCTGCATGCGTTCGAACTCACCTTTTGATAGGGCTGCCTGCAAGGAATCTAGCAAAGTAGTTAACCGTAGCACTTGCTCATAATTTGCTGTACTTTCCATAAGAGCCAACTCCTGCCCTTGGCTAACGTTCTGCCTGTCCTCAACCAGGAGCTGCTGTACCTGGCCTTGAACATGGGAGGCGACAGGCACCGGTAAGGAACTAGAGGAGAGCACTAAAGGGGTGCTTACTACCTCCGGATAGGAAATAAAGTAGGCCCCAGCCCCCACACAGCACAGGATTACAAGGAGAATTGTTGCTCCCCATCGAAGGATCCACGCAGGAGGTTTACTGATGAAGTCATCGACTTCGTCACTGTGCACAGCTTCACGCTCACGGTATTCTATTGGCATTGATCTAGCTTTCTAATGCTAACTGATTTTGGACAAGCCGGTAATAGGCCCCTTCTTGGCAGACAAGCTCGTAATGAGTTCCTCTTTCCACAATAGTACCATTTTCCAGGACAACTATCTGATCTGCATTGCGAACCGTACTAAGCCGATGGGCCACCACCACCACAGTTCTACCTAGGAAAAAATTCTCCAGGTTCTGCATAATCTGTCCCTCATTGCTCGTATCTAAGGCGTTTGTTGCCTCATCAAAAAAAATATAGTCGGGATCTTTGTAAACAGCCCGTGCAATTAAGATCCGTTGTTTTTGTCCTTGGCTCAAACCTTGTCCCTCAGCACCAATCTTAGTGTTTACCCCCTGTGGAAGGCGTTCCACTACATCCAGGATGTTTGCCACCTTCAGCGCTTGCAGCAAGCGCTCCATGTCCACAGCTTCCTCTCCAACAGCAATGTTATTTTTAACAGTATCTGAAAAGATATACCCATCCTGCATGACAATGCCACAGTCTTTGCGCCACACTTTTTGATGAATATGCTTCAGAGGTACATGACCTGCCTGGATATCTCCCTGAATAGGCTCATAAAATTTGAGTAGCAGTTTAAGCAAAGTTGTTTTGCCGCTACCACTCATCCCTACAATAGCTGTTGTTTTACCTTGGGGTATACTCAAGGATATATTCCGCAATACTAGGGCATCAGCTCCGCTATACTTGAAAGAGACATCCCGAAGTGTTAGGGTTTTATGAGAAGGAAGCTCCATCAGCTTCGATTTATTAGCGGGCTCCTCGTCTTCTAAAATATGCACATCATTTAAGCGCTCCAGGGACAGTTTAGCATCTTGGTAGGACTTCAAGAAAAGAAGGAGTTGTTCAATTGGACTATTTAACTGCCCAACAATGTATTGCACAGCCAACATGGCACCGAGTGTCATTTGCCCCTCTAGCACAGCTTTGGCAGACAGAAACGTGATCAATATGTTTTTTGTCTCATTTAAGAAAACTGCCCCAGACTGCTGGTACTGGTCCAAGGCTAACTGTTTTGTCCTCAGTTTGGAGATCTTGGCCTGAATCTTTTCCCATTCCCATCGCTTAGACAACTCGGCATTGGCCATTTTAATCTCCTGCATCCCGTTAATGAGGCTCACCGTGTTACTTTGGTCACGCGCCTGTAAAGCAAAGCTCTTAAAGTCAAGTGAACGTCTGGGCTTTAAAAAGAGTGTTATCCAGCCAGCATAAAGCAAACTACCGATTCCAAAAACAATCAGCAGGCTAGTATCATAGGCAGCCAGCACAACACTGAATACCAGAATAGAGAAAACAGAGAATATAATCGAGAGCGTGGTCGCTGTTAAGAAATGCTCAATCTTTTTGTGATCGCTTAGCCTTTGCATGATATCTCCAAAGTGCTTCGTGTCAAAGAAAGAGAGTGGTAGTCGTGTTAGCTTTGTGACAAACTCTGTCAGTATGGAGATATTTACCCGGATACTTATATGCAGGAGTATCCAGCTCCTGATGAAATCTACTGAGGTTCTCCCAATGAATAACATGATTTGTGCTAGGAGAATCAAATAAATAAAGTTGATGTTCTGTGTATTGATCCCAACATCAACGATTGATTGTGTCAGAAAAGGAAAGATAAGTTGCAGTAAGCTTCCAAGAAGTATGCCTATAAACAGTTGAACCAATAAGCCCTTGTATGCGAGACCATACTTGAGCAGGGATCGAAAGTTAAGCTTGGAGTCTTGTGCTTCCTCCTCCAATTCATGGAATTTAGAGGTCGGCTTTAGTGCTAGAATTATGCCTGCCTCATCTGCTGACAACCAACCTTCCTTGAACTCTTTATGAGAGTACTGCATGAGTGCCTTACCAGGATCTGCCACATATACCTTGTTCCTGGTTATCTTGTAAACAACAACGAAATGGTTGCTTTCCCAAAAAACGATGCACGGTAACTGTACTTCATCCCTAAGCCCCTCAAACGTAGTTCTTAATCCTTGAGTGTGGAAACCAATACCCTCAGCAGCCTCACTAACAGCCAGCAAGGAAACCCCTAACTTGCTAAGGGAACACTTCTCCCGCAAAGCTTGTAGCGATAAGCTTTTGCCATAGTATTTGGAGATCATCCTCAAGCATGTTGGACCGCAGTCCATTGAATTCGGCTGGCTATAAAACGTAAACGAGGACATAGAATGTGATTTATGGCTTATGCAACACAAAAGCTACACTGGCTTCCACGCTGCGCAAAGGTCGCCTTTGCGTTGGTATGATGTCTACAAGTTATGAACCCATAAACAGGAGCAGGAGCTTCCTACTGCCCCGTATTCCTGTGGCTTTCAATGCTGTGTTGACGCTTTGAGATAACCAGATTTTTGAGCCTGGTTTAGCAGCCAATCGCTCATCATCTTAAGTACCTCAGGCGACAACGTCTCCTCTAAAGTGTAAGGCTCGTCATAGGTCCCCTTAATGGAGGTCTGCATGAAATGATTTACCTTTGGTAACACAACTCCGGTAAAATTGGTATTACCACCCTCACGAAGTCCGGCTTTGATCGCCGCCAAATTAGGTTCCGCAGGGGTTTGGGAGTCATTATCTCCTGTTATGGCTAAAACGGGGGCCTTGATTTTATGCTGGAACGGTGAAGGGTCGAAATGCAGGGAGTGGTATCGCCAGGGATTCATGACTGGATTAATGAACATCGCCCTGTAACGGGGCTCGATTTCAAGCTCGTCAAACCAGTTGTGCAGGTTCGCCACGGCTGCGGCACTGTCTGGTGATGCAGCCACAATTTCATAGCATTTATCAAAGATTTCGAGCTCCTGCCCCGCTTCCGGTTTTCCCTGCGCCCTTAAGGTTGCACGGTACTGCGTCTTATTGAATTCAACACCTGTTTGGCCGGCCGCAGCTAACAGCACAACCCCTGCTATCGCAGGATCCTGCGCAGCCACTATTTGGGCCATCAAGGTTCCTTCACTGTGGCCTACAACAAACACATCCTTTATCCGCAGTTTTTTGTAATCCCGTAAAGCAGCAACAGCTGCAGCTGCATCTCTGGCAAAGTCCTCTGTGAAGTTTCCAGCGTAATTTCCAGAAGACTCACCGACCCCACGCTCATCATAACGTAAAACAGCAAAGCCTTTTTTTGTAAGCGCGTCAGCCAGCACCATAAAGGTCTTATGGTAGAACTGCTCCCCATCTCGGTTATGCGGTCCTGAGCCGGATATTAAAACGATGCCCGGTACGCTTCTCCTCCCTTTGGGAGCCGTGATCGTACCTTTCAACGTAATTCCCTTATCACCTCCTGCAAAGGTTATGGGAAGGACATCATAGGAGAAAGGCCCTTGCGGAGTTTGAGGGCGAGCGGGACGCAAAGACGCTGCATCAGTAGGTTTGAAATTCAAAGGGAAGCCTCCCTTTGAACCAAAGACAGCAAACACACCTTCAATCGTCCCTGACTTATCATCATAGAACGCTTTATACATGTAGTGGCTCATATGATCTTTGATGTTGAGCAGCAGGCTATCTCCCCTCATGACCACATTGCTCGCCTGTAAATCATGCATGCCTGTTGAAGGGATAGATACAAGAACTTTCGTTTCTCCAACTCCAGAAGTCCTAAAGCTGAAGATAACCTGGTGCGTGTTAGCGCCGCCGAGGTTCAGTTCTCCAACCCAGTCTCCAGCAGGTAACCCTTGCGCTTGGCCCATACAAATTTTCATGAGGAAGCAACAGAAAAACAAAGCTTTAGCAAAAGGTATCATACGTGGATTCATTGTAATTAATTAATCAAGAGATATAAAAAGTTAAGCACCGGTTAGGGCAGTTTCCCGGTATTTTTTTGTGGCCAGCAGGGTGCGGTATGCTTTATGCAAGAAATGATACAAGACCAACTCATGTTGCCTTTGCTTTGCGTTAAACACGCGGTTTAGGAACATGTGTAAGAGACTTTGCACCAATTCCCTCAAGCTCCCCTTCTGCATGTTATAAGCAAGTACTATTCTTTCGATATGAGGCTGTGAAGACAAGCTCCGTTCATGGAATATAGCTCTGACATGACCTAAAGTCTCCCCCTGCCACTCCTCTGAAAGCAGCGCGACTACCGTTGTGGCGTGGTTGCGATAGGACTTATCCAGTTGAATACTCAAGAGCTTGTGCCCTCCATGTTCTGCAAAAAAAGCATCTCGCCATTGTTTGACCATGTCTAACTTCTCTTCAGGTTCAAACCCAAAGTCATTCAACAGGGTGTCCATGCCTATCAAAGCTGCTTTCCACCGGAACTCCTCATCCAGTTCATGCGCATACATAAAACGCAGTAGTTGGGCAACAGCTTCACTGTCATAGGTAAAAAGACCCTCGCAGTCCAGCATAGTACGTACCCCGTAACGCTCGATCTCCCGTTGGTACGTATCAACCTGAACTTTCTGTACATTGCCTGAAAGAAGTAGGGGTTGGAGACGTTCATGCATTCTGTGCAGGACGGACTGCAATAAGAAGGGATTTCTGCTGTTATTAAAACGAATGCGCAGGTGATTATCAGGGTCTCCATACCTAATAAAAAACCACTTCTCAATGAGATGCTCTTCTTTTAGTTCTTGCACCAGTGGCAGTACGGTGTCTCTGATTATCCTATCACAGATACCATGCCCGCCATATACCTTGATGTACATCCAATCAGAACCAGGGGCAAATGCCCTCTCAATAGAAGCAGACTTTGCCAGCGCGTTTCTGAAGCTGACATAATTCTCCCACGGGTTCCTTTCAACTCCTGATAGGCTGATGGGGATGACAAGCTCACTGGCATGCTTCCCATCCGGTCCGGAAACGACACAGTTATCAGGTGTTTGTAAAAACTCCACAACATGTACATATCCCTCTTTGACGATTTTATCAGTTAAAAACTTAAGACTAACACTATTTGTCGTGTCAACCAGCAACTCATTATCACCATCGACAATTTGAACAAGAGCGGGTAACTCAATTCTCTCAAAATAGTCCTTGCAGAAAGATGACAGGTTTTCCAGTTCCACCCGCTCCATTCCTGGCAATGCTTTCTTGTGCAGTACCCAACGAGCCGGTGTTAAAATAAGCTTATCATACTCGACCCTCGGCAGAAACGGTTGTTCCGCTAAAAAGCCCCAATCCCATCCGGCTAAGTGGTAGTGTGTCTCCTGCTGCTGGAGGTCATAGAAAAACTTGAAGACGGGCAGACTGGAAATATTACCGTTAAAAGCATTCGTATGCCGCGGCACAATTTGCTTTTTAAGCCGTTTCGAGCGCAAGATTACAGTATTATTCTGAACGCTGACATACAAGTCATTAATACTAATTATTTTGTCTGATGCACATGTAGATCTTGAGAGGTAGGGAATTTCGTATTCCCTCAGTTGAGGACGTAACAATACGTTCCCATGCCGGGCTTGGGGAAGATGTGTAACTTCTGCAACTATAACCGAGTCATCTTGTGGCTCTTCCTTTAGCTGCATTGCAGCCTGCTCTGCCAGCTGCTTGCTACCGTGACAAAAACGGCTTATCAGATTTAAACTGGAATAGCCGCTAATAACCCTAAGCTGGAACTTCCAGTCCACTTCAGAGGAATGACTACCCTGGTTGTGCCTGAGTAGAGTGCCGAGCACACTGGCCCCTCCTGCGTTGCTCCCCTTGTAGTTCGACATGCTTTCAACATCTTCATCTGTCAGGTGCACGACCTTCTTTCCCTGTGATACAGCTTGCAGCACCTTGTTAAGCAACAAGCTTTCCCTCTTTCCCCATTCGATGTTAGTTTGTGCAGCACTGCTGCTTTGGAAGTGGAACATATCAACAAGCGGGGTATTGGTGGCTTGCCCCGGGGTGAAAACATCATACCCAATCCCAAGGTCTGGGTCTAGCACATGGGTTAGTGGCACTTCCTCCGTTTGGTACCTTGCCAAGAACTTTTCTTTGAATCTCTCAAGCCTTTGGTTCGGTTTAGGGGAAAATATTTTGTGAAGCTTTTCAAATTTGCGCTGGATATAGGATTCGACCTCACAGCTAATCGTACCTTCTGTTGTCTGAGCATACATGTCTACTTGGACATAATGCTTACTGGTAACAGAGGAGACTAAGCTGTCTAAGCTAGTCAGTGTATTGAGGTATTTTTTTACTCCAACTTCTTGCGAGGCAAGCTCTTGTGAGATAGCTTTTAGTTTATCCCTTTGTAATTCGGTCCCGTTTAATTTTCCAAGTTTGTCAATAATAATGTCCACGTACTGATCACCTGTCATATTAGGTTCAAGCTCGCTTACCAATACCTGCGCTTCCTCTAGGGCTTTTAAATAATCCTGTACCTCTTCCGTACTGATATCGTCCTGAAGAAGAACATTGCTCAGGCTCTCCCAAGTCGCACCATTTTTTGCCCCATCCAGTAACTTCTCCAAATAAGGAGTCCACTCAATTGATGAGATGCTAAAAGAGCGGTAAAAGTTATCATCGATGGTGACCTCTATATATTTGTACATATCTCCCGCTCTGTAGAGACTGCTGTTTGGATAAAAAAGAAGCTGCTCCTGTAGATGCGGAGCTCGAACTAACTCCTGCCCCAACTTTGTCGTGCAGTTCATATCTAATCTTGCATGACGGCTGAAGCTTTCTTTAGCCCTCAGCACAACTTTTGTGTCCGTAGCAGGCCTCAACATAGTAGTACCAGCAAAAAGACCATATGGCGTAGACCTGCTGCTCATCCTGCAGAGGTAACGGTATAAACTAAGCGAAAGCTTTTGCACCTCCTTCGATGAGTCCTGTAACTTGCCGGTTGTCCACTGCTCGTATTGCTCATAAAGCGCAGGCGAGGCAACATACATAGCCTCCTCCAAAAATGGATCTGAAGAGACAACCTGCTTGATAATGGATGGGAAAGCAGCTGGTTGGGAAGAAAGTTTTGCGTTCAGGCTTAACAGAAACTCGACAGACAGCACTGGAGTCCGTAATATGCAGAAGTTCGTTTTCATGGTGATTAATTTAAGAGAAGTGCACCATCCCAGCCTGTGAGTTCTGAATCCATCAGCCCCATCAAAGCAAGCCCTATACCGCTATATCCATACAGCAGTCCACAATCTTCCTTTAGCCCTTCCAGGTTACATATAAGGTTTTTATGAGTCAGACATTCGCCAGTTTCCCGTATGGCGATCTCTTTCCATTGATGTATGGCTGAAGCCATCTTATCATCATGAAAGTACCCGTTTATCTTGTTCAACAGGTAAGCAACGCCTATTGCCCCATGGCAGAAAGTTGGGTCAATCGTACCATCCTCCTTCACGACGCCCGAATCTTGTATGGGTACTGAAGCACAGGACAGTGCCAATTTATGGGCAGCAGCCAACCAGCTTTCACAATCAAGTGTCTTAGCGGCTTTCGTTAAGGTCCAGGCGATAGACAGGTCCCCGTAGCACCAGGCAAGCTTATATGCTTTCGTTGTAGAACTAGTGGAGGTATTGATGGCAGGATAGGTAACAAAATATGGCATCTTGAAAATAGCATGTTCCTCAGTATCCTCAACAGAAAGGAGCCAACCGACTGCTTTTTGGATTAAAGGCGTTATTCTGTCACGGAAAAGACCTTTCTCATAAATTGCGCAAAGCAACAGGATGATTCCTGACGTGCCATGTGCAATGCCACAATCACACCATCTTGGCGACCCCTCAATGGTGGGTACTAACAGATCCTTTTCCTTGTTGTGCCATGTGAGATAACTTCCTACAGGAATAGCTTCTTTTACCAGTGTATCCACAATGCGGGCTAAACCATCTACAGCCCTTTGCTCTGGCACTCGCTCAAGCAAGTAAATTCCTTTGCTGACATACCCATATAATGGATCATACTTATGATTCTTGAGATCCTTATTTAGAAAATCATCCACCACGCCGTCAATGTCTTCTAATACATCATCGATGTCAACTGAGATCATCCCTTCCTTATGCAATAACCTGAGTACCCAGGCTAAGCCAAGGACCCCTCCTCCATATGAATAAACATCATGTTTATCCTTATATTGATCGAAGAGCGCATACACCTCATCAATACGCTCCAGCGCTTTATCAAAGTATTTTTCATTCTTTGTGTGCTTTGACAGATAAGCGTAAAACAGAATATGCGCTGTTCGACCTGTCAGCAGTCCCATTACTTGATACTGATCGTTATAAACTGCTTTTTCTAGACGTGGCAATAATAAATCAACAAGGTTTTGAGGTGGTCTTATATCAACGTTTACCATGGTTTATCTAAATGATCAGTTCTTATAAGGTGTTAAGATTGTGTCTTCCCTTTCTTTACTTCTTCATCCCTGAGACATTTCACATTGAGAAGATAATAAGACCAAAGTGAGGCTTTATAGGGGAGGTTCCTCATTGGCCCTCGGCATGCGGTTGTCTCTTTAGGTTATGTTATTGGTGAAAACAGCTACATTTTAACCTTTGGATTGGTTAAGGTTAAAAATAAACACATGACACACAGCATGTTTATTTTTGTACCATTATGTGCTGATACAGTGAAATGACCAACGAAATTACTTTGTTGGCTTTTGTATTATTAACATGGACAGCCTTTAGTACAATCTGGGATTGCCACACAAAGCGTAATGGTCGATTCTTTTGTAGCACAGTTAGCGGAGCATGTACCTGTAGCTGCTGCTACATACCCCCCTACTATTCCTTCTAATTGGTCGTTGTTCAATTTTGCAACTACAGTTTTCTTTAGCGATAATTTTTTTATTGATTTCATATCTTAAATATTTAGAAGTTAAAAATGGTTATTGATTATTTTTATGTAATCGCACGCTGTGTGCCACGTGTTCTTCAGTATATGGCAATCTAGAAATGTGAGCAGTTGCATTTTGAAAGTGTACTGCTAACTAGCATCCCTATAAGCTGTGACGTTCTAGGCCATACACCTAAGATTGTATGATTTAAACAGATTAGGTATTATTTTACACCAACTCCGAAGAATGCAGGACGAATAGTCCAAAATCAAGAAGCTTTGTCGCGTTCTATCTCTTTCACTTCTGTGAATTCCGATTTGCTTCTTCCTTTCCACGGCAGGATGTGGCCAAGACGCATCAAGGGCTGCATCTGTGCTTCAAGTGTGTTTTTGCAAAGAATGGGCAACAACTATGACTGGAAAGGATCGCAGTAGATGGCCTTGTTGTATAGCAGGCAGTACCATGGACACCGCTTTGCTAAAGATGGCCTTACCACCTTCTAGCTGATTTACAAAATGTATTTAGCCCTGTTAAAAGGAATCACGTATGATTATTTCTTGCTTTCGCCAGAAGTGAGCTAAACTCTCTCCATAAACAGTAATACAGCACCAGCTCCTGCTGCCTCGGCTGATCTATAAGTAACCTGTTCAGGTGCATGTGCATCAGGTCAGAGATTAAACGCTTTCTTCTTTCAGGCGGGAGACGCCTCGCCCGTTGCGCCATACCAGCCAGGGCTTCTCTAAAGTGACATTCGAGTCTTCTCCACTTCACCTTGGAGAGGCAATCCGCACTGCCTGTCCCCGGCAGAACACCCGGTAACTTGCTGATTTCCCTGTATTTAGTGGCTAACTGTACCTTAAGTTCTTTCGTCTGCCCGAATTCCCTATAAAAGGAGGCATACACCTGGCCCAGCAACGCCACCTTTTCTGCTACACCCAGGCCAAAAGCATCCAGAATCGTAATCATGCCGTCAAAAGCCATGCGATAATACAAATACGCACCATCTGAGAAACGCGTACCCTTTATAAAAGACACCACCAAGGCACTACTGGCGCAGAATACCTGCTCTGCCGCCTCGATCAGGGCTGGACTGTACCTTTCCAGTTCCCGCTCGTAGACCGCCAGCTGAAAATCCTGAACAAACCCTTGCGCTACGAGCTTGCCTAGCTTACGGCTCATCTTGTCCAGCACATCCCCTGACTCGAATTTTCCCGCAGCCAGGCGCAGCCTTACCCGCAAATGATAGGCAGGATCACGATAACGTACAAAGAACCATTGGGTAATTTCCCCTTCTTTCCTGAGCCTCTTGAACAGGGGGTACAAGGTTTCAGTCAGGACACTGTTAGCACGGGAAGGGTGGCAATAGATTTTAAAGTACAGCCACTCATCGCCCGGCACCCGCTTTCGCTTTTTCATCAGGGGCCTCCTCCCGGAGCGAGAAGGGAGCAATCTTTGCCGGTACACCGGCTGGTCATGGTGCGCAGCGGCCAGGAACTGATGAACATAGGGCTGATGGGCACCATCTGTCACTGCTGGCGCTGTTTCATCTGTAAAGGGGAACTCTTTCAGCGTTAAATCAGCCTTACCCTGCAGGTTCTCTAGCAGCAGCACACGATCCCTTTCCTGCTCCAGATCAAAAACCAATTGCTGGTCATGCTGCGTGAGTGCCAGGTTACGCGGCCAGTGCAACTCTTGGGCCAACTGCCTCAACTGCTCTTGTTGCCGTGCCCTCGGCACCTGTAGCACCCGCTCCAACTGCCCCTTTCCAAGATGCCAGCTTGCCAGCTGCAGGATAGCCCCCTTGTACTCTACCCGTGGATAGTAGCTTAGCTTTGGGAAAAGGCGGCTCATATCCAGGCTAAAATTACTGTGCAGCCCCTGGTACTGCAGGTCGCACAGGAAGCGGAAGATGGCCAAATCATCCCGCACATAGTTAAAGGCGGACCCCAGGCGCGGCACGACCACCTTTTGCAAGCGCTCTGACCACAATACTATTTCTCCCCTTTCCACATGCACCCAAAGCTCCGATAAGTGGATTTGTCGCTCCTCAGGGAACGTGGACTGCACGAGCACCGGTATTTCATAGGAGCGGATGGCAGCCCGCCGGTCAATGTTAGCCGTGTGGGCATCACTGACATGAGCAATCTCAGCAAACACTACCTCTGGGTTAACCTGCTCCTCAGCCTGCGCTATCTCCTGTGCCATGGCCTGCACGGAGGGGTTCAAGGGTGTGAACCTTCCCAGCAGGGCCGTGGCACTCACCCCTCCTGCCTGCTCAACGTACACCTGCTCCCCCACCACCCTGAACAGCACCGCGGTGCTGGGTGGCAGTACGCCCTTGCTCTGACCCGCTGAAAGTTTTTCAACATCCTGCTCTGTCAAACGAATAGCGGAAGGATAAGGACCGGCTGCCTGCCATTTCTCTAGCAGCAGCGCATGCGCCGCAGACCACTCCACCACTTGTTTCCGCGCCCCCGGGTTATCCAATGAAAGCTCTTCTAACAGCTTTGGCACCTGGTAACTGACAGCAAGCTCCTCATAGCCTACCCCAAGTTCGGGGTCAAGCGCCACAAGTAGCGGAACGGCGCGTCCCTCAAATTTTTTCTCAAAGGCCCTGATGAACTCCTTTAGCCCCGCAGGCAGTGCCTGCGGGACAAGACGCTGCAGGCAGTGCAGGGCCTCCAGAATCTTCGTTTGGTAGGCGGCACACAGACTATTTGCTACTAAGCCTTTTTCCAGGTTTGCATACACTCTTCCCTTGGAGTATTCCTGGTCTGCCCGTATGCGCAAAAGGGCATGCTGCCAGTCGGCACGCGTCTTTCCGGCCTCCTGAAGTTCTTGTAGAAGTTCCTGTAGGTGCCGCACTCCTGGCGTGTCTACCCCCAGCTGGACGCAGACTTGGAGCAGGCGCTCGAGGTAATCTTGCCCAGTGATGTTCATGTGCAGATTAGAAGTTAGCACCTGCTCGGCTATCAGCTGCCCCACGTACGCTTCGCTCTCCTCTGCCCCCACAGCTGCCTTACGCGTAACAAAATCTACCAGGGCCTGCCTGGTAGGTCCTTTACCGCAGAAGCGAAGCACCTCCTGGAGCAAGCGGTCACCTTGTAGGCTGTCAATAGAGAAAGCCCTCCTCTTCGCCAGCTTGTCTTCTGTATACCGCAGGTACCGGTAACCTCCCGGCACCTTATAAAGCGACCGGTTCGGTTTAAAGCGCTGATGGGGAGCGAGTTCATCTGTCAATAGCTTCTCCGCCAATTGCAAGGTCTCGGCAAATGTCAGGTTGAGGTGCACCTGCAACGCTTTCTCTTCCAGCTTTAGGGGCTGCCCTGCACCAGGTGCCCAGGAGGCGATAGAAAAGCCGGAGAAAAGGCCGAACGGAGTCGGCCGAAAACACATTCTGTTCAGGTACTTCCGCAGGCTTACTTTGACTTTCTGGGGCAAGGCCTCATAGTTGAACCCCGTACTACTTAATGCTTGGAAAAGAGAAGGGCTGGCTAGCTGCAGGGCCGCCTGAAAATAAGGATCATGTACCAATTTGCTTAAGTCAGCCGTCGCGTAAGCTGTAAAGGGGAAGGCAGGCGTACGCAGGAGTAGCCTGGGGTAAAGTTTGAACATAGCTGTATAGTTAGGTGCGATAGAAGCGCACTAATATAACTATATTTGAATGTTTACCCTAAAATTTAGACTTTCAGGCAACACCTATCCAGTTTAACCTTCTTAAAAGACTGATTGCATTTATTGCTTTCAAGCTTACGTTCGCTTGTCTTCCGCCTGGCCTGCAAAGCTCACCAGGTTAAACATCTCCCGCATCCGAGACCGCACCCGAAGACCATATACCTGCTCTATCTCTGTGCTGGTCAGGTTGGTGGTCATGTGGGTTTTGAGCCCGCTGGAGATAAACAGATCGTAGCGACTGAGCAATACTTCCCCCATTACCTGACACGTATTTCCGTAGTGGCGCTGTACCTGCTCAGCACCCAGGTCGTCAAAGCAGTATACTAAAGGTTTGCCGCCTCCCCCGTTGCTGTAGCGCCCGATCACATCAAACCCGTCCCGCTGAAAGGCAAAACTTACCTGTCGGCAGGGCACGACCCGGTAGCGTTCTGCCGGGAGCAACAGCAAACGCAGAAGCGTCATCAGGCAGGTCTTGCCGCAGCCGACAGGTCCCGTGAGCAGGATTCCCTTCCGAAGGCTCAGGCCCTGGGCTTCGGCCGTAATCTGGTCCCCGCTGAAGTAAGCCAGCAGCCTGTTCAGCAGCGCATAATCTTCCTCGTAAATCCGGAAGTGTTCTCCATACAGGCGCTTGCCCTGGCGCTCCAGCCAGGGAAGCGCCAGGGTTACCCACTTTTCGTGTTTGCCTGAAGTAGCGTTAGAGAGGCGCTGCATAGTCTTTTGCCTGTTGGTGTCCTTTCTCCGAAACTGGATTATCCTGCTGCTGGCTGAACACATTGCAGGCCCACTTACGGGCCGCCGCCTGCCAGTCCTGCATCGGCTGGCTGCCCACCATCCACCCATTGGCGCTGTAGTGATGGAAAAAGCGCTGTGCCTCCACCTCCCGGTAGCCACAGGCCTGGAAAAAATGCTGCACCTCCTGCAGGTTGGGTGGGGCGAGGGCCTGGATCACTTTCTTTTCTTTTTCGGCGCAAGCTTTTTCTTTGCTCTCGCGACTTGCAGCCTCCTGCTCATTTTCTGAGTTGCTTTGTCCTGCGCGTGCGCCTGCTCCCTCCTTTGAATTGTTTAAGCTGTTTAAGAGGTTTGTCTTGTTTAAGGAAGGGCCTTCCTCCTGTCTGCCTCCTATACAGCCCGGGTTTAGCTCTAGTCCGGTTCCAGTACAAATTTTACCCTGTCGTTGTTGTTCCTCCTCCAGGCCCAGCATGTAGACCAGGCTCCCGCGGAAGTGGTTGTAGGACGGCACATAATGCAGGTAGCCCCAGGCATGCAGTTCCCTGAGGCACTTGTGGTAGGTCACCCGGGAGTGGACATGCGAGGAGGTCATCACTTCCTCCCGGGCAATGGAAATGGGGTTGCGGAAGCGGTGCAGGTTCCACTGCTGAAACAGGGCCATGTAGAGGCTGATGTGCGAGGGGTTGAGCCGGTAGCCCCGGTTAACCCTGTGGTAAAAGCCGGTCAGGTGCGAGATATAGTTCATGACTGGCCCTCCTTTCCCTGCAGCAGCCGGTTGATATCCTCCGTGCGATAGTACAGCGTGCCGCCCACCTTCACAAAGGGCAGCGTGCCGTTGAGGCGCAGCGTCTGCAGCGTGGATGGCGAGATTTGCAGCAGCCGGCGCACCTCGGCGGACTTGAGCACGGGTAACAAGGCCTGGCGCTGCGACTTGCCCAGCAGCCCTTGCAGGTCTTCGAGCAGTTGCCTGCGGAACTGGTGCAGGTCTTCCTTGGTAATGAGTTCTACGGACATAACGGTTATCGTTTAGGTTAGGCCGCTAAAGTGGAGGAACAGCCGCACCTTCCTTCACAAGCAGCCCCCAAGAGGGGAAAGATTTATCTTACATTTTATCTCCCCACTCCGGCCCGGCTTGTGAAGTCTCCCGCCCCGAACCGCCCATCTTCACTAAAAAACACGAGGCTATGATGACCTGTCTCCGTCAACTGATCCACCGGTGCAGCAAGGACTTGTCCCCACCTGCGGCAAGGAAAACACGCTGCGGTCTGGTGCAGCGAGCAAGATGTACTTTTGTATACAAATCGCTTCTGATCCCGCTCCCGCCAACTCCTTCCCCACACCTCGGAACTCGGTGTTTGTCTTCACAAAAGCTAGCATAACTTATGCCCAGAAAGAAAACTTCAGATACAGCAACGCTGCTCTCCCAACCAATCCTGTTCCGGGTAAGGCAGCAGGAGTATGAAAAGCTGCTCCAACTGGCACAGCAGAGTGACTGCCGCTCAATCGGAGAGGTAGTTCGTCGCATCCTGGAGAACCGGCGCATCAACGTCTTTCACAAGGATACCTCCCTGGACGGGGTGGTGGAAGAGCTGGCCGGCGTACGCGAGGAGCTGCGGGCCATCGGCGTGAACATCAACCAGATCACGCGACACTTCAACGCTTCCACCCAGGCCCACAAGCGCGTGTTCCTGGCGCAGCAGGCCCTGGAGCAGTACAAGTTGGTGGGGCAGAAAGTCAATACCCTGCTCACGCTCCTTTCCCAACTGGCCCGGCGATGGTAGTGCGCATTATCACCGGCAAGAGTATCCGCGGCGCGTTGCGCTACAACGAGCACAAGGTCGGGGAAGGGAAAGCTGAGCTCCTGCTGGCCCACCGCTTTCTGCAGGAGCCCCAGGACCTGCGGTGGAAGGACAAGCTCAAGCGCTTTGAGCGGCTCCTGGAGAAAAACCCACGGGTCAGGACCAACTGCGTGCACATCACTCTTAATTTTGCCATGGGCGAAGCGCTGCCCCAACAAACCATGCAGGCGCTTGCCAGCGACTACATGGACCGCATCGGTTTTGGGGGACAGCCTTACCTGGTCTACCACCACCTGGATGCAGCCCATCCCCACCTGCACATCGTCACAACCAACCTGCAGCCAGATGGAACCCGCATCAGTCTGCACAACCTGGGCAGGGACCGCTCCGAACCGGCCCGTCAGGCGCTGGAACAGGTTTATGGCCTGAGGCCGGCGGAAGGACAAATGGAAACGCCACTGGAAACCCTGCTCCGGCTGCCGCTCTCCCCTGCCCGCTATGGCACTTCAGAGACAAAGCGCAGTATCGCCCACATTGTGAGTGTGGTGTCCCGCACCTACAGCTACACCAGCCTGACTGAGCTGAATGCGGTGCTGGGAGCTTTCCGGGTACATGCTGACAGGGGTGGCGAGCAGACACAGATGTTTCGCAGGGGTGGGCTGCACTACCGCCTTCTGGACCGGCAGGGGCAGCCGGTGGGCGTGCCACTGAAAGCCAGCAGTCTGCCCGGCAAGCCTACTCTGGCGAGGCTGGAGAAGCGTTTTGCCCAGCACAAGATGCTCCGCAAGCCACTGCGCGACAAGCTCAGGCAAACACTGGACGAGGCACTGCAAACCCACAGGCCACAGGACAGGGTGTCCCTGGCCGCCTGCCTGCAGCAGGCACAGGTACAGGTCCTTTTCCGGGAGAGCGCCGGCGGGCAGGTCTATGGCGTAACCTTTCTGGATCATGGGCAAAGAGCAGTGTTCAATGGCAGCGAGCTGGGCAAGGCCTACAGCGCTAAGGCGCTCCTTTCGCGCTTGACAGAATCAGATGCCACAATCCGCAGACAGCCTGAGCAGCCGCTGGGGATGTCCCCTCAGGAGCCCGCCTCTAAGCAGGTTCTTTCGCCAAGCGAAGGCTTCCGTGCCCCTACCTTCCTGCAGGAGCTGGTTCAAGCAGACCCGCAGGCAGAAGGACTTGCCTATGAACTGCGCCAACACCCAAAGAAACGAAAACGACGAAGAGTAAAACGCTGATCACTACCCATGAACACCGGAGAGAACCTACAGGGGCTGCGCCAGGTCCTGGACTTTACCCGCCTGCTGAGCCTGGCGGTGCTGCTCCTGCACGGCTACATCTCCTGCCATGCCGCCCTCCTGGATTGGGGCCTGACCCATCCCCTGGTGGACCGGGTAGCCTGGAGCATTGCCCAGGCATTCCTCTTCCAGGAGCCCTGGCGCGCCAAGGCCGCCGCAGGGCTCCTGTTGCTGGTTTCCCTGCTGGGCGCCCGCGGCAAAAAAGACGAGCAGCTCGGGTGTCGCCATATATTGGCCTACCTCCTGCCGGGGCTGCTGTTATATGGTGCCAGCCACCTGCTGCTCAGCAACGCCTCTTCCCTCAGCGCTGCTGCTTACCTCGGCATTACCCTATGGGGGTACCTGCTCCTACTGGCCGGAGGCACGCGCGTTTCCCGCCTGCTGCACCAGCGTCTTTCCACCGACATCTTCAACCGCCATAACCAATCCTTTCCGCAGGAGGAGCGGCTTTTGGAGAACGCCTACTCGGTAAACCTGCCGGCACAATACAGCCTTAAGGGCCAGTTGCGCCGCAACTGGATCAACATCATCAATCCTTTCCGGGCCCTCTTGGTGATCGGCACGCCCGGGGCGGGCAAGAGTTACTTTGTTATCCGCCACGTGATCACGCAGCACATCGCCAAGGGCTTTACCCTGTTTCTTTATGATTTTAAGTACGATGACCTGACCCGCATCGCTTACAATGCGCTGCTCCGGCAAAAGGACAGCAAACGCAGGTTTTACCTCATCAACTTTGATGACCTGTCGCGCACGCACCGCTGCAACCCACTCGACCCGGCCTCCATGACCGACATCACCGACGCCACCGAGGCTTCCCGCACCATCATGCTGGGGCTCAACCGGGAGTGGATCAAAAAGCAGGGGGACTTCTTTGTGGAGTCCCCCATTAACTTTGTCACGGCCATCATCTGGTTTCTGCGACGCTACCAGCAAGGGCGCTATTGCACCCTGCCCCACGTGATCGAGCTCATGCAGGCTGACTATGCCGAGCTCTTTGCCGTGCTGCGCACTGAGCCCGAGATCGAAGTGCTCATCAACCCCTTTGTCTCGGCCTTTGAGCATGAGGCCATGGAGCAGCTCGAGGGACAGGTGGCCAGTGCCAAGATCAGCATGGCCCGCCTGGCCTCCCCCCAGCTTTACTACGTACTCTCCGGCAATGACTTTACGCTGGATTTGAACAACCCGCAGGCACCGAAGGTTGTCTGCCTGGCCGGCAACCCGCAGAAGCAGCAGGTCTATGGGGCGGTGCTCTCCCTATATGTGTCGCGGGCCATTAAGCTGGTTAACCAGAAGAACCGGCTCCCCAGCAGCCTGGTATTCGATGAGTTCCCCACCATCTACTTCAACGGCATCGATAGCCTCATCGCCACGGCCCGCTCGAACCGGGTGGCCACGACCCTGGCCGTGCAGGACTATAGCCAGCTAAAGAAAGACTATGGTCGGGAGCAGGCTGAGGTGGTGATGAACATCGTGGGCAATATCATCAGCGGACAGGTTTCGGGAGAGACGGCGCGGCAGCTCTCTGAGCGCTTTGGAAAGATTGTGCAGGAGCGGCAAAGCCTCTCGGTTAACAGCAGCGACACCTCGGTAAGCCGTTCCACCCAGCTCGAGGCAGCTGTGCCGCCCGCCACCATCGCCTCCCTTTCCTCAGGCGAATTCGTCGGCACAGTGGCCGATGAGCCCTCTTGCCCTATACGCCTCAAGGCCTTTCACGCCTCCATCTTAAATGACCACAAAGCCCTTGCCCGGGAGGAAAAAGCCTACCACCCCATTCCCAAGATCCGGCAGGTGGACCCCGGTGCCGTGCAGCGGCAATACCGCCAGGTAAAGCAGGAGGTACAGCACATAATCTCCTCCATACTTACCCAAGGTTCATCACATCCTTAACCTTTGCTAAAAATAGACAAGTAAATGATTATCAGTATGCTAAAGTTTCCTGTGTCGGAATTCCCTGCTTGGTTCATCAAAGTTTGCCAACATCCTGGCGCTGCTTCCTTACCCCTTTGTAAGCGGCTCCGGTCGAGCCGCCAGACGATGCGACACCAACAAAGCAGAACTATATGATACAGCACGCCAACCAACTCTACGCCGAGCTGACCCAACAGCTCCGGGAAACCGAAGCGCTTCCTTCCCCTTCTCCGGCACAGCGCCAGGAGCGTCTTCTGCAGCACATCCGCAAGGCCATCGATGCACTCAAGCAGCAGGTAATCGCCTACACCTTCGCAGACGAGGCAGAGGAGATAAACTTTTTCAAGGAAATCAAGCCTAAGTTTACCAGTCTGCTTATCTACCATGCCCGCCTGGCCCTGATTGAGCTTAAAAAACCACTGGGTAGCCTGCAGGACCTGCGCCGGCATTACGAGAACGAGCTGCTGCTCATCCGTGTCTTCTACGACCACCACGTGCAGCTCTACCAATACCTGCTCTCCGGGGCCACCTATCTGGACAGCCGCCTTTTTGTGCGGGGGAAAGCAGACCTGCCTTACCACTACAGTACCTCCTCGATGGATACTGACACCCGCTTCAGTACCCACTACGATTACGTTGTCGCGCGCCTGGAAGCCAACCGCCGCCTGGGGGAATACCTGATCCAGGCCATCCACCGCCTAGAGCAGGGCCAGGTCGGGTTTGCCGCTCCCCAGGCCGGGCCAGCATTGACATGGACTGGCTCTAAGGTCTATCTCATTGAGCTGGCCTATGGCCTCTACGAGTCCGGCCAGATCAGCAACGGTACGGCCGACCTGTGTGAGATCACCGAGCAGTTGGAGACCTGCTTTGGAGTGAAGCTGGGTAACGTCTACCGCACCTTCCAGGAGGTGCGCCAGCGAAAGAAGGACAGCCGCACCAAATTCCTGGACCTGATGCGCGAACGCCTGCTGCACCGCATGGATACCCTGGACGGGGCCTGAGGCTACAGCCCCCTGCAAAGGGCGTGGATATATGGAAAAGTTCCGGTGGGCTTTTCCACATACCCACCCCTTGGTAGTGGTGGTTTATAGGAAGGGGGTCTGGAAAAAATATTCCTGAAAAATGTCCCAAGTCAGGGAGGCCTTGTGAAAAAGTGGCTGAGGCCCTGGCCACTTTTGTCTTACCAAGCCCGTCGCACGGGGCGCCGGGTTAACACCTTACAGCCATGCTTCACGACATTCCCTGGTCCCACTTCTTTCTTACTGCCGGAACGGTCCTGGTGCTCTACTACCTGGCCGTACTGCTGCTCTTTTACAGGCACGACATCAAGCGCCAACTCATGCGCCGCTTTGTTCGGGCAGGCCTGCCGGCCCATCGGCCATCCCCTTCGCAGGAGTCCATCTTGGGTGCCGCCTTACCGGAGGCGGCACCTCCCCTCTCTTCGGCAAGCGACCTGCAGGTAGCCTCTGCCCGGCAAGAACAGGCCTCCCCACCTGTGGCCGCCGCCATCCTGGAAGAAGCGGGTGCCCTGCTGGAGAGTGCCGCTGAGACGCGCATGGGCAAAGAAGAGTTTCTCTCCTGCCTGCGCCTGCTTGACGAGCGCCACATGCCTGCTTCTGAGGAAAGACAGGCCCTGCAGCGCTTCCTGCTGGAGCAAAGCCCGTCCAAACTCTCCTTTCCCCTCACCGCCGCCGATCTGGCTGCAACCGAAGATGGTCGATCTAACCGGGCCTGATAACCGCATTTAACTTTAACATAATACTTAAACTAATGGAAAATCTCTTTTCTTCCCGCTCCTGCCAATCTAAGGGCACTCCCCCTGCACCACTAGCAGTGGTGCTACTGCTCCTCTCCGCGCTATCGGCGCATGCCCAGACAGGCGATGGCCAGGCCGGCATCCAGCAGGCCACTGACATGATCAGCGGCTATTTTGACACCGGCACCAGCCTGATGTATGCTATCGGGGCTATTGTAGGCCTTGTTGGGGCTGTGAAAGTCTACCAGAAATGGAACGCCGGGGAACCGGACACAGGCAAGATCGCTGCCGCCTGGTTTGGTAGCTGCATTTTCCTGGTGATCGTGGCCACTGTTCTTAAATCCTTCTTTGGCGTTTAATCCCATTGCTATGGCAACAAGTGTCTACCGTATCAACAAAGGCATCAACCGCCCTATCGAGTTTAAGGGGCTGCGCGCCCAGTACATCGCCTACCTGGCCGTGGGGCTGGTAGGATTGCTCCTGCTCTTTACCTTCCTCTACCTGGTGGGAGTAGCTCTGGCAGTCTGCCTTGGCATAACCCTGCTCCTGGGAGGGGCCCTGTTTGCCGGCGTCTATTACCTGAACAAAACATTCGGCGAGCACGGGCTAAGCAAGCGGCTTGCCCGCCGCAGCATTCCACACTTCCTGCGCCTGCAATCGCGCAGCCTCTTCCTCTACCTTAACAGAAAGGAGGTGTCCCATGGCCACAGCCGTTGACCTGGAGCGCCTGCTGCCGATCTTTGCAGTAGAGCAAGACTGCATCCTCTCCCGCCGTGGCGACGTCACCCTGGCTTATGAAGTGACCCTGCCCGAGATCTTTACCCTCTCAGACCAGGATTACGAAGCCTTCCACCAGGCCCTCATAAAAGCGATACGTCTTTTGCCCCGCCACAGCGTGCTGCACAAGCAGGATTGGTTTGTGGAGAGCGCCCATAAGGCAGCTTTCGACAAAGAGCAACAGGACTTTCTTTCCCGGGCAAGCGAGCGCTTCTTTCATGAGCGCCCCTTTTTCGAGCACCACTGCTTCGTACTGCTAACCAAGCTGCCCGAGGATGTAAAACCCTCTACATCCCTGCTCTCCAGCCTGCTGCGCCGGTCACTAGCCCCGCAGCAGACCCTGCAGCCCCAGCTTTACCAAGAGTTCCTCGACCAGGCAGGGCAGCTGGTGCGGGTGCTGGAGGATAGTGGCTTTGTCTCACTCCGCCGGCTCTCTGATGCCGAGCTCACCGGCACCCCCAACCGGCCAGGTCTGCTAGAGCGCTACTGCGGCCTGCTCCCGGTCGGTAGCGCCCCTATGCTGCAGGATATTCACCTCCGGGATGGTCTTCGCATCGGAGACAAGCATTGCCAGCTTTTCTCCCTGGCTGACGCAATGGACCTGCCTGCCCTGTGCGGGTCCCGGGTGAATTATGACCGTTACTCTACCGACCGCTCCCGCTGCAGCACGGGCTTTGCCTCTCCGCTGGGTCAGCTGCTGGCCTGCAACCACCTGTTTAACCAGTACATCTTCATCGGGGACGCGCCCAAAACCCTTGAGCGCCTGGAAAGCAAGCGCCTGCGCCTGCAGTCCCTTTCAGCTTACTCCCGCGGCAACGCCCTGGCGCGCGACGCGGCTCAGGAGTTTCTGCAGGAGGCTGTGAGCCAGCAGCGGCTGCCGGTCAAGGCGCACTTTAACGTGCTAGCCTGGACAGCGGATGCCGACAGGCGAAAAGAACTACGCAACACGGTTTCCTCGGCGATCGCACAGCTTGACGCTACCCCCAAGCTCGAGACGGACGGGGCCCCACAGCTCTTCTGGGCCGGCCTACCGGGTAATGCGGGCGACTTTCCGATGAACGAAACTTTTGATACGTTTCTGGAGCAAGCCTGCTGCTTTCTGAACCTGGAGACGGCTTACCGCTCCTCCCTAAGCCCGGTAGGGCTGCGCCTGGGCGACCGCCTCACCGGCCGGCCAGTGCACGTGGACATCTCAGACGAACCGGTGGAGAAAGGGATCTGCACCAACCGCAACAAGTTTATTCTCGGGCCATCGGGCAGCGGCAAGTCCTTTTTTACCAACCACCTGGTGCGCTCTTACTACGAGCAGGGTGCCCACATCGTGCTGGTGGACGTGGGCCATTCCTATAAGGGCCTCTGTGAGCTGGTCGGCGGCTACTACTTTACTTACGATGCGCAGCACCCACTTTCCTTTAACCCCTTTTACCTGGGGGAAGAGGTCGAGCCGGACACGGAGAAAGGCGAGAGCCTGAAGACACTGCTGCAAGCGCTGTGGAAGAAGGACTCCGAGACCACCACACGCGCAGAGTACGTGGCGCTTTCCAATGCGCTCGAGCAGTATTACCTGAACCTGGCAGCACACCCTTCTATACTCCCCTGCTTTGACACCTTCTATGAGTTCGTGCGGGACACTTTCCGGGAGCAACTCCAAGCGGAGGGCGTGAAGGAGAAAGACTTTGACGTAGGTAACTTTCTCTACGTGCTGCGCCCCTTCTATAGGGGCGGCCAGTATGATTACCTGCTCAACGCCCGGGAGGACCTGGAGCTGCTCCCCCAACGCTTCATCGTCTTTGAGCTTGATACCATCAAGGATCACCCTGTCCTCTTCCCGGTAGTGACGCTCATTATCATGGAGGTGTTTCTATCCAAAATGCGCAAACTGAAGGGGGTGCGCAAGGTCATCCTCATCGAGGAGGCCTGGAAGGCTATCGCCCGGGAGGGCATGGCTGAGTACATCAAGTACCTTTTTAAGACCGTGCGCAAGTTCTATGGGGAGGCCATTGTCGTGACCCAGGAGGTAGAGGACATCATCTCCTCTCCCATCGTAAAGCAGGCCATCATCAACAACTCCGATTGCAAGATCCTGTTGGACCAGCGAAAGTACCTGCACAAGTTTGACGACATTCAGCAGCTGCTGGGCCTCACAGAAAAAGAAAAGGCCCTGGTGCTCTCGGTGAACCGGGCAAACGATCCTGCCCGCACCTATAAGGAAGTCTTCATTAGCCTGGGGGGCACGCTCTCCAAGGTCTACCGCACCGAGGTGTCGCTCGAAGAGTACCTTGCCTTTACTACCGAGGAAAAAGAAAAGCTGCAGGTAGAAGCCTATGCTGCCCGCTGGGGAGGCGATATGGCCAAAGGCATCCATGAGCTGGCCCAACATATCCGCACCCAAAAACAACAGTCCCATGAAAGCATCCTATAGAATTCTTCTGCTGATCCTCTTGCTCAGTACCGCCACGGAACCAAAGCCAGCCTATGCACAGGATCCTATCACAGAGGCCATCAAGGCCGGCGTCACAAAGGTGATTGTGGCCCTGGACCTTCAGGTGCAGCGCATCCAGAACGAGACCATCTGGCTGCAAAATGCCCACAAGGTGCTCGAAAACAAGCTATCCGAGCTCCGGCTCACCGAAATCTCCGAGTGGTCTGAGCGCCAGCGCCAGCTTTACGCCGACTATTATGCCGAGCTCTGGAAGGTAAAGGCCGCCATCGCCACCTACCGCCAGGTCCGGGAGATCATCACCCTGCAAGCGGCCCTGGTCGCGGAATACCGGCGGGCTTACGGCCTGTTCCGCCAGGACGGCAAGCTCTCCCCGGAAGAGCTGGACTACCTCTACCGCGTCTATGCCGGCATCCTGTCTGAGAGCATCCAGCACCTGGACCAGGCCCTGTTGGTGACCAGCTCCTTTGCCACGCAGATGAGCGATGCAGAGCGCTTGAAGCGCCTGGAGAAAGCCGCCTCGGGCATCCGGCAAACTTACAGCGACCTGCGGCGCTTCAACGCCCGCCAACTCCAGCTGTGCCTGCAGCGCGCCCGCGAGCAGGGAGACCTGGTGGCCATGCAACGACTCTACGGTATCACCCCAGGCAAATGACATGAAACAGCTTTTCCTCCTTGTCCTACTCCTGCTGGCAGGGCACACGCTCCGGGCGCAGACCTTTGACGAGTGGTTCCGCCAGAAAAAGACCCAAAAAGAATACCTGGTGCAGCAGATCGCGGCCTTACAGGCCTTCTCCGGTACCCTGCAGCAAGGATATGTCCTTGTCCGTGAGGGGCTCCATACCGTGCACACAATCAAAGCAGGCGACCTTGGCCTGCACCAGGGCTTCTTTTCCTCCCTCAAGTCTGTGAACCCTGCCATCGCCCGGCTCCCGCAGGCAGGGGACATGGTCACCTGGCGGATGATCCTGGAAAAGGCCTTCATCCATGCCTGTTCTCTTCCCCTGCTGCAGGCTAGCGAACGCACCTATCTTGACCAGATCCGCTCCGCTGTACTGACCCGGTTAGCAGCAGATTTGGAGGCGCTCCGGCAAACGCTCACGGCAGGTGAACAGGAGCTGAGCGATGCGGCGCGGCTGGAAAGCATGAACAGCCTTCATGCCAGCTCCCGTGAAACGGTCGCCTTTGCACAGGCCTTCCTTGCAGAGCTGCAGCAGCTGTCCCGGCTGCGGGAGCGGCAGAGCCAGGAGGCCGCGCTACTGCGCCAGCTACAGGACTTACCATAAACAGAAAGAAGATGAAACAAAGCTACTTTACCCTGCTACTGCTTCTTTTCCTGGGGGCCGGCTTACCGCCCCGCGCCCAGGCACAGGCCGATGAAATACAGCAGCTGCTGCTCAACGTCGAAAAGCTCCGGCAACTCAAGAGTATCCTCTCGGACATGAAGCAGGGCTATGACATCCTTCACCGGGGCTACGGCACCGTCCGCGACATATCGGAAGGGAGCTTCAGCCTGCATGACGCCTTTCTGGAAGGTCTCCTTGAGGTGAGTCCAACGGTTCGCCACTACCGGCGCGTTGCCGAAACGATCGCCCTGCAGCAACGCCTGGTGCAGGAATACCGCGGTGCCTACCGCCGCTTCCGGGAAGTCGGGGCGTTTACGCCAGAGGAGCTCACCTACCTGGCTAGCGTCTACGAAAAGCTACTGGAAGAGAGCCTCCAGCATCTGGAGGAGCTCGTGCTCGTGCTCACTGCCGGGGAGTTGCGTATGGCCGAGGCCGAAAGGATGGAGGCCATCGATCGTCTCTATGAGGCCACACTTGACAAATTTGGTTTCCTCCGCCACTTTAACCAACAGGCTACCCGGCTGGCCCTACTTCGGGCCCGGGAACAAAATAACCTGCAAGCGGTGCAGCAGCTCTACTACCTCATCCCCTAACCTCCAGTCAAAACCTATGAAAAAGCCTCTTTCCCTCATCTTCCTTTTATCCCTGTGCCTACTGTGGCCCAAGGCCTCTCAGGCACAGGGGCTAACCGACCAGATGCAGGGCCTGCACCAGGTTCTGGCCCAGCTCCATGAGCAGATGCTTCCCCTCTGCGAGCAGCTCATCGGCGTAGGGCGCGGCCTGGCCGGCTTTGCCGCCCTTTGGTACATTGCCTCCCGCGTCTGGCGCCACCTGGCCAACGCCGAGGCAGTGGACTTCTACCCGCTCCTCCGGCCCTTTGCCCTGGGCCTGGCGATCCTGCTCTTCCCATCCGTGCTGGGGCTGCTCAATGGGGTGCTGCAACCCACCGTCTCGGCCACCGGCGCGATGGTGGAAGATTCTGATAGGGCCCTTGCCCGCCTGCTGGAACAAAAGCAAGCGGCTATCCAGCAATCCGACGCCTGGCAAATGTATGTGGGTTTGGATGGGACAGGTGACCGGTCCGAGTGGTACCGCTACGCCCACCCGGAGGATCCGCTCGGGGAAGGGGAAGGCCTGCTGGAAAGCATCGGCAACGACATGAAGTTTGCCATGGCCCGTGCCTCCTTTAGCTTCCGCCACTCCATCAAGCAGTGGATGTCGGAGGTACTCGAGGTGCTCTTCCAGGCAGCTGCCCTGTGCATTAACACCATCCGCACCTTTTACCTGGTGGTACTCTCAGTGCTCGGCCCCCTGGTCTTCGGACTCTCCGTCTTTGACGGGCTTCATCACACCCTTACCGTCTGGATCGCCCGCTACATCAATGTATTCCTGTGGCTTCCCGTGGCCAATATCTTCGGTGCCATCATCGGCAAGATCCAAGAGCACATGCTCCTGCTCGACATCAGCCAGGTGGAAGTGAGCGGCGATACGTTCTTCAGCGCCACCGACACAGCCTACCTCATCTTCCTGCTCATCGGCATTGTGGGTTATTTCACCGTTCCCAACGTGGCCAACTATATTGTCCATGCCGGCGGCGGCAATGCCCTGCTCTACAAAGTAACCAACTTGCTGAGCAGCGCCAGCCACACCACCGTCTCAGCTGGCGGCATGGGGGCCAGCTATGCGGCCGGCACGCTCGGTGCCGGAGCCCAGCAGTTGGTACACGGCATGGCCAGCTTCTATGGACCCAACCAAACGGGCACCAGCCAAGCCGGCAGCAGCGCACCCGCCAGTTATCAGCAGGAACGGCTTTCCGGAAAGACAGATGACCACACCTAATCCCACATACTATGTTTCGAAAATTTCATCAGATCGACACCGCCTTTCGCTACATCCGCACCTTCAGCCTGGTGCTGGTGCTGGCCAGCGTCGCCGTCAGCTGCCTGGCCCTCTATTACAGTTACCGGCAGGTTCGGCAAGCCCAGGAGCGTGTTTACATCCTGGCAGGCGGTAAGGCCCTGGAGGCTTTCGCCGCTGGCGGCCGGGAGAACCTGCCGGTAGAGGCGCGGGAACACGTTCGTCAGTTCCACCAATACTTTTTCACCCTGGCTCCCGATGACAAAGCCATTGAGGCAACCATGGCACGGGCACTCTACCTGGCTGATCACTCGGCCAAGCAGGCTTATGACAACCTGCGGGAGAGCGGCTACTTTTCCAACCTGATCACGGCCAACATCAGCCAAGAGATCACCATAGACAGCGTGCAGGTAGACACCGGGCAAACCCCTTACCGCTTCCGTTGCTATGCCCATCAAAAACTGGTGCGTACCACCTCGGTGATGACGCGCAACCTCATCACCGAAGGCTTCCTGCGCCCCGTGGCCCGCTCGGACAACAATCCTCATGGCTTTCTGATCGAGCGTTGGACCACTCTGGAAAACAGGCAACTGCATACCCAGGCCCGCTAGCCTGCCATCGAACGGCAACAAGACTAATGGCACAAAGCAATCATCCATCATAAAGCAAGCAAAACATGAACACACCATCCGACATTAAGCTCCGCCAACGAAAATTCTTCCTTGTCCTGCCCCTGCTCGTACTTCCCTTCCTAACCCTAGCCTTCTGGGCGCTCGGAGGCGGCCGGGGCATTCCCTTTCCCCTGCCTGATGCCACCGGGAGCGGCGGACTCAGCCTGGCGCTGCCCGACCCGCAGTTCAAGAAGGGAAAAGCACAAGACAAGTTCAGCCTCTACGAGCAGGCCCGGCGGCGCCTGTCAAAAAAAGGTACTGACTTGGACAACCCGGTATTGCCCACTCTGGGCATGTCAGGCTCTGAGGCAGACACGTTGGTTGCACCCGATCCGCTGGTTCTCCCCCCTGCCTTAGCTAACAATGCAGCACAGGCAACAGCCCTTCCTACTCCTCAGCCAAAGGAAGCAGAAATACACCAGCGCCTTGCCCAGCTCTCCGCTATAGCAGCCGGTACCACACCAGCGCCAGTTTCTCAAGGCATTCCGCCTGCCCGGCAGCCCGTCAGATCCAGCGCTAGTTTCAGTCAGGACGTGGACAGGCTGGAGGCGATGGTCCAGCGCATGGCCAATGCCAGCACCCCAAATCCTGAAATGCAACAAATGGAGGCCCTGCTCGAGCGCATCCTTGATATTCAGCACCCTGAGCGCTTGAAAAGACAAGCAGCGGAGCATGCGTCGCTGGAGCCGCCTCCCGCCCAGGTGCAGACTAACAAGCGGCAGGCAGCCATCACCCTACTGAATGGATCTGAGGCCCCGGCAGCCGGCTTTCACGCCCTGCAGCCCCCGCAGCCTGTCGCCAAGGCAAACGCCAACACCGTGGAGGCGGTGATCCCCACCACCCAAACGCTCACGACAGACGCGCAAGTTAGGCTGCGCCTGCTTGAAGACCTATACCTGGAGGACCGACGCATTCCCCGGGGTAGCCTCCTCTACGGCATTTGCCGGCTCCGCGGAGAGCGCCTTATGATCGACGTCAACTCCGTCTTGGTGGGCAAGGCAACCTTGGCTGTTGCCCTGTCTGCCTACGACTTGGACGGCCAGGAAGGCCTCTTTATTCCGGGGACTGCCGGGCGGGAAGCTGCCCGGCAGGGAGCAGGGCGTGCCCTGCAGCAAAGCCTGCAACTGCCAACGCTTTCCCCTTCAGTGGGAGCGCAGGCCACGGGTGCCGGCATTGCCGCGGCTCGGGACCTGCTCAGCCGCCAGACGCGGCAGGTGAAGGTGACAGTAAAAGCCGGCCATCGCCTGCTCCTGCAAAACCGCTAAGACCTTGTTTAACTTTTCCACCAAATAACAGATCATGCCATGAAAAACAAAAGCTTCTATCTAATCCTGTGCCTGCTCCTGTTACGGCTGCAGGCTTATGCCCAGACGGACGTTGAGCCCCTGCTAGAGCTGAGCACCCATCAGACCACCAGCCTCGTTTTCCCCTACCCTATCCTGAGCGTGGACCGGGGCAGTGGGGATGTGCTGGCGCAGGTTCCTGAGCAGACGGCCAACGTGCTCCAGGTCAAAGGCGCACGGGAGAACTTTCCCGGCACAAACCTAACTGTGATCACCACAGACGGTAAGCTTTACAGCTTCCCTGTACGCTATGCCCCTGCTCCTTCAAAGACCCTGCTTACCCTAGACCGGCTATCAGCTGTCGAGACTTCAGTCCTGCTGCCAGGCGACAGGTTGAATGAGGCCAGGTTGTCAAGTATCTGTCGCCAGCTGGCTGAAGACACTCCGTTTTACCACGGCATCAAAGCTAAGGCGGGAGGGATCAAGGTGGCCCTGGAAGGAATCTACACGAAAGGAAATACCATCTTCTATCGGCTCGTACTCCACAACGCTTCCACCCTTGCTTATGCGCTGGAGACTGTACGCTTTGCCACACGCGACAGGCAGCAGGCCAGGCGCACGGCCAGACAAGAGGTTGACTGGCCTCCCTACTATGCCTGGGAAGCGGAAGACGCCGTGGTGGCACCGGGTGAAGCGAAGGTGTTGCTCTACGCCCTAGAGCGCTTCCCCCTAGGTCCCGGGCAAGAGCAGGTTATCGAGCTTTATGAGCGCCACGGTGCCAGGCACCTGACCCTGAGAGTCCGTGGCAGGCACCTGCAGCAGGCCAGTTCCCTCCTCTTTCACTGAATCATTATTCTAGTTTCATCTCCCATAAACCTATAACATATGAACTCCAAAAACCTCGATTACCTCAAGGACGAACTGAAGTACACGGGCTTTGGCGAAAAGCTCTACAGCGCCCTAGAGCAACAGCTCAAGCAACAGGCCCCACAGTTCCAACTCCAGCTGCAGCTGTCCTACCACAACAGTACGGTAGACCATACCCTGCACTTCCGCCGCTCAGATCAATCGGACAGGTATTTTTTTAATAAGTACGAGGCGACCCTGCGCTCCCCTGACCTGGATCAGGACAGAAGCCACACCTTCTACATTAACCGAAACGGCGGCATCACCACCAAGGAGGCCTATAACCTGCTGCAGGGCCGGGCAGTGCACAAGGAACTGCTAACATCAGAAAACCTACCCTACAAGGCATGGGTACAGCTGGACCTGAAGGCGCGGGAACCTTCGGGCAACTATAAGGTCAAACAGTACCATGACAACTATGGTTTTGATCTGGATAAGACCCTGCAGCATTTTAATATCAAAGAGCTTCAGGACCCGCAGCAAAAGGAGCTGCTGCTCTACTCCCTTCGAAAGGGTAACCAACACCCCATCACGGCTTTGGAGGAAGGCTATGAGGTGAAGCGCTTTGTGGAGGCAAGTCCCCAGTTCAAGACCATTAACATCTACAACGAACAGCGTCGCCCGGTGATGCGGGAGACCATTCAGCGGCAGGAGCAAAAGCGGGAGCCGGAAAGGCAGCAGCAGGTGCATACGCCGGATACCACTCTAAAGGAGGCGGCAGAGAAACGGCAGTCCCGCCGGAGGGGAGTTTCTTTGTAACTGTTCTCACTCTACTGCTGGTCTTTTTTATACCTTTCATAACACTTGCTTAATTGACCCTGCAACTGGTTAAGAAGAATTTGTTCCTTAGCTTGTTCAAAGTTTGATTCCTCTACGGGCTACACGAAAGGCCTTCAGTTAACGCTGAAGGCCTTTTTTCATGTTTCCTTTTCAACTATATGTATATTTTGTTTGATAGTCGTGTCTCCTCTCGAAATACCGTAAAAGCTGATGTCGGCAGGGAAGAAACCTTCTTTGGAGTATTCAATTAAATACCTTCCATCCTGCAACTCATCACTTTTCGGTGTAAAGACAAAGGTATAGTTTCCCTTATCATCTGTGGTTGTAGTGGCAATGTCACGTTGTGGGCTGCCCAAAGGTACTGCTGGTCTTGCCCAAGAAAGTTTCAATGATACACCTGACGCTGCTACTGCCGAGTTATTTTCGGTAGTGACTTTACCCGTAATTGTAACGCAGTTGCCAGAACAAGGCTCATTTAGCCTGTCACGGTCTTTACAGCCTGAAGTTATGAGCAACATGAGGATGAAGAGACAAATAAAAGATGTTTTCATATGGGTTTTTATATAGATTGCTTTTTTGCCTAACGGCCTCGTGTAAAAAACGTGCAAGGCCATCGGCTGAGACATGATTTTTACACAATGTTAGCTGCAACCATTCTTATTTCAATTGCAGTTTCATCATTATGTCTATCTGCTCATCATCTCCTAGTTTGAAAATGTGCCTATCAAATTCCACGAAACCATTTTTCTCATAAAAGCGAAGGGCTCTTGGGTTTTCTTCCCAAACCCCTAGCCAGACATAATCCACGCCTTTGTGCTTGGATATTTCCATTGCCTTCTCGTAAAGGATTTGCCCGACCTTCTTTCCGTGGAATTCCTTTAGAACATAAATGCGTTCGATTTCAAGGGTGTTTTCATCCTTAATTTCTGTCTGTGACTCTCCAAAGTTGACCTTTAGATAGCCAATTACTTTATCAGCAAATAGAGCAAAATAAAACTCAGAGTTCTTGTCCGCCAATTCGGCTTCTAGCTTATCTGTAGAAAACCCTTCATTCAGATACTTTTTCATATTCTCTTCGCTATTCCCAGAAGAAAACGTTTCGGAAAATGTCTGTCTGCCGATTCTCTGTAATTGGTCTATATTGTCTACAGTTACTCTTCTTATTTCAATATTTTCCATTTTCACTCAGTATTTTCTTTATTTTTGGTTACAGCTAACCTTTAGATTAGCGCTATATTATTTTTCCAATACTGTCAGCACCCTTTCACTAGGTATAGGAGTACTGCTTTTACCTATACGGACGGGTGCATGCAGAGCCTGAAGCGAAGCGAAGGTTGAGCATGCATTGTGTTGGTAGAAGATGTTTTTTTAAAGTGAAGAAATGATAACATATAAGCCCATAATGATACCAAAGATACCCCCAGAAATTAAACCAGCATTTCCTATGTCAAGCCAACTACTTTCTTTACTATCATCTTGATACCATATTAGTAACAGTATTACACCAGTTAACACAAACACAAACCCCCATAAGAAGCTGTACCAATCCATTTTACTACTAATTCACTTTATTTTCAGATAATTCTAATATATTAAATTTATCTATATTCTATAACATCATTTACTACCAACGGTTAGGCTAAACGGCGGCGGAGGCCGATGCTGGTGTTTAGCTGTTGTTGGGCAAAGTCTTTTTTATTTTTCTAAAAACCCACCAAATCGTTAAGAACAATATTATCAGGAGTCCTATAGCCATGTTGGATAGTCCAAAGTACAACATGGTTTCAGCTTTGGACTCAATTTTCTCCTTTGTCGTCCCATAATCCAATGTCAGGCCATTCTTGAGCCACAAGTATGTTCCAAAGATTATAGAAAGTACAGAAATCCATTTAACAGCTCCTGAGATTCTTTCTTCTCTTTTAGTTGATGTTCTGATGATTTCTATTAACGGATAGAGCACCAAAGCAACGGAAGTCAATATTTCCAGAATAAGAATCATCAATAATTTATTTACTTAAGATTTTGCCCAACGTTACTGGTGCAGCCGAAGCCCGAAGCGGAGCAAGGGTTGATGCTGCACTTTGTTGGCTGTTGTACTTTTAATATCCATTCGTATGGTTCTTGGTAAGAATTGGGTCTTCTACGCTACCTCTATAAAGTTCTAATGCATCATTTATAAATTGGTAAACCAAGGGATGACTATCTTTTTGAGGTGAGAGAGCATAAAATTCATATTCAGGTCCATTTTCATGTTGTACTCTTATTTTTAAGAGTGTCCCGTCTAAGATAATTCTGCTTTTGTCGCTTTTCTTTACATGTAGATTCTTTTCCCTTGATAGAGAATCACTGATACGAAGCAAGGGGTGGTTTGAAGAGATAATCAAACTGTCTTTATCATAGCTTTTATACTTTTCAAAAAGTTGGGTTAGCCGCTTTTGCGCTTCCAAATCATTCAAGAAGGTTTCAGTTAGTTCTTGAATTTCTAAGCTGTCTTGTTTCGTGGGTTTTGAATCCTCCTGCTTTCTTTTAAAATAAATGACTTTTGCTGTGTCTGTATCTTTCAAAAGATGAATCTTAAACTCTGAATTACTGGCTGATGCATTTGCCGTGATTTCAATTTTGTAATTTCCTGTAGTTTGCGAATAGCAATTTAGGGCTGTAAGGGTCAGAAACAGAAGTAAGAATGTTTTCATATTTTAGATTTAGCTTGTATTACTGCCAACGGGTTCGTGCAGCCAAAGCCCGAAGCGTAGCAAGGGTTAAAGCTGCACCGTGTTGTACTGCGTAGTTCTTATTCTCCTAATGCGATTATTTGCCTGTGAAATTCAGTCCCATTTTTGAAAGTATAGTAAGCCGACTCTGTACCTAAACTGTGCCTTACAAAATTATAAACCACCTTTTCTTCAAATCTTTTTAAGTTCTTATTCCACACTTTTGCCTTGCCATCAAGTATAAAGTCCTTGAAGATGTACTGGTCAGTAAACCCGGCTAAATCGTATTCTGCTAAATCTCTGTCGCTTTTCTGGTTTTGCCAGTGCTTCACAACAACGTCATGATTTATGCCATCTAATATTTGCTTATCCTTTTTTAGCTGAGCTATGATTCTGTAATCCCATCTGGGGTCGAGCTTATTGCTATTCAGAAGCCTGTCAACTCGCTCTTTCATTTCTGCCAAGCTGAAATACACAACTGCTGAATCAGTTTCATAGCCTACTTTGGTGCCGTCACCTATACTTTTGAGTTTTATAGTTTTAGAAGTATGTTTTGCCCTTGAACCACTGCCAAGGATAGAACAAGAAGTGAGAAGCAATAACAGCAATATGGTTACATACTTTAACTTCATTTTATAAATTCCTATGTGGTACAACGGTTTCGGGCTTTGCGTTCGGGCGGGTTTTGGAGCACAAAACTGTCAACCAGCACCGAACTTGAATAAAAGCACAAAGCTCCAAGTTTGCACATCACCCCGCCTGACGCAAAACCCGTGTTATGCGGTCGGCTTTCTATTTCGGTCAGTTGTTTCATTGTCAATTACAGCAACTTGTTCCTGCCTGAATGGGTGGACATTTTACTGTCCCGTAGCTACAATAAACGCAACAGTCGCCTTGTTTTGGCTTTAAAACTTTCTTGCAATTTTCACACTCGTAAAAGTATTGGCAAGCGTCTGTCGGCATAGTTTCTTCTTTCTTATGTCCGCAGTCGGGGCAAGTGATTGTTGATTGTAGTATTATGTTCATTTTATTTCTTTCTTGTCGGTTACTGAATAGCCTGTTTTTGCAATGGCTTTTTCTATTTCTTGAATGTCGGTTTTGGTCTTGTCAAACTCCACAATTGCGTTTCCGTTTTCGTATGAAACAGTCGTGTTAAGTATTCCTGTCAATTTATTCACTTCGTGGTTTACGTGTTCTTCGCAACCTGTGCAAGTCATTCCGTTAATTGTAAATTCCGCAGTCTGAATGTTCGCTTGTTCGGTTACAATTGTTTGTTTCTCTGTCTTAGGGAAAAAGATATGTGCATAGGTCGGAAACGCAAGCATTAGTCCTGCAAAAACTGTCACGATACCTAAAAATTTCTTTGTCTGAATGAATGGTGTTTTTTCGGTCGTGTCGCAGTTGCAGTCCACTTGTTTCTGCGGTTTTAGTTTCTGATACCAAGCAAATCCAAGCACCAAAACTGTCAAGCCGATTAAATACGGTCTTAATGGGTCAAGCCACGAAAAAGTCGAAGCAAGTCCACTTGTCCCCGCCAACAAAGTCAAAACAGGTGTAATACAGCAAAGTGAAGCTGAAATTGCTGTCAAAAGTCCAAGTCCTGCGAGTTTATTTTCTGATTTCATTTTCTATCTATCTGTTTGTTTCGGTGTCGTCTTCTAAGCTGCCGCATAACGTTACTCGTGCAGCCGATGGGCGAGGCAAAGCCACGCATAAGGGCTGCACTTTGTTATGGGGTTTTGTTCTTCAATTCTATTATGTCAACCAAGTTGTACAGCACGTTCAAAAGCGTCTTATACCTGACATCAGCCTTTCCATTCTTCACCTGCACCGCTTGATTGTTCTTAAACCTAATTCTCAATTCAAACTGCTGATTATCTGCTGGCGGTGGTAACTGATTTTTACTTACTTTTTGAAAGTCGATGTGGCTTAGCAATTCATTTAAGTTTTTCAAAAGCTGTTGAGGCAGCTGCCCATGGTGCTCTCCAGACTTTTCTGAATAGAGTTTGCCAACATATTCAACCTGGCCGTTTTCATTAATTGTCAAATCGAAAACAGGGCAATTCCCTTCACAAGGACCAGTACTAAAATTAATGGTACTAAACTCTAATTCAGGGTTGACTGGCTTAGCTCTTGAATAGCGGAGAATTTTATTGACCTGTTCGAGAACCAGAGAATCTTTGTTCAGTTTTAGGAGCTTAAGTGAGTTACTTGTACCGTTATTATTGACTGTCAACAAATCATCGGTCAAAGTGTAGGTATGGAAGCCCGATGTTCTCTTAGTGGGATAAAGCATAATAGAGTCCCAAACTACAAAGAATTGCTGCTCGCCTTCCCAATAGCCCTTGATTTCACTTGCGTGAACATCTCCATTTATAATTTCCTGCTGCTGTGAGCAAGAACCAAGGAGAATAACCGACACAAGTAAAATTATTGCTTTCATATATTATCAATTCCCCATAACGTGCTGGTATAGCAAATGGCAAGGCGTCAGCCGCAGCATAGATGCTATACTTTGTTGTATGGGGTTATTTTTCAATTTTTTGTACAGTCAAGCAACTGTTATCCTGCGATAGTTCGAAGTTGATTGCCCACTGGAAACCAGTATCAAAAACTGTCATTAATGTGTCTCCACTTTGGGCGGCTCTATCGAAGCTGAGAGAGCAAATTATAAATTTTAACCAAGGTCCACCAAGATTTAACAACCCGATTCCAACGTAGTCATTTACAGCTTGGTCAACTACGTTTGTCTTAAACCACACAGGGCGATAACTATAATTCTTCTGAAGAACTTTTCGAATAAATTTAATGACTTCAGGTATTTCAACTTCCAGTTCTTGCTGGTTGAGTAAGTCTGGATTATTTAAGTCCACTGGAATTACTTTTTCAAAGCTTTTTCCGCCAAGTCTGTCTAAAGTGATTCCTACGTCATCTATAGCGAACTCCTGTTTAATTCTTGTCTCGTAGTAGCCTAAAGTAAATTCCATCAGGTCATTCATTCTATAATTTTAATCCCATACAACGGCTCGTGTATACCTTGTGCGAGGCTATCAGCCGAAGCATAGGGTGTAAACCTTGTTGGGCTTAGTTTTTCTTATCTACAACTATAAAATCGTATGACTCTGAAAGACGTGCTTCTATATTTTCTTCGTTCCAGAAGAATCCGTCAAAATGTTCCATAAACCCAAAGCAATTATCTATGGGAGCAATTATCAAGCTATTGTTTTTGTTTCTTATCCTTATTCCTACATCCACAAGGTTCTTATACTTTGGTTCTAATGGAAAATCTTCCGCTGTGCTAGGTTTTATCATAAGCTCTTCTTCAGTCTCAAATGAAACCGCAATTAAGTCAGCGACTACCTTGGCTGCAGCTTCATCCCCAACTCTAATATTTACATTTTCTTTTTCTACTTTCTTCCAGTAGAGCAATGTCTGCAATATCTGTATACTCTCTATCTTAAAACTATCAGCTACTACTATATCTGACCTTTCAAGTTTAACACTTTCATGGTATAGCACGGGGAAGGTATATTTAATTTCCTGCTCCCCTGTTTCGCTTAGACCTGTTTCCAGCTCCATAGGGAATAGAATGTGATAGTCGCCAAAGTCCAGAATGTAGTACATGAAATTATAGATAACCCTTTCTGCTGTCTTTCCTATCAGTAGCCTTAAGGTATCCACGGCTTCTTTCGAGTATTCTATTTTTTTCAATTGCTTGAGATTTTATACTTACAAATTGAGCCCAACGTACTGGGCTATAGGGTGGCGTAGCTGCCCTATAGGTGTGGTTATAGCTTGTTGTTCTTTCAGCAACCACATTCTCCATAAAACTCTTTAACTACTTCTTTACCCTTCTTTGATTTTATTCGCATTGTCCCTTTTTGCTGCCAAGTCTCTTCTACCTGACTGACTTGTTTATAGTCAAGGGTAATTTCAAAATCTTCTGAAATCCAAGTTTTGATGAAATGGTCGTCTGCTACTTTTTTGGTGTTACTTAGACTAAAGCTTTTCATTTCTCCATTGATTGAGACGAAGGCATTGCTTCCATAGTCATCCACATAGATATATTGGTCACTTTCAAAGTCACTCTCATTACTGGAGAAGTAACAAGAACAACCTTCTATTTCTGGTGGAAATTCGGAAAAAGTATCAATTATTATACTTGAGTCAGTAGATGATTCATTGGCACCGAAAGAGGCTTTGCTGTTTGAGCAGGAAAACAAAAGTCCTGAAAGTATAAATAATGTTAAGGAGTAGCTATTCAATATTTTATTCATACTTTCTAATTAGCTATAACGTACTTGGCCATAAGGCGGCGTAGCTGGCTTATGGGTGTGGTTAGGTAATGTTTTTTTCTTACTGTAAGTATGTTTTTCTATACTGCTCTGTTATAGGGCCTTTATTCTTTTCCCTATCATACATATTCTTATCATCATGCCCAAACCAGCCAACTCCATCTGGAACAAAGGCTGAAGGGTTAGCTCCTTCAACTAATTGATTCTTGTAATAGACGTTATCTTTGTCCTTTATGTAGTAGGGGCTAAGAATCTTGGCAGAAGTGTAATCTAATGAGTCTATTCTTAATTCATGCCAGTAGAAGAAGCTGTTGTCCTTACCCCAATCTTCATCTATGACTGCAAATTCATTTGGGGCTACGCCGTCTAATTTTTCAAATTTATGATATACATGGTTTTTATCTTTTGACCAAAGTTTGTCTATCACTTCAAAGGTGTTTACATCAGCTTGTTTTATCTTACTATCATTCACTCCGAACTGTAATAAGTAGACGTTGCTTTTGTCTTTCCAGTAGTACTTCTTGATTTGTTCAAAAGTTGATGGGTCAGCGTCAGCTAAGATTGAAATTCCGACAAATACATGTTTCTTATCTTTAGCAAGGTCTAAGTTTGTATTTTGGTTGATAACTTTAAATGAGCTGTAATCAGCATTCTCTACTTCCAAATACCTAACACCAATCCTTGCTTCATTAGAACTTCTTAAATAAACCTTGCCATCCTTTTTAGTATAGCCTGAACAGCCTGTGAGAACTATAATAATTAGCCCAAGAAGAAACTGCTTATAGTTCATTGATTCTTTTACAAAAAATTTATAATTCAAATACTACCTAACTAGCGGCTATGCGAAAACATACGGTTATTGACACTATGTGCGAAGGTGGTTGTGCCTGTTTTATGGCAGCCACCTTTTCCTTTTATCGTCTTTCCAATAGTCTTCATACGCATAGTATATTCTTTAGCTAATATAGAAGTAATCTACAGATTATCAAGCGGGCTGGTGATCTTTTCCAGCGAGTGGCTTGTCACGTGCGTGTAGATCTCGGTGGTGCGGCTGGAGCCATGGCCAAGCAGCGTCTGGATGTAGCGCAGGTCTGTGCCCTGCTCCAGCAAGTGCGTGGCGAAGGAGTGCCGCAGCGTGTGGGGCGTCGCCTTCGTCTTTATACCTGCCTTCACCATACTGGCCCTAAACACGTTGCGGATGCTCTCCACCGTGTACTGCCCGCCTGTCTGCCCCTCAAACAGCCACACCTTTGGCCGATAGACTTTATAGTATTCTCTCAGGCTCTCCAGCAGCTTTGCCGATAGCAGTGTGGTGCGGTCCTTCTTGCCCTTGCCCCCTCTGATAAACAATAGGTTCCGGTCCGACTGCACGTCTCCTAGCCTCAGGTTGATCACCTCCCCTATCCGTAGCCCCCCCGCGTAGAGCAGCTGCAGCAGGCAGCGGTGCTTGACATTCTCGGTGGCCGCGAGAACCCGGGCCACCTCCTGCTTGCTGAGCACGGTGGGCAGGCGGCGGGGCTTCTCCGGCCGCTCCACCAGGTTGAGCTGCACCTCATGGCGCCCCAGCACCCGCTGAAAGTAGAACTTGACGGCGTTGATAGACTGGCTGACGGTGGAGAAAGAGTACTTCTGGCTCTGCACCATGCCCCGGTGGTACAGGTTGATTTCCTCTTCCGAGAAGGCGTTGATCTTCTCCAGCCCCTGCTCCTTGTGCCCGTTGAGGAAGCGCAGCAACAGCGAGTGGTAGGTGCGGATGGTGTTGAGCGAGTAGTTTAGCAGGAAAAGCTTCTCAAGGTATGCCACAGGGCAGGCAACATAGCCCTCGCCCTTGGCGTAGGTCTGCTCCCAGAGCCTTGCCTGCAGCCTCAGGTCCCGCACCTTCAGCGTCTGCGCCAGCCACACCTGCGCCACCCCCGCCACATCGTCGAGCAGCAAGTGCATTTCAGCGCTGCCGGTTCCCATCACAAAGCACTTGAGCACGGGCAGCCATGTACAGCTTTTGCTGAGCCGCAGGCACTCATAAATGCTCCTGTCGAAGGCGTGGCTGATCTGCACCAGCGCTCTCCCCTCGTGCTCCAGCGGCTGCAGCCGAACCACCGGCAGCACCGGCGACTTCTGCAGTGGCTCAGAGGCATGCCCCCCGGCCAGGATCACCGCCCCCTCGGCCGGCCTTAGCCGCTTGGGCCGGTACAGGTAGCGCGAGTCCACCTTGGCTGTGCCCTCGAAGTGAAGGTGCAGCCGCTCAATGCTCTGCTCGGAGCGGTGCATCACAAAGCATTTGTAGGTCTTACTGTACCTAATCCAGCCGGCCTCCTTGAGCCGCTTAGTGATAAAAGGGTTGGGCTTGTGCCAGATGCGAACAAAGGGCTTCCCATCGTGCTCGAGGGGGTTAAGGAAGATGACAGGCTGCGATGAGGCGTAGTACATGTCGCGTTAAATTGATAACTATGCGCAATAACGCGCTTTGCCGACACTTAGTCGGAGATTACCCGTATAGTTCCGTAAGCATCCGGATGATCCGGTTATAGCCGGATAATCCGGGTATAACCGGATACGTACGGCTAGAACAGCAGCTTATGGAAAAAGAAAGCAGGAAATGCGGGCAGTGCGGCACAGCCATGGCGGGAAGGTCAGACAAGAAGTTCTGCTCAGACCAGTGCCGGGCAGCGGCGGGTAACCGGCGCAAACTCGAGGACGAGGGCGAGCAGCTCATGCGCACTGTCAACGCCTCCCTGAGAAAGAACAGGCACCTCCTAAAGCAGGCGAGCCCCCAGGGCAAGACGACCGTCAGGCGCAGGCTGCTCGAGATGGACGGCTTCGACTTTCGTCACTTCACCCACACCTACCGCACCAAAAACGGCAATACCTACCACTTCTGCTACGATTACGGGTATCTGCTGCTGCCTGAGGAAAAAGTGCTGATCGTGAACTGGCAGCCTTACATGGAAAAGTGAGGGAATGGCTGCAATAAGCCTGCAAGGGCGGCCGGCTTAACCTGTTTAAGAATTTAATAGAAGGAGCAGAAAAAATCAATAATTTTGTTTAAAGAACTGGAGCTCAAATAGTCCAAAAAACTCCACTGTTCCCCATTTGTACCTCATCAGGAAACAACATATTGTAATACACTAACTCACAATCTATTACACACAGTCATCACTTTCTGCATCGGCAAATAAGAACCTAAATCAACTTTATAGTGAATTACATAAAAAGCCCCTGACAGTGATGGCAGGGGCTTTTTATATGTTTCCCATAAATGTAGGTGGCCTGCATTTTTTCAACGCGTTCCCAACGTGCTCAGAGGCAATCAACAGTTACGTTCGTAGGTGCTGGGCCTCCCATGGCCTTTGCTTGTGGTGGTGGTGGGAAAAAGAAGAAGGGCCCCTCTCTTGCGAAAGGGGCCCTCTTGTTGGGGTTGGCGGCCACCTACTCTCCCGGGTGTGACCCCAGTACCATCGGCGCTCCCGGGCTTAACTGCTCTGTTCGGAATGGGAAGAGGTGCTCACCGGGGCCAT
>NZ_JARDUA010000007.1 GCF_029360645.1 Pontibacter litorisediminis | reverse complement strand
GATTTATCGTATCTTCATCTAGAGCTGCCATTGAGTTAGAGTAAGGTGTAAAAGTGAGTCTGCAAACTCTTTTACACTTCTAATTCTTTGGCAGTTTCTTTAAACTTTAAACAGCTTCAATGATATATCCTTCATTACTAAATTAGGTGAGCACCCAAACACTAAAGTATTATCAGGAACATCTTGATCTTTAATGTATGCATTAGCAGCAATAATACAATTATCTCCTATTTTACTCTTACCGAATATTTTGGAGTTAGATAACATAGCACAGTTTTGACCGATCGCAGGGAAAACACCTTTATTGTTGCCAACTGTGCAGTTCTGACTAAAAGAAAAGTTATTCCCATACATTGCGCGGCCAATTACACTTCCAACGGGATGATCTAACATAAAAACTTCCGGTAACTCAACTTCATAAAATAAATCACATGAATTTAAAGCTTTATTTAAGTATTAAGTAATAAACTCTATCTACAAGTGTTCTAAATCTCCCTGTTTTAAATATAGAGTTCGATAAGAAATATAAAAAAATACAGTACTGCCCAGAGTGAAAAGGATTAAAGTACGTTACCCCATTTTTCGAATAGTATTTATTTAAACTTTTGGAAAAGCATTTCTCTGAACGTTCAAGAGCAATATTAATTCTCTATTAGAAATGTTTCTTCATCATCAGTTATATAGAAAAGATTTGAAATCTGCTTTGAGACAAGTTGATTAAGTTGTTCAATAGAAACTTCTATTTTCATTCGTTTAATAAAAAAGATTCTTAAAGCTGTTTCGTAAAGATATTAGAAAATACGAGGATGATAAGTACCCACTCAGATTATCGAAATCATAAATATTTTATTTAGAAATTAACTAAATGAATCATCAACATATATTTGTGTTAATAGTTTAATGGCAAAATAACTTATTTTATATTTTTAATTATGGTTCTAATAAACTCTCTCCTAAATACTGAAATAGGATTGGTGACAAATGCGGCTTTTAGATTTTCTCTAGATCTTAACTTATCGTTATTGGATGCAAACAGTTTGGCTAATTTTAAATAAACCTTATAATTAACAAACTCATGCTTTCCTTCCTTAATAAAGGTAGGCAAGTGGCCATTTAGGAGTTGCAAAAGCCTCTGTGCAATTTCCTTCCTTCTACTCTCTGTTAATGATCCTTGGTGAAAACGATAAAAATATAATTCGTCCTTAATAGGCTTAAATATAAAGTTGTTAAAAGCTGCTCTTATCCAAAAATCGTAATCTTCTACTAGAAAAAGGTCTGTTCTATAGCCCTCTAATTTGTTATGCATTTCGCTCTTGTATAAAAAACAAGCTTTAACAACATTATCTAGTAAGATATTTCTCCTTTCCCCTACAATACGTGTACCTGTCAAATTATCATCATTATCTATTGTACTATAGTTTGCATACACTAAATCAGATTTTGATTGTTCTAAAGCCCTAACCAAAGTATCAATAGCATTATTCTTATAATAGTTATCATCAGAAGTCCATGTAAAATACTCCCCTTTCGCAAGTGAAAATCCTCTATTCAGAGAAGCTGGGAGCTTTAAGTTCTGTTCATTCTTATAGTATCGTATTCGGTTATCTTTATAACTTTTAATTATATCCTCAGAAGAGTCTTTAGAGCAGTCATTAACAATTATCAATTCTATATTTTGATATGTTTGGTTCAGACAACTATCTATAGATTGTTTAAGAAACTTTTCTCCATTATATGTTGGAAGAACAATACTTACAAGTTTACTCATAAAGTGAGGTAATTATTTTTTTATATTCATCAATACTAAACATATTGCGGGTTTTTGACCGTGCATTTTCTTCAATCATCTCTAGGTCAACTTCCCTTCTTATAAGCTTTTGGACTATATTTCTTACTTCGTTTTCATCGCCATAAGTTACGAGAAACCCAGTTTCGTTATTTTGAATAATTTCTGGAATTCCACCAACCTTTGAGGCTACTACTATTTTCCCTGCACCTAATGCTTCAATTAAAATATTGGGCAGCCCCTCTCTTTTAGATAGTAAAAAAACAATATCAGCATTGCTTAAAATCTGGGGAACGTCAGTTCTAAATCCCAAAAATTTTACTGAATGGCTGACACCTAATTCATTAACCAAATCTTTTAATTTTGCCGTATAGTTTGTATCGCCTTTGCCAACTAATAATAAATTAGCTTTCGTAGCTTTCAATGTCGGAGCTAGGCTTTTTAATAAGAAGTCATGCGCTTTAACTGGTACTAGATTTGCTACACAAACGAAATTTAAATTACCGTCTTCTTTCTTACTAGCACTTGATTCTGGTACATTTACTGACTCATAATAGTCGTATAACACCTTTGTTTTGCTCTTATCAACACCTACTTCATTTATCCAAAAATTTGCAGTATCATTTGAAACAGCTACATACTTCGTAACTACTCTATTTGCAAATTTTATATACTCTTTACTGAAAAAAATACTCCCGATCTGATACTTGCTTCGGAGATGACTTATAACAGGAATCTTTAACCTTGCAGCAACAAGCAAACCAATTCTGTCTCTGAATAACTCTGTATTTAAATGTACAAATTCTATTCTTTCAGAGACACATATTTTTACAAGAGAAGTTATGGATGAATGATGTAATAATTGTAGAAACTTAATTACTCCAAACCGGAGTAGCCCTTTCATGAAAAATGCATTCCCAAAAAGGTAAATTTTACTACTTTCCTTTGAGAATACATTATCATGAACAAGAAAAACCTTAATGTCCTGGTCCTGTAATTTTTTTATTAACCCATTATCATTGAAAAATACAACAACTGGCTCTACTTGTGTTCTGTCTAGGGCTGAAATATGCTTTTCTAAACTTTTGAAAGATCCTCCCTCATGAACTCCACTTTCAACAAATAAAATCTTCCTTTGTGTCATTTTATGAGAAAGTGCTCAAACTGATCGGCAAATTTTTTCACTACATGAGGGTTTTCCTGTACACGCTGCTTACTAACGCCCGACCAGATTAAGCCACCATCAAATGCAAAAGAAACTTCATGAATAGCTGCTAATAGCCTTATCAGCGACTCATCTTTAGCACATTTAATACAATCCAGATTAGTAAGAATTCCAGGCAATTTAGATAAATCGTTAGTTAACTTGAAGCCTTCTCCTAAAAACTTATATATAAAATTACCCAGAAATATTGCCGGCTTTCCTAACAGTATAGCCTCAAAACCTGCTGTACCTGTCAAGGTTATTACAGCTTTAGCTCTCTGGATAAACTGTGGAGCAGGTTCCGTTGGATTCACCATATAAACCCCAGGAAAACTGTTAATTTTTTCATAAAAGCCATCAGGTCTACGACCAATCATCGTAACATGCTCTTTAACAATTACTATGTGATTAATTGGCTTTGATTTTGCAATTGCTTCTAATACCGCTAACTGATTTGTTTGATGTGCGGAAATAACCATAGTAGAAGCCTCAGGATCTACATGTAAAGGATAAAAAAAGAATGGTTTATCTATCAAACTTTGTCTCTCAAAGAATGGTTTTTTGGTCCAGAAGTTTTTGATTCCTTTAACAACTTTACTTTCGTAACTAACATTTCCCAAATAGGATGTATGAAAAAATTCATTAGACCTATCAAGGTTTCCTTTAGCCCTTTTGGCAAAAAGTTTCGCCTTATATGATAACTTAGTCTTATTTAAATAGATACTATTTTGTAGGACTTGATAGTCAGGCTGGTGTTGTTTCTTTCTAAAATTTATTAGGTATTCTTTAGCAAATTGCATTGACTCCTCAGATAAGGCAACAGCAGAATTCTGATAAATTTCTTTTACCCTTTCCATATTATCTCTAGGATCAGTATCTATAATGACCCTATCATTTACTCGGCTATGTGTCAACTTAATAAACTTGATTCCGAGTTTCTTGGACAATTCAGCAATTGCTAGAGTAAAAGCTCCTGCTACTGCATAACTATATATAATATCAGGTTTCTTTAATGTTAGAAACTCATATAAGTAGTCCAACATACCAATAGTATACTTAATGTAAGCTTCTTTATCTTTCTTAAGTTGATCAAGGAATTTTGAAGAAGCTATACCTCCACCGGTAAGGAAACCGTAGCCAATATGTCTGTCCGCAATTACTAACTCATTAATTATTTGATGCCCCAGTAAGTCAATAAAGAGTTGTACCTTCTCATGACTAACAGGTTTGTTTAACCATTGCTCTTCTAATTCATGAGTATAGACTAATTCCTCACCCAAGTCCCCTAATTCATCCTTTAAAATGTTAAAATACCTCCTTGGACCTCCAATAAAACCGCCTGATAAGACTTTAAATTCATTTCTAGCATTAAGTTCTTTTACTATCTCTACTGGCCAATAAAGAAAAATAGGTGCAAAAACAAAATATACTTTTTTAGTCATAACTCTCTAAAACGTCAATAATCTTTTTGGCAGCAGTTCCATCACCATACGGATTTATTGCTGCAGACATTTTCTTAAATTTATCTTTATTATCCATCAGCTGACAAATAGCTGTATAAATATATTCAGCATTATCACCCACTAATTCAACAGTCCCTGCTTCTACTGCTTCTATTCTCTCAGTTGTCTTGCGCGTTACCAACACAGGTATTCCTAAACTAGGGGCTTCTTCCTGTACCCCACCTGAATCAGAAATCATAAAATGAGAAAGCTTCATTAATTGAACAAATGCTGGATAATCTAATGGTTCTATCAAAAGGATATTATCCACCTCTCCTAATATTCTATTAGCTACTTCCTTAACTAAAGGATTTAAATGAACGGGGTAAACAAAAAGGAACGAACTATATCTTAACGCAGATTTCTTAATTGCATTGAATATATTTTCAAAACCTTCACCGATATTCTCTCTTCTATGCCCAGTAATTGTAATTACCTTTTCATTGTATTTAGAAATCTTTTCAATTAACGAGGTATCTAAAAAATTATGACCTGACAACTTGTCAACAGTATAATACAGCGCATCAATAACTGTGTTGCCCGTATTATATATTTGCTCACTATCTATTCCATCATGTTGTAGGTTTTGGAAGCTGTTTGGTGTTGGTGCAAAATGCAAAGTCGCTATTTGGCAAATTAACCTACGGTTAGCTTCTTCAGGAAAGGGATTATATATATTGTTTGTTCTCAACCCAGCTTCAATATGTCCGATCTTTATTTTATTATTAAATGCAGCCAAAGCAGCGACAAAAGCTGTTGTCGTATCTCCTTGCACCAACACGAAGTTAGGATTATCCTTTAAGAATATTTTTTCTAGCTCTAATATGGAATTATGAATTATACCATTAATACTCTGATTTTTCTTCATTATAGCTAAATCATAATCAGGCTCAATAGCGAACCATTTAAGCAATGGAGCTAGCATTTCCCTATGCTGCCCTGTGCTTACAATTTTAAAAGAAATTCCTCTTTTATCAAGTTCATGAATTACCGGGGCCATCTTTATAAGTTCTGGCCTTGTTCCGAAGATTACGTGTACCATATTTGTAATTGTTGAAAAGTAAAGGCTTAATTTTTTATTGTACTAATGCCCTCTAGCGCACAAATTGTTTAATTGTACATACAAAGCTATTATTCACGGCTAAAAGATTTTAACATAAACCTGAAGACATCGAGTTTATTAAAAGTAGCAAATAATAGACTTGAAAATACTGCGATTAGTAAAGAAAAAGTAGCTACGGAAACGAGAGGGTTAGTTATTGCCATCTTCTCAATGCAAATCTGAGCACCAACACCACCAATAAATATAAATATCATAATCCATTGAATATCTTTTATCTGATCCAAAAGACTATATTTTATCTGCATTCCTGATATGTACATTTCCAAAATAGAATAAAACACTTCAAATACTGTTATCCACATTATTAGAGTTATAAATGAAAATTTAATTAAGCTAACTATTATTATAATGCTAATTATTTTCTTTAGAATCTCTAATTTTAAGAAAAGAAAGCCTTTTCCTTTAACCTTTAATACATTCTTGTTTAGGTTAGATAATGGTACTGTTATTCCACCTATTGCTACGACTTTTAAAATCATCTCCATCTCTAACCATTTTTCTCCTAATAGTATAAAGATTATACTCTTGGATTGGAAGAACATAAAAACGGACAAAGCAGTAATTAACAATATTGCAACTTGTATATTGTTCCTATAAAAATTTTTTATTTTATTATCATCATCTTGTAGCTTTACCATTGTCGGGTAACTTCCCTTAACTAAGGTTTCAAGTACAATATTTGAAGGTAATTGTTGTAGGTTTCTCGATTTTCCGTAGAGTCCTAAAATGGCTGGACTATAGTATTTTGCATAAATTAAATTCATCGATTGGGTATATACTCTATTAAGATAACCTGCAAAAAACAGATTTAACCCGAAACCATAAAGAGGCTTCAGCGACTCAAATTTTAATGTAAAGCTTGGGATATAAGACACTCTATAAAAAAGTAATGCAAAGTATAAAATTGACCCTACAATTTGCTGAATTATCAATGACATTATACCGAAGCCCCAATATGCCAAGCTCACACCTACTATAAAACTTATCAGCGTTGCAGGTATTCGTGATTGCGTAATTTTCTTTAGGTTAAGCTCCTTAGTACTTTTAACCACTTGTATAATAGCCAAGGAATCTATTATCAAACAAATCGATTGAACCCTTATATAATACGCTAGGCTCTCAAATTTGTAAAAACTCTCTATTAAAGGGGCAGCCAAGAATAAAGCAATATAAACTATGATTGCTATGACTAGGTTTATCCAGAATACAGATGAATATTCGATGTCTGTAGCATCCTTTTTCTGAATCAATGCATCCTTCAATCCCCCATCGATAAAAGAGTTAGTTAAAAGATAAAATACATTTACAACAGCCAGTATACCAAAGTCTGCTGGTGTAAGCAGACGAGCTAAAATAATAGTTAAAACAAAACCTACTAGCTTTAAGCTAATAGACTCTATAAAAGACCACTTTATATTTGAAATGGTGGCTTTCTTTAATGTCATTACAATTTATTTAAGAAGGAATACAAATCGTGCTCCTTTTGTTAAATACTTATCAAGCAAATTCATTAAACTTTTCAATTCTTATCTACAAAGTTCGCATGCGCTATACCAAATCCCAGTTGAGCGGCGTGCCGGCCTTGATGTCTTTGGCCGCGTGCTTGCCCAGCAGCGCGTCGTAGTGCTTTGGCGCCAGGCCCAGCCCCGGGCGGATGACGCGGATGTTCTCCTTGGTGAGCGGCTCCCCGGCCTTGATATCCTTGGCCGCGTACACCGAGCGCTTGAACAGGCGGCTCTTCTCCTCGGCCCGCTGCACGCCGTACTGCACCTGCCCCAGCGCCAGCCAGGCCCTTTCCGACTCCACGACCAGCGTCCGCAGCTCCTCGGGCTCCAGCGAGAAGGCGGAGTCCACCCCGCCGTCGGCCCGGCGCAGCGTGAAGTGCTTCTCCACAACCGTCGCGCCCAGGGCCACGGCGGCCACCGCCGCGCCTACGCCCATGGTATGGTCCGAGAGGCCCACCTGCACCCCGTAAAGTTCGCGCAGGTGCGGAATGGTCAAAAGGTTGGTGTTCTCCGGCGTGGCCGGGTAGGTGGAGGTGCATTTTAACAGAATTAGTTCCCGGCAGCCCGCCGCGCGCAGCACCTCGACGCCCTCGGCCACTTCCTGCACCGTGGCCGCGCCGGTGCTCATGATCACGGGCTTGCCCGTGGCGGCCACCCGGCGTAGCAGCGGGTGATCGGTGTTCTCGAAGGAGGCGATCTTGTAAACCGGTGCCCCGAGCTCCTCCAGGAAGTCCACGGCCGTCTCGTCGAAGGGGGAGGAGAAGGCGAGCATTCCGTGCTCCCGAGCCCTTTCAAAAATAGGTTGGTGCCACTCCCAAGGGGTGTAGGCTTCTCTGTAAAGGTCGTAGAGCTCGCGGCCCTTCCACAGCGAGCCCTCGTCTTCGATGGTGAGGGCGCCGGGCAGGGTCATGGTATCGGCCGTGTAGGTCTGCAGCTTGATGGCGTCGGCCCCCGCCTCGGCAGCGGCGTCCACTATCTGGAGCGCCCGCTCCAGCGACTGGTTGTGGTTGCCCGACATCTCGGCTATAATGAAGGGTTTGTGGCCTGGGCCGACCAGGCGGCCGGCAATGTTTATATCGTTGATCATGTTGCTTTCTTTCTTGTATTTATACTTTATTTAGCCCCAGCACGAAGCGGTGGGCCTCCGGGTGCTCCGGGTCAGGCGCCCCATAGGCAAAGCCCGCTTTCTCGAAGGCCCTGACCGAGGCCGGATTCTCCCGCTGCACCAGCCCCTCCACCAAGGTGGCTTCCGGGTGATCGTGCTTAAGCCTTTCAACGCCTTTCAGCAGCACTACGTGCCCAAGCCCCTTGCCACGGTACTCCCGTGCGATAAGGTAGCCGATGGTAGCTGTGCTGCCCTGCAGGGTAAAGCGGATCTGGGCTGCTGGCACTCCTTTGGCCTCTGCAATATAAATAGGTGTGGTGGCATCAGAGAGCCTCGCGCCAAACCAGGCCTGGTGGTTAGCCAGCGGTATCGGCTCGGGGTTAAAGGACTGGCGCCGCACCTCCGGGTCGTTGTTCCAGTTGTAGACCAGCATCAGGTCCTCGGCATTTGCCTTTCTAATAGTAAGGCTGGCAGATAGGCTGAGCTTACCGAACTCCTCCCGCAGCCGCTCGTCGCTCCTGCCGTCGAAGCACCGGCGCTGCTCCTGCACCTGCCGTGCAAGAGCCTCCTCTATACTTGCCAGGTTTATATTTGGCAACTCCCCATACTTTCGGGCGACGCCCGAAGAGGTCAGGAAATGGTAGAGCCCCGCCTGATTACTGGCTGTCTGCAGCACGTAAAGCAGGCCCCCCACAGCGGCGTACTCGTAAGCCACCCCGCTGGCCGAGGTCACGGCCAGGGCGCAGCGCTGCATCAGCCGGCACATTTCCCCGGCACTCAGGTTCTGGTGCAGGGTGATGTGCTCCTTACCCCTGAGCCAGGCTTGCAGCTCTTCGAGGTGCCGGTAAGCCCCGCCCACCACTATCTCAACGGCATGTATGCTTTTACTCTCTGCCAGCTCCTTTGCCAGGCGCAGGGTATGGTTCTCTGGATCTGCCCCGCCCAGGTTCAGCAGCAGGCGCAGACCATCCTTCGGCAATTCCCGCTCCTGCCGGGCAGCCTCTAAGAAGGGCGGGCGCAGCAGGGCGTACTCCGGCCCGAGCAAAAGCCTGGTGTAGGGGGCGGTTTTATACTTTGATTTCGCCACGCCGCCCGCCATGTTGAGCACCGCGTCGGCCACGAAGGGGTAGGCGTGGATGTCATCGATGCAGACAAGGGCGCATCCCCTGTTCTTTATTCTATGCTGGTAGGCCGTGCCGAACCTGTAGCCGTCGAGCACGACGATGTCTGCCGGCTCCAGCACTTGCTCGCACAGGTACCTGGCCTCCTGCTCGGTCACCTCTTGCTCCTCCAGCGTGATAATTTCCCCGCACACCTCCCGCAGTTGCTTTAGCAGCGACTCCTCCGGCTCCTGGATGGCCAGCACGCAGGAGAACTCCCCCTCTAGCATCTGGGCCAGGGCCAGCGAGCGCACCACGTGCCCCAGGCCGATCCGGCTGTTGCCGTCGGCGCGGAAGACCACGCGGGGCCTTGCTATTTCCTTGTTGTCAGGCAATGTTATGCAGCAGTTTATACTTGAGCTCGGCCAGCCTCCAGTCAGTCTCCGAGTCGATGTCCTGGGCCTCCAGCTCGGCGAGCTCCATCACCCCGGAGTTGTCGGTGAGCAGCCTCTTGCCCTCCAGGAACCTGTCAACTTTAAACCAGTAGAACTGCCCGGCGTCGTGGAAGGCGGCCGGCAGGTCCTGCGAGCGGGAGTTCAGGTGCTCTGGCCAGTTCATCGCGGCCCTGCCTTGCTCCACCTTCAGGCTGCGCCAGATCGGGTAGCTGTACCTCAGGACCGGGAACACCGTGTCGAAATCCCCCTCTTTAAGCTTTGCGTAGCCTGCCTGCAGCAGCTCGCCGGTCACGAAGGGGGCGGTAGGGTAGAGGCAGCAGGCCACATCAAACTCCTCTCCCGCTTCCTTGTACTTTGCCAGCACCTCCTCTAGCACCTGCGCCGTGGTGGCCAAATCGTCCGACGCTTCCCGGCTCCTCAGGAAGGGCACGCTTGCCCCGTGCTCCCGGGCCACCTGCGCGATCTCCTCGTCGTCTGTGGAGACCATCACCTCCCCGAACAGCCCTGACTGCAGCGCAGCTTCTATTGAATAGGCAATGATAGGCCTACCCAGGAAGGGGCGGATGTTCTTGCGGGGAATGCGCTTGCTGCCCCCGCGTGCCGGTATGATCGCTATGCTTTTCACCTCTGAACAAACTCCTTCACCCGCTCGATGACATACGCCTGCTCTCCTTCGGTCAGCGTCGGGTACATCGGCAGGCTCAGGCACTCTTCGTAGTAGTGCTCTGCCTGCGGGAAGTCGCCCTTGCTGTAGCCCAGGCCCCGGTAGTAGGGCATGGTGTGGACCGGGATGTAGTGCACCTGCGCAAAAATCTGGTGCTCGCGCAGGTAGTCATAGAGGCCCTTGCGGTTCTCAGTGCGGATGACGTAGAGGTGGTAGGCATGGCCGGTCTCCTCCCCGTAGAGCGCCTCTTTGGTGGTAGCCAACGTCTGTATTCCCTCCATAACTGCAAAAGCCTCTTCGTATACTTGAGCAATTTCCCTCCTGCGGGCCATACCCTCGTCGGCCCGCTCCAGCTGCGAGAGGCCCAGGGCGCAGAGCATGTCGGGGATGCGGTAGTTATAGCCCAGCTCCTGCATCTCCATGTACCAGCCACCGTGGTGCTCCACCATAAGCTCTGTATCGCGCGTGATGCCGTGGGTGCGGTAGAGCAAAAGCTTTTTGTACAGCGCCTCGTCGTTGGTGGTGACCATGCCGCCCTCGCCCGTGGCGATGTGCTTGACGGGGTGGAAGGAGAATATGGCCAGGTCAGCAAACCGGCCGTTGCCGCAGTGCTGCTTCTCTCCCCGGCTGTCGATAAAGTAGCCGCCGGGGGAGTGGGCCGCGTCCTCGATGAGCCACAGGCCGTGGGCGTCGGCCAGCTGGCGGAAGGCCTCCAGGTTCACCGGGTTGCCGGCAAAGTCCACGGGGATGATGCCAGCGTAGTAGCCCAGGGGCTTGCTCTCCACCAATTCACGCACCTTCTCCAGGTCCAGCAGGGCCGTTTGCGGGTCGATGTCGGCGAACTCGACCTGCCCCCCGCAGTAGCGCACGCAGTTGGCCGAGGCGGCGAAGGTGATGGGCGTGGTGATCACCCGTGACGCCTCGTTCACGCCCAGGGACAGCGTGCACAGGTGCAGGGCGGCTGTGCCGTTGGCGCAGGCCACGGCGTAGCGGGCCCCCACATACTTGGCAAAAGCCTCCTCGAACTGGGCCACCTTCGGCCCCTGCGTCAGATAGTCGGACTGCAGCGTCTCCACCACCGCCCGGATGTCGGCCTCGGTGATGTGCTGGCGACCGTAGGGGATAGGGTTAGCTAGCATACAGAAAATGTATCGTCTACGTGTTCCTTAATAAGTTCTCTCAACTCCTCAACTGACACCCACTCTGTGTTTTCACCTGAGTTATATCGAAAGCCTGCCGGTACCTTTTCAGCGTCAAATTCTTTAATAAAAGCTTCAAGATTCCACCTTGGTATAGCCGGAACTATGGCATAATACTTTCCAAGGTCATAGGTATAGTAAGAGTCGGAAGAAGTAATCATTTCTTCATGAATTTTCTCACCTGGTCTTATACCTACTACTTTCTTCTCGCACTCAGGTCCAATAGCGTCTGCTACATCAGTAATTTTGTAGGACGGAATCTTTGGCACAAAGATTTCTCCACCCCAAGCAGTTTCTAGGGCATGCATCACCATATCTACACCACCTTGCAGGCTGATATTAAACCTTGTCATTGTTGTGTCAGTGATAGGGAGTACGCCTTCCTTCTTCTTATTCAAAAAGAATGGTATAACTGAACCATTAGACCCCATTACATTTCCATAGCGCACTACAGAGAAACGAATGGGGTTCCACCCCTTAATATTATTGGCAGCTACAAAGAGCTTATCAGAGGCTAATTTAGTAGCGCCATATAGGTTAATAGGAGCTGCGGCTTTATCAGTAGAAAGTGCTACAACACGTTCTACTTCCGTTTCCAGACATGCATTGATTATATTTTCGGCACCAAGTATGTTAGTTTTTACACACTCCATGGGGTTATACTCCGCTATTGGCACATGCTTCATAGCAGCGGCATGAATAACGTAATCAATACCCTTCAAAGCTCTCTTCATCCGATCATAATCTCTAACATCACCAATAAAAAAGCGGACTTGAGGAAACCTATCGTGAGGAAACTCCTGAGCCATCAGGAATTGTTTCTGCTCATCTCTGGAGAAGATAACTAAGCGCTTGATGTTTGGATAGGTCTCTAATATATGCTTCGTAAGGGCTTTACCTAGAGAACCTGTGCCTCCGGTTATTAATACTGATTTTCCAGTTAACATTTTCTTTATATACGTAATATTATTTTATACAATATATTTATATGTACTTTCTAAACTTTGTAAAACTCTCTATACCATTTAACAAAATTAGTAATTCCTGTTCGTAACTCTGTCTTAGGTTGGTAGTTGTGGTTTTTTATTAAGTCATTTACATCTGCCCATGTAGATAATACATCTCCAGGTTGTAAGGGCTTTAATTGTCTTTCCGCTTTTTGCCCGATCGATTCTTCAAGCGCATCAATAAAATCTGTTAAAAGCACAGGAGAGGAATTTCCAATGTTATGGATTTTGTAGGGTGCTTTTGTTTTTAAGGCTTCGAGGCTGTTACCACTTGAGTTTTTACTAACTGATTGAGGTTTATCAAGCACTTTTACTATACCTTCTACTATATCATCAATATAGGTGAAGTCACGCTTCATTTCTCCGTTGTTATAAACCTCTATAGGATCACCATTTAAAATTTTGCGAGTGAAAAGGAAGAGCGCCATATCAGGTCTTCCCCAAGGTCCATAAACAGTAAAGAATCGGATTCCGGTTGTTGGAATATTAAACAGATGGCTATAGGTATGAGCCATAAGTTCATTCGATTTCTTAGTCGCGGCATACAAAGAAATAGGATGGTCAACCGCATCTTTAGTAGAAAAGGGAATTTTCGTATTTGTCCCATATACAGAGCTTGAAGAAGCATATACTAAATGCTTAACAGGATAGTATCTGCATGCTTCAAGTATATTTAAAAATCCTTGTACATTCGAGGCAATATACTCATCAGGATTTTCCAATGAGTACCTGACGCCAGCCTGTGCAGCCAGATTAACAACTGCATCAAATTTTTCTGATTTAAACAGATTCAATAAAAAGTCTTTATTTGTTAAATCCTCCTTAACGAATTTATAACTATTAAATTTTTTGCTTTGCATTAACCTCCCTTGTTCAATCTCCTCCTTTACAATACCTGCTTCTTCTAACCTTCCATATTTGAGACGAACTTCGTAATAGTTATTTATATTATCAAACCCAACAACCTCATCTCCTCTCTCTAACAATCTATTAACTAAATGAAAGCCTATAAAGCCTGCACTACCTGTTACTAGAACCTTCATAATATCAAAAATGTGTTTAAAACTTCTCCTTTAGCATGCGGAGCAGGTACTCTCCGTAGCCGCTCTTCCTCAGCGGCTCGGCGATCTCCCGCAGCTGCCCGTCTGAGATGAAGCCCATGCGCCAGGCCACCTCCTCAATGCAGCCGATCTTCAGGCCCTGCCGCTCCTCAATCACCTGCACAAACGTGGCCGCCTGCATCAGCGACTGGACCGTGCCCGTGTCGAGCCAGGCCGTGCCGCGGTTGAGGATGCCCACCTTCAGCCTGCCCCGCCTGAGGTACTCCTTATTCACGTCCGTGATCTCGTACTCGCCCCGCGCACTGGGCTCCAGGTTTTTGGCGATCTCCACCACCTCGTTGTCGTAGAAGTAGAGCCCCGGCACGGCGTAGCTGCTCTTTGGCTCCTTTGGCTTCTCCTCGATCGAGACTGCCTTCATGCCCTTGTCGAACTCCACCACCCCGTAGCGCTCCGGGTCATGCACGTGGTAGGCGTACACCACGCCCCCGTCCGGGTCATTGTTGGCCTGCAGGAGCTTGCTCATCCCCGAGCCGTAGAAGATGTTATCCCCCAGCACCAGGGCCACCTTGTCCTTTCCGATGAACTCCTCCCCGATTACGAAGGCCTGCGCCAGCCCGTTGGGCTCCTCCTGCACCTTGTAGGAGAAGCGGCAGCCGATCTGCGAGCCGTCGCCCAAAAGGCGCTCAAACAGGGGCAGGTCGTGAGGTGTAGAGATGATCAGAATCTCACTTATGCCAGCTAGCATGAGCGTGGACAGGGGGTAATAGATCATCGGCTTGTCGTAGACCGGCATGAGCTGCTTGCTCACCGCCAGCGTCAGGGGGTGCAGCCGGGTGCCCGAGCCACCGGCAAGTATGATTCCTTTCATTTGTTCTCTCTGGTGTATCTATTTCCTCTACGCACTGCTTTTTGCTAAAATAAGTATTATATCTTTTCAGTTATCGACCTTTTAAAAGCCGCAAACGGTTCACTTTCTTTGTCTTTAGCCGAAACAATAATATCGTCAGGTGCTACTCTCCAGTCTATCCCTAATTCTGAATCACTATATAGAACACTTCCTTCTGACTCTTTATTATAGTAGTTGTCACACTTGTAGAAGAACTCCGCCTCTTTACTCAACACTACAAAGCCATGGGCAAAACCTCTTGGAATGAAAAACTGCAGCTTATTTTCTGCTGATAATACCACAGAATAATGTTCTCCAAAAGTTGGAGATTCGGGCCGCAAATCTACTGCCACATCCAATACCTCCCCTTTTAAAACCCATACCAATTTCGCCTGTGCATAGGCACCTTGCTGAAAGTGCAGCCCCCTTAGAACGCCGTAAGAGGAAAAAGATTGGTTATCCTGCACAAAATGCACATCAGCACCTGTCAGGTTATTAAATTTTGCTTCATTAAAGCTTTCATAGAAGTAGCCTCTACTATCTTCAAATATAGCTGGCTTTATAAGGTAGCACCCGGAAATAGGTGTATTGATAATCTTCATTAGAATACTTCGTATACTTCTTTTATCGCATTAAGTGCTGAACCGAACAGTCGCCGGCATTCATACTTAACATTCCTGCCGCATTTGCGTAAGGAATACTTAGTGCTATTCTACGCAGAGGCAAAGTTACCTTTAACCTTTTACATTAGCAGCATTCCCTAAGAAAATATCATATCCTTAATAGAATAACAACACCAAGAGGTTCTTGCTGCTTCTGATTCACTTATGCGCATACATACTTATTGCCTTTGCAAATTACTGTCTTGAAAAAGCAGATACCGGCTCCAACCACCCTTACCCCTCCCCCGAAACAAGTTCGGGATCCAAGACTTATCCGTGGCGGGGAACCTTGATCCCCTACTGATCCCATAAATCCCGTAATTACCTCGCGACCAAATTAATTCCGCACCGCAATCATCAGCCCCAGCTCCTTACACCTCATCCCAAACCGCTTGGCGATGTGGGCGTTGGTCAGGCTGCCCTTGTAGATGTAGACGCCGCTGCGGTAGTGCTCGTTCATGAATAGCACCTCGTTGATGCCGCCGTACTTGGAGAACCTACTAAGGCAATTAAATCAAAAGACTTAGCAATCTCGTGCCGGGTTAGGAAGCTACTGTTCTTGTATATTGTGGTAGGTAAAAAGCGAAATAAGTGGAACATGTAGATTCTTAACCAGCCGCTTTCTAATTACTTAGTTGCGACATCAGGCCCTACTTAACACCCTTGAGTTGTACTAGGTCTTTGGATGGAGTTGGTAGCAACTTGCTTTTTGCTTTCTTCAGGAGGTACTCTTCAAATACTTTACTATACACTACACCGGTAAGGCAGCATATGGTAAACACTGTTACAAAAACAATTCCTGTATAAAGACCTTCCGAGTACTTTGGGAATAACCTCACCAGAACACTTATCTCCGGGTTATGTACTAAGTAAATAGAGTAAGAAGCATTGCCCAACATCATCAGCAGGTTAGAAGATTTGATGTTATCCAGTGCTGTGTTGATACTGCCTAGAATCAGAAAGACAAAGCTCACCGCAAATACTAGAGTAATGGGGGCCTGCCATTCATAAAGTTTCAAAAGCACCGCTGCAATAAATACTGTAGCGGCCGCTATAAGGAGAACTGGCTGCCCTGCTAGCTTGGTCTTCTTTACCAGAATAGCAAGATAAAAGCCCATAATGAACTCTAGATTATACACAGAAGCAAAATACTTTAGGACAGGGATACTCTCCCACGCTATACTTACCTGAACCCAATTCAGATACACTATTGTTGCTGCCCATATAGCTGTAAACAAGTACCAAGCTCTTTTGCTATAAAACCAAATAAGGAACAACAGGTAGAACATCATTTCGTGAACTAATGTCCAGGCTACAGACAAGGCTGGTGAACCATCTGGTATTAGTGTGAGGGAGGTAAGCCAGCTTATATTTCTATTGCTTTCTGACATATTAGGGAATAAACAATATAGCAGTAACATAGCCACAGCAATAGGAAGGTAAGGGATATAAATTCTTAATACCCTGTTGAGAAGATAGGACTTGTTATTATCAAGACTAGCTACTTTATTATAGCAGGAGTATGTGATAATAAAGCCTGATAGGACAAAGAAGAAGTCAACTCCATGTTTTCCTAATCCAGCGATAAAGGCAAGAGTACTGTCCTCAATCCCAAAGAAGTAAGTGAAGGAAGGCCACTGGTGATGAAAGACTACCATTAGAGCAGCTATGCCCCGGAAGATTTGGAGAGAATTGAAGAAGCCTGTGTCTTTTTTTGAAGCAACAGCCATATAAGAATTGTTTTCATTTGTGAATTAGCACACAAAAGTAAAACAAATTTAGATTATATCCTTTTGATTTGAAGCAGGCTCTTACATACTACCGCCAATATGAGCAAAGTGCCGGCAAAGTTCAGCATTTATAGGCTAGCAAGAGTGAAAGCCAGATCCTAGCCAGAAGAACAGGCAACTGTTCAGGATATAAGCCTTTGGTTCAGATGGGCTGTATGTACAGTTGAACAAGCAGCATTTCAGAAGAACCTATGCAGGCGTGCGTACTAAAAGGCTCAACAGGCTATTGCAGAATACTAGGAAAAGCGAAGGAAAGCGATATTATGAAAAAGAGAGTCTGCTATATTTTTAGCAAAAAACAGAAAACGTCGCTTTCCTTCTTACCGGTTCCAACCTCCACATCTCTCCCCTAAACAAGTTCGGGATCCAAGACTTATCCGTGGCGGGGAACCATAATCCCCTACTGATCCCATAAATCCCGTAATTACCTTGCGACCAAATTAATTCCGCACCGCAATCATCAGCCCCAGCTCCTTATACCGCATGCCGAACCGTTTGGCGATGTGGGCGTTGGTGAGGCTGCCTTTGTAGATATAGACCCCGCTGCGGTAATGCTCGTTCATGAACAGGACCTCGTTGATACCGCCGTACTTGGAGAATTCGGTAAAGATAGGTGTAAAAATGTTAGAAAGCGCCTGCGAGGCCGTGCGGGGCACCCGGGAGGGGATGTTGGGCACACAGTAGTGGATGATGTCGTACTTGCGGTAGATGGGGCGCGAGTGCGAGGTGATCTCGGAGGTCTCGAAGCAGCCGCCCTGGTCGATGCAGACGTCGATGATGATGGAGCCAGGGCTCATCTGGGCCACCACGCTCTCCTCCACCACGCAGGTGATCTGCCCCTCGTCGGCCACAAAGGCGCCGATCACCACGTCGGCCTGCTTGATCTCCTGGTACATCACCGCCTTGTCGAGGGTGGAGGTGAAGATCTGTGCCCCCACGTTGTGCTTCAGGCGGCGGAGCTTGTAGATGTGGTTGTCGAACACCCGCACCTCAGCGCCCAGACCAAGGGCCGCACGGGCGGCAAACTCAGCCACAGAGCCTGCCCCAAGTATAACAACTTTGGTAGGCGCCACTCCCGTGATACCACCTAATATAATGCCCTTGCCTTCGTTGCTGCTGCTCAAATACTCGGCGGCCACCATCATCACCGTGCTACCGGCAATCTCGCTCATGGCGCGTACCACGGGCTTGGCATCGGATTTATCCCGTATCAGTTCAAAGGAGATAGCATTGATTTTCTTACGAAGCAGCGCGTTGATGTAATCGGAGGTCAGGTTGCCGAAGTGCAAGGCGGAAATCAGCGTCTGCCCCGGCCGAAGGTACTCTATCTCGTCATAGGTCGGCGGGGCGATTTTCAGGATAATGTCCGCCTCGTATACTTCCTCAGTGGCATATACAATTTTTGCCCCGGCCTCGGAGTATTCATTATCGGAGTATTTAGAGGGGCTGCCTGCCCCCGCCTCTATTTGGATACGATGCCCCTGGTCAGTTAGCTGCTTCACAGCATCAGGCGTCAAGCCTATTCGATTCTCCTGGAACGATGATTCCTTTGGAATGCCGATAAACAGGCTACGGCGCCTCTCCTCCACCGCCAGCATCGACTCTTTCGGGTAGAGCGCCGTGCTTGTGGTAATCTTTCCAAATTCTACGGCAAACTTCTCCGTCATACGTTAATTTAGTTTGTAAACATTTTTAGTCCCCCTTTGAAGGGGGCAGGGGGATGATTACACTTGTGAGTCAGCTATAAAAATTTGAATAGCTCGTTCAACGTTTGGCAGATCCTCCATCACCTCTTCGTCTGTAAATCGCAGCACTGTAAAGCCCAAGTCCGCCACTACTTTATCCCGTACCTGATCTTATTCTGTTTTAAAATAATGAGAATATCCATCCACTTCAATAATCAGCTTCAGGTCTTTGCTCATAAAATCGGCAATATAATTCCCGATTGGCCATTGGCGCAAAAAGCCATACCCTGTCTTGCCTTTGCTCAGAACTTCACACCATAACCTGATCTCTGCTTTGGTAGCGTCTGAGCGAAGGCTTTTTGCAAAAGACTTCAGTTTTTTGTTATAGTGGCTGTTTTGTTCCAATATAAATTCTCATCCCCCTACCCCCTTCAAAGGGGGACAAATCATCATTTGCTTTCACTATATTTTTTTATTCTTACAGTTCTTTCTATGCTGTCCTCCCCTACTTCTAGTTCTACCAGCAGGTAATGCTCGGGCAGCAGGTTCGGAATCATGGAGGGCCACTCGATCAGGCACAGGTTGCCGGACTCGAAGTACTCCGGGGCTCCGATGTCCAGGGCCTCGCGCTCCTCGTTAATCCTATAAAAATCGAAATGGTAAATTAGTTTCCTGTTCCGACCTTCATACTCATTCACTAGGGCAAAGGTAGGGCTGCTCACGTTCTCCTCCACACCCAACTGGCGGCAGAGCTCCTTTATAAGTGTGGTTTTGCCGGCCCCCATGGGCCCCTCGAAGAGGATGATGGGCTCAGAAGTGGCCTCCTCTAAAAGCACAGAAGCCGCCGCTGGCAGATCTTCCAACGACGACATCCTGATATGTGCCCGTTCTACTCCTGTATTAGACATTCTTCGGTGTAAGCGTTACAAATGGTATGATCACTTCCTCCAGCGACACACCCCCATGCTGGAAGGTATCTTTGTAGTAGTTCACATAGTAGTTATAGTTGTTTGGATAGGCGAAAAAGTAATCTTCTATCGCGAATACAAACGTAGTGGAAACGTTAGCCTTTGGCAAGAAAAATCGCTCCGGTTTGCGCACCGTGAACACGTCTTTATCGGTATATCCCAGGTTTTTACCGTGCTTGTAGCGCAGGTTGGTGTTGGTGTTCCTGTCGCCGATGATTTTAAAGGGCCTTTTTACCCGAATGGTGCCGTGGTCGGTGGTGATGATGAGCCTGCCTTTTTTCTCGGCTATCGCTTTCAGGGTATCGAACAGCGGCGAGTGTAGGAACCAGGAGCGGGTAATGGAGCGGTAAGCCGACTCGTCGGGGGCCAGTTCGCGAACCATGTTGCTGTCGGTGCGGGCATGCGAAAGCATATCCACGAAGTTATACACGATAACATTCAGCTTGTTGTTGTCCAGGTTGCTGAACTTGCTGAGCAGATCGCGGCCCGCCTGTACGTTCGTGATCTTGTGGTAGCTGTGCTTGTCGGTAACGCGGTTCTGCTGGAACTGGATGTCCAGGAAATCAGCCTCGTGCAGGTTCTTGCCCTCCTCCTCATCATCGCTCACCCACATGTTCGGGTATTTCTTCTGGATCTCGGTAGGCAGCATACCTGAGAAAATGGCATTCCGGGCATAGGCCGTGGTGGTCGGAAGTATAGAATAGAACATCTCCTCAGAGTCCACAGAGAAATAATCCGAGATCAGCGGCTCCAGCACTTTCCACTGGTCGTAGCGCAGGTTGTCGATCAGCACAAAGTATACGGGGCGGTCGCTTTCCTTCATCATCGGGAACACGCGCTGCTTGAACAACTGGTGCGACATCAGCGGCGCCTCCTCATCGCCGTTCATCCAGTCTTCATAGTTATCCATGATAAAGCTGGCGAAGTTGGAGTTGGCCTCGTCTTTCTGCATGTTGATCACATCGGCCATGCTTTTGTTCTCCGTCTCGTCTATCTCCAGCTCCCAGTACACCAGCTTCTTGTAGATATCAGCCCACTCCAGCGGACTCAGGCGCTCGCCAAAGGCCATGCCCAACTGCCGGAAATCGCGCTGGTAGCTCATATTGGTTTTCTCGCTTACCAGGCGTTTGTTCTCCAGCACTTTCTTTACCGATAGCAGGATCTGGTTTGGGTTCAGCGGCTTGATGAGGTAATCCGTGATCTTGGAGCCGATAGCCTCCTCCATAATGTGCTCCTCCTCGCTCTTGGTGATCATGATCACGGGCACCGTAGGGCGGATGGTCTTCAGTTCATTGAGCGTCTCCAGCCCACTGATGCCGGGCATGTTCTCATCCAGGAACACCACGTCGAAACTGCGCTCGCGGAACTCCTCTATGGCGTCGGCGCCGCTGTTTACCGGTGTAATGTCGTAGCCGCGGTCTTCCAGGAACAGGATGTGCGGCTTGAGGAGGTCGATCTCATCATCGGCCCATAAAATATTGTATCTTTGCATCGTTTTATACTTTGTGTAAGTATGTCTAATTTGTTTAACGGCTGAAAGGCGCCGTTGTTAAAACGAACTGAAGTTTTAACACGCTTCCTTTCGCAGCGTACCAGGCAGAGCAGCTTTAGTCACCTGCGCCAGATGAACAGGAAATGGAGCGCGTTCTGCCTTGAAACGTAAAGCAGGCATATATAGTTATATTATTATATATCCTGCACCCTAACTTCAAGCCTCGGTTTTGTGAACAAGAAAAAGATCTTTAACGACCCTGTTTACGGCTTTATCACAGCCCCGACAGAACTTATATTCGACATTATTGAGCATCCGTACTTTCAGCGCCTGCGCCGCATCAAGCAATTGGGCCTGACAGAGATGGTGTACCCGGGGGCACTCCACACGCGCTTTCACCATGCCTTGGGCGCCATGCACCTGATGGATACGGCCCTGCAAACGCTTCGCAGTAAAAATAACGAAATAAACGATACCGAATACGAGGCCTCGCTCATCGCTATCCTGCTGCACGACGTGGGCCACGGCCCTTTCTCGCATGCCCTGGAGACGGCTATTTTTAAGAACGTGCACCACGAGCACCTGTCGCTGCACATCATGCACCTGCTTAACGACCACTTTGGCGGAAGATTGAGTATGGCCATCGATATATTTACCGACAAGTATCCCCGCCGCTTCTTTCACCAGCTCGTTTCCAGCCAGTTAGACGTGGATCGCCTCGATTACCTGAACCGCGACAGCTTCTATACGGGAGTTTACGAGGGCAAGATCGGAGCTGACCGCATTATCAAGATGCTGGATGTGGCCAACGACAAGCTGGTGGTGGAGGAAAAAGGTGTTTATAGCATAGAAAACTTTCTGGTGAGCCGCCGCCTCATGTACTGGCAGGTATACCTGCACAAAACGGTAATCAGCGCCGAGAACATGGTGCTGCGTGTGGTGCAGCGGGCCCGGGAGTTGATGCAGCGCGGCGTAGACGTGCCAACCAGCCCCTGTCTCCGCTTCTTCCTCTCCTCCGACCTCACACTGGAGGACTTCCGGCAAGACAAGAGCATACTGGAGCGCTTCGTCTCGCTGGATGACCACGATATCTGGAGTGGCATCAAAGAGTGGGCCCTGCACCCGGACTTTATACTTTCGTACCTGGCCAAAGGTATACTTAGCCGTAAGCTGTTCAAAGTATACATCTCCACCAAGCCCATAGACCAGGAGATGCTGCTGGGCCTGAAAGAGCTGGTACAGGATACGTATAACCTGGCGGAGGAAGACGTGAAGTACCTCATGATCTCAGGCAAGATCGGTAACAACGCCTACGATGTGGAGGGCCAGACCATCGACATGCTCACTAAAACAGGCTATGTGGTGGATGTGGCCGAGGCCTCTGACCTGCCCAATATTCGGGCTTTAAGCTATAAGGTAGAGAAACACTTCGTCTGCTACCCGAAAGAGGTGGTGCATTTGTAGCAAAGTTTTGGTTCCAACTGCCATAGCTTTTCGGACACTGTTTATCCTATAGTCACACAGTGTCCGAAGGTCCCGCGAGCGTTTGGCTGCAGTACCTGGCCCAACCACCCCTGCCCCTCCTTGGTTTTTTCGAGGGCCCCTACCCCCAGGAGGGGAGCATGTCATTGCTTCTGCTGAAGCATAAGTTCCATGGCAACTTGGGTAGCATCAGCAGAAGTATTAACCCACCCCTAACCCCTCCAAGGAGGGGAATTGTCCAGCAGACGATTTTTATCCCTCTGCTTCTTTCCAAGGGGGCTTTACCCCTCCCCTCCCCTAAAAACAGGGGAGGGAGTACGGTTCAAGCTCCGTCAGCTGTGGCTATCGAACCTGTTCCCAGTCTTTGGGTTGAGCGCCTTCTAGATTTCCGGTGCCGCCTTGGCGGCATTGCGACGTAGGAGCAAAGGAAATGTAGACAGCGCGATGCCCAAAGACGAGCCCTCTCGGGCTGGAGAGCAGAAAGTATGAAATGCAACCGTAGGTATGTAAGTCTAGAGGATGAGCGGTGGCTAGTTAAGGATAACTTGGTTCAATTTGCAGGCAGCAGCAGCCAAGGAAGTATAGCTTGTATCCAACTATGAAGCAGCCGCTAAGCACAGGCTCAAGCTAGCACGGGCACCTGTAACAGCATACAGGTAGCACTACATATCCTCCCCCACCCACACTTTCCCACCCCTCCCTATTCAAATTTACACCATGACTAAAGAAATCAGAACTTAGTTCTCCTGAGCTGTTTTATACTTGTTCTCTGTACTAAGGCTAAAGGTAGGTTCACAAAGTATAAGCGAAGGGGCGTGTGCAGTGGAGGGATTTTTTATTAAGTTTGCACCCCCAAAGCGGTAGCGTTTTTGAGTTTTTGCTCTAATTTTACAAAATGGAATTTACTGTTCAACAGATAGCTGACTTGCTACAGGGCAAGGTAGAAGGAGACAACACTGTAAAGGTCAGCACCTTGGCAAAAATTGAGGAGGCCCAAACAGGCGCCCTTGCTTTTCTTTCCAACCTGAAGTACGAACCATACTTATATAGTACCAGCGCCAGCGCCGTGATTGTATCGGATACGCTGGAGTTGAAAAAACAGACCCAGGCTACCCTTATCCGGGTGGCCGACCCTTACTCCAGCTTTTCAACGCTGCTGCACTACTACCAAACGGCGCTGCTGGCCTCAAAAACTGGTGTCGAGGAGCCTTGCTTTTTGGGCCAGGGAAGCCAGATTGGCGAAAACCACTACCGCGGCGCTTTCTCCTACATCGGCACCAATTGCAGGATAGGCAACAACGTACGTATCTTTCCGCAGGCCTATATAGGCGATAACGTGGTGATCGGCGACAATACCACCATATTTGCCGGCGTGAAACTTTATGCCAACACCGTGGTGGGCAGCAACTGCACCATCCACTCCGGCGCCGTGCTCGGCAGCGATGGCTTTGGCTGGGCACCACAGGCTGACGGCACCTACAAAGCTGTTCCGCAAATCGGCAACGTGGTGCTGGAGGACGACATCTCCATTGGCGCGAATACGACCATCGACTGCGCCACCATGGGCTCTACTATCATCCGAAAGGGCACTAAAGTAGACAACCTTGTGCAGATCGCTCATAACGTAGAGGTAGGCACGGACACGGTGATCGCTTCCCAGTCAGGCATCTCAGGGTCTACTAAGATCGGCAACAACTGCGTGATCGCAGGGCAGGTAGGGATCGTGGGCCATATCACCATCGCCAATAAAACAACGATTGGGGCACAGTCCGGCGTTTCCAAGTCGGTGAAAGAGGAAGGGCTGATTATCCAGGGCTCCCCGGCCTTCGATTACAAGCAGAACCTGCGCGCCATGACCGTTTTCCGCAAACTGCCGGAACTGCAGCGCGAACTGGAAATGCTAAAAGAGAAAGTATAAACACTGGCTTCCGGTAAAGTAGAAAGAAGCCTTTCAGGGCCATCCGCTTGATGTTGCTGAGGATTTGGGGTTCTTCTATACGTTATACTTTGCCTTTTGCCGTACTTTCTGATACACTGCAGCTACTTTAGCCATAAAAATTGGTAATACCCTATTTTATATCTTAAGTTTGCAGGGCTAAAGCACTGCACAGGCCATGCCTGTGCCTCAGGCAGCTGCAGCGCACTCGCCTGCGCCAGCACTTAGGCAACACAAGCAAATACACGACTACACATACGTGAATGAACGATAAACAGCACACCATTAAGGCTCCGGTCACGGTATCGGGCATAGGGTTGCACACCGGCGTGGTCTCGAACATGACGTTCAAGCCCGCTCCAATCAACCATGGACATAAATTCCAGCGCATTGACCTCCCTGGCAAGCCAACTGTAAACGTGGATGTGGACAATGTGGTGGACCTATCCAGGGGAACAACCATAGAGCAGAACGGCGCCCGCGTGAACACCGTGGAGCACACCCTGGCAGCTCTTGTTGGCCTGCAGATAGACAACGTGCTCATTGAGCTGGATGGTCCGGAGCCCCCGATCATGGATGGCTCTTCCATTGAGTTCGTGAAGGCCCTGCACCAGGCGGGGCTGCAGGAGCAGAACGCCCTGCGCAACTTCTTCGAGATTACCCAGGGCCTTAGCTACAAGGATGAGGCCCGTGGCGTGGAGATTGCCGCCCTTCCGTTGGACGATTACCGCGTAACGGTGATGGTGGACTACAACTCCCCGGTACTGGGCAGCCAGCACGCCTCTATCACAGACCTCAACCAGTTCGAGAAAGAGATTGCCCCTTGCCGCACCTTCGTGTTCCTGCACGAGCTGGAGATGCTCTTCAAGCAGAACCTGATCAAGGGCGGAGACCTGGACAATGCCATTGTGATTGTGGACCGCGTGGTGCAGGAAGATGAGCTGACGCACCTGTCGGAGCTGTTGCAGAAGCAGAAGGTGGAGGTGAAGGCCGAAGGCATCCTGAACAATACGGAGCTGCGCTTCAAGAACGAGCCGGCCCGCCACAAGCTGCTCGACCTGCTGGGTGACCTGGCCCTGATCGGCCGCCCGATAAAGGGGCAGATCCTGGCGGCACGCCCGGGCCACGCTGCCAACATCGCTTTTGCCAAAAAGGTGAAAAAGATGATCCACGAGGCGACGATCAAGAACGTGCCCACTTACGACCCGAAGAAGAAACCGGTGATGGACATCAACCAGATCGCCGCCACCCTGCCGCACCGTTACCCGTTCCTGCTGATAGATAAAATCATCCACTTAGACGATACCACGGTTATGGGCATTAAGAACATAACCATGAACGAGCCGTTCTTCCAGGGCCACTTCCCGGGTAACCCGGTGTTGCCGGGGGTTATCCAGATCGAGGCGATGGCGCAGACTGGCGGGATTCTTGTTCTGAACACCGTCGAGAAGCCGGAAGACTACTGGACCTACTTCCTGGGCATTGACAAGTGCCGCTTTAAGCGTAAGGTTCTTCCGGGCGATACGATAATTTTTAGATGTGAACTGCTGGCTCCAATAAAGCGCGGCATTGCCAAGATGAGTGGCCAGGCCTTTGTGGGCGGGCAACTGGTAATGGAAGCTGAAATGTCGGCAAGTATAGTAAAGAAAGACGCATGAACCAGCCATTAGCATACGTACACCCAGAAGCTAAAATCGCGCATAACGTCGTAATCGAGCCGTTTGTCACGATCCACAAGAACGTGGAGATCGGCGAAGGCACCTGGATCGGCTCTAACGCGGTGATCATGGAAGGCGCCCGCATCGGCAAGAACTGCAAGATTTTCCCCGGTGCCGTGATATCCTCTATCCCGCAGGACCTGAAGTTTGCCGGCGAGGTAACCACCACCCACATCGGGGACAATACCGTTATCCGCGAGTATGTTACCGTTAGCCGTGGCACCATCGACAAGATGAGGACCATTATCGGCAAGAACTGCCTTGTGATGGCCTATGCCCACGTAGCCCACGACTGTATGGTAGGCGATAACTGCATCATCGGAAACTCGGTGCAGATTGCAGGCCACGTAGAGGTTGGCGACTTCGCCATTGTCAGCGCAGCCACCCTGGTGCACCAGTTTGCCAAAATCGGGGCCCACTCCTTTGTGTCCGGCGGCTCGCTGGTGCTCAAGGACGTGCCTCCGTTCGTGAAGGCAGCCCGTGAGCCTCTCTCCTACGCCGGCATCAACTCTATTGGCCTGCGTCGCAGGGGCTACGTAAGCGAGCAGATAAACGAGATACAGCACGTGTACCGCATCCTGTTCCTGAACGGCCTTAACAACAGCCAAGCCCTGGACAAGATCGAGGTGGAGCTTTCGCCAAGCAGGGAGCGCGACGAGATCATCAACTTTGTGCGTAACTCAGGCCGCGGTATCATTAAAGGCTATTTCGCAAAAGATGCAAGTTAGCCTAACAGACTTAGGTAAACGCTATAACTACGAGTGGATTTTCCGGAACCTGACGTACACCTTTGCGTCAGGCACCGCTTATGCCATACTAGGGCATAACGGCTCCGGGAAATCCACTCTTCTTACCATTATCGCCGGGCACAACCTGGCAAGCGAGGGGCAGCTGAAGTATACGTGCGCGGGCAAGGAAGTGGTGCAGGACGAGGTATACCGCCACCTCTCCCTCACGGCTCCCTACCTGGAGCTGGTGGAGGAGTTTACGCTGCTCGAGATGCTAGACTTCCATACCCGCTTCAAGTCGCTGCGCCACAACCTCTCCGCCACCGCCCTGATAGACCGCATGGGCCTGCAGCGCTCCAAGAACAAGTTCGTGAAGGATTTCTCTTCGGGAATGAAGCAGCGCCTGAAGCTGGGACTGGCTATCTACTCCAACAGCTCTTTGCTCCTGCTCGATGAGCCCACTACCAACCTTGACCAGGAGGGCGTGGCCTGGTACCAGGAGCACGTGGCCCAGAACAAGGAAGGTCGCCTGATCATTGTCGGCTCCAACATCCAGCATGAGTACAGCTTCTGCGATGAGCAGCTACGCATCTCAGACTACCACCTGGCGCCACGGAAATAGTTATTCGCTGCTCGTTATTTGTTTCTAGAGACACTACCCCCTGTGGAGTGATTTCATTCCTCCTCAACATAACGAACAACCAGTAACTAAAAAACTACCAAATTACGTTTCAGCTGCCTAACTTTGTAAGTATAAAAAAACGCATACTATGGGACGCGCATTTGAATTCAGAAAAGCCCGTAAGTTTAAACGCTGGGATAAGATGTCGAAGGCCTTTACGCGCATCGGCAAAGAAATAGTGATGGCCGTGAAAGAAAGCGGCCCTAACCCTGATACCAACTCTCGCCTAAGAGCGGCCATTCAGAACGCCAAGGGTGTGAACATGCCGAAAGACCGCGTGGAGGCGGCTATCAAGCGTGCTTCGTCGAAAGAGGAGAAGGATTACGAGGAGGTAGTATACGAGGGCTACGCCCCACATGGCATCGCCGTAGTGGTGGAGTGCGCCACCGACAACCTGAACCGTACCGTTGCGAACGTGCGCATGCACTTCTCAAAGGGCGGCGGCTCGCTGGGCAAAACCGGTTCGCTGGACTTCATGTTCGACCGCAAGGGCATTTTCAAGATCTCATCAGAAGGCGTAAACCTGGAGGAGCTGGAGCTGGAACTAATCGATTTCGGCGCCGAGGATATCTATGAGCACGAGGGCGAGATCATCATCGAGACCCCTTTCACAGAGTTCGGCAACATGCAGAAAGGCCTGGAGGAAAAAGGGCTGAATGTGATCAGCGGTGAGGTGCAGCGTATCCCGACTACCCGTACCGAGTTAACCGAGGAGCAGGAAGAGGAGGTGCTGGGCCTTATAGAGCGCTTTGAGGAAGACGACGACGTGCAGGCAGTATACCACAACATGGCCTAAACAAAAAGCTGTTATTTATACTTTAATGGCTGCCCCGGGTATACGTTGGGCAGCCATTTTTATTAACGTACACGGAACCACACGTAAACCCGAAACCAACCCCACATGCTGTTATACCTACTGTTTGTTCTTGGCTTTGTTTTCTTGATTAAAGGTGCTGATGTGCTCGTGGACGGGGCCTCCTCTATTGCGAAGCGCTACGGCCTTTCAGACATGGTGGTGGGCCTGACGATTGTCTCTTTCGGCACCTCGCTGCCCGAGTTGATCGTGAACATGATGGCCAGCCTGCAGGGACAGCCGGAACTGGCTATTGGCAACGTGTTCGGCAGCAACGTGGCCAACCTGCTGCTCATACTTGGGGTGACGGCGCTGATTTGCCCTCTGCCTATCAAGCGCAACACCATCCTAACCGAGATACCTTTCTCCCTGATAGCCACGCTCCTGGTAGGCTTCCTTGCCAACGCCACCCTGTTTAACAGTGACTACGACCTTTACATTAGCCGCCAGGATGGCGCTATCCTGCTGGGCTTCTTCGGAATGTTTCTGGTGTACATTTACAATGTGGCGAGAACCAATAAAGACGAGGTAGTGGAGGATGATAAGGAAGCTCCTTCCATGTCGATAGGCAAGGCCATCCTCTTTATACTCTTAGGGGTAGTGGGCTTGTTTTTGGGCGGCAAGTGGGTGGTAGACGGAGCCGTGCACATAGCACAGTCATTTGGCCTGAGCGAGTCGTTCATCGGCCTGACGGTAGTCGCTATCGGTACCTCACTGCCCGAGCTTGTTACCTCGGCCATGGCAGCCTACCGCAAAAACATCGACATTGCCGTGGGCAACGTGGTGGGCTCCAATATCTTTAACCTGCTCTGGATCCTGGGTGTCAGCGCTATTATTAACCCGCTGCCCTTTAATGTGCTGAACAACGCTGACATCATCATGATGATTCTGGCCAGCGCCATGCTTATACTTGCGCTGCCTATCGGAAAGCGGAACGCCATAGACCGCATCAACGGCATTGTTTTCCTGCTGGTATACTTCTCTTACATCTACTATCTGGTGATGCGGGGGTAGCCTTGCTGCAACCAGGACCATAGATTATTTCTTCCCTTTCCTTTTAGGCACTTATGCCTTAGAACTCTGCCAAGGTATGCTGTTATACTTTATAGTATGGCAGCATACCTTGCCAGCTACAGCCTGCTTTGGCTGTCCCTCCCACAGCCCCCGCTCATTTCTGTTGCCCCTCTCTGGGCAAGTAGCGGGGTACCCTACTCTCTACTTCAATAAGCACTCATTCAAAAGCTACCCACAGCGGCGGCGTGTCCGCACTCTGAGCACCAAATTCATATAAATATCTAGTAACCAAGTAATTAAATCAACATCCAAAGATTGTGAAGTAGTCGTGACGTAGTAGGAAAGTAGAAAAGCTGTATATACTTCTTTTGATAACTCCTCTTTAACGTCTAAAATTATCCCACTTAATAATCAGCTAACTAAGCGCACCTCCTAACATAGTTTTCACAGGATGATTTCCGGGCTTATCTGTAACTGATTAATCACACAAAGAAACCTATCAAACTTTCACCTAATAGAACCTTTATGAGAAAACAGTTTTACACAGCACTTGGCTGCATAACCCTGGCTACCAGCGTTACCACTGGCGTAGCGGCAGGGAGTGCCGGCTGGCTACAGCCCCTGCCCCTGGCTGTGCCTCAGGCCATCACCCTCACGGGTAAGGTAACCGATGAGAACGGCTCCGGTTTACCAGGGGTAACAGTTGTGCTGAAAGGAACCACAAAAGGCACAACTACTGATGCCAGTGGCGCTTTCTCACTATCAGTTCCTGATGCAAGCGGCACGCTGGTGTTTTCCTTTATCGGCTATACGCCGCAGGAAGTGGCCATAAACAATCAGTCCACATTCAACATCTCCCTGTCGCCGGATACAAGAGCCCTGGAAGAAGTGGTGGTGGTAGGCTATGGCACCCAAAAGAAGAGCGTGGTAACGGGCGCTATTAGCAGCGTTAGAACAGCCGACCTGGAGAACCAGCAGATCACGCGCGTAGAGCAGGCCCTGCAAGGCCGGACCTCTGGCGTAGCAGTAGCCGCCAACTCCGGTGCACCAGGCGCTGCCTCTACCGTTCGCGTGCGAGGTATAACTACTTTGAATAACAACGACCCGCTTTATGTAGTGGATGGTGTGATCGTGAGCGGCGGGATAGACTACCTGAACCAGTCAGACATCGAATCTATTGAGTTGTTGAAAGATGCTGCGTCAGCGGCTATTTATGGAACACGTGGCGCTGCCGGTGTCATTCTGGTGACAACCAAGAAAGGGAAAGAAGGAGCCATACGCTTGAATTATAACGCCTACTATGGTACGCAGGCCCCGGCGAGAAGGCTAGACCTTCTGAACGCGACCGAATACGCTACCTTAAGAAATGAAGCCTACATCAACGGACTTCAGCCTGGCAGCGCGGTTAATTTACCTTATGCGGATCCACAGTCTTATGGAGAAGGCACTGATTGGCAAGATTATGTATTTAATGACGATGCCCGCATCCAGAACCACGATTTTAGCATAAGCGGGGGCAATGGGAAATCCTCCTATTACGCGTCTTACGGCTATTTGAATCAGGAAGGCATCGTGGCAACAGAGATATCAAACTACAAGCGCCACAACGTCCGCCTGAACTCTACCCACAAAGTGACGGAATGGCTTACCTTGGGCCAGAACCTTGGCTACTCCCATGTAAAGAGCATGGGCGGTTTTAACCCCAACACAGAGTTTGGAGGCCCGCTGAACTCCGCCATTAACCTGGATCCAATCACCCCGGTGCTGATCACAGACCCGGCTATCCTGGAAAACCCGGAAAGTGTCTATAACAGGCAGCCTGTTATCCGAAACGCACAGGGTTACCCTTATGGCATTTCTACAACGGTAATGCAGGAGATGACCAACCCTTTGGCCTACATACAGACTCAGCTGGGAAACTATGGCTGGTCGGATAACATCGTGGGCAATGCCTTTGCAGAGCTGGAGCCGCTAAAAGGCCTTAAGCTCAGATCAACACTGGGCGGGAAACTAGCCTACTGGGGGGGCGAAAGCTACAGGCCGGTGTTTTACCTGAACGCCTCAACTATCAGCAACCAGACAGCCAGGAGCCGTGACAGGAACATGGTGATAGATTACAATGTTGAGAATACCCTCTCATACTCAAGAGCCATCGCAGACCACAACTTTACGGTCCTGCTCGGCCAGGGTGCTTACAAAGACGGTCAGACCGACGGCCTTGGAACAACCTATAATGCGATTCCGGCCACTAACTTTGACGACGCCTCCTTTAACCTGCCTGTTCCGAGCACCAATATCACGGCCTATGCCTATGATAATGTGGCGCATACGATCAGCTCCCTGTTTGCCCGCGCTACCTACGACTACAAAGAAAAGTACCTGTTTACCGGCATCATTCGCAGAGACGGTTCCTCCAGATTCGGAGAGAACAACAAATACGGTTACTTCCCCTCTGTTTCCCTAGGCTGGGTAGCCTCAAATGAAGATTTCTGGCCAACAAATGATGCGATAAACTTCCTGAAAATCCGAGGCTCCTACGGCGAGGTAGGAAACGACAACACCGGCAACTTCGGGTTTATCTCAACGGTTAGCCCTGGAAGAAACTATACTTTCGGCTACGAGGGCTACACCATCGGCTACAGCCCTAACGCCCCCGCCAACCCTGACCTGCGCTGGGAGGAAACGGCTCAGACAAACATAGGCCTGGAGGCTACTTTCCTGCAGAACTTCAACCTCACGTTCGACTGGTACAACAAGAAAACCACCGGTATCCTTAGGCCGCTTGAGCTGCCAGGCTATGCCGGTTCCACAGGAAACCCCTTGGCAAACATTGCCGATATGCAGAACAGGGGCGTGGAGTTTGAGTTAGGCTACAACCAGACATTCGGAGAAGTTGGCTTCCGCCTTTCCGGCAACGCGGCCTACGTAAAGAACGAGATCCTGTCACTGGAAAGCGGCAAAACGTTCACAGAAAGCGGCAGCGCCAGTGTGCAGACCTTTAATTTCCCGCTGAACCGCACCATCGTGGGGCAGCCCTACGGCGCATTCTATGGCTTCCAGACCAATGGCATCTTCCAGAACGAAGAAGAGGTGCAAAGCTACAAGAGCTCCGATAACATCGTGATACAGCCTAACGCGCGCCCAGGAGACTTCCGTTGGGTTGACACAAACGACGACGGCAAAATCTCGGCAGATGACCGGGTGGTACTGGGCAAGCCGCTACCTGACTGGACATTTGGTGCAACCCTGAACCTGGACTGGAATAACTTTGACCTGCTTGTTTTCGGCCAGGGTGCCACCGGCCATAAAATCTTCCAGGGGCTACGTCGCCTGGAAATCTCGACAGCAAACTGGCAAAGCAACGCCTTGGGCCGCTGGACGGGAGAGGGTACATCGGACGACTATCCAAGATTGTCGACTTCTGATCCGAACAACAACTTCTCCAACCCTTCTGACTTTTACCTGGAGGACGGGGATTACTTCAGAATCAAAACCCTGCAGATCGGATACACCATTCCTAAATCCATTACTGATAAAATTTCCTTACAGCGGGCGCGCTTCTATGTAAGCAGCAACAACCTGGTGACATTCACCAAGTACACCGGCTACGACCCGGAGATCGGCGGGAACATCTTCGGTATCGACCGTGCCTTTTACCCGCAGGCACGCACCTTTATGGTTGGTGTCAACCTAGGTCTGTAACAGGAAAGAATATAAACACATGAGAATCATGAAAAAGAAATTCATATATGCTGCCGTCTTCACGCTAGCCTTACCAATGTTTAGTGCCTGTGAGGATGACTTTCTGGAGGTAGACCCGGAAGGCACGATCCTGGAATCAGAGTATTATAAAAACCCTGAGGAAGCGTTTGCCGGCCTGGTGGCTGCCTACGACCCGCTTGGCTGGCAATTTGGCGAGGCCTACCATAACATAGGGGCCATCAATGCTGCCTCTGACGATGCCTATGCCGGCGGGGGAGGCCCGTCGGATATGAGTACCTGGCATGCATGGAACAGGTTTACCTTGAATCCTGCTGTTGGACCCCAGGAAGAATACTGGGACAGAAACTTTAGAGGAGTGGCAAGAACTAACACGCTCCTTTCTAAAATTGAGGCGGGTATACCAGGTTTAGATGAGGCCACTGCTAAGCGTTACACAGCTGAGGCGAAGTTTCTGCGCGCTTATTATTACTTTGAACTGGTACGCTTATTCAGAAACGTGCCCCTGTTCACGGCGCCACTGGCCACGCAGGAAATATTCAACCAGACACAGGCAGCTCCAGAGGCAGTGTATGCGCAAATAGAGCAAGATTTAAATGAGTCGATTTCAGATTTGCCTATAACTGTTCCAGCGTCTTCAGAAGGTGGCCGGGCCACACAAGGAGCGGCAAAAGCTTTACTTGGTAAAGTATACCTTTTCCAACAGAAGTGGGGAGAGGCGGCAGCCCAACTGGCAGACGTGAATGGCACGCCTGGAGGAACAAGCATGTACGGTTACAAATTGCTAGATAATTACGGAGCTATTTTCGACCCAACTAACAAGTTCCATAGCGAATCTATATTTGAGATTGTACACACCAACCTGTCGAGATCAAGCTGGAGTGGTCCTTGGCAAAATACGGAAGGTAATATTGCCGCTCAAATGATGGGCCCAAGAGGTTATTCCGGGCCTACTTATATAGCAGGTTGGGGCTTTAACCCGCTTACGGAGAACTTGGTAGAGGCTCTTGAGGGTGACCCACGTTATGAGCATACAGTACTTGATGTTAACAGTATAGAAGGTGCTACTTATGAGCCAGGCTACGACGATACCGGTTACTTTGTAAAAAAGTATGCTGCAAGAGAGGCATGGGTTTCTACTGCAGGTGGTGATGTAGCCCTTAACTTCCCCATTGATTATATCGAGATACGCCTGGCTGACACTTACCTGATGGAGGCAGAAGCCATCGTGCAGGGCGGCGGAGACATGAGCAGGGCCGCTGATTTGCTGAACGCGGTTCGTAACCGCGTGGGCCTGCCTGACGTGACGCCTACCCTGGAGAACATCTACCGAGAGCGCAGGCTGGAACTGGCCACAGAAGGGCACCGCTTCCATGACCTGGTGCGTACCGGCAGGGCCGCCTCCGTGCTGGCTCCTATGGGCTTTGTGGCAGGCAAGCACGAAGTTCTGCCCATTCCGCAGGATGAGCTGGCAAACACAAAGCTTGTGCAGAATCCTGAGTACCGATAGGCCTTGAGGTCACTAATTTTAACAGAAGAAATCATGAGGTATCATACTTTCAAAACCAAACTATACACCGTGCTGGCAGCGCTGCTGCTGACGGGCATGTTCTCCGCTTGTACCCCGGAGGAATCTGACAAGGGGCTGGCTCCTGCCCCATCCTCGGAGATGGTGCAGTTTACGGCAACGCCAAGCTCCGAGAACGCGAACATCATCAACTTCACAAACCAAACCCCAGGTGTTTTTAAGGCCGTGTGGGACCTTGGCAACGGCACCGTGACGGAGGGGCAGCAAGTACAAGGCGCTTTTGCCCTGGCCGGAGAATATACTGTGAAGCTGACCGTGTTCACGAGCGGTGGCTACGCAACCAGCACCAAAACAATACAGATAGCTGCAACAGACTACGCTATGCTGGACAGGGAAGACTATAACTTTCTGACAGGTGGTGCCGAAGCTGCCGAGGGCAAGACCTGGGTGTTCGACCCGGTAGGGCCTATGAACTTCGGCGGACCGCCCGAAGCCCCCTCCTCCTGGTGGAGCCAGACACTGGATGCGCAGAACGATTGCATGAAAGATGACAAGTATGTTTTCAAGCTAAACGGCTTTGCCTTTGAAAACCAGAGCGGAGGCGCCATGTGGGGCATAGAAGGCGGACAGGAAAACGTTTGCGTCTCCCATACGGCAGCCGCCAGTACCTGGAGGCTTTATCAGGAAAACGGCAAAACAATGCTTTCGGTAAGCAACGGAGAAACCATTGCCTGGGCAGATGGCGCTGGCACCTACGAGGTGGTGGAACTATCGGAGAAGAGGCTACACCTTAGAAAGGTGTGCTGCGGTGGCAGCGGCGTTAGGAACTACGTGCTGGTACCCGAAGGCTACACGCCGCCGGTGGTGGTAGAAGAGAAGCCATACAAAATCACCGACATCTACGATGATTTTGATACGGACGGGAACGTAACCTGGAAGACCGACGCCCTAATGCTAAACCAAAGCTATGACAACCCGGCTCCGGTTCCTATCAATACATCTGCCAAGGTGGCCATGTACGTGAAGCAGGCCGGACAGCCTTATGCCTTTGCAAACATGTTCCTTGATTTTGGCCACAAGCTGGACCTGCGTGAGCGCCACGTATTCAAGCTAAAGGTTTTCATACCTGGTTACAACGACTTTAATTCCGCTGAGGGTGAGTCATGGGCTGACCCGCACCTGCTCAAGCAAGTGTCTGTTAAACTACAGGATGGCACCGCTGCCCAGCCTTGGGAAAGCCAGGTGGAAATAAAGCAGCAGGTAAGCAAACTGAACGAGTGGGTGGAGCTCACCTTCGACTTTGGCGCGGCTGAGACAATAAACAGAAAGGATTTTGACCGAATCGTCGTTCAGGTAGGCGGCGAGGGCAATTACATCCCCGGTATTTTCTTCCTGGATGACTTTAAGCTCGAAAACTGATTTGATAGGTAAAAAGAGAGATAAAGCCAGGGTCTTAGCCTGGCTTTATCTCTTCTTAAAGTATAAGTAAATGCGTAGCACCAGGTGCATGTTAACCAGCAACAACAGTAAAATGGAATTTTCGGGAGGGGACATCAAGAATAAGGTTAGGCATTGTGTAACGCTGCTTTTGCTGCCGCTGCTTACTACCTCATGCGGCTCAAAGTCTGATGATCCGGGTCCGCTTGCCCCTGCCCCACGGCCCCAGGCCCCCCAGGATAAGAACTGGACATTTGAGGCTTCCCCTGTCTGGGCCGATGAGTTTGACTATACCGGCAAGCCGGACGCGGGGAAGTGGGGCTACGACACGGGCGGGCACGGCTGGGGCAACAACGAGCTGCAGTACTACACTGAAAACCTGAGCAATGCCACTGTGGCTGGCGGTACCCTTACCATCACGGCCCGCAAGGAGCAAAGGGATGGCAAAGACTACACATCGGCTAGGCTCGTGACAAAAAACAAAGGCGACTTTTTATACGGCCGCTTCGAGGTGCGGGCCAAGCTGCCGACGGGCAGGGGCACCTGGCCAGCCATCTGGATGCTGCCCACCGACTGGGCCTACGGCGGCTGGCCCAAGTCCGGGGAGATCGACATCATGGAGCACGTGGGCTACGACCAGAACAGGGTGCACATCACCGTGCACACCGAAGCCTACAACCACAGCAAGGGCACGCAGCGCGGCAACAGCAAAGTAATTGAGACGGCCAGCACCGCTTTTCATTTGTACCGGGTGGACTGGACACCCTATGCTGTAAGAGGATACATTGATGACCAGAAGGTGTTTGAGTTCCTAAACGATGGCAAGGGCTACAGCACCTGGCCCTTTGACAAGCGCTTCCACCTGCTGCTCAACGTAGCCGTGGGCGGCGATTGGGGCGGGGCCCAGGGGGTAGACCCGGGTGTGTTCCCCCAGGCCATGGAAGTGGACTACGTGCGCGTGTACAAAATGATAGAATAATCCAGTCCATTCAGTAGCCAAAGCTAGCTGCCTACGCAGGGTAGGCAGCCCTGGCATAGCACGCTTTTGCCTTAAAAGGCCCCTTAAAACGTACGCACCGTTCTTCTACATAAGTATGATCGAGTAATTCAAAATCAATAGAAAGTATGATTTACCAGTTTATTTCCTTTCTGATGCTTGGAGCATCCCTTTCTTTTCCTGCGCAGCACCTGAACCTGGCTGCTGATAAGCCTGCTCAGCAGGAGGAGAAAAAATGGTCTTTTTCCTCCTCCCCAGTTTGGGCCGATGAGTTTGACTACACCGGCAAGCCGGACCCGGGGAAGTGGGGCTACGACACGGGCGGCCACGGCTGGGGCAACAACGAGCTGCAGTACTACACCGACAAGCTGAGCAACGCCTCTGTGGCCGGCGGGGTGCTCACTATTACAGCTCGAAAGCAGAAGAAAGCGGGCATGGACTATACATCAGCCAGGCTGGTATCGAAGAACAAGGGCGACTTTTTATACGGCCGCTTTGAGGTGCGGGCCAAGCTGCCGACGGGCAGGGGCACCTGGCCGGCCATCTGGATGCTGCCCACCGACTGGGCCTACGGCGGCTGGCCCAAGTCCGGGGAGATCGACATCATGGAGCACGTGGGCTACGACCAGAACAGGGTGCACATCACCGTGCACACCGAAGCCTACAACCACAGCAAGGGCACCCAAAAAGGCAAGCAGGAAATAGTGCCTACGGCCAGCACCAACTTTCATCTGTACCGCGTGGACTGGACTCCGGATGACATAAAAGGCTATATCGACGACAAGCTGATTTTTGATTACCCCAACGAAGGCACCGGCTACCAGGCATGGCCTTTCGACAAGCGCTTCCACCTGCTGCTCAACGTCGCCGTGGGCGGCGATTGGGGCGGGGCCCAGGGAGTAGACCCGGGTGTGTTCCCCCAGGCCATGGAAGTGGACTACGTGCGCGTGTATAAGATGCTTGAAGAACAGCAATAATACACCCTCTCAACTTCTAGGTGAAGAGTTTGAGAACATAGACTAAAGGCCCCGCAGGTTGTGGGGCCTTTTTTACCATATGCAGCAGATTTAGTATTTTAGTATAAACTCCGTCAGGTTTACCTCCTGCTCCAGGTTCAGCTTTTTGCGGAGGCGGTAACGACTGGTCTCCACTCCCCGCAGCGACAGGTTCAGCAACGAGGCAATTTCCTTACTCGTCAGGTTCATGCGCAGGTAAGCGCAAAGCTTAATATCGCGGTGGGTCAGGTCCGGGAAGTCGTGGCGCAGGCGCTTGAGGAAATCCTGGTGAAGCTGGTTGAAGTGCAGTTCGAACTGGTCCCAGTTATTCTCCACCTTCATGTCCTCCTCCACTGAGCGGAGCACCTTGCGCAGCTGGTGCAGGGCCTTCTTGTCCTCCACCTGCTCAATGACGGTCTCTAACTGTCCTTTTACTTTCCCGATCGTCTCCAGGCTTTGCATCACATGCATGGCTGAGGAGGCCAATTCTTTGCTTTTGTGCTCCAACTCACCCTCCAGCTTCTCGTTGTTCAGCTTGATGATCTCTTTCTCCGCCTTCAGCACCTCCTCAATGTGCGCGGCCTCCTTCAACCTGATGGCTTTCTCCTGTTCCAGCCTGAGCTGCTCCTGCTGCCAGCGCACACGCCGGTCTATCACGCGCTTGATCAGCCAGAGTAGCAGCAGCCCTAAAAGTATGTAAATTCCTTTAGCCCAATAAGTCCTGTACCAGGGCGGCAGTACCGTAAAGGTAAAAGCAGCCTCCTCGCTGGTGTGGTTATACACGTCCCGCGCCTTCACCTTAAAAGTATAGGTGCCTTCAGCCAGGTTGGTGTATTCCTTTTGCGCCGCTGTACTCCATCCCGACCAGTTTTTGTCGAAGCCTTCCAGCAGGTACTGATACTGCACCTGCTCATTCTCCTCGTAGGTAACGCCGCTGTAGGTAAATTTTACGGAGTTATAGCTGAACGGGAGCTCCGGCCTTACCCCATGCGGCTGCTGTAGGGTCAGCCGCCCCTCCTGCAGAAAATCTCCCCCCGAAATGAGTGTGTCTGTGGCACCGTTTGTGGCGCTTACCTCACGCAGCAAAGTATGGAAGGTGTGGTTCATGCTCTCGGCCTGCAGAAAAGTAGGGTGATAGTGTACAAAGCCCTCATCAGTGCCTATCAGCATGTTGGCGCGATCGTAGTGCACAAAGTGCTCAAACCCACCGATAAGTTTCCCATTCAGCTTGTTAAAGACGCTCTTTTCTATCTCAAAGCTGCCATTGCTCTTTTTCCTCAACACGCCCATCTCCTGGCCGGCCGAGAACCAAATGTTACCGTCTGCATCCTCCACCAACTTACGTATATGCACGCCAGGGTCAAATAACTTGCTGTAAAGCGGGTGCTCCACAAACGCATCGGTTTGCCGGTTATACTTAAAAATGCCGCGCTCTCCGGTAAACACCAACTCTCCGCTTATTTTGAACACATTAATAAATATATTCGAGGGAAACCCGCTTTCCTGCCCATAGAACTTCACCTGCTCAGCCTTGCTCAGATCCTTTGACAACCGAATCCGGAACATGCCCTTATAGCCGTGCGCGACCCAAATATCGCCGGCATCATCCTCTTCCATCACTCGGGAGGACTCCGCAAAGCCCTGCACAGGCCGCACGAACTGCAACTCTCCCCCGCTAAACCTGTAGAGCAACAGGCCGTTATAGGTACCGCACAGCAAGTAATCGGGGTGCGACTTGAGTGGCAGAAACAGCCATGCCCCCCTATGGTCCGATAGCCTTGTAGCCTGCCCGTCCTTTACCTCAAAAGGTCCCTCGTGGTGCGAGAGCAACAGCTTGTCGCGGATTTTTTGAAGGTTATATACTTGCCCCTGCGCATTCTCAACTAGTTTGAATGGCGTCGGGGACATTGGGCTATGCCTGTTAGACCATGCTTTGAAGTATAACCCGTCGCTGGTGCCCAGGTAAAGCTCATCGTTATCAAGCAGAGAGGCGTAACCAGTGCCGGGCAGGCCGCTGTTTGTATTAAAATGCGTGAAAGCGGAGTTAGACTCAACATAGCTGATGCCGTTATTCAGCCCAAGCCACAGGTTGCCGGCGCCATCCTGGTAAATGCTACGGACCGAGTTGTTCTGCAGGCCTTTGTCTATGTTCAGGTGCTGCCGGGGTGTGCCATCTTTATCGGTTAAGAGCAACCCATTATGAGCTGTGCCAAAGGCCAAGCCACTCGAGAACGACATTACCATGTTTACCCTGGATGCCTCCAGAAAAGGGCTGATCGGCAACTGCCATACTTTGAAATGGCTGTACCCATCGTAGGCGAACATTTTGCCTTGCTCGCTTACGAGCAGGATACCAGCCTCTGGGTGTGGCAGCATTCCGGTGATGGTAAGGCCCTTCAGTATGTCGCTGTTGGGGACCAGTGCCATCTTGCCGGCGTGCAACTCATAAAGCCCTTTTTCCGGCACCGGCACATACAAGGTGTTACGCACATAGAACGGGAAGCCCCACGGGTAGCCTGACAGGCGGTGAACCTGTATCTGATCACTCTGAAGTTGGTATATAGCCTTTACAGTGCAAAAGTAGACGGTGCCATCCTCAGTCACGTACGTCTTCCACACGTCATCAAAGGACTGATCGGCTGCGGGGACCTTGCTCTTTAACGATACAAACTCCATCCGCCCCTGCGCATTGGGGCGCAGGAAGCCGAAGTCGTTTTGGGCTCCCACATAAATAGTCCCGTCTTTGCTGATAGCCAATGACCGGGCGTTGGTTCGGTTCGGGAGCATGATCACCCGCCAGCTATTGCCATCATACTCCAGCACGCCATTGTTGTTGCCAAAGTACATCACCCCCCGATGGTCTTGCACGACGGCCCAGTTCTGCGCAGAGCCGTTGTATTCTTTCTGCACATAGTTTCTAATGTAGGGGATACCTTCATTCTTAACCTGTGCCAGCGTAGTATAGCACGCCAGCAGCATGCACACCAACACTCCAAAGTACTTTCTCATTTCTAATCCCGCCTCTGTTAACCTTTCTAAAAGTATGCGCCTCTAATAGCAGGGCTCTTTCTGGTTGCCCGCACCTATAAGGTAAAAATAAATTCATACATATCAATACAAAAATTATAACCTGCAATCAGGTGCCGGGGCAAATAGACGCAGGCTATACAGGGGCCTTGAGCATTTTTATTCGACTTTTCCGCGATTCGCCCATGCTGGGTATATATGGGTCGAAGTTTATTTTTATCCAATTATATCTTAATCATTTATAATAATAAAACGTAAAACTATAAGCTGAAAAGCTATTACACAACCAAGAAAAGAGGAAGGAGAATTCGGATATCGGATAGAGAGCGGTTATAGCCCTAGCATACAGCACCCATTCTTACTAAAGCCAGGAGCATAAACAACGTGCCGGCACCGCCAGAACCCGGGCTTGTTGCTGTCCGGGCTGCCAGGGGCATTGCACCAAGGTGCGGCCAACCTGCTAACAAACCTGCCTCTGTGCCAGTACCAGACACCCTTCCATACCAACAGAGAACCAGAAACGCATATAAATCCCAGCATAGAGGGCTTGAGCCCACTTACTAAGTATAACTATTAATAATTCATCTATGAAGACAAAATTCTATACAGCGATTGGCTGCATAACAATGGCTGTCTGTATAAGTACCCCAACTTACACAGCGGCCTGGGCTATGCCAAAGCCACTGACTCAGCAAACAGCTGATGTAACCGTCACTGGGCGGGTGACAGACGAAAACGGAAGTGGGCTGCCTGGGGTAACGGTGATGCTGCAGGGCACCACGCGGGGCACCTCCTCTGATGCCAGCGGCAACTATAGCTTAGCAGTGCCAGGCGGAGAAGGTACGCTCGTGTTTTCCTTTATCGGTTACCGTACCCAGGAAGTACCCATAGGCAACCGGTCTTCGATAAACGTGTCACTTACCCCAGACGCAGAGGCCCTCGAAGAGGTGGTGGTAGTGGGTTACGGAACGCAGCAGAAAAGCCTGGTGACCGGCGCCATATCTTCTGTCCGGCAGGAGGAGATTGCCACCGTTTCATCCACCAGGGTAGAGCAGGCCTTGCAAGGAAGAACCGCGGGTGTTACGGTGCTGCCTGCCTCCGGCTCCCCGGGCAGCGGCATGCGGGTAAGGGTGCGCGGGGCCGGCTCTAACGGTAACGCAGAGCCCCTTTACATTGTGGACGGCATGCGGACAGGAGGCATCGAATACCTGGACCCCAGCGAGATAGCCTCCATAGAGGTGCTGAAAGACGCCGCTTCTGCCGCCATCTATGGCGCCGAGGGGGCAAATGGCGTCGTGATCATCAGAACTATAACAGGAAATAAAGGAGCCCCATCCTCCGTTTCCTACAGCGGCCAGTATGGGGTGCAGTCAGTGGGCGACAGGATGGACCTGATGAACGCCCAACAGTATGCCGCCTATCTGAACGAATCAAACACGGCGGGCACGATACCAGACCCTGCCGAGGTAGCAGGCGTGCAGGGCACAGACTGGCTCGATGAGCTCTTTGAGACAGCCCCCATGCAGCGGCACTCGCTTAGCTTCAGCGGCGGTGGCGAGAAATCCTCTTTCCTGGTGAACGGCACCATGTTCCGCCAGGACGGCATTGTGGGAGGCGACCGGTCCCGCTTCGACCGCTACACAGTCAGGCTCAACTCCGACCACGAAATCAAGTCATGGCTCAGCATCGGCAACAGGCTGTCTTACTCTCACTTCACGCGGACAGGCATACAGGAAGACGATGAGTTCGGCGGTGTGATCAGCAATGCGATCCTGATGGACCCCATTACCCCCACCCTATATTCCGGTGCCCTACCGCCCTTTGTGCAGGAGGCCATAGATGCGGGTTTCCCCTTAGTGCGGGATGCCAACGGCAACTACTACGGCCTCTCGCAATACATCCGGGGTGAGGTAGGCAACCCACTGGCACAGCTTGCCATCACCAGGGGCGAGACGGTGCAGAACAAGGTGGTCGGCAACCTATTCGCCGATATCAGACCGTTTGCAGGCTTCACCTTCACTACCCGCTTCGGCATTGATGCGGCCTTCCAGCGCAACCATGGCTGGAGCCCAAGCTTCTGGTTCTCCTCCGAAAGGCTCAACACTGCCCCCAGCACCTTCGATACGAACGAAAACTGGTTTACCTGGCAGTGGGAGAACTACGCCACCTACGACCGTACCATTGGTTCGCACCACTTTACCCTGCTTGCCGGTATTTCAGCCTTGGAAAGGAAGTATAACCGCCTGAACGGCACCTCTTCCGGCCTGTTTGCGGAAGAGGATATCTTTGCCTTTCCGGATTTTACCCCGGATGACAATGACAGAATCGCCGGAACAGAGACCTCCAATACCCTGGAGTCCTTTTACGGAAGGCTTTCTTACGACTACATGAACAAGTACCTCCTGAACCTGACGGTCCGCCGGGATGGCTCTTCGCTGCTGCCTCCTGGTAAGGAGTGGGGCACCTTCCCTTCTGTTTCCGTGGGCTGGGTTCTGAGCAACGAAGAGTTCTTCCCCGCCACCGATGCGGTAAACTACCTCAAGCTGCGCGGCAGCTGGGGCCAGAACGGCAGCTTGTCTAACCTGACCCTGGGCCAGTGGGCGGCGGTGATCACCTCGCAGGGGATACGCTACCCTGATGGCAACGGTGGCTACATCACGGTGGCGGAGCCGGCCCAGCTGGCCAACCCGGACCTTACCTGGGAAACAAGCCAGCAGTTTGACATTGGCCTTGACCTAGGCTTCTTCCAAAACAAACTCACCTTCACCACCGACTATTTCGTGAAAACCACAAAGGACCTGATTACCCCCGGCACTCCCCCCAGGTTTATCGGTAACGTGCTGCCTTTCGTGAACGGCGGCGATGTAAGGAACAGGGGCTGGGAGTTTGAATTAGGCTTCAATAACGACGAGAAGGCTTTTAAGTATGAGTTTTCTGTTAACCTGACCACGCTGGACAATGAGGTGACCTTCCTTAACCCGAACGTGAGCCGTATCGCCGGCACCGGCGTGGGCACCGGCTGGACGGCCACCTACTTTGAGGAGGGGTTCCCGATCTGGTACTTCCGGGGCTATAAGACAGCGGGCATCTTCCAGACAGAGGATGAGATAGGCCAGTACCTGAGCGAGAACAACATCTCTGGGTACGATCCCGCCCCAGGAGACCCCATCGTGGTGGATGTGAACGGCGACGGGCAGATCTCCCCGGATGACCAGACCTTTATCGGCAGCCCCCATCCAGACCTGGTGTACGGTGGCCGCATCTACCTAAGCTACAAGGGCTTTGACTTTCTGGCATTTATCCAGGGCCAATCCGGCAACGACGTGCTGCTGGCCTTTAACCGGGTAGACCGCCCAACGGCCAACAGGCCTGCCTTCTTCTACGAAGACCGCTGGACCGGCCCGGGCAGCACCAACAGCTGGTTCGCCCCCAACACCACCAGCACCTATGTGTACAACAGCGACCTGATGCTCTTCGACGGCTCCTATGCCCGCATCCGGCAGCTGCAGCTGGGCTATACACTGCCTAACTCCCTCACCGAGCGCATCAGCGTACGCAACGCCAGGTTCTATGTATCGCTCGATGATTTCTTCACCTTCACCGACTATCCCGGCCTTGACCCGGAAGCAGGCAGTAACGACGTCAACAGTCTTGGCATTGACAGAGGCGTGTACCCTATTCCCAGAAAAGCACTGGCAGGCCTAACGTTTAGCTTCTAACCTTAACCCAGAACGACCATGAAAAAATATACTTTGAAAATAGCCATGATGAGCCTGTTCACACTGTTGGTGGTAACAGGCTGCGAGGAAGATTTCCTGGAGTCAGACATACCCGGCAGGCTGCCGCAAGAGGAATTCTATCAAACCGATGAGGATGCCTTGCGGGCCACTGCCGCTGCCTACGACATGCTGCAGGCGCACTACAACTGGGGCTGGGCCAGTATGTACCTGGTCAAAACCCTGCTATCGGATGAGAGCAACGCCGGGGGCAGCGGACCGGGGGATCAGCCTGGCTACCAAACCCTCGATGACTATACGTTCGACTCTCAGAACGACCCGGTGCTGGGTGCCTGGAGCATGAGCTACTACGGCATTTACCGGGCAAACCAGGTCATCAACCGGGTGACCCCTGAAACAGACCTGCGCCGGCGCCTGATAGCAGAGGCCAAGGCACTCAGGGCGCTTTATTACCTGGACCTCGTAACGCTATGGGGAGGTGTGCCGCTCATAGTGGCCGACATTCCGCAGAGTGAGTACAACATGCAGCAGCGGGCCAGCCGGGAGGAGGTGTATGCGCAGATAGAACAAGACCTGACCGAGGCCATTGCCGACCTGCCCCTGAAGAGCACCTACGGCGCCGGAGAGAGGTTCCGGTTCTCCCAGGGCGCGGCGCAGGCTCTGCTCGGCCGGGCGCACCTGTACCAGGAAGAGTGGCAGCAGGCGGCCCAGCAGTTTGATGAGGTCATTAACTCCGGCCAGTATAGCCTGGAGCCGAACTTCAGCACCGTGTTCTCGCAGGAAGGGGAGTTTGGCCCGGAGTCTTTGTTTGAGGTAGCTTACTCCAATGATGCCAACTATGATTGGGGGAACTTTCCGTGGGCGAACGGCCGCAACCTCGAGAGCAACATACACATACAACTGATGGGCCCCCGCGCCGACTTCTACACCAAGGCGCCGCAGGACTCGCTGATCGGTGGGTGGGGCTTTAACACGCCTCGCCCTGGGCTGTACCAGGCCTTTATCGACGCCGGCGATACTGAGCGAAGAATTAACACCTTGATGTCGGAAGAGGAGTTGGAGGCGATGGGCGGCAACTGGAGCGAACCCAACGCCTATGACTACATGGGTTACTTCCAGCGCAAGTATGGCTCCTACATCAACCAAACCAGTTCTGAAGGCGGCTCCATCGCAGAGTTAAACTATGGCACCAACTGGCGCTTGATTCGCTATGCGGATGTGCTGCTGATGGCGGCTGAAGCCTATTACCGCCTGGGCGATGAGGCCAGGGCACGCGAAGAACTCAACAAGGTGCGCGAAAGAGCCGGGCTGGATGAGGTGTCGGCAGCTGGCACGGACCTATTCAACGCGATTGTAAGGGAGCGGCAACTGGAGCTGGCCTTTGAGGGTTTCAGGTACATCGACTTGGTGCGCTGGGGCCTGGCCCCCCAGGAACTGGGGCCGCTTGGCTATATGGAGGGCAAGCACAACCTGCTCCCGATACCGGACACAGACGTGAGAACGGCTAACCTGACGCAGAACCCCGGCTATTAAACGAAACCCCATAAAGCAGAGAGGGGGCTACCACGGTAGCCCCCTCTCTGCTTTTATAGCTCACTTCCAGGGTACCTTAGTAATTCCAGGGATACAGGTCTGGCTCCTTGGCACCGCGGTTCTTCATTCGGAGCGGGTGCACGGCCTCTGTCTCCTCAAAGTAGATAAAGGCATCGTAGCGCTCCGGTATGACGGTGGGCACGTAGTTGCCGAACATTTCATACTTGGGGTCATACACCACGCCGATGGCGCGGTGGCCCATGTAGTCCTGCACCTCCGGCACGTGCTTCAGGTCTTTGGAGAGGATGATCTTGTCATCGGTGCTCACGTTGTGGAGGAACTCCTCCCAACTGCCGTTTCTGGCGGGCGGCACGTCCATTTTCTGCATAGGTGCTCCCCAGGCCTTGCCGGCAATTACGGTGCCCTGGTAGGTACCGAAACCCACCAGCCTCACGTTGGCGCGCCCATACTTCTCGCGGGCCAGCTGCCCAATGTTATACATACCCTCGTCGGCCATATCGGTGTAGCGCGCATCGCCGATGTGGGTATTGTGCTCCCACACAATAGCTTTGGACTCCGGCCCATGAAACTCCAGCAGGCGGTCCAGGGTCTCCATCATATGGCTGTCGCGCACGTTCCAGGAGTTGGCGCTGCCGCTGATCATAGCGCGGTAGTACTTCTCGGCGTTGGCCGCCACCAGGGCATTCTGCTTGGTGTTGAACTCCTGCTCCGGGTCGTTGCCGAAGATGCGCTGCTGCTGTACTTTCTGCAGCATCTCGATCACTTCCCGCTCACAGTCGGTGGGCACAAAGGCAGTGGCACGGGCGTAGTTCTGCGGATCGCGGTTAAAGGGCTCAAAGCAATTGATGGCTTGCTTGGCGGCCTCTGCGGCCTGCCCGTCGTTGTTCTCGAGGAAGCGCACGATCTGCTCCAGGCTCTCCCACAGGCTGTACACATCCAGCCCGTAAAAGCCGGCCTTCTCGCCCTGCTTGCGCAGGTTATTATACTCCCGCAGCCACTCCACCAGCGCCGCCACCTCCCAGTTGGCCCACATCCAGGACGGCCAGCGGCGGTATACTTCCAGCAGCTCCGCAATCTTGCTGCCGGCGTTGGGGTAGCCTTTCACGAAGCGGTTTACGGCGTAGCACTCGGGCCAGTCGCCTTCCACGGCAATAAAGCTAAAGCCCTTTTCCTGTATCAGCCTTCTGGAGATGGCGGTACGCCAGGTGTAGTACTCCGAGGTGCCGTGCGAGGCCTCCCCCAGCATCACCACGCGGGCATCCCCTATCTCCTGCAGTAACACATCCAGGTCTTTCTCTTTTGTAAGTGCTGTATAGTGAAAAGGTTTTTGTCCCATAGCCGTGGTGTAAAGTATAATAGCGCGTCATCGAATTTTGCTGTATTGTACTTTCCTTTAACGGTTTATGTTCCATTAAATAGAACACCCGCTCTACTTCCGGGTAAAGCGGGTGCACCGTAGGGCAAAACCCCTGTACTTTCCTACGACTGGTTCTGCTGGGAGAACACCCTGCGCAGCAGCTCAGTGGTGCGGGCAAGCGGGTTCTCGCGTATCTTCAGCTCTTCCTGCGCCACCAGCGTAAAGAGGCCGTCAATGGCTTTCTGGGTCGCATAGTCGTCCAGGTCTGGGTTTACTTTCTGCACCAGCGGAATTTTATTGTACTGGTTTACCAGGTCGGCGTAGTAGCGGGTGGCGTTCGTCTTCTCCAGCGATTTTACCATGATCGGGTTAAAGGCATTGTACAGCTGCTGCGAGGTGGTGCGCTTCAGGTAATTGGTGGCCGCGTCCTTGTCGCCGCGCAATATCCCCCAGGCATCCTGTATGGTCATCTGCTTGATGGCGCTCACGAAGATCGGCACGGCGCTTTTGGCGGCGTCTTCGGCCCCACGGTTCAGGGTAAGGATAAACTTATCCACCTCGTTGCCCAGCCCCACCTGGCGCAACGTGTTTTCCACGCGCTGCACATCCTGCGGGAAAGGGATGCGGATAAGCGAGTTGCCGAAATAGCCGTCCGTCTGGGACGCCCGGTTTGCGCCGTTCGTGATACCTACCTCCAGTGCCTGCTTCAGGCCGGCCGCCACCTCGGTTTGGGTAAGCGGGGCGTTGGCAGTGCCGGCCAATACGCCGTCCATGGTGCGCTGCAGGTCGGTAACGGTGCAGGCAGAGGTGCCCAGCAACACGGCTACCGAAGCGGTATAAATCAGTTTCTTCATATTTGTTTAAGTTAATTCCGTTCTATCTGTTTGGCTTAGCACCTGGGCCTGTAAAGTATAGCCGCGCCTATTTATGCAATGTGCCGCAACATCTTTACCTTTATCAGGTTTAAAAGCCTGAACATAAATCAGACCACAAATATAGATGAAAGCAGTTACTGCTGAGATTATTACTATCGGCGACGAGATCCTGTATGGCCAAATCGTGGACACCAACTCGGCCTGGATGGGCACCGAGCTCACCAAAATTGGCGTAAAGGTAAAGCAAATCACCTCCATATCCGACAATGCCGAGCACATTGTAAAGGCCTTGGATGATGCCAGAACCCGTGCCGACATCATTTTGATCACCGGCGGCCTAGGCCCCACCAAAGACGATTTGACGAAACATGTGCTGGCCGACTACTTCCATACGTCGCTGCAGCTGCACGAGCCCTCGCTGGCCGACATCTCCGCCCTTTTTAAGGTGCGGGGCATCGAGCTGACGGAGCTGAACCGCCAGCAGGCGTTCCTGCCGGAGAGCTGCACCCCGGTGCGCAACGTGCTGGGCACGGCGCCGGGCATGTGGTTTGAGCGGGACGGGAAGGTGTTTGTGTCGATGCCGGGGGTGCCCTTTGAGATGAAGCGCATGATGACCGACATTGTGCTGCCGCAGCTCAAGGCATACTTCCAGACACCGCACATCATCCACAAGGTTATCCAGACGGTGGGCCTGCCCGAGTCTATACTTGCCGAGCGCCTGGAGGGCTGGGAAACCAGCCTGCCGGAGCACCTGAAACTGGCCTACCTGCCCCACCTGGGCGGGGTGCGTCTGCGCCTGACGGGCCAAAGCGCAGATGAAGCGCAACTGGAGCAGGAGCTGCAGCAGGAGGTAGCCAAGCTGCCGCCCCTTATCGGCAAGTATATTTTTGCCTACGGCGAAGTGCCGCTGGAGGAGGCCATCGGGCAGTTGCTAAAAGAGCGGGGGCTTACCGTGGCCACGGCAGAAAGCTGTACCGGCGGCTTTTTGGCGCATAAGCTTACCAGTATTGCCGGCAGCTCTGCCTACTTTATCGGCGGGGTGATCGCCTACCATAACGAGGTAAAAATGCAGGAGCTCGAGGTAAAGCCTGAAACCCTGCAGCAGCATGGCGCCGTAAGCGAGGCTACTGTGCGCGCCATGGCCGAGAGCGTGCGCCTGAAGTTTGACACGGACATTGGTCTGGCCACCAGCGGCATCGCCGGTCCTGAAGGCGGCACGCCTGACAAGCCAGTGGGCACGATCTGGATCGCCTATGCCGATAAGTACAAGACCGAGGCAAAGCTCCTCAACTTCAACAAGAACAGGCTGCTCAATATCGAGTACACGGCCATGGCTGTGCTGAACCTGCTGCGCCAAAGTTTGGAGCCAACGGTTGAGGAATAGCCCAAAATAATTAACTTTGTCTGGGCTTTGAGTCAGTTGGCCGCAAGAAGGTCAGTACTCACTTCCCTTTTTATAGTCCCTCGAATAATTCCTGGAATCTAAAAACGATCAACGAAAAACGAATAACGACACATATGGCACTTGTAGAAATGGTTATGCCCAAGATGGGCGAAAGTATCATGGAAGGTACCGTTCTGAAATGGCTTAAAAGCGTGGGTGACACCATTGAGCAGGACGAATCGGTGCTGGAAGTTGCTACAGATAAAGTGGACACCGAGGTACCTGCCCTGCAAGGCGGGGTGCTGAAGGAGATCCTGGTACAGGAAGGTGACGTGGTGGCCGTGGGCGCCACGATCGCCATCATCGCCACCAACGGCGAGGATACCGGAGCCCCTGCCGCTACCGAGGCTCCTGCTGCACCTCAGGCCGCCGCGCCGCAGGAAACAGCTGCCCCTCAGGCCGCCACTGCCACTTCTACCGCCAAACTCGACAAGCCGGCTACAGGCCGCTTTTACTCGCCGCTGGTGCTCAACATCGCCCGCGAGGAGGGTATTTCTATGGAGGAGCTGGAGTATGTGCCAGGCACCGGCAGCGAAGGCCGCGTATCCAAGAAAGACATCATGAACTACCTGGCCAACCGTGGCGCTGCCCCGCAGCAGGCTGCCGCCCCGCAAGCTCAGGCGCAACAGCCGCAGGCACAGGCTCCAGCAGCTGCTCCTGCCCCTGCCGCGCAGCCACAGGCCGCCCCTGCTCAGGTGAAGCCGGCCGCTTCGTACGGCGGCAACGTGGAGCTCATCGAGATGGACCGTATGCGCAAGATGATCGCCGACCGCATGGTGGACAGCAAGCGCATCTCGCCGCACGTTACCTCGTTCGTGGAGGCTGACGTGACCAACATCGTGAACTGGAGAAACAAGTGGAAAAATGAGTATAAGAAGCGCGAGGGTGAGAACCTGACCTTCACGCCGATCTTTATCGATGCCATTGCCAAGGCAATCAAAGACTTCCCGATGATTAACGTGTCGGTGGACGGTGGCACGATCATCCGCCACAAGGATATCAACATCGGTATGGCCGTGGCGCTGCCAAGCGGCAACCTGATCGTGCCGAACATCAAGAACGCTGACCAACTGAACCTGAACGGGCTGACCAAGAAGGTGAATGACCTGGCTAACCGCGGCCGTATGAACAAGCTGACGCCGGACGACCTGGCAGGCGGCACCTACACCGTGTCTAACGTGGGCTCTTTCGGCAACGTGATGGGCACACCGATCATCATGCAGCCGCAGGTGGCCATCATGGCCGTGGGCGCGATCAAGAAAAAGCCGGCCGTTATCGAAACGCCGGAAGGAGACCTGATCGGTATCCGCCACTTCATGTACCTGTCGCACTCCTACGACCACCGTGTGGTGGACGGCTCGCTGGGCGGCATGTTCGTGCGCCGCGTGGCGGATTACCTGGAGCAGTTCGACGTGAACCAAACCATCTAATCTTCTATAAAACCCCTTTCGAGGAAGCAAGAAAGATTTAAATTCTAAGTACAAAGCCTGCCTCTTAACGGAGGCAGGCTTTGTTTTTGGGTGATGCTGAGCACCTTATCTTACGTAAAACCAATAATACACCTGTTGTATACAGCTGCTGCTTAACCTCTAAGTACATCGCTTATGAAAAGGAGTAATTTTTTGTTCCTGCTTTTAGCTTCCTTGCCCCTTCCCGCACTCGCTAGTGCCGTGTGGGGCCACCCAAGAAATGGCAAAGGATTCAAGGTCAGCGCTGGTGAAGGCAGGTACCATGGGCACATTAAACTGAAAGGCGTGAATGCCAACATTCTGGATGTAAAGGTGTCGGGGAAAGACACGAATGGTGACCTGGCTATTTTCGAACAAACCAGCGTGTCTCCCGGAAGAGGTACTCCCTTACACCTGCACCATAACCAGGATGAGATTTTCTATGTACTGGAGGGAGCATACTATTTTCAGGTTGGCGAGGATAAGCACCATCTTAAAGCCGGTGACAGCATTTTCCTGCCCCGGCAGGTGCCCCATGCCTGGGTACAGGTGAGCCAAACGGGTAAAATGACGGTGACCGTGCAACCAGCAGGAAAGCTGGAGAACTTCTTTGTGACCATGGCTGCCTTAACGGCGGAACCGTCAAAGGAAATGATAGCGCAAATTTTTGCAGACAATGACATGCAGGTCGTGGGGCCACCTTTACAGCTAGATTGAAAGCGGCGCCGAGATTTACTTGCTGCTGCCTGCATGAGCGACACCGGCATTTAAATTTAACCTACCTATGTATAGAAGCCGTATATTAGCTGCAACATATATTATCATCTAGAAACAATGAAAAACATACTACCCTGGCTGCTGGCAGCAGTGTTCCTTTTCCTGGCGCTATACTTTTACTGGCAGAAGAACGAGGCCGAGAGCCGTTTGGCCATTGCCGACACGCAGGTGGCTGAGATCGACAAGGAGCTGGAGGAGCAAACCGAAGCTGCGGACTCGCTGGAGGATATGGTGCTGCCGCCTGACACCATGAACCTGGTGCCGCCGGGCGGAGCCGCTTTTGTGGATGAACTGGGCACCTTGAGCCAAAGTGACATCCAGCGCCTGAAGCGCAGAGGCCTGAAGAATCCGGAATCTGACCTGATGAACGACCTGAGCCGCAAGCAAAGCGAGCTTATACCTGCCGAAGGCGTGTTGGGCGGCACCATGGCCATCCGTGACACCCGCATCCTGAACGACCGCTATGTTCTGGCCTACTTCGAAGACGGCCACAACGGCGGCTACATGCTGCTCAAGTATGAGGTAAAGGACGGCAAGATCAACTGGACAGTGGTGGACAGCTCCAAGCTGTAAACCGCCTCCCTGAAACCCAAAACACCCTATGAAGCGAAACATCACCCTCCTGTTCCTGCTCTTCTGCCTGGTAGCCCAGGCGCAAACCACCTCCCCTGAAAACCGCATTGTGGTGTTGGGTGAGGCAAGTATAAATGTGCCTGCCGACCAGGTGCGCTTTACGGTAACGCTGGAATCAACGGACTCGACAAGTATAGAGAACGTTTACCGGAAGCACCAGGCGCAGGAGGCGAAACTGGTGGCGCTGCTCAAGGACCTGCAGTTGCCCGCGCGTGACATCTCCTACTCCCTGCTCTCCTTAAACAAGCAGCAAAGCCATTACCAGCAGCAGGCGGTGCCCTACTTTATGGGCAGGCAAACCGTAAACTTCACCCTCTCATCTGTGGAAAAGCTTTCTGAGGTGCAGGCCAGGTTGATAAAGGGAGGCTTTACGAACTTTAACAGCCGTTTTACCTCCACCCAGCTGGAAAAGCACCAGACGCAGGTTATGGAGAAGGCAGTGGAGGTAGCCCGGAAAAAGGCCAATGTGCTGGCGAAAGCCGCCGGAAGAAGTATAGAACGCGTCGTGAAAGTAGCTGACACAGAGGACACGGACCCCGCCTTCCGTAACTATAGCCAAGGCATGCTCAACGAGATGGTGGTAACGGGTTATGGCGCCGCAAACCTGCTGGAGTTCCCGCAGACCATACCTATATCGGCAGCGGTGAAGGTGGTGTTTGAGCTAAAGTAATTCTTAGCACAAGTTTTGCGTGGATGAAGTATAAGGCATAAACAAACAGGCTACCCCATGACAGCATTACTCTTCACCATACTTCTACCCTTCTCCTTTATACTATCAGACTCCAGCCAACTGCGCCTGCAGCAGAACCTGCAGCAGGACCTGGCCCGGCTGCAGCAGGCTGGCAGCTACTTCATCAGCGATAACAGCACCCTGAGCCCTACCGTGCAGACCGTGGCCCAGGACCTGCAGCTGTTCGGGCTGGTGGCTACCCTCGACCTGAGCAACGCTGTGTATGTGCAGCAACAGCAGGGACCGCACCAGCTGCACCGCTGGAGGTTTGAGGAAGGTGAGATCCGGGGCATCACGCAGATACAAAGCAGCATACAGCTGGACACGGTGGTAACGCAGCGTTACCTGGAAAACCGGGCGCCCACGCAGCACCGCATCCAGAATAACTTCACCTTCCGCACCTACCTTGTCTCCACGGCCTCCGAGCCAAACAAGCTGTACTACCTGACAGAGGAACAGCAGGGGCTGCTAACATACCGGCTAGGCGAAAAGCAGGTGGAGATAACCTATGCCTCTCCCAAACAGGGCCTGGCGGATGTACTGCCTGCTTATAGAAAGGAAATCGAAAGGCTGCTAGGGAATCTGCAACAACCCTAAAGCATTAGCAACACAGCACCGGCCGCTCCAGCAAGAGCGGCCGGTGCTCTTTTTATCATCTGCTAGAACCTGCGGCACTACGCTGCAGTAAGGTATACTTCAGCAATAATGTCGGGGTGGTGGTGGTAATGCGCAGGCAAGTCGGACAACAAGTATGGCGCAACAGCTATGCTCTGACAGAATGACATAAAAAAAGACCTGGACGCCCCTTGGCACATGGCTTGTTAAAACAGAAGTAACTGAAAATAGAAATTGAATCAGCAACTATAAATAAAACTATAGAATGGGAAAAATAATAGGTATTGACTTAGGTACAACCAACTCATGCGTTGCCGTAATGGAGGGTAACGAGCCAGTTGTAATACCTAACAGCGAAGGACGCCGCACGACACCGTCTATCGTGGCATTTCTGGATAACGGAAACGGTGAGCGTAAAGTAGGTGACCCTGCCAAGCGCCAGGCGATCACAAACCCACAAAACACCATCGCTTCTATCAAGCGCTTCATGGGCCACAGCTACAATGAGGTAAGCGAAGAGGCAAAGCAGGTTTCTTACAAAGTACAGCAGGGTAGCAACAATACCGTGCGCGTACAGATCGGCGACCGTGAGTACACGCCGCAGGAGATCTCTGCCATGGTGCTCCAGAAAATGAAGGCTACGGCAGAAGAGTACCTGGGTACCTCTGTAACCGAGGCGGTTATTACCGTACCGGCTTACTTCAACGATGCGCAGCGCCAGGCTACGAAAGAGGCCGGCCAGATTGCAGGCCTTGAAGTGAAGCGTATCATTAACGAGCCAACAGCAGCCGCGCTTGCTTACGGCTTGGACAAGAAGAGCGTAGACCAGAAGATTGCGGTGTTTGACCTTGGTGGTGGTACATTCGATATCTCGATCCTGGAACTGGGTGACGGTGTGTTCGAGGTACTTTCTACGAACGGCGACACGCACCTGGGTGGTGACGACTTTGACCAGGTGATCATCAACTGGTTGGCTGAGGAGTTCAAAAAAGACGAAGGCCTGGACCTGCGCAAGGACCCAATGGCCCTGCAGCGCTTGAAAGAAGCCGCTGAGAAGGCGAAGATCGAGCTTTCTTCTTCACAAGAGACAGAGATCAACCTGCCCTATATCATGCCAGTGGACGGTGTGCCGAAGCACCTGGTTCGTAAACTGACACGCGCCAAGTTCGAGCAACTGTCTGATGACTTGATCCGCCGCTCTATGGAGCCGTGCAAGAAAGCTCTTCAGGATGCGGGCCTTTCTACCTCTGACATCGACGAGGTGATCTTGGTAGGTGGTTCTACCCGTATCCCGAAAGTACAGGAGGAAGTAGAGAAGTTCTTCGGCAAAAAGCCTTCTAAAGGCGTGAACCCGGATGAGGTGGTTGCCATTGGTGCTGCAATCCAGGGTGGTGTACTGACAGGTGAGGTAAAAGACGTGCTTCTGCTGGACGTAACGCCACTGTCACTGGGCATTGAGACTATGGGTGGTGTGTTCACTAAACTGATTGAGTCGAACACAACGATCCCTACGAAGAAGTCTGAGACGTTCTCAACGGCTTCCGATAACCAGCCGTCTGTGGAGATCCACGTACTGCAGGGTGAGCGCCCAATGGCCAAGGACAATCGTACGATTGGTCGCTTCCACTTATCAGATATTCCGCCAGCACCACGTGGTGTGCCACAGATCGAGGTTATTTTCGACATCGACGCCAACGGTATCCTGCACGTAACAGCGAAGGATAAAGCGACAGGCAAAGAGCAGAAGATTCGTATTGAGGCTTCTTCTGGCCTAAGCGAGCAGGAGATCGAGAAAATGCGTAAGGAGGCAGAGGCCAACGCCGAGGCTGACAAGAAGGCGAAGGAGGAGATCGAGAAGCTGAACACAGCCGACTCTATGATCTTCCAGACCGAGAAGCAGCTGAAGGAGTATGGCGACAAGCTTTCCGGCGGCAATAAGTCTAACATCGAGAATGCGCTGGGCGAGCTGAAGAAGGCACACGAGTCGAAAGATATCGCTGGTATCGACAGAGCCATCGAGAACCTGAACAACGCGTGGAGCGCCGCCTCTCAGGAGATGTACGCAGCTACGCAGGGCCAAGGAGCTCCAGGCGCTGAAGGCGGTGGCAACGGCCAGGCCGGTGGTGCGCAGGGCGCAGCCAACGACGGCGGTGTAACCGATGTAGACTACGAGGAAGTAGACGGCAACACCAACAAGTAAGCATCTAAAACTCAAACTATACAGAACTCCCCTGCCGGACTCCGGCAGGGGAGTTTTTTTGCAGGCAACATTTAGCTGTGGGGTTATAACTAAATATAATAATTTTAGTATACTGCCAATGTTTGCAGCTACACCGTCAACCACATCAACCTAACTTCCATGAAACAACTTTATGTAACCTTCACCTTACTCTTTGCCTGCACCCTAGCTTTTGCGCAAAAGAGTTTCCAAGATGGCTTTATCGTCCAGAACGGCGACACGATTCGGGGCTTGGTAGATTACCGGGGCTCTGTCCGCAGTGCAGAGGTCACCACATTCAAACAAAATGAGCACGCAGCCGAGCAGGCCCTTACGCCCCACGACATCCAGGCCTACGGCTTCGACAAAGGCAAGAAACTTTTTGAAGCTTTTGAGATTACCTTAGCACCTGCGGGGGACACTGTAAGGCAACGCGTTTTTCTAGCCGCACTGGTGAAGGGCAAAGCCAGCGTGTACCACTACCGTGACTCTTTCCAGAAGGACCGTTATTTTCTGAGGAAGGACGGCCAGCCACTCATTGAACTCCTCTACGAGGAGACGTTACTCAGGGACACCAACTCCGGAAAGCTCTACAAAGCGAAGAGAAGAGCCTATGCACATACCATGGCCGTAGCCTTCACGGATTGTGAGACCATAAAAGCCGGCAGGTTTCAGAACATGAAGTTTACGGCAGATGCCCTGGCCGAAATAACGGAGGATTACAACGCGTGTGTAGGGGGCAGCACAGCCATACAAAAAGCGGAGATAAAGAAGTCCGTCGTTACTTTTGCCCCTTCCATCACCTACACCAGAAGCACCTATACGCTGAAGGGCGATGAGCACCCGACCACCCGCGGGAGCTATTCAGACGAATCGGCGGGCTTGGGCGGCGGTTTGGCGGTAAACGTCTCGCTCCCGAGACTGAACGAAAAGCTTTCCATCCAAATAGACCTGTTGTACATGCCCTTCCGGCAAGTAGCCTCCTTTGACTACAGAAACAACCTGGGCTTTGAGTATAAGTATGATGTCTTGTTTGATGCAGACTACCTCAAGCTGCCCATCCAGGTCGTGTACACGTACCCTAACGGCAAACTAAGGCCATACCTGAGCGCGGGCCTCGCTAACAACATTGCGCTACAGGTAACACAACAGTCTACCCGTACCGATTATTATGACCCGGATGAACCCAGGGTACGCGAACAGCCCGCATTTGGAGAAGGCGGGTTCAGAAAACGCACCCTTGGCCTTACTGCAGGTGCTGGCCTACACGTTCCCTTGGGAACCAAAGCGATGGTGTTAGGAGTGAGGTATGAGGCGAATGAAAGCTCCTCCGCCATCAACAGCGTTTCAGCCAAGGCACAGCACCTTTACTTTATGCTGGGTTATAAGCTATAAACTGTTTTAATGCTGCTAAAGCGCTCTACAGGCACATCCTGTAGAGCGCTTTTCATTTATAGCCGCAGGAGAAATCAGGATTTATACTGTAAGTCTGCACAAAACTGTAGATCATCCTCAAAATAAACATACTTTACTTTTGATAAACCAGTCGCTCAACCCTCCTCCTCTCAAGCCATGACACCTGGCTAAAACTATAACTTATTTAACACCATCGCGACCCACTAACCAGAAGCATCAGGCGCAAACGCATCACGTCTCCTCAAAAACAAGCCATTTGCCTTCACAAAACAGTGTATTACAGCCTATAATTTACATTGCGCAACGCCGCATCGTTGTAAAGCACCTATAAACTTTTCCGTGAACGACTTTGTTCGGCATAAAATAATTGTCACTATTGCAGTAAGGCAAGGCCTGCCATAAGGCACGATAAAATCCAACTTGCAATTATTTCTATTTTATACTTTTATGCCGCATTTTTACTTTAAGAAAACCCCACAGCAGAAGAAAAAGGTGTTAAGCCCCAGCATTGGTTTGCGCTGCGTGGCTGTTAGCCTTGCCTCACACTATACCTTAACCTGTAGCGCTCCCAAAGTATAATTATCCTTAAGTAGATGCTGTGGTTATGAAGATGTTATCAGCTGCCGTTACTTTGCTAATGGCGCTAACTTGTTTGTGTGCGAAGGCGGAGACGTACTATGTGAGCAGCAAAGGGAATGATGTGAACAGTGGCCTTACACAGGCAAGCGCCTGGGCAAGTATAGAGAAAGTAAATGCCACGCCGCTTGCTGCCGGCGACACCGTTTTGTTTGAGGGGGAAGTCATCTTTTCTGGTAGCTTGGGCTTTGGGGCGGAGGTAAAAGGCACAGCCGAGAAGCCTATTGTGCTCGGGTCATACGGCGTGGGGAGAGCTGTTATCCGAAGTGGGCAAGAAGCCGGCTTCTGGTTATACAACACATCAGGGTTTAAGATCGAACACCTGGTTTTTGAAGGCGCTGGTAGAACGGTAAGCACCACCGCCGGCATGGACATTTACATGGACCTCCCCGCCACCAAGCTGCCTTATATCGCCATCCACGATGTGGAAGTGTACGGCTACCGCGAGGCGGGGATCAGCATTGGCAGCTGGGGCGGAACGCAAGGTTTTAGTGAGGTAACTATCACAAACTCCGCCGTTCATGACAACGGGGATGCCGGTATCCTGGTATGGGCGGAGGGCAACTATAAAGCGCACAGGAATGTGTATGTGGGTTTCACCAAAGCTTATAACAATGCCGGCATCCCCACCAAAACCAAGTCGCACAGCGGCAATGGCATTATACTGGGAGGGGTGGATGGAGGCATCGTTGAGTACTGCGAAGCCTATAACAACGGCTGGCTGAACGCCTGGACAAGTGGCGGACCTGTCGGCATCTGGTGCTACGCCAGTAACAACGTCATAATACAGTACAACGAGTCGCACCATAACAAAACGGGAACATCTAAAGACGGCGGCGGCTTCGACTTGGATGGCGGCAGCACCAACTGTATCCTGCAGTACAACTACTCGCACGACAACGAGGGAGCCGGGTACCTTTTGGCCCAGTACAGTGGTGCCAGCGAGATGAAGAACCTCACCATCCGCTACAACATCAGCGAGAACGACGGCCGAAAGAACGGCTACGGCGCCATACATTTGTGGTCATCGGGGTCAAAAGGTGGCATCCAGAATGCCCAAATTTACAATAACACGATCTACCTGACGCCTTCGGCCAGCGGTTCTCCAAAGGCTGTCTGGGTGCAGGCAGGAGGTGCTACGGCAGCGACTTTCCGCAACAACCTGTTTGTTACGACAGGCGGAGCGAGGCTCCTGCAGGTTGATGTTATCACCAGCGTCAGGTTTGAGGGGAATAACTACTGGGCCTCCGGCGAGGCACCGCAGTTTGTATGGGGTGGCACGGCCTACAACTCGCTCGACGGCTGGCGTAGCGCTACCACACAGGAGTACCGCAACGGCATGGCGGTGGGATATTTTCTGGATCCCATGCTAAAGTCTCCTGGCAAGGGAGTAACCATCTCAGACCCGAAGCGGCTTTATACTTTGGAGAACTACAAATTAGAGAGCTCCTCACCGATCATCGGCAAAGCGCTTAATCTCGCCGCTAACTTCGGACTTAACCCGGGCAACCGTGATTTCTGGGGCAACAGCATCTTGCAGCGCACAGACCTTTGCATTGGCGCGCACCAGGCAACGGAGAACAGCAAGGCCTGCCTTTACGGCGGTCCGCAACCGCTTAGGTTTGGGCAAGCGACAGGAGGAACTTATGCTGGCCCCGGGGTGGAGGCTGGCCTTTTTACCCCGGATGCAGCTGGTGTAGGCAACCATCCGCTCACTTATACTTATACCGACGTGCAAGGGCTGCAGCAAGTATTGCATCATACTGTTATGGTTATCGACGCCAAGGAAACGGCATGGACGGGAGACAACGGCACCTCCGACTGGTTTGACAGCCAAAACTGGACCACCTGTGTACCTACGCCAAGTATAGATGCCCACATCCCGCCTACCACAGCTGAGCTGAGCCACTACCCACGCATAAAAGCCGGCACGCATGGCCATGTTAGCAATTTGGATGCGGCAGGCCCTCTTACCCTAGAACAAAATGCCACCTTAGAGGTGCACGGCAGTCTAACCGGAACCAATCTGAATGCTGAGCCAGGCTCCAACGTCATATTCAACAGTGATAGCGAGCAACTGATACCCGGCGGCACGTATGACAACCTGATCATACGAGGCTCCGGCATCAAGAAACTTGCGGGGGCGGCAACCATAACACAGGCCATAGACCTGATGCAAGGTAGTCTGTGGCTAGGCGCTCAGGACCTGACGTTGACCGGTGGGGCCAGCCTGTTGCATTACAGTGCAGAGAGGTATATCGTAACAGATGGCTCCGGTAAGCTAACGCAGCATGCTTTAGGCCCAGGCACTTCCAAAGTATACCCTGTCGGAACACCGCAAGGCTATGCTCCCGTTACGCTGGTGAACACCGGCGCCACGGACAATTTTAGCGTGCGGGTAGAGGAAAAAGACCAAACACAGGAAGTTATCGCCGTACCAGACAGCACCATCAACAAAACCTGGCACATAGAGGAAGAAGAGACAGGGGGCTCTGAGGTAGCAATGACGCTGCAGTGGACCAGCCATGACGAGCCTGCAAACTTTAACCGATCCGAAAGCTACGTGAGCCACTATGAGGGAGAAGCGTGGCAGGTGATGGAGAGCAGTGCCGGCACTGTAACACAAGGCACCTTACCAGGCACATACATCATCAGTTTAAGTGGCGTTAACTCTTTCTCGCCTTTTACGGTAGCAAGCACCACCTCTGCCCCGGCCCCTTTGCCTGTCTCTTTGGTTAAGTTCACGGCTGCCAGACAGGGGGCAGAGGTGCTGCTGCAGTGGGAAACGGCTTCTGAGGAGAACAACTATGGCTTTGAGGTGGAGGTTTCGGAAGGGCCGGGGCAGTTTAGGAAGATCGGGTTTGTGCCCAGTTATGCAGGTAATGCTCAAAGGCTGCTGGCCTATACGTACCGCGACGCAGAAGCAGGTAAAGCCGGCACCAGGTATTACCGCCTTCGCCAAATAGACCATGACAGCACCAGCACATATTCTCCCATACGTGCTGTCAGCTTCGGGCCTGCCAGGCTTTCCGTTTCTGTTTATCCAAACCCTTTTTCGGACAAGATAACCTTAGAAGTGGAGGCTGTTACGGAAGATGTACTGCTTGTAGTAATTACCGATACCAAAGGTAAAAAAGTGCTGCAGAGGTCAATGCCGCTGCGAAAAGGGCTCACCAAAGTGCCCATCAGCCTGGCAGAGGCTGAGGGCTCGGCCTTTTATTTCTTAACAGCCTACATAGGTGACACGCCTTACCGGTTCAAGCTCATAAAAAAGTAACAAACTCCCCTCCCCCTCTCATAGCGGCAGATAGCGATCCTATCTGCCGTTTTATTTTCCAGACTTTTACCTGCGACATCACCTGCATCATTGGCAAGCCCACTAAAAACCTCCTAAAAATAACACTTAAAATACAATAACACGTATAAAGTTATCTTGAGAATCAGGCTGCTATAACGCGCTAAAGGCACAGCTGCGCTGGCCGACCATTCAGTGTAACTTTATAACTCTAAAATTTTTTGAGCGGGTTCATGTCTAAAGCTAAAGGCAAGGGAGAATGGGAAATTACCAGCCAAACCAGTTACCTGGGAGCTAGTATAGGAGAATTATGGTCTTTCCGGCACCTGCTGCGTGGGCTTGTGAAAAGAAATTTCCTGCTGCGCTACCAGCAGACCGTATTAGGCCCCTTTTGGATCCTGTTCCCTCCCCTGCTCACCTTGGCCACCTATGTTATTGTTTTCAGCAAACTTGTGGGTATTTCTACGGGCTCGTTGCCGCCTGTGCTTTTCTACTTCTCCGGCATTATACTATGGAGCTTCTTTAGCGACAGCTTCACCGGCACGTCCACCACTTTCCGCGACAATGTGCACCTCTTCAGTAAAGTGTACTTCCCGCGGATCGTCATTCCCCTTTCAGTTATCCAGACACAGCTATACAACTTTCTGATTCAGTTCCTGCTGCTGCTGACCCTGATGGCATACTACTGGTACTTTCAGGGGCTGCGGCTCACAGTGGGTATAACTGTGCTGTGGTTCCCGGTGGTGGTGCTTGCCACCGGACTGTTGGCGTTGGGTTTGGGCCTGTTCTTCTCTGTTCTTACTGCCAAGTACCGCGATATAAGCTATGTCACCAGCCTTGGGGTGCGCCTGCTACTGTACGTAACGCCCGTCATTTACCCCTTGTCAGCTGTTCCGGAAAAGGTGCAGTGGGTGGTGCAGCTAAATCCCTTGTCTCCCCTGTTCGAAGCATTCCGCCTCTCTCTTTTAGGGGAGGGAACCGTTTCCCCGCTGCAGCTACTCTACAGTATCCTGTTCACAGTAATGTTCTTCGGCGCCGCCCTACTGCTGTTCAATAAGCAAGGCGACAAACTGATAGATGTAGTATAGACCCATGGCAGAAAAGATCATACAGGTAGAGAACCTCTCCAAGCTGTACCAGTTGGGCGCTATCGGCACCGGCTCCTTCCGGCAAGACCTGCAGCGGTGGTGGAACCTGTATGTGAAGGGCAAGAGAGATCCTTTCTTTCACCAGGACGAGTCAGTGCTGACAGATGCGATCTGGGCGCTGCGCGATGTAAGCTTTGATGTGCTGGAGGGGGAATCCCTCGGCATCGTCGGCAGCAACGGATCTGGCAAATCAACCCTTCTGAAGATTATCTCCCGGATTATAAAGCCCACCACGGGCACTGTCAGGGGCAGAGGCAAGGTGAGCAGCCTGCTGGAAGTTGGTACCGGCTTTAACAAAGAGCTAACCGGACGCGAGAACATCTACATAAGCGGCTACATCCTGGGCATGAGCAAAGCCGAGGTAACTGCCAAGTTCGATGAGATCGTGGCCTTCTCAGGTATCGAGGAATTTATAGACACCCCGGTAAAGCGCTACTCCTCGGGGATGTATGTGCGCCTGGCTTTTGCCGTGGCCGCTCATCTGGAGCCTGATATCCTGATTGTAGACGAGGTGCTGGCGGTTGGCGATGCCGACTTTCAGAAGAAGTGCCTGGGCAAGATGCGGGAGGTGTCGCAGGCGGAAGGCCGCACTATACTCTTTGTCAGCCATAACATGCAAGCCATCAACACCCTCTGCGACAGAGCCCTTTGGCTGAAAAAAGGAAAAATGCAGGACATCGGTCCTTCCTCTACAGTAGTTAACAAGTACATCGCCAGCCTGCAGAAGTTTAAGCTCAACCAAAGCTGGGGCAGTGCCGATGCGGCCCCCGGAAACGATAAAGTCCGTTTTAAGCAGGTTGAGGTCATTCCTCACCTGGAACATTCGGACGGCATCATTGATGTGCGGACACCGCTCACGGTGAAGTTTCAGTTCTGGAACATGCTGGAGGAGGTGAACATCAGCGTCGGGCTGGTTCTTTTCTCCTACAGCGGCGACTGCATCTTTGACCTGCTTTCTCCTGCTACTCTCTGCCAAAAAGGAGTTGTGGAGGGAGAATGCACGATTCCCGGCAACTTCCTCAACGACGGCTCCTACTACATCAGCATCCACGTTGCCCGGGATGTCTCCATACAACTCTTCTACTTTGAGGAGTGCCTGGCCTTTGACGTGGAGGATTACCGTGGAGGCCTGAACTACTTTGAGAAGTGGTGGGGTGCTGTGCGCCCCCAGTTCCCGTTCCGGTTAGAGAATAAAACCATTGCCCTACAACCAAGCAGGTAACCCTATGCCACAGCATCCCGCCTATCACATCCACCATATTCACCTGGACAGGCAGTCTCCTTTACCTGCACCCGCCTCTGAGAGGCAGTCGGGCAGCTACCTGGTCTACTGGTGGAAAGACCTGGCCTTAGGGCATTTGTTCCTGAAGCCCGGCGAGGTTTTGGCAGACGACGCTTACCTGGCAAGGTTTACGGCAGCCATACAGCCTGCTGTAGAGCAGTATAATAAAGCTTCTGACCCGGCCCAGGACCAAAGCTGGAAGTTACTGCTGCAACGCAGGGAGTTCGGGCTTTGGACGGAGTGGCTAGCGAACCACCTCGCCTCGATACTCCCTGAAACCATACCTGCTTCGGTTCCAGTCTCTGCCATTATCTGCACCCGCAACAGGGCAGACCAGCTTAAAACATGCCTCCAGAACCTGTTGGGGTTAAGGTGTGTGCCGCAGGAGATACTGGTAGTTGATAACGCACCTGCCGATGAAACGACGCTACACGTAGTAAACCAGTTTGCACAGGTGACTTATATCAGAGAACTCAGACCCGGTCTGGATATCGCCCGTAACACAGGCCTGCTGCACGCCCAGAATGAAATTGTGGCTTATGTGGATGATGATGTAAGAGTGCATCCGCTGTGGGCCTATGGGGTGTGGCATACTTTTCAGGATTCCGCGGTGGCCGCCATGACCGGGCTGGTGATTGCAGCCCAACTGCAGACCAAGGCACAGGTAAACTTTGAAAAGTACTGGAGCTTTAACCGGGGCTACGCAGGCAAAACCTATACGTCAGAGTTTATGCGCGCCACGATGGAGATCGGCCCCCCAGTCTGGGAAATTGGAGCCGGCGCGAACATGGCGTTCCGAAAATCAGTGTTTAGGGAGGTTGGGCTTTTTAATGAGTTGCTCGATGTAGGGGCAGCAGGCTGCAACGGTGACTCAGAGATGTGGCACAGAATACTCTCTGCCGGCTTTACGATAAAGTATAACCCACGGGCTATTGTGTTCCATGAGCACCGCCGGGAAACCAAAGGCCTGAAGAGGCAGCTCTACTACTACATGCGGGGCTTTACCGTGGCCGCCCTCCTGCAGCAGGAACGGCACAAGCAGGCAGGCTACAGGCAGCACCTTTTGCAGGTATTGCCAAAGTTTTACATCGGGCTCATCCGGAAAGGATTCCCCAGGTATACTTCCCGCACCTCCACCATCTGGGCGGAGATGAAAGGGATGCTCTCGGGGTTCATTTTCTATAAGCGGCACCAGCGTCAGTTGTTTAACCCAACGCGAAGCTAGCATGGCGCTGCCTACCCATCACCCGCTCGTTTCAGTGGTTATACCCTGCTATAACCATGGACACCTGCTACAGGAGGCCTTGAATAGTGTGTACCAGCAGTCTTACAGCCATATTGAAATACTGGTTGTAGACGACGGCTCAACAGACAACACCCGGCAGGTGGCCAAGCAAAACCCCGGCGTAAGGTATTACTATCAGAACAACCGGGGCCCGTCCGCCGCCCGCAACAAGGGTATACGCTACAGCAGGGGCGAGTATTTGGTTTTTCTGGATGCAGATGATTACCTCTACAAAGAGGCCGTGGCCACAAACCTAACCTACCTGCAGCAACAGCAGCACCTGGCTTTTGTGTCTGGCTGCCACGACAAAGTATACGAAGGTGATGGAAAGGCGGTGTCGGAGGAGAGGATGGTTCGCCAGCACCATTACATGCACCTCCTGAAAGGCAATTATATCGGCATGCATGCGACGGTGATGTACAGACGGCAGGTTCTTGAGGAATTTATGTTCGACCCCACGCTGCGGGGCTGTGAGGAGTATGACCTCTACCTCAAGATCGCCCGGAAGTACCCTGTGCTGCACCACCCCACTAAGATGGCGGCTTATCGATTCCACGCGTCCAATACATCCCGAAATGTTCTTCTGATGCTGCTTACCGCCATGAAGGTACTCAGGCGCCAGAGGAAGCTGCTGCAATGCCCGGAAGAGGTCAGCGCCTACCGGGAAGGGGTGACATCGTGGCGCTATTACTACACCGAACAGCTTCTGACGAAGCTGCAAAAGCAAAAGTCACTCTCCCTGTACGAGTATTACAACCTGATCAAGTATGACCCTGAGCTCTCCTGGAACACCATTTTCAAAAGCACTAGCACCATAGCTGTTATGAACGAAATAATAAAGCGCATCCCGTCCGGCAGGATCAGGAACAAGCTGAAGTCCCTCCTGTTCAGGCAAGGCACCCCTCCTCCCGGCAAAGTAAAGGTGGGTGATCTTAACAGGTACCTGCCCTTGAGCACGCAGTTTGGCTATGACCGGGGCGGCCCTGTAGACCGCTATTACATTGAGAACTTTCTGGAGCAGGAGGCGCACTGTGTCCGGGGCCGTGTGCTGGAGATTGGCGATAACGCCTATACCATGCGCTACGGAGCGGACAACGTGACAGAGAGCGATGTACTGCACGTAAGTGAAGGCAACCCAAAGGCAACGCTGGTCGGGGATATCAGTAACGCGCCCCATATCCCTGACAACACCTTCGATTGCCTCATCCTGACACAGACCCTGCACCTGATCTACGACTTTAAGGAGGCTCTGCACACCTGCTACCGCATCCTGAAACCAGGTGGAGCGCTGCTGCTCACGGTGCCTTACATCACGCCCATAGATTATGGGGAGTGGGAGGATGTCTGGTACTGGTCCTTTACAGACAAAGCACTAAAAAAGCTACTCCAGGAGACTTTCCCGGGATGTACCGCAGAGGTGGAGCCGCACGGAAACGTTTTCACAGCCACGGCATTTCTTTACGGCATGGGGCTCCAGGAGGTGCCGCTGGACAAGCTCAAGTATAACGACCCGCATTACCAGGTAACAATCACTGTAAAGGCTATCAAAAGTTGATCCGGCGTCTCCTACATAAAGTAAAAAAGCAACTGGAGCCTAAAGCCTTGGTGCTGATGTACCACCGTGTGGCAGAGCTGGAGCCTGATATATGGAGGTTGGCCGTCAGCCCAGGGCACTTCGAAGAACAGCTCCAGCTCCTGAGCAGAAAATGGCGCGTAATGCCCTTGCCAGAGCTAACGGAGGATCTTGTGAGCAACAAGCTCCGCAGAAAAAGTGTGGCACTTTCCTTTGATGACGGGTATGTCGACAATTTCCTGTTTGCCAAGCCGCTGCTGGAAAAGTATAAGCTGCCCGCCACATTCTTTGCCTGCTCCGGAAACGCGGGGCAGCAGTCGGAGTTTTGGTGGGATGAACTGGAGCGCATTATTCTGCATACACCACAGCTACCTTCTTCCTTCAGTATACCACTTGAGAACGCACGGGTCACCGCGGAGCTTGGAGAGGAAAAGGAGCTCACGGAAGGCTTAAAGCTGCAGCACCGGCAATGGAAGGCCTACGTGCAGCCCCCGCCTTCTTCCAGAGCGGCATTGTTCCTCCAGTTGTGGGAAGCGTTAAAACCCCTGCCCCACCCCAGGCAACAAGAGCACCTCGCCCAAATCAAGGCTTGGGCTGGCGTAACTTATATTTGTCCGCGGCCCCTCTCCCACAGCATGAACACGGAACAACTACTAGCCTTGGGCAGCAACAAACTCTTCAGCTTTGGCGCCCACACGGTGTCGCACCCTGACCTGGCCGCCCACCCCAAGGCTATGCAACAGCGGGAAATCGTAGAAAACAAGCAGTTCCTGGAAGAATTAGGCCAAAAGTGCGTTCGCGTGCTGGCGTACCCTTACGGCAGCTATAGCCCAGATACCATGGCAGTGGCCGCAGAGATGGGCTTCACAGCCGCCTTTACGACAGATTCCCGGCCTGTTAAACCAAATTCGGAGCCTTACCGGTTAGGCAGGTTTCTGGTAGAGAACTGGAACGGGGAAGAACTTAACCACCACATGCGGCAATGGCTGATGGCATAAGCAGCAAGCTACTGCTTGAGACAAGGATGAAATTGGAGCTTGATACACTTTTACTTACTTACTCATGGAACGCATTCCCTCTTCTCCCCCGATAATTCCTGCACTGCCACCATCCGCCGACCGGCCAAGATGGTCGGTCATGATCCCGGTCTATAACTGTGCGGAGTTCCTGGTGTACACCCTGGAGAGTGTTCTGGCAGAGAAGGTGCCTGCCTCCGAAATGCAGATCGAGGTGGTGGATGATGCCAGCACCGATGCTGACGTAGAAAAAATCGTACAGGAGATTGGCCAAGGCCGAGTAGGCTACTACCGGCAGCCCCAGAACGTGGGCAGCCTGCGCAACTTTGAAACCTGCATCAACAGAGCGCGAGGGCACCTGGTACACCTGCTTCATGGCGATGACCGCATCAGGCCCGGGTATTACAACACCATGCAAAGGCTGTTTGAGGAATTCCCGGAAGCGGGTGCCGCCTTTTGCCGGCACCTGCACATAGATGAGCAAAACAATGTTATCTCCAAACATGTGCGGGACGATGACTCACACTGGGGGGTGCTACCCAACTGGCTTCTCCGCATCAGCGAAAGGCAGCACGTCCAATACGCCACCATTACCGTGAAGCGCGAGGTCTATGAGCAGCTTGGCTGCTTTTACGGCATCACCTACGGAGAGGATTGGGAGATGTGGGTACGCATTGCCAAACATTACCCCGTGGCCCACACTTCGCGCGTTCTAGCCGAGTACCGAAAACATGCAGCCTCCATCTCCGGGGTAAAGTTCCTGACAGGGGAATACCTAGAGGACATCTCTCACCTCTTCCGGCTAATCCAGCAGCACCTGCCCCCAGAACATAGAAAAAGCGTGCTGAAGCGCGCGCAGAAGAACTTCGCCAACTATGGAATGAACGTTGCCTATGTGCTCTGGAAAAAAACAGGCAACAAAAAGTATGTGGAGGCCAACCTAACAAAGGCGCTGAAAATGCATGTAAATACAAGGCTGTGCCTGAAAGCAGCTAGAATCCTGGCGAAGATCGCTTTGCACGATCTGGGAATCAGGCCCCATGCTGTGCCAGTTGATGCCGATAAAAAAGACTTTTATATTTAGTAGTGCTTCTCCAGGTACGCCAGCACTTCTGTATCATTTTTAGCATGGAAGATCTCTGCACCAGACAAAGCGGGAAACACTGTTTTGAATTCATTGTACCTGTGCTCGTGGCCTCTCCTAGAAAGGATGGTGTTCTTTCCCTTAAAGTAACTTGCCAAGGCTGCTGTTCCTCCGTGTACCGATAAGAAGCGTTCGCAGTTGGCATAGAGCATCAACTGGAAGTGATTGTAGTTATTCACATGCGCTTTACTTGCCTGATACAGATCCTCGGCTAAGATCACATCCGGGTAGTACTTCCGGATAAACGCCGCCTCTTTCAGTTCCAGTATACTGCTGTTGTCCATCACGATGTAGCCCGGCCCCGGACGGTTGTATATTATTTGGTACTTTTGGCTGAATTTTGAGAGCACTTCATCTAGCACAGGGATACTGAAATAGTTGATAGGGTTCCTTCCCCATTCTGTATTGTACTTGTTCGCGATAATGAACAAGGGCTTCCCAAACAGGAACAAGTTGTTCTGATAGTGCTCTTTTAGCGGAACCTGCGCCCACTTATCAAACGACATGGTAGGGCAATGATACATGTTCGGGATTACATACGAGTCCTTATCAGGTTGGTCAACCCTAAACGTATACCTCTCTTCATGGTTCTTACTGAAAAAGTACAGCTCCCTGGTATATTTCGAAGAGATGGTCTTATCCAATGTGCCGTTCAGGTAGTGCCAATAGGCGAAGGGCAAGACAAACGTAAGCTCCTGCTGAAACTCCTGCCGGTAATCTACTTCCTTGTACCGGGGCCGCACAACATAATCTTTAATGCAATGCTTTGCCTGTAGTAACCTTGCATAACTATTCTTCCAAAGGAAGAATTCTGGGGTACCGTAACTAAAAGCCCCCTCCAGTCTTCTTTTAACCCTCTGTATAAAAGGTATATTTTTTCGCCCTGATGACGGTACATACCTTTGCCCACTGTAGCGCTCTACTCTGTTGACTACCTCCATATCCCCTGCAAATCTGAAAAGAAAAGGTTGTCAACATTGAACGGCCTACCAAGTTAAAAGTTAAAAATAATGCAATTTTTTAGTTAAAATACCACAATCAAATTTTATACCCAATTACATTTCATATGCTAATTATCAAGCAGTTATACCAAACAACCTAGTAAATGAATAAAAATTGGAGACTAAGAAACGGTTGAAAATAGTACTATGACAAAGAGCATAAAAAAGGAGCAGTCTTAACTTAACTGCTCCTCTCAAAACCAAACAGGCTAAAAGCTACTAATCCAGATCCCGGTCTCCGCGCTTTAGCTCCTCCACCGAGCGCATCACCTTGTCTTTCAGGCCGTTTTTATACTTCTCCAGCTTATCTGCCACGGCCGGACTGTTGGTACCAATAATCTCGGCAGCAAGGATGCCAGCGTTCAGAGCGCCATCCAGGGCAACGGTTGCCACCGGTATGCCACCCGGCATCTGAAGTATACTTAGCACCGAGTCCCAACCGTCTATGGAATTCGAGGATTTTACAGGCACCCCGATTACCGGAAGCGTGGTAATAGAGGCCACCATGCCTGGCAGGTGCGCAGCCCCGCCCGCTCCGGCAATAATTACCTTCAGGCCGCGCTTGCGCGCGTTCTCGGCGTATTCGAACATGCGGTGCGGCGTGCGGTGGGCCGATACAATGGTCAGCTCAAACGGTACGCCCAGCGTTTCCAGGATCTCGGCGGCGGCATCCATCACCTTCAGGTCAGACTGGCTGCCCATGATAATGCCCACCAGCGGTTGTGTATTTCTAGTTTCCTCAGCCATACTTATGCTTTTACTTTGATAACATTCTTAACGGACGCAGCACATTGCTGTGCCTCTTCTATGTTTTTGCCCAGCACCGTGATGTGTCCCATTTTGCGGGCAGCGCGGGTGTATTTTTTACCATACAAATGGATGTATACGCCTGGCACGGCTAGTGCTTCTTGCAGCCCCTCATACTTGGCTTCCCCGTCATAGCCCGGCTCACCCAGCAGGTTCAGCATTACGGCAGCGCTTTGGATCTCGGTAGAGCCTAGCGGCAGGTTCAGGATCGCGCGCAGGTGCTGCTCGTACTGCGAGGTATAGTTGGCCTTGATGGTATGGTGCCCGCTGTTATGCGGCCGCGGCGCCACCTCGTTCACCAAAATCTGCCCGTCCTTGGTCAGGAACATCTCCACGGCAAGTATACCCACCATGCCGAAAGCCTCAATTACGCGGGTGGCAATCTCAATGGCATGGCGCTGCAGCTTGTAGGGCACATTGGCAGGCGCGAACAGCGAGTCCACCAGGTTGTGCTCCGGGTGGAAACTCAGTTCCACCACCGGGAAGGCCGTAACCTCGCCGCTTTCGTTGCGGGCCACGATCACGGAAATCTCCTTCTCAAAATCCACCAGTTTCTCCAATACCGACGGCTCCTCGAAGGCTTTTCCGAAGTCTGCCTCGCCAGTCAGGCGAGTCACGCCGCGGCCATCGTAGCCCTCGCGCCGCAGCTTCTGGAACGCCGGCAGGAAATCTATACTTTGCTCCAACTCCTGTTTGTCTTTCAGAAGTATAAAATCAGAGGTAGGAATGTTGTGCTGGCGGTAAAACTCCTTCTGCAGGCCTTTGTCCTGGATGGTACGCACGGTTTTGGCGTCCGGGTACACTTTTACGCCTTCCTGCTCCAGCTTCTCCAGCGCATCGGCGTTCACATGCTCAATCTCAATGGTGAGGATGTCGCACTGCTTGCCGAACTCATACACCGTATCGAAATCGCGGAAGCTGCCCACGTAAAACTCGTGGCAGATGTCTTTGCAGGGCGCGTTCTCGTCGGGGTCCAGCACCAGGGTATAGAGGTTAAAATCGAGCCCGGCCTGCATCAGCATGCGGCCCAGTTGGCCGCCGCCCAGTATGCCCAGCTTTACTTCTCCTTTCATGTATTGTAACGGTTAGGTTGATCTATCCTCAAAAATAAGGAATATGCCCGGACCGGAAAGACAAAAGGGGTAAGTTCTGCCCTTTTCTTCTGCAATATGCCGACGGAAGGCCATAACCTTAGGGCATTTTCCGAATTATCTACCGAAATTACCCCCTGCTGCTGCAGCTTCATTGCAGATGCATCATTAAACTTCTATATTTAAAGCTGCACCACACCCGAGGCCATACCTTATTCATGGAAATCATACTTGCCACTTTCTCTGCCCTGTTCTCCGTCGTAAACCCTTTTGGCGCCATGCCCGTGTTCCTAACCCTGACGCAGGACGACACCCCCGCCTACCGCAACCAGCAGGCGCTAAAAGCTTGCCTGTACATGGTGGGCATCTTGGCCGTTTTTTTCCTAGCGGGGCAGTATGTGCTTAACTTCTTCGGCATCCGCATCCACGATCTGCGCATTGCCGGCGGCCTGATGATCATGCGCGCCGGCTTCGAGCTGCTCACCCCGGGCGGCAGCAAAAAGAAAATCTCCCCGGATGTGGTGGAGGAAGGGCAGCTGAAGGAGGATATCTCGTTCACGCCACTGGCTATGCCCATGCTTTCCGGCCCTGGGGCCATTGCGGTAAGTATAGGCCTGTTCACTACCTCGCTCTCCTACCTGGACATGATGATGATTCTGATCGGCATTATCCTGCTGGCAGCGGTTTCTTACGTCATCCTGCGCTTCTCACACCAGCTCACGCGCTATATGGGCAAGTCAGGCCTGGCAGCACTCTCCCGCATCATGGGCTTCATTGTGCTCTCCATTGGGGTAAACTTTATCGTGTCGGCGCTTATAGCGCTTTTCTTTACAGAGAGATAAAGCTTTTTTTGTAAGGTAACCGACGCCAACTGGTGGGCCAGAATCCTGACACTCTCCACTGTAGATTTAAAGGCCGCATTCTGTCCTGCCAGTCCCTTCTGCCCTTCCTTGACTAAGGGGCCTGTTATGGCCAAGGCTAAAGTATAATTTTTATGGAAAGATGCGGCTGTTGCCTTATTGGTCGCTTCCTGTGCCAGGCATTCGCAGCCTCTGCGCAAATATTAAAATAGCCGCAGGTAACTTCTGCGGCTATTTCATATCCTTTTGCCTGCCTTTTTCATACCCAGACAAAATATCATCCTGTAGCGGGAGGTAAAGTTTGCTAATGCGTATATTATTTATAAATATTACACTTTATAAATAAATTATTCTAAGCCACTTCACCTTAAACACGATAGCTAACTCATGAAAAAAGCCTTAAAAGTTATCGGCTACATACTAGTTGTGGCCGTGGCAGCCGTGGCAGCAGGTATTATTTACCTGCAGTACGCTTTCCCGAACGTGGATGCAGCCCCTAACATTGTGGTGAGCAAATCATCTGAGCAGATTGAGCGCGGCCGTTACCTGGCCAACCACGTCACTGTCTGCATCGACTGCCACTCCACCCGCGACTTCTCCCGGCTTTCCGCCCCTCCTGTGCCCGGCACCTTTGGCAAGGGCGGCGATAAATTTGATCATAACATGGGCTTCCCGGGCACCTTTTATGCCAAAAACATCACCTCAGACAAGGAAACGGGCATCGGCACCTGGACCGACGGGGAGCTGTACCGGGCCATGACAAACGGCGTTAGCAAGGATGGGGAGCCGCTCTTCCCCATGATGCCGTACAACGCCTACCGCCAACTCACGACAGAGGATGCGCACGCCATTATTGCCTACATTCGCACCCTGGCGCCGATCCGAAACGCGGTGCCTAAGTCTATGCCAGACTTCCCCTTCAACCTGATTCTGCGCACCATGCCTTCCAATCAGCTTCCTCCGGCCACTGACAAGGCCATGCTAGACAACCCGCTTTCGCGCGGCAAGTACCTGGTAACCGTGGCTGGCTGCGGCGACTGCCACTCACCCAAAGACGCGGACTTGGGAGCATTCGCCGGGGGCATGGACTTCAAGTTTCCGGACGGTGCTGTGCTGCGCGCTGCCAACATCACCCCGGATAAAGAAACCGGGATCGGCAGCTGGACGGAAGAGGCATTCTTGCTGCGCTTTAAGATGTACCGCGATGAAGACTACGCCGCCAGGCAGCTAGCTCCCGGCCAGATGCAGACGCTGATGCCGTGGAAGATGTACTCCGGTATGAAGGATGAAGACCTGCGGGCGATCTACAAGTACCTCCGAACCCAGCTTCCTGTCAAAAACAAGGTGGAGCGCTTTACGCCGGCCGCCAAATCCTAGCGGCCCATAGTTGTAACCTATACTCCGGAAGCTGCCTGCCTACCGCAGGCAGCTTTTTTTGTTGCAGGTGTGCCCTGTTTGTTGTATCATCGCTGCCAGGACCACTTTTACACATGCAACTTTACCACGACGAGGAAGAAAATAAGCCAATCACCCTGGCATATGCCAGTTTTTGGAAGCGCATGGCCGCTATTTTTGTTGATGCCATGATCATCTCCTTCTTTATAAACCTGTTCATACTCCCAGTTGTCGGCATAGACACGGTGCCGGAGTTAACCGATATGGAGGGCCGCCTGAAAATACAGGGGATTGCTGCTTTTGTGGGCTGGCTTTACTATGCCGGCTTCGAGAGCTCTGCCCGACAGGCCACACTGGGCAAGCAGCTCTTCGGCATCTTTGTGACGGACACGGAGGGTTACCGCATAACCTTTGCCCGTGCCACCGGCCGCTACTTTGGCAAAATGCTGTCCGGGCTCATTCTCCTGATCGGTTATTTGATGGCCGCCTTCACTGAGCGCCGCCAGGCCTTGCACGATAAGATAGCGGACACCTTGGTGCTGCAGCACCCAGGGAATAAACCAGTGTAGGCTGGCTATAGCAAGCCGTCTCCTCCTTCTGCACCGCAGTCGGCTTTTCTCGCCCGGACGAGACCTTTACGGCTTTCAAGAATCTTGCGCTTAAAGCAGGCAGTGCAGCTGTAGCAAAGGAGCATATTCCTAACACAGGAGGCACTCATAATTTCTGTACCCCGATGCAGTGCGTCTGGTCCGCATGCAAGGCATCTCCGTTTTATGTTGGCGTTGCCCCAAGCCCTAAGCAAACGTGGTTTACCTCCGGCTCATCCAAGCATCGGTTTTACAACACTCGCTATGAAAATTGTCAGGTTAAAATACGTTTTCTTACCCTTCACCCGTAACCAAGGGCGCCTCAGTAAGTATAAAAAAGAAGCACCCTAGTTTAATTTACCTGATGCAGACTACCTATACCCAAAGTAAAGACAAAGCCGAGCTGGCAGACCTCAGTACCCGTGTGCTGGCCTTCTCGCTGGATGTGCTGTTGCTGCTTACCTTAATAAGCATTGCCGATTATTTTACTTTTAGCAGTAATGAGGCAGCCTTCTTCCTGAAGCCCGAACGGTTGCTGCACCTGTTGTTGGGATGGCTGTACTTTGCCGGTACCGAAACCTGCCCCTGCCAGGGCACCCTGGGCAAGTACCTCATGAACCTGCGCGTAACAGGACCTAAAGGCGAGCGCATCAGCTTCAGGGCGGCCACACTGCGCTTTATGCTACGGCCCGTTTCCGTTGCGCTCATCTTTTTCCGCTTCCTGGTAGGCACTAATTTCAGCAGCCGCCTTACCTTCCACGATAAGCTGGCCGGCACACAGGTGATCACCCAGCCAGACTAGCTCACTCCTTCTTTTCCTTGCCAGGATAGGCCAGCATCGTGATGTTGAACATTGGGTCTGCGTTCCATCCTTTGGCTTTGATTCGCTCGTAAAGCACGTCACGCACCACCTGCTTCACCTGTTCATCCGTCAGGGAGTCGTTACGGTTGTATAAGTAAAGGTCACAGATTACAGGGTTTAGGTTGGGCAAAGTACCGCGGGTAAAGCGGGCGCTCACCTCTATTGTCTCTATTTCCTTCATTTTCTTCAGCTCTGCACGCATCACCTCGGTAATCTGCGTGCTCAGGCTAGCCTTCTGCAGCGAAGGCTGCTGGTTAAACTGCCAGTACAGCATACCGGCTATAACCAGCCCCGACACCAGTAGCGATCCCCAAAACACCGACTCCTTTCCGTCTGCGAAGCGTACGCCCTTCACCGAAACCTTACCCAGGTAGCGGAACACCAGTGCCGCCGTGAACTGTATCACCACTAACTGAAAGAGAAGCAGAAAAACACCGCTGCGGATGAGTTGCCAGTTACCGAAGTTAAGCGCCATGCCGATCAGCCCTGTGGGCGGTGCCAGCGAGGCGGCCACCAGCATCCCGACAGCAGCGCCCGCCACTAAACTATCCCTCTCAGACTGCACCAGGTTAACGCCGCCCGCTATACCGGCTGCAATAGGCAACAGTATGGTTACCTGCGAGATGTGGCTCACCTCCACCATCATGGGTGTGGCGTGCTCCTGCCCAATTAACAAAGAAAGTAAATACGTGATAAGGATGGATGCCCCAATAGCCATGAAATAGCGTAGCAAACTCTGCTTGAGCAGGCCAGCTTTACCAGCCGCGGCACCAATGGCGGCGTTCATGGCTGGTCCGGCAAACGGCGCCACCAGCATGGCCGCCACCAACAGATAGCTGGTGTTGGTGTAAAATCCTACCCATACCAGCATTCCGCCTACCACCGAATAGGCCAGCAGCCCTACCTTAGACCCTACGCTCTGCAACCCACCCAGAAAAATCTCAATTGGGCTACGGTAGGTTACATCGGCTACTTGGTCGGGGGCATCGCTTTGGGGTGGGTACATGGTTATAACGCCACGCGGAATAAGCGTGATCTCGGCCTCCTCATACTTGCTCAGGTCTGCGATAAAGGAACTCACCCGCTCGTTGCTCAGGTGCACGGTCACGACCTCGCCTTTATGCACGGACTGCACCATCAGGATTTTACCCTCATGCTCTTCAGCTATACCTCTTACTTCCTCGCCTTGCCCCTCCTTTACTTTTATACTTAGTTTTCGCATGTTCCATACTACGGCGGCAGTGGGCACAGGTGTTCAGGCCCCAATAAAAAAGCCCTGCTACATGCTGCAGCAAGGGCTTTCCTATAACGAATAAAAACGCTTATTGGGATCCGTAGCGGTTGGTTTCCACTGTGGCTGTGCCGTCTGCGGCCAGCGTTACCTTAAACAGGTAACTGTACTCCAGCTCTGAGATATCCGGTACAGGGCGTTTGGCACCGAAGGCCTCCAGCATAGGCAGCAGCGTGTTAGAGTGCCCCGCTACCACCACCGTCTGCCCCTGGTTGTTGCTCAGTATCCGCTGCTTCAGCCCGTTAAAGTCGTTTGCCTCGTACTGCAGCACCTCCAGCTTGCGCTCTTCCGCCAATGGCTTCAGTGTGCTTCTGGTGCGCGTGTACTTCGTAGCGTAAAGAGCATCCACCTGCTGTGGCTGCAGTAGCTCGCGCAATGCCTCGGCACGGGTTTGGCCTTCTGGTGTCAGGCCGGGGTCCTGGTTGCCGGGGTCCGAGATGTCTTTCTCAGCATGGCGCACCACATACACTACTGTCGGCTGCGCTTGGTTATCCACGGGGTCTACCACCTGCATGGCGCCTTCCTGCCCTGCAGGCGACTGCCGGCAAGCCAGGGCCAGCAGCATCAACACACAAAGGCTGAGTTGTTTCAGTAAAAGTTTGGTCATGTGAACGATTGTTGGTTAGATGTATAAAAAATTGGTTGTGCTTATACTTAGGAATGTGCCAGCTGCTCGCCGGCCAGGGCGACACTGTCGGCCTCCTTTGTTCGCCCCTTTTGCTGCAGGAGCCTTACCAGGCGCTGCCGCACCTCCAGCTGGTACGGGTAGAGCAGCAGGGATCGCTCGTAAGTGTCTATCGCCCTGTTTACCTTTCCGGCCGCCTCGTACTTTTGCCCCTTTGCCGCCTGCACCCGCGCGCGCTCCACCACCGTTTCTGGGCTTGGCAACTCTTTCAGCACCTTTTTAGCCTGCTCCTCCTGCCCCAGCGCCGCCAGCACCGGCACCAGGAGGTGGCGCTCCTGCTGGTGCAGGGTTTTACTGCCATCCAACAGCGGTTGGGCAGCGGTGCGGGCAGCGTCCTTGTTCTGCAGCTGCAGCTGATAAGCGGCCATCAGCGTCATGAAGTCGGGCCGTGGCGTGCCGGCGGCAGACAAGATGCGTTGTGCCTCCGCTAAGGTTTCGTAAGCTTCTCCGTACTTGCCCTGGGTGGCCAGCACCTCGGCGTATTGCCTGCGCAGCCCGTAGTTCTGTGGCTTCAGCGACACCAGCCTTTGCAGTGCCTGCTCCGCCTCCGGGTTTATACTTGTCGTGCCTTTCAGCCAACTGGCATATGCCAGTGCCTCATCGCGCCGGTCGCGAAGGTATGTAGAGACCGTAGGTGCTTTTTCCACATACGCCTCCGCCACCGCTATGGCCTCGGGCACCATTCCATAGTCCACAAAAAACTCCCGGAAGCGCTCGTTCACCTGCGCCTGCATCAGCAGGTCATCCTCCAGCTCCGCGGCTTTCTTGTAGAGGGCCATTTGGCTCATCAGCGCGTCATGGGCATTCAGCTTGCCATGGCGTTTCATGGTTTCCTGCAGCTCCGCCTCTGCCAGGTATATGGGTGCATAGCTTGGGTTAATGCTTTTGGCCCGCCCCAGCCATGCCTGTGCTTCTTTATACTTCTTTTGCTGCTGCTCCACGCCGGCATAGGCCAGCAGGGCCGGTTGGTAGTTCTTGTCCCACACCAAAGCGCTGTCTAAGTATAAAGCAGCCTTCTGCAGCTCGTTCTGCCGCTGCGCCTTATTGGCTAGGTTCAGGTACACTTGCGCCCAATTGCTGGCCATCGCCTGCTTGTCGCCGGCGAGGTAGGCCCGCTGCCGCTGCACCAGCCCATCCAGGAAAGTATACAGCTCCGGGTCTTTGGCCTTCAGGTCGGCGGTGGTGTTGATAGACTTGTGGTTGAGTGGGTGCACCTTTACGGGCTCAAAGTAGGCCGGGTAGGTCTGGGCCAGGTATTCGTGCTCGTTGTTGGCCGAATAATAGTCCAGGGTGCGCCCCTGCTCCATGGCATTGTAGTAGAGGCGGCGCACCGCGCGGTTCTCGGCATCGGTAAACACGCGCCCATGAAACAGGTGCACATACTCGTGCAGCACCACATTCCGCTCCAGGTACGAGCCGCGCACCACGTACTCTATCGCTGCCGCCCCGCTGCCCACGCCGCGGATGTCCATCCACTGGCGGTTATCGAAGGTGGTGGCCTGCCTAAAGTATGGCGACTTCATCGCAATGGCCAGGTCCACGTGCAGCGGCGGAACAACGAAGGTTTCGGCTTGCTTGCTCAGGAACGGAAAGTATACGATGCTCTCGTACAGCTGCGACCACACCATCTTCTGTACCTCATCGCCAGGATAGTAGGCCACATCCGGAAACACCCGCGCAAAATTCACCGGGTCTTTGATCTGCGTTTGCTGTACCACCTGCTGCAGTGAGTTGTAGTTGTGCAGGTACGTGAGCTGCTTTTGCTTGATTACGGCCGCCATAGCGTTATGCGCCGGCCCGTAGTGCTTCTTTTGCTGCAGGATGCGCTGGAAAACGGCCTGCGCCGAATCGAGCCGTGCCTGGCGTTCCATGTCGAAGGCCATATAATAGGCAGAGCCGCGCAGCATGGCCGGCAGCACCGAGGCTTTATACTTTTGCTGCACCTGCTGCGCGGCAGCCAGTGCTTCCTCTATCTTATTCTCGGAGAGCAGCTTGTCAGCCTGCTTCAGCTCCTCCCGCACCTGCTCATCCTCAGGTTGGGCATAATCGGCATAAGTAAGATTGGTGTGGCCGTTGCCCCAGTGCCAATGCGTCACGTAGTGCAGTGGGTTCAGCGCCAGCGCCAGCTCCCACTGCGCCGCCATGTCGTTCAGCTGCGTGGCATCCACGCGGCGCCAGATGGCGTAGCCGTAGTTAAAGCGGGCATCGGCATCAAAAGGGTTCAGGCTAAGGCTGTAGATGAGCGGCTGCTCGGCCAGCTCCGGCTTCTGGTTCCAGAAATGCACATCCGACTCCAGCAGCCAGGCTTCAGCATTCTCGCGGTTCCAGCTCTGTACCCTCTTTGCCCACTCTAGCGCCTCGCCATACTTCTTCTGCAGCATCAGCACCCGGCCCAGCATCAAAGCGGCAGCCTCGTCCTTCTGATTTTTTGCCAGCAAGGTGTTGGCTGTGGCCTTGGCTTTCTCCAGCTCCCATGCCTGTACCTGCAACCTGCCCTGCAACAGCAGTGCCTCCCGGTGCTGCGGGTTTTCCTGCAGCACCTGCCTTACCAGCTCTTCGGCAGCTGTGAACCTGTTCTCCAGCATGGCCAGCTCCGCCTTCGCCAACCTTACGCCAGTGGTGGCAGGCGCCTGCTGCAGCACCTGCTTGGCCTCCTGCCAGGCGCCCAGCTCCAGTAGGCGCAAGGCTTTTGGGGCCGGGTCTATTCTTGCCTGCATTGCCTGCCGCCGCTCTTGCTCCAGTTTTTGCCGCACAGCCGCCACTTCATCAGGGTGCTGGGCAAGGGCAGGCAGTGTTACCAGAAATCCGAGGGAAAAGATCAGTAGCTTTTTTGTGAGAGACAGCATGGGTATCAGTACAAAGTATGAAGCTTTAAAAGTATGACTTTCCTTTATTCCATAAAAGTGTGAGGCGATTATCTTCATGTGGATCAACCCAAAAAGCCCACTAGGTATACTTTTTCATTTTCCGGGCAGGCTACCGCCGCAAAGCAAAGGTCTTGCCTGGTTGGATCTAACACCTTTAGGCACATCCATGGTAGTATATCCTGGCCCCAGCAAGTAGCTGCGCCATTTCTGTGTCAGCAGCAGCTTCAGCAGAAAAGCATCACGCCTACCTACACCTTTATACTATATATTCGTAAACTACAAAAATGCATGAATTCTACTACAGAATTGCTACAGATTCGGCCCCTAATTTTGGTCTCTATTATCCTGCTTCTGTCATCTGCATAACAAGAATATGAGTGTTTTGCAACGCATACTGGTTACCGGCAGTGCCGGCTTTGTGGGCCATCACCTGGTGCAGGCCTTGCAGTTGCATGCTCACTATGTGCTGGGCCTGGATAGCCTCAACAGCTACTATGATCCACAGCTAAAGTACAAGCGGCTGGAGCAACAGGGCTTTAACCGGCAACATCTCCAGGCAAACACCATCACCCAGAGCGTCAACTTTCCCAACCTATACTTCACGCAACTCGATATCTCGGATGCGGCCGCGCTGCAACGACTGTTTGAAGAGCAGCAGTTTGATGCGGTGATTCACCTGGCGGCACAGGCCGGTGTGCGCCACAGCATCGATCATCCGGAGGAGTACGTGACGAGTAACCTGGTGGGTTTTGCCAATGTGCTGGAGAATTGCCGCCGCCATCGAATAAAGCACCTGCTGTTCGCCTCCTCCAGCTCGGTGTACGGGCTGAATGCAGAAACGCCGTTCCAGGTCAGCCACCGCACGGATGCGCCCGTGTCGTTTTACGCTGCCACCAAGAAGGCGAACGAGGTAATGGCCCACAGCTACGCGCACCTGTACGGCATCCCTACCACCGGCCTGCGCTTCTTTACGGTGTATGGTCCCTGGGGCAGGCCCGACATGGCGTATTACAGCTTTGCCAAGGCCATCGTGGAGGGCACTCCCATCCGCATTTTTAACCACGGGAATATGCTGCGCGACTTTACGTATGTGGATGATGTGGTGCAAAGCATTGTACAGTTGCTGGAGCTAAAGCCAGAAGCAAGCCCGGTGCCTTACAATCTCTACAATATTGGCAACAACAAGCCGGAGCAACTGCTGGAAATGGTGGCCATACTGGAGCGCCTGCTGCACCGCAAGGCCAAACTGGACCTGCAACCCATGCAACCCGGTGATGTGCAGGCCACTTTTGCCGATGTGGAGGAACTGGTGCAGGCTACGGGCTACAAGCCGCGCACCTCCCTGGAGCAGGGGCTCGAAAAGTTTGTGGATTGGTTCAAGGCGTACCACCACGTGCCGTCGGTGCCGCTGCTGGTACAGCGCTAGCCTGCCCAATTAGTTATAAGTGCTGGCCAAGAACGGCGGTCGAACAAAAGCAATCAGGAGCCACGGCAGGTGAACAGGTGCTCCGTAGGCAGGTGGAGAAGTAGAAAAACAGGGTGTGTACAAAACAGGTGCGCGACAAGCAGTTAGCATGTAACTTTGCTGCTGTAGCTGCTGTTAACGCTATACCCGAGCATCGACGAACAGGAAGAAATATCAAATTAAGTAAGCAATATGCTTCATCAGGATTTAGCGACAGTGACACTTACAGTGCTGGTACCGGTGTTTAACGAAGAGGGCTGCCTCCAGCGCTTCCGCGAGGCCATGGACGCCTTTCTGGCGCAGGCGCCGGTGCCCACGCAGGTGCTTTTTATAAACGATGGCTCCACCGACAGCAGCCTGGAGAAGATCCGGGAGATCTGCCGCGGCAGCGCCGGCTACAGCTATATTTCCCTGGACCGTAACCGCGGCCTCAGCACCGCCATCAAGGCCGGCATCGACCACAGCCACACCACCCACATCGGCTACATCGACTCCGACCTGCAGACATCCCCCCTAGATTTCCTGCTGCTGCTGGAGCACGCGGCCAACTATGACATGGTGATCGGCATCCGGGCCAAACGGAAGGATACCTTCATCAAAAAGATTTCCTCTAGGATCGCCAACGGCTTCCGCCGCTACATGATCAACGACGGCATTGTGGACACTGGTTGCCCGCTCAAGATCATGGATGCCGCCTACGCCAAAAGGGTGCCGTTCTTTGACGGCATGCACCGCTTCCTGCCCGCGCTGATACAGCTGCAGGGAGGCAAGGTGAAGCAGCTGCCGGTGCAGCACTTTGAGCGCTTTGCGGGCTATTCCAAGTACCACCTGTTCAACCGCCTGTGGGGCCCGCTGAACGACACGTTTGCTTTCCGGTGGATGCGCAAGCGCTATATCAGGTATGGCATTGCCGAGGAGTTTGAGAACCAGCCCGTAGCCAATGGACGTCTCTGAAATACTGATTTACGGGGTGGGGCTGCTGGCGCAGCTGCTGTTCTCAGCACGCATCCTTATTCAGTGGGTAAAGTCTGAGCGGGCCGGCCGGGTGCTCTCCCCCGCCTCTTTCTGGACCACCAGCATGATTGCCTCCATCCTGTTAATGACCTACGGGGCGCTGCGCAGTGACATCGTGATCGTGGGCGGGCAGTTGGTCTCCTACTTTATCTACCTGCGTAACATTAAGCTGAAGAATGTGTGGGAGGGGCTCTCATGGCCGGTGCGCTGGGGGGCGCTGCTGTTCCCTTTCGCCGCCACAGGCTGGCTGCTCTGGAGCGACACTTATAGCTTCAGCTACATTCTGGAGCACAGCAAAATATCCGGTGCCCTGATTGCCTGGGGCGGTGCCGGGCAGTTAATCTTTACCCTGCGCTTTGTGTACCAGTGGTGGCACTCGGAGCGCCTGCAGGAGTCGGTTATCCCCAACGGGTTCTGGGTCATCAGCCTGGTGGGCAGCCTCATGATCATGTCCTACGCCGTGCTGCGCCTGGACCCGGTGCTGTTTTTAGGGCAGATATTTGGTGTAGTGGCTTATACTCGTAACTTTATACTTGGGCTGCGCGAGCAACGGCTGGCCCCTAAAACCTCCACACCAGACTAAACCTGATGCTGCCTATCCGCAAACCTAACACAGACCACTCTCTGCTTGGCCTGCTGCTTGTGCTATGGCTTTTTTTGCTGTTTAACCTGGGCGGGTGGGGCGTGATCGAGACCAGCGAGGCCCGTTATGCCGAAATCAGCCGCGAAATGTGGCTGAGCGGCGATTGGCTGCACCCGCGCCTGCTGGGCATCCAGCACTACCACAAGCCCCCCGTCACGTACATCGTGACGGCCTTCGGCATGGAGCTGTTCGGCCCGAACGCCTTTGGCGCGCGTTTTTTCCTGCAGCTGTCGCTGCTGCTGCAAGTATGGCTCGTGTACCTCATAGGCAAGGCGCTGTTTGCAAACCCGCGGCAGGCGCTGCTGGCGGCGGTGCTATACTTCACCATTCCGGCAGTCCTGCTCTCGGCCCGCAACCTTACCACCGACTCTTTCCTCACCACGTTTGAGCTGGCAGCCATACTTGCCTGGGTCAGGTATAGATCCAGGGCAGAAGTTGGTTGGCTTTACTTTTTCTACCTGCTGCTGGCGCTCGCTTTCCTCACCAAAGGTCCTGTCGGGCTCATTTTCCCCGTGCTGGTGGCTATTGGCCTGGGCGGGAACTACGCTGCGCTAAACAAACGCCACACTTCAGGCTGGCACCACCTGCCGGGGCTGCTGCTTTTCCTGGCGCTGGGAAGTTCCTGGTATGTGTACCTCATGCTGCACGACCCGCAGTTTGTGGATTACTTCCTGTTTAAGCACACCGTGCAGCGCTACGCCAACCCCGAAACCTTCGGCCGCTCCAAGCCCTGGTGGTTTTACCTGGTGCTGGCTCCGGCGCTCAGCCTACCCTGGTCGGCCATACTGCTGGTGCAGTTCCGGAGGCTAAGGGAGATGCCCCGCCCGCTGAAGCGCCTGTTCATACTTTGGATACCTGTGCCGCTGGTGTTTTTCTCCTTCTCCGGTTCCAAGCTGATACTTTACATTCTGCCTATTTTCGCCGGGCAGGCGCTGCTGACAACCTGGCTGCTGCTTCACATGCCTGAAAAAGCCGTGAAGAAAGCCATGAACTACGCCCTGCTTTATTTTTCCGTACTTGCCGTCGCTCTTTTTGTGGCTCCGTTGCTGCCCGTTGGCGTTGAGCTGCCCTGGCGGGTGCTTGTTTTCCCGGTACTCATACTGGCTGCCCTGGCCATACTTTGGACCGGGGAGCGCCTGCCACAGCAGAAGCTGGTATATGGCGCCCTGGTCTTCACGGCCCTGCTCCTGCCCTACTCGGCTAAGCTGTTGGCGCACAACCCACAGTTTACGAACGGCAGCCGCCCTATCGCCGAGGCCATACAGGCCCGTAACCTGCAGCAGCGGCCGGTGCTGGTATACAACAAGCTGCTGCCTTCGCTGGCTTTCGAGTTGCACAGAAGCATCATTTCGCTGGAGGACGGCAGCAGTAAGCTAGAGCGAGAGACCCAGTTTGAGCAAGATGAGAAGTGGCGGGAGCAGTTGTTACAGCTACACCAGCCGGAAGACATGCAGCGCTTGCGACAGCTACTGCAGCAAGACCCGGTGCTAGTAGTGAAGAAAAACCTGCCGGAGGAGCGGCAGTGGCTGCTGCAGTACTTCGATGAGCAGCAGCAGGTTGGCGAGTGGACGATATATTTTTAGCAAAACGATGCTGCAGGCACCCGCCGATTTCTCTTCAGCTGGTGCCTCTTCAAAGATAAGTCCAACCACCCCTGCCCCTCAGCGCTACGCTCGCTACCTGCGAACTTGCATTCTCGGTAGTTTAAGGAGGGGAACTATACTTGTTCTACAGCAAAGGCAGTGGCTATCGAAGTGTTTCCCAGTCTTTGGGTTGAGCGCCTATGTGAGTTTTTCTGGTGCCGAGCGCGAGCGAGGCAGCCCGAGGCACGAGGGCAGGAAAAGCTCCCAGCGCGCTGCCCTTATCGAGGGCCCCTACCCCCAAGACGAGCCCTCTCGGGCTGGAGAGCAGAAAGCAGGAGGTGAAACAATTCAGGTTATAAGACTGAGGATGAACGGCAGCTAGAAGGATAGCTTAAAAGCTATGGCTGTACAGAAGGCAGATAACATACCTCCACGCTTGCCAAGCCAAAACATCCACACGTATTGCTGCTGTAAAACAAAAAAGGCTGATCCCGAAAGACCAGCCTTTTTATGATTTAGTGTGCGCAAGAAAGGACTCGAACCTTCACACCTTGCGGAACTGCCGCCTGAAGACAGCGCGTCTACCAATTTCGCCACTTGCGCAAAAAATCACTATATCAATTAACGCCCCAAAACCCTTTAACCCTTGTGTTTATTGGGAGTGCAAAAGTACGATGCGGTTTCCATTCATGCAATACCCTTCTGATAAAAAAATCATTTTTCCTCTTCTTGCTCTTCCAGCACAAGCGGCGTAATCTCTTTGCCGGAGAAGCGCTCCAGGCGGCGCAGCATGGTGATACCGATAATAACCCACAGGAAACCAGCCGCAAAGCCCGCCAGCACATCGGTGGCGTAGTGTACGCGCAGGTAAACACGGCTAAACCCGATCAGAATGACAAAGGTGATCAGAAGAAAGATGAGCAGGTTACGCAGACGTGCATCCTTCACATTCTGCCACACCAGATAAATCAGCAAGCCATAGAAAGAGGCCGCCACCATGCTGTGCCCGCTCGGGAAGCTGAGCCCCGAGGCCTCTACCAACGGCGACATAGGCCGCTCCCGGTCAAAAAAGTACTTCAGCACCAGGTTCAGCGAGATGCTGCCCAGCGCCACCACCGGCACCTTCAGAGAGTTCCAGCGGTGCTTGCGAATGAACAGGTAGTAAGCCACCAGAGCCAGCGCCGCCGGCGTCAGGAACTGCCGTGAGGCAAAAAAAGTCACAAACTTGATCACCCCATCCATCAAGGGGCCACCGATACTGGCGGCAAAACCGAAGGCTGCCTCATCCAGCCATACTTCGTCGCCTTGCAGAATTTCGCTGCTCAGCCACAGAAACACGATAATACAAGCCACAAACAGCACCCAAATAAACACCAGTTCTACAGTGAAGAGTGCGGCCGAGGCCACCATGCGTTTATAGAAAGTCCGTATCATACCGCTTCAGAATCACTTAAAATATCGTATCCATACCTGGCACAGGCAAGTTTGCCGCCAAGGCACTTTCAGAAAACCACTAATACGTAAACTATGAAAGACAGCATCAGGTTGTTTGCAGCCGCTCCGATACCAGACGCCCTGCAGCAAAAGCTGACAGCGCACTTACAGCATTTTGAGCACCCCAGCCTCCGCCTACTGCCCCGGCAAAACCTGCACCTCACCTTATACTTTATTGGCAACGTGCCGGTGCAGGAGCTGCCAGGGATAAAAGAGCGTATTGCCAGGGTGGCACAGCGGCACCAACCGTTTACCTTACAGTTCGAGCGCACTGAACCGGGGCCTAAACCGCGGCACCCCCGCCTGATCTGGGCCCGTTTTGCGCCGCACCCCGCTTTTGAGGCACTCAGCCGGGAGCTGACGGAGGAACTGACCGAGCAGCCGCCTGCAAACCTGAAAGCCCTGCCGCACATCACGCTGGCCCGCTACCGGAAAGACGCGCAACCGCCGAAGCAACTGCCCACCATTAGCACGGAGGAGGCGCTGGAGCTGCCGGTGACGGAAGTGGCGCTGTGGCAATCGGTACTGGGCTCGCCCCACCCCACTTACTCGGTATTGGAACGCTACCCGCTCGGCTAAACCTGCAGCAGCCAAACACAGTACAACAAGCTGCACCTGATTACCTAACAAATCAAACATGAACCAAACAGAGCTTACCGACCTGGTAATGGGCCTGAAAGACAAAGGGCTGACGATAGCTTTTGCAGAGAGTTGCACCGGCGGCATGCTGGCATCCGAGCTGGTGAAGGCAAAGGGCAGCAGCGACGTGCTGAAGGGCAGTTTAGTGGTGTACCAGCCAAGCGTGAAACAAAAGCTACTGGGCGTGAAGAAGGAGACACTGGACCTGTACACCGCTGAGTCGCAGCAGGTAACCAACGAGCTGGTGATGGGCCTGAAGAAGCTCCTGGACGCCGACATAAGTATAGCTACCACAGGCCTGGCCGGCCCCGGCGGCTCCGAAACCGAGGAAAAACCGGTGGGCACCATGTTCGTGAGCATGCTTTACGACGGCAAGGCCGACGAATTCCGGGAGGTGTTTAAAGGCAACACAGACAGCATCCGCAAGCAACTCGTCGATTTCATTTTCGAAAAACTTAAAGGCGTGCTGGAGCAGCACTATAACCGATAACCCCTACTTTTGCGCCTGCACCAATAAGTTATACTTTGCCCCAACTCCCCGACAGCGGATTTAACCGGGTAGCCTCCTTTTACGATGCCCTGGCGCGGCTGGTGTACGGCGATGCGCTGCAGCAGGCGCAGCTGGCACTACTGCCCTTTGTGCCGCAAGAGGCGCGGGTGCTGGTGATAGGCGGCGGCACCGGCTGGGTGCTGGAGCGGCTGCTGAAAACCGGCAAAAACCTGGGTATTTTATACTTAGACGCCGCCCCGGCCATGCTGGAGCGCGCCCGGCAGAAGTACGGCAAGTATAAACAGCCGCACCACTGCCAGGTGGCGTTTCGCCTCGGCACCGAGCAGGCGCTGCAGCCAGAAGAGCAGTTCGACGTCATCCTTACACCCTTCCTGCTGGACCTTTTCCCGCCCCAGCGCCTGCAGCAGCTCATGAGCAAACTGGCTGCTGCCCTTGCCCCCGACGGCCAGTGGCTGTTGGCTGATTTCTGGCCCGTGCAGCAGCCGGTGCCCTGGTGGCAGCGGCTGTTAACCAAAGGCATGTACACTTTTTTTGGGTGGATGAGTGATGTGCAGGCCCGGCAGCTGCCCAACTACCATGCTCATTTTACATCATTATACTTTGAGGAGAAGCATAGCCAGTCCTTTTACAGTGGGATGGTGCAGGCGAAAGTCTTTCGTAGGGTGAAAAGGTCAGAAAAGTAGAAAGTTATACTTGTGGGGCGCAAAAATGACACCTCCCGCACGCACAGCTTTAGCAACGGTACTGATCTCACCCCAACTCAGACCTGCCGGGGATGCAAGAAGTATGCTCCACCGTTGGCAGCCGGCCTCTAACTTTCTTAACAGTTGCTCCCCTGCTTCCCAATCCCTATATTTAGATTTCCAACTATCTAATCTAACCAATGAAATCTACACTATACAGCCTGCTGGGGCTGGCGCTGGGCCTGGGGGTACAGCCGGTGCTGGCGCAGCAGCAGGTAAAGTATGAGCTATCGTTCCCGAACGCGGCGCACCACGAGGCAGCGGTAAAAGTAACCTTTTCTGATGTACAGAGCGACACGTTAAAGGTCCTGATGCCGCGCACCTCACCGGGCCGCTACGCCATACATGAGTTTGCCAAAAACGTGTATAACGTAAAGGCCACCAATGCACAGGGGCAGCCGCTGCCGCTTGTAAAGCTTAACCTGAATGAATGGGGTGTGGTAAACCACCAGGGCAGCGCGACTGTGAGCTACACGCTGTTTGCCGACCACGCCGACGGCACCTACGCCGGTGTAGACGAAACGCACGCCCACCTGAACGCGCCGGCCACGCTGATGTACGCCCGCGGATTTGAGGAGGCGCCGGCCTATGTCACCTTCCAGGTACCGCAGGGCAGCAACTGGAAAGTGGCCACGCAGCTGAAGCAGGAGCAGGGCAATACCTACTATGCCCCCAACTTCCAGTACCTGATGGACAGCCCCACCGAGCTCAGCAACTTTGACTTTGCGGAGTGGACAGTGAACGACGGCGGCAAGCAGAAGACCATACAGGTCACGCTCCACCACCAGGGCACCCAGGAACAGTTTCAGCAGTATGTGGCCCGCGCCAAGGCCATTGTGGCCGAGCAGCAGGCGGTGTTCGGGCAGCTGCCGGATTTCGATTTTGGCCGCTACACCTTTATCGGCTGCTACATGCCGCAGGCCGTGGGCGATGGCATGGAGCATCGCAACTCCACGATCCTGACCAGCTCCCGCCCTTTGGCCACAGCCATGGACCCGCTGCTCAACACGGTGTCGCATGAGTTTTTCCATGCCTGGAACGTGGAGCGCATCCGTCCCAAATCGCTGGAGCCGTTTAACTTCCAGGAGGCCAACATGAGCGAGGCGCTGTGGCTGGCCGAAGGTTTTACGAGCTACTACGGCGACCTGACCATGGCCCGCACAGGCATTTACGACCTGAAGAAGTATGCCGCCGGCCTGGCCGGAGACTTAAACTACGTGCTGCTGACACCGGGAAGGCAGTACCATAGCCTGGTGGAGATGAGCCAGCAAGCCCCGTTCGTGGACGCCGCCCGCTCCGTAGACCCCGTGAACCGCCACAACACCTTTGTCTCCTATTATACCTACGGCAGCATGCTGGGCCTGGCCCTGGACATGACCCTGCGCCAGCAGTACGGCAAAACCCTGGATGACTTTATGCAGGCCCTCTGGCGCAAGTATGGCGCACCGGAAAAACCTTACACCATGGCCGATGTGCAGGAGACATTGGCAGAAGTAAGTGGCGACGCTGCCTGGGCCAGGCAGTTTTTTGCCCGGAGCGTGTTCGGCAGCGAGTTACCGGACTATGCCCCGTTGCTGGCGCAGGCAGGCCTGGAGCTGCGCAAGGAAAAGCCGGGCGAGGCTACATTAGGCATGATGTACCTGGATTACAAAGACGGCGGCGCTAAGATCGGGAGCGGGACATATGTTACCTCAGCAGCCTATAAAGCCGGCTTGGAGCGTGGCGACGTCATCCTGACACTGGATGGCCGCAAGCTTAAAAATGAGAAGGCGCTGCAGAAGGCGCTTGAAAAGCACAAGCCCGGCGACAGCATTCCCCTGAGGTACAGCCGTAATGGCCAACCCCGAAGCACTACCTTGGTGCTGGAAGAGGTGCAAGCGCTGGAGGTAGTGCCTTACGAGGCAATCGGCAAGCAGCTAACGCCGGAGATGGAGGCTTTCCGCGCGGCCTGGCTCGGCTCCAAGGCAAAATAGGGGTATCTGCATACTTTAATACAGGAAACCGCGTTTTGCTTTTGAACCATCTATGCCATACCTTAGTATAAGAATTTATACTTCAGATATTTCCACGTGAAAAATATACTTCGAACGATACTGGTAGCCAGCATGCTCTATGCGGGGCAAGGCATGGCGCAGAGCGTGAAGCCCAGCCTGGAGCCTGCGCCGGTGCCTGCTGCGGCAACAACGCCCGCTGCTGCCACTGCTCCGCAGGAGGACGTTAAGGCAGAAAAACCGTCCTGGCAGGGGCCCAAGCTAAGCTATGCCGTGAACATGGGCGCCAGTTTCAGCAATGGGTTTGGCAGCGCCACGTATGTAGAGCCCTCGGTGCGCTACCAGGTAAGCAACCGCTTCCGGCTGAACACCAGCCTGGCCTACGTGCATACGTCCGGCTACAACATGCCCCTTGCCGGCCCGGATGGGACCACCGTGGTCTACCGCAACGGCGGCGGCAGCCATTACGTTGCCAGCGTGGGTGTGGATTACCTGGCCAGCGACAGGCTGATACTGAGCGGCAACATCTGGCGCGATTTCTCCAACATGCCAGCCAGCCAGTTCAACAACAGCCTCTACAGCCCCGGCCGCATGGGTGCCGACTTCAGGGCTACCTACAAGATAACAGAGCACCTGAGCGTTACCGGCGGTATTCGCTATACGGACGGCGCCTCGCCGTACGGCAACCCTTACTACTCGCCATACGGCAGCAGATTTGGGGCCTGGTAGAGCCAAAGCAGCCTGATAAAAGTATAAACGCTTCTCTGCCTCTGCAGAGAAGCGTTCTTTTTTGCAGCATCGTTGTAAAAAAGAACCACCATAACCTATTTTGCCGTTTCTGAAGTATACAGATGAGAAGACAGGCGGGCAAGCCATAAGCCTTGACCCAGCACGTCATCAGCCATTGCCAGAAAACAAAACGAAAACAGACTTTGCAGCAGAACAACACCCACATACGCCACATTAAGAACGACCGCCTCGAAACGATAAAACCCGGTTACAGGGGCAACAAAACGATTGAAGGGCGCTTTGCCAACGGCGACGAGCTTTATAACCCCGGCTTTGGCAAAGTGCTGAAGTGGCAGCTGAGCAAGAATCCGCAGCGGGAGCAAAAGAAGCTTGACCACTATACCCCTGCGGTACAGGAGGGCACGGGCTTCCTGCACGACGACCGCGACATGCTGGTGTGGCTGGGGCACGCGTCCTTTTTCCTGCGCCTCAACGGCGTCACCTTTCTGACAGACCCTGTGTTCTACGACATCTCGATGGTGAAGCGCCGGGTAGGCTTGCCCTGCCCGCCGGAGGAGCTCCGTAACATCGATTACCTGCTGCTCTCCCACGCGCACCGCGACCACCTTGACAAAAAATCGGTGCAGACAGTTTACGAGAACAACCCACAGCTGAAGGCCCTGACCCCGCTGCGCGCCGGCGACATCTTGCGAAGCATAAATCCTACCCTGCCCTACCAGGAGGCAGGCTGGTACCAGAAGTACGACCTGGTACCCAATGGCGTGGAAGTATACTTTATGCCCGCCTCGCATTGGCACCGCCGTGGCCTTACCGACATGAACAAGGTGCTTTGGGGGAGCTTCGTGATCAAAACCCAGGACCATTACCTATACTTTGCCGGCGACTCCGGCTTCGGCCCGCACTTTGAGGAAACAGAGGAGCTGTTTGGACCGATGGATGTGTGCCTGATGCCGGTAGGCGCTTACAAGCCTTCGTTCCTGATGCAAAAGAGCCACATGAACCCGCATGAGGCCGTGAAAGCCTACAACCTGCTGCGCGGCGGCATCTTTATACCGATGCACTACGGCACCTACGACCTTAGCGACGAGCCGCCCAGCGAGCCGGTGCGCCTGCTGGAGCAGTTGGCTGCCTCTGGTACGCTGCAAGGCCTGCGCATCCCGGCCATTGGCGAGCCGGTGCTTTTGCAAGACCACATTTAAGAGTGGTTCAGGAGCGTAGTTTTGCTATATTTGTAAACTCTAACGTTTACGAACTACTGCTTATACTATGTCCGCAACCCTTATTATAGGCCTTATTATAGCCTATTTCTGTATCCTCATCTTTATCTCGTACCTCACCAGCCGCAACACCGACTCTGAGACGTTCTTCCTGGCCAACCGCTCCTCACCGTGGTATGTGGTGGCTTTCGGTATGATCGGCACCTCGCTGTCGGGTGTTACGTTTGTGTCGATACCCGGCATGGTGGCAGCCGCGGAGTTCTCCTACCTGCAGTTTGTACTGGGCTATCTTTTAGGCTATTTTGTGATCGCTACAGTGCTCATGCCGCTGTATTACCGCATGAACCTCGTCTCGATCTATACCTACCTGGAGGACCGGTTCGGGTGGTGGTCTTATAAAACGGGAGCAGGCTTCTTCCTGCTTTCCCGCACACTGGGGGCGGCGATACGCCTGTTTCTGGTGGCAGGGGTGCTGCAGTTAGCCGTATTTGATGATTTTGGCATTCCATTCTCGGTTTCAGTAACCATCACGATTGCCCTTATCTGGGTGTATACCTTCAGGGGAGGCATGAAAACCATTATCTGGACAGACACTTTCCAGACCACAGCCATGCTTTTGGCGGTTGGCACAAGTATCTGGCTTATCTCAGATGAACTTAACCTCGGCTTCCAGGGGCTTGTAGATACGATTCAGGCCAGCGACTACTCTCAGGTGTTTTACTGGGACGTTAAAGACAGCAAGTACTTCCTGAAGCAGTTCTTCTCCGGCGCTTTTATTGCGATCGTGATGACAGGGCTTGACCAGGACATGATGCAGAAAAACCTGAGCTGCAAGAACATCGGCGAGGCACAGAAAAACATGTTCTGGTTCAGCATTATACTTGTGTTCGTAAATATCCTGTTCCTAGCACTGGGCGCCCTGCTTTACATTTACGCCAGCGCCAAGGGCATTGCCCTGCCAGAGCGCGGCGACGATGTGTTCCCGTTCCTGGCCCTGAACCACTTTAGCTACTTTGCCGGCATCGTGTTTATACTTGGCATCATAGCCATTACGTACGCCTCTGCCGACTCAGCCCTTACCGCCCTTACCACCTCCTTCTGCGTGGACTTCCTTAACTTTAAGAACAGACCTGAGCAGGAGCGTGTGCGCCTGCGCTACATGGTTCACGCTGGCATTTCAGTGGTCATGGGCTTGGTGATCATTGTGTTTGATATTCTGAACAACGATAATGTGGTGACGGCTGTGTTCAAGGTGGCCGGTTATACTTATGGCCCGCTGCTTGGTCTCTATACTTTCGGCATTTATACTAAGCGTGCCGTGCGCGATAAGTTTGTACCGGCTGTCTGCATCATCGCGCCGCTGTTAACCTTCATCATCAGCTACAACTCTGTAGACTGGTTCTGGGGCTACGAGTTCGGCTTTGAAGTACTCATCCTCAACGGCTTCCTGACCTTTGCAGGATTAATGGCCGTGTCTAACGGCAGGATAGACGAACTGGAGCTAGCACACGAGCAACAGACGGCATAACAACAGAAGGGCCTCCTCTCACAGGAGGCCCTTCTGCTTTTCTCTAGCTTTGTGCGCTAAGATTTCCCTACCCCTTTACCGGGTCCAACCACCCCTACCCCTCAGAGCAACGCTCGCTACCTTCGACCTCTCGTTCTCGGTAGTCTAAGGAGGGGACTTGGTTTGAGCTCCGGCAGCGGCGGCTATCGAAATATCTCCAGTCTTTGGGTTGAGCGCCTTGTGAGATCCGGTGCTCAGCTTGCTGAGCAGCCGCAGCGCAGCGGAGGCAGGAGGGAACACAGCGCGATGCCCGAAGACGAGCCCTCTCGGGCTGGAGAGAACTAAAGCCAGAGATGAAACGATAGGTTTATAAGGCCGTGGATAAGCAGTAGCTAGTAAAGATAGCTTAGTTCTAGTTGCAGGAAGCCATGGCTAAGAGCGGCACAAGCGGGCGCTTGCGCCAGAGAAGTATAAAGTATAGCCCAAGTATAAGGCATGGCTTTTCAAGCCAGTTGAGTCACAGACGCAACATCATTATAAGACACAAGTCTGAAGACTTGCGCCAGCAAAGGCCAACAAGTATAAGTATAGCTTACACGGATCTGGAAATCCGCAGCAGAGCTGTTCCAGACATGGATGTCCGGAACAGCTAGACAAGCACACAGTGCAAAAAGTCACGGGTTATAAGCCCACGCCAGCGACGGAGGGGCCCAAAGACAAAGGCACCAGCGGACGCTGGTTTATACCACCACCCTAGCATGAAGCACCTTGGTGCAGCTAAAGACGCTACAACAGCTACCGCAACAAGTAGCCCGAAACAAACCTACTCGACTTTCCCACATATTACTTACCTTTGCAATATTTTGCAGAGAGGTGGCATCTTATAGCTGGTTTAACTGTTATAGCACCATACCTCCAAACCCTCCGCCTGCACTATGGCATCGGTAAGGGCTAGTTAACATTTTAGAAGCGTATTATTAATGGCAAAACGCGGATTTGGGTCTAGCGGCGACGAACAGAATAAAGAAGGCAAAAAGAAAATCACCAAAGAGAGCTTTCGCCGTGGCCTAAGGATTTTTAGTTACGTCCTACCTTTCAAGTACAAATTCATTGTCGGCCTTGTGTTCCTGGCGCTGTCCAGCCTCACGTTTATGGCCTTCCCCTACCTGGTAGGCAAACTGTTCGACTCCTCCTCGGGCGATGCCGGCGTTGGTCCGCTCCAGGACATCAACATGATTGCCATGGGGCTTTTTGCCGTTATCCTGCTGCAGGGCATCTTCTCGTTCTGCAGGGTATACTTTTTTGCGCAGGTAAGCGAGAACGCCGTAGCCAACATCCGCCGCGACCTCTACAGTAAGTTTGTGCAGTTGCCCATCTCCTTCTACGAGAAACGCCGCGTGGGCGAGATCACCAGCCGTATCACCACCGATGTGGCGCAGGTGCAGGATGCCATGTCCATTACCTTGGCCGAGCTTTTCCGACAAACCACCACGCTGATCGTGGGCGTCATCATCATCATGTGGACGTCTATCAAGCTGTCGCTGTTCATGTTGGCTACCTTCCCGGTGCTGGTGGCGCTGGCGCTGGTGTTTGGCCGTAAGATCAAGATGCTGTCTAAAAAGACGCAGGACGAACTAGCCAACACCAACGTGATTGTGGAGGAGACGCTGCAGGCCATTAACACCGTAAAAGCCTTCACCAACGAGATGTTTGAGGTAGGCCGCTACAAAACCACCCTGAACAGGGCTGTGAAGACGGCCATTGCCGGGGCCTATTACCGCGGTGCCTTTATCACTTTCATCATTGTAGGCCTTTTCGGCGGGATTATACTTGTGATCTGGTACGGCGCCACCCTGGTGGCAAACGGCGATATCGCGCAGGGCGATCTGGTATCCTTTGTGTTATATACCGTCTTTATAGGTGCCTCGGTGGGCGGTTTGGGCGATCTGTATGGCAAGGTTCAGGCATCATTGGGCGCTACTGAGCGTATTTTGGAGATCCTGCAGGAGCAGGAAGAGCCAACCGATAAAAGTGTAAGGGCGCTGAGCGAGATACCACGCGTTAATGGTGATATCAGCTACCAAGGCGTCGCCTTCTCCTACCCCACCCGCCCAGACCTGCAGGTGCTGCGCGATATTAACTTTAGGGTAAGGGCCGGCGAGAAAGTGGCCTTGGTAGGCCCGAGTGGCTCTGGCAAGTCCACCATCATACAGCTGCTGATGCGCTACTATGACGTACAGGGCGGTGGTATCACCGTGGATGGCCACGACATCCGTAACATGAGCCTGACGGAGCTGCGCGGCAATATTGGCGTGGTGCCGCAGGAGGTGCTGCTGTTTGGAGGCACGATCCGCGAGAACATTGCCTATGGCCGGCCGGAGGCAACAGAGGCGGAAATCATTGAGGCAGCCCACAAAGCCAATGCCTACGACTTCATCAAATCCTTTCCGGAGGGGTTTGAAACCTTGGTGGGCGAGCGTGGCATCAAGCTCTCCGGGGGGCAGCGCCAGCGCGTGGCCATTGCCCGGGCCATTCTCAAGAACCCGGCCATACTTATACTTGATGAGGCCACCAGCGCCCTGGATTCGGAGTCGGAGCACCTGGTGCAGCAGGCTATGGACGAGTTGATGAAAGGCCGCACCACCATCGTGATCGCGCACCGCCTGGCCACTATCCGCAAGGTTGACAAGATCCTGGTGATCGAGAACGGCGAGATCGTAGAGGAAGGATCGCACGAGGAGCTTTCGCTGAACCCGAGCGGCATGTACGCTAACCTGCTGCGCCTGCAGTTTGAACTGAGCTAGGTATAAACGGCCTCTGACTTACAAAGAGCTACATATAATAATCTAATAATCCTGCTGTGGCGAAGGCTGCAGTAGGATTTTATGTTTTATAGATATACTTTAGGAAACATTTTCGTACAAGCTGCCTCTATGCACCCGATTTTTAAGCGAGCCCTAAAGTATAGCACTCTTTTTCTCTCGTTCCTGCTGTTGCCAGACATGGCACAGGCGCAGCGCCACCCTGGCACTTTTACGGCTCGTAATGCTTACTACCTGGAGGTAAGCGGCAGCTCTGACACCTACTCCCTCAACTACGACCGCATTGTGTACCAGTACTATAACTTTAAGGCTGCGGTGCGGGCGGGCATCGGCACCAACCTGTTTTTCCAGGAAGGCGAGCCGGGGGTGTACCCTATCGTGCCGGTGGAGGCGCTGGGGATGATCGGCGCCACACAGAACCACGTGGAGTTTGGATTGGGCTACACCCGCCGCTTCACAGACCACCCCGACCTGATGCAGAACATGTACTTTGCCCGTGTTGGCTTCCGCTACCAAGCCCCACGCGGAGGATTGGTGGTAAGATTAGGCGTGACACCATTTGTGTCGCCAGAGAACAAGTCAGACACGCCGGGATTGGCGGTGGTGCCTCGCTTTGGGTTGAGTGTCGGGCGCAGCTTTTAGTTTACCGTGAATTTAAGCCGCCGCTTCTTGCGGGCGCTGCTGAGTAAAAGATATTTCGTAATATTACAGGAGCATCAAACAAATTAAAAACCTAATCAAGAACCATGAAGAAAGCATTATTCGGCTTTGTTTTGTCGGCAGCGCTTATGCTGGGCGCAGGCAATGTACAGGCACAAGGTATTAAGATGCCGGCCGCAAGCCCGGCTCAGAAAACCGAGCAGGCCGTTGGCCTCGGCACTATCTCTGTAGAGTACTCCCGCCCGGCCGTGAAGGACCGCCAGATTTTCGGCGACCTGGTGCCTTACGGAAAATTATGGCGCACTGGTGCCAACGCCTCCACCAAAATCAGGTTTTCAGAGGACGTAACCGTAGAGGGCAACAAGGTGCCAGCCGGTGAGTATGCCCTGTACACCATTCCGGATAAGAACGAGTGGACCATCATCATCCATAAAAACACCAAGCATTGGGGTGATGGCGGCCAGGACTATAACCAAGCGGAGGATCTGGTGCGCTTTAAGGTGAAGCCGCAGCAGAACCCGCGCAAGGCAGAGTCTTTCACTATCAATTTTGCCAACGTGCGCCCGGATGCGACGGACGTAGAGATTATGTGGGACGATGTGGTGGTGCCATTCACGGTAAAAGCGGACGTGGACAGCAAGGTAATGGCGCAGATAGATGAGCATGTGGTAAAGGGCACCAATGTGAACCCGAACCTGTATGCGGCAGCTGCTAACTACTACCTGGACAAAGGCCATAACCTGAAGCAGGCGCATGAGTGGATAAAGAAGGCAAACGAGAAAGACCCTAAGTTCTGGAACGTGCACGCGCAGGCCAAGATCGAGGCGCAGATGAAGAACTACAAAGCCGCCATCAAAACGGCTGAGAAGTCTATGGAACTGGCCAAGGCTGCCAACAACCAGGACTATGTTCGCCTGAACGAGAAGGCGATTGCCGAGTGGAAAAAGATGAAATAAAGCTATCTTTGCTTTTATCGTATAAAGGAGCCTCCGGGAATATACTTCCGGAGGCTTTTTTGTGGCACTTTAAAGTATAGGTTATTGGAAGAGAAGAAGCATTCCGAAGAGCACCTGGGCCCTGCCCGGGAGTACTGGTGGAACGAAGATTACCTGGAGCTGCTGGCCGAGCGCCTCTACCTGCGCTACACCCAAACACTGGTGGACATAGGCTGCGGCAAGGGCATGATGGGCTTTCGGTTTTCTAAATATATGCCTACCGGAGGCAAAGTATACGGCGTGGACTACGAGCCGGGCTACATTGCCGAGGCACGGCAGCGGGCGCAAAGCGAGTTCGGCCACAATAACATCGATTACGAGTTTAAGGTGGGAAATGCGGATGCTATTCCGCTGCCAGACAACATTTCGGATGTGACGCTCTGCCAAACGCTCCTTATCCACGTGAAGAACCCCCAGCGCGTAATCCAGGAGATGATCCGGGTTACCAAACCCGGCGGCTGGGTGCTGGCCCTGGAGCCTAACAACCTCGTGCCCAACCTTATGTTCGACCGCTACGGCGAGACCGACTATAACGTGGAGGCCATGCTGGAGGTGCTGGAGGTGAAGCTGCGCATCGAGAAAGGCAAGAAGCAGCTGGGCGAGGGCTTTAACTCCCTAGGCGATGTGGTGCCCGACCTGTTCCTGAAAGCCGGCTTGCAGGATGTGAAAGTATGGATCTCGGACAAGGCCCTTTCCATCATCCCCCCTTATGACACGCAGGAGAAGATGCTGCGGGTGGAGCAAATGCTGCAGTGGATCGAAAGCGAGGCCATGGGCTACGACTACCAGGACAACCTGAACTATTTTATGGCCGGAGGCGGCGATAAAGAAAAGTTCGACGCCTATTGGCAAAAGCTCCTCTATAACAAGATCATGCTGAAGGAAAAATTGCAGAAAGAGGAGTATGTGTCGGCGGGCGGCAGCCTGGTGTATATTGTGGCAGCGCAGAAACCGAGGTAGCAGTAGCTGAGAAGCCAGTTGCTTTGCTGGCGTAAGATTCCGCTTGTGCCTCTATTAACTCCTGCTTCCTTCCACAGGATCCAAGCTATCCTTGCTAGCCCCTGTTCATCCTCCAGCCCCATAAACCTATCGTTTCACCTCTAGCTTTGGTGCTCTCTAGCCCGAGAGGGCTCGTCTTCGGGCATCGTGCTGGGAGCTTTTCCTTTGCTCCTGACGTCGCAATGCCTCGCCTCCGGCTCAGCACCGGAAAAACTCGCATAGGCGCTCAACCCAAAGATTGGGATCAGTTTTGGTAGCCGCTGTCCTTGCTGTCATCTCGACCTATGGGAGAGATCTTTTTAAAATTCCCGTTAGACCTCTCGCTCTGCTTGAGATGACAGGGAAAGGAGCAAGTATAACTCCCCTCCTGGGAGGGTCAGGGGTGGGTAGATACTTGCAGGGATAGGTCGCGATCTGTTCACGCAAGAACAGCAACTATAAAACTTATACTTTAGCTAAAGCGATTACAGGCTCCCCTCCTTAGCTAAGGAGGGGCAGGGGTGGTTGGATCCAGTACGGCAGAGTTTATTATGGACCAGCCAGAACGTGGGTTAAGAACTAGCGAGCAACGCTCGCTGGGGGTGGGTTTATACTTCTGCTGATGGTTAATGTGAAGCTACGGATTTGAATTAGCGAGCGAAGGGTTTAGGGAAGATCTATATTTATACCCTCCCTTCCACCAGTAACCTTCCAAGAGCACGCAAAGAGTGGTGTGAGTTGCCAAGGCGGAAGAAGAAGCACGAAGTACAACTTCCCTCCTTAGCAAAGCCTTGCATCCCTAACAATTTATATGTGAGGTTTGGGAATACGCTCAGCTGCAGAGATTCCTTCTCCTGTTTCGGAGAGGGAACCACGCATTTGGTCAGGCCTCCTCGCAATCGATTTAGAACCTATGCCACCAACTCTTTCTTTTTCTTACCGATCAGCCCCTGTAGTATAGAGCCAAACAGAATCACCGCCACACAGCCGATAACGTTGAACCACAGAAAAGCCACCTCGGTGAAGTAATAGCAATAGAGCACCACGGCTTCGGCAAGTATGGCGGCAATGAACACGGCGTTGCCCTTGATGCGCTTAAAGTAAAAGGCCACCAGGAAAATGCCCAGTATGGTGCCGTAAAAGATAGACCCGATGATGTTCACCGCCTGGATGAGGTTGTCCAGCAGCGAGGCGTAGGTGGCAAAGAGTATGGCAATAAGCCCCCAGGCCAGCGTGAAGAGCCGTGAGGCATTAAGGTAGTGGGTGGCACTGCCGTCTTGATTTACGGAGCGCTTGTAAATATCTACCACCGTGGTGGAGGCTAGCGCGTTTAGCTCTGAGGCCGTGGAAGACATGGCAGCCGAGAAGATGACGGCCAGCAGCAGGCCTACCAGCCCTGTGGGCAGGTACTTCATCACAAAGGAGATGAAAACATAGTCGGTGTCCCGGGTCTCTGCATCGGGTGTGGCTTTCTGAATCACGCCTTTCACCTGCTCGCGCACCTCCTTGCCTGCAGCAGTATAACCTTCTACCGCTGCCTGCGCAGTGGCAATAGCTGACTCGTCCTCCGCTTTGATGGCCGATACCAACCCCTGCACCGCTTCCTGCTTCTGCTCAAATACCTCGCTATACTTTGCCTCCAGCGCACGCAGTTCCTCGGCGTGGGCTGTGGCATATACTTTGGTCTTGGCTGCCTCGTTGAAGAACACCGGTGGCTGGTTAAACTGGTAAAAAACGAACACCATCACCCCTATAAACAATATCAGGAACTGCATCGGAATCTTGAGCAGGCCGTTAAACAGCAGCCCCAGCCGGCTCTCGGCAATGGATTTACCGCCCAGGTAACGCGCTACCTGGCTTTGGTCGGTGCCAAAATAAGAGAGCGACAGGAAAAGCCCGCCTGTTAAACCGGACCAGAAGTTGTAGCGGTCGTTCCAGCTCGTCTCCCAATCCCACGAGAAGTCTACCACGTTCATCTTGCCCATTTTACCGGCCACCGCCACCGCATCTCCGAAGCCCACGTTGTCCGGCAGGTAGCTTACCACCATAACGCCCGCTATGATCATGCCGCCCATCATCACGGCCATTTGCTGCTTCTGCGTCACGCTCACCGCCTTCGTCCCCCCCGACATCGTGTAAATGATCACCAGCATGCCGATAAGAAGGTTGGTAACCGTAAGGCTCCAGCCTAGTATGGTGGAGAGTATAATGGCAGGGGCGTAAATGGTGATGCCCGCCGCCAGACCGCGCTGCACCAAAAACAGGAGGGCGGCCAAGGAGCGGGTCTTCAGGTCGAAGCGGTTTTCCAGGAACTCGTAGGCCGTGTAAACTTTCAGCCTGTAAAAGATCGGGATAACGGTGATGGAGATGATGACCATGGCGACAGGCAGGCCAAAGTAGAACTGCACAAAGCGCATCCCGTCTTCATACGCCTGCCCCGGCGTAGACAGGAAGGTAATGGCGCTGGCCTGTGTGGCCATGATGGACAGACCAATGGTCCACCACTTCATGCTGTTATCGCCTTTCAGGTAACCTTCTATGTCTTTGCTGCCGCGCGTTTTCCAGACGCCGTAGATAACAATAAAGCCCAGTGTGCCCAACAGCACGATCCAGTCTAAGGGTCTCATTCGTAGAGTTTGGTGATGATGTAAAACAGGAGGATCAGGAAGGCCAGGTTGCCCAGCACAAGCCAGTACATGCCGGCCCAACGCTCAAAGAAAGGGGGCTTCTCGACAGGCGGTTCCTCGTCTACAGGGTGATTATCTTTCATGGTTTTAACGTATCTCGTAGCATGTATCAAGTAGCACGATGATTTTATCATACACAGGTACCTGCTCTGTGTGTCGTGATACCTGGTACGCTAAAGTCTATTTTATACTTGATTTGGCTGCGTTGCCGGAGTCACTGCCTTTGCCCAGCGAAATCATGTTGGCAAACAGGCGGTAAGCACCCGGCACACCGGCCGGCAGCTCCCGGAAAAACGAGTAGCCCGTGTAGATGTAGTGGCCTTCTCCATACTTGGCCACCAGCAGACCACCGTTTAGGGCGGGCTCGCCAGGATCGTTTGCCGAAAGTATGGCAGTGTACTCCTGGCTCCACTTGTTCGGGAAGTACAGGCCACGTTCCTGTACCCACCCTTCAAAATCATTTTTGGTGATCTTGTTCGGGAAGTTCAGCACCTGGTGGTCAGGGGCCAGCAGGCGCACCTCGGCATTTTCCACTGTTACGCGGTCGCGGCTGAGCTGGAGCGGGTATGGCCCCAGGTTTGGCATCACCAGCGCGTGGCTGGTATTATACTGTACAATCAGGTTCCCGCCCTGCTTCACGTACTCCAGCAAGGTAGGCTGGTAATACTTCAGGCGGTCTACGGTGTTGTAGGCGCGCACGCCAAGTATAACCGCGTCGAACTGTTTCAGGTAGTTCAGGCGGATGTCGCTGTCTTGCAGCAACGTGACGTCGTAGCCGATCTGCTGCAGGCTGGTGGGGATGTCGTCTCCGGCACCCATAAGGTAGGCCACCTTCTCGCCGCGCTTCTCCAGTTCCAGCTTCACCACCTTGGCCGTCGCTTCCGGAAAAGTGACCTGCGCCGGGATGTGCTTGTAGTTAATCTCGTTCAGCCCCTGGGAGTACGTTTTGTTGTCTACCGTAGCCACTGCCTTCAGCTGCGCCTCCTGCTGCTTTTTAGGCGGGTACACCATAAAGTTTATACTTTGTTCAGCCCCTTTCTCTGCCAAATCAAACGGCACAGTGGCAGGCGTTGAGCGCCAGCCCTTCGGCAGGTCCAGTTTCAATTCACCTTTCACGCCCTGCTTGCCGGCCTTCACCAGCACCTGCACTTGTTTGGGCTCGCCGTTGGCAAACATGAGCACCTGCTCCCGCAGGTTCACAAACACGGGCGGCGTTACCACAAACGGCCGGTACACCTCGCCATCCACCGGGTCGGTACGCTTGTACACCACGGGCACGTGCACCTGTAGCGGCTCCCCAGACACCCGGAGCGAAAACGTAGCCGTTGCTGCCGGCTCATTCTCTGGCCTGCCTACCTGATGCAGCCCCTTTACGGCAAACATGCCCAGGGTGCCCTTCTCGCGCAGCCAGTAGGGCTGGGAGTAGGCCATGCTTTGCGGCAGGGTTTTACGGCTGCTGTACTTCAGTGGCTCGTTATGGCTTAGGTTGATGTTCAGGGTTGTATCCGCATTTGCAAAGCTATACGTTATGCCTTGCAGCGTAACCGGTACCTCGGAGCGGTTTATGGCCTCTACCTGTAGCGTCACCGGCTGGCCGGGGGCAGCGGCGTAATCGCTGGCGGCAACTTCCAGGTACAGGCCCATGGCCTGCTGCAGCACCTGCTCCAGCTCCTGCAGCTTTGTCTGCTTCCAGAAGCCATCCGGCAGTTTCTGCAGTTCCTTTCGGGCGGCCAGCAACTCCGGCACCACCGCTGCGGGTTTGGCAGGGTTAAAATCATCTATCGCCTTTTGAATGACTTGCTGCACTTTCCCGCCACCCTTTACACGGCCCCAGGTAGTGTTTATACCTTCAAACAGCTCCTGCTGCGCCTTCTCCCCCGCCGTGTGCTGCAGGTACTCTATGCTCGTGCCGCGCGCGGCGCTGGCCCCAAAGCCTTGGCTCTTGTGCATGCTGCGGCTGCGGGCCGCCATTTCGCCATAAGACGCACCCAGCAGCGGGTTATAGCCGCCCACGTCTATTTTTAGCAGCTCCTTGCCATACTTCTCAAACTCCTCCTGGCTCCTGAACGACCACACGCCTGTGTTCCAGAGCAGGCGCTTGGGCTGCCACACCTCCACCTGCTTCAGCTGCTCCGGAAAGCGCTTGGGGTCGCCGGCAGCCTTGAAAGCCTCTTCGGCAAGTATGGCCGAGGCGCTGTGCTGTCCGTGGCCTGCGCGTTCATCGGGCGGGAAGCGGGTAATCATCACATCGGGCCTGAACTTGCGGATAACCCACACCATGTCGGCCAGCACCTGCTCTCTGTCCCAAATGGTAAAAGTCTCCGCAGGGTTCTTGGAGTAGCCGAAGTCGTTGGCGCGGGTAAAGAACTGCTGGCCACCGTCGGTGCGGCGCGCCTGCAGCAGCTCCTGTGTGCGGATGATGCCCAGGCTCTCGCTTATCTCCGGCCCGATCAGGTTCTGCCCCCCATCGCCACGCGTAATGGACAGGTAGGCCGTGCCATAAAGCTTCTCGTTGGCCAGGTAGGCGATCAGGCGGGTGTTCTCATCATCGGGGTGGGCCGCAACATAGAGCACCCGGCCCAGCACATTTAGTTTCTGGAGGTCTTGCAATACCTCCGTGGCCGAGCTACTCGGAGGGGCCTGCGCCTGCAGTGGCGGCTGCAGCAGTAGCAGCAGGCCTAGTGAGAGTAACAGCGAGTGGATCAGTGGGTAACGCATCTTCATAGAGTGTGCAGCAGCTGGTGAGGCTGCCGGTTTAGATTTCTGTATTCCCTGTAAAACTAAGCATTTCTGCGGATGAATAATAAGCGGCGTTAGGTTAACCTGACAAAGCGCAGCAGTGGCATAACAGACAGATCCTATCTGCGCCTATACTTCCCAAACCACCATTGGCTGCAGCTTATCAGTGTTAGAACTTCTTGTTTCCCAGCAAAAAATCTAAGAAAAAGATAGGAGTAAAATTAATAAAATACTATGTTTGTCCGATTCTAGTGTTTAACATCTATAGTAGCGCTTACCTTATCCCTAACTCTTGCTGGTGTATTGTCGTAAAAACATGCATTTGCAAGCGTGTTGCATACCCTTTTTCACCTATGTGACTGAAAATATGGCCAGCCAGAGCGACAGCAACATTAACGACTTTGCGTATGATTTTTTGCGCAACCACTATGCCTCCCGCTTCGGGAGCAGCAAGGTGCTAATAGATAAAGACGAACTAACCCGGCATGGCCATACTGTCCAGGGACTATTTTCTCTAAAGAAGCAGGATAACTCCCTGTTCGTGGCCGCCCTGCACACCCAGCACTCCCCTCAGATAGCCAAAGCACTTGTCGCCTATAAAAAAGGTGGGCTGAGCGTATTCCGCTATGCCACTGCGCTGCTTGGGCTTGCAGCCGTTTCTGTGGCGGGATGGCAACTGGGCTTCCTGGTTACAGGCTTGGTAGCCGCCGTTGTGCTGGCTGCAAGCGCCTTTGCCCTACATACTTACCTGGAAAAGCGGCTGAAGACCCGCTACCTGCTTAGCCTGCTGAACGAGCTGAAAAAGACACAGGCTGATGAGCAGTGGCTTGGAATATCTGTCAGCAGCCTTACGTTTCGGCATAATTACCTGGCCAAGCAGCTGCTGGCCGCCTGCGAGCGGCGCGGCATTGGTATCATTACAGTAGGCCAGCGCGCCAAGGTGGTCCTCCTGAAGGAGCCCAGGCCGGCTGTCTGCCGGCGCGGTGATTTTCTGTCGCACTACCAGTCCGAGGGCCGCATCCGCAAAGCACTCCTGGGCGACACGGTGCTTCGGGTGGCCTAAGGCTACGCCTTTCACATAGCTTCCTGCATTCCTTTGCCTCTCTTTGCAACAATAGGGATAGGTGCCTAGTACAAGTACAACGCACCATTAACCTAAAACAAAGAAAGCTATGACACTCATACTTATCATTATACTTGCTATCATAATTATTGCCGGCGTGATATGGTTTAATGCCAAAACCCCGAAACGTTAGCCCCACGCCCTGTACATGAACATCCCATTTATACTTTCTTTTCTGGAGCAGCTACAGCAGCACAACAGCAAAGCATGGATGGACGAGCACCGGGAGGACTATTTACAGGCAAAGGCGTACTTTATAGAACTGGCGGAACACGTCCTGGAGCAGTTACAGCAGTTCGACGCCTCGCTGCATGGGGTAAGGGTGCAGGAGTGCATCTTCCGGATCAATAAAAATGATTTTTCCAAAAAAGGGGAATCACCGTACAAAAGCTACTTTGGAGCAGGCATATCACCGGGAGGGCGCCACTCGCCATTTGCCAACTACTTACTGGCCTTAGAGCCCGGAGGGCGCTCGAGGGTGGGCGGCGGCATACGCAAACCTGGCTCAAAGCAACTGGAGCTGATCCGCGAAGAGATTGATTATAACCCCGGCCAGCTACGGCAGTTGCTGGAAGAGCCTGACTTTAAGGCCACGTTCGGGAGCTTTAGGGGAGAAAAGACCAGGCACGCCCCGCGCGGGTATGATAAGGGGCACCCAGAGCTGGAGCTGCTGCAGTACAAAGGGTACCAGGTGCTGCGCTATTATACGGATGAGGAAGTGAGACAGCCTGGTTTCATAGAGCGGGCCATGCCGCTGTTCCGGCAAGTAAAGCCACTCCATGATTTTCTGAACAATGCCATAACAGAACCATAGTGAGACAAGCAACCTACTCCCTGCTCAGCCTGCTGCTGCTACTTGCGCTATTCTCGTGCCGCCAGAAGCCCAAGCGCATCCCGGACACCCTGCCCGATGTGTACGGCTACATCACCCATATAAAGTATAACACCCAGAACGGAAAAAAAGCCAAAGCTGTGGTGGCAGTGAAGTCTCTGGAGGGCGTTTCGGCCACCTATCAGGATGCAAGCGTGAAGATTGATGAGCACACCTTGATTGAGAGCGGGGATGGCGAAACGCTGACGCTGGACGAACTGCGCGAAGGCCATCAGATACAGGCCTGGTTCGATGGGGATGTACAGGAGATGCAGCCGGTACAAGGCCATGCAAAAGCTGTAAGAATTAGCTATTAGAGGCATGGCTGGCAATGAAACAGAGCAATACACCTGGCACAGGGCATTCGCCTCTCAGGAGGAGGCCATCCGGCAGGTACCGTTGCGGAAGCTGACACAACTGACGCTCGGCGGCAGGAAAATCTGCTTCGCCCATACCTCAGCCGGCTTCTTCGCCGTGGCTGATGCCTGTCCGCACCTGGGGTACTCCCTTAGCCGCGGCACCACCAATTACCTCAACGAGGTGGTCTGCCCTTGGCACAGCTACCGCTTTAACCTGCAAAACGGCCGTGAGTGCGAGTATCGGTCGCGGAACGCGACGGCTTACCCAGTTGAAGTGCGTGCGGACGGGGTATACATTGGCCTGCCATCAAATTAACCTTTCCTTATATAGGGTATAATTATACTTACCGACACTTTAGCCGTTTCCCCTGCACGGACGTAAAAGTATGCTTATGGAGAGGCCGCAAAGAACTGTCCTTTGCGCCCACCTTTAGCTAGAAGTTAATGAAGTCATCTTACAGATCCGAATTTGAGCATGAGTTGGCAGCATGGCCGAACCCTATCAAGCTGACACAGCCGGGAGGGGGCACTTTTGTAAAACTGCAGCTGCACCGGGATTATATAGAGGCAAAGTGGTACGGGCATATTACGGCGGGTGACGTCATCACAACCAGCAAGCTGTACCTGGCTTTGCTGCAAACCTATAAGTGCCCAAACAAGCTGCTCAACGATAAGACACTTGTTACCGGCGATTGGTCGGAGGCAAACGATTGGCTGGAGTTTGACTGGCTGCCCCAGGTTACCCACGCAGGCCTCCAGTACATGGCCCACGTGTACTCTTCCAACATGTTCAGCCGGCTTTCAGCCCGCGACCTGTATTTGCGCGTGAACCCCCGCCTGCAGATGCAGAACTTTAACAACCGCCAGGAGGGCCTGCGCTGGCTGCGGACCTGTAAGCCCCCTGCGTTCGAGCAGATAGCCTAGAGGCGCGGGCAGCGGCTACCTTACAGGCTGGCTACCGCTACCGGGGCTTCTACTGTTACTTCCACTGTGTCCAGCATCACATCCATTACAGGCTCCTCCAGTACGGCAGGGGCTTCGCGTAACACGAATGCTTGCTCTGGCTGTGGCACTTTGTAGGTTTCCTGCACTGCGAAACCAAAACCAAAAATTGAGGCGGCGATAAGAACTAAGATTTTCATAGTGGTAAATTTTTATAGTGTAACTGATTTTGTTCTTGCAAACTTACTCTATAGTACTGTGCATTACAAAGTACTGTTGCATAAAACACTACCCTATTATACCAACATCCTGTTTTCATCCGTGAACATGCGAGATTACCTGACAAACGAATTTGTGGCAGAAGGCGCAAAAGGCACCTCCGGATGGTGCTGTGAATCATTCAGCAAGGCCCCACACCAGCTTCCGCCCCTTATGAAGAAGCAGGGTGTATAACAGAGGACAAAAAACATTACCTTTGTGCCTCATTTTTACTTATGCAGCATACTACCAAGTCATCAGAAGTACAGGAAGAAGCCCAGGGCAAAGGCAGCTTTAAGCGTGAAATAACACTGTATGATGCCATTATGATCGTGACGGGCGGCATGATCGGCTCAGGCATCTTCATCGTTACCGCCGATATCTCCCGCACTGTCGTCAGCCCCGGCTACATGCTGCTGGTTTGGCTCATCTCCGGTTTCCTGACCATGGTGGGTGCTGTCAGCTATGGCGAACTCTCCTCCATGTTCCCGAATGTGGGCGGGCAGTATGTGTACCTGAAGGAGGCTTACAACAAGATGGTGGCTTTCCTGTATGGCTGGACGCTGTTCCTGGTGATCCAGACGGGTGTGATTGCGGCCGTGGGCGTGGCCTTTGCGCGCTTTACCGGCGTGCTCATCCCCTGGTTCAGCGAGGACAATGTCCTGCTGCAGGTGGCCGGGCTGGAGTTTACCTCTGTGCAGTTGCTGACCATTGTCAGTATCATCTTCCTGACGTACATGAACTCCCAGGGCGTGAAGAGCGGAAAGCTCATCCAGAACATCTTTGGCAGCACCAAGCTTGTCGCCCTGTTTGGCCTGATTCTCTTTGGCCTGCTGTTCGGCGTAAACGACACGGCCGTTGCCGCTAACTTCTCCGACTTTTGGGGCCCGAGCGGCTCTGGCGCCCCGGTGCCTACCGGCACAGTGCTCGTGTCTGCGCTGGGCATGGCCATGGTAGGGGCTCTCTTCTCAGCCGACTCCTGGAACAACATTGGCTTTTCAGGCGATGAGATCGTAAACCCGAAACGCACCATCGTGCTCAGCATGGTGATTGGCTCGGCCATTGTCATGGGCATTTACATGCTCATCAACCTGGTGTACCTGCTGGTGCTGCCGATGCACGGCTCCCCGGATGCCGCCACAACGATCGGGCAAGGCATTACCTTTGCCGACAACGACCGGGTGGCAGCTGCGGCGGCAGAGGTGATTGGCGGTTACGAGGCCACCGTGGCCATTGCCATCCTGATCATGATCTCTACCTTTAGCTGTAACAACGGGGCTATACTTTCCGGCGCGCGCGTATACTATGCCATAGCCAAAGACGGGCTGTTTTTCGAGAAAATGGGCCGCCTGAACAAAAACGGCGTACCGGCCGCGGCACTGTGGCTGCAGTGCGTGTGGGCCTGCCTGCTCTGCCTCACCGGCACCTACGGCGACCTGCTCGATTACGTGGTCTTTGCCGTGATGCTGTTCTACATCCTGACCATCATCGGGGTGTTTGTTTTGCGTAAAAAGCGCCCGGACCTGCCCCGTCCCTACAAGGCCTTTGGCTACCCGGTGCTGCCCGCGCTGTACGTGCTCCTATCCTCCGGCATCTGCCTTATCCTGCTTATCTACAAGCCTGTTTTCACCTGGCCGGGGCTCATTATCGTGGCGCTGGGCGTGCCGGTATACTACCTCTTCGGCAACAGGTTCAGGAAAATCAAGGGATAAATAATGATACCCACCATAGGAAAGCCTGCAACCCATTTGCAGGCTTTTTCTTTGTGCAAAATGGCGGAATACGGCCAAAGTATAACGCACGCCTGCTGCTCACGTAGTACAATCTGAATAAAAGCAGAAAGCTATATGAGCAAAGAAGAAGGTATACCGCCAGGGTGGAGTTATAACCCGGCTTCGTGGGCGCAGCGGCTGCCGATCGTCATCGCGGCGATGGTGGGCTTTGCCATCGCCACTTACCTGGCCCTGTTCCAGCTAAAAGTAGTAGACACTGTTTGGGAGCCTTTTTTCGGGAACGGCAGCCAGAAGATCCTTACCTCTAAAACGTCCCAGTTACTGCCCGTGCCAGACGCCGTTCTCGGAGCCCTCGGCTACCTGGTGGATGCCTTGGCCGGGGTGATCGGGGGCATTCGCAGGTGGCGCACCATGCCCTGGATCGTAATAGCCTTTGGTCTGGCCGTTGGCCCGCTTGGGTTTGTGAGCGTGCTGCTGGTGGTGCTGCAGCCGGTATTGTACGATGCCTGGTGCACCCTCTGCCTCAGCACGGCGCTGATATCTGTGGTGATGATCGGCCCGGCCATGGACGAGATGCTGGCCAGTCTGCAGTACATGAAGCGGGTGAAGGACGCCAAGGTGTCGATGTGGAAGGCCTTTTGGGGCTATAAGGAAGTTCAGGGAAAAGTAATTTAAAGCACAGCGCTATGTGGGCACAGGTTATCAACGCAATACTCGGCATTTGGCTCATGGCCTCGGCGGCCATACTTGGCTATAATGATATCAAGATCATCACTGACAACGAGCATATCGTAGGGCCGGTGATAGCCAGCTTTGCCATCGTCTCGTGGTGGGAAGCTACCCGTGTGGTGCGCCTCTACAACGTGCCGCTGGGCCTCTGGCTGCTGCTGGCCCCCTGGGTATTAGGCTACGACAATACCACTGCCACAGTAAACAGCATGGTGGTGGGTGCTCTGGTTACCGGGCTTAGCTTTATAAAAGGCAAGATAGAGGAAACCTACGGAGGTGGCTGGTCTGCCCTCTGGAAGTCGGATTCCATGCATGCGCGGGAGGCCAAAAGGCAGCCGAGGGTTGATTTAGAAGAGTAGGAAGAACACCGGCAGCTAAACGTAAAGCACCAGGGGCATAAGCTTCTGGTGCTTTTTCTTTCCAGGTATCCCCCTGTCTGTACCTTCAAAAAAACAGCTCCCAAGATACCCTTATTTATACTTTTAAAGTATAAATTTATACTTCGCGCCATTCCCAAACGATAAAACGATGAAACCCAGGACTAGACGTATGGCTGTAGCAGCGGCATTGATACTGGTGGCTGCCACCGCGCTCATGATCCGCGCTGACATACCCGCTGAGGAAGTAGCGGCAAAGTATAAACATCCGGCATCAAGGTTTAAAAGTATAGCCGGCGCCAACGTGCACTACCGCGACGAAGGAAAAGGAACACCGATTGTGCTGCTGCACGGCACAGCCGCCTCCCTGAACACCTGGGATGGCTGGGCGTCCGAGCTCAGCAAGAGCCACCGCGTGCTGCGCCTCGACCTGCCCGGCTTTGGCCTCACGGGCCGAAACGTCACCGACACCTATACCATCGACTATTATGCTGACTTGTTGCTGCACTTCCTGGATAGCCTTGGTATTGAGCAAGCCCACCTTGCCGGCAGCTCCCTGGGCGGGCAGATCGCCTTCGACTTTGCCGCCGACCACCCTGAGCGGGTGCAGAAGCTTATCCTGGTATCGCCAACGGGTGTTACCAACGCCAACGACAAAGGCATCTCCCTGCCGTTCCGGATGGCACAAACACCCCTGCTCCGTCACTCGCTCAAGTATATCACCCCTCGTTTTATCGTGGAGAAAAGCCTGCTGGAGGTGTATGGCGACGACAGCAAACTTACGGAACAGGCCATCAGCCTGAGCCACGACATGCTGCTGCGCCAGGGCAACCGCGAGGCCTTTATTGCCCGCCTGAACACGGTGGATGCCGATAACCTGCACAAGCTGGCGCAGGTGCAGGCACCCACGCTTATACTTTGGGGCGAGGCCGATGCCTGGATACCGGCGGCCAATGCCACACGCTTCCAGCAAAGTATAAACGGGGCTCAGCTGATTATGTACTCTGGTGCCGGCCACATTCCTATGGAAGAGCTGCCACAGGAGACGGTGCAGGACGCGCTACGGTTTCTGGGACACGGGCTGGCACGGGTGCCTTGAGCCCCGATAAAGTATAAAGCTGCTGCAGGCTGTACCTTCTGCCTAAAAACAAGTACCTTTCTGCCCGTACAAGTATACCATGAGCACAGCATACTTTATCAGCGGGCTGGGCGCCGACTGGCGCATGTTTCAGAGCCTGAGGCTACCTGAGTACATACCTCAACAGTACGTGGAGTGGGTCGCGCCGAAGCATATCGATGAGCCCCTGCACGCCTACGTACACCGGCTACTGGAGCAAATCACCGACCCTGACCCTATCCTGATTGGCCTGTCCTACGGCGGGCTGGTGGCCATTGAGCTGAGCAAGATCCTCAGGCCGCGCAAGACCATCCTCATCTCCAGCCTGGCCACACGCCACGCCTTGCCTGCCCTTTACCGGGCGATCGGCAAAACAGACCTGCACCGCTGGATGCCGCTGAAGCTGATGCAAAGCGTGCACCCAATCGCCCCCCTGTTCTTCGGGGCACACACCAAACAAGAGAAGCAGCTGCTAAAGGAAGCCATACTGGAGATAGACGAAAAGGTGCTGCGCTGGTCGTTGGGGCAACTGCTGGCCTGGCCGCAGCAGGAGGTGCTGCCGGGGCTGGTGCAGATCCACGGCACCCACGACCTTATCCTACCCCTGCACGACAGGCCCGATGTGATTAAAGTGAAGCGGGGCGAACATTTAATGGTGCTGCACCAGGCTGACGAAATAAGTGGTATCTTAAGCCGCATATTAGAAGAGACATGGATAAAAGCAGATACATCGTTACCACCACCAACGGGCGGCAGGTAGACCTGACGCAGGCCCAGATCCTGCGCAGCAATAACCTTTACCCCTTCGGGCAGCACAATTACGCCATCTACGAAACACCTGACGGCACTTTCGTTAAAGCCATGAACAGCGGCGAGCGCGAGATCATGCTCACCCATTACGAACTGATAGCTGAGCAGGAAGCCCGTACCTACGACCATCCCCACTTCCGGACAGACAACTAGCCTATGCAACTGAGCTTTTGGGAACAGGAAACATACTTTAAGGACATTGATGTCCTGATTATCGGCAGTGGCATTGTGGGGTTAAATGCAGCCCTGCACCTGAAAAAGCAGCAGCCACAGCTAAAGGTGGTAGTGGCCGAGCGCGGCTTGCTGCCTACCGGGGCCAGCTCCAAGAACGCCGGCTTTGCCTGCTTCGGCAGCCCCTCCGAGCTGCTCGACGACCTGCGGCACCACTCCGAGGAGGAGGTTTTCGGATTAGTGGAGCGCCGCTGGAGAGGCCTGCAGCGCCTGCGCCAGAACCTGGGCGACAGTACCATAGACTACCACCGCTGGGGAGGCTACGAGCTGTTCGAGCCAAAGCAGCAGGAGCTATATGAGGCGTGCCTGGAGCAACTCCCCTACCTGAACAAGCAGCTGCAAAACACCATTGGCGAGACAGAAGTGTTCCAGACAGCCGACGACAAGATAAGCGCGTTTGGCTTTAAAGGCGTGCGGCACCTGCTACTGAGCACCGCCGAAGGCCAGATAGACACAGGCAAAATGATCCTGGCGCTTACGCAGAAGGTGCAGGCAATGGGCGTGTTGGTGCTAAACGGGTTGGAGGTACAGGCCTTACAGGAGAATGCGCAGGATGTGGTTGCTGTGACGGCACAGAGCTTAAACTTAAAAGCTCGTGCTGTATTGGTGGCCACCAACGGCTTTGCGCAGAAACTGATCCCCTCGTTGCAGGTTCAGCCAGCCCGCGCGCAGGTGCTCATCACCAAGCCTATCGATGATCTTAAATTCAAAGGCACCTTTCATTACGACAAAGGCTATTACTACTTCCGTAACATTGGCAACCGGGTGCTCTTTGGCGGTGGCCGTAACCTGGCATTTGAGGCCGAAACAACCACGGAGCTGGGACTAACGGAGCTGATACAGCAAAGATTGGAGCAGCTGCTGCGCGAGGTGATCCTACCGGACACCCCATTTGAGGTGCAGCACCGCTGGAGCGGGATCATGGGCCTGGGCTCAGGCAATGCCAAAACTACGCTGGTCCAGAAGGTAACCGGCAGAATAAGCTGTGCCGTGCGCTTGGGTGGCATGGGCATAGCTATCGGCTCACTGGTGGGAGAAGAAGGGGCTGAACTGGTGTTGCAGCAGGTATAGCGGCCTTGCTCTAAAACAAAAAGGCAAACTGTGAAGTACAGTTTGCCTTTTTACATGCTGTGTCTGGTTTGCCTTAAGCTGTTGCCCATTTGGTGGTGGTTTGGTGAGACATAGGGGTAATGAAGCGCTTTTGCGCATCCTGCTCGGCCTGGTAGAAGGCGTCATACTCTTCTTCTCCTAACTCTTCGCGAAGTGCTATATGAAATAGCGCTAGTTCTGGGAAATACTTGTACTGTTCCTGGCGTTCTTTGGGGCTGCTTCTGTTAAAGTCATAAAAACTTCTCATGGCTGTTCTTGAAGGTTTAAAGTTTTGGTTTGCAATTGATTAAACAACCAATACATACTCTTTGCAACCCATATAAGTTATAAAGTTTTTCCTTTTTAACTGTGCTACCACCCTCAGAATCAGTTGCTCACTAAGAAATACAGCATCTTTACTTAAATTATCGAAGTTACTCCCTCAGAATTACGCCTGCAGTTCTTATTCCGGAACCTTTTCGGCAGCTTTATTGAGAGGATAACGCATGGCTTATATTTATTATTTTTATAGTACAATTTCACTGCGTTTGTGCTTAAAATGAAGCGAGCCCAGTTGTGGCCGGACTCGCTCGCATGATAGGAATAAAGAGCAGGTTATTTTAGGCTCAGCACCTCCGTGCCTTGCTCAAAAATAATGTCTACCGGAATATTGGCCTTGGCCAGGCGGTCCAGGTCGGCTTGCAACTGCGGGCTTATCTGGCCCTGCTCGTTTAGCAGTGTGCCTACGCCTGCGTAGTCGCCGTTACCCTGCAGCGTCAGGATTTTCTCCGACAGCTTGTTCATCGCCTCGCGCATCTTCTCATAGTTCACGCGGTACTTGCCTGTTTCCTCGTCGCGCTCAAAGGCCCCGTTGTCTTTAAAGAAGTTAAAGCGCACCATGTTGGCCTTGCCGTGCGCGCTGGCCGCACCAAACCTTACAGAACGGAAGATACCGGCCAGGAAGGTTGTATAGTATTCTTTCAGGTCACCAGAGATTTCGCCTTTCTCCTGCAGCTGCGTGATCATGTAGAGGCCCAGGATATCGGCTTTCCCTTCTTCCAGGGCGGAGGCATGCTCCTTTAGGGCCTCGCGCACCGTGCCTTTGTTGTTGATCGTGTTCTTGATGCCCAGACCGTGCGCCACCTCGTGGAACATGGTGTTGGCAAAGAAGGCATCAAAAGTAACATACTGCTGCTGGTCCTCCGCAATCAGCTCCTCGGCAATCGGCTCCATGATCTTATCAAATTTGGCCCGCATGGCATTCTTGAGCTGCAGGCGGCGCGTGCCCTTCTTCAGCTGCACCTCCTCATCGTTAGGCAGGTTGATGGCAATGGTCTTGCTGCCCGCGTTGCTGTCGCCGGCATAGTATACCACATCGTAGGCATTCAAATCGGAGTCGGTGCCCGGGGTTTCGGTTTTATACTGTGCCGGAACCGGCAGGCCGCGCTGCAGCTCTGGCAGAAAAGCCGCATACTTTGAGAGGCGCTCGCTCCACTCCATGTCCTTTACCAGCACATAGGCCTCGTGCGCCGCCTTATAGCCGAACAGCTTGTCCTCATAGGTCTCAATAGGGCCGATCACTATGTCCAACTTGTTTGTCTTCATGTCCATCCAGGCCAGGTCCGACGGTTGGTAATTATCAGTCAGCACGGCCTCGGCGCGCAAAGTCAGGTACTTCTTCAGGCCAGCATCATCAGCCAAAGCAGCAGCCTGCTTCAGCAGGTCCGACACACGCTGTACCTCTTCCTTAAACTGCACGTGGTAAGGCACCGTGATCAGTTTTCCGTTCTCATCGCGTCGCAGGAACGTGTACTGGCTGGCTTTGTCCTGCAGGTTGGCCTGCTCAAACTCCTCCTTCGTCATGTCCGTCGGGTAGAAATTGGCACCGTCTGGCTTTGGACCTACTCCCGGTATAAATGGCTCGTTGTTGTCCAGGCGGTCCCAGGGGCCATAGTTGATCTGCACATATTTTTGGGCGGCCTCACTGTCCAGCGCAGTCAGCAGCGAATCGCGCTTGCCGTAGGCTTCGTACCAGAAGAGCTTGTTCATGATATCCGATGCCTCGATCAGCAGCGGAATCATCTTTTTCTCGTTCTCGCTCAGGTGGCTCAGGTCAGCCGTGAGGCGTACCGAAGTATAAGCATCCAGCTTCTGCTGCAACTCGTCTGCGGCAACGGTCTCGGTGGTGGCTTCGTTGCCATCGGTGGTGCTGCTGCTACAGCCAAAGGTGGCGGCGGCTATAGCAGAGGCAAAAAGTATGTGGCGTGGTTTCATGGGGTTAGTTTAGGATTAGTTTGATGATGAAGATAATGCTTTTTGCGCTTATGGCAAAGGGAGTGGTGTCCAGGGATGCTGTCGTTCTTTCTTGGCCGTTTCCAGCGCAGTCTCTAGAATGGTTCCCTGCTGTAGTATCGCGGCTGTGGCTCTAGTGGTTTGTAGCGATTTACTTATACTTTGGCTACACTTCTGCTGGCGTAAGCCTCCGCTTGTGCCGCTATTAGCCCCTGCTTTCCGTATCTTGAACCAAGCTATCTGTACTAGCTGCCGTTCATCCACGGCCTTACCACTTGCTTGTTTCACCTCTGGCTTTCTGCTCTCCAGCCCGAGAGGGCTCGTCCTCGGGCATCGCGCCTTCTACATTTCCTTTGCTCCTAACGTCGCAATGCCTTCGGCACCGGAAATCTAGAAGGCGCTCAACCCAAGGACTGGGATCTAGTTCGATAGCCACGGCTTTTGCTGTAGCTATTTAATTGAGAGGACCATAGGGGTGCAATCGCCTGCGGAGATTCTCCTCCTGGGAGGGGTTGGGGCGGGTTTGTGCTGATGCTGCCCCAACAGCAATAGATCTTATACTTGGGCTACAGTATTTACAGGCTCCCCTCCTTAGGCTACCGAGAAAGCGAGTTCGAAGGGAGCGAGCGTAGCTCTGAGGGGCAGGGGTGGTTGGGCACGGTACTTCAGAACGCTGACAAGGTTACTCGCAGCAGCGGAAGTGGCGGTCTTAGAAGTTCAGAGCAGCGGGGACAAGCCTGGTGCCGCTAAGAACAAAAAAGGGAAGCAACCGCGGCTGCTCCCCTTTTTCAGAAGTATAAACAAGTATAAAAACATTCGCTAAAACAGGCCGAACAGCTCGCGCTGGATTTTTTCAATGATGCTGCCCAGATCCTCTGGATTAGCCACAAAGTCCAGGTTGTTTACGTCAACCACCAGCAGCTTTCCTAGGTCGTAGTTGCCCATCCAGGTGTTATAATGCTCGTTCAGGTTACGCAGGTAATTGATGCTGATGCTGCTCTCGTAGTCGCGGTTGCGCTTCTCTATCTGGCCGATCAGCTTGGGCAGGTCGGCTTTCAGATAAATCATCAGGTCCGGTGCCTTTACCATGCTGATCATAGACTGGAACAGCGCGTGGTAGTTCTCGTAGTCGCGGGTACTCATCAGGCCAGACTGGTGCAGGTTCTTAGCAAAGATGTGGGCGTCCTCGTAAATGGTGCGATCCTGGATCACATCTTTACTGGTAGCCTGTATCTGCTGCACCTGGTTAAAACGGCTGTTCAGGAAGAACACCTGCAGGTGGAAGGCCCAACGCTCCATGTCCTCATAGAAATCCTTCAGGTAGGGATTGTTATCCACCGCCTCCAGGTATAAATCCCAGTTAAAGTGTTGGGCCAGCTTGGTGGCCAGCGTGGTTTTGCCGGCGCCAATGTTGCCAACGATCGCGATATGCATGATAATCGGTTACTTTAAAATTTAAGGACTACAAAAGTAGGGGATTTTCGCGCAGCATTATCGACAAGTTCCCCACGGGGTTATCAACATTAGCTAAAAACTATACTGAGCCCAGCATCAACCAAGGCAAATGCTTGACGTAAAATATTATCGGAACCAAACTTAATGAAAGCCATGACAAAAGGACATAATCAGGACAAAAACAAAACGAACAAGCCTGAGGCAAAGCACAAAGGGGGCCAGGAAGGGAACCGCAGCCTAGGCGACCAGCAGAAGGACAAGAGCCCAAACCAGGGCCGTACTGAAAAGAAGGACCAGTCTGGCGGCACAAAGGGAAAGAACGCTATCTAAAATAACCTAAGCGTAGAAAGGCAGCAGCCCCGGCAGTTTATACTTACTGCCGGGGCTGCTGCCTTTCTACACTATACTTACTTAGCGGTTTTCACGCTTCCGCTCCTCGTAGGCATCCTTAGCCTGGCGGCTTTTCTGCAAGGTGGTAAACTCTACCTGCAGGGCGGCTATTTTAATTTTATCGCCCGTGCTCAGCAGGTCCAGCACTTCCTGTTTGCGCGTGTTCAGCTCCCCCACCACAAACTCGGCGTAGGCCCAGTCGCGCAGGCTCCAGTCCTGGCGGTAGCCGCGGGTGTACTCCAGGGCGCGGGTAAAGGCATCGCGCAGGTGCACGGGCTTTATTTTGCTGATGTTGGTGGTGCCGGTCATCTCGCGCTCCCAGCGCTCCAGCTCGCGGCCGTCCAGGTTCACCAGCTCGCTCTCGTGGCGCTCCTCCCAGGCCCGGTATTGCTGCTTGTAGCCGTTGTACTCGCTCCTGGATTTCTCCGACAGCTTTTTAGTGTTGCTGTCCAGGCTGTAGGTCAGCTCCTTAAACTCTTTCTTCACGGTGGGCCACTCGGCGGCGATGGTGCTGTCGGCCTGGCTGCTGCGTTGCTGCATCCAGCTGCGCAGGTCGGCCAGGTCGCGCTCCAGCTGCGACTGCGCCTGTGCTGCGCCAAACGTAACGATAGCCACCAGGGCTGTTAGCATCCACTTAAGAGGTCTTTTCATAGTAGGCTGTGCTTAACTAATAAACTTTAACAAGCTTCTCCCGTAAATATTGTGCCAGAATAATATTCCTTACCGGGTAAATTTCCTGCCGCTGGCAAAGATTTCGTGGGCTTGGTAACAAAACCATAACATCAATCGCTTCCGGCTGTTCTATACTTATACCTGCAAACCTCGTTTATACTTCGTAAGCATCCAACAGTGTAGCCGCAAAAAATGGTTACGGCATTTTATATATGAGCAAAAAGCAACAAGGCAACTTTCACGAGACGGTGGTGTCCATCAGCAGCAGCGATGACGTGAAGCTGAGCGTGAACGACTTTCCGTTCAAAACCACGCTTAGCCTGGCACCGCTTATCTCTTATTGGGAGCAAAAGCTGCAGAAAGATCCTTATTGCAACGCTGGCCGCCTCCGCCAGCTCCTGCAATTATTGCGCAATACACCCGAGTTGGCAGGCTCTATACAGGATGTGTCGGTGGTAGAGAAGCACATGGAAACGATGGATGTGCTCATGGAGGACATCTTTCCGGGAGCCTTGTGGGAGAACGATATCAAGGCCGTGTCAGTACCGTTCCGGTTCCACAGCTTCTATGCCACCCCTAGGCTGGACGAGTTGGGGCTGCTGACGGGCTCAGGCTCATCGGAGCGGCTGGATCTGGACCGCAAGACCCTGCTCTTCCGGCTTATACTTCAGGCTTACACCATCATTCTGGCAAAATTTTACAATGCCAATTTTATCGTAGATGAGCCCTTTGTGTTCACCATACGCGATAAGTTCACGGAGCTGCCGCGCCACTACAAGGTAGACATCGACCTGAAGTTTATGGAGGTAAAAGCCAAAGGCGAGGTGAAGCCGCTGAAGGCGCAGCAGATCAACTACCTCATTAACCGCTACAACGACCTGGACCTGTGGATGCAGCTGCTGCCGCCCGATAATTTTGAGTTCAGCGGTTTTGCCATTTACGATTTCACTGATGTGACGATGGAGGAGACAATCTCCTCGCTGCGTTACGACCTGCTGGACAAGGACTCGGTGAGCACGCGGGAGGGCTTTGAGAGCCTGCAGCAGAAGCTGCGCGTGCTGTTTGGCCTACCGGGCATACGCTTGGGCTTTGCCTCCTGCCCCAACCTGCGCGAGTTCGATACCAGCTACGCCCGCCGCATCTGGAACGGCCTTATCCTGACGCAGGACTGCGAGCTCTCGCTCCAGGACATGCAGGGCTCTGTGTACGAGCCGGTGCTGCGCGAGGGGAACACCGTGGTAGTAGAGGACCTGCAGGAACTGCACCATCCTACCCCCATGGAGCAGCGGCTGCTGGATATGGGTATCCGCAACCTCGTGATCGCGCCGCTGGAATACGAGGGCAGCACCATTGGACTGATGGAGCTGGCCTCCCCTATCCCGGGGGAGCTAAACGCCCTCTCCACTATCCGCCTGAAGGAGATTCTGCCGCTGTTCGCCCTGGCCATGAACCGCAGCCTGGATGAGTTGCGCAGCAGCATCCAAAGCATCATCAAGGAAAAGTACACGGCCATACACCCCATTGTGGAGTGGCGGTTTACGCAGGCAGCCATCAACCTGCTGGAGAAGATGGAGCGCAACAACAGCCCGGAGACAGAGCCGATCATCTTCCGCGACATCTTTCCGCTTTACGGCTCCTCCGACATCCGCAGCTCCGCCGCGGAGCGCAACAAGGCCATACAGGGCGATATACTGGAGCAGTTGGTGCTGGCCAAGGAGGTTATACTTGCCGTGAAGGACAAAATGCCGCTGCCGATCCTGGACGAGCTGATCTTTAAGATTGATAGCCTCTCGCAGGGCATCCTGCACGAGCTCAGCTCGGGCGATGAGATGGTTATACTTGACTTCCTGCGGTCTGAGATAGAGCCGCTTTTTGATTATTTCCAACGTAAGGAGCCATCTGCGGCACAGCCCATACAAGAGTACCGCAACGCCATCAACAACCCGTACAAAACGGTGTACAACAAGCGTCGCGCGTATGAGGAGAGCCTGTTTATGATCAACGAGACGATCTCTGGCTTTCTGGACCGGGAGGAGGAGAAGGCGCAGCAGATCTTCCCGCACTATTTCGAGAAGTATAAGACCGACGGCATTGAGTATAACATCTACATTGGCGCCTCGTTGCTCAACTCCGGGGACTTCCAGCCGATCTACCTGAAGAACATGCGCCTCTGGCAGTTGATGCTAACCTGCGAGATTGCCCGCCGCATACAAAAGCTGCGCGCCAGCCTAAAACTTCCACTCGAGATCACGCAGCTCATACTGGTGCATGCAGACCCCATCTCTATCCGCTACAGGCTGGATGAGAAGAAGTTCGACGTAGATGGAGCCAACAACATCAGCTACGAGATTATTAAGAAGCGCATAGACAAGGCCAATATTCGTGGCACGGAGGAGCGCCTGACGCAGCCGGGTAAGATCGCGATCGTATATACCCAGCAAAAGGCAATGCATGAGTACATGCGCTACCTGAAGTTTCTGAAGGCAGAGGGCTACATTACTGAGGAGGTGGAGCACCTGGACATAGAAGACCTGCAAGGCGTGCAGGGGCTAAAGGCGCTGCGCGTAACGGTGAACCTGCAGGAGGAACTGCGCCATAACATAGATGCCGGCGACGAGCTGCTGAACATTGCCCAATCGGCCAGCCTTAACTAGGAAAAGGCCAAGTATAAAACATTAAGTATATTATATTTATTAAATTTTTAGAATATTTTCAACTGCACCACAAAACACCACAATCAGCTGCAGCACAATTATTTAAACTACAAAACACAGGCTTCATCCGCACCCCCTTCAAAGATTTATTCATACTAAGTGCAATTTTTTAAAATCGAATCGCGTTCTCAGTGGGACTTGCGGGACGTAGGTATCCGGTAAGTGTTGTTTCATCACTCAACTTTTAGCCCAATGAAACTGAGAAACAAATTTATGCCTGCTATGCTGATGTTAGGCGTGGTGGCGTTTAGCTCTTGCGAGAAGCAGGAAAGTGAATCAATCCAGCCTGAGCTGGAGCAGGGAGTTATCTCTCACATTTTGGCAGACTCTGCCGAAGTTACCTCTTACAACTTTGCAGGCAAGCAGCTGAGCCAGGTAAACCACTACGACGTGGAGTCCGGCGAGCTGGAGAGCTTCGAAAAGTTTGAGCGCGACTCCAAAGGCCGTATCCTGAAGAGCAGCACTTACACCGGCGGAAGCAAGGCACTGCTGTCGGAGCAAAACTTTACCTACAACAACAGTGGAGAGCTCACCAAAAGCACCATGGCCTACTACAGCGGCAGTAAGCTGGAGTATACCGGCTATGCCACCTACGAGTACAACGCTGACAAAAAGCTGGAGAAGAAATCCATTTTTGAAGGGAAAGACGGAGAGGGAGAAGGTAAGCTGAAGTCTTACACGAAGTTTGAGGTGCTGCCGAACGGCAACTACGCACAGGAAAAGCAGTACGTGGTGGACGACAAAAAGGAAGCCAAGCTTTTCTCTACCACAACCAATTCTTACGATACCAGCGTAAACCCGTTCCATACCCTGGCTGAGCCTGGCACTGCCAGCAGCCCAAACAACCTGGTAGCCTCCTCGACTGTGGTGCATAACAGCAAGAAGACGTACAAGTATAGCTATACTTACACCTACGACGAGCGTGGCAACCCGCTTACGCAAACGGTGGTGGCGCCAAACGGCAAACAAACTACTTACCGGTACCTGTACAGCAACTAACGCAGTATAAGCTGTACTAACAGCAGCGGCCCCAGGCGTAACGCCTGGGGCCGCTGCTGTTTTATACTTGCCGTAGTTGCCGGAGCGTTATGCCTGAGAAGTCCGCAGAAATCAGTATATTGGGATAAAAACAACATAATAGCATGTCTAAAACAAAAATTACTGTCATGAGCAACGGGTCGCTCCGGGTAGAGGGCGATGATTTTGAGATTGTGGATAAGGAGGGGAACGCCTACGGACTTGGCGGGCGCACGCTTGTTTCTATCTGCCGCTGCGGCCTGTCTAAGAACAAGCCTTTCTGCGACGGCTCCCACAAAGGCCACTTTGAGCACAACGCCGAAGCCTTTGACCTTCCTCCTAAAAAATAACCTGTAGGTATGACAGAGCGCCTGGTAACAATCGCTACGTTTAACGAACTCACAGAAGCCCACATCATCAAAGGCCGCCTGGAGGCAGAGGGCATCCTCTGCTTTCTCGGCGACGAGCACATCGTGGGGGTACACCCTTTTTACTCGGTGGCGGTGGGGGGCGTAAAGCTGAAAGTAACAGAAGGCGACGTGATGGAGGCCAAGGCCATACTTGCCCGCATACAGGAAGGCGCCAGCCAGTTCGACTATGACAGCATAGACATGGCACCGCCTGTGCAGGAGCAGCCTCGGGCCAGCATCTGCCCCAATTGCGGCTCTGATAACACAGGGGAGCTCGGTATCCCGATGCCTTTTATGAGCCGGCGCTATACTTGTTACAACTGCAGCCACACCTGGAAAGAAAGAAAATAAAAAGGGAGCCGCTCACGGCTCCCTTTTTCATACCTCATACTTCAATTCCCTAAATGTTCTCGGCAAACGGAATTGGGAAGAGCTCCCATACGTCATCCCCTTCCCGGTCCACGGGCAGTTCGTCCAGGCGATCGTAACGGCGCACGTCTATCCAGCGGTGCCCTTCAAAGAACAGCGAGTAGCGGCGCTGGTAGAGCATTTCATCGATCAGCGCCGCCTGGGTAACAGGCCCGCCGTACGGCTGCAAGCCATGCCTTGTGCGAATGATGTTCAGCGCATTCACCGCCTCTTCTAAATCACCCGTCTGAATGTTGGCCTCGGCGTAGATAAGGATCAGTTCCTCGTTGCGGATGATGGGCGCTGGGGCCGTATTGCTCTTGTACACCCATACATCGTATGCGCCGCTAAGGCCCCGCTGGGTGGCAGCCTGCGCCCGCTGCGACACTTTAGACAGACGGTCATCCCCCGGCGTGGCATCCGAGACAAAGGTTGGCTGCGCCACACGCACCTCCCCCGCCGCATTCTGCGGGTAGTAAAGCGGGTTGAGCTGATCGCCTGCACCTGTGCCGAAGATGTAATACACGCCTCTGTCAAACTCACCGTTTAGGTCGAAGAAAGACGCCTCCAGGTTTTCCAGGGCCTCAGTCCAATTCTCCCTGTACACGGACACCCTTGCAGCAAGGGCTCTGTTGAACTGCAGGAACGTCTCAGGCGTGTTGAACCCGGCAAAGCCACTGGACAGCGGGAACAGGAAACTGTCTCCGGCCTGTTCCAAATGGCCTTTTGCCTCGTCCAACAGCGCCGTAATGGCGGCCAGCGCCTCTTCTCTGCCCACTACCGGCCCCAGGTTGTCGGGGTCGTTTACGTCTATCCGTATACCATTATCATAGGTCATGGTCAGGTTCAGCAGCAGCTGGTGCGCTTTAATGGTTTTCGCAAACCCCAGGTATCCCTGCCGCTGCGCTTCCGTGATCTTGCCCGCGCTTACCATGCTGTTATCGCTCAAGATGTCAAGCAGCACGTTCAGGTTCTTCACCACCCGGTACCTGCTCGACCAGGGGTTGGTGATATAGAAGGTGTTGTTGTTTAGCACGTTGCTGCCGGAACCCAGCAGGTCGGTAGTAAAGCGGGGGTCTGAGGCGGAGAAGCGGTACACCTCCCGCCCTACCACACTCACCGCATCGTAGTAGGTGCCCAAACTGTTGCGCATGCCCGACTCAGCACCCACCACCAGGTTGTTAAGCTGCCCTACGGTGGTGTTCTCCCGTATGTCCTCAATCGTAGAGTTGTTGGGGTCCGGCACGTCGTCTATTTCGCAGGCGGGCAGGGTTAGGCACAGTGCCAGCAAGCCCAGAACGTTGGTGGTTAGTTTTCTATATCTTTTCATAGTGGGTCCTTTTGATTAAAAGCCAATAGATAAATGGAAGAAGTAGCGCTTGGATGGCGGAAACGGAGTCACGTCCACACCTGTAGACAGGCCGTTGCTGCCGAAGTTAGATACTTCAGGATCATAGCCAGAATAGTCGGTGATAGTGAACAGGTTGTTGGCAGAGGCTCCCACGCGCACGTTCTGCAGCAGGTTGCCGAAAACGGTGCTCAACGCTGATTTCGGGATAGTATAGTAAAGGCCGATTTCGCGCAGGCGCAGGTAAGAGGCATCCTGCACCCACGTCTCGGCAGTGCCGGAGCTAAGCCTGTCCTCTCCGTTGATCACGCCGTCGCCGTCGTCATCCTCGTCGTAGTCTGCCGAGGTACCGCTGGCGTCGAAAAGCAACTGCGTCAGGTTCACGTTGTCCCCTCCCTTCTTCCAGTGGAGCAGGAACGAGAAAGTCAGGTTCTGCTTGATGGTAAAGAAGTTGTGGAAGTTCATCTGGAAGTCCGGCGTGGCATCGCCGATCTTTCGGACCTCACCGTCTGCCGTTGCCCCCACAATCTGGGTGGCCGATGCCCCCTCTTCTATAAAGTAGGTTCCGTAACCGCTACCGAAGGCGCCCAGCGCAAATGGCTCAATGTCGAGCTGCGTGATCTTGGAGCGGTTTACCCAGTAGCTCGTCTTCGAGTCCCATTTCAGGCTAGGGGTTTCCAACGGAATCAGGTTAAGGGCCAACTCTATACCTCTGTTGCGCAGTTCACCACCGTTCACAACCCGTGTGGTTGAGCCGGAGGAAGGCTCAGTGTTCTGAAACAGGATTAGGTTCTCTACCTGCTTGTTGTACACGGTCGCCTCCAGGATCACCCTGCTATTGAACAGGCCCAGGTCTATACCCGCCTCCAGCTCCTTCTGGCGTTCCTGCTCAATGTTACTGTTGCCGCGCTGCAAGGCGATGATGACACCTGGCGTACCGCCTATGTTGGAAGGAACGAAAGAAGTATACTTTGCCCCGAACGGTGGGAAGCCCCCCGCCTCACCATAGGCGCTGCGCAGCTTCAGCAGGCTCACGGCCTCCACGTTCCAAAAGTCGAAGTTAGCCACGTTCAGCGCAAGCGAGAACTTCGGGAAGGCTTGGAACTCGTTCGGGTCTGCGTTATTGGACGACTTGTCCAGGCGCAGGCCGGCCGTGGCAATAATGCGGTCGCGGAAGTTCACCTCCTCCTGAAAGAACAAGCCCTTGTTCCGTTCGATCAAGCGGGTCTGTGAGATATCGAGCGCCCCCGCCTGGTCGAGGTTCGTCTGCCCCTCCACCAGTTGGGTGGCCACGTTCAGCGTTTGGTCCTGGTTAAAGTTCTCGCGTGTGGCGCCTACCGTGGTTGTCAGGAACAAGGTGTTATCGGCCAGGTCAAGGTTGTTCACCAGGAAAGCCGCGAAGTTGGTGTTCAGGTTATAGTTGTTGCCCTGGATAGAGGCGCCGTTGGTGCCGTTGCCGTTAGACTGGAATTGCAGCAGGCTTGGGAAAATCGCTCTGGTCTTAAGATTGTAAAAGTCCAGGCCGCCGCGCAGCACCAGCTTGGTAGAGGTCTTATCAGTTTCGTGCAGGTAGGCGTTTACGGTTAGGCCGCCAATAAAACGGTTGGTAAGCTCATTATTGGTGATCAGGTCGCGGGTCTGCAGAAAGTTAGAGGAGGCAAAGGGGTTGTTGGGGTAAATGCCGTTCTCGTCGGGGAAGAGGTTCGCAAAGCTCGGCGTAGAAGATAGAGCCACCCCGTAGGAAACGCCTGCGTTATCGTTGTTGGTGAGGCCGCGGTCGGCGGAGGAGTTAATATAGTTGGTGCTCAGGCTAAAATCGAAACGCTTGGAGATGGTATGATCGAGGTTAAAGCGCAGCGACTTCTTCTCATACCCGGTGTTCTTGATAATCCCCTCCTCATCCTGTATTAAACCGCCCACAAAGAAGCGGGTCTTGTCGTCTCCACCGCTCACGTTCAGGCGCGTGGTGTAGAGCATACCTTCGTTGCCGTAAAGCTCCTCTTCGTAGTCTATCAACCGCCCGGCATCGCGGGCCTCCCGGAACATCTGCAGGATCGCCTCATTGTTGTTGTAGGTAGAGCGTACGCGCTCCTCCGTAAGCGGGCGCATTCCCAGCAGGTTAGATACCGTGGCCACGCCAATGTCCTGAGAGAAGTTCACCACGGTTTTGCCCACGGCTCCGCGCTTGGTGGTGATCACTACCACGCCCGCTGAGGCCAGAGAGCCATAGATAGCCGCGGCAGAAGCTCCTTTGAGGAACTCGATGCTCTCGATATCGTCCGGGTTCAGGTCCGCGATGCGGTTAGATGGGTTATCCTGGGTCGAGGTGTTGCCCTGTGTGCTAGCCGCCGTCACGGCATTCAGACCGCTCGAGATCGAGGAGTTGTCCATGATGATGCCGTCGATAACATAGAGGGGCTCCGCTTCGCCGAAGATGGAGGTGATACCGCGCATTTTCACCGAGATACCACCACCCGGTGCACCGGAGCTGGTTACCACATTGGCTCCAACCACCTTGCCACTAATGGCTCCGTCCAAAGTCTGCGGGTTGGTGGTACCCACAAGCTCCTTCGTATTCAGGGCAGTCACGGCGTTGGCGGCGTTAGCCCTTTTCACGGTAGTAGCCAGGCCTGTCACCACGACCTCCTGCAGGTTGGTGGTTCTTTCCTGCAGCTGCACGTCGAGCTTCGTCATGTTCGAAGATACCTCCCGCGTCTGCGGCACATACCCCAGAAACGAGAACGTAAGTCTGTTAGCACCTGCAGGCAGCGCGATCATGTAATTTCCCTGTGCATCAGTGGTAGTGCCTGTGGTAGTTCCTACCACGATCACACTAACGCCGGGCAGAGGGGTGCCGGCGCCGGCATCGGTTACGGTGCCGCTTACGTTTGTCTGAGCGAGCAAGGCAAACGGCAGCACCCAAAGCAGCAGTAGCAGCTTCAAGAAGTAGCTTTTCTTCATAGAATTTCAGTTAAGATGGTAGAATGGGAGTGAGTCAGATATACTTATCCTGCTATATCTCAGCAGGTATACGACAAAACAATACAGAAGTATAAGATATCTAATAATTTGTTTACTTATTAATACTTCTACTACTTACCCCCTGCCTCGTGGCTTCTTGTGCAGCATGCCTGCTATTGGCTCCAGCAAAGGCAATAAAAAAGCCGCAACCATACCTGGCGCGGCTTTCCTGTGGGGAGGGTGCTAAGGCTATCCCACCAATTGGTCTACAAACTGCACATACTCTGCGCGAGCCTCTTCCGGGCTTTTGCCTTCCTGCTTTTTCCAGGCATCCCACTTGGCGATGTTCTTAAAGTCAAAGCCGCCCGGGCGCTCGGTGTTCACGTCGCCTTCAGTGGCCTGCTTGTACAGGGCGTATAGCTTCAGCAGCACATCGTTGCTGGGGCGCTCGCTTAGGGTTTTAGACTTTGCTACAGCGTTTTCGAATTCTTCTTGTGTGGCCATATGTTATATTTTGTTCATTACAGTTAATGGAACAAGTTAGCAAAAAACAGCTCTGCATGCATAACGTTTTAGCCATTTTGTTTGCTGAAGAAATTATATAAATTTAGACACCCGTAGCGGCACCAAAGCAACTGCTCCGGAAATGAATGTCATCCTAACGCATCATACTATGAAATACCTGAAGCCTAAAGCGTCCGCCTCGGCATCGCTTCTGCTTGCCTGCCTGGTGGCAGGCTCCGGTTGCTCATCCAGCAACACTGGCAGCAACACAACTGCTGCTTCCACGGCAACAGCCACTACCGAGGCCGTTGCCGTCCGCAACGAGCCGCAGCCACCGGTGGCCAAGAAAGTACCCAAGGAGCTAACCATGCACGGCGACACCCGCGTGGACAACTACTATTGGCTAAACGAGCGGGAGAACCCGGAGGTGATCTCTTACCTGGAGGCTGAGAACGCCTACACCAAGCAAATGCTGGCTCAGACGGAAGACTTGCAGGAGCAGCTGTACGGCGAGATCGTGGGCCGCATCAAGCAAACAGATGAGTCGGTGCCCTACAAAGACAACGGCTACTGGTACTTTGTGCGCTACGAAGAAGGCAAAGAGTACCCGATCTACGCCCGAAAGAAAGGCACCATGGAGGCACAGGAGCAGGTGATGCTGAACGCCAACGAGCGCGCGGAGGGCCAGAGCTACTACAACGCCACCGGCCTGGGCGTGAGCCCCAACAACCAACTGCTGGCCTTCGGCGAGGACACCGTGAGCCGACGCAAGTACACGATCCGCTTTAAGAACCTGCAGACCGGCGAGCTGTTGGCCGACGCCATCCCCAACACGACCGGCGGCGCCGTTTGGGCCAACGACAACAAAACGGTTTATTACTCGGTAAAGGACCCGGCCCTGCGCTCTTTCAAGATCTTCAAGCATACGCTTGGCACCCCTGCCTCGCAGGACCAGGAGGTCTTCCACGAGGCAGACGAGACCTTCAGCACCTACGTGTTCAAAACCAAGTCCGACAAGTACATCATGATCGGCAGCCACAGCACCATGGCGCAGGAGTACCGCTTCCTGGATGCCAACAACCCCAACGGTAAGTTTAAGGTGATACAGCCGCGCGAGCGTGGCCTGGAGTACAGCGTGGACCACTTCGGCGACAACTTCTACATCGTAACCAACAAGGATGGCGCCACTAACTTTAAGCTGATGCAGACCCCGGTCAGCAAGCCGGGCAAGGAGAACTGGAAAGAGCTGCTTCCGCACCGCGAGGATGTGCTGTTGGAGGGGATTGAGATCTTCAAAGATTACCTGGCACTGCAGGAGCGCAAAAACGGCCTTACCCAAATCCGGGTAAGAAGCTGGAAAGACCCTAAAAACGATTACTACATCAATTTTGATGAGGAGGCCTATACTGCCTACATCGGCAACAACCCTGACTTCGACAGCAAGGAATTGCGCTTTGGCTATACGTCGCTTACCACCCCCTACTCCACCTACGACTACAACATGCAGACCAAGGAGCGCGAGCTGCTGAAGCGCGATGAGGTGGTTGGCGATTTCGACCCGAACAACTATGAGGCCAAGCGCCTGTATGCCACCGCCGACGACGGCACCAAGATCCCTATCTCGCTGGTGTACCGCAAGGGAGTTGCACTGAACGGTGATAACCCGACGCTGCTTTACGCTTATGGCTCTTATGGCAACAGCATGAACCCTGGCTTCAGCTCCGTGCGGCTCAGCCTGCTGGACCGTGGCTTTGTGTATGCCATTGCCCACATCCGTGGTGGTCAGGAAATGGGCCGCCAGTGGTATGAGAATGGCAAGTTGCTGAAGAAGAAGAACACCTTCACTGACTTTATCGATGCCTCGGAGTACCTGATCGAGCAGAAGTACACGAACCCGGACAAGCTGTTTGCCATGGGCGGCAGCGCTGGTGGCTTGTTAATGGGTGCCGTGGTGAACATGCGGCCGGAGCTGTACAAAGGCGTTATCGCAGCCGTTCCGTTTGTGGACGTGGTTACGACCATGCTCGACACCAGCATCCCGCTGACGACCGGTGAGTTTGACGAGTGGGGCAATCCAGCCAACAAGGAGTACTACGATTATATGCTCTCCTACTCGCCGTACGATAATGTAGAGGCCAAGGCATACCCGAACATGCTCGTTACCACCGGCCTCCACGACTCGCAGGTGCAGTATTGGGAGCCGGCTAAGTGGGTAGCCAAGCTGCGCGAGATGAAGACAGATGACAACATGCTGCTGCTGCACACCAACATGGAGGCCGGCCACGGCGGTGCCTCCGGTCGTTTCCAGCGCTACAAGGAGACTGCCCTGCAGTATGCCTTCCTGCTGAACCTGCTGCAGCAGGAGAACCAGTAACTGGAAAGTATAACATGTATAAAAAAGGAGGCGAGCTGATTGGCTCGCCTCCTTTTTTATACTTACCGCTCTCTGATGCGCTCCCCTTCCTCTTTCCTCCTGCTGGCGTGTGTTTGCAACTCGTTCCTTTTTATATCCTCGGATTTGTAATCCGAATGGCTTGAAAAGCCATGCTTGCTTCATTTATACTTTCTTAGCCCCTGCTTCCTGCAATCAGAGCCAAGCTATCCTTACTAGCTACCGTTCACCCACGGACTTACAAGCGGCTCGTTTCATTTCTGGCCTTGGCTCCCTCCAGGCCGGGAGGCCTCGTCTTGGGGGTAGGGGCCCTCGATAAGGGCATCGCGCTGGGAGCTTTTCTTGCTCTCGTGCCTCGGGCTGCCTCGCCTCCGGCTCGGCACCGGAAATCTAGAAGGCGCTCAACCCAAAGACTGGGTATCATTCCAATAGCCACAGCTGACGGAGCTGGAGCTGAACTACCTCCCCTGTTTTTAGGGTACGAGGATCATCTGCCGGACTATTCCCCTCCTCTGGACTAGTCAAAACGCGAGTTTTGAGCTAGCGAACGTAGCTCTCTAGGGTAGTAAGAACGGTACTACAAAAAGCCAAATGAACTTTCCATAACCAAGATCCTACGACTTTGGCGAGCCCTTCAGCCCTAGATCTTTAACCCTATCCCGAATCTTCTTCATAAACTCCTCGCCCGGGTCCACTTTTTGGGTTCTGTAACCGGTGTCTACCTCCCTCCACAGGGGATGACCTTCAAAGTCCTGGTACTCATAGTGCCCGATCAAATACTCAATGTCATACTTGCCCTTCAGGTACCGCACCAGGTCCTCATTTGCTTGCAGCTGTGCTTTGGTCAGGCCCTCCTGGCCGCCTCCTACGTTCTCTACACCAATGGCACAGTGGTTCAGGCCGATAACGTGGCGGGCAAAGGCGGTGTCGGGTAGCTGGCGGTAAACGGTGCCGTCCCTGTCCACCAGAAACTGGGCGGAGACATTCAGGTTGCTTGCTGCCCCGATCTCGGTACGGGCGCCAGGCAGCAGTGTAGGATTCATGGCGGCGAAAGACCGCTCTAGTGTAGGTATGGCCGTCCAGTGCAACACGATTATCTTGGGCTCTATGTAGGGGGCATCTTGCTGCATGTTGTACCGAGCCTGCATGTACTCGAGCGAGAGCTGCTTGCGTTCGGCATCAAAAACAATGGGCTTCTCGACTATCTGGAACGCCGGCCTAGCGCAGGCGCTTAACAGCAGCAAGCCTGTGGCGCTGGCTTGCACGGCCGCTCTCCTCCACAACGAGGCGCTATGAATCATTTTCATGTAAGGATTTGATTTACTTTCTTCTCTGTATACTATTTTGGCTCAAGCCGATAATCGCTTACCTCCACGTAATGCTCCTTCGCCCGCCGGGCCTCCTGCTCCGCCTCTTCCTTCCGGCCAAACTTCTTTAACAGCAAAGCCCTGTTCTTATGGCACTCTGCCACCACATAGGAGTCAGGGAATGAGCGGGCCGAGCGCGTGAAAAGTTCATAAGCCTGCTGCCAGGAGGCGGTGTCATTCCGCTCCAGCAGCGCAAGTCCCTTTACATAGTCCTGGCGCCAAAGCCGTGCTGTTTCGCTCATGCGCTCGGCCTCCTGGAAAGCCCTAAAGGGAGGCAGGTTAACCAGGGAATTTTTAGGTAGTACAGCCGGAACAGACTCGCTGAAGAAGGCCTCCAGCGCAGCGACATAGGCCTGGGCTTCCCGCCGGTTGTACTTCCGCTTCTTCAGCCGCCTCTCCTCCGCTGCGTTCGTGAAGAAGGAGGCCTCTGCAATCGCCCCAGGTATACCGTAGGTGTCCCGCAGCACTTTGGTACCTGCCCCGGCAAAGATCGTGTGGTCCGACGCCAGGCTTACGGGTGTGCTGCCTTTGTAAAGGGATGCTGCAAGTGCTTGGGCTATCTTTTTGCCCAAAGCTACACTGGCCTTATTTTCAGATGCGTTGCCATGAAAGTAGATGATGGGGAAATTCACTTCAGGGTCGGCCGTTGCGTTGTGGTGCACCGACAGGAAAACGTCTGCCTCATTTTGAAGCGCCAGCTGCGCGCGGTCTGCCAACGGAACGTTGTCGTCGGCCGTGCGCGTCATCAACACTTTTGCCCCTTTCTCCTCCAGCATTTTCTGCAGCAGCAACGCCACCCGCAGGTTAATCCACTCCTCCCGCTCCCCGGCAGGCCCGGCACGGTAACTGTCCGTCTCGGCGGTGCCCCCGTGCCCGGCATCCAGGCAGATCACCTTCCCGGCCAGCGGGCCGGCCTTCTCCTGGGCCAGTAGGGGCTGATGCACCAGTTGAAGCAGGATAACCAGTAGTAAGGAGCAGAGGTTATTTTTCATGGTCATGGAGGGCAACTTATACTTAGGGAGTGGCTATTTGATGAGCTTCGGGTCGACGTAGGTGCCGTAGCGGGTGGCATTGCCCATGCGCCAGAAGTACCCGTACAGCACCTCCGACAGCGCCTCCACGGTATCCTCGGCCTGGTCTTTCACCTTGTAGCTCTCCATCACCGCCACGGCGTAAGGCCGCTCTGGCAGCAGCACCAGTGCCCACTCCGTTGATACGCCGTTCAGCACGCCCGGTTTAAACGCAAGCGGCACCTCCTCCGGCAGCCCGGGAGCAAGCCGGCTGGTTTGGCGGTCTGTCTTTTTCAGGATAGAGATGATTTCCTCTGATGTGGCTTTGCTAAGGAACTCGCCCTTGTACAGCAACTGCAGCAGTCTGGCGGCATCGGCCGGGGTAGACAGGTTCTCCTCGCCCCTGCCCGAGGCCGCCGCATTGATCATCTTGCGCTGCACCTGCGTGTGCTTCGCCCCCAGCGCCTGCAGCATGGTGTTTATCTCTTTCATACCCACCAGGTCGATGAGTGCGTTGGTGGCCGTGTTATCGCTCAGCGTGATCATCAGCACCCCCAAATCATAAATGCTCATCGGCGGAATCGTTTTCAGGTTTTGGAGCACACCGGTTCCGGCCACTACCTCCTTGGCGGTTACCTTCCGGGTGTCCGACAGGGAGAACTTGCCCTCCTGCGCCTGCTTGTACACGTTCATCAGGATAGGGATTTTGATGGCGCTAGCCTGCGGAAACACTACATCGGCATTGAAAGAGAACGTGTCGCCGGTCGTAAGGTCCACAGCCACAAGTCCGGTTACAGCCGGCGAGCGGCTGATGATCTCGCTTAGTTGCTTCTCGGTTTGTTGCCGCAGTACTTGCTGGGCGGAGGTTTGTGCCATCGTGTTTAAAGGTATACTTAGCAGGGCCAGCACCAGGCTGATGAGGGAAAGCTTCTTCATACGTCAATATAGCAAAAAGAAAGTCCTCCTGAAAAGAAGGACTTTATGGTCCGCGGATCGCCCTACTTACTGCACCTTCAGCACGATCTTGCCAAACTGCTTGCTTTCCTCCATGTAGCGCATGGCCTCCTCCACTTTCTCCAGCGGGTACACAATGTCCACCACCGGCCTGACTTCCTTCTCCTCCACAAACTTCATCATCGCGCCAAAGTCCTCGGCCGTACCCATGGTGCTGCCGAAAATAGAGAGCTGCTTCCAGAACAGCTCAGCTGGGTTGAGCTGCCCGATGAGGCCTGTGGTACCGCCGTACATGCCAATGCGCCCGCCTGGCTTGGCCAGCTTCACCAACTGCACAAATCCCTCCCCGGCCGCGCTGTCGATGATCACCTCAAAGCCTCCGGTCTGTGCCTTAAGTTCTTTGCCCCAGTTTTCCCGCTTATAGTTTACACCGCCGGCAGCCCCCAGGTCCTGCGCTAGGCCCAGCTTCTCCTCCGAGCCGGAGGTTACCCAAACCTCTGCCCCGGCGGCAATAGCGAATTGTATGGCAAACAAAGCCACGCCGCCGCCTGCACCCGTTACCAGTACCCGCTCGCCGGGCTGCAACTGGCATTTGGTAAACAGCGCACGGTAAGCCGTAACGCCAGCCAAGGGCAGGGCGGCAGCCTCCTCAAAGCTTAGGTGCAGAGGCTTCTGGTAAAGGTTGGTGGCCGGCACTTTCACGTACTCGGCAAATGCCCCGCTCTCCGGCATGCCCAGTATCTTAAACCCCTCGGAGTGGGCCCGCGGGTTATCCCCCCAATCAGTAGAAGGGTCCACCAGCACCTCCTGGCCCTGCCAGATCTTATCGACCCCCGCGCCCAGTTCTGTCACCACGCCGGCACAGTCAGAGCCAAGTATGGCCGGGTATTTTTTAATGAAGTAGCGTCCCTTCTGGATCCATACATCACGTCGGTTCAGGGCGGCGGCTTTTACCTGCACCACCACCTCCCCCGGCCCGGCAGTCGGCTTCTCTGTATCTATCAGGGTAAAGGGCTTGTTGATGTCCTCTAAGTATACTGCTTTCATGCTTTCTGCTTTTAGTGTTGATACGCACTTACCCTGACAAAGATAAGGTTTGCGGAGCGAGATGAAAGTATGGCTCCGTTGGCATTTATGCGGGCAGCGCCTATCTTGCACCCCACGCAAGTATAAAACAGAATGAACAACACAAGCTACCACATCCGCCAGGCCGCACCGGCCGACATTCCCACGTTGATGCAATTGGCAGAGGCTACCTGGGAGCCAACGTACCGCAGCATCCTACCCAGGGAGCAGATTGAGTATATGTTTGAGGTGATTTATAGCAGGCAGGCACTGGAGCAGCAGATGCAAGATGGACAGACGTTCCTGCTGCTGCAGGAGGGGGAGTTGCCGCTGGGCTTTGCCTCTTTCTCTGTGAAGGACGCGGCCGGCAAAGTATACAAGCTGAACAAGATCTACCTGCTGCCGCAAACGCAAGGCAAAGGCTACGGCAAGGTGCTGCTGCAGGCGGTGGAGCAAGAGGTAAGGCAGCGCGGCGCGGCCCTGCTGGACCTGAACGTGAACCGCTACAACCCGGCCAAAAGCTTTTATGAGCGCTGCGGCTACCAGGTGCACCGGCAGGAGGATATCCCGATCGGCCCGTATTGGATGAACGACTACATCATGCGCAAAGAACTATAAATAAAAAAGGGCGGCCTGAGGCCGCCCTTTTTGTAGCTCACTTTAAACTTATACTTGTTAGCGGTGCGCAATCGGGTCCGCATTCCCGTCTGGGTCGTTTTGCACATAACCGTCTGTCGCGATGTTGCCCAGCAACAGCAGGCCAGCCACGTGCGGAGATGCCATAGACGTACCGCTGATGGTGTTATAACCGCCACCTTTCCAGGTAGACTGGATGCTGACACCCGGGGCGCAGTAATCCACCGGTGGGTTGCCATAGTTAGAGAACGAGGCAAAGCGGTCGTTGCTGTCCATGGCAGACACCGTGTAGATGTTGGCGTGGTTAGCACGGGCCGGGGAAGAGTTGTTGGCGTGGGTGCTTTCGTTGCCGGCAGCCAGCGCAAACTTTATGCCTTTGGAGGCAGCAGCCACCACGGCGTCATCCAGGGCTTGTGAAACCGGGCCGCCAAGGCTCATGTTAGCCGCATCGCCAGCCTTACCGTTAGCAGCCACGTAGTCCACGCCAGCGATTACGCCAGAGTAAGAGCCGCTGCCACGGGAGTCAAGCACTTTTACGGCTACAACGGTAGCGTCGTAGGCCACGCCCAGCACTCCTTCTGAGTTGTTCTTAGCCCCAATAGTACCTGCCACATGCGTGCCGTGGCCATTGCCATCGTCCGCTGAGCCGGCATCCCTACCAGAGGTAAATACAGTTATACTTCTAGCCACGTCTACGTTCAGGTCTGGGTGGTCCAGGTCGATGCCAGAGTCGATTACCCAGGCAGTTTTTCCGGCACCGCTGGCAGAACCCACGCGCGTAATGCCGTAAGGCACTGTCTGACCGGCTGAGCCGCCGCCACCGCCGGTGCCTGGCTTAGCCAGCATCACCACTCTGTCCGGCTCTACGTAGTCTACACGCGGGTCACGGCGCAGCGTCTCCGCCTGGTCAGCGGTTAATTGCAGGGCAGCCCCCTTGATGGCCTGGCCATAGGCCTGCTCTACTTTAAAGTTGCTGATGCCGTTCTCGGCCAGGATGTTCTTGCTGAAGTCGCGCACCATTTCCACGCGCTGCGCATAAGTGGTGGCCTCACTTAGGCGAAGGTTCGCTCCATCCTTATATACAACAATGTACTGATTAGGAATAATTGCACCATTCTCACTTGTGGCCTGAAGCTCGGCGGCAGGATCCGCCGCATCAACTGACTCGTTGTCGCAGGCTGTGAAGGTACAAGAGAAGGTTACTGCTGCTGCTCCTAACATAAGGGAGCGCATGACACTTTTAAAATGTACTTTGTTTTTCATGTGAGAAAAATTAAAGGTGAGATAATAAATATTTATAGAACAATGATTCTAATCTATTGATATTGGATGTTATAGGCAAATTGTTTTATTAAAATATTTATCCACACTATATATAATCTGCCCTGCAGCTGCTGTAGCGCAGATTTTTATTTTTGTTTTTTTGCACCCTTTGGCTACCATCAAAAGCCTGCAGCCATACCCCTGCATCTGCTGTTACAACAAGGGGCAACCACGTCTGTACGATGTTGAATTTAAACGGGATAACATCAAACTCAACTTCTTAGAAAACTTCAAATAAAAAGAAAAGAGAGAAGCTTAAAGTTGCGGCACCACGCAACCGTAATAGTTAAAAAAGACTATCTTTAAGTAAACAAGAAAAGCACAAGCACTATGAGAAAGCCGTTCTTATCTTACCTTGGCCGGCCACTGCTACTGGCCTTCTGCCTGCTGCCATTGCTTGGCTGCAACAAGACCTCCGATGAAGCCAACACTGAAGGCACTGAAACTGTGGCTGAGGAGGAGCAAACGCTGGAGCCGCTCACCACTGAGAATGCCGTTGCCAAGCTACAGGGGTTTGGGCAAAACAACCAGGACAGCCTGGCCGTGATCAGCACGCGCCACGGAGACATTAAGGTACGCCTGTACAAGGACACGCCGCTGCACCGCGCCAACTATGTACGCCTCGCCAAGGCTGGCTTTTACGACCAGGGCGAGTTCTACCGCGTGGTAAAGGGGTTCGCCGTGCAAGGTGGGGACTCTGATGAGCGTAAGATGAGCCAGGGAGCCTACAAAATTCCGCAGGAGTTCAACCCCAAGCACATCCACAAGCGCGGGGCGCTGGCCATGGCCCGCTACGGCGACGAGCGCAACCCCGAGAAGGAGTCCTCCTCGCACAACTTCTATATCGTGACCGGCGGACCGGTAAGCAAAGAGGAGTTGCTGGCCTTTGAACAAAAGCACGGGATTGACTACACCCCGGAGCAGGAACAGACTTATTTATCTATTGGCGGCGAGCCCGGGCTGGATACCGAATACACTGTTTTTGGCGAAGTGGTGGAAGGGATGGATGTGGTGGAAAAGATAGAACAGGAGCCTGTGGACGCCTCCGACTGGCCACGCCAGGTAGTGAAGCACACGGTTAAGATTGTGAATGAATAAGGAGCACCCCTGATAAACGAGAAAGGCGCTGCAGTACTGCAGCGCCTTTCTCGTTTATACTATATAAGGTAAGTGTTACCAAATCTTGATGCGCTCCTCCTCGCTACGCACCATGGCGTCGTTCTGCTCACAGCCAAAGGCCTTGTAGAACTGCGGCATGTTGGCAACCGGTCCGTTGGTACGGAAGCGCCCCGGCGAGTGCGGGTCGGTCAGGATTTGCTGGTTCTGCGCCTCATCGCGCATGTTGATGCGCCAGATCTGCGCCCAGGCCAGGAAGAAACGCTGCTCCGGGGTAAAGCCGTCTATCTTGCCAGGGTTCTTCTCGGCAAGCGCTTTCTGCAGCGCGGTGAAGGCGATGTTCAGGCCTCCGATGTCAGCAATGTTCTCACCCAGCGTCAGTTTGCCATTCACGTGCAGGTTATCCAGCACCGAGTACTGGTTATACTGGTCCGCCACGGCTCCGGCCCTTGAGTTAAACTTCTCCAGATCTTCCTTCGTCCACCAGTCTTTCAGGTTTCCTTCAAAGTCATACTTGGCTCCCTGGTCGTCGAAGCCGTGGGTCAGCTCGTGGCCGATCACCGCGCCCATACCGCCATAGTTCACCGCGTCGTCCGCGTTCGGGTCGAAGAACGGCGGCTGCAGGATACCAGCCGGGAACACGATTTCGTTCATGCTCGGGTTATAGTAGGCGTTTACCGTTGGCGGCGACATAAACCATTCCTCTCGGTCTATGGGCTGGCCAATCTTGCCAATGTTGTCTTTAAAGGCAAACTCGCTGGCGCGCATCACATTCGCCGCATACGACTCCCGGTTTATCTCCAGCCCTGCATAATCCTCCCACTTATCGGGATAGCCGATCTTCACGGCGAAAGCCTCCAGCTTCTGCAGTGCCCGCTGCTTGGTCTCCTCCCCCATCCAGTCCAGGTCGCGCACGTGCTCTTTAAACGCCTCCTGCAGGTTGTTCACCATCTCCAGCGCCTTCTGCTTGGCCTCCGGCGAGAAGGTCTTCTGCACATACAGTTGGCCCAGGGCCTCACCAAGGGCATTGTCCGTGGCATAAAGTACGCGCTTCCAGCGTGGCTGCATCTCTTTGGCGCCGCTCAGCACTTTGCCAAAGAAGTTGAAGTTCTCCTGCACGATGTCCTGGCTCAGGTACGGCGCCATGGTGCGGGCCAGGTGCCATTGGGTATAGGTTTTCCAGTCCTGCAGGGGCACGCTCTTGAGTATGGCGTTCAGCTCCTTGAAAAAGGCCGGCTGCCCCACAATGATTTCTTTGGCGGCCGTGGCGCCCATGCTGCTCAGCAGTTGGCTCACCTTCAGGTTCGGGTTCTGGTTGGAGAACTCCTGGATGGTCATCTTGTTATAGTTGGCATAGGGGTCACGCAGCTCCACGCGTGGCTTGGAGGCCTTGGCCAGCCTCGTCTCAATACTCATCACCGTCTGCGCCTTCTTCTGGGCCGTGGCGGCATCATCCCCCATTAGCTGGAACATGTTCTGCAGGTGCTTCACATATTCCGTGCGGATGGTTTTGGAGCGCTCGTCGTCCTTCAGGTAGTAATCGCGGTCTGGCAGGCTGAGCCCTCCCTGCCCTGCCTGCAGGGCATACTGCGTGCTGACCTTGTCATCCTGCGCCACATACATGCTGAAGTACCCGCTGATGCCCTTCGTTTTGAGGTCAGCCACGGTCTTGATCAGGTCGTCGGTGCTCTTGGCCGCTTCTATCTTCTCCAGCTCCGGCTTTATGGGTTTGATGCCGGCATTATTGGCCGCCACCGAATCCACACCAACGGCATAGAAATCGCCTACCAGCTGGGCTGCAGTGCCCTTGGCGGCGGTGGAGTTGGAGGCCGCCTCGGTTAGCAGCTCGCGCAGCACGGCGTTGTTCTTCTCGGCCAGCTCGTTAAAGGAGCCCCAGCGGCTCTCGGATGCGGGAATCGGGTTGTTCTTCAGCCAGCCGCCGTTGGCATACTGGTAAAAATCCTCGCAAGGGCTAACGGTGGTGTCCAGGTTGGCCAGGTCGAGGCCCTGGCCCCGCACCGCCTCTGCAGTGCCTGCCGCACCGCCTTCTGAGCCGGAGGAGCTGCAGCCTGTCGCCAATACGCCGGCTAACATCACCGATAGGGGTAAAAAGTACTTTCTGTTCATGTTTGGTTTGTTTTGATTAAAAGGATTGGGTTGTTTACACGTTATGTCGATTCAAATTTGGGCAAAATATACACAAAGGCGCGGATTAGTAGCCGGTACACATACGGAAAACATGGCAGATTGTATACTTCCGTTAAGGGAAACAGGTCTCCACACATTTATACTTGGCCACGGCCCAGCTCCATGCGCAGGGCAGCCTCGCTGGGTACAGCTCATAAAAAACGCCCCGGTTACAAAGTATAACCGGGGCGTTTTTTAAAGTATAAACCAGCTGCCTGTTACTGCACCTGGCGGTTCTTCACGTATTTGTCCAGCCACTGGTCCATTTCCCACAGCATGTGCAGCACCGACTCCTTGGCGCGGTAGCCGTGGCTCTCAGCCGGCAGGAACACCAGGCGGGCCGTAGCCCCATGGCCCTTCAGGGCATTGTAGAAGCGCTCGCTCTGGATCGGGAAGGTACCGGAGTTGTTGTCGGACTCGCCGTGGATGAGCAGGATCGGCTCATTTACTTTGTTGGCAAACGAGAACGGAGACATCTGGAAGTATACTTCCGGGGCATCCCAATACGTGCGCTCCTCAGCCTGGAAACCGAACGGCGTCAGCGTGCGGTTGTAGGCCCCGCTACGGGCGATGCCCGCGGCAAACAAATCGGAGTGCGCCAGCAGGTTGCCCGTCATGAAAGCTCCGTAAGAGTGTCCGCCCACGGCCACGCGCTTCGGATCGGCCACGCCCATTTTCACTACCTCATCTATAGCAGCCTTGGCGCTGGACACCAGCTGCTGCACATAGGTATCGTTCGGCTGCGCATCGCCTTCTCCCACAATCGGAATGTCCGTACGGTCTAGCACAGCATAGCCCTGCGTTACCCAGAACAGCGGGGAGCCCCAGCTGATACGCGTGAACTCGTAAGGCGAGCTTTTTACCTGGCCGGCGGCAGAGGCATCCTTAAACTCGCGCGGGTAGGCCCACAGCAGCATCGGCAGCGGCGCATCCCCTTTTTTGTAGTCCTTCGGCAAGTACAGGATGGCTGTCAGGTTCACGCCGTCCTCGCGCTTATACTTCAGCATTTGCTTCTGCACGCCCTCCAGCTGCGGGTTCGGGTGCGGAAACTCGGTTACCTGCGTCAGCTTCTTGTCGTCAATGTCGCGCACAAAGTAGTTTGGCGGGTCATTTTCCGACTCCCTTCTGGTAATGATCTTCTTCTCCTTCAGGTCGATGATATCCACCGGGCGCTCATAGTATGGAGCCTCGGACCTCCACAGGATGTCCGCCTTCTTCGACTTCAGGTTAAACTCGCTCACAAACGGACGGTTGCCCTGCGGCGAGCCTCCCTCTGAGATCATGTAAATGTTTTGCTTTTTCTTATCCGTCAGCAGCACGCTGCGGCCATACTTGTTCTTGGTGAACACCGGCGAGCCTGGGTCGTTGTAATTGTCCTCGTAAGAGCGCTCGATCAGCACGGTGGCTTTAGCGGATGGCTTGGCAGGGTCTACCAGGGTGCTGCGCTCCTGGCGGGTTTTCCACCAGCGCTCGTTCACGATGGCCATGTTATCGCCCCACACTACGCCGCGGTAGCGGTACTTGGTCGCGGCCAGTTGGGCAGGCTTTCCGTTGAATGGCGCATCCAGCATGTACACGTGGTCGCGCACGGCAGCCTCTTTGTTGGCATCGCCGCCGTCCTGCGCCTCAGCCCAGTAAAGGGTAGCAGGCTTGTCGGGGCGCCAGCTGTAGCCACGTGGGCCTTTGGCCACGGCATCAAACGCAATCGGAATGTCCTCTGCCAACGGCAGCTGCGCCAGCTCTTTTACTACCTGCCCGTTGCGGTTCCATACTTCCACCTTGTAAGGGAAGTAGTAATGCGGCACCAGGTATGAGTAAGGCTTCTGCATAGTCTCCACCAACAGGTACTGCCCGTCTGGCGACGTCTCTACACTCTTGATGATGCCAGCCTGCCCTATCGGCTCCTGCTTCCCGTCCACGCCTACCAGCTTGAGCTGCGTCTGCATGTAGTAGTCGAACAGCTGCTCATCGTTGCGGTTCTTCAGCAGGTCCTGGTAGGTGCGCGATGGCTTGGCCTTGCCGATGTTCTGCTGCACGGTTGGTCCGGCAGGCACGGTAGAGGCTTTCGGCATCTCCCCGCGGTTCTCATCCACAAACTTCACTACCAGCCCTTTGCTGTCAGAAAGCCACTCGAACGGCCGCCCGCTGTAGGCATCGTTTACCGCGGCCTCTGTCAGCTTCTTCGCCTCTTTTGTACTCAGGTCGGCCACCCACAGTTCAATGCCGTTTGCCTTGGTGTTAGTAAAAGCCACGTACTTCTCGTCCGGCGACCAGGTGACGTTGGAAAGCTGCGCGTTCTGCGGCAGCCCCTTAATCGCTACCTCGTCGGCGCTGCTCACCTTCTTCAGCTTCAGGCCATTGTAGTAGTAGCCGCGGCTGGGCCCGTTGGTGGCAGGGTTGATGCGCATGCCCGCCAGGCGGCTCTCCGGCGCCGACACCTCCTCTATGCTCGGGTAGCCCGGGCTCTCGAGCAGCAGCATCCACTCGCCCTTGGCGCTTATGCTTACCGATGGCGTGTTAGGCGCCTCGATGATGGCTGCGATGGCCTCTGGTGGGCGCTGGTAGCCAATGTTTGTGTCCTGCCCGCCTTGCGCCATTGCCACAGGCGCGGCCCCGGTCAAAAGCAGTGCCCACAACAGCCGCGAGGCCACACGCTTGGCAGCTTTGTTCTTTGTAAAGTTCATGTAATGTAAGGTGTTGATAAGGGTTAAGACTAGTATCTGCTTTTAGACTGTGCCTTGCATCCAAGGTTTAACATTAATTAATATGAATCTTAAGATATAAATTTTATTTTAGTTCACTCTGAATAACCTGCCCCAACACACACTGTATATGAAAAAGAAACTGCTCTCACTCCTCGCGTTATCCCTTCTCTCGGCTCCTGCTTTTGCCCAAACCATATCCAGGCTGGACGTAGGGCCCGGGGAAACCTATGTGGTAGCGCCTGAGAACGTCTTACAGGTAGATACCCTGGTGCTGCATGAGAAGGCTACCATCCGCTTCTCACCAACCCAGCAGGGTGTTTTGCATGCCAAAGTGGCCTACATCGGAAAGAAATGTACCATATCGGCCAGAGGACTGGACGGAGCAAACGGCAGCGCGAACAACCCTGGCCAGAACGGGGAGGCTGGCGGAAACCTAAGTCTGCAGCTGCACTTGGAGCAGCTTGGCAGCCTAACCATCGACGCCAGCGGAGGAAGAGGCGGCAAGGGCGCCAACGGCAAGAACGGCAGGCAGGGCAAGCCCGACGAATACGTGACAAAAGTCAGTCGGGATGCCCATGGCAAGACGGTAAAAACTGTAGAGTTGGTACCAGGCACGCTTGGCACAAACGGCACTGACGCGACGATGGGGGGAAACGGCGGCGATGGGGGCAACATCATGCTGGTATACAGCACCAAAGGCTTTATCGCCAACTTCAACCGGGATATTCACGTGAACAACATCAACATCCTCTATAATGCGGGAGAGAGCGGAAAATCAGGCACTCCTGGCAAAGGTGGTTTCATGAGTTCGGACGGTATGGTCATCGCCTCGGAGTACAGGTCCGGCAGAGATGGCAAGGTGCAGCTGATGAACTTAAACCAGCCACAGCCCTAACGGGTTGCAAGCCAATGGCTCATGGGGTACGCCTCCGTAAAAACAGGCCCATGGCACCGTAGGCCTTTATAGACGGGTAGCCCGCTAAGCAGGGCACCAGCATACCGTTACCCCTAGTATAGCACATCCCCTACACTTTGCGTATCTTTGTTAGCGCGCAAACATGCCTTATAAATGACAAAAACAGTAGAACTCACCTCCGCCACCGGCAAGGTTTTTCTTACCGTTGCGTATGATGCAGCTAACAACTGTATCTACAACAACTGGGTGGGATACGTGAGCCCTGAAAACGTAAGGCAGGGGTCTTTGGCTGTGCTGGAAGCTATCAAGACCCACCGCACTCCCTACGGCCTGAACGACAACAGGCAGTTGGTGGGGCGCTGGGACGACTCCGTGGACTGGATTGAGAAAGAGTGGATGCCGCAGGCCATGGCGGCAGGACTGCGCTACTACGCCCATGTAGCCAACCAGGAGTCGTTTGCGGCCGCCTCTGCCGCCGATATGGTAAGCCGCACGCACGGGCTCTTTGAGATGCGAATCTTCGATAACCTGGAGAGCGCCCAAACCTGGTTGCGTGCCTGCCAACGGCAGCCGTAGGCCCTGCAGCATAAGCACCTCTTTTGGCTGTGCCTGTATACTGCTGGCACGTTAAATTTGCCCTTCCGAAACTTATCAACCCCAAATCAGCTTTAACAGGTAACAACACCGTATCCTTATCCATGAGCAAAAGTTTTGATACACCCGATAAAGTGATTTATGTGTGCACTGGCAGCAAGTGCAAGAAAAAAGGAGGCAAAGACCTGGGTAAATTTTTTAGGGGAATGATCAAGGAGCTGGGCCTGAAGGGGCAGGTGGAGGTAGTGAAAACCGACTGCACCGACCGCTGCGACTACGCCCCTGTTACCTGCATACAGCCTGCCAACGTCTGGACGCCCTATACCGATGAGCGAAAGGCGAAAGAGGCCTTTCAGCTGCACGTGCTCTCCGCCCCAGAACAAGACACTCCGTAAAAGCAGCGCGGCCCCGGAAATGCTCCGGGGCCGCGCTTTCATACTTACCGTGTTATGGCTGCTTAGCCTTCATACGTGTCTTCATACTTGATCTTCGGCACGCGCTTGTCTATCTCGTAATGGCCGGTGCCTTCCTCGCCGATTACCTCAAAGAGCTCCAGGGCACGGCGGGCCACATACTCTTCCTCGATCTGCTCCTTCAGGAACCACTGCAGGAAGGTAAATGTCACATAGTCCTTCTCCTTCTGGCACTTGTCGGCCATGCGGTTAAACGACTGCGTGACCGCGATCTCCTGCTGCAGGGCTTGCTCAAACACGCTTCGGAAAGAGTCAAACTCTATCTGGGTGTTGGCCACACTTGGTGATACGGCACGGCCGCCCATGTCGGCCACATACTTGAACAGGCGCAGCATGTGCTCACGCTCCTCGTCTGATTGCTTTTTAAAGTAGCCGGCGCTGCAGTCAAAGCCGTTGCGGTCGCACCAGCTGCTCATGGCCAGGTACATGGCCGAGGCTTCCGCCTCCATTTTTATCTGGTCGTTTAATACCTGCTCTATCGTCTCGCTAAGCGAGGTTCTAAGTCTAAGTAAGTCCTTCATAATGTTGGGTGTTTTCTGGTAGTGATCGATAACGTGGTGATGTTGTTACCTCCTCTTTAATACCATAAGAATAGCACTTTTGTTGTGCAAGCGCAACAAACACCCGAAATTCGGAAGCAGTCTAAATAAAAAAGCACGGCGCCGGGGCCGTGCTCTCTGTTTCAGGCTATAACACTCTAAAATTATACGCAGGTAGAGGCCAGGCACTCGTGCAGCATGCGGTTAAGCTCCAGCACGAACTTGGCTCCGGCTAAAAGCTCCTTTAAGTCGTGCAGCTCCGTCAGCGTGAGCACAAAGCAGCGGTCGCAGCCACAAACGGTTACAATGCCAAAGTCGGAGGAGCGGTCCGGGCTGCTGGCCATTGCATCCAGGTCTATACTATCCACCGCTTGCTTCAGGCGCAAAAAGGCATCTAGCTTCAGCACCGTCAGCTCCCCTGCAAAACGCAACAGCAAACGGTTGTGGCGGTCGCACTGGTAAACGGCTCCTGCCTCAGAAGTATAAATATCGGGTAATTGCGTGGCTGTATGCATCATGTGGTGTAACTTAGCTTCCGACTCTGCGATTGTATTGCAAATCTAAACACTATTTAGAACCAGTCCAAATAAAAACAAAGAGTTATTTAGAATCAGTTCAGATAAAGCAGAAAATATGGAAAATCAACTGGATAAGGTAATCCTTGCCGAGAAGTTCGCGCAGTTCTCCGACCATTGGAACCCCCGCATTGTGGGCGAGCTAAACGGGCAGCAGGTAAAGCTGGCTAAGTTCCTGGGCCCCTTTGAGTGGCACCACCACGAGCACGAGGACGAGTTTTTCCTGGTGGTGAAAGGTGAGTTTGAGATGCACCTGCGTGATAAGGTAGTAACGCTGCAGCCCGGTGAGTTTATGGTTGTGCCGCGCGGCGTAGAACACAGGCCCGTTGCCCACCAGGAGGCGGAGGTACTGATGTTTGAGCCCGCCAGCACCGTGAACACCGGCAACCTGCAGGGCAGCGAGCGCACCAGGAAGGATCTGGAGCGGTTGTAATTTAGTTATTGGTTGTTGGTTGCTGGTTTATACTTTGGCGGGTTCAACGCCCCGGCCCCTCTACCAAAATAAGTCCGACATCTGCGACTAAGGAGGGGAGCCTGGTATCACCTCCTCTCTTTCGGATTTGCAATCCGAAAGTATATTACTGCCAGGATTTTTAATCCGATTCTATACTTTGCCAGCTTCTTAAGTACCTCAAAGCCAGAAGTCGGATTGCAAATCCTTTTATTAAGTACTTCGGGATTACAAATCCCGAAGTGCGGCTGACGTTTTATACTTTGCCCTAGTAGTAACCACAGGAGAGACAGAAGCAACAAACACGGCAAAGAATAAAGTACACCCCGACAACCAATAACCGACAACTAAAACCCTTTTACCTTATGCGCACGGGCAAGTATAAACTTCAGGTTCAGGCGCACGAGGTCGCCCATGTTCTTGCACTTCAGAAAGTCGTCGGAGTTATGGTGCTGGGTAAGCTCCTGCTTTAGCTGCTCAATCTTCTCCGGCGTGGAGATTGTGTCCTGGCGCATGCAGTCGATCAGGTCCTTGAGGCGGTAACGGGCCGACTTGAGGCGGCGGAACATGAGCGTGCGTTCCTCATTCTGGTACTGCTTCACCACGTCAGGCTTCAGCAGCTTCAGCACCAGCTCCACAATCGCGTTATTGTCTTTAAAGAACTGTGGCAGGTACATCGTCTTTTTACCTTCGTAAGACTGCTGGTCGAAGTCAATGGGCCGCACACGGTACTGTTCGTCCTCAAAGTCAGGCGTTACGTCCACCACATAGTTGTAGGAGCGCATATCACCCAGCAGGCGCACAAAGCAGCGCTCGTTAAACTTCACGAACTCTTTGGCAATACGCACCTTGTTGGTATTGGCCCTTTTAATGTATTCCTTGATAAAGACATCGCCCGGTATGCCCGCAATGTGCTCCTCTATCAGCGAGTCGCCGTCTACCAGGTAGTTGATGCGGCTTGGGGAGAGAATGTGCTCCAGCTCCAGGCCGTAGATACGGGAGGCATCGGCCCGCTTCACATAAAAATAGTCGTAGTTGTCGTTCAGCTGGTTCATGATCTGCACCCGGAAGGGGTTAGAGTTGCCAAAGGTGCAGTAATCGATCCTGGACACGTATAGGTGCTCCATTACCGACATATCGCCGTCCGTCTTCAGCAAGGCGTAAATCATCGTCAGCCCCTCGTTTAGCTCCTGCTGCGTCTGCTGGTCATACATCACCGACTCCCACAGCGTATCGTGGCCCTGCTTATCGTAGTAAGGGAAAGAGTCAGCGTAATGCAGCAGGCCCTCGTACAGCACCGGCAGCTTGGTTTCGCGGTCGTAGTAGTGCAGGTACTTGCGCAGCCCTTTGCTGATCGGGTAAAACAGCTTCTTTTTGGAGATGTACACCTTAGTTTAGTTAAGAGTTGAGAGTTAAAAGTTATGAGTTTTCCGCAGATTATTCTGTGAAATCCTCTCAAGACCAAAGTATAAGTATGATAACAAATGGTATCACACAGCACCAAACCCGACTTTTAACTTTTAACTCTCAACTCTTAACTTTCTAAAAGGTTATTCTGGTTGAGCACCTGCAGCACCTCGTTTTTGTAGAAGCGGCCGATGGGGATCTCCGCCTTGCCGATGTCAACAGCGGAGGCAGAGAAGGCCTGTATCTTGTCGAGGGCCACGATGAAGGAGCGATGGATACGCAGGAACTTCTCCGGCGGCAGCTTCTCTTCCAGGAAAGAGATTTTCTGGTAGGAGATAATCTCCTTTGCCTCGGTCTTTACCCGGATATAATCCTTCAGGCTCTCGATGTAGAGGATATCTGAGAGCATCACCTTTACCATTTTCTTATCCGCCTTGAGGTAGATGAAGGCCTCTTTGTAGTTTTGGGGGGTAATGGCAGGGGCTGGCGTTGGGGCAGGCACTGGCGCTGTGGCAACTGGCTGCAGCTCCGGGGCCGACACTTTGGAGACAGCCTTCAGGAAACGCTCAAAAGCGACGGGCTTGAGCAGGTAGTCCACCACATTAAGGTCAAACCCCTCCACGGCATAATCGCGGTAAGCGGTAGTGAAGATCACTTTGGGCGGGTGCACCAGCGACTTAAGGAAATCGATCCCCGTAAGTTTGGGCATCTGGATATCCAGGAACATCAGGTCGATGCGCTCGTTCTGCAGGCAGCTGTAGGCCTCCACGGCGTTGTTGCAGCGGCACACCAGCTCCAGGTTATCCAGCCTTTGGATAAAGGTCTCCAGCACATCCAGCGCCAGCGGCTCATCATCCACAATCATGCAGCGTATTTTATTCATAGTTTAGGTATCTTCACTAAGGAACGTATGGCAATTTAACGGCTCTCCGCTTAAGACGGGCTGTTTTTATACTTTCTTTTTGTCATCCCGAAAAGCCCCTGGCAACAGGTGGTGCAGGCTTACCCTCCCGGGGAGAGCCCCCAGTTTCTACCGAGCTTTCTAACAGCATGACAAGGCTTTTAGAGTTCTATGCTTCAAAATAAATAGTCCTGTTGTCATCTCCAGAGAACGATCTCTGGTATGTCAGGACCTGTTCCAGAAAAGTTATGGCACAGGACAAGCCCTAAAACTTCGCCAAAGAGAAGCACGATTATTCGAACGAAATCTCCAGCCTGGCGGCGTAGCTGTCCTGCTCCTCCTCTACCTCCAGCTCGTAGCGGCCCTCGTAGAGCAGCTCCAGGCGGCGCTGCAGGTTTCTCAGGCCAATACCAGAGGCCATATCACGGGAGTTACCGCTGGCCTTGTCGGCGCACTTGCAGTTCTCTACCAGCAGCACCAGCCGCTCCTCCGTCACCTTTACGTCTATCCTGATCCAGGCATCCTTGGTTTCGGTGCTCACGCCATGCTTAAAGGCATTCTCCACGAAGGGCAGCAGCATCATGGGCGCAATCTGCCTGCCGGCTATACTTCCGGTGGCCGAGAACTGCACCTCCACCCGCTCCCCGTAGCGCACCTGCTCCAAGGCAATGTAGTTTTTGATGTATTCCAGCTCCTTCTCCAGCGGGACGGTAGCAGCATTGGCATCGTGCAGCATGTAGTCCATCAGGCCCGAGAGCTTCAGCACCACCTCCGGCGCATTGTCCGACTTCTTGAGCGTGAGGGAATACAGGCTGTTGAGCGTGTTGAACAGGAAGTGCGGGTGGATCTGGCCTTTCAGAAACTTCAGCTCGGCCTCGAGCTTGTCCTGCGTCAGGTCGCGGGCAGCGCGCTGCTGGCTGTACCAGTACTTCAGCAGGGCAATCACCGCCGTGATCGTGACCACATAATTGATGTTGACGATGTTCTTGATGAAGCGGTAAAACGTCAGGTTGTCTTCCGTGCAGGTGGACGGGCAGAAAATCGGGTGGATAAGGAAGGGCAGCAGCACGAACTGCATCAGGCCGGCGATAGCACCCATCAGCAGGAGCAGGTACACAAAAAACTCCAGGTAACGCTTCTGCAGCAGGTAGCGCGGCATCAGGTAGTACATGTTAAAGTATACCAGCGCCATCTTAAAGGGCAGTTCCACGAGCTCCACCATAAAGGCGTTGTAGTAATCATCTATGTAACTGCCGTACAGCAACCCGAAGAAAACCACATACACCGCCCAAAAAGCCAGGTGCAGCAGCATGCGGTTCTGCGTTACGTTGCGCACCTCGGGCAGGCTCCAGGTAGCGCCGGTTCCCAGGGTACTCGCCGTGCTCAACTTCATCTCCATAGTACAAAGGTATCGTTTCTGGTGCAAGCCGCTAAAACGGTTGGTTTGGTTTTAGACCGATGTATGGCCAGGAGTGCTTAGCGGCAAATTATACTTGCCCAACAACAAAAAGCACAGAAAGATTTATCGTGTTATGCGGCGGTAAGTATAAATCACTCGTTATGGTACTTCTCCCCTCTCAGGATAGTGAAGCCGCGGTATAATTGCTCAAAAAAGAACATGCGGACCATCTGGTGCGTGAATGTCATTTTGGAGAGCGAGATTTTATCGTTCGCCCGCTGGTAAACCTCGTCTGAAAAGCCAAAGGCACCGCCCACGGCGAACACCAGGTTGGTGGTGACCGCATTGAGCTTCTTCTGCAGAAAAGCAGCGAACTCAGAAGAAGTAAAGGTTTTGCCTTTCTCGTCGAGGAGGATGAGGTGGTCACCCTCCTGCACTTTGCCAAGTATAAGCTTGCCCTCCGCCTCTTTCAGTTTATCGGCAGTATACTTGCCGCCTTGCTTGATGTCGGGGATAACCATGAACTCCACCGGGTGGTAGTGCTTCAGCCGCTTCAGGTACTTCTCTATCCCATCCTCCAAAAACCTCTCATCGGTTTTGCCAATCACAACAAGTTTAATCTTCATCTGCTACTATTTTGCGCCAATATCGCTTTTAAAGGGGGAGTTTACAAGAAAGTGCCACAGCAAAGGCCGGCAGAAGCGCAGGTGTTAGCTTGCCTCCACTTCCCAGGTTGAGCAGGAACCGCAGCATCTAAAAGCCACTTTGTTTTCATTTCGTCACTCCGTCCTGCCCCTGCCTCAGTTCATCGGTACTTTTACCCGCGTTTCACTTACTGGCACAAAGAAAAAAGCCCTAAGTACAATCCTTTTCGCTATTAGTCTAAAAACCAAGCAACTATCCTGCCTCCTGGCTTATCTTTATATTGTTGTTCAGCCACTTAAACAGGCAAGGGCAGCCACGCAACCTGACACTAATTTAAAAATAAAGCTATGAAAAAAGTAATCTTTACCCTGCTGGCAGCGGCGTTGCTGGTAGCGGCCGCGCCAGCTGTTCAGGCACAGGAACTAAGAGAGGGACAGCTCACCTCCAAAGAAGCCTATGAGTTGCTCCGCCGGTTGTCCGGAAATTGGCTGGTGAGCCATTACACATGGCAGCCGGAAAGCAGAACCTTTCACCAAACCACGGGTGAAGCTCAGATCAGCCATGCCTACCAAGGCAGTTTCCTACATGAAAAAGCTGACCTAAAGCTCCCGGATGGCAGCAAGAAGCGGCAGGAATGCTTTTTGGGCTACTCCGCCGAAAAGAGCCGGTTTGAGTTGATCCAGGCAGACGAGAAGAGCCGGAACACGACCCTTATGGTAGGCAAGTGGTATCCCGAGTGCAACGCCATTACGCTGACGCATCCGGACGGGCTGAAGAAAGGGGTCCTGAGCAGCATCGAGTACGTGTACGTGTTCCTGTCGGATAACGCACTGCTCAAGATCGTCCGTACCCTGGACAAGGATGGCAACCTGCTGATTCTCTCTAAAGACTACTACACCCCACGACAAACCGCCAGCCGTTAAACCGATTGATGTGACGCAAGGCCAGTTAGGTTTACACGCAACAGATAGAAGCGTAAACCTGACTGGCCTTGCCATGGCGCTGCAACCCCGCGCCGGTGAGCATACAAAGGCACGTATGCCTTTCCAGGCGGGATAACTTTCAGGAACTGTACTGCCGCTTCAGCCTCACTACTTTATACTTCACGCTGTCCCACACCAAGCCTGCTATAAGTATGGCAGCGGCCAATAACAGGGTTTTGGTGGCGTAAAAGGAGAACAGAAAGCCGCCCACGATGCAGCCCAGGAAAAAGAAGCTGATAATGGTGAGACGCAGCCCGATAGAGCCTTTTAGCTTTTGCCGCTGCTCCTGCTTACGGAAGAAAAACAGCTGCGCCACCTCTATGCCCAGGTCGGTGAAAAGGCCGGTAAGGTGGGTGGTGCGCACCACGGCGTTAGAGATGCTGGTTACGAGCGCGTTTTGCAGCCCCATGGCAAACAACAGGCAGCAGGCAATGGAAACAGGGTAGCGCAGGATAAACTCCCAGCTCAGCAGTGCCACCACTACAAGTATCAGTACCTCCAATGCCACCGGCGGAACATTTACAAAGCGTTTGTTTCGCCGCAGCATCGCCTCCAGCAGCGCCCCAGACACGGCTGCCCCTGAAAAGAAGGCCAGGATAAACCACAGGTAGCCCCAGGCGGCGGTAAAATTGTGGCGGGCTACTTCATCTGCAAAAAAGGCGAAATGCCCCGTAACGTTTGTTGTGAGTTGGTGCAGCGCAAAAACACCCGTTATGTTTACTATACCGGCCACAGAAGAAAGCAGCGAGGCCAGCTTCAGGTTATGCTTTAGGGTTCGGTTTTTCCCTCGGTGTCGGAACATAGTCGGAAAGGGCTTAAGCTATTGCCAAAGTATAAATAAGGGCACAAAAGGCTACGTTCACAGCAACTCTTTGGCCGGGTCCCAGAACAGTTTATCGAAGTCCACCACCTGGTCGTTCTCCACGCGCACCCCCTCCTGCTCCAGCCGCTCCTGCATGGCGCTGGGCGCATCAAAGTGCTGCTTGCCAGTTAGCATGCCTACCCGGTTCACGACGCGGTGGGCCGGTATCTTGGTCATCGGGTGCGAGGCGATCAGGGCCCATCCCACCATTCTGGCCGAGCCTTTTGCCCCTAAGTAACTGGCAATAGCGCCATAAGAAGTGACCCGCCCGCGCGGGATCAGCTGCACCACCTCATACACATTCTGGAAGAAATTCTCCTTCGTATCTTTTTTTGCCATTTCGCTGTCTGCTTTTTAAACCTTCGGTACTGCCGTTTGTCTTTTAATTGTGCCGGTTTGTAGAGATTAAGTTACACCAACTTTTACAGTAGGCAATATTGGCTGTATATTTAAGCTGGATTATAATATAGCACCGGCTATTCTGAGTTTTTAAAGCATAACGGGCACCTACCTAACTAAACCTGTGTTGAAACACAAATGAACAAAACGTTAAAGACCATTCTGATTTTAGTAGCCGTTACGGCAGTTGGCTATTTTGTTTACAGGCAACTATCAGCAGAGCCGGAGAAGCAGCAGGCTGGCCCTGGCGGTGGCCCTATGGCCCAGAAAGTCACGGTAGATGTGTACGTGGTCTCGCCGGCTGCTTTCCAGAACAAGATCTCCACCACAGGCACCGTGCTGCCCAACGAGGATGTGGAGCTGCGCAGCGAGATAGCCGGCCGCGTGACAGGGATAAACTTTAAGGAGGGCAGTAAAGTGAGCAAAGGGCAGCTGCTGATGACGGTAAACGACGCTGAGCTGCGTGCCCAGCTGCAGAAGCTGGAGTCTAACCAGCGGCTATACCGCGACATGGAGGAGCGCCAGCGCACCCTGCTCGAAAAAGAATATATCAGTGCCCAGGAGTATGACCAGGTAAGCAACCAGCTGGCCACCGCCACGGCCGACATCCAGGCGCTGAAGGCGACGCTGGCCAAGGCGTACGTGCGCGCTCCTTTTGACGGCGTAATCGGCCTGCGCCAGGTGAGTGAGGGCAGCTACGTGTCGGCTACCACCCCTATCGCCCGCATCGTCGACATCAGCCCAGTGAAGATCGACTTTGCCATTCCGGGCCGCTACAGCCAGCAGGTAAAGGCCGGTGACAAGATCAGCTTTACCGTGGAAGGCCGGCCAGAAGTATACCAAGCCGCTGTGTATGCCGTGGAACCAGGCATAGACCCCACCACCCGCACCCTGCAGGTGCGCGCGCTTTTCGATAACCAAAACGAGGAGGTGAAGCCAGGCGCTTTCGTAAGCGTGAGCCTGGCTCTCAGCAACTCAGACGACGCCATCCTGATCCCGACAGAGGCGATTATACCGGAGGCCACCGGCCACAAGATTTTCCTGGCCAAAAACGGAAAGGCTGTGCCGCAGATGGTTAAAATCGGGCAGCGGTCCGAAACTATGATCCAGATCATGGAAGGCGTGGCTCCCGGCGACACCATTATCCGTTCCGGCATCCTACAGGTGCGCGATGGCTCCAACCTGAACATCCGCAGGGTACGGAGTGCCCAGGAAACTATACCGGCCCCGGAGCAGCAAGCACCTCAGGCCGAATAAAGGAGACTGGCTCCATGCCAGTACCCACACCCGCATCGTTTAAAAGGAAGCCTACAGCAAGCAAAGCAACCGGGCATACAGGAAAACAAGCCGGGTAACACCGAAGCCCCTGCAGCGGAACTGCCTGCCACTGAGGCAGTGCCCCGCGGAAGATGAGACAGCCACTTATGGCAACAAACTTAATTGAGCAACCCCAAAGGAGTTAACTGACGGAACAGGAAAGGTAGTTTGAAACACTAAGCAGCCACAGGCCGACTCCAAAAATACTAGACAACTGTATGGCAAGTTTATCCAACATAAGTATAAATCGCCCCGTGCTGGCCATCGTGATGAGCATCGCGATCATGGTGTTCGGCTTTATCGGCATTACTTACCTGGGGGTGCGGGAGTATCCCAGCGTAGACCCACCGATCGTAAACGTGAGGACCAGCTACGTAGGTGCCAACGCCGAAACGATAGAGTCAGAGATCACGGAGCCCCTGGAGGAGTCTATCAACGGTATTGCGGGCATCCGGACGCTTACCTCTACCAGCAGCGAGGGCAGCAGCAACATTACCGTGGAGTTTAACCTGGATGTGGACCTGGAGACCGCCGCCAACGACGTGCGCGACCGGGTGGCACGGGCGCAGCGCAGACTGCCAGAGGACGCCGAGCCCCCTACCGTGGCCAAAGCCGACGCAGACGCCAACCCTATCCTGTTCCTGGGCATCCGGAGCGAGAGCCGCTCCCTGCTGGACTTGTCGGATATTGGTGTGAACGTGTTTAAGGAGCAACTGCAGACAATACCTGGTGTGAGTGAGATCATGATCTGGGGGGATAAGCGCTACTCGATGCGCCTGTGGATGGACCCTGAGAAGCTGGCCGCCCTGCGCGTGACCCCGCTGGAGGTGCAGAACGCTTTGTCGCGGCAGAACGTAGAACTGCCTTCGGGAAGCATAGAGGGCGCCACCACCGAGCTTTCGGTGCGGACCATGGGACGCATCTCCACACCTGAGGAGTTTAACAACCTGATCGTGCGCCAGGATGCGGACCGCCTGATCCGTTTCCGCGACATTGGCTATGCCCAGCTGGCCCCCGAGAACGAGAAGACCGTGCTGCGCTACAACGGCATCCCTATGATCGGCGTGGTGCTGGTGCCGCAGCCGGGCTCTAACCAGATCGAGATCGCGGATGAGTTTTACCGCCGCCTCGAACACATCAAAAAAGACATACCCGACGACCTGCAACTGACTATCGGTTTCGATAACTCGCAGTACATCCGTGCCTCCATATCCGAGGTGCAGGAAACCATCTTCGTGGCCTTCGGCCTGGTGGTGGTCATCATCTTCCTGTTCCTGCGCGACTGGCGCTCCACGCTCATCCCGGTAGTGGCCATTCCTGTCTCGCTTATCGGTGCCTTCTTCATCATGTATGTAATGGATTTCTCGATCAACGTGCTGACGCTGCTGGGTATCGTACTGGCCATCGGCCTGGTGGTGGACGACGCCATTGTGATGCTGGAGAACATCTATACCCGCATTGAGAAAGGGGAGAAACCGCTGCAAGCCGCCAAAAACGGAGCCAAGGAAATATACTTTGCCATTATCTCCACCACCATTGCCCTGGCGGCGGTGTTTATGCCGGTTGCCTTCCTGGAGGACACCACCGGACGCCTGTTCCGGGAGTTCGGTATCGTAGTGGCGGGCTCAGTGATCATCTCCTCCTTCGTGTCGCTCACGCTCACGCCGATGATGTCGTCGCGCATCCTCAAGCACCGCGACAGGCCGAACTGGTTCTACCGCAAAACCGAGCCGTTCTTCCAGGCCCTGACCAATGGCTACCGCAGCAGCCTGGAAAGCTTTATGCGCGTGCGCTGGATGGCGTTTATACTTATACTGGTGGCCGCCGGCACCATTTGGTGGCAAATGACCAGCCTGCAATCGGAGCTGACGCCGGATGAGGACCGCAGCGGACTGCGTATTAACGCTACCGGCCCTGAGGGAGCCTCCTTCGAGTTTATGGACCAGTACATGAACGAGCTTACCGCCTTAGTGAACGACTCGGTGCAAGGCATCTCCAGCATCACCTCCATGACGCGGAACTCCAACTCAGGCTTTGTGCGCCTGCGCATGGTCTCCCCTGATGAGCGGGAGATAACGCAGCAGGAGATCGTGGAAAGCCTGCCTTCGCTCATCGGCCAGATACCGGGGGCCCGCGCTTTCGCCTCCGGCGACAAGGGCCTGGGTGGCGGACGTGGCGCCGGCCAGCCGGTGCAGTTCGTGGTGCAGTCCCAGAACATGGATAAGCTGCGCGAGATCATCCCGCCGTTCCTGGAGAAGGCCCAGCAGGACCCGACCTTTAACTTCGTGGACGTGAACCTGAAGTTCAACAAGCCGGAGCTGCGCGTGGAGATTGACCGCGAAAAGGCGCAGAGCCTGGGGGTGAGCGTGCGCGATATTGCCCAGACCATTCAGTTGGGCCTGAGCGGCACCCGCTTCGGGTACTTTGTGAAAGGCGGCAAGCAGTACCAGATCCTGGGCCAGGTGGCCCGCGAGAACCGCAGCGAACCGCTGGACCTGCGCAGCCTGTACGTGAAGAGCAACACCGGTGAGCTGATTCAGCTGGATAACCTGATTCAACTGAAGGAAGAAAGCGCCTCGCCACAAGTATACCGCTTCAACCGGTTTGCCGCCGCTACCTTCAGTGCCACCCTCACCAAAGGCAAGACCATTGGCGACGGCATTGAGGCCATGGATGCGATTGCGGATGAGGTACTGGACGAGACCTTCCAGACCAGCCTCACCGGCCAGTCCAGGGACTTCTCCGAGAGCTCCGGCAGCTTGCTGTTCGCGTTCCTGCTTGCCTTGGGCCTGATCTACCTGGCCCTGTCGGCGCAGTTCGAGAGCTTCCGCGACCCGATCATCATCATGTTTACCGTGCCGCTGGCCCTTTCCGGCGCCCTGATCAGCCTCTGGTACTTCGACCAAACCCTGAACATCTTCAGCCAGATCGGTATGATCATGCTGGTGGGCCTGGTGACGAAAAACGGTATCCTGCTGGTGGAGTTCGCCAACCAGCGCAAGCAGGAAGGCCTGACCAAGCTGGAGGCCGCCACCGACGCCGCCGTTTCCCGCTTCCGCCCGATCCTGATGACCTCACTGTCTACCATATTGGGTACCCTGCCTATCGCCTTGGCCCTGGGTACGGGTGCCGAGAGCCGCGTGCCGATGGGTATTGCCGTGGTAGGGGGCTTGATTTTGGCCACCGGCCTCACGCTTTACGTGATTCCTGCCGTGTACTCCTATTTCTCATCGGCTGAGGCCAACGTGATCGGTGAAGAGGAAGAAAAAGAAGCAAAGGAAAGCGAGCGCCAGCCGGAGTATGTATAGCCTCTGCCACTAAACTAATTTTGCTAAAGGATTTTAACGCGATAGATCAACGTATAAATGTTTTCATATAGAGCCGCGGCGCTTTTCCTTATCGGGATAGCATTACTATTACCAGGCAAGGCCCTGAGCCAGGAGCAGCTTTCGCTGGAGCAGGCCATCCGCATCGGGTTACAGAACAATTACGACATACAGATAGCCGGCAGGCAGGAAGCTGTTGCCGAGAATAACGTAACACTTGGGAATGCTGGTTTCCTGCCTAACGTAGATGGCCGCGCCACCCGCACTTTCAGCGAGAACAACTCCCGCCAGGAGTTTCAGACAGGCCCTGACCGGGTGCGGGATGGAGCCAGCTCAAACAACATCGGCTATGGCGTGAGCCTGAATTGGGTGATTTTTGACGGCCTAGGCATGTTCATCAACCTGGACCGGCTGAAGACAATCGAGAAGTCGAACGAGCTGTTTACGAAGCAGACCGTGGAGAATACCATAGCCGATATAACCGCCAGCTATTTTGAGGTGGCGCGCCAATCGTCCAAGATCAAAGCCATTGAGGATGCCATTGCCATATCGGAGGCCCGTGTGGAGATTGCACAGGCACAGTATGAGGTGGGGGTAAGTGCCAAGGTAGAGATCCTGCGGGCACAGGTAGACTACAACGCCGACCGCTCCGAGCTCCTGCTGCTGCAGGAAGTGCTGCAGAATGCCAAAATCAACCTGAACCAGCTCCTGGGCCGCAACCCGGATATCGCCTTTGAAGTGACCGATAGCATCATCGTAGACCCTTCGGTAAATTACAGTGTTGCCACTAACAGCCTGACGGCAGCCAACCCGTTGCTGCAGCGCCTGCAGTTGGAGCGCCAACTGGCCACACTGGACATCAAATCCGTGAGGGCCAGCCGCTTCCCGACGGTTAGCGTGGTAAGCGCCTATAACTTCAGCCGCTCCGAGGCTGAGCCACTGAACGAGTTCCAGGCCCGCTTTAACCAAAACCGGGGCTATAACTACGGCCTTAGCCTAAACGTGCCGATCTTTAACGGCTTTAACATCAACCGCCAGGCGCAGAACGCCCGCATCAACCTGGAAACGGCTAACCTGGAGCTGCAGCGCGAGGAGAACCGCCTGCAGGCAGACCTGGCCCGGGCCTACAGCCAGTACACCAACCGGCTGCAGCTGCTGGAGCTGGAGGAAAGCAACCTGAAGCTGGCGCAGGAGAACGCCGAAATCGCGCTGGAAAGATACCGGCTGGGCATCCTGACGGCTATAGAGCTGCGTGAGGCGCAACGCAACGAGCTGGTAGCCTCAAACCGCCTTATCGACATTCAATACCAGGCCAAGACAGCCGAAATTGAGCTGAAGCGCCTAAGCAGCACCCTGCTGCAGGAAAACCAGCTGTAACCATACCCAGCCTTAAAGTATAAAAGTATAGCCATGGCTATACTTTTATACTTTAAGGCTGTACCTTCCGTGTTCATACATATGGCAATGGAGCTAGAGCTTTTCGTAACACTAGGCATTTCACTTGGGCTGGGGCTGTTGGTAGGGCTACAACGGCAGCACGACCAGTCGCAGCTGGCAGGTATCCGCACCTTCCCGCTCATCACGTTGTTTGGCACTATCTCCGGCCTGCTGGCGCAGGACTTCGGGGGCTGGATATTGGCCATGGGGGTTGTTAGCTTGGCCAGCATGATGGCTGTGGCTAACTTCATGCGCAGCAGAACCCCGGATTTTGACGTGGGCCTGACAACTGAGGCGGCCGCCCTGCTGATGTATGTGGTGGGGGCCTACCTGGTACTGGGACAAACCACCGTAGCCGTGGCGGTAGGAGCAACGGCAGCAGTGCTGCTCCACCTTAAGGAAACGCTGCACCGCATAGTAGCCAAGATCGGGCAGGACGATTTGAGGGCCATCATGCAGTTTGTGGTGATCTCGCTGGTCGTGCTGCCGGTGCTCCCTAATGAAACTTACGGCCCATACGATGTGCTGAACCCGCACAACATCTGGCTGATGGTCGTGCTGATCGTGGGGCTGGGGCTGCTGGGCTACTTTGCCTATAAGATATTCGGGCAAAAAGCAGGGACAGTGTTAGGCGGCATACTGGGAGGCTTGATCTCCAGCACGGCCACCACCGTCAGCTATGCCCGCCGCACCAAAGGCAAGGATACCAGCAGCATGCTTGCTGCCTTGGTTATCATCATTGCCTCTGTGGTTTCCTTTATCCGCATTATAACAGAGGTAGCGGTGGTGGCACCCGGCACCCTGCCCACTGTTGCCCCTCCCCTAACGGCTGTTTTGCTGCTAATGCTGGCCTTGAGCGTGGTGCTGTACTTCTTCAAAGGCAATAACCAAGATACCATGCCCGAGCAGGGCAACCCGGCACAACTTAAAACAGCGCTGGTCTTTGGGGCGGTGTATGCCGCCGTTATACTTGCCACCGCCTTTGCGAAAGACCACTTGGGCAGCGGCGGCCTGTATGTGGTGGCCATCATCTCTGGCTTAACTGATGTGGATGCCATCACCTTGTCTACCTCCCGTTTGATGCAGGTGGGTAACTTAGAGCCGGCGAACGGCTGGAAACTCATACTAGTGGCGGCCCTCTCTAACCTGGTTTTTAAGGCTGGCCTGGTCGGTGTGTTGGGAAACCGCTCCGTGTTCGGGAAAATAGCCCTGTTATTCGGCATTGTGCTCGCTGGGGGCTTGCTGGTGCTGTGGCTGTGGCCGGAGGATCTTCAGGTGCAGTGGTTCGGGATGAGTAGCGCTGCAGGCCAAGCCTGACGCGCGCCCTTACCTGGATCATTGGCCTCTGCCAGCGAATCGTGGTGCAAGCACAAAGCCAACTCATCCACCGGCGCCTTGTCCAGCAAAAGGGGAAACGGATCCTAGCGCTCCGAAATCTCAGTTACCGGGGCCTTTCCATCTTGTTGCGTAAAAATTTTATGCCTGGTGCAAAACTGCAGGGGGTAACACAGGCGATAATTTAAAAATAAAACTATCTTGCAATACTGTATATGACATACATAATGGGGAAGGAAAGCTAGGCAGAAACGTTAGCTCCTACTTCTCCTACACAGGCTGCGCCTTACCCGCTGCAGCCTACCTTGGCAACTTAACTTTTTCTCAAAAATCTACCTGAGTACGACACTATGGCAAACACTTCCACTAAGCAGCACACGCCGGAGCTCGGCCAGCAACAAGGCAGTACGAGCGCGATGGTCATTATTGGCGCGCTGTTCTTCATCTTCGGCTTCGTTACCTGGCTTAACTCCCTTCTGATCCCCTACCTGGAGATCGCCTGCGAGTTAACAAAGTTCCAGTCCTTCTTTGTCACCTTTGCCTTTTACATCGCTTACCTGGTGATGACCCCCATCTCCCCGCGCGTGCTGGGCATGTTCGGCTTTAAGAACGGCATGTCGGTGGCCCTGGTGGTGATGGCCGTGGGAGCACTGCTTTTTATCCCGGCAGCCATGACACGGATATACCTGCTGTTCCTGGCGGGCCTGTTCCTGATCGGTTGCGGCCTGGCCATCCTGCAGACAGCCTCTAACCCGTATATCACAATCGTTGGCCCTGCTGAGAGTGCCGCCAAGCGTATCAGCATCATGGGTATCTGCAACAAAGTTGCCGGCGCCGTGGCTCCTATCATCCTGGGCCTGTTCCTGAGCCTGGAGGGCGCTGACGCGCTGCGTGCCGAAGTAGCAGGTATGGAAGAGGCTGCTCGCGCCGCCGCCCTCGACCACATGGCCCTGGAGGTGATTCCGCCTTACATCGGTATCATCATCGTGCTGCTGGTCCTGAGCTTCTGGATCTACCGCTCTTCTCTTCCGGAGATCGACACAGACGAGGAGGACGAGACAGCGGCTGCCGCCACAACAGGCAAAAAGAGCGTTTTTGAATTCCCGCACGTGATGCTGGGCGTGCTCACGCTGTTCCTGTATGTGGGTGTAGAAGTAATGGCCGGCGACTCTATCATTAGCTATGGCGCTGAACAAGGAATCCCGCTCACCACGGCTAAGTTCTTTACCAGCGGTACCATGGCCGCCATGGTGGTTGGTTACCTCATTGGCATTGTTACTATACCTAAATACATCAAACAGGAGGATGCCCTAAAGATTTGTGCGATGCTGGGTGTGGCCTTCTCCGTAGGAGCCATCCTGACCTCAGGTTACGTTTCCGTTGCCTTTATCGCTTTGCTGGGCCTGGCTAACTCGCTTATGTGGCCTGCCATTTGGCCGCTGGCGCTGGCCGGTATCGGCCGCTTCACAAAGGCTGCCTCCTCGCTACTGGTAATGGGTATCGCCGGCGGTGCTGTTGTTCCGCTGGCCTACGGTGCCCTGGCAGATGCCTGGAATGCGCAGGATGCCTACTGGATCATGGTGCCATGCTACCTGTTCATCCTCTTCTACGCTACGAAAGGCCACAAAGTGGGCAAGAAAAACATATAGCAAAGTATAAACCTTTGGCTAGGCGGCTCCCGGAAAATATACTCCGGGAGCCGCTTTTTTTGTCACGCTGGCTATCCACCCCTATTGCACTACTCACGCTCTGGCAGGACAAGCTTAAACCGCTCAAAGTATGGCGTTGCTGCTGCGGCACTGGCGACAGGACCGCCACAGCAACTGTTCCAGAAACAGAAAGGGGCAATCTCACGGGGAAATGCTCTGCCCCTAAGCCACCACAGGGCAACTTTACAGGATATTGGCAACCCGCCCGCTGTGAGCAGCACGCACAGGAGCGAACAAACAAAAATGGCCCAGCCATACCTGTGGGGTATGGCTGGGCCATTTTACTTTCCTGCTAAGAGTTTACAGCAGGTTCTCCTTCACGTAAGTATGGCTTTGGGCTATACTTTGGAAAGGGTCCATGGAGAAGTTTTCCTGCTCCACTATGATGTGCTTCACACCGGCAAGCTTGGCGTTGTTGAATATCTGCTTGAAGTTGATAGAACCTGAGCCTATCTCAGTGTTTATCTTCGGGTTGGCTTTGTCCATGTCCTTTACGTGCCACAGCTCGTAGCGGCCTGGGTTCTTTTTGAACATCTCCACAGGGTCCAGGCCGGCGCGCACCACCCAATACAGGTCTAGCTCAAGCTTTACCTTGTCGGCGTCTGTCTCATTCAGGATGATCTCATAGCCGGTGGTATCGCCAAACTGTTGGAACTCAAAATCGTGGTTGTGGTAGGCCAGTTGCAGCCCGGCCTCCTGACAAGCCTCTGCTGCCGTGGAGAGGCGCTCGGCCACACGCTGGTAATCCGAGGCGCTCTGGCGAAGCTGCTGCCCCAGGTACGGCACCACAATATACTTCATGTCCACTGCCTTGGCCGCATCGATGTAAGACTTGAGCAGGTCATCGCTTTCCCCGCTAATGTAGGGATCGAAGCCAAAGTGGCCGCTCGGTGCTTTCAGGTTATGTTGCTTCAGCAGGTCGGCAAACTCCTTCGGTTTCATCCCGAAGAAACCAGACTCGCTGGAGTAACCGAACGTCTCCACCTCCTTATACCCAGCCTGTGCCACTTTCCCGATCACGCCTTTGGCATCTTTGGGGAGCTCCTCACGCAGCGTGTAGAGTTGTATGCCAATGTTTTTTGTATCAGCCTTGGCCACCATGCAGCTAGGCGCAATGAGTACACCTGCTGTCAGTAATCCTGCCTGCTGCAGAAAACTTCGTCTTGTTGTCATGTATAATTTTCTCGTTAGGAGTTGATCTTTCAGAAGTTGAGATGTGTGCTTATAAAGGCGGCCTATACGTCGCAGATCTGGATAGACTGCCTGAGCGAAGCAAGCTTGTCATCCCGCTTCGGCACAAATTCCTGCGCCACATACCCCTTAAAGCCTGTCTCCACGATGGCACGCATGATGGCCGGATAGTACAGCTCCTGCGTTTCGTCTATCTCGTTGCGCCCCGGCACACCGGCCGTATGGTAGTGGGCAAAGTATTGGTGGTTATCACGGATGGTGCGAATCACGTCGCCCTCGTCTATCTGCATGTGGTAAATATCGTAGAGCAGCTTAAAGTTTTCGGAACCGAGCCTTTTGGCCAGCTCCACACCCCAGGCGGTTTTATCGCATTGGTAATCTTTGTGGTCTACCTTGCTGTTGAGCAGTTCCATGACCAGCGTCACGTTGTGCTTCTCCGCCAGCGGCAGCACCTGCTTTAAACCTGCTACGCAGTTGTTCCAGCCTTCCTCATCGGTTTTGCCTCGTCGGTTACCGCTAAAGCAGATCAGGTTTTTATACCCGGCCTTTGCCACGCGCGGAATCATGTCGGTGTAGTTCTTGATCAGTTTCGCGTGGAACTGTTTGTCGTTCCAGCCATCCACCAGGTTCAGTTCGGCACCGTTGCACATCGTGGACTCCAGGCCATGCTGCTGCAGCGTGGGCCAGTCCTCCGGGCCTACCAGGTCGATGCCTTTGATCCCCATGGCCTTGGCCTCCTTGCACAGCTCGTCTACCGACAAGTGTCCGTAGCACCAGCGGCTAACGGCGTGGTTTATGTTTCCTTTCAACTTGTTGTTCGTGGTTTCGGCATCCGTGCCCTGTGCGCAGGCCGTAAGGGCCGGCAAAACAGATGCTGCCGTGATAGTGGCTGTTCCAGCCATTATTTTCTTCAGGGAGCTTCTGCGGCTCGTGTTATGTGACATATCGGGTAAAGGGTAACTATGGTAAACTTGTCAGTTCCTGTCTTTCAGTCTCGGCACCGTAAGGCCTATCGGTAGTGGCGTCGGCGGCTCCCTTCTCATCGCGGAAGAAAACAGTGAACAGCAAGGCCACCACTGCCGCGATACCGGCCGGCACCAGCCACACGCTCTGCCAGAAATTTTCTGTGTCGGCAGCTCTGTAGTACTCGCTTATGAAGCCAGCTACCCAGAAACCGATGAGCATGCCCACGCCATAGGTGGCCAGCGTTACCAGGCCCTGGGCAGAGCTTTTATATTTCTCCCCGGCCCTGGCGTCTGTATAGATCTGGCCCGATACGAAAAAGAAGTCGTAGCAGATGCCGTGCAGCGCAATACCCAGGATCAGCATAAAAGAAAGCTCGCCGGCGTTGCCGTAAGCAAACAGCACATAGCGCAGCGCCCAGGCGGCCATACCTACCAATATAGTTTTTTTAAAGCCGAACTTGGAGAAGAAAACCGGCAGCAGCAGCAGGAACAGCACCTCTGAGATCTGCCCGATCGTCATTTTGCCTGTCGGGTTCTCCAGCCCGATGTCAGCCAGGAACGGGTTGGCGTTCTGGTAGTAAAAGGCCAGCGGGATACAAATCAGGATGGAGGCGATAAAGAAGATCAGGAAGTTCTTGTTCTTCAGCAGCTTGATGGCGTCCAGGCCCAGGATCTCAGAAATAGAGTTGCTCTTCTCCTGGCTTCTCACCGGTGGTGTTTTAGGCAGCATAAAGCTGTACACGCCAAGTATAAGCGAAGCGATGCCCGCCATCATGAACGTATTGCGCAGCAGGCCCTCGCCTATTCCCGCAGCAGAATCCCAGTGGAAGATGTAGCTGATAGACAACCCCGCCGCAATCCAGCCGATGGTGCCCCACACCCGGATCACCGAGAACTCCTTCTCCGGGTTCTTCATCTGCCGGAACGACACGGAGTTGACCAGCGCCAGGGTAGGCATGTAAGCGATCATGTAGGCCAGCACGTAAGGGTAAAACTCGCCAACGTTAACAGCATTGTACATCTGGTACATCAGGAAGGCTCCCACCAGATGCAGAATCCCCAGAATCCGCTCGGCGTTGAAATACTTATCGGCGATCAGGCCGATGATGAACGGAGCAATGATAGCTCCAAAGGATTGGGTAGAGAAGACACTGGCGGTTTCGAGCTCTGTGGCCTGGAGGTTGTTAAACAGGAAAGTGCCCAGCGTAACGAACCATGCGCCCCAGATAAAAAACTCCAGGAACATCATGAATGATAGTTTAATGCGGGTCAGCGAGTTCATGGTTGCTGCTATTTAAAGGAGTGAGGAGGTAAAGAATTACAGTCGTTTGATGCGGATGTTGCGGTACCACACGTTGTCGCCGTGGTCTTGCAGGGCTATCTTGCCAGACTTAAAGGTTCCCCATCCGGGCATGTCGGCAAACTTGCTCTTGGCCACCATCTGGCGCCAGTTATCGTCCCAGAGCGTAGTTTCCAGCACTTTCTCTCCGTTCAGGTGAAACACCAGGTGCCCGTCTTTGCTAATGATCTCTGCCTGGTTCCACTCTCCGGCCGGCTTCACTGTTTCGGGGCTACTGGAGATCAGGTCGTACAGGTCGCCGGCGCGGTGTGTCTTGATCTTGGCGTCCGGGTGCCCGTTATTGTCCAGCACCTGCATTTCCAGGCCGGTGTTCCAGGTGTAATCATACTTGGCGGTATCCTCCTGCACATAAAAAATAATGCCGCTGTTGCCGTTCTCGGCTACTTTCCACTCCAACTGCAGGTGGAAATCACCGTACTCCTCCTCTGTCACGATGTCGCCGCCGTCGCTGGTCTGCCAGTCTTTTTTGTTGGAGGCGTCCAGGTGCAGGGCGCTATCGTCCACTATCCAGGCCTTGCCCACTGCATCTTTGCCGTAGGTGTGCCAGCCATTGGTGGTTTCGCCGTCAAAGAGCGGGGTCCACTCTCCTTCGGCAGTGGCAGTTTCGCGGTTCTGTTCGTTATCGGCCATGGAGTTGGTGGTTTCCTGTTCGGTAGACTGGCAACCAAGCAGGGTGAGCAGGGCCAGGCCAGCGATGTATTTCTTCAGCATGTGTGTTTCTTAGTTGTTAAGCGACAAAATGTAACGAGCCATTTCCTGGGCGTCCTCTTTCTTGATGTTCGGGTGCGGCGTCATCGGCACCTGCCCCCATACACCGGCACCGCCTTCTATGATCTTGCTGGCCAGGTAGTCCACGTTCTTATCATTGAACTCATACTTCTGGGCCACTTCCACATAAGCAGGCCCAACCAGTTTCTGTTTTTCCTGATGGCAGGCAAGGCAGTCGGAGCCGGCAATCAGCTTGGCGCCGTTCTCGAAGTTACCGGACGCAGCAGCCTGGCCACCACCAGCGCTACGGTTTGTGCCAATGTTCATGCGGTTGGTGTCCACTTCTGACTGCTTGGCCGAAGCGCTCACGGCTGCCCCAGCCGCAGAATCCATCTCTCCACCTTCCACACTGTAGCTGGTGGTGCTTCCGCCCTCCTCTGTGTTGGTGTTGGAGGCGTCGCTGCAGGCAAAAGTAAAGGCCAGGCAGCCAAAGCCGAGTATAAGCAGGTTCTTTTTCATCGTTTAGAAATATCGTTTAGTGTGTGGTCTGGTTTTAGGATAAGCCAAGTATACTTTTGTTCATGCTCTGGTCTATGCCGGAGGCGGCAAAGTCGTCGAAGGCCCGCTCGGTTACCCGGATGATGTGGTCCTGGATGAAGGGGGCTCCCTCCCGGGCTCCGTCTTCGGGGTGCTTCAGGGCACACTCCCACTCCAGCACGGCCCAGCCCTTGTAATCGTACTGCGTGAGCCGGCTGAACACGCCATTGAAGTCCACCTGCCCGTCGCCCAGGGAGCGGAAACGGCCGGCGCGGTTTACCCAGCCCTGGTAGCCGCCGTACACGCCCTGCCTTCCGGTGGGGTTAAACTCGGCGTCTTTCACATGGAACATCCGGATGCGCTCGTGGTAGATGTCGATAAACTCGAGGTAGTCGAGCGCCTGCAGTATAAAGTGCGACGGGTCGTAGAGCAGGCAGGCGCTTTGGTGGTTGTTCACCGCCTCCAGGAACATCTCGTAGGTGATGCCGTCGTGGATGTCCTCGCCGGCGTGGGTCTCGTAACACAGGTCCACCCCGCACTCCTGGTACACATCCAGGATCGGCGTCCAGCGTTTACCCAGCTCCCCGAAACCTGTTTCCACCAGACCGGCGGCACGTTGCGGCCACGGGTATACGTACGGCCACAGGAGCGCGCCGCTAAAGGTGGCGCAGGCGTTGAGGCCCAGGTTCTGGGAGGCTTTGGCCGCATGCTTAAGCTGCTGCACGGCCCACTCCTGCCTTGCCTTGGGGTTGTTGCGGTACGCCTCCGGCGCAAAGCCGTCGAAGAGGGTGTCGTAGGCTGGGTGCACCGCCACCAGCTGCCCCTGCAGGTGCGTGGACAGCTCTGTGATCTGAATGCCCGCCTCCGCTACAATGCCCTTCACTTCATCGGCGTAGGTCTTGCTCTCGGCGGCTTTCTGCAGGTCTATAAAGCGCGGGTCGTGGGTAGGAATCTGAATGCCCTTGTACCCCAGGCTGGCTGCCCAATGGGCGATATCCTTCAGGTTGTTGAACGGCGCCGTATCCTGCACAAACTGGGCAATAAATACTGCCGGTCCTTTAATCGTATTCATAGTTTATGATTTCATTTTAGGTGTGGGAATGAGTTGGCATAAAGCCTTAAGGTATACGTTGCCTCCCCCTCTTAAGCTTCTATGCTAAAGTCCATCCATTTCTGGTCTGATTTACCGGAAGCGATCACGCCCTCGATAAAGGCCATGCCACGCACGCCTTCCTCTATGCCCGGGTAATCGAGCCACTCGGGCTTGGGCTGCTCGCCAGCCATATCGGCTTTGATGCAGAGGGCGAAGTTGCGGTACAGGTTGGCAAAAGCCTCCAGGTACCCTTCAGGGTGACCGGCCGGCGTGCGGGTGTTATGTTGGGCGAAGGAACTGGTGTAGCCCCCGCCAGTGCGCCATACTTCGGCTGGCTTGTCCAGCCATTTCAGCAGCATGGTGTTCTCGTCACTCTGCTGCCACTCTACACCACCTTGCTCACCGTACACGCGTATTTTCACGTTGTTTTCCTCGCCGGCTGCCACCTGGGAGGCTATGAGTACGCCGCTGGCCCCGTTGTCAAACTTCAGCAGCACGGCGCCGTCGTCGTCCAGTTGGCGTCTTTCCACCACGGTATTGATATCGGCACAGATCTTAGACACCGAAAGGCCACTCACGTACTCGGCCAGGTTAAAGGCGTGGGTGCCGATATCGCCCATGGCCCCGGCTATACCGCTCTGGCTAGGGTCGGTGCGCCAGGAGGCCTGCTTGTTTCCGCCGCCTTCCTCAAAGCGGCTGAGCCAGCCCTGCGGGTACTCTACATATACTTTGCGGATCTTGCCTAGCCGGCCCGAAGCCACCACCTGGCGCGCCTCCTTTACCATAGGGTAACCGGTGTAAGTATGGGTGAGACAGAAGCGCTTGCCCGAGGCCTCGGCTACCTTGCGCAGCTCCAGCGCCTCCTGCAGGGTAAAGGTCATGGGCTTGTCGAGCACCACATGGAAACCATTCTCCAGCGCCAGTTTGGCCGGTTCAAAATGCACGTGGTTCGGCGTCACGATGCTGATCACCTGCACGCGCTGCTCCTCTGGCAGCTGCCTCTCCTTCTCAAAAAGCTCCTGATAGGACGTATACACCCGCTCCGGCTGCAGGCCCAGCAGCTCGCCGCTGGCCTTTGACTTTTCGGGGTTGCTGCTGAAGGCTCCGCAGACAAGTTCATACTCTCCGTCCATTCGCAGCGCAATCCGGTGCACGGCCCCTATAAAGGCGCCCTGCCCGCCGCCTATCATCCCTAAGCGTAGTTTCTCTGACATAGTTTTATTACGGAATTCTACTCCTGCAAGGAGCATTAAACACTTAAACAAAGTATGGATACGAGCCTTGAAGCCCGTATTCATACTTTGCCTTAATTGGTTGCTGCACTTTTGCGCCCCACGCTAACGTGCGGGCACAGGCGCAGTAATTTATACTTTTACTAAAGGTGATTTTCTTAAAGGCCACCGCCACCCCAGCCCCTCCGAGAAGGGGTGTACAGGGTGCTGGCTTAGGTCGCCCAGGCTCTGTCGCCTTTCTTATAAGGGGCGCAGCCGTCGTAGCGGCCGGGAGTCTCCACGTAGCGCAGGGCTTGTGTGGCCCCCACCTCCGAGGTGAAGAAGCCGAACAAGGTCAGCTCTTTCATCATGCGGAAGTAGTGGTTTGGCGCCTCCGGTTTCTTCTCCGCCTGGTATTTTTTCGCCTCGGCATCCAGGGCAGTCAGCAGCTCGGTGCGCTGCGCCTGATCCAGCTTCAAGAAAGCTTTGCCAAATTTCTCTTCGCTGGCTTCATCAATTTTCTTCAAGCCGTCCAGGAACACCTCCTGGTCCTCTTTGGTATAGCAGTCCTGCACCATCACGGCCATCAGGCCGCCCACGTCAGCGGCTTTGGCACCCGGGGTGCTGGTGGCAGGAAGTATGGTTTCGCCCACCTCGTTCAGGAAAGCCACCTGGTCTTGGTCGAACAGGTCGTTATACTTCACCGGCTTCGCGGTACAGGACACCAACAGGTCGGCGCTTACCAGGGCACCGCCCAGTATCCAGCCTACAGCTCCTAATGCTTCTCTTCTGTTCATTTATGTTATCGTTACAGCAGTTTAGAACGTTTTATACTTTGCAATGGCGGGCTATGCTCCCAGCGTCCAGCCGGGGCGGTACTCCCGCTTCACGTATTGGTTTACTTCATCAAAATTTGTGACCCGCATCCGCTCGTTGTCCCAAAGCAGCTTCTTGTCGCGGCCCGGGTAGGTGTGCCCCTTGCCATCTGCTTTCGGCACACGGATATCGATGCCGCGGATAGCCAGGTTGGCCATCAGCAGCGCCTCTGTCAGTGGGCCGGCAACTTCGAACGGGGAGCTTACCTCTTTGTTGCCGTGGCCGGCAATACAAGCCTCCACCCACTGGTTGTAGTGGCCTCCCGCACTGCCTGGCACACGCGCCAGCTGATGCTTGTCTTTTACATTGAAACCAGCTGAGCGGCTTGTCGGCAGCAATTGCGGATTCTCGCTGTAGCACCCGGCCATCATCTTGCCTTTCGTGCCTATAAACAGCACCCCGTTCTCCCCGTCGCCGAACACCTCGCCTGGCTCCAGCTCCTCCGGCCGTGCAGGCTGTATGCCCCCGTCCATCCAATGGAGGGTAACATCGCCTTTGGTCTTGTCTGTTTTTGGGAAGGTGAGGGTCACGTGGCTGGAAGGTGGGCAGCTCTCAGGGAAATACCCCCGCTTAAACTCATCCACATACACGCTGCCTACGCTGGCCTGTACATCCTTAGCATACTTTAGGTTGAGCACGCTGAACGGCGCTTCCACAATATGGCAACCCATATCGCCTAAGGCGCCTGTTCCGTAATCCCACCAGCCGCGCCAGTTAAACGGTACCAGCTTGTCTACATAATCGGTGTAAGGGGCTGTGCCCAGCCATAGGTCCCAGTCCAGCTCTTGCGGCACATCTGCCTTGGTGGCTGGCCACGGTATACCCTGTGGCCACACGGGGCGGTTGGTCCAGCAGTACACGGTGTGCACATCGCCGATAGCCTTGGAGTCGTACCACTCGCGCAACTGGCGGACGCCATCGCCGGAGGCGCCCTGGTTTCCCATTTGCGTTACCACCTTATAGCGTTTGGCTGCGTCGGTCAGCACGCGGGCCTCGTAAATGTCGTGCGTCAATGGCTTCTGCACATACACGTGCTTGCCCATCTGCATGGCAGCCATGGCCACCACGGCGTGGTTGTGGTCCGGGGTAGAAACGGTTACGGCATCAAAGTTTTTTCCCTCCTTCTCGAAGAGTTCGCGCCAGTCTTTATAGTACTTGGCTTTGGGGAACTTCTCCCGCGCCTTGGCGGCACGGCGGTCGTCTACGTCGCAGAGAAAGCCAATATCGGCTTTTCCGCTGTTGAAAACGCCATTGATGTCGTTGCCGCCCATCCCTCCTACGCCTATACCTGCCACCACTAACTTATCGCTTGGTGCCACAAAGCCCCTGCCCAGCACATGGCGCGGCACGATGAAGAAACCTGCAGCAGCCAGCGCCCCTGCCTTCAGGAAGCTCCTTCTGGAGTTACTTTGGGGAGGATGGCTTTCTTTTTCGGACATAGTTTTTGTTTTAAGGTGGAGAAAAGGGAATACAGGGAAAGAAGGCTAGGCCGGGGTATAAGAGCTCCTGTTACTGATGAACGGATAGCTTTTATACCCCGGCTGCCCTATTTAAATGTTCTGGCGCTTCAGCTCACCCACGGCGTGGTCTACAGCCCTGGCCGTGAGCGCCATATACGTAAGCGATGGGTTCTGGCAACCAGCAGATGTCATGGCGGCTCCATCGGTCACGTACACGTTCGGCGCGTCCCACACCTGGTTGTGCGCATTCAGCACAGAAGACTTTGGATCGCGGCCCATGCGCGCGGTACCCATCTCATGAATACCCTGCCCCATGGCATAGCCGGCATCGTAGGCATTTACATTTTTCAGTCCGACTGCCTCCAGCATCTCCTTGGCATCCTCCATCATGTCCTTGCGCATTTTCAGCTCATTCTCTTTCAGCTCGGAGTCGATGGCAAGCACCGGCAGGCCCCACTTGTCTTTCTTGTTCTTGTCCAGTGTCACCTTGTTCTCGTGGTAAGGCAGAATCTCGCCGAAGGCCGTGATACCCATGGTCCACTGGCCTGGCTCGGTCAGCGCGTCTTTAAAATCACCGCCAATCGTCAGCTCTGCAATCTCACGGCCCCAGCCTTCACGGCCTGCGCCGCCCTGGTAACCGAAGCCACGGACATAGTCACGCTTCTCGCCATTCAGGTTTCGGAAGCGCGGGATATAAATACCGTTCGGGCGGCGGCCATACACATACTTATCCTCGTACCCCTCTGCCACGCCGGATGCCCCCAGTCGGAAGTGGTGGTCCATCAGGTTGTGGCCCAGCACGCCGCTGCTGCTGCCCAGGCCGCCATCCCACACGTCGGTGGCGGAGTTCATCAAAACCCAGGTGGTGTTAAGCGTGGACGCGTTCAGGAACACGACCTTGGCGAAGTACTCGTACGTCTGGTTGGTTTCGGCGTCCAGCACCTCCACGCCTTTGGCGCGCTTGGTGTCTTTATCATAGATCACCTTAGTAACAATGGAAAACGGGCGCAGCGTGAGGTTGCCTGTAGCCATAGCCGCCGGCAACGTAGACGACTGCGTGCTGAAGTAGCCGCCAAACGGGCAGCCCAGCCAGCACTTGTTACGGTATTGGCAGTTGGTGCGGCTTTGCAGGGGCTCGGTGATGTTGGCCACCCGGCCGATGATCATGTGGCGGTTGCCTTTATAATGGTTCTTCAGGCGCTGGGCAACATCCTTCTCCACGCAGTTCAGCTCCATGGGCGGCATAAACTCGCCGTCGGGCAAATGCGGAATACCTTCTCTGGAGCCACTGATACCGGCAAACTTCTCTACGTAGCTATACCATGGCGCCAGGTCTTTGTAGCGGATCGGCCAGTCTACGGCGATACCCTCCTTGGCATTCGCCTCAAAGTCCAGATCGGCGAGGCGGTAGCTCTGGCGCCCCCACATCAGGGAGCGGCCTCCCACATGGTAGCCACGGTACCAGTCGAAACGTTTTACCTCAGAGTATGGGCTCTCCTTTTCATTCACCCAGTAACTTAGGTTGGTCTCGTTCAGCGGATAGTCGCGGCTAAGCACCGGGTAGTCTTCGATCATCTGCTGGGTTCTGCGGCCGCGGTGCGGGAAGTCCCAGGGGTTCTTGGTCGCATTCTCGTAATCCTTCACGTGCTCGATGTTCCGGCCACGCTCCAGCATTATCGTTTTCAATCCTTTTTCAGTAAGCTCTTTGGCAGCCCAGCCACCAGAAATTCCAGAGCCTACTACGATTGCGTCATATACATTTTCCGCCATAGGTAAGGGTGAGATCTTGATTATTGTTGATATTCAGAACCAGATTTAATTATGTGAGAAGGGAAAGAAAAGGTGAGGCCCTTTGTTTATAGACCCTATTCTAACCGGACCCAACCACAGGTATTCTAATTTAAGGTATCAATATATTTTAAAGGATGCAGAAAATCAAGTGAGTACTCAACTCGGGAGCAGTATTTCGAAAAAAAAGTACTAAAAAAGGCCCTGGATCTATGTTTAACCATTCTTACCTGCTGGATTTCCTGTCGGCGCCACAGAATCCCGGGAAGAGAACCAGCCTCCGCATGAAGCCAGAAAGCCACCCCGGCTCGTGGCGGAGTGGCTTTCTAGTTCGTTCTATTTACAGAACACGCAAACAGGGCTACGCATTACGAAGCTTTTGCAGCCCCGTTAAAGCCTGCTACAGCTGAAACAGTACGTTCAGCTGCAGTACGGACTCGTTGACACCTTCCAGCCCCACTACGTTGTGCCAGTAACGCCACTCGGTGCCTGCGTATACTTTGCCCGGCTTGCCCCGCAGGCCGCCCAGGTCCAGCAAGAGCTGTGGCTGCGTGAGGTACTGGGTAGTGCCCGGACCGCGGTCGCCGATGAAGTCCATGAAGCCACGGAAGCGCAGCCGCACTTTCTCAGAGGCAGGCAGCGGTATGTCCCAGCTCGGGGTGAACTGGTAAGTGCCGTGGTACGCGGAGCCGTTCTGCTTGTAGTAAAAGGTTTCTAACTGCAGCAGCCCCTGCCCCGGCAGGCGAAACTTAAAGGCCGGCCCCAGCAGGTACACAAAAAAGTCTTCGTCGCCCCCGAACAGAACGTTCACGCCACCGCCCAGCAACACGTCGCTGACCGGCCCCAGTGCCACTTCGCTTCCGGTGGTCCGGCTAAGGCTAAGCTTCGGATACCACTCCGCATACAGCGAAGGCCCTGCCAGGGTCACGTCATTTGAGAGGTCGGCAAAGCCGAAATGCTCAAAAGCCCCGGCCATGCCGAAGTGTTCGAAAGTAATAGTGGCCAGGTCATTGGACTGGTTCAGGTGTCTGCCGTAGAGCAGCTGCAGGTTTGACCCTCCCTGGTACATCACCTGTGCCGAGGCTTGCTTTAGCGGCAGCAGCAACACAAGCAGGCAGAGCGGCAGAAGCAGGTATTTTCCAAGAGAGCTTATACTTGATGGCGTAAAAGTTAAAGGCATAATGAATCGATTAGGGTGATTTTTTGTCAGGCCACTAAATTAGAAGCTTGCCCCGAATATTTCCCCACCGAACAAGTATAAATTGCTGCAGTACGCGTGCAAAGCCAGAGAGGCGCCCGCAGCTCTAAGCTACAGACGCCTCTCTGCTTCTCTTTGCCTGCTGACACCCTGCCTGGTGTTTGCCACGGGCAGGATATTGGGCGTATTGCTTGGATACCTCGCCCTGCGGACCATATGAAGGCGTGAAGCGGCCATACCCCAAGGCTGGAAACCCAAACAGAGCCAGCAAGCACGAGGCGCTGGCCCGGCTTAGCTTACCTGATCACAGACTAGCTTATAGGCTGGCTTAAGGGAGGCAAAATTAATGACAGCACCTGCCACACAGTACACGCACACCCTCTTCTGCACAAAGGCCATCTTATACAGGTACTGCGCTGCGCCTACGGCCTGGCCTAACACAACCCCGCCTAAGGCCAGGTTCAGCAGGCGGGAGCGTTTCTTGCTACGTGCACCGGCCACGGCCAGAAACATGGCAGCGGCATACGCTCCCAGACTGACCACCCCATCCGGCATTCCCATGAGCACGGCGTCCTTGGAGGTATTTACTTTTACAGTATCGAATACTTTGCCTGGGAGATCGGGCAAGGTTCGAAAATACCCTACCTGCAGTAAGGAGATAAGGCTGAAATCCACCAGGCCTGCCGCCGACAGCGCCACCACCTGCCGCCGGTACTGCGTACTTTGGCTGCTATCTTCCCTGATCTTATCAATAATAGTTTTTTTCATAGCTATGTATAATTTGGTTCTGATTTACGGGTAAAAGTGTGCCCTGGCAAGGCATGCTGTGAACGCGTATAAGCTACGTTTTAACAGTCTCGCCGCCGCAACTGGAGCCTGCCCCTGCCGTGCAGCCGTAGCAGTGCTGGTTCAGGACAATGCTCCGCTCGTCCAGGGCATCCAGCTTAAATTCTCTGATGTGTTGCGGTGTACCCGCCTCCACTTTCAGCTCCAGCATCTGGTTAAAGTCGCAGTCGTACAGGTACCCGTCCCACCCTACCGACACGGTGTTGCGGCACATCACGCCTTCCGCAGCGGCAGGGTTAAAAGCCGCTATCAGCTTCTGCATATAGCTGTTGTAATTTCCGCTTTTCACCAGGTAGTCGAGGTAGCGGCTCACTGGCAGGTTGGTGATGCAGAGCAGGTTATTGAAGTCGATGCCGTAGCCGCCCTTCAGGCGGCGTTTGAATTCCGCCTCCAAAGGCTTTTGCCCGCCAGGCAGGAAAGCGCCCGAGGGGTTATAGACCAGGTCCAGCAGCAGGCCTGTGCCTTCTTTGCCGTACCCCACCTCATTCAGCAGGTGCAAGGCCTTGATCGATTTCTCGAACACGCCCTCCCCCCGCTGCGCATCGGTGCGGGAGGCCTGGAAGTATGGCAAGGAGGAAACCACATGCACGCCGTGCTTTCTAAAGAACTCCGGCAGGTCATGGTACTTCTTATTTGCTAGAATAATGGTGAGGTTACAGCGCACAATCACCTGCCGCCCCAACCTGGACAGTTCCGCCACAAACCAGCGGAAATCCGGGTTCATCTCCGGGGCACCTCCTGTCAGGTCCACCGTCGTGATCTGCGGCGACTGCCGCAGCGCCTCGATGCAGAGCTGCATGGTTTCGCGCGTCATGATCTCCTTACGGTCCGGCCCCGCATCCACATGGCAGTGTTTGCAGGTTTGGTTGCACATCTTGCCTACGTTTACCTGCAGAATGGTGGTGCCGGTTGGTTTCAGGGGAAAAAGGTCATACTCCCGCAGCCTTCCCGCGAAGGCAGGATAGCGGTCTCCTTGCTGCGAAGGCGCCTGCAGTACGGTTAACTGAAAAAATGGGTCGGCCAGCTCGTGATGCTGTCCTTTTAATGATTTTACCGTGGACCCCATAGGCTACATCGTCAGCTCCTTGATCTTATTCATCATCTGCACACCGTGCACCAGCGCCGCCCCACCTTTGATAGCAGCTGCCACATGCACAGCCTCCATCATCTGGTTCTCATCGGCGCCCTTCTGCAGGCAATCCGAGGTATAGGCGTCGATGCAGTAAGGGCACTGCACCGCATGCGACACTGCCAAGGCGATCAAGGCCTTCTCCCGCTCCGTCAGGGCTCCTTCTTTAAACACCTCACCATAGTAGTCAAAGAACTTGCGTCCCATTTCCGGCTGTAGTTCGGTTATGTTGCCAAATTTTGGCAAGTCGGCGGGGTTATAATATGTGTTATCCATATAAGTTGCGTTTTACTTTAGGTGTTATACTTTATACTGTGGCAAAGCTACCATTCCTACACTGCAAACCGAAAGACACGGGCAGTGTTTAGGCATGGAGCGGATATTCTGCTACGCCGCCCTTTCAGCGGCATCAGCCTTTCAGTTTCGGCCTTCTGACGAGTCGGTTGTAGATGTTTACCAGCTTTTGCTGCGGGAAGCCGAGAAAGTACAAGAACCAGATAAACGAGAAGATGCACTGCAGCCGATAGACGCCATTCTCCAGGTATTTTCTTGCTGACGTGGTGACTGCTGCCGAGAGCACTTTGAACCCGGTTACTTTCCTGATTCTGGAGATGATCTCCTGATCCTCCAGCAGCAGCAGGTCTTCACGAAAACCATTGATTTGCCTGAAATACCGCTGCAGCATATAGAGGCTTTGGTCACCGAAACGAATGCTGTCTATATCAAACCGGGTAAACCAGGCATTTAACTGCAGGAACCAGTGGGCATCATCAAACTGCAACCGGAAGCAACCTGCGCCACACGCAGAAGTACAGCTTGCAATGATCTGCTCTTTATAATCGGGAGGCGGAAACGTATCGGCATGCAGAAAGTACAGGATCTCTCCTGTAGCCACCGCTGCCCCTGCGTTCATCTGCGCCGCTCTGCCTTTTACAGGAGATAAAACAACCTTGGCGCCGGCTGCTTCGGCGATCTCTGGGGTAAGGTCGGTACTGCCCCCGTCCGAAACGATTATTTCAGGCAAATGCCCGCCTCCTGTTGACAATAAGTATCGGATAAGCCGTTGGATGCCTTCGGCCTCGTTATAAGTAGGGATCACGATGCTGATACTTGTTGCCATAGCGGTAGTTCACTCATACATAGGTAAGGCTGCACAGCGGCTCTATTTTCCTTTACAGGAAGAAAACAGGCATCTTGTTGGTGCACCTGCACGGGCCTCTCCCCCAGCCCTAGAGAGAACGAACAGCCCGGTTTCCTGTTCGCGGAGCCATGCCTGCCTTATGTTTAAGCTTTACTTACGGGTGATTTATGGAAACGAAGGTTTTATGGGCAAGTTTGCCGGCGCACCTTGGCCATCGTGCACCTTTGGGGAGAGCAGCAGGCGAGGTAGTTGTGGCGCTCGCCAAACTACGCGCCTTGTGAAGGAACAGGCACACGATTGGAAAAGGGGTAAAAGCAAAAAAGCCTGCAAACTTATCGTTTGCAGGCTTTGCAGAGAGTGAGGGATTCGAACCCCCGGACCTGTTACAGTCAACGGTTTTCAAGACCGCCGCGTTCGACCACTCCGCCAACTCTCTGTCTCAATTCGTGTACAAAAGTAGGGCACCGCCCCGAATTTTCAAAACTATACGTTAAAATTTTTCTTCTGTTTTGCCGCAGTTCCGGCCAACCTGCTGATCCTCAAAATAAAAATTTTACAGCAGAACGCTCCGGTGCAGCTTTAGGCTTTCGCGCTCGCCATTTTGCCGGAGTGGGTGGTGGGGGTGCGCACCAGGCGCTTTGTCACCGTATCAATGCTGACGTTGATCTCAAAGCCAAGTATGAGAATCATGGAGACAAAGTCGAGCCAGATCATCAGACCTATCAGGGCACCGATAGAGCCATAGAACTTGTTATAGGTATCGAAGGCGCTAATGTAGAGCGAGAAACCCATCGACACCAGGAAAATCAGCCCCGTTGCCACCACGGCACCGGCCGAAAAGAACGGCCATTTGTCCTCTATGGCCGGCACAAAGTAATAGATAAGCGAGGTGGCCAGCAGGAAGAGTAGCACGATGGCCACATACTTCAGGATCACGAGCAAAGTATAGGTATAACTCTCTGTCACGATCTCATAAAACACCAGCACGTCCAGTATCCATTGGCCAAAGAAAATAGCCGCCACCGCTAAGAGCGAGATCATACTAAGCACCACGGTAAGGGCTGTGGCAATCAACCGCTTCCGGATGTAGGTGCGCTTGTAAAACGTGTGGTACTTCTTATCAAAGGCGTCCATCAAGGACATGATACCGTTGGTGGAGAGCACCAGGGCGAACAGGAAACCAAAGGAAAGCAGTCCCCCGCGCGGCTTGTTCACGATATCCTCTATGGTGCCATAGGCCACGGTATACATCTCCGCCGGCACCACATCGGCCAGGAAGTCGAGAATGCTCTCGCCCAAGTCTAGGGACAGGATGCTGGGGATGTAGGGAATGAGCGTGAAGATAAAGATAATGGTCGGGAAGGTGGCCAGCGTAAAGTTGAAGGCCATGTAAGAGGCCCGCTTGGTGATAGAGTCCAGCCGCAGCTCCCCTATCAGCACATCGGCCACCTCATATACCGAAGACCTGCCATTGTTAAAGCGCCACCGTTTAAGGAAAACGATGAACTTGCGGTAGGCGCGGCGGCGCTTCAGGTATTGCTGGTTTAGCCTCATTAACTAAAATACGGGTCTAACTTCTCGTGTATGAGCGCAGGAATCTCTGTAGGGCGTCCTGTCTTCATGTCCACAAACACCATCAGGGTCTCCCCAATGGTCAGCAGCGCTTCCTCCGCGTTATACACCTCATACTCAAACTTTATACGTGTACCGTGGGGCTTGCTTTTCAGGAACAGCTTCACCGTAAGCAGGTCATCATACTTGGCCGGGCGTATAAACTTGCTCTTCAGCTCCAGCACAGGCATCATGGTGCCCGTGGCCTCCATTTCTTTGTACTCAATGCCCAGGCGCCGGAAAACCTCGGTGCGCGTTACCTCATAGTAGGCGGCGTAGTTGCCATGGTATACATAGCCCATCTGGTCTGTTTCGGCATAGCGCACGCGTATCTGTACTTCGGATGCAAACATTTTGGTTGCTAGTTTTTGTTGTTCGTTAATGGTTGAAAGTTGCTGACAGGTAAGTTCAACGAATTTCTCTACAAGCTGTCGGTCTGACGTTACGGCAAAGTTATACTTCCAGATTATACATTGGCATCGCTCAAACTACTAACGATTAACTATCAACCAATAACGCTACTGCATAATATTCCGCTCGTTCAGGGCGCGGTGGAAGCGGCGGGCGTTGGCCTGGTGCTCTGCCACCGTCGTGGCGAAGGCATGGTACCCGGAGAAATCCTCCCGGGCGCAAAAGTACAGGTAGCTGTGCTGCTCAGGGTTCAGCACCGCATCGATGCTGGAGATAACCGGCACGTTGATGGGGCCGGGCGGCAGCCCTTTATACTTGTACGTGTTGTAGGGCGAGTCATGGACTAAGTGCTTGTTCAGCACGCGGCGTATCGTGAAGTCGCCAACGGCAAACACCACGGTCGGGTCGGCCTGCAGCAGCATGCCGCGCTGCAGGCGGTTCAGATACACCCCGGCCACCCGCGGCTTCTCGTCGCTCTTCAGCGTCTCGGCCTGCACGATGGAGGCCAGCGTGGACACCTGCTGCGGCGTCAGCCCCAGCTTGTCGGCCTTGGCTTTGCGCTCAGCGGTCCAGAACCTGTCGTACTCTTTCTTCATGCGCTCCATCAGCTCCGGTGCCGTAATGGTCCAGTATACCTCGTAGGTGTTCGGGATAAACATGCTCACGATGTTGGTGGTGTCAAAGCCGTAGCCTTTCAGGTACTCCGGGTCGCTCAGCAGGCTATCCAGTTCTTGCTCGTCTGCCTCCACCTCTGTGGCCAGCCTGGCGGCCAGCTGGCTGCGCAGGCGCACGTTGCTAAAGGTCAGGTTTACCGGCGTCTGCTGGCCCAGGCGCAGTGCCCCGATCAGCTGGCGGTTGTTCCAGCCGTGCTCCAGCTTATAGCGGCCGGGCTTCACCACCTTGTCGTAGTCCATCAGCTTTGCCATAAAGCGGAGCGAAAGCCTGTCCACGATCACACCACTGGCCTCCACGGAGTCCATGGCTTGCTCATAGGTGGCGCCTGTGGGGATGAGCACGTATACATCGCGCTCCTTGGTGTCTACGTTCGCCGTGTACACAATCTGGTAGGCGTAGTAGGAGAAACTCACAAACAGGAACATGCCCAGGGCTATCAGGCTGGGCACCAGCATGCTCTTTTGCTTGCGCTTTCTCTTTGGAATAGGGTTATTGACTTCGTTGGCCATAATGTAAGTAAAAGGCGCGGATAAGGGTTTAGGTTCCGCCACCTCATTCTGAGGCTTCAAAAATAGCACATCTGCGGTTAATTAAGAATGCACGGCCATGAAATTGCTTTTTATACTTGCCTTAAGCATAAACCTGGTCACGCTCTTTTGCATAAATCCTGCAACAGGTGCTGCAGCGGCCTTTTTCTAACGGCACCCGGAAACCAGGTATTTCATACTTGTTAAAGCGATGGCCCCATATCCTCACTTCCACATCCAAAAAATGCTAGAACTGTACTATAATTAGCGCCAGAGTTTATAAATTTGAGGAAACTAACCTAAAGACTGTACATACATTTAACCCATAACATGGCAGGAGAAATCAGAGAGGCCCAGATCAATACACTTGAGCGCAAGAACGCCGAAGCCCTTCTTGGCGGTGGTAAGGAAAGAATTGAGGCACAGCACAAAAAAGGGAAGCTGACCGCCCGCGAGCGTATCCACCTCCTGATGGACGAAGGCTCTTTTGAGGAGATCGGTAAGTTTGTGATGCACCGCTCCAAGGACTTCGGTCTGGACAAGCAGTACTTCCTGGGCGACGGTGTGGTAACCGGCTACGGTACCATCAACGGCCGCCTGGTGTATGTGTTCTCGCAGGATTTTACCGTGCTGGGCGGCTCACTATCCGAAACCCATGCCGAAAAGATCGTGAAGATCATGGAGCTGGCCATGAAGAACGGCGCCCCGGTGATCGGCCTGAACGACTCGGGCGGTGCCCGTATCCAGGAGGGCGTGGTATCGTTGGGCGGCTATGCCGATATCTTCTACCGCAACACGCTGGCCTCCGGCGTTATCCCGCAGATCTCGGCCATCATGGGCCCCTGCGCGGGCGGTGCCGTGTATTCTCCGGCTATCACCGACTTTATCATGATGGTAGAGGATACTTCCTACATGTTCGTGACCGGCCCTAACGTGGTGAAGACGGTGACGCACGAGGAGGTGACCTCCGAGGAACTGGGCGGTGCCAGCACCCACAGCACCAAGAGCGGCGTAACCCACTTCTCCTGCGCCAACGAGGTGGAGTGCATTAACCACCTCAAAAAACTGCTGAGCTACATCCCTCAAAACTGCGAGGAGTTGCCGCCGTCGCTGCCCTACGAGCCGCAGGCCGACGAAACGCGCCAGGTGCTCGATACCATCATCCCGGAAAACCCGAACCAACCTTACGACATCCGTGAGGTCATCGAAGGCATCATTGACGAGGATTCTTTCCTGGAGGTGCACAAGAATTTCGGGGAGAACATTGTGGTGGGCTTTGCCCGACTGGGAGGCAAGAGCATCGGCATTGTGGGCAACCAGCCAGCCGTTTTGGCCGGCGTGCTCGACATCAACGCCAGCACCAAGGCTGCCCGCTTTGTGCGCTTCTGCGACAGCTTTAACGTGCCGCTGCTGGTGCTGGAAGACGTGCCGGGCTTCCTGCCAGGCACTGACCAGGAGTGGCGCGGCATCATCACCAACGGGGCCAAACTGCTCTATGCGTTCTGCGAGGCCACGGTGCCGCGCATTACGGTGATTACCCGCAAAGCCTACGGTGGTGCCTACGACGTAATGAATTCCAAGCACATTGGGGCCGATATGAACTACGCCTGGCCAACGGCCGAGATCGCCGTAATGGGCGCGCAGGGTGCCGCCGAAATTATCTTTAAGCGTGAAATCGCGCAGGCCGAGGACCCGGAGGCGAAGCTGGCCGAGAAGGTGCAGGAGTATAAGGAGAAGTTTGCCACACCGTACCGCGCTGCACACCGGGGCTTTATCGATGAGGTGATCATGCCATCCGAAACCAGGGCCAAATTGATAAAGGCCTTTAAGATGCTGGAAAACAAGGCAGTAACGCTACCACGCAAGAAGCACGGCAACATTCCGTTGTAATTGTACATATAGTATACTTTTGGCCTGAGCACAGGGGGAGTTTTATGTTGCGCAGGCCTGGATGAAACCAAACACTAAACTAAACCACCACCACCTTAAACATGAGACAAGAATCTTTCGATTTTTTACAAAAATACCTGAATAACTCCTCTCCTACCGGCTTTGAGTCGGAGGGCCAGAAGCTGTGGCTGGAGTACGTAAAGCCATACATTGATGAATACTTTGTAGATACCTACGGCACCGTAGTGGGGGTGATAAACCCGGAGGCGGAGTATAAGGTGGTGATTGAGGCCCATGCCGACGAGATCAGCTGGTTTGTGAACTACATCACACCCGAAGGCTACATTTACCTGAAGCGCAACGGGGGCTCTGACGCCCTGATCGCACCATCCAAGCGCGTGAACATTTACACTGCCAAAGGTGTGGTGAAAGCCGTTTTCGGGTGGCCGGCCATCCACGTGCGCAAGGTGGAGAACGACAAGGCGCCGACCATCGAAACCGTATTCCTGGACTGCGGCGCCAGCAACCGCGAGGAAGTGGAGGCAATGGGCATCCACGTAGGCTGCGTAGCTACTTTCGAGGATGAGTTCACCGTAATGAACGACCGCTACTACGTGGGCCGTGCGCTGGACAACCGCATCGGGGGTTTCATGATTGCCGAGGTGGCGCGCCAGCTGAAGGAAAACGGCAACCAATTGCCTTTCGGACTGTACATCGTAAACTCCGTGCAGGAAGAGACCGGTTTGCGTGGCGCTGAGATGATCGCCCACCGCATCAAACCGGATGTGGCCATTATTACCGACGTAACCCACGACACACAGTCGCCGATGTACGATAAGAAGAACAGCGGCGACATCCACTGCGGTAAGGGACCTGTAATCGCCTACGGCCCTGCGGTGCAGAATAACCTCCGCGACCTGATCATCCGGACGGCGCAGGAGAAGGAGATTCCGTTCCAGCGCTCTGCCGTTTCGCGGGCAACCGGCACCGATACCGACGCCTTTGCCTACTCTAACGCCGGTGTGGCCTCTGCCCTCATCTCACTGCCGCTCAAGTACATGCACACCACCGTAGAGACCGTGCACAAAGACGACGTGGACAACGTGATCAAAATGATCTACGAAACCATACTCAAGATTCAGGACAAGCAGGATTTCCGCTACCTGAGCTAAGACTTCACTTTTAGCCGAGTGTTAAAACCTCGCAGCGCCAACCAAAGGCCTGTGAGGTTTTTTGTTTTTAGGAGGAATAGTTGCTACTTTAAGTAAGAAGGCCGCTGCTAAACAGTTTGACTGGCACCTATGCCTGGCCAAGTTGTTGCCTTGGCATGAGCGCCGCCGTCAGGCGCGGCAGCGGTGCTGTTTATACTTTAAAACTGTACTTAGGCTGCTGCAGTAGCCAGCATTTTACCCATTATACTTTCATATCGTGACGTTTACCGACCAAATGGGCCACCAGATCACGCTGTCGCAGTTGCCACAGCGCATTGTATCGCTGGTGCCATCCCAAACAGAGCTTTTATTCGATCTGGGCTTAGCCGACCGGGTGGTGGGCGTAACCAAATTCTGCATCCACCCTAAAGAGCAGGTAAAGCAGAAGGCCAAGATCGGCGGCACCAAGAACTTTCATTTGGAGAAGATAGATGAGCTGCAGCCCGACCTGATCATCGGCAACAAGGAAGAGAACTACAAGGAAGGCATTGAACAGCTGCAGCAGAAGTATAAAGTATGGATGAGCGACATTTATACGTTAGAGGACGCGCTGGAAATGCTGCGGCAGGTGGGCCAGCTGACAGGCACGGAGGACAGCGCCGCTGAACTGGAGCAAGGTATAAAACAGGGCTTTGCACAGCTGCAGCCGGTGCAGCCAGGTATAAAAACGGCTTATTTTATCTGGCGCAAGCCTTACATGGCGGTTGGCAGCCACAACATCATCGACCATATACTCAGCCGCTGTGGCTTTACGAACGCTTTTGCCGATTTGGAACGCTACCCGGAGATTTCGCCAGAGCAACTGCAGCGGACCGGTCCACAGCTCATACTTCTATCATCGGAGCCCTACCCTTTCAAAGAGAAGCACATAGCCGAGTTCCGGGAGCTGTGCCCGCAGGCAAGTATAAAAGTGGTGGACGGCGAGATGTTCAGCTGGTATGGCAGCAGGCTGGCGAAGGCACCGGCATACCTGCAGCGGGTAATAGATGAGGTGGAACAGGAGCTGAAAATTTAATCACAGCTATGGCTTTAAGTGCCACAGGTTATGCTGCCGCTAAACTTGCGACATAAACTTGTATCAACTGTTTCTACAGCTTCCGCAGCAGCTGCCGTGCCCTTTCCGACACCGCCTCAAAATAAGCCACGTCCGCCTGCACCTGTTCGGCAGTTTTGCCCAGCACCTCCCGCTTGTTTAGGGGGTCAATTAAAGAGGTAAGCGTTATCACCTTTCGCAGCCACTGTTTCTGCCCGGCTTCCATAGTTTGCAGGTCCAACTCCTCCAGCCGCTGCACCAGCTTTTCCCGAAAGTCCTTTTGCTCTATCGCCTCCTCCTCCAGCAGGCGCATGATGGCCGCCACGGCCTCGTCTTCGTGCGGGGAGTGCAGCGCTACCTGAATGAGTTCCTCCGTAGTGGGAAGCGGCAGCCGGATGAGCAGCTCATAGCCTCCCCCGCTGCTTTGCTCTCCCGCGGTGGTATAGCATTTCATCCAGAACCTGCCTGCGGCAGCTTCCTTATACACAGCCGCCAGGCCGCCTGCCGCTTCTTCCATCAGCTGCATTTTGCCTATAAGTTGCTCTATCAGCCTGGCGTCTCCGTATAACTTCCGCTCCTGCATGGGCGCTACGCTTTATACGTTACCTCAAAGCCCACTTTCTCCAGGTCCTCCCAAAACCGGGGGTATGATTTGCGCACCACGCTCGGCTCCTGAACCTCGATGGGCTGCAGCAGGGCCAGTGGGGCAAAGGCCATGGCCATGCGGTGGTCCTGGTAAGTACGGAACGACAGCTCCTTCTTCTGCAGGATGCCCGGCTTCAGGTGAAACACGCCCGGCGTCACTTCCTGGAGCGACGAGTTCAGGCTCAACACCTCTATCTGCAGCGCCTGTATGCGGTCTGTCTCCTTTATGCGGAGGCTTTCCAATCCGGACATATCCACCGCTACCCCGATGCCGGCGCACAGGGCCACCACGGTCTGGGCCAGGTCCGGGCAGTTGGAGAAGTCCAAGGAGATGTGGCGCTCGTGCTCTTTCTTCAGTAGCCGCACACCTTTCTCACTAAACTCGGTGTACACGCCCAGGCGGTACATGATATCCACAACGGCGCGATCGCCCTGAAACGACTGCTCTTTCAGCCCCAGCAGCGTAATATCGGCCTCCTTGGCCAACGCCACAAGGCTGTACCAGTAGCTCGCTGCCGACCAGTCGGATTCCACGGTAAACTCCGCGGCTTTATACTTTTGTGGCTTCACAGTAATGGTGTTGCCGGAGAAATCAGCCGATACGCCAAAGTGCTGCATCAGCGAGAGTGTCATTTCAATGTAGGGCCGTGAGCCTATCTTGCCCTCCAGCTCCAACTCCAGCCCCTCTGGCAGCAAGGGCGCGATCATCAGCAAGGCCGAAATATACTGGCTGCTGATGTCGCTGCGTACTTTCAGGTGCTTTTTGCCGCTTCCCTTAAAGCCATTCAACTTCAGGGGCGGATAGCCTTCCTCTCCCACGTAAGCTATACTTGCACCCAGCTCCCGCAGGGCCTCCACCAGAATCTTAATGGGCCGCTGGCACATGCGCTCGGTGCCGGTCAGGGTTTTCTGCTGACCGGTGATGGCGTAGTAGGCCGTCAGGAAGCGCATCACCGTGCCGGCGTCCTCGGCGTCTATGGTTTCTGCATCGCTCTTTAGCAGGCGCTGCAGCAGCTGCGTGTCGTTGGCCTCGGAGAGGTTGTGCAGCTGCGACTCCTGCCCCGACAGTGCCGCGATGATGAGGGCGCGGTTGGCTTCGCTTTTGGAGGCTGGCAGTTTTATACTTCCGGTCAGTTTGCCGGTGGGGTGGCTAAGGGTGAGGCTTTGGCTCATAGTAAGGTATAGTAGCGTAATGATTCAACGATTTCCTGCACGGTTACCGGCTGGTCGTACACGGCTTTGCCGATGCCTTGCAGTAAGGTGCAGTTGATGGTGGAGCGGGTGTTCTTCTTGTCCTGCAGCGCCAGTTGGGCTATGTGCTGGATATCCTCCTCTGTCAAGCTTACCTTCTCGTAAACCGACACCAGAAACGTTTCTATTTTGTCCAGCTCCTCTTGCGAGAGCAGGTCATGCTTTTTGCTGATCCAGGCCTCGCAGAGCATGCCCACCGCCACGGCCTCGCCGTGCAGCAGCGCCCGCTCCGGCTTTTCCAGCAGGTAACTTTCCACGGCGTGGCCCACGGTATGGCCAAAGTTGAGGATCTTGCGCAGACCGCCCTCCAGCGGGTCCTGTTCCACCACCTTTGCTTTTATACTTACGGAATGGCGGATCAACCCCTCCCAGTCCTCTGTGAACAGGCCAATGTGGCGCTGCTCCATAAAGGCATCTTTGTCGGCAATCAGCCAGTGCTTGATGATCTCGGCGTATCCAGACTTTACCTCGCGCTGCGGAAGCGTCTGCAGAAAGGCCGGGTTGATGAACACGGCCTGCGGCTCCTGGTACACCCCGATGTGGTTCTTGAGCCCGTGAAAATCGATGCCGGTTTTACCGCCCACGCTGGCATCTACCTGCGCCAAAAGCGTAGTGGGCACCTGCACAAAGAAGATCCCGCGCTTAAACACAGCCGCGCAAAATCCACCCATATCGCCAATTACGCCGCCGCCCAGGTTCACCAGCACCGACCAGCGGTCCAGGTTCAGCTCCGTCATGCGCTGCCAGATGTGCTCGCACGTTTGCAAGGTTTTGTGCTCCTCGCCGCTCCGGATTTGGATCAGGTCGTGCGCGGGCAAGTATGGCTTCAGGATAGGATAACAGTGGTGCAGCGTGTTCTCATCCACCAGCACCGCCACCTTGCTGAAGGCCCGGTTCTTCAGTAGCTCTGGCAACTCCTGCAGCGCCTCCTGGCCTATATGTATCGACTCAATCATGAAGGTTAAGGTTAGATAGCGGGAATTCATGAAATGAGAGTATGCATCCCCAACAGTGTAACGATGCAGCAATATAACAATGCTATCCTTAAACCCCGTCTAAAATCTGCGTTTGCTTGCGGATTGATTCCACGTGGATCAGTTTGTAGAGCTCTTCGATGAAAACCGTGTTCAGGCCGGCGTCCTCGGCCCATTCGCCGCGGCTCCGGAAGATCTCTTTCCAGCGCTCCAGCTGCAGCACCTGCACGTTGTTCAGCTTTTTGTACTCCCCTATCTGCTCTACCAGCGCCATGCGGCGTGCCAGCGCGGCGATAATGTCGTGGTCGGCCGCGTCAATCTGCAAGCGCAGTTCCTCGGCACGGTTCACCAGCTCGGCGTCGTCGTAATTGGTCTTGCGCACCTGCAGGTTGGCCAGTATGGTTTTCAGTGCCTCCGGGGTCACTTGCTGCTCCGCATCGCTCAGCGCCTTGTCCGGGTTCAGGTGGGTTTCAATCATCACGCCGTCATAACCCAGGTCCAGCGCCTTCTGCGCCACGGGGAAGATCAGGTCGCGCTTGCCGCCGATGTGGCTCGGGTCCACTATAACCGGCAGGTCCTGGTAGCGCGCCTTCAGCTCGATCGGTATCTGCCACACCGGCGCGTTCCTGTACTTGAGTTTCTGGTAAGACGAAAATCCCCTGTGGATAGCCGCCAGGTCGGTAACGCCGGCATGGTAAATCCGCTCAATCGCCCCGATCCACAAAGCCAGGTCCGGGTTTACAGGGTTCTTGACCATCACCGGCACGTTTACGCCTTGCAGCGCATCGGCTATTTCCTGTACGGCAAAGGGGTTCACGGTGGTGCGGGCGCCTATCCAGAGCACGTCTATCCCCTGCTTTAGCGCCTCCTCCACGTGGCGGGCGGTGGCGACCTCGGTGGTTACCCTCATTCCCAGCTCGCGCTTCACGCGGCTCAGCCAGGCCAGCCCCTGCGTACCTACTCCCTCAAAGCTTCCCGGGCGCGTGCGCGGCTTCCAGATGCCCGCCCGGAACAGGCCAATGTTCTGCTGCTGCAGCGCTACGGCCGTCTGCATGACCTGCTCCTCGCTCTCGGCGCTGCAGGGGCCGGCAATCACCAGCGGCTGTGCTTGCCCTGCCTGCAGCTCCGTAAAAAAAGATTGTGTCTGATTAAACTTCATCAATTGCATGTATTGTTACAAAGGTAGCCGATGCGGCGCAAAAAGGCAGCCGCCAAAGTATAAAATAACCTGAAGCAACCGCGCAGTATCGTCCTAAAAGCTAAACAGCAAAGTAGCCGCCGTGGTTTATACTTTACCCAGGGTATAAATTTTAGTCTGCACAGCCCTTGCTTTGGGTTGTGTACTAGGCCCGAAGCACTATCTTTGCACCGCTAATACAACCTTACATGAACCTGATTTCCAAAGTCTCTTTCGACGATACAGCCGTCGCTTTCTCATCCAAATCCGACGCTGAGCTATATAAAATGTACCTGCTGTTTAAGGCCATGAACAGCAACACGTTTGTAAAGGCTGGGGGGGCGCTCCTCAACACCGCCCTTAACCTGCACCTGCCGGTCAAGTTCCTCATCAAACCAACCATTTTCAACCACTTTTGCGGCGGCGAGACCATTGCGGAGTCGGAGCGGGCCATAAAGGAGCTGGCGGCGTACAACATCGGCACTATTTTGGACTATTCGGTGGAGGGCGAAGGCGATGAGAAAAGCTTCGACGCCACCCGCGACGAGCTGCTGCGCACCATAGAAAAAGCGCACGACAACAAGAACATCCCGTTCTCCGTGTTCAAGATCACGGGCCTGATCGACATCAACCTGCTGGAGAAAGTGCAGAAAAAGCAGGAACTCTCGGCCGATGAGCGTGCTGCCTTTGAGCGTGGCCGCGACAGGGTAAACGCCATCTGCAAGCGCTGTTACGAGCGCGATGTGCGCGTGTTCATTGATGCGGAGGAAAGCTGGATACAGGACACGATTGATAACCTGACCTACGAGATGATGGAACTCTATAACAAGGAGAAGGCCAACATCTACAACACCTATCAGCTTTACCGCCACGACAGGCTGGACGTGCTGAAGCGTGACCATGAGCTTGCCCTTAAAGGCGGTTACCATCTGGGAGCCAAGCTGGTGCGTGGTGCCTACATGGAGAAAGAGCGCAGACGCGCCGCCCAGGAAGGATACCCGAGCCCGATCAACCTGACAAAAGAAGCCACGGATGACCTGTTCGACACTGCCCTGCACTACTGCGTGCAGCATATCGATCGCATCGCCTTCTGCAACGGCACGCATAACGAGGCCAGCTGTTACCTGCTGATGGAGCTGATGGAGGAGCACAACATCGCCCCTAATGACCCGCGCGTGTACTTTGCCCAGCTCTACGGCATGAGCGACAACCTGTCTTACAACCTGGCGAACGCCGGCTACAACGTGGCGAAGTATGTGCCCTACGGCCCTGTGGTGGAGGTAATGCCTTACCTGCTGCGCCGCGCCAACGAGAACACGGCCATTGCTGGCCAGAGCAGCCGCGAGTTTACCCTCATCCAGAGCGAGATCGAGCGCCGAAAAAAGGCAAAGCACAAGCAAAAATAAACCGAAAAGGCCAGCTGCGCATAGGCTGGCCTTTTTCTACCCCCTACCGCTTTCAGCACAGGCTAAAAAAACACCGGGCCTTGTGCAAGTATGCACAAGGCCCGGTGATGTGTTTCAGAACTATAAGCTTTCGCTGTAGTCCTTTGCTATAACTACTCGATTACTGTAGTAGAGTCAGCCTCAACAGCAGTAGTAGTATCTTCAGTTACTACTTCCTCCTCAACAACAGGAGCCTCAGTCTCTACAGTCTCAGTCTCAACTGCTTCTGTTTCAGTAGTTCCTTCGTTGTTGCAAGCTGTGAAAGAAAGAGCAAGAGCTACGATAGCGAAAGTGAATAAATTTTTCATTTTTGTGTTTGTGATTAAGTGTTTTGGTTTCGATTTTGACCTTCATACCCAAATCCGGCAGAGGTAACCCTGCTTCCCGAAAATTTTTAAAAATATTTTTTTGATGGGTTACAAAGCCCCCCGCAGCGTATTAAAATTTGATTGGAATGAAGAAGAGCTTGTATGAGACGGATGAGGCAGTGATAGAAGGCATCCGGCGCAGCGACGAAAGAGCGCTGGCCCACCTTTACAAGCTATACTTCCCGGTGATTTCTCACTTTATTTTGACGAACAGCGGAACCGATGACGAGGCCAAAGACATTTACCAGGAAGGCGTCATTGTGTTTTACGAGAAGATAAGGGACAATAGCCTGGAGCTTACGTGCCAGATAAAAACCTACCTGTACTCGGTGTGCAGAAGGCTGTGGCTGAAGCGCCTGGCAGAGAAAGGCCGCTACGCCACGAAACTGGACGAGACAGACAGCTTTGTGCCAGTGGAGGAAGACACCCAGCGCCATGAGGAGCAGGAGAGGCAGTTTGGCGTGATGGGCGAGGCGCTGGAGCAACTCGGGGAACCCTGCCGCAGCTTGCTGGAAGATTACTACATACGCACACAAAACATGCAGGACATTACCGATAAATTTGGCTATACCAATACGGACACAGCCAAGAACCAGAAGTATAAGTGCCTGCAGCGCCTGAAGAAGATATTTTTTGCCACCTATAAGCCCGAGGTCTAGCCGGGTATACATCATTCTGGGAGAGAACTAACATGTTAGAGTACCGCGCTTACGAAGAGATTGAACGCTACCTGAACGGCAAGATGGCCGCTGAGGAGAGGATTGGCTTTGAAGCCCTGCTACGCACAGATGCGCGCTTGGCAGAGCAGGTACGTGAGCACAGACAGTTACTGCAGACCATGAACGGCTTTGGCCAGCGGCAGGACCTGCGGCGGCAGCTCAACCTGATCCATGAGGAGATGGAGGCGGAGCAGACAGCTGCAACGGCCTCACCAAATGGCTGGATGGTATTCTGGAAACGCCACAAGCAGACAATGGCTGTGGCTGCCAGCGTGTCGCTGCTTTCGGTATTCGGCACGCTCTGGAGCGTACAGCAGCTAAAAGCGCCCGTACAGCAGCAGACCGCCCGTTATGTGGAGTTGCGCCGCGAGGTGGAGCGCCTGAAAAAAGCCCAGACCGCCATTATCAATGGCATTAACGATGCCAGCAAACCTGCCCCGCGCCCGGCGGCCTTTAGCGGCACCGGCTTTGCCATATCCTCCGAGGGCTACCTGGTTACCAGCTCCCACGTGGTAGAGGGCGCCGACTCGATCATGATCGAAAATAAGGCCGGGCTGAAGTACAAGGTGAGCGAGATTTACCGCGACGAGATACACGACCTTTCTATACTTAGGGTGACCGATGAGGGCTTCGAGGGCTTTGGCAAACTGCCTTACACGTTCAGGAACACGGAGAGTGAGCTGGGCGAGCGTGTCTTCACGCTCGGGTACCCGCGCGAAGACATTGTTTTTGGCGAAGGCTCCCTTAGCTCTGCCTCCGGCTTTGAGGGAGATACCACTGCCTACCAGATCTCTATTCCGCTTAACCCGGGCAACAGTGGCGGCCCCTTGCTGGACGACAAAGGCAATCTGATTGGCGTGATCAGCGGCAAGCAGGCGGGCCAGGAAGGAGCGGCCTTCGCCATCAAGTCAGCGTACCTGCTGCAGCTGATTGATGAGCTGGCTGTGACAGGTCAGGTGCAGCCTTTAACCCTCCCAAAAAATAATACACTTTCTTCTCAGGCGCGTCCACAGCAGCTCAAAAAGCTGAAAGATTACGTTTTTGTAGTGAAAGTGTATAACTAATTAGCAGAACGGTGTAACCCTTAAGTATAACCGACAATACAGCAGGAGTTACTCCCTACAAAGCCACCCGTAAACTCAACATTTTCAGCGCATTTCAGTTATAATATAGTTGAATTGATTACTCAAACTATTTGAGCAACTGTAAATAACTGAAAGCTATGAAAAAGAGAATAATTGTACCGATGGCTCTTGCTGCAACCATGCTGTTTGGCTTTGGCTGCGCAAGTTCTAACGACACGATGAACAACGACACCAGCGCCATGGACAGTGACATGTCCATGAGTGAAACCCAGACAATGGCCGGTAACGAACCTGACGCCGTGGTAGTGGAAGAGTCGGTTGTGGCGGTGCAGCCTATCGCCACCATTTCCTCCACAACCCTCTCGATGGAGAACACCACTCCGCTTGATGACATGTTCGAAAACGTAGACGATACGGAGCAGTACGATGTGATGGAACTAGCGAAGATGGAACCGAACTTGTCCACTTTCGTGACGTTGGTGGAGCAGTCGGGTCTCCAGAGTGACCTTGACCGCCTGGATGAGTATACCGTGCTGGCCCCTACCAACGAAGCCTTTGCCAAACTTCCAAAAGATAAGCTAGAGACTTTGCTAATGTCAGAGAACAGGGCTGTTCTGAAAAGCATCCTGCAGGCGCATATATTGCCGAACGAAATCGCCTCCACACAATTCGAGAACAACTCCAGGATTCAGGTAGGTGAGGATTCTTACATCCCGGTTTCAGTGGGCGTAAACAACACCAACATCACAGTGGGTGGTGCGCAGCTGGTAAAAACAAATATAGAAGCCTCTAACGGTGTCATCCACGTGATCGACAACGTGATATTGCCTAGAAACGCGCAGAACGACGCTTTACTGGGCTTCTAACGCTGCAAGTAGCACAAGCTAATTATAAAGCTCCCTTACATGTTAGGGGAGCTTTTCTTATTTCATACACATCAACAATGGCCAGAAGCGTATAACCTAGGGCAGACAATTTTTCTTAAGCACCGTCCCTTATGAAGAGCACCTTTGTGAACCTACCTTTATTGGCAGCCTTTGCCACAGCCGGCCTGCTTAGTTGCGCCAGCTCGGCAGGCAGTGCAGATACCGCGGACTCTAGCCAGACCTTAAGCCGCACCGAAGCCATGGCTGGCAGAGCAGAGGCAGACGAAGCGCAAGCCGATACCGTAACCCGGCAGATAGACTACAACGCCATGTTCTCAGGCGTAGCGAACACGGCTGCGTATGACTTAGCGGCACTGGCCAAAATGGACCCCAATTTGTCAACTTTTGCAGTGCTGATGGAGCAGGCAGACCTTACCCATGCTCTGACAGGGGAAGATGAGGAATTCACCATCTTCGCCCCCTCCAACCAGGCCTTTGCCGATTGGCCGGCAGACTCGGTGAGCGCTTTGATGAGGCCGGAGCACAAGGCCCAGCTTATCCGGCTCCTGCAGGCCCACATGCTTCTGGGCGCGCGCAGCGCCTTGAGCCTTGCCAGTAGCCAAAGTATAGAAACGAGCGGCGGCGAGTATGTTTCCGTTGAAACGGATGGCGACACCCTTACAGTTGGCGGAGCCACTGTCGTACGGCCTGATGTTCGGGCATCCAACGGTGTGCTGCATGTGGTAGACGGAGTGCTAAGAACCGCAGATGATATCGTCGTAGATCAATAGCAGTCTGCTCTTGAGGCTGGTTTTCTTAACATTTTGCCGCTGCACCGGGTAATAAAAAGAAGAACTAACCATACAGAGCATGAAGACACTCAAGATAATCACCGCCATTCTGGCCGCTTCTTTCAGCACCTGGGGTTGTGCAAGCTCCGACACCTCTGCAGCCATGGACAGCACCGTGAGCGCCGGGGGCACAACGGCAACGGAGCGTGCCACCGACAACGACACTCCTGGATCCCAGGCCCCGATGGATCCCGATACAGACATGTCGGCCGAAGGCACGACCAGAGATGTTGTCTCAGCAGACAATCCCATGGGCCGTAGGCCAAGCATTGTGGCACTGGCGCAGCAAACCCCCGAACTCTCTACTTTCCTGGATCTAATAAAGGCAGCCGATATGATCACCATACTCGAAAGCCCGGCCACTTACACCGTGTTTGCCCCTACCAACGAGGCCTTCGGGGCCCTCCCGGCTGGCACAGTAGAAGCACTGAAGCGGCCTGACAATCAACTGGAGCTGCAACGGATCATACAGTCCCATGTTCTGCCCAACCGCATCACCACTCAGGAAATGCAGGACAACATGCCCATGATGACGGCTTATGGCGAGGAAGTGATTGCTACGGTGAGAGGAGGCACGATCAGCGTAGGCAACGCCACCATCATAAAACCTGACATTAAAGCCTCTAATGGCATCATCCACATCGTGAACAGGGTGCTTGCCCCACCTGCAGAACAGGATTAGTGGCGGGCACTTCGTAACTATAGGCAAGCCTTACCCGTTAGAAATAACCATGCCGGCAAGCACTGTAAAATGCTTGCCAGTGATACATGAAACTATAAATCAAAATTGAAAAAGCTATGGTAAACAGAACTGAAAATGCGGGAATGATGACCGCTATGTTTAGGGACAGAGAAAGTGCAGAGCGTGCGTACGATGAACTGCGGGCACGCGGCTATGATAAAGATGAGATCAATGTGGTGATGTCGGACGAAGGCAGAAAGCGCCACTTCGGAGGAGAAGACAAGGATGACACCACAGAGCTTGGCAACAAGTCGCTGGAGGGTACCGGCGCAGGTTCTGCCATTGGCGGTACATTGGGTGCCATTATTGGTGCCGTGGCTGCTATCGGTACATCGGTGGCTATCCCGGGCCTTGGCTTGGTAGTGGCTGGCCCATTGGCGGCTGGTCTGGCTGGCGCGGGAGCCGGTGGCTTGACAGGTGGCCTGATCGGTGCGCTGGTAGGTGCCGGTATTCCTGAGGAAAGAGCCAAGGTATACGAGACTGGCGTGAAGGAAGGTAACATTGTGCTGGGCTTTAAGCCACACAACCCGGAAGACGCCCGTTACTTCGAGACGCATTTCCAAAAGCATAGAGGTGAGCATATCTACTACTAGGGAATAGCATACGCTTCAAAGCTAGAAATCCTGGCGTCGGCTTCAGTGGCCGATGCCAGGATTTTTTAATGCCTGCTAACCACCCCTTCTCACAAAACACACCTTTATCATATATTATATCAATAAAATATTAGTTACTATAGAGAAGGGATAAGGCTTTACTTCTCCTATTATAAAGGCTATCCTTGTTAGTCTATTATGCCTAAAGCAGTTTATTTTTGTCTGCTAGCATACTAATATCTTAAAGTTTACCGTTACAACACAAAATTTAAACCACTGGCAGCGGCGCCTACTACTTTGTGGCACTGTTTGTGCCAAATAAAAAATAACTGTAAGATACATGTATACAGTAGTACCTAACGCAGGAACACCCTTATGTATAAACTGAACCACATCCTGATCATCGATGATGATCAAATCAACAATTTGTTCTCTCAGATTGTATTAGAGGATGCTGACGTGAGCAGCATGGTATCTGTTTGCCATAGCGTGCCAGAGGCGCTGGACTTTCTGCGTTCGGCCGAAACCACCGGTGATCCGGCCTTCCCGGATTTGATCCTGCTGGACATCAGCATGCCTTCCCTGGATGGGTTTGATTTCCTGGACCGTTATTACGCGCAAGGGTACAACGAGCGGCATCAAACGTTCATCTCCATGTTTACCTCCTCCGATGAGCAGGACTACCTGCAGCGCGCCCGGAGGTATGAAGTCGTGGTCGGCTTCATCAATAAGCCGCTGTCCATTCCAACGCTTAACAACATACTTGCCCTGCAGGACAGCACCCGTGCAGAAAACAATTTGCCATAGTTTCGTATGCATGAGGGTATAACAATTTATATCTTACTAGAACCACGAACTATGAAGAATACGATGATAGCCATCTGGTGCATGGCAGGGGCTTTGTTACTCGCCTCCTGCGACTCGGGAAACAATCAAGAGCAGGCCACCGCCAATAATACAGCCTCCCAAGAAGCTACGGTCCTCGGCAACGACTCCACCATCACCGAGGACAAGCAGGAACTGATGCAGTTTGCCGCCCGCAACAACATGCTGCAGGTAGAGCTCGGCAAACTGGCTACCGCTCAGGGGACATCCGATGCTGTGAAGAATTACGGGCAGAACCTGGTGGACTGGTACTCTACCAAGCAGAAGGAGCTGCAGGACCTGGCGCAGCAGTATAGCGTTACCCTGCCCCAGCAACTGCAAGAAGACGACACCGAGCACATCACCAAGCTACGCGAGGCCGAAAACTTTAACGAAGAGTATTGGAACCAGCTGACAGAGGCCCAGAAAGACGCCATAGACGAGTTTGACGACAACCTAAAAGACGTGGACCAGGCCAGTGCCACCGCTTTCTCGATGTGGGCCCGCAATACCTTAAAAGAGCTACGCGCCCAATATGAGCAAGCCAGAGGCAGAGAGGTAGAACTGAAAAGACGCGACACGGGCATTGTGCCGGAGGAGTAAGCGTGTAGCCATACTTATAGAGGCTGAGGCCGGGAAGAACTCCCGGCCTCAGACTTTTCTGCACTTTACAAAACCTCTTTCAGCTTGCTCCAGGTGTGCTGTGCCAGCAGCTTCTGCCCTTCCGCATTGGGGTGAACGCCGTCGGGCAGGTTCAGGTGGCGGTTGCCGGCTACCCCCTCCAGCAGGAAAGGTATAAAGTGGACGTTGTTCTGCAGCGCCAGTTCCCGGAACAGCTTTCGGAACTCTGCTGCATAACGCCCCGGCACAATATCGGGTATCTCCATCCCTGAAAGTATGATCTTCACCTCCGGATACTTGTTGCGCACCTTGTTGATGATTTCCTGCAGGTTCTGGGTGGTTTCGCGGGCAGGTATGCCGCGCAGCCCGTCGTTAGCGCCCAAGGCAAGTATAAAAATGTCAATGGGCTCGTTCAGCCAGCGCTCGATGCGGTGCACGCCACCTGCAGTGGTATCACCGCTCAGGCCACCGTTCAGCACCTTATAGCCAGTGTGTCCCTCCTGCCGTAGCCGCTCCTGTAGCAGGCTGGGGTATGCCTGTGCGGCCGGCAAACCATAGCCCGCTGTCAGGCTATCCCCGAATATAAGTATGTTCTTCATATGGTTCGTTTATGCATCCGTAAACTAAGGCAATCTCCCTGCCAGACGTTCTAAAACAGCAAGGGCTGCCAGAAGTTGGCAGCCCTTGCTGTTTTAGAACGGTGCTCTGATATCATTAATCAGCCGCTTTCTCCATCTGGCGCAGGCGCTCGCAGGTGGCCATAGAGGCTTGCTTCTGCTTCTCTACCATCTGCACGACATGCTGCGGCAGCTCGGCTCTGTGGTCCAGGGCATCGTTGTAGGCTTTCTGTGCCCACTCCTCGCCTGTGATGTTAGACTTGATCACTTCCTCCTCATCGTTGCCGGCAACGGTGTTTTTCACATCCATCCAGCCACGGAAGATCTTTCCCTTGGCCGTAGTGCTGTTCTGGGTGTCGCCCCCCATTTGGCTGATGGTGCTGTTGATCTCGCTGGCAAACTGGCGGCTCTGGCTCATCAGGTCTTTGTAGTAAGACTGGTGCGCCGGGTCCTTGGTTAGTTCAGCGGCATGCTTGTAGCCTTCAATCCTGTCGTTTACAAACTGATTCAGTTCCTGCAAAACATCTATTGCTCTTTCGTTGTTATTCATAGCTTTTAAGTTTTGGTTTACAGTATCCGAAACGAAAAAACGCTGCCATCAGTTATACTATCAGCCGGAGGTGTTGCGTATGTAGTACATTAGGGCCTGTGTTATAGGATGGTTGCTGTTGCCACTATGATAAAAAGATTTTTTCCCCTACATTACGCTTTAAATCTATACCCAAGCCTAATAAGCGGCATCACTTTTGCAATCTAACCTGTAGTTCAACTTATTAAATAGATGATATCATTGACAACTCGCTTAAAAATAATACTTTCTGTTTTGGCTGTCATTCTTGTGACGGGCTCCTTTATCCTCTACAAAAACGGCGACTCGCCGGAGGGTAAGAACGAGATCCTGATCAAAGCTTTGATGCAGGGCCTTAGCTCCGGCCATTACCAGCCTGAGAAAGTAGACGATAACTTCTCGAAGAAGGTGTTCAAGCTGTACCTGGAGCGCCTGGACTTCAACAAGAAGTTCCTGCTGGAGCCAGATGTGCAGCAGCTGAGAAAGTATGAGACAGCCATTGACGATGAGCTTCGCCAGGGTTCGTTTCAGTTCTTCGACCTATCGGCCGACCTGATCGAGAAACGCATGAAGGAGTCAGAGGCTTACTACCAAGAGATTCTGGCCAAGCCTTTCGATTACTCCAAGGACGAGCAGATTGAGACAGATGGCGAGAAGCTGCCTTTTGCTAAAAACAAGGAGGAACTGAAAGAGGCGTGGCGCAAGCAGCTGAAGTACCAGACCCTGGTGCGCCTGGTGGACATGCAGGAGGAGCAGGAAAAGAAACTGGCGAAAGACCCGAAAGCCGAACAGAAATCGTTTGAGGCCTTGGAGAAAGAGGCCCGCGAAAAGGTAAAGAAAACGTACGACGACCTGTACCAGCGCCTGGCCAAGATTAACCGCGACGACCGCCGCGCCACCTACATCAACGCCGTTACCAACGTATACGACCCGCACACAGGCTACTTCCCGCCAAAGGCCAAAGCTGATTTTGACATCAACTTCACCGGCCGCCTGGAGGGCATAGGCGCCTCGCTGCAGGAGAAAGATGGCCAGATCAAGGTACTCGAGATCGTGCCGGGCAGCCCTTCTTACCTGCAGGGCGAGCTGAAGCCAGGTGACGCCATCCAAAAAGTGGCCCAGGGCGCGGAAGACCCTGTATTGATTGAAGGCATGCGCATTGACGATGCTATCCAGCTGATACGTGGTAAAAAAGGCACAGAAGTGCGCCTGACGGTGAAAAAGCCGGACGGCTCTACCAAGATTATCCCGATCATCCGCGATGTGATCGTTTTTGAGGAAACCTATGCACAATCTGCCTTGATTGAAGACAAAGAAAAGATTGGCTATATCAAACTACCGGGCTTCTACGCCGACTTCGAGAACAAGAACGGCCGTTTTAGCGGTGCCGATGTGAAGAAGGAGATCGAGAAGCTGAAAGCTGCCGGCATGAAAGGCCTGATCCTGGACCTGCGCAACAACGGCGGCGGCTCTCTGGCGGATGCCGTGGAGATGGCTGGTCTGTTTATCGAGCAGGGCCCGATCGTGCAGGTGAAAACAGCCTCCGGCAAAGCCGTGGTGCTGGACGACCGCGACACGCAGGTGCAGTATGGTGGCCCGCTGGTGATCATGGTGAACTCCAACAGTGCCTCGGCCTCTGAGATTCTCGCAGCCGCGATGCAGGACTACAAGCGTGCCGTGATCGTGGGCAGCCCTACGTTTGGCAAAGGCACCGTGCAGCAGTTCTTCGAGCTGGATGAGGCCCTGCCAGCGCAGTTTAACCCGTACAAGCCTTTCGGCGCCCTGAAGCTGACCACGCAGAAGTTCTACCGCATTAACGGCGGCACCACTCAGCTGCGCGGCGTAACGCCGGATGTTGAGCTTCCAGATGCCTACGCTTACCTGGAGTTCGGAGAGAAGGAGCAGGATTTCGCCTTACCGTTTGACGAAATCTCCCCGGCCAAGTATAAGCCCTGGAACAACGGCAAACTGAACATCTCGCAAGTTAAGAGTAAGAGCCAGCAGCGTGTTGCCAAGAACGAAAGCTTTGACCTGATTAAACAAAGTGCAGAGCGCCTGAAGAGGCAGTCGGATAACACCACCCGTTCACTGCAACTGGAGAAGTATAAAGCGGAGGAGAAGAAAGCAGCGGCGGAGGCCAAGCGCCTGGAGGAGGCCCAGAAGGAGGTGCCGGTGCTGGACGTGAAGCGCCTGCAGCAGGACCTGCAAGCCCTTGGCAGCGACACAGCCAAGCTTGCCCGCAACACAGAGTTCCTGAAAGGCCTGAAGCAGGACGTGTACGTGGAAGAGGCCGTTGCCATTATCCAGGAAGACCTGAAGTAAATTAACCGATACATGAATAGAAACGCCAGCTATGTGCAATAGCTGGCGTTTTTTTATATCTTAAGTACCCAAAATCAACTTGACATACCCATGCACCTGAACTCACCCCAAGTAGCCCCCCTAAAAGTATGGCTGCTCCTGCTCGCCCTGCTCCCTACCCTGCTTAGCAACTGTGCCACCAAGACGCCAAAAGAAACAACCGAGGCCGCGCATGGCCTGGTAAAAGACAAAGCCATGGTGGTGTCGGCACACCCGGAGGCTTCCCGCATCGGAATGGAAATCATGCGGAAAGGCGGCAATGCCTATGATGCGGCCATTGCCACGCAGTTTGCCCTGGCTGTGGCTTTTCCGGCGGCAGGCAACATTGGCGGCGGCGGCTTTATGGTGGCCCGCAGCAACAACGGTGAAATTGCCACCCTCGACTTTAGGGAGACGGCACCGGGGTCTGCCATAGAAACGATGTACCAGGACAGCCTTGGCAATGTGGTGGATGGCCTGAGCACCGACGGTCACCTGGCAGTAGGCGTGCCGGGTGCCGTGGATGGCATGGTGAAGATACACGAGAAGTATGGCTCTTTGCCTTGGGCGGAGCTGGTGCAGCCGTCTGTGGACCTGGCCCGCCACGGGGTGGTGCTGACAGAGAAGGAAGCCAGCGGGCTGAACAGCAACCGGGAAAGCTTCATCAAGAACAACAAGCACCTCCCCTACCTGGTGCACGCGCAGGCATGGAAGGCGGGAGACACGCTGCGCCACCCCGACCTGGCCCGCACCCTGGAGCGCATCCGCGATAAGGGACGTGATGGCTTCTATGCCGGCGAAACAGCCGATCTGCTGGTACAGGAGATGCGGCGGGGCAACGGCATCATTACGCATGATGACCTGGCCAACTATACCGCTGTGTGGCGTGAGCCCATCATCGGCGACTACAAAGGGTACAAGGTAATCTCGATAGGCCCCCCTTCCAGCGGCGGAGTAGCTTTGCTGCAGTTACTTAAAATGGTGGAGCCATATGATCTGGGCCAGTACGGCTGGCAAAGCACCAAAACCATCCAGATCATGACAGAGGCGGAGCGCCGTGTATATGCCGACCGCGCCACCTACCTCGGCGACCCGGACTTTGTAACCGTACCGGTGGAGCAACTGCTGGACGAGGCCTACCTGAAAAGCCGCATGGGCACCAGCTCACTGGCACAGGCCACCCCATCCGCCCAGGTAAAGGCTGGTGAGCTGCCCGTGTACGAAAGCGAGGAGACAACCCACTTCAGCATTGTGGACCCTGCCGGCAACGCCGTCTCCATCACCACCACCATCAACGGCAGCTATGGGTCTTCTGTAGTGGTAGAGGGCGCCGGGTTCCTGCTCAACAACGAGATGGACGACTTCAGCGCCAAGCCTGGCGTACCTAACATGTACGGACTGGTGGGCGGCAAGGCCAATGCCATACAGCCCAACAAGCGCATGCTCAGCGCCATGACACCTACCATCCTGGAAAAAGACGACAAGTTGTTTATGGTGGTTGGCACACCCGGCGGCTCCACGATCATCACGTCTGTTTTCCAGACAATCCTGAATGTGCTGGAGCACGACATGACGATGCAGCAGGCGGTGGCGGCCCCGCGCTTCCATCACCAGTGGCTGCCCGATGAGATACAGCACACAGCCGATGCCATACCTGCCCACGTACGTGCTGAACTGCAGAGCAAGGGCTACACGTTAAAGCAGCGCGGCCAGTACGGCCGAGTGGATGCCATACTGGTACTGCCGAACGGCAGCCTGGAGGGTGGCGCCGACCCACGCGGTGACGACGTCGCGGCGGGATTTTAACCTAAACTTTCGGCTGCCTGCTTCCGCTTTTGGATAAAGCCGGCTACATACACGCCCACAGCAGCTAAACCTGTCAATGTCATAAGCCCGAATACGCTGGCCCTGCGCTGGAGTACTTCGGGCTTAAACTTTTGCAGGGTCTCCTCGGATGGCGCAATGGCTTTTGAGAAAAGCGTCCCCGTCATGACGCTGAGCAGCGAGGTTACGCCTACCGCTGCATGGGCCACACTGCGGTTGCCGGACTTTATACCGGAGCTGAGCAATAGCAAAGCGCTGCCTGCCAACGGAGGGATGAGCGCTGTCTTAGGCCTGTTTTCGTTTAGGAAGTAGCTGGTAAGCCCTGCCCCGATGAGCACGGCGGCATGTGTGTTATTGGCTATGTCTGGTCTTTCTACGATGTTCATACTGAGGTAAGATTTTTATACTTCGTGTACCCTCAACCGCCATACTTGGTTATGCTTTGGCCACCATAAAAAAACCACAAGCAAGCGCGCTGCACAATTCCACAAAACCAGTAAAATACAATTCCTGCAGTTGCATTAAGCAACGTCAAATCCCCCTTCATACACCCTCTTCTCAAACGCCCAAAACCCTCTTCTCCAAAGGCTAAAAGCAGCAACACCACTTTATTACAACGCACTGTAAATCAATCATTTATTCTCGTTAAAATAGCTTAATTTTCCTGCTTTTATGCAACTGTTACAGCACAAGGTTTGTTGAATATGTATGAAAGAGAGAGATGAAGAACAGGTGGTTTCTCTGTATCCGGAGGAGACACCAGGCGCTGATAAAGTATGGCAGAAATCCATACCTGCACAGGTGTTTCTGAACTACTTTTTTGCGATAAACTACCATATACACAATTCAGGAACAACGGCTCCGGGTCAGTTGCCGATTCTGCATGAGCAGAAGCCGGAGCTGGATGAGCAGGACCTGGAGGCGATAAAGAAGCTGCTGCTGAACAGCTGGAGCACGGAGTATGCTTTGCGCGCCACCGCCGAGCTAGGGGATGAGGAGTACATGCGCAATGCCCTGCACTGGACCTTTCCACAGGCTTATTATGCCGTGTATGCCGGTCTGCAGGCGTTCCTGTATACCCGTGGCGTGAAAACCAATAACGAGGCCTGGGTGCTGCGCGAGGCAGGCAGGCTGGTCGTGAAGAACACGTACCCGCGGGCAATGGGCTTTTACGCCTCCGGCCATTACGATGACTTTAACATACACCGCCTACCCCTGGCGCACTATAAGCCGGGCCTGCAGATTGCGGGCAAAGAGTTAGAGGCGCAGTCGCAGATTGGGCAGTTCTTGCGCACTACCCGCCGCCAGCGCGCCAAGGCGGTACGGCAGCAGGTGCAGAGCAACCCCACTACGGCGATACGCAGTAGCAAGACCAGCGAGGTGCTGCAGAAATTCGGGCCGCAGCACTGGCAGCAAATGACCTGGCGCATTGGCTATACCACGCTGTTCGATTTGATGGCGCGCCTGCGCATTTCCTCCACGCACCGCGAGATCGAGCGCTTCGTGCAGGCGGATATCGACTTCAAGCTGTTTCATGAGTCGCTGCTGCAGATCGTGAGCTACCTGAACGGCATCCATGAATGCTTTGTGGCGCAGGCGGTAGGGCTACAGAAGTATGAGGAGTTTGTGCAGGAGCTGCCGAAATACCTGCAAGGCTCTTTTGTGGAGACAAGGCTGCAACAGCAGGTAAAACCGCTGCTTGGCCGCGAGGACTACGAGCTGGGCCAGGCGGCGTAAACGATATTTTCCTTTCTTCTTTTGGCTCCTGCGGGTTTATACTTGCAGGAGCCTTTTTGTTACCACCTGCTTTTGCTTTTCTGCCCCCACACAGCTAACAGCCGAGCCACTTAACAATCAGCAATAAACCCTTTAAAAGCTGCCGATTATTTACGAATTTTGCAGCTTGATTTTTAGACGTCACTTATAGTATAAATCGCATGCAACTGAGCGAACAGGAATTGCGCCGCCGCCATGAGCGCGAAGAGCTGGAGAAAATGGGCATTAACCCATATCCCTCTGAAACATTTGAAATTACGGCAACCGCCAAGGAGATAAAGGAGAATTACGATAAGGAGAAGAACAACTACCAGGAAGTAACGCTGGCCGGCCGCCTGATGAGCCGCCGCATTATGGGCAAGGCTTCTTTTGCCGAGCTGATGGACAGCACCGGCCGTATCCAGATCTATGTTTCCAGGGATGATATTGCCCCAGGCGAGAACAAGGACCTGTATAACACGGTGTTTAAGAAAATGCTCGACATCGGGGACTTTATCGGCGTGAAGGGCTATGCGTTCGTGACGCAGGTAGGCGAGATCTCGGTGCACGTAACGGAGCTGACGGTGCTTTCCAAGTCGCTGCGCCCGTTGCCGATCGTGAAACGCGAGGTGGACGAGAACGGCAACGAGATCGTGCATGACGGCTTTACGGACCCTGAGCTGCGTTACCGCCAGCGCTATGTGGACCTGATCGTGAACCCGCACGTGCGCGAGACTTTTAAGAAGCGTACGCAGCTGGTGAACACCATGCGTAACTACCTGTCCGAGAAAGGTTACCTGGAGGTGGAGACGCCTATCCTGCAGCCTATCCACGGTGGCGCGGCGGCCCGTCCGTTTAAAACGCACCACAACACGCTGGACATGACGCTGTACCTGCGCATTGCCAACGAGCTGTATCTGAAGCGCCTGATCGTGGGTGGCTTTGACGGCGTGTTCGAGTTTGCCAAGGATTTCCGCAACGAGGGCATGAGCCGCTTCCATAACCCGGAATTTACCGTGATGGAGCTCTACGTGACCTACAAGGACTACAACTGGATGATGGAGCTGGTGGAGGAGATGGTGGAGAAAGTAGCCCTCGCCCTGCACGGTACCACAGAGGTAAAAGTAGGCGACAACGTGATCAATTTCCAGCGCCCTTGGAAGCGCTTCACGATGTTTGAGGCCATCGAGCATTTCACCAAAATCGACATCTCGAACATGGAGGAGGCCGAGCTGCGCCAAACGGCTGAGAAGCTGGGCATACGCACCGACCCAACCATGGGCAAGGCCAAGCTGATCGACGAGATCTTTGGAGAGACGACAGAGCCATACCTGATCCAGCCAACCTTCATCACCGATTACCCTGTGGAGATGAGCCCGCTGGCGAAGAAACACCGCAGCAAGCCGGGCCTGGTAGAGCGCTTCGAGGCGATCTGCAACGGCAAGGAGATCTGTAACGCCTTCTCTGAGCTGAACGACCCGGTAGACCAGCGCGCCCGCTTTGAGGAGCAGTTGGAGCTTGCCCGCCGCGGCGACGTGGAGGCCATGGCCCTGGACGAGGACTTCCTGCGTGCGCTGGAGTACGGCATGCCGCCAACAGCCGGTCTGGGTGTGGGTATCGACCGCCTCACGATGATCATGACCAACTCCAACTCTATCCAGGACGTGCTGTTCTTCCCGCAGATGAAGCCGGAGAAACACGACAAGAAAGAAGACGAGCAGCAGTAATTCCTGCTCTTGCACATAAAAAAGCGGCCTGCTATACTATAGCAGGCCGCTTTTTTATACTTTATACTTATACGCCAGGCGTGTTTCTGGCAGTGTTAGTCATGTTATCCCTTTCCTGATCATCCCACTTGTTGGTGTCAGTATAGGGGCTTTTCTTCACGGCACCCTGCGTTGCGCTGTCAGATGTCCCCGAGGTCATCTTACTGGTCCAATCCGTTACTTTATCTTTGGTAGAGCTGTAGCCTTTGTTTACCTGCTGCCCCAGCTTAGACGCCTGGTCCGTTACTTTGCGGCGCATGACAGTGCCTTTATCCGGAGCCAGAAGCACGCCTGCCAAGGCACCTGCTGCTGCACCAGCCAGTAACCCAAGGGCCATGGCACCGCCGCCGTTACTGCTGCTCTTCCCTTTATGCGTTTTGTGGCTTGTGCGTTGCTGCCTGATCTGGCGGATTGACTCCTGTGTGCTGTAGTTCGATTTATTCTCCCCGAGGGAGCGGCATTCCATATGCGTTCTCATAGTTTGGTCTTGGTTTAACTTTATACATAAAGCCTCGTGGCTAGGGAGGCATAACACTAGTTTCTATAACGCGAACAGGCGCTTTAGGTTAACATGCGCTCTTAAAACAGACAGGCCTACCCAATGGGCAGGCCTGTCTGCGGGTATTAAGGGAACCTCCTCAGCGAGCTGTGTTCGTAGAACTGCAGCTCAGGTTACCGGTTTGCCCTTGTAAAGAATAGCTCCGGCTTATGCGTTGCCGCCGCCAGTAGAACCTGCACCGCTAGTAGAGCCAGTGCTTCCGGTAGAGCCAGTGCTTCCGGTAGAGCCAGTGCTTCCGGTAGAGCTAGAGCCTCCGGTAGAGCCTGTGCCGCTTGTGCTTCCGGTTGACGAGGCGCCGCCAGAAGAGGCCGTGCCGCCGCCAGTGCTTCCGCTTTGGCTGCCCGACGACTTGCCAAAGGTGTCGCCGCTCATTTTCTTGATTTCCTCAAGGCCGTCCTGCAGGTTCTTCTCCAGGTCTTTGCTCATTTTACCAGCCCATTTCTTGATGCTGCTACGGGTAACCTCGCCTGTGTCAGGAGCCATCAGCAAACCTGCAATCACACCTGCACTGGCACCGGCCAGCATGGCCAGCAAAACTTTTCCGCTATTGTCTTTCATAGTCCTTTTATGTTAATGATCTTTTTAAACTCTTTGGTGTTATATATTAATAACGGCTAATATAGCATTAAGTTATACCTATACTAAAAGATTCTATTATAGTTTCCTTAAAGCACAGAAAAAATCCGGGAGGTACAGGCATAGGCACCTTACCAGTGAAAGTTCAGGTCATTTAGCATGCGCTTGATCTCGTCGCGCGTTTTTCCCATCCGAACCTGCAGGCGATCCAGCAGCTCATTTTCACGGCCCGGCTCATAGTTCAGGTCATCCTCTGTCAGTTCGCCGTAGTTCTGCCTCATCTGTCGTTTCACGTCCTCCCAGGAGCCGTGCATCACCAGGTCATACTCTTCCTGCGGCGGGGTGCCGGCGTTTTTGTTGCCCTTGTTTTTCAGGTTGGAGGTCCAGCGCTTTACATTGCTGTTCACCTCGTCGCTGGCCCGGTTCAGCTGCCGCATCACCTCTTCCCTAGCGTCACTTCCTTTTCTTGGTGCCAAAAGCACTCCTGCAGCCACGCCCAGGCCTATACCGGCAAGGGTAGCGACCAAAATCTTGTCACTGTCTTTATTGATCTGGTTCATCGTTTTATTTTAAAGTGGATATATGAAGTATAGGGTTCAAACAGACCATACCAAAAGACAGGCTGAATCCGTTCTAATTTCTATATTTTTGTACTTGCAGATACATACGGGCTGGACCTGTACAGGTTAAAGTTTAAGCCGGTTTCTGCCTGTTACATCTATTTTTAACCAACTATATACTATGAAAAAAGCCTTTGCCGCTTCCGCTTTTATATTCCTCAGCCTGGTTTCCTGCGTAAACAACAACACGCCGCAGGCCACTTGCATCGACCCTGCCAAAATAAACCCGGACGCCATCTGCACCATGCAGTACGAGCCGGTGTGCGGCTGCGACGGCAAGACCTACAGCAACCCTTGCGTGGCCGACAATGCCGGCGTTACCTCCTACACCCAAGGAGCCTGCGCAGAAAAGCAGTAGTTATACTTAAAAGAGCAGCAACCATGAGCGAGAAAAAGTACTTCAAGCAAACCAAGCCGTTCCGGGTGCCCACCACCGACGGTAAACTCATTGAAGAGCATTTCGGTAATGCCTCCACGCACACCAGCGCCTTTAGCGTGGCCCACATGGTGGCCCCACCGCAGTGGGGAGAGCCGCACCAGACACCGGAGTTCGACGAGATAACGATCGTGACCCGGGGCAAGAAACTGATCGAGATCGATGGGGAAGAGGTGGAGGTAAAGGCCGGCGAGTCCATACTCATCAAGGCAGGCGCCCGCATCCGCTACGCCAACCCCTACGACCATGAGGCCGAGTACTGGTCTATCTGCATCCCGGCTTTTGATTTTGAGGCCGTGCACCGGGAGGAGGAGTAGATTCAGAAAATTGGAGAGGTGGGGACCTGAAGATGCTTCACCACAAACTAAAGCATCAGTAATAAAACAAAAAGCCCCCGGCCATGTGCGGCCGGGGGCTTTTTTATACTTCAGAGAGCAAAGATCTTTCTCAGACCTTCACGTCTCTAAACCTTTAGTTTACTTGCTAATCATATCTACGATATCCTCGGAGATACCCATGTAAGAGAAGCCGCCGTCGTGCATCAGGTTCTGCATCGTTACCATGCGGGTAAGGTCTGAGAACAGGGTGATGGTGTAGTTGGCGCAATCCTCGGCTGAGGCGTTGCCAAGCGGCGACATCTTGTCTGCATAGTCGTAGAAGGCATCGAAGCCACCTACGCCCGTACCGGCCGTTGTTTTGGTCGGAGACTGCGAGATGGTGTTTACGCGCACTTTCTTCAGCTTGCCAAAACGGTAGCCATAGTTGCGGGCGATAGACTCCAGGATAGCCTTGGCATGCGACATATCGGTGTAGTCAGGGAACACGCGCTGTGCCGCGATATACGACAGGGCCACGATAGAGCCCCACTCGTTCATGGCGTCCTGCTTCTCGGCCACGTGCATCACCTTGTGGAAAGAGAGCGCCGAGATGTCCAGCGTTTTCTGGAACCAGTCGTAGTTCAGGTCGCCATAAGACTTGCCCTTGCGGATGTTCGGGCTGGAGCCGATGGAGTGAAGTATAAAGTCGATCTTGCCGCCCAGGATTTCCTGCGATTTCGTGAATAGGTTCTCCAGATCCTCTACCGATGTGGCATCAGCCGGGATGATCTGCGCATTGCACTGCTCGGCCAGTTTGTTAATCTCCCCCATACGCATCGCGATCGGTGCATTTGTCAGCACGAACTCCGCACCTTCCTCTTTGGCACGCAGGGCAACTTTCCAGGCAATGGACTTCTCATCCAGCGCTCCAAAAATAATTCCTTTCTTTCCTTTAAGCAGATTATTGGCCATCTCTTTCTAGTTGTTTATTGCTATTTTTTCGCGTTTAGGGTTACAAAGTATCAGATACCGTAAACGAAGCAGCAATATAGCAATTACTAATTAGAGTGAAAGCAACTCTTTTGCACTTTGATAGGCATTATCGCTTGGGTTGGCCCCGGCGATCATGTGCGCGATCTCGTTTACGCGCTCCTGGTCGTTCAGCTTTTTAATGCGGCTGATGGTGCGGTCCTCGGTGTCGTGCTTGTACACAAAGTAATGCGAGTCCCCCTGCGCGGCAATCTGCGGCAGGTGCGAGATAGCGATGATCTGGTGCTTCTGCGCCATCTGCTGCATCATCTTGCCCACTTTCACGGCCACCTCACCTGAGATACCCGTGTCAATCTCGTCAAAAACGATCGTCGGAAGCGCGGTTTTATCGGCCAGCATGTACTTTATACTTAGCATCAGGCGCGAGAACTCACCACCAGAGGCGGCTTTGATCAGCGTTTGCGGCTGCGCCCCTTTATTGGCGCTGAACAGGATGCTGATGTCGTCGGTACCCGTGGCGGAAGGCGCTACCTCGTTGTGCTGGATCACGATGCGGGCGTTCGGCATGCCCAGCTCTGCCAACAACGTATACAGCTCCTTCTCAAAGGTTTCGAAAGAAGCTTTGCGGCGCTCTGAGAGTATGGCTGCCTTCTCCAGCACCTCTTTCTCTGCGGCTTTCATTGCTTTTTCGGTGTTGGCAATGGCTGTGTCCAGGTTCAGCACGCTGCCTACCTTCTCCTCCAACTCGCGCTGTATCTGCAGCAGTTCTCCGTTTGTCTGCACCTGGTGCTTGCGCTGTAAGGTGTAGATCAGGTTCAGGCGCTCCTGCACCTCCAACGTGCGCTCCGGGTCGGCCTCCGTGTTGCGCTCGGCGTCCTCCAGTTCCCCGGCTATGTCGTTCAGCTCGATCATGCAGCTCTCGGTGCGGCTGCGCAGCTCCTCATACTTGCTCGAGAACGCGGTAAGCTGGCTCAAGGTATGCACGGTGTCCTTCAGCGCGGAGGTGATGTTGAACTCGGACTCCGTGAGGCTCTGCACCGCCTGCGTCAGCTTCAGCTTGATGTCCTCGGCGTTCTCCAGCTGTTTCAGCTCCTCCTCCAGCTCCTCCTGCTCGTTTTCCCGCAGGCCCGCCTCATCCAGCTCACTGAGCAAAAAGGCATGGTAATCGTGCTCTTTCTGCGCCTGTGCCAGCTGGTCAGTCAGTTTCTTATAGTCGCTCTCCAGCTTTTTATACTGGCGGTAGCTCTCATTATACTTGCGCAGGTAAGACAAATTACCGGCATAGATGTCGAACGTGGTGTTGCCCATCGACGAGGTGTTGCCGGCGTAGATATCCAGGATGTTGAGCTGATAGCTGGTGTCTCCGAGCTGCAGCGTGTCGTGCTGCGAGTGGATGTCCATCAGGTTCTCGCCGATCTTGCGGATCACATCCAGCGTGACGGGCGTGTCGTTCACGAAGGCGCGGCTCTTGCCGCTCGGGCTGATCTCGCGGCGCAGGATGCACTGGTTGTCGAAGTCCAGGTCCTCCTTGGTGAAAAGCTCCTGCAGGTTGTAACTGGAGATATCGAACACCCCCTCGATCACGCACTTCTCCTCCTGGTTAAAGAGCAGCTTGGTATCGGCGCGGTTGCCCAGCAGTAGGCCAATGGCCCCCAGCATAATGGATTTACCGGCACCAGTCTCGCCCGTGATGATGTTGAGCACCGGCGACGGGTTCATCTCCAGTTTCTCAATCAGGGCGTAATTTTTTATTTTGAGATCTATCAGCATATACTATGACGCAAGACTATAGACATAAGAAGGATTTTGGCCTATGCTAAAGTTCGGTAATTCTGTTCTTTTTTTGAAGTATGAGTTTGGCTATACTTTTCTTCTTCCCCTCTTCCGCTGCTGCGGGCTTCGGTGTCCGCAACCTACTCTGGTACGGATCCGAAGATCCGCGTAAGCCATACTTCTGTAACTTAGATCGCTGGTGCGGGTCTGCATCCCGTACCTTTTATAGTCTCGGCTTTGCAATCCGAGTGGTTTACAAAGCCATACTTACTTGGGCTATACTTTCTCTGGCGCAAGCGTCCGCTTGTGCCTTTGCTACTGCTTCCCGCAACTCGAGCCAAGTTATTCTTTCTAGCCCTCGTTCATCCTATAGAATAACAAGCGGCTCGTTTCACTTCCAGCTTTGGTGCTCTCTAGCCCGAGAGGGCTCGTCCTCGGGCATCGCGTTGTCTACATTTCCTTTGCTGTCGCAATGCCCTTGCGGGCACCGGAAATCTAGAAGGCGCTCAACCCTAGGACTGGGAAAGTTAGTTTAGCCCTGCTAGAGGTGCGATGAAAGTATACTTTTATACTTGCCCAAGATGTTTCTAAAGTATAAGCTTCAGGTTTCTCCCGCTCTTTCGGATTTGCAATCCGAAAGTTTAATTAGCCGCGGATTTGCAATCCGCTTTGTAAAGGCTTTTGCTACTGGCAAACATGCGGATTCTAGATCCGCTTTTCACGAGTTCCGGATCACAAATCCGGAGCAGCAGTTGTACCCAGGCTATACTTCCAATACTTTAAACTTTAGTACGGCGCCTCCACGTCGTAGATCATCTCCTCCACCTGTTCCAGCGGGAAGGCATGGTAGTTGAAACGCAGATCCTGCAGCTCGGCGCCCTTCTCATCCAGCTCTTTTAGTTTACCGGTCAGCACCACTTTAGTGCGGAGTACCACCTGCACGGCTGGGCTTTGCAGCAGCTCAAAACGGCGGCTCAGAAGATCTTTCCTGAAAATACGGAACTGGCGTTTTCCCATGGGCGCAAGTATAAATTCGGCAGCAAAATTTGCCCCGCGAAGTTACACCCTTTTAGCAGAATTCTAAAAATTTTAGCGTTTTAGCAAAACTTCGTATTTGCTGTTGTTGGTAGGGTCTACCTGAGATAGGATAGTGAAGGCCTGCTGCTTCTGCGCCGGGGCGGCCGCCTTGAACATGTTGGCCAATTCATCGGCTTTGGCATCGAAGAAGGCGCGAAGGATAGCGGAGTTAGGTTTCTGCTGCTGCAGGCGCTGGATGTTAGTCAGCATGGTTAGCACGTTCTGACGTGCCTCCTCCGGCTTCTCGGCCATCTGGTCCAGCCCCTGGCGGTGCATCGCATAAAGCCCCTCCCGGAAAGGTAGAAACTGCGGATCCTGCACGTTGTCAATCAGCCAATAGCGGTTGCGGTTGCTGTCGAAGGCTTTCCAGCCGGGGTAGCCGGCTCCCTGCGAGGCAGCCAGGTTAAGGATAGCTCTTGCCTTGTCGAAGGCGGGGGAGCCGCCCAAACGGCCAAAGCTGTCGTTATCCATCCCGATGATCATGTAGGCATAAAAGGCCAGCATGGAAGACAGGTTGGACGTATAGTTGTTCTCTGCAAACTCCAGCGGCTGGGCGGTATTGAACTGGAAGGTCCAGTCTTTGTCGATAAAGGAGAAAAGCACGGACTCATAGGCGGTGCCATAGGCCGGCCGTACCGACAACACCTGCACGTTGGCCCGGAAGGAGCCAATCTCCGGCATCTCCGTCAGGTTAATGAGGATGCGGCACTTGATGCGTTCGTCGGGGCCGTAAGCCTGGCCGGTCCAGCGGCGGTTGTTCATGAACTCCGAGATGCGCGTCTGCATCTCCGTGAACAGCTGGCGATCCGTGTACTGTACTTGCTCGCTGTTTACTACCACATCACACTGCAGTTCCTGCGCCCGGGCATTCCAGGCGGTAAAGATCAGCATCAGCAAAACAAGTACTTTCTTAGCCATGTAGCCGCTCCGAGATTAAGTTTACGATATCCTTCGCCACCTCTTTCTTCGATTTCAGTTCAAAGCTGTGGGTGGTGTTCTCCTCTATGATAATGATTTTGTTGGTGTCGTGCGCAAAACCTGCCCCAGGGTCTTTCAGCGAGTTGAGCACGATCATGTCCAGGTTCTTTTTGCGCAGCTTTTCGCGGGCGTTGGCGCTTTCGTTATCCGTCTCCAGGGCAAAGCCCACCGAAAACTGCCACTCCTCTTTCTGCTTCCCAAGCGCCGCTGCAATATCAACGTTCTTTACAAGCTCAATCGTGAGCTCGTCGCCGGCTTTTTTTATTTTCTTATCGGCCACGGTTTTCGGGCGATAATCGGCTACGGCGGCGGCAAACACCCAAATGTCCGCCGCATCGGCATGCTTCAGCACCGCCTTGTACATTTCGTTGGCAGTGGTTACGCGTTTTACGTTGATGTTGGCGTGGTGCGTGCTTAGGCCTGTAGGGCCGGACACCAGCACCACCTTTGCTCCCTGCTCTGCGAAGCACTCTGCCAAAGCGTAACCCATTTTACCCGTAGAGTGGTTCCCGATAAAGCGCACCGGGTCTATCGGCTCATGCGTGGGGCCTGCCGTTAGCAGTACTGTCTTGCCGTTAAACGATCTTTCTGTCACCTGAAAAAAAATTCTGAAGCACCTGCACAATCTCCTCTGGCTCCGCCATGCGCCCCTGCCCCACCAACCCGCTGGCCAACTCGCCATAACCTGCCTCGATGATGCGGTTGCCGTAGCCGCGCAGTTTGGTAAAGTTGCTCTGCACCGCCGGGTGCTGATACATATCCAGATCCATGGCGGGGGCAAAAAACACAGGGCAACGCGCCGAGAGGTAGGTGGCGCTGAGCAGGTTATCGCAGAAGCCGTTAGCCATTTTTGCCACGGTGTTGGCACTGGCCGGGGCCACAACCAGGGCATCGGCCCAAAGGCCCAGGTCCACGTGGTTGTTCCACGTGCCGGTATCGTCTTTCACGAACTGGCTGAGCACCGGCCGCTTGGAGAGCGTGGCCAGTGTAAGGGGGGTTATAAACTCAGAAGCAGAAGCAGTCAAAATGACTTGTACTTCTGCTTCTGCTTTTACGAGCAAGCGGACCAGCAGGGCAGCTTTGTAAGCCGCTATACTTCCGCATACTCCCAATATGATCTTCTTACCTTTCAGCATCCGCCTGTATTACAGGTTGATGTCCTCCTCGGTTTCCTCGTCTGGCTTTCTAACGTACACCTTTCCTTCCAGGAACTCCTCAATGGCAAGGCTGGTTGGCTTAGGCAGGCGCTCGTAGTACTTAGAGATCTCGATCTGCTCACGGTTCTCGAACACCTCCTCCAGGTTGTCCACCGTCGTGGCAAACTCAGCCAGCTTCGAGTTCAGCTCTTCTTTCAGCTTTACAGAAATCTGGTTGGCTCTTTTAGAGATAACAGACACAGACATGTACACGTTGCCGGTCTGCTCTGCAAAGTCGGCCATGTTGCGGGTAACGATTGATGATGGAACTGATGCCATATATTTATACTTTATGAATTCTGGTTATTTGATTTTCTGATATTTGCCAGGGCGGACTGGACGGCGTCGAACACGCGCTCGGCCTCACGCTTGTACCGGCTCTCCGGGTACATGTCCACAAAGGCCTGGAAGTAGTCCAGCGCCACGTCATAGCGCTCCTCCTGCTTGCTGGGCACACTTTCCTGTGCAAAGCGGTACTGGGCATCCAGCCTCAGGAAAGCGGCTTCCTCGGCGTAGGGCGAAGAGGCGTGCTCCTGCAAGAAGTTGTTCAGGGCCACCGCCGCAGAGCGCCACTTAAACAGCTTGTAGTACAGGCGTGCCTGGTTAAAGTCTTTTCTGTCGAGTTTGGTGTAGAGCTCCTCCAACGATCTGTTTACCTGCTCCGCGCGCTCACTGTTCGGGTAGCGCACCAAAAACTCCTCGTACGCCTCAATGGCGGTTCTGGTTGGGGCCTGGTCCTCCTCAAAGCTCGGCGACTGCTCATACAGCGACTGTGCCTGCAGGAACATCGCCTCCTCGGCGTATGGGCTGCGCGGGTACGTGGTGTAGAAGCTACGGAAATACGCATCGCTCAGGATGTAGTTTCCTTGCAGAAAGTGTGATTTGGCGCGGTAGAACAGGGCTTTCTCAGCCTCCTCGGTACCAGCCATCAGGTCTGTAACCTGGTCCAGCAGCTGGGAGGCGCGGTAATATTCCTCCTGCTCATAATATTCCAGTGCAGCCTTATACTTCTTGCTGACATCGTTGCTTTTCAGCAATTGCTGAAAGTTACTACAGCCGGTGGCCAGCAGCAACAGGCAAAACAGTGCGATACTATGGAAAAAGCCTCTATTCATGAACGGGCAAAATTATAGAATATCCATTTGATTTACAAAAGAGATTCGGCAATCGCCAACGCTTTCTTCGCTATGGCTTGTTTTTCTTTAGCCTGCCGCCTTTTTTCCTGCTGGTATCGGTCGTTGCCTTGGTGGTTTTCTTAACGGCAGGTGCCTTCACGGTCGGTTTCGGGGGTACCTGTACGGCAGGAGCCACTTTTTTTGCCAGCACCTCCTGCTTGGTAGGCCGCAACTCCGAGAGCCAGGTAAAGCCCTCCAACTGCTTATCCCCATCCCCTAGCTCGTGCGGTGGTATAAAACTTGCATCCGGCTGCACCAGAAACGATATTCTTTTCAATTTATTTTCCGCGAACACCAGGGTCATGTCGCTGCAGATCGCTTTGTTCATCCCTGTCAGCACGGTGTCGCCCTCCAGCGCAAAGTATAAACTCTCGCCGTTGCCGTTCACATTCACGCGCCGGATGTCTCCGCCTGCAAAGAAAGCGGTCATGTCGCGGCCTTTTACCTGGTTGTAGTTCTGCAGGGTGTCTTCCGAGGAAATAAAGGCATTACTGTACATGTACATGCGGTCGATGGTCTTGTTGCGCAGCTGAATGTGGATCGTATCGGCCACCATCTGGCTTTCCTCGCTCCAGAGCACCGGGCTCACGTTCAGGTGCATAACAGAGTCGGTGCGGTTATAGCTCAGGGAGTCGGCCTTGCCCTGCAGGTCCGACTTAAAGATTTTTACATCCGGGTAAGCATAAATCATACTCACAGTGCGGGTGCCGCGCGGCTCCTGCGAGTAGAGCGTATCAGCGGAAAGAAACAGCGTATCGCCCTCCATCACGGTTTCCATCACCGGACTGCCGTAAACTTTGGCCTCCCCCCTGTCGCGCCAGTAGCGGCCCACCTGGCCCCGAATGGTCACATCGTCCTTCAGCGCGCGCAGCGACACGTTTTGCTGGGCATAGCCATAGCCGGTGTTCTGGTCATAGTATAGCCTATCGCCACCCAAGCGGTATTCATCGGTCAGAATGTAGGCGTTGCGCCCGAAGTTCGAGACTTTGGTGATGGTGTTATAAGTGCCCTCCTCGGCATACAGGTCGCCCTGCTCGCCGTCGATAAAAGTGGGGCCTTGGAAGTACACCACCTTCGTAAGGGTGTTGTAGCGCATGTTCTGCGCCTTGATGTTGTAATCAGCGGTTCTAACTTTTACATCCTGCTGAAAATCGAACATCTTCGTTTGGGTGTTGTAGGAGCCCCGGCGGCTTTCGAGGCGGTTTTCCGGGTCCACAATCACGCCCCCCTCGGTGTAGGTGGCGGTGCGGGTGTTCAGGTTATAGTCCAGGCTGGGGGTGGTCAGCGTCATCCGCGGGTCCCGCATCACCACATCGCCAATAATATTTGCGGTGCGGGTGTCGCCGTTATAGGTGGCGCGTTTGCCGGTGATGTTTACCGTATCGGCCTGGTTGATGCGCACGCTGCCAAAGGCCTCCAGCACGTTTCTCTCTTTGTACTGATACACCGAGTCGGCATACAGCGTGCCGTCCTTTTGCTTAAAGATCACGTTACCGATCAGCTTATCAATGCGCTGCCCGTTAAAGGTACCTCCGATCAGGCTGTCGGCCTGCTGCAGGTCTACAGGCACTTTCTCGCCCTGGCCCTGCCTCGGGCGCTGCTGCTGAACCTGCGGCTTTACTGGCTGCTGCTGCGTCTGCGTCTGTTGCGGTTGGACAGACCGCCGGGGTGTGGGCTGCCGTTGCCCGAAAACACTGAACGCGATCAGGGTAAAGACAAGAGAAAACAGTAGTTTTGTGTAGTTCATTTAATTCTCTTAGACAAAGGACTAAAGACATTATGACAAAGGATTCCATTTCTTTTGTCCTTTGCCTAACAGTCTTTCGTCTATATTATACTTCAAAAGTAGAAAAAAATTACCGTCCGCTGCTTTATGCTACAGAAAGTTTCAGGTTATATACAAGCCCAGGGCCTTTGCGGGCCAACAGACAAAATATTAGCCGCCGTCAGCGGCGGCATCGACTCGGTGGTGCTCTGCGAGGTGCTGCACCAGCTCAAGTATGATTTTGCCGTGGCGCACTGCAACTTCGGTCTACGCGCCGAGGACGCCGAGGCCGACCAACTGTTCGTCAAAAAGCTGGCCAAAAAGTACGACGTTCCCTTCTTTACCGAAAACTTTAACACCCGCGCCTTTGCCGAGCAGGAGAAGCTCTCTACCCAAATGGCGGCCCGCACCTTGCGCTACGCGTGGTTTGAGCAGGTAAGGCAGCAGGAAGGCTACGACTACATCGCCACGGCCCACCACAGTAACGACCTGACCGAGACCATATTGCTGCACCTGACCAAAGGCACCGGCATTGCGGGGCTGCACGGCATCCCGCCAAAGAACGGCCGCATCATCCGCCCCATGCTTTCGGTCACCAAGGATGACATCTATGAGCTCGTGACGGAGCGCAAACTCATCTGGCGGGAGGACAGCTCTAACGAGACCACCAAATACCAGCGCAACAAAATCCGCCACGAGGTGATACCGGTGCTCAAGGAGATAAACCCCAGCCTGGAGGAGACGATGCAGCACACGGCCGAGCGCGTAAGCCACGCCGAAAGTATCGTGGCTGCTTACATCGAAAACCTGCGCGAGCAAAGTATAAAAGAAGCCGACAATGCCTGGTATATATCACTGGTGCCGCTGCAGAATGCCACGGGCCTGCCGGTGGTGCTGCACGAGCTGCTGCGCCCCTTCAACTTCAGCTACAGTGTGGTGCTGGAGCTGGTGGAGGCATTGCATGGTGTTTCCGGCAAACAGTTCGACTCGCCTACCCATATGTTGGTGAAAGACCGCGACCAGCTCGTGATCACGCCGCGCAACCTGAGCAGCTTCGGAAGCATCCTCATTAACGAGGGCGATACCGAGGCCGAGGCCGGCAACGTGCATTTTTCGATAAAGTATGTGGATGCCGACAAGTACAAACTCAACACGAAGCCGCACGTCGCCGCCCTGGACGCCGACCAGCTCAAGTTCCCGCTGAAGCTGCGCAGTTGGCAGGAAGGCGATTGGTTTGTGCCGCTGGGCATGAACGGCAAGAAGAAGATCAGCGATTTCCTGATCGACAAAAAAGTGCCCGCTAACCTGAAAGGCCAGACCTTGGTATTAGTATCTGACCAGTCTATTGCCTGGGTGGTGGGCCAGCGCCTGGATAACCGCTTTAAAGTGACCGATAAAACCGAGCGGGTGGTGGAGATTACAAGGAAGCCTACGGCTTCCTGACGAAAGATTTATTTGACAAAGGACAAAAGACACCGTAATAGAATTGTCAAAAATCCTTTGTCTATTGTCACATCGTCTTTTGTCCGAAAACCAACGGTTTTCATAATAGATTTTCCTAATTTTACAGGACTTAAACGAATCTCAAACTATAATAAAACTATATCCGACCATGAAAGTAACCGTAGTTGGAGCAGGTAACGTTGGGGCTACATGCGCCGATGTGCTGGCTTACCGCGAAATCGCGAACGAAGTAGTACTAGTGGATATTAAAGAAGGCTTTGCCGAAGGTAAAGCGCTCGATATCTGGCAGAAAGCGCCAATCAACCTTTACGACACGCGCACTGTAGGCGTAACAAATGACTACAGCAGGACCGCTGAGTCTGACGTGGTGGTGATCACATCAGGCCTTCCAAGAAAGCCAGGCATGACCCGCGACGACCTGATTTCTACCAACGCCGGTATCGTGCAGTCGGTAACGGAAAACATTGTAAAGCACTCTCCTAACGCGATCATCATCGTGGTTTCTAACCCACTGGATGTGATGACCTACGCTGCCCACATTACGTCTAAGCTGCCACGCACCCGCGTAATGGGTATGGCTGGTATTTTGGATACAGCGCGTTACAGAGCGTTCTTAGCTGAAGCTTTGAACGTATCTCCAAAAGACATCCAGGCAGTGCTGATGGGTGGCCACGGCGACACCATGGTTCCGCTTCCGCGCTACACGACTGTGGGCGGTATCCCGGTAACGGAGCTGATCGACGAGGAGACGCTGAACGCCATTGTAGACCGCACCAAGAACGGCGGCGGCGAGCTGGTAAAACTGATGGGTACTTCTGCCTGGTATGCGCCGGGTTCAGCGGCAGCCCAAATGGTAGAGGCCATCGTGCGCGACCAGCGCCGTGTGTTCCCGGTTTGCGTGAAGCTGGAAGGCGAGTACGGCATTGACGGCGTATACCTGGGCGTGCCGGTAATCCTGGGCAAGAACGGTATCGAGAAGATTATCGAGCTGCAGCTGAACGAAGACGAGAAGCAACTGCTGGAGACATCACGTGGCCACGTGAAAGAAGTAATGGACGCGCTGGATAACATCAACGCTAACAAAGCTTAAGTATAAAAGTATACTTATTGATACTGAAATCGCCGCTTCTGAAAAGGAGCGGCGATTTTGTTTTTATGCTTCTTAAACTTGAGGTGTATTCCTTTTGGCCATCTATACACCTATCGCTGGCGCGGGTTTGGAACCCGTGCCTTCTATAATGTTGAGTTAGTAACCCGACTAGCTCGGAGAGCCACACTTCATACTTGGTCAACACTTTATACTTCTCTGGCGCAAGCGTCCGCTTGTGCCTCTCTTAGCCGCTGCTTTCCGCAACTAGATATAAGCTATCCTTGCTAGCTGCTGCTGATCCTCCAAACTTACAAGCGGCCCTTTTCATAGCCAACTTTCTGCTCTCCAGCCCGAGAGGGCTCGTCCTGGGGGTAGGGGCCCTCGATAAGGGCATCGCGCTGTGTTCCCTCCTGCGCCAGGCCGCTGCCGCTTGCGCGGCACGGGATTCCACAAGGCGCTCCACCCAAGGACTGGGTACAGTTTTGGTAGCCGCTGTCCTTGCTGTCATCTTGACCTATGGGAGAGATCTTTTTAGAATTCCCGTTAGACCTCTCGCTCTGCTTGAGATGACAGGGAAAGGAGCAAGTATAACTCCCCTCCTTGGCTAAGGAGGGGCAGGGACACGGCACTGTAGAAAACTTTCTCAAATCCTAAAACCTGAACCCTACCGAGAAGTATGGCAGTACCCCGTCTTCTGAAAATCCGACCACCCCGTGCAGCAGTATAAGCTCTGCCGGAAGCACATAGATACCACCGCCATAGCCGTGATGGAGGCCACCGCCGTCCTCTCCCCCATCGGACCACACGCGGCCCAAATCATTAAAACCGATCAGGCCAAAAGTGCCCGGGAACAGATACGAGGTAAAGTCGAAGAGTTTGAGGCGCAGCTCCAGGTTGTGGAAAGCCATTTGGTCTCCGGCAAAGCGATAGTTGCGGTAGCCGCGCAGGTTGTTGGTGCCCCCCAGGTACAGCAACTGGAAAAAAGCCGGATCGCCATACGTCGTGCCACCACCGACCCGGTTGGCCACCACGAGCCGCTCACTCAGCCTGAAGTACACCCCCACCTCCGTCTGCAGCTGCCCATACGCTTCCTCCTCATCGTTTAGCTGACGAAGGCCACGCAGGCTGGTGCTCCAGTACATGCCTTGGGAAGGCTGCACCGCATTGTTACGCGTGTCCAGGGTAAAACCGCCTACCAAGCCACCGTAATACTTGCTCTCGAACAGATTCTCCTCCGAGTTTTCTGCCTGGTACAGGTTGATGAAGCGGCCCTCATTATCATCTGGCTCCATGCTGAAGAACTGGCCTGTCACGCCACCGTACACCTGAAATCGCGACGTAAGCTGCCGCCGCAACACCACCTGCGACTCTATAAAGTCGTAGCGGGTGCGGTAATAGCGGATAGGTTTGCTGCCGGTGTCGATGAACTCGGTGCTGTTGCCCACCCCAAAGAAGTTGCTGGTATTGTTTGGCGCCTTGGCATCCAGTTCCACCCCCAGGTCAAGCTTCCCGATCAGACTCGGGAAATCACCCTCGTAACTCCCAAAGAAGGCATTGGTAGCCAGCGCATGCCCTACCATCAGTTTGTGCTGCGCCGCATAGGGTTCTTTCCGGAAACCGTGCTTAGTGTACCTAAACCCCAGTCCCAGCAGTATGCCGTCGTCCAGGTTATAGCCCGCGGTGGCCAGCGGCATCAGCTGGTTATACTTAAAACTGCGCGGGTCATAGTGGTTCACGATGGTGTCGGTGGAGGTGCGGATCTTGGCCACACTTTTAGCCGGAAGTATGTTTTCCTCGTCTGAGCGGTCGTAGATCAGCAGCTTGCCACTGTTACGGAAGTCGCTGCCGATGTTAAAGGCATCGGCGCTGCCCCCTCCGATCAGGCGCACTTTTATACTTGATTTGCCGCTGCCCTGCACCGTGAACACATCCTCATCGCCACGGCCATACAGGCGCAGCTCATTCGTAACCTTCGGGGTAAAGGTACGGTCCATCAGCAAGCGGTCGCGGGTGCTGTCCTTCTTGATCTTGTATACTTTCAGATTGACTCCACCGCCCGGCAAGTAATCCAGCACAAACTCCTCATGCTTGTCTGAACCGGGTATATCCACCGCTTTCGACAGGAAACGGTAGTACGTGAGCGCCTGCTCCATCAGGTTGTTGCGGCGCGCCTTTATGATGCGGGCGATCTCTGGGCCGCTCTGTTCGTAAATGGGTTCCGGCATCCGGCGCACGGCCTCGTCAATGAGCTCATCGGTCAGCTGCTGCTGCACAAAGCGCACCTCCTCACGCCAGTCCTCCTCCGATAGCTGATACATAAACATGCGGTCGAAGTAGCGCGCGTTAAAGTTAAAGCCCTCTATGCCGCGTATGTCCTCGTCGAAACCCTGGAACTTCGGCATGATCCACTTACGGGAGCCAATCTTCGGTATCACCCCCTCGTTTTTAAAGAAGATCTGGTCGCGGTCGCGCGGAATAGGGTCATAGAGCTTACCGGTTTCGTCCTCCAGGTCACGCCAACGCCACTGGTCTTCGTGGCGGTCCCAGTCGCCAACCACTATATCCAGCAGCCTGGCCCGCAGCACGGCATGCTGGTTCACGCGGTTGTCGTTGTCCTCCTCCAGCTTCTCCAGCACCTTCTCCGTGTTGTCGGTGTCTACCCCATGGCGGATGGGCTCGCGCTCCTCCAGCAAGTACACAGCATTGGCATAACCAGCCAGGGAGTCGGCCTGCAAGGCAGGGTCGTTGGGCAGGTACACGATTTCGGGGTTGGTGTGCAGCACGTTCAGCGCCTCCGCCAGCGGCGGCACTACCAACGCCCCAAAGGGATGCGAGGCAGAGATCTGATCCTGTACAATGTCTTTGGCCACGGTTTCACGCAGGTTCTCGGGCAGGGCCTTCTCCGGGTCTTTTTGCACCGTGCGCAGCGCCCACTCCCTGCCGGTGGGGTCCTGCAGGCGCAGCGACTTGGTCTGCTGCCCGCCGCCGCGCTGCAGTATTTTCATGCCGCCCCGCTCTTCGCTCAACCGCAGTATGCGCATTCTAACGGGTGTGGCCCAAAGCTCCCGGTAATTGTCGCCAAACCAGAAGCGATGGCGCTTGCTCACGTCACTGTAATCCGGCGCGATGGCTACGGTAATGCTGTCTTGTTGGGGTGATAGGGTTTGTGCGGGGGCCATGTGGCAACTTAGCCAAAGGCAAAGCAGCAGGCTTATGAAATTGCACTTTGTTATACTTGGTGTCATATGTTCAATGTGATTGAACATTATACTTACTTGCCGCAATAGGGTTTTACCTGTTGTCCCTGCCGCAGCCGCTATCAGACCTAAGCCTCTTGTGCTTTCGTTTTTACCAGGTAGGGCCACTAACAAAAAATCGGCGCCACCTTACTGGGTAGCGCCGATTGCTATGTGGTTCGCTAAGAGTCTTTCTGACTTGCCTGGAAGAGCTTTTGCTTCTCCTCCTTGGATAGGCTCTCGTAGCCGGAGCTGGAGATCTTGTCGAGGATGCGGTCAATCTCGCTTTGGTCCGGGCTTACGGGGCTACTACTGCTGCTGCTACTCCTGCTGCCATTGGAGGAGGGCCTGCTGCCGGTGTAGCGGTTGTGCGTAACCCGCAGCTTGGGCTTGCGCTTAAACAGGTTGGCAAAAAAGTCGATTACCGCTAGTACCGGCCGCCCCATATCGGTGCCGCGCTGCAGCTGCTTGATAAAGATCCAGCCTACTAACGCGCCACCCAGGTGGGCAATGTTGCCGCCGGCATTATCGCCTACGGCACCCGAGATGGAAAGCAGTACCAGGAAGGCAGCGATATACTTTATTCTGACAGGGCCGATCAGGATGAGGTTGAAGGCGAAGTTAGGCAGCAGCGTAGCCGCCCCCACCACAATGGCCAGCACACTGGCCGAGGCGCCAATCATAAAAGAGTAAGCCGCGCGATCAGCAAAGTAGGGAATGAAGTTATAGCTCAGCATGTACAGCACACCTCCGGCTATACCGCCCAGCACGTACAGGCTCAGCAGCTTTCTGTCACCGAGGTACTCGCGCAGCAGCTGCCCGAACCAATATAGGTTAAGCATGTTGAAGATGATGTGCAGAAACCCCTCGTGGGTAAAGAAATAAGTAATCAGCGTCCAGGGACGGGTGATAAAGATAAAGGGGTCTGAGTTGAGCGCCAGGAAGCGCATGATGGCGCTGTACACCCAGGTGCCATTCGTCAGGATCAGGATAGTACGTGTCACGATCAGCAACACAAACACGATCACGTTGATGAGGATGAGCTGCTTGAGCGTGTTGTTGGGCTGCCGGAAGGCGTTTTTTATATCGTTGGTTATACTCATTATACCTTAGTAATTACTGTAGTCGTTGCGCTGCCACATTTTTACCAGTATATACGCGAACAGCATGCCGCCAAGGTGTGCAAAGTGTGCTACGTTATCACCGGGCACCCGGTTAAAGCCGGCATACAGCTCATACCCCCCATACAGCAGCACAAAGTACTTGGCCTTTATCGGGATGGGCAGGAACAGCAGGAACAGCTCCAGGTTCGGGAACAGCAGGCCAAAAGCCATCAGAATCCCGAAAACGGCGCCGGAGGCTCCCAGCATCGGGCTGTTGAACACCTGGCCGAAGACATAACGCACAGCCTCCTTACTTTCTTCTATGTACGTGGGGTTATCCGGGTTGCGGCGAAACTCTACGGCAAACTCTGTGTTGTAGCGGCCACTGTAGTGCTCCTCCATGTAGTTGTAAAAAGCCATCGGCTCCGGGTTAACCATGTATGTGGCTGTTTCGCTTTCCAGGCCGTTCAGTTCGTAGGCACGCACACCAGAGTACAACAGGCTGGCTCCCAAACCTGTAATCAGGTAAAAGGCCAGGAAGCGCTGCGGCCCCCAGAAACGCTCCAGCAAAGGCCCGAAAATAAAGAGGCTGAACATGTTGCTGAACAAGTGCGACCAGCCGCCATGCATGAACATGTGCGTAAACAGCTGGATCGGTCGGAAGAGATCTGAACCGAAGTAGTGCAGCGCGAATGTCTCCAGGCTGATCACACCATTGATCTGCAACAGGAAAACAACCACGTTGATGATCAGGAGATTCCTGACCATAGGGGTGATATTGAACATGCTTTTATCTTTTGTGAAAGTATGAACACCGATCCGGGCCTATACTTTAGATCAATAGGTTTGTTGTGTTTCCTGGCAACACACCGGGAAGCAACGGTTTAACAATCAGCCATCAAGTTAGTTTTTCAGGAAAAGATCGTGCAGCTGGCTCAGCTCCATGATCACGAGCGTTTTTTGGCCACCGGGCGTATAGTTCGGCACCTGGCACGCAAAAAGCTTGTCTACGAGCGAATTCATCTCCAGGTCGCTCATGCGGGCCTGCAGGCGCGCCGCCAGCCGTTTGGCCATGGCACGGGCCAGGCTTTCCCTTTTATCAAGCTTTAACGTAGCCGAATTATTTTTGTACTGCTCAATCAGCTCCTCCAGCAGCTCTTTCTCGTCGGCCGCCTGCACATCGGCCGGTATCCCGTTTAAGATGATGGTGTTGCCGCCAAAGTCCTCGAACTGAAAACCCATGTCCTTGAACTCTGCCGCCAGCTCCTTTATCAGCACGGCATCCGTGGCCGACAACTCCACGGTCTGCGGGAACAGCAGCGCCTGCGAGGCCCCCGTCTTCTTTTGGAGCGAAGCCATGTACTTCTCGTAGAGGATACGCTCCTGCGCCGCCTGCTGGTCTATCACCATCATACCCGACTTTACCTGTACCAGCAGGTACTTCTGGTGTATCTGTATGGCTTTTTTGGTAGAGGCGGGCGCCGCGTCCGGCGCGGCAAAGGCATCGCTCAGCAGGCCCGTCTCTGAGGAGGCCATGCTCGTGCGCTCTTCCTGCTGCACGTCCTTCATGGGCTCATACAGCTGCTCCCAGCCCCTGGAGGTGGCGCGCTTAGTAGTGGTGGCCGGCGGCGTGAACCCCGGGAAGGAGGTACTGCCCCCGCTGCTGCCTCCGCTGCCCAGCGGTTTGCGCTCCGGCTCAAACTCGCTGTTAAAGCCGCCTTGCAGGCGTATGGGCTGCAGCGGCGCATAATTCACGTCCTGCTCAAAGTCCAGCGATGGGGCAATGTTATAGGCGCCGAGGGCGCGCTTCACGGCGGCATGCACAATGGCATACACCGTTTTCTCGTCCTCAAACTTTATCTCTGTCTTGGTGGGGTGCACGTTGATGTCGATCTTCTCCGGGTCGATCTCGATGAAGAGCACGTAGAACGGGTGGTTCTCCTTGGCCACCAAACCCTCAAAGGCCGTCATCACGGCATGGTTCAGGTAGCCGCTCTTCACGTAGCGGTTGTTTACGAAGAAGAACTGCTCGCCCCGCGTTTTTTTGGCGTGCTCGGGCTTGCCCACGTACCCCTTTACCACCAGAAAGCCCGTGTCTTCCTCGCAGTAGGCCATCTGGTTTTTATAGGTGCTGCCCAGTATGCTCACAATCCGCTGGCTCAGTTTGGTGGCCGGCAGGTTAAACACCTCCATGTCGTTGTGGTGCAGCGAGAAGCTTACCTCAGGATAGGCCAGCGCCACCCGTTGGAACTCCTCCAGGATGTGGCGCATCTCCACCGCGTTCGACTTCAGGAAGTTGCGGCGGGCCGGCACGTTGTAGAAAAGGTTCTTGACCGCGATGGAAGTGCCTTCGGGCGTTACCACCGGCTCCTGCGCCACTACCTCAGAGCCTTCTACCAACAATTTCGTGCCTGTTTCGGCTCCCTGGGGCTTGGTTTTCAGCTCTACCTGCGCCACCGCCCCGATAGAGGCCATGGCCTCGCCCCGAAAGCCCATGGTGCGGATGCGGAACAGGTCGTCGGTGGTGCGGATCTTGGAGGTGGCGTGGCGCTCAAAGCACATGCGGGCGTCGGTCTCGGTCATGCCCACACCGTTGTCCACCACCTGCACCAGCTGCTTGCCCGCCTCCTTCACGATTAGCTGTATGGTAGTGGCCTGCGCATCAATGGCGTTCTCCAGCAGCTCCTTCACCACGGAGGCAGGGCGTTGCACCACCTCGCCGGCAGCAATCTGGTTGGCCAGGAAATCAGGCAGTAAATGTATGATATCGGGCATCCGCTTTTCTAACTCCTTCTAACTATATAGTTTAAATCCTTTAAAATAAGGCCAGTTCTGAGAGTATGGCTAAATATTTGCTCATACTTATTTGTAAATGCAGAACTAATTCAGAATTAAATTTATTATTAATTTACAGACTGCTTCTGGTCAGAGGCTGGAAATTCTGCTAACAGTTTCGCTTTTCTTTTCGTGTAAAAAGTATAGCGATCCCATATATAAGTGCCGGGGCTGGTGGCGTTAGCCTTATGAGGCTACCCTTAGAGGCCACGTGAGCTGCAGATAGGCTGTAAGGTTCTCCTTCTTCTGATCAGGCCAGCCCGCGAAAGTGCCGGCAAACAAGCTGTTAATAGTCTGTTATTCTGAACCGCCTTGTGCAAAATTAGGCTTAATTTTGACTTGTTCCAATTAATAAAACAGTAGCGTAGGATGTTGAAGAGTTTTAGTGTAGGTGTGTTGATTCTTGTTTTTCTTGTCATGGGGCCCCTGATGTCGTTTAACCCATCAGAGGAGGTAATCGTGCATCCCCGGGAACAGCAATGGGTCGACAGCGTGCTTACCTCTCTTACCCCTGCGCAGCGCATTGGCCAGCTCTTTATGGTGGCCGCCTACTCCAACAAAGACCAAAACCACGTCAACCACATCGACTCGCTGGTAACGCAGTACAATATCGGCGGCGTGATGTTCATGCAGGGCGGGCCCAAGCGCCAGGCTATCCTTACCAACCGTTTCCAAAGCAAGGCCAAGGTGCCGCTTTTAATAGCCATGGACGCCGAGTGGGGCCTGAACATGCGCCTGGACAGCAGCATGCACTTCGCCCGCCAGATGACGCTGGGCGCCATGCATGACGACCGCTACGTGTACCTGATGGCCCGTGAGATTGCCCTGAAGATGAAGCGCCTGGGCGTAAACGTGAGTTTCTCGCCGGTGCTGGACGTGAACAACAACGCCAACAACCCGGTAATCGGCACCCGCTCCTTCGGGGAGTCGAAGGAAACGGTGAGCCGCTACGGCGTGGCTTATATCCGCGGCCTGCAGGACCATGGGGTGATGGCGGTGGCCAAGCACTTCCCCGGCCATGGCGACACCGACACTGACTCCCATTACAGCCTGCCCGTGTTGCAGCACGACATGAAGCGCCTGACCGAAGTGGAGCTCTATCCGTTTAAGCAATCCTTCGACGCTGGGGTGATGGGCGTGATGGTGGCCCATTTATACTTGCCCAACGTGGATTCGACCAAAAACCAGGCAGCCACCCTTTCCAAGCCCATCGTAACAGGCCTGCTGAAAGAGAAGATGAAGTATAAGGGGCTGGTGTTTACCGACGCCCTGAACATGCAGGGCGTGAGCCGCTACTACAAACCAGGCGAGCTGGACCTGAAGGCGCTGATGGCTGGTAACGACGTGCTGCTGTTCCCGGAGGATGTGCCGACGGCGGTGGACAAGATCTCAAAAGCGGTTAAGAAAGGGCAGATAACACAAGCCGAGATCGACCAGCGCGTGCGCAAGATCCTGCACGCCAAGTACTGGGCTGGCTTGAACAAGTATAAGCCGGTAAAACTGGAGAACCTGCAGGAGGACATTGACCGCCCGGCCAGCCGCGTGGTGCAGGAGCAGCTGTATGAGCACGCCGTTACGGTGCTGGAGAATGAGAGTAACCTGATCCCGTTCCGTAACCTGGATACCCTGAGCATCGCCTCTGTAGCCGTGGGAGCCTCCGTAGGCAACACCTTTCAGGAGACGCTGGGCAACTATGCGCCCATCAATAGTTTCGCCATCCCGGACCGCTATGCCGCGGACACTGCCTTCACCAACATCATCCCGCAACTGGAGGGTAACGACGTGGTGGTGGTGAGCATCCACGGCATGAACAGCACCCCGGCTAAAAACTACGGCATCGGCACAGGCACGCTGGCCTTTATCCAGTACCTGCGCGAGCGCACCAACAAGAAAGTGGTGGTAGCCGTGATGGGCAACGCCTACAGCTTGAAGTTGTTTGAGGGCAACAAGTGGCTGGTTGCCGGCTACGAAGACAACCCCATCTCGCAATCGCTGGTGCCGCAGGTGCTGTTTGGCGCCCGCGCCGCCCAGGGAAAGCTGCCTATTTCAGCCTCGGCCAAGTATACCGCCGGCGCTGGCCAACCTACCGCCACCCTGGGCCGCCTGAAGTATGGAGTGCCCGAGAGCGTGGGCATGGACTCGAAGATGCTGGCCCAGATCGATAACATTGCCACAGAGGCCATTGCCTATGCCGCCACACCGGGCATGCAGGTGCTGGTGGTAAAGGATGGCACGGTGGTGTATGACAAAGCCTACGGCCACTATACTTATGATGCCGTGAAGCCGGTAACGAAGAACACGATCTACGACATCGCCTCAATCACCAAGGTGGCGGCTACGCTGCAGGCCATCATGTTCCTGAGAGACCAGGGCAAGATCAGCCTGGACGAGAAGCTGGGGGCTTACCTGCCCGAGGTAAAAGGCACGAACAAGGAGAACCTGGTGATGCGCGATATCCTGGTGCATCAGGCCGGCCTGAAGCCGGGCATTCCCACCTGGCAGAAAACGATAGACAACCGTAAGCTGAAGGAGACATTCTACGCCAGCACCCAAAATGACACCTACATGAATGAGGTGATCCCGGGGGTGTACTCCATCAACTCTATGGAAGACTCCCTGTGGGCCTGGACCCTGAAGACCCCACTGCAGCCAAAGCAGAAGAACGGCAGCTACGCCTACGCCTACAGCGACCTTAGCTTTTACATCATGAAGCGTGTGGCCGAAACCATGCTGAACCAGCCGATCGAGGAGTTCCTGGACCAGAATTTCTATGCGCCGCTTGGCCTGAGCACGCTTACGTATACGCCGCTGCTCAAGCACCCGCGTGAGGCTATCGCCCCTACCGAGGACGATAACTACTTCCGGAAGAACCTGATCCGGGGCACCGTGCACGACCAGGGCGCCGCCATGATGGGCGGCGTGGCAGGCCATGCCGGCCTATTCTCCAACGCCAACGACCTGGCCATACTCATGCAGATGAACATGAATAACGGTGTTTACGGCGGGCACAGGTATTTCACCTCTGAGGTTGTGTCGGAGTTTGCGGCGCGCCAGTTTGATGGCAACCGCCGCGGCCTGGGCTGGGACAAGCCCGCCCTCGATGGCAACGGCCCCACCTCCAGCCTGGCCTCGCCCAGCACTTTTGGCCACACCGGCTTTACCGGAACAGCCGCCTGGACAGACCCCGAGAACAAGCTGATCTACATCTTCCTTTCCAACCGGGTGTACCCGGATGCCAGCAATAACAAGCTGGTGAAGTATAACATCCGTACCCGAATACACGATGTGATCTACAAAGCCATGGTGCCCAAAACATAAAATAATTTGAGTAGTTTAGCAGGTGCAGCAACAAAATGGGGCTGCACTTGTTTTTTTGCCATACATCCTGAACTATGAGAATCGGAATAGTCTGTTACCCAACCTTCGGCGGCAGTGGTGTGGTAGCCACAGAGCTTGGCAAGGCACTCGCCCTGAAGGGGCACCAGGTGCATTTCATCACCTACAGCCAGCCTGCCCGCCTCGATGTCTTTAACGAGAACCTCTTTTACCACGAAGTATACATCCCCACTTACCCGCTTTTCCAGTACCCCCCTTACGAGCTGGCGCTGGCAAGCAAAATGGTAGACATCGTGCGGTTTGAGAAGCTGGATGTGCTGCACGTGCACTATGCTATTCCGCATGCCTCGGCAGCGTACATGGCCAAGCAAATCCTGCGCACGAAAGGCATCAACATACCTGTTATCACCACCCTGCACGGCACGGATATCACCCTGGTGGGCAAAGACGCCTCGTTTGAGCCGGTGGTTACGTTTAGCATCAACCAATCGGACGGGGTTACGGCTGTATCCGACAGCCTGCGCACGGAGACCTACGACTTCTTCCAGATAGAAAAGGAGATTGAGGTGATTCCGAACTTTATTGACCTGGAGAAATTCAGGCGCCAGAAAAAGGAGCACTTCAGAATGGCCATTGCCCCGAACAACGAGAAGCTGCTGGTACACACCTCCAACTTCAGGGGGGTGAAGCGCGTGGAGGATGTGATTCGCATTTTTGCCAGGGTGCGTGAGAAAATCCCAAGCCGCCTGCTGCTGGTAGGTGACGGACCTGACCGCCCCAAAATGGAAAAGCTGTGCCGCGAGTTGCAGATTTTCCAGGATGTGCGCTTTCTGGGAAAACTTGAGGCCGTAGAGGAAGTTCTCTCCATCGCTGACCTGTTCCTGATGCCATCGGAGAAAGAAAGCTTTGGCTTAGCTGCCCTGGAGGCCATGTCGTGCGAGGTGCCGGTTATTTCATCCAACGCGGGAGGCATACCGGAGCTGAACATAAACGGTGTGACCGGCTTTGTGAGCCCTGTGGGCGCCGTGGACGACATGGTGGCCAATGCCCTGTACATACTGGACGACGCGCACCTGCAGGAGTTCAAGTCCAATGCGCTTAAGCGCGCCATGGACTTTGACGTCAAGAAGATCGTGCCGCTGTACGAGGCCTTCTACCAACGCATCATCTCGGAGCAACTTGCCCTGTTGTAAAGCATAGGTACCTATAGCCTAATATCAAAAAGAGCCGGCCTGCTACTGCATCGCCGGCTCTTTTTTTATATATTACAGGCTTAAGCCTTCACAGTCTTCCCCAATCATGAGCAAAGACAAGTACTTCATCATCGATTTTGACAGCACCTTTACCCAGGTAGAGGCGCTGGATGAGTTAGGTGCCATTTCGCTACAAAACCACCCGGAGCGCGACCAACTGCTGGAGCAGGTAAAGCAGATCACCGACAGTGCCATGGCCGGCAAAAGCTCTTTTTCGGAGGGGCTGGCGCAACGCCTCAGGCTGTTGCAGGCGCACCAGCGCCACCTGCCCCAGCTCATCAGCCTGCTCAAAGAGAAAGTATCGGACTCCATCCGCCGCAACCGCGATTTCCTGCAGCAGTACGCCGATCAGATTTTTATCATCTCCAGTGGGTTCAAGGAGTTTATCACCCCTATTGTAACGGAGTATGGGGTTAAGGAGGAAAACATCTACGCCAATACGTTTGAGGTGGATGCCCAGGGCAACCTGGTAGGGTTCGACCAACGCAACCCCCTGAGCCTGGACAAAGGCAAAATCCGGTTGTTGGAACAGCTGGCGCTGCCGGGCGATGTTTACGTGCTGGGCGACGGCTACACCGACTATGAGATAAAAGAGGCCGGGCTGGCCAACAAGTTCTACGCCTTTACCGAAAACGTGGTGCGTGACAATGTGGTGGCCAAGGCCGAGCACATTGCCCCTAACCTGGACGAGTTCCTGTACCAAAACAAGTTACCGATGGCTATATCTTACCCTAAAAACCGCATTAGCGTGCTGCTGCTGGAGAATGTTCACCCCCAGGCCGTAGAGCTCTTCCGCCACGAAGGCTATCAGGTAGAGACGATCAGCGGGGCACTGAGCGAGGAAGAGCTCTGCGAGAAGATCAAGAACGTTTCGATACTTGGCATCCGCAGCAAAACGCAGGTAACGCGCAAGGTGCTGGAGCATGCCAACCGCCTTATGTGCGTGGGAGCCTTCTGCATCGGCACGAACCAGATAGACCTGGACGCTTGCCTGGAGGCTGGCATTACCGTATTTAACGCTCCTTACAGCAACACCCGCAGCGTGGTGGAGCTGGCCCTGGGCGAGATCATTCTGTTGAGCCGCAATGTGCCGGACAAGAGTAACCTGATGCACCAGGGCAAGTGGGACAAATCGGCAAAGGGCAGCTTTGAGGTGCGCGACAAGAAGCTGGGCATTGTGGGCTACGGCAACATAGGCGCGCAGCTCTCGGTGCTGGCCGAGGCCATGGGCATGGAGGTGTACTACTATGATGTGGTGGAGAAGCTGCAGCTGGGCAACGCCCGTAAGTGCAGCACGTTGCATGAGCTGCTGGAGAAGGTGGACATCGTGACGCTGCATGTGGACGGCAGGCCGGAGAACAAGAACCTGATCGGGGCGGAAGAGTTTGCCGCCATGAAGGACGGCGCTATTTTCCTCAACCTGAGCCGCGGCCATGTGGTGGATATCGAGGCACTGGTGCAAAGCATACGGTCGGGTAAAATAAGCGGCGCAGGCGTGGACGTGTTCCCCGAGGAGCCAGCCACCAACAGCGACCCATTTGAGAGTGAGCTGTGTGGTCTGCCTAACGTTATACTCACCCCGCACATAGGAGGCAGCACCTCCGAGGCACAGGTAAACATTGCCAACTTTGTGCCCAACCGCATCATGGATTACATTAACTCGGGCAACACCTATGGCAGTGTGAACTTCCCGAACCTGCAGTTGCCGGAACTGAAGAACGCACACCGCCTCATCCACATACACGCCAACGTGCCGGGTGTACTGGCTAATATCAACCAGGTGCTCGCCAAGAACCAGGTCAACATCCTGGGCCAGTACCTGAAAACCAACGAGCGTGTGGGCTACGTGATCACCGACATCGATAAGGCTTATGACAAGCAGGTGGTGAACGATATGAAGCAGGTGCCCCACACTATCAAATTCCGCATACTCTATTAGAAGTATGGCGTAAGCGCCCGCTTGTGCACTTATGCGCCTTTAGTGGTTATAGTCTCAGGCACAGGCAAACGCTTGCGCCGAAATAAGCTTTTTTGTTAAGATAAATGCCCATGAACAGCAAAGTATACTTTACCCCCGGCCCTTCGGAACTATACCCTACCGTGCCACAGCACCTGCAGGAGGCGATGGCGCAGAAGATTGGCAGCATCTCGCACCGCAGCAAGCAGTTTCAGGAGATCTATGCCAGCGCAGAGCAAGGCTTACGGGAGTTGCTGCAGCTGCCGGATGAGTATGAGGTGTTTTTTGTGTCGTCTGCCACCGAAATCTGGGAGCGAGCCATACAAAACAATGTGCGCCGCGAGAGCTTCCACCTGGTGAATGGGTCTTTCTCGAAAAGGTTTTACGAGACAGCCAAAGAACTGGGGCGCGAGGCGCACCTGCACGAGGTGCCGTTTGGCCAGGGCTTTGGGTTGGACAGTTTAGTTGTGCCCGATACGGCAGAGCTAGTAGCCCTGATCCAGAACGAAACCAGCTCCGGGGCCTGTATGCCCGTGGAGGACATCAACCGGTTTCGCGAAAAATCCCCTGCGGATGCCTTGATTTATGTGGATGCGGTCTCCTCCCTGCCCTATCCTGCCTTCGATTACGCTAAAGTGGACTCGGTATACTTTTCGGTGCAGAAGTGCTTTGGCCTGCCCGCTGGCCTGGGTGTGTGGTTAGCCAACGACCGTTGCATGGCCAAAGCCCGCCAGATGCAGGAGAGCAGTCTGTCTACAGGCTCCTACCATACCTTACCTGCCCTGCTGGAGAAGGCGCTGCAGAGCCAGACGGTGGAGACACCGAATGTGCTGAACATCTACTTGTTGGGCAAAGTACTGGAAGACATGAACCGTACAGGCGTGGAGGTGATCCGGCAGGAAACAGAGGCCAAGGCTGATAAGATTTATACTTTCCTGGAGCAGAGCAGCCTCTTCTCGCCAGCCGTTGATAACCCGCGGCACCGATCAAAAACCACGATTGTAGCCAATACGACACTTCCTGCCTCAGAGGTAAACAGCCATCTGGCAAAGTATGACCTGCAGGTCGGCAGCGGGTACGGCAAGCATAAGGAGCAACAGATCCGCATCGCCAACTTCCCGGCGCATGGCATGGAGCAGGTAGAGAAGCTGCTCGAAAAGCTGAGGGAGTTAGATAGTTTAGGAGTTTAAGAGTTGGGTAGGATTGGTTGGGATCACAGAATTGCTCCCCTTTCTATCCTACCCTCAAAGAGATCCGCCATACTTTATACTTCGGCAAAGTATAAAGTATGGCGGATCTCTTTATAGAACGAGCTATCCTGCTACAGGAGGTTTCCTTCCTCGCATCAAGTTCGGCACTTACATCCAGTATGCCTTAGGGTATACTAGCCCTGTCACGCCTACAGCAGGCCAGCGTGACACAACTCTGAAACGCGCGAACTCCTAAACTCGCTATCTTCCAAACTCCGCGCGTACCTCCTGCTTTACCACGTTGATTGCCTGGGCGGTTGGGTCCTGCTCGTTTACCAGCACCGTTTCCAATACGCGTTTGGCCAGGTCGGTGCCACGGGCATTTTCGGGCAGCTCCTGAAAAGTTTTGTTGATCAGCTTCACCACATCCTCCCGGGCGTGGTTTACCTGCTGCCATGCCTGCTCGCTCATGTACACCTGCTGCGACATGTTGTGGTTGAACTCGTTGCGGATTTCTGAGAGCAGCAGGCGGTGGTACTCTGCAGCCGTTTGCCCGGCCGGGCTTACGCGCAGCAGCAGGTTGCTTGGTGTAATGCGCTCCAGCAGTAGTACAACCCGCTCATACGCCTGCAGCCGTATCGGGGTGATAATCTCTGCATTCCTGCTGTCCTTCTGCTGGGCCTTCTCGGACCGCAGGCGGTCTTCGCGCTCATAATGCTTTTGGAGCAACAGGTATAAGCCCCCAACCAGTACCAGCGCCGGCAAAGCCAGTTTTAGTAGCTCTATTAATAAAACGAAAAAGTCAGCCATGCTCTCAGTAGTTGAAAGTATAAATATCGTAAAAAATTAATTCTGGATGCATGAATCATTTACAGGCTTTGCCTGTTTACTAGGTACAGCCTAGTAACTGCAAGCATTTTTGTAGATTATTGCTTAGGTTTGTGGCTACAAATAAAGACATCTATACTATGGCAACAGAAACCAAAACTGCACCTATACATTTGACAGAAAGAGCCTTGGAAGAGGTGAAAAATATATTGAAGGAAAAGAACGTACCCGCTGAGTATGGCCTGCGCGTGGGTGTGCAGGGCGGTGGCTGCTCCGGACTTTCCTACCTGCTTGGCTTTGACAAGCCAAAAGAGTCTGATGAGACGTTTGAGTTGGACGGCGTTACGCTGATCATGGACAAGAAGCATGGCATGTACGTAATGGGCATGGAAGTCGACTTCCAGGATGGCCTGAACGCACGCGGCTTCACTTTCAACAACCCACAGGCTACCAGCACATGCGGCTGCGGAAGCTCTTTCTCCGCTTAAGTAAGATACCTTCTTTCTCTTTAGATAGACAAAGCCCGGCTGTTTTAGCCGGGCTTTGTTGTTTTAGGGTAGTATGGATTGGTTGTGGCTATACTTGCTTCTCCACACCTGCTGGCGCCAGTGTCCGCTTGTGCCTTGTCTTAGCCGCAGCTTTACTCAGCTTGATACAAGCTATCCTTGCTTGCTGCTGTTCATCCTTGGCTTTACTTCCAGCTCGTTTCATCTCTGACTGTGGTGCTCTCCAGCCCGAGAGGGCTCGTCTTGGGGGTAGGGGCCCTCGATAAGGGCATCGCGCTGTCTACATTTCCTTTGCTGTCGCAATGCCCTTACGGGCACCGGAAATCTAGAAGGCGCTCAACCCAAAGACTGGGATCATTCCGGTAGCCAGCGCTAACGGTGCTTGAACAGAGCTCCCTCCCCTGTTCTTAAGGGATGGCTGGGGTGGAGTGATTCCCCTCCTAGGAGGATAGGTCTCCTGCTATACGCTACCGCCACACTTTCTAACCTTCTAACTTCCCAACTCAGTAGGTTCTCGTCATGCTTTCCGGCACTACAAGTATAAAATCGGCTTTCTGCTTATTCTCTTCCGACAGCTTCTCCAGATCGGCTTGCAGCACGGTGGTGATGGTACGGGTCTTTACCTGCGGGCGAAGCTGCTTCAGGTACCAACCGATCCCCTCGAAATTGTCTGAATGGTAAGCGCCGTTCAAGTGCAGCACCTGCCGCCCCTGCTGTACCTGGCCAAGTATAAAGTGCGCCATGGTAGCATCTTTCAGCGCCTGTGCCTGCACAATGTTCAGGCTTTGAGTGTTGCCGTGCGTGCTGCTGCCAAACATCGCCACCATGTTCTTGTAACCTGGCAACTCCATATCCACCGTAACCGGAAGCGGCGCCATATAGCGCTTCGCCTCCTCCGACACGACATTCAGCGCAGCTAGCCCCCCGGAAGCAACCATGGCCGCATAGCGGCGCGGCACGTTTGTCGCGATAAACGGGATCTGCTGTTCTTTGGCAAAACGCACCACAGGCCTGTAGTCGGTGGCGTAGTTGGGCCATGGCCTTGCCTCCTGCTCAAAGTTCTTCTCCGGCGCCTGCCCTGCCAGGTACTCGTTCAACACCAGCTGCACATCGGCCTCAAACATCTCGGCTCCGATGGCAAATCGCTGGGGGTTCTCCCGGTGCAGGTCTTTGGCCACCTCCAGTTGCAGCCAATGCGCGATCGGGTCGTTGTGCTGTTCGCCAAAAAGTATAACCTCTGCCTCCTGTAGTTCCTTCAGCATTTTGCCATAGTGTATGCTTTTGCCCTCCGCGGTGAACAGCTGGTAGGCGGGCTTGTCTTTTTTCTGGGCCATGGTTACTGTGGTTAGTGCCATCAAAAGAATTGTCAGGAGTTTATACTTCATCATGATCTTGTGGTCTGATTTTATAAATCAAGATAATAAAAATAGCCGGCACCTGGGGCACCGGCTATTTTTATACTTTACAATGCAACTTCTATACTTATACCCTGTAAAACAGCCACTTCGACAGCTCCTTGTAGTTTACTTTTTTGCCGTACATCAGGATGCCCACCCGGTAGATTCGGCTGGCGATCCAGGTGGTGAACACGAAGCCGGCCACCAGCAGGCCCATCGAGAGCAGTAGCTCCCAGGCGGGCACGCCAAACGGAACGCGCACCATCATCACGATCGGTGAGGTAATTGGAATCATCGACAACCAGAACGCCACCGGCCCATCCGGGTTCTTCAGCACAATAGAGTACGACATGATAAAGGAAATCACCAGCGGTATCGTGATCGGCATCATGAACTGCTGGGTGTCGGTCTCGTTATCCACGGCAGCCCCAATGGCCCCGAAGAGCGAGCCATACAACAGGTACCCGCCCAGGAAATAGAACAGGAAACTACCGAAGATCAGGGCCACGGGCAGGTTCGCGAAACTTTTCTTGACGTCGTTAAAAGTGCTGGCGAACTCATCCTGCCCCTCCGGGTTATCCATCGCGGTAGGGTCGCCGGCGGCCACATCCTCACCCTGCGCGGCCACCTGGCCGGCGGCATACTGCGCCGCTGGCGACGGGGCGGCATCCACCCCAAAAGCAGCCGAAACGGCGGTAACGGCCACAAACGAAAGTATGATCCAGAGCAGGAACTGGGTCAGGCCCACGGCGGCAATGCCCACGATCTTGCCCATCATCAGCTGAAAGGGTTTTACCGAAGAGATCATAACCTCCACAATGCGGCTGGTCTTCTCCTCTATCACCCCACGCATAATCTGCACCCCGTACAGGAAGATGAAGAAGTAGATGATCACTGCGCCAGCCACACCCGCAATGGAGGTGATGATGGCGTTGTTGTCCTTCTCGCCGCTATCGCTCAGGTTAACGGCGGTCAGCTTTACGTTGGCCTTTATCTTGTCCAGCGTTTCGCGGTCGAGGCCGGAGGCAAGGTAGCGCTGGTTCTCGATCTCCTTTTCCAGCATGTTCTCCAGGCGCACCTGCGTTTGTATGCTGATGTTCTTCTTGCCATACACGATGAAGCCTTTCGGGTCGTCTATGCTCATCTCCGGGATGTAGAGCAGGGCCGTGTTGTCGGTTTCCTGGTACAGCGTCTTGGCCTGGTCCAGGGTACCGGCCAGCGGCACAAAGCTGATGTCTTTCTTGTTCTCCAGCTTGCCCTCAAACAGGCCGCTCTCGTCCAGCACCATTACCGTCTCCGCCTCGTCCGACATGCCGATCAGCAGCCCGGGCAGGATCATGAAGGTAGCCAGCAGCAGCGGCGTGAGCAGCGTCATGATGATGAAGCTCTTTTTGCGCACGCGTGTCAGGTATTCGCGCTGTATAATCAGCCAGATCTTATGCATGGTGTGTTTCTTTTACTTTTTGGATGAAGATTTCGTTTATGCTAGGCACCAGCTCCACAAAAGAGTGCACCTCCACCCGCTGGATGAGGTAGCGCAGCAGGTCATTTGGAGAGGTATCGTTCAGCAGGCGCACGTTGGCCCTGAAGATACCGTGGTTGCTATGCTGCTCTACCACCTCAAAGTCCGGGGAGGTGATCATGAGCTGGCCGTTGCCGATAACCTGGTACGTGTCGGTTTTGTAGGCGTCTTTTATCTCCTTCACCGGCCCGTCCAGCACCTTCTGCGCCCTGTTTATCAGGGCGATGTTGTCGCAAAGCTCCTCCACCGACTCCATGCGGTGCGTAGAGAAGATAATGGTGGCGCCCCGCTCGCGCAGGCTCAGGATTTCGTCTTTGATCAGGTTGGCGTTGATCGGGTCGAAGCCGGAGAAAGGCTCATCCAGGATGATCAGCGATGGCTCGTGCAGCACGGTGGCAATAAACTGCACCTTCTGCTGCATGCCCTTTGAGAGGTCCTCGATGTGCTTACCCAACCACTCGCGAATCTCAAAGCGGTCTACCCAGGTCTTGATGCGGGCGGTCGCCTCCTCCTTGCTCAGGCCTTTCAGCTGGGCCAGGTACAGCAGCTGCTCTCCTACCTTCATCTTCTTGTAAAGGCCACGCTCTTCGGGCAGGTACCCCATGTCCTTGATGTGGTCGGGCTTCAGGCGCTCGCCTTTAAAGTATATCTTGCCGCTGTCTGCACCGGTAATTTGGGTAATGATGCGGATAAGCGATGTTTTCCCTGCACCATTCGGGCCCAGCAGGCCAAAAATGCAGCCCTGCGGAATCTCGAAGCTCACATGGTCGAGGGCGGTGTGGTTGGCGTAGCTTTTGGTCACGCCATCAATCTTCAGAATACTCAAGGGTGTTTGGGTTTAGTTTACTCAAATATAAGTATTATGCTGTATTGCATAGCGCCTTGGCTATACTTAATCGACTAAGCCAGGTATAAAAGGGATCAAACTACGGCTCTACCTGATATAGGTAGTATAAATAAAAAGCCCGGCCTTCCGTGTATACGGAAAACCGGGCCTAAAACTACAGTTCGGGAAGGCCTTTTACTGGAAGTAATCTTTCACCTTCTCAAAGAATCCTTTCTCGTTCTTACCTGGGTTTGGTGTGAAGTTGGCGGAATAGCGCAGGCCTTCCAACACTGCCTTCTCGTCGCTGCTCAGGCTCTTCGGCGTCCACACGTTCACATGGATCAGCTGGTCGCCTTTACCGTAGCCGTTGATATCCTGGATGCCTTTGCCACGCAGCCTGAAAATCTCCCCGCTTTGCGTACCTGGCTTTATCGTGATTTTTACTTTACCGGAAATGGTTGGCACCTCCACCTCAGCACCCAGGGCCGCATCCACAAAGCTGATGTACTGCTCATAGATCACGTTATTGCCTTCGCGCTTCAGGGTTGGGTGCGGCTCCTCCTCTATCTGGATCAGCAGGTCACCGGGCACGCCTCCGCGCTCCGGCACGTTACCCTTGCCGCTCATGCTCAGCTGCATGCCATCCATTACGCCGCCTGGCACGTTGATCGAGATCACCTCTTCCTGCAGCTCCCTACCGCTTCCGTGGCAGGCATTACAGTTGTTGGTCACGATGCGGCCCTCGCCGTTACAGGTAGGGCATGTCGCCGTGGATACCATTTGGCCGAGCATGGTGTTCACCACCTTGCGCACCTGGCCGGAGCCCTGGCAGGTGCCGCAGGTCTGCATGTCGGTTCCGTTCTTGGCACCGTTGCCGCCGCAGGTGCTACAGGCTACGTAGCGCTTTACTTTTATCTTTTTCTCTACGCCGTTGGCTATCTCCTCCAGGTTAAGCTTTAGCTTAATGCGCAGGTTAGAACCTTTGCGCTGGCGCCGTCCGCCGCCGGAGCGTCCGGCACCGCCGAAGAAGCTCTCAAAGCCGCCGCCGCCAAAGATGTCGCCGAACTGCGAGAAGATATCCTCCATGTTCATGCCGCCGCCGCCGAAGCCGCCGTTCATGCCCTGGTGCCCGAACTGGTCGTAACGCTGGCGCTTCTGCTGGTCGCTCAGCACCTCGTAAGCCTCTGCCGCCTCTTTGAACTTGTCTTCGGCGGTAGGGTCGTCCGGGTTCTTATCTGGATGGAATTTAATGGCGATTTTGCGGTAAGACTTCTTTATCTCCTCCTGCGTGGCGCTTTTGCTTACCCCCAAAACCTCATAATAATCTCTCTTAGCCATGGCTTACGCTCCTATTACTACTTTCGCGAATCGGATCACCTTCTCGTTCAGCGTGTATCCTTTCTCAATTACATCTACTATCTTGCCTTTTAGCTCTTCTGACGGAGCCGGGATTTGCGTTACCGCCTCATGAAAATCGCTGTCGAAGTCATCGCCAGCCTTCGTCTCCATTGCCTTTAACCCCTTCTGCACAGTTACATGCTTCAGCTTATGGAACACCAGCTCCAGGCCCTGCAGCATGGTGTCGAGGTCTTTGGTGGTTTCCATCGACTGGCGCGCACGCTCCATATCATCCAGCACTGGCAGGAGCTCACTCATCGTTTCCTGATTAGCCGTTTTAATTAGCTCCAGGCGCTCTTTAGCCGTGCGGCGGCGGAAGTTCTCGAACTCTGCCATCAGGCGCACAAATTTATCTTTCATCTCTGCCAGCTCTGCTGCCGTTTTTTCCTCCTGCGTTTCAGCAGTGGTTTCCTCCGCTGTTTCGTCCACCTGGTTCAGCTCCTCTTCGGTGGTTGCATTGGCAGTGTTTTCCTGCAATTCCTCTTGTTCCTGCTCCTTTTTAATATCTTTATCTGACATAATGCCTTAAAAAAGTTAGGTTGATTGGTCTATCTTGTCTTTTCAATTGTCTTGCCAAACCGCTGTTCGTGCCAAGTTGACACAAATTAATTTTGCATGAGCGGCTAAATGAATGCGTGCCTGTATCTCTCTTCGTTTGATCCTGTTAAGGATCTTGTTGGAAGGGAAGCAGCAGCTACAAAGGATGAGCGTTAGTATCGGTATTGAGCCTTCGCTCCTCCACCCTACTGAAGCTCACTCCTTAAAAAAAATCGGTAGCAGGCTTTGTAGCCTCTACCGATCCTGGTTCTTATACTTTAACCGGGCTGTGCTCTAACTGTTGAGTGCCTCCCAGATCATGTCTTTCAGTTGCGTAATGTTCTTACCAGTGATGCTGGAGATGAACACCGTTTGGAGGTCCGCTGGTAAAGTCTTGCGCATCTCCTCCTCCAGTTCCTCATCCAGCATATCGGACTTGGTAACGGCAAGTATGCGCTTTTTGTCCAGCAGCTCCGGATTATACTTTTCCAGCTCGGTTAGCAGTACTTTATACTCCTCGGCGATATCGGCGCTCTCACATGAAACCATAAACAGCAGCATGGAGTTCCGCTCGATGTGGCGCAGGAAACGGAAACCGAGGCCTTTCCCCTCAGAAGCCCCTTCAATGATGCCCGGTATATCGGCCATCACAAAGGACTTGTAGTCGCGGTAGGCCACCACCCCCAGGTTGGGCTCCAGCGTGGTAAAGGCGTAGTTGGCAATTTTGGGCTTGGCCGCCGACACTACCGACAGCAGTGTAGACTTGCCGGCGTTGGGGAAGCCCACAAGGCCCACATCGGCCAGCAGCTTCAGTTCCAGCACCACCCACTCCTCAATGCCTGGCTCACCTGGCTGCGCGTAACGCGGTGTCTGGTTGGTCGGGGATTTAAAGTGCGCGTTGCCCAGGCCGCCGCGGCCGCCGGGGGTAAGTATGATCTCCTGCCCGTCCTCAGTGATTTCGCACATGATATCACCGGTTTCGGCATTGCGGGCAATGGTACCCAGCGGCACCTCCAGCACCTCATCCTTGCCTTGCGCCCCGGTAGAGTGGCTTGGGCCACCGTTCAGGCCGTTTTCGGCAATCACGTGCTTGCGGTACTGCAGGTGCAGCAGCGTCCAGAGCTGGGCGTTGCCGCGAAGTATAACGTGCCCGCCACGGCCGCCGTCGCCCCCATCGGGGCCACCCTTCGCCGTCTTTTTATCGCGATGCAAGTGTGCGGAACCTCCTCCACCGTGCCCGGAACGCGAGCAGACCTTAACGTAGTCTATAAAGTTGCTTGATGCCAAATCTTCTTAAGCCTGTAGCTTATTATTTCTCTTCCTGCTTTTCCTTCAATGCATCCACGTGCTGGCACAGCGCCTTGAAGATGTCTTCTATCTCGCCGATGCCATCCACTGCAAAGTACTTGCCTTGCCCGGCATAGTAATCGGCCACTGGCCTTGTCTTGGTATTATACTCCTGCACGCGCTTGCGGATCAGCTCCTCGTTCTGGTCATCCGGGCGGCCGGATGTCTGGCCACGCAGCAACAGGCGCTTGGTCAGTTCCTCATCGTCCACTTTCAAGGCGATCATGGCAGAGATCTCGGTATCGTTGTCCTGCAGCAGCTTGTCCAGGCCCTGAGCCTGTGGCACCGTGCGCGGGAAGCCGTCGAAGATGAAACCTGCCGCTTGGCGATGCTCTTTCACCTTGTTTTCGATCATGCCGATCACTACTTCGTCGGGCACCAACAGGCCATTGTCCATCAGCTTTTTTGCTTCCAGGCCTAGCGCGGTGCCAGCAGCGATCTCAGAACGCAGCAAGTCGCCGGTAGAAAGGTGTATGAGGTTGTATTTATCTAACAGTTTTTGACTTTGGGTACCTTTACCAGCACCTGGAGGGCCAAACAAAACAATGTTAAGCATATCTTATAGCTAATTTAAAAAGCAAATATAAGTATAATTTCTCTGTACTTTCTGATTTTATGAGGCCCGTGAAACGGCTGCACCTCCTGCTAACGCTACCTGTATGGCAGGGTTACGATACGATCTTGTAAATGTCGCGCAGGTTCCGGCCCAGCCCGTTGTAATCTAGCCCATAGCCTACCACGAAGTCGTTTGGTATCGCGCGGGCCACGTATTTAATGTCCAGCGGGTGCTGCAGGCAGTCTGGCTTCATCAGCAGGGTGGCTACCTGCACAGAGGCCGGCCCACGCTCCTGTAGTTGCTGCAGCAGGCCGTGCACCGTGTGGCCGGTGTCCACGATATCCTCCAGCACCACCACATGGCGGCCCTTTATGTCTTCGGTCAGGCCCAGCACCTCCTTTACCTTACCGGTGCTGTGCATGTCCTGGTAACTGGCCAGGCGGATAAAGGAAATCTCGCAGGGTATGGAAACGCGCTTCAGCAGGTCGGCCACGAACATGAACGAGCCGTTCAGCACGGCCAGGAAAAGTGGCTTTTTCTCAGCATAGTCTTTGTCCAGTTGCTCAGCCAGCATGGTGATACGGGCAATTATCTCCTCCTCGAAAATATAGGTGCTAAACTCACAGTCGTGAATTTGAATGGTACGCGGTTCCATGTAATGTTGGGTTGATCTTGAACAAAGGTAAGTATAAAATAAAAAATAAGCCCAACCTTACGCCGGGCTTATCCTCATATTTACTGCGGTTGCTATTTTGCTGTGGCTGTCAGCCTTACGGTATGCTGCTCGTTTATGCTTGCCGTGGCTGGCGTTAACTGCTCCTGGTTCATGTTAATTCGCTCCATTTCGATCGGCGGCTCCGGAATCGGCGGCTCTTGGTCCAGCGCAATGTGCGGCGCAATCACCAGCGACACGATCGACATAAGCTTGATCAGGATGTTCATACTTGGGCCAGAGGTGTCTTTGAAAGGGTCGCCCACGGTGTCGCCGGTAACAGAGGCCTTGTGTGGCTCAGAGCCCTTATACTCAACCACGCCGTTTATCTCCACCCCCTTTTCAAAGGATTTTTTGGCATTGTCCCAGGCTCCACCGGCATTCGACTGGAACATGGCCATCAGCACTCCCGATACGGTTACACCGGCCAGTGTTCCGCCCAGCACCTCGGCCGAGGAAGTATCCGGAAACACATCCCGGAAACCAAAGCCGATGATGATCGGCACCAGCAAGGCGATAGCGCCCGGCAGCATCATCTCCCTAATGGCGGCCTGCGTTGAAATGGCCACGCATTTCTCGTACTCCGGCTTGCCGGTACCCTCCATAATGCCCGGTATTTCGCGGAACTGCCGGCGCACCTCGTGTACCATGGCCATAGCCGCACGGCCTACCGCAGAGATAGCCAGGGCTGAGAAGATGAATGGAATCATGGCACCGATGAACAGGCCCGCCAGCACGGGGGCCTTGTACAAGTCGATGGTACGGATACCGGCGATGCCTACAAAGGCGGCAAATAGTGCCAGGGAAGTGAGGGCCGCAGAGGCAATGGCAAAGCCCTTGCCGGTGGCGGCCGTGGTGTTGCCCACGGCATCCAGGATGTCGGTGCGACCGCGCACCTCTTTCGGCAGTTCGCTCATCTCGGCAATACCACCGGCATTGTCGGCAATCGGGCCAAAGGCGTCAATGGCCAACTGCATGGCCGTGGTGGCCATCATGCCGGCCGCCGCTATGGCCACACCGTACAGGCCGGCCGCCGCGTAAGACAACACGATACCAGCCGCCAGTACGATGATCGGCAGTACCGTGGAGTGCATCCCCACCGCCAGACCGGCGATGATGTTGGTTGCATGCCCGGTCGAAGACTGCTGCACAATGGAGTTTACCGGCTTCTTGCCCATGGCAGTATAGTACTCTGTGATGATACTCATCAGCGTGCCCACCACCAGGCCCACGATCACGGCCATGAACACGCCGTTGTTGGTGAACTCGAAGTTGCGGAGGTTAAGGTTTTCCGGCAGCAGCCAGTGAATAACAAAGTAGGAAGCCGCTGCGGTAAGTATAACCGAGATCCAGTTACCGCGGTTAAGCGCCGCCTGTACGTCGCCCCCCTCGCTCACACGCACGAACAGCATACCGATCAGGGAGAACACAATGCCCAGGCCTGCGATCAGCATGGGAAGTATGATGGGCGATAACCCGCCAAAGTTGTCGCTCACCTCTACCTCACGGCCCAGCACCATGGTAGCCAGGATAGTGGCCACGTAAGAACCGAAGAGGTCGGCGCCCATACCGGCCACGTCGCCCACGTTGTCGCCTACGTTATCGGCAATGGTGGCGGGGTTGCGCGGGTCGTCCTCCGGAATGCCTGCCTCTACTTTACCCACCAGGTCAGCGCCAACGTCGGCGGCCTTGGTGTAGATGCCACCGCCCACACGGGCAAACAAGGCAATACTTTCAGCACCCAGCGAGAAACCCGTGAGCACCTCCAGGGCGATTTCCATCTGCACGCCGTTCACATCGCCGCCCTGGCTCAGCACGAACATGTAGTAGAAGAGGATGAACAGTGAACCTAGCCCCAGCACCGCCAGGCCGGCCACGCCCATCCCCATCACAGAGCCACCGGCGAACGAAACGTTCAGGGCTCTGGCAAGGCTGGTTCGTGCAGCCTCTGCCGTGCGCACGTTCGCCTTTGTGGCGATACGCATGCCTATAAACCCGGCCAGCGCCGAGAAAACAGCCCCTATGATGAAGGCGCCCACGATAAGCGGGTGCGATTTATCGCCGGTGTAGCCCAGGTAGAACAGGAACACGGAGGCGATGATAACAAAATAGGTCAGTACTTTATACTCGGCTTTCAGAAAGGCCATGGCGCCATCGGCGATATGGCGTGCAATCTCCGTCATGCGCTCGTTGCCACTAGGCTGCTTCGTCACCCACGCCGACCTGATGCCCGTGTAGAGCAGGGCCGCCAGTCCAAAGGCAGGAATTGCGTAAAGAATCGGTTCCATTCGGTTAGATTAAAGGTTAAAGGTGTATTTCTATATAGTTATTAAAGAAAAGTGATTCCTTAGACTTTTCCAAATATCCCTCACCCTTTCCTCAGGCCGTGTTCTCCGCTTATACTTCTAGCCTTTAGCGCGTTACAACATCAATTCAAAACGAGCCGTTTCCGATGCCTGAAAAGAGCCTACAACAGCAGAACCGAGGGTTTCCAGCGCCTCCGGTTCTGCTTTTTCGACGTAGCCAGCATACCTGAAAACCTGGCCTTCCCAGGCACTAAGTACAACTGGCTCACCCAGCCTTGCCTCTCCACTTCACAGCCTGATGCTTTCGACCCATAAAGCACGCACCTATTTCTTCTGTGCCCTTTCCCGCTCTACAGCTGCTCCATCAGCACCTTGTAGAGCGCTACCATGCTATCGATGTCTTTCTTGTGCACGATCTCGTTCGGCGTGTGCACGTTGTCTTCGGGAGCGCCTACAAAGCACCAGTCCCAGGGGTAGGCACTGCGCTGCAGCTCTTTGGCGTCGCTGCCGCCGGCGCCCTCTACCTCCAGCTGGTAAGGCACGCCGGCCTTTTTGGCAATGTTGATGATGCGCTGCACGTACGACCGGCGCGGGATCAGGCTGTCACGCATCGAAATGACCACGCCTTCCCCGGCGAGCACGCCCTCGGTAACCCAAGTGATATCAGAGATGAGCCCCTGGGTTACGCCATAGCGCTCGTGTATGTAGCGGGCCAGGTACGATACCGAGCCACCGCCATGCTCCTCCCAGCAGCAGAAGGCAATGATGCCGTTTTCCAGCGTCTCGGCCACCTGCAGCGCAGCCCATACCCCCAGCCGGTTATCCAGGTAGCAGCTCTGCACCGTCTCCTCGGTTTCCCGGAAATCGCACTTAAACACCAGCTCCGTGCCGCGTTCTATCTCACGCTCAAACTCATAACTCAGCTCGTGCTCCTCCTCGTCATACTTTAGGGTGCACTCAATTTTCCCCTGTCCGTCTTCCCCTACCAACATGTAGCCAGTTTCGGCATCCGGGCCTCCTATCCGCACCAGCTGTTTGCCGTAGCGCACCGTGAACCCGATGGAATCCATGTGGGCGAAAATTGCACTTCTCGGCTTGCCGAACACCAGCACGATGCAGTCCTGAAAGCCTTCCCCGTGAAGCACAACAGGTTGCTGTTTCCAGCCGGCTTTTTGCTCCTCTATGTAATTTAACAGAAATTTCGTCATTTCCTGCTCGTTGCCTGAGGGGGCATGAATGCGGCAGAGGGTTTCAAGAAGTTTCATAATTATTTTATCTTTATGGAATTCATAATAAATAGAATTGTTGTACTTTTATAATTAGCACCGTCAACTGTACATCGGGCACAAACAAACTTACAATTTTTGGCCTTACATGAAGAACTTAATCTCCGCCATCTTCACGCTCCTTTTCCCCCTTTTAGCTGTAGCGCAGCAGCCTACTGACTCTACGGCTATGCGCCAGGTAACCATGACCGAGGTAGAGGTCTTGCCTACCGCAGCAAAGGTGAAGGGCATGCTGCTCCTGAACAAGGATGTACAGTACGAGTTGGAGGGCGCCGTGGACAACATGTACAACTTCAAGTATGAGCGTGCCGAGAAACAGTTTAAATCGATTCGCCGCCGCTACCCGGAGCACCCGCTCCCATACTTCCTTATGGGCCTGAGCCAGTGGTGGAAGATCGTGCCGACAAACATCCAGACCCAGAAGTATGACGACCTCTTTTTTGCCTATATGGATACGACGATCCAGAAGGCGGAGGCCATGTATGACAAGGATGAAAACAATGTGGAGGCGGCTTTTTTCCTGGCGGCTTCTTACGGCTTTACGGCCCGCCTGCACTCGGAGCGCAGCAACTGGCGCAAAGCCACGGTGGCCAGCAAACGGTCCCTCGACTTCCTCGAGAAGGCCAAGGCAGGCAACGGCCTAAGCCCTGAGTTCCTGTTCGGGGAGGCCCTCTTCAACTACTACTCTGTTTGGATACCGGAAAATTACCCGATGCTGCGTCCTGTGTTGGTTTTCTTTCCTAACGGTGACAAGCGTCTGGGCCTGAAGCAGCTGGCTTATGTCTCTAAAACAGGTTTTTACACGGGCACGGAGTCTAAGCTTTTCCTGATGAAGATACTGGCTAACGAGGAGAAGCAGATGCAGGAGGCCCTGGAAGTGTCCGAAGACCTGGCCCTGAAATACCCCGACAACGCCTATTTCCAGCGCTTTTACGCAAGGTTGCTTTTCGTGAACGGCCACTTTACCAAGGCTGAGCGCGTATCGGAAGATATTCTGGCGAAGCTGGAGCAGAAAATGCCGGGCTACGAGCCGGTTAGCGGACGCTATGCCTCATATATTCTGGGCTATATCAACCAGCACAAGTACCGCGACTTCGAAAAGGCCAAAGCACACTACAAGAACACAATCATGTATGCAGAGATGACCAATGAGCAAGACTCGGGTTATTTCGTGAACTCATACCTCAACCTGGCCCGTATCGCCAAGCAGCAAAAGGACAAAGCCGCAGCCAAAAACTACTATGCCGTTGTCCTGAAATCCAGCGATAAAAAGTCTGCCAACTTTAAGGAGGCGAAGAAATTCTTGAAGGAGAATAAGAAAAGCTAAGCCGCTACAAACACGAAATTAAAGTATAAAAGCAGGGGCCTGCCGGATGATTTCGGCAGGCCCCTGCTTTTATACTTGCTTACCCTTAGGCTGGCTGCTCCGCGGGCTTCAAAATCTTCTCTTTGAAGAACTCCAGCGTACGTTTCAGGCCTTCGGCCCGGTCTACCTGCGGCTCCCAGCCCAGCACCTGGTTAGCCAACGTGATGTCCGGCTGGCGCTTCTGCGGGTCATCCTTCGGCAACGGCTGGTACTCCACCTTCAGCTCTACCCCCGTCAGGCGGCAGATCTCCTCGGCAAACTCCTTGATGGTGATCTCCGACGGGTTTCCGATGTTCACCGGCAGGTGGTAGTCGCTCAGCAGCAGGCGGTAAATGCCCTCCACCAAGTCGTCCACGTAGCAGAAGGAGCGCGTCTGGCTGCCGTCGCCGAAGATACTCAGCGGCTCGCCGCGCAAGGCCTGGCTCAGGAAAGCCGGCAGCACGCGGCCGTCGTCCAACCGCATCCGAGGGCCATAGGTGTTGAAGATGCGCACGATGCGCGTCTCTAGGCCGTGGTGCATGTGGTAGGCCATGGTCATGGCCTCCTGGAAGCGCTTGGCCTCGTCGTAGCAGCCACGCGGCCCCACCGGGTTCACGTTGCCCCAGTAGTCTTCCTGCTGCGGGTGCACCAGCGGATCGCCGTACACCTCGGAGGTGGAGGCGATGAGCATGCGCGCGCCCTTGGCCTTGGCCAGGCCCAGCAGGTTGTGCGTGCCCAGCGAGCCTACCTTCAGCGTCTGGATCGGGATCTTGAGGTAGTCGATCGGGCTGGCCGGCGAGGCGAAGTGCAAAATGTAGTCCAGGTGGCCCGGCACATGCACAAACTTCGATACATCGTGGTGGTAGAACTCGAAGTCCTCCAGTTTAAACAGGTGTTCAATATTATCCAGGCTGCCTGTGATCAGGTTGTCCATCGCGATCACGTGGTAGCCCTCCTGGATGAATCTGTCGCAGAGGTGGGAACCCAGGAAACCGGCCCCACCGGTGATTAGTACTCTTTTCTTGGTCATGTTCAGCGGTTATACAGTTGGGTTAAGCTCCGGCTGCTGCTGTTTGGTTCCGATGCCGTAGTAGGTGAAGCCCTTCTCGCGCATCTCGGCGGCCTCGTAGATGTTTCTGCCGTCGAAGACGGTCTTCTCGCGCAGCAGCTTGCCCACCACGTTGAAGTTGGGCGAGCGGAACTCGGGCCACTCGGTCACCAGCAAGAGGGCGTCGGCGTCGATGAGCGCCTCGTACTCGTCCTTGCCGTACTCGATACTGTCGCCGAGCGCGTGCCGGGCCTCCTTCATGGCCACCGGGTCGTAGGCCTTCACCCGGGCCCCCGCCCCCAGCAGCTTCTCGATGAGCACCAGCGAGGGGGCCTCGCGCATGTCGTCGGTCTTGGGCTTGAACGAGAGGCCCCACACGGCGAACGTCCTGCCGGCCAGCTCGCCCTGGAAGTGGCTGTGGATCTTGTCGAAGAGCACCGACTTCTGCCGCTCGTTGACCTCCTCCACCGCCTTCAGCACGCGCATCTCGTAGCCGTTCTCGCTCGCGGTCCGGATCAGGGCCTTCACGTCCTTGGGAAAGCACGAGCCCCCGTAGCCGATGCCCGGGTAGATGAACTTGTTGCCGATGCGCGCATCGCTTCCGATGCCCCTTCGGACCATGTTCACGTCGGCGCCCATCAGCTCGCAGAGGTTGGCCACGTCGTTCATGAAGCTGATTTTGGTGGCCAGCATGGCGTTGGCCGCGTACTTGGTCATCTCGGCCGAGGGGATGTCCATGAAGATGAGCGGGTGGCCGTTCATCAGAAAGGGCTTGTAGAGCTTGCGCATCACCTGCTCGGCCCGCTCCGAGGACACCCCCACCACGATGCGGTCGGGCTTCAAAAAGTCCTCGATGGCGGCCCCCTCCTTCAGGAACTCGGGGTTGGAGGCCACGTCGAAGGCGATGTCGGCGCCGCGGGCCTCCAGCTCCTCCTCTATGGCCTGCCGCACCTTGCGGGCCGTGCCCACCGGCACGGTGCTCTTGGTCACCACCACCGTGTAGCCCTGCAGGCTGCGGCCGATCTGCCGGGCCACGGCCAGCACGTACTGCAGGTCGGCCGAGCCGTCCTCGCCCGGCGGGGTGCCCACGGCGATGAAGACGGCCTCGCAGCCGCAGCCCTCCACCACCTCGGCAAGGTCAGTGGAGAAGCTAAGGCGGCCCTTCTGGGCGTTGCGCTCGACCATCTCCTCCAGGCCCGGCTCGTAGATGGGCAAAATGCCCTGCCTGAGGTTGGCGATCTTCTTCTCGTCGATGTCCACGCACGTCACCTCGATGCCCACCTCGGCAAAGCACGTGCCCGTCACCAGGCCAACGTAACCCGTGCCTACTACTGCTATTCTCATATCGTAAACTCTTTTAAGCTATAAAATCTGTTTATTTATTAGTAACAGCCCTGTTATAGGCTTTTATAAGATAATTGTCTATGTATAAACACATACAGACTACACAAGCGTTACGCTTATGCGGTTGGCTTTCTTTTGTGTACTGCCTGCTTCAATTAAAAGGCATGCAAAATCAGAAATATCCCGTTGCAACACAACTTTGGATGGCATAAACGCTAGCCTCTGCTCCGGCACCAGGGGCACCAAAGTATGTAAAGGTGCTACCTGTCAGATTATACTTTTTGAGGTTGGTTTTTGTCTCTCAGCCTCTTCCCTTCTTTATACGCTGTCTCTGAGCAGCTACCATTCTTGGGTTGCTTGTTTTTCAGCAACAGCCTTAACTCGCACAGATTACGTGTTACAAAGTATAAATGTTCACCAAAACCTAGCTAAATGTAGCACTTTAGCAAGAGCCGCCACTCTTACGCCTATACAACTATATAGTAATCAGCCATTCCTATAACACAAGAAACCTGTATCGGGAGGCGCAGCATGAAAACAACAGTGCATTCGAAGCCAGCACTTATAAATTATACTTTACCTATAGATTCTCTTACAAGGCCAGGCCTTGACCCGAAAATTGTCTGAAGGGTTTTCTTTTTTGAGCGAAGAAACAACCTGCCCTCCGTTTAGAAGTATAGGTAAATAACAATCACCCTAAAGCTATGAAACCAGATTGGCTGGACAAGAAGGAGTATCCTTTCAAGTCCCATTTTATAGAGTTGGAGGCAGGCAGGATGCATTATGTTGACGAGGGCGAAGGTCCTGTTGTCGTCATGATCCATGGCACCCCGTCCTGGTCGTTCACGTACCGCAACCTTATCAAGAAACTTCGCAGGCACCACCGTTGCATTGCCTTGGATTTGATAGGCTTTGGCCTGTCGGACAAGCCGAAGGACTGGAGTTATAAGCCCCGGGCCCATGCGGCTAACTTTGAGCAGCTTATGGAGCACCTCCAGCTGCGCGACATTACGCTCGTGGTGCACGACTTTGGGGCGCCTATCGGCCTGGCTTATGCCATCAACCATCCTGATAAGGTGCGCGGCGTGGTAATGCTGAACTCCTGGACCTGGTCTCTCTCCAAACACCAAGCCTTTAACAAGGCCAGCAAGTACCTGGTTGGGCCATTGGGCAAGTTCCTTCACTCCAAGCTCAACGTTTCTACGAACGCGCTGATACATGAGCTATTTAAGGATGAGGATGACTTGCCGGAGCCTATCAAGAGCCACTACATCAATGCCTTGGGCAAGCCGGAGGACCCTGTGCGGAACCTTGCCTGTGCCCGTGAGCTGGTGGGAGCCAGCAAATGGTACGATGAGCTGTGGAAAGAGCGCAAGAAAATACAGGACATCCCTACCCTTATACTATGGGGTGAGCGCGACAAACTGATTAAACTCGAGGCGCTACAGCGCTGGAAGAAGTTTTTCCATGAGTGCTACGTGATTCCGTTTGAGGATGGCGGGCACTTTTTACAGGAGGAGAACGCCGAAGAGATTGCCGGCTATGTGAGCAACTTTATAAAAGAAGAGCAGAAAAAGCACGAGCTGATAGATAAAGAACCAATAAATAACTGATGCAATGAAGCCTGATAAACCGATGAATGAAGCTACAAACAGATCCTATAACACCAGAGAACAAGAAACACAATCACAAGATAAATCACACGCTATGAGAGTTCCACAAAACCCTGATCAAAACCAGCAAACTCACACTGACGCCCCTTTGAACGAGTCACACATTAACCTGATGCAATCGTGGCAAAACTTACGCGGCCTGGACAGCAAACTGGCCCAAACCAAGTATAAGGACATGGCCGAAGGCCCGAAACCCGCTAAAAGACGCCGCAATGCATAAAATACACCACCCGCTTCCGGAGAAACACCTATCTTACTATATAAAACAGGCGCAGCTTTTTTAAAACTGCGCCTGTTTTCTTTTATACTTGCTCCTTCTAATTAAAAGATCTTGCCCGGATTAAGTATGCCACGCGGGTCAAAGAGTTCCTTGATGCCGCGCATTAGCCGTAGCTGTACCTCATTCAGGGCGATGTTGACGTACTGCCGTTGCACCAGACCGATGCCGTGCTCACCCGAGATTGTACCGCCCAACCCTACGCACAGCCTGAAGATCTCCTTGATGCCTTCGGGTAGCTTCTCATTCCAGTCTTCATCACTCATATCACCCTTGATGATGTTCACGTGCAGGTTTCCGTCGCCGGCATGGCCGTAGCAAACGGATTTGAAGTTATACCTGGCTCCTATCTCCTTTACGCCACGCAGCAGTTTTGGCAACTCTGCACGGGGCACCACGGTATCCTCCTCCTTATAGATAGAGTTTCCCTTTACGGCATGGGCCACGTTGCGGCGAAGCAACCATAGGTCATTTTTCTGCTTCTCTGTGTCCGCCACCAGAATATCGCCCACGTTAAACTGCTCCAGCACCTCATACACGCGCTCAGCATCCTTAAAGAGCAGGTCCATATCGGTGCCGTCCAGCTCTATCAGCAGGTGCGCCTCAATGTCCTCCGGCAGGCTCAGGTCCTGACCCAGGTAGCGGGTGGCCCAGACAATGGCTTCACGCTCCATAAACTCCAGCGCTGACGGCACGATGCCCGCCATAAAAATCCTGGAAACGGCCGCGCAGGCTTCCTCCTCACTTCGGAAAGGCACCAGCATCACCAGGTTCTGCGGCGGGTATGGTATCAGCTTAAAAACGATCTTCGTGATAATGCCTAAGGTGCCCTCACTGCCCACCATCAGCTGCGTCAGGTTATACCCTGTGGCGTTCTTCAGCACGTTAGCCCCCGTCCAGGTTATCTCGCCGTTGGGCAGCACCACCTCCACGTTCAGCACATAGTCTTTGGTAACGCCATACTTCACGGCCCTTGGCCCGCCGCTGCTCTCGCTCAGGTTGCCACCCAAAAAGCAGCTGCCGCGGCTCGATGGATCGGGCGGGTAAAACAGCCCCCGCTCAATTACAGCCTCCTGGAACACCTGCGTAATCACGCCCGGCTCCACCATGGCCTGCAGGTTGCGCTCGTCAATCTCAATGATACGGTTCAGGCGCTCTGTGGAAAGTATAACGCCCTTATGCACTGCCAAGGCTCCGCCACTCAAACCGGTGCCGGCGCCGCGCGGGGTCACCGGGATATAGTTTTCGTGGCAATACTGCATAATACGGCTTATCTCGGCAGCGTTAGCAGGTTTAAGCACCACCTCCGGCTCATAGCGCAGGTCCTCTGTTTCGTCATGGGTGTAGCGCAGCATGTCTTCGGCGGCGGCAGGTAGCAGTACATGCTCCTGGCCTACCATGTCCTCAAATGCTGCGACAGCTTCAGGTGTGATTGGGTTAAATTTCATTTTAATAAAGCTGGACTAATCCTTAATTTAGCCAGTCGGATATATGATGTTACACTTGGATCGCTAAAATACGCTTTGAAAACACTTTTTACTACTTCTGCCCTTTTTATCTTTTGTTTGCTGTTGCTGGCCTCCTGCCAGACGTCGGGCCCTACCTTTAGCAAGCGCGGCGAGGAGTACAAGTCTGCCCGCGAGATTGCCGCTGAGAAACGCGCCAGCAAAAAAGCAAAGCGACGCGGCGACCAGTATGCCGGCGGTGTTCGCGGCACCTCCAAGGACCGCACCAGCCGCACGCGTGTGCCTAACCGCAACCTCGACAGAGACGTGGCCACCGTCATTGAAACAGCGCGCTCCTTTACAGGCGTTCCTTACCGCTGGGGCGGCACCACCCGTGTAGGCATGGACTGCTCCGGCCTGCTCTGCACCTCATTCCAAAGTATAGATGTGGCCCTGCCCCGCACCTCAGAGGAGCAGAGCCGCTATGGCTCCGAAGTAAAGCCTAAAGACCTGCGCGAGGGGGACCTGGTGTTCTTCGGGTCCAGCAAGCGCAACATCACGCATGTGGGTATGGTTACGGAGGTCAACGGCGCTGATGATGTCCGCTTTATCCACGCCTCCACCTCTCTGGGCGTTATCGAGAACAACCTCTACTCAGCTCATTACCAGAAGATCTTCATCAAGGCTGTTCGGCCGCCTGTTTTCTAGCCATATCCTGTGTTATATAAACACCACACTATATAACTATTATTATTTTGTATACTAATTTAACATTAAAAACAGCATAATCCACGTACTTAATAGCTAAAGTAAACATTTGTTGTTCAATTAGTTATTAAGTCTCATGAAACTTTTCTACAGTTATTTACTCCTGTGTGCTATCGCCATTCTTCAGGCTCAATGTGCATGGGCTCAGGGTACCACTACTGCCGCCATGAACGGGGTGGTGCAAGACCAGAGCGGGACGGCGCTACCAGGGGCCACGGTTATTGCTGTTCACGTTCCTACCAATACGCAGTACATAGCCAACACAAACGCGGAGGGACGCTATAACTTCCAAAATATGCGGGTGGGAGGCCCCTATACCGTCCGCACGTCTTATATCGGCTACCAGGAGCAGGTGGTGGAGAACATTAACCTGACGCTGGGCCAGAATTACCGCCTCGACCTGACCCTCTCCGAAAGCACCACCACTCTGGGCGAGGTGGAGGTAACGGCCACGCAGGACAAGGTGATCAACTCCGACAGGACGGGCGCGGCCACCAACGTATCCACCGAACAGATTCAGTCGCTGCCCACCATATCGCGCAGCCTAAACGACTTTACACGCATTACGCCGCAGGCCTCCACCTCCGGCCAAGGCATTTCCTTTGCCGGCCAGAACAACCGCTTCAACAACTTCTCTATCGACGGAACGGTGAACAATGATGTGTTCGGCCTCTCCTCCTCTGGCACGAACGGCGGGCAAACAGGCGTGCAACCCATTTCCTTGGATGCCATTGAGGCTATACAGGTGGTGATTGCCCCGTTTGATGTGCGCCAGAGCGGGTTTACCGGCGGGGGTATCAATGCCATCACCCGCAGTGGCTCCAACCGGTTCACCGGGTCGGCCTACTATTTCTGGAACAACGAACAGCTGGTAGGCAAAAGCCCCGATGATGAGCGAACCCGCCTGCCAGACTATACCGACTATCAGGTAGGGGTCCGCGTGGGCGGCCCCATCATCAAGGATAAGCTTTTCTTCTTTGTGAACGGAGAGAAGACAAACCGTAACCAACCGCTCCTGTTCGAGCCTGGCACGCCTTCGTCTAACTTCACCGTAGAGGAAGCCGAACGGGTGGCGGCAGCGGCCAACCGCCTGGGCTACGACCCGGGCAGCTTCAGAAGCATAGAGGATGAAACGAAGAGCGACAAGCTATTTGCCCGCCTGGACTGGAACATCGCCAACAACCACCAATTTACACTGCGCCACAGCTATGTGTACGGCGAAAACCGCGACAACAGCCGCACCCCAAACGCCCTGCGCTTCTCGAACAACGCGGAGTACTTCCCCAGCACGACCAACTCCAGCGTGTTGCAGCTCAGGAGCCAGTTCGGAAGTGAGTACGCCAACGAGTTTATACTTGGCTATACGCGCGTGCGCGATGACCGCGACATTATAGGCGACCCCTTCCCGAGCGTAACATTGCGGCTCTCCGGCGGCAGAACCATATCCTTCGGTAGCGAGCCGTTCTCTGTGCAGAACCAGCTAGACCAGGATGTACTCACCATCACCGACAACTTCAACATCTTTAGAGGCAAGCACACTATTACCCTGGGCACGCATAACGAGTTCTATAAAACGTTCAACCTTTTCATCCGGCAGGAGTTCGGCGCGTATGAGTACAACTCCATAGAGGCCTTCGAGGCGATTGGCACCCCGGCAGAGGAGGCTCCATCCGCCTTCTTCCGAAACTACTCCAGGACAGATGTGCGCCAGCAAGGGGCCGAGTTTTCTGCCTACCAACTAGGCTTTTATGCACAGGATGAGTATGCCGCACTAAACAACCTGAAAATAACACTGGGCCTGAGGCTGGACATCCCGACCTTTAATGACGACCCGGCCGTGAACGAGGAATTTAACCAGGCCTTTGCCGACCGCGGCTTGGCGACAGATAAGACGCCGGGCTCCCAGTTCATGCTGTCGCCAAGGCTTGGGGTAAACTGGGACGTGTTTGACAACGGCAATACCCAGGTGCGGGGCGGAGCCGGTGTGTTTACCGGCCGTGTACCGTTTGTGTGGATAGCCAACCAGTATACTAACACCGGTCAGCTGCTGGGCAGCTTATCGCTCACCACGGGCAACCCTACGCTGGAGGATGTGCGCTTTGTGGCAGATCCGGCCGCGCAGCCTACAGCCACGACTTTCGGCCTTTCGGATAGAACAGCTGAGATCAACATCACCGACCCTGACTTTAAGTTCCCGCAGCTGTTTCGTGCAAACGCCGCCATAGACCAGCGGTTGCCCGGTGACTTTATTGCCACCCTGGAAGGCATCTACTCCAAAAACCTTAACAACATTTATTACCAGAACCTGAACCTGGAAGAGACCGGCACCCTTGCCGGCGCGGATAACCGCCCGGTTTTTGGCAGGGTGCCAGGCAATAATTTCCAGGACATTATTTACCTAACCAACACCGACGAAGGCTATGCCTATAGTATAACGGGGCAGGTGCAGAAAACCTATGAAATGGGCCTTTCCGGGTCGGTGGCCTATACCTATTCCCGTGCCAAGGATGTGAACCCCGGCAACTCCAGCCAGGCCCGCTCCAACTGGATAAACGTGAACCAGGTGTACGGCCTCAACAATGTGGAGGCCGCTTTTGCGGATAATGACATCCGCTCCAGGGTGGTGGCCAGCCTTACGTACGGAAAGGAGTACCTGGGCTTTGCCTCCACCATCCTCTCCGTTTTCTATAACGGACAATCCGGCTTGCCGCTCTCCTACATTTATAACGGAGACGTAAATAACGACGCGGGCAGGACCAACGACCTTGTCTACATTCCGCGGGACGCCGCAGAGATCAACCTGGTGCCGATTACCGATCGCTCCGGTGAAGTGGTGCCGGGCTCCTTAACGCCTGCGGAGCAGTGGGCTGCACTGGATGCCTTTATCTCAAGCAACGACTACCTGCGCGACAGAAGGGGTGAGTATGCTGAGCGGAACGGCGACCGCCTTCCCTGGACGAACCAGATCGACCTGAGGTTAACACAAGAGTTTAAGCTTTACCAGGCTGACAATGTGCACCGGCTGCAGATTACGTTTGACGTGTTCAACTTCACGAACCTGCTCAACAAAGACTGGGGCAGGCAGTATACAGCCACTTTTAACGCTTTTCAACTGATAGACTTTGTGGGCTACGAGCCTGGCACCAACACGCCCCGCTTTAACTACACCGGCAGGGGCCTGACAGACGGCGACCCATACTTTGTGAACGACTTTGCTTCCCGCTGGAGGGGGCAGCTGGGATTGAGGTATATCTTTAATTAACTATAGCTACAACACTATATATGAAGGCGGGATAACTCCCGCCTTTTTTAGTTTAAAGACGAGCGTTACAACACAGGCTATTCAGATCTTGCGTCTGGCATAGCTATTCGCAGGTTCTGTCTTTTTTTAATACTAAGTTAACATCATTGTTGGGATTTGTCATCTGTTAAGGCTTACCTTTGCGGGCAAAAATCAATCAACCTTTTTATGAAAAACCTTTATAGTGCACTATGTCTCTTCCTGGCCATGGTACTAACTGTACAGTACAGCTGGGGACAAGGAACTACCACTGCCGCGATTAGCGGAATCGTAAAAGACCAGAGTGGTACGGCATTACCGGGCGCAACGGTGATTGCAGTACACACTCCAACAAACACCCAGTACGTTGCCGGCACAAACACTGACGGTAACTTCACCATCCAAAACATGCGTGTTGGTGGCCCATACACGGTAAGAACATCTTATGTTGGCTACCAAGAGCGTAGAATTGACGGCGTAATGCTGAACCTAGGCCAGACTGCCCGTGTTGATTTCACATTATCTGAAGACAACCGCCAGCTCGGAGAAGTACAGGTTGTTGGCCAAAGAGACGATGTTTTCAACCAAGACCGTACTGGTGCTGCCACAAACGTTTCACGTGAGCAGATCGAAAACCTGCCTACGCTGAGCAGAAGCCTGCAGGACTTCACCCGCCTTACACCACAGGCTTCTGGCAACTCAATTGGTGGTTCAAACAACCGTTACAACAACATCACCATTGACGGAGCTGTAAACAACGACGTATTCGGTCTTTCCGGCAGCGGAACACCTGGTGGTTCAGCTGGTACGCAGCCTATCTCCCTTGATGCGATTCAGGAGATTCAGGTAGTGGTTGCCCCTTACGACGTTAAGATGGGTAACTTTACCGGTGGCGGTATCAATGCCGTAACACGTTCCGGTACAAATGATTTCTCCGGCTCTGTTTATACTTTCGGTCGTAACCAAAATACTATTGGTAAGGCTGTAGAAGGCCCAAGAGTAAAGGCTGACGAGTTCACAAACTACCAGTACGGTGCTCGCCTTGGCGGCCCGATCCTGCGTGATAAGTTGTTCTTCTTTGTTAACTACGATGCAACCCGCATCTCTGAGCCGGTTCGCTTCGCGCCAGGTTCTTCTGAGTCGCAGATCCCTTCTGCCACTGTGCAGCAGCTTGCCGACTATGTAATGGACACCTATGGTTATGATGTGGGATCCTTCGGAGCTATCGACAGAAAGACAGAGAGCAACAAGATCTTCGCCCGCTTAGACTGGAACATCAACGACAACCACCAGTTCACCATCCGTCACAACTTTGTAGACGCATTTGACGACAACATCTCCAGAAGCCGCAACTTCGTGCGTTTAGGAAACAATGCTTACCAGTTTACAAGCGTTACCAACAGCACAGTAGCAGAATTGAACAGCCGCTTTGGCAACAACATCGCCAACAACCTGATCGTGGGTTACTCTCGCATCAGAGACAGCCGTGATATTGCCGGTGGTATGTTCCCGCAGGTAACCATCAACGACCCGGTTGGTACGATTGAGTTTGGCGCCCAGCGTTCTTCAACTGCCAACGAACTGGATCAGGACATCTTCGAGATTACTGACAACCTGACTTACCAGTTTGGCAACCACAACTTCACAGTTGGTACGCACAACGAGTTCTTCAGCTTCCGCAACCTGTTCATCAACAACATGAACGGCCGCTGGGACTTCAACAGCCTTGAAGACTTCTACAATGGCAAAGCCAGCCGCGTACAAGCTACTTACTCACTGGATCCTAACAACTCTCTTCCTGCTGCCGAGTTCAACGCTATGCAGCTTGGCTTCTACGTGCAGGATGAGTTTACAGCCTCTGAGAAGCTGAAGCTGACCCTAGGCTTACGTGCTGACCTGCCAGTTTTCCCGGACACCCCGTCTCGTAACGAGAAATTCGAAAACGATTTCGGTGCTCTTTACCCAGGCCTGAGAACTGACCGTACGCCAGGCGGCAACATCCTGTGGGCTCCGCGCTTTGGCTTCAACTACACACCTACGGAAGACCGTTCTTTCCAGGTGCGTGGTGGTACAGGTATCTTCACCGGACGTGTTCCGTTTGTATGGTTGTCTAACCAGTTCACGAACACTGGTACTGTGTTTGGCACCGTGTTCCAAAACAACCCGAAAGAGTTTGTTACTGACGTAGAAGACCAGCGTAACGCAGGTGCATCAGACAGAACAGTTGAAGTGAACGTTGTTTCTGAAGACTTCAAACTGCCACAGGTATGGAGAAGCAACTTAGCAGTTGACTATACCCTTCCGGGAGAGATTGTGGCTACAGTAGAAGGTATCTACTCTAAGACGCTGAACGATGTAGTTTACAAGAACCTGAACCTGACAGAGCCAGTGGGCACGCTTCCAGGTGTGGATAACCGTGATGTGTATGCTTCTTCAACTTCAGCTCGCCGTATAAACGGTGATTACACTAACGTGATCCTGCTGGATAACACGAACAAAGGCTACCGTTACAGCATTACCGGCCAGTTGAGAAAGAACTTCACGAACGGCCTGAACTCATCGATTGCCTATACTTATGGCAAGTCAAAAGATGTTAACAGTGGCACAAGCTCTACAGCACTTTCTAACTGGGAGTATAACCAGATTGTAAACAACCCGAACGATCCTGCCCTGGAGTACTCCCGTTACGATGTACGCCACAGAATCGTAGGAACAACAGGTTACACGTTCAAGTATGCTAACAACTTTGCTACGTCTGTGTCCTTGTTCTACGAAGGCCAGTCTGGCTTGCCGTTCACGTACCTGTACTCTCAGGACCTGAACAACGACGGTAACCGCGGTAACGACTTGATGTACGTGCCACGCGACCGCAGCGAAATCAACCTTGTTGACCTGAAGTCTAATGGAGTAGTTACAGCTACACCGGATGAGCAGTGGGCAGCCCTTGATGCCTTCATCGCCGGCGATGACTACCTGAGCTCACGTCGTGGCCAGTACACCGAGCGTCATGGCGCCCGTATGCCTTGGACACATCAGTTCGACCTTCGTTTGCTGCAGGACTTCTATATGGAGGGTGGAAATGGTAAAACCCATACCTTCCAAATCACCTTCGACGTGTTCAACGTAGGTAACCTGATCAACAAAGACTGGGGCCGCCAGTACTTCGTGAATAACAGCGCCAACGAATTGCTGCGTTATGCAGGAAGAGATAAGGACACAGGTGAGCCGACTTTCACGTTCAACCCGAACAGCAAAGGCTACAATATTTCTCAGTTTGCTTCAAGATGGCAAGGCCAGCTTGGTCTGCGCTACATCTTCAACTAAGAAGTATGAGTACATAACCATAAAAGGGGCAGCAATAGCTGCCCCTTTTTCTTTTGTTTATTTTTTTGCGGGATGTTTTGCATCTAAAATATTTCTGCTATTTTTGTGCTCACAAACGGGGGATTAGCTCAGCTGGCTAGAGCGCTTGCATGGCATGCAAGAGGTCATCGGTTCGACTCCGATATTCTCCACTAAAAAGGCAACTGCGAAAGCGGTTGCCTTTTTTCATTTTCGACCAGCCCCATACTTGCCTGTGGCTCATCGTTAGGATGGCCGCAACGATGCCCGTCACCAATTTCATCACCATGCGCTCTTGCACATGCCTACCCAACAAAAGACAGGCTGCGGCTTATTTCATTAGCTTAAGTTTCAGAATCTTACCGTTGTCCTGATCCGTCAGCACGTAGATAGACCCGTCTGGGGCCTGCTCCACATCGCGCACGCGCACAGTCAGCGGGATACGCTCCACTTCCTCCGCCTTGCCGCCGTTTAATTGCACCCGCACTATACCTGAGCTGGTCAGCCCGCCAATCAACGCGCTTCCCTTCCATTTCGGATACATGCTACCTGTGTAGAAAATCATTCCGGATGGAGAAATGGTAGGTGTCCAGTGGATGACGGCGTCGGCAAACTCCGGACGAGTGGATGGCCTGGGGATTTTTGAGCCGTCGTAGTTATCGCCCCAGCTTACCACCGGCCACCCATAGTTCTTGCCGGCTTGGGGCTGGTTCAGCTCATCGCCACCCATGGGCCCCATCTCAACGATCCAAAGGTTTCCCGTGGCCGGGTCTATGGCTGCGCTTTCGATGTTGCGGTGCCCGTACGACCATATCTCTTCCCTTGCGTCCTGCTTCCCCACAAAGGGATTATCCTTCGGCACAGTGCCGTCTGGGTTTAGGCGCACAATAGTACCCAAGTGGTTCGAGAGGTCCTGGGCGGGGTCAAACTTGAAGCGCTCCCCCAACGTCAGGACCAGGTGCCCATCAGGCGTGAACACAATGCGCCCGCCGAAGTGGTTAGGCCCCTCCACCTTCGGCTCCTGCCGGAATATCACCTTGAAGTCCTTGATCTCGTTTCCTTCCAGCCGCCCCCGCCCAACTGCCGTGGAGGCGGTGTTGTTATCCCCGGGCTCTGCGAAAGAAAGGTAGACAAGGTTGTTTTGCTGAAAGTCCGGGTCCAGTGCCACGTCCAGCATCCCTCCCTGCCCCTGCGTAAACACTTCAGGCGTGCCCTTCAGCGGCTCGGAAAGCTTGTTGTTTTGGTCAAGTATGCGGAGCGTGCCGGCCCGCTCTGTAACCAGTAGCCGGCTGTCCGGCAGAAAAGCCATACCCCACGGGTGATCCAGGTTTTGGGCCAGTGTCTCTACTTTTATATCGCCTGCCTCCGTTCTGACGGAGGACTTCTGTGCACAGGCCTGGTCTGCCATAAGCCATAGGGCTAGCATCGCCGCGGTTGCCCGGAAGAGGCGCACCAGTGTTTGGGTCTTTGTTGTCTTCATAGCTGCTTGTTTTCTTGTACATTTTTAAAACGCAGCTTAACTACCTGTTGTTATGAAATTTGCATCTCCTCCCCCGCCTGCTGTCAGGCAGGCAAGACAGCTTCCTTAAAAATGCCATCCTGCCGCTGCCTGCATTTGGCATAAGACAAGGCAGGGCTGGCTGCAGGGCTCTCTTGCTAGGCACCAGGCTTGGTGCCCAACGCTTGCTCCCCCTCCTCAATATATCCCTCCCTTTACGGCTTATACCTCTTTCTGCAGAACCAGCCCGTATCAGGGTCGTATTTTCTAGGACGTTATTCATTTAAAAAGGAGGTAGCTATGGCATTTAATTTCGAGGAGAACCAGAAAGACGCGATCAACCTGCTCAAGAAGGTGGCGGAAGAGTTGGGGACAGAGGACCTAAACCAAGCGGGCCGGGTGTTCCGAGCGGTGTTGCAGGCCATCCGCGATAGGCTGCCGGTAAACGACGCGGTGCATTTCGCCGCGCAGCTGCCTATCATCTGGAAAGGCATCTATTACGACCAGTACGACCCGGCCAAAGTACCTGTGAAGGTTAGGGACAGGCATGCATGGATAGACTTGATCAGGAGCAAAAACGCCTTTGCAGCCAACAACGACTTTCTCTGCGACAGCGATGTAATCGAGTCGTTTCAGGCCGTATTTAAGGCCTTGCACCATTGCGTTTCAGCCGGAGAGCTCCAAAAGGTGAAGGAGGCTATGCACCAGGAGATACAGGAACTGCTGGAAGTATAAATCTTGGGATAACAAAGTATGACCAGGCAGCGTTTGCCATTTATCAGGCAAATGCTGCCTTTTTCCTTACCTTCACCCCATGAAAAAAATATACCTCGCCCTTCTCTCTGTACTTGCCCTTAGTGCCTGCAGGCAGCAAGAATCGGAGCTGACCACTGCCGCCACCGTTGCCCCGCAAGATACCATCACACCAGATAGCACCATACAGCAAACTGCAGCCACAGAAACAGCAGCCGTTCCTACCTGCCAGCTGGAGGCACCCGCCTTGGCCCCTCCTGACACGGCCGCTAAGGATGCCAGGCTAACCGCCTACCTGCAGGAACTGGAGAAGGCCGTGCTGACGCAGAATACAAAGCAGCTCCAAGGCTTGGTAGACCCCAACATCCGGACAGGCTTTGATGAGAAAGGTGGCTGGAAGAGCTTTGCCAGGCAGTGGCAACCCGAGAAAGCCAGTTCTGAGGTGTGGCTGTTGCTGGAGCACCTGCTGCGGTTGGGCGGGGGCTACCCTGTAGCGGCCAACCACGAGGTGTATGCACTGCCTTATGTGTACAGCAACTGGCCCGACTCTATTGATGCGTTCATGCATGTGGCCGTGATAAAAAGCAATGCCATACTACGGGAGGAACCCGTGGCAAACGCAGCGGGGATCTGCGCCTTAAATGAGGTTATCCTTCGGGTGGATTACGGGAAATCTTACCCGGAGGGGGCGCCTGTAAAGGAGTGGTGGCATGTGCAAAGTGACGATGGCCAGCTGCAGGGCTACCTGCACCGATCCGATGTGCACAGCCCGGTAGGCTACCGCGCCATCTTCAACAAAAACAAGCAGGGCAACTGGCAAATGACAGCACTCGTGACCGGAGATTAAAAAACGCCTGCCGCTACATGTAGCGGCAGGCGTTTTTTAGGTTATCTATCTGTTTATACTTATGAAACTTAGACGAACAGCCCTTCCACCGATAAGTAACGCTCACCGGTGTCGTAGCAGAAGGTAAGCACCTTGGCGCCGGCCGGAATCTCCTCTTCCAGCTTCTTGTTTACAGCGGCAAGCGAGGCACCGGAGGATACCCCCACAAAAAGCCCTTCTTCGCGGGCAGCACGGCGGGCAAAGTCGAAGGCCTCGTCCTGCTGTATCTGCACCACCCCATCCAATATGGTGGTATCCATGATTTTAGGGATAAAACCGGCGCCGATACCCTGCAGTGGGTGTGGCCCTGGCTCTCCGCCACTTAATACAGGCGAGGCGGCAGGCTCCACGGCAAACACCTTCAGGTTCGGAAAGCGGTCTTTTAACACCTTGGCCACACCGGTGATGTGCCCTCCTGTGCCCACGCCGGTTATCATATAATCAAACCCATCCGGAAAGTCCTCCAGAATCTCCTGCGCCGTAGTGTCTATGTGCACCTGGGTGTTGGCTTCGTTGTCAAACTGCATCGGCATCCAAGCCTTATCGTTCTCCTGCACAATCTCCTGTACCCGTTCTATAGCCCCTTTCATCCCTTTCTCGCGCGGAGTTAGCTCCAGGCGCGCACCGTAAGCGGCCATCAGGCGGCGGCGCTCCACTGACATAGACTCCGGCATGACAAGGATCAGGTCATACCCCTTTACGGCGGCCACCATTGCCAAGCCTACGCCCGTGTTGCCCGAGGTTGGCTCTACAATCACGCTATCCTTTGTAAGAAGGCCTCTGCGCTCGGCATCCTCGATCATAGCCAGGGCAATACGGTCTTTTATGCTTCCACCCGGGTTGCTGCGCTCCATTTTCATCCATACTTCCGCATCCTTGTTAAAGAGCTTGCTGATGCGTACGTGTGGCGTGTTCCCGATTGCTTCTAATATTGTGTTTACTTTCATATGGATTTGTGTCTGTTAACATGATTAGATGGAAAAGTTGAGCGCATTGGCTGGCTCTGCCGAGCGGCGGACATCAATTTGCGGGCGATGGTACACCCGAGAGTATGGCGGCACGCTCTCCGTAAGCCACACATTGCCACCCACGATGCTGTGGGCCCCCACTACGGTGTTGCCCCCAAGTATCGTGGCCCCGGCGTAAACCACCACATGATGCTCTATGGTGGGGTGGCGCTTGATGTTAGCCATGGCCTTGTCTACGCTCAGGGCACCAAGGGTCACGCCCTGGTACAGCTTCACATGGTTCCCGATCACACAGGTCTCCCCTATCACGATACCGGTGCCGTGGTCTATGCAGAAGTGGGAGCCGATTTGGGCGCCGGGGTGAATGTCGATGCCGGTGCGGGCGTGGGCGTACTCGGTGAGCACGCGCGGTAGCAGTGGCACCTGCAGCTCGTACAGGGCGTGTGCCAGGCGGTATACGGCTACCGCCTTAAAGCCAGGGTACGTACGCACCACCTCTTCTTTACTCTGTGCGGCGGGGTCGCCGGCGGCAATGGCCTCGGCATCCATCAGCAGCAGCTCGTAAATGTAAGGCAGCTCCTGCATCATCCGCTCCGCCAACTCGCTGGCGGGTCTGGGCAACTCGGCCTCCATACTTGTGAGGATGCGCATCATGTTCAGTTGCAGCCCTTTGCTGAACTCCTCCAGCTCCTGCACCGTCTCAAAGCGCACGTCGGCCATGGGGGGGAACAGCAACTGCAGCACCCCCTCCACCAGGTTGCACATGGCAGAGGCCGGCACCTGGTGCTTTGCCCGATGATGGCTAAGAAATAAAGTATTCAGAAATTGGCTGTTCATGATGCTTTAAAAACGTATGCGGTGAGCTGGTGTTTTAGGCTCAACAAAAAAAGCAGGCAATTGTTAGCCTCACCTAGCCTGGCATCAAAAAAGGGAGCCTTAAAGGGGCTCCCTTCTCAATTCTTTGCTTGGGCGCTCTTGCCTATTCACGGCAAAACTCTATCACATCAATAGCACCGCCACCGCTGTGGGCGGACTCATTGCCGAACACCACACGCAGCTTTACCACACCCGGCGTATCTACACGCAAGCGGGTGGCCCCGTAAGCACCGGTCACAGGCAAGGCCATGGTTTTTATGATACTGCCGTCTTTATCAAGCAGCTCCAGCTTAGAGCCAGCTTCTTCTTCCGTGATATCGAGCACGTGCAGGCCTTTTAGGTTGATGCTTCCCATGGCAGAGAAGTCCATTTCGATGCGGCAGCCCTTGTCGTAGAGCTTTGCCCTGGTGCCGTTGCCGCGGCCCACGGTCAGCACCTGGCCCATCGGGCGTATAGCAGCCGGGCTGGGCGTCCTAAAATCCTTGTTTCTGCTGTCGGGCGCACCCGTATCGAACAGCAACGCTGTGTTTCCGATGCCGTAGCGGCCATCGCCCAGGCGGTACTGCGCCGAAACGCGCACCGGTGTGTTTTGGCTGTATACCGTAGTAACGGCGCCCATACTTGTTTCTGTAGGGGTATACTCGTCAAACTCTATGATTTCACAGCTGCCCGGGTCAGTGCCAAAGTTCTTTTCCTGAGAGGCGCTCATGGGGTTGGCCTCCATCTCCTCGGCTTTTTCACAGCCCATCAGCACGACACCAAACATACAAACAAAGGCGGCTTTAAAAGTAAACTTCTTCATACTACACATTTTATATTATTTTCATACAACACTTGCACATAAACCTCTCCCTGCTACCCCTGCAGGAGCAGCACCAATGCTGGTATAAACAAGTACAGATTGGCTATAAACGATCCAGGAGAACATATGTGCTGTGTTAGGTACGCAACCTCATCAGAAAAGGACGAAATAAATTTCATTTTTTCGTCCAACACCGCCCCACACACAATTGTACTTATACTATCGGACTTCAGTAAACGTGTTGCTTCCGCTAACCCGGCCACCATTTGCATGGAAGACTATCCCACCGGCAAAAAAAGAAGGGGGCGCTTTCCAGCACCCCCTTCTTTACCTGTTGTCTTACCAGGTCCTAGTCGCAGTGGCCGGGGCCTATTATGCCATTGTTATACTTGTCCAGGGTGTTGCCCAGAGCTGTGAATTCCTCGCGCAACGCTTTGTTGTTCTTTGTTACCTGGCTTGGCTTGTATTGCTTAAACAGCTCGGTTGCTTTGTTGTAAGCATCCAGCGCCTCTCCGCTCATGCCTGCTCCGGCTGCCAGGTTGAGGGTGGCGGCCACGTACTGGTGCGCCAAAATAAAGTAGGCGTTACCCTTTGGCTGCTCCTGCAGGATTGTGTAGTAGGTGTATCCTGAAGAAAAGAATGACATGTTGTAGTACGCATCCCAGGTGCTGTCATACTTTTTGTTGTTGCTGTCGGCATGCGTTTTCCAGTAGCCCTGGGTGCGTGTACAGCCTCCGGTAGCTGGTGGTGTTACAACAGCGGGCTCAGAGCAGAAAACAATGTTGTCGATACCTCCCGATCCAACGTTTCCCTGGCCATCCAGCACCACAATCAGCTTCTCCACGTTTTTGGTGCCCTTCAGGTCTACTGTCTGCACACTTCCCTCCTCTTCGTAAGGCGTGAGCGGGAAATCTACAGAACCGCCTCCGGCCAGCATGAGTCGCACGTAAGATTTATCCTCCAGAGGGGAAAGATCTATGTCCACCACATCAATGGATTGCATCGTCACGGCCCCACCTTCCACATCTGAAAAGCTGAGCTCCATGGTGGCGCCCCAGGCGTTGTCGTTGGGGCCGGCTATGCGGATGTCCCTTCCTGACGGGCTATAAACCCCATCCGGGTTTGCAGCTATTTCTTCTTGGGTGAAATGGTTAGCAACCAGCATTTTGCCCAAGGAGGTTGCCTTGCCCAAATCATGCGCATCATCCCCTGTCGGATTGACAGCGTCATAGATTCTGGCCACGTTCACGTCAGAGTAAACACCAGCCTCACTTCTGTGTGTATTCTTCACCCACACCTTGCCAAAAGGAGTCGTTACATGGTCAATAAAAGGCAGGTCCTCAGGGTTGTCGGCAGTATACTCTTCAAAATCAATAGCATAACAATTCCCATCCATCAGGGTCTTTTGGTCTACCCCAGCCGTGAAAGCAGGGTTTACTTCTTCGGTTTTCTCACAGCTCACTAACGCCATTGCAGCCAGGCCACATCCTAGCATGTTCAGATAAAAGTTCTTTTTCATAGTTAACTTTAAGTGTATGGTAAATTTAACAATCTCCCTGGCCCTACTGCCAACAGCAGCACCGGAAGCATTAAATCTCCATACTTGATTTGCACAAAAAAAGATACTTTAACCTTACAAAACACGAAAACAGGAGCTCCTGCCGTAAAATAAAGTGCAAAAACAACCTCTGAAACCGGCTACACCGACATAAGCCAATAATTGTACTTTTAAAAAGAAAGCAGAAAGAAACAACATCCTTCGAAAGCGGGAAGGGCACCCGCAAAGTGCTACTTTAACAGCGACTAGAGGGGTAAAAGCCGTTTATTTTTCGCTGCGACGCACCACCAGCATCAAATACAAAAAAGCTAAGAGAGAGAAAGCGCCCGATACCCAAAACGCCAGCGTGAAATTGCGGCTCTGGTTGCCGTAGAGCCAGCCGGAGCCGAGGGCGCCTAAGCCTATGCCCACCTCCAGGGCGATGTACATGGTGGCCATGGCCCTTCCCCGGTGCTCCAGGCGGCTCAGGTCAATCGTCCAGGCGTAAATGGTAGGCGAGTTCATGCCGGTGGCCACGCCGAACAGCACCCCGGCCAGTAGCAGCCCTGTGTCCGTTGTAACCAGGCCAATCACCACCATGGCCAGCGTCAGCAGGAAGGAGCTTACCCGCAGCACCGCCACGCGGCCATACTTATCAGAAGCCTTGCCTGCCAGGAAGCGGATAGCCAGCGAGGAGAGCGTGAAGGAGGTAAAGAAGAGGCCCTTGTTCTGGATGCCAAGGTGCGCGCTGAAATCCGGGATGATGGTGAGCACCGTGCCGAATCCAAAGGAGGTGAGCAGCATCACAAGCGATGGAGCCAGCACCCGCGGCTCCAGTACCTCCTTGCGCGAGATGCGCAGCAGCTTCCAGCTGAATTTTTGCGGCCGCTCCACTGTCTCCTGCATGTGCCAGATAACGGCCACCGACAGAAAAGCCGCCGCCGACGAAGTATAAAACATGGCGTCTGCCGTATACTCGCTCGCGATCAGGCCGCCCAGAGCAGGCCCCGCCGCCATACCCAGGCTCCCCGAAAGCCCCAGCAGGCCCATGGCCTCCCCGCGCCGCTCCACCGGCACCAGGTCGGCCACGTAGGCAGACTTGCCTGTTGGCGTGAAGCCTGTGGACAGGCCATGAACAAAGCGCAGCAGCAGGAAAGCCGCCACAGTGCCTACCAGCGGGTACAGGAAACCCATCGCCACACACACCACACTGCCCACCACCATTACCGGCACCCGTCCGATCTCATCGGCCAGCTTGCCACTAAATGGCCTTGAGAGGCCAGCAGTAAGCGCAAAGAGCGAGATTATTAAGCCTTTGTACTCCTCACCGCCCAGGCTAGCCAGGTAGTCGGGCAACTCTGGAATGATCATGTTGAAGCTGGAGAAGAAGAGGAAGGAACTCAGGCAGAGCAACCCAAACTGCATCCCATACACCCGCTTTGTCAGTTCAGCCATAGTTTAAACTTCAGACCGCAATTTGGCAAAGCTTTGGCTCTTGTGCTAGTGGCAGAGAAGGATTTGAGGCAATTGCGGAGGGCCGGAATGGAGAAGAAGTCGTTTATGGAACAAACCTATAGCACTAAAAATCAGGCAAATGAACAGGCAGGCAACATTAAAAGAGAAACGCAGAACCGGACTTATGCTTGCATGGCCGGCTCAGAAGGAGACGGTTTAACACCATTGATCGCGATGCCTTTCTCCAGCGCTGCCAAATGGATGCTGCGCGACACGTGCCGGGCAATCTTTGGGTCCTGGATGGCCGTAAGGCGCATTTTGACGATTGCCCCCCCTCTCAGTACAAAATTCACTGCATGCACAGAGATTTTCAGCTCCTCTACCTGCGGCCACTCCACCACGGTCTGGCCACCGAACAGCGAGAGGCGGTAAGCAATGCGATCAGGCGTCATAGAGAAAAAGGCATCCTTAAAATGCAGCACCGAACTACCATAGGCTATCGAGAGTATCCCCAGCAACATGATAACGGCACTTGCCACCGCCCAGCCTTCACGAAACTGCCCGATCCAAAGAAACTCCCGGAGCAACGCATATCCACCCCCAAAGAACAGAAACAGCCCTAGCAGCAACATAGACTTTTTGGTTGACCGCAACTGTCTGCCGGGGTACAGGTTTACATACATATGGTTTGTTTTCGGTTTTAGTGGAGGTTGATTCCTATATGTCGCGTCTTTTCCAAAACCTGCTCCTTAACATGCCGTAGCAGCTCATCGTTCTGCAGGTGCTCCAGGCTAACCTCGTGCACCTCTTCGTTCTTTAATACGAAAGTGATTTTATATAGATTTATTTTAACTAAATCAATTTCAGTCCAATCGAATTCATGCTCCGGATGCAGGAAACGGGTACGGTAACGAACCCCCTCAGCACTGAGCGTAAGGTGACGGCGGTACTGTGGGGCCCGGTCGAGCCAGACACTGAGCATAAAGTAGGCGGGCACCAGCAGGCTGAGCAACAGGATGAGCACCAGTAGCAAAGTAAAAACCTTGGCTACGAGCAGGTACAGCAGCAGGCCAGCGTGCAGCGCCATGAGCACCAACGCCAGCTGCATAAGGCGCTGCTCAGTGCGTGGTTTTAAAATAAAGGCTCCCTCAAAAAGCCTGATACTGATGTCCTGCATAAGGGCACAGATGGTTTTCCGTCTAAAAATATAAAAACCTCCTTATATATCAAAACTGGTCCCGCTGCTGCATATCAGCGCATTTTAGTAACTTAAAGCGCCAATTAGAAAAATCCATGAAACTACGCTATACCTGGCTGCTTGCCCTGGGCACGCTTGCCTCCTGCCAATACCTGCCCCTGCAGCGCAGCGCCACCAGCACGCTGCAGCCGGCCAACAATAAGTTCGGCGACATAACCCTGCAGCAAATTTATACTTTGCAGGATGAGCGCAATACAACCGGGCTGCTGCCGTACCTAAGCAACCCGAATGCCTCTTACCGCCGCCATGCGGCACTGGCCTTTGCCTCCGTGCAGGACACCGCCGCTTTGGCAACCCTACAGCCCCTGCTGCACGACTCCGTGGCCGCTGTGCGCGAAGCCACTGCTTACGCCCTGGGCCAAACCGGGCACAGCCGTGCCGAGGGCGAGATCATAAACCAATTGAAGGAGGAGCAGGCCCCGGAGGTGCAGGCACAGTTGCTGGAGGCGCTGGGCAAGGTAGGCACCGCCCAGGCAGCCGATTTCCTAGCCAACTATAAGGCCACAAGCCCTGAGGCACTGGCTGGGCAGGCATGGGGTATTTACCGCCTGGGCCTGCGCCAGCAGCAAAACCAGCAGGTGGTGCAGCAGGCCGTTGAGTTGCTGGCGCCGGCCTCCATTTACGAGGCACGCCTGGCTGCCGCGCATTTTCTGGCCCGCACTCCAAAGCTAGACCTGACACAATACCGCCAGCAGGTGCTAAATGCCGCTACCTCAGACAAAGCGCCGGAAGTGCGTATGGCAGCCGCGCAGGCGCTGGCAAAGGTAAGGGCGCTGGACAAGGCTGGCTTCCTTTCCAACATTGCGCAGAGCGACCCTGATTACCGCGTGCGCCTGAGTGCCGTGCGCTCCATGGCCGGGCTGGAGTTCTCCGAGATCAGCAAGGCCGTGCTGGCTGCCCTGCAGGACCAAAGCATCAACACGGCAGTGGCCACCTCGGAGTTTCTGGTGGCTAACAACGCCGGTGTTCCGGCCCAGGCGCTGCTGGAGGTGCTGCCTAACCTGCTCGACGCCCGCGTGCGCAGCAACGTTATCTGGGTGATCCTGAAAAACAGCCAGGCGCAGAACCGTACGTACCTGAACCCGCGCTACAAGCAACAATACCAGAACACCCGCACCGCTTACGACAAGGCGCACCTGCTCAAGGCCCTCTCCGGCGACTTTAACAACTATGAGTTTATAGCCGAGCAGGTTTTCCTGGCGGAGGAGCCTGTTATCGCCACCACCGGCATGGAGGCCCTGATCCTGATGCGCCAGCAGCCTGACTTTCCGAGGAGACTGGAGGCACCCTTTGCTGATATTTTCAGGCACGCGGTTGCCTCCGGCGATGTGGCACTGGTAGGCATGGCCGCCGCCGCCATCCGCGACCCCAAGCTTAACCTGCGCAGCCAGTACAGCAACTATGCCTTTCTGGGCCAGGCACAGCAAAAGCTGCAGCTGCCCCGCGACATGGAGACCAACATTGAGCTGCAGAAAACCATTGACTACCTGAGCGGCAAGCAGGAGAGCGAGACGCCGCAGAACCCGTTCACCCACCCAATAGACTGGGAGCTGGTGAAAGCCATCCACCCGAACCAGCAGGTGCTGCTGCGCACTGAGAAGGGCAGCATTACCCTGCAGCTTTTTGTGGAAGATGCCCCCGGCTCCGTGGCCAACTTTGTGGAGCTCACGCAGCAGGATTTCTTCAACAATTTATACTTCCACAGGGTGGTACCGAACTTCGTGGCGCAGGGTGGCGACAAGCGCGGCGACGGCTGGGGCAGTTCCGACTACTCTATCCGCTCTGAGTTTGCCCCGATGCACTACTTTGAAGGCTACGTAGGCATGGCCTCTGCCGGCAAAGACACGGAGAGCAACCAGTGGTTCATCACCCATTCGCCCGCCCCGCACCTGGATGGCCGCTACACGATCTTTGCCAAGGTTATTGACGGCATGGACGTGGTGCACCGCCTGGAGGTAGGTGATAAGATTGTGGATGTGGAGGTAGTAAACCTACAGCCTGTGGTAACCAGCTCGGTCAGGTAGGGTGTATCGCTTATTCATAATATTAGAAAATGGACCAACCTTGGCCTGAGGAACTGCCCGTGGCGCAGGTAAGAATAGCCCGCCCCACCGACAAGCTGCAGGAGATAGAGCGCTTCTACTGCCAAGGGCTTGGCTTGCGCAAACTGGGCGGCTTTGAAAACCACAACGGCTACGATGGCCTTATGCTGGGCTTGCCCGGTTTTGCCTATCATCTGGAGTTTACGCAGCACGAGGAGGGCAGCCCCTGCCCCGCCCCAAGCAAAGACAACCTGCTGGTGCTCTACATCCCCGACCGGAAGAGGCTAAGCAGTGTAGTGCAGCGGCTGGTACAGTTGGGTTACCTGGAGGTGGAGCCGGAGAGCCCTTACTGGAAAGAGAAAGGAGCCGTTACGGTAGAGGACCCGGATGGCTGGCGCCTGGTGCTCATGCCCACCAGCGGGATAGGATAAAAAGAAAGGCTGCTCCAGGTAGAGCAGCCTTTTATACTTTATGGCATAGTCAGCTTTACGAGCAGCGGTTTACGCTCATATCGGCAGGTGCCGTTAGCTTAGACCAGTTCCTGATCAACTGAATAAACTCCTGCTGCAGCGAGCGGCTCTTGTCTTTGGCATACCAGGCGTGCAGCTTCTCGGCGAACTCGCTGTAAGGGGCATCCTGCGCCTTCATCTCCAGGAACAGCTGCTGTGCCGGCTCCGGGCGTGGTCCCCAAGTGCCAAGCTCCTCCATTGAATCCGATTTTAAGACGATGAGCTTCGGAATGGAACGGCCGCCGTTGGTCAGGTAAGCATCCATGATGTCCGGGTTTTCGTCGCGCAACAGCAGCTTTACCTCAATAAGCGGGGAGGCATCGGCAATCTTAACGATGGCCGGCAAGCACTGCGCTGCATCGCCGCACCAAGCCTCTGTCAGCACCACCCACGTCATGTGGGTCTGCACGCTCAGCATCACCTGCACCAGTTCATCCTCCAACACAGTTTTCTCCACACGGCGCATGCGCTGCATGTTCATGCGGGTATACTCTACCATTGCCTCGGAGTGGTTTGTGCCGGTAGTTTTATTCTCAGCCAGCAGTTTGTCTATCATGTCGCGGTACTGCGCGTAACTGATTGCCTTTTGGAGATGCTCGGGAGTAATTACTGATTTTGCCATTGTCGTATCTATCATATCGTTTCTATGTTGGTTCTGGAATATCTTCTCAACTATATATTTACAAATCTCTACATTAAATAGTTCCGCTGCCTTTGCTGCGCAGGCGAAACAGGCAATGCCGCTTTGCGCGATTGGTCAAGTTATTTGCGGCATCCGCCAGGCACAAAAGCTATTGATAGCCATACCTTTGCCGTATAAACACAAACACAAAGCAACATGGCTACAGACACCTTCAAATTTTTAGTACTTGGCGGAACAGGCAGTATCGGGTATGCCTTTACACAAGAGCTTTTGCAGCACCAGGAGCAGGTAACGCTGCTGGTACGGAACAAACAGAAGGCGCAAAAGTTATTTGGCCAATGGCCCACGCTACAGCTGGTAGAAGGAGACGCGCAAGACGGTGAACTGCTGAAGAAGCTGGGAGCAGAAGCGACGCACATCTTTCATGGGGTAAACTACCCTTACGGAAAGTGGCAAGGCAACATGGAGCGTGTAACGCAGTATGTGATTGAGGCCGCGGCCATAAACAAAGCTACGATTTTTTTCCCGGGAAACATATATAATTTTGGATTAATTGAGGTCATCCGGGAAAGCACACCCCAGAGACCCATCACTAAAAAGGGAGCCATACGGGTAAAGCTGGAGCAGATGCTGCGCCTGGCGGCAGAGCAGAACAAGTGCCGCGTTATCACCCTGCGCCTGCCCGACTTCTGGGGGCCAAACGTGATGAATGAGGGAATTGCGCCTATCTTTAAAGGAGCGCTGGCAGGCAAACCCATGCCCTGGCTCTACCGCAACGACCTCCCGCACCAACTGGTGTACACACCTGATGCAGCCCGCGCCTTTTACGAGTTGGCAAAGCTGCCGCAACTGCCACCATACGCCGAATATAACTATGCCGGGGAGGTGGTACCCAGCATAAAACAGTGGCAGGCGCAGATAGCCGAAATAGCGGGCACCAACGCCAAGTATAAAGTATACCCGGGCTGGCTCTTTAAGCTGATGGGAATCTTCTCCAAAGACATGCGCGAGATCAGCGAGATGGGCTACCTCTGGCAAAACACCATCCTGCTAAACGACGACAAACTGCGCCAGGCCCTGCCCCACCTACAGCGCACACCCATGCAGCAGGCCATAGCCGAGACGCTGGAGTGGCACAGGAAGAGTTAGAGAGTTTGGAAGTTAGAAAGTTTGAGGCTGTAGAGCCACAATACGTTGTGTCTTTATACTTTCTGCCGCAGTTAACCTCAGCGTATGTTGTTGCTAAATAAGCAGCAGTTTTAGCTGCTTTGTAGAAGCAAGGACTTTAAAGGCGCAGGCTATACTTTAGCTATGGCAAACATTGGAGTACCTCGGCTAACTATCCTTTTCTGCTCCGCAGAAAGCATGTTACAGACTTGCCTCATGCACAAATTACGCTACCGCTAAACTTGCGGCGGCACTCGTTAACTCTTTAGCCCTCTAACTCCTAGTGTTCGCTTTTCTCGCCGGCGGTAACGGCTATAGGCAGGAAGTTCTGGCGCGGTGGCAACGGACAGGTGGCATAGCCGGTGAAGGCGCAGGGCGGCGTATAGGCCTTGTTGAAGTCGATGTAAGTTTTGCCGCTGCTGTCGGGCTTGGGCATGTATAAATAACGGCCCGAACCGTAGGTGTCGGTGCCGTTGGTTTTGTCGGCGAAGATGATGAACAGCTCCTCGCCCTCCTCCAGCGCATCGAGGCGGTACTCCTGGCCGTCTACCCTAAACACCACCGCCCCCGGCGACGGCTCCTGCGAAGTCTGCCCCAGCACGTTGGTGATCGGGATCTGTTTTGGCAGCGGGTTCTGTTCCAGCCTAGCCTCCAGCCTCCACTCCGGCTGCACCGGGTAACGCTCCAGGCCAGCAAAACTCTTGCGCGCCTCGCTCTCTGCATCCCACAGCCGCACAGCATACTTGTCGCCGCGCTGGATCACCACCCACTTTAAAGAGCCGTGACGCATTTCGGCTGGCTGCTCCATGGCAGGGGCATACACCTCCGCCTCCTGCTGTACCGGTTCTCCGTCCAGAGTTATTCCTGCGCCATGAGCTGGCTGCAGCTTTACCACGTTCCCTTCCAGCACGAACTCCCCGGCCTGTGCCGCTATCTTCCCTTCCGGGAAAACGATTTTGTTGCTTTCGGCACTGCCAAAGCTGTTGCTGCCCGGCTCCAGCCAGTATAGCCCCGCCAGTGCCAACCATCCGTCCTCCTTCTGCAGGTTCTGCACCCGCGTGGCGTGCCAGGCATCTATACTTGCCACATAACCTGAGTCTGCCTCAGCAGCCTGATTTATACCTTGTGTGTCGGCTGGCTGCGATTCGGAGCAGGAGGAAAGTATAAAACCGGCCAGTGTCGCGGCGATAAGGTGTTTTTTCATGGTGTCGGCTGATGTGTTATGTATGGATGCAGGTGCAAAGGTATAAACTAATGCTGGAATTTATACCTCCAGCAGCCGCTGCCCGCCTCAGGAGGGGAGTTGGTTCAGCATAAGAAACGCCCTCTTAGAGCTGCGCTTTTCCATTCCTTTTTTGTCATCCTGAAAGGATCTTGTGGGCCAGGAGCAACAGTCTAGGCTCCCCTTCTACCAAGCTTCTTCACAAAATAGCAGGGGTTTCAACCCTACTTTCAGGGGGAGCAGTTTTACTCCTGAAGGGGAGAGAAGGGTGAAACGTCACCTGCAAAACCTAAGCTGCTGCCATGCGCTGGCGGTAGGCAGCCGGTGGCATGCCCGTCCACTTTTTAAAGGAGCGCGTGAAAACGCTGGGTTCGGAGTAGCCGAGCAGGTAGGCGATGTCGGTGATGGTGCTTTGGTTGTCCTGCAGGTGCTTGACGGCTATTTGCCTGCGCACCTCGTCCAGCAAGGTCTGGTAGGTAGTGCCTTCCTCCTTTAGCTTGCCCTGTAGGCTGCGTACGCTCATGGCCAGGCTGCGGGCCACGGTGTTGATACTTGGCTCCTCCCCCTTCAACAGGTGCACGATCTCCCGCTGCACCCGCTCCCGTACGGATTTAGGCTCGTGCAGCTTCTGCAGGTAATCCTCAGCATACTTCTCGAAGAACTGACTGAGCTCAGGGTTCGCCGTTACCACCGGCAGCCTCAGATAGTCCGCACTAAAAACAAGCCCGCTATACTTGGCGCCGAACACCAGTTCCGCACCGGCAAATATCCGCTCGTGCTCTTTTATACTTGCCGGCCTGGGGTACGCGAACAACACCTGCTTGTACTTCAGCTCCTGCCCCACCAGTGCCGAGAAGGCGTTTTTGTAGATCACCAGCTCCGAGTCCAGGGCATTGCGCGGGTGCAGCAGCGCCGGGCTAACAGCCTGCAGCTTTACGAGTGCCTGCTGCCCCTGCACCTCCAGGCTGGTGCGGATCGCGCCACAGATCACGTCCTGGTACTTGCACAGCTTTAGCAGCGACTCGTGCAGCGTGGGCGCGTTCATCATCACATAGGCAATCGTACCCATGGAGGTAGGGTTTATACTTTCCGCCACATGCAGCGCCAGGTCCGGGTCCTGAGAGGCGGCAATGGCGGCGTTCCACAGGTCCTGCACCGTCTCCACCGAAACGCGGGCATTCACATCCTGTACCAGCCGCTGGTCCAGCCCCACCTGCTGGCAGATGGCCTCCACATCCAGCCCCTGCTGGCGCAGCACATGCAGCAGCATCCCTACCGAAGGCGCACTGAGAGAATGAGTTTCGGGTGTCATTAGGCTAACGTGTAAATCGCTGTAAAAATAATAAAATCCCCTGCCTGGGTGCAGTTGTAGTTCGGCAAAGTATAATTTTCTATCTTAGAAAGGAAATGGAAAGCCCGATAGACCTCGACAACCTTACCGGAAAAGAAGTAACCCAAGCCCTCGCGCTGCACGAACTAACCTATGGATGGCTGCAGCAGGTGGTGTTTCGGGTGGAGGAAGTATGGCTGGTAATTAGTGTAAATGAGGATACGGATGAAGTCGTGCTTTCCGTACTTCCGGAGCTGGATTTTGCGGCGCTGGAGCAGCAGTACAGCTTTACCCAAGTCTCTAACCAGCGCAAAAAGATTGCCTGGCTTTGGCGCATGACCAACCAATTTGGCTACGAAGACGGCTTTCAGCTAGCGTTTGACGATGTGGAGGGGACGAATGTGCAGCTGTTGGCAGAGGCGTCGCAGCTACAGCTGCATATTTTTCAGAGATACAGATAATCTACACTTCCTAAAACAATGGACAAACTTCTTTTCCTCCTACTGCTACTCTTTGCCTCGACAGCCACCATGGCACAACAAGCTCCGCCACTTACCGGCGACTGGAACGGCTCCCTGAAGGTAATGGGCACTGAGCTGCCCCTTGTTTTCCATATCCGTACTGCCGAGGACGGTAGCCTTACCGCCACCATGGACAGCCCCAAGCAAGGCGCCACGGGCATACCCGTGCAGCAGGTGCGGCAGGTGCAGGACAGCCTCTACATCGACATGAAGAACATTGGTGCGGCCTACGTAGGCAAGCGTACCGACGCCCAGACCATAGACGGGCAGTGGCAGCAGGGTGGCCAAAGCTTTGCGCTGCAGTTAAAGAGTGGCGCTGCCGCCGAGGCGATGAAACGACCGCAGGAGCCCACGAAGCCCTACCCTTACCAGGAGACGGAGGTAACCGTGGAGAACAAGGCAGCCGGTATTACACTGGCTGGCACGCTGACGATACCACAGGGTAAAGGCCCGCACCCTGCCGTGTTGTTGCTCACCGGCTCCGGCCCCCAGGACCGCGACCAGACCATTTTGGGCCATAAGCCGTTTCTGGTGCTGGCCGATTACCTCACCCGACAGGGCTTTGCCGTGCTGCGCCTCGACGACCGCGGCACGGGTAAATCAGGTGGCGATTTTGCCTCCTCCACTACCGCGGATTTTTCCACGGATGCCGCCGCTGCCTATACTTACCTGAAGAACCACCAACTTATAAATAAGAAGAAAGTAGGCCTGCTGGGCCACAGCGAAGGTGCGCTGATCGCTTCAGAAGTTGCCTCTAAAAATCCAACCGTAGCCTTTGTGGTGTTATTGGCAGGCAATGCCGTGCCGGGCACCGAGCTGCTCGTGGCGCAGAACAAGGCCCTGCTGGGGAACGCCGGTGTGCCGCAGGAGCAGCTGCAGAAGTACCTAAGCCTCCGCGAGGCCCAGTTTAGAGTGGCCGCTACCGAAAAAGACACAAATAAAGCCGCCGAGCAGATACGCCAGTTGGAGCAGGAGGCAAAAGCGAAACTGACACCGCAGGAACAGCAGCAACTCGGCCTCACCGATAGAGCCGAGCAAGCGATCGTGGCTCAACTCAGCTCGCCCTGGATGCGCTATTACCTGGCGTACGACCCCGCTCCTGCACTGCAGCAACTGAAAATGCCGGTACTGGCCCTGAACGGCACCAAAGACCTGCAGGTGCCTTACCAGCAGAACCTGCCCGCCACCGAGAAAGCCCTGAAAGCCGGCGGCAATAAAAAGTATACGATCAGGGAGATGCCCAACCTCAATCACCTCTTCCAGACGGCCAAAACGGGTGGCCCGGCAGAGTATGGGCAGTTGGAGGAAACCTTCGCCCCAGCGGCTTTGGAGGTAATTAGTGATTGGATGAAGGGGGTGGTGAGGTAGCAGATTTCATTGAATTTATCAGTTACTCCTCTACTATCATAAAATGCTAATAAACATTTAAATATGATTAATAAACTGTCTGAAATACTTTTACATGAGTCAGAAAGCACCATTCTTGACTTTAAGCAAGAACAATATCCACTTGGTAAAGCCTATAAGAAAAACGAGTTATTAAAAGACATTAGTGCATTTGCAAACCATCTTTCAGATAGTGACAAGTACATAATTGTGGGAGTTGTTGAAAAGGGTGGTTTAGCAGATAGATTTATAAGCATTGAAAACCTAGTAGATGAGTCTAAGTATCAGGAGTTAGTTAATAAAAACATTGAGCCGGAAATTAACTTTGAGTACAAAACCTTTGACTATGAAGGATGTAAGTTGGCTTACTTTCGAATATTTGATAATAGAAATAGGCCCTATTTATTTAAAAAAGACTTAAAGAATCCTATCAATCAGGAAATAGAGTATAGAGCTGGTGATGGATTTACACGAATTGGCACTTCTACAAAGAAGCTTGACAGAAGTGATTTCGATAGAATATACGCTTCTAAGTATAAAGCAAAAGACAGAAAAGAGGATTTAGAAATAACTACTTGTTTTGGTATTCCTGAGAATCAAGAGCTAACAAATTTTGATGTTAGATATTTAGATCTAGATATTGAAAATCTTTCAAACCAATCTATAGAGTTTGATATCGAAATGAAAGTATTTAGGCCACATACAGGCTTATTAATTAGCCAGACAGATTTGACACGTGAGATCAGAAATAACAGCTATAATGGCTTTGGTGGGGTAATGTATCATCCAGTTATTTCAAATCTCTATGTTAGCTTTGATGATCATGAAGGTTCCTTAACTGTTATAAGAAATAGGCTAAGGCATAATAAAACAGCTGTAGCGTTACCTCAAAGGTCGAAAGAGAAGAGAATTTTTGACGAGCAGCTTTTAGCAATTTTCTCGTCAGAAGAGGATAAACCTAAAATCATCAAAGCTGAAGTAATTTTAAGAAGCGATAATTTCATTGATGGATGCTTAGTTAAAGAAGTTGAGTTTCACATATGATAACTCCCTCCGCTAGTGCGAGCTTGTAGCTCGTACTCCAACATATTTGTAAAAAGATGCGAGCTACAAGCTCGCACCAGCCAACGTAAGAGTGTAAACCTCATTCATCCCCCTCCCATGAAAACCGAAAAAGAGAAAATGCTTGCCGGTGAGCTGTACAACGCGCTGGACCAGGAACTATCAGATGACAGGCTGCGGTGCAGGTTACTGTTAAAACAGCTGAACGACAGCCGGGAAGACGAGGTGGAAGAACGGGGCCGCGTCCTGAAAGAACTGATTCCGAACGCTGGCGATGGGCTGTGGCTGCAGCCGCCTTTCTACTGCGACTATGGCTATAATATGGTAATTGGCGAGAAAGTGTTCTTCAACTTCAACTGCGTAGTGCTGGATGTGGCGCAGGTAACCATCGGCAGCAGAACCTTGTTTGGGCCTAACGTGCAAATTTATACTGCCACCCATCCCATTAACCATGTGGAACGGGCCTCGGGACTGGAGTATGCCAAACCCATTTCCATTGGCGAGGATGTGTGGGTGGGCGGCAGCGTGGTCGTTTGCCCCGGCGTAAGTATAGGCCATCGCTCGGTTATCGGGGCAGGCAGTGTGGTGACGCGTGATATTCCGGACGGAGTGTTTGCCGCAGGTAACCCTTGCCGGGTCATCAGGCATCTGAAAGAGGATGCCAACGCATAGGTTAGGCTTTGATTCCTTAGTGAAATTGTTACACCTCGCGCGAGTTTGCAAAACTGTAGCCCTTCTATGATGCAGATGCTTTTCCCAATAGGGCGGAGGTCCAGCACATAGCTGGCCACAAGCGGACGCCTTATCCTGTTCCGCAACTTTTTCAGTTTTGGCCCTTTTAGGCCTTACAGTGACAGAACTATCCCCTTGAGGGAATTATAGGGGTGTTTACACCTGAGGGTGCACCAGTTGTTTACCACAAATAGCAGCATGTTCCATAGCTTTACACCCCTGTGGTCCCCTCAAGGGGACAATTCTTCTAAACAAGGGCTTTTTTCAGAAAAGTTATGGAACAGGATAAGGCAAGGACGCTCGCGCCATGTGTACTTACAGCCGAGACCGCTTCTATCCAAAGTATAAAAACAAGAGCCGGTGCAGGTTTCGGTCCCGCACCGGCTCTTGTATGAAGTATAAAAGCAGCTGTAACTATACGGTAAAGTAAGTCTCCAGCTCACGCAGCGTGTTTTCGTTTGTCTGCATGTCCTGCACCAGCTGGCCTTTCTCCAGGATCATAATGCGCTCGCATACTTCGATGACGTGGCTCAGGTCGTGGCTGGAGATGAGCATGGTCATGCGCTTTTGCTCGCGCAAGGTGCGCAGCAGGTTCTTCAGGCGGATCTGGGAGCTGGGGTCGAGGTTGGCGAAAGGCTCGTCCAGGATCAGCAGCTCCGGGTTGGAGAGGGCGGCGGCGGCAATACCGATCTTCTTCTGGTTCCCCTTCGAGAAGTCGCGGATGTACTTGCGCTGGTTCAGCACCTCCCCGTTAAACAGGTCCATGAACGGCAGCAGGCGCTCGGTGATGTCACCGTCGGAGAGGCCGTGCAGGTCGGCGATGAACTTGAAATACTCTTCTGCCGTGAGGTAGTCGATCAGGAAGCCCTCGTCCAGGTGAGAGCCAGTGTATGTTTTCCAGTCCTCCTGCTGCGCCACGTTAATGCCTTTGGAGAACACCTCGCCCTTGCTAGGCCGGATCAGGTCCAATATCAGGCGGAACAGCGTTGTTTTACCGGCACCGTTGTTGCCCACCAAGCCAATCGCCTCGCCGGCATGTATCGCCAGCTCTGGTATGTTGACTACTACCGTGCCGTTGTATACTTTCTGTAAATCCTTTATCGTTAGCATATCTTTTACTTTTAACGTTCTTATTCAGACTGGCGGAAACCCGTGGCCAGTTTATACTTGTGCTTCACAAACCACAGAGCCGACCACTGCAGCAGTTGCTTCTGGAAGATCAGGCCCAGCAAACCCAGGCCTCCTATGGTTGCCAGACCCACGTAAGGGGCCTCTATCAACCCGAAGGGCAGGTAAATGAGCAGCGGCACAATGATGAGCGGCAGCATCATCACAAACTTAGATGCCCCCACGCCCTGCCAGTTGAAGGTTGTGCCACGGCTCAGGTCCAGGCGGGCGGTGTTGTAGGCAGAGAAATAAAAGATGACAAACACATTCACCCCAATGTTGTAGAGCAGCGCCGCTGTGTTGATGAGGATGATCTTATAGCCGAGCAGGCCGTAGGGCAGCGTGATAAGGTAAGTGAGCAGCGTTACCGACACAAACATCCAATATTTGGCTTTCAGGAACTGGTACGGCGAAATGCGCTGCGTGAGCAGGGCATCGAAATGCGCACTTTGCCAGCCCGGCACAAACTGTCCGTAGCTAAACATGGCCATGCCAATCATCATCAAACCTGCAAAAATGAGCATGGCAAAACCGTCTATGTAAGGCTCCTTATAGAAGATCATGCCGTAGAAAAGTATGAAGGCAGACATCATCAGCGTAGACTTCGGGCGTTTGTTGCGCCAGATCAGCTTCAGTTCCAGCTCTATCAGCTTGCCGGTCTCGCCGAAGCGGCTCAGGAAGGCAATGTTGCTGCCCGATACCTGCGTCGCCTTACGCACCTGCAGTTCCTCAGGGTACATGCTCTCCTTCAGGAAGCGGAAATTAAAAGTATAAGCTACAGCCAGCAGCAGCAGGGGCACCGCTACCAGCCAGGGCTGCTGCAGCAACTGCCCAAACGCCGCCCTGGAGGCCACATTTAGCGAGAGCAATTCAAAGTAATCGAGCAGCATCAGCCCCGAAACCACCACGCCGAAGGCCAGCGTGTACAGCGGCTTAGAAGCCAGCTGCCGCTTAAAGTACAGCAGCACAAAGTTGTTGAACAGCGTAAGCGCCACCAGCGCCAGCAGCCACACCAAGGCTACACCCAGGCCATGAGCCGGCACCACTGCCGACACCATGAAGGGCACCATAAACAGCAGCGGCAGCACGTTCAGGAAGCTAAAAACAGACTTAACCAGCACAAAGTGCACCAGCTTGTTTTTACCTATCGGCAGGTGCAGGTAAGGCTGCACAGCCAGCACGGGCAACTCCTGCAGCATGAACCGGAAGAACAGGTCCACCAGAAAATAATAAAGCATACCGCCGCTGAACACCGCCACCGGGTCCTGGCTCGGGAACACTTTCAGCAGGATATCATCGATGTTGAAGCCCAGGAACAGGAAGATGCTGCCGAAGTACAGGATCAGCAGCCCCATGATAATATTGAGCGCCAGACTTTTCTGAAATACAGAGGAGCGCAGATCGGCTTTCCACTGGTGGGTAAGTAAGGTTAGCAGCATAGGCAGGAGTAAGTATATCGTTTCCTAAATATGCCTAAAACCAGTCTTAAACCCAATAGAACGGCCCTGTTTTATACGAACCTTAGGATAATTTATACTTATCGGGCGATGAGTAGGATGAACAAGAAGGTAATTTTCCACTACCGGTTCGAACTCCCCCTGCCCCTTACACTTAGTCCATAGCAAAGGCGGTGGCTATCGGACTAGAACCCAGTCTTTGGGTTGAGCGCCTTCTAGATTTCCGGTGCCGAAGGCATTGCGACGTCAGGAGCAAAGGAAATGTAGACAGCGCGATGCCCGAAGACGAGCCCTCTCGGGCTAGAGAGCACCAAAGCAAGAGATGAAACGATAGGTGTGTGGGAACTAGAGGATCAGCGGCAGCTAGAAAAGATAGCTTGGCTCAGATTGCGGGAAGCCGCGGCTAATAGCGGCACAAGCGGACGCTTGCGCCAGAGAAATTATGAAGTATAGCCCAAGTATAAGTTGTGCCTTTTCAAATTAATTGAGTTAGAGACTCAACATCATTAGTAAGTCACACGTCTGAAGACTTGCGCCATTATACAACAGTCCCCTTACTTCACCGGATCATACCCACTCCCACCCCACGGATGGCAACGGCCAATGCGCTTCAGTGCCATCCATCCACCTTTAAACGGGCCATACTTGTTCACCGCCTCCACCGCATACTGCGAGCAGGTGGGGGTGTAGCGGCAGGCAGCAGGCGTGAGCGGCGAGATCATGTGCTGATACACCCACACCACGCCCAGCACCAGTTTCTTTATTATCCAGGTCATGGTTTGGTTTTTGTAACAAGTAGGCAAAAGGTGGCACTTTTTAGTAAATTTGCCACAGTTTAACTAATCTAAACATATTTCCATGTTAAAAAGAATCCTTTCACTCTTACTTTTAGTCTCGCTGAGCATGCCGTTCGCGGCCAGGGCAGACGAAGGTATGTGGCTGCCGATGCTCATCAAGCGTCTGAACCACACGGATATGCAGAAGCAGGGGCTTCAGCTAACGGCTGAGGAGATCTACTCTGTCAACAACTCAAGTCTGAAAGACGCCATCGTGCAGTTCGGTGGTTTCTGTACTGGTGAATTCATTTCGCCGGAAGGCCTGCTGCTGACCAACCACCACTGCGGTTACGGCCAGATCCAGTCGCACTCCACCCCAGAGAACGACTACCTGACCAACGGTTTCTGGGCTACCTCTAAAGACCAGGAGCTGCCAAACGAAGGCCTGTTCGTGGACATCCTGCACTACATGGATGACGTGACAGGCAAGGTGCTGGAAGGTATCGACAACAACACGCCGGAAGAGCAGCGTGCCCAGCTGGTGGCTCAGCGCATGCAGGCTATCGCCAAGGAGGCCTCTGAGAACGGCAAGTACGTAACTTACGTGCGCGACTTCTTCAACGGCAACGAGTTCTACCTGTTCGTGTACAACCGCTACACCGATGTGCGCCTGGTAGGTGCCCCGCCATCATCAATCGGTAAGTACGGCGGCGACACCGACAACTGGATGTGGCCGCGCCACACCGGCGACTTTTCTATGTTCCGCGTGTACATGGCCCCGGACGGATCTCCGGCGGAGTATAGCAAAGAGAATGTGCCTTACAAGCCGGCGCATCACCTGCCTATCAACATCGGCAACAAAGAGCCCGGCGATTTCTCGATGGTGTTCGGCTTCCCGGGCCGTACCAAGCGCTTCATGACTTCGCATGGCCTGAAACTGGAAGTAAATCAGTTGAACAAGTCTCGCATCAAGCTGCGCGAAAAGAAGTTGGGTATCTGGAAAGAGGAGATGGACAAAGCCGATGCTACCCGCATCAAGTATGCTTCTAAGTATGCCTCTACTTCCAACTACTACAAATACTCTATCGGCCAGAACGAAGGTATCAAGCGTATGCGCACTGTAGAGGGCAAGATTGTGGACGAAGACAAGTTCCAGGCCTGGGCTAACGCCGACGCTGAGCGCAAGGCCACGTACGGCAACGTGCTGAACGAGATCGCTGATGCCTATGCCACGATCGAGAAGTACAACCTGGGCTCTGTATACCTGAACGAGGCTGTGCTGGGCACTGAGTCGCTGCTGATGGCTTACCGTCTGACGCCGGTTTACAACGCGCTGAAGTCGGGCAACGCTGCTGCGGCCAAGAAAGCCGCGGAGGACCTGCAGCCACGCGTAGACGCCTTCTTTAAGGATTACCACCTGCCAGCCGACAAGAAAGTGTTTGCCGCCATGATGAAGTCCTACCACGAGGACATTGCCAAAGACCAGCAGCCAGAGGCGTTTAAGGCAATGGTAAAGAAGTACAACGGCAACTTCGATAAACTGGCCGACTACGTGTACAGCAACTCGATGGTGGTGAACCAGCAGAAGCTGAACAGCTTCCTGAAGAACCCGACGCAGAAGGCACTGGAGAACGATCCGGCCTTCCAGATCGTGAACGCGATCATCGATAACTACAGAACCAACATTGCGCCTAAACTGCAGGAGAGTGAGGCGAAACTTGCCAAAGCGAACCGCCTGTATGTGGCTGGCCTGCGCCTGATGAACCCGGACAAAGTATACTATCCGGACGCCAACTCCACCATCCGTTTGAGCTACGGCTCTGTTAAAGACTATAGCCCACAGGATGGCGTGCTGTATAACTACTATACTACCATGGAAGGCCTGATGGCGAAGGAGGACCCGAACAACGAGGAGTTCGTTGTGCCATCCAAGCTGAAGCAGCTCTACGAAGCGAAAGACTACGGCCGCTACGCTAACGATAAGGGCGAGCTGGTGGTAAACTTCATCACCGATAACGATATTACCGGTGGTAACTCCGGTTCCCCTGTCATCAACGGCAAAGGTGAACTGATCGGCCTGGCCTTCGACGGCAACTGGGAAGCCATGACCGGCGACCTGGTGTATGACCCGGATTACAAGCGTTGTATCAACGTGGACTCTCGCTACGTGCTGTTCATTATCGACAAGTATGCTGGTGCCTCAAACCTGATCAGCGAGATGACGATTGTGAACAGCGATAGCCCGGGTGCCGGCGATGCCGCTGAAGCAAAAGCCACCGCAGCCACACCACAGGCCGAGTTGTTGAATGCGGTTGTGGAAGAAGCCAAGCAGAACCTGCAGCAAGGCAAAGACGAGTTCAAGATCAACAAGAAGAAAGGCGACGTGAGGGTAAAACTTCAGGTGAAAGACTAATTAAGTGCTTTTCTAAAGTATAAAAACCGGCGCCGGGGCATCCTCGGCGCCGGTTTTGCTTTTGTGTGGGTCCAGCCACACCCGGCGGCGGCCAGGCTCACCACGCTTCATCATAGAATTGTTTGAATAACTGGGTTGCAGCACCGGGTCCAACTACCCCTACCACTCCTTGTTTAAGGAGGGGAATTCTGTTCCAGCTCCGTTAGCGGCTGCTACCGAAATGATACCCAGTCCTTGGGTTGAGCGCCTTCTAGATTTCCGGTGCCGAAGGCATTGCGACTGCAAAGGAAATGCAGACAGCGCGATGCCCTTATCGAGGGCCCCTACCCCCAGGAGAGCCCTCTCGGGCTGGAGAGCAGAAAGCATACTATGAAACAAGTTGATTTTAAGGCTATGGATCAGCAGTAGCTAGCAAGAATAGCTTGCCTCAAGCTGCAGAAAGCAGTGGCTAATAGCGGCACAAGCGAGGCTGTAAAATAAACTGTGTCAAAGGATTAGCAGTATTACCTTTAACACAGTCAACATGGAAGAGAGAAACGAGCTGGATCTGGAGAAGATCAAGCGCCAGTTCCTGGAGGAGTT
>NZ_JARDUA010000006.1 GCF_029360645.1 Pontibacter litorisediminis | reverse complement strand
GGACTTGAAGTGAGACGCGCTTCAAAAGATGGCCCTGTTGCTGTAAGGATTCACACCAGTACACCAACAGGGCCAGTAAAGTAAAATATGGAAATGACACAGTTTAAATTACACTCCCGCACAAGCGGACGCTTGCGCCAGAAAGGCAACCCCTAAACCGGCCACGAGCCTCCTACCCTTCAATCCCTCCACTTCTGGCATTTCTCCCATATATTGCCTATTCTTGATGTTCAAACACCACTGTCCCCCTTCATGAACTTCAGAAAGAACATCACCCTACTCCTTAGCCTTTTTATCCTGCTAGGCGCCAGCGGCACGTTTGCACAAAGCAACAGCCCTATCTCCATCATCCCGAAGCCGCAGCACCTAACACTACAAAACGGCCAATTTACGCTCAACGCCGACACTAAAATTCATGTGCCGGCTAAAAACGAGGAGCTGAAACTTATAGCAGACAAGCTGGCCCAAAGTATAAAAACCGCTACCGGTGTGCAGCCGCAGGTAGTGCAGAAAGAGGCGAAAAAGAAGGCCAAAAACGTCATCCAGCTTAGCCTTACGGCCACTCCAGATACCTTAGGGAAAGAAGGCTATACGCTGGAGGTAACGCCTGACCAAATCATACTTGCCGCCAACCAGCCGAACGGCCTTTTTATCGGCACCCAAAGTATAAAGCAACTGTTGCCGCCTCAGCCTACCAAGGCGCCGGTAACGATCCCGGCGGTAAATATAGCCGATAAGCCACGTTACCAGTGGCGCGGCATGCACCTGGACGTGACGCGCCACTTCATGCCGGTGGAGTTTGTGAAGCAGTACATCGACTACCTGGCCATGCACAAGCTTAACACCTTCCACTGGCACCTGACCGACGACCAGGGCTGGCGCATCGAGATCAAAAAATACCCGGAACTGACCGAAATTGGCGCCTGGCGCGATAGCACCCTGATCGGCCACTATTGGGATTTGCCGCAGACCTACGATAACAAACGCCACGGTGGCTATTACACCCAGGAGCAGGTAAAGGACGTGGTGAAGTATGCGCAGGAGCGTTACGTCACGGTAGTGCCGGAGATTGAGATGCCGGGCCATGCATTGGCAGCGTTGGCAACCTATCCTGAGCTGGCCTGTACGGCAGGGCCATTTAAAGTAGAAGGCAAGTGGGGCATTTTTAACGATATCTTCTGCGCCGGCAACGAGCAGACCTTTGCCTTTCTGGAGGATGTGCTGGTGGAAGTGATTGCCTTATTTCCAAGCGAGTACATCCACATCGGCGGCGACGAGGCCCCGAAAGCCCGCTGGAAAGTATGCCCCAAATGCCAGAAACGCATCGCAGATGAGGGCTTGAAGGACGAGCACGAGCTGCAAAGCTACTTTGTGCAGCGCATGGAGAAATTCCTCAACAGCAAGGGTCGCCAGATCATTGGCTGGGATGAGATTCTGGAAGGCGGACTGGCCCCGAATGCGACCGTGATGAGCTGGCGCGGCGAGAAAGGCGGCATTGAGGCAGCCAAGCAAAAGCACAAGGTGGTGATGACACCCGGTAACTATGTATATTTCGATCACTACCAGGGCGACCGGGAACTGGAGCCGGTGACCATCCACGGCAATAACCCGCTTTCAAGGGTCTACGCTTACAACCCCACCCCGGCAGAGCTCTCCAAAGAAGAGCAAAAGTACATCCTGGGCGCCCAGGCCAATGTCTGGACCGAGTATATTCCTAACCCGGAGCATGTGGAGTACATGGCTTTCCCACGTATCGCCGCCCTCTCGGAAGTGCTCTGGACGCCGGTACACCTGAAAGACTGGGAAGGCTTTAAAGCGCGCATGCAGCAGCAGTACCTGCGTTATGATGCCATGGGCGTAAACTATGCCAGGAGCGCCTTTCAGGTGCGCCAGCAACTGCAGGTAAGCCCGGAGCGCAAGGCCGCCAAGGTGATGTTCACTAACGAGGCCGCCGGAACAGACATTTACTACACCCTGGATGGCTCCGAGCCAACAGCCAACTCGCAGAAGTATACCGGGCCGTTTGAGCTGACCAAAGCTGCTGTGATCAAGGCAGGCTCTTTTCAGGATGGCAAGCTGGTAGGCCAGGCCACGACTCGGGTATTTGATGCACATAAAGCCCTTAACCGCAAGATAACGCTGGCCAAAGAGCCACACCGCAGCTTCTCGCCGGGCACAGCCTCCCTGGTTAACGGCATTCACGGTACCACCGACCACTACGACGGCCATTGGCTGGGCTACCTGAAGGATGACCTGGAAGCCGTAATCGACCTGGAGCAGGTACAGTCCATCTCCAAAATCAGCAGCTCCTATGTGCAGCACATCGGTTACCGCGTATTCCTGCCCAAGCAGGTAGAGTATGCCGTGTCGGAGGATGGCAAAACCTTTAAGACCGTGAAGGTGATCAGCAATACCGGCAACGAAGAAGGCATCATGCGTAAAACCGTTGCCGCCGAGTTCCCGGCTACCAAGGCACGCTATGTAAAAGTGACAGCCCGCAACGTAGGCATAGCGCCAGCCCAGTACCCAGTAGGAGGCCGCGAAACCTGGCTGCTGGTAGATGAACTGAGCGTAGAGTAAGTATAAAACAAAAGCCCCGATTGCACCTCTCCGGCCCCTTCAAAGGAAAGTCTACACTTATCCTTTTAAGGGGCCGGAGTTTTTAGGTTGTTCCCAAGAGCGTCTCAGCACACGATTACATCCCCCTGCCGAAACAAGTCCTGGATCCTGTGGGCTTCTAAGTGGGTTAGGTTCAAGTTAGATTAGTAGAGGCTTTCGAGATGATACCGGCTCTATGGCTAAAGCAAAAAAGTCTCAGCAGCGACGGGTCCAACCACCCCTACTCCTCCTTGTCTAAGGAGGGGAGTCTGTAATTGCTTTAGCTAAAGTATAAGTTCTATAGCATGAGGTATTGGAGGAACATCCCCCCTGCCCCCTTCAAAGGGGGACTTTAGCTGAAGTTGCATTAGCTGCAGCTATCGAACATGATCCTAACCTTTGGGTTGAGCGCCTTTTGGATGTTGCGGTGCCCGCTAGGGCAGCCCGCAGCGCCAGCGAGGAGCAGCTTCAGGCACACCGCGCGATGCACTTATCGAGGGCTCCTACCCCCAAGGCGAGGCCTCCCGGCCTTGAGGGAGCCAAAGCCAGAAATGAAACGAACCGCTTGTGGGAACTAGAGGATCAGCGGCAGCTAGTAAGGACAGCTTAGTTCCAGTTGCGGAAAGCGGTGGCTATAGAAGTATAGCCGAAGTATATAGTGTGGCTCTTTGAGCCAGTAGGGCTGCAAACCCTACATCATAAAAAAGCACGAGTTGCAAACTCGCGCCAGCGGGAGCCATTAGATAAGGAGGCGCCAGGGAAGAGGGTGAGCACAAGCTAAGGGAAAGTTAAATCTTCCACAGTATCTCTAAATCTCATTTTGAGTTGTAGCCAAAACAATCCGTTTATACTCTACCAGAACACCGGCCGCTCGGTGGTGCTGTTGGTAATCACCCGGCAATCATCCGGAAAAACGTAGGGCCCGACGTTCACGCCTAGCTCCTCCCGCCGGATAACTAAGCTGCGCCGGGTTACCGCCGAAGCTCCGAAAAAGCCCAGCGCCCGCTCACCGGTGGCCGTGTTGGTGATGTTGCCGATGATGGTGGCCGGAGGTGGGTCCTGTATACCTCCGCCGTTCTCGATCTGTGCCTTTAGGATGCGCCAATAATCATAAGCGGCCTCCGAAAGAGAGAGTTGCTTTACCTCGAGGTGGTATTTGGTGCCGAAGGCCTGTTCTGTCACCGGAATTTGGGTTACGACTTGCCGGCTCAGGAGGCCACCGTTCAGCAGCCTATCCTCCTGCACGTTTACACTGTTGGTGGGGCTGGTTACCCAACATACCTCGCAGCAATCTTTGGGCCTTGGCACCCGCACGCCTCTTATTTTTTCGGTATAATCCCAAGGCTGGGTATTTACCTGAAAGGTGCTCTGCCACTGCCATAGGTAATAGTTCTTTTCCGTTGCCGGGTCCTTAGCATCAAGCAGTACATCCACTACGTAGACCGTTTCTTCCACATCGGCTTCATTTAAAATCTGCTGCGGACGCACCTCAAAGTATAAACTGTCGATGGGTGGCACGGGCCGAAGCGTTTCGGGGGCAGAGGTATAGCTTTGCCCGCTTTTAGTGCGGATGCTCAAGGTATACGTAGTCCCTAACTGCCCTTGCAGGCCCCCTTCGCTGGTTTGGTAAAAGCCTGGCGCAGTTTCGATAAGCGTTTCCTCATTCCCCTGGTCATCAGAAAGTATAAGGGTGGCCCCGGTTTCCACAGCGTCCCAGCTGTCGGCGTAGCTGTTGTAGGGCTTGCTCCGGCTTAGGCGCACGCTGTATGGTCCCGGCTCGTTCGTGATCATGCCGTCCACCACCAGCTGCTCCGCCTCATCGTCTATCTCCAGATCCAGCGGGTCTATGCAGCTGCCCACCAGCAGCAAGATGATACTTAAGATGACTGCTTTTTTCATGACGCCTTACCTGAACTTGAAATCATAAGAAATGGAAGGCAGCGGCACCCCCACCACCGCCAGCCGGTAAGCTCTGGGCGGGGAGCCGTATACTTGCCGGAAGAAAACTGAGTATGGGTTTTTGCGCCCGTACACGTTGTAGAGCGAGAGGTTCCAGGTGCCCTCCCAGCGCTTGCTCCTGGCCTTGTCCGGCAGCAGCGACAGCGACAGGTCGAGCCGGTGGTAGTCGGGGATGCGCTGCTGGTTACGCTCGCCAAAGTGGGGCACGATGAAATCGCCTATCACGTAATGCGCGAGCGGCGCGGTGATGGGGCGGCCGGTGCTGTAGGTAAAGGTAGCTGCCAATAGCCAGCGCTTGCCCACTTCGTAGCTGCCCGCCAGGTTCAACGTATGGGGCTTGTCGTAGCTAGCCGGGTAATACTCGCCTTTGTTCACGGTTTCTTCCTCCGTAGCGCCCTGTATGGCAATCTCGGTGCGGGCGTAAGTATAATTGAGCCAACCCGTCAGGCGCCCGCTCACCTTGCTGATGCTTGCCTCCACGCCATAGGCCCTGCCTTCACCGGCCAGCAAATCTGCCTCCAGCGTTCTGTTCAAGTATAAGTTGGCCCCGTTCTTATAATCCAGTATGTTTTCAATCCGCTTGTAGTATCCCTCCACCGAGGCCTCTATGGTGTTCTTCCTGAAGTTGCGGAAATAGCCCAGGCTCACCTGGTCCCCGATCTGCGGCTTTATGTGGGTGTTGCTGCTTTTCCAGATGTCGGTGGGCGAGATGGTAGTGGTGTTGGAGATGAGGTGGAGGTACTGGCGGTGGCGGTTATAGCCGAGTTTGATAGCACTGCGCGCATCCAAAGTATAGTTCACCGAGAAACGTGGCTCGGCGCCGTGGTAACTTTCGATCACTTCCCCGCTGCCGTAGCGCAAGGTATCTGTAATAGTGCGCTCCTGCTTAGGCACGCCAGGCTGATAGCGGTATACTTGCCCGGCCCCGTAGTTGGCGTAATACGAGTAACGCAGGCCATACATGACGGAAAGCTTGGGCGAGATCCGCACCTCATCGTTCCAGTACAGAGCGCTCTCCAGCGCCTGCTCCGGCTGCAGCTGCACCGGCAGCACCTGCGATTCAGGAGAGGTTGGCTCTAGCCTGCCCTGTTCAAATGCAAAATCCAGGGCTGCCGCGCCGAAGTGGATGGTGTGCTTACCCGTAGCCAGGGTAAAGTCCGCCTGTACACTTTTCAGTTCGATGCCGTTGCTGTACTCTGAGGCATTCACGCGTTGCTCCGATGTCACCTTAAAAGTATAATCTGTGTACACTCCGCTCATGCTCATCGAAAAGCCAGGGCTGAAGCGGCGCGTGTAGGTGGCCGTGGCCGCATTGGTAGACCAATTGTAGAGTGTGTCGCCGGAGAAGCCGAACTCATCGAAGCTGCGGTAGCCGGAGATGGCGAGCTTGTTGCGATCGTTGAACGTGTGGCTAATCTTGGCAGAAGCATCGTAAAAAGTCGCTTGGCTGTTGCGGATGCTCGCGTTGGGCATTTTGCGCAGCAGCCAGTCGGAGTAGGAGCTGCGGCCGGCCACCAGAAAAGAGGTTTTGCTTTTGATGATGGGGCCCTCCACCGCCAGCCTGGCTGACACAAGCCCTATGCCGCCGTTGAGCGCAAATGCTTCCCTATCACCCTCCCGCTGCCTCACATCCAACACCGACGAGATGCGCCCACCGTACTGCGCCGGCACACCGCCTCGGTACAGCGTCACGTCCTCCACAGCATCGGGGTTGAACACCGAGAAGAAGCCGAACAAATGGGCGCTGTTAAACAGCGGCGCGCCGTCCAGAAGGATCAGGTTCTGGTCTACGCTCCCGCCGCGCACATTAAAGCCCGTCGCCGCCTCGCCTACCGAGCTCACGCCCGGCAGCAGTTTTATACTTTTCACCACATCCACCTCCCCCAGAAAGGGCGGCACCGACTTAATAGTATTGATGCTGAGGCTCGTGATACCGCCCTGCACGCTCCGGATGTTATCGTGCACCGGCTTCTGCCCCACCACCCCTACCTCCGACAGCTGCACCGACGACCGCACCAACGGTACATTCAAGGTCGTGTTGCCGCCGCTCAAGCGAACCACGGCCCGCTCGTAACCCAGGTATGAGATGAGAAGGGTGCGGCTGCCGGCTGGTAGAGATAGCTCGAAGTAACCTTTCTCATCTGTGGTGGTACCCGCCTGGCTTCCTTCAGCCACGACGGCGGCTCCAGGCACGGCTTCTCCAGTCTGTGAATCACGCACGGTGCCGCGCACGGCAATGCTGCCCGCTTGAGCAAACACAGAGGCGTGCTGTAGCAAAGGCTCGCAGAGCACCAGGATAGCTACGGTAAGCCGGAAGGCAAGCAGCCGCATATACAGGTCAGGTTTGTGGGAAGTATAGAGGAAACGGCCGGTTCGAGGTAAGCTTACAGGGCAACAAGAAAGGCAGACCTCCTCGAGTCTGCCTTTCCTGATACCAACTGTACTAACTCTTACTCAAACCCGGTACTGCGGTGGCCATAGACGTGGTAGATGGTGCCAAAGGGATCAGGGTTGCCCTCCGCATCTTCGTCATCACTAAACGACACCCTGAAGTAAATGCTGTCACGCATGATGCTGTTCACCTCCACCGCATTCAGGAATACCTGCCCATCGGTGATCGTAACCTGTGAGTTATAGGACATGTTCTCCAAGCTCTCACCGCCAAAGGTCAGGTTGGCAATGTTGATAGGGGTTTTGACCTTGAAGTCCCAGAAATTGCCCTCATCGTCCACCCATACTTCTGTTGGCACGTTGGCCGCTGTGTTGTAGATCAGCAACTCAGAGTGCTCTGCCAGCGGCTCAAACTGTCCGGGAGCGGTCTCTATGCTATAGGTTACCGACCAGGTACCGGAAATAGGGTAGGTGGCCGTGAAATCTATGTCATCTTCATCGTCATCATCACAGGATGTAAAAAATCCCAGAGACAGGAACAGGGCCAGGAATAAAGTATACTTTAGTTTCATATCCATACCGTTTTATAATTTAACAAAAGTGCGCAGGGCTGCACCGTAACCGGGGTTAATGACAATCCAGCTGTAACTCACACCAGGCACAACGGTGGCATCGGTTGCCGCGAAGGTGGTGCCCTGTACGCTCTGGAGTGGTACTTCCAGCGAGTTTACATCGTAGTGGTAGAACCTTACGGTGGTGGATGGCCCAGGATCAGCCACCCCTCCGATGTTATCCGTCTCGTACAGCCCAGGCTCTATCCGGGTCACTGTAGACACCCCTAAAGCACCAGCGTTGCGTTGATACTGCCCGCTTAGATCTATGGCGGCTGCCTCCGGGGTGATCACGCCCACGTACCTTGTGGCCGAGGCAGAGAATCCGTCCTGATTAACGGCCGTGTAGGTAAGCACATAAACACCAGGCACGCTGGTATCAACGGTACCGGAAGTGGTGTACTCTATAGCTGTCTCACCCTCAAAGGCCTCTATCCCCGGGTCTGTAAAGCTTTCCCCTACCTGTACCACTTCCCATTGGTCTCCGATAAGGGCCACCGTAGGATAGGTTGTCACGAACGAAACGTTCGCCGTTTCGTCGTCTTTCTCACAGCCAGCCAAAAGAAGTATTGTCGCAAAGAGCACGACTGCCGTGAAGGTTTTATTTATAGTTCTCATCTTTTCAGAATTTTATGTTCTACATTAGTCCTTCACATCCCACCAAACCGGCACGTTTATCTCTATCAGCCCAGGGTAATTCTGGTTTCTGATGGCCTCTGTGTTTGGGTACACCAGGCGCTTCGGTATCAGATCTGCACCAAGGGTAGACGCCGCTGAAGGCTCTATAAAGCTTGGGTAACCGGTTCTTCTAACCTCTGTCCAGGACTCAAAGCCCTGCACCCCGTTAAAGGATACCCACTTTTGGGTGATAATCTGCTCTACTTGCGTCTCCACGTCTGCGCCAACAGGGTAAGCCACTTCCGGCTGCTCCAAAAGCTGGTCCACCAGCGCCACATCCTCTCCCAGGTAATCGAAGGAGGCTCTGATACCCTCTGCATACAGCTCGCTGGCATCTCCGCCAGCGCCGCCTGTCCAGCCCCGGGCTACGGCTTCTGCCTGCAAAAAGAAACTCTCGGCCGCCGTGATGAAAGGAACAGCTGTTGTAGGGCTTGCCACGGCAGGCCCCGGCTTAGACACTGTGTTTGACTGGTCTCCGGTTCTTTCCGGGGTACACTCCACACCCTGGTCCACCCCTATGAAGTTGCCAGCGCCCGCCCCTGTTTCTGCCGGTGCATAGAACTCGTTAAGGCGTGGGTCATTCGTGTCCTGCAGGTAATTTAAGGAGGTGTTACTGGCTACCACGTCAACACCACCCCTGAAAACCACCTGTGTCTGGTAGAAAGGGTTACGGTTTTGTGTCTGGTTGACGAACTCCACATCGCCCGTTTCTCCGCGCTGCAGGAACTCCGCTCCACTAGCATACATGGCCTGTATGCCGCTTTGGGCCACATCTGGCCTTACGTACGCCTGACGCAGGTATATTCTCAGCTTAAGCGTGTTGGCAAACCGGCGCCATAGCCCCATGTCCCCTCCATACACCAGGTCTGAGGTTCCCAGTTCAGATGAGGTTCCTTCATCAATCAGCATCAAAGCGGAATCCAGCTGCACAACCAGCAGGTCATAGATCTCCTGCTGCGCCTGGTACTCCGGGTTTTGGTTCTCCAGGCCTGCCAGCGCACTGGTGTAGGGCACATCGCCCCAGGCATCGGTAATAATCTGGGCAGTGTATACTTCCATAATGCGCCCGATCGCTGCTACGTTCTGGTTTTCGTCCTCTCTGGCCTGTTCGCTCACAAACCTGAAGTCCTCCAGGGCGCCAGCATACAGCTCGCCCCACACGCGTGCGTCGTAGTCGGAAGAGGTGATCTGATACAGCTCTAAATCACAGTACTGGTTGGCGGCACCGGCCTGGGTCCAGTGCTGGGCAAAGAAGTTGCCCAGGAACTGAAACTGGTTGCCCAGCACATAGGCCAGCTCGCCCTGCGCCGCCGGCAGCGTGAGGGCTGGCGTCGAGGTTGGCGGGTTGTTGGGGTCCACGTTTATATCAAGGTAGTCGTCGCAAGCTGTAAAGCCAAGAAAGGCAAATAGTACAGCCAGCACTCTTATATGTTGCTTTTTCATGATTGTCTCGGCTTCGGTATGTTAGAAAGTAACTCTGATGTTGGCACCCCAGGAGCGGGTGCTGGGGTAACTGCTGAACTCATAGCCCTGTAGGTTACCGTTACCAAAGCTGTTCACCTCCGGATCAATGTAAGTGTTCTCATCCGGAGTCCACAGCACCAGGTTACGGCCAGAGAAGCCAACCTCAATGTTTCCGAAGAAGGTCTTGTCCACGATAGACTCCGGTAAACTGTAAGATAGGCTCACCTCTCTGAGCTTGGTGAAGGAGGCATCAATAATATTGGTGCCCTCGGGTAGGTTACCCCAGTATTCGTACAGGTTGGTGTTGGTGAGAGGCGTAGTGTTCTCTACATACTCATCGCTGGTGCCTACCTGTACTACAGAGTTAGGTATGATATAGGGCTGACGGTCGTTAAAGAGCGTTTCCGGGGCGGTACCAGCAAAGCGTTGCGTGCCTCTGGTTCTGGAGTAGATCTTGCCCCCCTGGCGGGTATCGAAAACTACTGATAGCCTCAGGCCCTTGTACCGGAACGTGTTTACCAGGCCGCCCTGCCAGTCTGGCTGAATGCTGCCCTGGTAGGTCTGCTCTGTAGACAGGCGTGGGCGCCCGGTCGATGCGTTCACCACGATACGGCCCTGTGGGTCGCGCAGGTAGTCCTCCGCCAGGAACGTGCCATATGGCCTGCCCTCAGAGATGACCAGCGCAGCCGATGCCAAGCCACCAAGCGAGATTTCATTTTCCCCAGCTACGTCCTCAACCGTGTTCTCATTTTTAGTGAAGTTCACGCTGATGTCCCAGCTAAAGTCATTGGTCTCGATCGGAATACCGCCGACAAGCAACTCGATGCCCTCGTTCCTGATCGTGGCTGCGTTCAGGAAGGCAGAGCCGAAGCCCGTGGCGTAGGAAAGCGGCACGTTGATGATCTGGTCTGTCGATTTGGAGTTGTAGTAGGCAGCATCCACTCGCATGCGCTCTCCAAAGAAGCGCATGTCGGCCCCTACCTCCCAGGAGCTTGTATTCTCCGGCTGCAGGTTCGCGTTGCCGATGACGTTGCTTACCTCAAAACCAGGCAGCCCGGCAAAGGGAAAATTAAGATCAGTGCCTGCGAAGCCATCGCTGATGTTGCCTGATACAAACACAGAACGTGTGCTGTAGGGCAGCGCATCGTTACCTACGTTGGCATAATTGGCCCTGAACTTGGCGAAGCTGATAGGGGTAGTCTCGGCCAGCCCAAAGGCTTCTGCTGCATCAAAGGCCAGGTTCACGGACGGATAAAAGAAGCTGTTGTCGTCTATAGGCAGCGTAGAGGACCAGTCGTTACGGCCTGTCACCTCCAGCCAAAGGAAGTTACGGTAGCCCACCTTTGCAGAGCCATAGACACCAACAAGCCTTCTCTTGTCCCGGAAACTGGTGGTGAGCGGCGTACCGATGATGTTGCTCAACGACCTGAACTCATTGTTGGCCAAGGCATCGGCGATGGCCGTCAGGTCGTCGTTCTCCCGCTGGTTGATGTTGTTGCCTATCAGCACATCCAGCGTCAGGTTTTCGGACAGGTCCCTGTTATAGCTTACAATAAGGTCTGAGTTAACCTCTCTGTAGTAGATCTGCCGCTCCGCATACATGCCATTGTCGTTGTTGGAAGCATTTTGCCCCTCCACATCCCGAATGGCCATGAACTGTTTGCGGCGGTCGGTATAAAAGTCTGTGCCGATTCGGTAGGTGACGTTAAGGCCCTCCATGATGTCATACCCCAGGGTGATGTTGCCGAACAGGCGGTCCACCTCATTCTCATAAGTCTGATTCCTTAAAGACCAGTAGGGGTTAATGGTGTATGGCGAGTAGAAACCTGCCTCATCGTTAAAGGGGCTATCCAGGTCTTCCAGCTCACGCACAGGAATGTCGCGCGGCGTCTGGATGATCTGGTTAAATACTGAGTTACCCTGGCCGGTTAAGGCAAAGTCGCCACCCGACTTGGTATAGGTCATGGATACCGAGGAGTTAAACTTATTGAGCAGCTTTGTAGAGCCCTTCAGCGCAAGAGAATGGCGGCTATACTCCGTGGTCGGCACCACGCCCTCCTGCTGTGTATTGGAGTAGGACGCGTAGTAGGTGGCGTTCTCGGCAGCCCCGGACAGCGAAACCGTGTTCGTCCAGTTATAGCCATAGTTGAAGAACTCCTTGATGTTGTCCTCCAGCGCCACATAGGGCTTCACGCGCTGCTGGTTGTCAATAACTTGCCCCCAAGGGCGAAGCTCACCAGTAAATATAGGGCCCCAACTGGTGTTTTCTTTCGGGTCCGGCGCCCCAAAGAAGCCCTGCCCGTAGCGGTTTTGCAGCTCAGGGTAGCGCAGAATATCCTCCACGGTATAAGAGGACAGGTAAGTGATTTCCGCCTTCTTAGTAGCACCCCTGCCTGATTTCGTGGTGATCATGATCACACCGTTGGCAGCACGGGCACCGTATAGCGCTGCCGCTGCGGGTCCCTTCAGGATGTTGATAGACTCGATGTCATCGGGGTTGATGTCGTTGGCCCTGTTACCTACGTCCACACCGGCATTCAGGTCATCCCCGGTGCCGCTGCTGCTGTTATCCACAGGTATGCCGTCTATCACAAACAGCGCCTGGTTGCTTTGCGAGATTGACTTGGCTCCCCGTATTACCACACGGGTAGAGGCGCCTGGGCCACCGCCCTGGCTCTGGATGTTTACGCCGGCTACCTTGCCTTGCAGCGCGTTGGCCACGCTGCGCTCACGGCCTTGCGTGAGCTGCTCCGAGCCTACCTGCTGTGTGGCATAGCCTAACGTTCTCTCCTCTTCCTCCCTGCCAAGGGCTGTTACCACCACCTCCTGTAGCTGCTCTGCATTTATGCCCATGGCTACATCAATGGTGGCGGCGTTCCCTATTTGCCTTACCACGTCGGAATACCCAAGGAAGCGGAACACCAGCGTATTGGAATTGGCAGGAACGTTGATCGTGTACTCCCCACCGGCACCCGTTGTGGTACCAACAGTTGTTCCTTGTACAATTACCGCCACACCTGGTAAGGGTTGCCCGGACTCCTGGTCGGTTACCTGGCCCGTCACCGTTCTGGCTCCTTGAGAATAGCCTGACAGGGGCAAAAGCAACGCCAGCATCAGACTAAGTAGTAGAACCTTTTTCATAAGCACGTTTTTAGCTGTTGAACAAACTGTTACAGCTTAGTTCTACGTACTTCTAGCCATGCTCTTCTATCTTAATAATACAATTTTATAATAAATCGATACCAGCAAACCAAAAATCAATGTCAACACACCAATTTCTTTAGCCAGTAAACGTGTGCAACTAATTCTGCGATAACTAAAATTTACATATCATTTAAGGCAGCTCCCCGTACAAGCGTAAATACCTATAATCCAATATTAAACAGTTCGTATAGCAGACTATAGCACTTAATGAGAATAAGCTTGCTACTGCTCTTGCAGCCATGAGGTACAAACACACGGTTATACTTTTTGTGGTCTTCGTATCGGGTTTGACGGGAGCCCAAGGACAAAATCTGTGCAATTTCGGCGCACGCGCGGCAGGCATGGCAAATGCCTCTGTAACAGTGGCTGATGTGTGGGCCCTGAGCAACAACACGGCAGGCATAGCCAGCCTAAGGGCACCAGCCATTGGGGTATTTGCGCAGAACAGGTTTAGGGAACAGGCTTTCACTACAGTTGCCCTGCAAGCTGTTTACCCCACCGCCAGGCATGGCACCTATGGAATAAGTGTGAGCCGCTTTGGCGATGCGCTTTTTAACCAGCAGCATGCCGGCCTGGGGGCAGCGCATAAGCTGGGGCAGTTTAGCCTGGGCATTAAGGCTGATGTGTGGCAGGTGGCGGTACGGGAATACGGCAGCCAGAAAGCAGTGGCTTTCTCGGCCGGCGTGCAGGGAGAGGTGGTCCCGGAGCTATACTTCGGTGCCTTTGCCTATAACCTGACGCAAGCTAAGCTAGCTTCCTTTGAAGACGAGCGCCTGCCCACCGTGATGAAGGCGGGCCTATCCTACCGCCCCACACCCCGCTTTCTATTAGCCGCCGAAACAGAGAAGAACATAGATTATGATGCCGACTTTAAGGCTGCCGCTGAGTATGCTCTGCTACAGGAGAAATTCTTAGTTCGTACCGGCTTCAGCTCCCTTACCAGCAGCCTGAGCTTTGGGGTTGGCTTTAAGGCACGCCAGCTGCAGGTAGACTACGCCTTTGGCTCCACCACCCCCATCGGCAACAGCCATTACCTTTCTGTAGCTTATTCTTTCGCCGAATAGCAGTCCGTACCTTATACCTGTATCCTGCCTGATACCCGCTTGATGAAGGCTTCAATAGTAAGCCCCTGTATTACCAACGATAACAGTACCACCGTGTAGGTGATGGCCACCAGCTCGTCGCGGTACATGCCTGGGGTAAGCGAGAGCGCCAGCGCTATGGAAATGCCCCCACGCAAACCTCCCCAGGTCATGATGGACAGGGCACCGGGCGCAAAAGTGCGATGCAGGCCCAGCGTGTAACTCGGCACCGCCAGCGCCACGTATCGCACAGCCAGCACAATCAGGGTGGTGATGGCCCCTATCAGCGCATATTCCCACTTAAACTCCACCACCATCAGTTCCAGGCCGATGAGTACGAAAAGTACTGCGTTCATTATCTCATCCACCATCTCCCAGAACTTGGTCAGGTAATCGGCGGTTTGCTCGCTCATGGCCAGTTTGGTGCCCTGGTTGCCAATCAGCAGGCCGGCGGCCACCATGGCCAAGGGGCCGGAGAAATGGAGCATCTGCGCTATGCTGTACCCCCCCATCACCACGGCCAGCGAGATGATAACCTCGGTTTGGTAATGGTCTATGCGCCGCATAAAATGAAACGCAATGTAGCCGATCAGCAGGCCCAGCCCTATGCCGCCACCCACCTCTTTGATGAAAAGCTCTGCTATAAAGGAGCCTTCTATGTTGGCAAGGCCCATCTGCGCGACCTGGAAAATGGAAATAAACACGACCACGCCTACCCCATCGTTAAACAGCGACTCGCCCGTTATGCTCACCTCCAGCGACTTCGGAATCTTGGCTCTCTTCAGGATGCCCAGCACGGCAATGGGGTCGGTGGGTGAGATCAGCGCCCCGAACAGCAGGCAGTAGATGTAGCCGATCGGCTGGCCCAGCAACAGCAGCAGGTAATAAAACAAGGTACCTGTCACGGCAGTGGAAATACGCACACCCACGGTGGCGAAGATCAGGATGGGCCACTTGCTCTGCCGCAGCCTCTCCAGGTCGGTGTGCAGGGCACCGGCAAACAGCAGGAAGCTAAGCATAAACTCCAGCAGGATTTCCGAAAAGTTAAGCTCCTTGAGCTGCCCTTCCACCAGCGCCTCGAACTGGGGCGACAGAGCACCCGCCCCCTGCACCAGCACAGACAGCAACAGCCCGGCCAGCAGCAGCCCTATGGCACCAGGAAACTTAATGTATTGCTGGTTGATATAGGCAAAGATGGCAGAGATGACCAGTATGGCCGAGAAAATGTGAAAGACCTCCATAGTGCTAGCGTTCGTTCAACTTTATGCTGCCATGTTAAGTATGACAATATTCTGATACTATAATTCAAGCTTTTAGTTGTTTATGAAAAGAGGCTTGCTCATGTGTTGGCTGGTGTTGTTCTGGTTTCCGCCGCTGCTGGCGCAAGACTACCCGCGCCAGAACATAGACCTGGACCTGCTGGTGCAGGAGCTTTTTGCCGAGCAGGACGATGAGAACATCAGCTACGAGGACCTCTACGAAACACTATTCCAGTACTACCAGCGCCCCATCAATCTAAGCCGCACCACGCCTGAGGAGCTTGCCTCGCTCTACCTGTTGTCCCGTGCGCAGATAGCCTCTTACTTTGACTATGTACAGGAGAACGGGGAGTTGCTGAGTATTTACGAGCTGCAGGCGATCACGGGCTTCGATTTGCCTACCATTTACCGGCTGCTGCCTTTTGTGCAGGTGCGCGATGCGGGGCTCCAGGCTGACGCAAGGCCGCTGTGGCAGCGCATGGTTGGGGAGGATAACAACGCGCTTATACTTCGGTACGAGCGCACCCTGCAGCAGCGCCGCGGCTACATGCCTGTAGACACCAGCAGCCGCTCCACCACCCGCTATCTGGGCTCGCCGGAGAAGCTTTTCCTTCGCTACCGCACCAGTCACGCCCGCGACTACAGCTTTGGCCTCACCGCCGAGAAAGACGCCGGCGAAGCTTTTACCTGGAGCCCCGGTACCCGCCGCTATGGCTTCGATTTCTATACGGCGCACCTGCAGCTCTACAACAAAGGGCGTTTTAAAACCATTGCCTTAGGCGACTACCAGCTGCAGTTCGGGCAGGGGCTGCTGCTCTCCTCAGGCTACAGCGTGGGCAAGGGCAGCGAAACGATCACCACCGTTAGCAGACCGAACCTGGGCATCCGGCCTTACAGCTCGGTACTGGAGTACGCCTTTCTGCGCGGAGGGGCCGTAACCTATGCGTTGGGTAAGGTGGATGTAACAGCCTTCTACTCGAACAAACTCATAGACGCCAACCTGCAGACGCAGCTCGACACGCTGGACACGGAGCAGCGTTTTTTTTCCGGCATTCAAACCACTGGCTTTCACCGCACCCCTACCGAGCTGGCTAACAAAGACGCCGTGCGCGAGCAAGTATACGGCAGCAGCGCCCAGTACCAATCCACAGACAAAGCGCTTACGCTAGGTGTCACTGCCTTGGGCACCCATTATAGCGCCGCCATACAGAAAGCCGGGGCACCTTACCAGCGCTTCGAGTTCGCAGGCACCCACAACTACAACCTGGGCACCAACTACAGTTATACCTGGCAGAATATCTACCTGTTCGGGGAGACGGCCATGAGCAAGAGTGGCGGCCTTGGAAGTATAAACGGCCTCATCGCCAACCTCTCCAACCATGTGGAGCTCTCGATGCTGTACCGTTACTACGCCCGTGATTTCCATACTTTCTATGGCAGTGCCTTTGGCGAGAGTACCCGCAACATCAACGAGCAGGGCTTTTACACCGGCATCAAGATCAGGCCGCTGCCGAAGTGGGAAATCACCGCCTACTACGACCGCTTCAGGTTTCCGTGGCTGCGCTACCTGGTGGATGCGCCCTCGCATGGGGAGGAGTACCTGGTGCGCTTATACTTCCGGCCCAGCCGGCAGAGCAGTTTTTACGCGCAGATGCGGTACGAAAGCAAGGGACGTAACCGGAGCGGCAATACCACCGCCATGGACTATGTGGCGCAGGCCGAGCGGCGGAACTATCTGTTATACTTTGAGACATCACCCACCCGCACGCTAAACCTGAAGACGCGGGTGCAGTTTGGCACCTATGAGCAGGAGTCGCCACAGCAGACAGGGTACTTTCTCTCGCAGGATGTAAACTTTACGTTTGACAGGATCCGCCTCAGTACCCGTTACGCCCTCTTTGACACCGACAGCTACGATACCCGCCAGTATGCCTATGAACGCGATGTGCTTTACGCCTTCTCCATTCCCGCCTTCAGCGGCCGGGGCACCAGGTTTTATACCTTGCTACAGCTTCGCCCGCTCCGCGACCTGGATGTGTGGGTAAAGTATGGCCTCACGCATTTCCGAGACCGGGAAAGTATAGGCAGCGGTCTAGAGACGATTGAAGGACCGAGGAGGTCGGATGTGAAGGTGCAGGTAAGGTATAAGTTTTAGTTGTGGGTTGTTAAGCGTGAAGGCATAATTACTACACCCTCCGCTGGCGCGAGTTTGCAACTCGTGCCTTTCTATGAGGTCGAGTTTGTAACTCGACTGGCTTGGGAAGCCATACTTATACTTGCATTGCCCTGCTTCCAGCAACTGGAACCAAGCTATCCTTTATAGTTACTGCTGATCCTCCAGACTTATATATCTATTGTTTCATCTCTGGCTATGGTGCTCTCAGGCCCGAGAGGGCTCGTCTTCGGGCATCGCGCTGGGAGCTTTTCCTTTGCTCCTACGTCGCAATGCCCTCCGGGCACCGGAAAAACTCGCATAGGCGCTCCACCCAAGGACTGGGATCAGTTCGATAGCCTCAGCTGGAGGAGCTTGAACAGAGCTCCCCTCCTTGGCTAAGGAGGGGCAGGGGTGGTTGGACCCGGTAATGAGAAACTCCCTCTCCTGTTCTTAGGAGAGGGCTGGGGAGAGGTTAATTCCCCTCCTCGGAGGGGTTAGGGGTGGGTTTACACTTATAAGGACAGGTTGCCACCATCCCTGCAGCCAGCTTTTGTGAAAGTATAGGAGGCACAAGCGGACGCTGGTACCATAATGAAGTATAACTTGATTACTTTTCGCAGCAACTCTCCGGCCCCTGCAGCGCCTTACAGTCAGCCTTTACTTCTGCTCCCAGCAACTGCCCATCGTGGCTTAGTTCGAGGTGGCAGCACTCCAGAAACAACTGCTTCAGCTTCTCGCGCCCTCGTTGTACTCGGGACTTGGCGCCGGAGTAGGAAATCCCTAGCCGCTCAGCAATCTCTTTTTGGCTTACGCCTTCCAACTCACTCAGGCGCAGCGCCTCCGCATACTCGGGGGGTAGTAAGCTAATCAGTGGCTCCACCAGTTCCTCCACCTCCTGCCGGTTCCGCTCTGTTAGCTCCTCCGGTTCAGGAAACTCTGCCCCATCTTCCAACGGTTGTCGGCGGCTGTTATCCCGGAAAAAATCGTGCACCGCGTTGCGGGTGATCTGGTAGAGCCAGGCCTTCAGGTTGTGCACGCCCTGCAGCTGCTCGCAGTTTTTGTAGAGCTTCAGGTAGAGCTGCTGCAGAATCTCGTTTGTTTCCTCCTTATCCTTTACACGCTTCTGCACAAAACCTCGCAGCTGCGCCTCGTATGCTAAAAACACAGGGGCCACAGACGCGCAGCTATCCTGCAGCAAATGGGTAGTGGGGGTGATGCAGCAATTCTTCATATTTTATACACCAACGATCTTACTTCTTATTTCCATCAGGCAAACGTCGCGCCACTGCCCGTGCAGTTGCCCCAGCCGCTCGCGCACTCCCACTACTCTGAACCCGCATTGCTCGTGCAGTTTTACACTTGCCTCGTTCTCTTTGAGTATACCTGCCTGCAGGGTCCAGATGCCCGCCTGCTCCGACTCCTGCACCAGCCGCTGCAACAGCAGTCTGCCAATGCCTCTGCCTTTATACTTCGGGTGGATGTACACACTGTCCTCGGCCACGCCGCTGTACACGCACCTGCCCGACACCGGCGTAAGCGCACCCCAGCCTGCCACACGGCCATCCTCAGCCAGCGCCACCAGGCGGCAGCTCTTCATGTACTTGCTGTCCCACTCTTCCCAGGCCGGAGCCTTGGTTTCCAGGGTGGCGTTGTTGGTGGCAATGCCCAGTTCGTAAATTTCCCTTACCTGCGGGTAATGCTCCGGCAGCATCTCTGTTAGCAGCACAGCGTGTTGAGTTGCGGTTTCCATAAATCTTATAGCAGGAGTAAATATAAACCAGCAGCAAGTATGAAAGTATACCTGCTGCTGGTTTTGTTTTCCGTAGTCTATTCTGTACTAAATGGCATCGGTAACTTCAGGGCAGCATTGGCTGGCTGGCTCTCCATACACTGTGGATTCCCCGAAGGTATAAAACGCTTCCCAATCCACGCCCTGCGGGTCTGTTATCCACGACTTCTCCGACTTGGCGTAGCAGCAGGTACACTTGCCTTCCTCCCGGATAGCCCCTTTGGCTTCTTTCAGTCGGCCGTATACTTCGCCCAGTTCCTCCTCGCTCTCAGCCTGTATGCCCAGGTGCTCAATGCCGGCGTTTTCCGGGTGATGGGAGATAGCGAAGTTTACCCGCGGGTCTTCCAGCATCCACTTGGCGTAGTCGGGCTTCAGCACGGTCGGCTCAGCCCCAAACAGGGCAGTATAAAACGCAGTGGACTCCTGCAGGTTTTTTACTCTTACGTTTACGTGAAATCTTTTCATGGCTCTGTCTCTTAAGGTGTTTTGTTCTTGTTACACCCTGATGACGGGGCCACCTCTGAAAAGACGCAGCTTTGATAAAATTATTTTAAGTTGCCATTAAAAAAGCGCTGCTAACGCACATGAAAGTGCATTGGCAGCGCTTTTCTGAAGTGCCCCCTTCAGCGGGAGCCTACATTTTAAAGCGCTTACATGCACAGGCTCTCCAGGGGCAGCTTGGCCACCAGAGGTTTATCAGGGGAGTTGCGCTGCATGCCCTCAAAGTCCAGGCAGAACCGGATGGTGTAGCTGAGCGGGTGATCTGTGGCAAGGGCTGTTCCGCCAAACTCCTTCATCTTGTCAGGGCTCAGGTTCACGGTGAACAAATACTCCAGGTGGCCGGCGAGGGATGGCAGGTCTTCTGGAAAAACAGAGAAACCAAAGCCGCCATACTGCGCCTCTCCTCCGAGCAGCTTGTCCAGAAGCCCGGGTTCGCGGGAGTAGTAATTAACCATGAACTTCCCCACCGAGAACTCATCTATACTATCCACGGCAGGCACGGCCACAGGCAGAAAAGTGGTGAACTCCCCCGGGTGCACGCCAGTTACGAGAAGTAAATACCGCTCACCCTGCTCCTGATAAAGAAAGCAGTCGCCGTACCGGTAATCTTGGTTAAACCCTCTGCTACTCAGCTCTACGCGCCCGCTCCGTTCGGCAAACTCGCCAAGCCTGTTCTGGTGCATGCAGCCGGCACAGGTGCCTATCACGATCAATGCAAGTATGATCTTTTTCATCGCCTCCGAAGTAAAGCCGCTTTCATACTTATGGCAGGTTCTTCACAAAAACCAATTGCTCGGCATCGGCCTTTATCACCTTGTTATAGAACTCCACCAACTGGCTGTAAGTGTCAGGGGCAAAACGGCCCTTGTGCATCTGCATGCGGCGCATGTAAGTCACGCGCTGCCCGTCTACCTTCACCGAGGCAGTATACTCCCCAAAGACGGATGCAAGCTTTACCTCGCGCGGCAGGTACTCCACAGAATAGCCATTAGGCATTTCTATCTCCACCGTGTCCACATCCAGGTAGGCCATGGTGCGCACCACATCGGTAAGCCGTGTCTCCTTTTGGTTTGGCACATGCGTCCACTTGCTCATCAGGTTCGGGTTAAGGAACATGCGCTTGCCGCTAAGCGTGGCGCATTGGCGCAGGCTCAGCTCCAACTCCTCGGTTATACTTGGTACGCGCTCCTTCTTCTGCGCGAAGCTATAACTGCTGATCTCGAAAGGTGGAGCCGACGTGTTTTCATAAAGCCACTTGCGTTGGTCTTCCGGCTTGCGGTTGGTAATCACCTGGTTGCGGGTCTCCTGCTGGATGCCGGTGTAGCGCGTGCTAATTAAAGCGGTGCCGCTGCCCTTCTCGTCTAGCTTCGCAATGATTTTCCTGACCTGCTGGTTATCGCCGGCACCGTAGGAGGTGGTTTTAACCAGCTTGCCCCCCTCCGGCGTAATAAGCAGCGCGTGCCTGTCGCCGGTGAAGCTGCCGTTATAGCCGGCAGCCTCGGTCTGGCTCGTGCACTCCAGCCACATGGTGTCCTGCGCCATCGGCACGCTAAGGATCACGTGGTTAAACTGGCTGCTCGGGAACTCTGTCTTGATGTCAGGGGTGCCCTCCCCGGCGTTTATCAGCGCATAGTAGGAATCCACCCCCACTGCCTTTAGCATGGCCTGGGTGTAGTTAGACAAGGCTTTGCAGTCGCCGTAGCCTTTGCTATCCACAAAGCTTGCCTCAAAAGGCTGCCAGCTTCCGATGCCCAGCTGTATAGACACGTAGCGCGTCTTGCCTTGCATGTAGCCATACACCAGCCTCACCTTCTCCTCGGTGGTCTTGGCATCGGCGGTAAGCTGCTGCAGCTTGGCTACCGTTTCCGCCGGAAGCTTGTCGCGCCCCTCGTTCAGCTTGCTGATCCAGAGGCCGAACTCTTTCCAGGTTTCCATGCTGCCTTTGTAGCCATCCACCTCAAACGCATCAGGGGCCGTCAGCACCATCGGCACCAACTCTCCGAAACCTGGCCCGTAAGGCTCCCGGTTCACTGGCGACAGGTTGCTAACCTCCCATTTATAAACCTGGTGGGTGGGGCTGCTGCTAACCTCCACCTTTTTCGTGATGTTGTTCTCCAGGTAGCGTAACTTACTGTTGAGGGGCACCTGCACCTGCAGGCTTGCCCGCTCCACGGCCAGGTTCTCCCCATCCTGCGGGTACCAGCGCGGGTAAAACATCATGTTAGACTGCGACACCTCATACTCGAACTCCACCGTGTAAGGGTACACACTGTACTCCAGGCTGGCAATCTTCACGCGGCTATCCTCATACACCGAAATGCTGCTGATGGCGCTAATGTCCTTGATATCGCTGTTCTTCAGCTTCTTTATCCGGTTGCCGTTCCTGTCGTAAGAAGTACCGCTGATGCTAGTCACCTTGCTCAGCTTGTTGTAAGGCACGTAGAGCGTAGCCCGGTGGTCGCCGTTCTCGTTCAGGATGGTGATCTTGGTTTTAAAGCGGAGCGTGCCGCTGTTGATGGAGTTGACGGTGAAAACCGTCTCTTCGTAGCGTATGATGGCATTTGCCTCGTTGCTCAGCTCTGCCAAACCTGTGCTTGCAGAGGCGAACACCTGCGGGCTTAGCAGCAGCCAGCACAGCAGGCCACCCAGCCAATTATACATTGTACTTATCCGTAACATAGCCAATCGGTCATCTGTAAAAGGTAAAGGCCGCTGTCGGGCAACCTCTGCCGGAGCTTATTGCCACAGCAGAGGCCGCCTCGCAGCCATACTATAGGTTATTTTGCCGCTATCTTTTTTAGAACGACCTGCTCGGCATGCTTCGCAATAATGCGGTTGTAGAGCTCTTTCAGGTTGGCATACTCCTCTGCATAGAACACTGGCTTGTTGATGCTGAGCTTGCTCATTACCTGCAGCATGTTGCCCTGCTGCTGCACCATGTACATAAAGCGGCCGCCGCTCTCGGGCAGGTTCAGCGCTATACTTTGCGGGGCCTCCTCTACCTCGTAGCCTTCTGGGATGGTAAAGCTGAAGATGTACGTCTCATCTATTGGGGTGCCAAAATCAACCGGATACAGGCGCTCGTTCAGCTTGAACGGGTTCTCCTTCTCGCCGCGGCCCAGCATGGGGTTCAGGTAAATAATATCATGAGCGCGGCCGCTGCCGTTCACATTGATGTTATAGGTGATGTCCAGCGAGCTGCCCAGGTCATTCAGGTTCTTGATCTCCGGCTTGGTGAGTTTGAAATCCCCTACCTCCTTGGCAAGGCGCTCGGTATACTTGCCCTCGCCTTCCTCCAGTATGGCCCGGCGCAGGTTAATGGCACCGTAACCACCCGCCGACTCGCGGCCAGTGCCAACTATCTCGCCTTCGCCATTCATTATTAGGGTGGCGCTGAAAAGCTTGGAATAGTTTGTTGCCGGTGTAAGGCTTACCCAACGATCTGCTCCTTTCTTGATCAGGCGGCCCTGGCCGTTCAGGCAGCGGGTTGGCAGCACGCCAACGGTCACCAGCGGGTCAGTGGCATCCAGCAGGTACTCCGTCTCCCCTACTTTCACGTGCGCTATCACGTAGTTGAACTTTGTTACCATCGGCGACATGGCGGTGTTGATGCGGCCATGGTTCCGGGTGCTGATCAGCACGGGGGCAGCATCAAACCCAGCCTCCAGCAGCATGGAGGTAAGCAGCAGGTTTATGTCGGCGGCGTTTCCGGTACGCTCGTCCCAGGCTTTTCGAATGGTGGTGTTGGCATAGGTACTGTTGATGCCGTTCCACTTCATGCGGCTCTTCACCAGATCAAATATGGCGGCTAGCTGCTCCGGCTGGCTTTTATACTTGCTTTGGATAATGGCTAGCTGATCTTTAAAGAACCCGCTGCGGTTCAGCTGCACACCGAACTTGTCCTGTGTCATCAGGTCTGAGGTAACTTTCTGCCAATCGCCGGTCATAGTGCGGGAGGCCTGGCCTGGGAAATGCACGCGCTGCAACTCAAACTCGATCTTCGACTGGTAATCACGAACGGTGGTGATGTATTTTTCCTCTTTCAGGGCCGGCACATCCTTCATAACCCATACATAGGCATTGTTCAGCATGTCCGGCGACGCCTTGGAGGAGCCGGTAGCCGCCTCTTTGTTACTCTCGTTGCTGTACAGGGCGTGGTAGCCCTGCATCAGGAACTTGTAGTCGAAATACTCGGGGATGCGGGCGCGGTACTCGCTCCGCACCACCGGGATGCTGTGCTGGAACTCCCAGTCGCGGAGGGTGTAGACAAAATCGGAGGTAATCGTGTAGCTTACATCGATCACAGAGCCCTCCTTTACGTTGGGCATGGTGAACTTTTTGGCGTACCAGTACTCAGAGGTCTTCTCATCAAAAACGCTGCTCCCCTCCAGCTTGTCCTTCTGTATCTTACCATCCTCCAGATTAAAGGTGTACCCTTTTATGGAGCCCACCCGCTCTTTGCCGGTGCCTTTCTGGTAATAAGGCACCACCACATCAGCCCAATCGTAGCCTGACTTCTTGAAGATCTTGATGCGCACCTGCCGCTCGAACACTACTTTCATTTCCCCCATGTACTCAAAGCGGGAGAAGCCATAGTCGGACAATATAACGGCAGCCGCAGCGGTATCTTTGTCGTACACGCTCATTTTAAGCTCCTCTTCGGATACTTTTCCGAACTTAAAGTCTTGTGCAGCTGCGTTGTGGGAAAAGCCTGCCAACATCAGGGCCAGCAGGAACAGTTTTGTAAAATTTGCTTTCATAGGCAAGGAATTATAAATAAGTGTATTTAATGCGCAACCAGAAGAGCATGCATCCTGAACATCAGACATCTAGCACACTCTACATAGCAATATTACAGGATAATCCTGTGCTAAAATCTCCTATAAAGAAAAGCATATTCTACTATATATACAAAAGCATTAAATAATATTCTGACAATTTCTTCTGCAGATACTCCCTTAGTGGCCTTTGAAGCAGCAGGTTGTTTTATATTGGCTTGCTGTGCTTTAACATACTTGCGATAGGCCAGCAAGCTATGAGAAAACTTGTGCTGTACCGGCCGTGCTTCCTTTGTTATACCCTTACGTCCAGGCAATGTGCAGCACCAGCAGGTAACCGCAAAAAAGCTACGAAAGCAGACTATCGGCTGGAGCAGGCCATACTTCACAGCCCTTGGGTATACTTCTGCTACACTCACCTTGCCCCTGTTTGGTAATGGCGCCATAACAATAGGACAAGCCTTAGCCTTGTTTTCCAGCATATGCCAAGGCTGCAATACCTGCGAGAGCTTTGGAAGTATTTGCGCCTAGGCAGGGGTAAGCACGGTGCGCGCAGACACTATACGCAAAAAGGCGCTTACGCTGGCTTGGTTTCTTAAATCAGGAGAATGGGCAGACTTTGTACCGGCCGGGAGCAGCAGGAAGAGGAGCTTATGCCTATAACGGCAGAACTGGTGCTTTAGCCCTTGAAATGCGAGGCATCTCTCCTTTTATATACCAGCTAAACTACGGATGGGAAGGAGCCTTGGGCAGGCCCATGCGGAAATGAGCAGCCCCAAAACAAAAAGCGGAGTGGCAGCCAGAGGTAAACTAGGGCTGCCACTCCGCTTTGTATACAGCCGGGGCTGTTATCAAGGCAGGGGTTCAATAACTTGTGTTACTATAAATATTGGGTAAAATTCTTTTTATCAGACCAAAATTCACGACAGGCCTCACGCTGCTCTTCTATAAACTTTGAGTTCTTCTTCAGCTCTTTCCAGTTGCCATAGCCCAGGCGCTCACACATCCTGAAAAAGCTATCCCCCTGGTTCTTCTGTCCTTTTACCTGCACAAGGGAGCTTAGCAGGGGCCTTCCTGCTTTAAACTCTCTTTCCGAGATTTCGTCGATCACTTCGGAGAGCAGCGACTTCTCGTGAGTATTCTCAAGATTTAGACCTAGTTCGGCTTCGTAGATAAGGTTCTGAAAAGACATCAGATGTGCTCTGCCGCGAGCTACTTGAATGAGTTTCTTTCGTACGCGTGAATTCATTGGTGCAAAAATTTGGGGTTACGCAGATCAGCTCCTAAAGCGGTAAACAGCTTTAAGACACCTTCCTCTGCACTACTACTGAAATGATATATATACCTATTAACGTATTAAACCCGGAAAAGGTTGCATAACAAGTACAATCCTTCTCTTGTTTTAGTACAACGCCAGCCCTTGCTGCTTATTGTGCCTGCTGGAGCTGCCGCGGTTGCTTTTCGGAGAGGTATTTCCAGTAGCGCCTGGGGATGTGGCGCAGGTGTAGCCGGGGGTTCTTGCGCTCGGGAATGTTCACGTTGTCGAAATACACTTGCCACAGTTGCTGGTAGTTGTCTTCAGCCGCATCCTTTATTTCCGGGGTAAGGCAAGTGTGTCGCTGGTGCGGCGGCAGTTCCAGGCTCACCAAGGATACCTGGCTAAGGTCATAGTAGGCGCCATAGAGGCGGCTTGTGTCGTAAATGGCCCAGCGCTGGTCGGCATAGCGCTTCTCAAAGTGGCGCACGATCAGCGGCAGCACGTTAAAGTCTGGCGAGATGGCGGCAAAAAACAGGCCGTCTGCGGCTTTCTGGAAACGGACAAACGCCTCCATGCGGTGCTTCTCGCGGTGAACTTGTTTAGCCGCCTGCTGCACCTGCAGCACACAGGGGGCAGCAAAGTTACCTTCTATGTTCTGCGGGGAGCTAAAAACCAGTTTGATGTAGTCGAAAATAGTTTGCTCGAAGCCCGGCTGCTCCCATAGGTAAGTATGGTACAGCGCCTGCTGCGCATTTATACTTAACTTCTTCTGCAGCCCCTGCCACACCCGGCTGGCCTTCTCCTCATCGGTTACCACCGCAATATGCTCCCCAAACATACTAGGCTGCGCCAGGTGCTCCTGCTGAATGCTGGTGGGCCAGGCTTTGCGCTCAAACGCCTCGAACACCACCGTCAGCAGTCCCTCGAAGGTGCCGTCGTAAGTATAAAAGTGCATTTAATGTATAGGAGTTAGAGGCGAAGGAGGCCTTACTTGCCTGCGTTACGGCCTTTTTCTGCCGCCTCGGCCTGCACGCGGGCCGAGAGGCTCTGCAGCTGCGGCACCAGCATGTTCAGTTTGCAGTATAGCGATACACGGGCTACTTTCTGGTTCTTTCTCATGACTAACACTTTCTTAGGTTGGATAGATTTGGAAGTATAACTTGGTATAGATGATTTCTTTTTTCGCTCTGTCATGCCGTTTCCCTTTCCCTTTTAATTGGTTACCCCACTTGCTTAAACAGGTCCAGCTGCTGCGTGAGCAGGGCACTTCGCACCGACCCCTCGCCAAACAGTATCTTTCTCCGTATCAGCTCTGACTCGAAGTCCTGGCGCTGCAGGCTTTTGGTCTGGCAGGTGATAAAGTACTTGGCCCGTTTCAGCACCACCCCCATCTGCCGCAGGTGCTCAAAGCTCAGCGGCGTAAATCTTCTGGCCGACACGATTTTCTGCGCACTCTTGATGCCGATGCCCGGCACCCGCAGGATCAGCTCATAGTCTGCCGTGTTCACCTCCACCGGAAATACATGGCGGTGGCGCAGCGCCCAACCCAGCTTCGGGTCTATGTCCAGGTCCAGGTGCGGATGCTGCTCATCCACAATCTCCTTCGCCTCAAACCCATAGAAGCGCATCAGCCAGTCGGCCTGGTAAATGCGGTTCTCCCGGATAATGGGCGTCTCCGTGATGATTGGCAGGCGGCTGTCGCTGCTGATAGGCACGTAACCTGAGTAGTACACCCGCTTTAGGCCATAGCCCTTGTACAACTGGCTCGAGAGCTGCAGGATCTCGTGGTCATTCTCGGCAGAGGCTCCCACGATCAGCTGCGTGCTCTGCCCTGCCGGGGCAAAACTCGGCGCCGCCTTAAACAGCTTCTTCTCCTCCTTTGCCTGCACCAGTTGCTGTTTGATCTTACCCATTGGCTCCAGCACCTCTTTGTAGTTCTTCTCCGGCGCCAGTTGCTGCAGGCTCACCTCAGAAGGCAGCTCTATGTTCACGCTCAGCCTGTCGGCATACAGCCCCGCCTCCTTTATCAGCTCCTCACTGGCGCCGGGTATGGTCTTTAGGTGGATATAGCCGTTGAACTTGTGCTCCTGCCGCAGCTTTTTGGCCACCCGCACCAACCGCTCCATGGTATAATCGGCATTCTTGAATATCCCGGAGCTCAGGAACAGCCCTTCAATGTAGTTGCGGCGGTAAAAGTTAATTGTCAGGTCCACCACTTCCTCCACGGTAAAGGCAGCGCGTTTTACATCGTTGCTCCTGCGGGTCACGCAGTAGGCGCAGTCGTAGATGCAATGGTTAGTGAGCAGGACCTTCAGCAGCGATACGCATCTGCCATCCTCTGTGTAGCTGTGGCAGATTCCCATCCCCTCGGCATTGCCCAAGCCCTTGTTCTCGTTCTTGCGCTTCCCGCCGCTGGAGGAGCAGGATACGTCATACTTGGCAGCATCTGCTAAAATAGTTAGCTTCTCCATCAACCTATTCTCCATACCGCTGTACTTCTGTGCTTTGAACGGGTTAAAGATACGAGCAAAAGGAACAATAAACCAATATTTTTAGCACCAATTTATCCACAGGCTTATCTACAGCTGTTGATAAACTAATATGATTAGCAAAAACTACGAACACGTATCCTTCCAAATACTCTCATACATGCCTCTATAGCTATTTTATAAGCCCGTGCCGCTACTTCTGGCTGCAGAAAGCGTTATATTAGGAGGTTGAAGTACACCTTCTACTCGCCCAAACGCCTTATGCCCTACCTGCACCCTATATGTAAACCGCTCTCGCTGGCGTGCCTGCTATGCCTGCTGGTGCTTTACATGGGCATGCCCCGGGCAATAGCGCAGGTGCAGCCGCAGGACACTGCAATGCAGCAGCACCCCACCCTGCAAGACTCTGTTCGCCAGACATTCAACGAGCGCATGATCCAGAACCTAAAGCAGATGTCGGAGCGGAAGACCATCATGGGCAAGCTGCTAAAGGCGCTGCTGGACTTTGACAGGAGCGAGGAGGAGGAATATGGCCTGGATGCGGAACTGATCCAGAAAGAGTATGAGCTGCACAGCTATAAAATAGTGCGCCACATCGACATCATAACCCTGGACCCCTTCGGCTACTCCATCAACGACACCTCGCGCGTGCCCCGGAACTTCTTCGAAAAGGCGGGCAATTCCCTCCACATCAAGACGGGCCGTGGGGAGGTGCGCAACAAGCTGCTCTTCCAGAAAATGGAACCGCTGGAGCCGCTGGCTCTGGCCGAGTCGGAGCGTTTGCTGCGCCAGACGCGCCACATCCTGGACGCCCGCATCATTGTGAACGAGGAAACCACCACCAACGACAGCGTGGACGTGTTTGTGATTACCCGCGATATCTTCAGCCTGGGTGGCTCGGGCTCCTACTCCCCCTCCTCGGGCCGGGGGCGCATTACCCTGCGGGAACTTAACTTCCTGGGGCAGGGGCACCAGATAGAGGGCACCTATAAGTTTAACCCGAACCGGCCACGCCCCTGGGAGGCTGCCGGCTATTACGCGATCGAGAACATCGGCAGAACCTACATATCAGCCGATGTGGCTTATGTAGATGAGAATTACTATAAGGAGAAGAGCTTTTCCCTACACCGCGACTTCTTCTCCCTCAACACCAAGTATGCCGGGGCCGTGGGAGCCAGTTGGATCGATGAGCGTCTTCTCCTGCCGGCGCAGCCCGACGACTCGGTGGCCCGGTTCGGCAATGTAGGCTACGCCCGCCAGGATGTGTGGCTGGGCCGGGCCCTGAAACCCAAAACCTACCTGCTGGGCTATGAGCCACGCGGCAGGATCATACTTGGGGCACGTGCTATCAACACCAGTTACCACACAGTGCCCACCAGCAATTTCCAGGACAACCTGCTGCTGCTGGGCAGCGTGGGCTACAGCATCCGGAAGTACTATAAAGACCGCTACATCTTCGGCTTCGGCCGAACTGAGGACATTCCTGTGGGCACACTCTTCTCCTTTACTGGCGGCTACCAGAACGGCACCACGTTAGACAGGCAGTACTTTGGCACCTCACTCTCGTTTGCCAGGTACGGCACCAGCTTTGGCTACCTTTACAGCCGGGTAGGCTACGGCTCCTTTATCCGGGACGACCGCTGGGAGCAAGGGGTGCTGGACGTGGAGGCGCTGTACATGACACGGCTGGCCGAGTGGGGCGACTGGAAGCTGCGCCACAAGCTGCTGGGCCGGGGCACGTTCGGGATTAACCGCTACCCCGAGGAGCTGCTCTCTATTAACAACGAGAGCGGTATCCGGGGCTTCCGCTCAGACCTGGTGCGGGGCACGCGCCGGGCATCCATCAACTACGAGGCGAACCTGTACACGCCGCTCTCGCTGCTCGGCTTCCGCTTCGCCACTTTTCTCTACGCTGACCTGGCCTGGCTCTCCTACGGCAACCAAAGCTCGCCTTTCCAGGAGAAGCCTTACAGCAGCTTTGGCCTTGGGTTTAGGGTCAGAAACGAATTTACTTCTTTCAGCACGATACAAATAACGTTGGGCTACTATCCGCAGCTCCCGCCCAACAGCAACATGCGCGATTTCAGGCTGTACGAGTCCTCGGCGCCGTTCTACGACTTCCGCAACTTCCAGTTCGACCGCCCCGGCGTGGCCGAGTTTCACTAACCTGCATGTATCTTTTTGGTCTCTTTACCTGTTTATAGGGAAGTAACCCTAAAACGAAACGCATATATTGACTATGAAAAAAGTAAGAGAGAAGAACGAATACGAAGGCAACCCGGTAGGACTGACGAAAGAGACGGCTACGGCCATGGCCAAAGAACTAGACCGCCACCTGGCTTCCTTTATTGTACTATACCACCAATACCACAAGCACCACTGGCTGGTGGAGGGCCCGCAGTTCCGCGACCTGCACCTGTTCTTTGAGGAGCACTACAACGAGATACACGAACAGTACGACGCCATTGCCGAGCGCCTGACCGTAATGGGCTACTGCCCTACCTGCCACCCGGCAAACCAACTGAAGATTGCTTACCTGGAGCACGAGGAAGAAGGCGAGTTCCGCATCCGGGAGATGCTAAACAAAGACATGGACGATGAGAAGACCATTGCCGTGGAGCTGCGCAAGTCTATCAAGAAAGCTTTTGAGCTGGAAGACTTTGCCACCAAATCGCTACTGGAGGGCATTCTGCTGAAGACGGAAGACCGCTGCCACCACATTGAGCACTTCCTGGGCGAAGACAGCCTTTCAATCGGCCTGGTGCACCTGCCTGGTGATATCCTGGAGGATGGCGAGGCAGAGGAGTCTAAATCAAAATCTAAAAAGAAAGCGAAGGCTTAACATGGCACGAACAAGTATAAAGTATAAACCCCGATGGCGAGAGCTGTCGGGGTTTATACTTTATACTTTATACTTGTAGCCTTTACCCTGAAGCAGGAGGTGGTAAACTCCTGGCATGTATTCACCTCACCCCGGCCCTCTCCTAAGAACAGGAGAGGGAGCTGTGTAACTGCTGCTGCTGAAGTATAAGTTTCATAGTTGTTGCCGTTGCGCGGACAGGTCGCGACCTGTCCCTACAAGTATAAACCCACCCCTAACCCCTCCCAAGAGGGGAATTCTGTAGCACCTGGTCCAACCACCCCTGCCCCTCCTTATCCAAGGAGGGGAGCCATACTTACTCCTTTCCCTGTCATCTCGACCTTTGGGAGAGATCTATCCGAAATTCTAAAGAGATCTCTCATTTCACTCGAGATGACAAAAAAGCTGTGGCTATCGAACCGATTTCCAGTCCTTGGGTTGAGCGCCTTGTAGATTTACGGTGCCGCCTTGGCGGCATTGCGACAGCAAAGGAAATGTACACAGCGCGATGCCCGAGGACGAGCCCTCTCGGGCTGGAGAGCACCAAAGTATGAAATGCAACAGTAGGTTTGTGGGAACTAGAGGATCAGCGGCAGCTAACAAGGATAGCTTGTGTCAAAATGCAGGAAGCGGCGGCTCATGGAAGTATAAGCCAGCAAGTATAAAAGGTATAACTCAAGTATAAAAAGACACAGGCGGATGCTTGCGCCAGCGAAAGTAAGAACCAAGTATAAAAGTATAGCCTAAGTATAAAGTTGGCTTTCCTAAGCCAGTCGAGTCAGAGACTCGACACCACAGCAGGACACAAGTCTGAAGACTTGCGCCAGAAGCGGGAAGTATAAAAGTATAGCCAAGTATTCACAATGCCTGCTTCATCCCTTAATTCATAAAACACCCTGCTCAAACGTAGACTTATCAACAACAAGCATACTTTATTCCTAATATCTGTTGTTGCAACTTTCAAGCCCGCCTGCTTTTTAGTAGATTTGTAAGGGGAGTACAGCCTCTGCCCCATTCACCCCGTAAGCAATAGAACATGGTAGATTTAGGTAATTACAACGAGCTGGAGATAGCGCGTGAAGTGGACTTTGGCGTGTACCTCTCCTCAGACGACGGAGACATTCTGCTGCCGGGCAAGTACCTGCCGGAAGGCGCAAAAGTGGGCGACAGGCTGCGCGTGTTTGTGTACCGCGACTCCGAGGACCGCATGATTGCCACTACCCTGGAGCCCTATGCTACTGTAAATGAGTTTGCCGGCCTCACCTGTACCGATGTTACCCCTTTCGGCGCGTTTTTGGATTGGGGACTGGAGAAGGATTTGTTGGTGCCGCTCAACAACCAGAAGAACAAGATGCAGGTAGGCCGCAAGTACTGCGTGTATGTATACCTGGATGAGAGCTCCGACCGCGTGGTAGCCACTTCCAAGCTTGGCAAGTACCTGCACAATGAGGATATCCAACTAAACGAAGGCGACGAGGTACAGCTGCTGGTGGCCGGCCTCACCGACATCGGCATCAAGGTTATCATCAACAGCGCCTACATGGGCATCCTTTATAAAAATGAGGTATTCCAGGACCTGCGCATCGGCGACAAGGCCACCGGCTATATCAAGCAGATCCGCCCGGACAACAAGATCGACGTGACCCTGCGGAAGCCGGGCGTGAACCAGTTGGAGGAGAAGGACGAGGCTGCCGACAAGATCCTGCGCCTGCTGCAGCAGGGCAGCGGCTGGATGCCCCTCTCCGACAGCAGCTCGCCAGAGGATATTTACCAGACGCTGGGCATGAGCAAGAAAACCTTTAAGCGCGCCATAGGCGGCCTGTACAAGGCCGGCAAAATTACCATTGAACCTGACAGTATACGGCTGCGGAAAAGCTAACACCCGCCTCTCCGCCACCCGCATACGCCCTATATACTACATAACCTGACGTTCTCACTTTTAAAACCTGTCGCGCCCTGACCAGGTGCGGCCCTGACGTATGCTTACTAGACTTTTACCTTTCGCGCTAATACTTGGCCTGTGCGCAGGAGGAGCACAGGCCCACGGAAACAACGACACAGAAACAGAAAAGAGCAAAGCCAGCAAAACCACCAAGGTAACCCGCACACAGGTGGCCCCCGTGCTGGACGGAGACCTGGAGCCTGAGGTATGGCACCAGGTACAGCCTGCCCGCAACTTCTACCGCTACGACCCGCTCAACGGCAGGCCCTCCTCCCAGGAGACGGAAGTATACATGCTCTACGACAACGATGCCGTGTACATCGGGGCCATACTTTATGACACCGCCCCCGACTCAGTGCTTACCCAATTGGGCCAGCGCGACTCCGGCGAGAATAACTCCGATATGTTTGGGGTGTACCTCGATACGTACAACGACAAGCAGAACGCCTTCGCCTTCCTGGTGTCCGCAGCCGGTGTGCAAACCGATGTCAAGCACTCGCAGGGGAGCGAGGACTGGAACTGGGATGCCGTGTGGGAGAGCAGCGTAAAAACCCACGACCAGGGCTGGACCGTGGAGATGCGCATACCTTACAGCGCCATCCGCTTTCCGGAGGCCGAGGTGCAGACCTGGGGCGTGAACTACATGCGCGTGATCCGCCGCAACCGCGAGAAATCCTTCTGGAGCCATGTAGACAATTCGGTAAGCGGCCTCATCAACCAGGCCGGCCGCGTGATCGGCATTGAAGGAGTGAAGTCGCCGGTGCGGCTGCAGTTTATGCCTTACGTATCGGGTTACGTGAACCACTACACCAACCAGGATGACGAGAGCGAGGCCAAAGACCTTACCCACTCCGTTAACGGTGGCATGGACGTGAAGTACGGCATCAACGATGCTTTTACGCTGGACGTGACCCTGATCCCTGATTTTGGGCAAACGCAGTCGGATAACCAGGTGCTGAACCTGGGGCCCTTTGAGGTGAAGTATAGCGAGAACCGCCAGTTTTTCACCGAGGGCACCGAGCTCTTCAACAAGGCAGGCTTGTTCTACTCCCGCCGCATCGGCGCCCGCCCGGTGGGACGTGACCTGGTGGAGGAGCAGTTAAGGGATGGTGAGGAAATCACCCGCAACCCGGCAGAGACGCAGCTGCTGAACGCCGCCAAAATATCGGGCCGCACGCGCCGCGGGCTGGGCATCGGTTTGTTCAACGCCTTTACCGGTAACACTTACGCCACCGTGCAGGACTCCCTGGGCAACACCCGCGAGGTACTCACCGACCCGTTTACCAATTACAACGTGTTTGTGCTGGACCAGACACTGCCGCGCAACTCCTACGTAACCTTTACCAACACCAACGTTACCCGCGCCAGCGGCTTCTACGACGCCAACGTAACCGGCCTGCGCATGCGCTTTGCCGATAAGAACAACATGTTCGCCCTGACCACCGGCGGCAACCTGAGCCAGCAGTATGGGAAGGACGAGGAGAACGGCGTGAAGCTGGGGCACCAGTACTCGGTGAACCTGAGTAAGATCAGCGGCAACCTGCGCTACGGCATCAGCCACAGCGTGGAGTCTGACACGTATGACATCAACGACCTGGGCTTTCTGAGCAACAACAACGAAATATACACCAGCGCCAGCGTCAGCTACAACTTTTACCAGCCGGTCTGGAAGTTCCTGTCCTGGAACAACAGCTTCAGCGTGGGCCACAGCATGCTTTATGCCCCCAGCAAGTTCATCGCCATGGATTTTAACGCCAGCTCCAGTGTGCGTTTCCGTAACTTTAACAGCCTTTGGGGAGGCGTGAGCGTGCGCCCCGGCGAGCGGTACAACTACTTTGAGGCGCGTGCTTTTCCGCAGGTGTTTGTGCAGCCCCCGGCTGTCAGCTCCAACATCGGCTTCAGCAGCGATTACCGCAGGCGCTTTGCCCTGGATGCCAGCACCAACTTCTGGCGCTCCCGCCGCTACGACCAGAACAGCTGGTCGTTCAGCCTCTCGCCGCGCTTCCGCATAAACGATAAGTTTTCTATTGCGAACGGCAACAGCTACAGCATAGACAAGCGCAACATTGGCTATGCCGGCAAGTATGAGGACGCGCAGCAGCAAAAGCACACCCTCTTCGGCGACCGCACCCTTACCACGTTGAGCACCACCATCAGCAGCGCCTACATCTTTAACGAGCGCTCCGGCCTGACGCTGAACATGCGCCACTACTGGTCCAGGGCGGCATACAAGGAGTTTTTTGAGCTGACGAGGAAAGGACTGCTGCAGCCAACCTCAGCGGAGCAGGAAATTCATACCGCTGCCATACACGACATCAACTACAACACCTTTACCATGGACCTGGTATACAGCTGGCGCTTTGCCCCGGGCAGCGAGCTGCGCGTGGTCTGGAAGAACTTTATCGAAGACAGAGCAAACCAGGTGGAGAACCGCTACTTCGATAACCTCTCCAACACCTTTGCCGTGCCGCAGAACAATAATTTCTCAGTGAAACTGCTATACTTTATAGACTATGTAGCGCTTAGGAACGTACTTTCTGCATAAGCAAAAAACTATATGCAGAAAGTACGAACCGCACTGATAGCCGGAGCCAGCGGGCTAGTAGGGGGGCACCTGCTGTCCCTGCTGCTTAGGAGCGAACGCTATAGCCAGGTTATTTCCATTGGCCGCCACGAGTTGCCCCTGATCCACCCCAAGCTGGACCAGCAGGTCATCGATTTCAATAAGATGAAGGACTATGCCTCTGACATGGTGGCCGACGACGTGTTTTGCACCCTTGGCACCACCATCAAGAAGGCTGGCTCCAAGGAGAACTTCTACAAGGTTGACCACACGTATGTGACACAGCTGGCGGAGATAACGGCCAAGAAAGGCGCGATGCAGTTTTTAGTGGTGTCGGCCATGGGCGCCGATGCCGGCTCTTTGGTCTTCTACAACAAAGTGAAAGGCGAGATGGAGCGCGACGTGCAGCAGCAAGCCTTTACGTCTACCCACATCTTCCGGCCCTCGCTGCTGCTGGGCGAGCGGGAGGAAAAGCGTGCTGGCGAGGATTTTGCCAGTAAGGTGATGAGGCCCCTGAGCGGGCTCATGATCGGGCCGCTGCAAAAGTACAAGCCCATAGCGGGCGAAACCGTTGCCCGTGCCATGCTGGAAGCTGCCAAAGCCGAGAGACCCGGCAAGCACATCCACCCCTCAGACGAGATTGCCCGCATGGGCCGCTAACTTTCGCTCCTGCCGCCGCGTATGCTGCTTTTTTAGCATGTATAAATTGACCTATGGCCAGCAACAAACTGCAACATGTTTTCCCGAAGGCGATGCGCTACGACCCAGAGTGGGTGCGCCGCTACTCCATGGGCGAGAACGTGCTCTTTAACCTGGAGAGCCTCACCAAGTCGCTGCAGCTGAAGCCGGGCATGCGTGTGCTTGATTTAGGCTGCGGCAAGGCCATCAGCTCTATCTTTCTGGCGAAGGAGTTTGGCGTTACGGTGTATGCCGTGGATGAGGCCGTATCAGCCAGCGATAACTACCAGCGCATCTGCCATGAGAACTGCCAGGATAAGGTGATTCCCTTGGAAGCCGACGCCCGTGCCCTGCCCTTTGCGCAGGAGTATTTCGATGCCGTGATCGTGGTGGACTCTTATACTTACTTCGGCACCGACGAGAAGTACCTGCCTTACATTGCCCGCTTTCTGAAGCCCGGCGGCCATATTGCCATTGTGGATGTGTGCTTTACCAAAGAGATTGAGTCGCTGGAGCAGGTGCCGGAATTTTTGCGGGAGGATTACCAGCACTACTGGTACTTTATTCATACCCTAGACTGGTGGCGCAGGCTTTGGGAGAAAACCGGCCTGGTGCACATAGAGGTGGCCCAGGAGCTACAAGAGGCGGAGCTGGTGCGGAAGCATTATATCCAGGACTTTGAGGAGGCCGATGAGGAAGACCCCTTTGCCAAGGCCCTTCAACTTGATGAGCAGGGCTTTATATCTTTCTTCAAGCTGATCGGGCGCCGCACTAAGAAAACCGCTTACCTCCAGGATTACAAAGCCGAGGGCAAAACATAGCCCCTGCTCCCAGGCAAGCCTACCGGCACTCCTCTAATACCTTTTTGACGCCTTTCTTAAATGCCATGTCAATGGCTTGCGTAACGGAGGATAGGTTGGCAGATTTGCTTCCACGATAACCGTTTTCCGTGTCTCTGTTCGGAAGTGTCACTCCTCCCATACTTGTTGTAGCAGCCAACGTGTAGATGCGCTGCCTGCTGCCCGTAGCGTATAGCTCAAAAGTCACGGAAGCCTTCGTTTCATCTTCTGCTTGTGTGCCGTACCCGGCCTGCAGTTCCCTTTGTTCGGCGGCGCTCACGCTGTTATAGCCTGTTCCTGATGCTGTGTTTCCAACATGTACTTTGATAAAATAATTATACCCCAAACGCTGCATTACAGACAGGCTGCTTGAGTCGGCAGCCATGCCGGGCTGTATGCCGTGCATCCGAAGGACCATTTCCTGCTCCACTGCATAGGATGGCACCAAGCCCGCCTCCTTAACCTCGTCTGCAAACTGCTGGTAGAGCCTGTAAGATTGATGGGGGGATATGCCTGTCGCTTCTCCCATCAGCACCCGCTCCCCTGACTTGAAAGCCTTAGGGCATCCTCCGACAGAGGAAGTATAAGTTGTAGACGGGATGCAGCTGTTTAAAAAGAACAGAAATCCGAAGGACATCTTTAGCAGCTGTAAACAGGTTTGCGTGTTTGTTTTCATAAAAGTATGTGAGTAGAGTCTGGCAAGAAGGAAATTCTTCGCTTTGAAGAATATAGTAATATACCACTTTAGAAGTATATTACTACACCGATTTGAAGAAGCACATCGATTTCCCTCGGTTAAACTTATTGCACAGAGGCAAAAAGTAGCCCCTACCATACAAAAACAGTTTCAAAGCTCGTTAGAAGTTGTAATTTCGCGGCAGCCATGGCTCCTTACCCGCCCTGGTTCGCGACTTTATTTCAACTTTTAAAGCCAATGAGAACTTTTAAAAAACTGACATTTGCACTGGCGCTTGTGCTGTTTGCCGCTATTGGCGCACAGGCACAGAGTGGCTACTCTACAGGCATCGGCCTGAGAGGTGGTGCCGCATCCGGCCTTACGGTAAAGCACTTTATTAAGAGCGATGCCGCCATTGAGGGCATCCTGAGCACCAGCTTTAAGTACAGGGGTACCGCGCTGACCGTGCTGTACGAGAAACACGCACCGGCCTTTGATGCTGCCGGCCTGCAGTGGTACTATGGCATTGGTGGCCACATTGGTTTCTGGGAAGGCCGCCACTACTATGACCGCGGTCACGACCACTATCACGACGATGTGGTAGGCGTGGGTATCGACGGTATCCTGGGTTTGGAGTACTACATCCGCGATATCCCGTTCACCATCGGTGCCGACATCAAGCCGTATATCAACATCCCGCGCGGGGGCGGTTTCTGGGACACGGCCCTGCACGTGCGCTACGTATTTTAACTCCTGAAGCAGCAAGCAAAGGTATAACAGAGGCCCCGCTCAGATAGAGCGGGGCCTTTCGTTTTGTAGACTAGCCTGTGCCGTTGCTTATTTAGCCTGATTCTAAATTTCTCCGAAATCGAACGCTTACATCAACCTCCGCATCTGAAGGCAAGTATAGGTAAAGTATAAACTAAAACTGACAGACCTATGGAAGCAACATGTAACCACTGCACCCACTGGGAGCAGGACCCCAATAAAGTACAGCTGCAGAGCAATGATTTTGGCGTTTGCGACGAGCTGACAGGACAGCATGCGCTGGAGCCGTCTTACGTGCTGCCGCTGGTGCACGAGGCATCCAACGACCTGAAGCCTAAAAAATTTGAAATGATAACGGGTGCCCAATTCGGGTGCAATCACTTTAGTGAGCGAAAGCGCTGGGTATAAACCAGAAACATAGTATAAAACAAGATCGCCCCTGCTAAGGTATAGCAGGGGCGATCTTGTTTACTCCAGTAGCTTCCGCTAACGCAACTTTACCACTGCCTTACCCGAGGTTGCCTGTTTGGAGGCGATACCAGCCCCTACCAACAGCCCCACGATAAAACCTGCGAAGGCTATCACGGTCACCAGCTTTCTCGCCTTGACAGTCATTGAGTCGCTCGTTTGATTTAAAGAAGATCCGATAACCCCGGTTACTTTTAGTGAGAGATGTAGTACAGGAACTCGCCTGCTGCCTCTCCTGCAAAGTACATGAACAGGATAAAGGCGGCAGCTGCTACTACGGGCAGGGAGGTTTTGCACTCATCGCCCTGACAGAATTTTACTAGCCTCATACGTAGTGCTGTTAGTGCGTAAGGTTATAGACTAACTCACCTATTGACTTTCCTACCGTCACACCTGCATAAAAGGTTATCACCAAGGCAGCCGCAATTACGAGCAGCGAGGGTTTGTTCAGGGCGCTCGTAAAGCTTTTCATCAATTTCTCAGAAGTTAGTTTCATAGCGTTTTTCCTTGTTCAGAAGTAAGTTTTAAGTCACCACTGCTCTGCTCCATGTTTGAATCGAGACGCAGTTGTGCCGGTAGAAGAACACTAATATACTTATATTATTCTATATAAAAAAGGCAGGAAGCAACAAACGCGGTTGCCCCCTGCCTTGCTATACTGCTTTTGGCTCGAACTTAAAAGGCAATGTGCAGCAGCGCATCACCCTGATTCACCACAGGCATATTGTTCAGTCCCACCACATAGCCGGTGGCCGGGGCGTTCAGGCGTACCTCCATCTCCCCATAGGGGTCGGTGATGCTGCCTACCTGCTGGTTCTTTTTCACATAATCCCCTATGTTGATGGAAGTTCGCCAGAGGCCTGCATTTTTGGCTCTGAGCCAAATATCTTTCATACAGACAACAGTGGGCTCCGTGGGCTCTGAGCAGTTGGCGATCATTCCCAGGTGGTGCAGCACACGGCAGGTGCCCTCTATGCCCATTTTTATCCCTTTCTCATCAAAGCGCAGGCTCTCGCCTGTTTCGTAAACCAGTATGGATTTGCCTAATTTACCGGCTTCTTTTCTTAAAGAGCCCTGCCGGTAGGAGGCATTCAGGATAAACGGCGGGGCAAAGGCCTTGGCCAGCTCCTCATTTCGGTAATCGTTGAGCACGCACCGCACCTGTGGGTAGTTAGCTCGGCTGCGCCCGCCGGTATGGAAGTCGAGGCCATAATCCACGTACGGCATCACCTCTTTCATGAAGCGGTGCGCCACACGGCTGGCCAGCGAGCCATCGCGGTTACCCGGGAAGCTGCGGTTCACATCCTTGCCGTCCGGCACCTCTCGGGAGAAGTTCAGGAAGCCATAGATGTTGAGCACCGGCACGGCAATAATGGTGCCTTTGAGCGGGTAGAGTATTTTGCGCGTCAGCATGCGCCGGATAACCTCAGTGCCGTTCACCTCGTCGCCGTGCATGCCGGCCATTAGCAACACCACCGGCCCGTCGTTCACCGAGCGGAAAACATAAGCAGGAATCTCAATCACGGTGCCGCTGGGCAGTTTGCTGATCACCAGCTTTGTCAGCACCTTCTCTCCACGGTCTATACTTCTACCGTTGATAACAATCGTTTCGGGCATGCTACTCGCTTACTTTCTTTTTGGAGACCTTTACGGGCAGCTGCTCCACGTACTGTATGATCTTGCCGGCAATATCCTTGCTGGTGGCTTTCTCGATGCCCTCCAGGCCCGGCGAGGAGTTAACCTCCAAAATGAGTGGCCCGCGCTTAGACTGCAGTAGGTCTACGCCGGCTATGCCCAGCCCCAGCGATTTGGCGGCCAGCAAAGCCGCAGCTTTCTCCTGCCGGCTTAGCTTGATGAGCTCGGCCTTGCCGCCACGGTGCAGGTTGGAGCGGAACTCGCCCTCCTTGCCCTGGCGCTTCATGGCACCCACTACCTCTCCGTTCACCACAAAGGCACGGATATCGGCGCCACCGGCCTCCGAGATAAACTCCTGCACAATGATGCGCGCCTTCAGGTTATGGAACGCCTCTATCACTGACTCAGCCGCCTTGCGGGTTTCGGCCAGCACCACACCCAGACCCTGCGTGCCCTCCAGCAGCTTGATCACCAGCGGCGCGCCGCCAACCTCCTTCACCAGCTCCGAGGTGTTCTTGGAGTAATTGGTAAAGGCTGTTTTAGGAAGGCCTAACCCGGCGCGGCCCAGAATCTGCAAGGAGCGCAGCTTATCGCGGGAGCGCACGATGGCCTGCGAGTCAACGGCGCTCTTCACCTTCATCATTTCGAACTGGCGCACCACGGCCGTGCCGTAAAACGTAACGGATGCACCGATGCGCGGAATGATGGCATCAACATCCGTCAGACGCTCTCCTTTGTAGAGGATGTGCGGGTCTCCCTGCTCTATCACAAGGTCGCAGCGCAGGTGGTCCAGTACCACGGCCTCGTGCCCCCGCTTTTCCGCTGCCTCCACCAGACGGCGGGTAGAGTACAACTTTGGGTTACGGGAGAGAATAGCAATTTTCATAAATGCTCTTTATTTCTGTTTATGTTTGATCTTATACTTGTAAGCCAGGTTTTTCTTGGCCACATCCACTATAAAGCGGCCCTGCAGCAGCTTTCTGCCAATCAGCACCGGGTACTTCATGTCGCTGCGGTCTGAGAGGGAGAACTCGGCCTCTACCTCCTCTTCGAAGATCTTGATCTTGGTGCGAATCACGTAGCGCTCCTGCTTCTCCCCTATCGAGCTTTTTATCTCGCGCAGCTCATACTCTGTAAACTCGAGCTTTTTATGGTTGTACTGTGGGTGCGATGGGTCCAGCAGGTCCAGGGCGATCACCTTGGTGCCGTCTGGCCTGACCTCTTCGTGGATGTCGGAGCAGTGGATAGCGGAGGTGTACGCGCCGGTGTCTACTTTGGCTTCGATCTCCTCAATATCCAGCTCCGGGAAAGAGACCAGCTCGCGTCGCCCGATCAGCTTTTTTTCCGGCTTGGGTTTATTTAGTTTTTCCTCTTTCATCAGCGGCTAAAGATAGTGCGATAATCAGGATTTACGCACTTCCTCTCATGAATTTAAACAAAGTATAAAGTACGGCTTTTGGTTCACGGCAGCGACTGTTTTTATACTTTATACTTCCTTTCTGGCGCAAGTCTACCGCCTTGTAACCTACTACGGTATAGAGCCTGGGTCCCGGTTGGCTTCAAAGGCGGTAGTTTATACTTTGGGTATCCTGCTGTTTCGTATAGCCTTGTCCGCAAACTGTCTGCCGCGGATTTCCTCATCCGCGTAAAGTATACTTCAGCTATTTTCCTGCCGCCGCTGCTCCCTGCATCTTGACACAAGCCTCCCGCTGGCGGGAGTTTGCAACTCGTGCCTTTTTATTTGTTGGGTTTGCAACCCGACTGGCCCTACGAGCCAGTTGTATACTTGAGCTGTATATTATACTTCTGCCAAGCCCGAGAGGGCTCGCCTTGGGGGTAGGGGCCCTCGATAAGGGCATCGCGCGGTGTACATTTCCTGCCCTCGTACCTCGGGCTGCCTGTGGCACCGGAAATCTAGAAGGCGCTCAACCCAAAGACTGGGAATCATTTCTGTAGCCACAGCTATTTGTTATCTCGAACCTTTAGGAGAGATCTCTTTAGAATTCCAGATAGATCTCTCGCTCTGCTCGAGATGACAGAAAAAGTAGCAGGTATAGCTCCCAACGCAAGTTCGAAGGTAGCGAGCGTAGCTCTGAGGGGCAGGGGTGGTTAGACCCGGCACTGCCCCTCAGAGCTACGCTGCGGTTAATTACTTGCTAGCGTACGTAATGCGGTAGATAGCCCCCTGCTTGTCATCAGACACCAACAGCGAGCCGTCTTTCATCACCAGCACATCTACCGGGCGACCCCAGTCGTCCTCACCCTCCAGCCAGCCCTCGGCAAAAGGCTCATAGCTCGTTATGTTGCCGCTGCCGTCGGTAATGGCCTGCATCACACGGTAGCCTATCTTCTGGGAGCGGTTCCAGGAGCCGTGCTCAGCAATAAAGATGCGGTTCTTATACTCGGCCGGGAACATCTTGCCAGTGTAGAATTTCATGCCAAGCGCTGCCCCATGCGGGCTCAGGTTTTGCACGGGCGCTACAAAATCGTTGCAGTTGGCCTGGTTGCCAAACTCTGGGTCGGAGATGGTGCCGGCATGGCAGTAAGGGTAGCCAAAGTGCTGGCCTTTTTCGGTGGCGCGGTTCAGCTCGTCCGGCGGCATGTTGTCGCCCAGCATGTCGCGGCCGTTGTCGGTAAAGTATAGGTGCTTGGTTTCCGGATGCCAGTCGAAGCCCACGGTATTGCGCACCCCCTCGGCATATACCTCTACGCCCGAACCATCGGGGTTCATGCGCGCAATACTGGCATAAATCGGGTTCTCTTCTTTGCAGATGTTGCAGGGTGCCCCCACCGGCACGTAGAGCTTATCATCCGGTCCGAAGGCGATGTATTTCCAGCCGTGGTGCGTTTCGGAGGGAAATTTATCATTTACCACCTCATACTTTGGCATGTCCCGGAACGTCTGCTCGATGTTCGGGAATTTGATCACGCGGCTTACCTCGGCCACATACAACTCCCCGTTGCGGAGCGCCACGCCGTTCGGCATGTTTAGCCCCGACGCCACCACGACCACCTCATCGGCCTTGCCATCCTTGTTTTCATCCACCACAGCGTATACTTTGTCATCGCCGCGCGTGCCTACGAACAGTATACCTGACGGGCTCATCACCATGGAGCGGGCATTGTCTACATCCTTGGCATAGTAGTCGATTCGGAAGCCTTCAGGCAGTTTTATTCGCTCCAGGTCTTTGTCTATTGGCCCGGTAGGAAGGCTTATGCCATCATCATCGGCCTGCTCGTTCTCAGTAGGCCCTGTTTTGGTGGTTTCCGTGTTGCCGTTGCCAGAGTCGCAGCTCATACTGAGGGTGCTTAGCACAAGCCCCATACACAGCAGGCGTAGTGTTCTTTTCATGTGTAGCGGATTATTTATTTGATGGTTAAGAAACAGGGCAAGAGCCCCGCAAGTTTTACGATACGTATACTCCAGTAGAGGCACAATGTTTAAAGCAGCAGGTACATGGCAAAGTATAAATTCTTGTTTGTGATGCTGGTGTTGGCCGCAGTGGTAACCAATAGCGCCGCAGCACAGCACCCCGACTCATTGGCGGTGCAGCGGCAGCAGCACAACCAGCAGGCTGGTGCGGAAAAAATAGAACTACTGACGCTGCTGGTGCACCAGGCGCTGCAAACCAACAACTTCGACACCATCCGACAGCAACTGGTAAATAAACAGGTATACGACAAGCTGATGCAGCTCGGCACCGCTCCTGTGCGTGAAATGCTCCTGCTTTACTCCCCCACCGACCTGCTGATGGATTTTCAAAAAGATTTCGGGCAGGTGATCCAGGATGGGGTAACGCTGGAGGTAAACTGGCCTACCACCTATATCCGGGAAGCTATATTTGCCGACACCTCCCCTACCCAAAACGCCATTGTCATTCCGGTTCAACTGCACCTTAGCACCGCCACGGGTATGCCCTTCCAGGTCCATTTTAACGCCGCACGCCTGGATGGACGCTACTATCTCCTGCCACCGCTGCGCCTGCCTGAGGAGTACTAAGGAACGCTGCAGTAAGCAGCGTCATGGGCGGAGTACGGGCGGCAGGGTATATAACCTTGCTTATGAACCGCGCTTCCGGTGCAGCAGCTCCGCCACCTCCTGCAGCAGGTAAGAGTGCCCGGCCTTCAGTATCACCAGCTCGCCCTTATGCAGGGCATCCATAAACACTGCCACCCGCTTCGGAGAGATGATCTCGTCGTACTCGCCGAGGAACATGGTGACGGCCACACCATGCTGGTTCAGCAGCTGCACGATTTTACGGATGTCGAAGTTCAGGTCGCGGAAGCCGATCCAGCTGCGGTACACGCGCAGGCGCTTCGGCATGCTGTCCATCTGGTAGTGGGCAAAGCGCAGCAGGCTTTTGTGCACCAGGTTGTAGCGGTGCAGCATCCGCAGGAACTTAAAGAAGAACTCTGGCTTTATGACGGTGCGCTTGAAGAGCTGCTGCAGCCAGCCGGGATAGGTGGCAATGTTGTACCAGAAGCTCGTCTTGATGCCATCCGGGGCAATGAGAAAAAGCTCCCGGATGCGTTGCGGCATGCACTCCACCAGCGTCAGAGCAAACTTGCCCCCCATGCTAAAGCCCATCAGCGAGAACTCGGCTATCCCCTGCTTCTCCAGAAAGCGTTGGATAAAATCCGTCAGAAACTCCTTGGCGAGCGGCATGTTGTGCTTGTGCAGGTGGCTATGCCCGTGAAAGAACAGGTCGAAAGCGTAGATAGTATAATCCTCTCCCAGCGCCCGCTCCATCGATAGGTAATAGCTGCTGCTCTGCCCATACCCATGGAAGGCCAGCATAACGCGTCGCCCGCGCCCGATCACACGGTAGTGCAGCTTTGATCTGTCCTGAATGATATAGGGCATGGGTGTTAGAGAGTTTAGGAGTTTACAAGTTTAAGAGCTGGAGCCAAGAAACATAGTATAAGCAGGCTGCACCATGCGGTCAAGTATAAATCCACCTTTGCGTCACTCGCTAGCTCTCTCTATAACCCCACTAACCTGTTACAGTTTCGATACGCCGCCCGACACGATGAATTTCATCACCTCGGAGCTTGGCAGGTCGATGTAGGTGACGTTGCGCTTGGGCACCAGGAACAGCTCGCCGGAGAAGTTGTAGGAGTGCGGGAAGTATACCGCCACCTTGTCTTCTATGTTCAGCTGCAACAGCACGTCCTGCGTCACGAAGCCTAGTTTATGGTTCTCCGAGTCTTCGCCCATCTTCACCATCACAGGGCGGTTGAACTTCTGGTTATCGCCCACAAAGGCATCGAACAGATCTTTTATGCTGGAGTAAATGATGCTCACCAGCGGCACTTTGTGCACCAGCGTCTCCACCGCCACCAGGAAAGGCTTCACAAAGAACGAGGACCCGATAAAGCCCACCAACGTCAGCAGCACCACCATCAGCAGGATGCCCAGGCCGGGAATGCCCAGGTCAAAGATACTGTCCAACCAATCTATGATCCCTACCACGATAAACACAGTGATGGCGATTGGGGCAATGATCAGGAGGCCATTTAAAAAATAGCGAAAAAGGGTTCTCATGTTGTTATGTGCATAAAAAAGGCTTTGCCGAAGCAAAGCCCAAATTAGCAAAAAGCTTTTATAGTAAGATGCTAATATTTATACTTGCTCTGCCTCCAGGGCCGTTATACTGGCTGCTACCTGCTCCATCAGCCACATTGGCGTGGAGGTAGCCCCGCATATACCCACGCTACCGGCTCCGTCGAACCACTCGCGCTGCAGCTCCTGCTCGTTCTCCACGAAGTAGCTGTTGGGGTTATGCTGCTTACATACGCTATATAGTGCTTTTCCGTTGGAGCTTTTCTTGCCGCTCACAAATACGATCACATCGTGCTCGGTGGAGAACCTGGCCAACTGCGGCTCACGGTTGGATACCTGGCGGCAAATGCTATCATTGGCGTCAAAGCCCGGCACTGCCTTGCTGTCCTGGTTAGCCTGCTGCAGGCGCTCCTCTATCAGCGACTTGATATGGTAAAAACCCTTGGTGCTTTTGGTGGTTTGGCTGAAGAGCGTAACCGGGCGCGTGAAATCGATCTTCTCCAGGTCTTCCTCGGTGGTGACGATAATGGCCTCGTCGCGGGTCTGGCCAGCCAGCCCAATCACCTCTGCGTGTCCCACCTGGCCATAGATCACCACCTGCGCGTCGCTGGGCTTGCCCGCATCAAAGGCATGCTTTACACGGTTCTGCAGCTTCAGCACCACCGGGCAGGAGGCGTCGATAAGCTCGATGTTGTTCTCCAGCGCCAGCTTGTATGTTTCCGGCGGCTCGCCATGTGCACGGATCAGCACCTTGCAGTCGCGCAGCTCCTTCAGCTGCTCACGGTCTATAATGCGCAGGCCCTTCTCGTAGAGGCGCTGCACCTCCATGCTGTTGTGCACAATGTCGCCGAGGCAGTACAGCTCCTCGCAGGTTTCCATTTCATCCTCGGCCATCTGTATGGCAAACTCTACGCCGAAGCAGTAGCCGGAATTCTTGTCTATGGTTACGTTCATTTCTCTTCAGTTCTGTTGTGCTGCGTACTCGCTTCGTAGCAGCTGTGCCGTGGCATGCTCCATCACAAACTCCACCTGCTCATCTATTGTCATGTGCGAGGTATCTAACAGGTGGGCATCGTCGGCCTGCCGTAGCGGGCTCTCGGCCCGGGTAGAGTCGATGTGGTCGCGCTTGAGCAGGTTCTCCCGTATCTCGCCATAGTTTACCAGTTGCTTTTTGGCCAGCAGTTCCTCCTGGCGGCGCTTGGTGCGGGTGTCCACATCGGCCGTCATAAAGATCTTCACCTCCGCATCCGGGAACACGGCGGTGCCAATGTCGCGGCCGTCCATCACCACCCCGCGCTTTTTGCCCATCTTCTGCTGCTGGGCCACCATGGCGCGGCGCACCTCCGGTATCACGCTTACCTCGCTCACCATGTCGGAGATATACATCTTACGGATCTCATCCTCAACATTCAGGCCATTCAGGAATATTTCGTTGCGCTGCTTCTTCGGGTTGTAATGGAACTCGATCTCTATGTTCTGTAGCGCCTCCTTTATCTCTTTCGGATTCGTAAGCGACACATGGTGCTGCAAAAAGTATAGTGTAACCGCACGGTACATAGCTCCGGTATCAATATAGGCGTAGCCAAGTTCGGCGGCTACCAGTTTGGCCGTGGTGCTTTTACCGCAGGAGGAATACCCGTCGAGCGCGATTACGATTTTCTTCATAACAGGGGAATCAAAAAGGGAGTTTAATTAGAGTCGCAGGGGCAGGGCATGTTGCCGCTCTTGCTTTTCTTCAGGTATTTAGCCGTCTTTTTCTGCTGCGGCGTTTTGCCGGAGCAGCCAGCCAACGTGCCGGTGGCCAGGAGGCTTGCTAAAACGATGTATGAAATTAACTTTCTCAAAACGACTGAATTTAACGCAAATATAAGGTAATTTGCTGGTTTAAGCCCACCCCTGTCGGGCAATTTTAAGTTCTAAACGATACAACCCATGCAGACTGATCATACTGTTTCCGGACACATCATCGACATCCATCACCAGGAGATTTTCCAGGGCACGGTTCATGTTTCAAACGGCCGCGTTTCTAAAATAGTTCGTGAGGCCACCGACAGCACGAATTATATTCTGCCGGGATTTGTGGACGCCCACGTGCACGTGGAGAGCTCCATGCTGGTACCCTGCGAGTTCGCCCGCCTGGCCGTGCCGCATGGCACGGTGGCCACCGTGTCGGACCCGCACGAGATCGGAAACGTGCTGGGGGTCAAGGGCGTGGAGTACATGGTGGAGAACGGTAAGAAAGTGCCATTCAAGTTTTACTTCGGTGCGCCGTCCTGTGTTCCGGCCACGCCCTTCGAGACCGCCGGCGCCGAGATAACGGCTGCCGACATCGAGCAACTGTTCCAGCGGGAGGAGATAAAGTACCTGGCCGAGATGATGAACTGGCCGGGCGTGCTGAACCGCGACCCGCAGGTAATGGAGAAGATCGAGCTGGCAAAGAAGTATGGCAAAGCCGTGGATGGGCACGCCCCGGGGCTCATGGGCGAGCAGGCAAAGCAGTACGCCTCAGCCGGCATCACCACCGACCATGAGTGCTTTACCGCCGAGGAGGCCCTGGACAAACTGGCTGTGGGCATGAAGATCCTGATCCGGGAAGGGAGCGCCGCCAAAAACTTTGAGGCACTTATACCTTTGCTGCCCGAGCACTACCAGAACATCATGTTCTGCTCCGACGATAAGCACCCCGACAACCTGGTGGAAGGCCACATCAACCTGCTGGTGAAACGCGCACTGGCCAAGGGCAATGACCTGTTCCAGGTGCTGCAGGCGGCCTGCGTGAACCCGGTGGAGCACTACAAACTGGAGGTAGGCCTGCTGCGCGAGGGCGATGCCGCCGATTTTATACTGATCGATAACCCGGAGAGCTTTAACGTGCTGGCTACCTACATCAACGGGGAGCTGGTGGCGGAGAATGGCAAATCTAACATACCCTTTACGCCAAGCGAGGAGATCAATAATTTCGACACCGATGTGAAGGTGGCCCAGCAGTTTGAGGTGCCGGTGGGCGATGCCAGCAGGATACGCGTGATAGAGGCGTTTGACGGGCAACTGATCACGAAGCAAGTATGGGCAACGCCACGCGCGGAGAACGGATTCATACTTGCGGATGTGGCACAGGACGTGCTCAAGATCGCTGTGGTGAACCGTTACCAGAACACGATCCCGGCCGTGGCCTTTATCAAGAATGTAGGCTTAAAAGAGGGCGCCATCGCCTCCTCCGTAGGCCACGACTCGCACAACATCATTGCCGTGGGGGTGGATGATGAAAGTATGGCCCGGGCCGTAAACCTGATCATCGGGGCGAAAGGCGGCGTGGCTGCCGTGGGTAAAGGCAAAGAGGAACTGCTGCCGCTGCCGGTGGCGGGTATCATGTCGGCGGAGGATGGCTACAAAGTGGCCGAGGCTTACGCAGCCATAGACCGTCTGAGCAAAGAAATGGGCAGCACGCTGGAGTCGCCGTTCATGACGCTCTCCTTCATGGCGCTGCTCGTTATCCCATCGCTCAAGCTCAGCGACCAGGGCTTGTTTAACGGCGATACGTTCGAGTTTGTGCCGGTGGCTGAGTAGGTGGAGCAACAAGGCGCTGTAAGTGCACCTTCTGCTATTAGGCAAGACATTCATAAAAAAGGCAGGCGCCACGATAGTCGTAGCGCCTGCCTTTTTTATGAACGCTGATACGGTGCTATGCTTTCTTTTCGTCCTGCTTAAAGTGCTTCTGCAGCAGGTTGTTTACCTTGTCCGCAGTAAGCGGCTTAATAATATACTCTGCGTTATACTTCTGCGAGTTGGCTGTATCCTGCGGGTGGGTGGAGGTCGTGAGCACGACCATCACAATCTTTTTCCGAAACTGCGGGTTCAGGCGCTCATACAGGTCCAGCATCTCAAAGCCATCCATTACCGGCATGTTAATGTCCAGGAAAATAAGCTCCGGCTGAAAGTACTCACTGCTTTCTGCCTCGTAGTTCCCGTTACTGACGTTGTACAGGTAATCGAAAGCCTGCTTCCCATTCACAAACGTGCGGATATGGTCGGTCACCTCCATTCTGTCCAGCAGGCGCTCGTTCAGGAAATTCGTGGTGTCGTCGTCGTCAATAAGTAAGATACCAGACAGTTTTCTCATAAATTTTATTGTCACTCGTATGCTCTGCTGCTAGGTTAATTTGGAATGCTCTCTGCAAATGTAGGCAAACTTGTGGATAAAGAGTAAAAATAACACGCTATTTAGTCCACGCTTTAAGCTTCATCTTCTGCCACTTAGCGTTTATTGCAACAGCAGCAGATCAGGCACGCCTGTGCATGCTATACGATCCAGCATCGCCCATAGCCGCATGTTTTATACTTTAAATTACGCCTGATGTTGCCATAAAAGCAAAAGCCCGGCAGGCAGCCGGGCTTTTGCTTTTATAATTAGCTCACTTAATCGATGTAGCGCTGCTGGCGCATCCAGTCGTCGTTGTAGATCTTGCCCAGGTAGCGGGTGCCGTGGTCTGGCAGCAGCACGACCATCACATCGCCCTCCTTCAGGTGCTCCTTGGCATACTCTAGCGCGCCATACACCGCCGAGCCACTCGACCAACCAACAAACAGGCCTTCTTCACGGGCCAGGCGGCGTGTCATCACCGCTCCGTCCTTGTCCGTTACCTTGATAAAGGTGTCAATCTGGTCGAAGTCCACGTTCTTTGGCAGGATGTCCTCGCCTATACCTTCTGTGGCGTAGGCATAGATCTCGTTCTCGTCAAACTCCCCCGTCTCCTTATACTTCTTAAACACCGAGCCATAGGTATCGATACCCACCGTTACAAGGTTTGGCTTCTTCTCCTTCAGATATTTAGAGGTACCGGAAATGGTACCGCCCGTGCCCACGCCGGCAGCCCAGTGCGTGATCTTGCCATCTGTCTGCTCCCATATCTCGGGGCCGGTGGTCTCGTAGTGCGCCGCCGTGTTCGACACGTTGTCGTACTGGTTCGGGTAGAACGAGTTCGGAATCTCCTCGTTCAGGCGCCTAGCCACCGAGTAGTAAGAGTCCGGATGATCAGGGGCCACGTTGGTAGGGCAAACAATCACCTCTGCACCCATGGCGCGCAACACGTCCATTTTCTCCTTGCTCTGCTTATCGGCAAGCGTGAAGATGCACTTATAGCCTTTGGCTATAGCCGCCAGCGCCAAGCCCATGCCCGTGTTGCCGGAGGTGCCTTCTATGATCGTGCCGCCCGGCTTCAGGATACCGGCCTTCTCCGCATCCTCTATCATCTTGATAGCCATGCGGTCTTTAACCGAATTACCCGGGTTGGCGTACTCTACCTTAGCCAGTACAGTGCCTTTGATGCCGTCAGTTACCTTGTTCAGTTTTACAAGTGGGGTGTTACCGATTGCCTCGGTAATATGGTTCAGATATGCCATCTGTTCTGTTTTTATTGGATTTGAGTGCAAATGTAAAGAAAATAAGCCACATCATCGGCCTGCCATACCTGGCAGATGCAGCACGTGCCGCCAGCGTTTGATGCCGCCACCTCATAACCCCGCGAAAGGCCCTGAGGTTCCGGCTGTGACCCTATATTAGCGGCAACTATTTTTTGCACAGGCCACAAAAAAGCCTATTTTTGCACAACCTTATCGTAGTACCGTCTATACACAACCTAAAAAAGATACACATGAGTGTTTTAGTAAATAAAGATTCGAAAGTGATCGTGCAGGGCTTTACCGGCTCGGAAGGTTCTTTCCACGCATCGCAGATGATTGAGTACGGCACAAACGTAGTTGGTGGTGTTACTCCGGGCAAAGGTGGCAACAACCACCTGGACCTGCCGGTTTTCAACACCGTAGAAGACGCTGTGAAGAAGACAGGAGCCGATGTGTCTATCATTTTCGTGCCACCGGCATTTGCCGCTGACGCGATCATGGAGGCCGCTGCTGCCGGTATCAAAGTTATCGTGTGCATTACAGAGGGTATTCCTGTGAAAGACATGGTAGCTGCTAAAAACTTCCTGAAAGACAAGGACGTAACGCTGATCGGCCCTAACTGCCCGGGTGTGATCACGCCAGGCGAGGCGAAAGTGGGTATCATGCCAGGCTTCGTGTTCAAGCCAGGCCGTATCGGTATCGTTTCTAAGTCGGGTACGCTGACGTATGAGGCCGCTGACCAGATCGTGAAGGCTGGTTTGGGTATCTCTACCGCTATCGGCATCGGTGGTGACCCGATCATCGGAACGCCTACCAAAGACGCCGTGCAACTGTTGATGGAAGACCCTGAGACTGACGCGATCGTGATGATCGGTGAGATTGGCGGTAACTATGAGGCCATGGCCTCCAAGTACATCAGCGAGACAGGCAACAAGAAGCCGGTAGTTGGCTTCATCGCTGGCCAAACAGCTCCTCCAGGACGCCGCATGGGCCACGCTGGTGCCATTGTGGGTGGTGCTGAAGATACAGCTGCCGCTAAAATGCAGATCATGCGTGAGAACGGCATCCATGTAGTGGAGTCTCCTGCTGAGATCGGCGACGCCATGGTACAGGCGCTGAAAGAAGCTGGCATCAACGCGTAGTTATACTTCCTTAAGTATAAATCAAGTATAAAAAGAGGCTGCCCTTGTCGGGGCAGCCTCTTTTGTTTCATCTCTCCACCTGCAGCACAACCTCGCGGTGCCCTCAAGCCCCGCGAGTGTCTTAGTGGCAAAAGACTGCTGCTTCTCATAGCACACTAAGGCTTTCGGGCGCTGCGAGGTCTTTTTAGCCCCTGCCTACGATCTGATCCATCACCCAGGAGGTACGCGCGGCAGAGGCGGCAGAACCCGGGCATTTCCCCTTCCCGGTCAGCTCCTCCACAATGGATTGTATAAAAGGTTGCTGCACGTGCTGTGGCGGCGGGAGCAGGAACTCCTCTGTGCCCGCAGCAGTCTCCAGGCGAATCGGCTCTTGGGCAAACGTCGGGAACGTGATCCGGCCGGAGCTTCCGACAACCTCTATACTATCCGTTTGCTGCTGCTCGGCCACACTAAAGCACCACACGCCGCTGCCCAGCACACCACTCTCAAACGTAAATTGCGCCGTAACCAAGTCTTCTGCCTCGTATAAACCGGCTTGGTTAGCTACCTGCCCGGAGGCAGAAAGGATAGGCCCAAGTATAAAGTCCAGGATGTCGAGCTGGTGGGGCGCCAGGTCGTGGAACAGGCCGCCGCCGGAGATCTCCGGTTGTACGCGCCAGGGCGGGTTTTCTTGGTAAAGGTGCGGCTGCAAGGGCTGGTACAGCTTAATGTTTACGAACCGGACCTCTCCTATCGTTTTCCTATCCAGCAGTTCCTTTACCTTATTGAAAGCCGGCTGGCTTCTGCGGTAATAGGCTACAAACAACGGAACACGGGCCTGCTCGCAGGCAGCGATCATCTCCTGGCACTGCGCATAGGTCAGCGCCATGGGCTTCTCCACATACACCGGCTTACCGGCAGCGGCCACCTGCAAGGTATAAGCCGCATGCGAGTCCGGGGGTGTGGCAATGTATACGGCGTCTACCTCCGGGTCGTGGATGAGATCCTCGGCCTTGTCATACCACCTGGGCACGCCGTGGCGCTCTGCATAATCACGTGCCTTGGCGCCATCGCGGCGCATCACGGCCACCAGTTCCGAGTTCTCGATCTTACTGAAGGCCGGACCGCTTTTTACCTCAGTCACGTTGCCGCAGCCAATAATTCCCCAGCGAACTTTTTTCATAGTTTAAGCTATTTATAGTTGTCACACGGTCGCAGGAGCAGCGGACGCGGCGAGTTCTTTTATCCTTATCTTACTTTATCGCTACCACCTTGGCCTTTTCGCGGGCTCTTATACTCTCCGGAATGCAATTGATGATCTCCTGGCGCAGTGCCTCGATCAGCTTTTTCTTCAGGAAGCTGCGGTGCACCACCAGGCTTACCTCCCGCAGCGGCTGCGGCTCCTCAAAGGCACGCACCAGCCGCCGCTTCTCCTCCGGCATTTCCAGCACCGACAGCTCTGGCAGCAGTGTCAGGCCGTGCTGCGTCTCCACGATGCGCTTGAGTGTCTCCAGGGAGCCGCTCTTGTAGTCGAGGTGGCTACCAGGGTCGGCACTGCCGCCGCGGTTGCAGATGTTGAGCACCTGACTCCGGAAGCAGTGGCCCTCGTTCAGCACCCAAAGCGAGCTCAGGTCCAGCTCATCGGCGGCAATGCGGGGCTGCTGTGCCAGCGGGTGCTTCGGGTTGATGTAGGCCACAAAGGCCTCGTAGAACAGCGGCAGCTCCTTTATACTTTTAGTTGCCAGCGGCGTCACCAGCAGGCCCACATCCAGCAGCTCATGGTTCAGCTTCTCCACAATCTCGTCGGTGAGCAGCTCCTGCACCACCACACGCACCTGCGGGTGCTTCTCCAAAAAGCTGGTGATGAACAGCGGGATCAGGTAGGGGGCCAATGTCGGGATGACGCCGATGCGCAGCTCCCCGCTCAGCTCCAGCTTCTGGTTCTGCACCAGCTCCTGTATCTTCTTGCTCTCGGCCAGCACCACGCGTGCCTGCGCAATAATCTCCTTGCCCAGCTCGGTAGGCCGCACCGGCACGCGGCTGCGGTCGAACAGCTGCACGCCCAGCTCCTCCTCCAGCTTCTGCAGCTGCATGCTTAAGGTGGGCTGCGTTACAAAGCAGTGCTCGGCAGCGGTGGCAAAGTGGCGGTGCGTATCTACGGCCACCAGGTATTCTAATTGTACTAAGGTCATCAGGTACTCAATTCAAAATCCAGCGCCTATTCTTTTTGCTTCAGGCTACACAAAGCTACATCATAAACTTCATCTATCAAAGTATAAAAACAATCGATTTGATATATATGGCCATTAACAGGACCTTTGTCATAACAAGATCGCAGAACAACAGCAGTAAATAAGACATGGAAAAACTATCGAACATCGGACTACAGAAAGAAGACAGCAAGCAAGTAGCAGAGAAGCTGAATGAGCTGCTGGCAAATTACCACCTGTACTACCAGAACCTGCGCGGCTTCCACTGGAACATCAAGGGGGTGTACTTCTTCCAGCTGCACGGCAAGTTTGAGGAACTCTACAACACTGCCCTCGGCAGGATAGATGCCATTGCCGAGCGCATCCTCACCATTGGCCAACAACCGCTTCATGCGTTCTCGGAGTACCTGCGCGTGTCAAGTATAAAAGAGGCGGGCAACCTGAGCGACGGCAAAGAAACAGTGGCGGCCACGCACCAAAACCTGAGCACCCTGCTGGACCTGGAGCGTGAGATTCTGAAGCTGGCCGCCGAGACCGGCGACGAGGGCACCGTGAGCCTCATCAGCGAGGACATCCACGAAAATGAGAAAACGCTCTGGATGCTAAAGGCTTTCCTGAGCTAAAAACTTAGACAAAGAACATAAGACTTCATTAAAGTATAAGCTGCGCTGGCAGCCATACTTTCACTCATGCATAATTCACCCTTTATACTTTAAAAATGACTGAAAATAGAATTTTATCCGTTGGCTCGGTTTTCCCGGAGTTTAAGAAGCAGGCCGTAGTATCTATAGAAAAAGGCAAGGAGTTTTACGAAATCTCTAGCGAGACGCACCGCCACAACGAGCAGTGGATGGTGATGTTCTGGTGGCCCAAGGATTTCACGTTCGTGTGCCCTACCGAGATCGCCGAGTTCAACAAGAACTACGATGAGTTCCGCGACCGCGACGCTGTGCTGATCGGGGCCTCCACCGACTCGGAGTTTGTGCATGCCGCCTGGCGCCGCGACCACGAGGACCTGCGCAACCTACGCTTCCCGATGCTGGCCGATACCTCTAAGTCGTTGGCTGAGGAGCTGGGCATTCTGCAGGCCGAGGAAAAAGTAGCTTATCGCGCCACCTATATCGTGGACCCGCAGGGCATCATCCGCTGGGTGAGCCTAAACGACCTGAACGTGGGCCGCAACGTGGCCGAAGTGCTGCGCGTGCTGGACGCCCTGCAAACAGATGAGCTTTGCCCTTGCAACTGGCAGAAAGGCGAGGAAACCATCGAAGCCTAATCTTCACGCGCACTGCGCACTTTTCATATAGTTTATTTAGACTGATGTATGGCGGGGCGGCCGGAATGATCTCCTGTTGTCTGGCTGCCCGCCGCCATGCTTCGTTTTAGTTTTGAATCCACGCAAACTAAAATCACCCTTATATGCTGACTGCAACACAAGAAACAAAGATAGATTTACTGAAGGACCTGGGCCTGGCGGAGGATAGCTCCTTCCCGTCCCTGGAGAAACTCACAGACACCGAATCGCGCTACCTGCGCGACCTGCGCGTGAACCTGAAAAGCGCACTGGGCGGCGAAACGCTAAGTATAAAAGAGGCCTACCTGCTGGCCCTGGCGGCGGCGGCCAACGAGGAGAACGACGTGCTGGCGAAGGCATTTGAAGCCAAAGCGCTGGAGAACGGCGCCGAGCAAGGTGAGGTAGCCGAGGCCATTGCCTGCGCCTCTTTGCTGGCCACCAACAACATTCTCTACCGCTTCCGCCACTTTGCTGGCAAGGAGGTGTACGAGCAGCAGCCTGCCCGCATCAAAATGAACATCATGATGAAGCCGGTGCTGGGCAAGGAGTTCTTTGAGCTGATGAGCTTGGCCATCTCCGCCATCAACGGCTGCGAGCGCTGCGTTACCTCGCACGAGGCGTCTGTGATGCAGTTGGGCACTACAGAGCCACGCATCTTCGATGCCATCCGGGTGGCTGCCGTGGTGGTGGGTCTGAGCAAGATCATAAAATAATACCTATAGCTAAGTTACCTATAAAGCCTCTGCGGTTTCTGCAGGGGCTTTATGCTTTCGCAGCGCTTGTCATTTAAACGTTAGGCGCAGGTACCGGCAGAGTGGGTTCTTCTCTGCCCTAGATTGTTACCTACAACACCAACACTAGTTTACTTTGATGACTCGAAAGAACTCTCTGTCAAATATCCTGAAGTACTCCTCTGCTGAATAGTCTTCGAAGGCAGGAATGTATAGCCCGATTGTCTTTCTTTCACTTTCATTATAGGATTTGAGGTAATCCATTTTCGCCTGCGCCTCATCCGCAATGTTGACCTGGACCGATGGCTCCGGCATGCCGTTTACTTTGTACGACTGCTTTGCGACTTCCCAGCCGTTCCCGGGAAAGCCCCACTCCTGCATTAGCCTTCCCAGCCGCTCCATGATTGTCGCTTCCATGTGATCTGTGTAAACGTTCTGGTAGATGTACGATGGTTTGATGGAGGCTGACGTAGTAAGATCTAGCACCATTTGGCTGAGGAAAACATGTTCTGGGTGGCCATAGGCTCCGATCTCATTGTCCAGCGTAAAAATGACAGAAGGTTGAAACTCGTTCACGTGCTCGACCAGCTCTTTTTCAACAGGCGCATAATTGAAGACCTTCGAGAAAGCTTCTTTCGGAATGGCCTGGTACAGGTACTCATTCGTATCGAGGTCGTTTCTGTACTGCGATTGTTTCAAATCGAAGAATGTAACCGCATCCAGGATATTCTGGCAAGCCTTCAGATGCGCCTCGTTGCGCTCCTGAGTCTGGGGAAAGCTCACAGCGCGTATTTCCCATCCTTCCTTGTTCAGCTTAGAGATTGTACCAGTCATTGCGGACATGTCATCATCATGCGCAACGATGACCATGGCTTTCTTGGTGGGCAGGGAACTCAGTACCGAATCCTGGGGATACACCTCTACCGGGGCAAACTGGGTTACATCCTCGCGCTGATTACAAGCGAAAGCCAATAAGGCAATGGAAGCAACTAGAGATACGGATAACTTCTTTCTCATCTTCTTGAACGATTAGATCAATTATTTGGCATGGAGCAACTCGTAGGGATGAAGCACGATCTCTACTTACTCTCTAATCATTTGCAACCCTTAGTGCTTTCAAGTCGCAACCTTATTATAGACTATTCCATGAATAAATATAAGTATAAATCCGATAGTACATTAATATTAAACCTTTTATTTTAATAAATACCCCACCACAAAGTACAGGTAAAACAAAACCGCCTGCCACAGATGCAGCAGGCGGTTCAACCTTATTTAATATCAAATGTAAAGCTTACTTGGCGTAGCTGATGGCGCGCATCTCCCGGATCACCGTGATCTTGATCTGGCCCGGGTACTGCATCTCTTTCTCTATCTTCTGGGAGATATCGAAAGAGAGTTGCTGTGCTTTTTCGTCCGTTACGTTATCGGCGTCCACCATCACGCGCAGCTCACGGCCGGCCTGTATGGCGTAGCACTGGTTCACGCCGTCGAAAGACACGGCTGCCTCTTCCAGCTCTTTCAAACGCTTGATGTACGACTCCATGATCTCGCGGCGGGCGCCTGGTCTGGAGCCAGAGATGGCATCGCAAGCCTGTACCAGCGGAGAAACCATCGCAGTCATCTCAATCTCGTCGTGGTGGGCACCGATGGCGTTGCACACGTCCGGATGCTCTTTATACTTCTTGGCAAGCTCCATACCAATGATGGCGTGCGGCAGTTCCGGCTCGTCTGGCGTAACCTTGCCAATATCGTGCAACAGCCCGGCGCGTTTGGCATGCTTCACGTTCAGGCCTAGCTCGGCGGCCATGGTGGCGCAAAGGTTGGCTACCTCACGCGAGTGCTGCAGCAGGTTCTGTCCGTAAGACGAACGGAAGCGCATGCGGCCCACCATCTTAATCAGCTCCGGATGCAGGCCGTGGATACCCAGGTCAATAGCGGTACGCTCCCCTATCTCCACAATCTCTTCCTCAATGTTCTTGCGGGTCTTGGTTACCACCTCCTCAATACGGGCCGGGTGGATACGGCCGTCAGCTACGAGGCGGTGCAGTGACAGGCGCGCAATCTCGCGGCGAACCGGGTCGAAGCCAGAGATGATGATCGCCTCTGGCGTGTCGTCCACGATAATCTCCACGCCGGTGGCTGCCTCCAGGGCACGGATGTTACGGCCTTCACGACCGATGATCTTGCCTTTGATGTCGTCGCTCTCGATGTTGAACACCGACACGCAGTTCTCAATGGCATGCTCGGCAGCCGTACGCTGGATGGTCTCGATAACGATTTTCTTGGCTTCCTTGGTGGCGGTTAGCTTGGCCTGGGCCACAATATCCTTGATGTGCGACGAGGCACGGGACTGCGCCTCATTCTTCAGGGCCTCCACCAGCTGCTCGCGGGCCTCAGAGGCGGTTAGGCCGGCAATGCGCTCCAGTTGGCTCACAACCTCCTCGTGCTGCTGCTCCACTTCTTCCTTACGCTTCTTCAGCTGCTCCTGCTGGGCATGCAGGTGCTTTTTTTCTTTCTCCAGGTCTGCGTGCAGGTTCTCTTTCTCCTTGTGCAGGTCGGTCTCCAGGCGCTTGGCCTGCTCCATCTGTTTCTGCACCTGCTGCTCGCGCTGCTTTACCTTGTTCTCGTTCTGGATGATGATGTTCTTCTTCTTGTTCATCTCCTCCTCGAACTCGGCTTTCATCTTCAGGTATTTCTCCTTAGCCTCCAGGATGCGGTCTTTCTTAATGCTCTCTGCATTAAGCTCAGCCTCGCGAACGATGCTTTTGGCTCTTTGGCGCGCCTCTTCCTCCTGCTGCTTAAAAACCTTTTGCAGGAGCACACGCCCAATTACGACGCCCACAATGAGCGCCACCAGAGCGGTTAATACAATATAAAGGATGTCGGGCATAACTATAGCGTTTATGTTTGTTTAATACGCTTAGCAAGCACCTGCAAAGGGGGACATGGTGTGTGGCTTCTGGGCCTAAACGAAAGTATAAACGGAGGCTGCAAAGGCCTCCTCCGGTTTATTTATTCACTGCTGATAAGAGATCGTCCAGAAGGTCGAGCTGCTGGTTTACCTCGGAGGCATGGGAGGCATTCTCCTCCTCCAGCTTCATCTTCTCGGCCATGGTCTCAAACGCCACCATCGCCAGCAGATCCTGCTTGTCCTGTATACCGAACTGATCCTTGTAGAAGCGCAGGCGCTCGTTCAGGATCTTTCCTACTGCTCTGATTCTTTCCTCTTCCTCTTCCTTCACCCGCATCGGATACTCGCGTTCTGCGATGCGAATCTTGATCGATAATTCACTCATCCGTTGCGTGGTTTATGGTCATGCTTACCGGCCTTTCCGAGCTGCTTACAGGCTCATACTTAGTCTTGTAGGTAAGCGATGCACTTATCAATTTCCCTGATATATTCGTTTAGCTTGAGCTTCAACTCTGTCGAATTTGCAGCGTTTCCTGCTATCGCGTCTACAATTTTAACAATATTCTCCTGATTTTGAAAATTTTTTATCTGCTGGTCTTTCTCGTCCAGCAGGCCCTCAAGCTGCTTTACCTGCTCCTGCGCCCGCACAAGCCGTTGCTGCACCTCGGTATGGCGCTGGATTAATTTTCGCAGCTTATCTTCAATATGCCGGAGTTGTTGTACTTGCTTTTCCTTTGGCATAACGTTATTTGCGGATAAAAGCTCCCAGTTGTTTCTCAAATTGCTGCATCAGGCGGCTCATGGTACTGTCGATCACCTTATCGGTCAGGGTCTGCTGCCTGTCCTGCAGGGTAAAGCTCAGGGCGTAAGCCTTCTTGCCCGCCTCGATCTTATCGCCCTCGTACACGTCAAACACATTCACATCCTGCAGCAGCTTGCGCTCCACTCTAAAGGCTACCTTCTTCACTTCGTCGAAGGTCACATGCTTGTCCAGCACCAGCGACAGGTCGCGGCGCACTTCCGGGAACTTGGGCAGCTCCCCGGCCACCAGTTTGTCTTTGTACTTCTTCAGGAGGTAATCCCAGTTCAGCTCGGCGTACCATACCTGCTCCTTCACCTCCATAAAGCGCGTTACGCCCGCATCCAGCACACCCAGCTCGGCCACTACGGTGCCATTCTTCACATAGGCGATGCCTTGGCGCATATAAGGGTTTGCCTCCAGGTTCTGCACCTCAAAGTCCCCGGCGTTCAGCTTGCGCAGCACGTTCTGCACCACGCCAGCCAAATCGTGAAAGGCGGTTTTTATACTTGGCTGCTTCCAGCTTTCGGCCGTTCCGTTGCCTGTCATGTACAGCGACAGGCGGCGGCTCTCTTGGTAGTCACCGTCCTGCAGCTCGTATACCTTGCCCAGCTCGAACAGCTTCAGGTCGCGCTGGCGGCGGTTGATGTTGCGGCGCAGCACCTCCAGGCCAGAGAACACCATGCTCTTGCGCAGCACGTCCAGGTCCTCGGAGTTATAGTTTACCACATTCACCAGCGTGGCTACCTCCGCCTCACCGGCCGGTTTGTAGTAGTTGGAGTTGGTAATGGAGTTGGTGATGATCTCATGGAAGCCGTTGGCTGCGATGTAGCTCATGATCGTCTCCGTCACGTCCTCGGCGTAGGGGTTCGGGAACTTGGCCAGGTAGGAGGTGGCCAGGTTCTCGCTCATCTCAATGTTGTTGAAACCGTAGATGCGCAGGATCTCCTCCACCACATCGGCCTCGCGGGTCACGTCCACCTTAAACGGCGGCACCGACAGCGTCAGGTCCGTCTCCGTTTCGTTGGTGATCTCAATACCCAGATCGGTAAGTATAGTTTTGATGCGCTCCACCCCGATGTGCTGGCCGATCAACGTATGGGCACGCTCAATATTCAGCTTCACCTCGTTATTTTGAATGGGCAGCGGGTACACATCTACGATTCTGGAGCTTACCTCGCCTCCGGCTACCTCCTGCACCAGCAGGGCCGCCCGCTTCAGCGCCGTTAGCACCATGTTCGGGTCAGTGCCGCGCTCAAAGCGGAACGAGGCATCGGTCTTTAAACCATGCGCCATACCTGTGCGGCGGATAGAGTTAGCTGAGAAGTAGGCGCTCTCGATAAAGATGCTGGTGGTTGCGTCTGTCACGCCGGATTCCTCGCCCCCAAAAATGCCGCCAATCGCCATGGGCTCCTCTGCGTTGCAGATCATCAAATCGGTTGGGTTCAGCTTGCGCTCAACGCCGTCCAGCGTTTTGAAAGTAGTGCCTGCTTCCGCATTCTTCACCACAATTTTATCGCCTTTAATCTTATCGGCATCAAAGGCGTGCAGCGGCTGGCCCAGCTCATGCAGCACATAGTTGGTCACGTCCACCACGTTGTTGATAGGCGAGAGGCCAATGGCGCGCAGGCGTTTCTGCATCCACTCCGGCGACGGACCTACTTTTATACCCGATACCGTTACCCCGGCATAGCGCGGGCAAGCATCCGAGTTTTCTACCTCTACCGCAATGGGGCGGGAGGTGTTGTCTACTTTGAAATCGTCTATACTTGGCAGCTGCGCCCTGGCATCCAGCAGCGCCTGCAGGTCGCGGGCTACGCCGTAATGCGAGGCGGCATCGGCGCGGTTCGGCGTCAGGCCAATCTCGAATACCTTGTCGGAGCCCAGGCCGAAGAACTCAGCGGCTGGCGTTCCGTTCGGCAGATCAGTGTCCAGCACCATGATGCCGGCATGCGATTGCCCAATGCCGATCTCATCCTCGGCACAAATCATCCCCTCCGACACAGCTCCGCGGATCTTGGACTTCTTGATCTTGAAAGGCTCGCCCCCGGTGGGGTACAGCGTGCTGTTTACCGTGGCGACCACCACTTTCTGCCCAGCGGCCACGTTAGGCGCACCGCACACGATCTGGCTCGGCTCGCCGGTGCCAATATCCACCGTTGTCAGGCTCAGTTTGTCGGCATCCGGGTGGCGCTCACAGGTGAGCACCTCTCCGATCACGATGCCTTCCAGTCCTCCCTGCACCACATCAAACGTATGGATTCCCTCCACCTCCAGTCCGGAGCCGGTCAGCAGCACTCCTATCTCTTCAGCGGTTTTATCAGTATGTATGAGTTGTTTCAGCCAGTCGAATGAAATCAGCATGTTATTCGTTGTTGTGTTCTCTCGGTTCCCGATCCGGAAACCAATCTTTTCCAAAATTAAGGATAATTATGATACGGGAGGAAAGACGAATGGCTAAAGGCAAAAGTTAACCTAACAATTATACTTTACAGCCTTGGTTTGCCTCCTGCGCTTTACTCGTGAGCTTCGTAGGTCTTCTCCCCTGCCGGCACCGCAATGCTCAGCCGGTTTTCCTTAGGCGGCAGCGGGCACACGTAATCCGGGTTGTAGGCACAGAAAGGGCTGTAGGCCCTGTTAAAGTCCAGCACTACTTTTTCATCGCCTTCCTCAAAGGGCACATCCATAAAACGGCCGCCGCCATAGGTCTCGAACCCGTTGGTCTTGTCGGTGAAGGGCACGAAAAGCTGCTCTTTCTCCCCGCTTAGCTTCCGGTAGAGCATCAGTTGGAGCTCCTCCCCTTCCAATTTAAAGGTAGCCGTGCCATAGCGCAGGTATGGTTCATAGCTCCCGTTGGTCAGGGGCATGAGCAGTGTGTCCTGCTTGGCCAGTTTCTCCACACGGGCGTTCACGCGGTAGTCGAGGTTGGGCTCGTAGTACACCAGGTTCTTAAAGGCGCGGCGCCCGGCATCATCAAAGGGGCTGTTGGTGCGGCTCCTGAACGAGAGGTCTTTCTCCTCCCGCTCCTGCAGCAGCGGCTTTATGTAGTTGTCGTCGTTAAAAATGGCATCCTGCAGGAAGTAAAAAACAACCAGCGCCAGGCCTGCCAGCAGTACAAGTCTCAGCGGTCTTTGCATAAAACTCTGTGTCTATAGTTTATGCAAAGGTCGTAAATTTTTGAGCAGAAAAGTAGCACCGGCGGATAAGTCCTTCGGCAGAAGCAAGGTATAAATGTTGCACTTTAGCTGCGGAATGTATAACTAGTACAACCAAACGCTGTTTCTGCCCTGCGTGGAAACTTAAGTGGGATTAATCCATGTTCAGGCAATCATACCTCCATTACTATAGACCATGAAGACCGCACTTTCTACTTTTCTTATAGCCTCGGCCCTTTTGCTGGCAGGATGCTCCAGCAACGAACAAGAGAACGCTGCCACAGCGGCCACTCCCGCCGCCGGTGTAAACCAGGCACAGCCAGCGCAGGCCCCGGGGCAAGCCGTTGCCCTGAACCCGCCGCACGGCGAACCCGGCCATAACTGCGCGCTGCCTGTTGGCGCTCCGCTGGACGGTTCGCCGCAGCCAAGGCTCGTGAAGCCAAACCTGGCGCCCATCCCGGCAAAAAACCCGGTTGCCACGGGCACTAACCCGCCGCACGGCGAGCCTGGCCACGACTGCTCTATTCCGGTAGGCGCTCCGCTTGGCAAAAAATAAGAACTAAGGTCGCGCCACCCCCTGTGGCACAGGAGGTGGCGCTCTTTCCCCGCGCATGTTAGCTGCATGCCTTGGCGCAGCTGCAGCTGCCCGCCCTAGAACATGCCGATAACGGAAAGGTAGATCGGCATGCCCAGCGTGATGTTGAAGGGGAAGGTGACAGCCAGCGCCATGGGCAGAAAAATACCCGGATTTGCCTGCGGCACGGCTATTTTCATGGCGGCAGGCACGGCAATGTAGGAGGCGCTGGCGGCCAGCACCGCAAACATCAGCCGGTTGCCTGGGTCAGGCGTAACCAGGCCACTCAGCACTGCCACCGCGCATCCGTTCAGCAGCGGAATGGCAACGGCGAACAGGGAGGTGAACCAGCCGCTTTTAAAGAAATCGTGCAGCTTGCGCCCGCTAACAATGCCCATATCCAGCAAGAAAATCGCCAGAAACCCTTTGAAGATGTCGGTGGTGAACGGTTTTATACCCTGCGCATGCTGCTCGCTGGCCAGCATGCCGATGGCCAGGCTCCCTAAGATCAGCAACACACTGCCGTTGGTGAAAGAGTGATGGACTACCTGCCTCAGGCTCGGCGACTGCTCCTTCTTTTCGCAGAACAGGTTGATCAGGATCACTCCCACGATAATGGCAGGCGCCTCCATAAACGCCATCACGGCGACCATGTGCCCGCCGAAGGGCAGTTGCTGAAACTCCAGGAAAGACACAGCCGTGACGAACGTGACGGCACTTACAGAACCATAGGCTGCCGCAACGGCACCCGCATTCTCCACGCTCAGCCTCCTTTTCAGGAGAAAGAAAGTATAAAGCGGGATGGCTCCGGAAACCAGCACCCCGAACAGAAGGGCCCACACAATCTCCAGGCTGTAGGTACTGTGTGCCAGCTCCTGCCCGCCTTTAAAACCGATGGAGAAAAGCAGGTAAAGCGAGATGAACTTTGACGAAGTGGCCGGAATTTCCAGGTCACTTTTGACCTGCACAGCCAGGATGCCTAACACAAAGAAAAGCAGGGCAGGGCTTGTCAGGTTGTCAGCCAGTAAGTGTAGGCTCATACAGAGATCGTAGCTTTGTGCAGTTTCACTTCCGTTACCTTGCCCGCTGCCCTGGAGGTGACGAGGCCCCCTACCTTCATCTTTTGCAGCACCACCTGCTGCTGGAAGTAGCCGATGCCGAGGAGTTGCCGCATCTGCCGCTGCACGTTCAGCGCCGCCAGCCTCGCCTTCTGCGCCTCCACAGCGCCACAGCTTATCACCTCCGCATAGTTATCCACCAGCAGGTCCACCAGCACCTCTTCCGCATAGGTGCCATACCCTTGCTGCTTCAACAAGACACTTTCTATAAACGGGCAGGCCACATCGTTTACGACAATTACCTCCTCCACAGACTCCCTTTCCAAAAAGCCGATCAGCTCCTCTGCGTAGCCGCCCTCCCTTAGTCTGAAAACGGCAGCCAGTGCGGTCAGGAAATAGGCGTTTTTATACCTCATGCCCAGAAAATGCTCTAAGTGGCTGCTGGGGCATATGAGAAACAACTTATTTTTCATGGTTTAAGGATTACATAGTTGGCAATAGGCCGGGTCTTCCACCTTCGTGCTGTTAGGGTATTTGCGCTCCAAAGTATGGCCGCACTTGTGGCAGGCAAGGAATTCGCTTAAGACAGCGCGGCTCGGGAAGCCGCAGGCGCCGCAGGGCAGGCCTCGCTTCACGCTGGCAACCCCAAAGCCCGGGGTATGGCAGGCAGGGCAGCAGGAGCTTGCTTTTGCCACTAACTTCTCCGTGGCCTGCCTGATAACGGACATGCGGGAGGGGTTATACATGGCCCGCATGTCCGTCTCTGCATACACCTGCCCGTGCCGCCGCTGTAGCCGCCGGAACACCGCCAGCAGATGCGCCTTACCGGTGATGCCCTTGGTTATACCTGCGGCACTGTGCTTGGCGGGCCGCAGCACCAGCGCGTGCGAGGGGAACTTCACCTCACTTGCAAAGGCCAGCAGCTGCTCCTCCGTGTCTACCGCCTCCCCCGCAAAGTTTGTCTCCAGGCTCAGCTCCCGGACCACTGTCTCCAGGCCATTCTTCCTGTCAAGCAGCAGCAGAAACTCTTCCTCTACCGGCACGAAACCCAGCACCGGGTGCGGCCCGAAAGAACCCTCACTGGCAACAGCCAGGTCGAAGCCGTACAGTTCCAGAGCCATTTCGCACTTTCTGCGGGCCGTGGTAACGGGGGCCGCTTCGCGCTCCACCTCACCCGTGAACGTGCCCAGCAGATCCGTATCGAACTGCTCTGCCACCACACAGCTTACCCCCAGCCCCTCCTCCAGCAGAGGCGCTATCACGCTTTCTTTCCGATGCTTGGTGGCAATCAGTAGCTTTCTGCCTCTGAACATGCCGCTTCAGGTTGCTCCCGTGCCTCCAGCATGATGTTTATAGTGGATTCTATCACGAGGCTGCTATTGCTTCGCTTCGCCTCCTCCACAAGCAGCAGCACCTTCTCCTTCGCCTCCTTTAGTTCCTCCAGCCTCCTTTTCGAGTCCTCATCTGGCTTCTCGAAGCGGATGATGGAGCTAAAGTTCTTCAGGTTGTGGAAGTTGATCTTTTTTGTGATAACCTCCAGCAGGATCTCTTTTGCTTCCTCGCAGGTAAAGCTTCCTTGTATGAATTTTATAGTTTCCATGACCTTGTTATTTATGGATTGATGTGTTATTAGCGGTTACCCTGAACACGTTTAGGATCACTACTATTGCCAAAGCTTTACACAGCTCGCTTACCAGCGTTTGCTGCGCGTACACGCCAAGTAGTAGGCATGCAACCAGCGCCAGCGCACTTAGCAGTAGCCACCCTTGCACCTGAGAGTGTTTCCCCCTTTGGCGATTGGCAACCGGTGCCAGGCTAGGGGGCAAGGTGCTACTGCCCTTGCCCAAGCGAGAAGGCTTTTTTATTGTCGAAGGCATAAAGGTTCTCTGTTTTGATGGTGTCGATGTTCTTTTCAATGGCTTTTGCCAGGATGGCTACGATGTGCTCTTTTGTGATCGGCTGCTCCTGCACGTGCTGAAAGCGGCAGCGCCAGTGGTCGGTGCAGAAGGTCTCGGCAAAACCTTCCGGCCATACTTTGATGCCCCGGTTCGTGATCATACTTAGCTTTACCTCCGGCGTGTCTAGTTGCTGCAGTTGCTGGGCTACCTCCTCCGGATCTCTGCCGCTCCAGTGCACGAATACATCCACCCCAAGCAGCGTTTTGGTTGCCGCAGGTTTAGGCGTATACTTGGGCAGGTTGAACTTGATGTTCTTGGCGTAGGCTACCGCGCTTAGCTGTGCCGGCTTTTGCCCCAGGTTATTAATTACCGCCGTGGCAAACTCCTGCGTGCCTACTTTTTGTTTGCTGGTGCCTTCCTGGTAGATATCCGGTGTGTGCACACCCTCTTCTATGGTTTTCAGCCAGGCATTGTAGATCTTCTCAGCTATGTCGTTTTGGCCGATGTGGTTGAGCATCATGCAGGCTGCCTGCAGCAGGCCGGACGGGTTGGCCACTCCTAAGCCAGCAATGCGGGGCGCCGAGCCGTGGATGGCCTCGAACATGGCGCAAGACTCACCAATGTTGGCAGAGCCTGCCAGGCCCACAGAGCCCATGATTTGGGCAGCTACGTCAGAGAGGATATCACCGTAGAGGTTGGGCATCACCACCACGTCGAACTGCTCCGGCGAGTCGGCCAGCATGGCGGCGCCTATGTCCACTATCCAGTGCTCGTTCTCAATGTCCGGGTACTCAGCGGCTATCTCGTCAAACACCTTGTGGAACAGTCCGTCCGTCTGCTTCATGATATTGTCTTTGGTAAAGCAGCTCACTTTTTTGCGGCCGTACTGGTGGGCATACTCAAAGGCGTAGCGCACAATCTTCTCGCAGCCTGGCCGGCTGATGAGCTTCAGGCACTGCACCACCTCGTCGGTCTGCTGGTGCTCAATGCCGGCATACAGGTCCTCCTCATTCTCCCGCACGATCACCACGTCCATTTCAGGGTGCTTGGTTCTGACAAAGGGCGAGAGGCTGGTACATGGGCGGACGTTGGCGTACAGCCCCAGCATTTTGCGCATGGTCACGTTCAGGCTTTTGTAGCCGCCACCCTGTGGCGTGGTGATGGGCGCCTTCAGCAGCACCTTGTTCTGCCGGATCACATCCCAGGCCCCCTTAGTGATGCCGGAGGAGTTGCCTGCCAGGTACACGCTCTCGCCTACCTCAATTTCCTCTACCTCCAGCCGTGCTCCCGCAGCCTGCAGCACACGCAGCGTCGCCTCCATTATCTCAGGCCCGATGCCGTCTCCTTTGGCTACCGCAATCTTGGTGCGGGCTGGTGGCGTTTGCACTGCTGTTCCGTTTTTCTGTTTTGCATCAAGTGTAATCATATGGCTTCTTGTTTTTTAGTATTCAACTGCAGACATCACCTTTTGGATTTATAAATAATAGTTTATAATTTTAATGGATTGCATAAATAAAATTTATGAATTACACTTTACACCAACTGCAGGTGTTCCTGAAGATCACGCAGACCAAAAGCATCACCAAGGCCGCCGAAGAGCTGCACCTGACGCAGCCCGCCGTCTCCATACAGCTCAAGAACCTGCAGGAGCAGTTCGACATCCCGCTCACGGAGATTATCGGCAGGAAACTGCACGTCACTGAGTTCGGGAAGGAAGTAGCTCTAGCCGCAGAGAAGATCCTGAACGAGGTGCATGCCATCAACTTCAAGACCCTGGCGCATAAGGGGCTGTTGTCGGGCAGGTTAAAGTTGTCGGTGGTATCTACCGGCAAGTATGTGATGCCCTACTTCCTCTCGGGCTTTCTGAAGCAGCATGAGGGGGTGGAACTGGTAATGGACGTGACGAACAAATCAAAGGTGCTGGAGTCGCTGGAAAACAATGAGACGGACTTTGCCCTGGTCTCCATTCTGCCCGAGCACCTGAAGGTGAGCAAGGTGGAGCTCATGCAAAACAAGCTGTACCTGGTGGGGCGCGAGTCGGAGCAGTCCGGCAGCAGGCACCATGGCATGGAGATATTCAAAAGCCTGCCCTTGATTTATAGGGAGCCGGGATCGGGCACGCGCCTGACCATGGAGCGCTTTATCGCCAGCAACAACATAGCAGTGAGCAAGAAACTGGAACTTACCTCTAACGAGGCGGTAAAGCAGGCCCTTCTGGCCGGCCTGGGCTATTCCATCATGCCCCTGATCGGGATAAAGAACGAGCTTACCCAAAAGGACCTGCAGATTATACCGGTGGACGGCTTGCCGCTGACAACCTCCTGGAACCTGATATGGCTGCAAAACAAAAGCTTCTCGCCTGCGTCCGAGGCATACCTGACTTACCTAGAGCAGGAGAAAAACAACATCATCCAGCAGCACTTCGGCTGGGTTGGCAAGTATAAAGACTAGCCCTGCCTGCTGTAGCGGCACAGCAGACGGTGTACGTGCCTGCCACGGCTTTAAATCCCCAGCCGGGGCACCCCTTCCGCCCTGCATCCGTAAGGTTGAGAACGACCTACGTTTAGATGGAGCCATGCCACAGACCAAGGAGGACCACTACCAGGATTTGATTCGCCAGCTGGATCAGCTACACCAGGACGCCATTGCGCTGGAGGAAAAGTTCGCCCCAGCCGTACGGGCAGTTCACCCGAAGTTCAGAAAAAGCGCCAAGAACCTGCTGCATTACCTGGCACTGCGCCAGCACGACATCCGGGAGCTGCAGGAGCAGCTGGCCCAGTTGGGGCTCTCCTCGCTGGGGCGGGCCGAGGGGCACGTGCTGGCCAGTCTGCAGGCCGTGCGCCAGCACCTCTGCCAAATAGCCAGGTGCACTGATACCCCCAAGAAGCTGGCCGTTTCCTTTTTCGAGAACCGGGAGCTGCTGGCCGCGCACACAGAGGCCCTGCTGGGTCCCAAACCCGAGAAACGCAGTACACGCATTATGGTCACGCTGCCCTCTGAGGCAGCTCACCAGTACGAGCTGCTGCCACGCCTGTTAAAAGCCGGCATGGACTGTGCCCGCATTAACTGCGCCCACGACACCGAAAAAGAGTGGCTGAAGATGGTGAACCACATCCGCAAAGCCGAGCAGGAAACTGGCATCTCCTGTAAAATTCTTATGGACCTGATGGGGCCAAAGCTGCGCACCGGCCCGCTGAAGGAAGGCCCGAAACTGCTGGTGATTCGGCCTGCGCAGGATAACCTTGGCCAAATTACGGAGGCCGCCAAAGTATGGCTCGCGCCTCAGGACGTGCCTCCGCCTAATGATGCCGATGCCTGGCTCCCGGTAGATGCCACCTGGATGGCACAACTGCAGGAGGGGGATAGGATTTTCTTTAATGACACCCGAGGCCGCAAGCGCTCTCTTTCCGTTGTCAGGAAAGAAGAGACCGGGGTGCTGGCAAACCTCATCAAGTCCTCTTATATCACCACCGGAACCAAACTGCGCCTGCAAGACGAGAACGCCACCGAACGCACCACCGGCGTGGGAGACCTGCAAGCGGCAGAGTTGCCAATTGTACTGAGGAAAGGAAACTTCCTGGTGCTGACGCGAGAGCCTGTACCCGGTGAACCAGCCATTTACGATGAGCATGGGCACGTCACCCAGCCGGCACACATCTCCTGCACACTTCCCGAGGCTTTTACCCAGACTAAAACGGGGCAGCCCATACTTTTTAACGACGGCAAAGTGGAGGGGGTGCTGGAGGAAGTGGGGCCTGACAAGCTGCTGGTAAAAATCACCTATGCCAGCGACAACGGCAGCAAGCTGCGCGCCGACCAGGGCATTAACCTGCCCGACAGCAAGATACACCTGAATGGGCTGACGGAGAAGGACCGGCAGGACCTTAGGTTTATAGTGAAGTATGCCGATATCGTAAACCTGTCGTTTGTGAACGACGCGGGTACGTTGGAAGCCCTATATGAGGAACTGCGCAAGCTAGACGCACAGAACCTGGGGGTGATGCTGAAGGTCGAGACAAAAGAAGGATTTCGGAATCTGCCGCTCCTGCTCCTGACGGCCATGAAAAACTACCCGGCCAGCGTGATGATCGCGCGCGGCGACCTGGCCGTGGAGTGTGGCTGGCAGCGGCTGGCTGAAGTACAGGAAGAGATCCTGTGGCTTTGTGAGGCAGCCCACATGCCGGTGGTGTGGGCCACGCAGGTGTTGGAGACGCTGGCCAAGAAAGGCCGCCCCTCCAGGGCCGAGATCACTGATGCCGCCATGGCACAGCGCGCTGACTGCGTGATGCTGAACAAGGGCCCACACGTGGTGCAGGCCATTGAGATGCTGCATGATATCCTGGTGCGTATGCAGGAGCACCAACATAAAAAAACTTCCATGCTGCGGATGCTGCACATCTCAGACCTTGCCAAGCTTACAGAAGATTAAGTTCATCAATACCAACGGCTTACAGCTCATGCTTTTTAACTAAAATTACTCTTAAACTGTACTTTATAGAATCTTTTTCATACCTTTCTCTCGTTAAAGTGCTAAATCTGTCTCCGTAGCTAGTAAGTTTCCCTAAGCATCCCAACACCTTTTGCTTAGAAAAACTGCCCTAGGGCGGGTGCCTTAAGGAGCGGGTGAGCAGAGAAGCAAGAGGCGCTGAAATGCACCTGGGCACACTGCCCTTCGTTTTCTTCAGCTTTGGAATGCCTGTAGTAACTAGTTGATTTTGCTATACTTTCTGCCTCACTTTGGCATGTATGGCGAGCTTGTTTTACTAAAAAACCGTTGCCAGATGAAAAACAGGACTTTAGAGAAAGTGCTTTATAAGGTTGCTGCCCTGCTTGCTCTTGTCGGCATTGTGCTTTGGGCGGTGCAACCTGAAGGTGATTACCTGGGTCTCTACCTTATACTTGGCGGCCACATTTTGGGGGTAGCAGGTATATTGCTGTACATGAAACACTCCAACGAAATGGAGCAGGCACAGCGGGAGCCAACCAAGCAGTACCACAACAAATAACACAGCTATGAAGCCATACTTCCTTGCAGCACTATTCGTGCTCAGCCTCTCTATTCATGCACAGGCACAAGTGTTTGAGCCTGTAGCGAAAGAAGGGCTCATTGTAATAGAAAAGCCCCAGCCACTGGTGCTGGTAAACGAGCAGCAAACCACTACCTCTGCCCTTATCCTGAACCCTAATGACATCAAGAACGTGGAGGTGGTGAAGGGTACTCAGGCGCTGGAGCGCTTCGGCGAAAAGGCCACCGACGGCGCCGTACTCATCGACTTAAAGCAGGACTTGCCACTGGCGCGCGTGGAGGAAGTGTACAAAGCCTTTAGCGTGCCGCACGAGCAGCAGCAGCTGACAATAGCCATCAACGGCAACCACGTCAAAGACCCTGCCCTTTTGCTGGCAGACCTGTGCCAGATCGAGCAAGTAGAGCTGGCTGATTTTGAGACCGCCCCATCGCGCTGGAGCTACGATGCGCAGTACCTCAACATTGTTACCAAACCACAGCCTTAACACCACCCGATTTTCCTGCGTATCTTGCAGCCACAACCATTCATTCTACTTCCCATGGACGGCAGAAAACGCGCCAACATCAAACCTGGCACCCACGTCAACATCGTGCAGAAGCAGGACCAGCGCACCGGCGACCTCACCGAGGGCTACGTGCAGGACATCCTCACCAACTCCCCCACTCACCCACACGGCATCAAAGTACGCCTGGAGACAGGGGAAGTGGGAAGAGTGCAGGAAATACTTTCTGAGTTAGAAAGTTAGAAAGTTTGGAAGTTAGAAAGTTATGATTTGCCTTTTATAGAGGCTGATTTTCTGATGCTGGTGAGTAGCGCGGTGAGTTCGCCTGCTTCCTGTTTAAGACTCATCAACTTATTGCTGGCTACAATCCCTGATTCTTCCAGTAGCTCCAACCAGAACTGCGTTTCATCCGCTTCTTCGAGGGCTATACCTATTTTAGCAATAAACTCGGCACCAGATCGGGCACGGCAGGCAGCCCGATAGTTTGCAGCGACCGACGTTGCCGATCGAAGCGCCTGCTTGCCCATAATCTGGGCTTCAGCACTTTGGGGCAATGCCTGAAACATGCGAACCGTTACATTTAACTTTCTAACTTCCAAACTTCTAAACTTTCTAACTACAAAAGTCCTTCATCCGCAAAGCTGTAATAGTCAGTGTCGGTAAAGATGATGTGGTCGAGGATGGGCAGGTCGAGGAATTGGCCGGCTTCCTTCATTTTCTTGGTAAGGGCGATGTCGGCAGCGCTAGGCTTGGTGTTGCCGCTGGGGTGGTTATGCACCAGGATGATGGAGCTGGCCAGCTGCTCCAGCGCTTTTTTGAAGATGATTTTAGGGTCGGCCACTGTGCCGGCCACACCGCCCGAACTAATGCTTTCCTTCTTCATCACCACGTTGGCGCGGTTCAGAAGTATAACCCAGAACTCCTCGTGCGGCAAATCGAGCAGCTGCGGCTTAATGTAGTTGTAGATGTCGGTGGAGCAGGTGATGCGGGTTTTAGCGGTTACGGCGGCCTCTTTGCGGCGGCGGCCCAGCTCCAGGGCGCTCACGATCGTTATGGCCTTGGCCTCCCCGATGCCCTTGTGCTTCATCAAATCCTTCACACTCAGGCGCGCCAGCTCGTTCAGGTCGTTGCCCACGGCAGTAAGTATAAGCTTGGCCACATCCACGGCAGTGAGCTTGGGGGTGCCCGAGCCTATCAGGATGGCAATCAACTCGGCATCGCTGAGAGCAGCCTTGCCTTTCAGCAGCAGTTTCTCGCGCGGGCGGTCTTCCTCAGCCCAGGTCTTGATGTTGAGCGGCTGCAGGTATGGCAGCGTGGCAGGCAGTTCGTTTTCTTTCACTTACGGTACAGAATTTGATGTTAAGAAGATGCATGTGGAATCTCTTTCAGAATGAAATAGTTCAGCATGCATCTACCTTTTTGTACTTTTATACTTTGGAAGAATAGCCACCGCCAAACATTAGGCGCGGCGGGTGGTTTTACCATGATATGCAACGTATGTTAACATTTGCAATCGTTATCCTGCTTCTCTTTTTGGTAGACCTGTACGTGTTTCAGGCTATCAGAACAGTAACGCAGAACCTGGGCCCTGTTGCCCAGAAAATTATTTACTTCATCCACTGGGCTATCTTCGCGGTGACGGTCGCCACGTTTTCCTTAGCCTCTGCCACGCGCGGCACGCCGCCGGATGCCTTTAAGACATACCTGGCGAGTACCCTGTTCATCATTTTTGCATCGAAGCTGGTGATAGTGGCCTTTCTGTTGCTGGACGACACGCTGCGCATGGGCAAAATCGTGCTCAACACGGCCAACGGAAACGAGGAGTTCGACCCTTCCCGCCATAAGTTCCTGAACCAGATGGGGCTTCTGGTGGCCGCTGTCCCTTTCTCGGCCTTTATCTACGGCATGGTGAAAGGCGCCTACGATTACCGGGTGAAGCGCGTAACGCTGCGCTTCCCGAACCTGCCAAGCGCCTTCGACGGGTATAAGATGCTCCAGATATCGGACCTGCACACAGGTAGCTTTAACTCCACAGAGCCCCTGAAAGAGGCTGTCAGGATCATCAACAAGCAGGAGGCGGACCTGGTGTTCTTCACCGGTGACTTGGTGAACAACGTGGCCACGGAGCTTACGGACCACCTGGATACCCTCGGCGGCATCCGCGCCAAAACCGCGGTGTACTCGGTGCTGGGCAACCACGACTACGGCGACTACGTGAGCTGGCCCAGCCAGGAGGCAAAGCGGGAAAACCTGCACACCCTGATCGAGAGCCACCGCCGGATGGGATGGGACATTTTATTGAACGAGAACCGCATCGTAGAAAAGGACGGCGAGCGCATAGCCGTGCTGGGCGTGGAGAACTGGGGGAACAAGAGAGGCTTTCCGAAGTATGGCCGCCTCGACCGGGCTTACGATGATACGCAGGATGTGCCGTTCAAGGTGCTGCTCTCCCACGACCCGTCGCACTGGGACGGTGAGGTTAACCAGAAGTATAAAGATATAGACCTGATGCTTTCAGGCCACACCCACGGCATGCAGTTTGGCGTGAACATCCCGGGCTGGAAGTGGAGCCCGGTGCAGTACGTGTATGAGCAGTGGGCCGGCCTCTACAAAAAAGGCCGCCAGCGCCTGTACGTGAACACAGGCCTCGGCTTTCTGGGTTACCCGGGGCGCGTGGGCTTCCTGCCGGAAATCACCGTTTTTGAGCTAAAGAAGGCTTAAGCCAGGCGTTACACCTCATCAGGAAGGCGCACCCGCACGGGTGCGCCTTTTTTGTGCGCGCTTTACCTGCCTTACCTCCACCTGAACATAAAAACCCATGCCCGCGTACTTAACCCTGAGCCATTTTCACCCTTTCAGCTAGTCTTGTAGGGTAGCGCATAATCAAAAACATCAAACCTATGAACAGAATAGTAACCCCGGTAGCTGCGGCAGCTGTACTCCTGCTAACCACCTCCTGCGGAGAGGATACCTTAGGCACCTCCTTCGAGGTGACGGATGCAAACTACGACGAGTCTGTGAACCCAGCGCATATTCGTGGCTACCACACGGAGGAACCAGACATGGGCGGTGCTCCGTTTAAGCCCAACCAGTATTACCCTTTCAGCACCAGAATACTGCCACCGGACCTACGCCAACAGCTGGAGGGGAATATAGCTGTACGCATGGTCACGATCTACTACTCACCGGACGGAAGCCTACGGGACCTGGCGGAGGAGTACAACCCTTCCGGGGCGATGGGCAACACACCTAACAGCCCGGCAGACACAGGCGGCGGCGGGGGCACTGGCGGTGGCAGCTCCACCGGCTCCGGCAACGGAAACTCCGGAAACGGCAGCAACAGTGGAGGCTCTGGCAGTAACAGCGGCAACGGCACCTCTGGTTCAGGAACTGGTGAGTCCGGGGACGCTGGCGGCAACAACAGTGGCAGCACCGACACCAACGATGGCGGCAATAACCTGAACTAAGTTAACCCGCAACCTATTGCCCTCACCAGAAACCTGCCGCCACGCACGCCGCAGGTTTCTGCTTTTTTAGCCCATCTCCTGATTTCTTTGTAATTTTACATAGCCCCGCCCGTTATATGGCTGGCCGGCACAATTTTAGCTGGTCCTGGCGCAGGACAAACGCCGCAGCACTACCAGAACCTCATGCACAGACACCCACTGTTATACATCCTGACGTTGCTGCTCATTTACTGCAGCCTGCCTGCCCTGGCCCAGAAAAGCATCCGGATAAGTGGCACTGTGCTGCAGGCAGACCGCACCACGCCTATACCGGGCGCCACCATTGTAAAGGTAAACACCAACATGGGCGTTGTGTCGGATGAAAAGGGCAAGTTCCTGATTGATGTGGCCCAGTCGGATACGCTGATGATCCGGGCGCTTGGCTTTAAGCCGCTTTTATACTTGCCTAAGACGCTGCCCGTGTCGGAGCTACGCGTGAACATTGTGCTGCAGGAGGATAGCGTGATGCTCGGGGAGGTAGAGGTCACCAGCCGCCCATCCAAAGAGATGATTGACCGGGCCCTGCGCAACATGAAGCGCGAGAAGACCAGCCAGGCCAAGAACCCCAACTTTATTCCGGGCCTGGAGCCACCGCCCCCCGCACCGGCACCGGCCCCAACCATCCTCAGCCCTATGAGCCTGATGTACGACCTCTTCTCCAGCGAGGGAAAGCAGAAACGCGCCCTGCAGGAATACCTGCAAAAGCTTGAGATGGAGCAGAGGCAAAAAGAGCAGGAGGATTATAACCGCTTCTTCCGGGACAATACCGGCTATCAGTAAACAGCGGCGGTCCTGAACCTCTGCACCTTCCCAACGATAGTGGCCCCAGCGGCGAGCTGGCAGCGCGTGTCAGGGCCGCCAGGAAGCAGCCTGCAAAGGCTCTTGTAATATTTTCCCTACATTATATAATATTTTACCTATACTATCGTAAGTAGCATAAGCACCATGAAAACAAACTGCTCATGCTCCAGCGCATATGCTTTATACTTTTTTTGCTGTTCCCGCTTTGCACGATGCTCACGCATGGGCAGCAGGCCAAGGTCAGCGGGATAGTGTTGCAGCCGGATAGAAAGACGCCGGTTATCGGGGCAGGCATCTCCAGGCTCGGCACCGGCACGGTTGTGGCAACCGATCAGTCGGGTCGCTTCACCCTACTGGCTCAACCCGGTGACTCTATACTTGTCCGCGCCGTCGGGTTTAAACCGGTGTTGTACCGCATCAGGCAGGAGCAAGAGCTGCTGTTTGTACTGCAGGAGGAGGTACAGCGGCTCCGGGAAGTAGAAGTAAGCAGCACCCCCACCGTGGTAAAACGCCCTCCGGAAAACAAGCCGGCCTTCACACCTCCTCCTCCGGTTCCTCCCTCTCCCCCAAGCATACTTTGGAACCCTGTCTCCTATTTCTCTAAAGAAGGCAAGCAGCGCCGAAAGCTCCGGAAGTACTTAGCGAAGGAAGCGGATAAGCGCCAGCTGCAGGAGGCGGAGCGGCTTAAAGCAGAGCAGGAGAAGGCGAAGCAGGACTACAACCGCTTCTTTAAGAACAACACCGGCTATCAGTGAAATACCCAAACAACCGGCTGCTTCGTAGGTTCAGAGTAGACTGTTACCTGAAACGATGAAAATAGGATACCCCTGCATAAATATGGAGCTGGACTGTAGCTCCTCCCGTACCTTCCGGCTGGCCTCTTACTCTGAGGAGCGTCTGATTGAGACCGTGGAGCAAAACCTGGCTTGCCTGCGCCGCATCCTGGAATATAATGTAAAGCATGGCCTGTTATTTTTCCGCCTCACCTCCGACTTGGTGCCCTTTGCCTCGCATGAGGTGAACAAGTATAATTGGCAGGAGCACTTCAAGATGACCTTCCGCAGGCTGGGCAGCTACATCAAGAACAACAACATGCGCATCTCCATGCACCCCGACCAGTTTGTGGTGCTCAACTCGCCGAACGAGCAGACCGTGCGCAACAGCATTGCCGAGCTGGTGTACCAGGGGAGCGTGCTCGACCTGATGGAGCTGGACACCACCGCCAAGCTGCAGATACACGGCGGCGGCGCCTACGGCGACAAGCCTTCGGCCATACAGCGCTTTGCCGAAGTATACCACACCATGCTGCCCGACGCTGTAAAGGCCCGCCTCTGCGTGGAGAACGACGACCGCACCTACACCTTGCAGGACTGCCTGCAGCTGCACGAGCTAACAGGTATGCCCATCATCTTCGATAACCTGCACCACGAGTGCGTGAACAACGGGGAGCCGATGCGCGAGGCGGTGGAGATGGCCGCCACTACCTGGCACCCGGAAAAAGACGGTATCCTGATGATGGACTACAGCTCGCAGGCTCCCAACGAGCGGCGCGGCAAGCATGTGCAAAGTATAGAGGAGCAGCTTTTCCACGACTTCCTGGCCGAGACAGAAGGGCTAGACATGGATATTATGCTGGAAATAAAGGACAAGCAGGAAAGCGCCCTGAAGGCCCGCGATGTTGCCAGGAGCCTTGGCCGCTTAGAAGTATGAGGCAAGCAGGTGCCACAGCCACTCGGCTATCTGCCACAGCGCCCATACCAGGAACACCAGCATCAGCACCAGCCCGATCAGCACACCAACGATAATGCCCTTGCCACTGCCCTGGTACTTGCCTTCCTCGTAGTGGCGGCGCAGCAGGCGCACGTTGCGCTCATTGGCTTTAAAGGCAAAATCGAAGATGTTGCCCAGGATGGGAATGCTGCCGAAGATGACATCCACCCCAATGTTCAGCATCATCAGGGCCACTAGCTTGCCGCTGGCACCGTGGCGCACCATGGTTAGTATAAGCACGGCCGAAACGCCGAAGGAGGCCAAGTCGCCGGCGAAGGGCAACAGGCCCAGGATAGGGTCTAAACCAAAGCGGAAGTTAGTGCCCGGAAAGCGAAACTGGTTGTCCATCAGGTAAGCGATGTGGTCTACCCACTTCAGCTTCTCGGAGCGTGGGGTGCGGGTGTAGTGCGTGTTTTCTGTTGCCATACGCGCTTATACGGCGCCAGGCAGGCAAAGGTACGCGGCTATGGCACCATGGGGTGGCGCTGCTGCTGCCACTTGGCCCTACGCTGCTTTTTAGCCGCCGCGTGGAAGTACTTGGTGTTCTTCTTGTTCTTCTTAAACGCTTTTCCGGCTTTGCCTTTCTTCTGGAAGAGCCCCTTCAGCTTTGGCCCGCCAGCCGTAGCAGCCGCTGCCGGAACACTGTAACAGGCACTACCAGCCAGCAGCAGCACCATTGCAATTACTTTTATCATGTCAGCAGGATCTAGTTTAGGAGGTAAATCTCTTCCTTAAACGTTATATCCTACTGAAAAAGTGCGATTTAAGCACGTAAAAAAAGGGGGTGCAGCAGCTCCAAAAGCTGCTGCACCCCCTCCCGTAACGGTGAGAAGACAGGCTAACTAGTTCTTTCCTTTGCCACCTTTGCCGCTGTTGCCTGCTTTCGCCTTCTGCCCACCGCCTTTGCTACCTTGGTTGCCCTTGGCGGCGGGCTTTCCTTTCGTTGCCGTGGCGTTATGGCCCTTTACAACCACCACAGTGGTGTTGCCTTTGCCGTTCCCCTTGTGCTTGGTGTGCCCGGGGTTGGTTGTGTTGGGGTGATGCGGGTTGTTAGGGTTCTTGTACCAGCCCTTGTGCAGGCCATTGTCTTTGCGGGTAGCCGTTTTGCTCTTGCTGATCACCACTACTTTCCCGTTTTTATCTGTCTTTTTGCGGGAGATGTGGCACGAGGACAGCGTTACCACTGCCAGCAGCACGCACAGGAGGCTCAAAAATTTATACTTCATGGAGCTTGTGTTTAGGAATTATTCAAGACTGCAGCCTGTATAGGCGCTGCTAATATACAGCAATCGTTTTATCAATTCCTACACAATAAACTTTAAGCCCTGATTATCCTGCATTCGCACAGAAAAACTGCACAATTTTGAAGTATTACTATTGATGTACTTTTCGCCCAGGATGGGATATCTTGCCTAAGCGGGCACAAGTTGCTGCTCCAGGTAGTGCCCGCCTATGCCTTGCTTTCTGCCCAGGCATGCCTCCACCGTTACCGCCGCCACAGTAAGCAGGTTTTGCAGCTCCCACACTTCTGGGGTGAGCTTAACGGCTCCTATACTTTCCAGCTGCTGCCTTAGCTGCGCCACCTGTTGCCTTGCCTGCCACAGGTGCTCAACGGTACGCACAATGCCTACTTTCTCCCACATCAGCTGCCGAAGCTCCGTTCTTATACTTTGCACGGCAGGCAGCGGCGGGGCCACAGTCATGCGGTTGGCTGGAGGCAGAGCTATACTTTCTGTTTTCCTATACCTGGTGCCTTGCCTGGCCACCGCATGCGCCGCTGCCGCTTTTCCGAACACCACCCCCTCCAGCAGCGAGTTGCTGGCCAAGCGGTTGGCACCGTGCACACCGGTACAGGCCACCTCGCCCACGGCATATAAACCTGGCACGGATGTTTGACCGTGCAGGTCTGTGCACACGCCGCCGCACTGGTAATGCGCCGCCGGCACTACAGGCACAGGATCCACGGTGGCATCGATGCCAATGCTTTTGCACTTGTTGTAGATAAGCGGGAAGTGCTGCTTCAGGTGCCCTTCCGGCAGGTGGCGCGCGTCTAAGTATAGGCAAGGCGACCGGTGTTGCTGCATCTCATGGTACACAGCCCGGGCCACCACATCGCGCGGGGCCAGCGCCCCCTGTGCATGGTAACGGTGCATAAAAGGCTCCCCGTCCGGCAACACCAGTTCAGCCCCTGCCCCGCGCAATGCCTCGCTTATCAGGAAAGTATCCTCCGATGCCGGGTTGTAGAGGGCCGTCGGGTGAAACTGGAAGAACTCCATGTTGCTGACTTGGGCGCCTGAGCGGAAGGCCATGGCCAGCCCGTCGCCAGTGGCAATGGGAGGATTGGTGGTGTGCTGGTATACTTGCCCGGAGCCGCCCGTGGCCAGCACCATGGCGCCGGCAAGTATGGCTTTGGCCTGATTAGCTTTCAGGTCCAGCAGTTGCACCCCGTGGCATATGTTGCGCTGCAGCAACAGCTCCAGGCCCATGTGGTGCTCCAGCACGGCGATGTTTTGGTGCTTCCGCGCCACCTGCCCTAGCACCTGCTGTATGCTCAGGCCGGTGTGGTCTTTCACATGCGCGATGCGATGCTGGCAGTGCCCTCCCTCCAGCCCCAGTGCTACGCTTCCTCCCCTGCCTGTGTCGAAGCAGACGCCCTGCTCCTGCAGCCAGTTGATACTATCCGGCGCCCGCGCCACCATAAACCGCACCGCCTCCTCGTTGCACAGGCCGGCGCCGGCAAGCAAGGTGTCCTGCACATGCTGCTCAATGGAGTCCACGGGGCTTAGCACGGCGGCAATTCCGCCCTGCGCAAACATGGTATTTGTCTCGGTAAGCGCTCCTTTGCATACCACCGCCACCCGCCCATGCGCAGCCGCTTCCAGGGCAAAGGTTAACCCGGCTATGCCGCTGCCCAGCACTACATAATCGAAGTATAGCATATCAAGCAAAGGCCAGCATCCGCTCGATCGGAGCCAGGGCCCGCCGCATGGTCTCCTCTTCCAGCCTTACCTCAAACACACCCTGCTGGGCTGTGCCAAGCGCGCGCAAGGCCTCTAAAGTGCGTTGTATGGTTATCTGCTTCATGTGCGGGCATTTGATGCAGGGCACGATGAACTCCTTCTCAGGATAGAGGCCGCGCAGCGTGGCGCCCAAGTCGCACTCCGAGCCAAGTATGAACTGGCGGGTTTTGCTCTCCCCCACGAACCGGATGATATCGGAGGTGCTGCCCACCACGCCGCCAGCGCCGGTCAGGGCATCGGCCACGGTATTGTCCGGCACCTCCCAATGCACCAGCACCTGCGCCTCAGGGTACATCAGTTTCAGGCCGTTGATGCGTTGCGGCGTAAACTGCTCGTGCACCTCGCACTTACCCTCCCAAAGTATAAGCTCCTTGCCCGTCTCGGCTTTTATCCTGGTTTGCAGGTTGCGGCCCATGTACAGGTCTGGCAAAAAGATCAGCCTGTCGCCGCCCAGCGAGCGGGCAATGTCCAGGGCGTTGCGGGAGGTGCAGCAGATGTCGGCCTCCGCCTTGGTGTCGGCATAGGTATTGATGTAGGCTACCACCGGCACGCCCGGATGCTGGGCCTTGAGCCTGCGCACATCGGCACCCGTTATACTTTCAGCCAGCGAGCAGCCGGCCTCAAAGCTAGGCAGCAGCACCTGCTTGGCGGGGTTCAGGATCTTAGCCGTCTCGGCCATAAACTTCACCCCGCAGAAAATGATGTTATCGGCCGCCACGCTTTTGGCCGCCACGCTTAGGCCCAGCGAGTCGCCCACAAAATCGGCGATGCCGCCGTCCTCGTGCCTTACCTGCAGCTCGGCGGGCATGTAAAAGTGCGACAGGATAACGGCGTTCTTCTGGCGTTTCAGCGCGCGTATCTCTTCTACGGCAGCCAGCAGCTCGGCCTCCTCGCGTTCGGGAAGGGCAACAGGATTCATGGCGCCAAGTTTCTGCAGAAACGCGCCTTTGGTTTGTGTTAGCATGGTTTGGTTTTTGGGGTTCAGAGGTTCAAGCAACCGGCTAGGAGCCACTGGTGGACAGCACACTGTGGCCCTATCTTGAACGGCTTAGCTCTGGGCTTCTACCTCGTGTATGTTCTTGATAAAGTAATGGCCTGAGTTAACGCCGTCTACCAGCGTCTGTATACTTTTCGAGCTGAAGATCCGGAGCATCTGGTTCCGGTATTCTTTTATATCGTCGTGCAGCGGGCAGGGGTGCGTGTCGGAGCACTGCTTCATGCCCATGCCGCACTTACGGAAAGCCTCCAGCCCGTCAATCGTGCGCACCACCTCCAGTATGCTGATCTCGCCGGCCGGCCGGTGCAGGAAAAAGCCCCCGCCAGGGCCCTTTACAGAGGAAATCACTCCCTTCCGCACCAGGTCCTGCAGGATCTTACCCATAAAATGCGAGGGCAGCTCCAATTCTTTGGCGATGTCCTTTACCCCTATTTTAAGCCCTTGTGCATCGTTCAGCGCGATGTACACAATGGCGCGCAAGGCATATTCAGCTGTTTTTGATAATAGCATTTCTAGTCTCTGTTCTTCTAACACTAACACGGCAGCAATTTACGACTTCCCCCGCAGCTGCCTCATGCCTTCTTCACTGATCATGTCGGTGCTCCACGCCGGCGACCACACCAGGTTTATCTTCACGTCGAGACCCGGAAAGCGCTTGAGCAGGATCTGCTCTGCCGCCGTCTTGATGGTCCCGCTCATGGGGCATCCGGGCGTGGTCAGGGTCAGGTCCACGGCCAGCTCGCCCTCCTCCGTCAGGCTTACCTGGTACACCAGCCCCAGGTCCACGATGTTGATGCCCACTTCGGGGTCGATGATATACTTTAAGGTTTCGTACACCTCCTGGCCGAAATCCTCAGGCAATTTTTGCGTTTCCATAGGGGAAGGGTTTTAAATCGTGCGCTTTGTGCAGCAGCATCCGGAACACGTTGGCTGTGTACAGCAACGAGGTAACAGTAAAGCCGACAGCCCCGCCCAGTATCATCTGCTGGTGGCGCAGCAGCACGCCGGCCGCTAAAAGTATAAACCCAAGCAGGTAGCAGATGTTTTGCCAGCGCAATAACGTATGGCTGTACATATCCTTCGGCAATGGCGTTTTCATGCGGCCAACGTGGTCCTCGTATGCGTGCATCCACACGATGAACGGGAGCGTTTTAAAGGTCTGCCCCAGTATGAGCGCCGAGATAAACCCCAGGAAAACAGAGATGCCGTACACCAGGTACACCGACGACAGCAGCGATTGCGATAGCTCTAATCTGCTGCTCACCACCAGCACCAGTGCAAGCGGCAACAGCAGTAGGGCTAGTGCCACAAAGGTCTGCTGCATGCCCAGGTCCAGGTCCTGGCGTTGGCGTGTTTTGGCGGCATCGCGCAGGTACAGAAGAAAACATGCCACACCAGATAGAACCAGCAGGGCGTACAACGGCAACAACTGGGTATGAAAGAGCAGGTGGTCAAGTATAAAGCCTACCAGCCCCGCGTTGATCAGGTTATAGGCCCAGTTAAGCTTTTTGGGATCCTCGTGGTGCGCCAGCAAAAACATCGGGATCAGCTTGGCCCCAACGCCAATGATGAGCAGCAAAAACCAACCGGCCATACCGAGGTGGGCGTGCAGCTTCAGGTAGTGCGTGTGCTCCACCGGCAGGAAAGGCGTGGTAAAGTTCACCACCATCAGCAGCCCCACCAGCCCCGTTACCAGCAGCCAGATGGATGAGGTAACGATAAAGTCTGACTCCACTGTCCATTTGGGTGCTTTGCGGGCGGTTTGCGCCACGTTTATGTTAAAAAGTATGAAAGCGATAACCAGGCTGCAGGCTGCCAGGTGCATCACCCAGCCCAGCTCAAAATGCCAGAAGCTCCAGGCCAACAATATGGTGCCGGCACCCAGAAATCCGAAGGCGGCCGTGGCCAGCTTCTCTGAGTACAGCTTACACTCCAGCACCACGGGCAACAGCTGGTACAGCGCCCCGAAAATGAGCATGGTCGCCCAGCCCAGCGCCGCCACATGCGTTAGCGTCAGTAGCTTGGGGTGGAAATAGTGCCCGCCAAAAGCATCGGTGGAGAAGAGCAACAGCACGCTCAGGGCCACAAATGCCAGCGCAGCAAATGCGTAGTGCGGCAGCACCACCCATTTGCCCGGCGAGTTTGATGTAGTGGCAGTGCTCATGGTTTCTTTATTTGAGTTGAAAAAAGAGCTTTAGACAAATGACAAAAGACTTTCTGAAACAGTGTAAATCCTATACATCACTTTTCTGCTCTCTATAAATAAGCAAGTATACTTCGTTCGGCCCCACCTCATTGATGGCCACCTCAAAACCCCGCTCCTGCAGCTGCGGCAACAAATATTGCGGCACCCGCTTGTGCACCACGTAGAGCGCCTCTCCGGCCGGCAGGTTTTCCAGCTCTCCAAGTATAGTGACCATCGGCTGCGGCATCTCCAGGTGGCGCACATCCACGCGCTTCACCTTTCCGGCAAAGCGGGCCAGTTGTTCCTTAAAATTGTTTTCCGCAGGTTCTATCCCTTCTTCTGGCAGAGCCTCAGCAGCTTTAGCCAGCCAGAAATAAGTATAGACCAGGTCCGGTGATTTTACCTCGGTAAAGGAGCTGTAGCCTTTCTTTTGAAGTATGGCGATAAGTGGCGTAGGCTCAAACGTGTTGATAATCCTTAAAGCGCTGGCTTCATTAATATGCTCCACGGCATCCATGATCTTCAAGAAGGGATCATTACCGGTGGCAATGTCCTGGCACACATCCAGGGTGTTTACAGCTAGCTTTGACAGCGCGGCAGGTAGCCCGGGCGCAGCTACAGCTGGCGCGAGCATGGGCTTTTCTGCCGCAGCGTTACCGTTTGCGGTAAAGCCCAGCGGCGCCAGTTTCTCGTAAAACCGCTCCACCTCGCAGCCGCCAATGCGGGCTGCGTCGGCTATGGTTACCCGGGAGGCCAGCACCTTGCGCAGCAGCGGGTTGCGCAGCTTCTCAAAGTGCTTGTTTATACTGGCAATGGCCTCAATGGCCGCCGGGTTCTCCTTTATCAGGGCTGAGATCTTGGTATTGGCCGCTATGTTCATGGCTACTCTTGCTCGGCTTTGTTTGTCCAGAACTCCGGCGTGAAGGTATCCACGCGCGGGTCGTGCCTGTGCTCGAGCAACTGGCCCGCCAGCTCCAGGTCATCAGAATGCGCCATGGCTTGCAGGTACGGAAACAGCTCACGCTCCTCCCAACGGATGTGGTCCACCAGGTCCTGCTCCAGCACCTTAAACAGGTCCTTGTTCATGCGGCTACCCTGCTCAATCAGCTCTATCAGCGCCTCTATCAGCTTGTGCTCTTCCTGCAGCCTTGCCTGCTGGGTGTCATCGTGGGGCAGCAGCCTTTCCAGCAGCCACTCCTCCTCCTGGCAGTGCTCCTTCAGAATATTATTCCAGAAATAGCGCACGTAGGCGCGCAACACCTCCAGGTCCGTCCCGTTCTTCAGCCCCTGGCGCAGCTTCCAGGCAAACAGCAGCCCAAAATGGTGCTCCCGAGACAGCGGTACCAGGCTCTTATCTCTCTTCTGCGGTGCGATTGTCTTTTTCATGATTCTGGGTATTAAGGATCAGGATTTACAGGGATTTTAGATTGGCAGGATTTTAAACCCATCCCTACCCCTCCCGGGATGGGAATCACAGGCAATTCAATCCTGTGCCTCCTTACACCCCGTAAATCCTGATCGCAGATTACTTACTTCAGCACTTCCTTCTCCAACGCAATCGCTTTCGGGAACAGGATGTTGTTCTCTAGGTGGATATGGCGGAAAAGGTCATCTTCAAACTCCTTCAGTTTCTTGAAGGCCACCGTGTAAGTGGCGCAGGCATCGGCCGGCAAGGTATAGTTACCGGTCAGCTCCCGGATTTTCTCCAGCTCTCCTCCGGCGCTCTCGTGCTCCATCTCCATCATGTTGATCGGGTTCTGGATAGAGCCAAAGGCGGGCTTGTCCAGCTGCACGCTGCTTTTCTTCGCCTCCTCCAGCTGCTTGATGTAAGGGAACAGCACGCGCTCCTCTTTCGGCATGTGCGCCTCCAGTTCGTTGGCCACGTTGGTGAAGTGCTTCACCACCTCCAGCAGTTCCGGATGGCGGCTGCCGTGCACGCGGGCAATCTTAGTAGTGTATTCATACAGCGCCGGGATAGCCTCGCGCACATACTTGTGGTGCATGTTCACGATATAATCGGCCAGGAAGCCCAGCTCCCATTTGTCGTACTCCGCGTCGCGCGCCTTCTCAGCCTCGTCCAGCGCCAGCAGCTCCTGCTCCAGCTCCTCCTGGCTTACGCCCTTCTCGGCACACACCTGCTTCACCGATTTTTTGCCGCCGCAGCAGAAGTCGATGCCATATTTCTTAAACACCTGCGCCTTGCGGTAATCTTTGGCCACCAGCTCGCCCACGGTCTCGCCCTCGGCCGGTGTAAGCTTGGAGATGCGCACCTCCCACACCTCAGGCCCCTGCTCCAGGTACTCCCACTTAAACACGTTGCCGCGCTCCCCCAACAGTTGGTAGTAGAGCGGCTTCGGGTCATGGTCATTGTGGATGATGAAGGCTTCGCCACCCTTCAGGCTGTCGAACCACTGGAAAATAGTGGGGTGCTTCATGCGCGGCTCCAGAACGGTAACATCTAATGTCTCAATTGCTTGTGTGCTTTCCATTTCGTTAAGATTAAAAGTCTTACTTAGTTTCTGTTACAAATCTATCGGGATGGCCTCATAAAAAAAGACATAAATATCTTCTATTTAAGTGATCTTTGTCATTTTCATTGCCCACACTATATAGCACTTTTGAATACTTCAATTCTTTCTCTCATTACCTTTCAAACTGTCACCCTCCTTATGGAAAAAAATACTCCCAACACCCCCAAGGGACTCTCATTCTCCCGCCACTTCACCAACCCCGGGCAAAGCGCCTACGATCTTTTTACCTATGAGCTCCGCTCCTCCACTATCCGCAACCCCTCGGGCGATGTGGTGGCCGAACTTAAGGATGTGGAGGTGCCGGCGGCCTGGTCGCAGATCGCTACCGACATACTGGCCCAGAAGTACCTGCGCAAGGCAGGCGTGCCGCAGCCCGACGGCAGCACCGGCGCCGAAACCTCGGTGAAGCAGGTGGTGCACCGGCTGGCAAACTGCTGGCAACAGTGGGGCCTGACGTATGGCTACTTTAAAACTGAAGAGGACGCGGACACTTTTTATGAAGAGCTGGTATACATGCTGCTGGGCCAGTATGCCGCGCCGAATTCCCCGCAGTGGTTTAACACAGGCCTACACGCCTCCTATGGCATCAAGGGCACATCGCAGGGGCATTTTTATGTGGATCCGGACACGGGCGAGTTGCGCGAGTCGGACTCTGCTTTTGAGCGCCCGCAGCCGCATGCCTGCTTTATACTTTCAGTGAAGGATGATTTGGCCAAGAAAGGGGGCATCATGGACCTGCTGGTGCAGGAGGCGCGTATTTTTAAATATGGCTCGGGCGTGGGCACCAACTACTCCACCATCCGGGGCAAAAACGAGCCGCTTTCCGGCGGCGGCACCTCCTCCGGCCTGATGTCTTTCCTGAAGGTGGGCGACCGTGCGGCCGGGGCCATTAAATCCGGTGGCACCACGCGCCGGGCCGCTAAAATGGTCAGCCTGGACCTGGATCACCCCGAGATTGAGGCGTTCATCAACTGGAAAAAGGACGAGGAAAGAAAGGTAGCGGCCCTGATCGCCGCCGGCTACTCCTCCGACTATGAAGGCGAGGCTTACGCGACCGTATCTGGCCAGAACTCCAACAACTCGGTGCGCGTACCCAACAGCTTCTTTGAGGCGCTGCGCCAGAACCAGGACTGGCACCTGACTGCCCGCACCGACGGCAGCATCCTTAAAAGCATACCTGCCCGCAAGCTGTGGCAGCAGGTGGCAGAGGCAGCCTGGGCCTGCGCCGACCCGGGCGTGCAGTTCGATACCACGATTAATGAATGGCACACCTGCCCCGCCGAAGGCCCTATCAAAGGCTCCAACCCCTGCTCCGAGTACATGTTCCTCGACGATACGGCCTGCAACCTGGCCTCGCTGAACCTGCTGCGCTTTTTCGACGAGGAGAGGCAGGAGTTCGATATAGCGGCCTTTGAGCACGCCTGCCGCCTCTGGACCGTGGTGTTGGAGATCTCGGTGCTGATGGCGCAGTTCCCATCCGAAACCGTGGCGCAGCGCTCTTACGACTATCGTACCATCGGCCTGGGTTATGCCAACCTCGGTGCGCTGCTCATGATACAGGGCCTGCCGTACGACAGCCCGGAAGCCCGCGCAGTGGCCGCAGGCATCGCCTCGCTAATGACAGGCACCGCCTACAGCACCTCCGCCGAGATGGCAGCCTCCCTGGGCGCCTTCGCCAAGTACGAGCAGAACCGGGAGAGCATGCTGCGTGTGATCCGCAACCACCGCTACGCCACCTACAACGAAGCAGACAAGTATGAAGCACTAAGTATAAAACCTGTGGGGCTTGATCAGGAACTGTGCCCGCCGCACCTGCTAAAAGCAGCACAGCGAGCCTGGGACAAAGCGCTGCAGCAGGGCAAAAAGTATGGCTACCGCAACGCACAGGCTACGGTTATCGCGCCTACCGGCACCATTGGCCTGCTCATGGACTGCGACACGACCGGCGTGGAGCCCGACTATGCGCTGGTAAAGTATAAAAAGCTCTCCGGCGGGGGCTATTTCAAGATCATCAACCAATCCATACCGGCGGCGCTGAGGAGGCTGGGTTATACCCCGGAGGAGATCAGGGCGATCGTGCACTACGCCAAGGGGCATATCACGTTTGCAGGCGCCCCGCATATCAATCCGGAGGCGCTGCTCGAAAAAGGATTTTTACCGGAGGAGATCGCGCAGCTGGAGGCGGCACTGCCAACCGCTTATGATGTGGCCTCCCTGTTCAGTGTGTATACGTTAGGAGAAGAATGCCTGGAGCGGCTGGGCTATACTGCGGCACAGTACCAGGCCCCGGGTTTCAGTCTGCTGCAGGCGCTGGGTTTTACGGCAAGGCAGATCGAGGAGGCCAATACCTACGTGTGCGGCACCATGACCGTAGAGGGCGCACCATACTTACAGCCAGCGCACTACCCGGTGTTCGACTGCGCCAACCGCTGCGGCAGCAAGGGCAAGCGCTTTATTAAGGCTGAGGGCCACATCCGGATGATGGCGGCGGTGCAGTCGTTCATTTCCGGGGCAATCTCCAAAACGATCAACCTGCCTAACGAAACGAGCGTGGAGGAAGTGGCGCATAGCTACGAGCTGTCCTGGGAGATGGGCCTGAAAGCCTGCTCACTGTACCGCGACGGCAGCAAGCTCTCGCAGCCGCTCTCCTCCAAGAGCACCGGCACCGAGGAAGAGGACGAGCCGGAGGAGACGGAAAAAGTCGCCACCGCAGAAGAGAAGTATAACGCCGAGCAGGTGCTGAAGGCGGCCCAAAGCATACTTGCCGACTCGGCCAACGAGGTGTTCCGGCAGGAGCTGGTGCGCATGGTAGAGCGCCGCAAGCTGCCCGACAAGCGCAACGGCTTCACCCAGAAAGCGAAGATCGATGGCCACACCGTGTACGTCCGCACCGGCGAGTATGCCGACGGCGCCCTGGGCGAGCTCTTTATTGACATGTACAAAGAGGGGGCCTCGTTCCGGTCCATGCTCAACTGCTTTGCCATTTCCGTGTCGCTGGGGCTGCAGTATGGCGTGCCGCTGGAGGAGTTCGTGAACCGCTTTACCTTTACGCGCTTCGAGCCGGCGGGCCGCGTGGAGCATCCTAACATCAAGTCTGCCACCTCCGTGTTCGATTACGTGTTCCGCCTGCTGGCCTACGAGTACCTGAACCGCACCGACCTGGTGCATGTACAGCAGGAGCCTGAGGCACCTACGGCTGTAGCGTCACCTGCCCCCGCAACTGTGGAGGCAACCCTAAGCAATGGCAAGAGCTATAAGGTAGTAACCCAGAGCCGCACCGTGCTGATGGAGCAAACGCAGCAGGTGCTCGCCAGCATGATGGGCGACGCCCCGATCTGCAACGTCTGCGGCCACATCACCATCCGCTCCGGCACTTGTTACAAATGCCTGAACTGCGGCAACAGCCTGGGCTGTAGCTAGGACAGGGCACAAAAGTTATCTGTTCGGATCAGGATTTACAGGGGAAAGGGATGAACAGGATCAAGCCTGAGCTTGTTACCAGGATGACAGAGACACCGTCTCCGGCTGTTTCAGGAGGAGCAGGCCTAGGCAAAATAGGCCATGGCACGATTCTGTAATTCCTGGTCCGGACAAAATTTTATACTTTACAACATGACGCAAAAACAGGACATTCTCACCCTTGACGATGTTAAGCTGCTGGTGGACACCTTTTACACCCGCGTGCGGGCAGACGAGCTGCTGGGCCCGGTGTTTGATGAAAGGATTCAGGACCGTTGGGCGCGCCACCTCGATATCATGTACAGTTTCTGGCAAACCGTGCTGCTGGAGGAGTACACGTACCAGGGCAGGCCGGGTGCCAAGCATATTACCTTACCGGTTGGCGCAGAACACTTCGAGCGATGGCTGGTGCTTTTTTTCACGACCGTTGATGAACTGTTTACCGGCGAAAAGGCCGCGGAGGCAAAGTGGCGCGCAGAGAAAATGGCCGACATGTTCGCCTCAAAGATTGAGTACTACAAGCGGAACAGTGGAAGAGCGATTCTGTAAGAATCAGTTTCGCGCGGCCGCTTTGGAGCGCCCGGGCCGGTAACGGGGTTGGGGATGATGCGGAAGCCTGTGCCGGAGCTGCGAGATAAAGAAAAGCAGAATGCCCACCGGCAACAGCACACTTACCCCGAAAAGTAACCCGTTATAGTTGGGAATGGCACCCAGCCCAAGCCAGAGAAGCAGCCCCTGCCCGAAGAGCAGGGCTTCCGTGCCTGTAAAGGCAAGTATGAACAGCCCCAGGCCCCAACGGCTTAGGCGTAACTCCAGCCTCACCCACTCCTGCTGTGCCAGCCAGGCAAGTATAAAAAAGCTCACAAACCCGATCAGCACCAGGTGCAGGTAACCGATGATAAAAAAGCGAAGTTGGTACGCCAGGTCGGCCATGTAGGGAAAGGCCGTGGAGAACTGCATCAGCGTTTTAAGTATAAACGCCAGTGCGGCAAGCACAAGTATACTTCTCCCCCACCCGCTGAACAAGGCCAGCACCTGCCGCCGTACCGGCCAGAGCAGCCATATCAGGAGGGCCAAGGCCAGCACCTGCGCCAGCGCAGCGGCACCGCTCACTAGGTATACCACAGTATCAGGCTTTACCCAGAGCACCGAGAGCAGGTACGCCGGCAGGCAGGCCCAGAACATCATCCTGAAAAACAACAGGCCATACTTACGGTTAAAGCGGATGCTGTACTTTTCGAGCAGCCAGAACAGCAGCCCCAGCACGGCAAAGGCAAACCAGCCGTTGTAGAGAAAATGCAGGTAAAAGTAGATGGCATTGTAGTACAGCTCGCTGCCGCTGTGCCCGGTCGCCATGATCGGCCCCATCGCCCACGGCCCCAGCGAGGAGAGCCCCAGGAAAAACAGGGCGCCCTTTACAAACCTGAAGGAAAGGCTATGTTTCCCCTGGCTTACCTCCTGTGCCCTGGCATCTTTCAGGAAACGAAGTATAAACCAGTAGCTCAGGAGGATGTGCGCTGTGGAGAAGGAGATGGAAACTGCCCCGTAGCCCTGCACCGGAAAACTGAGCAGCATGCCCAGCACCGCCGCCTGCGCCAGCCAGAACTGCCAAAAGTATACTTTCCTGTCACGCACCTCCGGCGGGAGGTAGGCGTGCAGCAACGCGATAAAGAGCGCCGGGTACAGCCAGCCCAGCAGCGCGGTATGCGAGTGGGCGTGCAGCAGGTGCTTGTAGTTGAGTCCTGCCACCGGCGCTACAAACATCCAGCGCAGCAACAAACCCAGCAACGCAATCACCAGCAGGCTCAGCAGGGCCGAGAGCAGTGGCAACCGCCATCGGGTAAAGCTATTTATCTGTGCTTCTGAGGCTAAAGGCATAAAGTATAATACTACGGTTTCGCGTGCGCTGAGCCAACGGGACGCAATGCCGGCTCAGTGCTTACACAAGTTTACGGAAACAAGCGCTAGCACACCACAATTCTTACACAACCGGATTCACCACCTCCTGTAGCAGCTGCACAAAATCCTGCTGCAGCGATTGGCTCCGGTCTTTTGCGTACCACAACTGCACCTGCTGCACCAGTTCCTCATGGCTGATGTCCGGCTTTTCTGCTTTCAATTGCTTTACCTGCTGCTGTATGCCAGCGGGGCGGGGGCCCCAGGTAAACACACGTTCGCCTGTCTCGGCATCCAGGCAGATCAGTTTCGGTATGGCGCGGCTGCCGTTGGTCAGGCAGGTGTCCATCAGGGCCGGGTTCTCGTCGCGCAGCAGAACAGAGAGTTCTATGTTAGTGTACTCCTCCGCCATCGCGGCAATGGCCGGCAGCAGTTGCGCGCCATCCCCGCACCATGCCTCTACCAGCACCAGCCACACCCAACGGCGCTCGTTTTGGTCCAGCAGCTGCTTTAGCTCCGGCTGCAGCGCAAACTGTTTTTCCACGCGTTTCATGCGCTGCTGGTTTAGCTTGGTAAAATTTACCCGCTGCTCGCTCTGCTCCGGTCCGCTTGTTCTATGCTGTGCCACCAGCTCATCGCTGAGGTTCTTAAACTGCTGGTAGGTCATGGGGTTCACCAGCTTGGGGAATGCTGTTTCCGGCGTGTTCATATCCTTCTCTTTTGTTTGTACAAAATTACCGTAAGTTCCTCTCCCATAAAATGATCTGAGTCACCCTAAGCGTATCCTGCCAAACTCCCCGCTTACCGCCCGCGATACCCGGAAATGCAATGACAGAAGTCACTTCTGCTGCTGACCGACCTCATACGCGGCGCCGGCTTCTTTGCCTACCTTACCAGAGGTTAAAGAACTAAGAAACATCCTATTTCAGAGATAACCACAACCCTGGCGCCCTAATTCCGAACACAGGGGGTACAAAACCTGAGCAACACAATTAAACTTTAAGAATATGGAGCAAGTTAATGCCTCCGAACGTATAGCCGGCCCCTTCGATCCGGACAACCTGCAGGTAACGTTCTGCCACAAAACCGATAAAGAAATGAAGCTGGCCTACTGGCTCTTCAGCATGATGGGCCAGCCGGCCCTGGTAAAAGCCGGCGGCGTGGCTACTGTGGCAGCCCTGCGGCTGGGCCTGCCCATTAAGTGGCTGATCCGAAACACTATCTACAAGCACTTCTGCGGCGGCGAAACCGTGCAGGAGGCGCAACAGGTGGTGCAAAAGCTGGCGGCATCGCGCGTACAAACCGTGCTGGACTACGCCGCTGAGGCACAGCACACCGAGGCTGGGTTTGACGGCGTTCGGGATGAGGTACTGCAAAACATCCGGCTGGCCCGCGACACCAAGGGCTTTTCCTATATCAGCGTGAAGCTTACGGGGATAGGGCACAACAGCATTTTCAGCAAGCTGCACCTGAAGCAGCCACTGACCCCGGAGGAGGAGAAAGCCTTTGCCAAAACGCAGGAGCGCCTTGACCAAATGTGCCGGGCAGCCGCCGGGGCAGACATTACAGTATACATTGATGCCGAAGAAAGCTGGATGCAAAACCCGATGGACGAGCTGGCCGAGGAAATGATGCGCCGCTATAACAAAAACCGGGCTGTGGTCTTTAATACGCTGCAGATGTACCGCACCGACCGCGTTGCCTACCTGAAAGCCTGCCTGCGCCGCTTCGAGCAAGAGTCCACTATACTGGGTATAAAGATTGTGCGGGGAGCTTACCTGGAGAAAGAGCAGCGCCGGGCGCAGTTGCAGGGCTACCCGTGCCCCGTCTTCACCCGCAAAGCCGACTCCGACAAAAGCTTTAACGAGGCCATTGACATCTGCCTGGAGAACCTGCACCGCGTGGAGCTCTGCGCCGCTACCCATAATGAGCAAAGCATCACATACCTAACGGAGTGCATCCGGCGGAATGGCATCAAAGACCACCAGAAGCGGATACACTTTTCGCAGCTCTACGGCATGAGTGATAACCTAACGTATAACCTGGCTGCCGCCGGCTACAATGCCTCTAAGTACGTGCCTTACGGGGAGGTGGCCACCGCCGTGCCCTACCTTATCCGGAGAGCGGAGGAGAACACTTCTATTGCCGGGCAGATGGGCCGCGAACTAGCGCTGCTACAGAGGGAGATGCGCAGGCGCAAACTTTAGGCCTGCACGTAAAACAGGAGCGCCAAAGTATGGGTTATGCTTTGGCGCTCCTGTTTTAGAATCAAAGCCTGCTTAATCCGAGTCCCGCTCGTACGGCAGGTTCGAGGATGTTGTTTTCGAGTATGGTACTGTCTGTGGAATATAGTCTTCCGGCGCACCGGGCTTGCTGTAGTCGTATGGCCATCGGTATACCACTGGCAGCGGCCCTGGCCAGTTACCGTGGCCTAGCAGCACAGGCGTCGTCCACTCCAGCGTGTTGGAGTGCCACGGGTTTGGAGATGACTTGCGCCCCCACCAGATGCTGTACAGAAAGTTGAATAGGAAGACGAATTGCGCAAAAAAGCCAAAGATAGCCGCTATGCTTATAAAGGTGTTCAGGTCGGTGAAGATGTTAAACGTCTCGAAGCCCGTCCAGTTGTAGTAACGCCTCGGGAAGCCAGCTATACCCACGTAGTGCATCGGCAAAAACACCAGGTATACCGACAAGAAGGTGAGCCAAAAATGGACGTAGCCCAGTTTCTCGTCCATCATGCGGCCGAACATTTTCGGAAACCAGTGGTACACCCCGCAGAACATCCCAAAGAAGGCGGCCGCTCCCATCACCATGTGGAAGTGTGCCACCACAAAATACGTATCGTGCAACTGGATGTCCAGCGCTGAGTTACCCAGAATAATACCCGTTAAGCCTCCCGAGATAAAGATCGAGACAAAGCCGATGGCAAAAAGCATGGCTGTGGTAAACCGTATGTTGCCCCGCCACAGGGTGGCCAGCCAGTTAAACACCTTCACCGCCGACGGCACCGCGATGATCAGCGTCAGGAACATGAACACCGAGCCCAGGAAGGGGTTCATGCCTGAAACGAACATGTGGTGCGCCCACACCACAATAGACAGCACCGAGATGCCCATCAGCGAGCCGATCATGGCGCGGTAGCCAAAGATTGGTTTTCGGGCGTTGGTGGCGATCACCTCGGAGGTAATGCCAAAGGCCGGCATAATCACGATGTATACTTCCGGATGGCCCAGGAACCAGAACAGGTGCTGGAAAAGTATAGGGCTACCGCCGGTGTTGGTCAGGGCTTGCCCCGCAATATAAATGTCAGACAGGAAGAAGCTAGTGTTAAAGCTACGGTCGAAAATCAGCAGTATGGCCGCAGAAAAAAGCACCGGGAACGACAGCAGGCCTACGATGGCCGTCAGCAGGAGTGCCCACACCGTGAGCGGCAGCCTGCTCATCGACATGCCTTTTGTACGCAGGTTGATAACGGTGGTGATGTAGTTGATGCCCCCCAAAAGTGTGGAGGCAATGAACAAGGCCATGGAAACGAGCCACAGCGTCATCCCGGCAGCAGAGCCTTGTATGGCTTCTGGCAGCACACTCAACGGCGGGTACACGGTCCAGCCGCCGGCCGCGGGGCCGGTGTCTATGAACAACGACCAGAACATGATCACGCTGGAGAGGAAGAAGAGCCAGTACGACAGCATGTTCATAAAACCGGAGGCCATGTCGCGGGCCCCTATCTGCAGCGGTATCAGGAAATTACTGAACGTACCGCTAAGGCCCGCCGTCAGCACGAAGAACACCATGATAGTGCCGTGCATGGTTACCAGCGCCAGGTAAAACTCGGGGTTCAGCTTCCCGTTCTCAATCCAGCCTCCCAAAATCGGCTCCAGGAAAGAAAAGGTAGCCTCGGGCCAGCCCAGCTGCATACGAAACAGCACCGACAGAAAGCTACCTATAAAGGCCCAGAAAATGCCCGTGATCAGGTACTGCTTGGCAATAACTTTGTGATCCTGGCTGAAAATATACTTCTCTATAAAACTCTGCTCGTGGTGCTCGTGCTCTTCATGCACGGGGTGCACCTCGCTGGGGGTAATATCGGTAGAGGCCATAGGCGAAGGGGATTAGGTGATGCAACACTTCTTTACATACTGTAGCTGCAGCTTTGTGCGGTATCACTGCTACCCCATACATACTGATACCTGGCCACAAAGGATGTAATTTTTATACTTAAAGCTTAAAAAAGTGTGTTTTTACATCAGCAGGTAAGCTCCCGCAATACCGGTTTCCACCATGCAAGTATAAAAAAGGTGTGGGTCGCCTGGCCCCACACCTTTCAACTCGAAAGCACCTTGCCCTGGCAGGCAGTTACCCTACAAATCCCTTCTGGAGAAGATACGCCGAGAACTTAGCACCGGTATAAGCGCCCACAGCAACAGCAACCCAAACGCAGCTGCGATTCCCCACACACTCCCGAAAATGCTTTTGTACAAGGCCCCAGTGTAGCCCATCAGCGCCGACACGTCCAGGTTCAGCAAAACGATGATCCTGCCCAGGTCTATCGGGTTAAGGGCAGTCATGGCCAAAGTGGCATACTCCAAAGGATAATCGCTGAAGGCGTAAAGTATAAACAGCACAATGCCATCGTAAATAAGGGCAAAGTAAAACCACAGCAGCAGGGCTATACCGATACCCTTGGCCTTGTCGCGGGTGATAACCGAAGCCAGAAAAGCCATGGCCACGAAGATGAAGGTGATGAATACGCCTGTGAGCAGTAAGTATAAACCTGTAAGCCCCGTGCTGAAGATGATCACCGGGATACCGACGCCCACTATGAAAGCTGCCGAAAGCGAGAGCGCCACCCCCAGGTACTCGCTCATGAATATCTTTTTACGGTTGATCGGCTGTGCCACCAGCAATTCCATGAATTCATAGGAGTTGTAGAAGTGCGTAGTGGCGAAAACGATGCTGATGAGCGGCACCGTCAGCAGTACCAGGTTCAGCAGGCTGAGTATACCTTTGTCGGGGCTGCCCCCCAGGTTGAACAGGCCAATGGAAAGCAGCAGCAGAAACAGCGTATAGGCAATGATGATCCTGCTTTTGATGATGTCCAGGAGGACGTATTTGATGATCTTGTTCATGGGTGATATCCTTCGTTCATAAGTTTGGCGACGGCACGGCTCAGGCGGTCTTCCTGGGTATGTGCTTTCAGGTCAGCAATTGTTTCGAAGAACTTTATACTTCCGTCTACCAGGCAAAGCACTTCATCGGCCACTTCTTCAATCTCACTCATGATATGCGATGTGATCAGGATCAGTTTGCCGCGCTTCTTTTCCTTCAGGATCTTGCTTTTCAGAATCTCGGCAGCGATCGGGTCCAGGCCGGCGGTGGGTTCGTCCAGTATAAGTATAGGCGGGTCGAACATGAAGGCCAGCGCGGCACTCACTTTCTGCTTGGTACCACCAGACAGGGCTCCCATGCGCTTATCATAGATCTCCTCCAGCGCGTACAGGCCGATCAGTTCCTCATCTACACTCTTCTCCTTTTTGCGAATGTCGCGGATCATCCCGATCACCTGCCGGATCTTCATGTTTTCGGGGTACCTGCCTATCTGCGGCATATACCCGATCTGGCTTCGGTAGGCATACTTTTTCAGCACGCTCTGGCCATCAATCCGGATGTCGCCGCTATCAGGCAGCACCATGCCCAGTATACACTTGCTCATGGTAGTTTTGCCGGCACCGTTAGGGCCTATAACAGACACAACTTTCCCTGTGCCAAACTCAACGCTCACGTCCCGCAGCACCTGTAGTTTGCCGTAGGACTTGTGCAAGTTCTTTATTGTTATCATGTTCAATTCTCTTCATCAAGGGTTTTTTATCTACCAGGTTCTCCGGAATAATGCTTGGCAAAACCTTCTCCATATTATCGAGCAGGTCTACCATAAAGCTGCGCATAAACATCACGGAGGGCGGCACGCGCTCCACCAGCATCGAGTATAGGCTTACCGGGCGGTAGGGTACATCGCCCACACCGTCTTTGTTCAGGTCGTAGCCGGTATACTTTTCCCAGTAGTTGTTCTCGAAGTGGTTCAGCTGGTTTGGGCCGTTAGTGCTGACATCGAAAGAGTTGCCGGTAAAGTTGTTCCGCCTAAAGGTATTATCTAAGCTGGAGGTAAGCAGCTTTATAGCCCAGCCATTGCGCTCGAAGTTATTATGCTGAATATCCAGGCGGTTAGAGCTCTCCATATAAATGGCGGTGGTATTGCGGCGGAATGTGTTGTTGCGAATCACACTGTCGCGGATGTCCTTCAGCAATAACCCATAGGCCGCTGCGCCCCAATTGTCCTCAAAGGTATTGTGCTCCATCCGCACATCGTCGGTATACATCACGGCCACGCCGGCTCCGTTATTGCGGAAGGTATTATATGTATAGGTATTGCCGTTGGAGAACATGAAGTGCATGCCGTAGCGCTGGTTGTTTTGGCTGATGTTACGGTGCACTTTGCTGTTTTTCGCTACCTCCAAGTAAATGCCGTCGCGGTGGCCCTGCACGTGGTTTCCTGTTATCTCCACCTCATCGGTATAGTATACATGTATGGCATTGCCCAGCGCCGACTCTGTTTTGTCGCCTTTCTCACCTCTCACCACGTTGCCCTTCACCGCAATGTTTTCAGAGTACTGCAGGTAAATGCCGAAGTAGGTATTCAGGATGGTGTTGTTGAGGATGCGGACGTTGCTGCGCTGGATAACACGTATGGCGGCGTCATCGCGGGTATAGCTGGTGGCGATGTTCTTGAGCGTAAGGCCTTGTATGGTTACATCATCAGCCAGCACCGTTAGTATCTGCCCTTTAAAGTTGCTGTCTATGACCGGGTTATTCTCCCCAAGTATGGCTAGGGGTTTGTCTACCTCTATTCCGGCCTCTTGGTAGGTGCCGCCGTCTATTAATATGGTATCCCCTATACTTGCTTTTTGCACCGCCTGCTTTACCGAGGTAAAACTACAGGTTTTGCATACCTTCAGGGTATCACCAAACGCTTTCTGGCTACCGAGCATCAGGGCCAGTATATAGGCAAGTATAAAGATCTGTTTAGTCGGGTTTCTCATTATGTTGTACTGCTAAAACTACCTGGTCCCAGTTAAGCAGGCGGCCGCCGTGCTCCTGCTGCATCTGTTCTGCGGTTGCCTTGTCGGCCACGGCGGTCAGGAACATGCCCATCGGGCTGGGTAACTCCCGGCTCTGCAGGAAATGGGCTTCCCGGGCATCTAATATCTGGTTAGGGTTGGTATAGTCTGTAACCATTAAGTAGGCGGCATTGTTGCCTTGTTCCGGTTGCTCAATCACAAAAGCGGCCAAGCACTCGGCTGAGTCGAAGAAGATGGCTTTGCCTTTGTCGTTCACCAGTTCGGCACCATAGCGGTTATCGGCCACCGTCATGTTGCAGTGGGCGCAGTTGGCCTGCCCGTAGGGTATGGGTTTAGGCTCCACAGAGCAGGCTACGAGCAGAAACAGTATAGCCAGCAGGCTGAAAGTATAAATCGCTTCTTTTTTCATAGGTGTAGGGGCTGCTATGCCACCAGTTGTTTGGTTGGTTTCCGGCTTAAAGCATAAACTACCCCGCCGAGCACGAGCGCCAGAAATATGCCCAGGCTGCCCCACGACGGCAAGGATAGTGCATTAAAGTTAAGTAACTGTTTACTGCCTAACAAGGGCGGGATGTACGTCATGCCTGGCACCTTGATTGGCGCTTCCGGGTCTAGGTTGGTGCCGAACTTGTGCAGCCACAGGTAAAAGTCCAGGATTCCAACAGTTCCGGCAATGGCCAGCAGCACCACCCAGATCAGCACCAGCCTCGGTTTCCCGATCAAGCCCACCAGCACGCCCGTTACCATAAAAGCAACCACGATGTAGGGCATATACTTTAACTCTGCAAAAGAGTCTGGGTTGATCTTTTCCATGCCGATGTAGTGGTTGAGGATATTGAAGTTCTGCAGCACACTCTCAGAACTGCCGCCCAGCTTGTTTACCCAAATGTGCAGCTCCAGCCCCTCCGGATATTGCGGCGCCTCCAGGTAGATCTTCCACATCGGGTAGAGGAACAACAGCCCCAGCGACAGCGCTGCCGCAACCATGATCACTCTCAGGTATACGTTCATTCTCTTAGCGTTAAGGTGCAACTACAAAAAGACAGCGGAGCCTGCCTGTCACAAACTCCGCTGCTTTACCCGCACAGGGCTATTAATTTACTGAGGCCTGGGCGGGTGGTACAGGTTTCTTCTCTCCGGTAAAGAACCTGATCGGAACGTTAGATCCTCTAGGCGATACCCGTACATAGCCCTGCATTTCCTGGTGCAGCGCCGAGCAGAAGTCTGTACAGTAGAACGGATAAATGCCCTCGGCTTTTGGCACCCACCGCAGCGACTGCGTGGCGCCCGGCATGATCAAGGTCTCGGCATTTTCCGCCCCCATTACAGCAAAGCCGTGCGGCACGTCCCAATCCTGCTCCAGGTTGGTAACATGGAATATAACCGTGTCGCCTACCTGTACGCCTTCAATCACGTCCGGTGTAAAGTGGCTTCGGATAGAGGTCATATTCACCTTCACGGTTTTGCCCTGGCGCGTCACGTTCACATCTTTCTCTGATTTAACCGCCTCAGGGTGGGTATTCTCATTTAGCTTAAAGAACTTCACACTATTCGGTGCCACTTTGTCGGCCGGTATGGCCTGGGCGTAGTGTGGTTCGGCCAGTGTCGGGAAGTCGAGCAGCATGCGCATCTTGTCGCCGCTAATGTCTATCAGCTGGGCAGAGTGCAGCAGTTCCGGCCCGGTTGGAAGGTAGCGGTCTTTCGTGATCTTGTTCATCACCACCAGGTACTTGCCATACGGATCCTTGGTATCGCCGCCTGGTATCAGCAGGTGGCCCGGCGAGTAGTAAACCGGCATTCTATCCAGTACCTGCAGGTCTTCCACGTTCCACTTCACCACTTCCGACGACACGAACATGGTGGAGTACGCGTTTCCTTTTCCGTCGAACTCGGTGTGCAATGGGCCCAGGCCGGGCTCTTTTACCTCGCCATACAGCACAGACTCATACTTCAGCACCGGAATGCCATTCACCTCCCCGTCAAAATCCTTGTTTTCGATGGCCTGTTGCATTTTTGAGAAAGAAAAAACAGGCAGCGAGGAGGCCAGCTTTCCATTCACCACCATATACTCCCCGGTGGGGTCCACATCAATACCGTGTGGCGACTTAGGCGCAGGCAGCAGGTACATCATGCCGGGGCACTCCTCCGGCAGCAGGTAGCGCACTGACTTTTTAACGGTTGACTTGGCCTGGTGCGAACCATGGTCCATTTTGTTGTGGTAGTAATTGGCAGGCATTTCATGGGCTTTGCCCTCAGCCGCATACTTGGCCGCCAGTTTCCAGTTAATTGCCGCCAGATAGTCGCGGTCGTTTTGCGAGGCCCCCAGTTCTTTCAGGGTAGCGGCTTTCTCTGAGTTATAGGTTGTAAAGAATACCCAGTCCTCCGATGGTCCCTTACCGCCGTTAGCCAGGTCGTAGTCAAAGCCAGGCACAAGCACCTGAAAGTCCAGCTCCATGTCGCCATGCTCTTTATCTACTTTTATAAAGGAGATGGAGCCACGGAACTTGTCTTTATACTCTTCCATACTTACGTCTGGGATACCGCCCGACTCTGTATCGATAGGTACCGAGAAGCGTGTACCGGCAAGCACATACTCGTTGTTATTGGTTGGGTACGGAGAGCAGTGGTTACCCGCTGAGTTCGGGATCTCCATGATCTCGACCGTCTCGAAGGTAGTCAGGTCGACGCGGGCTACACGTGGCGTGTTATTCCCATTCACGAACAGCCAGCGGCCGTCTGCCATCCCTTCGGCTCTGGAGAGCTTGGGGTGGTGCAGGTCATCCCAGGGAACAAAGCCGTGCGAGGTCATCAGCATTGGCTTGGTTTCCTCGTTGTAGCCATAGCCGTTTTCAGGGAACTGCGAAAACACCGGTATTACCTTCAGCAAGCGGCCTGAGGGAAGCCCGTAAACCGACACCTGTCCGTTAAAGCCACCCGACAGGAACGAGTACAGTTCATCGTGCTCCCCAGGCGGCACATAAACGGCTGCTGCAGCATCCTCCGCAACGGCACCGTCTTTAACGTTAGCATCATCGCCGCCGCTACAGCTTTGCAGCGCCACACCGGCAAGCAATGCAAACGATAGGCCTATCCCTGACGTTGCTCCAGTTGTTTTACTGAAAAGTGATTTCATATCCATAGGGTTTGTTACAGATACTTTAGTTGTTCTGGTCGTTCTGTCTCAGAAATTCCAACAGAGCTCTCGCATCGCTTTCAGAAATATCCTGGTTGGTCATCTGCGTTAAGTGCTCGGCCAGGAGTTTTTTAGCTTCCGGGTCCTTCTTGGTCATTTCCTCTGGGTTTATCATCATGTTCATGATCCACTCCGGCTTGCGGCGCTCTGTTACACCGGCCAGGCCTGGGCCTACTATCTTCTGGTCAGACAGCTGATGGCAGGCAGAGCACTTAGCCTCAAAAATTGACTTTCCTTCTGCGGCAAGCGCCTCATCAATCTGATCCCCTATTTCCACCGAGGTCACAGGCCCAACGCCCAGTCCATTATCCTCTACCTCTCCGGTTGCTGTTTCTGTTTGCTGTGCTGCGCCTGTCTCTTCCTGGGCCTGCGTTGCATTGTTTTCACCATCCCCGGAGCAGCTGAATAACACCGAGCCGCAGAATAACGCTGCCACTCCAAGCCGCAAAGGCCCCAAGAGTACACTTGACATCAGTTTGTTTCGTTTTTCTCTCGTTTCTATCATGGTTTTCCAGTTTTTATTGAACAGCTTTATACTGCCGTGTACGGCAAATGGTTATTACCGTTCTTAAAACCCCCTGTCAGCGGTAAGCTTAGGCATTATCTTAAAACAAAAAGCGCAGCCCAAAAGGACTGCGCTTCTCAGAAACACTAAAGCACCTAATCAACTCCTGCCGAAGCAGGCACTATTTCTTTTCTTACAGGTCTCTTCTTCCAAAGATGCTCCTGGAACTCATGATCGGCACCACTATCCAGAGCAGTAACAGCCCAAAAGCAAGGCCTATACCCCACAGGCTGCCAAGTATACTTTTATAGAGCGCTCCTGTATAACCCATCAGCGCCGACACGTCCAGGTTCAGCAAAACGATGATCCTGCCTAAATCAACCGGGTTAAGGGCGGTCATGGCCAGTGTGGCGTTCTCCAGCGGGTAATCGGCGAAAGCATAAAGTATAAACAGCACAATGCCATCGTAAATAAGGGCGAAGTAGAACCACAGCAGCAGCGCTATGCCAATGCCTTTTGCTTTGTCGCGGGTAATTACGGACGCCAGGAAAGCCAGCGCCACGAAGATGAAGGTGGTGAATACGCCTGTGAGCAGTAAGTATAAACCTGTAAGGCTGGCACCAAACAGCAGCACCGGTGTGCCCACCCCAAGTATAAAAGCTCCTGAAAGCGAACAAGCCACGCCCAGGTACTCGCTCATGAATATCTTTTTGCGGTTGATCGGCTGTGCTACGAGCAGCTCCATAAACTCATAGGAGTTATAAAAGTGCGTGGTGGCAAACACGATGCTGATCAGCGGCACGGTAAGCAGCACCAGGTTCAGCAGGCTGAGGATGGCTTTGTCGGGGCTGCCGCCCAAATTAAAGAGGCCCACGGAGAGCAGCAGCAGGAACAACGTGTAGGCCAGCACAATTTTGTTCCGGATGATGTCGTAGAAAACGTATTTGATGATCTTGCTCATGGCTTAGTCCTCCTCATTCATAATTTTGGCAATGGCCTTGCCCAGGCGTGCTTCGTTCGCCTGCGCTTTGATATCAGAAATGGTATCATGAAACTTCACCTGCCCGTCTACCAGGCACATCACTTCGTCGGCCACTTCTTCAATCTCGCTCATGATATGCGATGTGATCAGGATTAGTTTGCCGCGTTTCTTTTCCTTCAGGATCTTGCTTTTCAGAATCTCGGCAGCGATCGGGTCCAGGCCGGCGGTGGGCTCGTCCAGAATCAGTATCTGTGGGTCGAACATAAAGGCCAGCGCGGCACTCACCTTCTGCTTGGTACCACCCGATAGTGAGCCCATGCGCTTATCATACATTTCCTGCAGGCGGTACAGGCCGATCAGTTCTTCATCCACAACAGTGGCATCTTTCCGTATATCCCGGATCATCTCTATCACCTGCCGGATCTTCATGTTTTCGGGGTACTTGCCTATCTGCGGCATGTACCCGATATGGCTTCGGTAAACGTGCTTCTTCAGTATACTTTCGCCGTTGATCTTTATATCGCCGCTGTCGGGTAAGGCCATGCCCAGTATACACTTGCTCATCGTTGTTTTACCGGAGCCGTTCGGCCCTATTACCGATATCACCTTACCGGCTTCAAAGCTTACATTTATATCTTTCAGTACCTGCAGCTTACTGTAGGACTTGCGCAAGTTTTCTATCGTTATCATGGTCTGTTCTGCTCATTAAAGGCTGTTGATCCACTAAATTTTCAGGTATGATGCTTGGCAGTACTTTCTCGATGTTATCCATCAGGTCCACCATAAAGCTGCGCATAAACATCACGGAGGGCGGCACGCGCTCCACCAGCATCGAGTATAGGCTTACCGGGCGATAGGGCACATCGCCTATCCGGTCCTTGTTTAGGTCGTAGCCGGTGTACTTGTCCCAGTAGTTGTTCTCGAAGCGGTTCAGCTGGCTATCGCCGTTGGTGCTGACGTCAAAAGAGTTGCCGGTAAAGTTGTTTAGCTTAAACACGTCGTCGGTGCAGCTGCTGAGCAACCGTACGGCCCAGCCGTTGCGGTCAAAGTTATTGCGCTGGATGTCCAGGCGGTTGGAGCTCTCCATGTAAATGGCAGTGGTATTGCGACGAAACGTGTTGTTGTAGATCACGCTGTTCGAAATATCTTTCAGAAGTAAGCCATAGGCTGCGGCGCCCCAGTTATCCTCAAAGGTGTTGTGCTCCATCCGGATGTCGCGGGTATACATCACGGCCACGCCGGCTCCGTTTTTACGGAAGATGTTATGCGTATACACGTTGCGGTCAGAGAACATGAAGTGCAGGCCGTAGCGCAGGTTATGCTGGCTCAGGTTGTTCTTCACTTCACTGTCTTTCACGAATTCCAGGTAAATACCGTCGCGGTGGCCTTTTACCTTGTTGTTGCTGATAACGGCCTTGTCGCAGTACCATAGGTGTATGGCATTGCCCAGCGCCGACTCATTCATACCGGTTACATCCTGTCCCGTCACCACGTTGCCCTTGATCACGCAGTTGTCTGAATTCTGCAGGTAAATGCCGAAGTAGGTGTTCAGGATCGTGTTGTTAAGGATGCGGATGTTGCTGCGCTCCACCACCCGTATGGCAGCGTCGTCGCGGGTATAGCTGGTGGCGATGTTCTTAATGGTAAGCCCCTCCACCGTCACGTTGTCTGACGTTATGGTAAAGATCTGGCCTTTATAATTTCCGTCGATCACCGGGTTGTTTCTGCCCAGAACTGTCAGCGGCTTGTTTATCTCAATGCCCTGCTCCTGGTACACGCCACCCTCTATCAGCACCGTGTCGCCAGGCTTGGCTTTGGCCACGGCCTGCTTCACCGACGTGTAGGGGCAGGTACTGCACACCTTCAGCGTGCTGCCAAAAACCGCAGGGGTCGCCAAAAGCACCCCCAAAGCGGCAAGTATAAAAGTGATATGTTTACTCAGGTCTTTCATTGTTTTGAACGGCCGAGACCGCCTCGCTCCAGGTGAGCACTTGGCCACCTATCTCCTTTTGCATTTTTGTAGCAGTAGCCTCGTCGGCTACAGCGGTCAGGTACATGCCCATTGGGCTGGGCAGGGCTTTCGCCTGCAGGTACTGCGCATCTTTTGCGTTTAGCAGCTCACCGGGTCTGGTAAAGTCCGTCACCAGCAAATAAGCCGCCTTCTCCCCCTGCTCCGGCTGCTCTATCACATAGGCCATCAGGCACTCGGCAGAATCGAAGAAGTAAGGCTTTCCCTTTTCGTTTACCAGCTCTGCGCCGTAGCGGTTGTCTGCCACCGTCATGCTGCAGTGGGCGCAGTTAGCCTGCCCGTAAGGAATCGGCTTTGGCTCCGGGCTACAGCTGCCCAGCGCCACGGCCAACAAGGCCAGGCTCAGAAGGTACAGGACAGGTTTCATACCATAGCGTGTTTTGCTCTGGATACCTGTTGCGTGTTACTCGCCTTCCGGTTAAGGAACCATGCCAGCAACGACAGGGATATACCCAGAAAAATACCTAAACTACCCAGGGCCGGTAAGGACAAGGCCTCAAAGTTGAGCAACACCTTGCTGCCCAACAGCGGCGGAATGTAAGTCATGCCCGGTACTTTGATGGCTGCCATGGGGTCCAGGTTAGTGCCGAACTTCACCAGCCACAGGTAAAAGTCCAGGATACCGGCGGCGCCGGCCACCATCAATAGAACAGACCAGCTTAATACCAGCGTCCTTTTGCCGGCCAGGCCAATCAACACTCCCGTTACCATAAAGAACAGCACGATGTAAGGCATGTACTGTAGTTCGGCAAAGGAATCGGCATGGATCGGCTCCATACCGATGTAGTGGTTAAGAATGTTAAAGTTCTGAAGCACGCTTTCAGAGCTGCCCCCGAGCTTGTTCACCCAGATGTGCAGTTCCAGTCCTTCCGGGTATTGTGGGGCTTTCAGGTATATCTTCCACATCGGGAACATAAACAAGAGGCCAAGAGACAGTGCCGCCACAATCATCAGCACTTTTTGGTAAGCTTTCATCCTTGTATGGGTTAAGGTGAAAATTTGTCGGGTTGTCGGGAGTTTACCCTATCCTTGAAAAACCCTTCCCTGCCCCCTCCGGTGGGGACGCTTGTACTTCAGGCGTGTTCCCCTCCATGGAGGGGCAGGGGTGGGTAAAGCTTCAAGTCAAGTATAAATAACCGCAACTCAGGTTAGAGAACCAGCGGAGGCTACGTTGGGCAGCCTCCGCTGATTTCCCAGGTAAAGCACACTATTTGGTTGATGCCACTCCTGGTATGTTCTGTTTCTTTTTACCTGTTGAGAAGGTAATCGGCACGTTGGATCCTTTAGGAGACACGCGGATGTAGCCTTGCATTTCCTGGTGCAGCGCAGAGCAGAAGTCTGTGCAGTAGAACGGATACACACCGGCTTTCTTCGGTACCCAGGTCAGGGTTTGTGTAGCGCCTGGCATGATCAGGGTCTCAGCGTTGTTCGCTCCCATTACCGCGAAACCGTGCGGCACGTCCCAGTCTTGCTCCAGGTTGGTTACGTGGAAGTATACTGTGTCGCCTTCCTGCACACCCTCGATGTTATCCGGGGTCATGTGGCTTCGGATGGCGGTCATCTTCACGCGCACCCTGTTCTTGCTTTCGCGCACCACGCTTACGTCCGCTTCTTTCTTCACGGCATGTGGGTGCTTGTTCTCGTCCAGCTTGTAAAACTTGACGCTGTTAGGCGCCACTTTCTCGGCAGCGATGGCCTGGGCGTAGTGTGGCTCGGCCACAGTCGGGAAGTCGAGCAGCATCTTCATTTTCTCACCGGAGATATCGATAAGCTGTGCAGAGTGTGCTAGTTCAGGGCCGGTTGGCAGGTAGCGGTCTTTGGTGATCTTGTTCATGGCCACCAGGTACTTACCATGCGGCTCTTTTGTATCACCACCCGGGATCATTAAGTGGCCAACAGAGTAGTAAACCGGCATCCTGTCCACTACGCTCAGGTCGTTCAGCTTCCACTTCACGATCTCAGAAGACACGAACATAGAAGTATACGCGTTGCCTTTTCCGTCAAACTCGGTGTGCAACGGTCCCAGGCCCGGCTCTTTCACCTCGCCTTTCAGCACTGACTCATACTTCAGCACCGGAATGCCGTTCTTCTCGCCGTCAAACTGCTTGTTTTTAATGGCTTCCTGCATTTTAGCGAAAGAGAACACTGGAATGGCTGAGGCCAGTTTACCGCTCACTACCATGAACTCACCGCTTGGGTCCACGTCGATGCCGTGCGGAGATTTAGGCGCTGGCAGCAGGTACATCATGCCTGGGCACTCTTCCGGCAGCAGGTAACGCACTTTCTTCTTCACAGTGGATTTAGCCATGTGCGTATCCTTATCGATCTTGTTATGGTAGTAGTTAGCCGGCATCTCGCGGGCTTTTCCTTCGGCGGCATACTTGGCAGCCAGTTTCCAGTTCACGGCAGCCAAGTAGTCCTTGTCATTCTGCGAGGCCCCTACCTCTTTCAGCGTGCCCGCTTTTTCAGAGTTATAGGTCGTGAAGAACACCCAATCGTTAGACGGGCCTTTGCCGCCATTGGCCAGGTCGTAGTCGAAGCCGGGCACCAGGATCTGGAAGTCCAGGTCCATGTCGCCTTTCTCCTGGTCTACTTTAATGAAGGAGATGGAGCCACGGAACTCCTCTTCATACTTGTCCAGCGACACGTCGCCTGTGCCACCTTTCATGTCCAGCGGAACAGAGAAGCGCGTACCGGCAATCACGTACTCGTTGTTGTTGGTTGGGTATGGGGAGCAGTGGTTACCTGCTGAGTTTGGCAGCTCCATGATCTCCACCGTCTCGAAAGTTGTCAGGTCGATACGGGCTACGCGCGGCGTGTTGTTGCCGTTCACGAAGAGCCAGCGGCCGTCTGTCATACCGTCCTTGCGGGATAGTTTTGGGTGGTGCAGGTCATCCCAAGGCACAAAACCATGCGAGGTCATCAGCATCGCCTTAGACTCCTCGCTATAGCCGTAGCCGTTCTCGCCATGCTGCGTGAACACCGGAATAATCTTGAGCAGGCGGCCGGAAGGCAGGCCGTATACGGATACTTGTCCGTTAAAGCCGCCCGACAGGAAGGAGTACAGCTCATCGTGCTTGCCCGGGGCCACGTACACGGCCGAGGCTGCGTCCGCAGAGAGGCCTTCCGCAGTGGCGCTGTTATTGCCTCCATCCCTGCTGCTACATCCCTGTAGCGCGGAGCCAGCTGCCACTGCCATCAGCAGGGCGGCCTTAGGGGCTGCTTTCTTAAATTTACTGATTAAAGTTTCCATAAGAGTATGGTTTGTGTGGATGTGGGTTTCTTATTAGATGTTCTGATCATTCTGTCTCAGATACTCCAGAATTGCTCTGGCATCCTGCTCGTTCACGTTCTGGTTCGTCATCTGCGTTAAGTGCTCAGCCAACAGTTTCTTGGCGGCAGGGTCCTTCTTGGTCATCTCCTCCGGGTTGATGATCATGTTCATAACCCACTCCGGCTTGCGCTTCTCCGTAACACCAGCCAGGCCAGGACCTACCACTTTCTGATCGGACAGCTGGTGGCAGGCAGAGCATTTGCCCTCAAAGATGGATTTACCCTCGGCCGCGAGCGCGTCGTCTATGCCCTCGCCTACTTCTACCGTGGTTACAGGGCCAACTCCTTTCCCGTCATCCGCAGCCGGGGCCTCCGCCTGGTGCGCCAGGCCGCTCTCCTGCTCCCCTGTTGCCACCGCGTTCTCTGTATCGCCAGAAGAACAGCTAAAAAGCAGTGCCCCGACGAGCAGCGCCACAGCGCCAAACTGTAAAGGCTTTAAATACATGGTTACCAGCCTTCTTCCTAGATTTTTACTCTGATCTTTCATGTTCCTAAGATTTAATAAATAGTGTTCAGATGGTTGTTGTTGATTGTTTCTGGGTCAAAAGTACTAGCGGTACACAACAGAATAAAAGACGCTTATCTCTTTTATAGGTGACCTTCATCATTTTTCCGGATACCGTGCCTCCGGACCTTTACCCCATAATTCTGAAGAAGAAAAATCGTGAAGCGGATCATCTGGATACTATTGGTTATAAGTGCTGTGGCTCAACCCATGAGCAAGACAGGCATTTATATGCTGTTCCAGGCGAACCGTGCCTACATCGCCAGCCACCTGTGCGAGCAGCGGCAAGTACCTGCCTCCGACTGCCAGGGTAAGTGCTACCTGAAGAAACAACTGAAGAAAGAGGAGCAGCGCGGGCAGCAATCCCCCTCCAGCCATAAGCGGCCTGTGTTGGACCTGACCCTGATGGCTGAGGCCTACAAATTACAGCCACCGTTCCTGCTTTGCTGGCTGCCCCTACAGCCGCCGGCCTATACTATAAAGGTATATCCCTCCCCTGCCCTCAGCACTTTCCATCCCCCAGAGCACATGGCTTAACTCCCGCATCCTGGTGCCAGTGCGGCACCTTCCTTATCAATTATATATAAAGAGATTTTAGCCATGAAAAAGATATTCATACTTATAGCAGCCTTTGTTTCTATTGGCTTTAGCGGCCACGCCTGCGACGGCGGCTGCACCATGGGGGGCAGTTACCTGGGCATTCTGCCACAGATTCACAAAAACCTTTTCGGGGTGCGCTACCTCAGCAGTTCCTATACCATTACCAGCACGTACACCCACACCCACGATGGCGTGCCTGAAACGCACCATGAGGTAACAGATAACATTTTCAGGACTGCCGAGCTTTGGGGCCGCTATACGCCGGTGCGAGGAATGCAGGTGTTTGCCTTTGTGCCTTACCGCTTCAACGAGCACGTGATGCCCAACATGACCCACCGCAGCAACGGCCTGGGCGACATCACCCTGCTGGCCAACTACGCCATACTTGATACCGGGGACAGCCTGAGCCATACTTTGAAGCACACGCTGCGCCTGGGTGGCGGCGTCAAGTTGCCCACAGGCTCCTTCCACACCGGTGGGCATGACCATGGGCCGGCCAGTATGCAGCCTGGCACCGGAAGCACCGACTACATCCTCACTGGCATCTACACCGTCCGCTACAACAAATTGGGCCTTAACTCTGATGTGACCTATAACATGACCGGCCACAACAGCCAGGGCTATAAGTTTGGCGACCGCCTGAGCGCCTCCACCAACCTGTTTTACTGGAAAAATGTGGGCAACGGCGCAACGGTGCTGCCAAGCGCGGGCGTGTACTACGAGAAAGCTGAAAACGACCAGGTGAGCCATGAAGAGAACGGGCAGACAGGCGGGGAGAGTGTCTACGGCAACCTTGGCGTGAGCGTGTACCTCCGCAATTTATCTGTGAGCGCCATGCTGCAAAAAAACATCAGCACCACTACCGTGCGCGACACCAAAGGCAACAACCGCGCGCAACTGAGCGTGGCCTACCTCTTCTAATCCAAAAGGGCAGGTCTAAGACTTTCACTACCAGAACAGCAACAAACACTTAATATTTAGTAACATGAAATACAAGAACCTCTGGCTGGGATTCATCGCCGTCATAGTGGGATCCTTCGCCGTTCTCGGGTACTACGGTACCGAGATCTACAGACAAGCACCGCCTATACCCGATAAGGTGGTAACCGCCTCCGGAAAGCTGCTCTTTACCGGACAAGACATCAAGAACGGGCAGAACGTATGGCAGTCCACGGGTGGGCAGGAACTAGGGTCCATCTGGGGACACGGTGCTTACGTGGCGCCGGACTGGAGTGCGGAGTGGCTGCATAAAGAGGCCATGTTCTTCCTGGACACTTGGGCGCAGCAGGAAAAAGGCGTCACCTACGACGAGTTGGACGAGGAAATACAGGCGATGCTGCGGGCCCGCCTGCAAAAGCAGATCCGCGCCAATACCTATAACCCTGCAACCGGCGAGCTCGCCATCTCCGATCTGCGTGCCGAGGCCATTGCCGAAGTAGGCAAGCATTATGCCGGCCTGTTCATGAATGACCCGGAACTGGCCGGCCACCGCGACGCCTACGCCATGAAGGACAACACGGTGAATGATCCGGAGCGCATGCGGCAGCTAAACGCCTTCTTCTTCTGGACCTCCTGGGCCTGCGTGACCGAACGCCCGGGCAAAGACATCACCTACACCAACAACTGGCCTGCCGAGAAACTGGTGGCCAACGAGCCGAGCTCCGACCTGATCATCTGGACAGGCTTCAGCGTGATCATCCTTATCGCCGGTGTTGGCCTGCTGGCCTATTACTACGCCTCTAACCGCGAGGAGGAAATCGATACTTCCAAGCTGCCAAAGCAGGACCCGCTGCTGGGCCTGAAGGCTACGCCATCTATGAAAGCCACGCTCAAGTACTTCTGGATCGTGACGGCGCTGATACTGGTACAGGTAACGCTGGGGGTAGTAACTGCGCACTACGGTGTGGAAGGCCAGGCGCTGTACGGCTTCCCGCTGGCCGATTACCTGCCTTACTCCATTACCCGCACCTGGCACGTGCAGCTGGCCATTTTCTGGATTGCCACCTCGTGGCTGGCAACCGGCTTATACATCGCCCCTGCCGTATCGGGCCACGAGCCTAAGTTCCAGAAGCTAGGGGTAAACTTCCTGTTCATCTGCCTGCTGATCATTGTGGCTGGCTCTTTGGCCGGGCAGTGGTACGGTGTGATGCAGAAACTGGGCTATGGCGAGAACTTCTGGTTCGGCCACCAGGGCTATGAATATGTGGACCTGGGTCGTTTCTGGCAGATCTTCCTGCTGGTGGGCCTTTTCCTGTGGCTGGCGTTGATGGTGCGTGCCATTATACCTGCCTTCAAGCGCGATGTGGAAGGACGCCACCTGCTGGGCATGTTCCTGATCTCTTCGGCGGCCATTGCCATCTTCTACGCCTCCGGCCTGATGTGGGGCCAGCACACCAACCTGGCCATTGCCGAGTACTGGCGCTGGTGGGTAGTGCACCTGTGGGTAGAGGGCTTCTTTGAGGTCTTTGCCACCGTGGTAATTGCCTTCCTGTTCGTGCGCATGGGCCTGCTGGATACCAAAATGGCTACCGCCACCGTGCTGTTCTCTACGATCATTTTCCTCTTTGGCGGTATTATCGGCACCTTCCACCACTTGTACTTTAGCGGAACACCAACTGCCGTGATGGCGCTGGGTGCCACGTTCAGTGCCCTGGAAGTAGTGCCGCTGGTGCTCATCGGCTTCGAGGCCTACCACAACCTGCAGATCAGCAAGCTTACCCTGTGGATCAAAGCCTACAAGTGGCCGATCTACTCTTTTGTAGCCGTGGCCTTCTGGAACCTGGTGGGTGCCGGTGTGTTTGGCTTCGTGATCAACCCGCCTATCGCGCTCTATTACATGCAGGGCCTTAACACCACGCCAGTGCACGGCCACACCGCCCTGTTTGGGGTGTACGGCATGCTGGGCATCGGCCTGATGCTGTTCGTGCTGAAAGGCCTTTCGGCCCGCCGCCGCTGGAAAGACGGCGTGATCAGCTTCGCGTTCTGGTCTATCAACGTTGGCCTGCTGCTGATGGTGCTCATCAGCGTGCTGCCGATCGGTTTGTTGCAGACCTGGGCCAGTGTGGAGCACGGCCTGTGGTACGCCCGCTCTATGGAGTTCATGCAGACCGACACCATGGAAATCCTGCGCTGGCTGCGTGTTATCGGCGACACGATCTTTGCCGGAGGCGTGCTGGCCCTTGGCTGGTTTGTGATCGGCCTGAAAACCGGCTGGTCTTTGGAGGAAGACATGGACGTATCGGTGGAGGAATATCCTTCCGCGCGAAAGGCAAAGTCTCTGCGATAAACGAAGGGTTAACTGATGCCACAGTAACTGTGGCGCAAAGGAAAGTGCCTGCCTTGCAAAAGTGCAGGCACTTTTCAATTGCCCACTGTACAACAGCTCCGCTCCTGCCCTTGCCCCGACGCTACCGCTCGGTAAGCCTCCGGGCAAGATCGCTCCTGCCAGAACCCCGCTGCATACCTCCTCGTTAAATACGCTGTAACTAAAGGAATTATACTATGAAAAAGATAGGCATTATTGCGTTGGGAGCCATGGCATTTGCCTGCAGCGAGTCTGCAGACAACACGGCCACCGAGGCTAACACCGATGGGCCCGGCATAGAGGAGAGCGTAGAGGCTGGGGCCGGAGAGGAAATTACGCCGCAGGTAGAACTTGACTCCGGCGACAACAGACGCCTTGAGGTAGATACCATCTCACGCGAGACAACCGAACAGCAGCAGCAGTGAGTAAGCCGCAGCTTAGCAAGTATAGGAGCCTAGTTTATACCTGCTCAACAGATAGTATAAAAGCAGAACAGCCGGCAACTTTTGCCGGCTGTTCTGCTTTTACAAGGCTATAAGTACCTAACAGTCCCTACCAGAATATGATGTAAACAGCAGCCAGCACCAACACAATGGCCATAGAGGCCACGTTGAAGATGTTGTCCGTTTTGAAGAGTCCTTTTTCAATCTGCACCGTATTCTCCGGGTACTTGCCCTTGCTGTTCTCCCACATGGAGATAGCAACCATCAGCGCAGAAAGCAGCAGGAACACCAGCCCCATCTGGTCGAGGAACGGCATGGCTGGGAAGGCAAGGTCGATGATAATACTGAACGGCACAGAGGCAATGGCCGTAGCCAGGGCCGCATTAGAGGTGGCACGCTTCCAGAACAGGCCAAACAGGAACAGCACCACAATGCCCGGGCTCACATAACCGGTATACTTCTGAATGAACTGGAAGATCTGCTCCTCGCCCCCCAGCAACGGCTCTGCCACCAGCACCGCAATGATAATGGCGATCAAGCTCACTAGTCGGCCCACTGTTACCATCTGGTTCTCGTTGGCATCCTTTTTCAGGTGCGATTTGTAGATGTCCATGGTAAAAATGGTGGCCGTAGAGTTCATCATAGAGCTCAGGGAAGAAAGCGCGGCAGCGATCAGGGCGGCGAAAGCCAAGCCTTTCAGGCCGGTTGGCACCAGGTTGCCTAGCAGCCACGGATAAGCCTCGTCGTAACGGCTGATCTCAGCATTCAGCGCAAAGGCTGCGATGCCCGGGATGACTACCACCAACGGAATCAACAGTTTCAGGAAAGCGGCGAAAACAAGGCCCCACTGTACTTCTTTCACGCTCTTGGCAGCCAGGGCGCGCTGCACGATGTACTGGTTAAAGCCCCAGTAGCTGATATTGGCAATCCACATGCCGCCGAACAGCACCGTCATGCCTGGTAAATCTTTGTAGAAAGGGTTCTCTTCCGACAGGATCATGTCGAACTTCTCCGGCACCTGCGCCAGCAGCATGCCCATGCCCTCAAAAGGACCGGCACCACCGCTCACCCTGTCCAGGGCCAGGTAGGTAGTTACCAGGCCACCCATGATCAGGAAGATCACCTGAATCACGTCCGTCCAGGCCACCGCCTTCAGACCACCATAAATAGAGTAGGACACCGCTACCACAGCCAGGCCGATGATGGCGTAGGTTGTGCTCACGCCCAACACCACGCTCAGGGCCAGCGCCGAAAGGTACAGCACTGTGGTCAGGTTCACGAAGATGTAAAGCATGATCCAGAAAATAGCCAGACTGGTGCGGATGCGGTCGTCGTAGCGCAGCTTCAGGAATTGCGGCATGGTAAAGATGCCCTCCTTGATGTAGATCGGGAGGAAGAACTTAGCGACAAGTATAAGCGTGGCCGCCGCCATAAATTCGTAACTGGCAATGCCCAGGCCTATGGCAAAGCCCGAGCCCGACATGCCTATAAACTGCTCTGCCGAGATGTTGGAGGCAATAAGCGAGGCTCCGATTGCCCACCACGGCAACGACTTACTGGCCAGAAAGTAGTCGGTGGAGTTTTTGGTGTGCCCCTTTTTCTCGCGGGATACCCAAATACCCACCGCGATGATGAGCAGACAGTACCCTATAAAGACTATGAAGTCGAGTGTAGAAAAATTCATGGATTAACAGTTTTTGGATAGCTAATATATAATATATGTTCTGATTTGTTTCTATATCGGCTTCACTTTATACCTAGGATGATAGCAAAAGCCACTTGCCCTATACACAGAGCAAGTGGCTTTCGTTGTGGGTTCTGCTTTTAGTGCACCAGGCTGCGGAGCAGGTTGGCGGCCGCCTCCGGGGTAATGTCGCGCTGCGGGTTACCCATCATCTCGTAGCCTACCATAAATTTCTTCACGGTGGCGGAGCGCAGCAGCGGCGGGTAAAAATGCATGTGCAGGTGCCAGCCCGGATACTCCTTTCCATCCGTCGGGCTCTGGTGGATGCCCGATGAATATGGGAACGATACCCCGAACACACGGTCATAGGCGGCGGTGAGGCTCTTGATGCTGTGCGCAAAGCTGTTCTTCTCCTCCTCGCTCATCTGCCCGATGTGCTGGAAGTGCCGCTTGCTGATGATGATGGTTTCGAAAGGCCACACCGCCCAGAAAGGCACCAGCGCCACAAAGTGCTCGTTCTCCACCACTACCCGCTCGCGCGTCTCCAGCTCCAGGGCCACGTAATCCGTCAGCAGGCTGCGGCCATGTTCTTCGAAGTATAAACCCTGCTGTTTTGTTTCCTTGGCCGGCTCCACGGGCACAGTGCTCTGCGCCCAGATCTGGCCGTGCGGGTGCGGGTTGCTGCAGCCCATGATCGATCCCTTGTTCTCAAAGATCTGCACGTAATTGATAAAGTCGCGGCTGCCCAGCTCGGCATACTCCTGCTGCCACAGGTCCACCACCTTACGGATATCGGCTACCTCCATGTCGGCCAGCGTAAGGTCGTGGCGGGGCGAGAAGCAGATCACGCGGCAGATGCCGCGCTCGCTCTCTGCCCGGATCAGCTCGCCTTTCACATAGGCGCCATCCGGGGCAGCGGCCTGCAGCGCGCCAAAGTCGTTATCAAACACATAGGTAGCCTCATACGCCGGGTTCTGCTCGCCATTGGCCCGGGTATTGGTGGGGCAAAGGTAGCAGCCCGGGTCATACTCAGGGCGGGTGTCGCAGCTCTGCTCCTCCTGCTGCCCCTGCCACGGGCGCTTGGCCCGGTGCGGCGACACCAGCACCCACTCGCCCGTAAGCGGGTTATACCTTCTGTGCGGATGCTCCGCTAGGTCAAAATCAGACATGTATATTCTTACTTAAAGTTGATGCCTTAGAGGGCAGGGATAGTTTATACTTGGCCTGGCTCCACGAGGCTGCTGCCGTCCACAATCTCGGCCACATACGTTTTAAGCGCGATGCCGAACTGCAGCTTGTACGCCTCCTCCATCTGTTCGGTAAACTCCTGTAGGGCATCCAGCTTCACCAGGTTAATGGTGCAGCCACCGAAGCCACCGCCCATCATGCGCGCGCCCAGCACGCTGTCCATTTCCCGGGCCTCGTCCACCAGAAAGTCCAGCTCCGGGCAGCTTACCTCGTAGTTGTGCTGCAGGCCGCGGTGCGAAGCGTACATTTTCTCGCCGAAGGTTTTCATATCGCCCTGCTCCAGCGCCTGGCAAGCCTCCTCCACGCGAATGTTCTCATGCACGATGTAAGTACAACGCTTGTACACCACCGGCTCGAACTCCTCCTGGTGCTGCTCCAGCATCGGCACGGTTACGTCGCGCAGGCTTTTCACCTCCGGGTAGTGGCGCTGCAGCAAGGCCACGCCTGCCTCGCACTCCTGGCGGCGGGTGTTATACTCCGAGGAGGCCAGGTTATGCTTTACCTGCGTGTCGCAGAGCACGATGCGGTAATCGGCCATCTCCAGGTGGTAGTAGTCGAAGTCGAGGGAGCGACAGTCGAGTTTGACGGCGTGGTTCTGGCGGCCATACATGCTGGCGAACTGGTCCATGATGCCGCATTTCACGCCTGCATACTCGTGCTCGGCCAGCTGCGCCATTTTCACCAACTCGAATTTAGGGATGTTGTAGCCGAAGATATGGTTCAGCGCGTAAGCCAGCCCGCACTCCACCGCTGCCGAAGACGATAACCCAGCCCCGATCGGAATGTTTCCGCCATACACCAGGTCGAAACCCTTTACCTCGTAATTTGCCTGCTGCAGCTGCGCGATCACGCCCAGCAGGTAGTTGGCCCAGCTTTTATCCGAGCGCTGCACCTGGCCCAGGTCAAACGCTGCCTCCTGCTGCAGGTCGTAGGCGTAGGCCCGGAAGGTGTTGGTGTTGTTGGGGGCCACGGCAAAGTATATCTCCTTGTTGATGGCGGCCGGCAGCACAAAGCCGTCGTTGTAGTCGGTGTGCTCACCGATCAGGTTCACCCTTCCGGGAGAGCGCACCACCACCGGTTTCTGCTGGTAGCGAGACTCAAATGTCTCTATGATTTCCTGTACCATTATCCTTTTAAAGTGTCGGTAGAACTTGATGTATAGCTCTTGTTAATTATCACAGTGCCAGGCCTAGGGCTGTATGTTGCAATGCAGGCAAGAAACGCCTAAGCGCCTAAGGCCACAACAGTAAAAGTAGTAAATATTTCATAAGGTAGGCCTGCAGCGCGCTTCGAGGCTACTGTTCGGGGTTGATTTCAGTTCCGTACGGCCTTTGGCACAGGAAGAACGCAAGCGGCAGCAGCTAGACCGAACCAAAGCTGTTAGGGCTCCCCTTTTCCGGCTATGCAAGCCAAGGCTAGAAAAACATGCAACGATCAGGTGAAATAGTGTAACAACGGCACTTGCCCCGATCGATAGCTTTGTAGCAGAAACCATGACAAGGAATAACATATGATCACACTACATAAAGACACCGAAGAAGGCACCGGGCAAAGCACGATAACTTTTGAGCTGGTGGCGCAGAAAAGTATAAAGACTGTAGCCGGACAGCAGGCGGCAGTGCTGACCTATAACAACCGCTTTCCGGGACCACTGCTAGAGGTGCAGGAAGGCCAGCAGGTTACGGTAAAGTATACGAACCTGCTCAGTGAGCCATCTAACTTGCACCTGCACGGCATCTTTATGTCTCCGGAAGAAGACAAGCCGCACCAACTGGTAGTCCCGGGCGAGTCACTGAACTATACATTTGAGGCCCACAAAGGGAGCGCCGGCATGTACTGGTATCACCCGCACCCCCACGGCAGCGTAACCCGCCAATTGTTCGAGGGGCTTTACGGGCCGATCATCATAAGAGGTGCCGTAGACAGGCTGGAGCCCTTGGCCTCCGCCACCGAAAAAGTGCTGGTGCTGCACGATATTCAGCTGCAGAACGGGGAAGTGGCGCCGCATACAGGCATGGACTGGGGCCGGGGCAAAGAAGGCGAGCTGGTACTGGTGAACGGGGAAAGAAACCCTGCGCTAGAGGTACCCACCGGTCTGCTGCGCCTGCGCCTCGTAAACGCCTCCACCGCCCGCTACTACCACCTTAGCATGCCAGGCAAAAAGCTGCATGTGATCGGGCAGGACGGCAGCTTCCTGGAAAAGCCGGTACCTATGGATACCCTGCTGCTGACTCCGGGGGAGAGAGCAGACATCTTAATCGAAGCAACAGAAGCCGCTGAACTGGCGCTCCTGAATCTGCCCTACAGTAGAACTCCCGCCGGACCCAGCAAGGATACTCCCGCCCATGGAGCCGTTTTAGCCACTTTTCTGGTGCAGGGGGAGCCCGCAACTGTGGCGCTGCCCGAGCAACTGAACGAGGTGCCGGCTCCGGACCTGACCAGGGCAGCCGCGCATAAAACGCTGACGTTCGGGGCCATAATGCAGCCCTTGCAATTTACGCTAGACGGCAAGGCCTTTGACCACCACCGTACCGACCTGACTGCCAGCGCCGGCACCCTGGAAGTATGGGACATCGTGAACCCCATGGCTATGGACCACCCCTTCCACCTGCACACGTTCCCGTTCCAGGTGATCTCCGTAAACGAGGAGCCGAGCCCCTACCGCGCCTGGAAAGACGTGGTAAATGTGCCGGCCAACAGCACCGTGCGTATTGCTGTTCCTTTCCATCAGTATACAGGTAGGGTGATGTACCACTGCCACATTCTGGAGCACGAGGATTATGGCATGATGGGCAACCTGGAGGTGATCTGATAAAAAGTATACTTACACAAGTATAGCTTGCCGGAGGATATTTTGGCAGGCTATACTGGTGCCGCCTGCTTCTATCTGTGTGGCAAATCTTTATCTTTACGGGCGCAGCTTTATACTTGCACCATGGCAAAAACAGGCACTCCTATTCCGGTTTACACAGAGGCTGAAAGCTTCACAAAAAGCAGCTTCAGGGACTTTTACATCGCCTCATATCAGGACAGGCAGGACGCCGGGCTCAGGCGCGTAGCCCCGCACCGGCACACGTACTACGAGATTATCTGGATAACGGAAGGAAGCGGTACCCATACCATCGATTTTAACGATTACGCATTTCAGGGCCCTTGCCTTTTTTTGCTGCAGCCCAGCCACATCCACCAGATCCGGAAGGACGGCCCTACCAAAGGCTATGTGCTGAAGTTTAATGAGTCGGTGTTTGCCGTGGAGGCGGGTGCCGAGAACCTGCTGCTTAAGTATGGCATCTTTGATAACATCAACATACAGCCGGTGCTGCACCTGGATGCGCCAGCCGTAGCCCTGCTCGACGACCTGATGCAGAAAATGCTGCAGGAGTATAAAAACCCGTCAGACCTTTCGGAACCCATCATCGCTTCTTACCTCAAAATATTTCTGCTGCAGGTATACAAGCTAAAAGACGTACACCAGCAGACAGCGCAGACTACGCCGGAGCCCCGCTACCTCACCTACCGCAGCTTCAAGCAGTTGCTGGAAGAGCGCTACCGGCAGTGCCATGCCGTGCAGGACTACGCCTCGGAGCTGGCCCTTACGCCACGCACCCTCAACGAGATCACCCACAAGTACGCCGGCAAAAACGTGAGCCAGCTGATAAAGGAGCGGCTTGTGCTGGAGGCCAAACGGCTGCTGCACCACGGGCACTTCTCCGTGAAGGAAATCGCGGCCCAGCTGGGCTTTGAGGATGCAGCCTACTTTACCCGCTTCTTTACCAAGAACACCGGCATTTCTCCCCTCGCCTTCCGCAACAAAGAGTTGGAGCCGAGCTGCTAGGTACCGGATTGTGCAAGACAAGGGGAGCTTTGTCCATTGAGGCCAAGCCCGCAAGCACCGACATTTGTGCTGTTAATCAACAATTTGCACCGTATAACAGCATATTATGAACCGTAAATCCTTCCTAAAGAACTCTCTGCTGGGCTCATCGCTTCTGCTCCTGCCCGGCCCTGGCCAGCACTTCTTCTCAGGCAGCAGCCGGGGAAGCACCAAACTAACTGTGCGCGACCCGCAGCAAAAGAATATCTGCGCCACCTGCGGCACCCGCTATGCCGCACCTAAAACTACAACCGATATCTGCCCCATTTGCGAAGACGAACGCCAGTATGTAGGCGACAACGGGCAAGTATGGCTCAGCTATGATGAACTGGCAAAAGAGAGCACGATAAGAACTGTTAAGCTACAGGAAAACCTGTACGAGCTGAAGGTGCAGCCTAACTTTGCCATTGGCCAGAAGGCGCACCTGGTGCTGTCGGAGAATGGCAACGTGCTGTGGGATTGTATTCCGTACCTGGATGAGCAGACAGTTACCTATATCCGGTCGTTGGGCGGGATAAAGGCCATTGCCATTTCGCACCCGCACTATTATAGTTTGATGGCGGAGTGGGCCGTCGCTTTCAACTGCCCGATCTACCTGCACGAAAACGACAAGCAGTGGATACAGGACCAAAGCAGGCACATGAAACTTTGGAAAGGCGCTGAATTGGAGCTTTGGGACGGCATGAAGGTAGTGCATGTGGGCGGGCACTTTGATGGCAGCACCGTGTTATACTTACCCCAGCATGGCAAAGGCACGTTGCTTACGGGCGACAGCCTGTATGTGGCCCGCGACCGCAAGCATGTTTCCATGATGTATAGTTACCCGAACCTGGTACCGCTTCCTAAAAAAGCCATTGAGCAGATCAGTAGCCGGGTAGAGCCGCTTTCGTTTGATACCATCCACGGCGCTTTCGAAGGGCAACTGATCGCCACCGATGCAAAGGAAGCCTTCAGAAGATCCGTAAAGCGCTACCTCAGGATTTTTGAAGTATAACTGTAAAGGTATGATTGGACCTTCAGAAACAACAAAGGCCGCTACCAAAACAGTAGCGGCCTTTGCCTTTCCCCGGTTCAGCAGTTTATACGTGCAGCGTACACCTCTCCCCTGCCTGCTCCAGCTCTAGAGTAGCCTCTGTTATCGCAAAAGGCTCCAGTATATGCCGGATCTGCTGTTTCAGGGCAGCCACTGCGGTGGGTTCAGCGGTGCTTTCCACCACCACATGCGCCGACAGCACATGATGCTCGCCATCCAGCGACCATACTTTTAGTTGATGCACACCCTGCACCGTGCTTACCGAAAGCACCTGCTCTTTTACCTTGTGCAGCTCGCTTGCCAGCGGGTTCTCCTGCAGCAGCACTTTAAAGGCAGACCAGGCATTTCTGGCGGCGTTCAGCAGCATGAAGCACGAAATACCGACCGAGAGCAGCGGGTCCAGCCAGGGCCACTCCACGAAAAACAGGATGATGCTCACGATAAGCACGGCAGCCCAGCCCAGCAGGTCTTCGAGCATGTGCAGCGACACGGCCCGTTGGTTCAGGTTGTGCCCCCCGCGCAGCCTGAAGAAGGCCGCCCCGTTCACTGCCAGCCCCAGCAGCGCAAAAAGCAACATTCCGTATGGGTTTGGCATCTCAGGGTTCAGGAGCCTATCCACAGCTTCAGTCAGCACGAAAACAGAGCCCAGTATAAGTATAAGCGATGTCAGAACAGCCCCTGCCACCGAATAGCGTTTGTAGCCGTAGGTATAGCGCGCATTACCGGCCTGCTCCGACTTGCGTTGCAGAAAGTAACTGACACCCAGGGTAAAGGCATCGCCGAAGTCGTGCAGTGCGTCGCTCATGATCGCCACACTGTTCACAAAAAAGCCGCCGATCAGCTCCAGAATGGCAAAGCCCAGGTTCAGGAAGAAAGCAAAACGGATGTTACCCGTAACATGATGGTGGTGGTGATGCCCATGATGATGGTGATGATGTGCCATAGTTTTTTAAAGTATAAAACCGTGCTTCGTTGGCTGAAGCACGGCTAATGTGATCGATTTATTTAACACTTGCTTTCTGCTTTGCAGTAAGGTGCGCCAAACTGGCAAGAGCTACCAGACCACCCATTATCGCGACGTTCTGGATAAAGTCCATGATGGCGTTTTGCTGCATCATGCCTTCCATGTTCCAGAAGGTGTGCATCAGCAGCGTCATGGGCAGGAGCAGCAGGATAAGGGCAATGGCGGTTTGCTTTACCTTGATGCCGGCAAACAGCAGCAAGGCTCCCACCAACTCGGTTGCCATGGCTATACCCAGCAGCAAGGGCACAAACGGCAGCCCCTTGGAGGCCATCCACATGGCAGGGCCATCCCAGAACAAGGCTTTATGCAGGCCCGCAATCAGAAAGGTGGTTCCGACCAGGATTCTGGCGGCAAGGACGAAGGTGTTGATTGATGAATTTTTCATAGTTATTGTATCGTTGTGGTAATGGGTAATTATTTGATTTGATATGTTCTTACTGATTTGAGTGATGGCTCTAGGATGCTTGCTGCTTCTGTACCTACACTGGCGCCAGCGTTCGCTTGTGCCTTAGATTCAGCTTAATGCAGCTTGAGGTAAGCTATCTTTACTAGCTTCTGTTCATCCTTGGCTTTACAACCGCTGCCGCGAGTTTGCAACTCGTGCCTTTTTATACTTCCACAGCCCCTGCTTTCCGCAGCTTGGACCAAGCTATCCTTGCTAGCGACTGCTGATCCTCAGTCTTACGAGCGGCTCTTTCCACCTCAAAATTTGGTACTCTCCAGCCCGAGAGGGCTTGTCCTGGGGGTAGGGGCCCTCGTTAAGGGCATCACGCTGTGTTCCCTCCTGCGCCAGGGCGCTGGCCACTAGCGTGGCACCGGATCTCACAAGGCGCTCAACCCAAGGACTGGGAACAGCTTTCGATAGCTAAGGCCAACGGAGCTGGCGCTGAACTCCCTCCCCTGCTCTTAGGGGAGGGCTGGGGTGGGGTGATTCGCCTCCTCTGGACTAGTCAAAACGTGAGTTTTGAGTTAGCAAGCGTAGCTCTGAGGGGCAGGGGTGGTTGGACCCGGTGCTGCTCACTCCTACTATTAAAACACAAACTGCGCCCCCAGTGCCAGTTGGTTTGCCGAGGTGGTCTTGTATACCTCCTGCCCGTTCTCCACCAGTCGCCAATCAGTGTTGGCGCGGTACCACTCCAGGGCAATGCCCAGCGGCCCGAGGTCGTAGCGGAGCATCGGCACAAGTATCTCGTTTTTGAGCCGGGCGTTCCCGGGCACTTCAGCCAGTACATCGCCATCGTTCGGGTTGTCCTGCCCGTACATGATCCACGCGCTGAAGTTGTTGCCAAACTTATACCCTGCCTGCCCCCAAGCACCGTACCCCGTTATATCGCCGAACTGCAGCAATTGGCCCCAGCTCTGGCCGATGGCGCGGCCCCAGTAGGCGTTCCCCTGCAGGGTGGCTCCGCCGTACGTCAGCTTTGTTCCGGCCTGCACGGCTTTGCCTTTCAGGTTGCTGCGGGTATCGCCCTGCACCAGGCGCTTGCTGTCGTAATGGCCGGCCAGGTGCACCTCCCATTTCAGGGGCTTCGTCTGATTGCTGATGTTCAGGCCGACCTCGGTTTGCGGTGTGCCGATTTCCCCTTCGTCACGCCCGTCTGCTTCGGCTTTGGGGCCGGTCCAGGAGCCGCGGAAAACGGCCAGGTCCAGGCGCACTTTGGTGGCTGCCGTAGGGCTGCTCAGGCCCTGGTACAGGAACAGGCCGGGATTGCGGAAGCCAATGCCGCCTGCCGAGCCGTAGCCCATGGCAAAGTGTGTGACCGAGTTTGGGAAATGGGCCACCATTGGCGTCCAGTTCTGGCCCAGGCGCAGCCTTGTCTGCCCCTTCTGTACCTCCACGTACGCCAGGCGCACGCGCGGCAGCAGGTTCTCGTCGGCAAAGCCGCCTGCGCCTGCAGTGCCTCCCAGAAAGTCGATCTCGGCCCGGCCGGTGGCCGTGATGCCGTGCGGTAGGTTGTAGGCAGTGCCTTTAAAGATGAGCCAGGTCTTGCGCAGGTCGCCGCCAAACTGGTGCTCGTCCTGGGTGGGTTGCTTTGGGTTGGCCCACATGGTAATGGCGCCGTCGCCGAGGCCAAAGGTGCCATCTTGCACAAAGCCTGAGGCAGTGATGATACCGTTTATACTTGACCTGAAGTGTGGCTTACCCGCTTGGGCAGTATCCGGTGCCGGAGTAGCCGGAAAGCTCAGGTCGATTTGGGCGCTGGCCTGGTGGAGCAGCAGCAAACTTAGGGCTGCCGCGCCGATCGTGGTGCGTAATACTTTTTTCATGGTTTTATTTTGTAGCTAATGGTTCGGGCATGAAGGTAGCCGTCCACCTTTTCAGGGGCAGCTGCCGTTTTAATCCAATAATGGGTAAGGACTAGTTGTTAGCTTGTAAGCAGGCCGTGTTATACTTGTACTTTGTACAGCACCCGCTTGCTTCTATCTTGTTGCAACGGCACAAAGGTCTGCGTTTTTGCTGCCCCACACCATGCACAAACAGGTGCTTTTGCAGGACAAACAAGCAACAGCTAGACAGGCGCCTGGCTTGGCTAAGCTGAGGTGAGCAGCCGCTGGTGTGCTGCCCATTTATGGTTACAGCGCCTCTGCCTTAAAACCGGCCCTCTCTACAGTGGCGAACACCTCGCTGGCAGACAGAGAATCGGTTTTCACGGTGAGCACCTTGTTGCGGTTGGCTGTGTCTACGTTCCACTCGCAAACGCCTTCGGTGGCATTCAGTACCGGCGTTACTTTAGACACACAGCCACCGCAGTTGATGTTGGTTTTGAATTGTAGCTCTTTCATGTTCTATTTTCTTTTCGTGTTACTTACTTTGAACATGACAAAGGTAGCGGGTGGTGCGGGTGGAGATGTTACACTATATTAGCTATGTGTTATATCATTTACAGGAAAGAAAGCACAGCAGCAACTACGCTCTTTGGGTCGGCTGCGAGGTAAGGGTTACTCCGTTTATCTGCTATATTTGGTGTATAACAGGAGTAGTACTCCTATTATACTTTAGTTAGCCATAAATTGTAATTATAGAAATGAACAGAAAAACAGGAATAACAAAGTACTTCGGGCTTTTTCTGATTTCCATTCTGTTAATCTCGTCTTGCAGGCAGAAACTCTATGACATCAACTATAAAGGAGAAGAAGATTACAAATCATTCTATGTGGTTGACACTATAAGCATAAAGAACCCTGTGCGTGTCTATTCTCAAAAGCATGGTGGGATGTTTATTCTTTCAAGTGACAAACTGAAGACATACAGAAATGAAGCAGACTTCTTCCTTTCGCCTGATGTCTTCATCCTAGGACAGGATTTATATAGGGATTTAAACAAGGAAGATTTTAAGCGTTACAACTATCCTGACCGTGGCGGATGTGAAGTGAGAGAGTCAGAAACAAAAGTGGATGGATTAGAAATCTATGAATTTGTTAGTCAACCAAGGTTTATTCTGGGATTGATAAATACTAACTATTATCATGTGAAGCATAATTCTGAAGTCTACTTTAATATCCCTGTAAAGAACCCAAAAGCAACATATCACAAAATGGTTTATCCATTGTGCCAGTAGGTTCCAAAAAGGCTCCATTTAAAAAAGAACGTGTAACTTAAGTAAATCTTTGGCTAACAAGGTGCAGCTTTAACCCTCGCTATGCTTCGGGCTTCGGCTGCACAACAACGTTAGCAACAATGCTCTTCCGTGTAACCCGACTAGTGTTCCCAAACAAAAAAAGAAACGTTTAGCAATTCCAACAATAAGCTTCTCCACCGAAAACACCCACTAAGGTAAAAGTAAGCGCCGCACGCTCATTTGGGTATAAAATAATCTGTGCTTTACTGTATCAAATCGAACAGTCAAGTGTCCGAAATCGAACGGGCTTTAATAAACAGTTGGTGCCAAAACACAACTATTCAACTATAAAACATTGGCGATTAAACAGTTATACTTTGGTCTCAACTTTGCCAATAGGATTGAGAGAGACCCTCTCAGTATTTGGCCTCTTTTTCCTTATAAATCTACACCTTAAGTCATGATAAAGGACAATCTAAAAATCGCTCTACGGATACTCTTGAAAAACAAACTTTTTTCATTAGTCAACATACTGAGCTTGTCACTGAGCATGGCGGTTGGTGTTGTTCTTTTTACCGGCTTAAAAGCCGATCACGATACAGACCATTTTCATCCAAAACTAAATCAAATAGTACGGATACTCACGCAGGAAACAAATGAGGTGGAACAAACCAAATGGGCAACAGCTCCATTGCCGTTGGCGCCTCAAATAGAAAGCGTCTCCTTTGTCGAAAAAACGGTAAAAGTACGTCTGGCCGGAAAACATAATTTGCAAACTGACGGAGGGGATGTACCTATTGACATAAAATTTTCAGAGCCTTCTTTTTTTGATGTGTTTGGCTTTAAGTTGCTGTCAGGTAATGCACAAAACCTTATAAATAGTCCCACTTCCCTTTTTTTAACAGAAAGAACAGCAGAAAAGATTTTCGGCAACGCCAATGCTTTAGGGCAAACGGTTCGATTTGAAAATTTAGGTTCTTATACCGTTGGAGGAATTATCCAGGACCCGCCTTTAGAAACACACCTACCCATTGAGGCAATGCTTTCTATTAATGCTGCTGAAAAGCTTGAAAAGAAAGGGGCAATCCCTATTAGTTCACAAAATTGGGGAGACTTCAAGAGTTCAGCAATTTATGCGCGTTTAAAATCAGAAGATGATTTAAAGCAGCTCAATACAACGCTCCAAAACTATACTCGGAACCTGGATAAGAGCAAGCTTCAATTTTTGGCACAACCCATAGAGGCTATTACCCCTCGAGACAAAGACATTAAAAATGACCACAATGCGGGCACCGATTGGGCGGGCATAAAAACACAGCTATTTTTGATTCTGGCCTTAACCCTTTTATCTGCCTTCAACTATATCAGTTTGACATTGGCGCGTGCCTTCTCCCGAGCGCGGGAAGTTGGTATTCGCAAAACAATAGGCGCAACAAGAAGACAAATCATTGGTCAATTTTTAATGGAATCGACCCTTGTTGCCCTGTTTGCTTTGTTGTTTACAATGCCATGTGTTGAAATTTTAATGCACTATATACCCGATATGGATGTGGCGTTTTCTTATGATACAACCTTGATTTTAGGCTTGTTGACCTACGCAGTTATCACAGGCTTAGTCGCCGGGGCACTTCCATCATGGCTCTTGTCAGCGTTTCAGCCCATACAGGTTTTGCGTAAAATGAAGAACATAAAGCTGTTCCAGAGTATTGCTGTTTACAAAGCTTTAATTGTCGTCCAGTTTTCAGTGACTATCATGCTGATGATATTGGTTGTCATCTTAGCCGATTATGAAATAAAAAATCATGCAATCATCAGCTCAACCGTGTCACCCAATGTCCTGACACTTGATTTAAAAGGAGAAAAATATGAAAACCTGCAAAACGAGATAAGCCAGTTAAGCCAGGTAAAAACGACTTTGGCTACCAACTGGTACCATAAACCGTTGAAAATGGGCAAGTCTTCTGTAACATTAAATGATAAAGTTCTGGAAATGAACTACGTAAGTATTGATCCAAAAACAATTGAAACAGAAGGTATCAGCTTAAAATCGGGACAAAACTTCCCTAAGGCTATACCCCAAAGTACTGAGCAATATGTGTTGGTGAATGAAGCTGCCGCAAAATTGATGGCGTCTGAATCGGAGACTTTAGTGGGGCAAACGCTATTACTGGATTCTGCCCATGTACAAGTCATTGGCATCATGCCTAATGAAATTATTGGCGAACAACGCCCTCTGGTGTATCGGTATTTGCCAAAAGAAATAGCCACCTTGACCATAAAATTAAATCCAAATACAGAATTGGAAGCAACCAAAGCCATTCAAACCATATGGAAAAACCATTTTCCTGAAAAAACAGCAAATCTTTATAACCTAAGAGATGGGTATTCGAGCAGTAGAGAAAGAATAGGCTTTTTTGGATTCTTTGCCCTTATAGTTATGATAATCGCTGGTTTGGGCATTTTAGGTATAGCAAGTTACTCCGTAGAAACACGCGTTAAAGAACTAGGTATAAGAAAAGTGTTGGGAGCAAGCAACATAGAATTGGTGTGGGCAGTTACCCGTAATTTTGGCATTCTTATCCTAATTGCCGGACTTATTGGTGTTCCGGCTGGCTTGTTTGGCGGTGATTTAATTAGACAAGATTTAGGCAGCAGTCTTGTTGATTTAAGTTTTATAAATGTAAGCATAGGCTTTGGTTTGGTTGCCATAGTCGGGCTTCTGACTGTCCTCTCCCAAACCATTCGAGCGGCGCATGTTGAACCTGTAAACGTCTTGAAAGCAGAGTAAAAAGACAGAACCTTCATTGGCAGGTTATGACGATGGCACGACAATTAATTCCATTCCGCAACCCTATGACGGCAATGTAACGACCGACTACAAGCTGCGAGATGAAGGGCACATGTTGCTATCAACATGTTTCTGCAATGGTGCGGTGAAGTGTAAGTGATAAGTTTTTTATCTTCGTTCTACGTTTGGTTTCGTGGGACAGGACGCAGCTTCGGAAGCGCACCACTGCAGAAATACAAACCTTACAACACACCGTACACCCCAAAAAGCCCTAACCCTTGAGAACCATAAAATTCGACAAAACTAAGTGCGGTGTGGAGGTCTTGCTGCGGGTAGGTTCAGGTGAGGAAATAAAGGAGGCCTATACCAATACGGAAGCTTATAACACCGACTACTTCGAGATTCTGCTTTTCCGGAAAGCGAAAGGGTATGTGGTGCTAAACCAGCAGAAGATAAACCTGAGCGATAATTCCGTTGTCTTTGTCTCTCCTTTTCAGAAGCGGCAGTGGCAACTGGACCCGGACCACCTGGACTTTACGTTCCTGATCTTCCAGGAAGATTTTCTCAACGACTTTTTTGCCGATAAGCTGTTCACGTACCGGCTCCTATACTTTTACCAGCTCGATTACCCGCTGCGCATGGACGTATCAGTCGAGTATATCCAGAAATCCTGCTGCACCCTAACTGAAATACACACAGAACTAAAAGAGGCAAACCCCGATAGCGAGCACCTCATCCGCTCCCTCCTCTATTACCTTTTGCTGAAGTTCAACCGCGATTACGCGCATCAAAACAACCTGCCGCTCACAAAGCCGGAGAACAACTATGCCTACCAGTTCAAGAAACTGCTGGAGCTGCACATCAAGGAAAAGCAGCGGATAGGTGAGTATGTGGAGCTGTTGGGAATAAGCCGGATCACGCTCAATAAAGCGGTACAGGCCCAGTTTAACGTAACGGCCACACACTTACTAAAGCAACGGCTGCTCTTCGAAATCAAGAACTACCTGATCCATTCGGACCTAACCGTTGCCGACATCGCGCACGAACTCAACTTCTCGGAGCCCAACCACCTGATGCGCTTTTTCAAGACGCAAACTGGCCAGACCACCACTGCCTTCCTGGCCGATTATCAAAATGGTAGCAAGGCAGAAAGCTTTGGTAGCTAAGCACAGCAGCAAGCCCCTTACCTTTGTATTGAAATTAAGAACTTTAAAATCAATACAATATGGCAACAAGCGCAAGTATACAGTTAGTGAGAAACGCTACGCTGGTAATTAACTATGCGGGCAAGAAAATACTGGTAGACCCTATGCTGATGCCGAAGGACTCCTTCGACCCGCTGGCAGGCAAGGCAAGAAACCCCATGGTGAATTTACCTGCGTCTATAGAAGAGGTAGTGAAGGATGTGGACCTGGTGCTGGTAACGCACACCCACCCCGACCACTTCGACCCGGTGGCCAGCCAGACCCTGGATAAAAGTATAAAGCTGATCAACCAACCTGCCGATGCGGAGTTCTTCCGGAAGGAAGGCTTTACGAATGCAGAAACCGTACAGGACAGCACCGTTTGGAACGGCATCACGATCTACAGAACAGGTGGCGAGCACGGCAGCGGAGAGATCCTGAAGCAAATGGGCACGGTTTCCGGCTTTGTGTTGCAGGCAGAAAACCAGCCTACCATCTACATCGTGGGCGACAGTATCTGGATCGAGGAAGTGGCGCAGGCTATCCGGAAGTATACACCAGATTATATCGTTACGAACTCGGGAGGTGCAGCCTTCCCTGGCTTTGAGGCCACGCCTATCCTGATGGACGAGGAGCAGACGGTGTCGCTGATAAAGGAAAGCGGAGATGCCAGGGTTATTGCCGTGCACATGGATGCGTTGGACCACTGCCGCACCACAAGAGCCTCGCTAGGCCAGAAAGCCGATGCGCTGAACATTGGGGAAGATAAACTGTTCCTACCGCAGGATGGTGAAGTAGTAACGCTTTAGTTTAGCCTTCACGCAATAAGACATAAGCCAACACAAACGCCCCGCAGCCAGCATGCTGTGGGGCGTTTATACTTTCACCGGCTATACTTTACTCCACCTCAAACACGGCCTGTATCTCCACCGGAGAGTTCAGGGGCAGCGACGAGGCGCCTAGAGCAGCACGGGCGTGTTTTCCCTTCTCCCCAAAAACAGCCACGGCTAGGTCAGAGGCCTCATTCATCAGCTCGGCATGCCGGGTGTAGCCGGTTGGGGTATTCAAGAACCCTGTTAGCTGCACCACCTGCTTCACCCGGCCTAAGTCGCCGTTGGTGGCACTCCTGAGTACAGCCAGCACATTCAGCATGGTTTGGCGAGCGGCTTCCTTGGCCTCGTCTGTTGTCAGGTCCTGCTCTATTACGCCGGGGTGTAGCACCTTTCCATCCTTCAGAGCCACCTGGTTGATGAACACCAGGTTACCGGAGCGGGTAAACGGCACGTAGTTGCCCACCGGCTCGGGCAGCACCGGTAGCTGCACCCCCAGCTCCTGCAGGCGTTGCTCAATTGCATTTATATTTGCTTCGGAAGCTTCGGCGGGAGGTGTTGGTACAGGCGCTGCCTGGCGTAAGGGCGCAAGGGCCTTGGCTACTTTGGCCAGTGCCTGGCCCTGCAGCTCAGCCAAGTATAACTCGCTCTCCGATGGCCTGTCGGAACCCGGCATGGCGGCAAGCGCGGTGGTGCCGAACACGGTGTTTCCCTGCGCAACTGTTTTATCCATCTCCGCCGTGCCCATCATACCCGTGGGCACCAGCACCATGCCCTGTACCGCCAGCGTGTGCCACAGAGAAAGTATGGCCGCTTCTTTGCCGGCCCCTCCTCCCGCTGCCATAAACACCGTGGCCGGTACGCCCTCCAGCCGGCGCTGCGCCCACAGGCGCAGCGTGCCCTCCAGAAACAGGCGCATATCGGCGGTCGCGCCTCCAAAGTGGATAGGCGACCCGAACGCGATGCCGTCGTACTGCGCCAGTTCCTCAGGGGTGGCATAAGGTATCCTGGCGAAAGGTTGGTTTGATAGATCATCAGGTGGAGTGATGTGCGGCACCTGTTTCAGCACCGCCTGTACGCCATCCTGTTTTGCTACGCCGCGGGCAATGGCCGTGGCCAGCTTATAGGTGGTGCCGCCCTTTGAGTGGAACAGCACCAGTACGGTAGTTTCTTCTTTTTTCATGGTTTTAGATTGTTGCGCTTGCAGGCTGGTAAAGGTCAGCAGGCCAATAACAGCCAATAGGAATTTAAGGGGCATGCTATACTTTTTAGGTTTGGAGCATTAGGTTTCGGGCAAGTATGCGGCGGCGGCCGTGAGGAATGATAAAGTGTAAGGAGTCATCGTCTGCCATTGGTTTATTTTCAAGTTTTGACCACGGCAAAGGAAGCGGGTTTTAAGCCTGGCGCTGTTACACAATAGCCGCAGTCTGTTACAAAATTCCATACCTTGTAGAGGGCGGCCAGCCACACAGCAGGCGGTAGCCCGGCGCTTGCATCAGGTATAAATTTTACCAACGGCAGTATTTTATTGACGAGCTGCCTAAAGCAGCGGGTTAGGAGGGCGTTTTCATCCACAAAAGCATGGTTCTGGAAAGAGAGAATTGAAATAATTTTCCTTGCTTTGCCGAAAATTATGAAACGCCAGACCACACCCGTTAGCAGCGCCGTGATTACGTTTATCTGGAGCATATTGGCACTTGTCATACTTCTCCAGATTTACATCACCCACGTCATGCCCATACCTGAAAGTATGGTGTATGTGACGGTATTGGTGCTGGGGCACATGGCGGGCGCACATGCGCTCGGCGACCTGGTGCTGCCCCGGTTTATCCGGAACAGGCAGATGCTCCGCTTCGTGCCGGTGCTGCTGCTTAGTTGTGTTACTTTAGCGGTTTTGTTGGCGTGTGTGGATGTGTGGCTGGAGCACGTGCTGCACTTTAAAACCCCAACGCCAGACGGTACGCCGCTCCCGTTCATCCCGCGCGTGCTGGGCTTGTTTGTGGGTATCCTGCTCACGAGCAGCGCTATTTGCGGTATCCGTTTTTACACCGAGCACAGCCGCATGGAGAAAAAGCACCAGCAGCTGCGGGCAGAGCACCTGGAGGCGGAGCTTAAGCTGCTGCGCGACCAGATAAACCCGCACTTCATGTTCAACGTGCTCAACAGCATACACGTGCTTATGCACCGAGACAAAGAGCAGGCCTCGGAGGTACTGTTCCGGTTTGCGGATATGCTGCGCTACCAGTTGTACGAGTGCTCGCAGGCCACCATTCCGCTGGAGCAGGAGATTGCCTACCTGCAAAGCTATGCGCAGATAGAGCAGGTGCGGCACGGCAGTGAACTGCGCCTCGAAGCCGACTGGGGAACCCTGCCCTACAGCTACACGATTGCCCCATTTATACTTGCCCCTTTTGTTGAGAATGCCTTCAAGCATGTGTCGCGGTCGGCAGTTGATGGCAGCTTTATACAGATCAGCCTGCGGGTAGAGAAGGACACCCTGAGGCTGATGGTATGGAACAGCTGCGAAGAAAGCCCGGAAGCTGAACAGCCTGGGAAAGCCGGCGGCATCGGCCTGGAGAATGTAAGGAAACGCCTGGAGTTGCTGTACCCGGGCAACTACGAGCTACAGGCAGAGCAAGCCCACGGCGTGTACCATGTCCTGCTGAAACTTAATTTGGCAGCCACACAGGCCCGTGCACCGCTTACTGAACACTATACCCTGAACACGCCATGAAATTAAAATGCATTGTGGTAGACGATGAGGCGCTGGCCCGCGAAGGGATAGAACGCTACATAGCCGAGGTGGATTTCCTGGAGCTGGTCGGCAGCTACAACAGCGCGCTGCGTGTTCAGCAGGCGCTGCAGCAGCAGCAAGTAGACCTGATGTTCCTCGACATCAACATGCCAAAGCTGACGGGCCTGGGCTTGCTGGAGCTGCTGCCCAACCCGCCCATCACCATCCTGACCACGGCCTACCCGAACTACGCCCTGGAAGGGTTCCGGCTAGACGTGCTCGACTACCTGCTCAAGCCTATTTCGTTGGAGCGCTTCCTGAAGGCGGTAAACAAGGCCAACGACTATTACCTGTTAAAGCAGCAGCAGGCAATGCCGCAAAAGCCTGTTCAAAGCGATTACATCTTCGTGAAGCATAACCGGGCGCTGGAGAAAGTACTTCTGGCGGATATACTCTACATAGAGGCCCTGCAAAACTACGTGCAGCTACACACGCTCCGGAAGAAGCTGGTGGTACACCTAACGATCAAGGCACTGGAGCAGCAGTTACCGGAGCAGCAGTTCTTCCGCATCCATAAGTCTTACATTGTTAACCTGAACCACATGCAAACCATTAGCGGCAACCATGTCAGGGTCGGAGACAGCAGCCTGCCGCTGGCCCGCAGCCAGCGCGAGCCGCTGCTCCACCGGATAGGGCAGCAGCTCTTGTAAGCTGCCCTATCCGATACACAACACGCACCATAACCCAACACACAAAATAAAACTATGCACAAAGCCTCTCTAATCCTGTTCCTGCTCCTCACCCAACTTCTGGTGCAGGCGCAGGAAAACGCCCTCTGGAAGTTTAAGACTAAGGGCAGAATCTACTCTTCTCCGCTCGTTGATGAAGACCTCCTTTATGTAGGAAGTGGCGACCACAGCCTCTATGCCCTTGATAAAAGTTCCGGCAAGCAGCGCTGGGCGTTTAAGACCGGCGGCGCAGTACACTCCTCCCCTGCCGTGCAGGGAAGCCTGGTGTACGTTGGCAGTGCTGATGGCCACCTGTACGCCATCAACAAAAAGAATGGAAAGCTGGTGTGGATGTTTAAGTCGGAGGGAGAAAAAGCCTACGACTTGTGGGACTACTACCTGTCTTCGCCGAAGGTAGTGGCCAATACCGTATACTGGGGAAGCGGCGACAGCCACCTGTACGCGCTGGACAGCGAGACGGGCGAGCTTAAGTGGAAGTTCAAGACTGCCGGCCCGGTACACGCCACACCGGCGGTAGCGGACGGCAAGGTATACGTGGGCAGCTTCGACGGCCTGTTTTATGCGCTGGAGGCGGGCAGTGGCGAGCTGGTCTGGCAGTTCCAGACCGTGGGCGACACGCACTTCCCGAAAGGGGAAATACAGGAAGGCGCCGTTGTGCAGGACGGGGTGGTATACTTTGGCAGCAGAGACTACAACCTGTACGCGCTCGACGCCAAAACAGGCCGCGGAAGATGGAACACGAAAGAGCGCGGCAGCTGGATTGTCGCCACACCCCTGCTTTACAAAGACAAACTCTTCGTTGGCACCTCCGACACCCACGCCTTCTACAGCCTGAGCAAAGCAGACGGAGAGGTACAGTGGAGGTTACCGCTGAACATGCGGGTGTACGGAGCCGCCATAGCGCACAAAGGCATCCTGTACTTTGGCTGCTTTAACGGCAAGCTCTACGGCGTAGACAGTGAGACGGGCAAGGTTGTGTGGGAGTTTCAGACGGAAATGAGCCGGAAGAACTATGCCACCGTCTACGATACCAACGGTGCGTTCAGGAAAGACTTTGTGCTGTACGGCGAAACCATGGAGGCAGTGAAAAGCTCGGAAAGCAAAATACACACGCTGGGCTCCATTCTCTCCAGGCCTGCCATCGACCAGGAGGTGATCTACTTTGGCAGCTCCGACGGATACCTGTACGCCGTAAAGCTCCCCTAAACCGCTGTGCAGCACCTTAGGCCCCACATTTGATGCACGACACAATGGCTATAGAACAAATCCGAACAGAAAGGCTACTGCTGCTCCCCTTCACGCTCAGAACCGCTACCTCCCTTTTAGATGGCGACCTGAGCGTGTTGGCTGAGTTAGGGCTAACACAAACCATGCTCTGGCCTGACCAGGAGGCAAGGGAAACGCTGCCCAAGATCATCCGGAACCTGAAGCTTGCAGGCGGAGCGCCTACTGGCTTTGAGTCCTGGATGGTGGTGCTACGGGAGGAGAAGACCGTTATCGGCGATGCAGGTTTCAAGGGCCAGCCCGGCACAGGCGGAGCAGTGGACCTGGGTTATGCCATTATTGAGCAGGAGCAACGGAAAGGTTACGGGCTGGAGGTGGCGCAGGCACTGACAACCTGGGCGCTGGGCCATCCGGAGGTACAATGCCTTACGGCCAGATGCCTCCTGGATAATACTGGCTCCTCCAGAATACTCAGGAAGCTGGGGATGTATGAGGTGCACCGGGATGAAAAAATGATCTACTGGAGACTCTCGAAACAGCCTGCTGCCCTTGGCACAGACACGGCAACGTAGGCTATAACAGTAACGGGCCCAACCAACACCGGCGGTGCACCGCTGCTTTTGATGAACGGTAGCCATAAGTTGACGAAATACACCGGCGCAGGCGCCAACTCCTCCGCAGCATCCACGAACGGACAGCTGGCTGAGGCCGCTTTCAGAATTTATTTTGTTGTTTTGCGGGACATGCATTTTCGCCGCAGCCTCGTAGAAGCACGAGGCTACACTAGCGCGCAAAACTAAATCGATGACAACACGGCTTTACCCAACCTGTAACAACATGCCGGCACAGCCACGTACCGGGATAGCGCCTTGTTTTTGACGCCATCACATATTCTCCATTTTGATCAGAACAATCAGTTAATAGCTTACCCATGTTATTTATTCAATACCTTGCCATGCTTCTGTTTATAGAGGCTACCACACTTGATGTTTTCTACACCCTTGACCTCGAAACCCTGGAATTGCTGAATGGCAGCAGGCTGGTCCTGTTTGATGTGGTGCTGCTCTTTCTGACGGATACCGCTTATGCCATTGGTGCGCTTCTTCCTGTCTGCTTTTATGTGGCTGGCTACTTCAGGAAAGACAAAAACTTGAAATTGAAAGCTGTTCAGTATGTGCTGGCGATGGGCCTTACGGTTTTGATTGTTGGTACCCTGAAATACGCTGTCGACCGGCCAAGACCGTTCCTCAACAGCACGACCATTACGCAGCTAGCTGAAACAGGTAGCCCCTCGTTTCCGTCGGGCCATACGGCCTGCGCCGTAACCGCCGCTGTTACCTTGGCCCTGATGGTCCGCAACAACCTGTTCCGGGCCGTAGTCTTAGCCTGGGCGCTGCTCATCGCTTACTCCAGGCTGGCCTTGGGCGTGCACTACCCCAGCGATGTGTTAACCTCTGTGTTGCTGGGAACACTGGCCGCCATACTTACAGACTACGCGTTCAGGAAGCACCTGCTGGAGTCCCCTCTTGTCAGGAGACTTGGGTTTTGATTACTCCCATACTAAAGATTTACAGGCTTACGCTAAAGTATATACCAGCCTTAGCACAGGCTGAAGGATTTATATAAGATGAAAAACACGACTACTCTAACAAGTAAAACATCGTTCACCAACTACCAGGTTTTCATTATCGCCATCCTGGCGCTGCTGCAGTTTACGATCGTGCTCGACTTCATGGTGCTCTCGCCGCTGGGAGCCCAATTGATAGTAGAGTTGGCTATAACGCCGAAGCAGTTTGGCTGGGTGGTGTCGGCCTACGCCTTTAGTGCAGGGGCATCGGGGCTTTTGGCCGCCGGCTTTGCCGATAGGTACGACCGGAAGAAGCTACTGCTAATCTTCTACGCTGGCTTTATTGTGGGCACCCTACTGTGTGGCCTGGCGCCTAACTACCTCGCGCTGCTGGTGGCCCGTATTGTTGCCGGCCTGTTTGGCGGGGTAATCGGTTCCATCTCATTTGCCATCATCACCGATCTTTTCCCGCTTCAGACGCGTGGCCGCGTCATGGGCTTTGTGCAGATGGCCTTTGCCGTAAGCCAGGTGATGGGGATACCGTTGAGCCTGTACCTGGCCAACGCCTGGAACTGGCATGCCCCTTTTCTGCTTTTGGTGGGCATCAGTGTACTGGTGGGCATCGCCATTCTGGTGCGTATGCAGCCAATACGCGAGCATCTGCTCCTGCAGACCGACCGTAATGCCTTTAAGCAACTGGCGCATGTGGTGTCGGACAGGCACTACCTAAAAGGCTTTGGCGCGAATGTGCTGCTTGCCACGGCTGGGTTTATGATGATGCCTTTTGCCAGCGCTTTTACGGTCTACAACCTGGGCATCAGCCTGGATGAATTACCGTTCATTTACCTGGTAACCGGCCTTTGTGCCATGGTGGCAGGCCCGTTGGCCGGCAAGCTAAGCGACCAGTTTGGCAAGTATAAGCTCTACGCCTGGGCCTCTGTACTCTTTATGGTCGTGATACCTGTCTACTGCAACCTCGGCACGTCGCCGCTGTGGCTCGTCATCCTGATGAACGTGTTCATTTTCATCGCCAGCATCGGGCGCATGGTATCTGCTTCGGCCCTCATGACGGCCATCCCGGAGCCTGCCGACAGAGGTGCCTACATGAGTATACAGTCGTCGATCCAGCAGATGGCCGGCGGTCTGGCATCGGTAGTGGCCGGCCTGATTGTGGTGCAAACCAGCAACGGCAAACTGGAGCACTACGACCTGATCGGGTACACAGTGGTAGCCACCACGCTGGTCACCATCTTTACCATTTACAGCATCGACAAAGCCATCAAGCAGAAGGCCGCCAGCACACTGGCAAGCCAGCCGGCAACGGCCTGATGCAGCTCTCCCGCCCCTGTACTTTATCCTAAACCTGACAGGTGCTTCTGTTGGACAGGTGCACATGCACACACGCTGCGCATTTGTCCAACAGAAGCACCTGTTTGTCTATTTTCTCCTGTGCAGCCACACCAGATCTTTGTGCTGTTGTTCCTGCAGGTACATTATGACAGGAGCAGCTAGAAAATTTAACGGCTACTGACATGCGCTCATGCAGGCCTTACAAAGCATTAGCAAACCTATATCTATTCTATGAAAAAGTTTTTACTCGCGGCGGCCCTCTTTTCGGGCAGTTTCTTATCTCCGGCGCAGGCACAGGGTACTGCAGCTGCCAAGCAGGATGATCGTGCAAAGGTGCTGCTGCTGGGCACCTTCCACTTCTCCTACCGTAACAAGGATATTGTGGTGACCGAGAAAAAAGACCAGTTGGATGTGATGCGCCCGGAAGCACAGCAGGACCTGGTGAAGCTGAACCGGCGGCTGGCCAAATTTAAGCCTACCAAGATTGCCGTTGAGGTAATGCCCGAAAAACAGGCAGAGCTGGACTCGCTGTACCAGGCTTACCTCGAGGGGCGCTACGAACTGCCAGCAGATGAAGTGTATATGATCGGGTTTAAACTGGCGAAGGAGCTAGGGCACCAACGCTTGTACTGCATCAACGCCATGGGCGACATAGACACGTACCAGAAACCCGGGGCCACCACGTTTGAGCTGCGCGAGGACAAGAAGGAGCGTATGGAGAAGTTCTGGACCTACCTGCGCGCCAAAACCATGGAACGCGCGGAGATAGACAAAGAGCTTTTTAGCCAGAGCGGCTCCCTGTACAAGGTGATTCAGAAGTATAACCAGCCTGAGGCCATCCGTCGCCGGCATGAGAATTACTTCCGGGAGGTCTTCCAATACGAGGAAAAGCCGTACGACTACACCGGGGTGGACTGGTACAGCGCCACCTGGTTTAACCGCAACCTGCGTATCTTCCGCAACATCCAGCGCATCACCGAAAGCCCCGACGACAGGATCTTAGTGATCTATGGAGTGGCACACGTGGCGCTTCTGCAGGAGGCGGTGGAAAGCTCCCCCACACATCAGCTTGTGCCTGCCCATAAACTGCTGAAATAGCGGAAAACGGATACCTGCTTAAGCTTGATCCCTCCTAACAATGCCAGGGAGCAACCCAGGTGCTACGGCGGCAGAAGTCATGCCTCAAGAAGGGTTTGACCAGTGTTTGACCCGGAAAAAGAAAAAGGGCTTTAGCGCATTGCCAAAGCCCTTTTTTGTGGGGTATTGTGGAGATGCAGGGATTCGAACCCTGGTCCAGACAAGGAAACCGACGTGCCTTCTACATGCTTAGGTTTATTCGGATTGTCGGGAGCTTGCAAGTATAAACCAAACTTATGCGCACTCCTTAGATGCTTTATTTCGCCTGTGCACCGCACCTTTACACAGACTAGTAAATCGGATCGAAGCCTCTGATGTGCAAGCAGATTCACGAAGCCTGCACGAGACTATGGCTAGTGCTTAATACCTAGATTAAGCAGCCATGGCGTAGTTATATTCGCCAGTTATTGTTCGAACGGATTTTTAACAGGTGGTACGTTCATCACCCGACATGCTTACACGCAATTTGCTCAAGCTGTCAATTCCGGTCATCCCCATAAGTTAAAGAACGATGTCTTGGTGTTTTATACTTCAAGAAGTATGCCACAAACATAAGCAATATTTATGGCTTTTTGGCTGTTGCCAACGGTTTATTAACGCAAGGCAACAGCCAAAAAGTTTCAGGTTTATCTGTTATACTTACCGCGACGCCGTAGTGGCGGCAGGCAGTGCCGGTGCCTGGTACAGGTCCGTGAGCGAATTGGTATACTTGTAGCGGTCCATTTTATGCTTGCGCTGGAATACTTCCGGTATTTTAGCCCCTACCGGCACAAGCATCAGCGAGGCTTTTCCGTCCACGGTCTCTCTTTCAAAAGCCACGCCCTCGCGGTTGTCAAACCTCACATCGAAGTAGTACAGGTAAGGGTACACCCAGTTCACGTACTGTGCCTTGCTGGCTCCGGACAGGCTCCTGATCTCCAGCTTATTATAGTTGTTAGCAATAGCCTGCTGAAACTCCACTGCGTTCAGGGGCACATTGTTCAGGACCGGCATCACGTCGAACTGGCCGTCCAGCATTGCCCACTTTTTCAGGTCTGGCAGGTATACTTCCAGCAGCACGTGCCCGCCTCCAAACTCTATCGTCTCCACTTCTTTCATCTTCAGGCCCATGGTGCGGGCGGGCAGGCCAATGGCATTCAGGCAGGCGGTGGTCACAATGCCGTACTCCACGCAGCGGAACTGTTTGCCGTCTTTCACCTCGGCCAGTATCGTCAGCGCATCCGGGCTGCTGGGCTCGTTCATGCCGTTGTGCTGCCACTGCTGGTGCACCCAGTTTACCATGCGCAGCGCTTTTTCGGTGTCGTTGGCGGCACCTGCCACAATGGCATCCAGGTTATACTTGGTGCGCAGCTCCTGCAGGTAAGGGTTATTGGGGTTTTGCTCATACATCAAAGTATAAGCTGGCACCTGCTGGGTCTTGTTAAACTGAACCGCCTCAAAGCCATAGCCCTGTAGCTCTGTCAGGGCATACGCCGTGTCGTTCAGGTTTACGTAGAAGCGGTACGATTTGCCTGCCTGCACTTTGAAGCTAATGGAGTCGGTGTTGGTGTAGAAGGTAACGTTTTCCTTGGCCTTGTGCACCGGCACCTTTAGCACATCCGGCGACAGCTGGGGCGAAATGTTCCAGTTTCCTTTTACCAGTTCCTTGCCGATCCTGTAATCGGCCACGCTGGCGGTCGCCTTTATGACAGGGAGGCCTTTGTAGACGTTTTGGGCAAAGGCCGGCGCGAGCAGCACCAGCAGCAGGAGCATCAATGTGACTGTTTTTTTCATGGTTTTATTTTGTAGTAATGGTTTGGATAATGTGATTCTGAGTATGTGCACTTATTCAGAGCGCAGGGAGTTTACCGGGTTGGCCACTGCCGTTTTAATGGCATGGAAGCTCAAGGTCATGATGGCAATGATGATGGTGGAGACAAGGGCCATTGCGAAGACCCACCAACTCAGCTCGGTACGGTCGGCATAGTCGTTGAGCCAACCGTTCATCAGGTACCAGCCCAGCGGCAGCGCGATCAGGTTGGCGATCAGCACCAGCTTCAGGAAATCCTTTGAGAGCAGGTACACGATGCTTGCTACCGAGGCGCCCAGCACCTTACGCACGCCAATCTCCTTGGTGCGCTGCTCAGCCGTAAACAGGGCCAGCCCAAACAAGCCCAGGCAGGAAATGAAGATAGCGATGCCGGCAAAGTATTTGGTCAGTTGGCCCATGATGGCTTCTGTTTTGTACATCCGCTCAAAGTCCTCGTCCAGGAAGTGGTATTCGAACGGAAATGCCGGGTTATGCTTCTTCACAATGCTTTCCATGGCAGACAATACCTCTGCCGTTTGCCCGGAAGTAACGCGAACGAACACGGTGTTTGCATCATTCATGTCCAGCATCATCACCAGGGGCTTCATTGTCTCGTGCATCGAGGTTGTCTTAAAGTCTTTCACCACGCCGATAATCGTAGCACGGTCATCACCGCGGCCAAGCCACTGCCCTACAGGCTCCTTCATCTGCATTAACCGGGCCGCCTCCTCGTTTATAATCACTTTCGTTTCTTCCGCGCCATACTCTTTCGAGAAGCTTCTGCCGTATTTCATCTGCACCTTCATGGTTTCCAGAAAATCGTAGTCCACTTTCAGGATGCTAAACAGAATGTCGGCATTAGGGTCCTTCCCCTCCCAGCCAATGTCTCCGGTAGAGTTACCGACCATCAGCGGGTTCTGGTTGGCAGCCGTGACACCTGTGATACCCGGCACCTTCAGCATCTCCTCCTTCATCACATCATACCGGTCTCGGAGCTCTCCCTCCAATGGCAGCAGCACCACATTTTCTCTGTTAATGCCAATGTTTTTGGTGCGGATAAAGTGCAGCTGCAGGTACACAACCAGGGTGCTGATAATCAGCAACGCAGAAAGTATAAACTGAAACACTACCAGCCCCTTCCGGAAAACCGACACGCTCTTGCTTAGCTTAGCCGTGCCTTTGAGCACTACCGCCGGATCGAAAGAGGAAAGGAAAAAGGCTGGGTAGCTACCAGAAACAACACCAGTGAGTAAAGCCACGCCCAACAGCATCAGGAGCAGCGAAGGGTCGGAAAGGTCGAGCTCGATGAACTTGCCGGTCAGGTCATTGAAGTTTGGCAGCAGGATGCCGGTGAGGTTAACCGATACAAAAAGCGCCAGAAAAGCCACCAGCACCGACTCCACCATAAACTGACGGATTAAAGCTGACTTATTAGCCCCGATAGCCTTGCGCACCCCCACCTCTTTGGCACGTTTGGCCGAGCGGGCGGTGGCCAAGTTCATAAAGTTAATGCAGGCTATGACCAGAATAAACACAGCAACAACCGTGAAGAGGCGTACATTCTCTACGTTTCCGCCCTTGGCTTCGCTTCCCGTAAAATCGCCATACAAATACATCTCGCCGACTGGCTGCACAAATAACTCGGTATTTGAGCCTTGGTGGTATTTCTTTATCAATGGCTTGATCTTCTCATTGAAGGCAGCGATGTCGGTGCCTGGCTGCAACTGCAGGAAGGTGCGAAGGGCGTTGTTCCCCCACTCCTTTAGCCATTCACTGCCGGGGCTGTTAATCCAGTCATTCACCGGCATCACATAGTCGAACTGCATTGTGGAGTTTTTAGGCACATCCTGCATCACCCCGGTTATTTTGTAGCTCTTACTATTGTTGACCTTTAGAAGCTTACCCATGGCCTCATCCGGAGAATTGAAAAACTGGTTAGCCACCGTTTCCGAGATCACGACCGAGTTTGGCTGCGCCAGCACATTTTTAGCATCACCCTGTAGCAGCGGAAACGTGAACACCTCGAAAAACTCTGGGTCTGTGTACCTTCCGTTTACCTTCAGCACTTTGTCATCGTAGGCAAAGAGCTGTTTCCAATCCCAGGTAGTAGAGCGAACGGCATGGATCACTTCCGGCATCTCGCGCTCCAGCGCTTCGGCCAGCGGCCCCGGCGTAGCATCAACGGTTAAATCATCAGCGCCCGGATAGCTCTGCACTTCCATCACCCGGTACAGGTTATCAATGTCCTGGTGGAAGCGGTTGACGCTTAGTTCGTCCCGCACCCACAGCAGTATAAGGATACTGCAGGTCATGCCCAGCGCCAGGCCGGAGATGTTGATGAACGAGAAGACCTTGTGGCGCATCAGGTTGCGGTAGGCCATTTTAAGATAGTTCTTGATCATAGTTTTAGGCGTTGAAGCGGTGGAAAAGTATACCTGCGAAATTTTTTGTCAACAATTTTTCTGCTGTGCTACATGCCTACAAGAAATTTAGATGCCAAAAACTAAAAACCCTGATTATAAGCACATTAATCACTAATCAACAAGTATGAGTGTACGCTTTCGATACACCCGCACCCGGTACACCTGTGCGCTTCCGCTACAGGTATGAACACAGCGTACACTGAAGCAAAGCACCCCTGGCTAGCCGTTTTTATTTTTATCAGACAGAATTGGTATATTCGGTTCTTCAACCTGAACTGTAGTACCTATGGCCTCTGTAAAAAATGCCCGCGTGCTGGTGGTAGACGATGAGACGGACGTGCTGTTCGCCCTGAAGATGCTGCTCAAAACTGAGGTAAAAGAAGTTGTGACCGAGAAGAACCCCGACCTGCTGCCCGGCTTGCTGGAGCGGCAGAAGTTCGACGTGATCTTTCTGGACATGAACTTTAAAAGCGCCCTGAACACCGGCAACGAAGGCCTTTTCTGGCTCCGGCAGATCCTGGACAGGGACAAAGAGGCCTCGGTTATACTTATCACGGCCTACGGAGATGTGGAGCTGGCGGTGAGGTCTTTGAAAGAGGGGGCGGCCGATTTTATTGTGAAGCCCTGGCACAACGATAAGCTGCTGGAAACGCTGCACCAGACGCTGGAGAAGCGGCAACAGAAAGCAAAAGGCACTGCCGCTACCGCTGCTCCCAAAAACACCAGCACCAGTATTCTGGGGCAGTCGGAGGCCATTAAGGAGGTACTGTACAAGATAGAGAAGATCGCGCCTACCGAGGCCAACGTGCTCATACTTGGCGAGAACGGCACGGGCAAGGAGCTGGTGGCGCGGGCGCTGCACGAGAAGTCATTCCGGGCCGGCAAGCCATTCGTGAGCGTAGACATGGGCGCCCTGACCGACAGTTTATTCGAGAGTGAGTTGTTCGGCTACAAGAAAGGTGCCTTTACCGACGCCCGGGAAGACCGCCCCGGCCGCTTTGAGGCGGCTAACGGCGGCACGCTGTTCCTGGATGAGATCGGCAACATCTCGCCGGGCATGCAGGCCAAGCTGCTCACAGTGCTGCAGAACCGGCAGGTAACGCCGCTCGGCTCCAACACGCCCATACCCGTAGACATCCGCCTGATCTCGGCCACCAACGAGCCCATTTACGAGCTGGCTGCCCGTAACCAGTTCCGCAAGGACCTGATCTACCGCATCAACACTGTCGAGATCACACTGCCGCCGCTGCGCCAGCGCCACGGCGACGTGGAGCTGCTGGCGCGCCATTTTGCCGCTATCTACGCCCAGAAAAACCATAAACCAATACCGGACTTTGCCCCTGAAACACTGCAAAAGCTAAGCAGGCACAGCTGGCCGGGCAACGTGCGCGAGCTGCAGCATGCCGTGGAGCGGGCCATTATACTGGCGGAGAACAACATACTGCAGCCACAGGATTTCAGCTTCTCGCCCATGGAGATGGCTCCTGCCGCCCCTGCCGCAGCTTTTATCCCGGAAACGCCTGTACCCCTGAGCGAGATCGAGCGCGAAACGATTATCCGCGTACTGGAGAAGAACAAAGGCAACATCTCCCGCACCGCCAAAGAACTGGGCCTTACCCGCACCGCCCTTTACCGCCGACTGAACAAGCATGACATTTAACCGCCTAGAGCTTGGGCTGCTGGTCCGGCTGGTGCTTTTGCTGGCCGTGATGTACCTGACGGTGCATTACCTGACCCAGTTTTCCTGGCTGCAGATAGGCTCGGGTATACTGGTGATGCTGGCACAGGTGTGGGAGCTGGCCAAGTACGTGACGCGCAGCAACAACGAGTTGGCTAAATTTTTACAAGCCGTGAAGCAGCGCGATTTCTCCCAGCGATTTAACGAGCGCACCACCAACAGCTCACTGCGGCAGCTGCACACGGCCTTTAACCTCATCAACGACACGTACAAGCAGCTGCACATCGAGAAGGAGGCGCAGTTCCAGTACATGCAAACGATCCTGCAGATGATCGATACGGGCATTATGGCCGTGGATGAGGAGACCGGGGAAGTAGAATGGGTGAACGAGGCCTTTAAAAGTATACTGCACCTGCCTTACCTGAAAAGCATAAACGGCCTGGAGCCGCGCTTCCCGCTGCTGCACGAGGCGCTGCAAAGTATAAAACCCGGCGAAAACAAGCTGCTGAAGCTAAAGCTGCAGGAGGGCCAGGTACAGCTGCTGCTCTCGGCCACGGCCTTTACCCTGCAGCACCGCCACCTGCTGCTGGTAGCCCTGAAGAACGTAAGCGCCACCGTGGATGCCACCGAAACCGAGGCCTGGCAAAAGCTGCTGCGCGTGATGACGCACGAGATCATGAACTCCGTGGCCCCTATCGCCTCGCTGGCCGACACGCTGGGCCGCCACCTGCACCTGGAGCGCGAGAAGTATGAGCAGGAGCCGGAGGCCAGGTTAGACCCGGAGCTGCTGCAGGATACGGAAGAGGGTATCTCGATCATCAAGAAAAGAAGTGAGGGGCTGCTGCGCTTTGCCCACTTCTACCGCAACCTGAACAAGTCGCAGGAGCTGATGCTGACCACGGTATATGTGCAGGAGCTCTTTAAAAGTATAAACGGCCTGATGCGCCCGCAACTGGAGGAGCAGGGGGTACAGCTGGATTGCCACGTCACGCCGTCTACCCTCACCTTACAGGGCGACGTGAACCTGCTGGAGCAGGTCCTCATCAACCTGATATTAAATGCCAAGCGTGCGGTGCTGGGGCGACCTGACCCGCAGGTGATACTTACTGCCCAGCAGGAAAACGGCAAGACTGTGATTGAGGTGCAGGACAATGGCGTGGGCATCCCGGAAGAGCTGCTGGAAAGCATCTTCATTCCTTTCTTTACCTCGCACAAGGATGGTTCGGGCATCGGGCTAAGCCTGGCCAAGCACATCATGCTGCTGCACAAAGGCAGCATACAAGTAACCTCTAAGGAGGGGGTGGGCACCGTGTTTAAGCTATACTTTTAAGGCATGGCTGCTTCGGCTGCCTGGCAGGTGCTGCCATGAAGCTCCACTTGGTTCTTTCCTATTGAATGGTTCCCTTCGCTACCAGAACATCATTTCGTCTGTAATATCTTCTATATGCCGTATGCGCTATTATACTTAACCAGTATACTATATAGACATTTCTAAGACACGTATAGACAAAATCTATAAACATAAGCGGCCAACATAGAGTATAATGCTGTAGAAAAATCTATCATTTTATCCGGTTAGCCGATATGGAAGAAAATAAGAAGAAATACCGCACTGCAAGCTCAGGCAACGGCCAGAAAGGCAATGGCCAGAACAAAGGCCGCACACTCACCACCCGCCAGGGACACCCTGTCACCGACAACCAGAACATTAGAACGGTGGGCAACCGTGGCCCTGCCACCATGGAGAACTACCACTTCATTGAGAAAATATCGCACTTCGACCGGGAGCGCGTGCCCGAGCGCGTGGTGCATGCCCGTGGCGCCGGTGCGCACGGTGTGTTCCAGGCTTACGGCACGGTAGGCAACGACCCGGTAGAGAAGTATACCCGCGCCAAGGTGTTTAAAAAAGGTAAAGAAACGCCGGTTTTCGTGCGTTTCTCCACGGTGGGCCACGGCACGCACTCCCCCGAGACACTGCGCGACCCGCGCGGCTTTGCCGTGAAGTTTTACACCGAGGACGGCAACTGGGACTTGGTAGGCAATAACCTGAAGATCTTCTTTATCCGCGACGCCATGAAGTTCCCGGACCTGATCCACTCACAGAAACCGGATCCGGTAACCAACATCCAGAGCGCTGAGCGCATCTTCGACTTTTTCTCCGGCACGCCGGAGGCAACCCATATGGTTACGTTCCTGTACTCGCCGTGGGGCATCCCGGCCAACTACCGCCAGATGCAGGGCTCGGGTGTGAACACTTACAAGTGGGTGAATGCCGATGGCGAGGCGGTGCTGGTGAAGTACCACTGGGAACCCATGAAGCAGGGCATCCGCAACCTGACACAAAAAGAGGCCCAGGAGATTCAGGGCAAGAACTTTAACCACGCCACCCAGGACCTGTATGAGGCCATCGAGCGCGGCGATTTTCCGGAGTGGGAGCTGAACGTGCAGATCATGAGCGACGACGAGCACCCAGAGCTGGATTTTGATCCGCTGGACGACACCAAGCTGTGGCCGAAAGAGCAGTTCCCGTGGTACCCGGTAGGCAAAATGACGCTGAACCGCAATCCTGTGGATTACTTTAACGAGGTAGAGCTATCGGCTTTCGGCACAGGTGTGCTGGTGGATGGCCTGGATTTCTCAGACGACAAGATGCTGCAGGGCCGTACCTTCTCGTACTCCGATACGCAGCGTTACCGTGTGGGCGCCAACTACCTACAGCTGCCGATCAACGCCCCTAAAACGCACGTTGCCACAAACCAGCGCGGCGGCCAAATGGCTTTCGACACCGACTTTGCCGAGGGCCAGAACATCCACGTGAACTACGAGCCATCTATACTGGGCGGGCTGGAAGAATCTCAGAAGCCAGGCAAAGACTACATGCCGCGCTACGAGGCGAACCTCATGCGCCAGCCTATAGATCGCGCTAACCCGTTTAAGCAGGCCGGTGAGACTTTCCGCAATTTTGAGGACTGGGAGCGCGACGAGCTAATTATGAACCTGGGCAACGATCTGGCCAAATGCGACCCGCGTATCCAGGAAAAGATGCTGAGCCACTTTACACAAGCCGATGAAGATTATGGCCGCCGGGTAAAGGAGAGCATTGAGCGCGCTACCACCGAGATGAAAAAGATGATGAAGCATGAGAAGATTGCGGGCACCGACGGTCCGCTGGGCAACGTAACCGGCGAGGAAGGTGTGGAAGAGGCACAGGACAGGTCGCACCCTGGCAAGCCATATTAAGCGCTCGCATCACAGCTACAAAGTATAAAGCCTATACTTTGTAGCCTATAACCGAAGGCAGCTGCATAGGGCAGCTGCCTTCGGTGTTTTATGCATAGTGTGTGCCCCTCCCGCTCAAGCTCCTAAAAACGACAACGGCTACTACTCCTTTAAATGGCATCCCCCAGCCATCGCAGCCTCTTTGGGTAGTTTTGCTCCAGAGCCCAATCTTATATTGCCCAGAAGCTATATTTACTAAATATTTACAGCATATCATCATAGAAAAATGCTACAATTGTTTACTTTAGGGTTTTAAAACGGCTAAAGGCGCGTCTTTTATACCTTTATAGTACGCTTATGAAAAAGCATTATCGTTCCGAAAACAATTGTTTGAACTGTGGGGCAACGGTTACAGGTAAATTCTGTTCGGAATGCGGGCAGGAGAACCTGGAGCTGCACGAGGACTTCCTGCACCTGGCCCTGCACAGTGTTGGGCACTACTTCCACTTTGAGTCTAAGTTTTTTCACAGCATGGTGCCTCTTTTTACAAAGCCTGGCTACCTCACCAAAGAGTATTTCGCGGGAAGACGGGCTGCGTACCTCAACCCGGTCAGCATGTACATTTTCATCAGCATCCTGTTCTTTTTCTTATTCACGGCCAATACCAACATAAATAAGAAAGACATCATGAAGGAAAATGCGGCAACGGAAACAGCTGAGGAAAGGGCTGAGGCGAAGAAAGAGCTCGGCGAATTGAAAAACGCCATCTCTCAGAAAGCAGCAGACGGCACCGTATCCCCGACAGCCGCTAACTACTCCTACACCATCCTCGACCAGGCTGAGGCCTCGCTGGACACAAGCACCGCACCCCAGAATGGCGCTGTTATCTTTACACAGCCGACCGCAACGGAAACAGAAAAAGACAAAAAACCAGAAGGAATAGACATAAACATTGGCAGCGAAAACACTTGGCTAGGTTCGCTGGGACACAAGTTCCGCGAAGTGATGGATGATGACCTGAGCAGCGAGCTCTTCAAAAACAAGCTAATAGGCCACCTGCCCAAGGTGATGTTCATTCTCTTACCCCTGTTTGCGCTTATCCTGAAACTGGTGCACGTGCGCTCCTCTAAACTGTATGTGGAGCATCTGATTTACTCTATCCATGTGCACTCGTTCCTGTTCCTGCTCTTTTCCATCCTGATACTGCTCGGATGGATACTGCCCTTTTTGGATGGCTGGCTGGAGCTGCTTGGCGTGGTCATAACCTTGTGGTACATCTACAGGTCTATGCGCAACATTTACCGGAGCACTCGCTGGCGCACGGTTTACAAGTTCTTTGTGCTCTTCTTTGCCTACGGCGTTCTGCTGACCATTAGTGGACTGGCTGTGGTGGTGGCAACGCTGTATACTATTTAGGAGGCAGTAGATCACACCGAAATTAAAAAGCCTCAGGGAAGAGTATTCCTGAGGCTTTTTAGTGCCAGCTTGCAGCTCCTCTTGCTAGGGCTTACTCATTATCGCCAAAAAGCTTTCCTTTTACCCAATCCACAGCACCAGAGGCTTTGTCAGCATACTTGTTGATGTCCTCTACCACTTCGCCGACATGGTGTTTTTCCCATAAGCCTCCGAAAGTCTTGCTCTTGGGCTTCTCTATGTTCAGGAACTTTTCCTCCTTTGAGGCGGCCTCCCCATTTTCCATTCTAAAGCCCTTTACTTCGGTGAGCACGTACTGCCTGCCGCCCAGCAGCACATAAAACTTTTTCGGCTCAGTAGGGCTGATCTCGTATGCGGCCGAATCAATATCGGTGTAGAACATCAGCCTTTCCTTCTGCCCTACTACCTGAATATGGAGCGAGTTGGGATTGTACTCTGGTTTTATCGTCCAGAGGCCGTTGACTAAAACGCGGCCTACGCGCACGTTCACCTTGCTGGAGTTTGCTTTCAGGAGTGGTAAGCCGTTATAGGTGCTCTGCCCCAAAGCAGGGCCTGCCAGTAGCGCAAGCAGCAGCGCACCTACTGCTAAAGGCTTAAAAGTTTTCATGCTTCTTCAATGGTAGTAGTGGTCTGTAATAGCCGAAAAAGTGGCGCCGTTTAACAATTCCTAGGATTTGCCAAAGCATACCCCGTGGCGGTTTATGTGGTACTAAGGCAATAAAAGATTCAGCAATTTAAGGTTTATGTTTTAACTTTTTGAAGGCAACGGCATTAAAATTTATACTTTTTCTGTTCTCCATAGAGAGCAAGGCAAGGAGCAACACGAGCGAGAACAGTGGATAACCCTATGGATAACTACTTGATAAAAAGCACTCCCAACTGAGCTTCGGATTGATTATCTTTGTAGTAATGGAAAACTTTGTAGTATCAGCGCGTAAATACCGCCCCACCACGTTCGACAGCGTGGTAGGGCAGCACCATATAACCAATACCCTTAAAAACGCCATTAGCAGCAAGCATTTGGCGCAGGCTTTCCTTTTCTGCGGTCCGCGCGGTGTAGGCAAAACTACCTGCGCCCGTATCCTGGCCAAAACCATTAACTGCCAGAACATCACTCCGGAAGTGGAGGCCTGCAACGAGTGCGAGTCCTGCCGCAGCTTCAACTCCAACAGCTCCTTTAACATACACGAGCTTGATGCCGCCTCTAACAACTCGGTGGAGGACATCCGCAACCTGGTGGAGCAGGTGCGCTATGCGCCGCAAACAGGCAAGTATAAAATCTATATCATAGACGAGGTGCACATGCTCTCGAACCAGGCCTTCAACGCTTTCCTGAAGACGCTGGAGGAGCCGCCTTCGTATGCCATTTTCATCCTGGCCACCACGGAGCGCCACAAGATCATCCCGACCATCCTGTCGCGCTGCCAGATCTTCGACTTCAACCGCATCCGCATTGAGGACATGGTGCGCCACCTGGGCAATATTGCCACCAAAGAAAGTATACAGGCTGAGCCGGATGCCCTGCACCTGATCTCGCAGAAGGCTGACGGCGCCCTGCGCGATGCCCTGTCGATCTTCGACCAGATGGTGACCTTCTCGGGCAGCAACGTCACCTACAAGGCTACCGTTGAGAACCTGCACATCCTCGATTACGACTACTACTTCCGGCTGACAGACCACCTGCTGGAGCAGAACCTCTCGGGCTCTTTGCTTTTGTTTGATGAGATCCTGAAGAACGGCTTTGACGCCCATAACTTCCTGATCGGCATTGGCGAGCATTTTCGTAGCCTGCTGGTGTGCAAAGACCCGCAGACAGTGCAGCTGCTGGAGGTGTCGGACAACATCAAGGCCAAGTATGCCGAGCAGTCGCAGAAGGCCAGTGTATCGTTCCTGCTCTCGGGCCTGAACCTGGTGAGCACCTGCGACACCAACTACAAGAGCAGCAAAAACCAGCGCCTGCACGTGGAGCTGTGCCTGATGAAAATGGCGCACCTGAATGCGGCCCTGAGTTTTGCCCAGGAAGGAGAAGTATCAAAAAAAGCTAAGGTAGCGGCCCCGGCACCAGCCTCTACCAGCCCTGTTGGTGCCCCCGCTGCTCCTGCCGCCCCTGTACCGTCGGCGCAGATGCAGCAGCCGGTTACGGCGGGCAGCGTGCCATCGGCCACGCTACAGCAGCCGCCGCAGCCACAGCAGGTAACAGCTGATGCGCATGTTGCACCGGCCAAGCCAGCGCCGCCTGCCGCCCCAGCCCCGGAAAAACCCCGTGCCGGTGTGCAGCTGCCGCCGCCCAAGAAACTGGGCAAGCTGCCCAGCCTGAAAGACCTGCAGAACCCTCAGACTGCCGTGGCGGAGGTTGCCGTAGCCGAGGAAGAGGAAGATACCCACTACGGCGCCGTGGTGCCGGTGGATGAGGCAAGGCTGAAAACGGTATGGCACGCTATTTTGCGCCGAAAAAAAGCGGAGAACATGATGGAGTTCACACTCCTCAACCGCCAATACCATGTAGGGCAGGATAATGAGATTGTCCTGCACCTGGAGAACCACGTGATGATGGACCAGTTCACGGCGATGCGCCCGGACATACTCCGGGAGCTGAAGCAGCAGCTGGGCAACCGGAGTATAAAGCTAAGGGCTGAGGTGGTAGAGGCGCAGGACGAAGGCCGGAAGCTGTACACCTCGGCAGATAAATTCAATTACCTGGCTGAGAAGTACCCCGTGCTGATTGACCTGAAGCAGCGGTTTGGCCTGGATGCAGATTTTTAACCCAGCCGTTTTTATAACGTAAAAGCCCCTCCTCATTTACAGGAGGGGCTTTTGCATTTAGCGCTCTGTTAGCCATCATACCCGCTGCTGTCGCTCCTATTTTTTAGCGTTCTGGAGGGGGCCTTGGTGGAAGGGAGGTGAAGGTGCGGCTGCGAAATATGCACCCATTTCTTAGAACTGTGCTCGCTAGTTCAAAAACGCCTATTGGCTCTTTTAAAGGAGAGCAATCTCCGCCGTGCCAGGTCCACCCACCCCTGCCCCTCCTTGTCCAAGGATGGGAGCCTGTAAATACTCATACTGAAGTATAAATTGCGTAGCCGCTGGCGTTGCGTGAACAGGTTGTAACCAGTTCCTACAGGTGTAAACTCACCCCTAGCGAGCTACGCTCGCTAGCTTAAAACTCTCGTTTTGGCTAGTCCAGAGGAGGGGAATTGTCCGGCAGGCGATTTCATTCATTGCCTCCTTCCAAGGTGAACTACCCCACCCCGACTCTCCCCTAAGAACAGGGGAGGGAGTTCAGTTCCAGCTCCGTCAGTACGCACTATCGAAATGTTCCCCAGTCTTTGGGTTGAGCGCCTTCTAGATTTCTGGTGACGAGCCGGAGGCGAGGCAGCCCGAGGCACGAGGGCAGGAAATGTAGACAGCGCGATGCCCGAAGACGAGCCCTCTCGGGCTGGAGAGCACCAAAACCAGAGGTGAAACGAGCAGGTGGTAAGACTGAGGGTGAACAGTGGCTAGAAAGGATAGCTTAAGTCAAGTTGCAGGAAGCGGTAGCAACAGGGAGAGCACGAACTACAAGCTCGCGCTAGCGGGTGAGAAGCTATGGCTGAGAACAGGCACAAGCGGATACTTGCGCCAGCAGAAGTATGAAGACAGCCAAAGTATAAAGTATGGCGTACGCGGACTTAGAGACCCGCAGCAGCGAAGGTCACGGACAGGGAGGTCCGGAACAGCGGCACCGACAAGTATAGCTTAAGTTATACCTATGCCTCTTCAAACCGAATAAATTGCAAACCCGACACCATGAGCAGGATAAAGTCCGGAGACTTGCGCCAGGAATCTGGAAGTACAGATAAAAGCCAAATAAGAGAAAGAAAACACACGTTATTTAAAAGACTTCATATTATCTTTATAAAAAACTACAACATCAAAACTATGGCAATAAAAAGAGGCTCCTCTTTGCTCTTGCTTGCGCTGGGTCTTACGTTCACGCAGTGCAAGAACGAGGCGTACCAGGCACAATCATCTACGGATGCTACAGCAACCGCTACTACGGCTCCTGCCGAGAAGGAGTACAAGTATGAGACAGTACCCAACGACCCGCTGAACGCCCGCATCTATACCTTGGACAATGGTCTGAAAGTATACTTGTCGGACTACGAGGAGGCACCTCGTGTCCAGACCTTTATCGCGGTGCGCGCCGGCTCTAAAAACGACCCGGCCGATGCCACTGGCCTGGCCCACTACCTGGAGCACATGGTATTTAAAGGCACTACCGAGCTAGGTACCCAGAACTGGGAAAAAGAGAAAGTAGAACTGGACAAGATCGAGGCGCTGTACGAAAAGTATAGAGCCACCAAAGATGAGGCCGCCCGCAAAAGAATCTACGCCCAAATCGACTCTGTTTCTGGCGTAGCCGCTACGTATGCCGTTGCCAACGAATACGACAAGATCCTGAGCGCCATCGGGGCTAAAGGGACCAACGCCTATACATGGGTAGACCAGACAGTATACACCAACGATATCCCAAGTAACCAGCTGGAGCGTTGGATTGAACTGGAGGCAGACCGGTTCGGCGACATGGTGCCGCGCATCTTCCATACTGAATTGGAGGCCGTTTATGAAGAGAAGAACCGCACCCTGGACAGCGACGGCCGCAAAGTGGCTGAGGTGATCAACACGGCGCTCTTCCCGACGCACCAGTACGGCACGCAAACCACTATCGGCACCATCGAGCACCTGAAGAACCCATCCATCACTGAGATCAAGAAGTACTACAACAAGTACTACATCCCGAACAACATGGCCATTGCCATGAGCGGTGACATCGATTTCGACCAGACGATCCGTTTGATTGACAAGTACTGGGGAAGTATGGAGAAGAAGCCTGAGCCTTCATTTAATGTGGCGCAGGAACAGCCGATTCAGAAGCCGATCGTGAAGGAGGTACTGGGGCCGGATGCGGAGAACGTATCCATCGCTTTCCGCACCCCAGGCATCAACACCAGAGATGCCTTGGTGATCCAGATGATCAGCAACCTGCTCTACAACGGCCAGGCCGGTTTGATAGACCTGAACCTGAACCAGCAGCAGAAGGTGCTACAGTCGTACGCCTACGACACCCCCATGAAAGACTACGGCACGTTCCGGATGACGGGCTTGCCACGCCAGGGCCAGACGCTGGACCAGGTGCGCGACCTGTTGCTGCAACAGCTGGAGATGATCAAGAAAGGGCAGTTTGACGAGTCGCTGATCCAGGCGGTGGTGAACAACGACAAGATCAACACCATGAAGGCGTATGAAGACAACAGCAACCGTGCGGATGCCTTCGTAACGTCTTTTATTTATGAGATGCCTTGGCAGAAATTTGTGAGCCGCCCAACTGAGTTTGCCAGCATCACCAAGCAAGACGTGATGGACGTAGCCAACAAGTACTTCGGCAACAACTACGTGCTGGTGTATAAGAAAACCGGCAAAGACCCGAACGCGCAGAAAGTAGAGAAGCCTGCCATTACACCGGTAGCTGTTAACCGCGATGCGCAGTCTCAGTACTACAAAGAATTTATGGCCAAAGAGGTGCAGCCACTGCAGCCAGTGTTCCTAGACTACAGCAAAGACATCACCGAAGCGAAATTAAAGCAGGATATTCCGCTGCTGTACACCAAGAACAAAGACAACGAACTGTTCCAACTGTACTACATCCTGGACATGGGCACCAACAACGACCAGAAGTTGGGTAAGGCCGTGAACTACCTCAAGTACCTGGGCACCGACAAGTATACGGCGGAGCAGCTGCAGAAGGAGTTTTACCAGCTGGGCACCTCGTTCGACGTGTTCTCCTCCGGCGATCAGGTGTATGTGAGCCTGACGGGCCTGGATGAGAACTTTGAGAAAGGCCTGAATCTGTTCGAGAGCGTGCTGGCCAATGCCAAGCCAGACCAGCAGGCGCTGAACGACATGGTGGCCGGCGTGCTGAAAGCCCGCGAGGATGCCAAGAAGAACAAAGGCATTATCCTGCAGCAGGCCATGATGAACTATGCCAAATATGGCCCTAAAAACCCGTTCAACACGGTGTTAAGCGAGAAACAGCTAAAGGCCGTGAAGCCGCAGGAGTTGGTTAACATCATCAAGAGCATCCCAACCTACGAGCACCGCGTGCTGTACTATGGTCCACGTGAAACAGCCAACTTGGTAGCAGCCCTGAACGCGGGCCACAATGTGCCGGCCACGCTTAAGCCGGTTCCTGCCGAGAAAGTATACAAAGAGATCGACTTTACGCAGCCAACGGTATACTGGGCAGACTACAACATGGTGCAGGCCGAGATGATGTTCGTAAGCAAGTCTGTGCCTTACAGCAAGGATATTATTCCGGTAGTGCGCCTCTACAACGAGTACATGGGCGGCATCGTGTTCCAGGACCTGCGGGAGTCAAAGGCCCTTGCCTACTCTACTTACTCCTACTATGGTACCGCTTCCAAGAAAGACCGCGCCAACTACCTGGTATCGTACATTGGGGCGCAGGCCGACAAATTATCTGAAGCCATGGCCGGTATGCAGGCCCTGCTGACGGAAATGCCTTTGGCCGATGCGAACTTCCAGAATGCACAAGCTGCCCTGCGAAACAGCATCTCAACGGAGCGCATCACCAAGTCCGGCATTTTGTTCGATTACGAGCGCGCTAAGAAGTTAGGCCTGAACTACGACATTCGTCAGGATGTATACCAAAGCGCCAACAGCATGACCTTTGACCAGCTGAAGGAGTTCCAGCAGAAGTACGTGAAAGCACAACCACAAGCTATCCTGGTGATCGGCTCTAAAGACAAGCTGAACTTTAAGGAACTGGAGAAGTATGGCAAAGTAAAACAGCTGACCTTGAAGGAGCTGTTTGGGTATTAATTGGGATGCTAGATAGTAGTACTTAGCTAGTAGACTTTAACAGAAAGCGGCAGCCAAATATGGCTGCCGCTTTCTGTTAAATAAGGTATCGTATTGGCTTTCCGCTGCAAATCATCCTTCAGAGATGATCTCATATTGAATAGGCTTAAAGGAGTAGTTGTTAGACTGCTCCGCAGAGCATGCCGTCAGCCCCACAATCAGGTCCATTTTTGCCTCTAACAACACGTAATCACCGGCATTACTTTGCGGCGGCTCCACGGTAAGCGTCCCGTTTGGTGCAAACTGCACATTCATAAAAATGTTGAAGGCCGTTGGGATGTCATCAGGAGCGATGCCATACTTGCTTAGATTGGTGTGCAGGTTCTCGAAGCAGCTGGGGTGGTAATCGGGGTTGTTGTACATAATTTGAAAAGTCTCGGGGCTGCAGGGGGCCAGCAGAAAATCGTTGCGCCCGTTCGTATCCTCCAGAATTTCCATCATTTTCCGGCTGCGGTTGCTCCAGAGGTGGTGGCCTTTGGTTATCAGTATCGTCTCCTCAAAGTCAAGGGTTTTGCCTGATGACAGTTTCTCGCGCAGGTCTTCTGCGTTGAACAGCACCATGTCGCTCACCTGCTCCCCCTGCGGGTCTATCACCTTCAGCCTGTCTCCTTTCCGAAGCTGAAAGGCTGCGCCTGTCTGTTTTGCAATTGTGTTAATCATTTTCTTCTTTTGGTTGGTGATCAAATCCGGCATGGAAGGGGCACTTCCATTTTTCATCTACCTGCCGGCCGCTGTACTGAGGCGCCTCCAGCCCCTCTCCGAAGTTGCTCAGCATTGGGTTTATAGAGCCGTCGTAGGCTATCTCCCGCTCCCGGATTACCTTTTGCATGTTTTCGTAAACCCCCTTCTCACGCAGCTGCTCAAACTGGCGGTGCAGGTTAAAAGCCAGGGCTGTGTGAGTAAACCTTCTGGCCTTGCGACTGGCGTTGGGGTGCAAGCCTACCACAAAAAAGGCTACGCCGTTATAGCTGAAACTAAAATCGCTGTCCTCTGGGTTGATGCTTACGTCCGGATCCCAGCGCTGCAGGTGCTTTTCGCTATCGTGCAGCTTCTGGAGCTGCCGCCACAGCTTTTCCTCAAAATCAATCTCTGATACTGCCTCATCCGTGAAAACGGCGATCAGCGTCATGTATTCGCTTTCGGCAGACAAGGTTTCCGCCGTGTAGTTTTTCAGGTCCTCACCTAACTGGCGCGTGGTATCGTCGGCTCCCATACCACCATACACCCCCAGGCGGTACTGGCTGGAGTTCAGGGCTGCCTTGGCCCCTACACAAGGATAATCGGTGTCGATCAGCTTCTCAATTATACTGGCATGAATTTCCCTCACCCGCTCGTCCTCGCACGCTTCTAGTTGCGCAGGAAGGAAATATGTTTGTGATTTAATACTATTTTCAGACATTTTAAGATTTAAGTTAGCATCCTCTACTAATCTTGTTTAGCAGAGAGTATAGACTTTGTGTTACGGCAAAACAACGTCTGGGGATAGGTAACGCAGAAATTTCAGAGGATAGATGAAAGAAAGCCTTCACAGCACCGACAGCAGGAACAAAGCAAGGCGCCTTTCTCCTGTACAAGCCTTGTTATGGTCTGAACTTATGCGTTATATTCAGTACAAAAATTTTCAGAGCACAACCTATACTTTTGATATTTATTCAGTTAAGAAACATGATCAGATTCAAGGGAGGGTGTAAGCGGTTTCACTAAACCTAAAGATCTAAACCTACCCGAAAAGGCAGACTTATAGGAAAATTCTTTTTTGGTCTGGTTAATCTTTGTGTTTGTCTAGTAGTAAAAACCAGTTTGGCTGTATGTACCTATATTAGTAAAAGCACTAGAGCCGTAAGTATAACCTCAAGTAAACTGTTTCAGCGATGGAAAATAACATCAACTACACCAAAGCAACACTACTTCTAGTATCTGGCATGCTGGCAGTTGCAGCCTCCCTCTTTTTGGGCCAAGAAAGCGAAGGCTACGGCTTCCTGGTTGGCTATGGCTATACCGCTGTGGCAGGTGGTTTGGCAGGCATGCTGTATAGCTACCTTAAAACGCAGAGGCTTAGAAAGCAAGGTAAGGCTTCGTAGCACAACAGCCTCTATTTGCTACAGACACCTTTCCTATCTGGCATACGAAGACTTTGAAGTCCTTCCGCTTGATAGCGTTCCTGTAGGTTACTCACTCCGCTTTGCCAGCACTTCGGCTACACTTGTCCACCTGATCTCGGGATAACGGCCGTTATCTAATGGCGCTAGCTTTGGCAACCCGCTAAACATATCGCGCATGTACTGCATGCCCTGCCAGGCAGGGAAGACTTCCTTACTGCGAGGGGTTAAAGCCTTCGTTACCTTTATCAGTGTGTTCAAAAGGCCCAACCCACCAACCCGCAGCAGCTTAAATTCCTCGCCTGTGGCTTTACTAGCTGCCTCACAGAGCCCCTTGGCACTCAGCACATCGCCAGCAATGCGCAGGTAACGTGGTGTGGTCGGGTCAAGAGCCGCGGCGGCTGTGTACTCCGAAGTGTTTTGAATCGTCGTAAAGTCCATCAGTTGGTCGGCACTACCATAGTACATCACCCTTTTCAGCGGGAAAAGGACAATGGGCGCCTCCCCGGTGAGCAAATCAGTGAACATGCCATTTAAAACAGAGGTCGCGGCAATGGGCGCCCTGTCTAGGCGTTCTTTAAATTCCTGCCGGAAATCCAGGTTGCGGTTGTTACCGTGCGGGAGTTTGGTGAAGTCAATGGCAAAATCAGAAGGAATAAAACGTGGGACACCGGCTGCCACCGCTGCATTTAGTATCAAGGCCTGTATGCCTACCATTACATAATGCAGCCCCGACAAAGCAGAAACCACACAGTTTGCGCCCTCACAGGCCTTGGCCAATGCAGTGGCATCATGGTAGTCTACCTCATAGATAGTAGCCCCCGCTTTTTGCAACGCGTCAACCTTGCTCCTGTCACTGCTGCGGCGGACCAGCACCCTCAGGTGAGCCCCTCGCTCAAGAAGCGCCTGCGCAATACGTCCGCCTAAATCTCCGGTGGCTCCGGCCAATACTATAGTTGCCTGTGAGGAGTTGGTAAGTTTGGTATTTGCCATAGCAGCTTCTCATTTTTAAATTGAAACCGGATTGAGCCGGAAAGGTTACTGCTCACGGAAACGGCGGCTGCGCCTCCTCTCAACTCCAGCGCCTAGCCCTTTGCTACCAGCACCTTAAAGGGCGCACGCCATCTGCGCGCCTATCAAACGATTTATATATAGATACAGTTAGAACCGCTCCCGGAAGGCACTCTTGTGGCGATTCTGCTTAAAGCCGTTCCTGTACCGCTGGCTCTGTTTTCAACCTCCCTTACAAAAAACAGAAAACATAATGAAAATCAACAAGTTAAAGCAAAACAGTACCATTATTACCATATTTTATCAACTTAAATGTAAAGCCTATGTTAAACAGCCTTTCCAAAATCAATGTCTTTGCACTATTATTGGTGCTTAGCACTGTTGTCTTTACCGGCTGTAAGGACGATGACGATTCCCCGGTACCTTTCCCTGACACGAAGGTATATGACCTGAAATCGGTAGCAGATCCTGACATAGAGGGCACTGCTACTTTTGTTAGAATAAACGACAGAACTACATCCATCACCATAGTTTTGTCAGGAACACCTGTAGGAGGAGTCCATCCGGCACACATTCATGCCAACACAGCTGCCGAAGGAGGCCCTATTGTTATTTCGCTAAACCCGGTTAACGGCACTACGGGCACCAGCACTACTATTGTGCAAAGAGATGACGAAGGCAACGCTGTTTCTTTTGAAGACCTGATGGAGTACGATGGCCATCTGAACGTGCACCTGAGCCAGGACCAGCTGGACGTGATAGTGGCGCAAGCCGACATTGGCCAGAATGAGCTGACGGGAGAATCCACGGAGTATGAGTTGGAAGAAGCGGCTGTACCAGGTATAAGCGGCTCTGTCACATTTGAAGAGCGAAAGAATGGGGAGGCTTTAGCCACCATCATGCTGGAAGGCACCCCTGAAGGAGGCGTGCATCCTGCCCATATCCACATGAACTCAGTTGAGGAAGGCGGCGGTATTGTATTCACCTTCAACCCGGTAAATGGCACCACTGGCATGAGCATGACGAATGTGGCAGAACTTGACGACGGCACCCCTTTCGGTTATGAAGATGTGTTACACTACGACGGCCACGTAAATGTGCACCTAAGTCCGGAGCAACTGGAGGTTTATGTTGCGCAGGGAAATATTGGCACTAACGCGGAATAGCATAAGGACTAAAAATAAAGTATAAAAAGGAAAGGCTGCCTGAGAGATCAGGCAGCCTTTCCTTTTTATACTTTATACTTCTATTTAGAAGTTATTCAATGCAGCGTTCAGCGTTTCGCTTGGGCGCATGGCTTTGCTGGTCTTCTCTTCGTCCGGGTGGTAGTACCCGCCGATCTCAACCGGCTTGCCTTGTGCGGCGATCTGCTCGTCCACGATCTTCTGCTCGTTGTCGGTTAACTCTTTTGCCAGGCCAGAGAATCTGTCTTTCAGCTCCTGGTTCTTGTTCTGCTCGGCAAGTGCCTGAGCCCAGTACATAGCCAGGTAGAAGTGGCTGCCGCGGTTGTCGATGCCACCTACTTTACGCGCTGGTGATTTGTCTTTCTCCAGGAACTCAGCGTTGGCTTTGTTCAGGGCTTCTGCCAACACTTCAGCCTTCTCGTTCTTGGTTTTGTAAGCAAGATCTTCCAGCGATACAGCAAGGGCCAGGAACTCACCAAGTGAATCCCAGCGCAGGTAGTTTTCTTCTACAAACTGCTCAACGTGCTTCGGTGCAGATCCACCGGCACCTGTTTCGAACAGGCCACCGCCATCCAGCAACGGAACGATAGAAAGCATTTTCGCACTTGTACCCAGCTCCAGGATCGGGAACAGGTCAGTCAGGTAGTCGCGGAGTACGTTACCGGTTACCGAGATGGTATCTTTACCAGCTTTGGCACGCTCGCATGTATAGCGCATCGCCTCTACCGGCGACATGATCTTGATCTCAAGGCCGTTGGTATCGTGGTCCTGCAGGTAACGCTCTACTTTTTTGATCAGGTTCGCGTCGTGCGCGCGCTGCGGATCCAGCCAGAAAATGGCCGGTGTGTTGGTGATGCGGGCTCTTGTTACGGCTAGCTTCACCCAATCCTGAATGGCTACGTCTTTTGTCTGGCAAGCTCTGAAGATATCTCCTTTCTCTACCTCCTGCTCCATCAGCACGTTACCATTCGCGTCAACGATACGCACCGCACCAGCCTCAGTCATTTCGAAGGTCTTGTCGTGCGAGCCATACTCTTCCGCCTTTTGGGCCATCAAACCGATGTTCGGAACAGTACCCATCGTAGTTGGGTCGAAAGCGCCGTTCTCTTTGTTGAACTGGATCACTTCCTGGTAGATGCCGGCGTAAGAACGGTCAGGGATAATGGCTACGGTGTCGTGCAGTTTGCCATCCGGGCCCCACATTTTGCCCGAAGAACGGATAGCCGCAGGCATAGACGCGTCGATGATCACATCGCTTGGCACATGCAGGTTGGTGATACCTTTGTCAGAGTTTACCATCGCCAGCTCCGGGCGCTTCTCCATCTCCGCTTTCAGATCAGCCTCAATTTCGGCACGCTTCTCTTCCGGCAGGCTTTGGATTTTATTGTAAACGTCGCCTAAACCGTTGTTCGGGTCAACACCAAGCTCTTTGAAGGTAGCAGCATGCTTGGCAAACGTGTCTTTGAAGAACACCTTCACCGCGTGGCCGAACATAATAGGGTCAGACACCTTCATCATGGTGGCTTTCAGGTGCAGCGACAGCAGGATGTTATCTTCCTTCGCCTCGGCAATCGCTTTCTCAAAGAAGGCATTTAGCTCGGCAACATGCATCACAGAGGAGTCCATCACTTCGCCTTCCTTCAGCGCCACTTTCTCTTTCAGCACTTTTGTCTCTCCGTTGGCACCCACAAACTCGATGCGCACATCTGTCGCCTTATCAGCCACTACAGATTTCTCGCTGCCGTAGAAGTCGCCTTCCGTCATGTGGGCCACGCGAGTTTTAGAGTCTGATGACCAGGCGCCCATCGAGTGCGGGTGGCTCTTGGCATACTGCTTCACGGCATCTGCCACGCGGCGGTCCGAGTTACCTTCGCGCAACACAGGGTTTACCGCGCTACCCAGAATCTTCGCGTAACGGGCTTTGATGTCTTTTTCTTCCTCTGTTTTAGGCTCAGAAGGATAGTTCGGGATGTTATACCCCTGTGCCTGCAGCTCTTTGATGGCCGCATTCAACTGCGGAATAGAGGCGCTGATGTTGGGCAGCTTGATGATGTTCGCCTCTGGCGTCTTGGCCAGCTCGCCCAGGTACGCCAGGTCATCCGACTGCTTCTGCTCCTCGGTCAGGTTCTCCGGAAAAGCGGCGATGATACGGCCGGCAAGGGAAATATCTCTTGTCTCTACTTCGATATCGGCCGCTTTTGTGAAAGCCTGTACAATTGGCAGGAACGAACGTGTTGCCAACGCAGGAGCCTCATCGGTAATGGTATAGATGATTCTTGATGCTTTTGTCGTCATTTCAATCTTAGTTTTAAAATTCTTGCCCCACCAGTGCGGAGAAGTATAAACAGGTTCTAATAGCAAATATAAGAGTCTTTTTGATATAGGCTAAGCTCTGCACAGCATTCCTGCCTTACTAACTGCCCAAGGCCCGCACTACTTTACGGGACGCCCCTCGGTTTAGCTGATACAACTAAAGCCCAGCAGAAAAGTTATACTTTGAAACCCCGAAAATGTGAGCCGGACACCGATTGTTACGCCACCTAGCGTTAGGTTTTACAACCACTCACCCCTTGCTTCCTTCCACTCCCCCGCCTCAGCGGTACCTTCACGGTAATTTTACCCATCGGCAGCAACGGCCATCGGCTGCAACCGTCTCTGATAGCTTAGTTATAGCTTACCTGTTTTTACATTTTATGAGTACAATTTATACTTTGCTTTGCTTAAGCACCCTCCGGTTACTGCTTGCCTTCTGTTTTGCTATTTTGGTTTTGCCGGCTGCTGCGCAGCTTAAGATCATGCCGCTGGGCAACTCTATTACACAGGGAAACCTGGAGCACCCGGGGTACAAGTACAGGCTGTGGAAAAAGCTTGTAGATGCGGAGGTTGATGTTGAGTTTGTAGGGTCGCATGACGTAAATGAAGGGGGTGCCCCGGCTGTGAAGGGGGAAGTATACAAAGGCGAGATCTTCACCAACCGCAACGAAGGCCACTGGGGCTGGCGTGCCGACGAGATCTTGCACGGCAGTGATAGAAACCGCCAGGCTGGCCGCTTGAAGGAGTGGCTGCGCGACTACTCCCCGGATGTGGTGCTGCTACACCTGGGTTCCAACGACGTGATGCAGGAGCAGCCTGTTGAGGAGACAATCGCAGAACTAGAGGCTGTTATCCGGGAGATCAGGAAAAAGAACCCAGACGCCACCATTCTAATGGCGCAGCTCATACCCATGTACTACAACAAGGTGGGCCCTAACACCATTGAGAGGCTAAAGAACTTTAACGCGCAGATTCCGGTGCTGGCAGACAGGCTGAACACCGCACAGTCGCCGGTTATAGTGGTAGACCAGTATGCCGACTTCGACCCTACGCCTGGCGCCGACACCTGGGACGGCATCCACCCCAATGCCAGCGGGGAAGAGAAAATGGCCAAGCGCTGGTTACAGGCCATCATGAACGAGGTAATCGTACCGCTCCCCGTGGAACTCTCCGCCTTCAATGCCCGCAGTACACTTCAAGGAGGCGTCCTGCTGGAGTGGCAGACGGCCTCCGAGACAAATAACGCCTATTTTGAAGTGCAGCGCTCACAGACAGGTGAAGATTTTGAAGAGGTTGCCAGAATAAAAGGTGCGGGCACGACCGTGGTACCGCAAAGCTACACATACACCGATTCTGCGGCCACGGCGGGCACGCTATACTACAGGCTAAAGCAGGTGGATACGGACGGGACGAGCCATATATCGAAGGTGGTGCAGGTACAGGTAAAGGCGCGGTCACAGTCGCTCATGGTATACCCTACCAGCAGCCGTGGCCAGCATGTAACGGTACACCTGCAGCATCACCAATCTACAGAAGTGGCTCAGGTGCATGTTTATACCAAGGAAGGCAAGCTGGTGCACAAACTGGAGAACCTGCCGGGCAATAACGGCATCTTCAGCACCAGAATCCTGACGGAAGAGCTGCACGGGGCGGGCATCTACCTGGTGCGTGTCGTGGCCGGAGATAAAGTATATTCCTCTAAATTCGTGCTGGAGCGCTAACTATACTTTATCCTGCTCCTGCAGCAGGTGTATCACCTCCTGGTCAGAGGTTTGGGTAAACTGCTCGTAGAACTGGCCCACGGCCTGGAAGAACGGCGGGGTGAGCAGGCACACGAACTCATCCACCATACCTGCGAACCGGTCAGCGGCCGCAGGCGGCGCCACCGGCACGGCTACCACCACCTTGCGCGGCTGCTCTTTTTTAACTAGCTGCACGGTGGCTTCCAGCGTTTTGCCGGTGGCAATGCCATCGTCTACGATAATCACCACGCGGTTTTTGAAGGGGATGTGCTGGCGGTTGCCCATAAACAGCTGGTACTTCTGCCGCAGGCTTTCTCTAATACGCCTCACCTCCGCCTCCACGTAGCCCTGCGGCACGTCCGGGCGCTGATCGTACGTATAGCTGTCCATACTCACGGCACCTATGGCGAACTCGGGGTTCATGGGGTGGCCGATCTTTTTAGACACCGTCACCTCTAGCGGCATGCCCAGTTTTTTTGCAATGGGTGCCGCCACCGGCACCCCACCCCGCGGAATGGCCAGCACCACGCCCTGCTCGCCCTTGTACTGCTGCAGCCGGTCTGCCAGCAGTACCGCTGCCTCCTCCCTGTTTCGGATCATGTCCATGGCAAGATTAATTTTGAATGTGAGATTGCGTGAATGAGTGGTTTTTAGTTGTCGGTTATTTGTTACCCGTTATTCGCAGCCTGTAGCCTAGCATACATGGTTTCTTGGAGCAGGATACGCGCCGCCACCATACTTGCCACTTCTTACCACCTTCACCACGCATTCACTTATTCACACTTGCACTAAGGCCTGTCCTGCCGCAGGGGCTGCTGCTTTTCGGGCTTTACATACTTGCGGAACCAATCGGTGGCAAGCTGGGCTGCCATTTCCAGGGCGCCCGGCTCCTCGAACAGGTGGGTGGCATCAGGCACTATCTCCACGTCTTTGATGCATTGCATCTGGTTCTGTGCCTGGATGTTCATCTCCAGCACACTCTCATCCTTGCCTCCCACAATCAGTAGCGTAGGCACCATCAGGTCTGGCAGCACGGTATCCGCCAGGTCCGGGCGGCCACCGCGGCTCACTACCGCTTTCACAATGTCCGGGCCTTCGGCAGCGGCGGCGCCAATGGCAGAGGCGGCTCCGGTGCTGGCCCCAAAGTAGGCGATGTTCAGGTCCTGCGTGCGCGGGTCTTGCTGCACCCAATAGGTGGTGTCGATCAGGCGGCGGGTGAGCTTCGGGATGTCAAAGCGGTTCCTGGTTTCCTGGTCCTCCTCTTCGGTTAGCAGGTCGAAGAGCAGCGTGGCAAAGCCAGACCGCTGCAGGTGCTCCGCCACAAAGCGGTTGCGGCTGCTGAGGCGGCTGCTGCCGCTGCCGTGCGAGAAAATGATCAACCCGAAGGCATTCTCCGGTATTGCCAGGTCGCCGATGAGAGTAGCGTCCTGCAGTTCAATGCGGACGCTGTCGTTGAAAGTGTAGTTTGCCATAGCTTGTGTGCGTATATCAACTCTAAAAATCTGAGCATCTGTGTACTTGAAAGTACGAACCACCATACCCAAAGTTCAGAAAGTATACACCGGATGCGGTTACGCTTCGTATTGGAGCAAAAGGAAACTACTGAAGCCATGCGTTATACTTTGTCTATACTTGCTTTCCTACTGCTGCTTAGTTCCTGCGGCCCCGACAGCAGGCCCGGCATACTAGGCAAGCTGCGGATAGATTCGCTGCTAACCACACAAGAGGAGCCGCCTCAGGAAGCTGAGGCAATGGATACAGCCAGCTTTGAGCAGGCCTTTGGCCGGTTCTTCGGTGCCCTGCAAGCCGGCGACACGGCCGCGTTGAACCAGTTTGTGGATGCCGAACAGGGGCTTTGGCTGATAGAGCAGCCGGGAGCGGTGCCAGCCTACAGCCACTTTAGAACCATACAGCAGGTGCAGCGGAAGTACCAGCAGCAGCCCTTCATAAGTATAAACCAACAGGTAAAAGAGTGCCAGCTACAGCAGCGGGACGTTTTTCCGGAGTTTGACTGTGCGGACATGGACCAGGGTGCCACTGGTTTTGCCGAAGACGGCTGCTTCTATACATTCGAAACCGCCAGCTTCCAAAGTACCGACATGTGGCAGTACGCCGACTTAAGCGAGCAGCAGGCCCAACAGGTACAGGAGATGCAGCAGCAGGTGCAGGCTACGGTGCTGCACACCGGCAGCTCCTTCCGCTTCCACTTCGGCTACCGCAACGGCCAATGGCACCTGCTCTTTGCCGACCTGCGGGTGCCCTGCAGCGCCTGATCTAATTTTGAATGCGTGAAGGTGTGAATGAGTGAATCCTTTTTGATTATCCTCTCGAACTATCTGAGCAATCCGGAGGGAAAGCAACAAGGCCTGTTTCACAACTCCTCTTGCATCACAAAGTATAACCACATCACATTATTCACTCACACATCCACAACTTCACGCATTCAAAATTGTAGCCATGGCCTATTACCGCAGATTCGACTACCCCGCCCCCGACCCTAAAGTACTTGCGCGCCTCACTGAGCAGCAGCGCGAGATGCAGGAGCGCATTATCCTCCAGAAGCCGGACTTTGACCTGAAGCTGATCGCTGGCTGTGACTCTTCCTTCATTGGTGAAGATACCATACTCTCTGCGTTCATACTTCTGACTTACCCGGAGCTGGAGGTGGTGGAGAAAGTATGGCACCACGGCCCGGTGGAGCTGCCGTATATTCCCGGTTTCCTGGCCTTCCGCGAGGCGCCTAACCTGCTGAAAGCCTACGAGAAGCTGCAGCAGAAACCCGACCTGATCATGGTGGACGGCCACGGCATCTCGCACCCCCGCCGCCTGGGCATCGCCACCCATTTGGGCCTGCACCTGAACAAGCCAACGATGGGTGTGGCCAAGAAAGTGCTGGTGGGCAAGTATAAAGAGCCCGCTCCCACCAAAGGCGCTATCGCCCCGCTGGAGTACAAGGGCGAGATTATCGCCAACGTGCTCCGCACCAAGGATAACGTAAAACCGGTCTTTGTTTCGCCCGGCCACCTCATGGACCTGGCATCCGCCACAGAAATTGCCCTAAACTGCGCCACCAAGTATAAACTGCCCGAGCCCACGCGCCTCGCAGACCACTATGCGGCGGTGTTTAAGGGGGAGGTGAAGTAGTGCTAGACCTCACAGCGTCTTGTAGACCTGTGAGTGTCTTGTCGGCTACGGAGAAAGGCCGTTTGCACAGACGCTCAGGTTTTGCAAACGCTGTGAGGTCTTTTGAGCAGTGGTTTTCGTATAGGCCAGTATGCAGCAAACTGTATTTTTAGAGCCTGAAAAGTTTTACCACGTTTACACGCGTGGCAACAATAAGGAAAGTATATTCAAAGAGGCAGAAAACCACTTTTACTTTCTGCAGCTATACATTAAGTACATATCCCCTTTCGCCGATACGTATGCGTACTGCTTGCTTCCTAACCATGTCCACTTTCTTATTAAGGTTAAAGCTGAAGAGCAGCTAACTATCCGATCAACAGAAGATGAAGGCCTCCTACATATTAACCTTCAGCGTCAATTCTCCCACTTGTTTAATGCCTATTCCAAAGCGATCAATAAGCGGTACAACCGCACAGGCAGCTTGTTTCAAGAACGGTTCCGGCGAAAGGAGGTCATATCTGAAGTATACTTTACAAGGCTGATTTACTACATCCACTTTAACCCACAGCATCACGGCCTGATCGCTGACTTCAGCGATTGGCCTTACTCATCATACCATAGCCTATTGTCCAAAAGTAGAACACTGCTGCAGCGAGATAATGTATTAGAGTGGTTTGGAGGCAGAGACTGGTACAGAAAGTTTCACGAAGTTAATGCCGCTGATTTCAACAGCATCACTCCCCTTATAGAAGATGATGAGGTGTAACGCCTGCTCAAAAGACCTCATAGCGTTTGCAAACACCACTACAATCCCGTCAATTTGTCCGAATCTTCTCAAATTACCCCTTCTCTGCCTGACATAATTACAGTTTCACCACCTAAAAGTGCTACTGGTGTATCCTTTGCTATACTGCTCGTAGAACTAAAACTAAGGAAACAGACAAAGACATATGAATTTTAATAACTATACCATCAAAGCCCAGGAGGCCATCCAAAAGGCCACCGAGATTGCAGGCGGCAACCAGCAGCAGGCGATCGAGACCGGGCATATTCTAAAAGCCATACTGGAGACAGACGAGAACGTCACCAACTTCCTGCTCCAGAAACTGAATATTAACGGCAACATCCTGCACAGCAAGCTGGACGAGATTGTGGCGGCTTACCCGAAAGTAAGCGGCGGCAGTCCGTACCTGGCCAATGATGCCGCGGCAGCCTTACAGAAAGCCACTTCTTACCTGAAGGAGTTCGGTGATGAGTATGTGGCCATCGAGCACATGCTGCTGGGCATCCTGGCAGGCCGCGACAAGGTAGCTGGCCTGATGAAGGATGTGGGCTTCAATGAAAAGGATCTGAAAAAGGCCATCAAGGAACTGCGTGGCGGGGCCAAGGTGACCGACCAGAACGCGGAGGCCAAGTATAACTCGCTGAAGCGCTACGCCCGCAACCTGAATGAACTGGCCCGCAGCGGCAAGATTGACCCGGTGATTGGCCGCGACGAAGAGATTCGCCGCGTGCTGCAGATCCTGAGCCGCCGCACCAAGAACAACCCGGTGCTGCTAGGTGAGCCCGGTGTGGGTAAAACCGCCATCGTGGAAGGCCTGGCCCAGCGCATGGTTTCTGGCGACGTGCCGGAGAACCTGAAAAACAAGACGCTGATGAGCCTGGACATGGGCTTGCTGGTGGCAGGCGCTAAGTATAAGGGCGAGTTCGAGGAGCGCCTGAAGGCCGTAATTAAAGAAGTAACCGATGCCGAGGGCGAGATTATCCTCTTCATCGACGAGATCCATACCCTGATCGGTGCCGGCGCAGGCGGAGACAGTGCCATGGACGCCGCCAACCTGCTGAAACCAGCCCTGGCGCGTGGCGAGCTGCACGCCATCGGTGCTACCACGCTAAAGGAGTACCAGAAGTATATTGAGAAGGATAAAGCGCTGGAGCGTCGTTTCCAGGCGGTAATGGTAGACGAGCCAAGCGTGCCGGATGCCATCTCTATCCTGCGCGGTATCAAGGACAAGTATGAGGTACACCACGGGGTGCGTATCAAGGACGATGCGATCATAGCTGCTGTGGAGCTGTCGAACCGCTACATTTCCGACCGCTTTTTGCCAGACAAGGCCATTGACCTCATGGACGAGGCGGCCGCCAAGCTACGCATCGAGATCGACTCCTTGCCGGTGGAGCTGGATGAGCTGCAGCGCCGCATCATGCAGCTGGAGATTGAGCGCGAGGCCATCCGCCGGGAGAATGACAAGGACAAAGAGGCTACGCTCTCCAAAGAGATTGCCGACCTGAGCGGCAAGCGCGATGATCTGAAGGCTAAGTGGCAAAACGAGAAGCAGATTATTGAGGGCATCCAGAAAGAGAAGGAGAACATCGAGAACTACAAGCTAGAGGCCGAACAGGCAGAGCGCAGCGGTGACTATGGCCGTGTGGCGGAGCTGCGCTACGGCAAGATCCAGGAAGCGGAGGCCCACCTGAAGCAGCTGCAGGAGCAGGTGCGCGAGATGCAGGGCGAGAACCCGATGCTGAAGGAGGAGGTAAACGCTGAGGACATTGCCGAAGTGGTAGCCAAGTGGACAGGCATCCCGGTAAGTAAAATGCTGCAGAGCGACCGCGAAAAGCTGTTGCACCTGGAGCAGGAGCTGGGTAGACGTGTGGCCGGTCAGGAGGAAGCCATTGAGGCTATTTCTGACGCCGTGCGCCGAAGCCGCGCCGGTATGCAGGACCCCAAACGCCCGATCGGTTCATTCATCTTCCTGGGTACCACCGGTGTGGGTAAAACCGAGTTAGCCAAGGCGCTGGCCGATTACCTGTTCAACGATGAGAACGCCATGGTGCGTATCGACATGAGTGAGTACCAGGAACGCCACGCCGTGAGCCGCCTGATTGGTGCGCCTCCGGGCTACGTGGGCTACGACGAGGGTGGTCAGCTGACGGAAGCCATCCGGCGCAAGCCATACTCTGTTGTGCTCTTAGACGAGATCGAGAAAGCGCACCCGGACGTGTTCAACATCCTGCTGCAGGTGCTCGACGATGGCCGCCTGACCGACAGCAAGGGCCGTGTGGTGAACTTCAAGAACACCATCATCATCATGACCTCGAACATCGGCTCGCACATCATCCAGGCTAACTTTGAGAAGATGACGCCGCTGAACCATGACGAGATTATTGAGCAAACGAAGGAGGAGGTGTTTGACCTGCTGAAGAAGTCGGTAAGGCCGGAGTTCCTGAACCGTATCGATGAGCTGGTGATGTTCCGTCCGCTGAGCCGCCAGGACATCCGCAAGATCGTCAACATCCAGTTCAGCCACATTCAGCATCGTTTGGAGGAGGCCGGTATACAGCTGGTGGCTACCAACGAGGTGCTGGACTACCTGGGCGAGCAGGGCTTCGATCCGCAGTTTGGTGCCCGTCCGCTGAAGCGCGTGATCCAGCGCCAGGTGCTGAACCAGCTCTCTAAGGAGATCCTGGCTGGTAAGATCAGCAAAGACGCGGTGGTAGAGGCCGTGATGGATAATGGCGAGATCCGCTTCAACAACGTGGATGTGGAAATCCCGACAGGAGAATAAGTAAAGTTTAAGTTTAGCTGATAGTATAAACCCCGCTATTCCGTTGGAGTGGCGGGGTTTTGTGTTTTCGAAGCTGTGCCTGGCTCAACCCTATGATGGGCAAAACCACCTCTACCATTTCTCCCTTAAATTCTATACTTTGCGAAAGCTATACTTTTAGAGCCATGCAAAAAAGATTCTATACGTTCCTCCTTCTCCTCAGTCTCTCCATACTTGCCGCACAGGCTAAGGTAGACACCCTGGCCATCCAAAGCCCTTCCATGCAGAAGGTACTGAAGGCAGGCGTGGTGACCCCAGACGGGCACGGCAAGAAAAAGAGCGGCCCTTACCCGGTGCTGTACCTGCTGCACGGCTACAGCGGCAACTTCAGTAATTGGTTGAAAACCCCGCCGCAAAAAGACCTGCTCCAGCAAATGGCTGACAAATACCAACTCATTATTGTGACGCCGGAGGGTGGCTACAGCAGCTGGTACTACGATAGCCCCGTGGACAAAAGCAGCCAGTACGAGACTTACATTACCCAGGAGCTGCGGCAGGAGGTAGAAAACAAGTATAAAACCATCACCGACAAGAGCGGGCGCTTTATCTCCGGCCTGAGCATGGGCGGGCACGGCGCACTTTACCTCTCGGCCCGCTACCCCGAGCTGTACCTGGCCGCCGGCAGCATGAGCGGCGCCCTGAACGTGACAGGCATTGAGCAGGAGAAGTTCCTGCAGAGTATAGAAGCAGTGCTGGGGCCGAAGCCGGAGAACCGGGAGCTGTTCCGCCAAAGCTCTGTGGTGCACATGGTGCCGCAGCTCAAAGCCAGTGGCGTTAAATTTATGATTGATTGTGGCGTGGATGATTTTTTGATTGAGGATAACCGTGAGCTGCACCGCCGCCTGGTGTACGAGAAGGTGCCGCACGAGTACATAGAACGCCCGGGCGCCCATACGTGGAGCTACTGGGGCAATGCTTTAGAGTACCACCTGCTGTTCTTCCAGAAGGTGCGTGCAGAGGCCTTGCCACAATAAGGTGGCGCCAGCCAATGGCCACCCAAAAAGCCAGGGCTTTACTCCTCCCCCGTCTGCACCCACTTCATGGCCTGCTCCCGCTCGTGCAGGTCGAAGTAGCGCACGCCCTTCTTTTTTACGGGGCTGATCAGGTTAGCCGCCCATTTCTGCCACATTTTATCACCCACCATGGCCACACGGTCATACTCGCGGCCGTGCACCAGGTCGAACAGTGCATTTTCCAGAGCGGCGCCAGGCTTCACCCAACTCAGGTTCACCATTTCATAGTATAGGCGGGCGGCGCCATACTTCTTCATCCTATCCCGGATCAGCTCGCGGTACGCATCAAAATCTTCGTTGGTCAGCTCCCCGCTCACCCGCACGGCCAGCATGTCATCATGGGTTTGGGGCAGTATCTCCAGCATGGCGCTTATACTTTATTTATCTTTAAATACAATGTTTACCGGCTTCTGCACCTGCGCCTCGTGGCTTGTGGCCGTTAGCTTACCCGTGGCTTTGTCTATCTTAAAGGAGGTGATGTTGTTGGAGCGCTCATTGGCCACCAGAAGGATACTTCCGGACGGATCAATAGCGAAATCGCGGGGCCAGTCGCCGCCTGTGCTTACGTGCTGCACCAGTGTCAGCCTGCCCGTTCCCTCCTCAATAGCATATACCACCACGCTGTTGTGCCCGCGGTTAGAGCCATAGAGGAACTTGCCGTCCGGCGACACCTTCACGGCCGCAGGATAGTTGTCCTCCTCATAATCTGCCGGAAGCGTAGTAACAGTTTGTATCTCTGTGAAAGTACCCTTGCCTGCATCGTAAGCCAGGGCAGTCATGGTAGAGTTGAGCTCATGCACCAGGTAGGCATGCTTTCCGTTCGGGTGGAAGGCCATGTGGCGCGGTCCTGAGCCAGGCTTAGAGGCATACGCCTCCTCCGGGCTGTTCTGCACCAGCTTTCCGTTCTCCACCTTATACCCAAGCACTTTGTCTGTCCCCAGATCCACAGCAAAGCTATACTTGCCATCCGGCGATGGGGCAATAAAGTGGGCATGTGGCCCCTGCTGCCGCTCTTTGTTTGGCCCGGCGCCGTTGTGCTGCACCATGCTTGGTTGGCCCAACTGCCCGTTTTCCTGGAGAGGCAGCGCCGCCACGTTACCGCCCACATAGTTGGCCACCAGTACCGTGTTGTCTACCACTGAGATGTAACAAGGCGCCCCTCCCTCCGACGGCATGCGGTTCAGCAGGCTCAGTTTCTTTCCGTCTTCCTCTACCGCAAAGGCACTCACGGCACCGCTTTTCCTGCCCTCAAACTCCTGCGTTTCGTTTACCGCGTACAGGTAATTCCCGTCCAGAGCCAGGTAGGAGGGGTTTTCGCCTGCCTTGAAGCCACTCACACGCATCAGCTCCCCTGTTTCCGGGTTCAGGCTGTACAGGTGTATACTTTCGTCATCGGGTTTGGCATAAGTGCCCACGTATAGCATGGTCGTTTTCATGGTCTCAGGTTCCGGTGTCTCTGTAGTAGTTGCGCTTTGCTGTTCCGTTGTTTGGTTACAGCCAGCCAGCACCAGCGATACGCTGGCCAGGGCCAACACTGTTCTGTTTACCAGCTTTCGGGGGTTAAGGTTAAAGGGCTTGTGCATGTTAGGTAGCCTTAAGGATGATGTTTCTGTTAAAGGTATAAAATCCTGGGAAGGAAGTATAGGTACGGGAACAGTTGTTTAAAGTATGAGAAGCACTATCCAACTGGTGCAAAACCAATCTTGTGCCCAACATCCTTTCTGGGACGCCCCTGCTGCAGCATTCAGAGCGCTTCTGCTGCAGCATGTATAAATTTGTGCAGTGCCGGCTCCAACCACCCCTGCCCCTCAGCGCTACGCTCGCTACCTTCGAACTCGCGTTCTCGGTAGTCCAAGGAGGGGAGCTATACTTGTTCCACAGCAAAGGCAGTGGCTATCGAACTAGAACCCAGTCTTTGGGTTGAGCGCCTTCTAGATTTCTGGTGCCGAAGGCATTGCGACAGCAAAGGAAATGTAGACAGCGCGATGCCCAAGGACGAGCCCTCCCGGCCTGGAGGGAGCCAAAGAAAGAAATGAAACAGTAGGCTTGTGGGGCTGGAGGATGAACGGTAGCTAGAAAGGATAGTTTGCCTCAAGCTGAAGAAAGCAGTAGCAATAGGGAAAGCACGAGCTATAAGCTCGCGCTAGCGGATAGTAAGCAATGACTCAGAAAGTATATCGGGAGCAAGTATAAAAAAGCATGGGCTGTAATCCCGCGCCAGCGGGCATTGTCATTCACCCCTACCCTCTCAACTTATAGAACAAATCCACCAATTCGTCGATTTACCTGCCATTCCTGCTGCTGCTGCCCGGCACAGCATTGCATGTTTAGCCGCAGATGCGTAATTTGCCACTTAGCTATATTCACATTTAAACATACCTGCGCGGTGTCCTCTACCTTTTACACTTACATAGAGCTGGGCTTCCATCACATTTTCGACTTTAAAGCCTACGACCATATGCTGTTCCTGCTGGCCCTGAGCGCCATTTATACTTTGCAGGACTGGAAAAAGGTGCTGGCCCTGGTAACAAGCTTTACCATTGGGCATAGCATTACGCTGGCGCTGGCTACGTTTAATATCATCCGGTTCGATTCGGCCCTGATTGAGTTCCTTATACCTGTCACCATACTTTTTACCTGCGTCACCAACTTTTTCAAGCTGAAGGGGGCAGCCAGTAAGCAGCGCACGATCCTGTCGCTGCACAACCTGATGGCGGTGTTCTTCGGCCTGATCCATGGCATGGGCTTCTCTAACTTCCTGCGCCAGATGCTGGGCCGCAACGGCGATATATGGCAGCAGCTCTTAGCCTTTAACATCGGCATTGAGCTGGGGCAGTTGCTGATCGTGGGCATTCTTTTAGTCGCGGGTTTCCTGATCATGACGGTGTTCCGGGCCAAGAAACGCGACTGGATCATGGTGCTCTCCAGCGCGGCAGCCGGTATTTCGCTCATCCTGATGATGGAAGCAAGCATATTTTAACAGTACGCCATCTTTTACTAAACTATATCATTCTACCCTAACCAATACCACATGAAAAACCTTATAGCAGGTTTGGCCTTAGCTGGCTTGGTAGCCGGTCCGCTAGCAGCGCTGGCACAGGACACCAAGTTCGCCCAGCTGGGGCAGGAACTGCCAACACCTAACACCTACCGTACAGCCTCTGGCGCCCCAGGCCACGAATACTGGCAGCAGCGCGCTGACTATACGATAAAAGTGGAGCTGGATGATGAGAACCAATCCATCACCGGTTCCGAGACCATCACCTATACCAACAACTCGCCCGACGTGCTTTCTTACCTGTGGGTGCAGCTGGATCAGAACATCTTCGAGCCGAACTCGATGAGCAACCTGACGCAGACGGCCGAGCTGAGAAAAGAGGTTCCGCTGCGCGCCGTGGAGTACATGACGCGTGAGAAGTTTGACGGCGGCTTCAAGATCAGCAAAGTGGCCGACCGCGGCGGCAAGGCCCTGAAGTATACCATCAACAACACCATGATGCGTATCGACCTGCCGGCACCGCTCAAGCCAAAGCAGAGCGTTACCTTCAGCATCGACTGGAAGCACAACATCAACAACCAGAAAACACTGGGCGGCCGTTCGGGCTACGAATACTTTCCGGAGGATGACAACTACCTCTACGAAATGGCGCAGTGGTTCCCGAGAATGGCTGTGTATGACGATGTGAACGGTTGGCAGCACAAGCAGTTCCTGGGCAGCGGCGAGTTTGCCCTGCCGTTCGGCGACTATAAGGTGAGCATTACCGTGCCTGCCGACCATGTGGTTTCCGCCACCGGCGAGCTGCAGAACGCCAGCCAGGTACTTTCTTCCACGCACCAGAAGCGCTGGGCCGAGGCCGCCAAAAGCGACAAGCCGGTGGTGATCGTATCGCAGGAGGAAGCCGCGAAGGCAGAGAAAACGAAAGCCAAGAACAAGAAAACTTGGGTATACTCTGCCAAGGAAGTGCGTGATTTTGCCTGGGCCAGCTCCCGCAAGTTTATCTGGGATGCCATGAACGTGAAAGTGGCCGGCAAGAACGTGCTCGCCATGTCGTATTACCCGAAAGAGGCGAACCCGCTGTGGGGCCAGTACTCTACCGAGGCCGTGGCGCACACATTGGAAGTATACTCCAAGCACACCATCGACTATCCATACCCAGTGGCCATTTCAGTACACGGTCCGGTAGGCGGCATGGAGTACCCGATGATCTCCTTCAACGGCTACCGCCCGGAGCCGGACGGCACTTATTCGGACCGTATCAAGTATGGTTTGATCTCGGTGATCATCCACGAAGTGGGGCACAACTTCTTCCCCATGATCATCAACTCCGACGAGCGCCAGTGGACGTGGATGGACGAGGGTCTGAACACCTTTATGCAGTACCTGGCTGAGCAGGAGTGGGAGCGTAACTACCCGTCGCGCCGTGGTGAGCCGCAGGACATTGTAGAGTACATGAAGAGCGCCAAAAACACGCAGGTGCCGATCATGACCAACTCGGAGTCGGTGCTGCAGTTCGGCAACAACGCCTACGGCAAGCCAGCCACCGCCCTGAATGTTTTACGTGAAACAGTGATGGGCCGCGAGCTGTTCGACTACGCCTTTAAGGAGTACTCCAAGCGCTGGGCCTTCAAGCACCCGATGCCTGCCGACTTCTTCCGCACCATGGAAGACGCCTCTGGCGTGGACCTGGACTGGTTCTGGAGAGGCTGGTTCTACACCACCGACCACACCGACATTGCCGTGACGGACGTGAAGTGGTACACCATCGACTCGCAGGACCCGGCCTTTGTGAACGCACAGCTGCGTGAGCAGCAGAACAAGGCGCCTCAAACCCTGTCGCAGCAGCGCAACCTGAATGACATTAAGAAAACGCGTGTAGAGCTGCGCCCTCAGCTGAACGACTTCTACAACACCTACGATCCGCTGGCTACCACTGCCGCCGAGGAGCAGGCTTACCGCCAGTTCCTGGGGCAGCTGTCGCCTGAGCAGAAAGAGATCCTGAACTCCGGGCTGAACTTCTATGAGGTAAGCTTCGAGAACCTGGGTGGCCTGGTTATGCCGCTGATCGTGCGCATGGCCTATGAAGATGGATCGGAGGAAGTCGTGAACATCCCTGCAGAGATCTGGCGCTACGACAACGACCAGATCACGAAGGTGTTCATCACGGAGAAACCGGTGGTAAGCTTCGAGCTGGACCCGTACCTGCAGACAGCAGACACGGACCTGTCGAACAACGCCTTCCCGCGTAAGGCCACACCATCACGCTTCGAGATCTTTAAGCAGCAGAATACCCGCATGAACCCCATGCAGCGTGAGCGCGCCACCAGCAGCAACAGTGGCGGCCAGAGCGGCAGCGGTCAGTAGTGGTTTATACTTTAGCTGATACAAAAAGGCCTGCAGAGCTTATCTGCAGGCCTTTTTCTGTTTTTATACTTTGCTCCCGAGGTATAGGCAGAAGCAATTACCTAATCAGTTAAGGTTTATACTTGCTGCTTTTTCCTTTCATACAAAGTGTTTGAATGTATCAGCAGAAGGATAAACCCACCCGTTGCCCATCCGGGGAGGGGAATAAAGACAAGGCGGCTTCTAACTCTTGAACTCCTAAGGTCTCTAACTCCCTAGTCTCCGGCATACTTGTCTATAAACTTGCGTCGGGCCCGGTCGCCGCGGCGCACGAACGGACGGATAATGAGGCGAGTGCCGTTCTCGTAGGTGAAGAACCGGTAAACCCAGTTGCTGAGCACCACCAGCTTGTTGCGGAAGCCCACCAGCGCCATGACGTGCACAAACAGCCAGACAAACCAGGCAAAGAAGCCTCCAAAGTGCATGTTGCCCGGCAAATCGGCCACGGCGCGGTTGCGGCCAATAATCGCCAGCGAGCCTTTGTCTTTATACTTAAAGGGCTCCAGCGGCTCCCTGCGCAGCAGGCGCGGCAGGTTTTTGGCCAGCAGCTTGCCCTGCTGTATGGCAGGTTGCGCCACGCCCGGGTGCCCTTTCGGGAACTCCGGTGTCTTCATAAATGCGATGTCGCCAATGGCAAAGATATTGTCGAAGCCGAGCACTTGGTTGTAATCATTCACCAGTATGCGGCCCCGCTCCACCGAAGTCTCGGGCAGGCCGTCGATTAGCGCGCCGGCCACTCCTGCTGCCCAAATCAGGGTGTTGGTCCTGATCTGTTCGCCGCTCTTGAACATGGCTACTTGCCCGTCGTAAGAATCTACCAACGTGTTTAGCCGGATGTCCACGCCCAGCTCCTTCAGGTATTTATAGGTTTTTTCACTCGCCTCCTTAGACATAGGCGGCAGCACACGGTCCATGCCTTCCACCAGGATGATCTTCATCTGGCTAAAGTCCAGCCCCGGGTAATCAGTTGGCAGCACATGGCTGCGCATTTCGGCCAGGGCACCGGCCAACTCCACGCCTGTCGGCCCTCCCCCCACGATCACGAAGTTCATGAGCTCTTGCCGCCTCTCAGGGTCTCTGGTCATGTTGGCCTGCTCAAAGCACTGCAGTATCTGGCTGCGCAGGTTCAGCGCCTCCGGCACCTGCTTCAGCGGGAAAGAGTATTTCTTGATCTGGTCGTTACCGAAGTAGTTTGGCTTGGTTCCGGTGGCAATCACCAGGTAATCATAGGTGATATCCCCAATCAGGGTGGTAACGGTTTTTGTTTCTGGTTGAATGCCGGTCACTTTTACCAATCGGAAATGGAAGTCCGGGTATTTATCAGAACCGAACATCTTGCGCAGCGGCTCGGCAATGGAATCCGGCTCCAGACCGGCAGACGCCACCTGGTACAGCAGCGGCCAGAAACCGTGGTAGTTCTGCCTGTCGAACATCACCACCTGGAAATCTTTATTCGGAAGTTTTTTGGCAAGGTTTATCCCCCCAAAGCCCCCGCCGATGATGACCACGCGGGGTTTGGTGGTTTCAGGAATGTTAAGGGAGAGTTGTTCCGGCTCAAGCATAGTGTATCTTGTTATGTATGGTAGTGGTATAAAGGTGCCTGCACATTATACTTGTATATACGCAGAATACCCTATTGGCAACAAACGCATCATGAAATTGTTAGTTGCCAAAACCGCCTCAGCTGTCTGCAGAGGCTAAAAATCACACTATGCTTATACTTGCCACGGCAAGCGCGGCATTGCACTTAATCAGGAAAGGTCTTTATTTATTATTGCCATTGAGGAGCCCCCGGAGCAGCTGCGGGATGGCCAGCATATTCACCGTAGGCGCCATAATGCGGTTCTGCTGGTGCTGTATCTGCTGGTTTTGCCAGAAGCGGTAGTTCTGCGCATCACTCATCGGAGTGATGCGGGCCAGTTCCTCCAGGCGGCGCGGGTCCAGGTCGCGGGTAATGATGGCGTTGCCCTTGTCGGGCAGCCTTACGTTGGCCACGGCCTCCTTAAAGTCGCGCTCGGTTGGCCACGGAAACACCTCCACCGTCGGCAGCTCCGTGGGATCCTCCTGCATCTGCATGATGATGGAGTAGCTCTGGCTCTCGTAGTTTTTGGGGATGATGAGGTACTGCGTCTTAAAGCCCAGCGCCGCGAAAAGGACGCTGTCGCCGGCCAGCACCGGCATGGAGAAGTAACCGTAGTCGTTGGTGTAGGTGCCGCGGTTAGTGCCCGGCACAAACACGCCTGCCCCTGCCACGCCATACAGGCTATCGCCGGTGGCTACAAAGCCCGACAGCTGCACCACGCGCTGCCTGTTTTGCGCCTGTGCCTGGTCGGGTGCCAGCAGCAACAGGAGCAGCGGCAACCATATCCATTTCAGTAGCTTAGGGAGGGTTTTGTAAAGGTTGGCAGGAATGCTCATAGGTTACAATTATACTTATTAATTCTTTTATAATAGCCACTTTTGGCTAATTTTGTTCAGACTGCCCTGAGCCAAACCACCGCCGTATGAGATTAAAACACTTCAGCCTGGCCTTCGGGCAGCAGATACTAAAGGCCCTTGCCGACGAGTCCAGGCTCCGCATCCTGCACCTGATTTTGCGCAACCGCGAGATGTGCACCTCTGACCTGGAGCAGGTGCTGGACTTTACCCAAACCAAGACCTCGCGCCACCTGGCTTACCTGCGCAACGCCGGGCTGGTGGCCCCGCGCAAACTCGACCAGTGGGTGTACTACTCTATCAAGGAGGAGGCCGCCGACTTCGTGAACCAGATCTTTACCTACATGGAGCGCGACACAGCCCTGCAGAAAGACCTGGAAGTATACCATATTTTATACTCTAACCGCGAGCTGGCCGTTACGAAGCTGCAGAACCGCCGCTGGGTGCCATCCTGATTGGCCCGGCAAGTATAACTCCCGAACCATTGTTTTAGTATAGCAGTTCCGCTGCCCGCCCTTACTTTCCCAACCAGCGCCGAAACATCCGCTGCCTAAAGGCGTTTTACTCTAACCTGACTCTGAATCATATTTATGAAGACATACAAGCACATCCTCTTCGACCTGGACCATACGCTGTGGGATTTTGAGAAGAACTCCGAGGAGACGATTTATACTTTGTACGAGCAGTTTGGGCTGGCAAGGCACGGCAAGTTTACCTGCGACTCCTTCTATCGAAAGTATAAATTTGTGAACACCCGCCTCTGGGACCTTTATAACAAGGGCAAGATAAACCAGCAGGAGCTGCGCCAAAGCCGCTTTGTGAAAACGCTGACCAGCCTCGGCCTGGCCGAACACGAGGTGCCAGCAGGTATCTCGGAGGCTTATATCGACCTGTGCCCTACCAAGACAGCGGTGTTCCCTTATACTTACGAGGTGCTCAAATACCTGCAGCCAAAGTACGGGCTGCACATCATCACCAACGGGTTTAAGGAGGTGCAGCAAGTGAAAATGAGCGCTGCCCTGCTGCACGACTACTTTAAGGAGGTGGTTACCTCAGAGTGCTGTGGCTACAAAAAGCCCGATCAGCGCATGTTCCGGCACCTGCTCGACAGGATAAACGTGCAGCCGGAAGAGTGCCTGATGATAGGCGACAACTATGAATGCGACATTGAGGGCGCCCGCAACGCCGGCATAGACCAGGTGTTCTTTAACCCGGAGAGGAGCACAACCCGCAGAAGACCGAAGCCAACCTACGAGATCAACTGCCTAAGCGAGCTGAAGCAGATCCTATAAAAACAAAAAGAGGGCGATGGAAAACCACCGCCCTCTCTGTTTATACTTGGTTACTGGTTAGTCTTTCACGTCGCCGGCTGTCTCCAGCGATCTGAACTCCGCCTGCAGCATTTTGATCTTGCCTTTGTCATCAGTGCCCAGCTCTTTCTCTACGGTTTCTTTGTGCGCGTTCAGGCGCTCCAGCACGTTCTTGGCGTTCTGCCACTCCGTATCGCCCCAATTGGCCTTCTGCTCGCGCACGTTCTCCATAAAGGTGATGTAGGCCTGGCGCATGTTCTGCGCTGTTATGGCGTTGATGTCGGCATGCTCGCCCAGCAGTTCCTGCTGCAGCGGCAGCTTGTCATCTTGCACGGTTACTGCCACCGCCTCTGCTTTGGCAGTTGTATAGTTTGTAGCCTCGGCAGCAAAAGAAAAGCCCAGGGCCGCGGCCAGCATCACTTTTGCATAGGTTTTACTTGAATTCTTCATAGCATTGTATTCTTTTGTTCAAGGCCAGCGCCAACTGGCATGGCCGGAACCTTATACGCAAACCAGTGCAATTTTGGTTACACTACGCCAAACCAAAAACATCAACCCTGCCTCTATATTTATACTTTCTTCTGATTATCAGAGGGCATAAAATATAAATCAGTACAATTTATACTTCTCCAAAGTATGGCGTAACATACTCCCGGCCTCCCGCACGCGGCAGAACAGGATGATGGTTGCCCGGATGGCAAGAAGCGGACAAGCCGTAAGAATAGCCCTTAACTAGAAAGCCCCTGGCCTACTGGCTGCGGACTGCAACCAGTAGGCCAGGGGCTTTTCTGCCTCACCACAGCTCGCTGCTTACATGGAGCTTTGGCTTTGGATGGTGATGGTACGTCCTCCACGGCCTGCGGCGTTGAAGACCCGCAGCTTCACTGGCCCGGTGGCCGCAATAGGCTCGGTGTAGGCAGAGCTGGATTTTGTTGGCTCTGTGCCGTCTGTCGTGTACCGGATGGTGAAGCCGGGGAACTGCACGTTGGCCGCTACCTTGCCGTCTACCACCTTTGCACCCGCCGTCGGAATTCTGTACCCATACCCCCCTGCGAAGTAATCCAGCCGTGGCAGTTCCCGCTTGCCCACCACGTTGATGAACTCAGACCAGGCCTGGTTGTAAAGCTTCTCGCTTTTGGCCGGGGCTTTTTCCTTGGCCCAGTCAGGGTCTTTTGCCCAGGCGCGCTCGGCCACACCCAGCAACTTGGGCAGCAGCTTGTACTCAAAGTCCTCGGTGGTGAGATTCGTTTCAGACCAGAGCGGTGCCTCAATGCCCACAATGTTTGCCTTTCCTTTCTCCGTTAGCGCCTCCTTGCTCTTGATAATGGAGCGGTCCAGCGGATTCCCCTTGTTGTCCTCCTTCAGGTTGCGGAGGTAATCGTAAGGGATGAAGTAAAACGGTTTGTCTATGTCTACATAGCCACCCCAGTATAGGCCTGGCTCGCCATAGGAAGGGTTGTAGGCAAGGTCCAGGTAAAAGTGGGTCACTCCCGTCAGGATAACTTTATACCCGGCATTCGCCATGCGGTAGGCCAGGTCCTCGGCGCCTGAGCCAGGATCGTTCTTCCATACATTCACGTGGAAGTTCTCATTGGCGAACTGCTGGTTCGGCACCCAGTTTACTTTGCCGTTCTCAACTTCTTTTCGCAGCCCTATTTCCTCCCAGCCCGAGAGGTACAGGCCGCGCTCCTGCAGCATCTGGTTCACCTTGCCGAAGTAGTAATACCACAGGTCGTCTGCGTTTTTAACCTTGGAATTCTGGCTGATAAGACGCTGTACGGAGGGCGACTTCTCCCACACACCTGCCGGCACCTCATCCCCGCCGAAGTGGATCGTGTGCAGCGGCGCTTCTGCCTCTTTATACATGCTCCTGATCTCATCCACCACTGTCTCCAGGAAAGTATAGGTGGATGGCAGGGACACGTCCATGATGTTGTCGTTCCAACCCTGCACCGAGCGGTAAACCGACTTATCGTTCAGGTCGCGCAGCAGGTAGCGTTCCGCTTCCTCCTTTTTGCCCTCGTCCATCAACTTCATGTAGCGGGCATCCATGGCCTTGATGGCAGCCCTGGCATGGCCCGGAGACTCTATCTCCGGGATCACCTCTATGTGGCGGTCATGCGCGTACTTGAGTATCTCGATAAAGTCCTCCCGGCTGTAAAAGCCTGTGCCCGCTTTGTTGCTGGCATCCGGCCCGGAGCCGTAGGAAGGCACAATGCTGCCTCTGCCGTCGGTGGTATGGGCGCGCGTGCCGCCGACTGCCGTAAGCTCCGGCAGTGGACGAATCTCGAGGCGCCACCCCTCATCCTCGCTGAAGTGGAAGTGCAGCTTATTCATCTTGTACAGGGCCATCACGTCCAGGACCTTCAGCACCTCCGCCTTCGGCTGGAAGTTACGGGCCATGTCCATCATAAAGCCTCGGTAGCCAAAGCGCGGGGCATCCTTCACCTCCACGCCTGCCACTTCTACCGTTGCGGCCTTGCCCGCGTATGCGGTGGCCGGCAGCAGTGTTTTAAGCGACTGAATGCCATAGAAGGCCCCCGCAGGTTCGGAAGCGGTGATCTCTATCCGCGCGGGGTTTACACTCAACGTATATTCTTCTGCTCCCATGCCAGGCTTTTTCTGGAGGAAAATCGCCTGGCCGGTGGCACTGCTCTGTATGGCAGGCTTCTGCCCTGTTGCAGTAGCCAATACTGTTGCCAGGTGCTCTGCTTCTCTTCTGAAGGCTGCGTCAGCTACCAGGGGCACCTTTGTATCCAAAATAAAAGGCTTACCTGTCTCCTGGTAAGAAAGCGGGGTCGGTAAAACCTTGGTTAGCGCTGTCGCCGGCAGGTCCTGTATAGCGGCATTGTTCTCGTAAACCTTCGCGGCGAACTGTTGCGTGGCCTCTTCAAAGTGGCTGCCCGGCTCAATTTCCACCGGAACAGGGATGCCTTTTCCAGGCTCTGCATCGTAAACTAAGTAGAACCCGCGCGGGAAGTTGGAGACATTGCGGACAGCGCGGCCCAATACCTCTACCGTAGCCGACGCACCTGGCGCTATCTCCTTGAACGCTGGCCCCGGGGCCAGGTAATGCAGGTCACCGTTGAAGTGCTCTATGGTCGCCACCGTGGAGTCGGCCGCTTTCAGTGCGGCTCCGTTGAAATAGAGCTTCCACCCTTTGGCTGGCAGTGCCTCCGGCCCATTGTTGGTGATCGTTAAAACCGACCGGGACTGTGCCCTGTTCTGGTGTTGATTGTCTGCCAATTCCAGCTTCAGCCCCAGGCCCTGGGTATCGGCACTCGCTTCGTTGGTAGCCGATACGGCGGCGGTGTCAGTGGAAACCTGGGAACAACTCAGGAGCATGGCTTGGGCAAGCAGCCATACCCCCACGGTTAGTTTTTTCATGTCGTCTGTCTGTTTATGGTCAAAGGGCCAATGTGTTATTACTCGGTATCAAGTTATACATAATTTTCATGTATTATAAAATAGGCATAAATTGATTTTAGCAGCACAAGGCAGAAAGTACGGCTCCGGCGCCTTCTGCGCCTACGGATACCGTGCTACGCGCGCCCAAAGCTATGGCCAGTTTATGCCTAAAAATCAAATAATAAGCCATACCTTTGTATAGGTAGCCCGCTGAGGCTACGCTAGAAGTATGAAAATCTAATTTTAAATCTGTAACTATAGAAAAAATGGCAACCGGATTTTTTAGAGTACCAACTCCAGTAAATGAGCCCGTTAAGTCTTACGCTCCCGGCTCTCCTGAAAAAGAGGAGCTGTTGCGCACTTATAAAGAGCTGAAGTCGCAGCAGCTGGATATACCCATGTATATCGGCGGCGACAAAGTATACACCGATAACAAGCAGCCGCTGGTGCAGCCGCACGACCACCAGCACATCCTGGGCCACTTCAACTACGGCGACGCCGAACACGTGGAACAAGCCATCAATGCCGCGCTTGCCGCACGTGAGGCTTGGGCGGCCATGAGCTGGGAGCACCGCGTGAGCATCTTCCTGAAGGCCGCCGAATTGCTGGCCGGCCCTTGGAGAGCCCGCCTGAACGCTGCCACCATGCTGGGCCAGTCGAAGAACGCTTTCCAGGCGGAGATCGACTCTGCCTGCGAACTGGTGGACTTCCTGCGCTTTAACGCGCAGTACGCCACAGAGATTTACCAGATGCAGCCGGAATCGTCGCCGGGCGTTTGGAACCGCATGGAGCACCGTCCGCTGGAGGGTTTCGTGTTCGCGCTCACGCCGTTCAACTTCACGGCCATTGCGGGCAACCTGCCTTCGTCAGCAGCCATGATGGGCAACGTGGTGGTTTGGAAACCAGCCAACACGCAGGTTTACGCGGCCCACATGATTATGGAGCTGTTCCGTGAGGCGGGCCTGCCGGACGGCGTGATCAACCTGGTGTATGTGGACGGCCCAACCGCCGGAGACGTGATCTTTAACCACTCCGACTTCGCCGGCATCCACTTTACCGGCAGCACCGGCGTGTTCCAGCACATCTGGAAGACCATCGGAACGAACATCTACAAGTATAAGACCTACCCACGCATTGTAGGCGAGACTGGCGGCAAGGACTTTATACTTGCCCATAAGTCGGCCAACGCCAAGGCGCTGGCCACAGCCATTTCGCGCGGTGCCTTTGAGTTCCAGGGCCAGAAATGCTCTGCCGCCTCGCGTGCTTACATCCCGAGCAACCTGTGGGACGAAGTAAGAGAGTATGTGGTAGAGGACCTGAAGTCGTTTAAGATGGGGACTCCGGAGGATTTCAGCAACTTCATCAACGCCGTGATCGACGAGAAATCCTTTGATAAGATTGCCCGCTACATCGACAACGCGAAGGAGAGCAATGAGGTGGAAATCATCGCCGGCGGTAACTACGACAAATCGAAGGGCTACTTTGTGGAGCCAACCGTGCTGCTGTCGCACAACCCGCAGTACGTCACCATGTGCGAGGAGATCTTTGGGCCGGTGATCTCGATCTATGTGTATGACGAGGACAATTTTGAGGAGACCGTGGAGCTGGTGAACGCCACTTCGCCGTACGCCCTGACAGGCGCAATCTTCAGCCAGGACCGCTACATCATCGAGTATGCCATGAACAAATTGAGCGACGCCGCCGGCAACTTCTACATCAACGACAAGCCGACAGGCGCCGTGGTGGGCCAGCAGCCGTTTGGCGGCTCACGTGCCTCCGGCACCAACGACAAGGCCGGCTCCATGCTGAACCTGCTGCGCTGGGTGTCGGCGCGTTCCATCAAGGAAACGTTCGTTTCGCCAGTGGATTACCGCTACCCGTTCCTGGGTGAGAACAAATAAGCTGCTATTTGCAAGCTGCTGTAACAGAGGCCGCGCCCCACAAAGGGCGCGGCTTTTTGGTTTTACGGCCATTCCCACACGCTCAGAATATTGTTTTAACTTTATTTTGCAGGAACTTCCGGATTATCGCACTTCAAGGGCATTTTACAGTTCAGGTATACTTTTGAATAATGGCTATTTATACCTAATTTTGCTCCCAAATCTTAAGAAAGCGACACAGCGATATGGAACCAACTGTAAATCAGTATGTACCGTCTGATTACCTGCCCATCATCATCCAGTTTGCAGCTGCACTCGGGTTCGTGATTTTTGCACTGGTGCTGACACACCTGCTGGGCCCTAAAAGAACCAGCGAGGTAAAAGGCGCCGCCTGGGAAAGCGGTATCGAGTCTGTGGGGGATGCCCGTACCCCGATCTCCTACAAATACTTCATCACGGCCATCCTGTTCGTGCTGTTCGACGTGGAGATCATTTTCATGTACCCATGGGCCGTTAACTTCCGCGAGTACGGCTTGCAGTTCTTCTTCCCGATGGTGATTTTCCTGACCGTGTTGCTGGCAGGCTTCTTCTACGAGATCAAGAAAGGCATCCTGAAGTAAACTCTGAATATTAAACTTTTGAGAATTAACCGTTGTTCTAAAACAGGTCAAAACTGTACAATTCAGAACAACAAAATAATCTCGACATGAGCGATACAACCAACAATAAAGATATTACAATGGCGGAGGCTCCGGATGGTATTTCCGGAGCAGGTTTCTTTGCTACTTCCCTGGAGAAAGTAATTGGCCTGGCCCGCAAGCACTCGCTGTGGCCGTTGCCGTTCGCTACCTCCTGCTGCGGCATCGAGTACATGGCTACCATGGGCTCCAACTATGATATCTCCCGCTTCGGCTCGGAGCGCCCAAGCTTCTCGCCGCGCCAGGCCGACATCCTGATGGTGATGGGAACGATTGCCAAGAAGATGGGCCCGGTGGTGAAACAGGTGTATGAGCAGATGGCCGAGCCGCGCTGGGTAATCGCCGTGGGCGCATGTGCCTCCTCAGGCGGTATCTTCGACACTTACTCTGTATTGCAGGGCATTGACCGCGTGGTGCCGGTGGACGTGTACGTACCGGGCTGCCCGCCGCGCCCTGAGCAGATCCTGGATGGCCTGATGCGCGTGCAGGAACTGGCGGAAAGCGAGTCACTTCGCCGCCGCGACTCTCCGGAATACCAGGCACTCTTAGCCTCTTACAACATTAAATAAGCAGCATGGAGCTTACGAACGAAAACGTACTCGGCAAGATCATCAGCGAGTTTGGGGAAGAGAACATCTGGGACGCGATGAACCCGGATGGCATCATGACGATCACCACTAACCGTGAGACGATCCACGACCTGATCAAATACCTGCGCGACGACAAGGAACTGCAGATCAGTTTCCTGACCACCATGTGCGGTATCCACTACCCGGGCAAGGGCGACAAGGAGCTGTGCATGATGTACCAGAAGCACAGCCTGCGCCACAACTACCGCATCCGCATTAAGGTGTATATGCCGCTAAATGACGCAGTGATGCCCACCATGACAGACCTGTACGCCACCGCCAACTGGATGGAGCGTGAGGCTTTCGACTTCTACGGCATCAAATTTACGGGCCACCCGAACCTGATCCGCATCCTCAACATTGAGGAGATGGAGTACCACCCGATGCTGAAGCAGTACCCGCTGGAAGACCAGACACGGGAAGATAAGATTAACACGTATTTCGGACGTTAAGCCAGTTTTTTGTAGTTAACCAAACTATAGCTGACAGAAAAGGAGACCATAATGGCTACTGAAAATAAAACCGCCGAGCTTACCGAGATAGAGCAGTTCCGAAAAGACCACGGACTTGCCATCAAGGAAGAGCGGCCGCTTACTACGTTAAACCTGGGCCCAACTCACCCGGCCACGCACGGTATTTTCCAAAACATCCTGCAAATGGACGGGGAGGTTATCGTGGATGCCGTGCCTACGATTGGCTACATCCACCGCGCCTTCGAAAAAATCGCCGAGCGCAGGCCTTTCTACCAGATCACGCCGCTCACGGACCGCATGAACTACTGCTCCTCCCCTATCAATAACATGGGGTATCATATGACGGTAGAGAAGCTCCTGGGCATTACGGTGCCGAAGCGCGCGCAGTACATCCGCGTGATCATGATGGAGCTGGCCCGCATCTCCGACCACCTGATCTGTAACTCGATCCTTGGGGTGGACTCCGGCGCCTTTACCGGCTTCCTGTACGTGATGCAGGAGCGGGAGCACATCTACGACATCTATGAGGAAGTTTGCGGTGCCCGTCTGACGACGAACATGGGCCGCATCGGGGGCATGGAGCGCGACCTGTCGCCGAAGGCCCTGCACATGATCGACGAGTTTCTGAAGCGCTTCCCGAAAGTATGGGCAGAGTTTGAGAAAATGCTAACCCGCAACCGTATCTTCATCGACAGAACGACAGATGTGGGTGCTATCTCGGCAGAACGTGCGCTAAGCTATGGCTTTACAGGCCCTAACCTGCGCGCCAGCGGCGTAGACTACGACGTGCGCGTGATGAATCCTTACTCTTCTTACGAGGACTTTGATTTCGAAATTCCGGTTGGCACGAAGGGAGATACCTACGACCGCTTCCTGGTTCGCAGTGCTGAAGTATGGGAGAGCTTGAAGATCATTGAGCAGGCGTACAAAAACCTGCCGGAAGGCTCTTACCACGCCGATGCACCACACTACTACCTGCCTCCAAAGCAGGCGGTTTATACCAGCATGGAAGCGCTGATCTATCACTTCAAGATTGTGATGGGTGAAGTGGACGCCCCTGTTGGCGAAGTATACCACAGCGTGGAGGGTGGCAATGGCGAACTGGGCTTCTACCTGATCTCTGACGGAGGCCGCACGCCGTACCGCCTGCACTTCCGCCGCCCATGCTTCATCTACTACCAGGCCTACACCGAGATGATCAAAGGCGGGCAGCTGGCTGACGCGATCCTGACGCTGAGCAGCCTGAACGTAATCGCCGGAGAGCTCGACGCATAATAAAAGATTCAATTACCATTTAACATTGATCAGCCCTAAGGGATCAATGACAACCGAAAAATGGCAGAGACTATAAACGAAGTGAAGTTTTCTGATGAGGCAATGGCCGAGATCCAGCGCTACATCAGCCACTACCCGGAAGGACGCCAAAAGTCTGCTATACTTCCAATCCTGCACATTGCGCAGGCGGAGTTTGGCGGCTGGGTAAGCCCGGAGGTGATGGACAAAGTTGCCGAGATCCTGAACATCCAGCCGATCGAGGTATACGAAGTGGCTACGTTCTATACCATGTTCAACCTGAAGCCGGTTGGGAAGCATGTGCTGGAAGTATGCCGCACCGGCCCTTGCTGCCTGCGTGGCGCCGACCAGATCATCGATATGATCAAGCAGAAGCTGAACATTGAGGAAGGCGAGACCACGGCCGACGGCATGTTCACACTGAAGCCGGTAGAGTGCCTCGCCTCTTGCGGAACAGGCCCGATGCTGCAGGTGCGTGAGCTGTTCTACGAGAACATCGACAGCGAGGAGAAGCTGGATGAGTTCCTGGAGATGATGCGCCACAAGGAGCACGAGACGCCAACCTGGAAGAAGTAGTTTTTGATTTTGTGACAAAAGACTATTTGACAAAAGGCTCTGTACCAACACTTTCTCTTTTGTCCTTTGTCAAATAATTCCTTTGTCCAGATAAATAGATGAACAATGGCTAGTTACCATTAAAAGTAGCTGCCCACATAGATATCCTGCTACAATGGGACTTAAAATATTAACTGAGCATATCAACGTTCCCGGCATCGAGACGCTGGAGGTTTATCGCAAGCACGGCGGCTACAAATCAGTAGAGAAGGCCCTGAAAACGATGTCTCCGGATGAGGTGGTGGAAGAGGTAAAGACTTCCGGCCTGCGTGGTCGTGGGGGTGCCGGCTTCCCAACGGGAATGAAGTGGAGCTTCCTGGCCAAGCCGGAGGGCATTCCGCGCTACCTCGTTTGCAACGCCGACGAGTCGGAGCCGGGCACTTTCAAGGACCGCTGGTTCATGGAGAAAAACCCGCACGCGCTGATCGAAGGCATGATCACGTCGAGCTACGCGCTGGGAGCCAACACTTCCTATATCTACATCCGCGGCGAGTTGTTGTTTGTGCTGCGCATCCTGGAGAAAGCCATCGCGGAGGCGTATGCGGCCGGTTTGCTGGGCAAAAACATTCTTGGCTCCGGTTATGACCTGGACCTGCACGTGGCTCCGGGTGGCGGTGCCTATATCTGCGGTGAGGAAACTGCCTTGCTGGAGTCTCTGGAAGGTAAGCGCGGTAACCCACGCAACAAGCCTCCGTTCCCGGCGGTGAAAGGCCTGTTCCAGTCTCCAACTGTGGTAAACAACGTGGAGACGATATCTTCGGTGCCTTGGATCGTGAACAACGGTGGCGCAGAGTATGCCAAGATCGGTATCGGCCGTAGCACAGGCACCAAGCTGATCTCTGCCAGCGGTAACATCAACAAGCCGGGCGTTTATGAGATCGAACTAGGTGTGCCGGTAGAGGAGTTCATCTACTCCGACGAGTACTGCGGCGGCATCTGGAAAGGCAAGCAACTGAAGGCCGTGGTGCCGGGAGGTTCTTCCGTGCCGATCCTGCCAGCTAACCTGATCCTGAAAACAGCCGCCGGCGAAGATCGCCTGATGTCTTACGAGTCGCTGTCAGACGGCGGCTTTGTGAGCGGCTCCATGCTGGGTTCGGGTGCCTTCATCGTGTTTGATGAGGACCAGTGCATTGTGCGTAACACGTGGAACTATGCCCGCTTCTACCACCACGAGTCGTGCGGCCAGTGCAGCCCATGCCGCGAAGGTACAGGCTGGATGGAGAAAGTGCTGCACCGCATCGAGTACGGCCACGGCCATCAGCAGGATATCGATTTGCTGGTAAGCGTGTCGAAGCAGATAGAGGGGAACACCATTTGCCCGCTGGGTGATGCAGCCGCATGGCCGGTGGCAAGTGCTATCCGCCACTTCCGCCATGAGTTTGAGTGGCACATCAACAACCCGAAAGAGGCAACTGCCCCGGGTGCGGTGTACAGAGGCCAACTCGACGCTGTAACCGCATAAAGTATAAAACATACTTCCTCCACGTGAAATGTAGTGAGGAAGATTTTAAATAGTATAGCTAAAATCGTTCGTTGTCCTGCTTCTATCAAGAAACGAACAACGACAAACGAACAACAAGATATAAAATGGCTAAAGTAACAATTGACGGCATCGAGATAGAGGTAGAAGACGGAACTACCATTCTCCAGGCTGCCAGAAAGATCGGAGGCAAAGTAGTGCCTCCTGCCATGTGCTACTACACCCCGCTGAAAGGCAGTGGCGGTAAGTGCCGCGTGTGCCTGGTAAAGGTAACGCAGGGCTCTACCAAAGACCCGCGCCCTATGCCAAAACTAGTAGCCTCGTGCATCACGCAGGTGCAGGACGGCATGGTAGTGGAAAACTCCACGAACGAGGACGTACTGAACGCCCGCAAAGGCATCGTGGAGATGCTGCTGATCAACCACCCGCTGGATTGCCCTATCTGCGACCAGGCCGGTGAGTGCAGCCTGCAGGACCTATCTTACGAGCACGGTGTGAGCGCGCAGCGTTTCGAGGAGGAGCGCCGCTCGTTCAATAAAGTGGACCTGGGCCCTTACATCCAGCTGCACATGACGCGCTGCATCCTCTGCTACCGCTGCGTGTATACGGCCGACCAAATTACAGAGAAGCGTGTGCATGGCGTACTGGGCCGTGGCGATGCCGCGGAGATCGGTACCTATATCGAGAACGTGATTGACAACGATTTCTCCGGTAACGTGATCGACGTGTGCCCGGTAGGTGCCTTGACAGATAAGACCTGGCGCTTTAAGAACCGCGTGTGGTTTACCAAGCCGATGGATGCGCACCGCGACTGCCCTACCTGCTCCGGCAAGGTAACGCTTTGGACGCGTGGCGAGGAAGTGCTGCGCGTAACAGCCCGTAAGGACCAGTACAACGAGGTGGAGGAGTTTATCTGTAACACCTGCCGCTTCGACAAGAAAGAGGTGGCAGACTGGACCATTGAAGGGCCGCGCCACATCGACAGCGGGTCCGTGATCTCTGCCAACCATTATGAGCTGCCGGTTGTAAATGTTCCGATCGTTCCGAACCTGCCAACATCCACTAAGAAAAACCTGCCACAGGAATAAACAATGGAGTCAGTAGACCTACTATACAAAGCGATTTACATCCTGGTTATCTTCGGCATTACCCTGCTGATAGCCACGTACTCGACTTACTTTGAGCGTAAAATAGCAGCCTTCATCCAGGACCGCGTGGGCCCGAACCGTGCCGGCCCTGCTGGTTTGCTGCAGCCGCTGGCTGACGCTGGTAAGTTGTTCTTTAAAGAGGACTTTATACCTGCCAGAGCCAACAAGGCGCTGTTCATACTTGGCCCGGGTGTGGCCATGCTGGTGGCTACCATGTCGAGCGCCGTGATCCCGTTCGGCGATATGCTGATCGTGGGCGGCCGCGAGGTATACCTGCAGGCAATCGAGGTGAACATCGGGGTGCTGTACATCTTCGGGGTTGTATCGCTGGGTGTGTATGGTCTGATGATCGGTGGCTGGGCCTCTAACAACAAGTTCTCCCTGCTGGGCGCTATCCGTGCGGCATCGCAGAACATCTCTTACGAGCTGGCCATGGGCCTCTCGCTGATCGCGGTGCTGATGATGACAGGCTCCCTGTCGCTGCGTGAGATTGCCGAGCAGCAGGCTGGCTTTAACTGGAACATCTGGTACCAGCCGCTGGGCTTCCTGATCTTCCTGGTATGCGCCTTCGCAGAGACCAACCGTACGCCTTTCGACTTACCGGAGTCTGAGGCCGAGCTGATCGGTGGTTACCATACCGAGTATGGCTCCATGAAACTAGGCATGTACCTGTTCGCAGAGTATATCAACATCTTTGTGGCCTCAGCCGTGATGGCTACTTTATACTTTGGCGCCTACAACTTCCCGTTCATGGAGAACCTGCGTGAAGCCATCAGCGATCCGGTGCTGGCCAACAATGTGGTAACGCTCGTGGGCGTGGTCGCCATGTTTGCCAAAATCTTCCTGTTCATCTTCTTCTTTATGTGGGTGCGCTGGACACTTCCGCGCTTCCGCTACGACCAATTGATGAAACTGGGCTGGAACATCCTGATCCCGCTGGCGATCCTGAACATCCTGCTGACAGCCGGCGGAATTCTGCTCAAAGACTATTTATTTTAAACTATAGTACCGAAATTTGAATGTTGCTAGTGGGCTGCCTGTTTCCTTAACAAGTTGCCTGTTCAACAATCAAAACAGACGAAGAAATGGAACCACTAACCAATAGAAGAAAGAATGTGGAGAAGCGGGAAATGACGTTCGCTGAGCGCGCGTACCTTCCTGCTATTGCACAAGGACTTGGTATCACGATAAAGCACTTCTTCAAAAAGAAAGCCACCATACAGTACCCGGAGCAGACGCGTGAACGAAGCGAGCACTGGAGAGGCTTGCACGTGCTGAAGCGCGATGAGCAGGGCCGTGAGCGCTGCACCGCCTGCGGCCTGTGCGCCGTGGCCTGCCCTGCCGAGGCGATCACCATGACGGCCGGAGAGCGTAAGGCTGGCGAGGAGCACCTGTACCGCGAAGAGAAGTATGCCGTGACCTACGAGGTGAACATGCTGCGCTGCATCTTCTGCGGCCTGTGCGAGGAAGCCTGCCCGAAGGCTGCCATCTTCCTGCAGGACGACAAGCTTGCCCCTGCCCGCTTTGAGCGCGATGAATTTATTTACGGCAAAGACCGCCTGGTTGAGCCTCTGAAAACCACTGAAACGAAATAGCCCCATGGAGAGCCTTTTCTTTTTCCTTGCTTCCCTGACGCTGCTGTGCGCCCTGATGGTTGTGATTTCCAAGAACCCGGTACATAGCGTGCTTTTCCTGATCATCACGTTCTTTACCATCTCAGGCCACTATGTGCTGCTGAACGCACAGTTCCTGGCCGTTGTGAACATTATTGTGTACGCAGGGGCCATCATGGTGCTCTTCCTTTTCGTGATCATGTTCCTGAACATCAAGAAGACAGGAGGAGACGAAACGATCAAAGCCTCAACGCTCAGTAAATTTGCCGGTGCCATTGCCGGCGGCCTGCTGTTTGTGGTGCTGGTGGCTGCCCTGAAAGATGCCAGCGTCGTAGGCTTCAACCCCGACACCTATGACTCGCAGGTGGGCATGGTGGAGAACCTGGGCTATGTGCTGTTCACGGACTACCTGCTGCCCTTCGAGTTAGCCTCTGTGCTGTTCCTGGTGTCCATGGTAGGCGCTGTGATGATTGGCAAGAAGGAAGAAGGCGAAAGCCACTTCTAAGAGAGACTCGCAAAAGAGCATAAAAGCAGAAGGCCGGAAGTAGACGCTTCCGGCCTTCTGCTTTTATGAATTAGTTCGTTCGCACTTACTCTTCCAACTGCAGCTGCACTTCCAATAGCTCCGAATGCCCCTTATCGTCATCCGATACCACCACCACCTTAAACTGTTGCCCCTCCCCCTTCAGCACCACCAACGACTCGGCTTTGCCAACATAGCCAGTCCCGTCTTCATTAGTCAGCTGCGCCACCGGCACCTGCAGGGGGGTAGCAGGATCAAAGGCATAAGGCAAGGCCCGCAGGTCGATTAGGCCGACGTAGCTGCCGTGCACCTCCCCGTCCTCAATGGCATTGTGCGTCTCCTCTACCGAGGCAGTAAAAAACAGCTTCCCGTCCACAGCATAGGCCCCGGAGAAGCCTGCAACGAGTTGCCTCATTTCCGGCAGCTTGAAGTGGTAAAGGGCTACAGGCGGGATGTCCGCCTTGCCAAGTATAAAATTTTTGAAGCCATCAGCATCAAAGCGAAGTAAGGTGTTGGGGCCGCCTCCAGCCGGGCGCTGCAGCAGGTAAGCGTAGGTGTTGTCCATAGCCAGCCCTTCCAGGTTCAGCTGCCCGTCCTGCTCCAGCCGCAGCACCTGCTTCAGGAAAGTATAAAAGCGGCTCAGGTCCAGCTCCTGCACCTGCATATCATCGGTAAGGTTAACCAAGTAGCCCTTGTTGCGGGCCTTGCTTGCCCCGGAGCCCATCAAAAGCAGCATGGCATCCCGGCCATAGGTAAAGGTGCCCATGCTTTCCAGGTCAGGCTTCACGTCTTTCGGAATTCTGCCGTTTATAACGCCTGTGGTGTCGAAAAGCGGGTAACGCCCCACCAGCTTGTAGTCCTTGTCCAGCTGGTATAAGAAAGGAGAATCGTCGCCCAGCACATAAAAAACGCCCTCCACATACTCCAGCCCCGAGGCAGATGGCAGCTGCTCATAAAAAACCTGGCGGGAGGTAGTGGCAATCAACTTCAGTTCCTTCATATGCGCAGCAGCTTGGTTCGTGGTGACGCTTGTTTGGGGTGGCTCCGATTTGCATGCCTGCAGGAGCAGCAAGGGCATCAGGAAGTATAACAGGTAACGGTGCTTCATAAAGTATCATCGGTGACTCCCATAGCTACGCAAATGCTCCTCAAAAGTATAATTTGCCCTGGTTTCGCCGGCAGAAAAAAGTATTTCTAAGAATGTGCAAGAAAAGCCTGCAGCATTGCAAATACCTATACTTTAGGGCGCCTGGAGGGCGAATAAGAATAGGAAATATGTTATGGTTTTTACAAAAATGGGGATAACTTTGCGACTTGATTTTTGGATCGTAATTTAAGAGTAATACGTTCAGCCACACAGAAAATGAACAACATACCTGAGGTCATCCGGACCATTCCTTTAGATTATTACCTGTTTTTCAGCGCGGCTCTTTTTGTTATTGGTGTTATCGGTGTGCTTACGCGCCGCAATGCCATTGTGATCTTCATGTGCATCGAGCTGATGCTGAACTCGGTGAACCTGCTGCTGACAGCCCTCTCGGCTTACCGTGCGGACGCCAACGCACAGGTTTTTGTGTTCTTCATTATGGCCGTGGCAGCCGCCGAAGTGTGTGTGGGGCTGGCTATTATCGTGATGACTTACCGCAACATCCGCTCTACAGATATACAACTGCTGAACTACCTGAAGTGGTAACAGCCTAACAACCTACGCTGAATAGTTTAAATCCTTATACAGATGCAAGAGATTGTAATGCCGATTAACAACCAGGGGATGGCACTGCTTTGTCTGCTTGTTCCGTTGCTGCCGCTGGCCGGCTTTATTATTAACGGACTTGGCAACCGCAGCATAGCCAAGGGCCTGGTAAGCTTTATTGGTAGCGGCACAGTGCTGGCTTCTTTCCTGATCACTGTCTACCTGTTCCTCGATTTCACGGCCAACGGCAGCCGTGCCTACACCGTTGACTTTTACAACTGGATCTCGGTAGGCAGCCTGCAGATCGGCTTCTCCTTCCTGATCGACCAGCTGACGCTGCTCATGATGCTGATGGTGACCGGCATCGGTTTCCTGATCCACCTGTACTCGGCCGGCTACATGAGCCATGACGAGAACTTTGGCAAGTTCTTCGCCTTCATCAACCTGTTCATGTTCTCTATGCTGCTGCTGGTGATGGGCTCCAACTACGTGATGATGTTCGTGGGCTGGGAAGGCGTGGGCCTTTGCTCTTACCTGCTGATCGGCTTCTGGAACAAGAACACCAGCTATAACAATGCCGCCAAGAAGGCCTTCGTGATGAACCGTATCGGTGACCTGGGCTTCCTGCTGGGCATTTTCCTCATCTTCATTACCTTCGGTTCCGTATCGTACCCACAGGTGTTTGCCGAGGCGGCACAGTATACGGGCGGTATTGATTCTACAGTGATGATCGCCATTACCCTGCTGCTGTTTGTGGGTGCCATGGGTAAGAGTGCGCAGATCCCATTGTTTACCTGGCTTCCGGATGCGATGGCGGGCCCTACGCCGGTTTCGGCCTTGATCCACGCTGCCACCATGGTAACGGCAGGTATCTACATGGTACTGCGCTCCAACGTGCTGTACGTGCTGGCGCCTACCACCCTGGAGGTGATCGCTATTGTGGGTGTGGCGACGGCTCTGCTGGCTGCCACTATCGGCCTGGCGCAGAATGATATCAAAAAAGTACTGGCCTACTCCACCGTATCGCAGCTGGGTTACATGTTCCTGGCGCTGGGTGTGATGGCCTTCTCTTCGTCTATTTTCCACGTGCTCACGCACGCTTTCTTTAAGGCGCTGCTGTTCCTGGGTGCCGGTTCGGTGATCCACGCCATGAGCAACGAGCAGGATATACGCTACATGGGCGGCCTGCGCAAGTACCTGCCGGTTACCTTCATTACCTTCCTCATCGGTACCCTGGCTATTGCCGGTATCCCGCCATTCGCTGGTTTCTTCTCTAAGGATGAGCTGCTGGCACATGTATGGGAGCATAGCAAACTGCTTTGGGGCTTAGGTGTACTGGCTTCATTCATGACTTCTTTCTACATGTTCCGTCTGGTGTTCCTGACGTTCTTCGGGTCATTCAGGGGCACGGAAGCGCAGAAATCGCACCTGCACGAGTCACCAATCTCCATGACATTGCCGCTGATCGTGCTGGCCATACTTTCTACCGTGGGTGGTTTCCTGGGCATTCCACCGGTGTTTGGGGAGAACCTGCACGTCATGCAGAACTACCTGGCTCCGATCTACGACTTTGCCCGCGTGGCGAACCCTGCCGCTGTGGAGCCAATGCACCTCGACCATGCGACAGAGTGGCTGCTCATGGGTATCTCCGTGGTGGTGGCCCTGGTAGCCGCCGGTATTGCCTATGTAATGTACGTGAGCAAAAAGACGGTTCCAGCCGCAGAAGGCGAGCGCCTGTCTCCACTCCACAACCTGATCTACCACAAGTACTACATCGACGAGATCTACGATACCGTTATCGTTCGTCCGCTGATGTGGCTATCAGCCACATTCCACCGCGTGCTCGACCTGATGGTAGTAGACGGCATTGTGAACGGTTTCGGAAAGCTGACCACCTACAGCAGCCGCACCCTGCGCTACGCACAGAGCGGCGCCACAGGCTTCTACCTGATGGTGATGGTGCTCAGCATCGTCCTGATTTTATTTTTAAACTTCTTTATCGGATAAGGTTCTTCGAAGATGATAACAGCTTTATTACTTTTCTGGCCTGCCCTTGCCGCACTTCTGGTGCTGCTTATTAAGGGACAGGGTGCCAAGAAAGTGGCCTTTGTAGCAGCGCTCGTTCAGTTTGCGTTGTCACTTTTCGCTCTCTCAGCATTCGACACCCAAAGCGGTGCTACCCAGCTGGCCCTTAGCCTGCCCTGGATCGAAAGCGCGGGCATCAGCTTAAGCATTGGGATGGATGGCATAAGCCTGCTGATGGTGCTGCTGACGACCTTCCTGGTGCCGCTGATCATACTTTCGTCATACAAGCACGAGTATAAGAACCCGAACGTTTTCTACGCGCTTATCCTGTTCATGCAAACCGGTCTGATCGGTGTGTTTGTGGCCATGGATGCCTTCCTGTTCTACTTTATGTGGGAGGTGGCGCTGATTCCGATCTACTTTATCGCTGCCGTTTGGGGCGGGGCCAACAGAATACGCGTTACGTTTAAGTTCTTTGTGTACACGATCTTCGGCTCGCTGTTCATGCTGGCTGCCTTCGTGTACTTATACCTGCAAACGCCAGGCACGCACTCTTCCGACGTGAACGCCTTCTACCAACTGTCGCTTTCCAGCGAGTCGCAGAGCTGGATCTTCTGGTTCCTGTTCATCGCCTTCGCGATCAAGATGCCGGTGTTCCCGTTCCATACCTGGCAGCCCGACACTTATACCGAGTCGCCTGCACAGGCTACCATGCTGCTTTCGGGCATTATGCTGAAGATGGGTATTTACGGGGTGCTGCGCTGGCTGCTGCCGGTGGTGCCTTACGGCGTTAGCCAATGGGACGAACTGGTGCTTGTACTGGCCATCATCGGTATTGTTTATGCCTCTATCATTGCTATTCGCCAGCGCGACCTGAAGCGCCTGATCGCTTATTCTTCTATCGCACACGTCGGGCTCATCGCCGCCGGCATCTTTACCCTGAACGAGCAGGGCCTGCAGGGCGGGGTTATCCAGATGCTGAGCCACGGTATTAACGTGGTTGGCCTGTTCTTCATCATCGACATTATCTTCAGCAGAACCAACACTCGCGAGATCACCAGCCTGGGCGGTATCACGCAGAACGCCAAAGCACTGTCGATCTTCTTCATGATCCTGCTGCTAGGCTCTGTGGCCCTGCCGCTGACGAACGGTTTCGTGGGCGAGTTCCTGCTGCTGTCGGGCGTGTTCCAGTACAACGCCTGGTTCGGGGGTGTGGCCGGCCTTACCATTATACTTGGTGCCGTGTACATGCTACGTATGTTCCAGGGCGTGATGTTCGGTACGAAGTCTGAACTGACAGAGAATTTCAAGGACCTGACGCTGAACGAGAAGGCCGTGCTGATTCCGCTGGTGGTGATGGTTTTCTGGATCGGCTTGTTTCCGAACACGTTCCTGAGCATCTCCGAGCCTGCCGTGAATAACCTGCTGAGCATCATTAACCGCTAAGCGGCTATAGAGAATAAAGAGTTTTACAGAAATACGACGACATGACCTCGATCATACTTCTATCTGTCTTTGGTATCATTAATCTCTTTGCGGGCTTTGCAAAGAACAAACAGGTGTTGCTGCCGCTGGTGCTGGTGTTCCTGGCCGTAGTGTTCGGCGTAAACTTGCTCGACTGGAACGATACCCAGACGTACTTCAGCAACATGCTCACCGTGGACAATTACGCGGTGGCTTTCACGGGCATCATGACCCTCACCACGCTATTGCTCCTACCCTTCTCCCAGCGCTTTATCGACAAGGGCGATGCGAACCTGGGTGAGTATTATTCGCTGCTGCTGTTCTCGCTGGTGGGTGCCGTGATGATGGTGGGTTATGAGAACCTGATCATGCTTTTTATCGGTGTGGAAATACTTTCCATCGCCATGTATGTACTTGCCGGAAGCGACAAGTCAAGCCTGCGCTCTAACGAGGCGGCCCTGAAGTACTTCCTGATGGGTTCTTTCTTCACCGGTATTATGCTGTTTGGCATCGTGATGATCTACGGAGCTACCGGCACGTTTAACATCACCGAGATTGGCGCTGCCCAGGCAGGCTTGGGTGCTGACGGCGTTATGAACACCATGTTCATGCTGGGCATCCTGGTACTGATCATTGGTATTTCCTTCAAAATCTCGGCTGCCCCTTTCCACTTCTGGGCACCGGATGTGTACGACGGGACACCGACGTTCTTCACGGCCTTTATGTCTACGGTGGTGAAAACGGCTGGCGTGGCTGCCTTCTATAAATTGTTGGTGGCTGCCTTTGCGGCCTCTTACGCAACCTGGTTCCCAACACTGGTGGCTATTACTGTCCTGACGCTGGTTGTCGGCAACATTGGTGCCGTGATCCAGACCAGCTTTAAGCGCATGATGGCGTACTCCAGTATCTCGCATGCAGGTTATATGCTGATGGCCCTGCTGGCTTTCAACGAGGCCTCAGACAAGTCGATCCTATTCTATGCAGCGGCTTATGCCTCGGCAACCATTGCAGCCTTTGGTGTGCTGAAGTTTGTGCAGGACCATCGCAGAAGCGCCGACTACGAAGCCTTTAACGGCCTTGGCAAAACAAACCCGCTGCTGGCTTTCGCCATGACGGTTTCGATGCTGTCGCTGGCAGGTATTCCGCTTACAGCCGGTTTCTTCGGGAAGTTCTTTGTGTTCTCTGCTGTGCTCCAGAACCCGGACATGCTGTGGCTGGTAGTGCTGGCCGTTATACTTGCTGCGGTGGGTATCTACTACTACTTCCGCGTCGTGATCGCGATGTATATGCAGCCTGCAGCCAATTATGAGACCGTTCACGTAGATAGCCTGGGTTCATTTACACTGATCGTGTTGTCCATACTGACGATTTTGCTGGGCATCGCTCCTGCGCTGGTTAGCGAGCTGCTCTAGTATAAGCTTATATTTGAAAAGAAAGGGCTGCCTGTGGAGGGCAGCCTTTTTTCTTTTATGGCCGGTGCTCCCTTAAACAAGTACGGGCAGATCCAGTATAAACTATGGTACAGCTATGCTTGGCAGCCATGAACAACTTGCTACACCTCTGCCTATTTGCCTGCTCCCTTATTGCAGGCACCGCCTGCGACGCACAGTCTGGCGGTACACCGGAAGGCGCTAATGCCGCTGCAGGGCAGGCTACAAGCCAGGTCGGGGGCTACTGCGACACTTGCGAGTTGATGTATGTAGGAATGCCAGAAAACATTGATGCTACCGACACCAGCGCCTCCTGGAATGCGGCGGGGCAAAAGCTGAGGGTTAGTGGCACCATTTATAAGCATGATGGCAAAACGCCTGCCCCTAATGTTATTCTGTACTACTGGCAAACGAACAGCGAGGGAATATATGCAGATAGTAAGGGTTTAGACCCGAAGGTAAGGCCACATGGGTACATCAGGGGTTGGGTAAAGACGGATGCACAAGGACACTACAGCCTATACACCACCCGCCCCGGCCACTACCCCGGGAGATCAGGTCCGGCGCATATCCATCTGCTGGTAAAGGAGCCGCGCCTGCCCAGTGAGTATTACATTGATGACATTCTTTTTGAGGATGACCCACTCCTGACAAAAGCCCATCGGAATAAGCTCGAAAACCGGGGAGGAAGCGGCATTGTGCAGACGAGGCAGGAGAACGATCTGCAGGTGGCAATACGTGACATCGTGCTAGGGCAAAATATTCCGGGCTATCCAGAGGCAGACTAGCCAGCCTACAGCCTTACATCAACAAAGTATAAATACTGTATACTTTACCGGCGCTGTTACACAACCAGCTATCAACAGCAGTTATCCACATATCCACACTCCTATAGCGATTCCTTGGTAAATTAGTGGATAAAGGCTGCTTTTATATGCCAATCCACACGGTTATCCACATTATCCACAGCTAAAAGTATAAATGGGGATAAAAACAGAAGGCCTGCCACTGTTTGCGTGGCAGGCCTTGCTATGCTTTGTGGAAAAACGTCTGTTACCTATGCGGCAGGTTTTTCATGTTTATGTGTAACTCGTCGAGCTGCGCCTCAGCGATCGGGGCCGGGGCATCGATCATTACATCGCGGCCGGAGTTGTTCTTCGGGAAGGCAATGTAGTCGCGGATAGAGTCGGAGCCGCCGAAAAGCGAGCACAGGCGGTCGAAGCCGAAGGCTATGCCCCCGTGCGGCGGTGCACCATACTCGAACGCGCTCATCAGGAAGCCGAACTGTGCCTCTGCCTCCGTCTTAGAGAAGCCCAGCAGGCGGAACATCTGCTCCTGCAGGCGGCGGTCGTGTATACGGATAGAGCCGCCTCCTACTTCTACCCCGTTGATCACCATATCATAAGCGTTGGCTCGTATATCACCCGGGCGGTCGTCGATCAGCTCTATGTCCTCCGGTTTAGGCGAGGTGAACGGGTGGTGCATGGCGTGGTAACGCTTGGCTTCCTCGTCCCACTCCAACAGAGGGAAGTCCACCACCCACAGCGGCGCAAACACATCCTTATTGCGCAGGCCCAGGCGCGTACCCATCTCCAGGCGCAGCTCGTTCAGGGCCTTGCGTGTCTTGTCGGCATTACCCGCCAGAATAAGGATAAGGTCGCCGGGCTTGGCGTTGAAGGCATTCACCCAAGCCTGAAGATCGTCTGCTGAATAGAACTTATCCACCGAAGACTTTATACTTCCATCCTCGTTCACGCGAGCGTAAACAAGACCTGTAGCTCCAATCTGCGGGCGCTTCACAAAGTCCGTCAACTCATCCACCTGCTTGCGGGTATAGCTGGCGGCGCCCTTGGCACAAATGCCTACCACCAGTTCGGCGTCGTCGAACACTTTAAAGCCTTTGTTCTTCACCAGCGGGTTCAGTTCCACAAAGCGCATGTCGAAACGGATGTCCGGTTTGTCGGAGCCGTAGTGCTTCATGGCATCGGCATAGGTCATGCGTGGCAGCTTGGCGATATGAATGCCCATCACCTTCTCGAACAAGTATCGGATAAAGCCCTCAAAGGTGTGTAGGATATCCTCCTGCCCCACAAAAGACATTTCGCAATCGATCTGGGTGAACTCCGGCTGGCGGTCGGCGCGCAGGTCCTCGTCGCGGAAGCACTTCACGATCTGGAAGTACTTATCAAAACCGGACACCATCAGCAGCTGCTTAAACGTCTGCGGCGATTGCGGCAGGGCATAGAACTCGCCTGGGTTCATACGGCTCGGCACCACGAAGTCGCGTGCCCCCTCCGGCGTGGACTTGATCAGGTACGGGGTTTCTACCTCAATGAAGCCGCGGCCGTCCAGGTAGGCGCGGGTGGCGCGCATCATGCGGTGGCGCAGCTCCAGGTTGCGGCGCACCGGGGCGCGGCGCAGGTCCAGGTAGCGGTACTTCATGCGTAGGTCGTCGCCGCCGTCCGTCTCATCCTCGATCAGGAACGGAGGCAGTTTGGACGGGTTAAGTACCACGATCTTGCTCACGCGTATCTCGATATCGCCAGTAGGGATCTTATCGTTTTTGGAGTAGCGCTCTACTACCTTTCCGGTTACCTTGATCACATACTCACGCCCCAGGTTTCGGGCCTGCTCCATGATGCTGGCGGGCGTTATGCCTTCCTCCATGGTTAGCTGCGTAATGCCGTAGCGGTCGCGCAGGTCTACCCACAGCATGCCGCCTTTGTCGCGCAGGCGCTGCACCCACCCCGCTAATATTACCTCTTCTCCAACGTTATCCAGGCGAAGCTCGCCGCAAGTATGTGTCCGAAACATAGTATGATCTACTTGTATAGTGTTATGCAAATGTAATAATCTTAGCCTTGGTTTGCTGTATTTGCCGCAAATGTTAGTCCAGCATCTCGCGCATTGCCCTCACGTTATCCACCTGTATGGCATCAGGCCTCATGTTGATCATGCGGGCGATGCGTGAACGCGACTTGCCGCCGAAAAGCGCCACCTGCAGCCCCTGCTCCTTTGCGCGCTGCACCTGTGCTGCCGTTACATCGCGCCCGTTGGCGCAAATACCCTGCAGCTTGTTCTGCTGTGCCTCTAGCAGCGCCTGCTCAAAGTCTCCGGCCGTGTCAATCATCAGCTGCGCCTGCGGCTCCACCTCTTCAAACGCCAGCAGGAATTTAGGGTTTGGCGAGATGAACACCAGTTTTTGCAAAGGGTAGTTATACTTACGCAGCAGGGCCATGAGTGTCTGGGCATAGTACAAATGGCGGCTGGGGTTGTGGTTGCGCAGGTCTATGTGCAGGTAAGGCAGCTCCGGATACGTGCCGAAGCGCTGCAGCAGTGCCTCCAGCGTGATGATTTCCTCATCGTGGAACAGGTCGTAGAAAAAGCCGCCTTTATACTTGAGGCCCACCACCTCGGCTGCCGGCAGGTTGTCGATGATGCCTTTAGCCTGGGTCAAGCTTTCCAGCGTCACGTCATGGTAGAGGATCGGCACGCCGTCCTGGCTTAGCTGCACATCCACCTCCACCCCGTCGGCGCCGTTCTCCTCCATCGCCTTGGCAATAGAGGCCATGCTGTTGGAGGGCAGCGGGTTAAACGGATTCAGGGGCGAGAAGAAACCGGAGCCGGCATGGCCCAGTACCAGCACCTCCCTGTACTTCACCTCGTCGTGGCGGCGCATCAGCCACACGGCGACAGCCAGTCCTGCCAGCACAATAACAAGTATAGAGAGCCAGGTTTTCCGCTTCAGCATGTGGTTTAGAGGGGCTGTTGTAGAATTATCAGATTAAAAAGCGAAGGTAATACAGATTCGTTATAAATACCGTTAAATTTGCAGCCGCACAAGACCTGCCACATGCAAAACACCACGAGAACCACTGTAGCCAAGGCCTTTACTGCCGACGCCGAGACGCTGGGCCAGCCGCAGGAGCGCTACCTCATCCCGCTTTCCACCATTCTTCTTATAGCACTGGGCATTCGCTTGTTGGCTGCCTTCTTCTCGAAGGGCTTTGCCTTCAGCGATGACCATTTTGATGTGATTACGATTGCGCAGGGCTGGCTGGACGGGTTCCCGCTGTGGCTGAACGAGCCGATGCCGCCGCGGCACAGCATGCTTTACGTGCTCATCCACTACGGTATATTTTATACGTTAGAAGCTATGGGCATCTTTAGCCCCGAGGTGAAGATGACGGTGGTGCGGGTGGTGCATGCGCTATACTCGCTGCTGGTAGTGTACTATGGCTATAAGCTGACGGAGCGCCTCTCAGACCGTGCCAACGCGCGCATGGTGGGGCTGATGCTGGCGCTGGTGTGGTTCATGCCGTTTATGAGCGTGCGCAACCTGGTGGAGATGGTGTGCATTCCGCCGTACCTGGCCGCTTTCTACCTGATGGTGAAGGCGGAGCAGGAAGGAAAGAAACGCTGGCTGCCCTACTTCTGGGCGGGTGCCTTGTTTGCCATGGCTTTCGTATTCCGCTACCACACGGTGCTGTTCGGGGCTGGTGCCGGGCTGGTGCTGCTCTACCAGCGCAGGTGGCGCGAGGCCGTAGCGGTGCTGCTGGGCTTCCTGGTGGCGGCGTTCCTGGTGCAGGGCGTGATCGATATCATCTTCTTCGACTACCCGTTCCACTCCATAGTGGCTTACTACCAGTATAACTCCGAGCACGCCAACGACTTCAGCTCCGGCCCCGTTTACCGCTTCGCCCTGACCATACTTGGTTTTCTGGTGCCGCCGGTGAGCGCTTTCCTGGTAGTGGGTTACGCCCGCACGGCCAGGCTGGCTCCTGCCCTTTTCTGGGGCGGGCTGATCTTTTTTGTGGCGCACTCGTTGTTCCCAAACAAGCAGGAGCGCTTTATACTTCCGCTGCTCCCGCTCATCATGATTCTGGGGGTGATCGGCTGGCAGCAATTTGTACGTAGCTCTGCCTTCTGGCACAACCGCCGCAAACTACTGGCCGCTTCCTGGATCTTCTTCTGGGTGCTGAACCTGCTGGCCAGCATAGGCATGGCCATGACCTATACTAAAAAGAGTCGTGTGGCACCGCTCGTATACTTATCGGAGAAGCAGGACATGGACGGCGTGGTGCTGGAGTTCGGTAACCACAGCGTTAAAAAGCCTCCCCTCTTCTACCTGGGCCGCACCAGCGCCGTGTACGACAAGTATATTGTTGATGAGGACATAGTGTGGGAGGAGTACCTGCAGGGGCGAAAGCCAATGCCAGAAAATTTTGTGATGGCCTATACCTTGAATAAGGATAAAACTACGGAGGAGCTGCAGCAAGAGATCGCGGCCTCGCCTTACAAACCGGATTATGTGGTGGTGGTAGGCACTAAAGATATGGAGGAGCGCATGGCCCGCCTGCACCAGCTTTTCCCGAACCTGGAGTTAGAGCACACCATTAACCCATCGCTCTACGACAGGCTGCTGCACCTGCTGAACCCGCGTGTGCACAAGGACGAGCATGTGAAGGTGTATGAGGTGAAGTAGGAATGTAGCTGCTTGTGCCTTTCTCCTTGCGCAAGTTCTTTGCTGGAGTAGCCTTGCAGCCCATATGCCTTTATTGCTCCTCGTTGTTCCGGACACCTTGTCTGAAACTTGCTCTGTTGCGGATTTCCAAACCCGCATAAGTTATACTTCCATTCATGACGCAGGGCTTCAGACTTGTGTCCTACCATGAAGTTAGGTTTATAACTTGGCTGGCTTGAAAAGCCATACTCGCTTTAGCTATACTTTATACTTTCCATGGCGCAAGCGTCCGCTTGTGCCGCTCTTAGCCCCTGCTTTCGATTTTAAACAAGCTATCCTTGCTAGCTGCTGTTCATCCTCAGTCTTACAACCTGAATTGTTGCATCTCTGGCTTTGGTTCTCTCTAGCCCGAGAGGGCTCGTCTTCGGGCATCGCGCTGGGAGCTTTTCCTTTGCTCCTGCGTCGCAATGCCTTCGGCACCGGAAAAACTCGCATAGGCGCTCAACCCAAAGACTGGGATCAGATTCGATAGCCAGCGCTGACGGAGCTAGAACCAAATCCTACTCTATTTTTAGAGGAGAGATGTCCTCTTCGAAGGAGGCTGGGGGTGGGTTTTTACATCTGCTGATGCTACTTCAGTTGCTATTTATCCTTTAGCCAAAGCAGTTACAGGCTCCCCTCCTTGGACTACCGAGAAGGCGGGTTCGAAGGTAGCGAGCGTAGCTCTGAGGGGGGCAGGGGTGGTTGGACCCGGTGCAGCAGACCCCCTGTTTTCTGTACTTAGAGAGGAGTAGAGGGGACAGAGGTGGCTAGAACACTAACTTAGGCAGACACAAATTAAAACATTACCTGGTGAAGGTATAGAGGTAGTTTATGGAGAAGTTCCAGAAGAAGACCAGCACCACGGCAATGAACTTCGAAACATAGAAGTTTAGCTTCATGCGGTCGGTGAGGACGTAGATGATGAGGTTATTGAGCAGCAGGCCTACCACGGCCGTGGCCAGAAACTTAGAGAACTGCCACCCGATCTCCGGGTCGTAACTGTGGAAGGTCCAGACGCGGTTGAGGTAATAGTTGCTGGCGCTAGCTATCAGGAAGCCGAGGCTATTGGCCACATACTTGTTCCAGCGCAGCACCTCTTTCGCCAGATACGTAGCCCCAAAGTCTAGCAACAGGCCTGAAAAGCCCACTAAACCAAACTTAAGAAACTTGAAGAAGAGGCTCTGTAAACTTTCTGACATCGGGTTTATACTTTGCAGCGCTGCACTGACGACAGCACAAGCGCTACAAAAGTAACAGACTTCTGTCAGGCTACCAACCTTAGTTTTCCTCCGGAAACTCCTTGCCATAGTAAAGCCACTCTACTAGTTCAGCAGAGCGGCTTTATATTTGTGCCACCTTCTTTCAGTGTTTGCGCAACAGAAGGTGGCTCATGTTAGCTTACACCAGCCCGTAAGGCAATGCCTTGAATGCCGTCTTACTTAAAGAGGCCCCCTAGCTTGTCCTTCAGGCCCCCGCCCATTAAGCCACCCAGCAGGTCGCTCTCCTTCAGGTTGCCGGCACCAGCTTGCCCTCCTATCTTCTGCATGATAAAATTGATGGCGAAGGGCGCCACCTGCTTCGCCACGTTCTCAGGTATACCTAATTTCGTCGTTAGGTCGCCAATATACTTGTTGATGATGCTGTTGGTGGCGCTGCTGTCCGCAGGAGCTTGGTTGCCTTTCATTACGTCTAGCAGGCCTCCCATGTCGCCGCTGCCTGCGCGCTGCTTCAACTCGCTCACCACGTTATCCTTGGCCAAGTCCACAGAGCGGCTGGCCTGCTGCGGCTCCAGGTTATACTTGCTTTGCAGCTCTCCCGTCAGCTGCCCCTTCAGGTTGTTTATCAGGTTCTCTATCATCCTTTTATACTTTTTGTTGCTGACAATCAATGCCATCCTTTAAAAATGAGGAGGCTTAAAACTATACTTCTGCTCCTGTTGTTACTCTGCCGGCTCCGTGGGCTGGCATCTGTTAAAGTTTAACGGCAGTGCTCCGATAAAGATGTTGGCAACCGCCGCCACAGATAAAGTACACCCAAGCAGGATTCTGGCAGAGTTATTGCATAATAACAGTATACAGATACCTTTTCCTGAATATTTAATAGCTTTGCCCATACAAACACATGAACATGCGATATTTTGCCTTTTTAGCCATTATTCTGATAGCCGGAGCCACCTTTGCACAATCTAAGCTCAAGAAGACGCAGATTAGCAAAGAGGTAAGCGTGCTGTTGCCGCAGGACTTCATGCCGATGCCGGACGATGGCATCGCCCGAAGGTATCCTGCCTCCACCCGCCCGCTTGCCGTGTACACCAGCCCCAATGGCCAGATTGACTTTAGCGTAACGCAGAAGCCATCGCAGTTTAAGGAAGAGGACCTGAAGATGCTGCGCGAGTTTTACAAGGCAAACCTGCTGGAGCGCTTCACTAAGGTAGATTTTATCCGCCAGGAGGTGTCGCAAGTAAAAGGGAAGGATTTTCTGGTGTTCGAGTTCGTGAGCACCCTGGCCGACGAGCGGGGCTCGTCTAACCTGGCGCCGGTGCAGAAATACAGCATCGTGCAGTATACGATCAAAAACGGGCAGCTGTACATTTTTACCCTGCACGTGCCATTTAGCATGAAGAATGATTGGCAGGAGACAGCCCGCGACATGATGGGCTCTATCAATATTAAATAACCGCTACTACCTATCTATCTACTACGCTTAAAGCCCTTCCAGTTTGGAGGGGCTTTTTTTGTAAACCAACTAGGGCAGTGGCCTTATTTCGCTTCGGCCTTAAAGCTTAGCAGGTAGCTCAGGGTTACGCTCACGCTTTGGCTTTTGGCGGCCAAGACACCTGTATCCCGCTCAAAAATGTCATTCAGGCTGTGGCTTAGCCTACCTTCTAATTGGAACGTACCGAAGGAGGTTTTTTGCCCCATGCCAAGCCCCACGCAAAGGCCATACAGAAAGTCGTTATCAAGTTCCCTGCGCCAATACCTTACCGCTTCACCGCCCTTACCAGGGGTACCACCGGATAGCAGGTAGGAGGCATAGGGGCCAAGGTTTATGAGGAACCGGGTGCCCCTGTTTCCGATCGTTACATGCGTCATCAGGGGCAACTCCAGGTAATCCAGGCGGCGGGCAACAGCCCCTCCTGTATTGGGCAGCTCGGCCCATCCCCGCTGCACATAGTTAAGCTCCACCTGAAGGCCCACCCTTGGGTGCGCCTGATGCTTCAGAACCAATCCGCCTGTGTAGCCTTGCAGAAACTCCTGATCTGCCTCGGGGTTGAAATTAAAGCGTGAGAAGTTAACTCCTCCTTTAAGCCCTATGCTTAGTTCCGGGACGAAGGCATCCTGCGCATGCGCATGCAAGGCAGCGAACAGTGACAAGAAAATGAGCGAGGCCTTTTTCATCTGTTATATCTGTTAGTTTCTGAACCACACCCTGCAACCGCTAAGTAGCGTCCTACCTCCGTTCAGTAAGATAAAAATCATGCGCTACTATTCCTAGCCAGCCATAAGAACTTCCATCTTTCCCAACTTACTTTGACCAATGTGCGCGCAGGGGCGTTATAGTTTACCATACTTGTATTTTTGGCCTGATGTGCCCATCTTTACCATATGGCAACAGATTTTTTATCCATCCACAGCGATGAGCATTTTATGCAGCAGGCCTACCGCCAGGCGCAGTACGCCTATGAGGAGGGCGAGATTCCAATTGGGGCTGTCGTGGTGGCCAACAACCGCATCATTGCTAAGGCCTATAACCAGACCGAGAAGCTGAACGATGTAACGGCCCATGCCGAGATGCTGGCCCTGACGGCCGCTGCCGAGTACCTGGGCAACAAGTACCTGCACGACTGCACCCTGTATGTTACCGTGGAGCCCTGTGTGATGTGCGCCGGCGCCAGCTACTGGGCCCAGTTAAAACGGGTGGTGTTCGGAACATCTGAGCCGAAGCGCGGTTATAGAAGAGTAGGGAATCTGCTACACCCTAAAACGGAGATGGTAAGCGGCATCATGGCGCAAGAGTGCGCCGACCTGATGGCCTCCTTCTTTACGGCTAAAAGAAATTAACTAACTTTGAAGCGATGCCGTACATCTCCACTGTATGTACAAGTAAAATATTTCTAACATAAATCTATATAAAACTATGGCTTTCGAACTTCCGAAACTACCTTATGCCTACGACGCACTGGAGCCGCACATCGATGCGCGCACCATGGAAATCCACCATACAAAGCACCACCAGGCCTATACAACCAACCTGAACAATGCCATCCAGGGCACTGATATGGAGAACAAATCCATTGAGGAGATCCTGAAAAACGTAAGCGGCAACACTGCTGTTCGCAACAACGGTGGCGGTTACTACAACCACAACTTGTTCTGGACGATCCTGTCGCCGAACGGTGGGGGCCAGCCTTCCGGCGAACTGGCGGACGCCATCAACAGCGCCTTCGGTTCTTTCGATGCATTTAAGGAGGAGTTTAACAAGGCTGCGGCTACACGCTTTGGTTCTGGCTGGGCTTGGCTATGCGTAGACAATGGCAAGCTGACTGTATGCTCTACCGCTAACCAGGACTCCCCTATCATGGACATTGACCAGGCTTGCGGTGGCCAGCCAATTCTGGGGCTGGACGTATGGGAGCATGCCTACTACCTGAACTACCAGAACCGCCGCCCGGATTACATCAGCGCTTTCTGGAACGTGGTGAACTGGGACGAAGTAGCCCGCCGCTACAACGAGGCAAAGTAAGTATACTTTATACTATAACAGAGAAGCCCCGCCGTAACCGGCGGGGCTTCTCTGTTATTAGACCACGCGGTGCGCGCAGTTCCCGTGGGTGAAGGGTAAAGTGCAGCTGTGGCTTGCGTGAGACCGGCTCGGTTTTGAGGTGCCTTAACCTATAAGCCCCTGCCGCAGCCAAGTGCTGCGGCAGGGGCTTATAGGTTACAGGTTATACTTAGCTTACTGCTGTGCCACCTGTTGCTGCTTTTTATAGGCCTCCACGCCGGCATCCAGAAACTCCACGAACTTCTCTACGCTGCGCTCATAGGCAACCGGCTTGACCAGCACATTCTCGTTCTCGTCCATCAGCACATAGTAGGGCTGGGCGTTTACGTTAAACTTCGTGATCTGGTAATCGGCATACTTCTTACCGATCGTCTTCTTTTCTTTGCCGTCGTAGTCGCTGGTGTACCACTCGCTCTCCGGCAGCTCCGTGCGGTCATCCACGTAGAGGGCGGCAATCACATAGTCCTCGCGCAGGCGCTTCAATACCTCCGGGTCCGACCACACGTTCTGCTCCATCTCGCGGCAGTTCACGCAGCCGTGGCCGGTAAAATCGATAAAGATCGGCTTGCCCTGCTCGGCAGCGCATTTCTTGGCCTGCTCCAGGTCAAAGTAGCCTTGCAGGCCATGCGGCAGGTGCAGGAAATCAGCGTACTTGGGCTGCTCGCAAAGGGCATTACCTGCCGCTACAGCCGCTGTGCTTCCGCCGGAGCTCTGCCGTATGATTTTGTTGATGTCGAAGTCTTGCGTGGTTTGCGGCGGCAGGTAACCTGACAGCGCCTTAAGTGGGGCACCGAACAGCCCCGGAACCAGGTACACCACAAAGCCAAAGGTAATTATGGCGAAGAACAGGCGCGGTACGCTGATATACTTCAGGTCGGAGTCGTGGGAGAACTTTAGCTTGCCCAGCAGGTAGAAGCCCATCAGCGTGAAAATCACGATCCACAGCGCCAGGTACACCTCGCGGTCCAGGATGCCCCAGTGGTACACCTGGTCGGCCACGCTCAGGAACTTAAGTGCCAGCGCCAGCTCTATAAAGCCTAGCACCACCTTTACTGAGTTCAGCCAGCCGCCGGACTTCGGCAGGCCGCTTAGCCACGACGGGAACACGGCGAATAACGTAAAAGGCAAGGCAAAGGCCAGCGAGAAGCCGAACATGCCCACGATGGGGCGGATGGTCTCGCCTCCGGCAGAGGCAACCAGTATGCTGCCCACGATCGGGCCGGTGCAGGAGAAGGAAACCAGCGCCAGCGTGAAGGCCATGAAGAACACACCTACCCATCCCCCCTGGTCGGCTTTAGAGTCTACTTTGGTGAGCCAGGAGCTCGGTAGCGTTATCTCGAACATGCCGAAGAACGACATGGCAAACAGCAGGAAGATCAGGAAGAACAGGACGTTCGGCAGCCAGTGGGTACTGAGGAAGTTGGCCCCATCCGCCCCGAAGACTTTGGCTACGATCGTGCCGATCAACGTATAAATGGCGATAATGGACAGGCCGTAGACTACCGCTTTCAGCACACCCTGGGCTCTGTTGCCGCTGCTGTTGGTAAAGAAGCTCACCGTCATGGGTACCATCGGGAAGACGCATGGGGTGAGCAGTGCCACCAGGCCCGAGGCGAAGGCCACCAGCATGAAGGCCCATAAGCCATCCTCTGCCGTGCCCGTGGCGGGCTCCTCGTCAGGTATGGCCGAAATGCCCCCGGCACTGTTGTCATCAGTTGTGGCAGTGGTCGCGACGGGAGCGGCAGCCGTGTCGGCATCTGCAGAGGCTGAGGCAGCGGCGGCCAGGTCCGGCACCTCAACTGGTTTGCTTTCCTGCTGCGCCTCGGGTTGCTGCTGAGAGGCTGCAGGAGCCTCTGGTTGCTGCGCCGGCTTAGCGGCAGGGGCAGCCGTGCCGCTAACGTTTACCTGCTTATTCGTGAAGGTAAACGTATCGTCAAACGGGATACACTGGCCGGTAACATCGGTGCATACCTGGTATTCGTACTCGCCCTTCACCTGCAGGTCGGGCTGCAGCACGCGTATTTTCTGGCGGAACTGGGCGGTGCCTACAAAGTAGGTATACTCCCCCTCCCACAGCTCATCATACTTCTTTTTAGGCTTAACCGGCTTTATCTTGCCCACCAACTCGTAAGAAGGGTGCTTCTGAAACGTGAAGGTAGTCACCATCGGGCCCAGGTCCGGGTCAAAGTCAGAGGAGTACAGGTACCAGTCCTTGTCGATCTTCACGTTAAAGATCAACTCCACCTCCTCGCCTACGGCCACTTCTTTATCAGAGACATCGTAGCTCCACGACGCGGGTTTGAGCACCTGCGCCTGCGCCACAAAGGCAAGCATACACAACAGCCATGTGGCCAGCAGCTGTTTAGCCATCATATTTTTGTTCATAAATCAAGCACTTATACTTTCTGAAGCGCAACAGCAGTTGCTCTTTTTCAGGCCTATACTAATACTGAGGCAATACAAAAGTAGTCAATTTATACTTGAGGCAGCATGGCAGCCGGCATATGTTTGCTAAACAACCGCTCTGGCTCCCCTTACGCTACCTGCGTTGGCACTAATGGCAGTCCAGGCTGCTTCTGTGCCGGTTGTTGCGGCAATTTACCTGGTCTTTTTTCCATCCTGCCGCAGAGGAATTTCTTTACCTGGTGGCGTTTACGGCACTAATCTGCCCAACTCAACTCCCCCAAAATATAACGTTGATAGCCTTTCTGGTGCTTTTAGTCGTAAAATATAGTGCATCTAGCATATACACCTATAAAACGAGCACGTATTTTACTACTTTTACAGCTTTGCTGGTTTGAAGGCGGCAAATACCTACACATATGATTTTCAACATATTTTTAACGATATTCCTGGTGCTGCTCAACGGCTTTTTCGTGGCCGCAGAGTTTGCCATTGTAAAGGTGCGCTCCTCGCAGATAGAACTGCGGGCACAGAGCGGCAGCGCTGCGGCAAAGCTGGCTCAGCACATGCTCACCCACCTCGACGCTTACCTGTCGGCCACGCAGCTGGGTATAACCTTGGCCTCCCTGGGCCTGGGTTGGATTGGCGAGAGCGTGGTGGCGCAGCTGGTGATTAACGTGATGCATGCGTTCGGTTTTGAGGGAAGCGAGGCGCTGGCCCATACCATTGCCCTCCCGATCTCCTTTGCCATTATCACGGTGCTGCACATTGTGTTTGGCGAGCTGGCCCCTAAATCGCTGGCCATACAACGCTCCGAATCCACCACGCTGGCGGTGGCTTACCCGCTTCGTTTCTTCTACATCCTCTTCAGCCCTTTTATCTGGCTGCTGAACGGGCTGGCTAACCTGGTGCTGCGCGCCATGGGCATACAGCCCATGCACGGCGCTGAGGTGCACACCGCCGAGGAATTGCGCCTGCTGTTTGAGCAGAGTGCGGAGGGTGGCGCCATACAGGACTCGCACCACGAGCTGATCGAGAACGTGTTCCTCTTCAGCGAGCGCATGGTGAAGCAGATCATGGTGCCCCGCACCCGCATGGTAGCCGTGGATGTGAACATTCCGGAAGGGGAGTTAATGGAGATCATTTTCAACGAAGGGTACTCCCGCCTGCCAGTCTTTAGCGGCAACATCGACAATATTGTGGGTATCCTTTACGTGAAGGATATCTTAAGCATCACGCGCCAGGGCAAAACCATTGATATAGAAGACCTCATGCGCCCCGCCTACTTCGTGCCGGAGACAAAGAAGATCAACCGCCTGCTGAAACAGTTCCAGCGCCGCCACCTGCACATGGCCATTGCCACCGACGAGTTTGGCGGCGTGTCGGGCATTGTTACGATAGAGGACATCATTGAGGAACTGGTGGGTGAGATACAGGATGAGTACGATGAGGAGGCCCCGATCGTGGAGCGCATCAGCGACTTCGAGTATAAAGTAAACGGCTCTGCCGCCGTGTCCGATGCCAATGATTTCCTGCCTTACTCCCTGCCGGAGGGCGAGGACTACGAAACGGTGGGTGGCCTGCTGAACGTGATCTATGGGCAGATTCCGGAAAATCTGAACGAGACCACCACCTTTAACCAATACCATGTGCGGATTCTGGAGAAATCAGACCGCCGCGTGGAGTGGGTGCTGCTGACAGTGCGGGAGGAGGACCGGGAGGCCATCAGCTAGCATGAAGCGCCACGAAAGCCTCATACCGATCTCGCGCCAGCACCACGGCGGCCTGCTAACGGCCAGGCTGCTGCAACTCGATGCACCGCCCTACAAGGGCATGCCTGCTACCGCTGCCTCCAAACGCGATTATGTAGTCACTTTCCTTCAGCAGCACCTGCTCCCCCATTTCAAGCTGGAGGAGGACACGGTGTTTATACTTGCCTCTGACTGCTCAGAAGAGCTGAGACAGCAGGCACAGGCCTTACAGGCGCAGCACCGGCAACTGGAGCGGCTGATACTTGCTTTACCGGAGGTTGAGGAGGCTGAACTACCCCACAAGTTGGATGAGGTGGGCAGGCTGCTGGAGCAGCACATCCGGCAAGAGGAGCGCGTTTTCTTTGAGACCCTGCAGCAAAAGCTGCCTGAGGAGAAGCTCCAACAGCTGCAGCGGCAGGTGCTGGAGCATCTGGAGGGGTAATTCTATACTTGTATCTTATTCCTTTCGCTTGCCGCTCGCTGGCGCGGGTTTGTAACCCGTGCCTTCTATGATGTCAGGTTTGTAACCCGACTGGCTTGCAGAGCCATACTTTATACTTAGGCTATACTTTTATACTTCAGTTTATACTTGCTGCTATACTTTCACTGGCGCAAGCGTCCGCTTGTACCTCTCTTAGCCACCGTTCCCTGCAACTGTAGACAAGCTATACTAGCTAGCCTCTGCTGATCCAAGGCTTTACAACCTGCCTGTTTCATCTCCTGCTTTGGCTACCTCTAGGCCGGGAGGCCTCGTCCTGGGGGTAGGGGCCCCGATAAGGGCATCGCGCTGTCTACATTTCCTTTGCTCCTACGTCGCATTGCCCTTACGGGCACCGGAAATCTAGAAGGCGCTCAACCCAAAGACTGGGTTCAGTTTGATAGCCACCGCTATTCGTCATCTCGACCTACGGGAGAGTCTAACTAAAATTCCAGATAAATCTCTCGCTCTGTTCAAGATGACAGGGAAGGAAGTATAATTCCCCACCTGCGGTAGGGGCCCTCGAAAAAGCCAGGTTTCGGATTCCAGACTAGTTTGGGAAGAGAGGCCAGGGGTGATCAAACCCGTTACCACAGGTTCCCCTGTTTTTAGATGAGGGCTCAGACAGGGTTTATACTTTGCAGAGGCACATGGTTTCCAGCCGGTTACCCTTTCCCGCTGAACCAGCCGCTGTACATGACATAGTTATTGGCTGTTCTGGCAAGGCCTTCTAGCTGCTCCTGGCTTAGCTGCTTCACCTTACGGGCCGGTATCCCTGCATAAATCCACCCTGACTCGCAAATGGTGTTCTCCAGCACAATGGCACCCGCCGCTACAATACAGTTCTGCTCCACCACGGCATTATCCATCACGATAGCGCCCATGCCCACCAGCGAGTTATCATGCACGGTGCAGCCATGCACGATCGCGTTGTGGCCTATGGATACGTTGTTGCCTATGGTAGTGGCAGCCCGCTCGTAGGTGCAGTGGATCACGGCCCCGTCCTGTATGTTGGTCTTGTTGCCGATGCGGATACTGTTCACATCGCCACGGATAACGGCGTTGAACCAAATGGAGCACTCGTCTCCCATCACCACATCGCCTACGATGGTGGCGTTTTCGGCAATCCAGCAGCCCTCGCCCATTTGTGGCCGCACGCCCTTAACCGGAAGTATAACTGGCATATGTTTATTTGTTGGTTGATGAATTGTTTTATTGTTGTCCTTGCAGAGGTAACGGTTGTTGCATGTGCCTCACTCATCTAGCCTGAGATACAGCCTATACTTTATTGATTTAAGCACCAATCAATAATTACCCATTAGCAATCAAGCGTTTCCACGTTCCTTTCAGGTAGTTATACTTGAGGGTGCTGGGCAGGGCTTTCCAGAAGTACTTGTTCGTTTCTACGGCAAAGCTTGGCTGCATGTAGCAGTTAATGGTGCAGCCCTCACAGGCGGGCAGCCTTCCCTCCTGCCGTTTCAGCTCTTCTACCTCCCGGCTTAAGTATAAATCATACAGGCTGCCGTTTATCGGGAAGCTTTGCGTACCGAGGTGGTAGCAGGGCAGTACCAGCTCGTTCTCCGGAGAGATGACCAGGGTAGTGCTGGCAGCCTTGCAGACGGGTGTGGCTGTTTTATTGCCTCCGTCCAGCCGCAGCTGCACAAACCCTTCGTTCAGGTATACTTGCCTGCGCTTGCCGAAATCGCTCAGGTAACGCAGCTCCTCCTCCGTCAGCCGCTCACCGGTCTCTACCTCGTTGTACTCAAAGGCCGGGTTAAGTATGAGCACGAGGTTATTTGGAAGTATGATCTTCTGGTACACCTCCTCCAGCTGGTGCAGGTTGTGGCGGAACACCGTAAAAAGTATGTCCGGCCGCTCGCCCAGCTCCCGCGCCACCTGTATCGACTCCATTACAAAATCATAGCAGGCCACACCGCGGCCCCGGTCATGCTCTTCCTTGTCGGCCGAGTCGAGGGAGAAGTGCAGCATGTCTACCTTGCCCTTCAGGCGCTGCGCCAGTTTGGGGTAAAGCATGGCGTTGGTGGTGAGCGTGGTGATGAAGCCCATGCCGTGTGCCAGGCCGAGCATCTCATCGATCTGGCGGTGCAGCAGCGGCTCGCCGCCGGTAAAGTCGATCACCTGCACCCCCAGCCGCTTCAGGTCGCGCAGGTTCTGCTCCACGTCCGGCAAGGTAATGTAGGGCGATGGGCGCTCCCAGATATCGCAAAACGAGCACTTTGCGTTACAACGATAGGTAACGTAGTAATTGCATAGTACCGGTTTAGACCTCAGGCGCATGGTGTAGGCGATAATGAGCTCAAAAGTATAAATTCTGAATGAAGTATACGGTAGTAAGTCTGAATGAATTTACCACACCTGCAGCTGGCATTAACTTAATTGTTGGGGGGCTGCAAGGCAGAACCGAGACATATTGGACCTCTATCATACGGAGCGTCAACTTTTTTTACTCTCTAACTTTAGAAACTATGAACAGAAAGCAAATTTCATCGGGAGCTGTTTGGGAAGACCGCATTGGCTACAGCCGCGCCGTGCGGGTAGGCAATACCATAGAGGTAGCCGGCACCACCGCCACCAATGGCGAAAGCGTGGTTGGCAGAGGCAGCCCCTATGAACAAACCAAGCACATTCTGGAGACAATAGAACAGGCCCTGAAGCAGGCGGGCGCAGGGCTGAAGGATGTGGTGCGCACGCGCATCTATGTTACCAATATCAGGCATTGGGAGGAGATCGGCAAGGCCCACCAGGAGGTGTTTAAGGATATAAAGCCGGCCAGCAGCATGGTGCAGGTGGCCGCGCTCATAAACCCGGAGCACCTGGTGGAGATAGAGGCTACGGCCATCCTTAACCCCGACACTGAATTTCTGACGCACTCCACAGACCCCTACTACGAAGTATGAGCAGCCGCAGAACGGCCTGCTGCTTTAGCTGTAATCACCCTATGCAGGATGCTGTTTGTGGGGTAGATTAGGATGTTCGTATAAGAAAAACCGATTATGGGATAATAAAGAGGGGTATTCGTATAAAACTGCGCGAAAGTATGGTTTATGTCTTTATCTTTGTAACACAAACGCCAAGGGGAAATTTGTTTAAGGTGAGATGTAAATAAAGATTCCACTACTATCTATCTACTACCAACAGAAGATATTGGCATAGGCCGCTCCTTCCCGGGAGCGGCTTTTTTTATGCACTAACGTATACTACTCGTTCGTTAGAACAAAGTCAGCGCTCCAACCACTATCTTTTTAAGCTATGAGAAAAATTGTTTTAACCTTGATGACAGTGCTGGCACTTAGCACTGTAGCCCACGCGCAGCTGTTTCAGGCCGGCGTAAAAGCGGGGGTAAGTTCTTCCAAAGTAAAACTGAGCGATGTGCAGAACGCCCCGCAGCAGTATGCCACCGCCGATAACATAACCGGCTACCACGCCGGGGCCTTCGCCCGCCTGCAGTTGCTGGGCCTGCTGTTGCAGCCGGAAGCCATACTTGCTACCTCGGGCGGTAAGGTAGAGGTGAGAGACGACCCCAACAGCACCCTGGTGCGCGTAGAGAAATTCAAGTTCGACCGCCTGGACGTGCCGCTGCTGGTAGGCTTTAACTTTCTGCGGGTGGCGCGCGTGCAGGCGGGCCCTGTGGCCTCTATGCTGCTATCGGCACGCCAGGAGGGCCAAACCGTCAAAGACTACTACGATAACTCAGATTGGGGCTTCCAGGCAGGCCTGGGCGTAGACATAGGGGCTCTTACCCTAGACGCGCGCTACGAGCGCATTAACCGCGACTTTACCAACACCAGCCAGCAAACCGATGGCAAGGTGCGAAACGAGCAGTTTCTGGTGAGTTTGGGCCTCAAACTGATAAAGTAGCAAAGGCAGCATGACACAAAAAAGCCGCAGGAGCATCAACCCCTGCGGCTTTTTAATTTTTATACTTTGAGATAAGTCTTTTGCCAAACAGTCCTTTGTCTATCTATCTAGAACTACGGCATGTACAGGTTCGCGCCAGGCCCTATCGGCAGGTCCAGCAGAATCCAGATGATGAACATCACGACCCACCCGAGCAGGAAGACGATAGAGTATGGCAGCATGGTGGAGATCACCGTACCGATACCCGCTTTCTTATCATAGCGTTGGATAAAGGCTACAATCAGGGCAAAGTAAGACATCATCGGGGAGATAATGTTCGTGACGCTGTCGCCGATGCGGTAAGCCACCTGCGTAAACTCCGGCGTATAGCCCAGCAGCATGAACATTGGGATGAACACCGGCGCCATAATGGCCCATTTGGCCGAAGCCGAGCCCATAACCATGTTGATTGAGGCCGCCACAAGTATAAACATGATCATCAGCGGGATACCGCTCAGGCCGAGCGTTTTTAGCGCATCGGCACCGTTAATGGCCAGGATAAGCCCCAGGTTAGTCCAGTTAAAGTAGGCCACGAACTGCGCCGCAAAGAACACCAGCACGATATAGGAGCCCAGCGTTTCCATGGATTTGGACATGCCGCGCATCACGTCACTGTCGTTCTTAATGGTTTGGGCGCCGATGCCGTAAGCGATACCCGCCACACCGGCCAGTATAAAGATAAACGCCACAATGCCTGACATAAACGGAGAGTTCAGGATGTCGCCCGTTTCCGGGTTGCGCAGGTAACCGTTCTCCGGGATCAGGCCGCCAAGTATAAAGGCAACCATCAGCAGGATGGCGATGGTGGCGTAAAGCAGGCCGCGCTTCTCCAACGAATTGAGGCGATCTATACTTTGTGGCTTCTCGTCGCCATCGTACTCCCCCAACCGTGGTATCACCACCTTCTCCGTAACCCAAGTTCCCAGGCCCGCCACGATGAATGTGGACACGAACATGAAGTAGTAGTTGGCGGCAGGGTTCACCGTGTAGTCTGGGTTGATGATACGGGCAGCCTCTGTAGACAGGCCCGCCAACAGGGGATCGATAGTACCCAGCAGCAGGTTGGCGCTGTAGCCCCCCGACACACCGGCAAAGGCAGCAGCCAAACCGGCCAGCGGATGACGGCCCGCCGCCAGGAAGATTACCGCCGCCAGCGGCACCAGCAGCACGTAGCCAACCTCGGAGGCTGTGTTAGAGATCACACCGGAGAAAACGATCACGAACGTAAGCAGGCGCTTTGGCGACGAGAGCACCACCAGGCGCAGCACCGTGCCGATCAGGCCGGTACCTTCGGCAATGCCGATGCCCAGCAACGACACCAGTACCGTTCCCAGCGGCGCAAAGTCGGTGAAGTTGGTGACCATGCGCGTCAGGATCATGTGGAGCCCTTCAGCCGAGAGCAGGTTTACCGGCGTTACCGTCTGGCCTGTTCCGGGGTGCGTCACGGCCATATCAAACTGGCTGGCCACCCACGAGAGGATCACCACCAGCAGGGCAAAGCCGGCAAAGAGCGTGGCCGGGTGCGGCAGGGCGTTTCCGATGCGCTCCACCACCGACAGGAACTTGTCCACCCCTGATTTCTTGTTCTGTACTTGTGTCATAAAAAGGTTTGCGGTTGATTAGCTCACCGTGCAGGCTGGCTGCACGAGGTATTTGTTGGTTGTAAAAGAGTGTCCGAAGATGCCTAAAAATTGCCGTGTTCGCAAATCTAGCTTAAAAGCCATAACTTAGCCCATAGCCAAAAAACGTATACCCTATGATTGCACCGCTCCAGCCCGGCGACAAAGTTGCCCTTATCGCCACAGCCCGAAAAATAGACCGTGAAGCCATCACGACTGCCGTTCAGGTAATGCAACAGTGGGGGTTGGAGGTAGAGGTGGGCCCTACTGTGGGGGCTAGCTACGGCGTGTTTGCCGGCGACGATGCCCTGCGCCTGCAGGACCTGCAGCAGGCCTTGGACCGCCCCGACATCAAAGCCATTATCTGTGCCCGCGGCGGCTACGGCACCACCCGCATCCTCGATCAGGTGGATTTCAGCTGGTTTAAAGAGCAGCCCAAGTGGGTGGTTGGCTTCAGCGACATCACCTCCCTGCTCTGCCACATCCATAGTTTAGGTATTGAGAGTGTGCACGGCATCATGCCCCTGCTCTTCCCCACCGGCACCGAGGCCGCCCTGGACAGCCTGCGGCGGGTACTCTTTGGCGAGGAAGTACACTATGAGGTGGCGCCGCATCCGTTTAACCGCACCGGCACCGGCCAGGGCCAGCTGATCGGGGGCAACCTGGCCCTGCTGCACAATGTCTCTGGCACCCGCTCCGACTTTACTACCAAAGGTAAGATCCTGTTTCTGGAAGATGTAGATGAGTACCTCTACAACATCGACCGCATGATGGTACACCTCTCCCGCGCCGGCAAGCTGGATGATCTGGCAGGCCTGATTGTGGGCCACTTCAGCGACATGAAGGACAATGCCGATCCTTTTGGCAAAAATGTATATGAGATCATAGCCGAGCACACGGCCAAGTATAACTACCCGGTCTGCTACGGCTTCCCGACCGGCCACGAGCCGGATAACCTGGCGCTGGTATGCGGCCGTGAGGCGAAGCTGGAGGTAAGCGAGCAGGGGGTGCGGTTAGCGTATTGTTAGGAACTTCAGCGATTAAATAGAACCTTTGCCCACTCTTACAACCTATTGTTACCAATCAATGAAAACATCTTTTACCTCTTTTTTAACCAGAGCCTTTGCGGTCGTGGTTATAGTATTGGCATTTTCTTGTACTGATAAAGATTCTCCTGAACCACAGCCTCTTATTGAAAGAGTAACAAGCTATAAAATTCCAGTGGATATGGAGACCGGGGAGGTCTTTCCGGAGTATAAAAAGCTTTGGACTGAAAAAATTTATGATGCATCAGGCTTACTTATTACCGAAAAGTATAGAAAACTGAGCTACTCAACCTATGGACATCCCATCCATGACAACTTATTTACTGAGCACAATACTTATGAGAATGGCCTACTTACTGTTAAGGACATTACTCGTGCAGAGCCGCCTGTTAAGGAGCAATATGTTTATACTTACGCCAACAATAAACTGACTGCTAAAGATTACTACTTTCAGTACAACGGCAATTATACGTTACTCCATAAGTACTGGTATGAATATGATACAGGCGATCAGCCAAGCAGGATGCTTTTTAATCACTACAATTTTAGCTATGAACCTGACTTGTTTGAATACACTTATGATAGCAGAGGAAACAAGATAAAAGAAGTTATAAACTCAGATGACTTTGGTGGTCACCCACATTCGCACCAAAAAGGAGTTTATACTTGGGAGTATGATAGCTACAACAACCTGACGAAAGAAACTTTCTACGCTGACGGTACTAAGACCATCAGGGTAATTCAGGCAATTACTTACACCTACACCAAGGATGGCAAGATTGCCGAGGCTATAAAAGATTCTGGAAATGGATTTTATGAGAAGAGTGTTTACCACTACGATGCCAAAGGATATTTAGAGAAACTAGAAATATTCAATAAAGACAGTCGCATTTTCACGGAGTATGTACCTTCATCCATAATGGAGTATGAGTATGTTTTCAGGAAGTAAGAGGTGTAACCCCCGCTATCTGTACCGCCCTAAAGTGTGGTTATTTGAGGGACAGTTTGGCGGAAAGTATACTGTCGATAGCCTTCGAAGTGTAATGCCTGCCGCAAAAAAGACGGCATTAAGGCACAGGCCACCCCGCAAACGTTACGCCATTCTTTTGCTACGCACCTACTAGAGCAGGATAACGACTTATGCTATATTCAGACATTATGAGGGCATCGTAATTTTAAAACCACTGAAAGTTACACACATGTAACAAGCTATGCATTATGAGTCCGCTTGACAACCTGTAGGTAACGGCTTTTGTCGCTTTAGAACAATTATTATGGATTAAATGAAGTTTATGAAACAGGTACACACGCCTTCGTACATAGTGCAGATAAGCCAAACAGACTTCCCTTTATACAGTCTTTAGGGCAAATAAGAGTAAAGAATGAAACACTTACTATTAATTTTCTTCCTTTTTCCATTTTGCTCTTTGGCATGCTCCTGCGACCCACCACCAGTCGCATTAGAATTCCTAAAGTCTAAGTATGTATCCTATGGTTCAGTTATAGAAAAGGAATACACTGCTGACTCCCTGACTTATACCGTTACTTTAAAAATAGATAAACATTTCAAAGAAAATAAGGAGAATCCTCAAACCCTTACTTTCACTGAAGCTGCAGAAGGCAGCATTACAGGACATTATACTTCATGTGACTATAGTATAAACATCGGAGAAAATTGGCTCATCTATGCTTATGATTATAAAGGAAAGTTAACTTTTAGCTACTACTGCTCTAATTCCAAATCCTATAACTCAATTGATGATATTAGGCAATACGAGCTTGAAATTATAGAAGCAGGCAACAAGATAGATTTAGATAAGATTGTCTTCGAAAGTATGACAGGTCGCTTAGGGAGCCTTCAAGAGTACAAGCCCCCTAAGCCAAAAGTCCCGCTGGACACGCTGCTGACTCATGCAGATAGTGAACTCTACAGTAGCCTTGAAGACTCACATTTCGAGAACTTTATCATCAACATTGATACTAAAGGTAACATAACGATAACAGCTGTGCATAGGCGGCATAAACACTTTGAAATAAAGAGAGTATACGATGTCAGTTACCCAGCATACACCCCTATTGATAGTCTTAACACAAAGCTTCAAAATGAAATAGTCAAAGCTATCATGAAAGGCAAATTGTGGAAACCAGCTGAATTTATGGGTAGAAAAGTCAACTCTCAGGTTCACTTGCAAGTGTACTTTAAGAAGAACGAAAAACCTTATACATCACCAATATATTAATCGCCCTAACCACACCCAAAAGCCAGCTACGCCGCCTTATGGCCAAATACGTTATGATTTATAAATACAAAGACCACCCCCTGCTCTTGAATTAATGCGCTGCACATTTCTAATAGGTTTGGTAGAGGAAACAATTGAGCAGCACCAACGGCAAAATACAACTGAAGTAACAAGAGCCAAGGAACAAAGGCACCGGGCAGAAAGCCAAAAATGATACAGAAATTACACCCGCCGGCCAATGCTAAACCTCGGCTAAGCTTTGTTAAACAGCCGCTGCGTTTTCCGTACCTCTGTCGTTCCGGGAAAGGTAACTTGTAAAGCCGCCGTTCAGCCCGAAATAGCTACAGCAGAAGCGCTTTGCCTCGCGTAAAATATGCATGAAAACAGTGCATGAGCCTGACAGAAGTGCTAAGAACCACCCCACCTAGCTTGAGCGGAGCGGCTCCTAAACTGGTAACGAGTCAGCTATCTTCTGCGCGCAAAGTATAAAGCTGCGCTTCCCTCAAGCCGCCTTGTCAACCCCCTTCTGACGCACATCCTGGTAATAATTGCAGATGCCGTTGAGCACGCATTGCTCGCATTTGGGACTGAAGAAGGTGCAGATGCGCTGGCCGTGGCGCAGCATGTGGATGTGGAAATTGTACAGCTCCTCCGGCTCCTGTGGCAGCATCTGTAGCAGAATATCATGGGCCTTGTTAGCGGTGGCTTTTGCCCCGATCAGCCCCACCCGCTGGCTTATCCGGAACACATGCGTATCCACGGGCATCACCGGCTTTTTAAAGTTGAAGAGCAGCAGTAAGGTGGCTGTCTTTATTCCTACCCCCGGTAGCTTCGTCAGCCAGGCCAACGCCTCCTCCACCGGCAATTCCTCCAGAAAGTCCACGCTAAACTCACCGCGCTCCTCTTTTATAAGGCGCAGCGTCTGCTGTATTTGGGGGGCTTTCTGCCCCGGGTAGCGGGTGGTCTGGATGGCATCGGCCAGTTCCTCCACATCAGCATGCATCACGCCATGCCAGTCCCCGAAGCGCTCTAGCATGGTGTTATATGCTTTCTCCTCATCTTTGTGGTTGGTGCGGTGCGAGAGCATGGTAGAGATAAGCTCGTGCATGTGGCTTCGGCGCGGCTTCAGTTCGCGGCGCTTATACTCCTGGTTCAGCAACTCGTGCGTCAGCATGGCTTTCTCCTCCGGAGGCAGTTGGTGGGCATCCATAATCTACTTGTTAGTTTTGGATAATTTTACGGCGTCCTACTGGTTCCGTTAACAAGTTTTTTTTGCGCCGCCATAGTACAGAAGCCTTTGTAATGTACCACCTTGTACAGCTGTTGCAGGTTGGCTATGGGCATATTTACAACTATTTCCGTTTTCAGACGCTATACTTGTTGGTTACTTGCTTTACGCCTTAGCGGCACCCTCACACTATGGATATAAAGTTTTTAGGAACAGGAGGCGCCTTCGACACAGACTACCTGAACTCTGCGGCCGTGCTAAACTTCCGGGGCGTGCACCTACTTATTGACTGCGGCTTCACCGTTTTCCCGGCGCTGGTGCAGAAGAACCTGGAGCAGAAAGTAGACCATATCATACTTACCCACCTGCACAACGACCACTGCGGCAGCCTGGCTAACCTGCTGCTGTACAAAAGCATTGTGGAGAAGGCCCCAAAGCCTATCATACTTTATCCATCGGAGCAGTTTAAACAGCAACTATGCCTGTTTTTGGAGATACAGCTGAAAGAGCCTGACAAGTATGCCGAGTTTGTGCCGCTGGAGAATTTTGAGGGCATCCAGTGTGTCGACACCTATGGCAAGCACTCGGAGGGCCTGCAAACCTATGCCTATATTTTTGAGGAGGACGACGAGCGTATTGTATACTCCGGCGACCTGGCCAAGCCAGAGGTGCTCTTCGACCGGCTGCACCGCATGGCCCAGAAACGCACCTGCGTGTTTCATGATATCACCTTTAGCCCTAACAACACCAGCCATACGTACTATAAAAAGCTCCTGCCCTACCTTAACGGGGTGGATATGTTCGGCTACCACTGCGACCCAACCAAAAGCCCGCTCGACAACCCCATTCGACTGGTATTTTTCCAGAAGGAAATGATGGCTTAGGCCATAATAAGGCGCCCTCCCGAAACAAAGTGTACTTCCGGGAGTTTAAGGGCAGAACAGAATGATTGGTTCTGGGAATGTTGCTATACCTATGCCTGCCACTACAACACCAAAACTTACCTACCGGCAACAGCCTCTACACATACTTTACAGTGTGCTGTTCGGGGCATTTTGGATTTACACCGGGCTTACTACCCCAGACCTGAAGAACTGGCTGCTGGAGAGCACGCTCACGCTCTCGCTCCTTATCTTTTTGGTGGCGTTCTACAACATCTTCCGGTTTTCCGATTTTAGCTACACTTTGATCTTCCTCTTCCTGCTGCTGCACGTGTATGGCAGCCAGTACCAATACGCCGAAAACCCTTTTGGGGAGTGGCTGAAGGGGGCGTTAGGCTTTACCCGCAACCACTACGACCGCCTGGTGCACCTGGGCTACGGCCTGCTGCTTACCTACCCCATACATGAGGTGCTGGCTTACGGTTTTAAGCTGAGGCCAGTATTAACGTACCTCCTGCCCGTGGAGCTTATACTTTCCACCAGTGCTTTGTATGAGTTGGTGGAGTGGATAGTGGCAGACTGGGTTTACGGTGGCGGAGAGCAAGGTATGGTTTTCCTGGGGATGCAGGGCGATATCTGGGATGCCCAGAAAGATGTTGCTATGGCCTTTGTCGGAGCAGTGGTAGCCATGGCCATGGCGTTTGCCTTTATCAGAAGAAAGCAGGAAATATGATGCAGCTACAAACGCCGTCCGTAACAACTCTGCGAAGAAGAGAGTCTCACCCTACCCCGGCCCTCTCCTAAAAACACGTGATGGTATTTTCTGCCACACCGGATCCAACCACCCCTGCCCCTCCGAGGAGGGGAATCTGGCTGAAGCTCTGTCAGCTCTGGCTATCAAAAGCTGTTCCCAGTTTTTGGGTGGGGGTAGGGGCCCTCGAAAAAGAGCGCCTTGTGAGATCCGGTGCCCGCCAAGGGCATGCTGAGCAAAGCGAGGCAAGGAGGGAACACAGCGCGATGCCCTTATCGAGGGCCCCTACCCCCAAGACGAGCCCTCTCGGGCTGGAGAGCACCAAAGCCAGAGATGCAACGATAGGTATGTAAGACTGGAGGATGAAGAGTGGCTAGAGAGGATAGCTTACTTCCAGTTGCAGGAAGCAGTAGCAACAGGAAAAGCACTAGCTGCAAGCCCCTGCCAGCGGGGGGGAAAGTTTAATTCAGGCAGTGGGAGCAACGGCTAAGAGCGGCACAAGCGGACGCTTGCGCCAGAGAAGTATGAAGTATAGCCAAAGTATATGTATGTCTTTTCAAGCCAGTTGAGTCTCATACTCAACATGATTGGGAAGTCCCAAATCAAGAGATTTGCGTTAGGAAGGCCGGCAGGCATAAACTGTGCTTCACGCGGATCAGGAAATCCGCAGCAGAGAGGTTTCGGACAAGGATGTTCGGAACAGCGAGACAAGGCACGGGCTGCAAGTCCGCGACAGCGACGGCAGAAACCTATTGCTAAAGTATAAAGCCACAACAAACGCTTGGCCAGAAACAATTTGCAGATAACAACTATGTACGGTAGAGCAACCCCAGCACAACATGCACAAAAAAAAACCAGCCGCACCCCCGTGCGGCTGGTCAATCACCAATTATCCAATCAATCTACTACTACTTAACTCTTGTTATAGATCTCCGCGCTCGGCGGCTTTCTTCATTTTCTCGTTGGCGAAGATGGCAATCTCTACGCGGCGGTTCTGCTGGCGCCCTTCAGTTGTGCTGTTGTCGGCAATCGGCTGGTCATCGGCATAACCTTGGGTTGTCATGCGGCTACGGTCTACGCCCATAGAAGACAAGTAACTGGCCACCGACTGCGCACGGCGCTCCGACAGCGGCTGGTTGATGCTTCTGTTGCCGGTGTTGTCCGTGTGGCCTTCAATCAGAATGTTAGTATCAGGGTACTTCTTCAGCGTCTGGGCCAGCTGCGAAATCTCAGTCTTAGCGTTAGACTGCAGCTCGGCGGAGTTTGTTGGGAACAGGATACCAGAGTTGAAGGTAATCTTGATACCCTCGCCTACACGCTCTACCTGAGCATTCTCCAGGTCGCGCTGCAGCTCTTCAGCCTGCTTGTCCATATGGCGGCCAATCAGGGCACCTGCTGTGCCACCCACGGCAGCTCCAATAATTGCACCTGCGGCTGTATTACCGGCCACACGGCCTACCACACCACCTACAACGGCACCGGAACCGGCACCGATAATGCCGCCCTTCGTTGTTCTGCTCATGCCACCGCCCTCACGGCTAGAGGCACAGGAACTGAACAAAGTGGCTATCATCGCTATAATAAAAAGGTTAATCCTAAAGTGTTTCATAGTTATCAATTTTAACTTCTGTTCCGGATGCTCAACATCCAGCCCCTTTTACTGCCTATATTCTTAAAATGTTATATAAACTTCCGTTGAATATTTTTAATCGGCGCTATGAGGCAGTTTACCTGCACCTTACGCCTGGCCAGTGGGCTGTGTCACCGGATATACCCCTATAACGACAATCGCTGCACTGAGTTTTGCAAAGGCCCCTTCCTGCCACAGCAGCCCCAAAAACACCAATGCCCGCTCCTGTTAAAAAGGAGCGGGCATTGGATTAATTTATTGACGCGGCTTGGTGCAACTTAGTCTAGCTGGCCGTTCTCAGCGGCTTTCTTCAGCTCCTCGTTAGCCACAATGATGATCTCCACGCGGCGGTTTTTCTGGCGTCCTTCCACTGTGGTGTTGTCGGCAATCGGCTGGTCGTAGCTGTAGCCTTTGGCCTGCAGTCGGGAGCCGTCAACACCCAGGCTCTGGGCATAGTTTTTCACGGCCTGCGCACGGCGCTCCGACAGCTTCTGGTTCAGCTCATAAGAGCCGGTGTTGTCTGTGTGGCCCTCAATGATCACGTCGGTGCCTTGGTACTGCTGCAGTGTTTTAGCCAGCTTCTGGATGTCTTGCTTGGCAGAAGCGCTCAGCTCGGCAGAGTTCACGGCGAAAAGTATGCCTGAGTCGAAGTTCACACGGATAGCCTCGCCCACACGCTCCACATTGGCGTTCTCCATAGATTTCTCCAGCTCCTCGGCCTGCTTGTCCATGCGGCGACCGATCACAGCGCCTGTGGCGCCACCCACGGCAGCACCCACAATGGCACCTGCGGCTGTATTACCCAGCCTGTTACCGATCAGTCCACCAAGTACAGCACCGCCACCGGCACCAATCAGACCGCCCTTCGTGGTTTTGCTCATGCCTTTCTTCTCATCGGCAGGCTTCGTTTGCGCGGTAGTCGTCTCGGTGTTATCAGAGCCTGCTACTGGTGCAGTACTTTTGCAGGATGTAAACAACATCGTAACAGCCAGCATAGAGCTCAGGGATAGTTTTACAAATTTCATGTTAATCAGGGTTTGGTAAATGTGTGTTGTTGTTTTTTAGTTTGAGTGTATAGTAGCAGCACTTCAAGTGCTTTCACCTGCAAACGCAAGTCTTGTGCCAAATCGTACGCTGAGGGCCACAAATATTTAGCTAAAGATATATCTATATAAGCTATACTTTGTGCCACAGCCCATAAAAAAGCCTGCTAGCGCAACACTAACAGGCTTTTATTTTCTTAAGGCTATAGGATAACTAGGATGCTTTCGCCGCTTTTTTTGCCTCTGGCGCAGTGGTTACATCCTCGGGCAGCAGCACCATGCTCAGCAGTTCGCTCAGGCGGCTCTTCAACTGCTTGCGGTCGATGATGAAGTCCAGGAAGCCGTGCTCCAGCACGAACTCAGCGCTCTGGAAACCTTTCGGCAGGTCTTTGCCAATCGTTTCTTTGATTACACGCGGGCCGGCAAACCCGATCAGGGCACCCGGCTCAGCTATGTTAAAGTCGCCCAGCATGGCGTAGGAGGCGGTCACACCGCCTGTGGTAGGGTCTGTTAGCAGGGAGATGTAGGGTAGTTTCTCCTCGCTCAGCAGCGCCAGCTTGGCCGAGGTTTTGGCCATCTGCATCAGCGAGAAGCCAGCCTCCATCATGCGCGCACCACCCGACTTAGAGATCATCAGGAAAGGGGTGCGTGTTTTGCGGGCATGGTCGATGGCACGGGCAATTTTCTCGCCTACCACCGAGCCCATTGAGCCCCCGATAAACGCAAAGTCCATACAGGCAATGGTCAGGTTTTGGCCGTTTATCTTACCGTAGGCAGTGCGTACAGCATCCTTTAGGCCGGTAGCCTTCTGCGTGGAGGCGATGCGCTGCGGGTAAGGCTTGGAGTCCACAAACTCAAGCGGGTCGCCAGAGGTCAGGTTCTCATCCAGCTCCGTGAACTCGTTATCATCAAACAGAATGGCAAAGTACTCTTTAGAGCCAATACGGTCGTGGTGGTCGCACTGCACGCAGGTGTTCAGGTTCTTGCGGTGCTCGGCCATACTTGTCACGGTTTTGCAGTTCGGGCACTTGTACCACAATCCGTCCGGGGTTTCCTTCTTTTGCTCTGTTGGCGTATGGATTCCTTTATCTGCTCTTTTAAACCAAGGCATCATAGTTATACAGCGTGCTTCCGCACATTAAAGTTATGGCTATACTTTACAGCAAAGTATAAAATCAAAAAGTGGCCCGCCCCAGCCACCCAGAGGGTTCAGCAAAGGCGGGCCACAAAAATATGTAATAATCAGCAGTTCTGCTACAAATTACGCCAGTGTAATCTCATTTGCCAGGTACACATCCTGAATCGCGTTCAGCAGCTCCACCCCTGTGTTCATGTCCTTCTGGAATGCTTTGCGGCCGGAAATCAGCCCCATACCGCCTGCACGCTTGTTGATAACAGCCGTACGCACCGCATCCGCCAGGTCAGAGGCTCCCTTAGACTCGCCACCGGAGTTGATGAGGCCGGCGCGGCCCATGTAGCAGTTGGCCACCTGGTAACGCGTCAGGTCAATCGGGTTATCAGAGGTGAGTTCGGTATACATCTTCTCGTTGGTCTTGCCAAAGCCAATTGCCTTAAAGCCGCCGTTGTTCTCCGGCAGCTTCTGCTTGATGATGTCTGCCTGGATGGTGACGCCCAAGTGGTTGGCCTGCGCCGTCAGGTCGGCGGCCACGTGGTAGTCCACCCCGTCTTTCTTGAAGGCGTTGTTGCGGGTGTAGCACCACAGAATAGTGGCCATGCCCAGCTGGTGCGCCCGCTCAAAGGCCTCGGCCACCTCTATAATCTGGCGCGACGACTCCTCAGAACCGAAGTAAATGGTGGCGCCCACGGCTGTCGCCCCCAGGTTCCAGGCCTCATCCACGGAGCCGAACATGATCTGGTCATACTTGTTAGGGTAAGTCATCAGCTCGTTATGGTTGATCTTCACCACAAACGGAATCCGGTGCGCATACTTCCGCGACATCATGGCCAGGTTGCCGAACGTGGTAGCCACCGCGTTGCAGCCGCCCTCTATGGCTAGTTTGATGATGTTCTCCGGGTCAAAGTAAATAGGATTTGGCGCGAAAGAGGCACCGGCGGTATGCTCAATGCCCTGGTCCACTGGCAGGATGGACAGATAACCAGTACCGCCCAGGCGACCGTGGTCAAACAGCTGCTGCAGGCTGCGCAGCACCTGCGGCGAGCGGTTAGACTGCGCAAATATCCTGTCCACGAAATCAGGGCCCGGCGCATGCAGTTGCTCTTTGGAAATGGTCTGGCTCTTGTGCTGCAGCAGGTTCTCAGCATCGGAACCAAGTAGCGAAACGATTTTCTCGTAACTCATTCGTTTTGATAGTTTTTGGGTAGAATGTAAAATGAAGAACTAAATATTACTAAAGCCTTTGTTCAGATTATGGGGATCTACCAAAGCGGCAAAGCCTTTTCAGGCTTTAAACCGCGGCGTTTTCTATAGCATGGCAGGCACCTTTATGGTGGCGCAAGCGCAGGGGCTTGCTCCCAACTATACTTTAACTAGCCCAAAAAGTTGTGCCTGCATTTGCTATAAAAGCCTTTGTCCTACCTTGCGCTAGCATCTTATACTTCTCCGTAAAAGTATAAAAAATCAGCAAAAAGCTATTTACATTCCTCGCTCACCACTTTTCCGTCAATCATCACGGCGCACACATGCGAAGTATACTCAAACGGGTCGCCGTCGAACAGCACCAGGTCGGCATCCTTACCTTTCTCCAACGAGCCCACACGGTTGCTCAGGCCAAGTATGCTGGCCGGTGTGGAGGTGATGGAGGCCAGCGCCCGGTCGGTGCTCATGCCATTGGCCACAGCCACACTCGCCTCGAAAAGTATAACGCGGGCACGGGGTACGTACTGCTCAAAGCCGCTCTGTATCGCCACCGGCACACCGGCTTTTGCCAGCACCCCAGCCGTTTCGAACGACATGTTCTTGCTATCGCCGTACGAGCGCGCCATGGTGGGGTGAAGTATAACCGGCACCCCGGCGGCCTTCAGCTCATCCACCAATAGGTAAGCTTCTGCTCCTCCGTCCAGCACCAGGTCCAGGTTAAACTCTTTGGCCAGACGCAGCGCCGCCATGATGTCGTGTGCCTGGTTAGCCGTGATCAGCGTTTTATACTTCCGGTTCAGCAAGTCCGACAGGTAGTCCATCTTCAGGTTGCGGTCGGGGCGCTTGCTAAGGTCAGAGTTAGCCATCTTCTTGGCATAAGCCTGCGCCGCCTGCAGCTCCGCCCGCAGCATGGCCATGCCTTTGGCCGAGGTCTTTGGCGAGTTGTAGTTCTCCCCTACCGTGGCCCCTAGGGTAAAGGCGATCATGCTGGTGGTGTCGAGCAGGGTGGAGAATCCTTCGGGCGATGTTTTGATCGCCATGGTCTGCCCACTGATGAGGGCGCCGGGCCCATGGCCGGTGTTGACAGTTGTCACGCCATAGCTGCGCACCCACGCTATCAGTTCCTCGTTGGGGTTGTACGAGTCTATGGCGCGCAGCTCAGGTTGTATGGGCGCTGTTTTCTCCAGCTGCTGCTGGTCGGCCGGAATGTTGTAGATACCGGCCAGGCCTACCGAGGTATGGGCATCTACCAGGCCAGGCGTCACGACTCTGGCATTGTATACTTTGTAGTTCTGCGGCACCTGCAGGTTGGCCCCCACCGCCTCTATTTTACCGTCCTTTAGCAGCACCACCCCATTCTTTATAGGAGCGCCCGCCATAGTATAAATTGTTTCGCCTTTTACGGCAATCTGCGCCACGGCTTGCGGCCCGCCAAGTATAGCCACGCCGGCAAGTATGGCCGCAGCCAGTTGTATATGTTTTTTCATGTATTTCTAAGATGAAAGACTATTTGGCAAAGGACAAAAGAGAAACAGTTTTCCAGACAAGTCCTTTGTCATAAACTCCTTTGTCAACAATTAATGTGCGTGGTAGTGCAGGCTTCCGCTGTAGGCATTGTAGCCGCCGGTAGCAAACTTCTTGTCTTCCGGGTTGCTCAGGTCAAAGCGCTTCTGCCCCTCTACCCACGTCTGCTCTACCTTCGTATGCACACTAAAAGGCTCGCCGCTCAACACGATAAAGTCAGCGTCCTTGCCTTTCTCCAGGGAGCCCACGCGGCTGTCCAGCTCCAGCATCTTGGCACCGGCAATGGTCAGGCCCTCAATAGCTTTTTCTTTGCTCATGCCTGCCCGCACCGCCAGCGACACGTTACGCATGAACAGGCGCGAGTCTGTAATGCCGTCGTCGGTGTGGAAGGCGGTTAGTACGCCGGCCTTCTCCAGCACGGCGCCGTTGGCGTTGCTTACTTCCACAGCTTCTGATTTTCCGCCCGGCGAGTCGAGGGTGATGATAGAGGCAGGCACCCCGGCTTTGGCGATCTCGTCGGCAGCTTTCCAGGCCTCGCTCACGTGGTGCAGCACCATCTTAAAGCCGAACTCCTTCTGCAGGCGCAGGGCCGTCAGCACATCGTCGTAGCGGTGGGTGTGAAAGTGCACAATGCGCTTGCCATCCAGGATCTCCACCAGCGGCTCCAGGTTGGGCTTGCGCTCCGGCATTTTATCGGCCTTGCCCTTGGCCGCCTTTACTTTTTTGTTGTAGGCCTGCGCATCCAGGAAGAGCTGGCGCGCCATGGCCGCAGATTTGGAGCGGGTGCCGGGGAAGGGGGCGGATTTCATGGGGTTGGTACCATTGGCCATTTTCATGCCGCCGCAGATACCGTTGGTCACGTCGTCGCAGAAGGTCAGGTCGCCTATGGTCTTGCCATCGCGCATTTTTAGGTACACGGTCTGCCCGCTCATCAGGTGGCCCGAGCCCGGCATCACGTTCACAGTGGTAATGCCTCCGGCCAGCGCCCGTTTAAAGGTATCGCTCAGCGGGTTAATGGCGTCGATGATGCGCACGTCTGGGTGTAAGGGAGCGGAGCCGTCGCCGCCGGAGCCCTCGCCCAGGTGCGAGTGCGTGTCCACCAGGCCGGGCATCAGCACTTTGCCTGCCACGTCAAACTCTTTAGCGTTTCCAGGGATGCGCACTTTGTCGGCAGCGCCCACGGCCGTGATCTTTCCGTGCTGCACTACCAGCACACCGTTTTCGATAGGCTGCCCCACCACGGGAATGATGCGGGCTCCTTTAAAAACGTGCGGCTGCTCCTGTGCGGTGGCTGCGCCAGTACCCAGCAGCAAGGCCAGCCCCAGCGAAGCCCATAATTTACTTTTGGCAATCATACAAGGTAAGGTGATAAGGTTAGTTTAGTTTAGCCCTACAACTTACCTAATTTCTCTATAATAATAAAACGCTATACTTTACCTCAGGCACCTGCAATACAGCGGATATCAAAAGGAATAGAAATCCGTTACTACTTAGACACCACAAATGCTACTACTATGAAACACAAACCACAAAAAATCAAGCGTATACCTACAGCTCTGCTCGCCTTACTGGCCGGAGCGTTGCTGTGGGGCTGCACTCCCACTACCCGTATCACCGGCACCTGGAAAAACCCCGAGGCAACTGCGCAAAACTACAGCAAGGTGATGGTAGTGGCCCTTACGGACAACGTGCGGGCCAGGCAAACGGCGGAAACCGACATGCAGGCGCAGCTGCAAAAGCATGGGGTAGAGAGCGTCAGAAGTATAGACATGTTTCCGCCTACCGTGGCGCAGAAAGGCGGGCCCGATGTGAACGAGATTTTGTCTAAAGCACAGGAACAAGGCTATGAGGGCATCCTGACGATTGCGCTGCTGGATGAGGAGACGGAGACACGCTACGTGCCAGGGTCTTACGGCTACACCCCCATGACCCGCTTTGGCTGGTACGGCAGGTTCCGGGGCTATTACACCTATTGGTACCCCACCCTGTATGACCCCGGCTACTACGCCGAGGAGAAAATATACTTCCTGGAAACAAACCTCTACGATGCAAAGACAGAGCAACTGCAGTGGTCTGCCCAGACGGAGTCGCACAGCCCTGCCAGCCTCCGGAAAGCTTCGGAAAACCTTGCCGAGCTAACGATAAACAGGCTGGCGCAGGAGGGGTTGCTGCAGTAGCAGCACAGGAGGTATACCTGGCGCACCAGCTGTGGCCAAGAAAAAAACAGCCCCGTCCTTCCTGCAGGAAAGACGGGGCTGTATGCCTCACAGGCTAGTATTTTTTAACTACTCGTTGTACACGACGTGCAGCACGGTCTGCCCCACAGCCTTCAGCGTATTCTGGCTGATCACGTCCATGGTGTCGGTGTGGCGGTGGTGGTACGGGCCGAAAATATCCCCGTTACTGGCGTTCGGGTGCAGCTCCACAATATCAATCATCCGGATTTTGGCCAACGTGTTCACGTAGTAATGGTCATCGGTAATAGCCGGCGCGTTCTGGTACTTAAAGTAATCGGAGTAGCCAATGTTGTTGCCGGCCTTCCATACTTTGTTCACAATGTCGTTGGCAAATTGCCTGGAGTACCCCTCGCGCGTGAAGCGCGCATTCTCGGCTCCCACCATGTCCAGCAGTATCCCGAAGTTGGCGCGGTAGTTGGCGTTGTGCTTGTTTCTGCTCCAGTACTGTGAGCCCAGGCACCAGGAGTCCTGCACGTACGGCATCGGGCTGTCGTCCGGCTGGCCGTAGTCTTCCCCGTCAAAGAAGATCAAGTCCACGCCCACCTCTGGTTTCTGCTGCGCCTCGTTGATCGTGCGGGCGATCTCCAGCAACACCCCTACCCCGCTGGCACCGTCGTTAGCGCCGTCTATGGGTTCCTCAGGGTTGTTCTCGTCCTTGTCGGCGATGGGGCGGGTGTCCCAGTGGGCGGCCAGCAGGATGCGCTTGGTTGCGCCCGGGTTATAGGAGGCGATGATGTTGCGCAGGTTCAGCACCGTGCCGTCGTAGGCCTTGGCCTGGAACTTCTGCTCCTGCACCTGCGCGCCATACTCTTTCAGCTTAGCCACAATCCACTCGCCGGTCTGGAAGTGCGGGCCCGTGTTGGGAACACGCGGGCCAAAGGCCACCTGCTTTGCCACAAAAGCATAAGCCGAGTCGGCGTTGAAGGCCGGGGCCTGTACGGCTGTAGGTGATTCCTCCTCTACCCCATTCGCCTGGCTACCGCTTTTCTCGGCAGAGTCGCAGGCCGTGAGGCAAAGGGTTCCGCAAAGCAGCAGCGCCAGCATATTTAGTTTATTCTTCATAAGCCCAGTCTATTCCGGTTTTCATGTCTTTAATCACGATGCCCTGCCGCTTCAGCTCAGCCCGGATGGCATCCACCTTGTCATAGGCTTTCTGCTCCTTGGCCTCTTTGTAGAACGAGAGCACCAGGTGCAGCACCTCTTCCATGTTGCCTACCGTTTCTTCCTTCAGCCCCAGCACGTCCAGCACCAACTCCTGGTAAGTGTCGTACATCAGGTCAAATGTCCCTCTGGAGAGCTGCGCCACATCAATCTGCCCCAGGTACAGGCTGTTTATTTTCTTGAGCAGGTTAAACAGCGAGGCAATGGTTTTGGCTGTGTTCAGGTCATCGTTCAGGCCGCGGAAGCAGTCTTGGGAGAGCTTCTGCAGCTCCTCGTTCAGCTTCTCGTCCGGCACTACCTCCGTTTCCGCCTCCGGGTAACGCAGTTTCTTGAGCACACGCAGGCCGTTCATCAGCTTGGTGTAGCCTTTGCGCGCCGCCTGCAAAGCCTCGTTGCTGAAGTCGAGGGTGCTGCGGTAGTGCGCCTGCAGTATAAAGAAGCGGATCGTCATGGGTGTATAGGCCTGCTCCAGCATCTCGTGGTTGCCGCTAAAGAGCTCGCTCAGGTTAATGAAGTTGCCCAGCGACTTGCCCATCTTCTGCCCGTTCACTGTGATCATGTTGTTATGGATCCAGTACTTGGCGCCGTCGCTGTGGTCGCAGCTGGCCTGGTTCTGCGCAATCTCGCACTCGTGGTGCGGAAACATCAGGTCCAGTCCGCCACCGTGGATGTCAAAGGTTTTGCCCAGGTACTTGCGGCTCATGGCCGAGCACTCCAGGTGCCAGCCCGGAAAGCCGTCGCTCCACGGTGAAGGCCAGCGCATAATATGTGTCGGGGAGGCCTTTTTCCAGAGGGCAAAGTCAAACGGCGAGCGCTTCTCCTCCTGCCCTTCCAGCGTACGGGTGTTGCCGATCAGGTCCTCAATGTTGCGGCCGGACAACTTTCCGTAGTTGTGGTCTTTGTTGTAGGCCGCCACATCGAAGTATACCGAGCCGTTCACCTCGTAGGCCAGGCTGTTGTCGAGTATCTCCTGGATCATCTCGATCTGCTCTATAATGTGGCCGGAAGCGCGTGGCTCAATATCCGGCGACAGCACGTTGAGCTTCTGCATCTCGTTGTGGTAGATGTTGGTGTAGTGGTTCACCACCTCCATCGGCTCCAGGTGCTCCAGCTTGGCCCGCTTCTGGATCTTGTCCTCGCCCTCATCGGCATCGTTCTCCAGGTGGCCCACATCGGTGATGTTGCGCACATAGCGTACCTTATACCCTTGATACTTCAGGTAGCGGTACAGTACATCAAAGGTAACGGCACTGCGGGCGTGGCCCAGGTGCGGCTCCCCATACACGGTTGGGCCGCACACATACATCCCCACAAAAGGGGCGTGCAGCGGCTCAAATTCCTCTTTCTTTCGCGTAAGCGTATTGTACAGGTTCAGTTTCTGTTGCATAATTCTTAAGTATAGGCTCCTTTCTTTCAGTTGCCGTACTTGTATCTTCACGGCGCCATGGCCGATTGTGACTCAAAACTAATAAATATTGCGCTCCTTCTCCTAACGCTATTCAGCGCTCTTTGGCTGTAGCACGTACGTTGCCGAAATCGGGAAATGGTCAGAGAGTCCCATCTCGTAGTGCGTCTGAAAGTTGTATGCCTCCAGCTCCTGGCTATAGAACTGGTTATCGATGCGCAGGAACGGGAGCAGGCCGTTGTAGGTGGCCCCCACCCCGTTGCCCGCTTTTTCATGCGCGTTCTGCAGCTCCTTTGCCAGTTCGTTGTAAGTATAACTGAAGGGGATGTCGTTGAAGTCGCCACACACAATAACCGGGTAAGGCGAGGCCTGCACGTGTTCCAGCAAATGCTGCACCTGGGTGGCACGGGAGATAAACCCGCTGCGCAGGCGGCGCGCCAGGTTGCGGCTCTCTTTCTTGAAGCTTGTCTCGTCGCCGATAGCCGAGTAAGTATTCTCAATGTCCTCCGACTTGATGCTCATCGACTGCAGGTGCACCGCATATACCCGCACGGTATCTCCTTTCACATCAATATCAACCCAGGCGGCGCGGTTGGCGCTTCGCGCCGGTGTGTTCTCAAACCTGATGGTGCCACTTTCCACGATCGGGTACTTCGAAAAGATCGCAATTCCCAAGTCAGCGGCAATCCTATCTCCTACAGAGGTAGAGGCATACTTATACCTCCCGTAACGCTCCCCGATGCGCTTGAAGTTATTATACTCCACAGAGTTCACGCGGCTGTAGAATTCCTGCAGGCAAAACACATCGGCGGGATGCTGGGCCACCCAGTCAATCATGTCGGTAGACACCTGGGGCACGCCCTTTACAATCTTGTCGTAGGCGTTAAACACATGCACGTTAAAGCTCATCACCTGCAGTGTTTTGGCTTCCTCAGGAACCTCCTTGCCAAAGTTAATGGCAACCAGGCGGCCATAGTAGCTCCACCCAAGTATAAACGCCGAGAGCGGCAGCACCAACAGCCACGAGCGGCGCAGCACCCAGTAAACCAGGAACAGAAAGTTAAGCACAAGCGCCCCCGGGAGCGAGAAAGCCACAAAGCCGGCCAGCCAGAAACTGCTGGGTGGCACCTGTAGGCATACCACGCCCAACAGCATCCAAAGCACCACCAGGGTGTTCAGAATAAGCCATACCCGTCTGCGAATTAATTTGAATGTTCCTGACACGAGAGCAAACTTACGAATTCTGCATCTATCTATTCCAAGCTGCCCTACAGAATATCTCTGTGCCCGTACAAACAGTTACTTACCGCCTGCATAGGCATTGTAACTACTGGCGAACTAAATGCAGCCTGCCACTGTTTTTCAATAAGATTCCGGCTGCCGCTTTTGGCCATGGCCGATGAGTAAACCCACACATGATTTCCCGCGAAGCAATGATTTAAATCATCGCAGGGATCATCGCTACATAATTTGTTGTGTATATAATGAATTTGTAGTAAATTTGCAGCAATATTTCCAAGGAGCTGAGGGGGACACAAAGTCCCCTTCTTTATTTCTTATCCGTTTGCTATGGCACTTACTGCGAAGAATATAAGAGAAATGGCCGAGGCCAGCCTGCCAGACAGTGACTTGTTTATTGTGGATGTGGCGGTGTCAGACTCACCGGCCAGGCCCAAGATAACGGTGCTGGCCGACGGCGAGCAGGGCATCACCATAGACCAATGCGCTAGCATCAGCCGCCGCATCAACGCCAAGATAGCCGAGGCTTTTGGCGAAGACATGGCTTACGTGCTGGAGGTGAGTTCGCCAGGTGTGGACTTCCCCCTGACGCAACCGCAGCAGTTTAAGCGCCACACGGGCCGCAGCCTGAAGGTAAAGCTGCAGGACGGCACCGAGAAAACCGGCAAGCTGGAGGAGGTAACCGACACCGGGCTAAACTTGATGGAGGAAGTAAAACAAAAAGGAAAAAAGGCAACGTATGTGCCTGTGCAGATACCCTTCGGGGACATTGTAAAAGCAAATGTTGTAATCTCATTTAAATGATAAGATAATGAACAGTTCAGTCCTGATCGAGTCGTTCGCCGAATTTGCGAAATTCAAGAACATAGACCGCCCGACCATGATGCGCATCCTGGAGGATGTGTTCCGCACCATGATCCGCAAGAAGTGGGGCACCGATGAGAACTTCGACATCATCCTGAATGTGGAGAAGGGAGACCTGGAAATCTGGCGTAACCGCGAGATCGTGGACGACAACTCCGAGGACATCTGGGACCATGATAAAATTGCCTTGTCTGACGCCCGCAAGATTGAGCCGGACTTTGAGGTTGGCGAGGAAGTGTCGGAGGAGGTGAAGCTGGAGGACTTTGGCCGCCGCGCCGTGCTCACGGCCCGCCAGACGCTGATCCAGCGCATCAAGGACATGGAGAAGGAGTTGCTGTTCCAGAAGTATAAGGATCTGGTAGGCGAGATCATCTCCGGTGAGGTGTACCAGGTATGGAACCGCGAGGTACTGCTGCTCGACCAGGAGGAGAACGAACTGCTTATCCCTAAAAATGAGCAGATCCCGAAAGACCGTTACCGCAAAGGCGACGTAGTAAGAGCCGTGGTGCAGCGCGTAGAGATCGTGAACGGAAACCCGAAAATCATCCTTTCGCGTACCTCTCCTACCTTCCTGGAGCGCCTGTTCGAGAACGAGGTGCCGGAGATTTTCGACGGCCTGATCGCCATCAAGAAAATCGTCCGTGAGCCAGGTGAGCGCGCCAAGGTAGCCGTAGAGTCGTTCGATGACCGCATTGACCCGGTAGGCGCCTGCGTAGGTATGAAAGGCTCCCGTATCCACAGCATCGTGCGCGAGCTGGAGAACGAGAATATCGACGTGATCAACTATACGGAGAACCTGGAGCTCTACATTCAGCGCGCCCTTAGCCCGGCTAAGATTAGCAGCATGAAGGTAGACGACGAGAACAAGCGCGTGTCTGTGTTCCTGAAGCCTGACCAGGTATCGCTGGCGATCGGCAAAGGCGGGCAGAACATTAAGCTGGCCAGCCGTTTGGTAGACATGGAGATCGACGTGTTCCGTGAGTCGGAGACGTATGAGGAAGACATCAGCCTGGAGGAATTCACGGATGAGATCGAGGATTGGGTGATTGCAGAACTTCGCCGCATCGGCTTGGATACCGCCAAGAGTGTGCTGGCCGTAAGTAAGGAAGATCTGCTGCGCCGTACGGAGCTGGAGGAGGAGACCATCGACGATGTGCTTTCAATCCTCCGCGAAGAGTTGGAAGAAGAAGATAATCAATAGTTGTGAGTTGTGCTTCGTTGCGCTAATTTTGAAGAAAGTTAGCCAGGAGCACAACCTATACCTTTAGGAATAAGGCAACTATACTTTTAATACGAATAACTAGACAGCATATAAGAACAAAATGGCAGAAGAAAAAACAAGGAGGCTTAAACAGGTTGCGACTACTTTAAACATTGGTACATCTACCATCGTGGATTACCTCTCTGCTAAAGGGTTTGAGGTGGAAAACAAGCCAACCACCAAAATCACGGCAGAGCAGTTCAATATGCTGGCTAAGGAGTTCGCTGCATCCATGCAGGAAAAGCAGGAGGCGGATGAGATTCATATTGGTAAAAAGCCGCAGACGAACCAGGTTGTTGAGTCGGAGCCTGCCCACGAGCCGAAGAAGGCAAGTGAGCCAGAGCAAGAGATTCTGATTAAAAACGCCAAAGCGCAAGAGGCACCGGCAGCACCTAAAAAAGAGGAGCCAGCCGGCGAGCCTGCATCTAAGCTGCCAGGCATAAAGGTACTGGGCAAGATCGAGCTGGATGCCAAAGGCAGACCTGTTCCAAAGCAGCCGGAGCCAAAACCAGAGGCCCCTAAGGCAGAAGAGAAACCTGCCCCAGCCCCTGCTCCAGAGGCGCCTAAAGCCGAAGCAACTGCCGAGCCGGCAGCTGCCCCGAAGGCTGAAGCGCCAGCAAAACAGGAGCCGGAGGCCCCTGCTGCACCAGCCGCCAAAGCACCTGAGGCACCTGCCAAGCCACAGCCTGAAGCGCCTGCACCGCAAGCAGAGCCCGTTGCCGAGAAACCGGCAGCGCCAGCACCTAAAGAGCCCGCCGCAGAGAAGGAGCCACAGCAACCGGCCGCACCTGCAGAGGCAAACAAAGGCACAGAAACAAGAGAAAATATAGAAACGATTACAGCAAAAGCAGACCAGCTTAAAGGTCTAACTGTACTGGGCAAAATCGAATTGCCGGTAGAGTCGCGCAGAAAAGGCGCCAAGCCCGTTGCTTCGTCTGATGACCGCAAGGGTAAGAAGAAGAAGCGTAAGCGCATTATGGTGGCCACGGAAGGTGGCCAGCAACAAGGAGGCCAGCAAGGGCAGGGACCAGGACAGGGCCCGAACCGCCCGATACAGCCTGCCCAGCAGCACAACCGCCCAGACCGAGGCCCACGCCCGGGCAAGCCAGGCAAAGGCAAACCAGCCAGAGCCGAGAAAGCGGAGGTTACTGACAAGGAAATTCAGGAGCAGATCAAGGCTACGCTTGCCAAGCTTAGCGGGGGCAAAGGAGGCGGGGGCAACCGCGCCAAATACCGCCGCGAAAAGCGCTCGGCCATTGCCGATGCAACCGAGGAGCGCCGCATGCAGGAGCAGGCAGAGTCTAAGACACTGCGTGTAACGGAGTTCGTTTCGGCGAACGACCTGGCTTCCCTGATGGATGTGAGCGTAAACGACGTGATCAAGGTGTGTATGCAGCTGGGCATGTTCGTTTCCATTAACCAGCGCCTGGATGCAGAGGCCATCACCATCATAGCTGATGAATTTGGCTACGCTGTTGACTTCATCACATCCGAGGAAGAGCAAGGCCTGGAGGATATTGTAGAGGAGAACGAGGAGGCCTTGACTGACCGGGCTCCTGTCGTAACTATCATGGGACACGTTGACCACGGTAAAACGTCCCTGCTCGACTACATCCGCAACGCGAACGTAACAGCCGGTGAGGCCGGTGGTATTACGCAGCACATCGGTGCCTACAAGGTACAGACGGAAAGCGGGCGTACGGTTACTTTCCTGGACACACCTGGTCACGAAGCCTTTACGGCGATGCGTGCCCGTGGTGCCAAGGTAACGGACGTGGTTATTATCGTGGTAGCGGCCGATGACTCGGTGATGCCACAGACCAAAGAAGCGATCAACCACGCGCAGGCTGCAGGTGCTCCGATCATCATTGCCCTGAATAAGATTGATAAGCCTTCGGCCAACCCGGACAAAGTTCGTGAAGAGCTTGCCCAGATGAATATACTGGTGGAAGAATGGGGTGGTAAATACCAGTCACAGGAGGTTTCTGCCAAAACCGGCCTTGGTGTGGCAGACCTGCTGGAGAAAGTGTTGCTCGAGGCAGAACTGTTGGAGCTGAAGGCTAACCCTGACCGCTCGGCCATTGGTACAGTGATCGAAGCCTCTCTGGATAAAGGCCGTGGCTATGTGGCCACCGTACTGGTACAGACCGGTACGCTGAAGATCGGTGACGTGGTACTGGCTGGCTCTCACTACGGTAGGGTAAAAGCCATGACCGACCATCGTGGCAAGAAAATGAAAGAGGCTGGCCCATCGACCCCGGTACAGTTGCTGGGTCTGGATGGCGCGCCGCAGGCGGGTGACAAGTTCGTGGTGATGGAGTCTGAGCGCGAAGCCAGAGAGATCGCCTCCAACCGCTCGCAGCTGCAGCGTGAGCAGAGCCTGCGCACCCGTAAGCACATCACCCTGGATGAGATCGGTCGCCGCTTGGCAATCGGTACCTTCAAGGAACTGAACGTGATCGTGAAAGGTGACGTGGACGGCTCGGTAGAAGCTCTCTCCGACTCGTTGCTGAAGCTGTCAACAAACGAAGTGCAGGTAAATATCATCAGCAAGGGTGTGGGTGCCATATCTGAGTCTGACGTACTGCTTGCCTCCGCCTCTGACGCGATCATCATCGGCTTCCAGGTGCGTCCGTCGCAGAACGCCCGCAGGCTGGCCGAGCAGGAGCAGATTGACGTGCGCCTGTACTCGATCATCTACGACGCCATCAACGAGGTGAAGGATGCCATGGAAGGCATGCTTGCCCCTACGCTGAAAGAGGAGATCACCGGTAACGTAGAAGTACGTGAGGTCTTCAAGATCAGCAAAGTGGGTACCATTGCAGGTTGTATGGTTACAGACGGCACGATACAGCGTAACGCCAAGGTACGCCTGGTGCGCGACGGCATTGTGGTGCATGATGGCGAGATACTGGCCCTGAAGCGATTCAAGGACGACGTGGCCGAGGTAAGACAAGGCTACGAGTGCGGTATCAGCCTGAAAGGCTACAACGACATCCAGGTAGGCGACATCATCGAGGCCTATGTGGAGAAGGAAGTGAAGCGTACGCTGTAACAGCAGCGCAGCACATAAGTATAAAAGGGCCCCGGCAACTGAAAGTGCCGGGGCCCTTTGGCTTTGTACCCAAAGCACCTGCTATACTTGTGCCTCCTGTTGGAGTATAGCAACAGAAGCCGAGGCTGGTAAACTAAGCCAACAAGCAAGGTAGCGTCTTCTCTAGTCGCTGCAGCGTGGATGTGCAGGCGCAGCAAGGCCTGGAAAAGAGAAAGGGCTGCCTCCCTTTTGGGGAGCAGCCCTTTTATACTTTACAGGACATTGTATTTGCTTCTCTTACGTTCTCTGTGAAGGCATTAGTCGTTGGGCCCTTTCAGCAGCCCCATGCGCTTCAGCTTGCTTCGGTCACGCTTACGCTTCTTCATCATTTTATCCTCCTTCTTCAGAATCTCTTTCATGCGCTTGCTGTTGGCAATCCTCCTTTTGGCAAAGCTAGAGCGTGTTTCACCCTCATAGGTGTTAAAGCGGGCATCCAAGCCGGAAGAACGGCGGTCAACGGCATCTACAGAAGCGCCTTTGGTGTCAGCCTTGGCAGTTCCCCAATATTCATCCTTCCCGCTATCGCTACTTAAAGACGACTGGGCTTTGGCTTCCGAAACACAAAGTACAATTCCAAGAGAAAACAACAACAGAATTAGTTTCTTCATAACAGCTTGTTAACGTTTCATGTATACAACGCAAACAGGTTCTAAAAGTATACATTTTTTGCAAAACGCAACGCCGCTGCAGAAAATTCCTTCTATTTAAATTTGTACGATATCCCTATGCCGAGAGTCTGCTTCACCTGCAGGCGCGGCCCCTTTCCGTCCACCTTATCATCGCCCGACCGGTCCACGTCTATCTTCACGTCGTCATCATAGATCATGTGTGCAAAAAAGCTGGCCGATACCACTTTGTTTACCTTAAAATTGATCAGGTTCTCCCAGTTCAGGTCCACATTTTCGGGCTCGCGCAGGTAATTGGAGAAAAGGTCCAGCTTCGACTGCAGCGTGATGTTCTTCAGTACCTCATTCTTGTAGCGCACGTTCACGTAGCCACCAAACTCGCGGCGCAGGTGCTTGCCTGTGCCGGGAATTGGGTTGCCCTCCGCATCTTTCCGGGCGCGCTCCACCCCGAAAGCGCCTTTGTCAGCCAGCATTTGGCTCTCTACTATGGTAAATTTGCCCGTAAAAGGCGAAATAAACACCGACAGCTTCTCGTTGGGCTTGTAGTCCATACCTAGTGAGGCAAGTATAAAGGCCGGGGCAAAGAAATTGGAGCGCAACGTGTCCCGGGTGATGGTATAGGTGGGTGTCAGCTGCGTTTTCAGGTTCATCTGCCCGGTGTAAAACCAGCGCTTGGAGGCGCGGTAGCCGTACTTCAGGTTCAGCTCCATTTTATCATCGCTCTTCTGCACGCGCTTCCCCTCCAGCTTCACCAGGCCATATGTCAGGTCAAGCGAGTTGTTCCAGGTGTGTTTGCCCTGGTTATAGTTAGCGTACAGGTTAGCATTTCCCAGCACCGAAACCGTGTTCTGGCCGCCGGCCGCCCAGTTAGACAGGCTCACCTGGCTGAAGTTGACAGAACCGATACCCCCAAAGTCCCAGATGTTTACCTTGGGGGACGCCACGACCGGGGATGCGGCAATCTGCCGCTTGGCTACCAGCGGCACAGTAAGGGGCGCTGCATCAACAGGCGGCAATAGAACAGCACGGTTCACAGCGGGCGGCACAACATCAGGGCGCTGAGCCAGGGAGTCCAAAAAAGAGAGCGCAAAGAAAACTGTAAGAAGAACCGTGAAAGGGCGTCGGGAATAAAAGAGCATGATAATATACTTTAGAAAGAGAGCAGCAGCGGCAAAGCCGGCAACAAAACTCCCTACACTTTCGTCCGCTAACAGGCAGCAAGCGCCACCGCTGTTCCGGATTGAACTAAATCCTTATATTTGTGGCAAAGAAAAAAGATTCTGATAAGAATTGAAACCTACAACTATGGCAATATACGAAAACCTGCTGCTCGACCAGCAAAATGGCATTCTCTTTATCACCATCAACCGCGCCGATAAAATGAACGCGCTCAACATCGAGACGATCCGGGAGATCCGAAACGCGATGCAGCAGGTGTATGACGATGCCAGCATCAAAGGTGCCATTATTACGGGGGCCGGCTCCAAGGCATTTGTGGCCGGTGCCGATATAACGGAGATCGCCGAGCTGAGCGAGGTGACCGCCCGCAGCTTTGCCGAGCGCGGCCAGGATGTGTTTGCCATGATTGAGCGCAGCACGAAGCCTGTGATCGCTGCCGTGAACGGCTTTGCCCTGGGCGGGGGCTGCGAACTGGCCATGGCCTGCCACATACGGGTGGCGGCAGAGAACGCGCGTTTCGGGCAGCCGGAAGTAAACCTGGGCCTGATACCGGGTTACGGCGGCACACAGCGCCTGACGCAGCTCATCGGCAAGGGGAAAGCCGTGGAACTGATGATGACTGCCGATATGGTGAATGCGCAGGAGGCGCTGCAGCTTGGCCTGGCGAACCACGTGGTACCGCAGGAGCAATTGATGGATAAGTGCGTGGAGATCATGGAGAAAATCATGAGCAAGGCGCCGCTGGCCGTTGGGCTGGTGATTGAGTGCGTGAACGCGGTATTCAACAACGACGAGAACGGCTACCAGACAGAGGCTAACGCCTTTGCCCGCTGCTGCACCTCCGAGGATTTTGTAGAAGGCACCAGCGCCTTTATAGAGAAGCGCAAAGCCAACTTCACCGGAAACTAAGTACAAGCCCCTCCCCGACCCTGAAATAGAACGCATGAGTATAGCCAAGAAATTGGTCGGGCAAACTGCTGCCTACGGTTTAAGCAGTATCGTAGGCAGAGCCTTAAATTACCTGCTCGTACCCGTTTATACCTCCGTCTTTCTGCCGGCAGAGTATGGCGTGGTGTCGTACCTGTATGCCTTTGTGGGCTTCTTCAACATACTGTACACGTATGGTATGGAGACGGCCTTTTTCCGGTTTGCCAATAAACCCGGTGCCGATCAGCGAAAGCTCTACAACCAGGTGCTCAGCCTTATCGTTGGCTCCAGCCTAGCCTTTACGGCTGTACTCATACTTGGCTCCGGGGCTATTGCCGACTACAAGGGCTATTCCGCGCAGGAGCAGAACTACATTATTTGGCTGGCAGTTATACTTGCCATTGATGCCATTGTAGCCATACCCTTTGCCTGGCTCCGGCTGCAGAACAAGGCCGTTAAGTTCGCCTCCATCAAACTGGCGAACATTCTTATAACCGTGGGGGCCAACCTGTTCTTCCTGGTCGTTTGCCGCCATATTTACGATGGGGCTTACCTGCAGGAGTTACGGCCGCTGGTGTCGCAAATTTATGACCCGGATTTTGGCATCGGCTACATTTTCCTGATCAACCTGGTGGCCAATGCGCTGCTCATCCCCATGCTGTGGCGCGAGTTCAGCATCTTCCGGTTCGAGCTGAACAAGGAGTTGCTGCGCCCGATGCTCTCTTACGCGTACCCCCTGCTGTTTATGGGCATGGCCGGCATGGTAAACGAGGTGATTGACCGTATCCTGCTGGAGGAGTGGCTGCCGGAGGGATTCTACCCCCAGCACAGCAATGAGGCCGTGGTGGGCATCTACAGCGCCTGTTACAAGCTAGCCATTTTCATGACGCTGGCCATACAGGCCTTCCGCTATGCCGCCGAGCCGTTCTTCTTCTCGCAAGCTGAGGACAAGAACTCGCCGCGGACCTTTGCCCTTATCATGAAGTGGTTCGTGATCGCCTGTGCCTTCATCTTCCTCTTCATCTCGGCGAACCTTGAGGATTTTGCCTTGTTCCTGCGCAGCGAGGCCTACCGCGAAGGTATCATGGTGGTGCCGGTGCTGCTGCTGGCCAACCTGTTCCTGGGCGTGTACTACAACCTTTCGGTGTGGTTCAAGCTAACAGACAAGACAACGTACGGCACCTACATCAGCTTCGGCGGCGCGGCCGTCACCATACTTTTCAACCTGCTGCTCATTCCTGTCATCGGCTACATGGGCTCGGCCATCGCCACCCTTATCTGCTACTTTAGCATGGCTCTGGCAAGTTACGTTTTGGGCCAGCGCCACTACCCTATCCCCTACCCGGTAAAAAGTATAACCGCCTACATTTTACTGGCGGTGGGGCTAGTATGGTTGGCCTTAGGCGTTGACATCGAGCACTTTTGGCTGCGCCATGCCTACCACCTGGCCATCTGCGCGGCTTTCCTGGTTATTGTGTGGCTGCGGGAGCGCTCCAGGCTCCTTAAACTTTAATGTGTATATTTAGAGATGATGAACAACAAGAACCTCCCGGTTAACGTCATTAACCAATCCAAGCACGACTTGCCGGGCTACCAAACCATACATTCCGCGGGCATGGACCTACGGGCCAACCTGGATGCACCTGTTACGTTGAAGCCACTACAACGCGCGCTCATCCCGACGGGGCTCTTCATAGAGCTGCCGGAGGGGCACGAGGCGCAGATCCGCCCCAGAAGCGGACTGGCCTATAAGCACGGCATCTCCATCGTCAACAGCCCGGGCACCATTGATGCGGATTACCGTGGCGAGATAAAAGTGCTGCTGGTAAACCTGTCGGACCAGGATTTTGTGGTGGAAGACGGCGAGCGCATCGCTCAGATGGTGGTGGCAAAGTATGAGCGCGTGGCGTGGCAGCAAGCCGCCTCCCTCTCCGACACCGAACGCGGCGCAGGCGGCTACGGCAGCACCGGGGTTAAGTAGTCGTTGCTCGTTAATCGCGCACAAGAATAAATCCGGTTAATGAGCAACAAGCAACGAGTAACGAACAACCAGTAACGGATAGTCAACACCGAATAACTAAGCTACAGCAAAGGGCTGTAGCTCGAACATAAAAACCAGATACAAAAAAATAGCTATGAGGATTATCATACCGATGGCCGGAATGGGCAAGCGCATGCGCCCCCACACACTTACAGTACCGAAACCGCTTATCCCTATCGCAGGCAAGCCGATTGTGCAGCGCCTGGTGGAGGATATCGCTAAAGTATGCCACGAGCCGATTGAGGAAGTGGCCTTCATTATCGGGCACTTCGGAGAGGAAGTGGAGAACGACCTGAGGGAAATCGCTACCCAGATCGGAGCCAAAGGCACGATTGTATACCAAGAGGAAGCACTGGGCACAGCCCACGCCATCCTTTGCGCCAAAGAGTCTTTAGAAGGCAAAGTGGTAGTGGCTTTCGCCGACACGCTTTTCAAGGCCGACTTCCAGCTCGACACCAACGCCGACGGCACGATTTGGGTGCAGCGCGTGGAGGACCCGCGCCCCTTCGGCGTGATCAAGCTGAACGAGAACAACGAGATCACTGACTTTGTGGAGAAGCCGCAGGAGTTTATCTCCGACCTGGCCATTATCGGTATCTACTACTTCCGCGACGGGGCATACCTGCGCGACGAGCTGCAGTACCTGCTCGACAACGACATCAAGGACAAAGGCGAGTACCAACTGACCAACGCCCTGGAGAACATGAAGAACAAAGGCACCAAGTTTATACCTGCCGTTATCTCGGAGTGGCTCGATTGCGGAAATAAAAACGCAACCGTTTATACTAACCAACGCTATTTAGAGTATATAAAGGATGAGGAAGGCCTGGTGGCCTCGTCGGCAAAGCTGGAGAACGCAGTCATTATCCCGCCTGTTTACATTGGCGAAAACGCCCGGATCACCAACTCGGTGGTTGGCCCGCATGTTTCCATTGGCAACGGCACAAGCGTAGAAAACTCCGTGGTGAGCAACTCCATTGTTCAGGAGAACACCATCCTCAAAAACGGCAACGTTGCAAACTCAATGCTCGGCAACTTTGTTGTGTATGAGGGGCGCCAGTCTGACCTCAGCCTCGGCGACTACAATACACTTGCGGAGTAACACATGACTACATTCAGAAACATCATACTTGCCACCTGCTGCCTGGCCTTGCTTGCCACTGGCGAAAGCACGGCGCAATCGTCTAAAAAGAAGAGGGCCAAAGCCACCCAGGAGGCACCGGCCCCCGTAGTGCAGGCCCCGAGCGAGCGCGACAGGCAGATAAGCGAGGCGATGTTTCTGGATGGCATGAGATATTTTATGCTGGAGGACTATCAACAAGCCCTCCAGCTTTTTCAAAAAGCCTACACCGTTACCCCCAACAACGCTGCCCTGAACTACAAGATCGGCGAAACCTACCTGCAACTGAAGGAGCCGAAGTCGGCGATGCCTTTCGCCCAGGCCGCCGTGAAGCTGGAGAAGAAGAACGCCTATTATTACCTGCTGCTGGCCCAGCTCAACACGGAGCTACAGCAGTATGATGCCGCTGCCCAGGCCTTCAATGACCTGTTGGCCAATGTGCCCAACTCCAACGAGTACCTCTTTAACCTGGCCGATCTATACTTGTCGCAGTCGCGTTACGAGGATGCACTGAAAACCTATGAGCGCATTGAGAAAGAGTTTGGGGAGATGGAGCAGCTGCTGGTAAACCGCCAGCAGATCTACCTGCGTCAGAAGAACGTGGACAAGGCCATTGCCGAGGGCGAGAAGCTGCTGAAGGCTTACCCAACGGAGGTGCGCTACTTTTTGGCCCAGGCCGAGCTCTACAACGCCTCCCGCCGCCCCGACGATGCCATTTCTACCCTGAATAAGGCCCTGCGCCTGGAGGCCGGCAACCCTTTTGCCCACCTGATGCTTTCCGACCTGTACCGCCAGAAAGGTGAGCTGGAGGAGTCTGAGCGCCAGGTGAAACAGGCTTTCGCCAGCGCAGAACTCGACATCGACACCAAAGTACGCATACTGGTGGATTTCATCCGGCAACTGCCTGACCCCAAAATTGAGCCGGTGGCCCTGGAACTGGTGGACCTGACGATAGAGAAGCATCCGGAAGAAGCCAAGGCCTATGCTGTGGCCGCCGACCTGCAGACCATTGTCGGAAAGAAGCAGGTGGCCCGCGACAATTACCTGAAGGCCGTGAAGCTAGATGACTCCCATTTTAAGATATGGCAACAGATTGTGCTGCTGGACGCGGAGCTGGAGGAGCCTGCCGCCATGGTGAAACATGCCGAACAGGCGCTTGAGCTTTTCCCGAACCAAGCCGTTTTCTGGTTTTACAGCGGCACCGGCCATTTGATAGAGAAGAACTTTGAAAAGGCAGTGAAGGCCCTGGAGTACGGCAAGCGTCTTTCGGTAGGCGAGCCGGAGCTGGTGATGCAGTTTAACATGCAACTGGGCGATGCCTACAACTCCCTTAAAAATTACGAGAAGTCTGACGCCGCCTATGAAGCTGTGCTGGTGCAGGATGCCAACAACGAGCACGTACTCAACAACTACAGCTATTTTCTGTCGCTGAGGGGGGATGGGCTGGAAAAAGCCCGGCAAATGTCGGAACGCTTGGTAAAGCAACATCCAACCAACCCCACTTACCTGGATACTTATGCGTGGGTGCTGTACAAAATGGGCAACTACACCGAGGCCCGCAAGTTCCTGGAGCAAGCCGTGGCCATCTCCGACGATGCCACCATCGTGGAGCATTACGGCGATGTGCTGTTTAAACTCGGCAAGAAAGAAGAGGCCGTAAGCCAATGGCAAAAAGCCAAGCTTAAGGGCGAAGCCTCCGCCTTTATCGACAGAAAGATAAAAGAGAAAAAACTTTATGAGTAAGCAGCTATTGCTTTTCCTGTGCGGTTTGCTGCTATTGGCAAGCTGTAAGAAAGATACTGTACCTACCTCCGCCACTGCAGCCACCACCACGGTTGGCGCCGTAAAAGTAGAGAACCTCGATTTTTCCTACCTCAGCAGCAAGGCCCAGATCACCCTGAACGACAAGAACGATAACTTGTCCTCCGGCGTCAGCATCCGGATGCAGAAGGATAGCGTGATTTGGGTATCAGTGCTACCAGGGTTGGGCATTGAGGCCGCCCGCATGATGCTGACGCCCGACTCGGTGTACTTCATGAACCGCCTGAAAAAAGAGTATGTGGCCACCGACTACCGCTTCCTGCGCAGCAAGCTGCAGGTGGATGTGAACTTTGAGGTGCTGCAGGCCATCCTGCTAGGCAACTACCAGGCAATGGGCTCCGAGAAAATTATGGCGCAGGAAGACCGCAGCCACATACAGCAGCAGCGGCAGAACCTCACCTTCGACTACTTTATCAGCAGCCTGAACAACAAGCTGCAGCAGCTGAACGCAAAGGATGTTAACACAGGCAACACGATCACTGTAAAGTATAACAGCTTTACCCCGATCGGGCAGGTGCCCTTTGCCTATGAACTGGTGGCACAGGTGCTGCAGAAAGGCGAAGTGTCTGATTTCACCTTGAAGCACAGCCGTGTTACTGTTTCGGAGGAACCGCTTAGCTTTCCGTTTGGCGTCCCCGGCGACTACACCCATCTCACGTTTTAATTAAATTTCAGGGCCCGTTGGTTCTTCCGTTTTAGTTTCGCCATATTTGTAGACTGAGAGTAGAAGAACTATACCTTTTGATGAACGCCCTTTACAGATTAGCCCTTTTCCTATTTCTGCTGAGCCTGCCGCTGATAACCGTGGCCCAAAAAGCAAAGTCAAAGGCGCAGCTGGAGAAGGAGAAAAAGGAAAACCTCGCCCGCATTAAAGAAGCCAACCGCATTCTGCAGCAAACCACAAAGCAGAAGCAGGCCTCTATTGGCCAACTCACCGCCATCAAAGAGAAAATTACAGTACAGCAGGGAGTTATAGAGAACATCTCCCGGGAGCTGAGCCTGCTGGACTCCGACATGCGGGAGACTGAGGGCATTGTGGGATCGTTGCAAAACGACCTGCAAAAGCTGAAGGAAGAGTACGCCACCATGGTGTATGCAGCCTCTAAAACCGCCAACAGCTACAACAAGCTCATGTTCCTCTTTGCCTCCGACTCCTTTAACCAGTTCGTGATGCGCCTGCGTTACCTGCAGCAGTACTCTGAGGCACGTAAAAAGCAGGTGGAGCTGATTAGCAAGGTTCAGGCCGCCCTTAGCGGGCAGCTGGCCGTGCTGGAAACGAAAAAGGAGCAGAAGCAAAGCCTGCTTAACAGGCAGTTGGCCGAGAACAAGAACCTGCAGAACCTGCAGCAACAGCAAAACACCATGATTTCGCGCCTGAGCCAGCAGGAAAGCAACCTGAAGAAAGAGGTGGCGCAGCGACAGGAGTCTGTGAGAAAGCTTGACAAGCTGATTGCCGACATTGTGCGGGAAGAGATTGCCCGTGCCGCCCGTGCGGCACGTGAGGCAGGCAAAGAGACCAGCGGCAGCCCGAATAAAGTTACCCTTACGCCCGAGGCCGCGCTTATTTCCTCCTCGTTTGCCGGCAACAAAGGCCGCCTGGCCTGGCCTGTGGAACGAGGGTTTGTCTCGCAGAAGTTTGGCCGCCACAACCACCCTGTTTTAAAGGGCGTGGTGGTAGAGAACCGGGGCGTGGACATACAAACCGCTCAGGGAGCCACCGCCCGCGCCATTTTCGAGGGCAAAGTGTTGACAGTGGCCACTGTGCCGGGCATGAACAACATCGTGATGGTGCAGCACGGCGAATACTTTACTGTGTATGCTAAGCTGAAAACGGTAAGCGTAAAGCCGGGGCAGGACATCAAGCTGAAAGATACGATCGGCACGATCTACACCGACAGTGACGGCACCACCGAGCTACAGTTCCAGATCTGGAAGAACAGCTCTAACATGAACCCGGAGAGCTGGATTGCAAAACCTTAATAAAGCAGCACTACCTGAAATCAAAAAAGCCACAGCAAATGCTGTGGCTTTCTTTTTAGGTGTTGCCTCCCCCAGGCAACGCCAACTACAAAATAACTAAAGGCCGTTTGTGTATAGGTACGAACAGCACTGTGTAAAAATAAAAAAACACCCCACAGTGCAGGGTGCCTTTCCAAGCTATGAAAACAAACTTAATATTTTATATCTATAGGCAGCGCTGTGGCTGCTGAGACTTCATAACACTAAATTACGACCTCGTCAGGAAAAATGCAACATTGCGGCAAAAACTAAATTGCTTCTGTCAAGCATCTTTGTATAGCTATACTGCTATTTAAAACGAAAGTTTCAGGAATTTGAATCTTTATTTTTGAAACAACGCTTGATGCAATAAGGTTGCATGTGAGGCAAAAATTTAGCAGCGGCTCCGCTAAATCAAGTACTGGCCTAAGGACACAATTCCGCCTATACTTGTTTTTCTGTGTTGGCAAGTTATATGCCATAATACAACAGGCACATAACCTTAAGGTTTACAGGTACTTGACAAAAGAAGATTTGGCGCATGTTCCCTTATTGAGAAATTTAATTCGCTTACTTTCCCATATTTGGAAAAAATATTAACACAAGGAGATGCCTTAGAAGCTCTACCTTGGCTTAACTAGAAATCAGAGAGCGTAGGAGCTACACTTAATTTGCAGGATTTAAACTTATCCCGTCTGATATGGGTTAATTTAAAATATTAACCCTAATTTTGTAGCATAACTTTAAAACACTAAAGACATGGGTATCACCAACATTTTCTTATTCATTGGAGGCCTAGGCGGTACAGAAGTAGTACTTATTCTGTTTGCTATTCTGTTGTTGTTCGGCGCAAAGCGTATTCCTGAGTTGGCTAAAGGCCTTGGCCGTGGCATCCGTGAGTTCAAAGACGCCACCAAAGAGATCAAGAGCGATATCGAGAATTCCGTAAAGGACGATAGCAGCACCACGAAGTAATCTCTCCCCGCAAAAAGCACGTTTTTTAAGGTAGAGCACATATGTGCCTTAATAATGTTTTCCTCTTCCTGGGAGACCTGGGGGGAGGTGAGATGATGGTTATATTGGCCGCCATCCTATTGCTGTTTGGCGCGGATAAGCTTCCTAACCTTGCCCGCTCTCTTGGGCGCGGCATTCGGGAGTTTAAAGACGCCACAGACGAGATTAAACACGAGCTAGAGCAATCCATTAAAGACGATCCTAAGTCCAAAAAAGATTGAGACAGTATAATTCGCTACGCGACATCCGCACAGACATAGCCGATGGCAAGGTTTCGTGCAGGCAATTGGTAGAGCAGTACCTCCACAACATTCAGGAGAAGGCAGAGCTAAACGCTTTTCTGGAGGTTTTTGAGGAAGAGGCATTGGCCCAGGCCGACGCTGTAGACAGCAAGTTAGCCAACGGCACGGCTGGTAAGCTGGCAGGTATGGTTATAGGTATAAAGGACGTGCTGGCCTATGAGGGCCACAGCCTGCAGGCCTCCAGCCAAATCCTGAATGGCTTTAAGTCGCTTTACACTGCCCCGGCAGTACAGCGCCTGCTGGCTGAGGATGCGGTTATCATTGGCCGCCAGAACTGCGATGAGTTTGCCATGGGTGCTTCTAACGAGAACTCCTCTTTTGGAAACGTACTCAACGCCGACGACCACAGCCGCGTGCCAGGTGGCTCCTCAGGTGGTTCTGCCGTGGCTGTACAGGCCGATCTGTGCCTGGCCTCCATCGGCTCCGACACAGGTGGATCGGTGCGCCAGCCGGCTTCTTTCTGCGGCGTTATCGGCTTGAAGCCTACGTACTCCCGCATTTCCCGCTATGGCCTTATGGCCTACGCCTCTTCTTTCGACCAGATCGGCACGATCACCAAGAGTGTGGAGGACGCGGCCCTGCTGCTGGAGGTGATGGCTGGTGCCGACGGCATGGACAGTACTGCCAGCCAGCGCGAGGTGCCTGCCTACAGCCAGCTGCTGCAGACAGACAAGAAGTACAAGATCGGCTACATCCGCGACTGCTTTGAGCGCGAAGGACTGGAGACCGAGGTGAAAGACGCTATTCTGGGCGTAAAAGACATGCTGCGCGACGCGGGCCATGAGGTAGAGGGGGTGGATTTCCCATACCTGGACTTTATGGTGCCTACCTACTACATCCTTACCACGGCAGAGGCCAGCTCGAACCTGGGCCGCTACGATGGCGTGAAGTATGGCTATCGCTCAGATAATGTCATTGACCTGACGTCGTTGTACAAGAAGACAAGAGCCGAAGGTTTTGGCCCCGAGGTACAGCGCCGTATTATGCTGGGCACTTTCGTGCTTAGCGCAGATTATTATGATGCTTATTATACCAAGGCACAAAAGGTAAGGCGCCTGATAAAAGAGAAGACCGACGAGTTGCTACAGCAATATGATTTCCTTATATTGCCTACCGCTCCTACTACTGCTTTTAAGATAGGAGAGAACACAGCGAACCCGTTGGCCATGTACCTGGCTGACATCTTTACGGTCCAGGCCTCTCTTGCAGGCGTGCCAGCCATCTCTATTCCGGTTGGGCGCGATGCCAACGGCCTGTCCATTGGGTTGCAGTTAATGACCCGCTCATTTGAGGAGCCGCAGCTGCTGGCCTTCTCAAATTACATTCTGGACAAGATAACCGTTGAAGCATAAACCTTGACATGACTTACAGCAAATTCTTTACATTGCTTGCGGCTATGGCTGGCAGCATCTGTGCGTTAAGCGCCAGTGCTTTCGGCCATAGCCGTTTGCTTGAGGCCCCATCCCTCCCCAACGACTCCCTTGCCGTTGCCACAGATACGCTGAAGCTGAAGGCCTCTGCCATTGCCAGACCAGATACCAGTGTATTCATGCTCTCCCCGGAGGAACTGGCCCTGATGGTAGAGATCGTGCCGAACGAGCCCGATGATGTGATTGCTGACAGGCTCAGCTGCCTGGAAGCCGACATCCCGCTGGTGTACAATAACTTTGTAAGGAATTTCATCGATTACTTTACCATCCGCAACCGCAAGTATACCCGCACCATGCTGACGCGTGAGAACGTATACTTCCCGCTTTTTGAGAAGTACCTGAAAAAGCACAACATGCCGGATGAGCTCAAGTACCTCTCTATTGTAGAGTCGGGCCTGAACCCGCTGGCCAAGAGCCCCGTGGGGGCTGCCGGCCTGTGGCAGTTCATGAAGCCCACCGGCAAGGAGTATGGCTTGCATCAAACACATCACATCGATGAGCGCCTGGACCCGGAGAAGTCTACCGAGGCGGCCATGCTTTTCCTGAAGCGCCTGTACCGGTACTATGGCGACTGGGAGCTGGCGCTGGCGGCGTACAACTGCGGCCAGGGCAACGTGAACAAAGCCATCCGCAGGGCAGGCGGCAAGAAATCATTCTGGGATATCTTCCCTTACCTGCCGCGCGAGACACGCGGCTATGTTCCCAGTATGACGGCCGTGCGTTACGCCATGCATTATGCCGGGGAGCACAACATCTTCTCTGACTCCATTCTTTACCAGCCGGAGGTGGCGTACCTGGAGGTAACCCAGGAACTGGAGCTGGAGCGTTTGGCAGCGGAGCTGCACGTAGCCCCGGAGGAGCTGATAGCCCTGAACCCGGAGCTGACAAAGACAACCATACCCGGCAACAAGTATAAACTGCGCGTTCCGTCGAGCAGGGCTGCTGCCCTCTTGGCTACTGCCGAGGATAAGAGCTGCATACTTTTAGCAGCCGCGCCTGCCCCAGTTAAGGCTAGCGAGCCAGCGCAGGCGCCGGTGATGTTCGCCTCAGCCAAAGTTGAGGAGGCAGCGCCTAAGGCCCCGGCCAAGCTTGCCAAGGTCATCTATACGGTGCAGCGCGGGGATAACCTTAGCAGCATTGCCCGCCGCCACGATGTGACGGTGGACCAGCTAAAAGAGTGGAACGACCTGAGCGGCAGCTCTATCAAAGCTGACCAGCAGCTCCATATCCTACAGGATGAGCAAGCCAAGGCGGGATCTATGCTTGCCACGAACGACGAGCCAAAGAGCAGCCCTAAGCAGGAGATGCAGAAAAAGGAGCTGATCTACCACGTACAGCCTGGAGACACGCTGTGGCAGATCTCCCGCAAGTATGATGGCATCAGCGTGGAGCAGATAAAGAAACTGAACAAGCTAAAGTCAAACAGCCTGAAGCCTGGCCAAAAACTGATCCTCAGTTAAGCGGCAGCCACGTAACGATACGTAGAGCACCTTCCTGACAGAAGGTGCTCTTTATTTATACTTTGCAGCCTGCCGCCGATGTTAAAAAATTAACAATTTCTGCCTGCGTAACTTTTGCACCGCTTATCTTTGGAGGCTCAACTTTGGAATAACGGTAAATTCTTATAAAATTAGTCTTTAGCGAGATTTTTTTGGGAAAAGTCAAAGACCCGTTGGACAACAGGCTGAGAACGAATACTACTTACAACAATACAACAAATGATTAAAGTTAACAAAGAGGACGCCCTTAACTACCACATGGACGGCAAGCCCGGGAAAATTGAGGTAGTGCCTACCAAGATGGTGAGCACGCAGCACGACTTAGCGCTGGCCTACTCTCCGGGCGTGGCAGAACCCTGCAAAGAAATACACGCTGATAAGGATAATGTATATAAGTACACCGCCAAGGGAAACCTGGTTGGGGTAATCTCTAACGGTACGGCCGTTCTGGGCCTTGGCAACATCGGCCCCGATGCCTCAAAGCCTGTAATGGAAGGCAAAGGCGTGCTTTTCAAGAAGTTTGCAGGCATCGATGTGTTCGACATTGAGATCGACAGCACTGATCCGGAGGAGTTTGTTCGTATCGTGAAGTCGCTGGAGCCTACTTTTGGGGGCATTAACCTGGAGGACATCAAGGCGCCGGAGAGCTTCAAGATCGAGAACGCGCTGAAGACGCAGATGAACATCCCGCTGATGCACGACGACCAGCACGGAACAGCCATCATCTCCTCGGCAGCCCTGCTGAACGCGCTGGAGCTCGTAGACAAGAAGATTGACAAGATAAAGATGGTCGTGAACGGTGCCGGAGCCGCTGCCATCGCCTGTGCCAAACTATATGTGGCCTTGGGTGTGAAGATGGACAACATCGTGATGTTCGACAAGGACGGCATCATCCGGCCGGAGCGAGACGACCTGGACATTTACAGAGCGCAGTTCGTGACTACCCGCAAGATTACGACGCTGGAGGAAGCCATGCGTGATGCGGACGTATTTGTAGGTCTCTCTGCCGGTAACGTGCTACCGCCGGAGTTTGTGAAGCTGATGGCCAATGACCCGATTATCTTCGCCCTGGCCAACCCGGACCCGGAGATACCTTACGACGTGGCCATGGCTACACGCGAGGACCTGATCATGGCTACCGGTCGCTCCGATCATCCGAACCAGGTAAACAACGTATTGGGTTTCCCCTACATTTTCAGGGGTGCTCTGGATGTGCGTGCCACGGAAATCAACGAGGAAATGAAGTTGGCCGCCGTGCGCTCCCTGGCCGAGCTGGCGAAGGAGCCTGTACCGGAGATCGTGCACAAGGCCTACGGCGATAACACCATCAACTTTGGCCGTACCTACCTCATTCCGAAGCCCCTGGACCCACGCCTGATCACGACCGTATCGCCGGCAGTGGCCAAGGCTGCCATGGAGAGCGGCGTGGCCCGCCGCCCTATCACCGATTGGGAGGCTTACGAGCAGGAGCTGAAGGAGCGTATCGGCATCGACCAGAAGCTGATGTCGCGCATTACCACGCAGGCTAAGAAAGATCCGAAGACGGTCGTATTTGCCGAGGCGGATAACTATAAGATTCTGAAGGCCGCGCAGATTGTGCAGGAGCAGCGCATTGCCAAGCCTATCCTTTTGGGTAACCCGGAGCGCATCCAGGCCATCATCAAGGAAAATAACATGGACCTGCATGATGCCATCATTATTGACCCGGTGGTGGAAGAGGCGAAGAAGGAGGAGTATGCGCATATCCTGTATCTGAAGCGCCAGCGCAAGGGTGTTACCTTGTTCGATGCACGCCGCCTGATGCGCGACCGCAACTACTTCGGAAGTATGATGCTGCATACCGGGGAGGCCGATGCACTTATCTCGGGCCTTACCCGCGACTACTCTAAAACCATATCGCCGGCCCTGCAGGTAATCGGCGTGGAAGAAGGTATAAACAAGGTGGCCGGCATGTACATTGTGCTGGGCCAGAAGGAGCCATACTTTTTCGCTGACACGACGGTGAACGTGAACCCCACCGCCGATGAACTGGTGGACATCATTGGCCTGACAGCCCGTACCGTTCGCTTCTTCGACCAGGAGCCGCGCGTGGCCATGCTGTCCTTCTCGAATTTCGGTTCGGTGCGCGGCGACATTCCGGATAAAGGTGCCGAGGCGGTGCGCAAGGCGAAACAACGCTACCCGGAGCTGCTCATAGACGGCGAGATGCAAGCCAACACAGCCCTGAACAAAAACCTGCTGCGCGAGCATTACCCGTTCAGCGAGCTGGCAGAAAAAGGGGCTAATACGCTTGTTTTTCCGACGCTGACGGCGGGCAACATTGCCTACAAACTGCTGCAGGAAATAGGTGGCGTTGAGGTAATTGGCCCAGTGCTGATGGGTATGCGCAAGCCGGTGCACATTCTACAGCTTGGCTCCTCCATCCGCGATATCGTGAACATGGTGGCCATTGCTGTCGTAGATGCTCAGAACTATAACAATCAACATATATAGATGATAGCCTATATCGATGGTAAGCTGACCTACAAAGATCCAACCTACGTCATTATCGAAGCTAATGGCGTAGGTTACCAGATCAAGATCTCCCTGAGCACTTACTCTTCGCTGCCGGCTGGTGAGCGCTGCAAGCTGCATACCTACCTGCACATCAAGGAGGATGCCCATACCTTGTACGGCTTTACCACGGTACAGGAGAAAGAGGCGTTTCTGCACCTGATCTCAATCTCAGGTGTAGGCCCGAACACGGGCTTGATGATCCTGTCTTCCCTATCGGTGGAAGAGATTCAGCAGGCTATTGTGCGGGAGGATGTGCGCACGATACAGCATGTAAAGGGTATAGGCGCCAAAACAGCCCAGCGCATCATTCTGGAGCTGAAAGACAAGATGAAGAAGGAGGTGCTGCTGGCGGATGCTCCTGTCTCTGCTGCGGCGTACAATACCAACCGCGCCGAGGCGTTATCAGCATTAGTGACATTAGGCTTTGCCAAAAATATGGCAGAGAAAACCTTGGACGCAATCATCAAGCGCGAAGGCGGAAACCTGAGTGTGGAGGAGCTTATTAAGTTTGCGTTGAAATCTTCATAAAAAGAGAGAATATCCTATTTTGATCTGGAAAAGTAAAAAGCACAACCTGCTGCTTGCCACGGTTGCTACTGTTTCTTTGCTGGCCTGGTGGTCGCGGGCAGAAGGGCTGCGCGTGCCAGATCAAAAAAGCCTATCTGCTCTCCAAAGCTTCCTATCCTGGCAAGATACCGTGCGCCAGGACACGGTAAAGTATATTCCAAGCCGCCGGCCCACCTTTACCCCCTCCGACCGCCGCGGAAGCCCGTTTGGCAGCCGCAGCAGCAACTCCCCGCTTTTGCTTGGGCAGCCCAGTAACCTGCGGCTCAACGTGGAGCTGGACGACAGCCTGCAGCAGTACAACATCACCGAGACGATCGGCGACAGTGTATTGTACCGCCCGCCCTCTTCCATGTCGATGCGGGAATACTCGGAGTGGCAGCAGCGGGAGGCCATCCGCGACTATTGGCGCGCCAAATCCGCCGGCCTGGACGGCGAGAGCGTGGTTAGCAGCAACCGCCTTATCCCGAAGCTGTACATCAGCCCGGTGTTCGACCGCATCTTTGGCGGCAACTATGTGGACATCCAGCCCAACGGCAACGTGTCGCTGAAGTTTGGCGCCCGCTTTAACCGCAACGAGAACCCCACCATACCGCTCAGCCAGCAGCGCACCGGCGACTTCGATTTTGAGCAGAACATCTCCCTGAACCTGGTGGGCAAGATCGGCGAGAAAATGCGCCTCAACTTTAACTGGGACAACAACGCCAATTTCGACTTCGAGAACAACATGAAGCTCGACTACACGGGCTACGAGGAGGAGATCATACGCAAGGTAGAGGCCGGTAACGTAAGCCTGCCGCTCAATAACTCTTTGATTACTGGTGCGCAGAACCTCTTTGGCGTAAAGGCGCAGCTGCAGTTTGGCCGTTTGGGCGTTACCACCATCGCCTCCAGTGTGCGCGGCACCAACGATGAGGTGGTGATCCAAAACGGGGGCCAGAACAAGCCTTTCGAGATCAGGGTGGACAACTATGACCGCGACCGGCATTTCTACCTGTCGCAGTTCTTCAGGGGGCGCTACAACGATGCGCTCAAGAACCTGCCGCTCGTCAACTCCGGCATCGTGATACGCCGGGTGGAGCTGTATGTGACCAACAACAACCGCGCTACCGAGAACCTGCGCAACATGGTTGCCTACATGGACCTGGGCGAGGCAGACCCCTACCGCGAGAGCCTTGACACCGGAAGGCCGGGCACTGCCCCTGCCGATAACCAGGCAAACTCTTTGTATGGGCGTATATCCCCCCAAAATAGCGCTGCCCGCAGCAACTCCCGCGTGGATGGGTACCTGCAGTCGCTGGGCTTGGAAAAGGGCATTGACTTTGAGCACGTACGCGCCCGCAGGCTGGAGCCAAGCGAGTACAAGTTTAACCCGCAGCTGGGCTACATCTCCCTGAACTCTGCTCTCCTGCCCGACCAGGTGCTGGGGGTGGCCTTTGAGTATACGTACAATGGCAAGACCTACCAGGTAGGCGAGCTGATGGACGATTACCAGAACCTGGAGTCAGACCAGGTGATCCACATGAAGTTGCTCCGCGCCACCAGCCCATCGCTGAACTACCCTACCTGGGACCTGATGATGAAGAACGTGTACGCGCTGGATGCCACGCAAATAAACCGCGAGGACTTTAAGCTGCAAATCGTTTACAAGGATGATGAAACCGGCGTGGACCTGACAAGTATAAAAGAGCCGAGCCCGATCCAAAACATCCCGCTGGTGGAGGTGCTCAACCTGGACAACGTCAACTCGAACAACGACAAGCCGAGCGACGGCAACTTCGACTTTTTGCCCGGTATTACGATTGATACAGAGACCGGCCGTGTGTACTTCCCGCAGGTAGAGCCGTTCGGCGATTACCTGGCCAGCAAACTGCAGGGCTACCCGAACCTGGTTGACCAGTACGTGTTCCAGGAGCTGTATGAGCAGACGCAGACGGACGTGCAGCAAAATAACGTTAAAGCAAAGTTTTATATAAAAGGCCGCGTGCGCTCCACGGCCACCGACGAGATCATGCTGCCGGGCTTCCAGATTGCGGAAGGCTCAGTGGCGGTGTACTCTGGTGGCACGCGCCTGCAGGAGGGCACCGACTACCAGGTGTTCTATGACCTGGGCCGCATCAAAATACTGAACCCGAGCTACCTGAACTCGGCCAACGACCTGCGCGTGACCTATGAGAAGGCTGAGCTGCTGAACATACAGCCCCGCACCATGCTGGGCGCCCGCTTCGATTACCGCCTGAACGACGACGTGAACCTGGGAGCCACGGTGCTGCACCTGAACGAGCAGACCTTTATCAACCGCGTGAGTATCGGCGACGAGCCCACGAACAACACCATCTACGGCTTTGATGTTAACCTGCAGAAGGAGTCGCGGATGCTGACGCGTTTTGTGGATGCCATTCCGCTGATACAGACCAAGGCACCTTCCCTGATTACGTTCAGCAGTGAGTTTGCCCAACTCATTCCGGCAAAATCGAAATCCAATGCGAACGAGGACGGTGCCTCTTATTTGGATGACTTTGAGGGGGCCGAGACGCCTTACAGCCTGGGTGGCTTTAACAACAGCACCTGGCGCGTGGCCGCCACCCCTGCCCCGCTTATACTTGGCGACAGCTTGGCCTACTCCTACAACCGCGCCAAACTGGCCTGGTACACCATCGACCAGATCTTTTACCGCAACAGCAACAACCTGAAGCCGGACAACATCACGGACCAGGAGCTGGAGAACCACTACGTGCGCCCTGTGCGCCGCACGGAGGTGTTTAAGGGCCGCGACGCCGAGGTGACCACCAGCTACGAGTATACCTTTGACCTGGCTTACTACCCCCGCGAGCGTGGCCAGTACAACTATAACCCGAACCTGACGCCACAAGGCTTGCTGGCCAATGACCCGCGCAAGAACTGGGGCGGTATCAGCCGCGAGATCTCTTTCGACACAGACTTCGATAACGCCAACATCGAGTACGTGGAGTTCTGGATGATGGACCCGTTTATGGAAGGTCCGAAAGGCCGCGACGGAGCCTTTGGCGGAAACATTAACCCTAAAGACCCGGGCCAGTTGGTACTGAACCTGGGCAGCGTGTCCGAAGACATCCTGAAGGACAACGAGTACTCCTTTGAGAATGGCCTGCCAGCCGATGCCAGTGATGTGCAGAACCTGGAGGAGACCATCTGGGGCCGCGTAACGCAGCAGCAGTTCCTTACCGATGCCTTTACAGGCATACCGGGCGGGCGCCAGCGGCAGGACATTGGTCTGGATGGTTTAAATGATGCCGATGAGCGTGCATACTTCCAGAACTCGTTCCTGAACCGTATTCCAGGCGCACCGCCGCAAATTGTGTTGGACGACCCATCGGCCGATAACTTCTTCCACCACCTGGACCCAATCTATGACCAGCAGAACGCAGGCATATTGCAGCGCTACAAGAACTTCAACGGCATGGAGAACAACTCGCCGGAGAACAGCCGCTTTGCCAACTATGCCTACCCGGATAAGGAGGACCTGAACGGCGACAACGTTATCACGGACCTGGAGCAGTATTATGAGTATAAGATTAACCTGACGCCGGGCCAACTGGAAGTGGGCCAAAACTACGTTGTAGACAAGGTTGAAGGCGAAGGCGGCGCGATGTGGTACCAGTTCCGGGTACCGGTGCGCCAGCCAACAGGCTCTGTGGGCAATATCAACGGCTTTAAGTCTATCCGCTTCATGCGCCTGTACATGACGGGGTTTGCCGACCCGGTGGTACTGCGCATGGCACAGTTCCAGTTCGTGGCCAACCAGTGGCGCAAGTTTGAGCAGCCGCTGACAGAGGGCACCCCGTGCCTTACCTGTACCGACGATGCCCGCAGCTTTACCGTGTCTACCGTGAACATCGAGGAGAACGGCCCGAGCAACCAGAACTCAGAGAACAATATCCCCTACGTGGTTCCGCCGGGCATCAACCGCCTCCGCGACTACGCCTCCACCAACGACCGCCGCCAAAACGAGCAGTCGCTGCAACTGTGTGTGGAGGATCTGAAAGACTCTTTCTCGAAAGCGGTGTTCAAAAACCTCTCTCTGGACCTGCTGGCTTACAAGCAGCTGAAGATGTTTATCCACGCGCAGTCTGACGAGCCGGGCATACAGGACGGCGAGATGCAGGCCTTTATCCGCATCGGTACGGACTTTACGCAGAACTACTACGAGTACGTGGTGCCGCTGAAGTTTACGCCGGCCGGAAGCAACACAGCCACCACCATCTGGCCAACTGAGAATGAAGTAAACATCCCACTGCAGGAATTGGTGGATGCCAAAGCAAAACGCAATGCGGATGCCCCAGGCAGCATTTTCGTGCCTTTCACGGTAACCACTGCCGATGGGAAACTCATTCGCGTGGTGGGCAACCCGGACTTTAGCGAGGTGGAGGGTATCATGATCGGTATCCGCAACCCTTCCGGCGTGAACCAGGATGCCCGCGCCCACTCGGCCTGTATCTGGGTAAACGAGCTGCGCGTGACTGATTTCGTGAACCGCACCGGCTGGGCCTCTAACGCCCGCCTGAATGCCAAGCTGGCCGACTTTGCCAACGTAACCGCCACAGGTGCCTATACTACGGTAGGCTTCGGAGGGCTTCAGCAGCCGCTGTCGCTGCGCTCGCGTGATAACATTACCCAGTTTGATGTGAGCGCCAACATGGTGCTGGACAAGTTCCTGCCGGAGCAGTGGGGCGTGAAGATACCGATGACGGTGCAGTATGGTGTCACCTCTGCCCAGCCCCAGTACGACCCGCTTGACAAGGACATGCCGTTGGAGCAATCGCTGACGAAGTTTGATAATGATGAGGCCCGCGATGAGTATAAAAAGGAAGTTATCACCCAGGAGACACGCAGAAGTATAAGCCTGCTGAATGTGCGCAAGGAGCGGACGAACCCCGAGGACAAGGTACGCCTCTACGACATTGAGAACTTCGCTTTCTCTTACTCTTACTCGGAGCGCCTGTTCACCAACATCGAAACCGACCGCGACTATACCAAAACCTATACCGGCGGCATCGCTTATACCTATGACAACACCCCGCGGAACTACCAGCCCTTTGCCAACAGCGAAAAGCTGAATTCGCCATACTTGCGCCTGATCAAGGACTTTAATTTTTCGCTGCTGCCTAGCCGCTTCTCGTTCAGGGCAGACATTAATCGCTTCTACAATGAGACATACCTGCAGCGCCCTGACCCGGAGACACGCTTTGTGACTACCCGCGGTATTGAGCCGGTGTTTCAGAAATCGTTCTTCTTTAACCGTATCTACGACATGCGCTGGGACCTGACAAAGAGCCTGTCGCTGGACTATACGGCCACCAACCGCTCCGTAATCGATGAACCGGACGGGCGCATCAACAGCGAGATCGACTCCCTGCAGTACAAGAACAAGACGATCCGCGAGAACCTATTGAGCGGGGGCCGTAACACCAACTTCAACCAGCTCATCGCCCTGAACTACAAACTGCCGTTCGAGAAGTTCCCGTTAACGGACTGGCTGAGCGCCGACACCCGCTACGCCACCACTTACATCTGGACGGCAGGCTCCACGGCCCTGAACCAGGACACCACCTTCAGGCTGGGCAACACAGCCGAGAACAACGTGGAGTTTAGCGTGAACGGCCGCGTAGATTTGGTGAAGCTTTACAACAAGGTGAAGTTCCTGAAAGCCGTGAACTCGCCTACACCGGCCAGACCCGCTCAGCCTGCCGCAAATGACACGGCTGCCGCCAAGGCCCCGGCCGACCTCAAGTTCCTGAAGGGTTTGGCGCGGGTGCTGATGATGACGCGCTCCCTGAACGTGACGTACCTGGAGAACCGTGGCTCCATGCTGCCGGGCTACCTCCCGGAAACAGAGATCTTTGGCTTTGATGACCGTTTTGAGGCACCGGGCCTGCCGTTTATACTTGGCAAGCAGTACGATTTGCATGAGCTGTACAGCCGCATGAACCGCAACGACTGGTATACCGACAGCAGCCAATACCTAAACACGCCGTTCAGCGGCATCTACAGCGAAACCTTCACCGGCCGTGCCAACCTGGAGCCGTTCCGCAACTTCACCGTGACGGTGGACGTGCGCCGTGCCAAGTCGGAGATCGAGGAGGTGTTCTACCGCAAGGAGTTTGATGATTTTGGCAACGTAGGCACCGAGGACCAACGACAGAATCCGTTTACCTCCGGCGCGTTCAGCACCTCATTTATGGCGCTGGGCACCTTGTTTGAGTCTACAGAGGATGGCTTGTCCGACGCCTTCGAGCAGTTTATCCGTAACCGACATGTGGTGCGCGACAGGCTAACGGCCGCTAACACCGCCGCCGGCGACTCGGGCTACAGCCTCAACTCGCAGGAGGTGTTGCTGAAGTCGTTCCTGTACGCTTACCAGGGCCGCGATATCAGTGGCTACGAGGCCAAGGCTGAGAGCCCGTTCAAGCGCCTGCCCATACCTAACTGGAGCGTGGCGTATAATGGGCTGGAGCGCCTGCCGATCTTCCAGAAGTGGTTTAGCCAGATCAGCCTGTTGCACGCCTACAACTCCAGCTACAACATCACCAGCTACTCTACCTCGCTGACGTACCTGCAGGAGCCGCAGGGCTTCCCGACGCTGAAGAATGAGTTTGGCCGCATAGAGCCCTACTACATCGTAAACCAGCTGACGGTGGTAGAGCGCCTGGCACCGCTCCTGGGCGTAAACTTCAGGACAAAGACCAACCTTACCGGTCGCCTGGAGTATAAGCTGGAACGGAACCTGTCGCTGAACCTGACAAACGCACAGATAACGGAGACCAACGTGAAGGACTATGTGGTAGGCTTCGGCTACACCACCACCAGCTTTAAGGTGCCGTTTACCAACACCACGCTGGATAACGAGCTGACCATGCGCCTGGACCTGCAGGTGCGGGACAACCAGACAGTGCAGCGCGCTATCTCCACCGACAACACCGGGGTGGAGCGCAGCCAGAACCAGATTACGAACGGCACACGGCAGCTGCAGCTGCGCCCAACCGTGGATTATGTGCTGAGCCAGCGCCTGAACCTGCAGTTTTATGTGCTGCGCACCGTATCGGATCCTAAGATTTCGACCTCGTTCCGTAACAGTGTTACCGAGGGCGGCGTTCAGTTGCGGGTAAGCCTGCAATAAAGTTTTGGCATTCAGAAAAAGGCCGTATTTTTGAGTTGTAATCTAAAACAAGATAGCACATGAACTTACCTGAAAACCTAAAGTATACCAAAGACCACGAGTGGGTTCGCGTAGAAGGCGACGTAGCTTATGTGGGCATCACTGATTTTGCACAGAGCGAGCTGGGCGACATCGTTTACGTTGACATCGACACAGTGGACAAGGACATCAATCAGAACGATGTTTTTGGCACGGTAGAGGCTGTTAAAACTGTTTCTGACCTGTTCAGCCCACTGAGCGGCACGGTGCAGGAGTTTAACGAGAAGCTGGAGAACAACCCGGAGCTGGTTAACTCAGATCCTTATGGCGATGGCTGGATCATTAAAATGTCTATAGGCGATGCAAGCCAGATCGACAGCCTGCTGACGGCTGACGGCTACCGCGAAGTAATCGGACAATAAGCTTGAGGTATAGAATAGAGAGTTGATACTACGCTACAATCTATTCACCATCATATGGGCAGCAGTGATTCTACTGACAACACTGCTGCCCTCTACTTCCCTACCCGCTTCCCTTTCCATCTGGGAGCTCCTTTCCTTCGACTCGTTTGCACACGCCTTCATGTTCTGTGTGCTTTGCTTCCTGATGACCGTAGGGATGTCCAAGCAATTTACCTTTCCGCGAGTCAAGAATTACGCTGTCCGCTCCAGTCTGTTCATCAGCACGTGTTTCGGCATCTCCATTGAGCTGATGCAGCACTTTTTCATCTATGGCCGCCAAGGCGATATCATTGATGTGCTGGCGAACACCATAGGGTGTCTGTTGGGCATTTTGCTGTTCAAGCTGATTTATGTGTGGTAGAGTACAACAGCTAAGTTTAAGGTTTTCTGGGTGTTTGTTGCCTGGCGCAAATCTTCAGATTTGGGATTTCCCAATAATGTTGAGTCTCTGACTTAACTGGCTCGCAGAGCCATACCTTATACTTGGGCAATACTTCATACTTCTGCTGGCGCAAGCGTCCGCTTGTGCCTTTCCTCACCTCTGCTGCCGCTGTCTGAACTAAGCTATCCTTCCAGCTGGCGCGGCTTTCCCTGTTGCTGCTACCTCCTGCAACTGGAAGCAGGCTATCCTTACTAGCTGCCGCTCATCCACGGACTTACAAGCGGCTCGTTTCATCTTAAGCTTTGGCTCCCTCCAGGCCGGGAGGCCTCGTCTTCGGGCATCGCGCTGTCTATATTTCCTTTGCTGTCGCAATTTCGCTAAAGCGAAACCGGAAATCTAGAAGGCGCTCAACCCAAAGACTGGGTTCTAGTTCGATAGCCACAGCTGACGGAGCTGGAACAGAACTCCCCTCCTTAAACTACCGAGAACGAGAGTTCAAAGATAGCGAGCGCAGCTCTGAGGGACAGGGGTGGTTGGACTTGGTGCTACAGAAAGCCATATCCCTGTTCTTGGAAGAGCTGGGCTGAACTCCCCTCTCAGAAGGATAAGGTGGGGAAACTCTATACTCACGCTCCAAATTATCTCCCTATCTTAGTATCTATGAACAGACTGTATACCTTCCTCCTCACCTGCTGTTTAGCGACTCCCGCCTTACTGCAGGCGCAGGACATGGCGCGGGTGCGCCAGACCATGGATACCCTCACCTCCGAGAGCATGTATGGCCGCGGCTATACTTTCGATGGGGACCTAAAAGCCGCGCTGTACATCAAGAACAGGTTCGAGGAGATGGAGCTGCTGCCATTGGCAGGTGAGTCATACTTTCAGGAGTTCAGCTTTCCGGTAAACCGCATTGTGGAGACGCCGCAGCTGCAGGTAAACGGGCAGGCGCTGGTGCCGGGGCAGGACTTTGTAGCACGCGCTTCTTCCGGCTCCGGGGCCGGCAAGGCAAAAGTGCTGCCGCTGGACACGCTTATTTTTACCAACCCCAAAGCTGCCCAAAAATTCTTCCGCAAGGACTTCTCTAACATAGCCCTCGTGTACCCCCAGCAGGAGCAGAAACGGTTGGCCCAGCTCCCGCAGCACTGCCAACAACTGCTGCTGCAGGCAAAGCTGCACATCATACTTCAGCCCAAGAGCCTGCTTACTACCGTGGCCAGGCAGCAGGAGGCGGTGCCGGTGCTGGAGGTGCTGCAGGATGCCTGGCCGCAGCAGGCAAAAAAAGTAACCTTTAGCGTGCAGGCCGACCTGAACCCGCAGCACCAGACACAAAACGTGATCGGCTTTATCCCGGGGAGCCAACGGTCGGATTCGGTGCTGGTGTTTACCGCTCACTACGACCATCTGGGCAGTCAGGGCGAGGAAGTGTACTTTCCGGGGGCCAACGACAATGCCAGCGGCACCGCTATGCTGCTGGAGCTGGCGCAGCATTACAGCCTTCCTGAAAATCAACCCAAGTATACCATGGTGTTCATGGCCTTTGCCGCCGAGGAGGCCGGCCTGCTGGGCTCCTTCCATTACGTGCAGCACCCGCTTTTTCCGCTCCGCCAGATCTCTTTCCTCGTAAACCTGGACCTGCTGGGCACCGGCGATGACGGCCTGATGGTGGTGAACGGCAAAGTACATGAGCAAGCGTTTAAGCTGCTGCAGTGCCTAAACAAACAGCACCAGTACCTGCCCCAACTCAAAAGCCGTGGCAAGGCTGCGAACTCCGATCATTACCCTTTTTCAGAGGCAGGCGTGCCCGCGTTCTTCTTTTATACCTTAGGGGGCACCGCCGCATACCACAACCCGCAGGACCACGCCCGGCAGTTACCGCTCACGAAGTTCTCGGAGGTATTCAGGCTGATAACGGATTTTGCCGAGGCGCTAATGGTAGCCGGTAAAGAGGATCAGGAATGACATGAAGTATAAAAAGCCGGAGCCGCTGCAACAACGTTACAGCGGCTCCGGCTTTTTATACTTATAAGCAATGTTTACAGGATGTTGTTGACCTGCTCCTTAATCTTCTCCAGTTCCTCCTTCATCTCCACCACATGGTGCTGGATAGTGGCATCGTTGGCTTTGGAGCCGATCGTGTTTATCTCGCGGCCAATCTCCTGGGAGATAAAGCTCAGTTTCTTACCGGTAGGTTCCGGCAGGTAAACCGTTTCGGTGAAGTAGTGCAGGTGGTTTACCAGGCGCACCTTCTCCTCGGCAATGTCGAGCTTTTCCATGTAGTAGATCATTTCCTGCTCAAAGCGGTTCTTGTCGAAGTGCTCGGAGGCGGATATGTCTGCCAGATGGCCGCGGATACGGGAACGGATCTGCTCCATGCGCACCGGGTCGTGCTTGTCAATCTCAGCCAGCAGGATGCGGATGCGATCGATGTATGACATGATCTCGGTCGTCAGGGCCTTGCCCTCATCAGCCCGGAAGTTATTCACACTCTGCAGCGCCTCCTGCAGCAACGGCTGCACCAGGCTCCATTCTGCCTCGGCTGTTTCCTCGTCCTGCTCCTCCTGCTGCAGCACCTCCGGCATGTGCAGGGCCAGTCGGAAGAGCTCGCCTTTGTCGGCACCCAATTGGTCGGCTACCTCGCTCAGGTCGTTATAATAAGCCTTCAGAAGATCTTTGTTTACCGTGTTGCGTGCCTTCTGCGTCTTGTTCTTCGTGAACTCCACGTTTACGGTTACCTTCCCGCGCACCAGCGCTTTCTGCACCATGTTCCGTATTTCGTACTCCTTATCAGAGAGCACTTTTGGGGTACGCACGCTCAGGTCCATACTTTTAGAGTTGAGCGAGCGGATTTCTACGGAGATACAATACTGGTCGGCATCGAGGCGGGCACTGCCAAAGCCTGTCATGGACTGCAACATAAGCTCTTTATAAAATGATACTTTGGCAAATTAGGTATAATTCTTCAAATTTGTGCAGCCAGTGCCGCTAAAGCTGCTTAAAAGCCGCCGCGAATGTGTGCAGTGCAAGTATAAATTACTTAACTTTGATCCATGAAATTTGGTGTAGTCGTTTTCCCGGGGTCCAACTGCGACCAAGACCTTGTTGATGCCATAAGCCTTGGCATGGGGCAAGAATGCGTAAAGCTGTGGCACAAAGACCACGATTTGCAAGGCTGTGACTTTATTCTGCTGCCAGGTGGCTTCTCCTACGGCGACTACCTGCGCTCCGGTGCCATTGCGCGCTTCTCTCCCATTATGCAGGAGGTGGTGCAGCATGCCAACAAGGGCGGCTACGTGATGGGCATCTGCAACGGTTTCCAGATCCTGACGGAGGCTGGCTTGCTGCCGGGCGCCCTGCTGCGCAACGCTAACCAAAAGTTTATCTGCGACAACGTGTACATTAAGCCTGTTTCTACCAGCCTGCTGCCAACGCGCCACCTGGACCCGAACAAGGCCTATAAGATACCGGTGGCACACGGCGAAGGCCGCTACCACGCCGATAAGGACACGCTGCGCAAACTGGAAGACAACGACCAGATTATGTTTAAGTACAGCAGCAACATTGCCGATACGCATGATATCTACAACATCAACGGCAGCTTGTTGAATATTGCCGGTGTGGCCAACGAGCAGAAGAACGTGTTTGGCATGATGCCGCACCCGGAGCGTGCCGTGGACCCGGAGCTGGGCAACACCGACGGACGCGCCATTTTCGAGTCTATCCTGGATTTGGTGAACGCTTAAGCGTACGTATAACCCATAAGCAAAAGCCCCCTGCTAGATAAGCAGGGGGCTTTTGCATTACATGACCTCCCACTGCGCCTGCGCCTGTACTTATTGGCGTAATTTTCGTACTTTTGCAGGCATTATGAGAAAACCGTCTCCACTTTTCAAGCTCACTCCACCTTGAGTTCTTACTGATATGGCCCTTTGACAAGGGCAAACTTTCACAGCTCCTCTTGCGCTTTAACTTTCTAAGTGCAAGGCTCCCGGTGCTGCAGTACCTTATTTTCTAATTCCTAAGTATTTTCATTTTCAAGATGAAGCCTTTTTTACGCTTATTCGACTTCAGTCAGAAGATCGATTATAAAATAGAGGTTTTGGCAGGGTTAACCGTTGCCATGACCATGATTCCCGAATCCCTCTCTTTTGCCATACTTGCCGGATTTCCGCCGTTGGTCGGTTTATACGCTGCTTTTATCATGGGGCTGGTTACGGCCATACTTGGCGGCAGGCCAGGCATGGTTTCGGGTGGGGCCGGCGCCACCGCCGTAGTGCTGATCGCCCTGATGCAGACGCATGGGCTGGAGTATGTGTTTGCAGCCGTAGCGCTGGCAGGCATCTTGCAGATAGTGGTGGGGGTGTTTAAGCTGGGTAAGTTTATTCGCCTGGTGCCGCAGCCGGTGATGTACGGCTTCGTGAACGGCCTGGCGGTTATTATCTTCATGTCGCAGGTGGAGCAGTTCAGGACGGTGCAGAACGGCGAGGTTTCCTGGCTGTCGGGCACGCCCCTCTACATCATGGCTGGCTTGGTCGCGCTCACCATTGCTATCATCGTGCTGCTGCCGCGCATCACCAAGGCCGTTCCGCCATCGTTGGTCGCCATTATCGTAGTGTTTGGTATTGTGCTGGGCTTCGGCATCGACACAAAGCTGGTGAAAGACATTGCCGCCGTGAGCGGCAGCCTGCCGCCTTTCCATATACCGCAGGTGCCCCTAACGCTGGAGATGCTGCAGGTCATCTTCCCATACGCCCTTATCATGGCCGGCGTGGGCCTCACAGAAAGCCTGCTGACCTTGAACCTGGTGGATGAAATTACCGGCACCCGTGGCAACGGTAACCGCGAAAGCATAGCCCAGGGAAGCGCTAACCTCTTAAACGGCTTCTTCTTTGGGATGGGCGGCTGCGCCATGATCGCGCAGACACTCGTTAACCTCTCGGCTGGCGCCAGGGCGCGGCTGGCTGGTATTGTAGCGGCGCTTGCCATTCTGGTGATTATACTTGTTGGCGCCCCTGTTATTGAACGGGTGCCCATGGCCGCGCTGGTGGGCGTAATGGTGATGGTAGCCGTAGGTACGTTTGAGTGGATCAGCTTCCGGATCATCAACAAAATGCCGAAACAGGATGTATTTGTGGGCATTTTAGTGGCGGTTATTACAATCTGGCTGCACAACCTGGCTTTGGCCGTACTGATCGGCGTGATCATCTCTGCACTGGTGTTTGCTTGGGAGAGCGCCAAGCGCATCAGGGCCAGAAAGTATGTGGATGCCGCCGGGGTAAAACATTATGAGATCTATGGCCCCTTGTTTTTTGGGTCAGTGGCTGCTTTCTCGGAAAAATTCGATGTGCAAAACGATCCTGTTGAGGTGGTAATAGACTTCAGGGAAAGCCGTGTGGCTGATATGTCTGGCATCGATGCCCTGAACAAGCTAACCGAGCGTTACCAGGCGGCAGGCAAAACCCTGCACCTGAAGCACCTGAGCCCGGACTGTAGAAGGTTGCTTAAGAACGCAGAGCAGGTAATTGAGGTGAACATTATGGAGGACCCTCACTATGCTGTGGTAACAGATAAGCTGACCTAAACCCTAGCGAGTACCAAGGTATAAACCCCGCTGCTATTCCAGAAACGAACGGCAGCGGGGTTTATACTTTCATACTTGATCTTCAGGCTAATGCAGGCATCCGACGTATACATCCCGCTCGATAAGCTTGGTTTCCGGCAAGTGTGGCTTTAGCTTCTGGAGCACTGCCTTTGCTTTCTCTGGCGCCTCAAACATACCTGCCACTACCATCATTTTCGTGGTATCCGGCACAGCGTCCTCTGAGGCGTAGTAATCACACCTCTCAATACTTACCTCGCTCCCCTCAAAGCGGCGCGGGTAATAGAGGCCACGGTACATCTCGTCTTCATCATCGTAGGGCACGATGATGCCTTTTCCCTTCTCGTAAATACGCCCCTGCTGATCGAAGCTGACCTGCAGGAAATCGGCTACTCCGCTCGCCCTTTCCGCCAAAGCGTCATAATCATACCCTTCCCCGGAAACAATGATGTAATAGGTTTGGGTCTCCTCTCCCGTAAACTCAGCATCAGGCTCAGTGGCTACGGGCGCATCCGCAACAGCGTCTACCCTAACAGCAGAAGGTTCCAGGAGCCCTTCTGCTGGCTCTGAGCAGCCAGATAATATCACCGCGCCGGAAAGAAAGCAAAGGGGCAGCTTTTTCATTGGCTACCGATCATTTTTTTCACCCCGTCAATCATAGCCATGACCTCTCCGGGGTGCTCTCCTACTTTCTCGGCACGCTGCTTCCCTAACCGCACTATAATCAGGTTCTCCTCAGGCACCACTATAATGTACTGCCCAAGTATACCCCGGGCGTAAAACACATCCTGGCCTTTGTAGTTGGGCATAAGCCACCACTGGTACCCGTAGAAATTCACTTTCTTGCCGTCGTTCGCGTTGATCAAGCCGTTTGGTGTGATTGAAGCCCTTACATAGGCCGGGGGCACGATGGTATCGCCGTTCCAGACGCCGTTGTGCAGGTACAACCTGCCCAGGCGGGCAAAGTCGCGGGCGTTGGAGAAAAAGCAGCAGTAGGCTTTTTCCATGCCTCCAGGACGATCTATACTCCACTCGGCATTGCGCACGGCCCCTATAGGCTGCCAGATTTTCTCTTCAGCGTACTCGCTCAGGCTCATGCCCGTGGCTTTCTGCAGCACAAACGCCAGCACCTGTGTATCGCCGCTTTTGTAGTCCCAGCGCTTGCCTGGCTCCTCTACCGCCTCCAGCCTGTTGATGATTTTCTCCAGATCAGAGCCATAGTACGCCTCTGTCGTCATGGAGAGCGGGTCAGCATAGGACTCGTCCCAGTTCAGGCCCGAGCTCATCCAAAGCAGGTGCTTTATTTTAATCTTTCCCTTGTCACCTTCCTTAAACGCAGGCAGGAAATCGCCCACCGGCTGCTCCACGCTTTTAATCTTGCCCTCTTTTATCGCCACGCCCACCAGCATACTCACCAGGCTCTTGGCCATGGAAAACGAGTTGCTCAGCGACTCATCCGAATACCCCTCCCAGTACTGCTCATACAGGATGGAGTCATCCTTCACCACCAGAAACGCCACCGACTCCAGCTCCTTGTGCAGTTGCTCCAGTTCATGCGGTAGTTGCACCAAGTTATACTTCTCCGCCAGAGGCCATGGGTGCGGTGTGGCCGCAGCGTGTACCTGCCGCTGCTCAAAAATGGTGTTATCGTCGATATCGGCAAAGTTGTAGACAATGGCCTTATACACGTAGTTCTTATCGGCCATGTGTATCCAAGCGGCCAACAAGCCCAGTAACAGTAAGGCACCCAAACCATAGCGCTTGGTTTTGCGGTTCATGCAGTGTTTGGTTGATTTAGAAGTCGTAGCCCAGTGTTACGTAGAATTTAGGCCCCACGCGGTTGTCCTCGGCCTCTCCCCAGGCTACATCCAGCTTGCCATACACCCCCAGCAAGGTAGTGCGGGCACCAAAGCCATACCCCACCAGGAAGGGGTTGCGGTAGTTTATCACCGTAATGTCAAAGGGGTCACGGCCGAATTCGCCCGAAGGACCGCCGGTAATACGCGTGTTGATGGAGTTATCGCCGGAGAATGGGTTGGCGCCGCTGTAGGCAGAGCCCGCATCGGCAAAGGCCGTGAGCTGCAGGTTACGGAAGAAGCCGGAGCCGATCGGCCCATTGTACAGGTACTGCACAATCGGGATGCGCAGCTCGGCGTTGGCTAACAAGTGGTTGCTACCGCTGCGCACGTTAAAGTTAAAGCCCCGCAGCGGCGTAATGTACTCCAGGTAAAACAGGTCGGCAGGCGAGTTTACCTGCACATCGTTCAGTTCAGCCTCATCGTCCTCGTCCGCCAGCAGCCAGTTATCCATACCGCCAATCAGGAACTTCTTAGGGGAGTTGCCGAAGAACCTGCCGTAGCTCACGTGCGTGGCCAGTATGATCTGGCGGTGGATCTTAAGGTAATGCCTGAAGTCAGCGTAGAACTTGCTGAAGTTACCCTGAGAGCCCTCAAAGCCTTTCAGCGACATCAGCCCCACTTTAAACCGGGTGCCTTCGCGCTGGTTTACCCCGGTTACCACGCTGTTGTCGTACACCAGTTCGGCATTGCCGCCCCAGAAGGTCTCTACGGTATCCGGAATAGAGAAATCGTTTTTATAGATAAAGCGCGTGCTCACGAACTTCGGCTTCAGGTGGAGGCTGGTGCTGTGGCTGAAAGGATACTTCAGCACTGGCGTCAGCTCGTTCTTGGTAAAATTCACGATAGAGCCGGGTGCGTTCAGCAAGCTTCCGCGCAACGTGGAGCGCTCAAACTGTATGCCCAGGTCCACGCGGTTGGTCAGGTTCATGTACTCGGCAAAGAAGTTGTTCGTCTCAAAGTCGGTGCGCATAAAGGCCGTGCCCCGGATGCGGTGGTTCTCGAACAGATCGGCCATTTCCACACCCGCCACAATGCCGAAGCCCAGCAGCGGGTCGGCATGCACCGAGGTGATGATCTCCTGCACGCTAAAGCGCAGGTCGTAGTTGAGCGGGCCCATCAAATCTACATTGGTATTGCCGCTGCTGGCCCTGCGCACCGGCGCCGCGTTACGCTTCTGTTCCTGGGCCTGCCGCTGGGCATCGTTAAACTCATAGTCCTCTATGTTGATCTCCCCTTCCTCACGGACCTTACTCTGCCCTTTCTTTTCCTGCTCCAGCAGCCTGCGGCGGGTAGCGGCGGCAGCGGCCTCCTGGGAGGTACGGGCGCGCGTCTCCAGTATGATCTGGCGGGAGGTTTTTGGCAACTCATCCAGCGTAGCGGCAGCATAGTTGGGCAGCAGGTACACAAAGCTGTTGCCCTCGTCGTCGGCTACCACCGCCAGCACATTGGCAGACGGCACATAGTCATACTGCGCTATACTTTGCACAAAATTGGTAACCGGTGTGCTGGCACCGGTGCTAAGGTCGTAGCGGTACACGCTGCGGATGCCGCTCTCCTCGCCCAGGTATACCAGGTTACCATCGGCAGTAGGGCGCGGCTTCACCTCACTGGCGATAGAGCTGGTCAGCTGCTCCACCTTGTTATCCGGCCCTTGCTGTTGCAGCAAAAAGATGTCGTAGTTGTTTACGATGCTGTTGAAATCGGGCTTGGCGGCGGTGGCAGAAGTGTCTTGCCAGCGGTTAGAGCTAAAGGCGATGCCACCGTTGTTGCGCAGGAAAACCGGATCTATGTCATCAAAGATATCATCGGTGAGCTGCCGCTGCAGGCGCCCGTTCGCCCCCAGCAAGTACAGGTCCGTCTGCCCGTTGCGCACCGCGCTCACCACGATGGATTGCCCGTCCTCTGCGTAGTCCATGCTGTTCACATGCACAAACTGCTCCAGGGTGGCGGCAGGCGTGGTTAGGTTCTCGTAGAAGGGGATAAACGTGTAACGGCTGCGGGCATCTACCTGGCGCAGCACGATCTTGCCTCTTCTGGCCTCTATCAGGCCCAGCTGTGCGTTAGACCGCCAGGCCAACACCGGCATGTCGAAATCCACGCGCTGGTCAAGGTTTTTATAGCCGGCGCGCCACACCACGTGGTCTTTGCCCGTGCGCACATCCTGCACAAAAATCTTGAAAATGCCGTTGTCGTTCTTCACATAAGCCAGCATGGTGCCGTCGGGGTTTAGCACCGGCTTACCGTAGTAGTGCCCCTCCTTGTTCTTTTTAAACAGCTTGGCCCCGTCCGGCAGCTGCACCAACGGGCTCTCGGAGCTCGTGTTGATCTGCAGGTAGTAATTGTACCAGTCCTGCAGGAAGCGTTTGTACGGGATGTTCAGGCTGCTGGTAATGCCGATCTCCACATCGCGGGTGATGCGGGTCAGGTTCAGGATGTTCTGGATGGCGGTATAGCCGTAGCGCTCGGCGATGTAGTTCCAGACACTCTGGCCCGTAAGCATCGGGCTTTTCAGAAAGATCTTCTCCGGCTTTGGCGTTCCTTGCTGCTTCAGCAGCATGTCGCGCATGTAGCTGTCCATCTCTATGCTCCAGCCCTCCGCCGTGTAGGCCGACACCCCTGAGATAAACCACTCCGGCAGGCGCAGCAGGTAACTGCTCTGCAGGGCCTCCTTCAGGCTGCCGCCATACATCATGTCATTCATCAGCAGCTCCGTGAGCTGGTAGTTCAGGTCATGCTTAAACTCCGTCTGCTTTCCGCCATAGGCCAGCTCGATCTTGCTCTTCATGAACAGCGTCTCGCCGCCGGTCTGGTACTGGTCGTTGTTAAGGCCGATGTTGCTCTGCAGCAGGTCTGAGGGGGAGTTGTACAGGATAAGCGTGATCTTAGCGTACGGGTAGTAGCCGATCAGGCTGGTGATGCGCTTGAGCTCCCGCTCGGCATAGGCCGCGGCGTTTACCGCCTGCTCCTGCCCGTTCTGATAAAAGTAAACGTTGAAGTTTTGGGTGCTGTAGAGCTTCCAGTTGAAATTCTTATACTGTATCCGGCTTTTGCCAAAGGTGTCCACGTTACGTTGCGCCTGCACAGCAGAAGCCGCCAGAAGGCAGAGGAGGAACAGCGGTAGAAATCTGGAGGTAAAACGCATGCGCTTAGGGTTGCTGGTTCTGTTGATCTATATACTCGTAATATAACGATAAATATCTAAAAATGTGTATCTCCGGCATCAGCTCTTCTTCCCCGGCCAGGGCAGCAGCAAAGTGCCGCGCCAGAAAAGGGGCCATCAGCACACCTTTAGAACCCATTCCGTTGAACACGCTCAGCTGCTTATACTTGGGGTGCGTGCCTGCCAGCGGCCTGCGGTCGCGCACGGCAGGCCGGATGCCTGCCCAGTGGCCTGTTACCTCAAATTGCTGTGGTGTGATCTGCCCGAAACGTTCGCTCAGTTCTTCCTGCCCCTGCGGTGTCGGCTCCTCATCGGGGTTTCGCCAGTCGTAGGTCGCCCCGATTATAAAGCGGCCTGCTCCTTCGGGAACAACGTAAACGGCTTTGTTATAGATGCATTCCGGGACGAAATTCTGCTCGGTCTGCACCTCCAGCACCTCGCCCTTGGTAGACTGAATGGGCAGCCACCTGAAGTATGGGTTGTGCACCACCTGGTACCCCTCGCAGAAGACCAGGTGGTCGGCCTCTATACTTTTATACTTCACGCCGCGCTCCGTCAGCTGCAGTTCCTGCATGTCGAACCGCTCGGGCAAGTATAACTGCTGCTTTAGCAGGTCCTCGGTAAGCAGGTCGAGCAGGGCGAACACGTGCAGGTAGCCCCCGCGCCCGATCATGATGCCGCCAAACGGATCGTCGATGCCAGGCTGGTTTATACTTTGGGTATGCGTGGCCAGAATATAGTCGCCCCAGTTTCCGCCGGCGCTCTTGGCCATCCAGGTGTTTTGCTCCTCTATGGAGGAGAATATCTTATAGATGGGCTTGTGGAAGAACAGCTCCTGGCCGTAGCGCGCCTCCAGGGCATCGTAAAAGGCATCGGCGGCCGGTATAAACGTATCGGCCAGCCACGATTTGGCAAAGCGCTTGCCCGCCACGGGGTTCAGCAGACCGGCCGCCACCCGGGAGGCGGAGTTCTCCTTGGGCTCGTCGATCACCAGCACCTTACGGCCGCGGCCGCGCAGCGTCTCGGCCAAAATGGCGCCGGCCAGGCCATGGCCTACCACTATAAAATCGTATTTCATAGGGGCAAGTTACGAGATGTACCGCGTAAATTAGTAACTTAGAGCCACGATTTTGCGCATACCTGATCATCAGAAAAGAAAGCTATGAAGGTTACCTGCCTTACTTTTAACCCCTTTCAGGAGAACACTTACCTGCTGCACGACGACACCAACGAGTGCGTGGTGGTAGACCCCGGCTGCTACGAGCGGCAGGAGCAGGAGCAGCTAAAAAAGTATATTGCCGACAATAGCCTGAAGGTGGTGCGCCTGCTTAACACCCACTGCCACATCGACCATGTGCTGGGCAACAAGTTTGTGGCCGATACCTATAACGTGGGGCTGGAGATACACCCGGAAGACGAGCAGGTGCTCCGCGCCGTGCCGACCTACGCCTCCAACTACGGCTTTCCGCAGTATGCCGAGCAGTTGCCGGCCTCTTATCTAAAAGAAGGAGAAAGCATAAAATTTGGCAACACGGAGCTGGAGGTGCTCTTTGCGCCGGGCCACGCGCCGGGCCACGTGGTGTTCTACAACAAGGCGGACAAGACCGTGATCGGGGGCGATGTGCTCTTCCAGGGCAGCATTGGCCGCACCGACCTTCCCGGCGGTGATTTCGACACGCTCATCCAAAGTATAAAAACCAAGCTTTTCACGCTGCCCGACGAGGTAACGGTATACCCTGGCCACGGCCCGGAAACCACCATCGGCTACGAGAAGAAGTATAACCCCTTTCTACGGTAGCCCTGCCGCCATACTTGCTGCATGAAAAAACACATTCCGAACGCCATCACCTGCCTTAACCTGTTTGCAGGTTGCCTGGCGCTGTACTTTGCCTTTAGAGGAGAGCTGGTTACCACCGCCTACCTGGTGGGCCTTGCCGCCGTGTTCGATTTTCTGGACGGCATGGTGGCTCGACTAATCCATGCCTATTCTGAGATTGGCAAGCAGCTGGACTCGCTGGCCGACATGGTGTCGTTTGGGGTGGTGCCGGGCACGGTGATGTTCATCCTGCTGCAGCGCGCTGAGGCTTCTATTTTAGGCATCCCTGCGGATATACTGCCTTTCTTCGGCTTTCTGATCACCATTTTCTCGGCGCTGCGACTGGCCAAGTTTAACATCGACACCCGCCAGACCACCTCTTTTATCGGTTTGCCCACGCCGGCCTGTACGCTGTTTGTGGCATCGCTGCCGCTGATACTCGATACGGAGGGCCTGCTGGCCTTTGAGATCATCCTGAACCCGGTGGTGCTGCTTTCGCTCACGGTCATACTTTCGTTCCTGCTGGTGGCCGAGCTGCCGCTGTTCGCCCTTAAGTTCAAGAACTTTACCTGGCAGGATAACGCCGTGCGCTTTATTTTCCTGGGCTTGTCGGTTATCTTGGCGGCTATGCTTAAATTCGCGGCCATACCGCTGATCATTCTGCTGTACGTACTATTGTCTATCATCAAAAAAACATCCCATACATCATGAAATTTGTTGCTGAAATTGACGTAATGCCCCGCCCTGAGTTACTGGACCCACAAGGCAAGGCCGTACTGCTGGGCCTGGAGCACCTTGGATTGGACCAGGTAGACGATGTGCGCATTGGCAAGCACATTACCCTGAACCTGGAGGCAGAGACTGAGGAAATTGCCCGTGAGAAGGTGGAGAAGGCCTGCAGCAAGCTGTTGGCGAACCTGATCATGGAGTCTTACACCTTCGAGCTGAAACAAGCGTAGCACTCCGCTGCCGTTCAATATTTTAGCCGTATCTTTGAAGATATAAGGATGCTGCCTGCCTGTACGTTACGTATAAGCAGGCAGCTTTTCATAATTTATACTTGCTTATGATGTGGCCCAAGCGGTTGGTTTATGCGTGTGCTCTTTGTCTGCTTACCTGCCTGACAAACGCTACCGCGCAAACCACAGCCCCCACTTCTTTTGCCAGCCAATCTGTACTTAGCGATGGCGAGTGGTATAAGCTGGCCGTAACCGAAAGCGGCGTTTACAAGATAGACAAAAGCGTGCTGCAGGCGCTTGGCATCTCTCCCCAAAGTATAGACCCCAGGAAAGTTCAGCTTTACGGCAACGGCGGCGGCATGCTGCCCCAGCCCAACAGCGCCCCCCGCCCCGACGACCTGCAGGAAAACGCCATTGCCGTTATAGGTGAGGAGGATGGCAGGTTCGATGACGCAGACTTTATACTTTTCTACGCCCAGGGGCCGCATACCTGGACGTATGACGAAACAGCGAAACGCTTCCGCCACGAGTTCAACGTTTACTCCGACACAGCCTTCTATTTCCTGCGCGTCAACCACAGCCCCGGCGCCCGCATTACCGCCCGCGGCCAGGCGGCAGGGGCAGCACAACGCATCACCAGCTACAACGAGCGCCTGTTTCATGAGAAGGATCTGAAGAACATGGCTTTCTCCGGCCGGGAATGGTACGGCGAGGAGTTCAGCTCCTTTCAGACAAGCCGCACGTTCAGTTTCCCGGCAACGGGTGTGGTGGCAGGCGCTGAGGTGCAGCTGGAGGCGGCGCTGATGGCCAACTCCCCCACCGGCAGCAGCTTTGCGTTGCAGCTCAACAACCAACCCCTCGGCTCACAGGACATTGCCGGCCGCGGCTCCCAAAAGTATCACCCGGATGGCATCAACAGCACCAAGGCTTATACTATAAATCAGCAAAAGCTGGGCGACGCCAGTGAGTACACTGTATCCATCAACTTCAGCCCCGGCGGCAGTTCCTCGGCCTTGGGCTACCTCAACTACCTGGAGCTGCACTACGAGCGCCAGCTCAAGCTAGACGGGGAGCAGATCTCCTTCCGCTCCATCCAAAGTATAAACCAGCCGGCCAGCACTTTTGCTGTGGCAGGCGCCCCGGCTAACACCACTATCTGGGACGTGACGAATCCGACTCAGCCGGTGGCCCAGCAGCACGCAGGTGGCAGTTTCAGTGTGTCGACCGACGTACTGCGCGAGTTTGTGGCGTTCCAGGGCGGCATCAGTAAAAAGCCTGTGCCCGCGGGCCGTGTGCAAAACCAAAACCTGCACGGCCTTAACCAAAGCGGCTCCCTGGATTTCGTGATCGTGTCGCACCCCGCTTTTCTGCAGGAGGCACAGCGGCTGGCTGCCCACCGCGCCCAGCACAGCCACATGGAGGTGCAGGTGGTGACAACCCAGCAAGTATACAATGAGTTTTCCTCAGGGGCGCAGGACGTGACCGCCATCCGCGATTTTATGCGCATGCTCTACAGCCGTAGCAGCAAGTTGGAGGGTGATGTGCTGTACCTGCTGCTCTTCGGCGATGCCTCCTACGACTATAAGGACCGCCTCCGCAACAACACCAACTTTGTACCGGTGTATCAGTCACGGGAGTCGCTGCACCCGATTAGCAGCTACAGCTCCGAGGACTATTATGGCTTTCTGGATGAGGAGGAGGGCGAGTGGGCAGAGAACGCGCAGGGCGACCATTTGCTGGATATTGGCATCGGCAGGCTTCCGGCCCACACAAAAACTGAGGCAGCCACTATGGTCGACAAGATCATCAACTATGACAGCCCGAGCCACTTCGGCAGCTGGCGCAGCAGAGTCACCTTTGTGGCCGACGACGGCGATTACAACGAGCACCAGAACGACGCGGAGTTTTTGGCAAACTACCTGGTGGCGCACCACCCAAAGTATAATCCCAACAAAGTATACGTAGACCTGTACCAGCAGCAGGCCGTGGCCAATGGGCAGCGCGTTCCGGATGCCTCCGCAGCTCTGGACAAAGCCGTGGAGCAAGGGTCGCTGATCACGAACTACACTGGCCACGGGAACGAGGTGAGCTGGGCATCGGAGCAGGTGCTCACGCTGCCGCAGATCAGCAACTGGAAAAACAAGGATAACCTTACCTTTCTGCTTACCGCCACCTGCGAGTTCGGCCGTTACGACGACCCAGGCCGCCCGTCTGGCGCAGAGCTGGCGCTGCTGCATGCCGGTGGAGGCGCTGTAGGCCTGCTCACCACCACCCGCCCAGTGTACTCCAATGGCAACCGTGTGCTCAACCGCAACTTCTTTAACGCGGCCTTTACACCGGTATATGGCCGCATGCCGCGCCTCGGCGATGTGGTGAGGCTGACAAAGAACAACAGCATCACCGAGAACGCGAGCGGCTCCAGGGGCGTGAATAACCGCAACTTCACCTTACTCTCCGACCCTTCCATGCAGCTGGCTTACCCAAGCCTGGAGGCGAGGATCACAAGCATAAATGGCCAGGGAACCAGTACTGACACCTTGCGCGCACTGGCTACAGTTACCCTGCAGGGGCAGGTGCAGACCATGGATGGCAGCATCGCCAACGACTTTTCCGGCCAGCTGCACCTGAAGGTGTACGAGAAACCTTCTACACTCCACACTTTGGGGGATGAGGGTAGCCCCTCGGTACCGGTACAGGTGCGCGAAAGCGTCGTTTATGACGGCAAGGCCAGTGTGCAGGCAGGGCGTTTCGAGGCCAGTTTTGTTGTTCCCAAAGATATCGCCTACCACTACGGACAAGGAAAGATCAGCCTTTATGCCAGCAACCAGGCCCAGGATGCCTTGGGGGCAGACCAGGAGGTAATAATAGGTGGCACAGCCAAGGATGCAGCGGCAGACAATACGCCGCCCACTATCAGTCTTTTTATGGATGATGCCTCCTTCGTATCCGGTGGCACTACCGGGCAAAATACAACGCTGCTGGCCAGGCTTTTCGACGATAACGGCATCAATACCGTTGGCAGGGGCATCGGCCACGAAATAACAGCCGTGCTGGATGATGACCAAAGCTCCCTGGTTGTGCTCAACGACTTTTATACTTCCGAGCCTGATGACTATCAAAAGGGAGAGGTAAGGTATCCTTTAAAGGACCTGGAGCCTGGCCTGCACTCAATCCGCTTCAAAGCCTGGGACACGCATAACAACTCCTCAGAGGCATATATAGAATTTCATGTATCTAATGATGCGGTTCTTGCGTTAGAGCAGGTTATAAACTATCCTAACCCGTTCTCAACAGAGACAACATTCCTTTTTGACCATAACAGAGCCGGCGAAGACCTTGATGTTCAGGTGCAGATTTACAACATTACCGGGAAGCTTGTGACAACACTGCGTACAACCAGCTACAGCACTACCACACGTGTGGCAGAAATATCCTGGAATGGCCGCAGTGAATACAATGATATGCTGACACCGGGCGTTTACATTTATAGAGTAACTGTGCGGTCGAGGCGGGATGGCGCAACAGCCTCCCAAGTGGAGAAACTTGTTCTTATAAATTAGATAAATAGTACATATTTTCTATATTTGATATAGCTATTACTACCCTTTATATGCAGAAACAAAGTAAGATTCTGAAGGCGGCTGCGTTGGCACTTGCCTTATCCTCAGCGCCAGCGGCGTTCGCACAGCAAACACCGCCTCCTGCCACCTCCACAGGCTCTGACCTGAACGCTGTTACCACTGCCGTTCCGATTCTTACCGTTGGCCCCGACTCCCGTGCGGCTGCTTTGGGTGATGCCGGCGTGGCGGCCTCGCCTGATGCCAATGCCTCGTACTGGAACCCTGCCAAACTTGGTTTTGTGCAGAACGACCTAAGCGTTTCTTTCTCCTACTCCCCGTGGCTGCGCAACATCGTGGACGACATGTCGCTCAACTACCTGTCAGGGTATAAAAAGCTGAATGAGACTTCTGCGCTTTCTGTTTCGCTCATGTACTTTGACCTGGGAGAGATTCAATTTATTGACGCAGACCAAAACCCGCTGCAGAACTATAACCCAAAAGAGTATGCCGTAGCTATATCTTATGGACAGGCTCTGAGCGAGAACTTCAGCGTTGGTGTTTCAGCCCGCTTCATACACTCTAACCTGGCCGGTGACGTAAACGTAAGCGGCACTAATACCGAGTCGCAGCCAGGCAACACGGCCGCTGTAGACGTAGGCGTATATTATAACCGTGACCTGAGCCAAAACCTGAACCTGGCACTTGGGGCTAACATTTCTAACATCGGTGGTAAGATTGCTTATTCCGAAGACGAGGACAAGAGCTTCCTGCCTACTAACCTAAAGCTGGGTACGGCTTTGAAGTATAACCTGGACGCTTACAACTCCCTTACCCTCCTGATTGACGCCAACAAATTGCTTGTGCCATCGCCAGGTGCTGACACGAACCAAAGCGTGATTGGGGGCATCTTCTCCTCATTCGGCGATGCTGAGGGAGGCGCCAGCGAAGAGCTAAAAGAAGTAAACCTTTCCACGGGAGTAGAGTACTGGTATAATGAGTTGTTTGCAGCCCGCCTGGGTTACTTCTACGAGCATCCTGACAAAGGCGGCAGAAAGTATGTCTCTGCTGGTTTAGGAATTCGCTACCAGAAGTTTGGCTTAGATGCTGCATACCTTATCCCGAATGACCAAGGCAATCCGCTGGCAGATACCTGGCGCTTTACGCTTGCCTTAAACCTTGAATAGTAAATACTTTTAAAGAATAGAATGCTTGACAGAACAAAAGCTCCTGAAACATATGAGATAGATGCCGTCAGTATCCAGATAGCCGAGGTAAACCACCTGAGCAATGGAGCGAGACTGCATGTCATCAAAAGCGAAACCCAGCCTGTAGTAAGGCTGGATTTTGTTTTTAAGGCCGGCAAGTGGTTTGAGGATAAGAAAGGCTCCTCTGACTTGGCGGCTAAAATGCTGCTGGAGGGATCCATTAACCATACCGCAAAGCAGATAGCGGACAAAGTAGCCTATTATGGCGCTTCTTTTGACAACAACCATGGCTACGACCGTACCGAATTTACCCTCTATTGCCTTGCCAAGTATACTTCTGAGCTACTGGCCCTTGTGCTGGATGTACTGCAGAACCCTGCCTTTCCGGAGGAGGAGTTTAACCTACTGAAGCAGCGGACGATACAATCGTTAAAAGTACAGCGACAAAAGAATAACTACCTGGCCACGCACAGCTTTACGCAGCAGGTTTATGGTCCAGGCCACCCCTATACTTTTGGATTCGACGATGGGGTGCTGGAGGCCATCACCAAAGAAGATGTACAAGCCTACTACCGAAAGAGATTTTTAACACAGGAATTAGAGGTATTCGCCTGTGGTGCCATAGATGAGTTGCTACAGAAACAGCTGGAGCACGAAATCGCTGCTTTGCAACTGCAGCCTTCTACCGCCTCAGTAACGGCACCTTTTGTAGATGCGGCACCTACAGATCAATATAAACTCGTTAAGGTTGACGACAGCCTTCAGTCCTCTATCCGTATTGGTAAAAGGTTTCCTAATCTCAACCACCCCGACTACCAGAAACTGTTGGTGCTAAATGAGGTGTTAGGCGGTTATTTTGGATCGAGGTTGATGCGCAACATCCGCGAAGACAAAGGCTATACTTATGGAATCTATTCTGTTATCTCTCCCAAAGAACAGGATAGTGTTTTTTACATCGGAACAGATGTGAATTATGCCGTGACTGAAAACACCATTGAGGAGGTTTTGAAAGAAGTAAGACTGCTGCAGAAAGAAGAAATACCGGCAGAAGAGCTGGAAACAGTAAGAAACTACATGCTGGGAAAATTCCTCAACGACATCTCCACTATCTTCGACCAATGTGACAGATATAAGCGCGTCGTGTTGCACGAGTTATCTCCTGAGCACTATAATAACTACATAACAACAATTCGCACGGTAACAGCACCTGAGCTACAGGCGCTTGCAAACCAGTACTATAAGGAAGAAGAACTATACACTGCTGTAGCAGGCAGGAGAGAGTAATTTTATAGTTATCTTCCTTCGCTAAAACAATAAAGCCCCTGCCCTCGCTGGCAGGGGCTTTTTATATGTTTCCCATAAATGTAGGTGGCCTGCATTTTTTCAACGCGTTCTCAACGTGCCCAGAGGCTATACTGGGATTGGGGGGGAGAAGTTGGCTTTGCGGCCTTGGCTGGCCTGTCTCCTTTGCCGGTTAGGCTGGCGGCGGTGGGGTGGGTGGGGTGGGAAAAAGAAGAAG
>NZ_JARDUA010000005.1 GCF_029360645.1 Pontibacter litorisediminis | reverse complement strand
AACTCCTCCAGGAACTGGCGCTTGATCTTCTCCAGATCCAGCTCGTTTCTCTCTTCCATGTTGACTGTGTTAAAGGTAATACTGCTAATCCTTTGACACAGTTTATTTTACAGCCTCGCGGCCTCTCTGTTTTAGAAACCGGCTAGTCCCAGTCCCAATCCCAGTCATCCTCTTCCTCGTTTTCCTCTTCAAGCCCATAAGACAGAGGAGCCTTCACGTACACGCCCAGCGCCTTCTGAGTTCCTTCCCCGCTATAGCGTACCCGGTAGTTTAAGCCGGCAAAGTAGTTCACCCAGTAATCTGTCTGCAACCCGAGCACAGGCATGTCTTCTTTCCGGAGCTCCAGGAACGGCCCGGCCGAAACGCCAGCGATGCCAATGCCGGTCTGCGCCTGCATGTACAGCACCGTGCTGCCTTTCCGGCGGTCGAAGCCGAGGTTACCGCTTACCGGAAACTGGTCCTCGAACCACCACAGCGAGGCCTCCACGCCCCAACTCACCTTTGGCTTTTTATCCCCAAAGTTAAAGTGCAGGGCAGGACCTACGGAGAAAACGTCCTGTGCCTGTGCTGAAGAAAGCGTCAGCAGCGCGACAAGCAAAAGCAGTTTATACTTTACAACCGCTTTTATACTTAGGCTTGGCTTCATGTAGTGCCCGTGGTTAGATACGCTCCGAGTCTACCCAATCCTCCGACACCGCGTCGGCATACTTTGTGATTTTCTGCAGCAGCACCTCCGCCTCGCTCTCCACGATCAGGTTGTTCACATACTCCTGCTTGATGAAGCCCTCCTGCACGCTGTCTTTCACGAAGTCCAGGAATTTGTCGAAATAGCCGTTCACGTTGTAGAAGGCCACGGGCTTTTTAATGATGCCCAGCTGGTTCCAGGTGATGATCTCATTGATCTCGTCCAGGGTACCGAAGCCACCGGGCATAGCGATAAAGGCATCCGATTTGGACGCCATCAGCGCCTTTCGCTCGTGCATGGTTTTTACCACGTGCTGCTCCGTCAGGCCGGTGTGGGCCACCTCGCGGTCTATCAGGCTCTGCGGGATCACGCCCACGGCCTCCCCGCCTTTGGCAAGCACGGCATCGGCAATCGTGCCCATCAGCCCTACCTTGCCTCCCCCGAAGACCAGTCTTATCCTTTTTGCGGCCATTTGCTGGCCCAGCTTGGTGGCAGCCTCCGCATATACCGGGTTATTACCGGCATTGGCGCCACAGAATACGGCGATACTTTTCATACTTTATACTTTGGCTTTAAATGGATGCGTAACAAAGAAAGGCCCCGGCATACCGCCAGAGCCTTTTGATACTTTATACTTTGAGCTGCGCTTAGTTTTGGTTTAAGCCAGCTGCTTGTTATACATTTTGGCCACCGTCTCGGCCACGTAATCGATCTCCTCCGGCGTGTTATACTTACTGAAGGAGAAGCGTACGGAGCCGCGGTCCTGGTTTACCTCCAGCGCACGCAGCACATGCGAGCCGGCATTGGCGCCGCTGCTGCAGGCGCTGCCACCTGAAGCCGATATTTTGGCAATGTCCAGGCTAAAGAGCAGCATCTCGTTGATATCGGAAGCCGGCAGGCTCACGTTCAGCACAGTGTACAGGCTCTTGTCGCCGAACTCCGATAGGCCGTTAAAGCTCACATCCTCCATCTGCTCGCGCAATTTGTGGATCATGCGGTCTTTCAGGCTTTGGATGTGCTGCTGGTGCTCGCCCATATCGCGGTAAGCAATCTCCAGCGCCTTGGCCAGGCCGATGATGCCGTACACGTTCTCGGTGCCGCCGCGCATGTTTCGCTCCTGCGCCCCACCCTGAATCAGCGGCTGAATCTTGGTCTCGGCATTGCAGTACAGGAAGCCTACGCCTTTCGGGCCGTGGAACTTGTGCGCCGAGCCCACGATGAAGTTGGCCTTCAGTTGCTGCAGGTTGTGCTGGTAGTGGCCCATGGTCTGCACCGTATCCGAGTGGAACACGGCGTTATACTTCCTGCAGATCTCCCCGATCGCCTCGATGTCGTTCAGGTTGCCGATCTCGTTGTTAGCGTGCATGACAGACACCAGCGTCTGCGGCTGGCTGGCCAGCAGCTCTTCCAGGTGCTCCAGGTCCAGGTTGCCGCGCTCGTCGTGGCGCAGGTAACTTAGCTGCACCCCCTCCTGCTTCTCCAGCATCTCCATGGTGTGCAGCACCGCGTGGTGCTCCAGCTTGGTGGTAATGGCATGCTTAATGCCCAGTGAGCGGCAGGTACAGACAATGGCCGAGTTATCGGCTTCGGTACCGCCCGAGGTAAAGAAGACCTCTGCCGGCGACGTGTTCAGCAATCCTGCCACCGTTTTCCGCGCCCGCTCAATTGCCGCCCTCACCTCGCGTCCGTGCGAGTGTATGGAGGAAGGGTTACCGAAGTGCTCCAGCATAAAAGGGGCCATGGCATCAAACACCTCTTTATCGAGAGGGGTGGTGGCGGCATTATCTAAATAAACACGCATACTAGTAAGGTATATTTTTTCTGAATCTGTTCTTTACTCAACCATTAAAGTATAAAAAAAAGTTGCGCCAACGGCAGGAACAATCCCCTACCAGTGGCGCAACACTGCCTGTTACCTTTGTTTTGTATTACAACAGCAACAACACATACTCTTATGCTTTATTGGAGATGATCTCTTTGATATCGGCAATAATTTTATTGGCCAGGTGCTCTGCCGTAGCGTTGCTGTCGCTCTCGGCGTAGATGCGGATGATGGGCTCGGTGTTGGACTTGCGCAGGTGCACCCATTCCTTATCGAACTCAATCTTCACGCCGTCTATGGTATTGATCGGCTGCTTGGCGTAGCGCTCCTGCATCTGCGTTAGCACGGCGTCCACGTTCACCTCCGGCGTCAGCTCGATCTTGTTCTTGGAGATGTAGTAGTTCGGGTAGCTGGCGCGCAGGCGCGTCATGCTCATGCCTGTTTTGGCCAGGTGCGTCAGGAACAGGGCAATGCCCACCAGCGCGTCGCGGCCGTAGTGCAGCTCTGGGTAGATGATACCGCCGTTGCCCTCGCCGCCAATGATGGCGTTCTGCTCCTTCATCATGTTCACCACGTTCACCTCGCCTACGGCAGCGGCAAAGTATGAACCTCCTGCTTTCTCCGTCACATCGCGCAGCGCACGGGTAGAGGAAAGGTTGGAAACCGAATTGCCTACCTGGTTCTTCAGGATATAGTCGGCCACGGCCACCAGAGTATACTCCTCGCCGAACATGCTGCCGTCCTCGTTCACAAGGGCCAGGCGGTCCACGTCCGGATCCACCACGATACCCAGGTCAAACTTGCCTTTCTCAATCACACGCGAAATCTCGCGCAGGTTCTCCGGCAGCGGCTCCGGGTTGTGCGGGAAATTCCCGTCCGGCTCGCAGTATAGTTTCTCAATTTTATTTACGCCCAGCGCCTCCAGCAGCATCGGCACGGCAAAGCCCCCGCTCGAGTTCACGGCATCCACGGCAATGCAGAAGTTCTTCGACTTGATCGCCTCCACATCTACCAGCGGCAGCTCAAGTATGGCCTTGATGTGCTTCTCCAGCGCCTCATGATCTTGGGTATACTTACCCAGGTCGTTTACCTGCGCAAACTCAAAGGCCTCCTGCTCGGCAATATCCAGCACCAGTTTGCCCTCGGCATCCGAGATAAACTCGCCTTTGTGGTTGAGCAGTTTCAGGGCGTTCCACTGCTTGGGGTTATGGCTGGCGGTAAGGATAATGCCACCACCGGCCTGCATGTCAGGCACGGCCATCTCCACGGTCGGGGTAGTGGAAAGACCAACGTCCACCACATCAATGCCCAGGCCCTGCAGCGTGGCGCAAACCAGCTTGTTTACCATGTCACCGGAGAGGCGCGCATCACGGCCTACTACAATTGTCTTCTTGTCGGTGTTCTGAAGCACCCAGCTTCCGAAAGCAGCAGAAAACTTAACCACATCCACAGGGGTTAGTCCTTCTCCAGCCTGTCCGCCAATCGTACCACGTATTCCTGAAATAGATTTTATTAAAGCCACTGTTCGTATTTTAGTTGCTCGGCAAAAGTAGTAATTTTAGTTATACTTCCAGCAGATAATGTGGTATTGTGAGCACAGAAAAATACGGGCAGCCGCCACACCGGCATGTCACCGCAGCAGCCTTGTTGCCAGGGCATCAGGTTCAGTATCAGGGCTGATGCGCAGCCGGGTTACACTTTGTTCTCCGTTATCAGCTCCTTCACCCGCAAGCGGCCTACTTCCAGCTCATTTATTCGCAGGCGCTCCACCTCCCCCGCCTTCAGCGACAGCCGTTTGATGGCCAGGTGCCCGATCGCGAGCGCCCCTACCGCCATGGCGCCCACGCTTACCACGGCCAGCGCAGTAGCCATGCGGGCAAACGCCACCTGCGACTGCACGGCAGCCACGGAGCTGGCGATCTTCCTGATCTGTTTCTTCTTTTTCTTCTTCATTGCCTTTCCTCTTTAAAGCTTGTAGATGTGAAGCAGGTGCTCCTCCTAAATATTTTCTACTTACGCAGGAAGCGCCCCCCTGCCTGCAAGCGTAATATTAATACAGGGTTAAGCCTTACCAAGACAGGGCAACAAACGTTTAATATTTAGTATCTTTGCCTTCATGACTACTTCACAACCTGCCAACAATGCACGCCAGCAACAGCTCGAGGCTTTTGGCCGCCTGCTGGATGTGATGGATGACCTGCGCGAGAAATGCCCCTGGGACCGCAAACAAACCATGGAATCCCTGCGCCACCTCACCATAGAGGAAACGTACGAGCTCTCCGATGCCATACTAAAAGGAGAGGTGCAGGAGGTAAAAAAAGAGATCGGCGATATCATGCTGCACCTGGTGTTTTACGCCAAGATCGCATCCGAGCAAGGCGCCTTTGATATTGCCGATGTGCTGCATGCCCAGTGCGAGAAGCTTATCTTCCGCCACCCGCACATCTACGGCGACACCACGGCCGACAGCGAGGAGGAGGTAAAACAGAATTGGGAGAAGCTGAAGCTGAAGGAAGGCAACAAATCCGTGCTTGGCGGAGTACCACAATCGCTGCCTGCCCTGATAAAAGCCATGCGCATTCAGGAGAAGGCCCGCGGCGCCGGGTTCGACTGGGACGACAAGTCGCAGGTGTGGGCTAAGGTGCAGGAGGAGCTAAACGAGTTCGCCAGCGAGTTTAACAAGGAGGACACAACGGCCATAGACCAGCAACAAGCCACTGCCGAGTTCGGCGACCTGCTGTTCTCGCTCATTAATTTTGCCCGCTTTGCTGGCATAGACCCCGAGGAGGCCCTGGAGCGTACAAACCTTAAATTCATTTCCCGCTTCCAGTATATTGAGACAGAGGCCGCTAAAGACGGAAAGCAGCTGCAGGACATGACCCTGCCCGAGATGGATTATTATTGGAACCAGGCAAAAAAGCTTTAATCATACATAAAGCGAATCAAATTATTGCATATATTTAGTGCGCTTTTCCCAAAACCTGGCAAAAGCAGTGTAAGCAGGTTACGGCCGGAGCGCCTTTTCAGCAGGAGGCACAGGCCTATGCGCCACCAGTGCACCACATGGTGCGGAGGCCCTGTTTACGTCTATCACCCATACACCCAACCTGCGCAGGCCCGCTAACCAGAGGCAGGTAAAAAGTAGCACCGGCGACCCCGGTGTTTATACTTTGAAACAAACTTTTTTATATTTAATTTGCGATATTGCAGTACCGCGAATTTGGAATTCTGTAAGAGAAAGGCTTAAATTTAGGCAGCTAAAGCAGCCGCTATAGACTTTTATCTAATTTTTTCGGGCGGTTATAGTTTGAAAAATTGAGAAAAATCAGAAATTGCAAATTCAATAAAGAACTAAAAACGAAACAATTACATTTTATACTTACACAAACTTTTTTATTACAACACAAACAGCTAAACTTTAAACTTTAATTAAAATGGAAAAAAAGACTGCAGTAGTGAGCAAGAATGCTAATGTAGAGAAAAAACCAAGCCCGGTAGGCTCTCTATTTGCGACTATCGTTATTCCGCTCGCCCTGATAGCCTGTGTGCTTATCTATATGTTCGTTTTTGGCAATCCTGCCAACTTTGAGGGCGGCAACCCAGACAACCACCCGCTTCCAGGTAACTACCTCGGCATTGTATACAAAGGTGGTTGGGTAGTACCAGTGCTCCTTTCTCTGAACCTGATGGTATTTATCTTCGCTATCGAGCGTGCCCTGACTATCGGTAAAGCAAAAGGATCTAAGAGCGTTGCTGAATTCGTTCGTAACATCTCTGCAAAACTGAACCAGCGTGACATCAATGGCGCTATTGCTGCCTGCGACGCACAGAAAGGTTCTGTGGCTAACGTGGTAAAAGCCGGCCTGCTGAAGTACAAAGAAATGCAGAACGAGCCAGAACTGCTGAAAGCAGAGAAAGTAGCAGCTATCCAGAAAGAGATCGAAGAGTCTACTTCTCTTGAGTTGCCAATGCTGGAGAAAAACCTGGTGGTTATCTCAACTATCGCCTCGATCTCTACACTGGTAGGTCTGATCGGTACAGTACTTGGTATGATCAAGGCCTTCTCGGCTCTTGCCACTTCAGGCGCTCCTGACTCAGTAGCCCTGGCAAACGGTATCTCTGAGGCCCTTATCAACACTGCCCTGGGTATTACAGGTTCTACTATCGCGATCATTGCTTACAACTACTTCACAAGCAAAATCGACGAGCTTACTTACAGCATAGACGAGGCTGGTTTCAGCATGGTGTCTACTTTCACGGCCCAGCACGAAACTCCAACAACAAGACCTCAAACTGTTTAAGTTAAACCGTATAACCACACACAATGCCTAAAGTAAAAGTAAAAAGGAAAAACCCCTCATTGGACATGACGCCAATGGTGGACTTATTCTTCTTGCTGGTTACTTTCTTTATGCTAACTGCTACTGCCCGTCCTGACGAGGCAGTGATAGTAGACACGCCTTCATCGGCATCAGAAATCAAGATCCCGGATACTAACGTAATCACGATTACAGTAGATAAGGAGGGTCGGGTATTCTTTGGTGTGGATGGGCAGCAAACAAAGGAAGCATTACTTGATAAAATGGCAGGCAAGTATGGCGTAGGTTTCACCGAAGAGGAGAAGAAGACATTCTCGCTCCTAAGCAATTTCGGTGTTCCGATCAGCCAACTAAAGTCTCTTCTGTCCATGGAATCAAGTGCCCGCAAGGAGGTAGCCCAGCCGGGTATTCCGATCGACTCTACGCACAACGAACTCGGTGACTGGGTTCTGCAGACTCGACTGACAAACCCGAAGGTGGTGATCGCTATCAAAGGCGACCAGGATGCTGATTACCCGACTGTAAAGCGCGTAATCGATATCCTGCAAGACCGAAAGGTGAACAGGTTTAACCTGATCACTGACATGGAAGCGAAGCCTACGAATTTATAATTAGAAAGGAGACTAGAAAATGGCAGAAATACAGGAAAAAGGCGACTCCGGTAAAGGTGGTAAGAAACGCGCCAAACGCTCGTCGACCAAGATCGACATGACGCCGCTGGTAGACCTTGCCGCCCTTCTGATTACATTCTTCATGCTTACCACTACCTTCAACAAACCACAGACCATGGAAATCAACATGCCTGTGAAAGATGTTCCGAAGGAAGAACAGATAGCCCTGAAGGCAAGTAACGCCATGACCATTATCCTTGGCGACGACGATAAGCTGTTCTATTACTTTGGTCTTGCAGAAGATAACCCGGAAGTAGTCGAGTCGAGCTATGCAGCAGACGGCATCCGTAAAGTGCTGACTTCATCCCGTGTGAAGTCTAACGAGAAGATGACTGTACTGGTGAAGCCGATGGAAGGATCCCGCTATAAAAACATGGTGGATATTCTGGACGAGTTAAAAATTACAGATACCAAGAAATTTGCCCTGGTAGATATTGCCGATGAGGACAAAAAGCTGGTACAAGAACAAATTGGAAATTAAGATATGGACGCAAGTAAGTTAGCAAAAGCATCGCTTGATGATATCGTCTTTGAAGGACGTAACAGAGCGTACGGTGCCTACCTACTTCGCAGACTTTACAACAAGCATATCACGATTGCCGCTATTACAGCAATTGTTTTGTTCTTTCTTTTCCTGAGCATCCCGTTGATCACCAAAATGATTAAAGGTGACCAGGAAGACAAAGAAGTGGTAGAGCGAATTGTAACAGAAGTAGACTTGGCCCCACCACCACCATTAGATGAGGCTACGCCGCCACCGCCGCCGCCGCCGCCACCAGATCTTCCGCCGCCACCGCCGCCAGTGCGTGCTACTGTAAAGTATACGCCACCGGTAGTGAAGCGTGACGAGGAAGTAGTGGAGGAAGAAGAGGTGCCAGACGTAGAAGTTCTTGATGAGATCGACGCAGGCGTTAAAACTGTAGAAGGTTCTAAAGACGCACCTCTTGATCTCGGCGAGATAGACGGTACCAGTGATGTAGTAGCTGAAGTAGTTGAGGAAAAGCCTTATACTTACGTAGAGCAGATGCCAACCTTCCCGGGTGGTGACGGCGAAATGATGAAGTACCTAGGCAAGAACATCCGCTACCCAGCCGCAGCACAGCGAGCCGGTGTGGAAGGTCTGGTGGTACTCTCCTTCGTGGTAAGCACCACAGGTGAGATCTCCGACATCCAGGTTGTTAAGAACCTTGGAGCCGGTACCGACGAGGAAGCCGTACGCGTTGTGAAGTCAATGCCGAAGTGGACTCCTGGTAAGCAGAACGGTAGAGCAGTACCAGTACGCTATACCCTTCCCGTACGATTCACGATCAAATAGGCAAACAAACCTGCCTACTCAAAAGCCCAGCCCATACCGGCTGGGCTTTTTTTGTGCAACAAAATTACTCAGCATGCATACTATTTAGCATAAAACCCGTATATTCAGAAAACGATACATATAACCCCACAAAAGACTACTGCAATGCCATAGAAGTTATTGTTAAACCATAAACCCCAAAGCCCATGGAAAAGAGCTATTTCTTAAGCATGACCTTCAACAACATAGTGTTTAGAGGGCGCAACAAGGCATATGGCGCGTATTACCTGCGCCGCAAATACAGCAAACACATGCTGCTGGCCTCCACTCTTGCCACAGCTGTATTTTCCGGGGCACTGGTCGGTCCGTTGGTTGACACAATCTTCTTCTCAGACCAGGTAAAGTATGTGAAACCAACCTATACCATCATAGAGCCTGTTTCCATCAGTCTACCGTTGCCTCCAAAACCCGATCCAAAGCCAGAGCAGGCGGTAACGCCCCCTCCTGCTCCACCTGCCAAGGAGAAAGTGGCTACAGAGCGGTATGTTACGCCCCGCGTAGTAGATGACGCCACCCCCGTGAAAGAGGAAACAGTGCCTAACCAAGAGGAGTTGGCCGGGAAGAGCATCGGGTATGAGAAAATAGAAGGCAGTATGCCGGATGTTCCTCCCATCAGCTTGAACGAAGAACCTCCTATGGGCGTGGACGGCGGCACAGGGGCACTGCCTGCAGACTCGGAGCCTTATGTACACGTGGACCAGATGCCGCAGTTCAAAGGGGGCACCGGAGACCTGATGCAGTACCTGAGCAGAAAGCTGCGCTACCCGGCACAGGCACAAAGCAATGGCATCGAAGGCACGGTCGTCGTGACGTTCGTGGTCGGCACCACTGGCGAAATCACTGACGTGAAAGTGCTAAAAGGCCTTGGGTTTGGAACCGAAGAAGAAGCCACACGCGTAGTAAAGAATATGCCAAAGTGGGAACCAGGCAGGCAAAACGGTAGGGCCGTGCCTGTACGCTATACTTTACCCATACGGTTTAAAATGAAATAAAGGATCCAAAATGGTTACAGAAAGCAGAAGCAGCAGCGTAGTTTTGTTAGCTTCTGCTTTCTTTTTTTAAGCAATAGGGTTATTTTTAAGGGTTAAAACGAAAGCCACACATGATAAGACCCCGGAGAGACAACGATAAATCGCAGCAAAGTGTGTTTACAAAATTTGCCCGCATCTTTGGCATTATCATGACGCTGCTCTATGTGGCCATGGGCATCTTCATTCTTTTCGCCGGGGACAGCCTAAACCTGGACATGCCGGAAACGATGAAGTATGCCCTGGGCGGAATCCTTATCTTATATGGAATAGTTAGATTTGTAAGAGTTTACAATAGCACGCGTTCTAACCGAAACCGATATGAAGATTAAGAGAATCAGTACGGCAGCTTTCGCTGGCATGATAGCCTTGGCTAGTTGCGGAGGGGATCCGGCCACGCAGCAGGACACGCCAACTTCGGGCACGATCAGCATCAGTGTGGATGAGTCATTCCAACCTATTATCGCCTCAGAAGTAAGCACATTTGAGGGTATTTACAAGTATGCCAACATCAACGCCAGCTATAAGCCGGAGGGGCAGGTAGTAAAAGACCTGCTGAATGACAGCACCCACATAGCCATACTTTCCAGGGAGCTGACGCAGGAGGAAAAAGCTGTGTTCGACAGGCAGAAAAGGGTGCCGCGCTACACTAAAATAGCCATCGATGCGGTTGCCCTTATCACCAACAAGCAGAACCCGGATTCTCTGCTGACCATGGACGATTTGAGAAGGATCTTTAATGGTGAAGTTAAATCCTGGAAAGAGCTGGACAAGGACTCCCCGCTAGGAGATATCACCATAGTTTTTGATAACAACAACTCTAGCACCGCCCGTTACGTAAGGGATTCGTTGATCACCGGCAATAATCTGCCGCCAAACACGTTTGCATCAAACTCGCATAAAGCACTTATAGACTATGTGGAGGAGAACAAAAACGCGTTAGGCGTGATCGGGGTGAACTGGGTAAGCGACTTTGATGACTCTACCGTAGTTGGATTCCTGGACAAAATAAAAGTGCTTGGCATCAGCACAAACCCAAACCCTGTTACCACAGAAGAGTACTACCAGCCTTACCAGGCATACATTGCACAGGAGGCTTACCCACTTCGCCGTTATTTGTATATCATTAGTACTGAGGGTCGTACAGGACTTGGCACAGGTTTTGCATCTTATGTTGCGAGTGACAAGGGCCAACGGCTTATCCTAAAATCTGGCCTGGTGCCAGCAACAATGCCTGTCAGGGTGATAAGCCTAGGCGACTAAGAAACTAAACAAAAACAACTAAACTTTTAAAAGATGACTAAAAACTGGAAGTACATCGCTTTAATGGCGGCTGCCTTCCCTGCTACTGCAGCATTTGCGCAATCAGGTGACGCAGGCAGAAGAGCCGTAGACCTGGAACGCTATGAAGAAGCTAAATCTATTTATAAGTCTCAGCTGAATAACAAAGGTACTGCTGATAGAGCCTACTTTAACCTGGGTGATATTTACCTGCGCACCAACCAGCCAGATTCTGCCGCTTATTACTTTAACCAAGGTATAGCGACTAACAAAAAGTCTTACATCAACCATGTAGGTCTTGGCAAGCTGGCTTTGCAGCAAGGCAACCAGGCGCAGGCTGAGCAGCACTTCTCCGAAGCGTTGAAGGGCAAAGGCAAAAAAGACGCGTATGTGCTTGCCATGATTGGGGAGGCGTACGTAAACGCCCCTAACGCTACCGAGGCACAGATAAACAAAGGTATAGATTACCTAAAGCAGTCTTTGGAGCGCGATAACAAAGACGCTACCGCTAACGTGATTCTGGGTGATGCTTACCTAGACCTTAAGAACGGTGGCCAGGCGATGTCTAGCTACGATAGAGCTATCCAGTTGGATCCGAACAACGCCACTGCCTACCTGAAGCGCGGCCAGCTGTACACCAGCTCACGCAACTACAACGAGGCAGAGCAGGCTTTCCTGAAAGCGATTGAGATCAACCCGAATTTTGCCCCTGCTTACCGCGACCTGGGCGAGCTGTACTACTTTGCCGGACAGTATGACAAAGCGCTGTCTACCTTCCAGAAGTATGTGGACATGGCAGAGAACACGCCGGACACCAAAGCAAAGTATGCTTCTTTCCTGTTCCTGACAAAGAACTATGAGCAAGCGCTGAAGACCGCCGAGGAGGTACTGCAGAAGCAGCCAGAAAACATGGTAATGAATCGCTTGAGAGCATATTCATACATGGAGCTGGGCCAGCCGGAGAAAGCATTGGCAGCCATCGAAACGCACATGCAGAAGGCTGATCCGAACAAGCTGATCGCAGAGGACTACGAGTACTATGGCCGTATCCTCTCCAAGAACAACCAGCACCAAAAAGCTATTCAGAACCTGGAGAAAGCGTTAGCAATGAACAGTGCCAACGTGGAGCTTTATGCTGAGCTAGCCAACGCTTATGCCCGCAGCGGCCAGTATGACAAGGCCATCGAAGCGTATGAGCGCAAGCGTGAAAACGTATCGCCTAGCAACTCTGATTATTACTACATGGGCCAGATCTACATGATGGCCGGTGAAGAGAGTGCAAAGAATGGCAACACTGAAAAAGCCAATGAGTTCTACAAAAAGGCTGACGAGACGTATTCCAAAGTAACGGAGGCTAACGCAGATTATGCCTACGGTTACCTGTGGAGAGCCCGCGCTAACGCCAGCCAGGACCCGGAAACGGAGAAAGGCTTAGCGAAGCCATACTATGAGCAGTTTATCGAGAAAACCAGCAACGAGAAGGATAAGTATAAGCGTGACCTGATTGAGGCAAACTCCTACCTGGGTTACTACTACTATATCAAAGGCGAGCGCGATAACGCTGTGAAATACTGGACAGAGGTAAGAAACTTGGACCCTAGCAACCCACAGGCAGAAGCCGCTCTGAAGGAAATCTCTAAGACTCCTAGAAAGAAGAAATAATCACACTTCTTGATGAATAAAATAGAAAGCCCGCTACTGTTAGTAGCGGGCTTTCTATTTTAACGCTTGGGCCGTTTTTTACAGGTATGCCTCCTGCGCCAAGGTATAGGCTTACTAGATGAGCTACTTCCCCATACAAGCTTCGGCTACACCACAGGCTCCTCGTACAGCTCCCACTTCTCCAGCACTGCCTTAAAATCCTCTGGGAGGTCTGAGTTAAACTGCAGCAGCTCCTTGGTGGTTGGATGGATAAAGCCTAGCGATTTGGCATGCAGCGCCTGCCTCGGTATAACCTTGAAGGCATTTTCTACGAACGATTTATAGCTTCCGGTTGGGTTGCCGTAGAGTATCTTGTCGCCGCCGTAGGTAGCGTCGGAGAAAAGCGGATGCCCCAGGTGCTTCATGTGCGCCCGTATCTGGTGTGTCCTGCCCGTCTCCAGGTTACACTGCACCAGTGCCACGTACTTAAAGCTGCGGAGCACCTTATAATGCGTCACGGCGTGCTTCCCGTAATCCCCGGCAGGGTAGACGGCCATAATCTTCCTGTCTTTGGCACTGCGGCCCACGTGGCCTGTAATAGTTCCCTCCTGCGCCTTTGGCACGCCCCACACCAAGGCATAGTAAGTCCGCTCAATGCTATGGTCAAAAAACTGCTTGGCCAGGTAAGCCATGCTGTAATCAGACTTGGCAATTACTAGCAGGCCTGAGGTATCTTTATCAATGCGGTGCACGAGACCGGGTCTCCCCTCCCCGTTTCGGTGTGTTGGAAGATTTTGTAAGTGGTAGGTCAAGGCATTCACCAGCGTGCCGCTCCAGTTATTATAAGCCGGATGCACGACCATGCCGGCAGGCTTGTTTACCAGCAGCAACTCCTCGTCCTCATACACTATATCCAAAGGGATGTTTTCCGGCACGATGTCGGTTTCGCGAGGCGGCTCAGCCAACGTAACGGTAATCACGTCCAGCGGCTTTACCTTATAGCTTACCTTTACAGGCTTTTCGTTTACCTGCACCGACTCTGAGCGAATGGCGCTCTGCAGCTTATTCCTTGTCACGTTTGGCAGTCGGTCCATCAGGAACTTATCCACGCGCAGCAACGCCTGCCCCTTGTCCACTACAATGCGGTGGTGCTCGTATAGTTCATCTGAGTCTTCAGTGCCCTCTGTTTCTGTATATTCTACCACGGTTTATACTTACAGGTACAAAAAAAGAAAGCCGCAGTATACACAACGGCTTTCCCCAAACTATAGAAAATATCTTGCTTAGTTTTTCTTCTTGTTGTTGTTCTTAGCTGGAGTAGCCGCTGGCTTTGCCGCCGGCTTAGCAGCTGCTGGCTCTGGTGTCTGCTGGGCTTTAGCCGGATCCACACCTAGCTTCTTGAGCACAAGCGGAGAGATATCGCCATCTTCTGGGCCGGCAAGCAGCGCCTGGTTGCTTATCACATAAGTATAACCATTCTCCTTGGCCACATCTTTGATAGCTTTGTCGATCTTGGTGATGATAGGGTCAACAAGTGACTTCTCTTTCTGCTGCAGCGACATCTGAGCGTTACGCTGGAACTCCTGGATAGAGTTGTTCAGGTTCATCAGCTCTTTCTCCTTGTCTTCACGGATGGTGGCATCCATAGTGGCAGCCCCCTTTTCATAAGCCTGCAGCTTGCCTTCATACTCTGCATACTTACCTTTCAGCTGGTTCTCCAACTGTGTGCTATGGTCTTTCAGCTGAGACTCTATCTGCTTGCTTTCTGGCATCTGCAGCAGGATATACTCTACGTTTGTATAACCAATTTTAAGCGGCTGGTCATTGCTCTGGGCTATAGACGCAAAGCTGATCAGAAAGAACGCTGCTACTAAAAGTTTAATCTTGTTCATCATTGGTTGGGTTGGTTAATAAGTATTCAGGTTGTTTAGTTGTTAGACTTCTTCTTTGTATTTCTTTTGGCAGGCTGCTCCTGCTGTGGCTCCTGCCCCTGTTGCTCTTCCCCTACCTCGGGCAAGTTCGCAGGGTCATCCACGATGGCATCCGCTGGCTGGGCGCCAGGCATGTTCTTTCTATCAGAGGCAAGCCCCAGTTCCTCCAGCACATACTCCGTGTAATCGTGCACCGGGTTTGTGTAGATCATCACCAGGTCGCCAGACTTATCAAACATGATCTGGACACCGCGGGCTTTGGAGACTTTTTCCACCGCCTCAAACACCTCATCCTGTATAGGGCGCATCAGTTCCTGGCGACGCTTAAACATCATGCCTTCGTAGCCAAAAACCTTCTGCTGGTACTCGCGCAGCTCGTTCTCTTTCTTGGCGATCTCGGCCTGACGTTTCTGCTTCATCTGCTCGGTGAGCAGCACCTCCTCAGCCTTGTAATCCTGCTTTAGCTTATCAGCCTGCTGCTGTAGCTGCTCTATCTCGCGTTGCCAGGCCTCGGCATACTTGTCCATCTCCTGCTGCACTTTGTTGAAGGCTGGCATCTTGCTCAAAATGAAGTTCGAGTCAATATAGCCAATCTTCTGAGCTTGCGAAACAGACGCCAGCAAAAAGCCTGCTAAAAAGATGAACAAAAACTTTTTCATACTAATTCATTTCTGATTTTAGCGTATCTGCTGGCCAATGATGAAGTGGAACATGCCTCGCTTGTCATTAGGTCTGCCCGGCAGATCATCCAGCCTCCAGGCATAGTCAAAGCCTAGCAAGCCAAAGGCAGCCATGAAAATTCGAACACCTACACCCCCTGAGCGGTAAAGCTTAAATGGATTGTAGTTCTTGTAGCTACCGAAGTTATTACCAGCCTCTACAAAAGCCAGGCCATAAATAGTGGCGGCTGGGTTCGGGGAGATCAGCTGACGCGCCTCAAACACAAACTTGTTGTAGGCTATACCTCCAGAGTTCAATAAGGCTAAGTCATTGCGGGTGTTAACTACCGTTTCATCATCATAGCCGCGAAGGCCGATATACTCCGTCCCCACAAACACGTTACCGCCGCCTAGGCCCGAACCACCCATTCTAAAGCGCTCGAAAGGTCCTACTTCCTCATCATTGCTATAGGTACCAACAAATCCGAAGTGCGCTCTTGTGTTGAACACCAAATTCCCTGCCACATTTATAAAGTAGGAGGCGTCAAACATCCATTTATTAAATTCAATATACTCAAACTTGTCTTTGCGGTCAGAGAACAGTGAGTAAGGCGGTGTCAGGTTTACGCTAAGCGAAAAAGTAGAACCACGCCTAGGAAAGGTAGGGTTATCTATGCTCGAGCGGCCCAACGTATTTACAATGGATATACTGTTAGATATACCGTTATCAAAGGTTGTCAATTTACCATCCTCTACCACGCTAAATAGTCCGTAGTCCTTAAGGGTGTAGCGACTGTAAGACAGCGAGTGGTTCATGTAAAAATAGTTGTCAGGCCAGTTTAATCGGCGGCCTAAGCTAATAGAGGCACCATCCACATTCAGCCGGCTCAACTCATTCTCGTTCTCAACCTGAATGTAAGGGTTATACAGCCTTGGGTCTCTTCTGTAAATTGTTTTGTACAAGCTTACAGTAAGCGAGTTTGGTTTACGGCCTCCCAGCCACGGCTCAGTAAACGAGAAGGAGTAAGATTGGTAGGCTTTACCGTTTGCCTGCACGTTCAGCGAGAGGCGCTGCCCGTCACCTGTAGGGATAGGCTTCCACTCCGATAGGTCCAGCATCTTACGCGTAGAGAAGTTGTTCAGCGAAAGGCCTACGGTACCCACAGCACCAATGGGTCCACCCCAACCACCGGATAAGCTAATCTGGTCATTCGGTCGCTCAGTCACGCTATAGGCGATATCCACTGTACCGTCAGCTGGGTTTGGTATCGGGTTCAGGCCGATGGTTTCGGGATCGAAGTAGCCAAGGGCTGCCAGCTCGTTTCTGGTTCTGATCAAGTCATCGCGGCTATACTTCTGTCCTGGCAAGGTTCTAATCTCACGCAGAATTACATGGTCGCTTGTCTTGTCGTTGCCGGAAATCAGGATCTTATTGATGGTAGCCTGCGGGCCTTCCTGCACACGCATCTCCAGGTCGATGGAGTCACCGTCCACGCGCACTTCCACCGGGGTAATACTGGAGAACAGGTAGCCGTCGTTTTGGTAAAGCGCGGATACGTCTACACCGGCTGGATTGTAAGTCAGTCGCTTCTCCAGCTCTACCTGGTCGTACACGTCGCCTTTGCTTATGCCTAGCACACGTGCCAGGTAGTCGTCATCGTAGAGGTAGTTGCCTGTCCAGTTGATATTGCGGTAGAAGTACTGCTGGCCTTCATCCACGGTGATTTGTATGCCTAAGCGATCGTCGCTGATGCGGTAAACAGAATCAGACACAATGGTGGCGTCACGGTAGCCCTGGCTGTTGTAGAAGGTGATCAGGGCCTCTTTGTCCTCTTCAAACTTAGTGCGGTTAAACTTAGAGGAGGTAAAAATCTTATAGAAGCGCTTCTCTTTGGTGTTCTTGAGCTGGCGCTGCAGCTTCTTGTCCTTGAAGGCCTCGTTCCCAACAAATTCAATATCGCCAACCTTCACTTTGTCGCCTTTATCCACATGGATATTCAGCACCACGCTGTTCGGAAGCACAGAGTCCGGCCGCTGGGTGATATTCACCTTCACGTTGAGGAAGCTTTTGTCCACGTAGTACTCGCGCACCACGTTGCGGGTACTGTTCAACACGGCATCTGTCACAATACGCCCCTTCTGCAGCGGCACCTTATCGCGCAGTGCCTCTGCCTGCGACTTGTTTATGCCGGAGAAACGGAAATTGGATAGGCGCGGGCGCTCTGTCAGGTTAAAGGTCAGGAAAATCACATCCCCCTCCGTGCGCGCAGCTACGTCCACGTCCCCCAGAATACCTTGGTCCCACAGGTTCTGAATAGCCCGGCTGATGTCTTCTCCTGGCACCGTGATCATGTCGCCCTCTTTCAAGCCGGTTAGGGAGGTAAGGGCGATAGGGTCCAGAAACTTATAGCCACTCACCTTTATCTCACCAATGCGGTACTGGCGCGGCTGCTGGTAATCTATCGGAGACGACTGGGCAGGTCTGTTTAGTACTTGGGAAGAGGCCGTGCCTGCCGTTAGCAGAAACACAAGCACCCAGATGCATCTAATCATTTGTGTGTTTATCACTTTGTTAGTTGTTCACTTGTCTTACCGAAGCGGCGCTCACGGCTCTGGTAAGCTAATATTGCCTCATACAGATGCTCTTTCCTGAAATCAGGCCATAGCAACTCTGTGATGTATAACTCAGTATAAGCTAATTGCCAAAGCAGGAAATTGCTGATGCGCTGCTCCCCGCTAGTCCTGATCAGCAGTTCCGGGTCAGGTATGCCTGCCGTGGAAAGGTGGCTGGCAATGGTGGCTTCGTTTATTTCATCAGCGTTCATACTTCCACGACCCACCTCAGCGGCAATGCGTTGCACGGCCTGCGTGATGTCCCAGCGGCCACTGTAGCTTAGCGCCAGTACCAGCGTCATGCGGCTGTTGCCCTTCGTTATCTCAACAGCCTCCATCAACTCGCGTTGGCAGGCTTTGGGAAGCGTGGCGGTGTTGCCAATGGTTTGAAGGCGAATGTTGTTTTTGTTGAGCGTGGCGGTCTCTTTGCGGATAGTGGAGACAAGCAGCGTCATCAGCGCTGACACTTCCTCTGCAGGGCGCGACCAGTTCTCGGTGGAAAAGGCATAGAGCGTCAGGTACTCCACACCTAACTCTGCAGCTCCCTCCACAGTATCGCGCACCGCTTTAATGGCATTCTGATGCCCAAAGATCCGTAAGCCGCCCCTTCTCTTCGCCCAACGCCCGTTACCGTCCATGATAACGGCTATGTGCCTTGGTAAATTGCCTAAGTCTACTTTCTCCTTCAGATTCATTAAAACACAATTTCCTTGCAAGTTACAAAAAGCAAGAGAAATTCATGAATGATTGCGATTTAATCTAAGAGGCCCGGCTTGTTCTTGTAGATTGGGGGGCAATTATAGCGGTAAAAAGTATAAGAAATGCTGATGCCGTTGTAGAAGTACCAGTCTTTATTGTGTGGGTTAGCCAGGTTCTCCGAAAATTCGGGGGAGTACAGATGGTCTATCTTGTCTGTGAAGGTTTTTCTGGCCCCAAACTCAAGGCCAAGGTTCCAGTGAGTGCTCAGGGCAAACTTCAGCCCCACCCCAAAAGGTATCGCTGCGGTTATATCAGTGTCAAACTCCCGCTCCGGGCTGCCGTTGAAGTCCAGGCGCTTATTGTACAGCAAACCCGCTATACCGACAAACAGGTAGGGAGACAGGCGAGGGCTTTGGCTGCGGTCATAATAATCCAGGAAGTTATACTCCACCACTCCTGACAGCTCCAACAGGCTCAGGCGAAGGTCTGCCTGGCGGTACGCGTGGAGCGGCCTATCATCAAAGGCTTCATCGCTGAAGGTGTTGTCATCTATAATGCGGTGGCTTCCCATCAAGCCTCCGCGCAGTGTAATGGCATTCGACAGGTCCCGGCGGTAAAATAAAGTGATGGCAGGCTGGTTGTTCAGCAAGCGGTAGTTGGGAGAGATCTCTCCCTTGTAGTTCGCCCCGCCAATACCCACGCCAATCTCAGAGGTAGTAACCGGCTGGTTGCCTTGCCCTCTTACGTCCGTCACAAAAAAAACACTCCCTATTTGCAAAAATAGACAAATAAGGAGCGCCTGCTTTAAGGTGTATAATATCATGTAATATGCAAAGTTTAGTTGAACAACGCAGCCGCTGTCCGTTCTATTATCTAAACTTCGGACTTCTGATGCGTGGCGTTAAAATATAGTTTATTGTTAAGCCTGTAGTGATGTACCAGTCATCATCGGAGCGCTCGCCTCTCTGCTGCCCGTCACTTCCATAGCCCCTTACAATATCATAAGGCGTGCCACTTGGGTCAGGTAGTGTTGTAAAACCTGAACCGGCACTTCTGTCAGAAAGGATCGCTGCCGCGGTGGGGTTTTCGCCGCCTCCAGCAAGGATATTAGCTTTTGAGGCATAGCTTGTACTTACGTCATCCAAATAGTCTGTAAAGGTTTTCCTCCAGCCAACTTCCAGGCTTAAGTCCCAGTATCTATCGATCTTGTAGCGCACACCCAAACCAAATGGAATAGCAATTTGCACACGTTTGTACGGTTCTGGGTAATCGCCTCCTGCAGCATACTGTCCTTCGGTACCCAAAGGTTGCAACTCATACCAACCTGTTGCAATATCAGCATTACCTAAATTTCCTTGCGAGCCACTTTCATAATAGGCTTTCGGGTTATGGTGCATTACAGCCACCCCCGCAAAGCCATACGGCACAAAGTCAGGGCGGCGCTGGAACGTGCTGCGGTTCTCGAACAAGTCCACGATAGCTACCGCACTCAGCTCTTTTATATCATTTCTGAAAGAAAGGTTTCTGCCGAAGCGTCCTCTGTTCTCACCCTCATTCTGCGAGGCGCTCAGTGCATCATCGCCCGTGATACGCCCCCATGTGAACCCCACGCGGTAGGAAAAGCGCGGTGCGAAACGGTAAGAATAGCTAATGCTAGCGCTTGGTCTGGTAGACTTGAAACGGAAGCTGGTAAAGTCCGGCTGCGGCACGATATCACCGAAGTAGTTCATGGCACCCAAAGAAAAGCCTACCGTTGCGTACTGCTTACGCTTTGTCCAACGCTGTGCTTCGGCGTCCGGCGCGACAAGAGTAAGCATAATTCCAAGCGTCAAAACAAGAGTACAAAGTTTCTTCATAATAGAGAAATATATAAAAGGTAGCGTATCAGCGAGCTTGTATTCACCCCAAATTAATAGAAGCCAAAAATAAACAGAATAGATGATTAATAAAATAATATAACAGATATATTTAATATTATTTTATGATGCTATTCCGCTTGTCAAGCCCCCAGTTCAGCTTGCTCCGTAATGTCGATAAAAAGTTTACGTGGTGCAGCTTTACCAATCTAGCCACAAAAGACTCCCTCCGCACGGCCAGCTGCACGTTCATATCCACCGGGGTAGACCTAGAGTCTAGCGCAGCCAGGTAACTGCTGCTGCGCCCTTCCACCTCAAATGAAATCACGCTGCGGTCAGACACAATCATGGGCCGCACGTTAAGGTTATGCGGACATACGGGCGAAATAACGAAATTGTTGGTCTGAGGCAGCACCAATGGCCCACCACAGCTTAGTGAGTACCCTGTGGATCCGGTAGGCGTAGCCACTACCAGGCCATCGCCCCAGTAGGAGTTTAAATATTCACCATCTATATACGTATGCGCCACTATCATGGACGAGGTATCGCGCTTAAGTACGCTGAACTCATTCAGCCCAAAGTTTATGCCGCTGAAAACTTCCTGGTCAGAGTCCACGTGGATCAAGGCGCGGTCATCCAGGGTGTAGTGCCCTTTGTAAAGCGCGTCCAGCGCCACGTTTATGCTATCGTAGGGGATAGTAGCCAAGAAGCCGAGACGGCCAGTGTTTATGCCAAGTATAGGGAGTTGCTGCGCCCCAACATAGGTTACTGTATCCAGCAGCGTTCCATCGCCGCCAATGCTCAGCACCACATCCACCCCCTGCAGCTTGTCGCCACGCCGGAAGGTTTCTATACCTGTGGGCAGGTTAATGGTGTTTTTCAGGTACAGCTCGAAATGCTCCACCAGGCAAAGCTGCGCCTTGCGGCGCTGCAACTCATCGAAGAGCGCCTGGATAAAGGGGGTGATGTCGTCGGTGAAGGGTTTACCAAGTATGGCTATTTTCATAGTATTCGTATTAAAAAGGAAACCTCGCGCTAAAGTACATCCCTCTGTCTCCTTCGCGGTTCAGGGTATACTCCAGCCGCAGCACTATATCGTAAAAAGTTACCGCGTGCAGCCCCAGACCGCTGCCCAGCAAGAGGCGGTTGGTAAGCGGGTTCTGCTTCTCGAAAACATTATCCACCACGTAGCCGGCATCTGTAAACGCATTAAGGTAGAGCGCCAGCGGGATGCGGTTGAACTTCGGGTTATCTATAAATGTAAGGTTTATACTTTGAATATCCAGCACTTGCCTGGAAAGGCCCTGCTTAAAAAGCCCGTAATGCTGCCCCCCCACCACGTACAGTTCATAACCACGCACATAGGAGCGATAGCCCAGGGCTATGTTATCGGCGAAGGCATGCCGGCCGGCCAATCGCAGCTGCCCCTCCGCTCCCGCCATATAGGTATATTTTTCTGAAAGCGGCACGTACTGAACGTACTTGGCGCGCGCGGCGGTAAACGGAGCGCCTGAGTTCTTTAAAAACATCGTCTGGGAAAGAATCGCTTCGAAATAACTACCTGCCGTGGGGTAAGCGAAATCGTTCCGGCGGTTGACAACCCGGTAGAGCTCCAGCCGCAGGTACTGCCGCTCCTGCTCCGCATTGCGGTAGTAGTCGGGGTTCAGCAGCGTTACGGAGTCGGAGATGTGCTCATCAAGAAAGGAGAGCCGCAGCCCCGACTGCCGCTGCACGTTCTGCCGGTGCACCAGTGCTGCCGATACGGAGGTGCGCCGGATAGGCATGCCGCTCTCCTGCTCAAAAAAACGCTGCTTGTTGTTTAGATTGGTGTAACTGATGGTGCGGCTGCGGTAGTCGGCTACCGAGAAATCGGCGCCGAGGTTGTGCCTGCGCCAAATGTAAGGAATGCGGTAACCCAGCTCCAGGCGCTTGTTGAAACCCCGCTGCACCCGCACGCGCACCTCTTCGTTGCGCCCCCTGAAGTTGCGGCGCACCAGGTTCAGGCCGTAATCTATCCGGCTCCAGTCTTTTTTCTCCAGCCAGGCGTTAAAGTTACGGTCGGCAAAGTCGAAGATGGGGATGGGATACAGGTAAAAGCGCTCCTGCACCTCATATTGCACCCGCACCTGCCCATCGGAGCAGGTGTAAGTATAGTTCACGTGGTGAAAGAGGCGCAGGTTGAGCAGGCGCGTTTGGTTCTCCTGCAGCAGCGGCTCCAGCGCTTCGGCCGGCACGGTATCGCCAGGGGCAAAAGTGAGCTCGCGCAGCATGACCTGGCTTTTGGTGGTCTCGTTGCCTGCAAGGCTGATATCAGCCACCACCACGGCAGGGACGGCGCAGGGGTCGGCCAGCACGGCGGCTCCGGAAAAAAGTATAAGTATAAGCAGGAAAACGCGCAACGGCATTTGCGCTGGCATTAGAGGTCGAGGTACTTGAAGAGCATATCGAGGCGGTCGCGGCCCACGTCATACTCGGTATTGTCGTTAAACTGAGCCGTGATGCGGTACTCGAAGCGCTCCAAAGTGGCGATAATGCGGCTTAGGTCGGTGGTATTAAGCTTCAGCGTCAGCTTTATCTTGTAGGGGTCGAGTTCGTCCGGCGAGACATAGGCGCTCAGTATCTTCACGTTCTCCTCCTCTATCAGGCGGCTGATCTGGCTCAACGAATAGTCGCGCTCGGCCATGGAGAGCACCAATATACTTCCGTTGCCTTGCAGGGCCGACATCTGCCCAAAGGCTGCCAAGGTATCGTTTATGGTGATCACGCCCATGTAGTCCTGCTCCTCGTCGAGCACGGGCACCACCTGTATCTTGTTCTTGATGGCGGCCTCCATCACATCGTAGAAGTGCTGGTTTCCCTGCACGTGCACCTCCTTGTACTCCAGCTCCAGATCCTTTAGCTGGCGGACACGGTCGGGCAGCTCAATCAGGTTCAGCTCCGTGGCAAGGCCCATGTACTTGCGGTTGCTTACCACCGGCAGCTCATTTACGCGGAACTCATCCATCCAGCGCAAAGCCTTGTCCACGGTGTCGTAGAGCTTCAGCGGCGGAATCATTTGGTTGATGAGTTCTTCTGCGATCATACGGATGAGACGGTTATCGGTGTTCTCTCTAAATATTTCTCTAAGATACTGTTAAACTTCTCCGGATGTTCCATCATTGGCGCATGTCCGCACTTATCGATAAAGTATAACTCGGAGTTCTCGATGAGCCTGTTAAACTCATAGGCCACAAGAGGCGGAGTGATCGTGTCGTTCAACCCCCAGATTAACAACGTAGGCACCTTAATGTTTGTGATATCCTTGGCCATGTTGTGTCGCTGCGCCGACTTGGCGATTGCGATAATACGCAGGCACTTGGCATTGCTGTTGGTGATGGAGAATACCTCGTCCACCAGCTCCTTGGTGGCTGTTTTCGGGTCATAGAACGTGTAGCCCACGCGTTCCTCCACATACTCATAGTTGCCGCGCTTCGGAAAGGAGCCGCCCATGGAGTCTTCGAACAGGCCGGAGCTGCCGGTCAGCACCAGGCGCTTCACCATGCTTGGGTTGTTCAAAGTATAAACCAGCCCCACATGGCCGCCCAGCGAGTTGCCCAGCAGTGTCAGTTCTTTTAGTTTCTTGAACTTCACGAAGCCTTCCACAAAATTTACCAACCCCGGCACGCCCGCCTTGTGCAGGGCCATTTCATAGATCGGCATCAGGGGGATAACCACACGGTAGTTTTTCGAGAAATGGTCTACAACGCCGTTCCAGTTACTGAGCGCTCCGAAAAGCCCGTGCAGCAACAGCAGCACTTCTCCTTCTCCCTCATCAATATACTGATATTCTCCTTCTTGTTTGACTTGTAAATCCATGAATCGAAAAAACTTTATAAAAGAAACGTGTTTTTGCCTCTAAGGATAGAGTTAACGTGCAATATTAGCAATTGTAAGCCAATTTTGGAGCATCTGTAGCCCATAAGTAGTAAGGGCCGCCTCCGGGTGGAACTGCAGCGCGTACAGCGGCAGCTCCCTGTGGCGAAAGGCCATCAATTCGCCCTCCTGCGTGTGTGCCAAGGGCTTTATACTTTCGGGTGTGTGGCGCAGCACCAGCGAGTGATAGCGTACCACGGGCATGCTTGCCAGCAACCCATCAAAAATCGGATCCTGCTCACAGGTTATCTCTGAGATCTTGCCGTGCATCGGCTTTAGCCCCTTCTCCAGTTTCGCCCCAAAGAACTCGCCCAGCGCCTGGTGCCCCAGGCAAATACCTAGCATCGGCACGCGGCTGTGGTAGTAGCGGATCACCTCCATCATGCTCCCGGCTCCCTCGGGCGTGCCTGGTCCCGGCGACAACACCACTGCTGCTATGGGCAGCTTCTGCAGTTCCTGCAGCGGCACATCGTTGCGCACCACCTGCACCTCCACCCCCAGCCTACCAAAGTAATCCACCAGGTTATAGGTAAACGAGTCGAAGTTATCGAGCAGGAGAAGCATGGGAGTTAAAGAATTTGGGAGTTTAGGAGTTAGAGAGTTTAGGAGTGCGAAAAGTTACAATCGGTTTATACTTTGCTGCAGTAGCTTTTAAAATTTATTTACCTGTAGGGTAAAACAAACACTTATACTTTACATGATTAACTCCTAAACGTTCTAACTCCCCAACTCCTAAATTCTTAAAAGTGTTGCCGCAGCGAGGTAATGAGCGCCTTGATGAACGGGAGCACATAGCTCAGGATGTCGAGGGCGTAGGGCGTGGTTTTAAGCACCACCGGGTACACCATAGAGGCATCTGCCGTATCTTTTGAGACACTGATGCCCGCCATTTCCGATACGTAGAGCAGCAGGCTCAGGGCCAGGCACCACTTCAGGGCTCCTAGTATGCTCCCCAGCACGTTGTCGAACAGACCAAACGGCGTGAAGTCGATCACTTTCTTGAGCAACAGGCCGCCCAGGTGAATGAGCAGGATAATGCCCACGAACACCACCAGGAATGTTACGTACGGCAACAGGCCGTGTGCATCGCCAATAAAGCCCGCCATCAGGGGCAGGGCTGTGTCCAGTAGTTTCAGGCCGCCTAGTATGGCCAGCACCAGCGCCACCAACGACACCAGCTCTAGCAGCAGCCCTTTCCGGAAGCCCATAAAGGCACCATAGGCAATTGGGATCGCCAGAAAAAAATCAAACGTACTCATATCTATAAAAAGGGTGGAAGTAGCAATACTTCATACTTTTTAGGCACCTATAGCCATGCCATCAGCTGCCTAAGAGTTACAGCTGTTACCGCCGCGGAAGGAGAGCGGCAACAGCTGCCAGTTATACTTTAAAAATCGGTGTTATTCAGCAGCTCGCCCACGGTCTGTGAGATCGCGCGCCCATCGGCCTGCCCGGCTAGCTCTTTGGTGGCCACACCCATCACCTTGCCCATGTCGGACGGGCCGGTTGCGCCTACACGCTGGATAATCTCTACCAAGCGGGTGCGCAGGTCTCCCTCGTCCAACTGCTTGGGCAGGTACTCCTCAATCACGGCCAGCTCTGCCAGCTCCACCTGCTCCAGGTCGGCACGGCCCTGCTGGGCGTAGAGCTCCGCCGACTCGCGGCGTTGCTTGGCGGCCTTGGTCAGCAGCTTCATCTCGGTGGCAGGGTCTATGCCTTCAGTGCCGCCTTTCTCGGTCTCGGCCAGCATGATCTGAGACTTTATACTTCTTAGGGCCTGCAGGCGGGCTTTATCTTTAGCCAACATCGCCTGTTTGATGTCGGCGTCAACGCGTTGTTTTAGAGTCATAGTTTTTCGATTTATACTTTTATCTGGTTGAAGTGCTTATGCTTACGTGGCTGCCTGCTTGTGCGGCTGCCGCAGCAGGCTGTCATCTTAAACAAAATTCCACTAATTTAGTCATTCTATTTACGTAAGATGAAATAGGGCCCAGGCCCAGGAACAGCGCCATGACGAAACTGAGTGTAAATATAAACAAAATAGCCACGCTGCGGAACGCCCGCGGCGGCGACAGGCCAAATGTAGTGCAGGCGGCCAAAGACTGCGAGCGCTTCGGCGCACAGGGCATCACGGTGCACCCGCGCCCCGACGAGCGCCACATTCGCTACCGCGATGTGTACGACCTGAAGGAGGTGGTAACCACTGAATTCAACATCGAGGGAAATCCCACGCCAGAGTTCCTGAAACTGGTTAAGGAAGTGCGCCCCGCGCAGGCTACTCTCGTACCCGACGCACCCGACGCCATTACTTCCAACGCCGGTTGGGACACCATCCGGCACAAGGATTTCCTGACCGATGTGATCCTTGATTTAAAGGAGCACGGCATCCGCACCTCCATTTTCGTGAACCCGGACGAGGGGATGATAGAGGGCGCCGCCTTGGTGGACACAGACCGCGTGGAGCTATACACGGAGACCTATGCCGTTGGCTACCACCAGGATCGGGAGAAAGCCATTGCACCCTTCTTAAAAGCGGCACAGAAGGCACAGGAGTTCGGCCTTGGCCTGAACGCCGGCCACGACCTGGACCTGGACAACCTCAAGTACCTGAAGGAAACACTGCCAGGACTGTTGGAGGTGAGCATCGGCCACGCCCTGATCTGCGATGCCTTATACTTTGGCCTGGAAAACACGATACAGCTGTACCTGCGCCAGCTGAAGTAAGCGATGAACAGCATCAGCATACAAGAGTTTCTGCAGAAAGCCGAGCAGCTGCCCGTGCTGGATGTGCGGGCTCCCAAAGAGTATGCCGTGGGTCACATCCCGTCGGCGCACTCCTTTCCAATTTTTGATGATGCCGAACGTGCCGTGGTGGGCACTGCCTACAAACAGCAGGGCCACGACCCGGCGGTGCTAATCGGCCTTGATTTGTTCGGGCCGAAGATGTCGCGGTTTGTGCAGGAGGCGGAGCAGTTGGCCAAAGACAAAGAACTGCTGGTGCACTGCTGGCGCGGGGGCATGCGCAGTAGCGCCATGGCCTGGTTGCTGGGCTTCTCGGGCTATAAAGTACACTTGCTGAAAGGAGGCTATAAGGCATACCGCCGCCTGATGCACGAGCAGTTTGAGAAGCCACGCAGGCTGCTGGTACTGAGCGGCCTCACCGGCAGCGGTAAGACAGACCTGCTGCCCCACCTGCAGCAGCTCGGTCAGCAAACTGTAGACCTGGAGGGGTTAGCCAGCCACAAAGGCTCTGCCTTTGGAAGTATAGGCATGCCGCCGCAACCCAGCACAGAGCATTTCGAGAACCTGCTGGGAATGGAGCTCCTGAAGCTAAACCAGGAGCAGCCGCTGTGGCTGGAAGACGAGAGTTTAAGTATAGGCCGTGTACAGATGCCCAAGCCGCTCTTCGACCGAATGCAGCAAGCCCCTACCGTTGTCCTGCAGGTGCCACGCCAGCTACGGGTACAGAAACTGGCGCACGAGTACTGCCGCACCGAGAAAAGCGTACTGGAGGCCTCTATACTTAGGATAAGGAAGCGCCTCGGCGGCCTGGCTACCAAAGAAGCGATAGTCGCCATTGAGGCAGGTGACATGGAGAAAATGGTGAGCATCGCCCTCTCCTACTACGACAAAGCCTATACCTACGACCTGGCCAAAAAGCAGCAGGTGCTGCCGCTGGAACTGCCTGGTTTAAATCCCGAAGAAAACGCTGCCCTGGTGGTGGCGTTTGCAAAACAACATAAGCTGCTTTAACATGGAAGAGACGACAACTGCCCAACCTATAAAACTTACCCAATACAGCCACGGCGCCGGCTGCGGCTGCAAGATATCGCCCAAAGTGCTGGATGCCATCCTGCACTCAGATGTTACTTACCCAGAGGAAAAGCGTCTGTTGGTGGGCAACAGCTCCCGCGACGATGCCGCTGTGTATGACATCGGGAACAACCGCGCCGTTATCAGCACCACCGACTTCTTCATGCCGATAGTGGACGATGCCTACGACTTTGGCAGGATCGCGTCGGCAAACGCTATTTCGGATGTGTATGCCATGGGCGGTACCCCGATGATGGCCATTGCCGTACTAGGCTGGCCCATAGATAAACTGGCCCCTGAGGTGGCCAAACTGGTGATAGAAGGGAGCCGCAGCATCTGCCACGAGGCAGGCATACCCTTAGCCGGCGGCCACAGCATCGACAGCCCTGAGCCTATCTTTGGCCTGGCCGTAACCGGCCTGCTCGACATCCCGAACCTGAAACGTAACGACACCGCCACCGCCGGCTGCGAGCTGTACTTAACCAAACCGCTCGGCGTAGGCATTCTTTCCACGGCCCAGAAAAAGGCTATACTGAAGCCGGAGCACGCGCACCTGGCCCCGCAGCAGATGATGCAGCTGAACAAGATAGGCGCAGAGCTAGGCCAGTTGCCCCAGGTAAAAGCCATGACCGACGTGACGGGCTTTGGGCTGCTGGGCCACCTCTCGGAGATGTGCGAGGGCAGCAACCTAAACGCCGAAGTATACTTTGATCAAGTACCGGTGATACCTGAGGCGCTGGAATACCTGGCGCAGAAAGCTATACCCGGCGGCACCCACCGCAACTTCGACAGCTACGGCCACAAAATAGCAGCGCTCACCCCAAATCAGAAACACCTGCTCTGCGACCCGCAAACCAGCGGCGGCCTGTTGGTGGCTGTTGACCCAGCCGGACGTGAAGAAGTGCTGCAGGTATTTAGGAAGTATAATCTACAGCTGGAGCCGCTGGGCGTGCTGAAGGAGCGGGAGAGCGAAAAGCTGATCAAGGTACTTTAGATTAAATCTTTTGTCACCCAGAAAAGCTTCCTAAGTGGCCATTGAGGACAAACATAGTTTAATGAACCTATCTCCTGTCTTCATCAACCAACTTAGCCTATACTTCCGTAAGCTTTACCTGATAATTGTTAATTGATAATTAACCGCTGACATACATGAAACTACACTATAAGGAAATGGGCCATGGCCAGCCGCTGCTGATTCTGCACGGCCTGTTTGGCACATTGGATAACTGGGCCACCCTTGCTAAGCGCCTGGCGGAGCATTACAACGTATTTCTGGTAGACCTCCGCAACCACGGCCGCTCCCCCCACAACGAAGAGCATAACTACGATGCCATGGCCGATGACGTGCTGCGCCTGGTGGACGAGCTGCAGATTTCGACGCCCGCCATCATGGGCCATTCAATGGGTGGTAAGGTGGCCATGAAGTATGCGCTGAAGTACCCAACCCGCCTTACCAAACTGATTGTGGTGGACATTGCCCCTAAAGCTTACCCACCGCACCACGACGAGATCATAGAGGCGCTGCAGTCGGTGGACCTGAGCAAAGCCACGAGCCGAGGTGAAATTGATGAGCAACTGGCAAAAAGCATAAGTGAGCAGGAAGTGCGTTTGTTCCTGATGAAGAACCTCTACCGCAAGGAGGACAACACTTTTGGCTGGCGCATGAACCTGGATGCCATTGAAAAAAACTACGAGCATATAGCCGCTGCTATCACCGCTGATGTGCCGTTCAAAAAGCACGCGCTTTTCATAAAAGGCGGCAGGTCCCGTTATATCAAGCAGGAGGATATTTACGGCAGCATTGAGCATCTGTTTACCCTGGTAGAGGTAGAGACTATCCCCAACGCGGGCCACTGGGTGCACGCCGAGGCGCCGGACGAGGTATACGAGCTTGTTACCAGGTTCCTGGATACAGACTAGGGACTAGGACTGACAGGATAAAAGAGCACCTGGATAAAGTATAGCATTTTGCTACGCTCTAACTTTTAAGCCTTACTGCTCATCTTAATAATCGTGATTTCAACAAAAGCTGCCACCGCCTCCAAAGCTGTGGCAGTTTTTATTTGCAGCCACTCCCAACAATTTAAGAAGTAAGCAATTCAACAATGTAATTACCTTTGCGCTATGAAAAAGACCGGCACATTATACCTAATACCCACCATACTTGCTGATGGAACACAAGACCAGGTGATCTCGCCGCAGGTAAAGGAAACGGTACAGCACCTGACCTACTTTATCGTGGAGAACCTGCGCACCGCCCGCCGCTATGTAAAAAGCATTTGCCCGGAGCTGGTGATAGAGCAGCTGCAGTTTGTGCAGGTGGACAAGGATGCCTCGCCGGCACAGGTGCAGGCTTCTCTAAAACCGTTGCTGGAGCAAGGGATTGACGCCGGCATTATCTCAGAGGCTGGCTGCCCCGGCGTGGCTGACCCAGGAGCCGAGGTGGTAAAGTATGCGCATCAGAAAAGTATAAAGGTTATTCCCTTCGCCGGCCCATCGGCTATACTTCTAAGTTTGATGGCCAGTGGCTTTAACGGACAGCAATTCTGCTTCCACGGTTACCTGCCCATAGAAAAGCGCGACAGGCTACAGGCACTGCGCCAGCTGGAGAAGGAGATGCAGCAGCGCAACCAGACCCAGATCTTCATGGAAACGCCTTACCGCAACAACAAGCTGCTCGAAGACCTGCTCTCTACTCTCCACCCGGACACCAAGCTCTGCATCGCCGCCAACATCACCTCCCCGGAGCAGGAGTTTATCCAGACCAAAAGCATCAGCCAGTGGCGCGGTAAGCTGCCAGACATACACAAGCAGCCGGCGGTGTTCCTAATTTACAAGTAATCACCGGTTGGCAAAAAAGCCCCGGCTCAAAGTATGGGTCGGGGCTTTTTTGCGTGTAAAAGAAAAGGCCCCCGGAAACCGAGGGCCTTTATCCAATGAAGAAGACTACTACCTAGTATTCTAATCTATCTACTTTATTTTTTAGCTATTACCTATCACCTTTGAAAGTGAAAGTCTCTGTGAAGAAGGTACGTGGGGCACCAGCTTGTACCATGATATAGCTTACTTCTAGTGTCTTAGTTCCTTCCTCCTCATCAACTGTAAATTTATTCACACCTGATGGGTCTAACATTGCAGCTCTTCCATTAGGGGCAGGCTGGCCATAGTAGTTAGTAACGCTAATTACATTACCCTCTTCGTCCATAGTAAAGATTGGAGCAAATCCGCCATATCCTGAGTAGCTGTCTCCATTCATAATAGTATGGAAATAGTCTCCCCAAACATCCGTGTCAAATAGAGCAACGGAGTTTTCTGACATAGTATGTAGCTCTACATTTAGAGGATACGCACCAGTAAGGTTTGGAGCAACTACATCGCTCATTGTACCTGTCATTTCATACATGCCATCATACTTGTTCTTGATGGCGAGCTGAGCAACTACTGTTTCTTTGCCAGCTGCAACTGGCAAGCCACCGGCATCCTCTATTCTGAAAGCCAGAGCGTACTTTTTGCTTAGGTCAGTCCACTTGCTACCATCCAGGTGTATAGTAAACTCTCTTGCAAAATCACCGCTATTGAACGTTGCAGTATAACCATTCCCTGACTTTGTAAAGCCAGATTTTTCGTCAACGGTATAATACTCCTCTGGCAGCAGCTCAAAGCCCTCAGGCAGCAGCTCTGCATCCGGTACTATTTTTACTGTTGCAGACTGCTGCAGTGATGAGCTGGAGTGAGCATCACGTCTGATACTGAAAGCATCAACCTTCTTCACGTCCTCAAACGGGCTGAAGAACATGGCTGATTTCTCCATTGTTTTTACAAAGGTCTTTCCTGCGTCGCCCAACTCCTCAAACTCCTCGTCGATACATGACGATAACGTGCCGGAGAAAGCTACTAGAAACAGTAGGTATCCTAAAATTCTACGTGTCATATTTTTATGAATTAAAATCTTTGATTAATAAATCAACAGTTATCCTATCGATCCCACCACACTTTGGAATCCTGGGTATCGCCTCCTGGCAAGTTAGCCACTGCCGCCTTAACAGCTGCCTCATTAGTTGTATACTCAGAAGATGCATACACATAACGAGTCGGAATCTGTTTAGAGCTGTTTACTGCATCAGGAGCTGGTGTTAGAGCAGGGAAACCTGTTTTACGCCAGATACTCCAGGCTTGCAAACCATTTGGATAAGCTGCGATGTAGCGCTGCGTAGCGATTTGCTTTAGGTTAGCACCAGTTCCTGCCGCAGCAGTAAGGGCTACACCATTTTGAGTAAAGTAACTCGTCGAGGGAGTGTATCCCCACATCTGGAAAGACTGTGTAATGCCTTGTATATACAGCGCCTGAAGGTCTTCACCAGTCCAGCCGTAGTCAGCAGCCTCAGCTCTAGCTAGAGTCACGTCGGCAGCGCCTATCAAGGTAACAGTACTGTTCTGTCTTCTAAAATCACCTCTCAGCACGCGCGCCCAGTTGGTGTTGGCATCTGTGAAGGCTGTAACTGTCTCGCGCTTGTAGCCATAAGGAACGCCTACATTTGAAGTTTCGGTATTACCTTCAGCATGCGCCGCTCCACCAAATGCTTCTTGTCTGGTATCACCAAATGTTGCCAATAGGTCTGTCATGGTTTTGCTTTCAGCAAAGTCATTACGTCCATTGTACAGCGACCACCAGTTGCTAGGGAAGTTACCACCAGGATAATCAATATCAAAGTTTTCTGCATTGGTTGTAATGATACCGGCTGGGTGGTTAAGAGCTGCTTTGAATTGTGATGCGGCATAACCTCCTGCATCGGGATACACCAGTGAAAGACGCAGCGCCATCATCATTCTCATAGAGTTTGCAGCTTTCTTCCAGGCAGCAACGTCACCACCATAGATCACATCACCTGTAATTGGGGAGTTATCCATAGCGTTCACGGCCTCTTCAAGCGTGGCGATCATGCCTTTATAAATTTCTTCCTGGCTATCATACTTAGGAGTAGGATTACCCTGCAGCGCCTCGCTGTAAGGAACATCGCCCCATCTATCAGTTACAGTCCAGAATATGTACTGCTGTAAAATTCTGGCTACCTGCGTCATGTTATTACTCTCACTTCTGTTAATAATATCCTGAAGATCCATTAACGGGCCTGAATAATGCCCTGTGAAAGATAGCTGAGGCGTGCTGTACAAAGAGGCCTCAGGATACTGAGTTTCTGAGAAATATTGTGCATAAAGACTTGGTCGAGTCTCGCTTGCATATCCTCCCAGCTGTGCGCCAACGTTCGTTAACAAAGCGCTCAGAATTGGCTCTGTTGTTGCTGCCGGGTTCTGATTCGTATCATCAAAATCGCTCATGAGCTCACATCCCGACACTCCCCACATGAGAAGTGCAGCAAATGCGTATATATATTTCTTTTTCATTATTTCTGAGTATTAAATGTATTCTCTCTTTTTAAAATTGGATTCTCAAGTTGAAACCTAAGCCTCTAGTACCTGGCAACTGACCGGTTTCACCGGCTACAGCAGACACCTCTGAAGGATCGAAGTCTTTTGTCTTCGCGTAGATCAACACTGGGTTTCTAGAAACAATTGAGAAATGAGCATTCTGAATAACATTACCCAAGTTCAGCTTGTCAACAGGGATTCTATACCCTACAGAAAGTTCTCTCAGCTTAACAAATGTCAGGTCGTAAACGAATTCATCGAATGCCAGTGAACCATACAAGCCATGGTAGTAATCCTGAGCTTCTACCCAGTAATCCACGTCCTGCCCTTCTTCGTTAACACCTACTACGTGCACACCACCGCCGTCTGCTACGGCATCCCTGATAGGGTTTCCTTTTTCATTAGTGCGGGCAGTACGGGCAGTCAGACCACTGTAGCTACCCCACATGTTAGAAAGCGAAACGAATTTACCACCTACCTGGTAGTCGATGTTAGCATTGATAGTGAAGTCTCTGAAAAGCGTGAAGGAGTTTTGAACACCACCTGTATGCTGCGGAAGCACGCTGCCAAAGTTCACATTAGGGTCGTTTACATAAGAGCCGTCATCGTTCAGCACCGGCTTGCCATCAATTCGCTTGATACCGTTACCTACTAGTTGTCCCCAACGCTCTCCTTCAGTATGTACCAGGTATGGCATGGTAGTACCCCATACTCCTTGTATACCAGGAGTCTGCGTTACACCTGGAGCAAGCTCAACGATGTCGTTTTCAATCAAATTAGCCCAGGTACCAGTAATATCCCAAGTAAATTTATCAGAGTTGATCGGCATACCATTAACCTGTAACTCTATACCTTTTTTGCTAATCTCACCAATGTTGGTATAAAGCGATGTATAACCGCTAGCACCATTTGTAACCAGTGGATAAGGGAAGTCTTTTTCTGCGCCCTCGAAGTAAGTAAACTGGAAACCGAAACGGTTCTGCAGGAAGCTCATGTCTAAACCAATTTCTCCCATAGACACAACTGAACCTTTGATATTAGGGTCAACAAGCTGGTTAGGTGTAGACATTAGGAAGTTGTTACCCCACTTAAATTGGCCTACACTGTAGGCAAAGCCCGGGTACACATATGCTCCGAAAGTCTCGTTTGTAGCGCCCAAAGCTTTTGGTACTTCACCCCATGACCCTCTCAGTTTACCATAGCTTATCCATTCATAAGAATCACTAATAAGGTCACTGAACACAAAGGAAGCGCCAAAAGACTTAGAAAGTACATCGTTATCTTCCGCTGGCAGCGTAGAGAACCAGTCATTACGGAGGGTTACTTCTGCAAACAGGAGGTTCTTCCAGCCAAAAGTTGATTTTACGAAAGCAGCATTGTAAGCTTCTTCAATTCTGTCATTCAAGATAGAAGGCTCATTAACTGAGTTAGAGATAGTGAACAGATCCGGAACGTTCAAGCCTTGATTGGTTGATGCCCCATTATACTTGTTTACCCATCTAAAGAAGTCAGCACCTGCGTTAGCCTCTAAACTGAAGTCTCCGATCTGCTTCGTATAAGAACCTACAAACTCTATGTTTCTTCTGTTAGAGTATGAATTTGAGGTACCATAGTAGCCTCTGGCAAATGGATTGTTACCAGTTGTCTGCAGGCCACTAAGTGCTAGTTGTGAGCTATACTTAGACTCTCCAAACACGGTATTTTGCTGCTTACGGTATGTAGCCGTGAAACGAAGGTCGTCGTTCACTTTGTATGTTAAAGCAATGTCTCCAAACAAACGATCACGCTGGTTCACCTGGTCAACTAAATCATAATATGTATAGAAGTTATACCAGTAGTTACCAGCATAGAAGGCCCTTTCGTTAGCCGGGTCATAGCTACCTGGGTTAGCTTTGTTCCAGCTTGCGTAGATTCCGTCCGGTGTAGTCAGGCCACGAAGCTCCTTCATAATTCCCATGTCCAAGTTTCTGTGGAACCATTGGCTGAATGAACCTGTAGTTTGGTTAGAATAAGCATCATCAATTTCACCTTTCAGCTTTGTATTAACATAGTTAATGTTAGCCGAAGCTTCGAAATGCTTATTTAGCTCGTATGAAGTTTTAATGTTAAGCGTGTTTTTGTTTAGGCTTGAGTTCGGGATCAAACCTTTAACATCCTGATTACCATAGGTTAATTTAAATGCTAGGTTATCCGTACCTGTGCTTAGAGTAACCGAATTGTTAAGGCTTACACCTGTGTTAAAATAATCTCTAGCATTGTCTGGCTGCGGATTCAGTTTTGCAGTCTGGTAAGAACGGCTGTGGCCACCATACCATGCATACCAAGGAATATATTCCTGACCAACCATTCTTGGCCCCCAGCTGGCGTCATCGCTGTAATCGTGGTAGTATTTACCGTCCAACGCTTTCCACTCTTCCGGATCACCGTCTTTCCAGTTGTACTTCACCAGGTCGCTAAAGGCACCACCCGCATAGGAGTTCTGGTAGTTTGGCATAATATAAGCTTTCTCAAACATGGCACCCATATTCAAGGTAACACCTACACCAGGCTGTTTTCTACCTTTCTTCAGTGTCATCACGATGGCACCGTTTGCGGCCTGAGAACCGAATTGTGCAGCAGCTGCAGGGCCTTGTAATACAGTAACACTCTCGATATCATCCATGTTGATATCTTCAGCGTTTGGTAGTATGGTACCGTCTACAATGTAAAGGGCCCCTGAACCTAAACCGAATCCGGAAGTACCTCTTAATCTTACCTCAGACTGTCTTCCCAGAGCAGCAGCTGATTGGCTTCTTACCTGTACACCAGCCACTTTACCCGCCAGCGCGTTGTTTACACTTGGCTGACGAATAACGTTCAGTTGCTCAGCGTTTACAACCTGCGCATTATTGGCAGTAGAGCGAGCAGTACGAGTAGTACCATAAGCACCTGTAACAACTACTTCAGATAGTTGCTGAGATGCAGTCCCCATCTCTACGTTTATAGTCTCAGCAGACCCAATAGCCCGTTCTACTACATCATAACCAATAAATCTAAAGACAAGGGTGTTGCCTCCTTCAGGCACATTGATAGAATAGCTACCGTCTGCTGCTGTAGCAGTACCAGTATTAGTGCCTTTCACCAGTACAGTTACGCCTGGCAACGGCTGGCTGGTAGCAGCATCTGTAACTCTACCAGTAATAGCCCTAACCTGTGCCATGGCCTGGTGTAACAAGGCCGTCACAAGCAAGAGACTCAGGAATAGAATTTTCTTCATTGTGTTTAAGTTTAAAGTGAGAGTTTAGGTAAAAAATATAAAAAAACTTATAAACAACAAGCTTTAACAGAAACTCAGAAGCATGCGGATACACTGCTGCACATACAGACAGCAGACAATAGCCCGCTATCTGCAGCAACCAAAGACAGGCAGCTTTTGAGGTTATGTTATAGATACCTCAGCTCAGCATAATCAATGCAGAGGAGGCACCTGCACCCTTCTAAAGCGCAGCAGCTATGAAGTTTTATATGAATTGAAGGAAGGATGTGTACAGCACCACAGGGGTGGAGCTACAATGAGTAAATAGTTTACCATACAATGTTTGTTTAAGGTGAGATATGTTTTAACAAGTTTATTAAAAAGCTATCATATTAACAAACCTATTATCTAATTTTTGAATATTAACTGTACCATAACAGCTTAAATTTACATCATGATAGTTTAAGAAGCATGTTTTAATCATTTGCACCAACTTTGTTTATTCAATATTTGCCTCGGAAGCAGCAGGAGCCAACTGCCACTCTACCCAAACGCCATACTCCCTTTAGGATAAAGTTCCCTGTTGTTCTTGAAGGCAAACATTAATAGCATTATCCAAGCAATTAATAATAGTTTGATACAGATAATCCAAAGCAATAAACGTCGGTTTCCAACTATAGTTAAGGTAAGCCTAAAATAAAAGGCTCCCGGAAACCGGGAGCCTTTTCCAATGAAGAAGACTACTACCTAGTATTTTACTTCATAATTACATAGAGCACCTTACTGAACATCCCAGAAAAGGCGGGTACTTGCCTCATCGCCGCCAATTGCGGATGCAGCGGCCGCTCGGTTTTCCGGGTTGAGCGTCTGCTCGTTGATGGGGTAAATCAGGCGCTTTGGAATGGTTAACTGAGCGGCTCCCTCTATAGCCGGAGGCTGCAGGTCAGGAGCATCCAGCCTGCGCCACGACAACCAGGCATCGAAGCCACGGTTATAGAACGCAATCCATTTCTGTGTACCGATTTTTTGCCGCCAATCGCCAGGGGCGGTGCTATAGTTTACCTCAGGCTGAGCTAGGTAAGCGTTAGCCTCTTCTACTGATCGACCCCAGTACGTAATGGATGCTGTAACGCCATTGTTGTAGTGTTCCTCGGCTGTCCCTGCCACGTTAAAGCCTCTTTCCACACCCTCTGCCAGTAAGAACTCAACCTCTGAGTAATCCAGCAGCAGCGCCTCAAAGGTAGGATCAGCGATTTTCTCACTCACCGTAGAGAAATTCGAGTAGTTGTTCTCATAGCCGTATATACCGCCGATAAACTCCCCATCTACATCTGTAAAGTACTCTGGCCTCCTTGGGTCATCCAGCTCATTCATGATGTCAACCAAGGTATTGGCGGCAACATAATCCTCTCTGGAAGTGAATGGCCCCAGCACGTTGTCCGAGATCGGGTTGTTGTTCGGTGGCGCACTCAGATAAGGGAAAACTGCATTGTCTGCATTGCTTGTAAATACATTAGGAGCAGCCTCTGCTACAATCGTTGCAGCCTGGCCAGGGTCAACATCGGCGAGCACCATTCCCATCTTCAGCTTTAAAGAGTTGCCGAACTTCAACCATTGGCTCATGTCCCCATTGTAAAACACGTCTCCTTCCTCAAACCCGGAGGCGGCAGGGTCTACCAGCCCGATGGCGGTATTAAGCCGAGTGATAAGGTCGTTGTAGATAGTACGCGCATCATCGTAGGCTGGCAACGAGTTGGTTGGGTCGAGCGCCTCTGTATAGGGCACATCTCCCCAGGTGGTCACAATCACGAACCAGGTGTACACCTCCATCATCTCTATTTGCGCCAACTGGTTGTTTTTAACCTCTGCTTCCAGAAACTCATCCTCTGTTACCAGTTGTTTGGCCTCCTTCAGGTCTGCCAACACATCCCGGTACAGTTCCTGCCACATGTTCTGCGGAATCAGGCGGGAGGTCATGTTGTACCTTGGCTCGTCCAGGTATTGCGTGGAGGTCCAGTGCTGCACATAAAACCTGTAGTTGTTATAGTTTACATCGGGTGTCGTCAGCGCGTCAGACAGGCTTAGGACGGCATTTGTAAACAATGTAACAGGCGGCGCCTCTGACGTTCGCTTCGGATCAACGTTGTAGTCATCCAGGTCATCTACGCATGATGCCACCAGCACCATGGAGAGCAGGCATATAAGAATCCTTTTCATCTTCTAGTTCTTAAAAATTTAGTCTAACATTGAAACCGTAGGTTTTGATGGCAGGATACGCGCCACTCTGGTAGCCTCTGCCTGCGTTGCCGGAGCTAATGCCCTCTTCCGGATCAGAATACTTCATGTTCTTATGAATGATCCACAGGTTACGGCCTATCAGCTGCAGGTCTATACCCTTTATAAAGCCGATGTTTTGGATTATGTTTTGTGGCAACGCATAGGTTAAGGCTAGCTCCCTAAGCTTCACAAAGCTTCCGTCGTACACATACCAGGCCCTTGGGGCACCAGAGAAGTTGTTCGCCGCATAGCCAAACGGAGTCAGGCCGTTGCCATTCTGGTTCTCAGCATAGACATCGTTCGGGCTGCCGTCCTCCTTCACACCCGGTAAGAGGATGCCCCCACCTTCCGCAACCGGAAGTCGGGATGGATTACCTTTATCATTCAGTCCGGCCGTGTGCGGATACAAACCTGTGGCCTCTCCGTACCACTGGTCCAGCGAGAAGACATCGCCCCCGTGGCGTATGTCAACCAGGAAGGCAAGCGTTATACCCCGGTAAGTCAGTGAGTTGTTCACGCCTCCCAGCCAGTCCGGGTTAGGGTCGCCGATGATGGCGTTGGCACCCGGGGTAGTCAGGTAATATCCGTCTGCGTTAACGGTTCTTTGCCCATTCGTGTACACAAAGTCGTTGCCTCTGATAACACCATAAGGATAACCTACCGCCGCATTGAGCGAAACACCACCCTGAAAGTTTTGCAGCGGAATGTTCTGCACATCCTCATACAAACTCAGCACCTCGTTTCTATTGCGCGAGAAGTTTAGGTTCACGGTCCAGGTAATGTTCTGTGTTTGCACAGGTGTAACGAACGCTGCCACCTCAATGCCCTTGTTCTCCACCTCGCCCGCGTTCACGAAGCGCTGGGTGTAGCCCGAAGCCGCAGTGGTACTTACAGGAATGATTTGGTCCACAGTTTTGGAAGTATACCAGGTGAAGTCAAAACCAAACAGGCCGTTGAAGAACTCTGCCTCCAGGCCGGTTTCGAAGCTTTTTGACCTTTCAGGCTTCAGGTTCTCATTGTTCTTGATGTTGGGAAGCGAGAAGAGCGGTGTGTTGCCATAGCTCGTCGGCTTATCATACACATCAAATATACTCAGTGCCGGCGCATCGTTACCTACCTCGGCATAGTTTACCCGAACCTTGCCATGGTTTAGCCAGTCCAAATCCAGTAAGTTTGAGAAAACCACGTTGGCGGCCACCGCTGGGTAGAAGAACGAGTTTTCATCCTCGGGCAGGGTGGTAGACTTATCCCGGCGTGCAGAGAGCTCGATGAACGCCATTTCTTTGTAGCCAAAGTTGGCATTGGCAAAGATGCCGTCCACACCGATGCGCTCGCCTTCCTCAAAGGGAGGTGTAGGAGGGTTGGCGGAGTTTGACAGGGCATACAAACGGGGCACAACAAGGCCGCCGTTCGTGGTCGCCCTTATAGAGTTCATGCGGCTCCTGCGCAGGTTGGAGCCCAGCAGGCCTGTAAAGCTGATGTTCTCGGTGAGGTCCTTGTTGAAGTTGGCAATGAGGTCAAAGTTAGCTTCGTTGAACTCCCGGTTGAACCGTGCATACTGACTCACGTCCGCACTTCCCACGGCTACACGCTCTTCCTGCATATCGGTGGTGGTGTTAAAGGCTGCCCTACCCATCAAGTTAAACCAGTCTGTAAACTTATAGGTGGCAGTGGCATAGCCATAGAAGTTATCCCTGCTATCGTTGGAGTAGTTCTCGTAACGCGACCAGTACGGGTTATCGGTGTAAATAGGGCCTGTGTTGGTGCTGTTCCAGTTCCAGGTGATGTTCTGGCGGTTTCGGAAGTACGCCTCCCGCTGCTCCTCAATGTCCACGTTGGTTTGCCACCATTGCCTGAACGCCTGGTTCGGGTTACGGCCATTGTAGCCTGTGCCATACCTACCGACAGCTACCGTACGGGCATAGTTGGCAGAGGCGGCTACCGTCAACCTGTCGGTCGCCTCGTAAGAGCCGTTAAAGTTAAAGAGGTCTTTGTCGATGGTGCTGTTAGGCAAGTTACCTTTTATGTCATTGCGGGTGTAGCCCAGGTTAAAAGTTGTCTTGTCACCACCGCCGTTAACCACCACGCTTTGGTTGGAGTTAACACCTGTTTCATAGAAGGTGCTTGGGTCATTGTCGGCTGCTACCCATGGCCTTGTCTGGCCGAAGTTGGGGTGGAAAGGGTCAATGGCGTCCCACTGGTATACCTGCAGGTTTGGATCGAACCTTGGGCCATAGGAGGCATCATCCTGAAACCTTACCACGGGGGCCTCCCCGCTACCTAAATCCCGAGCTGTACGGAACTGCTGAAGATAACCAGCGCCATACTCTTTCTGGTATCTGATAAAGGTGCTCTCATCAATCTGGCTCCAGGTCACCCCGCTGTTGATGGTCACGTTCAGGCTGTTCTTTCTGCCCTTTTTCGTAGTAATCATGATAACGCCGTTGGCTGCGCGGGAGCCATACAGGGCTGTTGCCGCCGCACCTTTCAGCACGTTCACCGACTCGATGTTGTCCGGATTCAGGTCGGCGGCGGCGTTACCCCAGTCTGTGCCTACACCACCTGCCTGCTGGTTACCAAAATCAGGGTTCTGCTGCGCTACCCTTGTGCTTGTGTTGTTGTTGGCGTTGCTCACTGGCACGCCGTCTATCACGAAAAGCGCCTGGTTATTACCCGTGATAGAGGAATAACCGCGGATAACCACGTTGGTAGAACCACCCATGGTGTTGTTGGTGCGGATATCCAGACCAGCCACCTTGCCCGAAAGCGTGTTAACAAAGTCTGCGGACCTTGTTCGGGTGATCTGTTCGCCGCTAACCTGCTGTGCCGAATAAGCCAGCTCGTTCCTATTGCGCTCAATACCCAAGGCAGTTACCACCACCTCCTGCAGTTGTTCTGTATCCGGCGAAAGCGCCACATCGACCGTAGAGGCATTCCCGACGCTGCGCTCCACATTTTCGTAGCCGATAAATCTAAACATCAATGTATTGCTGCCCTCGGGCACGTTCACAGAGTAGGTGCCATCCGCCGAGGTAGCGGTACCCACCGTGGTGCCTTTTACCAGTACGGTAACACCCGGCAATGGCTGGCTGGTAGTAGCATCCGTTACTCTACCAGTGACGGTCCTCACCTGTGCCATGGCCTGGTGCAACAGGACTGTCACAAGCAAGAGACTCAGGAATAGAATTCTCTTCATTGTAGTGTTGTAGTTAAAGTGAGAAGATTACTAAAGTTGTTTAGGTAATAGAGGCGTCAGGAGAACACACAAGACGGTGGAAGGCAACTGTGAAGCGTTTAGGAGAGGTGGTAGAAGCTCAGGCGATAGCAATGTGACCGCCTGGCAGTTAAACAATCTATTACATACAAAGCCGTCAGATTGCCCTCTGCTTTGCTTGATCTTATTTAGCTGTAATGAACCTTTAAAGCGGACCTAACGCAGTTTACCCGGCATCAGGAGGACATGAATGGTGCAAGGCTGACACGAGGAAAATAAGTATAGCTGTTTTCATAGTACACGGTATCATTATGGTTGCGCAGGAAGAAAATATAAAAAAAGTATAATTTCGTCTAAATTATCAGGTTCACAGCCCTCTCAACCCTTTTTCACAGCAGCGAACCCAAACTCACACCAAAACATAAATATCTATAAATCAGTATTTTAAAATAAAATATTAAATAGATATTAGCTTCAGAAGCAGCTTAGGCTATTTTATGCCATACTCACTCAAACCCACGCCTCTATAGTAATATTATACGAATAAAAAGCATATTATGGCTATTTATTGTTTCTTTAATAACTAGATCGGGATGCTAGGGGAAGGCTTTAAAACAGAATAGACGTAAACATTGTAGGTTTTATCCAAAACCCAAGAGCCCGGAGGTAAACTGTTACCTCCGGGCTCTTGGGTTAACTTTCTGTATACTTGGTTTAGCTAAAAAGCTGGTAGGTGATAAAAGCCATGACGTAAGCCAGGCCACTCATGTAAAGCAACTGGGCGGCTGGCCAGGTCCAGCTCTTGGTCTCGCGGCGCACAATGGCCAGCGTGCTCACGCATTGCATGGCGAAAAGGTAGAAGATCATGAGCGAGAAGCTACGCGCCGGCGTAAAGAACGGGTCGCCGTTAGCGTCTTTCTCCGACATCAGCTTTTCCTTGATGGTAGTTACATTTTCCTCCTCGCCTATACTATAGATAGTAGACATGGTGCCCACAAACACCTCACGGGCGGCAAAGGAGGTTAACAAGGCTATACCTATCTTCCAATCATAGCCTAGCGGCCTGATGACAGGCTCTATGGTGCGCCCCACCACACCGGCGTAAGATGACTCTAGCTGATGTGAGGCAATTCTATTTTCGATCTGCTCCGCGTTCAACCCCTCTGCCTGCGCCTCCCTGAGCGCCTGCGCTTCGGCACGCTCAAAACTGTCGCCAGGGCCGTAAGAGGCCAGCACCCAAAGTATGATCGAAATAGCCACAATCACTTTACCGGCCTCGAACACGAAGGCTTTCACCTTCTCCACGATCGTAAGCCCTACGTTTTTCCAGCGCGGCATCTTATAGGTGGGAAACTCCATAATGAAGTAGCTGCGCTCTCGGGCTTTCAATATCACCTTCAGGAGCCAGGCAGAAAGCACTGCCGCCAGGAAGCCGATCAGGTACAGGCCCATCAGCACCAAGCCCTGCAGGTTGAGAAATCCGAAGTAATATACCTCCGGCACCACCAGCGCAATCAGCACCGTGTATACCGGAATGCGGGCCGAGCAACTCATCAACGGCGTCACGAAAATGGTGATCATGCGGTCTTTCCAGTTCTCGATCGTTCGCGCCGACATTACCGCCGGCACGGCACAGGCCACGCCCGAGATCAGTGGCACCACGCTTTTACCGTTCAGGCCGAACTTGCGCATGATCTTGTCCATCATAAAGGTAACACGGGCCATATAGCCGGTCTCCTCCAGTATGGCGATAAAGGCAAACAGGATGGCAATCTGCGGCACGAATACCAGCACGCCTCCCAGACCAGCCAGCACCCCCTCTGTGAGCAGGTTCACCAGCGGTCCGCTGAAGTTTTCCTGAATGAGGGTGTTCAGGGCAGCAATACCCCCGTCGATCAGGTCCATCGGGTAACTTGCCCAGGCAAAGATGGCCTGGAAGATGAGGAAGAGTATAGCAAAGAAGATGAGGTAGCCGAACACCTTATGCGTCAGGACCTGGTCCAAGCGGTTGCTGAACTTCTCATCTTTGTCGGCCTTCTCCACGCGCACGGCATCCAACAGCAGCTCGTTAATGCGGGTGTAGCGGGCGATAGTCTCATCCGCCTGCCGCGCATTGGACCTGAAGCCCGCCTTCTCCAGCTGCTCGCCCAGCCAAGCCATTTCCTCCTCTTTCAGGAATTTCAGGCTCTTGTACTGGTGGGCATACTGCAGGGCCAGGTAATCGTTACTTAGGCCAAATCGGCTTTTTATACTTTGCAGCAGCGGTTGCAGATCGGTTGGAATGGAATAGAACGGCTTCTCCGGTGCGCTCAGGTGCTGCGTCATTACGATCTTAAGGGCGGCCACCCCAATGCCTTTGCGGGCATTCATAGGGATTACCGGCACCCCCAGCTCACGCTGTAGCGCCTCCACATCAATCTTCACGCCCTCCTGCTCGGCCACGTCCACCATGTTCAGGGCCAGCACCGCTGGTAACTGCAGGTCGGCCAGCTGGGTAAACAGCAGCAGGTTGCGCTTCAGGTTAGAGGCATCGGCGGTAAGGATAACCAGGTCCGGGAAGTGCCTAGAGGTTGGATCATAGAGCAGGTCAGTTATCACCCGCTCATCCAAAGATTTAGGGTACAGGCTATACGTGCCCGGCAAGTCAATAATCTCCGCCCTGATGGCAGGCGTAAGCTGAGTATAGCCAGTCTTCTTATCAACTGTAACCCCCGGGAAGTTACCCACCTTTTGGTTAAGGCCGGTAAGCTGGTTAAATAACGATGTTTTGCCAGAGTTCGGGTTGCCGACCAAGGCGATTTTCACCTCTTCCGGCTTGGCAGAAATACGCTCTGCCTGCTTTATCTCAGGTTGGGTAGCTACAGTCATCAGAAATCTACTGCTTGAGTAATATAGTCTCGGCTTCGTCTAAGCGCAGGGAGAGGGTATAGTCGTTCACAATGATGGTGATGGGGTCGCCGAGCGGGGCACGGCTATTCAGTTTTACCTCTGTGCCGGGCAAACATCCCATTTCAAGCAGTTTCAGGCCCATTTCGGGGTCTTTCAGGCAGCAAATCACGCCGCGCTCCCCTATTTTCATGTCGCGCACAGACTTGCGCCCTATATGCTCTTCTGCTCTGTGTTGCACCGGTTACCTCTCTTTATTTAGACTGTTTATAAACAACTGCAAGTTACGAGGTGTTCAACTTTAAAGCAAAAGAATTGAGAATTAGAAAACCCGCAGATGTACCAAGCTGACACTAAAGCAATTGCTAAAAAAAACCATAAGAGCTTTTTAACTCCTTCCTTTTACCTGCTCTGCGCAAAAACCCTTACTCCGAATAGAAAACCCGCTTCACCCGGGTGCTGACGTTGGTGAGGAGTTCGTATGGAATGGTACCGATGCGATGCGCCAGCTCCACCAGCGTCAGCTCCGGGCCAAACACGGTGACAGCGTCTCCGGCTTTTACGGCTACGCCCGTTACGTCTACCATGCACATATCCATGCACACGTTGCCGATGATGGGGCACCGGCGCCCGTTGATGAGCACCTGCCCCACCCCGTTGCTGAAGCGGCGGTCGTAGCCGTCGGCGTAGCCAATGGCAATGGTGGCGGTGGTTCTGTCGGTGGTGGCGATGCCTTTCCGGCTGTAGCCTACGGTATCGCCTTGTTTTATACTTTTTACCTGGGAAACCATGGTTTTTAGCGTGCTCACCGGCCGCAGCGCCTCCTGCTCCGAGCCAGTGGCCTCCACGCCGTAGATGCCGATGCCCAGCCGCACCATATCCAGCTGGTGCTCCGGAAAACGCACAATGCCCGCCGAGTTAAGAATATGCTTAATGACATTATACTTCAGCCGCCCTTCCAGCTCTGCCGCCATACTTCTAAACCGCCTGATCTGCAGCTGCGAGAAATCGTTGTGGATGGCTTCGTCGGCGCCGGCCAGGTGGCTGAAGGTACTGGCCACCTGCACCTGCGGGTGCTGCTCCAGCAAAGAGAACAGTGCTTCAAAGTCCTCCTCCTCAAAGCCGAGCCGGTGCATACCGGTATCCAGCTTCAGGTGTATTTTATACTTTACGTCCGGTTCCAGTACCGCCACAAAGGCGCTTAGCTGCTCCAGCGAATAGATTTCCGGCTCCAGGTGGTACTGCCGCAGCTTCAGGAAACTGTCGAGGGATGGGTTCATGACCATGATGGGCAGCGTGATGCCGTTCTCGCGCAGGGCCACGCCCTCATCCACATAGGCCACGGCCAAGTAATCCGCCCGGTGGAACTGCAGCAGGTTGGCCACCTCAAAGCTGCCGCTGCCATAGGCGAATGCCTTCACCATCACCATCAGCTTGGTGTCCGGGGCCAATTTGGAGCGGTAGAAGTTTAAGTTATGCACCAGCGCATCCAGGTTTACCTCCAGCACCGTGCCGTGCACCTTCTGCTGAAAAGCCTGCACGATCTTCTCAAACCCGAACACGCGCGCGCCCTTCACCAGGATCACCTCATTTTTGAAAGCCTCCGGCCTGAAGGCTTTCAGGAAATCAGCAGTGGAAGTATAAAACTCAGCCTTGGTAAAAAGATGGCCATACTTGCTGATGGTGGAACCAACGCCAATCAGGCGCTGCACGTTATGCGCCTGCACCAGCGCTGCCACCTTTTGGTACAGTTGCTTTTCCGGTAGGCCCGACTCCAGCACATCGGAAAGTATAAGCGTGTGTTGCCCCCGCTGCGGCTGGCTTGCCTGCAGGTCCAGGGCGATAGCCAGGCCGGCGAGATCGTTGTTGTAGGTATCGTCGATGAGGTAGCAACCGTTGATGGCCTCCTTCATCTCCAGGCGCATGGCCACCGGGTGCAGGCGGTCGAGGCGGTCCTGTAGTTCGGAGAGCGGCAGGCGGCGGTGCAGCAGTACCGCCAGGCAGTGGATGGCGTTTTCTACAGATGCCTCGTCGGTGAAAGGAATGGCCAGGCGCTGCTTCTGCCCCTCAAAAGTATACACCACAATGGTTTTATGCCCCGCGGTGGTGGTCGCGTTGATGAACAAGTCGGCCTCCGGATGCTGGCGGCTCCAGGTAAAGGAGTTTATAGGATGCACCTGCACCGCCTGGTGCAGCAGGTCGTAGTCAGCACAGTAAAAAAGCAGCTCCGCTTCCGTAAACAGCTTCAGCTTCTCCTTTACCTTCTGCTCGCGCGAGGCAAAGCCTTCGTCGTGGGCGCTGCCGATGTTGGTGAAGATGCCAAGGGTTGGGCGAATGACGGCCTGCAGCTTTTCCATCTCGCCGGGCTGTGAGATGCCCGCCTCAAAAATGCCCAAAGTATGGTTTGGCTGCAGTTGCCACACGCTCAGCGGCACCCCCAGCTGCGAATTGTAGCTGCGCGGGCTCTTCACCACCATTTCATCCGGGCTCAGCAGCTGCGACAGCCACTCCTTTACAATGGTTTTGCCGTTGCTGCCCGTAATGCCGATAACCGGTATAGCGAACTGCGCCCGGTGCCACGCCGCCAGCTTTTGCAGCGCCGCCAGGCTGCTTTCTACCTGCAAAATATTCGCCTCCGGGTAAAGCTGCTTCAGCTGCTCCGCCTCTCCCTGCTCCAGCACAAACTGCCTAACGCCCTGCGCATACAGTTGCGGCAGGTACCTGTGGCCGTCGTTATACTTGCCTTTGATGGCAAAAAACACCGAGCCTGCCGGCTGCGAGAGCTTACGGCTGTCGGTGAGCAGGTGCACAAGGGGCAGTGGCTGCGTGAACTGCACCAGGTCGCCCTGGGTTATACTTTGTAGCTGCTGAAACGTGAGCATGGGGAGTAGTTTATACTTCGGGCCAAAGATAGGCGGGGAAGTTAGGAAGTTAAAAAGTTAGCGGGTTAGAAAGTTAGCAGAGCTTAAGAGTTAGAGAGTTTAGGGATTCTGAATGAGTGAGTAAGGCTGAAAAGCCATCCTGCGCCTCCTGCTACCCCTGACCTAAACAATTTAACCAAGCAGCAAATCAATCTTCCAACGATTAACTATTAGTAATCAACAACCGAATTCCTGACCTTTGCGCACTTTTATACTTTTTTGATTACAGCGATGGGCACTACCAACACCAAACCATACTACGCGGCGGGCCTGGCGGCGTTTATTATCTGGGGCTTCATCCCCTTTCCGCTAAAGGCGCTGGCTGCCTACCCCAGTGGGCAGATTTTATACTTTCGGGTGGCGCTGTCGGTAGGACTGCTGCTGGTTATCTCGCTGTTGTTCCGCCGCAAGCAGCTGTTGGCTACGATAGCCCAGCTTAAGAGCTCCGGCGCCCGCGAAAAACGGCTGTTCCTGCTTTACACGTTCCTGGGCGGGGTGCTGCTCACCACCAACTGGCTGGCTTTTATCTACGTGGTCAACCACATCAATATCCAGACCGGCTCCTTCTCTTACCTGCTCTGCCCTATACTTACGGCGGTGCTGGGGTTTTTATTGCTGAAGGAGGAGCTGCGCCCGAACCAGTGGCTGGCCATTGGCCTGAGTGCCCTGAGCTGTGCACTGGTAGGCAGTGGCGAGATTACGAGCCTGCTGTTCAGTTTGCTGATTGCCCTGAGCTATGCCTTTTACCTGATCACGCAGCGGCTTTTGAAGGCTTATGACAAGATCGTACTCCTGAAGCTGCAGCTGATCCTAGCTTTTATCTTTATCGGGCCCTTTTATACTTTTTTTACGGGGGGCAACGCCAAGCTCGACTCGCATTTCTTTCTGCATGTTGGCTTGCTGAGCGCCGCTTTCACGGTGCTGCCGCTGTTCCTGAACCTGTTCGCCCTGAAGGAGCTAACCTCCGGCACCATTGGCATCCTGATGTACATCAACCCGATCCTGAATTTCGTGATGGCCTTCCTATACTTTGGTGAGCAGACAACCGCCACCAAAGTTGTGGCTTATATCATTATTTTTATCTCGGTGATCATCTACAACATAAACCTGAAGGGCCGCAAGAAGCGGGGCGATGGGCTGGTGATCCCGCCTGTGGGGACTGCGGCGGTGGTGAAGTAATTCTGCCTCTGCCTCTGTTTTACTGGCGTAAGCGTCCGTGTGTCTTTGCTGCCACGACTTTGTGCAGCCCGAACTAATCTTCTATCGCTGTTCCGGACATCCTTGTCCGGAACCTTCTCTGCTGCGGATCTCCAGATCCGCAGCAGCCGTACTTTGGCTATACTTTCATCGCCGCAGCTTCCCGTAACTGAAAACAAGCTATACTTTATAGTTACTGCTGATCCTCCAGACATACAGATCTATCGTTTCATTTCTGGCTTTGGTGCTCTCAAGCCCGAGAGGGCTCGTCCTTTGGCATCGCGCGGTGTACATTTCCTTTGCTTGACCTGCGGTCTCCGCAATTTCGCTAAAGCGAAACCGGAAATCTACAAGGCGCTCAACCCAAGGACTGGGTATCAGTTCGATAGCCACAGCTATTTGTCATCTCGACCTTTGGGAGAGATCTCTTTAGAATTCCCGATAGATCTCTCACTTCATTCAAGAAGGTAATTAAGTATAGCGGCAAGTATAACTCCCTCCCCTGTTTTTAGGGGAGGGCTGGGGTGGGGTGAATTCCCCTCCTTGGACAAGGAGGGGCAGGGGTGGTTGGAACGGTAACCGGAAGCTCCCTCTCCTGTTCTTAGGAGAGGTTTGGGGTGAGGTAAAACAGCCCAGGCAAACAAAAAGCGCCTCACCAACTAGAGCTGGTGAGGCGCTTTTTATACTTCCTAAACGTTAATTCGTGGTGGTGCCCCGCTGTTTCTGCTCATCCAAGCGCTGCAACTCACGGGCGGCTGAGTCTACGTTTGGCTCAGGGTTGCCGAACTGGTCGGCCTGCTCACCGGTTACGGCTGTGTCGCCGATGGGCGCTGGGCGCGGTTCATTTAGGTTCGCGGCTCCTTCATCTCCTTCTACCACCGCCTCTGCGGTTCCTGTGGTATCTTCTTCCTCTATTCTTTCAGCCCTATTGTCGCAGCCAAAGCCTACTACAGCAAAAAACGCCAGCGCCAACGCTGGCTTTAGTATATCTGATGTCTTCATGATTCGTTGTTAATTAGTTCATCGGCTATTTTTAACGGCCACCGTGCTCATTAGGTTATCCAGCACCAGGAGCCTAACCTGCTGCCTCAGAACCCGAAACCAACCATCACGCCTGTTCTGGCTTTGTTGCCCTCCTGAAACGAGGTCACAAAATCCACGCGCAGCACTTTAAAGATGTGCTCAATGCCCAGCCCCAGCTCCAGGTAGTGCCGCGACTCCTGCGTGTTCAGGTAGTTCAGGCTCACCACCTCCTGCCACTTCAGCTTTCGGAACAGCGGTATTTTGTTGAACAGGAAACCATTGAAGTGATGCTCGTAATGCGCCTCCAGGTAGCGGTTGTTGGTGCTGTAGCGGTAGTAGTCCAGCAGCTGGAAGCCCTCATAAGTACCTGCGATGAGGGTGCGGTTGCCATTGAAGTGCTTGTAGTCCAGCAGGCGCATGTCCTCTTTTCCCCAAAACACGGCCCCCAGCACGCTGTACTTGCTGCGGCCCAGCAAGCCAAAGCTCACATCATCGGCAATGCTTAATCCTGCTGTGCTATACTTCACATCGCCTCCCAAAACTTTTAGACCGCCGCGGTAACTTAGGGTAAAGGTTGGATACTTCGACCCCAGGTTGATCTTATTATCGGGGCGGGAGATGTAGCGCATGCCTGGCTTTATACTTAACGCGGCAGTAACCGTCAGGGCCTGGTGCGGCGAGAAAGACGCATCTGGCAGCTCCGCATTATCCGGTACGTTGGAGGTAAAGCGGCCCGACTCGTCGGTGCCACGGTCCCGGAAGGTAAAGTCGGCTGTGTTCTCCAGCGGCATGCGGTGCGCGTAATTCAGGGTGGTGCTCAGGCTCAGCCCGTTCCAGAGTTCGCTACGGTAGCTCACCTGCCCAAAGTCGCGCTGGTAGAGCTTGAGGTAGTTGCGCTCGGCAAGCAAGGTATAGAGCGTGTTCACAAAAGGCGAGATGGGGTCCAGGTTGTTGATTTGGGCCACATAGCGACCGCCTTCCAGGCTGATGGTGCTGTTTTTGATCGGGTCGTACTGGTAGCTCAGGCGCAGCTTGGCGTTCAGCTTCTCGTTGCTGAAACCGTACCGCACCGCCGGCTCTACCTGATAGTTGCGGCGGTCCTCAAAGTTCCTGCGGTAGTTAACGCGCACATCAGCCGCCACGCCCTCCACCGTATTATACTGCAGGATGCTCGGCCCACCTGTTAGGCTCAGCAGCGGGTCGAAGCGGTAAAACTTGCGCTCGTAGCTGTTGGAGTACGTATAGCCTCCTAGCAAAAAGCTGCCAAAGGATGGCTTGTTGCGCACCGCATCCAGCGAGTCCTGGTAAGGCCGGGAGTTCCGGATCACCTCCAGGCTGTCCTTTTTATGGTAATCCACCACCTCCTCCTGCGTGAGCGGCACCGGCCGGACGGAGGCCCAGTAGGCCGAGTCGCGTTTGTTGGCGTCTTTCTCCACCAGCAGCACCTCTTTGCTAAACAACTCATCGCTTACCACCGGTTGCGCCGGCGGAGCTGCTTCTTCTGGTTCTATTACTTTATAGGTCGGCTTTTTGGCTGGTTTGGCCGCGGCTACCGCTGCTTCCGGCGTCGGCTCCGGCTCTACCTCCTCTACGCGTGGCGGACGGGCATAAGCGGGCTGCACTTTGTAGTTGGAGTACACGCCCATGGCATAGCCGCCGCCTTTAAAGCCAAGTCCGGCGGCCTCAAAGGTAAAGCGCTGCGATACCGGCATCCATACGTCCTCAGCCACCGGCGCGTACACCTGCCGCACCCGTATCCAGTCCACGAATTCGATGCCGGCATCCTTGGTGAGCCTTAAATCAGTGCTGTGGATGCGCCAGCTGCCGTCCACGATATAAATATTACCTGCAAACACAGGGTCGTGCTTGCGGCGGGGGATAACCTTGATCTTGTTAATGGTGCGGCCGTTCTCCTGAAAGGTGCCCAAATACTCAAAGCGGTAGAACATAAAGGCATTGTTGGCCAGCGGCGACACAAAGCCGCGCTCGCTCAGCCCCTCCACCTTCAGCAGCGGGTCGTAGAAGCTAATGCTCATCTCCGAGGCCTGGTTAAAGCTGAAGCCTTTCTTCTGGCCGCTCACCTTGCTCGAGATCATCCGCTCCGAAATCTTATTCGGCTTTTTAAACGCTAGCTCCGACACCGACTCCGACAGGTACACGATGCCCGTATCCACATCCACGATCTTCACACCAAGTATTTTGGAAGGCACTTTATCCATGCGGGCCACGCCTTTCATGTATACGCGGGCGCTCCAGGCGTTCACCTCGTCGCGGTGGTACTTGCGCAGCCGTATGGCGTTGCGCATGATGGCGTAGGCGGGGTCTTCGTCGGAAGCTTTTACCACTACTTCTTTCAGGTTCAGCACCTCGGGCTGCAGCTGCACGTTCAGCTCCTGCGCCGCCTCGCCTACCGTTACGGTTTGGGTATGGGCACGGTAGCCCACATACTTAAACTCCAGGGTATAGGTGCCGGGGCTGAGCTGCAATTGGTACAGGCCCTGGTCGTTGGTAGCGGTGCCGCTGGCGGTCTCTTTAATGTAGATGCTGGCAAACGGCAGGCCTTTGTTGTTTTCATCGGTTACGCGGCCGCGCAGTACACCCGCCATACATAGGGCAGGCAAAAAGAGCAGCAGCAATAGCAGGAAAGTGTGGCGCATGTGCTAAAGGGTTAGTAGCAAACATATCAGCTAAAAAGATACGCAGGAAAGCCTTAATCATCAGCACAAAACCATACTTTTTATACCTTAAATCGAAGGCTCCTGCTTACTTAGAGCCAGATTCGGCGGCCAGGGTTGCTTTTTTGCTGAGCTTATTTTTGTACTGCACGTTCAGGATCACCCCGAGCAGCACCAGCGCCATGCCTACGTAGGTCCAGCCGTTGAGCAGCTCCCCGAAGAAAAAGAAGCCGAACAGCAGCGCGTAAATAATGCCGATGTAAGTGAGGTTAGCTACTTTGGAGATCTCCTCGTGCTGGTAGGAGAGCGTCATGTAGTACTGCCCCAGTTGCGTGAACAGGCCCACCAGCAGGAGTATAACCCAGTCCCAACCCTCGGGCTGCACCCAGTTAAACAAAGTATAAATGCCCACCACCGGCAGCGTTACCAGCGGGAAGTAGAAGATAATGACCAAGGGGTGCTCCTGCACGTTCAGCCTGCGCACAATGCTGTAGGCCACGCCGGTAAACAAGGCGCTCACCACACCCAGCCACAAGTATAAACTGTCCACGTTCGTCTCCACGCCCTCTATCACCAGAATGCCTGCAAACGACACCAGGAAAAAGAACCACTGCCACAGCCGCACCCGCTCCTTCACGATAAAAATGCCCAGTATGGCCGTAAAAATGGGCGATAGGTACTGCAGCGTGGCCGCCGTAGCCAGCGGAATATTCTGCAGCACGTTGAAGAACAGGATCAGGGCCACCGCCCCGAAGGCCCCGCGCGCGAACAACCATTTGCGGTTGTTGCCCCACACACTCACCCTTGCCCGGCGCAGAAACACCAGGCTTATCGCCAGCGACACCAGCGACCGGAACACAATGATTTCCTCCGCCGGAATATGCGGCACCCACTTCACGCACACCTGCATCAACGCAAAAAAGAACGTCGACAGCAGCATGTATATCACTCCTTTTGATAGCTTCATAATGTACTTTCCTGCCGCAAAGGTCCGGCTTTCGGCTGGAGATTGCTAATCGTCTGAATCAGGATTTACAGGATGAAAGGATGTACAGGATTGCCATACCGGTTCCAATCACCCCTACCCCTCCTTGGCTTTTTCTAGGCCCCCAACCCCCAAGAGGGGAGCCCGCCATTGCCTCAGCCTAAGTATAAGTTTCTCAGAAGAGGCTGTAGCGTGGACAGGTTGCTACCCGTCCCTACAAATATTAAACTCCCAAACTGCCCGCAACTTCTAACTTTTTAACTACCCAACTTCCTAACTTCAAACCTTGTTTATACTTTAGTAAAAGCCGATTTATACTTTTGGAACGCGACAAGAAACAGAAAACCTATACCCCCAAGGAAGCGCTGATAAAAGCCGCCGCTTACTGCGCCTATCAGGACCGCACGCAGCAGGAGGTGCGCGACAAGCTATACTCCTACGGTTTGGAGCCCGACGATGTGGAGGAGCTGATCATACGCCTAAGCCAGGAAAAGCTGATTGATGAGGAGCGTTACGCCCAAAGCTACGTGCGCGGCAAGTATGGCCTGAAGAAGTGGGGCCGCCGCAAGATCATGCAGGGCCTCAAGAGCAAAGGCATTTCCGACTACTGCATCAAACAGGGCTTAAAAGAGATCGACCCCGACCTATACGAGCAGCACCTGCTACAGCTGTTGGAGAAGAAGAACGCCACCGAAAAGGAAAAGAACCCCTTCGCCCGCCGCCAAAAGCTAACGTACTTCCTCATGAGCAAAGGCTATGAGAACGACCTGATCCAGGATGCGCTGAAGGGGCTGGAGGAGAGTTAAAGTTTACTATATTGAGTGAGTATTGTGCTCTAAGCTGCCCAATACACTCCACACATAATGCAGATAAACGCACGTTAATGCTTATTCTCTAGTTAGGCCGCATTAAAAATAAACAGATGAATAATAACATTTTTAATCAGCTCAGTTTAGCTTATAGTCCAATGAGCAGCTACGATTTTGCGATTCTTAAAAATGATCCGTTAGTTATTCAAGCCATAGAGAACAGCACACTGTACATTATCACGAAGAGACCTGTTTTATATTTCAATAATGTAGCTATTGATGAGAAAGCTTGGGCTTTAAAGTTTGAAATACATCAGAATGAAAATTCAGAAATATTATACTGCAGCTTACCTCTTGATCAAACAAACCTATTTGCTAAAATAGATAATCCTATATCATTAAGGTTTTGGTATAATGATGAAAAATACGCGAAAGATGGATTAGTAAAGAACCAAGTAGTTGGAATCCAATTCTACACAGGGGAAGAGTATCTAAAATTTAGATTATTACTTACCCCCGAAGTCTTTCTCAAACATTATGACATGAAGGATTTAACTGCAACAGTTAACAGAAACATTAGAGATTTCAGAAAATATCAGGTGTTATATGTTGGTAAAGCGACAGAACAATCAATAATAAAACGCCTATCCAATCACTCGAAGCTTCAGCAGATTCTATCTTTAGAACACAACATAAGTTCTGGGGAGCTACCAAAGGATGAAACGGTATTGCTTTTATTTACGCTAACTCCAGAGTTTCTGTCTAGGTCGTACACTTCTGAAGACGATATAAAACACATTCTGCCCATATTAAAAGGTGAGCTTCCTTCACAGAGCAAAATTACTTCAGACGCTGAAAAAGCTTTAATTAAATTGATTTCCCCAAAATATAATTCAATACAATATAAGAGCTACCCTAAGGGGCTAGATGGTCTATACAATGACGACTATGATAATATAGTTTACTACATCAAAGATGAAATTCAACTTACTTATGCCAATTCAACTATCAGAGGAGGGAGACTGAAGAGTAAAGTGATCGTCAAGGACAAGCAAGAACTGATACTAGAATAACAATGCCTAACAAAGCACAGGCTTAAACTCCGTTTGACGCATTCTTGCCTTAGTTTGTACTAGCCATTAAGAACACCCTACCGCTTCGGCCCCATCTCCGGGTTCTGGATTTTGCGCTGAGGCACCAGCACCACGCGGCGGCCGGTTACTTCCTCTAAAATCGGTTTCAGCACCTTCTCAGCGTTTACCTTCGTCTGGTTTAGTATACCGGAGTTCAGGGCGGCTTTTTTCACATTGGCCTCGGCATACTTGTAGCTTTCTTGCACCAGGTCGGCATCCTGAAAGTAGGTGTTTTCTTTGCTGAAGACTTTGGTCTTGCTTTGGTCAATTTTATAGTAGCAGATCTCCGGCTCCGGCAGTGCTACCTGCACCAGCGAGTCGCCCTGAAACTCAATGTCAGCTTCAGTTATCTTAGTAAAGTCCACACAGCCAACGGCCTCGCCGGTTACGATCAGCATTATCTTCGAGTTCGGCACCCACCGCGACACGTTTTTCTCATACTCCACCACATCCTTAAAATTATAGCGCACCAGCTCCATGCGGCCCAGGTCTTCTACTGAGGTGAGCACGGTGTTGAAGTTTACGACCACCTCCGGCTCCGCCTTTGCTTCGGGCTTGCCGAAGTACTCGCTAACGGTGCGCCACAGGAAAATGCCGAGCGAGAGAAGTATAACCCAAGGTAAAATCTTAATAAGAAAACGAAGTAAGAGCATCGGGTGCCGGTTCTGGTTTAGGTACAGATACGGCGTTGCAAATATTATGCTACAAAATCTGCACCCCCAGCCGCTCCTGAAAGTCGGCGTTGCCCTATTTTAGCAGCTACAGCTTATGGGCCTTACTTCAGAATTGTGCAACTTGCACTACTAAGCAACCCAGCAACTGTGATAATGACAAAAGACGCAGAGCCTCTGATGAAGAAAATGTTGGCATTGATTTCACCTGTAGCTTCAAGGCCACTGCTGTCGTTAGGCCTTTTATGGCTACTGATGCACCTGTTGTTGTATCACAAGTATGGAGTCCGCATCGTGTTCGATAGTCATCGCTATTTGGCTTACGCAACCTCCGTAGAAACAGGTACCACCTACTGGCAGCAGGCAGATAGTGTGTTTTATGCCAGCTACACATTCTTTATATACTTAGTCTTGTATGTGTTACGCCTGCCTTTAGAAACAATCATTGTTATGCAAGTGCTTGTATCGGGTGTAGCTACAATATTTTTTTATAAAACGCTGTATGCTGCCACCTCAAGTAGAATAGCAGCATTTTTTGGCGCCCTTTTATACCTTATATGGCCTCAGATTCACTCTTGGAATTTTTACATCCACACCGAGTCACTTTATATTAGTTTTACTATATTCATTCTTTACTACATCAGAAAGCTGCCATATAACGGTTGGAAGCACTTCCTAATCATCACACTTTTGCTCTGCTTTTCCCTTTTCTTACGGCCAAACGGCCTCTTTCTAACATTAGGTGTGATTGCAGGCTATACTTTCCACAGCAGGCACCGGTTCAGAAGAGGCTATGTTTTACTATCCATTGCTTTACTAGCACCTATACTTCTATTTGGAGCTAACTTAGTCTTAGAAGTATACTCACCTATACAATACCTGCTGCAGGGACAGGCTATACAAGGATATGATTCAGTTAGTGTAGAATTCAGCACCCAGGAACTGCCCGAAAAAGAGCCGGTATTGCTGCAGATAGCAAGTTTTATTTTAGAGCAACCGCTAGCGTATTCAAAACTGTTGCTGCTAAGGTTTGGCTACTTGTGGGGACAGGTTAGGCCATACTACTCCTCCATACACAATATTGCTATTGTGGTGTTCTTTTTACCTGTTTATACTTTAGCACTTCGAGGAGTATGGAAAGCTTTTAAAGACTCTAAGTCTATATTTATGCTTACAGTTATGCTCCTACAAACTATCATGGCTATGGTAGTAGCAGTGGACTGGGACAATAGGTTCGTTGCTCCGCTACTGCCCTTCGTTTTTTATTTCGCAGCTGTTGGTTTTGGGAGCTATGATATAGTAAAGCTTACAAGCTACAAAATCTGCACCCCCAGCCGCTCCTGAAAGCCGGCGTTGCCCTGCAAACCACCCGTGTGCACCGCCACCACGCGGCTGCCCCTGGCAAAGTAGCCCTGCCGGATCAGATCAAACAGGCCATACATCATTTTGCCGGTATAAATTGGCTCCAGCGGGATGTGGTGCTGCTTTTTGAAGTCCTCCATGAACGCCAGCAGTTCCGGCTTTACCTTGGCGTAGCCCCCGAAGTGGTAACCCGTGAGGAGGTGCCAGTTGCTGTACGTATGGCCGCTGTAAGCCTGCACCAGTCCCTCCACCTCCTGCTGCAAGAACTCGCCGCCTTTCAGGGCCGGAAAACCGAGTACCTGCTTCTCCCCTGCCAGGCCAGCCACGATGCCCGCCAGCGTGCCGCCGGTGCCCATGGCGCAGCAGATGTAATCATACTTCAGGTCGATGTCCTGCACGATCTCGGTACAGCCTTTTACGGCCAGCAGGTTGGTGCCTCCCTCGGGCAACAGGTATACCTGGCCGAATGCTTGCTGCAGCTCTTCCAGGAACACAGGCTCGGCCTTTAGCCTATACTTTTCGCGGCTGATGTAGTGCAGCTGCATGCCGCAGGAAGTGGCAAAGCGAAGGGTGGGGTTAAGCGGCAAACGCTCCTCTCCCCGGATAATGCCGACGGTCTTGAAGCCGTACTCTTTGCCCGCCGCTGCTGTGGCCGCAATGTGGTTGGAGTAGGCCCCACCGAAAGTAAGCAGCGTATGATGCCCCTGCTGCCGGGCTTCCTGTAGGTTGTACTTTAGCTTGCGCCACTTATTGCCCGAGATGTGCGGGTGCAGCAAATCCTCACGCTTTACCCACAGCTCTACCCCTTGCTCCAGCAGCAGCTCATCCTCCAGTTTCTGTAGCGGTGCCTCTTTCATACTTACAATATTGGCAAAAAAAGAAGCCCCGGCAAAAGCCAGGGCTGTACTTTATACATTGTCTGAATCAGGATTAGAGGATATACAGGATTAAAATTCACTCATTCCTAAACTCTCTAACTCCTAAACCCCAAATTTTCTACACTTTCTCCACAATCGGTTCTTCTACCGGCTGCTTCTTCACAGCATAGAAGATGGCTCCGGCTATCACCAGCACCAGCAGGATAGAAGAGATTAGCGATACGGTATTGCCGGTATAGTAAGACTGCGGCTCGAACTTGAACTCAATAGTATGCTTGCCGGCCGGCACCTCCATGGCGCGCAGCACGTAGTTGGCGCGGATGTGCTCTACCGGCTCCCCGTCCAGGTACGCCTGCCAGCCCTCCGGGTAGTAGATCTCGGAGAACACCACCAAGCCCTCTTTGGCTGCCGCATACTCATACTTGAGGTAATTCGGCTCATACTCCGTCAGCTTAATGTTGGCGCTGTCGGCGCTGAAGTAGCGGCGCTCGATCGGGAATTTGCTCACATCGATCACAGCAGTGGCACCGGCATCAAACATCGTTAAGGCATCCAGTTCGGCATCCGGCGACTCAACCGGCTGCACTTCCTCCACGAACCAGGCGTTGCCCAGGGCATCCGGAATTCGCTGCACCGGCTGCTTCGGGTCACCCGTAATCGCGTAGCGGGTGTTCAGCATGCGCAGCACCTCCAGGTTGTTACGCGAGATGTGGCGGTCGATCAGGTCCTGGTAACGGCGCAGCTTGGCGCCGTGGTAACCGCCCACCGACTTGTGGAAGTAGGACGTGCGGGCATCGTTAAACGGATTTGGCAGGTTAATTACGCGGTAGCTCAGGCCTCTTGCGGCATCCTCCTTGTCCTGCAGGATCATCTGGTCGGCCGGCGTTGGGCTGAAATAGTTCTCTACCACCCGGCGCTCAAAGTCGCCGTTGTTCAGGTAGCGCTGGTCCACCGACCACAGGTCCACCAGCACCAGTATACCTACACCAGCCACTGCCACCGTGGCAGACACCTTGTTTTTCACATAGAAGTATAACAAGCCAGCGGCCAGAAGTATAAATACCAGCGAGCGGAAGGCGTCGGAGCGCATCATGCTCCCGCGGTCGGCGCGGATAGCGTCGATCGGGAACTGCGCCTGTATCAGCCTTTGGTCAGTTTCGGACATAAAGCTGGCAGTGCCGGCAAAGAGCCACACCAGCAAGCAGATACCGGCGGTGATACCCCCGGATATCAGCAGTTTCTTATCCAGGTCTTTGATCTGGCTGCGCTCGTTGATCAGCTTCCAGAGAGCCAGTATAGCCAGGAACGGGATGGTGATTTGGGCGATAACCAAGGCCGACGATACTGCCCTGAATTTGTTGTACAGTGGGAAGTAATCGAACATGAAGTAGTTGAAGGCCTCGAAATTCTTACCCCAGGCCAGCAGCAGGGAAAGTATGGTGCCGGCTACGAGCCAGCTCGTCCAGCGGCGGTCCACAATGAACAGCCCCAGCACGAACAGGAACACCACGATGGCGCCCACGTAAACCGGACCGCTCGTCATAGGCTGCGGCCCCCAATACATTGGCAGGCCCTGCTTCACCAGCTGCTCGGCCTGCGCCGGGGCGGCTCCCATTTTTGTAAAAGCCTTGTATGTTTCAGAGTCGGTATCAAGCGGGGCGCTGCTGCTACCGCCGTAGAAATCCGGGATCAGCAGGGTCATCGTCTCGCTCACACCGTAGCTCCAGTTAAAGGCATACTCGCGGTCCAGGCCGCTGCCCACGTTGTCGCCGCTGTTTGGCTGCGTCAGCTCCGATTTGCCCCGGATGCTGTACTTGCTGTACTCGGCTGTAGTATACAGCCTGCCAAAGTTAACGCCTATAGCCAGTATGGCTGCCACCAGCAGCACCAGTCCGCGCTTCAGCAGCTCCGCAAAAGTGCCGTGCTTTACCGCGTAAATGATCTCCACTACCCCAAACACCAGCACCAGCAGCAGCATGTAATAAGTCATCTGCAGGTGGTTGAAGTGTAGGTTCATCGTCAGGCCCACGGCAAACAGCGCGGCCCCCACCCATAGGTTCCGGCGCAGCGCGTAGATCAGCCCGGCCAATACCATCGGGATGTAAGCAATGGTAAGCGATTTGGTGTTGTGCCCTGCCTCCAGGATGATGAGGTTATAGGACGTAAAGGAGAAGGCTACCGCGCCTATAATGGCCAGCCAGGTGCTCATGCCCATGGCCACCAACAGGATATAGGCGCAGATCAGCGTGATGAAGATATTACCTGCCAGGGCCGGCAGGTCGAATGTCAGGATCTTGTGGATGTAACCGGACCAGTCGCCAGGAAAATGCGTCTGGATGAGGTAGGCCGGCATACCGCCAAACATGGAGTTGGTCCAAAGGGCTTCCTCGCCAGTGCGCTCGCGGTAGTCCTGTATCTCTTTGGCACCGCCCTTAAACTGCAGAATATCGTGCTGGGCAAGGCCTTTGTCCTGGAAAAGGACCGGCGAGAAGTATACCGCCGTCAGGACAAGGAAAATAAGTACGGCGATGGCATGCGGCAGCACATCGCGCTTAAAGTTGAACGAAGTTGTCATAATCTTTCAAAAACCCGGAATAGAGCTTGAAAGATAGTAGTTTTATTTTACTTCTTCATAATCCACGTACTCCCCGCCGTTGAAAGACTTGCGCTCCGGCTGCTCTGGTATGTAGTCGATCTTGACATCTCCTTTTGCTCGCCCATTGCCGTTCTGGCTTTGCTGCTGGGCCTGTGCCTGCTGCTGGTGCATGTTGGTGTAAAAGAAGGTGCCGTTGCGCATTTTCTTGCGGATAAACATTCCTAGCAGCCATCGGAAAAGCGGTGGCGCCACCATTCGGATGAAGAATATTATGAGCAGCGTGGTGAATATGAACTTGATCATCGTGGTGAAATCTCTTGGTAAAAGTGTGTAAAGTATACTGCAAAAACAGTACCGATACTATGTTACAACTCCTTTGCCAGCTTTTTGTTATCTGACGTTTTGGCGGTGTATGGCAAAGATAAGGAGTATAGTTTTGAAATGCAGGTTTGGAGGGGTTAGTTCCGAGTCTGGGATGGTGAGTTATACTTTTGTTAGCAGGTTTATACGTTGGCTATACTTTGTTCCTGGTGATTTATTCATCATAGCTGCAGCTTTCTGATACTTCTCTGGCGTTGGCGCAAGCGTCCGCTTGTGCCTCTCTTTGCCCCCGCTTCCCGTAACTGGACATAAGCTACCCTTATTAGCTGCTGTTCATCCACAGCTTTACAACCTGCACTGTTTCATTTCTGGCTTTGGCTCCCTCCAGCCCGGGAGGGCTCGTCCTTTGGCATCGCGCTGTCTACATTCCCTTTGCTCCTACGTCGCAATGCCTCGCTTGCGCTCGTCACCGGAAATCTAGAAGGCGCTCAACCCAAGGACTGGGTGTCATTCCAATAGCTACGGCTTTAGCTGTGCAACAAGTATAAGTCCCCCTTAGAAGGGGGCAGGGGGATGTTAATCAACTGCGGAGAATTCCCCTCCCCGGAGGGGCTAGGGGTGGGTTTATACTTGTAGAGACAGGTCGCGACCTGTCCGCGCGATACCAGCTGCCATGAAACTTATACTTTAGCCACAGTAACTACAGGCTCCCCTCCTTTGATAAGGAGGGATAGGGGTGGTTAGGCACGGTATAGCACTCACCCCTTGCTCAAGTATAACCGAGGCATCTAAAACAGTAAGCCCTCCCCTGTTGCCAAGGGAGGGCCTACGCATCAATTTATACTTCTTACTTACTCAGGTACAGGTTCCTCTCGGAGTATACTTTAGTGAAGTAATCGTCGTACAGGTCGTCGATAAAGTAGATGGCCTCGCCAGTGGATTTCATCTCCGGGCCGAGCTCCTTGTTCACTTCCGGAAACTTGTTGTAAGAGAACACCGGCACCTTGATGGCGTAGCCGTGCTTGTACGGGTTAAAGGTAAAGTCCTTCACCTTCGCCGCGCCCAGCATGATCTTGGTGGCGTAGTTGATGTACGGCTCACGGTAGGCCTTGGCAATGAACGGGAACGTACGCGAAGCGCGCGGGTTAGCCTCGATGATGTACACGGTCTCGTTCTTGATCGCGAACTGGATGTTGATTACCCCTACCGTCTGCAGCGCCACCGCAATCTTCTTGGTATACTCTTCTATCTGCCTGATCACGTTTTCGCTCAGGTCGAACGGAGGCAGCACTGCGTACGAGTCGCCGGAGTGGATACCAGCCGGCTCGATGTGCTCCATGATGCCGCAGATGTACACATCCTCGCCGTCGCAGATCGCGTCAGCCTCGGCCTCAATGGCGTTGTCCAGGAAGTGGTCGAGCAGCACTTTGTTGCCCGGGTGGTCCTTCAGCAGGTCGATCACGTGAGCCTCCAGCTCCTTCTCGTTGATCACGATTTTCATGTTCTGGCCACCCAATACATAGCTTGGGCGCACCAGCAGCGGGAACTTCAGCTCCTTGCTCAGCTCCAGTGCCTCCTCTGCCGTCTCGATCACAGCAAACGGAGGGTACGGGATGCTCAGGTCGCGCAGCAGCGAGGAGAAAGAACCACGGTCCTCGGCCAAGTCCAGTGCCTGGTAGCTCGTGCCCATTACCTTAATGCCGTAGCGGTCCAGCTTCTCGGCCAGCTTCAGGGCTGTCTGTCCGCCCAGCTGCACAATCACGCCCTCCGGCTTCTCGTGCAGGATGATCTCGTAGATATGCTCCCAGAACACCGGCTCAAAGTACAGCTTGTCTGAGATGTCGAAGTCGGTACTTACTGTTTCAGGGTTACAGTTGATCATGATGGTCTCATAACCCAGCTCTTTGGCCGCCAGCACACCGTGCACACAGCTGTAGTCGAACTCGATGCCCTGCCCGATACGGTTTGGACCTGAGCCCAGCACGACAACCTTCTTTCTATCGGAGACGATGCTTTCGTTCTCGCCCTCATAGGTGCTGTAGAAGTATGGCGTTTTGGCTTCGAACTCGGCCGCGCAGGTATCCACCATTTTGTACACGCGGTTAATGCCCAATTCTCTGCGCACGTTAAACACTTCGCTTTCCTTGCAGCGCAGCAGGTGGGCTATCTGGCGGTCGGCGTAGCCTTTTACCTTGGCCTCACGCAGCAGCTCTGCCGGCAAGGTAGATAGGCTATACTTCTCGATCTCCTTCTCCATCTGGTCCAGCTCCTCAATCTGGGCTAGGAACCATGGGTCGATCTTGGTCAGCTTCTGAATGGTGCTGGTTGGGATACCGATGCGCATGGCATCCTTGATGTTGAACAGGCGGTTCCAGCTTGGGTTAGAAAGGCCGTGAATCAGTTTGTCGTAGTCGGTGATCTCCTTGCCGTCGGCGCCGATGCCGTTGCGTTTGATCTCCAGGCTCTGGCAGGCCTTCTGCAGCGCCTCCTGGAAGGTACGGCCAATACCCATTACCTCACCCACCGATTTCATCTGCAGGCCCAGCGTACGGTTCACGCCCGGGAACTTATCGAAGTTCCAGCGCGGGATCTTCACGATCACGTAATCCAGGGCGGGCTCAAAGTAGGCGGAGGTGGTTTTGGTGATGGCGTTCTTCAGCTCGTCCAGGTTATAGCCGATGGCCAGCTTGGCGGCAATCTTCGCGATCGGGTAACCGGTGGCTTTAGAGGCCAGGGCCGAGGAGCGCGACACGCGCGGGTTGATCTCGATGGCGATGATGGTGTCGTCGTCCGGGTTAACGGAGAACTGCACGTTACAGCCGCCGGCAAACTGCCCGATGCCGTTCATCATCTTGATGGCCAGGTCACGCATCTGCTGATACACGGTATCCGGCAGCGTCATGGCCGGCGCCACGGTAATGGAGTCGCCGGTATGCACGCCCATTGGGTCGAAGTTCTCGATAGAGCAGATGATGATCACGTTGCCCAGGTTGTCGCGCAGCAGCTCCAGCTCGTATTCTTTCCAGCCAAGGATGCTTTGCTCGATGAGTACCTCGTGGGTTGGGGAGGCATGCAGGCCGCGGGTAAGAGCCGCATCAAATTCCTCAGGGGTATTAACAAAACCGCCCCCCGTACCACCAAGAGTAAACGAAGGGCGAATCACCAATGGAAAACCGATTTCCTGGGCTATCTCTTTTCCTTCCAGGAATGAGGTAGCCGTTTCTCCCTTACAAACATTTACCCCGAGCTCGAGCATCTTCAGACGGAACTCCTCGCGGTCCTCGGTCGTCTCGATGGCCTTGATGTCCACGCCGATGATGCGCACGCCGTACTTTTGCCAGATGCCGGCTTTGTCGCAGTCTATGGCGAGGTTCAGGGCAGTCTGCCCGCCCATGGTGGGCAGCACGGCATCAATCTTATGTTTCTCTAAGATCTCTACGATATACTTCTTCTCCAGCGGCTTCAGGTATACATGGTCCGCCGTAACCGGGTCAGTCATGATGGTGGCCGGGTTGGAGTTGATAAGTATAACCTCTATCCCCTCTTCTCTTAAAGAACGGGCAGCCTGGGAGCCGGAGTAATCGAATTCGCAAGCCTGACCAATAACAATAGGGCCGGAGCCTATGATCAGAACAGATTGTATGGAGGTGTCTTTAGGCATGGTGTGGTATGTATAAATTGCCCAAAGTTAAGGCAAAATGTTGGGCCTCGCAACGCAAAAATGCCCAGCCGGGGAATTTAATTTAAAACGGGGCGGCAATCTGCTGTACTTTCAGCTTCTTACAAAAGCGCTCTAATCGCCTTCTTCCAGTATAAAAAGATCGTTTACGGTAACTCCAAAGTATGCCGCCATTTTAAGTGAAAGCAGCGTGGAAGGCAGGTATTTGTTCTTTTCAATGGCGTTTATGGTTTGGCGTGTCACCCCCAGTACCTCCGCCAGTTGCTCCTGCGTAATGTTTTTCTTGGCACGCTCAATCTTTATGCTATTCCTCATCTGCTTCCGGTGCCTTGCGTGTGTAGTACAGGTTATACTTAAACGATATGCAGATATAAACTAGCAGCAAAAATAGCGCGCCAAGCATGCCGCCCGCATCGGGCATACCGATACTCCTGCCTCTGACTAAGGCAAGTACAATACTAAAGAAGGGAAGCCAAAGCAAGGCCATTACTAAGAAGAAAACGCCGCTTACAAACGCCTTGTACCGCAGGCTTTGCACCATTTCATCTTCCTGGTGCTCTTCGGAGAAAACAAGTAGTGCCAACCCAAGGATGATCGGAAAGTAAATCATGGGGTAGGTCCATGCGTCAAAGAAGGTTCTGGAATCGGTAACCACGCCCGTTGCTACCAACAGATAGCTGATAGCCGCAGCAACCGGAATGCCGGCTACCAGCACCCAGACTCCATTTTTTTTAAACTTGTAAGGCAGCAATGTTACTGCGAGCAGGCTTTCTTTTATGGCTGTTTCTTTAGTTGCACGTTAGATGTACGGTTTAATTTACTAGAAGTAAAGTATTCTTTACTTTTAGTAAATATAAAATTACCATTTTAGGAAAATATAGCTCACTCACCTCCGTTCACCAGCAGCAGCTGGCTCATAAATGATCCTGGAAGGCTCTACTTCAGGAAAACTATACCCTGCACTTGCGTACTTATAAGTATAAACAAGGAATAACCTACACTTGATACTTATGGAAAGCCCGAAAGAAGACGATATCATCACCAACTCCGACGAAAGCAAGCGCTTGCCAGACGAGAACCCAGAGCCTTTGACCGGCACTAAAATGGACGAGACAGGCACTGAAGACAGAGCTTCGAAAGGCGGGAAGGAAGAGAACAGCGAAGCGACTAAAAGGGCAGAAGGCCTACCCAAACCGGAGAGCAAGGACAGCAGTGCCCCTCAACCGGAGAAATAGCCGCAAAGGCGTGGGCGTGCCGCTGGTGCTTGGTTCTCGTTTGTGCCTCTGAAGCCCTGCCGCAAGGGTAAGAATCATGAAATAAAACCATGCTTTTATCCCGTAAGCGGCTTGCATATGTAACGACAATTCCTTACTATTAAGGAATATAAACCACCCCTTACCAGCGGCCTATGGTTCTATCCTCTACTCCGTTTCACCATGTTGAGTATTATGCAGCCCACAACGTTATTGTAAGCCAGTGGTACGGCCCCTGCACCAGCCAGGAATACCGCGACACCCTGAACAATTTCCTGCAACTGGTAGTCGCTCAGGGAGCCTCTTATGCCATCTCGGACCGTCGCCTGCTACCTGCAATCCCCAAAGAAGATACCCGCTGGACCCTGCAGGAGTTCCTGAAAGACTTCATAAAGCTGCCGCTCAAGCGCTTCGCCTTCATCAACTCCTTTGACCCGATTGCTCAGAAGCAACTACAGTATTTTGTAAACGCTGATAAGTTGGGGCCTTTCCCTTTTGAGGTGCAGGTATTCAACGACCTGACTTCGGCCTACGAGTGGCTGACAGACACGAAGGCACAGTAGCTTACTTGCCTCCCTTCACAGCCTCCTGCTGAATTTTTTCCAGGGTGGCCACCAGCTGCTCATAAGGTTGGTATCCGCGCGCCACCAGGTATAACTTGCCATCCTCCGCCTGGCACACCACCGCCGGGAACCCGTTTATCCCCCAGTTCTCCACCAGTTCAAACTCCTGCCGCGCCTTCTCCAGGTACTGCCATCCCTCAAACTTCTCTCTGAAATCCGCCTCGTCGGCCCCGAAGGTCTGCACCACCGGCAGGTAGGTCTCCACCTCGTTCAGGTCTTTGCCCTCCACGAAGTGTTGCTTTTGAATCGCTGCCGCCAAGGGTACCTGTTGCTCCGGGAACTGTTCTTTTAGTATAGCCATGGCCACAGCCGGCGGTTCTGAGTTACTCAGGAAGGTGCCCTTGTCCAGTATCTCGCGGCGGTAGGTGTCAGTTAGCTTTACGCCGGTCATTTCCTCCAGCCGCGGCGCCACCTGCTTTATATAGCTGGCCATGCCGCTGATGGGCCGTACGTTACTGCCCCGGATCATGCCGCCGCTCAGTACTTCAAAGTCATACTGCTGCTCTTCAAACAGGCGCGAAATAACGGGGCTCATGCCATAACACCAGCCACACAGGGCATCCTGCACATAGAATATCTTTAGTCTCTCCATGATATGATGATTTAGTCGTTTGCTTCCACAACCAGCCTGGCGCTAATAAGTTTGGCAACAACGTTGGCAGAGCGGCAGCGTAGGTTGCACTTGCCTCGGGCCTTACTTGCCTGGCTTAAACCTGTACCACGCCAGCCGGGCAGGAGGCAGAGTTGCCTGCAGAGCCCGTGAGCAAGGAGGCCAGCATACACCGGCCCCAAGAAAGCACGCCTTAAAATAGTACACTTAAAGCCAGCTCACTCACCCCAAGCACCTTAAATAAAGCACTTTGTTCATACTTTTTTTAAGCCAGTCCGTAGAATCATTTTAAGTTAAACAAACAAGTATAACAAACACTGAATGCTATGAAAAAGAACTTAATTACGTTTTGTGCAACAGCTTTCGCCATAACAGCCTTGACTTTTGGCGGTTGCACCACCTCCGATAGCACCACCGATAGCGAAGGAATGGATACAGGCACCATGGATGAAGATTACGGCACAACCACCGGAACGACCACTGGCACCACTACAGGCACAACAACCGGAACCACCACAGGTACAACTACAGGTACCACAACTGGAACAACCACAGGTACTACTACTGGAACTACAACCGGAACAACCACAGGTACTACAACGGGAACCACTACAGGTACAACCACGGGCACCACGACAGGTACAACCACGGGAACTACAACAGGTACAACCACTGGCACGACTACGGGTACCACAACAGGCACGACTACGGGTACAACAACTGGAACAACCACAGGTACTACTACTGGAACTACAACCGGCACGACCTCAGGCACCACAAGCGGAACAACTACGGGTACCACAACGATGTAATCAGAATCAACTGAACTGGATAACAAGAAAGGCAGACACCGGATGGTATTTGCCTTTCTGTTTTTACACAAGCTGCCCCCATGAAGTACCTGGAGCTATACCTGCGTAAAGTTTTCACCGTAGACCTGCGGGCGCTCGCCATGATGCGGATTTGGCTGGCTGGCATTGTACTGCTGGACCTGGCCATTAGGGCAAGCGTTATGGAGGCGCACTATTCCAACATGGGTGTGCTGCCGCTGCACGTGCTGCACCAGCACCTGTGGCTGCCGCAGTTCTTCTCGCTGCACGTTTTAAGCGGGCTGTGGCAGTTCCAGTTGCTGTTGTTTATACTTGCCGCCGGGTTTGCCTTCAGCCTTCTGCTGGGATACAAAACCCGGCTCTCCACAGCCGTTACCTGGCTGCTGCTGCTCTCGCTGCAGAACCGCAACCCCCTGATAGCACAGGGCGGCGACGACCTCCTGAGGATGCTTTTGTTCTGGGGCATTTTCCTGCCCTGGGGTAGGTTTTACTCTGCCGATGCCGTGCATGCCCGCCAGCAGGGTGTAGTGCCGCAGCAAACCAGCTATTTCAGTGCCGCCACTGTGGCCTATATTGTGCAGGTGGGGTTAGTTTACTTCTGCACCGCATTGCTCAAGGACTCGCCGGAGTGGCACACTGAAGGCACCGCCCTTTACTATGCGCTAAGCCTTGATCAGATCCTGATGCCACTAGGCCGCCTGATCTACCCCTACCCCGAGTTACTGCGCGTGCTAACCCTAGCAACCTGGTATACCGAGCTGTTACTGCCTTTCCTGCTGCTCATCCCATGGCACAACAGGTTCTTCCGCATGGTAGTGGTGGTAGTGCTGGTGGGGTTCCACATCGGCATCAGTCTAACTTTGTTTGTGGGGCTTTTCTACCTCATCAATATTGCCTCGGTGGCCGGCCTGCTGCCTGCTCCTGCCATGAACTGGCTCGACAAGCGGGTGCTGGGCTCTTTCCGGAGGCCAAGGATGGGACAGTTTAAGCAGGTCTTTAACCGATTGAGCAGCCCCGTAAGCCTGCAGGTAAACTGGCAGAAGCCACTCATCCCGAGGCACATGCTATCGCCGCTTCGCAATGGCTTTGTAACGGCGGTCCTCCTATACTGCGTTTGGTGGAACCTAAGCACCACGCACCTGCCCCTTCACAAGATACCTGACAGCAGCCGCTGGTTTGGCTACCTGCTGCGCCTGGACCAGCACTGGCGCATGTTCTCGCCCACGGTGTTCAAAGACGACGGCTGGTATGTGCTGGAAGGGTATACTGCCAACGGCATCAACATAGACCTGAATCAACAGGGAAAGGAGGTTAACTACAGTAAGCCGGCATCGGTGGTGTCGATGTTCAAGAACGACCGCTGGCGTAAGTACTCCGAGAATTACCTGTTCACCTACTATGCGTACATGCGGCCATACTACTGCAATTACCTGATGCGCCGCTGGAACGAGGCGCACCCGCAACAGCCTATTCAGCAACTGGAGGTTATTTACATGAAAGAACCATCGTTACCTGACTACCAGTTGGCGGTGCCTACGCGTGAGGTGCTCTGCAGTTGCGCCAATCAGGCTGAGTAAAGGCAGGGACATCGCTTTTGGGGCGCGTCCGTAAAAGGTACTTCACACAGATGTTAAACTAAGTATGAAAACTATGAAACGAACATATGCCTTTGTGCTTGCCGGCTCCTTGCTGGCTGTCACAGCCATTTCAGGCTGCAGCTCCGACACCACCACAGGTGTGGAGACTGACGCCAACACCACCGAGACAGACAACATGGAAAATGACAATATGATGCAGGATGACGGCATGATGGATACCTCCATGAACAATACCATGGGTGACACCACGAACATGGGTACTACCGGCGGAACAACAAGCGGCACCACGAGTGGCACGACCACAGGGGGCACCACCACTAGTGGAACCACCACTAGCGGAAACTAGAACCTGGTCCGGGACCTAAAGCACGAAAGGCAGATGCGTTACAGCATCTGCCTTTCGTGCTTTAGGTGGATTAAGGTTTATGTTGCTTCATCGGCCTCCTCATCGCCGCTGAGGGCATACCCTACGGCGGCGGCGACCAGCCCTCCTAACAGATAGTAGCCTATGGTCATGGCCTGGGTTTTAGGAGTACGGTTGCTCGGCTCCTCGCCTAGCCCCATTGGCCCCGGCAACAACACGCCGCCCACACCGGCCGCCGCACCAAGTATGGCGCCGCGCCACCAGGCGTCTTTGCCCGTGCCTGCCAGGCTGTAGTAAACAGAGTTAGACACAATGTCCCCTACCAAAGACCAGTTATGCAGCTCCTCCTTATCCCGGGGTGGCTCTTCGCCAGCCATATTCATTAGCTTGGAAATGGCACGCATGCCTAAGATATCCATGCGCGGGGCGTTAGGCACCACACGGCGCACTGTCTCGTGCAGCAGTGTTAAGGCACAGGCACCGGCCACGCCTCCTGCCACTGCTTTTATAGCGTTGTTCATAGTTTTATTCGATTAGGTTTGTGCAGCATCAGGCTGTTTAACAGGTATAGGGAGTTTTATGGCAGAAGGTTACATCTACTCCGCCACGCGCAGCACATCGGCCCACACGGCATCCTCTCCTTCCTTGCGTTCATCTGTCGGGCTGTCGAACACCACCAGCACGTGATGCGCATCCAGCACGGCCAGGCCCTCGGCCTTGTCTTTGCTGGTATTGGCGCCAATGCCGTGGGGCACCTCCCGTAGCCGCTCCAACTCCTTGCTGTGCACCATCTGCTCCTGCTCCCCTACTGCGTTAGGCCAGCGATAAATGGCGATCACGCCATCCAGGTCCATTGTGGGGCCGGCCAGCAGGTACAAATCTTTGCCAAAGAAACGGAGTTCGCGAATGCCTTTGCCGCGCAGGTTCAGGAAGTGCTTTTTGTAGCGCCTGCCGTTTTCCAGTTGCTTCAGGTGCAGTTCGCCTTCCTTGTCTTCCTCTGCCTCCACCTCCAGCACCATGGCCCAGCCACGCAGCACGGGCCCGCGCAGCCCTATAAAAATGCGCTTGCCGTGGATAGCCAGGCCCTCTACGTCAAAGCCATTATCCTTTCCGGGGATGTTCATGAAGGGGGCGATGTGCTCGTCGTGGGCCAGCAGCTCGGTAAGGATGCTGCTGTGGGTGGTGCCGTGCAGTTGCGCCGCCCGTAACGTGCGCTCCGGCAGGCCGGGGTCCTTCGCCTCGCGGTGCAACGTATAATCTCCTGTGCTTTCATCCAGAAGTATAGGGATGCGGGCCAGCAGGTAGCGGTTAGGATCGTTCTTCACCTGGGCCAGCCGTTTCATTTGCTTGGCAGTAGACTGATGGCGCTTAGGCTTGCTGCGCTTCAGGCTGTGCGACCCCATAATCCAGAGGTAATTGTCGGCAATGCCCATGCCCTCTATGTCAATCTCGCTCTTGCCTTTGGAAGGCAGCTCGATAAAATCCTCCAGGTTAAAAGACTTGTGCCGGGCGTAGGAGCCATCGGGCTGGCGGGTAAGGCGCTCTATGGTAGTGCGCTCATCGCAACTGACCCACAGGTTGTTGCCCGTACAGAGGGCCGCGGAGAGGCCATCGCGCACATGCTTGCCTTCCGGATTCAGGCTTAATTCAGGATCGAACTGTAGTATAACCTTCTCTTTCATTTTACGGTTTTAAGGAGTGTATACGGCACTTTTACGAGTGCCGCCCCTGTAGTAACGCACCCGCCCACGGGTTTTATACATATGTAAGACTATGCAATCATCAGAAAACAGGAATCTAGAGAAAGCCACCTTTGGCGCAGGATGCTTCTGGGGTGTGGAAGTTGCCTTCCGGAACACACCCGGCGTGGTAGACACGGAGGTGGGCTACATGGGTGGCCATGTAGCTAACCCTACCTACCAGGATGTCTGCTCCGACCGCACCGGCCACGCCGAGGTGGTGCAGGTAACCTTCGACCCGCTGCAGGTAAGTTACGACCAACTGCTGCAGGTGTTCTGGCAGGCGCACGACCCCACGCAGTTTCACCGGCAGGGGCCGGATGTGGGCTCTCAGTACCGCTCGGCGGTTTTTTTCCACAACAACGAGCAGCGCCTGATGGCCGAAACCACTAAGGAGAACTGGCAGCAGTCACCGGAGTTTAGCGGGCGCCAGATCATGACTGAGATCGTGCCTGCAGACACCTTTTATCCTGCCGAGGAGTACCACCAGCAGTACCTGTTGAAGCGGGGTGAAGCCAGCTGCCGCACCAGTTAGCAATTTGCCGTATGGGCATAAAAAAGCCGGACCATCCAGGTCCGGCTTTTCTCTTGCAGGCATTTGCCTTAACTTATTTTACTCGGGCGTTCGTGCTTGATGAGCCTGAGCTGCTGGCAGTCATGTTGCTTTTGGAGCTGCCTGAGGTGTTATGCTGCTTGGCGTTCACATTGTGCATGGCATCTTTGGCCGAAGAGGCCGCAGAGCTGATTTGGCCCTTGATCTTGTTTTTGTTCTTCTGGCTCATGGCCATCCAGCCAGCCCCTAACGCCAGCACGGCTCCGCCTACCATGGCTTTCTGTTTGGTAGTAAGGTTATTAAACTTGGTGGCGGCAGTGCTGCCAAACTGGCTTAGCTTATCCTGTATATCCTTCATGCCGCCTTTACCGGTAGTTGCCTGCTGGTTGCTGCGGCCCTGCATGTTCTGGCTGCTGTTACCGCTCTTAGAGGAGCTGCCCTGGCTTTGGTTTGCGCTACCCTGCATGTTGCTCGAGGTGTTGCTTGATGTTGTGTTACTGGTATTGGCCTTAGACTGGCTCTGGTTCTGCGAAGTTGGGTTATTATTCTTGTTCGTTTCCATTTTCTTTATGCGTCTATTTATAAATGATACAATTTTACATGAGCCGATTTAGCTACAGAACTCGCAGCTAAACCTGGGCTCGTAACTATATTTATCGTTAATCGCAGAGCTTAGTTACGTTTACAGGCATATTTTTAACGCAATGCAGCGCTATCTTTAAATTTGGCGCCTCCTGTTCAATGTAAAACTCCTTACACGAACAAGTACAAAAACACGCTGCCTCTTAACAGCTATTGCCCCGCATGCAGCTGCCTCAGTTGCACCAGGTGTTCCTGGGTTCTCTCCCATTCCTTCAGAGCATCCCGGTCGCCGCCATCCGGGCTTTCTGCCTTATCGAAATACTGCAGCAGGTGCTGCTGCAGTTGCCGGTCGGCTTGCCTGAACTCTGCCTTGGCGAGCTTTTCCAACAGCTCGGCATACGTTTCATCGGTGAGGGAATAGGAGCCGGGGCGGGTAGGCTCACCTGTGTCGAGCTGCAGGTTCTGTAGCCTGGCGGATTGCTGCCCCAACTGCTGCACCATCGCGCCATACTTGTCTACGGTAACGTTAAAGCTCTTGAAGTATAGCTCCTCAGCCTCAGGCGTGGGCGGCACAAAGGCCAGCGGGCGCAAGGGGCCAACCTTCGGCAAAACCTTGATGACCCAGGCCACGGCGCGGGCAAAGAAGTGCGGCCGCTCATACTCCTGCCCCCACTGTGCATGAAAGCTGGCCCGGCTCATACGGTACATGAACTGTTTCCTCGTCACCCCCGGCTGCGCCTCCTGTATCTCGCTCTTCTTAGCCTGCCAGGCCGCTTTCGTCAGTTCCGGGAACAGCCCCCTGATGGTGTAGCGGTAGCTGCCAATGGCGAGCTTTAAGCTGGTGAACACCTTGTTTAGCTCCAGCCCGTATGTCTCCAGAAAGGCTTTCTCCAGCAGCTCCTGCGATACCTCAAACCCGATAAACTCCTGGTACGCCTCAGGGGCATAGTTACCCCGCGCCACCTGCAGCACGTCAAAGCCAAACTCTGTCTTGATATGCGAGATGGCGTCATCGGCATAAGTTACCGTATCGCCAAGCTCCTGCCGCACCTTGGGGTATACCAGCGGCACAGCCCTGTTGGTACCTATGGGGTGCCCGTAAATGTCGGCGTTGAAGTGAGCCATGGCACCCAGCGCAAAGCCTAATTCCTCGATGTTGCCGGCATGGCGCACGAGGCTTTCCACAAAATCGCCGCTGCGTACGTAGTGAGTAAGGTCGGTAAAGAAGGTATTGCCGAAAGGGTAGTACCCCATGTCCTGCACAATAGACCCGCCGTAGGCATGGGCATGCGCTTTTCGTAGCTCCGCTTCTGTGGCGTGGGGGTAGCGCTTCAGCAACAGGGGTTTCAGGCTGGGTTCCCAGCAAGCGTCTATCACCGCCTGGTGCGTCAGTACGCCATAGGCCTGCACAGGCTTTACCGGCAGCAGCGTGAGCGCCAGCAGGGTGAGGCACAGCGCTCCTCTATATAGATTATGCTTCATACTTGTGACGTTACGTAATTGGAGGCCAAACGTGCTGTCTACAGGCGGTGCAGGTTGTTGTAGCGCTTCCTGCGGTAATCCAGCACCTCCACCAGGCTGATACCCACTAGCAGCCATAGGATGCCGAGCAGGAAGCCCGCCAGCACGTCTGAGAGATAATGCACCCCCAGGTACATTCTGCTGAAGCCCACCAGGGCAATAAGGATGGCGCCTAGGACCAACAGCAGGTACCGCAGCCATTTCCGCTCTTGGTGGCGGTAGAGAAAGTACACCAGCATGCCCACCAGCACCATGGCCGTGGTGGCATGCCCGCTCGGGAAGGAAAAATGCTCAACCGCATAGTAGGCCATGTCCTGCGAGGGGCGGCTGCGGGAGATGATCGTCTTGCCATACCTGACCGAGAGCCCCAGCCCGCCCATGGCCAGCCAAAAGGCAAGGATGTACAGCCATTTTCTGCGCAGCAGCAGGTACGCTGTAACCACGCCGCCCAGCCCGAACACGGCCTGCTGATCTCCGAGCCAGGTAACCGTGTAGAGGAACTGGCTAAGCCCGTCGGTGCGGATGCCGTAAAGCAGGGTGTTGATTTTCTTATCCACCTGCACCACCCACTCGGCTTCCATCACGCTTTCGGTCAGGTTCGAGAGCAGCATCATGTTCACTAGGCAAGCCAGCACCACCAGCGTCAGCGGTAGGCCAACAAAGTAACTAGTATCAAAACGGTTGGCCACAAAGGAGGTAAGCCTCGGGTAGCGCTGCCGCAGGCGCACCACCACCGGCTGGTGTAGCACCCAACTGGTGGCTGCTCGGACTTTGTCTGTCAGGATGTATTTTTTCATGATATGTCGCTGAAAGAATATACGGAGACGCTATCCTTTGTTACAGGTTTTTGAAACATTGGCAGGCCACAGGCACCCGTTTACCCCAAAAGCCTGTTCTTTCACAACAATCCCTGCCTAAATAAAGTACATATTTACATGAAGCTGCCAGATAACATATTCGACAAAATCATGCTTGCCATTGGCGTGTTACTGCTCGTAATGTTCTGGATGCAGTTTCCGGCCATGCCCACTGCCGATGAGCACCACTACGCCTCCTATACTTCGGCTAGCCCCGACATAACCCATACCTCTAAATGGACCTACCTGAAGCCTGATAAGGCGCTTTCGCCGCGACAGGTGATCAGCATACAGCTCCATGCCCTACAGCAGAACGACCCCGCCGATAGCGGCGTAATCACGCTGTTCAATTTCTCCTCACCCTCCAACAGGGCTTACTTGGGACCGCTCCGGCACTTCCGCCTGATGGTCCGCGAGCCTGCATATCGTCCAATCCTAAACTTTAAAAGTTACAAAACAGGACAACTGGTAGTATCCGGTAAACATGCGTACCAGCTGGTGGTGATCGAAACCGCAGACGGGCAGCAGGAAGCCTTTATGTTCATCCTGACCAAGCAGCGCAAAGGCACTTACAAAGACTGCTGGATGACTGAGGGAATTGCACGCATGGAAGAAACCCGCTTCACCAGCCAGCTGTAGCTAGCCTCACAGAGCCTCTCTGGCCTCTCCTCCAGCTTAATAAGCCATACTTGGTGTAGCTTAAATGCGCTTTTTTGCCTTATCTTGGGGCTTTAAACCACAGCCCATGATGCCGACACCCGCTAACCGCCTGCCCATAATAGACCTGCACTGCGACTTACTGGTATACCTGACCGATGTGCCCAACTCCGACATGAACCACATAAAGGAAATAGGATGCGCGGCACCTGCCTTGGTGGAGGGCAACGTGCGGCTGCAGGTAATGGCCATTTACTCGGCCACCGGCCCCGGAAGCACCCGCTACGCGGCGTTGCAGCGCGACATGTTCCGCCAGCTGGCCGATGCCGAAAACTGCCTGACAGCCATAACCGATGTGCCACAGCTGCAGCAGGCTATGCAACGGCAAGGAAGCACCGGCATGGTGGCTTCCATAGAGAACGCTGCCGGTTTCTGCGAGGAGGATGAACCGCTGGAGGAAGGGTTCAAACGCCTGGAGAAGATGATTGAAGTATGCGGACGCATCCTCTACATCAGCTTTACCCACCATACCGCTAACCGCTTCGGCGGCGGCAACTTCTCCGCTCCCACCCATGGCATTACCACCGATGGCCGCATGCTGCTCGACTACCTGCATGGCCGCCGCATTGCCGTAGACCTCTCCCACACCAGCGATGCCCTGGCCTTCGATATCCTGAACCACATCGATACTGAGCGACTGGACATCCCCGTTATTGCCAGCCACTCCAACTTTCGGCCGGTATGGCCGCACGAACGTAACCTGCCTGATGAGCTGACGCAGGAGATTATCCGCCGCAAAGGCCTGATCGGCATGAACTTCCTGCGCAAGTTCCTGAACACCGAGGACCCGGAGGCGCTGCTGCAACACATTGCGTACGGCTTTAACCAAGGTGCGGAAGACGCCATTTGTTTTGGGGCCGATTACTTCTATTTTGCTGACGAGCAGGACCAGAGCCGCTACCCGTTTTACTACCCGGAGCATGCGCAGGCCAACAGCAGCTATGCCTATGTGCTGGGGCGACTGCAGGAGCAGTTTACGAAGGAGCAGCTCCAGAAGCTGGCCTACGGAAATGCGCAGCGGTTTATAGAACGCATCTGGCGTTAAAGCACCTGCGGGCTTCCTTGTTTAGGCCACCTCATGGGCCCATGGCAGGCTACTACGTATAAACCCCGAAAGTCTGGTTTTATACTTATTTTTTTCTATATTTATTGAAGCTTATATATCATAGTGGGCAGGTTGGTGGTGAAGCTGGCTTACTATTACAGCACCTTCACTAAATAATTTCTTTGCCTGTGGTTTGTGGGCTTAGCTGTGTTGCTGGCGCGGCCTATAGTACGCGAAGTGGATACCATGGACGTAAATGCATAGCTGCCAACATGTTATACATGTTTAGCAAATCCAGGAGCTGGGCAAGCCGGAATGAGGCTACCTCTTTGGGACAGTGACTTTTACCACCTGCGCTGGCACAATGGCGGACAGTCCGTTGAAATTTGTATATATATTATTTGCCATGTGGGGCAAAACTCCGTATACCCTGTAATAGTACCTATACTGTGCCGCAACCATAACCTTAAAGCCTAACGCCATGGATGCTCAGGAATATTCGCCACGTTATGTTCAAATCAACGAACTATACATCGACACGGTGGTGATAGATGATACGGAATTTATCACGCTCTGGTGCTTTACGGTGCTCGACGATGAGTATAAATTTGTGTACCTAGGTTGCGACTTCAGTCAGTTTAACCAGATCCTGATTGCTGCCGGCGACAAAGGCAAGGAGATAGCCCTGCACATGGCCGAGCTGCTCGACAAGCCTTACGACTCTCCCACCCTTATCCCCATAAAAGAAAAGTTTGACGAGTACCTGGAGCTAACCGGCCACGATATTATTGTGTATGAGCCGCTGGCCGTAGAGGACGATCTGGAGGCGCTGGACGAGAACGACGAAGACCTGCCCCTGGAAGAGCTTTTCGGCGGCAAGCAGAACAAAACGCGCCAGAAGTACCTCATTTACCAGCTAGACAAGCTGTACCCTTCCAAACTGTTTGAGCCGGAGAGGCAGTCGTCCGAGGATTTAAAGGAGTGCTTTGAGGATGACTCCCTGGAGTTGGCCCAGTTATACTACGATTACCTGAACGCGGTGGAAAACGGCTACTCTGAGTGCGAGGCACGACAGGTAGCGGGGCTGGAGCGTGAGCTTTTCTTCCGGATGGCACACAAAGCCTCTGAGCTCTGGAAGTAAAACGCCATACTTTACTTTTCTGGCACTGCAGCCACTGAGTCTGCGGCTGCCATCAGGTGTATCTCCTCGCGCAGGTGCGCGCGCATGTCCATCAACCACTCACGGGTCTCTTTGTCATCTGCTTTCAGCAGCGCTTCCTCATACCTGTCCAGCTGGGCGTTGTGGGTGCTCATCACAAAGTCCCTAAAGCGCGTGTCCAGCTCCTCCCCCTGCAATAACTTAAATTCCGATACCAGTCCCATGTCGGCACCGCCCAGGCTGTCGGGCAGCTGTATGTGCTCGTGCCGCTGTGCCAGCTGCTGCAGTCGCTTCAGCGCCTGCCGGTGAAAGGCTAGGGCATCGGCAGCTATACTTCTGGTGTGCGCTGCGGCGCCCTGCTCGGCGGCCACGCTGGCTACCGCCACCTGCAGCATGTTGCTGCTGGCGGCGTAGTCCCAGAAAGCGGGCTCGTGTTGCAGGGTCTTCTTTCGGGGGACTTCCTGGGCTGTGGACTCTTCGGAAGCGGGCCCCTCGCAGGACAAGGCTATTAGAAAAATGGCGGCAAGGGCAAAGGTGATGATCTTATCTAAAAACATGTGGTGTCTGGTAGCATATTCTCGGTTGTTATACCCTATACTACACACGCTACCCCTTTGGTTTAACGGATGTTAAGATTCATCATAAAGTATAAATCTGGCTATATCAATTACCAGTGAGGCATCAGAACGTATAACTTTTCCGCACCACCGTCAGGTTGCTGTCTCGGCCCAACTCGGGGATGATGTGCGCCGGGCGCGGTTCTGAGACCAGCTCCTGTGGCAGGCCAATGCTCTGGTCGAGGAGATGCAGCGTAAGGCCTGCCCCGGGGCGGAGGCGTACCTCCAGGACTGTTGCCTTACTTGCGGGCAGGCCATGGAAACGGGTAAAGTAAACGCCCCCCGCTGTTGTCTTTATCGGCTGCAGCGGCAGCTCCTCCCCCGCCAGCTTTATACTTCGTATCGCCCCGGCATCTTCTGGCTGCAGCGCCAGCTCCAGATGGGCAGCCCCACGCGGCGAGCTCAGGTGCAGGCGAAGCATACGCTCACCGCCACGTACAGAGTCCTGCAACACCTTAGCCACCGGAGCAGGTAGCGCCACCTCCTCCGCCTCATTTTTCAGGTATTGGATGGAAGCATGCGGATACATCTCCTTTAGGGGCGCTGTGGTAGGGCTGCTAAAGAACTGCTGGTTCCATTCATCAAGGGTATGGAACCGGGAGGCCCACCAGGCCTGGCCGGTGTCGGCGTTCAGGTAATAGCTGACGTGGCTCGGCAGCGGCTTCTCAGCAGAAGGTCTCTCCCCGGCAATGGCCAGCACCAGGAGCCCCACCCCGCTCAACAGGAGCAGCAGCGAGAGCAACGGTATACTTTTCAGGCGCAGGGCACGCGCTATAAACACCAGCAACGGCAGCAGCAAGCCGGCTATAAGTAGCACCAGCAACACCAGTGCATAAGGCAACTGCAGCGAGAAAGCCGTAAAAACAGCCTGCGCAATGGGCAGCACCAGGAATATGGCCGGCAAAGCGGCAAGCAGCAGCACCAGCGCGAACTTCGGCTTCAGCGCATAGTGCCCTTGCCAGCCCATCAGCAGCAGCGCCAGCGCCCCCCCAAGCCCGAAGAGCAGCGGAAACAGGAAGAGGTAAGCCCCATTGGGCGCCACCAGGTACACAGCCGCCAAAAGTATGAATTGCAGCAAAAACACGCCCAGCAGCAGCGAGGCCACTCGCATCCAGCGCAGCGCCAGCCTGCATAGCAGCAAAAAAAGCCCCAATGCCAGCAACACATACGCCGCAAAAAACAGATTCGCGCCAAACAGCCCGTTTTGCCTGCGCGGCAGCGGCAGCTGTGCCAGCACCAACTCGTTCAAGGGGTAAAAGAGGGCCGTGATTAATACCAGCAACAGCAGGTACACCACCACGCCCATCACAATACCACGCCCCTTCGCGGCCCCCTGCTGCAGCGCCACCCGCACCGTCACAAACAACAGCAGCGTAGCCAGGGCCATCCAAAGCAGGTTTAGGTTGGCCTTGTAGTTTACCACCCAGCTGCCGATCGCGTTGAAGAACACCCGATCCGGCGATTTTGTCTGCTCCAGCGAAGTATGGCCGAAGTGGCGGGTAAGGGCCAGCAGGTTGCTGCCGTGGTGCTGCAGGCTGCGCCGGCTCAGGTTCTCCGGTGAGTCGGTGATGCGGTGGTAGTTCACAAAGCCGTCTATGAAGGCAGCATTCAGGCCACTGTAGCCGGCAGCCTGCAGCACCGTAAAGTCGGTATCGTTAGGCATGCGGCTGTAGATTTCGTAGGCAAGCGAGCTGAAGAAAGGGTATGACGCGGCCTGGGCGTACTGCCTGGCTACCCAGCCGTTCTGCGGGCTCATCTCAAAAGTCATGCTCGGGCCACTGTTGCCGCGGGCCTCCAGGTTCAGCACCAGCGCCACCTCTTTTGCCCAGGGGTGCCTCAGAAAAGCACTGGCCCCATACAGCCCGTACTCTTCACCGTCAGTAAGCAGCACCAGCACATCGTGCTGCAGTGGCTCGCCCTGCTTCAGGGCACGGATAGTCTCTAGGATGGCGGCTACCCCGGCGGCATCATCGCCGGCACCCCGGGCGTTAGGCTGCGAGTCGTAATGGGCCATCAGCAGTATAGCTTTGCCGCTTTGGCCGGTGCCCTGCAGCCGCCCCAGCAGGTTATAGACATGGCCCACAGTTGTGCCCTCGTTGCCAGCCACCGTCGCCTCCTGCACCTGTGGCTCCAGCCCCAACTCCTGCAGTTGCCGCTGCAGGTAGTTCCTTACCGCGGCGTGGGCTTGGGTGCCCATGGCATGTGGCTCCTGCGCTACCTGCCGCACATGCACCATGGCCCGCTCCGCCGAAAACTCCGTGGCCGGCGCCGTGGCAGGCAGCGGGGCAGGCGGCATCAGCAGCCACAGGCTCAGCAGGGAGAGCCCTAGGAGCGCAAGCAGCAGCAGGAGGGCAAAGGCAGTAGGGCGTTGGCGCATGGCAGGAGCAGCATAGTATAAAGCTAATATACTTAAAATCTGCAGACAAGATCACCTTACGTTGCCCTTCTTTTACTCACGGCGGGGTTAAAAAACAACCGGCACCACCTGTAGCAGGGGTGCCGGTGCTGTGGTTATACTTCTCCGGGACGGTTATTTTGCCACTCCCTCCTCCTTTGGCTCCAGTACTTCGTTCTGGCGCAGGTGTACCGGCGTGGTTTTCTTGCGCAGGCGCAGGTTCAGCATCTCTACCATCAGCGAGAAGAACATGGCAAAGTAGATGTAGCCTTTCGGAATGTGCTGGTGCAGCGCCTCCACTACCAGCATGAAGCCGATGAGGAGCAGGAAGGACAGGGCCAGCATTTTCACCGTCGGGTGCTTGTTCACAAAGTCGCTTACGTACTTGGCGAAGATCAGCATAATACCCATGGCCAGGATCACGGCAATGATCATGATGATTACCTCCTGCGCCAGGCCTACGGCTGTGAGTATGGAGTCGAAGGAGAACACGATGTCGATAAGGATGATCTGGATGAGCACCTGGCCCAGCGTGGCATATGCCTTGCCTGCGGCATGGGTTTCCTCCTCGCCCTCCAGCTTGTTGTGGATCTCGGTAACCGACTTGGCCAGCAGGAACAAGCCACCGCCAAAAAGGATGATGTCGCGCCAGGAGACGGCAAACGCCTCCTCGGTAAACGGCAGGTTGATCGAGAAGATCGGGTCGGAGGCGCTCACGATCCAGGAGATAAACAAGAGCAGGATCACGCGGAACACCAACGCCAGCATCAGGCCAATATTGCGGCCCTTTGCCTGCTGCTCCTTCGGCAGGCGGCTCACGATAATGGAGATGAAAACAATGTTATCGATACCCAGCACCACCTCCATAAAGGTCAGCGTCAGCAAGCTTATCCAGGTATCCGGATTGGCGAATATTTCCATAGTTTAGTTTATTGTTTATTGACGATTGCTGATCTTTCTGTTCGCCTAAAACAGCATGCAAGCTTTTTATTGCGAACAAGCTTACTTCCTGCACACGTATGCTCATCTACTGATACTGATTAGAGGGTAGCACCTATCGCTTGGACTCCCAACAATCAACAACTTACGATCAACAATCCGGGTTTTAGCTTTTCATGTTCACGAACTGCAGCGGCATGCCTATTTCCTCGGAGTTGCTGCGCAACAGGGCGATTACCCCTTGCAGGTCGTCTATCTTCTTGGCGGTAACGCGTATGGTCTCATCCATCAGGGCTGCCGACACTTTCAGCTTGCTGTCTTTGATGATCTTCATGATCTTCTTAGAGGTGTCTTTCTCTATGCCAGCCTTCACCTTGATGTCTTTTTTCAGCATGGCGCCCGATTGGTAAGCCTCCTTAGAGAAATCGAGGGCGGTGGCATCAAGCCCCTGCTTCACCATCTTGCTGATGAGCACGTCTTCGGTGTGCTGCACCCGCATATCGTTTTCCATGGTTATGTTGACGATGTTGCTTTTCTTGTCGTACTCTATGCTCCCTTTGGTGTCGCGGAAGTCGTAGCGGTTCAGGATCTCTTTGCGGGCCACGTTCACGGCGTTATCCATGGTTTGCGGGTCTACCTTGCTTACAATGTCGAAAGATGCCATAGTTTTATACTTATGCTTTAAGAATGGATTTACTTAATTAACCCAACAAAGTTATTTCTTAATTGCTAATTGTTACCTGGTATTTGCTGTTTGTTGAGCCAGCCGATCCGTGAGGAGCTGCAAGCCTGAATGGCTGCACGGCTAAATTGTTGTTTGTTGAGGCAGGAATTGTTAAACTGGTTTCTAATACCTTTTAAAGCCGCAGCTATTGGTTAAAGTATAAGAAGTTTACAGGTGATACCAACCGGTCTGGAACAATCAACCACTAACAATCAGCAATGAAAATAATAGAACCCGCCACGCCCGAACAGTTTGAACAGTATTACCGCCTGCGCTACCAGACGCTGCGCCAGCCTTGGGGGCAGCCGGAGGGCAGTGAGCGTGCCGCCGATGATGCCACCGCCATACATGCCCTGCTGCTAAGCGAGGCCGGAGAGGCTGTTGGCGTTTGCCGCCTGCACCTGGCCACGCCGCAGGAGGGGCAGCTGCGCTTTATGGGCATCCGCAGCGACCAGCAGGGCAAGCGCCTTGGCGACCAGCTGCTGCAGTACATGGAGCAGCGCGCCCGCACCCTGGGGGCAGCGCGCATGACGCTGCAGGCGCGCGAAAATGCCGTAAACTTTTACCGCCGCAACGGGTATGAAGTAGTAGAAAAAACACACCTGCTGTTCGGCTCCATACAGCACTACCTGATGGCCAAGCAGCTGTAACCTGCTACTATGAAAAAAGAAACGAAACTACTGCTAACCGCAGGCGCGGTGCTGGCCGGCGTGGCCATACTTAGCAACCGGGGCCGCAAACATGCCCCGCTCAAAACCGTGCCTCACCTGGACCTGCACCGCTACATGGGCCGCTGGTATGAGATTGCCCGCCTGCCGCAGCGCTATGAGAAAGCCTGCCACTGCGTGTACGCTGAATACAGCCTGAACCCGGAGGGCTATGTGGAGGTGAAGAACGCCTGCCGCAAAGGCGGCCCGAACGGCAAGCTTAGCATGGCCGAGGGCAAAGGCTTTCCGGTAGAGGGCAGCAACCACAGCAAGCTGCGCGTGCAGTTCTTCTGGCCGTTCCGGGGCGACTATTGGGTACTGGAGCTGGACCCTGACTATGCCTACGCCCTGGTGGGTGCTCCGGACCGGGAGAGCCTCTGGATCCTCTCCCGCACCCCCACCCTGGACCAGGACGTACTGGAGCGCCTCGTGCAGCTGGCCGACCAGAAAGGGTTTCCGGTGGAGAAGCTGCTAATGACCGACCAAAGCTGCTTTACGCAGGTTTAAGCCTATAAATTTATACTTAAAGAACAGGAGCCAGGGCAAACAAACCCTGGCTCCTGTTTTTTTTTTGCAATGTACAATCAATTATAAAGTATAATTTCTTGAACAGGCACTATACTTTCATCTGGAATTACTTATATTGTTAAAGCTTAATATCCAGAGCACTTAAACAAGAACCTCCTATGGCTTTTACCTTCAGAAACATTTGGCTTGCCATCAACAGCGTCCTTACGACAATCAACTCCGTTCTGCTTGCCGTTATTTTAGGAGGTTCCTTGTACAATCACAAGAAAAAGAAACATATCAAGATCCCGCTCATAGCCAACATCATCCTGTTGCTGGTGCTCGGTATAGCAGCAGGCGCTTACATCTATCAGTTTTTTATAACCAGGTAAAGGAACTAGACATGAGAAAAGGCACCACACAGGCCGCGCTTGTCCCATTCTTTATCACCTACCTTACCGTGAAACTTGTGCATTTCCTGGCAGGGTTCAAGTATGATTTGTTAGAGGAAGGCATACTTCACCTCAAGTTCGCAGTTGACCTGGCCACGTGGGGTGTAGTGTATGCGGCCATTTATTTTCTGTTCTCGAAACTGGTTAAGCCGGTTGGTTAAGAATGAGACGCTGTACTCCACATATAGGGCCAATAACCGGAACAGCTCCTTATACACTATAGTAAGGTTTAATATAAAGTATTAGTTAGTAATAAAACCTGTTTAATAGTCTTGCTAAAAATAGGTTAAGTATAAGAATGGTTGTCAGATCTAAATACTAAGGCGAATGAATAGTATACTTAATATCAGAGCTACATTGCTTGTTAGCTTATTTATTTTGATGTCGATAACAGCCCAAAGCCAAGATATTAGATTTATAATCCTGGAATATAGCACAGCGGTTAAACCTGTGAATGCTTCTGTAAAAGTTACCATCAAACCCAACACAAACAATACCTACAATCTGAAAGTGGAGTCGGTATCTCTTCAGCAGGTAGATCCTGCTAAATCCATCGACAAAGAAATTACTATAACAGAAAGGCAGTTTAACTATATTGTAAATGCTATACAGGGAATTAAACAAACAGAAATTATAGGTGGTCCGCATCCTTCTCTTTTAGATGGGGAAGCTTGTTCTATCTCCTATGGCTCATTGGGCACAGCTGTATCCTTTCATGTTAATACACCCAAATATGATTCTGATAAAAGAAAACTCAATGGTTTCTTGAGAGCTTATGAGCTTATTCTTAGAACAGCGGAGTTAGATCCAAATAAAATACTTGGTTAAGCAGACACTGAAAAAGAAAAACTAAACCTAACAAAACCTAAACCCCAGCCTACGGCCGATGGCCTATGCCGTCGTTTAGCAGAGACGTTAGGCAACATTAAAATAAATAAAAGATTCAGTGGAAACTCAGATAATTGACAGAATAGAAACAAACAGAGCGGAAAAATCAAATAAGATGTTTCTCTTTTTGGGTTTAGCCGCTTTAGTCCTGTTAGTTTTAAAGATATATTTCAATCCTAATAAATTTGGGACAACAGGTTTTTGGCTGGACTTGCTAGTAATGGCTTTCCCGATTTATCTAATGTATAAAGGCTATAAAACTACTAAAGGTAGAGGTGGCCAATTTATCGAATGGCAAGAGAACCAGATTAGTTATAAGTTGAGAGAAGACAGCACTGAACAATCCATCCCGACAGAATTAATTGAAAATATCACAATTGGCTTAGAGGAGGTGCGACTAAAAACGACAGGCGGCGAAAAAGTTCTCAATATTGCTGACTTTACCGATTATGAAATGATAAAGAGGATAAAGGGCAATTTTGACAAAATGAAAAATAACGTTGCCTATACTAGACGTTAAAAGCCATGAAAACAACAACCCATCACCTACTGCTGCTTGGAGTTATACTTCTCCTGGCCTCCGGCTTCATCCAAAAAACGCCAACACAAGACAGCTACCTTATCTTCGGGCGTTTTTACAAGGACTGCGTGGGCGGCGAGTGCATGAAACTGTACAAGCTCGAAAACAACAGCCTTTATGAGTTTCTGGAGGACAGCACCAACTACCCTTCCTTTAACCAGTTCCACACTGGTGATTTCCGAAAACTGAGTCAGGAGAAGTATAATAGAATAAGCACGCTTGCAGCCAGCATCCCACAAGAACTGCTGGAGATAAAAAGCGGCTTTGTGGGCAAAACAGACCATAACTGGAGCGGCTACTACATAGAGTACGCTAAAGGAGGCGAGAGGAAATTTTGGATTTTCGATGAAGCGCGAAGAGATGTCCCCCCAGCCTACCTGCCGCTACTGAACGAGATCGAGAAGTCTCTCAATGAGGTAAAGCAGTAACCTAAACTATCATCCCAAACTTGATCCGGCCTTACACCCCGACCGACAAAGAGCAGCTTCTAGCTTTGCTGCGGCTCAACACGCCAACCTACTTCGCCGAGGCCGAAGAAAATGATTTCGCGGAGTACCTGGACAAGTATAGAGAAGACTATTTTGTAGTGGAGGAAAAGGGCGAGATAATAGGCGCAGGTGGCATCAACTATTTTCCGAAGGAGGGGCTGGCGCGTATTTCCTGGGACATGATTCACCCGGCGCACCAGGGCAAAGGCATCGGCAAACAGCTCTTGCAGCACAGGCTCCGTGTTATCATGGGCAAATCAGGTATACACCTGGTCATCGTCCGGACGACGCAGCTGGTGTACGCATTTTACCAGAAACAGGGATTTGTGCTGGAGAAGACAGAAAAGGATTTCTGGGCCACGGGTTTTGATCTGTACCAGCTGCGCCTGCCTCTTCCCGGGCACGAAGTATAAATAAAGTCACATCCCCTAAAAGTTACACCCTAACCAACCTACACATGAAAAAACTTATACTCTCCCTGAGCGCCGCAGCAGTGCTTACGGCCTGCGCCACCCAAAAGCTGGCCACCAGTGGCAACCAGGCTACCGGCGACACCCGCACCACAGCCGTGGAGTACCTAAACGACAGAACCTATAAGCTAACCCGGCAGTCGGACGACAACAGTTATGGCTATGAGCAGAAGAATGCCATAAAGGTAGGTGGTGCGCGCGACCAAAGCGGTCCAATGAACGAGAGGCGCTACCTGAATGCGCTGCTAGGGCCCAATGGCGAGGAAGTAGGGTACTACCGCGAAGGCAGTTGCTGTACCTTTAAAACCCCAAACGGTTTGATGGGCGATGCCGGCCTGCTGGACCTGTACAGGGTATACTGGGATGGCGGCACCGACACGCTAAGCCTTTACCTGAACATGTACGACGAGGGCGACCTGCTGATTCCGGTGGGTTTTACGGCCAGAGAGCAGTAGGCAAAACGATGTAAACTAAACCGGCGCGGCCCCCAAAGTAAGAACTTATACTTTGGGGGCCGCGCCGGTTTAATCGTCTTCTATGCCACCAGTTCTGCTTTATCTTCCCTGGCAGTGGGGGCAGCCATGGCTTTCTGTTGTTCCTGCCACTCCTGCTGCAGCATTTTAGAGGTTTTGCGGCTGCCGTCGTGGCTCCAGCCCGGAGGGCCGAATACGTACATGAACTTTGCCCTCCACGATTTCACGCTGCGCACATCTTTCCAGATGTCGTTAAACTCATGAAAGTTGAGGGTGATGGGGTCGTGCTTGGTAGGCGGGTGCAGCACCCCAAACTCTGTCTTAAGCTGTTTGTCCTTATCCATATACGTACCAAACAGCTTGTCCCAGATGATGAGGATGCCGCCGTGGTTGCGGTCAAGGTACTCTATGTTACGGGCATGGTGTACCTGGTGCACCCAGGGCGTGTTGAACACCTGCCCGAACACCGGAATTTTAGGCACCAGCGTGGAATGCAGGAAAAACTGGTAAATAGAGTTGAACGACATGCACAGCGCGATCATCACCGGGTTAAAGCCAAGTATCGGCATCCAGATCCAGTAAATGGGCTTGTACAGGAAAATGGTCCAGCCGTTGCGGAAGGCCGTGCCCAGGTTAAATTTCTCGGAGGAGTGATGCACCAGGTGCGCTGCCCAGAAAATCCGTATCGTGTGGCAGAAGCGGTGGTGCCAGTAAAAGTTAAAATCGTCGCCGATGAGGCAGAGCACCCACACCCACCAGGCCCAGCCCAGGTTTTCGTAACCCAGGAACTCCACGCGTAGCGGCTCAAAGAGTTTATAGAACAGGAAAAACAAGCCGATCTGGTACGCTTTGGTAAGCGTGTTTAGCGCGGCGGCCCCCAGCCCTACCCATGTGCTGGCCAGTGAATCTTTCAGGCTATAGAGGTCCTTATCCTCGCGGTAGCTAATGTAGGCCTCGCCAACGATCAGCAGGAAGAACAGGGGTACAAAATAGACAAAGGGGTTAGGCATTTCGCCAAACAGGATCTCCATAAACAGTAGTAGGGTAAGTTGAACAACAGTGCGCGTCCTAAGATCGGGCGCTGCGGAATTTTCTAAATTACGTAATTTTAAGCCTAAGTCCTATTTTAGCAGCCTAGGTAAGCGATATATACGCAGGAGTACGGGGTGAAGGTACAGTGAGTGCCGGCGCCTTTCGGCCGGCTTATGCGTACAGCTACCTTGCCGCAACACCCAATGTATACGCCCATGCCTTCAACGCTGAAAACCCGCATCGCCCCCACCCCCAGCGGCTACCTGCACCTGGGCAACGCGCTCTCGTTTGCCATTACGTGGGCGCTGGCGCGGCAGCAGAACGGCACCGTGGTGCTTCGGGTCGATGACCTGGACAATGCCCGCTTCCGGCCGGAGTATCTGCAGGATATCTTCGACACGCTGCACTTTATGGGACTGGATTATGACGAGGGCCCTGCCGATGCCGAGGACTTTCTGAAAGGTTACTCGCAGCACCTGCGCCTGCCGCGCTACCATGCCCTGCTGCAGCAACTGGTAGAGCAGGGAGTTGTTTACGCCTGCCCTTGCTCCCGCAAACAACTGGCCGCACTGCCCAGCAGCACCTGCGACCTGCATACCTGCCGCCACGAGCAGCTGCCCCTGCACCAGTCCGGCATTGCCTGGCGCATCCGCATACCTGAAGGTACAGAGGTTACCTTTCAGGACCAGCTGCTGCAAACCTCCACGGTAAAACTAGCCGAGGAGATGCCTGACTTCGTGGTGCAGCGCAAGGAAGGTATCCCCGCCTACCAGATTGCTTCGCTGGCCGACGACCTGCAGATGGGCATCAACACCATCGTGCGGGGCGAAGACCTGCTTTCTTCCACAGCAGCACAACTGTACCTGGCGCAACTACTGGGCGCGGAAGCCTTTACAAGTATAAACTTTGTGCACCACCCGCTGGTAGCAGACCCCGAGGGCGGCAAGCTCTCCAAATCCCACGACTCCCTATCTATTACAGAGATGCGCAAAGGCGGCCTCAGCAGCAAAGCGTTCTGGCAAACCATAGCGCACACGCTAGGCTGGCAGGAGAGAAATATAACGGATGCCAGGAGCTTTCTGGATAAGTTTAGACTGGAGGACCTCCGGAACATGAGCCAGAAAGAGCTGCGGGTGTAGCGGGCTCCTTTTTGCTCTAGGAGAAGGGTTTCTCGGCTGTTTTAGAATTCAGCCTAACACCTTACTTCTTCCCTAAAAAGTTTGGTAAGACCTGGATAGGTAAGGGCATTACACTTACAGCTTCTTTAACCGTCCAAGTAACCCATGCCACTAGTTTTTCTTCTAGTAAGGTTCTGGAGGAAGGGAGGTGAAGTAGAAGTATGCTGCCATAAGATAGAGCTACGATCGTTCTTTGAAGCTCGTGCTTTAGCTAGCCTAAAGGACAGGAATTCTGTAACACCGGGTCCAACCACCCCTACCCCTCCTTGTCAAAGGAGGAGAGTTCTGTCATTACTGATGCTGAAGTATAAGCTTTATGGCTGCTGGGGTCGCATCAGCAGAAGTATAAACCCACCCCCAGCCCCTCCGAGGAGGGGAATTAACCCCACCCCGGCCCTCCCCTAAGAACAGGGGGAGGGAGTTCAGTAGCACCGGGTCCAACCACCCCTACCACTCCTTGGCTAAGGGAGCCTGTTATTACTGGTGCTGAAGTATATATTTCATAGGTTCTGCTTTAACACCCCTGTAGTCCCCTCAAGGGGACAGTCGTAATAGCAGTGGCTATCGAACATATTCCCAGTCTTTGGGTTGAGCGCCTTCTAGATTTCCGGTTTCGCTTTAGCGAAATTGCGACAGCAAAGGAAATATAGACAGCGCGATGCCCGAAGACGAGGCCTCCCGGCCTGGAGGGAGCCAAAGCTTAAGATGAAACAAGCCGCTAATAAGTCTGGAGGATGAACGGCAGCTAGTAAGGATAGCCTGCTTCCAGTTGCAGGAAGCAGCAGCAACAGGGTAAGTCGCGCCAGCTGGAAGGATAGCTTTGTTCAGGCAGCGGGAGCAGCGGCTAAGAGAGGCACAAGCGGACGCTTGCGCCAGCTTAGGCATAAAGTATAGGAGCACACTTTACACGGACAGAGACATCCAGAGCAGGAGTCGCTATCACTTCCGCTCCGGCTGAATCAGCTGCCGCTGCGCGTCGTAAAGCCCCACCAGGATACTGTTGCCCTGCTCATCCACCTTCAGCCCGCCGTATTCTGCCGCCTCAAACACCTTGGCCTGCCCTTCTTCGAAAAAGTATGACTCAGCACCCAAATTGATGCTCCACTCGCCCTTGGTGTACCTGAGCAGGTGCTCCTGCGGGTGCAGCGGCACCTTGTCTTTTTGGTAGCGAACCAGTTGCGCCACCTGCTTTTCGTCCAGCTTTATTACGGCGTATCCTCTGGCAGGCAGCTTCTCCAGGTCCTCTGTCTGGCTGATGGCGTAGCTCAGGCGCATGTAGTCGCCCTGCATGAGCGAGCGCGGGTCTACAGGGGCCAGTTTCAGCAACACCAGCTCGCCGTTTTCCAGCACCTCTTCCTTCTCTGCCACCGAGAAGTTAAACATCACCAGCAGCAGCGCCAGGTTAGTAAGTATGATGATCACCCGTTTAGTCAGCATGGTGTTTGAGGTAATTGTTGAGAAGTATAAACCCACCCAGAAACAGCAGCCCACTCGCCACCAACACACCGGATTTGGCAAGCAGCGTCATGTTCAGGTCGTAGTAGTAGAGGACGATGAAGTATACAAGCGCCAGCAGCCCCACCCAAAAGCCCGGTTTGTGGCCGATGTAGAAGCTGGCCAAAAGTATAAGCAGCGCCCCCGGCACCGAGGGGGTAAGTATAAACGGCGCCAGCAAGAGCACCGCGCAAGTATAAATGACCAGCTTTGTTTTCGGGCTAAGTATAGCCACATCGCGCAGCACACGGTACACGAGCAGCAGCAGGCAACCGATCAGCACCAGACTCGATACCCAGAGGTGCGCTATGGTAGTAGATAGGAACTTCTGGTGCACGAACAGCGCCAGTGTGGCTGCTAGCGAGAAGATTACGCCCATCCTCACCGGTCCCAGCACCAGCGCAAAGCGGCGGGAAACAGCGATTAACCTGGCCTCGTTCAGGCTCAGGAAGGTAAGTACAAGAGCAAGTATGGCCGTAAAACCGTGGGAAAGGAAGTATACCTTATGGATGAAGATCAGGCCCAGCAAACTTCCGTTCAGCACCAGCACCGCGATAAACACGCTTATAGTGCTTACTGTAACCCCGATGGCTATTGCTGCCACACATGCCAGTATCACGGCTACTGCCGTGGTATTTTCAGTAAACTGCCCTATACCAACAGCCAGCAGCACATAACCTGTTATGTAGAGCGAAACTCCGATAGAGTCCGCAGAGGCATCTTTTTTCGTTCTGATCAGGGCCTCTGCCCCCGCCAAGCTGCACAGGCCAAAAAACAGCATCCCTATACTGGAGTTGTACAGACCGGCCGCCAGCAGGAAGCCTATAAAAGTAGCCATGCCCAACAGGCTGCCCAGGATGGTTAGCACCTTAATAGGAACACGCTTCATAAGCGAAGCCGTGGCGGTGTTCTCCGCCACGATGCTGTCGCGGTCGAAGGTAAAGCCGGGCTGCTCCTGCGCTAGCTCCTGCAGCAGCGCGTCGAGCTGTGCTGTCTCGTTATTTTCCATGCCACTGTCGGTAAAGGTTGCCCAGGTACTGCACCAGCAAGGTAATGCTGCCAACCACAAACACTGTGACCAGCATGAACATCAGTTCAGGCAGGTTCTCTCCGATTCTCAGAAAAAGCGCGGTAAGGAAAGCGATCGCACTAAAGGGAACAGCCGTGAGGTAAAACAGCTCGCGCACCCGTTTGCCGTACCAGATGGCCCCGCCATACATGCCGCATCCCAGCAAGAGCGCCAGGCCATAGTCTTCTTCGAAATTGCTAAACAGGAGCGAAATCATGCTGATGGTGATGAACACAATTGCGGCCAGCCCTACGATTCTGGGAAACCACCTGTGCTGCACATTTACTTTTCCTTTTACTGCCAGCACCTCCCACACTACCACGGCCGCAGCATTAAGTACAAACAGCGCATCCAGCACCAGGGCAAAGCTCCAATGGGTGGCTACCTGCTGGGTATAAAGTATAAACGTGGTGTTGAGCAGCGCCAGGAAAATAAACCACAGCGGCTGGAAGTTGGCCACCAGTACCCACAGCACCACGCAGTAGGTCCAGCCCCAGAAGAAGTCGAAGGCGTTGGCACCGGTCTGGTAGATCTGCCCATACACGGCAAACAGCACACCTACCAGCACGGCACTACCTGTTAGCAGCACGTTCCGGATGGTTTTGCTGAATTTGGGGAGAAGCGCAGCCAGGGTGGTAGCCAGCAGCAGGAACTCCAGCAGGCCCAGCTTCACGAACTTGTGCATATCGGCCCAGTTGTAGGCGAAAAAGAAGACGATGCCTGCCAGGGTAAAACTGGCACCCGTACCCAGCAAGAAAAGCCGGACAAAGGTGGCCCAGCTGCGGGCGGTAGCATATACCTCCTCGCTCCGCAGCTTGTTTTCGATACCGGCTGCCTGCCAGTTGCTGTGCCGGGCAACGCTGTAGATCAGCTCCCGGTTAATACTCTGTCTCATAGGCCTTGGGCTTAGCAAAAAGAAAAGTACAGAAACGGCAGCTCGGAAACAATACGAGTTTATACTTTGATTTTGGGAGATTTTGGGAAAAAGTGAGTTTTGGCTGGATAAGGATTTATGGGACGATTACCCCTTCCCAACCCTCCCCTAAAAACAGGGGGGAGTTTTATGCAGCACCGGGTCCAACCACCCCTACCCCTCCTTAGCCAAGGAGGGGAGCCTGTAGTTGCTTTTGCTGAAGTGTAAGTGGCATAGCTGCAGTCCTCATCAGCACAAGTATAAACCCACCCCAACCCCTCCCAGGAGGGGAATTCACTTCTCCCCAACCCTCTCCTAAAAACAGGAGAGGGAGCCTTTCAAGAGACGATTACACCCCTAGAGCTGCGCTCGCAAGTTTCGAACTCGCGCTCTCACTTGTCCTCAAGGGGACAGTAGTAACAGTCTTAGCTATCGAACCTGTTTCCAGCCTTTGGGTTGAGCGCCTTCTAGATTTCTGGTGCCGCCTTAGCGGCATTGCGACGTCAGGAGCAAAGGAAATGTAGACAGCGCGATGCCCGAAGGCGAGCCCTCTCGGGCTTGAGAGCACAAAAGCTAGAGGTGAAACGAGCTGCATGTAAGTCTGGAGGATAAACGGGAGCTAGTAAGGATAGCTTGTTTCCAGTAGGGGAAGCTGCGGCTAGGAAAGGCACAAGCGGACGCTTGCGCCAGCAGAAGGTATAAAGTATAATCAACCTCCGGTTACAGGCAAAACCTTTTGAAAGTATAAGCAAAGGGGGCAGTTGCATTGTAGCAACTGCCCCCTTTGCTTATACTTTATACTTAGCCTATTTACCAGCCGTTATCTTCACCGGCACTTCCAGGTTCTCCCAGCTCAACAACAACCCTTCGTCCGTCACATCATACTTCAGGCGCTCGTTCATTTCACCGGATTTACGCGGTGTTACCTTTACGCGCAGCGCATCCTGCTTTTCGTCGTATTGCGTTCCCCACTGCTTGGCTGTTTTGTTAAAGATCACAGTCCATTCCTCTTCACTAGGCAAGGTGTAGAAACTATAGGTGCCTGCGGGCAGCCGCTCGCCTTCCACCAGCACATCCTTGTCAAAGGTTACGGTGGTAGCCTCGTTGGCGCCAGAGCGCCACACCTGCCCGTAAGGCACCAAACCGCCCCAAATGTTGCGGCCTTTCACCGAAGGGCTGCTGTAGTTGACTGTTACCGTCACATCTCCGACTTTGCCCGTGGCAGTGGCTGCCGGACTCGCCTTCTGCTGGTTACCCTGTGCCAGCACGCTAAAAGACATCAGCATGCCAACCAACAGCATGCACCAACTCATTACCTTAGATTTGTTCATACGAGCTATAGTTTTAGTTCAAGAACAACATACGTAAAAGCGTTCCGCAAGTATAAGTACTACCTGATTATCAGGAGAGAATATGAGCAGCCAAGGCCCCGGCTGCTCCAGCCGCTTTACAACATTGGCCGTTTCTTCCGTATAGGGAGGGGAAGGTAAGACCACAGCACCGAACCTCGAAAACACGTATTTCATGCCATCATCAGCCTACAACAGCAGAAACACCAGGAGCTCCAGCCGCACACCAAAGCAGGAAACAGCCTACGGCAGGGCCCGCTACGCCGCCCCTGAGCCGGGGCAGACTTACGGCGCTGGCCGCTCCTCCCAAGCGGCTAAAAGGCTTTCCCGCAAAGCACGAAGCCGGCGTGTAAGGCGTGGCTCGGCGGTGGAGGGTGCTAAGAACAGGCTCAAGAACTTTCGGCAGGCCACCATACTGGCAGTGGCCATCACGGGCTTTATGATGCTGCTCTTCGCCCCGAGCGAGGCAGGCCTGGCGCAGGGGGGTGGGCAGGATACCATCGACACGGTAGCCGTTATCGAGGAGATAGCCGTGGAGGACTTAGTGGCCGCAGACTCAGTTGCCGGCGCTGCCGCAACAGACACCTCCCAACTATTATCGAGCAAGGAAGCGGCAGACGAAGCCATTGGAGCCTTGCAAGGCATGTGGGACAGCTTTTTTTACAACCTGCCCAAGATGCTCATCGCCCTGGGCACGCTGTTGCTGGCCTGGGGGGCGGTGCGGCTGCTGCGGCTGTTGCTCCAGAAAATTCTGGGCCGCTGGGAGCGCTCCAACGCCATCATCTCGCTCTTCTCTATTGCCGTATGGCTCCTGGCCATAGGCATTGCCATTAGTGTGGTGGCCGGCGACATACGCGCCATGCTAGGCTCTCTGGGCCTGATCGGCCTGGCCTTGTCTTGGTCGCTACAGACGCCGATCGAGAGCTTTACGGGCTGGCTGCTTAATTCTTTTCAGGGGTACTACCGCGTAGGCGACCGGGTGCGGGTAGGCGATGTATTCGGCGATGTGTACCGGATTGATTTCCTGACAACCACCGTGTGGGAGATCGGGGCGCCTTACCAGCCTGGCTTTGTGATGGCAGAGCAGCCAACCGGCCGCTTGGTTACGTTCCCAAACAACGAGATCCTGACGGGCACTGTTATTAACCTGACGCGCGACTTCCCTTTTGTATGGGATGAACTTGCTTTCGGCGTGGCCAATGAGTCGGATATTCCGCTCGCGATGGAGGTGATCGGCAATGTGGCCGAAGAACTGCTGGGCAATTACATGGTGGACCCTGCCCGGAGCTACGCCGCTTTGCTCAAGCGCGCGGACCTGGACTATAATGTAACCGACAGGCCACAGGTCTTCATCTCTTTGGAAGAGTCTTGGACCAACATCATCATCCGCTACCTGGTGGGTGCCCGGGAGCGCCGCAAGTGGAAGAGCGAACTCTCGCTACGCCTCACCAAGGAAACAGCCAAACCCGAGTACCGGGGCAAGATCATCCCCGTTTACCCTCGCCAGCAGGTGCAGTTCATCAACCCCGATGGGGTGCCTGCCCAGGCAAGCGCCATAGGCCGTGGCAATAGCCCTGAATAAGCCGGCGCATCTATGTCATCCGGGCCCATAGCTGCCGATGCACGTTGTAACTTTGTGACAGGCAATCAGGTATGCCTGCCTACCTTAAACAGATATTTTCATGAAACCATACCACGCCATACTTGCCGCCCTGCTTTGCTTAAGCTCCTGCGGCTCCGACTCCGCCGACGGAAACTATAACCGCGCCGCAGACGAAGACCTGATAGCAGCGCAGGTAGACACCAGCACCAAAGCCACCATCGACAGCATAGCGCAGGCAGCCGAGGAGGGCACAATTCTGCACCCCCTCCCCGACACATTAGTCCGGTTGCTGCAGCAAAGGCAGCCCAAGGCGGAGGTGGCCACACTCACCGATCAGGCCATGGCCAACAAAAAGGCGCAGGTTCGTAACCCGCTGTTCCTGCGCGGTAATTTTAACGGCAACGGCACACCCGACTACGCGGTGCAGGTCCTCCAGAACGACTCTATCCAAATCCTGGCCTTCCTGGATTACACCCAACGGCCCCGGGAGGTAAAGGTGGCCAGCTATCCCGCACAGCTCCTGAACGGCGGCCGCTACAGCACTTACCAACTTAAGCTTGCCTCGCAGGACTCGCTGGTGCGCAACCCGCGCCAGCAGCAAAGCGCCAGCCTGAAAACAGATGGCATTTCAGTGTTAGAAGACAACCGCACCACGCTCTACGTGCTGCAAAACAACCGTTTTATACCTTTCGATGCGCAGGAGTAACGCCTGGCGCCGAATTTGGTAACTTTGCCTGCTGCAGGGCCTTGCTTTTACCCCTGATTTACTTTGCCGCCATACCCTTATGTCACCAACTGATAAGCCTGTCCGGCAGCTCACGCCCCAGATCGCCGCTCCGGCCACGCGAAAACTGAGCGCGCTGCAGCAGGAGTTTAACCAAAAGACGGCGCTAATAGCCCAACTGAAGCAGGAGCTTGCAGACAGGCACGCAAGTATAAACCTGGCGCAGAAGCGTGTCGAGAAGGAACTGCGGCCTATTATAGAGCAGCAGCTCGAGAAACGGGTGGAGCTGGCCAAACTGCTTGATGAGGCTTATGCACTCCCCATTTTCAGTTACCGGGAAAAAGAAAAACTAGCTGCCCTTATTGAGAACCTCTCCTTTGACTTGATAAGCAACTATGAGCGCCGGGACATGGTGGAGCTGCACGACAGGTATGCCGCGTTCACTTACGATGAAAAAGCAGCCTACACCGATGAGGGTACAGAAGGCCTGGATGAAAGTATAGCGGATGATGAGGCCGAGGCAGCAGGTGAACTCGAAGATCTGGATGACTATGAGCGCATACAGGCGGAGTTGGACCGGGAGATGGAGCGCCGGGAGCGTGAAAAGCAGCACCGCCAGAAAAGCCGCAAAACCAAAGCGCAGCTTGCCAAGGAGGCGCAGGCAAAGGCTGAGCTGAGCAACATCAGCAAAGCCAGCCGCCGCGTGTACACCGAGCTGGCCAAGCAGCTGCACCCCGATAAGGAGCAGGATGCAGCCAAACGCGCCTGGAAAGAAGAAGCCATGAAACGCGTAACCCAGGCCTACCACCACGATGACTTTTTTGAGCTGCTGCGCCTGCAGATGGAGTTTATGCAGGAACAAGGCCAGGCCCTGAGCGAACTTCCTGATGAACGGCTGCAGTACTACGTACGCATACTGGCTGACCAGGAGGATGAGCTCAAAGCCAGACTTCAGGAATTCGCTTCTGGCCCCAACGCAGGCTTTTACGCCCGCTTTGGCGGCAGCCCCGGGCAAATGGACCAGAAGTTTAAGAGGGCCAAAGAGGACCTGAACCGGGAGTTGGAGCAGCTGAAGCAAAATCTCCGTGCCCTGCAGGACCCGCATATGGTGAAGGCACTGTTGAAGTAGAGACAACCAACTATACCGCCCACTTCCGCTGCCCCCACAACGGCAGTATGAAAGTGACCCAGGCGCACCGCAAGTTGGAAAACGCGCTAACGCTGCGCTTTAAAAAAGCTAAATCCAAGCACCAAGGTAAAACTGTCCGAAAATTTCTTTGCCAGCAGTCACAGCTCATTACTCCTCATGGGTTGCCAACACAGGCCATTTTTAAGGCAGTATTAAAGGGCAAAACTCCACCCTTATTCAAGCAAATCCTCCCAAGTTCAGATTTTCTTCAGATTCACCTCGTTAGATTGTAATTGAACACATGTTTCACCAAAAATTTAGAACCATGAAGAAGATATTTGTTGGACTCGCCGTTGTTGGAGCTTCAGTTATTGCCGCACAGGCACAGGATGTACCTGCCAAGGAAGTTCCTGAGGCTGTGAAAAGTGCCTTGACTCAGAAATATGCTAACGCCACAGACCTTGAGTGGGAAAAAGATGGCAATAACTACGAGGCTGATTTCGACGTGGACCGCATCGACTATGCTGCCATGATCGACCCCTCCGGCAAGATACTGATGACCAAGCGCGATGTAATGGAGAAAGACCTGCCACAAGGTATACGCACTGCCATAGATCAAAAATACAAAGGTATGCGTGTAGATGATGTGGAGCAGGTCGAGAAAGACGGCAAAACCTACTACCAGTTAGAGCTCGATCAAAAAGGCCAGGACAAAAAGATAGTTTTTGCTGAGGATGGCCAGGAAGTAACCGAGCCAACCTATTGGGATTAAGTATAAAATACAAGTATAGAAAAGCGCCTGGGGCTGTAGCCTCAGGCGCTTTTCTATACTTTACACCCTACCTTGGAGCAGACAGCCGTGCAGACGGGCAGGACAGATCATTATTTATACTGCTTGCTGAGCGCAGCATCAAAGAGGAGCTAAGCGTGGCAGCCATTTTGTAACGGGCCAAAGCATAGAGATGAGCATTACACCGGCTAGAACACCCGCTCTTTCGGATTTGTAATCCGAAAGTTTTCTACTACAGGGATTTATAATCCGTCGCGAACAGCCGTACAAGCCTGCATGGGACTGAAAAACAGAACACATTCAGCTTATTTATACTTCCTCACCCTGACGGTAGTGGACTGGGTGGATGTGTTTACCCGCCCGGCATACCGGCACATCCTCATAGATTCTCTGAAATATTGCCAGCAACACAAAGGACTGGAGTTATGTGCCTGGTGCCTGATGAGCAACCACCTGCACCTAATTGCCGGGGCACAAGACGGCTATAATCTTTCAGACATACTTCGTGATTTCAAGAAATTTTCCAGCAAAGCAATCCTAAAGGCTATACAGGAAGAAAATGAAAGCCGCAAAGACTGGCTGCTCAATCGTTTTGCATACGCAGCGGCCAATGATGTAAAAACCAAGAACTTCAAATTCTGGCAGGACGGCAACGAAGCCAAGGAACTACACACAAACAGCTTCATGGAACAGAAGCTACAGTATATCCATCAGAACCCAGTAGCAGCTGAAATTGTAGCCGAGCCAGAGCATTACTTGTATAGTTCGGCGCTGAATTACGCCGGTCACCCCGGCCTGCTGGATGTTATACTGCTGGAGTAAAGGTCAGATTACAAATTCTCATAACAGGTGCTTCGGAACTACAAATCCCGAAGAGCGGCGGTGAGCGCGTGGAATAGGGGTTGCTCTTTCAAATTTGTAATCCGCTTTTCCCACTGCTTTTTCGGATTTACAATCCGAAAACGAATACTATCAGGATTTATAATCCGCTTTTATACTTTTGAAGTGGCAGTTCTCTTTGCTAAAGCAGCTGTTGAAGTCGGATTACAAATCCTCGCAGTAGGTGCTTTCGGATTGCAAATCCGAAAGAGCGGATTGGGGCTTTTAACGATGGTTCGCTTTCTAAAACTTACGCGTGGGTATACTTATGGCTGGTTCAATGTAATAAACCACTACGCCTGCGACAGAGGAGCTGTCAGATCTTTGATTTCAGTCTGCAATTCATCGGCAAAGGGCTGTAGTTTAAGCAAGGCAACTTCCTTCTTCCCCTCCTGTGACAGCAGTATTTTGGTGCCATCCTCCAACCAGAGGTAGCCGTCAAAAGAAGTGGAGACGACCCGAGACCAAGAGCGTACGGAAGGCTGGTGGATTGTTCTGTTCTTCTTCAGGAAAATACACTTGATCCCGGGGTATGGCTCTTGCTGCCCCAATGTATATCCTAAGACATGCACTCCTATCCTATAGGTCCCGCTATACATATCTATTTCGAGGCACTTGAAGTACAAAAACGGCAGAATGCCAGTTACAATCAGGATCAAGCCTACCACGGGCTGAGTTATGGCCAAGGCTATTCCTCCGGTTGTAATAATGATAGCGCTTACCTTCGTCCCATAGCCTGGAGGGTCGGTTAGCCTGTAGCGAAGTAAAGGTGTTTCCATAGCCTTTAAATATACAGCTTTTACAGATAACTTTCCCCGCTGGCGCAATTAGCTAACGCCGCTGCAGAAGTCGGATTGTAAATCCGAAAGAGCGGGAATAAATATTTATACTTGTTTTCATATATTGCCTGGCTATGGCCTATGCTGACAAACTACCTTTACCCGCTTTACATTTCTTCCGATGGTTTAACGCCGGCTGCTTACTTTTTACAGTAGTTGCCCTTCTTGACGTTTATGTTCTACCATATAAAGTCTACAATGAAAAGATCGTCTCCCGGCAGGAGATACACTATACAGGGCGCTCTAGATACAGTAACCACAGCTACACAATTCAATTAGACAACGAAATTCTTTATACCGAGCACTTCCGGTACGCTTATCACAAAGTACAGCGATTCAATCCAAAGGAGGCAGACTCGGCTCGTTTGGTTACTACGCGAATATTTAAAATTGTAAAAACAGCCTATCTTAAAGCTAATGGTGTTGAAAAAGAATTACGGCAAGGAGCGAGCATATTTGGCAGTTTCGCATTTATACCTATTGCGTTCGGATTGATAGCCATTTTTGGAGTAGCCATGTGGCATAACAAAGAGCAGCTACTAAATGCTGCGATCATGAACATGATTGTAATCATAGTTCAGCTTTGGGTGCTTGGGTACTTTTAGATCACTTCTATACTTTCCGCTGGCACAGCCCACGGCTCCCCGCTCCCGCAAGCTTGCAGTTCGTGCTTCTGAATTACCACATGGGCCGTTCGCACCCGCCAGCATATTCTACTCCCCTGCAACCTTCTGCTCCTGCATCCTGTTCTGATAAGACATTAACTTGTAGTATCTTTGTAAAGAAGAAACAGCAGAACGCGACTTGGTAAAAGCCCTGCGTTCTGCCTTTGCTGTTTTGTAATAGACCTGAATGAAAGTAACTGATTTTCTAGAGCTTTACCGCCTCGATGGCGAGGTGCAGACCATCGCCGACCGGCTCAAAGCGGATAAACCTTACCGGCTCCAGATAAAGGGCTTGGCGGGCAGCCAGGACGCCGTGCTGGCATCGGCTGTTTATACTTTAAACCCGCAGCACCAGCTTTTCGTGATGCATGACCGGGAGGAGGCTGCCTATTTCTACACCGACCTGAAGAACCTGCTGGGCGAGGAGAAAGAGATCCTGCTTTTCCCTACCTCCTACAAGCGTCCTTACAGCTTCGACGATACCGAGAACGCCAACATCCTCATGCGGGCCGAGGTACTCAACCGCCTGAACCAGAAGACAGGTAAAGGTGAGCTGATTGTGACGTACCCGGAGGCGCTCACTGAGAAGGTGATCAATAAAAAGTCGCTGGTGGAGAACACGCTGGGCGCCAAGGTAGGCGAGAAGCTGGACACGGCTTTCCTGAGCGAGATGCTGGCTGAGTATGGCTTTGAACGCACCGAGTTTGTGTATGAGGCAGGCCAGTACGCTGTGCGCGGCGGCATTGTGGACGTGTTCTCTTACGCGAACGACCTTCCCTACCGCATCGAGCTTTTCGGCGACGAGATCGAAAGTATACGCACCTTTGACCCGGACACGCAGCTGTCGGTAGAGACGAAGAAAGCCATCTCGATTATTCCCAACGTGCAGACGAAGCTGTTGCAGGAAACGCGCGAGGCTTTTCTGGATTTCCTACCCGGCAACACCACCATCTGGTTTAAGGATGTGCGTCTGACGCTGGACGTGATCGAGGAGTATTTCGACAAGGCCTCGCACAGTTTCGAGAAGATGATGGCCGGCAGCGGCGGCACGCAGATCGTATCGGACCCGGAGCAGCTGTTCCAGACGCAAAAGCAGTTCAAGCAACTGCTGGAGAAGTATAACGTGGTGGAGATCGGCAAGCGCTTTCACTACAAGTCCGCAGAGGTGATTCAGCTAAAAGCCAAGCCGCAGCCATCGTTCAACAAGGACTTTAAGCGGCTGGTAAAAGACCTCCACGAGCAGCAGGGCGCCGGTTTCGTGAACGTGATCGCTACAGACTCGCCGCGCCAGATCAACCGCCTCACCATGATTTTCGATGAGCTGGACCACGACGTGCGCTTCCAGCATCTGCCTATCTCGCTGCGCGAGGGCTTCATCGACCAGACACTAAAGATTACCTGCTACACCGACCACCAGCTCTTCGACCGCTTTTACCAGCACAAGGCCAAAACCGGGCACTCCAAGTCCAAGGCCATGACGCTGAAAGAGCTGCGCTCGCTGCAGCCCGGCGATTACGTAACCCACGTGGACTATGGCATCGGCCGCTTTGCGGGACTCGAGAAAGTGGAAGTGGGCGGCCGCCTGCAGGAGGCCATCCGACTGGTGTACCGCGACGACGATTTGCTGTACGTTAGCATCCATTCGCTGCACAAGATTAGCAAGTATAGCGGCAAGGAAGGCGGCCCGCCAAGTATGAGCAAGCTGGGCTCGCCGGAGTGGGAAAATAAGAAGAAGAAGGTTAAGGGCAAGGTAAAGGACATTGCCCACGAGCTGATCAGCCTGTATGCCAAGCGCAAAGCCGCCCCGGGATATTCCTTCAGCAAGGACGGCTTTCTGCAGGCCGAGCTGGAGTCATCGTTTATCTACGAGGATACCCCGGACCAGGCAAAATCTACCGAGGATGTGAAGGCTGACATGGAGCAGCCCCACCCCATGGACCGCCTGGTGTGCGGCGACGTGGGCTTCGGCAAAACCGAGGTGGCCATACGTGCCGCCTTCAAAGCCGCCTGCGACGGCAAGCAGGTGGCCGTGCTGGTGCCCACTACCATACTTGCCATGCAGCACTACCGCACCTTCCGCGACCGGCTGGAGCAGTTTCCGATCACGGTCGACTATATCAACCGCTTTAAAACTGCCAAGGACACCAAGGAGACACTAAAGCGCGTAGCCGAAGGCAAAGTGGATATTTTGATCGGCACGCACCGCATTGTGAGCAAGGATGTGAAGTTTAAGGACCTGGGCCTGCTGGTAATAGACGAGGAGCAGAAGTTTGGCGTGAAGACAAAGGACAAGCTCAAGGAGATGCGCGTGAACGTGGATACCCTGACCCTGACGGCCACGCCTATTCCGCGCACGCTGCACTTCTCGCTGATGGGTGCCCGCGACCTCTCGGTTATCGCCACGCCGCCGCCCAACCGCCAGCCGGTAAAAACAGAGCTGCACGTGTTCGACGAAGTCCTGATCCGGGATGCCGTGGTGAACGAGATGAAGCGTGGTGGCCAGGTGTTCTTCGTGCACAACCGCATCAAAGACATCGAGGAAATTGCCGATATGATCCTGCGCCATGTGCCGGATGCCAGGGTTACGTACGCCCACGGGCAAATGGAGCCGGAGAAGCTGGAGAAGCGCATGATGAAATTCGTGAACGGCGAGTACGATGTGCTGGTATCGACCAACATCATCGAGTCCGGCCTGGACATTGAGAACGCCAACACCATCATCATCAACCGGGCGCATATGTTTGGCCTCTCGGACCTGCACCAGATGCGTGGCCGCGTGGGCAGATCGAACAAGAAAGCCTACTGCTACCTGCTCACCCCACCGGTGGCTGGCCTGCCGACAGACGCCCGCAAGCGCCTGAGCACCTTGGAGGAGTTCTCCGACCTGGGCGAGGGCTTCAAGATCGCCATGCGCGACTTGGATATCCGCGGCGCCGGCAACCTGCTGGGCGGCGAGCAGAGTGGCTTTATCTCCGACCTTGGCTTTGAGATGTACCACCAGGTGCTCGACGATGCGATCAAGGAGCTAAAGGAAACAGAGTTCCGCGACCTGTTCATGAAAGATAACCTGGCCGAGTTCATAGAGCCGGTGCGCGAGTGTAATATTGAGACCGACATGGAGGTGCTGATCCCGGAGAGCTACGTGAGCAACATCTCCGAGCGCCTGAACCTGTACAGCAGGCTCGACAGCGTGAAAAGCATGGAAGAGCTGGACAAGCTGTGCGCCAGTATACGAGACCGGTTCGGCCCAATGCCGGAGGCTGTGCAGCAGTTGGTGGAGATCGTGAAGCTGCGCTGGCAGGCACAACAGCTTGGGTTCGAGAAGCTCACCATCAAGAAAGAAACCATGAAAGGCTACCTTCCCGCCGAGAACAACGACAAGTACTTTCAGTCAGACGTTTTCGGCAACATCCTCAAATATGTGCAGCAGCACCCGCGCCGCTCGCGCCTGAAGGAGTCGAAGGACAAGCTCATTGTGATTGTGGAGGACATACAAAGCTTAGCCGACGCCAAGGAGGTATTCGGGGGCTTTGGGCTGAAGGAGGTTGTACCGGACAAAGTAAAAGTATAAGTTAATTTATCTGCTTTTAAGGTGCCTGCCTCTGCTGCTCCTCGTAAAAAGAGATTGCGGTGGCAGGCAACTCTTTCGTTGCGCCAGATAACTTTTTTACCTAATTTACTTTTAAAGTATAAGCATCCAAGTCAGCTTACTATGCCTATAACCCAAGTCAAACTTTCCCCAGACTTTGCCCTTGTGTTTCGCGCACTGCCTGGGCTGTACCTACTTCTTTCGCCTGAACTGAAGGTGCTGGATGCTACTGAGAGATATGCCCGTACCTCGAATTTTGACTTGGAAGGCACTATCGGGAAACACATCATGGATACTTTTCCTGAGAACCCTGAGAAATCGGATGAGCCTGCCAAAACAGACCTAACGGCGTCGCTAAGCTATGTACTGGCGCAAAAACAGCCTCACACAATGCCGCAGGTGCGCTACGATGTACCCCTTGCAGGAGGCGGCTTTGAGCGCAGGTACTGGACCACCACCCACACCCCTATACTGAATGCCAACGGTGAGCTGGTGTACATCCTGCAGGAAACCCGTGATGTGACGGAAACCGTGCTGCAGGAGCAACTAAACGAAGAAAACAAGGAGCGCCTGACCCTGCTTACCGAAACGCTGAACGCGGTAACATGGGAGTACCAGGTGGCACAAGACAAACTGAACTGGGGCGAGAAGCTGCAGCAGGTGTTTGGTTACTCCCCTAAAGACATGGCGCGGGGCAGGGAATCCTGGAGCAGCCGCGTGCACCCCGCTGATTATGAGGCCGTGCAGCAGAACCTGGAACAAGCCGTTTCCTCCGGAGGCAATACCTGGACGAGTGAGTACCGCTTTCAGAAGGCGGATGGCGCCTACGCTTATGTGCAGGACCAGGGTGTGATCCTGTATGACGAGAAGTGCCGGATAGAACGCCTCTTCGGTGCCATGATCGACTTAACAGAAAGCAAGCAGTCGGAGGAGAGCCTGAGGGAAAGCAAGGCCCGGTTCTGGCACATACTGGAGCGGCTGCCGCACATGGCCTGGATGGCTGATGCCAAAGGCCGCCTGATATACTTTAACGAAAATTGGTACGACTATACCGGCCTTCCGCAGGGGCAGGTGCAGGGCTGGATAAACGCCATCCACCCAGAAGACTCCGCCCATGTACTTACTGCCTGGGCAGAGTCCTATACCCATGGCTACATGTTTGAGCATGAGTACCGCATCCGCAACCAGGCCGATGGCACCTACCGCTGGTTTCTGGACCGGGGGGTGCCTATGTTTGACGAACAGGGCAAGGTAGAGGCCTGGATCGGAACCTTTACGGACATAGAAGAGCAACGCAGCGCCCTGGCCCAGGTGCAGCTTAAGGACCAGCAGCTGGAGAACATCCTGAGGCTGTCGCCGGCGCACCTTTGCCTGCTCATGGGCCCGGATTACGTTTGCCGCTACGTAACGCCAGGTATATACAAAATGTATGGCAGCCGGCAATACCTGGGCCGGCCGGCCCGCGAGATTTGGCCAGACATGCCCCAGCCCGAGTTCATGCTGTCCCTCGACCAAGTATACCAGGAGCAGAGCCCTGTCACCATCAAGGAAGTGTGTATCCCCTTTAGCCGACACTTTGGCGACCCGCAGCAAGAGGCTTACTTTGATTTGCAGCTCCAGCCCATCATCAACTCAGACCAGCAGATAGAGGGCATCTTGCTTTCTGCCCTGGAGGTTACGGAGCTCGTGCAGTGCAAGCAAAAGGCACAGAACGCCGGTGCCGCCGGGGAGCACACCGGGTAAGGCTGCTTTAGCGCCGTTACACTACATTTGAAAAGGAAACGTTAGGATATATGTTATCTTTACGGATAATAACAAGAGCTTCTGTTAATTCTCACTCAAACTTAGAAGGAGGAACGTAGAAATCTGACATAGCAAACGCCGACATGAGACAATTGAATACGATACTTTTAATAGACGACGACGAAACAACAAATTACCTTAACCACCGCCTGCTTTCGCGCCTGGAGGTTGCCCCGGATATACGGGTCGTGATGAACGGGGAGGAGGCCCTGGATTACCTGGAGCACGCCTTTGCCGGCGTCGAGGGCTACCCACGCCCCGACCTTGTCTTCGTGGACATCAAAATGTCGGTGATGGATGGGTTTGAGTTTCTGGAGGAGTACCAGAAGTTCTCACCAAGCCAGAAAGACAAGACCGTGCTGCTGATGCTCACCTCCTCGGCCAGCTTCTACGACCTGGAGAAGCTGAAGGCCTTCCCGGATGTGCGCAAGCACTACTCTAAGCCCTTGGCTGAGGCCGACGTGCGCGAGATTCTGCAGGAATACTTTTAGGCCATCATTGTCCGGCTGTGGCAACGGCACCCTTGCAGGCAAGGGTGCCGTTGCTTTTTTGTGTCTACCCCTTGTTAACTATCCCCTCCGCATTGCCGTAAATAGATGTAAGCCTATACTTTCAGTAGGCAAAAAACATTGTAAAACAGCAAAAGAAATAAAGCTATGGCAAACAAACCAGAGAACCTTAACGCCAGCGAGGGAGAGAACCATGAGATAGGCCGCGACCTATACCGCAGAGACCAAGAGCAACAAGGGCAGCAACCGCAGCGCTACGGCTACCGTGGCAGCAAGAACTCCAGCCAGTGGGGGGAGGGTAACTTCTTCCATACAGGGCCCAACCCTCGAGGCGCCCAGGACTCTAACGAACGCAAGTATGGCGAGAACTACCAGCACGACCGCAACTCCACCTACGCGCAGGGCCGCAACGCCCATCTAAGCGACCATTACGGCAGCCGCGAGGGCAGCGCCTACCGCCACGAAGACCAGTATCTGAACTACGGCGACCACGGTGGCCAGTACATGCAGCGCCCGCAAACACCGGGGGGCTCCCTGCAAGGCAACTACAGCGACATGAACGAACGCCACACCGACCCGTGGCGTGAGGGCCCGGGTAGCCGCAGCCGCTACAAGGAAGACGATTACCGCTACGGCAGCGGCTCGCACAACTGGTACCGCGAGGGCCGCTACACGCCAGACAGTGAGGAAACCGCCCCTTACCCACGCGACCACCGCAGCTTTATGGAGCGCATGAAAGACACCTGGAGCGACATCTGGCACTCTGACGACCCGAACTATCACCCACGCGAGCAGCACAGATCCCAGGCAGACCGCATCAGCTCCAGACAACGTTACGGCTCCGAGCCTTACCGCGACCGCAACTTTGACAGAGGCTATGAGGGAGGCCCTCGCTGGGCTGACGAAACCGACTCAGGGAGAGACAACTATTACAACGATACCGACCGAGACCAACGCTACCGCCGTTAAGCCGTATAGGTTAAACGGATTAGGTAGATTTGGAAGTAGATTAGTTTTAGTTAGTAGAATAACAAAGCCAGCCGTGTAGCTGGCTTTGTTATTCTAGGCTTTTTTGCTTATCTTAAAAAAGAACCTCCTGATTATCACGCCGTACATGTAGGAACCGTTGGCCTTTCAGGAGTAGTCTTTAACTTTTAAAAATCACAGCATGCAGCACGAAGAGCAAGACCCAAGACATCACCCACACCATTGGGAGCACCAGCAGCACCGTCGCCACACGCACCATCCAGAGCACTTTCAGGACTTCAGGAGCCGCTGGGGTGAGCCTATGCCCCCCTACCAGCAACACCAGCAGGAGTGGCACCCGGAGGCAACCGACCGCTTCGAGAACAGGGGCAGGTACTACCGCGAGGAGTGGCTCCCTGAGCAGCAGCAGCACCAGCACCGCCCTAACCAACACCACATGGGGGAGCAGCGGCCGCCGCATGAACCTATATGGCGCCAGCGCGATGTGCACTTTGCCCCCAGCAACCAGCGCGTAGAAGACCGTTGGTTCGAGGACCCGCTGATGCCACACCCGGACCGCCGCCCGCCGCGCCATTACGATGGCTTCTGGCAGGACTATGAGGACTAACGTGCCTTGGCACAAAGTGTAAAATGATAAAAGCCGGTGTAGTCCGGCTTTCGTTTTTTTGGCACAACACTAAAACAGCTTCCGCAGGCCAAACCCCACTGATACGAGTTCTGGCACACCCGGCACCAGGTTCACCGAAAGCTCTGTATCAGGCTTGAACCTGTAGTTGTACTCGAACTCACCGCCATACCAGTAAAACCGGTATTGCCACTGCCCGTAGCGGTTAAAGTACCCATCGTCGCCATAGCCCTCTATCCTGTTCCAATCTTTGCGGTACACCAGCGTGGGGCCGAAGCCGCCGTTAACAGAGTGCCTGCCCTTATGTAATAGCACGCCCCTGAAACCGATGTGTGAGAAGCCTGCCAACTCTGCTGCGCAATCGGCATACAACCCCTGCTCTACGCGCACACTTATTCTGTCGCGCAGCACAAATCGCTCATAGCCTACAATCGCGCCCAGGTTCAGTACCAGCACTCCCCTCTCATCCAATCTGTTCGGGAAAATTTCAGGGTTCTGGCTCTGCCTCAGGTGCGCCGACAGGCCGAATAGCTTTACTGTAACGGCATTTTTGTACACGTGCTGCTCCTGTGCACGCACCGGCAGTAGGTGCAGGCACAGGAGCAGCGATAGCAGGCAGGGTATAATTTTAGTGCTCATATAAGGCTTTATACTTATCACCCCACCCACTTGATACCAAAAACCTAACCTTTCCTGCCCTGTTGCCGCCACTCCGCTTATACTTTGTAACTTTGCATAGATGGAGGACCTGGAGAGTTTATTACAAAAGGTGCGCGCCTGCCGCATCTGCGAGGAGCACCTGCCCCTGGGGCCGCGCCCTGTGCTGGCGACCAGCAAAACGGCAAAATTGTTAATTGTGGGGCAGGCGCCCGGCACCAGGGTGCATGCGAGCGGCACCCCCTGGGACGACCAGAGCGGCAAGCGCCTGCGGCAGTGGCTGGGGCTGGAGCCGGAGGTGTTTTACGATGCCACCAAGGTGGCCATTATCCCCATGGGCTTCTGCTACCCCGGCAAAGGCAAATCCGGTGACCTGCCGCCACGCCCCGAGTGCGCCCGGCACTGGCACCAGCAACTGCTCAGCCAGCTGCCCCACATCCGGCTCACACTGCTCATCGGCAAGTATGCCCAGGAGCATTTCCTGGGGGCTCGGGCAAAGCCAACTCTAACCGAAACCGTTACTAACTGGCACGAGTATTTACCAGCCTATATGCCTATGCCGCACCCCTCGCCCCGCAACCAGTTCTGGCTGCGTCGCCACCCGTGGTTCGAGGCCGAGGCTATTCCTTATGTGCAACAGTTGGTACAGGCAATTCTTTAGAAACATTCGTATATTGAGTTTCTGTAGCACCCTTACACCCTTAGCTCCGTGCGTTATGATGAACTACCCCTCAAGCAAGCTACCTGATGTTGGCACCAGTATCTTCACAGTGATGTCGGCGCTGGCCAACGAGTACCAGGCCATTAACCTGTCGCAGGGCTTTCCGGACTTTAACTGCCCCGAACGCCTGATGAGCCTGGTGACGAAGTATATGCACGAGGGCTTTAACCAGTATGCCCCGATGGCCGGCATGCCGCAGCTACGCCAGAAGATCAGCCTGAAAACGGAGAGGCTGTATGGCTACCGCCCCGACCCAGACACTGAGATTACGGTTACCTCCGGGGCTACGGAGGCACTTAACGCCGCCATCACGGCGGTGGTAAAATCAGGCGATGAGGTGGTGGTGCTGGAGCCCTGCTACGACAGCTATGCCCCGGTCATCCGGCTTTGCGGCGGTTCGCCTATATACGTTCCGCTGGCCCTGCCCGACTTTTCGGTGGACTGGGACCAGGTGAGAAAACGCATTTCCTCCCGCACCCGCCTGATCATCATTAACACACCCCATAATCCTACCGGTGCCGTGATGACAAAGCAGGACATGGACATGCTGGCCAGCCTGCTCAGCGGAAGCGACATCCTGGTGCTGAGCGACGAGGTGTATGAGCACATGGTGTTTGACGGGCAGCAGCATTACAGCGCACTCCAGCATCCGGAGCTGCGTAAGCGAAGCTTTGTCGTGTCCTCCTTCGGCAAGACCTACCACACCACCGGCTGGAAAGTAGGCTACGCGGTAGCACCGCCCCAGCTTACAAGCGAGCTGCGCAAGATGCACCAGTTCATCACCTTCTGCACCGCCACTCCTTTTCAGCTGGCCATTGCTGAATTTATGGACGAGGAAAGCCATTACCTTAATCTCCCAAGCTTCTACCAGGCCAAGCGCGACTTTTTTGTAGAGCAGCTGCGGCAGACGCGCTTTGAGGTGGTTTCTTCAGCGGGTACTTATTTCCAGCTGGCAAAGTATAGCGGCGTTACACAAGAGCACGACCTGGATTTCGCCAAACGCCTGACCATAGAGGTTGGCGTGGCCGCCATACCCGTATCCGCCTTTTACCACGATAGAACCGACAACAAGTACCTGCGCTTCTGCTTTGCCAAGGGTGAGGAGACGCTACAGGCAGCCGGAGTGAAACTCGCCAGGCTTTGATTGTTGATCACTGCCTCGTGCTTATCACACGTTTTAGACCTGTAGCCAACAAGAGACAACATGTTTGGCCTCTACACTCTCCAACAACTAAAAACCAATAACCAGTAACTAATAACGATGACGGACCTGCGCGTTACCATAGTACAAACAACCCTGCACTGGCAGGATGCCGAAGCTAACAGAAGCATGTTTTCGGAAAAACTGGCTGCCGCCGCCCCGCAAACAGATCTGATCGTGCTGCCGGAGATGTTCACAACCGGCTTTAGCATGAACGCCGCAGATGTGGCCGAGGACGCGGACACTACCACGCTGAACTGGATGCGGCAGGAGGCACAGCAGCACCAAGCTGTGCTGACGGGCAGCGTCATGGTGCGGGTAGGAGAGCAGTTTTTGAACCGCCTCTACTGGGTGCGCCCAGACGGCAGCTACGCCGCTTACGATAAAAAGCACCTGTTCCGGATGGCAAAGGAGCACCATACCTACACGCCTGGCAAAGAGAAGTTGCTGGTGGACCTAAACGGCTGGAAAGTATGCCCGCTGGTGTGTTACGACCTGCGCTTTCCGGTGTGGAGCCGCAACACAGACAATGCTTACGACCTGCTGCTGTATGTAGCGAACTGGCCGAAAGTGCGCCGGCAGCCCTGGAGCACTCTGCTGCAGGCCCGTGCCATAGAGAACCTGGCCTATGTAGTAGGCGTGAACCGCGTTGGCACCGACGGGAACAACCACCCCTACTCCGGCGACTCTGCCATCATCCACCCGAAAGGCTATCCCCTATTGGAGACTGCCGAAGTAGAGGGCATCCATACCATTACTCTAAGCAAAAAGGAACTGGAGGATTTCAGGGAGGCTTTTCCGGCACACCTGGATGCAGATAAATTCAGCCTGGAGTCGTAAGGTTAGATGGCTGACTTTAGCTGATCGCTGCGTAGGAGGACCTGGGGCTGTTCTGGGCCCAACCACTCCTGCCCCTCCTTGGCTAAGGAGGGGAATTAGCAGACGATTATCATCCTCCCATAACTTGGCTGAAACTCCATCAGCCGTGGCTATTGGAAACTAATCCCAGTCCTTGGGTTGAGCGCCTATGCGAGTTTTTCCGGTGCCGAACGCTAGTGAGGCAGCCCGAGGCACGAGGGCAGGAAGGGAACACAGCGCGATGCCCTTATCGAGGGCCCCTACCCCCAGGACGAGCCCTCTCGGGCTTGAGAGCACCAAAGCCAGAGATGAAACAATAGGTATGTAAGACTGGAGGATGAAGAGTGGCTAGAGAGGATAGCTTGCTTCCAGTTGCAGGAAGCAGTAGCAACAGGGAAAGCACGAGCGGATGCTTGCACCAGCAGAAGTATGAAGCATAGCCCAAGTACAAGGTATGGCTATACAAGCCAGTCGAGTCTCAGACTCAACACCACAATCGGACACAAGTATGGAGACTTGCGCCCGGATAGAGGCACAGGCGGACGCAGGCGCTAATAGAAAGCGATAAAAACCCCGGCAATAGGACTGCTTTTATTTGGCAGGACGAGCTATACTTCAAAGAAGCCTTTTACTTCCTCCATTACTTCCTCCTCCCCCACTACTTTTAAAGCTGTATGGGGGCGTGCGGCAAAAATGCGCTGGAGACGCGACTGCTGGCCTTGTAAAAGCACAAGCCGCTGCCTACCTTCCTCAAACAGTTCTTCCAGCAGCGGCATCAGGCTACCGAAACCTGTTGTGCTTTCCGCTGCCTTTATACATACCACCGCGCGCTCTGACTCCCGGAGCAAGCGCAGGGCGTAGTGCTGCAGCAGTTCATCAGATCGTGCATCCAAATCAAGTACAGTAACAGCAGGAAGGCTTTGCCGCACCCGCTCCACCACCGGTTGAAGAAAAGCCGTGTCTGCCGTTAGAACAATGTACAGAAACGCCTGCATCAGCGTACTAGTAGCTTAGCTGTGGCCTGGGCACCGCTAGCGGTAGTAGCCCTGACAATGTAGATGCCCGCCTGCAGCCCCTGCACTGGCAACGTTTGGGAGCGGGCATACATACCGCCCGGACTACGGAATACACGCTTGCCCACTACGTCGAACACCTCCAGTTGCACCGGTTCCGATGCCTTTACCCTTACTGGCTCTTTCTGATTGTTATCGTGCGGATTTGGGTATACCTGCAGCATAAGGTTTTCACCAGTGCCCGGCGTGCCGTTATAGCCGGACACCTGTTGCAGCAAGTATAAACCTCCTCCTTTGGAACCCAGCACCAGGTACTGCTCGCCGCTGCCGCCCAAGGGTGCCGCTGTTATACTTAAGCCACTGCCCAGTCTTGTTGCCTGCACCTGCTGCGTCAGCTCGTTCTCCAGCAATTCTGTTTCTGCAGCAAGAGTGCCATTCAGGCCCTGCGCAACATGGCGGTAGATGCGCAGCCCGCCACTCTCATCAACCGTCAGCAGGTCCTGGGTACCGTCCCCATCCACATCGAAGATGAAAGGGTGCAGGAAGCGCCTGTCAAAGTCATAACCGATGCCGCCAAAACTGCTGCTCTCCAGGGTGTAAACCGGTGCGGAGGCGGTGCCGGTATTGCGGTAAAACTCCAGGTTGCTGGCTGCTTTGCCTAGCAGTAAGTCCAGGTTACCGTCACCGTCCAAGTCGGCAAAGGCAGGCACGTCGCCATCGGCTATTTTCAGCAGCTCCTGCTGTTGCGCAAAGTCGAAAGCCGGCGGCTGCCCGGCGGCTGCCAAGTTGCGGAGCCATACCACGCGGCTGCTGCCCATGCCTGTGCCTTTCAGCGTAAGCACCAGATCAAGTTTCCCGTCACTGTTCACGTCAGCAAAGGCTGGCTTTATACTATGCAGCTGTTTGTTATGCAAGCCCAAGTAGTTGTTGGTTACCAACTCAAAAGCGGGTTGCAAGGAAGTGCCGGTGTTCCGGAAAAAGCTGATGGAGCCGCTGTAGGTGCCGTTTCGGTAACTAGCATCGTTACCTACCAACATGTCCAGGTCACCATCGCCGTCCAAGTCGGCAAAGGCCGGATAGGCGCCTTCGCCCAGATCGATCATCTGGCCTTGCAGGAAATCCTCCTGCACAAACTCAAAAACTGGCCTGTCGGCAGCTCCCGTGTTACGGTACAGCCAGGCAGAGTGCTGGAAATCCATATCTCTGATTTCCTCAAAGGCCTGGGTCGTTACCAATAGATCGGGTACGCCGTCGAACGTGACGTCTTCGTAAAAGGCGGCCGGAAAAAGATTGAAACTGGCAGGCTTCGCAGCGGGAAAATCCGGCGAGAAACCATCCATGATGGCATTGTGACGGTCTCCTTTATTCTCCAGAAGCACGAGGTTTTCGCAGAACACCCCTCCCAACACCAGCTCCATGTCACCGTCGCCGTCCATGTCCAGCAGCAGGTGCGTCGATCCCTCGTGGCCGGTGTGCATGGGCGCAGCGACACTTTGTCCGTCATGGCTGCTGCACGGCTCCCCGAACTTAAAGTCGTTGCAGTGTTCACACTCTGTAATACCGCCCCACCAGTTGGTCTGCTGCTCATACGTCAGCGACTCACAAGGCAGCCCCTGCTCCGCCTGCATGTTAACGTATAGCTCCAAATTATAGCCTTGCGCAAAGTTGGTGAGCAGAATGTCCAGGTCTCCGTCGCCATCGATGTCGGCGATAGCGGGTACATCCGTTGCGTTCATCTGCATGTTCACCCGGCCGCTTCTGTAGCGCAGCCCATCGGTAACCTGCGTGAACCGCAGTTGCTCGCCAGGCTCCTGCCTGAACACCCGTATGCCCAAAGGCGAATTGGTAAAGATATCCTTCAGGCCATCACAGTTGTAGTCGCGCAGCAGCGCCCAATACACCAAGCCATCCGGAAACATGCTTTCATACTCTGGCGCGTAGTTGTATCGCCACTGCCCCGCTTCCTGCACAGCCAGCCAAGTGTATACCTTGCCCGTCTGCCTGTCAAAAGCAAAAAGGTCGTCCTGCCCGTCGCGGTTAAGGTCTATGGTAGAGAATTGCGGGGTGTTGAGGCCGCCGCTCCAGGGCTGCGCCAGTTGCCTGCCAGAGGTGGTGACCGGTATACCTTGGCTTAACCGGAACTGGAGCGGCTCTGCCTGTTGTGCCCACGCACAAAGCGGTGCCAGAAGCATGAACAGAAGCGGTATGGATGCTTTCATGGGTAAAGGGTTTGCCGCCACAGGTATGGCTTTTGCTATTTTGATGAACGTAGGTTGCCGTGCTGTCGTTTTTATTTATTTGAGCGTATATTGCTGCCACGTGTGGCCTATACCCAAACGTAACCAAACACGTCAGAACCAAGCTAAAATTACGCATTTCATGCAGAACACTATTGCGTTTCTATATCAAAAATACCTCGAGTGCCGCCACGTCAGCACCGACTCCCGCGCCGAGCAGCACCAGAGTATGTTCTTCGCCCTGAACGGGCCAAATTTTAAAGGTGCTAAGTTTGCCCAGATGGCGCTGGAGAAGGGGGCAAAATATGCTGTGGTAGATGACCCAACCATGGCCTCGGAAAATGTGTTTGTGGTGGAGGACACTCTGCAGGCGCTGCAGGATCTGGCGCGCCACCACCGCCGCCAGCTGAGCATTCCGGTAATCGGCATCACGGGCTCCAATGGCAAAACCACCACCAAAGAGCTGATTTATGCGGTGCTGAGCCAAAAGTTTAACACCCTCTACACGCAGGGCAACCTGAACAACCACATTGGGGTGCCGCTCACGCTGCTGCGCATCACACCGGAGCACGAGATGGCCATTATCGAAATGGGGGCTAACCATATCGGTGAGATCGCGCTGCTCTCTAGTATTGCCATGCCCACGCACGGCATGATCACCAACATCGGCAAGGCGCACCTGGAAGGCTTCGGCAGCCTGGAGGGCGTGGCCCGTGGCAAGAGTGAGCTGTACGTGCACCTGCTGGAGCATGATGGCACCGTGTTCATCAACACCGGTAACGAACACCTGATGCGCATGAGCCGCCGCATTGAAAGCAAAGTAACCTACCCTGCGCAAGGGGATTTCTACCACAGCGAGTTATTGGAGGCATCGCCTTACGTGGTGTATAAGGATGAGGAAGGCAGCGTGGTGCGTACGCAGCTGGTGGGCAGCTACAACTACGAGAACATGGCCGCAGCCGCCTGCATTGGCAAGTACTTTGGGGTGCCGCTGCAGCAAGCCAACGCGGCCGTTGCCGCCTACAGCCCGGTGAATAACCGCTCGCAGGTGCTGCAGCAGGGCAGCAACACCATCATCCTGGACGCCTACAATGCCAACCCTACCTCCATGGCCGCCGCCGTGCGCAACTTCGGAAGTATGCATGCGCCAAAAAAGGTAGTTATACTTGGCGACATGTTTGAGATGGGCTCCGAGAGCGAGGCCGAGCACAGGACTTTGGGCGAAGTGGTGGCCCAGCAGCCGTTCGACACGGTGATACTTTGCGGCAAAGATATGAAGTATGCCGCCGGAGTAAAGGACAGCTTTTTATACTTCGAGACGAAGCCGGAGCTGCAAACCTGGCTGCGCAAGAACCCAGTGACCGAGAGCTATGTGCTCATCAAAGGCTCACGCGGCATGGGGCTGGAAACGCTGGTGGAAGAGCTGTAGTTAATCAGGCAGTATATTCTTAAAAGTTTAAGAGTATACTGCCTAACTCCTGATATGATAAGTTCAATTAATTCATGCTCCTGCCTTCAGCCTTATAGCAATTATCTATGTTGCCATGCCTGAAATAGAGCATGCTTCATAAGTAATTATTATATTTGAATATAATTATACAAATATAAATCACTGCTATGAAGACAAAGATTATATTACTTGCCCTCCTGTTGTGCTTAGCCCAATTTGTTAACGCTCAAACAACAGATACCCCTTCTTATAAGCACCACTTCGGCATAGTTGCAAGTCCAACTCTCCAAAAAGTTTTTACCAGTAACACCAGCTTACCTGTGGGCTTAGTTTACAAACGGCAAGGCAGTGGCAACGGCATGTTTAGGAGCACCTTTATTGGCTCCCAAAATAGTTATAGCCAAAGTACTGCAGTTTCATACTCAACAAGCGATATTGAGAGAACAGCAAAAGGGTTTAATGTTCAGCTGACGGGGGGATACGAATGGCATGTACCGCTAAACAATAAATGGCTGTTATATTATGGCGCTGAAGCAGGTCCCAATTATGGATGGAGTAACTCTGAAAGTCTAGATGCATACAATAACTCTAACGAGCATGGCACCATTAGCTATTCTCAACAATATAGAACATTTGGTGCTATCATACGTCCGTTTTCAGGTATAGCATATCAAGTTACAGACAGGTTGTATATAGCCACTGAAACAGCAATAGTAGCGAGCCTATACCGATCCAAAAATCAAATGACTGAAGAACAAACCATATTCGCCAATTACCCTTATACACAAAGATCTGACCATTATACAGAAAGATCATACAAAACAGATCAGACTAGCATAAGTTACAAGCCTGTTTCTAACATCTCGCTCCTAATGCGGTTCTAATCAGGATAAATAATCATAAATGATAAAGCCAGAGATAAGTTCTCTGGCTTTATCATTTATGATTATTACGGAAACACTTCCTAAAACGGTGAGCTGAAACTTTCCAGCAGCGGCAGCACCTCATCTTTTGGCGAGACCAGCGGCTCGGCTATACCCCAGTCTATCCCTAAAGCAGGGTCATTCCAAAGTATACCCCCTTCTGACTCGGGGGCATAGAAATCGGTGCACTTGTAGAGGAACGTCGTATTATCCTCCAGCGCCACAAAGCCATGAGCAAAGCCTTCCGGCACATAAAATACGTTCTGCTTTTCAGCATCGAGTACACAAGCTACGTGCTGCCCGTAAGTGGGTGAATCTTTGCGCAGGTCCACCACCACATCCAGCGCCTTGCCTGTTGTTACCCGCACCAGCTTTGCCTGCGCATGCGGTGGCTTTTGGAAGTGCAGCCCGCGCAGCACCCCTTTCTTAGAAACTGATTGGTTATCCTGCACAAAGTGTGGCGCCAGGCCAAGCGGCTCAAACCACTTCATGCTAAAGGTCTCCATAAAATACCCGCGGTCGTCGCGGAAGATGCGTGGCTGGAACTCGACCAGGCCATCGATGTAAAAAAGTTTGTGATCCATTGCTAATTAGTGTCGTCCAGCACGGTTACCTCTACCGCCATATGGCTACCCGGTCTAAAAAGCCGCAAGTTAGCCATTTTGCCCGCAGCATCAGAAATTTTAGTGTAATTTGCAGCTGTTCATCCAACCAAAGTATACACATGCAAGAAACGGTTGTCTTTCTGCACACGCACGTACTGGTGGTGGTACTTTTCCTGCTCTTGTTCGCCTTCAAAGCCGCACTGCTGCTGCTAAACAAGCACGATGCGTTGGCAAAGGCACGCAGGCAAACCCGCATGCTGGACATCACCTTTGGCACGCTTATACTTGTAACAGGCGGTTACCTGCTCTTCAGTTACCAGGGTGTGCCGAACTGGCTTATACTTAAGGTGGCGCTGGTTTTGCTGGCTATTCCGCTGGGTATTGTGGGCATAAAGCGCGAGAGCAAAGTGCTGGCCACTGTTGCGCTGCTGTTATTCCTGTACATATACGGCGTGGCCGAGACCAAAAGCCTGACGATGCAACAACCTGGCGCTATCCAGAATGCGACTACCAACATGAGCGCTACTCCCGAAACGGACGTCACCGAAACCGGTGACATAGGCATGAGTGAGTCGGAGGAGAAGCAGCAGGAGATTGTGGCCGCCATGGGCGAGGCGCAGCTGGCAAACGCCAAGGCTATTTACACGCAGCTTTGCGGCACCTGCCACGGCGCCGACGGGGCCAGAGGCTTGGGCGGCGCCACAAACCTGCAGGTCAGCAACCTGAGCCAAAACAATCGTGTACACGTAATCGAAAGAGGCCGCGGCCTGATGCCGGCCTTTGGCAGCCAGCTTTCTGATGAAGAAGTAGAGGCGTTGGCTGCTTATACTATGACGCTTAAAAAATAATGAATGGCTAAACAGAAATATTACGAAACCTCCAAGCCACAGGAAACGGCGGTGCTGGTGGCTGTGCCAGGCTATCGCCAAACCGACGAGCAGACAGAGGAATACCTGGACGAGCTTGCCTTTCTGGCGGAAACGGCAGGCGCCCAAACCCTGAAGCGCTTTGTGCAGAAGCTGGACAAGCCCGATGTGCGCACGTTTGTGGGCAGCGGCAAACTGGAGGAGATACAGGCCTTTGTAAAGGAGCATGCGGTGGACATGGTTATTTTTGACGATGACCTGAGCCCCTCGCAGGTGCGCAACATAGAGCGCGAGATGCAGGTGAAGATCGTGGACCGAAGCCTGCTCATACTGGATATATTTGCCCTGCGCGCCAAAACGGCCCAGGCACATGCCCAGGTGGAGATGGCCCAGTACCAGTACCTGTTGCCGCGCCTCACCAACCTCTGGACGCACCTTTCCAAACAAAAAGGTGGTATCGGTATGAAGGGACCAGGGGAGACCGAGATCGAGACTGACCGCCGTATTGTGCGCGACAAGATATCGCTGTTGCGCGACCGCCTGAAGAAGTTTGAGAAGCAGAACTTTGAGCAGCGCAAGGCGCGTGCCGGCATTGTGCGTGTGGCTCTGGTGGGGTATACGAACGTGGGCAAGTCTACGCTCATGAACCTGCTCTCCAAATCAGAGGTGTTTGCCGAGAACAAGCTGTTTGCCACCGTGGACGCCACCGTGCGCAAAGTGGTGCTGGAGAACGTGCCTTTCCTGCTTTCCGATACGGTAGGGTTCATCCGCAAGCTGCCCACCAAGCTGATCGAGTCGTTCAAGTCCACGTTGGATGAGATCCGCGAGGCCGACCTGCTGGTGCATGTGGTGGACGTGTCGCACCCCTCCTTCGAGGACCACATCGCTGTGGTGAACGAGACGCTCAAGGACATCAACTCGGCTGACAAGCCCGTGCTGCTGGTGTTCAACAAGATCGATGAGTACTTGCGGCAGCGCGAGCAGGAGCTGCAGGAAGAGCACCAGGACATGCTGGAGACCGACCATCATGTGCGTCCTTCCATCGAGGACCTGAAAGCCACCTATATGGCCAAGGAGCACGCGCCCGCTATGTTCATCTCTGCCACCGATAAGCTCAACATCGACGCCCTGCGCGAGGAATTGCAGCGCCGGGTGGCTGAGATCCATTTTCAGCGCTACCCGAACAACGTGTAAGAGGCTTTCTTCCGCCAAACTACCAAAATCCCACCTTTTGCCGCGGCAAGGGGTGGGATTTTGCTTTTCCACCCTCCGGCTTTGCGCGTTTAGTGCTTACCTGGCGCAGCACAACCATTTACCCGTACTTTCAGTAAGTAGCAAAGCCACCTTTGTGGCCATTCAGGCAGCTGCATAGCCTTGAGAAACAGAAAAACTTATGAAAACGCTATATATTCTTAGGCACGCCAAGTCAAGCTGGAAGTTTGATGGCCTCAGCGACCACGACCGCCCGCTGAACAAGCGCGGCCGCCACGACGCCCCCCTGATGGGGCAGGAACTGGCGGCCCGGGGCGTGGCGCCCCAGCTTGTCATCTCCAGCCCAGCGGTGCGGGCCATCAGCACAGCCACCCTTGTGAGCAGGGAACTGGACTACGACCCCGACGACATTGCCGTGGATACCCGCGTGTATGGAGCCGGCAAGGAGGACCTGCTGCATGTGGTGCAACACGCCCCTGCCGACGTAGACAGCCTGCTGCTGGTAGGCCACAACGAAGCCCTTTCCGAATTTGCCAACATGCTATCGCAGGAGCCGATCGGCAGCTTGCCTACTGCCGGCATAGTGGCGTTGCAGTTTAACTGCGAGAGCTGGTTCGACATCTCTAAAGAGAATGGCTCGCTGCTGTTCCTCGACTTCCCGAAGAACCACAAATAACAATCACCCGAACATCCCGCCCCGGGATGAAAGCTTACTTACCAAAGATGGAAAAACAGAAAGATAAACGTAAGCCGAAGGCCAGCTCAGAATTACCCTACATAAACCGTGAGCTAAGTTGGTTGGCTTTTAACTATAGAGTACTGCAGGAGGCAAAAGACAAGAGCGTCCCCCTGCTGGAACGCATCAAGTTCATGGCGATCTTCTCGTCTAACCTGGACGAGTATTTTAAGGTGCGCGTAGCTACCCTGAAGCGCCTGATCAAGCTAAAACCCAAAACCCGCGACAAGCTGGACGATGAGCCGCAGGAGACCCTGGAGCAGGTATTAAAGGAGGTACACCGGCAGCAGGAGGAGTTTGGGCAGGTGTTTCGCGACGGCATTCTGGCCGACCTGCGCGAGCACGACATCCACATGCTTACTGAGCACGACCTGAACCCAGAGCAGGAGAAGTGGGTGCACAACTACTTTAAGGAGACGCTGGAGCCCCTGTTGCTCCCCATCATCCTCGATGAGACCGAAACGCACCTTTTCCTGCGCGACCAGACCGTATACCTGGGCGTGAAGATGTGGGACTCTACGGAGAAGGAGTGCAAGCCGGAGCGCTTTGCCATGCTGGAGATCCCGACCAAGAAGCACGGTGGCCGCTTCGTGAAGCTTCCCACCGTGAATGAGCAGCGCTATGTAATGTTTGTGGATGACGTGATCCGTTTTTGCCTGCCAAAGCTGTTCCCGCAGTATAAGTCTTTTGCTGCCCATGCCGTGAAGGTATCGCGGGACGCGGAACTGGATATTGAGGAAGAGGTATCGGGTAGCCTGATGGCCAAGATACAGAAGAGCCTGAAGAAGCGGGAAACAGGATACCCGGCCCGCCTGCTCTACGACCCCCAGGCACCGCAGGACCTGCTGGAAATGATGATGGCGCACACCGGCATTACCGAGGAGGAGCTGGTGGAGGGCAGCAAGTACCATAACTTCCGCGACTTCTTTGGGTTCCCGGACTTTAACCTGCCCGACCTGAAGTATAAACCACAGCCCACGCTCATACATCCGCAGCTGGAGCAGGAGCCAAGTATACTTGCCGCCATGAAGGAGCGCGACTACCTGGTGCACTACCCTTACCAGTCGTTCGATTACGTGCTGCGCTTGTTTGATGAGGCAGCCAACGACCCGAAGGTAACCGCCATGAGCGCTACCTTATACCGGGTGGCTGATAAATCCAAGATTGCGAAGGCGCTGGTGAAGGCCGCCAAGAACGGCAAGCTGGTAACGGTGGTGGTGGAGCTGAAAGCCCGCTTTGATGAGGAGTCGAACATATACTGGGCTGGCAAGCTGCAGAAAGCCGGGGCTAACGTTATTTTTGGCCTCCCTGGCCTGAAGGTGCATTCGAAGCTGGGCCTCATCACCCGCAACGAAAAAGGGAAGCTGGTAAACTATGCCTACCTGAGCACCGGCAATTACAACGAGACCACCTCCAAGATCTACGCCGACCATGCCCTCTTTACCGCAGACAAGCGCCTGACAAAGGATGTGGAGCAGGTATTCAATTTCTTTATCGATCGGCAGACGGATAAGAAGTTTGAGCACATCCTGATGGCCCCTATTAACATGCGGCAAGAATTCGTGAAGCTGATAGACCGCGAGATCAAGAATGCCAAGAAAGGCCTGCCGGCAAGCATGATTCTGAAGATGAACGCCCTACAGGACGCCCGCATGATTAAGAAGCTGTACGAGGCCAGCCAGGCTGGTGTAAAGGTGCAGCTGCTGGTGCGGGGCATTTGCTGCCTGATGCCGGGGGTAAAGGGCGTGAGCGAGAACATTGAAGTGCGGGGCATCGTGGACCGGTACCTGGAGCATGCGCGGGTGTACATTTTCCATAACAACGGCGACGAGAAAGTATATGTGGCCTCTGCCGACTGGATGACGCGCAACCTGAACCGCCGGGTGGAGGTGGCTTTTCCGCTGTACCAGCAGGAGTTGGTGGCGCAGGTGCGCCACATCATAGACCTGCAGCTGCAGGACGACACCAAGTCTCGCACCGTGGATAATAGCTACGTAAAGCCCGATACTCCCTCCAACGTGCGCGCGCAGTACGAAACATACGACTACCTGCGCAGCCTGGTACCATCCAGAGCGGAAGAGGAGGAAACTAAGCCACAAAAGGAGAAACAGGCTTAAAGCACAGGCCACAGCCTAACTCCACAGGCATACGAACGGCGCGGCCCCGGCTATAGTTGATAGCCGGGGCCGTGTCGCCGGGCAAAAAGCCCAGGCTCTCGCCTGCCTCTACCACCGGTCGGGAGATGATGATCTTCT
>NZ_JARDUA010000004.1 GCF_029360645.1 Pontibacter litorisediminis | reverse complement strand
CAGCATCAAGCGTTTACCTATAAAATAGTAGTATCAAGATATTGCATATCTGCTTAACTTCTGTAGCTTTAGCCTTTGTTTTATACTTCCTTAACGGTTCTTCTCAGTAAACCGCCTGGGCGGCACTAAAAAGACCTCCACTCCTACGTAAGGCGCCCCGGAGAGGTCGTTTATGATCAGCTCATCCCTGGAACCTACTTCGTCAAAGATGCGGTGCCTGTAGTACTGCCGGAAGCCTCCCTCCACGGCAAACCAGAGAAAGTCGTAGACCTCACGCTCCATCCGCACCAAACCTTTTATGTCGGTGCGGCGCAGCTCTATCTCCCCAAACTGCTTCAGCTCCGTCTTATCAGCAAACAGGTCATAGCTGGCTCCCTCCAGGCGGTATCCGGCGTAGAACAGCGTCTTCTCGTTGGCATTGTAGCGTACCCTGGCATTGGCCGGGAAGATAGACTCCACCCCCCATTTCTGGTTAAAGGTGCGGTTATAGAGGATGCCCGGGTACACCCTTTGCCGCCCGAAAGTATAGCCCCACTGCAGGCCTACACCTATCGCATAGTCAGGTGTTTTCTTCCAGCCGTAAGCTAAGTCTATGGTTACTTTGAGGTAGTCCGAGATGTTAATGTCGTCGCGGGTATAGTCGCCGTTAAGCTCTCCTTTTGCCCGGATGAGGTAGAAGTTCCGCTGGTTCAGCGAGTGCAGGTAAGCTGCCTGCACGCCTATGCTTTTCAGGTTCTTGTCCTCCAGGTAACGGTACAGGTCATAAGAGGTGGGGGTGAGGTCCTTGAAGTTGAACTCCTCCAGCTCATAGTTAAAGCCGACGATGAGCTTGGTCTGCGGCTTGTTCAGCACCGGGGCCAGCGCACGTACCGAGAACTTGTTGTGCCGGTGGATGCGCCCCTTCCCATTGCCCAGCCTCGGGTCATCCGACTCCGATTCGATATCAAAGTTCGGCAGGCGCTCATAGCTCACCACCACACCACGTGGCTTGCCCATACCGCGCACACCCGGCGAGGCGTATTCCTCCAGTTCCTCCAGCATCTCGGTTTCGGGCACCTGTGCCTCCGTCACAAGAAATGGTATCAGCAAAAGTATCGTCAGTAGTAACTTATTTTTCATAGTTCAGAGTTTTGGTTCAGCCAATATTCTTCGTGATACTGGTCTCCCGTTTATACTTCTAATTCGGGTTTGTGTTAGAAAAAGAACCCGAATTTCAGTAGCCACAGGTCATCGTCGTCGTCATCCCCCACCGAGTAAGTCAGGGACAAGACGGTTCGGTTCAGCAAGTCTACCCACACGCCGCCGCCATAGCCCATGTGCAGGTCGCGCAGGAAACCCCTATCCGGGTCGCCGTCATAGTACACCCTGCCGGCATCTATGTGGCCCAGCACCCCCAGCTTGCCTGGTGTTAGATAGAGGTTGTAGTCAAGCAGGTGCAGGCGGCCCTCTCCGTTGGCATACACGCTGCCGCGGCCGGCATAGCGGGTGCGGCGGTAGCCTCGCAGGTTCTCGGTGCCCCCGAGGGTGTTGGCCTGGTAAAAGCGGAAATCGCCGTAATTGCGGGCAGCCCCTAAGCGCCCCGACCAGGTAAGCTTGAACGGGAAGTTAGGCGTGATGTAAAACCGAAACTCGGTGCTGAGGTTGGTAAAGCTTAGCCCCTCCGCGCCCAGCTGGTGGTTGTAGCTGATGGAGTTGTACCAGCGCATGCCGATACGCGGGTTAGCCACTGTGCTGTTGCTCCCCAGCACCTCCAGGTTGAAAAAGGCTTTGCCGCCCAGGTAGTGCTGTGTCTCAAACCTGCCTTTCTCCACATCATAGGTACCCTCCTTTAACTGCCCGGCCAGCGCCTGGTCTACCAGGAAACTCTCGCCCCCTGGGTTCTCCACACTGAACTTATCATAAGTGGGGCCTATACCTACCTTCACAAAGGCAAACGGCTCCCGGTAAAGCAGGGCGCTCAGGGACACGCGCTCGTAGCGCACGCGGTAGTAGCTGTTATCAGCCTCAGGGTCTTTGCGGGTCTCATTGCCCAGCCCGTAAAAGTTACGCTGGAACTGCGGCCCCTGCAGGTGCGCGTTCAGGCCCAGGTGCCAGAAGCCCAGCACCTGCCGCACATCACCGTTGTACTCCAGGTTATAGGAGCTGGTGCGGAAGGCGTAATTGGCCTCCAGCAGGTGCTGCGCAGCATAGGGGTCTTTACGGAACCGCTGCGTGCGCCACAGTATACCCGCTCCCAGGAACACACCGTCCTCCACGTTATACTCTGCCGAGAGGCGCGGGCCCACGTAGGGCAGCTTATAGTTATCCCGGTCGTAGAGGTTGACCTCCTCGTACGGCTCAGTCTTATCCTTTGTCTCGCTGCTAAAGGTAAACTGGTTGCCCTGCTCCGTGTCGTACACCACCGTGTGCTTCTTCAGCCCGCTTACGCTGGAGCTGTCGGTGATAATGTCCTCACCCTCGCCGCCGATGATGCGCACCAGTATACTTTCATCCACTTGGCCCGAAACAATGAACTCGTCCCGCCCGTCCATGCCGTAGATGCGCACTTCCTTCGTTTCGTCTGTCAGGAAGGTGCGGTTGTAGATTTCGGTGCGCAGCTCGCCCTCTTTGCTGGTCTTGTACCCGATTACCTGCAGTTGCTCATCGTTCAGGCGCTTGATCAGGAAACGCTCATGTTTGTTGCTGCCGGTGATATCAACGTACTGCGCCAGGAAGTCGTAGTACGTAGCGGCCGCCGCTGGCAGCTGCTCGCGCCTGGCCTTCAGCTTGGCTGTTATTTCGGCGGCAGACAGCTCCCGGATCGGCTCAGGCCACTCCTGCACCGCCCGCTCAATCACCTCATCGGTCATGCTTCGCCGGATGTCCTCGGCTATCTGCAGCCACTCCTCGCGCGTTACCTTAGAGGTAAGTGTGCGGTCCAGCGTGATGCCGCTCAGGTTCAGGCCCACCACATCCTCTATGTCGTAGCCGAAGTTCTGAATGTTGCGGATGCCCCACTTGCGGGTTACGAGCCACGGCAGCACCCCATCGGCCTTGAAAAAAGCCATGTCGCGGTCTTCGGGCACCGGGGTGTACAGATTTCCTTTGTCCGGCTTGTCCTCCTCCACCCAACGCCACTGTCCTTCGTGCCGGTCCCAGTCTCCGATGAGCATGTCGAACAGGCGCGCCCGCACGTACTCGCGCTGGTCCACCTCATGGTCGTTATCCTCCATCAGCTCGTCCAGCACCTTGTCTGTGCCTACCAGGTTTTTGGCATAGCCCAGGCTGGCAGTATTCTCGTGGTTCTCGTCGGCATCCTCCTCCAGGTAAGCCAGCGTGTTGCTGAACTCATCCTGGTACTGCCGCAGGTAAGGGGTGTTGGGGATGTACACCAGTTCCGGGTTGGTATGGTACACGCCGGCGGCATCAGCCAGTGGCGGTATGATTAGGGCTCCATAGGGGTGTTGTGCCGATATCTGGTCTTGCAGCAGGGTGCGGGCGGCGGTCTCGCGCAGGTAGGGCGGCAGCGACATGGTGGGGTCCTTGTCCACGGTGCGCAGGCTATACTCGGTGGCCTCCGGCGTACGCACCTTCAGCGCCGCGGTCTGCTTGCCCCCGCCTTTCTGATAGGGTGTAAGCCCACCCTGCTCGGTTTCCATGTCCAGCAGGGGAACCTCTATCGGTGTGGCCCACTCCTGGCGGTAATGCTTGCCCAGCAGCGTTTTGTGCAAGCCGCCGGCACGGTACTTCACGTTGGCAGCCAGCGTGATGGTGCTATCGGCGTAGTTGGTGTCGTCATGAGGCCTTTGACGCTCCTTGCGTGGTTTTTTAGCGTACAGCAGCGTGCGGTACAGCACTTTGCCCGTCTGCCCTTCTCCTTCCGGCACCCAAAATTCGGCCCACACCTCGCCGTTCTCGTGGTAGGTGGTCTTTACAAAGCCTTTCACTTTCTGGGCATACTCAGCCACGCCCGGCTTTACATAGTCAGTCTTACAACCGGAGCCGCTCACAATGTGCGCCAGGTTGTTATACTTAAAATACTGCAGCGCGTGCTCGTGGCCGGAGGCGTACACGATGTTATCATACTTGTTAAAGATATCGAGCAAGCCCTTTATATACGCCTGGTAACGGGGGTGCGGGATGTCCTGCAGGATACCGCCATACTTACGGGCAAAGGGATAAATGGAGCCGATAACCGGCAGCGGCAGGTACATCCACTCGCGGAGCATGGTTAGCGGAAAGAGGTGGTCTTTCAGGGTGAAGAAGCCACCGTGCTCCCCGCGCGTCATGAGCGGGTGGTGCGCCACGATCAAGATATCGCTGCCGCTGTTCTTCTCAATGATATCCTCCAGCTTTAACAGCATCTCGCCCTCGGTGGCGGTGCCGCAGTTGCTGTTATCGCCGTAGGGCCTGTCGAAGGGGTGCAGCCACCACTCCGAGTCCAGTGCGATCATCACCAGGTCATCGCTCAGCTTTACCTCGTAGGGGCCGGGGCAGCCGTCGCCGGGCACGTAAAAGTCGCCCCCCACCACAATGTTCTCTTCCGTCAGGTAGGCGTTTACAAAGCGCTGCTCCCGCATCACATACTCCAGCCCGCCCCGGCCGCTGTGGTTCCAGTCGTGGTTGCCGGGTATCATGTACTTTTCACCGGGGTAGCCTTTCAGGATGTCAAGCTGGTCCTTCAGGCGCCTCTCCGATTCCTCCCGGTCATACCTGCCCTCGGGCGGGAGGCCGTTCATGTACACGTTATCGCCCAGAAAGACAGTGGCACTCTTCTCACCTGTCTCCATCATCATCTTGCGCATAAGCTGCAGCGATGGCTCGCCATTCGGGTCAGGCGCGCCCACATCCCCAATCAGGAACAGCGTGTAAAGTACATCGTTATCAGGGGCAGGGGCCTCCTGCTCCCAGGCAAGGGCGCTTTGGCTGTAGTGCGGCTCAGTAGAGATACAGGCCGAAAAAAACAGGCTCAGCAGCACACACCACCCGTGGCGCACCAACAGCCGATGTGTATGCTGTAATAGTTGGATCATAGTGTTCTTGTTGGCTTAAGATGGCTGCCGGCAAGGCTCCCGCCCCGGTTTGCCGGTTGCCCGTAAAGTATACGTATACGCAGGCTAGCCCAAGACAAGGCGCATGCACAGACAGCCCATGCTTTGTTTATGCTGCTGCCCCCGCAGCCTGCCTTGCGCAAGGTGGCTGCCACCGGGACGGCAGAATCGAGATTCATAAACGAGACGACTTTGCTTTTAGTTGTTACCTACCTGTATACTACCCCAGACCCCTGCAGTTACTGCTCTTCACTAACAAAAAGCTGATTTTACCGTAACCGCAGATTACCAGGTGCCACACATGTGCGCCCTGCCGCCGGCCTGCACTGCATCACTACCCAAGTGCCCGGCACTGCTACGAAACCAATTATGGAAGATCAAACAATCGTAAAACAAGCCGGCGAGTACGTTTTCAGGCTTTTCAAAGACAGGCTGTCTAAAAAGCTTGTTTACCATAACTATAAGCATACTTTTGAAACGGTAGCAGAAGCCCAGGACCTGGGCCAGCGCAGCAGGATTACCGAGGCGCAGCTACAAGACCTGGCGCTGGCCGCCTGGTTTCACGACACCGGCTATGTGGACACGTATGAGGGGCACGAGGAGGAGAGTGTACGCATTGCCACGGAGTGGCTGCAGGAAAAGCAGTACCCGCAGGAGCGCATCGACCTTATTGCCGAAATCATCCTGGCCACCAAGCATGACCAGGAGCCTGAGACGCTACTGCAGGAGTTGCTGGTGGATGCCGACATGTCTAACATCGGCAAGGAGACCTTCTTTGCCACCGCCGAGCTGCTGCGCGTGGAGTGGGAGATCTTTCGCGATAAGTTTTTCACGGACAGCGAGTGGGAACAGTTCCAGATGGACTTCCTGCTCTCCACCACCTTCCATACCAACCAGGCGCAGCGCAAGTTTGCCTCGCAGCTGGGCCTGAACATACAGGAACAGCGCAGCCGCCTGAGCAAGGAGATTGAGAAGAAAAAGAAGGAGGAGAAAAAGAACCGCAAGACACTGGCGCAGCCTAAGCGCGGCATCGAGACGATGTTCCGGAACACGTACCGCACCCACCTGAACCTGAGTGCCATTGCCGACAATAAGGCTAACATGATGATCAGTCTGAACGCTATCATCATTTCAGTCATTATCACTTATCTCAGTGCCAAGACCTCTACTATCGGCACCGACTACACCACGCACCGTACTTTCCTTATCCCCATCAGCATCCTGCTGCTCACCACGCTCGGGTCGGTGGTGTTCGCCATCATTTCCGCCCAGCCGGAGGTTACCAGCTTCACATTTAAAAAGAAGAAGGACCAGCGCTTGGATACGCGCAAGGTTAACCTGTTGTTCTTCGGCAACTTCACCAACCTGCCGTTAGAGGAATTCCAGAAAGGCATGCACGACATCATGCGCGACAAGAAGTCTCTCTACAACAACATGATCACGGATATTTACTACCTGGGCGAGGTGCTTAACCGAAAATACAAGATCCTGCGCATTTCGTACACCATCTTTATGGTAGGGCTGGTACTTACCGTGGTTGGTTTTGGTGTAGCCGTTGCCTCTTACTAGCGAGCAGCTGCTTGTTTTGTGGCAGAAATCCTTTAAATTCGCCCTGCCAAAGTATAAACCTCTGGCCTTGTAGTTCAATGGATAGAATAGGAGTTTCCTAAACTCTAGATCCAGGTTCGATTCCTGGCAAGGCCACCAATACCCCTTCTGCAGGCGCTTACACCCCGCTAGAACTCCTGTAAAGCCACTTACTTCCTTACACAACCCCACCCGCTAGCGTCCCACAGTGGGCGCAAAATGTTTGACCTATTGTTTAGCCGGCCCGCCAGGCACCGGCTCTAGAGAATAAGGATCTCCGGCCCTGCCCGCCCCTAATCATCTTTGCCCCTTACAACACTTCAAATAAAGTATGTAACTTCGTGAGGACCTATTCCATGCTAGCCAGTAACAGCAAGCAGTACAGAAGAGAATGACATACGACCTTATCATCATCGGTGGCGGACAGAGCGCCCTGGCCTGCGCCTATTTTTTGCGCAGAACCAGCTTAAACTACCTGTTGCTTGACGATCAGGTGGCTGCCGGTGGGGCATGGCAGCGTACGTGGGACTCCCTCACCCTTTTCTCCCCTTCTGAGCAAAGCTCCCTTCCCGGCTGGCTGATGCCAAAGTCGCAGCATGCTTTTCCTACCCGGCATGAGGTGGTGCGTTACCTGCAGCAGTATGAGGAGCGCTACCAGGTACCCGTACAACGCCCGGTGCAGGTGCAGGAGGTTACCCGCGGACAAAACGGAGACTTTATACTTCGCACCAGCGACGGAACCTACCACGCCAAAGCTCTTATCAGCGCCACCGGTACCTGGCAAAAGCCTTACATCCCGGACGTGCCCGGACGCAACAGCTTTAAGGGCTTGCAGCTGCACGCATCCATGTATAAAAATGCGCAGCCGCTGCGGGGCAAAAAGGTGCTCATAGTGGGCGAGGGCAACTCGGGCGCGCAAATACTGGCAGAGGTATCGTTGGTGGCGACGACCGTGTGGGCTACCCAAAGCACGCCCTGCTTCCTGCCCGACAATGTGGATGGGCGCGTGCTTTTTGATGTGGCCTCGGCTAAGTATTATGCTGAAAAAGAGGGGCGGGAATTTAATGCAAAGCACCTGAACCTAGGCAGCATTGTGATGGTTCCTTCTGTAAAGGCCGCCCGGGAAAGAGGTGTGCTGCACGCGGTACCCACCTTTAAAGCCCTGGAGGAGACAGGCGTTGTTTGGCAGGATGGCCGCCGCGAGCAGTTCGATGTCATTATCTGGTGCACCGGCTTCCGCTACGCGCTGGACCACCTAGAACCCTTGAACGTGGTTACCGACAACGGCAAGGTAGACACAGAGGGCACTAAGGCCAAAAACTGCCCTGGCCTCTGGCTGGTGGGCTATGGCGGCTGGACTGGTTTCGCCTCTGCTACGCTTATAGGCGTGGGCCGGTCGGCCAGGGAGACCGTGGGGCAGGTGCAGGCATACCTGCAGGAGCGCTGATGCCGTGTTCTGGCTCCTAGCGTCTTGGCCTAAAGTATATTTTACATCTCCTTTTGCAACATTATAGTTAATATCACATATACACATAGACATATACTCCCTTGCATTCCTATGAAAATACCCATTCTTGCTACCCTTACCGTACTTTGCCTGAGTGCCTGCTCTGGCCGGGATGAACACACGCATGGGGAGGAGAGTGCCACCATTGCCAGCGAAACCGGGCAGCCGACCCCACTTCCCCCTGATGTGCTTTACATGGTAAAGCCGCTCATCGGCGGCAAGCTCTACAGCCAACCTAACTTTGAGGCAAACTCTGTAGCTTACTTTGACACCACGCAGCAGATCCACATCCTCGATACCTCCAACACCATGTTCGCGAAAGCCCGCATCCGGCAGGACACGGCGCAGTATACCGGCTTTGTGCCCAAAACCATCCTTCCGGAGAAGCGCTAAAGCATACCTGACAGCAACAACGGCTGCCTTTTTCAAGGGCAGCCGTTGTTGCTGTCAGGTATGCTGCTGCTACTATTTTATCACTACGCGCCGCACCGCACTGTAATTATCTGCTTCCAGCTTAATGTAGTATAAGCCTTTCGCGTGGCGGTCCAGGTTGATGGTCTTGGATAGCTTGGGCTCGTTGTTCTTCAACGTTTCGCGGTAAATCTCGTTTCCAATTACGTTAAGTATGGTAAGCTCCACCTGCTGCGCCTCCAGGTTGGAGACAGAAACAGTGAACACGCCATTGCTAGGGTTAGGGTAAATGGCCACATCCTCCTCCTGCTGCAAGCCAAGCGGGTTTTTATCTGTTTGCTGCTGCGTAGCCTGCACCTGCACAGGTGGCTTGGCCTGCGCCTGCACAACCAGCACAGTAAGACATGTAAATACGGAAAGTATAATTTGTTTCATATAAGTCAAATATCTAAATCCTTTACGTAATGTATAGGACAAAAGTCGTTCCATTATTAAAACGCTTCGCCTAATTTTTTGTTCATGTGTTATACCCTCTAATTAGGGGGTATTCACCAAGTTTACAGACACAAAGTTGTACAAAATTTATGTTATAAAGAACTACCGGTTTGATAAAAAAAGATGTGGCGGTGATAGGTGGCGGGCTGGCCGGGCTGGTAAGCGCACTGGGGTTTGCCAAAGCGGGCCTGCAGGTGGTGCTGGTCGAGAAAAAGGCATATCCGTTCCACAGGGTGTGTGGCGAGTATGTTTCAAACGAGGCACTGCCTTACCTGCGCCAGCTCGGAGCAAAGATCAGCACCCTGAACCCTGCCCGTATCAGCCACTTTGCCCTTAGCTCGCCATCCGGAAACACGCTGCAGGCAAAATTGGATTTAGGCGGCTTTGGCCTGAGCCGCTACACTCTGGACAGCTACCTGTATGAGCTGGCGCAGCAGCAGGGGGTGCAGTTCCTGCTTCAGCAGGCAGCGCAAGACGTAACCTTCGAAAACGACGCATTTACGGTGCAGCTAAGCAATGGGAAAAGTATAAAAGCGCGCACTGCCATCGGCGCCTTCGGCAAGCGCTCCAATTTAGACCGCCAGCTGCAGCGCAGCTTCTTTAGGGCCCGCTCACCGTACATCGGGGTAAAGTACCATGTCCGGTATGACTTTCCGCGCAATCTGATCGCCCTGCACAACTTCTCTGACGGTTACGCCGGCACCTCGGCCATTGAGGACGGCAAGTACTGCCTCTGCTACCTCACCACCCGCGGCAACCTGAAAAAGCACGGCTCCATACCGGCCATGGAGCAGGCCATACTTTACCGCAACCCGCACCTGCGCCAGATCTTTACAGCGGCTGAGTTCCTGTACCCGCAGCCCGAGGTCATCAACGAAATCTCCTTCTCCACCAAAACCTGCGTGGAGAACCATGTGCTGATGTGCGGCGACGCGGCCGGCATGATCACCCCGCTCTGCGGCAACGGCATGGCCATGGCCATACACGCAGCCAAGATTGCCACCGACCAGGTATTGCAATACTTTGCGGGCACTTATACGCGGCAGGAGCTGGAGCGGCAGTATACCCTGGCCTGGCAGAAGCAGTTTGCCGGCCGCCTTCGCCTGGGGCGCACGGTGCAGCAGCTGTTTGGTGGTCCGCTGCTGTCGGAGGCGGCGGTGGGGCTGCTGAAGGTGGTGCCGCCCGCCGTGCAGCTGATCATGCGGCAAACGCACGGGCGGCCCTTCTGAGGCACTACCTGCCGCTGCTCACATCTTATCCGCCACTGCTTCCGTACTTAGGCGTAACACCAAGGCAGCCGCTTGGGGCAGGCTCCTGATTCTCAGCCTCTGCCAAAACCATTCCGGCTGCCAGAAGTTAACCATACACTTAAGAGAGTCTATAGATACAAGCTTTACACCTGCAACCCCGACTACATGAAGAGCTATATTTGCGCCATCGGCACGGCAAACCCTCCGCACAAAATACCGCAGATGCAGGTGGCAGATTTTATGGCCGCCGCCCTGCAGTTTGGCGAGCAGGACACCCGCAAGCTGAAGGCGCTGTACCGCGTGTCGGGCATCGGGCAGCGCTACAGTGTGCTGGAGGACTATACCCGCCAGAACGGCAGCTTCTCCTTTTACCCCAACACCCCTACTCTAGAGCCTTTCCCCACGGTGCAGCAGCGCATGGATGTGTACCGCCGCCATGCCGTGGACTTATCAGAGAAAGCCATACGCAGCTGCCTGGAGCAGGCGGGGCCAACGCAGCTGCGCGAGCTGACGCACCTGATCACGGTGAGCTGCACGGGCATGTACGCCCCTGGCTTGGATATTGAGCTGGTGGAGCGGCTGGATCTCTCGCCTTGTGTGCAGCGTACGTCGGTGAACTTTATGGGCTGCTATGCGGCCTTTAACGCCATTAAGCTGGCAGACTCTATTTGCAGGGCAAACCCCGAGGCGAAGGTGATGCTGGTATGCACCGAGATCTGCACCATCCATTTCCAGAAAAACCCGGAGCAGGACCACCTGGTGTCGAACGCTCTGTTTGGCGACGGGGCGGCGGCCGTGCTGATGCAGGGGCAGCCCTGCCAACAAGTGAGCCTGGAGCTGCAGTCGTTCCACTGCGACCTGGCCCCGGCGGGCAAGCGCGACATGGCCTGGCACATCGGCGACACCGGCTTTGAAATGACGCTCTCCTCCTACGTGCCCGACCTCATTAAGAAAGGCATCAAACAACTGACCGAGCGGCTGCTGCAGGGGCTGAAGACCACTGCCTCCGAGATAAAGCTTTTTGCCATACACCCCGGCGGGCGCCGCATCCTGGAGGTGATAGAGCAGGAACTGGGCATGTCGCGCCACGACAACCGCTTCGCCTACCAGGTGCTGCGCGACTTCGGCAACATGTCGTCGGCCACGGTGCTGTTTGTGCTGAAGGAGCTGATGCAGACGCTGACGCCGCAGGAGCAGAACGAGCCGGTGCTGAGCTTTGCCTTCGGCCCCGGCCTTACCCTCGAATCGATGTTGCTCAAAGTACACTATGCACATGCTGAGGCAACGGTCTAACGAGCCGGAGCTGATGGACGACCTGACGCTAAGTGGCGAGGAGCTGCGGCAGAACCTGGCCGAGCTGGAGGTGATCAACAACTGGCTGGGCGGGCACAAAGTGGTGCTGGATGCGCTGGATAAGCTGGTGGCCAAGTATAAGCCCCGGCACCTGCGCATCGCTGACATTGGCTGCGGCGGCGGCGACACCCTAACAAGTATGGCCCGCTGGGCCCGGCGCAGAAGTATAAATGTAGAGCTGGTGGGCGTGGATGCCAACGACTTTATGGTGCAGTACGCCCGTAATCATTGCCGTGACTACCCGGAGGTGCAGGTGCAGCAGCACGATGTTTTCTCGGAAGAATTCGCCAAAAAAAAATATGATGTGGTGGTCTGCAGCCTGTTTTGCCACCATTTTACGGATGCGCAGCTGGTGCGCATGTTCGGGCAACTGCACCAGCAGGCAAGTATGGCCGTTATCATCAACGATCTGCACCGGCACTGGCTGGCGTATTACTCCATCAAGTACATCACGGGGGCCTTTTCCAGGTCACATCTTGTAAAAAACGACGCGCCGCTTTCGGTATGGCGGGCTTTCCGGAGGCAGGAGCTGGAGGAACTGGTGCGGCAGGCAGGCGTCACGAAGTATAAGCTGCGCTGGATGTGGGCCTTCCGGTGGCAGTTGCTGTTGTACAAAGTATAAACCACCTGTGCATTAAGCTTTACCTCTCAATAAAGATGCTGATGAACAAGCTTTTGCCGCTGCGGCTCCATTTGTGGCTGGCTCTTACCTATACTTTGCTTGCGCTTATACTGGTCGCTGATAAAGGGACGGTGCCCTCGCTGCCAGAGCTGATGTTCTACCTATTCCCGCTCTTCATGTATGTTGCCCGCATTGCCACCGGTGAGCGCCCATCTTCGTAGTATCCTTTAAAGTACAGGCATGAGCAGACAAACCATTAACTTTTGGATCCTTTTCTCGGTTTCCGTTATTCTTTCGGCACTGGCCATCACCATTTTCTTCAAGGCGCTCAAGGTCATCCTGATCGTGATCCTGACGCTGGCCCTAGCCCCTGTCATTTACCTCATCCTCCGGATGATCTTCCCGATAAAGAAGCGCGATGAGGACAAGCTGCGGGAGCGGGATTAAAGACTACTTCTCGTCTGAATCAGGATGAGCAGCATTGATAACTCACTAATTCGCTCAATCACTCCTTCAAAATTCCTCCACTAAAACCACAGCTGCTGCGCCAGCCGAAACGTGTTGGCATGCGCCTCCACAATGTGCGCGATCTTCTCGGAGTAGCCGCCGCCCATGCTTACCGTTACCGGCAGGTTGTTTTTCCGGCACAGCTCCAGCACCGCGCGGTCGCGTTTCTTGCAACCCTCTATGCTCATGCCCAGCTTGCCCAGCTTATCCGTGGCCAGCACATCCACCCCCGACTGGAAGAACACGAACTCCGGCTGCACCTCGTCGAGCAGGCGCGGCAGTTTCTCCTGAAGTATAGCCAGGTAGGTTTTGTCATCAGTACCCTCGGCCAGCGGCACGTCCAGGTCCGACTTCTCTTTATGAAACGGGTAGTTGTGGCCGCAGTGCATGCTGAAGGTGAACACGCGCGGTTCGTACTCGAAGATCTGCGCCGTGCCGTTGCCCTGGTGCACATCCAGGTCCACCACCAGCACTTTGCTGATACCTTTATACTTGAGGAGGTGGTTGGCCGCGATGGCAATGTCGTTGAGCAGGCAAAAGCCCTCGCCGCGGTCGGTGAAGGCGTGATGGGTGCCGCCGGCGATGTTCATCCCGATACCATATTCCAGCGCAAACAGGCTGGCCTGCACCGTGCCGTTCATGATCACCACCTCGCGCTGCACCAGCTGCTCGGAGAGCGGAAAGCCTGTCTTTCGGATTTCCGACGGCGTGAGCTGCAGGTTACTAAGCCGCTGCCAATAGTCGGTATCGTGTGTGTCGAGGATGAACTGCTCTTTAAGCGGATCAGGCGCAAATAAGTTATCATGCGTAATGGTGCCCTCGTACAGCAGCTGCTCGGGCAACAGATCATACTTCTCCATCGGGAAGCGGTGGCCTTCGGGCAGGCTGTGGGCAAATATTTCGGACCAGGCAATCTTCAGCATAGCACAAAACTAACAATAATAACGGCACCAGTGTTTCGCGAAAACAACAGAATTCAAGCCTACTCCTCACGCCGCTCTCATACAGAATTTATCCAATTTATATCACTCCAATTATGCTTGGTGGATAACTTCTGTAACCATTTTAGCTTGTGGGCAGGTGGTGAGTTTTCCAGCATTTCAAGGTATATAAATGTGGATAACTTTGTTGATTACACATGTTTATCCACTAAAAGCTGTGAATTAGCTGTGAAAAAGAGCTTCAATTTCTGATATTTCAGTGAAAACCGGCAGAAGTGTGGAAATTATCCACAGCCCTTATAAATGTTGCCACAGCGACAACGCACCTAAATATCACTTTCCCTATTCATCAAAAAGCACAATAAAGACTACTGTAGCAGGAGCGTGTGCAAAGCCTGCGCTTCGCCTCGAGGAATATAGCCGCCGTTACAAAACCTCTGGTGCGAAATGATAGTATAAACCCTATATAAGTTCCTTGCATCATGCGGGGCCATGTACACTGTTAACCCATAACTATGAAAAAGATACTTTTCGCAGTCGCACTGCTGCTTTGGTCGGTTGCCGGCTTTGCCCAGGATGATGACATGGAAGGGCCCAGCAGGATTATGCAGAACCACAACCTCCTGAGCCGATCGCCTAACTCAGGCATAGGCATAAAAGGCGGCGTAAGCTTTGCCAGCGTGCACGGCAGCGATAAAGATAAGTTCGGCTCCACCAACAGCCACACCTCCTTCCACGCAGGCGTTTTCGCCCAGTTTGGCCTCAGCGACTTCTTTTCGCTGCAGCCCGAGCTGCTGTACTCCCGCAAGGGCTTTGAGCGGCAGGACTCTGTTTACAGGTTCGATTACCTGGAGGTGCCGGTACTGGCCGTGTTCAACATATCCGATAACCTGAGCGTGCACCTGGGCCCGCAGGTAGGCGTGATGGTGTCGGCGAAGGTGGAGGATGAGGAAATAGACCTGGAGCCGTACAACACCTTCGAATACGGCCTTGCCGCCGGTCTGGAGGGCAAGCTGGACCGCTTCAGGCTAGGCGCCCGCTACGCCCACGGCTTTGCCGACCTGCGCAAGCAGAACGATAGCGGCGCCAGCATAGACGAGGACATCAAGAACGGCGTGATCCAGGTATATGTGGGCATCAGCTTCTGACCCCTGCAACGCACGTACAATATCCTTAAAAAGCCGGCAAAGCACCGGCTTTTTTTAGTGTGGGGGCTCCTGCAAAGTATAAACTATATCATTTTTTCCTATAAAAGCGTACCATTAGGTTGTAATGCGGCCCCTGGCCCAGATTATCCACCTAAAAACAAACATGGGCAAACAACTCCGATACCTGCTCTTGCAGCTGGTTGTACTTGTGCTGATAACCAGCGGATGCGACACCACCGTCAGGACCGATGAGGCACTGATCAGTGATGCCGTGGTAAAGGAGAACCGTACTTTGCCCACCGATACCTTTGTTATAGACACGGCACGCAGCAAGGTTACCTGGATCGGGGCGAAAATGACCGGCCGCCACAACGGCCTGATCGACATACAGCAAGGCGAGTTGTTTATGACCGACAGCCTGGTGACAGGCGGCAACATAGAGCTGAACATGACCACCGTGCGCGCTGCCGACAAGACCATTGACCAAAAGAGTAACCAGAAGCTTACCGACCACCTGCGCTCCCCCGACTTCTTCGACTCGGAACGCTACCCCTCCGCCTCTTTTGAGTTAACCGGCATAGCCCCTTACGATAGCACCGATGAGCAGGTAAGCGGCGTGGTGCCGCGTTATGACGAGCACCGGGTAAAGAATCCATCGCACCGCATTACCGGCAACCTGACCATCCGCAGCCAGACCAAGAGTGTGTCTTTTCCGGCACGGGTAACGCTGGAGGACAGCCTGCTGCGCGCCAAGGCCAATTTTAACATAGACCGCACCAAGTGGGGTCTGGTGTACCGCTCCGACAACTCCCTGGGCGATAAAACCATCCGCCCTGAGGTAAACATTGGCCTGGATATCGTGGCCACCCACCGAAAGCCCTAACCCACAGTTGCTTACCCTTCGCCGGAGGCATAAACCCTTTGGTGCTGCCGGCACAAACAACAACGGCTGTATGCTAAAGCCGTTTTTTGTGCGTTCCTACTCATAAAACCACCGTTACCTATGAGAAAATACCTCTACCTGCTCTCTTTGCTATTCCTTAGCCTTACAGCCAGCGCCCAGGGCCAAAGCCTGAGCCAACTGAACCAGGGGCAGGCACGCACGCTGGAGACGGGTATGCTCGTGCTTGGCGGATGGGCCATTGTGAACATACTTTTCAGCAGCTTTAAGCTGACCAAGGCCACCCGCAACCGCAAGTACCTTTACCAGATGAACGTATACTGGAACATTATCAACCTGTTGATCGCCAGCTTCGCGCTCTACGTTATCCTTTCCAGGGACAGCGCCGCCCTGAGCCTTGCCGAGAGCCTGCAGCTGCACGTCTCTTTCAAGAAGGTGCTGTACCTGAGCCTTGGCCTCGACTTCGGTTTCATACTTTTGGGGGCCTATCTGAGAGAGCGGTCGCGCACCGCTATTAAAACGGAGCAGCTGCAGGGCTGGGGGCAGTCCATCATCCTTCAGGGGGCTTTCCTGCTGCTGCTGGATTTGGTGCTGGTGGTGCTGCTGGAGAATTACGCGGAGCCGCTCTTCCGGATGGTGCAGCAGGGGTAAAGCGCACGGTTCGTACTTCCTGCCATCTCCAAAAAAAGCGAGCCGCACTTTAACGTGTAAAGTGCGGCTCGCTGCAAAGTATAGATGATGCCGGGTTAGCGGTCGTGCTTCCCTTCGGCAAACTCTTCTACCATCTTTCTGTTGAAGGCCGGTATATCATCGGGGTTACGGCTGGTCACCAAACCGTTATCCACCACCACTTCCTGGTCCACCCATTCGGCGCCGGCATTTCTCAGGTCGGTTTGCAGCGTGTGGTAGCTGGTCATTTTCTTGCCTTTCACCTTGCCGGTCTCGATCAGCGTCCAGGGGCCGTGGCAAATGGCCGCCACTGGCTTGCCGCTCTCCATAAACTTGTTCACAAAGCTCACGGCTTCCTTGTTGGCGCGCAGGTGGTCGGGGTTCATCACGCCGCCCGGCAGCAGCAGCCCGTTGTAGTCCTCGGCGCTCACCTCGCTCAGCTTCTTATCCACCTTAAACTTGTCGCCCCAATCGGTGTGGTTCCAGGCCTTGATCTCATTATTCTTGTTTGGGGAGATGATGTGCGTCTCGGCCCCCTCATCCTTCAGGGCCTGCAGCGGCTTTGTCAGCTCCACCTGCTCAAATCCTTCTTCTACCAGTATCGCAATCTTCTTTCCTTCTAGTTTGTTAGCCATTGTTAAGTTTGTTTTTAGTCGTTAAACATTTCCTATCTAAATAACGACTGAGTGCGCCTTTTGTTAACCTCCTTTCCAAATCCCCTCCCTATTAAATCTTAGCCGCCGCTAATATTTCTTCAAAATTAACTTGCGGGTTTGAGCCTGGCAGCCTAAGTTTGTGCCACTATTTGTAATTAGTCTAAATAAACAAAAAGGCCTGGCACAGCAAAGGAAATGCCTTGCAAGGCCCCCATAAACCAAACCGCGATATGCTTAGAAAGTATACTTTACTTGCTGCGCTACTCACGCTTAGCCACATGGCCTCGGCGCAACAGCAACAGCAGCACCAGCAACAACACCGCTCCCATCACAAGGGCGCCGCCATTAAGGGCCGCGTGTTGCAGGCAGATGGCCAGCCCGTGGCGGCAGCCAGCATTGTTATCGAAAACACCCAGCTGGGCACGGTAACCGATGACAACGGCTACTTTGAGATCAGGCGCCTGCCGGAGGGCACCTACCAGGTAAGGGCCATGATGATGGGCTACAACAGCAGCACTGCCAAGGTGCAGTTGGCCCACGACGAGACCAAGACAATTGACTTTAGCCTGGCTGCCAAAGCGAACCAGGTATCGGAGATAGAGGTGTTCGGGGTGAGAGACAAGCAGCCTGAGAAGCTGGATGCCATCACGCGCCTGCCCCTGAAGCCGAGCGAGCAGATCCAGAGCATCTCGGTGATCTCTGAAAAACTGATTGAGCAGCAGGGCGCGCTGACGGTGATCGAGGGGGTGCGTAACGTGCCGGGCGTTTATACTTACGCTACCTACGGCGGGGTGCGCGAAAGCATCTCTTCGCGCGGTTTCCGTGGCATCCCGACGCTGAAGAACGGCGTGCGCGTAATGACCGACTTCCGCGGCCAGGGCTTCTCTACCGACATGCAGGGGGTGGAGAGCGTGCAGGTGCTGAAGGGCGCCAGCTCTATTACCATGGGTGCCTCTACGGACCTGGGTGGCCCGGGCGGTATCGTGAACATCGTCACCAAAACCCCTAAGTTCGAGAACTCCGGCAGCGTGTCGCTGCGCGCCGGCAGCTGGGGGCTGATCAGGCCTACCTTTGATGTGCAGCGCGTGCTGGACAAAAGCAACAAAGTGGCCGTACGCCTGAACGGCGCCTATGAGAACGGCGGCAAGTTCCGCGACCACATGGAGAACGAGTCGTTCTACATCAACCCATCCCTGGAGTGGCGGCCAAACAACCGCAGCACTTTAACCCTGGAGATGGACTACTTTAACGAGGCGCAAACCATAGACCCGGGTACGGTGAACCTCTCTGTCGGCAACAAGGAGAACAAAATTTACGACCTGCCGTCGGAGCGCTACCTGGGCTTTGAGTCTGACAAGACAGACCTGAAGCATACCACCTACACCGCCCGCTACAACTACAATATCACCAACAGCTTATACCTGCGTGCCGCTGTTTTCAACTCCAACTACAACTACGACGCCATCAAGACCAACCTGTCGGCGCTGAAGGCGAACCCACAAACAGGCGTAAACGTGAACGAGGTGAACTGGTACCGCCGCTCTATCGGGCACAACTCCACCCGTGAAGACAACAGCACGGTGCTGCAGCTGGACCTGGTAGGCCGCAAGGTGGCTACAGGCAAGATCAACCACACCTTCCAGCTAGGTGCTGATTACCGTTACATCGACCTGTTTCAGCCTACTTACAACTCCATCGCCATAGACGAGATCAACGTGTTCGACCCGGCCACTGTCTCGCATACTTTGCCGGAGAACCTGCCTGCCTTTGAGCGCACCGGCGGCACACGCGCTTACGACTACCGCTTCGGCGCCACATTCCAGGATGTGATTCAGCTGACTAACTGGGCCCGGGTATACGGTGGCGTGCGCTACAGCACCAACAAAACCAGGAGCGACGGCGAGAACAGCGCCACCACCGAGTTCTGGAACCCGCTGGCGGGCGTGATGTTCACGATTAAAGACGGCCTGAACATCTTCGGTTCTTATACCAACAGCACCAACCCGCGCTCAGCCTCGGTGGTAGACGAGAACGGTAACCCGCTGGGCGCCGAGCGCATCGATCAGTTGGAAGCCGGCATTAAGTCAGAGTGGCTGAACGACCGCCTGCGCTTTAACCTGACGCTCTTCAAGATCAACAACAAGGACATGAACCTGCAGGCCTTTACCGTGGATGAGAACGGCGTGGTGCTGCCAACCGGCTACTATGTTAAAGGCGGGAATGACGAGCGCAAAGGTGTAGAAGTGGAACTGACCGGCCGTGTGTTGGAGAACCTGGAGATCGTGACCGGCTACGCTTACATAGATGCACAGTATAAAGACCACACCACCTTTGTACCGGGCTCTGCGCCAAACAACACGCCAAAGCACACCTTTAACGCCTACGCCAACTATACCCTGCGCAGCGGCATGCTGCAAGGCCTGAACATCGGCGCCGGCGCTTACTACCTGGGCGAGCGCCCTTACAACGACTGGACACAGGATGGGGTGCAGTACCACAACATCGACCCAAACACTGCCCCCTGGTACAACAAAGCCTACACCATCGTCAATGCGCAGCTGGGCTACGAGTTTAAGAAGCACTGGGGCGTAAGGGCGCTGTTTAACAACATCTTCGACACCGTGGGCTACGACGCTTACCGCAGCAACTTCATCGACAGAATTCAGCCGCGGAATTTCTCTGGTGTAGTTACTTATAAATTTTAATTAGATTGATTCCAAATAATTAAAAACTGCCGATATTTACATCGGCAGTTTTGCTTTAACTCAAGCACCTATACCCCTCGCACCATGAAAAAGTATACCTTCCGAAAATTCTTTAACGATGTGCACCTGTGGCTGGGCATTGCCAGCGGTCTGGTGCTGTTTGTGGTTTGCCTTACCGGTACTATCTATACTTTCCGGGATGAGGTGGAGCAGCTGATGGACCCGGGCAAGTACCGTGTGGAGGTACCGGCCGATGCACAGCCTATGGCCCCCAGCGCCCTGATCGCGCAGCTGGAGCAGGAGCTGAAGGGCAAGGTGGTGAACCTGAGCATACCAGAGGATAAAGCCAGTACCTACAGCGTGGGCATTGCCCCTGCCAGTGGCCCGGAAGGCAAACCGAACGAAAAGGGTGGAGAAAAAGGCAAAGGCGGCGGCGGAAGACCGGCGACCTACTATGTGAATCCATATACCGGCGCCGTAGTAGGCACACCGGAAAGCGGCACTTCGGAATTCTTCGGCACTGTGATGCGCCTGCACCGTTGGCTGCTGATAGAGGGCGATGTGGGTAAGGTTATCGTGGGTGCCTCTACCATCATCTTTACGTTTCTGGTGCTAACGGGCCTGGTGCTGTGGTTCCCCGTGAAGCGCAAAAACTGGAAACAGGGCCTCAAGATCAAAACTAACGCGAAGTGGAAGCGCGTAAACCACGACCTGCACAATACGCTGGGCTTTTACTCCTCCATCCTGCTGCTGATCATGGCGCTTACCGGCCTTTGCTGGTCGTTTGAGTGGTACCGCGACGGCCTGAGCAGCGTGATGGGCTCCGAGGTGTTTAAAGGACGAAAAGAGAAGCCTGCCCCCATTGCCGCTGCACCAACCACAGCCACCCCGGAAGATTATGTAGCACAGGCCAACCTGCTGCTGCCCTACCCGGGAGACCTGCGCCTCTCCTTGCCAGCCGATGACACCACGGCGGTAGTTATCCAAAAGAGCAAGACAGGCTTTTTTGCCCTGGCCGCCTCGGACAAAGTTCAGCTGAACAAGCACAACGCAGAGCCGCTGAAAGTAGAGAAGTTCTCCGATAAAGCCCTAAACGAGCAGATCGTATCGCTGATAAAGCCGCTGCACCTGGGCAATGTATACGGCACCTTCTCCAAGATCCTTTATTTTATTGCCTGCCTGATAGCCACCAGCTTGCCCGTTACCGGCACGCTTATCTGGATAAACAAGCTGCGCAAGAAGAAGCCGGGCAAAGTTGTCCGGACTGCGGCGCATGCCACCTTAGCCAGTAAGTAGTTTCTCCTGAGGACTCTTGGGAGAAGCAGGACAACACTGATATATACCAGCCCCCGCCACGGTTTATACTTTAAGCCGTGGCGGGGGCATTTTCTTTCTAGCGTAAGTCTTCAGCTGGTATATTGCCATGGTGTCGGATTTCTGACTCTGCTGGCTTGAAAAGCCACACCTTATACTTTGGCTACACTTCTGCTGGCGCAAGCGTCCGCTTGTGCCTCGCTTAGCCGCTGTTTCCTTCCACTTGAACCAAGCTATCCTTGCTAACAACCGTTCACCCACCGACTTACAAGCGGCTCGTTTCATCTCTGGCTTTGGTGCTCTCAAGCCCGAGAGGGCTCGTCCTCGGGCATCGCGCTGTCTACATTTCCTTTGCTGTCGCAATGCCTTCGGCACCGGAAATCTAGAAGGCGCTCAACCCAAAGACTGGGATCAAATTTGATAGCCACCGCTGACGGAGCTTGAACAGAGCTCCCCTCCTTTGACAAGGAGGGGCATGGGTGGTTGAACCAGGTATTACATGGAGCTCCCATATCCTTCCTGCTTAACTGGAAAGGGCTGGGGAGAGGTGTTGCTTGGCAGGGCTGGCTAGAACAGGTCCCACGGAAGCCCCTTTCCCACTAAATAGTCTTCCTGAAATCAACTGTAAATATTAATTTTAGCCAACCCCACACCTATATTTTCCGGTGAAACGTTATCCTTATACTATGAAGAAAAGACTGAACTTACTGTTCGCCGCGCTGGCATTTATACTTGTAGCGTCCCCTGCTTTTGCGCAGGAGGTAAGGGTAATAAAATTCAAAGACCTGGAGCAGATCCGCACAGTTCCGCACGACACACTATATGTGGTTAACTTCTGGGCCACCTGGTGCAAGCCCTGTATAAAAGAAATGCCGTACTTCGAGGCGCTCTCGGAGCAGTATAAAGATCAGCCGGTGCGCGTGATGCTGGTTAGTATGGATGCCGCCGAAGACCTGGACAAACGCGTGAAGCCTTTCGTGCAGAAGCGCAACCTACAGTCGGATGTGCTGCTGCTGGACGAGGTAGACGCCAACACCTGGATAGACAAACTGGAGCCCAAATGGAGCGGCGCCATACCGGCCACCATGGTGTTCAACAACAAGCGAAAGCAGTATGAGTTTGTAGAGCGGGAGCTGTCGCAGGAGGAATTGCAAAGCCTGATCACAAAGTATAAACCATAACATTTACCCACTATGAAAAAAGCTAAGCTACCTTTCGTAAATTTTCTCTGCCTGCTGTTTGTGGGCGCCCTGTTGGCAGCTGTTCCTGCCTCTAACGGCTACCAGGTAGGCGATACTGCCCGCGACTTCAGGCTGAAGAACGTGGACGGCAAAATGGTTTCCATGGCCGATTACAAGGATGCCAAAGGCTTCATCGTGACCTTTACCTGCAACACCTGCCCCTACTCCGTTGCCTACGAAGACCGCCTCATAGCGCTGCACAACAAGTATGCGCCGAAAGGCTATCCCGTTATCGCCATCAACCCGAACGATGTGAGCGCCTCGCCCAAAGACTCTTTTGCCGACATGCAGCAGCGCGCGCAGGAGAAGAAATTCCCCTTCCCTTACCTGCAGGACGAAACGCAGGAGATTACGAGAGCTTATGGCGCCACCCGTACGCCGCACCTATATGTTGTGCAGAAGCAGAACGACGGCAAGTATAAAGTGGCCTACATTGGCACTATTGACGATAACTCCCGCGACGCCTCTAAGGTAGGAAAGAAATATGCCGAAGCTGCTCTGGATGAGTTGGTAGCAGGCAAAGCCGTCAGCCAGCCTCACACCAAAGCCATTGGCTGCACTATAAAGTGGAAGGAGGCGTAGTTTAGTTTTATCCCGGTTACAAGGAGTACAGTATAAAGTCCCTGTCAGGTAAAATGACAGGGACTTTATAATTTAGCCGAGATAAGCGTTTATATACGTAACTATCCGTTTCATGATACGCCTATAGATAAGCAGGCTGCTTAAAATATGTTTCCTTTGCAAACGGACTACCACCACAGCAACATCAATACCACATACAAAACCTTTATATCCAATGCTTTTAAGGCATTCCTGGTTACTTATGTATAGAGTTTGCTTGATAGGCACTTTAGTGTTATCTTGTATTACTAATGTTCTATATTGCATGTTTACACATTCAATTTTTAAACCGTGCACATATAGCACCACATATAGGGCCAATAACCGGAACAGCTCCTTATACACTATAGTTAGCCAACATTTAAGAAATGGAAGAAATTATACATAAGTCTGGGGTTAATAAACAATTCTTATTGTTCAGAATTGGAGGCTTTCTACTTTGTTCCGCTTTTGTGCTTCTAATTACGTCCCAAACAAAAGTCTACGATTTAACTTACGCTTTACTTGTAGGCTTCTTCGCCTTCTTCGGTTTTTGGTCATTATTAGACTCATTCCGAATGAAACAATTGATTCTCACCGATAGAAGGCTTATTTATAAATCACCAATTCTGCCTGTTTACCTTGAAGTCTACCTGGAAAATATAAGCAAGATAAAGGAAGAAGATTACGAGGTTTCAGCAAAGCATGAAAGCACAACATATCAGGTTCATAGGGGGAGAAAGGCTACTGTACTCACAAAGGAAGCAGGAGAAGTGCTAAGCTTCAACTCATACGAGACAGCCGATTATTACATATTGATAAATAGGCTAAAAGCTGTTACCAAGAAACTGCCAGAAGGTTTTGTGGGTGACCCTGAACAGTATGGTAAGTTCGAGCAGAAACTGTTTGGTTCATCTGGTATGTACTGGCTGATAATGTTGATTTTTCTAACAGCTTTTCTGTTCTATCTGGCATGGAAAATAACTGCTGGCTAACAACAGCTATAGTTTATAAACACACTATAGCCTAACCGTTAGAAGAAATTTAGAATAAAATCTTATCTTGAAGTTACCATTTTGGTAACTTTTTTCTTTATATTTGAGTTCTAAACTAAAGAAGTGAGAGTAATAGCAAAACGGACACTGCGGGATTTTTGGGAAAAGCATGCCGACAGTGAGCAGCAGCTAAAAGCTTGGTATAGCGAGGCAGAGCAGGCTGAATGGAAGTCCCCGAACGACATAAAGAAAGATTACCCTTCAGCTAGCATACTGGAGGACAACAGAATGGTCTTCAACATCAAGGGGAATAACTATAGGTTAATCGTCAGAATCAACTACAAGTATGGAATTGTTTGGATACGCTTTGTCGGGACGCATGCTGAATATGATAAGATTGACGCTACTAAAATTTAACTAAAATAGAAATGAATATTAAGCTGATAAAAACAGAAGAAGATTACCAATTGGCCCTGCAAAGGCTGGAAGAGATATTTGACGCAGAACCGGACACTCAGGACGGCGATGAGTTGGAGGTGCTCTCGTTCCTAATAGACTCCTACGAGAAGGAACACTTCCCGATTGAAGCACCTGACCCGATTGAAGCAGTAAAGTTCAGAATGGAACAACTCGGTATAAAGCAGAAGGACTTAGCCGAAGTGCTGGGCTTCAAGAGTAGGGTAAGTGAGGTGCTGAACAGAAAGAGAAAGCTCACACTGGAAATGATAAGGAATCTGCATAAGACGTTGAATATCCCGACAAATGTGCTTATTCAGGAATACTAAAAGAAAAACAACCTTCTAACACTGTATATACAAATCCCTTGCTACGCACGGGTTATGCATATACTAACCGTTACACAAAACTGAACATCACAAACTCACACATATGTATTATATCCTTTTCTACAAAACCACAGAAGATTACCTCGAGAGACGCGGCGCGTATCGCCCTGAGCACCTGGACCTGATCAACAAAGCCCATGCAAAAGGCGAGTTGGTAATGGCCGGTGCCATGGCAGACCCTGCCGACAGTGCCGTTTTCATCTTTAAGGGCGACAGCCCGCAGGCGGCCGAAGAATTTGCCAAGAACGACCCGTATGTAAAGAACGGCCTGATCCGGGAGTGGCAGGTGCGCCAATGGACGGTGGTTGCCGGCGGTGAGTAACGTATATGATGTACCAGGCTCCGGAGTTAGTGTTTATACTTACCCCGGGGCTTCCTTCTAAAACCCAACCTATAAACTATGAATCCTATCATCAAGCCACAGGACCTGGTTTCACTCCTCCAGCAGCAGCCCCTCATACTAATAGACGCCCGTTCCGGCCCCGATGCCGGGGACAAGTATAAGGCAGCGCACCTGCAGGGCGCACTCTTTGCCGACCTGGAGACAGACCTGGCAAGGCCGACGGATAACCCCGCGGTGGGGGGCAGGCATCCGCTGCCAAGCGCTCCGGAGTTTGCAGCTTTTCTGGGGCAACTGGGCATAACCCCGGAGAGCCATGTGGTGGTGTACGATGACATGAGCGGTGCCAACGCCGCGGCGCGCTTTTGGTGGATGCTGAAAGCGATGGGCCACGAGCGGGTGCAGGTGCTGGACGGAGGCTACCAAGCTGCCGTGGCAGCGGGTGTTCCTGTTAGCAGCAAGCCGGAGCAGCCTATGCCGCAGCAGCCTTACCCGCAACAGGATTGGCAACTGCCCACTGCCACTGTAGAGGAAGTGGAGCAAGCCGTTCAGAACCCCGAAAATCTGGTGGTTGATGTGCGCGCCGCTGCACGCTTCCGTGGCGAGGTTGAGCCCATTGACCTGGTAGCCGGCCACATTCCGGGTGCCGTGAACATCCCGTACACCTCTAACCTCGACAGCAACGGCTTTTACCTGCCGCAGGAGGAGCTCAGGGCAAAGTATAAAGAAGCGCTCGGCAACCGCAAACCAGAGGATGTGACGGTGCATTGCGGCTCCGGGGTAACGGCCTGCCATACCTTGCTGGCCATGGACTACGCGGGCCTGGACATACCGAAGCTATACGTTGGCTCCTGGAGCGAGTGGTCGAGGAGCGGGCGTGAGATCGGCACCGGGGAAAAGTAAAGTATAAATAGGGCGGCAAATGATGCTGCCCTATTCTGTTTTCTTGGTATCTATTGGCAAGGGGGCCTCTGTGGGCGCAATGGCGCTGCCGGCCTTTTGTGAAGGGCTCAGGTGGCGGCGGTGCTTCAGGCCCTCCAGCCGCGCCTCCACCTCATACTTGTTGTTGTAGTAGCCTACCCGCCACGACTCCTGCAGGTACAGCCACAGGAACCGGAAAAAGCCGTGCTCCCGGAACTGCCGTATATGGCACAGCTCATGCGCCACCCACCCCTCGTCCTTCAGAAACGTTTCCCGGCTAACTCCGCTCAGGTAAATGGTTTTGCCCAGCACCATGGCCACATTGCTGCTCTTTAGCACCAGGCGCGCAATACGGGCAAAAAATGAGCGTTCTACAACTTTAAAATCCATAAAAATAGTACTCTAAATAAGGCGTAGTATAAGCATTTATACTTGCCACCGATGCTCCAAAGTTACCTTTTGGCTGTAAAAGCTGCGCAGCAAACACGCCCACAGGGCATCTTATAGTTTGGCGCTTAAGCAGATAAGGGCTACTTTTGCACCGGATAAGGTACGGCATCTCTGCTGCCATTACCTATTTTATACTTTTTCGGGCAATGATCGGGTGGGCCCGGTACATGCTTTACCCTATGAAAAAAGCAGCCATACTAAGTGCCTTGGCGATTTTGTCGCTGGTGCTTTCATACTTTTACGAGGTGGCCCCGGCCAGCCGGCCAGTTACAGAGCAGGCAATGGCACTGCCTGCCATTACCCCTTACCCGCTGGATACGCAGGCTTACGTGCCCTATGCCTGGGCTGAGTACATGATGCCGGACAAAGAGGCCGAGGAGCCACACGAGGAGTATTACATCAAAAAGCTAGGCCTCAGGTTCAGAAATCCTGACTACCGTGCCCTGGTGGAGGCAGCCTCCAAATGGATTGGCACCCCTTACCGCTACGGCAGCAGCAGCAAACGCGGCACCGACTGCTCCGGCCTGGTTACCAGCCTGTATCAGGAAGTGTACGGCATAAACCTCAGCCGCAGCTCCCGCTCCATGTTTCAGGATGTGGCCCGCATCAAGAAAGACAGCGTACGCACCGGCGACCTCGTGTTCTTCCGCCGCAGCGCCAAAGGCCCCATCTTCCATGTGGGCATTTACCTGAAGAACAACAAGTTCATTCACTCCTCTACCACCAGGGGCGTCATGGTCAGCTCACTTTCAGAGCCATACTTCCGCAACCGCTACTTTGCCGCCGGCCGGGTAAACTAACCTTCTGCCATCCCCCCTGCTCCTGGCTTTTTATCCTGCAAACCATAACAATTTTAATGGGAGCAAGTATAGGAAGGTTACCAATTGTTTACGCAAATTGCACCCGCTTTGGCAGCAGCAGAGGCCGCCCCAGAGCAACCTTAACCCAACGTATAAGCATGACAGATAACAAAGGACCGGAAGGCAAAAAAGTAGCCGACAGCCCCATATTCAAGAAGATACTCGAGAAGGCGGAAGCTTACCTGAAGCACCCATCGGAAGTGGCCAGGCTGATTAGCGAAACCCTGAAAAAAGCCACGGCCAAAAAAGGCGTGGGAGCCATCGCCAGCGAAGTGTGGGAGAACCTGCAGCTGCTTACCCGCATGCTGAAAGCCGCCAGCTCCGGCGAGTACAAAGGCATCCCTACTACTACATTGGTTGCCGGCGTGGCCGTCCTCATCTACTTTCTGATGCCGATAGATGTGATACCGGACGTGATTCCGGTGATAGGCCTGCTAGATGATGCCAGCCTGCTGGCCTGGTTTATGGCCAGTATAAAAACCGAGCTGGATAAGTTTAAGGAGTGGGAAGCTTCCCGCCCTATACAGGTAACGCCTGCCGAAGGCGGGCAACACACCCCCGAGAAACACGATGCCGACGTCTCGTTCGGCACCCCAAAGTATAGCGACCGCTCAGCCGGCGACATACAGACCGACACCAAGCCAGGCTATTAACCAAACCAAACTAACTATGGAAACAAACAAGAAAAACCAGGACAAGAAAGCGAAAGCCCAGCAGGGTGAGGAGCACGAAAACCCCAAGGCTAAACACTCCTCGCAAGGCCACAGCACCGACGCAAAGGGCACTGTAACAAACACACGAGAGGCCACAGAACGCTCTGCCACCACCGACAGCAGCCGTGCCCCTAAAAACCCGCACGACGACATGCCGACCGGAGGTAACGTTCGCTAACTTACGCTATTCCGAAAAAAGCAGCGGCAGGCTAGAATATAGCCTGCCGCTGCTTTTTTCTTGTACTTTACACAGCTACAAAAGCTCCCTCTACAACTGTCTTTCCGCCTACTCATCAGTCTTTAACTTCTAAAATATAGCACAATACAAATACATTAATTTAAATTAAATGCCACAAAAGCTTCTGCAGTAGTCTTTTTTTAATTAAATTAATACCTATCTTTGGCCACATAAATTTTGTACTTTAACTTTTAGCCAGTGTCTTCATCATTCTTACGTCTTACATCCGTCAACCTGCATATCGACGGAATTGGGAAGGTGCTGTTTGAGCGGAGCGACAAAGCAAAGCGGCTGAGCATCAGTGTGCGCCCCCTGAAGGGCGTGCGAGTAGCTGTGCCGCCGCACATCAGCTTTGAGAAAGCAGAACAGCTTATTTACACCAAGGCCGACTGGATCAAAGAGCACCAGGCGCGCATGCAGCAGCAGGAGCAGCAGGTAACCACTTACGACCACAACACGGAGTTCAAAACGAAGTACCACACCCTGCGTTTGCTCACCCATGCCCGCTACGACATGCGCTGCGTCGTCCAGAACGGCTACATCAACGTGTTCTACCCAGCCTTTAAGGAGGTGCGCGACCCGGATGTGCAGAAGTTTATCCGCAAATCCATGGAGGAGGCTTACCGCAAGGAGGCCAAGCAGTACCTGCCGCAACGGGTGGCCTACTTTGCCGACAAGTTTGGGTTTGAGTACCAGAGCGTGTTCATCAAGAACGCCAAGAGCCGTTGGGGCAGCTGCTCGCACACCAACAACATCAACCTGAACCTGCACCTGATGCGCCTACCCGATGCCTTGTGCGATTATGTGATCCTGCACGAGCTGGCGCATACGGTAGAGAAAAACCACGGTCCGCGTTTCTGGGCGCTGCTCGACAGTGTTTGCGGCAACGCCAAAGACCTCGACAAAAAACTGAAAGCTTACCGAATCTCCATTTTCTAACAGGTTGCCTATTGCCATACTTTACTAAGCTGATTTATACTTCCTGATTGAAAACAAACCGGTAACGGCCTGAGAGGCTGCTGCTACAAAGTATTACTGTGCCCTACTTACCACATGATGGCGCACAGAAAAGCGCTGCAGGTTTCCCTGCAGCGCTTTTTGCTTTTGCAGCATAGCCTGTAACTCCCTTTGCCTTGCGAGCAATGTATAAGCCCATACTCAGTCCTCTACTAAAAACAGGAAAGGGAGTTACAGGCTGTGTCGGATCATACCACCTTTAGCCCCTCCGAGCAGGGGAATTCACCTCACCCCAGCCCTCTCCTAAAAACAGGAGAGGGAGCTCTGTTCAAGCTCCGTATGCTGGAGCTATCGAGCATGTTCCCAGTCCTTGGGTGGGGGTAGGGGCCCTCGAAAAAGAGCGCCTTCTAGATTTCCGGTGCCGAGCGAAAGCGAGGCATTGCGACAGCAAAAGAAATGTAGACAGCGCGATGCCCGAAGACGAGCCCTCTCGGGCTGGAGAGCACCAAAGTGTGAAATGGAAAGAGCCGCTCGTAAGACTGAGGATGAACGGCAGCTAGCAAGTATAGCTTAGTTCTGATTGCAGGAAGCAGGGGCAACACGAGCTAAAAGCTCGCGCTAGCGGGGGGCTGCTTATAAGACTGTGGATCAGCAGTGGCTAGAGAGGATAGCTTAGTTCAAATCAAAAGAAGCAGTGGCAATAGAAGACACAAACGGGCCCATGCGCCAAAGGAAGCTGAGCAGCAGCTCCAATCACATATCTCACAGAAAATCAGCTGTCGAACCTATCGGTAAATTGCAGCAGCACCTTAACCTTCGTAGCTTACCGACGCAAACCGGTAGTTTACCGACTTCTCTCCCGAGTCTGCCTATTACCCCTAGACGCGCGAGCCAGTTTAAAGTACCTTTACAACAGAAACTTAAGGAACAGAACTATGGAAAACAGAAACCAAGTCCCAAACAGCCACTACGGCGATAACTGGCCCGAGCAGCGTGGCGGCTCCAGAGGCAAAGTAATGGCAGGCTTGCTGCTGATTGCGGTAGGCGTTACGATACTTGCCTCCAAACTCAACATCTTCTTCCTGCCTTACTGGGTCTTTTCCTGGCAGATGCTGCTGATCGTGATCGGCCTCTTTGTGGGCTTCCGGCATAACTTTAGAAAATCGGGCTGGCTGGTGCTGGTGCTGATCGGAACAATCTTCCTGATAAACGACCTGGTGGCAGGCTTTAACCTGCGCATCTACTTCTGGCCCATCCTGCTGATCGGTATTGGCTTATGGGTGATGCTGAAGCCGCGCAACCGTTACAGCCATCGCCTCAGCCCGCCGGCATCCGACAAAGGCCCTGGGCACGAGCCTTACGACCGCTATACCGAGAGCAAAGAACCTGGCAGCGGCCCTTACGCAGACAGCTACACCGACACCACCTACTCTACCGAAGACATTGTGGACGCCACCGCCATCCTTGGGGGCATCAAGAAGAACATCGTTTCCAAGAACTTTTTGGGAGGAGAAGTGGTGAGCGTGTTTGGCGGAACCGAACTTAACCTAAGCCAGGCGGACATACAGCACCCGGTTGTGCTGGAGGCCACGCAGATCTTTGGCGGAACCACCCTGATCATCCCGCCGCACTGGCAGGTAAAGTCCGAAATGGTGGCCATACTGGGCGGCGTGGAAGACAAACGCCCGATGTTGCCTGACGGCTTTGACCCAAGCAAAGTGCTTATTCTAAAAGGCACCACACTCTTCGGAGGCCTCAACATCAAGAGCTACTAAAGTATCGCTACTCGTTACCGGTTGTTCGTTATCCGATACCTGGTTCCTTAACTATAAAGACACAACAAATTGTGTCTCTGTTAAACTCTAAAACTCTTTGACTCCTAAACTCTCTAACTCTAAAGCATGTCTCCGAGCCGCGTTATACTTGCTTACCTAGGGTGGGCGCTGCTGTGGGCGGCGGTGCAGACGGCGCTGCTGTGGTCGGTGGGCTTTAGCCTGCCAGTGGCTGCATCGGACGCGCTGCTCACCAACCTGCTGCTTGCTGCTGGCGGCTACGCCATGGGCACCGGCCTGCGCTACTACCAGCCAAGTATACGCGAGGCTGCCTATCTGCTGGGCTGGAGCATGGGCCTGGCAGCCCTCAGCACAGTGGTTTTTTACTGGGCTACCACCCGGGCGTTTAAGGGGGATGTGGTGTACCTGGACTTTGTGGACGCCACGCTGGCGGTGCGCTTCGTGTTTACCTGGCTGATGGTGCTGCTGCTCTTGCTGCTGAGTTGGTTCTGGTTTTATACCTTAGAAAGGCAGCAGGATGAGCAGCGCCGCGCCGCCGCCGAGAAACTAGCCCGTGAGGCAGAGCTGCATACCTTGCGGCAGCAGCTGCAGCCCCACTTCCTGTTCAACAGCCTTAACTCCATCTCGGCGCTGGTGGTGGCGCGGCCGGAGCAGGCCCGTAGAATGATACAGCAGCTTTCCGATTTCCTGCGCGGCACCCTGCGCAAGGACAATCAGCAACAGGTAAGCCTCTCCGATGAGCTGCAGCAATTGGAGCTTTACCTGGAAATAGAGAAGGTGCGCTTCGGGCACCGCCTGCAAACTGCCATTGAAGTACAAGATGAAACAATGAACATGCGCCTGCCGGCCCTGCTGCTGCAGCCTGTAGTGGAAAATGCCATTAAGTTCGGCCTTTACGATACCGTGGGGGATACCGTGATCAGCATAAAAGCCACCGCCCAGGATCATCAGCTGCTGCTGCAGGTGCAGAACCCCTACGACCCCGCCACCACACGCCCACAGCGCGGCACCGGCTTCGGCCTTAGCTCTGTGCAGCGCCGCCTGTACCTGCTCTACGCCCGGCAAGACCTGCTGCAGACGCGGCAGGAGGAGAACCAGTTTGTCACCAGCATTAAAATCCCACAGAAAAATGATTAAATGTTTAGTTATAGACGATGAGCCCCTGGCCCGCAGTATTGTGGTGGAGTACCTGCAGCAGCACCCGGAGATACAGGTGGTGCAGGAGTGCGGCGACGGGTTTGAAGGCGTAAAGGCTATACAGCAGCACCAGCCTGACCTGATTTTCCTGGACATACAGATGCCCAAGATAAACGGCTTTGAGATGCTGGAACTGGTGGAGCAGGCGCCGGGCGTAATTTTTACCACCGCTTATGACGAGTACGCCCTGAAGGCCTTTGAGGCCAACGCCGTGGATTACCTGCTCAAGCCCTTCAGCCAGCAGCGCTTTGATGCCGCCCTGAAAAAATGGTTGCAGAAACGAGGCGCCACAACTGCGGAAAGCAAGGCCGGGGACCTGAGCGAGGTGCCCGCCAAACAGCCCGAGGAGCAGCTGCGCATCGTGGTAAAGGCTGCCAACGACATCCGCATTATACCTGTACGGGACGTTTTATACCTGGAGGCCTACGATGATTATGTGAAGGTGCATACTTCCGAGGGCCTCTTCCTGAAGAAGAAGACCATGAGCTACTACGAGCGCGTGCTGGACCCGAAGCAATTCGTGCGCGTGCACCGTTCCTACATCATCCCCCTCACCCAACTCACCCGCATAGAGCCCCTGGAGAAAGACAGCCACCTGGCCCTGCTCAAGACCGGGGTGCGCATACCGCTAAGCCGCAGCGGCTACAGCAAGCTACGGCAAGTGCTAGGCATTTAACAAAAATTTAACAGTATAAACCTGCTGTGCCGGCTGCTTTTCTTTGGATGAAGCACGGACAAGTATTGCTATACTTTTCACGTGAGTTTGTCTATATAACACCGCTGTTCGTCTAAAAACCTGTAGCTGGCACGGGCACATCATCAATCACAAATGCTTGTAATTAAGCCAGATAAGAACATTGTATAACGTCTGTTGTTAACTAAATTACAGGCAGGAAACTTTTGAAATGAAAATTGTTTCCATAGTTTTGCCCCGCATTTAAGGTATGGAGACAGCAGAAAGAACAGATACTCAGAAGAAGATACTGCAGGCGGCGTTTAGCATGTTTTGCCAGCGCGGCATAAAAAGCGTGTCTATGGACGACATTGCCCAGCACCTGGCCATGTCCAAGAAAACGCTTTACAAGTGGTTTAAGAACAAAGACCAGGTGGTGTACGACTCCACCATGGCTTACCTGAAAACACTGCAAAGCGATTGCGTGTGCTTTGTGGACCGGGCCGACAACGCCATTGACGAGCTCTTCCAGATCATCCAACTGACAAAGAAGGTCTTTTCCGTGATTCACCCTTCCGTTTTCCACGACCTGCAGAAGTACCACCGCGACAGCTGGGAGCTCTGGATGCAGCACAAGAACAGCTTTATGCTCGGTATCGTGAAAGGCAACATTGAGCGGGGAATGCAGGAAGGCCTGTTCCGCCAAGACCTGGATGTGGAGGTGATGGCCCGCATGCGCCTGGCCCTGATCGAGCTGCCCTTTAACCCGGAAGTATACCCGCCGCACGAGTTTGACATAAAGCAGGTGCAGTTGGCGGTGCTGGAGCATTACATGCTGGGAATGGCAACGCTAAAGGGGCATAAACTGATCAACCAGTACAAGCAAGTAACCGAAGAAGAATAATTACTACCTACTACCACCAATCAAAATAAATTATGAAAAAACAGATTAGCCTGCTTTTAGCCATACTTACCTTGTGCGGCGGCAGCTTTGCGCAGGGGCAGCAGCAGGAGCCCATGCGCCTGAGCCTGCAGGAAAGTATAGAGTACGCCATGCAGCACCGTGCCAGCCTGCAGGCCACCCGTAACGAGGAGCGCAGCGCCAAAGCCAAGGTGGGCGAAATACGCGCCATGGGCCTGCCGCAGATAAACGCGGCGCTGGAGACGGGCGATAACTTTGTGCAGCAGCAGAGCTTTCTGCCGGCAGAGTTTTTCAACGACCCCGACGACCCTAACTCGCCGCAGCCCGGCACCTTTGTGCCGGTAACCTTCACCCCGGCCTATACCAGCAATGCCACCATAACGGCCAGCCAGCTGCTGTTCGACGGCTCCTACCTGATAGGCCTGAAGGCGGCGAAGACCTATACCGAGCTGTCGCGCAAAACTACTGCCCAAAGCGAGATTGAGGTGGCCGAGCAGGTGAGCAAGGCCTATTACAGCGTGCTGGTGAGCGGGGAGCGCATGGCGCTGCTGGAGCAGAACATCACCCGCCTGGATACTTTGCTGTTCCAGACACAGGTGATGTTTGAGAACGGCGTGGCCGAGAAGCTGGATGTGGACCGCCTGCGCGTGCAGCTGAACAACCTGAAGGTGGAGCAGCAGAAAACGCAGCGCCTGCTGCAGCTGAGCGAAAACCTGCTCAAGTTCCAGATGGGGCTATCGCAGAAGCAGCCGGTGCTGCTGACCGATAAACTGGAAGAGGTGGACATCGACATGAGCCAGCTGCACCCGCAGAACTTCAACTATAGCAACCGCATCGAGTATTCTTTGCTGGAGACGCAGCAGAGCCTGGCCGAGCTGGATTTGCGCAACATCCGCTCCGGCTATCTGCCGAAACTACACTTAAACGCCCGCTACGGCTATAACGCCGCCAGCAACGAGTTCAAAGAAATCACCACCACCCGCAATTACCTGGAGTACGGCTACGTGGGCGCACAGCTCCAGGTGCCGATCTTCGATGGTTTGCGCAAGCACTACCAGATACAGCAGAGCAAGGTGACGCTGGATAACGCCAAGCTCGGCTTCGAGACGCTGCGCCAAAGTATAGACCTGGAGCTGGAGCAGGCCTCCACCGAACTCACGAACGCCCTGGATGTGCTGAAGGCGCAGCAGGAGAACCTGGCACTGGCCGAGGACATCGCGCGCGTGGCCAAGATCAAGTTTCAGGAGGGGATAGGCTCCAACCTGGAGGTGGTAACCGCTGAAACCGACCTGCGCGAGGCCCAAACCAACTACTACGCTGCCATGTACGATGCCCTCATCGCGAAGGTAAACCTGGAGAAGGCCACCGGAACGCTACTTGTAAAATAAAACTATCGAAAAAACCAATCTTACTACTACACCATGAACCGAATCATAGCATCAGCATCTCTTATACTTTTACTGGGCCTGGCCTCCTGCGGTGGCGCGGATGATAAGCAAGCCCGTTTGGATGAACTGAAGGGCCAGCAGGCCGAGCTACAGGCGCAGATAGAGAAACTGGAGAATGAGCTGAAGGCCGACGGAAAAACAGTGGCCGTGCAGCAGAAAACCGTGCCGGTATCGGTAACCGCGCTGGCGCAGGATACTTTCCGCCACTACCTGGAGGTACAGGGCCGCGTGGACTTTACGCAGAACGTGCTGGTGAGCGCTAAAGTGCCGGGCGTGCTGACGAGCGTGCGCGTGGAGCGCGGCGACCGCGTGTCGAAGGGGCAGACCATGGCCACCATTGATGCCCAGGTGCTGGAGCAAAGTATTGCCGAAGTGAAAACCCGCCTCGACCTGGCCCGTGTGGCCTACGAGAAGCAGCAGAACCTCTGGGACCAGAAAATAGGCACCGAGATGCAGTACCTCACGGCCAAGAACAACAAGGAGGCCCTGGAGCGAAACCTGGCAGCCCTGCAGCAGCAGCGCGACCAGTATAACATCAAAGCCCCGATCAGCGGTGTGGTAGACGAGGTGCGACCAAACACCGGGGAGGCCGTGGCGCCGGGTGTGGGCATCATCCGGGTGGTGAACCTGCAGGGCGGCAAGATCGTGGCCGAGGTATCGGAGGCCTACCAGGACAAGATCAGCCAAGGCGACGAGGCTGTGGTATACTTCCCGGACCTGAAGAAGGAGGTGCAGACCCGCGTGGAGGTGGTGAGCAGCTTCATAGACCCCACCAGCCGCACCTTTACCGTGGAGCTGCGCCTGAAGAACGGCTCCGACATTGCGCTGCGCCCGAACATGGTGGCTGTGGTGCGCATCCAGGACTACAAGAACGAAGGCGTGGTAACGCTGCCGGTAAACCTGGTGCAAAAAGACGAGAAATCGAGCTATGTATACGTGGCCCAGAAGAAGGGCAACGAGTATGTGGCCACCCGCAAGGAGATTAAAACAGGCCTGAGCTACGGCGGGCAAGTGGAGGTGTTGAGCGGCCTTTCTGCGGAAGACAGAGTGATTACGGCAGGCTACCAGAACGTGAACGAGGGGCAGCCGGTGGTGTTTGCCGAGAGCAGTCTGACGCAGAAGTAATACCTAAAAGTATAAAACTATGAAACAGTTTAAGCCAACCAGCTGGTCGATCGATAACAAGACCAGTATCTATATCATTACCATCATCATTACGCTGGCGGGTATCTTCTCTTACATCAACCTGCAGAAAGAGAACTTCCCGGACATTGTAATCCCGACGATGTTCGTGAGCACGGTGTACCAGGGTACCTCGCCCTCAGATATGGAGAACCTGGTGACGCGCCCGATCGAGAAGGAGATCAAGGCCATCTCCGGGGTGAAGGAGGTTACCTCCAACTCCATGCAGGACTTCTCGATGATCGTGGTGGAGTTTAACACTGATGTGGAGGTTTCGGACGCGAAGCAGCAGGTGAAGGATGCCGTGGACAAGGCCCGCACCGACCTGCCGACAGACCTCACCCGTGAGCCGGACGTGCAGGAGGTGAACTTCTCGGAGTTCCCGATCATGTACGTGAACGTGTCGGGTAATTATAGCCTGGACCAGCTGAAGGACTACGCCGAGGAGCTGCAGGACCGCTTTGAGTCATTCCCGGAGATTACGCGCGTGGACATGGTGGGTGCGCTGGACAAGGAGGTGCAGGTAAACGTGGACCTCTACAAAATGCAGGCCGCCCAGGTTACCTTCAACGACATCTCCACGGCCATTGCCCGCGAGAACATGACCATCTCGGGCGGCAACGTAACGGTGGGCGAGGCCAAGCGCTCGGTGCGCGTGGTGGGCCAGTACACCGATCCGGACCGTATCAACGATATCGTGCTGAAGTCCCTGGGGGGCGCGAACATCCGCCTGGGAGACATCGCCGAGGTGAAGGAAGGCTTTGAGGAGCAGGAGAGCTATGCGCGCCTGGGCAACGAGCCGGTGATCACGCTCAATGTGATCAAGCGCAGCGGCGAGAACCTGATCGAGGCTTCCGACAAGGTACACGAGGCGATAGAGGAGATGCAGGGAGCCACACTGCCGGCCGACCTGAACATCACCGTCACGGGTGACCAGTCTACCCAAACGCGCCATACCCTGAACGACCTGATCAACACCATCATCATCGGCTTTATACTGGTTACCCTGATCCTGATGTTTTTCATGGGAACCACCAACGCCATCTTCGTGGGACTGTCGGTGCCTATCTCTATGTTCCTGGCCTTTATCCTGATGCCGACCTTTGGCTTTTCGCTGAACATGATCGTGCTCTTCTCGTTCCTGCTGGCGCTGGGTATTGTGGTGGATGATGCCATTGTGGTGATCGAGAACACGCACCGCATCTACCACACCTCTAACCTGAACGTGGTGCAGTCGGCAAAGGCCGCTGCCGGCGAGGTGTTTGTGCCGGTGCTGGCAGGTACGCTTACCACAGTGGCACCGTTCCTGCCGCTGGCCTTCTGGCCAGGCATTGTGGGCGAGTTCATGTTCTTCCTCCCGATCACGCTCATCGTCACGCTGATGTCGTCGTTGCTGGTGGCCTTTATCATTAACCCGGTGTTTGCCGTGTCTTTCATGAAGAAGCACGATGCGGAGCCAACCGCAAGGCGCGGCGGCAAGCTCTTCTGGATTCTGATTGCCGTAGGCTTTGTGGTGGCGGTGGTAGGCTATATCGCCGGATCGTATGGCGTGGCTAACCTGATCATACTGGCCATTCTGCTGGTGCTGCTCAACAAGTTCGTGCTCAACGGCATGATCGCCAATTTTCAGGAGCGGGTGCTGCCGCGCTTTATGTCAGGCTACGAAAGGCTGCTGCGCTGGATGCTGGTAGGCAAACGCCCGGTCGGGGTGTTCTTCGGCATCATCGGCCTATTAATTTTTTCATTGTTTTTAACAGCCGTGCGTCCGCCAAAGGTGGAGTTCTTCCCGAGCAGTGAGCCCAATTTCGTCTATACTTACATCAACATGCCGATCGGCACAGATCAGGCTGTAACTGATTCTGTTACTAAGCTTGTGGAGCGGCGGGTCTACAGTGTGATAGGTGAGAATAATCCTGATGTGGAGTCCGTTATTTCGAACGTAGCCATAGGTGCCGGCGACGAGAACGACCGCTCCACCACGGCACAATCTCATAAAGGAAAGGTTACCGTTGCCTTTATAGAGTATAAAGACCGTGTGGGAGAGAGATCGACCACAGATTACCTGACCAACATACGTGAGGCTGTGAAGGGCATACCGGGCACCAACATTACGGTGGACAAGGAGCAGAATGGCCCACCGGTGGGCAAGCCGATCTCAATTGAGATCGCCGGCGAGGACTTTGAGGAACTGATCGCTCTCTCGAAGCAGGTGGAGCAGTACATAGACCAGCAGCAGATTGGCGGCATAGAGGAGCTGCGCTCCGACCTGGAAGACAGCAAGCCGGAGATCGTGGTGAACATAGACCGCGAGCGCGCCAACCGCGAGGGCATCAGCACGGGGCAGATCGGGCAGGAGGTGCGTACGGCTATTTTCGGCACGGAAGCCTCCAAGTTTAAGCGCGACGAGGAGGAATACCCGATACAGGTGCGTTACGCCGAGCCGTACCGCGAGAACATAGACGCCCTGATGGACATGCGCATCACCTACCGCGACATGAACTCTGGCCAGATCCGCCAGATCCCGCTGTCGTCGGTGGCTACGCTGGAGTACACCAACACGTATGGCGGCATCAAGCGCAAAAACCTGAAGCGGGTGGTTACACTGGAGTCGAACGTGCTGGATGGCTACAATGCTAACGAGGTGGTGCAGCAGATACAAGAGTCGCTGCAGAACTTCGAAACGCCGGAGGGCTTCGAGATAAGTATGGGCGGTGAGCAGGAAGACCAGCAGGAGACATTCGAGTTCCTGTTGGTGGCACTGGTGGCGGCTTTCTGCATTATCTTCCTGATACTGGTAACGCAGTTCAACTCTGTCTCAAAGCCGTTCATCATCCTCTCGGAGGTGCTGTTCTCGATCATCGGTGTGCTGCTGGGCTTCTCCATCTTCGGCATGGATGTGTCGGTGGTGATGACTGGTGTGGGCATTGTGGCGCTGGCTGGTATCGTGGTGAAGAATGGTATCCTGATTGTGGAGTTCACAGACATACTCCTCGGTGAGGGCAAGGAGCTGAAGGAGGCGATTGTGGAAGCGGGCAAAACGCGTTTGAACCCGGTGTTGCTGACGGCAACGGCTACCATACTTGGCCTTATCCCCCTGGGAATCGGCTTAAACCTTAACTTCTATACTTTGTTTACGGAGTTCGAGGCAGGGTTCTTCCTGGGAGGCGACAGTGCGGCGTTCTGGGGGCCTTTGGCATGGACCATCATTTTTGGCCTGGGTTTTGCGACCATCGTTACCCTGCTGGTAGTGCCGGTGATGTACCTGCTGAACGAGAAGCTGAAGGACAGGGTGATCGGCAAGAAAAAGCGCGGGGCGCTGAAGCTACAGCAGCAAGAGCAGCTCGTGAATGGAAAAGTAAGAGAATACACATTATAGAAATATGCTTATAACAGATACCGCTATTGAGAAGGAGGTTATCCGTATCATTAGCAAAACCAAGGCGATTAAAGCAGACCGCCTGTGGGCCGACAGAATGCTTCGCGACTTTGGTTTCGATGTTGTTGACGTGGTAGACATTATCCTGGAGTTGGAGAAAAACTTCAAGATCACGATTCCGGATGAGGTACCTATAGACACAGTAGGCGACTTTGTGGACTTTGTGGCCACCCACACGATCAAAAAAGCCAGCTGATAAGGAATTACCTGTACGTAAAAGTTAAAAGCCCCGGCACTTGGTTCCGGGGCTTTTTTATGGGCTGTATTCATAGGCTATCCTTCCTTAGCCGCTGCTGCGGAGCAGGAGCACCGCTCCCATATATGTTTATAAGGGAGAGCATAGATGGCTGGCCCTATAGCTACAGCGGGCTGCCTACATTTTTCGCCCATACCCGCTTTGCTTGTTTGCGTACCAATTCAGAATTACCTAACTAGGGGCAGAACGCGCCAAATTATTATCTTTGCAGATTATGGTGGAGAACATACAACAAGTAGCACAAGAGATTGAAGCGGCACCTCTTAGCAACGCTGCCGAACTAGAGCAATTCCGCATAGCATACATAGGCCGCAAGGGCCGCATTGCCGAGCTTTTTGACGGCCTGAAGACTGTGGCGCCGGAGCAGCGCCGCGAGGTGGGCCAGCAGCTGAACACCCTGAAGAACCGCGCCCAGGAGCGCTTCGACCAGGCGCAGGAGCAACTGGCCAGTGCCACAGATAATGCCGGCGACACAGGCTTTGACTTTACCCTGCCAACCATACCGAATACGCTGGGCACACGCCACCCGCTCTCGCTGGTGCGCCAGGAGATTGTGCGCATTTTCGAGCGCATCGGCTTTAACGTGGCCGAGGGACCGGAGATGGAGGATGACTGGCACAATTTCTCCGCCCTTAACTTCCCGGAGAACCACCCGGCCCGTGAGATGCAGGACACGTTCTTCCTGAGTGAGGACAAGGAGAAACTGCTCCGCACCCATACTTCCACGGTGCAGGTGCGCTTGATGGAAAACAACCAGCCGCCGCTGCGCAGCATCATGCCCGGCCGCGTGTACCGCAACGAGGCGATCTCGGCGCGAGCGCACATGGTGTTCCACCAGGTAGAGGGCCTGTACGTAAACAAAGGCGTAAGCTTTAAAGACCTGAAGGAGACGCTGTACTACTTCGCCAAAGAGATGTTCGGGCAGGGTACGCAGATTCGCTTCCGGCCGTCGTTCTTCCCCTTCACCGAGCCTAGCGCCGAGATCGATATTACCTGCTTCATCTGCAAAGGAGAGGGCTGTAACATCTGTAAAGGCACAGGTTGGGTAGAGATCGGTGGCTCGGGCATGGTAGACCCGGCCGTGCTCCAAAGCTCAGGCATCGACCCGGAAGTGTACTCGGGCTTTGCTTTTGGTATGGGCATCGAGCGTATTACGATGCTCAAGTACCAGATAAAAGACCTGCGCCTTTTTACCGAAAACGATGTGCGCTTCCTGCGCCAGTTTGAGGGGGTTATTTAATCTAGAGTAAAGGAATAAATGGGAGAGTGAGTGTTTTGCCGTACAAGTATAGCAGAGCATTCACTCTTCGTTTTTATAAGTATAAACTAAAGCTATGACGTTAGAGGAGATCAAGACCATAGGCGTAGTAGGTGCCGGAACCATGGGCCAGGGCATCGCGCAGATCTGTGCGCAGGCCGGGTATAAAACCATACTTTTCGATATCAACGCGCAGGTGCTGGAGAAAGCACGGCAGACTACCGTGAAAAACCTGGACAAGGGGATAGAGCGCGGCAAACTGACCGAGGAAGAGAAAGAAGCCGCCCTTAGCAACCTGAGCTACACAGGCAACACGCTACAGCTGAGCTGCGATGTGATCATAGAGGCAGTGGTGGAGCGGCTGGAAGTGAAGCAAAACATCTTTCAGGAGCTAGCCAGCATCAACAAGCCCGACACCATACTTGCCTCCAACACGTCCTCTATCCCGATCACGCAGATTGCCGCAGCCGTGCCTAACCCGGAACGCGTGGTAGGGATGCACTTTTTTAACCCCGCCCATATCATGAAGCTGGTCGAGGTGATCTCCGGTGCCGCCACATCCCCTGAAACAGCCCAAACCATAAGAGAGCTGGCCGAAAAGCTTGGTAAGACCGCTGTGATGGCCAAAGACTCACCAGGCTTTATCGTAAACCGCGTGGCGCGCCATTTTTATGTGGAGGGACTAAAGCTGTTGGAAGAAGGCGTGGCCGATGTGGAAACCATAGATAAGCTGATGCAGGCCAGTGGCTTTAAAATGGGGCCTTTCGAGCTCATGGACCTGATTGGGGTAGACACAAACTACTCTGTAACAACCTCTATGTTCGAGGCCTTCCACTATGATGCCAAGTTCAGACCGAGCCGCATACAGCAGCAGAAAGTGGACGCCGGACACCACGGCCGCAAGTCGGGCAAAGGCTTTTATACTTATGAGAAGTAAGTTGCTGCTGCCCCTGCTGGCCATACTAGCCGGTGCCTGCAGCAAAGACAGCGGCAGCAACAGCCCCATTATCCCTAACGTGCCGGTAAACACGCAGCTCAACGTAAACAGCCAGCTCTACCCCGACCTGCGCCAGGACGGCGGTTACGCGTACTTGCCAGAGGGTTATAAAGGCATTATTGTGGTACGCCAGAGTGCCGGCAGCTACCTGGCCTTTGAGCGGACCTGCACCTACGACCCGGGCAACGACTGTGTGCTGGAGGTAGACCCGTCGCGGCTGTACATCACTGACCCATGCTGCGGTTCCCAGTACAACTTGCAGGGCCAGGTAATCGGTGGCCCGGCCATTTCTGCACTAAAGCAGTACAGAACCTCCCTGGTAGCCTCCACACTCTACATCACCAATTAATTTTTTAAGGTTGATTTACAGGAAATTAAAGTTTTTATAAAGATTTTTTCGAGACCACACTTGCGTATTAAGCTTTACTGCCGTAATATTGCATCATCAAACGGCTGGAAACAGTTGAATGATATGTCGAGATTCCTCCTTAGCTCAGTCGGTTAGAGCACCTGACTGTTAATCAGGGGGTCCCTGGTTCGAGCCCAGGAGGGGGAGCAAAAGCCACTCAGAAATGAGTGGCTTTTTTGTTTATAGGCATACCCATCCTACAGGCAGCAACATGTGGGTGACCTTGTTTCTGGCTAAACACCCTTACACCTGTAGCCGCACCTGGTCGAGCCCCGCTGAAAGCTTAGACAAACCGGCTTGCTCCAGTGCAGCGCTAAAAGGTTTATTGGCAGCACTAACAGCAACATAGGCCACTTGGCTCCCTCCTATTCGGGCTAGCACGGCTAACAAGAAAGCAGCCAAGTCCGCCTGCCCGCCATCGTGGCAGTAAACGCCATCAAGCACAATAGCTTCTTCGGGCAGGCTTGCCTTTACCCCGTCCTTTTTAGCCGTTGGCAGTTGCCAGGCACAAGCCATCAATCGTCCCTCCTTTACCCAAGTAAAGCACTCTTCCCCTCCTTCAAACCGCTGTGAGCTGTCTTCGATAAATCGCCAGAAAGTAATACGCCCCTCACCGTCACCATAAGCGAGCAGATCGTGTAAGCTATTCACCTCTATGGGCACCGAAACATCGTTTTTTAAAACTGCCCGGTCAACCACAAAAAGTTCGGTATCGTGGGCGTGGCGAATGTCTTCATTTTTCAGCGCCGCCTGGATATGTCCTTTCTGCACCAGCCACCATTGTTCCTTTTTGTGTCTCAGCCAATTCCTAACATCTCTTTTGACATGCTCCGAGGTAATGCCTGTTCCGGAGAGGAAAAGCTTTCCTCTGCTCCTAATGTACTTGTTAATGAACTTGGTGGAAAAAGCGGTCCATCTATCGACAACTGTCAGCTCGTATAGCTGATCATGCGCATTAGCCAGTCCTTCTTTATAATCGTGGCCTCCGGGAGTTAAGTCAAAAGCCTGGTACCCCTCCCCGCAAAGTTGCTGGCCCAGCATCATCATGATCATGTAACCCGGTGAAAACCTAGCGTACTGAGGGTGATGCGTGTTTATGCCAGCACCATGCACCCACTTGTTTTTACCTTCGGTAGCAATAAGCGATGCGATGATCTTGCCGTTTAGCCTCAGCACTCTTACGTGCAGTACATTCTCTTTAAAAAGCGAAAGAAGAAACACTTTCTTTAAGGGGTTCTTCCTAAAAGGCGCCTTGCCCAACGTTGCCCCTTTGCGAAAGTCATACTGGTCAGCAAGTTCGTCGAACACAGAGACAAGCGCACTGTAGTCTGTGATCTGATCATAAACCAGCTCTCCTTGCCGCTTTAAACGATTGCGGGACTCTCTGAAGCGTTTCTTGCTAAAGAACCTTGCTATGTCCGGATCATTGAAATTCATGACGGGGCGCTTGAACGGACGGATGGTGTAGCGGGCAGCCCAGTAGGCATCTGCTTTAAGCCATCCGAGTGGGGTGTTAGGAGGAATATACTTGAGCGTGATCTTCTGTTGTGGGAAAAGTTTCCTTACCTCAGCCAACGCCCTTTTAATAAACCTGTCATCGTCATAATCAGCCACAAGCCATGTATGGTAGTATGCATTGTAGCCCCCTGCAGCCGTGATGCCCAGTCCTTTCACATCCTTTGCCAGCGTTAGAAGGCCTGTAAGCTTGCCGTTTAGCTCCTCTTTTACCACAATTGGCAAATGTTCCTGCCCAAATACTTTATACCACACGCTTACAAATTCTTTGCTCTGGAAGACCGTAGCCCAGGGGCATGCTTCATATAGTTCGGTCCAGCCGGATAGAAATGCAACGTCTGACAGTAGTTTATACACACCATCACCGGTGATAACCTCTACTTTAGGTGCACTTAAAATCTTAGGGCCTAAGTTGCTGACAGTGTCTTTTTGCATAGCTCGCTGATTTGGGCAGAATAGCATAAAAATTACAAATACCTATACTTATAATCATATAACAGTCAGCTATACGAGACATCCCTTTATTAGATTCTACAATGATTATAATGGACAAAACAGCATAATAACAGACCTATAGCAAAAAAGGACCGGAAGCATGGCTTCCGGTCCTTTTCAAAGTATGGCTTAGGCTTTATTGTTAAGCTGGGATTGTCCTCTCAGGAGCTGTGCCTGCCACTGTGGCCGCCGCAATGCTGCCGCTTATGAGCCCATTCCACTTCTCGGCCAGCTGAAGCTCTCCGCTCATGTTCAGGTTCTCCTCCTTGTTGTAGAACTCAAGGTACAGCTCTTTTCCCTCGCGGGGCGTTAACCGCAGCCCAACCTGGTCTATTATTTTGCTGCCGTTCACCTCTCTTCGTACGCTGGCGACAGTACTCTTCTTTAGATCAAGCAGGTTTACCAACAGCTGCTGCTCGTTGCTGTTGCGTGTACTCACATAAAACAGCTTCTTCTGCCCTTCATCCAGGCCAATACCATAGCAGTCGTTCCAAAGTTCGTGCTTCGTTACTCTTAGCTGCCTCGATTCTCCCAGGCGCAGGAAGTCGCTCAGCAGCTTTGCTGTTCTGCTCTTCTGCTTTCGCTGAACGTATAAAATAGGCACCACGAACAGCGCCACAGAAACCACTCCGATAATGATTGTTGATAAATTCATTCTTATTATTCTTTTAAAAACACACTGTACCACAGCAGGGCACGCAACAGCATGCCCGCATGGCTTTAAAATGGCGGTGCCAGGCACAGCCAAACAAGAATTATAAGTGGATTACCAGAAGTAGTGGAAAGGGAAAATAATCTCGCTGCTGGTTAAGCCCCGGCAAATGGCCTTTGCGCGCCACATATACTGCAGCGCTATAGCCTGCAGCCTTACTTCGAATGCCTGCAGGTTAGCGGCAAAGCCGTGGTGCTGGTGCTTGGAAGGGGGCGAGGGGAAATGGTTGATGAGGCTTACCTGTTCCTCTGTCTGTTGCAGGCCGGGCGACTTGCGCTGCTCCACGCCAGACAAACTGCCCTGAGGCGCCTCGTCCCTGGCTTGCCAGGATAGCACCTGCGATGCATCGCCACCGCTGCCTACCTGTGCGCCAGCATAGCTGAGCACAAGGGCGAACAGAAGCAGTACATATTTTGCAGGATTTCTCACGCCTCAAATTTAAGCAGTTAGCAGCATACTTTGCTGCCTTGGCTCCATATAAATTTACATCTCTCCGCCTCCTGCACCACGCTGGCAGCTAATGGCTAGCGGTGAAAGCGCCGCCGCTGCGACATGCTTGCCCGCTAACCTTTTCCACAGATTTCCAGTACTTATAAATGGCGATATTATCATGTTTCGCACTGGCTCCCTTGTTGCCATATTTATGGATGGCCAGTGCACGAACCAAAGTATAAAACTATGAAAAATATAAAACCGTATCTGATGGCCGTGCTCGTGCTGCTGACCTTTACCATGAGCAGCTGCGAGGTGGTGGGAGATATCTTTGAAGCAGGCATGTGGATAGCACTGATCATTATCGTGCTGATCGTACTGCTGATCACCTGGTTGTTCCGCAAATTCAGAAGATAGCGGAGTTACGCTGCCCACAAAAGAAAAGGAGCCCCAAGGGGCTCCTTTTTATATTTTTATACTTAGGCAGCAGGTTATTACTTGTTCGAGCGTTTCGGCATGGTGCCCAGGATATAATCCCAGAGCGGTGAGGACACGCCGAAAGCGGCTTCAGGATCTTTGTAGTGGTGAATGCTGTGGTTGATCCAAAGCTGTTTCAGGAAGTTCTTTGGCGGCGGGTACGCGTGCACCACGTAATGCACCAACAGGTACATGGCGTAGCCAAACAGCACACCGGCTACCACACCAAACACAAAGGTTCCGAAGATCACTTTAAAAATAAAGAAGAAGGCCGAGGAGTAAAGGATACTCACCACCGGTGGCATGGCCAGGCGCTTCTTGTCCTTTGGGTACTCGTGGTGGTTGCCGTGGAACAGGTACTGCAGGCGGGCCTTCAGGGGCGTGTCTGTATCCATATGGAATACATAACGGTGCGCCAGATATTCGATCAGGGTGAAGATAAACCAACCCAGGAAGAAGAAACCAATGGCCTCAATGATATTAATAAAACCATACGTGATGCCGTAGTAGATCAGGCCAATGGCGATAGCCAGGAAGATACTGATAGGTATGGCAATATGCGTTCTGGTCATCTTCTCCAGAATCGGGTTCTTGAAAAGCTGTGCGCTTCCTTTGTGATTAGGCTTCATAGTTAGATTTTGCTGTTTCAGTTAACGCTGCAAAACTACTTAAATTTTAGAGTGCGGCCACAAATTGCCGCAAGTGTAATGCTATTAACGAGGTGTGTCTGCTATAAGTTGAGCAGGCGCAAAACCCTTTGGGCGGAGGCGTTATTGCCGCTCAAAGTATAGGCTGCGCGTTCGTAGAACTGCTTTCGCGCGGTTAATGTTTCGACAAGGAAGGAATTTAATTCTGCGGGGCTCTTACCCACCAACAGCGGCCGCTCCACCAGCCCCTGGCTTAATAACCTCTGCACCAGTTGCTCCACCGGTACCTCCAGGTACACACTGGTGCCATGCTGGTTAATGTAATCGATGTTATCAAAAAAGCAGGGGGCGCCGCCGCCGGTAGAAATAACGGCCTGCCCGTGGGCCTGTACCACCTCCTCCAGCGCCTGCCGCTCCAGCCTCCGGAAATGCTCCTGCCCCTGCTGCTCAAAAATCTGCGCAATGCTTTGCCCCTGTCGCTGCACCAGGTACTCGTCCAGGTCCACGAACGTGCAGGAGATTTGCTCGGCCAGTTGCCGGCCCAGGGTGGTCTTGCCACTGCCCATCATGCCTATCAGGAAAATCCGCACAGCACTAACATTATAGAGGTTAAAGGAAATTACTGGCTGACAAGGTATGATCCATCATCCTCTCACAGCACCAACGGTTACAAGCCAGCAGACAACGTCCCTTCCTCTGCCAGCGCCTCTTTCACCTCCTCTATATCCGGGGTATCGTTGTGGTGCCACTTGCCTTTCACGGTGCCGTCTTGCAGCAGCACGAGGCCAGGGTTAGAACGGATGATGGTCTTGAGCACGGTTCCGTCGCCGAAGTAGTACGGCGCGGCCAGGTTCACCTCGTGGCGGAACTTCTCAAAGTCGGCCGCACTGCTGCTGGTAACAGCTATGGGCGCGACACCAGCTGCCTCTGCGGCTTTCACCAGCGCGTTTATGTCCCCGAAGTTATCCTGCTCGGCCTTCGCCACGTTGTGCACAATAATAAGCAGCTTCTTGCCTGTCAGCACCTCCTGGGTGTGGTCGCCTTCGTCGTTCCACACGTTAAAGTCCGTGATTTTGGGGCCGGCTTCCGGATTTACCGCCACCATTTCCTTAAAAGTATAGGTGGTGTCCATCGGATACTCCTCAAACTCCTCGTCCTGCCCGTTCTTGGTCATGATGTACTTGTAGCGCAGCGGCTCCGATGGCTTCATGAGCGTCGGGATGCTGTTGCCCACTTTGTAGGCTCTGAAATCGATGTAGGGCAGGTGCTCGTAGGCATACCAACCCACCGCCACCGACAGCGCCGCCACGATTATGGTGATAATAGCCCCGGAAGAGGCGCGCATGAACGGCTCCAGGTACCGCTGCGTAAGCAGCAGCACCACAATCATCACCAGCAGCACCACGTCCTTGGTAAACGACTCCCACGGCGTCAGCTTGATGGCATCGCCGAAGCAGCCGCAGTCGGTTACTTTGTTAAAGTAGGCCGAGTAAAAGGTAAGAAAGGTGAAGAACACGATCATGGCAAGCAGCAGCCATAGCACCGCTTTGAGTTTGAACCGCACGAGCAACGCCACCCCCAGCATGATCTCGGCCGCGCTCAGGAAAATGGACAGGAACAGCGAGTATGGCTCAAAGCTCTTGAAGAAGGGCGCGATGTCCTGCGAGAACACCTCGAAATACTCCTCCAGCTTGATAGCCGTTCCCACCGGGTCGTTTATCTTGATCAGCCCCGAGAAGATGAACAGCACCCCTACAAACAGCCAAAAGAACTTGCTTATGAACTTCATTTTATGAGTTAGAGAGTTTGAGAGTTAAAGAGTTTAGGAGTCAGAAAGTTTGGGAGGCTATAGTTGGGTATCCAACCACCCAGCGCCGGTGCGGGCTTGTAGCTCGAACTTCCTTTAACCGACCTTCTCCGCAAATCCAGACTTGATGAGCGCAAACACGGCGTAGTTGATCATGTCGCGGTAGTTGGCCTCCACGCCCTCCGAAATCAGCGTCTGCCCCTCGTTATCCTCTATCTGCTTGGTGCGGTAGAGCTTCATCAGGATAATATCGGTGATGGAGCTCACGCGCATATCGCGCCAGGCCTCGCCATAGTCGTGGTTCTTGGCGTTCAGCAGCTGGATGTTCTCCTCAATGTGGCGGGCGTACTCCCGCTCCACCTCCGCTGCCGATAGGCTCAGCGGGGCGTCGGCAGGCAGGTTGAGCTGCATCAGCGCGATCACACAGTAGTTGATGATACCCACAAACTCGCCGTTGATATCGTCCGCCACCAGTTGTTTGCCTTTTTCCTGGATAGAGCGGATGCGTTGGGCCTTGATAAAGATCTGATCGGTGATGGAAGGCAGCCGCAGCACGCGCCAGGCGGTGCCGTAATCCTTGGTCTTCTTCACGAAGGTATCCTTGCAGCGCTGTACTACCTGATTATATTCCTGCAGTGTTTGACTAATCAACTTTTTAGCTTTAATTTTAAAAACAATTGACTTACATGCCAACATTGGAAGCGAAAGATACGCTTTTTAAGAAAAAATCCACACTAAACTGCCGCGGAAAGCTGCTCTCGCTGGAGGTGCCGCTCGTAATGGGCATCCTGAACCTGACCCCGGATTCTTTCTACCCTGGCAGCCGCCTGAACTCCTCTGAGGAGGCCGTGCGCAAAGCGGAGCAAATGCTGGCAGACGGCGCCGACATACTGGATATTGGCGGTTACAGTACGCGCCCGGGCGCCGCAGAAGTATCGGCACAGGAGGAGCAGGACCGCATTTTACCGGCCATTGAGGCCATACTTCAACGCTTCCCCGAGGCCGTTATTTCCGTAGACACTTTTAGGGCAAGTGTAGCCGAGGCCAGTGTAGCCGCCGGCGCGCACCTCATCAACGACGTGGGCGGCGGGCTTTTGGACGAAGCCATGTTCCAGACCGTTGCCCGGCTGCAGGTGCCCTACATCCTGATGCACATGCGCGGCACGCCGCAAACCATGGACACCCTTACAAAGTATGATAATTTGGTGGTGGATGTCATAGACGAACTGCAGGGGCAGCTGGCCAAGCTGCAGCAACTCGGCGTAAAGGACGTGATCCTGGACCCTGGTTTCGGCTTCGCTAAAACCGTGGCGCAGAATTTTGAACTGCTGCGCCGCTTGGATGATTTCCGTATCTTCGGGCTACCGGTACTGGCCGGCATGTCGCGCAAATCCATGGTCTACAAATCGCTGGACATACACCAGGCCGATGCCTTAACCGGTACAATAGCCGTGAACACGGTAGCGTTGATGAAAGGTGCCGACATTTTGCGGGTGCACGACGTAAAAGAAGCTAAGCAAACCGTTATACTTTTAGAGAAAACGAAACTTTGATATTCTTATTCAGCATAGGTTTTTTAGAGATAGGGTGGATCGAGATTATAGATATCCTGCTCGTAACGGTACTGCTGTACCAACTGTACAAGCTATTGACCGGCAGTGTGGCGCTGAAGATCTTCCTGGGCCTGCTGTCGGTGTACCTGCTGTACCTGGTGGTGCGCGCTGCGGGCATGGAGCTCCTGACCATTATTCTCGGGCAATTCATGGGCGTGGGCGTGCTGGCCGCCATTATACTTTTCCAGCCTGAGATCCGGCGCTTCCTGCTGCTCATCGGCAAAACCACCTCCCTTAACCACGACCGCTTCTGGGGCTTTCCGTGGCGCCGCGAGCAGAGCGAGAAACTGAGCCTGACACCGTTTATCGAGGCGGCCAAAACTCTGGCCGGCAAGAACACAGGGGCGCTGATCGTGTTTGCCAAAAGCTCCGAGCTTAAGTACTATGCCGAGTCTGGCGACCTGATTGATGCCGTGATCTCCAAGCGCTTGCTCATGTCGATCTTTAACAAGCATAGCCCGCTGCACGATGGGGCCGTAATCATCTCCGGCAACCGCATCAAGGCTGCCCGCTGCATACTTCCGGTGTCGGAGAACCAAGACATCCCGGCCTCTATGGGCCTGCGCCACCGCGCCGCCATCGGCCTCACAGAAATCACCGACAGCATTGTGCTGGTGGTATCGGAGGAGACAGGGCAGATCGCGCTGGTACGCAACGGCGAGGCCTACCGCAACCTCTCCTCCGCCGACCTGCGCGTAAAGCTCAACCAGTTCCTGTTCGACACCGATCAGAAACCAGCCGCCGCCGTATCGGAGAAATCGGTTAGCGCCGCGTAGGGTTTTTTATACTTAGGAAGGCAGTTTCTAGTGTAGCGTACTTTCGCTGCCGCCCATATGCAATTGTCAGAGCCGCAAAATAAAACCTGGAGTTCCTGGCTACATAGCAATAAGAAGCGCTTGGGGCTGCAAGCTCGCACCAACAAGGAATTACTGAAGGCACATCTACAGGACTGAGGGATTTGCCATGGTGCAGCACAAGCAGGTCTGGATACGTGCCATCCACTGCGCGTCACCGGGTGGGTACCGGCGCCAGGCATTCATACTTTTATTAAATCCTTCCCTCTTTCCTGTACCATACCAGCCAATAGGCCGCGATGCCGAGTGCAGGCACCAGCCACAGTATGGCCATCCAGATTAGGCGTGAGCCAACAGGGTAATCAGACTTAAAGATGAGGTGAATAAGGGCAATGGCCACCAGCAGGTAGTTGAGCGTGACCAGCAGGAAAATGGCAGGGTTACGGGCAAGCAACTCCATCGGCTAGAACAAGGTTTCGCTTATAAACCACATCAGGTACAGCAGCGCCGGCGCGATCAGCAGCAGAATGGTGCCGAAATGCACGCGCGTCCACTGCGGGTTCAGCAGCATGCTCAGGTACGCCTCTACCGACAGCAGCAGCGAGAAGTAGAACGTGATCTGGAGCAGCGTGTACACAATATCAGCCTCTCCGCGAACACCCGCCGTCGTATAGGCCAGAAACGAGATCACCATCCACGACAGCACCGTACCCAACAACACCTGCCCCGGCTTTATCTTTATATTGTTCATACTTCTGATTTATCCTGAGTTTGGTACAAGTTAGGAAAAAATAAAGCCACTCCCATAGCAGGAGTGGCTTTTCTATACTTTGTACTGGGCTTATACTTACTTGATCACGCCCAGCTCTCTGCCAACCTCCACGAAGGCGGCAATACACTTGTCGATGTGCTCTTTGTCATGCACGGCCGATAACTGCACACGGATGCGGGCCTGGCCCTTTGGCACCACCGGGTAGTAGAAGCCAATCACGTAGATGCCTTTGTCCAGCATGCGGGCGGCGAACTCCTGCGCCAGCGGGGCATCATACAACATCACAGGCACAATTGGGTGGTCGCCTGGCTTGATGTCAAAGCCTGCCAGCGTGATCTGCTCACGGAAATACTTCGTGTTCCACTCCAGTTTGTCGCGCAGCTCGGTGGTGGAGCTCAGCATATCCAGCACGGCAATGGAGGCACCCACGATAGACGGAGCCAGGGAGTTGGAGAACAGGTACGGGCGCGAGCGCTGCCGCAGCATGTCTATGATCTCTTTGTGGCCCGAGGTAAAGCCGCCCATCGCGCCGCCAAGGGCCTTGCCCAGCGTACCGGTGATGATATCCACCTTACCCATTACGTTGTGGTACTCGTGCACGCCACGGCCGGTCTTGCCCATAAAACCGGTGGAGTGGGAGTCATCCACCATAACCAAGGCATTATATTTATCGGCCAGTGCCACAATTTTATCTAGCTGAGCAATCGTACCGTCCATCGAGAAGGAGCCATCCGTTACGATGATGCGGTGCTTGGTGTTGGCAGCCACGGCCTCCTGCAGTTTCGCCTCCAGGTCGGCCATGTCGTTGTGCTCGTAGCGGAAACGCTTGGCCTTGCACAGACGCACGCCATCAATGATGGAGGCATGGTTCAGGGCATCGGAGATGATGGCCGATTCCGCATCGAACAACGGCTCGAACACGCCACCGTTGGCGTCGAAGGCGGCGGCGTAAAGGATGGTGTCCTCTGTGCCAAGGAACTCAGATATCTTACGCTCCAGCTCCTTGTGGATGTCCTGGGTGCCGCAGATAAAGCGCACGGAGCTCATGCCGTAGCCGTGCGTTTCAATGGCCTGCTTGGCCGCCTCTATCACCTTCGGGTGCGCCGACAGGCCCAGGTAGTTATTGGCGCAGAAGTTAAGCACGTGGTGCATCTGCGTGGTATCAATGTCAGCGCCCTGCGGGGTGGTGATGATACGCTCCTGCTTATACAAACCTGCCTCTTTTATCTCGGCAAGCTGCTGCTCTAAGTCTGGTTTTAAGGTCTCGTACATTTTTCGTTTATCGTTATACGTTGCTCGTTGTTCTCTTAAAGTATTGCTCTAAAGACCTGTGGCGTCGCCAGTCTCATCGGGTGTTGGCGGTGGCCGGCTCATAATGGGCCGTGGCCGTGGCGGCTTTGGTTTTGGCTGCCCCTCCGTCTCCTTAGGCGGCAGCCCCGCCTCCTCTTCTGGCGGATTTATACCTGGATCTTCTTTTGCTTCGGATGCCCCGGCAGGCGGCTGCTGTAGGGCCACAGGGCGCTTGATAACAGGCCGCGGGCGCGGAGGTTTGGGCGTATCCTCTGCTTCAGGCGCTGGTGCCACAGGCATGCTTTGCTCCTCCTCCTCCTTTGGTTTTTGCAGCGCTACCGGGCGTTTTATCACCGGCCTTGGGTGCGGTGCCTTTGCTGCGTCCCCTTCGGCTGGCGGTGCTGGTGTCTCCGCCGGCTGTGGCTGCTCCTCTTCCGGTGGCTGCAAGGCAACTGGCCTTTTGATAACCGGACGCGGCCTTGGCGGTTTCGGTTTATCCTCCGGAACTGCTTCCGGAGTCTGCTCCCGCTGTTCCTCCTCCGGTTTAGGCTGCTGCAGGGCGGCTGGTCGCTTTATCACCGGCCTTGGTCGGGCGGGCTTGGCTGCTGGCGCTTCTCCGTCAGCTGGTTGTATACTTTCCCCTGATGGTGTGGCAGCAGCACGTTCCCCCTCCGGCGGTTGTAACGCAGCAGGGCGCTTGATGACCGGCCGCGGGCGTGCGGCTGGTGCGGCCTCCTCTGGTTTCGCCGCATCTTCCGCTCCTTCTGCCGCAGGCTTGGGTATAACCGGCCGCTTTACCACTGGCCTTGGGCGTGTGGCCGGCTTGGCCTCTTCGCCTCCTGTCTCTGCCGCAGCCGGCTTTTCGGTAACCTCACCCGCTGCAGGTTTTTGCATGGCGGCAGGCCGGCGCACCACGGGCCGTGGCTTAGGCGTGCTCTCTTCGGCTGCTGCAGCCGGAGCGGCGGCTTCCTCAGCCGCAGGCTTAGGCGCAACAGCCCTGCGCACGGCGGCCGGACGCGCCGCTGCTGGCTCCTGCTTCGGCATGTCCGCCTCGGCCAGGTGATAGCGCAGGCGCACATTATTTACCACCATCTTCACCTGCACCAGAAAGCTGTTGGGGTGCATCTGGGCGTACATCTCCTGCCACGCCGCAAAGCGCGCCGGTTCAGCCGCCGCAAAGGCCGCTTTGTTAATCCGCTTTTTTACCAGAAACTCCTCAAATGTCATACGTTACAGGCCTTTGGTGCCGCAAGTTACGTTTTCAGGCTTAAATTGGCTATCTGTGCGCCGTATTGTGCCGCCATCCTTACAAATATAAGAAAATCCACCCGCCGCGCCGGTTTAAGGTTACCGATAGTTTACGGCTGTTTATGTAATCATTAAGTCTGCCCGCCCCTCTTTCACAACGCCTAAAGCCGGTTTACCTTTGTTGCAAGGTGAGATAAAGATTAGTTTAGATTAGGTTGACGAGAGGCCCCAGACCATAGTCCGTGGCCTCTCTTCTTTTATACTTGCCGTGGCCCCAGGTTTCTTCCGAAGTATATTTTCAGGATTGCACCGAATTCGGTTACTTTGTGCAAAGATTTTTATTCGCTATGGCAAACACAAGTGATACGGTATTGGTGATTGGTGCCTGCGGGCAGCTGGGCTCTGAACTGACAATGGAGCTGCGCAAGATGTACGGGGATGCAAACGTGGTGGCTGCAGACATTGCCCCGCCCAAGCAAGCCGACCTGCGCGACTCAGGCCCTTTTGAGAAGGTGGATGTGCTGGACACAAATGTGTTGGCGGGGCTGGCCTCCAAGTATAAATTCAAGCAAATTTACCACCTGGCGGCTGTACTGTCGGCTACAGGTGAGAAGAACCCTAAGTTTGCCTGGAAGCTGAACATGGACGGCCTCTTTAACGTGCTGGACCTGGCCCTGGAGCAGAAAGTGGGCCGTGTGTACTGGCCAAGCTCTATCGCTGTTTTTGGCCCAAGCACGCCGCGCCAACATACGCCGCAGCAAACGGTTATGGATCCCAACACGGTTTACGGCATCAGCAAGCAGGCTGGTGAGCGCTGGTGCGAGTACTACTTTCAGAAGTATGGCCTGGACGTGCGCAGCCTCCGCTACCCCGGCCTGATCGGTTACAAAGCCTTGCCAGGCGGCGGCACAACGGATTATGCCGTGGACATTTACCACAAGGCGCTGGAGGGCGAGACGTTCGAGTGCTTCCTGAGCGAAAACACCTACCTGCCGATGATGTACATGCCGGACGCCCTCAAGGCGACACTGGACCTGATGCACGCGCCGGCAGAAAGTATAAAAGTGCGCGACTCCTACAACCTAAGCGCCATGAGCTTCTCTCCGAAGGAGATTGCCGCCTCCATCAAAAAACATATCCCGGATTTTGAGATCACCTACAAGCCCGACTCGCGCCAGAAAATAGCCGACTCGTGGCCACAAAGCATAGACGACAGCGCCGCCCAGCAGGATTGGGGCTGGAACCCGGCTTATGATTTAGACGCCATGACTGAGGACATGCTGGTGAACCTGAAAAAGATGAAGCAGGAGCAGGCGGTATAGCATCGGTTTTAAAGTATAAACCACAGGAGAAGGCGGTGCAGCAGCATCGCCTTTTTCGTTTAGTATGGAGGGTTTACCCTTTGCTGGCGGAAGTTTGCAGCTCGTGCCTTTTTATGATCCTAGGCTATACTTTCATAGCCACTGCTTCCCATCTGCTAGCGCGAGCTTGTAGCTCGTGCTTTCTCTGTTGCCGCTGCTTCCTGCAACTGGAACCAAGCTATCTTTTCTAGCCCCTGTTCATCCACGGCTTTACATCCTGCTCGTTTCATCTCTGGCTTTGGTGCTCTCCAGCCCGAGAGGGCTCGTCCTGGGGGTAGGAACCCTCGATAAGGGCATCGCGCTGTGTTCCCTCCTGCGCCAGGGCGCTGCCGCTCACGCGGCACCGGATCTCACAAGATGCTCAACCCAAAGACTGGGATCATTTCAATAGCTACTGCTATTACGACTGTCCCCTTGAGGGGACGACAGGGGTGTTAAAGCAGAGCCTATGAAATCTATACTTGTACAACGACAGCTGCAGGCTCCCCTCAGACAAGGAGGGGCAGGGGTGGTTATATCCGGTGTCACCTGTCTAAGCTACAGCCTTTTCCAACATGCCACATCTCTAACACCTGCACATTATTACAGATAACAGCTCAGGTTCTTAACCAACATACGTAGCACGCCGCATGTATCTTTCGCCGGTATCATCCCGTTATTCCCCAAATCCCGTACATCCTGATCTATGATCGTTAATCAGATACCCCAAGGCTGGGAAGTGATTTACCAGCAGGCGCACGGCATATTGGCTGCAGAGCTGGCCTACCATCTAAGGCCGGAGCTGCAGTGCCCCCATTGGGTAGAAACACTGGTAGCCATCGCCAACCACGACAACCGGCAGCGCACCTGGCGCGGCAAAGACGGGCTAACACCGGCCGGGGCGCCCGCTGATTTCATGCTGCAGCCCAACAAGCTGGAGCAGGCCAAGGCGCTGATGCATGCGGTGCGGTTTCAGGGCCGCTGGGTGGCGCTGCTCACCTCCCTGCACATGAGCTACCTGTACGAGAGCCGCCGTGGCGAGAGCAAAGGCACCGATACCTTTCTGGATGAGCAGCAGGAGCTACAGCAAAACTGCCGCCGCAGCCTCGGCATCACTCAGAAACAGGCCCAACAGGCGTACACCATCATGCAGTGGTGCGACCGCTTCTCGCTTATATTTTGCCGCAACGAGCTGCCCACCGATGAGCGGGCGCTGGAAATCGCCACGGGGCCTGATGATAAAGTATACTTTGTAAAGCAACTGCAAAACGAAACGGCACACGTGGAACCCTGGCCTTTTGCGCAAACTCAACTTGAAGTGCAGGTGGAGTACCGGGTGCTGGAGCAACTACAGTTTAAGGATGATGCTGATCTGGCGCAGGCGTTGCACCAGGCCAAGGTGCAGTATAAGAAGTGGCAGTTAAATTGTAGCACCCGCTGCATAACTTAGCACTATTGCAATAAATTTGGATATACTAATAATTTATCCAAATCATGTCAAAAAACAAACTTTACCTGCTAGCTATTGCCTGTGGCCTTTCATTTACTGCAAACGCACAAACTGTAGAGGAAGAAACCCTAAAACCTGTTGCCGGCAACAAGACCCTGGAAGCAACCCTGAGCTTTTCCGGAGGTCCCTCCACACAAATAAAGCTCCGCAAGTTCAAGTCTGAGCAAATGGCACTACGCTACACTACAGGCATATCCTACAGCTACACACAGCCTGCTGAAGATGCTAGCAGTTCTAACCTTACCTTGAGCTTTGCCCCTGGCTTCGAAAAGCATTTTGGTGGAAACAGAAGACTCTCTCCGTACCTGGGCTTTGCGGTCCCGATCGCCGTTAGCACCAAAAGCTATAAGGATGATCAGGTGGAGGCGAAAGGGACAGACTCCCCTGGCGTATACGGCAACTACAACCGCTCCTACTTCTCTGCCGGTGTAAACGGGCTTGCGGGAGTGGACCTCTATATTGTAAAAAACTTTTATGTAGGCTTTGAGGCAGGCATAGGCTTAAGCTACCTGAATTATGCCGATGTGGAAGTAAAGTATAAAAATGACTTTACACGTAACATCAACTCAGAGGGGCACCATGGACTTGATTTCAGAACCTTTACGAATGGCAACTTGAGGATTGGCTTTGCCTTCTAAAGAGAAGCGGTTTCCGGAGCAAGGGCGGCAATTCAGTTTGCTGCCCTTCTTTTTTATTTCCTCGCTCATTCCCAGCCCAGGCAAATATCTGCTTTAACCCATATTCTCCAAAGTTCGTCTATACTTCTGTGGCCGGTGGCGCCCTTAATGTAAGACGAACTGTAATGGTAATAGAATCAAACGACAACGAACTAAGAAAACTAATATTCGAAAGAGACAGGGTAATCGTGAAGTTTACGGATGATGGTTGCCCGATATGCAAGGTAATGGAGCCCAAGTACAGGAAGATATCCGAAGAGTCTGCTTTCAAAAACGTTTCCTTCCTGCGGATGAACGCGAAGGAAAACCCCGTATCCAGCCGGGAGGTGCGGCTGAAGGGCACCCCGTTTTTTGCCACCTACCACAACGGCCTGCTCGCCGACTGCGGCATTGCGGCCACCGAGACTGAGCTGCGCGAGATGCTGCACAGCCTGCTCCAGCTTTCCTGACCTGCCTTTTTTTCGGAACGACCTTTGCCCTATAGCTGTTATGAAAATCCTGTGCTACCTTGCGCCGCTTTTTAAACAGCTAAAACCGTGACTTTAAAAACTTTTCGCACACTGCCTGTGCTGCTCCTGTTGGTTGCCAGCGGCTTTGCCATACCGGGCTGCTCCAGCACCGAGAAACTGAATACGGCCGCACCCGCCGCCACCGCCTCGGCTATACCCGCTTATAAGCCGCAGCTTTCATCCATCACTGTGCCTGTTTCTGTTTCCGTGGCGGCCCTGGAGGATAAGCTCAATAAAGAGATTGCCGACATCCTCTACAGAGACACTAACCTGAACGACGACAACCTGGCCGTGACTGTGGCCCGGAACGGCAGCCTGAGCATGCGCGCCGAGCGCGACAAAGTATACTTCTCGGTGCCGCTGCGCATCTACGCCAAAGGCCGCTGGAAGTGGGACCCCTGCAAACTCTGCCCTTCCATCGACAAAACGGAGGATACCTCCTTCGATATGATCATTAAAACCGAAAGCAAAATCGGACTGACGGAGGATTATAGGATCAGCACCGTGACGAGCGGCGACTTTGAGTGGGGCAATACCAAGCCGGTACTGGAACTGGGGCCCTTGCGCATAGGGTTGGCGCGGTTCGTGGAGCCGGCGCTGCGCCAGCAAATGGCCACGCTCTCGAAGCAGCTGGACAAGGAGCTGCAGAGCCGCGTGGATGTGAAAAAGTATGTGTCGGAGGCATGGCAACAGCTGCAGCAGCCCGTAAAGCTGGACGATGGCCTGAATGCCTGGCTCACGGTGGTGCCGCAGGAGATCCGCATGGCCCCGCTGCTGGCCCAGAACGGCACCCTGAACACCCGCCTCGGCATCACCTCCTACATTACCGTTACCACCGATGGCAAGCCACAGGTGCAGCTAAACAGAAACCTGCCCAAGCTTGTTGTAGACAGCCGCATGAGCGATGCCATCCAGATCGGGCTGACAGCCAGCATACCTTACGACCACGCCAGCAAGCTGCTGCAGGAGCAGGTGGCAAAGCAGACCTATACGTTTGATGGCGGCAAGAGCGAGATAACGGTGAACGAGGCGGCCATAACGCCCGGTGGCAACCAACTGGTGCTGATGCTGGACGTGAACGGCAAGACCAAGGCGGGTATTTTCACGAAGAAGATCCAGGGCAAAGTATACTTGCGCGGCACCCCTTACTACGATGCCGAGACCGCGTCCATCCGCGTACGCGATGTGGCTTACGACCTCGACACAAAAGACAAGATCCTGAGCGCCGCCAGTTGGCTGGCCCAGAACAAGTTTGAGGAGATGATACAGCAACAGGTAAACATACCGGTGCAGCACGAGCTGGACAATGCCCGCAGAATGCTACAGACTACGCTCGACAAGCAGGGGCGTGTGCACGAGTCGGTGCTGCTGCGCGGAAGTATAAACCACATCTCCCCGGACAATATTTACCTGACCCAGGATGGCATCAAGGCCGTGGTAAACGCCAAGGGCACGCTAACCGCTACCATAGACAAGCTTTAGCTTTCTGGACAAAAGACTACTTGACAAAGGACAAACGACTCTACCTCGCAAGTGAACTCCTTTGTCCTTTGTCTAATAGTCTTTTGTCATACCAGGAATCAGAGTTTCCCAATTGGCTTGGGGCTGTTAAAAACCCTCTCCGGCACCCTGGCCGGGACGGCTATATGGAACAGCTCAAAGTCGCTTTGGGGATTGCTGCGGTCGCTGGCCAGCTTTATGCTGCCGTAGTCGCGGTAGTTGCTCCAGCGGCGGGTAAAGGTGGGGGCGGCATCTTCGTAATTCCGGAAGAAGGCCCACTGCGTTACCAGCCCCTGCTCTTTGTCTACCCATACTTTATACTTGTTCTGCGGCGTCAGGCCCACCTCCTCAAAGGTCATTTCCAGTACATCCGCCGGGGCGCCATCCATGGTTTCTTCCTCGCCCACATAGGTCAGGTTTACGCCGGGGTCCAGTAGTTTAAAGGGCATCACCAGCCAGTAGGAGTTGTTTATCCAGAGGGCATAGGCCTGCTCCAGCAGCTTCTGTCGCTCCTCCCCCGCCGGTAGTTCCTTCCCGCTCACGTATACTTTGCCATCCTTGGTCTCGGTGCTGATAATGGCTACCAGGCTGTCCATCTCCCAGCGGAAGCGGTGCTGCTGCTTATCCCACACCTGGTACTGGTCGTTAAAGGTCCAGGCAAGGTAGCGGGTATCGTTCCAGCCTTTCTCCCCACCCATGTTCTCTATTACTTTCTGGGCTATGCGCTGGGCTTTTTCCTCGGGCGATTGTGCGCAGGCGAGCGGGAGCAGCAGCAGGCACAGGAGCAATGGTTTAAGCAGGCGTTGCAGGGGCATGGGCGTAGGTTTGGTTTTTGCTCCCGTGTACGCATTTATGTCTGCACAGGATGCTCCTGGTAAAACTGCATTAACTCATTACAGACGCGCTGCGTAGTGTAGAACCATACCACTAACGACTAAACCCGCCTATGGCCAGATATACTCTTAAAGGAATTTTCCAGCTGCTAAAGTCTTCCGTGAACGGCTTCCTGGATGCCAACTCACTTCGGCTAGCGGCGGCGCTGGCATTTAACGCCATCTTCTCTATTCCGCCGCTGCTGCTTATCATAATCAAGGCGGCAGGCTTCTTTTTCGGCGAGGAAGCTGTTTCAGGCAAGCTGGAGCAGGAGGCTTCCACGGCGATCAGCCCCGACGCGGCCTCCTCCATACAGACCATGGTGCAGAACGCCAGCACCACCGAATCCTCGGGCTGGGCCATGTGGGTGGGTATCGGTACGCTTGTCTTCGCCTCCACCACCTTCTTCGCTACGCTGCAGCAGTCGCTTAATAGCGTCTGGAACCTGAAAGTGAAACCCACCAGCGGTATCCTGCGCATGGCCAAGGAACGCATTTTTTCTTTTGGCCTGATCCTGAGCATCTCGCTGCTCATGCTCATCTCCTTTGTCATCAGCGCCGCCATATCCGTTCTGAGCGACTACATCACGGACATGATACCGGACATAGGCTATTGGGTGATAAAGGGGCTGGATTTCATTATCTCCATCGGGCTGATCACGCTGCTGTTCGCGCTCATCTTAAAGTACCTGCCCGACGCCTACATCCGCTGGAAAGACACCTTGATCGGGGCACTGATCACAGCCATACTGTTCACCATCGGCAAGTTCCTCATCAGCTGGTACATCGGCACCTCCGACCCCGGCTCAGCCTATGGGGCGGCCGGCTCCATCATCCTTATCCTGGTTTGGATTTATTATTCGTCTATGATCGTGTTCTTTGGGGCTGAGTTTACCCAGCAGTACGCCCGCAAGTATGGCCAACGCATTACGCCTAAAGAACACGCCGTGTTTGTAGAGGAGCGGGAGGTCACCGACAAGCCCCGGGAACTGGAAGGCACCGGCAGGCCGAAGGCAGAGGGTAGGTTTGAGATTTGATTCCGTTTGCTCGTAGGTTGTCACTCGTTATATGCAAGCTGGAAACAGCCTTGTGACTGCCCGCAGCACCGGGTCCAACCGCCCCTCCCCCTCCATGTCTTTTTCGAGGGCCCCTACCCCCAGGACGAGCCCTCTCGGGCTGGAGAGCAGAAAGTATGAAATGCAACGATTGGCTTGTGGGGCTGGAGGATAAACAGGAGCTAGTTAGGACAGCTTGTGTCCATTTACAGGAAGCCGCGGCTAAGAAAGGCACAAGCGGGCGCTTACGCCAGGCAGAGCAAACTCAGTATAGCTTTAAAGTATAAAACCGGCTTCTACAAGTATGAGCAGAAGCCGGTTTTATACTTATATGTGGCTTACCTAAGCCCGTACGCACGACATGTAAAACTACGCCGGCTGCTTCTCCTTCACGGCTAGCTGCCCGCAGGCGGCGTCGATATCCTTGCCACGGCTGCGGCGCACATTTACCTGCAGGCCGCGATCGGCCAGGTAGTAGATAAACGCCTGCAGGCGGTCGTCGTCGGTGTTCACAAAGTCGGCGTTCTCGATCGGGTTATACTCGATCAGGTTAATCTTGCATGGGATGATCTTAGAGAAGCGCAGCAGCTCCTCGGCATCCTGCAGGGTATCGTTAAAGTTATCGAACACGATGTACTCGTACGTAACCTTGCGGCCGGTTACCTGGTGGTAGTGCTTCAGGGCATCCTTCAGGGCTTCCAGCGAGTTTGTCTCATTGATCGGCATGATCTGGTTGCGCTTCTCGTCGTTGGCCGCGTGCAGCGACAGGGCCAGGTTCGCCTTCACCCCGTCATCGGCCATTTTCTTGATCAGCTTGGCGATACCAGCAGTGCTTACCGTGATGCGTCGTGCGGCCATGCCCAGGCCATCGTGCGCCGTGATGCGCTCGATGCTTTTCATCACGTTGGCGTAGTTGAGCATTGGCTCGCCCATGCCCATGTACACGATGTTGGTGAGCGGCTGGCCATACTGGCGCAGGCTCTGCTCGTTGATGCGCACCACCTGGTCGTAGATCTCGGCGGCGTCGAGGTTGCGCACGCGGTCCATGTAGCCGGTGGCGCAGAACTTACAGGTAAGCGAGCAGCCTACCTGGCTGCTCACGCAGGCCGTCTTGCGCTCGTCATGCGGGATCAGCACCCCCTCCACAATATTGCTATCGTAGAGTTTAAAAGCAGACTTGATCGTGCCGTCGTTACTCAGCTGCTCGGTGGCCACCTGCACAGCGTTAATGGCAAAGTGCTGCTCCAGCTTCTCGCGCAGGGCCAGGCTCACGTTGTTCATCTCCGCAAACGACTGGGCCGAGTGCTTCCAGAGCCATTCGTATACCTGCTTGGCCCGGAAAGGCTTCTCTCCGTTCTCCACCAGCCACGCCTTCAGGTCGTCCAGCGTCAGCTTCCGGATGTCCTTCTTGTTGATGATATTTATGTCTGCAATCAAAGTCATACTGCAAAATTACAAAAATCCTCAGGCTTTAGTTTCAATCTTTGCCTTTACTTCGGCGGGCAGGGGCATTAACTTGCGCTCCTGGTAGTTAAAGCACAGCATGCCGGTCTTGGCGCGGGCTACTTCCTTGCCATTCTGGTTAATAATGTGGTAGGTGATGTCGAAGCCATACTTGTTCAGGTCATCAAAGGCCATGCTTATACTTAACACATCGCCATAAAAACCCTCGCCTTTATACGCTATCGCCACATCGGCCATAATCATACTGGCACCGCCTATACTCAGCTCGCTCCAGCCAAAGTGGCCCAGCAGCTGCATGCGCGCCTCGTGCATGATGGAGAGCAGGGCGTCGTTGCCGAGGTGGTTGCCGTAGTTGAGATCGGTTACGCGCACCGGGATATGCGCCGTGAAGTGGGTGTGGGAGGGAATGTCTACCTTAACTCGTGCCATAGCAGTGAGGCCGCCGCAGGTACAGATTTATACTTTATGGCCAGCCAATGATATTTTGTTAAATTCTGATAATAGGATATTGCAGCCACATGATTGGAATGTGTACCTTTGCAAGGTAACACAAAAACCATGCACCTCGAAATCCGACAGACGAAAGACGGCTCCAACACCCTTTATGTACCCGAGCTGAACGAGCATTACCACTCGGTGCACGGGGCGCTGCAGGAGTCGCAGCATGTGTTTATAAAGTATGGGCTGGAGCATGCGCTGGAGCAGAAAAAGGACCTGAAGGTGCTGGAGGTCGGTTTCGGCACCGGCCTTAACGCCATCCTTACCTTTCCGTACGCACTGGCCAAGAAGGCTTTTATTCAGTACGACACGCTGGAGAAGTACCCGCTCTCAGAGGAGGTGGTGCAGCAGCTGCATTACGAGAACATCATCCTGAACCCGGAGCTGTATGAGTATTTTCTGAAACTGCACAAGGCCCCCTGGAACGAACCCGCAGAGGTGATCCCCTACTTCACGCTGCAGAAGATGCACGAGTCGCTGGAGGAGTTTGTGGCGCCCAGCTCCTACTACGATGTGGTGTACTTTGATGCCTTTGCCCCCGAAAAGCAGCCAGAGCTTTGGTCTGACGCCATGTTCGAAAAGCTGTACAAGGCCGTGCGGCCGGGCGGCATACTGGTTACCTACTGTGCCAAAGGCTCGTTTAAGCGTAGCCTCAAAGCAGCCGGGTTCACGGTAGAGGCCCTGCCGGGCCCTCCGGGCAAGCGTGAGATGACACGTGGCCTGAAGCCGTTGCCGGTTGTTTGCTAACACAGGCTGTGGTGCTGGCTTAAACGCGGGGCGGACGCTCCCTACAGAAACTTTATGAAGCAAGCACTTACCATTTTCACCTACGCGCTGGCAGCTATCGCTGTCATAGGAACGCTGATACCGCTCCTCCCGGCTGAGGGCTGGTACGTGCGCATGTTCGATTTCCCAAGGCTGCAACTCCTTTTTCTGGCCGTCATTAGCCTGGCACTCTGCTTCTTTCTGGGCCTCAGGTACCGCCTGCGCAACAAGGCGCTGCTGGTCTTACTTGCTGCCACGCTTATCTACCAATCCATCAACATCTTTCCTTATACCTTTCTCTCGCCGGTGCAAACCAAGAAGTCTGACCGCAGCACCGCTGATACCACACAGGTGAGTGTTTTAGTGGCCAACGTACTGATGACCAACAGGTCGTACAGCGGGCTTATTGCCCTGATACGGCAGTATGAGCCGGATGTGCTGCTGGCGCTGGAGTCGGATGCCGGCTGGCAGGAGGGGCTGGGGGAAGTGACGCAGGCTTACCCTTACCGGGTAGAGGTACCGCTAGATAACACCTATGGCATGCACCTGTACAGCAAATTGCCGCTGCGCCAGAAGCAGGTGAACTACATGCTGGATGACGGCGTTCCCTCGGTCAGAACCTATATGCAGCTGCGCAACGGCACTTGGGTCGAGTTCTGGGGCGTGCACCCTAAGCCGCCTGTGCCTACCGAGGAGGAGGACTCCCGCAAGCGCGACGCGGAGATCATTATTGTAGGCAAAAAAGTAGCCAACTCCAAGTACCCTGTCATCGTGGCCGGCGACTTCAACGATGTGGCCTGGTCCCCCACCACGCGGCTTTTCCAAGAGGTAAGCCAGCTGCTGGACCCGCGCGTGGGCCGCGGCTTTTTCAGCACCTATCATGCGCACTACCCGATCTTCCGCTGGCCCCTGGACCACCTCTTCCACTCTAACCACTTCAGGCTGGTGGAGATGGAGCGCCTGGGCGGCATCAATTCAGACCATTTCCCCATCTTTATCAGGCTAAGCTATGAGCCTGATGAAAAGTATGAGCAGGTGCCCCCTGCGCCGGACGAGGAAACACACGAAGAAGCTGTAGAGACGATAGAAGAAGGTATGCACGAGGCGCAGCAAGAAGGAAAGCAGCCTGACACGCTGACAACTAAATAGTTATACTTACCCTCCTGCCACTCCTCGGCCTTGGGCACAGCTTTATACTTTGCCCCGGACACGGCGGCATGTTTTTATAATTTGTTCAGATCAAAGATGAACCCAATCTATAATGAAATGGTTAGGAGCTAAATTGCACTTTTTTGCAACCGCCATACTTTGAAATACCAAATAAAGCGCTACATTGCACTATATAAATAGTATCTCCTAATCGTTCACCATATGAAAAGCTTACTTAGAAAAGTCTCTTTTAGCATCATCAAACCGTTTCTTCCTAAGTATGAGGTGGTTTGCACAACCTATCAGGTAGTTCCGGGGCTGCCGGTAAACGGCAACCAGCAGAAGCACTCGTTCGAGAAAGGTGCCTCCGAGGAAGCCCGGAAGTTTTATGTTAAGGTGATTAACTCCGACATGACCAGGACCATGGCCCCAGTGGAGGTGCACCTGAAGCGCCGCGGCAAGACCATTGAAAAGAAAAACTTTGGCCCTGTGGAGGAGCTGAAGAAGTTTAATGTTGTGTATAAAGGCTAGCCAGCTTTTAACGGCATAAAAAAATCCCCGCAGGTGGCCTGCGGGGATTTTTTTATGCCTGGGCATGATGCCAGTTTATATGTACGGCTTACTCACGAATGAATTTTGATTTGGTGAGCTCGAGCATTTTGGCAAAGTGGGTCTTATCCTCGTTGGTGAGGTAGGCCCTCCAAAGGCTTTCCACCAACAGCATGAGCACCTCCGTCTCCAGCTCCGGCTCTTTGTGGCCCAGTTTCTGAAACGCCTCCACCAGCTTCTTCTTCACCGAGTTCAGGTAACGCTGGTGGTGCCGCTGCGCCACTTCCTCGTCCACCATGCGGAACTGCATCCGCCAGAAATCCCTTTCGTCCTCCACCAGTTGTTGCGGCATGTCCAGCACGTTGCTGATCAGCTTGGCAGGGTCGTTCTCCTCCACCGATCTTTTGCTTTTCTCGGTGATACGCCTGTAGCCAGCCTTCACAACAGCCTCCAGCAGGTTCTCCTTGCTGATGTAGTGCTTGAAAATAAGTCCTTCTGAAACGCCGGCCGCCTTGGCTATCTGGCTAGTGGGAGTGGCATCGTACCCTTTTTCTGCAAAGAGGTGTAATGCGGTGTCTAGGATAATTTCTTTCTTGGTTTTGGGCATCGTCTTACTAAAATAGCAGGTTCTGAAACGGGCTTGGGAGGCACAGTGCAGTAGACCTGTTAGGGCCAAATACAAAAGTACAATATAGCTAGTTAAAAATTAAGACTTTGCAGCTATACGTTTGTTTCTACAAACAAATTTTCAAAAAAACTTGTCTCCTGTTATACGGATGGCTTCCACACCCCTTGCGGCATCACCACGGCATCCAGCGGCACATCAAAGGGGTTGGGGTCGGCTATACGCTCCACGGGTGGCTCCAGCGAGAGGCCAACCTTCAATACGTCAGGGCGGCAGTCGGCCAGGAAACGGTCGTAGAAGCCTTTGCCATAGCCCACGCGATGGCCTGCCTTGTCGAATGCCAGCAGCGGCACCAGCACCACATCCACCTCCTGGGCGTGTATGATCTGCGCGTCCTGCGGCTCAGGAATGCCCCAGTTGTTCTCCAACAGCACGGCCTCCTCGGTCAGGTGGTGGTGCGTGAGCACGTTTTGCTCCACATCGGTTATGGGCACCGCCACGCGCACCTGGGGATGCTCCTGCCGCAGCCGCTCAATGATGAGCCAGGTGTTTACTTCGTTGTTTTTGAGGATAGGCAGGAACACATGCACCGTTTGACCTTTTCGCAGCGGGAAGTGGCGGAAAAACACCTCGGCTATACTTTGGCTGCGCTGCTGCACCTCCTCCGGTGGCAGAGCGCGCCGCTGCTGCAGCATGTGTTTGCGTAGGTCTGCCTTCTTCATCAGGCCTCCTCCAATACAGTAAATTTAAACTCCAGCGGGTCGAAGGCCTCTACTAGGGCTGGTATAAAATCGGGGTTGTTCGTCTGGAAGGTGAGCAGGTTATCCTTGCGCTCCTGCAGGCTGCCCCCCGGGAAGAGCTTCTCCTTCAGGTTCTCCAGTTGCTTAAAGGTTTGCTCGTGCTTGCTGTCGCGGGCTTTGGAGAGCTTCTTCTCCAGCATCTGCAGCGAGTTGGCGGCTTTCTGCGCCTCGGCGCCCACGGCCTTCTGCAGCGTCGGGTCTATGCTTTCGGCTAGCTTCCCCACCCTGGCAAAGGCGGCGGCCACCGCCTGGCGCTGCGCCTCCAGGCTAATCTCCTCTTCATGCAACTGGCTGGACAGCTGCTTTTTCAGCTCCTGGAAATCCTGGAACAGGTCCTGCGGCTGCAGGCCTAGCTTGTGCATGCGGCTGGCGTTGCTACGGCTAATGTACATAGCAGAGTTGCGCAGCATCAGCAGCGGAAAGGCCACTTTATACTTTGTAAACAGCGTTTTCAGCTGAAACCAGTAAGCCACCTCGGCACCACCGCCGATGTAGGCCAGGTTCGGAAGTATGAGCTCCTCGTACAGCGGGCGAAGAATCACGTTCGGGCTGAAGCGCTCCGGGTGCTCCTGCGCCTCCTGCAGCAGCTCTTCCAAGGTATAACTCAGGTCGGTATTGAGCACTTTATACTTGCCCTCTTCCGGCACAATACGCTCACGCAAGGTGTCGGTCAGGTAAAACAGGTTGATCTCGCGGGAGTATACTTGCGGCTTGTAACCCAGTTCCTCCAGCTGCTCGCTTGCCTCTTCCACCAGCCGGTTCGACAGCTGCTCGGTCAGCTCCTGCTCCACCACCGGTGTCAGCGCCTTTTTCAGTGTTGCATGGTCGCCGTCTATACTTACCAGGCCATACTCCCCGAACAGAGCATGCGTGATGGCGCGGGTGGCGTCTGCTAAATTCTTGCTGTTGCGGTATGCCTCCTCAAACACCGGGTAGGCTTCTGGTAGCTCCTTTAGCAGCGGCTCCATATCTTCGGTGGAGAAGCGGCCTACGGCGCCGGTTTGTTCACTCTCCCAAGTGTACTTCTTCCCAAACAGGCTAAAATGGTTGATTTCGGCAAAGTCGTGGTCTTCGGTGGCCATCCAGTATACCGGCACAAAGTTGTAGTCGGGGTACTGCTCCTGCAGCTGCCGGCAGGTGTTGATGGCCGTGATGATCTTGTAAACAAAGTATAACGGACCGGTAAAGATGTTGAGCTGATGGCCCGTGGTAACGGTGTAGGTGTTGGGCTGCAACAGCAGGCCGATGTGCTGCTGTACTTTTGGGTTGATCTCGGCGATGGAAGTATACTGCTCCTGCAGCGCCTGGTGCAGGGTTTTACGCTGGGTCTCACTGAAGCTCTTCTCCTTCAGCTGGGCACCGAAGGCCTCCAAGGTTGGGAAACGGTTGTAGAACGGTTGTAGCTGCTCGCTACAACAAAGGTAGTCAGTTATAGTTTTTGAGAAGGCGCCGGTGGCGGCGTAGTCTATCTTGGTGATCTTCATGGTTTGTACTTCCATCTACTCTGTAGCCGTAGGTTTAGCCCTTTTAACAGTTTAGCCCGAAATGTGTTGCAGCTATTTTATACTTCGCCGCCTCAGCACAAAGTAAAGGTTTTATTTTTGGTTTTGCAGATGATACGATAGAAAGCCGCCAGACAGCCACAGGCGGCAACGCAGCGGCACCTACCTCTCTCGCAGCTGCCAGCCCTGTAAACCATTCCGCCTGAAAACGTAAACAAGCAGGTACTTTCATTTAGAACTATGGGACTATTAAGCGGCATGATGGGACACGCCTCGGAAGTGTCTATCGAAAAACTGGCAAAGGAATTTCAGCCAATCCTTATTGACGACGAACGCATTGAGCGGGCATACAAGCTAATCCGGGACATGCTGGTATTTACCAACAAGCGGCTCATACTTGTCAATAAGCAGGGCCTCACGGGCTCCAAAACGGATTACCAAAGTATCCCTTACGGCAGCATCAAGATGTTCTCCAAAGAGAGCGCCGGCATCGCTGACCTGGATGCAGAGCTAAAAATCTGGCTTACCGGCGAGGACCAGCCCACTATCAAGCAGGATTTCCGGAAAGGGGATAACATTAACGAGGCCTATCGGGTGCTGAGCAGGTATGTGTTGAAGTGACCTCCCCCTACCCCCTCCTAAAAACAGGAGGGGGTACTTTAGGAAATTTTGAAAGCAACGGCTATTCTCTGTAGCACCTGTTCCGGTTGCTCGAATACCTCTTCGTTTCTGATACGAATAATTTCATAGCCAAGGTGCTGTAGTGTCTCATCCCGTACTTTATCACTAGCTTTCGCCTCTGGGGTATCATGCACGGAACCATCTACTTCAATTATCAGCTTTTCAGAAGCGCAGTAAAAATCAACTATGTAGCTGCCGACGCTATGCTGCCTCCTGAACTTCCTGCCCCTTAACTTGTGCTTCCGAAGCAAACGCCACAATTCTTCCTCAGCAGGAGTCATAGCACTTCTCAATGTAGATCGCTCTTGCCTCAGGTTAGGAATATTGTGTAGCTGGTCTTTCCGCATATTTTATACTTTGCCAGCAAACATCAACTCCCATTATAAATGTTCCAAAAAGCAAAGGCCTTCCTCTACGGTAGAGAAAGGCCTTTAAAAAATATCTTCACACCCCCTCCTGTTTTTAGGAGGGGGCAGGGGGAGGTCTAAACCACCACCTCCCCATACAAATCAAAATCCGAGGCATCCGTGATCTTCACATTCGCAAAGTCGCCCAGGCGCACATAGGTGCTGTCGGCTGGCACCAGTACCTCGTTGTCTACCTCCGGGGAGTCGTACTGGGTACGGCCTACAAAATAGCCGCTCTCCTTGCGGTCGAACAGTACTTTGTAGGTATTGCCGATTTTCTCCTCGTTCAGCTCCACCGAGATGCCCTGCTGCAGCTCCATAATGGCATCCGCACGCTCCTGCTTCACCTCCTCCGGCACGCTGTCTTCCAACGTATAGGAGTGCGTGTTATCTTCGTGTGAGTAAGTAAAGATGCCTAACCTGTCGAACCTGGTCTCCTCTACCCAGTCATACAGCTCCTGGAAATCCTGGTCTGTCTCGCCCGGGTGGCCGGCAATCAGGGTGGTTCGCAGGGCGATGTCCGGCACGCGCTGGCGGATCTGGTCTACCAGCTCGATGGTGCGGCGCTTGCTGATGCCACGGCGCATCGTTTTCAGCATATTATCCGAAATGTGCTGCAGCGGCATGTCCAGGTACTTGCAGATGTTCTCGCGCTCGTTCATCACGTCAAACACCTCCATCGGGAACTGCGACGGGTACGCGTACTGCATCCTGATCCACTCAATGCCGTCCACATCAGACAGGTTACGCAGCAAATCAGCCAGTTTACGCTCACCATAATGCTGCAGGCCGTAGTAAGTCAAATCCTGGGCAATCAGCACCAGCTCTTTCGTACCCATACTTGCCAGGCGCTTCGCCTCGCGCACCAGGTCCTCAATGGGGCGGTCTACGTGCTTGCCGCGCATCAACGGGATGGCGCAGAAAGAGCAAGGGCGGTTACAGCCCTCGGCAATCTTAAAGTAAGCGAAGTGCGAAGGCGTGGTCAGCAGGCGCTCCCCAATCAGCTCGTGCTTGTAATCGGCCTCCAGCTTTTTGAGCAGCTGCGGCAGCTCCAGCGTACCGAAATAGGCATCCACCTGCGGAATTTCCTGCTCCAGCGAATCCTTGTAGCGCTGCGACAAACAACCTGTCACGTACAGCTTATCGATTTGCCCGGCCTCTTTCGCCTCTGCATACCGCAGAATGGTGTCGATAGACTCCTGCTTGGCATTATCGATAAAACCGCAGGTGTTCACGATGATGATGTTCGAATCGTCGTTCTCAGACTCGTGCGCCACCTCAAATTCGTTAGCGCGCAGCTGCCCCATCAGTACTTCCGAGTCCACCAGGTTTTTAGAGCAACCCAATGTCACTACGTTTACTTTATCCTTCTTAAGCGATCTTACTTTCACGGATTAATAACTTGCTTGATAATTGATCAGAAACTCTACTTGCGTTACCTGCCCTTCCTGCACCTCTACCGGATTGATGTTCATCTCCTCATCGTAAAGGCTGGCGAACAATCCCTTCTCTTCTTTGGAGAACAGGCTGTATGTGCCGGGCTTCAGGCTAACCGCAAAGTTGCCATTAGCATCTGTAACAACCTGAGTCACTAAATTAGTTTGAATGTTGGTGTGAAAAACACCGTCTGTCGTGTTGGCCTGGCTGGCTTTGGTAAGCTCATAGATATAGAGCGTGCGCTGCACACCCCTGCCTTTGCTGGGTGGCGCGTCCGGCGATGGCATCTGGTTGCCCGCCTGCCACAGCACCTGTCCGCTGATGCCTTGTGCTATAGGGGCTTGCTGCCCCTCTTTTGCCTGCTCCTGGCTCTCCATCCGCTCTTGTGCATTCTGATGGGTTTGATTGGCGCCGCACTGCGATACCAGCAGCGCCAGCGGCAACAGCAGGAGCTTCACCATGGCTATACTTTTTTACTTGCGCGAGAAGAATGACTCCACAAACTCGTGCTTGTCGAACAGCTGCAGGTCCTCTATTTTCTCGCCCACTCCGATATACTTCACCGGAATCTTAAACTCATCGGAGATACCGATCACCACACCGCCTTTGGCCGTGCCGTCGAGCTTGGTAATGGCCAGCGCTGTTACGTCGGTAGCCTTGGTAAACTCGCGGGCCTGCAGCAGGGCGTTCTGCCCTGTACTGCCATCCAGCACCAGCAGCACCTCGTGCGGCGTGTCTGGTGTTATTTTCTGCATCACGCGCTTGATCTTAGCCAGCTCGTTCATCAGGCCCACCTTGTTGTGCAGTCGTCCGGCCGTATCAATAATTACCACGTCGGCATTCATCTCCACCCCTTTCTTCACCGCATCGTAGGCCACGGAGGCAGGGTCTGTGTTCATGCCATGCGAAATAACCGGCACACCCACGCGCTCTCCCCAGATGATGAGTTGGTCGACGGCGGCGGCACGGAACGTATCGGCGGCGCCGAGCACCACCTGCTTGCCGGCCTTGTGGAACTGGGCCGCCAGCTTGCCAATGGTCGTGGTTTTGCCCACACCGTTCACGCCTACTACCATAATCACGTAAGGTTTGATGTCCTTCGGCAGCTCGAAGTTGGCACCGTCTCCGGCGCGGTTCTCCTCCAGCAGCGCGGCGATCTCCTCGCGCAGGATGCGGTCCAGCTCATCGGTGCTCACGTACTTGTCGCGGGCCACGCGCTTCTCAATGCGGTCGATGATCTTCACCGTTGTCTCCACCCCTACGTCGGCATGCACCAAGACCTCCTCCAGCTCATCCAGCACCTCCACATCCACAGTGGATTTGCCCATTACGGCTTTGCTTAACTGACCGAAAAAGCTGTCTTTGGTTTTCTCGAGGCCTTTGTCCAGCGATTCTTTTTTCTTCTCTTTGCTGAAAAAGTCAAAAATTCCCATGCCGGTTTATGATGTAGGGTGAATGCTATCTCAGTGATACGGTAATATACTAAAAAAGTCCCAGTAAAGGGACTTCTTCGTGTTATCTATCTATCGATGTAGAGTAGGCTGTATTATTTCTTAGCAAGGAACTCCTGTACTTTGTCAACAGGCACCATCTCCTCTTTAAAGCTGTAAGCACCAGTCTTTGGAGACTTCACAGCCTTGATCACTTTTGCCCAGTCTTTACCTGTAGCGGTCTTTAGGGTTGCAACTACCTTCTTAGCCATGGTTATTTAATTTCTTTATGTACAGTTACTTTTTTCAACACAGGGTTATACTTCTTCAGCTCAAGACGCTCTGGAGTATTCTTTCTGTTTTTGGTAGTGATGTACCTTGAAGTACCAGGCATGCCAGTAGCTTTGTGCTCTGTGCACTCCATAATAACCTGGATTCTATTACCTTTTGCTTTTTTAGCCATCTCGACAGTAATTTTTTATTTAGGACTGCAAATATAAAAGCTTAAATCTCTAATTACAAACAAAGTATAAACTTTCTTGTGAAAGCACGTGGCGGCATTCCACAGAATTTACACTTGCTGCTGTGCGCCCTCCTGCTGCTGCAGCAGAAACGGCAAAGGTCAAAAAAAGAGCAACGGAGGAAAGCATCTAACAGCTTCTCTCCGTTGCCGATGTTTATCTTAAAGTACCAGATGGCTTTTCCGGGCACTTGGCAGCCGGGGCACCAATGAAGCTACCTTGGCGGCGTAGCCGGAAGTACAGCGCTACTAGTACAGGATATAACCTTGCTCAGCAGCTTTTTTCAGCACTGCAGAGATGCCATTCTTGTTGATGGTTCTCAGTGCAGAAGTAGAAACTTTAAGCGTTACCCATGCATCCTCCTCCGGGATGTAAAAGCGCTTCTTCTGTAGGTTAGGGTAAAATTTACGCTTCGTCTTGTTATTAGCGTGAGAAACGTTGTTACCAACCTGTGGTCTTTTACCTGTTAAGTCGCAAACTCGTGCCATCTTGTATTCTTTTCTGGTTTATTTCAATAGGGGTGCAAATATCTATAAAAAGATACAGAATATCAAACCTGTAGCTAAAATTTTACTTTCCATGTATAGAATCTGCTTCGCCGCGCCGGCCGTGGTTACAGGTTTTATACTTTCTTCTGCATCTCCGTCACCTCCTTGCGGAACCCGTACGGGCAGTGCTTGCAGGCGTTTCTGCAGCAATACCCGCGCTTGAGCAGGTACTTGGCAGTGAGCACCATCAGCCCCTGCCGGTTAAAGTAAAAATCCTCTCCTTCTGTTAACTTCTGCGCCACAGCTATACGATGTTTTCACAAAGTACGGCATTAAAACCAACGGCTACAAGCTTTGCCACACGTTTAGCACATGCCAGGCGGTGCCTCCTGGCCCTGCAGAGGCATAAGTGGGGCATCGGTTTTGAAGTGGGCCCGAAATGTGTAATTTTGACAACAATAAACACATTTTGCTGTAATAAAGATTGGCGGTTACACTGCCTTTACTCATGAATCTGATAATTGAAAACTATGAACACTCAAACCATCACCTTCAGCCAGCAGGCGATCGACACTGAGCACAAGTATGGCGCCCACAACTACCACCCGCTGCCCGTGGTGCTGAACCGCGGCGAGGGGGTGCACCTGTGGGACGTGGAAGGCAAAAAGTACTACGATTTCCTCTCGGCCTACAGCGCCGTGAACCAGGGCCACTGCCACCCCAAGATTGTGGGTGCCCTTACTGAGCAGGCGCAGCAGCTAACGCTTACCTCCCGCGCCTTCTACAACGATAAACTAGGCCTTGCCGAGCAGTATGTGTGCGAGCTCTTCGGCTACGACAAATCGCTGTTCATGAACTCTGGCGCCGAGGCCGTGGAGACGGCCATTAAGCTGGCCCGCAAGTGGGGCTACATGAAGAAGGGCATTGCGCCGCACAACGCGGAGATCATTGTGGTAGAACACAACTTCCATGGCCGCACCACCGGCATCATCTCCTTCTCCACCGACCCGGACTCCACCAAAGGCTTCGGCCCGTACATGCCGGGTTACAAGGTGATCCCGTACAACGATGTGGAGGCGCTGGAGCGTGCCCTGAAGGAGAACCCGAATGTGTGCGGTTTTATGGTGGAGCCGATTCAGGGCGAGGCTGGCGTGGTAGTGCCCGACGAAGGCTACCTGGCCAAGGCGCATGCGCTGTGCAAGGAGTACGATGTGCTGCTGATGGCAGATGAGATACAGACCGGCATCGGGCGTACGGGCAAGCTGCTGGCCAGCTACTACGATGACGTAAAAGCCGACATCCTTATACTTGGCAAGGCCCTTTCCGGTGGTGTGTTGCCGGTTTCCTGCGTGCTGGCCAACGATGACATCATGCTGTGCATACAACCGGGAGAGCACGGCTCTACCTTTGGCGGCAACCCGTTGGCTGCCGTGGTAGCCATTGCCGCCCTGGAGGTTATTAGAGAAGAGAACCTGACGGAGAATGCCAGCAGGCTGGGAGAGCTGTTCCGGGAGCGCATGCAGCGCCTGATCAGCGGACGCCCGGAGCTGGTAACGCTGGTGCGCGGCCGCGGGCTGCTCAACGCCATCATCATCAACCCGACACCGGATGGGCGCACCGCCTGGGATGTGTGCGTGGCCCTGAAGGACAAAGGCCTGCTTGCCAAACCCACGCACGGCGACATCATTCGCTTTGCGCCGCCGCTCGTGATGACGGAGGAGCAGTTGCACGAGTGCTGCGACATCATTGAGGAGGTGATCCTGAACTTCTAAGGCACAAACTGCAGCAAGTATGAAAGGCAGGGGCTACGGCTCCTGCCTTTTTTGTTGCCCGCTGTTTCATTTCCACACAAACAGGTGTCGGGCGCGGGAAGCGCGGGTGCCCATGAGCCGGGCCGAACAGTCTATACTTGCTTAGGCTGTACTTTCATCTGCTCCGCGAATCCACTAGCCATACTTTTGCCTCGCCCCCAGCCGCTTTAGCAGCAACTGGCACTATATATGCTAAGCCTATATTTGTTCCTAGTGCTTTACACCTCAACCTATAAAACTATGAGAAGTATATTGTTAACCGCGGTGCTGGCCGGCGTGCTGGCGCTGCAGAGTTGCTCTGTTCCGCACATGGCCGTGGAGCCAACCTTCAAGCAGCAGGCGCAGGAGCTGCCTGTGGAAGGCCGTAAAACGTTTAAGCCAAACGGCAACTTCAGCATCGGCGATTATACCGTGGGCCATGTGCAGCGCGGCTGGAAAAACAGCAGCGGCTTCAACCTCCTCGGTTATGAGAACATCAAAGAAAAGCAACGGCACGAGTTTAGCGTGAGGAGTGCACAGGGCGCGGAGTGGTACGTGTTCGGCGCCAGCCGGCTGCATGAGAAGAACCTGAAGTCCGACAACGGCATCAGCATACGGCTCTCGCCCAACCTGGAGTACTACGCCAGCTACTTCACCTCCCCGGAGAGCGGCCAGTGGCGCCTGCTCACCGCCGACCCAGGCCATTACCAGGACCGCCAGCGCTTCGAGGGGGAGCTATCCAATGGCAGCAAGGTATATACGGTAGCACCTGTGTATAAATTTGAGGGCAAGAGCCTGCCCTTACCCGACATTGTAGGTTACGAGTTTAGGGCAGGCGATCAGGTACTGGGGGCGGTGCAGGTGCTCAACGACGGCAAGGTGTGGCTGCAGCCCAACCTCCCCGGCGACACCCGCATGGTGCTGGCCAGCGCCATGGCTTCGCTGCTGCTCTACGAGAAGCTCCACGACTCCAACACCTCGCTTGAACCAAACCCTTAGCTACTACTGTTGGCTGTTTTATAGTAGCTATTTGGATATTAGTCGATTATGTCCCTGAAAAGGTATAGAACTACCTGTACTTTACGTTAGTAACCTATACCTTTTGCAGTAGCTTTGCATAAAACTTTTGATAACGTGTAGATGAAGAAATTCTTTTGGTGGTGTGCCGGCGCCGACGATACCATTCTTGAAAAATGCTCTAAATCGGAGCACCTAAAGTATGCGGGTGTGGGCGCCACCGTACTCTTCACAGGGGTGCTGGCCAGCATCTCGGGCGGCTACGCGCTTTACACCGTTTTCGACTCGGCGCCGATGGCCGTTGCCTTCGGGCTGCTGTGGGGTGCCGTTATCTTTAACCTCGACCGCTTTATTGTCTCCACGCTGCGCAAGGAGGGCAGGTTCTGGAAAGAACTGCTGCAGGTAACACCGCGTATTCTGCTGGCACTGGTGCTGGCCGTGGTTATTTCCAAGCCACTCGAGCTAAAGATTTTCGATAAGGAAATACAGGCCGTGCTGAAGGAGAAGCAGGCAGAGCTGGCCATTGAGCACAAGCAGTTGGTGAACCGCCAGTTTGCCGAGGTAGACTCTGTAAAGGCAGAGATTGCCGCCATACGCCAGGAGGTGGAGGCCAAGCTGCAGGAGCGGAACAAGCTGTACGACGCCGTGGCTGCCGAGGCCGATGGCACCGGTGGCACGGGCAAGGTAGGCAGAGGCCCTATTTACGAGGAAAAGAAGCGCCAGTATGACAAGGTGGACGAAGAGCTGAAGCTACTGCAGGCCGATGCTCAGGAACGCATTAACCAGCGCCAGCAGCGCATTAACAACCTGATGGCCAAGTACGACGAAACGGTGGCGGAGGGGCAGACAAGCTTCTCGAACTATGATGGTCTGATGGCCCGCATCAATGCGCTGGATTCCTTGCCCTGGCTGCCGGTGTTCTTCATCACGCTGCTGTTCATCTGCCTTGAGACCGCGCCCATCTTCACCAAGCTTATCTCCAGCAGAGGCCCCTACGACGATATCCTGAAGGGAATAGAGCACGAGCGTACCACGCAGGAAATGCAGCGTGTGGCGGAGCGCCAGAAGCAGTACGATACCCGCCAGGAAGTGGCAGAGGCTAAGTTTGCCGCCCGCCGCGAGTATGAAATGGATGCCAAGCGGGAAGAGGAGCGCATCAAGTCGGATGCACACCTGGAGGTGGTGCGCGAGTCGGCAGCTGTCTGGAAAGAGCGCAAGCTGGCCGATATCCACCGCAGCCCTAACACCGCCGCAGACGTGCTGAACGACAACGAGGAGAACGGCTACTATAAGTGGTAAGATTAGTTTTAGAAAGTATAATCAGCAGCCTGGGCCGGTTTCGGTCCAGGCTTTTTTGTAGCTCCATAGCAATAGGAGTCGGCTTCCCTGGCGCAAGCGTCCGTTTGTGCCTGTGCTTAGCCGCTGCTTCCTGCAGCCTGATGCAAGCTATCCTTGCTAGCTGCTGCTGATCCTCAGCCTTACAAGCCTATCGTTGCATTTCTGACTTTGGTGCTCTCCAGCCCGAGAGGGCTCGTCCTGGGGGTAGGGGCCCTCGATAAGGCATCGCGCCTTCTACATTTCCTTTGCTGTCGCAATGCCTCGCTCTCGCTCGTCACCGGAAATCTAGAAGGCGCTCAACCCAAAGACTGGGATCGAATTCGATTGCCAGCGCTGACGGAGCCTCAGCCAAGTCCCCCTTTGAAGGGGGTAGGGGGATGCTAATCGTTCACGAGTAATTCCCCTCCTCGGAGGGGCTAGAGGTGGGTTTATACTTCTGCTGATGCTACCCCTGCAGCCATGAAACTTATAATTTAGCTGCAGCAGCTACAGACTCCTCTCCTTAAACAAGGAGGGGCAGGGGTGGTTGGGCGCGGTGCAGCAGCCAACTACTCGCCAGCTATCACAAAGCTTCATCTAAACTTACTCCTGCTAAGAGTTGAGCATCCTACGCTCAACAATTTAAAATTCTATTAAGGACTAGCGGTACAGAAAAGGCCTGCAGCAGTTAAGCAGCAGGCCTTCACATCATCTTAAAACACGCTGTCAGCGTATGATTCGCAGGATTATCCGCATTGTCGCTATTGTCATCCATATCCTTTTATTCATCTAACACGGGTAGTAGGGATCACTTTTACACTAGAACACTGCCTTTGTAAAAGGCTTACGCGAGAAAACAGTCACCTCATCCACATCCCTGAGACGGCAGATAAAGCGGGTCATGCGTTCTACGCCAAAGCCACCGCCGGCTGTTTTCGGGATGCCACCTTCTTTTACTACCTCCAGGTAATGCGCAAAAGCCTCTTCGTTGGTACCAACCTCTGCCATACGCTTCTTAATTTGGTGGTACTCATGCTCGCGTTCCCCTCCGGATAGGCCTTCGCCAAAGCCACCTGGCCAGATCACATCGTAGTTCAGGTAGGTGCCCGGCTTCTTCGGGTCTTCTTTGTCGTAAAACTCGCGCTTGTGGTTCAGCAGCCAGAAGGGGGCGGTGGCCTCCTCCGATTTGATGCGCTCGTAGTCCGGGCCAAGGGCAGCCTCCAGTTTTTCGGTGCGGCATACCTCCCACTTCTCGTACTGCGGCAGCAACTCCCCGCGTAGCTCCAGTATAGTTTCTGGTATCTCCTCGTTTAGGCGGCGGAACACAAAGTTTACCAGTTCCTCCATAAACTCCATCACGAAAAAGCGATCCTTGCCCTTGAACTCAAAGTCGATTTGCGTAAACTCGAACAGGTGGCGACCTGTTTCGGCGCGATCAGAGAACTCCAGGCGCACGTTCGGCGACACAATGTAGAGGCTGCTCAGCTCCGGGTTCATCAGGGCCAGTTGCTTGTGGAAGATCATGGACTTGGTGAGGCTCCAGCGCTGGTCGGCGTAACCAATCGTGGCATCCACCACGCCGTGGTTCAGCGGGTCGGTAATCGGCGAGAGCATGAGCGGCATGAGTTGCGTCAGGCCTTTGCGGTACATAAAATCATGTGTGGCACGCACTATCCCTTGTTGCACCCTCAGAATCTTGGGCAACTGCGTACGGCTCAGGTGGCTTACGGTGGCATCGAGCACCGCTGGTTTCGAAAGTGTTACTTCTTCAGTCATTTTTTTGAAGATCTGTTAAACAATTCAACATTTATACATCACAAATGTAAAGAACGTTATCTATTTTTATAAATTTATTAAATATTATTTTTTATGTTTGTCAAATTATCAATATAAATCCACTATCTTTGTCATATTGTTAACAGCAGCAAACACAGGAGCCTATGAATTACGAAATTGATAACCTGGATAAGCAGATTTTGCGCCTGCTGATGCAGGACGTGACCCGCGCTTACACCGATATTGCCAAGGAACTGCACGTTTCGGGCGGCACAATACACGTGCGTATGAAGAAGCTGACAGAGATGGGGGTGGTGAAAGGGGCGCAGCTGCTGGTAAATCCGTCGGCGGTAGGCTTTGATATCTGTGCGTTTATCGGCGTGTTTCTGGAGAAGGGTTCGGAGTATAAGGAAACAGTGGAGAAGATGCGGGATATACCGGAAATCGTGGAACTGCACTACACCACCGGTGCCTACAGCATGTTTGCTAAGATCATCTGCCGCGACACCAGCCACCTGCGCGAGGTGCTGAACGAGAAGCTGCAGTCCATCGAGGGCGTGCAGCGCACCGAAACACTGATCTCGCTGGAGGAGAGTATAAACCGGCAAATACAGATAGAGTAACAGGCAAAAAAATAGAGACGCCGGTAAGGGCGTCTCTACAAGTATAACTCAAGCCCGAGAGCCAGGCCATTGGCTCCGGGCGGCACATGGTTTATTTATTCTCTTGGTGGGTAGATCATGATGGCTGGTAATATAGCCCCTGCCCACCAGGTATGGGAACTCGCCTACTTCAGCTTCTGCAGTGCCTCACGCAGCCTTCCCAAGGATGCCTGGATATCCTCCAACGAGGCACCACCTACAGACAGCCTAAACCAGTTCAGGTCTTTGCCGGAACCGAATGCGGAGAATGGCACTACGGCCAGCTTCGCCTCGTGCAGCACATAGAACGTCACATCCTGGCTTGTCTCCAACACCTTTCCTTCCGGCGTGGTTTTGCCCGCCAGGTCCATTTTGGCAGATAGGTAGATCGCCCCCATCGGCTCAATGGCATCCACGGCAAAGCCCTCTGCTTTCAGCTCCTGAAAACCATTGTAGAGCACGTTCAGGCTCTCCTGCACCTTTGGCTTGAACTCGCCCATAAAGCTATCCACGGCCTGCGGATCCTGCAGGAACTCAGCGGTAGCCATTTGTTCTGCCTTAGGAGCCCAGGCCCCCACGTGGCCAAGTATGGATTTCATTTTGTCCATCACCACCGTCGGGCCAAACGCGTATCCTACGCGCACGCCTGTGGCGGCAAAGCATTTAGAGGTACCGTCGATGTACACGGTGTACTGGCGCATGTCCGGGCGCAGGCTCACCGGGTCGTAATGCTCGGCATTGCCAAAGGTCAGCATCCAGTAAATCTGGTCGTAGAGTACGTACAGCGGTTTCTCGCCTTCGCCGCGGCTGCGGTTCTCCTCCAGCACCAGGTCGCATATCTCCTCCAGGTCTTTTTTAGAGAACATGGTGCCGGTTGGGTTCAGCGGGGAACACAGGGCCAGCATAGTGGCGCCCTTCAAGTGCGGCTTCACATCGGCGGCAGTCGGCATAAAGTTATTCTCGGGCCGCGTCTTCACCTCCACGGGCGTAGCGCCGGACAGGTGGCAGTAGTGGTTGTTGTTCCAGGATGGGGTTGGATACACCACCTTATCGCCCGGATCCACCAGGGCCAGGTAGGTGGCATAAATCAGCGGGCGAGAGCCACCAGCCACCAGTATATCATTCTCGGGGTACGAAAGGCCCAGGCGCTCCTGTGTGAACGCCACCACCGCCTTGCGGAGTACGGCCACGCCATTGGCAGGCGGGTAGTTGGTGTGCCCCTGCTCATAAGCCTTTGTAATGCCTTTGCGCAGCTCCTCCGGTATCGGGTAAATGCTAGGGTTAAAGTCACCGATGGTGAGGTTGCAGATAGGCTCACCTTTGGCAATCATTGCGTTCACCTCGCCGGCTACCCGAATGATTTCGGACCCGATCAGGTTCTGCGCCATTTTAGAAACTGTCATACTGTATGATTTGCTGAGTGGAAAGAAGGAGCTGCTAAGTTATGGATTTCTACTTTAGCATGAACTACGTTTTATTATTTTGTTTACTATCACCCATAACTACAAGCACATTCGCATTAATTCAAGCACATCCTTATGTAATTGGCAATATTTGCATTGTCCCAAACTGCTGCTCCCACACCTTGGCCTTCGCTAAAACAGCAAACTTGCCGTAAGCTTGATGCGGAGGTTGTCGCGGGAGTTATCCAGGGCATAAGGGCCGTAGCGGTAAAAGGCACCTATGCCTATGCCACTAAACGGAGAACTGATGATGTTGTTGAGCATTAACCCGGATTCAAAATAGCCTTTGCGCATGCTGCTGTAGGCTATTTCAGGTAGCTCCTGCAGCGGCTCTTCCATGCTGCCGATACCGATGTTGGTGACCGCCACCAGGTCCGGGGCAAAGAAGCGGGTGTTGAGCAGGCGCTTGCCAAAATTCTGGGAGAAGAACAGGGAAGCATATCGGTCGGTGAAGAACTCGTAGGGGTACATCGTTTCAAAGCCATCACCGGTGTACAGTTTATAGTCGCGGTTGTTGCTGCCGTAGCCGTTGTAGCGCGACACCAACGGGGCGTTGCCATCTACCCAGCCGCCGGCAAGTGTAAAGCTGCTCTCGCCGAAGGTGCGGTGGCGCAGCAGGGCCTTTAGCCGCAAATCATACTTGTTGTAGCCGTAGTCACCGTCCAGAAAACCATCCAAACCGCGGGTATACTGCAGCCACAGCACCGGCTTATCCTCCCCGGCCATGGGCACTATGCGGTTGAACTGCTGCATGTACTTTTCGCCTGGGGCATAGCGCAAGCTCAGCACCGCCTCCGTCAGGTTAAACTCCGGCATCGGCTCCCCCTCCGGCTGCAGCAGCGTTGGCCGCCGCTCCTCCTGCCGCAGTTGCGCATTGGCCTGCAGGTAACGCAGCACGCGGCCCTGCAAGGCTACGCTTTGGTGCGAGGTGTAATCCATATCTGTTAAGAGCGCCCGCCGCAGGTTACCCAGCAGGCCGTGCCCTTCCTCGAAGGCCAACCTGCGCCCGCCGGTCTCCAGCACGTCTTTGAAGTACGCGGCCTTAAGCTGCAGCTCCAGAGGCTTGTAAAGTATAACCGAGGCATCGGCGCCATACTTGGCCTCCTCATCTTTTAACCCATAGCCCCAGTAGCCGCCCACCTTAAACCGCTCCGAAAGACGGTCATTCGTATGCGCTCCCATACCCAGGCGCACGCCCTCAAAGGCACTCACGCGGAACAGGCGCCTCAGGTCCAGGCTTATTGGCCCTATGGGGATCTGCTTGCTCATCAGGTACTCCAGTGTGCGGATGGTGCGGTCTAGCTTTTGGGCGCGGCCTACGCTGTCGAGGCGCTCGTAGGTGCGCTGCTCCAGTTGGGTAAGCGAGTCGGGGCGAAAGGTCTGAAAGAAGCTGTCGGGCTGCCGGTGGGCATTGGGCTGCTGCCTGAGGGCCACCACGCCGAACTCAGAGCGGCGCAGGTTCGGATTCAGGTTGATGTTGGTGATGTAGGTGCGCATGTGCGCGTAAGGCTGGTGCCCGTTCAGGTTGAGCTGCGGGATGGTCAGTTCCACATCCAGCTCCGTGGGGAACCACTTCTGCTGCGGCCCCACCCGCTCGTAGCGCTGCTGCAGTTGTATGTTACGCTTATCATCATCCCCCGCCGAGCCTGCCAGCACATTCTGCACCGCCCAGCCGCTGCTGTTGATATACAGCAGCCCTTTCAGCCCTTCGAAGTTCCGGCCCTGCTGCGGCTCAAAGGAAATGATGAAGATGCTGTCCTGCCCCTGCACCACCGTTTCCTGTAGCACAAAGTTATACTTGCGGGTGCTGCCCGGGCTGATGGGGCTCAGGTAACGCTTTCCGAAGAACACCGGCAGGTCGTCGTACACCGAGAACTCCCGCGCCTCGGCCGCCACTACGCCAAAGCTCGGCTGCTGCAGGCCCGACACGCGCGTGGCCAGGATAGTCTCTTTGGTGAGGTTGGGCTGCAGAAAGGCGTAGTCGGTGATGCTCTCCACCAGGAAGAGATGCTGCTTGCCCAGCAGGTTGCGCAATTTCAGGTAGGCAGAGTCTCGTTTACTCAGCTGCAGCGTATCGCGCAGCTCCTGCTCCCCCACATCGGTGGCGGTAAGTATGAATTTGTTGTAAGTGCGGTAGGTATAGCTCTCGAGGTGCTGCAGGTGGTGCCGCTCGCGGTTTTGCGTGGCCAGCCGGATGATGCGGTGCGCCGGGTTCTCGCCGGTGCCCAGCACCACCACCTCCTGCAGCCGGGCCGCGGTTGGCTGTAGCTGCACGTTTATACTTTCAACGGAGTCAGGGTAGACTGTATGGGGCAGGTAGCCCACGTAGCTGAAGCGCAGGCTGCGGATAGGCTGCCGGTGGCGCAGGTTATACTCCCCCTCCAGGTTGGTGGTGGTGCCGGTTTCGCCCTCGTTGGCCACGATGCTGACAAAAGGCAGGCGCTCGCCGGTGGCCGCGTCGCGCACCACGCCCCGCACCTGCCGCACCTGCGCCAGGGCAGTGCCAGTTAGCAGGCACAGGTATAGAAGTAAGAGGCTGCGGAAGTATGGCATCGGGTAAAGATAAAAAGAAAAGGCGCCACTCCTGCAGCGCCTTCCGTTCTTCGTGAAGTATAGGTTAAAAGGTTACACTCAGCCCCACCCCCGGGCTTCCGTTGGGCAGCACCGTCGGCACCACCATGGTGTTCAGCCCTTTGTCTTTTGCAAACTTATCGTGCAGCCAGTATACGGTGTTTACCGAAAGGATGCCCACACCGGCTCCGGCCAGCACATCAGCCATCCAGTGCTCGTTGTTGAGCATGCGCATCACGCCGGTGCCGGTGGCGATGGCGTAGCTGCCCACACTCACCCACGGGCTCTTGTGCCGGAACTCCTTATCCACCACAGTGGCAATAGTAAAGGCGTAGGCCGTATGGCCCGACGGAAAAGCGGTGGGGTCTCCATTCGGCCGGTCTATATCTGTCAGCTTCTTCGTGGGCCACACCAGGGCAGAGGTTAGCGCACCGGAGGCGATGAGCAGTTTTGTCTGCCGCCCCACCTCGTGCCGGTTCTGCGAGGAGAAAGCGTTGAAGCCATACAGGTAGGCCAGCGGCACAAAGAAAACGTAGTCATCCACCTTGGTGGCAAAGTCCGGTGTATGCTTGTTGCGGATATCACGGGCATCAAAGCTGCTGAATACACCCCGGTCCTGAATGGTATAGATGCCGAGGCCGATGAGGGCAGCGGCCGGAATTACGGCACGCTTCAGGTAGCGCTTATTCTCCCCCTCCCGCAGCTGCGCCTCTGTGAAGGGGTGTTTTTGACCCGGGTAAACGGTATCACCCTCCGCCGTGATAATTGCCTTGTTCCGTAAATCGAAAGCCGGGGCCGCGCTTGTGTCTGCTTCTACAGGCGTAGGCATCACGGCTCCTGTACTTACATCCGGTTGTTGCGTTTGCGCCAGCACGGGGTTTGCCAACACCGTTAGCCCCAGCAGCAAAGCAGTCAGTTTATTCTTCAGTTCCAATTCTCCTAGCAGGTTTTTAAGTTTGAGCAGTAGCTAATAAACTGCATTTTAGCATAATTTGTGCCACAGCCGCTGCTTTTTCTGGTGAGCAGCTTCGGGATCAGCCAAGCAGGCTTGTCATCTGCACCCGCAACCGAAGCAGCACTTAAAAGTATATGTAGGCATACCTAACCCAGCTGTTTCACATGAAAATCCTTACTGCCGCCCAAACCCGCGAAGCCGACGCTTTTACGATCCGTGAAGAAGGCATTTCTTCCACCGATCTGATGGAACGGGCGGCTAAAGCCTTTACCGGCTGGTTCGAAAATAAGTTTCAGCCCGGCAGGGAGGTGCACATCCTCTGCGGCCCGGGCAACAACGGCGGCGACGGCCTGGCAGTGGCGCGGTTGCTGCACGAGCGCCGGTATAAGGTACAGCCATATGTGGTGGGTGACATCACCAAAGCTTCGGATGACTTTAACGTAAACCTCAGGCGCCTGCCACCGGAGCTGCACCCCATCCACGTGGAACAGGATGGCCCCATACCTGCGCTTAAAGAGGATGCGCTTGTGGTGGACGCCCTCTTCGGTACCGGCCTGAACCGCCCCGTAACCGGCTTGTATGCCCAGGTGATTGATGCGCTGAATGGCAGCGGCGCCACCATCACCGCCATCGATATCCCCTCCGGCCTCTACACCGACAGCCAGACACCCGAAGAAGGGGCGATCATAAGGGCGAGTTACACAGTCAGCTTTGAGCTTCCCAAGCTGGCTTTCCTGCTGCCGCAGCATGAGCCTTTTGTGGGCGAGTGGCAGGTGGTACCCATCGGGCTCAGCCAGCGGTTTATCTCAGAGGTGGAGTCAGACTTATACTGCACCAAGCAGGAGGAGATGCAACAGCTGCTAAAGCTCCGTAGGAAGTTTTCGCACAAGGGCACGTATGGGCATGCCCTGCTGCTCTGTGGTGGCTACGGCAAAATGGGAGCCGCCGTGCTGGCTGCCCGCGCCTGCCTCCGCGGCGGCATCGGCCTGCTCACGGTGCAGGTGCCGCAGGCGGGTTACCCCATCCTGCAAACGGCCGTGCCCGAGGCCATGACCCTGACCGATAAAAACCGAAAACACCTTTCGGAGCTGCCACAGGGCATGGAGAAGTACAGCGTGGTGGGAATCGGCCCGGGCATTGGCACTGAGCGTGTTACCAAGACGGCCATAGGGCAGCTGCTAAGTACTTCTTCTCACCCTATTGTGCTAGATGCCGATGCCATCAACCTGGTTGCATCCAGTGAGAAGTTAAAAGGGCAACTGTACAAGAAGCAGGTGGTTTTTACGCCGCACCCCAAGGAGTTTGAGCGGCTCGTGGGAAAAGTGAAGAATGACTATGACCGCCTGCAGCACCTGCGGGAATTCTGCCTGGAGTATGGCTGCCACGTGGTTCTAAAGGGCAACCACACCGCCGTTGGCACCCCCGAAGGCAAGGTATACTTTAACACCACCGGTAACCCCGGCCTGGCCACAGGCGGCACCGGCGATGTGCTGACGGGTATCATCACAGCGCTGGTGGGGCAGCAGTATACGCTAGGGGAGGCCTGCCGGCTTGGGGTGTTTATACATGGCCTGGCCGCCGACCTGGCGCTGCAACGTGTGGGGGATATAGCCATGACGGCCTCCGATGTGATAGACCACCTGCCCAAGGCTTTCCTGCACCTTAGCCGGCCATTGCCATAGCCAGCAGCACCAGCCCGGCGTGCAGCAGCATGGCCCCGTCGGCAAGTATGGCAAAGTATGCCCGTGGCCGGTTTTCCGCTGATCGCCATACGATGACCGCTGCTCCCAGCGCACTGGCCAGCAGGGCCCAAAGCACAAGGCCCCTCTCCCCGCTTGCCAGCAACACCAGCACATACAGCAGCAGCAGCCCCAGCGACAGTAGCTTGGTGTTGCGCACGCCTATCCACCCCGGAAAGGTCAGCGTGTTCATGTCGCGGTCGTAGGCATAGTCGCGGACATCGAAGAGGAGAGCGAGGGCAAGTATGAACAGGAAGCGGCGCAGAAACAGCCACAGCACCTCCGGCTGCCATGCGTCCAGGCCTGCGTCCAACAGCGGGAACATGGCCGTCACCACGGCCCATACATAGGCGATCAAAAATACCTTGAGCAGCGGCACACTGCGCAGCGGCTTTACCCGCTTCCGCTTGTACAGCACCGGCACCGTATACCCCACCGAGATCAGGGCCAGGTGCAGCAGAAACCATGGGTCTATGCGGAGCCCAAACCAGAAGTATACGCCTGCCGCCGCCGCTATGCTCAGCAGCCCCAGCACCGCCAGTTCCCTCTTGTGCCGCTGCCCCCACACCGGATCCTGCCTGTTTATACTTTGGTTGGGACGCCGGAGCATGCTTTGCACACTGCTGAGGTTATAGGTAAACAGGGTGGCCAGAAAAACAAACACGGCCATGGGCCCCGACACCGGCAGCCCCGCCAGCAGGTACGTTTCCACCGTAAGCGCAAAGCCGCAGAAAGAGATGAAGGCGCTGCTGTAAAGCAACCCCTCCAGCAGCCGGTATGGCTGCTGCGCCTTTCTTTCTCCGATGTCTTTGTTCACACTCATCTTCCTTTGCAAGTACGCAACAAATCCAGCCGCAATCAAATGCCTTCGCTGTTAACGAGCATGTGGCCTTGCCCTATACTTCTTGCTGCCTCTCAAAAAGAAAAGCCCGGCACAGGTTACCCCACGCCAGGCTTAACAGGAAAAGTAATGTTTTTAGAGTGCCTTTTCTTTTTTTGTCGGCTCCCCGAAGGTGGTGTTGTATAGCTCAATGCTATCCTGGATGATCTTCATGGCATGCTCACGACCCAGGAACTGCTCCACGATCACCTCTTTGTGCTCCAGTTTCTTGTAGTCCTCGAAGAAACGGCGCATCTCCAGCAGCGTGTGCGGCGGCAGCTCCGAAATATCATTGATGTGGCGCACCGACATGTCGTTATAGGCAACGGCGATGATTTTGTCGTCTTCCTCGTTGTTATCGATCATCTGCATTACGCCAATCACTTTCGCGTCTATCAGGCACATCGGCTGCACGTCTATCGAGCAGATCACCAGTATATCGAGCGGGTCTTTGTCGTCGCAGTAGGTTTGTGGGATAAAGCCATAGTTGGCTGGGTAGTTAACCGATGAGAAAAGCACACGGTCCAGCTTCAGCATGCCGCTATCCTTATCCAACTCATACTTGGCCTTTGATCCTTTCGGAATCTCAATGATAGCCGTTACCACCTCTGGCGACATCTCGCCGTAGCTTACGCTATGCCATGGATTGTTTTTGTCCTCTGTATTCTCCATATTCCTCGTTAATGTTAGTCGCGCCGTCAATCTGTTCTTCTTCAGGCGCTATGGTTTTATTTCATGTATACTTGTAATGGTTTGCCCACGCTGCCATTCGGCTCCTGTATGTATAGCCAAGCGGCTAGCGTGGCGGCTATGTCAGAGACCTCTGCCTGTGCGTCGCTTTCGCCTGGCTGCACTTTCCAGCCATACCACAGCAGCGGCACGTGGGTGTCATAATTCGAGTAGGAGCCGTGCGTGGTGCCTTTCGGCTCTTTGCCGTAACCCTCAAACCAGCCTGGCTCCAGCAGCACGATCACATCGCCGGAGCGCTTGGCATGGAAGCCGCTCTCTACACGCGCCATCATGCCCATACCCCAGTTGCTGCTTTGCAGGACAGTGGCTGGCACGGCACGCATCACCCCGTCGAAGCGCAGCACGTAATCCGCCACGCGCTGCTGCACCTCGCTAAGACTAAGCTTCTTGTCATTTACCGCCTTACGGTTCAGGTAGAGCTGCTGGTTCATGTAGCGCTGCAGCCACTCTGCTTTCCCATAGGTTTCATCCAGGTAAGCTTCTACAGAGTCGCGAATCACAGCAGAAGAGCCTAAGCCTGCCGGCACCTTCATTTCCTGCAGAAAGGCGGGCACATGAGCTGCCCCATGGTCTGCTGTCAGAAAGAAAAGCACTTCGCCTTTGCCTACCTCGTTTTCAATGGTGCTGATCAGTTCCGCCATCTCACGGTCCAGGCGCAAAAATACGTCCTGCGCCTCTATGGAGTTAGGTCCGAATGAATGGCCTACATAGTCTGTGGTAGAGAAGCTGACCGTCAGGAAGTCCGTGACATCATCCTTGCCTAACTCTTCTCCTCTCAACGCTGCCAGGGCAAAATCCTTTGTAATGGTGTTACCGGCAGGCACAGAGCGGATCAGCTCAAAGTCTTTTCCTCTAATGGCTGGCACGTTGTGCGGGAACACCGGGCGCTCCTCGCCTTTTAGCGTGTGCTCCCATGGTACATCATCGGCCGTGCTCTCGGTATACTCTTCTATCGGCAGCAGTGTTTCCCATGGCTGGCTCAGGTATTTGTCAGCCAGTTTCTGGCTGTTAAACTCCTGCACCCACTGTGGCAGCTGCTCGTGGTAGAACGTGCTCGTGATCCAGTTGCCGCTCTTCGAGTCAAACCAGTAAGCACCGTTTGCCAGATGGCCAGCCGGCAGTATGGAGCCCCTGTCTTTCAGCGCTACCCCTACCACTTTGGCTTGCTTGTTTGTGGCCAGCCGCAGCTCATCCGTAATAGTGGTTGTCTTCAGGTTAGCCGGAGACATCAGGCCTGCATCAGAGTCGCTGCCCACTGTCTGCACGCTTTTATCCTCTACACAGTATACTACACTTTTTTGGTCTCTGTCGTACCAGCTATTGCCAACGATGCCGTTGAATGCCGGTACGCTGCCGGTGTAAATAGATGCATGGCCCGGACCTGTATAGGTTGGCACATAGCTGTACTGCGTATTCTTAAAGTTAAAGCCCTGCGACAGCATCTTTTTAAAGCCATCGTTGCCATACTTGCTCCAGTAGCGGTAGAGGTAGTCGTAGCGCATTTGGTCTACCACTATTCCCACTATCAGCTTCGGACGCTGCTGTATAGGGTCTTCTACAGTGCTTACGGCTGTTGTCTTAGATGGCGAAGCGGCAGGGGCATTAGGCGTGGTGCCGGCACAAGCGCTCAGCAGCAGCACCGAGGCTACCGTAGCTTTGGCCCAACCTAATGTTCTCATTAACTGTGTGTATCTCATTCTTCTATAGCTCGTTTCCGACAAATATAAGAACTGCAGCGCATTAATACGCCTTTCTTGGTGTCGCAACGCTTATTTCACGAATTGTTAACACGCCTGCTGCCAGGTGCCATACAACAGGTGCTTATAAAACAAGCAGCGCCCACTTGTACGGGTGGGCGCTGCTCCTGAATCTTTAGCTTTGCTTATTCTGAAGCCAAAGCCTCTGCACCACCAACAATCTCGAGGATTTCCTTCGTGATGGCTGCCTGCCTTGTCCTGTTGTATGTCAGTTTCAGCTGCTTTAATAGCTCACCTGCGTTTTCTGTTGCCTTGTCCATGGCCGTCATACGGGCACCGTGCTCCGAAGCATTCGACTCCAGTACCGCCTTGTACACCTGGATCTTCAGCGATTTTGGGATCAGCTCTTCCACGATCTGCTCCTTCGATGGCTCAAAGGTGTAGTCGATCAGCGTCATCTCCGCATCCGCTTCCTCAGCCGGCTTCTCCACAATCGGGAGGAACTGCTCCTGGCGCACGATCTGCGTCGCAACGTTCTTGAACTCGTTGTAAATGACGTCCACTTTGTCAAACTCACCGGCCACAAAGCCCGCCATGGCACGCTCCGCTGCCACGCGCACGGTATCGAAGGACAGGTTCGTGAAGGTGTTGCTGTAGTCGCCAATAACGTTATAGCCTCTCTTGCGGAAGGCATCGAAGCCTTTGCGGCCAATGGTCATGATGGTCAGGTTACCGGCCTCGAACTGGCTTCTGTACTGGCCGTTTACGAGCGCATTAACTGCTTTCACAATGTTAGAGTTGAATGCACCTGCCAGGCCACGGTCAGAGGTAACCGCAATGATCAGCACCTTATTCGCTTCGCGCTTCTCAGCGTAAGGGTTTGTTACAGCACCCTCTGCCATAGAGGAGAGGTTCGTCAGGATGCCGCTCAGGCGCTGCGCATAAGGGCGCATGCGCAGAATACTGTCCTGTGCGCGTCTTAGCTTGGCAGCCGAAACCATTTTCATGGCTTTGGTGATCTGCTGCGTAGACGATACAGATGTAATGCGGCTTCTAACCTCTTTTAAACTTGCCATATTTTATCGCTATGAGCAAAAGCCAGGGTTAAAGGCGCCTGCCCCTAACCCCAGCCTCTTTACTTAAAGACTATTTGTTATACTTTGCAGCGGTTTCCTTCGCCACTTGCTTGATAACGCCAGTGGTTTCGTCATCCAGCTTACCAACTCTCAGAGCATTCAGGGCATCCGCATGCTGTGCACGCATGTTGCGCAGGAAGTCTTTCTCAAAGTTTCTTACCTCCGATACCGGAACTGTATCCAGCAGACCGTTTGTAGCGGCATAGATAGTAGCCACCTGCTCCTCTACCGGTACCGGCGAGAACTGCGCCTGCTTCAGGATCTCCAGGTTACGACGGCCACGCTCGATGGTCAGCTTGGTAGCGGCATCCAGGTCAGAGCCGAACTTAGCGAAAGCCTCCAACTCGCGGAACTGCGCCTGGTCAAGCTTCAGGGTACCGGCTACTTTCTTCATCGACTTGATCTGCGCAGAACCACCCACACGCGATACCGAGATACCTACGTTGATGGCCGGACGAACACCCGCGTTGAACAGGTTCGTCTCCAGGAAGATCTGACCGTCCGTGATCGAGATCACGTTTGTCGGGATATAGGCAGATACGTCACCCGCCTGCGTCTCGATGATCGGAAGGGCTGTCAGAGAGCCACCGCCTTTCACCAGGTGCTTGATAGACTCTGGCAGGTCGTTCATGTTCTGGGCGATCTCATCCGATGCGTTGATCTTCGCGGCACGCTCCAGCAAGCGAGAGTGCAGGTAGAATACGTCACCTGGGTAAGCCTCACGTCCTGGTGGACGACGCAGCAGCAGGGATACCTCACGGTAAGCCACCGCCTGCTTCGAAAGGTCGTCATAAACAACCAGGGCAGGGCGGCCTGTGTCACGGAAGAACTCACCGATGGCAGCACCTGTAAATGGCGCGAAGAACTGCATTGGAGCAGGGTCAGCGGCAGAAGCAGCTACTACTACCGTGTAGTCCATGGCGCCACCCTCTTGCAGGGCCTTCACCACCTGAGCTACTGTAGACGCTTTCTGGCCAACGGCTACGTAGATACAGAAAACAGGCTCGCCTCTGTCGTAGAATTCACGCTGGTTCAGGATGGTATCGATAGCAACCGCAGTCTTTCCTGTCTGGCGGTCACCGATGATCAATTCACGCTGGCCACGGCCGATTGGAATCATAGAGTCGATCGCCTTGATGCCTGTCTGCATCGGCTCGTTTACCGGCTGGCGGTAGATTACGCCTGGTGCTTTACGCTCCAGCGGCATCTCATACAGCTCACCCGAGATTGGACCTTTGCCGTCGATTGGCTGGCCCAGTGTATTTACAACACGGCCAACAATGCCGTCGCCTACTTTGATAGAGGCAATTCGGTTTGTTCTTCTTACAGTGGCGCCCTCTTTGATCTCGCTGTAGTCACCGAGCAATACGGCACCTACGTTGTCCTCTTCCAGGTTCAGAACGAGTGCCTGCAGGCCGTTCTCGAACTCTAAAAGCTCACCAGACTGAGCCTTGGAAAGGCCATAGATGCGAGCGACACCGTCACCCACTTGCAGCACAGTACCTACTTCTTCCAGTTCCGCCTCGGTACGGAAGTTAGATAGCTGTTCTCTTAATATGGCTGATACTTCGTCAGGTCTTACTTCTGCCATGATTATAGTTTATTAATGTATGGGTTGTCTTTAAATTGATTTCTAAGCTTGCGAAGACTGTTCCTCACCGAGCTATCGATTTGTTTATCTCCTACTGTCAGTACAAAACCGCCGATGAGCGATGGGTCCACGCGCTCCACCAGCTCGATGCGCTTGCCAGTCTGGGCCACCAGTTTCTGGCCCAGCTCGTCGCGCAAGGCAGGCGTAAGCGGCACCGCAGAAACAACTTCTGCGCTTTGTATCCCCTGCTTGATGCGGTACTGCTCCTGGAAAGAGGTTGCCACGGCGTTCAGCACAGCCTCACGGTTTTTGCGGGCGATCAGGTTAAAGAAAGCCAGCGTCAGCTCCTGCACCTTGCCTTTGAAAACCTTGTTGATGATCGCCAGCTTTTTGTCTGACTTCACAATGGGGTTCTGCAGCAGCAGCTTGAAATCACGGTTTTGGGAAACGACCTGCGAGAACAGCTGCATATCTGCATTTACCTGCTCCAGCACCTTCTTCTCCTCAGCCAGTTCAATCAGCGACTTCGCATATCTGGAAGCAACTCTAATATCTGACATAGTTGTTTATGTTGCAGCGGCACTGCCTGGGCAGCCCGCGTTTATACTTTATTAGTTAAGCGTTACTTCTCGGATATAATCCTGCGCCAGTGCCTGCTGCGCGTTCTTGTCGCTCAGCTCTTTTCGCAGGATCTGCTCGGCAATTTCCAGCGACAGAGAGGCAGCCATGTTCTTCACCTCCGTGATCGCGGCACGCTTCTCATTCTCAATCGACTCACGGGCCTGCTCAATCATGCGGGCACCCTCCTCGTTGGCCTTCAGCTTGGCAGTTTCCACAATGCCATTGGCAGCATCCGTTGCCTCTTTCAGAATTTTGTCGCGCTCCAGGCGGGCCTCAGCCAGCAGCTTCTCGTTATCGGCTTTCAGCGCCTGCATCTCCAGCTTTGCTTTCTCTGCGGCGCTCAGGGCGTTCTCGATAGAAGCCTCACGCTCGTTCAGCGCGTTCATGATCGGCTTCCAAGCAAACTTACCAAGCAGGAACAGAACGATCAGGAACGTTACCGTCTGCCAGAAAAGTAGACCAATACCAGGGGTTACTAATTCCATTGTTTATGTAGGTTGAATATTAGGTTCTTTTGCAACAGCCGCTTTGGCTGCCATTTAACTATATCGGAACTATGACTTTGATCTCATCGTCTGGGCCATGCGCCCAGACGTGAGATCAGGTAATGTTAGCTTGTTACTCTAAAAGTAATTAAGCAATAGCGATCAGAAGACACACTACTACACCGAACAGGGTTACACCCTCGATAAGTGCAGAAGAGATAATCATGGCAGTTTGGATTTTGCCACCAGCCTCTGGCTGACGAGCAATAGACTCCATAGCGGAACCACCGATACGACCGATACCAAGACCAGCGCCAAGGGCAACCAGACCTGCACCGATACCGGCACCCATGATACCAAGACCAGCGCCTTCAGAAACAGCTTGAAGCAGAATTGCTAACAACATAGTTATAGAAATATATAGTTAAAAAATAAAATTCAGATTAATGATGGTCCTCCGCGTGGTCATGCTCCTCTACCGCGCCGCCAAAGTACATGGCCGACAGCAGCGTGAAGATATAGGCCTGCAGCAGGGCCACAAACAGCTCCAGGAAGTTCATGAACGTGGCAAAGGCCACACTCAGCGGCCCAACCGCGATGCTCTGGAAAATAAAGATCAAGCTAAACAGCGACAGAATGATGATGTGGCCCGCCGTGATGTTCGCAAAAAGTCGGACCATCAGGGAGAAAGGCTTCGTCAGGATACCGATCAACTCCACCGGGATCATGATCGGGGCAAGCCAGGTTGGTACGCCAGGCGTCGCGAAGATGTGCTTCCAGTAGCTCTTGTTGCCGCTGAACACGGTAATGAGCAGGGTAATCAGGGCCAGCACCAGCGTTACCGCAATGTTACCGGTCAGGTTGGCGCCGCCCGGCATCAGGCCCAGCAGGTTGTTAAACCAGATAAAGAAGAACACGGTGAGCAGGTACGGCATGTAGCGCTCATACTTCGGACCGATGTTCGCCTTGGCAATCTCGTCGCGGATAAAGATGATGATTGGCTCAAAGAAGGACTGGATGCCACGCGGAGCGGCTTTCGGGTTGTTCTTGTAGCGGCCTGCGATAACAAAGAAAATACCCAGCAGCAGGGCCACACTAACAAACATAGAGGCCACGTTCTTAGTGATAGAAAAATCATACAGGCCTGCATGGCTCTCCAATGGCTCACCCGCCTCATCCACTTTCACGATGTGGCCATGATTCAGGGCATAGCCGTTGTATGGCACCGTCTCGTGGTTCTCGTTGTAGAAATTGTGAGAAGAGAATACCTTAAACTCACCATTGTCTACCAGTATAACGGGCAGGTACACCACCGCACCGTCAGCAAAATGCCAGGTATAATCATCCGCGATGTGGTGCGTGATCATATCCCCTGGCTGGAACTCTCCGCCTTCCACAGGCGCTTCAGCAAAAGCAGTCAGCGTAAGGAAGGAAAACAATAGAACGAATAACCTCTTCATTAAGAATGATTTAGAAGCAAGATTTTACAGACAGAACCTACCGTTAATTCTGCCCTCTCAAATGCGGGCGCAAGTTAGCCAACAAACTGTAAATTTCAAACCCGGTAAAGAGGAAATATAACGCAAAGAAGTTGAAGACGAACTGCAAACGCCCATCCTTAAAGAACCAGACGTACAGGGCCACCACCCCGATACTCAGCACAACCCTGAACCCCATGGAGGCAAAATAGTACACCTGGAAATTCTCAGGGTCGTTTTTGTGCCCAAGTTGGGTGAGGTAGTAGGTAAACCCGGTGATGAAGACAAAGAAGACAAGCATGTACCAGATATAGCTGTGCAGCAGTGTGTAACCGGTAAATTGCAGCAGCGCGCCTGTTATCACACAAAGTATAGCCGTCAGCACGGCCAGGTTTCGAACAAACTTCACAAGGTTTATTTTTTGTTGATAGATAGTATGGTCAGGATCATGGTAGCGATAACAGCCAGCAGCAGCAGTGCAATGGTAAACCAGGGCTTATCGTTCCCCACCTGTGCATCCAGCCAGCGCCCGGCAAAAGCCGCCAGTACCAGCGCCCCGATCATCTGGAATGCCATGCCCGAGTATTTCACGTAAGGCTTTATACTTTCCTGCCTGCGCTGCTCAGGCTTCTGCTCCTTTTCCGGGTTATTCTCCATGTGTGTCAGAAGTTTGCAAAGATACTCCTTTTTACGGGTAAAAGCGCCAAAGCAGTGTAAAGCCGCAAAGTATACTTGGCCTGAAACCATTTAGATTTTTGTATAGTTCAATAGCAGGCCTCCGCCAGGCTATATGCTTAACTATCCGATGATTATTGTATTTTTGTAGATAACCTGCAGCACAGCTCCTTTAGGAACGACGCTGCACGGGCTGTTACAGCAAGTATGGCTATACTTTCGGCCTTGGCTCAGACGTTTATACTTTATATAATAAGAAGCACCCAAACCAGCTGCACACCATCGCCTTGAACAAGAAACCGCTGCACATATTTTTTATACTTGCCGGGCTGCTGCTGGCGGCATGCTCTGCCGAGCGCAACAACCCGCTCAGCAAAACTTACCACAACACCACGGCCCGCTACAACGGTTACTTCCTGGCCAAGGAGAAGCTGCGCCTGTTGGAGGAGCAGTTGCAGGAGCAAGCCCTGTACGACTACAGCCAGGTTCTCCCGATCTTCCCGCCGCTGGATACGGCCAAGGCTACCGCCCTGGCCGCCGACCTGGAAGACATCAAGAAGAAAGCCTCTTTCCCGATACAGTACCACCAGAACAGCAAGTGGGTAGACAACAGCTATGTACTCATCGGCAAGGCCAACTTTTATGAGCTGGACTTTGAAGAAGCCGTGCGCACCTTTAAGTATGTGAACGCGAATGGCAAAGGCAAAGACGAGCGGCACGAGGCACTGGTGTGGCTCATGCGCTCCTTTATAGAACTAGGCGAAATGGAAAACGCGCAGCAGGTATCGGAGTACCTGCGCAAGGAGCGCCTGAACCGGGACAACGCCCGCGAGCTGTACCTGACCCGCGCGCAGTACCACCGCCTGCAGGGCGACACAGCCCAGGTGATCGAGAACCTGGCGCTCTCGCTGCCCAACTTTGAGGAGAAGGACGCGGAATCGAGGGCGCGCTATACCCTGGGGCAGCTGTATCAGCTAACGGGACAGCAGAAGGAAGCCAACAAACAGTACAGCAAAGTGCTGCGCAACAACCCGCCCTACGACCTTGGCTTCTTCAGCCGCCTAAACCTGGGGCAGGTAACGGAGCTGGCCGACAACAATGACGTGCAACGCATTGAAGGCTATTACCAGAAAATGCTCCGCGACGAGAAGAACAAGGAGTACCGCGACAAGATCTACTATGAAATGGCCCGCTTTGCGCTCCGCCAGCAGCAGCACGAAGAGGCGCTGGAGCACCTGGAGCAGTCGCTGCGCACGCCGGGGGCTTTGCCTAACCAGAAGGCCTATAGTTATGTGCTGGCCGGCGAGATTTACTTCGAGCACCTGAACAAGTATGAGCTGGCTGCCGCCTACTACGATAGTGCCGTGCAGGTATACCCACAGCAGGCCGCCCAATACGAGGCCGTGGCGGAGCGCCGCGACATCCTGGCCGACTTCGCCCAGCAGTATACCACGATCCATACCCAGGACAGCCTGCAGCGGATCGCCAAAATGCCGGAGGCCGAACGCATGGTTTTTCTGCAGCAGCTGGCGCAGCGCCAGGAGGAAGAAAGGCTGGCAGCGCTCGCGCAGGAGCAGGAGCAGGCACAGCGCCAGGAGCAGAGCAGCCGCCGCAATCAGGTACGCAACAACAGAGAAGAAGCCTTCGGCACCAGCAACAGCGGCGGCGTGTGGTATTTTGACAACCCAACGGCCATGGCCACTGCCCGTGCCGAGTTTACCCGCCGCTGGGGCGACCGCCCGAACCAGGACTTCTGGCGCACCCGCACGCGCGGCGATGCCGGAAACCAGCCAGCGCCGGTGGCCCAGGTTCCGGAGAACATGATAACCAAGCCAGCGGAGGAAGTGAGCCCGGAGGCACGCATGCAGGCCCAGGTGGATACGTACCTGCAGAGCCTGCCGCTTTCTACGGTAGCCTTGCAGCAGTCTGAAAGAATGGTGGAGGAGGCGCTTTTCCGCCTGGCCGTCATCTATGCCCAAAACCTGCAGGCTCCAGACGAGGCAATCGCTACCTATGAGCAGCTGCTGCAGCGCTTCCCGCATACCTCACATGCCGCCGAGACGTACTACAGCTTATACTTGCTTTACGGCCGTGCCGGCAACCAGGAACAGCAGCAGGCATACTATAACAAAATAAAGCAGCAGTTTCCGAACACCACCTACGCCCGCCTGCTCGACGATGAGGGTTTTATGGCCAAAACCGCGGCCGACAACATCAAGGTGCATGCGATCTACGACTCGGCCTACGCCTATTATGAGGCAGAGGAGTATAAGCTGGCGCAGGAGCAGCTCCACACCATCACGGCGCAGTATCCCTTTAATGATATCCAGGATAAGGTGATGTTCTTGGATGCCATGGTTACCGCCCGCACCGAGAAGCCGGAGGTACTGCGCGACAAGCTCAACCGCTTCAAGAAAGAGCACAAGGGCAGCCCGCTGGTGAAGCAGGCCGATAAACTATTGGCCACTTATCAGGAGCTGGAGCAGCGAAACCAGCTGCGCGCCGATGCCCCTGCCCCGCCAAAACCCAAGGAAAAAGCCCCAGAGTTGACACCGGAGCAGAAAGTTAGCACAGAAATTGCACAGGCTACCGCGTCGGCTGCCAAGGCTACGCCTGTGGTGCTGCCTCCAGTGGGCACTGCGCAAACCGGTGACTCTACCAAAAAGGAGCAGCCAGTGGCAGCGCAAGACACTGCCGTACAACAGGTGCAGGCGCCATCAACAGCAGTAGCCTCTGACACGCTCCTGAACCCGGCCGCTGACCCAATGGCTTATCGTGCGGAGGCAGACTCAGCCTATTACTTTGTGCTGATCTACCCCAATGGCGAGAAGGCCTTTGCCGACATCGTGCAGAAGTATGAGAAGTATAACACCATGTACTATAAAAAAGAGAACCTAAGCCTGGACACCCTGGACTACGGGGGTGGCAAAACCATGCTGGTGGCCCGCTCTTTCCAGGACCCGAAGCTGGCCAATGCCTACAACGTAAAACAAAAGGCACCCCAGGCTCCGGTTGGTAGAATAAGAGGCGTAGATTTCATTACCTTTGTGATCTCTTCTGCCAACTACGAGAAATTTATACAGAAGAAAGATCCTGAAGTTTACCTGACCTTCTTCAAAGACAATTACTAATTCCATGACTACGCGTCAAAAAACCCTCTCTCCCAAAAAGTCCTTTTACCCAAAGGTTGTGTCGGTGCTGTGGCTGCTGTTTATCGGTGGCTTTGCAGCTTTCGTACTCTACATCTACGCGGTAAGCATCAACTTCCTGAACCTGTTCGGTGAAATGCCCGACCTGCGCACCCTGGAGAACCCGAAGAGCGAGATTGCGTCAGAGTTGTACTCTGCAGACAATGTGCAGCTAGGAAAGTACTTCCGCGAGAACCGCACGCCGGCGGACTACGAGGAGCTGCCGGACAACCTGATTAACGCCCTAGTTGCCACAGAGGACGTCCGATTTGAGGAGCATGCCGGCATCGACCCACAGTCTATGGTGCGGGTGGCGGCTGGTATCATCACGGGAAACCAGAAGGGCGGCGGTAGCACGCTGACGCAGCAGGTTGCCAAAAACCTTTTCGATACCCGCAGCGATGAACTCAACAATGGCCTGCTGAACGATGTGCCTGGCCTGCGCATGCTCATCCTGAAGACAAAAGAGTGGATTATGGCCGTGAAGCTGGAGCGCTCCTACACTAAGCGCGAGATCTTGACGATGTACCTGAACACGGTTGACTTCGGGTCCAATGCCTTTGGTATCAAGGTAGCGGCCAAGACCTTCTTCAATAAAAAGCCGGAGGAGCTGGAGGTACAGGAATCGGCAGTGCTGGTTGGTCTTTTAAAGGCCCCAAGCTACTACAGCCCTAAGTTCAAGCCGGAGAACTCCAAGCGCCGCCGCAACACGGTACTGGCGCAGATGGTGAAGTATGGCTTTATGACGGAGGCGGAGTTCAACCAGCTGAAGGAAGAGGATATTGCGCTGGACTACCGCGTGGAGAACCACAACATCGGCCTGGCGCCCTACTTCCGCACAGAGGCCAGCAAGTTCCTGTTGCAGTGGTGCCGCGAGAATGGCTACGACCTGTACGCCGATGGCCTGAGAATCTTCACGACCATAGACTCTCGCATGCAGAAGTATGCCGAGGAAGCTGTAGCTGAGCACATGAAAGACCGGCAGAAAACGTTCTTTGAGCACTGGAAAGGCCGCAACCCGTGGGTAGACGAGAACATGCGCGAAATCAAAGGCTTTCCGGAGCAAGCCATCAAACGTTCCGATCGTTACCGCCGCCTGAAGGCCCGCTTTGGCGATGACACCGACTCCATCAACTATTACCTGAACAAGAAAGTGCCGATGACCATCTTCAGCTGGGATGGCGAGAAGCAGGTGGAGATGAGCCCTATGGACTCGCTGAAGTATTACAAGCACTTCCTGCAGACCGGCTTTATGGCAATGGAGCCGCAGACTGGCCATATCAAGGCTTGGGTAGGGGGCATCAACTACAAGCATTTCAAGTACGACCACGTGAAACAAGGCTCCCGCCAGCCGGGTTCTACGTTTAAGCCATTCCTGTATACTACGGCTATTGAGAACGGCTATTACCCTTGCTATGAGGTGCTGGACACGGAGACCTGTATCCCGTTGCCGGACGGCAAAATGTGGTGCCCTAAAAACGCGGATAACAAGTACAGCGGCGAAAAGTACACGCTGCGCAAGGCGCTGGCAGAGTCAGTGAACTCTATCTCGGCTTTCCTGGTGAATAAACTCGGTGCGCCTGCCGTGGCCCAGACCGCCCGCCGCATGGGCATCAGCACCAAACTCGACGAGACGCCATCGCTGGTGCTTGGCACAAGTGATGTGACGCTTTACGACATGGTGGGGGCTTACGGCACTTTCGTGAATGGTGGGACCTGGGTAGAGCCTACGTATATCACCCGGATTGAGGACAAGCACGGCAACGTGATCGCTGAATTCGTTCCGAAAACGGTAGAGGCCCTCAGCGAGGAAACGGCTTACATGATGGTACATATGCTGAAGGCCGCCGCCGAGCCCGGCGGAACCGCTTACTATGGCCTGCGCTTTCGTAATGGTCTGAAGAATGAAATGGGTGCCAAAACCGGTACAACTCAGAATTACTCCGATGCCTGGTTTATGGGAATCACCCCTAACTTGGTGGCAGGCACCTGGGTAGGCGGCGAAGACCGCTCCATCCACTTCCGCACGATTGCCCTTGGCCAGGGTGGCAGGCTAGCCATGCCTATCTATGGCGCCTTCATGCAGAAAGTGTACAACGATAAGTCATTGGATGTGTCAAAAGACCCTTTCCCTAAACCTTCTATGCCTTTATCGGTAGAATTAGATTGTGATAAGTATAACCGCGGTGTGCAGATCGACTCGACGCAACAGGATGAGTTCCTGAATCTGCCTACCCAACTAGACCTGGAGATCTAATTCTGAAACCTATATGCCAGCCAACGAGAAGCTGAAGGAAAAAATATCGCACCTGCCACACAAGCCAGGTATCTACAAGTTCTTCGATGATCATGGCATTATCTATGTAGGCAAAGCGGTTGATATCAGGAAGCGCGTCAGCTCCTACTTCAACCGTTCTGCCCAGCATAATAAAAAGACACTTAAGCTCGTCTCCCAGATCAGGGACATTGAGTTTACGATCGTAGACACCGAGGCCGATGCTTTCCTGCTCGAGAATAACCTCATCAAGCAGTATCAGCCCAAGTATAACATCCTGCTGAAGGATGGCAAGACTTACCCTTACATCTGCATTGTTAACGAGCGTTTCCCGCGCGTTATAAGCACCCGCAACAAAAAGAACGACGGCTCGCGCTACTTCGGCCCTTACCCCAGCGTCACGACCATGAATGTGCTGCTGGACCTGATCCGGACGTTGTACCCGCTCCGTACCTGCACCTATGCCCTCTCGCCTGAGAATATTGCCGCCGGCAAGTTCAAGGTGTGCCTGGAGTACCACATCGGCAACTGCAAGGGGCCCTGTGAAGCGCTGGTGGACGAGACGGAGTATAACGTCAATATTTCCCAGATCAAGAACATCCTCGCCGGCAACCTGTCGGTGGCAAAATCATACTTTAAGGAGCAGATGGCTACCGCTGCCGCAGACTACCAGTATGAGGTGGCGCACAAGTATAAGCAGAAGCTGGACATGCTGGAGGATTTCCAGGCAAAGTCTACTGTTGTCAGCAATACGCTCACCAACATTGATGTCTTTACGATCACCAGCAACGAGCAGTGCGCCTTCATCAACTACCTGAAGGTCATGAACGGCTCCATCATCCTTACCCAATCGCTGGAACTGGAGAAGAAGCTGGATGAGGAGGATGCTGACATACTTGCCTCGGTAGTGGTACAGCTGCGCCAGGAGTTTGAGAGCACCTCCCGCGAAGTCATTACGAACATTGAGCTAAGGCTGCCATTAGACAACGTTACCGTTACCTATCCACAAATCGGTGATAAGAAAAAGCTGCTGAGCCTATCGCTGAAGAATGCTTTATACTTGCGCAAGGAGCGGGAGGGGCGACAGGAGAAGAACAAAGAACTGAGCGAGCAGCGGGAAGTACGCGTTTTGGAGACCCTCAAGAAAGACCTTCGCCTTACCGAACTCCCCCGCCAGATTGAGTGCTTTGACAACTCTAACTTTCAGGGCGATAACCCGGTCGCTTCTATGGTGTGCTTCAAGAACGGCAAACCCAGCAAAAAGGACTACCGCCACTTCAACATCAAAACGGTTGTCGGCCCTGACGATTTTGCCTCCATGTATGAGATTGTTACCCGCCGCTACCGCCGTTTGTTAGATGAGAACCAGCCCTTGCCACAACTCATCGTTATCGATGGAGGCAAGGGGCAGTTAGGCATGGCCGTGAAAGCGCTGCGCGATTTAGGCATCTACGGTCAAGTTGCCGTGGTGGGCATTGCCAAGCGCCTGGAGGAGATCTTCTATCCCGGTGATTCCCTTCCACTGTACATCGACAAGAAATCAGAGTCTCTGAAGCTCATCCAGCGCCTGCGCAACGAGGCGCACCGGTTTGCCATTACCTTCCACCGCAGCAAGCGCGATGCCGGAACGCTGAAAACCGGGCTTACCGACATCAAAGGAATTGGGCCTTCCACGGCCGATGCTTTGCTGCAGAAGTACAGGTCTGTTAAGAAGATCAAAGAGTTAACTTTAGAAGAGCTTTCTTCTGAGATTGGCAAAGCTAAGGCTGCCATCCTGTTTAACTACCTGCACCCTACCGAGGAAGGGAAAGAAGTATAGCTTCAAGCTATTGGTTTTACTAAAGTATATAAACAAAAAAGGAGGCTCTCTCAAGCCTCCTTTTTTTATTGGTACTGCTGCTTTGCTTAGTAGCTCCACAGACTATACTCGTACTCGATAAGTGCTTCCAAAGCATCCTGTGCAGCTAGCAGCCCTTTTTTGCCACCACCGTAGATCGAGGCCAGGCTTTGGTCGCCTGGGTTAGAGATCTTGGTGATGTATGAGCTGAACAGCCACAGATCGAAAGCATCTGCCAGGTTCTTGTGCTGGGCATCATTCTGTGCGTTATACCAGATAGCCGTTTCCGGATTGTTGCGGAACAGCGTTACCAGGTCGCTCATTTTAAAGCTTGCCACGTTCTGCTCGAAACCTAGCGGGTTCAATGTAGCCGGCACCTTTATGCTGATCGTCTGGATATCGTGGTACATGCGCGAGCGCTTTTTATCGAATACCACGTTCTCTTTCAGCTCCAGCAGGTACAGTTGCTTCGGGAAATATTCATTGCTTACAGGAGCGGTTTCAGTAGTTCCGGCGTTTCCACCCAAGGCAGCACCCCAGGCGTCATCATTCTCTTCCTCTACCTCGCCAAAGCCGGCAGCCAGTTCCTCTTCGCTAAGCCCGCCATCTGTCTGCTTCGGAGTCATGTTTTCCATAAACTCCTCGCGTGTGATTGGCGTGTTTACAGAGTCGCTTCTGTAGGCAGTAAGCTCCCCACTTTTAACGGCCTCTATAATAACCTTTGTGATCTCCCTGTTTTCAGAGAACAGTGGCTTGTTCTGCTTCTCGCGCAGGTCAATCTTACGCCATACCGTTTTCTTGAACAGGATATCAGACTCAGGAATAGGCCTTGCCGATGGGTTGCTGGACGTTGAGTTTGACACCTGTTGCGCCATGGCACCTACAGATAGCATCAAACCGGCTGCTACACCTATTGCTTTAACTAATTTCATACTCCTTGTAAGCTTCTAATTGTTAATTTAAAGGAACGTTGAAGTTCGGGCTACCTACGTTCACGTCTACAGCATTGCCTTTGTAGTTCAGGCGCTTCACATCCAGCACCTCTATCACCACACGGTCACCTTTGGCTGCTTTAGCGGCAAAGCTGGTCAGGTTAGCTGACGGGCCGTTAAACTCGCCCTGATCTACCGGCTGGTTGTTACGCACCAGGTAAGCTCTCCACTTCGTTACTCTATAACGTGCTTCGTTCGGTAATAATTGCTTAAAGCCTTCGTCTGCTACAGCCTGTATTTCTACGGCTCTGAAAGACTGTGCCGGTACCCCACGCTTCACGTCCACTGGCTTGCCGTTTACTAGCGCCACAATCTCTGGCTTAGGTATCGGGCGCACCTTAAACTTCTCGGAACCGATGCTGTTGCCGCCGCTGCTTACGTTGATTGTTACCTCCGTAGCATTCGGGATGATTGTTACTTCGCCTTTCTTAGAGCCAGGAATTGCAGAACCTCCTGATGCGCTGAAGCTTGGGTCATACACGGCACCTAGGGCAGGCACCTGGATGTTCAGCTCATTCGCGCACTGGAAGTACAGCGCCTGCACAGCAGCAGACTGCACCTGAATCACTGGCTTCGCTACGATATACTCTTCTGTTACCGTAAACGTAGTGTCGCGGCCATTTTGGTTGATGGTAACCTGGCCTTTCCATGTTTGCTTTGAGTTGCCATCGGCATCGTAGTTAGAGGCGGAAGCCACAAACTCTACTTTACCTAAGCCATTCTCAACCTTTACAGGCTTACCCTGGAAACTCATTTTAGGGGTAATGTTGTCAGAAGAGGCAGCGATAAACATATCCGCTGAATATTTTGTACCAGCCGCCACTGTCTTAGACTCGGCGCGGGCCATGGCAAAAATCTTCTCAAACTTGATAATGTCAGCACCTACCTGCTGGGCAAGCTTCTGCAGCACGTCCGCCTCATACTTCAGTACCTCTGCTTCTTTCTGAGAAAGCACTGCCAGGGCAGCCACCATTGGTGTCTCCTCAAAGTTCAGCTGCGCGAAGTCTTTGCGCTTTTGTGCCGGGTCATTCTGTGCTACCGGATCCTCCTTGCCACTCAAGGCAAGTTTTTGCGGAACCTGCTCATTGTACTGGCGCAGGAACTTGGCGTAGTCATTCAGCTTTTGCTCCAGCTCATACGCTTTACCGTTGTTCTTGCTCGCAGCACCAATCATGTTCATGGCCACGATATCATTGCCTTCTGGCTGCTTATATCCTGTGCCTTCATCATTCATTCCTCCTGATTTCTCAATCAGCATCTTACGCAGATCCTGAATGTAGGAAACCATTTGATTTGTCTGATTACGTACTTCCTGTGCTGTTTTCAGCACACGCTGGTCATTGGCAGAAGGGTTCTTGTTTTCTGCAATGGCAGCCTGTATGTTTGATACGACCCCGGCATTATCTGTTACTGTTTTTCGGTTCACAGTCTGTAAAGACTCATCCAGGAACTGAAACTTTAACAGGATCGCCGAGCTCACGTTAAGGGCCAGAAGTGCGGTCAGTACGAGGTACATCATACCGATCATCTTCTGCCTTGGTGTCTCTTTTCCTCCAGCCATTTTATACTATATTAACTGTGTTTTCTGTAGATACAACTTATTTAACCAAGGAAGGAAATTATCCTTTCATCGCTGTCAGCATGTTACCATACACTGTGTTCAGAGAGTGCAGGTTCTGCGTCAAGCGAGAAACTTCTTGCTTAAACTGTTCTGTATCTTTGCTGGCGTCAGTCAGGTTTTCCATGGCCATGCTCAGGTTGCCATAGAACTTATTCATGGCTTTCAGGTGGTTGTTAGCGTCCTGAAGCTCCATCTCGTACACTGCATTCAGCGCACCCAAGTTGCGGGTCATGCCCTGGATTTGGGTGTGGTATTCTTTAGCATCTGTAGCAGAAACAGCCATTTGTGCAATGGCATCTGCTGTAGTAGCGTACGCGCTGTTGATCTTATCCAACTGACCGGCGGCAGCTCTTACGCGAACAGTGTATTCCTCTGTCGCGGCGGCGGCATTGGTCATGTCAGCCATGCTGGCAGCAGTTTCGCTCAGGCGGTTAAGGCCCATGCCAAGTTGGTTTATTGTTTCCGGCGTAATGTCGGCATTACGCATCATTTCGTCGAGCTTTCCTGTTACAGACGGACCTGCAGCTGCTGCTGTAGCAGGCACAATGCCTTCACCAGCGTAGTCATCGGCAAGTTGTGGGTATACTCTGGCCCAATCCGGCTCTGCATGCTGCGGCTGGAACGCGCTCAGAAAGAAGATGATAGCCTCTGTGCTCAGACCAAGGATCAGCATCAAGTCGGCTCCTGGCCAGTGCTGGATCTTGAACAACGCACCCACAATCACGACGGCAGCACCGATACCATAAATCTTTGGCATCAAAACGTCGAACAAGAAACTGCGACCTTTAGCTTTGCTCATTTTGTTTTCTAATTAAGTAGTGAACGATTAATTAAGGATTAATTGGGGGATTGGTAAATTAATATAGGGGTTTGAATTACTGCTTATTAAAACTCTCTGCCTGATGAACGGCCCAGGTAATGCATTGCATTGCGGAAGCCGATATAAGATCTGGAAGAGTCCTGATACTCAAAGTTGCGTGTACCTGTCTCCAGGAAGTAGGCGATATCTTTCCATGAGCCACCCCTTACAATCTTACGAGGTTCATTGTCATCATAATACACCGGGTTAAGGTCCCAAGTAACAGGAACGGTGGCATCTGAATAAGCATCCTCGCACCACTCAGCCACGTTACCGGCCATGTCGTAAAGGCCGAAGTCGTTCGGGAAGAACTGCGCTACAGGGGCAGTGTAAGTAAAGCCGTCGCTGTAGTAGTCGCCGCGTCCTGGCTTAAAGTTAGCCAGCAGACAGCCCTTGGCGTTACGCAGGTACGGGCCACCCCAAGGGTATACCGCCATGTCACGGCCGCCTCGCGCCGCATACTCCCACTCCGCCTCAGAAGGCAGACGGAACTGTGGCATTGGGGCACGTCCATTTTCTGCATTTGCCTGGTTCTTGTGCTTGGTGCGCCACTCGCTAAAGTATTTGGCCGCAAACCAGTCTACACCCACAACCGGATAATCATCAAACGCCGGGTGAGAGAAGTAGTACTCCATCAGCGGGTCACCCATGTGGTAGGTGTAGTCTTTTACCCAAACAGTTGTATCTGGATACAGGTTGCTCATCACATGCTCTTCCCCTAACACGTCCAGCGAATCTTCCATCATCACATTGATGAACTGACGGTATTCGTTGTTGGTGATCTCGGTTTCATCCATATAGAAGCCACCGATCGTCACCTGCTTGTTCAAGTTTGCCATAGATGCCGCTATATCCTGATCAGCCTGCCCCATGTGGAACGTACCGCCCGGGCAGGCCACCATGCCGTAAGGCACTTCCTGCGGATTGTACTCTGGCCTGTCTTCAGCGCCCACAAGATCACCTTGGGGCCCGCGTCTCATACCACAGCTTGCAAGCAGCACCACCGCCAGTGCGAAGGAAGACAGCTTTAGTAGTTTATTCATGATGACTGTTAAAAGTAAAATTTTCTGTAATAGATTTTAGCACACTTCTACGAGTGTAGCAAATATATAAGAATTAGGAATAAATAAAAAACAATTCACTCCTTCACCTTTTTTAATTTTTTTAACGCGCTAAGGGGTTGATTATTATTGCTATGCAGGACTATTTTTTTATGCACTTTTTAAAGAATCGCTCCTAAAAGTAAAAAAGCAATTACAATTACCATTCATCTTACCGTGTAAAAAAGTAGCGGGGAGTTCTTACCGGTGGCTTAAACCTTACTACTGGCTCCGGTAGGCGGTAATTTACCATCACCTCGTGCGAGGTGGCTGCTTTAGCCGCTTTGTTAAAGGTGGTCAGATCCAGCGCGTACCCCACCCGCAACGCATTATCCTGAAACAGAGAGACTCCCACAAGGGCACTAACAGCTTCTTCATGCCGATAATTCACTCCGGCCCAATATTTTTCCTGGTATGTTACCCGGCCACCGGCATCAAACGAGAAAGTCTCCGTGTCGTGCTTGAGTAAAACGGTAGGTGTAAGGGTCAGGTCAGCAGTCAGCGGCATGTGGTAACCGGCCGTCACGTACACGTGGTTCTCGCCCAGCAATGTGCCTTTTCCGGTGTTCGTGGAGTCAGCGAACTCATACTCCGCCTTCAGCAGGTTGGTAACGCCACCTCCGGCATAAAACACCTCCGACTCATACCAAACACCTGCGCCCAAATCATACTTGGTGTCCTCGCTGTTGAACGGCACATTCGGGTCGCCCTCGTCTATGGCACGGTAGCGCCCCTTCTTGTAATTGTTCACGTTACCCTGTATGCCCAGGCCCAGCTTGCCGGTTTCGCCAATATTGATGTGGAAGGAATAGGAGAGAGCCGCTGTCAGAATGGTCGTGTTGGCGATCTTGTCGCGCATCAGGTTCAGGCCAACGCCTCCGTGCAGCAGCCTGACCGGTGTATGGGCCGACAGGAAGAGCGTCTGCGGAGCGCCACCGTCATCGAAAGAGGCATCGTAGCCAAGCCACTGGTAACGGTAAATGGACATGAACTCCGGCCGATTGGTTATGCCTGCGTAGGCAGGGCTTAACTGCATGCCATTAAACCCATAGTGGGTAAACTGAGGTTGCTGCTGCGCATGGGCAAAGGGTGCCACCAGGAGCACCAGCAACAAAACAGATAAAAGCTTTTTCATAGGCTGCGGCTAAGAAGGCATGGTTAGGATGAGCTGTTTTGCACGGAACGCTTTTCAAATATAGCTATTAAACGCTAAAACGCAAATGCACGGCTGCCTGAGGCAGCTGCGGCGTTTGCGTTTTAGTAGTATGCAAAAAAGGCTTAAAAGTTGCGTTGCAACCTATTTTTTTGCCTCCTGCATCTGGTTCTGTATGTATACTTCTATAGCTCCGGTCATGGATGGGGCGTTCGGCATCGGCGCCTCTATGTCCAACTCCAGGCCTGCGTCGCGAACGGCCTTGGCCGTGGTAGGGCCAAAAGCAGCAATACGCGTGTTATTCTGCTTAAAGTCAGGGAAGTTGATGAACAGCGAGTGGATTCCTGACGGGCTGAAGAAAGCCAGGCAATCGTAGGTCACATCGTCCAGATCCGACAGGTCGGCGGCCACGGTTTTGTAGATGATCGCTTCTGTGTGCTTGATCTTGTTCGTTTTCAGAAACTCCGGGATATCGTCTTTGCGGATGTTGGAGCACGGGAACAGGAACTTCTCGTTCTTGTGCTTCTTGATCACCTCAAACAGGTCCTTGGCGGTTTTCTCGCCTACAAACAACTTGCGCTTGCGCAGGGTGATGTACTTCTGCAGGTAGTATGCCGTTTGGTCGGAGATACAAAAGTACTTCATGTCGGCAGGCATCTCTATCTTGCTCTCCTGGCAGATGCGAAAGAAGTGGTCGACAGCGTTGCGGCTGGTAAAGATCACGGCGGTGTGCGACAGGATGTCCACCTTATCCTTGCGGAACTCCTTGTAAGGAACCGGCTCCACCTCGATAAACGCCCTGAAGTCTACCTTGATACCATACTTCTCCGCAATAGACAGGTAGGGGGAGTTGTCGGTAGTAGGCTGCGGTTGGGTAACCAGAATACTTTTGATAGGAATCTTGTGTCTTTCAGGGTTCGCAGAGCCCTTTGCTTTGCTTTCAGCCATATTAAAAATGATGCTTTTAAGTTCGCCTGCTGCGATGCCCGCTGCCACCTGCCTAGAAATTAAACACGATCAGCTCTAGCATTATTGCCAGCGGAATCACTTCTGTGGCGCAAAGGTACGAAAATAAATGCAAATTTATCACCGAGGCTTTCTTATTTACGGTGTAAAAGACGCGCAGGATCGTGATTACCAGCAGCAAAGACACCGCCAGGCTCGAAATCAGCAGAATCGTCTCGGGCATCTCGGCGTTCAGCGAGAGGTAAAGCAGCATCACCAGCGGCAGGAAGAGGCCCAGGAATAGCAGCGAGCGCAGAAACTGCCGGTACTGCAGCTGCACCAGCCCCCCCAGCCCGAACACGAACGCCATCACCTTTAAAAAAACATACTTTAGCAGCACCACGCCAAAGATCAGCAAAGTATAAAAAAGGATTTTGGTGGTAATGTCGGCCTCAGACACCGGGAACAGGCGGTTAAACAGCCGCACGTGCTGCACATTGGTATGGATAGCGGCAATCAGCAGGGCCATGGACAGTGAGAAGGCCAGCACAAACAGCAGGTTCGAGGCTGTGCCCAGCGGCTTGTTGGAGTACAGCAACTCCTGCGTGTTGGTGCGCAGGAAGTTGTACGGGTTGAACTGGCTTTTAAAGTCGGCCGGGTAGTTGACGCGCAGCAGGCCATAGATGAGCCCGATCAGCAGCATAAAGATGATGAATGCGTTTTGGTTCACGTACTCCCGCACCTGCACCGAGAAAGGGCGCTGCCCCTCGTCGGGCTTGGCATCGGCTACCAGCGCCACGTTGCGGAAGGTGCCTACGTTGGGCTGTTGCGTGGGGTGCCACACCGTGAGCAGGTACTTCCCCTCCACAGGCGCGGTGTCACGGCTGAACTTTGCCAGGTCCAGGGTGTAATTGGCTGTGGAGTCGGCTTTAAAGATGAGGCGGTTGTTGAGGAACAGGCACAGGTCGCGCGGGGCCGTGAAGGCAACATTGAACGGCTGCGCCTGCGTAATGGGCAGCCACTGGTGCACAGCGTTGTAGCTGGCATGCTGGTTGGCTACATACGGCACCAACTGGGCATCCTTTTCCCGCTGCACGAGCCAGTTGCCCGTAATAGTGTTTTTCTGCTCCAGGGGCAACACCTGCCCTTGCACAGGCACCTGGCAGGCACCCAGCCATACTACAAGTAAAAGCAGGAAAGAGAGGCTATACTTTAGAAACGCTCTTTGCACGGTGCAAATAGTTAACGGAGCAAAGCGGCGACGGCCGTTTTATACTTTTATTTATACTTGTGGCTGTGCTTTCAGGAGTGCAGCACCCCCTGCATCTGCAGCATGTTTATCTCAATGAGGTTATCCTCCACGATAGTATCCGGCACAAACACGAAGCGCTTGTCGTAAATCTGGCGGCCAATGTAGTAGCTTACCCAATACTCGTTGTTGATGTGGAAAATAGCTGGGTCGATGGGCTCCACCTGCACAAAGCTTTTGGCCTCTACGCGCTCAAACATGTGCCGCAGCACCGAGGTCTTCACCTCCTCGCCCTCTACCACGCCATAGCCCTTGGAGGCAACCAGTACATTCTCTATCGGAAAATTATTGTTGTTGAGGAGGTATACGTTCCAGGCAGGCTGGTCTGTGGAGGCGTCCGTGGTTCTGGCAACAGCCACTGCGATCCCCTCTACCGCCCCAAAATCAATGTCCTTCTTCATGCGCAGCAGTCGTAATAGTGGCCCCGAATAAGGTGGCCAGGTGCTTTAACAGTTTTTCTTCTACTTCGGCCAGCGGCACCTCATGCCCCAGCTCTTTGGCCAGCGAAGTTACGGCTTTATCAGAAATACCGCACGGCACAATGTTGTTAAAGTAGTCCAGGTCGGTGTTGATGTTGAAGGCGAAACCGTGCATGGTGACCCAGCGGCTACACTTCACGCCCATGGCGCAGATCTTGCGCGGGTTGCGCTGTTCCACGTGGTCGAGCCACACGCCGGTGAGGCCCTCAATGCGGCCGGCCGCAATGCCATAGTCCGCCAGCGTAAGGATGATGCCCTCCTCCAGAAAGCGCAGGTATTTATGGATGTCGGTAAAGAAGTTCTCCAGATCCAGGATAGGGTAGCCCACGATTTGCCCTGGCCCGTGGTAGGTAATATCGCCCCCGCGGTTGATCTTATAATAGGTGGCGCCTTTGGCCTGCAGGCCCTCCTGGTTCAGCAGCAGGTGCTCCTCATGGCCACTCTTGCCCAGGGTATACACATGCGGATGCTGGCAGAAAAGCAGGTAGTTGGGCGTCGCCACCTGCGCATCCGGCTCCGCGGAGCGGTTTCGCACCTTCAGGTCCAGGGTGGCGGTAAAGAGCTTGTCCTGGTAATCCCACGCCTCCTTGTAGTCGATCAGCCCCAGGTGCTCAAATTGAATGTCAGTATTTTTCTGCACGTTATACTTTGGATATCTCCCTTTTCAGGGAATCAATGTTCTCGTTACTAGCAGGGTCCTCCCCGTTTAGCTCGGCCAGGTACACCGACACCCAGTCAAACAAATGGACCAGGTACAGCACCTGCTCCAAGAAAGTGGCCCCCATGGCCTCCACCTCCAGCATCTCATGCCCGGCTGAGGCACAGATCGGCTTTGCCAGGTCCATGCGCAATTTCACGCGCGAGTGGTCGTAGGCGGTTTTAATGCATAAAACAACCAGCTGGCTGAATAGTTTCTCCGGGTGCCGCCAGCCTTCGATCTCGTTGTGGTTCATTTCCGGCACCGTGTTCACGTGCGCCAGCTGCTTGGCATTGGTGTTCAGCTGCTGCTGCAGCCGCATTGCCACGGCGCCAAAAGTATCTCCGGCGTAGATAACCGGCAGCTTGCCATGAAAGGCGCTAGCCAGGGCGCTGGCCTGCACCTTAATGCTCCCCGCCTGCTCTTCGAGCAGGGTGATGCTTTGCCGCACCTCGGTTTTGAAGGTGTCGTCGAGCAGGCCGGCGTAGTGGAGCAGGTAAAGCTGTTGTACCAGCATGTACCCCAACCCCGCCCTCGGGTGCCTTACTTCGGCGGGCAGCACAATATGCGGCATGCTGCGCTCCTGTGCCAGGCGCAGCAGCTCTCCGCCGGAGGTAATAAAGCCTACGCTGGCATCCGCTTCCATTGCCTGCCGCACATTCGAAATCGTTTCTTCGGTGTTTCCTGAAAAGGAGGAGGCAATAAAGAGCGTGCTTGGCCCCACGAAAAGCGGCAGGCTATAGCCTTTGTGCGCGATTACCGGCACCCCGAGCTTATCGGCCACGTACGCCTGCACCATATTGCCGCTTATGCCAGAGCCCCCCATTCCGGAAAAAACCACATTGCTATACTTGGGGCCGGAGAAGGTGACGGTGGCACTCTCTCCTATTTCTATGGCGTGGCGTAACTGTTGGGTAAAACCTTCAGTAAGTTGTTTCATAGTATGCTAAAGTTGCGCATCAGCCTTAGCTGCTGCAAAGTACAAGTTTTAAATGGCTTCTCAAACAGGCAGACATCTCCACACCGGCCAGCAAGGCGAAAACCACGCTGCTGCTTACCTTCGGGAGCAGGGATACAGCATACTGCGGCAAAACTACAGACATAAACGCGCCGAGGTAGACATCATTGCGCAGAAAGGCAACCTGCTGGTGTTTGTGGAGGTGAAAACCAGGTCTACTAATAAATACGGGTATCCGGAGGAGGCGGTTAATTACCGCAAGGAGGCGATGCTGCTGGGTGCCGCCGAGGCGTTTATACTGCAGGAGGAGTGGCCGCATGAGGTGCGGTTTGATATCATCTCGGTAACGCTCACGTCTCCTCCGGCTATACATCATATCGAGGATGCTTTTTACTGAGGTTGCGCGTCTTTCAGAGGTTTCCGCTGGCGCGAGTTTGCAACTCGTGCCTCACGATGATGTTGGGTTTGCAACCCAACTGGCTCGCAGAGCCAAGCTTCATGCTTTTGCAATACTTTCATAGCCGCTGCTTTCTGCAACTTGAGCCAAGCTATCCTTTCTAGCTGCCGTTCATCCCACTGGCTTTACGAGCGGCTCGTTTCATCTCCTGCTTTGGCTCCCTCCAGGCCGGGAGGCCTCGTCCTGGGGGTAGGGGCCCTCGATAAGGGCATCGCGCTGGGAGCTTTTCCTTTGCTCCTGCGTCGCAATGCCTTCGGCACCGGAAAAACTCGCATAGGCGCTCAACCCAAAGACTGGGAACAGTTTTCGATAGTTGCTGTCTTTGCAGTCTCCCTTGGAAGGGGACAGGGGATGATAGCAGATGCCGGACAAACCCCCTCCTCAGAAGGGCTAGGGGTGAGTTTACACCTATAGGGACAAGTCGCAACCAATCCGCGCGAGGAAAGTAGCCATGAAGCTTACCCTTTAGCCAAAGTAGCTACAGAGCTGCCCTCCTTAAACAAGGAGGGGCAGGGATGGTTGGACCCAGTGCTACAGGATTCCTCTTATCAGCGGACCAGGAGGTGGGTTTACACATAACCTTCTATCTGCACGAGGGCAGTGGCTAGTTTTCTTACTTACTACTCGCTTGCGAGCGCTTGTCGAACTTGCCGCGCTCGTAGATAGGGGTAGCATGGCGGTCGTACTCGCGGAGCAGGTAGGGCTCGTGCGGCGGGTCGTAGGCTGTTTCAGGGTACTGGTACTCATAGTGGCGGCGGTTGCGGAAGTCGTAGTAGTTGATCCACACGCCCACCTTTCGGCCTTTTTCGTACTGCCCGCTCCACTCCAGCTGCCCGTTCTCATAGAAACGGTAGTAGGTTCCCTGCACCTGCCCGTACTCGTAAGGGATCACCTCCTTTATCTTCTTGGTATCGCCGTAATAGGTCACCACCGCGTCGCGCAGGAAGCCCTTCTCATAGTGCTCTTTGTCTACCAGCGTGTGGTCCTCGTTGTTGCGGTACTTCTCCCAGCGCAGGTGTTTGGTGCCTACGTAAAAGTAGCCTTCCTCCACCACCTCGCCGTCCAGCGTTTTCTTATATGGCCCGTGCAGCACCTTGTAGCGGTCGGTGTCCTCTACGTTAGACCCTGAGCGGGCCAGCTTGCGCTTTTTGGTGTCGAAGTAATACTTGTAGGGGGCATAGCGGTCCGGCTCCTGATGCTCGGGCAGGTAGCCGAAGGTCTCGATGGTTTCTTTGTAGCGGGCGCCGCTCTTGGTATATCCGCGCTTTATCTTGTAACCCAGAAACTCGCGCTTGCTGCGTTTTACCTTGCGCTTCTTTTTCTTCTCCTCAATCTTCTCTTCCAGCGGGTTTCTCGCCTCAACAGTTGGTTGTGTGGTATCGGCAGAGGCCAGGGCATCGGTTTTTACCTTGTTGCCTTCCTTCAGGCGCGCCATGTTCAGGTTGTAGTCGCTGTTCCACTGGGGCTGGCCGCAGCTGCCCAGGCTTAGCAACACAACACTTAGCAAAAAAGTATAAACCGAGCTTTTCAAATTTTGAAGTGTTCTATTGTTAATGGATAAACTGTTAAATGGATGATCTTAGTATACGTGACCCTTTCTACAGGAAAACCAACAAGTTAACAGTAAAGCAATTTAGCAATTATTATATAAGTATACGCACCAACAGGTAACTGAGCCCCTATAACTACGCCTGCGCCGGGTAAGTTTCATTTATACTTTAGGAGGCGCCAAAAGCAAAAAAGGCAGCACCCAAACGGGCACTGCCTTAGCTGTTAGGTATTTAAATAAAGGTACTATTCTTTTGTCATCAGGTCGAAGCTGCGCTTCACGAAGCTAGTAAGGGCCGCTCCCGACAGCATGTTCTGCGACAGCAGGGCCAGGTCGAAGGCCTGACGGGCCAGCTTGCCTTTCTCCTCGGCCTTCAGCACGCGCTGGTTCAGCGGGTGGTTAGCATTGATGGTGACGTTGTAAGTGTCCGGCATATCGCCCATAAACATCATCCCGCCACCGCCGGCGCGGCTCATGTCCTTCATGCGGCGCATAAACTCGGGCAGCGTGATCACCACCGGCGCGTCGTCCGGGGCAAGCGGCGCTACCTCCACGGTCATGTGCTGGTTGCTGATGGCCTCCTCGTATACTTTCTTCAGCTCCTCCTTTTCACTATCGCTCAGCACACTCTCCTTCGCCTCGTCCTTCTCGATCAGCTTGTCAATCGTTTCGGAGTCTACGCGCTTAAGCGTGGTTTTCTCCAGCTTCTGCTCCAGCAGGCCTATAAAGTGGCTATCGATGATGGAGTCGAGCTTGAGCACATCATAGCCGCGGTTCTGGGCCGCCTCCACAAAGGCGTGCTGCTTATCGGGGTCGGTGGTATACAGGAGCACCAGCTGCTCACTTTTGTTTGTCTGGTTGGCCTGCACCTGGTTTTTATACTCCTCCAAAGTATAGTACTTGCCCTCCGTGTTCTGCAGCAGCACGAAATCCTTGGCCTTCTCATAGAACTTGTCATCGCTCAGCATGCCATACTTCACAAATACGCTGATGTCGTCCCAGTTCTTCTCAAACGTCTCGCGGTCTTTGCGGAAGATCTCTGCCAGCTTGTCGGCCACCTTTTTAGTGATGTAGGTGTTGATCTTCTTCACGCTGGCGTCGGCCTGCAGGAAGGAGCGGCTCACGTTCAGCGGAATGTCCGGCGAGTCGATCACGCCGTGCAGCAGCATCAGGAACTCCGGCACCACATCCTTCACCTCGTCGGTAATGAATACCTGGCGCGAGTACAGCTGAATCTTGTTGCGCTGCACCTCAAAGTCGTTCTTCAGTTTCGGGAAGTACAGGATACCGGTCAGGTTGAACGGATAGTCCACGTTGAGGTGGATCCAGAACAGCGGCGGCTCCGAGAACGGGTACAATTCTTTGTAGAACTCTTTGTAGTCCTCGTCCTTCAAATCCGAAGGCTGCTTCGTCCAGATCGGGTTTGGATTGTTGATGGTCTCGCCCTCAAACTCCACCGGCACGGGCAGGAACTTGCAGTACTTGTCAAGTATGGTGCGGATGCGGGCCGTCTCCAAAAACTCCTCCGAGTCCTGGGCCACGTGCAGGATCACATCGGTGCCACGCTCGGCTCTGTCGGCCGTCGTAATCGTGAACTCGGTGCTGCCGTCGCACTCCCAGCGGGCAGGCTCGGCGCCCTCCTGGTAAGATTTGGTGACGATCTCTACACGCTCAGCCACCATAAAGGCCGAGTAGAAGCCCAGACCGAACTGACCAATGATCTGGTCCTTGTCGGCAGAGGCGTCCTTGTAGCGCTCCACAAACTCGGTGGCCCCGGAGAAAGCAATTTGGTTGATGTACTTCTTAATCTCCTCGGCCGTCATACCGATACCGTTGTCGGAGATGGTGATGGTCTTGGCCTCCTTGTTCACGGCCACTTTCACCTTCAGCTCGCCCAAATCGCCTTTGTACTCACCGATGGAGGAGAGGCGCTTTACTTTCTGCGTCGCGTCCACGGCGTTACTCACCAGCTCGCGCAGGAAAATCTCGTGGTCGGAGTACAGGAATTTCTTGATGATCGGGAAAATATTCTCGGTGTGGATGGAGATATTACCTCTTTCTTCCATTGTCTATACTTTATATGGTTAAGGTTGATCTGTTGCTGCTTTACGCTTCAGCCCTGCTTTCAAATCCTGTTCCAGACACCGCTAGAGTGACAGGTTGTCAGAGCACGGCGGAAAAAGTAACAGCTGCGGCAGATTTCTGCACACCCGGATTAAACCTTCGCCCCGAGCTCTTGTCCAATGCCCGAGACAACCCCCGCTTTATACTTGTGCGTACAGTAAAATCGGGAAGGTAAGCCTGTTGCAAATGCAACATTGTGGAATTTAGTATATATTTGTCTTTGTTCTAACGCCCAAGGTGCACCGTTACATCCAACATATCGCCCTGATCCTGCTGCTGCTATTCTGCAGAGCCATGGTACCGGATGCCCTGATTCAGGAGCTGCACCCACACACGCACACGGTGCACACCGACCACGCCGACACCCATGAGGCGCAGGTAGGCATGAAGCACAAGCACTGCCAGGTAGAGGATGTGTTCAACACACCATACCAAGGCACGACGCTTTCAATCGATTTTACCCCTATCACGCATACTGTTGCTTATGCCGCTACCTACACCTGCAGCGGGCAAGGCAGCAAACCTTCTTTATACTTCCTCCGAGGCCCTCCCGTGGCCTAACCTTCAGCTGCTCCGCACGGTTCCGCTCATACTTTGCCTGGTATGACCGCGGTGCCTGCACATCATCTATCCATACTTTTAAGCCTGGCAGGCATGCTTTTGCCAGTGGCAAGATGCAGCCGCAGCAGGCAATTGGCTATACGTTTCTGTAGCCGTTATTTTTCTTTTGCTGAAAATGGAAGAAGTGTTAAAGACGAAACCGATCCCAAAAACCATACTTTTTGCCCTGGCCATACTGGCGCTGCAGCTACCGGTGGTGCAGGCGCAGTCGTTGCCGGCACCGTTGCCGGAGGAGACGGAGCAGGACTGCGGCCTTACCCTCTCGGGCAAGGTGCTGGACCACGACACGCGCGAGGCGCTGATCGGGGCTACTGTTTACATCCCTGAGCTGGACCGCGCCACCATGTCTGACGAATATGGCAACTACCATTTCCATCAGCTTTGCCGTGCGCCCTATACCTTGCAGGTGACTTATGTTGGGTATGAGAAGGAAAGCTTCAGCGTGAGAATGTCAGGCTCTGCCACCCGCGACCTGCAGCTGCACGCTGACGCACGCATGTTGCGCACAGTGGAGGTTACCGGTGAGCACCTGCGCGAGCAGGCCCAGACACAGCAGAGCCTGAGCGGCCGGGAGCTGGAGCAGACGCGCGGCCTGGCCCTGGCCGAAACATTGAAGGGTATTTCGGGCGTTACTTCGCTGCAAACCGGCCCTACCATCTCTAAGCCCGTGATACACGGCATGCACAGCAACCGCGTGCTGCTGCTCAACAACGGCGTGCGACAGGAGGGGCAGCAGTGGGGTGCAGAGCACGCACCGGAGATAGACCCGTTTGTGGCCTCCGAGGTGAAGGTGATAAAAGGCGCCGCCGGCGTGCGCTATGGCGCCGATGCCATTGGCGGCGTGGTGCTGGTGGAGCCAAGGGCGCTACCGACATCCCCCGGCATCACCGGAGACCTGCACCTGCTGGGCAGCACCAACAACCGCCAGTTGGCTACCTCGGCTACGGTAGAGGGTAATTTTGAGAAGGTACCGCCGCTAAGCTGGCGCCTGCAGGGCACGCTGCGCAAAGCCGGCAATGCCAAAACGCCGGATTACTACCTGGAGAACACGGGGCTGAAGGAGCAGAACTTCTCGGCAGCAGTGGGATACAACAAGGAGGCGTATGGCGCGGAGCTGTACTACAGCCACTTCAGCACCGACCTGGGTATTCTGCGGGAGTCGCACATTGGCAGTGTGCAGGATTTGCTGTATGCCATTGAGCGCGGCAGGCCCAGCAATGCGGCAAACGCGGAGTTTACCTACGGCATAGACCGACCGTACCAGCACGTGCAGCACGACCTGCTAAAGGCCAAGGGGCACTGGCAGCTGGGCGAGGCAGGGAAGCTGGAGTTTGTTTACGGCTGGCAGCGCAACCTGCGGGAGGAGTACGAGCCGCGCCGTGGTGGTGGCTCCCTGCCAGCGCTGCAGCTTACGCTAAACACGCATACCACCGAGGCTGTTTTCAACCACAAGCCGCTGGGCAATTTTTTTGGCTCAGTGGGCGTGAGCACCATCTACCAGAAAAACACCTACGAGTACAGCGACTTTCTGCCATACTACACAAGTATGACAGCCGGTGTCTTTGCCACCGAGCAGTGGAAAAAAGACAGGCTGCAACTAGAGGCAGGCATTCGCTACGACTACAGGTACCTGCAGGTGAAGAAGTACGAGGAGGAGGCTGAAAGCAAGCGCACCCTGATCAAACCGGAGTATGACTTTAACAACGTATCCGGCACCTTGGGGGCGATGTATGACGTGGGCTACCACCTTACCTTCGGCCTGAGTGCCACCTCGGCCTGGCGGGCGCCGGGCGCTAACGAGCTTTTCAGCGAGGGGGTGCACCATAGTGCGGCCACGTACGAGGAGGGGGACCCTACCTTAACGTCGGAACAGGCGTACAACCTGGAGTTCTCGGTAGATTATTTCAGCAATCCGCGCCTGAACGGCTCCCTGAGTCTTTACCACAACTACATCAGCAACTTTATTTACCTGGCCCCGCAGCCAGAGCCTATTGTAACGGTTCGCGGTGCTTTCCCTGCCTTTAAGTACACCCAGGCCGATGCCACCTTTACCGGTGCGGACCTCAACCTGGATTATAAGATCGCCACTGGATTGGTACTGGAGTCGAAAACCTCGCTGCTCTACGCCCGCAACCTCGACACCGACGATTACCTGATCTACATGCCTTCCAACCGCTTTGACAACAGCCTGCGCTATGAGTTTGCAGCTGCAGACAACGGCAAGTTAACCAACGCCTACGTATCGGTGGGGGGAGTGTATGTGGCAGAGCAAAAGCGGGTGCCAGAGAAAGCGGAGCAGGACTTCGCACCGGCACCGGAGGCATATTTTCTTTTAAAGGCTGAGGCAGGAACTACCGTCCACTTTGGCAACCAGCCCATAGAGGTGGGCATAACGGGCAATAACCTGCTAAACACTGTGTACCGCGAATACCTGAACAAGCTGCGCTACTACGCCGATGAACCCGGCCGGATGCTCATGCTGCGCGTGCGGGTGCCGCTCAATTTCAGTAATTCAAAAAAATAAGTATCATTTATTGTATAACCTCGTATTGTTTTACATTCCTAAACACCTATATCATGAAAAAACTATTTAAACCTTATCTTACAGCATTCTTACTAGGCGCACTCCTTATCTCTACCACCTCTTGCAGCGATGACGACGATCCGGCACCGGTTGAGGAGGAAGAAAACATCACCTCTATGACGCTGACGCTGGACCCAGTGGCTACAGACAAGGGCATTGCACAAGCAACGGCTACTTTTACGGCTGGCTCTACGCCAACTTTAACCCTGCGGCCAAACACCCAGTATACCGCCACCATCACCTTCAACGACAAGATTGAGGATGAAATAAGAGCAGAGGCTGAAGACCACGAGGTTTTCTTCGAGGTGTCTGAGGACCTGGTTGTGGTGCAGAAGATTGTGCCGGATGATTTTGACGATAACGGCCGCCCTGTCGGGCTGATGACCAGGATGGCTACGGGCAATACCGGAAGCGGAAAGCTGAAGGTTACGCTGAAGCACCAGGAAGGCCTGAAAAACGACGAAAGCGATGTAACCGTTGGTGAAACCGACATTGAGGCGACCTTTAACATTGCAATCCAATAAGCAAACAGTAAGCCCTGTTACAAAATAGAAAGGAGGCGCAACTCTATAAGTTGCGCCTCCTTTTTTTTGGCTGCCTATACGACGCTATACGTTCCTCTTAGCTACCTCCTCCACGGCTTTAGCGATGCGGCGCATGCGCGTTTCAGGCTTTTTGGCATCCAGCACCGCTACTGCATACTCCTTGCGGTGCGTAAAGGCCATGCTCTCGAATTTCTCCAGTAAGCCAGCCTCCTGCAGCGCCACTTTCATGTCTTCCGGCACTACAACCGTTTTGGTATTGCGGTCAATGCCGGCCCTATCCACTCCGAACATGGAAGCCTGCTTTCGCTCCTCCTTGTGCCTGAACCGCAGGGCTGACCAGGTATCATCCACCGCAACCTGCCGCACGGCCTCAAACTGCATTTGGCCGACTATCTGCCAGCCGCTGTCGCGGGTGAGGTCTGTTTTGACGCCCGATGATTTTTTGGGGTAGCCAATCCAGAGCAAGGCTTCCGGCTGCAGCAGCGCTACTGCCTGCGGTGCCAGCTGCTCCAGCTCGGCGGCGCGCTGCACAAACAGCAGCACGGCGTCATAACCACCTGCCCTTGGAGCCTCCTCGGCTCTTGTAAACGTATACCCTTCGTGCCGCAATGCCTGCACTACCGCTTCTGGGGCCTGCCACAGCAACAGGTGCTGCTCCTTTTTAAGCTGTAGTTTCTTTCCGAGATCTGCCATGGTTTAATTAGATGTGTCCTGTGGCTAAGCTACTATAAAAATTGTACTCCTGCACTTCCTACAGGTTTTCATGCGCCAAGCCATAGCGCCGCAAGCTTACATCCTCCACCAAACCTTACGACACCGCCAGGCACAGCTCCCCCGGCTCAATGTTGCCAAAAAGCCTGCAGCGGGCATGTTTTATTTAATTCTTAACACAGGAGCAACATTAACGCCACAGTTGTAGTATAATTAAATATATAAAAAAACATATTTAATTATATCTTTTGCCTATGCATAAAATATCTACTCCTGTTATTTCCGTTTTAAACCGATTCGCTTTGCTACTGCTGCCCCTGCTGTTTATGGCCGCCTGCTCTGCCCACGTAGAGCGCGACGCCGCCAAAGAGCAGCAGACGCCTACCGTGGCGGTGGTAGCCTCCAAAGAGGTGCCAGCCATTACGGTAGCCTCTTTCCAGAGCCAATCCGATGAGGTTTATTTCGACCTGATTGCCAATACCTCTAATTGCCTAGGCGAAAACCTGTGGTTTGGAGGCAAGCTAGAGAGCCAGAGCAAAGCTGTTCTGGCCAGTTCAGGAGCCTACACACAGCAGAAAGTGTACAGAGTGACGGAGCTTACGGCCACCGGCCTTAACAGCAACAACAGCTACCGGGTTAACAACAGCGGCAATACACTGCGCGCTGTGGTGAGCGAGACCGGCGAGATCTTTCTGCAACTAAGCCAGGGCCAGCTGCAACTGGAGCCACAGGCCAACGCAAAGCCGTTGGTGCTGGCGTATCAGCCCAACCCAAAGGAAGGCTATTACGACGGCACCGTTGGCCGCTGGAGCTGCAAGTAAGGTACAACAGACTTTAAGGCAAAAGGAGCCCCTGCTCTACCGGCAGGGGCTCCTTTTTTTATACTTCTAGCCATTCTACCCCTGTTTTTCGTATTTTTGTAGTATGATTTTGTATAACGAGACCGTAAGTATAGACAACACTGTGGCTGATGAGTGGCTGCAGTGGATGCAGGAAGTGCACATCCCGGAAGTAATGGGCACAGGCTATTTTCTGGGCAACCAGATCAGCCGCCTGATGCACGAGGTAGCCAACGATGGTACGACCTATGCCGTGCAGTATACCTGCCGCAGCCTGGAGGACCTGGAGGAGTACCAGCGCGAGCATGCCTCCAGCATTGATAACCGCCACCACGAGCGCTACCAAGGCAAGTATGTTGTTTTCCGCTCGATGCTGGAGGTTGTGGCCCGCGATGTGGAACGCAAATAGGGTATAACTTTAAAGCATGGGGGCCAGCGGTTATGAAACCGCTGGCCCCCATGCTTTAAGGCGGGCTAGTTGGTAAACTGCCGTATCTGCTCCTCGTTCAGGCTGCAGTTAATCCACTCGGCATCCAGGGCGGCGCCAATCTTTCTGTAAAAAGCAATGGCCGGCTCGTTCCACTCCAGCACCTGCCACTTAAAGCGTTTGGCCCCGGTGTCTCGGGCCTCCTGCGCCACGGCGTTAAACAGCTTTTTGCCGATACCTGTGCGGCGCAGCTTTTCCGTCACCACCAGGTCCTCCAGAAATAGCATCCGGCCTTTCCAGGTAGAGTAGGCGGTATAGTAGAGCGCCAGACCCACCACGCCCTCTTCACCCTCAGCCACAAAAAACTTGTAAATCGCGTTCTCGCCAAAGCCGTCACGCTCCATCTCCAGCAGGGTGTTGGTCACCTCGTTAGGTGCCTTCTCATACTCCGCCAGCTCTTTTATCAGCGCATACACCTGCGGCAGATCGTCTATTGTTCCTTTTCTGATTTGTATTTCCATATTACTCGTGAATTGCTGCATGGTTAAACTGCTCTTTCTGGGAACAGTGGGAAGTACCGTATAAAGGTTCGCTCATTCAGAACCCTCTAACTCCCGCCACTCCGTTACGGCCTGCACCAGTTCCTTGCCGCTTTCCTGGCTGGTGAGTTTGTGCAGATAAGCATGGCCTTCCGCGTCTGCCGGGGCAGCAGCCGAGACCACGGTATCGCCCAGCACACCTTCGGCCTTGAAGATGATATCCACCTGCTGCAGCTGCTTTTGCTCCAGCACCTCCAGCGGTAGCGTGTCCAGGGCCCACTGCAGGTAGCGGGTGTTGGTAACATGGCGGTTCAGGTCGATGTCGTGCCAGCGCACCGGCACCTGCTGCTCGTGCCGGGCCTCCTGTAACTGCGGCAGCTTACCTTTGGCAAAGGGCAAAGGCTCGCTGTCCGGCACTACCTCCACCGCCATGATAAAATCAGGCACCGACACCAGTTGCCGCTTCACCACATCCATGACCAGCCACACGCTCGTAGCCTGCCCCAGCAGTTCGCGCTCCTCGCTGTAGATCCTAAAGTCGCGGTGCAGAAACACGCGTTCGCGGCCCGAGGCCCAAGTCTCCACGGTTATGTTATCGTTGTGGCCTGGGTAGCGGAACATCTCCACGCGCATGCGCTGCAGCACCCACGTCAGCCCCCGCTCCAGCAGATCGTACATTGAGATGCCTAAGTCCCGGGTGTTTGCCCAGGCCGCCTCCTGCATATAGCTCACCAAGGCCGGCAGCGTGGCTTGCCCCCGATAGTCTATCTCGCTGGAGCGTACGGTAAAGGTGCTTTCGCCCGGGTATGATTTCATGGCTCTGTTTATACTTGCTCAGATGCTAAGGTACGTAAGAATCGCTGCCGTTGCCACCTCAAAAACAAAAGCACACCTGTGGCGGGGTGTGCTTTCACGACAGGTGCCCTTTAAGTACACCTACATCATGGCGCCAATGCCCACTCCCAAAAACATGGACAGCAGCCCCAGCGCATAAAAGCCCAGCACAACGATGGTAAGGATGCCCATGAACTTGAACAGCGACTTCAGGTTACCGAAGGAGGCGGTCAGCAGTTCCTCGTCCTGCAGTTGCAGCGCCTCCTGCATCTTGCCCGAAAACCGATGCAGGTACAGCACCGGGAAAAAGTACAGCAAGGCAATCAACACGTAAAAAAGCGCGAAGAAGCCACCCACAAAGGTTCCTCCGATGCTCTCACTTAGCGCCGAGCTCATCATAAAACCGGCGAAGACAGCGCCTAGCACGATGGTTCCTATCATCACATAGCCGACTACCGCCAGGAACTTGCCCCATTTGGCTATCTCCCGCAGGTAGCTTGCCGACGGTGGCGTGATGCCGAGAGAATGCGGCGTTGCCGCGTTTTCGTAAAAGTTTGATTCCATATGCTTTTGTTTGTCTAGGTGAACGATACTTTTAAAGTATAAATTTTCCCCTATACTTTAAAGATGTCCTCCCATTATCTATGCTCCAACCAAAAGCACCTTCTGCAGCAGAAGGTGCTCCCCGTATTCCTGAGGCAGCCGGCTACTACACCTCGAAGCCCGTAACGCCCGTTGCCAGCATCCAAAGCGATACCCCGAAAAGCACCAGGAACAGCACCAGCATGATCACCAGGAACTTGAACAGGATCTTGAGCTTGTTCACAGCCTTGTAAAGTAACTGCCGGTTGCGCTGCTGCACCCCCTGCTGCAGGCGCACCGAGAAGGTGTACAGGTACAGCGAGGGGAAGAAGTATACCAGCGCCACAAAAGCGTACACCACTACCGTAAAGCCCGAGAACCCTACGTTGGCCGCGCGTTCCGCCACCCCCGGCGACTCCAGCATCTGTTGCATGAAGATCCCGAACAAAAGTATGAACCCCGAAAATACAAACCCGAGCACCGCCAGCACTTTCCCCCACTTAGCCGTGGCGTAAAGGTTGTTCAGCAGCCTCACGTCCAAGGTAAGCTCTGCTGGGCCTGCGGTATTGTCTTGTTGTGGCATCATACGGCTAATTTATAGTTATCTCTAAATATACGGAAAAGCATATGCCAGTAACGCATACACCATGGTTTCGTTTTGAGTTGAGCAAATTCTGCTGCCCGTGCCCGCCTCTGGCAAGTAGGAGCAAGGCTGTGCCACCAACAAAAAAGCCGCGCCACCTGAGGCAGGCGGCGCGGCTGAAGTATAATTGGCAGATTTATACTTGTGTTATTGGTTCTGCGCGTATGGATTCACGCCCATGTTCTTGTAGATAAAGGCATAGGTATCGGCATACTCCTGAATCACCAGCGAAGTTGGCTTACCGGCACCATGGCCTGCACGCACATCCACCCGGATCAGGTATGGGTTGCCCGGAGCGCCTTTCGCTTGCAGCTCTGAGATGAACTTGAAAGAGTGCGCCGGCACTACGCGGTCGTCGTGGTCAGCGGTTTTCACCAAGGTAGCAGGGTATTTTACGCCTTCTTTGATGTTGTGCAGCGGCGAGAACGCATACAGGTTCTTAAACTGCGCCTCGTCCTCAGAAGAGCCGTACTCCGGCACCCACGCCCAGCCAATGGTGAACTTGTGGAAGCGCAGCATATCCATTACACCTACCGCAGGCAGGGCCACTTTGGCCAGCTCCGGGCGCTGCGTCATGAAGGCGCCAACCAGCAAACCGCCGTTAGAGCCACCGGCCACGGCCAGCCTCTCCGACGAAGTATACTTTTGGTCGATCAGGTACTCGGCGGCCGCGATGAAGTCGTCGAACACGTTCTGCTTGTTTGGCGTCATGCCGGCTTTGTGCCAGTCCTCACCGTACTCACCGCCACCACGCAGGTTTGGCATAGCGTACACGCCGCCGTTTTCCAGCCACAGCATGTTGGCAATACTAAAGCTCGGCGTCATGGAGATGTTAAAGCCGCCGTAGGCGTACAGGTACGTCGGGTTGGTGCCATCCAGCTTCAGGCCTTTCTTGTGCACGATGAACATCGGCACTTTGGTACCGTCCTTGGAAGTATAGAACACCTGCTTCGTCTCAAACGCATCGGTGTTCACGTTCACCTCCGTTTTGCGGAACTGCGTTACCTTGTTGTTCGGCACGTCGTAGCGGTAAATGGTGGGCGGGTAGGTAAAGGAGGTGAAGGTAAAGAACACCTCTTTGTCCTGCTGCTTGCCGCTGAAGCCGCTCACCGTGCCCAGCGTCGGCAGGTCCACGGTGTTCAGCTGCTTGCCATTTTGGTCATATACCACTACCTGGCTTGTAGCGTCTTTCATGTAGGTGGCAATAATTCGGCCGCCCACAGCAGACACACCCTGCAGCACGTTCTCCGACTCCGGCACCACCGTTTTCCAGTTCTGCTCCTGCGGCTTTTTCGGGTCGATCATCACCAGGCGGTAGCGCGGTGCATTCTTGTTCGTCATCACCAGCAGCTTATCGCCGAAGTTATCCACCACGTTGTACTCACTCTCGAAGTTATCCACAATCGGCTTGATCGTAGATTTCGGGTCCTTCAGGTCTTTGTAGTATAAAGCGTTGGCGCCGCTGGCACCTTCCGACACGTTCAGGATCAGGAAGCGCTCATCATCGGTGGTCTGGCCGTAAAAGTTGCGCAGCGCATTTTTCTTGTCCTCGTACACCAGCTGGTCCTGGCTCTGCGGCGTGCCTACTTTATGGTAGTATACTTTGTGGTACTCGTTCTTGTTGGCCAGCTTGTTGCCCTCGGTAGGGGCGTCGTAGCGGCTATAGAAAAAACCGTTGCCGCTCCAGCTCGGGCCCGAGAACTTCACCCAGTCCAGCTGGTCGTCCAGCTTCTTGCCCGTGGCCGCCTCCATCACATGGTAGGTGTTCCAGTCAGAGCCGCCGCTGGAGGTGCCGTAGGCCAGGTACTTGCCGTCCTTAGAGAAAGAAAGCGCCGTTAAGGCCACGGTGCCGTCGTTGCTCAGCTTGTTCGGGTCGAAGAATACTTTTGGCTCCGCCTCCAGGCTCTCCTGCACGTACAGCACGCTCTGGTTCTGCAGACCGTCGTTCTTAAAGAAGTAGTACTTGCCGCCCTCTTTGAACGGTGCGCCATACTTAGGGTAGTTCCAGATCTCAGTCAGGCGCTTCTTAATGTCGTCGCGGAAGCCGATGCTGTTCAGGTAGGCCTGGGTTACCTCGTTCTCCTGCGCAATCCACTCGTCCAACGCCTCGTCGTGCGTCTCCTGCCAGCGGTACGGGTCGGCTACCTTGGTGCCGAAATAATCGTCCACATGGTCTACTTTCTTGGTGTCAGGGTAGTTCAATTGTACTTCTTCTGCCTGTGCGGAGGCAGTAGCTGTTGTTTCTGTCGTCATGCCAGTGGCAATTGTATCGTTTTGTGTTGATTTGCAAGCCGACACAGCCGTGAGGCTGCCGGCCAGCAGTAAAGCAGTTGTCTTTCTCATAATGGCTAAGCCTTGGTTTTGTTTTGGGGTGATGATAGTTGTATGGAAAACAAGATACGAAATCTAACTCAATTTGCAGCTCCTGTTGCGCTAGCGTGCGGCACTATCCCACTGGCTACCAATAAGATACCCGCCTAAAATTTTCCAACAGCGCCACCTGTACAAGCTATGCATTATTTAATTACTTTTGCCCGCTTTTTACAAACGGCAGCCAAAGCCTTCGCTTCCAAGTATAAAAGCTTAAACCAAAGCTACACGCGCATGCTAAACGAGTTGGAAGACGAGAAATTACTGCAAAAGTTCGAGCAGATTGCCGACAGGCTGTCGGATAAGGGGTATGCGATAGTTGACAATTTCCTGGAGCCGCAGGAGGTGCGCGACCTGCTGAACGTGCTGACGCACCACCAGGAGCAGGGCACCTTCAAAAAGGCCGGCATCGGCTCTGCCGACCAGTTTACGGTAGACAAGGAGGTGCGCGGCGACTTTATCCGCTGGATTGAGCCCTCAGAGGCACTACCGCCGACGCGCGTTTTCCTGGACCGCATGGACGAGGTGATGCGCTACATTAACCGCACCTGCTTTCTGGGACTCAAAGACTATGAATTCCACTTCACGGTTTACCCGCCGGGCACAGTGTACCAGCGCCACATCGATCAGTTCAAGGAAAACGATCACCGCCGCCTCTCCTTCATCTGTTACCTGAACGAGGACTGGCTGCCCGAGCATGGCGGCAACCTGCGCTTATACTTGCCGCAGGAGGATGGATCTGAGGAGGAGGTGGACATACTGCCCATTGCCGGCCGCCTGGCCTGCTTCCGCGCCGACCTGATCCCACACGAGGTGCTGGTGGCCACCCGTCACCGCTACAGCCTCACCGGCTGGATGCTGGACCAACTCAACGAGCTGACGTTTTTGTAGGGGCAAGTATGGACAAAGGACAAAAGAATTCCTTCACGTCCTATGTCTTTTGTCTAATAGTCTTTTGTCAAAAACCTACTGCCCAAAGTTGATCTCGGTGCTGTCGCCGATGTTGAGGCTATGGCTGAAGCCTTTGAAGGAGGCATCGCTGCCGATGATGGAGTCGTGCATGACGGCGAAGCGCAGCTCGGAGTAGGAGCCGATGATAGAGTTGCTCAAAATGCAATTGGTAATGGTGGTATTGTCGCCAATAGCCACGTCCGGGCCAATGATGGAGTTGGTGATGATACAGCCTTCGCCTATGCTTACCGGCGGGATGATGATACAGCCTGGGCACAGCCTGCTGTAGTCGCGGTCGCGGAACTTGGGACGGCTAAGCAGGGTGGCGTTGGCCTCCAGCAGCGTCTCCTTGCGGCCGCAGTCGAACCAGTGGTCCACGCTCCAGGGCACCATCTTCTCCCCGTTCTTAATCATGTGCATCAGCGCGTCCGTCAGGTGGTACTCCCCTTGTGTTCTGATATCCTCTGTTATGATGTGCTGCAGCGAGGCAACCAGCTTCTGCGGGTTTATGAGTTTGTAAAGGCCCACCAGCGCAAAGTTCGACTTCGGGATTTTCGGTTTCTCCACCACCTTCACCACAAACTCATCGCTGCCCATCTCGGTCACGCCGAACAGCGAAGGCTTTGCCACCTTCTTCACGCCCAGTACCGAGTAGGGCGCCTCAATAATGGCTTTCAAGTCTACATCTACAATCGCGTCGCCAAGCATGATGAGGATGCTTTCCTCTTCCTCATACGTGTGGCGGGCTACCCACAGCGCATGCCCCAGGCCCTCACGCGGTTCCTGAACCACAAACTCAGCATTGGCCTGCGGATACTTCTGCCGCACGTACCGCTCCACCTTCTCGCCCAGGTAGCCGATAATGAAAACAAAATCGCTTATACCCACCTCCAGCAGCTTATCAATAATATGGCCCAGAATGGTGTTATCCGCCACAGGCACCAGCGACTTAGGCTGCGTGTGCGTGTGTGGCCGAAGCTTTGAACCAATGCCGGCTACAGGTATAATCGCTTTCATACACTATACATTTCCTGCAATATATTGATTTTAATCTATAAAGTAAAGACCCTCAGGCAGTACCTCGTTGCCGCGGCCGCGACGCGTAAATATACATGTGTGTTAATTTTTACATATTTACCGTAGGCATCTAACAAGGGTTTCTTAAATTCGTACTGATATCGCCTCTAGGGCATACAAAAGCGTATAGTTTAAACATATACTTAAAAACATGAAAAAACTGTTCTTTTACCTCATTGGCTTCCTGATGATAAGCTCCCTGTCCTCGTGCGGCTACAATACGATGGTGCAGAAAGATGAAACTGTAGAATCACAGTGGGCCAATGTGCAGAATGCTTACCAGCGCCGTGCTGACCTGGTGCCAAACCTGGTAAACACCGTAAAGGGGGCTGCCAACTTTGAGCGCGAAACGCTTACCGACGTGATTGAGGCACGTGCCAAGGCCACCAGCGTTAACATCAGCCCTGATAATCTTACGCCAGAGAACATCCAGCGTTTCCAGGAGGCACAGGGAGAGCTGAGCGGAGCCCTGAGCCGTTTGCTGGTTTCTGTGGAAAGGTACCCGGAGCTAAAGGCCAACCAGAACTTCCTGGAGCTGCAGGCGCAGTTGGAGGGCACCGAGAACCGCATTGCCGTGGAGCGGCGCAAGTTTAACGAGGCCGTACAAGACTATAACTCTTACATCCGCTCCTTTCCGCGCAACCTCATAGCAGGCATGTTCGATTTCGAGCGAAAAGGCTACTTTGAGGCAGAGGCCGGCGCACAACAAGCTCCAACGGTAGAGTTCTAAATTGCTGATTGTTCAGTGTTGACTGCTCATCTGAGGCTAACAACAAGTAACAATCAACCATCAACAACCAAGCTTATGCCACGACATATAATAACTCCTGCCGATGAGGAGAAGATAATGGCGGCCATACAGGAGGCGGAGCAGAAAACCTCTGGCGAGGTGCGGGTGCACGTAGAGAGTACCTGCGACAAGGATGTGCTGGACCGTGCCACCGAGGTATTTGCCGAGCTGCACATGCACCAGACCGAACTGCGCAACGGGGTACTGTTTTACGTGGCCCTCGAAGACCACCAGTTTGCGGTGCTCGGCGATGCTGGCATCAACGCCATTGTACCCGATCATTTCTGGGAAGACATTACGGCAGAGGCAGTAAAATACTTCAAGCAGAACAAGTATGCCGAGGGACTGGCAAGAGGCATCCGTATGGCCGGCGAGCAGCTGCAGGCACACTTCCCCTACGACCGCCACGGCGACACCAATGAACTAAGCGACGACGTCTCCTTCGGAGAATAAGTATACGTATGAAGCACCTAACTCTCTTCCTGTATTTCTGTTTCCTGAGCCTGGGGGCGATTGCGCAAAACAGCGACTTTCCGCCTAAGCCCAATCGCCTTGTTAACGACTATGCCGATATGCTTTCTCCGCAGGAGGAGCAGGCGCTGGAGCAGAAGCTGGTAAACTACGCCGACACCACGTCCACGCAAATAGCCGTGGCACTGGTTACCTCCATTGGAGGCTACGACCCTAACCAGTATGCGGCCGAACTGGGCGAGCGCTGGGGTGTGGGCGGCGGCAAGTATGACAATGGCATTATCATACTTGTGGCAAAGGAGGAGCGCACGGTTACCATTCAGACCGGCTACGGCCTGGAGGAGTACATTCCTGACGCCATTGCCAAACGCATTACAGAGCGCACCCTGAAGCCGGCGTTTTCGCAGGGGCAGTTTTACCAGGGCCTCGACCAAGCTACGAGCCTGATCATTGAGCTGGCCAGCGGCGCCTACCAGGCCGATCCATCACAACTAGGTGAGGAAAGTGGAGGCCCATCGCTGCTGCTCATTATCATTCTGGTGATGGTGGTGGTCTTTATACTCTCCAGGTTCGGTGGCGGCGGAAGAGGCGGCCGCGGCGGCAGGCGCTATGCGCGCACTTTTGGAGGCCCTGTCATCGTGCCGGGTGGCTTCGGTACTTTCCGCTCCGGCGGTGGCATCTTTGGCGGCGGTTTCGGGGGTGGCGGAGGCGGCTTCGGCGGCTTTGGCGGCGGCTCCTTCGGCGGCGGCGGCGCCAGCAGCAGTTGGTAAAACTATAAGCAGCGACAAGCGGCCAGCGGTAAAGTATGACTTTTGCCGCTGGCCGCTTTTATTTTGGCACTTTACCCTCCGCAGCTCCTTCGGCACAGCTGTTTATAAAGTATAGAACCCCGCTTGTTCCTGTCAGATGTAGGCCTGCCCCAGAGCTACGCTCGCTACCTACGAACTCGCGTTCTCGGTAGTCTAAGGAGGGGAGTTCGGTTCAAGCTCCGTCAGCAGTGGCTATCGAAACATGAACCCAGTCTTTGGGTTGAGCGCCTTCTAGATTTCCGGTGCCGAGCGAGAGCGAGGCATTGCGACAGCAAAGGAAATGTAGACAGCGCGATGCCCAAAGACGAGCCTTCTCGGGCTTGAGAGCAGAAAGTGTGAAATACAACATTAGGCTTTTAAGACTGAGGATGAACAGTAGCTAGTAAGGATAGCTTGGTTCAACCTACTGGAAGCAGCAGCGAAGGCACAAGCGGACGCTTGCGCCAGAGAAAGCTTGCGGCGTGAAGTATAGCCCAAGTATAAGGTATGGCTTTTGAAGCCAGCAGAGACTTAACATTATGGGGAAGACACAAATCTGAAGACTTGCACCAGAAAGGCTGGCAAGTATAACATCGCACTAAATCCCCCAAACCGGCACCCTTCTGTAATCATTTCTGTTGTAATGGCGTTATAAGGACCTAAGCCACCTGCTGGCAACGCAAAAAACTGTATTTTAGCTACATGAAGATATTCGGGGATAGCATTAAAACCAAGGTGGTAGTGGGCTTTACGTTGGCTCTGAGCATCGTGGCGGCCGCCATCTACCTCACATACGCCAGCTTTACCAAATTACTAGATTCTGTTGAGATGCTTTCGCAGCCTAACCATAAGCTGTCGGAGCTGCAGCAGACGCTCTCTACCATCGCTACTGCCGAGAGTGCCATCCGCGCCTATACCCTGACAACCAACGAGAAGCACTTCAAGGCCTATTTGAGCCACCTGGACACCATCCAAAGCCAGATAGACACGCTGGAGCTCTTCATGCAGGATAGCCCCAGGGAGCTGGCACAGGTAGACTCTATTTCGGCCCTCTTACAGCAAAAGCACAAAAGCCTTGATCAGTATGTCGCGCTAAAGAAACAGCAGCGGGAGCATACGTACTCTAGCAAGGCCATGCGCCAGATCGCGTCCACGGCACAGCAGAAGCCCCTTTCCACCACTATCCGCAAGAGCACCACCACCACCATTTCCGACCGCCTGAACCTGAACGGCACCGATCAGCCGGAAGTGGAGGAAGTGCCACAGCAGGTGGAGGTAAAAGAAGACAAAAAAGGATTTTTCGGAAAGCTGTTCTCCAAGAAGGAGAAGCCCACCACTGAGCTTCCTCCAACGCCAAAGGTAATCATGCCCCAGCTACAGGTAAAGCAGGAGGTGGAGATCGATACCAGCACGGCCGCTGTGTCGGTAGCCCCACTGAACCAGGTGCGCCGCATCCTGCACAATGTGCAGCGCGAGGCCGATGAGCAGGCCCAAAAACTACAGGTCCAGGAGCTGGCGCTACTCCAGCAGGACAAGCAGATCATGGACCAGATTCGGGCGATGATGCATGAGCTGGAGCGCCACGAGCAAGAGAAGGCCCAGCTGAACTCCGCCGAGGCACGCCAGGTTGCCCAGGAGACATCCACGATCATGCTGATCATCGGCTTAGGCGGGCTGGGCAGCGGCATAGCGTTCATCCTCCTCATCCTCCGCGACCTAACGCGCAGCAACAACTATAAATCCAGGTTGATAAAGGCGCAGAAGGAGGCGGTGAAGCTGGCGCGAGCCAAAGAGGCGTTTGTTGCCAATATGAGCCACGAAATGCGGACACCCCTGAACGTGGTGCTGGGCTTTACGCAACAGCTGCGCCACACGCCCCTGCAACCGGAGCAGGCCGAGCACCTGGAGGCCATAGACGGTGCCGGGCAGCACCTGCTGCATATCGTAAATGACGTGCTGGACCTCTCTAAAATGGAGGCGGGCAAACTGCAGATAAACCGCGCCCCGTTCAGCCTGCGCCAGCTACTCACACAGGTAGAGCACGCCTTCGCCCTGAAAGCCTCCAGCAAAAGCATTTTCTTGAGTTTCCGGGTAGACGCCAACATTCCCGACAACCTGAACGCCGATGCCATGCGCCTGAAGCAAGTGCTATTTAACCTGGTGGATAATGCCATCAAGTTCACGCACGAGGGCCAGGTAGCAGTGGATGTGAAGCTAAGGAGCCGCCGCCGAAGCCGCGTGGCCCTTAGTATAGCCGTAGCAGATACGGGCATCGGTATTCCGCAGGAGCGCCTGAAGCATGTGTTCGGGGAGTTTAACCAGGCCGATGATTCCATCCTGCGCAAGTATGGCGGCACTGGCCTGGGCCTGTCCATCAGCAAAAAGCTGATAGACATACAGGGAGGCACCCTGCATGTAGACAGCGTGCATAACGAAGGCACCACCTTCACGATCGTGCTGCCGATGCAGGTAGCTCAGGAAGCGGTGCCTGTGCCGGCACAACCTGCCGAAGCAGTACCTGTGCCAGCTGCCTTTAAAGGGTATAAAGCCTTGGTGGTGGATGATGATGCTTACAGCCGCACGCTCTGCGACCTGATCCTGAGCCGTTGGGGCATGCAAGTGCACCTGGCTAACGACGGACAGGAGGCGCTGGACCTGGTACGCCAGCATTCGTTTGATATTGTGCTCACAGATATACAATTACCGGGCATGAGCGGCAAAACGGTGGCCCGGAACATCCGCAAGTTTGACAAGCAGGTACCAATAATTGCGCTTACGGCTAACATCCTGAGCAACGATGCCGGCTTCTTCCACAACACGGCCATCACCGGCCATGTGTTAAAACCATTTACAGAGCAGGAGCTGCACCAGAAAATAGCCGAAGCATTGCCGACCGAACCTATTGCCCCAGCAGCGGCACCCGTTCAGCAGCAAAGTATAGCCCGCCCTGCCACAGACGGGGGAGCAGCACCATCCCCTAAAGAAGAAGTAAAGCTGTATGACCTGAGCGAGATGCGCCTGTTTACCGGCGATGACCACCAGGCATTGGCCGCTGTGCTGGAGGTGTTGGTGCAGGACCAGGAGCAAAACCTGGGGCAGCTGCAACAAGCCGCCAGCGAGCAGGACTGGGCGGCGGCTGGCAACATGGCGCACAAGATGCTCACCGCCTTTAAGCACTTAAAAGCGCAAACAGTTACACCGCACCTCATGCAGTTGGAACAGGTGCTGCACACAGGAACCCAGGAGGATGCAGTGCTGCAGCAGGCAGTGGAAGCCGTGCAGCCACAGGTGCAGCAGGTGCTACAAGCGCTGCAGCGAGAACTGCAAAGCTTAAACGCCATGGCCGAAGCCAGCTAAGCGTTATATCTCGATGTTGTAGAGCTTGAGTTTGTTGTAGAGTGTTTTGCGGTCGATGTTCAGCAGGCGGGCCGCTTTAGACTTGTTATACTTCACGCGCTCCAGCATGGCCAGGATCATCTCCCGCTCGTTACGCTCGTTTATACTTTTCAGGTCCGTCTCCATTGGGTCGGCGGCGGAAGTATAGCTAACGGCTGCTGGCTGCTGTGGGGCAGGCGTATAGCTTACGATCTCGTGCGGCAGTTCCTGCAGCGTCACAAACTCTGATTTGGCCAGAAGCACGGCACGCTTCACCACGTTCTTGAGCTCTCGCAGGTTGCCGGGCCAGCTATACTTTAGCAGCGCCTCCTCGGCAGCGGCATCAAACCCCTCCACCTGTTTCTCCAGCTCCCGGTTTGCCTGCTGCAGAAAGTGGTCGGCAAACAACACCACATCGCCATCGCGCTCGCGTAGGGCAGGTATGTTGATCTTGAACTCGTTCAGGCGATGGTACAGGTCTTCGCGGAACTGGCCGTTAGATACCGCCTGCACCAGGTCCTCGTTCGTGGCAGCCAGCACGCGCACGTCCACATCCTGGTCGGTGGTGCTGCCAAGTTTGCGCACCTTGCGCTCCTGCAGGGCACGCAGCAACTTCACCTGTACTTCGTAGGGCAGGTTACCGATCTCATCCAGAAACAATGTGCCGCCTTCGGCAGCCTCAAACTGGCCCTCCTTATCCTTCAGAGCCCCGGTAAAGGCCCCCTTCACATAGCCGAACAGCTCACTACCCGCCAGCTCCTTGGACAAGGCGCCACAGTCTATGGCTATAAAGGGCTTGTTGTGGCGTTTGCTCTGCTGGTGGATCATGCGGGCCACATACTCTTTGCCTGTACCGCTTTCTCCCTCTATAATCACCGACAGATTGGTAGGGGCCACCAGCGTAATGAACTCCTCAATCTTCTCGGCCTGCTCGCTACGCCCGCGCACAAATTGCAGGCTGTCGGTCGGGGAGGCGGCTGCCTCTTGCTTTGGCTCTGCCTTCTTGCTCAGGGCATTCTTTATAACCAGCAGTGTTTCGTCGGGGTTGATAGGCTTGGTGATGTACTCAAAAGCGCCCATCTTGATCGCTTTTACCGCCGTGCGGATGTCGGCATAGGTGGTCATCAGGATAACGGGTACCTCCTGGGTCAGCACGCGTATCTGCGTCAGCAGCTCCAAACCGTCCTTATCGGGCAGTCGAAAGTCTGTCAGAATCAGGTCGAAGTCCTGGCTTTTCAGCTGACGCAGCCCATCGTTGGCGGTGTAGGCAGTCTCTACCTTATACTGCTGGCGCTGCAGAAAGCCCCTCAGCATTAAGCAAAAAGCTGGATCGTCATCAATCAGAAGTATTGTAGGCATAGTGGGATCTCCGTGTTTACCTGCCGGGTGAATGCAGGAAGCTACTAAGTAACGATTTTTACCTGCTTTATGTTCTACCCGGCCGCTATTCCGCCAATATAACTTCTTTTTCGGAGGCTTTAAAACAGAACAGCCCCTGTTGTGCAACAGGGGCTGTTCTGTAGTTTATATTTAAGGTGCCGGTGGCTAGCTTTCTATTTTCTTGCCGTTCTCATCAAAGCGCACCACTACCGGCTGCTCTTCACCGTTGATAAACTGTACCTCATAGGTAGCAGGTGCTCCGTCTTCGGCACCCTGCAGCTTGTAAGCCTCGCCCATGGTCCAGCCTTGATAATCATCGCTTGTAACGATGGCCTGCTTCACTGCATCCGGTAGCTCCTCAGGAGTTACTTTCTGCTTGTTACCTTGTGCCTGCTCCTGCTGTACAGGCTGCTGGGCATTTTCGTTCGCTACCTCCTGCGCCTGGGCTGAAAAGCCGGCAAAGGCAAGCGCTACTGCTAAAATGCTAAACTTTTTCATGATATCTTATCTCTAAAATGGAGTTCTTGAATGAATAGGTGAACTGCTTATTCCTTTACCTCGCCTGTGGCCTCTGCTGAAGCAGCGTTGGCTACTGGCTTGCCAGTCTCATCGAAACGGGCAACGGCTTTCTTCTGCTCAGCATTAGTAAAGAAAATCTCATAGGTGGCTTTGGCCTCAGCACCGGCTGCCGCCTCAGGGGCTACCTTGTATACTTCGCTCACCTGCCACTCTTTCAGGGCTTCGTTCTGCAGTGCCTGCTTTACCCCTTCTGGCAATTCGTCTTCCGTTATTTGCTGCTTGTTGGCATCTTGCTGCCCTTGCTGCTGCACCTGCTCCGACTGCGGCGGTTGCTGTGTAGATGCGTTATTTTGAGTTTGTGCTGTTGCTTCAGTTGATATAAGTCCGAATGCCGCGAAGGCAAACGCTAGTACAGTTACTTTTTTCATGGTTTAGTTCCGTTTATAATTTTGTTCTGTTCTGGCACTCCCATATGAGATAACTGTGCCAAAAAGCCAAAAACCTGGTAAACCATTGATTATCAACAATAAAATAGCAAAAATATTTTCTCACTCAAACTTGCTTATTTGTTGCTATTTTCTACAGTATGAGGAAAAGCACCCGCAGGCTGTATCGTAACAGGGGCAGCGGCAGGCTAGTTAAACCCGGTTGCTGCGGTTAAAGTATAAATCGCGGGGCTGGTGCAGGTGCCTTGCCGCGCATTACCCCGAAATTGACTAAATTAGCCCCATGAGCGAACCACGAAAGAAACTTTTCCTGCTAGATGCCCTGGCATTGATCTACCGCGCGCACTTTGCCTTCAGCAAGAACCCGCGCATCAACTCTAAAGGCATGAACACCGGCGCGGCCCTTGGCTTTACCAACACCCTGGTAGAGGTACTGCAGAAGGAGCAGCCCACGCACATCGGCGTCGCCTTCGACTCGGCAGCCAAAACCTTCCGCCACGACAACTTTGCCGACTACAAAGCCAACCGCCAGGCACAGCCGGAGGATATCTCCATCGCCATACCATATTGCAAGAAGATCGTGGAGGCCTTTAACATCCCGGTGCTGATCATGGACGGCTATGAGGCCGACGACATCATCGGCACCATGGCGCAGAAGGCAGAGAAAGCAGGCTTTGACGTGTACATGATGACGCCGGACAAGGATTACTGCCAGTTGGTGACAGACCACATCTTCCTCTACAAGCCCGCCTTTATGGGCAACGCCATCGAAGTATGGGACGTGCAGAAGGTGCTGGAGAAGTGGGAGGTGGAGCGCGTAGAGCAGGTGATCGATATCCTTGGTCTGCAGGGCGATGCCGTGGACAACATTCCGGGCATACCGGGCATTGGTGAGAAAACTGCCAAGTCGCTGATCCAGCGCTTCGGCTCCGTGGAGAACCTGCTCGCCAACACCGACCAACTGAAGGGCAAGCAGAAAGAGAACGTGGAGAAATTCGCTGACCAGGGGCTGATGTCGAAAGAGCTCGCTACCATCCACTGCGATGTGCCGGTGGAGTTCAGCGAGGAAGGCCTGCATTACGACGGCCCCAACGAGGAGCGCGTGGCAGAGCTGTTCACCGAACTGGAGTTCCGGCAGCTGACGCAGCGCGTGCTGGGCAAGAGCCTGGGCGAGACGGCCGCCGCCGCGCCTGCCGCCAAGGCTGGCCGAAGAGGCAAAGCCGTGGCCGCCAACCAGACCTCGCTTTTTGGTGCCCCTGCCGCTGCGGCAGAGGCCGAGGTAGCCGAAGACGCGGTACCGGCCACCATGCAAAGTATAAAAAGCACGCTGCAGGACTACCACCTCATCAACACTCCAGAGCTGCGCCAGAGCCTGCTACAGTACCTGTTAAAGCAGGATGAGATTTCCTGGGATACCGAGACGACAGGCATAGACCCGATTACGGCGCGGCTGGTGGGCATGTCATTCTGCTACCGCCCCGGCGAGGCCTATTATGTGCCCTTGCCGCATAATGATGTAAAGGAGGCGCAACGTATACTAGACGAGTTCCGGCCGGTGCTGGAGAATCCGAACATTGCCAAAGTGGGCCAGAACATCAAGTATGACATTCTGGTGCTGAAGAAGTATAATGTAGAGGTGCAGGGCCCGCTGTTCGACACCATGCTGGCACACTACCTGCTGGAGCCTGAAATGCGCCACAACATGGACGTGCTGGCTGAAACCTACCTTAACTACAGCCCGGTTCCTATCACCGACCTGATCGGGCCGAAAGGCAAGAACCAGAAAACCATGGCCGACCTGGAGCCGGAGGAGGTGAAGGACTATGCCTGCGAGGATGCCGACATCACGCTGCGCCTGAAGTTATACTTTGAGCCGCTGCTGCAGGAGCAGGGGTTGATGAAGCTGTTCCGCGACATCGAGAACCCGCTGGTGCAAGTGCTGGCCGATGTCGAGAAAGAAGGCATCAGCATCGACACCGACGCCCTGGCTGACTTTTCTACGCAGCTGGAGAGCGAGATCATCAACATCGAGAAGCGTATTTTCGAAATTGCCGGCGAGCAGTTTAACATCGGCTCACCAAAACAACTCGGCGAGATCCTGTTCGATAAGCTGGAGCTGCACGGCAAAGCCAAAATAAAGAAAACCAAGACTGGCCAGTACGCCACCGGCGAGGAGATCCTGATCAAGCTGGCGCCGGAGCACGAGATCGTGCGGCTTATACTTGACCACCGCCAGCTCACGAAGTTGAAATCAACTTACATTGATGCGCTGCCGCAGCTGGTGTGCGAGCTGGACAGCCGCGTGCATACTTCCTTTAACCAAGCTGTTACCGCTACCGGTCGCCTCAGCTCAACCAACCCCAACCTGCAGAACATCCCGATCCGGACGGAGCGTGGGCGTGAGATCCGGAAGGCTTTTGTGGCCCGCGATAAAAAGCACCAGATCATCTCTGCCGACTACTCGCAGATAGAGCTGCGCATCATGGCTGATTTCAGCGGTGACCCAACCATGAAGGAAGCCTTTAAGAACGGGCTAGACATTCACGCCTCCACGGCCAGCAAGGTGTTTCATGTGCCACTGGAGCAGGTGGACAGCGAGATGCGCCGCAAGGCCAAGACGGTGAACTTCGGTATCATCTACGGCATTTCGGCCTTTGGTCTGGCGGAGCGCCTGGGCATACCGCGCCGCGAGGCTGCCGACATCATCGAAGCTTACTTTCAGGAGTTTCCGGCGGTGAAGGAGTATATGGACACCACCATCGAAAAGGCCCGCGAGCTGGAATATGCCGAAACGCTGCTGGGCCGCCGCCGCTACCTGCGCGACATTAACTCGCGTAACCAAACCATTCGTGCCTTTGCCGAGCGCAACGCCATCAACGCCCCTATCCAGGGAACGGCCGCCGACATCATCAAGATCGCGATGATTAACATACATGACTACCTGCGCCAGGAAAAGCTGCAGACCCGCATGATCCTTCAGGTGCACGACGAACTGCTGTTCGACGCGCCAAAAGAGGAGATAGAGATCATCACGCCAAAGATTGTGGAACTGATGACTAATGCCCTGCCACTGAGCGTGCCCATGGAGGTAGGCTTGGGCGTAGGCGACAACTGGCTGGAAGCGCATTAAGGCTCAACTAAAGACGCTCACAGTGTTTTTAAAACCTGTGAGCGTCTGCGCTTACCGTACCAGGGCTGCCGGCAAAACATTCACACGCCTGGAAGGCACTGTGAGGTCGTAGCAAATTCCTGGGGCAGCCTCTAATCTAGAGATTCAGACATAAGCAAAAAAGCACCTCTTGCGGAGGTGCTTTTTTGTTGGCTTATACTTTCGCTAGCCTGTTACTGTCGGCCTGGGAAAAGTACGGCGTCGTACTGTGAGATATCAGTCTTTGGCACGTTGGCATTATACTTTGCATTAATCGCGTCGATTACCTCGTTAGCTACAACGGCGTAGCCCCTCGGTGTTGGGTGAATGCCGTCCAGTGAAAACAGGTTACCGGTAATGAAGGCAGGAGAATAACCCACGTTGTTAACGGCAAAGCCTCCTCTTATAGACTTAAAGTATGCGTTCGCGTCGAACAAAGCCAAGTCACGCGCTGTAGCCTGCGCCTTGATGATCTGGTTGTATGCTTCTGTTGCCGCTTTGATCTTAGCCTGCTCCGTTAAGTCCAGCACAAGCGCACTTGGCAGCGGGTTGCCCATTGACAGGCCAAACATGGCAGTCGTGTCGATAGCATAGTTAGCCAGGATATTCGTTAGCGTCAGGTTCACCACCACCTCGCTTTGACTCGGGCTTAACTGCCTTGCTAGGTCTCTCCAGTATTTGCCCGTCCGCTGGCCGATAAGGCCTGCATACGCAGAAGCTGTAAGTGGGAAATAGACCCCATTCTCGGCAGCACCGATCTGCGCGGCGGCAATTTGCGTACGGTCTCTGCCTGAGCCTGTAAGCGCCACCATACCCGGGATACCATTTGTATCCAGCACCTGTTTGATAGACGGGCCCAGGGTTGTGAAGAAGGGAACAGAGGTAACATCCGGCACCGTTATCAAAACGCCTTTCTGGTTGTCGGCGGTAAGCACGTCCAGCAGCTCATCGAAATTGGCATCAAAATCAGCAACTGGCGTAATCTTATATCTGTTATCAGTCTCGAAGGCGCCACCGGAGGTAGCATACCCCAGCACATCGTTCTCTGCCATCCATACACTAAAGAACGTATGGTTAGCCGCCTGCGCCTGTGCCTGCACATACTGCAGGTAAGTTTGGCCAGGGTTGTCTGTCAAACGCTCAAAGTATGAGTTGCCTTGCGTGCTGCCGTACCCCACTGTTTTGATGTCAGCGGTTTTGATGCCAGGGATAGCCAGGTTGTTGACGTTGTCAGTATACTTGGTATAGAGAGGGGCACCAGCCTCGTTTTGCCCACGCACTGCCAAATCACTTGTAACTGGCTGTGTAATTGGCTGGCCTTGTGGCGTAAAGCCCGCTAGTTTTAGATAGCCGGAGCCGTTCGGCTTATCTTCAGGGAAGAGCGGCTGCTCAAACTCGCCGCCGCCAACTTTTTCAAACTGGCGGGCCAGAATGGCAGGCAGAGAGGCCTGTTGCCCCGGAAGTGTTAAGCCGTTATCGGCATATCCGGCGCTAAGAGAATTGCCCACAGCAACATAAGAACTAAAGTCCGCCGTGCCCGCGCTTGACGAAGGTGTGTCAATCTCAGGCTCGCAGCTAGTAAGTAGCGCAGTGGCAAGAAAGGCCAGCGCACCGGTTTTATAAATTAAGTTTTTCATACTCGTCTAGAACTAGAAATTATAAGTTAAAGCAAGACCAGGGATATATGCCACCGCCTTATAAGTACCGCCAATGCCACCTGATTTATCAGAGGCATCGGTACGCTCTTTTTTATTGATGTACAAGAAAGATGCGTCCAGTTTGATGTTATCAGAAACACTGTAACCTAAACCTACAGATAAGCCACGTGCATCTGAATCTGGAGTCTCTGGCGTCAGGTAGCCGTCCTGTACAGGAGAGCTGTCGTAATAGGCACCGGCACGTAAAGCAAGAGCGTCTGTAGCTTTATACTCTGCGCCGATACGGTATATGTAGGCATCCTCGTAGTTGCGAGCATTCTCTGTAAAGTTGCTGCCGTTCACTGCATCCTGGTAGTCAAAGCGCAGGCTCTTGTAGGCGCTCCACTCCACGCGGTTCACGTCTACGGCAATAGTCAGGGCCTCTGTTGGCATAAAGCCAATACCAAGAGACAGGGTGGCCGGCAGTGGCAGCGAAGCCGCAAACTTTGTATCCGGGAAGCGTGACTTAAGCGATGAAGCCACAGTAAAGGTAGCATCGCCTTCTTCCACATCCACGTCTACCTGAGAGCGGTAGTTAATGCCCAAAGACAGCTTTTCGGATGGTTTAAAGTAGAGACCTAAGTTGTACCCAACGCTTGTTCCGTCACCATCGAGCTCAGCACGGCCATAGTTACCCGCCTCATCCTGCACTGGAATACCACGTTGCAGGTTTACTTTGCCTTTAACATAAGTAAGACCGGCGCCAATGCCAATCTTGTCTGTGATAGCGTAGCTTAAGGTAGGCTGGAAGTAGATAGCTGAAAGCGACAGCTCTTCCAGTCCAAAGCGGCCGCTCCATTCCTGACCCCACTTGGCTGTGCTGCCAAAAGGCGTGTACACGCCCAGTCCGGCAGCCAGTTTGTCGTTAATCTTGTACACGGCGTAAACCTGGAAAGGGGTACCCACAGGGTTATCGGTTCTGGCAGTAACCTCATTGCTCTCTGGAGCTGAATAAGCAATTTTAGAGAAAAGGGCACTGGCTCCTATTGTCACCCCGTTTTCGCGCATGTGGCTCATGGCTCCCGGGTTAAAGAAGATGCTGGACGTACCCGTCTGGAGGCCAGTACCGGTGTGGCCCATACCTATCTGTCGTTGGCTGGCCAGGTTTACCTGATACCCCCCAGCCATAGCCGACGCAGAGAGAAGCGTGCCACCAAGTAGGGCTAGAATTCTGCTTTTCATAAAGTCTAATTTATTTATTGTAGGGTGATAATTGCTCTAAACAAATATATGCTTATTCCACCGCCTCACAATACTTTTTCAAATATTTTTCCGGATGGGTCGAAAAACTAGTGCAAACGATTTCGTTATCTGTCTGAGCAGCCTGTTAGGGCGGTTTTCCCCTGTTGCAGCGGGAGCTGCTAACCTGTAATGGCCGCGCATTGGCCATGTTGCATGTCATCACATGAACATGGGAGCACACGTATGCGCCCATGCAAGTGGCTCAGCGGTAAAGTATAAGATTATCCTTTCTTAAGCGCTATCTTATTTGGCTGCCTTGCGTTAAAAAACTCCTGAACTGAAAGCGAACGAGATGTACGATGTGATAATTATTGGCGGAGGGCCTGCAGGCCTGAATGCCGCCATGCTACTGGGCCGCTCGCGCCGTAAAGTAGTTGTTTTTGACAGCGGCAAGCCCCGCAACCGCTGGGCAAACAACATGAACGGCTTCTTGACGAGCGATGGCATGAACCCACGCGAGTTTATACAGAAGGGCCGTGCCGAGCTGGCAAAGTATGAAGTAGAGTTGATCGACAAGGCGGTGGAGAGTGCCACCTATACCAAGGGCGAGTTTGTGGTAAACGATGTGGAAGGCAAAGTATACCGCTCGCGCAAACTACTGCTGGCCACCGGCCTGAAGGACACCTTGCCCGAGCTGGAAGGAGTGGAGGAGATGTACGGCAAAAGCATTCACCACTGCCCTTACTGCGATGGCTGGGAAAGCCGCGACAAAGCGATTGCCGTGTACGGCGGAGCCGAGCACCACGGAGTGGGGCAGGCGCTGGCCATGAAGAACTGGAGCGCAGACGTTACCCTTTATACTGACGGCATTGATGGCCTGCGGCAGGAGGATGTGGAACTGCTAAAACGCAATGAGGTTAAAGTTGAACGGGAGAAAATCGACCGGCTGGAGGGCGAAGACGGTATGCTGCAATACATTGTGCTGGCTAATGGAGAGAAGCGCCCGCAACAGGCTATGTTCTTCTCCCTTGGCACAGAGCAGCAATCAGACCTTGGCGAGCAGCTGGGCTGCGAGTTCACGAGCGATGGCGTTATCAAGACCAGAAGGCTGCAACACTCCAACATTCCTGGCCTCTTCGTAGCCGGAGATGCCGCCCGCGACATGCAAATGGTGGTAGTGGCTGCCGCCGAAGGCGCCAAAGCCGGTGTAGCCATTAACATGGAACTGCAGCAGGAGAACAGGAAGTGAATGGAGTTTAGGCGTTAGAGAGGCTGGGAGTGGAGGAGTTAAAGCTAACCCACACTTGTTGTATGGCGTTCCCGCTCCTGATGGGGCTACACATGGGTTTGCGGGCCAGTGGCGTCAGAGACTTTACTGTTAGTGCCGGCCCTCAGCCAGAAGCCTGCTGGTTAGTCTTGCCACGTTATACCACCGCTTGGCTTGGCTCCTGCGGCACCGACTGGAAGAGGTGTTCCCGGAGGCAGTAGCGGTAACCGTGCACGAGCAAGTGCATCTTCAGGTTCTCTACGGCAATAGGCTCATTCTCTTCTACCTCGCGGGTATTGGAGAAACGGATCTCACTGGCATCAATCACGGTGACCACGCCCGGCCCAAAAACTTCCACCTGGTCCCCGTTTTTAATAATGATGCCCGTTTCCTCACTTAACCCAATGCCGACGTATTCCGGGTCGTGCGCCACGGCATGCGCCAGCCTGCCGAAGCGTCCGCGTTCTGCAAAGTGTGTGTCGATGTATACTTTCTTGATGAACGAGCAGCCCTGGGTGGTTTTCATCTCGCCTTTGATGAGCGAATAATGCCCGTAGCCGTCGTAAATCATGCGGTTGGACATGATGGCAGCCCCGGCGCTGGTGCCGGAGATAATGATGTTGTCGGTTTGGTAGCGTTGGCGCATCAGGCGCAACAGCTCGGTACCGTTCAGAAAGTTGGCTAAACGAACCTGATCACCGCCGGTAAAGAACACCACGTCTGCCCTACTGATGCGCTCCAGGTACTCAGGCGTATCGGCAGGGTTCTCTTCATCGATGCGCATGAAGTAGGCATTGGCGCAACCTAGCTCCTCAAAGGCCTCTTTGTAGGCATTGCCAGACTTCACAGCGTTAGAAGCTTCAGGCGTGGCGCTCGCAATTACTTCAATGTGCGAGGTGATGGCACAAATTTCGGAGCGGATAAGCTTAATCAGGCCATCGTCATCGCCACCACCCAGCGCTATCAGTGTTCCTTTTACTGGTTCCATAGATGCTTTTACGCTTAAATTGATTTCTTATACTATAAAAATCAGGAGGAGGTTGATCTGTGCAGGCCCTCAAAGAATATATCACTGGTTGCCAGCACAAACCATCATAACAACCCTCACCCGCCCCACATGTTTTAAAGCTTCTTTTTGTTGCTGCCACACGTGGCTGTGCCTGCCACGCAGCACGTTTAGCCCCTGCTCAGGCGGCACAACCTATCCCATCAACAACAGCTCCAGTCTTAGCTGCTGATAAATAAATTTTAAGGGCTGCAGCAGCGGCAAAAAAACTGTCCGGTGGCGTACAGCAAAGTGTTCGGCACCGGACAGTTTTTTCCCGATATATCAGGCAATTATGCTAGTATGATGCTGTAAATCAATCACTTATGCAGTTTGGCACACAAAGTGTAATATCCCAATCAGAAATAAAAAAATTTATAGCGCCCCAAGCAACCATAAGCCCTAAGTCGCTATCTATTAAGACAGAAACATAAAGAAATCGAAAACCAATTAATACCTACTACTATGAAAATCGTGATCGTAATCCTCGCATTAATGACTGGCATGGGAGCCACAATCAAACAATCAGCCAAAGAGATGGAGCAGGTTAAAAACCGCCTGGAGCTGAACGAGTACCGAAACTACCCTAACCTGTTGCCTGTGGTAGAGATTACTGCCCCGGCCCTTAAGTAAGGTAGCGCTTTTAACCACCATTTAACCACGTCCTTAACCTATCAAAAGCAAAATAAAACCATGAAAATCGTAATCCTAATCTTCGCATTCCTGCTGGCCATTGGCGCCACCATTAAGAAGTCTGCCAGCGAAACAAAAGAAATCAGTGAGCGCCTGGAGCTGAACCAGTACAAGTCGTACCCTAACTTGCTGCCTGTTGTAGAGGTTGTGGCCAACCGCGCCTAAGTTGTAACGCAACAGCTAAAAAAGTAAGACTATGAAAATTCTATTCCTGATCGCGGCCGCAATCCTGAGCCTCTACCTGGCCGGAAAAGACATACTGCGAGATGCCAGGCCTACCACTGATTGCCCTGCGCAGGTGGCTGCGCGCCAGCAGCTGCTTGCCACTACTACCGATGCACCAGCCTCAGCCTATACGCAAACCGTAGGCTGAGGTCTCTGGTCCTCCTTACCTTTTCGAAGTATGCGTTACCAACCGACAGTCGCTAAAGGTAGAGCGGCAGGCCACTAGTTGTCCTTTTTCTTGAAGATATCCAGGATGCGGGGCTGCTGCGGCTCCTCCTGCTTGCGGTTCTTCTTCCGGCGGTCGTCGTCATCGTTCTGCTTGCCAAACGGCCACAGCCTTTTTTTCTCCTTTTTCTCCTTCACGATAACATAGCGTATAGATACGCCGGAGGAGAGGTGCACCCAGTCGTCGTGGTTGATGTGCACGGCCGGCTTTACGTCGGCAGAGAGCAGGAACGGCAAGCCGTTTACCTTATACTCTATCCCCAGGATGCCGTCTACACCGGTATACACGCCGCTGTCTTTCAGGTTGCCAATGTGACCGCCAGCGCCCAGGTAGTAGTTAAAGCGCTTACCCAGGATGGGGCGGTGCCACTCGTACAGCACTGTGCCGCTGTACTCGCGCGACCCCACCTGCACAATGCCCTCCAGGGTACCTTTCTCGTGCAGCTTCTGTTGCACGCTCACGCCAAAACGGTCGCTCTCCAGGCGCACGCCGGCCGCTGTTCTATACTTCTGCGCCTGGGCGGCCACGCTTAGCCCGCCCACCAAAACCATCAACAAGAGTAATCTCTTCATCATATACAAGGGTGAAAAATTCTGATGCTGTTGCTGCAAATACCTTACCTAAGGCAGCAGCGGCCCAAAGATAAAGTATAAACCCGACAAGGCAGACACGCCATTTTTCTGCTCCTGCGCCAGCACCTGTTTGTTTTTTAGCTGGATTTCAGTAGCTTAACCTGCTCTTACCGCACCTTAAAACTATAAAACATGAAAAAAATCCTTGCCTGGGCACCTGCTGCCTTTGCCGCTGCCACGCTGCTTGCCGGGTGCCAGAACACCTCATCCGGCGATAACCAAACAACTGAACCGGTGGTGCAGACCTACACCATCGAGCAGTTCATGAACACCACCTCCATCACGGGCAGCGACTTCGCACCGGATAACTCCAAGATTCTCTACTCGAGCAACCAGACCGGCGTGTACAATGCCTTTGAGGTGCCTATAACAGGCGGTGAGCCGCGCCAGCTCACCAACTCAACGGACAATTCGGTGTTTGTGATATCTTACTTTCCGAAAGACGAGCGTATTTTATACTCCAGCGACAAGGGCGGCGACGAGATTACGCACCTGTACGTGCGCAACACCGACGGCACCACCAAAGACCTGACGCCGGAGCCCAAGGCCAAAGCAGCCTTTGCCGGCTGGAGCCACGACCAGAACAGCTTCTTCTTCCTCTCCAACAAGCGCGACCCGCGTTACTTCGACCTGTATGAGATGGACCTGCAGACGCTCTCGCCTAAGCTGGTGATGCAGAACGAGCAGGGCTTTGATGTGGCGGCTATCTCCCGTGATAAAAAGCACCTGGCGCTGGTGAAAAGCATTAACACCAACAGCAGCGACATGTACCTGTTCAACACCGACACCAAGCAGCTGAAGAAACTGACCGATCACACCGAGGACATTCAATACACCCCGGAAACCTTTACGCCGGACAACAGGCAACTTTACTTTCTGACAGACGAGGGCGGCGAGTTTATGGAGCTGAAAAGCTACGATGTGGCCACTGGCAAAATTTCCGACGTGGAAAAGGCTGATTGGGACATCCAGTATACTTACTTCTCGCGCGACGGGAAGTATAGGGTAACCTCTATCAACAACGATGCCCGTACCGAGGTAAAAGTATATAACACCGCCACCGGGGAGCAGGTACAGCTGCCGGAGGTGCCTGCCGGCGACATAACCGGCGTAAACTTCTCGGATGACGAGAACCTGATGGCGTTTTACGTGAACAGCCCTACCTCTTCGAGCAACCTGTACGTGCACGATTTCCGCAGCAACAAGACAACCCAGCTAACCAACACCATGAACCCGGAGATAAACCAGGATGACCTGGTGAAAACGGAGGTGATCCGCTACAAATCCTATGACGGACTGGAGATACCTGCCCTGCTGATGAAGCCCAAGAACGCCAGCGCAGACAACAAAGTGCCGGCCGTACTCTGGATACACGGCGGCCCGGGCGGGCAAACGCGCCTGAACTATAGCCCGCTGATGCAGTACCTGGTGAACCACGGCTACGCGGTGCTGGCGGTGAACAACCGCGGCAGCTCCGGCTACGGCAAAACCTTCTTCGCGGCCGATGACCAGAAGCACGGCGACGTGGACCTGAAAGACTGCATAGAGGCAAAGAAATATCTGGCCGAGACAGGCTATGTGGACGAGGAAAAGATCGGTATTATGGGCGGCAGCTACGGCGGCTACATGGTGCTGGCGGGCCTGGCCTTTACGCCGGATGAGTTTGCCGTGGGCGTGAACCTGTTCGGGGTGGCCAACTGGCTGCGCACGCTGCAGAGCATACCGCCGTACTGGGAGTCGTTTAGGGAGGCGCTGTATAAGGAAATGGGCAACCCGGAGACAGACTCAGCCGCCCTTTATAACAAATCGCCGCTGTTCTTCGCCCACCAGATCAAGAAGCCGCTGATGGTGCTGCAGGGGGCCAACGACCCGCGCGTGCTGAAGGTGGAGTCGGATGAGATTGTGGCCGCCGTGAAGAAGAACAACGTGCCCGTGGAGTATGTGGTGTTCGACGACGAGGGGCATGGCTTTGTGAAGAAGGAAAACCAGATAGAAGGCTACAGTGCCATCCTCACGTTCCTGGACACCTACCTGAAAGGCAACAGCGCGAATGCTGCCTCCGCCGCAGGCACTGAGTAAATATATTTTGAGTGATGATACTATAAAGCAGGCGGCACCTCTACAGTGCCGCCTGCTTTTCTTTTATACTTAGTAGTCGCCCCGGAAGCCGCGGTTCGCTTTTTTCTCCGCCTGCTTTTTCTTGCCCTCCAGCCGGCGGCGCACACTGGAGCGGGTGGGCTTGGTGGCCTTGCGCTTCTTCTGCCGCGTAAACGCCTGCCGCAGCAGCTCATAAAACCGCTGCACGCACAGCTCCTTGTTCTGCAGCTGGCTGCGCTCGGTCTGGCACACCACCTGCAGATAGCCTTCGCTGTTGATGCGGCTGCCCAGCTTCGCCTGCACCAGCGCCTTCTCCTCCTCGGTCAGCAGCTCCGAGCTTTCCACATGAAACCGCAGCTCCATCTTGGTGTTTACCTTGTTCACGTTCTGCCCGCCGGCCCCGCCACTCCGCGACGCCTGAAACTGCAGCTCCCGCTCCAATCCTCTATCACTTACATTAGCCATATCTCTTCAGATTTATACGTTGTAGCACGTGGCCCCCTTCGCCAAAACCCTGTGCGACCTTTACGTGCTGCGCCCGCTAAAGCTAGGATAAAGTTCAAAAACATTACCCACACGGCCGCCTATACTTTATGCGCGGCTATCTTCTGCGGTTGTACGGGTGCGTAAACATAAAGCTGGTGCCATGCGTTAATTCACTGAACCCTAAAGCTTAAAGCACATGAAGTGGTCGCTGAACCTAGGCAGGATTGCAGGCATAAAAATACTGGTGCACTGGACCTTTGTGCTCTTGTTGGGATGGGTGGCTTTTACCGAGGCGCAGCGCGGCAGCGACACCCCGACTATTTTACTGGCGATCGGATTTATACTGGCTGTCTTCTTCTGCGTGGTGCTGCACGAGCTCGGCCATGCCCTCACGGCCAAGCGTTACGGCATCAGCACCAAGATGATTACACTGCTGCCTATTGGCGGCGTGGCCAGCCTGGAGAAGATGCCGGAAAAACCGAAACAGGAGCTTTTGGTAGCCCTGGCCGGCCCGGCGGTGAATGTGGTGATCGCGCTTATACTTTGGCTGGTGCTGCCATCGCTGCCAACCGCACCATCCGAGGAGTTCTTCCTGCGCATCACACCGGCAAATTTCCTTTACCTGCTGCTGTTTGTGAACGTGGTGCTGGTGGTATTCAATGCCATACCGGCCTTCCCCATGGATGGCGGGCGGGTACTGCGGGCGCTGCTGGCTTTTAAGCTGGGGCGCGTGCGGGCCACGCAGATTGCGGCCAACCTGGGGCAATTGCTGGCCATCTTCTTTGTGTTCATCGGCCTCTTCTACAATCCTTTTCTTATCCTGATCGGGGCGTTTGTGTTTTTCGGCGCATACTCCGAAAACATTGTGGTGCAGCACCTGGATTTCCTGCGCGGCCACAGCGTGCGTGAGGGCATGATGACCAACTTCGTGACGCTGGCTCCAACCGACTCCGTACGAGGTGCGCTTAACAAGCTGCTTACCGGCTCAGAGCACGAGTTTATTGTGGAGGAGGATGGCGCGGTAGTAGGAACGCTGACACGCTCCCAACTGATACAGGCGGTAAAAGAAGAGCAGATGGAGACACCCGTGGCCAAGATCATGTCGGGGGATGTGAAGACCTTTAGCGTGCACGACAAACTCTCCGACGCCTACACCGAACTGCAGAAGACACGCGTGCCGCTTTACCCCGTGCTCGAAAACGGCCGCCTGGCCGGCGTTATCAACACCGATAACATCAACGAGTTCATCATGATCAAGTCGGCGCTGATGCACTAGCGGCTTGGGTATTCGGTGGTTTTCCAGGGATTGATTCCTGCTTTCACTTTTCCGCAATTTCCGCTATATTCGTTAGCTACCAAAGCATCAGAAAAGAAGAGCGCCATGAAGCATACCTTACCCGACGGACTACAACTTTACTACGAACTGCACGGCAACCCAGAAGCACCGCAGGCCATGGTTTTCCTCAACGGGCTATCGCAGTCCACAGCGGCTTGGGCGGGGCTGGTGCACGCGCTGGGCAAGAAGTACAGGCTGGTGCTGGTAGACCTCCTATTTCAGGGGCAGAGTGATGCGGCACCAGCGCACCGAAGCTTCGAGGGCCATGCCGCCGACCTGGCGGATTTGTTGAGAACACTGGACCTGCCAGACACCATGGTGGTGGGCATATCGTACGGCGGAGCTGTGGCGCAGCGTTTTCTGGTAAACCACCCGGAGCTGGCGCAGGCGGGGGCGCTGCTGTCTACTTTTCCGTATAAGGATGCGTATTTCGATGCCATCGGCTATAGCTGGGAGGCGGCTTTGAAAGCCGGAGGCTATCCGCTGATGCTGGACGTGATGCTGCCCACCGTGCTCGGCCGCAGCTATTTCCTCAACCCGATCATCACGATAGAGAACCTCAAAAACGCCAAAGCCAACCAAAGCCCTACGCCCGATAATATCTTGAAGCTGACGCAAGCCACCAAGGAAAGCGGCAATTACCTGGAGGAGTTGAAGAAGGTGCAGGTGCCGGTGCTGGTGGTGCATGGCGACGAGGATCCGCTGTGCACGGTGGAGATGGGGCAGGCCATGTACCAAGCGCTGCCGCACGCCGAGCTGGAAATTCTACCGCACATTGGCCATACCTTAAACCTGGAGAGCATCCCCGACCTGATCCAACTGCTGGATACCTTTGCCGCTAAGCTGAGGGTGGGGGTGTAGCGACTACAACTTCTCCTCTAGCCACAGAAACGCGCTGCTGAGCACAAACAGCACAAAGAACCAGAGCAGTGGCAGCGGCTCTTCTTTATAAGCAACCGAAGCCTCGGCAGGGCTTATATGTTGCTGCGCGGCAAAAGCCTGCGTGGCGGCTCGTCTGGTAGCGATGCTTTCAAACGCCCAATCCACGGTATCCTGCACAAAGAAAAAGTAAGGTTTGGCATTAGGTGATTCCACTTTATGCCAGCCGCTGCTGTGGGGCCAGAAGGTGCCGCTATACTTCTCCGGCTGATGCGTATGCTGCGCCAGCGGCAGGTTTATACTTGTGGTGTCGGCTGTACTGGTAACGGCGGCTGTGGGCACTGCTCCTTCTGAAGCATAATCTGTGAAAGTAAGTATAACGGGCTTACCGGGCTGCGGCATCTGCGGCTGCACTACCTGCCAGAACCGCTCCTGCACCTGCTCCCGGGCTACCGCCGACAGCAGGCTGGCCCAGTAGCTGGCGTATATTTCGGGCTTGCCCTCCAGTTGCCACGGGAACGTCTGCGGCACCAGGCTCATGGCTACTTTTCCCCAGCCCGCTGTTTTTGCCCCGGCTAATAAGCTATTGCCCTGCTCCTCTACCAAGGCTGTTAATGCAGCGGCATCTGCCAACGCGTAAGGCGCGGCGGTGAGAGTAACTTCTGTGGCTCCGGCCCAACTGGCGCGGGCGCTGCGGGTGCTTTGCTGTGATACCCTGCTGCTCCTAAAGTTTGTAAAAAAGGCTGTGTTGCGATGCGTAGCAGGCGCAGTGGCAATGGTTAGCACGCCCAGCCCGTTTTCTGTCACGGCTTTTTGCAGCGCATCTCTTTCGGCGGCACTTATGTTTTGCAGCGCCTCCGGTTCGGTTATCACCACGTCGAAGCGCTGCAGCAGTTTAGGGGTGATGCGGCGGAGGTCGGTGCGGGGCATGTTCAGCCATTCGCTCTGGCTCAGGTCTTTGCTGATAGTGGTGCGCAAGGCTACCCGGTGCTGCAGCTCCGCCAGGTGGTTTTTCAGGAACTTGAACTCGAAGTTAGGGGAGGAGGCCAGCAGCAGCACCCCCAGCTCCTGCGGTGGCTCCACCTGCACCGGCACCTGCCCTAGCGTATCGGTATTCGCCAGTAAAGTATAAGTATAGCGGCCTGGCACTTTCGGGGTGTAGCGGAGGCGGAAGGTGTGGGTGCTATCCGCGGCCAGTTCTACAGAATCCTGTGCTTTGCCAGCGGCGTGCAGGTACAGCTTTATACTTGCTGCTGCGGATTCATACTTGCCGGCCACCTCCACGGCTTCTCCCAATTTTATACTTGCTGGCCAGCTTACCGCCTGCACCCCGGCCGGAGCGCGCGTGAGGTGAGGCAGCAGTTGCAGGTGCTTTAATTGCTCCAGTTCCTCCTCCTCTAACCCATAGCCCAGCAAATGCACTGTCTGCAGCCCCGGTTGCCGCTGCTGCAACTCTAGCAGGGAGTGTATGGCCTCGCCCTTATCCGAAGTGGTTTTATAAGTATAAACTGTAGGTTTTGCTTCCAGCCTTTGCAGCATGGCATCCAGGGAATCCGTCTCAAACCCCTTGGTTAAAAGTATAGCCGTGCCGGGGCTGATGGCCTGCTGCGTAACGGGCGGAAACACCAGCAGCACCAGGCTCACTCCGGCCACAGCGCTAGCCAACAGCCGCCACGGCAGTCGTTGCCGGTTAGTTCGGCGCCAGGCCAGCCACAGGAGCAGCAGGACCACAGGTATCGCTATAAGCCAGGTTAGTTGCATCATCTTATTTTATTAGCGTGGGGGCAGGCCCAGCATGGCCCGGAAATTCTCCTTGCCCTCCGGCAGCTTTTTCAGGTTCTCGATTAAAGTGATGGCACGGTCCACGCGCAGCTGCGGGCTTTTTACCGCCGACACGTGGTTGAGCATGTAGCGCTGCATGCCGGGCTTAAGCAGCAGAAAGCGCCTGTTTCCCTCCTCGTCCTGCTGCAGCAGCTCCTCCATTTCGGCAGGCATTTCGGTGCCGTATTGGCTGTCGTCTTTCTCCAGTGTTACTGTTACCTCATCGTGCAGCGCTACGCCCAGTTGCTGCATGCGCTTTTTACTGATGCTGATATAGGCTCTGCCCTCGCCCAGCGCCATCAACCCGCACTGAAAGTTTAGCGTGTTGTTTACCTTACAGATCAGGCGGATGTTGAGGGTGCCCAAATCCTGTACTACCTCCTGCGGCACTTCCAGGTAGTGCATACCGGGGAGGTGTTGGAGTAAGCCGATATGGGTGCGGAACTGAATCATGCTTGTGTTATAGTTTCTTTGCCTCTCTCTTGGCTGTGCCTTTTATTATTTTATGGCGCAAGTCTTCAGGCTTGTGCCTTCTTATACTTCAGTTTATACTTTCAAAGCCACTGCTTCCCTTTGCTTGATACAAGCTATCCTTACTAGCCACCGCTGATCCTCTAGTTCCCACAAACCTACAGTTTCATCTCCAACAGTGGAGCTCTCCAGCCCGAGAGGGCTCGCCTTGGGGGTAGGGGCCCTCGATAAGGGCATCGCGCTGTGTTCCCTCCTGCGCCAGGGCGCTGCCACTAGCGTGGCACCGGATCTTACAAGGCGCTCAACCCAAAGGCTGGGATCATTCCGATAGCCACTGTCTCTGCTATGGAACAAGTATAGCTCCCCTCCTGGGGGTAGGGGCCCTCGAAAAAGCCAAGGAGGGGCAGGGGTGGTTGGGCCCGGCACTGCCTAACTTTCTAACCTTCTAACTTCCCAACTCTCTAACTCCTAAACTCTCTAATTCTCTAACCGCTTCCTATACTCCTCCGCCAGCTTGCTTCGCACCGCCTGCCCTGGCTGTGGTGTTTGCCTGGCTGGGGGCAGTAGCTCCGCCCAGGCTTGTTCTGCCGCCTCCAAACACGAGACACAAAGCTTTTTGCCTGCTTTTATTTCTGAGATCAGCTGCCGCACATCCTGCAGCGCTTTTAAATTTTTGCCAGAGTTGCTGAGGGCGTGCTCCGCCAGCTCTTGTCCTGCCTTTTCCAGCAGCTGTGCATCGGCGAGGTTATACTTGCCCGTCTGTTTATACTTGGCCAGCCAGCTTAGCGTGGCACGTGTATGCGGTAGCTCCTGTTGCTGGTCTATACTTTGCTGCCCGTTCTGCGGCGTGATCTTATTTAGTTCTCCGGTCAGGCGCAGCTCCGGCTCTTTTAGCGGTGGTGCCTCAAAGCCGGTTTTAGCCACATACGCCCGCTGCGACTGCTGCACATCCTTCAGCATTCGCAGGGCTTTGTACTCGAAGGGCAGGGCTTCTTTGGGCTTGTGCGTGCGCAGCCGCAACTCCGCCTCCCACATCTGCGCCAGCGCGCCCTTCAGCTTGGCTTTCACGGCAGGCTCAAAAATCGTGGCGGCCTCTTCCATGTCGTGCTTGTGCAGGTAAGGGTCCAGCAGAGCCTCGGGGCTGTTCTGGTTCTCGAACTCCGGGTGGTCGTGTCCGTCGCCTTCAAAATGCGTTTCTTCCTCATGCTCCTCCGCTCCCTCGGGGATGCCGCCTCCCGGGCCGATGCCGCTCTCAAACTCCTCGCCCAGGAACTTGCCATAGCGCAGGCGCAGCAGCTTTTGGTCTACCCCGATGTTATTAGAACGCTCCTCAAACGCTGTTTTACTGATGCTTTTCTGCTCCTTGATCAGCTTCTCCGTATCGATGATAATCTGGCGCTGACTACGGAAGTACTCCGGTACCGGGTTCACGCCGGCCGTCATGTCGAAATCGGCCTCCACGATGGTGGTGTCCTCGATCTGCACAAAGTAGGTTTCGGAGCGGGTGTAGCCGCGGTGGTTGTCCCAGGCCTGCAGGTAAAAGTATAGCTCATCGCCGAAGCTCATGCCCAGCTGTTGCAGGTCGAGTGTTTGGCTGACACGGTAGTTGCGGCTGTTGCCGCTTAGGTTCAGTTTGATCTTTTCCTCCCGGAACTTCACGGCCTCGCCGCTACCCTTGGCTACCGTCGCGACCATGTTCGCTTCGCGGATGCCGTAGTCGTCGGTGAGCTGCGCCTGTAGCGTTACCCGCTGCTGCTCGCCCAACCGGATCTCGGTGTACTCTTTCGGCTTGCTGATTTGGATGGCTGGGGCCTCGTCGGGGATGATCTCCAGGGTATAAAAAGCGGACTTTTGTCCGTTCAGGTTGATGGTGTAGAGGCCGGGCTCTGTGAAGCTGCGCGAGAAAGTATAAACTCCCTGGTTTTGCTTAAACCGCTCCGGCTGCTCGTTCAGCTCCAGCTGCAGTTGTGCAGGTTTGCTGGTGCGGATGCGCCAGGTAACGGTAGCCCCCTCCTCCACGCGCAGGTTCGGACTTTCGGCTTTGTAGGTTTGCTTGCCCGTGTAGCGGGGCGGTGTGATGGCGATGTCTATACTCTGGATCTGCGCAGCGGTATCGGCAACTGCGGCGGGTGCCTCCGGGAACGCAATCTCCACTTCTTTATCTGGAGAGAGAGCCGCCAGCGGGGCCGCTGGCAAGTATAAAATGCCTACGGAAAGCACCAATGCCAGCCCCAGCGCCACATACGTGGGCGCGCCTTTCAGCGTGTAAACCTTCTCCGGATGAAGCTCCTGAAGGATAGCCGCCACTTTCTGTTGCTGCAGCCGCTGCAGCAGGTTTTGCGGCTCCTGCAGGAGCAGTTCGGTGCTGTCCTCGAGTTGCGGGTACTGCCGGTTCAGGTGGCGCGCTACGTGCTGCAAGCCAATCATCGAAACCGATTTCCAGCGAAGTATAAAGTATAAAACGGGGGACAGCAGGATGCCAAAGGCCGTTACAGCCAGCAAAGGGGCCTCGAACCTCCAGCGCCAAAGTATGGCCACCGCCACCAGTATTGCCGCTAGCGCCTGCAGGGCATACAGCCACAGCTTCGCCTGCACGTACTGCCGGCGGATCCGCTGTAAAGTATGGATGCTCTCTGGTATGGCCATTTATAGACTGCTGCGCCTGCTGGCAATGATTCTCTCGATTAAAAATAACACAAAGGCCGCTAAAACAAACCACTTTAACAGTGGCTCGCGGGTGGTTTCGTCGGCACTTGCTGCTGCTGCCTGCACACGGGTTGCCGGCAGCAGCAGCTGCTCGTCTAGCGCGCGGTAGTCGTAGGTTGCCTGCGGTTGCGGCAAAAGCAGTGGCAGCAGTAGCTCGGGCAGTTGCGCGCTCTGCCCCAGTTCGCTCCAAGCTGGGGCAAACCCACTCCGGAAAGTATAGATTCGGCCCTGGCCAATTTCCTGAGCATAAAGCAGCGGCTCTCCGTTTGCTGCCGCCCATACTTGGTTTTGCTGCAGTGGCTTGCGTTGGTTGATTTGGTGCACTTGGATAGCTGTGCCGCCTGCTCCGGCCAGGCTGGTTTTTACCGGCTGTGGCTCCTGCCCCTGCTGCACCCACACCTGCAGCCCCTGCTTTGCCTGTTGGTTTATACTTTGGGGCAGCGGCTCGTTACGCAGCCAGAAAATCCAATCGGCCTGTGCGGAATCGGCTTTCACCTGAATTGGCAAGCCAGTGTAGCTGCTGATAGTCCGCAACGCTGCGCTTAGGTAGGGTACCTCCGCCTGTTGCGCCTCACCGGCAAGTATGGCTACCTGCAGCGGCTTGGCTTGTATTTTTACCTTGCTGCTATGGCCGGAGCTGGTGGCCTGTAACGAGTCCTGCTGGCGTTGCAGCTGCAGCTTTTGGTTGCCGGGCAGGTTTATACTTTGTGCGGATGCGGCTGTTCTGTACCTGCTGTACTTCGTGCCCTCGCGGGAGCTGTGGCCAAGTAGAAGCAGCAGGCTATCGGGTGTGGTTTGAGTGGCAGCCTGCAGCCAGGTGATACTTGCGGCTGTGGCAACCGGAATCCAGCGGATGTGCTGCGGAACCGCTTCGGGGCGAGTACCTGCAAAATACTGCTGCTGATCCGAGGTAAGGAGCAACACGCTATCCTGGGGCGATTTATACTTTGCTGCCAGGACCGGTAGCAGGCTCCAGTAGTTATACTTGCTGCTTACCAGGCTATCTTGTGTCCGATTGCTAATCTGCTGCCAAGCCTCCTGCGGTATCTGCTCTAAGTTTGGTGTATACCTGTGCAAGGTATAGCCACGCTGCAACAGCGAGTCGATGGTTGGCTTGATAGGGGCAAGGGCGGAAGTATAAAGCAGCTCTTCGCCGATGACCACTGCTCTTTTCCCCTGCTGCTTTTGTGCCTGACGCTCCCACACCGGCTGCGCCAGCGCCACCGCTAAAAGTATAAGTATAAGGCAGCGCAGCACCAGCAGCCAGAAGTTGCTCAGCTTTATACTGCTCCAGCGGTTACTCGCCGAGGCCTCCAGCCAGCGCAGACTACCCACCTTCACTGTCTTCCCCTGCCGCTTGTTCCACAGGTGAATGGCGATCGGGATAAGTATAGCCGACGCTGCAAAAAGCCAGTATGGTGCGAGGAAAGTCAAGTTTATAGTTGTTGGTTATTAGTTGTTAGTTTGTGGGACGATTAACCCACCCCTAACCCCTCCAAGGAGGGGAATTTTAGTATTGCTTTTGATAGAGCATAAATTTTATAGTTGCTGTCATCTCCTTTTGCTGGCGCGAGTTTGCAACTCGTGCCTTACAATGGTGTTGAGTTTGTAATTCAACTGGGCCGGAGGCCCAACTATAGCCGGCACGAGCGAGGACGCTCGCGCCATGATTGGGTACTTCATATTATTTCATCCACTCAGTCACTCAATCGCTCATTCTAAATTACCCGTAAAGCAGCCGCTTTTGCAGGAAAGCCCTTAGCGCCTTGTCCAGCGGCTCGTCCGTTACAAACCTGTCGTAGGCGATCTGGCGGTTGCGCATGTCTTTTTCTATATCCTGCAGCCACTCCTGCTGTTTGGCTAAATAGGCTTGCTTTTGCGAAGCACTGCTCACCTGTAGCGTTTGCCCCGTTTCCAGGTCCTCGAAGGTGAGGGTGCCGGTGTAGCTGAAGTCAAGTTCGTTGCGGCTCATGAGGTGGGCCAGCAGCAGTTCGTGCCCCTGCGCACCCAGCTTGTACAGCAGGTTCTTTATCTCGTGCTCGTGCTCATATAAATCCGACAGAAAAACAGTTAGCTCCTTCTGCCGCCTGTCGGCAAACAGGTTGGCGGCTACCTCCATGCCCGGGAACTTACCCTGCGGGGTTACCTCGGCCAGCTGGTGCCAGAAGCGCTGCAGGTGCATGTTGTCGGAGCGCGGCGTCAGGTTGATGAGCTGGTTCTCGTGCAGCACGTACAGCCCCACCGCGTCGCCCTGCGTCGTGGCCAGGTAAGCCAGCGAGGCCACCAGAAACCGTGCATAATCCATTTTGCTGATGCCGTTTACATCTTCGTGTGCCATTGAGGCGCTGCCATCCAGTATAAACCGCACCGTGATGTTGGTGTCTACCTCGGCCTCGCGGATGTAGTAGCGGTCGGAGCGGGCAAACATCTTCCAGTCGAGCTGCCGCAGATCGTCGCCGGGCTGGTAGCTACGGTACTGGCTAAACTCCAGCCCTGCCCCACGCCGCAAACTCTGGTTTTGTCCCGCCAGAAAACCTTCCACCACCGTTTTCGCCAACAGCGGCAGGTCTTTTATGGTAGCCAGTACCTTCGGGTCGATGAATTTGTGGGTGGTCAAGGGTAAATCAGGATTTTCAGGGTTTATAGATTGTTAAGACTAATTATGATAGTTGCTTTGCCTTCCACTCATAATTAAACTCTTTTGCTTGTGGGCCAATATTTCCAAAGTCAATGATTACTGTGTTACCATTGTCGTTACTGCTATTTTGATTGTCAAGCATCAGGCAGAAAGCTACAATCAATTCATAATCACTATCATCATCAGCAACTAGCTTGTAGTTATCGCCTTCAAACCATGATACCATTTCTTTATCCCACCAAGCAACCTGAACATCATTTTTGTAAACAGAATGTTTTCGGCCTTTGTGTCCATAGATATCATAAAGGTTAACTCCCTCCTGACATTGGTAATGAGATCTCCAGAGTGAGACTGTTGTAAAATTTATATCATTCCCGTCCCAAAGAGTAACTCTATACTTTGTATTGAACCACGACCACCTCTTTTTCATGATGAGCCTAGCACGTGAACTCTGATTACTGAATAAGTATAGTCTAGGTAGAAAGCTAATCAATTCAGTTGAAGCAGAATGTGATAGTTTGCCATTGACGTAAATTCTGTACTTGTCTTCAAAGGCTATCTTCTTCTGATTTATATTAATTACCATTTCTCTAGACTCAAAGGGCCAATAACCACCTACACCAAACTCTGCCGCAACTTCAGATCCCTTAGCTCATCTTCGATAGCCGCTTCGTCCAGTATGATATCCACACCACCGATTAGCTCCTCGCGCACTTTTAGCATGTACTTTCGGGTGTCGGTGTAGAACACAATGGCAGCGTCATAGTGTATGGTTTCGTCGAACTCCTGGTTCCAGTCCTGGTACACCTCTATCATCAGCACCGGCGACGACAGCAGCTTTAGTTCCGAGTGCCGCCCGGATTGCAGCAGCTTTTCGCAGCGAAGCGGAGTATTGCTTTCCTCTACCTCAAAAGTATAGTAGGTGGTAGAGGACTTGTCAGAGAGCCTGTAATCGGCGCTGATGTTGATAAAGCTTTGGTCGCGCTTGTTCTTGGTGAGGCCCAGTGCAAACTCCGGCGCCCAGTACAGCACCTTGCCATCGGTAGCGTGTACCTTTATACTTTCGGTAAAGAAGTAGCAGATCCTTTCTCCCACGATCTTCTTCAGGAGCTGTGTACTTGCCTCCGTCAGCTTTATAGTTGCTGTCTCTTCCATCTGTTTCTGCTTTAGTTATTCAAGCGAGTCTGGAGACTCACACCCACCCTACGTCACGGATTGGATACCCGCGCCAGTTTTTCTCTACTGCTGTTCCAGATTTTGCTGTTCTGGATTTGCAATCCGGAACTACCTAATAAGCGGATTTGCAATCCGCTTATTAGGTAGTAGCTTTAGCCTTTGCTAGTGCGGATTATAAATCCTTGCAGTACCATATTTTCGGATTGCAAATCCGAAAGAGCATGTTGTCCGCACTCCATTTGTCAATTCATAATTCTTAATTCGTCATTCTTAATTGCCCGCAGGGCCTACACCAGCACCGCCTTCGGCAGCTTTATACTTTGCAGCAGCTCGTCTACCACCTTGTCAGGAGTGATGCGCTCTGCCTCGGCGGCAAAGTTTACCAGCACGCGGTGGCGCAGCACGGGGTAAGCCATCGTTTTAATATCCTCCGCAGTTACCGCAAAGCGGCCATGCAGCAGCGCCCGGGCTTTGGCGGTAAGTATAAGTGCCTGCCCGGCTCTCGGGCCTGCTCCCCAGCGGCAATACTGTTTTACAAAATCTACAGATGTGCTGTCGGGGCGGGTGGCGCGTACCAACTGGTTCACAAACCCGAGAAGCTCCTCGCTGATGCTTACCTCACGTACCAGCTGCCGTAGCTGCATTACCTCGTCGCCGCTAAGTACAGGCTGCACCTGTGCCTGCCTTGTGCCGGTGGTGCTGGAAAGAATGTTTAGCTCCTCCTGCTCGGTGGGGTACTTTATTTTGATGAACAACAGGAAGCGGTCCAGCTGCGCTTCGGGCAGCGGGTAAGTGCCGGCCTGCTCAATAGGGTTTTGGGTGGCCAGCAGGAAGAAAGGCTTGGGCAGGAAGTATGTTTTACCGGCATACGTTACCTCGTGCTCCTGCATGGCCTCCAGCAGCGCCGCCTGCGTTTTGGGCGGCGTGCGGTTTATCTCGTCGGCCAGCACGATGTTCGAGAAGATCGGCCCTTCATTGAACTTGAAAAAGCGCTTGCCGGTGGCATGGTCCTCTTCCAGCACCTCGGTACCCAGAATGTCGGTGGGCATCAGGTCCGGCGTGAACTGTATTCTGCGGAAGCCCAGATCCATGGCGTTGCTGAGCGTGCGCACCAACAGCGTTTTGGCCAGGCCCGGCACGCCTTCCAGCAGGCCGTGCCCGCCGGCCATCATTGTAATCAGCACCTCGTCGAGCACCTCCTCCTGGCCCACGATTACTTTCTGTATCTCCTGCTTTAGCCGGGGCAGCTTTGCCAGCAGGTGTTTTATGTCTTGTTCAGTCATTTTATACTTAGGTAGTATGGTTAGGCACTCGCAGGAGCTGCGCACACTGCGAGGTCGGCAACACTAACTGGTAAGCGCATACATGATGATGTTGACGCCGAACTTAGTGTTATCCTCTGCCAGCCAGCGCTTGTTTCTAAAGTCATAGTCCCACTCACAGCCATAGTCTTTGTTGCTGTAGAGCACGGCGATGCGCCCGTTTACCTCGATGGCCTTCAGGTAATCGTGCACCAGGTCATCGCCCCAGCCGTTTAGCTCAAAGCTGGTCGTGGGCGGCCCTTCCTCAAAGGTGAAGAAGCTGCGGTAGAGCTTGTGGTTGTTCGGGATCTTTTTCAGCGCATTTGTCCCGAATATCTGCCGCATCTGCTCTTCAAACGACTTGGCAAAAAGCCCGTCAACGTCGTGGTTGCAGTCGTCTACAAATACAAAGCCGCCATTCTTCACGTAGGTCTCAAAGTTCTGCCGCTCCTTCTGGTTAAACTGCACCAGCTTGTGCCCGCTCAGGTAGCTGAAAGGGTAGTTAAACAGCTCCGCGCTCTCCAACGACACCACCTTCTCCTGCTCGTTTACCGGCACCGTAGTGTACTGGATAAGCGAGTGCAGTAGATTGCTCGGCATACGCGGGTCGGTATCCCAGTTGCCAGAGCGGTATTGCAGGCGCACAAAGGTGAAGGGTTGCACTAGGGGAGTTAAGAGTTAAATGTGTAGCGTTTAGCGTTACAGTATGAAAACAGATGCCGCACACAGCACTGCTGCATACGGCATCCGAAGTATAGATCTGCAGCAATTATACCGCATCCGAAAGGCTCGTGAACGTAAAGTCACGGATCTTCATGGGCGGGATAAGGCTGCCGCTGATACGCTGCGGCTTGCCCAACGCCTCCAGGTTGTTGAGCATGATCACCGGACTTTCGTTAAAGCGGAAGTTCTTCACCGGATACATGATCTTGCCATTCTCAATGTAGAACGTACCGTCGCGGGTAAGGCCGGTGTAGAGCAGCGTCTGCGGGTCTACGGAGCGGATGTACCACAGGCGCGTAACCAATATGCCGCGCTTGGTGCTCTTGATCATATCTTCCAGCGACTGGTTCCCGCCTTCCATGATCATGTTGCCTGGGGGCGGTACGGAGACAGCCCCTTTGTTGGATGCCCAGAAGCGGGTGTTGTACAGGTTCTTCACCACACCTTTGTCTATCCAGGTGATTTTTTTCTGCGGACGGCCATCGCCGGCGAAAGGCGAGGAGGGCACCTCCAGGTGCGTTGGGTCAGAGTATACCGTGATGCGCTCATCCACCAGTTTCTCGCCTACCTTGGTCTTGCCGCCTGGCTTGCTCAGGAAGCTGCGGCCCTCCTCAGCGTTCCGCTGGTCCATGTTGTAGAACATGTTCTGCAGCAGGTCTATCGAAGCGGCTGGCTCCAGGATAACGGTATACTTGCCTGGCTCCAGTGCACGGGCGTTGCGTGAGTTAGCGGCTTTATCAGCGGCTATCTGCGAGGCTTTGCCCGTGTCCAGCTTGCTCACATCCGAGAAGTCCTGGGTTACGTAACCGGAGCCGGTGCCATCTTCGGTACGCATGGTCACCGAGAAGTCCACCACCGTAGACGGATGATAAGCGAACAGGCCCTTGTTGTTCATCTTGGCCGTGAAGTTGGTGTAGTGCTCTAGGAAGCCGGCGGCCGTCAGGCCTTTGGCGGTAGCGGCTTTTATACTTTTAGCGGCCGCCTCGGCTCTGTAGGCCGGGTCTATCTTGGCTGTGGAGTCGAAATGGGCCTTGGTGGTGATGTACTGCTGGGGCCCGAGCAACTCCACGTACTCTGGGCTCTCCGGCGCCAGGCGCGCGATCTCCTCCGAGCGGCGAATCACTTTCTCCAGCGACGCATCGTCGAACTCATTGATAGTGGCCACTCCGGAACGCTTGCCGAATCGCGACTCCACCGCCATGGATATGTTTTCTTCCGCACCGCTCGTGGATACCTCGTTTCTGGCGTAGCGGATGTTGCCGCCTGTGTTGCCGTTGAGCGTGATCTCACACTCATCAGCCTTCGAAAAACCCAGTGCTTTCTTCAGTATCGCCTGAGCTTCTTCTTTCGTTAATATTGCCATGTTTGGATAGTTAAGGGTTGAGAGTTATGAGTTAAAAGTTATGTGGGATTTTGATTGATACCGCTTTCCCTATCGCCTGTAGTCAAGAGTTCTGTTGTTGCCACTCTTAACTATTAACTTTTAACTCTAAACTAATAATCGCTAGATTTTTCTAGCCGTGTTGATCACGTTCACGCCATCGAAGCGGGTGTGGGCAGAGCCGTGCGACACCGCACTGATCTGGCTTGGCTGCCCTTTGCCGTCGAAGAACGAGCCGAACAGGCGGTAGTCGCTCTGGTCGCACATGTCGGAGCAGGAGTTCCAGAATTCCTGGGTATTGCTCTGGTACGCCACGTCCTCCAATGGGCCGACAATCTTACCTCCTTTGATCTCATAGAACGTAGTACCGCCAAACTGGAAGTTGTAGCGCTGCTGGTCGATAGAGTAGGAGCCGCGCCCCGCGATGTAGATACCTTTATCCACACCACTTATCAACTGATCCACATTCTTCTTCTCCTTGCCCGGCGCCAGCGACACGTTTGGCATACGCTGGAACTGCACGGAGCTCCAGCTGTCGGCGTAGCAGCAGCCATGCGACTCCGGCTCATTGATGATGTGCGCCTGGTCACGAATGGCCTGGTAGTTCACCAGCACCCCGTTCTTGATCAGGTCCCACTGCTTTGTTTTCACGCCTTCGTCGTCCCAACCCACGTAGCCGAGCGAGCCTGGCTGTGTTTTATCGGCGAAGATGTTCACTTTGTCGGAGCCATACTTAAAGTCCTTGCCCTTCCACTTATCCAGCGTGGCAAATGAGGTACCGGCATAGTTAGCCTCGTAACCCAGCACGCGGTCCAGCTCCAGCGGGTGCCCCACAGATTCGTGTATTGTCAGGCCCAAGTGGTTTGGATCAAGGATAAGGTCATACTTGCCTGCCATCACCGATTTTGCCGTCAGCTTTTCCCTGGCTTGCTTGGCGGCCAGAGCCGCATCCTCCAGCATGTCGTAAGCGTAGCGGTAGCCGGTGAGGCCAGTGCCTTCCGGACCTTTTATCTTCTCAGATGCCTTCGGGACCATATACTCCCAGCCCATCCCCATCGGAGCGCTCAGCGCCTCGCGGGTTCTGAACTTGCCGCTGGCCTTATCCACAGCCGTAACCGTAAAGTTCGGCCAGATGCGGTGGATGTCCTGGTCGATGTAAGAGCCTTCGGTAGAGGCAAAGTATTTCTGCTCGTTCACCTGGAACAGGGCCGAGTTAACGAAATTGGCTCCGTTGTCCATTGCCTTGGCGTTGGCCGCCAGCAGCAGGTCGGCTTTCTCGCCCACAGGCACCTCAAAGGCATTCTTCTCGATAGGCGTTCTCCAGCTTACCTCGCCGTAGCCTTTCACCGGAGCCAGCTTCACGGGCTCCTTTTGCAGCTTGGCATTGGCCTTGGCAATGGCCACAGCCTGCTCAGCAGCTTTGGCAATGCCTTTGTCGGTTACATCAGAAGTGGCGGCAAAGCCCCAGGTACCGTTGGCCAGCACGCGCACGCCCACGCCGTAAGACTCGGCGTTCACGATATTCTGCACCTGCTTTTCGCGGGTGAAGACGTACTGCTGCAGGTAGCGGCCTATGCGCACGTCGGCATAAGAGGCACCCTTGGACTTGGCTGTGTTCAGGGCAACGTCGGCGAGCTTCTTTTTGAGGGCCGAGTCAACGGTTTCCAGCAAGCGCTCTGGCGAAACTGTGTTACCGAAGACGGGGATGGAAGGCAGCATTAAGCCCCCTAGCCCCAGGGCCGACAATTCGAGGAAATTTCGTCTTTTCAAAGTATAGCAGGTTAGTTAAAGTTTAAAAGAGTTAGGTTTCGGTATCTAAGTATAGCAATTCCATTTTATATCTCAAAGTATGGCCACGGCTTAAAAGCTTAAATACAGCTTTTTATAGATGAAGCAAGAATACTTTTAGACTAAAACAACAAAAGCGCAGCGCCTCTACAGGCACCGCGCTTCTAAAGCGGTAATTTAATCCAGTAAATTAAAGGAAGGCTGTTACAGCCATCGCACCTTACCTCGCGCTTAGCAGGATACCAGCGTCTATACCGGCATCAAGCTCGTTTTTAGCATAGGATGGCGCATTGAATGAGAACCCAACAGCCGAAGCCAGGTCAGCCTTGGTCTCCAATACCTCGATTTTCACGTTGCCAATACCCTCGCTGTGGAAATCAAGCTTGCGGGCTGCGGCCTCAGACACATCAATGATGCGATCGCCCACGAAAGGGCCTCTGTCGTTGATGCGCACGATAACAAATTCGTTGTTATCGAGGTTGGTCACTTTCACTTTCGTGCCGAAAGGAAGCGTTTTGTGCGCGGCGGTCATGGCGTTCTTGTTGTAGCGCTCGCCGCTGCTGGTTTTCCTGCCGTGGTAACGACTGCCGTACCACGATGCCTCGCCTTTCTGTACTTTGGCTTGGCCGGAGTTGTTGTTCAGTGCAAAAGTTGGTTGGCCAATGCCGATAAATAGAAAAATGACTAATGAGAAAATAAAGCACTTTCTATTATGTATCATATCACTTAATAGTTGGTGAAGCCGCAAAATTACGGAATTTGTTTTTAAACGAGGCCTTTTACGCCGTTATTGCACCGTGGGTGTAGGGGGATATAGGCTGGAGAGGTAAAATTGCCTTAAGTCAGCTAATGCAGAAATCGCCTTTTAAAGGACGTATGGCGATATTTTCATACATTGGAAGCATAGAAAATAACCTATAAAAAATAATTAAAAATTTTCTTCTGGCCAAGGAGATTTGATCCAATTTTCGCCCCATTTTTGGTGAATCCGGCCTGAGGCACTCCGGCAGCTCCTGCTAATTTTGCGCTTACACGTATAGTAACTAAAAGCATAAAACCATGGACTTTGGAAAGCTGCCCGACATCAGCCGCGTAGACTTTACGCTGCCCCCCAACCATCCCGACACGCTGCCGCTGCTGCAGCAATCCGGCTCTTACCTGAAGCCGCAGGTATACGTGGGGCTGCCGGTGTGGGTAAACAAGGCCTGGGTAGGCAAATACTACCCAGCCGGCATGCCCGAGAAAGAGTCGCTACTGTGGTATGGCAAGCAGTTCAACACCATTGAGCTCAACAGCACCCACTACCACATCCCCAGCCCCGACACCATCGACCGCTGGCGCAACATGGTGCCACGCGGCTTTAAGTTCTGCCCCAAGTTCCCACAGCTCATCAGCCACGAAGCCGCCCTGCGCAGCACCCAGGATGTAACCGCTGCCTTCTGCGCGGCCGTTGCCGGATTGGAGGACAAGCTGGGCGAGGCTTTTCTGCAACTGCCACCCTACTTTGCGCCTAACCAACTGCCCGACCTGGAGGCTTTCCTTGCTTTCATCCCCGAAAGTGTACCCATTACGGTAGAGCTGCGCCACGAAGGCTGGTTTGTGGACAACGTGGCCAGCCTGGAGCTTTTCGAAGTGCTGGAGAAGTATAAAGCCGGCACGGTGCTGACCGATGTAGCCGGCCGCCGCGATGTGCTGCACATGCGCCTCACCACGCCATCAGCCATGATCCGGTTTGTGGGCAACGGCCTGCACCCCACCGACTATACCCGCATTGATGCCTGGGTAGAGCGCCTGCAGGAGTGGTTTAGCAATGGTTTGCGCCACCTATACTTTTTCGTGCACGAGCCCGACAACACGCTAGCCCCGGAGCTGGCTACTTACCTCATCGAGCAGCTCAACAAAGTATGCGGCTTTGATTTAAAGCCGCCGAAGAAGTATGTGCAGCCGGTGCAGGGGGAGTTATTTTAGATAGACCCCTCCCCGGCCCTCTCCTAAAAGTAGGGGAGAGAACTCAGCTGCACCGGGTCCAACCACCCCTGCCCCTCCTTGTCAAAGGGGAGGAGCTCTGTTCAAGCTCCATCAGCTCTGGCTATCAAACCAAATCCCAGTCTTTGGGTTGAGCGCCTTGTGAGATTCCGGTGCCCTGAAAGGGCAGCCGCAGCGCAGCGGAGGCAGGAAGGGAACACAGCGCGATGCCCAAAGACGAGCCCTCTCGGGCTGGAGAGCCCCAAAGCCAGCTATGGAAAGAGCCGCTTGTAAAGCTGAGGATCAGCAGTAGCTAGCAAGGATAGCTTAGCTCGGGTTGCAGGAAGTCGTGGCTAGGATGTTTAGCCAAAGTATGCCTTACGCGGATCTGAAGATCCGCGGCAGAGTCGGTTTCAGACGGGGATGTCCGGAACAGCGAGGAAATTTAAAGCGACACGGGCTGCAAGCCCGCGCCAGCGGAGGATTCCAGTTGTGCTAAAGTATAAAGACACAAGCGGACGCTTGCGCCAGGGAAGCCTTTTCAGGTAAGCACCAAGAAAAAAAGCGGCTGCCCTAGCTAGGGCAGCCGCTTTGTACTTCATCGGCAAGTATAAACCTTAGAGCTTGAACGTATCGTCGCTCAGGTTTTTGTTTACCTCAATAGTCTGTACCTCGGCTTTTATTGCCTGCGGGCCAACCACTGTCTCTACTACGTATGGGAACTTCACGCCATTCACCTCTTTATAATTTCCAAAGGTTTTGGTCTGGGTGATTACGCCCTGAGGCGTCTCCAGGCTGTTTACCTCTTTCAGGCGCAGGCCTGTATCTTTAGCGAAGTAATGGGTGGCTTTCTGGCCATTCGGCTGTTTCACCTCTACGGCGTAGGCTTGGGTACCGTCAACATCCTCTACCCCTGTCAGCTTGGTTTCAATGCCTAGCTTCTCGTACTGCAGCACCGGAAACAGGTTTGCCTCCAGCTTCTGCGTTTTCAGCTCCTCTGCCGTCATCTCCTTGTTCACGCCCTGCATCGGGGCCTCCATTTTGCCTTTGTCGCCGTTGATGATCACGCGCTGCATCGGGTTGTTGTTCATCAGCACCTGCACCAGGAACTTATCGTTGCCTTTCTGCTGCTGTTTAAACACCAGCGTCATGCCCTGGATGGTGGCGTTGCTGGTGACGCTGATATCCTTCAGCTTTTCGATGTTGGCTTTGCCGCCGATCGCCTTGATATAGTCGTTTATCACCTGCTCGGCCGTTAAGCCAGCCGGCACGCCCATGGCCGCGCGGTCTACTTTCTCACCCACCGTGTTGTAGTAGGTGATCTGGCTGTCGTCCTTGTCAAACTTCTTCAGCTTATCGGCAATCTCAGAGGCGTTGCCTACGGCCAGCACGTACATCTTGTCTGGGTTAATGTACTTCTGCGCCACGCGCTGCACGTCTGCTGCCGTTACAGCCTCCACCTTTTTCAGGTAGTTCGGGTAGTAATCCTGTGGCAAACCGTAGCGGGCCGTGTTGATGGCGTAAACCGCCACCGTTGCCGGGTTCTCCAGGCCGCGGCCGAAGCTGCCCATCATGTAGGCTTTGGCGTCCTGCAGCTCCTCCTCGCTCACGCGCTCGTTGCGGATCTTGCTCAGCTCGTTCATAAACTCTACCACGGCACTATCGGTAACGGCGTTGCGCACATTGGCGCTGGCGTTAAAGCGGCCCAGGATCTCATCAGAGCTGATGGAAGAATAGGCGCCGTACGTGTAGCCGTGCGTCTCGCGCAGGTTCTGGAACAGGCGGGCATCCATGCCTCCGCCCAGGATGTTGTTCATCAGGGAGGCTGCCACCGCATCCTCCGCACCCGGCTTCATATCCACGGGGTTGGTAAGTATAAGTGAACTCTGCACCGAGCTTGGGCGATCCACGATCACCACCTGCGTTTGCTCCGGCTGCTGCGGCAGGTCATACTTCACTTCCTGCACATCAGCTTTCTTCCACTTGGCAAACGACTTCTTCAGGAGCTTCTTCATCTCCTTTTCCGTCACATCGCCCACCACGGCCAGGTAACCGATGTTCGGCTTGTAAAAGGTGTTGTAGTACTTCTGTATGTCCTCCAGCGTAAAGTTATCCACCGTCTGCTCGGTCATCAGTTCCCCGTAAGGGTGATCTTTGCCGTACAGCACCAGGTTGCGGGTGCGGCTGGCAATGGCATCCGGGTTGTCCTTGGCCTGCGCCAGGTTCGCCTTCATCTGCTTTTTGATCTTGTCCAGCTCCTCCTGCGTGAACTTCGGGTTCAGCAGGGCGTCGGTAGTCAGATCAAGCAGGGTGGGCAGGTGCTTCTTCATGGAAGAGGCGTTGAAGCCGGTAGAGGAGAAGCTTAGGTCAGCCCCAATAAAGTCTACCTGCTCATCGAACTGGTCCTTGGTGCGGTTGGCGGTACCGGTGCGCATCATCTGGCCGGCAGCCTGCACATAACCGGCCTTCTCGCCTTCCAGGATCGGGTCGCGGTCCAGCACCAGCGACATAGATACCACCGGCAGTTTGTGGTTCTCCACCACGTATACTTTCAGGCCGTTCTTCAGGGTGAAGTGCTTGTACTCGCCCAGCTCTATTTTAGGCGCAGGACCCGGAGGCGGCGGGGTGGTTTGCTGGGCCTGTGCCGGCATGACACACAGCAGCGCCAGCGACAGCAATGCGGTACTATATAGTTTCTTTATCATGATATCTCTAAGATTTTAGCCTGACAAAAGATTATGTGACAAAGGACAAAAGACCTTATAGATGTATGGTATATCCTTTGTCTTTTGTCATCAAGTCCTTTGTCTAAAATTTCTACTTTTTTGCTTCCGCTGACTTTGGCAGGTAGTGCAGCACCACGCGGTTGTTCTTGGTCAGGTACTCCTTGGCCACACGCTGGATGTCCTCCTTCTTCACGTTCAGGTAACGCTGCAGCTCTGTGTTGATCAGGTTAGCATCGCCAAAGTATACATGGTAGTTGGCCAGGCTCTCGGCACGACCGGCCACCGTGCGGTTCTGCTGCACAAAGTTGCTCTCTACCTGGTTGCGCAGCTTCTGGAACTCGCGGTCAGAAAGCGGCTCGGTTTTCACGCGCTCGATCTCGGCATCCATGGCTTGCTCCAGATCGTTTACCTCCACACCCATGTTGGCAATAGCGAAGGTCAGGAACAGGCCCGGGTCTTCGGTAGGGAAAGGGATAGAGGCGGCGGCCACGGCTTTCTGCTGCTTGTCCACCAGCGCCTTTGGCAGGCGCGCGCTCTCGCCGCCAGAAAGCAGCGTGGTCAGCATCGAGAGGGCATAGTAATCATCTGTACCTTGTGCCGGAATGTGGTAGGCCTGGATAACGGCTGGCAGCTGAATGTTGTCATACACCGTTTTGCGGCGCTCCGCTGTCTGCTTAGGCTCCTCCACGTTCGGGCGAGGAATCTCTTTAGTGCCTTTCGGGATGCCCGCAAAGTACTTCTCGATCATCTTCTTGGTTTCCTCTACATTGATGTCGCCGGCCACAGACAGGGTGGCGTTGTTGGGCACGTAGAAGGTCTTGTAAAAGTCGCGGAACTCCTCAATGCTGGCGGCGTTCAGGTCTTCGAAAGAGCCGATCGGCATGGTCTTGTATGGGTGCTTGGTGTAGGCTGTAGAGAACACGTTCTCGCCCATAGAGCCGTACGGCTGGTTGTCGATGCGCTCGCGCTTCTCCTCCTGCACTACCTTGCGCTGGGTCTCCACGCCCACTTCGTCTACCTTGGCGTGCTTCATGCGCTCAGCCTCCAGCCACAGCCCCAGCTCCACCTGGTTAGACGGCAGCAGCTCATAATAGTAAGTGCGATCGAAGGAGGTGTTGGCGTTCAGGGCGCCGCCGGCTTTCTGCACCAGCGAGCTGTACTCGCCGCGGCCGATGTTCTCGGTGCCCTCAAACATCAGGTGCTCAAAGAAGTGGGCAAAGCCAGAGCGGCCCTCTACCTCATTCTTAGAGCCCACGTGGTACAGCACCGACACCGCCACATTAGGTGTGGACTTATCCTGGTGCAGGATCACGTGCAGGCCGTTCGGGAGCGTGTACTCCGTGAACTCAATCTTGTTGCCATTGCTCTGCGCCATCGCCGACAGGCTAGTAACGCACCACAAAAGGCAGATGATAAATTTGCTCTTCATGTGTTTTTGTTTGTTGAAAAAAGGGTGTATTTGGCCAAAGGCCACTTGCAGCAGCTGTGCTACAACGTCTAAAATTAATTCAAAATGGGCTAAGAAACGAATTTACCGCACCGCAAAGCTACCGCATTATACAGATGAGAGAGGGAGGAAGATGAACCTCGATTTTTTCTAGACGAAAGGAAGCAGGGGCATGCTACTTCTCCTGCAGCACCCAGAAAAGGCCTTTAACCTTACTTCGCCACCTGGGCAACCGCATGACCAGCACAAGCTCCTCCAACTCCCCAAGTATGGCCAGCGCCATGGCAGTGTAGAAAAGCCAGCCAACAAAGCCGAACAGGAAAAGGGAGAAGTAGAAGATACCCAGCAGTATGAAAGAGGCTTTATCGAGGTAGGTGTGGAAACTGCTGGGTTTGCCGTAGCGCAGCATGGAGGTCAGCAACTCCAGGAAGTATAGCCCTACCAGCACACTCAGCAGCACTACCTGCTCTTCCAGAAAATTGGGTTTAAAGATGAAGAGGCTGGCCAGCATGAAAGGCACCGTGAGCAGGTCGCTGCAGGAATCGAGCTTGGCACCGCGCAGGCTCTCCTGCCGTTGCCGGCGCGCCAGCAGGCCGTCCACGGCATCGGTAGCCAGGCTGATAGCCAGCAACACCAGGAAAGGCGCCTCCTGCCTGTTCAGCAACGTGTACAACAATGCCGGCACCGCCAGCAACCGGTAAACCGAAAGCCAGTCCTGCGGCTTGTACCTTTCAAAATTGAACACTGGTTGCGACATCTGCTGAACCTTAACGACTTAGCTCATACGCAGACATCATTATGAAGGATTTATCAGTACATCCTCGGCAGCTCGATTCCCTTTATTTTGCGGTACAAACCCAGTGCCGCCTGGTCGGTGAGGCTAGTCACGAAGTCGCAGATGTGGATGATGCGCTCATATTCGGTTGCCTCGTCAGGGAGCTGCAGGTAGTGTGGCGGGATCAGGGCGCCCAGCTTTCGGTGGTGCTTCGACTCTGGCCTGAACACGGCTTTTATACCGGCGTCCAGCAGGCCGCCCAGCACCTCAAAGCCGGCAGCCTCAATTTCCAGCACCGGGCGGTTCTGGTAGATCAGCTTTATAGATAAGTCCTTTATCTCGTCCAGCACCGGCTTGCTGCTTACTTCATTGATCAGCGGCTTATCATAGGTGCCGGCCAGTATTTCCTCTTCGTGCTGCAGAAAAATAGCGGTGGTTTCCTCTATCAATTTGTTTATGATGCGGGCGCGCAGGTAGCCGATCTCCTCTTTCCAATCATAGAAGGTGAGGCTGGACTTGCGGTTCGGGTCGTCGTTGAGGATCTGGCGAAGGAGGTCCATACCCTGTTCCTGTGGCACCAGCCCCAGCTTCAGGCCATCCTCAAAATCGATGATGCGGTAGCAGATGTCGTCGGCGGCCTCTACCAGAAAAGCCAGTGGGTGGCGGTGGTAAAACACTTCCCCGTCTTGGCCTTTCTTCAGCAGCCCCAGCTCCTGGGCAATGGTGTTAAACCATCCTTTCTCCGTCTGGAAAAAGCCATACTTCTTCTCACTGGTATTTTTGGTGCCGGCCACTTTGGGCAGCGACTCTTTCGGATACTTCGTGAAGGTGGCCAGCGTGGTGTAGGTCAGGCTGAGGCCACTGTGGCTAACACCGTCGGGCAATTGGCAGTGCGCCGGATACGTATACGTCAGTACCCTAAAGCCCGCAGCGTTGCCCTCGTAGTTGCGTAGATCCGCTTTTTCGGCGGCTGTCAGGTTCTGCAGGTATGCCTGTGCCTCATCGCTCAGGAAATAGGCAGAGATGGCATCTTCGCCGGAGTGCCCGAAGGGCGGGTTGCCAATGTCGTGGGCCAGGCAGGCCGCGGCCACTACATCCCCAAAATCAGCTTCCTGAATGTTTTTCTCCTGCGCCAGCTGCGGGTGCCGCTCCAGTATGCTTTTGCCCACGATGCGCCCCAGCGAGCGCCCCACCACCGAGGCCTCCAGGCTGTGCGTCAGGCGGGTGTGCACAAAATCGCTTTCGGGCATGGGCATGACCTGCGTCTTGTTCTGCAGCCGCCGGAAAGCTGAGGAAAACACGATGCGGTCGTAGTCGCGCTGGAACTCGCCGCGCACCGACTCATCCGAAGTATACTTCCTGTCGTTGGTCTCGAAGCGTTTTTTAGAGATAAGCTTATCCCAGTTTAATCTTTGTTGAGGCATGGTTCGCAGGTATAAGTTAGCTCCGCATCAGGCCGGCACTATACTCCCAAAGAGGGCCATAGCCGGGCAGAGCGGGAAAACAATCAAAGCAGGCATAAGCCCAGACAGCGTTTGCAGGTTTCCCTGCTTAGGCACACGCAGTGTGGCAAAATAAACATAAACAACTGTAATCAGTACCCCCTGTAAGGAAAATATCGGAACCAGGCAGAAAGAGCCGAAGCGGTGCGGTAGGGCGTGCAGGAGAAGAAGAAGCGTGTGTATGGAAATCATGTAGAGCTCCACATGGTTGCGGTGCAGCCCCGGTGAACCAGCAGGGCGGGAAATCTCGTCATCCTGCCAGGCATCAACTGCCACTCCTCTGCCTTTTCCGGCACATAAAATTCGATGTCATGACGCACTTTTTTCTAAAGCTCATGTGACAAATGCCTTATTTTCCAACAAGAGTAATGAGCGATTAGGCGCCAGAAACACATTTACATCCCTAAAACCCCCTCTCCATCTCCGATTTTCCGATGTGACAAAAGCACCTTAAAATACCTTGTGTTATAGAAATGAGGGGTGCACATTTGTGCCATCGTTCACAGTCTTTCCAAGCTAGAAAGCCCTTAATGCTCTAAAACCAACAGCTACGGCATCAGCCAGGCGCGAGTCTCTTCCATGGGCTTACCGCACGCCTGGCATAACAGGTGCCTTTCCTGAAAAGGCAGACAACAGACAGTATCCCCAACTGCATGTTGCCTGCCTTTTTGCTTTTTCCACCAGCCCACAGTGCTTGGCCGCTCTTGCCCAGGCATGGCTAAGCGGCTTTTTTATTGCGTGAGTACCGGGCGTACACCTGCTAACAACACTCCTACAACACAACACGCACGCAGGCCACTCGTAAAAATAAAAGCCAAAGCATTATGCGTTTAAGCTAATTTTAAACTTAAAGAACAAAAGGAGGAAAAGCCATGGCAAACATGATGACCAGGAGAAACAGGGGGAATGCGATGCCAACCCGCTCTGTATTCTCTGACTTCTTCAGCGATGTAGACCGCTTCTTCGAATCAGACCTTTGGGGCTTCCCTTCTCGTGTAGGCCCTCAGATGATGGCCAATGTACCTGCCACCAACATCCGCGAGAACGAGCAGGACTATGCCATTGAGTTGGCCGCACCGGGCATGCAGAAAGAAGACTTCAACATTGATGTGCACGATGGCATGTTAACGATCAGCTCTGAGAAAGAGGAGGAGAAAAAAGACGAGCAAGAAAACTATACCCGTCGCGAGTACAACTACAGCTCTTTCACCCGTTCTTTCCGCCTTCCCGACGCTGTAAAGGAGGAGGACATAAAGGCCAGCTACAAGGACGGGGTGCTGCACGTTACCGTTCCTAAGCGCGGCAACAAAGAAAAGCCCAGCCACAAGATCCGGATCGATTGAGCGGATAAAGCAGAAAGTGTAAAAGCAGCAGCGCCGGAGCTTTTGGGCTCCGGCGCTGCTGCTTTTACAGTAAATAGGATTATTGCTTCAGAATCCGCTCTGTACCGTTACGGCTGCCTTCCTGCCACTTCAGGAAGTATATGCCAGCCGCCAGCCCCTCAAGGTCGATGCTGTAGGCGCTTGTGCCGGTGCTGAAGCTGATTTCATACGTTCTTACAGCCTGCCCCTTTGCATTGTAGAGCTGCACCTGCATAGTGGCACCGCGGCTAACCAGGTAGCGCAGGGTAAGCCGTGTGTTCTCCCCTCCAACCGGGTTAGGGAAATACCGCAGCACACGCAAGTCAGCTGGGTTGACCACTATAACGCGGGGCGAATAGCTGACCTCACCGCTTCTGTACGTTACCTCCAGGCGGTAGTAAGACTGCTCGCGCAGCGGGCTCGGGTCCGCGAAAGTATAGCTCAGGTCGCCGGTATTCGGCCCTTTGGCCGCCACAGAGCCCACATCCTCCCAGGTTACCCCATCCTGGCTGCGCTGCAACATATAACTGACCACCTGCTGCTCATTGCGGCTTATCCAGTTTACCTGCACAGCGCCTGCCGCGTTAAACGCTGCTTCTAGCGTTAGTATTTCTGGGGCCAGGTTACACTCGCCGTTCGGGTTCGGCACCATAGGAGGCTGGCTACAGCTGTTTTCCTTGGTGCTGGCCGCCATTACCAGTTGGGCGCCGCGTATGTCGAGTGGGCTCAGGTCACGCTCCAGGCGTGCGTACTCAATGGCGTAGAACATCACGGCATTGTCCAGGTTCACGTGGCCAAGCTGGTGGGCATGCCCCAGCTCATGCAGCATTACTGTCTCAAAATCAAACTGGCGGTTACCGGGGCCGCCCGGGCCATACTGCCAGTCTATTTCGCTGTTGATCTCCATGTCGAACTCAGTTACCCAAAACAGTGTGTCGTTGGTGACACGGCTGGCGCAGCCTTCATAGCGGCTAATGGTGCGCGCCAGCACCGACTCGCCAACCGTTGATTGTGAGGCAAACCGGACGATAGACAATCCATCGTCTGCCGTGCTGTTTTTTGTGGTTTGGCCACCCAGGGTCCAGTTAATCTCTGAGACGCACACCCAAGTGTTTACGGCTCTTCTGAAGCCTTCTTTGGCAGCCAGGCGGCTTTCCATGCTCTCGGCAAAGAGTATGGTATAGCCGCCGGAGCCATTCTGGTCAGTAAGTACAGGCCGGAACGACTTGTCGTCGAAGTCGATGTTGGAGTAGGCGAACTCCAGCGTAATGCCCCCCACAGAGGTAAAAGAACTACCATCGCTGGTCGTTACACGGATAGGGCCGGAGCCAGCCGTACCCTCGTCCTGCATCACCGAAGGGATGTACATCTTGATCTGCGTGTTGGTCCAGGAGATATACTCTGTTGGGAGCGGCTTCACGAATGTCTGGCCTCCGTCGTCAGCGTTTCTGAACTCCACAGAGCCATTGCCGCGGCTGCTGCCAAAGCCGGTGCCGTTTATAGTCAGTACAACGCCTGTGCCTGCGCTGGCCACCCGCGGCGAGAAGCTGGTGATAATCGGTGCGGTAACTCCCTGCTGCTGTTGCTGCCCGTTCTGCACAGAGGTCGCCTTCAGTTTCTGGTTCTCGGAGATGACGCGGAACTGCTGCCCCGTCTTCCCGCTCACAGCATCGTACAGTTCCTGCACACTGCCATACTTCTCAAACACGCCGCGGGCAGTCCGTCTCTCCAGGTCATACTGCACAAACCCTTGTTCGCTGCCGTAGGCGCGAGTGCTCACAGACTGATTGCCCGGGGTGCGTTGGTGCATCTGCTGGCGGCTGAGGAAGAACAGGCCCTGCTGCCCCGGCCTTAGCTTAAGTGCCGTAGAGAAAACATGCTTTTTCAAGCCTATCGTGCCTCCCTCGGTAATTACTTCCACCAGCTCAGCCTTCACCTCGCCTTTAAAGGCTTTGTACACCTTAATGATGTTAGAAGTATAGATGTTTTCATGCTGGGCATCCCAGAACGACTCCTGCCGCACCACTTCGCCCTCCACCACCATCTCGGCGCCCTGCACGCGCTCCTGCAGCGAAAGCGGGATCATGTGCTGGGTATCGGAGGCAAAGGCGTGTACCGAAAGCAGGAGCAGCAGCAGCAATGAAAGCGCAGCGCGCAGACGTGCCTGTGTTAAGAGAAATCTTTTAGCCATGGGGTATGGGTGATGATGTAATTAAAACAACGTTTTGGGCCAGCCACGCGGCAGGTACGCCTACTTACGCAATTTTACCCGTAAAGGGATGTAGGCACATAGTATAAACTATAGCCTTACAGCTACTTAAAAAGCATAAAGCCTACCTTTTGATACTCAAAGGTAGGCTTTATTACGAAATTTGCATAGTGCCGGCACAAGCTACTCCTTATCCGGGTGCAGCCACTTTTTATACTTGTCGTACACTTGCTGCGGCTGCTTTTTACCGTTGATGAAGAACTCGCCGTTATTTAGCTGGATGTTCAGGTTGCTGCTGTCGCTCTCGATCAGGCCATCCTTCAGCAGCTCATCCTTCATCTGGCGCATATTCTCAGCATGTTTATGGCGGCGCTCCTCCATCTCTGCCCTGCGCGAGTCCATTTCGGCTCGCCGGGCCTCCATTTCATGCTGCCGCGCCTCCATGCGGGCCCGCATCTCATCGGCTCTTTCCTCGTGTCTGATCATAAGCTCTCGGTGTCTCAGGCTGTCTTGGGCTATACGCCGTACCACCACTTGCTGTTCAAATCTTCTGGCCTCCTGCTGCATCTGCTGTGCATGCCGCTCCATCTCCTCCTGATACTTCTTCATCTCGCGCTCATAGGCTTTCTGCTCTTTTTTGCTGGCGCCTGCTGGTGGGGCAGGAGGGGCCGGCGGAGCCGGAGGCGCTGGCATGGGCGGCAATGGCGGCAGCGGGGGCAGGGGAGGCAGGGGCTCCTCTGAAAGACGCTCCACAATAACCCTCTCTTCTCTCGTGCCCCGCCTGGTTCTTGCCAGCGCCTCGCGCTCCTGCACTATCAGCTCTTTCACCTCCTCCCGTGTGGCCCTCGGTGCATTGGCAGTGGCCTGCAGGCGCTGCTCTATAAGGTCGTTATACTTCTCGATGTCCTTCTTAGGGATGCGCTTGCCGTCCACGTACAGCTCTTTCACCTTTCCTTTTTTATTGGTGATGATAACCACGTTGCGGCTGTTGCCCTGGGCATCCTGCGCTATGAAACTTTCTGCCCCTCCTGTATCCTCCGCGCCTCCGGCTTCCGCCGCTGCCGTTTCCTTCTCAGGTTGGGTTGGCTTCTCCGCCTCCAGCGGCTGCCGCTCGGCCACCGCCCCAAAAGACACGGCCAGCAGCCCGATTACCAGCACCAGGCCAGCGGCGAACCCCTCACTAAAGGTTGGCTTCAGGGGCTGCCCCACCAGGCGTTTGATCCGGTTGATCAGCGAGCCGCGCTGCCCCGAGAAGGCCACGGCCATAACAGGCGCAGCCGGCATGCGCATGGCCTCCAGCTCGGTAAGGGCGCGGGCGTAGGTCAGGGAGTCGCCGCAGAGGGCAACGGCCACATCATCGCAGCAGTGCTCGCGCTCGGCCCGCACCACCCCAGACACCCACCACATGGCCGGATGGTAGAAGTACAGGATCTCCACCACCGACTGCAGCAGGTTCAGCAGGTAATCCCGGCGGAGGATGTGCGCCAGTTCGTGGGCAAGTATGGCTTCCACCTGCGCCGGCGTCAGGCCCGTTACCGCACCCATCGGCAGCAGGATCACCGGCTTGGCCACGCCTATCGCCATGGGCACCTGCACCAGCGCCGACTCCACCAGCCGCACGGCCTGCTGCATGCCCAGCCGCCTCTGCAGCTGGTTTAGTTTCTGCTGCCACTGCTCACCCAACTCTGATGTTCTGTAGTTACGCAGGCGCTGGGTGTAGGCCAGGCCTCCGATAAAACGCACGGCCATCAGCACAAGCCCTAGCAGCCATAGCGTTACCAGCAGCGGCAGGTGCTGTTCAAAGTACACCTGCGCCGTTCCCAAGGGATCTGCCCAGAACGAGGCATGTATACTTACAACCGGCGCCTCAGCCACCACCTCCATACTTCTAGCTGGCGCTAAAACCGCATCCGCTTTGCTGAAGTAGATTGCGAACGTGCCTACCGACAGCAACAGCTGCAGCAGCATAGCCGAACTGGCCACAGCATAGCGAACTCTGGCCGAATGGCGGTGCAGCAGCACCAAAGACAGGCTCAGGAGCAGTGCCACAAAGGCTCCCTGCCACAGCGCGTGCAGCAGTGTCCAGCCAAGGGCGCTCACCAGTCCCTCCGGCATCAGGTTTTCTACTAGGTTCATTTCGTACCTCCTTCCAGTTTATCTAACAGGTTTCTGATTTCATCGAGTTCTTCCTTGGATGTGCGGCTGTTGCCGAGTGCCTGCATCACCAGTTTGCTGGCCGATCCGCGGAAGGCGGTGTCCAAGAAACGGCTGAGCAGTTGCTGCTGCGTGTCCTCCTCCTGCAGCAGCGGCTTGAAGATATGCGAGCGGCTAGACTTGTCGGCCTCCAGCATGTTTTTCTCCGTCATCAGCTGCATGATTTTGAGGGTGGTGGTATAGCCGACTTCTTTGTTTTTGCTGAGCTCTTCGTGCACGAAGCGCACGGTACTCGGCCCGTGCTGCCACAGCACCTGCAGTATCTCCAGCTCTGACTCCGTAGGTTTTGGGATTTGTGGTAAGGTCATAGGGTAGAAGTAGTTAAGCGTTCTTGAGATGTTGTACTGCAAGTATATACGAATAGTTTCGTAACAGGAAATTTATTTACGATTATTTTCGTATGTTGGTAATGAAGGTGCTCCCCTTAGCCGCTGATGCCTCTTCTCATACGCTAGTTGTAGATCGTGCTTTCCTATTGCTTCTGCTTCCTGCATTTTGACACAAGAGCTATCCTTGCTAGCCCCCGTTTATCCACGGTCCTACCACCTACCTGTTTCACCTCCTACTTTGGCTCGCTCCAGCCCGCGAGGGCTCGTCTTGGGGGTAGGGGCCCTCGATAAGGACATCGCGCTGTCTACATTTCCTTTGCTGTCGCAATGCCTCGCTCTCGCTCGTCACCGGAAATCTAGAAGGCGCTCAACCCAAAGGCTGGGATCAGGTTCGGTAGCTACGGCTAGTACTACTGTCCCCTTAAGGGGACTATAGGGGTGTTTATACTTTAACTATAGAACTCATACTTCAGAATCAGTAATCACAAGCTCCCCTCCTGGGGGTAGGGGCCCTCGAGAAAGCCAAGGAGGGGCAGGGGTGGTTGGGCACGGCACTGCAGACTCCTCAACAGGGGGAGAGGCAGAACTCGGCTGGAAAAATTGTTAGAGTATCTCCCCCTCCAGCTCCCGCTGCGGGTTTGGAGTTGGCTGAGCTGGCGCTAACGGCAGGGTAAACCAAAAACGGCTGCCTTGGCCAGGCACGCTCTGCACATATATGCTTCCGCCGCAGCGCTCTACGAACTGCCGGCAAAGGAGCAGCCCGAGACCAGTGCCTTTCTCGTTGGAGGTGCCTTTGCTGGTAATAGCCGGATGCTCGGAGTGAAAGAGCGACTGGAGCACATCGTTAGTCATGCCCACGCCCTCGTCCCGAACGGATATCTCTGCCATACCGCTGCTCACTTTTGCCTGCAGGTACACTTGGCTGCCTGCATTCGAGAACTTTATGGCGTTGTGCAGCAGGTTCCGGATCACGAAATCGAGCATGTTGGCATCGGCGTATACGTTTAGCGCCTCGGGCAGCTGCACCTGCCAGCTTACTTGCTTGGCGGCAGCGGTATCCTGCAGCAGCTCCAGGTTGCGCTGCACGGACTGATGCAGCGGCAGCACTTCCGGCTCGAAGCGCATACTTTGGTCGGAGGCGGTTTGGGAGGCAGCCCACTGCAGCAGGTTCTCCAGCAGCGACTGCAGGTTGTGCACCGAGAGTTGCGTGTGGTTGGCCAGCTTCTGCATCTGCTCCGGCTTCATGCGATCCGAGAAATTGATCAGGATATTCAGGAAGGAATCCAGCGTAGCCAGCGGTGTACGCAGATCGTGGGATATGATGGAGAAGAAGCGGTCTTTGAGCTGGTTAAGGCGCAGCAACTTGTGCTCCGACTCCCTTAGCTGATGCACGGTCTCGTTCAGCTCCTGCGTCTTGTGGCGCAGCGCGGCGGTGCGATTGGCCACCGTCACCTCCAGCTCCTTTTTCTGCTGCTCCACCAGGCGCTTGCGCTCTGTCTCCTTCTCGCGCTCCAGACGCTCTTTTTCCAGGACTTCTGCTGCCAGCTCGTTTGTTACGGTGTTCAGCCTGTAGGCCAAACCCAGCGAGAACAGCACCACCTGCGCTACCATGCCTACCTGCGCTGAGTACACAGTAAAGGTAGTATTGGGCAGCAAATGCGTCTCCTTCAATATAAACAGCAGCGCACCCACCACAAAGAATACGTTGGCGATAAGAAAGTATAAAGCCGGACGATAGCCCTGCCGCAGTGCCGCAGCGCCCACCAGCAGCATTGCCACCAGTACGGCGCCACCAATCACCCCAATCAAATCCACGCAGACCTGCAGCAGGTCCAGCGGGGTGAGGAAGGAAAGCAGGCCCATGGCTACCGGCAGCGCATATAGCAGCGAGAGCAACGTCAGCAGCTTATCCCAGCGGGGCATGGTGTGGTGGGTGTTGAGGTAGCTTTTAGTAAACAGCAGCCGGAACAAGCCATTAAACGTAACGATGAAGGCAAAACTGTGGGCGTTCCAGTAAGGGGCGTTGGGCCAGAGCAGCTCCAGCGCGAAGCCATGGTAAAACATAAAGTATAAGCCCGTGCCCAGAAGCGCTAGCACGTAGTATAAATAGCTGCGGTCGCGCACCGAAAAGTATAGCACCAGGTTGTAGAGCGTCATCACCAGGATGATGCCCATAAAAATCCCCTGCCCCAGCAACCGGTTATTGTTACGCTGCTCCACTTGCTCCGGCGTCTGCAGCTGCAGGCTCAGGCGCTGCGGTTTGTACAGGTTAATGTCGCCCTGCAGGCGCAGGTACAACAACGCGTGGCTTTGTGGCGGCACCTGCACCCGCACCAGCGGTTTACTCCGGGGCACGTCACGCTCTTGTATGGGCAGCAGCTGCCCCGTTTGTCGCTCCTCCACACCTGCCTCCGGACCTAAAGCATAAACCTGTATCCGGCTCCAATCGCCGGCGTAGAGATAGCGGGTAATCTCGTGCCGGGATTCATTCTGCAGCACCACCCGCACCCAGTGCACGGTTTTGCCAGCCTGTAGTGTGGCCTGTGTATCGAGGGGAGAGAAAGACATTTGCTGCACCTGCTGCAAATGCAGTTTGCCGCCCTGGTCGTGGTACACCTGCAGCGGCACCAGCACCTCCTTGCTCGCGTCTGGCTGCAGCACTACGGTATCGGGGGCCTGAGCCGTGGCCATACTTGCTACAGCCTGCAGCAGTAGCAGGCTGAGAGTCAAGAAGATTCTTATCTGGCGGAGCGGCAAAAGCATGTATCAAGTTACAAATTCCTCCCTATAAAACCATACTTGCCGAGGCAGGCGATTTCTTTATCTAGCCTAAAATATCTATATTGATATGGTTTAGCTCCTGAAGCTTGAAAAATATACCACAGAACGTATGGCAAAGGTAAAGTTGCTGATCGCAGAGGATGACGTGGTGATTGCGCAGAACCTGGCTTTCTCGCTGGAGGAGCTGGGGTATGAGGTGTGCGCTATGGTGAGCTCCGGCGAGGAACTGCTGCTGGAGGTGCATAAGTGCAACCCGGACCTTGCCATACTCGACATTACGCTGGAAGGCAAGCTCGACGGCATCGACACGGCGGCCATACTTTCCAAGTCCAGCCAGATTCCGTTCATTTTCATGACGGCCCTCTCAGACAAGGAGACGATCGACCGTGCCAAGCAAACTAATCCGCACGCTTACCTGGTGAAGCCTTTCGACATCCGGACCCTGCAAAGCAGCATTGAGGTGGCCATATACAACGCCAGCGCCCGCCAAGGGCAGGCGGCAAGTATAAATACTGCGCTCACGGAGCCTGCCACAGCCGAAGGCGATAATTACCTGCTCCACGACGCGCTGTTTGTGAAAGTGCGCAACCGGCTGGAGAAGGTCGCGCTGGAGGACATTGTGTGGGCTGAGGCGCAGGATATTTACTGCAACATCAAGACGCCCCAGCACATCTACCTCGTCAGCCAAAGCCTAAAGCATCTGGAGCAGCGCCTGCCCAGCAAGGACTTCATGCGCGTGCACCGCTCCTACATCGTGCGCCTCACGGCTATCGAGGCCATCGAAGATAACAACATCCTGATTGGCGGCAAGCAAATTCCTATTGGCAACACGCACAAAGAGGCACTGCTGAAGCGGCTGCAGATACTTTGAGTTTGGGAGTTAGAGAGTTTAGGAGTTGTAGAGCCAAGCAACCAACGGGATCAACGGCTCCTCCTGGGGGTGCAGAAGCCCTCTTTAGAGGGCAAGAAGGGGAGTTCTATTTTCTCGTTGCTCTAACTGTTCTTATATCAGGTCAAGTGTAGCCTTTCTTTTGTCACCCTGAAAGGATCTTGGTGAAAGGGAGGTGAAGCTTTGGCGCCAAAGCAAACCCCACCCCTAACCCCTCCGAGGAGGGGAATCAGCAGACAATTATAATCCCACTGCCCCCTTCCAAAGGTAACACTACAGAGTGCCGTGGCTATCGAACTAGAACCCAGTCCTTGGGCTGAGCGCCTTCTAGATTTCCGGTGCCGAACGCCAGTGAGGCAGCCCGAGGCACGAGGGCAGGAAATGTAGACAGCGCGATGGCCGAGGACGAGCCCTCTCGGGCTAGAGAGCAGAAAGTATGAAATGCAACTGTAGGTATGTAAGACTGGAGGATCAGCAGTAGCTAGCACGGATAGCTAGGTTAAAGTTAGGGAAGCAGTAGCATTAGGAAAAAGCTCGAGCTATAAGCTCGCGCCAGCGAAAAGTCAGCAGCAAAGGCACAAGCGGACGCTTCTTGCGCCAGAGAAATATGAAGTATAGCCCAAGTATAAGGCATGCCTTTTTAAGCCAGTTGAGTCTCAGACTCAACATCATTAGTAAGTCACAAATCAAAAGATTGGCCCCAGGAAGGTTGCCAAGTATAAATGAGCACGAGCTGTGAGAGCAGCGGCAACAAAAATTACACCCTCTGTAACCTCACCCACAAAATAAGCAACTACTCACTCACGGCAAGAAAACCTCACCTCACGCTCTTCCAATTTCACCTTAAAATATCCTGAGTTGGCAAGTATAAGCGTGGCGCTATTTAGATAATTGCTTAAATTATTTGGACAAAGCTACACTTATAACACCGACTCCCATGAACGACTTAGCCCCTTCTGAACTTACAACGGCTGGTTGGATACTTGTCATCGCTTACGCGGCGCTTATACTGTTCTTCGTGGTGCGGGGGGCGCTGCGCATCCGTTCTATTTCGGATTACGCGCTGGGCAGCGTGGCCTTCTCGCCGGTGGCGGTGGGCTTAGCGCTGGCTGCCTCCATGACGAGCGCGGCCACGTTCATCATCAACCCGGGCTTTGTGGCGCTGTACGGTGTGAGTGGCTTTATCTCCATGGCCATTGCCTTGCCGGCTGCCGCGCTGCTATCACTGGTGATACTTACTAAGGGTTTCCGGAGTATGGGCACGGCCGTGAAGGCGCAAACCATGGCGCAGTGGATGGGCTCGGTATACAAAAGCCGTGGCTACGCGATGTTCTTTGCTTTTCTGTCGCTGCTGCTGATCACGTTTATCGTGCTCATCTGTGTGGGGCTGACGAAGGTGCTGGCCAGCGTGCTAAACCTAAACGAGCTGCATGTGTGTGTGGGCATTGTGGTGTTTGTGTTCGGCTACATGATGTTTGGCGGCGCCAACTCCATGGTGTATACCAACATGATCCAGGCGCTGCTGATGGTGGTGGTGGCCTTTATACTTTTGGGCTCCGGCTACGAGCACTTCAGCAACGGAGTGAAAGGTTTCCTGGACAAACTCGCGGCCATAGACCCGCTGCTGGTACAGCCCACCAACCCACAGAGCTTCCTCTTCCGCGACTATTTCGAGATCATCTTCTGCCAGATCATCATCGGGGTGGCCATTGTGTGCCAGCCGCACATCATTACTAAATCGCTGCTGCTCAAGAATGAAAAAGACGTGAATGTATACCTGCTGGTAGGGGTGCTCACCGAGGCCTTGTTCTTCCTGGTGGTCATTGCCGGCCTCTACGCCCGCATCACCTTTCCGGACTTAAGTATAAACGGCGAGGCGATTCCGTTAGACGGCATCATGTCGGCTTACGTGGTGAGTGAGTTTCCGGTGTACATTGGGCTGCTGGTGGTGCTGGGGCTGATCTCGGCAGGGCTCTCCACCTTAGAGGGGCTGATTCAATCGCTGTCGATCACGATCACCTCCGATATCCTGACGCCCGTATTCGGCCCCAGAGTAGAGGCCCGCAGCGTAGTGATCAACCGCCTGGTGATTGTGGCGCTGGCCGTGGTCACCATACTGCTAACTTTTGACCAGCTGCTTTACCCGAACCTGAGCGTGGGCATTTTCGCGCAGAACGGCGTGTATGCCTACTTTTCGGCGGCCTTTGTGCCGGTACTGTTCGGCATGTTCCTGAAGCGGGTGCCGCTGGTGGCGCCGGTGGCGGCTTCGCTCACCTCGGTGGCCGTGCACTTTGCGGTATACTACGGCGGCCTCACCTCATACATGGATGCCCCGGTACGCAACCCCGGCATTGCCGCCGCCCTGGCTATACTGGCCTCTGTCATCGTCGGATTCTCTTTATACTATACTTTCAGGAAGCCTGCCCCGGTGGAGGCTCCTGCCACACCTGTAACCCAACCCGTGTATGAGAACTAACGCCAAACTATACCTAACGCTCCTGCTCGGAGGCCTCCTGAGCCTGAACGCTCAGTGCCAAGCCCCGGCCGCTAAGTCTGAGACGGTAGCCACCACCACTGCTGATCCTGTTTTTGAAGGCCTGAAGTATAACTTCCCGGTGCAGCAGGTAATACTGCCGGACGGCCAGACCATTGCCTACGTGGACCAGGGAAAGGGGGCGCAAACCATTATCCTTATCCATGGCTTGGGCAGCTACCTACCCGCCTGGAACAAGAACATCCCAGAACTGAGCCAGCACTACCGCACCATTGCCCTGGATTTGCCGGGCTACGGGAAATCCTCCAAAGAGAAGGCACAGGTGGGCATGAAAGCCTACGCCGATGCCGTGCTGGCCCTGATGGACAAGCTCAAAATTAAGCAGGCGGTATTAGTGGGCCACTCCATGGGCGGGCAGGTTGCCATAACCGCGGCCCTGCAGGCGCCGGAGCGGGTGCAAAAGCTCATACTAGCCGCTCCCGCCGGGCTGGAGACTTTCACCGAGCAGCAGAAGCAGCTGTTTAAAGCCACCGTTACGCCTGAAAGTATCGCCAAGACTACCCCCGAGCAGATCGCTGCCAACGTGAAGGTAAACTTCTACCAGATGCCTGCTGACGCGCAATTCATGATTGATGAACGGGTGGAGATGACGAAGGCGGCGCAGTTCCCGGACTACAGCAAAGCTGTGGCGCAGGGCGTGGCCGCCATGGTGGATGAGCCGGTGCACGACAGGCTGCCGCAGCTACAAACGCCTACGCTCATCCTGTTCGGCGAGAACGACAGCCTGATTCCGAACCGCTACCTCAACCCCAGCCTAACCACGCAGGCCGTGGCTGAAATCGGGAAAGAGCGGATACCGAACAGCCAGCTGGTGATGCTGCCGCAGGCCGGGCACATGCTGCAGTTCGAGCAGCCGGAGGCCTTCAATAAGGCGGTAAGCGAGTTTCTGGATTGATTTATACTTATACCTATACTAATCAGAACACAAAAACATCATTTCATCTAACCTTACTAACCATGAAAAAGATTTACTTACTCCTGCTGTCGGTGCTCTGTGTGGCACAGGCGGCCATGGCCCAAAGCGGCGCTGTGAAGGGTAGAGTGGTGGGAGGAGACACCCGGGAGGCGCTGATCGGTGCCACGGTACTCCTGAAAGGCACCAGCAAAGGCGCCGCTACCGACTCCAACGGCGACTTCATCATCCAGAACGTGCCCTCCGGCAGCTACAACCTGCGCATTTCTTATATGGGTTACTCTTATCCTGATGTGCCGGTAACGGTTTCTGACGGCAGCACGGCTGACATCGGCACCATCACGATGCAAGCCTCTACCATGATGGGCGAGGAAGTGGTGGTATCGGCCTCGCGCCGCCCCGAGAAGCTGACAGAGGCTCCGGCCGCTATCAGCGTGATCTCTTCCCGCGACCTGGAGGCGCTGCCTTCTTTTAACGTGGGCGAGTTACTGAACAAGGTGCAAGGCGTGGAAGTGGTACGTTCCGGCGTAATTGGCGTGGGTATTAACGCCCGCGGCTTTAACAATGCCTTTAACGTGAAGATGTACCAGATGACGGACGGCCGCAACTCCATGCTGCCAGGTGGCACCGGCCTGCCAGCCGGCTTCTATAACACCGTTATCAAGGAGGACATTGAGCGGGTGGAGGTAATCTTAGGTCCTTCGTCGGCACTGTACGGCCCTAACGCGCACAACGGCGTCATCAACACCATTACCAAAGATCCGCGCCGCCACCCCGGCACAACCGTAACCCTAGGGGCCGGTAACCAGGACGTGCTGAGCGCCCGCGCCCGCCATGCCGCCGTTATCAATGAAAAGTTTGCCTATAAGATCACCGGCGAGTATACCGAGGGGCAGGATTTTAAGTTCATCGATACCGTTTACAACGCCACGCTGGGTGCCTTGCCGGAGTATGACGTGGACTTTGGCTTTAAATCGAAGCGCTTCGGCTCTGCTTTATACTTTAGCCCAACCAGCACCACCGACATTATCCTGGACTATGGCTACGGCCAGGGCGATAATATTGGCGTGACCAGCAACGGACGCAACCAGATCAACGGCTGGACCTTCCAGTACCTGCAGGGCCGCTACGTATCGCCGCACGTGTTCGCCCAACTCTACAGCACCTGGAACGATGCCGGTGACACCTACCAGATCAACGCCCGCACCACCAACTACTATACTTTGCGCGCACGCGGCTACTCTGAGGCACAGGCCGCCCAGTATTCCAAAACAGGGGCCAAGCCAGGCGAGATCGGCGAAGGCTCTCTTCCTGTTGCCTTCCCGGGCTTCATCGACAAGAGCCACCGCATAAACGGTGAGGTGCAGTACAACAACAACTTCGGCAAGCTGGATCTGATCACCGGCCTGAGCTACCAGCGCGACGTGGCTTATAGCCGCCAGACCTACCTGGACGACGCAGACGGCGACATCATCCTGAACCAGTACGGCGTGGTGGCGCAGCTAGAGTACGCCATTACAGAGAAGTTTAAAGCCCTGGGCGCTGCCCGCTACGATAACCACGACAACTATGGCTCGCAGTTCAGCCCGAAGGCGGCCCTGACGTATAACGCCCTAAAAGGCACTTTCCGCGCCACCTGGGGCCGCGCCTACTCCGCGCCATCCATCCAATTCCAGGAGTTTTACCTGAACAATGGTGCTTTGGCCATACTGGGCAACGGCGCCGGCCTGACCATCCGCAACACCGAAACGGGCGCAGAGCGCATGATCGACAAACTGGAGCCGGAGCAGGTGCAGACCCTTGAGTTCGGTTACAAAGGCACGCCTACCGATAAGCTGTTCATCGACCTGAGCACCTGGTACTCCAAATCAGAGAACTTTATCTCGCCGCTAACCGGCATCACGCCTATACTTGGCAAGGAGCGCGTGATCCGTAAAGGCGACAAAGATGTGACGGAAACCGCTGCCAACGCGCTGAACTACTACCTCACTTACCTGAACTATGGCAACGTGAACTCGTGGGGCACCGACCTGGGCATCAACTTCTACCTGAACAACTACTTCAGCATAGGGGCCAAGTACTCTTATTTCAACTCTGACATCACCGATAAGGACAACCTGGACAACGACGCAAACGGCGACGGCACGGTGTCTGTATCGGAGAGCAGCCTGAACGCGGCCCAACACCGCTACAACTTCAACTTTACGGCACGCGACCTATTCAACAAGAAGTTCTTCGGCTCTGTGAACGTGCGCATCCTGCCAGAGTACGACTTCTACTCCGGTGTGCAGATTGCGGCACGTGAGAACCAGAACCAGCGCGTGGCGCCTTACAACTACAACTATGGCCCGCTGGGCGGTTTCACGTCGGTGGACCTGAGCGCCGGCTATAAGCTGAAGGAGTGGATGACGCTGGGCGCCAGCGTGAGCAACCTGTTTGACTCAGCGCAGCGCGAGTACGTGGGCTCGCCGGAGATCGGCCGCCTGTACTCCGTCGAGCTCCGCTTCGACCTGACCGAAAAGCTGCTGCCGAACCTGAGCGTGCTCAACGGCAAATACTAACATGAGAGTGAGAGGTTAGACAGGTTACATGACCGCCGAAGCGCTCTTACGGGGCGCTTCGGCATTTTTACGCTTTTCCCAACATCAACACAAAGTATAAACATGAAAAACGTTTTGATAACTGGCGGCACCAGCGGCATCGGGCTCGGCCTGGCGAACGCCTTTGCCGCCCAGGGCTATAACCTGCTGGTAAACGGACTGGAAAAGAACGGAGAGGAGCTCGCCCAGCAACTGGCCCAGGAGCACGGGGTGCAAGTATACTTCTCGCCGGCCAACCTGCAGCAACCGGAGCAGATACGCCAAATGGTGCGGCAGGCAGAGCAAGAGCTGGGGCAGGTGGACGTGCTGGTGAACAACGCGGGCATCCAACACGTGGCGCCGGTGGCGGAGTTTCCGGAAGAGAAGTGGGACGCCATACTTGCCGTGAACCTTTCCTCCTCGTTCCATACATCCAAGGCGGTATGGAGGGGGATGCAGGAACGGCGCTTTGGCCGCATCATCAACATTGCCTCGGCCCACGCGTTGCGTGCCTCTGAGTTTAAGGCGGCCTACGTGGCCGCCAAGCACGGCATTGCCGGGCTTACCAAGGTGTTGGCGCTGGAGGGGGCTCCGTATAACATCACCTGCAACGCCATTTGCCCCGGCTATGTAAAGACCCCGCTCGTAGAGTCGCAGATTGCGGACCAGGCCCGGGCGCACGGGATGTCGGAGGATGAGGTGGAGGAGAAGGTGATGCTGAAAAAGCAGCCCGTGAAGCAGTTCGTGGATGTGCAGGCTATCGCGCAGCTGGCGCTGTTTCTGGCCTCCGAGGCTGCGGCCCAGATGACGGGTACCAGCCTGCCGATCGACGGCGGCTGGACGGCGCAGTAAAGTATAAATCAAAGGCAGCAGGTATCACATTCGACTTCTGAAGTATAAGCCATTGCCAAAAGAAAAAGGGCCGCAGGTAAATTTCCTGCGGCCCTTTTTTATACTTGCTCCTGCTGTTACTTCAGGATCTTGAACTCTGTTCTGCGGTTCTCCTGGTGCATCTGCTCAGGGCAGGACACGCCGTCTTTACACTTGTTGATCAGTCTTGTTTCCCCATAGCCTTTTGCCACCAGCCTGTCGCGGCTAATGCCTTTGGACACCAGGTAATCTACGGCTGACTGCGCGCGCAGCTGCGACAGCATTTGGTTATACTCGTGCGTTTGGCGGCTGTCGGTGTGCGAGCTCAGTTCAATGCGGACCATTGGGTTTACCTGCAGCGTCTGCACCAGCTTATCCAGCTCTTTGGCCGCCTCCGGCTTGATGTTGAATTTGTCCAGGTCATAGTAGATGTTCTCCACCACGATCGGGACGTTTGGCGTGTTGCGGATAAACACCAGCTCTACCTGCACCGAGTCGGTTTTGTAGAGACACTCCGGCGTAAACGTGACCGCCTGCTCCAGGTACCCGGGCTTGCTGCCTCTGATAATATACTTCGTGCCTGCCATGATTGGGAAGTGGAAGCGGCCCTTCTCATCGGAGCGTGCCTCTACAAACTCATCGCTGCCATCCACATACAGTTGCAGCCTTGCATTGGCCACCGGCAGTTTCTGCGTCTTTACCGTGCCGTCCTGCGCCAGCTTCTCCACAGCGCTGCCTATCAGCACACAGGGCACCGTATACTCCCGGAAGGTCAGGATGTCGTCGAAGCCACTCTCAGAAAAGCGGCTGGAGGAGAGCATCCCTTTCTTGCCGGTGCTGTCCACCTGTATTCCGAAGTCGTCCTGCGAGGTGTTGAGCGGGTACTGCAGGTTCTCTACGCTGGTCCAGGCCTTGTGCGTGCCCACCGCCTTAAACAGGTCGAGGCCGCCCATGCCGGTGTGCCCGTCTGACGAGAAGTATAGATTGCCGTCATCGCCCAGGCTCACGAAGCTCTCACGGCCGCTGGTGTTAATCACCGGGCCTGCGTTCACCGGCTGGCCCCATGAGCCGTCTGCCTGGCGTTCGCTGTAGTATACATCGGTCTCGCCGTGGCCCCCTGGCATATCCGACGCAAAGTACAGTACCTTTCCATCGGGTGTGATGGCGGGGTGCCCGATAGAGAACTCATCGGTGTTGTTATACTTAAACGCCTGTGGCTTCTCCCACTTTTTGCCGTTGAACTTAGCCATGTAGATGCCGTGGCGGTTGGTATGCGTGCCGTTGTCGCTGCCCTTGAACCAGCTGGTAGGGTCTCCGTTGTTGCCCGGAACGGCTCTTTTCTTCACCACATGCGTGCGGGTAAAGAAAAGGGTTTTGTCTTTCTCCAGGTAATCGGCAGGGCCGTTGTGGTAGGAGGTGTTGATAGAAGTAGGTAGCGGCTCCGGGTCGGCCCAGGTAGTGTCTGTTACCTTAGCGGCCATATACATCTGAATAAAGCCATTGCCGGTCCAGTTGCTGCGCTTGTTGCTGTCGTTCAGCCTGTCGGAGGAGAAAAGGAGCCCGTCCTGGGTGCGCACCGGGCCGAAATCAGCGCTCTCGGAGTTAATCGCCTCCAGCTGGGCCATCTCGTAAGGCTTGGGATACTTCATCCACTTCATGGCCGTGTCGCAGGAGGCTACCTGGCGCAGGGCTAGCTCCCGCTGCTCCGGCACCTTCTCGGCATACTCCTGGAAGAGCTGCTTGGCCTTGCTGTAGTTGGCGTTTCGCTTGGCCGCCTCCGCATACAGGAAGATGTTGGCCGGATCGGCCCCCGGGAAGGCCACCGCCTGGGCGTACCAGAACTCTGCTTCCTTGCTGTTGTTGAGGATGCGGTAGCTGTCGGCAATGCGCTGCACCACCTTCAGGGTAGGCTCCTCTTTCTCCAGCACCTTTTTGTAGGACTCCAGGGCCAGGCTAAACTCAAAGTTGTTAAAGTACTTGTCAGCTTGCTTCATTTCCTTCTGTGCCAGCACAGGCAGGGTCCTGCCGATGGCCAGTAGCGTCAGCACCAGGGCGAGGGTAAAAATACGCTTCATATAAGGGTGGTGTAAACTATAGGTTTCGAGGTGTCAGGATACGGCCATACTTCTTCTTCAGGAAATAGTAGCCCACTGATACTTCGTGGCTAGAGTAGTTTTTAAGTTCGTTGAGGCTAATATCGTAAGAATATCCAATACGCAGTTTTTTCGTGGCATAAATTTGTGCGATCAGGGCCACGGCATTCCGCTTGTCCAGCTGCTTCATTTGCTGGTCCACGAACATCGGCACGGCCGTACGGTAGGAGGCTCCTAGCCACAAGCGGTTGTACAGCAGCACAAACGCGTTTAAATCCACGGCTGTCGGGCTCCTGAAATCCTCCTTGATAAGGATGCTTGGCTTCAGGCGCACCTCTCGGTTCAGGTCGAACACGTAACCGCTGGACAGGAAGAAGTGGCGACGCGGCGTGGCGATGTCGGTGTTGCTATCTTTGAAGGGTACCAGGTTGGCCGCCGAGAAGCCTGCGTAGAAGCGCTCGGTGTTGTAGAACGCGCCAATCTTCAGGTCTGGCAGCACCTGCGCCACGCGCCCCTCCGGAATAGCCTGATCCGGCATCTCACTGCCCGGGTCCAGGCGCGTGCCATCCAGCACGTACTGCGAGGCCCCTATGGCTATACCCAGCGACAGGTCGGAGTAGTGGTCCAGCTTGATGCGGGTGGAAAGGGCACCGTACACGGAGGTTTGGCTCTGCGCCCCTATCTCATCGTTTAACAGATGCACCCCCCAACCCAGGCTCCGGTGGCCGGTCGGGCCGTCCACGCTCAGCGTCTGGGAGATTGGCGCGCCCGGCAGCCCCGTCCACTGGTTGCGGTAGGTGCCATTAATGCTCAGAATCTCCTTGCTGCCGGCGTAGGCAGGGTTTACCACCAGCTCATTGAAGATGTACTGGCTGTACTGCGGCGCCTGCTGGGCAAAGGCGGCCGGGGCCAGCGCTACGCCTAGCAGCACGAGTAATTTCTTTATTGCCTTCAAGTTCGTTTCCATCGCCTTACCTTACTATCATCACGTAACCTTTAAACATTTTATCCTGCCCGTCGCAGAGCTTCACGCGCACCACATAGAAGTAAGTGCCCTCGCTCAGGTTGGCGCCGTCCCAGTTGTTTTTGTAAGACTTGCTGTGGTACACCTGGTTGCCCCAGCGGTTTATGATCGTTACTTCGTTGTCAGGATAGTTGGTGATGTTGCTGATCTGCCACAGGTCGTGCGTGCCGTCGTTGTTCGGCGAGAACACGTTCGGGAAGTGCAGGTCGCTGTTCGCAAATGTCGGGTTCGGCGTGTGGTACACCGGCTCGTCCGTACAGCCGCCGTTGCTGGCCACCACTGAGATATCGCCCGAGCCCATGCCTGCCGTAACCGTGATTCTGGTGGTTCCCTGGCCGGAGATGATTGACCAACCGGCCGGCACAGACCAGGTATAGGTAGTAGCACCTGGTACCGGGTCTACCTCATAGCTCAGGCCAACACATGGTGTGCTGAGGTCTCTTATACTTGTAGCGCCTCCTTCAGCCATTGCTGCTACCGCCAGAGAGGCCGGCTCCGTAGTGCCGCAGCCGTTGGTTCCTTTCACGGTAATTGTTCCTGTTCCCGGTGCTGTTCTTACCGTAATGGTAGCCTCGCCCTGGCCTGTCAGTATCTCCCATCCCTCCGGCACGCTCCACTCGTAGGTTGCGCCGGTTGATGGGTTCTGCACGGAGTAGGTTACAGTGCCGCCGGCACATACCTCGGGAATTCCTACGATGGCGCTTGGCGTCTCTGGCAAGGCTGGCGACGGCACCACGTCCAGCTCAGCAGTACCGCTCTCAGAGCAGCTGTTCTTCGCCGTTACCTTGATCTTGCCTGCAGTGCCGTTAGCGATTACCTCGATGGTGCTTGTATTGTGCCCCGACACGATCTCCCAGCCCTTCGGCACTTCCCAAATATAAGTATCCACGTTGCCTGTGGCGCTGGCCGACACGCTGTAGGTGGTCGTCACGCCCTGGCAAGGGTTTAATGGCCCGATGCTGATCGCCGGTGTCAGCGGCACTGTCTGCGACATGACCGCCTTGCGGCCAGTGCTTCCGTTGCCGCAGGCGTTCAGGGCAGTTACCGTTACATCCCCTGCTTCAGGGCCTGCTGTTACGGTGATGCTGGTGGTGCCTCTCCCCGCCGTGATGGTCCAGCCTGTTGGCACTGCCCACTCATAAGAGACAGCCCCGTTTACCGGCTCAATGCTATACGTGAGGCCTTCCGTACCCTCACAGAAGGTGGTGGATGGACCTGTAATGGCACCTATGGCAATTGGCGTATCATCCGATGCGTTTACCGCTAACGTGGTAGTGCTGCTATTGCCGCAGCTGTTGATCGCTGTCACAGACACGCTGCCCACATCACCTGTGGTTGTACCAACTTCCACTTCTATACTAGTAGTGCCTTGGCCGCTTGCTATTCTCCAGCCGGTTGGCACCTCCCAGAAGTATGAGGAGGCTGTATTTACCGGCTCAATGCTATACGTAAAGGTGCTTTTTGTACATACCAGTGGTGCTCCTGTAATAGGGCCTGGGGCTGCAGGCGGTGCAGTGTTCAGGTTGATTTCCCGTGAAACAGAGCCTCCCATACCGCACCCGTTCTTGGTGGTAACCGATATGGTTCCCGGAACAGCACCAACCTGTAATACTACTCTGGCTGTGCCCTCCCCGGATATGAAAGACCAACCTTGTGGAAGCTCCCAGATGTATTCTGATGCTCCGTTTACTTCCTCTACATAGAATGTCGCCTCTTTGTCTGCACAGGCATCCAGATCGCCGAGTATAGCCAACGGAGCTGCCGGCGGCACGGTGCTAGGCGCTACCTGCAGTGTCTGCTCACCACCCGGTCCGCAGCCGTTTTCTGCAGAAACTCTTACTGTTCCGCCCGTTCCGTTCGTTTCTACGGTGACAGAGGTGCCGTTATTTTCAATTACTTTCCAACCTTCCGGGAAGTACCAGTTATACTTGTAAGCTGTTTCTACTTCGCCAATGCTAAAGGTATAGGTGCCACCGGCACACGGCACTGTTTCACCTGTAATAGGGCCTGGCATCGCCGGCTGCTCACTGGTCATGATGGTGGCCAGCTGTGTTTCACCGGTCACGCCGCAGGCGTTAACGGCTCTTACACTCACAATTGTAGGCGCAGAACCGGCATTCACAACGATTTTGGTGGTTCCCTGTCCCGATATAATCACCCAACCATTATCCTCGCCAACGGACCATATGTAGGAAGAGGCAAAGGCTACTGGCTCAATAGAGAACTCCACATTCTGCTGGCCAACGCATACTGATGGCGGACCTGTGATATCTCCCGGCTGGTCTGGCGGCGATGGCACCACGGTCACTGTTAGACTCGCTTCAGCTCCTACACCGCAGTCGTTCTCACCCTTTACCGTCACTGTGCCTGCTTCTGAGCCGGCTGTTACGATGATGCGTTCCGTTCCATGGCCCTCGGTAATGAGCCAACCCTCCGGCACGCTCCACTCATAATAATTCACCCCTACCACCGGGTTCACCCGGAACTCGTAGCCAGCCTTTCCCTCGCAGACTTCTGTAGGGCCGATGATTGGCGTGGGGGCAGCAGGAGGCGCAGTTTGTGGCACAACATCCAATGTACTGGTTGCACCGCTGCCGCAACCGTTAACGGCAGTTACGGTTATCTTACCACTCGTAGAACCTGCCAATACCTCTATACTGGTTGTGCCCTGCCCGCTTACGATTGCCCAGCCGCCATTGACCGGAACTTCCCACTGATAAAAGTTAACCCCGGCAGCTTCTTCAACGCTGTAGGTGGTGGTTTTGCCCACACAGCTGTACTGCCCACCCGAAATGGGACCTAGCTGCTGCGGCACATCTTCTGTAGGTATAACGGTTAGGGTGCTAGGGTCACTCTTGCCACAGTCGTTCCATGCCACTACAGAGATTTCTCCTCCATTAGCTTTGGCATTCACGATGATCTTGTTGGTGTTATGCCCGCTTACGATCTCCCATCCGTCCGGAAGGCTCCACTCGTACCACAGGGCAGTTGGCACCTCCTCAACAGAGTACTCCAGACCGGTTTGGTTCACGCAAGTATAAATATCGCCTGTTATTGGCCCTGGTGCAGGGCTTGGCGAGGTGACAGGCTCAACAAATTTGGAGAAAGGCTCACTAACGCCGCATCCGTTTTTCGCCCTTACAGTGATGTTGCCGGGCGTTGAACCGACCCTTATCATCACGTTTCTGGTTCCGTTGCCAGAAACAATATCCCAGCCGCCCTCCGACGGAACTTCCCAAAGGTACTCCGTTGCTGTGGGCACTTCATTCACTTCATAAGGCACGACGGTATCCACACAGCCCTGCTGCGTACCCGTGATACTGGTTGGCGCGTCTGGCGTGGCATCATCTACCTGCACATACTTGGTTCGGGGCTCGCTCTCACCGCAGGCGTTAGAGGCGATAACGGTAATAGTGCCGCTGTTGTCTCCCGGGTTTACCACAACCTCCGTCAGGTTCTCTCCGGTCATCGTAGAGCCCTGCCCTGAGGCGAAGGTCCATCCGTTTGGGAGCGTCCAGGTATAAGAGGTGGCATTTGCCACAGGTGCAATGCTGTACGTTAAGCTGGCACCAGCGCCCCGGCAAATAGCGCCCGGGCCGGTGATGGGGCCTGGTTGCGCGGGCTTGTCTGATTGAACACTTATGTAGATCGTTCTGGATGGCCCTGGGCCGCAGTTATTCCCGGGTGTCACTGTAACCCATGCTGCACTGCCCGGGAATTCATGCGTTTCCGATACAGTTACCTCTACAGCCAGTGCCTCACCGGCTGTACCAAGCACTTTTACCGCTAGCCCATTGGATGCGGTCCACTCATAATAAGTGGCACCAGCCACCTTTTCTATGTTGTAGGTAGTAACATCGCCTCGACACACCTCTGTTGGGCCGACAATCTCACTTGTCTCAGAGAGCAGCACACAAAAATCCACAAGGCCGGTGTCGTTGAACCCAACCTCATCTAGGTCCTGCCAGGAGGCTTTGACTAAGCTGGTCCAGGGGCCTGCCTGATCGGCCCGGGCCTCAATTGTAATTGTTACTTCTTCCTGGTACTGCAGTTCTGACACAACAATGGCATTACTGGTAGCATCGTAGGAGGTTCTCTCCGGCATCGAAGAAGAATGGCCCAGGCGTGTACCTATCAGCTGCCCCAGCGGAATTTTAACATTAGGGGCATTTACTGGCCCGTTGTTCCGAACTTTTATGATGTAGGTTAATTTTTCTCCAAAGGCGTACTTATCGTCGCCACTTGCACTGGGAAGAAGAGTGAGTGTCGTGGCGAGATCTGTTGGGTGAATAAGGGAACTACTTTCAAGGGATATGGCACCACCGGTCTTAGGGGCAGCTATTCGTCCCCTCAACCGAGCGTTATGGTTCATGGTGATGTTACCTGTAGAGAAGATGTTACCCCGGGCGGACCCCCCGCTTCGCACGATAACGTTTCCTTCTACCAACCAGAACAGGTTAATGCCTACTGCATTCTTCAGCTCATACTTTTCTACCTGCCCTATAGTCAGGTCTCCTTTAACCCGGATAATGAACACCGGATTTTGCTCGGTTCCACCGTCTAATTTCAGAATTGCCCCATCACTTAACGTAGCAGGTCCATCCGTATCATACACGCCGGGAGTAATGGTTACCCCGCTAAGGTTGCCGGAAATCGTCCCCTTGGCAGTTAGCCCAGCCATGTAGCTCATCGCTGCCAAGGCATCGGTGACAGCCTGCTTGGCAGGCTCCTGGTTTCTGTGGACGCCTCGCACGGCCGTGCCTTCACCATCTGGCAAAAACCCGGTAATGTTACCAGTTGCAACCCCTACCTTCCCCTGAACCACAGTTTTGCCAGTGTTAGATACACTTTGCGATGCCAAGGCGCCAAACTCATACATAGCACCAAGCGTAGGTGCCGTCTGGGCAACGGCCCCAGCAGCAACTACGCAAAAGCACACTACCAGGAGTATGACTTTTTCTAACCAGCTTCTCATTCAGTTATTTGTAAAAATTCCTTATATACTTCTTGGGTTAAGGTGAAACATTGAGTTCTGCATCATCACACTACATTGTACTAAATCAACAACTTCCGGGCAGCTTAACTCTCTGAGTCAGTTTTTCAGGTGCAATAATAGACTATAAAAATTACATAGAAAAATTATTAAAACAGCACCCTACAATTCCCCTCTATAATACTCCTAAAATTTCACAATTTTTGGTACAATGCAAGTTTCACTAAAAAGTTTAAACATTTTCATTCTCTAATAATATTCATTTATATAAATAATACTATGTAAGCTTGCGCCAAAGGTATGGTTTGACCATCTCTGGCACTAACCGCCTCTTTTTAACTTTTTGCATTTATGCGCTGTCGCCTTATCCCGGTCTCCGAGGTAACATCACATATAGGATGTGGCAACTTTTTTCGGCGCTTGCATATTGGATAAAACAAACTGCCCCGGCAGCTGGGAAAGCAGCTGCCGGGGCAGTTCAGGAAAGGTAAAAACAGGTTTAGGTTATACTTACCACACCCACTGCGGGCAGATGATGCGGTTGTTGTTGAGGAGCTTGAAACCAAGCACCACCTCATGGGTACCGGCACTTACTCTGTTCAGCTCAGAGGTGGTAAAATCGTAGGAGTAGGAAAGGTCTAGCAGGGGGCTGATGTACACTCCTACCATGGCCGTTAAGGCATCGTCGTGGCGATAGGCGCCACCCACCCAAAAGCGCTCGGCGTACATCACCCGCAGGCTGGCATCAATAGAGGCAGGGCTGGGTTCGGCTATCTTCACCATCACCGACGGGATCACGTCTATACTTTCAGTTGGCTCCAGGCGGTAGCTGCCTGTGATAAAATAGTGCCGCTGCAGGGGCAGCACAGCCTCGTTGCGCCTGTCTGCGTTAAAGCTGCCCGCATCTTCCAGCAGCTGCGCCCCTGCTACACCCACCGAGAAGTTACGTGAGTAGAGCCACAGCCCCAGGTTCAGGTCCAGCACCGTGTTGTTGATGTTGCCACCCGCCAGCAGCGGGTCGTTATCGTTGGAGAAGTCGAGGTCGTTGGCGTTGATGGCATTGCGGATAAGGCCCGTGGATACGCCTCCGGATAAATTTAAACTTGTAGTGAGCGGCAGGTGGTAAGCGTAGGAGACGCTGAGTCCCGTGCGTCGCAGCGGCCCGGTCTTGTCTGTGTGCAGAATCGCCCCTACCCCGTGATGGGCCAGCGCCTTATGGTACTTGTTACCGGCAGCGCCCTTGTTCAGGGGCGTGTGCACCGATAGGTAATAGGTGCTCGGGGCCCCATCAATCCCCACCCATTGCCGCCGGTGGCTCAGCCGGATATCGGCATAATCCTCTATACCGGATATGGCTGGGTTGAGCAGGTAGTTATTGAGCATGTACTGGCTATACTGCGGCCGTTGCTGCCCCATAGCCTGCATGGCCACGGCCAGAAGCGAAAGTATAAGTATAAGCGGCTTGGTCATGTGTTAACGGATAATGGTGACGTTCCCGGAGAGCGGCTCCTCGTTGGTGCTGCGCAGGTAGATGAGGTAATAGTAGGTGGCCACAGGCAGCTCCTTGCCGTTGTAGGTGCCGTCCCACGGCACGCCGTAGCCTTTGGAGCTAAAGATCTTGTTGCCCCAGCGGTTAAATACCTCCACCCGCATGTCCGGGTAATTCTCATAGTTCTTGATCTCCCACACCTCGTTCACGTTGTCGCCGTTCGGGGAGAAGGCGTTCGGCACTTCAACGGCCGGGATGACTTCTACCGTTACACTTGCTGTATCCACGCAGCCCTCGGCAGTGGTCACAGTCACAGTGTAAGTGGTTGTCTCCTGCGGCCTGGCCACCGGGTTCTGCAGCGTTGGGTCGTTGAGGCCAGTAGCTGGCTCCCACAGGTAGGTTGCGCCGCCGGAGCCGCGCAGCTCTACCGGCTGCCCTTGTATAATGGTCACATCCTCGCCTGCGCCGGCCTCAGCAACCACCACAGTTACCGTGGCCGGAGTCCGCACAGCGCTGGCGCACTGCTGGCTGTTCACGGCCTCCACATAGTAGGTGGCCGACTGGGTTACGTTATCCAGCGGGAACTCTGCCCCTATAAACACCGGGTTACCGCCTGTAGACGAAGTATACCACCTGTACTCAAAGCCGTTGGCATTGGCAACTGCCAGCGTAACGGATTCGCCGAAGCAGGCGGTGGCATTGTTTACTGCCAGCGTAGGGGCCTCCGGCAACGGAAGCACGCTTATACTGGCCACGTTAGAGGTATCGGAGCAGCCGCCGGAGAACACGACCCTTCGGAACCAGGTATCGCGGCTGAGTGCGGCGGGTTGGTAGTTCTGGCCTGTGTTCGTGCCTGCGGCCTCCACGAAGCCTGCATCCGGGCCAACTGTGCTGCTCTCCCAGAGGTACGTGTAGCCCCCGGCGCCGTCGGTTGGCGAGCTGCCGGTTATCTGCGGCGGCTCCTGCGACTGGCACACATCCGGCTGCGCGGCCGTGATGGTGTTATTGCGCAGGGCAGGAGCCACCCTTATCTCCAGCGCGTCAGAAGTATCGGCCCCGCAGGAGCCTGAGCTTACCACGCGGCGGAACCAGGTGGTAGCGGTAAGTATACCCGGAGAGTAATTCTGACCGGTGTTTGTGCCGGCAGCATTTCTGAAACCGGTATCTGGCCCGGTGGTGCTGCTTTGCCACAGGTACGTGTAGCTGCCGCTGCCGCCCGTTGGCTCGGTGCCGTTAAGTATAGGCGAGGCAGTGCCAATGCATACCTGCGTCTGCTCCGCACTGATCTCGTTGTTTTCTAGCCTCGGGTAAAGCACAAACCTGATAGCATCCGAGTAGGAGGTACAGCCGCCAGAGGTAACCGCCCTGCGGAACCACGTCTCGCCCTGCTGCAGCGCACCGGCCGGTATGGTGTAGTTCACGTCGTCATTTGCACCTGGGGCTGCCGCAAAGCCTTCGTCGGGCCCGGTTGTGCTCACCTCCCACAGGAACGTATATGGCCTGCCGCCACCGCCCGTTGGCTCCGAACCAATTAGTTGGCCGGGAGTGTCGCCTTCGCAGACCTGGGTGGGCTCAGCGGTGATGGTGTTGGCACTGGCTGGCACCGGATCCACGGCGATGATCGACACGACGTTACTGATGTTCTCGCCACAATTACCGGAAAATACCACACGCCTGAACCAGGTATCACCCGAGACAGCCTGTGTCGGCGTGTAGTCTTTGGTATTGTTCGTACCGGGAGCCGCCGCAAAGCCGGCAGTGGGGCTGGTGGTGCTGACCTCCCACCGGTAGCGCGGCGCGGCGCCCGGTGCCCCGCCAGAAGGCGTGGAGCCGGTTATGGTAGGTGGCACGGCACCCTTACACAGGCTCCGCACCTGCTCTCCCTGCACCTCGATGGTGTTATCCGCAATAGCGGGCACTACCGTGATGGGTATGGGCGTAAAGTCGCTGATGCAGACCACACCGTTCGCCGTGTCTATGGCCGCTACATAAAAGGTGATGTCGTTTGTTAAGGACGGAGTCGTAAAGGTTGGCCCTGTAAACACGGGGGCTGCAGCCGGATCGTTAACATCGAACCAGGCAAATATGGGCCCCGGCCCTGAAGGAGTGAGCTCCACCATATCGCCTTCGCAGGCCGTGACCGGTGTCTGGACAATAGGCGCGGCCGGCTGCTGCAGTATCACCACCTCCTGCACAGGCGCCGGTTGCCCCTGGTAAATGGCATTGGAGCTGCCACATTCATTTATGGCCTCCAAGGATACGGTATACCTGCCGGGCTGCGTAAACTGGTGCCGGTACTGGAACACATCAGAGTTAAAGGTGCGCGTCGTGCTGACAGGGCCCGTAATCGTGAGCCTGACGGTGATGTTCTCCCCCAGGTTCTTGTCCACGAACAAACCGCCGCCGAACCCTCCTCCCGGGCCGCTGCTGCTGTAGTCTATCTCAGTGGGACCGCAGACGGTAACGCTTGGTGGCAACTGCACCTGCGGCCAGCCCACTACTATACCTTGGGAGGTGGTATCGGACTCACAGCCGTTGGTCACGATCTGCTCAATGGTGTACACCCCGGATTGCGTGAACCGGATGCTTGGCTCGGCAGAGGCGGAGTCACCTGTCTCGAAGGTCCAACCCTGCTCCGGCTGCACCGACCACTTGTAAGACAGGCCGCCACCCGTGGCGCTATCGGCCAAGGTGACGATAATAGGCACGCAGGGCGGCTGCTGCTCTTCCTCCACCCGCTTCTTCTCCGCAATAGAAAAGTTTGCCTTAGGCTCTTTGCTCACATTAAAATCCTGCGTGAAAGTTGCCTCGCAGCCGTTCCCGGCGATGGCACGGATGGTAATGGGGTAGGTTTTGATAGAGTCGTATGCGGTGGGGTTGGAAACAGGAAAATCGCCACGGCTGTACTGCTGCTCCGGATCACCGTTTCCCCAGTCCACAAAGTAGGTGCGGATGTCGGAAAGGGAAGGCTCTGCCACTTCGTTGTTCAAGATAGCGAAGACTTCAATCTCACTATCTTCTATAGAATCCGGCAAGCACACCTGGAAATTAGACTCTTCTGAAAAGCTGATTTCAGGCAGGCGGTTCACCACCACGTCTCTAGGCGCAGAGTTTACTTCGCAGCCAGCCGCACTGGTGGCAGTAACTGTTACAGGAAAGGACTCTGCCCCCACACCGGTAGACGTGTACGTGTGCGTTACTGTTGCCCCTCTTGCGGTGCTGCCATCCCCGAAATCCCAGGTATAGGTTACGCCTGGCTCTGCCGGGAAATTCAAGGAGAAGGTAAGCTCATCGCCGGAGCACACAGGGTTGTTGGGTGCCGGGGCAGGGGAAACCGTATAGGCAGGAGTGATGGGAAGCGGATTAACCGTTATGACGCGCTCGCTGGAGGTGTTCGTGTCGCAGGTGCTGCCTGTTACCCGCACCTGATAAGACCCGGATTCGCTTACCTGCAGCGTTCGCCCCACTTGCCCGGTTAAATCTGCACCGTCTTTAATCCATTGGTAGCTAAGGCCATCACCTTCAGGCGCCGATAGCTCTGTTGTCTCTCCCTCGCAAAGTACGGTGCGCCCATTTACAGTTATAGCGGTAGGGCACTGCGCCCAGCCCACATGGCAAAGCAGCAGCAAAGAGAGCAAGCTAAGAAACAAATGCCTTTGTAACAGAAGGTGCATCTAGGTAGGAGTTAAGGGTGATCTATAGGCTCAGAGTTTTTGTATTACGAAAATCATATATATTAGATACGTAAGCACTTGGCTATGTACCGGCCCAATAGCTACAGTTAAACCACCGGGAAAGAGAGAGAAACAGGTGCTTGGAGGCAGCAATGGCAGAAAACAGGCACCATGCCGCCCTATACCTCTAGTGGCAAAACCTGTAAAAGGTTACACGCCTTCTTTGTTTTTTATAATGCTTAAAAGTATAACGGATTGGTATTCTGAAAATTGCGCAGGGCACAGGCAGTCAAGATATGAGCGCCCGGAAGAGATCAAAAGCAAAGAGCCTGGCTCACCCTTGAACCAGTTCTTTTAAAGCATGGGGTTAGCGCTGCAGGGGAGGGCAACAGCGCAAGAGCTGTGCCTTTTAGTTTAAAATAGGGAAGGGAGACAGTAGGGCAGCTTAACTGCCTGGAATATTAAACAGAAGCTCATTTTTCTGCTTCCCTACAACCTCAATCACCTCCATTTTACGCAGGCAGTAGGTGATCTGGCGGCACCGGTGGAGGGGAAGGGTAAGCGCAGCGGAAAGGGCTTTGTTTGAAAAAGGGCGGGGCAAGTCCTGGGGGATGAACCGCAGAAAGTCCTCAGCTTTTGTGAAGCGATGGCTGCTTACCACCTCCAGCAGCTTTCGGTCTTTTATACTTTCCCGCTTCCTGTACTTGCTGCCCTTGCCGTCACGGCAACGTACCTCCTCCTCCCGGATCAGGGGGAACTCTATCGAGAAGTTCTCGTGCTTTATTAGCTCCGGTATGCGAACCAACTCCTCAAAGATGTCTGTCAGCTTGCCCCGGTACGGAGACTTGCGCCGTGACTTGACGCCGGTGCCCGCTGCATCCACCTGCAACACCCACTTCTCGAAAGTTACCGGGTGCAGGAGGTGTACCCGGTGCTCCTGCACCAACGCCTGCAGCTTCTGCCGGATGGCGGCGAAATTGCGTGTCTGGATCTCTACCAACTGCTCTCCCCGCACCAGGTCAATATAAAAGCCGTTTAAGGGCACTTCAAACCTATCGTCTGGCTGCGCATACCATAGTTTCAGGGCCGCGTGCAACGAGCGTTCATTTTGCACACCTATTCCCTTGCTTTCCCTCTCCCGCTGTTCTCCTTTTTCGGACATCTGCACGCTCTACCGCTGTCTCTAAGTATAAAATCTTTAGCCAAAGCTAGCCAATTATCCCGCCTTTTGCCACAGGTTATCGTCCCCGCTTTCCCTAAGCCTGCCTAAAGGGATGCAGGCTGCAAAGCAACACCTGGCATAAATTGTATTTTTTTACTTTACACCTTGACCTTTCTCTATAAAAAGCGTACTAAAACAACCGGGCAGTAGTAGCACCTGCTCCTGTAGCTGCACCTGGAAAGCACCCATATACTCTAAAGGAAACAAACTCATGTTTAAAGAAACGCCTGATCCACACGTAGGAGGCAAGACAGCCGCTACCCTCCCGCCAGCTACTCACGAAAGCCAGGCCAGCCTGAAGCAAAATAGAACGGACAGGTTTCTGCAACAGCTCCCAGGTATCGTGTGCCTCTCGCACCTGCGCTGGGATTTTGTGTACCAGCGGCCACAGCACCTGCTCTCCCGCTTTGCCCGTTACGGACGCCTGTTTTTTGTGGAGGAACCGGTGTTTACAGATACTCAGAAACCCTACCTACATACTTCCTCCAGAGGAGAAAACATGCTGCTGGCGGTGCCGCACCTGCCACATGGCCTGCAGGAAGCGCAAATTGAGGCAGCACAGCGCCACCTCCTGGACCAACTGCTAGCGGAACACCGGCTGGAGCATCCTGTTCTATGGTACTATACCCCCATGGCCCTCGCCTTTACCAACCACCTGCGGCCCGCCCTCACCGTGTACGATTGCATGGACGAGCTATCGGCTTTTAAATTTGCCCCGCCCCGCCTGAAGGAGCTGGAACTAGAGCTTTTTAAACGGGCCGACCTTGTATTTACAGGAGGCCAGCGCCTGTACGAGGCCAAGCGCAAGCAGCACCCTGCCGTAAAGGCCTTTCCCAGCAGCATCGACAAGGGCCATTTTGCACAGGCCAAAAAGCCACTACCCCCACCCGCCGACCAGGAACCTATACCGGAGCCACGGCTGGGTTTTTTCGGGGTGATAGATGAGCGCATGGACCTTGAGCTGCTGGCCACCCTGGCCGATGCCCGCCAGGACTGGCAGCTTGTGATGGTTGGACCGGTGGTGAAGATAGACCCTGCCACACTGCCGCAGCGCCCCAACATCCACTACCTGGGAGGCAAGTCGTACCAGGAGCTTCCGGCTTACATCAGCGGTTGGCAGGTGGCCCTGCTACCCTTTGCCCTCAATGAGTCCACTGCTTTCATCAGCCCCACCAAGACGCCTGAGTACCTGGCGGCAGGCAAGCCCGTGGTGTCTACCCCCATCCGGGATGTGGTGCGCCCTTACGGTGAGGAGGGCCTGGTGCACATTGCTGGCTCGGCCGCAGAATTCGTGCAGGCCGTGGAGGCAGCGCTAACACAGCAGCACAACGATGCGTGGCAGCAAAAGGTGAGCTGCTTTATGCGCGACATGTCCTGGGACCAGACTTGGCGTGGCATGGTGGAACTGATGGCACAGGCAATGGAGAATAAGGACCGTATCTAAAGGAAGGGAGGAAGTATGTTTGATTACCTGATCGTGGGCACAGGCTTTGCCGGGAGCGTACTGGCTGAGCGACTGGCCTCGCAGCTGCATAAAAAGGTGCTGATCCTTGATAAGCGCAACCACATTGCCGGCAACGCTTACGACCACTACAACGAGGAAGGGATACTGGTGCACAAGTATGGCCCGCACATCTTCCACACCAATTCCAAAGAGGTATTCGAGTATCTGTCGCAGTTCACGGCCTGGCGCCCGTACGAGCACCGGGTGCTAGCCAGCGTGGACGGGCAGCTGGTGCCCATCCCGATCAACCTGGATACGATCAACAAACTATACGGCCTCAGCCTGACGGCCTTTGATGCAGACAATTTCTTTAAGTCCGTGGCAGAGGACATAGCGCCGGTACGCACCTCGGAGGACGTGGTGGTGAGCAGGGTGGGGCGGGAGCTGTACGAGAAGTTCTTCCGCAACTACACGCGCAAGCAGTGGGGCATGGACCCTTCGGAGCTGGATAAGTCGGTGACCGCCCGGGTACCGGTGCGCACCAACCGCGACGACCGCTACTTTACCGACACCTACCAGGCCATGCCGCTGTACGGGTATACCGCCATGTTTGAAAAGCTCCTGGCGCACCCCAACATCAAGATCATGCTTAACACGGATTATCAGGATATCGCGGACATGATCCCGTTCCGGGAGATGATCTATACCGGGCCGGTGGACGAGTACTTTGGCTACCGCTACGGCAGGCTGCCGTACCGCTCGCTGGAGTTCAGGCATGAAACGCTGGACAAGCCGGTGCACCTGCCTGCCGCCGTCGTCAACTACCCAAACGAGCACGCCTATACCCGCATCACGGAGTTTAAGTACCTGACCGGGCAGCAGCACCCCAAGACCAGCATTGTGTATGAGTACCCGCAGGCCGAAGGCGACCCATACTACCCCGTGCCGCGCCCTGAGAACGCCGAGACCTACAACAGGTATAAGAAACTGGCGGATGCCACTCCTGGTGTGCACTTCGTGGGCCGGCTGGCCACTTACAAATATTATAACATGGACCAGGTCGTGGCGCAGGCACTCACGCTCTTTAAGAAGCTATCGGCAGAAAAACTGGCTCAGGCCGTTGTAAACGCGCCTCAGCAACTGAATGGAGCGGGAAAAGCATTGAACGGAAGTATAAGAAACATTCCAAAAAATGGAGTTCACTGAGCAACAGCAGCACACTGGGGCCAACATTGACGAAAGCAGCCTGTCAAAATCCGGCAAGGCCGCTACAGCAAAAAGAAAGGAACTGCCCGCTTTTAAGCTAGAGCAGGATCTTCCCTGGGTACAGGTGGCCCCGGATGCGCCCTATTTTATGACGGAGACCGGTGAGGACTGGACGCCTATCGGCCAGAACGACGCCATCACCTGGCCTGACTTTGCAGGCCTCTTCCGGCGAAAGAACCTGCAGCAGGTAGAAGGGCACCTGGCATGGCTGGCAGCACATGGGGTGACCTGCCTGCGTCTGATGCTGGAGTACGCGCAGGGGCAACACCGCTACTTCGAAAAGCCGGCCGGCACCTTTAACCCAAGTATGGTCCAGCTTTGGGACGACCTGTTCCGCCTCTGCGCCAAGTATAACATCCGTATTTTACTGACCCCGGTGGATACTTTCTGGATGTGGATCAAATGGAAACACCACCCCTACAGCCACCTGAACGGGGGCCCCTGCAAGGACCGCTCTGAATGGCTCCTCTGCCCCGACACGCTACGGGCCGTCAAGAACCGGCTAAGCTTCGTAGCTGAGAGGTGGGGCGGCAGCGGTGTGCTCTTTGCCTGGGACCTCTGGAACGAGATACACCCCGCCCACGCCGGCGATAGAACAGAGGTATTTGCTGACTTTGTACAGGAGCTGAGCCAGCACCTGCGGCAGGAAGAGCAGCGGCTGTACGGGCGCTGCCATCCGCAGACGGTTTCGCTTTACGGCCCTGTGCTGGATGAGCACCCGGCAGTGGCCGACGTTATTTTCCGGCACCCGATGCTCGATTTTGCCAGCACCCACTTTTACGACGCCGCCACGATCAACAACCCTAAGGATACTTTGTGGTCCGCCATTGTAGCGGGGCGCCTGGTGCGGGAGGCACTGGAACACCTGCAGGGTAACCGTCCTTTCTTCGATAGCGAGCACGGCCCTATTCATGCCTTCAAGGACAGGCACATCATTTTTCCAGAGTATTTCGATGATGAATATTTCCGGCACATACAGTGGGCACACCTGGCCTCGGGTGCTGCGGGCGGCGGCATGCGCTGGCCCAACCGCCACCCGCACTGCCTCACCCACGGCATGCGCCGCGCCCAGAAAAGTATGGCTGCGTTCGTAAAGCTGCTCGATTGGAAAAACTTCCGGAGAAAGAACCTGAACTACGAAGCCAAAGTCAGCAGCCCTTCCTTTGTGCTGTTTGCCTGTGCCGATGAAAGACAGGCTCTGCTATGGCTGCTTCGCGCAGATAACTACGTGCAAGGAGAAGATGTGCTGGCGACCATAGACCGGGGAGCTGAGCCGCTTGCGGCAGAGGTACAGGTGCCGGGCATGAACCAGGGTGCATATAGGGTAACTTACTGGGATACCCTGGAGGGCAAGATAGTTACCTCCGAGGTTGTCCGCCACACTTCCGGTGCATACTTGCTACTGCACTTACCTCCCGTTGCCACGGACGTGGCTGTGGCCGTGCGGCCGGAGCAAGTATAGAGTTACATCGAATACTTATACTTAGAAAGAGCGGCAGTAGCTGGAGAGGCGCAGAAGCGAAAATGGCCGCATAAAAACAAAACGCCTGACTCATTTCTGAATCAGGCGTTTTTCTGAGGTAGCGGGGACAAGACTACTGAAAGTTATACCTGCTTTGCAGTAATTACCCCAAATTAGATTTAAGAAGCTAAAACAAACAGTTTTGGATAAAAGGTGGTGAAAACATTTGAAAGGTGTTAAAGCGATTTTGGTCACCTTTTGGTCACCTTGATTGGTCTTTTCAAAAATATGGTCAATGATAGTTTCAACTGCACCCCCGCGGATAATTTTGCACCATAAATGAACATTTACAATGAAAAAACCAAACGTGACTTTCTGGCTTAAGAAGGCAGCAGGAAAAGAGAAAGCCAAGCCAGCTTTAATCATGGTCAACTTCCGCTACGGCGAACGAATTCGCGTATCTTCTGGAATTTCTATCCTACCCTCTAATTGGGACGATAAGAAATCTTTCCCCAAGGCTAGCTTTGGAGATTATGCGGAGTACAAAAGCAAACTTTTAGAGATAGAGGAAAAGGTGCATGAATGCTACCGCCATTATACCAGCTTAGGAATTATCCCGAGCCCAGAAACAATCAAGCAGTTTATTTCAGGGCATAATGACCTTAAACATGAAGCAGACATAAAAGACTTTTTTGAAAGGCATACTGAGTTCCTAGAGGAAAGAAAGCTAAGGCTAGACCCTAAAACAATACAGCGAGACAATACCCTCATAAAGCAACTGAAGCAGTTTGAGGTCGACTGCAAATACAAAGTTACTTTTGAATCTATAAGCACTTCGTTTGAGGTACGGTTTAGGCACTTTTTAAATACCGTTCTTTTACAGAACAACACCACTGTAGGTAAAAATATTGGAAGCCTTAAAACGTACATGAAGTGGGCGATGAAGCATGGATATCACAGCAATCCCGCCTTCCAAGATTTTAAGACAGATAGAGAACCTACTAAAGTAATTGCTCTGGAAGAGGCGGAAGTAGAGAGACTGGCTACCTTAAATCTGGATAGTAAACCACACCTTGCAAGAATCAGGGATAAGTTCTTGTTCCAACTTTATACTGCGCAACGCTTTGAAGACGTGCGAACGCTCACATGGAGCAACATTAAGTATACAACTGACGGAAAAATTTACTGGCACCTCTTCCAAACGAAAGCTAGCCGCACAGAGGAAATGAAGGTGCAGATAGTTGGTGAAGCGAAAAGGGTGCTGGAGCAGCAACAAAAAGGCGCTCCCACAAGTCTAGTATTCCCTGACCTCAAGAACCAGCCGTTTAATAGGTATATTAAAGACGTTTGTCAGCTCGCCAAGATTGATGAACACACCGTTAAAGTATTTAATCGCGGTAATAAGCGAATTGAGAAAGCTGGCCCCAAATACCAGTTCATATCCAGCCACACCGCAAGAAGGTCTTATTGCACCCTCTCTTCAGAAAAGGGCATGACAGAACTAGCTATTAGAGGTGTGACAGGTCATAAAGACCACAGAATGCTGATGAGGTACCTGGCAAAGAACCAGAAGCACATAGATGCGGAGGTAAACAAGCACTGGGCTGCTTAAGTTATTTAAGGAAAAAGGGGCTTCGGCCCCTTTTTTTGGACTTTCCAAAATTTCTCAGAAAACCTGCCGCCATTTGTGGTCTCTCGCCATACCTTTGCATTGTGATTGTTAAATGACAGAATAAAAAGCGTTTACAGCGTTTTCACCCGGGCTGACCTCACGTTCATATCCTCGCCTACGGGCACCTTAAACCAATTAAATAATTTAATTTTTTTAACCTTGACCAACATGGTAAATCTTGTTGACCTGAACACTATTACCCTTGCCGACATAATTCACGGCTTTTCAAACGCGATTTCAAACGCGGTAGATAATTACATGAGCACAAAGCTTCCTTCATTAGGGAATACGGGCGTAGAAAAGCCGCTTACGACCGAAGAAGCAGCCGCGTTTTTAAATATTAGCGTGCCTGTCCTTAGAGATTTGGCAGAATCTGGGGCTATCCCAAGACACAAATGGAAAGGCGTTAGGGGCTACCACTACTTCGCCTCTGAATTAGTACATGCGCTAAAGAGCCAAAAGCAGCTTAACTAACATATTTCATTAAATAATTTAACGACCAACACATGAACACGACATCTACAAACATTTTGTCCCAGCTCAAAGCTACACCCTATTACATGGTGTACAGAAAAATCATTATCAATGCTCAATACCCTGACGGGGTGTGGCAACTCCATACAGCCACAGAAATAGAACCAAACGACACTTTCAAGTGCCCGCTAACAAGACCGCAGGCCTGTGTATACGCTGATATAACACCAGCTGCACTGAAGAGACTGGTGAAGAGCGGCTTTCTTAAGGAGCACAAACTGCTAGGCTATAACGGGGCTGTCTTCGTCCATGAAGAAATTGAGCGTGCAAAGGAAATGCACGCCATGTACAACTAGTGCCCATTAAATTATTTAACACGATGACAGTGCGATTCCAGAGACGTTGGACGTGGGCAGATTGATTGAGCGGAGAGATTATGATTTACTTTATCCCGTCAAACTTTGACGTAGACCAGCACACTGCCGCATACCCTCCTACAGAGATAACCAAGTTCAAGAAAGACAAGCTCCTATACGTGGTTAGCCTAATCGTCTCCATTCCTGCCAACAACAAGGACTTGCAGGCATGGGGCGGGTTTGTGCCAATCAACTCAGTGGCATTGAAGAATACCATTGGCAACAACTATAAAACTTATTTAAACTACTTAACAAGAACGGGCGTGTTTGAGGAAAACGCCCAGTACATCGTCGGGGAAACGTCCAGAAAATACCGCCTTACAAGCCACTACAGGGGCGGCTTTAGGGAGATAGAACTTTTAAAGGGCTTCACTGCCCGCGTAAAAAAGGCCAACGAAAAGGCCATTGCAAAAGTCCTGCTGGATGACAGGTGCAAGCCACACGCACACCTCCTTGACTGGTACCTGCGCGGGAAACTGGAGCTTGACATAGAAGCGGTTAGGGAGTACCTGCACAAGACTATGCTGAAAGACAAGGTAAGGGTGTATGACGACAGCCACAGCAGGCTAAAGGGAAGGATAAAGGAGGTGAACCGTTCCAGGCGCAGCCAGCAAGACCTTGACAGGGTTAAGCTGACGCGCCGCGAGAAGGCTATACACAAGTACTTCAGCACGCTTCAGGCAGCAGTGCGCGTTTCGGAGCAGGTGTACTTCTTTAAAGTGGACGAGAAGGCGGGCAGGGTGCATACCTCGTTAAGCAACTTGAAAAGGGAGTTTCGCAATTTCCTGACCTATGACGGGAAAAGGCTTGTTGAAATAGACGTGAAGAACAGCCAGCCGTTCTTCAGCCTTGCGATTTTAAACAGGGCGTTTTGGGAGGGCAAGGAGGGAGGCGTTTGCGAGACAAATTTTTCTATATCTTCTAATGTCCTGTTAACAAGTACTGATAACACGACCTATTGCAACACACCCATAACACAGGTGCCTATGTCCTTCACACAACAACACACGGAAGGTCTGTACACACACCATACCTACCAACGTCTACACAACACGTCTTCCCTCGTTATGTTTCGAGATTTAGTAGGAGACATAGACAGAGAAGAGTTAGAGAGATACAGAGACCTTGTCATTAGCGGGGGAGTATATGAGTACCTGTTAGAGGAGTACAGGAACAGGACAGGAAGGGAGAACATACAACGTGACGACATGAAAAAGGTGGTGTTTACCATCCTCTTCTCCAAAAACGAGGAAGACATGGCCGAGCCGCGAACGCTTAAAGAGCGAAACTCCAGAGAAAGTCGCGTGTTGGCAAAGGACACGTTCAGGTCGTGCTTCCCCACCATTTACCGAGTGTTTGAGAAAATAAAGGAAGGCAACAACGCGCTGCTGGCCTGCCTGCTGCAATCAGTGGAAGCCTATGTTATCTTGAGCAAGGTTTGCGAGCGCGTCAAAACCGAGCGGCCAGACCTGCCGCTGTTTACCATACATGACAGCCTTATGACCACGGAGGGAAACGAGCTTTACCTGAAGCGGGTCATGGAGGAGGAGTTTGAAAGATACATCGGGGCTGTGCCGAACCTGACGGTGAAGCTGCTGTGCCCTGAGAATCTGGAGTCTAAAATGGCGCGAGCGGCGTAGGGAATTTTAAATTTAAAATTAGCGAGGAAGGGGTAGGCTGTACGTCTATTACTGCCGCTGTAACAGCGTATAAATACAGCCTGTTTAAGAGCAAAATAAGCCGTTTTAAGCCACTCTGTTGCCACTCTTAAAGTACTTCATTGGCTGCGTCAGGAGGTGCTTAAAACGGCTTTAAATGCCTTGTTCTGCGGCTGTAACTTACGGCTTCAAAAGGCGTGTTCAGGCGGTGGTTTCATGTAGTACCACCAATTGTGCAGCCGTAGGCAAGGCACAGACTAAGCATAAAGGTTGAATTTTGATGCAGAAGGTTTTCTTACTTTTCCTGATAGGTAAACTTACTTCTATCGCTATCAATTCAATTTCCTTTCCTTCTGCATTTCTATACTAGAAAAGTAATGAAAGCTTATGCTGCCTCTCCGTTGGTTAACTCGCTGTTAAACATGTGTCTATAGACAATTATAAACACTACTTAAACCTTAGCTAGTTCTACACTTTCAATCAACTCCAAAATTGGATTAAAAGAGGTAGCAACTGAGTAGCCAGAATTTAAGTGTTCTGTATGCACGAGCTTATCTCTGTCATTTCTCCAATGTTGAACGAATGGTATGTACTGCGAAACTACTCCAATAATTTTCATTGTTTTCTTAGGCTCATGTATTATTTGTACTACTGGGCCTCCGCTATTACCACCATAAGCAGGGCAATCTAAAATTATTGTTTGAGCAGAAGAGTGAACGTTAGCGACAACACCTTTCCTTAACAATGGCTTATTTGGGTCAAATTGAGGACTTCTTGGCAACCCAATCGATACAGGGTAGCCGAAGAGATATACATCATTGGAAACCATAACCTCATGAAACTTACCTATGTTTATTTCTGAAGCAACAACTGGACCTGTTGGAGCAGCAACAGTTTTTTCGGCTCCTGAAAGGAGTCTTAGCTTACCGTTTTTACCTTCTTCTGAAGGTTTCTTAACAGCAGCAAATTTAACAATAGCCACATCTCTATTCCTATGACAGGTTGATTCTAACTTATCTAGATTTAGTCTGTACATATTTACATCATCACTATTTAAATTAACAGTCTGACAAGTTATCTCAATCTCTTTTTCCCTTAAATCTCTTTCATCATTATATAGAACATGTCTTGCAGTCACTAAATAAATATACTTACCTGAATTATACAGGAAACCTGAACCACTTGATGAACCTAAAGAGATTAAAACTGAAAAGGTTAAATGTGTATCTGTTACGTTTCTCATATTGTTATTTTTTTTCCAAAAAAAGAAGCATTTTATATTCAAAAGTTCAAATATATACTTAAATGCCTTCTACTCTATAAAAATGCATTTTTAATCTGCTATAGCCTCCTGTAATGCCGGTTACAGGCACTTGCGCCAAAATTATTGGTGGGGAGAGAGCTATCCGTGTGGCTTTATGTCAACTATTTAAATAACCTGCGAAAGCTTAAACTGCGGGTCGGCATACCGTGCAACTAAATGCAAATAAAGCAATATAAGGAAGGGGGCTTTTAGCTGGTGCGGCAACGACAGGCTAAAGAGGCAGAACTGCGGTGTTAAGGAGCTATGAGAGCGGCTGGAACAAACCTTGTTTTAGGCTGTTTAAGGCCGTTGTAGGCACTTTTTCAATGTTGGCGACAGAAATCACAGGAGAGTATTTAAAGTAGCTGCAAAGGGGCTTATTTGTCCTCCTGCTGCCATGCCTTGTAATCGTCAGGGGAAAGACGCTCCTGCATGTAATCAGCCATGCCTACCGTGTCCATTTGCCCCTTTGTTTCGCTGTAGTAGTTCATCATTGTATCCTCAATGCGATTATACTGCTCCCGCTTCTCGCCCTGAAAGTCTGCGATTTTTTTCATGCCAATGTACAAGGCCACAATAAAGCCGCCGTAGACGATGACGCGGGCTAGGTTTTGACGGAGAAATTTCTGGCAGGGCGTTAGTTCGGTAAAAGACTTCATGCTGGAGCGGCAATTTAAAGGATGCTGGAAATAACCAACTTATTCGGGCCACTGCCTATGGTCACCAGCTTTGGTTTCTCTGGCTTCGGAACGGGTATTGTCTCTGGGTAGTGCTTCAAGCGCCAGTTGTGCAGCCCTTTTTCGGTCTTAAAGACAACCAGTATGTTGTCATAGGTGTGCTCGTCCACGTCATCTGGGTTCTTTGCAAAAACTATTCTAGACACATCACCAAAGTCCCCCATTTTCCCACAGGACAATTGCCCAAAAAGCAATCCATGCCACGTTCTTGCCGCCACGTAGTACGTGGTGAAAAAATCAATTTCCTTGGGTGTGATTTTTTTTGCCATGAATTTTAAGATTTAAAGTTGGTTTGAGGAATTAATGACCCATCTTCTGGCTAAAGCGCTTGATTTCTTCACTCATTTCGCCGCCGTTGGCGTAGTAGAAGTCTGCGCACGCAATGTTTACGGCGGTCAGAAATTCGCTGTAGCTGTGCTCTCCATCCAGTTCGTTTTTCTGAAAGTAGTTGGTCAGGCTTAAACCATCTAGGTGGTTTAGGTCGTTCTTTGCCCATCGTGCCTGTGCCCACTCTAACCGACTTGCTTCTGACAAGTGCTTTACCTGCTCGTCACACCACGCCCTTGCCGCTATGTCCAGTTGCGGTGTACTCTCGGTCACCAACTCGCTAAATCTCTTCATGTTTTTATATTTAAAATTGGCTAAACGGTTATTAGGTCAAAGTCCTTTTCAAGTAGGCGCTGAACGGATTTGGCTATGAACATTTTGCCCCTTCGCGTTTTAAAGCCTTTTTTGTTCAGTGCCGTGGCGATGGCTGTTAGTGTGTATCCTTCCTTTTTCATGGACTGCGCCAGCGCTGCGGCCTTCACGTTGTTCTCGTTTGTCAGGGCGTTTTGCTGACGCACCTGCACGCTACGCCTTGTGGCTTCTGCCGTCAGGTTGGCGGGTGTGCCAGCCTGCCAGTCTGGTTCACGAAGCTTCTTTGCAGCTAACGCTTCCTTGGTACGCTTGCTAATCATTTCCCTTTCGTGCTGCGCCATCACTGCGAAAATGCCTATCGTCAGGGTATTGGCTTCTGGAATATCTGCGCATACGAAATCTACGCCTGAATCCTTCAGGTTGAAAATGAAGCCAGCGTTACGGGAAAGGCGGTCAAGCTTGGCAATTACCAGCGTGGCTCCTGCCTGCTTTGCGTGGGCTATAGCGGCTGTTAGCTGCTCTCTATTGTTCTGCTTGCCGCTCTCTACCTCCGTGTACTCCGCTATCACTGGAGCGCCTGAAATGAAGCCTAGGACGGCGGCACGCTGCGCCTCCAGGCCTAAACCAGATACACCTTGCTTTTGGGTTGACACGCGGTAGTAGGCTATGTATTTCTTCATGGGAAAGCTACCTTAAATAGAACATAGCAAATTTACGATGTAATTTGACATAAACCAAACGTGTGTTTAGAAAATGTCATAATATAAGGGTGGACCATTCACCGCAATATTTATCAACTTTGTAAAGTAGCAGGGAAGAGGTGTAAACATTAAATATATATACATATTGATTATTAAATATTTCAAATGTAATATTGCATTCATAAATATTCCAGTTATTCAAACAAACTTTTATGAAAAAATTTGTACTCTTATCTCTTGCTGCATCCACTCTTTTCATGTCAAGCTGCGCAACAGTTTTCACTGGCTCTAAGCAAGCCGTAAACATTGCGAGCTATCCTGCTGGAGCCAAAATCCAAGTAGACGGCATTGACAGAGGCGTTACACCTAGCGTAGTTAAGTTGAAGAAAGGCTTTGAAGGACAAACTGTGACCTTGAAAAAGGAAGGCTATGAAGCAAAAACATTCCAGCCAGAGACTACCTTCAATGCAGTTTCTGTACTGAACCTATTTTCTATTCTGGGTTGGGGTATAGATGCAGCTACTGGAGCCATGATGCGCTACAACCCTAAGGCCTACGAAATGCAGCTAGAGCAAACTGCCGAAGCCAAAGCTAAAGCAGAAGCGGAAGCTAAAGCCAAAACAGAGGCAGAAACTAAAGCAGAAACAAGCAACCAATAGGTTAGCATTTAGCATCTGCTCAAATCGCCTGTAAAGGCATCAATGAGACCCGTCCTACTGATTGTAGGGCGGGTTTTATTTTTGAGGGGTATTTAAGAGGATAACATATTTAATCAACTTTTTTGGCGTGGCTCCAAGCGGACATATCACGTGGTTTTACGCCATATTTTAAATTTAAATTTGAGAAAACGTAGCAACATGGGGTTTGAGCCTTAATCATGGAGTAAAATGAAGCAATAATGGCTTATCCAGATTGCACACACATGAGTAATTCTTCATGTAAACCTGACAAGTGCTAGTTTAAATCTGAAGTTTGCGGTGTTCTAAATGCGAGCAGGAGCAAAATATTTTACTGCGGAGCAGACAGACAGGAGAAATGAAAAGCTTTTATTTTAAGCCACGCGTGCTTAACTTTAGTGCAGCGGACTACAGTTGAAAAGGAAGTTGGTCACCTTTTTGGGCACCTTAAAAGCAATAATGGCCTGTAAGTTATTCACCTACAAGCCATTATCTTAATCTGAGGTAGCGGGGACAAGACTCGAACTTGCGACCTTTGGGTTATGAGCCCAACGAGCTACCAACTGCTCCACCCCGCACTGTTATGATGATGCAAAAGTATACTAAAGATGTTTACCATGCAAGTGTGTATACCTAAAATCGTTAAAAAAGTTAGGCATTCGCTAAAATTTACTGGTTATCCCAAAGTGTATCTTGGAATGTTTTAATGCCAGCGGCTGCTGCCCCGATTTGCCTACAGAGTACACCAACTGGAAAATACCGGCTGCCGTGCTGAAGCTAATGCCCGCCCCCAAACCAAAAGGATACTCATCGGCAGAAAAGCGCTCCAGGTCACGGCGGTAGTAGCCCTGGTCATAAAAGAGCAGGACATAGGAGTCGGCGGCGGTAAAGAGGCGGTACTCCAGGGTGCCCACGGCGTAGCTGGAGGCATAGAAGAAGTAATCGTCGAAGCCGCGGAGGGAGGAGAGGCCGCCCAGCCGGTACATGTCGTTGAGGAAGATCTGGTCGTTGAGCAGGGCCTCGCCGCGCAGCCTGGTAAGCAGGGCGCTGTTCTTGCCCAGCCGCAGGAAATTCTCCAGCCGCAGGCTCAGGCTCAGCTGCGATGTTTTCATGTCCAGCGTGTCGTAGAAGTCCTTCTCCAGGTCGGCGCTGCGCAGCAGCTTTTTGGTGCCGGCGGCAAACTGGAACTCCAGCAGCCGCCCGCGCCTCGGGAAGTAAAAGTCATCGAGGTTGTTCCAGAGGTAGTTCAGGCCGTAGGTCGTGGTCTGGGCATCGGCCAGGTCGAGCTGCTGTAGGCGCTGCGGGCTCACCTCCGAAAGTATGCGGGAGTTGCGCCACTCGGTAAACACGCTGAACTTGCCGTACTTCAAAGTATAATAGCCTATCTGCAGGCGCGGCTGCACCGTGATGAAGGTAGAGTCCTGCTTGAGCAGGCTGAACTTGGTGCCTACCTCAAAGGGGCTGCCCATGAAATTCGGGTGCAGGTACTCGCCGTTAAGTATAACCGAGCCTACGCTTACCCGCCGCCACTGCAGCCCCAGCTGTTTACCGGAGCCCCGGATGTTGCGGATGTTCAGGTTCGCCTCACCGGTGATCAGCAGCTTGTTCTCCCGGTTCGGGTCCGGCAGGAAGCCCACCACGCCGTCGATCTGGTTCGCCTGCCGGTCCTCCAGGTAATAGTATACTTTGGCCTTGTCGCTGAGGAAGCGTACCTGTGGCGACTTGGTGGACTTGAGGTAAGGCAGTTGGGTGAGCATGCGCTCGGAGGCGTTTACCTGGTCCTGGTTGTAGAGCTGCCCCGGCTGCAGCTGCAGGTAGCGCATCAGGAACTTGGGCTGCGTTTTGGTCTTGCCCACGATCTCCAGCGTATCGTACGTCACCACAAAGGCCTTCTCCACCATCAGGGTGGCCGATATCTTGCTGCCGTCTATACGCACCGAGTCGAGCCAGACGTTGGCGAAAGGGTAACCGTTGCGCTCCGCGTAATCCAGGATGCGCTGCTGCAGCTTCACGAACTCGGCTGGCCTGAAAGGCACATTATTATAAAACTTCTCCCGGAAGCCCGCCTCCACCAGAATGCCCTCGCTCAGGTTGCCGTTGCGCAACTGCGCCCATGCAAAAGGCTGCCCCACATGAAGTTTCACGTGGAGCGTGTCGCCGCCAAAGTATAAACTATCGGCGGAGGCCAGCAAAAAGGCGTCCTGCTGCAACCGGTACACCAGCGCCCGCACCTCCTTTGTGGCCTCGGCCGAGTCAGGCAGGGTCTCCCGGAAATTATAGCGCCTGAGCACCTGCGCCCCCGCAGCGTTCTGGGCCTTTACCGACAACTGTACCTTGCTGGCCGGAGCAGGCTTTTCCGCCTTCTCCGGCTCTGGCTTCTTGGCCTGCTGCTGCTTTGCCGTATCCTGCGGCTGCACCACCTGGGCACGCACGGTCCCCAGGCACAGCATCAGGCAACACAGGAAGGCAGCTATTTTGTACATTTGTGCGGTTGAACTGTTAAAGGGTTAAATTGTTTACTGGATGTATGGTTGCACAACAGCGTCCGGTTTATACATCACACCTGCAAAGGTAAAGGGTTCTAGTATACCTGGCACATCTAAGGAAAGCACATTTTACAGACCATCAGCAATTTAACCTTTCAGCAATTTAAAAATTTAACTGTGTCCGGCATTTACCTCCATATCCCTTTCTGCAAGCAGGCCTGCCATTACTGCGACTTCCACTTCAGCACCTCCATGGGGCATAAGGCGGCCACCATAGCGGCCATTGCCCGCGAGCTGGAGCTGCGCCAGGATTACCTGCAGGGGCAAACGGTGCGCACCATCTACTTTGGCGGCGGCACGCCCTCGCTGCTCACGCAGCAGGAGCTGGAGTTACTGCTACAAACCATCAAAAAGCTGTTTATAGTTTCGGAGGATGCCGAAATTACGCTGGAGGCCAACCCCGATGACCTGAAGCCGGAGAAGCTGCGGGAGCTGCGGGCGGCGGGCATTAACCGCCTGAGCATCGGCCTGCAGTCGTTTCATGAGCCGCACCTGCAGCTGATGAACCGCGCCCACAACGCCACCGAGAGCCTGCAGTGCGTGCGTGATGCCCAGGCAGCCGGCTTCGACAACATCACCGTCGACCTGATCTACGGCATCCCGGCACCGGGCCATGCCACCTGGCTGCAGGACCTGCAAATGCTCTTCTCGCTAAACGTGCAGCACGTTTCCTGCTACGCCCTGACGATAGAACCCGATACGGCGCTGGGCCGCTGGAGCAAAAAGGGCAAGTTCAGGCCATCGGAGGATGACTTTACGGCGCAACAGTTCGAGCTACTGCTGGAGCAGATGCGGCTGCATGGCTTTGTGCAGTATGAGATCTCCAACTTCTGCCAGCCGGGCTATGAGTCGCGGCACAACAGCAACTACTGGCGCGGCGTGCCTTACCTGGGTGTGGGGCCGAGCGCACACTCCTTTAACGGCCACAGCAGGCAGTACAACGTAGCCAACAACCGCAAGTATACGGCTGCCATCGCCGAGGGCAATATCCCTGCCGAGGTAGAAGAACTTACCCCCGCCGACCAGGCCAACGATTACCTGCTCACCACGCTGCGCACCATCTGGGGCTGCGACCTGGCCTTGCTGCGTAACAGGTACAAGTACGATGTGCAGGCATCCCACACCCTCTACCTGCAGGAGCTGCAGCAGAAAGAGTTGGCAAGTATAACAGGCGAGGTTCTGTACTTAACAGACAAAGGCAAGCTGCTCGCCGACCAGATCACGTTGGATTTGCTTGCTGAGTAGAGGCTCTGGCAACATCGGTGCTTAGATTCAATTTTATTCGTAGCTTTGGATGAACCGTACCATGCCACGATGCAGCAACTCGAAACACTCTTCCAGAACGACATCAGCAGGGTTGCCATAGATCGTGCGCATAGCCTGATCTCCAATACTTGGCTACGGCAGGTGCAGCATGAGGAAATGCTTCTCACGGCCCAAAAGATAAATCGGCTGCTCCAGGAAAACGATGCTGACAAACTGCTGCTGAGCGCGCTGCAAATGGGTTCGCTGCTGCCCGAAACGAAGGAGTGGCTGTCAACCACCTACTACAAGTCCCTGTCTGAGATCGGCATAAAGAAGCTGGCGCGGGTATTGCCCCAAAACCTGTTCAACAAGCTTTCTTTTGAGGCGGTTGTCACCAGGGCGGAGGCATTAGGCAACATTGATTTTGAGGTGCAGAACTTCACCAGCGATGAGGCTGCCCTGCGGTGGCTACGTCTCTAGGCTCAACTCGTGCCAAGGCCCTGTTCCTGATCTTTAGGCACGGTTTATACTTTTCTGCTATACTTGCTAAAAAGCCCATCATACTATGGAAGCCACCATCACCTACCAAAGCCAGGTTTATGCGTTCAGTCCGCTAGAGCCGCTGGACATTTCTATGCCCCTGCACGACCGCCAGCCGCAGCCGGAGTGCTTCTGGGCTGAGCCGGTCCAGTTTGACGTGATCAGGGTAGGGGACTTTGTGGGCAGCGTGGCCGAGGGCGGCAGCACCAACTACAAGCGCGTGCACCTCACGCCCCACGGCAACGGCACCCACACCGAGTGCTACGGCCACATCTCCGCCGACGGAAACGCCACCATCCACAACTGCCTGAAGCGTTTTCTGTTTGTGGCCCAACTGATAACGGTGCAGCCGCAAAAGCAGGAGAACGGCGACGAGGTGGTGCTGCTGGAGGATGTGAAAGCGCAGCTGCCAAGTATAAAGCCAGAGGCGCTTATACTTCGCACCCTGCCCAACCCGGAGGAGAAGCTTACCCGCCACTACTCCGGCACCAACCCACCCTACCTGGAGCACACCATTGGCCAGTACCTGGCCGAGCAGGGCATACAGCACCTGCTGCTAGACCTGCCATCCGTGGACCGGGAGCTGGACGAAGGAAAGCTGCTGTGCCACCACGCGTTCTGGCAGTACCCGTACAACACCCGCTGCGGCGCCACCATTACCGAACTCATTTATGCCCCCAACCATATTGCTGACGGGCTATACTTGCTGAACCTGCAGATAGCCAGCCTGCAGCTGGATGCCAGCCCCAGCAAGCCCGTGCTTTACAGCTTAACACCATTACTTGCACAACAACTGTAGTAGCGCTATGGAGCAGACCACGGATACTGTTTTGATGGTTGAGCCGACGAACTTCTGCTACAACCCGGAGGCCGCCACAACCAACAAGTTCCAACGAGAGGCTGAGGGGATGACACCGGAAGAAGTGCAGGCAAGGGCGCTCCAGGAATTCAGGCAGATGGTACAGCGGCTGCAGCAGGCCGGGGTGGCGGTAAACGTGGTCCGGGACGTGGAGAACTCCTGCACCCCGGACTCGGTCTTTCCGAACAACTGGTTTTCCACGCACCGGAGCGGGCGCTTGGTAACCTACCCCATGGCCCCCGTGAACCGCCGCGGGGAGCGCCGCCAGGAGGTGATTGATTTCCTGATGCGGCAGTACGGCTACCGGGAGCACGTGCGGCTGGAGCAGTATGAAGACGCGCCTGAGCCGAAGTTTCTGGAAGGCACCGGCAGCATGATTCTGGACAGGGCGAACAGGATCGCCTACGCCGCTGTGTCGCCCCGCACCGAACTGGAGCCGCTGCAGGCGTTCTGCGACAGGCTGAAGTATACACCTGTTACTTTCCGTGCCTATGGCCCCACAGGTGAGCCTATCTACCACACCAACGTGATGCTTTGCGTGGGCGACACGTTTGCCGTGGCTGGCATGGATGTGGTGGATGAGCAGGACCGGGAACGGCTACGCCGGCAACTGGAAAGCACCGGCAAGGAGATCATCGAGCTGACAGCCGACCAGACCCATCACCACTTTGCCGGCAACATGCTGCAGCTGCGCAACAGGCAGGGCGAACGGATACTGGTGATGTCGGAGGCCGCTTTTACTTCGCTGGCGGAGGAGCAGCTGGGGAAACTGAGAAAGCACCATGATCACCTGCTGCACATCCCGGTTCACCTGATAGAGCAGTGCGGGGGCGGCAGTGTGCGCTGCATGATCGCAGAGATTTTTAAGCCGGCGCAAGTATAAAAGAAAGGCTGGGGCAGCAGCCCCAGCCTAAGGTAGATAAAGTTTAGTTGTTTAAGGTGTTCGTATTCTAAAACAGCGCCTCGGCCACCTTCCGCACCGACCCTGACTTGCCCATAGAGTAGTAGTGCAGGCAAGGTACGCCAAACGCCATCAGCTCCCTGGACTGCTGAATGGCCCACTCCACGCCTACCTCTGCAGCTGCTTTGTTGTCGGGGCAAGCTTCTATGGCATCTGCCAGTTCGCAGGGCACCTCCAGGTGGAACAGGCTGGGCAGCAGGGTGAGCTGGCTCTTCGTCGTCATGGGCTTCAGGCCCGGGATAATCGGCACGTCGATGCCCTCTTCGCGGCAGCGATTCACAAAGTCGAAGTACTTCTGGTTGTCGAAAAACATCTGCGTGACGATGTATTCCGCGCCCAGCTCCACTTTCTTCTTCAACCAGCGCAGGTCCGACTTCATGTTGGGGGCCTCAAAGTGCTTCTCCGGGTAACCGGCCACCCCGATACAGAAATCAGTGCCGCTGTTATACGCCTGCTCCTCATCCAGGTAGCAGCCCTTGTTCATGTCCACCACCTGCTCTATCAGCTCGGTGGCGTAGTTGTGGCCACCCGGCTCCGGCACAAAGCGCTGCTCGCTCTTCACGCAGTCGCCGCGCAGCACCAGCACGTTATCAATACCAAGGAAGTGCAGGTCGATCAGGGCGTTCTCCGTCTCCTCTTTGTTAAAGCCACCGCAGATCAGGTGCGGCACCGTGTCCACCTTATAGTGGTTTTGGATGGCCGCGCAGATCCCCACTGTCCCCGGGCGCTTGCGGGTCGTGCGCTTCTCCAGCAGCCCGTTCTCCCGTTGTTTATACACATACTCTTCGCGGTGATAGGTCACGTCAATGAATGGCGGCTGAAACTCCATCAGCGGGTCAATGTGGCTGTAGAGCGTGTGCAGGTTTTCCCCTTTCAGCGGTGGCAGTATCTCAAAAGAGAACAGCGTTTTGCCGTTTGCATTTTTGAAGTGGTCTGTTACTTTCAATGTATGTTGATGGTTAAATTGCTCTATTTTTAAATGGCTGTTTCACGCTGCCGGACCCAACTACCCCTACCTCCTCAGCGCTACGCTCACATTTCCGGACTCTCGTTCTCAGCAAAGGAGTAACAGCCGCTGCGGAAGTACAGCCTTATACTTTATAGCTTCTGCTTCACCTCCCTTCACACAAGATGCCTTGAGGATGACAGAAACATGGGGTAAGCATAAGCCGCTTCCGTTAACAGGAAGGGGCAGCGCACGAGGTTCTCTACACGGCCGCCTGCTGTGCCAACGGCTTTGGCTCATAGTTCAGGTTCGGCGACAGCCAGCGCTCCAGTTCTTCTTTGGCCATGCCTTTGCGCTGCGCGATGTCGGCCACCTGGTCCTCGCCAATCTTGCCCAGGCCGAAGTAGCGCGACTCCGAGTGCGAGAAGTACAGGCCGCTCACCGAGGCTGCCGGATACATGGCCAGGTTCTCAGTAAGTATAACGCCCGATTCCTCCGCATGCAGCAGGTTAAACAGCGTGATCTTCTCGGTGTGGTCGGGGCAGCCCGGGTAGCCTGGTGCCGGGCGAATGCCCTTGTATTGCTCCTTGATCAACCCATTGTTGTCCAGTTGCTCGTCCGGTGCATAGCCCCACAGCTCCTTGCGCACCTTCTCGTGCATCAGCTCGGCAAAGGCCTCGGCCAACCTGTCTGCCAGTGCTTTCACCATAATGGATTTATAGTCGTCGTGCTCGGCCTCATACTTCTCCAGCAGCTTCTCTATGCCAAAGCCAGCCGACACCACAAAGCCCCCGATATAATCAGGCACGCCTGTCTCTTTCGGAGCCACAAAGTCAGAGAAAGCCAGGTTTGGCACGTTTGCGCCCTTCTTGCCCTGCTGCCGCAGCGTGTGGAATTCAGTCAGCACCTTTCCACGTGAATCATCCGTGTATACTTCAATGGTGTCGTCGGCCTGCACGTTGGCAGGGTAGAAGCCCACCACGGCGCGGGCCTCCAGCAACTGGTTGTCCACGATCTCCTGTAGCATCGCCTGCGCATCGTTAAACAGCTTGCGTGCCTCCGTGCCTAATTCCGGGTCGTCCAGGATTTTCGGGTATTGCCGCTTCAGCTCCCAGGTATGGAAGAACGGTGTCCAGTCGATGTAAGGCACGATCTCCTGCAGCGGGTAGTTGGTGAATACCTTGTTACCCAGGAAGCTGGGCTTGGCTACCTCGGTGGCCGCCCACTCTACGTTATACTTGTTGGCGCGGGCCTCTTCTATGCTGGCAAAGGCGCGGTCTTTGGTGCGGCCCAAATGGTCTTCGCGCAGCTTCTCATACTCTGCTTTGATTTCGGCAACGTAGCTGTCGCGGCTGCTGCTGAGCAGGCTGCTCACCACCGTTACGCTTCGGGAGGCATCGTGCACATGCACCACCGGCCCGCTGTATTGCGGCGCGATCTTCACAGCCGTGTGCACTCTGGAGGTAGTGGCGCCACCGATCAGCAGCGGGATCTTCATGCCTCTTCGCTCCATCTCCTGCGCCACGTACACCATCTCGTCCAGTGATGGCGTGATCAGACCGCTCAGGCCAATGATATCCACTTTCTGCGCTTCGGCTTCCGCCAGGATCTTATCCAGCTGCACCATCACCCCCAGGTCTATCACCTCATAGTTGTTACAGGCCAGCACCACGCCCACGATGTTCTTGCCTATGTCATGTACGTCGCCTTTTACGGTGGCTAGCAGGATCTTACCCTGTGCCTTGGTAGAAGAACCCGCTTTCTCGGCCTCCATGAACGGCAACAGGTAAGCCACCGACTTCTTCATCACGCGCGCGCTTTTCACTACCTGCGGCAGAAACATCTTTCCGGAGCCAAACAGGTCGCCCACCACCGACATACCGGCCATGAGCGGCCCCTCGATCACATCCAGTGTCTTGTCTGCTTTTTGGCGAGCCTCCTCCGTGTCTTCGTCTATGTGGTCCACGATGCCCTTCACCAGCGCATGCTTCAGGCGCTCCTCCACAGGAGCATCGCGCCAGGCAGTATCGGCTGCTGTGGCGGTTTTGCCTTTGCCCTTGATCGTTTCGGCATAGGCAACCAGTTTCTCCGTAGCCTCCGGGTGGCGGTTAAAGACCACGTCTTCGATCAGGTTGCGCAGCTCCTGTGGCACCTCCTCATAGATGCCCAGCATGCCCGCGTTCACAATGCCCATGTCCATACCGGCTTTCACGGCATGGTACAGGAACACCGTGTGCATGGCCTCGCGCACCAGGTCGTTGCCTCTAAAGGAGAACGACAAATTGCTCAAACCACCGCTCACCAGCGCATGCGGCAGGGTAGCCTTGATCCACTTCACCACCTCGATATAGTCTACCGCGTAGTTATTGTGCTCTTCAATGCCGGTGGCAATGGCCAGGATGTTCGGGTCGAAAATAATGTCCTGCGGCGGGAAACCTACTTCCTCCACCAAGATGCGGTAAGAGCGTTCGCAGATTTCCTGGCGGCGCTCCAGCGTGTCGGCCTGGCCTGTTTCATCGAACGCCATCACCACTACCGCCGCACCGTATTGCCGTACCTTGCGGGCCAGGTGCTTAAAGGCTTCCTCTCCTTCTTTCAGGCTGATAGAGTTGACGATGCTTTTCCCCTGCACACATTTCAGGCCGGCCTCGATCACGCTCCACTTGGAGGAGTCGATCATGATCGGCAGCTTGGCGATGTCCGGTTCGGAGGCGATCAGGTTGAGGAAAGTTGCCATGGCCTGCTCAGAGTCCAGCATGCCCTCGTCCATGTTCACGTCGATGATCTGGGCGCCGCCCTCTACCTGCTGCCGGGCCACCGACAGGGCTTCCTCATACTTGTTATCCACTACCAGGCGGGCAAATTTCTTGGAGCCGGTCACGTTAGTGCGCTCGCCGATATTCACAAAAAGGCTCTCTGGCGTTACAGTCAGGGGCTCGAGGCCGCTGTAGCGGGGGAGAGGGGCAACCGGGGTAGGTGTGTGCGGTTTATACTTCTGCACTAAGTCTGCGATCACCTTGGTGTGCACAGGCGTGGTGCCACAGCAGCCACCCAGGATGTTCACCAGTCCCTCCTTCAGGTATTCCTCCACAATGGCCCCCATCTGCTCGGCTGTTTCGTCGTAGCCGCCAAAGGCGTTTGGCAAACCAGCGTTCGGGTAGGCGCTGATGTAGCAGTCTGTTATCCTTGCCAGCTCCTGGATGTGCGTTTTAAGCTGACGCGCGCCTAAGGCACAGTTAAAGCCTACACTAAGTATAGGCGCATGCGAGATCGAGTTCCAGAAAGCCTCTACCGTTTGGCCAGACAAAGTACGGCCACTGGCATCGGTGATTGTGCCGGACACCATGATCGGCAGTTCTTTGCCGCCGTTGTTCACAAACTCCTGGATGGCGAACAAGGCCGCCTTGCAGTTCAGGGTGTCAAACACCGTCTCCACCAGCAGCAGGTCGGCGCCGCCATCCACCAGGCCGCGTACCTGCTCATGGTATGCCTCTACCAGTTGATCGAAGGTAATAGCGCGGTAGCCGGGGTTGTTCACGTCCGGGGAGAGGGAGGCGGTGCGGTTAGTCGGGCCGATGGCACCGGCTACAAAGCGTTTATGGGCAGGGTTCTTTGCCTCTACCTCATCCGCCGCTTCCCGTGCTATTTTCGCCGACTCATAGTTAAGCTCATACACAATATGCTCCAAGCGATAGTCCGCCATGGCAATACTGGTCCCGCTGAAGGTGTTGGTCTCGATGATATCGGCCCCGGCCTCCAGATACTCGGTATGGATCGCCTTGATGATATCCGGGCGCGTGATGGACAGCAGGTCGTTGTTGCCCTTCAGGTCGGAGGGGTGGTCCTGAAAGCGCTCGCCGCGGAAATCAGCTTCCTGCAACTTGTAACGCTGGATCATGGTGCCCATGGCGCCATCGAGCACGAGCACGCGCTCCTGCAGCAAAGTATAAATCGGATGTTTCTTGGTCATGGCTGGTGTCTATCTTCTCGTCAGTCTCTCACATAACTTATCAAGAAGGACACCTGAGGTAAGGCAGGGGCAATCTTATCTTCCCTGGCAAAGCACCACCAGGAGGGAGTTAGCACCAAGCTTTATACATGGTTGCTAAGACGTCATCGGGCCCTATCCCTCAGTCTTTCTTGATAAGAGTTTGCAAATATAAAGCTATATCCGCAGAAAGTAAACATTTGTTGCGCCTGCGGGTGCTTAGGTCTTTTAAGATCTGCTATAAAAGCGAAAAGGGATGCAAATGCATCCCTTTTCTAGTAGAGGTTTAATTTATTAACTATAACCTCTTTGCTTTATTATACGCGGGCCTTGCTTACTTGTTGCAACAGGCAGCAATAAAAAAGGGATACCGGTATGGCATCCCTCTTCTATGTATCTGCTTGGCTCTTGACTAAGCCTCTGCCTCTACTTTAGGAAGCACAGAAACGTAAGAACGGTTCTTCTTACCTTTTCTGAACTGTACCGTGCCGTCAACCAGCGCAAACAGGGTGTGGTCTTTGCCCATACCTACGTTTTTGTCTGGGTGGTGTGCAGTACCTCTTTGTCTTACAATGATGTTACCTGCAATAATGTCCTGGCCACCGTAAATCTTAACACCCAGTCGTTTAGAATGCGATTCGCGGCCGTTATTGGAACTACCAACGCCTTTTTTGTGTGCCATTTTCTTTTACTATTTAGTTGGGTTAGCAAGCTAAGCCCAAAAGGTTCTACGATTAATTTCTTCTTACTGCTTAACCAATGCTTTCGATAAGAACTTTGGTATACTGCTGGCGGTGACCGCGAGACTTCTTATACCCTTTTCTTCTCTTCTTCTTGAAAACAAATACTTTGTCGGCCTTCGCCTCACCCAGGATCTTACCAGTTATTTTGATACCATCCACGAAAGGAGCGCCAACGGTGATTGTACCGTTGTCATCAGTTAGAAGAACATTGGCGAACTCAACGGCGTCACCCTCATTGCCGGAAAGCTTGTTAGCGTAGATGAACTTACCGCTCTCTACCTTGGTCTGTTGACCTGCGATTTCTACAATTGCGTACATCAGCTTCAATGTATGTTTAAAGATTTAGTCCGCAAAAATACGGCATCCATTTGATATTTGCAACGGCTTGTATAACAAATTGTTCAGCTAGTATACTTTACTTATACAGGCTGTGGAAAAGTATGTGCATATCCACATATAGGCTTACTTATAGTTTTCAATATTCGCATAACCAGTTTTGCAACAGATAGTTAACACAGAACCCTTCCCCGCCACTTTTCCACACCACCCTCTATGTTTTATAAAGTTAGCCGCCTGTTACACTTATATAAGCAACAGCAAGCACCCGTTTCACAGTCTGTACACCCAACTTACACAGTTGCCACGGCAAAACCGCAGGTGTTTTGTACCTAACCTCCTTGTCTTATGGCTTTATTAATATCTATTATGTAATATATATGTTAACACAAATGTGGATAACCATGTTAGTTATACTTAAAATCGGCCTTGGTAGCACCGTAGGAGGATGTGCATAAATTGAACAACTTTCGACCCGCAAATCAAGTTCATTTCTATATATTTGAAGTCAGGATAATGCCGGGTGAACGCCATCCTATTCATCCAAACTAAAATTTAAATGGGGTGTTTTCTAAGCTACTCAGCTTACCCCTTCAACCAATAAAACGCTTATTTAAAGATTATGGAGCCAATACTGCAAGAGAACCCAAACCGCTTTGTACTGTTCCCGATACAGCATGACGAGGTGTGGCAGATGTATAAGAAAGCCGAAGCCAGCTTCTGGACCGCCGAGGAGATTGACCTGGGCCAGGACCTGAAGGACTGGGAGAACCTCAACGACGGTGAGCGCCACTTCATCAGCCATGTGCTGGCCTTCTTCGCTGCCTCCGACGGCATTGTGAACGAGAACCTGGCCGTGAACTTCATGAACGAGGTACAGATACCGGAGGCGCGCTGCTTCTATGGCTTCCAGATCATGATGGAGAACATCCACGCCGAGACATACTCGCTCCTTATAGATACTTATGTAAAGAAGCAGAGCGAAAAAGACTTCCTGTTTAACGCGCTGGAGAATGTGCCGGCCGTGAAGCGCAAGGGCGAATGGGCTCTGAAGTGGATCGAGAGCGAGAACTTCACCGAGCGTCTGATCGCTTTTGCGGCCGTGGAGGGTATTTTCTTCTCCGGTTCTTTCTGCTCTATCTTCTGGCTGAAGAAGCGCGGGTTAATGCCAGGACTGACCTTCTCTAACGAGTTGATCAGCCGCGACGAAGGCCTGCACTGTGACTTTGCCTGCCTGCTGTACTCTATGCTGCAGAACAAACTATCGGAGGAGCGCGTGCACGCCATTATCCGCGATGCGGTGAGCATTGAGCAGGAGTTCGTGACCGATGCCCTGCCGGTGGACCTGATCGGGATGAACTCCAAGCTGATGAGCCAGTACATTGAGTTTGTGGCCGACCGCCTGCTGGGTGAGCTGGGCTATAAGAAGATCTATGGCTCCACCAACCCATTTGACTTTATGGAGATGATCTCGCTGCAGGGCAAGACCAACTTCTTTGAGAAGCGCGTAGGCGAGTACCAGAAAGCCGGCGTGCTGGGCGACAAAGATAAAAACGTGTTCAGCCTGGACGAAGACTTTTAAGATTAGAGAAACCTTTGTAAGTTTAGGTGGCCAGAGGGAGAAAGCACTTCTTCTTTCCCCACCTGAACTTACTCTTTACCATATTACCGGACGGCAGTAGAAGCAGCAGAGGCGACCGCAGCACCGCAACCGGAGGCATGGGTGGCAGCACCGCCACCTGGATAGGGTATCCTAGCCCTACTATATAGCAAAAGCATTTGGCTTAAAGCACAATTGTTTGTACTTCAACGGCTTATACCTATATAGACGTATAGCCGATGGTACATCTGATTTAAAGAACAACCACCTGCTGCAGCGGCAGCGGATTTTAATACACCGATATATTTTATTAACCACCCGGGCCTTTGACACCCGCTAATTGTATACGCTATGTTAGTAGTTAAACGAGACGGCAGACGCGAGTCCGTCAAATTCGACAAGATTACCGCACGCATCGAGAAGCTGTGCTATGGGTTGCACATGGACTATGTGTCGCCGATTGAGGTGGCCAAAAAGGTGATCGACGGCATTTACGACGGCGTGACCACCGTGGAGCTGGATAACCTGGCTGCCGAGACGGCCGCGTCGCTCACCACCAAGCACCCGGACTATGCCGTGCTGGCGGCACGTGTGGCGATCTCTAACCTGCACAAGGTTACGAGCAAGTCGTTCTCCAACACCATGAAGCGCCTGTATACTTATACAGACCCGAAAACGGGTGAGAACGCCTCGCTCGTTGCCAAGGATGTGTACGAGATCATCCGCAAGCACGCGGCCCTGCTCGACTCCACCATCATCTACGACCGCGATTACAACTACGACTACTTCGGTTACAAGACACTGGAGCGCTCTTACCTGCTTCGCCTGGATGGCAAGATCGTGGAGCGCCCGCAGCATATGTTGATGCGTGTGGCCGTGGGTATCCATAAGGAGGACATCGAATCTGCCATCGAGACTTATAATCTCATGTCTGAGAAATGGTTTACGCACGCCACCCCAACATTATTTAACGCCGGCACACCGAAGCCGCAGCTTTCTTCGTGCTTCCTGCTCACCATGCAGGACGACAGCATTCCGGGCATCTACGATACCCTGAAGCAGTGCGCGCAGATCTCGCAGAGCGCCGGCGGCATCGGCCTGAGCATCCACAACGTGCGTGCTACGGGCTCTTACATCAAAGGCACCAACGGCACCTCCAACGGTATCATCCCAATGCTGAAGGTGTTTAACGACACGGCCCGCTATGTGGACCAAGGCGGCGGCAAGCGCAAAGGCGCCTTCGCGATTTACCTGGAGCCGTGGCACGCCGACATTTTCGACTTCCTGGAGCTGAAGAAGAACCACGGCAAGGAAGAGAACCGCGCCCGCGACCTGTTCTACGCCCTTTGGACACCAGACCTGTTTATGAAGCGCGTGGAGGAGAACGGCGACTGGAGCCTGTTCTGCCCGAACGAGGCACCTGGCCTGGGCGACAGCTGGGGCAAGGATTTTGAGCGCCTCTACGAGAAGTATGAGCGCGAGGGCCGCGCCCGCAAAACCGTGAAAGCGCAGGACCTGTGGTTCCACATCCTGGAGTCGCAGATCGAGACGGGCACACCGTACATGCTGTATAAAGACCACGCCAACCGCAAGTCTAACCAGCAGAACCTAGGCACTATCAAGAGCTCGAACCTGTGCACCGAGATTATGGAGTACACCAGCAAAGACGAGATAGCCGTGTGTAACCTGGCCTCGTTGGCGCTGCCTCGCTTCGTGAAAGAGGATGAGCACGGCAACAAGACCTTCGACCACCAGAAGCTGTTTGATGTAACCTACCATGCCACGGTTAACCTGAACAAGGTGATCGATATCAACTATTACCCAGTACCGGAGGCACAGAACTCTAACCTGCGCCACCGCCCGATCGGGTTGGGCGTGCAGGGCCTGGCGGATACGTTCATTCACCTGCGCATGCCTTTCGAGAGCGAAGAGGCAAAAGGCTTGAACAAGGATATCTTCGAGACCATTTACTTTGCGGCCATGACGGCCTCTAAGGACCTGGCCAAGAAGCAGGGCGCCTACGAGACGTTCAAAGGTTCTCCACTTTCAGAAGGCAAGTTCCAGTTCGACCTGTGGGGCGTAACGCCGGAAAGCGGCCGTTGGGATTGGGAAAGCCTGCGCCAGGACGTGGTGAAGCACGGTGTGCGTAACTCGCTGCTGGTAGCGCCTATGCCTACTGCCTCTACAGCGCAAATCCTGGGCAACAACGAGTCGTTTGAGCCTTATACTTCCAACATTTACCTGCGCCGCGTACTATCTGGCGAGTTTATGGTGGTGAACAAGCACCTGCTGCGTGACCTGATCGCGCTGGGTATCTGGAACGATAAGATGAAGAACGACATCATCGCGGCCAACGGTTCTGTGCAGGACATCCCAAACATCCCGCAGCACATCAAGGACCTGTACAAAACTGTGTGGGAGATTAGCCAGCGTGCCGTGATCGATATGAGTGCCGACCGTGGTGCCTTTATCTGCCAGAGCCAGTCGCTGAACCTGCACGTGCAGAACGTGAACTTCGGCAAACTGACCTCAATGCACTTCCACGCCTGGAAGCGCGGCCTGAAAACAGGTATGTACTACCTGCGCACCAAGTCTGCGGTAGACGCGATTAAGTTTACCGTTGAGAAACAAGCCGCCGAAACCCTTTCGCCGGTGTATAACCAACAAGACCAGAACCGCAGCGACATGGCTTGCTCGCTAGACAACCCAGACGCTTGCGAAGCTTGCGGATCGTAAACCTCTTATAGTTAAGAGTGAAGAGGTCCCACGAAAGGGAAGAAGGATTAAACCAACTTAACAAAATATTGGAAAACAGGAGTAGGGTACTAATAGTACACTACTCCTGTGAATCCTTCTTAAACCCTAGAGGAAGAACACCCAGAATCACTTCTATATCTATTCTAAAGTTAGGTTCGGAGCAAGCAAAGTCTTTCTCCATCCATTTGTCAGCACAGCTTTTAAAACTTGATTTTCTCAGCCTAAGTGAGGTGGAGTATGATCAGGCTGAGAAACATATGCTAGACACTTATTTTTCCTATCTAAGGAGCCACAGGAACTATAAGTGGGTTCACTGGAAAATGCTTAACTCAAAGTATGGGTTTGAAGCCGTTTGTCTTAGATATGAAATACTTGGAGGTACACCAATATCTATACCTGATAAAAACAAGTATGATTTATCAGATGTTCTGAGACAAATCTATTCATCGAAATTTGAGAACAACTTACCAAACGGTAAGTTGCTAAACCTTGCCAAGAGAAATAGATATGCACTGGGTGAGTCTCTAACTGGTAAACAAGAAGCAGAAGCTTTTGATGAGCAAAAGTTTCAAGAGCTTTATTTCTCTACCTTAAGTAAGGTAAGGATTATAGCTAACTTCTTGAATGCTGCTGCAAATAGAAAGTTAAAGGTTGCAGCACATCCAATTAGAGTCCATGGAATTAGTCTACAGCTAGTAAAGAGTCATCCTATTCTGTCCACTCTTTATGCAGCAGGAACTTGGTTGGTACTGAAAATGGCAGAAAAGGCTTTTGATCTTCTCTGGAGTGCTCTTGCTGAGCAGCCTTTAGCTACGGTGTTAACTAGATATTTCAATTAATGCAGAGGCTATCATAATATGTGATAGCCTCTCTTTGTTTATCCCGCCGTTGTTGGTGTTTTCACCAACAACTAAGGCAGCAGCAACGAAGCAACGCCCTGCATTCTCACTCATCTATTCGCAGCAGAAAAAGTATGGGCAATTACATTTCGCAAACCCAAAGTGGTTGTTGGTGAAAACACCAACAACGGCGGTTTATGGCAAACAACGGCGGGCATACGCACAACAGCGAAACCCCCTAAAGCAGATAGCACAACAGGCAAAGCAAACAGCGGAAGAACCACTACGCAACATATGGGTGTGCAAAGTAGTACCTCAGCAAATGCATGAGCAACAGCATATCGCTTTCTTCACAGCCACTATTCTGGAATGGAAACACCTGCTAAAGCCCGATAAGTATAAACAGATAATTGTCGACAGCCTGCGTTATCTGGTAGAGCAGAAACGGGTAAAGGTATACGCTTTTGTAATCATGCCAAACCACCTGCACCTACTCTGGAAAATGGAGGAGCCGCATAAGCGGGAAGATGTGCAGCGGGATTTTTTGAAGTATACCGCACAGCAAATAAAGTATGACCTTGTTGCACATCACCCTTTGGTGCTGGAAAGGTTTAGAGTAAACGCTAAGGATCGTCAGTACCAGTTGTGGGAGCGCAACCCTTTATCAATCTATTGCTACTCTGTTGCTGTTACGGAGCAGAAGCTGGACTACATTCACAACAACCCGGCTCAGGAAAAGTGGCGGCTCGTTACTCTACCCGAAGAATATCTCTTCTCCTCGGCAAGATTTTACTTCGAGAACAAGGATAACTTCGGACTCCTGACACATTACCTGGAGTAAAACCCGTAGCTGCTGGGGTACTCCCCAACAACGGCGGGAGTTGCTATTTAAAACGTACTTCACCCCCATAGGCCTCGCGGCATCTTTACGACCCGCGAGCGTCCAACGCCCGCAACCACGAAGCAAAGCAACAGCCTTTTCACCAGACACTCGCGGGGCCTTCGGATACCGGGAGGTCTTTCCAATCCGCCAAGTCTTTTGAGCCAACGTTGCTGCTGGTTCATAGAAGTATAGGGGCCAAAGATGATACAGCTGGAGCCGGGGAAGTTCTACATCTTTACACCTGCGGCAACAACAAAGAAACGCTCCTCCGGCCCTTAGCTCAAGGGCAAGCCGATTTGGCGAGCCTGTGCGGCATGGTCTCTGGCGCCCCACCGCTTCTGTATTTTCCCGTCGCGGATAACGAACCACTCCATCGCAACCAGCTCATAGGATTTGCCTGTCGGTTCATGCCCCATAAACGGACCCTTAAACGTACCCCGCTCAACATAACGCACGGCCACCACGTCCCCCTCCGCAGCCATGTCCTCCACTGTCAGCTGCATGCCAAGTCCCGACACCAGCTGCTCCCAGACAGGCATTACCTTATCCATTAAGCCTTTGCCCATCACGCCCTGTATCTCAGCCTCCGGGGCGAATAAAGACCGAAGCCCCTCCAGGTCGCCCTGGTTGAATGCTGTTACATATGCCTGCACAATGCGCTTGTTTTGTTCCTGCTGTGTCATGAGAGTTCTGTAGTTGAGGTAAAAAGCCGCAGAGTTAACGTCCTGCTCCTCTGCCAGGTTACATTGCTGCCTGCTTTTACAACACATGCAAAGAGATGGCAAGAAGCATTTCTGCAGGAGCGCCCAGGCACAGGTTCTGGAGGATAGCGGAAGCTACTGTAACAGTTCTTGTGGCTGCTACTCTAGCTCCACCTCAATGGTATGGTAGTAAAGCGTGGTGGTGCCCTCAAAGCCGGAGTCAGTACCCACTATTACCCAAAGGCTGCCGTTGCTATCTGCTGTTACCTCCACCGGATTCTGCTGGTTATCGCGCCGGATGAGTTGGTAGGTAAATTCATCGCCAGGTATGCCTACAGTGCCCAGTACCACCATGTCCTCTCCGCCCTGGCTCTGGTTGCCCTTGTCTATGTTCATGCGGATGTTGTTGCCTGCCTCATCGGTTTCAACCGGCACTGGCTCTACGGTAGAGCCACCAGCCTTCAGGTACACGCTTGCACCCGGGCTGCCGCCAATTCCCACCGAGTTCTCTGGATACTGCGAGGCAAGCTCTATCCTAAAAGTGGCGCTGTAGGTGCGGTTGGGCTCAAGGCCTGTGATCTGTTTCTTCATGAAGAGAAACAGATCATCGCTAATGTTGCGGCCCGAAATCCGCATGGCCCCGCCTTCTTCACCGACCTCGGGAGGAAGATCATCATGCGCAAAAGCGAACTCAAACCGCTCCCGCTCCCAATCGCTTGGATAATCAGCGAAACCTCCCTGCCAGCCCTCATTGCCTTGCTCAAAAGTATAAGAGTAGCCGTCGGAGGGAAGAACAGTAGGGTCGTCATCGGCGCAGCCGAACACCGAGGCTGTTAGAGCGATGATTAACCATCGTTTAAGGCTCGTTTTCATCATCGGATAAGTATAAAACCTCTAACGTATACGTTGCCCATACGTGCCGGGTGATTTACAGCAGCACGGCCTCTGTTACTGGCTAAAAACGCGAAAGCCGTTGATAAGACACCAACGGCTTTCGAATGCTATACAATGTGCTCAGGAGGCTGGGCAGCTCTTTTGCCAGCGGCTAGAGTGGCTTCATTAGCCAATCCATTGCCTCCGCTTCGCTTGCAAAGTCGCGCAAGACCAGCTGCAAGTCGTAACCATGCCCCTTATCTATCATTGAATCTATTGCTTTCAGGTTTTCCTCTGAATGGGAGGGAAGCCGGGCCATACGCAGCAAAGGGCTGGCAGTTATACGAGGCACGTAAACCTCCAGGCTCCACTCCAGGTCGGCTTGCTCAATCGGCCCCATCAGGCGGTCGTCGGCCAGCCAACGGGCCAGCGAGAACCTGTTTATCATCTCCAGGCAAAGCAGATACGCCTCCCGCAGTTCCGCCCCGCGTAACCGGCCTCGCCACTGGGCCTTGCCTAACCGCGCCTCCACATCATAGGAGAGGGTCAGGAAACTATTCTCAAAATACGACTGCATTAAAAACAACCTAAAAACTCAGGGCTCCAAAAACACTAACGGCAACCTTACCCCAAGAAACCGTACCGGTTGCGGCACTGCCTCCTGCTAGTTGCGAGCAAGTGCCGGAAGCCTGCTCCTGAGAGGAGCCTTTCAACTAAGGCCTTCCCGGCGCAAGATTTTCCTTATAGCCCCTATCATCACCACACTGCCCATCATAGAAACCCGATCAGGCAACCGCTCCACAGCTACCTCCAAAGATCTCCTGGAAGATGGCAGAGCATACCGGTACTGGTTTTCCCGCTGGCACACTTCTAAAGCCTTCTTAAAAACTGCTGTTACTTCTAACGCTTTTCCAGATGGCTACCGAGCCTGGCACAGTATGGTTTTGAAAGTATGCGAAAACACTTCTTGCCACAAAGGTAGCGAAGTAGCGGCACCCACTGCAACAGTACTGCTAAAAACCTGAACCTAAACGGATGTTACCTGCTCGCCCTGTAGCCAAACCATGGCCTCCTCCTCACTGTCGAAGTTGCGCATGAGCGGGCGCTGGTCCAATTTGTCCTTTCTCTCCAGCATCAGCCCCATCGCATTCCGGCTCTCCTCAAACTCTGATGGCAGGATAGCCATGCGCAGCAAATGGCTTTCCACGAGCTGTGGCACCAGTACCTCCAGGCTCCACTGCAGGTCGGCAGGCTTTACGGAGTTCATCTTTCGGTTATCGCTCAGCCAGGCCAACAGTTCATACCTGTCTACCAGATCCAGGCACAGCAACGAGGCCTCCCTGAACTCCATCCCCCTTAAATGGCCGCTCCAAACGGCTTTTCCTATCCGTCGCTCTTTATCAAAGTAGATGCTCACATGGTTGTTCCTGAAGTATACATTAAACATAGGTGGCTGCACATAAAGTATAGCAGATATCAAAACAGGCGGCGCATACCAGAAACGGGTAACCCTGAAAGAGAGCAGCTCTTACCCCGGCGCAAGCCTAGTACGGAAAAAGTAAAGCCGCTGATATGCATCAGCGGCTAGTTTACATGTGAGCTTGTTATTGCTGGGGCTGTGTGGTTACAGCCACAATGGCTACGCGGCGGTTAAGCTGCCTTCCTCTGGCTGTCTCGTTAGTGGCGCGTGGAGCCTGCTCGCCCATGGCCTCTATCGAGAGGCGGCGGCTTTCTACGTTGCCCTTGTTTTGCAGCCAGTCTTTCACGGCATTGGCCCGTTCTTTAGAGAGCTCCATGTTATACCCCTCCCCGGCACGTGCATCGGCATGGCCAAACACACGGATTACCGAGTTAGCAGGCAGGCTCTTCAGTTTGTCTGCTATTTTCTGAAGCTTCTCTTCACCCTCGGCACGGATCTGGGCCTTATCAGTATCAAACAGCACACGGTCCTCCAAGGTATAAATGTTGTACTCGTTGGTAGCACGGGCCTCTATACCGGCGGCTTTCATCTCCGGGTCTCCCAACTCCGGCGCGTCCCAGTTTATATTCGCCCAGAAATTCTCGTCTACGGTAATGATCTCGGCGCCATCGGCCTCAACGCGTCCGCGTTCATCTTCATAGGCTACAGCGGTATCGGCAGTGGCATCAGCCATGGTATCGTTTTCTACATTTCCTTCAGGGTTGTTGCAGGCCGCCAGGATACCCAGTCCTGCCAGCATCAATGTCATGTTCTTTTTCATAGTTTCTAGTTTATCATCGATTTATACTAAAACTACGCGATACCGGCCGCTTAGTTATTCCGGCGCCAGAAACAGGACCAAAGAAGCGCTTCTCCCGTGGCAGGGAGCCGTAAAACATACTTTGCTGTGGGTGGGTGAGCTGGCCCAGGTAAAAAAAAGCAACTCCCCGGCACTTGATAGCACCGGGGAGTTGCTTTAAGCTCTATAAACAGAAGCTCTGCTACTGCTTTATGAAGCGTTGCGTCTGCTGCTCCGAACCGTTCGTTACTTTAACAAAGTATACCCCAGGCTGCAGATGGCTTACGGGCACTACCAGGTTTTGACTGGCGTTGCTGTACTCCGCCACCTGGCGACCTTTGGCATCCAGCACCCTAACCTGTGCATTGGCCAGGGCAAGGCTCACGTTCACCTCAGAGGCCGCTAAGGTGGGGTATACTTTGGCGATGTTGCCGCCCAGGGCCTGCTTCATGCTTTTAAACTGCAGGGCCACCACTTTCGATGTCTCGGTTGTGCCGTCGAAGTCCACCTGGCGCAGGCGGTAGTAGTTCACCCCTTCTGCCGGATTAGTGTCCGTGAAGGAATAGTTGAGACGGATGCTGCTGTTGCCATGGCCCTGCACTTCGCCAATCTGGCTGAAGCTTTTACCGTCCAGGCTGCGCTCCACCACAAACTTTTCGTTGTTCTTCTCCTGCGCTGTGGCCCAGCTCAGGCTCGCGTTCGCGCCCTGCGCAATGCCTTTAAAGAACAGCAGCTCTACAGGTAACGGGGCAACGTACCGGTCCCTTCTCCAGGATAGGTTATGTAGGCCTATGCCCTGGTTGCCTCTGCTGCTATCCAGGTTATAATACTGGATAGTTACCTCACCTACCGGCTCGCTAAAAGAAACAGTCAGGTTTCCACCCGCTGAGGTGGCAGGCACATCGCTTCCAGACACCCCTGTTACAGCGCTAGATGCCTCGGCAAAACTGTTGTTAAAGGTAGTTTTCACTTTCTTCTTCGTCAGCAGCACTTCCTGCCCATACAATCCTTTGCCCTTAATTACTACCTGATCCTGAAACTGCCCGCTGGCTTGGTCAAGGTCGAAGATTGTGAACGTTAGATCAGCGACAGGAGCGGCAAAGGCCATCTTTATGGAAGAGCCTGAAGTTCTGGAGGCTCCTGTCTGAATCAGCGCAAGAGACTTGGTAGGGCTCTGGAAGTCGGTGTTGGAAACAACGTTCTTAGACAAGGTCACTCCCGCGCCCACTGATTTCGTAAACGTCACGGCGTTTTCATCTACCACATAAGATTTTCCGGCTGCAAAGGGATCCTCGTTCAGAGCGACAGCGCCCCAGTTCAGCACAGACAGGTCGGTTTCCTGTGTGGAAGGATCGTCGTCGGGCGTACCTGTGATGGTGATGTCATCGATGGCGTAAAAGTCCCCCTTGTCGTTGTTGTTGTTGTATGTCCAGTAGAAGTTAAGGTCATTCACATCATTACACGCGGCAGGAAGGCTGATCTCCACTCCGCCGTTGATCTTGTTCCACTGGTTGTAGCTCGGGTTTTGCGTGAAGCCGGTAACCTCTACATAAGCCCCGGCGCCAACGCGGTAAAAGAATTTTACCGGTGCACTGTTGTTGTTTCCGCTGTGGCCATTGTTTACAAAGGAGCGGTAATCCGACCAGCTTACCTTAATGTTCCTGAAGCCAATGGTGCTGATGTTGTTCCGAAGCGCTAGTGTTTTGTTCGTGAAGCCGCTTGCAGAGGTAGTAGAGGTACTGAAGTTTGCCCCACCCGAAGCCTGCTCATGGTTACTATTGTTGGCAGTAGATAAAGTCCAGCTGCTGCCCGTTACGCCTGTTACTGTGCCGCTAAAATTCTCATGGTAAATGATGGTCTGTGCGCCTGCAGAAGAGACAACAAGTAATAAGGCAAGGATAAGGGTGTAAAACTTCTTCATGGTACTATACTTCGTTTCTTTAGATACTACAGTAAGAAAGAAATATGCCAGCCCTCAAAAGCTTATACTCAACCTAAACAATACAATATAACAATAGTTACACCTGGCAGCCACCTCATAACACAACACATTGCTAACCATATCTTTATACTTGCCCCCGAGACAAAGGCTATGGCATAAGCAAGATGAATTTTATTTTTGCTTTAATACAATTCGAGCACAGCTTTTCCCAAAATTAGAAAGCAGTGCCTATACTGTGACAATGATTCCCAAAAGAGGAAAAACGCTTTGCCACACAAGCAGTGCCGCTACATCAGGGCAACTTAGGCCTTGCCTTTTTCGCCTGGAAAGAGACCGCCTTGTGGAAATGACACTCTGACACCCAACATCAGGCTTAACCCACTGATTAGAGCCATTTTGACACCAAAACCACCCCAGGAAACTAGCAGAGACACGAGGTGGCATTTGGCATTGCCTTTGCAAGAAGCTCTGTGTAGAAACTAAGAAGGAGAAAGAGATGAAATTGATAAAGGATAAAGAGTTTTTAAGAAATATAGCGCATACCATTAATTTGCTGAACACCGTTGGCGGTGGTGTGAGTGAGACTTACGTGGATATAAAGAAGTATAAAAAGGGGGCTGTGATCAATGTTTGGGCTGCCGGTGTTAGCCCGGAGTCATTCAAAGTGGTGCTGCACAACAACCAGCTTACCTTGTTCTCTGTTTTGCATAGCGAGGAGAACCCGGAAATGGCCGCTCCTTTGTTCAACAGAACGTTCCTGCTGCCTCCGCAGGTAGATTTGGGGCGCATAGAGGCTGTACATGAAGATGGCCAACTGCAGGTAAGGCTTCCGTACCATGAGGGCACGAATAAGCCGCGCGAAATCCAGATCAAGCAGCTTTAATGCAACAAAGGCTACCATTACGGTAGCCTTTGTTGCTTTGGTGGCCTTTGCTTACTTCATAAATTTTGCCTTGATGATCGAGGTAAGGTAATCGTGCACCTCCACTGTCTCCTGGTCGTACTCGAAGGTATTAAAACCGTCTGAGGTTGTCTGCACCACGCTGCACCCGTTCTCAATCATCATAAAAATAAGCTCGCGCAGGCGGTAAGGGTGGCCGGCAATGTTCAGCACGCACTTCATGTCGGTATTCTCCACAAGCAGGAACATGTGCTGCACATGGTTCTCGTCGGCCATTATTCTTTCTTGCTTCTTATCCATGTTTTCTCCTTTGGCTGTACCTGTAAAAACACAAACAGCCGTAAAAAGTGCCTTTTTAGCTACCTCTCAGGCTATTCAATAAATTTTCTTTGTTTCTCCCAGCTGGCACAGGGCTTAGTGCAATGCCAAAACAGAAGGAGCGTTAGCGGCGCGGATGCTGCTTGCGCCAGCCCACTACAAAAAGAATAAACCACACCGGGTAGAATGGCGACACCACCGACGCCAGGTACGGGTCAACGGCAAAGAACAGCACCAGTTGCAGCAGCAGGCTCAGCACGCAGCCCCAGAAGGCTAGCTTGTAGTAGTTGTTTGAAAGCTTCATAAGCGGGTTGTACGGAGGTTTGCCTTTGGCTGGCAGCCGGGGAGGAGGGGAGAAGCGGGAAGAGCGGCAACAAAAAACCCGTCCGGGTTACGGACGGGTGTTCATTAAACGAAAGGCCTCGGCCCTCGTGATGCCTTTTTCAATAAGCATGGGGGGATCCTTTTCCTTAGCCACAACCAATTTAAAATCATTGTTTGAGTCCTGGTAATAGATCACCGTGGTGAGGTCTTCGTAAGCTACACTGAATATCTTCCTGGTATCCTCACCCGTATAAAACTTATAATTATCTAACGTTATATTTCGCATTAACTTCATATCCCTACAATCTCCTGGTATTTTAACGGTACATGACCCAAAATTTGTTTCAAAAAACACCTACAGTGCAAGCAATTTCTTCTTAAATTCATACACCTGAAGAACAGCCATTTACAGGCCCACAGGAGTTGCCTAACCCTTTATTCACCTTTCTACCCGGCCTTGCCCCCTCCAGGTGCCAACTCAAAACAGTGCAAAAAGCAGGCCAAAGCATAAAGTTATAGAGATACTACTATATGCTTAAAGGCACAGGGGCGTAACGGTGCATAGTGCAAATTCACCTGCCGTTTTACCCCCTCCAAGGCTTCATCTTGTGAGGGCGCGTATGCTACCAGCTGCGCACGCACGGTGGGTTTGGATAGCAAAGCAATTGCGGATAGTGCTTTTGATGCTTCGGAAAAATGCGTAGGTTTAGCTGGCTTTGGGTAGCCTGTACGAAAACCCCTGTACAGCACGTTACCTACACGCCCACCGGATAACGACACGATACCTTAAGCGCATACTTCTATGAGCAGCAGCAAATATACCTGGCTGAACTGGCTGTTATACTTTGTGGTTTTTGAGCTGATTGTCTTTTTTGGGTTGCAGTGGCTGCTGTCGGGCATGGGCATGAGCAACCAGGTGCAGCCTGAAAACACCATCGTGCCTAACTGGGTGAAGGCTGTTACGTTTATACTGTTATACTTGCTCTGCCTGCTTATCGCGGTTATGGCAATAAGCAGCAAGGTACCGAACAAGCACCGCCCCCAGCTCATGCGCTGGGTGTACCTGGCCCTGCTGGGAATGCTGGTGATGCTCTTTTTCCTGTTTTAACTAAACACAAGAACTATACACTTTTGCACGATGATAAAGATAAAGAACCTACTCACGTTGACGCTCTGCCTCCTGCTGGGCTACACCGCCTTTGGCCAGGCAGGCGGCGGACAGGGCCGCTACTTTATTCAGCTGCAGGACGGGCAGATTTACTACGCCAACAAGCTGCAGTACAAGTCGCCTATCTTCAAGTCAAACCACTTCCTGCTCAACGATTCCCTGAAAATCAACCCGAGCATGGTAAACGTGTTCCAGAACGAGGATGGCTTTTTTGCGCGGGTGGAGTCCGGAAACAGCTATAACTCCTTTGCCAAGCGCCTCACCGATGGGCCGCGCATCGATAAGTTCTACACCACCCGCACCTACTACGACGGCAGCTACGGCTACTCGCCCTATGGCTACGGGTACGGGGGCTATGGCATGCCGCGCACCAGCCGCAAGCGCATCTACTTTTTCTCGAAGGACAACGGCCCCCTTTATGTGATGAATTTCGACAACCTGGAGACGGCTCTGTCAGACAATGCCTCCAGCATGGCCCTGTTGCAGCGCTACAAGCGCGATAAGCTGATTAACACGGGGGTGTCTATCGTGGGGGCCGGCCTGCTGGCGGTGGGCGCCGTAAAGTCGATCAACAGCTCACAGGAGGTAAACGGCTCCACTACCCTGAAGATAAACCCGCTCATGTATGCCGGTGCCGGCGTGCTGGGGGTGCAGCTAGTGGTGAACCTGTTTCAGAAAGACAAACTGACGCAGGCGATGGAAGTATACAACTACCAGTTAAAGCAATAGCAACCAGCGCCGGGGCCCACAGCCCCGGCTTTTTTATACTTCTATGCCGAGCTCTTTCAGGGCCTTCTTCGGCAGCTTGCCGGCCACTAGCCTGTAGGATTCCTGCACCCGCTGCTCCCACTCCTGCGGCTGCAGGCGGTTCAGGTCGTCCAGCGCCACCCACTTATACCTTGCCAGGTAAGGAGCGGGGCTAAGGCCGGGGCGACTACACATCTCCTCAAACGCCTCCGCGTCTACCTTAAACGAGGCAGAAGTCGGCGTTTTATCCAGCCCTACTACCAGAAACATTTTGTCGGCTACGCAAAAGCACAGGTCGTGCTCCCACTTAATACTTTCGGTTACGCCAGGCAGCTGCCGGCACAGCCCCTGCAGGTCTTCAATCGTCATACGTTGCGCTGTTTATACTTATGGCAGCAATTTATAATTTTAGCCGGTATGGTTAAGGCTATTTTTGTAGCTTTGGCTAAAGCACCTCCCAAACTTTAACAGAGCTTTATCCTATGGAAAACCTACTGCTGCTGCACGGTGCCCTGGGCGCTGCCGCTATGCTGGAGCCTCTAAAGCAGGCACTGCAGGACACGTACCACGTGCATACGATGGATTTTACCGGCCACGGGGGCAGGCCGCTGCCGCAGGAGCCGTTTACCATGCAGCTGTTTGTACAGGATATAGGCCAGTTTTTGGAAGAGCGGCAACTCGAGCACACACACGTCTTCGGGTACAGCATGGGCGGCTACGCTGCCCTGAGCCTGGCCCTGCAGTACCCTGAGCGCCTCCGCAGCGTTTATACCCTGGCCACCAAGTTTGCCTGGTCTGAGGAGGCGGCGGAGAAGGAGACAAAGCTACTGAGCCCGGAGAAGGTGGAGGAGAAAGTGCCTGCATTTGCCACCACGCTGGCACAGCGCCACACTCCGCAGGACTGGAGACAGGTTATGCGCCACACGGCAGCCATGATGCGCCAGCTTGGCCACAGCCCCATCCTCACCCCAGAGTCGCTGCCTCAGCTGCAGCTGCCCGTGCAGGTGGCCGTTGGCGACCGCGACAACATGGTGACGGTGGAGGAGACGCTGTGGGCTTACCGGCTATTGCCGAACGCCCGCCTGCAGGTGCTGCCCAATACCCGCCACCCCCTCGAAACGCTCTCTGTGCCGGACCTGAGCCAGCTCATCAGGCAATTCATTGGGCAGGTTAGCCGTTAACTTACTTTACAGATCACCGATTATGCTTACATCCTTACCCGCATTCCCCCTTATTGTTTTTCCCAGAGCCGCCAAAAAAGCCCTGGCAGCCGCTGGCGTTGCCCTCTGCCTAAGCTCCTGTGCCACCACAGCCCCTGGCCTCGGGGAGAGGGGCTATACCGAAGAAGGAAAAGCCTCCTATTATGGCCGCAAGTTCCAGGGGCGCAAGATGGCCAACGGCGAGCGCTACCGCCGGGGCAAGCTGACTGCCGCCCACAAGAAACTGCCTTTCGGCACACAGGTAAAGGTAACCAACCTGCAAAACAACAAGTCTGTGCGCGTTAAGATCACTGACAGGGGACCTTTTGTAAGCGGCCGTATTGTGGATCTTTCAGAGGCGGCTGCCAAGCGTGTGGACATGGTGGAAAGCGGTGTGGTGCCTGTTAAGCTGAAGGTCATAAAGCCGAAAAAGGAAAGATAGAGCCATGCCCGGGCGGGCTCCGCTAAGCTACACCTAGCCAGCAAGATACCTCTACCCGGTGTTATGTTATTTTCTCTAAAAGAGTTGTACTTTTACTTTGCTTTTATCTGTTTAAAAATTACATTTGTGCATGATGAAAGCTTGGGAAAACGTGCGCGATTTTTTGCCTATGGTAGCTGTCCTGCTACTGTGCATGTTCGTTATGCCTGCCACCCAAGCTTATGCTTCCAACGGCAGTAACAACGGCACATCTGCCGCCACCGTACAGCCATCGCAGCAGGTGCAGCCAGCCGCCGCAGAGAAAGCACCAGCCCAGCCTGCCAAAAAAGCCACTGCCACCAAACCCCGCGAGAAGTCTGTGCTAGATGCTGACGTGCTGGAAAGCCCGATAGACTATTTCCGCGACGCCTTCTCCTCCAAAGAAGAAGAAACTGACAATGCCGCAGGCGCTAACGCGGTAGTGGTTACGCTGAAGGCACTGGTTGCCACACTTCTGTCTACCGTTATCTAATCCCAATTCAGGAATTTCTCAGGCAAAGCCTCATGCCAGAGGCTGCTGTTTATTTTTTCCGTGAGTTGGAGCTGTACCACTTCAGCATAGTGCTTCCTTAACCAGCACCTCGTTAAAAGTTCTTTTCTACCTGTTACCGCTCCTGAACCCTTCTTTGCCCCGCAGAATATCAAAGAAAAGCCTGAAATCAGAAGCCAGGCTGTAGAAGGGGTACCTGAAGGTGGCAGGCTTGTTGCGCTCAAAAAAGAAATGCCCCACCCACGCAAAGCCATACCCGATTAGCGGCACCAGTAGCAGCAGGATGTACCGGCCGGAGGCAACGGCACAAATAGCCACCACCAGCAACAGCCCTGTACCTGTAAAGTGAAGAATGCGGGAGGTGGTGTTTTGGTGCTCGGAAAGGTAGTAGGGGTAAAACTCCCTAAAAGAAGTATAACGCCGCCTTTGCGTCTGCTCACCCATAGCTTCTAAAGTATACGTACCCCTTATGCTACGCACGACACCCGCAAAAATCTAGCGGGGGAAGCAAAAACATTTATCCCGCCCCTTAAACCTTTTCCCTTCCGCTCTGTCTATTTACCTGAGAAGACTACTATAGTCATTTATTGCAGCAGAGATGCTGCATGTGTTTAAGGTGAGTTTGGCCGGGGAAGCCCGGCCATTCTTTTTTTGCGCCGGATCCTGGTTGTTATATAAAATCGCTTAGCAGGGCCAGCACAAGCCCCAGCAGCGTTGCCACCAGCTTGTTGCGGTTAAAGTGGTGGTCAGGACTGGTCTCGAAGAGGATAGTAGTGGAAATGTGGAGGAAGTTGCCCGCCACCAAGCCGGTAAGGGCAGTAAACAGTAACCCATCTGGCGCCTCCTGCGACAGCACCGTGTTGCTGACCACTATACCCAAGGGCGAGCCCACGGCAAAGATCAGCAACCACAGAAAAGCCTTTCTGAAGTTCTCCAACCGCGACATCAGCACCGACATCAGCGCAAAGGCAGCCGGTATGTGGTGCAGGGCGATGCCCAGCAGCACGGCATAAAAGTTGTCCGAGGCGTGCGCATGCCCTCCGCCGTGGCTATGCGAGTGGCCCTGGTCCACCAGTATACTTCCTTCCAGGAAAGAGTGCACAAACAGCGAACCCAGCAGCAGGAACGGCATAGCGTCGGTGCGGCCGTGGTGGTGATGGATATGCCCATGCTCTACACCATGCGAGAACAGCTCCAGCACCAGTTGCAGAAAGAAGCCAGCCAGCACCCAATAGCCTACGCGGTAAGGGCTGCTGTGGCTGTTCAGCAGCACATCGGGCAGGAGGTGGATAATGGTAATCGTGAACAGGTAAGCTCCGCTGAAGGCCAGCGCCATCTTTAGCCATTTGATATTGGTGGGAGGGAACACCTTCACCAAAAAACCGGAAAGCACTACCGTGAAAAAAAGTGCAAGTATAGCTACGATCATGCAGGACCTTTATTTTTTGAGCACAAAAATCATTCTGTCGCTTATAGCGTCGTTGTAAGGGTTCAGGTTGTAATCCCCGAATGTTTCCACCAGGCGCAGCTGGGTCATGCCGAAGTACTCCAGGAAGTCTTCCTGCCGCAGCGCCCGCACACGCTCCTCAAAGCTGTAATCCTGCTCTTTGTCGCGGAAACTAATCCTTTTCACAATAAAGCCATTCTCTACGCCGCGGGTTATCTTAAAGTTTATTTCCTGCACCTGCTTCTCCTCCTCAGCCACCAGGTTATCGATCACCTTGCCTGTGTTCATGAAGTCGATCACCAGCTTGCCGCCGTGCTTCAGGCTCTCGGCGGTAGCCCGGAGCGCCACCACGTTCTCCGTATCCGTGTCAAAATACCCGAAACTGGTAAAAAGGTTCAGGATAAAGTCGAACTGCTCTGGCCGGAACACCTGGCGCATATCATGGCGCGCAAAATGCAGGCGCTCGTTCTCGTACTGCTTTGCGTGGTCTATGCTTCTTTCCGACAGATCTATGCCTGTCACATCATAGCCTCTCTGGCTCAGGTAACGCGAGTAGCGCCCTTTGCCGCAGGCCAGGTCCAGTATTTTATGGTTGGGCTTGGGGTGCAGGTAAGCAAGCAGCCGGTCCATGAACTGCTGCGCTTCCTGCATGTTGCGGTGCTGGTATAGGATGTGGTAGTAAGGCGAGTCGAACCAGGTGCTGAACCAAGCTGCTGTTTCCTGTGGTGCTGACATGCAAGCGGGCTAAAAGCAATTATGTTGCAAATATACACGAAATACCTGAACCTCCGGTATCGAGGCCAGCGTATGCGCCTTGCTGTCACAAGGGCAAAAAAAAGCCTGCCGCTGCTGTTTTAATCAGCAGCGGCAGGCTCATGCTGTAGCAAGACTACTCTTTTGTAGCGCCTGCTGCCGTATTGGTTTCTACCGCTTCGTTGATACTATCACCCGGCTGAAGGGTATTTCCTCCCAAATCACTGTTTGGCATTACCTGCTCGTGCTCCTCGTTGCCCTGCACAGCGCCAGAGGTAGCCTCCATGGTACCGGCATCGGATACGTTAAAAGTCTTGCGTGTTCCTGGCTCCACATAGTCTGTAGATACTTTCTCGCCTGGTCTCAGGTCGGAGGGTGTGCCGCAGGAAGCCATAAACAATCCGCATACGGCGGCAAGTACTGCTGTTACGTTCTTATTCATTTTTGTACGTTTTTATACTTTCCATTTAGGGGCCTTACCTGGCGTTACGCCCGCAAGGCCTTACTTATGAATACTTTACGGTAAAGAACCCGAGCCGGGTTATGGTACTACTGGGCCAGCAGGTTCTTGCGGCGCAGGTAGCTCTCCATCAGCTTCAGGTCGTTGGGGCTGTTAAAGATGCGGAAGGGCATGTGGATAAACACCGGCACCTGAAAGGTACGGGCCACCCAGCCTTTCCAGCCCGTTGGCATCTGTGCGTTTGTCGGCGGCTGCAGCCACAGCATAAAGCCGTCGTCCTTCTTCTGGGCACGCTCGATCATGTCCCAGGTCAGCGCCATCCCCTCACGCTCGTTACGCTTTAGCAGGATTTGGCGCTGGTCTACCTCATACGTGAGCTTCTCGAAAAGCGGGCTGCCCTGCTCCACCTGTGTGATGCTCATTACCTGTGCCGAGCGCAGCAGCACGAACAGCAGCGTTACGACAATGGCGCCGGCCACCCACCACCACGAGAAACTGAACACGGCGGGCAGCAGAAACAGCACCAGCGGAATAAGCGCCTGCCACCAGCTCTTGCCCCACACCTGCCCTAAGGCCATGCGGGTATAGGTGTTCTTGTCTAACTGGTACTTCTTAGTACGGATAGCCAGCGGGTTTGCGCCCTGCGCCATCCGGCGACCTCTTTGGTTTGGTTGCTGCATAAATGTTATAAATGTAAATCTTCTCTGTCCTCTTCTTTCCAGCCCCTTCCCTAAAAAGCTTTCAGGCTTAGGTCTATGCTCCTGTTGGAGTGCGTTAGCGCCCCCACCGAGATAAAGTCCACGCCGCACTCGGCCACGGCGCGGATGGCTTCCTCCGTGATACCGCCCGAGGCCTCTACCTCATACTTCCCGCCGATCATGGCTACCGCCTGGCGCATCGTGTCGGTGCTCATGTTGTCGAGCATGATGCGGTGAATGCCGCCTGTGTCCAGCGCCTCCCGTACTTCCTCCAGGTTGCGCGTCTCCACCTCTATCCTCAGGTCTTTGCCTTTCTCCTGCAGGTACTTTTGCGTTGCGGTGATGGCCTCGCGCACACCGCCAGCATAGTCCACATGGTTATCCTTCAGCATCACCATGTCGTACAGGCCGAAGCGGTGGTTGTGGCCGCCGCCAATCACTACGGCCCACTTCTCCATGATGCGGAAGTTAGGCGTGGTTTTGCGGGTATCCAGCAGTTTGGCCCCTGTGCCCTTTATCAGGCTGGCCATGTAGTTGGTGTAGGTGGCGATCCCGCTCATGCGCTGCATGCAGTTTAGCACCAGGCGCTCGGCGGTAAGTATACTTTGGGCCTTGCCTCTCACGGTAAAGGCCACATCGCCATACTTCATCCGGTCTCCGTCGTGCATCAGCACGTCCAGCTGCAGGTTTGGGTCCACGGCTTTAAAGATATAGCCGGCCAGTTCTACCCCTGCCAGTATTCCATCGCCTTTCACCAGCAGGCGAGCCTGCTTCTGCGCATCGGCAGGTATGGCCGCCAGCGAGGAGTGGTCTCCGTCGCCTACGTCCTCGGCCAGGGCCCTAACGATAAACTCGTTTATACTTTTTTCGGTCAGGTATGTCGGTTTCACGGTGCAAAAATAAAAAAAGGCTCGGTATAAACTCCGAGCCTTTGTAAAAATCTCATTAGTATCGTCTTAATCTTTGATAAAGTTCATGGAATGGATGAGGTATTTCCCTCCGGAAGACTTCATCCGGATCAGCACTGTGTAAGAGCCGCCCTTAGAGGAGTAGGTGCCGATGGCATACAACTGGCCCTTGTCGGAGGTGCCGTTGTGGTTCACACTAAAGTCCACAGGGGCGTTTTTAGAGAAGAAGCTCTTCATCACGAACTCTGCCTGCGTGCTGCTGTAACTGGTAGCCTCTGCACCGTCCAGCGTTATCTCCACCATGTTGCCAAAGTTTTTGGAGAGTTCTTTTGCCGAACCTGCCTTCATCGCCTGCTTCACGCTGTTCATGGCATCGCCCTGCGCCATCGCCGGCCCTGCCATCAGTGAGAAAGCTACTAGTAACATCGTAAAGGCAACTGCAAAGTGTTTAAAGTTTTTCATAAATGCTGTTTGTAATACTTGCTCTTTCATGAGCCAAAACTATGCCAAGTAGTATGGCAACTTAAGTGTCTCCAATATAATATGATTATCTAGATAAAGAAAGAACCCCTGCCCGGATACACGTATACTTTTAATGTATCGGCTACCGGGCGAAACTATGGCCAGGCCACATAATGGTGGCCGTCGGCGCAACCGTCCAATTAGCGCCTCCAGCTTCGAAGATAATAGCTATATTTGCACCATGGACAAGAAGGTACTCTTAGTGATTTTAGACGGGTGGGGCATTGCCACCGACCAGTCGGTTTCGGCCATCAATAAAGCCAATACTCCTTTCATTGATTCGATCTTTGAGAAATACCCAACCACCACGTTGCAGGCTTCGGGCGAGGCTGTTGGCCTGCCGGAGGGGCAGATGGGCAACTCAGAGGTAGGGCATATGAACATTGGCGCCGGCCGCGTGGTGTACCAGGACTTGGTGCGTATCAACAAGGCCATTGCCGAGCGCAAGCTGGCTGCCATGCCGGCACTAGCCAACGCCTATACTTATGCCAAGGAAAATAAAAAAGCCGTGCACCTGATCGGCCTTGTGTCGGATGGCGGTGTGCACTCGCACATAAACCACCTGAAGGCGCTTTGCTCCGTGGCATACGACCAGGAACTGCACGAAGTATACATCCATGCCTTTACTGACGGTCGCGACACAGACCCTAAAAGCGGCGTGAAGTTTATTAACGAGCTGGAGGAGCACCTGGAGAAGACGACCGGCACCATTGCCTCCATCGTGGGCCGCTACTACGCCATGGACCGCGATAACCGCTGGGAGCGCGTTAAGCTGGCGTACGACCTGATGGTGAAAGGGGAGGGGGAGCCATCGCAGAACCTCATCAAGTCGATGCTGGACTCCTACAATGCGGGGGTGACTGACGAGTTCATTAAGCCGATCGTGAAGGTGAACGACCGCCAGGAGCCTATCGCCACGATCAAGAACGGAGACGTGGTGATCTGCTTTAACTTCCGCACCGACCGGGGCCGCGAGATAACCCAAGCCCTGACGCAGCGCGATTTCCCGGAGCAGGATATGTATAAGCTGGACCTGCACTATGTGATGATGACCAATTACGACGACAGCTTCCTGAACACAGAGGCTATCTTCGAGAAGGATAACCTGAACAACACGCTGGGTGAGGTATTGGCCAAGGCTGGCAAGAAGCAGATCCGCATTGCCGAGACAGAGAAGTACCCGCATGTTACCTTCTTCTTCTCGGGCGGGCGCGAGGTGCAGTTTGACGGCGAGCAGCGCATCATGTGCCCTTCGCCTAAAGTAGCCACCTACGACCTGATGCCGGAGATGAGCGCCTACGACATCCGCGACGCCATCGTGCCGGAGCTGGAGAAGAAGAGTGCCGACTTTATCTGCCTCAATTTCGCGAACCCGGACATGGTAGGCCATACGGGCGTGTTTGAGGCCGCTGTGAAAGCCTGCGAGGTGGTAGACGAGTGCGCTGGCAAGGTTATCACCACAGCCTTGGAGAACGGCTACGACACCATTGTCATCGCCGACCATGGCAACGCCGACATGATGATCAACCCGGACGGGTCGCCAAACACGGCCCATACCACCAACCTGGTGCCGTGCGTGCTGGTAAGCAACGACTTTGAAGGAACGATGCACCCGGGCAAGCTGGGCGATATCGCGCCAACCATCCTGGAGCTGATGCACCTGCAGAAGCCGGAGGAAATGACCGGAGAATCCCTAATAAACCATTAACACTGCACCCGTGGCCAAGTATAAACCGCTCTTGCTGATAGGCCTTCTGCTGGCCATGGTTGCCTGTGAGCGCCCTTCCCCGCCTGCTACCGATGCGGCGGGGGAAGGCGCTTTCAACCTCACTTCCTACCTGCAGGGGCAGCGGCAAAAGCTGGAGGCAAAGCAGCCCATGGTGCTCAAATCTGTAGCGGCCCAGGGGCATGCACCGGAGGTGGTGGAAACACCCGATATTGACTGGGAGGATGAGCTGACCGTGTTTGAGCAGGCCGACCTGAGCCGTCCATCGCTGCAGGAGTACTATACCCGCCAGGAGCAGGTACTGGAGGATGGGTCTGTGGCCATAGAGTTCACCAAGCGCGAAGATGCCGAACCGCAGGTGCACTACCTCCGCCTGCTCATGACGCCGGACGGAAAGCTGAAACAGCTCAGCGCCCGCCTGCAGGACAAGAACATCATCTTCTTTTCGCAACGCGCCATAGAGCTCAGCACCAATCCGCAAACCGGCGATATTTCCAGCTACCAGGTGGAGGGCGTGCAAAAAATGCTCTTCGGCGACTCGCTGCACTACGAGGTGAAGGCGAACCTGTAGCACAGGCTGCACAAAACAACCTCACCCTTTCCGACCTCTCCTGATTTTCCTTATCTTGCATAACTACAGGCACATGGGCTGCCTGTAAAATGTGCAAATCCTTTATCGTTGCCTCATGCGTACGCTTGCCCTCACGGTTGCTTTTTGCCTTGGCCTTGGCTTGTCGGCCTTTGCCCAGCAGCCAGCACCCGATCGCGGCTGCGCCACCACCACCTACCTGGAGGCCCTGAAAGCACAGCACCCCTACCTGGAGCAGGAGCAGCAACAGGTGCAGCAGGCCGTGCAGCAAAAGCTACAGCAGCAGCGCCAGTGGCAGAACCTGCGCGCTATTACCACCATTAGCATTCCGGTGGTGTTTCATGTGGTGTATGGGAGTGAGGAGGAGAACATTTCAGACGAGCAGATCCTGTCGCAGCTGGAGGTGCTAAACGCGGACTTTAGAAGGCGCAACGCGGACGCGGTGAATACCCCATCATACTTTGCGCCCTACGCCGCCGATACCCACATCGAGTTCTGCCTAGCCTCTGTCGACCCCAACGGCGACCCGACCACCGGCATCACCCGCACCCAAACCTACCGCTCTGAATTCGATCATGTGTATGACCACATCAAGAAAGCAGATAACGGCGGCGCCAACGCCTGGAATACGGGCCGCTACCTGAACATTTGGGTAGGGGATATCAAAGACAATGTGCTTGGCTATGCCACCATGCCGGGAGCCACTTTGCCGCACCTGGACGGCGTGGTGCTGCACTACACCGCTGTAGGCGCTGCGCCGGCCAACAAATTTGCCTCGGAGTATAACCTGGGCCGTACCGCCACGCACGAGGTGGGCCATTGGCTTGGGCTGAGCCACATCTGGGGCGGCGACGATGCCAGCTGCTCCGACTCCGACGGCATCAGCGACACGCCGAATCAGGAAACGTACACCACCGACTGTACCGGCGGCATAGAGGTCTCCTGCGACAACGGGCCCTACGGCAACATGTACCAGAACTATATGGATTACAGCCACGATGCCTGCATGAACCTGTTTACCCACGGCCAGGCCGCTTACATGAATGCCATGATCAGCACCAGCCGCAGCACATTGCTCAGCTCCCTGGCTTGTTCCGCCGCCATACGCGCTGACTTTGGCTTGGCCCAGGAAACGGACACCTTGGTGGTGGCCGGTACTTCAGTGCAGTTTGCGGCTGCCCCCGAGGGTGTGCGGGCCACCGAGTGGCGTTGGGAGTTTGAGGCAGGGGTGCCGGCAACCTCGACACAGGAGAACCCGGTGGTTACGTATCCGCGCCCCGGCACGTACAGCGTGAAGCTAACGGTAAGCAATGGCAGCACCAGCGACACCAAGGTAAAGGAAGACTTTGTGCACGTAACGGTGAGCAACCTGGCTGTCTACCCGAACCCTGCTTCTGATTATCTGCACGTAGAGCAGCCTGCACGCATACTGGTGCGGCATGTAGAGCTCCTGAACAGCGTGGGTAAAACCATACTTTCTGCCGATGTCCGCAGCCGCACCCTGCAACTGGATGTGCGCCACCTGCCGCCGGGCGTGTACTTCCTTCGCGCTGTCAGCACCAACGGCACTGAGATCAGGCGGGTGAGCATCGTGCGGTAGGTTTTTGGGTTATTGGTTGTTCGTTTTCAGTTGTTTGAGTAAGAATTTAGTAGTATGCTTTTTCGTGTTATATTACCTTTCTCAGTAAGCTATAGATGGTTCTCTAACTCTATAAATTCCTCCAACATCATCAAAGCTTATCAACAAGCCCCAATCAGAGAGGGCATCAATTAAATATGCTTGCTCTCGAAAGCTAAGATGGACTTTTTGATATCCGTTTTCTGTAAAATAATAGTCCAGGGTGTACTGCCTTCCCCGTGACTTAACAGAATCTATGCTTGCCAATGGCTTTATGACATAAGATTCCTCTATAGCCTCTTTATTTAAATCTAATAAGTCTTCTCCCTTTATAAGTGAGGCGATATAAGCTGAATCAGTTTGTGAACCTGCTGTTTCACTAATATCAACCAGCTCCCTTACAGTGTGTAATAAGATTCGCAAAGTATCACTCTTATAAGTAGCTCCTATAGTTAGGTAGGAAAAACCAATAGGTGGGGGAGGCATCCGCCCTTCATACCTTTCATTTGGAGACACATATTGAAACATAAGCGCTTTCACATAGCTCCTGTTTTTTCTCCCCTGTTCATCAGGGAGTTCTTCCACTGGGGTGCTCCGGCAACCAGTAAGCAATAGAACAAGGAAGCCCAATAACCCCACATACAATTTCGGCTTTCTCAAATTTATACTTTTGTGTAAGGTGCTAATTTAAACCTGATAGCCCATAAACTACCCGTGGTTTCCCTCTCCCTGCAGCGTTACGACGACAGTGCGTTTGGAGGCGTGGTCGCGGTGCTCGCAGAGGTAGATGCCTTGCCAGGTGCCCAGGTTAAACTCGCCGTTTCGGATAGGTATGGTAACAGAGGAGCCAAGCAGGGCGGCCTTCAGGTGAGCCGGCATGTCGTCAGAGCCCTCTAAGGTATGACGGTAGTAGGATTGGTTCTCCGGCACCATGTGGTTGAAGTGGCTCTCAAAGTCCTGCCGCACAGTAGGGTCTGCGTTCTCGTTTATAGTTAAGCTGGCTGAGGTGTGCTTGATGAAAATGTGCGCCAGCCCCACCTTCATCTCCTCAAGCTCCGGCAGCTGCGACTCCAGCAGGTCGGTTATCAAATGAAAGCCGCGCTTCACGGCCGGCAGCCTTATCTCTTTCTGAAACCACATATATTTATAATGAGTGAATGAGTGGGTGTGTGAATGTTTTTAAAGTGACGGCATCAGCCTTTTATAGGTTGAGTTTGGCTGCACCCCGCATGTGCAAGTATAACCATTAAAACTTACAGCAACTCCTACTCTCACATTCACTCACCCACTCATTCAAAATTAATCTATCGTTCGTTCATACGCACCTGCGTCGGGTTTGGTGCTGCTGCGGGTGCTGCCTTTCAGGTCTTGGGATATGCCGGGCAGCACTTTGGCTGCGCCGCTGGCTGGGGAGAGGGTATCAAGGCTGAAATCATACTTGGCTGGTGCCTTCAACTTTGGCTCGATGTTCAGGATGTTGCCGTTGCCCTCGAACTGTGCCTGGTGCCGCTGGGTGCGCAGCAGGCTATTAGTTACCTCTACGGCTGCCGAGGCCGGCTCCACCAGCACCTCATCCACGGTGCTGTAGCTGTCCGAATACACGATGGAGTTTACCAGGCGCAGCGAGGTGGGCATGTCTGCGATCTCTGTTTCAGGTATAAAATCCACCACGGCCAGCAATGGAGTTTCGCGCTGCAGCGGGTTCTGGTAGCTGGCGATAGTGGTGTAAAGCAATTCATACTTGCCGCCGCCCAAGCCGCCGAAGCCATACTGCCCGCAGTTATAGATGAGCGTGTTCACCAGCTTCACCTCGGATGTAAAAGCCACCACGCCGCCCAGCATGGCATGCGCCACCAAAGCACCCTCTATCAATGTGCCAGCCTTGCCTGGGTTGCCAATGCGTATACCGTAAACAGCATTCCGGACATCGGTATACTTGATGCTGTTGCCCCCGCTGGTTGCCAGCACATGGATGCCTTCCCACTGGCCAGGCGCTGTACGGTAGCTCTCTTCCCGGCGGTAGCCGCCAAAGCGCACCCGCTCCTGCGGTGTGCCCTGCACCTGCAACTGCCCTGCCACCAGCAGCACCGATTTGTTGTAGCCGTAAATGCGGGCTCCTTTCTCAATCGTCAGCACTTCCCCCTCACGCACCAGCACCGAGTCTAGCAGCACATGGGGCTTATCGGCGGGCCAGGTGGTGGAGCCGATGCTGCCTTTGCGGTGGAAGTAGGCGTTCTGCCCGTAGGCCACCAGCTTCACCTTCTGCTGCTGCCCGTTGGTGGTAAACAGGATAGAGTCTGCCGCCAGGAAAGGCTGGTTCTGATCTGTGGGGTTGATGTTGGCTTTTACAAGCACGTACAAACTGTCGCCGCCCCGCAGCTCCACATTGTTTGCCAGCGGCGCCTGCACCCCGTTTATGGTCAGCTGATAAGGGGAGGAGCCGGCCCCAGCCAACGTGATCTCGCTGATGCGCACGGCTTTCTCATTGCGGTTGTATACTTTCAGGCGTTTGGTGATGCTGCCCCGGCTCACAAACACCGTGTCGAACAGCACAGTGTCTGCCGAGAAAGCCAGCACAGCGCCCGGGTCGGTGGTGATCACCTCCTCCTTGGGCTCACAGCCGAACACCGACAGCAGCAGCAACAGGGGCAGTATGGTGAGCAGAAGCTTCAATTTCGTTAATTCGTTGTTCGTTGTCGGTTGTTGAAGGTGGGGTGATACACCCCAGGCTTAAAGCTTTTTCCCGGCTGTCATTCCCAAGCATCGGCCAAAAAGACTACTACACGCCTAGTTAAGCGACTTTAACGAGGTGATCACATTAAACTTTTTGTACTCGTTGATACGTGGGTCAAAGAATTCTTCCTCACGGTACCCCACCTGTACCTTTTTGCCCTTAACCTCCTTGTAATTATTACCTGAGCCCAGGTCAGAGGTAAAGAACGATAACCAGTAGAAACTAGATGCCTTACCACTTGCATCTTTTATGGTAAAAACAATGAACTGCTGGTCGTTTACCCCCGTTACCGTCCCCTCATAAGTTTTTTCTTCCAGAGCAACCTCCTTGGCCTCTTGGCCCTTTTCCATTAGCTCCATCATAGCCATAAATGAGTCCGGGCACCTTGTGGCAATTTTTACCCCAAGCATCTCGCCAAGCTTTTCGCCTTGGCTCGACAGGTTGGTAAGCTCGATACCGTAATCTTTCTTGAGCTGCTTTTCATAAGGGCCGGCAGCTTTCAGCAGGCAGGCGCCTATGCGCATCTCTACATTCCTGGTTTCGCCGCTGCTCATAAACTCGTTCAGGCAACCGCAGGTCTCGTCGGCAATGGCATCCATGTAAGCCTGCCCCTGCACCTTTGGCGAGACGATGAAAAGGGCAACAGTAAAGCAAATAAGTAAAAGTTTGTTCATCAGATCTTTTGAATGGTTGGAAGCTGGATAAAGAACGGAAGTTAGCAAACCCGGCAGGCAAAACCTACACCGCACAAAAAAAGGATGCAGCGTCGCCTGAGTGCTCCACTGCATCCTTTCTTATTAGCTTAGGATTTTACCTGATTATTCTGCCGTGGCGCCTTCTTTCAGTCGCTCCGCGTTCTCGGCGATGCGCAGCTCTTCCACAAAGTCGTCTATGCCACCATCCATTACGGCAGGCAGGTTATACACGGTGTAGCCAATGCGGTGATCGGTTACACGGCCCTGCGGATAGTTATAGGTGCGGATCTTGTCGGAACGGTCGCCGCCGCCCACCATGCTCTTACGCTGTGCGCCCTCAGCCTCGTTCTTCTTGGCTAGCTCCACCTCAAAGATACGCGAGCGAAGCACCGCCAGCGCCTTATCGAAGTTCTTCAGCTGGGACTTCTGGTCCTGGCATTGCGCCACGATACCGGTCGGGATGTGCGTCAAACGAACGGCGGAATACGTCGTGTTTACCGACTGCCCACCCGGGCCTGACGAACAGAACAGGTCTTTGCGGATATCATTCATGTCGATCTCCACGTCAAACTCCTCCGCCTCCGGCAGCACCACCACGGAGGCCACCGACGTATGGATACGGCCCTGCGTCTCGGTGGCTGGCACGCGCTGCACGCGGTGCACCCCCGACTCAAACTTCAGCTTGCCGTACACATCCTCGCCAGACACGCCCACGATGATCTCTTTGTATCCTCCGGAAGTTCCTTCCGTGGCGTCCATTAACTCCATCTTCCAGCCCTGCTTCTCGGCGAAGCGGCTGTACATGCGGTACAGGTCGCCGGCAAAGATAGAGGCCTCGTCGCCACCCGCTCCCGCACGGATCTCCATGATGATGTCCTTGCTGTCGTTCGGGTCTTTCGGGATCAGCAGCTCCTTCAGGGTTTCCTCCATCTGCTCGCGCTGCGGAAGCAGCTCATCCAGCTCCTCCTTGGCCATCTCCCGGAAGTCCTCGTCCTTCTCCGTGGCAATCACCTGCTTGGCATTGTCGATGTTGCTCAGGACGTTCCTGTACTTCTTGTATTCTGTAACGATCTTGTCCAGATCTTTATACTCTTTATTCAGCGCCTTGAACTTCTTCATGTCGCTGGCCACATCCGGCTGGATAAGCAACTGGCTTACCTCCTCAAAACGCTGATTGATGGCTTCTAACTTATCTAACATCGTGCTCTTCGGGTTTTAGGCTGCAAAGATACAAAATTGGGCTATAGATTCTGTCATCCATTTTTGCCCCTTAAGTATAATTCTGCCTCCTTAATCTGTTCTATGCTATAACTTTAAAGCCGCCGGTATAGTTTCAGTGCCGCTCATCGATCATCACGCCACATCCTTATAGATCATATCTATAATAACATAAATTAAATCTATCGTACCTATTGCCATACTTTAGGCTGAAACATTTACTTTTGACAGTAGTTAAATAGAGATAGAATCTGAACAAGTAACCAACAAAAAGAAGAAACATGGCTGTTATAGTAGCAACTGACAACGATTTCAACAATGTACTGAGCTCAAACGAGAAAGTGGTGGTGAAATACTACGCCGATTGGTGTGGCAGCTGCCGTTTGTTCTCACCAAAGTTCAAGCGTATGTCTGACGACGAGGCTTTTGCCGGTGTGGCCTTTGTGGATGTAAACGCAGAGACAAGCCCGGAGGCGCGCAAGCTAGCCAGCGTTACCAACCTGCCGTTCTTCGCCATCTTTAAAAACGGCCAACTGGTAGACTCTGTGGCGGCCAGCAAGGAAGAAGCCGTTCGTGACCTGATCCATAAACTAGACGCCTAAGCATAGACATGAAGATACCCGCGATAAAGAAACTGGTAGAGAACCACAAATTAGACGAGCTAATGGCTGCCGAGGCTGCCATTGTAGACGAGCAGCAGCCTGCCATTGAGGTAGAAGGCGACGACGAAGGCGAGCAGCTGACGCACGTGCTGGCCGCTGTCTGGATACTGAACGAGATGGAGGACAACGGCACCGACTTTAAAACCGCGCTGCGCCAGTACACGCAGAAGGTGCGCGTGTCCATCAGCTAGCACCGTTTTAGAGTACCTATAAAAAAGGCGCCGCGGCCAAAGGTTATACTTCGGCCGCGGCGCTTATTTGTTTAGCTTCTGTTATATGTTGCTTCTGGAGAAGTATTCTTCTGCCAGTTTCCCGCCCTTTTCGGTGCAGAGCCCGCGCACGTAGTACAGGTACACGCTGCGGAACACCTCGCCCAGATCAAAGCGGTCCGGAGGGAAAATGAGCGGGTTGATGACCATGTTGAACTGCTCAATGATGATCCTGGTCACCAACTGCAGGTTGATGTCTTTGCGAAAGTAGCCTTGCACCACCCCTTCGTTAATGATGCTGTAGTCCAGGTCGTGGTTATAGTTGGCTAAGTGGTTGAGCGCCATTTGCCAGGCCTGCGGGTAGTGTTGCTGCAGGTCAAAGATATAGGCTGGGTTGATGGACTTCAGGTCCTGAATGCCATGCTGCAACAACAGGATAATTTTCTCTACCGGGTTTTTAGCGTACCTTAACCGTTCCTGGTCGCGTACCTCCTGTGCGCTTAGGTCATACTGCACTACCTTCTGCACCATATCGGCCCTATCGGCAAACAAGGTCCTAAAGGTCTCCTCTGGCACCCCCAAGCGCTCTATCAACTCCGCTTCAGAGTAGCGTTCCACCCCCTCATCCTTAAAAATCTGAAGAAGCTGCTCTAAAATTGTCTCCGGTAAAACCATGTTTTGAAATGGGTTTTCTGCGGCAGTCACACGTTATGCCACATCACGCATCTTCAAAATTAGTTATTTTTTTGGTCTCTAGCACTAACCATTCTTTACAGCAACGCAAACAGCCCCATAAAGAAGAGCAGCTGCACCAGGTACACGTAAGGCGCCAGGGGGTTTCTTTTGTAGATCGAAGCCCACTGGAAGTATACCTGCAGCCCCAGCGCCACCACAAACCAGCCTAGGTAGTTACTCATCGGGATCTGCCCCCCCTGCCAGTCCCAGAAGTCGAAGCGCATGGCTACGGGCTCTATAAAGAAATCGAGCAGCAGCATGAGCAGCGTGCCAAGTATGGCCTTGCCCCACCTCGGCAGGCTTGTGTACTCACTGATGTGGCCGGTGCTGTACACCAGCATCAGCCAGTTCAGGCCGATCAGCAGCGGCACCTCCCATACTTTTAGCCCCAAGGCTGCCCCATACGCGTAGTTCCCGAACAACAGCCCTGTATGAATGCCTATCACTTCGGAAAAGAAGCCGACGGCGAAAACCAGCAGGGCAAAAAGCACAAAGCTTTTCCGCCACCTTTTGTGGAAAGCGAAGAGCAGCGCGTTGGTGAGCAGCAGGTTCATGGGCGTGAGGTTCTGAAAGTACTCCGGCCTGCCGCTGAACTGGAGGCCCCAAAAGCCTACCGCATGGAAAATAACGAGCACCGCCACCGCCAGGGGCAGCGCGTACGGTTTATACTTAGCGGCAACCGTGGGTACAGCAGTCGGTGCGGTAGTGGTATCAGGCATGGTGCTTAGGGGTTTTAGCGGTTGAAGGAGCAGGAGCCAGCTCGCCCACGATCCTGGCCGAGAGCAGGCACAGCGGAATGCCGCCGCCGGGATGCACACTGCCGCCACAAAAGTATAAACCTTTTAGTCTGGAGCTGAAGTTCGGGTGCCGCAGGAAGGCGGCCATGCGGTTGTTGGAGCTGCTGCCGTACAAGGCGCCTCCAAACGAGGAGGTGCGGCTTTCGATCAGCAGCGGATCCAGCAGCTGCTCTTCCTCGATGAGCGGTGCTATATCGGCGCCCAGCATCTGGCTCAGTTTCTGCAGCACGGCCTGCCGGGTATCGGCTGTCAGCTGTTGCCAATCCTGCCCCTGGTTGTGCGGCACGTTCACCATTACAAACCAGTTCTCGCACCCAGCGGGGGCATCTTGCGGATCGGCCTTGGAGGTAATGTTGATATATACCGTGGGGTCGGGGCTTACGCTTTTATACTTGAAGATCTGCTCAAACTCCGTTTTATAATCCTGGCTGAAGAAGATGTTGTGCACATGCAGTTCCGGGAAGGAGCGCTTGATGCCCCAATAGAAGATGAGCGCGGAACTGGAGCGGGGCTGCCGGAGCGTTTGCTCCGGCGCTTTCTGGTTGGGCAGCAGCCGGCGGTAAGTGGGCACCACATCCATGTTGCTCACCACCACCTCGGCCTTATACTTGCCTTGGCTGGTCTCCACGCCGTTTATACTTTTGCCTGCGGTCAGGATCTGCTTTACCGGCTCGTTATAGCGGAATACCACGCCCAGCTCTTCTGCCAACCTTACCAGACTGGCGGCAATGGCGTACATACCGCCTTCCGGGTAAAAGGCGCCGATGTTGTGCTCCAGGTGCGGGATGATGTTCAGCGTACCGGGGGCCTGGTAGGGGTCGGAGCCGTTGTAGGTGGCAAAGCGGTCGAGTAGCTGCACAAAGCGATGGTCAGAGAACTGCCTGGCGTTCTCCTGGTGCATGGTGGTGGTCAGGCCAAGGTCGGAGAGGCATCCCAGCGCCTTCAGCACATCCGGGCTCAGATACGTGTCCAGCCGGTGCAGCGACTTGTGCAGGAAAGTATCGGCCGTGCCTTTGTAAAGCCTGGCGCTTTTGTCCAGCGCCTCCCGCACGGCCTGCTCCGGCACCCCCAGCTGCCGGTTTACCTCTGCGGCAAACTTTTCGGCATCGGCATAAGCCTTTACGTGGCTGCCGTCGGGCCAGAAATAGTGCGTTATCGGGTCGAGGCGGGCGTAGCGGAAGTAGTCGGATGGGTTGCGGCCAGCTAGGGTAAACAGCTCATCCACCAGGTGCGGCAGCGTGAACAGCGAAGGCCCGGCATCAAACCTGTACTTGCCCAGCCAGAACTCCTGCATCTTACCGCCAAAGGTGTCGTTGGCCTCGAAAACAGTAACCTCATAGCCCTTTACAGCCAAGCGGATGCTTGTGGCGATACCTCCAATTCCGGCCCCTATGATGGCTGCTTTTGTCATACTTTGCTCTACGGCGTTTGGCTTTATGTGCTGTAAACTGATGGGGTGGGGGAAAGGTTTTGGTAGCTTATACTTTGCCGAACTCCCGTTTGTACACAGGCCCCCGCATGCCGAAGGCGAGCTTCATAAAGGGGTAGAGCAGCAGGTCGAGCGGTCTGGAGCCGGTGCTGTAGGTGATGATATCGTGGATGGTGGCGCCGCTGCCGTTTTTGGTGACCAGGTGCTTGTGGTGCCATACTTTCAGCGGCGGCGGCAGCTCCTGCCCCTGGTCTACAAAGTATGCCCCGGTGTCGGTTATTCTCCTGTCGGTGATCCGGCTGGTCCAGCGGAAGTTCCTGATGCCGGTCTGCAGCTCTACCTCCACCACATCGCCGGTCTCGGAGCCGCCGAAGCGTAGCAGCTTTAACCGGGGGTAGGGGGGTGCCAGCTTCCGGAACAGCCGCTCGTCGAAGGCGTTGAACACCTGCAGGTAGTCCTGTGCTACGGCTGTTTTTATATGGAGCTGCATGTGATGACTTGTTGATTATTAAATTAATAACTGTTGATCTCCGCAAAAAGTCCTTTGGTGCGGGAGTTCCTTCCCATCATATAAATATAAATGTGAACCTCCTGATTCGCGTTTCTGCAGTACCGGTCCTAACCATCGTTCTTTACCAAGCAAGGCTTACTGCTTAAACATCCTTCTAAGCCATTAGTTATACTTCTGCCAAAACAAAAGCCGCCACAAGTATACTTGCAGCGGCTTTTTATACTTTGTACTGAACAACGTTTCAGCCATTCAACAATCTAGCTTAAAAGATTGTCAATGTCCTCTTTGGTCAGGCTTTTGATAATGGTTTCGTCGGTGCTGATCAGGTCCGTTACCAGCTGTATCTTGCGGCTCTGCAGGGCCAGAATCTTTTCTTCCACAGTATCCTTGGTGATAAACTTGTAGGTAAACACCGTGTTCTGTTGGCCGATGCGGTGCGCCCGGTCTACGGCCTGCGCCTCTACGGCCGGGTTCCACCATGGGTCAAGTATAAACACGTAGTCGGCGGCAGTCAGGTTAAGCCCCACGCCACCGGCCTTCAGCGAGATCAGGAACACCTGTATGCTTTCGTCCTTCTGGAAACGCTCTACCTGCTCGTGGCGGTTTTTGGTGTTGCCGTCCAGGTACGTGTACTTTATCTCCCGCTTATCCAAAGAGTGCTTGATGATCTCCAGGTGCTTCACAAACTGGCTAAAGATCAGCACCTTGTGCCCTTTGCCCACCACATCCTTCGTCTTGTGGATCACCTCCTTCAGCTTTCCGGAGCTGCCCTCGTAGCTGGGGTCCGTCATGCGCGGGTGGTTGGCGATCTGGCGCAGTTTGGTAAGGCCCTGCAAGAGCATGAACTGGGTGTTGCCCGGCCCGTTCTCCTCCAGGTTCTTCAGTATCTTGTTGCGGTAGTAAGACTTTGTCTCCTCGTAGGCGTGCTCCTGCTCCTCCGTCATCTTACAGAAGGTGGTGTGCTCGATCTTCTCCGGCAGCTCCTTTGCCACCTGCGATTTATGCCGGCGAAGTATAAAGGGCTTGATGAGCGCGTGCAACCGGCGCGTCTTGTGCTCGTCCTTGTCCTTCTCGATCGGCTTCAGAAACTCGTTTCGGAAGAAGTGCTGATTGCCCAGCAGCCCCGGGTTAATGAACGACATCTGCGACCACAGGTCCATGGTGCTGTTCTCCACGGGCGTGCCGGTAAGTATAAGCCGGTGCCGCGACTTCAGTTCCCGCACCGAACGCGAGGTGTTGGAGTCCGGGTTCTTGATCGCCTGCGACTCATCCAGGATAATATAATCGAAATAGTACGTCTTGAGCAGCTCTGCATCCAGGCGCACAATGCCGTAGGAGGTCAGCACCACATCGTACTCGTTGAACAGCTCCACATTCTTCTCGCGGTAGGTGCCCGTATAGTTGAGAATGCGCAGGCTCGGGGTGAACTTCTGCGCCTCGTTCAGCCAGTTGTACACCAGCGAGGTCGGCATCACCAGCAAAGACGCCGTCTCGGCGCCGTTTTCCTTGCGGTGCTGCAGCATGGCCAGCGTTTGCACGGTCTTGCCCAGGCCCATGTCGTCGGCCAAGCAACCGCCGAACTTATAGTTCTGCACAAAGTGCAGCCAGTTGTACCCGGCCTTTTGGTACGGGCGCAGCTCGCCCATAAAACCCGCCGGTAGGGGCTGGTCCTCTATGGTTTCAAACTCGCGCAGTTTCTCCAGCTTCCGGCCCATGGTCACGGTGGCCAGGTTACCGTTCTGCAGGTCGTTCACCAAGGCCATGTGGTGCTTGCGCAGCGTTAGGTGCTCCTCACCCTCGGCAAAGGCAAACAGCTCAATGTACTGCGTAAACCACTCTTCCGGTATCACAGCTATCTGCCCGTTAGGCAGCACATACTCGTTGTTCTTAGTCAGGATGTGGTTCTTCAGTTTAATGAACGGCACCTCAAACTCCCCAAAACGCACCGTTCCGTAAATGTCGAACCAGTCGTTTTTCTCGGTGATGCCCACATCCAGCGTGATTTCGCCAATAAAATAGTGCTTCCCGCTCTTCTCCGACTGCTGCACCGTAAAGCCTATCTGCTCCAGCTCCTGCAGGTTGCTGTTCAGCCAGGCAAAGGCATCGCTCTTGTCCAGTACCGCCTGCCCGTTCTTTACCTCCAGGGTTCGCTTGGTTAGCTCCTTGGCAAACTCTTTCTCCCGGTTCAGGTCGCGGATAAGCTTGTGGAACACGTAAGACTCCGGCGTTCGCTCCATGCTCACGCTGATGCGCTTCGGCTCCTGCGTCTGCACCAGGTGGTTGCCATACTTAAACGCCAGGTGGAAGAGGATTTTGCTGGTTGCACGCTCTCCTTTTGATTCTCCGTTGCCATTAGCTTTGGCCACAGGGGCATCCGCAGCCTGAATCTCAGCAAAGCTCAGGTACGGGCTCGGCACATACTTCTCGTCCTTTACCTCAAAGCCTTTCGCAAAAACGTCAAACGACTCCATCAGCGGCACCACAAACTTGCTGTAGTAGTTCTCCTCAATGGAGCGGGGAATGGCAATAAACTTCTTGTTCAGGAAAGGCTGCAGCTTCTTGCCGTCAATGGGCTTGTCAAAGCTGTACACCACATCGTTCAGCATCAGCCAGGCGGGCTCGTAGCAGATCAGCTGCGCATTCTTATACTGGAAGTCCAGCTTCTCGCCGGCATACCTGATCCTGGGGAAGTAATGGGTGTTATCCTCATTGCGCATGAAATGAAACAGCACCGACGCCTTTTCCGGAGCCAGTTTAATGCGCTTCCAGGTGGGTTCGCCGTCTTTGCCCATGATGAAGGTATTCTTGTCATGGCGCAGCAGCTCCAGTATTTTGCCTACACGGCTCTGTATGTAGTGGCTAATGTCCTCCTGCAGGGTTTTATCTCCCTTCTCCGGGTCGTATACTTTCAGGAAGAAGTCGGCAGGGGAGAGCTTCTTTTTAGGCGAGAAGCGCTTTAGCACGGCGTCCTGTTGTATCTGATCGATGAGTTGTATCAGCTTAAAGTCTGTTGCATCAAGGCGGGCGGCAAACTCATCGGCGTTTTTAGAAGAGATGTTCTGGTGCTGAAGCGTTAGCTGGCCTTTTGTATTTACCTGAACCACAAACGACTCGAACAGGTACCCCAGGTACTCATGCTCGAACAAAGAATAAACAGCCTGAAAGGGCTGAGTTGTGTAAACTTTCATGCCAAGGTGCAATTAAGAGACTTCAAATTTAGCCAAATACCCGCTTATTTCCTACTGTGTAGCAGCCCTTTGCCTTGTACTTTGGCTAGGTAGGCTAACTTTTCAGAAGGAAACAGAAATGCGCTGAGGATGTTTTTGAAATACCCTAGTTGTACGGAGGCAGGTACCCGGGTTTAAATGTTCTCGGTCACCGACATGGCCGCCGCCTTGTTGGCCGGACGGATAGACACCAGCAGCGTGATGATGACGATGGCAAGGCCAGTGAAGACAAAGTCCTCCACCTCCATTTTCACCGGGTAGGCCTCTACCACCGAGGTGGCCATGCCCATGCTTACCAGCCCAAAGGTTTGCTGCAGGTTGCAAACAAGCATGCCCAGCGTAAGGCCGTAAGAGGCTCCGATAAAGGCCACAAGCGCCCCCTCCAGCAGGAAAATGTTGCGGATGGTTTTGGCGGTGGCCCCCATGGAGGCAAGTATGGCAATGTCTTTTTTCTTATCGATAACCAGCATGGAGAGCGAGAAGAAGATGTTGAGGGAGGCAATGCCAAGTATGAACGCAAAGGTGATGAACACGAAGAGCTTCTCCACCTTCACGGCCCGCAGCAGGCTTGTGTGCTGCTCATCGGAGTTCTGTACTTTAAAGCTATCCCCCAAAAGCTGCTGCAGCTCGCGCTTCACCTGCTCTACCTTAAAGCCCTGCTCTACCTTTATCTCCAGGGCGGTGCGGCGGCGGCCATACTCCAGCAGCTCCTCGGCAAAGTTCAGGGGCACGAACACGTAGGCATCGTCATACTGCCGCTCTATGGCGAAGATGCCGCCAGGCAGGATGTTGAGGCTGTTAAAGGAGCCCTCAGGGTTGAGCGGGTTAAACTTTACGTTGCGCGGGTACAGGAACTGCATCGGCACAAACTGGTTGCCCGGCCGGATAGAGAGCTGGTACTGCACCCCGCGGCCCACCAGGGCACGGTAGGTCTTGTTGAAGTATAGATCACTGGAGCCTTCTACCACGGAGGAGTCGATGTCGTTCTGCTGAAAGAAGTTCTCGCTCACACCCTTGACCTTCACCACCATCTGGCGCTCGTTGTAGCGCAGCAGGGCATTATCCTCTATCACCTCCGACACCACGGCCACGCCCGGCGTGTTTCGGATACGGTTCATGAACTCGGTGTCTGTCTCGAAGGCCTTGCCCTCCGCCGCCGAAATCTTCAGGTCCGGATCAAAGCTGGAGTAGATCTCCCGGATCAAGTCTTCCAGGCCGTTGAACACCGACAGCACGATAATAAGCGCCGCTGAGCCCACCGCCACGCCGATCATGGCAATGTTGGAGATAATGCTGATGATGTTCCTCTTCTTTCTAGAGAAAAAATATCGCTTCGCTATCAGAAAAGGTACGTTCATCTATTTCGTTATTCGTTGATCGTTGTCAGATGTCCGAAATCAACAATCAAACAATGCAGCAATTTAACAATTAAATCATTTCCATGCCTTTACGATCAGGCCAGTGCCGGAGGGGTGGTTGCCGTTCACGTCCAGCCAGTTCAGCACCAGGCTCACCGGGAAGGTAACCAGGTAATAGAACGGCAGCAGCACGAAGAAAATTTTAGAGGCATTGAGCATCAGCAGCGGGTACTTCATGGACAGGCGCCACGACACCTGCCCCGGCTTGCCGTACGAGTAGCGCGCCTGCACTTTGCTGAAGCCGGCCAGTTTCAGCTTGTCCTCTATCTCTTTGATGTTGTAGCCGTCGCGCACATGCTCCTCTATAAACGAGGTCTCGTCGTCGCCGTGCACATCGGAGCCGCCCTGGTCTGATGGGGTGGAGATGAGCAGCATGCCACCTGGGCGCAATGAGGCCTGGAAGTTGCGGAACACCTCCACATCCTCTAGAATATGCTCCATTACATCCACCGAAAGGATCAGGTCATAGCTGTTAGGCTCCCGAAACTTTACCAGGTCAGCGATTTTGAACAGCACGTTGTGGCGGCCAATGGCACGCATAAAGCGGTTGCAGTCCGACACCTGCTCCTCCTTCACGTCTACGGCAAGTATGCGCCACTTGCTGCTCATGCCTGAGAGCTTGTAGGTGTACTGCCCGAAGCCGGAGCCGGCATCCAGAATGTGCTGCTCCTTGCCACGGCGGTTGGCGGCCCAGGTGTCCAGCTCTTTGTGCACGTGCCAGGCGCGCAGCAGCAGCAGGTCCAGCAGGTTATAAAATACGCGGCGCAGGAACGGCGTTTTGTTAAACACGCCGCCGAGCACCCGTTTGATAGGGTCGTACTGCATAAGGGTGATGTATGGCTAAGGCCTACTTGTTAGGGTATGTTTCGTCGTCCTCGTCGTCCTCGCGGGGCGGAGGGATGTCGATGTTCTCGAACAGCTTATCGATTTTTGCCGCATATTCAGCCGTGTCATCCAGGTAAAAGATAAGCTCCGGGATGATGCGCACCTGGTTTTTGATGCGCTGGGCCAACTGGTGGCGGATGGTTTTGGCGTTGATGCGCACCTCCTGCAGCACCTCCTCGTTGTTTTTGGCCATCATAATGCTCAGGTATATCTTGGCCACGCCAAGGTCCGGCGACACACGCACCACGCTCACCGAGATATAGGCGCCCCCAAACAGGTGCGGCACCTCCCTCTGGAAGATGTCCGCCAGCTCTTTCTGAATCAGGCGCGAGAATTTCTGTTGTCTTTTACTTTCCATACGAAGATGCAAATATCATATTAATTTCGCATTTTTACCCCAAAAGTGCCTTACTCATTTCGGGTCAGGCACTTTTTGCAGATGCCCCTGGGGCAAAGACCTTTGCAGCCGGCCGGCGTTTTAAGAGTACTGGTGGCTGGATGGATCCCTTGCCGGGTAGTGTTTTATACTTATTACCGTTTCTCCTTAACTCTGTCTTTCCTTGATAAGTTACTTCCGTAGCATACTGCCTTCCCGCCTTTTCCTGCTGATCGTGCTGTTTCTGGGCATAGAGTTGCCGCTGCTGCTGCTGGGCATACGCCCTACGGCCCCGGAGCTGCTGCACATGCTGGTGGGGGAGCGGCTAGCGGAGGGCTACAGCATGTACCGCGACATTTATGATAACACGGCCCCCATCTCGGCCCTTGTTTTCTGGCTGCTGGATGTGGTGGCGGGGCGCTCCTTCCTGGCTTACCGCCTTACGGCCATGGGGCTGCTGCTGCTGCAGGCGCTACTGCTGAACAGCATCCTGAACCGGCATAACGTGTATGCCAGCCAGAACTACCTCCCGGCGCTCCTGTACCTGGTGCTGGGCAGCCTCTCCTTTGAGTTCAACATGCTCACGCCGCTGCTCATCGGCAACACATTCCTGGTGCTATCGCTGCCTTACATCATCACGCTTAACCGCGAGGGCTACGAGAACAACCGCCTTTTTGTGGGGGGCTTCATGCTGGGCCTGGCCGCCATGAGCTATTTGCCGCTGGCGGTGTTTCTGCTGATGGGCATTTTTGCCGTTATTTTCTTTGCCTCTAACACCCTGCGCAGCACCATGCTTATGCTGTGCGGTTTCCTGTTTCCCTATGCGGTGCTGATGACGTACTACCTGTACACCAACACCAACCCGGAGTTTCTGGACCTGCACCTGTTGCGCCCCTGGCAGCTGCAGGTGGCCTTTCTACGCCCACCGGCTGACGTGGCGAAGCTGATGACCATACCCGGGGTGGTGCTGTTGCTCTCACTGCTCAGCGCCGCTTCTCTGCCGCAGCGCCTGGTGTTCCAGGTAAAGTTTCAGCAGCTCATGTGGGTGTGGCTGGTGGCCAGCCTGCTGGTTATCTTTACACGGGATGAGATTACGGTGGCTACCTTCGTCATCATTCTGCCACCGATTGCCTATTTCGGGGAATATTTCTTCACCTCTAACCGCAAGGGCTGGATACTGAATACCGCTTTCCTGGTGATACTGGCAGGGGCCGTGGTGCTGCGCTACCGCCTCGTGCTGGGCATCAACCGTTTTATACAAATGGATGAGTCCCCGCTGCTGCTGCCGGAACGGGCAGCCGTGCCTATGCAGAACAGCACGGTACTGGTGCTGGGCAGCGACATCAGTTATTATATGCAGAACAAGCCGGTAACGCCTTATCTAAACTGGAAACTGGCCCAGCGCCACTTCGGCAGGCTAAACGAGTACCAAGCTGTTTTCCAACTGCACGAGAACCTCAAGCATGAGATGCCGCAGTACCTGGTGGACAAGGCAGGGCTGATGCCGGAGCTCAGCTATAAGCTGCCGGATATCTTTGGCAAGTATGAGGAAACGGCAGACGCAGGTGTTTACCGGTTAAAGTAAAGTATAAGCTCAGGTTAAGTATAAAAAGGAAGAGCCGCCCTTACAATTAAGGGCGGCTCTTCCTTTTTATACTTAATACTTCCTGCCTAGCAGGCCGCTATCTTGTTTACCCTGTTCAGGTGGCGGCCACCTTCAAAGTCGGTGCTCAGGAAGGTGCGCACCATCTCCCTGGCAACCTCTTCAGAAACAAACCTTGCCGGAATGCACAGGATGTTGGCATTGTTGTGCTCACGCGCCAGCTTCGCCAACTCAGGCAACCAGCACAATGCGGCGCGAATTTCCTGATACTTGTTAGCCGTGATAGCCACGCCGTTTCCGCTCCCGCAAATCAGGATGCCAAAATCGGCCTCCTTGTTCACCACAGCCTTAGCCAATGGGTGCACATGGTCCGGGTAGTCCACCGATGCCTCAGAGTCCGGGCCAAAGTCCTGTACCTGATGGCCCAGTTCCGCCAGTACCCCTTTCAGCATTTTTTTATAGGTATAGCCGGCGTGGTCGCCGCCAATTGCGATGTTCAGTGCCATTATGATTGCGTGTTTTGTTCGTTAAGTCGCTTCAGGTCTTTTTTACGTATGTTTTGCGAGATATAGATACTTGCCTCGTACAGCAGCATCAGCGGGAGGGAGATCAGTATCTGGCTCACTACGTCCGGAGGCGTGATGATCGCACCCACCACAAGTATGACAATCAAGGCATGGCGGCGGTACAGCTTCATGGTCTCCGGCGTGATCAACCCGGCTTTGGTCAGGAAGAACACGATCACCGGCATCTCAAACATAAACGCACAGGCCAGGCACAGCGTGGTGAGCGTGGAGATGTAAGACGATAGGTCGAACTCATTCACGATGCTCGGGTCTACCTGGTACCCGGCCAAGAAATTGATCGAGATAGGAGACACGACATAATACCCAAACAGCAGCCCCATCACAAACAGCACCGATACAAAAAACACGGCGCCCTGCGAGTTCTTACGCTCCTGCGGGTAGAGGCCCGGGCTTACGAAGCGCCATATCTCCCAGAACGCGTACGGGAAAGCACACGCCAAGCCCAGTATGGCCGATACCAGCAGGTGCATGGTAAACTGTCCGCTCATCTGCCTGCTTTGGATGGTAAAGCCCATCTCACTAAAGCACAGCGCATCTGAGCCAAAATACTGGCCCACCTGGCACATCACCCGGTAACTCAGGAAATCAGTGCGGGAGGGGGCAAGTATGATGTCATGAAACACAAAGCCTTTCGCCAGAAAAGCAATGGTCGCGAAAACGAAGATAGAGCCTAATGCCCTGATGATATGCCATCGTAATTCCTCCAGATGGTCCACAAAGGACATTTCCTTCGGCTCTTCTTCTTCTAGATATGGTTGGTCCAACAAAAGGGCTCCTCCTATACTTGCTGTAAAAGTTTAATAAGCAAACAGCGGGTACTTTTGCATCCAGCCGTTAATGTCGCTGCGCACGCTGCTGATCTTGCTTTCGTTGTCGTGGTTCATCAGCACCTGGTCGATATACTCCACGATACGCTCCATGTCCTGCTCTTTCAGGCCGCGGGTGGTGATGGCAGCCGTGCCCACACGCATGCCAGAGGTAACGAACGGCGACTTGTCATCGAACGGCACCATGTTTTTGTTGATGGTGATGTCTGCTTTCACCAGCGTGTTCTCGGCCAGTTTGCCGGTTATGCCTTTTGAGCGCAGGTCGATCAGCATCATGTGGTTATCTGTGCCACCGGAGATAATATCGTACCCGCGGCTCAGGAAGGCTTTGGCCATGGCCTGCGCGTTTTGCTGCACCTGCTTTACGTAACCCAGGTAATCGTCAGAAAGGGCCTCAAAGTACGCCACCGCCTTCGCCGCGATCACGTGCTCCAACGGGCCTCCCTGTGTTCCAGGGAATACGGCACCGTCCAGCACAGAAGACATCATGCGCGTTTCTCCCTTAGGCGTTTTCAGACCGAACGGGTTCTCAAAATCTTTGCCCATCATGATCATACCGCCACGAGGTCCACGCAGCGTTTTGTGGGTGGTGGTGGTTACGATATGGCAGTGCTCAAACGGGCTGTTCAGTAACCCGCGGGCAATTAGGCCGGAAGGGTGGGAAATATCGGCCAGCAGCAGGGCGCCTACTTCGTCGGCTGCCTGGCGCAGCTTCTTGTAATCCCAGTCTCTGCTGTAGGCAGAGGCACCGCAGATAATCAGCTTCGGTTTCTCACGGCGTGCCGTCTCTACCACTTTGTCAAAATCGATCAGGCCGGTTTCTTTTTCCACCCCGTAGAAGGAAGGGCTATACAGTTTGCCTGAGAAGTTCACTGGAGAGCCATGGGTCAGGTGACCGCCGTGCGACAGGTCGAACCCAAGGATTTTGTCGCCAGGCTGCAGCACGGCCAGCATAACCGCTGCGTTTGCCTGCGCCCCCGAGTGCGGCTGCACGTTAACCCACTCCACACCGAACAGTTCCTTGGCACGGTCAATGGCTAACTGCTCCGACTGGTCCACCACCTCGCAGCCGCCATAGTAGCGTTTGCCTGGCAGGCCCTCGGCATACTTATTTGTCATCACGCTGCCCATAGCCTGCATCACCTGCTCCGAGACAAAATTCTCAGAGGCGATCAGTTCTATGCCATGCATCTGGCGTGCTTTCTCCTTCTCTATCAGGTCAAATATAATGGTATCTTTCTGCATCAGCTTTGGTTAGATTTTGTAAGTGCTCAAAATTAAAGTATGCACCGGAATAAACCAATGTTTCAGATGTTTATATACGTGGTTGCGCCTGGTGCCGGATTTCTGACTCCGTACCCTAACATAAAAACAAAGGCCCGGTGCTTCTGCACCGGGCCTTTGTAGTATGGCTAAAACTCTAGCTGCTATTCTTTCATCACTTTAATCTGGCTTACCTGCCCGTTCAGCTCCACCTTCAGCACATACATGCCCTTGGTTAGCTTCTCGTATACTGGCAGCTGCACTTCGTTCGGTCCTTCCTGCAGCTCAATCACTTTGCTGTATACTTTCTTGCCGGTCATGTTGTAGAGCACCACGTTGGCCTTGCCGCTCACCTCTGCCGTTACAAACAGCTTAGAGTTGTAGTTGATCGGGTTAGGCGCCACCAGCAGTTGCTGCACCAGCTCACGAGTCTTCACGTTTACGGCCACCACTTTGCTGTAGTCTGTGGTGCCGTCCAGGTCCACCTGCTTCAGGCGGTAGTAGATCGTGCCCGACAGGTTACCCAGCCTGTGCGTGAACTCGTAGTTCAGTCTAATGGAGCTGTTCGAGCCTTTGCTGTCCACACGGCCAATCTTCTCAAAGCCCTTCTTCGCATCCCTTGACATCTCCACCTCAAAGTGTGAGTTGTTCTGCTCAGAGGCCGTAGCCCACGTCAGCAGAACGCTGTTGTTCTGCAGCGCCGCGTTGAAGGCCATGAGTTCTACTGGGAGTGGAACAATAGAGGAGCCTCTTACTGTCAACGACTTTGACGCCGCATTTACTGAGGTATGACTGATTGTGGCCTGGTGTGTATCCTCAGTTGTAGGAATATATTTTACCCAAACCGGATAGTTTACCACCGCACTATCTTCATTCATTGGTATAGAGAGCGTCTTTGTGTAAGGGCCTTCCATCGAAGAAGCGATAACAAAGTTTGCTCGTGGTGCTGCCAGGTTAATATTAGCCTCAAGGTTTGTACCGCTTACCGTATACTGCTGCGGCGCAGACTCTTCTCCTACCATAGCTCTAAACTCTGCCAATGATCCACTAAGTGTAATCACCGGAACGATCACCGTGAACACCTCCTCGCTTACAGCCGTTGGGCCAACCAGGGCAAAAACGCTCACTTTGCCTGTCTGTGCACCTTTTGGCACTATAACCTCCAAGCTTGTTCCGTCTTCTGATTCCAGTATCTGTGAGGTAGCAACACCTCCACTGAACACTACCTTACCAACGTCTCTCAGATTCACGCCTGTAATGGTAAGCTTGGAGCCTACTTTGCCTTCTGTAGGTGTTAGCTTATCAATGATAGGGCTCGTCACTACAAAAGCTTCTGTTGTAGCTACAGTACCTCCAGCAGTTGTTAACTCTATCAAGCCTGTTCTAGCACCGTTTGGCACTGTAACTACTACTTCTGTATTACTGTTTGAAACATTTGTCGCGGCAATTCTGGCTCCGTCCTTCCCGGTAAAGGTTACACTCGAATTCGTGAGCGACATACCTGTTATGGTAACCTCAGTAGCAAATGGCCCGATCTTCGGGAAGAAGTCATCTATCTCAGGTATAATTTTGTAAGATGCGCTGCTTCCAGTACCGCTTAGTGTCGTGAGGGTGATTGGCCCCGTAACAGCTCCTTCTGGTACTGCTATCGTCAACGACTTCAGTTCCACACCGTCAGCATCTTTTCCTGCTTCATTCAAAGGACCTGTAAAGCTGGTCGCTGCAAGACCATTGAATTGTACTGTCTGCAGATCATCGAAATACTTACCCGTGATAGTTATAGCCTCGCCAGCTTTGTTACCTTCTGCCGGTGTGATAGAGGTTACAACTGGTGCCAATACCGTAAAATTAAAAGAGCTTGTACTGGTACCACTTGGTGTAGTTACCGCTATACGTCCAGTTTTGGCCCCTAGAGGAACTGTAACTGTTATTTGATTATCATTATCCACCTTGAAGCTTGTTGCATCGACATCAGTTGATGTACCGCTTAGGAAAGTTACTTTACTAGCCTCAAGGAAGTAATTCCCGGTAATAGTAAATGTTGTCCTGTTTACCTGGCCCTGAGTTGGAGTAAATGAAGTAAACGTTGGTGCAAGTAATTTAAATGTTCCGCTTGCGTCCGTGCCGCTTGGTGTCGTCACGGAAATAGGGCCCGTTTTGGCACCAGCTGGCACAACAACTTTTATGTTGTTGTCATCCACTATTATGAAGTCCCCTGGAGACAATACCACATCATCTGATGTACCACTTCCACCCATAAACCTTACTTCTGTAGCCTGCAGGAAGTACTTGCCACTAATCTCCACAGTTGTCATTCCCACTCTACCTGAAGTTGGGTTGATCGTCAGGATATCCGGAGACAACACAGTAAAGCTCTCCGCAGAGGCACCAATACCACTTGTAGAGGTTACTGTAATCATGCCTGAACTTGCCCCAGAAGGTATCTTTACTGTAAAGGATTTTACTTCTGTTCCAACTGGCTCAGTCTGCCCATCAGCAGGGATGCTTACCGGTACTCCACCGAAACTGATGGAGGTTACATCTCTGAAGTATACGCCAGAAACTGTTACACTTTCACCTACTCTTCCTGATACAGGATTGAACGTGATTTGCTCTGGAGCAAGTGTCTTGAAGCTTTCGCTGCTTTCCCCTGTGCCACTTGGCGTAGTCACTGAAATGGGGCCAACATTTTGATACAGCCTGGCCTGTGGCACATTTGCTAATAGATATGTGTTACCAAGCTCATCCGTCAGAGACTGGAAGGTAGCCGATACACCATTGAACGTTACGTCTGTGGCACCATTGAGATAATTTCCAACGATGGTTACTTCCGTTCCAAAATAACCTTCATTTATTGTATTAGAAGGTCCTCCTACATATATGTCAGTAATTTCAGGAGACAGCACTTTGAACAGCATTGTACCACTGTCTCCTGTGCCACTTGCGGTTGTCACAGCAATCACACCTTCACCAGCATCAGCAGGCGGGTAGGCCGTTATCTGCTCATCACTATCAACCTTATAGCTAGCAGCCTCCACTCCGTTAAATGTTACAGCAGAAGCTCCTGTAAAATACTGACCAGATATAACTACTGGCTCACCAACAAAACCTTCAGTTTTAGAAAGAGAGGTGATTGCAGGCGCAGGTACTTCAAAGTCTTCTGAGCTTGTTGCTTTGCCAGCAGGATTTACTACCGTGATCTTACCTTTGGCTGCATCTTCAGGAACGGTAGCTGTTATGCTTTGGCCATCAGCAGCAACGGTGAAGGATGCTGCAGCAATACCGTTGAATTTAACTGAATCAACATCTGTAAAGTTTGTACCTATAATGGTTACCTCCGTACCTACAGGGCCAGCTTCAGGAGTAAAGCTTGAAATTTGTGGCGATGGGATGACTCTAAATTCACTTGCACTTGTAGCTGCTCCGTTCTCACCATTCACGGCAATAAAGCCTGTAGTGGCATCTGCAGGCACTTGAACAACAACCTCTGTTGCTGTGATTGAGATTGGCGCTGCAGCAGCACTTTCGCCAAATGTTACTTCTGTTACTTGGCTAAGGAGCTTACCAGTAATCTTCACTTCTGTACCTATTGGCCCTTCTACTGGAGTGAATTTTGAGATCAGTGGTGTGGTCAGTACGGTGAAGTCCTCTGTACTTGTGCCTGAGCCTGCTATGTTTGATACCACAACTTTTCCGGTAACAGCATCAGAAGTGAGCGTTACTGTAATTTCAGTATCGCTCACAAAATTGTACGTCACTGCTCCACCACCTACTGTTACTGTAAGATCACCGGAGAAGCCTGTGCCTGTAACAGTAAATGTATCGCCAGCACGGCCTTCTTCCGGGGTAAAGCTATCAACAAATGGCTTCGAGATGATGGTTAAGTCGGAGTCACTGGTTGCTGTGGCCTCTAAAAGTGTCGTTACTGAAACAGGCCCTGTCTGAGCACCGGCTGGCACAACTACAATAAAGCTTTGAATAGCTTTCTCGTCTGTGGTTACTTCTGCTTCCGTAACATCTACACTGGCACCTCCAAAGAAAGTCACAGCTGTTACGTCGCTCAGGTTTTGGCCCGTGATTGTTAGTTCTGTGCCTTGGTACGCAGTAGTTGGAGAGAAGCTAATGATTCTTGGCGTAGCATCTACCGTAAACTCACTCACTTCTAATGCTGCGGTTGTTACTTCTGCCACAGGATTTTTAAGAGCAATCTGTCCGGATATAGCACCAATCGGAACAGTTACTTTTATTTCTGTATCGCTCACTACTGTGAACGTAGCTGCAGCGACTTCGTCTTCTGCCTCTGCCGTACCCAGAAAAGTTACCGTTTCTACACCCGTTAAGCCTGTACCCGTAATGGTAACCACGTCACCTGGCCGGCCTGTAGTTGCCGCGAAAGCCTCAATTACTGGAGCTTTATAAACTGTGAACACCGATGCTGATGTAGCTGTACCTCCAGGGTTTTTCAAAGAGATTTTACCTGTCACTGCTCCTTCTGGCACAGTAACTGTAAAGCTTTGCTCTCCTGTTGCCTGATCTGTAGCCAGCACTAAATCTGCGATATTCGCCGCTACTCCATCAGCAAACAAAACCTCAACGATGTCCTCAAGATATTGTCCTTTAACCGTCACCTCTGTAGCTCCCTCAACACCGGCGGCAGGCTCAAACCCAGCAATAACAGGTGCCGGGATAAAGTCGAATGGGTCAGTTGATGTTGCGGAGCCTGCTGGCGTAGTTACCTTAACTACCCCGTCTCCTGCATTCACAGGAACAACAGCCTGTATTTCAGTATCTGAAATTTCTGTAAAAGAAGCAGTAACACCGTTGAAAGAGACAGCTGTTACTCCAGAAAAATATTCACCAGTTATTGTTACTTCCGTACCCGCACCACCTTTGGCAGGTGAGAAAGGAGCAGGCACAGTAAATTTTGGAGCATAAATCTTAAAGTCCGTGAAGCTGGTATCCCGCCCAGCCGGCGTAGCCACTACTATCCTACCTGTACTAGCACCGCCAGGAACTTTCACCGTCAGGTTACTATCATCAATAACATCTAAATCTGTACCGGCAACGCCATTGAAATACACGTTGGTGGCACCCTTAAAGTATTGTCCATTTATTGTAACTAATGTTCCCGCGCCACCCTCTTTAGGGTTGAAGCCAGTAGTAACAACAGGAGCGGAAACAATAAAGTCTGTTATGCTCACTCCAGTACCTTCGGCAGAAGTAACAGCGATCTTGCCAACCGGAGCACCAGCCGGCACCCTGGCTGTAATCTGAGTTTCAGAGTTTACTGTATATTCTGCTTCTACATCACCAAAAGTTACGGCGGTGGCGCCCAAAAAATTACCACCTGTTATAATCACTTCTGTATCAAACCCACCTTCTGCAGGAGTAAATGAAACTACCTCCGGAGCAGTTGACACTTTAACGGCATCAACCAGCAGGTTAGCATCTACTCTGTTCGTCATTCTTAGCCTTACAGCCTGAGATCCCTTTGGAAGGAGATAGGTTTGCCTGCTTGAGCTCAACTTTGTCTGATTTACGATGCTTCCAACCTCATCGAAGTCTATTCCATTAGCTGAGCTTTCTACAATAAGCGTTGTCTGATAAGCTCCTTCTGCTTTGGTAGTAGCCGCTCGTACTGAGAAGCTAATCCTTGTAGCAGCGTTGGTAGCCATCCCCAACTGTATTGCGAGCTCTGACCCCGCCTGCTTAAAAACGGCAGAGCCGCCTGAGTTACTCGGCGCAAGCTCCGCGCCATCAGCGCTAAGGTTCTTAAAAGTCCATCCTGCAGGCATACCTGCCCCGCCATTGTTTGCCCAAGGACCATCATGAGAAGTCGGCAGCGGCGCCTGCGCCACACCAACGGCGACTATTCCGAGCAAGAGAACGCACTGCAAGAGCAGTGACCTGAGGAGTCGTGTAATAGGGGGATTGTAGAGTTGTGCCATAGCTCGAACTATAAGTGTGTAATTAAATTTTCTTGTGCTATTTTAGAATAAGCATAATTACCACAAAATAAGATAATTTATCTTTCACTTGGGCAACTTATACCTCTATTTTTTTATATAATTTTAATAAAATCTTTATAAAAGGACAATTTGGATATTTTAGCCTCACTAGAGGATTTCTGCTGTTCACTAAAATTTTATTTAGCTTTTCTATCTGCTTTCTATTCCTCCTCCTATCAACATGCAGGGGCGTTCTATTAAAGCAGTCCAATTTATTCAAAAAACCCAATTAATCATAGCTTCGAAAAGAATACAAAAAATTGAGTTCTAATTTCTTACCATAAGTCTCCGAAATGCGATGGAAACAGCACAACTTAGCTGGTTCATAATAGCCTAACTAATATATAAGAGGGAGGTTATACTGTTAAGAAGGGGTGCTCTGGTTTAGTGTTAGCTTTTCCGCGCCACAGGGTATGGGCGATCTATGTTTGGCTGGACATACAGCTCTTGCGAATCCATGTCTAGTGCGACAAGGTTGCCATAGGCGGCATTTTTGTAGTATACGCAGCCCGCATCCAGGTTTAGCTCCTGGTCTTGGTGCGAGGCCGCTTTTTTGATAGCATGCAGGGGAGTAGGCGTGTGGCCGTGCAGCAGTTTCTTATTGCACAGGCGCACCCAATCAGGTTTATAGTCGCGGATGTTGAGCATGGCCTCTTTGTCGGAGAAGATGTCATCCTGCTTAAAGTCGAAGCCGGCGTGCACCAGGAAGTAGTCCGGCAGTTCCAGATAATAGGATAGGCTGTCGAGGAAATGAACATATTTACCGGAAAGCTGCTCAAAGCTTTTGATATCGAAGCTCTGCAGCACAAGCTCCTGCTCGCCTGGCGTTAGGTTTAGCGCCTTCTCGCCTTTCTCCACCGCCTTCAACAGCATCTGGTCGTGGTTGCCGCGCAGGCACTGTACCTGGTACCGCTGCTTTCGGAGGTGAAGGATAAAGTCGATCACCCCCTTAGAGTCGGGGCCTTTGTTTACAAAATCGCCGAGCAGGTACAGCTCGTCTTTTTTTGTGAGTTTAAGCTGGTCGTGCACCATGGCTTTGAGCGTGCGTGCGCAGCCATGAATGTCGGTGATGGCGTAACGGGGCATATCGTCTGTTTTTGCGCGAACAAGGCGGCACCGTAAAGTTAACACAGAAATAGCACCCGTGATACAGGTGCTATTCTGGTTAAGCAATGTTAGGTATGTTAATTATACTTATTGTTGTCTATATCAGGCTTGTTCGTGTTCCGGTTCGGGTTGTTTGTTTTAATGTTTGCTCCGGTTTTATCCGGCCCCTCGGTATGCTTTTTCTTCAGCTCCTCGTGCTCTGCGCGTGTCTGGTTTGGGTCAACGGGCTTGCCGCCTGCCGCTTTGTCCTGTCCGCGTCCGGTTGGTTTACCTTCGTTCTCTGAGCTTGGCTGTGTGTGCTTATATGATGGCATAATGTCCTCCTTTTTTAAAATTCAACTTCACGACAGGCAGGGTTAAGCCTGCCGGCCATACTTTTCAATCATTATTATACTTTAAAGCGCTTAGGTGCCGCGCCCTTCGTCTTCTGTGCGCATGTTATCGGCTGGCGGAATGCCGTCATCGGCAAAGTCGTTCACGCCGGTGGCGCTGGGCCCCTCTGAGGCTGTGTCGCTGCCGTAGCCTTCTTTGCCGTCGCGGTTACCGAAGCCACCGCGCTGGTGCTCGTTTTTCGGCGGATCTGCGCCAGGTATAATGTGCCCGGCCCGCATCTCCTGATCACCTGTGTCTTCATCTATCTCGCGAAAACCGCGCTTGTTCGGAGGCTGGTTCTGCAGCTTGTCCGAGTCATCTCTATTTTCAGCCATAATTGTATTCTTTTTGTTATAACAACGCTGCTTTACCAAAGCGCGTGTAGTTGGTTTTACTCTTTTCCGGTCGCTTTGGTTTAGGTGGTCACCATTTCACCGCCGTTGATGTGCATGATTTCGCCTATGGTGAAGGCTGAGTCTTCGGAGGCCAGGTACACGTACGCAGGGGCCACCTCCGATGGCTGCCCGGCACGCTTGAGCAGGGTCTTCTGCCCAAATTCGGCTACCTTTTCCTTGTCAAAAGAGGCGGGGATAAGCGGTGTCCAGATAGGGCCGGGGGCCACGCCGTTCACGCGAATCTTCTTATCGGCCACCATTTGGGCCAGGGTACGGGTAAAGGTAAGGATGGCGCCTTTGGTAGAAGAGTAGTCCAGCAGCAGCTTGTTGCCATGGTAGGCTGTAACGGAGGTCGTGTTGATAATGGTGCTTCCCTCCTTCATGTGGTTCAGGGCTTCTTTCACGAAGTAGAACATCGCGAAAATGTTGGTGTCGAAGGTGCGCTTCAGTTGCTGTTCCGTAATATCCCGGATGTCTTCCTGCGCGTGCTGCTCCCCGGCATTGTTCACCAGCGTGTCCAGCCGGCCGAACTCCTGCACGGTTTTCTTCACCGCCTCACGGCAGAAATCCTCCTTGCCCACATCCCCAGAGATCAAAAGGCACTTGCGTCCCTCTTTCTCCACCATTTGCTTGGTGTCCTGGGCATCCTTGTCCTCGTTTAAGTATACAATGGCCACGTCGGCTCCCTCGCGGGCAAAGTGCACGGCTACGGCACGGCCAATGCCGCTGTCTCCACCTGTGATCAAAGCCACTTTGCCTTTAAGCTTGTCGCTGCCTTTGTACCCTTCGCGGATTATCTCCGGCTCCGGCTTCATTTTATGCTCCTTGCCCGGCTGCTCCATTTCCTGGGGCGGAAAAGATTTTGGTTTGTTTTCCATAGTTTTTATAGGTTTATGATATTGAACGTGTTCTTGAACAACATTTAAAGCTATACGCCTGCCCTGCCCTCATGTTTCTGAAAGCAAGCACAGGCCAGGAGGCTGAAACACCTGTAAACTATGTGGAGAGAAGAAAACAACAGCTTAAAGCGCAGCCTTACCTTTAAAGATTTCAAGCAGGCAATCGCCTTTATGAACGCAGTGGGCGAGGTGGCCGAGGAGCTGGACCACCACCCCTGGTGGAGCAACGTGTACAACAAGGTGGAGATAGAGCTCACCACTCACGACGCCGGCAACACCGTAACAGAAAAGGACCACCAACTGGCCCGCCGCATCGACGAGATTTACGACCGGATGATGGCCGAAGAGGGATAAATCTATACTTGCCGGCAGTTTATGCTGATGCAAACGGCCCCTTTTGTGCGCAAAGGGAGGCTGTTTATAGTTTTACAGGCTACATGCGTCCCTTTCAAGTATAAACCTGCAGCGCTCCTGCTTTTAAAAGGCGTCTTCCTGAAGTATAAAGGGCGCCTCCCTTTTTACTTTCTTCCCTTTCACCTTTCTCCCTTATCTATAGTATCTTTACGCCATGCAGGAACAGGAAAAGACAAGTTTGTACCTGGTGCCGACCCCGATCGGTAACCTGGAGGATATTACGCTGCGGGCCATACGCATACTGAAGGAGGTGGACGTTATACTGGCCGAGGACACGCGCACCAGCGGAAAGCTGCTGCAGCACCTGGGCATCGAAAAGCGCATGCACAGCCACCACCTGCACAACGAGCACAAGGCCACCGCCCACCTCATCGACCGCCTGAAGGCAGGGGAGGTGATGGCCCTGATCTCCGACGCAGGCACGCCCGGCATCTCAGACCCTGGCTTCTTTCTGGTGCGCGAGTGCCTCAAAAACGATGTAAAGGTGGAGTGCCTGCCAGGCGCCACAGCTTTTGTGCCGGCGCTGGTAAAATCCGGCTTCAGCACCGATCGTTTTACATTTGAAGGATTCTTGCCGATAAAGAAAGGCCGGCAGACGCGCCTGCAGAGCCTGGCAGAGGAGGAGCGCACCATGATCTTCTACGAGTCGCCGCACCGCCTGCTCAAGACGCTCGCGCAGTTCAAGGAGTTTTTTGGAGGCGAGCGTGAGGCCTCTGTTTCACGTGAAATCTCCAAGATGTTTGAGGAAACCATCAACGGCACCCTGGAGGAGTTGATCGAGGTCTTCAGCAACAAAAGTATAAAAGGGGAGTTTGTAGTAGTGGTTTCAGGGGCTGCTAAAGGAGGCAAAGCCGACAAAGAATAAGATGAAAGCATTTATAAAGAAGCTGACGCTGGCGCTGCTGCTCAGCCTATTCACCCTGCCCGCCTGGGCGCAGTTCGAGGACATCCAGCTATCGCCTGACGCTAAGATCAGCCTGATCACCTGCTCGCCGGGGCCGGACCTGTATGCCATTTTCGGGCACAGCGCCGTGCGCGTAAACGACCCTGCCACCGGGCTGGATGTGGTCTTTAACTACGGCACCTTCGATTTCGACGAGCCCAACTTCTACCTCAAGTTCGCGCAGGGGAAGCTCCGGTATAAGCTGTCGGCGGCGCACTTCCGCGACTTTGTATACAGCTATACCATGGACAACCGCTCGGTGTATGAGCAGGAGTTTAATTTTAACGAGGAGCAGAAGCAGCAGTACTGGGCCTTTCTCACCAACAACTACCTGCCGGAGAACCGCTTCTACCTCTACGACTTCTTCTTCGATAACTGCGCCACCCGCATCCGCGACGGCATAGAGGCCACCTTCCCCAGCCAACTGGCTTTTAACATCAGCCATTTCGACAAAGACTACAGTTTCCGTAACCTCATCGATTTATACCTGGGCCCGCAGCCTTGGGGCGATTTTGGCATCGACATCGCGCTGGGCGCCCGCATCGACCAGGAGGCTACGCCTTACCAGTACATGTTTCTGCCGGACTACCTCTCTAAGGGCCTGGCCAATGCCACGATCTCCCAGAACGGGCAAACGAAACCGCTTACCCTGGAGCAGCAGGTGATTTTTGAGCGCGACCCTTCGCAGCCGTTGGAGGCAGGCTGGTTCACGCCGCAGCTGCTGTTCTGGCTGTTTTTGGCCGCCGTCGTTGCCCTTACGGTAGTGGACTTTATGAAGCGCCGCCGCAGCCGCGTGTTTGATATGGTGTTTTTCCTGCTGCTCGGGCTGCTAGGTATTGTTATCCTGCTACTCTGGTTCGCCACCGACCACCAGGCTACCGCCTATAACTTTAACCTGCTCTGGGCCATCCCCACGCACGCCATAGTTGCCGTCTTCCTGGGCCGCAACATACTGCCGGACTGGGTGCGCAAGTACATGCTGGTCACGGCCATTATCACCACAGTAGCCCTGGTGGGCTGGCCGTTGTGGCCGCAGATGTACCACGCGGCTTTCCTGCCGATTATGGTGGCGGCCATACTTAGAGGTGCATATGCCGTATGGTTCTCTAAAAAGGCGCAAGCCCTGGCAAATTTAAAACCTGTAGCATAGCTGATATGAACCTGAACCAACTGGCCAACAACCTCAACATACTTTGCCGCAGCGTCGGCGCCTTTATCCGAAAGGAGGGGGAAACCTTTGACCGCTCCAAGATAGAGCAGAAAGGCGTCAACGACCTGGTTTCTTACGTGGACAAGGAGGCGGAGCAGAAGTTGGTAACTGGGCTGCGCAAGCTATTCCCGGAGGCAGGCTTTATTACCGAAGAGGGCACCGCCACGACCCGCGGCGAGCGCTTTAACTGGGTGATAGACCCGCTGGACGGCACCACGAACTTTACCCACGGCCTGCCCGCCTACTGCGTGAGCGTGGGCCTTATGGACGGCGACGAGGTGGTGCTGGGCACGGTGTACGATCCGAACCGCGACGAGTGCTTCTGGGCTTACAAAGGCGGCGGCGCCTTCTGCAACGACTCCCCCATTAAAGTGTCGGATGCCCCAGCGCTGAAGGACAGCCTCATTGCCACCGGTTTTCCCTACTATGACTTTGGCCTGACGCAGCAGTACCTGCAGGTGCTCGGCTCGTTCATGTCTAAATCCCACGGGGTGCGGCGCATCGGGTCTGCCGCTATTGATCTGGTATATGTGGCCTGTGGCCGATTCGAGGGCTTTTTTGAGTATAACCTCAACGCCTGGGACGTGGCAGCCGGCGTTATCATCGTGCAGGAGGCAGGCGGACGGCTCAGCAAGTTCTCTGAAGGCGGGGACTTTGTTTTCGGGAGGGAGATCATCGCCAGCAACGGCAACATCCACACCGAGATGCAGCAAACCATCGGCGAATTCTGGAAAAAGCCTCAGGCCTAAACTTTTTATACTTTCACACGGTTTCTAAAGTATGATCCAGCAAGTCCTCATTCTGCTCGTTTTTGTGGCCGCGGTAGCTTACATGCTGCGCATGCTGTACCAGGCCTTCTCCGCTAAAAGCGGCTGCGCCAAGAGCTGCGGCGCCTGCTCCACCATCGATTTCAAGAAGATACAGCAGGACCTGGAGAAGCAGCAGGCAAAAGCCTGACGGTCGCCTTTCGGTTTCCAAAGCAGCTGCTTTTCAGCCTGCTTCCTACATTAATCCTCCACTGCTTGTATCTAAACTTTGTTTTTGCGTATAGTTCTATACTTAGGAATAGAATCATTAAAAACGATATACTATGCAAGATAAAGTTGAAGAAAGATCTTTAGTGAACGTACTTAACCGCCTGAGAAAGGATGGCTACAAGTATGACTTTAAAGTAGGGCAGGACGGAAGGCTCTGCACTATGGAAGAGAAAGACTATTTTACCCCAGAGCAAGTGCGCATTGTAGACTTCTACAGATTTGAGGGCGAGAGTAACCCCGATGACATGTCTATACTTTATGCGCTGGAGACACGCACTGGCCTAAAAGGCACCATATCCAACTCATACGGCCCCTATGCCGACGAGAACGTGGACACCTTCCTGAAGCAGGTGGAGGACCTAGGCAAGAACCTTGACAAGAACGACAAATAAAAGCAGCGGGGGCCGGTACATACCGGCCCCCGCTGTTACTGCTATTACCTGCCTTTCGCCTATTGCTCGCCATCCTGGCGCTGGCCTTTCTTCACAGAGGCTGTGATGTTCTTTAGCTCCTCGCTCAGTTTCTCCCCGCCTTTTATGCCAAAGTCCAGCGTGCGGATTGGGAACGGGATCATGATATCATTCGCGTCGAAGGCTTTCTTTATCTTGATGATGGCGTCGCTCTTGGCGCTCACGAAGTCCAGTTGGCGGTGGTAGTTTACCCAGAAGCGGGCCTTAAAGTTGATGGAGCTATCGCCAAAGGCGTCATACATTACCTCAATCTCGCGGCTGGGCACACGGTTCTTCACATCCTGCAGCGCCTCTACCACCACCTGCTGCACGCGCTCCAGGTCCTCCCCATACGAAACGCCCACCTCCAGGTCGATACGGCGGGTGCCGTAGATGGAGTAGTTCGTCATGGGGTTCTCAAACACCATCTTGTTGGGCAGCCGCACCAGCTCGCCTGTTACCTGCCGCACATCTATGGTGCGCAGCGTAATGCGCTCGATCACACCGAAATAGTCGTTTGTCTCGATCATGTCGCCCACGCCAAACGGCTTTTGCACGGCAATGATCACCCCGGAGATAAAGTTTGCCGCAATATCCTGAAAGGCAAAGCCCAAGGCCAAGCCAATGATACCCACACCAGCCAGCAACGAAATCACCACTTTGTCCAGGTTCAGGATACTCAGCACAAAGAAGCAGCCGATCATCAGCATGCCGATGTACAGCAATGTCAGGATGAGGTTATTAAGGGCGGCACTGTGCGAGAACTTATTGATAAACTTTTCCAGCCAATTGCGAATGAAGCCGGCTACGTAAAACGTGACGATCAGCAGGACAAGGGCTACAAAGATGTTCGGGAGCATTAGCACGATCTGCGCTCCCCAAGCCTCCAGCTTACTCCACAGCAGCTCTACGGCATCATTTATGTCTTTCATTGAGGTATTTAAGGAAATTTCCAAAATATTGGTTGTTCAATGTTATAAGTTCTTCGTCAAGCCCACACTTTGGTGCCTTCGGTACAGTTACGGCACATCTCTACCTCTGTGCGTGAGCGCAGCAGCTTCTGCCGGAACGAGTTATACTTCTCGCCGCGCCACACCTGGGCAAAACTCTGCTGCTGCAGGTCTCCCTGGCGGTATTCGGCATCTTTATCGAAGCAGCAAGGCACCACCAGGCCATCCCAGGTTATCACGCAGGAGTGCCACATTTTCCAGCAGTGGTTCAGCAACTTGTTTTTGATGCTGTAGCTGCCATCGCCGTTGTGCTTATACCTGGAGTAGTAATCAATGGTCGGGATAAGCGGCGAGCCGTTCTGGTAGTCGTAGATCTGAGCTGTCTTGAAAACCACCTCGTCTACGCCCAGCTCCTTTGCCAGCTCTTTTACGTCCTCCAGCTGGTGCTCGTTAGGGCGCACCACCAAAAACTGGAACATGATGTGCGGCGTCTTCGATTTCAGCTCCTTCTTCCACTTCACCACATGGCGGGTGCCCTCCAGCACCTTCTCCAGTTTTCCCCCTACGCGGTAGGCGGCATAGGTCTCCTGCGTGGTGCCGTCTATGGATACAATGAGCCTGTCCAGCCCCGACTCCACGGTTTTTCGGGCGGTGGCATCGTCCAGGAAGTGCGCGTTGGTGGAGGTGGCGGTGTAGATGCCGCGGTCGGAGGCATACTTCACCAGCTCCAGAAAGCTTTTGTGCAGGTACGGCTCCCCCTGAAAGTAGAAGATAAGGTACATGAGGCGCCGGTGCAGCTGGTCTATGGTGCTTTTGAAAAGCTCGTTCTGCAGCATGCCGGTGGGGCGGGAGAAGGAGCGCAGGCCACTGGGGCACTCAGGGCAGCGCAGGTTGCAGGAAGTGGTAGGCTCCAGCGAGATGCTGAGCGGGTACCCCCAATGCGTGGCCTTGCCGGTGAGTTTGGAGTACAGGTAACTACCTACCACCTGCAGCGCGTTCAGCGTACGCAGCGGCGTCAGCTTCGATAAAAAATTCAACCCATCGGCTATATGAAGTGCCATAGAAGTCTGCAGGTGCAAAGGCAGCAGCCACATATAGCCAACTACCAAAATAAAGGGGCAGCCGCTCTGGCTGCCCCACTAATTTATACTTTTTGCCGCTAATGGCCAAAATAAGGCCTTAGTACCTGAACAGTGCCTTTACGCTGGCACCGCCCTCCGTAGCCTCTGATAGGCCGTTATAGCTGTTTATAAACACTTTACCGCCCTGCGCAAGCGTTTTAGTAGCCGCCAGGTTGATCAGGTCATCGTCGCCGCGCTTGTACTCGTTGTGCACCTCGGCAGTGGCGCTCTTGGCATCATATTTTCCCCAAACCGGCTGGCTTGGCGTTATAAAGAGCGTATCCACGCGGCCATGCACGGCCTCTGCCGCTACTGTGGCCACATCCTCGGAGGTAACACCTGTGCCCGCCACATTCTGGTAGCGCGTCAGGGAGTCGGAGTGGCTCTGCTGCATCATAGGCTTTACAACGCCCAGCGCCTTCTCATGCAAGCTGTTCATATCGGCCACATCGCTGTTCTCGTTTATGTTGATGTTCTGCGGCACGATGTTCTTATACTTGCTGATGTTGCGGTAGATGCCACAGTAATGGTCCACGCCTGCCAACACCAGCGGTTCTGTAGCGTTGTGCAGTATCTTCTGCAGGCTGTTGTCTATCTCCAGCATAAACTCACGCACGCGCTCGTGCTCCTCGTCACCCTTGGTGCTACCTGGGCCGTGCACTATGTTAGTTCCGTTTACAGTGGTGGTGGAGTGGGTAAAGTCCTGGTCGTTGCCTTTAATATCGAACTTCAGCGCTTTGCTCATGGTTTCCGGCACAAAAGAGCTGATGTCAATTGGCCTTATTTTCTCTATAGTGGCTTCGTAAAAGGCCACCTTCTCCCGGTACAGGCTCAGAATAAAGAAGCGGCCGTTCTGGCTCAGGATTGGGAGCATCGGCGTCAGGTAAAACTGGTCTAGCACATACACCACTTCCGGCATGGTGATAGGCAGGGTATAGTGAGTAGAGAACCCTTTTGTGATGAACACGGCAAGGCCTTCGGCCTGGTGGCGCCAAAAGCCGTTATCGTTCAGCAAGTCTTCGGCAGGCTTCAAGTACTCCTCTATCTCTGCCTCCGGCACATCGTGCCGCTGCAACAGGTTACGCGCTTCCTTCAGCTTGTTTTTAAAGAGGATGTGGTCCTGGCCGCTCAGCGTCTCGTGGCCGGCGCGGTGCGTGGGTATGTAGAGAGAAATACACAAGGCGTTCTGCGTGTTGTTCTGCACGTTAAGCAGTTTCTCAATGTCATTCTTATTGATTAATGCCATATTTTTTGGGGATTAAACAGGGTATCTATTACTTCTAATTTGCTTTCATAGCACCTCTACAGCTTGCAGCGGTGTAGGATTTAAGTACGCAGCAAAACATTCAACGGTTATTTTGAGGAGATTTGCTTTGCTAGTGCAGCGGTTGGAGGATAGGCTTATCCTTTCGACACTCCGCTGGCGCAGGCTTTTTATACAGTATCTATAGATGATGCACGACACACTGCACCGCGCCCCACTCCAGAGAGGGCAGGGGGAGAGTGTAAGATGGGCAAGCTATAGGGATAGCCGCAAGAGGCGTCGGGCTTTGGTAAGCGGGGGCGGGTGGAGCCTGTAAAACAGAGGGTTCATGACTTTGGCGCACCCACAAAAAAAGCCCGGCTCTCCGCAGAGAGCCGGGCTGGGTATAAACTGTGAACGAAATGTCTATCTCAGAGAAGCCTGCCGCACTTCCAGCTGCTGCAGAATGTCGTTGGCAGCCTCGTGGTCGCTGGGGCGGCGGGCTTTCAGGCGAAGGATACGGCCCTCCTCATCTATCAGGAAATAAGCCGGTACATCCTTCAGGCCATACTGCTTTGCCACGTCTGTGGCTCCTGTTGCCAGCACGTGCACTCCCTGCAGCTCTTTTTCCCTTACCAGTTGGCGCCACTGCTCCTCACTGTCGCCAACAGCCACGTTCAGGAAAACAACCTTGTGGCTGCCCATTCTTGCGGTGAGGCGCTGCAGGTGCGGCAGCTCTACGTGGCACAAACCACAATCGCTACGCCAAAAGTTCAGATACACTAAATTTCCTCTAAAGTCGCTGAGCGAGATGGTGTCGCCAGCAATGTTCCTCAACTTAAAATCAGGCGCCATGCCACCGGCTACAAGAGAGGTGTTCTCGGCATGGACCCTACTCAGGTAGGCGCTCACGGCTTGGTCATGGTTTCTGGCTTCAAAATCCTGCAGCATCAGCTCCGTATACTTCAGGTGGCCCTGCTGCACTGATTGCTGTAGCACCTGCGCCTGCGCGGCAAGCTTCACCAGTCCCTCCAGCTGCTGCGCGGCCGCATCGTAGCGGGCTTTAAAGTACTGCGGGTCTTTCTCGCTGTAGCCGCTCTCCTTCGCCTGGTAGGAAGTATAGCTGCGCAGAAAACTGATGAACGCCGGGCTTCGCAAGTTGGCTGGGTTCTGCAGGTCCAGCCCGTGCAGGAAATTATAAAAGGCTGCGGAGGGCTTGGTAAGCGCCACCTGCAGGACCTGCTGCCGCAGCGGATGGTAATGAAGCTTATCCAAGGCATAGCTGAACTCAATCTCGGCCAACAGGAAATCCCTGAACTCCTCCGATACCTGCTTCTGGGCCGTGTACTTCTCCAGGCTGCTGCGTTGGTCACTGCGGCGGTCGTCCAGGAAAGCTGTAAACTCTTTTTCCTTTAGCTTCACGTTGTCTGGCAGCGCCTGGTACTCTTCCTCCTCCTCAAAGCGGTAGGTATACCTTGCCAGGTAATTGTTCTCGTTAGCGCCTGCGCCTTTATACTTTAAAGACTTTAGAAAACCCTTGCCACTGGTGCTTAGCTGCAGCTCATAGCCCGGCTCTAAGTATACCTGGGCCACCTCATCCCCGTGCACCAGCTCTGCTACCATAGGCTTCTGCACCGGCACCTCCAACCGGAAGGTGTTGCCGGTTAGCTTTGCCTCCGTCTTCACCTCCTGCGGCAGCAGCGGGTTCGGGTACATGACCAGGACTACCTGGTCAGACAGGGGGCCGTAGATTTTGCCACTGATAACGGCTTTGCCCTGGGCCATCAGTTGATTAACCGCCAGCAGCAGGAGGAGAGGCAGCAGCTTTAGCTTTTTCATTGGAGAATGCAGTTCTGGTTCTTTAGCTAAAAGAGAAAACTCAACATTATACTATATCTGCGCCATACGCGCATCAGCAGCAGTAATGATAAGCTTTTGAACAACATCCTCCTACAACAAAATTCCGAACCAAGGCTAAATTTATACTTTTAACGGAATCCAAAAACAAAAGCTAAGATAAACACAAGGCCAGCACCTCTGCTAAATACCACCAAGAATACCTCAAAGCAACTTGTACCAGCCACAAACACTGTTAAAGGCAAGTATAAACTCCAGCCCATGGCACAGCCAGGCCATTTTATATTTATACTTTACCTGGCCTCATGTTTTGCCAACCGGTAGCTTCTGCCCCAAAACAACACAAAAAAAGCGCAGGTAAACATACCTGCGCCCTTTGCCTTAGCAACTAAGAAATATTCTAATTCATACTTGATAAAAGGGCTTATCCAAACAAACTGGCAAAAACCTCTTCTAAGCGACCGTAAGCGTGTATGTTAATGGAGAACTTACTCAGGTCCACGCCTTTCTTGTTATACTTGGAGATGTAGATATCGGTAAAGCCCAGCTTCTCGGCCTCTGTGATGCGGTTCTCCACGCGGTTTACGGCGCGCACCTCGCCGCCAAGCCCTACCTCAGCGGCAAAGCAGGCGGTGTTGGAAATTGGCATGTCCTCGAAAGAAGAGAGAATAGAGGCGCAAACCGCCAGGTCCAGCGCTGGGTCTTCCACCTTCAGGCCACCGGCAATGTTCAGGAACACGTCCTGTGCCCCGAGGCGGTAGCCCCCGCGCTTCTCCAGCACGGCCAGCAGCATGTTCAGGCGCTTGGCGTCGAAGCCGGTGCTGGTACGCTGGGGCGTGCCATAGGTAGCAGGGCTTACCAAGCTCTGCACCTCTATCAGCAGCGGGCGGTTGCCTTCCAATGTGGCCCCTATACTTATGCCGCTAAAGGCATCCTCGCGCTGCGAAATCAGGATCTCCGAAGGGTTGCTCACCTCCCGAAGGCCGGAGCCCATCATCTCGTAAATGCCCAGCTCGGAGGTAGAGCCGAAGCGGTTCTTGGTGGTGCGCAGGATGCGGTAGGTCATGTGGCGGTCGCCCTCAAACTGCAGCACCGTGTCCACCATGTGCTCCAGTATCTTTGGCCCGGCCAGGTTGCCCTCCTTGGTGATGTGGCCGATCAGGAACACCGGTGTGCCGCTCTCCTTGGCGAACTTCAGCAGCTCGGCCGTGCACTCGCGCACCTGGCTCACGCTGCCCGCGCCGGCCTCTATAAAAGAGGAGTGGAGGGTCTGGATGGAGTCGATGATGAGCACCTGCGGCCGTACCAGCTCCACCTGCTTAAAAATGTTTTGCGTGCCCGTCTCGGTAAGTATAAAGCAGTCGGAGGTTTGGGACATGAGCCGCTCGGCACGCATCTTTATCTGCTGCTCGCTCTCCTCACCGCTCACGTAGAGCACCTTCAGGCCACGCAGGCTCAGGGCGATCTGCAGCATCAGGGTACTTTTGCCGATCCCCGGCTCGCCACCGATCAGCACCATGGAGCCCGGCACAATGCCGCCCCCCAGCACGCGGTTCAGCTCCTGGTCCTGCGTTACAATGCGCTGCTGCTCCTGGTAGCTGATATCCGCGATGGGCTTGGGCTTGTTGGACACCTGCGCCGTGCTGCTGCCAACCTTCCAGGCAGAGGTAGGGGTTACCTCCTCGCGCTGCACCACTTCCTCCACATAGGTGTTCCACTCGCCGCAGGCCGGGCACTTGCCAATCCACTTGGCCGATTGGGCGCCACAGTTCTGGCAGAAGTAGGATGTTTTTATCTTAGCCATTAAATGTCGTTGTTCGTTACTCGTTGTTAGTTTTTGAAGGGACTGCCTAGCTAAACAAAACCGCGCCGCAGCAGGGTCAGTTCGCAGGTGTGATGGCCTGAATCTTACAGGAGTGAATGCGGCATGAGCTTTCTTTAGATTTCCTCATACCCTTTAAATCATCATCCTATACTTCCTGCACTACGGGCAGTTGCCTGAAGTATATTTTAAAGGTGGTGCCTTTGCCCAGCTCGCTGCTCACCTCAATTTTGCCACCGTTGTTCTCGATGATGCGCTTCACGATGTAAAGCCCGATACCCGTGCCCTCCACGTGCGTGTGCAGGCGCTTGAACATAGTAAACAGCTTGTGCTGCTGCTCTTTTTTGATGCCGAGTCCGTTATCCTGCACCTCCAGCACCACATAGTCGCCTTCCTCGTAGGTTTTCAGGCGGATCTCCGGTTTACGGTCGGGTGACTTATACTTGATGGCGTTGCTTAGCAGGTTATAGATGATGCTGCGCAGGTTCTTGCGGGCGTACATGATGCTTCCCACCTGCAAATCAATCTGCAACACAGCGCCAGTCTCTTTCATAGGCTCCTCCAGATCGGCTTGTATGTCGTGCAGCATGTGCTCAAAAGAGAGCGGTTCTGCTGCCGACTGCAGTTCCTTCTGCACCTTGGTGATCTCGGCCAGGTCAGCGATGGTGCCCTTCAGCTTGTTAATGGAGTTCTGCACCATGTCCAGCACCTGCATGTCCTCGGTGTTCAGCTTGCCTTGCAGGATATCGCGCAGCAGGGTAACCAGCCCCTCCATGTTGGCAATCGGCGACTTCAGGTCATGGGAAGCCGTGTACACAAAGTTGTCGAGGTCGTTGTTGATGCGGAGCAGTTCGTTGTTCTTGCCGCTTAGCTCCTCATTGGTCAGCACCAGGGCTTTCCGGGCATTCACGAGCTCCGTCACTTCCACGGCAAACAGCAGCACGGCCTCAACTTTACCGCTGGCGTCTATCAGCGGCTGGTACACCAGGTTAAAGTAGCCGTAAATGATCTCACCGCTATTTTTGTGATGTATCACCGTAGGCACTTCGTTGCCTACAAACGGCACCCCCGTCTCCAGCACCTCTTCCAGCCTTTCGAAAAAGCCCTGGCCTTCTTCCTCGGAGTGGGCCTCGTAAATAGTTTTGCCCACCAGCGGGCGGTTGCCGTACAGCCTGCGGTACTCCGGGTTAGCCAGTACATACTGGTAGTCGGAGGCCCTTACCAGGCCCACCACTGCCGGCACCTCCAGAAACAGCTTCTGCAGCAGCTCTGCATTCTGCTTCACCTTGCGCTCGGCCTCTTTTATCTCCGTAATGTCAATCAAAGAGCCTATGTACCCCTGGAAGTCGTCGTTTGCCCCAAAGCGGGGCGTGTTGGTGGCCATTACCCAACGGTACTCCCCATCAAAGCGGCGCATCCTGAACTCCAGGCGGAACGGGCTGTGATCTTTTATTGCCTGCAGAGTAACCGTTTCCTTACGCTCTATGTCATCCGGGTGCACCACGTCTTTCCAGCTCATGTCAATCACCTCCTCAAAAGTATAGCCGGTGAAGTCGAGCCACTGCTTGTTCACGTACAGGAAGTTGGCTGCGTCGTCCATGATCTTGATCATTACCGGAGCACTATCGGCCATGGTGCGGAAGCGGGCCTCACTCTCGATGATAGCCTGCTGCGCCTGTTTCTCATCCGTGATGTCGCGCACCTCTACGATAGCATAGTTGCCGCTGTCTCTCCCCACCATAGGCTGCACCGAGCAGGACACGTTAAAGAAGCTGCCATCCTTGCGAATAAACACATCCTCGTAATCCCGTAGGCCCTGGTTCGACGAAAGTGAATCGTGCATTGGGCAGGCCTCGGCCGGAAAAGGCGAGCCGTCCAGGTGCTTGTAGTGCACCATCTCGTGCAGCGACTTTTTGCGCATCTCCTCAAAGGTATAGCCTGTCATTTCCTCTGCGGCAGGGTTCATAAATGTGCAGCAGCCTTTTGAGTTGAGGATGAACAAGGCCGCGGTGGCGTTGTCGGTGATCGTCTGCTTCAGGGTGTTGGAGCGCCGTGTGTTGGTCAGCGACCAAATGATGAAAAACATGAGCAGGCTGATGATACTGCCCCCCAGGAGGATAAAGTATGGCAGCTCCGAGTCGGCGCTGCGGCCAAAGTCATCCTTCGCCGACACAAATACCCGCCAAGTATGGTTGCCGATCGTGATCGTGCTCAGCTCGGCGTGTTCCCGGTCGGTGTGGTTATAGTATAGCTCAGGGCTGGAGCTAAAGAGCAAACTGGCCTCCGATGGCTCGGCACCATCATAGATCTCTACGTCAATGTCCTCGAATCCTTCGGTTAACACGGACTTCATCAGGTCTTTGGCGCGGAACGGACTGTACACGAAACCCTGTATCAGGCGCTGCCGCTCCTTGATAGACTCCGGCTCAGCGTTGTCCTGGTAAATAGGGAGGTAGATCAGGAAACCTGCCTGCTCGTCCTGGCCCGTCTCCTGCACCAGGCGTACTTTACCCGACAGGGTAGGCTGGCGGGTGTCGCGGGCAATGCGCATGGCCGACTGGCGCACCGGCTCGCTATACATGTCATACCCAAAGGCACGCAGGTTGCGGTCGCTGAAAGGCTCCAGGAAAACAATGGCTGTATAGAGGTCGCGCTTGCCTTCAGGCGTGATGCGGTAGTTCTCGTACCCTTCGCGACGGATCTGCTGCTCATGCTGCTCTACCTCATGGGGCCATACCACGTGCGTGTAGCCAAAGCCTTGTAGCCCTGGGTAGTTCTCCTGCAACTTCAGGGCTTTGTAGTAGTTGCTCCAGTCCTGCCGGGTCACGGTGTCAGAGGCGACGAACATAGCCTTGCCCCCGACCAGGATCTGGATATAATCATGCATGCGCTTGTTGACAGCCTCAGTCACCTGCTCCGTGCGCATGTTAAACAACTTAGCGCTCCGCTCCGCTGTCTTTTTCTTTGTTTCCGTGTACGTAAAGAGTGTGAGCAGAAAAATGAGCAGAAAGGAGAAGATCGCTATGAAGTAATCCCTTATAAAAGAAGCCAGCTTGGCAAGTTTCATGTGTTCTTCGTTAATACCGGGCCGCTACTGGCAAAGCCATTCCTTTAAGCAACCTAGTATAGAGTGTTCCTCTTCAAATGTATAAATTTCTAAGCCATCTGGCAACATAAAAGTTCAACCGTATCAGGCAAAAGAGCTCCAAAAAGAGCTGTAAGACCTACAAAGTTTTCTGCTGCTTAGGAGCCTGCTGATAGTACTTTTTTATGCTGCCCCCATCAAAAACAGTTTCCCAGTGCAGCGGCTGCAAACAAAGCCGAACGCCGGATTTAGCCGGGGCCACGTTACAAAGAGGGAGGCTATACTTGTTAAACGCTCTTTTAGCCGCAGTTCTTCAGCTGCCTTGCCTTTTGTTTTGCCCGGAGCGTAGTATAAGGGGTGGCCGCAGCCATCTGCACCTTCGGGCGCTGCAGTATCGGAAATTGAGGATTAGGGTGTTACCTTTGCCTCATAATCGCTTACCCCATGCTTGAGATACTTAAAAGCCTGCTGATCGCCTTTTTTGCCGTTGCCGTGCTGTTGCCGGTTGTTCGTTATGCGCTGCGCCGCCTCTCGCCTGCAGAGCACCAGGAGGACATGACGGCCGACGAGCTGAAGTATATGCAGAAGCAGGAGCTGCGACTGACGGTAGCCTACTTCTTTTTTGCCCTTGTGCTGGCGGTTTTCAGCTCCGGCGTGCTGGCCATGGTTTCCAGCATCATACATGCTTCTAAGGAGCACCTGCACGTGCTTACGCCTAACTTCAGGGCATTTTTTGCTCCTGGCCTGTTGCTGGGGCTTACGCTGGCTGTGATTCCGCTGCGCCTTGTCCAAAGCCCGTTGCTGGGCCAGGAGTATGAGCTTTACAAGAGGTATATGGTGCGCCTGGAAGGGCATAAGTCAAACCGCGTCTACAACATCCTGCTGGCGGTAATGCTGGTGCTTTCGGGTGTAGTGGCCTGGTACGCCATGCGCTGGCATGTGGACATTGGCGAAAGCAGCATCGAGATCACAAACCTGCTGCAGGAGCGCCGCACCTATACCATGAACGAGATCGCGAGTATCCACTACCTGGGCGCGGAGGGGGAGTACCTGGTAACTTTTACCGATAACACCAACCTGAACACAACCTACCTAAAACCGGTGCAGCTAGAGATGATTGCCTTGCTTGCAGAGAAGTCCGGGCAGCGGGTGATACGATAGGGGAGATGCTCAGGCCATTCCCACTGTTTCGGACGTCCTTGTCCGACACTTCTCTGCTGCGGATTTTCAGATCCGCGTAAGCTCTACTTTATACTTGATACTTGCCTCTGTTCCGCCCTTTGCTGGCGCGGGTTTGCAACCCGTTCCTTTCTATACACTCAGATTTATAATTCGAGTGTACAGAAAAGCCATACTTGCTTTGGTTATACTTCATACTTCTGCTGGCACCAGCGTCCGCTGGTGCCCTTCATAGCTATCCCCGCTAGCGTCATCTTGTAGCTCGTGCTTCCCTATTGCTACTGCTTCTTTCCTCTTGACCCAAGCTATACTTACTAGCCCCTGTTCATCCTCAGTCTTACAACCTGAATTGTTGCATCTCTGGCTTTCTGCTCTCCAGCCCCAGAGGGCTCGTCCTGGGGGTAGGGGCCCTCGATAAGGGCATCGCGCTGCCTACATTTCCTGCCCTCGTGCCTCGGGCTGCCTCGCCTCCGGCTCGTCACCGGAAATCTAGAAGACGCTCAACCCAAAGACTGGGATCAGATTTGATAGCCACGGCCTTTGCTATGGAATAAGTGTAGCCCCCCCTTGGCTAAGGAGGGGCAGGGGTGGTTGGATCCGGTACGGCAGAGTTTTGCTCATTTGAACTAGCTAAAACGAGAGCTTTGAGCTAGCGAGTGTAACTCTCTAGGGGTAGGTTTATGCTTTAGGGACAAGTGGTAAATACCAGCAGCCACGAAACGTATACTTAGCCAAAGCAATTACAGAACTCCCTTCCTAGGCTCCCTGCAAACCCGCGTTTAATGTCAGCGTGCGCAGCGCTGAGGGGTAGGGGTGGATACGACCTTGATGGCTGGCAAAGCAGGCTTATTGGCGCTCTGAGAAAACTCTTTCCCCTAAAAGTCTCTTTTCAGAATATTTTATAGCTTTGCCACGTACAGATAATCCTTTTAACCTTAGTATAGAAACGATATGCAAGTTCGCGTAGAGAAAGACACGATGGGCCCGATTGAGGTGCCTGCAGACAAATACTGGGGCGCACAAACTCAGCGCTCCAAAGAAAACTTCACGATCGGTGGCCAGCACATGCCGCAGGAGGTGATTGAGGCCTTCGCTATACTTAAAAAATCGGCGGCACAGGCTAACGCAGAGCTGGGCGTGTTGGCACAGGATAAAGCTGACATTATTTCTCAGGTTTGCGATGAGATTCTGGAAGGCAAGCTGAACGACCAGTTTCCGCTGGTGGTGTGGCAGACCGGTTCGGGCACCCAATCGAACATGAACGTGAACGAGGTGGTGGCGAACCGGGCGCATGTACTGCTGGGTGGCGAGCTGATGGATGAGAAAAAGAAGATCCACCCGAACGATGACGTGAACAAGTCGCAGTCTTCGAATGATACGTTCCCGACAGCCATGCACATTGCCGCCTATAAGAAAGTGGTGGAGCACACGCTGCCGATGGTGAAAAAGCTGCACGATACGCTAAAGGCCAAGTCTGAGGAGTTTATGGATGTGGTGAAGATTGGCCGCACCCACTTGATGGACGCTACCCCGCTGACACTGGGCCAGGAGCTTTCCGGCTACGTGAAGCAGCTGGAGTACGGCATGAAAGCCTTGGAGAACACGCTGGACCACCTGAAGGACCTGGCGCTGGGCGGCTCTGCCGTAGGCACAGGCCTGAACACACCGGCTGGCTACGCTGAGCTGGTAGCTGAGAAGATCTCGAAGTATGCCGGCCATGAGTTCCGCACGGCTCCTAACAAGTTTGAGGCGCTGGCCGCACACGATGCCATGGTAGAAACTTCCGGCGCGCTGAAGCAGCTGGCAGTATCGTTGATGAAGATCGCCAACGACATCCGTTTGCTGGCTTCCGGCCCGCGCTCCGGTATCGCTGAGATCCTGATCCCGGAAAACGAGCCGGGTTCCTCTATCATGCCGGGTAAGGTAAACCCAACGCAGGCCGAGGCCATGACCATGGTTTGCGCGCAGGTGATCGGCAACGATGTGGCTATCACAGTGGGGGGCATGAACGGACACTTCGAGCTGAACGTGTTTAAGCCGGTGATGATCTACAACCTGCTGATGAGCGCCCAACTGATCGGCGACGCCTGCGACTCGTTCGACAAGCACTGCGCGGTAGGCATCGAGCCCAACACGGCCCGCATTAAGGAGAATCTGGAGAACTCACTGATGCTGGTAACGGCCCTGAACCCGCACATCGGCTACGACAACGCTGCCAAAATTGCGAAGAAAGCACACAAAGAGGGTACTACCCTTCGCCAGGCCGCTATCGCCCTTGGCCTGCTCACTAACGAGCAGTACGACGAGTGGGTACGCCCGGAGGATATGATCGGCAGCCTGAAGAAATAAGTTTATACTTTAGCAGCTAAAGAAAAGCAGCTCCGGAAGGGGCTGCTTTTTTTGTTGATACTTACAGCACCCCCTCCTGCAGTGCCTTTCCCTGATAAAGCATATTTCCCAAAAACCCACCCCTGCATACGTCCCTCTCCTCTTCTGAGACTAATCAAAATTTATAGCACAAAAATCAAAACGGTTTTCAACCCATATGCGTACCCAAAGCAGACAATATTTTGCCACCCTAACTTCATAGAGCATCAGCCACGAATAAATCAACACATTAACAAGAAGGCATAGGCATTAACAAAAAATCCAATTTGCTTGAGTTGGAAGTATAACTCCTGCGCCCGCATCAGTGCTATTTATTTCTATTTTACATTTCACTATATGAAAACAATCAGTACAAAAACCCTTGCAGTTGCCTTTGCCGGCATTTTCTTATTTGCTTGTGACCGCCAGGAAGAGCAGGAGCTGGTGGAACCCATGAAAGCCTCGAAAGAAGCTGACCTTATTGGGTACGACCCTACCACTTGTAATTTAGTGCGGCACTTTGGCGCTGGAGAGCTTCCGCGTAACGTAAACATAGTAGAGGAAGACGGTGCTGTGATGACGGTTACGGCCCAGCGAAGAGGGCACAACGGCAAGTACCTGCAGGAAACACCAGCCATATTACTTGATGCACATGACCCGGCCACTGATTTAGTAAATAATTTTGATGCCAACATCATGGGTATGAGCGGCTTATTGACAGTTAGCGATGTGTCGGGCCAAAAAGCTAACCGAGAAGGTGGGCGTCTTAATCTCGACTTTTCGCCTGTAGGATCTGTTACCATGAAGACCATGGTTTTTACAGATATAGCCGAGGAGGACAGAGGTTCTAAAGTGGAGCTTTTCAGCGCCGCGGGCCAACTACTAGACCAACAGGAGATTCCTCCAAGGGGCAAGAACCAGACTGTGTTTGTCAGTTTCGACAACGTGCCGGCCGTGACTAAAGCCATCGTTACATTTGGGGCGGAGCGCAAAAAAGTGGGCTCGGGCGCTGTATCACGGCTGCAGCTTTGCGTGGAAGGCCAGGGCATGCGTGATGACGTGCGCTACTACGACGTGCATACTTTATGGCTACAGTACACCGGCGACAAACCTGCTAATGTAACGGTAACATCTAGTGCAGGGGAAGCTAGCGAGGTGCTGTTCTCAGCAAAAGGCATGAAGCCAGGTACCATGTTCAAACTCTCCAAAGCGAGCCGGGCCTCCCTGGGTAAAGCCCTGACTATTGAGACAAACCACAAAGAAAAGCAAATAATACCGACTAAGGCAGACAGATCAGCGTCCATCAAGAAGCAGTACGGCAGCTTTAAAGTGGTAGAGGCAAGATGTACGGATTATCCATTGAAGCTCGAGGAGCTATAGAACTACTTTACAAAGAGAAAAGCAGCTTCGCTTGAGGCTGCTTTTCTCTTTGCTAAGCTATTAAAAATATGTTCTGATCAGGCTTCGCCTGCTTTTCATGCGTCTCTTTTCGGGTCAACTTAAATTTACTGTACCTTACCAGCTGTACAGGTTAGAGTGGTTGGCTTTCCACTCGGTTTTATCGGTTGCCCTTACCTGCATGGTGCCGTTGGAAGTCACCGTCACGTTCTTGAGCGTGTACAACCCTTCCTTCAGTTCTCTGGGTATAGACAAGCCCTCTACCGTTACCTGGCCAGGGATGCTTCCTCCGTCGCCGGCGGTAAGCGTATCCAGCACCTCTATCGATTTCATGGGGCAAAAGTACAGCACCATCTTACCCCGGCTCTTTTCAAGGCGCACAGGAGACAAGTTCGCCATCACCGTCTCCCCGTGGGATAGCTTCTCTTCCCGCATTACTTTCTGCAGCACCTCTGGCTGCGAAGAAGAGGTAACTATTACCCGTCGTGGTTCTCTGGCTCCTGAAGGTTGATCCTTAAGGCCAAATAAATTGCTAAAAAAGGAAGTGTAAGAGCTCATAGCGTTAAACTTTAGATATGAATAAATAATATAAAAGGATCATCCCCCTCGGGCAGCCATTTGGTTGCCCGCTCATCCACCAACTCATCTATATTGATTTATTGCTTGTACTGTATAAAAACGAAGCTCCCTCTGCTCTTGTTCTTCATTCACCCCTAAATATTATTTGATTGGTATAATTTTTTTAACACCTCCCTAACCCTTTCGGCCCCAAACCATTAGGCAGCACAGGCAGTATGAGTACCTAAAGCTTTCTGGTTTGCTTGCACAGAAGGCGGTTACTACACCAAACCACAGAACTATGGACAAACTTAAAGGCAAGACCGCTTTGATCACCGGCTCTGACTCAGGCATAGGCCAGGCCACCGCAGTTGAATATGCCAAAGAAGGGGCAGACGTTGTTATCTGCTACCACTCAGACAGGGAAGGTGCCGAAGAAACGCTCCGGAAAGTAGAGAAGCAGGGCAGGAAAGGGCTTGTGCTGCAGGTAGACATAAGCGACGAGCAGAACGTGGAGCAGCTGTTTGAGCAGGCCCTGAAAGAGTTCGGCGCCATCGATATACTGGTGAACAACGCAGCGGTAAACGGCTCGGGTATTAACGTGGCCGACATGGACACCGAGGTTTTCGACCGCACCATACGCACCAACCTCTACGGCACCTTCTTCTGCTCCCGCGCCTTTATCAGGCACCGCAAGCAAAAAGGCGGCAAGGGCAAGATCATCAATGTGTCTTCCGTGCACGAGGAGATCGTTTCGGCTGGCACGGCAGACTACTGCGCCTCGAAGGCCGCCGTACGCAACCTGACCCGCACCCTGGCACTAGAACTGGCGGAAGACGGCATCAACGTGAACAACATCTGCCCCGGCATGATCCTGACGCCCATGAACCAGAAAGCCGTGGATGACAAGGAGGCCCGCCGGGAGAGCGAGCAGAACATCCCGATGAAACGGGCAGGCAAGCCCGAGGAGATCGCCAAAGTGGCCCTCTTTCTGGCATCGCCGGACTCGGACTATGTGACCGGCTCCAGCTACTTTATGGACGGCGGCCTCTCGCAGCATGTAGGGCAGGGGGCGTAAGCCTTGTAGAAGCTCCTAAACCCTGTGGCGCCTATTTTGTTTATCAGTACAGAAGATACCTTACCACAACGAAAAACCTCATGAAAATAGCGAAAGAACCATCCGAGTACAACAAGCTGACACCAGAAGAAGAACGCATTATTGTGCACAAGGGCACCGAGTACCCCGGCACCGGGGAGTATGAGCACAACAAGGCGGAAGGCGTATACGTGTGCCGCCGCTGCAACGCCCCACTGTATACCTCAGAGTATAAATTTGAGTCGCACTGCGGCTGGCCCAGCTTCGACGACGAGATAACCGGGGCCGTGAAGCGCGTGCCCGACCCGGACGGCCGCCGCACCGAGATTGTCTGCGCCAACTGCGGGGGGCACCTGGGCCACGTGTTTGAGGGGGAATACCTGACGCCGAAGAACATCCGCCACTGCGTGAACTCGCTGTCGATGAAGTTTGTGCCTGTGGACGACCTGGAAAAGCAATAGCATTGGGGCGGCGGCTTCAGAAAGGCCGCCGCTGCTGTTACAAAGTATAAACTCATGGTCCGGAACCAGAAGATAGACCCGGCAGAACGGCAGCAGGAGGAAGGGGTGTATACTTGCTCGCGCTGCGGAGCGGTGCTTTTCGAGGCCAGCAAAAAGTTCGAGGTTGGCTCCGGCTTCCCCAGCTTCTGGGCGCAGGTGGGGGAGAACGTGCAGCACCAGCCGCTCGACACCTATGGCCGGCACCGCACACAGTTGCTCTGCCACCAGTGCAGGCAGCACCTGGGCCACCTCTTTGAGGATGCCCGCACCCCCACCAAGGTGCGCTACTGCATTAACGCAGCTGCCATAAAGCTACAGCCGGAGTAACGTTATTTTAACCGTTTGGCGTAGTAAAGGCTGCTCAGAAAGGAGGGAGCCAGCAAGCGGAGCGAATGATTCGCCTCGTAGGTGTGCCCTTTTAAGAAGTCTCTCCGGTTAAAGGAAGCTTTCGTGGATTGCCACCTTTCCGGGGTATAGCCGGGGCTGCTGATGTGCACTGTGATCTTGTTTGCCACAGGGTCCTCCGCAACTTGCAGGTTTAGAGTATAGGTGGCCGACACCTTTTTTTCCTTGGCCTTGAAGTTAGGGTGATAGTTGAAGCGCATCCCTTGTTTCAGCTTGCTGCCGGCATTCCGCTCCTGCATCAGCACAATCGAGTTATTCATCAGTTTAGTGATGTACTCCCTGTGCCGCTTTTTAAAGCTCTTCGGAAAGCGAATGCTGTCGATAGAGAAGCTGGGCATGTCCGGCTCACTTACATTCAGAGGCTCCAGCAACTCCTGTACCCGCATCACCTTGGCAAAAGGCCCTGCCACCAGGCTGTCGGAGTAAAACTGCTGCCCATGGCTCAGGAAAGAACGCTCCGGCGAATAAAGCTTTAGCTCGTTGTAGATGTCGTGCTGCACCTGGCCTTTTATTTTCCCGATCCCGCTGTTGGGCCTCAGGTACAGCTGGTAGTACAGCCCCGGCCGGTCATCCACCTCCAGTTCCTCCAGAGAGGCAACCAAGGTATGGTTATACTTGTGGTGGCGTTTTTTGGCAACCGTATCAATCCGAAAGGTCTGCTTCTCCGTCTCCAGGGCCTTTATCTTCTGCAGAAACCAGCTGTTCACCCGCCCGAACTGTTCGTCATACTTTTCACCGGCCTTGTTCGTAAACTCGACTCTGTCTATCGTTACCGGCCTGTTGCAGAGATCTTTTGCGCAGGAGCATAGGAGGCCACTAAGGAGCACGAGCGCGATGTAAGACGGCTTTTTCATGTAAGTTTGCTTTTAAAGGAGACAGAAGTATAAACTAAACTTATCGTTAATAAACTAAATATTTAGTTATAAAGCAAGCAGATATTATACTTTGATTTTCAGGCTACAGTTGCTTACCCCCCACAGCTGATGAATGCAGGCGCAGCGGCCTTTTGGAGCAGCACCCGCTGTGCAGCAGGCGACAAGCCGAGGCTGCCGATTACCTTTTCCAGCCCTTTTCTGCTGACGTAGCCATACAGGCAGGCGTTTGCCCTTGCTGCAGCCGTGGAGCTGATGCGGTCATTGAAGTCTGGGTACATCTCCTCAAACTCCACCCACAGCGCTGGCTGCCGCTGCAGCTTATACTTTTGGTGGCGCGCCTCGGCCAGGTAAAAATCTTTGTACGGGCCTATCTCCGTAAACACGTTTTGCCCGGCCCTTGCCTCCAGCTGCTCCTTTGCCTGGTGTGCCTGCCTCTCCTGGTCGGGGCTGTGGTAAAACATGGCGGAGGCATACTGCCGCTTCCAGGGCGTGCGGGTGGGGGTGTGGCTGGAGAAGAACACCTGCAGCAGGTGCTCATAACTAACTATAGCGGGGTCATACTCCAGCTGCACGCTTTCGATGTGGTCTGCCAGTTGCCAGTAGGATGGATTGTCCGTGTTGCCGCTCGCGTAGCCTACCCTCGTGCTAATCACCCCGTTTATACTTCCGAAAAGCGCATCGGGGCGCCAGAAACAGCCCATCGCAAGGGTGGCTGTCTCTGTTCTTTCGGGTACTTGTGCATCAAGCGCTGGAAGGGCCATATATTTTATACTTTATTTCTCTTTTCTGGACAGGCCACAGGCAAAGATCAGCCACAGGTGCACGCTCTTTCGCAAAACCCCGTTAACTTAGTCTGCCGTAAGCCTTGGTACAAATGCGCACCTACTTTAAGAAACGTTACAACAGCTTTAAGTTTGCCTTCCGGGGGATAAACGCCGCCGTGCGCTCGGAGCCGCACATGCGCCTGCACATCCTGTCGGCACTGGGCGTGGTGGGGCTGGGGCTGGCCTTGGGTGTCACTAAAACAGAGTGGTGCCTGCTCGTGGGGAGCATGGGCCTGGTGATAACGGCAGAGATTCTGAACACGGCCATCGAGACCGTGGTGAACCTGGTGTCCCCGGAGTTCCATCAGCTGGCCGGGAAAGCCAAGGACCTGGCCGCGGGCGCCGTGCTGGTAGCCGCCATGGCAGCGGCCGTTATCGGCACCATCATCTTCCTGCCGTACCTGCTCGCGCTTGCCGAAGTATACTTTTAGGCGCGCATCCGTAAGTATAAGTTACCCTTTCCGCCGCATTTCATGCACAAACCAATGTCGCGACATACGATCCTTCAGCAAAAATGAATAACTTGCGCCGCCTATGAGAAAAAACCGACACAGCCTGCTGGCCAGAGTCAGCGTATGGGTTGCGGCACTTGCCGTGGCCATCACTGTCACGGCCTGCTCACCTGGCAGCAGCTCAACAGCCGCGGCGGCCACGCAGGAAAACCCTTCCTGGCTTACCAAGCTGATCGGGGAGCTGAAGCTGGAGGAGCCATCTAACCCGCCGGCCAAGATCTACCGCTACACGTACCTGGGGCAGGAGGTATACTACCTCACCGGCCGCTGCTGCGATGTGCCGGGCCAGCTGTTCGACGCCCAGGGAAACATACTTTGTGAGCCCGACGGCGGCATAACAGGGAGGGGAGACGGCCGTTGCCCCGACTTTTTTGAGCAGCGCCACAACGAGACTTTAGTTTGGGAAGATAATAGAGAAAGTTAACAATCATGACCGGAAACGACGTACTGAAAAACCTATCAGAGTATAATATCTGGGCAAACAAGACGATGCTGGATGTATTCAGCAGCCTGCCTGAGGTGCCCGCCAACGCAGCCCGCCTGTTCAGCCACGCCCTGAACGCCCAGGCCATTTGGATCGCCCGCATCACTGGCACTGAGAGCCCTGTTAAAGTATGGCAGGAGCACACGCTGGAAGAACTGAAGAAACTGCACGAGTATGCATCTTATAAAATCGCTGAACTGGTAGCTGACTCAGACGAAGCCGAGTTCAACCGCCTGATCGACTACACCAACAGCCAGGGCCACAAGTACAGCACCCGCGTGCTAGACATCCTGACGCACGCCTTTAACCACGCCACGTACCACCGCGCCCAGGTTGCCACCGACCTGCGCAAGAACGGCCACACCCCTCCCAACACCGACTACGTGACCTACGTGCGCGAGCTGATGGGGCAGGTCTATTAGGTATTTGACGAAGGACTTTTAGACAAAGGACAAAAGAACAAGTATAAATGCTCCCTCCGGGGAGAGTTCGAGGGTGGGTAAACCCACCTTCCCTAAAACAAAGAAAAGGAGCTTCCCGAATAGAGAAGCTCCTTTTCTTTTGTCCTTTGTTAAATGGTCTTTTGTCCGGGATACTACTCCTGCGGCAGCACTACCACGCCCAAATCCTTGATCTGGTCCTGCGACACGCTCACGTTTTCGACGGTTTTGTTGTGCTCACCATACTCTGTGATGAACTCCACTCTGTAAGTGCCGGCTGGCACACCTTTGATCAGGAAGTCGCCGTTGTCGCTTGCATAACCGCCTATGGTATCGTTGGCAGCAGAGATGACGTAAATGGCCGGCTTGTACTCTGCCGGAGTTACTGTTCCCTTGATACCACCGGCAATGGCCTGCGTGATGGTACGGATCACCGGTTTCAGGTTATAGCCCCCGTTGCCTTTCGGCACCACTGATCTGGCTGCGTCGAAGTCGAGCAGCACCATGTAAGTCACGTCGTCCTCCAGGTGGGCATCAAGCTGCAGCTTTAGGCCAGAAGTCTGGCCGCTTGGCGTTTTCAGGTTTATCACCTCACCGTTCTTCAGCTTCACCGTGTTGTTATCGCCCAACACAAGCCTGATTTGGGAGATGTGGCCCACCGGCAGCTCCGCGCTGGCCAGCAAGGTATCCCTGCCGTTGGCAAAGTCCAGCAGGTTGTAAACGCCCGGGTTGATTTCGTCCAGCGTTACCCAGCCATCCTCTGTATCACCTTCTTCCCGGTGTATCTGCACCGACTTAATCTCCACGTTTACCTCTTCATAGTCGCCGGGGGCATCGGTCATGCGCACCTCCATGCGGGCAGTGCCCGTGCCGTTGTCGTCGTTGCTGTCGCATGAGCTGAATCCTATCAACCCGCTCAGCAGTAAAGGGAGAAAAAACTTCTTTTTCATCATTTTGAATTGCATTGGTTTAAAACACTATGCTGTCAGGAAAGCTCCTTTTACATCCTTGAACGGAGGAAAGTTGCACTTTAATATATAGCATTTAAAAAATAAAATCCAGCAGAAGCATCTTCTTCTGCTGGATTTATGCTAAAACGCTGATTTCCCAGCGGTTTTATACTTTAAAAAACTTGCTACTGATTCTTGGTGGTATCCGCGGGTGTGGTCGTCTTCGGCTTGGTGATCTGCTTCAGGAAGCCTCCCACCTTATCGGTGGCCTGCTTCTGTATCTGCTGCTCCGCCTCCCGGCGTTTCTTCTCCAGTTCCTCCTGGGCTTTGCGCTCTAACTCCTGCTTGCGGCGGTCTACCTCGGCGTTTACGCTATCCTGCAGTTGCTGCTTGCGCGCATCGGCCTGCTGCTTCACCACGTTCAGTTTCTCCTGCACCACATTCTCTACCACTTCGGCAGCCTTCTCTTTTACAGAACCTCCCGCCAGCGCTACCTTAGGGTCCTTAAAGGTGCCGCCTACGCTCAGGTTCAGCGTCACGCGCTCCGTGTTCACCAGGTTTTGGTTGGCTCCCAGTATGCCCGACAGCTTGGAGCCGAGCTGTTGCCCCACTTTGCCAGTTGGCACGTTCAGGGCAGTGGTAAAGTCCATGTTGCCACTTGCGGCGGTGCTTCCGCCCACCGACATGTTAATGTCCCCGATGTTCAGGTTAAACGGCTTCACCACCAGCTTGCCATCCACAATCTGGGCATCGATCATCTTGTTCTCGATCACAAAGTTTTGCAGCTCCTTTAAGTTGGTTAGGTTGCTGATCTTCTCCACCACCGGCACATCACGCACGGCGGCACGCAGCACTTTTATCACGCCCGTGCCGTCCAGCGTCTGGAAAACCGGTACCATATCCTGGCCAAGCTCACCGGCAAAGGCGAAGTTGGTGCTGAACTTCCCATCCAGCAGCGCCGCGATAGGGGCAAAGGCCTGCACTGTGTTAAAGGAGCTAAAGGCTTCCTTGAAGCCCAGGTTCTGGATGTCCAGCTTCATGTCGAACAACGGCTTCTGCAGGTTCTGCGTGCTGTAGCTGCCGCTGGTGGCAAAGGTGCCGCCCAGGGTGTTGAAGGTTACTTTGTTCAGCCTCGCCACCTGGTCCTTCACCTGCACCTGCCCGCTCACATTGTTCAGCTTCAGGTTAGAGTACAGCACCTGCCTGGCGTCTATGTTCAGCGCCAGGTCGAGGTTGGCCGGCACCTCTACCACACCCTCCGTAGATGCATCGGCAGGGGCCCCATCATCATCCACCATCCACTCGTTCACATCGAAATTATTAGAGTTGATGTTGAAGCTACCGCGCAGCGGCTGGTCATCGGCCAGGGCATAGCCAATATAATTCGACACCGTGCCGCTTGCCTGGAAATCGCTTTTGCCCAGGTGGCCGCTCATGTTCTGCAGGTTCACGCGCTCGTTATTGAACGTGGCGTTGGCCTTGGCGATCTTGATGCCCTGCGGCATATCGGTGCTCACATAGCTCAGGTTATTGATGGCCATGGTGCCGTTTGCCGTCACGTTGTTATACTTCTCGGCCTCGATGTCGCTTAGCTTTCCTTTGGCAGCCACATCGGCGGTAATACGGCCAGACACCGTCATGCCCTCCTGCGGGAAGATTTTCGTCAGCTTCGTCAGGTCCAGTATTCCTTTGATGCGCCCGTCGAAGGCCGGTTTGTCTATACCTGTAATGAGCATGCGCCCTTCCAGCGGCTCGCCGTCTAGGTTCATGTTGAAGCGCTCGATGTTGATGCGGGTGTCGTCGGTGTTGCCGGTAGTGTTGCGCACGTTCGTCACCATGTTCAGGTGCTGGATCGGCGCCGGGAAATCTTTGGACTTGATATAGCCGTTGGTCAGGTTCAGGTCAGCATCGATCACGGGCATACTGGTTTCAGAGTAAGTGCCCTTGGCATCGGCGTCCACCTTCAGCAGGCCGCGCAGGGTCATGCCCTCCACCGGGTATACTTTGGTCAGCTCAGCCAGGTCCACGTTTGCCTTCACGTTGCCGTCCACCTGCATCGTCTCTAAGCCGTTTATCACTACGCGGGCGTCAATCGGGTTCTTGCCCAGGTCCATATGGAACTGGCGGATGTTGATGTTGGTGTTCTGCGGCGTGCCATCCTTGCTGGCCACGCTCATGTCTACGTTGATGTTGCGGGCGGCCTCCGGCAGGTCCGGATACTTAAAGAAGCCCTCCATCACCTTCAAATCCACGCCATAGCCCGGCATCAGCGTGTCGATCATACGGCCCTTGAAATAGCCGTCAAAGCTCAGCTTGCCTTCTGTTTTGATATTCTCGAACTCCTCGCTGTACATGCCCGGCACCACCGACAGCACATTGCGGAAGTCTGTCTCGGTCGCGCTAAAGGTCAGGTCAAAGTCAATGGCCTCGTCCGGCATCAAGATAGTGCCATCAAACTTGAACGGGAACTCATTGATGCGGATGTTATTGTCTTTAAATGTATACAGCGACTGGTTCAGGTCCATGGCCATGGTCACGTCGGCGTTCAGGCGGGCGTTCTCCAGGTAATTGGCACCGTCGTACGTCATCACAAAGCGCTCGGCAGTGGTCTTTGACTCCATATCGAATACATCCTTCTCAAAATCGCCGCTGCCGCTGTGCTGCACGTTATAGGCCGCAAAGCCAAACGGAATGCTCAGGTCGTCGTAGAAAATGGTGCCGTTGTTTACCTGCCAGCCTTTTATGGCCATGTTAAAGTCGGAGGCGGTGGTATCGGTCTCTGCGGCGGCGGTGGTGTCTTCCTTCATGATATCCCAGTTGGCTTTGCCGCTCTTGAGCACCAGCAGGCGTATCACCGGCTCTTCCAGGGTGATGGAGTTCACCTTCAGCTCATCCCCGAAAACGCTGAACAGGTTCAGCCCCATCCGGAAGGAGGGGATGCGGGCCAGGGTGTCGGTGGCGAAGGAGTCTACGCCTACCACGGTGAGGTTCTCCACGCCCAGCGAGAGGTTCGGGAAATCGCGCAGCAGCGACAAACTCACATCGTCTGTCTCGTATAACACCTGCGCGTCTATGTTTTCTGCGATCTGCTGGTCTAGTGCAAGTTTAATCTTGTCCTTGAAGATAACCGGCACCAGCACCGCCGCAGCGAGCAGCAGGGCCAGAAAGATAAAAAAGCCAATGGCTACTTTTTTCATGAGTCGTAGTAGTTTTGGTAGTTTACGGATGTAAAAGCTAAGCTATAGATTTTATAGCTAAAATCGTGCTGTTTTTATACTTTGGTTCTAGGCCTACGCTTGTAACTTAATTAAACAGCATCTTAAAGCATAAATTGTAACGAATGGGCACTGGTTTAAAAAAGATAATGCTGCTGTGCATCGCCTGCCTGTGCGCCGCCCTTGCCATGGCCCAGGATGTGCAGCACACGCAGCAGTATGCCAACCGCCTGTACCTGAACCCGGCCTTTGCCGGACTAGACCACAGCTGGGGCGTGGGGCTCTCGCACCGCAAGCAGTGGCCCTCGCTCAACGGCTCCTTTATCACCAACTCCCTCTCCGCCGACCTGCGCCTGCCTGATTCGAAAAGTGCAATCAGCCTGCTGCTGCAGCAGGACCGTGCCGGCGTGGGCGGCCTAAAGAAACTGCAGGCCGGGCTGGGCTATGCCTACCACACCAACATCAGCGACAGCTGGGCCATGTCGGCGGGCCTGCAGGCAAGTATAGCCCGCCTCAACCTGGACTTCGACAACCTGGTGTTTGGAGACCAGCTCTCAGACAACGGCATGGTAGCCGTGAGGTCGGCAGAGGTAAACGAGTTCAACCCAAACACTTATATCGACTTCACCGTGGGCGGCCTGCTTTACTCCGATCAGTTTTGGGCCGGGCTTACCGCTGCGCACCTGAACCAGCCAACCTATAACCTGAACCAGGAAACTGAGCTGCCGCTGCGCTTTACGGCCATCGCAGGGTATAAATTTTACGCCCGCTCCTACGAAGAGCAAGGACAGTTTTTTGAGCTTAGCTTTACGCCCACCGCCACCTTCATACATCAGCAAAGTTCTAAAAAATTAGATTTGGGCCTGTATACTAAATACACACCCCTGACGTTTGGGATAATATATAAAGGAGTACCAGTGGTTGGGGGAACTAACCAAGACCAATCCTTGTCCCTATTGGCAGGCCTGCAGCTGAGGCAGTTTAGGGTTGGGTTTAGCCATGATGTGGGGCTGCAGGGAATAAGCAGGGAAATGGGCGGCACGAACGAGGTTTCGCTTGTTTTGGAACGGGTAGACTTTAACAATTTGTTTAGAAGCCGCTTGAGCAGCAAAATTAACAGAAGCATTGTTTGTCCGGCATTCTAATATTATTTATAATTGCACATTAATCTACGTTACAAGAACCTTATCTTAATTAGGTACTATTTTATGAAGTTAATCAAGTATTTATCGGCTGCGGTTGTGGGAGGCATGCTGCTTACTGCCTGTGGTAAGGGTGGCCAGCCTACCAGCACAGACCCAGGCGCTTACAGCTCTGCCACTGGCGCTGAATACGGCGAAGATGAAGATGCTTTTGATGTTGCCGATTATGCGGAGTTCCCGCAGGGCCCGGGCCTGATCTTTATCGAGGGTGGCCGTACGGTGCTTGGCTCAATGGAGGAGGATATTGCCATGACGCGCGACAACGTGGAGCGCACCGTGACGGTGGCCTCTTTTTATATGGATGAAACAGAGGTGGCCAACATCCACTGGCTGGAGTACCTGCACGACCTGAAGCGCGACTCGCTGCCGGAAGTATACCAGGCTGCCCTGCCAGATACAACTGTTTGGTCGCAGCAACTGTCTTTCAACGACCCTTACGTGACGTATTACCTGCGTTACCCAGGTTTCCGCTTCTTCCCGGTAGTGGGTGTGAGCTGGCTGCAGGCTAATGACTTCGCTGTATGGCGTACCAACAAGGTGAACCAGATTCTTGCCCAGCAGGCTAGCGGCGGTGGCAAAAGAAGAGGCTTGTTTGGCCGCGGAGGCGGTGAGGAAGCCACTGAAGGAGAGAAGCCTTCTATCGAATCTGGCTACGTGTTGCCGAACTACCGTCTCCCAACGGAGGCTGAGTGGGAGTACGCAGCCCAGGCCATGATCGGCACGCAGTATACTGAAGACGAGAACCAGAACAACCGCCGTCTCTACCCTTGGGATGGCCACCAGGTGCGTAACCCGTATGGCAAGCAAATGGGTAAGTTCATGGCTAACTTCAAGCGTGGCCGCGGTGACTACGCCGGTATCGCAGGTTCCCTGAACGATGGTGCCATGATCACTGATTACATCTACGCTTATCCTCCGAACGATTTCGGTCTGTACAACATGGCCGGTAACGTGAACGAGTGGGTGCAGGATGTGTACCGCCCGCTTTCTTTCCAGGATGTGGAAGACCTGAACCCGTTCCGTCGTGACGGCTTCCTGGACGAGGCAACCAATTACGACTCTAGCGAAGGATACCACTCGCTGGTGAGCGATGAGGTTCGTGTGTACAAAGGCGGTTCCTGGAAAGACGTGGCTTACTGGCTGTCTCCTGGCACGCGCCGCTTCATGGCCCAGGATTCCTCAACAGCTACCATCGGTTTCCGTTGCGCCATGATTAACGCCGGATCTAACAAGTAAGAAAAATATCCATCTCATATAAAAAGCCCGGGCTAACGTTCGGGCTTTTTACTTTTATACTTCCTTCATACATGAGCGAGAAACAACAAGGCCACAAAATCATCTTCCGCTTTCACAGCGAGCTCTTTAACAAGGAACTGGTAGAAACCCTGTGGGCGCAGGAGGTAGACGCAAAGCAGGGCCTTTACAAAATTGACAGCATCCCATACTACGTGCCGCTCATTGCCACTGATGATGTGGTGCGCGCCGAGTTTGATGCTATGGAGGAGGGCTTGCTGTACAAGGAGACCGTAACACCATCCGGCAACTCCACCATACAGGTCATCCGCCAGAATGAGGAGACGCCGCTGCTGGAGATACGGAAGAAGTTTGCCCAGCTAGGATGCGTGTCGGTGGAGGTGAATGAGGACTTCTTTGTGCTGGAAGTGCCCCTGAACATCAACTACGCTGTGGTAAAAGAACTGCTGGACGACCTGGAGGCAGCAGAGGAAATAGAGTATGCCGAGCCTTCCTTGTCGGACGTGCACCGCGAGCAGACGAGCAGCTAACTGCGGCCTTCACTGCTTTACCTTACCCTGTTACAGAGGCAAGGGCAGAGAATCATCAAAAGGATTCCCTGCCCTTGCTGCATAATTTGATCATACTCCCTATTCTTTCTCGATTGCTGGCACCAAGCCTAACACCTCGCTGGTATAAGACCGCACACGGTCCAGCAGTTCCGGATTCTCTGCCAAAGATTGTCCGTAAGACGGGATCATCTCCTTAAGTTTCGCCTGCCACTCCTCGGTGTTGATGCGGTGCATGAAGCAGCGCTCCAGCAGCCCCAGCATGATAGACACGGCCGTGGAGGCTCCCGGCGAGGCCCCGAGCAAGGCCGCCAGGGTACAGTTTGCCCCGCTCACTACCTCTGTTCCGAACTCCAGCACACCGCCCTTATCCGGGTCTTTTTTGATGATCTGCACCCGTTGGCCGGCTACTTCCAATTTCCAATCCTCTGATTTTGCGTTCGGAAAGTAGTCTTTCAGCGCCTCTACCCGGTCCAGTGGGGACTGCCGCACCTGGTCGATCAGGTACTTGGTGAGCGCCATGTTCTGTATACCGGCCGACAGCATGGGGCGCAGGTTTGTGGGCTTGATGGATTTGGGCAGATCCAGGAAGGAGCCTTTCTTCAGGAACTTCGTGGAGAAACCGGCGTATGGCCCGAAAAGCAACTCGCGCTTTCCGTTAATGTAGCGTGTATCCAAATGGGGCACCGACATAGGCGGCGAGCCAACGGCAGCCTTGCCATATACCTTAGCCTCATGCTGCTCTATCACCTCGCGGTTAATGCAGCGCAGCCACTGTCCGCTCACCGGAAAGCCTCCGTAGCCTTTGCCCTCCGGTATCTTGGATTTCTCCAGCAGCGGCAGTGCCCCGCCGCCGGCACCAATAAACACATAGCGGGTATACACCTTGCGTTTATCGCCTGTTTGCAAGTCCTTCACCGTAATGCGCCAACGGCCATCGTCTGTTTGCTTCAGCTTCCGCACCTCATGCCCGAAGTGCATCTTCACGCCCCTCTTTTTCTGCAGGTGGTCGAACATGCTGCGGGTAAGCGCCCCGAAGTTCACGTCTGTGCCCAGGTCCATGCGGGTAGCCGCCACAGGTTCCGCGCTGTCACGGCCTTCCATCACCAGCGGTATCCACTCCTTTAGCTGCTCCCGGTCTTCAGAGTATAGCATGTCGTCGAACAGGTGGCACTTCACCATGGTCTCGTAGCGCTTCCGCAGGAAATTGACATTGTCGTTGCCCCACACAAAGCTGATGTGGGGGATGTTCCGGATAAAGGAAGTAGGCAGTTCAATGATGTCGTGTTTGATAAGGTAGGCCCAGAACTGCTTCGAGATCTCGAACGACTCAGCTATCTTGGTCGCCTTGGACACATCTATGGAACCATCGGGTTTCTCGGGTGTATAGTTCAGCTCGCAGAAGGCCGAGTGGCCGGTGCCGGCATTGTTCCAGGCATCGGAGCTTTCGGCAGCGGCCACGTCCAGCCGCTCGATTACTTCTACCTGCAGGTTTGGCTGCAGCTCTTTCAGCATCATGCCCAGCGTGGCACTCATAATCCCAGCGCCGATCAGCACTACATCCGTCTCTTTGTTAGCCGCAGCGTCTTTGTTCTCTCTCATAGTCAAATTTCTTTTTTTTGTTTACAGCCAAGCAGGCGGCAAAAGCGCGTAATCTGACTACGAAAAAAATCTGCTGAGGGTGAAGATCTTCTGAAACTGCCCTTGAGGATGGCTGCCAGGCACCGTGTTTTAAGCTGCCGCAATGGTGGCCACGCTTACCTCTGCGGCGCCGGCCGCCAGCAAAGCCCGGGTGCAGGCCTCCAGCGTGGCGCCTGTCGTCAGCACATCATCCACCAGCAGCACATGCTTGCCCTGCACCTGCTCCGGCCTGGCCACCTCAAATACCTGCCCCACGTTATGCCAGCGGTCGAGGCGGCTCTTGCGTGTTTGGGTGCTGGTATGGATGGTGCGTATCATTACCCAGACGCTGATCGGCACCCCCATACTTTGGGAGAGGCCCTGGGCAAAACTTTCGGCTTGGTTATAGCCGCGGCGGCGCAGCTTATACTTGTGCAGCGGCACCGGCACAATCACATCGAACTGGCTGCTGTATTGGCAGTCGGAGAGGAGGGAGCCGTAGCGCTGCCCCAGGTGCTCGCCCAGCTCTTTGGCCCCTTTATACTTGAGCTGGTGCAACAGCCGCTGCACCCGCCCCTTCGGCATAAAGTATAAATAGGAGAAAGCAAACCGTACCGGCACCTTGCCCCAGAACCTGCGCTGCAGCGGGTTCAGCTCTGTGGCCCCGTGCACATGGAAATCGGTGTAAGGCAGCCTTACGCTGCAAGGGGTGCAGATATACGTCTCGCCGCGCGCCAGGGAGCCGCCACAGGCATAGCAGCTTTCCGGGAACAGCAGGCTCAGCAGGTCTTCGAACATTTGCAGGCAAGTGTGGTTTAAGGTATTCTGATGATTTTGCCGTAACTTTATACTTAGACTACATAAACAGTCATCCTAATCAAGAATAACCTAACAATGAGCTTAGTAGAAGAATTCAACGACTACCGCACGCGCATGAATGAGCGCATTATGTCTTACGACAATAAAGTGATCAAGCGTTTCTTTAACCTGGACACCAACACTTACATGGAGGGTGCCCTGGACGTAAAAACAAAGGAGATGCTGGGGCTGGTGGCCTCTATGGTGTTGCGCTGCGACGACTGCATCAAGTACCATGTGGGCAAGTGCTACGAAGAAGGCGTAACCGACGAGCAGTTTATGGAGGTATCCTCAATTGCCAATCTGGTGGGCGGCTCCATCGTGATCCCGCACTTCCGCCGCGCCGTGGAGTACTGGGAGGAGCTGAAAGCAAGAGGCTCTGCCGAATAATCTGTTAAATAGCTATAGGATTGAATTGCTGATTCAGAAGCTACAGGTTTATACTTCGTGCGGATCAACGATTTAACTATTAATAATTAGCTTATGTACGATAGCGAAAACCTGGAACACAACTGGACGCAGCTGCGGGCTGATCTGATGAAGCGCTTCGGCAAGAAACCGGACATGAACGCCATTCTGTTCCTCATCGGCATTCAGGAACTGGGCATGGGCGTCCGGGAGTTTACCAAAGAGGAGAAGCAGGACCTGATGCACATTGCCACCTGCCGCGTCTTCGCTCAGTCGGGCTACTACGAGTTCACGGGCCGCGACGAAGAAGGCTGGCCGCATTTCAAAGCCGTCAAGTCTATCCCTTTTGCGAACCTCAAAGAGCAGGAGAAAATGCTGAAATGGCACGTGATCGAGTACTTTAACCGTGCCGACGAGATCCGAACACCAAATTCTTAACACATAACCCCCAGCGGGTAGAGCGGCACACGAGGCTATTTTCCTATGTCGAAGCACAGTATCCTGAAGTTTATACTTGTTTCCTCCCTCTTTTTCCTGACGAAAGACGCAGGCAAGAAGTAGGGGCCGCACTACCTGCCACCCTTTTTTCACCCATGAGAATCATTACCTATAACGTGAACGGCATCCGTGCCGCCCTTACCAAAGGCTTCGATACCTGGCTGAAGGCCGCTAACCCGGACGTGCTTTGCCTGCAGGAAATAAAGGCCGATGAATCTAAATTCGACAAAGTGTTGTTTGAGGATATGGGCTACCATGTGTACCTGCACCCGGCGGCGAAGAAAGGCTACAGTGGCGTGGCCATCCTATCCAAGGAGAAGCCGCAGCACGTAGAAGTGGGTTGCGGCATGGATTGCTATGATATGGAGGGCCGCGTTTTGCGCGCAGACTACGGCGATGTGTCGGTGATGAGCGTATACATGCCTTCGGGCTCCAGCGGCGAGGAGCGCCAGAAGTTCAAGTTTCAGTGGATGGATGACTTTCATGGCTACGTGGGCGATTTGAAGCAGACGCTGCCGGGGCTGGTGGTGAGCGGCGACTACAACATCTGCCACAAAGCCATTGACATCCACAACCCAAAATCTAACGCCAACAGCTCAGGTTTTTTGCCGGAGGAGCGCGAGTGGATGGGCAAACTGGTGGGCAGCGGCTTTATCGACACGTTCCGACACTTTAACCAGGAGCCGCATAACTATACCTGGTGGAGTTACCGGGCCGGCGCACGCAACAAAAATCTGGGGTGGCGTATTGATTATAACATGGCCACCGAAAGCCTGCGCAGCCGCCTGAAGCGCTCCGCCATACTTACCGAGGCCAAGCACTCGGACCACTGCCCGGTGCTGCTGGAGTTAGAGTAGGGGAGGTATACTAAAGAGCGCTGTTGCTCAGTTATACTTCAGGCAAGAGAATTATTTTACATCCTGTAGCATAATGCTTTAAGCTTGTTTGCTTAACTTACAACTGTAGCCGCCATGCCTTAACCTTGTAACAGCCATACATGAAACATACCGATGCACTAGATCAGTTGCTGCATCAATTGCAGGAGTTCAAGCAGAAATTCTACCTCAACATGCTGTTGCGGGGCGGGATTTTCGCGGTTGGGCTCCTGCTTTCTGTTTATATCGTGTACAGCCTGCTGGAATATATGTTCTACTTCCCGGAGTATGTGCGGGCTTTCCTGCTGTTCTCTTTTGTGGCGGCGGTGGTGTATGTGTTTGTGCGTTGGATTGCCTTGCCGGCGGCTGCACTGATAAGGCTGCGGCGGGTGCTATCGGATGAGCAGGCGGCGCAGCAGGTGGGTGCCTATTTTCCTGAGATCCGCGACAAGCTTTTAAATGCCATCCAACTGCAGCAGCAGGACCGGAGCAATGAGCTCATCCGGGCAAGTATCGCCCAGCGCAGCCAGCAGATGCTCTCCTTTAAATTTAATGAGGCTGTTTCGTACCGCGAGAACAAGCCGCTGCTGAAGTACATTGCCCTGCCTGCCTTGGTGGCTTTCCTGATCTTGCTGCTGTATCCTGCCATCTTTGTGCAGGGCACGGAGCGTATCATCAACTTTAAAACACACTATACCCCGCAGGCCCCTTTTGATTTTGTGGTGCAGAACGAGGAACTGCGGACCTACCGCGGCGAGGACTTTACTTTGATCGTTGCTGTGCAGGGCAAGACGGTGCCCGGCGAAGTATATATCAACTACAACGGGCGCCGTCAGAAACTGAGCCAGAACGCTGACGGCAGCTATACCTATACATTTAAGCAGCTGCAGCGCCCAGTGGCCTTCCAGTTGGAAGGCTCCGGATTCTTCTCCGGCAGTTATACTTTAAATTTGCTCGCGCGGCCCAACCTGAAAGACTTCCGGATGCTGGTGCAGTACCCCAAGTACCTCCAGCGAAAGCCAGAGGAGATCCAGAACACAGGTAACGCCACCGTGCCGGAGGGCACCACGGTTACCTGGAACTTCTCCACCTCCGAAACAGACAGTGTAAAACTTGCCTTTGAGGAGCCAGAGGAAAGTCTCACCGCGCAGAAAGACGGCAACACCTTTGCCGCCAGCAAGGATTTTACCCAAAGCCAGAACTACAGCATCCTTCTTCGCAACGGGCACAGCGCCAACAAAGAGCTTATCAGCTACCAGATCACCACTATTCCGGACCGAAACCCGCAGATCAGTCTGGATCAATACCAGGATACGGCACTCTATTCTTTTATGGTGCTGGGCGGTGACGTCTCGGATGATTACGGACTGACTCGCCTGGCGCTGCTGTACCGCGTCACCAACGACAAAACTCCGCAGGCCAAGTACAAGAGCCAGGCACTGCCGCTCAACAAGCAGCAGCTTAGCCAAACCTACTTTTACCAATGGAACACCGCCGCCCTGAACCTGCAGCCTGGCGACAAGCTGGAGTACTTTGTGCAGGTATGGGACAACGACGGCATCCGCGGGCCCAAGAGTGCCCGCACCCGCACCTTCGAGCTGCGGCTACCAAGCAAGCGTGAGCTGCAGAAAGAACTGGACAGCAATTCGCAGTCGGTGGCCAGCCAGATGAGCAAGACGCTGGAGCGCGCCAACCAGTTGGAGCGCGAGCTCTCCAAATCTGAGGAAAAGCTGAAGACGAAGCGCGACCTGAACTGGCAGGACAAGAAACAGCTCGAGGACCTTGCCGCGAAGAAAAAGCAGCTGGAGCAGGACATCAACTCCATGAAAGAACTGTTTGAGGAGCTCAACAAAAAGCAAAACATGCTGAACGAGCCCAACAAGCAGCTAGCCGAGAAGGCGCAGGAGCTGCAGAAGCTCATGAATGACCTGCTCGACCCGGAGACTAAAAAGCTGTACGAAGAGCTGGAGAAGCTCCTGCAGCAACAGCAGCCCAGAGACCAGGACCTGCAACAACTGCTGAGCAAGCTCGATAACCGCGAGAAGAACCTGGAGCGTGAGCTGGAGCGTGCGCTGGAGCTTTTCAAGCAGCTGCAGTTTGAGCAGAAACTCGACAATATCGCTAACAAGCTGGAGGAGATGGGGGAGAAGGAAGAGCAACTGGCCCAGAAAACGGAGCAAAAGCAGGAAAGCAACCAGCAACTGCAGGAACAGCAGAAAGACTTGCAGCAGGAGTTTGAGGACGTAAAGGAGCAGCTGAAAGAGCTCAAGGACCTCAATGACAAACTAGACAACCCAAACCCGCTGAACGAAGAGCAACAGCAGCAGAACCAGCAGGGCATAGAGCAGCAGATGGAGCAGAGCCAGGAGCAGCTCCAGAAGAACCAGAACAAAAAGGCCAGCGAATCGCAGCAGAAGGCGGGGCAGCAGATGAAAAAGATGGCCCAGCAGATGGAGGAGATGAAGAGCAGCATGAGCATGTCCGGAATGCAGCAAAACCTCGACAACCTTCGCGACATTCTCGAGAACCTGATCACGCTGTCCTTTGACCAGGAGGAGCTGATGAAGCAGTTTCGCACCGTAAACCAGAGCGACCCCCGCTTTGTGGAGCTGTCGCAGCGGCAGTTGAGCCTCCGTGACAACGCCCAGGTGATAGAGGACAGCTTGTTTGCCCTGGCCAAAAAAGTATTTCAGATCGAGTCGTTCGTGACCCGCGAGGTGGCCGCCATGAACCAGAGCATGGACAACAGCATGCAGGAGCTCCGTGACCGCAACCTGGGCAAGGCCACCGGGCAGCAGCAACTGGCCATGACAAGTATGAACAACCTTGCCCTGATGCTCAATGATGCCCTGAAGCAGATGCAGCAGGCGATGCAGCAAATGCAGGGCGGCATGGCCGGAAAGCAAAAAGGCAATAAGCCCATGCCCGGTAACATGGGGGAGTTACAGCAGCAATTGAACAAAAAAATCGAAGATCTGAAAAAAGGAGGCAAGTCAGGCAAGGCACTATCTGAAGAATTAGCTAAATTAGCTGCGGAGCAGGAGGCGCTGCGTAATGCCTTGAAAGAACTTGAGAAACAGGGCGCAAAACCTGGCGAAAAGGGGCAGAACGGCAACCTGGGAAATATTAGCAAGTTGATGGAACAAAGCGAAACTGATCTCGTTAATAAACGTTTGACTGAGCAAACCATTCAGCGGCAGCGCGAAATCCTGACTCGTTTGCTGGAGGCAGAGAAGTCTGCGAGGGAGCGGGAATTGGACAATAAACGCGAGGCAAAGACAGCACAGGACATGGCTCGCCGGGTTCCCCCATCTTTCGAGAAGTATTTAAAGGCAAAAGAGAAACAGACAGAGCTACTGAAAACCATACCTCCTGCGCTTTCACCTTACTACAAGCAGAAGGTTAATGAGTATTTCAATAACATAAGTAAATAACAAGCACCTATTTTACACTTAACGATTAATATGAATCAGGTTAAAATTCAGATTCCATCTCTAATCGAAAACATCAGAGTAATAGAAAGCTTTATCGATAACTCTAAAGATGAGTTTGAGTTTGAAGATGACATCTATGGCAACATCATGGTTGCCGTTACGGAATCTGTAAACAATGCCATCCGCCACGGCAACAAGTTTGATAAAGACAAGAACGTTTACTTGACGTTGCAGGTAGAGGAGAACAAGCTGCTTTTCGAGGTGGCTGACGAGGGCCCCGGCTTTGACTATGAAAGCCTTCCTGACCCAACCGCACCGGAAAACCTGGAGAACCCGGGAGGCCGTGGCATCTTCCTGATGCGCAACCTTTGCGACGAGGTTAATTTTTTAGACGAAGGAAAACGAGTACAGCTAATTTTTAATATCCCTATCCCTGAGAATGGATCATCCAATTGAGTTCTTTAGCGAGGACGTTGATTTCGAGCTAAAAAACCCAGAGCAGGTATCGGAGTGGATTGCAGGTATCATAGAACGCCACGGCCAGGAACTAAGTAACCTGACCTACATCTTCTGCTCCGACGATTACCTCCACGAGATCAACGTTGAATATCTCAACCACGACACGCTCACTGATATCATCACCTTCGATAATGCCGACGAGGAAGGCATCATTGAAGGTGATATTTTTATTAGCATAGACCGTGTTTACGATAATGCCAGCGACCACGGCACCGCTTTTGAAGATGAGCTGCACCGCGTTCTTATCCATGGTGTGCTGCACTTGTTGGGCTTTAAGGATAAGACGGAAGAGCAAGAGGCACTTATGCGTAAAGAAGAAGATTCTTCCTTATCTTTGCGTAATTTTTAACCTCTAACGGAATTACCAATCCGCTGCTGATGTTTCACGTGAAACATCTCTAAAACCAGATTACATGTTTCCAGAATACGATATTATAGTTGTTGGCGCTGGGCACGCAGGCTGTGAAGCCGCGGCGGCCGCAGCAAAGATGGGTTCGAAGGTGCTACTGGCAACCATGAACATGAACACCATTGCCCAAATGTCTTGCAACCCGGCCATGGGCGGCGTGGCCAAAGGGCAGATCGTTCGTGAGGTGGACGCCCTCGGCGGCATGAGCGGCATCATTACCGACCAAACCATGATCCAGTTCCGCATGCTTAACAAGTCGAAGGGACCGGCCATGTGGAGCCCGCGGGCGCAGAGCGACCGTATGCGCTTTGCCGAAGCCTGGCGCCTGAGCCTGGAGCAAACGGAGAACGTGGACTTCTGGCAGGAGATGGTTACAGGCATCGAAGTAGAAGGAGGGAAGGCGGTAGGAGTGCATACCAGCCTGGGGATAACTATCCGTGGAAAGGCCGTTATCTTAACGAATGGCACGTTTTTGAATGGCATTATCCACATCGGAGAGAAGCAAATGGGAGGCGGTCGCTCTGCCGAGAAATCTGCCAAAGGCATAACCGAACAACTGAAAGAATTAGGCTTTGAGGCAGGCCGTATGAAAACCGGAACCCCTCCTCGCGTAGACGGCCGCTCACTCGACTACAGCAGAATGGAGGAGCAGTTCGGGGATGAGAACCCAAGCAAGTTCTCCTACACCGACACGGTTCCGCTGCAGCAACAGCGCAGCTGCTACATCACCTATACCAACCCTGAAGTACACGAGATCCTGAAGACAGGCTTTGAGAAATCACCGATGTTCCAAGGCCGCATCCAAGGTTTAGGCCCACGCTACTGCCCCAGCATAGAAGACAAGATCAATCGCTTCGCAGACCGCAACCGCCACCAGATATTTGTGGAACCGGAGGGATGGAACACCGTGGAAGTATATGTGAACGGTTTCTCCAGTTCCCTGCCGGAGCACGTGCAGTACGAGGCGCTGCGTAAGATCGAAGGATTTGAGAATGCCAAGATGTTTCGCCCGGGTTACGCCATAGAGTATGATTTCTTCCCGCCAACGCAGCTGAACCTGACGCTGGAGACAAAGCTGGTGGAGAACCTCTACTTTGCCGGCCAGATAAACGGCACTACGGGATATGAAGAAGCAGCTTGCCAGGGACTGATGGCGGCAATCAATGCGCATAACAAGATTAACGACAAAGCACCGTTTATACTAAAGAGATCCGAGGCTTACATCGGCGTGCTGATTGATGACCTGGTGAACAAAGGCACCGATGAACCTTACCGTATGTTTACCTCACGCGCCGAGCACCGTATCCTACTACGCCAGGATAATGCGGATATCCGGCTCACAAAGCTTGGGTATGAGTTGGGCCTGGCTGATGAGAGCCGTATGAAAGCTGTGGATAAGAAGATCACAGAAACGGCAGAAATCATCGCCTACTTAAATAACAAGCCCATCGAGCCTGGAGATATCAACAGCATGCTGGAGGAGCACGGCTCCGCCCCGATCGCAGAAAAGCAGCGGGCAGGGCAGCTGATCAAGCGCCCGAATGTAGAGATAGAAGACATCGCAAGAGCAGTGCCGGCCGTGGCAGAGTACCTGAGCAAGTTCGCTAAAGACAGCGTAGAGCAGGCAGGTATACAGGTGAAGTATGAGACCTACATTGAGAAGGAGCATGCCATGGCCGCCAAGATGAGCGAACTGGAAAATTATAGTATCAAAGGCAAAATCAACTACCGCGACATCCCTGCGTTATCTAAAGAAGCGAAGGAGAAGCTACTGAAAGTGGAGCCGGAAACCATAGGCCAGGCCTCCAGGATCAGCGGCGTGTCACCGGCTGATATATCCGTGTTAATGGTATACCTGGGAAAATAAATGAGCTACGAAAGACTGGAACAATGCCCGATCTGCGGCAAAGAAGCCTTTAAAAACTTTTTAGTAGTAACCGATAATGCTGTCTCTAAAGAGAGCTTTGTGATTGTGGAATGTGAGAACTGCGCCTTTAAGTTTACCAACCCAAGGCCAGACGTGCAGAGCATAGGCAGGTACTATGAATCAGACGAGTACATCTCGCACTCGAACACAACCAATGGAATTATCAACAGAGCATACCATGTAGTGCGCTCCATCACCACCAAGCAAAAGGTGGACCTTGTCAACAAGTATGCACCGGTAAAGGGCAGTATTCTGGACTATGGCTGCGGCACAGGGGTGTTCCTGGCTGCCTGCAAAAAGGATGGTTGGGAAATAAGGGGCATAGAGCCAAACGCAAAGGCCCGGCAAACAGCATCTGAAGAAACAGGGGAAATCATAGCAGCCAGCCTCGAGGACATAGAGGGGGAGAAATACGAAGTGATTACGCTGTGGCATGTACTTGAACATATCCATACCCTGAACGAGACGATGGAACAACTGCTGGAGCACCTGCAGGAGGATGGCACCATGATCATTGCGGTACCCAATGCTGACTCGCATGATGCGCAGGAGTACAAGGAAAACTGGGCAGCTTATGATGTGCCGCGCCACCTCTACCACTTCACGCAGCCAACCATGAAGCGCTTTCTGAAGAAGCACAAGATGAAACTAGAGGAAGTGCTGCCCATGAAGTTCGATGCTTACTACGTGAGCATGCTGAGTGAAAAGCATAAGCAGGGAAAGGCTAAAATGCTGACTAGCGTAATGAACGGGTACCGCTCGAATAGCTACGCCGAAAAGAACGGCAACGATTATTCTAGTCTGATTTTTGTAGCAAAAAGAAAATAATAACGTCAAATTTGCATGATGAATAGGATAGGCAAGCGAGAGTTTGCCTATTTTAATTTGAAGACAAAACAGCACATGAAGCTAATTAGAGCACTGATCGCGGCAAGCATGGCAACAGGTATGGTAGCCTGCGCCACCCAAAGCCCGCCGCAGGGAGGACCCAGGGATGAAACCCCGCCAAAACTGTTGAACAGCTCCCCAAAAGACCAGCAACTGAATGTGGATACCCGCACCGTTGTGCTGGAGTTTGATGAAGAGGTTCAGCAGAATACGTTGAACAAAGAGCTGCTCATCACCCCGAATATCAACAACCCTTACAAGGTTATCCCGAACAGGAACACGCTGACGCTGGAATTTGAAAAGCCTTTGCGGGACAGCACCACCTATACTTTTAACTTCCGGAACGGCATCACAGACATCACCGAAAAAAACAAGGCACAAGGGCTAAAGCTCTCCTTTAGTACCGGCTCGTTTATAGACTCCAGCCGCGTGAGCGGAACTGTGGTGAACCTGATGAAGCAGACGCCGGAGAAAGAGGCACTGGTATTGCTCTACCAGGCAGAGGATACCCTGAGCGTGCGTAAGAACCGCCCCTACTATCTCACCTCTACGGATGCCCAAGGCAGGTTTGAGCTTGAGAATGTGAAGGAAGGCAACTACCGCATGTATGCGCTAGTTGACAAAAACAACAACAGCTACTACGATACCGAGGAGGAACGAATAGCTTATCTGGCCAAGCCGATCACCATAACACCAGCAACGGATACCGTAAAACTGCAGACGGTAAGAATCGATACAAAGAAGCCAATCCTATTGAACCGGGGGAAATTTACGGATAGGTTTGTAGCAGGATACAACGAAGGCGTGCAGGGGTTTTACGCCAGGCCAGTTGGTGCAAAGGATACCATTATGAGCAAAGCATTACCTGATGGCAAGACAATCGAGCTGTTTAAAACCGCTGCTTTCTCGGGTGGAAAAGCCATACTTGCGGCTGTTGATTCCTCGGGCAATTCCACGTCAGACACACTGGAAATAGCGTTTACAGGCAAACCATCCACACGCATAAAAGGCGCGGCGCTAAAAGTTATGAACAGCGGCCAGAATGCAGGGTACAGGATAGGACAGCAGATAGTGGTGGAGCTGCAGACACCTGTACGTATAGCCGGTAAGACACCAGTAAGGCTTATGACTGATAGCGTAGTGGTGCAGGAGCTTCAATACCCAGAACAGGTAAAGCTGGACCAAACCAACACCGAACTCAGCTTCGACATCCCAAGCATCGGCAGCAACATCAGGCAATTGACCATAGCGTTAGATAGCACAGCCATACAACCACTAGAGGGAGCGGCTATTGCCCTCCCGCCACTGGATCTGGCAATTATAGAAGGAAAAGGCACCACCGGCAGCCTGAGCGGTAACATCGCGACTGATTACACCTCCTATACCTTACAACTTCTGACAACCGACTATAAAGTGGTGGAGGAGCGCAGTGCGGCAAAGAATTTCCGGTTCCGCAACGTTGCTCCAGGTACTTACTACCTGCGTGTGCTTATTGATGAAAATGGAAACGGCAAATGGGACAAAGCAGATCCGGAGTTTAAGCGGGAGCCAGAACCGGTGTACATGCACCCAACGACAGTGGAGGTAAGAGCCAACTGGGAACTGGAAGACATTGACCTGAAATTTTAGATAGCACTACCAACAGGAAAGGAGAAGCGAAAGCCTCTCCTTTTCTTATGTCTCAAATGTCTGGCAAACAAAAACTCCCATGAAGACAACCAAGGGTGTGTCCGAAAAATAAGGTTTGAGATAGATTCACATAAAGGCAAGCTGAACAAAAGCCAGATAGCGGTCAGCGGGCTTATCAAATCTGCAGGCAAAGCGCCTCATTACTTTGAGTCTGCCAAAGAGTCTTTCGAAGAAATTTCTTTGCCTGTATACCTGTTTGCTCGCTTTAGGAGGCCTGCCTTTTCGTCTGCTCTTATTTACCTGGGCAAGGCTTCTTTCCGGAATTTGCGCCTTTACTGACTTTTCCCGCAGCGCCTTTTGGATAGGCTGGCTGTCATTGCCTTTGTCCGCCAACACTACTTTAAGCTTTTTCTCTTCCAGCGCCAGGAGCCTGAGAAACTGTGGCGCCTCCCCGGCCTGTCCACCAGTCAGGAGCACCTGCAGCGGAAAGCCCTTCCCACAGCATAGCACGTGCACCTTGGTAGAGAAGCCGCCCCTGGACCTACCTGGGGCCTGGGCTTCTTTTTTTTAGCCCCCGCTGCTGCTTTATGCGCCTTATTGATTGTGGCGTAGACAAACCAGGTATTCAGGTCAAGGTAACCATCCTGCTGCAGGCGTAGCCTTAGTTTGCTTAGAACCCGCTCAAACACGCCCAGCTGCTGCCATTTCCTGAACCTGTCATACACGGTCTGCCAAGGCCCGTACTTGGCCGGCAAATCCTGCCAGGGACTGCGCGAGCACAGAATCCAGAAAACGCCGTTGAGCAGCTCCCTGTCCGACCTGCGGGGCCTGCCCTTGCCGTCTTTTCTGATGAGTGGCTGCGGCAACTCACCTTTTACCAATTCCCACTGCCCTTGACTTAGCTCGCATCTGCCGTGACTCATCTGCTGCTTCCCCTAAAAGCGCCACAACCACAGACACTTTAACTAAATTCCATTTTTCGGACACAGCCAGCCCTCACTGCTGGTTATAAAAGCTGCTCATGTTGCGGTGGAATCAAGTGCAGAAGCCTGCAACGCCGTCAGTGAAAAAACAAGCAAAAGCATAACGCCGCAAGGGGACCAGAGCATGATAATAGATCTACGAAAACCTAAACCCTCAGCTGCTCAAAAGCAGATTCACCAAAGAAGAAGCAAAGCCAAAAAATGCTTTGACTCTGAGGCAACGAAACAAATCAAGAACAGCGGGCACGCTCCCTCCCTCCAACTCATACGAATTTCCTACGATACCCAAACTCAGCTCCGCCGCATAGTGAAGACAGCGGTTCACCGTTTTCTTTTCGGCGTGAACTCCGGAGCAAGCAGAACAAGGGCGATAACAAAACAGAAAGGGTGGAATGTACACATACAATCCTTGGATGGCTACATGCGTAAACAGGAAGACAACTTACACCTGTGTAAGGCCTGAGACTGGAGGTTATAAACGGCAGCAAAGCGAAGAATATGGAGAAGAACAAAGGATAAGCGAAGCAGAATTGGGTAGTAAATAAGCTCCAGCAGAAAAAAATTCACTAATCCACAAAGTTGTGGTTAACCATGTGGAAAAGGGTGGGTAACACTCGGGATAACTTACACGCCCATAAATTACACACCAGAAAAAGGATTACACAGCGGGTAAAAAGTGGATACAGGTGTATAATTTCCCTTACACACAGCTGTTTTCCACCTTTTTGTTTCTTGTTTATAAAGAAATACACACAAAAGGGCAAAAAGTGGAAAAACACCTTAACCTGCTCGGACAGAAATTGATAGAATTCACACTGTACACACAGGGTTGGTGAAAAACACAGGAACTGTAAACAAGTTTTAAGCAGTACACAATGCTGAGTAAAGTTGTCAACTTATGAACAGCCCTAAAAACAAAAGAAGATTCTTTTTAGAAAATAATCTTATAAAGATTATTAAGAGTCGTAAAGTGTGGAAAGCTCGGGAAAAGGACGTGTGAAACGGATCGGGGGCCTTACACAGGGGAGGTACACAAGCAGAAAATCTGTATATTTAAAACATGAAAGCCAGAAGACCACAGCCAACAAAGTAAACTATGCTATTGAATGTAGACCTCACGCTCCCGTTCCATGAACCAGTCTTGATCTTTACGCTCGTGCTGCTGGTGGTTTTGTTTGTGCCATTCATACTAGGAAAGTTCCGGATACCAGGGATAGTGGGTCTGATCATAGCAGGGGTGGTACTAGGGCCAAACGGCGTGCACATACTGGAGCGGGATGCAAGCATTGTCTTGTTTGGAACAGTGGGCTTGCTGTACATCATGTTTCAAGCGGGCCTGGAAATCGATATGATCGATTTCAAAAGGTATAAGGTAAGGAGCTTGGTATTCGGTACGCTTACCTTTATCATACCGATTACAGTGGGTACGCTGGTGTTTCTGTACCTGCACGACTATAGTATAAAACCGGCAATACTGCTGGCCAGTATGTTTGCCCCCCATACACTGCTGGCCTACCCCATCATCAGCAGGCTGGGCCTGAGCAAGAACGAAGCTGTTACCTTAACAATAGGCGGTACACTGATAACGGACACGGCCGTGCTCTTTGTCCTGGCCATCATCATTAATTCAACGCAGGGGCAAACAGGGGCATCCTTCTGGATCATTATGATTACAGGCATGCTTCTGTTCGTGACGCTGGTGCTGTGGGTGTTCCCGAAGATAGCTTCCTACATGTTTAAGCAGCTGGAAGGCGAAAAAGGCGCTCAGTATATCTTTGTGCTGACAATGGTGTTTGCCGCCGCCTTTCTATCAGAGGTGGCAGGCATGGAGGCCATCATCGGGGCTTTTCTGGCAGGTTTGGCCCTGAACCCGCTCATCCCGCATACATCCGCCCTGATGAACCGGATCGAGTTTGTGGGCAACAACATCTTTATCCCCTTCTTCCTGATAAGTACAGGAATGCTGGTAGACCTGAAGGTGTTGTTCACAGATACCAATGCCATGCTCATAGCCGGAACCATTGTCGTGCTGGCCCCCCTGACAAAATATGCGGCTGCTTTTATCACGCAAAAGATATTCGGATTTAGCATACTGCAGCGCAACCTGATCTTTGGCCTGAGCAGTGCCCATGCGGCGGCTACGTTGGCAGTAGTGTTGGCAGGATATGAGATAGGCCTGATAGATGAGAGCGCATTGAACGGAGCAGTGGTGCTTATACTTGTGTCAAGTATGGTGAGCTCGTTCTCGACAGAGAAAGTAGGGCGGGCCTTGGCTATACAGGAAAGCCGCAGAAAACCGGACATTAGCCAGAAACCGGACAGGATCCTGGTGCCGATCGGGAACCCCAAGACAATCGAACGGCTAATAGACCTGGCGGTGATGCTGAAAAACCCGGACCACAAGGAGCCTATATATCCGCTGGCGGTAGTGATAGACAACGAGCACGCCGAGGAGGATATCTACAAAAAGAACAAGATGCTGCAGGAGGCCATAACGCACGCCTCGGCCACTGATAATGATGTGCAGCTGGTGTCGAAGCTGGACGTGAACGTGGCCAGCGGTATACTGCGGTCTATAAAAGAGCTCATGATAACGGAGGTGGTGCTAGGGTGGAACGCTAAAATCACCACCCGCGACCGCATCTTTGGAACCGTATTGGACAACTTGCTGGACAACACAGATGAGATGATCCTGGTGTGCAAGATCATCCAGCCGCTGAACACGACTGGCCGCATCGTTGTCATAGTACCTACCAACGCTGAGTTGGAAAGGGGCTTTATCCGCTGGATCCGAAGCGTGAAACTACTGTCGCAACAGTTAGGGGCGCCAGTGATCTTTAGAGGGCGCAAACGTACGTTAAATAAGATCAGGACGGCGGTGAGGGAAACCAAGCCAACCATAGAGGCAGACTATAGCCCCTACAAGGCGGTGAACGAATTTGCCTCCATGAAGTCGGAGCTGAAGAAGGATGACATGGTGATCGTGATCTCAGCCAGAAGGGGGACAGTGTCCTATAACAGTAACCTGGATTATGTGCCACGTGTGCTGTCGCGTGACTATAAGGATAACAGTTTTATCGTACTGTATCCGGAGCAGTATCCGCTGCACCAGACGGTGCCGATAAAAAGCGTACCGGTAGCTTATGGCAAAGAAGGCGAAGACGACGACATTTAACTACGACCTCGACTTTAAGAAAATAGATTTCAGGCAGCAGCCCGGGTTGTACCGGGTGGGCAAAGGGGAGCAGGGGGTGCTGTTGGTAGAGCCGTACAAGTCGGAAATACTGCCGCACTGGCGCTTTCGCACTCCGGAAGTGGCGCGGGAGTCGAGCGAAAAAATTTACCAGATGTTTTTGGAGTACCTGCAGCAAAACGACTTTGTAGGCGCAGACATGGCCCGAAAGTTTCTGCAGATGGGCTATACCCGCAGTAGGCGCTACGCCAACCACCGTAGCGGGCAGAAGTACAAAGGGCCTGTACCGGAGGATAAGAAAGGCCAAAGCGGCGCCCATGGCAGGACAGAACTGCCCCTGGACCCAGACTCGGTAAAAGCAGCATCTGCAGCGATATTTAAGGAGAAGTGGGAGCAGGCAAAGCAAGATGAGAAGTATAAAAGCATGAAGGCAGCCTTTGAGGCAAAGTATAAGGTATGAAGAAGCCATACGCAATAGCTGCTGCATTGCTGAATTTTATATCGTTCAATAGCTGGAATCACTACAGCGTAAAGGAGAGAGGGAGGCGAAATTCAGCGATTTTCCATACATCTGACATACATGATAAATTGACTTATGTATCAGCTAACGCAGGGGCAGTATACTTTAAAGTGGAAGGTGGCGAGGTAAAGTACATGTTTATGCCAACAGCTGTTTCAGGTAAAGGCGAAGAGCGGTTTTCAGCATTTGCCACAAAGGGCGACAGCATCAGCAAACCTGCCAGGGCCACCGTACTGAAGCTATACAAAGACAGTAAAGCGTACAGGTATGGGTTCAGAAACTTGCACAAAAAGCCAGCATCAAAATAAAAAGTAAAACCCTACGAAAGGTAAAAAACGTATCTTTGCACATATAAAAATCACTATTGAACATGATCAATAAAGACATCAGGTTGGGCAAAGGGCTTGGTAAGATCAAGTTTGGCCTGACAATGGACGAAGTAGAGGAGTTGTTAGGGGAGCCTGAAGAAGTAGAGGAGTCGGATGAGGAGGATGAGTTCGAGCACCAGGCTTGGAACTACTGGGAAGAAGGCTACTCGCTATACTTCGACAAAGAGGATGATTACCGCCTGAGCTGCATCGAGACAGCTAACCGTGAGGTGCAAATCTTTGGGGAGCGCGTGTTTGAGATGAGCCGTGAGCAGGTCCTGCAGCTCTTCACCGACCACGACATCACCAACCCGGAGGAAGAGGAAGCCGAAACCGGCGAGACGCGCATCTCCTTTGAGAAAGAGATGATCGACCTGTACTTTGACGAGGACCAGCTGATCGCCATCAACTTCGGGGTGTTCATCAACGACGACCTGGAAGTGGTGTGGCCTGAGAAATAAGCAACACAAAGTATAAAAAGGAAGCCCCGGCTATATAGGAGCCGGGGCTTTTTTATGCCCGCCGTAGAGCAAAGTACAGCAGCAGCCTGACGTGGATAAAATTCACCAGAAACCAAGCTGTGTAGTTAAAAAGCAGATTTTGTTTAGTAGGGGAGGCAGAAATCCACAGCCGCTGCAAAACAAAAAAGCCCGACATTGCTGCCGGGCTTTCGGTAAGGGAGGTCAATACTAGTTAAAGAAGAAATTCATCAGCTCTTCCTGTATAACCGGGTTGATGGCAATGGCCAGGATCACCGAGATGATCAGGCCAATGGTAACAGACAAGATGTCTTTGCCGATCAGGTTGAAGGTTTTGGCGAATTTAACCGGGGAGTCGTGGGCGCGCAGACGCATGCCAAGCTCACGGCCAGCCAACAAACCAACAAATACCCAGGTTGTACTCATCGGGATGTTATTCACCTCTTTAAAGTAGTACAAGATGATCGAGTAAACCAGGTCTATGATCGTGGCGCTGCGCACATCGCGTACTTCGGATTTCTCGTTGATGATACCCTGGATCTTATCGCCTTTGTTGTAGAACAGGAAGCCGAGGCCCAGGAAAATAAAGCCGGCGAAGGCCGCAAACTCCCAGGCACCGAGTGAGCGTGGCAGGTATACCGCCACGTTTGCCAGGTCCTGCGCCAACCACGTATGCCACAAAAAGCCACTGATCACCCACTGCGCGACAATCCAGGCACCGTGAGCCTCACCTTTCACCAACTTCTTGATCACCTTGGAAAGCACCAGGTAAATAATGAAAGCAGCAACGAAGGCAGCCACATAACCCATCAAGCTTTTGCTCACCATGCTAATGATGGCGCCGGAACTTACGGTGAACACACTCAGGAGCATGAACGTAGTAGAAACCGGGATGCGCAGGCGGGTTAACAGCAACAGGATGATGGGCGCAGCCAACTGCAGGTACACGAAGCTGTCTATCGTCTGATCGAAGCCTTTAGAAGCGAGCCGCTGGTAGGTAACATCACCATCGAACACATACCAGCTGTAAAAAACCGTACCCAGGAAGATCGTGCCCATGAAGAGCCACTGCCAGTACCACTTTTTATCCTCGTTGGAAACGATAAACGTACCAATGGTCTGGATGCTGTCGTTTGCGATGGCAGAGTAGCCCGCGAAGGCAAAGCCAATCCACATGGCGATGGATGCGTATGGATAGACCACACCAGCCAGGATAAGGGCGAAAGCAATAAAATAAAGGAATTTCTTCTCTTTTCGGATTACGATATCAAGGGTGCTGTAGCGCTTCCTGAACTTATAGGGGGCTGCAGGGGCCACTACGTGCTTCTTCCCTTTTTTGACTTTAGCCATTTGTTAGAATTGTAGAGAAAGTATAAAATCGGCGCAAAGTTACTTTAATTTAAAGTTAAGGTAGCTGGCTATATGTTAAGAAATTGTTAATACCTGACATCAGCAGCGCAGCATACCTCTGAACATAAACACGTTGTAGGCGAGGCCACTAGCCTAGAGAGCCGCTGGAAGCGCTGAAAAACTAAAGCCTGAGGCATAGCATAATCAAGGACGAAAGAAGTATATTTGCGGCATGGCGACACAAGAAAAAGCAACTGTAGAAAACGCTCAGTTAAAAGACATTATCTCGCACGCGAAGGAGTATGGGTTCATATTCCCATCCAGCGAGATCTATGATGGCCTGCAAGCCGTGTATGACTACGGCCAGATGGGCGTAGAGCTGAAGAACAACATCAAAAGCCTGTGGTGGAAAAGCATGACGCAGCTGAACCAGAACGTAGTGGGTCTGGATGCTGCCATATTCATGCACCCGCTGGTTTGGAAGGCCTCCGGCCACGTAGACAGTTTCAACGATCCGATGATTGACAACAAGGACTCGAAGAAGCGTTACCGTGCCGATGTGCTGATAGAGGAAAAGGCTGCCCTGTACGAGAAGGAGGGTGACGTGGATCGCGCGAAAGCCCTGACCGCCGAGATGGGGCGCCTGTTGGAGGCGGAAGACTTGGATGGCGTGCGTGAGCTGATTATCCGAGAAGATATCAAATGCCCGGTTTCCGGAACTGCCAACTGGACAGAAGTGCGCCAGTTTAACCTGATGTTCTCTACGCAGATAGGTTCTGTGGCCGAGGATGCCAGCACTATTTACCTGCGCCCGGAAACAGCACAGGGTATATTTGTAAACTTCCTGAACGTGCAGAAGACCGGCCGCATGAAGGTGCCGTTTGGTATCGCGCAGATTGGCAAAGCCTTCCGCAACGAGATCGTGGCGCGCCAGTTCATCTTCCGTATGCGCGAGTTTGAGCAGATGGAGATGCAGTTCTTCGTACGCCCTGGCACGGAGATGGAGTGGTACGAGCAGTGGAGAGACACGCGCCGCAAGTGGCACGAGGCGATCGGTGTACCTGCCGAAAAGCTGCGCTTCCACGACCACGACAAGCTGGCCCATTACGCCAATGCGGCCTTAGATATCGAGTTCGAGTTCCCGTTCGGCTTTAAAGAGGTAGAGGGAATCCACTCCCGCACCGACTTTGACCTGACGCAGCACCAGGAGCTGAGCCGCAAGAAGATGCAGTACTTCGACAACGACCTGAACGAGGAGGGCAAGCCTTACGGGAACTACGTGCCTTACGTGATCGAGACATCCGTAGGTGCCGACCGCCTGTTCCTGATGGTGCTCTGCAGCGCTTACACCGAAGAGGAGATCACCGAAGGCGACAGCACCAAGAGCCGCACCTTCCTGAAGCTGCACCCGGCGCTGGCTCCGGTGAAGGCCGCCATACTTCCGTTAACGAAAAAAGACGGCCTGCCAGAAAAGGCTACGGAGATTTACGATGCACTGAAGTATGACTTCAACCTAATATACGAAGAGCGCGACAGCATTGGCAAGCGCTACACGCGCCAGGACCTGATCGGCACGCCGTTCTGTATCGCCGTAGACCACCAGACGCTGGAAGATAACACTGTGACCGTGCGCGACCGCGACAGCCGCGAGCAGGTGCGCATGCCAATCAGTGACCTGCATGGCTACATCAACAAAGCCGTTAGCTTCAAGAGCATTTTCGAGAAACTGGCTTAAGTATAAAATTGCTTTTCCAAAAAAGGCAGCACGGTTTACCGCGCTGCCTTTTTTGCTTTCCACCTGTGGAAAGGCAGTACCTGAAACTAAACACTGTGAACTATAAACGATTCAAGCATACACTCTTACATAAGGTAACAATCTGCTGGAGCCTCGTCTTTTAGACACCACCATGTATACTTGTTAAGGGAAGCGACCGCAACAGGAATGGCGGTCTTATGCCATTTTTTTAGTAGCTTAAGAAGACAACCATTGATGGAGAAATGAATATAGGAAGGTTCATACTGTGCCTGTTAGCACTTTTGACCATGGAAGGCGCTGTGGCGCAGGAGCAACCGCTGGTGCAGGAGGAGGAGAAGCAAGCGGCGGGGGCACCGGTGGTGCTGCACCGGGATACACTGTTTTACATTTACAATCCGGTGGGCTCCTTCAGCAAGGGGGAGCGCGCGGCGGCTGTAAGCAAACGGGTACGTGCGCTGTCGGAGGAGCGTTTCTTACAGGCCGACTCAGTAAAAGTAGTGGAGAACGTACTGACCACAGATGTGGTGTACCTGGACCGAGTGCTGATGAGCGTGACGGAGGCAGACGCGGAAGTAGCGGGAAAAGCCCGGTTGGAGTTAGCCATGCTGTACGCAGCCAAAATAAAGGAAAGTGCGGTTAGGTCGGCGGAGCAGTACAGCCTGCGCAGCATTATGATAGAGGTAGGGCTGGCCGTGCTTGTGCTGCTGGTGTTCTTTTTGCTGGTAAAGTACGTCAACAGGTTCTTCCGGTTCATCTTCCGGAAGGTGGAAGCGCAGAAGGACACCCGGCTGAAGGGGCTGAAGGTAAAGGAATACGAAATGCTGACACCGGAGCGGGAGGTGGCGGTAGTGCTCCTGGTCTCCAAGTTTATCCGCCTCATTACCCTGATCGTAATGGTGTACATCCTGCTGCCTATCCTGTTCAGCATCTTCCCCTGGACGCAAGGCTACGCCGACACCCTGCTGCTCTACATCCTGAACCCGCTCCGAAAGATCGGTTTGGGCCTGATCAACTATGTGCCGAACCTGCTGGCCATACTTGTGATTGTCGTCGTGACGCATTATGTGGTGAAGTTTATTCGCTTCATGGCTGGGGAGGTGGAGAGCGGTAAGCTGGAAGTGCCGGGCTTTTACCGCGATTGGGCAAAGCCAACCTACAACATCGTGCGTTTCCTGCTCTACGCCTTTATGTTTGTGGTCATCTGGCCATACTTGCCTGGGTCCGACTCAGCCGTGTTTCAGGGTGTCTCTGTTTTCTTAGGCATACTTTTCTCATTGGGGTCCTCCTCGGCCATTGCCAACATGGTGGCTGGCCTGGTGCTTACCTACATGCGTTCCTTCAAACTTGGCGACAGAATCAAGATAGGGGAGATAACAGGCGATGTAATCGAAAAGACGCTGTTGGTGACACGGGTCCGGACCATAAAAAACGAGGACATCACCATACCCAACGCCATGATCCTGAACAACCACACCACTAACTTTACCACCTGCAGCGAGCAGAGCGAGAAGGGGCTGGTGCTGCACACCACCGTGACCATTGGCTACGATGTGCCCTGGCCGAAGGTACACCAGGCGTTAATAGATGCTGCCCTGGCCACACCGAACGTGGAAAAAACACCAGCACCCTTTGTGCTGCAAACCAGCCTTGATGATTTTTATGTGAGTTATCAACTCAACGCCTATACTTTCGCCGCCAGTAAAATGGCCCTGACCTACTCAGGTATCCACCAGAACATTCAAGACAAATTTAACGAGGCGGGTATCGAGATCCTCTCGCCGCACTACCGCGCCCAGCGCGACGGAAACATGGTGACCATACCGGCACACTACCTGCCGCAGGACTACCAAACCCCTGCCTTTAGAGTAGAGCAGGTGAAACAGGCAGTGGCGGCACCATCTAATTAACAGGCGTGCCACAAGCATCCGGTAAGGGGGCTGCCATAGAGGGCACCAGTGGTAACAGCAGGAACAAAGGCAGGCTGTACAAGAACCAGGCTACCAGCCCCTACGTTTATAGTATTATAAATAACATAAGCGATGAGAGAGACCGAGTACAGGGCCCGAGGCAATTGGAACGAATTGAAGGGCAAGATGAAACAGGAGTATGGAGACCTTACTGACGACGACCTGACTTATGAAGAGGGCAAGCAAGATGAATGGCTGGGGCGAATGCAACAAAAGCTAGGCAAAACGAAGCATGACATTAAAGAATGGATAGACCGGCTATAGTAGAGCCGCTACACTAAAAAGCCCCGTTCACCAGAAGGTGAACGGGGCTTTTTAGTGTAGTCCCGCAGTGCGTGGTGGTTATACTTTGCCAGCTATACGTGCTGTTAAGCAGAATACAGGTGCGAAACTTTTAATGTGTAAAGTAAAAAAGAGTCTTAAAGTTTGTTTGTTATGTTAAGTATAATAACATAATTTCCTGTTGAAAACCGGAGTTGTCTTGGTGTGAAACTACGCCAGAAAAGTGTGATAAATAGCTCGTAATATGGGCGTTCCCCTGGTGACTAGATCGGCTGGGGCAAAAATTTTAAACATGCTGTGGCATAAAGGTTACAACGATTTACCAACATAATCTGCAGGCACACCAAATTAGGGAAAGGTAAAGGCTGGTTTGGCGTACACATCAAGGTAAACAACCATGAGAGCGTATGTCTAAATCAAATAGCAGCAGTAGCAAGCATAGTTTAAAAGAGGAGAACCCATGCTGGAAAGGGTATGAACCCGTAGGTACGAAGGAGAAAGACGGCAAAACAGTGCCAAACTGTGTTCCGAAGAACAAATCCTCCGACAGCTCATCCTCAAAAAAGAAAAGCTAAAGGTGAAATGAGTAGAATACATTGAACCCCGGCTCAGGCTGGGGTTCTTTTTTAGGCAACATTTCAACGGCAGGATTACCGGCTGATGCTCTGCAGCGTGCGCAAAAAATCCGTACCTTTGCCGAATTGTAGCCGGACCATGTGGAATAAGATTGCCATTTTTATTATCAAGTACAGGCTGAGGCTGTTGCTCCTTTTAGCTGTGCTTACTGCTTTTATGGCTTACCATGCCAGAAACGCAGAAATGTCTTACGATTTTGCCAACGTCGTTTCCAAGGACGACGTGGACATGCAGTACTTCCAGCGCTTTAAGCAAACTTTTGGCGAAGACGGGAATATTCTGGTGGTCGGCATGCAGGACAACAAAGTATACAAGCTGCAGAACTTCCTGGAGCTAAAGGCCCTGTCAGATGAGCTGAGCCAGGTGGAGGGCGTGAAAGCCGTAATCTCGCTGCCAAACCTGGTGCAGGTGGTAAAAGACACCGCCGAGCGCAGGTTCACCACCGCCGCCATCTTCCCCGTTATGCCCCAAACACAGCCTGATCTCGACAGCCTGCTGCAGGTAGTGCGCAACCAGGGTTTCTACGACGGTCAGATCATCAATAACAAAACGGGCGCCACGTTGCTGGCCATCACCGTAGACCCGGCTTACCTGAACTCTGCCCGCCGGGTAGGGGTGATGGATAACATCACAGCTCATACGGATGCCTTCTCCAAAAAGACAGGTATCAAGCTGCATTATGCCGGCCTGCCTTTCGTACGCGCCGTGATGACAACCAAAGTGGCCGCCGAAATGCAAATGTTCCTGCTGCTGGCCCTGCTGGTAACAGGCGTGACGCTGTTTATCTTTTTCCGCTCGTTCTACGCCGTTATCTTCCCGCTGCTCATGATCAGCATGGTGGTGGTGTGGGTGCTGGGTACGCTCTCGTTGCTGGGCTTTAAGATCTCGCTGCTCACAGGTTTGATTCCGGCCATACTTGTCGTGATCGGTATACCTAACTCCACCTACCTGCTCACACGCTACCATTACGATTACCGTAAGCACGGCAACAAGATCATGGCCCTTGCCCGGGTCATCAGCAAGATAGGGGTCGTGAACCTGGTAACGAATACCACCACGGCCATCGGCTTTATCGTGTTTACCTTTACCCATGTGGCCATCCTGTATGAGTTTGGTGTGGTGGCTGGCCTCAACATCTTCGTCACCTTTGTGATGAGCATTGTGCTAATCCCAATCGTGTTCTCCTACCTGCCGCCGCCGAGCCGCCGCCAGCTGCGCCACCTCGATGCGCGCCCGCTAAACAAGCTGCTGGAGTTCTTCGACTACATTGTGCACCGCAAGCGCCACCTGGTATACTTCTTCACGATCTTGGCCATAGGCTTATCGTTGCTGGGTATCTATAAAGTGAAGACGGTGTCTTATATGGTGGACGACCTGCCGGAGGAAAGCAGTGTGAATGCCGACTTGGCGTTTTTCGAGAACCACTTTAACGGCGTGATGCCGCTGGAGATTATCGTGGACACGGGCACAAAGCAGGGCGTGATGCGCCTGCCCAACCTGAAGAAGCTGGCCCAGCTGGAGGATTTCCTGCGCACGCAGCCCATCCTTTCTGCCCCGATATCGGTGGTAGGCTTGGTGAAAACGGCCACGCAGGCCTTCTATGAGGGGGATCCAAACTCCTACCGCCTGCCCGATAACACCGAGCGCAACTTTATCTTCAGCTACCTGGCCAAGCAGAACGACGGGGCCAACCAGCGCCTGCTCCGCGCCTTCGTAGACAGCACCGGCCAACGCGCCCGCATCTCCCTGAAAGTGGCGGATGCCGGATCCAGGGAGCTCGATACACTCATCATCAACAAAATAAAACCGGAGCTGCGCGAGATTTACGGCGGTGAGGGTGTAACGGAAACGGAGGAAGGCAACACCATGACCTTTACCCGCAACGACTCCGGCGCCCAGACCACCGTGAGCCTTACCGGCACGACGCTGCTGTTCATCAAAGGCAATGAGTACCTGATCAACAACCTGCGCTCTAGTTTGCTGCTGGCCTTTGTGTTGGTAACTATTGTGATCGCATTGTTGTTTAAATCGGCAAGGGTTGTAATCATATCGCTGATACCGAACATGATACCGCTGCTGATAGCTGGTGGCCTGATGGGCTTTTTCAACATCCCGCTAAAGCCAAGCACCGCGCTTATCTTCAGCATCGCGCTGGGCATCGCCATCGACGACTCCATTCACTTTCTGGCCAAGTACAGGAGTGAACTGCTGTCGAACGGCTTTAACGTGAGCCGGGCCATTACCACGAGTTTAACAGAGGCAGGCACCAGTATGATCTATACGTCGGTGATCCTGTTCTTCGGCTTCGTGATCTTTGCCTTCTCGGAGTTTGGCGGTACCAAGGCGCTGGGCGTGCTGATGTCGGTGAGCTTGCTGATTGCATTATTCACAAACCTGATTATATTGCCAACTTTGCTGATGAGCTTCGACAGCGGCAAGTATGAGCGCGACCCGTATGCCCTGATAGAGCACTACGACGAGTTCTACCTGGAGCACGAGGACGAGGAACTAGACCTGAGCCAGCTAAAGTTGAGATTAGAGGAAGAAGTAAATCTTGAGGAAGACAATAAACCAGAAAATGGTAAAGTACAACGAGTATAAAAACCTGAACTACGCCAAGGTAGGCGAGGATGTACTGGAGTTCTGGAAGCAGAACAACATCTTTGAGAGATCGGTGGCCACCCGTGAGGGCAACACGCCGTTCGTGTTTTACGAAGGACCGCCTTCAGCCAACGGTACGCCGGGCATTCACCACGTGATGGCCCGTGCCGTAAAGGATATTTTCTGCCGCTACAAAACCCTGAAAGGCTTTCAGGTGAACCGCAAAGGCGGCTGGGACACCCACGGCCTGCCGGTGGAGCTGCAGGTAGAGAAAGAGCTGGGCATCACGAAAGAGGATATCGGTAAGAAGATCACGGTAGAGGAGTACAACCAGCGCTGCCGCGAAACGGTGATGCGCTTTAAGAACCAGTGGGATACCCTGACCGAGCAGATGGGCTATTGGGTAGACCTGAACAACCCCTACATCACCTTTGAGGATGAGTACATCGAGTCTTGCTGGGCCCTGCTGAAGAAGCTGTACGACAAAGGCTATTTGTATAAGGGTTATACTATTCAGCCTTTCTCGCCGGCTGCCGGCACCGGCCTTAGCTCGCACGAGCTGAACCAGCCGGGCTGCTACAAAATGGTAAAAGATACCACCATTGTGGCGCAGTTCGAGGTGAAGAAGATTACCCGTAACATGTTCCTGTTCGAGCGTGAGGAGGAGAACGTATACTTCCTGGCCTGGACCACCACACCATGGACGCTGCCTGCCAACACAGGGCTTGCCGTAGGTAAGAACATCAAATATGTAAAGGTTAAAACCTACAACCCATACACCTTCGAGCCGATCTCGGTTATACTGGCCAAGGACCTGGTGAGCCGCTACTTCAACGCGAAAGCCGCTGACCTGGCTTTGGCAGATTACAAGGCAGGCGATAAGCTGGTTCCTTTTAAAGTGGTGGAGGAGTTCACCGGCGCCGATCTGGCAGGCGTGGAGTATCACCAACTGATGCCGTACGTGCAGCCGGACAAGCCCGCCTTCCGCGTGATCATCGGGGACTATGTAACGACAGAGGACGGTACCGGTATCGTGCACATCTCACCGACCTTTGGTGCCGATGACGCCCGCGTAGCCGCGCAGAACGACATCCCGGCGCTGCTGGTAATGGACGAGAACGGAAAGCCTTCTCCGATCGTGGACAGACAAGGCCGTTTTGTGAAGGAGGTTACCGACTTCGCTGGCATGTACGTGAAGAACTATGCTAAGGAAGACGAATCTGCCGCCGACTACAAGCCTACCGATGTTAAGATCGCCATCAAACTAAAAGAAGAGGGCAAAGCCTTTAAGGTAGAGAAGTATGAGCACACCTATCCGCACTGCTGGCGTACTGATATGCCGGTGCTGTACTACCCGCTGGATAGCTGGTTCATCAAAACCACTGCCGTAAAGGACCGCCTGATCGAGCTGAATAAAACGATCAACTGGAAACCGGAGTCTACGGGTACAGGCCGCTTCGGCAACTGGCTCGAGAACCTGGTGGACTGGAACCTGTCGCGCTCGCGCTACTGGGGCACCCCGCTGCCAATCTGGAGAACAGAGGACGGCGAAGAGGAAATCTGCATCGGCTCCATCGCGCAGCTGAACGATGAGATTGCCAGAGCAGTGGATGCCGGGGTAATGGATGCCTCTGTGGAGGTGAAAGACCTGCACCGCCCGTATGTGGACAACGTGGTGCTGCTAAGCGACTCCGGAAAGCCAATGTACAGAGAGCCAGACCTTATCGACGTGTGGTTCGACTCTGGCGCCATGCCTTATGCACAGTGGCACTACCCGCTGGAGAACAAGGAAATCTTCGAGCAGAACTTCCCGGCAGACTTTATCGCCGAGGGGGTGGACCAGACACGCGGTTGGTTCTTTACCCTGCACGCGCTGGCCGTAATGCTGGAGGACAGCGTGGCGTACAAAAACGTGATCGCCAACGGCCTGGTGCTCGACAAGAACGGCAACAAAATGAGCAAGCGCCTCGGCAACGCCATCGATCCGTTTGAGATGATTGGCACGTATGGCCCGGATGCCGTGCGCTGGTACATGATCTCCAACGCGCCGCCTTGGGACAACCTGAAGTTTAACCCGGATGGGGTGGTGGAGACGCAGCGCCGTTTCTTCGGTACGCTGCAGAACACGTACTCCTTCTTCGCGCTTTATGCTAACCTCGATAACTTTACCTACGCCGAGGCCGATGTGCCGATGGCGCAGCGCACCGAGTCGGACCGTTGGATCATCTCGAAGCTGAACACGCTGATCCAGGACGTGGACACGTTCTACGAAGACTACGATCCAACCCGCGCCGCCCGCGCCATACAGGATTTTGTGGTGGACGACCTGAGCAACTGGTATGTGCGCCTGAACCGCAAGCGCTTCTGGAAAGGCGAATACAACACCGACAAGATCGCCGCGTACCAGACGCTGTATACTTGCCTGGAGACAATCGCAAAACTGGCTGCTCCGGTGGCTCCTTTCTACACCGAGCAACTGTACCGCGACCTGAACTCAGTGAGTGGCAAGCATAAGGAAGAGTCGGTGCACCTGGCATACTATCCGGAGGTAAACCACGAGGATATCGACATAGACCTGGAGGAGCGCATGCAGCTGGCCCAGACTATCTCCTCTTTGGTGCACTCGCTGCGCAAGAAAGAGATGATCAAGGTACGCCAGCCGTTGCAGCGCATCCTGATACCGGTGCTTAACCCGAAAATGAAGCAGCAGATTGAAGCGGTGGCCGATCTGATCCTGAGCGAGGTGAACGTGAAGGCCATCGAGTACATCGACGACACGTCCGGCATCCTGGTGAAGAAGATCAAACCGAACTTCAAGAAGCTGGGCCAGGTGTTCGGGCCGAAGATGAAGCTGGTGGCTGCCGCCGTGCAGCAGATGGGCCAGGAGGATATTGCCAGGCTGGAGCGTGAAGGTGGCTTTGAGGTGATGCTGAACGAGGAGGAAACCGCCGTGCTGACGCCGGAGGACGTGGAGATCTCTTCAGAGGACATCCCGGGCTGGCTGGTGGCCAGTGAGGGCAAACTGACGGTGGCACTGGACATTACCCTGACCGAGGCGCTGAAGCAGGAGGGCATCGCCCGTGACCTGGTAAACCGGATCCAGAACCTGCGCAAAGATTCTAACCTGGAGGTGCAGGACAAGATCCGCATTGTGATGCAGGAGTCGGAGCCGGAGGTAAACGCGGCAGTGGCAAACTATGGCAACTACATCTGCGCCGAAACACAGGCCCTGAGCCTGGACCTGGTGCCGGAACTGGCCAGTTCTACATTGCTGGATATCGATGACTATAAAGTGTTCATCAACATCCAGACAGAGCAAAACGCAATTGCCTAAACCATCAGGAGCACCAGGGAACAAATAGATTCCTGGTGCTCCTGTACTTATAAAAAGTCTACTGCAGCGGCCGACATGTAAAGTGCCTGCTGCTTAATGTTCTGATATGAAATACGGAAAATATTACCTGGCTGCTCTTGCCGTGATTTTGGTAGATCAGGTTGTGAAGCTGATCGTGCACTACAACATGGAGATGGGCCTGCCAGGTGAGATCCACTTGATAGGAGACTGGCTGAAACTGCATTATACCTTGAACCCGGGCATGGCCTTTGGCGTGGAGCTGGGGTCAGAGTACGGCAAACTCATCCTGACGCTGTTTCGCCTGGTGGCTATGTTTGGCATTAGCTATTACCTCTACTATCTGGTAAAGCACAAGGCCCCCAAAGGCCTGATCTGGTGCATTTCCCTGATATTAGGCGGTGCCATCGGGAACCTGATCGATAGCACCTTCTATGGCGTGTGGTTTGATAACGCCCCCTATGGCTCATCCACGCCGTGGTTCCATGGGCAGGTAATCGACATGTTCTACATAGATATATGGGAGGGCATTGTGCCGCATTGGGTGCCGATATTCGGCGGCAAGCCCATGTCGCTTTGGCCGATCTTCAACGTGGCCGACTCGGCCATTTTCATTGGTGTGCTGCTGATTTTGTTTAACCAGAAGCGCTTTTTCGGGGAGCACCACGAGGAGCATAAGCAGCGGCCCGTAGAGCAGCAGGGACTGTAGCAGCAAATATAAAGTATAAAGTACAAAAGCAGAAGGCTGCTCCGGGTGGGGCAGCCTTTTTGTTTTGCCGGGGCATTCCCTGGGAGTGCGGCAATAGCTTAGCAGCACGTGCCAAAGCGTTTTAGCGCCTCCCAACAAATTAAGGTACATCAGAATGGTGAAACAGTGAGAGGCTCCTCGGTGCAATCACAAAATTTACGGCTATATTTCGTGCTTTTTTCCAGTAGTTATACTTGTAACCTGTTCAACGCATGAAACTGCCCAAACTTTTAGCCTCTGCATTCTTAATCGCTTCTCTGTATGCCTGCAATGATTGCGAGGATGTGAACCTGGGGAAACTGGAGTTCACGGGTGAGCTTAGCGCTTTTGTGCCAGCGCCGGATAAAACCTATCATGCCACGCTTGAGGAAGCTAAGCTGCCGATGAGTTATGGAGTACCCGGTAAGTATACCACAGTAGAGGTGCCTGTTCGAAAGAAAAACTACAGCGGCAAGTTTGACCTTAACTCATGTAAAGAGTATTACACTGCCGAGGAAAAAGAATACATAGGTCAGATCAGTGGCGAAAGCCGGTTCAGCATAAAGCTAAAGCTCAGGAAAGACGTGGACCCGCAGCGGTTCAACAGCATTTATGGCAAACCTGACGTGAGCGATGTGATGGAGTTCACAGTGGGGTACAAAACCAGGTTCCCTAGTTCGGTAACCTATGTTAACCAAACCTACACCGAGTACACTACCACGCGCACCTTTGTTTTAGATGATGCTGCCACTTCAACGTTCAATAAAATTACCTATACCCAAGAGTTTCTGCCAACGGTAACCCTGCAGGGAGTGGAGCATGCAAACGTTTATCACTTTTTCCTCAACGAGGCACTGCGCTACAACGCGGATGAACGGTATTTTCAGCAGTACTACCCGTTGGATTACGTACAGGGCATCTATGTGAAAGAAGGCGTAGGGTTGATACAAGCTTACACTGCCGGTGGCGAACAGATAGGCATAGCCATGGACTAGCTAATACGGCAAAAAACGCTATTTTTACCTGAAGCAAAACCTTCTTCGCCCTTGCCAAGCTCCACACCCATACTTCAGATCGAAGAGTTAGAGACAATCTTCTCCACGCGCCACAGCAAGGTCACGGCCGTGGACAAGGTGTCGTTTGAGGTGTATCCTGGTGAGACGGTCGCGATTGTGGGGGAGACTGGATCGGGTAAGTCGGTTACGGCGCTTTCGTTGATGCGGCTGCTTGATGCCGGAGGCGCAACAACAGGAGGGAAAGCCATTTTCCGGTCAGCAAAGTATGGCGAGGTAGACCTGTTGCAGCTCCCGGAGCAGCAGATGCAGCGAATCAGGGGCAATGAGATCAGCATGGTTTTCCAAGAGCCGATGACCTCCCTGAACCCGGTTTATACCTGTGGAAAACAGGTGGCGGAGGTGCTGCTCTTACACACCGATCTTTCTAAAAAAGAGGCCAAAAAACGCGTTGTGAAGCTTTTTGAGCAGGCAAAGCTGCCACGGCCGGAGAAGGTTTACGATGCTTATCCACACGAGCTGTCGGGGGGGCAGCAGCAGCGCGTAATGATTGCCATGGCCATGGCCTGCGAGCCTGGCATACTTATCGCCGACGAGCCGACCACCGCCCTGGATGTGACGGTGCAGGCGCGCGTGCTGCAGCTCATAGACGAGTTGAGGGTAAGGAAAAACACGGCGGTCCTCTTCATCACCCACGACCTGGGGGTGGTGGCCGAGATAGCCGACCGCATCCTGGTGATGTATAAAGGCAAGGTGGTGGAGCAGGGGAAAGTGCTGGACATCCTCACCAGCCCGCGGCACCCCTACACCAAAGGTCTGCTGGCCTGCCGGCCCACGCTGTCTGCCGCGCCACAGGCCATGCTTCCCACCGTGTCGGATTTTATGCTGGAGAATTCAGCAGGCACCATCATCGAAAGGCAAAAGCAAGCACATGAGCCGTCGCGGGCAGAGGTAGAAAACTCCTATGCGGGCACAGTAGCAAGTATAGAGCACCAGCAGGAGAGCCGCCAGAAGCCACCACTGCTGCAGGTGGAGAACCTGAAAGTATACTTCCCCCTCCGGAAAGGCTTCTTTAGCCGCACCACCGACTATGTAAAAGCTGTGGACGGGGTGAGCTTTGAGGTGAGGCCCGGGGAGACCATTGGCCTGGTGGGCGAGTCGGGTTGCGGCAAAACCACACTGGGCCGTGCGCTCCTGCAACTGGTGGCGCCCACGGAGGGGCGTATCCTCTTTAACGGACGCGACTTGGCCGGGCTACACCCGGAAGAACTCCGCCAAAGCCGCCGCGATTTCCAGATGATCTTCCAGGACCCCTATGCCTCGCTGAACCCTATGCACACCGTGGGGGAGGCTATTCTGGAGCCGATGCAGGTGCATAACTTGTATAACAGCAAGAAAGAGCGCTGTGGGAAAACCATGGAACTGCTTGATATGGTGGGTCTTGCGCCGGAGCACCTTCAACGTTATCCACATGAGCTGTCTGGGGGGCAACGGCAGCGGGTAAGCATCGCGCGGGCCCTGGCGCTGCAGCCAAAGTGCGTAATTTGTGATGAGTCGGTGTCGGCCTTGGATGTGTCGGTGCAGGCACAGGTGCTGAACTTGCTTAACAAGCTAAAAAAGGAGCTTCACATCACCTTTCTTTTCATTACCCACGACCTGGCAGTAGCAAAATATATGTCGGACCGTATACTAGTGATGAACAAGGGCAAGGTCGTAGAGAGCGGCACGCCGGAGCAGCTCTTCCGCCAACCGCAGGAAGCGTATACGCGTAGGCTTATAGACGCTATCCCGAAAGGTGAACCAGAGGACATTATGGCCGCTCAGCAGCACCGGGAAGCCTTGAGAGCCGGAATGTTGTAGCGGCGGCTGCCTTGGACCTGATAAACTATTAAACGCGTAATTTTATGGAACAATCATTTCATGAACCGGATTGGGAGTTTCATTTCAGGAGCGTAGACAACAAACCTGGCTCTATAGCGGTAGACCTGGGCCTTGCCAAGATCGCCCCGGTAGCCGACCAGCCCAACCTCCTGCAGGTGTCGGTCAACATTGTAGACCCGCGCCCCGACGGCCTTTCCTCGTTGCAGGAAACCATTGTGTTGCAGAGCCTGGAGGATGACCTGGAGGAGACGCTGCGAAAGTCATGCAACGCCACCTATGCCGGCCGCCTTACCTCTAACGGGCAGCGCAAGGTATACTTTTACATGGGCGAGGCGAAAGACTATGCCGAGCACGTGCAGCAGGTCATGCAGCGCTATAACGGCCACGCCTATACCCTGAGGTTGGTGAAAGACAAGAACTGGAGCCGGTACTTTAACTTTCTGTACCCCGAGCCGGAGCAGCTGCAGAGCATCAAAAACCGCAAGGTGCTGGAGGAGTTGGAGAGCAATGGCGACGACCTGAGCAAGGAGCGGCAGGTGGATCACTGGATCTACTTTAAGACCGAAAAGGACAGAGCAGGCTTCCTGCAAAGCATAGGCAACGATAACTACAGCGTCATCACCAGTGATTTTCTGGCCTCCTCCGCCGACTACCCGCACCGCCTGCACATCAGCCGCACCGACAAGATAGACCACCAAAGTATAGACAAAGTAGTGTTGCACCTGCGGCGCCAGGCCCAGAGGCACAACGGCGACTACGACGGCTGGGAGACGTCAATCGAAGTATAAGCCGATCCTCCCGCCTCAGGCACTCCCCCTTATTTCCGCCGGCACTCCTCATTATATAGAAAATTCTCTATAAATTGAAGTCGATTTACCACCAACTTTAGCCAAAGACCCCTTAGCGGCGTATAGTAGATTTAAACTATTTAAGCTAAAGATTGTAAATGGCAGTGGCGGCTTATTGGCCGCCCCCCATACCGACGAAGATACATGAGAAGCAACAAAGACAAAAGAGGCGGCAAAGACAAAGAGAGCCGCAGTGATAGAAGTGACAGAGGCCGCTCTAGCAGAAGAGGAGGCGAATCATCATCAAACCGCAAAGAATCCGCCAGAGAGGCATACGCCCGTAAAGAGCCATCGAACCGCAAGGGCGCGCCCAAGTCGGCGAAGGCCGTTGTGCTGGAGGTGTTCTCCAACAGCCCCGACACCGTGTTTACCATGCGCCAGGTTACCCGCCGTTTAGGCGTAACTGACAAGCATGGCCGCGAGCAGGTGCAGAACCTGGTAAAGGCGCTGGTGCGCGAGAACAAACTCTTGGCTGTGGACGACGACAAGTACATGATGAACCTGAAGGTGGAGATCGTGACGGGGCGCGTGGATTTGGCCAACAGCAAGTATGCCTACATCGTGTCGGCGGAGCGTGAGGAGGACATCCGCGTGTTCACTGAGCACCTGATGTACGCCATGGACGGCGACCTGGTGAAAGTGGAGGTGCTGCCATCGGTGCGCGGCGGCCGCCAGGAGGGCGTGGTGGTAGAGGTGCTGGAGCGATCCCGCACCGAGCTGGTTGGCCTGATGGAGCTGTCCAAGAACTTCGGTTTTGTAGTGCCCGACTTCAAGCGTTTATACTTTGATATTTTTGTGGGAGAGCGCCACCTCAACGATGCCCAGTCCGGCGACAAGGTGCTGGTGCGCGTGCTGGAGTGGCCGGACAAGCCGGGCAAGAACCCGACGGGTGAGGTGATCCGCGTGTTTGGCCCTGCCGGGGAGCATGAGGCGGAGATACATTCTATCATGGCCGAGTTTGGCCTGCCGTTCGAGTTTCCGGAGGCAGTGGAGGAGGAGGCTGAGAGCATCTCCGAGAAGATACCGGCCGGCGAGATAGCCAAGCGCCGCGACTTCCGCGATGTCACCACCTTCACCATAGACCCCGCCGACGCCAAGGACTTCGACGACGCCCTGTCTATCCAAAAGCTGGAGAACGGCCATTGGGAGATTGGTGTGCACATTGCCGACGTAACGCACTACGTGCACCCGCGCAGCGTGCTGGAGAAAGAGGCTTTCCACCGGGCCACTTCCGTGTACCTGGTGGATAGAACTATCCCGATGCTGCCCGAGCGCCTCTCCAACGGCCTCTGCTCGCTTCGGCCAAACGAAGAGAAGCTGACCTTCTCGGTGGTGTTCGAGCTGGACGATAACGGCAAGCTCTACGACACCTGGTACGGCCGCACCATCATCTACTCCGACCGCCGTTTTGCTTACGAGGAGGCGCAGGAGCGCATCGAGACCGGCGAGGGCGACTTTGCCGAGGAGATTAACATCCTGAACAACATCGCCAAAAAACTGCAGGCCAAGCGCTTTAAAAACGGTGCCATCTCCTTCGAGACAGTAGAGGTGAAGTTTAAGCTGGATGAGAATGGCAAGCCGCTTTCCGTTTACGTGAAGGAGCGCAAGGACGCGCACAAGTTGATAGAAGAGTACATGCTGCTGGCCAACAAGCGCGTGGCCGAGTTTGTGTTTAACCTGGGCAAAGGCAAGAAGCGCCCTACCATGGTGTACCGCACGCACGGTAACCCCGATCCCGATAAGCTGAGCACGTTCTCGCTCTTCGCCCGCAAGTTCGGCTACAAAGTAGACCCAGAGGGCGATATCTCTGAGGAACTGAACCACCTGACTGCCGAGATTGAGGGCAAGCCGGAGCAGAGTGTGCTGCAGAACCTGGCCATCCGTACCATGGCCAAGGCCAAGTATAGCACCGAGCCCGAGGGGCACTTTGGTCTGGCTTTCGATCATTACTCCCACTTCACCTCGCCCATCCGCCGCTACCCGGATATGATGGCGCACCGCCTCCTGCAGCACTACCTCGACGGAGGCAATTCAGCGGACAAGGAGGAGTATGAGGAGCGCTGCCGCCACTCCTCCGAAATGGAGAAACGCGCCGCCGACGCTGAGCGTGCCTCTATCAAGTATAAGCAAGTGGAGTTTATGAAGGATACCATCGGAAATCAATACAAAGGGATTGTTTCCGGTGTCACAGAATGGGGTATCTTTGTGGAGATCGAGGAGAACAAGTGTGAGGGCATGGTGCGCCTGGCCGACATCAACGACGATTACTACGAACTGGATGCCGATAATTACCGCATCATCGGCCGCCAGACCAAGCGCATCATCTCATTCGGGGATGAGGTGCTGGTAGAGGTGAAAAGCGCCAACCTGGCCGACCGTACCATCGATCTGGACCTAATCGAGACACTTAAACAACACTAAGGTACCCTGTGGATATTACCATCCTTTCTGAGAAGATAAACCATACCTTGTCCGCGCTCCGTTACGGTGAAAATCCGGTGGAGCTTTACGAGCCGATCCGCTACATCATGGCGCTGGGCGGCAAGCGCATTCGCCCCATGCTGGTGCTGCTGGGCGCCAAAATGTTCGATGACGACGTGGAGAAGGCGCTTTTGCCGGCTGCGGCGGTGGAGGTTTTCCACAACTTCACGCTCATGCACGACGACATTATGGACAAGGCACCGCTGCGCCGCGGGCAGCAGACTGTGCACGAGAAGTGGGATGCCAACACGGCCATCCTTAGTGGCGACGTGATGCTGGTGCGCGCTTACGAGCTGCTGCTGAACGTGGAGCCCGAGAAGCTGCCGCTGGTGCTGCGTCTGTTCAGCCGCACGGCCGCCGAAGTATGCGAGGGCCAGCAGATGGACATGAATTTTGAGCGACGCGAGCAGGTCAGCATCCCCGAGTACATCCACATGATCACGCTGAAGACTGCGGTGCTGGTAGGGTTTAGCCTGGAGCTGGGCGCTATCCTGCAAGGGGCGCCTCAGGCGGATGCCGAGCACCTGAAGGCGTTCGGCGACAACATCGGTATAGCCTTCCAGCTGCGCGATGATTTGCTGGACGTGTATGGTGACAAAGCCAAGTTTGGCAAGCAGGTGGGCGGCGATATCCTGTCGGATAAGAAGACGTTCCTGATGCTGACGGCGCTGGAGCAGGCCAACGAGCAGCAGCGGCAAACTATCATCGGCTGGCGCGACAAAACGGATGAAAGTATAGCGGAGGAGAAGGTGAGGGCCGTCACCGAAGTATACGACCAGCTCCACATCCGCCACCAGACGGAGCAGCAGATCGACCTGTACTTCCAGCGGGCTATCCAGCACTTAGATGCCATCGGGCTGCCGGAGGAGCGCAAGAGCACCGTTCGTGGCCTGGCGCTGCAACTGATGGAGCGCGACAGTTAAGGATTAAAAAAAGCCCTTCATAGCGGAGGGCATTTTTCTTTGCGGTAAAACAGAAAGTACAGTTTTCTTTAAGACAGGCGAGTGTTGTTTCGCAGAGCCTCAAGGTCTTCCAGGCGCAGCCGGCTGAAGTCTTCCGTTACCAGGTCGGCCAGGGAGAGATCCTGGTTACCGGAGTTGGCCGATTTATAGCCGATGCACATCATGCCGGCGGCTTTGGCACCTTTAACGCCGTTGCTGCTGTCTTCTATCACGATAAAGTTAGCCGCAGGCTCCTGATAGCGCTGCGCCACTTCCAGGAAGATGTCCGGAGACGGCTTTCCGTTGCGCACATCCTCGCTGCTGACGATGAAGTCGAAGTAGTGTCTGAAGCCCAGTTTTTCCAGGATCAGAGCGATGATGTTGTGGGGAGAGGAGGAGGCGACGGAGAGGTTGTAGCCGTTTTCCTTTAGCGTGGCCAGCAGGGTATCCACTGCCGGGATGCACTGTATCTGCCGTGCCTGTAGCTCCGCATGCTTCACTTCTTTTTCAAGCTGAAAGAGCTCGTCCACCGTGTGTGGGAGTTCAAACTGCTGTATCAGGGTTTCCCATACTCTTTTTGGGGCCATGCCTACAAAAGAATGGTGCAGGGCGGTAGGCACCTGTAAGTTTAGCTGGCTGAACAGAAGCCTCTCCAGCTCCATGTGTATCGGCTCACTGTCCACCAGCACGCCATCCATGTCGAAGATCACAAATTTTCCCATAGGGTGTCTCAAGTGTTAGATAAGAACGAAGTATACGTAGGGGGGAAGTTAAACAAAGTTTGCGGAAATACACTTTCCATACTTTGGGAGCGCCTTTGCAGGCGCCGTAAAGTATAAACGCCTGTAAACCGGCAATATTTAGTAGGAGGCATACGGCTTTGTCTTTTATCTTTGTTCCTATTCATTCCATCACTCTTTCAGAAACAGAGCATGAGCGTTACCGTAATCTTAATCATCATCACTGTTGGCATTTCGCTGTACGCCTGGCAAAACCAGACCCTGATGCATAAATGGATCTTCCAGCCTTATGCCGTGCAGCGCGAAAACTCCTGGTACCGCTTCCTTACCTCTGGCTTTCTGCACGCCGATTTCACGCACCTGCTGTTCAACATGTTCACGCTCTTCTTCTTCGGCGACGTGGTGGAGTATGTGTTCACATCAGCTTACGGCTACACGACAGGCATCCTGCTGTACTTGCTGGTATACTTGGGCGGCATTATTGTGTCAGACATCCCCACTTACTTTAAGCACCGCAACGACCCGCCGTACCGCGCCTTGGGGGCCTCGGGCGGGGTGGCCAGCATCGTCTTCTCCAGCATTCTTTTCTTCCCGACGCTGGATATCTGCCTTTTTGCCTTCCTTTGCCTGCCGGGCTTTATCTTCGGCGTTCTGTACATGATGTACTCGTATTTCTCGGGCAAGCGCATGGGCGACAACATTAACCACGACGCACACCTTTACGGTGCCCTTTTCGGGTTTCTGCTGAGCCTGGTGCTGGTGCCAAGCGCGCTGCCGAGCTTCTTTCAGCAGATAGCCAACTGGCGCATGTTCTAAGAGGGGAGCTCTCTAAATTGTACTTTTAGCGACAAATAAGATGAGGTAATTTCTACCTATGATGGGCTTTGCTACGTATAAAATGGCAGAGATCACCCATAAGACATGAAGCTGACGCAACCGTATTTGTACATTAAGTTCCTGTTAATTGCACTGTTCGCCCTTGGTGTGCATACTACCCAGGCCCAGGAAAACCGCAGTATGATGGAGTACCTGGTGCAGGAGCGGCCTGTTTTGTCGGATTTGCTTACCAAGGCAGGTTTTACCCCGCTGCTTTCCGGGAATGTACAAATTACGTTATTCGCTCCATCTGAGAGCACGCTGCAAAGTATAAGCAACGAGTCGCCGGAGCGGTTGCGGGCCATACTTTCGAGCCACATCGTAAAAGGCGTGTACCTGGAGCAAGATCTGAAAGAGGGTAAGTCGCTGACGCCGGTCTGTAATACCTCCAGCATTACCATCTACCGCAAGAGAGGCCAGACACTGGTAAACGGGGTAAGCATACAACGCCCCGATGTGCAGGTAAAGAACGGCGTGGTACATGAATTAGCGGGCATGATCCGTAGCTAAAAGCTGCTTAGGCATCTCTTGCCTGTAACAAGTGCAAGTAAACGTCTTGTTTGTTTAACCTTAGAAGCACTATAATTAGTTATTTACTACTTTACCCAATTAAAGTATAAGGCATCATGGTGATGTTACGCGTATGTTACAGGAACCATGTACAGCCCCGACAAAAATATAACGCAGGATAGCTCCAAAACATTGATTGTTAAAAACCAATGTTACGAGCTGCTGTACCATCCCCAGAAGAACAGGGTTTACCTCAACATCTACGGGTTCTGGAAGGGCCGGAACCATGTCCCTGATTACCTCAGCGACTTAAAAAAGGCCCTGGCGCTGGTGCAGCTTAACTTTACGCTCCTGCTCGACCTCCGGACCATGATCACACACCCTCAGGATGTGATGCGCCTGCACATAGAGGGGCTGGAGGTGCTGCAGGCAGGCGGCTTGAGGAAGAGCGCCTGCGTAGACCCATCGGACCGCATCGCCAACCTGCAGGTAGAGGATACTTTGGTGAAGAGCCACCTCTCCTCCAAGCGTTTTACGTCTTACTCCGAAGCCGAAGCCTGGCTGGAGGAGTAGCAGAGGCACAACCATCCCCGTAACAAAAGAACAAAACCGCGCAGGCCTGTAACCGTTCGACCTCAAATTAAGTTATAGTATCCAACTTGCGCGTTTATAGTTGCCTGTCCCTTGCTGTAGCGCGTAGCCTCACCTGCAGCACCATGCTTTATGACCGTTGAGATAGGAATTGTGCTAGGGATTATCCTGCTGGCGGTTATACTTTTTGTAACCGAGCGGCTTTCCATTGACACAGTTGCCCTCCTGACAATGGTGCTCTTTATGGCCACCGGCATCCTTACGCCTGCCGAGGGTTTTGCCGGGTTCAGCAACGCGGCCACCATCACGGTGGCCGCCATGTTCATTATCAGTTCTGCCATTTTCAAATCTGGTGCGCTTAACAAAGTAGGTACAGGGCTAACGCGTATTGGCCGTAACAGCTATTTGCTTTGCCTGCTGGCCCTGATGCTTTTTTCCGGGGGGCTCTCTGCCTTCATCAACGACACGGCCGTGGTTGCCCTGCTCATGCCGGTGGTGATACAGGTGAGCAAAGATATCCGCGTAAGCCCTTCCAAGCTGCTTATACCGCTCAGCTTTGGTGCTCTGCTGGGCGGCGCCTGCACGCTTATCGGCACCTCCACCAACATTCTGGTTAGCGGCATTGCGCAGGCGCAGGGGGTAGAACCTCTGCAGATGTTCGAGTTCCTGCCGGCAGGCATCCTGTTTTTGCTGCTGGGCATCCTTTACATGTTCTTTGTTGGGCGCCACCTGCTGCCCGAGCGCAAGCATACCGAAAGCCTGTCGGAGGAGTTTGACCTGGGCGATTACCTGACAGAGATCGTGCTGCTGCCTGCCTCACCGCTGGTGGGGGTGCCGCTGCAGCGATCCAGCCTGGTGCGCGACCTGGATATTGAGGTGATGCAGGTAACCCGCGACAAGGACAAGGTGCAGGTGTTTCCCTCGCTCATACTCCGGGCCAACGACGTGCTGAAGGTGCGCATTGGGGTGGAGAAGCTGAAAAAGCTGAAGCAGGAGCAGGGGGTGATCCTGAAGTCGGAGCGCAAGTTCCGGGATGAGGATGTGGGCATGTACGACGACAGCATGCTCTATGAGGCCATTGTAACGCCTAACTCTTACATGGAGGGTAAGTCGCTCAAAGAGCTGAATTTTCGTGCCTACAACTATGGGGCCTCCGTGCTGGCCATACGCCACCGCGACGAGATCGTGCACGACAAACTGGCCCACGTAAAACTCGCTGCCGGCGACGTGCTGCTGATAGCCGCCAACAGCGACCAGGCGGAGAAGTTGCGGCAGAACGACGACATCCTTATCATTTCCCAAACCGTACGCAGCGATTTCAACTATGGCAAGATACTGCCTGTGTTGCTGATAAGTGTATTTGTGGTGCTGACTGCGGCTACGGGTCTGGTGCCTATTGTCCTGAGCGCAGTGGTGGGCGTGGTGGCGCTGGTCACGTTTCGGTGTATTAAGCTGGAGGAGGCTTACGCCGCCATAGACTGGAAAGTAATTTTTATGCTGGGAGGCGTGCTCTCGATGGGCGCAGCGCTGGAGAAAACAGGGGCAGCCAAGCTGCTGGCAGATTATCTGATCGTTGGGGTAGGGGCGTATGGGCCTCACGCGCTGCTCTCGGTGTTTTTCTTCGTCACCTTTATGACCACCAACTTTATGTCCAACAACGCTACCGCAGCCCTGTTGGCACCCATTGCCATTGTTACGGCCCAAGAGATGGGCGTGAGCGAGCGTCCCTTCATCATGGCCGTGGCCTACGCCGCCTCCCTCAGCTTCATGACCCCCATGGGTTACCAGACTAACACCATGATCTATAGCCCGGGCAATTACCGCTTCTCCGACTATCTGAAGGTGGGCACCCCGCTCAACCTGCTCCTCTGGCTGCTCGCCTCCCTCGTCATCCCGTATTTCTTCCCACTGTAGCAGAGGGTGTTCCACGTGGAGAAGGAGCGGCGCAAATAATGCCTGGTGTTGTTGTTTACAGTGCTTCGGGCTTAATTCTCCAGCTTGTTCAGTTCTCCGGCCAGCCTGTCCTCCGTTAGCCTTACATAACCTGTTTCCTCCACATATTGCTGCCCCTCGTGGAGAATCCATACAATAAACTCCATAACAACCTTCTTGGTGGGCTTACCCTTTGTTACAAGATACAGCGGCCTGGCCGGGGGAGAGGGAAACACGCCTTTAGCAATAGCCTGGTTCAGTTCTTCCAAGCTGTCATAGATAAATTCATTCTTATCCAGGGTTCCGTTCCCGTTTAGGTCGAGAGGTAGCGGGGCAATGCCCTGGTAGGGGTGCTTTGTATGGATGTTGTAGACATGGTTGATGTTGTTGTACCCTATAGCCGCTTTTTCATTTATCACTTCCTCAGCCAAATTAAGATCACCAAACACGCCTATGCCCTTTAGCTCTTCCTGTTTACCTCCCAAAAAACTGGCCCATATCTCCGCTGCCCCGGCAGCGTCAGATCGGGTGTAAATTCGTATAGGCAAGCTCCCGGAGCCGGTCAACTCGTTCCAGTTCGTTATTTTGCCGGTAAGCCACACGGCACGCAACTGCTCGCGGGTAACGCCCTTGCTGTACAGCACGTCAATGTAAGGGTTTGAGGCATTGATGGTAGGTATGACTGCATCCTTTGCCACGGCAAAGTGAAGCGCACCCTGCTGTGTCTCTTCCGGTGTAACGCTGCGCGATGCCATGCCCATGTCTACCGCGCCCGCCAATACCTCCTCCATACCTGTGCCGGTTCCTTCCGCCCGGATATCGAATTCTACCCCAGGGTTGAGTTTCCGGAACTCACTGGCCCATCGGTTCATCATCGGGTATAAAGCAAATGCGCCAGAAATGGTTATCTCCCCATGCAGCCCAACCGGCTCTTTCTGCTCTTCTTGTTCTGTTCCGCAGCCGAAGCAGGCAAGCAGTAAAAGCAGAAGTATGGGAAGCCGTGTTTTCATATGATTGCTGTTTAACGGTTGCGGCGTGGGGCATGGGGCATGAAGTGTCTAAAGCACTAGAGGGGGTGATGGGCGCAGTCAATTCAGGTGCTTACTGTGCGCCACGAGGCAAAACTGATGTTAGCCCTTTACCTTTTTACTGGTGGTGTGGGAATTAATTTACCCCTTCCCATGGGCTACGCCGCCTGTACTTAACTCAGGGGCCGCCAGAAAAGTATAAAAATCCTGTGCCGGCAAGCTACCGGTCAGGCGGGTTAACTGCCGTAGAATCCGATGGATGAGAACATTACTCTGGAAGCAGATTACCTGAAGTGGTTCCAGCAGAGGTCTACAGGAAACCAGTTCTACAACAGGGACATCATCCGCTTTATCATCAACCACAAAATTGACCTGAGAGGGAAAGCGAACGGTGTAGAAGTATAAAAGCGGCGCAAAAATAATGTGCGGTGGCTATAAGTACCCCCTGGCCTGCAGCAGGAACAGCTCTGCGTATTTGCCGTTCTGCGCCAGCAGCTCCTCATGCGAGCCCAGCTCTTTCAGCTGCCCCTGCTCCAGGAACAGGATCCGGTCGGCCATGCGCACGGTGGAGAAGCGATGGGAGATAAGTACGGCCGTTCGGCCCTCGATGAGCTCAGAAAAGCGCTGGAACACCTCGTGCTCGGCGCGGGCATCCAGGGCGGAGGTCGGCTCGTCGAGTATGAGCAGCTGCGCGTCGCGCATGTAGGCGCGGGCCAAGGCCACCTTCTGCCACTCGCCGCCCGATAGCTCCACGCCCTTGTTAAAGCGCTTGCCCAGCACCTGCTCATACTTGTCCGGCAGGCGCTGGATAACCAGGTCTGCCAGGCTTTTCTGTGCCGAGCCTTGGATGCGCTCCCTGTCTTGGATGTTGCTGATCTGGCCAATGGCAATATTGTCGGAGGCCGTCATCTGGAAGCGCACGTAATCCTGAAAAATGATGCCTACCTGGTGGCGCAGGTCGTTTAAATCGTACTCCCGCAGGTCTGTGCCATCTAACAGGATGCGACCCTCGGTGGGCTCGTATAATCGTGCCAGCAGCTTTACCAGTGTGGTTTTGCCGGCGCCGTTCTCGCCCACCAAGGCCAGTTTCTCGCCAGCCGTGAGATGGAACGACAGGTGCCGCACCGCCCATTTCTCGGAGTTGTGGTACTTAAACCCGACATCCTCAAACGTAAAGCCTTGCTGAATGGGCCTTGGCACGGGCAGCGGGTTAGCCGGTGGCGTGATCTGCGGCTGCAGCTCCAGGAAATCGAACAGGTCCTGCAGGTATAAGGCGCTTTCGGCAATTTGGGAGAAACGCGTCATGATGCCCTGCAAAAGGCCCCGCATGTTGCTGAACGAGCCGGCCAGAAAGGTAAGGCTGCCGACCGTAATGTTGCCGGCCACCGTGGCGAAAAGTATGAACACGTAGGCGCCGTAGTAGGCCAGGGTGCCGAGGGCGGAGAGGGCGCTGCCCCAGAAGGCACGCCTGAGGGTCAGACTCTTGTTGAGCAGGTAGTATCTGTCGGACAGCTCCTTAAACCGCTCTGCCAGAAAGCCGGAGAGGTTAAAGGTCTTGATCTCCTTGGCCGTTTCGTCGGAGGCCCCGATGTAGCGCAGGTAATCCAGCTCGCGGCGCTCGGGCGTCCAGGAGCGGGAGAGGGAGTAGCTGCGCTCGTTAAAGTGGGTCTCCCCTAGAAACGAAGGTATAACCGCCACTAAAAGTATAAGGATGAGCCAGGGATTGAAAGCAATCAGACCCACGGCCAGAAAGCCAATGGTTACGATATCCTGCAACTGCGAGAGCACCTGCGACATAAGCACCACGCGCGTTACCGTTTGCCGCCGCGCCCGCTCCAGCTTGTCGTAAAAGGAGGCGTCCTCAAACTGGGCCAGGTCCAGCTTGGCCGCGTGCTCAATCAAGGCCACCGAGGTGCGGTTCGAGAACAGGTCACCCAGCAGGCTGTCCACCAGCGTTATGCCGCGGTTGATCAGGTCCGACAGCACCGCTAGCCCCAGCTCCAGCGCCACCAGCGTCCAGAGGTACGTCAGATCTTGCCCGTCCGTCACGCCTATCAGCCGGATCACCTCATCGATGATCAGCTTGCCCACGTACAGCATGGCCAGCGGCAAGGAGGCTTTTACCAGGCGCAGCAGTAGGTTGGTGATGGTCAGGCGCGGGCTGGTGTCCCAGATCATCCTAAAAAATTTGGGAAGGTTTTTAAGGGCACTGGCTTGCTCGCGCAGGCTTTTCTTGTCCTGTTGGTTTGCTGTGTCTCTCGTTCCTTTTTGCTCTTTACGCATACTTATACTTTCGGCCACAGGCCATATAGCTATACAGGCAGCAGCGGGTTTTGTTTAAGGTATGGCCAAAACCTTTGAATGTTATAAAAAACCCGGGTTCAACGGTGAGGGCGGTAAAATGTTTACTAATTGTATATATTCGCTAATATTTACAATTAATCGCATTGCAGTGAAAACAAAACTTAAAGTTGCCTTGGCAGCAGCGTTATTAGGAGGGCTAACCTTAGTAGGAGGAGTGGCAGAGGCGCAGGTAAAGCATGTGCAGTATTATGATTCGCTTGGGCTTGTAACGCATGATGCCTCCCTAGCCAAATCGGTGGAGGTGTTTGAGCGCGAGAGCGAGGAGACTGAGGCTGGTATAATCACGTTATACCGTATAAAGGGTGATTCAATGATCATGTTGGAGCAAGGGAGTTACGCCACGGTTTTTCAACCGCGCAAGGTGCATGGGCAACTTGTAAAATGGTATCCAAACGGCAACAGGTTCAGTGTAAAGAGCTTTAACGAGGGGGTGCCTCATGGCGTTGACATGGAATGGTACAGCAACGATTCTTTAAAGCACAGCATCGGCTATAAGCAGGGGCAGTATGATGGAGCGCTGAAAACCTACTACAAAACAGGCGTTTTGAAGCGGGAAGAACTGTACCAAGAAGGGAAACAGGTATATGGCAAGTGTTATAATGAGAAAGGAGAAGAGATACCCTTTACCCCATACCGTGAAATGCCCCTGTTCCCCGGCGGTGAGCAGGAGATGATGAAATACCTCGGCAAAAATATTCGCTATCCGGCTAAGAGCCACCGTACTGGCACTAGCGGTGTGGTGCTGGTGCGTTTTGTAGTGCATAAAGATGGCAGTTTAGATAACTTCAGTATTGTGCAGGGAGTAAACGAGGAACTAAATAACGAGGCGCTTCGGGTTATTAAGAAGATGCCAAACTTTAAACCTGGCACCCTCGAAGGGCAGCCGGTTCCAATGCTTTATACTTTGCCAATTAGATTTACGCTGGCAAAGACAAGAGTTGTAAAACTAGGCTAAGGGCCTCCCGAAGCTAACTCTACTATCTGTATGAAAAAGCACTTGCTTACGCTATTATTCTGCCTTGGCTTAGCCTGTACATCCTTTGCCCAATCAACTGTACCGGCCGCCGATGTGGCAAGTATAGAGGCCATCACGGCGGCAGGCCTTAAAATCATCTCCGGGCCAAAGGGGCAGGAGCGGGACATGGAAGCTTTTAAGGCCCTTTTCCTGCCAAACGCACAGATGGGCGGCGTGTTCTACAAAGGCGACAGCAGCTTTGTGCGCCTAACAACGGTAGAAAAGTTTGCCGAGCGCAATGGCCCAGCCTATGCAGAAATGGGCTTTTATGAAAACGAGCTGGCCCTGCGCATCGAGCGTTTCGGGAACCTGGCCACCGCCTTCCAAACCTACGAAACCCGCTTGGGCAGCCCGACAGGCAAGGTAGAAGACCGTGGCGTAAATACCTATCAGCTCGTGTACGACAAAGGCCGCTGGTGGATTGCCAGCCTGCTCTTTACCCCGGAAACAGCTGCACAACCTATCCCTAAAAAGTATCTGAAATAGCCTTTTTGCAGTATGATACCCTTATATGACGCGGTATCTGCTATACTTTCTCACGGGTGTTGCCATGGCAACGGTTATTCTTTTCTTCAGGGGCTATGTGTCGGTGCCGCACAATGTGTACTCGGATGTGGCGCTACTTGCCGGAATGGCGCTGTTCAGCGCTGCCTCCTGGGTTACGCTGTTTCGGATAAAGATAGGCACGCTGCTGGCTCTGCTGTGTTCGCTGGCAATGGTGCCGTGGCTGGTGCGCGTGGGGCTGCGGGTGTGGGACGCCGGCACAAGCGCGCCCCAGGTGCTGCAGGTCGTGCATGCCGTGCTGGCCCTGCTGGTGTTCTGCTCGCTGGTGGTTAGTGTCCGCTATACGTTTAGCAGGGGCTCCTGGGGGGCGGGCACAGCGGCCCCACACGTGGCGCTTAAGCTACTGCTGGCGCTGCTGCCGCTGGCGGTGCTGGCAAGCTGGCTACTGGTAAAGGACAGCGTGTAAAAGTACAGAAATGAGAAAAGCCCCGCCATTTAATGACGGGGCTTTCTCTCACCTTAAAACAAACTAAACTAATCTAAACTTTATCTAACCTTATCTTTAGTAAACTTACTTCTCTTATGGGGCGGCCAGCCGTATTTTTCCTCGCTACTGACCTGAATTGATGGTGTACCACTGAAAAATTATTCCAAAAAAATCGTAACAAGGCTTGCCTGTTAGTTACAGGCTAACTATATTAGCCTTCCGATATAGTATCTCTCTCAATTCGGGTGCAAAATTACTCGAATGATTTCAATTGCAAAAGGAAAATCATAAAAGATTTTTCACCTTTTTTCTATTCCCTTCTCTGAACCTCCGCAACAAGCTAAAGTACAATTGGTTAGCCTTATAAAAGGCTGCGGGTTTTTGTGCGGCAAGTACTTTTTATCTTTTTATACTTCACCTGCACTCTAACCCGGGCAAAAAAAAACAGGCAGAGCCCATGCCCTGCCTGTTGATACAGCCAAGCAGCAGGTGCTGCTTTAGATCATAGCAACTGTTTTGTTGTTTATCTGGCCTTCGTAGGTCTTCTTGTAGTGCACTTTCCGCTCCAGCGCAGCAATGATCGGCTCCGAAAAGTCCACTCCCTCCAGGTTGCTGGCGTCAGTTAGGCCGCCGGGGCTAAACACGTTGATCTCCATCAGTTTGTCGCCCACAATATCGAGGCCCACCAGGAACATGCCATCCTGTATCAGCTTTGGCCTTACGAGCTCTACCAGGTCCAGCATGGTTTGCGTTACCTTGGCGGCCTGCGAAGAGCCGCCGGCATGCAGGTTGCTGCGGATGTCGTCCTTGCCGGTAACGCGGTGTATGGCGCAGTACTTGCCTTTGTGCTGCAGCGCCTCCCCGTTCATCACAATCAGGCGCACGTCGCCCTCAGTGGCCTGCGGCAGGTACTCCTGCGCTATCACATAGCCATCGCGGCTGATCGCTTCCACGATCTGGTTGAGGTTGGTGGTGTCGTTCTTCTTTACCATGAAGACGCCGGAGCCGCCGGAGCCCTGCAGCGGCTTAAGGATGATGTTGTTCTTCTGCTGGTTATAGAACTCCTTGATCTCCTCCTTATCACGGGTGATGAGCGTGCGCGGCCGAACGGCCTCCGGGAAGTGCTGGAAGTACATCTTGTTTACCGCATCGGAGAGCTTGGTGGGGTCGTTGAGCACGATCACACCGTGGCGCAGGGCCAGCTGCCCAAAGATAATACCCGCATTCTGCGCCCAGGCGCGGCCCTCGCCTTCCGAAGAAGGGTCGTTGCGGAGCATGAGCACATCCAGCTCAGGGGCCGTAACGCGCACCTTGGTGGCTTTCTCGGCTTGTATGGCCTCCAGGTAGGTGGCCGGCGATTTATACTTGTGCTTGGGATCTGCCTGCACGGCTTCGGCGCCCATATAGCCATCGGGGTAGTAGGCTAGGTCGCCAACGCCCATCAGGTATACTTGGTGGCCTTTGTTGTGCATGCGCTGCGCCAGGAAAATGGTAGAGTAGCCGGGTTTTTCTGTCTCTATGTTGTTTACTACAAATCCTATTGTCATTTAGCGTGTCTTATGTTGTTGGTTGATGTGGTCGGAAGATTATAGTAGGTTAAATACTGAAATGCCGGCTTTTAGTTGTTCCAGCTTAGGTTTGATGCTCTCGTCGAGGAGGTAGCGGGGTCTCAGCGGCATGGGGCGCAGCACATTGCGGTAGATCAGCTCCTGCACAATGGGGATGTAGTCCTGCCTGATCTTGCCGATGAGCAGCGGCTCCAGCTCGTTTCCCGCCTTCAGGTAGCTGAGCAGGTGCACGAGGCCGCGCAGGTACACGGCATCCTTGGTGAGGCCGCCGCCGCGGTGCACGCGCATGGCCACGTTCCAGGCGGTTTCATCGTCGAACCGGTAATCCTCCTTCAGCCGCCAGAAGTTATCCGTGAAGCTGCAGCCTTTGGTGAGCTGGTGCACCGCCACCACGCGCGCGGCCAGGATGCGCATGCGGTCCTGGTCCAGGCCGCCCACCAGCCACTCGCTTAGCACGGCCAGCCCCTCCTGCAGCTCCTCGTAGCCGGGGCTGCCCACGTAGAGCTGCTGCAGCGGCTGTGCCTTGCCGTTATAATAGGTCAGGATGTGGGTGCCCACCTCGTGCTGGATCAGCGCCTCTGCCCGGTGGCGCGGTATACTGGCGTCGGTGCCCACGTTCAGCCTTCCCTTCGATACGATCAGGCCCACCACGTCGTCGCGCACATCCACGCCGGAGTCCAGGGCAGGGTATTGCTCCCGCAGGAAAGTAAGCTCCCGCTCGGCCTGCGCCACAAACTCAGGTACAGGTATAATGTCTGTTTCCTTGTTCCCGGCAGGGTCCGGTATGGCCGCCAGAATGCCTTCGGCCACCTTCAGCAGCTGGTCGTCCACGGTGCCGTAGAGCTGCATGCTGCTGTACAGGAAGTCAGGCGTGTTGCGGTCGGCCAGCATGGTCAGCATCTTGTCCAGCTCGTGGCGCTTATCCCGGAACAGGTAGCCTAGCGTGGGGTCATCCACTTTCTCGATGGGGATGTTGTAGAGCTTACGCTTGAGCTGGTCGGCATCGATGGGCATGAGGCGGTAGTGGAAAGTGGGCGGCTTGTTATACTTTGCCTTCTTGAATTCGGCCCATGCCTCGTTGTTGTTGACCGGCGTTACCAGCAGCAGGAACTGGAACAGGTCGCTTATGCTGGTCAGCTGCTTGTCGATGCGCCACACCACCCGGTTTACCGCCTGCCGCCCCAGCGCCTGGAAGTGCACGGGGTGATGCGTGGTCTGCACGCCCACAAAGTCAAACACCGTTTTCTTAAGGGCGTTGGCTACCTTCTCGCGCAAGGTGCGTAGCAGCAGGGGGTAGACTTTGCCCGTGGTGGGGTTTTTGTACACCGGCTTTAGCTGCAGCCCCATGGTCAGGATGCTGTGCTTCTTCAGCTCCTCCTCCGACAGCAGGCAGTACGGCTCCTGCAGCAGTGGCGCGTTGCTTACCACCTCCACAGCAACAGGTATGCCGGGCAGCTTTATACTTTGCAGCTCCTTTTGGATAGTTTGGGTAGTGGTGGGCAACTGCTCCTCCGGCCCCAGCACCCTGAACAGCGGCGCATCCGCGGCACCGGCGGGGGCGGCCATCAACTCCACAATCATAAAGGCACCGAACTTATCGGCCATAGCCTGGGCGATGCTTTGCACCAGGGGCCGCAGCTCATGGCTGCGCTCCTCGTGCGAGATGATGTAAGCGGCGTAGGCTTTCAGAAAATTAGCCGTGGCATGGTCTGGCTGGCCGGCAGGGTGGCGGAAAAGTATGAGGAAGGGTAGGGGGCGATCAAGGTACAGATACCCGCCATTGGGCAGGCGGCGGCGCACCTGCTTGCCTCGCTTCAGGCTCCGGATAACTTTCTTTACAAAGCTGTCGGTTATACTTTCAATCATTGCTAAAGGTGCTTAGCAGGTTAGGGTGAGGTTTGTACGAGTTCTAAGATAGAGGCTTCTTCGTAGCACGTAGCACGTATCAAGTATCACGACCTAAACTTAAAGATTCATCAATCGTGCTACGTGATACGTGCTACGACATACGCAATTACACCTGGCACACCTGTGCCAGTGCCTCCAGCACGGGGCGGGTGCTTTGCTGCAGCGCCTGCCGTATCTCCTGCACCTGCGCCTGGTCAGGCTCGCCGGTCCACTCATCCATGAAGAACTTCTTAAACTCAATGCTGATCACGCACACCCTGTTGCCGAAGGTGTCGTGGATCCAGCGCATGAAGTGGCCGCCCTCAAACTTAACGTTCTCGCGCACGTCCAGCTTCCGGCCCCGGTAGTTATAGCCACCGAGGCTGTGCATGAGAGCCTCCACCACCGGCGCCCATTTCTGGCGGTCCATGTTGCCCGTACCGATGTTCACCTCCGGGTTCGCTTCCGGGTCGGCGGCTGGTCCGGTGGGGCCTTCACGGCGGTGGTTGTACGTGTGCAGGTCATAAATAACGATGCAGGCGTGCTCATCTAGCAGCTGCGTCAGCATCTGCTTCACATCCGCGTAAAACTTCTCATACCGTTTCATCGACTCCTGCGCCAGCTCCTCCGGCAGCTCCTCCTTCCACACCTGCAAACCCCAGGCATCCTCTGGCCTGCGGTAAATAGCTTTTTTGGGGGGGCGGTTCAGGTCCAACTCAAAGCGGGAGTAGTGCCCGATGACCTGGTTGTCGGTAATGCCCACCCATTGTGCCGTAAAGGGGTCCTCCTCGCGCAGCCGCTCCTCAGGGGTGAGGTTAAACAGCGCACTAAGGTTATGGCGCACCTCGTGGCCGTTATGGATGGCCGTGGCTACCAAGGGGCTGTCGCCACGGGTAATGGTATAGTATACAGTGTCTACTTTTGTCTGTGTCATCGCAAATTATATTGTGTACAGTTTTACCCCTTCCGGTTAGGGAAGGTTATGCAGGGCCCGGCTTGTGCCAAAATTGCGATGGCTCACAACTGGGGAATGCTTTGCGGCCAATGGTAGCGTTAGCTGCACAAATTGTAGCGCTTGGCGTGTGTTTCCGGGCATGGGCTTGAGTACGTGCAGGCACTGAGTGCGCCGCAGGATCACAGCTGTGCAACTTGCCGTTAGGTTAGGGCCGGTGTTGCCGCTGTAGCTGCTGCAAACTGTAGGATTGGTGCAGGTGTAAAGTCGCAGCTTTTTAGCCTGCGATGCGTACCTTTGTAGCATGGCTACCCCCGATACACCTGCTACCAAAACCTGCCCTAACTGCGGTGCCACCGTGCCCCGCAGAACAAAGCAATGCCCCGAGTGCGGGCAATTACTGGCCACCCCTAAACCCGAGTGGTTCAAGAACCTGACCCCAACGGAGGTGTTTCTGCTGATACTGGGCAGCATCATGCTGGCCATAGGCCTTGTGGCACTGTAGCCATGGCTACGCTGCGTCAGCCGCTCTTTGTCTTCTTTTTGGTGCTAGCCGCGGCCAACCAGCTGTTAGAACTGGCGGGAATTTATGTTTGGCCACTGCACACGCACCTCGACGACCTGCTGGTGCTGCCGCTCGCGCTTACTGTTGCCCTGGCCGCCGAGCGCCTGTACTTCAGAAACCCCGGCTTTGTGCTGCCGCAGCGTTTTACATTGCTGGCGCTGCTGCTCTTTAGCGTGGTTTTCGAAGGGCTGCTGCCGCTGCTGCACCAAAAGTATACCGCTGATCCCTGGGATGTGGCAGCGTATGGGGTAGGGGCCGCCGTGTACCAAGCCTGGATGAACAAGCCGCTGGCCCGGGGACAGGCGTAAAAGTTTTTTGCAGCCCGAGGCAACCTTCCGGAAAATGCGGCATCTTTTATGCATATCTCCTGCAGATAAGCAAGTTTGACAGAATCACTAACCAAAAAACTATACTATGAAGATCAGTAATGTACACAGAGCGGCTTTCGGGCTTATGTTTTTTGCTTTTATGCTGCTGAGCCTGCCGGCGGTTATGGCGCAAAGTATAAAAGGCAGCGGCGAGGTGAAGTCGCAGAGCAGGAGCGTATCCAACATCAGGGGCATTGAGGTGAGCGGTGGCTTTGTAGTGGAGGTGACGCAGGGAAGCAACGAAGGCGTGCGCCTGGAGGCACAGGAGAACCTGCTGGACAACATCAAGACCGAGGTACGCAACGGTATCCTGCACATCTATAACGACAAGGGCATCAGCACCAGCAAGAGCATGAAGGCCTTCGTAACGCTGCAGAACATGGAAAGCATCAACATCAGCGGGGGTGTGAAGGTAATCGGCAACTCCAGCTTTAAGGCGCCTGTGCTGAAGCTGGACATGAGCGGCGGCTCCAACGTGAAGCTGACTATTGCCACAGACCAGGTGAAAGGCAACCTGAGCGGCGCCAGCAAGGTGGAGCTGCTAGGCAAGGCTGGCGAGGTGAACATGCAGCTGTCCGGAGCGTCTAAAATGGAGGCATCGGAGCTGGAGGCAAAGCAGGTGTACGTGCAGGCCAGCGGTGCCAGCAGCGTGAAAGTATACGCGCAGGAGGCGCTGGACATTAATGCATCGGGCGCGTCGGCCGTATACTACAAAGGCAGCCCGAGCATCACCTCTAATGTAAGTTCCGCGGCGCGTGTGGGCAAACTCTAACGAAGAGAATACACTACCTATAATGCAAAGAAGCAGCCTTTCCCTAGGGCTGCTTTTTTATAGCCTATCCTTTACCGGAGGCAGCGCGTATAGCTAAAAGCAGAAAACGAACTTAAAAACCATCATAAAGCTATGAGCGAATCAAAGAAAACAACAAACCATAAGGAGATACAGGAATGGGCCAAGAAGCACGGCGGCGTGCCCAGCGTGATAAAAGGCACCGAGAACGACGGCAGCGGCGAAGGCGTGCTGCGCATCCACTTCCCCAAGAAGAGCGACGACAACGACAGCTTTGAGGAAATCAGCTGGGACGAGTTCTTTGAGGAGTTTGATAACAACAAGCTGGCCCTGCTGCACGACCCGAACGGCAACTTCAACAAGTTGGTGAGCAGGGATTAAGTATAACTGCAGTTTAAAGTATAAAAGGAAAGGCCGGGGCTGTTTTGCCCCGGCCTTTCCTTTTATATGACTTAAAAGATTACGGCTCCTGCTTTTGCAACAGTTCTAATGTATGGCTGAGCAAAGCTTTATCGCCCCAGGGGCCGTGGCTTGGCACCACCACTTTTGCCTTGGGGTAGCGCTGCTGCAAGCGCTTTATGGCAAGTGGCCAGTTGCTAAGATCGGCATCGGCGGTGTTGCCCAGGTTCTTTGCCTGCAGGTCCTTGACCAGGCAGCCGCCAAACAGGATCTTTTGCTGCGGCAAGTATACCACCACGTTATCGGCAGTGTGGCCGCCGCCGGGGAAGTATACTTCAAACTGCTGCCCGCCAAGCGTAAAGCTTGTGTCTGTGGCGAAGGTAATGTCCGGCGTTCCCTTCTTGTTCCCGGCGGCAAGTATGGCTGTAAGCTCTGAGGTAACCACCGGAACGCCCTGCTGCTGTACCGCGCTCATGCCGCCCAGCTTGTCGTCGTGCCAATGCGTGGGCAAACATACCTTCACGGGCTTCTTTAGGTTGGTCTTTACCCATGCCAGCAACTCTTGTGTAGGCTTGTTGCCCCAGCCGGTATCTACCAGCACCGCACCGTCTTTCGTAGAAACTACCAGGCCGTGCGATGGCACCAAAATGCCTTGATAGGTGCTATACGACGTATGAACCCACACTTTAGGCGCCAGCTTGGTTAGCTTCAGCTGCTGCCCCTGCGCCTCCAGCGCATAAGCGGAGGTCAGGAGCAGCAGGCAAAGTATAGAATGCAGCAAATGTTTCATGTCTGGTTTGCTTAACGCACCGGCACGGGCAGTACGGGCAGGCTGGCGTGCCCCTCCTTATCTACCGACTGCACAGCAAAGAAGTAGTTGTCCTTGGAGTAGGGCAGCGTCGCGTTGGTTTCGGTTACATAAAAGCGTTTCTCCCAATTGGAGCTATTCGTCTCCCGCATCAGCACGTAATAACCGGCTGGCTTGCCGCCTTTGGCCGGAGCCTGCCACTGCAGGTCGGTTTTGTTGGTAAGGTTGGAGGTAAGTACACCCACTTTCTCAGGTGCGGCGGGCGCCCATCCCAGGCTGGCCATACTTGCCAGGTTCACGGCCGTGTTCTTGCGCAGGTACTCAAAATCCATGAACTCGGGCAGGTCGCCGTACTGCTTGCCGTTTTCCTTGCGCACATCCTGGTGCTGGTGGTCGAAGTCCTCGTTCATTTCACTCATGCGCACCGCGGCAAAACCCTGGCGGTTAAACGGTGTGTGGTCGCCGCCGCGCAGAAAGCGGTCTGCCCGGTGTACCAGCACCACATCCATTTGGTCCACGTACTTCTCGCCCACCAGCTCCATGTAGCGGGCCAGGTTACGGCTTGGGCTGTCGTTCTCGGTGCCGAGCGTCCTGCGGAGCCGCGCCTGCTCTTCCGATTCGTTTACCGGTGTGCCTTCGCTGAAAATGCGCACCCTGGTGTTATCATGCAGGCCGCTCTCTGCCGAAAAAGAGTTGCCCACAATGTCGTTGTTCTGCATGGCAACCAGGTTCCAGCCTTCTTTCTTGGCGCGCTCGGCCAGGTGGGAGGAGCCGTAAAGGCCCTGCTCCTCGCCCTGGAAGGCCACAAAAACGAGTGTAGCCGGAAATTTCTGCGAAGCCATCACGCGGGCCATTTCCATGACCATGGCCACGCCGGAGGCATCGTCGTTGGCGCCGGGGGCCTTGCTTTTAGCGTCCATCACGTCAGTAGCTCTGGAGTCGAGGTGGCCGCCCACTATGATCACGCGGTCATCATTCGGGTCGGTGCCTTTTAAAATAGCCATGACGTTGGCCATCTCCGTGTCCTGCGGCACACGGCGACCATCGGCTTTTACCACGAACTTGTCCATCTCCACGGTCATGCGGCCGCCGGAGGCCTGGGCATACTTCTCGAACTCGGACTTTACCCACTCACGGGCTGCGCCGATGCCTTCTTTCTTGCTGGTGGTGCTGCTCAACGTATGGCGCGTGCCGAAGCTCACCATTTTACGCACCAACTGCTCCAGGTTCTCTGCTGAGATCTGGTTGATCATTTTTTTGATATCATCGTCCTGTCGGACAACTTCCTGGGCTATGCTTTGGGTTGGGGTGAGTAGGGGAGCGCCTGCCAGCAGCAGCAGTGCCAGCAGTGGCTTAAGGGTAGATTTAGTGGTCATTTGTAAGTTTAGGTGTATGATCGATGTTACAAGGTACAAAGGATATGGGAGAAATGGGAGTCAGAGGTGTTTCTACCGTAGTTCCACGGTTTTTCTGGCGCAGGTGCCCGTTTGTGAATTTGGCTTTTCCCCTGGCGCAAGTCTTCAGACTTGTGTCCTACAATGATATCGAGTTTGCAAATCGACTGGCTTGAAAAGCCATACTTTATACTTAGGCTATACTTTTATACTTCAGGTTATACTTGCTGCTATACTACCCTGGCGCAAGCGTCCGCTTGTGCCTCTCTTAGCCGCCGCTTCCCGCAACTGGCACCAGGCTATCCTTCCTAGCTGCTGTTCATCCTATAGACTAACTTACCTATAGTTGCATTTCCTGCTTTGGTGCTCTCCAGCCCGAGAGGGCTCGTCCTGGGGGTAGGGGCCCTCGATAAGGGCATCGCGCTGCGAGCTTTTCCTTTGCTCCTGACATCGCAATTTCGCTGAAGCGAAACCGGAAATCTAGAAGGCGCTCTTTGTCGAGGGGCCCTACCCCCACCCAAGGACTGGGATCAGTTTTCGATAGCCACCGCTTATGCAACTTGACCCAAAGTCCCCCTTGGAAGGGGGCAGGGGGATGATAATCGTTCACGAGCAATTCCCCTCCTCGGAGGGGCTAAGGGGTGGGTTTATACTTGTAGGGACAGGTCGCGACCTGTCCACGCAACGGCAGCAACTATGAAATTTATACTTTAGCCAGAGCAGTTACAGGCTCCCTCCTTGGCTAAGGAGGGGTAGGGGTGGTTGGAGCCGGTACTGCCAAACTCCCTCCCCTGTTCTTAGGGAAGGGCTGAGGTGGGGTACTATAGCGGTGATTAGACCTGGCCTCACAGTATATCTTGCCATCCTTACATCCTGCAAATCCTGATTCAGACAAATTAAAATGCCACCTTGCACCGTTCCTGCTGAAGCAGGTGCAGTTCCTGTTCTACCTGAAGTATGGTTTTGGAGTTGGCAAGTTCGGTCTGGTAGCGGCGCGACAGCTCACGGCGTTTGATAGCCTCCAGAAAGCGGCGGCCGTCTTCGCGCGTTTCGAGTAGAAGGCCGGGTACCTGAGCAGGCTTTTCATCGTCGCCTTTGGCCACCATGGTAAAGTAGGAGGTGTTGGTGTGCTTTACAACGCCGGTTTTCACGTTCTCGGCTATCACACGGATGCCTACCATCAGCGAGGTGTTGCCCACATAGTTCACCGAGGCCTTTAGCGACACCAATTCGCCTACCTCCACAGGTTGCAGAAAGTTTACGCCATCCACCGAGACCGTAACGCAATAATTGCCGGCATGCTTGGCAGAACAGGCATAGGCCACCTTATCCATCAAAGAAAGCAGGATGCCACCGTGTATTTTGCCGCCGAAGTTGGCGTAGCTCGGGATCATGAGCTCGGTAAGGGTGGTGCGGGAGTAGGAAACAGGGCGGAAGTTGTGGGTGTTGGTCATGGGTAAGTATAGTTACTCTGGCATAACTATACTTAAAATGAAAGCATGCTGTTACCTACAGGAAGACGATATCCTTCACCACGTTGGTGCCTGCCTCAATGTTCAGGATCTCAATTACCTTACTTTTCGACATGTTGAGCTCGTGCTTGAGCGGGGCCGAGGTGAGCTTCACGAACAGCTTGCCGTCTTTAAAGTATAGCTGCTGCGTTTTCAGGGCGATCGGCTTACCCATGATCTTCTCCCAGTTTTGCACCAGCTGCACCTCACTCAGCTTGCCATCCAGGCGGTAGGCCTGCATCAGCGCCTTCAGGCTCTCCCCAATCGGTTGGATGTCTGCCTTGCGTTTATCAATCGCCTCTTTCTTCTTGTAGTAGCGCACGTTTTTAATTTTGAATGAGTGGGTGAGTGAATGAGTGAATAAGAAAGCTTAAGTATAACCTGCAGGTTAATGTTGATCTGAGTAATCTATCATAATCTAAACCAACTAGGTTTCCACCATTTCTTAGCTATTTGCTTTCTATACAGTTCAATAATTTCTGGCTTAAGATTTTCAGGTTCTCCCAACTTGAAAGATATGGTTAAGTGCTGCTCTATATACTTTAAACGGGCTTCCTCGCATTTGATTTCGCCTTCAAACCAATTATCCCAGCCAAATAATATTTCTTCGTTATTCTTCTCAAGTATCAGAAAATCAAAATCGATGCCTGCGTCGAAGCCATCATATTTATAAAGAACCTTCCAGTTCTCTTCACGAAGGAACTTTATAATCGTGTTCCAGAGATTCATTTCAATGTTTACAGCTATAACCATAAACTACAGCTCCCCAATCACCTTCACCTTCCCTTCCTTCACCTCAAATCTACGGATACTTTCGGAGAGGCCTTCGAGTATTTTGTCGGTGCGCTCCAGGTGGGTGTCTGTCAGGAAGATCTGGCCGAAGGTGTGGGCGGCTACCATTTGCATGAGCTTGGTGATGCGCTTCTCGTCCAGACGGTCAAAGATATCGTCGAGCAGGAGCAGGGGCTTGTGGTGCTGCCGCTGGTCCATCACCTCGAAGTGCGCCAGCTTCAGGGCGATCACATAGCTTTTCTGCTGCCCCTGCGAGCCGAAGCTCTTCACAGGGTTGCCGTCCATCAGAAACACGAAATCATCTTTGTGCGGCCCCACGGTGGTGCGCTGCAGGGCCAGGTCCTTGCGTTCGGCCTGCTGCAGCCGGTAGGCAAAATCGCTGCTCTCCAGCTGGCTTTTGTAGGTAAGCGTCACCTCCTCGTGGCTGTCGGAGATGTGGTGGTAGTGCTTTTGAAAGATCGGTACGAAATCCTGCAGAAACCGCTGCCGCGCCTGCGCCAGCTCTTCGCCCAGGGGCACCAACTGCTCGTTCAGGATCTGCAGGTAATCACGGTCGTAGTAGTGGCGTTCGGCAAACTGCTTCAGCAGGGAGTTGCGCTGCTTCAAAAAGTAGTTATACTGTATCAGTTGCTCCAGATACAAGTGGTCGTACTGCGACATAAGGCTGTCGAAGTACTTGCGACGCTCCTCGCTGCCCTCCCGAATCAGGTCGGTGTCGTAGGGCGAGATGAGCACCACCGGAAAGCGGCCGATGTGGTCGCTGATCTTCTCGTAGGGCGCCTTGTTGTGCGTCACGGTCTTTTTCTGCCCCTGCTTCAGGCTCACCTGCACCGTGTGCTTCTCACCTGAGATGTCAAAGCGCCCCTTCACCATAAAGAAGTCCTCGCCCTGCTTTATACTTTGCGCATCGGTGCCGGGGAAGGCGCTTTTGGTCATGGAGAGGTAGTGGATCGCATCGAGCAGGTTGGTCTTGCCGCTGCCGTTATCGCCTATAAAACAGTTGATATGCTCCGAAAAGCTAAGCGCGGCCTCTTCGTAGTTTTTGAAAAACAGCAGACTGAGATTTTCGAGGAGCATTTAATTTCTAATTGATATCTTTTTCCTTAATTTCGCATGCTAAACCGTTTAGGGCTTATATTTGCCGCAGTTATAGGCAATTATAGCCACAAAGCATAAACGGACATCTTAAAACGCACATAGACTATTACTCATGGCTGATACGAAAGATAAGGCAAAAGCGAAGTCGGCGAAAGCAAAGGTACAGGCTGAGCCAAAGTTTTCAAAAGAAACATACATGTGGTGGTATGAGTCGATGAAGCTCATGCGCCGCTTCGAGGAGAAGTCGGGCCAGCTGTATGGCCAGCAGAAGATTAAAGGCTTCTGCCACCTGTACATTGGCCAGGAAGCCTGCGCGGCCGGTGCCGCCTCTGCCCTGCAGAAAGGCGATAAGTGGATTACGGCTTACCGCGACCACGCCCACCCGCTGGCGCTGGGTACTAGTGCTAACGCTATCATGGCGGAGCTTTTTGCCAAGGCTACCGGTTGCTCCAAAGGCAAGGGTGGCTCGATGCACATCTTCGACAAAGAGGTCAACTTTATGGGTGGCCACGGTATTGTGGGCGCGCAGGTGCCGCTTGGCGCAGGTATCGCCTTTGCCGAGAAGTATAACAAGACCGGCAACGTGTGCATTACCTATATGGGTGACGGTGCCGTGCGCCAGGGCGCTTTCCACGAGGCGCTGAACATGGCCATGACCTGGAAACTGCCGGTGATTTTTGTGATTGAGAACAACGGCTACGCCATGGGTACTTCTGTACAGCGTACGTCTAACGTGGTAGAGCTGTACCAACTGGGCGAGAGCTACGACATCCCTTCTGAGCCGGTAGACGCCATGGAGGTAGAGAACGTGCATGAGGCCGTGGCAAGAGCCGCTGAGCGTGCACGTGCCGGCGAGGGCCCAACCCTGCTGGAGTTCAGAACCTACCGTTACAAAGGCCACTCTATGTCGGACCCTGCCAAGTACAGAACCAAAGAGGAGCTGGAGGGTTATAAAGGCCGCGACTCGATAGAGGCCGTGAAAGCCACTATCCTGAAGAATGGCTGGGCCACAGAGGAAGAGCTGGATCAGATAGATGAGAAAATCAAGCAGGTAGTGCAGGAGTCGGTGGAGTTTGCTGAAAACTCACCATATCCGGAGCCGGAGGAACTCTACACCGACATTTATGTAGAGCCGGACTATCCGTTTATAATGGACTAACTCGCAATTATCCTGCTTATTCGGAATTAAAAGTGATAAATTTGATGTTCAGAACCTGAAGGTATTGATTCTAATTACTTTTAATTCATACTTTTGAAGTTATAATTCATTAACACACTGATGGCAAAAGAAACAGTTAAAAACCACAGCGAGTTTGAGGAGCTGGTTGAGAACCCTGATGCACTGGCGAACCGCTTGTATGGCTCAGAGGACTTTGTGAAGAAAAACAAATCGAAGCTGCTGGGAGTATTTATCGCCATCGCTGCTGTTATTGTGGGCGGTTTCCTGTACTATAACTATCGCAGCACGCAGAACGTGGAGGCGCAGAACGCCATGTTCCAGGCAGTGTACTACTTCGAGGCCGACTCGCTGAGCAAAGCCTTGAACGGTGACGGCCAGAACTCTGGCCTGCTGGAAATAGCGGACGAGTACAGTGGTACGGAAGCCGGTAACCTGGCTAACCTTTACGCTGGTGTGGCGTTGCTGAAGCAGGGCCAGTTTGCAGAGGCCGCCGAGCACCTGCAGGACTTTGAGTCTGACGACTACCTGCTGCAGGCCCGCGCCTACAGCCTGACAGGCGATGCGTTGCTAGAGCAGGGCAAGCACAACGAGGCTGCGGAGCAGTACAAAAAAGCCGCGAACCATAACGCTAATGAGTTTTTCTCACCGCAGTACCTGATGAAGGCCGGTATAGCTTACGAGGCCGGTAACAACTACGGCGCTGCCGCTGAAGTATACGACCAGATCATCAAGGATTATGCGGCTTCTGCCGAGGTTACAGACGCTAAGAAGTTTATGGCCCGTGCCGAAATGCTGGCAGGGGGAACAACTAAAGAATAAACAGGCGCATGCCGATGTTAAAAAAGCGCTTCTGCTCATTCAGCAGAAGCGCTTTTTTATTGGTATTTTGCCTACCCAAGGCACAGAAGCTTGTTGTGAAGCACCTGTAGCGCCTTGTTTAGGCTAATTAATTATCGAAGAATAACGAATAACCAACGAAAGTATGGCTACAGCATTAAAGAACCTGAGCGAGTACAGCCAGGAAAAGTTTACGAATATCGCAGAGAAGACCTTTGGCATTGTCGTGGCCGAGTGGCACGACGATATTACCAGCGTACTTTGCCAGGGTGCCGTAGATACGCTCCTGAAGCATGGCGCCAAAAAGGACAACATCTTTATCAATACCGTGCCAGGCAGCTTTGAGCTAACGCTGGGGGCACAATTTCTGGCAATGCAGGAGGAGATTGATGCCGTGATCTGCATTGGAGTAGTTATCAAAGGCGATACCAAGCACGACGACTACATCAATAACGCCGTGGCTAACGGCCTCACGAACGTTGCCCTAAAGTTCAACAAGCCCGTATCGTTTGGCCTGGTGACGACCAACAACCTGGAGCAGGCCTTGGACAGGGCAGGGGGCAAGCACGGCAACAAAGGCGTGGAAGCCGCTGCAGCAGCTATAAGCATGCTTAGCTTTTAGGTATCGAGAAGCAGGGAAAGGGCAAGGGGTGTTTGCGACACTAAGCGAAATTACCCTAGCCCATCCTGGAGGGAGGAGTTTTTAGCAATCCAGCAATCTCTCATTTGAGCTACGCTCGCTAGCTCAAAGCTCTCGTTTTGGCTAGTCTAGAGGAGGGAAATCTGCAGCACCGGGTCCAGCCACCCCTACCCCTCCTTGGCTTTTTCGAGGGCCCCTACCCCCAGGACGAGGCCTCCCGGCCTGGAGGGAGCCAAAGCATACTATGAAACATGTTGGATGTAAGGCAGTGGATGAGCAGCAGCTAATAAGGATAACTTGTGTCCAGTTGCAGAAAGCAGCGGCTAAGAAAGGCACAAGCGGACACCTGCGCCAGGAAAGCGCCAGTCATAAACAGGACATAAAAGCAAAAGCCCGCCTCTGAACAGAAGCGGGCTTTTGCATGCGTTCACCGATGCTTAGAAGCTATATCCGACTGTTAAACCAGGACGGAAGCGAACACCGCTGCCAACCAGGTTCAGGAAGCCCAAGTCAAAGTCATCTTCTGTGCCTGTCTTTACTTTCAGGCTACCGCCGTTTACGCCCAGGCCCATAAAAATATCTACCGAGATGCCGCTGTTAAAGATCCACTGGTTGCCGGCAGCTATACCGGCACCTATTGGTTTATAAGTGGCCTCATACGTTTTGGCCTCCTCTTTGTCATCCACTGTTAATTTATAGTTCAGGATCCGGCCATAGCCAGCCACATACACCCCTCTGGGCGCCTCTTTGGTGTCGGAAAGGTAGTAGCGGACTTCGGGGGTGAAGCCGTAGCCGCTAAACTCAACATCCTTGTAGGAGGCGCCGGTGGTGAAGGCTCCTAACTGAGCGCTCATATGCGGGGCAAAGGCAACCTCCACAAAGCCGGAGGCCGTCAGCACAAAAGGGCTTAGCACGTTAGCTTTCAGCACGACTGTGCGTGAGGGCTCTGCTGCCGGGCGGCGCACCTGTGCGGAGGCAGTAGATACGGCTGCACACAAAAGTATGGCGGAGAGTAGTATGGTAAATTTCTTCATAAGGTAAGTATAAGCTTGTTTTGTGAATGCTACAAGGCTATAGCAGCGCACTGCAACTATCGTTCCATTTCGGGGCAGCACAAATTATAGTGATGGCGAGGAAGAAAAAAGGTCTAAATAATAAGCTTAAATAGTAAAGTATAAAGAATACTCTTATTTTTGCAGCAATTTTAGCAGTCTACCATATTGAAACAAAGGTTTTTGGCTAGGATTTCCTTAGTTTAAAGAAAGTAAACTATAAATGTGCGTCCGATGTTATGACGCATATGGCGTTTTTGGTCTTTAACACAGAAAAGATCAAAGGGTTAAAAGCTATTTCACAGTTCAAGACAATATAATGAATACAAACGAAGAAAAGCAGCGCTATTCCAGAGAAGAGCTTGCTGAATTTGAGGAGATCATCCAGGAGAAGCTGACGAACGCGCGCAAAGAGGTAGCCTTCATCAAGGAGACACTGAGCCGCCGTAATGACTCCGGCACGGATAACACAGCCTCTCCATCTAAAATGCTGGAAGACGGTGCTGACACTGCCGAGAAAGAGAGCTTGAACCAGTTGGCCTCCCGCCAGATGAAGTTCATCCAGCAGTTGGAAAATGCCCTGATCCGGATCAAAAACGGCACCTACGGTGTTTGCATCGTAACAGGCAAGCTGATACCTAAGGAAAGACTGCGTGCCGTGCCGCATACACAGCATTCTATCGAAGCAAAACTTCAGCGTAACGACTAGAACTTTTACTCTTGGATATACTGCAGAACCATATTCAGGCCCTGGTCTTCTGTGCCCAGTCGCCTATCAGCATCGAGGAGATCCAGCGCTGCCTACAGGAGTCGCTCGGGATGGAGGAGATACTGGTGAGCGATGTGCTGGAGGCCGTGGAGGCCATCAACGAGCGACTGCAGGAGCAAGGCTTCGCCTTTCAGATTTACGCGATCGGGGGCGGCTACCAGTTCCTGACCAAGCCGGAGTACCAGGATACGGTCAGCACTTATCTGAAACATAAATCGAAGAAGAAATTGTCAGCGTCTGCTTTGGAGACGCTGGCCATTATCGCCTATAAGCAACCGATCACCAGAAGCCAGATGGAGCAGATTCGCGGCGTGGGCTGCGATTATGCCGTACAGCGGCTGCTGGAGAAAGAACTGATCGAGATAAAAGGCAAAGCCGACACCATTGGGCGCCCGGTGCTCTACGGCACGTCGCAAAAGTTCATGGATTACTTCGGCATCAACCACATCAAAGACCTTCCGCAGCTAAAAGATTTCGCCATCGAAGAGAACACCATTGGCGAAGCCGCCGATTAATCCGCGCCCGCATCCGTATTGAACTATAGTTTTACTAATTCCATTATTACTGCACAACCAAAGGTACAGTAGCGATACTGCATCGATAACTATTTAGCAATGGCAAATTATAACGAAAGACCTGACCGCGACAACGCTGGCGCAGGCAGAAGAGGTGCTGACAGAAGCCGCTCTGACAGACCGAGTAACGACCGCGAAGGCAAGAAAATCTTTAACAGAAGAGACAAATACGAAAGACCTGACGAAGGAAGAGAAGGGCGCGGAGAGCGCCGCTCGTTCGGAGACAGACAAGATAGAAGAGACGGCGACCGTAAGCCGTTCAACGGAGACCGTCGTGAGGGTGGCGAAAGACGCGCTTATGGCGATAGAAGAGAAGGCGGAGAGCGTCGCTCTTTCAACTCCGACAGGAGAGAGGGCGGCCAGCGCCGCGAAGGCGGGGAAAGACGCAGCTTCAGCAGCGACCGCCCGAACCGTGAAGGCGGAGAGCGCAGATCATATGGTGACAGAAGAGAGGGAGGAGAGCGTACAGAACGCCGCTCGTTCAACTCAGACAGGCCAGAAAGACGCGATAGCGACAGAAGAAGCTTCAACTCCGACAGACGAGACGACCGCCGTGGAGGTGGAGATCGCCGCGAAGGAGGCGAGAGACGCTCGTTCGGTGGCGACAGAAGAGAGGGCGGCGAGCGCCGTTCTTTTAGCAGCGACCGCCCAAGACGTGAGGATGGCGAGCGCCGCAGCTTTAACTCCGACCGTCGCGACGACCGCAGAGGCGGAGACGAGCGTGGTGAGCGCCGCTTTAGCCGCGACAGCAAGCCTTCGTTTGGCGAGAAGCGCGGCTTCCGTGAAGACAGAGGCGAAAGAGGTGCTAAGAGCTTTAGCCCAAGAGGCCGCTCTAATGACCGCTTCCGCGGCAGCGAGGAAGAGCCAAAGACACCGGACTACAACCTGAGCCGCTATAAGAACAACCCACGCATCAAAAAGAGCAACCGCGAAGAGGAGGAAAACGACGGCACGATCCGCCTGAACCGCTACATCGCGAACGCCGGCGTGTGCTCCCGCCGTGAGGCCGACGTGCTGATCGAATCAGGAGAGATCAAAGTGAATGGCGAGGTGATCACGGAGATGGGCTATAAAGTACAGCCTACCGACAACGTGTACTACGGCAAACAGCTCCTGAGCCGCGAGAAGATGGTGTACGTGCTGCTGAACAAGCCAAAGGACTTCCTGACCACGACCGATGATCCGGAAGGCCGCAAAACGGTGATGAGCCTGGTGGCCAATGCCTCGAAGGAGCGCATCTTTCCGGTGGGCCGCCTGGACCGCAACACTACAGGCCTGCTGCTCTTCACCAACGACGGTGAGGTGGCGCAGAAGCTGACGCACCCGTCCAACAACATCAAAAAGATCTACCAGGTAGAGCTGGACAAACCAATCACAAAGGCAGACTTTGTGAAAGTGGCCGAAGGTGTGGAACTAGAGGACGGCAAGGCTGAGGTGGATGACGTGGCGCTGCTGGGCGAGTCAAACAAGTTCCTGGGGCTGGAGATCCACATTGGCCGCAACCGCATCGTGCGCCGCATTTTCGAGCACCTGGGCTATGACGTGGTAGCCCTGGACCGTGTGCAGTATGCGGGCCTTACCAAAAAAGACCTGCCGCGCGGCGAATGGCGTTACCTTACCGAGAAAGAAGTTATCCAGCTGAAATACTTCATGTAGGACAACATGCGTAACGCCGCTATTGATATCGGGAACACCGGCACAAAGTATGGCATCTTCGAGGAGGGTGCCCTGGTGGAGCAGGGTTACTTTGAGGGGCAGGACAACCTGCCGCCAGCACTGCTAAACCAGACCTTTGACAATGCCATTGTTGCCTCGGTAGGCGTAAGCGCGCAAAGTATAAAGGAGAGGCTGTCTGTGACGGGTAAGCTACTGGAGCTGACCCCGCAGGCAGCCTTGCCTGTTATAAACCGTTATAAAACCCCGCAAACCCTCGGTGCCGACCGCATAGCCGCAGCCGTGGGGGCAAACTTCCTGTTCCCAGGGCGCAACTGCCTGGTGTTCGACGCCGGTACCTGCATCACCCATGATTATGTGGACGCGCAGGGGCAGTACCAGGGCGGGGGCATAGCGCCGGGACTCCGGATGAAATTTAAGGCCCTTCATACTTTTACCCAGCGCCTGCCGTTAGTAGAGCAAATCGACGAAAATTTTCCGCTGACGGGGCAGAGCACGCAGGAGTCGATTCTGAGTGGCGTTTTAGCTGGTAGCGTGGCCGAACTCAACGGCCTGATCCAATCTTATACCGAAAAAGCTGCCGATTTAGTGGTTATACTTTGCGGGGGCGATGCAGGATTTTTTGAAAGTAAGTTAAAAGGACGCATCTTTGTAATTCCTGAATTGGTCTTGATCGGGCTTCACAGAATATTGACACATAATGTATAAGACACTCCGAGTACTGATAGGCTTCGCGGCGATGTGCTTTGTGCACACGGCGCAGGCGCAGCTTATCGGCAATACACCCTACTCACGCTATGGCCTGGGTGATGTCAACGAAAACTACGGCAGCATCCGCGGGGCCGGCATGGCAGGGGCAGGCATCAGCGCCGGCAACAGCTTTCAGCCCAACACGTCCAACCCGGCGCTGCTATACTACAATAGCATCACCAACTTCGACTTCAGCGGGGCAGGGCAGTTCAAAAACGTGAAGAGCCAGCAGGCGTCGCAGCTAGACGGCAACGCTAACCTCTACAACCTGTCGCTGGCCATCCCCATCTCCAGGCGCTGGAGCACCGCGGTAGGCTTGCGTCCGTTCTCTACAGTAAACTATGAGATAAACGCTACCTCTGAGGTAGAGGGCAATCCGCAGGCCAGCATCCTGCGCCGTTACTATGGTGAGGGCGGGCTTTCGGAGGTATACTTTGCGCATGGCATCAGGCTGTTCAGCGGGCTTACCATTGGTGGTAGCGCCTCGTACATCTTCGGCAACACCACTGCCGAGGTCGGCAGCACGGTGCAGGATCCGGAGCAGGCAAGTGCCAGCGTGGTGAGCGTTACACGCGTGGACCGCACCACGTACAGAGACTTTATCTACCGTGCAGGCATTAACTACAGGCAGAAGCTGAAGGACAAGCTGCACCTGAGCGTAGGCGGTGTGTACGCTTTTGCGGCGGACCTGGATGCTGAGCGCGATATCTCTTATGAGCGCCGTGGCCCGGACGGGGACCCACTGCCTAGCTTCGACGGCAGCGCGCTTATTTCTGTCGAAGACACCCTTAGCAGCTCTATACATGTGCCGGCCAACTGGCGGGCGGGCATCAGCCTGGACAACGGCAGCAACCTGACTGTGGCGGCAGACTACAGCAGAAACGAATGGTCGAAGTACAAGGGCTTTAATGGAGACAACAACAACCTGAAGGACAGCTATAAAGTTGCCTTGGGGGCCGAGTACACGCCGAACGCCAACGCCATCGACAGCTACTTCAAGCGCATCACCTACCGCGGCGGCCTGTACTACAACGACACGCAGTTCCGCCTGAACGGTGAGGATATCAAGGATGTGGGTGTTACCACAGGCTTCACTTTCCCGCTGGGCCGTGGCACCATCTATGATCTTTATTTGTTAAACGTATCATTAGGCTATGGCCAGCGCGGCACCACAGACAGCGGCCTTATTCAGGAGAACTACTTGCAGTTTGGCTTAGGCTTTACCGTGAACAGCCGCTGGTTCCTGAAGCGCCGCATAGAGTAGAAGAACAAGTGTAGCTAAAGCATAAAGGCCGTTCTTGGAGCGGCCTTTTTTATGATACATGGCTGCCAAAACACATAAAGCATAAAAATTGCTACCTTCACAGAAACCGAAGTATACTACACCGATGCGACACGCATTACTTATGATGCTGGCACTGGCGCTTACCTTGGCAGGCTTTGGCTGCAAACGGGAAATCAAGGACCCGGATGAGGAGGAGCGCTACACCGGCCCGACCATAGAGAACCACGACGTGACCACCCTCTACAGCGACTCAGCTAAGCTGCTGATAAAGCTGCAGGCACCGGTGCAGCAGGAGTTCGAGAGCGGCGACGGCGTGTTTCCAGAGGGTTTCTATGTGGAGTTTTATGACAAAGACGGCAAGTTGGAGTCTACGCTGCGCGGCAACTACGGCAAGCAGGACCCACGCAAGAGCCTGTACTATGCCCGCGGCAACGTGGTGGTGGACAACCTGAAGAAACAGGAGAAGCTGGAGACCGAGGAACTGTACTGGAACCGCGGCAAAGCCCAGATCTATACCGATAAGTTCGTGAAGATCACCACGCCCGAGGAGATACTGACAGGGAAGGGCCTGACGGCCAAGCAGGATATGTCGCGTTACGCAATCAAGCAGGTGACGGGTAAATTTAATTTCAGCGAAGAATGAACCGAAGGCTCCTTTACATAATTCTGTTGTCGCTGGCCTTTGTGGCCATGGTGATAGGCGTGCACCGCAGCATCGTGGAAGAGGACATAGCCGGTAACTACTGGATCTTCATGATCGGCTTTGTGTTCTACATCCTCTACAACTATGCGAAAAAGAAAGACAGCGCCTAAGGTAGTTTGTGTCCTGTAAACGATGGTAGACCCCAGTCAGATCATACTTTTATGCGTGGCCCTGCTGTTCTCAGCCTTCTTCTCCGGCATTGAGATGGCCTTTATGGCGGCCAACAAGATCCAGATAGAGCTAAGCGATAAAAATGGCGTGCTCTCGGGCCGCATTCTGTGGCACCTGCTGCAGCACCCCGCCCGCCTCATGGGCACCACCCTGATCGGCAACACCCTGGCGCTGGTGCTGTATGGCTTCGGCATCGCCAGCGTGTCGCACCAGCTGCTCTCCGTTTACCTGCCCGACCCGCTGCAGAGCGGCCTGCTTATACTTATACTTCAGGTCTTCATCGCCTCGGTGGTGGTGCTGTTCACTGCGGAGTTCCTGCCGCGCAGCCTGGCTGCCATTAACCCAAACAAGCTGCTGCAGGCCATGGCCATTCCGTTCATGGTGCTGTACTACCTGCTGTGGCCGGTGGTGGTGCTGATTGTGGGCCTGAGCAAGTGGGTAGCCGAGAAAGTATTTAAGATAGAGTTCTCAGAGGACAAACCGGTATTCGGTTTCACTGACCTGAACGCTTTCATCAAGAACCGCCTGTACCACCCAGAGCATGAGCAGGCACCGGAGGTAGACACCGAGATCTTCCATAACGCCTTGGAGTTTAAGACCGTGAAGGTGCGCGAGTGCATGGTGCCCCGCACCGAGATAGAGGCCGTGGAGGTGAGCGAGCCGCTGGAGGCGCTGCGGGAGGCTTTCATCAAAACGGGGCACTCCAAGATCCTGGTCTACGAGGAGAGCATCGATAACATCATCGGCTACTGCCACCAGCTGGACATGTTCCGGCAGCCGCAAAGCATACAGGAGGTGCTGGCGCCGGTAAGCATGGTGCCCGAGAGTATGCTGGCCAGCGAGCTGTTCGTGCGGTTTGTGGCCGAGCACCGCAGTGTGGCCGTGGTGGTGGATGAGTTCGGCGGCACCTCCGGCATCGTTACCGTGGAGGACGTGATTGAGGAGATCCTGGGGGAGATACAAGATGAGTACGATGTGAACGAAGGCTTGCTGGAACAGGTTGTACCTGATAAAGGCATGTACATCCTGAGCGCGCGCCACGAGATAGACTACCTCAACGAGAAGTATGAGCTGGACCTGCCCGAGGGCGACTACGAAACACTGGGCGGGCTGTTCTTCTCTGCCTTTGGGGAGATCCCGATGCCGGGCGACAAAGTGGAGGTTCCGCCCTTTACCATTACCGTGCTCACCATGGACGAGAACCGCATCGATGCCGTGAAGCTGGTAAAAAACACAGAGTTTCAGCCAGATGCCAAAGGCTAAACAGCAAGATAAAAATTTTGAATTTTAGCCTGATTAACCTTATTTTGCACAATCCTTTTATAAGTTACATAAAGAATGGCATTAATTAACAAGATTAGAGAGAAGTCTGGTTGGGCTGTAGGCGCCATTGCCATCGGGCTTGGTGTATTTGTGGTAGGCGGCGACCTGCTGGGGCCAAACTCAAGGCTGCTAGGCAATAATGCAAATACAATAGGCGAGATAGCCGGTGAGGAGATTGACTACCAGGAGTTCGACAGTGTGCTGCAGCAGGTAAAGGCCGATTATGAAGGCCGCGTGGGCCGTGCCGCCTCAGAAGCCGAATTGGCTATGCTGCGCGAGCAGGCTTGGAATCAGCTGATCTTTAAGATTGTCCTGGAGAAGGAGTATGACCGCCTGGGCCTTGAAGTAACAGACGAAGAACTGGCCGACATGGTGCAGGGCAACAATATACATCCAGCCGTGATGCAGGCTTTTGCGAACCCGCAGACGGGCGAGTTTGACCGCAACCAGGTGCTGCAGTACCTGCAGAACCTGGACCAGACCGGCACGCGCAACATGTGGGTAGGCTTTGAGCAAAGCATCGCAGAAGACCGCCTGCAGAGCAAGTATGCCAACCTGATCGGCAAAACAGTTTACGTTACGGGTGCTGAGGCCAAGAGCTTCTACCAGGCACAGAACGCCGCTGCCGGCCTGAAGGTGCTTTTCGTGGAATACGGCACTGTCTCTGACTCGGCTGTTTCGGTAACAGATGCCCAGTTGAAGGACTACTATGAGCGCCATAAAGAACTTTATAAAGTAGAGGATGGCCGCACCATCGAGTTTGTAACCATCCCTGTTACGGCCTCGAAGGAAGACAGCACGTACTACAGCCAGGAGATTGCCACTATCACTGAGCAGTTCGCCAACGCTGCAAACGACTCTGCCTTCGTTAACGCTAACTCTGATATTCCTTTCAACGGTACATACGTAACGCCGGGCGAGCTGCCAGAGGAGCTGCGTAAGCAACTGCCGCTGCAGGAAGGCAAAGTATACGGCCCGTACACGAACAACAATACCGTGGCCCTGTTCAAGGTAACCGATGCCAAGACAGCTGAGAAAAGCGCTGTAAAAGCAAGCCACATCCTGATCCGCCCGGAGAACGACACACCGGAGGCCAAAGCCGCCGCAAAGGCTAAGGCGCAGGACGTGCTGACACAGATCAAGAATGGTGCTGACTTTGCTCAGATGGCTGCCCAGTACGGCTCAGACGGTACTGCCTCCCGTGGCGGTGACCTGGGCTGGTTCCCGGAAGGGCAGATGGTGCCAGCGTTCGAGAAGGCTGTTTTCGCCTTCAACGGCACAGGCCTGCTGCCAAACCCTGTAGAGACAGAGTATGGCTACCACATCATCAAAGTGACAGAGCCTAAAACAAAAGAGTCTTATAAGATAGCTGCCATCGAGCGCACCATTGAGCCTAGCGAGACTACCCGCGACGCTGCCTACGCCGTAGCCGATGAGCTGGCCGGTACTAGCGGCAGCACAGAGGAATTCCGCAAGAACGTAGAGGCCAACGGTTCGCTGGTAAAAGAGACGGCTGCCAACATCGGTAAAAACCAGGTGCTGGTAAACAACCTTTCCAGTGCCCGGGAGTTGGTGCGTTGGGCTTATGCTAAAGACACCGAGGTAGGCGATGTGTCGCCGGTTTTCGAGATCAACGATCAATTCGTGGTGGCCACCCTTACAGGCCAGCGTGAGAAAGGCTATGCCTCTATCAGTGATGAGGATGTGCGCAACGAGATCACCGACGCCGTGCGTGATGAGCTGAAGGCAAAGCAAATCATTGAGAAACTGCAGGGCCAGAAAGGCTCCTTGGACCAGATCGCCGCTGCCTACGGTGCGGGTGCTGTTGTTAGAAGCGCTGATAACGTAACTTTCGCTTCCGCCTCTATCCCGGGTGTGGGTGTAGAGCCAGTGGCAGTGGGTAAGGCCTTTGGCCTGAAGCCGGGCGGCCGCACAGCTCCGTTCGAGGGTGAGGCCGGCGTGATGATAGTAGAGCTGACAAACCTGAACCCTGCGCCGGAAATTGACGACTTCTCTAACGTGAAGCAGCAGATTCTGACCACACGCACGGGCCGTGCCGAGACGCAGGCGTTTGAGGCGATTAGAGAGAAAGCCGACATCAAAGACAACCGCGTGCGCTTCTTCTAAGCCAACCGGTATACTTTATACAAAGAGCCACTCCCCAAAAGAGTGGCTCTTTTTTGTGCTGCAAGGTAGGGCCAGGCTTAATTGGGCAGAAATCAATCCCTAAACCAAACTGATTCTGTATATTCATAGTTAAGGAAGAGAGGCATACAAGCAGATGCGGGCTTATCGTTTTATAAGAACTATGCACAGAAACATACTTTATACTTTACTGCTCTCGCTGATGGTGCTGCTGACGGCCCCGTTGGCCAAGGCACAGCAGCAGCAGGACCTGGAGCTGGCACGGCAGTACCTTAGCCAGGGCGACTACGCCAAGGCAGAGGAGCTGTACGGCAGGCTGGTCAACAACGAGCGGCTTTTCCATGCCGTGTACCCTGATTACCTGCAAACGCTGCTGGCGCAGCGCAACTATAAGGAGGCCGAGAAGCTGGTGAAGAAGACCATCAAGCGCTACCCGGACAACCCGGCCTACGAGGTGGACCTGGGGCGCGTGTATGAGGCTTCGGGCAGCAAACCAGCGGCCGAGAAGCAATATGACAAGCTGTTGCAAAGTATGAGCCCGGAAGCCGTGATTGTGGTGGCCAATGCCTTTATGCAGCACGAGTTGTTCGATTATGCCGAGAAAGCCTACCTGCGCGGGCGGCAGCTCGGCAACGACCAAACCGCCTATACCCGCCCACTGATTGCCTTATACGCCTACCGCCAGAAGAACGATAAGCTGATACCAGAGGTGCTGAACCTGCTGCAGGAAAACGAGAGCGAGCTGGGCTATGTGCAGAGCCGCCTGCAGAATAGCCTGAAAGAGGAGGAGAACTATGATCTGCTGGAGAAGGAGTTGATTCTGCGCGTGCAGCAGAACCCGGATAAGCTGGCCTACAGCGAGATGCTCATCTGGCTCTACATCCAGCGCAAAGACTTTTACAGCGCTCTGTTGCAGGCCCGTGCCGTGGACAAGCGCACCCGTAGCGGCGGTACACGCGTGATGGAGCTGGGCACGATCAGCCTGAAGAACAACGATTACGAGGGGGCTATTGAGGCGTTCCAGTACATCGTGGAGGAATACCCGGACGGCCCCTACTACCTGGTGGCGCGCCAGCGGCTGATCAACGCCCGGGAAGAGCAGGTAGAGAACACGTTTCCGGTAGATAAGGCGAAGATACAGGCGCTGATAGCAGAGTATGAGGCGCTGCTGAGCGAAGTGGGCCGCAGGCCGGAGACGGTGGAGGTGCTGCAGCATATGGCCGGTTTGTACGCCTTTCACCTGGATGATAAGGAGAAAGCCATTGCCTTGCTGCAGGAGGCCATCAACACGCCACGGGCTAACCCCACGCTGGTGGCCGACAGTAAGCTGACGCTGGGGGATATTTACCTGCTGAAAGGGGAGCCGTGGGAGAGCACCTTGCTGTACTCGCAGGTGGAGAAATCGCACAAGGAGACACCGGTAGGGCACGAGGCCAAGTTGCGCAACGCCCGCCTGAACTACTATAAAGGTGACTTTGAGCTGGCGCAGGCGCACCTGGATATCCTGAAGATGGCCACCAGCCGGGAAATCGCCAACGACGCCATGGACCTGAGCCTGCTTATCACCGACAACACCGGCTTGGATACCTCCACCGTGGCCATGGAAGCGTATGCGGCCATAGACCTGCTCATCTTCCAGAATAAGATGCAGGAGGCCCTGGCGGCGCTGGACGGGCTGCTGCAAAAGTATCCTGGCCACAGCCTAACGGATGAGATATACTTTCAGAAGGCGAACCTGTATGAGCGGATGGGGGAGTTTAACCTGGCGGTGGAGAGCCTGCAGAAGATTGTAAGCAACCCGCAGTACGACATCCTGAGCGATGACGCGCTGTACCGTATGGCCTATATCTACGAGGAGAGCCTGCACGACAAGGAGAAGGCGCAGCAACTGTACAACGAGCTGCTGGTGAAGCACAAAGGCAGCGTATACGCGGCAGAGGCACGCAAGCGCTTCCGCAACCTGCGCGGCGATAAGCTAAACTAGGTTTGTTTAGGAGAAGAAGATGAAAAGGATAAGTATAAAAAGTATAAAGAACCCGTACATGACCAGGTCCAGCGAATAATTTTTATACTTTCCGTAGAGCTCTCTGAATCGTTTCACTGCTATTCCTGTTAAGGAGGGCAAAAGTATGAAAATAACCGTGAAGGTGCACAGTGTCCTGCAGGTGCAGGTTAAATTAGCTACCTTTGCGGCACGACAAGTATAGCGGCACAGTTAAGCATTTATGGAGAAGAGGTGGGTCATAAACCCGGAGGCACCGGCAGAAATTGTACAGCAGCTTTCAGAGGAGCTGAAAATAAGCGAAACGCTAGCCTCTATACTATGCCAGCGCGGCATTTGCAGCTTTTCTGAGGCCCGGCACTTCTTCCGCCCCTCGCTGCAGGACCTCCACGATCCCTTCCTGATGAAGGACATGGACCACGCCGTGAACCGCCTCAATAATGCCCTGCACCGCAACGAGAAAATCCTGGTGTACGGCGATTACGATGTGGATGGCACTACTTCTGTGGCGCTCATGTACGGTTTCCTGCGCAACTATACCTCCAACATCGATTTTTACATCCCCGACAGGTACAAAGAGGGCTACGGCGTGTCGAGCCAGGGCATAGAGTGGGCGGCGGAGCATGGCTTCACGCTCATCATCAGCCTCGACTGCGGCATTAAGTCTGCCGACAAGGTTGCCTACGCCTCTGAGAAGGGCATTGACTTCATTATTTGCGACCACCACTTGCCCGATGAGGACATTCCGCAGGCAGTGGCGGTGCTGGACCCCAAGCAGGTGGATTGCCCGTACCCTTACAAAGAACTCTCGGGCTGCGGCGTGGGCTTCAAGCTGCTACAGGCTTTCTGCATGCAGAATGATATTGAGCAACAGGAAGCATACAAGCTGCTGGATCTGCTGGTGGTAAGTATCTCCGCCGACATAGTACCCATTACCGGGGAGAACCGCATACTGGCTTATTATGGCTTGAAGCACCTGAACAGTCCGCAGCCGATGCGCCCTGGCCTGGAGGCCCTGAAAGAGCTGGCCGACATTCGTGGGGAAATGGACATCACCAGCATCGTGTTCGGTTTTGCGCCGCGTATAAACGCTGCCGGCCGCATGGGCGACGCCAAAAACTCGGTACGCATGCTGCTGGCCCAGACGAAAGAGGATGCCTTCAAGATGGCCGATATCATCAACGAGTCGAACAAAGCGCGCCGCGACAAGGACAGCAACATCACCAAGGAGGCACTGCAGATGATAGAGCAGGATGATTTCCTGCGCACGGCCAACTCCACCGTGCTCTTCAAGGAGACCTGGCACAAGGGTGTGATCGGTATTGTGGCCTCGCGCTGCATCGAGCACTATTACCGGCCTACTATCATCCTTACTCAATCCAATGGCAAGGCATCGGGCTCGGCTCGGTCGGTGCATGGCTTCAACGTGCATAACGCCATCGAGAGCTGCTCCGACCTGTTGGAGCAGTTTGGCGGGCACATGTATGCGGCAGGCCTAACCATGCCTGTGGAGAACATTCCGGCCTTCCGGAAACGCTTTGAGGAGGTAGTGGCCAGCACTATCACCGCAGACCAGAAAATACCGCAGATCGAGATAGATGCGCCGCTGCAGCTGAAACAGATCACGCGTAACTTCTACAACATTGTGCGGCAGATGGAGCCGTTCGGCCCGGGCAACATGCGCCCGGTGTTCGTGTCGGAGTGCGTGTATGATACCGGCAGCGTGCGCGTGGTAGGCGACTCACACCTGAAGCTGCGCCTTACGCAGGATGGCTTCTATAGCATCGACGCTATCGGCTTCGGCCTCGGCGACTACTACAAAGCGATTAGCAAAGGCATCCCGTTCGATGTGTGCTATACGATTGAGGAAAACGAGTTCAGGGGCGTCATCACGCTGCAGCTCCGCATCAAAGACATCCGCATAAAATAAAGAAAGGCTCCCGGTGAGGGAGCCTTTTGTACTTATGGGTTACGCCATGATCAAGTATTGTCCAAATGAGCCATCCGCGCCAGGCAGTCGTACTTTTATGCCTCCGCAACTATACTTGCGAAAGGGGGCTCGGCAAACAATCAACAACCATCAATCAACTAGCCTTACGGCAGCGGCTGCAGGTGCTTTAGCTGCGAGAGCGGGCTTTCCCGGTCGTAGCGGTTGTGGGCTATGAACTCAGGCACACACAGCAGGTTCAGCTGCTCAAAGTCGCCGGCAAAGAAGTTGATGTCCACGGCAGAGTTAATGCCCGCAATGGAGCCGCGGTCTGTAAACTGCCAGAACATCCAGCTGTCGGTGTGGTAGGTCTCCGGTTTTACGTCACTGTAGCGGGCAATCCAGAAGTGGTATTCCGGGAAATGGCCTTTCAGGTAACGGCGGTAGTAATTCTGGCCGGTGTAGATGATCGGGCGCACGCCATAGTGGGCAGTTACGGCCTCTAGCCAGGTGCGCACATCTTTGCGGAGCTGCTCCGGAGTAACGGTTTTGTCCGTCACCTCCAGGTCCAGCACAGGCGGAAGGTCACCGGGGTGTATGGATACAGTGCTTGTGAAGAGCGCTACTTGTCTCTCTACCGGAATCTCTGGCTTGTAGAAATGATAGGCGCCGCGCTTGATGCCGTGGCGCTTGGTTTCCTCCCAGTTGCGGGCAAAGAAAGGGTCTAACCTATAATCGCCCTCGGTGGCCTTGATAAAGGCAAAGGCCACCTCCGCCTCACTTACCATGTTCCAGTCCACCTCCTTCTGCCACCTCGATACATCAATGCCCCTTACCACGGCAGTGTTACTGCTGCTGTTGTTGGTAGAAGCGGCGGTCTTGGGATTATTGTTGTCAGTGCCGGTGGCTGCTGCCACAGCAACACTGCCGCAGACCAACAGGCAAGAGAAGGCAAGCCTCCGGCAGGTTGAAAGGAGTAAACGTAATGTCATAAGTAAGGTTGTAGGTTGTAAGCGTGTATCAAATTAAATATTAATCTTACATAAGGCAACCCCTGATAATAAGTATTATATAGTTTGTTGAATTTATTTTAATAGTAATCTTCTAATATATATGAATTTAGGCTAACTGGCACGTACGTTGCAGGATGCCTGCATTATGCGTAATTTAGCCACAATGATACTGAGAGCAGAACACCTGATAAAGAAGTATAAATCGCGCACTGTTGTAAACGACGTGAGCGTGGAAGTGAACCAAGGCGAGATTGTGGGTTTGCTGGGGCCAAACGGAGCCGGTAAGACCACGTCGTTCTACATGATCGTTGGTCTGGTGAAGCCGAACACGGGTAAGATTTACCTGGATAAAGAGGATATCACCGACCTGCCGATGTACAAGCGTGCCACGCGCGGCGTAGGCTACCTGGCGCAGGAAGCCTCAGTATTTCGGCAACTCACAGTGGAGGAGAACATCCTGTCGGTGCTGGAGATGACGGACCTGCCCAAGAAGGCGCAGTACGAGAAGGTGGAGGAGCTGCTGGAGGAATTCTCGCTGACGCACGTGCGCAAGAACAAGGGCATTGTGCTAAGCGGGGGCGAGCGCCGCCGCACCGAGATTGCCCGCGCCCTGGCCGTGGACCCGAAATTCGTGCTGCTCGATGAGCCGTTCGCCGGCGTGGACCCGATCGCCGTGGAGGAGATCCAGAGCATCGTGGCCAAGCTCAAGAACAAGAATATCGGTATCCTCATCACCGACCACAACGTAAACGAGACCCTGTCCATCACCGACCGCGCCTACCTGCTGTTCGAGGGCAAGATCCTGAAGGCCGGTACCGCCGAAGAACTGGCCGCCGACGAGCAGGTACGCCGCGTATACCTGGGCAAGCACTTCGAATTAAAGCGCAAGATCTAGTCTTTAATAGGTATATTACAAGGCTAATGTTTGCAAATGCAGTATAAGGAAAGGCTGTTTAACCCTTTAGCCAACTTACCTTGGAGATTATAAATTCAATAGTAACGTGGGTGATGAAGAAGCGGATCCACGACATTGATCTGTTTCGGAAGTACCCGCATGAGGTGCAGCTGGAGTTGTTTCAGAACCTGATCAGCACAGCCAAGGGCACAGAATGGGGCAAGAAGCACGGCTACGGCGACAGCCTGAGCGTGCGGGAGTTCCAGGAGCGGGTGCCCATCAGTACCTACGAAGACCTGTACCCTTATATTGAGCGCGTGATGAAGGGGGAGCAGAACCTGCTGTGGCCTACCAAGATCGAATGGTTCGCTAAGTCCTCAGGCACCACCAATGCCCGCAGCAAGTTCATTCCTGTCAGCCCGGAGTCGCTGGAAGATTGCCACTACAAGGGCGGCAAAGACATGCTCTCCATTTACGTGAACCTGTACCCCGACACGAAGCTTTTCACAGGCAAAGGCCTTTCTATTGGCGGCAGCCACCGCCCCAGCGAGCTTAACGCAAAGGTAAACTGTGGCGACGTGTCTGCCGTGATCATGCAAAACCTGCCGATCTGGGCAGAGGCCATGCGCACGCCCCCGCTGAAGGTGGCCCTGATGGACAAGTGGGAGGAGAAAATAGAGAAGATGGTGGAGCTGACGGTGAAGGAGAACGTAACCAGCCTGAGCGGTGTGCCCACCTGGACCTACGTGCTGCTGAAGCGCATCCTGGCAGAAACAGGCAAAAGCAACATCCTGGAAGTATGGCCTAACCTGGAGCTGTTTACCCACGGCGCCGTGGCCTTTGGACCTTACCGCCAACTGTTCCGCGAGATTATCCCATCCAGCCAGATGAACTACCTGGAAGTATACAACGCCTCCGAAGGCTTCTTCGGGATACAGGACCAGCGCGACACAGAGGATGAGATGCTGCTGATGCTGGACTATGGCGTGTACTACGAGTTTATTCCCATGGACCAGTTGGAGGAGGAGCATCCCAAAACCCTGACTTTAGACGAGGTGGAGCTCGGCAAAAACTACGCCCTCGTTATCTCTACCAACGCCGGTCTGTGGCGCTATAAGATCGGAGACACCATCCGCTTTACAAGTATAGATCCTTACCGCATTAAAATATCGGGGCGCACCAAGCACTTTATCAATGCCTTTGGCGAGGAGGTGATCGTGGAGAATGCCGAGGAGGCCATAACCGCCGCCTGCAATGCCACCGGGGCCGTGATTTCTAATTTTACGGCGGCACCTATATATCTGGAGAGCGAAAAGCGCGGCGGCCACGAATGGCTGATTGAGTTTGAAAAAGAGCCAAGTAGCCTGAAGCAGTTCACGCAGGTGCTGGATGAGAGGCTGCGCGAGGTAAATTCAGACTACGACGCGAAGCGCCAGAACGACATTGCCCTGCAGGAGCCGTTGGTGCATGCCGCCCCCCAAGGCACGTTTATGAGCTGGCTCAGCCACAAAGGCAAAATGGGCGGCCAGAACAAAGTGCCCCGCCTCAGCAACACCCGCGAATACCTGGAGGAGATCATGCAGGTAAACGGGCTGTAGAGAGTTGATAGAGTTAGAAAGTTGCCCATCTCCTGCTCCGCCTTGTTAAAAGGGGGTGCATACTCCAAATATGACTATTGTAGCAGTGACGATTCGCTTGTCCTTCTACAAAGATCTTGGGTGAAGGATAATCAAGTAGCAACTACAAGGCAAACAAGTTGCTGTATTGATAGCGGGCTCCTCTCTTAGCCAAGGAGGGGTAGGACTTATAAAGTATAAAACATCAGCCCCGGCAAGTATATGCTTGCCGGGGCTGATGCGTTAAAGTATAAATCTATACTTTCTACTCTAAAAAGCTGCTCATAAAGCCGCCTTCCTTGTTGGCGTTCTCACCGCGTGGCATCAGCGCCTCGATCAGCTTCTTCACCGGCATCGACTGCAGCCACACACGGCCCGTGCCGCGCAGGGTAGCCAGGAAAATTCCTTCGCCGCCGAATATCATCGATTTTAGGCCGCCGGCGCGCTGCACGCTGAAATCTATCCCTTCCTCAAAGGCCACCACGCAGCCTGTGTCTACGCGCAGTGTTTCGTTGTTTAGTTGCTTCTCTACAATGGTACCGCCGGCGTGCACAAAGGCCAAACCGTCGCCCTGCATCTTCTGCAGTATAAAGCCCTCGCCGCCGAAGAAGCCGGAACCTAGTTTCTGGTTGAAGTGGATGCTGAGCTTGGTGCCCAAAGCCGCCGCCAGAAAGGCGTCTTTCTGTGTGATGAGGGTGTTGCTGCGGGTCGCGCTCAGGTCTATCGGGAGGATAGTGCCAGGGTAGGGGGCCGAGAAAGCTACGCGGCTCTTGCCATGCCCGCGGTGCGTGAAGTGCGTCATGAACAGCGACTCCCCCGTAATCAGGCGGCTGCCGGCGGAAACGAGTTTGCCGAAGAACCCTTGGCTGGGGTTGGAGCCATCGCCCATCTTGGCCTCGAAGTCAATGCCTTCCTCCATGTACACCATGGCGCCGGCCTCGGCAATTACCGTTTCGTGCGGGTCCAGCTCAATCTCCAGCACCTGGATGTCGTTTCCAAAAATCTTGTAGTCGATCTCGTGTGAGTTTCTCATAGTTGGTTATAGTAGATGTTGTGAGGATGGAAAGATAGCTGATTTTTAAGAGACAGAGAATATAAAGCCGATGCTAGTAGGATGAAACACCGGCTTTCGATCTAAAACTAAAAGTCATAAGGCTGTGGCGCATTAACGCTCCTCGTCCTCATCCTCCTCGCCTTTCTTGCGGCGCCGGGCTTTGGGCAGGTTCTTGTCATCCTCCTCGTCAGACACGGCGTTGGTATTGCGCACAAAGTCCTCGTCGGTTTCCTCCGCTTCCTCGGTTTCCTCCACATGGTATTCCTCTTCTTCCTCACGCTTTGCCTTTTCGGCCGCATCGCGCTTCATCAGCTTCTTATCGTCCACGTTTCGGTTCAGAAACTCGTTTATCTTATCGATGCTATAGTTGGAGATGATCTCGCCGTGCTCATTCACCTTGATCTCAAACCCCTCCAGATCCTTGTGCACCCGCGACTTCTTTTTCTCGCTCTTGCTCTCTTTTTTATTCTTAGCCATGGTGTTTCTCGTGTGGTTATACTTAGTTGTATAAGCGAGGCAGGCAAATTTGTTGCAGGGCGGGGGCAAAGGGCATTAAAAAAGGCCAGCCACAGGGCCAGCCTTTCTTAAGTTCCAGATTGAAGGACGAGTACAAAACAACCTAAGGTATAGGTGAAGCCTTATGGTTGCTGCTTGTCAATTGTTGAGCAGTCAGGCTTTCTCCTTCTCCCCAACTGCCGTTTGTCCTTTGTCTAACTGTCTTTTGTCTTAAAATCTATACTTTACGCGGATACATAATGGCTCAGCTTGCTGATAGCGGTTTCGATGCGTTGGATCGTCTCCTCGCGGCCGATCACCTCAATGATCTGCATCAGGTCCGGGCCCGCCTCAGCACCGGTTACCGCCAGGCGCAGCGCCTGCATCACCTGCCCAAGCTTCATGCCGTGGCGCTCCAGGATGCTTGTCAGCAGCTCCTTCACAGTATCGGCATTAAAATCCTGCAGCGACGGCAGCTCGTTCTTGAAATCCTCGAAAACAGCCACCGACTGGGCGTTCCACTTTTTGGAAGCCACCTTCTCGCTGTACTCCTCCGGTGCCACGAAGAAGTACTTGGCCTCCTGCCAGAAATCCTGCGGGAACGACACGCGCTCTTTCATCAGGCCGGCGATTTTCTCTGCTTTTTCCGGTGTGGTGGTGATGTTGTGCTCTGCCAGCGCCTTGATCAGGTAGTTGGCCAGTTCGCTGTCCGGCTTGGCGCGCAGGTACTGCTCGTTAAACCAGCGGGCTTTCTGAATATCGAAACGGGTGCCGGACTTGCCGATACGCTCTACCGTAAACTCATTGGCCAGCTCCTCCATCGAGAAGATTTCCTGGCTGGTGCCTGGGTTCCAGCCCAAAAAGGCCAGGAAGTTGATAAAGGCCTCCGGCAGGTAGCCTGATTCACGGTAGCCGGATGATATCTCTTTGGAGAACGGATCCTCCCAGCGCAGCGGGAACACCGGGAAGCCCAGCTTGTCGCCGTCGCGCTTGCTTAGCTTGCCGTTCCCATCCGGCTTCAGCAGCAGCGGCAGGTGCGCAAACTCCGGCATGGTGTCTTCCCAGCCCAGGTAGCGGTACAGCAGCACGTGCAGCGGCGCAGACGGCAACCACTCCTCGCCACGGATCACGTGCGTGATCTTCATCAGGTGGTCGTCCACGATGTTGGCCAGGTGGTATGTCGGCATGCCGTCCGATTTCATCAGAACTTTATCGTCTATGGAAGAAGAGTGTACCATTACCCAACCGCGGATCATGTCCTTGAGGCGGATCTCCTCCTTGCGCGGCACTTTCAGGCGGATCACGTAAGGCTCGCCGCTCTCCAGGCGTTTCTTCACCTCATCCTCTGGTAGGGTGAGGGAGTTCTTCATCGTCATGCGGGTGATGGCGTTGTATTGCGGTGTGGCCACTTTGGCCGCCTTCAGGCGCTCGCGCATCTCCTCCAGCTCCTCGGCCGTGTCGAAGGCGTAATAAGCATGGCCGTCGTTTACCAGTTGCAGGGCGTACTGCATGTACATCGGCTTGCGCTCCGACTGGCGGTAAGGTGCGTACGGGCCGCCGTTCCAGGGGCTCTCGTCCAGTTCAATGCCGCACCACTCCAACGACTCCCGGATGTAATCCTCAGCGCCCGGCACAAAGCGGTTCTGGTCGGTGTCCTCGATGCGCAGGATCATTTTGCCGCCCGTTTTGCGGGCCAGCAGGTAATTGTAAAGGGCGGTGCGTACACCACCGATATGGAGAGGCCCGGTTGGGCTTGGGGCAAAGCGTACTCTAACTTCTCTTTCCATGTATGGTTGTCTGATTCAGATCATTGAAATTCGCTGCAAAGGTACGAAATAAAGTATCGTTTCGGTAACGGTAAAATGCAGCAGGCGTTGCAAAAACAAAACTGCACCCGCGCTGGCAGTAAGCTTATCCTATATACCATAAACATAATGGGCCGATTGCGTATCAGCAAGTAGTTAAGCCGCACAGCATGGTAAAGAAGCGCGCCTGGTTGATCTGGTGCTTGTTAAAAGAAACGGGCCTTGAGTTCATCGATAACAACTCCTTCCAAAAAGGGGCTGCGCTGGCGTACTACACCATCTTTGCACTGCCACCCATGCTCATTATCATCATCAGCGCAGCGGGCTATTTTTTCGGCGAGCAGGCCGTGTCGGGGGAGGTATACTACCGCATCAAGGAGCTGATTGGTACGGAAGGGGCCTACTCAGTGCAGAAGATGGTGGAGAACGTGAACGAGTTCGGCGATTTTAACTTGGCTGCCATTGTTGGCGTCAGTGCCTTATTTATTGCCGCCACAGGGGTTTTCATCTCCCTGCAAGACTCCCTAAACGAGATATGGCACGTAAAGCCGGTGCCCAAGCGCGGCTACGTGAAGCTGGTGCTAGACCGCGTGCTCTCCTTTGGAATGATCCTGACTATTGCCATTGTGCTGCTGCTCTCGCTGCTGGCCAACACCATACTGGTGGCTATCGGTGATTTTCTGACGGCGCGCTTTGCAGGTTGGATCGTGTATGTGCTGCACGCGGCTAATTTTTTGTCGGCCTTTCTGCTGATGTCGTTCCTGTTTGCCTGTATCTATAAATTCTTGCCGGATGCTAAGATCAAGTGGCGCGACGTGACGGTGGGGGCCCTGGTAACCTCGCTGCTGTTTGTGCTGTTCCGGGGCCTGATCGGGTTTTACCTCGGCAAAAACGACATGGCCTCCGTTTACGGCGCGGCAGGCTCGGTGGTGATTATACTTACCTGGGTGTTTTTTACCTCACAGATTATCTTTTTCGGGGCCGTTTTCACGTTTGTGTACTCGCGCAAGTATGGCCATAACATTTACCCGGCAGAGTATGCGGTGCGGGTGATACGGAAGGAGGTGGAGGTGGGCAACTCTGCTGTAAACGCCGAGCCCGGCAAGCACGAGCGCGACGTATACGGTGAGCCGGAGGAGGAGCCGACCAGCGAAAGTGATGCCGCCAAAGGAGCGAATATTTGAGGGGTAAAAGGAGTGAATGTCGCCAGCCTTGCTGTAAGGCTTCAAGGCAAAAATATTAGCTTTCCCTGGCGCAAGCGTCCGCTTGTGCCGCTATTAGCTGCTGCTTTCTGCCACTGGACACAAGCTTCCCTTACTAGCTGCTGCTGATCCACAGCCTTACAAACTGCTTGTTTCATCTCTGGCTTTCTGCTCTCCAGCCCGAGAGGGCTCGTCTTCGGGCATCGCGCTGGGAGCTTTTCCTGCCCTCGTGCCTCGGGCTGCCTCGCTGTCGCTCGTCACCGGAAAAACTCGCATAGGCGCTCAACCCAAAGACTGGTATCAGCTTCAGATAGCCTCGGCTTAGCAACGTGAACCAAAGTTCCTCTTCGAAGAGGGGGTGATAGTTGCCTGCTGATTCCCCTCCGTGGAAGGGTCAGGGGTGGGTTTATGCTTCTGCTGATGCTCCTCCAGCAGCTATGAAACTTATACTTTAGCATCAGCAATGACAGGCTCCCCTCCTGGGGGTAGGGGCCCTCGAAAAAGACAAGAAGGGGCAGGGGTGGTTAGGCACAGCGCCGGTTGGAGAAAGTATAAAAACACAAAAGACAGAGAAGCTATACTTGCCAACCCTGTCTTTTGTCAGAAACCCTTCGTCTCACGAAGCTATTTTACTGCAATACACGAAATCTCCACGTTCACATCCTTGGGCAGGCGGCTCACCTCCACGGTTTCGCGGGCAGGTGGGTTGCTGGTGAAGTAGCTGCCGTAGGTCTCGTTGATCTTGCCGAAGTTGTTCAGGTCTTTCACGAAAATAGAGCACTTTACTACGTTGCTGAAGTCCATGCCTGCTTCTGAAAGTATAAACTGCAGGTTTTTCATCACCATGTGTGTTTCTTCTTCGATGCTGCTGCTCACCAGTTCGCCAGTTTCCTGGTTCAATGGGATTTGGCCTGAAACATAAAGGATGCCGTTAGCCATAGTTGCCTGGCTGTAAGGCCCGATAGGAGCAGGAGCCTTGGCAGAGTTGATGATGGTATGTGCCATAGAGGTTTGGTTTTAGTTTGTATCTTTACTATCAAAAGTACAGAAAATATGCGCATTGTTGTTTTGTCTGGCCCGGAAATGGCCGTGGAGTTTAAGCAAAAGTTTCAGGAGGAGCGGGAAGGCGTAAGTTATACTTTCCTGCACAGCCATACCCTGGTAGATGAGCAGCTGAAACCCACAGACGTGGTGTTCGACTTCCTGCTGCACGAGCAGCCGGAGCGCCTGGCCATGTACGCGCCGGGGCAGGTGGTTTTCTGCAATGCCGCCACGGTGCAGCTGGCCGCGCTGGCAAGCCAGGCAGAGCTGGAGCAGCCTTGCACGCTGATCGGATTTAACGGACTGCCTACGCTGTTCAACCGCCCGGTGCTGGAGGTGAGCGTGCTGCACGAAGGCTGCCAGGCGCAACTGGACGAAGTATGCCAGGCCCTGGGCACAGAGTACCTGCTGGTGGATGACCGTGTAGGCATGGTAACGCCACGCCTTCTATGCATGATCATCAATGAGGCATGCTATACCCTACAGGAGAAAACAGCAGGGATACACGATATTGACCTGGGCATGAAGCTCGGTACCAACTACCCGAAAGGACCTTTTGAGTGGGCTAACCAAATCGGCGTGAAAAACGTGTACGAGGTGCTGCAGGCAGTATATGAGGATACCAAAGAAGAGCGTTACAAGATCTGCCCGCTCCTAAAAACAAAGTACCTGAAAGGCGGGAGCTTTTAAGGTATACTTTGGAGGCTGACATTTACTCTGGCCTAGTGAAAGCCTACCCCTAACCCCTCTTAGGAGAGGAAGTCATCCCACCCCGGCCCTCTCCTAAAAGCAGGGGAGAGAATTCAGCTGCACCGGGTCCAACCACACCTGCCCCTCCTTGGCTAAGGAGGAGAGCTCTATTCAAGCTCCGTCAGCCTAAGCTATCGAAATATTTCCCAGTCCTTGGGTGGGGGTAGGGGCCCTCGAAAAAGAGCGCCTTCTAGATTTCCGGTGCCGAAGGCATTGCGACAGCAAAGGAAATGTAGACAGCGCGATGCCCTTATCGAGGGCCCCTACCCCCAGGACGAGGCCTCCCGACCTGGAGGGAGCCAAGCAGGAGATGCAACGATAGGCTTGTAAGGCTGAGGATCAGCAGTCGCTATAAAAGATAGCTCGTGCCAAGCTGCGGGAAAAACGCCTACAGAAGTATAGCAGAAGCAAGTATGGTTCCTCAAGCCACTTAGATTGTAAAGCTGAGCGTACAGCAAGCTACGGGCTGCAAGCCTGCCCCGCTTGTGCCTCCGGAAAAGCATAGTATACCTGAATAGCTGTACAGGATACCTCATAGATCCACTATGAACTGCCCTTTATTTTTAGATCACTATACTTCTATATTGATGCCGCTTTCCCTATCTTGAGCAGCAAGTGTACCTTTTACTGAAAACAAATGAGAACAACTTTACTCGCACTGCTCTTAAGTATGGCAGGTGCCGGAGCCATGGCACAAGCTAACGAGGCCGCCAACTACCAGATCACCATCAACGGCAAAACCCAGGATATCACCCTGGGCAAAGAGTATAAAATGAAACTCGCCAATGGCAAGGAGGTGACGGTGGCCGTGCAGCAGAAAGATGTGCTCACCTATCAGGACGACTGGATTTCATTACAGTACCCCAAGGAACTGCACCCTGCCTTCACCTCCCCCGATCCGGATCTGGAGCAAATGACGCTGCTGACGGCCAACGGAAACGGGGTGCTGGTGCAGAAGTACAAGTCCATTAACCCCTCAAGCCTGGTGGACCTGATGCTGAAGGAAGTGACAAACGAGGAGGCAAGCTTCGGCTATAGTGTAACAGAGCAGCCCTTCGAGCAGAAGCTAAAGTCGGGGCAGCAGGCGAAAGGGAAAACAGTGGAACTGAAGCTAGGCAGCGAGGTGCAGCGGTACACGGTGGCGGCGCTGGGCGGCGAGAGCGAGGGTATAATCTTTATCACGATGCTTAACACCGGCAGCGACCATCAGGACAACAAGGTAATTCAGTTGTTCCTCGATTCGCTGACTTATCACCGAAACTAAAACAGCTATATTAAAAAAGGGAGCCATAACAGCTCCCTTTTCTATTTTATACTTACTGCGGACTATTCCACGGTAACAGACTTAGCCAAATTGCGGGGCTGGTCTACATTGCAGCCGCGCATCACAGCAATGTGGTAAGACAGCAACTGCAGCGGGACAACGGATAGCAGCGGCACCAGGTGCTCACTTGTCTCCGGAATCTCGATCACGTGGTCTGCCATGGCCGGAATGGTAGTGTCGCCCTCTGTCACGATCGCGATTACCTTACCTTTACGGGCCTTCACCTCCTGCACGTTCGACACGATTTTCTCATACGAGCTGTCCTTTGTGGCAATCACCACCACCGGCATCTGCTCGTCGATCAGCGCGATCGGGCCGTGCTTCATCTCTGCGGCAGGGTAGCCTTCGGCATGGATGTAAGAGATTTCCTTCAGCTTCAGGGCTCCTTCCAGGGCAACCGGGAAGTTGTAGCCACGGCCCAGGTAAATACAGTTAGGCGCGTCCTTGTACTGCTCCGCAATCTGCACGATCTGGTCGTTCAGCTTCAGGGCCTCCTCTACCTTGCTTGGTATTGTCTCAAGCTCTACCATCAGTTCCCGCAGCTTGGTCGTTTCCAGGGCGCCGCGCTTGCTGCCGATAATCATGGCGATCAGCGTGAGTACCGTTACCTGCGCGGTAAAGGCCTTGGTGCTGGCCACGCCAATCTCAGGCCCGGCGTGCGTATAGGCGCCGGCATCTGTAGCACGGGCAATAGAAGAGCCCACCACGTTGCAGATGCCGAAGATCGTGGCGCCTTTGGATTTTGCCAGTTCGATAGCCGCCAATGTGTCCGCCGTCTCACCAGACTGGGAAATGGCGATCACGATGTCCTTCTCGTTGATGATCGGGTTGCGGTAACGGAACTCAGAGGCATACTCTACCTCCACCGGTATGCGCGCCAGGTCCTCGATCAGGTACTCGGCCACCAGGCCGGCATGCCACGAGGTGCCGCAGGCCACAATAATGATGCGGTTGGCGTTCACGAACTTGTTCTCGAACTCGCGGATGCCCGACATCATCAGGTGGTCGCTTTCGGCAATCATGCGGCCGCGCATGCTGTCCAGGATAGAGCGTGGCTGCTCGAAGATCTCCTTGAGCATGAAGTGCTCATACCCGCCCTTCTCGATAGACTCCAGCTCCATCTCCAGCGTCTGCACGTACGGCGTCTGCTTCACGTCCTCTTTGGTGCGGATGTCCAGTTCACCGTTGTTGATGATGGCCAGCTCGTAGTCGTTCAAATACACTACCTCATTGGTGTACTCAATGATCGGTGTGGCGTCTGAGGCCAGGAAGTACTCTCCCTTGCCGATGCCCACTACCAGCGGGCTGCCTTTACGCGCCGCGATCAGCTGGTTGGGGCTATCTTGGGCCAACACCACAATCGCGTAGGCACCCACCACCTCGTGCATGGCCAAGCGAACCGCCTCCGGCAGGGTGCAGTTGTTGTTGGTGCGGATGTCCTCGATCAAATTGATAAATACCTCCGAGTCTGTGTCTGACTGGAACGTATGGCCTTTCTCGATCAGGAGCTTCTTGAGTGAGGCATAGTTCTCAATGATGCCATTATGGATGATGGCAATGTTACGGGAGGTAGAATAATGCGGGTGCGCGTTCACATCGTTCGGCTCACCGTGCGTGGCCCAGCGGGTGTGGCCCATGCCGATGTTGCCGTGCGTGTCCAGGGAGCCAATATAGGCCTCCAGTTCTGCCACTTTGCCTTTTTTCTTGTAAACGTTCAGGTCGCCGTTCATCAGCGCAATGCCCGCGCTGTCGTATCCGCGGTACTCTAGCCTTTTCAGGCCTTTAATAATGATTGGGCTCGCTTCCCGATGCCCAACGTAAGCTACAATTCCACACATAGATTTTCTTTATTTTCTCTCATAGAAACACATAGGTAACTGCAAATGTACCTATTTCTTATATATCTCTATAACTTCTACACCTTAGCTTTGTGTTTTGAGTAGTAGTGTACAGCCTAACCTGTTGGCTGTCAATTGGGTGGTGCTAAATAAAAAAGGCTGCTGCTTTATTACGGAAATGTAATATAAGCGGCAGCCTTTTGTAGTTTTATAGTACAACGCCTCTGGCGGGATGCCCCTCTTGCTACTTATACATTACGCAAAGTACAAAAAAGAAGAGAGGCTAAACAGAATCTTATTTGCTCAGTTCGTTATATAAATTATAGTAATTGTCCAGAAGAGTGTCGTCAGCGCAAACCGTGCTGATGGTCTTCTTCTTCATAAAGTCAGAGAACAGCGCATTGATGTTCTCGCTGAAGTCTTCATTCGTCTTGATCACGGCGTCGGCATACTCCATGCCGCATTTGATAAAGCCGTTCGTGTCAGCCGACTCCAGGTGCTTCAGCATGCTGTCGTCAATGTCCAGCATCTTCACTTTCTCCAGCAGGTCTTCGCTGAATTTATGGGTATAGCTGTTGTTGTACACCGTAAACATCGACTTTGAGTCCTTAAAGATCGGGTCCTTCTTATACGTGGTTTTCAGGTACATCGGGATCAGGCCTGTCATCCAGTCGTTGCAGTGCACAATATCCGGCGCCCAGCCCAGTTTCTTCACGGTCTCCAGCACCCCTTTGCAGAAGAAGATCGCGCGCTCGTCGTTGTCCTGGTGGAATTTGTTGTTCTTGTCCACGAAAACAGACTTTCTGTGGAAATAATCTTCGTTATCGATAAAATAAACCTGTAGCTTCGCATTCGGGATGGAAGCCACTTTGATTACTAACGGCTTTTCATCGTCACCCACGGCGATGTTGATACCTGAAAGGCGCACTACCTCATGCAAACGGTTCTTGCGCTCGTTTATCAGGCCGAACCGCGGCACAAAGATCCGGATCTCCATCCCTCGCTCCTGCATACCTTGCGGCAGGGTCTGTAGGAACTCTGCTACTTTTGAGGTTTGTAAGAAGGGATTGATCTCGGTGGCGGCGTATAGGATTCGCAATTTTGACATGGGTATGAAATTAAGATTTTAATAAGCAACAGTATAGGGTCGTGCAAAATTAGTATTTTTTATTCTGATTTTCAATTTAAAACGCTGTAACTTACTTTTGCCGGCTTTACAGGAGCATCACCACACACACCACCAACATGGACGTTATTGAGCGGGTAAACATCATCCGGAGCCGCATGTACAGCCTGCGCTGCGGCGGCAAACGCATCGGCTTTGTGCCAACCATGGGCGCCCTGCACGAAGGGCACCTGCAGCTGCTGCGCGCTTCTGTGCAGGAGAACGACGTTACCGTTTGCAGTATTTTTGTGAATCCAACCCAATTTAATAACCCGGACGATTACAGGCTTTACCCCCGCACCATGGAGCAGGACGCCGCGCTGCTCAGGTCAGTTGGCTGCGACATTCTGTTCGCCCCGCACGCAGGGGAGGTATATGCACAACAGTCGCTGCTGCAGTTTAGTTTCGGGCCGCTGGAAGCTGTGATGGAAGGGGAGCACCGCCCGGGCCATTTTAACGGGGTGGCTACGGTTGTGGGCAAGCTGTTCCACTACGTGCAGCCGCACCGGGCTTACTTTGGGCAGAAGGACCTGCAACAGGTGGCCATCGTAAAGCAGCTGGTGCAGGGGCTGAGCTTCGATGTGGAGGTGGTGCGCTTCCCGACGATGCGCGAGGCAGACGGGCTGGCCATGTCGTCGCGGAACAAGCGCCTGGACGCGGAGCAGCGCCAAACGGCCCCTATCCTGTACAACGCCCTGCAGCTGGCCAGGCAGCAGCTCGGTACTAAGCCGGTTTATACTATAAAAGCCACCGTGGAGGCCTACCTGTCTAACGCAAACCAGGTGCAGCTGGAGTACTTTGAGGTAGCCGACCCGGATACCCTGCAGCCGCTGGCGGAGGTGCAGCCGGGGCAGGAGGTTGCCCTCTGCATTGCCGCCTATGTGGGCACCGTCCGCCTCATCGACAACATTCTGGTGAATCTAAACGCAGTATAGATTGTTTAGGGGAACAGGTAGGATAAGCCGCTGTTAGTGTTGGTAGTTATTATGCAGCCAATTATCTAACTTTGCGCTCCATTACAAATTACACCATGTATATTGAGGTTTTAAAATCCAAAATCCACCGCTGTAAGGTTACGCAGGCCGAGCTCCACTACGTGGGCAGCATCACTGTAGATGAGGACCTGATGGACGCCGCCAACATCGTGGAGAATGAGAAAGTACAGATCGTTAACATCAACAACGGCGAGCGCTTCGAGACCTATGTGATCAAGGGCGAGCGCGGTACCGGCACCATTTGCCTGAACGGCCCGGCGGCCCGCAAGGTGCAGGTGGGGGATGTGGTGATCATTATCTCTTACTGCAGCATCAAGTTTGAGGATGCCAAAGCCCACACACCTACGCTGGTGTTCCCTGACCAGCACAACCGCCTGGTATAACCCCCTTGCATGAATAAACTGCTCTCGTTTCTGAAGTATGTCCTGCTGCTAGGCGTGTCTGCGTTTCTGATGTGGTATGCGCTAAAGGAGCTCGATTTTCAGAAAATGTGGGCAGAGCTGCAGAACGCAGACTACGGCTGGGTAATGGTGTCGGTGCTGATGGGGGTGCTGGCATACCTGAGCCGCGCCGTGCGCTGGCAGATGCAGATAAAGCCCACGGGCTACAACCCTCCGCTCCGCACGATCTACAACGCCATGATGGTTGGCTATGTGGCCAACCTGGTGCTGCCCCGCATGGGGGAGGTGGTGCGCTGTACCATGCTGCGCCGCTCGGATAACCTGCCCATCAACACGGGCTTCGGTACCGTCATAGCAGAGCGCTTTATCGACATGGTGATGCTGCTGGCGGTAGTGGGGCTAACCTTTTTGGTAGAGTTTGGCCGCATACGCGGCTTCTTCCTCGGCCTTTTCACAGACAAGTATGCCAGCCTGGAGCAAAGTGTAAGCTCGTTCTACTGGGCCTTCTGGGTGCTGTTCATCCTTACGGCAGCGCTGCTGTTTGTGGGGGTGCGCTACCTGAGCCTGCTGCGCAAGAACGTATATTTCCGAAAGGCAGTGCGCTTTGCAAAGGGGGTGCTGAAAGGCGTGTTCAGCATCGCCAAACTCGAGAACCAGTACCGTTTCTGGGGCCATACCTTGTTTGTGTGGCTGATGTACTACGGCATGAGCCTGACGGTGTTTTATGCCCTGCCTGCCACGGCCAGCCTAGGCTGGGGGGCGGCTCTATCGGTGCTTTTGGCCGGCACACTGGGCATGGCGGCGCCGGTGCAGGGCGGTATCGGCGTGTACCACCTGATGGTGCAGGCCACGCTGCTGCTCTACGGCGTGCCCAAAGAGGCCGGCATGGCTTACGCGCTGCTGGCGCATACTTCGCAGACACTCTTGGTTGTTGTGATGGGAGTGATTAGCTTTATGGCAAGCATGCTGCGCCGCACAAAGCCGGCAACACAGCAAAGCCATACTTCTGCCTAAGCCATGAACTCAAAAGAGAAAATCTACAGCCTGCCGCAACTCCTGGAGCAGGTGCAAAGCTGGCGCGCCCAGGGCCAGCAAATCGTTTTCACCAACGGCTGTTTCGACCTGCTGCACCTGGGCCACGTCGATTACCTTGAAAAAGCCAAACAACTCGGCGATAAACTTGTTTTGGGGCTGAATACCGATGCCTCCATCAGTCGCATCAAAGGACCCAGCCGCCCGCTTCAGGACGAAATGTCACGCGCGCGCGTTATGGCATCCCTTTTGTTTGTAGATGCAGTGGTGCTCTTTGACGAAGACACGCCCCTGAAACTGATAGAGGCGGTGCAGCCGGACATCCTGGTAAAGGGCGATGACTACGCCGTGGAGCAGATCGTGGGGCACGAGGTGGTGCAGGCGCGTGGCGGGTCGGTGAAGACAGTGCCGCTCGTAAAGGGCTATTCCACCACGAGCATCGTAAAGAAGATAGAAAACCAATTAAACAAACATAACTGACTGAATCATGATCTGGATAATAATGATTGCCATGATGCTCGCAAGCTGGCTTGTGAGTTGGCGATTAAAGAGTAAGTTTCAACAATACTCGCAAATACCGCTTAGCTCTGGCCTTACCGGCCGCGAGGTGGCGGAGATGATGCTGCGCGACAACGGCATTACGGATGTGCGCGTGATATCGGTAGCCGGCAGGCTTACCGACCATTACAACCCGGCCGACAAAACCGTGAACCTGAGTGAGTATGTGTACGAGGCCCGTAGCGCCGCCGCCGCCGCCGTAGCCGCCCACGAGTGCGGGCACGCCGTGCAGCACGCGCAGGCATACAGCTTCCTTAAGTTCCGCTCCGCCATGGTGCCGGCGCTAAGCATTGCCTCCCGTTACATGCAGTGGATACTGCTGATTGGTATCTTTATGCTGCAGACCACGCCAATTCCGTTGGCTATTGGTGTGGCGCTGTTTGCCCTGACCACCCTGTTCAGCTTTGTGACGCTGCCCGTGGAGTTTGACGCAAGCAGACGTGCCCTGGCCTGGATCGACCGCCGTGGCATTGTGACCTCACAGGAGCACGGCATGGCGAAAGACGCTCTGAAGTGGGCCGCCATGACGTATGTGGTTGCCGCGCTTGGATCGCTGGCCACGCTCTTGTACTACGCTTCGCTGTTGATGGGTCGCCGCGACTAAGAATTGTTTAATCTGCCTGATTAAATGGGCGCCGCCTTTGCTTATTGCACTGGCGGCGCTTTCTTTTTACCGGAATTTGCACCTATTTCTGTTTTTTTCCGTCTGGCCCTACTTGTGCTGCAACAATTATTAGAATATCAGGTTGAATAAATGCAACTGAATTTCATAATTTTGTACCGGAATTAAAAAAATAATCAAAAATCATCCTTTAGATAACCAATATGAATTTTGAACTAACAGAGGAACACTTGGCAGTTCAGGCCGCTGCGCGAGAATTTGCACAGACTGAGCTGCTGCCTGGGGTAATTGAGCGCGACGAGCAGCAGAAATTCCCGACTGAGCAGATCAAGAAAATGGGCGAGCTGGGCTTCCTGGGCATGATGGTTGACCCTAAGTACGGTGGGGGCGGCATGGACACCATTTCTTATGTGCTGGCCATGGAGGAAATCTCTAAGGTAGATGCCTCTGCGTCGGTGGTGATGTCTGTGAATAACTCGCTGGTGTGCTGGGGTTTGGAGAAATTCGGCACCGAGGAGCAGAAGCAGAAATACCTGCCAAGGCTGGCTACAGGCGAGATCATCGGCGCTTTCTGCCTCTCTGAACCAGAGGCCGGGTCCGATGCCACCTCACAGCGCACCACCGCCGAAGACAAGGGCGATTACTACCTGTTGAATGGTACAAAAAATTGGATTACGAACGGCAGCACCGCTTCTGTTTACCTTGTAATAGCGCAGACATACCCTGAAAAAGGACACCGCGGCATTAATGCACTGATCGTAGAGCGCGGCATGGAAGGGTTTACAGTAGGATTAAAAGAAAATAAATTAGGAATTCGCGGCTCCGATACCCACTCTTTAATGTTTTCTGACGTAAAAGTACCAAAAGAGAATAGGATTGGAGAAGATGGCTTCGGATTTAAGTTTGCGATGCAAACACTGGCTGGAGGACGTATCGGTATCGCTGCCCAGGCGTTAGGTATCGCTTCAGGAGCCATGGAACTGGCCGTGAAATACGCGAAGGAGCGTAAGGCCTTTGGTGTGGAGATCGCTAAACACCAGGCGATACAGTTTAAACTGGCTGATATGGCCACAAACATTGAGGCTGCCCGCTTGTTATGCCTCCAGGCCGCGAGCGATAAAGATGCTCACCGCGACTACGGCATGTCTGGTGCTATGGCTAAGCTGTTCGCTTCTAAAGTAGCTATGGAAACAACCGTGGAAGCAGTGCAAGTACATGGTGGTTACGGTTTCGTGAAAGAATACCATGTGGAGCGCCTGATGCGTGATGCAAAGATCACACAAATTTACGAAGGCACCTCTGAGATTCAGAAAATAGTAATTTCGAGAGAACTGCTGAAGTAACAAAAGGCTTAAAAGGCTGTTTCCATGTGATTTGAGCTATAGATAGTCTTTATTGAATTAAAATAAATTTTAATATTAATTTTGAATTTTGTAAAGATTAGTCTTAGCTTTAGGCCAAAATTAAAGGGTTTATAGTATAAAAGTTAGTTGGTAACACACATGGAAGATTACAATAAGATTATTGAATCGCTTGGGGTGCGATTCATTAAGGCTAAAAATCTGGTGTTGCAGCAGCCGTTTACGGTGCGCAACTACTATGATGTAGGTAACAATTTGATCCTGCTGCACAACGGCAGTATCTTTTTCGGTGATGAGGAGCAGGTGGTAGAAGAAGGGGAACTTCTATTCATTCCTGGCGGCCGCAGCACCAAGGTTACCTATGGCCCGTCCGGTGAAGGAAAGTCCATCACAAACGACGACCTGATCACGAACAGAGAGAAGTTCTTTAGAAGCAACAACGACCTGGACCTGATCGGAGACGCTGAGGAAAGCCACACGTATGTGAGCTTTGAAGCAAAGGTTTTTGACTCGGTTAACTTCTTTGCATCGCTGGACCTGCCGGCATTCCTTATCTCTAACAATTCTAAGCTCGCCAACCTGGTGATCAAAGTGGTGGAGGAGAGCATGCAGGAGCTGCCAGGCAAGGAGCGCCTGATTAACCTGTACACCGAGCAGATCGTGGTGGAGATCGTGCGCCACATCCTCAAGAACAGAATGTTTGTGGAGCAGCTGGCAACGAACAGCACGTACTTTAAAGATCCTCGCCTCATTGACCTGTTCAACTACATCAAGGAGAACCTGGGCGGCGATTTGTCTAACAAGGTGCTTTCTAACGTGGCCAATGTGTCGGAGGATTATGTAGGACAGTACTTTAAGATGCTGACCGGCATTAACCCGCAGGACTACATTGAGTACCAGCGTATGGAGCGTGCTGTGTTCCTGCTGCGCACTACCAAGAAGAGCATCCGCGAGATCGGCAAAGAAGTTGGGTACAAAGACACGGCTTACTTCTGCCGCCGCTTTAAGATGATGTTCGGTATACCTGCCGGCAAGATGCGCCGTCGCGAATCAGCGATGAACATCTAAGGCAACATTATACGAAGCTACAAGTGAAGAAACCTCGGCCAAAAAGCCGGGGTTTTTTTCTATGTGGTTGCCGATCACGATCACGTCGGCGCCTGCCTCCAGTGCTGACGTGGCTTTGGCTGTGGTATCGATGCCCCCGCCCACGATAAGCGGCAGTTCCACCGCCTCGCGCACGGCCGCAATCATCTCCGCCGAAACAGCCTTCATCGCTCCGCTGCCGCCATCCATGTAAATGTATTGCAAGCCCAGCAACTCGCCGGCCATGGCGGTGCAGGCGGCAATGGCCGGCTTGTCGTAAGGGATGGGTGTGGTACCGCTCATGTACGAGGCGGTGGTCTGGCGGCCGGTATCGATCAGCATATAGCCGGTGGGGTACACCTGTAGCTGGCTGGCTTTAAGCAGGGGGGCTGAGACAACGTGATGGCCGATGAGAAAGTCGGGGTTGCGGCCTGAGATGAGGGAAAGCAGCAGGATGCCGTCGGCCTGAGTGTCGATGTGCTGGCCGCTGCTCGGGAAAAGTATAACAGGTACGCTGCTGTGCCTCTTAAGGAGAGCAATGATGCCGGCCTGGTTTTGGGAGGTGATGAGGCTGCCGCCGACAAAAAAGAAATCCACGGCGTGGGTCTCGCTCAGGGCGATAAGGTTCAGGCAGGAAGCCTCCGTCAGGTTATCGGGATCGAGTAGCACGGCAAAGTGCTTCCTGCCTGGGGTAAACGATTGTCTTGGGCTGTGGCTGTTAAATGGCATCCTTCTCCGGAACGATATACTCGGTTGTCTCTATCTCAGTAACCGCTACCACAGGCTCAGCTGTAGTGGGCTTAGCCGCAATATCGTTATTTTCAGAGACACTGTTTAAGTATTCTTCCAGCTTTTTGGTGGCATACATCATCAGCAGCGCCAGCACCTGCTGCTGCAGGGCCTTGCTTAGCTTCGGGCTCAGGAACGGCTCAGACTTTTTTTTTACGTCTCCGGCCGGGGTGGCGCGGGGCATCTGCTCCGAAGCCAACGTATAGCTGTCCTCCTGCTCATGCACATAAGAATCGTAATCGATGTACGGGGTAGAGGTGTAGTGCGACGGGTAAGCGGCGGCCACAAACGTGCCGTGCGGCTCGTGCTTCTGCTTCTTGCCTCTCTTGCCGGCCTTGTCTTTCTTTTTGCCCCCGCCGGAGAAGGCGCGCCGTAACAGCCAACCAGCGAATAGCACGCCGCCCGCTATGGCCACTTTCTTGCCGATTTCCTGCCCCTGCGATTTGATCTGGTCAACATCGCCCATCAGCGCTCTTTTATACTCCTCCTTCTGCCGCTCTAAGAACTCGCGCTCGTTGTCAAACAATGGGTTGTTAAGTTCGCTCATATGTGTTTCTCTCGTTTGTCTGATTTATAAATCGTGTTGTCGAATGCCTTGTCGGCCATACCTTGGAACACCTTCTTGTCCAGGCCTACTACAAGTATAACTAAAAGTATGATGTAGAAGAGCGCCACAATGCCAAAGCCCCAGAAAGAGCTGTCGAGGAGGTGGTTTAGCAGCAGCCCCAGAAATACGTTTACAAAGATAAGAACCATGAAAGCGATAACCCCCAGCAAAACGCCGTGCATGGCGCCAACAAGGGCAGCCTTCAGCTTTTCCTGTATCTCCAGACGTATAATGTCTATGCGGGTATCAATGTACCCCATCAGGTTCTCCATGAGGTGAGGGTTCCGTTCGCGGGTTCCGTTATCTTGTTCTAGAGCCATAGTTCTATTCTGCTTTTTTTGATACTTGTTCTGTATACGAGGGTAGATTAAAAAATTTACGTAAAGTATAACTTGTTAAAACTGTAGTACGGATTTTGAGGTTAATTGTATAGGTTTAGTTAAATTTAAGACTGTTCTTCTCTAAAGATTTTTACCTGCTTGAACCATAACCACTACCAAGTTTTAGGTGTAAGCCATACGGCCTCGGCGCAGGAGGTAAAGGCAGCGTACAAGCGGCTCGCCATCAAGTATCACCCCGACAAGAACCCGGGCAACGTGCTTGCCGAGGAGATGTTCAAGCAGGTGAACGCCGCCTACCAGGTGCTGTCTGTCCCGAGCAAGCGCGCCATGTATGATCTGCGGCTGCAGTACCAGCGCGAGCAGCAGTACCGTGCCGTGATGCAGCACCAGCCGCGGCGCTACGACCCGCGCCATTACACCACCCGCGAGCCGGCCGGCGTAAGCGAGCGCCACTACAAGAAGCGCCAGCCCAAGAGCAACAGCTTTTCCCGCAAAGACTGGTATATTACACTGGCCTTTGCCGGCGGGCTCATCCTTTTCAGCCTGCTGCTTAAAACCGTGATGGACCACATTGCCGGGGAGGACAAGTATAAAACAGCCCTCACTTACATTGCCGACGGCAAGTACACCAGCGCCCATCGCCTGCTTACGGATGCCATTGACTTTATTCCGGATAAGGCGGCCGCCTACGAGGCCCGCGCCATGATCGAGCTGGATGTCTACGAGAACTATACCTCGGCGCTGCAGGACCTGAACAAGACCATATCGCTACAGGAGCAGCCCTCGGCGCAAGTATACTACATGCGTGGGCGCAGCCTGCAGCAGCTGGAGCAGTACCAGCAGGCCGAGGAAGACCTGACAAGGGCGCTGGAGCTGAACGATAGGCTGTGGCTCGCCTACCTGAAGCGTGGGGAGGTGCGCCTCTTTTACCTGCACCGGTATGAGGACGCTATCACTGACTTGAGCACGTTCCTGCGCAATAGCAGCATCGGGCCAGAGCAGGTGGAGGCATTAACGTTCCGGGGCTTTGCCTACTATAAGCAGGGGCAGTGGGGGCAGTCGGAGCAGGATTACCGGGCCGGCCTTGTTGCCGATAAAGCCAATGGCCGCCTGTATTACCTGCTGGGCCGCACCGAGATGGAGCAGCAGCTGGCAGACTCAGCGTGTGTGCACTTCTCCCAAGCCTACGAGCTGGGGTATAGCGCGGCGCTGCTGGAGCTGCGGGCCAAATGCCAGCCTTAGTTCATTTGCAGCACCTTCTCCCGAAACGCCTCGCCGTTCCACTCCTGGGCACCAATGTATATGGCTGCTACTTCGCCCTTGCTGTCGAGCAAGTACGTGGTGGGGAAGATAGTGAGCGATTGCGTGGCTAGCGGCTTGGTGGCGCGGAGGTAGGTAAACGTATAGCCCTTCCTCTGGCGGAACTTCAGCAGCTTCTCCACCTCCTCATCTGACACGGTAAGTATAGAAATCTTGTCTGGCAGGTTTTGCCGCAGCGCCTCCATGGCCGGCATCTCCTTCAGGCAAGGCTTGCACCAGGTAGCCCACACGTTCACCAGCAGCGGCTTGCCCCGGTAGTCCTCCAGGCTTACCGGCTCCCCTTCCAGGCTGGTAAGCTCCAGCGCCTGCCAGTCTACCTGCCGTGGCACTAGCCTGTTGAGCATGGTAAAGGCAAACACCGCGATAACGGCGGCTACGGCAAAGCCCACGGCATAGGCAGCCCAAAACATTCTCCTTCGCGTCATGCTGTTAAAATTGTATGGGCTGGATGAACAAAAGGTAAACAAGCGAGAGCAGGAGCACCGTGCCGATGCCGGCCGACATGCCGGCAAAGATGGCGCTCCAGTATATTCTGTTCTTCATGGCAGGATGGTGTTGGTGCGGTTCTGAGGCTAAAGTATAAAAACCATGGCGAAGGGCATAATGCGGTTTTTACAACTGCAGGGGCGGAAACAAAGTATAGGAAGTGCCGGTTTTACCAGGGGGTATAAAAACAAAAAACCCTCACCGGTTAAAGTGAGGGTTTCGTGGTGATGAGTGGAATCGAACCACCGACACAAGGATTTTCAGTCCTTTGCTCTACCAACTGAGCTACATCACCAGCTCTTGTTGTGTCCCCTTGTTCCGAAAGGGTATGCAAAAGTAGTAACCAATTTTTAAGTAGCAAACATTCGGCAGAAAAATATTTTAAAAAAGTGCGCTGGCGTACATCTTTCTCAAGATTCTGCTATCTTTATCTATAAATTAGTATGTATAACGAATAATTTGCCGTGATAGGAATAGAGAACATCATCTTTTTGGTTGTGGCTGCCGTTGGCATCGGGTTGTTTATATGGCAGATCCGCAAGATCCGCAAAAACGTCCTGATGGGACGCGATGTTGATATTTCGGACAACCCGTCTGAGCGTATCAACAAAACGCTGTTGGTGGCTTTCGGGCAGCAGAAAATGTTTAAGCGCATGCTGCCGGCGGTGTTGCACCTGTTTGTGTACGTTGGCTTTATCGTGATTAACATCGAGGTGCTGGAGATCCTGATCGACGGTATCTTCGGAACGCACCGCGTGCTGGGCTTTGTCGGCCCGCTTTACAGCGGCCTGATGGCATTGAACGAGATACTGGCCGCGCTGGTGATTATCGCCTGTGTGATGTTCCTGTGGAGGCGCAATGTAACCAAGGTGCCACGGCTCGCAAACGGACCGGAGCTGCGCGCCTGGCCTAAGCTGGACGCCAACATTATCCTGATCACAGAGATTGTGCTGATGCTGGCGCTCTTTGTGTTCAATACCGCTGACCTGAAGCGGGTGCAGCTTGCCGGCGATGAAGTGGTGGGGGCCTATCCCGTGAGCCAGTTTTTTGTGGATGCTTTCGGTAGTGACCCGGAGCAGCTGTACATCATAGCCAAGGTAGGATGGTGGTTCCACATCCTGGGCATACTTGCCTTCATGAACTACCTGCCAAGCTCTAAGCACTTCCACATCATCATGGCCTTCCCGAACGTGTACTACTCCAAGTTAGTGCCGAAAGGCAAGTTCACGACAAACCCAGCCATCACGCACGAGATCAAAGCCATGCTGGACCCGAGTTACCAGCCGCCCGCCCCGGAGGTAGACGCGGAGGGCAACCCGGTGATGCAGCGCTTTGGCGCCAAAGACGTGGAAGACCTGACCTGGAAGCAGCTGATGGACTCTTATACTTGTACAGAGTGCGGCCGCTGTACTTCGGTTTGCCCGGCCAACCTTACTGGCAAGCTGCTCTCGCCGCGAAAGATCGTGATGGATACCCGCGACCGCATGGAGGAGAAAGGGGAGCACCCGGCCATTTTCGCGCCGAACCACTACAAGGAGCTGGGCGAGGAGCGCGTGGCGACAACCGATGAGAAGACGTTGCTGCGCGGCTACATTACGCCGGAGGAGCTGTGGGCCTGTACTACCTGCAACGCCTGCGTGGAGTCCTGCCCAGTGAACATCGACCAGCTGTCCACGATCATGGACCTGCGCCGTTACCTGGTACTGGAGGAGTCTGCCGCGCCAGCCTCGCTGAACGCCATGTTCACCAACATCGAGAACAACGGTGCGCCGTGGGCCTTCCCGGCATCCGACCGCTTTAACTGGTCCGAGGAGCTGTATGTGCCTTCTAAAAACTAGATAAAAGAATTTTTAGACAGAGGACAAAAGACTACTTGAGGGCCCTTCGAATGGAGTCCTTTATCTTTTGTCAACAAGTCCTTTGTCCGTTACAAATAATCAGATGGAAGAGAATAAAAGATTAGTAAAGGTGCCGACCATGGCCCAGATGGCTGCCAATGGCGAGGAACCAGAAGTGCTTTTTTGGGTTGGCTGTGCCGGCTCCTTCGACGACCGCTATAAAAGAGTTACCCGTGCCTTTGTGCAGATTCTGGAGCACGTAGGCGTGAAATACGCTGTACTAGGCACCGAGGAAAGCTGCACCGGCGAGCCCGCCAAGCGTGCCGGCAACGAGTTCCTGTTCCAGATGCAGGCACTTACCAACATAGAGGTGCTGAACGCTTACAACGTGAAGAAGATCGTAACGGCTTGCCCGCACTGCTTCAACACCATCAAAAACGAGTACCCGGACCTGGGCGGAAACTACGAGGTGATCCACCACTCCACGTTCCTGCAGCAGCTCATAAACGAAGGCAAGGTGAAGGTGCAGGGAGGCGAGGCTTTTAAAGGCAAGCGTATTACCTACCACGACTCCTGCTACCTGGGCCGCGCCAACGATATCTATGAGGCGCCGCGCGACGTGCTGGCGGCCCTGGATGCCGACCTGGTGGAGATGAAGCGCAGCCGCGCCAACGGCCTGTGCTGCGGTGCCGGTGGCGCCCAGATGTTTAAAGAGCCGGAGCCAGGCAGAAAAGACATTAACGTAGAACGTACGGAAGAGGCGCTGGCCACACTAGGAGCCGGTAACGGCGTGATCGCTACGGCCTGCCCGTTCTGCATGGTGATGATGAACGATGGCGTAAAGAACAAGGAGCAGGAAGAAAGCGTAAAAGTGTTCGATATCGCCGAGCTCATTGCCCAAGCCGAAGGGCTTTCTAAATAATTGTTGCTTGCTGCTAGTTAGTTGCTGTGGGGGTATACTTCATAGAGCGATGAATGAGCAACAATCAACAACCAATAATTCAACAATTAATTATGTATATTCCGTTTGACCAACTGCCCCCGCAGGCGCGTATCTGGATTTACCAGGCCAGCAGACCTTTAACGGAGGCGGAGCAGACTGACATAGAGCCGCTGCTGGAGCGTTTTGCTACCGAGTGGAGCAGCCACGGAAAAGGTTTGCAGTCCTCGGCGGCGCTGCTGCACGGGCGATTCCTGGTGCTGGCCAACAACGAGGAGGCAACCGCCGCCAGCGGTTGCTCTATAGATGCCTCAGTGCGGTTTGTGCGGGAGCTGGAGCAGCGCTACGGGCTGTCGTTTATGGACCGCACGCAGCTGGCTTTCGAGAAAGAGGGGGAGGTAGCGCTGGTGAGCATGCCAGAGCTGAAAGGCAAAGTAGCCGCCGGCGATATTAATCAGGAAACTTTATACTTCGATACGCTTATAACCCATTACGGGGAGTTGCAGCAGGCATGGCCACGGCCGGCCGGCGACAGCTGGCTTTCCCGCTACTTCTGATCCGGCTAACCTTAACCATACTTGTTCATGCACAACATGCTTCGATTAAAGCCCCTGGCAAGACAACTGCAATACACCGGTTTTATAGTGCTGCTTTTGCTGGTGCTCAGCAGCTGCGCCAGCCAATACCTAAGCAAAGGCGACAAGCGTTTTGGGCAGGAGGAGTATGAGCGGGCCATAGAGTTCTACAAGCAAGCCTTGGGCAAGACTGGCAACGCCGGCGAGGTGAACTATAAGATAGCGGAGGCTTACCGCCGCTCCAACCGCCTGGCTGAGGCAGAGCCCTACTATAAGGCCGCCATAGACGCCAACTACCGGAAAGAGGACGCCTATTTTTACTACCCGCTGGCCCTGAAGGCAAACGGAAAGTACGAGGAGGCGCTGCGCCGCATGGGCGAGTATGTGCAGGTGGCCACTACGCCACAGCTGCGCTCCATGGCGGTGCGCGAGCTGGAGAACCTGCAGCAGCTAAACGAGATACTGGGCCTGGGCGAGCGCTTTAAGGTGCAGAACCTGGAGGCGCTGAACACCGACGGTTCTGAGTTTGCCCCCTATGTGTTGGGCAACGAGCTGGTCTTCTCCTCCACACGCGGCCCCGGCAAAGAGTACCTAGGCAATGGCGAGGGTCTCTTGGACATCTACACCACCACCCTCACCGACTCTGCCGCCGAGATGGGCGGTGCCGTGCACAAGTATGAAAGCATCAACAACACGGAGCTGCACGAGGCCTTCGCCACCTTTACCAACGATGGCGGCACCATGGTGTTTGCCCGCGGCAACGAGGGCACCAAAAAGGGCCGCCGCAACGTGGACCTGTTCGTGACGAACCGCCGCGCCAACGGCTGGACGGAGCCGAAGCTGCTCAGTATAAATGATCCCGAAGCTTGGGACTCTTCCCCGGCCTTTACCCCGGATGGCAAGACGCTGTACTTCTCCTCTAGCCGCAGAGGAGGCTTGGGCGGCACCGACATCTATAAATCAACCCTAGACGATAACGGCCGCTTTACGGCGCCCGAAAACCTGGGGCCAGGCATCAACACACCCGGCAACGAGAGCTTTGTCTCGGTGGGGCCGGATGGCACAGTGTACATTGCCTCTGATGGCCTGCCAGGCCTGGGCAATCTCGACCTGTTCCGCATCGAGAACGGTAAGCCGGTGAACCTGGGCAGGCCCGTAAACTCTCCGGGCGATGATTTCGGGATGTACTTTGTGAACGAGCAGTTTGGCTTCTTCTCGTCTAACCGCGATGGCGGCAAAGGCGGCGACGACCTATACCGCTTTGTGCGCAGCGACCGCAAGCTGGTGAAGTTCTTCGTGGACGGCACGCTGTACCAGTTGCGCGAGGGCGCCCGCCAGCGTACGGCAGTACCAAACAACACCGTTATACTGCAGGATGAGACGGGCAAGCAGATTGCCATGGCCAGCACCGATGCCGAGGGCAAGTTCTCCTTCCCGCTCGACTCAGCCTCTACTTATTCTCTAGTGGCCGAGAAGCCAAACTTCTTCACCGCCCGCCAGCGTGTGACCACAGAAGGCAAAATGCCGCCCCAAAGCGAGCTGAAAGACCCTATAAACGAAGTGCGCCTGACGGCTACGCTGGTGCTGAACGAGATTGTGAAAGAGAAGCCGATTGTACTGGAGAACATCTTCTACGACTTCGACAAAGCCAACATCCGCCCGGACGCAGCCGTGGAGCTGGACAAGCTGGTGCAGATCCTGCTGGACAACCCCACCATTTCCATAGAGCTTAGCTCCCACACCGACGCCCGCGGCTCCGATGTCTACAACCAGGACCTGTCGCAGCGCCGAGCCGAGTCTGCCGTGGAATATATCATCTCAAAAGGGATTGATCGCTCGCGCATCACCGCCAAGGGTTACGGCGAGAGCCGCCCGGTCGTGAAAAACGCGAAGACCGAGGAGCAACATCAGCGCAACCGCCGCACCGAATTCAAAGTGGTACGTATACAGGAGTAATCAGTGTAGCGCTACAAGGAGAGGCCGCATGAGTTTATACTTGTGCGGCCTTTTTTATGCTTGCTTCTGCTGATGCTACGCCAGTCGCCATGAAACTTATACTTGAGCCAAAGCAGTTACAGGCTCCCCTCCTTAGCTAAGCAGCAAATCCCAGACTTGCTTCGAGAAAAGGGTAGGGGCGGCACTGCAAAACTCTCGCTAAACAAAAGCGCCATCCAAAGTATAAACTACTTCCCGAACGTGTACTTCAGGCCAACGCTCAGTGTGTTATGGTTATTGTCGTTAATGGCGTTGAACGTGTGGGCGTTAAAACGGATCAGCGTATGGCGGTAGTCCACGGAGATGGCCAGCGGCAGTTTCGGGAAAGTATACTCAATGCCGATGGAAGTGAGGGCCACGGCACGTACCACCATGTCCTGCTTCTCGTTAAACAGGCCGCGTGTGCTGCCCACGGCTCCAATGCCGATGCCTGCGTAGGGCCTGATGCGGCTGGAGGTGAGCAGCTGCGGCTGCCACAGGTAGTGCAGCGAGGCCTGGTAGGCGCCTTGGTACTGCCACTGCCCCACCTGCAGCTCCAGCGCCGACTGTGGGCTAACGAAGCGCTTCAGGCGAAGCTCGGAGGAGAAGCCGGATGGGCCGCCCCAGGTGGAGTGGAGGCCGAGAGAGGTTTTATAGGGCGCCATAGCCCGGGGTTTAGAAGTGGGAGCATCGTCTTGTGCCTGCGCAGGAGAGGAAAAGTAGGAGAGGGCACCCAGCAGCGGGAGCAGCAGTTTCGTCTTCATAGCTACATTAGTTTATGGTTATACTTATATATCGTTGACCCCTGCCGTGGCCGAACCGTTGCAACCTCCATCTTTTAAAGTATAAAAGTGGCCGCTGCTGTCGCGAATGCCGTTCCCTTTGTTAAATTTGTAGGCAAATCTCCTGAAACTATGGAAAACAGATATTTGCGCCGCGGCGTATCCGCCTCCAAAGAGGATGTGCACAACGCCATCAAGAACATCGACAAAGGACTCTTCCCGAAAGCTTTCTGCAAGATCATCCCCGACATCCTGACGGGAGACGAGGACTACTGCGCCATCATGCACGCCGATGGGGCCGGCACCAAGTCCTCGCTGGCCTACATGTACTGGAAAGAGACTGGTGACCTGAGCGTGTGGAAAGGCATTGCCCAGGATGCGGTGGTAATGAACACCGACGACCTGCTGTGTGTGGGTGCTACCGATAAGATCCTGCTCTCCTCCACCATCGGCCGTAACAAGAACCTGATACCCGGCGAGGTGATTGCCGCTATCATCAATGGTACTGAAGAGGTGCTGCAGATGCTGCGTGACAACGGCGTGGGTATTTACAGCACTGGCGGCGAGACAGCAGACGTGGGCGACCTGGTGCGCACCATTATCGTGGACAGCACCGTGACGGCCCGCATGCGCCGCGACGAGGTGATCTCAAACCACACCATACAGCCCGGCGACGTGATCGTGGGCTTCGCCTCTTACGGGCAGGCCACTTACGAGACAGAGTATAACGGCGGCATGGGCAGCAACGGCCTCACCTCGGCCCGCCACGACGTGTTCCATAAATACCTGGCCGCCTCCTACCCTGAAAGTTATGACCCGGAGCTACCCGTAGACCTGGTGTACTCGGGTAACCTGCGCCTGACCGATGTGGACCCTGAAACAGGCATAGAGGTGGGCAAGTTGGTGCTCTCGCCAACGCGTACTTATGCGCCAATTGTTATGGAGATTCTGAAGCAGCACCGCCAGAACATACATGGCATGGTGCACTGCTCTGGCGGCGCCCAGACCAAGGTGCTGCACTTCACCGAGAAGGTGCACATCATCAAGGATAACCTGCTGCCGGTGCCGCCGCTGTTCCGCATCATTCAGGAGCAGAGCCACACCGACTGGAAAGAGATGTACAAGGTATTTAACATGGGCCATCGCCTGGAGATCTACCTGTCGGAGAAGCATGCGCAGGATCTGATCAATATCTCGAAAAGCTTCGGCGTGGAGGCACAGATTATCGGCCGGGTGGAGAAGAGCAAAGCCAATGAGCTCACTATCCGCAGCCCATATGGCGAGTTCTACTACGAAGGCTAAATCATACTTAACTTATACTTTGCAAGCGCCACAGGTACAGCACCTGTGGCGCTTGCTTTTTTCAGGGGCTGATGCTACAAAAGACTGAGGAAATGCCATTGCAAAAGTAGCTTTCTTGGCAGTAATGGCATTCTATAAAGTATAGCGAGATGGAAAATTCGCTCAAACCGATGTGACAAAAGGTAGTAAAATTACCTTGTTGTTATACTTTAATATAGGTATGTTTATAGGTGCTAAGCATTTATGTTCCTGTTGCCATACCTCAAATGAAAACAATCTTATTATCTCTTCTGCTGCTCATCTCATTTGCGGCAAAGGCCCAGTTAGTTGTCTCCAAAGACACCGCAACAGCCAAACAGCATTATATAGGTGTTACGGCAACTACAATGGGGTATAACCTCAAGTATAAGCAAGAGCCTAAAGGCGGTGATATTCATACATACGGGGTAGTGCATATCGGTTATAAGCTAAACAACAGAGCAAGAGTGCAGGCTGGTTTTTCTTATGGTACGGCCAAGATAGACCATGGCTATGTTTATGTAGAGGCCGAGGACAGGCTGATCTATTATGATGAGGTGGCCCGAACGCGAGGGGTTGCCATGCCAATCACGGTTGAGTATATACTGTTCTACCCTTTCAGGCGACTGCAGTTTTACGGCACAGGTATGTTCACGCCTATCTACAGCACTACAAGGTTGGAGAAAACAGAACGGCGGGATGAGGTAACCACTGTTACTTATGATGAAAAGGCTTCTGGCTTCAATGCCTACCTCACGGCCGGATTTGGAATTGGCTATCCGGTAAGCAGGCGATTGAATGCTTACTTCAACTACTACATGATCAGCAGGAGCTTTAATAATGGGCTGAGGAAAAAAGATGAGCATCCATACCCGGGTTCTTTAGCCATTGGCCTGCACTATAACCTTCACCTGAGGCGGGAGAAGTAAATCAGCAGCTAAAAACCAAACTGGCACAATAATTGGCTTCAGGCAAGTATAAGCAAAAACCTATACTTGCCATGAAAAAGCTTCTACTACCGTTCCTGCTCGTGCTGCTGGCGCTGCCGGTTTGGGCACAGGCCTCCATACTTACTTTTACCGCCGAGCGCGGCGAGTCTTTTCAGGTTAGGGTGAATGGGCACACTCTTAACCGCTCCTTTACCAATTATGTGCGCCTGAACGACGTGCGGCCGGGCGAGCACTATATCGAACTTCGCGTGCGCAGCCGGCACGGCGTGTATAAAATGGGGCAGAACATACTTGTGCCGCACGGGGTGGAGGCAAACTATGGCGTGCGCACCCTGGGCCGGAGCGGCAAGGCTTACCTCAAGCTGCTGAGCGAGGTGCCGCTGAGGCCGGTCATAGTCCCCGCACCGCCGCTACCCCGCTACCCGGACCATCACCGCCACGACGAGTACTGCGGCCACGACCGCTATGATGATCGGTACGACGACCGGTACAAAGATGACCGCTACCGCGATGACTACTACGATGGCAATTGCCGCAACCTGCTTTCCGGCCGTGAGCTGGACCGCCTGATAGATGCCATGCGCCACCGCGACTTCGAGAGTACCAAGTTAAGTATAGCCCGCGACGCCTTGCGCGGTAACAGCATCATGGCCGACGACCTGAAGCGCCTGCTGCAGCAATTCGATCATGAAAGCACCCGCATAGAGTTCGCCAAGTATGCCTACGACTACCTCTGCGACCGCGACCGCTTCTACTACATCTACGACGCCTTCCGCCACGACAGCAGTGTGCGGGAGCTGGAGGAGTATGCCAGAAGGAGAAGGTGAGAAGCGTTAGAGATTTGAGGAGTTAGAGCGTTCAAAGTTTAGTGTGAGATATGTTGGAGCGGCGCTAGCTATACTGGCGCCGCTCTTTTTGTCTGTGTCTCTCCAAGGCAGGAGTTTTGCAGTGCCAATTCCAACCACCCCTGCCCCTCCCTGTCAAAGGAGAGGAGCTCTGTCCAAGCTCCGTCTGCCTTAGCTATCGAACTTGTTCCCAGCCCTTGGGTTGAGCGCCTTCTAGATTTCCGGTGCCGAGCGAGAGCGAGGCATTGCGACGTTAGGAGCAAAGGAAATGTAGACAGCGCGATGCCCTTATCGAGGGCCCCTACCCACAAGGCGAGGCCACCCGGCCGGGAGGGAGCCAAAGCCAGAAATGAAACTATAGGCTTATGGGAACTAGAGGATCAGCGGTGGTTTGGAAAGGTTAGCTTGTTTCAAGTAGATTGGCTATGGAAGACACAAGCGGACGCTTGCGCCAGGTAAGCATAAAGTATAGTCGAAGCAAGTATAAAGTATACCCTTTACACGTGTAACAGCCCTTAAAATACAGCAAAGGCGGGTGCCGCCGAAACAACACCCGCCTTTGCTATACTTTGTCTTCACACTACCTCAACCTATCCACCGACCTTACTAAATTCTCATCGCGGCGGATAAAGCGGTTGGCCAGGGAATTAAGCACCAGCGCCAGCAGCGGCATGTAAAAGCCCGCCTCGTAGGTGCCCTTTTCGCCGGCTACTACCAGGTCAGCGCCTACAAAGTAAGCATAGTACAGCATCGTGCCGAGCGTCGCCAGAATAAGCAGCGTGTTCAGCAGGCCAAGCTTCATCTGGTTCAGGCGGCTCTTGTACTGGAAGATTTCATAAATGGCGATAACAGCGGCGGCAATGGCCAGCATGCCGATGGCAATGGTGCCTTGCTGCGGCACGTTACCCACCTCGCCCGGCTCTCCCTGCTCCGTCAGGAAGTATGACTTCAGGTTCCAGGCAGTCAGCACCACCTCCTCGCCCGTGGTTGGGTCGGTTTTAGACCATAGCGGCAGGAACAGCATCGCGATCAGGGCAATGGCCAGCAGGGCCAGAAATACGGTTTGAATTCTTTGTATCATGTGATGGTTAAATTATCTTGCAAGAGTTGCAAAATTAGACAAAGACCTGTAAAACTAAAATTAAGATGAGCACTGCTTATATAGTTGATATACTCAGAACCCCTGTCGGCAAGTTTGGCGGCACCCTCAGCACCGTGCGCCCCGATGATATGGCGGCGCTGGTGATGAGAGAAATCGTGGCCCGCAACCCCAACCTGGACCCCGCGCTGATTGAGGATGTGGTGATGGGGGCGGCCAACCAGGCCGGCGAGGATAACCGCAACGTGGCCCGCATGGCGCTGCTGCTGGCGGGGCTGCCGCAGGAGATAGGCGGCGTAACTGTAAACCGCCTTTGCGCCTCTGGCCTGCAGGCTATCATAGACGCCGGTCGTGCTATTACGTGCGGCGATGGCGATGTATATCTGGCTGGTGGCGTGGAAAGTATGACGCGTGCCCCCTTCGTGATGGCCAAGGCCGAGGCAGCCTTCTCGCGTTCTGCTGAAATCTACGACACCACCATTGGCTGGCGCTTTACCAACCCGGCCCTGGCCAAGTTGCACTACCCGTTCGGCATGGGCGAGACAGCCGAGAATGTGGCGGAGCGCTACGGCATTTCACGTGAAACCCAGGATGAGTTCGCGCACCAGTCTCAGGTAAAGTATAAGGCTGCCGCTGAGGCCGGTAAGTTCAGGGATGAGATTGTGCCGGTGCGCATCCCGCAGCGCAAAGGCGAGGACATTGTCTTCGATACAGATGAGCACCCGCGCCTTTCGTCTGTAGAGAAACTGAGCTCGCTTAGCCCCGCCTTTAAAAAAGAAGGCTCGGTGACGGCCGGTAACTCTTCGGGCATTAACGATGGCGCGGCCGTGTCTATCATCGTGAGCGAAGAGGTGCTGAAGCGCTACAACCTGACGCCAATAGCGCGTATCGTGTCTGCTGCCGTGGCTGGTGTGGATCCGGCGCACATGGGCATGGGCCCGGTGCCGGCTACCCGGAAGGCCCTGCAGCGTGCCGGGCTAAGTATAAACGACATCGGCCTGGCTGAGATAAACGAGGCCTTTGCCGCCCAGGCCGTGCCGTGTGTGCAGCAGTTGGAGATAAACCCAGAGATCGTGAACGTGAACGGTGGCTCCATTGCCATTGGGCATCCGCTGGGGGCAAGCGGCACCCGTATCTCCGCCACGTTGCTGCACGAAATGAAGCGCCGCGACAACGTAAAGTATGGCCTGGCCACCATGTGCGTGGGCGTGGGGCAGGGCGCAGCTGTTATTTACGAAAAAGTATAAATCACACAGCCCTCACGGCGTCTTCCAGACCTGTGGGCATGTTGTGGAGGCAAAGTGTAGGAAGCGGGGTTGCTCAAAGTACGGGCAGCCCCGCTTTTATTTACATAGTAGCCTGTCGCCTGAATGAACTTAAGGAGGAGTAAAAACCTTTTCATTGAACGAAGGGGCAAAGACATGCTTCCTAAGAAGGTAAAACAATCGGAGTGACGAACAACAACAATAAGATAGATAACACCTTTATCGGGGTAGACTTAACTCCGGTTAGTGAGGAGGAAAGGCTCCAAAAGTTGAGAGAGTACGAAATACTGGACACGCCGCAGGAAGGCGCCTTTAACCATATAGCCGCGATGGCTACGCACATGTTCAACGTCCCCATTGCCCTGGTATCTTTGGTAGATGCGGACCGGGTTTGGTTTAAGGCTAATGTGGGCATGCCAGGTGTAGCAAGTGTGCCGCGGGGCGAGAGCCTGTGTTCGCTGTCGGTGCTAAGCGAGGAGCCCGTTGTGTTTCAGGATGCCCTAACAGAACCATGCCTGCTGGCAAACCCGCTCGTAACGGGCGGCTTCGGCCTGCGCTTTTATGCCGGGGCGCCCCTGGTAACGGCAGATGGGCTTAATATCGGCACGTTCTGCCTCGTGGACAAGGAGCCGCGCCAATTCTCGGAGAGCGACCAGAAAACGCTGGAAAACCTGGCCTCCATTGTGATGGACGAAATAGAGCTCCGCTACCTGAGGCGCAAAGTTAACGGAGCGGACACAAAGGCGTAAGCAGGCATCCCTTACCGTATTATTCAGAACCCGTGGGCATAGCAGGCTTGCGGGTTTTATTTTTATCTTTGCCTTATGCGGTATTTTTTAGAGATAGCTTACGACGGAACAAGGTTTCATGGGTGGCAGGTGCAGCCAAACGCCCTGTCGGTGCAGGAGGTGTTAGAGGATAGTTTAAACAAGGTGCTGCGCGAGCCTGTCAGCACCACCGGCAGCGGCCGCACCGATACGGGGGTGCATGCCAGCCAGCAGTTCGTGCATTTTAACGCGCAGCAACCCCTAGACCCGCAGCAGGTGGTTTACCGCCTCAACCGCATCCTTCCGGAGGATATCTCCGCCGTGGACTTATACCTGGTGCAGCCTGATGCGCACGCCCGCTACGATGCCTTTGCCCGCACTTACCATTACCACATCACCCTACGCAAAAACCCCTTTAAGCGCTACCACGCATGGTACCACAGCCGCCCTTTGGACGTGGAAAAGATGAATGAGGCCGCCGCCATACTGCTTAAGTACGAGGATTTTACTACCTTCAGCAAAGTAAAGGGCGATACCAAGCATTACCGTTGCAACATGTATGAGGCCGTGTGGCGGCAGGCAGGGGAGGAGCTGCAGTTTACCATACGGGCCAACCGTTTTTTGCGGGGCATGGTGCGCCTGATCGTAGGCACGCTGGTAGATGTGGGCCGTGGCAAGCTAACGGTGCAGGAATTCGAGCAGATCGTGGCCAGCCAGGACAGACGCAGGTCCAGCGGGGCAGCGCCATCTGAGGGGCTGTATCTGGCTAAAGTAGAGTATCCATCAGAACTATTTATACCTTAAAACTAATCAACCTTTAACCCATAAATCTAACCTTATGCAACTGGAAGAGGACCATCTGGGGCCGCACCTAAACGGAAAGCACGTGCGGCCAGAGAGTTTAATGATGAGCTACGGGTACAATCCCGAGTGGTCGGAAATGGCCGTGAAAGCCCCTATTTACCAAACATCCACCTTTGTCTTTAAAAATGCCGAGGAGGGCAAGGCTTTTTTTGAACTGGCCTACGGCCTGCGCGAGAAGAACGCCGAGGAGCAGTTGGGCCTGATCTACAGCCGCCTCAACAACCCCGACCTGGAGATACTGGAAAACCGCCTCCGCTTCTGGGACGGTGCCGAGGAGGCAGCAGTGTTTGCCAGCGGCATGGCTGCCATTAGTACCACGCTACTAGCCCTGCTCAAGCCTGGTGACGTGATCCTGCACAGCGAGCCAATCTACGGTGGCTCCGACTACTACATCAAGAACATCCTGCCCAAGTTCGGCATCCAAAGTATAGGCTTCCAGGCTTGTGCCACGACCGAAGAAGTAGCGCAGTTGCTCGAAGCCTCTGGCGTGGCCGACAAGCTGGCGATGATTTATATTGAGACGCCTGCCAACCCTACCAACCACCTGGTGGACATAGAGGAATGCGTGGCCCTGGGCCAGAAATACTCCACCGCCGATAAGAAAGTAGTGGTGGCCGTGGATAACACCTTTCTGGGGCCGGTGTTCTCGCACCCGCTCAAGCATGGCGCGGACCTGGTGTTATACTCCGCCACCAAGTACATCGGGGGCCACTCCGACCTGATTGCCGGTGCCTGTGCAGGATCTGCCGCGCTGCTGAAGCAGGTGAAGGGCATGCGCACCTTTGCCGGCTCCATGGCCAGTCCCTGGACCGGCTGGATGCTGATGCGCAGCCTGGAGACCCTGAAGATCCGCATGGAGGCGCAGGCCCGTGGCGCAGAAGTGGTAGCCAACTACCTGAAGCAGCACCCGAAGGTGGAGAAAATCTACTACCTCGGCGACCTGCAGGACAACCCGCGGCAGCAGGCCATTTACCAGAAGCAGTGCACTGCCGCCGGCTCTATGATCTCCTTTGATATCAAAGGCGGTGAGAAAGAGGCCTTCAAGTTCCTGAACAGCCTGCGTCTGATTAAGCTGGCCGTAAGCCTGGGCGGCACCGAGTCGCTGGCCGAGCACCCCGCCTCCATGACCCACTCCGATATCTCCCCAGCTGACCGCGCCAAAATGGGCATTGGTGAAGGCATGGTGCGTATCTCGGTAGGCGTGGAGCATCCGGAGGACATTATCTCCGATGTGGAGCAGGCGCTGGCAAAAGTAGAAATAGCTGTAGCAGCCGAAGTATAAAGTATAGATTCTGAAGTATAGAAAAAGGCCGGAGCTAAGTATAGCTCCGGCCTTTTTTGTTTTAACTGGTGCGGGAGTCGCTCCCGTGTCAAAGTATAAAAGCGAATCTCCAGATTCGCTTTCTGCAGCACCGGTTCCAACCACCCCTAGCCCCACCTTAACCAAGGAGGGGAACTATACTTGTTCCACAGCAAAGGCAGTGGCTATCGAAATATGGACCCAGTCTTTGGGTTGAGCGCCTTCTAGATTTCCGGTGCCGAAGGCATTGCGACGCAGGAGCAAAGGAAAAGCTCCTAGCGCGATGCCCTTATCGAGGGCCCCTACCCCCAAGACGAGCCATCTCGGGTTGGAGAGCAGAAAGCTGGCTATGAAAAGAGCCGCTTGTAAGGCTGTGGATAAGCAGTAGCTAGTAAGGACGCCTTGGTTCAAGCAGTGGGAAGCAGTGGCTAAAGTATAAGAAGGCACAAGCCGACGCTTGCGCCAGAGAAGTATAAAAAGTACATCCAAAGTATAAGTATGGCTCTTGAAGCCAGTTAAGTCGGAGACCCAACACCCCTAAGCAGGATAAAAGGCCAGAGACTTGCGCCAAAAGGAAACAGCGAAGTATAACCTCCCCTTCCACTACAAATCCTGAAAATCCTGCTCCAAAACCATTAACTTTACAATCGGTTAAACAATAGCGCTCGTACAGAGGAGACAGTGCAGCAGCATTAACCACACTTTAGCAGAAGCATACTTTTGGAAGATACACCTAAACAAAGCGGTAAAGTATTCGATTCGGACGTGCTGAAGCGGCTTTTCACGTTTGTGAAACCCTATATCAGGATATTCTACTTTATCGTGTTCCTGACCTTTGCCTCGGCCATATTGGCTGCGGTGCGCCCCTTCCTCATTCAGTATACCGTGGACCACGAGATTCTGAACAACGATTGGGAGGGCCTGAACCGCATGTTCGTGATTTTGGGCGTGTTGCTGGTGGTGCATGCCATTGTGCAGTACCTGCATACCTACTTTGCCGGTTGGCTGGGCCAGCACGTGGTCCGCGACATCCGGATTGTGCTTTACCGACACATCCTCAACCTGCGCCTCAAGTTCTTCGACCGTACCCCCATTGGCACACTCGTAACCCGCAACGTGTCTGATGTGGAGACGCTTTCTGATGTGTTCAGCGAGGGCCTGGCGGCCATGATTGGCGATATCCTGCAGCTGGTGTTCATCCTCGGCTTCATGTTCTATATCGATTGGGAGCTGGCCCTGGTGAGCTTGTCTACCTTCCCGCTCATGCTCATCAGTACCTACATCTTTAAGGAGAAGATCAAGAACACTTTCCAGGAGGTGCGCACAGCGGTGGCGCGGCTCAACTCTTTTGTGCAGGAGCATATCACGGGCATGAGCATCGTGCAGATTTTCACGAACGAGAAGCGGGAGATGGAGAAGTTCAAGGAAATCAACAAGGAGCACACGCGCGCCAATATTCGGTCCGTTTTATACTACTCGGTTTACTTCCCGGTGGCCGAGATTATCGGTGCGGCAGGCCTGGGCCTGCTGGTATGGTATGGCGCTTACGGCGTGATAGAGGATGAGATTACGCTGGGCACGTTGATGGCGTTTATACTGTACATTCAGATGTTCTTCCGCCCGATCCGCATGATAGCCGACCGCTTCAACACGTTGCAGTTGGGCGTGGTAAGCACCGAGCGCCTCATGCGCCTGCTCGACAGCAAGGAGATGATCCCCGACAACGGCACCTACGCCCCAAAGAAAATAAAGGGAAGCGTGCGTTTCGAGAACGTGTGGTTTGCCTACAAAGACGAAGACTGGGTGCTGCGCGACCTTTCATTTGAGGTAAAGGCGGGCGAGACGGTGGCTTTCGTGGGGGCAACGGGGGCCGGAAAAACCTCGGTGATCAACCTGCTCAATCGCTTCTACGAAATCAACAAGGGGCATATTGTGGTGGATGGCCACGATCTGCAGGAGTACGACCTGAGCGTGCTGCGCCACCACATTGGCGTGGTGCTGCAGGATGTGTTCCTGTTCTCCGGAAGCATTGCCGATAACATCAGCCTGGGCAACAAAGCCATCACGGAGGAGCAGATGTGGCACGCTGCCGACCTGGTGGGGGCGCGTAAGTTCATTGAGCGCCTGCCGGGTGGGCTGCACTACCAGGTAATGGAGCGTGGCGCCACCCTGTCTGTGGGCCAGCGGCAGCTTATCTCCTTTGTGCGGGCGATGGTGTATAACCCGGAGATCATCATCCTGGACGAGGCCACCTCCAGCGTAGATTCCGAAACCGAGGAACTGATACAGTACGCCATAGACCAGCTCATGCACGGGCGCACCTCCATTGTCATCGCACACCGCCTCAGCACCATTCAGAAAGCTGATAAAATCATTGTGCTGGACCGCGGCGAGCTGAAGGAGATAGGCAACCACGAAGAACTGCTGGAGAAAAACGGCTATTACGCCCAGCTGTACCAGATGCAGTACAAGAACATGATCGATTTATGAAAAAACTTTTCTACGTAGTGGCAGCCATTGCCATTCTCCTGCTGGTGTTTTATACTTACCTGGGCGGGTTTGCAGCGCCGGATGTTACCCTTACCACTTCTAAGCCCATGCATGTGGCGGGGCAGCTGTTTGAGGGGTCTGTAGAGGATGAAACGCTCGGCAACGCCTTTCAGCGAGTGTCGCAGGTGCTGGAGCAGAAGGAGCTGGAGGGATACCCCGGCAACATCTACTACAACGACCCTGACAAAAGCGGCGACAGCATCCGCGCCTTTATCGGTGTTATCATCCCTGACTCCGCCGCCAAACTACCCGAGGGGTACACGCTGCGCACGGTGCCTGGAGGCCGTAAGGTGGTTCGGGCCGAGGCAACGGCCAGCATAGCCCTGCTGCCTAAGAAGCTCTACGCCGCCGTGTTCGACTACGCCAAGGAGGAAAAACTGAAGCTGGAGGAGTTCTACGTGGAGTGGTTCCCGGAGGATGACAAGGGCGTGCTGGAGGTGCCGGTAAAGGAGTAGCCCTATACTTGCAAGTATAGATTTATACTATATATTTGGGAAGAGAGGACCCATACTTCACCATCCCCTCGGAAACCACAGCGTTTATACTTTGGGCAAGAAAGCAGAGGCTAAAAAAGAGCTGATCCTAGAGGCAGCCAAAAGCGTGTTCGGTAGGCTAGGCTACAGCAAGGCCACCCTCGACGATATCGCTGCGGCCATTGGCATGAAGAAGCCGTCGCTGTACTACTACTACAAAAGCAAGGAGCTGCTTTACATCGAGGCGTTCTCGCAGGAGTGGAAGGCCCGCCTTTCGCACATCAAGCAGCTGGCTGAGCACGAGCCTAACCCTCATAAACGTCTGCTGTTATACATTCAGTCCTCGCTGCGCTACTACCAGGAAATCGTGTCGGAGCACACGATCTCTATCAAGGTACTGATCGAGACACGCGCTATGTTCCAGGAGCTGTTCCGGGAGTCCAGGGGCAAGGAGGCGAATTATTATGCCACTGTGATAAAAGAAGGCATTTCTAAAGGCGTCTTTATCCCCTGTGAGGCAGAGCGGGTGGGTTATTCCATGATGGTGGTAAAGGACCTGATCCAGTTCGAGGAGTTTCAGCGCGCCGATTTCCACCAGTTGCCTTCCATTGACTTCGAGAAAATAGAGCGGGATGTGCTGTATACCATCAACCTTATCCTTAACGGCATAGCAGTGCCGGGAGAAGGATAAGGTACAAAAAAAGCGGCACTTACTGTGCCGCCCGCAATGCATCTAATTTAGCCCGTAGGGCGTCTACATCCGGTTTATGGCCTTTGGCTATCTCAGCTGCTTCCAGCTCAATCAGCATGTCCTTCATCTGCCTCAGGTAAGCAGCCTTGTCTTTCTTCAGGCAGTCTTTCTTGTTTGGCTCGTGGCAATGGCCGTTCTCATCCATGGGCTTAAACATGCTGCCCTCGCCGTAAATAAGCCATTGCGGGTTCAGGTCCTCAAAGTGCTTTACAATAGCTACCAACTCGTCTAGCACGATATTGCAGCCATTAATAATATGGGTGAGGGTTTCTTCGTCGCTGCCGGTGATGGACTTGAGGTCTTCCATTTCCAGTTCCTTCAGGTTGGTGTAGAACCTAAACCTTTTACCAATTTGCTGTAGGTCAATAGCCATATGCAGTGCGTTTAGTGGGTGTAAAAGTGATAGTAAATTTGCTATACGTAAGCATAACAGATTTTGCCCTAAAAAAATCCCACAAGCTATCTTTGGCAAGGCGAAGTAGCCTCAGAAATGGCCAACGGCACCTAAAAATCGGTAAAGTCGCTATACATCCTCCTGCTGCAGCTGGCGCTCATACAGCTGTTTGTACAGCCCGTCCTGGTTTATCAGCTCCTCGTGCGTGCCGTGTTGCACAATCACGCCATCGTCCAGCACCAGTATCCGGTCTGCCAGCTTCACCGACGACACCCTGTGCGAGATAATGATGCTGGTGCGGTTCTGCATGATGCGGCGCAGGCTGTTGAGGATAGCGTTCTCGGTCTTGGTGTCTACGGCAGAGAGCGAGTCGTCGAGGATAAGGATGCTTGGCTCCCGCACCAGCGCCCGCGCAATGGACACGCGCTGCTTCTGCCCGCCTGAAAGCGTAATGCCGCGCTCGCCCAGCTTGGTGTTAAAGCCCTCCGGGAAGCGGGCTATGTTTTCATACACGTCAGCGTCCCTGGCGGCCTGCACCATCTGCTCCTCGGTTATACTTGGCAGGCCAAAGCCGATGTTGTTGCGAATCGTGTCGGAGAACAGGAACACGTCCTGCGGCACATAGCCGATCTGGCTGCGCAGGCTATCGATGTTGTAATCGCGCACATCCACACCGTCTATCAATATTCGCCCGCCCGTGACATCGTACATGCGCGGCAGCAGGTTGGCGATGGTGCTCTTGCCCGAGCCGGTGTTGCCGATCACAGCCAGCGTTTCGCCGTGCCTGATGTCAAACGAGACGCCCCTGAGCGCATGGATGCCGGTGTCGGGGTACACGAAGTCCACGTTCTCGAACCGGATGTCGCCGATAATTTCCCTGCTGATGTTCTGGCGGGTAACGATGTCGTTTTTGGTGTTGAGGAACTCGTTGATGCGCTCCTGCGAGGCGGCGGCGCGCTGCACCAGGCTGGCCGTCCAGCCCAGCGAGGTTACCGGCCAGGTTAGCATGTTCACGTAGATGATGAACTCAGCAATATTACCCGTGGTGATACTTCCTTTGATCACCTCCTGGCCGCCAATGTAAATGGTGATGATCGTGCTCAGGCCCACCAGGAACAGCACCAGCGGGAAAAAGAGCGAGTTTACAAAGTTCAGCTCCAGCGATTTGTCCTTGTAGGTGTTGCTGGCCGTGGTGAAGTTGTTGTGCGAGTCGTCCTCCCGCACAAAAGATTTGATCACCCGGATGCCCGAGAAGGCCTCCTGCACAAAGGTGGTGATGCCTGAGAGGCTGCGCTGTATCTCGTCGGACTTGCGCTGGATGATGTTGTTGACGTAGTAAATGCTGATAGCCAGGATCGGCAGCGGGATCAGCGTGTACATGGTCAGCTTCACGTTCACCGACAACATGTAGGGGATCACCATCAGGAAAAGGATCACCAGGTTGATGCCGTACATGATGGCTGGCCCCAGGTACATGCGCACCCGGCTCACGTCCTCTGAGATGCGCGCCATCAGGTCGCCGGTGTTGTTCTTGCGGTAGAAGCTGAGCGGCAGGCTCTGGTAATGGGCGTAGATCTCGTTCTTCAGGTCGTTCTCCACCAGGCGGCTCATCACGATAATAGTCTGCCGTACAAAGAACAGGAACACGCCCCGCAGCAGCGCCATTAAGAGTATGATAACGCCATACACCAGGATGCTTCTGGAGAAGATGTCGTAAACCACCTCCTGCTGCGCCATGCCTCCGAACAGGCCGTGCAGGTTTATACCCTCCTTTATCAGGTTAAAGGCGTGGCGCACCACCTGGGCCGGCAAAATCTGGAAGAAGTTGGAGATAATGGTAAACACAAGCCCCAGCAGGAGCCTGTACTTATACTTAAGAAGGTATTTATTTAGATATCGTAACGATTTCACAGTCAGAACTTGATGCCTTTTGCGCTTTTACGCAGAGATAGCCCCTGCAAATTGAAATAACCAAAAAAAGATTTAATTTTGCTGCGCGAAAAGGGGAGGGCTATATCTTACCTCCCCCCTTCACAAAGATAGAACAACCCCTAATCAAAACTATCAATGGTGGAATTAAAAGAAGTTGAAGTGAAAAAAGACAAGTCAGTCTTTGATCAGATATCAGAACACAACCATGAGAAAGTTGTTTTCTGCCACGACAAAGAAACTGGTCTGAAGGCTATCATCGGTATACACAATACCGTGCTTGGCCCCGCGCTGGGTGGTACCCGCATGTGGTCTTACGCTTCCGAGGCAGAGGCGCTGGACGACGTGCTGCGCCTGTCCAGAGGCATGACCTACAAGGCGGCTATCTCTGGCCTGAACCTGGGTGGCGGTAAAGCCGTGATCATCGGCGATGCCAAGAAAGACAAGAGCGAGGCCTTTATGCGCAGATACGGCCGCTTTGTGAAGAACCTGAACGGCGCTTACATCACGGCTGAGGACGTGGGCACCACCACCAAGGACATGGAATACATCCGCATGGAGACGGAGCACGTGGCAGGCCTGCCTGAGTCTATGGGCGGTAGCGGCGACCCTTCTCCGGTAACGGCATACGGCACGTACATGGGCATGAAGGCTGCTGCTAAAAAAGCATTCGGCTCAGACTCGCTGGAAGGAAAGAAGATCTCTGTGCAGGGCGTGGGCCATGTGGGAGGTTACCTGGTGGAGCTGCTTGCCAAGGAGAACGCCGAAATCTTCATCACCGATATCTATGAGGACCGCCTGCGCGAGGTGTCTGGCAAGTACGGCGCCAAAGTGGTAGGTATGGATGAGATCTACGACCTGGACGTGGACATCTACGCTCCGTGCGCACTGGGCGGCACCATCAACGACGACACCCTGAACCGCCTGAAGTGCCAGGTTATTGCCGGCTCGGCCAACAACCAGCTGCGCGATGAGCAGGTGCACGGCCCTGCGCTGATGCAGAAAGGCATCATCTACGCCCCGGACTTCCTGATCAACGCCGGTGGCCTGATCAACGTGTACTCTGAACTGATCGGCTACAACCGCGAGAGCGCCTATGCCCAGACAGAGCGCATCTACGGCTATACCCTGGATATTTTTGAGCTTGCCGAGAAAGAAGGCATCCACAACCAGGCCGCTGCCGTGAAAATGGCCAAGAAGCGTATCGAGAGCATCGGCAAGGTGCGCTCCACTTACTAAGCCCTACAGCTTGTAACCATACTGTTAAAAGACAAAAGTGCTGCATTGACCTGTGGCACTTTTGCTTTTCGCCCTCATACTGCGGAACTATAGCCTGCATTCTCCGCTTTTACGTAGCAGGAAACACAAAATTACCGGGCACTGTGCCCACACAAGTATACTTTACCAACACACGCTCTTTAAAATAAGAATATGCTCAACCGCAGAACACTACGAATTAAGGCGATGCAGGCCATTTATGCCTATCAGCAAGCCGTAGGTTCAGACTATCTGCTGGCCTTAGACCAGATAAACGAGGATTTTGCCCCCGACCTGAACTCCATGGAGGTGCAGGACCGAAAGCTGCTCGAAGGCAGAAAGCAAATGGCCACGCTGATGTTCAAAGAATGGTACGAGAAGCAGGAATTTGATGCTGAAGGTGCCGACAAGGATGTAATAGATGCGGTGAACAGAGCAATCGTGTTCTACAAAAACGCCACCAAGAAAGACTTTAAATACTACGGCAACCAGATGCTGAGCGCCGTGGAGCGCATTTACGACCACTACCTGGGCACCCTGCAGATACTGGAGGTACTGGTGAGCCTGATAGAGGAGGAGGAAGAGAAAAAAGTCAACCGCTTTACCGCCGCCGAAGGTCCGGATGCCACCGCCTTCCTACGCAACAAGGTAGTGCAGCGCCTGCTGCAGAGCAAGTCTTACCAGGAAAGCATCATCCGCCGCAACATTAGCTGGGGCTCCGATATCAGCGAGATCCGCGCCGTTTACAAGAACATCCTGAAGAAGGATGAAGTGTTTCTGGAGTATGTAAAACAGCCTGAGCACACCCTGGAAGAGGACGCTGAGGTGGTGAAACATATTTTTAAAAACATTATCTTTAAAGAAAAAAACTTACAATCTTTGTTTGAGGAGCAGGATTTGAACTGGGTGGAGAACAAGTCGATTGTAAGAAGCCTGGTGAACAAAACTGTTAAGATCTTTGCCGAGGAGGCCGAGGAAGACAAGCAACTGCTGGACCTGTCGGCCAACTGGGAAGACGATAAGGCCTTCTTTGAGGACCTATACTTCCAGACGGTGGAGCAGGACGAGAAGTATGAGGCCATGATCGCGGCCAGTGTGAAGAACTGGGACGTGGAGCGTGTGGCCCTACTCGATAAGATCATCCTGAAGATGGCCCTCAGCGAGATGTACATCTTCCGCAGCATACCGGTAAAGGTGACCATCAACGAGTACATCGAGATCTCGAAGCTGTACAGCACCCCTAAGAGCAAGCAATTCATTAACGGTGTGCTGGACAAGATGGCACAGGAGCTGGCGGCCAAAGGCGAAATCCGCAAGTCGGGCCGTGGCCTGATAGACAACAAATAAGCCGGGTCTGGTAAAGGCGGCCTTAAGGACGGTTTCTCCGTAGTAAGAGAAAAAAAGTTTGTACCCGATTTATAAAGAATACAAGAACTATGAGCAAGAAGACAAGTGCAATGCTGGCTTTTGTTTCCGGCGCCGCTGTAGGAGCCGTGGCCGGTATCCTCTTTGCCCCCGAGAAAGGCCGTGAAACAAGATACTGGCTAAGCTACCGCCTGGAGAAGTACCGCGACACCCTTTCGGACCTGCTGGAGCAACTAATTGCCAAAGGCGAAAACATGCCGACCACGGCAAAGTCTGAGGGACAGCGTGTGATACAGGACGCAAAAGAGAAAGCGGAGAAGCTGCTTGGCGACGTAGACTCACTTATCAACGAAATAAATAGCCGCAAAGAACTATAAGCATGAGACAAGTTACCCTTATTCCTGGCGACGGGATAGGACCGGAGATCACAGAAGCTGTAAAAGCTATCTTTAGTGCTGCCAACGTGCCCGTGCAGTGGGAAGAAGAAAACGCTGGCCAAACCACTTTCGACGCTATCGGTGAGTTGATCCCGACCACTCTGATCGCTTCCCTGAAGAAGAACAGAGTAGCGCTGAAAGGACCTATCACTACGCCAGTGGGCAAAGGCTTTAAAAGTATAAATGTGCAGCTGCGCCAGATGTTTGACCTGTACTCTAACGTAAGGCCGGCCAAGACTACCAAAGGCATCGAGACGCGCTTCGACAACGTGAACTCTGTACTGTTCCGCGAGAACACCGAAGGGCTTTACTCTGGCCTGGAGATGTTTGACGAGCGCCTGCAGATCTCTGACTCAGTGGCCCGCCTCACGCGCGTAGGCTGCCAGAAGATTGTCCGCGCCGCTTTTGCCTACGCTGACAAGCATGGCTGCAAAAAAGTGACGGCCGTGCACAAGGCCAACATCCTGAAGAGCGCCGGCGCCCTGTTTCTGGGCGTGTTCAACGAAGTTGCAAAAGAGTACCCGCACATCCAGGCCGACGACAAGATCATCGACAACATGTGCATGCAGCTGGTGGCAAAGCCAGAGCAGTTCGACGTGATCGTGACCACCAACCTGTTCGGCGATATCCTGTCTGACCTGTGCGCAGGCCTGGTAGGCGGACTGGGCGTGGTGGCCGGTGCCAACATCGGTGACGAGATGGCTATTTTCGAGGCCGTACACGGATCAGCCCCGGACATCGCCGGCAAAGGCATCGCCAACCCGACGGCCCTGCTGCGCTCCGCCATCATGATGCTGCACCACATTGACCTGAAAGAAGAGGGCAACCGCATTGAGGCTGCTTTGGAGGCTACACTGGCTAACAAAGAAGAGTGCACCGGCGACCTTGGCGGCAAGGCCAACACGATGCAGTTCGCGCAGAACATCATTTCGAAACTTTAATCTATTAGCATACTGATCATGAAAAAGAATCTGTTTCTGGTAGCAGGTATGGCTGTAGCCATGCTTGCCACAAGCTGCGATAACAACCAAGCCGGCAACGATACAGTAGCTGAGAACACAACGGCCGCCGAGGCGCCTGTTCAGCCGATCGAAAACCCGAACGTGGTGGCTACCGCTGCAGACGGAGGCGAAGCGGCAACTGCTGAGAACGCTGCCGTGATGACGTTTGCAGAAACCGAGTACGACTTCGGTACGATCAAGCAGGGCGAGACGATTGAGCACACCTTTGAGTTCACCAACACCGGCAGCACGCCGCTCGTTATCGAAAGCGCTACGGCTACCTGTGGCTGTACAGTGCCAGAGTGGACCAAGACCCCTGTTGCTCCAGGCGAGAAAGGTAAAGTGGCAGTTAAGTTTAACAGCACCGGCAAGATGGGGCAACAGCAGCCAACGGTTACCATTCGTGCCAACACAGAGCCCAACATCGTGCGCGTAGCCATGAAGGGTAATGTAGAAGGCAGCAGCATTCCGGTAGCTGGATCAGACGGCCCGGTACGCCGCAACTAATCCATACCCTATAACGCACAAAAGAGACTACATCAATGAACAATATCCTTCTTCAGACTCCGGACGGAGGCATGCTGCCTCAGCTGCTTATGTTCGGGGCCATTATCCTTGTGTTTTACTTCTTCATGATCCGTCCGCAACAGAAAAAGATGCGCGACCAGAAGAAGTTCCGCGAGGAGCTGGCAAAAGGCATGACTGTGGTAACCATAGGCGGCCTGCACGGCAAACTGATCGCAATAGACGATGATACCATTACGTTAGAAGTAGACAAAGGCGTCCGCCTGACGTTCGATAAAACCGCCGTCTCCATGGAAGCGACCATGAAGGTGCAAAAACCAGCGTAACATTGCCTTTAGAGGGAGTAAAAAATATAGCCTTATGGTTCATGAGGCCATTTCAGCCACAAACAAAGCAATACTGGCGAGTGGTATTGCTTTGTTTTGTGGCGGCCTCTACCTTCTGGCTTCTGAATGCCCTAAACAAAAGCTACAGCACACAAACCTCATACCCCATCCGGTTTGTGTATGATGAAAACGAGCTTGTCCCCATCAAGCCGCTACCGCAGGAGGTATCCATCAACGTGACCGGGAAAGGATGGAAGCTGCTGCGCAAGAGCCTCCGCCTGGAGGTGCAGCCCGCCGAGATCTACATCCGCGATTTGCCGCGCAATGACTACTTGCTGGGCTCAGCCCTGCGCCCTTCGCTTGTCAATGCCCTGGACGGCCTCCAGCTCAACTTTGTTGTTACCGATACCATCTACTTCGACTTTGACCCTAAAGTGCAGAAGCGCATTGCCCTGCAGGTGGACCCGAAGCAGAAGCTAACCGACAACCAGCACGCTGTGGTAGGCGCGATCCGCGTGAACCCCGACAGCGTTACCTTTACCGGCCCCGCCTCACTGGTAGACAGCCTGCCAGACCCTTTCCTGCTGCGCTTGCCGGAGCAAACCTTGGTAGAGCCATCCAAAGTGCCGGTGCCGATCAACTACGACTATAAGTCGCTGGTGGAGGCGGATGTGGAGGAGGCACAGGTGATCGTGAATGTGAAGAACCTGGTGGCAGAGGAGCGGCAGGTGCTGCCGGAGCTGGTAAACGTGCCTGAGGGAGTGTCGCTGAACCTTCGCCCGCCTATTGTGGTGCTGCGCTACCAGATGCTGCAGGACTCCATGTCCCTGCTGAACCGCTCTGCTTTTAAGGTGGTGCTTGACTACAGCAAGTTCAATCCTATTGACTCCACCCTGGTGCCGGAGCTAGTGCAACAGCCGCGCGGGCTGCGCAACGTGCAGGTGTGGCCTACCCGCATAAAAGTTACCAAGCGATAATCATGCTGAAGATAGGTATAACCGGTGGCATAGGGGTGGGCAAATCTATTGTGAGCCGCCTGTTTGCTGTGCTGGGCGTACCGGTATATGATGCCGACACCCGCGCCAAATGGGTGATGCACCACGACAAAGCGCTGCGGCAGGAGCTGCTGGAGGCCTTCGGCCCGGCCACCTTCACCGAAGCTGGCGAACTGAACCGTGCCTACCTGGCAGGCATGGTCTTTAACAACCCGGAGCGTTTGGCGCGGCTCAACAGCCTGGTGCATCCGCACGTTGGCAACGATTTTGCCGCCTGGGCTGCCACTCATGCCGATAAGCCTTATGTGCTGAAGGAGGCTGCGCTGATGTTTGAGTCAGAGTCGTGGAGGCAGATGGATGAGATCATTGTGGTAGCCTCGCCACTGGAGCTGCGTATCGAACGCCTGCTCAAACGCGACACCCACCGCACCGAAGCCGACATAAAGGCCATCATTGCCCGCCAGCTGAGTGAGGAGGAGAAAATGCGCCGTGCCCAGCACATCATCTATAACGATGACAAGCAGCTTATCATCCCGCAGGTGCTGGCCCTGCACAAGCAATTCTCGGGGGCTAAGGCCCAAGTATAAACCATTTAATTTTTTGGGAAACTACTGGCTGCCGTAGTAACGATGGCAGGAGAGATATACTATGCCTGGCAGTGGGGCGTTGGTAAAGTATAACCTGCACCGAATGTGCGCATTACGAGCAGGAATGAAAAAGTAGGGATATAAAAAAAGGACAACTTTGCAGTTGTCCTTTTGTGGGGCGTACTGGATTCGAACCAGTGACCCCCTGCTTGTAAGGCAGGTGCTCTGAACCAGCTGAGCTAACACCCCGTGATGTTTTCGATGACCTTCCGTCCTCGTTTGATGTTATAGATGTGCTGCTACTTTTATGCTAATCCTTAACTACCGGAGAGGTAAGAGATAGAAAAAGTATACACATAAGAAAAGGACAACTTTGCAGTTGTCCTTTTGTGGGGCGTACTGGATTCGAACCAGTGACCCCCTGCTTGTAAGGCAGGTGCTCTGAACCAGCTGAGCTAACACCCCGTGATGCTTTCGATGACCTTCCGTCCTCGTTTGATGATGCAAATATGGGGCATAGTTTTTTATTTGCAAAACATTTGATCAAAAAATGTTAAAAAGTTTTCTGAAGCCTTACGTCCTATTGTTCACCCACTATTACTGCAGTACCTTTATGTTTGATAAGACGCTATAAATCTGAACTTTCGCCAAGTGAAAAAAGGAGTGGTAAAAAAAGTGCTATTTTATGGAGCCGCCGGTGTAGTGGTGGCTGTGGGCTTGGCGTTGGCGCTGGTGTACACCTATCAAGATAAAATAATCGGGCTTTTTGTGGCAGAGGCCAACAAGCATATCAAAACAAAGGTGGATGTGCGGCAGATTTCGCTCTCGCTCTTCGATAAGTTTCCGCAGGTGGCCGTTACCCTGGATGAGGTGAACGTGCACGAGGGGCTGCCAGAGAGCCAGGAGTCGCTGGCGCGGGCCAACAAGCTATACTTTACCTTCAGCCTTTGGGATGTGCTGCGCGGCGAATACAGCGTGAAAGAGTTCTACATGGAGCAGGGGGAAGTGTACGTGAAGGTGCTGCCCGACGGAAGCGTCAACTACGAGATCATCGCAACCGACACCTCCTCCGAGCAGAGTGACTTCTCCTTTGACCTGGAAAGCATAAACCTGCGCGAGGTGGCCGTGCACTACATCGACCAGCAGCTGAAGCAGCGCTACGAGGTCAACGCGCACCAGCTGGCAGCAGCCCTTGCCATCTCTCCTGAGACAATAGCCATTGAGGCCGAAGGGCAGGCCACTATCCAGACGATTAAAGTTGGCACCGGTGAGTACTTTAAGGGGAAGAAAGTTAACCTTGCCTCAGCCTTAAGTATAAACCGGGAGGCGCAAACCATCGCGCTGCAGCCATCGGTGGTAAAGGTGGGAGAGGCGGCTTACGAGGTGGGCGGCGGCATTGCCTATGGCGGTGTGACAGAGCTGGACCTGAAGCTGGAGGGCAAGAACACAAATATACAGTCGCTGCTCTCGCTGCTGCCGGAAGGGATGACTGAGGAGCTTAGCCGGTACCGCAGCGAAGGCGAGGTCTACTTTAACGGTACCGTGAAGGGCAAGGCCTCTGGCAGGCACACCCCAGGTATAAGTATAAACTTTGGTGCGCGCGATGCGTCTTTTTTCCACCCTGATGTGCAGCAGCGCGTCGAGAAGATCTACCTGACGGGCAGTTTTACGAACGGCGAGAGGCAGAACGCGGCCAGCTCGGTGCTGGAGCTAAAGGAGCTGAAGGGCGTGCTGAACGGCCGGCCCTTTAAAGGCAACCTGAAGTATAGCAACTTCGACAACCCGCACGTTGCCTTTGATGTGGAGGGGATGCTGGATGTGGGTTATGTGCTGGGGCTGGCCAAGATAGCGCAGGTGCGCAGCGGCAGTGGCCTGGCGGATGTGCGCATCGCTTTCTCGGGCAATCTGAATGAGTTTAAGGCGCGCCCAGGCAACAGCACCCTCAACACTACCGGCGACATCACGCTGCACAACGTGTCGCTCACGCTGCAGGAAATGCCGCTGCCGCTGAGCAGCCTTAACGGCAACTTCATGTTCAAGCGCAACGATGTCGCCGTGTCTGATTTCAAGGGCAAGCTGGGCGAGTCTGACTTCGCCATCAACGGGATGTTCAAGAACGTGATGGCCTGGCTGATCCTGGAGAACCAGCGCCTGCTGGTGGAGGCAGACTTCAAGAGCCGGTACCTGAACTTTGACCAGCTGCTGAGCGAGGAGCAAAACACGCCGGAGGGCGCCCGCACCGGAGAGGGCTACAGGTTTATCGTCTCCCCCAACATCGCCTTCGACCTGAGCGCCTCCATCGACCGGATGCGGTTCCGAAGATTCAGGGGGAAAAATATCGAGGGGCAGGTAAAGCTGCGGAACCAGGTGGTGTCGTCGCCTAATATCTCCTTCCGGGCCATTGGCGGCGACTTCGCCGTGCGCGGTAACCTGGACGCCCGGAGCCGCAACCACATCAAGCTGAGCACCGCCGCCCGGCTCAATAACATGAGTGTCGACAGCCTGTTCCACGTGTTCGAGAACTTCCACCAGAACTTCGTCGAGGAGCGTCACCTTCGTGGGCTGCTTACGGCCAACATCATCTCCGACGTCTACTTCGATAGTCAGCTCAACCCCAAGACCGAGCTGCTGCAGGCCGAGATACAGGCCACGGTGCGCAATGGCCAGCTCATCAACTTCCCGCCTATGCAGAAGATGTCAGCCTTTGTAAAGCGCTCAGAGCTGGCAAACATGCGCTTTGCCGAGCTGCACAACTCGTTCTGGATCCAGCAGGGCACGATCTATATCCCGGAGATGGATATCCGCTCCAACCTGTCGGCAGCGCCGGTGGTGTCGGTGTCGGGCACCCACACCTTTGACCAGGTGATGGACTACAAGATCAGGCTGCCGCTCTTCAGCAACAAGCGGCCTGATAAGGATGCCCGCTTCGGAACGGTGGCCGAAGATCCGGATGCGGGCAACAGCAACCTGTTTCTGACGCTAAAGGGAAGCGAGAGCAACTTTAAAATCGCCTATGACGATGAGCGGGTGCGACAGAAGATCAAGACAGACCTGAAGCAGGAGGGGCAGGAGCTGCGCGACCTGCTGCGCGGTAAAAAGCCGAAGCAGAAAGAGAAGGAAGTGGAGCTGCAGGAAGGCGAGTACTTCGATTTTAACTAAAGCACATAGTTCCCTGATATGCCTGATTTTAGCGGCAGAAGGTAATTATCCTTAAAAAATTCTATCTGTTTACTTACTAGTATGGCCTGTTTACTTTAGAATTGGTTCCGTACAGGGTAAAAGTTATACTTCGTGTGTAACTATGGGCAAAGCAGGTCGTTAAAGAAACCAAAACTACGAGACACGGTGCTTGTAGAGCTTAAGGATTTAGGTATAACGGGAACATGCTTCCCGGATTGGTTAAGATGATAGTGTAACCTTGCAATTCAGAAGAATTAAGATATAAGGGTGAAAAAAAAGCCGGAGCTTCTCCGGCTTTTTTATTTGTGTCTACTCTAAGTCTGATCCTCCAAAATAAGGCTTCTCCTGCTGGGGCTGTAGCTTTTCTTCGGGCTTATGCAGGTAAAGCTTCTGTGTTGGCAGGGCGAATTCAGCGCCGTGCTTTTCCACGATCTCCACGATCTTGTAGTTAATCTCCTCTTTTATGTCAATAAAGTCGTTCCAGTCCATGGTGTCCACAAAGTATAGGACCATCACATCCTTAGAGTCTGGTCCAAGGCTCAGGAACCGGATACGGCCATCCTCGTTGGTGCGCGGGTGCTGGTTTATGTACTCCTGTACGTCGCGTGTGATGGCACGGAGCTGCTCGGAGGTGGTGTGGTACGTAAGCCTGATATCGAACTTGGCGCGGCGGAAAGTGCGCAGCGTCAGGTTGTCGAGCGGCTTGTCTATCATCAGCTTGTTGGGCACCGTCACGAAGCTTTTCTCCAGTGTGCGGATGCGCGTGCTCCGGAAGCCTACCTTCTCCACCACGCCTATCAGCTCGCCTACCTGCACCAGGTCGCCGGCCATAAAAGGTTGGTCCAGGAAGATGGTGAAGGAGGCCAGCAAGTTCTCCAGGCTCTCTTTGGCGGCAAAGGCAATGGCCAGACCTCCGACACCCAAGCCGGCCACTAAGCCTGTTACATTCACCCCGAACACCGAGCCCAGCATGATCAGGAAAGAAAAGATCACCACTAGCACCTTCGTGAAGTCCTTGAAGAAAGGCACCAGCTGGTCGTCCAGCTTTGAGGCTGTCTTTTCGGTGCGGTACGTGAACACCAGCCCCACAAAGTCTACAAAGCGCAGCAGCACCCACGTCAGGGCTACAATCACAAACACCTGGTACGTGCGGAACAGGAAGGTCTTCAGGAAAGGGTCGCCTGCCTTCAGGTCATCCGGTTGCACCGGGTAGTCCAGCACCTGGAACGCCAGGTACAGAAACACCAGGAATAGCAGCACCTCCAGCGGCTGCACCAGCAGGCGGCGGAACTCCGGTAAATTAGCCTCTGGCCAAAAGCGGCTGCCCAGGCGGTACACCAGGCCCGAAATCAGCCTGGAGAAAAGGGTGTTGAAGAGAAGGCCGAACAGCAGTATGGCCGCGGATAAAAGGTACTCCGCCACCGTGTTGCCGAGAAACTCCTGGCGGAGCCAGCCACTGTTTAACAACTCTTGCATAGGGAAACGTTATACTTAGAGCAACTGGCTCAGGGCAATCTCAAAACTAGTTTTAGCGATCTCCGTCTTCTGCACCTGCTTTTCATGCGATCGCTCCAGGGCCGTGCGGATGATGTGGGACGTGTCGCTGAAGATCGCCTCATCGGTTATCTCCACATCGCTGCCCATCAGGTAAGCGAACACGCGGGCCATGCCGCAGTTGGCGATAAAATCAGGGATGACGGACAGGTTGCGGTCGGCAAACTCGCCGGTGGGGCCGAAGAAGATCTCCGGGTCCTGGAACGGCACGTTGGCGCCGCAGGAGATAACCTGCATGCCGCTCTGGATCATGCGCTCCACCTGCTCGCGCGTAACCAACCTGGAGGCGGCCGCTGGAATGAAGATCTCAGCGGGCGAATCCCAGATGCGGCTGTTCACCTCCTCAAACGAAAGCATGCCCGCTGTGTCCGGGTTCAGGGCATTGCCCTGGCGGCTCAGGAACAGGTCCGTAATCTCCTCAAAGGTAAAACCCTTGTCATGGATAAGCCCTCCGGCCCTGTCGATGATGCCTACGATCTTCACGCCTTTGGAAGCCAGGTAATAGCCTGCTGCTGCGCCCACGTTGCCCCAGCCTTGTATAATGGCCCGCTTGCCTGCAAACGCGCCGCCCCAGATGTCATAGTAGTGGCGCACAGCCTCGGCCACGCCAAAGCCCGTGATCATATCGGCGATAGTATACTTGCGGGCCGTGGAAGGGGAGAAGTGCGGGTCCTCGATTACCTTTACCACGCCCTGGCGCAGCTGTCCGATCTTGTTTATCTTCTGCGGCTCGGTAGCGTTAAAGTGGCCGTTCACCACGCCCTCCTGCGGATGCCACAGGCCATAGTCCTCTGTGATGGGAATCACCTCGTGTATCTCGTCCACGTTCAGGTCGCCGCCGGTGCCGTAATAGCTCTTCAAGAGTGGGATCACGGCTTTGTACCAGCGCTCCAGCACGCCGCGCTTGCGGGGGTCTGCCGGGTCGAAGTTGATGCCAGACTTGGCGCCGCCGATGGCAGGACCTGAAACAGTAAACTTCACTTCCATGGTCTTCGCCAAAGACTCCACCTCACGCTTGTCCAGCCCTTTGCGCATCCGTGTGCCGCCTCCTGCCGCACCACCGCGCAGCGAGTTGATCACCACCCAGCCTTCTGCCTCTGTCTCAGGGTCTTTCCACTCAAAAACTATTTCCGGTATCTTGTTCTCGAACTTTGCAAGTAAGTCTTTCATTCCAGTTTATCAGTTGTGATTTAGGGTTATGCAAAGGTACAAATTTTAAAGAGGGCTTAGCAGAGGTACACCGCCCCGCCAACATTGCTACGGCTGGCCCCTGTTACGCTGCTGAGGCAGTTAGGCTCGCCCCGCCAGCGCAGCACGCCCAGAAAGGCAAAGATCAGCGCCTCCTTAAACGACACCACCTCCGGTGCCGGAACCTCTACGTTGTATTGCGGGCCGAGCTGCTGCTGTATCTGCCCCGCCAGGTAGCCGTTAAACGCGCCGCCTCCTGTTAATAGTACACGGTGCTGGCCCCCGTGCAGCAGGGGCAGGGCGTTGCGCAGTTGCTGGGCAATGTGGTGGCAGACCGTGTGCAGCTTATCAGCCACGGAGGCTGTGCTCTCCTCCAGGCTTTTCAGGCTGTGCTCCAGCACCCACTCCTTGCCCAGCGATTTGGGGGCCGGGGCAGCGAAGTAGGCCGGTTCGTTCAGGGCGTCTAATAAATCCTGCTGCAGCGTACCGGAGCGGGCAAGCTTGCCGTTATCATCGTAAGGCAGGCCCATGCTGTTGGCCAGGGTGTTCAGCAGCATGTTACAGGCGCTGGTGTCGAAGGCCAGGCGGGTGCCGTTGTGGCTGTAGGAAACATTGGCTATACCTCCCAGGTTTACACAATAGTCGTACTGGCCGAAGAGCAGCTCGTCGCCGATGGGCACCAGCGGCGCGCCCTGCCCCCCAAGTGCGATGTCGAGGGTGCGAAAGTCGCAGACCACGGGCAGCTGCGCGTGTGCGGCTAGGTAGGCGCCGTGGCCCAGCTGCAGGGAGATGTGCTTGGCGGGTTGATGGAAAATGGTATGTCCGTGAGAGGCAACAAAATCCGGGCGTATTGCGTGTTGTTGTACAAACTCATGAACTCGCTGGCCCATGAATCTGCCGAAGGCATGGTCCAGTTCCACCAGTTCCAGGCCGCTCGCGGTCTCGGCACCTTGGAGAGAGACAATTAGTTCATTAGTATATGGTAATGTAGTAGTATTTAGTATCTCATATATCCAATTCTGGGATTTGTACGTAAATCTACAGTAAGCAATGTCGAGGCCATCGAGGGATGTCCCGGACATTAAGCCGATCACATGATAAGAAGTATCCATTGGCCAAAAATAGTAAAAGCATGCCAATGATTTTCAGCCAAATAGTGCAGGCTTCGTATATATCTTATTATGAATAGGATTGAATAAATGAATTGTAGAAACTGTTAGGTATAAAATTTAATTATGAAAAGTTTGTTGTCAAGAGTTGAATCGAAGAAGATAGATAAGGCGGCAGCCATGCTGAAGGTATTGGCACACCCCAAAAGACTGGCGATAGTGGATTTACTCGGAAAAGAGGATAAAATGACTGTTACAGAGATATATAAGCAGTTAGACCTTCCGCAGGCCATTGCATCGCAGCACCTCATTACACTGAAAGACAAGGGGGTTCTCTCGTCTTTTAAAGTGGGTACCAAAATTTACTATTCGCTGGCCATCCCCAAACTGATCGATGTGATTGACTGCTTGGAAGAATGCTGCATTGATATCTAAGATAAAGCCTGCACTAGGTGCGGCACTTCTTTGCCTGCGAAGAAACGGCTGAGGCCCCCGTCCATCTCATAAACCAGAGATTTGCGGAGGCCTCAGTTGTTTTTTCACTAAAAAAAATGTGCCGTTTACTCGGTTTTATGATCTGCCTCGGCAGGCTGGTTCTCCAGGTTAAACAGGTCGTTAAGCAGGTCTATCAGTGTTTCGGCCTCGCCGCGCTTGCAGGCGGCCTTCAGTTGCAGCACCGGTAGTTTAATGATCTTCTGCATCATCGACTTGGTGATGCTATCTACCAGCTTGGCCTCCTTCGGCCCCAGTTTCTTCACATAGCGCGACATCTCCTCCTGGCGAATCGCCTCAAGCGCACCCTTCAGGCGCTGGATCGTCGGCGATACCATCATCTCCTTCGACCAATCGTTGAACTGCTCGATAGACTCGGCCACGATCTCCTTCACCTTCGGCACCGAGTTGATGCGGCGCTGCAAAGCTTCAGAGGCTTTATTCTGGATGGTGTCGATGTTGTAAAGCAGCACGCCCGGTACACTTTCTACCTCCGGCTCCACACTGCGCGGCACAGCCAGGTCTATAAAGAACTTGTAGGTGAGGATGTCCAGGCGCTTTACCATCTCCTTGGTGAAGAACGGCGTTTCGCGGGCCACCGATGAGATGATCACGTCTGCCTCCTTCATGCCCTGCACAATGTCCTCGAAGGGCAGCACCTCCATCTGGCACTCCTCTGCCAGCGATTGGGCCTTGGCCTTGGTACGGTTGGTGATCTTCACATTCTTGAAGCCCAGGTCTTTCAGGTTGCGGCACACATCGGCGCCGATCTCGCCTAAGCCTACCACCAGTATGCTTGGGTCTGTGATGTCGGCCGTCAGCTCCTCAATCAGTTCAATCGCGGCATAAGAGGTGGAGGCGGCACCGTCACGGAAGGAGGTCTCCTGCACCACGCGCTTGTTGGTGAAGAAGATCGTGTGCATCAGGCGGTGCAGGAAAGGGCCGGCCGTTTCGTTGTCGGCACTCCACTGGTAAGCCATCTTCACCTGGTTGGATATCTGCATATCCCCTACCACCTGCGACTCCAGGCCCATCGACACATCAAACAAATGCTGCACGGCATCATCGTGCTCGTTTAGTATGGTAAAGTAGTCGAAGTATCTGGAGATATTGTCGATGCCCTTGGTGATGCCCAAAAGCTTTACGATCTCGGTGCTGAAGTCGGCGTCGGAGTTATAGTATACTTCGGTGCGGTTGCAGGTAGAAAGTACAAGAATGTCAGTAGCCTGTATAAAGCCCTTGAGGGTCTGTAAGAAAAGTCTGCAGGAAGATTCATCTAAGGCAATCAGCTCCCTGATATCCAGCGGCGCTTTCTTATACGACAGGCTGATTGCTTTAAAGTTCTGAAGCATAATAACGTGGGTTCTACTAAGGCGCAAAGTTAAAGCTCTAATTTTTAAAATGAAACTTACTTGCCCTCTATGTTTAATTTATACTAATTTCAAATAAATTTCGTGTTTACTGCATGATTCCCATCTACTCCCAGAAGAACAGGATAAAGCTTGTTGTTGTTATCATTGCCCTCATCATCGGCGCCGCCACCATTACCTATACCAACATACTTGTCAGCAAGTTATCGGAGCGTGAGCAGGAGTTGGTGCAGCTTTATGCCAAGGGTCTCCGCTACATGATCAACGCCCCCAGCGACGATAACATCGTGTTCATCGAGGAGGAGATCCTGTCCTCCAACACCACAGTGCCTGTTATCCTGACAGATGAGAACGAAAATATTCTCGATTCTAAGAACATCAATATCCCGGAAAACATTTCGAACAAACCTGATAAAATAAACGAGTACCTGCAGCGCGAGATAGAGAAGATGAAGGAGCAGCATGAGCCGATTGTGGTGCCGTGGGCGGAGGGCTCGGTGAACTATGTTTTCTATAAGGACTCAGAGCTGCTCTCGCAGCTGCGCTATTACCCTTACGTGCAGCTTATCGTCATCTCCTGCTTCGCGCTGGTGGCTTACTTTGCCTTCAGCTACTCACGCCGCGCCGAGCAGAACCGGGTATGGGTGGGCCTGGCCAAGGAAACCGCGCACCAACTGGGCACGCCGCTCTCTTCGCTGATGGCGTGGTATGAGTACATCAAGGCGAACCCTAAGTTTGAGAACGAACCGATTCTGGAAGAGCTAGGCAAAGATGTACGGCGGTTGGAAATCATCACGGAGCGATTCTCCAACATTGGCTCGGTGCCTACGCTGCGCGACGAGAACATCCTGCAGGTAACGCAGAATGCCATCAACTACCTGCAAAACCGCATCTCGCGTAAGGTTGCCTTCACCGTGGAGTCCACCTTCTCCCCGGACATCACGGCCAAGGTGAATGTGTCGCTTTATGATTGGGTGATCGAGAACATCTGCAAGAACGCGGTGGACGCCATGGAGGGCCGCGGAAGCATCAACATACAGCTGGTGCTGCTGGGCAAGAGCAGCATTGCCGTGGATATCACCGACACAGGCAAAGGCATCCCTAAAAGCAAGGTCGACTCTGTATTCCTGCCCGGTTTCACTACCAAAAAGCGGGGCTGGGGGCTGGGGCTCGCACTCGCCAAGCGCATCATCGACAATTACCACGAGGGCAGGCTGTATGTAAAATGGTCGGAGGTAGGAAAAGGCACGACCTTCCGGATTGTGCTGAACAGGTGATGGGAGTTAGAGAGTTAAAGAGGTAAGGTATTGTCTTTTGTCCTTTGTCACACAGTCCTTTGTCAGGAAATAGATGGTGGAAGTAGTAAAGTATAGCGCGAAGTATAAAGCAGAGTGGGACGCGTTTGTGGCGGGTTCTAAGAACGGCACGTTCCTGCTGCTGCGCGATTACGTGGAGTACCATGCCGATCGGTTCACGGATCACTCGCTGCTGTTCTACCACAAAGGCAGGCTGGTGGCGCTGCTGCCCGCCAACGAGGAGGGGCGGCAGGTGCAAAGCCACGGCGGCCTGAGTTATGCAGGCCTGGTGACAGAAAAGCGCATGAAGGCCGCGCTGATGCTGGAGGTGGTGCAGGCCATGAAGTCATACTTCCAGGAGTTGGGATTTACAAGTATACTTTACAAAGCCGTTCCGCATATCTACCACCAGCTGCCAGCCGAGGAGGACCTGTACGCCTTGTTCCGCCACGAGGCCGTACTTTGCCGCCGCGATGCCAGCTCAGTGATAGACATAGGGGGAGCTGCGAAGTACAGCAAGGACAGGAGGTGGCGCTTATCGCAGGGCAAGAGAGCAGGCTTTCAGGTAGGGCTCTCAGGGAAGTACGCAGCTTTCTTTGAGCTGGAGCGGAAACTGCTGCAGCAGAAGTATAACACCCTGCCTGCGCACACAGCTGAGGAGATGGCGCTACTTGCCTCCCGCTTTCCGGAGAACATCAGGCTCTATACGGCCACCGCTGCGGATGAAATGCTGGCAGGGGTGCTGGTTTACGAGACGCCGCAGGTGGTGCACTCGCAGTACATCGCCACCTCAGAGCAGGGGCGCAACGTGCACGCCCTGGATGTGCTGCTGGATTGGCTGCTGACTGAAGTATACCCGCACAAAAGGTACTTTAGCTTCGGTATCTCCACAGAGCGGCAGGGGCGGTACCTGAACGAAGGGCTCATCCGGAACAAGGAAAGCTACGGCGCCCGCACCATCGTCCATGATTTTTACGAACTGAGGCTGGCGTAGGTCATTCAGGACCTATAAAACAGGAGCGGCTGCCTTAAGCAAAGGCAGCCGCTCCTGTTTCATAAACGGTTCTATACTTAAACTGCCTCGGTGACGGGTACCACCTCTACCACGTTCTTCTTGCCCAGCAGCTTGATGATGCCCCAAAGTATGGCCGCACCGATAAAGTAGACCAGCAGCCAGTGCACGCCAAAAGTGGATAAGTTCGTGCAGACGATGTTGGCTACCAAGGCCACGGTCAGGGCGTAAGGCAGCTGTGTCTTTACGTGGTCTATGTGGTTGCAGCCAGAGGCCAGGGAGCTCAGGATAGTGGTGTCGGAGATAGGGGAGCAGTGGTCGCCGAAGACAGAGCCCGCCAACACTACCGAGATCACGTTGTAAATGATCGGCATGGTTTCCTCCACGCTGAAACCTTGCTGCTGGCACACGTACCAGGCAGCCGGCATCATGAGCGGGTAAAGGATGGCCATGGTGCCCCAGCTGGAGCCGGTGGAGAAAGCTATGATTGCCGCCAGGAAGAAAGTGATCTCCGGCAGGAAGTGCGGCGAGATGCTTCCCGAAAACAGCGAGGTCAGGTACTCTGCCGTGTACAGCTCCTGTGTAACCGCCGCCAGCGACCAGGCCAGCACCAGGATGAGGATGGCAGGCAGCATCGTCTTAAAACCGGCCGTCAGGGATTCCATGGTGGCTGTGAGCGACATGATGCCTTGGCTGACAGTTAGAAGTATGGCCATGATCACCCCGCTTAGGGAGGCCCAGACCAGGGCGGTGTAAGAGTTAGAATCGCCGATGGTGCTGGAGAGCTTACGGAAGAAGCCCAGGCTTGGGTCAGCCCATACATCCGGATTATAACCTGTATACAGAAGTCCGACTACGGTGCCGCCAATAACCGTGAGCACAGGCAGCAGCGCGTTGATAGCGCGGGTGCGGGTTTCGTCAACAGGCTCGAACTCGGCCATTTCCTGCCGCTGCTTTTCCTGGCCGGCCTTGTCAAAACCGGCGGCTGTCACGGCGCCCGTTTCGCGTGCCCGGATCTCCGCGTGGTGCATCCCGCCAAAATCACGGTTCATCAGGATTAGCATCAGCATAAAGACCAGCGTCAGCACGGGGTAGTAAGCGTACTCCAGCGAGTGAAAGAACATGGAGTAAGCGCCTTCCTCTATGCCAAGGCTGGCAGCGGCATCCTTGATATAGCCTAGCTCGGCTCCGATCCAGGTGGTTACAAAGGCAATGGCAGCCACAGGGGCGGCGGTGCTGTCTACCAGGTAAGCCAGTTTCTCGCGCGAGACGCGGTGCTTGTCGGTAACGGGGCGCATCGTGTTGCCCACGATCAACGTGTTGGCGTAATCATCAAAGAAAATAGCGACCCCCAGCACCCAGGTAACCATCTGCGAGCTTTTGGCGGAGCGGGCATAGCGCGAAAGCAGGTTTACCACGCCAGCCATGCCTCCGTTTTTAGAGATAATGGCCACCATGCCGCCAATCAGCATCGAGAAAATAATCACGGAGACGTGGTCGGCATCGGTGAGGGCCTCCATCAGGTAGGTGTCACCGACAGCCAGCAGGCCTGTAAAGACTGATTTTGCCGAGAGGCCGTAGATCACAAAGCCGCCTATCCAGATGCCGGCAAAGAGCGCCAGGAGCACCTCCCGGAAAATAAGCGCCAGCACAATGGCAATGATCGGCGGAAGTATAGACAGCCACATTGGGAACTCGCGCACGCCGCGCTCCTCCTCCACATCCAAGCGGTAGAGCCGGGCCAGGGTATGGGTGCCCATGTTGGCGCTTACCTGCACCAGGTTGGCCCTTTCGTTCAGCGAGAAAACTGTTTCGCCCTCCAGGAACTCCTTCTCCTGCAGCTCCCCGTTGATGCGCAACGGCAGTGTGCCGGTAAACTTCATCAGGTTGCCCGCCTCAGTAACGGTGCGCAGGGTAAAGGCAGTGTCGTTAATAGCCTGTAGTTGCAGTTCCTCAATATCTTCTTTGGAAACCAGGTCTTGCGCCATGGCTTGCACCGATAGCAGCACGAGCAGCAAAAGGCTCAGGAGGGGCTTATAAAGCTTCATTCAGATCGTTCGCGGGTTTGAAAACTCCCTAATATAGAAAAGAATCAGGAAACTCAGAAATGTTTGCACAGCGCGGCGCAGGCAGTGCTGTAAAAAAAGCGCCGCCGCACGCTCATGCGGCGGCGGATTATGCAGGTATAAAAGATAGTTTCCTTTGCTTTACAGGATGGTTTGCTCTCCCTGCAAGGGCCTACTTTGCCCTGTTCACGATGAAGACGCCCACCAGGATCACCACCATGCCCACGTAGTGCCACAGGTGTATGGTTTCGCCATCGAGCACGCCCCACATGAGCGCCACCACCGGAATAAGGTAGGTGGTGGAGCTGGCGAAGAGGGTTGTGGAAATGTGGATGAGCTTGTTGAAAAGCACCAGCGCAATGGCCGTGCTGAATACAGCGAGTATGGCAATGTACATCAGCGCCTCCCAAGCCCCCGGCACATGCTGCAGCTTATAGAAGAAGTCGGTGGTGAGCAGGTATGCCAACGCCACCGGCCCCACCGTAAGCAGCGCCAGGCTGGAGATGGCCACAGCCTTCATGCCGTGCAGGCGGTGCTTGATGATGTTGGCGCTGGTGCCGTAGAAAACGGTGGCCACTACAATGTACAGCCCATAGTACATGTTATCCAGTTCGGAGTTGCCGTTGCCCGTGAAGATAAGGATAGCCGTGCCTGCAATGCCAATGATGATGCCGAGCATGCGCATCCAGGTGATAGACTGGTTGAAAAGGGCGGCGCCTACCAGCAGCGTGAACAGCGCGGTGAGTGAGTTAAGCACGCCTGCCAAGCCGCTGGCCAGGCGTGTTTCGGCAATGGCAAACAGGAAGGCCGGGAAAAAATTGCCCAACAGGCCGCTGCCCAACAGGAACTTCCAGCGGCTCGGCTCCACCTTGCGCAGGTTTCTGATGGCGAACGGCAGCAGCGCGGCGCAGGCAATCACCATCCGCAGGGCTCCCACCTCATTCGGAGAGTAAACCACCAGTCCCTTTTTTATCAATATAAACGAGGTGCCCCAGATAAGGGCAAGTATAGCCACCAGCACCCAGGCAATTGCCGGGGTAGCGGTTTCCTGTGTAGCGGGGGTAGTAGCGGTTTTAATAAGTATAAAGTTAAAAGGTTAAGACGTTTGGGTAGTGCAAAAGTAATGGGTTCATACTTCTAAACATGAATGGCTGCTCCTCCGGCTCCAATAAGTTTTTATACCTGTTACCGTAGGTGTTGCCAATGCTCAGAGGACTTGCTGCATCAGTAGCAGGCAGCGGCAATTTCCAGAACTAGGTCCTCCGGCTCAACCCGGTTCTTGCGGATTTTTGCGCAGCAGAAAGAAAAATCCCCGGCCGGTGGGGCAGGGGATGTGTTTCGGAAAACCTGAGACGTTGACGGGCTATACTTCTTCGTAGCTCATGGTCTGCACGATCTCGTCCAGGGTGTCGTAGATTTCTTGGATGTCCTCGGACTGCACCAGCTTCATGCGCAGCGGCTTGAAGTGCGGCAAACCACGGAAATAGTTGGTGTAGTGGCGGCGCATCTCAAAGATACCGAGCTTGTCGCCTTTCCACTCCAGCGAGTGCGTAAAGTGCTGGCGGCATACTTCCACGCGCTCCTCCAACGTAGGCCCTGGCAGTATCTCGCCAGTTGCCATATAATGTTTGATCTCGTTGAAGATCCACGGGTAGCCAATGCTGGCGCGGCCGATCATAATGCCGTCCACGCCATACTTGTTGCGGTACTCCAGCGCCTTCTGCGGCGAATCGATGTCGCCGTTGCCGAAGATCGGAATGTGCATGCGCGGGTTGTTCTTCACCTCCGAGATCAGGGTCCAGTCGGCCTCGCCTTTGTACATCTGCACGCGTGTGCGTCCGTGAATGCTAAGGGCTTTTATGCCGATGTCCTGCAGGCGCTCCGCCGTCTCCACAATATACTTGGTGTCCTCGTCCCAGCCAAGGCGGGTTTTCACGGTAACCGGCAGGTTTGTCGCCTTCACGATCTCCTCGGTCATCTTCACCATCTTGGGCACATCGCGCAGCAAAGCGGCGCCCGCGCCCTTGCAGGCCACATTCTTTACCGGGCAGCCGTAGTTGATGTCGATCAGGTCCGGGCCTGCCTGTGCGGACACGATCGCGGCCTCGCGCATCGACTCGATGTCCGAGCCGAAGATCTGGATGCCGATGGGGCGCTCGTAGTCAAAAATGTCGAGTTTTTGCACACTTTTGGCGGCGTCACGTATCAAACCCTCAGAGGAGATGAACTCCGTGTACATGAGGTCGGCGCCGTTGGCCTTGCACACTTTGCGGAAGGGCGGGTCGCTCACGTCCTCCATCGGTGCCAGCAGCAACGGAAACTCCCCTAACTCTATGTTAGCAATCTTTACCAAAGCAAAATTTAATTATTCGCGTAAATTTACGCCATTAAAACCTAATTCTCCCTATGAAAGGTTTCATCTCGAAAGATCTGCACCCAAGTTGGGTATTATTACTGCTGATAGTGTACATGGCCGGCGGCTACTTTGTGGCGATGTTTGTGGTGGGTATACTGTCAAACTTGATCTTCGGGATCAGCTTTATAGAGCTCGCCAGCATAGCCGCCGACCCGGCCGGGCACCCACAGGGCCCGGGCGTGATGCTGCTGCTGCAGGGCGTGCTGCAGTTCTTTGCCTTTGTCGTGGCGCCAATTTTCCTGCTGATCTCGCTTAACTATAGGGTGGGCGATTACCTGAACCAGAAAGTGCCTTCACCGTGGCTGCTCGTGCTGCTCAGCGGCCTGCTGATCGTGGCCATCATGCCGGCCAACTCTGTTATCATCAACTGGAACGCCAACATGAGCTTCCCGGACTTTATGGGCGGCTTTGAGCAGTGGGCGCGGGCGCAGGAGGAGCAGCTGGCTGAGCTCACCAAACTGATCACCCGGTTCAACTCGGTGCCGGAGCTGCTGATCGGGCTGGTGGTGTTCGCCCTTATACCTGCCGTGGGCGAGGAGCTGGTGTTCCGGGGCATTGCGCAGCAGCAGATCTTCCGCTGGTCGGGCAACATGCATGTGGCTATCTGGATTACAGGCATCATCTTCGCGGCCATCCATGTGCAGTTTTTTGGATTTTTGCCCCGGGCTATACTTGGTGCCCTTTTCGGATATTTATACTTTTGGTCGGGCCGGATAATCGTGCCGGTCGTGGCGCACTTCGTCAACAACGGCTTTACAGTCTTAATGCTATACTTGCAGCAGACACGCGCCATTGATGCCGATATCGAGAGTACCGAGGCAATGCCTTGGTACAGCATCGCGTTATCAGTACTGATAAGCGCCGCTATCCTTTATTTTCTGTACCAGGCTTACTCCCGGCAGCCGCTGCTGAGCAGGCAAGGTGTGGCCGAGGCCGCAGGGGCAGAAGACAAACTATAAACCAAACCCTCAACCCTTACACCCGTCGCACAGCCGGCGCATGTCCTTTGCATGAGTAACAAGTTATCAACCCTCAGTAATTTAAACCAACGGCTTATCATAGGGGTGCTGGGCGCCGCCATGTTCATCGGCGGCATCTGGTTTAGCGAATGGACCTATTTCCTGCTGTTCCTGGGGCTCACGGTGCTGGGCATCTCCGAGTTTTATACGTTGGTGGGGGTGCAGGGCATGCGCCCCAACAAGCCGCTGGGGCTGCTGCTTGGGGCCGTGTTTTACACCTCCATGTTTCTGGTGCAGAAACAGGTGATGCCCGGCGAGCTGCTGTACCTGTCTGTGCCGCTGCTGTTCCTGGTGTTTATCGCCGAGATGTACCGCAAAAAGCCGCAGCCCTTCACCAACATCGCTTTCACCATAACGGGCGTGGTGTACATCGGCGGCCCGTTCGGGCTCCTGCACCTGCTGGGCTACTTCGGCGAGGAGTACAGCTGGCAACCCATACTTGGCCTGCTGCTGCTGATCTGGGCCTCCGACACCGGGGCCTACATCGCGGGCAAGAACTTCGGCAAGAACAAGCTCTTCGAGCGCATCTCCCCGGGCAAAACCTGGGAGGGATGGGTTGGCGGCACCGTGCTTACGGTGTTGGTGGGATACGGGCTCTCGTATCTTTTCCTGGATTTGGAAGTATACCAATGGGTAGGCATGGCGGTGCTGGTGGGCGTTGCGGGGGTGTTGGGCGACCTGTCGGAGTCAATGCTAAAACGAAGCCTGGGCGTGAAAGACTCTGGCACCCTGCTACCTGGCCATGGCGGCCTCCTCGACCGCTTCGACAGCCTTCTGATGGTCATTCCGTTCGTGGTGGCTTTCCTCGAAATCTTCTAAAAAATTTTGTGGGCCGGCCTTAGGAGGTTGTAAGTATAATTCTCAACTTTACCGCCGAATTTAATTCACTGATTAATTACTCACTTATAAATTAAAGAGTAGATGATGTTATACAAAGAGCCAGCTCCGATCAAGGATAAGGAAAATCCTTTTGAGTCGATGATGTCGCGTTTTAATATAGCGGCAGAGGTGCTGGGGTTGGATGAGGAAGTGTACAACGTACTGAAGTCTCCAACACGTCAGGTAATCGTGAACGTGCCTGTCACCATGGACGATGGCAAGGTGCGTGTGTTCGAAGGCTACCGCGTGATTCACTCCACGATCCTTGGCCCGTCTAAGGGGGGAGTGCGTTATGCGCCTGATGTATTTCTGGATGAGGTGAAAGCGCTGGCTGCCTGGATGACCTGGAAGTGTGCCGTGGTGGATATCCCATACGGTGGTGCCAAGGGCGGCATCATCTGCGACCCGTTCTCCATGTCGGCCGGTGAGATAGAGCGTTTAACGAGAGCCTATACTTCGGCCCTGGTAGACATCTTCGGCCCGGACCGCGACATCCCTGCGCCGGACATGGGCACAGGACCACGTGAGATGGCTTGGCTTATGGACGAGTATTCTAAGACAAAAGGCTCCACGGAGCATGCCGTGGTAACCGGCAAGCCGCTGGTGCTGGGCGGTTCGCTTGGCCGTGTGGAGGCAACAGGCCGTGGCGTGATGGTGTCGGCCATGGCGGCCATGGACAAGCTGGGTATGAACCCGGCCAAGTCTACGGCTGCGGTGCAGGGCTTTGGCAACGTGGGTGCCTGGGCAGCTAAGCTGATGGCTGAGCGCGGTGTGAAGATACTGGGCATCAGCGACGTGAGCGGCGCCTACTGGAACGACAACGGCATCGATATTGAGGAAGCCATTGAGTATAAAAACGCGCATAACGGCCGCCTGGAGGGATACAAAGGTGCTGAGCTAATGAGCGATGCAGGCGAGCTGCTGACTGCCAAGGTGGACGTGCTGGTGCCTGCCGCCGTGGAGGACGTGATCACGATCCACAACGTAGACAAGATACAGGCCCGCCTGATCGTGGAGGGTGCCAACGGCCCGACTTCCTACAAGGCCGACAACATCATCAACGAGAAGGGTATCATGGTGGTGCCGGATATTTTGGCCAACTCAGGCGGTGTAACCGTATCGTACTTTGAGTGGGTGCAGAACCGCATGGGCTTTAAATGGACGCTGGACCGTGTAAACGAGCGGGCCGAGCGCATTATGAACGAGGCCTTCGAGCGCGTTTATGCGGCATCGCAGAAGTATAACGTGCCGATGCGTATCGCAGCTTACATCGTAGCAATCGATAAAGTAGCCATGACTTACAAGTACCGTGGCGGCTTCTAAAATATTTTTTTAGAGGAATAATCGAAAGTTTATATAATTTTGAAGCAGGTAATAGCCCATCCACGAAACTGGATGGGCTATTATGAGTTATATAGTACCTGCGGCAAACATAAAAACGGATGAAAATTCACAAGGAAGGACGGAAGATATTATTTTTTACATTACTGGCGCTTGTAGTGCTGAACCTGTTGCTCTACAACTTCAACGCTGAGAATGGCACCTTCAACAGAGTCTTCTCCGCCGTGTCTGCCGTTCTCTTCCTGCTCATCCTGCAGTTCTTCCGTAGCCCTTACCGCACCCTGCTCTTGCACGAGGACCTGATCATTGCCCCGGCTGACGGCAAAGTGGTGGTGATCGAGGAAGTGGAGGAGCCGGAGTACTTTAGGGACAAGCGCAAGCAGATCTCCATTTTCATGTCGCCGATAAACGTGCACATCACGCGCAACCCGGTTTCCGGCATCGTAAAGTACTTCAAGTATCACCCAGGTAACTACTTTGTGGCCTGGCACCCGAAATCGAGCACGCAGAACGAGCGCACCACCGTGGTGGTAGAGTCAACGGCGGGGCCGGAGGTGCTTTTCCGCCAGATTGCCGGAGCCATGGCACGCCGCATTGTGTGGTATGTGAACGAGGGCGACGAGGTAAGCCAGGGCGAGGAGTTCGGCTTCATCAAGTTCGGCTCGCGCGTGGATATCTTCGTGCCGCTGGATACAGAGATTAAGGCGGAGCTAGGGCAGAAGACCAAAGGCGGCCAAACCGTTATCGCCCAGCTGAAAACCCCGCCACCAACGCTGTTCGGGTAAGCTTACGGGCGTATCACGTAGCACGACACCCGTATCAAGACAAATTAAAAAGCCGCTGCAGTTTATACCTGCAGCGGCTTTTTTCTGAATCAGGATTTTCAGGATTAAAGGATAGATAGGATTTGTAGAGGCGCAATACTTTGCGTCTCTTTTGGCTTTTGGCCTGCCGCAAGTTTAGCGCAGCGTAACTTGTGGCTAAGTATGGCAGCAGTTTTCAACTGCTTTGCTTCAGAGAAGCAAAAGGTGCAAAGGCTTGGGCTATACTTTAACAATGGCTGCTAAAGAAATACTTCTGCTAAAGTATACACTTCTGCTGCCGCAGAAAGCCAGTTGCAAACTGGCCTCATGTACAGCCACAAGTTACGCTGCGCTAAACTTGCGGCAGGAAAATCTAATAACTGAAGCTGTTTAAAGTTTAAAGAAACTGCCAAAGAATTAGAAGTGTAAAAGAGTTTGCAGACTCACTTTTACACCTTACTCTAACTCAATGGCAGCTCTAGATGAAGATACGATAAATC
>NZ_JARDUA010000003.1 GCF_029360645.1 Pontibacter litorisediminis | reverse complement strand
GTGTCTGTCCGACCCCGGGCTCCTTTCCTCCCCCGGAGGGGAGGAGAACCTTAATCTTTCATTTTCTGTCTCAGGCAATCTCTCAAAGAACTTTGTCGGAGAGCTACTCTCTCCGCTTGCGACCCCGAGGGTCCGTGTCTTGCTTCCCCGCTCCCGAAGGCCGTTTGCCTCGTGGCGGGCTGCAAAGGTCCGAAGTCCTGACGTAACTTCCAAACCTTGGCGCAACTTTTTTTCTCTCTTTCCGCTGCCCTGTTGGCGGCGGCCCCTCTCTTTGTGAAGCGGGCTGCAAAGGTAAGCACCTTTTTTTGTCCCGCAAGCACTTTCTTAAACTTTTTTCCCCGGCCCCTCCGGCCGGCCGCCCCCTGGCGTGGAAGCGGATGCAAAGGTAAGAACTCTTTCTCCTTTCCGCAAGCGCTACCGGGAAGTTTTTTTTCCGGGGCGCTGCCCTCTCAGGCAAGGCTGCGGGCTGTGTTACCGGCGCCCCTTCCCTGTGGAAGCGGGCTGCAAAGGTAAGCTTCTTTTTTCGCCCCGCAAGCGCCCGGCAAAACTTTTTTCCCGGCCCTCGCCGCCGCTCCTGCTGAACGGGGAGGCAAAGGTCGCAAAACTTTCCGGACCCGCAACACCCCGCCCCCAAAAAAGATGTTGCCACAGCGGAAGAAGCTGAAGGCCAGCAGGAAAAGTTTTAGGTGCCACTTCTGTTATCCCTTTCAGCAGAGGAGAAACACATACTCTTGCCCGCTTCTTTTCCCTATGGCATCAAAAACAAAGAGCCCCTGCTTATGTAAAGCAGGGGCTCTTTTATGCTTCTTTACTAGAATATGCAGCTTATACTTTACGCACTTACTGCTTCTCTTTTAAGTGTGCTCTTTCTATCAGGTCCTACTGACACTATAGTAATAGGCACTTGCAGGTGCTTCTCCAGGAACTCCAGGTAATTATTGAAGGCCTCTGGCAACTCATCCACAGACGTTATCTTATTCAGGTCAACCTTCCATCCTGGCAACGACTCATACACGGGTTCCAGCTCACCGGGCTCCATGGAGTGCGGCACCTTGTCAGTAACCTCACCTGAAGGTAGTTTATAGTGCGTGCACACCTGGATCGTATCGAACTCGGTCAGTACGTCGGCTTTCATCATGTTTAGCTGCGTCACACCATTCAGCATGATGCTATACTTCAGGCTTGGCAGATCCACCCAACCGCAACGGCGCGGACGGCCAGTGGTAGAGCCGAACTCACGACCGGCCTGGCGAATCTCCTCCCCTACCTCATCCAGTAGCTCTGTCGGGAAAGGCCCGCTGCCCACACGGGTGCAGTATGCTTTGAAGATACCGTATACTTCGCCGATGTGCCTTGGCGCAACGCCTAAGCCTGTGCAGGCACCAGCCACTACCGTGCTGGAAGAAGTTACGAATGGGTAAGTACCAAAGTCAACATCCAGCAAAGCTCCCTGGGCACCCTCTGCTAAGATGCGCTTGCCACTCTTAAGGGCTTCATTGATCATGTACTCCGAATCCACCAGCTGCAGTGACCGCAGGTAATCCACCGCCTCAAAGAAGTTTTGCTCCTGCTCACCCAGCTCCAGCTGCTGGCCATAGAACTCAACTGTTTTACGGTGGCGCTCTACCAGTTTATTGTAGCGCTCCTGAAAATCCTCCGCTAGTATATCCCCTACTCTTAAGCCAACACGGCCAATTTTGTCCTGGTAAGTCGGGCCTATACCTTTTAGGGTTGAGCCAATCTTGCCGCTCCCCAGAGCCTCTTCAGAAACGCGGTCCAGCACCTTGTGCGACGGAAGTATAAGCGATGCCTTTTTAGAGATGAACAGGTTTTTGGCCGCATCCACCCCACGGTCCTTTAGCTTCTGCATCTCTGTGCGGAAAACAATGGGATCCAGTACCACGCCATTGCCGATGATGTTTTGGATATCCGAATGGAAGATACCGGATGGGATCTGGTGCAGCACGTGCTTGGTGCCTTCAAACTCTAATGTATGCCCAGCGTTAGGGCCTCCCTGGAAACGGGCTACAATATCATAGGTCGGAGCAAGTACGTCAACGATTTTTCCTTTGCCTTCGTCGCCCCACTGTAGACCTATTAAAATGTCAACTGCCATTTAAGTATTTAGTATGTTGATTCCTTTAAGAATTGCGCTGCGAAGTCATCGTTCTCAGCAATTGTAAATATCGCGTTCAGCTTGGTAACTATCAGTAGCTTGCGGATGTGGTCAGATGGTTTGATCAGCACCAGCTCGCCGCCCCGGTTCCGGAACTTGGTAAGCAGCGATACCAGTACCCCCATGCCGCTGCTGTCCATGAAGCGCACATTCGACAGATCCACGGCGCAGAGCAGCGCTTTCCCCTGCTGCTGCCCGTCCACGCTATCGATCATCTGCTGCGTGTCTGTGCCCGCTATCAGGTCGCCCTCCAGCCGGATAAACAGGATATTATCCTTCTGCTCTGTCTGATACTTCATGCTTTTGTTCCTCTGTCGCTTTTCTAGCGCGGCAATCGCCGCAAACACCGTATAAGTTCAGGGAGTGGTGCAAGATATGAAAATTTAACAGTTCACCCACCATAGTTTGTATCTGATGCACGCGCGGGTCGCAAAACTCCACCACCTTGTGGCACTCGGTGCAGATCACGTGGTCGTGCTGGCGATAACCGTACGATTTCTCGTACTGCGCCAGGTTGCGGCCGAACTGGTGCTTGCTCACCAGGTCGTTCTCCACCAGCAGGTCCAGGGTGTTATACACGGTGGCCCGGCTCACGCGGTAGTTTTTGTTCTTCATGCTGATGTAGAGCGACTCCACATCAAAATGCCCGTCGCTGGAGTAGATCTCCTCCAGGATTGCATAGCGCTCAGGAGTTTTACGTAATCCCTTGCTCTCTAAGTATGCCGTGAAGATCTTTTTTACTTCTTCGAACTTCCTTTTATCTAATGCCATTTTCTTCTAAAGTATAAATAAGGCCTCCCCTTAGTCAAAGCGCTCCACGGTAAGTATACCATTTACCTTGCTCATGCGCTGGATGAGCTTGTCGAGGTGGCTTGTATCGTTTACGAATACCATGATGTTGCCTTCAAATATGCCGTCGTTGGAGTCGATGGTGATCGAGCGCATGTTCACTTTCAAGCTCGTCGAGATCACCTTGGTCAGGTCGTTCACCAGCCCCACGCGGTCGGTTCCTTTGATGCGGATGCCCACCAGGAAGGCCAGCTCCTTCTGCTCCGTCCACTTGGTTTTGATGATGCGGTTGCCGTAGTTGGACATCAGTTCCATGGCGCGCTTGCAGTTGGTGCGGTGTATCTCTATGCCGTCATCCTCGGTCTGGAAGCCGAACACGTCATCGCCCGGAATCGGGTTGCAGCACTTAGACATGCTGTACTCCCAGTTCGAGGTTGTCTCCCCGATCACCAGCATGTCCGAGTTCACGCCCCTGATCTTCTGCACCTCTCTGTCGAAGGACTTCGGATCGAGCATAGAGGCAGCCTTGTCTGCGGCGGTTGAGAAGATAACCTCTTTAATATTCTTGATATCGATGTGGCCGGTGGCGATTCTATAGTATAGGTCCTGCAGCGTGGCCACATTAAAGAAAGCCTGCAGCTTGTTCAGGTTCTGCTGGGTGTCGGCCACCCCAATGTACTGCAGCCTGGCTTCAAGCATGGCCTTGCCTTGCTCGGCCTTGTTCTTCCGCTCCTCGCGCAGCGCATCCTTGATGCGGGTACGTGCCCTGGAGGTAACCACGTACTGCAGCCACTCCTCGTTCGGCTTCTGCTTTTGCGAGGTCAGGATCTCCACCTGGTCTCCGTTCTTGAGTTTGTAGCTCAGCGGCACCAGCTTCTGGTTTACCTTCGCGCCCAGGCAGTGCAGCCCTATCTGCGAGTGAATCTCAAAGGCGAAGTCCAGCGCGGTGGACTTGTCCGGCAAGATGATGAGCTCGCCTTTCGGCGTAAATACAAACACCTCCTCCACGAAAAGGTTTTTGCGGAACTCATCCATGAACTCGAGCGCGTTGGCCGTGTTGTTCTCCAGCATGTCGCGCACCTTGTTTATCCACTGCTCCAGCGCCGACTCTGCCGAGGCCGCTCCCTCCGCTTTATACTTCCAGTGGGCCGCGTAGCCGCGCTCGGCAATCTCATCCATGCGCTTGGTGCGTATCTGCACCTCCACCCACTGCCCCGACTTGCTCATCACGGTCGTATGCAGCGACTCGTACCCGTTAGACTTCGGCGTGTTCACCCAATCGCGTAGGCGGTCGGGGTTGGGCTGGTAGAAGTCTGTTATAATAGAGTACACCTGCCAGCAGGCCGCCTTCTCGTTCTCCAGCGGCACGTCCAGTATAATCCGGATCGCAAACAGGTCGTAGATTTCATCAAAGGTGATGTTCTGCTTCTTTATCTTCTTCAGGATAGAGTAGATGGACTTCGGCCTGCCTTTGATGTTAAACTTAAAGCCATACTTGCGCAGCTCATCCTCTATCGGGTGGATAAAGTCCTTGATGAACTTGTTGCGGGCAGCGCGCGTCTGCCGCACCTTCCGCGAGAGGTCCTTGTATGTTTCGGTGTCGGTATACTTTAAGTAAAGGTCCTCCAGCTCCGATTTGATGGCGTACAGGCCCAGCCGGTGCGCCAGCGGCGCGTACAGGTACATCGTTTCGGAGGCGATCTTGAGCTGCTTGTGGCGCGGCATGCTTCCCAACGTACGCATGTTGTGCAGGCGGTCGGCCAGCTTTATAAGTATCACCCGCACATCGTCGCTCAGGGTGAGCAGCATCTTCCGGAAATTCTCGGCCTGCTGCGAGGTTCCGTAGTCGAACACGCCGGAGATCTTGGTGAGCCCCTCGATGATCTTGGCTACGCTCGGCCCGAACTCCCGCTCAATGTCGGCTACCTCCAGGTCGGTATCCTCCACCACATCGTGCAGCAGGGCCGCCACAATAGAGGTAGTACCCAGGCCAATCTCCTCCACGGCGATCTGGGCCACAGCCAACGGATGCAGAATGTAGGGCTCGCCGGATTTGCGGCGCATGTCCTTGTGTGCCTCCAGCGAGGTGTTGAAGGCTTTTTTAATGATTTTGGCATCGTTGTCCTTCAGAAAAGGCTTCGCATGCCGAAGTAGTCTCCTATAATGCCTGAGAATCTCTTTGCGTTCTGCTTCTAGATCGATCATTTTGTGCATCTTGCTATAGATAGCCACCGGTTTGGCCGGTGCGCACTATACCTGCTTTATAACTATAAATAAGCTAAAGGCTTTATAAGTTTCAAATATAAGCTATTATAAGATGCAACCAATACACCGCCCTGCTCATTGCCCCTTGGCAACAAAGCTATATGCAGGTTAAAAAATATTTGCGAAATTTTAAGCTCACATATTGCATTTAAAAAATCGTTGCTTACCTTTGCATCACTAAAACGAGCACAATCAAGCGGATGTGGCGAAATTGGTAGACGCACTAGACTTAGGATCTAGCGCTGCGAGGCATGGGGGTTCGAGTCCCTCCATCCGCACAAACAACAACGAACCCTCAACATACCCTGTTGGGGGTTTGTTTTTAGTAGGTATTTCTAAAATCTTAAATTTTTATAAGCCTTGAATATTACATTAAACCAAACCGACAGCACCAATGCGCAACTGAAGGTGGTACTGGAAGAGGCGGACTACGCACCGAAGGTAGACCAGCAGGTAAAAGAATACAGCAAAAAAGCCCAAATCAAAGGCTTCAGACCTGGCAAAGTGCCTGCGGGGCTTGTAAAGAAAATGTACGGCAAGAGCATCCTGGTGGAGCAGATCAACAAGACGCTGCAGGAGGAGATCTCTAAGTACATCCGTGAGAACGACGTAAAGCTGCTGGGTGAGCCCCTGCCAGAGGCAGATCAGCCAGAGATTGACTGGGATAACCAAAAGACCTTTGAGTTTACCTATCAGGTAGGCCTGCTGCCAGACTTCAACCTTCCGCTGGATAAAAGCGTAGAGGGCTACAAAGTTGAGCTGGACCAGAAGACAATAGACGAGGCTTACGAAAACCTGAAGCGCCAGTTCGGCAAGACCACCAACCCGGAGACCGTAGCCAAAGGCGACTTCGTATCGGGTGAGTTGAAGCAGGTAGACGGCGAGTTCCAGTCTAAAACGCTTATCCCTACCAGCCGTATCGTAGAGGGCCTCGACAAGTTTGAAGGCGCGAAGGTAGACGACGTTATCCGTTTCGATATCCGCAAGACGTTTGGCGACGACAACGCTGCCCTGGCGCACGTGACAGGCCTGAGCAAAGAGGTGGTGGCCGACCTGAATGGTGAGTTCGAGTTCATCGTGGAGAAGATCAACCGCACGGAGCCAGCCGAGCTGAACCAGGAGCTGTTCGACAAGCTTTTCGGCAAAGACGAGGTAAAGACAGAGGAGGAGTTCGACGCCAAGATCCGTGAAACGATCCTAGAGAACTATGAGCGTGAGGCCGACAACCTGCTGTTCCGCAACATCATCGACACACTCGTAGACAACGTAACGGTAGAACTGCCAACAGAATTCTTCAAGCGCTGGATTCAGGTAACGAACGAAGGCAAGCTGACTGCCGAGCAGATTGAAGAGAACTTCGACAAGTACGTGCGCGAGCTGAAGTGGTCCATGATCAAGAACAAGGTTGTGGAGGAGAACGAGCTGAAGGTATCGAACGAGGAGGTAGTGGACGCCACCAAAGAGAAGATGCTGGCCCAGTTTAACATGCCGGAGGTGCCGGAGGAGCTGATGGAAAGCATGAATAGTTATGCACAGCAGTATCTGCAGCAGGACAACGGCCGTAACTATATTAATGAGTACGAGCAACTGCTGGCCGAGAAGGTGCTCGCTAAACTTAAGGAGAAGATGACTGTTGTGGAGAAGACAATCACATCAGAGGACTTCAGAAATATGTCGTTCTAAGCAGAACGCACGTATATAACTTTATAAAAAAGTCCTTCGATTTCAGAAGGACTTTTTTATTTTTGAGAAAACCGTAAACCTAAACAACATGATGTTTAACAAAGACGAGTTCCGCAAATTTGCCGTGAAAGGCCAGGGCATGAGCAGCCTGGGCGTAGACCAATATATCAACCATATAGAAGGCAGGGCCATGCACACCATCGAAAGCATGACGCGCTCTGTGATTGAGGAACGCCCCACCAACTTCCGTGAGATCGACGTGTTCTCCCGCCTGATCATGGACCGCATCATCTTCCTGGGCACCCAGGTAGACGACTTCATCGCCAACATTATCACCGCGCAGCTGCTGTTCCTGGAGTCGGCCGATGCCAAGAAGGACATCCTGCTGTACATCAACAGCCCAGGTGGCTCTGTGTATGCCGGTTTGGGCATTTATGACACCATGCAGTATGTGAGCCCGGACGTGGCTACGATCTGTACTGGCTTGGCGGCCTCCATGGGTGCTGTGCTGCTGGCCGGTGGCGCCAAGAACAAGCGCTCTGCCCTGCCGCACGCCCGCATCATGATCCACCAGCCTATGGGCGGCGCACAAGGCCAGGCCTCTGACATCGAGATCACAGCGCGTGAGATCCTGAAGCTGAAGAAAGAATTGTACGAGATCCTGGCGGAGCACTCCGGTAAGTCTTACCAGGAAGTGTACGACAACTCAGACCGCGACTACTGGATGCGTGCCGAGGAAGCCAAAGAGTACGGCCTGATCGACGAGGTGCTTACCCGCAAAACCTCATAAGTATAAAGTATAACTTATATAGTATAAAAACCCGCAACACAACCTGCTGCGGGTTTTTATATGCCTTGTTTTGCACTAATAAAAGACCCGCAGGGCTAGCATCGGTGCCGCAAAACTGCGTATCGGCAAAAAAGTTTTCCACAGGCCTTTGTGCATACCGCCCCATCACAACCGTTTATACTACAGTCGCTTACCTAAAAATAGCAAAATATTTATCTTAAAATCTTTAGCCGCATTTAAGCCGTACTTGTACAGTTGGATTAAAATTTTTCTACTTGTATAAGTATTCAATTTTGTACCTTTGCTTTACGCATTTGCAGAAGATGCGTAAACTACTCTGGACCAATCGTTTCTTATGGCAGAAATTACGTGCTCATTTTGCGGCAAAAACAAGAAGGATGTATCGGTGATGATCTCCGGTATCAACGCGCATATCTGCGACCGTTGTATCGGGCAGGCACAGCAGATATTGAACGAGGAGAACAAGATTCGCGCTAGCAGCCGTACTCCGAAGTTTAACCTGATGAAGCCGAAGGAGATGAAGACTTACCTCGACCAGTTCGTGGTGGGGCAGGATGAGGCAAAGAAGGTAATGTCGGTAGCGGTGTATAACCACTACAAGCGCCTGATGCAGCAGCCTACCGACGATGACGTGGTGATCGAGAAGTCAAACATCATCATGGTGGGTGAAACCGGCACAGGCAAGACCTACCTTGCCCGTATGATGGCCGGTATCCTGCAGGTGCCTTTCTGTATTGCCGACGCCACCGTGCTTACCGAGGCCGGTTACGTGGGTGAAGACGTGGAAAGTATACTTACCCGCCTCCTGCAGGCAGCCGACTATAACGTGGAGGCAGCCGAGCGTGGCATCGTGTACATCGACGAGATTGACAAGATTGCCCGTAAGAGCGACAACCCATCCATTACCCGCGACGTGAGCGGCGAGGGTGTGCAGCAGGCCCTGCTGAAGCTGCTGGAGGGTACTACCGTAAACGTGCCACCGCAAGGCGGCCGTAAGCACCCAGAGCAAAAAATGATCACGGTGAACACGGAGAACATCCTGTTTATCTGCGGCGGCGCTTTCGTAGGCATCGATAGGCTGATCAAAAACAGACTGAACACGCGCCCTATCGGCTTCTCCAAGTCTAAAATGGACGAGGCGGAGGAAAGCGAGAACTTCCTGAAGTACCTGACAGCGCAGGACCTGAAGAACTTTGGCCTGATTCCGGAGCTCATCGGCCGCCTGCCGGTTGCCACGCACCTGAACCCGCTGGACAAAGAGACGCTGCGCCTGATTCTGCTGGAGCCGAAGAACTCTATCGTGAAGCAGTACAAGCGCCTGTTTGAGATGGAGAACATCAACCTGAGCTTTGACGATAGCGCCCTGGAATATATTGTAGAGAAAGCATCGGAGTATAAACTAGGTGCCCGCGGCCTGCGCTCCATCTGCGAGGGCATCATGACGGACGCCATGTTCGAGCTACCGTCTGAGGAAGGAACCAAGGAGCTGGTGATCACCGGCGACTATGCCCGTGAGAAGTTCGAAAAATCTAGCTTGAAGCAGCTGAAGGTAGCTTAAGCAAGTATAGATAACGATACTATAAAAGAGGGGCTAGCCTGCAACAGGCTAGCCCCTCTTCTTTTTCCTAAAGTCACCTTACCGTTATCCGTCCAGCAGGTCGCCCTCCCCTTCCCAATCATCTTCAGGTAAGGGGCCGTTAGAGGCGGCGCGGATTAACAGTACGGATATCATCAAGCCAGTAAGTCCTAAGGCAATAAACAGCGGTTTCATAGTTCCTGGTTTTAAAGTACACAGCGATTTGCTCCTCCACAGAAGAGGATTTACATCTATACGCGCAGAAACCATGGGTAGGTTTAGACTTTCTCCTCCTGCAGGTACTTCACCATTAGCTCGGCGGCACGCTCGGCGGTTCTAAAGTCGCCAATCTTTTTGCGCACCAGCGCATACCCCTCCTGCTGCTTTTTCATGAAATGCTGGTCGAATAGCACCCGCTTCAGCTCCGCCGTAATCTGCTTGGCCGTAAAATCATCCTGTATCAGCTCCGTTACCACAGGTTTATCGGCAATCAGGTTCACGAGCGAGATATACGGCACCTTGATCACCATTTTGCCGATAGTGTAAGAGATGGGGCTGGTTTTATAGCATACCACCTGCGGCACCCCGAACAGGGCCGTCTCCAGGGTAGCCGTGCCCGAAGTGACCAGCGCCGCCTTGGCCTGCGAGAGCAGGTCGTAGGTTTGGTCGTAGATGATCTTGATGTTGGGGTCCTTATTGTACTGCTCGTAGTACTCTTTGGAGAAGTTGCTCACACCAGCCACCACAAACTGAAAATCGCGGAAGTTGGGCAATACGCTCAGCATCACGTGCAGCATGTTCTCAATCTCCTGCCGCCGGCTGCCCGGAAGTATGGCAATGATGGGCTTGTTGTTGTAGAGCTTGTTCTTGGTCCGGAAATCAGTGGTAGGCACATGGTCCGACACCGAGTCATTTACCGGGTTGCCCACATAGTCCACTTTATAGTTGAACCTGCCGTAAAAGTCCTCTTCAAACGGCATGATCACGAACATGCGGTCCACCACCTTTTTGATGCCGTGCACGCGCCCCTGGTTCCAGGCCCAGATTTTGGGCGAGATATAGTAGAAAACCTTTAGGCCCTGCTTTTTGGCGAAGCGGGCGATGCGCATGTTAAAGCCGGCATAGTCCACCAGGATCACCACATCCGGCTGATACTTCTTGATGTCTGCCTTCGCCTCACTAAGGAAGCCCAGGATCTTGCGCAGGCTCTTGAATACCTCGGCAAAGCCCATGAAAGCCATTTCCTGGTAGTGGCGCACGAGGTCCATGCCGGCAGCCTGCATCATATCACCGCCCCAGCCCCTTACCTGTGCCTCCGGGTCTTGCTTGCGGAGCTGTTTGATAAGGTTGGAGGCGTGCAGGTCGCCGGAGCGCTCCCCGGCAATAATGTAGTACTTCATGGGGTAAGGGTTCTTTTGGAGCTTGTAAAATAAGTATAGCGATTGTAAAGTATAAACCGCTCGCTAAATTATTCTCCAAAATACTCCACGTAGTTGCGTGGGGTTTCGTAAAGCTTCAGGCTGTGCAGGGTTGCAATATTATTGGAGATCTCCTTCACGCGCGGCTCCAGGATTTTCCAGAACTCCACCACCAGGTTCTCGGTGCTGGCCAGTTTGTCCTCCATGAAGGCCACATCCAGGTTCAGGTTCTTGTGGTCTACTTTCTCAATAATGTGCGTACGGATGAGTGTGCTGAGCTTTTTCAGGTCGATCACAAAGCCAGTGTCCGGATCGGGCTTGCCCTTTACCGTCACGATCAGCTCGTAGTTGTGCCCATGCCAATTGGTGTTGGCGCACGGCCCGAAAACCTCCTTATTCTTAGCCAACGACCAGTTCGGGTTGAATAGCTTGTGAGCTGCGTTAAAGTGCTCTAACCTGCTAACGTAAATCATTTATCCTCTAAAATTGTAATTCTTTTTGAACAGCAAATATACAAAGAAAGGAACACCAAAGAACGATGTAATAATTCCGATTGGCAGCCCGGCGGGCGGATAAATAATACGGGAGAGCAAATCGCAGAGCAGCATGAACAAACCGCCGATAAAAGCGCACAGCAGCAGGTTGCCGCGGCCCATCGCGCCCAGCAACCCGCGGGTTACGTGCGGGATGATGAGCCCCACAAAGCCGATCGGCCCGGAAGTGGCCACGGCAAAACCCGTCACGACCGACACGGTGGCCAGTATCACCCAGCGCGTTTGCGCCACCCGTATGCCCAGCGCCTGCGCCCGCTCCTCGCCTAGCAGCAGGATGTTGAGTTGCTTTTGGTAAAAAGCGAAAAGTCCCAGCGCCACCAGCAAGGCCGCCGCCGGGTAAGGCACCATGTCCCAGCTGGCCCGCTCAAAGCTACCCATCGACCAGAACACCACCGACCGCAGCTTCCCTTCGGAATCTGATAAGAATGTGAGCAGCCCCACCATGGCCGTTACCAAAGAACTCAGCGCAATGCCCGCCAGCAGCAGCTGCGCCGGAATGATCTGCCGCTTACGGTAGCCAAGCACCACCACCACCAGCGTCACCACAAAGGCGCCGGCCAGGGCGAACACCGGCGGCAAGTATAAACCGGCCACGGTCATGGGCACAAAACCAAAGAACACGATCACCGCACCCAACGATGCGCCCGAGGCCGTGCCCAGCAAGTAGGGGTCAGCCAGCCCGTTGTTCACCATGGCCTGCATCAGGTACCCGCAAAAGGCCAGGGAGGCTCCTACCACCAGCGCAAGTATAAGCCGCGGCAGGCGCAGGTGCAGTATGGCAAAGTGTGTGGTATCGCTGGGGGCATAATGAAAAAGGGCGTTGAAGATGGTTGCCGCGTCGGTATCGAAAGAGCCGATCTGCAGCCCCAGCAGGAGCACCACCAGGATCAGCAGCAGGGCAAGTACAAAGTATAAGCCGCGCCGCATCATGGGTATAGGAAGCCCTCCAGTTCCCGCAGCGACTCCACTACCCGCGGGCTGGGCCGCGACATCAGGTTATCGTCCGGTTTATAGATGCGGTTGTTCTGATACGCGTTGATGCGCCGCAGCTCCGGGTACAGACTGAAAAACCTCTCGTCCAGCTCCTCCTTCGTGCCGCCTAACAGCACATCCGGGTTCAGCTTCAGCACATACTCGCGCGTGAGCGCCGGGTAAGGCTGCTCAAAAACCTCCTGCACGGCGTTTTCAGCCCCAAGTATACGAAGCTTATCGGTGAAGATGGTGTTCTGCCCATACACATAGATCGGGTCACTCCACGTAATAGCCAGCACTTGCTGCGGCTCTTTGCGGAGTTTATACTTTTGATGCAGCTGTGCCACCTCCTGCCGCAGCGAGTCGGTCAGCTCGCGCGCCTGTTGTTCCCGGCCCATGATGCGGCCAATGTCCTCCAGCCCCGTAAAGATATCCTCCACCGTTCTGTACTTCTGGTAATAGACCGGCACGCCCAGTTGCTGCAACCGCTCGGCCACCTCCAGCGGCGTAATGCCCTCCACGGTAAAGATCAGGTCCGGCTTCAGGGCAAGCACCTGCTCGTAGTCTACCGGGTAATTGCTCACCAGCGGCTTCTGGTACACAGCTCCCGGGTAATCGTCGGTGGGGGTGCGGGCGATGATGGTGCTGGTGTCGAGCACGGCATACAGCATCTCGGTCATGGAGGAGGCAAAGGAGAACACGCGTTCCGGCTTTCCCTGAAGCGTCAGCTCACGGCCCAGGTCGTCTTTTAACACGAGCGCCTTCTCCTGTGTTTGGTTCTCTTGCTCACGGCACGACAACAGGAGCAGGCAAAGTAGGGTATGTAGTATAAATCTGGCTTGTCTCAAGGTACAGTTGGCGCAGGCGGCTCAGTTTATTTTCGTAAATTTAACGCAATTTTAGATACAGGCTTAACAAAGAAACATGATAGTAGTAACAGGTGCCGCCGGTTTTATTGCCAGCTGCCTCGTAAGCAGGCTAAACCAGGACAACTTTAACGATATTGTGGTGGTGGACAATTTTTCCGTTGCCAAGAAGGAAGACAACCTGAAAGGAAAGAAAATAAAGGAGTTCGTGGACCGCGACAACTTTTTTGAATGGCTGGACGAGCACTATGAGGACGTGGAGTTTGTCTTCCACCTGGGCGCCCGCACCGACACCACGGAGTTTAACAAGGACGTGTTCGACCTGCTGAACCTAAACTACTCCAAGCAGATGTGGAACGCCTGCGCCGAGTACCAGATTCCGCTGGTGTACGCCTCGTCAGCGGCCACCTACGGCTCCGGCACCCTCGGCTACGACGACAACGAAGCGACCATTCCGCTGCTGCAGCCACTCAACCCCTACGGCGAGTCGAAGAACGATTTCGATATTTGGGCGCTGGAGCAGACGGCTAAGCCGTTCTTCTGGGCTGGCCTGAAGTTCTTTAACGTGTATGGCCCCAATGAGTACCACAAGGGTAAAATGGCCTCCGTTATCTTCCACGCTTATAACCAGATAAAAGACCATGGCAGCATGAAGCTGTTCCGCTCGCACAACCCGGATTATGCCGACGGCGAACAGATGCGCGACTTTGTGTATGTGAAGGACGTGGTGGACGTGTGCATGTTCCTGATGCACCACCGCAAGAACTCCGGCATCTACAACTTGGGTTCCGGCCAGGCCCGCACCTTTATGGCACTGGCACTAAACACCTTCGAGGCAATGGGCATAGCACCAAACATCGACTTTATGGATACCCCGGAGAACCTGCGCGATAACTACCAGTACTTCACGGAAGCCAACATGAGCAAGCTGCGCTCCATCGGGTACGAGAAGCCTTTTTATACTTTAGAAGAGGGCGTGAGGGATTATGTGCAGAACTACCTGATCCCAGGCAGGTACTACTAGACCGGGTGATCTTCCTGTAACTCCGCTTCCAAAATAAATCAGCGCAAGTATAGTTTAGCTTCTATACTTGCGCTTTTCTTTTGATGCCTTATCTTGAAGGCTCCTTATACATGATCTATAACCATGAAACACCTCTTTGCCTTTGCCCTACTTTGCTGCTTCGGCTACGCCGCCCAGGCGCAAACACAGAACCCGAGCTATGACAAAGCGTTGGCAGACTCTTTGGGGGCTGATGCTTACGGCATGAAGCAGTATGTGCTGGCCATCCTTAAAACCGGCTCCAACACTACCACCGACAAAGAAAAGCTGAACGCATACTTCCGGGGGCACATGGAGAACATCGGCAAGTTGGCGAAAGAGGGGAAACTGATCGTGGCCGGCCCGCTGGGCAAGAACGACAAAAACTACCGCGGCATTTTTATACTGGATGCCAAGACCGTGGAGGAAGCCCGGAAAATGGTGGAAACGGACCCGGCCGTTGCGGCGAAGGTGTTTGACGTGGAGCTTTACCCGTGGTACGGATCAGCCGCGCTACCTGTGTACCTGGAAACGCACAGCAAGATTGAGCAGCAGAAACCGTAGTATACTATATCTTACACTTGGCGAACTACTACAAACCAATCAGCCCCATCTGCCTTTAGTGAAGCAGATGGGGCTGATTGGTTACCGGGCAACCTGTTTACCACCACTCTTTTTTGATAATAGGCAAGAAGAAGCTTCCTCCTTATCCAATAAACTTTTGACACTAATCTACAGAGTTCTCTAAACTGAAATGCGACAGGGAAACAATCTTATCCTGCCGCTTGCAGAGAAAGCAGAAGGAGAGCATCAAAGAAACAAGCAATAGCCTTTTCATTAAGTTTGTTACCATCAAGCGTAGGAATCGGAGAATAGGGGTATTGGGCACGGCAGGCTATCACTTGTTTCCTTAATCTCTTTACTAATTAACCATGGCCCTAATGTAATAACAGGTACATGCCAAGAGAAAAATTTTACACGAACAGGCTGTTGCTGTAGACGAAACGTGTTGCGAGTTAAGAAAGGAATGCGTTGTTTTAGGCATGCCGAACAGCACCTCATACCGTACTATCCTATACCACATACTTGCCTGGGCGGCCTTTATCACCTATGAAGTGCTGCTGGTAGAGCTTATTAGCCCGAGCAATACCGCCTGGTGGGAATGGGCCTGTTGGTACACCGTTAATATCTGCCTGTTTTATTTCTTCGGCCATGGGGTGCTTCAGTATACCGTTACGCGTGAGAAACTCCTGCTGCTTCCATTACTGATACCGGCAATCATTGCCGGCTATATTACTATTCAGGTGGGCCTGGAAAACGCGATGAACCTGTTTCGTGATGAGCCAAAACCATTTAGCCTCAACAGTTTCTTTTTACTACGATCGATCTGGCGGTGTATCTACTTTATCGGCTTTAGCACAGCTTACTGGTTTACCCGGCAAACCATCAAGCACCACAAGCATATCAACTATATGGAGCTGCAGCGCCTGCAGGCCGAGCGGGAAAAGGCAGAGCTCACCAAAGGGCTGGCCCGCTCACAAAACGCCCTGCTCCAGGCCCAGATCAGCCCGCACCTGCTTTTTAACACGCTCAATTTTATCTACAACTCCGTGCAGGATGTATCTCCGAAGGCGTCTCAGGGTGTACTGCTGCTCTCAGAAGTAATGCATTACGCGCTGCAGCGGGTGCAGGAAGACGGCAAAACGGAGCTCCAACACGAAGTGGAGCATATCGAACGCTATATCGCCCTTAACCAACTCAGGTTCAGTTATCCGCTGCACTTGCAGCTGAAGTATGCCGGTCAGCTGCAGGGCAGGATTCCACCGCTGCTCCTGCTTACCTTTGTAGAGAACATTTTCAAGCACGGCGACCTGACCGACTCTTCTCATGCTGCCACCATACAGCTTTCGGGCAGCCATCAGCAGCTCCACTTCAGCACGAACAACAAAAAGCGGAAGCATCACGCCGGGCGAGGGTATGGCATTGGCATACAAAATGCTAAAACCAGGCTCAACGAACTTTACAGCGAAAAAGATTATACCTTAACTATACAGGAAGACGAGCAGCAACACAGCGTTAATCTAAAAATCAAGCTGACATGACAACTTGCTACGTAGTGGACGACGAGCGGCACGCCTTGGATGTGCTAGCACGTTACATACAGAACACGCCCGGCCTTGAACTGAAGGGTGCGGAAGAAAACCCGCTGCGCGCCCTCGATGCCATCACCTCCGGCAAGGTGTCGGCAGACATCACTTTCCTGGACGTAGACATGCCGCAGCTTTCAGGCATAGACCTGGCTGGGCTCATTAACAGCTGCACGACAGTGGTGTTCACAACCGCCTACCCTGACTATGCCTACCAGGCATTTGACAAGAACGCGGTGGATTACCTGCTCAAGCCTATCTCCTACGAGCGGTTCCTGCGCGCCATCGCCAAGGTAAAAGAAACCTTGAAGCCAAGGCAAACTGCAGCAGCGGTGGAGCAGGACAGCGGCTACTTTTTTGTTAAGGCAGATGTGAAAGGCAAATTTGTGAAGGTAATCCTAGAGGATATCATCTTTGTAGAAGCGATGCAGAACTACGTGCGCATTAGCACTCCTTCCGAGAAGCTGACCACCTACCTCAGCATGAAGGAAATTGAGGAGCACCTGCCATCCGGTGACTTCACCAGGGTGCACAAGTCATTTATCGTGCATAATGCCAGGGTAAAATCGGTGGAGGGAAACCAGATTACCCTGACCGATGAAAGCACGGTGACACTAGGCCCCAGCTACCGGACAGCGTTCCTGGAAATGATCAACGCAAAACTTCTAAAAAGCAAGCGCACCCTTTAAAACAGCACCGATACCTGCGTTCGCCCGGTGTGCACGGCCCCTACCCCGTTAGCCTTGCGGCCGTCATAGTTCAGGGAGATGTTCAAGCCGTTGCTCAGGCGCTGCTGCATCACCAAAGACCAGGTCATGTTGTTGCCGGGGCGCAGGGCGTTCAGGATCTCGTACCCCACATAAGAGGTTTCGTCTCCGTCAAAGGCGATGTTCACATACTTGATGTTGCCGGTGACCGTGCGCTTGCCTACCTGGCTCAGCTTTGTCTCCAGCCCTAACTCGTGGAATGTCCCCTCCTGCTCCACCTCCGCCGCCTGCAGCACATCCTGCTTCAGCGACAGCTGGTACTTACCCGTAAAACGCAGCTTGGCATTGGGCTGGTACGCCAGCTCCGGCGACAGCTCCCGCGACTGGATCTTAAAGTTCTTTGAGCTCAGGAAGTTCGATTGGTTCTCGCGCACATTATAGCCCAGGTTCAGTTGCGAGCTCAGCACCTCGTTCAGGTTAAGGCGCCCAATTACGGCATGGCTCAGCACATTGTGGGTTTCGGTGCCATTGGTTAGCAGCTGCTTCTGCTCGTTTTGCTGCACCGTGTACTCCATGCCATGCTTGGGGCTACTGCGGTTAAAGTATACCGTGTGGCGCAGCTGCTTTACCAGGGAGATCAGGAACGCATCCTCCACCTCCTCGCTAAAGGGGTTAAAGCGCTGGCTCAGGTCGTTATCGGTTGTTTTCTTGTTGATGCTGACAAAGCTGAGCATCGAAAAGTTAGAGAGCGTGGCTTTTATGCCGGACTCGTTGCGCCAGCTGCGGGGGGTGCTGGTGGTTAGCCGATAGGTAAAGGTGTTGGTGTAGGCATTCACATACTCATCGGTGGGCAGGTAAATTTTGATGTAGCGCCGTTGGTCCACTGTCTGCGCCTCCAGGTAATCGTTCAGGTTGTTTGGGTCGCCGCCATCGCGCAGGTAGTGTGTGCCCTGCCCCGGCAACGTCTCCTGGAAAACGTAAATGCGCTTTAGCTCCCGGCCTGTACCCGTGGCATAGCTGAGCTCCGAGCGGAAAGCCCCATCTGCAAAGCTGCCGTTATAGTCTACCCTGGATTGTATGGTCTCCTCATCCTTTCCCTTCTTCACATGGAGCTTGCGGTAAGTGGCTTGCACGGCCAGCGTGTGGTCCTGGTTTATTCTTTTTTGAAGTATGGCGTTGTAGGTCTGCCCCACCTCCAAATTGCCCATGGTGCCAACGCCCGTCGGAAAGCGGTCGCTGCGGTGGGCGTAGTCCAGCCGAAACTTTGTTTTGGTGGTGTCACCGCTTTCAAGATAGAACATGTGCTGCTCAAAATACTGCGCCGAGCCTACCACGGAGTCAGAGTTAAGTGCTGTAAGCCTGTTTTTATCGAAGCTGTAGGTATAGCCGGGTGAGAGCTTGCCCAGGTTGTACTCCACGTTCATATCCCCCCGGTACCACTGCGACTCCCGGATGCCCTCTGTACTGCTAAGCAGGAAGAAGCGGTTGCGCAGCGCCAGCTTTCCCACTTTCTTCAATACATCCAGGTGGTGCTGCACCCCGTCCAGCTGTTCCTCGCGGCTCCGGCGGCTGATGCGGTAGTTAAACAGGTTGGCGGCATCCTGTGCAGCCCCTATCGAGAAGTTGAAGATATGGTCCTCTGCCTTTTTGGTGTTGGTCAGGCTCCAGTCCCGGTCGAACTCTATAGGGCGGTAACGGTCGATGGGCTCAAAGTATTCATCGGTATACTCATAGTTCAGGGTACTGTTTAGTTTATACTTGCCCAGGAATGATACCGGCCTATCCTGTACCACATACCCCACCCGCAGGCCTTTGCCATCGTCATCCTGTGCGTCTTTATCCGAGAAGCGGTTCAGGTCGTGCTGCGAGGCGGCTCCCTCGGCGAAGAAACTGATGCCTTTCTGCAACTCATAGTTAACGCCAAAGGTAATGAGCTGCTTCTTGCGCGGCGTAGGCAACACCCGCACCGGCGCATAGCTTCCCTGCCGCACCCCGTTTACAGGTGCCACCCAGCGGTAGGCACGGCCATTCACGGCACCATTCACGGCCACATAGTCGCCGTTGCCCGGGCCCACGTTCGTAAAGCTCACGCTGTAATGCGCTGCCTCGGGATCGGTAGAGTAAACGTAGATGCGGTCCAGATTCTGCCCATTGTTGTAGGCCGTGTCTACGCGTGCGTACAGTACCTGCCCCGGATCGTAAGCCACGCTGTCGGCCCCTGAGGAAACAGCCTGGTTCAGGCTGTCGCCTATACTTGCCAGCAAGCGTTTCTGCTCTGTGCTCAAGCTCAGGTTCAGCAGACTGTTGGGGTTGTCGCTTTCGTTGTAGTAGTTGCCGTATACTTTCAGCCTGCCCAGGTTCTGGTAGTGGCTTAGGTGGTAAATGCCCCGGCTGTAGTTCTGGTCCGAGTACTCAAAGTCCACCCGCACCCTCGAGTTCTTGGTGATGACGTGGCGGGTGGTAAAGGTGATCTCTGCCTGGTTATAGTCGATCACGTAGTCATAGTCGTAGCCCCGCTGCAGCAGCACGCCATCCAGAAAAACCCGCTCCGAGTTTGCCAGCACAATGATGAACAGCTCGTTGTTGGGCCCGCGCAAGCGATACGGCCCCAGCACCCCCTCCTGCGGCTTTATGGTCTGGGAGGCAAACTTACCCTTCGACACCGACGCCGCCACTGTCGTGACGCCTTGCCGCTCCGGGTCCTTACCAGTCAGATAACTAAAAGCCCCGCCCTGCACGTTTTTGTAGAATTGCATAAAGTAGGACGGCTTGCTTTTGAGCACGACGTCGCCGGCCGTGAGTTGCCAGAGCCGGTGCTGCAGCGTAATGTATACTTTATCGAACTCCTGCAGCTGCTGCGTGTTGCCTTCCGGCTGAAACGGGATGTTCTGGTCGGTGATGGCGGCGGTTATACTGATGTCGTCGGTGAGCTTGCCATCCAGCTGCAGGTTTAGGGCAGAGTTCACAAATACATTCTGGGTGTTGCCAAACGACACGCCCCTGGAGATACTGCCCGTTTTGTTCAGGCCCGGTGTGCGGAAAATCTCCTCCCTCGTACTGACGTCCTCCTGGTAGAAAGCATCGTGCGAGGAACGGAGCTGCAGCTTTGTGATGTCGCGCTTAAACACCGGCCGCGCCAGGCTCAGCGGCATCACCCTGAAACATACCAACACCGAGTCGGGCAATGGCTGCATGGTGCCTAGCGAATCTGTAGCCACCGAGTCAGGAGCGGGAAAGCTCGTAAGCGTGAACTCGTTTGTGGTATAGTTATAGTCGTAGCTGAACAACTCCTTTTTGGGGTGCTGCAGGGTGACGGAGCTGGGCATCAGCGTAAGGGAGTCGAGCTGCTGCGGCGTACCGGATACAGGGATCCACCTGCAGCGCTTGTTGCTAAGAGGCACCTGGGCTAGCAGTGGCAGGGCCATCAGCCAGAGCAACAGCAGTATGCCCAGCCCCTTAGCGCTCATCCGCCAGCGGCAGTTGTATAAAGAAGGTTGTGCCCTGCCCTTCTTCTGTCTCGAACCAGATTTTTCCTCCGGCATTTTCGATGCCCCGCTTGGCCACGGCAAGCCCAATCCCCGAGCCAGTATACTTGGTACTGAAGTTCGGGACAAACACCTTGCCCTGGATCTCTTTTGGAATGCCGCTGCCATTGTCTCTGATCGAAATCAACACTTGCCGGTTACCTTGCAGTTCCAGGCGCACCTGTATCTGCGGCTTGCGGCTGGCCGGCACCGCCTGAATGGCGTTTAGCAGCAGGTTGTTGAACGTGCGCACCATCAGGCTTTCGTCTGCTTTCACGATTACCTCGCCCTCCGGAATCCGCTTGGTGAGTTTGGCTGTGGCCGGGTCGTTGTGCAGATCGGCGGCCTTGTGCAGGGCAGCGGCCACATCCATTGGCTCGGCCTTCGGCTCCGGCATGGCCGTGAAACTGGAGAACGAGGAGGCAATATCGTTGAGGATGTTAATTTGGGTGATGAGCGTATGGGCAATCTTGTCGATCAACTGCTCTGTGTTCGGCCGCTTTTCGGCAATGGCCTTCTGCAGGTACTGCAGCGAAAGCTTCATCGGCGTAAGCGGGTTCTTGATCTCGTGGGCCACCTGCCGTGCCATCTCTCGCCAGGCGGCCTCCTTCTCCTGCATCGCCAGCTCCTGCTTGTTCTGCTCCAGCGTCAGCAGCATGCGGTTATACTCGCTCACCAGCATCCCGATCTCGTCTGCCCCCTCATAGGCCAGCATCTCGTTCTTGCCCGTCAGGGAGGTGCGCTTCAGCTTGTCGGCCAGCATGCGCAGCGGCACTGTCAGCGCGCGGGAGGCAAAGAAGGTCAGCACCATGAAGGTGATGAACATAACAGAGAAGATGTTCATAGTGGTGGTGACCAACTCAATCAGCTTCAGGTCCAGCTCCTTTTCAGAATCAAAGAACGGAATGCCGATAAAGCCCGCCAGCTCTGCCGGATGGTCTTCGTCGCGTAAAGGCAGGTAGATAGAGTTAAAGCTAAGGTTCCCGGCCTGCTCCTGCAGCAACACCCGCAACGCCTGGCGCTCTGAAATCGCTGCGAAAGCCTCCGGGTTTATGAGCTTAGACAACAGGCCTGCCTCAAAAATGAGCGGCTGGCTCGTTACCAGCAGTTTCCCGTTGCGGTCATAGATGTTGACGTCGGCCTCTGCTATGGAAGCGATCTCGGTTATACTTCGCTCTAACTGGCGCCGGCGCTGCAGCAGCCGTCGGCTCAGTTGCTTGGAAAGGTGCTCCTGTATCGCCTCGCCACGTTGCTCATACATGCTCATCAGGTCCTTTTTATAGGAGGCAGTCACCAGGCTGGCCGTGGCTATACTTACCAGCAGCATCGGCAGCAGAATACCGAAGTTCAGGAACAGCTGGATCTTGGTGCTGAAGTTAGGGCTAAACTCCCGCAGCCTGTGGCGCTGCAGCAACAGGTACAGCAACCCGCAAAGTAGCAGCCCGCCTACAAACACCAGGAACAGGAAGGAGAAGTTGGACAGCAGCTCACGCCCCCCATACTTATCGGTGGTGATGATGAGTGTTTGGTCGTTGCCGCTCTGCACCCCGTAATGGTGGGAGGCGTCCTGTGGCAGGCCCAACCGGTAAAGCTCAGAGCGGTCCAGCAGGTGGCGGTTAAAGTTAGTGGCATAGTCGTACTCGCCTTCGCTGTAGCGCAGTTTGCCGCCCTGGTAAATGGCATAGCTCAGCCTGTCGAGGCCAAAGGGCTGGTTGTATTTCTGCTCTACCAGCAACTCGGGCACCACGCTGTTAGGTAGCAGCCGCTTCAGCGTAAGCTGCAGGGCGATCGTGCCATACTGCGTGCTGCTGATCGGCACCTGAATCAGCTTAAGGTACGTGCGGGCGTTAAAGCGGGCAGGGTCCTTCATCAGGTAAAGCTCGTGGTGCTCGGTGCGGGTCTGGGGCTGATCAAACAGCTGCCGTAGTTGCTGTAGCGTGGTAGCCGTTGTATCGGCGCTTTCCAGCGTTCTACCCTGCCCATCGAACAACATCACTGATATCTCATACTTGTCAAAGTAGTCGCTGAGGTATTGGCGGGTGATTTTGCGCCTGATGAAGGAGGCGTCCACATAGGGCCCCATCATCTTCATCCGGATAAGCTCATCGGAGGCGATCTGGGAGGCCACCTGGTTCAACTGATACTCCCCCAGGATGTCGTTGTCCTGCAGGATATTAAAAGCCAGGTTCTGCTTATAGGTTTTTAGATCGTTGTGGTAATGCGTAAACTGCGCCACGGCTCCCGTCAGGGCACTCACGATCACGACCAGAAAGAAAAGTAGGTAAGTGCGGTAGGCAAAACTGATGGCGTGCTGGTGCTGTGCGGCCAGTATGATGACAGCCCAGAATATAACACCGATGAATACCACCGCGAAAAGCTCAGTCACGAAAACAGCCGTGAACAGCAGCAGCAGCGCCGCCAATACCAGCAGCATCTTAAAAGGCCACAGCTTCTGCTCCCGCGGCACCAACACCGACACAACGGTTGCCAGCAAGTACGTGAACATACACAAGGCCACCGTGTTAACGACCATGATGCCATAGAGCACCACCTTATACTTAGTAAAACTCAACGATTGCGTTACATCCAGCAGCAGCGGGGAGTTATGGTAGATGCTGTAGTAGAAGCGGAAAAGCAGCAGTAGCAGGAAAAAGAATACCAGCACACTGACTGTCATTATGTAGCGGCTTCGCTCCGCGGGCAGCGCCTTCAGTTGTGTTGCCACCCTGTTCCGTCTGAAAAGGTACAGCCCTGACCCGGCCACCCCCACCAGCAACAGCACGTTGAGCAACAGGTCTCCGACAGACGGGGACCAGAACGAGGCGGCATACAACTTTGGGTCGAATAGCTCCACCTCCACTACCGCAAACGGCAGGTTCAGCAGCAGTAGCGCCACCCGCAGCGTGGCCAGCAATAAAAGCAAACATAACACGCCCTGGCTATAGGCTTTCCGCCGCACGTAGAACTGGCTCAGGTTTACGGCAAAGAAGACAAAGAAAAGAACGCCAAAAATGAACAGCGACATCTGAAGCCTAACGTACCCAGCCGTTTTGTGCGCCTCCTCAAAGTTAAGGGCGAACAAAAACTGCCCATCGCGGGTGAACACCTGCGGGAGCGCTGCATCGGGATTTAGGATGAGCTGCAGGTTTGCCTGTTGGAACACCTCCTCGTGCAGCTTTGGGGTAAGGTAGGCATTTTTGATGCGGTAGTCTACCTGCAGCGGGATATAGATGTCTATCCTGTACTTCTCCCGCTGCTGCCGCACCACTATAAAGCGGCCGTACTCGTTTTCGATGGCAAAAGTCCCCTGCACCTTCTCTGGCGCATCCAGCTGCGGCGAAATAGTATGGTTAGACCAGAAAACAAGATTCCCGCCACGGTATATGAACACGGGGTAGTCAGCCTGCCCCAATAGCTTTGAGAAAGAAACTGTATTTTCGCCCAGGCTCGAAGCCAACTCCTCCACCTGCTGGTTTGCTTTATCAATGCAGTGGTGGACGCGCTCCGCAATCTTTTTTGCCTCATCCTGATGCTCTTGCTCCGTCCGCACGGACGAAAACAAATTGAAGTGCAGTGCTGCCATGGCAACAAAGCACAGCACCGAGGCCATCAGCAGAAAAAAAGGGGTCAGCTTGCGGTTCAAAATAGAGGCTTTTATCTACGAATGTAAGCAAAACGCAGGATAAGCGCTACCCTTCAAGAATTATGCTAGTAAATTGCGCCCCCCGGTGGTCTGTGGGCCAGAGCCAGAAAGCGTGCCCCGGTCTTGCCCAGGCTTATCTTTTGTGATGGCTGCCTAACGCATAAAAGCCTTTGCACTACGGCTACAGCAGCAGTGCAAAGGCTTTTCAAAATTACTGAATGTCTTGTTTTAAGCTTTGTTGGCGTTTTTGCGGTTGTTCTTATACCACAGGAAGCCAACTGTTCCGATCAGTAGGTATGGCACCACCATCAGGTAAAGGATTCCCATGTTCAATCCGGTACCAACTTCGTTATCAGAGGCATCGCTGCCTGTACCTGCGTTAGACTCCACCGTGGCACGGCACATGGCGCACTGGCTATAAGCATCCGATGAAGCAAAAACCAACACGAATACCAACGCAACAACTGACAATATTCTTTTTATACTTTGTCTCATCACTTACGATCCTTTCTTAACAAGTAACTTATGCATAATATGGGGAAATCAACAGGTAAACAAGAACCCCTGTCACAGCCACATAAAGCCAGATAGGGAACGTCCATTTAGAGATACGGCGGTGGCGTTTCAGTTGATTCGTGATTCCATAGTACACCGACAACAACACCAGCGGCACGATCACGATCGCCAACACGATGTGTGTCAGCAGAATGAAGTAATAAAAATACTTCAGCAGGCCTTCACCGCCATAGATGGTGCGCTCTCCTAGGAAGTGATAGGTAACATACGACACCAGAAATATAGCCGACAGGCCGAAAGCGAATAGCATTGCTGCTCTGTGGCCCCTGGTATTGCCGCGCTTCACCAGGGTATATCCTATCACCAGGGAGACGGCCGTTAAGGAGTTTAGAGTGGCATGGAAGCCCGGCAGATACGACACATCCACATTCGCTACACCTGACTTGGGCATAAAGAACAACAAAGCGACCACTACAGGAATGGCAACGGAAAGCACCGCAATCAGGGTTAGGAATTTGCGATCCCGCTCGTTTGTCAGGTTACTTTCTTTTACTGTATTCATCGAGCAAAACGTTTATCTCAAGTATGAGCCTGTCTACATCTTCGGGATCTGTCCCCTCGTAGACACCCCGTATCTTCTTCTCTTTGTCTACCAGCACTAGCCGCTGGCTTGGCTCCACTGTATCTTCCTTTAGGGCAAAAGGCTCATGAAAATCTTCCGCTAAGGACTGCACGGTAGCTTTATCTCCTGTTAGCAACAGCCATTTACGGTGCTCTACACCATACTCCTCTGCCAGCTCCTGCAGGGTTTGCGCCTTATCTTGGCCTTCCCCTACCCCAATGGAAACAAGTTTGAGCTCCGGATTGTTCGCGAAAACCTCCTGCACCCGCACAAGCTGTGAGAACATCTTGCCGCAAGCCGCACCACAAGGTAAGCCGAAAAATCCGGCTACATAGATATGCTCATCCAAATCACTCTGTGCCAAACTATCCCCCTTCAGAGACTGTAGTTTAAAGTATGGCACCTGTTCAAACACAGTGTCGCCGGCTACATCATACACCACTTTCCCTGCATCGTCTAATTTCGGGTAATAGGTTTTAAGGGTGAAGTGGTGGGTGCCGAAGACACTGATGAATATAAAAATAAGAATAGGCACTAATAATAGGAGACCTAGTATTAGTGCCTTTACAGGTTTCATCAAGAGTCCTTGCTTTATTTAAAGTAGTTGTTGATAGACTCGTAGTAGTAGCTGCCTTCTGCCAGAAGTGCCACCATCAGCCAAATCACCAACGCAAGCGGAATTATAATAGACCAGATCAGCGACTTCGTCTCATGCTTCAGGTGCATGAACTCCGCCACAATGTAAAACGCCTTGAAGATAGTCAGGATGATGAAGATGGCATTACGTGCCGTACCGGCATCCATGGTAAAGGCAATAAGGAACTCAAGGGCAGTTAGTCCCACAAGTATGAAAAACGTTCTCCAGATAGCCTTTGTTTGCGCCTTAGGGATTTCGCCTGTTTGATGAAAATCGTTTTCTGTATGATGTGCCATAATCCAATGATATGTTTTGTATAGCCGCACTACCTGACAGGCGGTGCGGTTATATAAGTTTCTGGTTTATTAGATAAGATAGAAGAAAGTGAACACGAATACCCACACAAGGTCCACAAAGTGCCAGTACAGGCCGATCTTCTCCACCATTTCATAGTGCCCACGCTTGTGGTACACCCCATTAACGGTACTGAAAAAGGCGATCAACAGCAGGATCCAGCCAATAAACACGTGTGTACCGTGGAAGCCCGTAATGAAGAAGAACAGGTTGGCAAACAATGGCGGGCCATACTGGTTCATTGTCATGTTTGCGCCAAACACTCTGGTGCCGTCGGCCAAAATCATGCCCTCATCGGTACCCACGATAAAGTGCGTCCACTCCCAAGCCTGGCAACCCAGGAAAGTAGCACCAAACAGGATTGTCCACAGCAGCCATTTCTGCACAGCGTTTTTGTCCATACGGTGTCCGGCCTCTACCGCCAACACCATGGTTACGGAGCTAAAGATGAGAATCATCGTCATCAAAGCCACGAACGCAAGCGGCAGGTCTACCCCATGGAAACCAGGGAAGGCATTGAATACTTTTTCCGGGATCGGCCACCATTCTGTGGAGAACGTGAATGTTTCCGCCTCACCGGTATACGGGGTGTGGGCATGGCGGGCCAAGCCATAAACAATAAGGAAAGCACCAAAAGTAAACGCATCTGAGAGCAGGAAAAACCACATCATGAGTTTACCATAGCTCGCTTTCATTGGTTCGTTACCACCGTCCCATGTACCTGTATTAGGTGCTTCCAGCGTAGTTGAAGTAGACATAGTTTATGTATTGAAAAACGTGTTTAGTGATTTACTCTTAAGAATATGTACAAATATAGCCAAAGTCCTCCTAAAAAATGCCAGTACACGGTGCACAATTGTATCCGCAGCAGGCTTTTGGAATGAACCTTGTATTTTAGGCTATTCATGTATACTATCAGCACAAATATGAGCCCTGTAATGAGGTGAAAACCGTGCACCCCTGTTAGAACATACAAAAATGAGCCGGAAGGGTTGCTTCCTGTACCCCCAAAATAGATGTTGTTCTGCACCAGGTCTGCCCAGCCGTACCACTGCCCAATTAAGAAAGCGACCCCGAGACCAAGCGTCAGCAACAGCATCATCTTTAGTCTGCTCATGCTGTTGCCCTTGGCGGAGTTATACGCCAGTTGCATGGTAACAGAGCTCAGAACAATAACTACTGTATTGATGAGAAGGATATTTGGCAGGTCAAACTCAAGCCAGTTGCCTTCTTCCCTTCTTACGATGTAGGCGCTCGTAAAAGCTGCAAACATCATGATAATACTTATAATAATCAACCACAGCGAGAACTTCAGCGGGTGCACCCCGCCGCGGCTGTTATGTTCATCTATTGGTAAATTAGCCATGGCCATTTTTTAAATTTTATCTAAAACAAAGGCGATCTGCACGATAGGCAGGTATAAGAATGATCCAAACATAATGCTCATGGCTGCCTTTTTGGAACAGGTGCGCATCAGGTAAAATGTTTGGGCCAAAAAAAGCACCCCACATACTACCGCAATCATGGCCGAGGTAATCCCTGTCATACCAAACTGCAGCGGCAGCAGGCTCATCGGGATGAGGACCAAAGTATAAGTCATGATCTGAATCGCCGTCTTCAGGTTTTTGCCGCCTGCCATAGGCAACATTTTGAATCCTGCCTTTTTATAGTCATCATCCAGCACCCAAGCGATAGCCCAAAAGTGTGGAAACTGCCAGAAGAACTGTATGCCAAAAAGAATGATGGCTTCTATCTCCAAGGCTCCCGTTGCCGCTACCCATCCAATAAGTGGGGGCATGGCTCCCGGAATGGCTCCCACAAACACACAAATCGGGTTTATGCGCTTCAGTGGTGTATAAATAAACCCGTACAGCACCAAAGACAACAGCGACAAAGCGGCAGCCAATGGGTTAAAGTACAGGCCTAGCAGCAACGTACCGGCTATGGCCAATAAAACGGCATAGGCAGCGGCTTCTGTCACCGATACCGCCCCTGTCGGAAGCGGCCGCTTTGCAGTACGTTTCATCAACTTGTCCAGGTCCTTCTCCAGAATCTGGTTAATGATGTTGGCAGCCCCCGTCACCAGTAAGCCTCCCAACATCACCATTGCAATGTCATACCATCTGCTATTCGGGTAACCAAGTATAAAACCTATGGCACTAGAAAAAGCAACAGTCAGGCTTAATCGAAACTTTAATAACTGAAAGTATGCCGTTGCTTTATTGGCCATGGTAGAAGCGTGCAGTAGCGTCTCTGTTTTGCTAGTGTACATTTTTAATGAACAACTACTTGCGAAGTTTTTGCCTTACGAGAGGCGTAGTAATAAACAATAAGTATCTGAAACTGCACCCCAAACAGCAAAGCAGCAAACGTAAGGTGCAGGGGTTGTAGCACTGGAGGTATGGCAAAATAGGCCATGATAACTCCAAACACTATCTCTGCCCCGACCATCACCAGCATTACATGTGTCAGCTTGGTAAGCTGACGGTTATGTAACCGGTAAAGCAGCAGGGCCACATACACATGCAAGGCCGCTAAAAAAATTGAAAACGACCTGTGAATGTAAAAGCTCATTCCTAGCTTGTCCACCCAGGTTTCTCTCTCAGCCCCTCCAGTCATGAAAGAAATCAGATCAACCTCTTCCCTTACCTGCGTACCCAGCAGGATCTGACCAAAGGTCAAAATCGCCAGCACCCAGATCAGGATGTTTATTTTAGGTGAGAAGCTGTATGAAGGTACAAAAGCCTCTTTATTGGCCCGTGCCACTGCATATTGCAACATCGCAACAAGAACCAGCGCCAGTGCCATATGGATGGTAATGGTAACAGGCAATAGGTTGGTGGACACAACGATGGAACCTAACCAACCCTGTATTCCTACCAGAATGAAGCTTGCGAGGGAGAGGTAAAAGATTGTTTTGTCTTTCTTCAGGTAAGGTATGGCGTATACCACCGTCAGAAAAATAAGAATACCTATCAGTGCGCCAACTAAACGGTTCACATACTCAATCCAGGTCTTAGAAACATTAAACTCTGTTTCCAAATATTGGCTTGGGTGTGAGAATATGGTATTTGAGACCTGCTCAAAACCTAGTTTATCTAGAACCCCTGCTAGCCTCTGGTTCTTCTCAATCCGCTGCTGCTTATATACCTCCAGGTAATCATCTGGCAATTGGCTAACATCAGTCGGAGGAACCCAACTTCCAAAGCACTTAGGCCAGTCAGGGCAGCCCATTCCTGACCCCGTGCTTCGAACGATTCCTCCGACCAATATTAGGAAGTAGACAGCAAAAACTGTCAACGCTCCAATATTTCTAAATCTTTTGTATTTAAAAGATTTGCTAGCCATTAATTATGTTATTCAAAATCCCTCTCGCTTGGCAGGTTTGACGACTGCGTCTGCGAGTAAGGTACTGTCTGTGGAATGTAATCTTCAGCAGCACCTGGCTTGCTATAATCATAAGGCCATCTGTACACTGTAGGGATCTCACCTGGCCAGTTGCCGTGACCTGGAAGAACCGGTGTCGTCCACTCCAGTGTGTTAGAGTGCCATGGGTTAGCAGAGGCTCTTCTACCACGGAAGATGCTGTAGACGAAGTTGAACAGGAAGATGAACTGCGCTGTGAATCCAAGGATTGCCGCAATACTGATGAAGGTGTTCAGGTCTGTGAAGATGTTGAACGTCTCGAAGCCTGTCCAGTTGTAGTACCTTCTTGGGAAACCTGCAATACCGATGTAGTGCATTGGCATGAACACCAAGTACACGGAGGTGAAGGTAAACCAGAAGTGCACGTAACCCAGCTTCTCGTCCATCATGCGGCCGAACATCTTCGGGAACCAGTGGTATACACCGGCAAACATACCGAAGAAAGCTGCGGCACCCATCACCAGGTGGAAGTGAGCCACCACGAAGTAAGTATCGTGCAGCTGGATATCCAGCGAGGAGTTACCCAGTATGATACCCGTAAGACCACCTGAAATAAACAGGGAAACGAAACCAACAGCGAACATCATGGCAGCCGTAAAGCGAATGTTGCCTCTCCACAAAGTTGCAATGTAGTTAAACACCTTCACAGCCGACGGCACGGCGATAATAAGCGTCAGGAACATGAACACCGAGCCCAGGAACGGGTTCATACCCGTTACGAACATGTGGTGCGCCCATACCACAAACGACAGCACCGAGATACCGATCAGCGAGCCGATCATGGCACGGTAGCCGAAGATCGGCTTGCGAGAGTTTGTAGCGATTACTTCGGACACGATACCGAAGGCCGGCATGATTACGATGTATACTTCAGGGTGGCCCAGGAACCAGAACAGGTGCTGGAACAGGATCGGGCTACCGCCTGTGTTGGTCAAAGCCTGACCGGCAATGTAAATATCAGACAGGAAGAAGCTCGTTCCGAAGCTACGGTCGAAGATCAGCAACAGTGCTGCTGAGAACAACACAGGGAACGCCAGCAAACCAAGAATCGCTGTTAACAGGAATGCCCAGATCGTCAGCGGAAGCTTCGTCATCGACATACCTTTTGTACGCAGGTTGATTACGGTAGAAATGTAGTTCACACCACCCAACAGCTGCGAAGCAATAAACAAGGCCATAGAGATCAGCCACATCGTCATACCATCACCTGACCCTTGAATAGCTTCAGGGAGAGCGCTCAGCGGCGGGTAAACTGTCCAGCCACCTGCGGCGGGTCCTGTTTCAATGAACAGAGACCAGAACATGATGATGCTTGCCAGGAAGAAGATCCAGAAGGAAAGCATGTTCATGAAGCCGGAAGCCATGTCGCGGGCTCCGATCTGCAGCGGGATAAGGAAGTTACTGAAGGTACCGCTCAAGCCAGCGGTCAGCACGAAGAACACCATGATGGTGCCGTGCATGGTCACCAGCGCCAGGTAAAACTCCGGGTTCAGCTTGCCGTTCTCGATCCAGCCCCCCAGGATTGGCTCCAGGAAGGTAAAGGTAGCCTCTGGCCAGCCGAGCTGCATGCGGAAGAGGATTGAAAGAAAGCCTCCCACAAAAGCCCAGAACACACCCATGAACAGGAACTGCTTAGCAATTACCTTATGGTCAAGGCTGAAGATGTACTTCTCAAAAAAATTCTGATCGTGATGATGATCATGCTCCTCATGAGCGTGATGTACATCCGGATTTATCGAAATATCTGTACTCGACATATTCATTAAGAATTTAAATGCTACAATTCAGTTTTTACTTCTTCGGCCTTCTCCTCTTGCTTTGCCTCAGCTACTAAAGCCTCAGAAGATTGACTCTGGAATTTAGCCAGTACCTGCGGGTTCTGCTCAGCAAACGGTGTTTGGCTGGCTACCCATGCTTCGTAATCTTCCGGCTCATCCACCACAATCACATAGCGCATGGCAAAGTGACCACGGCCACAAACCTCTGTACAGGCCAGCTCATACTTAAAGTCTGGATTGCCTGTCTCGTTTGCCATCTCATTCGTAGTCTTTGTAGGAACAAACCAGAATTTGGTTGGCATACCTGGCACTGCGTCCATCTTCAGACGGAAGTGCGGCATAAACACACTGTGAATTACGTCTCTCGATCTGATCTTCAGCAGCACAGGCTTGCCTTTAGGCACGTGAATCTGAAGCGGGTTGATCACGTCATCCAGTGAGTTAGGATCACTAAAGTCAACGCCTAACTCATTTGTGGCATCAATCAAGGTATGCTTGGCTACACCCAATTTGCCGTCGGCACCCGGGTAGCGCACCATCCAGTTAAACTGCTTTCCGACAATCTCAATTACTACGGCATCCGCCGGAGCCGCACTTGTAATTTTTGTCCAGGTCTGCCAGCCGCCGAATACTAGCAAGGCCATCACAACAGCAGGGATCATTGTCCAAACAATCTCCAGCTTGTTGTTATGCGGGTAGTAGTAGGCTCTCTTGCTGTCCTTGTGCTGGTACCGGTAAGAGTAGATAAACAGCAGGACCTGCGTAATCACAAACACAATACCGATGATGATCATGGTTGTCCAGAACAGGTTATCTGTCCACTCACCATGTACCGAACCCAGCGGCAGGTTCATCGTGTCCCAGGCATCTACAAACGACCAGGCAAAAGCAGCTCCGCCTACGAACAGGAAGAGCAACATCAGCGTACCGTTTACACGGTTACTGACTTTTGTAGTACCAGCTGCACGCTCCGATGAACCTCGGAAGATCGACGCGAGCGTTCCTATCCTGAAAAGCAGGAACAGGATTACCAGTAATAGAAGAATGGATAAACCAATGGCGATCGTAATCATTATATAACGCTTTTAGTACAGTCTCTAAACATGATGGTGAACACTCTCCTCCAGGAACGGGTGGTTTACTGGCACCAAAGATACTTTTGTAAGTCCTTTAGTGAAGGCTAGCAAGAATATACCCAAGAAAGTAAGTGCTGTACCGATTTCAATGAAACCAAAACCTGCATCCGTACGCAATGTTCCTGGCATCATCATCAGGTAGAAATCAAACCAGTGACCAATCAGGATGGCAATTGTAACGATCTTCAGCATGATCATCTGACGCTTCGCATCTCTTGTCATAAGAACAAGGAATGGGAACACAAAGTTTATGATCAGGTTAAAGAAGAAAATCCATGTAAACTGACCGTGATTTCCGCTCAGTCGCTCTATGAAGTAAATAGACTCTTCCGGAATGTTGGCATACCAGTAAAGCAAGAATTGCGAGAACCAGATATATGTCCAGAAGATGGAGAAAGCAAACACAAACTTTCCTAAGTCGTGCAGGTGGTTTGAGTTCACCATTTTCAGGTAGCCGTTCTGCTTCAGGATGATTACGGTAAGGGTGATGGCAGCAAGACCTGATACCCACCAGCTAGCAAATACATACCAGCCGAACATGGTCGAGAACCAGTGTGTATCAATTGAAAGCACCCAATCCCAGGCAGATGTGGAAGAAGTAATACCGAAGATTACCAGGAAAATAGCCGAGATGCGAATGCTCTTGTGGTAATAGCTAGTTCCACCGTTCAGGTCTTCGTTCAGGGATTCTTTTCTCAGCCAGAGTGAAAACCAGATCCAAAGGCCGAAGTAAATGGCCATACGGATTAGGAAGAAGGCTGTGTTCAGGTAGCCAGACTTACCGGCGATGATCGGGTCGTAACGCGGATCATTTACATCGTACAGGTACTCGTGCGTCCAGTGGAAGATGTCATGCCCACCGAGGAGGAAGGTCAGCAGCATAATTACACCTCCAATCGGGAGGAAGTAGTTTAGCGCCAACGGAATTCTTTTGATCAATACTGACCAACCGGCGTAGGCTACGTACTGTACTGCCACGAAGAACGTACCGATAAGGGCTATGCCCGTAAAGTATACGTTGTTTAGCCATAGGTTCACGAACAGGCGTTTTGTCCATGAAGCAGCCTCATGACCTGCGGCAGCGGCCTCACCATGGCCTTCTGCATGATGCTCTGCTCCCCCGCCTGCGGCCATTATAATGATGCCTGCTATAAGCAGCACTACACCTATAGCTATCATTAAGAAAAACTTGTTATTCGTTTTTCTGGAAATGATGAGTCTTTCTTCTGTCATTATCCCTTTATTTAATGCCTTTGTCTTAGTTATTAGGAGTTCCGGTTACAGGGTTTTCAGTTCCGGACTCGTTTGCTTCTTGTGCAGCTTCTTCCGTAGCATCGTCTGATACGGCAGTGCCAGTTTCGCCTTTCTGAAGTTGCTGTACATACATTACGATCTTCCAGCGCTCCTCCGGGCTTACCTGCGAACCGTGAGGCATCATACGACCTCTACCATAGGTGATTACGTGGTAAATGTGGCCACCAGGAAGCTCGGCTACACGGCCTGCAGTATAAGAAGGCACACCTTTGAACTTCTGTCCAACTAACCCTTGTCCGTCACCTTCGGCACCATGGCACGGTGAGCAGAAGCGTGTGTAGAGCACTTTGCCTTCTGCCAGGTGTTCTGCTGTGCGGGCCAATGGGTTCTTTAACTGAACTCCTGCTGCCTCAGCATTATTCTCGGTCAGGTGCATGGTATAGCCCAGCTTGCCACGGGCCACGGTGCCTTTTACAGGCTCACGCATGTTCATGCCAGCCGGGTTGAACTTGTTCTCCTTTATCTGAGAATAAGGTTCAAGCGGAATGGAGTGGTACATGTCCGGGGCATACTCCAGCCCTGGATCTTGATCGTTGCTACAGGAAATGAGGACTGCAGCAGAGAAAAGTATAGCGGAGGCTTTAAAGCCTGTTTGGATGAATCTTTTCATTATTTTACGACCTCCTTCTCATTAACTTCTATAGCACCGTTAGAGCGAAGCAGGTTGTTTAGGGCGTTCATGTCTGTTACTCCTTCCTTCACTTCTATTGCCATCACAAACTTGTCGTCTGTAGAGCGCTTGTCGAATACGTTGACACGCAGCGACGGCTTCAGCTTCGACACGATAAAGAACGTGATCACCATGCTGAAGGCGCTGAAGAGCACCGTTAACTCGAATGTTACTGGAATAAAGGATGGCAGGGCGATGTGCGGCTTACCACCAATGATCATCGGCCAATCAAAGCCCATCATCCAGATCTGCATCCACAGCGCGAACGACATACCGGCCAGGCCCCCGAAGAAGGCCACGATTGGCAGCCTTGAACGCTTGATACCTAACACATCGTCAATGCCGTGAACAGGATAAGGAGAAAAAACGTCATAAATCTTAGTTCCGGCAGCGCGGATATTCTCGATGGCTGTCAACAGCACATCTTCATCATCATAAATACCTAGAACAAACTTCTTATTCATTGCGATGTGTATTAGAGTTCAAATCCTTGTCAGTAGCGTGCATGGTAGCAGCTTTGCCATGGTGGTGCGTAACCTCTGAAGACGACTTCAGGATAGCTTTCACCTCGGCCATGTTCACTACCGGGAAAAACTTACAGAACAACAGGAACAGCGTGAAGAACAGGCCTATGGTTCCTACATATACTCCGATATCAATGATAGTCGGCGAGAACATGGCCCATGAAGATGGCAGGAAGTCTCTGTGCAGCGAGGTTACGATAATCACGAAACGCTCGAACCACATACCGATGTTCACGAAGATGGAGATGATGAAGGTGGCTGTGAGGCTTCTTCTGATCTTTCTGAACCAGAAGAGCTGTGGTGTGATCACGTTACACGTCATCATGGACCAGTATGCCCACCAATAAGGACCGAAGGCGCGGTTGATGAAGGCGTACTGCTCATACTCCACTCCTGAGTACCATGCGATGAAGAACTCCGTGGTATAGGCAATACCCACGATAGAGCCTGTCAGGATGATTACTTTGTTCATCGACTCCACGTGCTCCAGGGTGATGTAATCCTCCAGGAAGAACACTTTTCTGGTGATGATCATCAGGGTAAGTACCATCGCGAAGCCTGAGAAGATCGCACCTGCCACAAAGTATGGAGGGAAGATCGTGGTGTGCCATCCAGGAATTACAGACGTTGCAAAGTCCATGGATACGATTGTGTGTACTGAAAGTACCAGTGGGGTAGCAAGTCCAGCCAGGATCAGGGAAACCGTCTCATATCGAGACCAGGCTTTCGCAGAGCCTGTCCATCCGAACGACAGAACAGCGTAAGCTCTTCTGGCAATTGGACCAGTGGCGCGGTCTCTGATGGTAGCAAAGTCAGGAATCAGACCGATGTACCAGAACACCAGCGATACCGAGAAATAGGTTGAGATCGCGAATACGTCCCAAAGAAGCGGGGAGTTAAAGTTAACCCAAAGCGAGCCGAAGGTGTTTGGCAAAGGGAGTACCCAGTATGCCAGCCAAGGGCGGCCCATGTGCAGAACCGGGAACATCGCGGCACAGATAACGGCGAAGATAGTCATCGCCTCTGCTGCGCGGTTGATCGAAGTTCTCCACTTCTGACGGAAGAGCAGGAGGATGGCCGAGATCAGCGTACCGGCGTGGCCGATACCTACCCACCACACGAAGTTGGTGATATCCCATGCCCAACCTACTGTCTTGTTCAATCCCCACTCACCGATACCATACCAAAGGGTGCGGTATACGGAGTAGATAAATATAGCTAAGCCTACCAGTGCAACGGCAAGGGCGGCGGCCCAACGTGCGTTGGGCTTAGCCTCCACTTGTCTGCAGACATCATTGGTGATGTCGTGGTATGTTTTACCCCCCGTTACCAGAGGCTCTCTTATCGGAGATACATGCTGCATAAAGCTCTCAGTATTTAATGTTAAGCTAAGTTTCTAATTTTGGTCAGGTACGTCACGTTAGGCTGTGTGTTCAGCTCTTCCAGTACGTGGAAGGCGCGCTCACCCTGCTGACGTGCAAGAATCTTAGAGATACGGCTTTCAGGATCTTTCATATCACCGAAAATGATCGCTTCAGTAGGGCAAGACTGCGCACAAGCTGTCACAATATCACCGTCCTGTGGTCTTCTGTTCTCGCGCTTCGCCTCCAGTTTACCAAGCTGCACACGCTGAACGCAGAAAGAGCATTTCTCCATCACACCTCTGCCACGCACGGTTACGTCTGGGTTCAGCACCATTTTGCCCAAGTCGTTGTTCATTGGCTCATTGAAGCCGAACTTGTCGTTGTTGGCATAAGCGAACCAGTTGAAGCGGCGTACTTTGTAAGGGCAGTTGTTAGCGCAGTAACGTGTACCTACGCAGCGGTTGTACACCATCTGGTTGATACCTTCTGAGCTGTGCATGGTAGCAGCAACCGGACAAACAGTCTCGCATGGAGCGTGGTTACAGTGCTGGCAAAGCATTGGCTGGAAAATAACCGATGGGTTATCTGCCGGATGCTCCATCTCCGCATAATCCTTCTCCTCGTGCTCTTTTGCGCTGTAGTACCTGTCGATTCGCATCCAGTGCATTTCGCGGCGGTTCAGCACCTCTGCTTTACCAACTACCGGAATGTTGTTTTCGACGTTACAGCTCATGGTACAGGCTCCACAGCCAATACAAGAGTTCAGGTCGATTACCATACCCCAGTGGTGGTTCTTGTACTCGTAATCATCCCAAAGAGAGATAGTTGCCGGCTTGGCTGGTCCTTCGTGTGTGGCAATGCGCACATACTCCGTTACCTCTTTCGGGTTCTCTTTATACTTAGCTAGGGTATTCTGCTGCACCACAATACGGTCCATGATCGTATGGTGCGTCTGTGTTTGTGCAATTGGTGAGGTCGCATCTGTTTTTTCAAGCTTCACACCGCTAGTATACAATACCACGTTGTCGTTCACCGTTGCAATAGGGAAGGCGTTAGCACCCAAGCCTTTTGCAACCGGCATAGCTTCCAGATCGCGGCCGTATCCCATGGCAATAGCCACGGTACCGTTTGCCTGCCCTGGCTGGATCAGCGCCGGAAGCTCGATGCTTTCGTTGTTCGCGAATGTAACCTTCAGCACATTCCCCTGCACTACACCCATTTCTTCGGCCATCAGACGAGGCATGGCTACGTAGTTCCCCCAAGTGGCTTTCGACACCGGGTCAGGGAGCTCCTGAAGCCACGGGTTGTTCGCGTGCTCGCCAGCACCAATGCTTACCTTTTCATATAGCACTGCCTCAATTGCGGCTGGCTGTACTTTTCTTACCGCTGTAGAGGCCGCTGCTGCTGATGTGCTTACACGCAGCAAGCTTGTGCCATTTTCCAGCACACCGTCGTGCAAGGCTTTTTCCCATCCTCCTTCGAAGTCACCGCTTACTACTGATTTCCAGTTGTTACGCAGGTACTCATAGAAGTCTGTGTTCTGATCACTCCACACCAGCAGGCTGTCCTGCATCTGGCGTGTTGTAAAGATCGGGCTGATTACCGGCTGAGAAAGGCTCAGGAAGCCTCTCTTCGGCTCAAAGTCGTTCCAAGACTCCAGGTAGTGGTGGTCTGGGGTAACGAAATCAGCAAGCTTGGCCGTTTCCTCAACTCTGTCAGCAAAAGAAACCTTCAGGCCTACTTTTTTCAGGCCAGCGGCTACTCTTGGAGAAAGCGGGTGGCTGTATACTGGGTTAGCATTATAGAAGAACACCGCTCCTACAGTACCAGCATTCATCTCTTCAATCAGGCGAATCATGGCTGCATCATTCCCCTGCTTGGTGAAGTATGGTGCATCTGTGTTGATAGTCGCCCCTTCAGCACCAAGCGCCGAGTTGATGGCTCTCACCATCGCCTGTATGCCTGGATCGTTCGAACCTGAGACTACCAGAGCTCTGCCTCTGTTTGCCTGCAGGTCTTTCACAGCGGCCGCCATTATCTTGGCATCCACAGCAGAGCTAGAAGCTCCCTGCCCTGTGATTGCGTTATGCAGCGCCGTCACCACAGCAGCCTCTTCGGAAGGTTTGATCGGCACACGCACGTCAGCGTTAGAGCCAGTCAAAGACAGGGCTGTCTCGAACTGGTAGTGGCGCGACATGGCTGGGTTATCAGGATTCAGCTTTCTGTTCTGAATGTACTGCTTAGCGAAAGGTACCGGTGCAATCCAGGTTCCCAAGAAGTCAGCATTGATGCCTACAACAATGTTGGCCTTGCTGAAGTCATATCCTGGGATAACTCCACCGTTAGCCTGCAGCAGACCAGATGCAGAGTTGGCATCGTATGTCACGTGCTCGAAGTTGCCAAAGCGTGCCCCGAACTCGTCAATCAGTTTTTTAGTGGAAGGGCTTATGATCGTAGAAGAAACAAAAGCCACTTTGCCGTTCACTCCGGCAAGGCGAGCCTTGATTTGCTTGTCTACCTCTTCCCATTTCGCCTCTTTTCCAGCAATCAGCGGGTAACGCAGGCGGTTAGTATCATACAGGCCAAGCAGCGAGCCTTGCGCTCTAGGGCTTGTACCAAGTGGGGTAAGGCTAGAGCTTGGGTTTGGCTCAATTTTGATCGGTCGGCCTTCGCGCGTCTTTACCAGGATGCTGTTGTAGTCGCCGCTTTGGTAGTACGTAGAGGCATACCAGTTAGCGATACCTGGCTCCACGTCCACCGGCTTGTTCAGGTAAGGTATTGCCTTACGCACAGGTGCCTCGCAGGAAGCCAGCGACACAGCAGCCATGCTGAAGCCTAACAGCTTCAGGAAGTCACGGCGGTGTGTTTTACCGCTCGAAGCAGACTTCTCCCCTTCCGTTTCGTTTATCGGCAGGAATTCTGGAAACTCGTTATGAGCATGCTTTTCGAATTCAGGAGTGTTTTCAAGCTCCTCAATCCCTTTCCAGTATTTTATTCTGTCTTGCATATTATATCTAGAAAACTCGAATACTTAATTGAAATAGCAATTGATTAGTAGTGACACTTAGAGCACTCTGTACCACCGTTAGAAGACACTGTGAAGGCGCCTTTAGAAGAAGCCTCATGCAGCTCCACCAGCTTATCATAGTAGCCGTTGCCCTCTGTGTTCAATGGTGTTTCGCGGTGGCAGTCTATACACCAGCCCATAGTTAGTGGAGAATACTGGTAAACCACTTCCATTTCCTGGATCGGGCCGTGGCAGGTCTGGCACTCTACGCCAGCCACCTGCGTGTGCTGAGAGTGGTTGAAGTAAGCCAGGTCTGGCAGGTTGTGAATGCGCACCCACTGAATAGGCTCGTTGCGCTCGATGGCACGGTAAATCTTCTGTATCTCAGCAGACTCTGTTTTGATCTGGCTGTGGCAGTTCATACAGATGTTTGCCGAAGGAATGCTCGCGCTCTTGCTTTCGTAAACAGTTGTGTGGCAGTAGTTACAGTCGATCTGGTGCTCCCCAGCGTGCAGTTTGTGCGAGAAAGCGATTGGTTGCTTCGGCGCATATCCTTGCTGGATACCGATGCCCATCACCTTGTCTATCGTCAGGTCCAGCAGCACAACCACAAATATCAGCACCACCAGCGTGCGCACCGCGTTAGACTTGTATACCTTGGAGAAGTCGAAGCGCTGGTTCACCACCTCCTGATCATACTCGTTCAGTTGACGGTTTTTATTCAGGTAGTTTTTCAGCAGCGAGGTGATCAGCAACAAGGTCACTACCAGCACTATCAGCACGATGATCAGCACCACCAGCACGATATCCAGGTAGCCGCCTATGGCGCTCGCGGCCCCGATAGCCTCAGTACCCACGTTCTCGCCGGCAGTAGCGCCGGCAGGACCGGCGGCAGGAGCCGAAGCAACACCTTGCCCCGACTCGATGTAGGCAAGAATGGACTTCACCTCATCGTCAGAGAAGGCAAAAGAAGGCATCGCCTGCTTGTTGTACTCGTTGTAAACCGCTACGGCATCTGCATCCCCAGATTGGATTAGGGCCTGAGAGTTTTTGATCCAGCTGATCAGCCATGACTCGCTTCTTCTGTCAGTAACACCTTGTAAGCCTGGGCCCACAATAACGTCGTTGCCAGCAGAGTGACACACAGCACAGTTGTTCTTGAAAAGCGCCTCACCTGCCGAAAGCACAGCAGGATCCCCGGTAGACACTTCCGCACCTTCAGTGGCACCAGGGTCTACCCCTTTTTGGGCCACCTCAGCCTGCTCACTGGCTTGTGCAAATGCACCGAATGAAACCACCAGGGCTAACAGGAAGGTGTACAAAATTTTGGATTGAGTTTTAAGTATACAGCTAATCATAGCCAAGATCACTTGTGTTTAGTATATGATATGGTGAATTTACTTTACGGGCACAAATCTACTATGCGAATTCCATTAATCAAACAGAATAAGTTTATTATTTCCCCTCGGCTGCAGCCCCTCCTGCTTTGCCTCAGAATTCCTTCTGAAAACCTCTTTTAGCTACTGTTTGGGCCATTTTATTTATAACTGTTCTAAATAAGACCCCTCTTCCTTACCTCTTGTTTTGCATCAGAAATTTCATAATTTATATATACATGACACTAGTTTTTAACTGCATGAACTCCCTCATATTTCCTATATTTAAACCAGGCAAAATTGCATTATTTTATTTACCCTAAATCTTTAGTCCCTCTAAGCTCTCGATCTATTCTTATACCTATATATAAAGGAGTAACCATAGCCAGCCACCTCTCCCCTTGACCACCCGTTCTACTGGGTTTCACTTATTTATAGGGGCGGCTATTGCTATTTATAAATTTGCGCCTTACCTTTGCAGGCTAAAATTATAACCATAAATCGAACCGATGGAATTGAGAAATTACGAAACTGTCTTCATCCTGACTCCGTTGCTCAACGAGACTCAGATGCAGGAAACGGTCGAGAAGTTCAGAGAGGTGCTAAAGGAAAATGGCGCCGACATTATCCACGAAGAAAACTGGGGTCTTCGTAAATTAGCTTACCCTATCCAGAAGAAATCAACAGGTTTCTATCACCTGATCGAGTTCAAGGCGCCTACTAACGTAGTTGACGCACTGGAGCTGGTTTATCGCCGTGATGAAAAAGTAGTTCGTTTCTTGACAACTGCCCTTGATAAGCACGCTGTGGCTTACAACGAGCGCAGAAGAAACGGCGAGTTCAAATCACAAGCTAAAAAAGAGGAGGTTAAAGGATAATGAGCTTAGTTAACGAAAGAGTACACAAACAAGAGAACCGTCAGAAATACTGCCGTTTCAAGAAGAGCGGTATCAAGTATATCGACTATAAGGATGGCAACTTCCTGCTGAAGTTCGTGAACGAGCAAGGCAAGATCCTTCCTAGAAGACTGACAGGTACAAGCCTGAAGTTCCAGCGCAAAGTGTCGCAGGCGGTTGCCCGCGCAAGACACCTTGCCATTTTACCTTATGTAACGGATTCTTTAAAATAAGGAGGTCGAACGATGGAAGTAATACTTAAAGACGACGTTAAAGGCCTCGGCTACAAGAACGACATTGTTGACGTAAAGCCAGGTTATGGCCGTAACTACCTGATCCCTCAGGGGCTGGCGGTTATCGCTGACAAATCAAGCAAAAAAGTTGTGGCTGAGAATATCCGCCAGGCTGCGCACAAAGCTGAGAAGATCAAGAACGATGCACAGGAGTTGGCAAACAACATCGGCGACATCACGGTTGACCTTCCTGCAAAAGTAGGCGAGACTGGAAAGATCTTCGGCTCAGTAACTACGCTGCAGCTTTCTGAGGCCCTGAAGGCCAAAGGCTTTGATGTAGACCGTAAGCGTATCTCTTTTGACCAGGACGTGAAAACAGCCGGCGAGTATACTGCTACCCTGAACCTGCACAAAGAGGTGAAGCACCAGGTTAAATTCAACGTAGTGGCTGAATAAGCCCCGCAGAAAATAATCGAGGAAAGCGTCCTGCCCCACCGGCAGGACGCTTTTTTTATATCTTGCACGTAATAACTAACAACTCCTGAAGCCATGTTCCGAACCGAAGTACATGTTCCCAGCGCCGGCCTAGGCCTAACCTTGCAGCAGAAAGTGCTGACCATTGGCTCCTGCTTTGCCGAGGTAATGGGAAGTAAGCTACGGCAGAACAAGGTGGATGTGCTGGTAAACCCCTTCGGAACGATCTTCAACCCTGTTTCCGTGAGCCTGCTGCTGCAGGCCGCCATTGGCCGGCACCACGCCTTTGAGGAGCAACTGGTGCGGCAAAACGGCATCTGGTACGCTTACGACCTCCACTCCTCCCTCTCCAGCACCAACAAGGAAGAGCTGCTGCAAACCCTAGAGGCGCGCCTGCAGCAGACAAGGCTATACCTGCAGGGGGCCTCGCTGCTGGTCGTGACTTTGGGTACCGCGATTGCTTACCGCCTGCAGGAAAGTGGAAAGCTGGTAGCTAACTGCCATAAGTTGCCCGCCAGCCACTTTAGGCGCGAGCTGCTGTCAGTGGAGGAGATGAAGAGCGCCTTTGAGGAGCTGTTGGCGCAGCTGCGGCAACAAAACCCTGCTCTGAAAGTGCTGCTAACGGTTAGCCCGGTGCGGCATATCAAAGAAACGATCGAGCTGAACAGCGTGAGCAAAGCCAGCCTGCGCGTGCTGTGCCACCAGCTGCAGCAGGAGCACCCGGAGGTACTGTACTTCCCAGCCTACGAGATTATGATGGATGACCTGCGCGACTACCGATTCTACAAGGAAGACATGCTGCACCCCACCCCACTGGCGGAGGAGTATATTTGGCAGAAGTTTGTAGAGGGCTACTATGCGCCTGAGTTCCGCCAGTTTATGGAGAAGTGGGAAAAACTTCAGCGTGCCGTGGCCCATAAGCCCTTCCACCCCCAGTCGGAGGCGCACCAGAAGTTTCTGAAAAGCACCCTGCAACAGCTACAGGCCCTGGGGCAGCAGTATGGCATCAGCATCGCCAGCGAAAAGGAACTGCTGGAAAAACAGCTTCTGGCGTAACACAGCACACCGGCACAACACTTTTGCCTGCCGCGCTCGTAAAACGGAATCAGAGTTCAAACCAAAGGCACAAGCTTTAGACTTCAGCGGCGGCTGTTTATACTTTGTTACCAGAATATTTACAACGTAAGGCGCTTCGCGCGCGGCTGAGGTAAAGCAGTACCCGTGCCTTGCGCTAACCCTTATTGCCATGGCAGGAGACAAGAAACCCAACCGACTCATACACGAGAGCAGCCCCTACCTGCTGCAGCATGCCTATAACCCCGTAGACTGGCATCCTTGGGGCGAGGAGGCACTGCAAATGGCTAAACAGGCAGACAAGCCGATACTGGTTAGCATTGGCTACGCCGCCTGCCACTGGTGCCACGTAATGGAGCGGGAGGCTTTTGAGCAGAAAAGCATAGCCGAGTTGATGAACACGCACTTCGTGTGCATAAAAGTAGACCGGGAGGAGCGCCCGGATGTGGACGCCGTTTACATGGAAGCCCTGCAAGCCATGGGGCAGCAGGGCGGGTGGCCCCTAAACGTATTCCTAACCCCCGATGCCAAGCCTTTTTACGGGGGCACTTACTTTCCTCCCAAGCAGTGGAAAGCACTGCTGAGTAACATTGCCGAGGCGTATGAGCAGAACCGCGCTGAACTGGATGAATCGGCGGAGCAGTTTGTGCAGCACTTGAACAAGAGCGAGCTGGAAAAGTATGGGCTGCAGCAAAAGAGCTACCATGTGCGGGAGGATGATTTTAAACTGATCGGCCATAACCTGAGCCAGCGGTTCGACAGAAAAAACGGCGGCCTGGGCGACGCGCCCAAGTTTCCGATACCAGCCAGTTACCTTTTCCTGCTCCGCTATCACCACCATACCAACGACCAAACCATCCTGAACCACCTGCACCTCACGCTTCGGGAAATGGCCTATGGCGGCCTCTATGATCAGGTGGGCGGCGGCTTTGCCCGCTACTCCGTGGATGCTGAATGGCTGGTGCCGCACTTTGAGAAGATGCTCTACGACAACGCCCAGCTCATCAGCCTATATGCGGAGGCTTACCAGGCCACCCACGAATCGCTGTACCACGATGTGGTGTATGAGACCATTGCTTTTGTGGAGCGGGAGCTGATGAACGCGGAAGGAGGCTTCTACTCCTCCCTGGACGCCGACAGTGAGGGAGAGGAGGGTAAATTCTATACTTTCACCAAGCAGGAGCTGCAGGAGATGCTAGGCGACGAGGAGCCGCTCTTCTCCAAGTACTACCATGCCACCGCCACAGGCAACTTTGAGCACGGCCGTAACATTCTGCACCGCCGCATTCCTGACGAGGCCTTTGCCAAGGAAAACGAACTGGAGATGGACGTGCTGGAGGAGATGGTGAAAACCTGGAAAGAGATGTTGATGGCAGTGCGGGCTACCCGCACACGCCCGGGGTTGGATGACAAAATCCTGACGTCGTGGAACGCGCTAATGCTAAAAGGGCTTGCCGATGCATACCTGGTGTTCGGCAACAAACATTTCCTGGACCTGGCCCTCAAGAATGCCAGGTTTATACTTCAGAACCTGAAAGACGGAGACAAGCTCTACCACAACTACAAAGAAGGCAAGGCCACCACAGCTGGATTTCTGGATGACTACGCTTTTCTTATCCGCGCCCTCACCCGCCTCTACGAGGTCACCTTTGAGGAGCAGTGGCTGCTGGAGGCAAAGCGGCTAACGGATTATACGTTGGAGAACTTCCTGGATGAGGGGGAAAAGCTGTTCTTCTTCACCGACAGAAACGCCGAGCAGCTCATTGCCCGTAAAAAGGAAATCCTGGACAACGTAGTCCCCTCCTCTAATTCTGTGATGGCCGTTAACCTGCACTTCCTGGGCTTATACTTTGATGAAGAGCGCTATACTTCCCTTTCGGAGGATATGCTGGCCAGCGTGAAGGAACTGCTGCTGAAGGAGCCTTCTCACTTGAGTAACTGGGCCTCTTTATACTTCCACAAGCTTACTCCCACGGCTGAGGTGGTCATGGTGGGCCCGGAGGCACCGGAAATGCGTGCCGAGCTCACCTCCTTTTACCTGCCCAATGTACTACTGGCGGGCGCTGCCGATGCCAGCAACAGCACCCTGCCGCTGCTGCAAGGCAGGACCTCCACCAACGGAAAGACTACCGTGTACGTGTGCTATAACAAAACATGTCAGCTGCCGGTGCTCACTGCTGCCGAGGTGCTAAAGCAACTAAAAGGGGGGCAGGCAGAGCCAAAATTTCCAACGCTTTAGTACGGCAGAATGGGCAGGAACGCCCCTGCCCATTCTGCCGGCATGCAAGCGCTATAACCGGCTACAGTGTGCTCATCACCCGTACCATCTCATTGATCTCATCCCGGTTTGCCAGCCTGGCTTTCTCAGATCTGCCATAGCCAATTTCCATCTCGCCTGCTTGCATGCGCTTCATCACGCTGTCGGCAAACTCGCCAACCGGCACTCCCATCGTATGGATGCCCACCCCTCCCAGATCTGTGTCCACTGCCGGTGGCACAACCTCTATTACCCGGATGCTGGTGTGGGCCAACTCGTGGCGCAGCGTCATGGAGAAGGAATGGATAGCGGCTTTGGAGGCACTGTACACCAGGGCAAACGTACCCGGCGTAAACGCAAGCCCCGACGACACATTGATGATGGCAGCACTGTCCTGCTGCTGCAAATGAGGGATAAACAGCGCCGATAAGTGAATAGGCGCTTCTACATTGATGGCGATTTCCTGTCTCCGCACCTCCCACGGCTCCTGGTCATCCAGAAAGCTCCCCCTGCGCTGGATACCGGCATTATTGACCAGCACGTTCAGCCTCGGAAACTCCTGGATTGCCCACGCATACAACGCCTCACGCTGTTTTTCGTCTGCCACATCGCATACTTTGGTATGCAGGGACGGGTATTTTTGCTTGGCCTCCTGCAGCTTGTCCTCTCTTCGGCCACATATAAGCACCTCGCTTCCGGCTTTTATAAAACGCTCTGCCAGAGCCAGGCCTATCCCAGTGGCACCTCCTGTTATCAGCACTGTGTTTCCTGCTAAATCCATACTTTCTCTTTAAAACTGTTACTGCTCTGTCTGCTTCTGCTACCAGGCAAGTATAAACTGCCGTGGCAAGATTAATGTTTGTACTCCAAATTCAGCAGATTGGGTTTGCTATACTCCCGACTTTTAGCGGCCACAGGATTAGTTTTCGCATTGTGGCGTGTAATGCTTAAATTAGAGGCGTTTACTAATCTTCTACCTTATAGCAAATCATGACTAAACGTACCTACCTGAGTATGGTACTGGCTGCGGCGCTTGCTCTCCCTTTCGGCGCGGCACATGCTCAGGACAAAAAGAAAGAAGACACCAAATGGCAGGTGGACGCCGAGCGCGGTCCTCAGAAGGAAGTCTCCTTTACAACCAACGAAGGCACCTGGATGAGCGTGGATGTGAGCCCGGACGGCAAAGAGATCGTTTTCGACATGCTGGGCGACATTTACATCATGCCCATTTCCGGTGGCAAAGCCAAGCTGTTGAGAACCGGTCGCCCTTACGAGGTGCAGCCGCGTTTTAGCCCCGATGGCAAGTACATCTCCTTCACTTCTGATGCAGGTGGCGGCGACAACATCTGGGTAATGAAGCGCGATGGCTCCGATGTCAAGCAAATCACGAACGAGAACTTCCGACTGCTGAACAACGCCGTTTGGACACCGGACGGAGAGTACCTGATTGCCCGCAAGCACTTTACTAACACCCGCTCGCTGGGTGCCGGCGAGATGTGGATGTACCACCGCACAGGCGGTACGGGTGTGCAGCTGACCAAGCGCAAGAACGACCAGCAGGACGCCGGGGAGCCGTTTGCCTCTCCGGACGGAAAGTACGTATACTTCTCCGAGGACATGAGCGGCGGCTCTACCTTTGAGTATAACAAAGACCCGAACGGCCAGATCTACGTGATCCGCCGCGTAGACCGCAACACCGGTGAGATCGAGAACGTGGTCTCAGGAAACGGTGGCGCCGTGCGGCCGGTTGTATCCAGAGATGGCAAGTATGTGGCTTTTGTGCGCCGTGTGCGTACCAAGTCGGTGCTGTTTGTGCACGACCTGAAAACCGGTGAAGAGTGGCCTGTATACGATAAGCTGAGCCACGACCAGCAAGAGGCCTGGGCCATTTTTGGCGTTTACCCCTACTTCTCCTGGACGCCGGACAACAAGCACCTTGTGTTCTGGGCTGATGGCAAGATCAACAAAGTGGATGTGGCTACAAAGCAGGTGGCCAATATTCCTTTTGAGGCTACCGCCACGCATTACCTGACGGATGCCGTGCGCCACGACCACAGCAAGAACGGCGGCGTTTCACCGAAAGAGTTTACAGCCAAGGCCATTCGCCATGCAGTAACTTCTCCGGACGGCAAGACGCTGGTGTTTAACGCGGCTGGCTATATCTATAAGAAAGACCTGCCAAACGGCAAACCGGAGCGCATCACCAAAGGGCAGGATTTTGAGTTCTACCCTACCTTCTCCCCTGATGGCAAGTCCATAGTATACGCTACCTGGAACGACGACAACCTCAGCGGCCTGTACAAGCTCGACATTCGCAAGAAAAACGCCAAGCCAACCAAGCTGACGACGGAGAAAGGCTACTACGCTGTGCCTCAGTTCTCGCCAGACGGCAAGTACATTGTGTACATTAAAGAGGGCGGCAACAACCACATGGGCTACGCGCACGGCAAAGAGAAAGGTATTTTCTACATGCCAGCCAACGGCGGCAAAGCTACCCTCGTGCACGAGCGTGGCTCTAACCCGCAGTTCAACGCCACCTCAGACCGTATTTTCTTTACCGGCCGCGAGGGCGACAAGTATGCCTTTAAGAGTGTGGATATGAATGGTAAGAATGAACAGACGCACTATACTTCCAAGTATACCGATCAGTTCTACCCAAGCCCGGATAATAAGTGGATAGCGTTTGCAGAGCTGTTTAACGGCTATATCGCACCATTTACGGCTAATGGCTCCGGCCTGGACCTGAGCAAGGACACCAAGGCTGTTCCGGTGGCCCGCTTCACGCGAGATGCCGGTACCAGCATCCACTGGTCAGCCGACAGCAAGAAGATCAACTGGGTGTTGGGCGATGAGTACTTTACCAACGACCTGAAAAACCGCTTCTCCTTTGTGCCGGGTGCGCCAGAGGAACTGCCGGCTATCGACACGACAGGCACTAAAATCGGTCTGGAGCTGAAGACAGACATGCCGGAAGGCAAGGTAGCCTTCACCAATGCCCGTATCATCACCATGAAGGGTGATGAGGTGATAGAAGGCGGTACCATTGTAGTAGACGGCAACCGCATTGTGGCCGTTGGCAAAGGGGTAAACGTACCGAAAGACGCGAAAGTGATCGATGCGGCCGGTAAAACCATTATGCCGGGCATTGTAGACGTACATGCGCACCTGGGCACGTTCCGCCTGGGCATGAGCCCGCAGAAGCAGTGGTCGTACTTCGCCAACCTGGCCTACGGAGTCACCACCACCCATGACCCTTCTTCTACTACCGAAATGGTGTTCAGCCAGTCGGAGGCGGTGAAAGCAGGGGCTATGGTAGGTCCACGCATTTACTCTACGGGTACGATCCTGTACGGCGCCGACGGCAACTTCAAAGCGGAAATCAACAGCCTGGACGACGCCCGCTCACACCTGCGCCGCATTAAGGCAGTGGGAGGTTTCTCGGTGAAGAGCTACAACCAGCCGCGCCGCGAGCAGCGCCAGCAGGTTATTCAGGCAGCCCGCGAGCTGGACATGAGCGTGTACCCGGAGGGTGGCTCTACCTTCTTCCATAACATGAGCATGATCCTGGACGGCCACACCGGCATTGAGCACAACATTCCGGTAGCGCCGCTTTACAAGGATGTGCTGGAAGTATGGAAAGCCTCTAACGTAGGCTACACCCCAACCCTGATCGTGAACTACGGTGCCACCAACGGTGAGTACTACTGGTACCAGAAAACCAACGTGTGGGAGAAAGACCGCCTGTTGAAGTTCACGCCACGCTCCGTGATCGATGGCCGTGCCCGCTTTGTGACGCAGGTGCCGGACGAGGAGTATGAAAACGGTTTTATGGCTACATCGCGAGCAGCTAAAGCCTTGTCAGACAGTGGTGTGAAAGTGAACCTGGGTGCGCACGGACAGCTGCAGGGCCTTGGAGCTCATTGGGAGCTGTGGATGCTGCAGCAAGGCGGTATGACGAACCACGAGGCGCTGAAAGCGGCTACCATCAACGGTGCTGCGTACATCGGCATGGGCCAGGAGCTGGGCTCGCTGGAAACAGGCAAACTGGCCGACCTGATCGTGCTGGACGCTAACCCACTGGAGAACATCCAGAACTCCGAGCAGGTGAAGTACACAATGGTGAATGGCCGCCTGTACGATGCCGCTACCATGGCCGAGATCGGCAACTACAACAAGCAGCCGGGCAAATTCTGGTGGGAGAACGACAAGTATGCCACTGCTTTCGATTGGCACGAAGGCACCAATACCCGCTTCGAAGGTATTGCCGGTGAGCATTGCACTTGCCGCCAGTAAATAGCAAAGTATAAAGTACAAAAAAGCGGCTGCTCCGGATGGGGCAGCCGCTTTTTTGTTTTAGCAATTGCGAAGTATGACGCGAGCGACCACGCTCGTTCTGCAACAACAACAGTTACTTCACTGCCTCCAGCACCCGCTTAAACAGCTCATTTTGCTTGCCATCATGCCAGCGCCATACTATAACCATATCGTGCTCCGGGTCTACCCACACCGTGTTCTGCCCGGCGCCCAAGGCGGCATAACTTGTTTTGGGCGCATCTGGCCAAGCCTCGCCACCAGTATTCAGCCACCAGAGGTAGCCGTAGTCTGGCCCCACAGCGCCGCGGCTGGTAGTAGCCTCCTTCACCCATTCCTCCGAAATCAACTGCTTATCTTTCCAGCGGCCGTTACGCAGAAACAGGTAGCCAAAACGGGCTTCGTCGCGGGCGCTGATCCAAAGGCCACCGCCCCAGCGGGTACCGCCGCTCACTGATGGCATCTGCTGTCCGCTGATCTCTACCACGGAATTTCTATAAGGCACCCAACGCCAGGTTTCGGAGGCGCCGATTGGGTCCATGATCTCGTCCTCCAGCACCTCTGGCAACGGCTTCTCCCAAACGCGCAGCAGCGACAGCGCGAAACGGTTGATGCGCGTATCGTTATACTCGTAAAAAGTGCCCGGTGCCTACAGCTCGCGAGGCTTGCGCTCGCCGCGGCCGAAGGCCTCCTTGCCTATGAAATCGTGGTTCTTGCCCCACATCTCTCCCTCCCACTCACTGGTTTGGCGGGCATGGTGCTCCCAGGTTACCTTGCTGTTGTGCTCCGAAGTATAGCCCCCGTCCTGTACATACTTGCCTACTGGGTCGTTTATACTTTCGATCATGCCCCTGTCCAGCGTAAGCCCGAGAATGGTGGAAAGAAAGCTCTTGGCCACGCTGTACGTAGGGTCAGCGGCTTTGGTATCGCCCCACTCTGCCACAATGTAACCGTCTTTCAGGATGATGCCGTTGGTGTTGGCCCTGGTGGCTGGCAGCGGCCCCAGCGGCTCCCCGAAAATCTCCTTTTGAGTAGAGAAGTCTTTTTCGATCTGGGTTGTCTCCTGGAGCTTCGCCCAATCTACCGCCTCCTGCAGTTTGGCGGCGTCGAGTCCCACCTCCTCCGGTCTTCGGCGCTCCCAGTTGTCTCCATCGCCCGGGTAGTAGTAAGGTGTGTCGGCTTTCTGCTCTTGTTCTGCAACGGCAGGCGAAGTTTGTGGCTGCGGCTGGCAGGCGGCTAAGCTTAAAGCCAGCACCAGCGCCATGTAAGTATGTTTCAGCATAATTATATGAGTTCCTCCTCTAATCTATAAAAAATCACCCACTCTTGAGGGCTAGGTAAACAAAAGTAGCCTGTTACTTGTAAGAAACTATTTAAGCAGAAGTATAAATCCTATGCTACAGATACAAGTATACTCCGATTATGTGTGCCCCTACTGCTTCTTTGGGGAGGTGGTGCTGCAGCGGGCATTAAAAGGTTTGGAAGACAAGGTGCAGGTAGAGTGGATGCCCTTCGAACTCCGCCCCTACCCAACACCTACCTTGAAACCAGCGGAAGATTACCTGCAGACTACCTGGGCCAACTCGGTGTACCCCATGGGAAAACAGCTGGATGTACCGATCGTGCTGCCCAAGGTGTCGCCGCAGCCCTACACGCACCTGGCTTTTGAGGGCTATCAGTTTGCTAAGGAGCACGGCTTGGGCGAGGCTTACACCCACCGTATGTTCAGGGCGTTCTTTCAGGAGGAGCAGGACATTGGCGATGTGGAGGTGCTGGTAAAACTGGCAAAAGAAGTGGGCCTGGATGAAAAAGCTTACCGCGAGGCACTGGACACCCGAAAGTATAAAGAGGCGCACCAACGGGAGCTGCGAAAAGCATATGAGGAAGTAGGCGTTACGGCCGTACCGACTTTCATGATCGCTGATAAACAAGTACGGGGACTGCTGCGAGAGGAGGACCTTCGCAGGCTTATACAACTGGAACTACTGTAGTAAAAGCAAAAGGTACAGGTGAATGTAGCCTGTACCTTTTGCTTTGATGAAAAGACCAGGTCTACCAGCCGCCACGGCGCTTGCCGCCGCCCAGTATGCCGCCTAAAAGACTGCCTAATCCGCCGGAACCCATACTGCTGTAGCCCCTGCGGCCGTTCAGCGCGCCGAGTATCGACATCATGGAGCCCATGCCGCCCCGCGAGCGGTACGCCCCCCCGCCCATCATTCCGCCACCGAGTAAGCCGCCCAGCAGGCCTCCCATCATGCCACCGCCATAGCGCCGGTGCCTGCGCCCGCCCATCATTTTGGCAATAACAATGGGTGCCAGGATGCCCAGCATGCCCTGCACCATCTGCGGCGAGATGCCCGCTTTCTTGAACGTATCGCTGAAGCCGTTCTTACTCATGAAGCTCTGGGACGTGGGGTCCTCCCCATGCTGCTGTGCGTCGTCGGCCTTCTGCACATAGTCTTCCAGAATGCTGTACTGCTTCTGGTCTACGCCCAGGTAAGTAGCCATTTCCTCGATATGTTTCTGTTCGTCAGAAGTATATTGGCCGTCCGCCTTGGCAAAGCTGATGATATCGGTGATCAACGAGAACCGGAGTGGACTGTCCTTGAGTACATCCAGACACTTCTGCAGGCTTACCTGCGATGGGTTCTTTGCCACTGACTCCACCTCCTGCCGCAGATTCTCCGGCAGCTCGGCCGCCTCGCCCATCATGTATAAAAACTCCAGTTCCTCATCAGAGGCATGCCCGTCGGCGGAGGCCATCGTAGCCAGGGCGCAAAAGTATGCCCCCTTTTCCTGTATCGGGTAGTCTTTTAGCAATGTATTTTGTTCCTGCTCCATTTGTTTCCATGCTTGTTGTGCTCTGCTTTAACGGCTAAGTACAGCGCTATGTTAGCACCACCGCCACAGGAGCTGGATCTATACTTTACTCTGCCTGCTCATACTGATAGGGCTTATCTGCCTGGGCATCCTTAAAGCCCCTCACCAGGTCATCCCAACCAGAAATAACATATACTGCGATTGCCACAGCACCACCTAGCAGTAGGTAGCGCAAGTTTGATTTCTTTCTTGTTCTCATGTCGATGTGTTAAAAATCTGATCACTTGTCTCTTGCTAAATTTTCTTGAGCCAACCCGTAGCCATCTAAGAATCCCTGCTTAGGCGTCTCCCAATCAATTGTTACCGCCAAGGCAAGCAGAGGAAGTGCTCCTTAGAAGACAGTACTCTGAGCAGCATGCGGTTAAGCTTAATTTACAGATGTTATCTATGTAATTACTTGTTTTGATGCGCAAGCTTACGCGTGGCTCTTCCTTCGCTTTCTGGAAAAGCGGTAAGCGATGTACAGCGCCAGCAGCGTAACTATAGGTATCGCAATGTAGCCAAGACTGTAGCCTATATTATAAACAACATCAGAAGCCGACAACTCTGGCTCTCCTCTGAGCCCTGCTAGAAAATGGCCAAAATCTTTACCGATAAAGTAGATGAAGGTCAGCGCGGCAGCTGCCAAAGCTCCCAGGATGAGGTTAGGAAGTATACTTTTTGTTTTCATAGAAGATACTTTAGAAATAAAACATCCTTCAATATAACATAATCTGCCTTAAATCATTAAACCGACACTATATATTTCCTGATTTATACTTGAGGCTACTCTTGCTGCCCCACCATACCATTTATAGTGCAAATTGCTTACCTTCAGGGTCTGAACTTTAAACATTCACTACAAAACCTAACCTATGACCAGAACTCAAGTCCTGCTACGGCCATTTGCGCTGCTGCTGGCTCTCTGCCTGTGTGCCCTGCAAAGTATGGCGCAGCAGGTAAATCAAGACTCGCTGTACATCCGGCAAAACTATGAGAAAACGGAATACCAGATACCGATGCGCGACGGCAAAAAGCTGTTTACGGTGGTGTATGCGCCGAAAGACAAGAGCAAGAAATATCCGATCCTGATGAACCGGACGCCTTACTCGGTTGGCCCCTACGGCGAAGGCTACAAAACCAGCCTAGGGCCCAGCCCCACCCTGCTGCGCGAAGGCTATATTTTTGTGTACCAGGATGTGCGCGGCACTTACATGTCGGAGGGCGAGTTCGTGAACATGACGCCGCACCTGGCTAAAAAGAAAGGCAAGAAAGATACAGACGAGAGCACCGACACCTATGATACCGTGGACTGGCTGGTGAAGAAGCTTGATAATGATAACGGCCGCGTGGGCCAGTGGGGCATCTCCTACCCGGGCTTTTATGCCGCCGCCGGGCTCATGAGCAACCACCCTGCCCTGAAAGCCGTTTCGCCGCAGGCCCCTATCGCCGACTGGTTCTGGGATGATTTCCATCACAATGGCGCCTTTTTCCTGCCGCACGCGTTTAACTTTTTAGCCAGCTTTGGCCTGCCGCGCCCAGAGCCTACCACCGAGCGCAACCCACGCTTCGAGCACGGCACTCCCGATGGCTACGAGTTTTTCATGCGCCTGGGCCCGCTGAAGAACGCCAACGAAAAGTACCTGAAAGGCAACGTGGCCTTCTGGAACGACATGGTGGCGCACCCTAACTACGATGAGTTCTGGCAGGCACGCAACCTGCTCCCCCACCTGAAGAATATCAAAGGCCCCGCCGTGATGACGGTAGGCGGCTGGTACGACGCCGAAGACCTGTACGGTCCGCTCAAGATTTACGAGACGATTGAGAAGAACAACCCGAAGCTGACGAACATGATCGTGATGGGCCCTTGGGTACACGGCGGCTGGGCACGCACCGACGGTTCCAACATCGGCAACGTGTACTTTGGTCAGAATAATTCTGCCTGGTATCAGCAGGAAGTGGAGGCCAGATTCTTTAACCACTACCTGAAAAATGAGGCCAAGCAGCCGGTAAAGCTACCAGAGGCGGTTATGTTTGAAGGTGGCAACAACACCTGGCGCGAGTTTGAGGTATGGCCGCCCAAGCAGGCACAGGAGCGCACCTTATACTTGCACGCCAACGGCAAACTAAGCTTTGAAGCTCCGCAGGCGGGCGAGGCAGAGGCCAGCGAATTCATCTCCGACCCGGCAAAACCGGTGCCTTTCACGGAGGCCGTAGCCACTGGTATGACGCGCGAGTACATGACCGATGACCAGCGCTTCGCCAGCCGCCGCCCGGATGTACTGACGTTCCAGACGGAGGTGCTAACGGAGGACCTGACTTTGGCGGGCGAGATACTGGCCCAACTAAAAGTAGCCACCACCGGCTCTGATGCCGACTGGATAGTGAAGCTCATTGACGTATATCCTGACACCGCCCAAGCCAACCCGCACCAGCCAAACAAGCCGATGGGCGGCTATCAGGCCATGGTACGGAGCGAGGTGTTCCGCGGCCGCTTCCGCAACAGCTTCGAGAAGCCGGAGCCCTTCACCCCAAACCAGGCAACGCCCGTTAACGTGGAGCTGCAGGATGTGCTGTACACATTTAAAAAAGGCCACCGCGTAATGGTCCAGATCCAATGCACCTGGTTCCCGCTCGTAGACCGCAACCCGCAGAAGTATGTGGACAATATTTATGAAGCCAACGAGGAGGACTTCATCAAGGCCACGCACAAAGTATACCACTCCCCGCAGCAGCCCACCAGCTTGAAGGTGAAGGTGCTGTAAGTATACTTAACAAGTATAAAGCAAAAGAGTCCGCTGCTTCCAGGAGTAGCGGACTCTTTTGCTTTACAGTACAAAGGCTGTGTTAGGCCAACATCAATTGACCCATTCGTTATGGGACTTCAAAGTTTGCAGGCGCTCCCCTGCTTGGAGAAGACAGCTGCTACGTTGTCCTTTTTTCTGGCTCAGATCTTCGGACTTCTACTGGTACAAGCGCCCAGCGTCCGCTTGTGCCTTCGCTTAGCAGCTGCTTTCTGCAACTGTAGACAAGCTATACTAGCTAGCCACTGTTCATCCACGGCCTTACGAGACTACAGTTGCATAGTATACTTTCAGCTCTCAAGCCCGAGAGGGCTCGTCCTGGGGGTAGGGGCCCTCGATAAGGGCATCGCGCTGTCTACATTTCCTTTGCTGTCGCAATGCCTCGCTCTCGCTCGTCACCGGAAATCTAGAAGGCGCTCAACCCAAGGATTGGAAACAGCTTTCGATAGCCACCGCTGACGGAGCATCAACCAAGTTCACCTTGGATTGGGGCAGGGGGATATAATCGTTCCCAGATTCCCCTCCTTGGACTACCGAGAACGCGAGTTCGAAGGTTGCGAGCGGAACACTTTAGGGTTGGGCTTACCTGAAAGTACCTTCACTATGGAATTTATATTTCTGAAATAACTGCTATAGAACTTCCCTCCTTAGCCAAAGCTCGAATCTCGAACTTACTTCGGAGAGGGTCAGGGATGATTAGCCCCGGTACTTCAAAATGCATAAAAAGAAATTTGCGCCAGAAAAGGGTGTTAATATATTGATTTAAAGATAAAAAGAGTGTAGGCTCTCCAAGTATGAATAGGATAAGCCTGCCGCGCAAATAAGTGTCGCCCTATCCCTACATAATACTACGCACCTCTGTAAATGCAAAAAGCCGGGCTAATAACCCGGCTCTTTTTCTTTAAACCCTATTACTCTATTTCTTCAAAAGCTTGAAATTATTGGCCATGCCATTCATTTCGGTGCGGACGAAATAGATACCTTTCGGCAGAGACTGCCATAATGTTATTTTCTCCTGCGAGCGGCCTTTGCTTACCTCAAACTGCTGTGTCAGTACGGATCTGCCCATGGCATCCAGCACTTGCACGTTCAGCTTGCCGGCCGCGTCTGCGTTCAGCTCCAGGCTTACCTCGCTCTCGAATGGATTCGGGAAAGCCTTCAGGCTGTAGTTGCCCACTTCGCCAAAGCTTACCGCCTTGGTGGTGAAGTACTCAAATTTACCATCCATGTCTATTTGCTTCAGGCGGTAGTAGCGCGTGCCATACTTGCCGTTTTCAGTGTCTTTGTAAGTATATACTTGTTTGATGGCAGTATTACCGTTCTTGCTCGGCACGAAGTCCAGCTTGCGGAAGTTGAAGCCATCCTGCGACACCTGCACCTCAAAGCCGGTATTGCTCTCCTCAGAAGCCGTGGCCCACTCCAACAGCACGTTGTTGCCCTGCTTGGCTGCGTTAAAGTAGATGATTTCTACTGGGAGGGGTAGTATCTTTTGGGTAGACAATTCCTGCTTTGTTACATCGTAACACGAAGCTGAGCTAGGAAATATCTCACACAATATTTCGAATGGCTCTTTGTTTGTAGGTGTCATGGTATAGGTAGTACCTCCATCCTGTACCTTTTCTCTACTAACTTCTACTCCCGCCTCATCGAGTTTTTTCTTCCACCATCTAATAGAGCTTACATCTGTATGCTGATTTGAAATTATATTCGAAGTTGCCTTGAACGTTACGGGTACATTAACCTCTATAGACGATGGATCAGTAATAATTTCACCGTATGCAGTAATCTTACTTTTAGCTTGGGCTGTTACTTTAACTGCTTCTTCGCTAGTACACCCAGTTACTGTATTATATGCTCTAACAGTGAATTCATGAAGATTAAAATCATTCACCACAAAAGGATATGTGTTGCCGCTATAGACTAATTGTCCAGCTTTATTGTACCATCTACTCTGAACATTGACATCTGAATTACTACTAACGAGATCTATAGGTCCTGTACCACATCTCTCGTAGCTAGAGGCGAGAAGTATAGGGGCATTAATTGGCTGACAAGCATACTTAGTAATACTTAGATTTCTAATTTCCATTATTGGTTTATTCTGCTCTGTTCCGTCAGTTAAACCATCTAACCTTAAGCCAATATATAATGTTGTGGGTTGTGTTACTATATCTCCTAATCTTATATTAGCTGAGAATGGTTTAGAATCTATTGTATTGACAGTTACTGTTTTTAACAAATCAGCGTGTTGCTGAGAGTTTCCCGCTGTTCTTAAATCTGTGACAGTAGTCCCTTTCAAAAACTTTATTGAGCCTGGACTAGCGTATACTTGACCTGTACCTACATAAGATTTTGCATCGAGAGAAATAGTATAATAATAGCCTTTTTCAAAAATAATTGGCTCAGTTATATACACCATACCTGAGTAGGTGCCTTTTCCTTTTCCTGGATCTGCTTGAATTTTCAAAAAAGTAGTCTTGGTATTCCCTTGACCCTCCGTTAAAAAGTCTATACCTTTAGTTGTCGTATTTGGTGTAATTTCTCTTGATATTCTAGTTTCTTCAAAAGGATAATTGTAGACAGTAGTATTTCTAAAGTCATAAGTCTGCGCAACCACAGCTCCACCATTAAAGACAGCAATCAGCAGTAGAGCCCAAAACAAACAGGCGGATCGAGTAAAAATTTGTTTCATAAAAAGGGGTTTAAAGGGTTTGGTTGTATTGGTTAGTTGTGTATGTCTGCTTTTACTTCAGTACTTTTTAGGCAATAGGAATCCACCCACGCTTTTGGGCGTGCTATTTTACTCTGAGATATTACCAGCTTTATAAGCTAACTGGTGGCAGAGCTATCTCTTTGCTCCATTGCACCGGTTTGCTGCCGTTCTCTGCACCCAGATACCTGAAAGTTCTAATTATCTTCTACAGAAATAGTCTATTAATGAGACAAGTATAAAGCAAAAAAGTGAAACCATATATATAGCCGTGTTTAAATTTTTAACAAATCAAACTTAAAATTGCACTAACAAATAGTCGTTGCTAAAAAATAACAAGCTTATTTATAGTATAATTATTCTAACATAACACTAGCTAACTATATAGCATCCATAGGATTTATACCTAAAACTCTATATAATATTACCCCCTGTTATATTGCACCAAAATATTTTCAAATAAATGCAAAAGAGCCGGGTAAAGTACCCGGCTCTTTCAGCTTTAAACCCTATTAAATTCTGTTGTTACTCTTTCAGCAGCTTGAGCTGGTGCATCTTGCCGTCCAGGAAAACCCGCAGGAAGTATACCCCATGTGGCAAGTCTCCGTTCATGTCGAGGTTAACCGTATTGAAGCCTTCTTCCACTTTAACGGTGCGCTCCATGAGCTGACGACCTACGGCATTCCACAGGGTTACCTGCACCTGCCCACCGTTCTCAGCCGCTATATCCAGTGTGACGTTCGTGGTGAATGGGTTCGGGAACGCCTTCACCTTGCTTGCCACTTGAGTAAAGGTTACGGCCTTGGTGGTAAAGTACTCGAACCTGCCATCCTCATCAATCTGCTTCAGGCGGTAGTAGCGGGTGCCACGCTTGCCATTTTCCTTGTCCGTATACTGGTACACCTGCTTGATGGCAGTGTTGCCATTCTTGCTCGGCACAAAGTCCAGCTTACGGAAGTTGAATCCGTCCTGCGACACCTGCACCTCGAAGCCAGTGTTGTTCTCCTCAGAAGCCGTGGCCCACTCCAGCAGCACATTGTGCCCTTGCTTGGCCGCCGTGAAGTAGATGATCTCTACTGGTAGTGGGGTTACAGGCTCTGTGGAGTAAATGCCAATGTATGCAGTGTAGCAACCGCTTTCACTCGCAGTAACTATCACCCTTACAGCGAAATCTCCACTTGGGATAGACTGTATGGTAAGTACAGGGCCATTAACACCTTCCACTACTTCCCAACCTGCTTCAGTACCGTCTCCAATGTACCAAGTATAGGATTCAGCTGTTTGGTCATCTTCGAAAGTGTTATCGGCTGTAAAGCGGGCAAGCTGTCCTATTTCGAGTTGTTCCTCAGTAATCACCTCTCCCCTTTCATTCGTGATGATGATGTCTCCGAGAGGCTCAACCCGCTCATCGATAGTTACTGTAGCCTGCCCTACCGTATTCGTGCAACCTGTAGTGTTATTAGTTGCACGTATGCTGTACGTGCCAGCAAGGACAGGTCCTAGTGTGATTTGCCCTCCTGTGCTTGATACTGGATTGCCGATAGGTTCCCCTAAGGAGTTAAGAAGCTGGTACGAAACTCCACTTTGTGAATTGGTCACTGTAACCAAAGCACCATCACTTGGACGCTGTGCTGTAGGCCTGCAGTAGCTGCCGCCAGTGGCTGTAACTGCTGTTGGTAATGGATCCGTAGTTATTGTCACCGTATTCAGCATGTTCTGCGGGCAGTTTGCCACAGTTGGCTGTGAACCAGTAGGTGTGGCAATCACAGAATATGTACCTGCTGTATAGCTACCAGGGAAAGTGAAAGGTCCGGTAGTGGTTCTACCAACAGATGTCAACGCTGTACTTGTACCACTTCTATACAGACTGTAAGTAACTCCAGCCTGTGAGTTAGACAAACCAACCTGTACTCCAGCCCCCCCTACACAGTATGAAGGACCATTAGGAGTAGTAACATTGTATGCTATCGGTCTAGGAGTAATAACTACTTCTACTGGGCCATAAACCGGAGAACATGTTCCGTTAGCAGATATTGGCTGTATTGTGTAAGTACCGGCTATGGTCTGGTTACCAAAGCTAACAGAACTTCCGGTACCATTTCTTGGTGAGCCAACTGTAACTGTGTTGGAGCCAACCGTACGCAGCAATTGGTATGTTACTCCTTGCTGTGAGCTGGTTATACTTATTGGTACACCTGTGCCACCAGCACAATAAGCACCACCTCCTGCCATAGTCTGCGGAATAACCACCACCATTGTTATGGAGTTACTTGATGCTACTGGAGAACACTTATTCTCTTCTGATGTGAAGTTCAGACTTACTACATCTCCATTATTCAGTGAGTTGGTTGTGTATGTTCTACTCGCACTGAATGGTGTGCTAGCAACAATAGCACCCGCACTATTTCTCACAATCCACTCCATTCTAAGGTTTACATAGTCCGCATTTGGCGTAGCTGTGAAAGTTACCGATGTACCCTGGCATATAGAACCAGTTGGAACTCTGCTAATAGAGACGCCATAGTTATCCGGTCTGCCTAGATAAATCCTGTTGGAGAAAAGCTTTGCTGTTCCTGGATTTCCTGGCGTGAGTTCAGGTCTGTTAACAAACTCAGCACAACCTAAGTTAGCACCAGCTTTCGGAGCGGCTCTTACAGTATAGTAATCTGTTGATGACAGACCTGCTAAGCTTACGGTTCTACCTGTCTGGCCTTCAGCCCTATCATTATTATCATTTTTCCACCAATCAAAATCAAATTGGTCTGATACATCTGTGCCACCTACCCAGGTAATTTGCTCATATCTTGGATTGGCAGGGTAGTTAACAGAAGTAACGTTAGCCAACACAGTAGCTACATAAGTAGTATTAACACCCTGGCAAACTGGGAATGGGTTAGCTGTTAATACAAGCGTGTATGTAGTAATTGGTGTAACAGTTACCCGAACTGCAGTACTTGTGTTAGAACAGCCTCCTGAGGTGACTACTCTTCGGAACCAGGTAGTTTGCTGCAATGCTCCTGGGCTATAGTTACTATTAGTGTTCGTTCCAGTTGCTGCACTAAAACCAGCAGTTGCAGAAATCGTGCTGCTTTCCCATAAGTAGGTATAAGCTCCAGATCCACCAGTTGGCGCACTTCCAGTAAGTTGGCTAGGTGCTACACCTGCGCAAACAGTCTGTGCTCCAGAAATAGTATTGCTAGCTATTACTGGATTAAATGTTACAGACACTGCATTGCTGACACTTGAGCATTGCCCACCATTTACAACTCGCTTATAATATACCGTTGTTTGCGAAGTAACTGTTCTAGTTGCTGGAGTATAGGATGCACTGGTCGCACCGGTTCCTCCAGTTACATTTGTATACGTTCCGTTCAAAGTAGTACTGCTCTGCCACTGATAGGTGTATGGCGTGCTGCCACCACTCAAGCTGGTACCGCTTGCCTGCCCAAGTGGTGCTATAGCCCCACCTGAACACACAGTTTGTGTACCGGAAATCTGGTTACCTGCAATTGGAGAGTTCACTCTGATAGCTACCACATTGCTGGTGCTAGAACACTCTCCGGATGTAACTATACGGCGATAGTGCATAGTACCCACAGAAGCTGTAGACGGAGTGTAGCTCGCCTGATTGCTTGTGCCTATTGCGGTGATCCATTGGTCAGTACCGTTCGGGCTCTGTTGCCATAGGAATGTTTTTGCAGTCACACCACCTGTCACTGTACCACTTAAAGCAGCAGCCGTGGCGCCCTGGCAATACGTTGCTGCACCGGAAATCGTATTGGCTGTGATAGCTGGGGTCACGGTCACCGCCACCACGTTACTGGTAGAGGAGCACTCTCCAGAATTAACCACTCGTCTGTAGTACGTCGTAGTGGCAGTTGCTGTAGACGGAGTGTAGCTATCCTGATTATTCGTACCCGCAGCATTCGTCCAGGAGCCAGTACCGCTCGGGCTCTGCTGCCACAGGTATGTTTTTGAATCCAAACCACCTGAAACTGTACCTCCAAGAGCAGCTGCCACAGCACCCTCGCAGTATGTGGCGCCACCAGAGATCGTGTTGGCCGTGATAGACGGTGTGACGGTAATAGCAACTACATTACTAGTGCTAGAGCAGTTTTCAGAGGTTACTACACGGCGATAATATACAGTACCTGCAGTGGTTGTAGGAGGAGTATAGCTGATCAGATTGTTTGTGCCATCTGCACTTGTCCAGGAACTTGTACCATTCGGGCTCTGCTCCCACAGGTATGTTTTTGCAGTTACCCCTCCAGTTACCGTTCCACCTAGTGCAGCGGCTGTAGCGCCCTGGCAGTAAGTGGCAGCACCGGTAATCACATTGGCCGTGATAGCCGGAGTTACCCTTACAGCAATCACGTTACTTGCATTGTTTGCACACTCTCCCGAAGTAACTAAACGGCGGTAATAAATTGTGCCTCCAGTTGCTGTAGATGGCGTGTAGCTATCCTGATTATTCGTACCCGCTGCACTCGTCCAGGAGCCAGTACCACTCGGGCTCTGCTGCCATAGAAAAGTGTAGTTTCCTGTACCACCCGCAACCGCACCACCTAGTGCTGTAGCTAGTTCATTCTCGCAGTAGCTCTGTGTACCTGCAATGGTGTTGGTTGTGATGCTTGGCGTAACCGTTACAGCAAAAGCTGCACTGGTATTAGAACACTCGCCAGATCTAACCACACGTCTGTAGTAAATGGTACCGCCTGTTGCAGTAGATGGAGTATAGGTAGCCGCAGTGGCCCTATCAATATCGGTGAAGGAACCCGTTGCGCTGCTACCGCTCTGCCACTGATAGGTGTAACTGCCGTTACCGCCAGTAAGAGTGCCGGAGCTTAATGCACTTGCTGTTGCTCCTTGGCAGTATTCAGCTGTTCCTGTGATAGTGTTTCCTGCTATCAGCGGCTGCACTGTCAGTGTTACAGATTCACTTGCCGGATCACAGGATGCGGCTCCATTCGTGGTTCTTAATGTAATAGTTGAGTTGACAATACTTGTATTGGCTGCAGATACAGTCACAGTAACCGTGGAAGTAGTTACTTCTGTTGAAGGATTTGTCACATCACTTCTGTCGCTGATTACAAAGCTGCCATTACTGGATGTCCAGGCAGCAGTTCCTCCTGAGAAGGTACCGGTTACTGTAAAGGTGGTGGCACCACTTTCGGTTCTACACTGTGTTTCGCTGCTTGAAGTAATATCTGCCGTTGGCTGTGGCAGTACCGTTACCTGTACAGCTTCTGATATCTTCGTACACTGCTCCGTATCTTCATCTGCCTCCACCGTATTACTTACAAGTACTCTGTAGAAACCAGTCTCTTCGGCCTCATAGGTTCTGGAAATTTCACCTTCAATCGTTGTGAAGTTCACACCATCCGTACTACGCTCCCACTCATATACATATGTCTGTCCGGGCGGTGCCTGGTTAGCACCGAAGAGCACCGAGCCACCCTCGCAGAATGTAGTAGCACCAGTAGTGGTTATAGTAGCCACAGTAGGCACATTGGCCACTTTTACTGCCACTGTCTCTGATGTAAGCGTACAGCCTTTATCGGTAGTAATGGTTACATAGTAGCTGCCTGTTTCTGTAGCTTGGTAAGAGCTTGCTGAGCCCACTGAAGTGCTGTTGCCGGTTCTAAACCAAGCATAAGTATACGTAGAGTTCTCAACGGCACGGAGTTCTACATAATTCTCAGGGCAGAACTCAGTTGGGCCAGTAGGTGTAATTGTTACGACCGGAAGCGGATTTACCGTAACTGTAACAGTTTGTGCCACTGACTCACAGCCATTGGTTGTACCATACACAGTATAGGTTGTTGTTTGCGTTGGGCTGGCCGTTACAGATGCTCCCGTAGTAGCGCTAAGGCCCGCCGCTGGTTCCCAACGATAGGTTGTGGCTCCACTGGCCGTTAACGTGATGCTTTCCCCCGCGCATATTTCTGTATCCGGAGTAACGGATACCACCGGCTGCGGCTTAACTGTTATTGTTCGGGCGGCTGAGTTCTCACAGCCGTTGCCATTTCTGTAAGTATAAGTTATAGTGTAAGTGCCATCACCACCAGCGGCTGCAGGGCTAAATACGCCGTTTGCCACGCCCGGGCCTGAATAGGTACCACCTGCCGGCAAGCCACCAGTCAGTGTAAACGACGGATCGCTCTCGCATATATCACCGAATGGTGCTAGTGTAACCACAGGAAGAGGGTCCACTGTCAGCACCACATCATCGAATGCCTGGCATCCATCCGGTGTCTCAGCGGTAAACCTTAAAGTAGCACTGGCACTGGTAACACTTACTTCTGTTTCAAGCGATGTCTCAGAAGCGATAGTGGCAGTACCTGCTACCACACTCCACTCGCCAGCCGCGCCGGCAGAGGGGATACCTGTTACTGTAAACGAAGTGGAAGCCCCCTGTGTACACAAACGCTGGTCAGGTCCAGCATTGGCAGTAGGTAGCGGCGCTATGTCAACATCTACTTCTGCTGTAGCCTGGCAGCCTTGCTGGTTTGTAACCAATACCGTGTAAGTACCTTCATTATCTTCTGTGGCATTGGGAATAATAGGATTTTGCTCGGTAGATGTAAAGCCATTAGGGCCGGTCCAGGCGTAAGTATAGCTAGGGCTCCCCGTTACTCTTAATTCGATGCTATTTCCTATACATACTGGCTCGACATCATCAGCTGCTATAACCAGTTCAGGGTAAACAGTAACTGTTACCTGGTCTGTCACGGCACACTCGGCCTCGCCGTTTGTAACGGTTAAGGTATAAGTATAAAATTCAGCAACTGAGGTGCTGTTCGTTAATGAAACCGTAGGATTGGGATCGGTTGGATCTGACAAGCCTGTAACTGGGGACCAGCTATACGTGTAGCCAGCTACTGCAGGCTCTCCGGAACCCAAGGTGGCTGACTGCCCGGTGCAGAAAAATACTCCTTCTGTTGGGCCTGCGCTTATTCCTGTAGGGTAGGGAGTTACAGTAACCGGAAGATTTGAGGATGGTCCTGCTACACCACAGGCATTTAAAGCCTGCACTGAGATATTTACTGTAGAAGCTGTGCTACCAAACCTAACTGTAATAGTATTTGATGTTCCCCCTGAAACTATAGTTGCTCCAGGGCCAACCTGCCAGTTAAAGGTTGCCCCCGCTATGTTTGCAACCGAGTAAGTAACATCTTGCGCACCTTCACAAACCTCCGTATCGCCTGTTATTCCGCTTGCTTCATAAACCGGATGAATCACAAAGTCCACCGCATTAGATGAGCCGCCAGCTGGTGTTGGGTTAAATACGGTTACACTTAGAGTTCGTGCCGTATTTACATCTTCAGACAGTAGTGTTGCAGAAAGCGAAGTAGAACTTACATAGGTTGTTGTTCTGCTAGCACCGTTTATTCTGACCACAGACCCACGTACAAAGTTTGTGCCTGTAACCGTTACAGTTCTCTGGGTGCTACCTGCCGTTATACAGGGTAGTGCACTGGAGACAGTTGGTGTAAGGTTATTTACTGTAAAGGGGTTACTTGTACCCTGCGCACTAGAGTTTCCAGAATAAGTAGCAAGCAATTGAAAGGTTCCCCCCTCATCTATTCTGATACTATTGAATATAGCAACTCCATTTGTAATAGAAGCTGTAGCACCGGAGGAAGGATTAATTAGGGCTGTGTTTGGTGTTCCGGAAAGTACCAGACCAATAGTACCTGTATTGACGCTCGTAACAGTGTTGCCAAATTGATCTACTACAGCTACACGAGGCGCAGGTGACATAGCTGCACCAACGTCAACTGTGGGTGGCTGAACCCGGAAAGCTAAACTTCTAATGGCTCCCGGGCTTTGTGATAGAGCCTTGCTAACCGTCGCAGGTAAACCAGAAACCACTGCACCATTCGCCGCACTAATTGCTATACTTCCAGTACCAGGTATGTTGCCTCCGTTTAAGGCCTGAACAGCAACACCACTTATGACTATTCTTTCCCTTTTATTGTTATTACTGTATGTAAGTGGGATCGTAATTTGAGAGCCATCCCCAGACGTTACGGGAGTCCCAACACTTATACTTGCACTATTATTGCCTCCAGTTTCTCCTGGTGCAAGTTCTACACTAGCGGTTGCACCTGTTCTAAATCTCCAACCGGTTGGTGCAGTTAACACGATGTTGCCACTTGCAGACACATCACCAGCAGACTCTTCAGTGATATTAATATCTCCCACCAAAGTATAACCAGGCGTAGACTGCGTTGCGTTCGCAGCTAAATCGGCAGAAATGGGGAAAGTTGCTCCGCCTGTTACTGTCACACCGACAGCGGCATAAACATAAACAGCAGCAGCCAATAACATGACCACTGCTAAGGATGAAATGAGAACACGCCGGGCTTGCACTGCCTGCGCAATCAATTGGGTAAAACTTTGTTTCATAAAACTTAGGGGATAAGGTTTGGGTTTAAGGCTGTGTCGCTTTGGCCTTGGTTGATCGATTGGGTCAGGTGAAACGAAAGTCTGGATACTTTACAGTAGGGCAAAACATGGCTGGGCAATAGGTTAATCAACCGCCAAAGGCAGCTAAAACCCTATTGCAGATAGGTTAAATCACATTAACCTTTGTTAGGTGGCTGAAGGAGCGTGGGAAATGCGTATTATCATGGCTACTTCACAATACCTGGAGCCTTATGGGGCACCACGCCTATAGTGTAAAGCTAAATCCATAGTCATAACTGATCTTTTCCTATAGTTTGTTTTACTATTTAAAGAACATATACCCTATTGCTTATAAATAGTTACATTCAACTACCACTATTTATCTAATATTTTATATATAAACTTATAGAATTGCACTATTATAGAAGCTTCTTAACTAGTAGAGCATAGACACAAAACCTCCTTATTGCGCTGCAGAGATAAAATAGCTAAATCCCGTAGCTAAAAATTGGACAAAAACGACAGTATTTATAAGCAGCATTTTCAGCAGAAGAAGCCATACTTACTTGTAAGGCCTGACCATAATTCTAAGTTCTCAAGTGTCAACGGCAAGCTATTTTTATACTTGCAAAAGCCTCCGCAAAACAGGAAATTGCAGGTATAACCAAACATCTAACCTATTCCTCACCCTTACTCATGAAGAAAAACCTACGCGTAATCGCTGTAGCGGCCATGCTGGGCCTTGGTCCGGTAGCAGTGGCGCAGCAAACCGAGGCTCCGCTCTCTTACTACCTGCCAACCGAGGTAACCTACAACAGCAGCATTCCAACCCCTAAAGATATTTTGGGTTACAACGTGGGCGAGTGGCACGCGAGCCACGACCAGTTGGTGATGTTCATGCGGCAGATGGCCTCCCTCTCCGACCGCATCACGATGACAGAGTATGGCCGCACCCACGAAAACCGGCCGCTGTACCTGCTCACCATCACCTCGCCCAAGAACCACCAGAACATAGAGCAGCTGAAGCAGCAGCATGTGCAGCTCACCAATCCTGCCGAATCAGGGAAGTTGAATCTGAAGGAGATGCCGGCCGTGGTATGGATGGGTTACAGCGTGCACGGCAACGAGCCCAGCGGCAGCAATGCCTCACTGCTGGCCGTGTACCACCTGGCCGCCGCGCAGGGGCCGGAAATAGAGAAACTGCTGGACGAGACGATTATACTTCTCGACCCATCCATTAACCCGGACGGGATGAACCGCTTTGCCAGCTGGGTAAACTCGCACCGCAGCAAGAACCTGATCACCGACAACAACAGTGCTGAATTTGACGAAGTGTGGCCGCGCGGCCGCACCAACCACTATTGGTTCGACCTGAACCGCGACTGGCTGCCGCTGCAGCACCCGGAGTCGAAAGGCAGGCTGGCCAAGTTCCACGAGTGGAAGCCGAACGTGCTGACGGACCACCACGAGATGGGCACCAACGCGACCTTCTTCTTTCAGCCGGGTATCCCAAGCCGCAACAACCCGCTCACGCCGGAGAGCAACTTTAAACTGACGCAGAAGATCGGCACCTACCACGCCAAGGCACTCGATAAGATCGGCTCCTTTTACTACACCGAGGAAAGCTACGACGACTTCTACTACGGCAAAGGCTCCACTTACCCGGATGTGAACGGAGCCGTGGGGATCCTGTTTGAGCAGGCCAGCTCCCGCGGCCATGCGCAGGAGAGCGTAAATGGCGTGCTGACTTTCCCGTTCACCATCAGAAACCAGTTCACCACCACCCTCTCTACCCTGGAGGCGGCGCAGGCCATGCGCGAGGAGCTGCTGGCGCACCAGCGCGACTTCTATAAGAACGCCCTCAATGAGGCGAAGCAGGCGAAGACCAAAGCGTATGTGTTCGGATCGGAAAAGGACAAAGCGCGTGCGTACCACCTGGCTGAGATCATCAAGCAGCACCAGATCGACGTGTACCGCCCGAAGGAAAACATGACGATCAACGGGGTCACCTATACGCCGGAGAACGCCTATGTCATCCCGACGGAGCAGCCGCAGCACAGGCTGATTGAGGCAATGTTTGAGAAGCGCACCACTTTTCAGGATAGCCTTTTCTACGACATCTCGGCCTGGACCTTCCCGCTTGCCTTTGACCTGGAGCACGCCGCCCTCTCCTCCCGTAACTTTAAGGGCAACCAGCTGGGCCAGAAGGTAGAAGACCTGTCTTTCCCGGACGGCGAAGTGATAGGCGGCAAAAGCGACTACGCTTATACCTTTGAGTGGCACGGCTACTATGCCCCGCGTGCTCTTAACCAACTGATGGACCGCGGTATTGCGACGCGTGTGGCCACCGACAAGTTCAGCACTCCCGATGGCAAGCAGTACGACTATGGCACCATCCTGATACCTGTGGCCGGGCAAAGAGTGAATGCCGAGGAGCTGCACCAGGTGCTGCAGGAAGTAGCGCAGCAAAATGCCCTGAAAGTATACGCCATGAACACCGGCTTCACGCCGCAGGGCATAAAATTGGGCAGCCCGATGATGCGTAGCCTGGAGCAGCCCAAGATTATGATGCTGATCGGTGATGGCGTGAATAGCTATGACGCTGGCGAAGCCTGGCACCTGATGGACGATCGTTTCGGCATGCGTCCGGTGCTCATCAAAACAAATGATTTTAACCGCGCATCCATAGACAAGTATAACGTGCTGGTGATGGCAGAGGGCTCGTACAGCAGCATCTCCAAAGACAAGCTACGCAGCTGGGTGCAACGGGGCGGCACAGTGATAGGTATGGGCACAGCCGCAAAATGGCTCTCCGATAACGGCATTGGCAACATCACGTTCAAAAACGGAGAGGCTCAGGCTAACGCAGCTGCGCAGAAAGCATACGCCGATATGGCCAACAGCGAGGGAGCACAGGTGATTGGAGGAGCTATTTTTGAGACCACGCTCGACCTGACACACCCGCTGGCCTACGGCTACACCGATGCCCAACTGCCGATCTTCCGCAGCAACGCGTTGTTTATGGAGCGCTCGAAGAGCCCTTACGCCAACCCGGTGATGTATACTGCTAATCCGCTCATGGCTGGCTACATTTCGAAGCCAAACCTGGAGAAAGTGAAGAACACGGCGGCCGTGGATGTATCGGCGTTGGGAGCAGGCAAGGTGATCGCCATGCCGGACAACCCGAATTTCCGCGCCTTCTGGTACGGCACCAACAAGCTGTTCCTGAACAGCATCTTCTTCGGCCAGATCATCAGCGGCAGCTCTGCCCGCGCAGAAGAGGATGCCCATTAAGATGGTTGGGGAGGGGAATTCACCCCTCCCCAACCTTTCCCTAAGAACAGGGGAGGGAGCTTCCTATAGTACCGGGTCCAACCACCCCTGCCTCTCAAAGCTACGCTCGCTACCTTCGAACTCGCGTTCTCGGTAGTCCAAGGAGGGGAGTTATACTTGTCCCATAGCAAAGGCAGAGGCTATCGAAAACTGTTTCCAGTCCTTGGGTTGAGCGCCTTGTGAGATCCGGTGCCCGAAGGGCAGCGCCCTGGCGCAGGAGGGAACACAGCGCGATGCCCGAGGACGAGCCCTCTCGGGCTTGAGAGCACCAAAGCCAGAGATGCAACAATTCAGGTTGTAAGACTGAGGATGAACGGCAGCTAGTAAGAATAGCTTGCTTCCTGTGGCAGAAAGCAGCAGCTAAGAGCGGCACAAGCGGACGCTTGCGCCAGAGAAGTATAACGTATAGCCCAAGTATAAGGTATGGCTCTGCGAGCCAGTCGAGTCACAGACCCGACACCATAGTAGGACACAAGTCTGGAGACTTGCGCCAGGAAAGAGGCAAAGGCACAAGCGGAAGCTTATACCAGTCTGAGTATGGATACTTGTGCCAGAGAAAGTATAAAAGAGAAGAGCCAGTGCAATTGCACTGGCTCTTCTCTTTTATACTACTAAACTCTCACTATGGCATCCGGAAGCCAAGTACGATCTCATGAGAACCGGCGCTGTGGTGGCGCATCGGCGACACGGTGATATCGTAGGTATAGCTCAGGCGGTACTGCTCTTTAAACTGCACACCTACCAAACCAACGATGGCGTCCTGAGTTCTATAGGAGATACCTGCCCACACCATGTCATCATACACTGTTTTGCGGCGCTTGGTAAAGTGATACTCTCCCCGCACGTTAAAGTCAGCCTGTATGGGGGCCGGGTTCACGTACTTCAGCAGCACGGAAGGCGTAACCGTAATGTTTCTATTCACATCGAAGTTGTACCCTCCCGACACAAACAAGTGGCGCGACAGGCGGGCAGGGTCCTCAATTCCTCTGTTCTTGGTGATCCTGTTGCCCAGCACCTGGAATAAGGATGCCCCCACAAAGAACTCCTCGGAGTGCAGGTAAGTGCCCACGCTCAGATCCGGCATAAAGGCATTTATACTTCCCTGTTGAGTTACCGGGTCGCGCTCGTTGGAGCCATCTGCCAGGTGAATCTTATTCTCGTCGAACTTATACTGCTGCACCCCGGCAAACACTCCCGAAGACAAGTATAAACTCCTGTTTAGCGGCACATGGTAAGCATACGACAGCAGCAAACCTGTTTGTGAGACAGGGCCTGTCTTATCTGTGTATATATAGCCGCCGGCACCGTGGTAAGGCATGGACTTGCGCCTTCCGATGGTGCGTTTAAACAAAGCCGTCTCGGCACTTAGGTAATAAGTTTGGGGAGCCCCCTCAAAACCTGTCCACTGGTTGCGGTAGCCGGCCTTTATGTTCCAGTCTTTCTCCACCCCGGCCACAGCCGGGTTCAGGAGATAGTAGTTGGTCATGTACTGGCTGTAAAGCGCCTTCTGCTGTGCCACAGCTACCGAACCTACGAGCAGAAAGCAAAATATAAGGATGTAATTCTTCATAACACGTGTTGTTTGGTAATGGGCAGTTAGCGCATAATGGTCACAGAGGTCTTAATCGGAGCAGAGCCGTCACCGAGCTCGATGATGCAGTAGTAGGTGCCATCCGGCAGGCGTTTGCCTTTGTAGGTACCATCCCATGGCTTGCTGTAGCCTCTGGACGAGAAAACCTCGCTGCCCCAGCGGTTGTACACCGTCACCCTGTTGCCCGGGAAGAGGCTCGGCAGGTTTTTCAGCACCCACGTGTCGTTGATACCGTCGCCGTTTGGCGTGAAGCCGTTCGGGATGTCAATATCTCCCTGCCCTTCTATCACGAATGTCGTTGTAGCGGTACAGCCTCTGCTGTCTTTCACCGTCACCGTGTACTCGCGGGCGCTCAGGTTGGTGAACACCGAATCAGACGTGAAGGCACCGCCATCCAGCGAGTAGGTATAAGGTCCTACCCCACCCACGATCTTCGTCACGGCGGCACTACCTGACTTCTCGAACCCGATAGCCTTGGTCAGCGCCGTTGCCTCCACCTCCATCTCTTGTGCCTCCTTCACCTCCACGGTGCCCACGTTAATGGTGCATGTGGCCGAGAACTTAGCGATGAGCTGGTATGTGCCTGCAGCCAGGCCAGAGAACACCGCGCTCTTCTGGAAGGTCTTGCCGTTGTCGATGCTGTACTGCGTCTGGTCGGTGGCGCCGGTTGAGGTAAAAGCGATCTCCCCGGTGTTGCCGCCGGTACAGGCCAGGTGGTGCACGTAGTCCAGCTTGCTGCTCACACCTTCTTCCACCTGCACCTCTATACTATAAGTACAGCCGGCGGCGTCTTTCACCGTCAGGGTATAGTTGCCTGGAGCAACGTCAGCAAGGGTGGTGGAGGCTGTGAAATTAGACCCATCCAGCGAATATGTGTAAGGAGCCGTGCCGCCGCTCACCTCGTCGATCGCCACCTGGCCCGCAGGCTGCTCGCAGGTTGGCGAGGTTACCGTAGCGCGCAGGTTGGTGATCGGTGGGGTGTTGCCGATGGTCACTGGCTGGAAGCTCAGGCAGCCGGCGGCGTCCTTCACGCTCACCTGGTAGGCACCCTCGGCCAAGCCGGTAAATTCAGGCGAACCCTGGAAGTTAGTGCCGTCCACGCTGTACGTGTAAGGGCTCACCCCGCCACTCACGCCGCTGATTACGATTCGGCCATTCTCGGCACCGCAGCTGGCGTCCGAGCCGGTGGCCGTAAAGGTAGCGGCACCGCTGTTGCTTACTTCCTGTGTCACCTCCAGCGTGCATCCCTCTGCATCTTTGATGATGATGGTATACACCCCGGCCGCCAGGTTGGCAAACGAGGCTGAGGCCTGGAAGCTGCCGCCATTTATACTATAGGCAAGCGGTTTGGTGCCGTCTGTTACAGCAGTGATGGTGATGGAGCCATTCTCCTCGCCGCAGGTAGCCTTTGTAGCCGCAACGGTTGCCTCTTTCGGCCCTTTTATGCCTACTGTAACTTTGGCAGTAGTGCTACACCCGTTGGCGTCTTTCACATAAACCTCATACTCTCCAGCCGCCAGCGCTCCGAAAGTAGCCGCCGCCTGGTAGGTGCTGCCATCCAGCGAGTAGGTATAAGGCGCTTTGCCACCCGTTACCCCGGTTACTGTGATGGTGCCGTTGTTGGCGGTACAGGCAGTTGGCGTTGTAGAAGCCGCAACCTCTGTAGGTCCAGCCACATCCCTTACCTCCACCTGCTTCACCAACGTACAGCCATTGGCATCCTTCACCGTGATGGCGTACTCCCCGGCAGCCACCTCGGTAAATGTTGCTGCCGCCTGATAGTCGCCGTTGTTCAGAGCATAGGTATAAGGTGCCGTGCCGCCCGTCATGTTGCTTACCGTGATCACGCCATTCGCTGCACCACAGGTGGTGGCCACGGTCGCCAGCTCATAGTTGGCTGGCCCGGCAACGTTCTCGATTACTACTTGTTTTGTGAAGGTACAGCCGTTGGCATCTTTTACCGTGATGGTATGCGTGCCGGCAGTCAGGCCTTTCAGCGTAGCCTCCGGTTGGAAGCTGGTGCCGTTGGCGCTGTAGGTGTAAGGAGCCTTACCCCCTACCACGGCGCTTACCGTAGCCTCGCCGTTCGCCGCGCCGCAAGTGGCTGCTTTGCCTGCCACCGTAAATCCTTCCGGACCCGAGGCATTGCCCACAGTCACTGCTTTCACGGCGGTACAGCCGTTGGCGTCTTTTACTGTTACCTGGTACTCACCGGCGGCAAGCCCAGAGATGGTAGCAGAAGCCTGGAAGTTCACGCCGTCTGCACTATAGGTGTAAGGTGCCGTGCCGCCGGTTACTCCTGCAATGCTGATCTGCCCGTTGCTGTTGCCACAGGTAGCGGTGTTGGCAGCAACTGTCAGGTCCGATGGGCCTTCGATGTTCGTTACCACCACTTCCTGTATGTAAGTACAGTTGTTGGCGTCTTTCACCGTTACCCTGTAAGCACCGGCCAGGAGCGACGTAAACGCTGCGGAGCTCTGGAAGCTGCCGCCGTTTATACTGTAGGTATAAGGCGCCTTGCCCCCATCTACAGAAACTACCGTGATGCGTCCGTTCTCAGCACCGCAGGTAGAGGCGGCGGTTGTGCTGGCAAAGCTTGCCGGCCCATCCTTGCGCACCTTCACGGTTTCAGTGGTCTGGCAGCCATTCGCATCTTTTACTGTAAGGATATATTCTCCGGAAGCCAGCCCTGTGAAGCTCGTGCTGCCCTGGAACGTTGTGCCGTTGATACTGTACGTATAGGGCGCTGTGCCACCGGTTACGGCACCCACCGTAATGCCTCCGTCGTTATCGGCGCAGCTGGCAGCTTTGGTCGTAGCCGCCAAGGAAGCTGGCCCCTCAATATTGGTAACCTCCACGGCTTTTACGAACGTACAGCCGTTGGCATCTTTCACGGTGATGTTGTGCGAACCAGCAGCCAGACCGGCAAAGGTAGCAGCAGCCTGGAAGTTCTTCCCGTCTATGCTATAGGTATAAGGCGCTGTGCCGTTGGTTACACCTGTTATGCTGATCTCGCCGTTGCTGGCGCCGCAGGTAGTTGCCTTTGTTGAGGCGGTAAAGTTAGCCGGTCCGGCGATGTCTGTTACCGTTATACTTGCGGAGAAGGTACAGCCGTTGGCGTCTTTCACCGTTACGGTGTGGTTGCCTGCCCGCACGCCCTCGAAGGTTAGCCCGCTCTGGAAGCTGGTATTGTCCAGGCTGTACATATATGGAGCCGTTCCCCCGGATACTTTCCCCACTGCGATGCTGCCGTTGCTCGCGCCGCAGGTAGAGGCCGTAGAGGCCAGCTCCAGTCCGTTCGGGCCGGCCACATCCTCTACTACCACATCCATGGTCACGGTACAGCCGTTGGCATCCTTCACTGTTACTGTGTGCTTACCGGCCAAGAGACTGGTAAGTGTGGCAGCCTCCTGGAAGCTTGCACCGTCGGCACTATACGTGTAAGGCGCGGTTCCGCCAGTTACGCCATTCACCGTTATACTTCCGTTCGCGCGACCGCAGCTAGAAGCAGTGGCTGTGGCCGTAAAGGCAGACGGCCCCGGGATATCTGTTAAGGTAACAGCCTGTACAAAGGTACAGCCGTTGGCGTCCTTCACCGTTACCGTGTACTCGCCGGCCGGCAGTGCGCCAAAGCTTGTGCCACTCTGGAATTCTCCTCCGTTAAGCGCAAAGGTATAAGGAGCCGTGCCACCGGTTACACCGCTCACGGTAATGGCGGCATTCGTGCTGCCGCAGGTAGAGGCTTTCCCGGCCAAGGCTAACGCGGACGGACCGGCAATGTCTGCTACCGTTACGGCTTGGCTGAAAGTACAGCCTTTGGCGTCCTTCACGGTGACCGTGTAAGTGCCAGCTGCCAGGTTGGCCAAAGTAGCCGATGTTTGGAAGGCGGACCCGTTTACACTGTAGGTGTAAGGTGCCGTGCCGCCCGTTACCGTACCTACTGTGATACTAGCGTTGCGCGCGCCGCAGGTAGAGGCTAGCGTTGAGTTGGCGAAGGCGGTAGGCACATTCTGGCCAACCGTTACTGTGGTAGTAACGATACAGCCTTTTGCATCCTTTGCCGTCACGGTATACTTGCCAGAGGCCAGGCCGGTAAAGCTGGTGGAGGTCTGGAAATTCGTGCCGTCGATGGCGTAAGTATAGCCCGAGGTTCCCCCGGTTACCCTGCCCACCGTGATGCTGCCGTCGTTGTTCTGGCAGCTGGCCGGCTGGGCGGTGGCCGCTACGGCCGTTGGACCCGCAATGTCTGACACAGTAAACGCCTTTGAGAAGGTACAGCCATTGCTGTCTTTCACGTAGAGCGTGTGGGAGCCGGCCAGGAGGTTTTCGAACACCGGGCTCTCCTGGAAATTCACCCCGTCCTTGCTATAGGTGTAAGGGGCATCACCTCCGGTGGCGCCTGTCACTGTCAGTTTGCCGTTGCTGCTACCGCAGGTAGAGGACGTAGCGCTGGCCGTAAGGTCAGAAGGACCGCCGATGTTTGTCACCACAACCTCTGCTGCGAACGTACAGCCGTTGGCGTCTTTCACGGTTACCGTGTAGGCCCCTGCCGCTACTGCGGCGAAGGTCGTGCCCTGCTGAAACGTTTTGCCGTCGAGCGCGAAAGTATAAGGAGCCGTGCCACCCGTTACGCCGCCTACCTCTATTTTGCCGTTGCTTTCGCCACAGGTAGAGGCCGTAGCGGCCAGGCTGATGCCGCTTGGGCCAGGAATATCGCTGATCTTGATCGCCTTGCTGATGGTACAGCCATTGTCGTCCTTCACCGTGATGGTGTAGTCGCCGGCAGCCAGGTTGGCAAAAGTTGCTGATACCTGGAAGCCGCCGCCGTTGATACTATAGGTATAAGGTGCCGTGCCGCCGTCCACATTGCTCACAGAAATGGTGGCGTTGCTGCCGCTACACGTAGAGGAAGCCCCTGCTAACGTGAAGTCCTCTGGACCGGCAATGTCTGCCACTACCACCTGGGTGGTGCCAAAACAGCCATTAGCATCTTTCGCCGTGATCGTGTAGCTGCCCGCCAACAGGTTCTCAAAGGTAGTAGCCGCCTGGAAGTTCTGCCCATCTATACTATAGGTATAAGGACCTACGCCACCGGTGGTGTTTCCTACCTTTATGCTTCCATTCGCGGCGCCGCAGGTGGTGGCCGCAACGGTAGCGCTGAATGATGGTCCTTCCACGTTCTGCACCCCCACCTCATCGGTAAATGTACAGCCCTTGGCATCCTTCACTGTAATACTATAGGTGCCAGCCACGAGGTTGGTGAAGGTTGCTGATGCCTGGAAACCGCCGCCGTTTATACTATAGGTATAAGGAGCCTTGCCTCCAGTCACTGATCCGATTGTCAACTCCCCGTCCGGTCTGCCGCAGCTGGCCGCTACCGTGGTGCTGGCGAAGGCGGTAGGCACATTCTGGCCAACCGTTACTGTGGTAGTAACGATACAGCCTTTTGCATCCTTTGCCGTCACGGTATACTTGCCAGAGGCCAGGCCGGTAAAGCTAGTGGAGGTCTGAAAGTTCGTGCCGTCGATGGCGTAAGTATAGCCCGAGGTCCCCCCGGTTACCCTGCCTACCGTGATGCTGCCGTCGTTGTTCTGGCAGCTGGCCGGCTGGGCGGTGGCCGCTACAGCCGTTGGGCCTGCAATGTCTGACACAGTAAACGCCTTGGAGAAGGTACAGCCATTGCTGTCTTTCACATAAACCGTGTGCGTACCGGCCACAAAGCCTGTAAGCGTGGCAGAAGCCTGATAGTTCACGCCGTCCTTGCTGTAGGTGTAGTCGCCGGCGCCACCGGTTACACCGGTTATCATAATCTCACCGTTACTGCCGCCACAGGTAGAGGCCTGGGTGCTTGCGGCCAAGTTGGTTGGTCCGGCAACGTTGCCCACCACAACCTGCTTCGCAAACGTACAGCCGTTGGCGTCTTTCACGGTTACGGTGTATTCGCCGGCCAGCACTGCCCCAAAGGTCTGCGACTCCTGGAAAGTTTTCCCGTCTATACTATAAGTATAAGGGCTCGTGCCGCCGCTTACTCCATTGATGCGTATCACACCGTTGCTATCGCCGCAGGTGGATGCCGTGCTTGCCAGCGCCAGATCGCTCGGTCCGGCCATGTTGGTCACGTCCACTGCTTTTACCAGGGAGCAGCCGTTGGCATCCTGCACCATGACCTGGTACCTGCCTTCGGCCAATCCGCTAAAGCTTGGCGTGTCCTGGAAGGTTGCGCCGCCATCTTTGCTATACTTATAAGGAGTAACTCCGCCGGTTATGTTGCTGATAGTGATACGACCGTTGCTGGCCCCGCAGGTAGAAGCCTGTGCCGTAGCCGTGAAATCAGGGCCGGCAATATCCGTCAGGGTAATGGCCTCTGTATAAACACAGCGGTTGCCGTCTTTCACATAGATTGTATAGTTGCCGGCAGCCAGGCCGGTAAAGCTTGCGGCGCTCTGAAAGTTAGTGCCATCTAAACTATAGGTATAAGTACCCGTGCCACCGCTCACGTTCGTTACCAGAATCTCGGCATTGCTGTTACCGCAGGAGGATGGCTTGGCTGTAGCCGTAAGGTCTGTAGGGCCGGTAATGTTACCTACCGTAACTGATTTTGTAAGCGTACAGCCTCTCGAATCCCGAACGGTAACCGTGTAGGGGCCGGCCGCTAAGCCTGAAAGCGTGGCGTTGTCCTGGAAGTTAACGCCGTCGGTGCTATAAGCATAAGGTGCGATGCCTCCCTGCACGTTGCTCACGGTAATGCTCGCGTTGCTGGCTCCGCAGGTAGAGGAAGCCGCCGTAGCCGTAAAGGCCGTCAGGGTTTGCTTGGCTACCGATACCGAAGTGCTGACGATACATCCATTGGCATCTTTGGCATAAACAGTATACGTACCGGCAGCCAGGCCTGTGAAGCTGGTAGCGCTCTGGTAAACGGAGTTGTTGAGAGAGTAAGTATAATTAGCTGTTCCTCCCGAAACGTTCCCAACCGTAATGCTACCATCGTTGTTGTAGCAGGATGCCGCCACCGCAGAGGCCATTACAGCCGTAGGTCCGGCAATGTTCGCAATGGTAACGCTTTTGGTAACGGTACAGCCGTTGGCGTCTTTTACATAGATCACATAGTCGCCGGCGGCGAGTCCTTCCAGCACCGGGGAGTCCTGGTAATTGGTGCCGTCCGCACTATACTTGTAAGGGCTTGTGCCGCTCGTCACGTTACTTACAGTTACACTGCCGTTGCTGCTGCCGCAGGTTTCGGAGGCTGTGGTAGCGGTAAAGCCTGTAGGGCCGGGCACTTCTGTTACCGTAAACGATTTTGTAACAGCGCAGCTTTGGCCGTCGGAAACGGTGACGGTATAAGTGCCGGCGGGCTTGCCCGTAATGGTGGCCGTCGTCTCGCCGGAGCTCCATTTATAGGAGATGGTGCCGTTGCCACCCGTTACCTTTGCCGTAACCGTACCCATGGTACCGCTACAGATGACGGGCGTACCTGTCAGCTCCACATCGATTGGGTAAAAGGTGATCAATACCTCATCCTGCACGGCGCTACACGAGCCGTTGCCGGTAGAGGTAAGCCGGAGCTTTACCGAGCCAGCCGCTATTTCGGCTGCAGTTGGGGTGTAAACGGCGTTAAGGGCCGTGTTGCTTGGGCTGAAGGTGCCGCCGCCCCCACTCCAGATGCCTCCCGTGGCTGCTGTTATTGTTCCTGCCAACTGCACAGGGCTCTGCGAGCAAACCAGTTGGTCTGGTCCCGCATTCGCCGCCAAATTGGAGACAACATCCACCGACGCGGAGAACTCGCGGCAGTTAGGGTAGTTGATGTTTCTTACCTCAAACTTGTGCGTACCCACTGTAGTGGCTGTGTAAGTCAGCTGGTTACCCACCACGTTTCCGGAAGGGTCTGTCCAGATATACTCCCAATTACCGTCACCGCCTGTTACCTGGCCTGTGAGGGTAACGCCACTGCCTCCGGGGCAGATAATGGCAGGGTTGGGGCCGATAGTGACAGTCGGCGGCGGATAAAAGTACACCCGCACCACATCCGAGAAGAACCTGCCGGGGCACTTGGTGGCCACTGTAGTACCAGACACCTCATAGTCCACGTACGCAGGTGCATTGTTATCTGGCGTGATGATGGGCGCCGTGTCCCCATTCGGGAAGCTCAGGTACTTGTTATAAGTGCCATTGTAGGTAATATCACGCCAAGTGATGGAGCCTGCCTCAAAAGTCTGCGGCGCTCTTAAAGTAGCCGAGCAACCTGACGTAACTGAGATATCAGCCTGAGGGTTGAAAGCAGCAAGCGACCTAACCTCAAAGACGCCTTTCGCGTTGCCCGGCATGCAGAGCGTCAACGTAATCGGTTTTGATACGTCCACACAGATCGGCTGCCCCACCGGGGTTTGGGGGCCGCAATCAATCTGATAGCCCATAGAACCGGATGGCACGGGTCCACTCACAATATCGAATTCCATCTGCTCCGCATTCTGATCCAGCAGGATCTCGAACTGCACACAGTTTTCGTTGTTAGGAGCACCGCACAACTGGCCGTTCCTGGCCACCTCTCCGGAATTCCAAACACCGTTGGGTTTCCCGCGCAGATCCACTCTATAGATCGGCACCTCATTGTTCTTCTGCGCAAACGCACCAAGGGATGCTGCGAACTGCAACACCCCTAACAGGCAGATGGCGAACAGGAAGGAGAGTTTTCGGGTAAAGGTTTTCTTCATAAGCTACCTATTAAAACTATGTTGATCTTCAACTATGGATATCCTTAAGTATGGTTGATAAAAATTCAGTACTATTCAAGAGGCTTGCTCTTTTCACAAAGAGTATGTGTATAGTTATAATCAGCGCATTTACCCTTTCCCCACCCATTGCACCCTCCACCATTCCGACTTTTCATTCACAGGTTACCAGGCGTCTCTGTAGCCATTCAGCTGCACACCTCTCTATCCCAAAACTGGTTATTATACTTTTCTAATCGATCGGCCTTAGCTAACGCTGCTTAGAACCTTTTTCAATGCTGTTTTATTAGCAATATGATGAAAAACAACCTCTTGGTTTTAATCCAACATTCAAAACAGCAAAAGCTGGCACAAATATAAGACACTTCGATTTTTTATAATATCCAGACAAATAAAGCAAGTACAGCATTGGCAAACAATACAATTAAAATATTTATAGCAATCCAATATATAGCCATTCTGTAACTATAATTTTACCCATAACAATGTATATATAACATAGCTTATATTGAATAACATGAACGGTGCACGGTTCCTGAAATTCATTTTCACCAAAGTGTGAATTTATCTAAGTCTCTTGTTCTTGCTCACTTGTTGCAACACTGGCCTAAATCCAATATCACCCCTTTATACAGCTAGACTTTGCAGCGGAAAAACAGTCCTAACCTCCCAAACCGGTGCAAGACTTTGGCCGTGGGCGGTGCTCCTAACAAGGCGTGGAGAAAGAAAGTATAATCATTACCTTTGTAGACTTATTTATCCAGTAGCTAAACCAGATACCTTATGAGCGCCAGAAGCTTTGAACTGCTATTAGAAACCGCCTTCGACAGCCCCTCCCCACACGTTTTTGAGGAAGGAGCCGCTACGGTGTACACCGACCTGGAGCGCGCCCTGCGGGAGGCCAAGACCTCGAGAGGCGGCAGCCGGGAGCAACTGAGCTACCGCTTTGAGCGCCTGCGCCTGGGAGTGGCCATTGCGTTTGTAAAGGCTTTCATTCGCCTGGCCGACAACGAGAAGAGCAAGGAGGTGCTGGAGGTGCTACAGGAAGCGGTGCAAGCGAAAAACACCCGCGAGATAGATAAGGTCGTGCAGAAGCGCATCGCTACGTTTGACAACCTGTACCACGAGATTTTCGTGAACCCGCAGCGTGAGGAGATATTGCACCTGTTTGAGCAGACGCTGGATGCCGGCACGAAGGAGGAACTGGACGAGCTGATTCTGGACGGGCTGGAGCTGTTGGCCGAGGTGGACTGGGACGCCCCCCAAAACCCGGAAGAGGACGATGATGACGCGGAGCCGCTGGACGAGGACTTCCTGAAAAGCCTCTGATCAAGTACAAGGCATGGAGATCACGCTCACCACACCTGCTTTGCTGTTCCCGGCGCTGTCGCTGCTGTTGCTGGCCTTCACCAACCGTTTTCTGGGTCTGGCCACGCTCATCCGCAACCTCAAAGACCGCTATGCCTCGTCCCGCAGTCAGTTAGTTTTCAGTCAGATCGAGAACCTCCGCAACCGGCTTGTCCTGATCCGTAACATGCAGGCCTTCGGCACTTTGAGCATGTTTGGCTGCGTGCTCTGTATGTTCCTGCTGTTTGCCGACTACCAGGAGGCCGGCAAGTATGTTTTTGCCTTCAGTTTGCTTATGATGCTGATCTCTTTGGCGCTGGCCATCCGCGAAATCCAGATTTCGGTGAAGGCGCTGGAGCTGGAGCTGAACGACCTCGAGGGGAGCGCTGAAAAGTAACAGCAAAAGCCTCCGTAGCAACTCTTAACCCATAACTCTAAACTCTTAACTGATTACATGACCGACCCGAAGAAACTGGCGATAAAGGATTTTGTGTATGAGCTGCCCGAGGAGCGCATTGCTAAGTTTCCGCTACCGGAGCGCGATCAGTCTCAGCTGCTGCTCTACCGCCAGGGCCAGATAGCGGATCATACCTTTACTGACCTGCCACAACTGCTGCCCCCGCACACATTGCTGGTGTTTAACGATACCAAGGTGGTGCAGGCAAGGCTGCTGATGCAGAAAGAAACCGGGGGTTTGGTAGAGATTTTTTGCCTGGAGCCCGTGGCCCCGCACCGGGAGGTGCAGCTGGCCATGCAGCAAACAGGCGGCAGCACCTGGAAATGCCTGGTAGGCAACAACAAGCGCTGGAAAAGCGGCCCTGTAGTCTTACAGTTTGATGGAGGTGAGCTGCAGGCAGTGCGCGAGGCGCAGCAGGAAGGGCATTTCCTGATACGTTTCACGTGGCAACCAGCCGAGCTTCCCTTTGCCGAGGTGCTGGAGCGCTGTGGCCGCTTGCCCCTGCCTCCTTACCTTAACCGCGACCTCACCCCAGACGACCACACCCGCTACCAAACCATTTACGCGAACCAACAGGGAGCCGTGGCCGCTCCGACTGCCGGCCTGCACTTTACCGACCGCGTGATGGAAGCGCTGAAGGCCCAAGGTACAGATACGGCTTACCTGACGCTGCACGTGGGTGCCGGCACGTTTAAACCGGTAAAAGCCGACACCATGGAGGCGCACGAGATGCATGCCGAGCAGCTCTACCTTACCAAAAGCATACTGGAGAGGCTTTTGCACCAGCAAGGCAACCCGGTGATACCGGTGGGCACCACCAGCATGCGCAGCCTGGAGAGCATCTACTGGTTAGGAGCTAAAGTACTGGCGCAGCCCGACCTGCCACAGCAGGAGCTGCACGTAAGCCAGTGGCAAGCCTACGAAAGTATAAATCCGCCAGCTGCCTCGGAGGCACTGCAGGCACTGTTGCATTTCATGGAGCAACTAAATATAGACCACCTGCACGCCAGCACGCAGATCATCATCGCACCGGGCTATACCTTCAGGATGTGCCACGGCTTGGTAACCAACTTCCATCAGCCGGAAAGCACCTTGCTTCTATTGGTTTCGGCGCTAATTGGGGAGAACTGGCGCAAGGTATACCAGCATGCCCTGCAGCACGGCTACCGCTTCCTGAGCTACGGCGATAGCTCGCTGCTGCTGCCATAGCAGACTAAAATTTCGGGCGTGGTTCTTTAGACCCGCTTATGCCACATTCACAGCTCAACCGGGCCAGGGTTTTAGCTATAGCCGGCCGAAGATTTGAACGCTCGCAACATAAACCAGCATGAACCAACTCTGCTGGTATAAAACATAAAGGGCCGCCCAATTGAGCGGCCCTTTATGTTTGTAATATATGTTAGCTTCTATTTCTGCACTTTTGCCACGCCGCCGTTAAGGCCGTATTCAGAGATCAGGTAAGCCAGCGAGGCCATGGAAGCAGCTCCTAACTGCATCTCCCGGCGGTTCACCTGCTCAAAGGTGTCAATCTCGGTGTGGTGATAGTCGAAGTAGCGCTGGGAGTCCGGCTTAAATCCGATCAGCGCCACTGAGCCCTGTCCTTTCAACGGGCCGATGTCAGCACCGCCGTAGCCAGGGGCAATATCGTGCAGGCCGTAAGGCGCCAGCAAAGGCTTCCATGCCAGCACTGCCTGCAGTTGCTCTTTGGTACCGTCCAGCCCAAAGCCACGCGGGGTAAAACCACCGGCATCCGACTCAATGGCGGCAACGTGCTTTTCGCCTTTCGCTTTGGCCACTTCGGCATACTTGCTGCCACCGCGCAGGCCGTTCTCCTCGTTCATAAACAGCACCGCCCGGATCGTGCGCTTTGGCTTAATGCCCAGGTCGTTAAACAGGCGCAGCACCTCTATCGACTGCATACAGCCTGTGCCATCGTCATGTGCGCCTTCCCCCACGTCCCAGGAGTCGAGGTGGCCGCCTACCACGATGATCTCATCCGGTTTCTCCGTGCCTTTTATCTCCCCGATCACGTTGTAGGACAGCACATCCGGCAGCACTTCGGAGGTCATGCGCATGTAGAACTTCAGGTTCGGATCATTTTTCAGCAGCTGGCTCAGTTCGTTTGCGTGTTTCGTGCTGATGGCGGCGGCAGGGATCTTCTCCACCCCGTCCTGATAGCGCGTGTTACCAGTGTGCGGAATATCCTGGATATCGTTTGTCATGGAGCGCACCAGCACCCCTACAGCTCCCAATTTGGCCGCCGCTACCGGGCCACCGCCACGCTGGTCTACTGCGTCGCTATAGGCTGCCCCCGTTACAATATGTGTGTTGTCGAAGGGGCGGTTGAAGAACACGATCTTGCCTTTTACCTTCTTTTTACCCAGTTTCTCCAGTTCCTCAAAACTGTGAACCTCCACTACCTCTGCGCTCAGCCCCTGCTTGCCGGTACCCACCGAAGCACCAAGTGCCATGATGTTCATGTCTGCAGTGCCTACCAGTTTGGAGTTGATCACGCGGCCGATCTCTTTATCGCCACGCACCCAATGCGGCACCATCACCTCCTGCAGGTAAACTGTGTCCAGGTTCATCTTTTCCATTACCTGGCGGCTCCACTCCACGGCGGCAGCGGCCTGTGGCGATCCGCTCAGGCGGGCACCGATGTTCTTGGTAAGAAAACGCAGGTTCTCGTAGCTCTCGTAGCTGGTGAGGGCATTGTCGTAGATCCTTTTGATCGTGGCCGAGTCCTGGGCATAGTTTTGCGCCATCGCCGGCAGGGTTAACACCGTAGTGGCAGCTGCCGCCAGCAGACAACGTAAGTTCTTTTTGTTCAGCATTTCAGTTAAAGGTGAAATAGGATTTAGTTAGAGGCCTTTAATTTAAGAATTTTATTTCAGAGTTGCTTGTCACAGACACCTTCTGGTTGTACATGAGTGACCTCTTAATCCGCAAACGCTTACTTCTATAGACGCAGCTTTGGCTGTTTTGAAACAAGCTATACCTGGTAGACACTGCTGATTATCGGCTTTAAACCGTTGCCGCGAGCTTGTAGTGCGTATTTGATTACTTCCTCTCTCGCTGTTTCGAACATCCTTGTCCGGAGCCTTCCCTGCTGCGGATCTCTTAATCCACGCAAGCCATGCCTTATACTTGGGCTATACTTTATACTTTCTCTGGCGCAAGCGTCCGCTTGTGCCGCTATTAGCCATAGCTTCCCTTAATCTGAACCTAGCTATCCTTGCTAGCCACTGTTCATCCATAGCCTTACCACCTGCTTGTTTCAGCTCTGGCTTTGGAGCTCTCCAGCCCGAGCGGGCTCGTCTTCGGGCATCGCGCTGGGAGCTTTTCCTGCCCTCGTGCCTCGGGCTGCCTCACTAGCGTTCGGCACCGGAAAAACTCGCATAGGCGCTCAACCCAAAGACTGGGTATCATTCCAATAGCGAGTGCTGACGTAGATTCAGCAAAGTTGTGAGAGGATGATAATCGCCTGCTAATTCCCCTCCTCGGAGGGGCTAGGGGAGGGCTAATCGTTTCCAAGAGCTCCCCTCCTTAGTTAAAGAGGGCAGGAGTAGTCGGAGCCGGTGCCGCAGAAGCGCAGCAAGAAGCCTTTGCAGCAGAGAAAGCCTTGGGCTCAAAAGCTTAGACTGTGCAACCATGAACGTAAAGAGCAACGGCATTTCTACCGTTGCTCCTTACGTTCTATACTTTCCTTGCTTTTATTTCATCAGCTTCTCCATCTGCTGGCGGCTTACGTCCAGCAGACCAACTTCGGGGAGGCGGCTGGTGAGCTCGCGCCAGTTCGGGTCTTTCTTGTACACTTCGCGCAGCAACTTGGAGGCTTCCTCTACCTGCCCGCTATTAGCCAGACCAATAGCGTGCCAGTACTTCATCTCCAGATTGTCCGGAAACATTTCCTCTGCTTTGCCATACGCTTCCATAGCCTGCTGCATCTGCCCTTTCTCTATGGCCAGGTCGCCGGCGTTCATGTACTCGTAGGCACGGTACACTTTCAGTAGCCGCTCCAGTTCTTCCAGCGGCCGGGGATGGTCGTCTACGCGCAGGTCAATGGTCTTGTCATCCCAGGGCTGATCGCTTTTCTGGCCCTTTACCACCACCAGCGCCGCCGACTGCTTGCCCCGTATATCGCCGCCCTCGCGCTCGGCGGCCTGCATGGCCAACAGCACCCGCTCTGCCAGCGGCTGCCCCTCGCTCCGCTCAAAGGCCTTTGCCATGGCCGGCCATACTTTATCGGTCAGCATCATGTTAGCCTGCACCGAGAAATTCTGCCCCGATATATGGCCAGCGTAGCGGATGCACTGCTTGCCGGTATGCGTGGCCACGTTTCCCTTGGTGTCAAGTATGGCGACCTGGCGCACCTCGCGGGCCTCATCATCCGCCAGAAGTATGGCCAGCGCCTCCTCCGGCGTCTTCCCCTCCCTCAGCAGCGCCAGGCCCCGCGGGCCAAACGATTTGTTGGTGAACGACTGTGTGGCTACCACGCCTACACCAGCCTCCACCCACGGCACAGCTGTGCCCACTGAGAACCAGTGGCTCTGCACCCCTACGGCCATCTCGCCGGTTTTCGGGTCGCGGGCCACTATTGAGTATGTGTGCGCCAGCGGCTCCTCTGCCTTAAACGCCTGCGCTTTGGCCGATCCCAGTGAGGCCAACAATGCTACTCCCATCGCTAAAAGTGTGGTTTTATACTTTTTCATATGGATGATGTATACGTAGTTTAGATAAGTGGTTTTGCTGCGGTCGCGCCAGTGCAAAAATAATAACTGGCTCCTGATAACTATATTATACTTACATTTATAGCCTCTTGTATACCAGCGACTAATAAATATCGCTATTTATATTTAAGCTAGCCCGCGTTTGGCAGCAACAACCTCCTCCAAAAATAGTAGTATAACTATGTATGGCAAAAATGCCGGTGCAGGCCTGCATCAACCTAGGCCCCTAATCCCTTATAAATGAAAAATTTACCAAGAAACAATAAGATTGACAAGATGGCGATGCTGATTGACGGCGACAATGCCCAGCCCAGCCTCATCACCAAACTGCTGGCCGAAGCCGGCAAGTATGGCTCCCCCACCATCCGCCGCATCTACGGCGACTGGACCACCCCCCAGATGAACGGCTGGAAAGACTGCCTGAACAACCACGCCATTCAACCCATCCAGCAATTCCGCTACACGGTGGGCAAAAACGCCACCGACAGTGCCCTGATCATCGACGCCATGGATTTGCTGCACTCCGGCCTGGCCGACGGCTTTTGCATCGTCTCCTCCGACAGCGACTACACCCGCCTGGCCACCCGCATCCGCGAAGAAGGCATTTTTGTGATGGGCATTGGCCAGCGCAAAACGCCAAAACCTTTCGTAAATGCCTGCAACGTGTTCATCTTTACCGAGAACCTGCGGGATGACATTGATGCGAAGATAGACGAAGCCGAACGCAGCGGCGATAACGCCAGCAACCAGCAGCGTCCAAACCCGGTGCCGCTCCTGAAAGAGGCTTTTGCCATGTCGGCCGATGAGGACGGATGGGCGCACCTGGGCATGATGGGCACGAACCTGCGACAGCTCGACCCCAGCTTCGACCCGCGGACCTTTGGGTACGGCCAGCTGCTGCAGCTCATCAACGCCTATAAAGATATCTTCACCATCCGCAAAGAGGAGGACAAAGGGCGTTCGGCCGTGTACGTGAAGCGCAAGGAAAACAGCCGCCGCACATCCCGAAAAAAAGCCACGGCTGAGCCAGCCGCCGACAAGAAATACCCCCCGCAAACGTAAAGACACAGGACAGCCCGAAGTATAGCCTTATACTTCGGGCTGTCCTTTTTTATGGCCTTAACCATCTCACAATACACCTGTAACCATGCCTTAACATTCCCCTTCTACTTTTGTGGCCTCTACTACAGCAACTATGGAATTAGTACTGGCCACCTTCACGGCGCTTTTCACGGTGGTAAACCCTTTCGGGGCCATGCCGGTCTTTATCACCCTCACCCAAGACGACACTGCCGGCAACCGTACCCAGCAGGCGCTGCGGGCTTGTATTTACATGGCGCTCATCCTTTCGGTCTTTTTTCTGGCAGGGCAGTATGTGCTCAACTTCTTCGGCATCAGGCTTACCGACATCAGGATTGCCGGCGGGCTGATGATCATGCGGGCAGGCTTTGGGCTGCTTACCAGCAAGGCGCACCGGGGCAAGAAAGTATCCAAAGGTGTGCTAAGGGAGGGGCTGGAGAAAGACGACATCTCTTTTACGCCGCTGGCCATGCCCATGCTTTCGGGCCCGGGCTCCATTGCCGTAAGCATTGGCATGTTCACCTCCGCCCTCTCCTACTCTGACATCAGCCTTATACTTCTGGCTATTACGCTGGTAGCCGCCGCCACTTTTGTCATACTTGCTTTCTCGCACCAGCTGGTCAATTACCTGGGCAAGGCCGGGCTGTCGGCACTCTCGCGCATCATGGGCTTTATCGTGCTTTCCATCGGCGTAAACTTTGTAACGACTGGCATACTTGCAGTGTTCTTTGAAGGGAGATAAGCCACTCCCTTACTGCTTGGCCTAGCGGATGTTTTTTTGGCCTGCCCCAACCACGCGGCGCAAAGCACAGTACAAAGCTTTTAACACACAATAAGAGGTTTTGCGGCTGTCGCTTTGGTGATAACAATCATCTTCCTTCAGTCGGTATTTTTAACGTATCTTTGCGCCATGCAACTGAAGAACGATCTGCTATTGAGAGCTGCCCGTGGTGAGGCCGTGGAGCGCACCCCCGTTTGGCTGATGCGCCAGGCTGGCCGTATTTTACCTGAGTACCGTGCCGTACGCGAGAGCCTGAGTGGCTTTAAAGAACTGGTGGAGACACCGGATCTGGCCGCTGAGGTAACCATACAACCCGTGGATATCCTGGACGTGGATGCTGCCATCATCTTCTCGGATATACTGGTGGTGCCGGAGGCCATGGGCTGCACCTATGAGATGATTGAGAAGCGCGGGCCTATTTTCCCGAACACCGTGCGCACAGAGGAAGACCTGAAAAAGCTGCGGGTGGCCGACCCGCACGAGCACCTGCACTACGTGCTGGATGCCATCAAGATCACGAAAAAGGCGTTGAACGGGCGCGTGCCGCTTATCGGTTTTGCCGGCGCCCCCTGGACGATCCTGGCTTACATGGTGGAAGGCAGCGGTTCCAAAACGTTCTCCCATGCCCGCGGCATGCTGTACACCAACCCGAAGCTGGCGCATCAGCTCCTGCGCATGATCACCGACACCACCATCGCTTACCTAAAGGCACAAGTCGAGGCGGGTGCTAACCTGATCCAGGTGTTCGACTCCTGGGCAGGTATACTTTCACCAGCGCACTACCGGGAGTTTGCCTTGCCGTACATCTCTGAGATTTGCAACGCCATCCGCAATGTGCCGGTAACGGTGTTCGCCAAAGGCGCCTTCTTCGCGATGGAGGACTTCAGCAAATTGAACTGCGAGACCATTGGCCTGGACTGGAACATGGAGGTGAGCAAGGCCCGCCAGCAGGTAGGCCCCAACAAAACGCTGCAGGGCAACATGGACCCATGCCTGCTCTACAGTTCCTTCGAGACCATCCAGGAAGAGACGATCAAGATGCTGAAGGAGTTTGGCCCGCAGCGCCACATCGCCAACCTGGGCCACGGCGTTTACCCGGATACGGACCCCGAGAAAGTGAAATGCTTTGTGCAGACCGTGAAGGAGTTCAGCCCGATCATCAAAGAATAACAGCGGAAATGGGCAGCAGGCAAATACGGCAGAGTTTCACGTTGCTTCTTGCTCTTTTGCTCTTCCTGCCCGCATCTGCTCAGACGGATACAACAGCGTCGGCAAGCCCAGAAGTTAGCTTCACCGGGTTTGCCGACATTTTTTATGCCTATGATTTTAATGAGCCAGCGCTTGGTTACCGACAGCCGTTCCTGTACAACCACAACAGGCACAATGAATTTAACCTGAACCTTGCTCTGCTTAAAGTATCTGTTAACCACCCGAGGTACCGCGGAAACATAGCGCTTCAGGCGGGTACCTATGCCATGGACAACTATGCGGCAGAGGAGGAGCTGCTGCAGCACGTATTTGAGGCCAATGCGGGAATCGCCATCACCCCGGACCGGCGGCTTTGGTTGGACGCAGGTATATTGGGCTCCCACATAGGGTTCGAGAGTGCCGTTTTAGCGGACAACCTTACCCTTACCCGTTCCTTACTGGCCGAGAACTCGCCCTACTTTCTTTCTGGTGCGAAATTTACCTACACCCCAACTCCTGCCTGGACCGTGGCGGCAGTAGTGGCGAATGGTTGGCAGCGGATAAAGCGGGTACCGGGCAACTCTCTCCCTTCCTTCGGCACGCAGGTAAACTACTCACCATCCCAAGCCCTTGCCCTTAACTGGAGCACCTTTATTGGCACCGACGATCCCGACAGCAACAGGAGGATGCGCTACTTTAATAACCTTTACGCACAGCTCGGCATCTCAGAAAAACTTATACTTATAACTGGTTTTGACATTGGGCTGCAACAGGAGCAGAAAGGCAGCAACCACTATGATGTCTGGTACAGCCCGGTAGCGATAGCAAAGTATAAACTCAGCAGCGCTTGGTCCGTGGCAGGCAGGGCAGAGTATTATCAGGATAAAAAAGGAGTGATCATACCTTCACCAGCAGGCTTCCAGGTAAGCGGCTTTTCGCTGAACACAGACTACGCTCCAAGACCCAATATAATCTGTCGCCTCGAAGGCAGGTGGCTGAACGGCAGCAAGCCAACATTTTCGGAAGGAGCCTCCTTAACGGAGACCAACCTTTTCATTACCAGCTCCATCGCACTCAAAATCACCAAATAGAGAGGTCCGGCTGCAGCACACAACCGGACCTCTCTATTCTAGTTTAAGCTTCCTGTCCTGCCACGTGGCACTTCCCCTTAGCCAATGGCCAGGTGCGACGCCGGGTACTTGTAGGCGGTAGAGGACGCCCTGGTACTCAGCGCCAGCGCCAAGGTTAGGGTCCCCACCCTGCCGATGTACATCGAAAGGATAATCACACTCTTGCCCACATCCGAAAGACCTGCCGTTATACCCGTACTCAGGCCCACCGTGGCAAAAGCCGACACCTGTTCAAAAGCCAGGTTAATGATGTCGTACTGCGGATCTGAAATGGAAAGGATGAAGATGAACACAATGTTCACGATGGAGGCGAATATAAACACGGTGAAGGCCTTATAGGCCACAGAATGCGGAATGGTGCGGTGCCCGATCTCCATATTACGCTTGTTCCGCACGGTGGCGGCCACGGCGTAAAGCACAACCGTAAACGTGGTGGTTTTGATGCCCCCACCCGTAGACCCGGGCGATGCCCCGATAAACATCAGGAACATGAACATCACCAAAGTTGGCACACTCAAGGCGGAAATATCCACTGTGTTAAACCCTGCGGTACGCGTAGTTACTGATTGGAAGAAGGAGACGATCAAGGCCTCGGCAAAGGTTAACTGCGACAAGGTGTTGAAGTACTCCAACAGAAAAAAGCCGACTGTACCCACAGCAATTAATACAACAGAAGTATAAACAATCACCCGGGTCAGCATTTTCCAGTTCTTCCATGGTGCCGCCATACGCGCACGCATAGCGGCTGGCGAGAATATATCAATAATGGCCGGGAAACCCAGCCCGCCAAAGATAATAAGCAGGGACACCACTAAATGCAGCACATAAGAAAACCGCACAGGATTAGTGTAAAGCCCCTCCGGAAACAAGGAAAAACCGGCATTGCAAAACGCAGACACGGCATGAAACACGGAAAAGAAGATCTTGCTGCCCAGGTTAACGAATGGCACCTCCGGCCCCCAGCTCATAAAAATCATTACGGCCCCCATTCCCTCTATGGTTAACGTAAGCAAGATGAGGTTACGCAGCAGGCCCTTGGCGGAAAACAAAGACTCGCTATCCAGTAATTCATGCATGGCCACGTGTTGCTTCACGCCAATACCCTGCCGCATGAGCGAGGCAAAGAAGGTGGCGAAGGTAAGGATACCCAAGCCCCCCATCTGTATGAGCAACAACAGCACCACTTGGCCTGGGAAGGTAAAATAAGTACCCGGGTCCACTACAGCCAGGCCCGTAACGCAGGAAGCGCTGGTGGCCATGAACAAGGCATCCAGAAACCGAATCCCATCGGGGGCATTCGTCATCTTCGGGAGCATGAACAGCCCGGTGCCCAACAGGACCAGGAATATAAAGCTCAGCAGGAAGGTGATGGAAGGCTTAAGCTGCAGGGTTTTCAGGTGCACCCGCGTCTCGAGCAGCTCTACGAGCAGGAACACCAGCATGTACATGGATACCAGCACCCGGTACCATTCCACCGAAAGCGGAATGCCCACGCCCTCAAAGACGTTGTAGATCAGAGGTATCCCAAAGCCATAGGTAAACACCTGGTTCAGGAACACGATCGTCATTAAAGCACCTTCGAACCAGGTGCGCCGCAGAAATTTTACCCGCTCAAACGTGTAAAGTATGCGGAGAAAATAAATGATCACAAAAACGGCCAGGATGCCATCGATGGCATAAAAAAGGAACCGAAGCTGCGTCGGATCCTCTACCACCCCGTGCGCCAGCACCAGCAAGCCGATAGCCAGAATGGTTAGAACGTAAGTTGTCCGGCGCATAATCTTATACGCGGTCAGCTTACTGTCATACAATACCCGGTTAAGCGTTTCTGTATTCATGTGTTTCAAACAGCTTTATACGCTGTGCCTCCTCATACAACCGCTGCTTGTCGATGGGCACCACGCCTACCTGCTCGCAAACAAGGCCTCCGCCCAGGTTGCTAAGGCCGGCCATAAATTGTACTGAAGTCTTGAGCGCCATGCATACCGCTGCGATGCTGATTACGGTATCACCAGCACCTGATACGTCAGAAATAGAACGGCGGTGCGCCTCGATGTACGTTTTCTCTTTGCCATCGGCCACAAACACGCCTCTTTCGGACAAGGTTACCAGCACCTGCTTCACCTGCAGGCGCTCCTGCAGCTCCTCCACGGCATCCTCAAAGGCAGGCAGGTTCTCATCGGCAAAGTCAGCTTTCAAGCCCTCTTTCAGCTCTTTCAGGTTCGGCTTAAACAGCGTGCAGCCCACATAACTCAGGAAATTCTTTTTCTTCGGGTCGATCACGCTCGGCACCCCCCGCTGGTTGGCCAGCTCCAGGAAGCGCCTGATGTTCTGCTCTGAAAAGACGCCCTTGTCGTAGTCCTCAAAGATCACCACATCAGCCTGCCCCAGCAGGTGCAGAAAACGCTCCTCCAGGTGGCGCTCCTCATAATCCGTCAGGTTGTGCTCTATTTCGGAGTCTACGCGCAGCAGCTGCTGTGCCCCGGCAATAATACGGTGCTTGATGGTGGTTACCCGCTCCGGGCTCTGCACAATGCCTTCTGTCGGCAAGCTTTTCTCCTCCATCAGGCGCAGGTAATCGGCCCCGTCCTGGTCATCCCCGATAACGGAGCACAGCAGCGGCAGGGCACCCATGGCCTGCACGTTCAGGGCTACGTTGGCCGCACCGCCCAGGCGCTTCTCCCGCTTCACCACGTTTACGATCGGCACGGGAGCCTCTGGCGAGATGCGGGAGGTCTTGCCCCAAAGGTAGGAGTCGATCATCACGTCGCCCACCACCAGCACTTTAAGGCTGTTGAAAGCCTCAAAAATGCCTTCTAAGCTATTATATTGATTCATTACTGCAGTTTTGCGAGACTGTTCTTGATGCGGCGCAGCGCCTCTTTCAGTCTTTCGTCGGAAGTGGCAAACGAGAAGCGGATGCACTGTGGGGCACCAAACGCCTCACCGCTCACCACGGCCACATGGGCATCGCTAAGTATAAACATGCTCAGGTCCAGGGCGCTCTCAATGGTTTTGCCCTCATACTGCTTGCCAAAATAGGCGCTGATATCCGGGAAGATGTAAAAAGCCCCGTTGGGCAGGTACGTTTTGAAGCCAGGGATCTCGTTCATCAGGTCCAGCACCAGGTCCCGGCGGCGGCGGTAGGCCTCGGCCATCTCCAGGGCACTGGCGTTGCCACCCTTCAGGGCAGCAGCGGCGGCTTTTTGGGCAATAGAGCAGGTGCCGGAGGTAATCTGGCTCTGCATTTTATCGCAGGCGGAGGCAATCTCACGGCTCGCAGCCAGGTAGCCCACGCGCCAGCCCGTCATGGCATAGCCTTTCGAGAAGCCGTTCACTGTCACCACGCGGTCGCGTATAAAATCGATGTTGGCCATGCTGAAGTGCTTGCCGCCGAAGTTGATGTACTCGTAAATCTCGTCCGCGATCACGTGCACCTGCGGGTACTTCTCCAGCACGCGGGCAATGGCCATCAGTTCTTCCTCATCGAACACGGCACCTGTTGGGTTGCAGGGCGAAGAGTACATCACCAACTTGGTATTGCTTGTGATAGCTTTCTCCAACTGCTCGGCTGTCACCTTGTAGTCGTTCTCCAGGCGGCCCATTACCGGCACGGGCACCCCCTCGGCCAGCTTCACGATCTCCTCGTACGACACCCAGTAGGGCGAAAAGATAACCACCTCGTCGCCGGGGTTTACCAGGCACAGTACCGCATTGGCGATACTTTGCTTGGCGCCCGTGGACACCACGATCTGGTCCGGGGCATAGTCCAGGTTGTTGTCGCGCTTAAACTTTTTGGATATCTCCTCGCGCAGCTCCGGGTAGCCAGGCACCGGCGTGTAGAAAGTGAACCCATCGTCGATGGCTTGCTTGGCTGCGTCTTTAATGTATTGCGGCGTCTGGAAATCAGGCTCGCCAAAGCTCAGGTTGATCACATCGTAACCCTTGGCTGCCAACTCCCGGGCCTTTTTGGCCATGGCAATGGTCTGAGACTCAGCCAGGGATAATATTCTATCAGAAAGGACTGCTTTCGCTTCTTCTGTTTCTTGCATATGCTTCGTGTTAAGCCGGCAATTTACTCATAATGCCACAGACTTTCCAGTAACAGAAGGGAATATCAAAATTTGTAGTTTCTCTGCCCCAGTATTTTCAGCATGGATGCAACACATGTGCATAGCCGATACAATATCCGGCTGCAGGGGAAGGCGCTGCCCAGGAGCTTGTGGCCTGCCCATATAAGTATAGCGTTGCCCGACCGGCCTTACCACAGGTTCTGCGGGCAGAGCACTTTGGCCTTGTTGAAGATGCGCATGCCCAGCACCACTTCGTGATTGCCGTTGCCCATGCCGTAGTTTGCCTCCACGCCCCTATCGTAGGCGTAGCCTAAATCGAAGATGTGGTTGATGGTGACACCCGCCAGCACCCCAAAGTTGCCGTTCTGGCGGTAGGAGCCGCCGACCCAGAGCCGGTCCTGGTAAATGGCCCGCAAGTTGAAGTCAACGGAACCCGGCACGGTTTGCAGCCACATCAGCATCATGGAAGGCACCAGGCTTATCTCCTCCGTCACGTTAAAACGATACGCGCCCGTAAGAAAATAGTGCTCGTACAGCAGGTTCCGGTCCTCCACAGAGTTGTCGAAATTCACTGAGTTGCCCAGCAACTGCGTGCCAGACGTGCCGATGTAGAAATTGCTACCATACAGCCACAACCCAGCCGACAGGTTAGGCTTTACCATGTTCCAGCTGGTGTTAGCCGCATCGCCAGGATTGGCAAAGGCAAGCTCGCTGGCACGCTGCTGCTGCTGGATCAGCCCGGCACCGATGCCTCCTGAGAGCCGTATCTCCCGCGACAGGGCCAGGTGATAGGCATAGGCCATACTTGCCTCTGTTCTGTAAAAGGCCCCCAACCTGTCGTGCACGGCCAGTATACCGATGCCATGGTGTGGCCTGAACCGCTCGCTGACGCGCCCGCCCCGGTTGCTCCCCCCGAAGGACGGAGCCCTGCGGCCTGTGCTTTTGCGCCCGCCCCGGGAGGTGTAACCAATAGGGGCATGTGCGCTCAGGTAGTGGGTAACAGGCTCCCCCTCCACCCCCGACATAGCCGACCTGCTGCCTACCTTCACATCGGCGTAGTCCTCGATGCCTGCTATAGCCGGGTTTAGTAAATAATTGTTAATGGTGTACTGGCTGTACTGCGGTTTCTGCTGCGCGAGCACTGGCAAGGGCAAAAGGCAGATCAGAAGAAATGGTATAAGTTGCTTCATAGGGGCAGGTATCACTTAGTTCACAAGATTCAGGTAGCCAGTGAATTTGGCTTTGCCGGGCACGGTAACCACATAAAAGTATGTACTGACGGGAAGCGCCGCGCCACGGTAGGTACCGTGCCATTCGTTGCGGTAGTTGGTTTGCTCGAACACCAGGTTGCCCCAGCGGTTGTAAATCTCGACTTTGGCCTGTGGGTAGTACTCTATGTTCTTAATCTCCCAGGTATCGTTCACGCCGTCGCCGTTCGGGGAAAAGGCGTTGGGTATCTCCAGCAGCTGCCGCACGTTCACCACCACGCTTACCGTGTCCTCGCAGCCTTCCTCGTTGCGCACCGTTAAGGTGTAACGGGTGGTCTTCTCCGGGGTAGCTACGGGCGTGGCGCTGGTCGGGTCATTCAGCCCTGCCGCCGGGCTCCAGCTGTAGCTTGCGCCGCCGCTGCCATTCAGTCTGGTGCTGTCGCCGGCATTTATCTCCGGGTTCTGCACGCTGGCCGAGGCCACAGGCACAGGGTACACAAACGCCTGCACCGGCACCCGCTCCGTTTCGCAGCCGTTCCGGACGATAGCGACATAGTATGTGCGCGATTTTTGGAGTGCCGGTGTCTCGAACGCAGCTTTTGTAGCGCCGGCTATGGCTGTGGCAGAGGTGGCATCCTCGTACCACCGGAACTCCCCGTCAGTGCCGCCAATAGCAGAAAGCAGCACCTTGCCAGCCCCACAGGAAACGCCATCGTGCACCACAGGCGCCTCAGGCGCTGGCCATACTTTCACTTTTATACTGTTGGAGGAGATCGTCGCCCCGCACTTGTTCTGTAGTCTTAGAGCATACACACCGCTTTCTGTGGCCTGCAAGCTATTGGATCCGCTGGCGTACTCTTTTCCGTCGCGCAGCCAAATATATTCCACGTCTTTGTGAGCCTTTGTGCTGAAAAGCTCTACTGCGCCACCTTCACAAAACTCCAGTTCTCCTTTTGCTTCTATGGTAGCCACTTCTGGCTTCGTGCCAATCACCGCCTCTACCGGCACACGCTCGCTCTCGCACTGCCCGTTGGTAACAGCCACATAGTAAGTTGCTGATGCAGAAAGAACCGGGGTGGTAAAGGATGCCCCATTCGCACCTGGTATGGCATCCCCGCCTTTCGCAGCGGTATACCACCTGTACATGCCGTCCTTGCCTCCAGAGGCCTTTAAAGTGAGGGAAGACTTGGTGCAACCCACCACATGCTCGGCAGCAGGTGGCTCGGGCAGCCCCAGCAGTTCTACCCGCTGGCTGTTGCTGCTCTTAAACGTGCCGCACTCGCTCGTGATGGCTGCCGTATAAGCTCCTGCCTCGGTGGCCTGTAGCGTGTGGCTGCTGCCACTAATGGGTTTGCCATCTAAAAACCAGGCATACGTCACGTTCTTGTACTCCGGCACCGACAGCTTCACGTTGCCTCCCCTGCAGAACACCAGCTTACCGGCCGCGGCCACCTCAAAGACAGGCAAGGGTTGCTGGATGACAAACTCCACCTTGTTTGAGCTGCGCACGTAACCACAGAAGTTTGAGAGCTCCACTGTATACACGCCAGCCTCGGTGGCTGTGAACTCGTTTGACCTGTCGTGCACCGGCACGCCATCCTTTTTCCAGACATAGGCCGCACCCTCCTGCTCGGACACTCGCAGCTTTAAGCTTCCTTTCCCGCACACGATGAGTGGCTCCGTGTACTCAATCTTGGGAGCGGCCAACTTTGCAGACACCTCCACCTTCACCACATCCGATTTGCCCACGCAGCCATTATCGTCTACCACCTCCACGGCATACTCTCCCGTTTGGGTAACCGTAATGGACTGTGAGGTAGCGCCGTTGCTCCACTTATAGCTTTTGCCCGGGCTGGCCGTGAGCAGCACACTACCGCCAGCACAGATGGTGGATGGGCCGTTAAGTTTAATTTTGGGCTTTACGGCAGTTGAACAGGGAGCAACCTCTAATGACAGGGGAATGCCTCCCGCTGCTTTCGCAGGGGCGGCGAATGTGTAAAAACAAAGGAACAGCAGCAGCGTAGCAGGCAAGTACTTCGGCTGTCTAACAATAAGTTTACTTTTTGGTAAAGGTGATGCTTTCATAGGCACCGATGGCTATTACTACAACTTTATCCTACACATACTTATTTATATTATATTTGGTTCCAAGGGTGCTTTGGTTTAGTCTAAAAAATGTTGCAAAAATTTAATCTATATATTAAGATATGAGAGTATGTTTGTAGAAAGGCAGGCACAAAAAAAGGCTGCAGCGTTTAGCTGCAGCCTTTTTTACACTTTTGTATTGATCTTATACTTTACCGTAAGCCGTACGCTCCACGATGCTCCTGCCTAGCGTCACCTCATCGGTATACTCCAGCTCGCCTCCCACCGGCACGCCACGCGCAATGGTGGTGATGCGCAGGTTAAAGTCGCGTAGCTTGCGGGTAAGGTAGAAGGCCGTGGTATCGCCCTCCATGGTCGGGCTAATGGCCAGCAGTATCTCCTTTACCTCCGACTGCGGCAGGCGCTCCAGCAGTGACTCAATGTAGAGGTCGGATGGGCCTACACCCTCAATAGGCGAGATAACGCCACCTAACACATGGTACAGGCCTTTATACTGGGAGGTGTTCTCGATGGCAATCACATCGCGGATGTCGCTCACCACGCACAGCAACGTGCGGTCGCGGAGCGGGTTGGCACAGATGGAGCAGACCTCTGTATCGGAGATGTTGTGGCACTCCTTGCAGTGCTTCACCTCGGTGCGCATTTTCACCAGCGCCTCTGCCAGCGAGAGCGTATCCTCAGACTCCCGTTTAAGCATATGCAAGGCCAGGCGGAGCGCAGTTTTTCTGCCCACACCGGGAAGCTTCGCCAGCTCCTCAACGGCGTTCTCAATAAGTTTAGAAGGAAATTCCATTAATCCTGCAGCTCCTCCTCTACTCTATATCCGCTGAAAGGTCCTTGTCGTGCAGCGCCGTGCACATGCCTTTCAATTCCTCGAAAGAACCTACTTTCACGGTGCACTTGCCCTTGTAGTGGATCAGCATGGTGCACTGCTCCGCCTGCTCGGCCGTGTGGCCGCATACTTTGATCAGCGTGTCAATCACATGGTCAAACGTGTTCACGTCGTCGTTGTAGACCACCAGGTTGCGCAGGTCGGTGGTTTCTTCGAGCAATTCAACGTCAAACTCCTCTTTATGAAAAATATCTGTATCCCAATTCATACTGCAAAATTACTAAATTTTACCCACTAAAAGAAGTGTGGCGGCTAAGTATAACCGCCTGTTCCGCCGCCTTTTTGTACGTGCAAGGCGCATGGATTTTAACAAAATGCGGGCAGGTATGATTCCCTGTTTCCGTTCATACTTTAGCGGCTACCGGGCTGTGGTCTTTGTTTAAAAGGCAGATTAAGCGTTTCTTGCATACCTTATTTTCACACTGTTTATACTTACAAATGATGAATATTTCATACTTGCAAAAGCGGCTGTGCCTGCTCCTGCTTTTGGTGGTAGCCACCGCGCAGCTACAGGCCCAGGACAAGGTGCTGACCATGGAGGATGCCGTTGTCAACCCGGCCCTGCAGCCCCAGAACCTGCGCCAGCTGCAGTGGGTAGCCGGCACCAGCGACTTCACCTACATCAAGGCAGACAACGGCAACCAGGCGCTCGTGCGCGGCAACGCCACCTCCGACAGGCAGCAGGACATCCTGACGCTGGAGCAGCTGAACGCCGCCGTAACGGCCGCAGGCGCGGAGAAGCTCAGTACCTTTCCGACCCTGTACTGGCGCGACGGCAGCAATATGGTGATGGACGTGCAGAACCGCATCATCGGCTATGACCTCAAATCGGGCAAGGCGCGCGTTGTGATGACCTACGCCAAAGAAGCGGAGTACAAGGAACTGGACCCGACCATGCAGCGCCTGGCCTACACCAAAGGCAACAATTTATACTTGTCGGTGCCGGGCAAGGAGGACGTGGCCATTACACAGGAGGAAGACGCCGCCATTGTGAACGGGCAGGCGGCGCACCGCTCTGAGTTCGGCATCACCAAGGGCACGTTTTGGTCGCCAACGGGCAGCAAACTGGCCTTTTACCGCATGGATCAGAGTATGGTCACCGACTACCCGCTGGTGGATGTAGCGCCGCTGCCGGCGCAGCTCAACAACATTAAGTACCCTATGGCGGGCGGCAAGAGCCACCACGTGACAGTGGGCGTGTACGATGTGGCCTCCGGCAAAACGATTTACCTGCAAACCGGTGAGCCGGCCGAGCAGTACCTGACCAACATCACCTGGAGCCCGGACGAGAAGCATATCTACATCGCCGTGCTCAACCGCGACCAGAACCACCTGAAGCTCAATCGCTACAACGCCCAGACCGGCGCCTTTGAGCGCACGCTCTTTGAAGAGAAGCAGGAGAAGTATGTGGAGCCGGAGCACGGGTTATACTTTGTGCCGGGCAAGCCCGACCAGTTTGTGTGGGTAAGCGAGCGCAGCGGCTTCGACCATTTATACCTGTACGACACCAGCGGCAAGCAGCTGCGCCAGCTCACCAAAGGCAATTGGATGGTAACCGACATCCATGGCTTCAGCAAGAAAGGCGACGAGCTATACTATACCTCCACGGCCGAGAGCCCGCTGGAGCGCCACACCTACGCGGTAAGCCTGCGTAACGGCAAAAGCCGCCGTATCTCGCAGGGCAGCGGCGTGCACAGCGCCCAGCTCAGCCCCGACGCCAGGTATATTTTGGACAACTACAGCAGCCGTGAGGTGCCGCGCAAAATTATGGTGCTCAACACGCACGGCAAAGTAGAGCAAACGCTGCTGACGGCCCCTAACCCGCTTACCGCCTATAACCTGGGCGAGACGAGCATTTTCCCGATTAAAGCTGAGGACGGCACCGAACTGTACGCCCGCATGATCACGCCTCCGAACCTGGACAAGAACAAGAAGTACCCGGTGGTAGTGTATGTGTATGGCGGCCCGCATGTGCAGCTGGTGTCAAACAGCTGGCTGGGCGGCGCCAACCTCTGGATGCACCTGATGGCTCAGAAAGGCTACATCGTCTTTACCCTCGACTCACGCGGCTCTTCGGACAGAGGCCTGGCCTTTGAGCAGGCAACGTTCCGCCAGCTGGGTACGGTGGAGATGCAGGACCAGCTGCGCGGTGTGGAGTACCTCAAGTCGCTGCCTTACGTGGATACCGGGCGCCTGGGCGTGCATGGCTGGAGCTTCGGCGGCTTTATGACCACCTCGCTGATGACGCGCCACCCGGGCGTGTTTAAGGTAGGCGTGGCCGGCGGGCCGGTGATCGACTGGAAATATTATGAGGTGATGTACACCGAGCGTTACATGGACTCGCCGGAGCAGAACCCCAAAGGCTACGAGGATGCCAACCTGCTTAACCACGTAAAAAACCTGCAGGGCAAACTGCTCATGATCCACGGCACGGTAGACGATGTGGTGGTGTGGCAGCATAGCCTCCAGTTCCTGAAAAAAGCGGTGGACGAAGGCATCCTGCTCGACTACTTCGTGTACCCGGGCCACCCCCACAACGTGCGGGGCAAAGACCGGGTGCACCTGATGCGCAAGGTCACGCAGTACTTTGATGACAATTTATAGGTATAAAAAGAAAGGGCGCTGCATGTATCGGCGCCCTTTCTTTTTATACTTAGGAAGAAGGACATTTAGACAAAGGACAAAAGACTTTACAAGCACCGGTGCCCCCGCTCGTCTACAGCGAGCGAGCACTATCTGGTGACGTCTCGCCACTTATACTCATACTTATACTTATAGCAGCCGGAGACCGCGCCATTCCGCGTACTTGCTGCAGGTGAGCGGGGGCGTTTAGCAGGCACTGTACAATTGAGTTTAAGCTTATCTCCTATCCAGAGTATACTTTCCCCTAAACCGCTGAATTGCGTACCTTTGCAGCAGATTTATACTTTACCCTATGCCAGCCGTATCACCCGCCTTTCGCCAGGCCGTAAAGCAACTGAGCGATAAAGAAAAAGAAGCCATTATACTTCGTGCCGCCCGCCGCGATGCTGAGCTGTACGATATCCTGAAGTATGAGCTCCTGGAGGAGGTTACGCTGGAGGAGGTGTATGAGGAGGCCGCCGACAAGATTCACGAGCTCCTCATCAACGCCAGCGGCCGCAGCCTGAGCAAAGCACTTACCAAGGCCTTGCGCAAGTCGGCCAAGGAAATTGCCCGCTTCAAGCGCATCACCAAAGAGCCTAAAGCCGAGGTAGACCTGCACCTGTACACGCTGCGCCTCATCTTCGAGAACTTCACCGGCCAGTTCGACAGCTACTACAAAGGCTTTTACACGGCCACGGCACGCCTGCTGCTGCGCACCCTACAGCTCATCCGCAAAAACCTGCACGAAGACTACCACCTGGAGTATAAGTCGGAGCTCGACGGGTTTCTGCAGCAAATCCATAGCCGCCCCAAGCACCTGACGGTGGCCCTGCCCAAGGAGTTCGAGGTGGAGTAGGACTGAGTTTTGCATGAGTGACTGAGTGCATGAGTGAATAAAACTACCCTCGTCCCGAACGCTTTCGGGATGTGCGGTGCTTTGTGGTGGCCCGCCGTGTTACAAACCAAGTATAAAGTATAGGCTGAAGCATAAAGTATAAACTCTAGCGGCCAGAGGCCGTGGTGTAGCCCGCACTCGCCAGAAGCAAGTGCGCAGGCGGATCTCAAAAACAAAAAGAGGCGCAAATTTTGCGCCTCTACAAGTATAAGTTCCGGAAAACCGGCTCAGGTATACTACTCCAGCTCCCGCACCTGCACCTCTTCCAGGTTTATCTCGGATACCTTCTCCAGCTTGCCGGCCTCAAAAGCCCTGTCGTAGTTATCGATCGGGAAGTCTAGGTCGCTGGTCTTGTAGTTGTTGTAATCCTGGAAGCGCACGCCGCCCACCTCGTTCACGGCAGTCGCCTCCCGAAAGCGGGACCCGCCCCCATTCTCCTTAAAGTTGTAGGCCAGGTAGTCCATGGTATGGCGGTCTTTGTGGAACCAGTACACGTATTGGTCTTCGTAGCCTTCGCCGCCGCCTTCCTGGGCAAAGGTAACTTTTATCTTCTGGTACGGCTCTCCCTTTACGTTCGCCTCGCCGATGTAAGTCTTCTGCACGGCAGGGTCGTTGAGGAAGTAGGGCAGCAGCGCAAAGTATACAACAGAGTTCACGGAGTTGCTGTAGGCCTGCTGCTTCTCCTCCGGCAGGTTCACCTCCACATCACCCACAGTGCGCTTAAAGCCGCTGTTGCTGAGCACATCGTGGATGCGCTGGCCAGTGGAGTCGGTAAAGGTGCGGCTGTACACAAAGGCGCCGTTATCGCGCAGGGCACGGTACTGTATGTCGCGCAGCTTAAAGGAGACCACACTTTTATCCAGTTTTTGGGCGCCATGGGCCGCAATGGCTGCGTCCACGATGGCCTGCGCCTCAGAGCCCTCCAGTTTCTCCTGAGAGGAGCAGGCTGTAAAGAAAAGTGCCACTAAGGCTAGCAGCAGAAAAGTATACTTTGTCATCGGGTGTGCTTGGGGTGAGAACCATACTGCCTCCAAAGGTAGGCAGCAGCGGCTAGTTTAAAAAGAAAAACCGCCCCGGCAACCAGGGCCGGAACGGTTTTAGGGACAATGCAATACTTAAACTTATTTTTTGGCGGTTACATCGAAGGTGATGGTGAACTCGTCAGCGATGGCCTTATCGCCCAGCTCGCCCAACAGGGTCTCAGAACCGTAGCGCACATCGTACTTAGAGCGGTCCACTTTCACGTCAGCCTTGGCGTTTACAGTGCCTTCGTTAACAGTAACAGTGGCCGGGAAGCTCACCTTCTCTGTTGTCTCCTTAATCGTCAGGTTACCTTCTACGTTGTAGTTTGGCTGGCCGGCAGCGGCGTCAGCAACAGGGGAAACACTGGTGATCTCAAACGTAGCCGTCGGGAATTTCTCCACGCCGAAGAAGTCATCCGACTTCAGGTGGCCCACCAGCTTGCCGTTGTACTCAGCATCCTCCAGGTCGGTGTTCGTGATGGTGTTCATGTCGATCACGATAGTACCGCCAGTCAGCTGGTCGCCGTTCACAATCAGCTCACCGCTCTGCACCTCGATCTCGCCCATGTGCTCGCCACCCACTTTGGTGCCGTGCCACTTCACGTTGCTCTGGTCCTGCGCCACCTGGTAAGTCTCGCCCTCGGCAGTAGCAGGAGCCTCAGAAGTTACGGCAGTTGTCTCAGTGGTTGTGTTATCTGTTTCAGAGCCGCAAGCCGTGAAAAACAAGGCTGCAACAAAAGATGCATAGATTGCTGTTCTTTTCATTTTCAATTTTACTAAAAGTATGGGAAGGATTGATTTAACTATGTGATCGGTTACTGCTTGGCTGTCACGTCCAGCGTTACCGTAAAGTCGTCGTAGATGGCCTTGTCGCCCAGGTTCTCGAAGAAGCTGTTGGAGCGGTAGCGCACATCATACTTGGTTCTGTCGATGGTGACATCGGCCTTGGCAGAGGCAACCCCGTTTTTCACTGAAACAGTGGCCGGGAAAGTAACCTGGTTCGTGATGCCCTTGATGGTCAGGTCGCCGGTAACGGTGGCGTTTGGCTTACCGGCCGCAGCATTGGCGATCGGTTTCACGCTGCTGATCTTGAAAGTGGCCGTCGGATGCTTGTCTACGCTGAAGAAATCGTCGGACTTCAGGTGGCCCACCAGTTTGGCGTTGTAGTCGGCATCCTTGATGTCGGTGCAGGTAATGGCGTTCATGTCGATCACGAAGGTGCCGCCCACAATCTTGTTCCCGTTCACCAACATCTCGCCGGACTGCAGGGCAAGGTTACCCAGATGCTCACCGGTTACTTTTTTGGCGTGCCACTTCAGGTCGCTGGTAGCCACGTCTACTTTGTAAGCACGAGCCTTGGCTGGGGCTGCCACCTCGGCAGCAGTTGCCCCTGAGTTTGTGTTGCCGGCGTGGGCCGTATAGAACAGCGTACCAGCAAGAGAGGCAAGAATAACGTACTTTTTCATCGGTTTAGGTTTGGGATATAGTTGTTTTTTAGTCTCTGATCTTGTCCAGCAGCGTGTTTAGCTGCATGGCCTCCTCCTCGGTCAGGTTCATGACGCCGGTTCCTTTGCCTCCCTCCAGGCCATCCATCTGCAGCAGCAGCTCCAGGCCTTTGTCCGTGATAAGCACATCCACGGTGCGGCGGTCGGCAGGGCACTGCTTGCGCGTTACCAGCCCCTTCGCCTCCAGTTTGTCCACAATGCGGGAGGCATTGGAGGTTTTATCCAGCATGCGCTCTATCAACAGGCTGATAGTAGCCGGCTTTGGGTGCTGCCCCCGAAGGATGCGCAGGATGTTGTACTGCGGCAGCGTTATGCCATAGGGCTTAAACAGCGCCGCCTGCTTCTGCTCCAGGAAACCAGCCGTGTACACCAGGTTGATGTAAACCTTCTGGTACTCGTTCTTAAAAGCGCTTTGTTTTATTTCGTCTTCTATCTTCATCACGGCTAATACTTCTGAATCGCGTTGCAAATATATGTACATACATTTAATGTACAAACACATCAACAAAAATAATTCAGAAAAGTTTCGATAAGGTGTTGATTAGCAAGAACCGTGACAGCCCTTCGGCCCCGATCCGGCTACTTTAAGTATAGGATGCCCTCCCGCTCCAGCACCAGCCCAAACGGTTCATCCTCCAGCATCAGGAAGCCATCGAGCACCACAAAGTTAAAGGCACTGCTCAGCTGCATGGCGCTCCAGGTACCCAGAGAGGTCTCAATGCCAGTGCTAAGCACCGTCATCAGGCTGTTCTTTTTGGCCTCCTGCAGCAGCCGCACCGTGTTCAGGTAGCCTCCGGCGCGCATAGGGGCTATGCTTACGCCATGAAACTGCGTGCGCAGCAGCTCAAAGTCGGCAATGTCCGTCACCGACTCATCGGCAACAAGCGGGATAGGGCTAATGTTTTTGATTTGCGCATAAGCGGCGGCTTTGGCTACCGGCATAGGCTGCTCCATAAAAAGGATGCGGCCGCGCTCCAGGGAGTGCAGGAAGTCGAGCAGCTCCTCCGGGTCCAGCCAGCTCTCGTGGCCTTCCAGCACCAGCGGCTGCTCTGTGGCGCGCACCACCTCCTCCACCAGGTCCAGCCCCTGCTCCGGGTCCACTTTCAGCTTAAGGTAGCGAAAGCGGGTCAGATCATACTTTGCCAGGTACGCATGCACCTCCTCCGGCTCCAGGGTAGGAAGCGAAAAGCAGGTAGCCTGCGGCTGCGGCACTGGCTGGCCCAGCAGCTGGTGCACCGGTATGCCTTTGTGCTGGCAGAAATAATGCAGGTAAGCCGCCTCTATGGCAAACCGCAGCGCATTGATCGGCGGGTGCTCCTCCAGCAGTTGCAGCAGCTCCTCCATGCGTTGCACCTGTGGCAGCCCACCCATCAGCAGCACCTTGTACTGCTGCAGCAGCAGCTCAGGGGTCTCGCCGTAGCGCGCATCGGGGGCCGCCTCTCCAAAGCCGCTAAACTCCCCGTCCGATACCTGCACCAGAAAATTTACCCTGGTAGCCGGGGTACCATTGGCCGGGGCGGCCACAGGCTTAAGCTTTAGATGCAGTACTTCGATGTGCCACTTTAGCATAGAGTATAGGGGTTTGGGTGTTGTGTCGCTTAAATTGCACTTTTTAACCCGATATTGCCACTTTTGTTGCAGATATAGCTCAAAACGCAGCTATGCTGGCCCTAGCCATGCCTTGCGGGGCAGGAGAAGGCACGGTTGCAGAAGCAGGTGCCAGGCTTTGCTTGAGAAGGGAGGTAAAAGGGATAGGGACAAAAAAAGAGGCTAACCGTTTCCGATTAGCCTCTTTTGGTGCGCAAGAAAGGACTCGAACCTTCACACCTTGCGGAACTGCCGCCTGAAGACAGCGCGTCTACCAATTTCGCCACTTGCGCATTTCGCCCCTCAACCAGCGGTTAAGGATTGGTACTGCAAATATACTAAGCAGTTTTTTATATGCAATACCTCTTGAGGAGGATATTTTTTTCATAAAGTACAAGCCACCTTCAAATACCACACAACATCCTGTTAACCAGCATTTTTACTGCATCACGGTTACATAGCCGCTCAGGCTGGCCCCCACAAACTTCTCCCAGGTGCCCAGGCTTGCTTTGCGGGAGTAGCTGGAGCCCCCTAGCTTGCCGCCCAGCATGATGGCCGATTTGTCCACTCCCTCAGCAGGCAGATACTCGATGCCCAGAAAGAAGTCCTCCCCCGTGTGTATGTTAAAAGCCTCCAGGTCTATGCTTATCCACCCCTGTTTGGTAGACAATTTCTGCATGATGCGCTGCTCCACCAGCCGCTCGCCGGGCAGGCCATTTTCGGACTTGTACAGGTTGATGCGGAACAACGCGGAGTCCAGCTTGGAACTGGTGAGGTAAAAGTGCGCCGACAGCAGCCTGGATGGTGTCTCTTTGACCGCGATGTAATTGGCGAACTCGTAGACGTCTTTGGCTTCTTTCTGGTCAGGGTTTCCCCATATTACCGGAAGGCGGCCTGTCACCCCCAGCTTCCTGATCTTTAGCTTTCGGGGCTGCACCACCACCTCCTGCAGGCTGGTCACCTTCTCCTGCAGCCTTAACTCCAGCGGCTCCCTGCTTGCCAGCACCTGCACCGGCTCCGAAAGCTCGTGATAGCCAACCGCCGAAAAGGTGAGCGTGTCTTGTGCGTGCTGCTGCGGCAGGGAAAGTATAAACCGGCCCTGCCCATCAGAGGCGGTGCCAATGTTCTTGTTTCGGATCCCGATGTTGACGTAAGGCAATGGCTGCTGGCTTTCACCGGACAATACCCGGCCCTGAAGTTGGATGTGCTGTGCCTCCGCCGTAAAAACGAACAGGAGCAGGAGGAGTGTAAGTTTGTTTTTCATTGCTGTAGAAGAAGGGTGATTATACTTAGTTAGTGCCCACGCGCACGACGCGCAGCAGCACCTGGTTGGCTTTAGAAGCGGTTTTTGCCTCGGGGTACGGCAGGGCCTGCAGCAAGAGCAGCTTATAGCCTTTGCCAAAGCCTGCCGCCGGTTCATACTTCTCTGCTATACTTGATGTGGCAGGGGCGCTTCCCTCGGCATAAGGCGTGGCCGCCCTGGCAATGTCCAGCGTCTGCACCGGAGCTGCGTCGCCTGCACTTGCCTGCAGTTGCGCCACCACCTCCCCAGCCTGCACACACAGCACGTCTGTGGGGCAGCGGCTGTCGGTGAGCTTGGTCAGGGTGAGGGTGGTTATACTTCCGGAGAGGCTGTCGTGCACCTGCACCTGGCCACGTAGCGGCAACATGAAACTCTCCCCCACCTGTACCTGCCGCGGCGAAGGGGCACTTACAACAGAAAAGCAGAGGTTCAGGGCGATAAGTAGCGGGTATAACATGGGCAGCTGTCAGTCAGTTTTCTTCACCAGCAGCTTCACCTGCTTGTTTGCATCTTGTTGCTGCTCGGTGTTCGGGAAAGGAAGCACATCGAGCAGTGTGATCTCGTACTCCTGCCCGTTTACCTCGGCCGTTAAGGTGTGCTTGTTGCGGAGTGGCTCTGGCTTGCAGTCGCCGATGCAGAAGCTAAGGGATTGGCTCCTCCCACTGCTGCCGTATACTTTCAGCTTCACAGCCGCATTGCCATACCACACGCATACCACATCCTCGGGGCAGCGCGAGTCGCTTACCTCCTCCACTTTCAGCTCCAGCAGGATGGTTTCACCGCTAGTCAGCTTCAGCTGCTCCCCTTGCTCCAGTACAAAGGCCTCTCCCAGCCTGGTTTCCTGCGGCGGCACTTCGTCGCGCTGGCATTGGGTCACCGTTAGCAGTGTCAGCAGAAAGGGAAGAAGGTAATTGGCCATGGTTCTGGTGTGGTTGCTTTACCAGAAAGAGCCCTAAACTATGGGGAAGGGTTGCAAGGCGAAAGCAATTTATGTTTGCTGCGGTTGGATCCAGCTTACATCCTTCTCCATCAAACAAGCCATTGGCAGCAACTAATCGCCTATGGCATACCTAACGCCGCCCCATAAATGCCGCAGGAAGAGTTCCTCGCTGTAGCTCTCTTGGGTATGGCCAAGCGCGGTGTAAAACGAGCGCCCGCCATCGTACTCGTGGTACCAGGCAACGGGGTGTTGCGCTCCGTTCCCGCCTCCTTTGTAACTATTCTCATCCAGGTTAGCCAGCACATGCACATCCGGGTTCATACTTTTGAAGTTATACCACTCGTCCTGGCGCTCCCAGCGGTCGGGCAGGTGTGCGGTAGCGGGATGGTTCTTCTCCAGCACATCGATTGCGGCCTGCTGCACTTCGGGGTGGCTGGCGAAATAGGCGCCCACCAGTTTGTTGTACCAGGGCCAGTCATACTCGGTGTCGGTGGCGGCATGCACCCCCACAAACCCTTTGCCCGACCTGATATACTTCTCAAAGGCTCTTTGCTGCTCCGCATTCAGCACCTCCTCGGTGGTGTTCAAAAACACTACGGCGGCATACTGTGCCAGCGAATCGGCTGTAAAAACGGCGGCGTTTTCGGTGGTATCCACCCTCACCTGGTGCTCTTTCCCTAGCTGCAGCAGCGCCGCCTTGCCTGCCGGGATGGACTCATGCCGGTAGCCGCTGGTTTTAGAGAACACCAGAATCTTTTCCTCACGCTTCTGTGCCTGATCGGCAGCAGCGTCAGAATCTGCCGATGAACAGGAAAAGACGCCGAAGGCAAGCAGCAGTAATAAAGCAGAAAGTGCAGGCTTGTTTTTCATGTTGATCTGTGGGTTATACTTTAAATATAGGATATAAGCGGCTAAACTAAAAGGGAGCAACACCTGGAACACAAGTATGTATGGCGTTGCCCCTTACTGAAAGGCCTCAACAGAAAAGCATAAAAGTGCAATAATTTAAACGCAAAACGCTATACTTCATACAAAGCAGGTGCAATACTTTTTCAGACCAGTAAGCTACCTGCAGCAACAAGCGTGTTACAACATCCTAAATCCCAACACAACAAACACATACCGCAAGCAACCAAAGCATATTTATTTCAGTATAATCCAATTATTCCCGCTACCACACCTACTCACACCAGACTACAACCACAGTTATGCCAGCTCCTGCTGTTTCCGGCCGGTGCAATTCCCGTTTTCAAGATTACCCTATTAAACACAATTCTTATATGTAACACTTTTATACATCTCACCATGAAACAACTCGTTACCTTAGTTGTAGCCCTTGTGATGTTTGCCGGGTCTGCAATGGCACAGGCAACCATTGACAAAGAGCTGAAACAGCTGCTACCATCTACCACAGGCTCGCTGGGGGTGGTTGTCACTTTCCACGGCAACGGAGCCCCCACTCCTGCCGACATCTCCGTGTTGAACTCGTTAGGCATCACCAAAGGGATTACCTTCAAATCTTTGCCCATAGCGGGCGTGCTGGCCACCGCTCTGCAGATAGAAAAACTGGCCAGCAACCCGGCCGTGAAGTCCGTTTACCTGAACAAGAGGCTTACCTACTTCAACTACAATGGCACCAACCTGACGGGGGTGCAAAGGTTGAGGACAGACAAGGAATTCACCGCCCGCAACAACGGCATGCCTGTTTCAGGCAAGGGCGTGGGTGTCATGATCAACGACAGCGGCGTGGACGGCACCCACGACGACATTAAGCTGGGCACCCACTTGGTGCAGAACGTATTGGGCTCCACCAACCTCAACAGCCTGGATAGCATGCTTCCGGTAACCTGGCTGGAGAACGTGCCGAACACCGACAATAACTCCGGCCACGGTACGCACTGCGCTGGCAGCGTGGGCGGCAATGGCGCCAAATCCGGTGGCCTGTACGAAGGCGCGGCCCCGGGTGCAGACCTGATCGGCTACGGCTCCGGCGCCGCGTTATTCGTTCTGGATGCCATTGGCGGATACGACTATGCCTTAACGCACCAGTACGAGTATGGTATCCGGGTGATCAGCAACTCCTGGGGCACCTCCGGCGACTTTGACCCGAGCCACCCTGTGAACATCGCCTCCAAAAAGGCGTACGACCGTGGAATCATCTCGGTGTTTGCCGCTGGCAACGAGGGGCCAGGCTCTAACACGCACAACCCATACGCTATTGCCCCTTGGGTTATCTCTGTGGGCGCCGGCGACAAGTATGGCCGCCTGGCGGACTTCTCTTCCAGAGGCGTGAAGGGAGAAGGCGGTGTGTTTAGCATCGACGGCGAGACCTGGACCTTCGAGAACAGACCCACGATTGTCGCACCTGGCGTAGACATCGTTTCTACCCGCGTATTAGGACCCGTGGCTTCCCTGGCCATACAGCAGGACATAGAGAACCTGGACCCGGCCCACGTGCCCTTCTACACCCATATGAGCGGTACCTCCATGGCCACCCCGCACGTGGCGGGCATCGTAGCCCTGATGCTGGAGGCTAACCCTTCGCTATCTCCTGCCCAGGTAAAGGATATCCTGCAGAAAACCGCCACCAACATGCCGAACCGTGAGCCTTGGGAAGTAGGCGCAGGCTACGTAAACGCCTACGCCGCGGTGGACCATATCTTTAGGAACACTCCTTTCGGCACTTCGCTGAACCTGAACAGAAGGTTTAACAGTAGCGTCAACACCTCGAAGGAGACCGTAGACTTCACCATAGACTATAACCCACTGCTGACGGCCAGCAACCAGCTGAAGTTTTCTGTGGCTGAAGGCACCACAGGCATAGAGGCCAAGTTTACATCGGGCGGCCTGGCCGGCCTGACAGGCAACCCTGTTAACCTCATACTTCTTTCCCCTGATGGCGCGGAGTATCGTTCTGGCATCCCGGTTCTATTTGCCCAAACCTTCGACAGAGGCATGGCCGTAGCCAACCCTGCCCCCGGCACCTGGACCCTGAAGGTAGAAGGCCTGCAAGGCATTGCCTTGCCTGAGAGCATATCCGGCACGATCTCCAGCATGCGGGTTACGGGCACAGCCGGCCTGAGCGATATTGCCGGCCACCCGGCAGAGGCCTCTATCAAAATGGCCGTGAGTGCGCGACTGGCAGACGGCGTAGCAGGTGGCTTTAAACCAGACGAAACCCTGAAGCGAATCCAGCTGGCAGACTACCTGATGATGGGACAGGCTGTACGCCAGTACTTCCCCACAAATGGCGCCGTGTCTTACCGGGACGTAAGCGGCAGCGAGTTGCTCCTGGCAGAGTCATTGACAGCCAAAGGTGCGGCCCTCAGAGACCGCATGCACACCTACAACGGCGTGATGAGAGCTGATGGCTCAGGCAAGTTTAACCCCAAAGGCAACGTAAACCGTGCTGAGCTGGCTTACTCGCTTGTGCAGAGCCTCGGTTTGCAGGAGCAGGCACTGCAGCGCAATGGTAAAGCAGTGACGGTTACTGTAGACGGCAAGGCCATCCCGGTGGAGGACGCCAAGGATATTCCGGCGGGTTTGGAAGGGTACGTAAGCGTAGCCCTGGACATGGGCCTGATCAATGCCTTCTATTCTGTGACGCAGGGGCCATTCGACCTGCTGCCAAAAACACATGCTACCTTTAAACCGCTGCAGAACGTTACCCGTGCAGAGTTTGCCGTGGTCGTTACCCGCACGCACACCAACTGGGAAGCAGCCACACAGCCTGTTGCCGCCACCTCCAGCACCTCCGAGCTGAAAGCGGAACCGGCCCTGTGGGAGAAGAGCTTCTCTTACCCTAACCCGTTCCATGGGGTGACCACCATCAACTATGGAGTGGAGAAGGATGCTTTTGTAACGGTTGAGGTATTCGATGTGCTTGGCAACAAAGTGCAGACCCTTGTTGCGGAAAATAAGCCTGCCGGTAACCACAGCCTGAAGTTCGACGGAAGCAGCCTGCCGGGCGGAACCTACATTTACCGGGTGAAAGCGAACGGCAAGGTGTCTTCTAACAGAATGATGCTAGTGCACTAAACCACCGGCAAGAAAGTATAAAACAGCAAGGGCTGCCCCCTCACAGGAGCAGCCCTTGCTGTTTTATGGTCAGGAACCAGGCTTATAATGCCGCCAGGCTTTGCTCAATTGCGTTGATTTTAGCCTCTGCATCGGCCTTCTTCTTGCGCTCGTTGGCGATCACGGCCTCAGGGGCACCACTCACAAAACGCTCATTGCTCAGCTTCTTGTCTACCGAGGCCAGGAAGCCTTTGGTATACTCCAGTTCCTTGGTCAGCCTGTCGCGCTCTGCGTCTACGTCGATGTTGCCCTCCATCGGGATGAAGAACTCGTCTCCGGCCACGATAAAGCTGATAGCCCCTTCGATGCTTTCCTGCACAAACTGTACCTCATCAAGGTTGGCTAACTTACGCAGTACGGCCACAAACGGCTCATATTGATCTTGGTTCATCACCTTGATGTAGAGGTCGAGCTGCTTAGAGTTCGGGATATTCTTGGAGTTGCGAATGTTGCGGACAGAGCCGATCACATTCAGCATATTCTCCATCTTCTCGATGATCTCTTTATCAAACTTGTCTTTCTTAGGCCACGCTGAAACGATCAGGTACTCCTTATCCTTACGCTCCTTCAGCTCATGCCAGATTTCCTCGGTAATAAACGGCATAAACGGGTGCAGCACCTTCAGTACCTTCTCCAGGAAAGCCGTGGTGGCATCTATCGTCTGCTTGTCGATCGGCTGCTGGTAGGCCGGCTTGATCATCTCCAGGTAGTTAGAGCAGAAGTCGTCCCACACCAGCTTGTACACCGCCAGCAAAGCATCCGAGATACGGAACTTGCTGAAGTGGTCCTCGATCTGCACAAAGGCCTCGTTGAAGCGTGACTCAAACCAGTTGACGGCCGTCTCGTTCGGGAACGGCAGGCTTTCGTCTACCTCCCAGCCTTTGATCAGGCGGAAGGCATTCCATATCTTGTTGCTGAAGTTACGCCCCTGCTCCACCAGCTTTTCGTCGAACAGCAGGTCATTGCCGGCCGGTGAGCTGAACAGCATACCCGCACGCACCCCGTCGGCACCATACTGCTCGATCAGGTCCAGCGGGTCCGGTGAGTTACCAAGTTGCTTCGACATTTTGCGGCCTTGTGTATCACGCACGATACCGGTCAGGTACACGTTCTTGAACGGCAACTCGTTGCGGAACTCAAAACCGGCCATGATCATACGCGCCACCCAGAAGAAGAGGATCTCCGGAGCCGTCACCAGGTCATTGGTCGGGTAATAGTATAGGATATCCTTGTTGTCCGGGTCTTTGAAGCCGTTAAAAACAGAGATCGGCCACAGCCACGAGGAGAACCAGGTATCCAGCACGTCCTGGTCCTGGCGCAGGTCCTCCGGCTGCAGGTGCTCGTTGCCGCTCTCCTTGCGGGCAAGCTTCAGCGCTTCCTCAGCCGTGGTTGCCACCACAAAAGAACCATCCGGCAGGTAGTAAGCCGGAATCTGCTGGCCCCACCACAGCTGGCGCGAGATACACCAGTCGTGCACGTTCTCCATCCAGGAGCGGTACATGTTCTTGAACTTCGGCGGGTGCAGGCGAATCTCGTCGTTCATCACGGCCTCCAGCGCCGGCTTAGCCATTTTATCCATTTTGCACCACCACTGCATCGACAGGCGCGGCTCAATTACGGCACCCGTACGCTCAGAGGTCTGCAGTACCGAGGCATACTCCTCTACCTTCACCAGCAGGCCTGCTTCCTTCAGGTCTTTCACGATGTTGCGGCGTGCCTCAAAGCGGTCCTGGCCTACGTACAGCTGGGCCTTCTCATTCAGGGTGCCGTCGTTGTTCAGGATGTCGATGGTCGGCAGCTTGTGCTTCTGGCCCAACTCGTAGTCGTTCAGGTCGTGGGCGGGCGTTACCTTCAGGGCGCCCGTACCGAAGTCGATGCTAACGTACTCGTCCAGTATCACCGGAATCTCCTTGCCCAGCAACGGAATGCGAACAGCCTTGCCATGCAGGTGCGTGTAGCGCTCGTCGTTCGGGTTCACGGCCACGGCCACGTCGGCCATGATCGTTTCCGGGCGAGAGGTGGCCACGGTAATATAAGTAGGCTCTGCTGCACCGTCTGCCACTACTTCGTAGTTCAGGTGGTACATCTTGGCCATGGTGTCTTTTGGAATAACCTCCTCGTCGGAAAGCGCGGTTTTGCCCTGCGGGTCCCAGTTTACCATGCGCACGCCGCGGTAAATCTGGCCTTTGCGGTACAGGTCCACGAATACCTCTATCACAGCGGCGCTCATGTCGTCCTCCATCGTGAAGCGCGTGCGTTCCCAATCGCAGGAGGCGCCGAGTTTTTTCAGCTGGTCCAGGATTATGCCGCCATACTTCTCTTTCCACTCCCAGGCATAGGTCAGAAACTCCTCGCGCGTCAGGTCGCTTTTGTTGATGCCTTTCTCCTTGAGCATGGCCACCACCTTCGCCTCTGTGGCAATGGACGCGTGGTCGGTGCCTGGCACCCAGCAAGCCTCTTTGCCTTGCATACGCGCCCGGCGAATGAGCACATCCTGGATGGTGTTGTTGAGCATGTGGCCCATGTGCAGCACGCCGGTCACGTTTGGCGGCGGGATCACGATGGTGTAGGGTTCTTTGTTGGGGTTAGGCTCTGAGTGGAAGAAGCCGCGCTGCATCCAGCTCTCATACCACTTCTTCTCTACTTCCTTGGGGTTATATTTCGTTGAAATCGACATCTTGTACTTTAATTTCCTGCGTTATGGCGAATTAGCAAAATTAGGGAATTTGCTGCAATTACGAATGATGTAGCAGCAAGAAGCTTCATTTTGCGAAGCAGCTGCCGGCCTGCTTTTTATCTGGGAGGCATCAGACGATCTGCAGGTTATACTTGGTGAGCAGCCCCTGCAGCCCATAGCTGGAGAACTTCGCCTTTTTTATGGTGTTTTGCTCCGGGTCTATCTCAATATTGAAGGCTGTAGAAAAGTCGGCTCCGGAGAGATTTGTACGATTAAAAACAGCCCGCTCCAGGTTTGTATCCGTGAAAGCCGCGTTCGAAAGGTTGGCGTTGGAGAACTCAGCTCCTTTCAGGGAAGTACGGATAAACTGGGTCTTGGCCATCTTCCGGTTCTGGAAAGAGGCATAGTCGAGCAGGCAGTCCTCGAAGCGTACGGTAAACAGCATTTCCTCACATTCGCTGAAGTTTACGCCCGCAAGCTTGCACTCCCGGAACACCACGTTGTTCAACGTGGAGCCGCTAAGCTTCAACATGGGCAGGTTGCACCCGATAAAGGTACAGTCGGTGAAGCGGTTAAGGGAGAAATCGCTCTCTGAGAAATCACAGCCCCTGAACGTGCAATGCTCGAACTCCCGGTTTTTGATGGGCTTGTTTGGATAAATAACCTTTTCGAAGGTCTTGCCTTCGTGTGTTGCTCCTTCCATAGTGTTATACTTTGTTACCGGCCTCAACAAAAAAACCTGCCCTTAACAGACAGGTTTTATGCAGTCGTGATGTTTTACTCTTACGCCTCCTGGTGCAGCCAGCTTTTCTTGGCCAGCAGCTCTTCCTCTGTCTCGCGGTAGTCTGGGTCGTCTACGCAGCAATCCACAGGGCAAACGGCAGCGCACTGCGGCTCCTCATGGAAGCCCATGCACTCGGTACACTTATCTGAAACGATGTAGTAAAACTCATCTGAAATCGGTGTCTGCGGGGCATCGCCAGGCACGATCTCGCCTCCGTCTATCTCCACTTCCTTCAGCGCCGTGCCACCGCCCCAGGTCCACTCCGCGCCGCCTTCGTAAATAGCGGTGTTCGGGCACTCTGGTTCGCAGGCTCCGCAGTTTATACACTCATCGGTTATCATTATAGCCATAGTCGTATCTCCTGTATATTTTTTATACTTTTGTACTTCTGTTTCTTTTAACGAACAAAATTAGGAACAAACAGTATCCCTATCAAGTTATTTTTTACAAGCCACGCAATTTGCCATGACATTAGAGAACAGGATAGAAGCCTTTGTAGAACTCGGGAAACAGCTGCAGAACCTGACGCCGGAAGAGCGGCAGGCATGGGCCTTCTCGGCCGCCTCGCGTAACCCATGGTTCACAGAGGAGAACGTATCCAGCGCTCTGAATGGCATCATTACCATGCTGCAGGAGCAGTACCTCCGTGAGTGGCTTTACCCGTACCACCTCAAACAGGTTACACCCAAGAAGGTTGGCGTGGTGATGGCGGGCAATATTCCTATGGTGGGGTTCCACGATCTTCTGGCCGTGCTGATCAGTGGCCATACTTTGCTGGCCAAGCTCAGCTCCAGCGACGACGCCCTGATGAAGCGCATCGCCAACATGCTCATCGCTATAGAGCCCGCCTTCGGCACCCGTATCGAGTTTGTGGACCTGCTGAAAGAGGCAGACGCCATTATCGCCACCGGCTCCGACAACACGGCCCGCTACTTTGAGTACTACTTTGCCAAGCGCCCGCACATCATCCGCAAGAACCGCACTAGCATAGGCATATTAACCGGCCACGAGGAAGCGGACGACCTGCGCGCCCTGGGCGAGGACTTTTTCCGCTATTACGGCCTCGGCTGCCGCAACGTGTCTAAGGTGTTCGTGCCGGAGGGCTATACCTTTGATAAGTTTTTCGAGGCGAATAAAGAGCGGGCCAACATACTGGACCACCACAAGTACCAGAACAACTACGACTACAACAAATCCATCCTGCTGGTGAACCGCGTCCCGCACTTCGACAACGGCTTTATGCTGGTACAGCAGAGCGAGAAGCTGGTATCCCCTATCTCGGTGCTCTTCTACGATACCTTTTCCTCTTTAGCGGACCTGCGCCACAAGCTGCACGAGGTAAAGGACAAGACGCAGGTGGTGGTGTCGGCGCACGGCTGGCTGGAGGGAAGCATACCCTTTGGTGAAGCGCAGTGCCCGATGGTGTGGGATTATGCCGATGGTGTGGACACGCTGGCATTTTTGCAGCACCTGTAGCCCGGTAAAAATCAGCGTTAAAACATTGCAATTCATATACCCGTTTCCTATATTAGGTCTTAGTTAACTTAAACTAACCGCACCATGGAAACTTATGTAAACCCTATCCCGATGATGGAGAAGGAGCAAATTCCCGCTCTCCGTTTCGGAACGAACGACGTACTCACAGACCCGGAAGCCCGCAAGAAACGCATGTGGGACCTAAACCGCGCCACCTCCCTTGGCAATGTGTACCACGGCAAGGTCGAGATCACGTTTCAGACAGCCGACGGTGAGCTGCACCGCGTGGACACCACGGTTTGGGCCGTGGATGAAAAGTTCATGACCCTGAAGGCGGGCTGCTCCATACCTGTTACCTCTATTATCGGCATAGAGTTCTTTTAAGACGACAGCTATCCTTAATGCTTCCGGCAAGTATACTTGGTACTTGCTTTTTTTGCAGCCGCGCCACAAGCATGTTTAAACAACATTCGGCACGATATCTGCACTATATATTCTGAACCAAATACATAACTATGCTAAATCAAAAGAAAGACACCCAACTCATCAACAAAGAGCGAATCCCTACCCTTAAGTTCAGCAAGAAAGACGTGCTGCAGGACCCGGTTGCCAAAAGCCGTCGCTATTATGCCGCCAACCGCGCCACTATACTCAGCAACACCTTCCGTACAAAGTCTATGATCACGTTTAAAACAGACACCGGCGAGAAGAAGCGCGTGGAAGCCGCACTCTGGGGCCTGGACAAGGATTTTGTATTGCTGAAGTCAGGAATGTTTCTGCCGCTGCGCTCCATCATAGAGATCAACTACTGCTAAGACATGAAACCCAAACCCGCGCCCCTTATACGTTGTAAGTATAAAGTATAACAGCTTGCCCAGAAGATCTGAGCAAGCTGTTTTTGTTTTAAGGGGAATCAGAAGTTTATATACGCTCCAGCACCTTCACGATCAGGTCGTCGATCACCTGCTCGGCATTATCGGCAAACTGCTGCGTGATGCGGTTTGCCACAGTGGCGTTCAGCGAGAGCATCTCGTGCCCCAGGATACGGCCCATGCTGTAGTAGCCGGCCGTCTCCATCTCAAAGTTGGTGAGCATGTAATCCTGGTGGCGGAAGTTATGGTAGGTTTGCAGCAACTGCTGGTTGCGCAAACCGCCGCGCAGCACGCGCCCCTGCGGCGCATAAAAGCCCGGGCAGGTCAGCGTGTTGCCTGGTACCATATCAAAAGCGATTCTTTGGATAAGGCGCTGCGAGCCTGAAACGCAGTATGGCCGGAAACCCAGCCCCAGCTCCTGCTGCAGCTTCGTGGTTATACTTGTCTCCTCCTCCGACTGCTGCAGCGGGTAAAACTCCATCAGCGTATCCAGGCCTACACTGGTGTGGGAGGCCAGGTGGCAGCCCAGCGGCACCGTTTCCTGCAGCGAACCCGAGGTGCCGATGCGCACGATGCTGAGCTTTATCTTCTCCTCATTCACCTCCCGGCTCCGGAAGTCAATGTTCACCAGCGCATCCAGTTCGTTCATCAGGATATCGATGTTATCGGTGCCCATGCCGGTAGAGATGACCGTGAGGCGTTTGCCTTTGTAGTAGCCGGTGTGCGTAACAAACTCGCGCTTGGCCACCTCCACCTCCATCGCATCGAAATGCCTGCTCACCTTCGCCACCCGCTCCGGGTCGCCTACGGTAATAATGGTATCGGAAATATGCTCGGGTAGCAGGTTGAGATGGTATACCGTGCCGTTCGGGTTGATGATCAGTTCTGATTCAGGAATGTAGGCCATGGTTCTTTTTTGCGTATCACGTAGCACGTAGCATGTATCAAGACCAGATTCCTGGACCATATGACAAGAGACTACTTGACAAAGGACTCAGAAAGCTTTGAAGAAGGCCTGCAAGTCTTTTGTCAAAAAGCCGTGCTACGTGTGTCGTGGTACGTGATACGGGGTTAGTTAAACACGAAAAGCGTGGCTTTTTGAGCACACGCTTTTCTGAGCTTTAGAGAATACTTATACTTGTACGTCAGTTTTCTTTTTGCGGTTGAATCCTTTCAGCGGATTATAGCCATTGAGCTCTTTCTGGTAGTAACCGGTGCCATCGTAAGGGCGTTTTTCCGGGTGCTCCTTGCACTCTGTAGAGCAGGCGCCCTCCATTTCCCAGCCGCACTTCTCGCAGATCGGCACATGCAGGTTACACACCGGGTTGGCGCAGTTCACCATGCGGTCGCTCTCGGTGCCGCACACGTGGCAGTGGGAAATCACTTTAGGGTTTACGCTGTTCACATCCACGGCCACGCGGTTATCGAACACATAGCACTTGCCTTCAAAGTCCTCGCCGCCGGCCTCCATGCCATACTTGATAATGCCCCCGTGCAGCTGGTACACGTCTTCGAAACCCTGCTCCAGCAGAAAAGCGCTGGCTTTCTCGCACTTGATGCCGCCGGTGCAGTAGGTTAGGATCTTCTTGTCCTTATACTTGTCCTTCAGCTCCTGCACCTTCTCCGGGAACTCGCGAAAGTTCTCGATGTCCAGCGTCACGGCGTTCTTGAAGCGGCCCACGCTGTGCTCGTAGTCGGAGCGCACGTCCAGTACCACCACATCGTCGCGGTCTTTCATCTCCTTAAACTCCTTCGGCGCCAGGTGCTTGCCGGTACGGGCGTTGGGGTCGATGTGCAACAGGCCGGAGTGTACGATCTCTGATTTAGTACGCACGTGCAGCTTGGCAAAGGCATGCTTATCGGAGTAGTCTACCTTAAAGTCGATCTTGGCAAAGCGCGGATCGGCGTGCATGGCGGCCATGTACTTGTCGCAGTCTTCCTTCAGACCGGAAATCGTGCCATTCAGGCCCTCCTTCGACACAATGATGCGGCCGAGCAGGTTCAGCTCCAGGCACATCAGGTGGTGTTGCTCACGAAACGCCTCCGGGTCCTCGATCGGCGTGTAGCAATAGTACAGTAGTATGCTGTAGGGTTTGTTCATAACTGCTTAGGTTCAACTAAGTGTTTGACTTTATTTTGGTTATTCGTTAATCGTTGTCCGTTATTTGATGCAGGATTTTCAGGATGAAGTATGATAAACAGGATTATCCCTCTTTCTTATTCACTCATCCACTCCATCACTCATTCAAAATTCTTCCGCAAAAATATAGGCTGCCGTGCTGCCGCAAAATGACTTTTGTCAGTTCTGTAACAGCAAGGGCAAGTATAAAAGTTTACTTTACCGGGGCCGCCGGGTTTCCGAACACAGTGGCTTTGGCCGGCACATTGGCCACTACCACAGAGCCGGCGCCAACGCGCGCGTTCTTGCCAATCTTCACCCCGGACACAATGATGGCTCCCGTACCGATGAAGGCTCCGTCTTCTACCACTGCCTCTGCATTGATAATGGCTCCGGCACCGATCTCCACATTATTACCAATCTCTGCCTTGGTGTCCACCAGCGCCCTGGCATGGATGATGCTGTTATCCCCTACCTTGGCATTGTTGCTGATCACGGCGCCGGCGCCAACCAGGTTTCCGTGGCCCAGCCAGGCATATTCCGACACGGCGCTAAAGCGGTGGATAGCGTTTACCGGCACTACCTTATGCTCGTCTTTCAGCATTTTGATCAAGCCCTTGCGTGCTGCGGAGTCCTCTACGGCCACAAACACGTCGCAGGTCTTGCCAACCAGCTTCAGGAACTCGTTGTCCTCGGTGTTGCTCATCACCGCCACGTTGTTCACCTCTTCCTGCTGCAGCTTGTCGTCCAGGAAGCAGTACACCATCACGCTGTTGCTGTTAAAGATATCCAATGCGGTGGTACCCAACTTCTGGGCACCTAATATGATTACCGGATTTTGCATAAACTCAGTCTTAAATAAGGCGCAAAGGTACGAAAAAGCGAGGGAGTTTAAAAGTATGGCTACTGCAGCCGCAAGCGCTGCAGCAGGCGCTGTGCGTACACGTTCTGCAGCAGCAGGTACACCAGAAAGGGCAGGTACACAATGCGGTAGCGGCTCAGGGTGCCAAAGTTAGGGGTGGAGATACCGGTGATGCCCGCCATGCAAAGTATAAACACGAGCAGCAACACATGCAGCAGCTTCACCTTTATACTTGCCTCTTTCCTGAACATGGAGGCAACGGCCAAAGCGGTTAGCAGCAGGAGCAGCAGGTTTTCTAACCCAGCCAGCAAGTATAAAGGCTTCCAGGATTCACCGATGAAGGGGCGATATATAGAACTTAGCGCCGCTTCCGGATAATTCAGGAGCATGCTGGGCACAGTTGGCTCCAGGTCGCCGAGGTATATGTGTGGGGCGTGCTGCGACCGGTGCAGCAGGGAAGTATAATTGCTCTCCAGGTTCCAAAGTATAAAGTCAGGCTTGAAGATGCTTTTCTGCCATACCACCACCAGCACCGCCATACCCGCCAAAGCCAGCAACAGCAGCAGCTGCACCCTCAGCAAAGCCAACGGCCCGAAGTATACTTTCAGGCGCTGCACCAGCACGTAGGCCAGCAGCAGGGGCAGCAGCAAGGCCGCGTAAAACAATTTTATCTTGATGAACAGGTACAGTTGCAGGGGAAGCAGCAGCCAACTCCAGGCGCTCAGCCTGTACCTGTGCGCTACCGTCAGCGCCATGCCGACAAGCCAGCACATGCTGCCGAACATCACCGGCTCTTTCATCACACCGGCACTCCAGAACACCACCGACGGGAAAAACAAAAAGGCCACTGCCGCCGCCGGTTTATACTTTGGAAGTACCCGCGCCAAGGCTGCTACGGCATACGCTGCTCCCCAAAAGCTGAAAAGCGCCAGCCACAGGTTGTTCAGGTAATACTGGCCGGCTGTTGCCAGGTTGAGCACACTCAGCAGCTTAATAAAGAAAAAGGAGTTGGTAAAGTCCGGATGCTCGGTAAAAGGCAGCGAAGCACGTAAGACATTAGTCTCGAAATGGTTAAACAGCAATAGCCTTAGGTAGCCTGCCGGGTTCTGTTGCGCATACTCCAACAGCTGAAGCCCGGCGGCATGGTATACATGGGTATCGCTGTGGCCGACTAAGGTATAGCGAAACACGGCGAAGCCCAGGGCAAAGGCAATTTTCAGCCCCAGCGCCGGCCAGAAATACGGCTTGAGCTGCTGCGCCCACTCCTGCCGGTATAGCCACCAGGAAAGCCCCCCGAGCACAAGCAGGTTAAAGAGGTAAACGAGAAGGACACTCACAGGACAGGGCTGTTTTTCATGATCTTGTTGCCTACGGCGCAGCGCATGCAGTTTACAGGATGGCAGTAGCGCTTATAGAGCCCCAGTGCCGCCTGGTTATCAGCAGCTGATTTAGCTTTCCAGCCCAGCTCCTGGTAAAGGCGCGTGTATTTGTTGCTCTCCTCCTTCAGCTGCTCCAGCAAACTTACCGCTTTTTCCAGATAAACACGCTCCCCGCTGTGGCTGGCGTAGGCGGCAAGCAGAGGCACGGCCACGTTGATCACCAAATTCTGCGCACTGCTTTTGCCCATGCCCTTTGAGGCCGCTTTGCTCTCGCGCCCGAACAGGTAGTGCTTTTGCCAATACTCTGACACAGTTGCGGCAAACAGCTGCTCATACCTTTTTACCGTGTCTGCCTCCAGCATTTTAGTAAAAAGGGAAGAATGCTGGTGCAGCGCCGCCGCCAGCTGTGCCAGCCGTACTGTCGGAAAGTTGGCGGGGCGCATGCGCAGGAAATTCCACTGGTGGCGCGGCAGGGGCTGCAGTTTATGCTTGTGCTGCAGGAAAGTATACTCCCGCTGCAGTTGTTGTGCGTACGCATCCTCGGCCTGCGCTAAAAATCCTGCCTGCCCCAGCAGCAGGGCCTCCAGTTGGGGTAAGTTGTGCTGATGCCGCCGCACCACGTGGAACGGCAGCGACTGAGCTAATTGCTCAAAAGCCTGTTGGTTTATCTTAAAGCCGAAGCCGCGCAGCAGTGTGTGGTAAGTAGCCTGTTCCCAATCGTTGCCGTAGCCATGGTATAGTTGCAGCACCTCCTCCCCCTTCTCCTCCAGCCGCTCTACCAGGGCCCGCTCCAGCATCAGGGCCTTGGTTACCTCCGGCACCTCCGGCCAGAGAGGGGCGCAGGGAACTGCATGCCTCGACTTCTGCAGCTGCTCGTACGTCTGCAGCAGGCGCAGGTCTATGCGGTTGTGCAGCTCCAGCACCGGCACCAGGGTACCGTCAGTTCGCACCACCGGCACATCCGCCTGCCAGACCACGTGCAGCACCACCTGGTCATACTTTCGGTCGTGCTGGTGCTGGTGGCGGTGCCAATCAGAGGCCTGCAGGTGCACCTCCACGCTGCCCAACCACTCCACCTCCCCCACCCGAAGTATGGCTTCCCTAAAATCCGGGCCGGCATCGGTGTTGTAATACCCCACCCGCAGCACCTGCAGCGGCTCGCCATCGGTGGTAACCAGGGCGGTTTTGTCGAAGTACTGATGCTGCCAGATGTAGTGCAGAAAATCTTCTTTCATGAGGCGGGTTTATACCTCAAGATGCGGAAAGTATGGTACAAAATCAAGCCTTAACAGCAACGCCTGCCCCGTAAACCCGGCGCAGGCGTATATACTTTGCTGTGGCTGTACTTCGATCGCTGTTACCCCTTCCTCGGTTTTGAGAGAGAGGCGGGGTGGAGGTAACTTTCTATTCGTCGTTCCCTCTGTACTTGATCTGCATGCCGTGCAGGAAGTTGCGCAGGATCTGGTCCTTGAGCGGGCGGTAATGCTGGTGGTCGGGCTTGCGGAAGAAAGCGCTCAGCTCGTGTTTGCTTAACCGGAAGTTCGCCAGCTCCAGTATCTCCAGAATATCCTCATCTCTTAGGTTTAAGGCGATCTTCAGTTTGCGCAGGGTGATGTTATTGTTTAACTTCTTCTCCGGCTCCGGCTGCGGACCTTCCTTTTTGCCGCGCTTCTCGTTGATGAAGCCATTGAGAAAGGCCGCCAGGTGCTCGTCGTTCAGCTCCTTGTACTCCGGGTCATCCTCTTTCTTCAGCCAGTCGCTTACCTCGGCCCGCGTTACCTGCTTTCCGCCTGAGCCGAAAAGAGCAATCATTTTATCATCACCGTAATCGAAGGTATAGCGGATGCGGCGGAGTATGTCGTTATTGGTCATTATTTATCTGTGATGCGGCCTATGTTCGGCCATGTTTTGGTGTGTTTATACTTCCAGGTTAAGCTGCCAGGATACGCCATACTTGTCGTTCAACCAACCAAACTTCTTACTGAAGCCGTAGTTACCCAAGGGCATCAAAGCGCTTCCACCCTCCACTAGCTTTTGGAACAGTGTGTCCAGTTCTTCTTCGCTCTCGCAGTTAACGAAGATGGAAACAGCCGGCGTAAAACTGAACTGGTGCCCAACTCCTCCATCCATGGCCCTGTACTCCTGCCCTGCCAGCGTAAAGACAGCTTGCTTCACGGTGCCCTCTTCTCCGCCGGGCTCGCCTGCCTTAAAGTACTCCAGGTGCATTATTCCTGAATTACGGAAGAGCGAGGTATACAGGTTGATGGCTTCTGCCGCTTTCCCGCTTTGCTCGCCGACGAACAGCAGATAGGTGGTTGTCTTTTGCATGAAGGTAGAGCGTTGGGGGCTGCTGGTGTGTTATGCCTTTCTCACGAATTCAGACTTCAGGCCCATGGAGCCGAAGCCATCGATCTTGCAGTCGATATTATGATCTCCTTCGGTCAATCGGATGTTTTTTACTTTTGTGCCGGCCTTTACAGGTTTGGGAGCGCCCTTTACTGGAAGGTCCTTAACCACGACAACCGTATCCCCATCCTGCAGTACGTTCCCGTTCGCATCTACCACCTTTAAGCCTGCCTCTTCCTCCACCTCACTCGGGTTCCACTCATTCCCACACTCCGGGCAAGCGTAAATTTCCTCACCCATTGCGTAGCCATAAGGCGAGTTGCATTTGGGGCATTGTTTCATTTCTTCTGACATCGTGGTATATGATTGTAATGTTTTTGTTTTAGATTGAACGTTTAGGACAGGCTTTGAACGAGGCGTAGCCGAGTATAGAGCCTGTGCCGTGTTAGCCGAACCTTTTCTTACTACCAATCTCTTTACTTTCTATACTTTTATTAATGCTGGCTGTAATATGATTCAGCATTCGGTTATACCTAAAAAGAGCATAACCCCAATTTCCTAAGCCTATAACTGTAAAAAAGAAGAGACCCAACCATAACTCATGAGTCTGTATAATTGTCAAAATCGACATCAAAGCAGCTATTATTAGGAGTCGATACATATAGAACTTAAATGAAATATTATCATCATTCAGAGTGAATACACCCTTTTCGATAAAAACAAACTTGCTGAAGCTCCAAGAACTCATTAAGTTCATAGTAAATGAAAGCGAGTCATATTTTATAACTAAATCCTGCCCTTTATTATCTTCCACATACTGAGCTAACAGATTAATGATTTCATGTTTTTCAATCGGCTCTGTAAGCTTATTTGTATATGTAAAAGAGAATGGAAACATACTTTATTATTACTGTAATTTAAGTTGTGGCTAACGGGCTCGTACATGAGGTGAGCGAGGCGTCAGCCGCAGCTTTGCTCATGTGCTTTGTTGGCGTGTTGTTGTCTTTTTAAACTCTTCCTTTATTTTTTATATCCCTTCCAACAAAATACCCGAATAAAAGTCCGTGAATAGCTCCGAGGATCAGGTAAGCAAGTAATCCATAGATAATCCATTTTGTAACGACGGACTTAAATCCCTCTTGTCCCCAAATCAAGTAATTCTGAAAAGCGGCAGTTAATGTCGAACTCAAGAATAATATTACCCATAAAAGAAAAAGAGTTAGTGCACCTACCAAAGACTTTGATTTCTCTTTTTCAATTATTAATCTACCTGCTGCCCCTCCTAAAAGCCAAATTGCTATAGATACAAAAATTGCCTGAACCACATAGAATACTTTATTATCTATTATTTCAGTCGTTAAGTTTTTAAAGAATGTTATCGCACTTTTTGGTGAATCTGAAAATATTTGAAAGAAAATATCGATAAATATGGGTGCAGCAAGAAAGACCAGCATTGAGATAATGCAGTATCTTATAAGAGTTTTCCGCCCAATTTCTTTACTTTTCATATTATCAATGCACGCCAACTATAGTATATAAGGAATTACTCCGTTTATACACCCAGATCCGGCGGATATACGGAACCGGACTAACGAATATACTATATAATAAAATACATATATATTAGTCCAATAGGTCGGAAAATACTACCCCACCAGTATCTCCTCCAGCAGCTTCTCCATATCCCGCTGCACAGCAAAGGCAGCCTCACGGGCGCGCTCGGCAAAGTCGTAACCGGAGGAGGCGTAGATAATGGCGCGGGCTGAGTTTACCAGCAGGCCGCACTGGCGGTTCATACCCAGGCGGGAGATCTCTTCCAGGCTGCCGCCCTGCGCCCCAACCCCTGGCACCAGCAGGAAGTGGTCTGGAACTATCTGGCGCACGCGCTGCACATACTCCGCCTGTGTGGCGCCTACCACATACATCATGTTGTCCGGAGCGCCCCACTCCTGGCTTGTCCGCAGCACCTGCTCAAACAGATACTCTTCATTGCCATCCTCCAGGCGCAGCATCTGGAAGTCCTGGCTGCCGGCGTTGGAGGTAAGGGCCAGCAGAATCACCCATTTGCCCGCCTGCGTCAGGAAGGGCTTCACTGAGTCAGCGCCCATGTAGGGGGCAACCGTCACGGAGTCAAAATCCATGTTCTCGAAAAAGGCACGGGCGTAGAGCTCGGAGGTGTTGCCAATATCACCGCGCTTGGCATCGGCAATGGTAAAGATATTCTCCGGAATCACCTCCAGCGTGCGCTGCAGGCTTAGCCAACCCTGCGGCCCCTGCGCCTCATAAAAGGCGATGTTGGGTTTGTAAGCCACGCAAAGGTCAGCGGTAGCCTCGATGATCTGCCGGTTAAACTCAAACACCGGGTCCTCCAGCTCCAGCAGGTGCTGCGGTAGCTTCAGCGGGTCGGTATCGAGGCCGATGCACAGGTATGATTTCTTATTCATGATCTGCTCGAAAAGCTGCTCTCTAGTCATGGCTTGCGGGGGATGATTGGTTTCTACAAAAGTATAAATTTGCTTCAGAGGTCGAAACTTTACATTGTTTTTCCTGCCTGCTCTGTTATGCTTGCTCGGCTAACTCCTTCTAGTATGTACGGTTAAAATAAAAAGGCTGCCCCCAATCAGGGGCAGCCTTTCCTAGTATCATAAATTGGTTGGCTTTATCTTAAGTCTACCACACTCACGCCTTTATACTTGGCCTTGTTAAAGGTGAAGGCATCAGAGGCAAGCGATGGGTTCGCCTGGAAGTTGCTGATGGTATAAGTATAGCGATTGCCGTTGTTGCGGAACATCTGCCAGCTCTTCAGGGTCTTGTCTTTCTGGCTGATGTACAGGCGCACCTTGTAGATCGGGTTCTTACGGTCTTCCGGCGCCAGTTCAATCACGTCGTGCTTTACGCCTCCCACTGTCTCGGTGCCGGCATAGGCATACTTATAGCCTTTCTTATACATGTCGAAGATCTTGCTTGGCGCCATAGCCTCTGCTTCTTCGTCTGCCTCGGTAATGGTTACCTCGTTGGCATCCTTCAGGAAAGTATACATGGTCTTGCCGTCGCTGATGATTTCCTGGCCACTCACACCCAATCTATACTTGTCGCCGCTCACGGTAATGTTTCCGTTCATGGTTTCCTTCACCTTCGCCGATGGGTTTTCCAGCGTCTGGGCGAAATCAGCTTTAAAGGCCTTCATAGAGCGGTACTTCTGGCTCATGGCATTCAGTATCTTGGATGCCTCCGGGTCTTGCTGGGCATTCGCCACAGATACAAACATCAGCACCACCAGCAGTAGAGAGAATATTCTTTTCATGTCTTTGTAAAAGTACTTGTTTCGTTGTCTAACCGAGTGTATTCAATAACTGTTCCAAACTGTACTCGTCCGGAATTAAAACTTCGCGGGCCTTGCTTCCCTCAAACGGGCCTACTACCCCGGCGCTCTCCAGCTGGTCAATCAGGCGGCCGGCGCGGTTGTAGCCCAGCTTCAGGCGGCGCTGCAGCAGCGAGGTGCTTCCCTGCTGGTGCTGCACGATCACACGGGCGGCTTCCTCAAACAATGGGTCGCGGTTACTCGGGTCAAAATCGGCTTTCTCGTTACCACCGTCATCACCCACAAACTCTGGTAGCAGGTAAGCATCGCTGTAGCCCTGCTGCTCGCCAATGTGGTCGCAGATGCGGTCTACCTCCGGCGTGTCTACAAAGGCACACTGAATACGGATCATGTCGGAACCGATAGAGAAGAGCATATCCCCCTGACCGATCAGCTGATCCGCCCCGCCGGCATCCAGAATGGTGCGGGAGTCGATCTTGGAGGTTACCTTAAAGGAAATACGGGCCGGGAAGTTAGCCTTGATGATACCCGTGATCACGTTTACGGACGGACGCTGCGTGGCCACCACCAGGTGAATGCCAATGGCGCGGGCCAGCTGCGCCAAACGGGCAATCGGCGTTTCCACCTCTTTGCCTGCCGTCATCATCAGGTCGGCTAACTCGTCTATCACCAGCACGATGTAGGGCATAAAGCGGTGGCCCTTCTGCGGGTTCAGCTTGCGCTCCACAAACTTGCGGTTATACTCTTTCAGGTTGCGGCAGCCGGCATCCTTCAGCAGGTCGTAGCGCATGTCCATTTCCATACACAGCGAGTTCAGCGTGTTCACAACCTTCTTGGTGTCGGTAATAATGGCCTCGTCGGTGTCTGGCAATTTAGCCAGGAAGTGGCGTTCTATCTTGTTGAACAGCGAGAGCTCCACCTTCTTCGGGTCCACGAGCACGAACTTGAGCTGCGATGGGTGGCGCTTGTAGAGCAGCGAGGTAAGGATCGTATTCAGACCAACAGACTTACCCTGACCGGTGGCACCCGCCATCAGCAAGTGCGGCATCTTGGCCAAATCCGTCACAAATACCTCATTGGTGATGGTCTTACCGAAAGCGATCGGCAGGTCCATGTCGCTCTTCATGAATTTCTCCGTGGAAAGTATGGAGCGGATAGACACCATTTCTTTCTTGGTGTTCGGCACCTCGATACCAATGGTTCCTTTGCCCGGAATCGGGGCAATGATACGGATACCCAGGGCCGCTAAGCTCAGGGCGATGTCGTCCTCCAGGTTCTTGATCTTGGAGATACGCACGCCGGCATCCGGCACGATTTCGTAAAGCGTAACTGTAGGGCCGATGGTGGCTTTAATGCTGGCGATACCGATGTTATAGTTAGCCAGCGTCTCCACGATCTTATCTTTGTTAGCCTCCAGCTCTTCTTTGGTCACAGAGACTTTGTTGGCACCATAGTCGTTGAGCAGGTCCAGGTGCGGGTATTGGTAGCGGGCCAGGTCCAGCGTGGGGTCATAGTTTTCCATGTCGCCGATGGCTACCTCCTCCTCCGGTGTCTCCTCTATCTGCAGGGCCATTTCCGGCTCTTCTTCCTCATTGGCTACGGCATCATCCAGGTAAGTATCCTCCGGTAGGTCTATGTCCAGTTCCAGCGATGGCGTGTCGTTTTTAGGAGGGGCGGCAGGTGGCTCCGGCTTTTTTTGCTCCTGTAGCGAACTCAGCTCCATCTCCAGGGCGCGGTTTATTTCCTCATCTTCCTCATAAAACGGCACCTCTTCCTCCTCTTCATACTCCAGAGAGGCAGTAGGATCCGCGTTATGGTTGATGCTGTTCGTCTTACCACCCATCACATCACCTAGGCTCTCGGCATAATTTTTCTCGGCCCCGGCCTTGGCTGCAGCCATGCCGGCTGCCTTGGAGCTACTCCAGTTTATACTTGTAACGTTAAAGAAGCTTACGACAAACACCAGCAACAGGAAGCCCAGCAGCAGCCAGGAGCCCCAGCCGATGAGGCTGTTCAGCCACAGCGCCGCTTCCACGCCCACAGCACCGCCTAAGAAACCGTAAGGCCCGATGGCGCCTGCAGAGAACACGATATAGCCCATGGCCAGGCTCAGCCACAGCATGCAGAAGCTGCAAAGCCCCAGCACATAACTCAGCGACACGTTAACTTTCCGGAATACGATCTTGGAGCCGGTGAAGAAGAGTACAGGGATCAGGAAAAAGGCGCCAATGCCCACCAAATCGTTTATAAAGAAGTGCGATAGCCAGGCCCCGAACAACCCCAGCCAGTTCTCCGCCTCCTGCCCCGACTCTTTCAGGCCGGTGCCGCTCACGGTTTCCACCACGCTCTGGTCGGCGTTGCCTGTGAACAGGTAAGACACAAAGGCAATGGTCAGGAAAAAGGAGAAGAGCAGGAACGTGAAGCCCACCGTCAGCTTAAAGCGGCGGTCGTGCAGAAACCCGATTCTTAGATTAATCCGGGGAGTCGGAATCCGGAAAGACCATTTTTTCTTTTCTTTCTTCGGCTTCTGCCCCTTTGGCACATTTGCCCCACGCGGCTCATTCTTACCACGCACCTCGTTCCTTCGCCCTGCTTGCAGCGTGTCGTCTCTGTAAGTGTTCTTGGCCATACCCTCAGCTATCGTTAGAATCCCAAATTTACACTTTTTCGTGGCAATGCCTTAGCCTATGTGCCCGAATATACCTTACCGGGAAAGTAATTTTTTATTGATCTGGCTAATCAGGGATGGGCCCTCGTAGATGAAGCCTGTGTAGAGCTGCACCAGGTCAGCGCCGGCGTTCAGCTTGTCAACCGCGTCCTGCGCCGTCATGATGCCTCCCACGCCAATCAGGCGAATCTCGGGCGGCAGGTAAGTGCGCAGGTGCTGTATGATCTGGGTGGAATGGGTTGTCAGGGGTTTGCCGCTCAGGCCGCCCATACCTATCTCCTGCACCCGTGCCTCCGGTGTTTGCAGGCCGGCGCGGCTCACGGTAGTGTTGGTGCCGATAATACCGCTGAGCCTGGCTTCCTGGGCAATCTCGATGATGTCGTTAAGCTGGTCCAGGTTCAGGTCCGGGGCGATTTTGAGCAAAAGTGGCTTGGGCGTGCCCATTTTCTGGTTCTCCTCCTGCAGCGACACCAACAGCTTCTGCAGCGGCTCCTTGTCCTGCAGCGCGCGCAGGTCCGGGGTGTTCGGCGAGCTCACGTTCACCACAAAGTAATCCACCACGTGGAACAGCGCCCTGAAGCAGTACAGGTAGTCGCTGAGCGCCTCCTCGTTTGGCGTCACCTTGTTCTTGCCGATGTTGCCCCCCACAATGATGTTGCTCTTGCGTTTCTCCAGCCTCCGCACGGCCGCGTCCACGCCTTTGTTGTTAAAGCCCATGCGGTTGATGATGGCCTGGTCCTGCGGCAGGCGGAACAGGCGCGGCCTGTCGTTGCCCGGCTGCGGTTTGGGCGTCAGCGTGCCTATTTCCACAAAGCCGAAGCCCAGCTCGCCCAGCTCATCTACCAGCATCGCGTCCTTATCAAAGCCTGCGGCCAGGCCCACCGGGTTCGGAAACCTCAGGCCAAACAGCTCGCGCTCCAGCCTCGGGTCCTCCACCTTAAACATGCTTTCGGTAATGCTTTTGGCGAAAGGCAGCTTAAGCGAGGTGCGCAGGGCATCGGTGGTGAGGTAATGCACTTTCTCGGGGTCGAGCTGGAAAAGCAGCGGGCGCAGGAGGCTCTTGTACACAGTGTATGGGGTTAGGTTATACTTGCCTGCAAAGATAGGATTAGGATTTAATGATTGCTGCGGGAAGTGGATTTTTTACGCATGCCCCGCCCTGTCTCCCAGCACCGCGGGGCATGCGCTACAGCGTTGCCGTCTATCAGGCTCTCCCCGAAACGCTCCGTGGCAAGTGCGCCCACTGCGAGGCCTTTTGTGGCGGCAACAGCTACTCCTTCTTCAACTCTTCCCAGGCTGCCTCCAAAGCCGGGTTGGGAGCGGTTTCATACGTTTCCTCTTTTATCAGCTTGTTCAGCTCCTGTATCCTGTCCTCGGTGCGGGGGTGGGTGCTGATAAACTTCAGGAACTCCGGCTCGTCAGAATTCAGGCGCTCCATCAGCAGCACCATGCCCTGCGGGTTCAGGTTATTCTGCGCCAGCAGCTCTAGCCCCGCTCTGTCCGACTCCGTTTCTGCCTTGCGGCTGTACTCCAGGCTATACATGGAGGAGGCATTGTCCACGATCACGGCAGCAATACCGCTCACATCGCCAAACAGCACCGACAGCAGCATGTAGTGCGATAAGCTACGGGCAATGGCTTTGGTGGAGTGCCGCAGCTGCACGTGCCCGATCTCGTGCCCCAGCAAACCCGCCAGCTCCTCGTGGTGCTCCATTTTATCCAGTATGGCATCGTGCACCACGATAAAGCCACCCGGCAGGGCAAAGGCGTTTACCATGTCGTCCTCCACCACCGTCACGCGGATCGGGAAATCCGACTGCACGTCCAGCGCGCTCAGGTACTGCTGCAGTGCCTCGGTTTTGGCGGAGTCCACCGTGTAGCCGTCCAGCATCTGAGCATACAGCTTCTGCCCCATCGCATGCTCGTAGTCCTTGGGGAAATGCGCGGCCACTCTTTCGGCCAGGGCAGGCACGCCCCAGAAAAACAGCGCCACCGCCAAAAGCAGCAAACACAGGCCGCCGATGATGATCCCTTTGGCACCCGTCTTCAGAAAGGAGTTATACCTGGAGGAAAGGAAGGCTGCCCCGCGGTACTGCTGCTCCAGCGCCTCTGCAAAGCCCTGCTCAAACACGGCTATACTTTGGCGGGGAAACTTGCCATACTCCAGCACGGTGGTGGCGTCGTTAAACTCCAGCTTGTGGATATCCTGCAGGTTCCAGGCTTCGGTACCGCTTTCCTCCTCCGTGTGCCAGTTTATGCAGATACGGCCCGGCTCCAGCTTAATGAAAGCGGGCATACCTTTGGAGGTACGCCCGTTGTAAAATTTTCCTTCAAACATACCTTATACTATACAATGCCGATGTCCAGCATGTCGGCAACATCCTCGTAAGTAGCGTTTTTATACTCTTCCTCCGTCTGGGCCAGCGCATCGGGGTTGAAATCCCCTAAAATCTCGCAGTTGTTCACCAGGGCAGACATGGTGCGTGTAATAACCCAGGAGTAGCCCAGGCCCAGCGTAAATACCATGATCAGCAGATTACCCAGCGCCAGCACGAAGTACTGCGAGCCGGTAAGGGAGGAGTCGAGGCGGCTATACTTGCCGTCCTGCTCTATAAAGATGTTGTTGATGTAAAAGTTTATCAAATCTTTGGCGTACCAGAAAAGGTAGATACCCAATGTGAACATGGACAGGAAGTAGCCTTTCAGGTGCAGCATAAACAGCTCACTGCCTTCGCCTTCATAACTAAAACGGGCATTTCCGAAGCGCATGTTGCCGATGATCTCCTTGCGCAGGTTCACCGTAAACCAGGAGGTATAGAGGCCAAGCGTAACGATGGTCAGCAGTGTATTGAGGAAGTATACTTTGTACATCCTACCCAGAGAGCCTCTGTAGCCCATGTGGATGCCACGCCAACTGGTGCGGGACGTGCGGTAGCGCATCATGCCATGCAGGGCAAGCGGTATCAGCACACTTACCCCGGCAAAGAAAACGAGCACGCAATACAGGTACGTAATTGGGTCGTAGCTAAACATGCCATACAGCAAGATGGTATACAGGATCGCTATCATGGCAATGCCTTTGATGAAGCCGATGAACATTTCTTTGCCGGTGCCGTGGAAATTGAAGGGACTGCCGGCCAGCTCCGTTTTCCGGTAAACGTACTGCATGCTTTTGGCTTTGGCCCAAGGGTAGTAAAGGCCAAGGGTAACCAGCATCAGCGCGATGTTCACGATCTGGATACTGAAGAGTTCGGAGCCCTTTCCTTTAAAGAACAGGGTTGGGGTGGAAACAGGCGTTTCCAGGACAGTAGAAGTTTGTTCCATAACTTGTATGTAAGTATTAATATATTTTGACCGATAAATATATAACACTTTACATACTTACAAAACATCTCCCCAAAAAATAGCAGGAAAGCCAGTGTCTTCCTCAGAGGCAAGTATGGCAAAGAGCCGGGAGCCACCAGAGCAGGTTCTCTGGAGAAATGCCAGCGAAGAAGGCAGCACGGCCGCTACCTTGCTATGCCCAGCCAATCGGTAGCTCCCTAAGCCTTGGCGGCCTGGATGCGACCTGTCTAACTTCTTGGATGAAAATCCTTGATCACCTGCTTCAGGTAATCGCGGTCGAGGTGGGTGTAGATTTCGGTGGTGGTGATGGACTCGTGGCCCAGCATCTCCTGCACGGCCCGCAGGTCGGCACCGCCCTCAATTAGGTGTGTGGCAAAAGAGTGCCGAAAGGTATGAGGACTCACAGTTTTCTGGATTCCGGCCTTAGCCGCCAGGTCCTTGATGATCGTGAACACCATCACGCGGGTCATTTTGGCGCCGCGCCGGTTCAGGAACAGGACGTCCTCGTGCCCTTTCTTGATGTTGAGGTGGCAACGGATACCCTCGCGGTACAGCTGGATGTGCTTCAGGGCATCCCGGCCAATCGGCACCAGGCGCTCCTTATCGCCTTTACCGGCAACCTTCAGGAAGCCCGCATCTGCGTATAGGTTGCTGATGCGAAGGTCCAGCAGCTCCGACACCCGGAGGCCGGAACTGTAGAGTGTTTCCAGCATGGCGCGGTTGCGGGTGCCTTCGGGCGTGGAAAGGTCTATGGCCGCCAAGAGCTGCTCTATCTCATGAAACTCCAGCGTGTCAGGCAGCTTGCGATTGAGTTTTGGCGCTTCAATCGTATCGGTCGGGTCCGTCTGCATCATGTCCTCCATGATCAGGAACTTGTAAAAAGCCCGGATGCCGGACAGCGTCCGCGCCTGCGAGTGGGGCGTCATTCCCAGTTCGTTTATCCACTCCAGGAAATCCCGTAGTATGGCCGGCGACACGTCCTCTGGCGCAACTTGTAGCCCCTTCGCATCCAAAAACTCGATCAGCTTGCGCACATCACGCCCATAGGCTTCTACCGAGTGCCGCGAGAGCGACTTCTCCAGTTTCAGGTACTCCTCGAATTGCTTGATACAGATGCGCCAGTTCATATGTTGGGGAAGAAAGACTATTGTACAAAAGACTATCCTTGTAAAAGATCCTTCCTCAATAAAGTATAATTGCTGAAGTCATTTTTCCTTCGTCTATAATTCTTTTGTCAAAGAATAGAGCAAAGATAGTTAATCCTTACCTTTGTAGCTTTGGAAAGTTGTATACGCAGAACTATGAAGATACTTATCCTGAACGGCCCAAACCTGAACCTGCTGGGTGTGCGCGAGAAGTCGGTGTACGGAAGCCGCTCTTTTGAGGACTACTTTGAGGAGCTGAAGCAGGCTTTTCCGGCGCTGGAGCTGTCGTACTTCCAGTCAAACACAGAGGGCGTGCTTATCGATAAGCTGCACGAGGTGGGCTTTAGCTACAAAGGCATTATCTTTAATGCCGGTGCCTACACCCATACATCGGTAGCCATATCCGATGCCATCAGGGCCATAGATACGCCCGTGGTGGAGGTGCATATTTCCAACATCTTCGCCCGAGAGGCCTGGCGCCAGAAAAGCATGATCGCCCCTTACTGTAAGGGCAGCATCAGCGGTTTCGGGCTGGAGAGCTACCGGCTGGCGCTGCAGTACTTTGAGCGGCTAAAGCCAAAACAGATCGGCTTTACTGTATAAAATCTGCAACCCGCGACGTTATAGGTTCGTTAAATACAAATTTTATAATATAGCGCAACAGCTATATAAAACCTTCGCCCATGCTCAACTTCTATCCTGGTCCATCCAAAGTATACCCCGAGCTGCGCACCTACCTGGCAGATGCGTATGACGAGGGCATCCTGAACACACCGCACCGGGGCGAGCAGTTCGTGCAGATGTCGCGGGCGGTAGTGAACTCTATCAAGCGCAAGCTCAACATCCCGCAGGATTATTATATTTTCTTCGCCTCGTCGGCCACCGAGTGTTGGGAGATCCTTATCCAGAGCCTGACAAAACTCAAGAGTTTCCACATCTACAACGGCTCTTTCGGAGAAAAGTGGTTTGAGTATGCCAAGAAGCTGCGGCCACAGTCAGACGGTGTGAAGTATGACCTGAACGAGCCGATGCCGGTGAGTGAGCTGCAGATCAGCTCCGACACCGAACTGATCTGCTTTACGCAGAATGAGACCTCCAATGGCACCCAGGTGGGCCCGACCACCATCCTAAACCTGCACAACCGCTTCCGCGACACATTGATCGCCGTGGATGCCACCTCGTCGATGGCGGGGCTGAACCTGAAGCTGATTAAAGCCGATATCTGGTTTGCCTCCGTGCAGAAGTGCTTTGGCCTGCCGCCGGGGCTGGCGGTGATGGCCTGCTCGCCGCGCGCGATCTTTCGGGCGAAGAAGATGGCCGAGCGCAGCCACTACAACAGCCTGGTGCCGATGTATGAGAAAATGCTGAACTACCAGACCACCCATACGCCCAACGAACTGAACATTTACCTGCTCAAGCGCATGCTCGAAGACAGGCCGTTTATAAAGGGCATAGACCAGCACCTGACCGACCGCGCGCAGGACCTGTATACTTTTTTTGAGCAGTTCGTGGATTTCAGGCCGCTGGTGGAGAATGAGGAGGTGCGCTCTAAAACTGTGGTTACACTGGTAGGCAACGAGAAACTGGTGGAGGATGCTAAAAAGCGCGCACTGCACCACAACATCCGCCTGGGCAACGGCTACGGCCCCTGGGCGCGCAACACGTTCCGCATCGCCAATTTCCCGGCCATACTGGATGAGGAGTACGAGGAGCTGAAACGCTTCTTTCTGCATTATTACGCATAATTGAAGTGGAGGAGTTTGGGAGTTAGAGCGTTTAGGAGTTCTTTTGCATGGAAAGCTCAAATGCTCCCAGACCATAACCAGCTTTCAACTTTTTAACTCTTTAATTTTCTAACTTACCGTGTTTAGCATCAAAGAGATAGCGTCGGTTACGCTCACGCTGTTCGCCGTGATTGATATCATCGGCTCCATTCCGATCATCATCGACCTGCGCAAGCGCGAGGGCAAAATAGAGTCGGAGAAGGCTACCATTATCTCGGGTATCCTGATGATCGCGTTCCTGTTCCTGGGGCAGTCTATCCTGAAACTCTTCGGCATCGACTTTGAGTCATTTGCCATGGCCGGTGCCATCATCATTTTCCTGATCGGCCTGGAGATGATCCTGGGCAAGGACTTTTTCCATACCGACCCGGAAACCAAGAGCGGCTCTATTGTGCCCCTGGCCTTCCCGCTCATTGTGGGGGCCGGCACCATGACCACGCTGCTCTCGCTGCGTGCCGCCTACTCGCTGCCCAACGTATTGGTTGGCATCGTGCTGAACCTGGTCTTCGTGTACATTGTACTAAAAGCAAGCAGCTGGATAGAGCGTAAACTCGGCAAAGACGGCGCCAACGTGTTGCGCAAGGTGTTCGGCATCATCCTGCTGGCTATCGCCATCAAACTGTTTAAGACTAACTTATAATTTTGAATGAGTGCGTGAGTGGATGAGTGATATAGAATAAAAAATCACTCATTCGCTCACGCACTCATTCACTCATTGAAATACATGATCGAACTATACACTGACGGAGCCTCACGCGGAAACCCAGGACCAGGTGGTTACGGCACTATCCTGCGTTGGAAGCAGCATGAGAAGGAGCTGACGGAGGGGTTCCGGAAGACAACCAACAACCGCATGGAGCTGCTGGCCGTGATCAAGGGGCTGGAGGCGATCACCAAGCCGGGCATGCCGGTTACCGTTTACTCCGATTCCAAGTATGTGGTGGATGCCGTGGAGAAGGGCTGGGTGTTCGGCTGGCAGAAAAAAGCCTTTAAAGGCAAGGCCAACGCTGACCTGTGGGCCCGCTTCCTGCGCGTGTACCCGAAGCACAAGGTAAAGTTCGTTTGGATACGCGGCCACTCCGGCCACCCCGAGAACGAGCGCTGCGACCAGCTGGCTGTAGCCAGCGCCCTCTCCCCCAACCTGCTCGAAGACCAGGGCTTTGAGTCGGGTGCCTACCTGCCGAGCTGATAGTTTGGTTTTTCGTTAATCGTTGTTCGTTATTCGAATATGTGGAGAAGCCAAATTCTCTGACAAAAAGCAAAGCTGCACACGAGAGGCACAACGTACTTCGTCTCCACAACACCATCACTATTAACGAACAACGGTTAACCAACAACAACCTTCCCATGCCAAACACCTACTTTCAGTTCAAGCAGTTCCGGGTGGAGCAGGACAGGTGCGCCATGAAGGTGTGCACCGACTCCTGCGTGTTTGGGGCCTATGTGGAAGTTGGGGCGGCGCAGCGGATACTGGATATTGGCGCGGGAACCGGGCTGCTCTCGCTCATGGTGGCGCAGCGCAGCAAGGCAAGTATAGATGCCGTGGAAATCAACCCGGAGGCGCAGCAGCAGGCGCAGGAAAACTTTGCCGCCAGCCCCTGGGCCAACCAACTGCAGCTGCACCCGCAGAGCCTGCAGGAGTTTGCCAGGCAGGAGCGCCCGAAGTATGACGTTATACTCTCTAACCCGCCTTTTTTCCTGAGCTCGCTCAAATCCCCGGACGCGGCCAAGAACACGGCCAAACACACTGGGGAGCTGCTTTTTGAGGACATTCTATACTTTGCCCAGCAGCACCTGACAGAGCACGGGAAGCTATACTTGCTGCTGCCCCCGACCGAGGCCTCATACTTTGCCGGCCTGGCCAGGGCCTCTGATTTATACTTGCAGGAGGAGCTGCAGGTGCATACGTACCACGGCGGCAAGTGCATCCGCCACATTCAAACGTACACGTTTGCGCCTGTTGCAGCGCCTACCCTCAAAGACTTCTTTATCAGGGAAGCGGATAAGGTAACCTATACCTCCGCGTTTACGGAGCTGCTGCGGGAGTATTACCTGGCTTTCTAGCAGCAGGCGCTCGCAGCACCTCCAGACACTGCGAGGCTGTCAGGCATCAACTGATATCCTGCAGTTTGATGATCTTATCGCCGGAGAAGTGGAAAAGGGACTTGCCCTCCATACTTACCTTGTCGCCCGCCTGCATGCCATTGGGCAGGTCTACGGCCACCGTGCCCTCGTAAGCAATGGCCACCTCGGCCACGCCGTCCTGAAAGCGGAGACTCTTTACCCGCTGCTCCCGCTCCCGGAAGTACTGCGCCGCATTCTCCGCCTGCTGCCGGAAACCGGAAATACCTTGTATCCTCAGGTTGGTGGCACCGTCAGAAATATTCTCAAAAACGATATCCGGATGCAGGTTTTTTACCATTCCGGCCACGTCGAAAGTGTTATAGGCCTGGATGTAGTCTTCTATGATTTGCCGCTGGCGCGATTCGTTATCCATTCTTGTAAGGTTAAAACAGAACAGGCAAGGAACAAACCCTCACCTGCTTCTTTGTTAGCAATGATTTTAATGCAGCTGCCTATCTCCGCTCCACTACCCTTTCCGTCTCCACAAAGCGGATACCATACTCCTCCAGCTCTGCCAGCACCGGCTCGTACAGCTCCGGGTGGATTGGGATCACCACGCCGCGGTGCGTGATCTTGCCTTGGAGCAGCAGCTTGGCCAGTATGCCCACCGGTAAACCTACGGTTTTGGCCATGGCCGTCTGCACCTCGTCTTCGCCCAGCACCACCAAGGTAGAGGTGATCTCGCGCAGTTCGCTGTTCAGTTCATACCCGAACTGGTGCTGCATCACGATCATGTCCTTATCGCCGGGCGCCAGGCAGAGCTTCTCCTTCAGGATCTTCTCCAGAATTTGCGCTGGCGTGGCAGCCTCCAAGCCAACAGGCGTTTCCTCAAACAGGCCCAGCCATTCCAGTTTCTGCAGCACCTCGCTCCCCGCAGGCATACCCAAGTATAACCCCACGCGCTCGGCCATGCTTTGCTCAGGAGTGGCGGCAGGCGGTAAAAAGGATTCCACAAAGGTGCGGTACGTCATGCGCTCCGAACCATCCAGGGTATAGCTATCGTCTGTCAGGCCGAGCTGCACGAACACGTTCCAGGCCTCGCAGTAGCCTTTGCGGCGCAGCGTGCCGCGCAGCATGGTGGGAATATCAAGCAAGCCGTAGGGTTCACGGTAGCTCAGGGAGTCGCGGTTGGCATAGCCTTCAAAATGGCCGTAGCCTCCCACGTAGAATTCATCCGTGCGCTGGAACAGCTTGTGGTACGGGATATACTTGTACTGCCCTTCCTTGATATATTTGGCCGTGCCCTGCCCTGCCAGCACCACGTTGCGCGGGTTCCAGGTAAACTTATAGTTCCAGGGGTTGTTATCTGATTCAGGGGCGACCAAGCCGCCCGTGTACGATTTAAAGGACGTGAGCTTGCCGCCCGCATCTTTTATACTTCTGATCACGCGCATGGCCGACATGTGGTCGATGCCCGGGTCCAGGCCCGACTCCATCAGCACGGTCAGGTTCTTCTGCTGTGCCTCCGCATGCAGCGCCAGAAAGTCCGGCGATACGTAGCTGGCCGTGATCAGGTGTTTTTTCTGCTTCAGGCACTCCCGCGCCACCTCGATATGAAAAATGGCCGGCAGCAGCGAGATCACCAGATCAGCTTTGCCCACTTCCTTTGCGCGCTGTTCGGAGTTATGCACGTTAAAAGTGATCGTTTCGGCAAAGGAGATCGGCTCTACCAGCGGCGCCAGGTGCGTTACCGAAATATCGCCAATGGTGATGTGCCAGTGCTCTGCGGTGGCATGGTCGAAAAGGTATTTGATGAGCGACGAGGCGGAGCGGCCAGCCCCTAGTAGCAGGATCTTTTTCATAGTAGGGTTTCGGGTTTGCCCATAAGTTAGAAATTACATGGTGCAAGGCAAAGGTTAAGTATGGTTTTATCAGAATATTACCTTAAATTTATAGCCCTTTTCCGTTTTTTGAACCTACTTAATACGAAATGGCAAGTAAACTGAATATAGAGATTAGTGTGGATGTGCTGGAGCCTCAGGAACTGACGCCGGAGGAGCAGCAAGCGATGCAACTTGCCCAGGAGGCGGCCAACGACGCCTATGCCCCCTACTCCAACTTTCTGGTGGGCGCTGCCCTGCTGCTGGAAGACGGCACCCTGTTTAAAGGCAGCAACCAGGAAAATGCCGCTTATCCTTCCGGGCTTTGCGCCGAGCGCACCGCCCTTTTTGCCCTGAGTGCGCATCACCCCAAAGCCAGGATAAAACTATTGGCCGTAACCGCGCGCCGCCGTCAGGAGCAGGACTTTCTTCCCTCCATGCCCTGTGGTGCCTGCCGCCAGGTAATGTCGGAGTACGAGTTTAAGCAGCAAGAGCCGATACCGGTACTGCTGCAGGCCGCTGATGGCAAGTTTTACCGCTTTAGATCTGTTAGCGACCTGCTGCCCTTCCAGTTCACGCCGGACAGCCTCTAGAAAGTTGGAGAGAGGTTAGGAGGCAGTTTGTGCCTTTACAGGACGTTGGATCACGAACTCGACTCGCCCGGAGGAGCAGGCATACGTTGTACTTAGGACGCGACCAGGTGCACAGACAGCAGGCATATAAACCCGAATGTGCCTATCTTTGAGCCATGATCGAACACAGCCTTACCGTACCCCGCACCGCCCGTTACTATACCCTGGGCACACCTTCAGAAAACATCAAAGACCTTTGGATCGTGTGCCACGGTTACGGGCAGCTGGCGCGCTTCTTTCTGCGGCACTTCAGTGTGCTGGACAACGGGCAGACGCTGGTAGTGGCCCCCGAGGCGCTGTCGCGGTTTTACCTGGAGAGGTTCTCGGGCCGGGTGGGCGCCACCTGGATGACCAAGGAGGACAGGTTGTCTGAAATTGATGACCAGGCCAGCTACCTGAATCTGCTGCTGCAGGAGCAGCTGCGCCAGTTGCCGCAGGACGTGCGCGTGACGGTGCTTGGTTTTTCGCAGGGCGGCGCCACGGTTAGCCGCTGGCTGGCCACGCAGCAGGTGCCCGTGCACCGCCTCGTTCTCTGGGCCGCCTCCTTTCCCGAAGATATAGACTTTGCCGCCGGAAAGGCCGCTTTTGCCAATTTGCCCGTAGCTATGGTGTATGGCACGCAAGACGAGTTCATCACGCCGGAAACCCTGCAGCGCAAGCAGCAACTGATGCAGGAGCTACACATCACCCCAAGGGTTTATACGTTTGATGGCGGCCATACCTTGCACCCGGAAACGCTGGCGCTGGTGGACAGGGAGCTGTAAAGGAAAATGCTAGAAGGTGATCGTAAAGGTGGTGCCTTTCTCCAAAGTGCTCTCTAACCGGATCTCCTTTTTGCTGTTATCCAGGATTCTTTTTACGATGTACAACCCAAGGCCACTCCCTTCCACATGGTCATGAAAGCGCTTGAACATAGTAAACACCTTGTCCTGTTTATCAACCGGAATCCCCATGCCATTATCCGAAACGGACAGGAGCACTTTCCCATCAACACTGGCCATCTTTAGCAGTACCTCCGGTGTTCTTTCCGGTGATCTATACTTGATGGCATTGTTAAGAAGGTTATAGATGATGCTCTTAAAGTTCTTTTTGGAGAAGCTGATGCCTAACTCCCTCTCACAATCCACCTTTATTCTGGCGTCAGAGGATACTATCAGGCTACTGAGGTCATGCTTTACCTGCTCCACTACCTCATGAAGGTTTATTTCTTCCACATCCTCCCTATCGCTGTTCTTATCAACCTCCACAATGGTGGTAAGGTCTTTTACCGTTACAGCAAAGCGTTTCAGAGAAGACCGCATCATACCTATTACCTGCCTGACTTCTTCTTTGTCCGGCTTTTCCCTGCCTATAACTTCCGCCAGTTCATCCAGCAGGTATTCTATGTTGGCTACAGGGGACTTCAGGTCGTGGGAGGCGGTGTACACAAAGTTCTCCAGATCAAAGTTCTCCTGCGTTAAAGCCTTGTTCCTATCATGTAGCACAGCAGTTGCCGTCTGGCTACGCTCCAGCAAATCCAGACTCTGCAGGTGAAAGGCCAGCAACTCGGCGAACATGGTGAACATGCCTATCACCTTGTCATTGTTCACCTTGGCCGGTTTAGCATCAATCGCACAAAGTGTTCCGAAAAAAGCACCGTTTTTAAGTATAATGGGAACAGAGATGTAGCTTTGCAACCCGTAGATGCTGGGGGTATGGTGATGCTTGTACACGGGATCCTCATCAACACAGTCGATCACCACCGGCTCACGGTGGTCCCTGATCTCGTTGCAAAGCGTGGTCTCCACCTTTAGCTCTCCTCCCTCCTCCAAGCCAAACTGTACCTCATCTCTCACGCTGCAGGCCAGCCACCTGTCCTGGGTTACCCGCGCAACGGCAGCAAAGCCCATGTCTGTGGTTTGACAAATCACTTTAAGCATGGTGGGCACAACCGGAATCTGCCTTACCGCTTCCAGGTCTTTAAATAAATTGTCGTGGCTACTGAGCATTGAGGGGAGAGCTATGGGTTTGGAGGGTGCTTGAGAATTTCCAAGTTAATTAAATAAAGTATAAAAGAAAATCAACACCCGGCAGTTCTCCGTTACGACAACAATCACCCTCCCCGCTCCCACATGCCCTCCATCACCACCTCCAGCAGGTGCTCGTCAGGGTCGCGGAAGTAAAACGACAGAAAGCCGCCGCCCCAGTCAAACTCCTGCTCTATGGCAATCCCAAGTTCCTGCACCTTCTGCTTCCAGGGCTCATACTGCTCCCTCCCTACCTCAAAGGCCAGGTGTAGCTGCCCCGACCCGAAGTGTGGCGGCAGGCTCTTGCTTACTTTGGAGGCTTCGGGGTTGAAGCACAGCAGCACCGACGCCCCCGCCCGGAAAAACACATGCCGCCCCTCTACCTCCCCAATCACCGGGAGTCCGAGCTTGTGGTGGTAAAAGTCCTTGCTTGCCCCCAGGTCCCTCACATACAGGCAGGTCTCCTTTATCTTACTGATTTCCATTTGCTTTAGCTCTTATAACAGGCACGCACCCGGAACACGTGCGTTTTTATATTTTTTTGTCTTAACGTGTGTCGGCACTTCCCGTTAATACTAGCACCGCACCATTTTTTACAACATGAAGCTAATGATAAAGATTTCGGTGATTTTCCTGGCGATCATTGGGCTGGCCACCTATTTTTTCCGTGACACACTGTTTGGGGAAGCTCCCGCGGGCCCCGCCGGTCTGCAGCTCCTGGCCCCGCTCTCGGGTGAGCTGCAAGAGAGCTCCGGAATAGCTGTACTGGCCAAAGGCGAATACCTCACGCACAACGATGCTGGCAACGCCCCTAACCTGTATAAAATAAACACGAAAGGCAAAATACAGCAAACCATTCAGCTGAAGCTCCCCAACGTGGACTGGGAAGACCTGGCGCAGGACGGGGCGGGCAACATCTACATAGCCGATACGGGCAACAACGACAACGACCGCCGCGAGCTGGCTGTGTACAAACTAAACCCTAGCCAGCCGGAGCAGGTGCAGGCCATCCGCTTTACTTATGAGGATCAGAAGGAATTTCCGCCAAAGAAGAAAGACCGCAACTTCGACTCCGAGGCCCTTTTTTGGAGCGACGGCAAGCTCTACATTATCTCCAAAGACCGCGGGCGCGGCCAAACAGCCAAAGTATACCAGGTGCCCGACCAGGCCGGCACATACAAAGCAAAACTTATCGGTAGCCATAGGTTGGAGGCAGCGGTGACCGGGGCCGCCATCAGTCCGGACAATGGCACAGTGGTGCTGCTTAGCGAGGGCGCCCTGCATCTTTTCAGCGACTTCGGTAGCCCGGACAGGTTCTATGAAGGGAAGTATGAAAAACGCTCGTTGAAGGGCGCTGGCCAGACAGAGGCCGTTGCCTTCGAGGGCGACGGGGTGCTGGTTATCACCAGCGAGGGGGGCAACCTCTACCGCTACGCACTGTAGCAAGAAAAAACCTCCCCTTCTGCGGTTTGCCCGAGGGGAGGTTCTCTGATGCTTTTATACTTTATACTTATTTAAGCTTTGCTGCTTGCCTGCGGCCGGCCGCCTGGTAGTGCCGGCTTAGGGTTTTGCCATACCCTGAGAAGTATAAACAAACCGGCAATTATCAGCGGGATGCTCAGCAACTGGCCAATGTTGAGGGCCATCGTCGCCTCTTTGGCCACCTGGTCCTCTTTGAGAAACTCTACCAGGAAGCGGAAAGTAAACAGCGCCGTCACAAATATGCCGAAGAGCAGCCCCCTTGGCAGAGCCCCTTTATACTTCTTCCAGAGCCAGTAAAGCAGCACAAACAGCAGGAACACGCTCAGCGACTCGTACAGCTGGGTGGGGTGGCGCGGCACATGCGAGTATTCATTTTGACGCTCAAAAATGAAGCCCCACGGCAGGTCGGTGGGGTGGCCGAAAATCTCCGAGTTCATCAGGTTGCCCAATCGGATCAAGGCGCCGCCCAAAGCCACCACTATCACGATGCGGTCCAGCACCCACATATAGTCGAACTCATACTTGCGGCTAAACAACCACAATGCCAGCAGGATACCGATCGTGGCGCCATGGCTGGCCAGCCCGCCCTCCCAAATCTTCAGGATCTCGATGGGGTTGCTCAGGTAATACTCTGGTGAGTAAAACAAGGTATGGCCCAAGCGCGCGCCCACTACCGTACCCACAATCATGTAAATGGTAATCACATCCACGTCGCCCTCGGTGCGGCCCTCGGCTACGTATATTTTGGTGAGGATGCGTTGCCCGATGATAAAGCCCAGCGCGAAGAGCAGACCGTACCAGCGGATGCTTAAGGGGCCGAGATGGAAGATCTCCGGATCAACGTTCCAAGTTATGTAGTTCAGTAAGTTCATAAGGGTGGTGTTATCCTACAAAGGTAAGATAAATCAGCCACCGAAAAAACGGCCCCCTGGCGCTGTACCGCTGTCGCCCGCTAGCCTCACTATTTATACTTTCTTAGATGCTGTTTCTGCACCTTCTTCCTGGCCTACTGGTACTGCTGATCGGCCTGACACTAAAGTTAAGGCCACCCAAACGGATCAATTGGTTCTATGGCTTCCGTACGCACTACTCCATGCGCAGCCTGGAAAACTGGCGTGAGGCCAACCGCTACTATGCGCGTCTGCTGCTAGGCGTAGGCTTCCTCTCTACACTCGCTGGCTGGCTCTTCTTTCTGCTGTTGGCATCCCCGGCCAGCATGCTGGCACTGGTGGGGCTGATGCTGTTGCTGCTGATGGGCAGCATCCTTATGACCAATAAGCATCTGAAGCAGAAGTATGGGGATTGGTAAAGTATAAAAGGGGCGATACCTTTATCGTAGCGCCCCTTTAATACTTAGTCCTTATTTTGCCTGCACCCGCTGCAGCTCCTCCTTAAAGCCGCCGCTCAGGATCGGGAAGCGCAGCCAGCTGCGTGGGTCCACGTTATAGTCATCCAGGTGGAAGGCCGGGGCATAGCGCTCGCGCTTCCACTGGTTGCGGCTCCACAAAGTATAAAACTTCGTGATCCAGGACTTCAGCAACTCTGGCGTGCCTACTTTCTGCTCCAGCAAGATGTCATAAACCTCCTCCGGTGCGTAGCGGTCGTGGAAAGCCAGGCGCTCGATCATGTTCAGCACCTCGTAGGGCATCAGGTCTTTTTCATCGGTTTGTGCCTCTTCCTGCGGGCGAAGCTCTGCGCTCGGCTGCAGGTTGTTGACGTACTGCAAACCAGTGTACCCTAACTCCTGCTGCGCCCACACCAGGAACTGGCGGATGAATGCCTTGTCGATGCCCGCGATCGGTGAGATACTGCCGGCCGTATCGCCATCCATGGTGGCATAGCCCACGGAGGCCTCGCTGCGGTTAGAGGTAGCCAGCAACAGGGCGTACCTGATGTTGGCCAGCATCCAGATAGCGGGGGCACGCACCCGGGCCTGTATGTTCTGCAGCGTCACATCGTCCTGCTGCCAGGTCAATTTGCGGCCAATGGCATGCTCTACCTTAGCAGTATAACCAACCACCTCCTCGTCAATAGTCCAGTTGTAAAACGTAGCACCGATGGACTCTGCCAGTTCCCTGGCAGAAGTATAAGTGTCGTCCGAGGAGTTGATCGTGCCCTGGTAGGCACAAGTCAGCAGTTTGCCCATCATGGCCTTTTGCGCCGCTTCCGGCGGCAGTTGCCTGAACTGCGCCTTGTCCTCTTCCGAGAAGAGAAGCGCCTTCTCCATGAAGTTCTCCAGCCCGATGCTCTCCACCCCGCGCCGTGCCATCTCGGCCACGGCCACGGCGCAAAGCGAGGAGTCGGCGCCGCCGCTCAGGGAGAGAACAAAACCGCGGCTGCGGCTCTTGCGCATGTAGTCGAACAGAGCCAGGCTAAGTGCAGCGATCAGTTCCTTGTTCTCATCGATCGGCGGCAGATACTCGATCACCTCGGCAATCTCGGGGTTGGCGGAGAAGCATACCTCCGCACACTCCAGGTCCACATCCTTGAAGCAGAGCAGGTCGTTCCGGCGGATCAGCTTTCCGTTCTGCGCGATCAGCACCTCGCCATCGTAGATCATCTTGCCAGCTTCGTTGCCCAACAGGTTGGCGTACATGTAGGCGCACTGGTATTTCTTGGAGGCCTCCACCACCAGCCTGTGGCGCACATCTGTTTTGCTCAGGGCAAAGTGGCTGGCGCTGGGGTTAAGTATAAGCTGCACGCCTTTGCCCATATGGCGCTCGGCAGGGCGGTTCGGCCTCCAGGCATCCTCGCATATCTCAAAGGCATACTTCACGCCCTGCTCCTCATAAATGATGTCCCCTATCTTATACTTCTGGCCCAGCATCTCGAACTCTTTTACCTCGTTTGCCGGCCACGGCGTGAACCAACGCGGCTCATAGTGCACGCCATCGTTGGCCAAAAACTGTTTGGCCGTGAAGCCTAAGATTTCCTTGTTCTTGATAACGCAGGCGGTGTTGTAGACACTCCCGTCCAGGAAAATGGGTACGCCTACGGCCACGGTGATCCCGTCGCACCACTCTTTTACCGTTAGCAACTGGTTGAAGGCCATCTCCGACAGCCAGGGGCTCAGGAACATGTCTTCGCAGCCGTAGCCGGTGATGCAGAGTTCGGGCAGGAGCAGGATATGGGTGTTGCTTTGCTTTGCCTCCGTGATGGCAGTTTTTATGTGCTGCAGGTTTCCGTCCCAATCCATTGGTGTCTGGTTAAGGGCGGCAGCTGCCAGCATGAGTCTTGTTTCTTCCATAGTGGTTTATAACGCATGTATACCAAGGCAAGTTAATCTATCTGCCCAACTCTTCCACTGCCCCTTTGGTTAATTGTTGGTGGTGGGTGGCCGTGGCGGCCGGATGGGTGGTGCGTAGGCACGTCACAGAAGCTTCACTGGCTTTCTGCTGCTGCCACGGAAACAGGTATAAAACAAAAAGGCCGTGAAGCATGCTTCCCGGCCGGCAATGACTAACGAATAACAAGAAGTTAGGAGATGTTCAGGAACTCCAGCCCTTTTTCAGCGGCGGCCTGATCGGCCTTCTTCTTCGAGAGGCCGACACCAATGGCAATCGGCTTTTCGTCGATGTACACCTCAGAGGTAAACTCGGTGGTGTTGCCCTGTTGCTTGCGCTTGATAATATCGAAGCGGATCTCCAGGTTCTGGCTCTGCGCCCACTCAATGAGCTTGCTCTTAAAATTGGCCGTGGTGTTAACCAGTGTGTGCAGGTCTACGTGCGGACGGATAAGCTTGCTGAGGATGAAATGGCGCGTCGTGTTGTACCCCTTGTCCAGGTATATCGCTCCAACCAATGCCTCCAGCGCGTTTCCGTTCACTGATTTATGGCGCATACTGTGGTTGCCGCTATCTACTTTCACCAGTAGGTTCAGCCCAATCTTAACGGCAATATGGTTCAGCGACTCGCGGTTCACGATGCGCGAGCGGATCTCCGTCAGGAAGCCTTCGTCCTCGTAGGGGAACTTCTTGAACAGGAGTTCGGCCACCACGGCACCTAATATGGCATCCCCCAAAAACTCCAGGCGCTCATTCGTCTCGTGCTTGCCGGCAGAGGTTTGCCTGGCAAAGGACGTGTGGGTCAGGGCGAGCCTGTACAGCCGCAGGTTATCGGGTGTGCTGCCAATAATCCCAGCGAGCGAGCGTACTAATGCTTTGTCCTTGTTGAATAACCTGTGGTAAGCGCGCCGAACTGGTTTAAATGGCCCAAACACTAATCGTTGAATTGACGGAATATAACAGAGGTATTATGCCCACCAAAGCCAAAGGTGTTGCTCAGGGCAACTTTCACTTCACGCTCCTGCGCCTTATTGAACGTAAAGTTCAGGCGGTTGTCGATGTTCTCATCGTCGGTGAAGTGGTTAATGGTTGGCGGCACGATGTTGTTACGAACAGCCATGATAGAGGCAACCGCCTCTATGGCACCGGCAGCACCCAGCAGGTGGCCTGTCATGGATTTGGTAGAGCTGATGTTCAGCTTGTAGGCATGCTCCCCAAACACAGACTCGATCGCTTTCACCTCGCTGATGTCGCCTAGCGGCGTGGAGGTGCCGTGTACATTGATGTAGTCAACTTCCTCGGGCTTGATGTTGGCGTCGCGCAGCACGTTTTTCATCACGTTGAGGGCGCCTAAGCCTTCAGGGTGAGGAGCCGTGATGTGGTAAGCGTCGGCAGACATGCCGCCGCCAATAATCTCGGCGTAGATTTTAGCACCACGCGCTTTGGCGTGCTCATACTCTTCCAGGATAAGAGCACCAGCTCCTTCCCCTAACACAAAACCGTCGCGGTCTGCATCAAATGGGCGGGAAGCGGTTTCCGGAGAGTCGTTGCGCTCAGACAGGGCTTTCAGGGCGTTAAAACCACCGATACCGGCCTCTGTTACAGCCGCCTCCGAGCCGCCCGTCACAATCACATCAGCCATACCCAAGCGGATATAGTTAAAGGAGTCGATGATGGCGTTGGTGGCAGAGGCGCAGGCAGAAACGGTAACGAAGTTAGGCCCACGGAAGCCGTGCTTCATAGAAATGTGGCCGGCACTGATGTCGGCGATCATCTTAGGGATAAAGAACGGGTTGAAGCGCGGTGTGCCGTCGCCGTTGGCGAAGTTCACACACTCTTCCTGAAAGGTGCGCAACCCCCCAATGCCAGACCCCCAGATAACGCCTACACGGTCAGGATTATAGCTTCCCTCAGTCATGTTAGCATCGGCTACGGCCTCGTCGGCCGCCACCATAGCAAACTGAGAAAAAAGGTCCATTTTGCGGGCCTCTTTCCTGTCGAAATAATTCTCCGGATCGTATCCTTTTACCTCACAGGCAAACTGGGTCTTAAACTTGCTCGCATCAAAGCGTGTGATAGGTGCAGCGCCACTCACGCCATTGATCAGACCGTCCCAGTATGCTGCAACGGTATTTCCAAGTGGCGTGAGTGCGCCTAGCCCAGTAACTACGACTCTCTTAAGCTCCATAAGCTGCTAGTAGAGGGATAGATAGTAGAAATTCTTAATAAACTAAGGGAAGGGTATATTACTTCGCGTGCTCTTCCAGGTAGGTAACAGCCTGACCTACAGTAGCAATGTTTTCAGCTTGATCATCTGGAATAGATACGTTGAATTCTTTTTCGAATTCCATGATAAGCTCAACTGTATCCAGTGAATCAGCACCAAGGTCGTTTGTAAAGCTCGCCTCTGGAGTAACCTCTGACTCTTCAACACCAAGCTTATCGATGATGATAGCTTTTACTTTTTCTGCGATTTCTGACATTTTATCTTATAGTTAATTAAAACACTGTGCAAAGAAATAGCTTTTAACAGACAATGTCAAAAAAAATTACTCTATTCGCTGCGTAACAAAAGTTTTATACCTTAGGCTCCCATTTACAGCCTGAGGTTCTTATTTTAGCGTCTCGTTCAGAATCATGAAAACGCATCACCTGCAAATAGAGTACGACTATAGCTTTGACTTGTATGGCTTGGTTACGTCAGTAAAAGATTATAAGTTAGCCTGGGCGCTGAACAGGCTGCTGAACCTGCACCTGACCAGGCAAAAAGACCTATGCTACGAACTACTGGGGAGGGACCGCCTGCTAATTGCCAACTACAGGCACGTGGCCGAGCACAGCGAGGTGCGCCTTTTCCGGAACAGGGCGCTTGGCAGCCCCACCCTGAAGAAAGCTTTTTTGCTGCCAGACGTTAAAGAATACGATTACGTGCTGCAGATAACCGGGGCCATGCAGCAGCTGCACCCACAGGAACTCGCCAGGAAGCTGATGCGAACCCCGCTGGTGCAGTACGTAAAACAGTTTGACCCGCTCACTTTAAAATTTAAGGAGAACCTGATTTTCTAAGTATGGAAGTTACATTTAATAAGACCAAAGTTCTGGCTACCGTAGGGCCTGCCAGCGATTCGTACGAGCGCCTGACGGCTCTTGTGCAGGCAGGTGTTAATGCGTTTCGTCTCAATTTCTCGCACGGCGCTTATGAGGTGCATAAGCAGGTGATAGACAATGTGCGTGAGGTGAACCGCCAGCACAACACCAACATCTGCCTGGTGCAGGACCTTCAGGGGCCAAAGATCAGGGTAGGTGATGTGGAGAATGGCGGCGTGGAAATAAGAGAAGGCGAAATCATCAAGATTCTCTGCGATGGCTCCCTGAGCGTTCCGGGGCAGCTTGCCACCAACTATACAGAGCTGGCAAAAGACGTAAATCCGGGCGACGCCATCCTGCTGGACGACGGCAAACTGGAGGTGATCGTAACCAAGACCGATAAAAACAATGAGGTGGAGGCCAGGGTAAGGTATGGCGGCATCGTGAAACCGCGCAAAGGCATCAACCTGCCTAACACCCGCGTGTCGGCCCCATCGCTTACAGAGAAAGACATCAAAGACCTGCACTTTGGCCTGGACAATGATGTGGAGTGGGTGGCGCTGTCGTTTGTGCGCAAGGTACAGGACATCCACGAGATCAAGCGCATCATCCGCGAGCGCGGCAAAGACACCCGTGTGATCGCAAAGATAGAGAAGCCGGAGGCCATCGAGAACATCGACGAGATTATAGAGGCGACGGATGCCATCATGGTGGCACGCGGCGACCTGGGCGTGGAAGTTGGTATGGAGAAGGTGCCGATGATCCAGAAGATGCTGATCGACAAGTGCAACATAGCCGCCAAGCCGGTGATTGTGGCTACCCAGATGATGGAAAGCATGATCGTGAACCCTCGCCCAACGCGCGCTGAGACAAACGACGTGGCCAACGCCGTGATCGATGGGGCGCACTGCCTGATGCTGAGCGCTGAGACAGCCGTGGGAGCGTACCCGATTGAAACAATCCAAAGCATGACGCTTACCATACGCACCGTAGAAGAACACCAGGAGGGCTTCCATAAAGTATACTCTCCGAACCCTGACTGCGAGACCTTCCTGAGCGACATTCTGGTGGCCAACGCCTGCAACCTGGCCCGCGACACCAACGCCAAGGCCATCATCGGCATGACCAAGTCGGGCTATACGGCATTCCAGCTAGCTAAATACCGCCCTCAGGCGCACATCTTTGTCTTCACAGAGAACCACCGCCTACTGAACACCCTGAACCTGGTGTGGGGCGTACGCGGCTTCTTCTACGACAAGTTTGAGTCTACCGACAACACCATTGCAGACATCAAGGAAACGCTGCTTAAAGAAGGCCACATCCAAAAAGGCGATGTGTTCATTAACACAGCCAGCATGCCGATAAACGAGCAGAAACGCACGAACATGATCAAGTTGAGCGTGGCCTAACAGCTATACTTTAGACAGTAAACAAAAACGCCCGGGGCTACAGCTCCGGGCGTTTTTGTTTACTTGTACTTGTGCATGAGTACAGGCTATACTTTATACTTCAGCGCCCTTGCTCGCCTCTGCCATGCGTGAGCTATTCCCCGTTGCTGGCGTGGGTTTGCAACCCATGCCTTCCTATCTTCTCGGATTTGCAATCTGAGTGGCTTAAAAGCCATAGTTTATACTTTGGCTACACTTTATACTTACTGCTATACTTTACACTTTGCTGGCGCAAGCGTCCGCTTGTGCCTTATGCTTTGTACTTCCTAGAGCCACCGCTTTCTTCCTCTTGAACCAAGCTAACCTTTTAAAACACCGCTGACCCTCTTGTTCCCACAAACGTCTTGTTCCATAGCCAGCTTTCTGCCCTCCCAGGCCGAGAGGCCTCGTCTTGGGGGTAGGGGCCCTCGTTAAGGGCATCGCGCTGTGTTTCCTCCTGCGCCAGGGCGCTGCCGCTCACGCGGCACCGGATCTCACAAGGCGCTCAACCCAAAGAGCTGGGATCTGGTTCGATAGCTGTTGCTAATGGAGCTTCAGCCAAAGTCTCCCTTGGAAGGGGGCAGGGGGATGTAATCGTCTGCAGACAATTCCCCTCTCTGGAGGGATTAGGGGTGGGTTTATACTTCTGCCGCAAGGACACAAGCTGCGCAACTTATACTTCAGCCACAGCAAAACAGGGCTCCCCTCCTGGGGCTAGCGGCCCTTGACAAAGCCAAGTCTAGTATGCTGAACTTGTATCGGGAGAGGAGTGGGTTAACCGCAACTTGGGTTTTATACTTACTGTGTAGCTAAACTTGATGTAAAACGTAACGCAATCCAGTAGTCCAAACGCGCAATAGGTGGGCGGATGCCTTTGATGTGTTTACTCAGCACAGACACGACAACGCATCCACACACTTCAGAGGTCACAAACACAGAAGCCCTGCACGGTGAGTGCAGGGCTTCTGTGAAGTATGAGTTCCCTCAAAAATTAAGCAGCGATGCTGTTAACGAACTTAGCCAGTTTAGACTTGTTGTTAGCCGCTTTGTTTTTGTGGATGATGTTTTTCTTAGCCAGACGGTCAAGCATAGAAGAAACTGTCTTGTACAGTTCCTGCGCCTCGGCCTTGTCAGTTGTAGTTCTCAGCTTCTTGATGAAAGTACGAGTAGTTTTCGCCTGGTATCTGTTACGAAGACGTTTAGCGTTGTTCGCTCTGATTCTCTTTAATGCCGACTTATGGTTAGCCATGTTATTCTATAATATTAATTCTTTCTGATGCTTTTCTGAATGAGTCTGCAAAGGTAAACCCTTTAGCATTAATTTCCAAAACACCTCTCCCAAAAATATTTTCTATCGAGGCTTGCCTGCAAAGATAAGAAATACAGCAGGTTTAACCTACTGTTTGGGCTACGAAAAAAGGTTAGAAGCCGGCCAGCCCCTGCTCCGGGCGGGAAGCCGGCACAAAAAAACCGCTGCGGCAGGTGCCGCAGCGGTTTCTCACTTTCTGTGTAATCAGCTTAATTATTTTCGCGCTTCACGTCTACATCCACATCCACGTCATCAATATTCCCTAAGCGCTCCTGTACCTTATTCTCAAACTCGTTCCAATCGGCTTTGGTGTTCTCCCAGGCCTGGCGCGTCTCGTTGTCCCAGTCCGCAGACTCGGCCTCCAGCTCAGCCTCGCGGCGCTGGTATTCGGCGCGCATCTCGCGGTACTCGTCCTCGGTTACCGTCTCAGCGTTATTGGTATTTGTTTCTACCCAGGCATTGAAATCGTCATAAGAGGTTCTGGCCTCTGCGTTCGCATCATTCATTTCAGCCTGGGCCTCGTTTACCTCTGCGTTTGTCTCGTTCTGTGTTTCCTGGCTGCAGGCAAACATAAATGAACCTAAGGCAAGCGCAAATCCTATAGTTTTAAACTTTGATGTAATTTCCATAGTTCTAATCTTGTGTCTAGTTTAGTACTTTATACGATATAAGCAGAATATTGATATATAACACGCTACAACCTGCCATTTTTCCTGCTTTTATCGTATTTATTAATAGCCAATTATAAGTTCTTTAAAACCATGCCTTTACTTCCATCCATGCACCGGGCACCCTTTTACCTTTTTAACGGGCACCTGCAAACCATTATTCCCAGCTTGTTCAGGCACGTAGATGGCGTCCGGTATGAGCGCGAGCGCCTGATGACACCCGATGACGATTTTATAGATGTAGACTGGTCTGCAGTTGGGAGCGACTCGCTGCTGGTGCTTTCGCACGGGCTGGAGGGCGACACCAGCAGGCCCTACATCACCGGAATGGTGAAAGCCTTTAACGCCGAGGGAGTGGACGCCCTGGCCTGGAACTACCGGAGCTGCAGTGGCGAGCCTAACAAGCTGCTCCGCTCCTACCACCTGGGCGCCTCCGACGACCTGGACTTCGTGCTGCGGCACGCATTAGCTACCGGCAAGTATGAGAATGTGTACCTCGTGGGCTTCAGCGCCGGCGGCAACATTACGCTAAAGTACCTCGGCGAAGATCCGAAGCAGGTGCCAAAGCAGGTAAAGCGCGCCACCGTGTTCTCTACACCCATAGACCTCAAGAGCTCTGCGCAGCGCATTTCCAGGATATACACGCAGCGCTTTCTGAAAACGCTGGGCGAGAAACTGGAGCAAAAGCAGCAAATGTACCCCGAGGAGGTGGACCTGACTGACTACAGCATTTTCTGGAGTTTCCCTGAGTTCGATGATCGCTACACGGCGCCGATCCATGGTTTTAAGAACGCGGAGGAGTACTACGCCCGTGTTAGCTCCAAGCAGTTCCTAAAAGACATACGGGTGCCCACTCTGCTGGTAAACGCTAAGAACGACCCTTTTCTGGCGCCAGAGTGCTACCCCGTGCAGGAGGCGAAGGAGAATCCATACTTCTACCTGGAGATGCCCGAAGAGGGAGGGCACGTAGGCTTTGCAGAGAATTTCAGGAAAGACAGGTATTACTCGGAGGAGCGGGCGCTCCGGTTTATACTTTCGGATCAGGTTTAAGGCTGCGGCTAGAGCTGCCGCAGCCCAACTCCAGTTGCAGCAAGGCCTCGTAGGGGTCGCCGGGCAGGTGCAGCGCTCTGGTAAAGGCGGGCTCCGTTTTCAAGCCCTGCTGCTTTAGGCGCACGACCTGCTGCCTGAGCGGCTCCCCATACTTTTGCAGCAGCCTGTACTCTACCAGCAGGTGCCTGAAAGCGTCCTGCTCCCGTGACGGGATGCCTTGGCCAAACACCTCCACCTCGAAACCATCTAATCTGAAGGTAGCCACCATACTTTCCTGCCCCTTGATCTCAGTATCATGTAGCCTGAAGCAGGCGCAGCCAGAGAAGTACCGCAGCAGCGCCTCGCGCAGCTTGGCCTTATCGCTCCAACAGCAGATCACATCCAGGTCGCTTTGCGCCACATCCACCCCTATCGGGATGGTGCCGGCCAACAGCGGATCGAAGGCGGCCAGTTTCCCCATCACGTTATACTTCACCAGCACCTGGAAAGCTGCCCGCTGCCGTTCATTGCCGTGCTGCAGGTAGTCTATGGTCTCGAAGCGCGTCATGGGCAAAGGCTAAGGCTGCTATTTCTTAAGCTTTTTCAGCGGCACGTAGACCACCTTCTTCGTCTCAAAGAACTCCTCGCTGAAGTAGTCCTTCAGGTCAAAGGTTTTGGTGATAAGGCCCGACTCGGCGATTTCCTCCTCCAGGTCGCCGCCCTTCAGGTAATACAGCCCCTCCTGCTCCAGCCCTGTTTTCTTGAAGCTGTTCATCACCCAGGGCCAGAAGTTGGCCAGGCGGGTAACGGCGCGGCTCACAACAAAGTCATACTTGTCGCGCACCTGCTCGGCGCGGGTGTGGCTGGCGGTTACGTTCTGCAGGTGCAGCTCGCGCGCAATCTCATTTACCACGTGTATCTTCTTGCCGATAGAGTCCACCAGGTGGAACTTCACCTCCGGGAACATCACTGCCAACGGCAGGCCCGGCAAGCCGCCCCCGGTGCCCACATCCATCACCGACGTATGCTCCGGGAAGGAGACCACTTTGGCAATGCCCAGCGAGTGCAGGATGTGGTGCAGGCCAATCTGGTCCATGTCCTTCCGCGAAACCACGTTTATTTTCTGGTTCCACTCCCGGTACAGTTCGCCCATGTGCTCATACTTCTGCAACTGGTCTTCGGTAAGCTCCGGAAAGTATCCGGAGAGCAGGGTACGGATGGCGGTAGAATGCGGCATGTCTTGCGTTAGAGAGTTCAAAGTAAAAAAGTGATTTCAGGCCACCACAAAGTATAGCAGGGCTGCGACGGCAACTACAAGCACCACCACGGCCAAAGCCATCAGCAGGTCGAAAAGCAGCACCAGGCCGGCATTGCGGTAGCGCCCCTCATACTTTACCTGCAGCTCACGCTGCACCTGCTCGGGGTGGCGCAGGCTCCAGTGCAGGTATAGCCGGCCAATCTTTTCCAGCAGCCTGTCGCTTAGCGTCGCCTTCATCTGAAGTAAAATATTTATGGGTGCAAAAGTATAAAATAAGTACGGGATGTGGCGCAAAAGTATAAAGCCCCTGCTGCTTACGGGCAACAGGGGCTTTTAACGTAATCAATATATTAACCTTAATTTAATGCTTGTTAAAGGCACTCTTACTGATTGAACAGTTAAATGAGGTGCTTCTTGTTCTTCACCATGTCATAGAGCAACTCGCGGGCGCGGTGCAGTTGCGCTTTTACCGTGCCAAGCGGGGCATTCAGCTCCGTGGCAATCTCCTCGTAGCTTAGCTCGTTGAAGTAGCGCAGCGTTACCAGGCGCTGGTATTTCTCCGGCAACTTGGCCACCACGTACTGCATGATCTCGATCTTCTGGTTCTTAATGGCCTCCTCCTGCGGGTTCAGGTTCTTGTCCTTGAAATCGATGGTGATCTCATCGCCGTTGTCGATCTTGATGGCAGAGTCGATGCTCATGGTCTTGATCCTGTTCTTGCGGATGAAGTCGATGCAGTTGTTGGTGGCGATGCGGAACAACCAGGTACTGAAGGCGTACTCCGGGTTGAACTTGTGCAGGTTCTTGAAAGCCTTGGCAAAAGCCTCTATTGTCAGGTCCTCTGCATCATCGGCGTTGCGCACCATTTTCAGCACCACGTGGTACACCGGCTTTTTGTATATGCTCATGAGCTCGGCATACGCCTTCTCATCCTTCTCTTCTACCGCTGCCTGTATTAATTTGAAATCGTGCTTTGCTTTCGCAGAGAATTGTTTATTTACTTCCATCTGATTTTTTTATACAGTACCACAGATATCCCAAGGAGTAGGTAGTTCACAAAGTAAACCACGTCCAGCACGAGCATCAGTAATAAAGGAATCCTATCGTCGAGTCTGCGGGCGGCCGCCACGTAAACCGGGAAGACCGTGAGATAACGCACGCCTACAAGCGCTCCTAATATAGCTAAATGGCTATTTAGAACAAGAAGAATCAAGAAAAGTATGTAAAAAAGTATATTCGATCCTACAAAAGCCCCTATCCTTCTCCTGTCTGTTGTCTTATAGCGCCCTCCGACCGACAAATGCCTTCTTTTCTGAACGACCCACTCCCGAAACGTCTTTTTGGGAATGCTGGCAGTCTGCGCCTCCTTGTCGATAACAATACTAACGTTACTATTGTTGGCGGCATCGCGGACAAAAAGATCATCGTCGCCGCCTGTTACTCTGATATGAGATGCAAACCCCTTGTTTTTAAAGAAACAAGTCTTGGTGTATGATAAGTTTCGGCCTACCCCCATATAAGCGTGACCGGCGTTTGCTTGAGACAAATACTGAAATCCGGTAAGTAAGGTTTCATACCGGATAAGCTGATTCAAAAATCCTTTTAATTGTACATACGGAGAATAGCCAAGTACTACTTCTGCCCCCGTATTGTAGCCAGCCTGCATTTTCCTTATCCAGTTTTGGCTGTTGGGGCGGCAATCTGCATCGGTAAAAAGCAGGTGCTCGTACCTGGCGGCGCGTATGCCCAGCGCCAGCGCGTACTTCTTCGGATTTAGGTACTCCGGTGTTTTCTTCACGGTCACTACCCTGAAATTAGGGTACTGCCGCTCCAGCTCATAGGTATAGAACTCGGTGTCGTCGTCGGAGCGGTCGTTTACCAGCAGCACCTCAAACTCCGGGTAATCCTGGTCCAGCAGCTGCGGGAGCAACTCAAACAGGTTCGCCTGCTCGTTGTGCGCAGCCACTACCACCGATACCGGCCGCAGCGTGTCGGGTTCCGGGTCCTGGTGCTTGCTCAGGGGCAAGAACCGAAAAAAAGCAAAGTATATCTGCACCAGCACGCAAGCGGCCAGCACCCCTAAAAGTAGTAGTGTCACCAAATTCTATAACTGATTACCTGGATTGAAAAACTGCCGCGCAACGAACTGCACCCGGGCCTCCCTCCAAAATTAGCTAAACTAGCGCCATTTTAGAAGCATGTGCGGCTATTAAAGTACAATAATGTCCGGCTTTTTCAGGCAAAACATGCTGCACCCGGCCCTGCACGGCTAAATAGCCTTGCCCCGCAGGATTTTTAGCCCCGTGCGCCAGTCAAGCTATGGTTTGTGCTAGTGGAGTTCGTATCTTTGCCGGTTAATTAACACTTTACAGAACTAAAAGAAATAGAAGCCCTTGTGGGCAAGCCGGCTTTTGGTGTTGTTTTTGCAAGATGATGCGCCGGCAACCATACAAATATGCAGTTTAACTTAGTAGCCACAGACCCTCAGTCCAAAGCCCGCGCCGGCGTGGTGCAAACCGACCACGGCGCCATCGAAACGCCTATCTTTATGCCTGTGGGCACGGCCGGTACGGTAAAAGCCGTGCACCAGCGCGAGCTAAAAGAAGACATCAAAGCCGAGATCATACTTGGCAACACATACCATTTATACTTGCGCCCGGGCCTGGACATTCTGGAACAGGCAGGAGGCCTGCACAAATTCAACGGCTGGGACCGGCCTATACTTACCGACAGCGGCGGCTACCAGGTTTTCTCGCTGGCTGGCACGCGCAAGATCAAGGAGGAAGGCGTGAAATTCAAGTCGCACATCGACGGCTCCACGCTTAACTTCACCCCGGAGAATGTGATGGACACGCAGCGTACCATCGGCGCCGACATCATCATGGCCTTCGACGAGTGCACCCCCTACCCTTGCGATTATACCTATGCCAAGCACTCCATGGAGCGCACACACCGCTGGCTGCAGCGTTGCGTGGACCGCTTCGACAGCACCGAGCCCAAGTATGGCTACAATCAAACGCTGTTCCCGATTGTGCAGGGCAGCACTTACAAAGACCTCCGCGTGCAGTCGGCAGAGACCATCGCCAGCTTTAACCGCGAGGGCAATGCCATTGGCGGCCTGTCGGTCGGCGAGCCGGCCGAAATGATGTATGAGATGACGGAGGTGGTGTGCGACATACTGCCGAAGGACAAGCCGCGTTACCTGATGGGTGTGGGCACGCCGGCCAACATCCTGGAGAACATTGCCCTGGGTGTGGACATGTTCGACTGCGTGCTGCCAACGCGCAATGCCCGCAACGGCATGCTGTTTACCACGCAGGGTATCGTGAACATCAAGAACAAGAAATGGGCCGATGACTTCAGCCCGATTGATGCGGAGTTGGGCGGCTACGTAAGTACATTTTACACCAAAGCGTACCTGCGCCACCTTATTCACAGCACAGAATACCTGGCCGGGCAGATTGCCAGCGTGCACAACCTCACGTTCTTCCTGTGGCTGGTAAAGCAGGCGCGCCAGCAAATCCTGAACGGAACTTTCCGCGACTGGAAAGACCTGATGGTAAAGAAACTGATGACGAGGCTCTAAGGAGCCAGTTAAAAGTTAAGAGTTTAAAGTTAAAAGTTGGTTTATTATATTTTTGCCTGCTTCTAACTAACCTTACACTTTAGAAACTCTTAACTCATAACTCTTAACTCTAAACTAAAGCGAAGCGTTGAAGCTCCTCGATAAGTACATACTCAAGAAGTTCCTGACCACTTACGTGTTCACGGTGCTGATCATGGTGGCCGTTATTCTCGTGATTGACTTCACGGAGAAGAACGACGACTTCATCAAGACCAACCCAAGTATAGGCGAGATCATTTTCGATTATTACCTCAACCTGATCCCGTTCTATGCCAACATGCTCAGCCCCATCACGGTGTTCATCGCCACGGTGTTTGTCACCGCCAAGCTGGCCTCGCATACCGAGATTGTGGCCATTCTGAGCAGCGGCATCAGCTTTAAGCGTTTTCTGGTGCCTTACCTGATCGGGGCCACCATCATTGGGGCCACCATCTTTGTGCTCATCGGCTGGGTGATTCCGAACGCCAACAAAGAAAGCGTGGCTTTCCAGGTGAAGTACATCAAAAGCCCCTTCACCTACGACAGCCGCAACATCCATATCAAGATCGGTCCGGAGACCTATGTGTACATGGAGAGCTACAACAACTCAGCGCATATTGGCTACAACTTTGCCCTGGAAACGATCAAAGGCACCAACCTGCGCCAGAAACTGAGCTCCAGCAGCATCTCCTGGAACGCCGAGAAAGAGAAGTGGCACATCAACCAGTACACCCTGCGCACCTTCGACGGCGAAAAGGAAACCATCACCAAAGGCACCAACCTGGACACCACGCTAAACATGTGGCCAAAGGATTTCGAGAGCACCTACAAGCTGGAGCAAACCCTGACGCTGACGCAACTCAACAACTACATAAACGAGAAGGTGGCACGTGGCGCCGACGACATCGAGATCTACCTCATCGAGAAGTATGAGCGCTTCAGTTACCCTTTCGCCATCATCATCCTGACTGTGATCGGCGTGATCGTGAGCGCCCGTAAGGCGCGCGGGGGCGTGGGTTTCCAGATCGCCTTGGGCTTTTTGCTGGCGTTTATCTTTATAATCTTCGTGATCACGAGCCGAAGTCTGGCGCAGGTTGGCGATATTGCACCGCAGATTGCCGCCTGGATTCCGACTATTGTGTTTACTGGTGTCGGCTTCCTGCTGTACCGCTACATTCCGCGTTAAATGCCACGTCTTAAAGATTTTATTGAGCTCCACTTTGTTATTTTCCTGTGGGGCTTTACGGCCATACTTGGCAAGCTGATAACCATACCGGCCGTGGAGCTGGTGGCCCTGCGTACGCTGATTACAGCACTGGCCCTGGCTGCCATTATTTACCGGCGTGGCACCCCCTTCTGGGTTGGGCGCGAAACAATGCTCAAGCTAATGGCGGTAGGCATTGTGATCGCCGCCCACTGGATTCTGTTCTTTGCTGCGGCTCGGGTGTCATCGGTGTCCATCAGTTTGGTGGGCCTCTCCACCAGCAGCCTCTGGACCGCTTTCCTGGAGCCGCTCTTTAACAAAGGCAAGGTAAAGCCGCACGAGATCTTCCTGGCCCTGCTCGTTATCATGGGCCTGTACATCATCTTCCAGCACGAGACCAGCTTCGACAGCGTGCTCGGCATCAGCATGGCGATCGGGGCGGCATTGTTAGGCTCCATCTTCACCATCATCAATGCCAACCTGGTAAAAAAGATACCGTCTACTACCATCACCATGTATGAAATGGGTGGCGCATGCCTCGGCACGGTGCTGTTCTTCCCGATCTATACCTTATACTTTACCGAAAGCGGCAGCCTGAACTTCGCCATGACCAGCATGGATTGGGTGTACCTGCTGGTGTTGGCGCTGGCCTGCACCGTGTATGCCTACACCGCCTCCGTACGCCTGATGCAGCGTATCTCGGCCTACACGGTAAACCTGACGGTGAACCTCGAGCCGGTGTATGGCATCATCCTGGCCTGGTTTATCTTTAACGAGGGCGAGCAGATGTCACAGGGCTTCTATACTGGCGCTGCGGTGATCCTGCTGAGCGTGTTTATTTACCCTGTGCTGGAGATGCTGGACAAGCGCCGCAAAAGACGCCTACAACAGCCCCTGCCAAACAGTGTAACGAGCGGGAAAGACTAAGTTGGCCGGCGCCTCTTTAAACAGGCCATAGATAGCCGAACCGGAGCCGGTCATGGCGGCATAGGCTGCGCCTGCCTCGTAGAGCTGCTCCTTTAGCTGCGGCAGCTCCGGATACTTCGGGAACAGGGCCTCTTCAAAATCATTCTTCAGCACTTCTTTCCACACCTCCACATCCTGCTTCAGCAGCATCTGCATGTCGCAGGTGGGTTGCTGCGGCTTTATACTTCCGTAGGCTTCTGCCGTGGTGATGTGGATACCTGGGTACACAATCACACACGTGTAACCGCTCAGGTCCAGCGTAATCTGCTCAAACACATCCCCCCGCTCCGTGGCAATCACCGGCTTATTCTGCACAAAGAAAGCGCAGTCGGAGCCGAGTTGGCGGGCGTAGTTCTCCTGTGCCTCCGCGCTCAGGTGTAGCTCAAACAGCTGGTTAAGCAGCCGTAGCGTGAAGGCCGCATCCGCAGAGCCTCCCCCCAAGCCCGCTCCCATGGGTATGACCTTGTGCAGGTGCATGTGCACAGGCGGCAGGTTATGGTCCTGCTGCAACAGCTTAAAGGCTTTCAGGCACAGGTTCGTTTCCGGGTTTCCCGGCACCGGCAGGCCTGTCATATCGAACTGCAGCTGCTCCGACGGCAGGATCTCCAGGGCGTCGCACCAGCGCACCGGGTAAAAGCACGACTGAAGGTTATGGAAGCCATCGGGGCGCTTTTCCGTGATGTACAGGCCGAGGTTAATCTTTGCGTTCGGGAAATCGAGCATCGTCTGACGTAGTGGTTTTTGAAATTGCAATCTATGAATTTACGCTGAAAACACGGTCGTGGCAGATTGCTTTCTAAAAAAGTATAGGACAATACTGTTATCCTTTGCCGAAAAATTGTATATTAAAGGACAGGAATACAGCATCTTCGCCTCCAAGGGATAGCCAAAACGGCTCCAGTACCGTATGATAGCATCTGAATCGGAGGCGTCGCAGCCAAAGAAGCCCCACCTCACGTTAAACTATATGATCTACAGGCCAGGACGAATTTTCCTCTCGGTGCCGCACATGGGCGGGCATGAGAAGAACTACGCATTGAAAGCGATAGAGGACAACTGGGTGACCACTGCCGGGCCTAACCTGGCCGGCTTTGAGCACGACATCTGCCAACACACCAACGCCCGCCACGCCGTTGCGCTTAGCTCCGGCACAGCAGCCCTGCACCTGGCCCTGCGCGTGGTTGGCGTAAAGCCCGGCGACGAGGTGCTCTGCTCTACCTTTACTTTTGTGGCATCGGCTAACCCTATTTTATACTTGGGTGCAACACCTGTGTTCGTGGAGAGCGAGCCGGAAACGTGGAACATGAGTCCCGAGGCCCTGCACGAAGCCATTGCCGACCGACTGCGCCTGGGCAGGCGCCCTGCAGCCATCATGTTGGTGCACCTCTACGGTATGCCCGCCAAGCTGAAGGAGATCATGAGCATCGCCAATGAGTTCGGGATTCCGGTGGTGGAGGATGCGGCCGAGGCGCTGGGATCCCGCTACAGCGGCCACCAAGTTGGCACCTTCGGGCGTGTAGGCGTCTTCTCCTTCAACGGCAACAAGATCATCACTACATCCGGGGGCGGTGCCCTCATTTCAGAGGATGCGCACCTGGTGGAGCAGGCGCGGTTCCTGTCCACCCAGGCCAAAGACCCGGCACCCTACTATGAGCACTCCCTGATGGGCTATAACTACCGCATGAGCAACATCAGCGCAGGCATTGGCCGCGGGCAGATGGAGGTGCTGGAAAAGCGGGTGAAACAACGGCGGGAGATCTTTAGCTTCTACAGACAGCAGCTGGGGCATATCGAGGGGCTGGAGTTTGTAGTGGAGCCGAAGGCCTGCTTCTCTAACCGCTGGCTCACCACAGTGCTGCTCCCTGAGCCGCACACACCTGAAAATATACGGCTGGCCCTGGAGGAAGAGAACATCGAAACGCGTGCCCTCTGGAAGCCGATGCACCTACAGCCGCTCTTCGAGCATCATCCGTACGTGGGCAACAACTTAAGCGGAAAACTTTTCGAGCGCGGCCTTTGCCTGCCCAGCAGCAGCAGCCTGACAGAAGAAGAGCTGGATAAAGTGATAAAACACCTGAGGCGCTTGCTGGAGGTAGTGTAGCAGCTGCCTTCTCCTTTGAAAAGGTACTGCCCCTGCTCTCCCCAAATTAGCTTGGAATACGTGATTTCACCAAGGAGGCGGATCCTGCAATTCTTTTTGGTGAAGTATGATTTCATTGTTGCTACTCCCGTGCAGCCAAGCTGCGACCTGATCCTATAAGTATATACCCACCACTAAGCGCCACACCTGCTAGCTTAAACCCGTGTTTTGGTTAGTCAGAGTAGAGAAATTTTTGTAGAAACGATTTGCCCACCCCTAGCCCCTCCGAGGAGGGGAATTAGCTGGCATTTGTCATCCCCCTGCCCCCTTCAAAGGGGGACTATATGGAAAGCCGAGGCTATCGAACCAGAACCCAGTCTTTGGGTTGAGCGCCTTCTAGATTTCCGGTGCCCGCAAGGGCATTGCGACAGCAAAGGAAATGTAGACAGCGCGATGCCCGAAGACGCGCCCTCTCGGGCTAGAGAGCACCAAAGCCAGCGATGGAAAGAGCCGCTCGTAAGGCTATGGATGAACAGCAGCTAGAAAAGATAGCTTGTATCCAGTTGCGGAAAGCAGCGGCAATAGAGAAAGCACGAGCTATAAGCTCGCGCTAGCGGGGCAGCGGCTAAGAGAGGCACAAGCGGACGCTTGCGCCAGATAAAATATAAAACATGGGCAGCGCAAGTATGGCTCAAGCTGAATAGGAAATCCGCAGCAGCGAAGGTTCCGGACAAGGATGCCCGGAACAGCGATAGAGACGCACTAGTATAAACACCATCCTGTTACACCGCTGCCAGTGCTGTCTCCAACTCTGCAATCAACTCCTCCGGCTCCTCAATACCTACCGAGAAGCGGATCACACCCACGGTTATACCTAGCTTCTGCTGCTGTTCTGCCGTAAGTGCACGGTGTGAAGTACCCAGCGGGTAAGAGATAGAAGTGTTCACCCCAGCCAATGAAGGAGCGAAAGGTATACTTGGCAGCGCCTGCATAAAACGGTTCACGGCCTCGGTATCATCCTTTATTCGAAAGCTGAGCATGCCTCCGAACAGTCCCCGCCCCTGCTCTCCTGCCAGCTCGTGCTGCGGGTGCTCCTCCAAACCCGGGTACCACACTTTCTCCACCTTTGGGTGTTGCTGGAGGTAACGAGCCAGTTGCAGGGCATTGCTGCTGTGCTGCTTCATGCGCAGGCGCAATGTCTTCATACCACGGGCAGCAAGCCAGCCTTCAAACGGGCTCAGGTTCAGGCCATACACCATCATCACCTTCTGCACCCGCTGCAGGTCTTCCTGCTCCCTGCATATAACCACTCCAGCCGTTACGTCGCTGTGGCCGGAGAGGTACTTGGTCACGCTGTGGATCACGATATCGGCACCTAAGGTTAAGGGCTTGGTAAGTATGGGTGTGGCAAAGGTATTATCGATAACAAGCTTGATGCTTTTCCGCTTCGTTTCCTGGGCCAAACGGGCTATGTCAAACACCTGCAGCAGCGGGTTGCTCATGGTCTCCGCCAACAGCAGGCGGGTGTTTGGCTGCACGTAGTTATCCAAAGTATAGATATCCGCCGAAGGGACAAATGCCACCGCTATGCCCACCCGCGTGAGCTCCTGCGCCAGCAGGGTAGACGAGCCGCCGTAAATCTCCTCCGCGCACAGCACATGGTCGCCGGCCTTGCAAACGGCCAGTATTGCCGCCAGTATCGCCGACATGCCTGATGAGGTTACGACCGCGCCAACACCTTCTTCGAGCCTGTTTACTTCCTGCGCCAGCTCATCAGTGTTGGGGTTGCCGTAGCGGGTGTACATGTAGCTTTGCCCCGGCTGCCCAAAGTATAACTCCAGCTCGTTCAGGTCGTCGAAAGTAAAAACAGAAGTCTGGTAGATCGGGGTGGTTTTAGGGTGGATGTTCGGCATGGGTGGTAAGTATGTATCTATACTCTAAGGTAAGCAGGTTTTCTTACAATGAGTAAGCAGAGGTTAAAATTGTTCTGTAAGAAGCCGCTGCGCCAACCTCACACCAGTTATGCACAAGTATAAAAGCCGAGCGCTGTCCCTGGACCAGGAACAGCGCTCGGCTTTTATACTTGCAGGATACGGCTACTGAACTAGGCCAAGTGCTGCATCGGCAGTCACAAACCCATGTCCCACCTCCTGCGCTTTCCATTCAGGCTTAGAAACAGCAACAGACTCCAGGATACTTTCTGCCTGAGCTGCCGTCAGAGAAGGGTTCTTCTGTGCCATCAGCGCTACAATACCTGCCACATGCGGGCTGGCCATAGAAGTACCAGTCAGGTAGTAGTAAGACAGCTGGCCACTGTTCAGTTGGTAAGGGCCTACAATATTGGATCCGGGAGCCATCACATCAAGATCCTGCCCAACTCTTGCACGGCTAGAGGATGGGGCAATGTAATACTCATTCAGATCTGTCGGATCCGGCACATTGTAGGCATACCACCAGGCCGGCAGCGTAAACTCAGCCTTCAACCCAGCGTTTGCTACACTAATGACAGGCGCGTACGCCCCCGGATAGCCCATGCCGGCCATTCCGCTGTTTCCGGCTGAAGCCACAATGATCACTCCTTTGCCAACAGCATAGTCAATGGCAGCCTTTTCAACAGCATCCAGCACTCCACCGCCTAAGCTCATGTTAACAACTACTGGTGAGCCTTTCAGAGGACCAGCTTTTAAGTTGGCCATGTGCACAATGCCGCGTGCAATCACAGAAGACCAGCCGGAGCCATTTTGGTTCAATACCTTCACCGGCACAATGGTTGCTTTAGGGGCAACTCCGTTGATGGCTGTACCACGCAGATCAAATCCGATGATCGTACTGGTTACGTGGGTGCCATGCGAGTTCTGGTCGTGCTCCCATTTGTTCGGCTGTTCCGACACGTTTCCGCTCATCCCCCCGCCGCCTCCAAACGACTTGGCGTACTGGGTTGCAATTCGCTCCTGCGGGAAATACTGTCTCCAGGAATCCAGTAAACCTGTATCCAGAACCCCAATATAAACACCTGTTGCATCCTGCGCCACCGTGCGGCCTGCACCAAACTCCGTCACGTTTATGGCATCCAGGTTCCATGTGCTCAGCCCAGTAGTAAAGTCTGCAACGGACACCGCGTCCACAGGTGCTCCCTTGCGCTCCGCATCGGGGTTGGCAGTATCCACAAAAGACAGCCCCTGAACAACGGTTAGTTTGTCTTTTGCTATCCTCATGGTAAGGGCGTTTATCTCCGGAATCACATCCAACACTGTACCATGCATACCCAGCTCACTCAGAATGGCATCTGTTACTGGTGCTTTGAGCAAAACATTAACTCCCAACATCCCTTTTGCCTGCATGCTTACATCCTGGCTAAGTTCTGTTACGGGTTCTACGGCATCGTCCACCTTCTCGCATGCTGTTAGCAGCGTAAGTGAGGATGCAGCTGTGAAGAGGGTGAATAACTTTCCCAGACGCACCTTTCTCCCGGAATTGAGCAAGTGCCCCAATTGTACATAGCTTCTTCTCATAAGTAAATTTGTTTTGGTGAGACTTAATTGATTGGATGTGTTATTGAAACAGTTCAAACAAGAAATAGATACGTACAATAATTCTGGTTAGCTGACAAATACCTGCTGTAGAGGTAAGTAAGTAAGTGAGCGGCAGCTGTGGCAGGAGTAACGGCCTGAATTAATATGCGAACAGCTTGAAATGGGATCCCGGCATGCGCTACAGGCGGTGTTATACCTGTTTACACCCTAAGCGCCATCCGGAAGAGACTTTGTATTATTACGCCTTATAAAACGGCTAAGGCCCCCTGCTCACGAAGAACAGGGGGCCTTGGCTTATACTTTGTTATGTGCTGTTATTCTGTTACAGACTCAGCCAGTACAATAATCTTGTTGTTGAGCACTTCTACCACACCACCGTCCACGGTAAAGAACTCCTGCCCTTTGTTGGTAGTGATACGGATGCTTCCTTTGTCAAGGGTGCTGATGAGCGGGGCGTGCATGTCCAGCACCTCAAAAGAGCCGTTGGCTCCCGGGAACTGAGCGGCCTCTACCTCACCGGCGTAAACCTTCTTGTCAGGTGTGATTATCTCTAAATACATTCTTTTTAGTTAAGAGTTTAGAGTTAAAAGTTCAGAGTTAGAATTGGAGTACAACTCATAACCTTAAACTTTTAACTCTTAACTAATTAAACCTATTTTGCTTCGGCCAGCATTTTCTCACCTTTGGCCATTGCGTCTTCAATGGTACCTACCAGGTTGAAGGCTGACTCCGGAAGGTGGTCGTGCTTACCGTCCATGATCTCGTTGAAGCCTCTGATGGTGTCTTTGATGTCTACCAATACACCTTTCAGGCCTGTGAACTGCTCGGCCACGTGGAACGGCTGAGACAGGAAACGCTGCACACGGCGCGCTCTATGCACCACCAGCTTATCCTCGTCAGACAGTTCGTCCATACCAAGGATGGCGATGATATCCTGAAGCTCTTTGTAGCGCTGCAGGATCTCTTTCACACGCTGCGCTGTGTCGTAGTGCTCAGAGCCAACCACGTCTGGCGTCAGGATACGCGACGTAGAGTCCAGTGGGTCTACCGCAGGGTAGATACCAAGCTCAGAGATTTTACGGGAAAGTACAGTAGTGGCATCCAGGTGGGCGAATGTTGTCGCCGGAGCCGGGTCAGTCAAGTCGTCAGCAGGTACGTAAACGGCCTGTACCGACGTAATGGAACCACGCTTGGTAGACGTGATACGCTCCTGCATGGCACCCATCTCCGTTGCCAGCGTTGGCTGGTAACCTACCGCAGATGGCATACGTCCCAGAAGGGCCGACACCTCAGAGCCCGCCTGTGTAAAGCGGAAGATGTTATCCACGAAGAACAGGATGTCACGACCAGAGTCGCTTGAGCCAGGCTCACCGTCGCGGTAGTACTCCGCCATTGTCAAGCCGGAAAGCGCCACACGTGCACGCGCCCCAGGAGGCTCGTTCATCTGGCCGAACACGAAGGTAGCCTTAGACTCCTTCAGTTCTTCCTGATCCACTTTAGAAAGATCCCAGCCGCCGTGCTCCAGCGACTCCAGGAATTCTTTACCATAACGAACGATACCAGCCTCGATCATCTCGCGCAGCAGGTCGTTACCTTCACGCGTACGCTCACCCACACCGGCAAATACAGAAAGACCGCCGTGTGCTTTCGCGATGTTGTTGATCAGCTCCTGGATCAATACAGTTTTACCTACACCGGCACCACCGAACAAACCGATCTTACCACCTTTTGCATAAGGCTCGATCAGGTCGATTACTTTGATACCTGTATAAAGAACTTCAGAAGAAGTAGCAAGGTCTTCGAAGCGAGGAGCCGGTCTGTGGATTGGAAGTCCACCGGTGCTTACTGGCTGCGGAATACCGTCAATGGCTTCGCCGATAACGTTGAAGAGACGGCCTTTGATGCCTTCGCCTGTCGGCATTTTGATTGGGCCACCCAGGTCAATTACTTCAGCGCCACGAGTAAGACCTTCCGTAGAGTCCATGGCGATTGTACGCACACGGTCCTCGCCAAGGTGGTTCTGAACTTCCAGCACTACTACTTGGCCGTTGTCTTTCGTCACCTGAAGGGCATCCAAAATATTTGGTAGCTTTGAGTTTTCACCCATAAAGCTAACGTCCACCACCGGACCGATAACCTGGGTAATTCTGCCAATATTCGCCATTTGACTTTTTATATTGATTAACTTGTATAACGGAGTTATTTCAGGGTGCAAAACTAATGTATAAATCTCTTATATCCATACAAGGATTTAAAAAGTTTTGCACTGTGTACGAAGGCTTGCCAGCCAGGCACAGGAAAGACACGCACCGCACCCCTGCCATATCTGGTGATGGCGCCACAACTAGGGCAGCGGCGCCTGCGTCAAATGTCAATGCGCACCACCCAACGTCCCGCCTCGTTGATTTTAAAGTTCACCACCCGTTCGTAGATAACGGTGTTCATCTTGTTAGGTGATTTAAAGCGCACGGTCCCTTCAAAGGGCAGCACAAAATTCTCGAAGATTATCCGGGATCCATCGCTGGTCTGGCTGCCGCTGCTGCCCACCATCAGCAGGTCCTGCGGGTTCCGCAAGGCAAGGCCGCTGTCCATGATCACCAATTCGGCGTAATAGCCATCGGCGCTGCGCTGGGAGATGGAGGCCCTTGCCACGTTGCGTGTAGAAGTAACAGCTGCCGCTGCAGGTCTCCGCTCATTTTTGGGCTTAATCTTCTTCTTCCGCTCTTTCGCGGTGGCCGTTTGCTGGGGGCTTGCAGTTTGGCCCTGTCTCACTGCCCACACGGTGGCAGCAGCACTATCAGAAGAGGCATTGGCGGGTTTGTCAGCTGTGCTCATACTACAGCACAGGCCAACGAGCAGGAAATATCGTAACACGGCACATGGGTATGGTAAAACAGACCAATGTACAACTTACTTTGCTGATTATGAAGCCATAGCCTCACAAATCCTTCGCCTTCGCTTACAAATTTCGCAGCAAATCTATCTGCTCGTCATTCAGCAGGATATAGCGGTTGTTAAAGGGATTGGCATAGAACTTCTCCGCAATCACATACTCCCCCGTCTTCAGCTTATGGATGTTGTAGCTAAACAGGCTGTTAGAGCGCTCTATCACCAGTTCAGTAGTACTCAGGTCCAACTCGCGTCCGCAGGTTGTGGTAATCATGTCGGGGTTAATGGTGTTCATAAGCTGGAGCATAGATATTAGGCTGTTGCGGGATTCTTTACGCATAAATGCCGGCCGGGTGACGCTTCTAGCAAAGAAAAACCAAGATATTTCAATACTCTCCCCACAATGCAACCTACCTCCTATTAAATCCAAAAACACCGCTGCAACTGGAACAGATTTCAGGCACAGGCAAAAAGCCAAACTTTATACTTGTACTCTTAAAGTATAAGTTCCTACTTTTGCTAATCCGTTACAAAAGCCAGATAAAACGTGGAACAACAACTCACTACCGTAGAAACCGCTCAGAAGCTTGGCCTTCTGGAAGAGGAGTTTGAACGCATCAAGCAAATCCTGGGACGCACCCCGAACTTTACCGAACTCAGTATTTTCTCCGTAATGTGGTCGGAGCACTGCTCATACAAGAACTCCATTGTCTGGCTAAAAACGCTGCCTAAAGACTCGCCGCGCATGCTGGCCAAGGCCGGTGAGGAGAACGCCGGGCTCGTGGACATCGGCGACGGCTACGCCTGCAGCTTCAAGATCGAATCGCACAACCACCCATCTGCCATTGAGCCGTATCAGGGCGCAGCTACCGGCGTGGGCGGTATCAACAGAGATATCTTCACCATGGGTGCCCGCCCGATCGCACAGCTTAACTCGCTCCGCTTCGGCAACCCAAGGTCCGAGAAAACACAGCGCCTGTTGCGCGGGGTGGTAAAAGGCATCGGCGATTACGGCAATGCCTTTGGCATCCCTACCGTGGGCGGCGAGCTTTTCTTCGACGACACGTATAACATCAACCCGCTGGTAAACGCCTTCTCGGCAGGTATCGTGAAGGTGGGCGAGACAGCCTCTGCTACATCTTACGGTGTAGGCAACCCCGTATTCATAGTAGGTTCTGCCACCGGCAAGGACGGTATACATGGAGCGGCCTTTGCCTCCAAGGATATTACCGAAGACTCTGCCAAGGACCTCCCGTCTGTTCAGGTAGGCGACCCGTTCCAGGAGAAGCTGCTGCTGGAGGCGACGCTGGAGATCATCCAGTCGGGCCACGTGATCGGCATGCAGGACATGGGTGCTGCCGGCATCACCTGCTCTACTTCCGAGATGAGCGCCAAGGGCGAGCACGGCATGGACATCTGGCTGGACAAAGTGCCGACGCGCCAGGCCAACATGGTGCCGTTCGAGATCCTGCTCTCTGAGAGCCAGGAGCGCATGCTGATCGTGATGAAGAAGGGCTACGAGCAGACCATTAAGGACATCTGCGACAAGTGGGACCTGTATTGCGAGCAGATAGGCGTGGTAACGGAGGGCGGCATGCTGCGCTATTACCAGAACGATGAGCTAGTAGCCGAAGTACCCGCCAACGACCTGGTACTGGGCGGGGGCGCTCCGGTGTACCACCGGGAGTACCGTGAGCCGGCCTACTTTGCCGAAAGCAAGAAATTCAGCATCGACCAGGTACAGGAGCCGGAGGATTACCAGACTGTGGCCGAGTTCCTGACCACGCACCCGAACATCGCCTCCAAGCGCTGGGTGTACCGCCAGTACGACTCCATGGTAGGCACGGCCAACATGAGCACCAACGCCCCTTCGGATGCCGCTATTGTGAAAGTGAAAGGCACCGACAAGTCGATTGCCGTAACAGTGGATTGCAACAGCCGCTACGTATACTCCGACCCTGAGGAAGGAACTGCAATTGCGGTAGCCGAAGCGGCCCGTAATATAGTATGCTCGGGAGCTGAGCCGGTGGCCATTACCAACTGCCTGAACTTTGGCAACCCCTACGTACCGGAAGTATACTGGCACTTTGTGGGCGCTATCAAAGGCATGGGCAAGGCCTGCACGGCCTTCGGCACGCCAGTAACAGGTGGCAACGTGAGCTTCTACAACCAGTCATCCGACGAGGGCCCGGTATTCCCGACCCCGACCATCGGTATGCTGGGCATCCTGGAAGACAAAGACAACAAGATGACGCTAGCCTTCCAGAACGCCGGCGACGCTATTTATATGATTGGCGATGCGCAGAACGACATCGCCTCCTCTGAGTACCTGTACTCCTACCATAACGTAAAGCTTTCCCCAGCCCCATACTTTAACATGGACGAGGAACTGCAGCTGCAGGCGGCGACAAAGGAGGTGATCGAGCAGAAGCTCGTAAACTCAGCGCACGACGTAGCAGACGGCGGCCTGTATATCGCGCTGCTGGAGTCGGCGATGCCGAAGGAACTGGGTTTCGATATCGAGACAGATAAAAATTTCAGAAAAGATGCCTTCCTGTTCGGCGAGAGCCAGAGCCGCGTGGTGGTTTCTGTCGCTCCCGAGAAGCAGGCAGCTTTTGAGAAAGCACTGCAGAATAAGGGCGTGAATTTCACGAAATTAGGTAAGGTAACTGCCCATGACTGCCATATCGACGGGGAGCTTTTCGGAGGCATCACAGTGGCCAAAAAGCACTATGACACGGCCCTGGAGCAGATTTTAGACTAAAAATTTCTGAAAAATTTTAGAGCAATTGTTTGCAGTTTAAAATCGTCTCTCTATCTTTGCATCACCAAACGACAACAGGACGAAAGTTCTAAAGTCAAGTAGGGAGATTGTCCGATGGTGTAACTGGCAACACGTCTGATTTTGGTTCAGAAGAGTCCAGGTTCGAGCCCTGGTCGGACAACTTTAAAAAGAACAACACTCACTGGGTGTTGTTCTTTTTTTGCTTATACGGCAGGTGTAAGTATTTAAAAATCAGAAATATTTGATGACTGCCATCAGGAATTTTGGTAGCTTTGCAGGCATAATCAACTAAACCCTAAACAACCGTTATTTAGTTTTAGCCCCGTTATGCCACACGTTAAAATCTTCTCTGGTTCAGCATCCCGTTACCTGGCTGAGAAAATAGCCGCCTCCTATGGCACTACCCTCGGCGACTTGACCATATCCCGCTTCAGCGACGGCGAGATAGGTGTACATTACAACGAGTCGGTTCGTGGCGCAGAGGTGTTTATCGTACTTTCTACTTTCCCGCCGGCTGACAACCTGATGGAGCTTATGCTGCTGGTGGATGCCGCCAAGCGTGCCTCGGCCCACAAGGTGATTGTAGTGGTGCCATACTATGGCTACGCCCGGCAGGATAGAAAAGACAAGCCACGTGTAGCCATAGGCTCTAAGGTAGTAGCCAATGCGATCCAGTCGGTAGGCGCAGACCGCCTGATGACCTGCGATTTGCACGCCGGCCAGATACAGGGATTCTTTGACATTCCGGTGGACCACCTGGATGGTTCTGCCATCTTTGTGCCTTACCTGCGCAGCCTGAACCTGGGAGAAGACCTGATCTTCGCATCGCCTGACGTAGGGGGTGTGGTAAGAACCAGGTCGTTTGCCAAGAACTTTGGCGCCGAAATGGTTGTTTGCGACAAACACCGCAAACGCGCCAACGAGATCGCCTCCATGCAGGTGATCGGTGACGTGGAAGGGATGGACGTGGTGCTGGTGGACGACATGGTGGACACAGCCGGCACCATTACCAAGGCAGCCGAGCTGCTGAAAGACAAAGGGGCGAAAACAGTACGTGCCATTGCCACGCACCCGGTGCTCTCAGGCCCTGCCTACGAGCGTATCGAGAAATCTGTGCTGGAAGAGCTGGTGGTGTCTGACACCATTCCGCTGAAGCAAGAGAGCTCGAAAATCAAGGTGCTGTCTTTCGCAGACCTGTTCGCCCGGGCGATCAACAACGTGGTCACACACGAGTCGATCAGCTCGCTGTTTATTTAGTTGTTCGTTACTTGTTACCCGTTGTTCGACTTCAGAATACGATCAACGATTAACTAACAACGCTTAACAAAACAAGGCTATACTTTTGTAGCAATATATTTTAACAAAACACTTTTATGAAAACGTTAGAGATTATAGGGTTTAAAAGAGCAAATCTCGGCAAGCAGCAGTCGAAAGAACTGCGTAATGAGTCTTACGTACCAGGCGTACTGTACGGCGGCCAGGAGCAAGTGCACTTCTATGCTCCAGCTATCCTGTTCCGCGACCTGATCTACACGCCGGAAGTACACGAGGTAGACCTGAACATTGAAGGTACGCACTACCGCGCCATCCTTCAGGATTCTCAGTTCCACCCGGTAAACGAAATGCTGCTGCACGTTGACTTCCTGGAACTGCAGGAAGACAAGCCAGTGAAAATTGACGTTCCAGTTAAGTTCGTTGGTGTTTCTCCAGGTGTATTGGCTGGTGGTAAGCTTGTAACCAAGCTGCGTTCTATCAAGATCAAGGCGCTTCCTGCTAACCTGCCAGACTACGTAGAGGTAAACATCTCTGACCTGGAACTTGGTAAGTCTATCAAGGTTTCTAAAATCCAGCCGGATAATTACGAGATCCTGACAAACCCAAGTGCTCCAATCGCTACAGTAACTATTCCGCGTGCCCTTAAGAGCGCGCAGGCTGAAGAAGCTCGTGGTGGTAAAAAGTAATTTTTTGAGCCACAGCTCAGAATATGCTCAAGAGTCCTGTCCTGCCGCGTGCAGGGCAGGATTTTTTGTTTCTGATTAAAGGTTAAACCGTTTAATTGTTAAATGGCTAAATTGCCACATTAATTGTGGTTGTCAGATGCTGACTGTTACACGTCGTCAGCTCCAAGTCCTTCCATCCAATTAGCCATAAACAATCAAAACCTTGAGCCAATCAACAATCCAAAGTATAAAAAAGTGGCTGAGCCTCTCCGCTGCCGGGGCCGCCGCTACCGAAGATACAAGTATGAAATACCTGATCGTGGGCCTTGGCAACATCGGCCCTGAATATGCAGACACCCGCCACAACATCGGCTTTATGGTGCTGGACTACCTGGCCAAAAAGCATGACGCCAGCTTCGACTCCGGGCGCCACGCCTTTGTTACCGAGATCAAATCCAAGGGGCGCACCTTTGTGCTGGTAAAGCCCACCACCTACATGAACCTGAGCGGGAAAGCCGTGGGCCACTGGCTAAACTCCCTAAAGCTGACGCCCGAGCAGATGATGGTCATCACCGACGACATCGCCATCCCTTTCGGGAAGCTCCGCATACGGGCTAAGGGCAGTGCCGGCGGGCACAACGGCCTGAAGCACATTGAGCAGACGCTGGGCCACAACAACTACCCGCGCCTGCGCTTTGGCGTGGGGGACAACTACCATAAAGGCAAGCAGGTGGATTACGTGCTGAGCAAGTTCGGCGAGGATGAGGAGGCAGAGCTGCAGACACTGATCGAAAAGGCCGCTGATTCTGTCATCGCTTTTGGCACCATCGGGCTGGAGCGCACCATGAACCAGTTTAACACCAAGTAACACCGTTGGTGAAAACCTAGTGAAAGCCCCTCCTGGTTTATACTTGTGAGGGGCTTTCACTTTTGGGTGGGCAGCAACAAAAAATTCGGTCCGAAAGCATACATTTGCCTTTTCGCCGCACTTCCGGCCACAGCTATGAAACGTGTCTTCCTGCTCTACCGCAATGCCTTTGGGGGCCTCTCCCGCCCTGCCTGGATGATGTCCTTGGTGATGCTGATTAACCGCAGCGGCGCCATGGTTACCCCCTTCCTGAGCGTGTACCTGACAGAGGTGCTGGGCTACACCTTACGGGAGACAGGCATTGTGCTGAGCATGTATGGGCTGGGCGCAGTATGCGGCGCATTCCTCGGCGGGTGGCTCACCGATAAGATCGGCCATTTTAAAGTTCAGTTCCTGAGCCTGACGGTGGGCGGTAGTTTATACTTCTTCCTGCTGACCCTTCGGCAGCTGGAAGCGATGATGGCCGGCGTGTTCATACTCAGCCTGGTGAACGACATGCTTCGCCCTGCCAACGCGTCCTCCATCGCCTCCTATGCCCGGCCTGAGAACGTTACGCGCGCCTTTTCCCTTAACCGCATGGCCATTAACCTGGGCTTCTCTATTGGTCCGGCGTTGGGAGGCTTGCTGGCGGCTCTTTCGTACCGTTGGCTGTTCATTGCCGATGGCTTTACCTGCATCATGGCGGGGCTTTTCTTCTTTTTCTACTTCCGCAACCAGCAAGGGCACACGCCGCCGCAAGCAAGTGCCTCCGCTGCCCCCATGCCCAAAACCCGCTCCCCTTACCGCGACCGCTACTATCTGCTGTTCGCTGTGCTTTGCAGCCTCTTTGCTATGATCTTTTTCCAGCTGCTCTCCACGCTGCCTCTGTACTACCGGCAGGTGTATGCCCTACCGGAGGGAAAGATTGGTTTACTGTTGGGGCTGAACGGGCTTATCGTGTTCCTGCTGGAGATGATCGTGGTATACCTGATCGGGGAGCGGGTGCGCAAGGCATGGCTGATCGCCACCGGCATACTGGTGCTGGGCTTCTCCTTCGTGCTGCTTAACCTGACACAGCACCTGAGCATCCTGTTTGTGGCCATGCTCCTGCTAAGTATAGCCGAGATTCTCGCCATGCCCTTTATGGCGACCATCACTGTGGAGCGGTCCGGCCCCGCCAACCGCGGCGCTTACATGGGGCTCTATACCATATCCTATGCCGCAGCGCATGTGGTGGCTCCTTACCTGGGCACCACCCTGGCTTCCAAGTATGGCTTTGACACCCTATGGTGGTTTGTGGGGGCACTGTCTGTGGTTACGGCCATAGGCGCCTTCTTTGTGGTGCAGCGCATCGAGCAGGAGCGAATAGCCAAGGAAACGATCGCCGCGTCAGAGGCGAAGGGGATGGCGGTAGGGTAAGCTGCCCGGACACAGGCACAGGAACGGTTCCCGCCGCCCATCAGGCCGTAACGTGTTGGGTAGAGTCCATCTTCGCCAACAGGCGCTGGTAGCGTGGGTCTTGCCGGAGCGCGGCAGGTACCCAATGCTCATGCTTAAGTGAGACAAGCAGTGGGTCATGGTCCCGGTACCCTTTCTCCAGATACTTGAAGGCCTCATCCAGATTGTCATCGTACCAGGATGCCGCAATCCCTATCACCGTACAAACAACGTACTCTTTTTTTGTCCTTGCCTTCAGGTCCTGGAGCTCTGCTTTGGCCCTGCTTTTATTGCCCATCTGGCAAAGTGCCATAATCAGGGCGCCATGCGCAAAGTTATGCCTGTTAGAGAGCTTCATTAGACGGTCAAATACAGCCACAGCCTCTTCGTATTGCTTCAGAAACAGGTAGGAGTACCCTTCGTACAGATGGCAAAGGAACGAGTTGGCGTCAAGCTCAAGCCCTGTTTTACATGCCTGCAGTGCCTCCTCAAACTTTCCGGCCGTGTGCAGGATCTGCGCATATATGCCAAAGCATATCGCACTGAGCGGTTCTAACTTGATGGCGATCCTGCCGTGCTCTTCGGCCTTGGCAAAATCGCCTTTCATCCAGGCCAGGTAATTCAGGCCATACCTTAGGTGGGTCTGGGCATAGTTGGGGTTTAGCTCCAAAGACCTCTGAAAGTGCCTCTCTGCCTCTGGCATGTTCCAGATGTAGCAGTAGTAGGAGCCAAGCGCGCAGTGGGTCTCACAAAGGGTCGGGTTTAGCCTTAAAGCTGTTTCGGCTGACTCTTTTGCCTTGTACATTACCTTATTTGGCGGCACCAAGCCGTACAGCCCCGCCAGCAGGTTTGCATCGGCATAGTCGGCATGAGCCAAGGCAAAGCCGGGGTCTAGCGCAATTGCCTGCTGCAGCAGCTTTATACCTTCTAAGATGTAGGTGCCCCGCCTGTTCAGGCAAAACCTGCCCTTCAGGTACAGTTCATACGCCTCGGTGTTCAGGGAAGAGTTGTTGCTTATCCTGTTCCTGCTCTTTTCCAGAAAGGTCACCTTCATTTTTTCGGTGATTGCCACGGCGATCTCGTCCTGTATGGCAAAAATGTCATCCATACTGCCATCGTACCGCTCAGACCACACATGAAAGCCGTCATCTACCTTGGTAAGCTGAACGGTGATCCTGAGGCGGTTCCCCTGCTTCCGCACGCTTCCCTCCAGCACAGTGCTCACACCGAGCTTCTCTCCCACTTCCCTCAGGTCTATGTTTCGCCTGTCAAATTTAAAGGAGGACGTACGGCCTGCCACTTTCAGGTCCTTCAGGTTAGACAATGAGTTGATGATTTCCTCGGCAACCCCCTCACTGAAGTAATCCTGCTCCGGATCGTTGCTTAAGTTAACCAGGGGCAACACGGCTATACTTTTGGCAGGAGTCCGCTTGGATGTTCTCAGAGCAGGCTTTTTCCTCTTCTCTTCCGTTTTACCGCGAAGCGAGTTAGCAGCAGGCTTTACCAGGTCCGGGTGATCAAGGGCAAACACCTCCACCTCACGCTCCACATTCTTAAACTGGTAAACACCTACCGAATAGGTTCTTAGCTGCGGGTGGTTAAGGAGCTCATCCCGAATTTTGTCTGAGATCAAGACACTGCCCGCCACGCCTAAAGACTCGATGCGGGAGGCGACGTTTACCCCATCACCGAACAACTGCTCGTCATCATCCATCACCACATCGCCCATATGGAGCCCGATCCTGACAGGAACCTGCGGCTCCTGCAGGAAAGCCAGCTGCATGGCCAGGGCACACTCCACTGCCTCCACCGCACTCTGGAATTTGCTTAACGTTCCGTCTCCGTAGTACTGCACAATACGGCCATTATGCTGCCGGTGCTCGTGCTGCAGCACATGGCGATGGCGGTTCTTAAGCGCCAATGCCTGCTGCTCACTCTGCTGCATAACAGCGGTGTACCCCTCAATATCCGTGAACATAATAGCAGCAAGTAGGCGACGTTGGCTCATAGTCTCTAATCTTAGTGGTATCCTGCCTTTCCCTTATAATTACGGCAACGGAAATAAAAGGAATAACGGCGCTCAGCACATCGTGTAACAAAACCTCTGAATTACAAATATTAATTATCAGAAGATAAAGTTTAATATTATCCGTATAAATAAGCAACAGCGGTCCTAAATAGCAACGGTTATGATCGAGGAAGACACTTTAGATAGGGCAAACCTGTTTGTTGGGCATCAGCTATTAGGAGACGGTGCGGGCCAAGCCGCAGGCGTTACGCTCCAACACACTAAGACATTGGTGGCCATAGCCGACGCTATCTGTAGGTTCTGCGATTTTAATGAGGCGGAGACCCGGCTGGTGCTATTGGCTGCATGGCTCCATGACGTATGCTGCACAGAGTCAGGAGAGCTGCTGGATGAACACAAGCGCCATCATGTTACCGGTTTTCTGGCGGACTGCGGCCTGAGCAAAGCAGAGATACTTAAACTGTACCACTGCATAGCCGCGACACGATACCCACAGGCTCCTCAGGATTTATTGGAGGAGGCGCTCTGCGATGCCGTTTCCAGCTTTCTGGCGGCAGACGACTATGTGGCGAAGGCGGAGCAGGAAGTATTGGGATCCAGCTCGAAGGTTAACCAGTACGACTGGATAGACCGGCACATAAGTCTGCTGAAGAAGCACTACTTTTTTACGAAATACGCCAAACGCGCCTTCTCCAGCGGAAAGGAAAATAACCTGAAGCTGCTAAAGAAGAAGCGGAAAGAGTTGGGCAAGGAAAATGCCGAGTTGGAGGAGCTTTGGGAGGAAAACAAGAGCCTGAAGAAAAGCCTGCGAAGGGAGAGGGAGCAGAAGGTGAGCAAGGGGATAGAGACAATGTTCAGAACTTCCATGCACAGCCATCTGCAGCTGAGCGTCATAGCCGATAGAAAGGCGAACATGATGATTTCTGTCAACGCCATTATCGCTTCCATCATGATCTCCTCTTTCTTCAACAGGTTTGAGAGTGTGCCCCATTTACTTCTCCCTGCCATCCTGCTGACGGTGGTGTGCCTGGTAACCGTTATCCTGGCCATACTTTCCACCCGGCCAAACATCAAGAACTCGGCTTCTCCGGACAATAAAATAGATTTCCTGTTCTTCGGCGACTATCTCCAGCTCGACCCTGATACGTACAGGGATGGCATCCGTAACATCATGCGCGACCACAACCTGCTCTACAACAGCATGGCCGACAACATCTATTTACAGGGCAAGGTCCTGTCCAAAAAGTATCATCTGCTGAAACTCTCTTATACTGTGTTTGCAATTGGCCTTGGGGTAGTGCTGGTCAGCTACCTTGCTGCGTGGTTGTTTCTAAACCAGGGCTAAACCATACGCGTTTTCCCGGCTTCAGGAGCTACAAAACATAAACCCTCACCTGCCTTATCGGCAAGTGAGGGTTCAGACTTGAAACCGGCTGTATTTTTAGCTTACGGTTCCGCCGTTCTTTATCGCTTTGCTCGGCTGCACAAAAGCAAGGGAGCCATCCGCATTCTCGGCCATCAGAATCATGCCCTGGCTGGTGATGCCTTTGATCTCGCGTGGGGCAAGGTTTACCAGGATGCTCACTTGCTGCCCGATGATCTCTTCCGGGGTAAAGAACTCGGCAATGCCGCTGACCACCGTGCGCTGGTCAATACCTGTATCGATCTTCAGCTTCAGAAGCTTTTTAGTCTTCGCCACTTTCTCTGCCTCCAGGATGGTTCCGATCCGGATGTCCATCTTCGTGAAGTCCTCGAAGGTGATGTCTTCTTTGGCGGGCTCCACCGTAGCGTTAGCGGCCTCGTTCGCCTTTTTTGTGTCCAGCAGCTTCTGCACCTGCGCGTCTACGGCGGCATCCTCTACTTTCTCGAACAGCAGTTCCGGCTTACCGATAACATGGCCTACCGGCAACAGCTCCGCTGATCCTGCGCTCTCCCAGGTTCCCGGGCTCATGCTCAGCATGCCGCGCAGCTTGGCGGCAGACGCTGGCAGGAACGGCTCCATCAGAATGGCCAGGCTACCGGAAATCTGCAGCGCAATGTTCATGATCGTTTTCACGCGCTCGGCGTCTGTCTTGATCAGCTTCCACGGCTCTGTGTCGGCCAGGTACTTGTTGCCCAGGCGCGCCAGGTTCATCAGCTCAGCCAGGGCATCGCGGAACTTGTACCGCTCGATATGCGCAGCGATCACCATCGGCATTCCCTGCAGGTCTTCCAGCACCACTTTATCATACTCCGTCAGCTCGCCACGGGCAGGCACGGCACCCTCGTAATACTTCTGCGTGAGCACCACGGCGCGGTTAATGAAGTTGCCCAGGATAGCCAGCAGCTCGTTGTTATTGCGGGCCTGATAGTCTTTCCAGGTAAAGTCGTTGTCCTTTGTCTCAGGGGCGTTGGCAGCCAACACATAGCGCAGCACGTCGCCCTTACCCGGGAATTCCTCCAGGTACTCGTGCAGCCACACCGCCCAGTTACGGGAGGTAGAGATCTTATCGCCCTCCAGGTTCAGGAACTCATTGGCCGGCACGTTATCCGGCAGGATATAATCGCCGTGCGCCTTGAGCATGCTCGGGAAAATGATGCAGTGGAACACGATGTTGTCCTTTCCGATGAAGTGCACCAGCTTCGTCTCCTCGTCTTTCCAGTACTTCTCCCAATCGTCTGTCAGCGCTTTGGTGGCCGAGATATAGCCGATCGGCGCATCGAACCATACGTACAGCACCTTGCCTTCGGCTCCCTCTACCGGCACCGGCACGCCCCAATCCAGGTCGCGGGTTACGGCGCGGGGCTGCAGCCCCTGGTCTATCCAGGATTTGCACTGGCCGTACACATTCGGCTTCCAATCGCCTTTGTGGCCCTCCACGATCCACTCGCGCAGCCAGGGCTCATACTCGTTCAGGGGCAGGTACCAGTGCTTGGTTTCGCGCATCACCGGCACAGCACCGCTCAGCGTACTTTTGGGGTTGATGAGGTCGGTGGCGTTCAGGGAGGTACCGCAGCTTTCGCACTGGTCGCCGTAGGCGTTCTCGTTTCCGCACTTAGGGCAGGTGCCCACAATGTAGCGGTCTGCCAGGAACTGCTGTGCCTTCTCGTCGTAGTACTGCTGCGTGGTCTGCTCGATGAACTTGCCGTCCTCGTACAGCTTCTTAAAGAAACCTCCGGCCGTCTCGGCGTGTATGGCAGAGGAGGTGCGGTCGTAAATGTCGAAGGAGATGTTAAAGTCAGCAAACGACTTTTTGATCAGCTCATGATACTTGTCCACGGCCTGCTGCGGCGTGATGCCTTCTTTCTTGGCGCGGATCGTGATCGGCACCCCGTGCTCGTCGGAGCCACAGATAAACTTCACATCACGGTTCTGCAGGCGCAGGTAACGCACATAAATATCAGCAGGCAAGTATACACCCGCCAGGTGGCCAATGTGCACGGGGCCATTGGCATACGGCAGCGCAGCCGTTACAGTATATCTTTTGGGGTTGTTTGTCATCTTATCTATTTAAAGAACAAATATACGAATAGGTTGCGGAATGAACCGCCACCGGCTGCCGATCTCACAAAATCATGAACAGCCCATGACTTTGCACTTGCTTTTCCGTAAGACAGAGCATCACCTAAAGTATACTTATATATGAGACATAATGATAGCCTGAAGTCGAGAAGAGACGATGGGGAGAATTTGGGCAAGAAGGACCATGAGAACAAGGTAACGAAAAAACCCGCCCCTCGCGAAGCGGACCGTGAGTCGCAGAATACGCCACCCGAAAACGAAGTATACATGGACCTGGAGCCGGACGAACTGCACCTGAGCGACGAGGAGCAGCCGGAGGAGGTGAGCGATAAAAAGAAGAAGAAAAAATAAGGCTCCGGCATTCCATAAAAGCGGCCCAAAGTATACCCACATACTTTGGGCCGCTTTTATGGCTTGTTGGCTGGTGGAAGCGGCTGCACTTCCCGCTGCATCGGCCAATACAGGAAATGCCTGGCCGAGTCGATGGGAGCCAGCGGGAGCAGCAGCGGGCGCAGCGTGGTTGGCGTCATGGCAGGGCTGTTGCTGTCGAACTGCTCGATGTTGCGCTTCCGGTTGATTTCGCTGGCCTGGTTATCCATACGCTCTAATAAGGTAGCATTGGGGTTTTGCCGGAGCGTTACCCGCTCGTTGGCCGGCACGGGGGGCGGCAAGCGCTCCTGTCCCTCGCTCAGGGAGGTGCAACCGGCCAAACCCGCCCACAGCAGGCTCATGCTGTATCTGTATAATGTGTGTATATGCATTGGTTCTGGGGCTATGGTTGTACGTTGCCCGCTAATACAGGCTTCTACTTTCTGTATACGCACCGAAACAGAATCCGCAGGGCCACCCCCGAAAGATAGCCTAAACGAAAAGGAGCCACAGCCGAAGGATCTTATCTTCTTTGGCTGTGGTTCCCTGGCATGCCGGTCCTTTCGGACTGTTCGTTACCTCGGCTGTTACCCAGGCCTTGGTTTATTCGCTCTCATCGCCCCACACCCGCGAGTGGCCGACCTGCGTCAGCATCAGCCCATCGGGGGCGGGGTTTACATAGCCCTCCTTGGTCAGGTGATGTTCGGCCTCCTTTTGCACATCCTTGTAGTGAGGGTAACGCTCCTGCAGGAACGGGTACAGCTGCTGGTAAGTCAGCACATTTCCTTCCTGAATGTCGAATTGCTTGAAGGCCTCAATAATGCACTGTGCGGTGTTTTCTATATTTTCAGCTTCGGAATGTAGTTCTGCCATAGTATGACTCGGTTTGGTTTAGAACTTAAAGTACGGCGGAGGGTGGTGGTTCGTTATTCGCTTTCCGTTGCAGCCTTTCAATAATAGAAACACGACCTGTGGGGGCTGGCTTTCTGCAACAAAGTCGCCCTCCTGTAAAGTATAAACCAACAATTAGATCTTACTGCTGCTCCTTAAAGCTAAGGGCGGCCGAGTTAAGACAGTAGCGCAAGCCGGTGGGCTTAGGCCCGTCCGGGAACACGTGCCCGATATGGGAACCGCAGCGGGCACACTCCACCTCTGTCCGCACCTCCCCCGGAAACGACCTGTCCTCGACCTCCTTTACCTGTTTTTTAGCGATGGGGGCGTAAAAGCTGGGCCAGCCTGTGCCGGACTCAAATTTGGTTTTAGAGCTGAACATGGGGTTGCCGCAGGCGGCACAGGCGTAGATGCCTTTCTTTTTGTTGCTGTTATACTTGTTCTTGAAGGGCGGCTCCGTGCCTTCCTGCCGCAGCACGTAATACTGTTCCGGGGTTAGCTGCTTTCGCCACTGTGCCTCTGTTTTCACTACCGTGTCCTGCAGCGTCTTGCTGTTTAAGGCCTGCACTACCTCCTCTTCCAGCGGCTCGTCGCCGGCAGCTGCCGTGGTGGCCGTAAACTCCGCCGACGCCTCCTGCTGGGTGCAGGCCATAAAGCCCACCAGCACGATCATCAAAAAAATCTCTAACTTCTTCATACCTTATACTTACGGTGTGGATGCCTGCCTGGCCTTACCACTTTAAAATTTACTAACTACCTAGGAAACAATACACAACAATTTAATGTTTGCCTCATAACCTGTGCCAAAAACTGCCGCAGCGTAAATTAATACTATCATAACCTGTTTATTTCGAGCGAACTAGTGAAAGTCTGAAGCCTTTTTAGTACTTTTGCGGCTCGAAAAATCTATTCAATGCAAAATATTCGAAATATTGCGATCATCGCACACGTAGACCACGGCAAGACCACGCTCGTGGACAAGATCATCCACGCCTCTAAGCTGTTTGCTGAGCACCAGCAGTTCGACGACCTTATTCTGGACAACAACGACCTGGAGCGCGAGCGTGGCATCACGATCGTTTCTAAGAACGTGTCGGTTCGCTACAAAGACGTAAAGATCAACATCATCGACACCCCTGGCCACGCCGACTTCGGCGGTGAGGTAGAGCGCGTGCTGAAGATGGCCGACGGTGTGCTCCTGCTGGTGGATGCCTTCGAGGGCGCCATGCCACAGACCCGTTTCGTACTGGGTAAAGCCATCCAGCTTGGCCTGAAGCCAATCGTGGTGGTAAACAAAGTAGACAAGGAAAACTGCCGTCCGGACGAGGTGCACGAGCAGGTGTTTGACCTGATGTTTAACCTGGACGCGACAGAAGACCAGCTGGACTTCACCACGCTGTACGGTTCTTCCAAGCAGGGCTGGATGAGCACTGACTGGACGCAGCCAACTGACAACATCACGCCTTTATTGGATGCTATCATTGATGTGATCCCTGCCGCTCCGTTCCGTGAAGGCTCTCCACAGATGCAGATCACGTCGCTTGACTACTCTTCTTTCGTAGGTCGTATCGCGATCGGTCGCGTTCACCGTGGAACATTGAAAGAAGGTATGCCTATCAGCTTGATGAAAGCAGACGGTTCTATCAAGAAAGGTCGTATCAAAGAATTGCAGGTATTTGAAGGCCTTGGCAAGAAAACAGTTCAGGAAGTATCAGCCGGCGAGATTTGCGCTGTAACAGGTATCGAAGGCTTTGACATTGGCGATACCATTGCTGATGCGGAGAACCCTGAGGCACTGACTCGTATCTCTATCGATGAGCCAACGATGAACATGTTGTTTACGATCAACAACTCTCCTTTCTTCGGTAAAGAGGGTAAGTTCGTAACATCGCGTCACCTGCGCGATCGTCTGTTCAAAGAGACTGAGAAAAACCTGGCCCTGCGCGTACAGGAGACCGACCGTGAAGATACTTTCCTGGTATTTGGTCGTGGTATCCTGCACTTGTCTGTACTTATCGAAACGATGCGCCGTGAGGGCTACGAGCTTCAGGTAGGTCAGCCACAGGTAATCTATAAAGAAGTTGACGGCCAGCGCCACGAGCCAATCGAGCACCTGGTGGTGGACGTTCCGGAAGAAACAGCCGGTAAGGTAATCGAGCTGGTAACGCAGCGTAAAGGTGAACTGACGATCATGGAGCCTAAGGGAGACCTGCAGCACCTGGAGTTCAACATTCCGGCGCGTGGCCTGATCGGCCTGCGTAACAACGTTTTGACTGCAACAGCTGGCGAGGCCATTATGAACCACCGTTTCCAGAGCTACGAGCCGTACAAAGGCGCTATCCCTGGACGTAACAACGGTTCTATCATCTCTATGGAGACAGGCCCTGGAACTGCTTACTCTATCGATAAACTGCAGGACAGAGGTGTATTCTTCGTTGATCCGGGTGTAGATGTGTACATGGGTCAGGTAATTGGTGAGCACAACCGCCAGAACGATATCACGGTGAACATCCAGAAAGGTAAGAAGCTGACGAACATGCGTGCTTCCGGCTCTGATGATAACACCAAGATCGCTCCGGCTAAAAACTTCTCGCTGGAGGAGGCCATGGAATACATCCAGAAGGATGAGTACCTGGAGGTAACGCCAAAGAGCCTGCGTATGCGCAAGATCTACTTAGACGAGAACGAGCGTAACCGCATGCGTAATAAAGAAGAAGTAGCGTAAGTATAACGCGCTATAGACTATAAAAGGCCTGCCGCTGAAAAGTGGCAGGCCTTTTTGCTTTGGGGCCGTGCCGGAAGGCTAAGAAATACTTACCACGGCATCAGTTGCTGGTATAAAGCCGCTGTTACCCGGGCAGTACAGCAAGGCTGCCCACAAAGAAGTACATGTTCTCTTTGCCCATAGGCCAGGGTATACCCCCAACCTCGCGCGGCGCGCAGCAAGTATGGTTGAGGCCATATTCTCCCTGGTGCTGCCCATTGCCGAGCTTATTGGCTGCCCCACGGCAACATTGAGGAATCGTAAAGGGTAAGCTAATTAAAACGAACCATGTACAATATGAACAAACGCAAGCTAGGAAACACAGCATTATATACAGCCCCTATCGTGGTAGGCGGCAATGTCTTTGGCTGGACACTGGATGAGAAAGAGTCTTTTGGGATACTGGATGAAGTATACGAGGCCGGTTTCGATACCCTGGACACAGCCGATGTATACTCCCGCTGGGGCGAAGGCAACCAGGGTGGTGAGTCAGAAACGATCATCGGCAAGTGGATGAAAGAGCGCGGCAACCGCGACAGGGTTACAGTCATCACCAAAGTTGGCTCCGATATGGGCCAAGGCCATAAAGACATCTCTGAAAAACACATCCTTAAGGCGGCAGAGGACTCCCTAAGGAGGTTACAGGTGGACCAGATCGATTTATACCTAACGCACTGGGATGATGACAAGACACCCGTTGAAGAAACATTGGGTGCCTACCAGAAGCTGATAGAGGCTGGCAAGGTGCGCTTTATAGGCGCCTCTAACCTTTCGCCGGAGCGCTTGCGTGCCTCACTGGAGGCCAGCAAGCAGCAGGGGCTGCCACGCTATGAGGTGTTTCAGCCAGGGTATAACCTCTACGACCGTGAGGAGTATGAGGCGGGAATCGCCCCTATTTGCCAAAAGGAAGGCTTGGGAGTGATAACCTACTACTCCCTGGCCAGCGGCTTCCTGAGCGGAAAGTACCGCAGCGAGGACGACCTGAGCAAGAGCGTTCGGGGCGGCGGCGTGAAGAAGTACCTCGACGAACGGGGCAAGCGCATACTTGCCGCACTGGATGAGCTGGCAGAAAAACACGGCGTGTCGCAGGCCGGCATTGCCCTGGCCTGGCTGGTGAACAACCCGTTGGTAACGGCCCCTATCGCCAGCGCCACCAAACGGAAGCACGTGCAGGCGTTTAAAGAGGCCGTGCAGATAACCCTGGGCCAGGAGGACATGCAGCAGCTGGAGAAGGCCTCGGACTACACGCAGAAAGTATAGCACTTCGACGACCTTTATGCCGCTGTGGACAAGGAACTTCAAAACAACCACCCTTCTTCGGTATACCGCAGCAGGTGAGACTGCCGCAATACGGGCACTTGAAGAAGTATGACGAGTGGCTGCACATGAATGTGTGGCGCATCCTGATAGAAAAATCGATTGGCACGTAAAGCCCGGCCCTTTCGGCCAAAAATAAAACCGGCACCAGCCAGGAGCTAACGAGTTTGGCGGCCTTGGACTGGTGCCGGTTTTTATACTTCCCTGCAGCTGCCTTCGTAGCAGTACAATCCTGCTTCTCTACGCCGGCACCAGGTGTGCTTCCACCCTTTCCTTCCAGCCATTTGCTAAGCTCTCTTAAGTAGAGCAGCTTAAACCAATCCAAAATTTTACAAGAATAATAACATAATGTAATTTTATGTTTTTAAAATCATACTACTATGAAAAAAACAGTATTTGTTCCTGCCTGCGCTCTTCTGCTGGCTCTGTTTGTTCTGCCTGCCCATGCCCAATTCGATATCGGCAACAAGATCAAAAATAAGCTGAACCAGAAGGTAGATCAGAAGATCGACAAAACGATTGATGAATCGCTGGACGGAAAGAATAAAAAAGCGACTGCTACTGCTGCAGAAGAGGCTGGTGAAGGAGAAAGCGGTGCCGCTGTGGGCTCTCCCAAAGAGGGCCGGGTAAAGGCCTGGACGAAGTATGATTTTGTGCCGGGCGATAAAATGATGTTCTCCGATAACCTGGCTGGCGAGGAAGTGGGCGAGTTCCCGTCGCGCTGGGACCTGAACAAGGGCAATGCTGAGGTAGCCGTACTGGGCGATGAAAAGGTCATCAACCTGGTGCAGTCGGGCACCAGCATTCACCCGCTGATGAAGGGAGAACAGTGGCTGCCGGAAACCTTTACCATAGAAATGGATGTGTTCTTCGACAGCGATAACCCGAACGTGGCCTATTACATATTTCTGGTGGATGACATGAAAAGCTATAAGACAGAGATAAACGGCGATTTCTGGGACCCTATTGATGTAAGGGCAACCCAAGTAAAGCATAAAACCTTTGGCTCAGAGTCGGAGGAGCTGGCGGCTAAGGAAGTGAAGAACCAGTGGCGGCACGTGGCTATCTCGTTTAACAAGCGCAGCATGAAAGTATACCTGGACGAGCACCGCCTGATCAACATACCCAACGTAAACGGCAAACCCACCGGCCTGCGCATTGAGGTGGACAAGCGGGTGGACGCCAACACCATGGTGAAAAACGTGATGATTGCCCAGGGGGGCAAAAAGCTCTACGACCAGGTAATGGCAGACGGCAAGATCGTGACCTACGGCATCAAGTTCGACGTGAACCAGGCAACCATTCGACCCGAGTCAGTGGGCACGCTGGCAAGTATAGTTAAGCTGATGCAGGAGGAGCCCTCGCTTAAGTTTACCGTGGAGGGCCATACCGACAGCGACGGTGATGAGAGCGCCAACGTGAAGCTGAGCCAGCAGCGTGCCGAAGCAGTGAGGACATACCTGGTAGAGCAAGGTATAGCCGAAGAAAGGTTGGCCGCCAAGGGCATGGGCGAATCCAAGCCTATTGACAAGAACAGCACCCCGGAGGCCAAATCGAATAACCGCCGCGTTGAATTTGTGAAACTATAATCACGCCGGCAGTTCCTGGCCAGGATCTGCCATCCTCTTAATCTATACATCTGTAACACTGCCTGCTACATCCCGTGGCAGGCAGTGCCGCTTTTACCCGTTGCCATTAACGTTGTCACCTTATTTAGATTAAATTTAAATAGCTCTTGCCTGCTATAGAATTACCTTATACTTTTGCCTTATCTATAATCAGTCTAAATAAAAAATATACATACATGCAAAAGTATTTACTCCTGATCCTGTGTCTTTTTGCCTTGGCTGCTGGGCAGGCACAAAGTCAAAACGCCAGCATCAGCGGCAAGGTAACCTCTCCGAACGGCAAGGCGCTGGAGCTGTTGACAGTAGCCCTGGAGGGGACAGTGCTTGGCACGAACACCAATGCGGCAGGTGAGTTTACGATTAGCAATGTTAACCCGGGCAGCTATACCTTGCGTGTGGGCGGGGTGGGCTACAGGGCCGTGCGTCAGCCTGTAACTCTACGTGCCGGCGATAACCTGAACCTGAGCTTCACGGTAGAGCCCAGCACCAGCTCCCTGGATGAGGTGGTAGTTTCGGCCAGCCGCTCCGTAGAGACCCTAGATGAGACCCCAGCCTCTGTGTATGTGCTGGACTCACGCACGCTGCAGCTGCAGTCGCAGATCAGCACCGACCTCTCCAATGTACTGGCTAACACCGTACCTGGCTTGGCATTTAACAGCAATACCACCAGCAACGTGGGCCAGACCCTGCGCGGTCGTAATGCCCTTATTATGGTAGACGGTATCCCGCAGTCGACCCCGCTGCGAAACGGCAGCCGCGATGTGCGCACCATTGACCCAAGTGCCATTGAGCGTGTAGAGATTGTGAAAGGAGCCACGGCCGTTTACGGTAACGGCGCCGACGGCGGTCTGATCAACTACATCACCAAGCAGCCGAATACCAGCAAATCTTTCAGCGCCTCCACTTCCTTGATGGGTACAGGCAACCTTTTCCATTCCGATGAAACCTTCGGTGGCCGCATTTCACAGCAGTTTACCGGCAAAATAGAGAACTTTGATTACGTAGCCAGCGGCACTTACGAGAAAACAGGTGTGCTCCGCGATGGCGACGGCGAGGTCATTTCGCCGGTGTATGGCCTGGGCGAGACGAAGATGTACAACGGTTTTGCCAAGGCAGGCTATAACTTCAGCTCCGATCACCGCGTGGAAGGTATGTACAACTACTTTGGTAGCCGCCAGAACTCAGACTACGTGATACAGGAAGGCGTCTACGGCGTAACCCCTTCTATCGGCGTGAGGGGCGAGGTACAGGGCGAGCCGGAGGGCACCAAGTATAACCACAACGCCCAGTTGCGCTACATCGGCAAGAACCTGTTCCTGAACACCAGCATGGAGCTGAGTGCTTACCTGCAGAGCTTCTACACCGTTTACGGCTACACCCCCTACTTCGAGGGCGGCGGGCAGTCTACAATCAAATCTGCTAAGACAGGGGTGCGCCTGAACCTGAACACGCCTTTCAGAATCAGCGACAAGGTGGAAGGTAACATGGTGTACGGTGCCGATTTCCTGAACGATGAGACCTCGCAGCCACTGGTGGACGGCCGCACCTGGGTGCCGGAGATGGACCTGAAGAACATGGCTCCTTACGTACAGCTGCAGCTCAACATTCTGCAGGACCTGAACTTCAAGGCCGGCTACCGCTTCGATAATGTGTCTATCAACGTGGATGATTTCCAGCAGCTGGTACTGGCCAGTGGCGCCGGCGGCGACTACGTGCAGGGTGGCAAGCTGAAGTTTAACGCCAGCACCTTTAACGCCGGGCTGCGCTACTCCGCGCTGGAGTACTTCAAGCCTTTCGTGAGTTACTCCCAGGGCTTCTCTATGATTGATGTGGGCCGCTATGTGCGCAGCGCCAAAGAGGATTTCCTGACGCAGATGGACCTGGAGCCGGTGATCGTGAACAACTATGAGGTAGGTTTCCACAGCCAGGTTGGTATTGCCTCTTTCAGCGGTGCCTACTTTGTGAGCACCTCCAAGCTGGGCGCCAACCTTATTGCCAACGAAGCCGGCGTATACGAGATTGAGCGTGCCCCGGAGCGCGTGGAAGGATTCGAAGCGCTGGTAGACCTGTTTATCTCCGAGAAAATCACGCTGGGGGCCAATGCCTCTTACAGCGAGGGCAAGGCTGACATCAACAACAACGATGATTACTACGACAGCGAAGACAAGTACCTGACCAGCCTGCGCATCCCTCCCTTTAAGTTTACCTCTTACCTTAACCTGAAGCCAGTGAGCAACCTTAGCGTGAACCTGCAGTGGATCTACTCCGGCGAGCGCGACCGCTTCGAGCCAAACGCCAAAGGAGGCTATACTTCTGGCCAGGGCCCGGTGAAGGCATTCGATGTGTTTAACCTGGCAGCCTCTTACCAGGCCACCGAGAAGCTTAGCCTGAACCTGGGCGTGGAGAACCTGCTGGATAAGGCTTACTACCTGCCACAGGCTTACTGGTACGGCCGCAACGACAATTTTACAAGAGCCAACGGGGCCAGATTCCAGCTTGGTGCAGCCTATAAGTGGTAAGACCTTGAAGAAACGCGTAAAACAAACCTTTTCCATTCACCATTGGTGCGGGCTGATAGCCGGGATGTTCATCCTGGTTATCAGCCTTTCTGGCGTTATACTTGTCTTTGATGATGACATCGACGCGGCCGCGTACGCCAGCCACTCACAACTGGAAACACCTGCCAACGCATTGCACATCGATAAATCGATTGGCTGGGTAAGGGCAGAGAACCCGGGCTGGGACATCAGGGTGCCTGCTCTACCGGCCACGGCAGATGAGGCGCTCCTGTACGAGCTGCGGCAGGGGCAGCTGCGCAGGTGGCTGTTCGTGCACCCTGAGACGGGCGAAAAGCTTTCTACCGTGGGGCAGGCGCACAACCGCTTTTCCTACGTGGTGCTCAACATCCACTATAACCTGCTGTCGGGCACGCCTGGTAAGATAGTGGTGCTGCTGGTAGGGGTGGCGCTGCTACTGCTCACCATCACGGGCTTTATACTTTACCGTCGGTCTATAGTTAAGGTGCTCACCTTCCGGCAGAAGATCAGTCTTAACAGCCGCCGCAGCATGTTCTCCGGCCTGCACCGCGTTATAGGCGTGTGGGCGCTGGCCTTTAACCTGCTCATGTGCGTCACAGGGCTATCTTTGGCGATTACCGTGGTAAACACTGCCCTTAAAGGGGGGACAAAAGAGGTTTCTGTGCCAGAGATCACCACCTCTGTAGATGCCGCCATGGCGGAGGCACGCGCCACTTACCCTGAGTTCGACATCACCTACCTCCGCTTCCCGGTTAGCGAGGAGGGAAAGATTCAGCTGCTCGGCCGCCTGCACTCCGACCCTGCTTATTACGGCAAGTTCTACAGCAAACTGCAGGCAGACTACACCACCGGCGAGCTGGGTGCGCCCTACTTTGTCCGCGACCAGCCCTGGCTCGACCGCTTCCTCACCTCGCTGCACCCCATACACTTTGGCGACTTTGCCGGCCTCTTTGTGCAGCTGCTTTATGCTTTCTTCGGGTTGATGCCGGGTGTCCTGTCCATCTCGGGATTCGTGATCTGGTACTACCGCCAGCAGCCGCAGCAGGAATCCAAGCAGGTAAGAAAGAAGGCGATGAAGGTGATGCGGTAGATAATTGCCCCATGTTGATTGCCCCCTCTGAGCAGGGGAGTTCAGATAAACCAACAGCATATAAAAAGCCGGCGCCGCAAGCATAAACCTGCGGCGCCGGCTTTTTTAAGTATACTTTTATACTTGCTTACAGCTTAAACTGCACCGAGAACTTGAGCCCGAACTTCCGGGTGCCTTCGTCTAGGTGCGTCAGGCGGTGGAAGGCGTCCACGCGCAGTATTTTGAAGATGTTCTCAATACCATAGCCCAGCTCTACGTACGGCGTGTTCCCCAATCCTTTAAACGACTCCTGCACATAACCGGCGGGCGTTACCTCCGGCATCAGGTTCAGGTTGCTTTGGCTGAGGCTGCCGTAGAGCACGTTGGCTGAGCCAAGCACACGCCACTTGAGCTTTTTGATGAGCGGCAAACGGTTAAACAGCAGCCCTTCGAAGTACTGCTCGTAGTGCAGCGAGGCATAGGTGTCGCTGGCGAACTCAAAGTAGCCCATCAGGTTGTAGGTGGCGTCGTAGTAGAAGGGGGTTTCGTTGCCGGTGTGCACCTCCAGCAGCGGGTAAGGCACCGGCGAGAAGATCCTGCCCGCCTCTAGCCTGTAGAGCGCATTGCCCAAGCGGCCCATCACGAACTCCTGCTCCACCCCCAGGTCCACGCGCTGGTAATCCACCGTAGCGCCCAAGGCGTTGTTCAGGCCCAACGTATACTTCAGGCTCAGCACCGGATAGCTGCCGCTTCCCAGGCTGATGCGCTCGTTGTCATTCTCCACGTACACCTCGTCCTTGGCGTAGCGCGTCAGGAAACTCACCTCCGTGGCGGTAAAGCTGCTGGCAATTTTATCCGGCTGCTCCGGCCCATGTGTGTAGTAGGCAAAGTCGTACTGCGGGTCGAAGTGGCGTTTGCGCAGGCTGATGCGCTCGGTTACGCCGCGCAGCACATCGCGCTGCAAGTATAAGCTTGTCTCGCGCACCATGATCGGGCGGCGCAGCTCCCCGAACCTGGAGAAGCCCAGGAAGAACGGGCTCGACGCCAGCTTGTCCGACATCAGCCCCACCTGCTGCAGGTCCTCCTGGTGCGTAAAGCCCACCTCGCTCCAGCGCTTGCGGCTCAGGATGTAGCGCCCGCCCAGGCTGTACTTATACTCCTGATCCTCTGCACCATAGGCCGCATAGCCGCGCAGCTCCAGCTTGTTACTGAAGTTGATGTTGGTTTTGCCGCCCAATTGAAAGCGGTGCCCCTCCACGTCGTTATACGCATAGGTATATGGCCACGGCCCCCAACTCACCTTGCCAAAGCTTTTGTAGCCGGTGCCCAGTACCGTGGCTATCTCGGTAAAGCGCTTTACTTTTGGCGTCTCGCGGATGGCGTTGATGGTGGCATACACCTGCTGGTCGGCGAGGCTGAGGGTGTCGTGGCGACGCTCTTCCCAGAAGCTCTCGGCCTGTTTACTGGCTCCCGATAGCAGCTCCACCGGCTTATCGAAGAAGTCCGGCTTCTCCGGCTGGTTCACCACCACCTCCCGGTAGGAGGTATACACTTTGGCCAAAATCCCTGGCCGCTTCGGCGTCAGGCCCACGATCTTTATCTTTACCTCGGTGCCGGCCGGCATCCAGGCCTTCTCCCCCACCTGCTGCAGCTCCTGCTTCAGGGCGATGCTCTCCACAAAGTTGATGTTGGCCGATTTGCTCACTGTGGCGTCCAGCTTGCGCAGCGCGTAACCATCCGCCGTGACCCACATACGGCCATTAAAGGCCAGGTCCTGCGGGCGCTTCTGCTTAAACGACAGCTCATAGCACCAGTCATCGCCGATGTAGGTGCTATCCTCCAGCTCGTAGTTATAGTAGCCTTTCCAGCCGTCGGCAATGGGGCTGACAAAGTTCTTCTGCAGCACGCTCACCCAGTTCTGGTAAAAGTTATAGTCCTGGTAGCTGCTGCCGATCACCTGCGACACCAGCGTACCGTCCTGCAGGCCGATGCCCGTGACCTTGGAGGCTTTGATGATCTCCTTGCTGCGCTTCGGGTCACGGGTGTAGAATACATCCGAGAGGGATTCGGAGAGAAAGAACGGCAGCAGCTTTTTGCCGTCCTCGCCGGCCAGGTACATCTGCGAGTCTACCAGGGAGGTAATGGCCTTGCCCACTACGCCCTTGCCTTTCTGCTGCCCCACGTTGTCCACGTCAAACTGCATTTTGGTGTAGGCTTCGTACTGGTAAGCGGTAAGCTTGCGCTTGTCGTTGGCGTTTTTGTTTTCCATTACGCGGCGCATGATGGGCCAGGCCGGGTTCTCACCGGGGCGTATCACCACCTCCTGCAGCTGCTGCGCGTTGGTGGTCAGCTTAAAGTCCAGTGTCTGCACGGCCACGCCCTTCTGCACGGGCAGCGTGAGCGGCAGGTAGCCGACGAAGGCAGCCGTAAGCGAGTCGGGGGTGGTGGCCAGGCGGATTTTATACTTCCCTTCCACATCGGTGGAGGTGCCGATGGAGGAGTTTTTCACGAAGATCCCCACAAAAGGGAGGGCCTCGCCCGTGGCGGCGTCTGTTACCTGCCCCGAGACGCGGGTCTGCGCATGGCTTACCAACGAGGCAACCAGCAGCAGGGATAAGAAAATATATCTTTGCAAAGCAATATTTTTAAAAGCGAGCAAAGGTAGTATGTTTTCCTTGATTTACCACAACACTTGTTTAGACAACAATCAAAGTAAAGCACTGGTTTTGTACTCGGTTTCCTGCAACGGCTGCGTCTGGCTCTAGGCGGTGTGAACCTACAGAAAACAGACCGGGCTTTATAAGTATAGCTATACTTGTAGCTTCTCTTTACAGGCCACTACTACCCCTTGCCTAAGCTATACCTGCCGTTCACCTGAAAACATTACACCTGATTTACGTTAAATAGACAGTAAACACGGTTTTATATACCTATGAAGCTATATTGGTGGCAAGTTATACTTGCCCTTTTCATGATTACTTCAGCTGGCTGTGCCAGGAAGAACTTCTACGCCCCAACGCCGGTGGTAGACGCTGAAGTATACCAACGCCTGCAAAACGGTGCGGAGACGGCGGACAGCGTGACCGTAAAAGCCGGGGCGCATTACAAGCGCGGTTTCCTGCACCGCATCTTCTGGGGAAAGCATTACCGCCATGTATGGACGGCACCCGTCACCGTTCCGGTGTTTGAGATGGATACCACCTGGGGCGGGCTGGAGATAGAGAAGATAGGCGGCGGATTCCAGACCACCAGCTTTACCATGGTTGGGCCTAACAACAAAACCTACGCCCTCCGCTCCCTGGACAAGGAGCCATCGGAGGTGCTGCCAAAAGTGTGGCGCAAGACGTTTGTCGTAAACATCCTCCGTGATCAGATCTCGGCAGTCAACCCTTACGGGGCGCTCATTATTCCCCCTCTAGCAGAGGCCGCCAAGGTGCCGCACGCCACGCCGCAGCTGGTGTATGTGCGCCCAAACGACGCCGACTTCGGGGAGCACGAGGAAGTGGCCAGCAACAAGGTATACATGCTGGAAGAGAAGTACAACGACGAGCGCATGGTCTCTGAAGTGGCAGGAGGCCCATCGGACATCGTGGGCAGCGGCAAGATGCTGAACAGGCGCTACGAGGAGGACGACCATTTTATAGACCAGCTGGCCTTTGCCCGCGCGCGCCTTCTCGACTTACTGATCCATGACTGGGACCGCCATGAAGGCCAGTGGGAATGGGCTGAGCACGAAACAGGAGGCAACCACTACTACCGCCCCATCCCCAAAGACCGCGACAATGCCTTTTACCGCTTTCAGGATGGCGTCATCCCCTGGATATTCAGCCGCAACTGGGCCATCCGCAAGTTTGAGTCTTTTGATGAGGATTTCAACGATGTGTATGCCCTCACCATCAACTCCCAGTTCATAGACCAACGGGCGCTCTCCCAGGTGACGCGGGAGCAGTTTGACTCGCTCGCTGTGGTGCTGCAGCAAAGCATCACTGACGAGGTAATAGCGCAGGCGGCGCGGCAGTACCCGGCAGCTGTGTATGAGCTTGAGGGGGAACGGACAAAGCAAAAGCTCATGAGCCGGCGGGACCAGTTGCGTACCGCCGCCGCTGAGTTTTATGAGATTCTGGCCAAAGAGGTGCTGGTGGTGGGCACCGACGAGGAGGATCAGTTTGAGGTAAAGCGCCTCAACGATGAGGAAACGGAGGTAACCGTGCGGCGCAAAGCAGACGGCCACCTGCTGTACCACCGTATCTTTAAGCGCTCCGAAACAGAATTGATTACCCTGCACGGGTTGGCTGAGGACGACGAGTTTAAGATCAGCGGAAAGGTCAAGAAAGGCATCAAAGTGAAAATCGTAGGGGGCCGTGGCGAAGATGAGATCAAAGATGAGTCAGAAGTGGGCGGCTGGGGCAAAAAGACCTGGGTATATGACACAAAGCGCGGCACAGAACTGGAGGCCGGGCCCGACACCAAAGACAAGCGCACCAACGACGTACGGGTACACGCCTTCGACCGTGAAGGTTTTTAACATGTCATTTAACAAAGCCTGATAGAGGCTACAGCACCCTAAAGCACACGCATGGCTTTCACAAGGATTAAACATTTTCTACTCTGGATGCTGGCTTTCACGAGCCTGCTTGCCTGTAGTGAGCGCTTTACCCACAGTGTGCAACAGGTTCCTGCCCCACCTCATATGCCCGCCACTGTGCCCAACTATGCGGACAGCACCCTTACCCTGGCCGCCGGCGAGCACTATGGCCGCAGCCGCCTGCACACCTTCTTTTTCGGCAAACACTACCGCTCCGCCTGGACCACCCCAGTAGAGGTGCCGGTGCTGGACATCGGTACGGCCTATGGAGGGCTCGAGCCACTGCAGATGGGCGGTAGCCGCCAGACCATCAACATGCGCCTGCAAGACAGCACGGGCACCGAGTACGTGGTGCGCTCCCTGGATAAGGAACCTGCCAGCGCACTGCCCGCCAAGCTACAGAAGAGCTACCTGGCAGACTTTGTCCGTGACGCCACCTCGGCGACGAACCCTTACGCCCCGCTGGCACTACCCACAATGGCCAAGGCGATAGGCATACATTACCTGGAGCCGGAGCTGGTGTATGTGCCGCACGACCCGCGCCTGGGCGAGTTCATGGACCAGATGGGTGGCACCATGGCCCTGATGGAGCGCCGCCCCACCAGCGACCAGTCTGATTATGGCCCCATGGGCAACGCACCCAAGGTCAAGAGCTCCCGCTCCGCCCTAAAGGAACGCCTCACCGACAACGACTCGCACTTCGATGCCCGGCTGTTTCTCCGTTCGCGCCTCTTCGACATGCTGCTTGGCGACTGGAGCCGCCACGAAGACAACTGGCGCTGGGCCGAGATGGAACACTATGAGAACGCTTATACTTACAAAGCCATTCCGCGCGACCGCGATAACATCTTTTACAAGATCGATGATGGCCCTGTGCTTTGGCTATTGCAGCGTTTTGGAGTAAAACCCCACTTCCAATCGTTTAAGAAGACGGTTAGCGCCAAACAGCTGGAAAAGCTTAACCGCAGCGGCCGCAACCTGGACGAACTCATACTGGCACAGCTGGAGTGGCAGGACTGGCAGGAAATAGCAGACAGCCTGCAGCAGGCCCTGACGGATGAGGTGATCGAGCAAGCCTTCACGGCCCTGCCCGACACCATTGCGGACCTCACGGCTGCCCCTCTCATTAGCAAGCTAAAGGCCCGGCGCGATCAGCTGCCGCGAATGGCCCGCGACTATTACACCACCCTGGCCAGGCATGTGCAGGTAGTGGGCACCGACAAGCACGAGCGATTTGTAGTAGAGGTGCAACCCAATGGCCTTGTGCTGGTGCAGGTGTATAAGATACTGAAGAACGGCGAGGAGCAGCAACTCATTTACAGGCGCCTCTTCCACCCCTCCGAAACGCAGCTCCTGGAGTTGTACGGGCTGAATGGGGACGACATGTTAATCTTTACCGGCGACACCAAACCAAAGCTGAGGATAAAGGCATGGGGTGGAGCTGGGGAAGACAAGTATGAGGCCAACAGCACCAAACTTGCTCCACGCCTGCACATCCTGGACACAAAATACCGCAACACATTGGATGTGCCGCCAAAAGCAAAGGTGAAGCTGGACAACGACCAAAAAGCCAAGGACTTTGATGCCGAAGGCTGGCTGCTGCGGTACTACCTAGATTAAACAAGTACACAAGCTAGGGAGAGGCTGAAAGGCTCGGAGCTTTGCAAAAAATACAAATCCCCGCCTCCCTGAACTTTATACTTCAGGGAGGCGGGGATCTATACTTTATATTTTGTCAGCTTACTGCTCTTTCACTACAATGGTAGATGAGGCCTGCGCGGCTGGCAGCACCAGTACCTCCGCCAGGTTCACATGGGCAGGGCGCGTCACAATAAAGCTGATTAGCTCGGCAATATCCTGGGCCTGCAGCGGCTCGAAGCCTTTATACACGGAGGCCGCTCGCTCTGTATCCCCTTTAAAGCGCACCTCGGAAAACTCAGTCTCCACCAGGCCCGGGTTCACCTCTGATACTTTGATGCCTTGCTGCACCAGGTCGATGCGCATGGCTTTGGAAAGCGCATCCACGGCATGTTTAGAGGCACAATACACGTTGCCATTTGCATATACTTCTTTACCGGCAATAGATCCGATATTTACGATGTGGCCCTTGCCCTGCTCCTGCATCAACGGCAGCACGGCTTTCGTCACGTACAACAGCCCCTTTACGTTGATGTCGATCATGGCATCCCAATCGTCCAGGGAGCCATCCTGTACCGGCGCCAGGCCGTGAGCGTTACCGGCATTGTTCACCAGCACCTCCACCTGCCTCCACGCCTCCGGCAGCGAAGCAACGGCCTCCACAATGGCTTCCTTGTCGCGCACGTCAAATACAAGCGGGTATACTCTGTCGGCGCCCAGTTTCTGCTGCAGTTCCTGCAGGCGCTCCTGACGGCGGCCCGTGGCGATGATGCGGTATCCTTTTTGCGCCAACTCTATGGCAGTGGCAAGCCCAATGCCCGAGGTAGCCCCGGTAACAAATGCAATCCTGGTCATCTCTTATTCAAAGAAAAGTATGAGTGAAACGTTGTGGTGGGTTAGTCTATCGATGGACCTGCTGTAGGTACTGTTTGGCAGAACCTTATGCTGGTTCATGAGGCCGTGCGAAAAGCGCAGCTCCGGGGCAAACTTAAAGTAAGGATAGAAGATATCGATGCCGATGCCGTACTCCAGCGCCAGGTCGAATTTCTCTACTTCCAGGAAGTTATCCGTTTTAGCCCCGTTGTTGCCCTTACCCAAATCAATGCCTGGCTTTACTCCCGCCACCATGTAGGGCCTGTAGTTAGAGCGGCGCTTGGCCTTGTACTTCAGCAGCACCGGCAGCTCAATCATGGTATTGCTGATCGTTTCAAACATCACATCCGCCGTCTCCTCCGCAATATCAACGTTCTTGAACTCGATCGTGCGGCTATAGAAGCCGACACCGGGCACGAAGCGCGCATCCAGATAGTCTGCCAAACGGACGTTCAGCACCAGGCCTGTATAGAACCCGATATCATTTTTAGGATTGATCGCCTCCTCACTGCCGTTCCGCAAACGGTCTACATACTCCTGCGAATGCTGCAGGTTATACTTAGTGAGGGGCAGGGCCAGGTAAAACCCGTAATGCACGGGCCGCTCGTCGTAGCCGGGCTTGTTGATGGCATTTACCTTTTGCTGGGCCTGGGCAGTGCCGCCAAGCAGCAACGCAAGTAGGAACAGGCCGCCAAAAGCTATTTTTTGCCTGTGTAGATAGAGCTTATGCCAAATGTGAGTGAATGCCATTTCGTGCTTCTGAATCCGACTTTCTGGTATATGTTTAAGAAATTCTGCCCATCCGGGAATGCCTGCACCGACTCCGGCAGGTACGTATAGGCAGCATTGTCCTTAGAAACGAGTTTACCTACCACTGGTAGTATATTCTTGAAATAAAATTGATACAGCTGCTTCATCGGGAAGCTGCGTGGCTTGGAGAACTCCAGCACCACGGCCATTCCACCCGGCTTCAGCACGCGGTGCATTTCTGCCAGGCCCTTCTCCAGGTTCTCAAAGTTGCGCACGCCAAAGGCCACCGTGATGGCATCAAAGGTATTGTCCTCAAACGGCAGGTTCTCTGAGTCGCCGTACTGCAGCTCGATTTTGTTGGTGAGGCCACGCTTGGCCAGCTTCTCCCGTCCTACGGCTAACATGCCCTCCGAGATGTCCACCCCAGTGATTTTATCCGGGTTCAGGCGCAGCGTTTCGATGGCAAAGTCGGCGGTGCCGGTGGCAATGTCCAGCACCTGCTTTGGCTTTTGGGGAGCCAGCAGGCTTACGGCCTTCTTTCTCCAGATAATATCTATGCCAGCGCTCAGGAAGTGGTTCAGGAAATCATACTTGCCGGCGATGTTGTTAAACATCGTGGCCACCTGCGACTTCTTGTTCTCGTTCTGGTCTTTATAAGGAACTACCGCCATGGGTTGGGATAAAATGAGTGTAATAAGGCAAAAATACTGTACCTAAAACTATAATCCGCAGAATATGTTCCAAAATGTAAAAAAAGCAGGCCGGGCAATTGCCCGGCCTGCTTCTGGAGTATAGTTCTTTCGGCACTCAGGCCAAACTGATTCTGCTTATTGCACTTCCTGTCCTTGCTGGATCTCGTCGCGCTTCAGCACACGGAAGATCGTTCTGCGGTTCAGCTGCATGTTATCAGCCGATGTGTTCGGCACAGCTGGTCTGCTCTCGCCGTAGCTCACGGTTACCATGCGCTTAGCAGAGATGCCTTTGCCCACCAGGTAGTCGAAGGCGGCGTCGGCACGGTTCTGGCCAAGGGTCATGTTGTAAGAGTCGCTGGCGCGAGAGTCGGTGTGGCCTTCGATGCTGATGTTCAGCGTCGGGTTAGCCTTCATGATCTCGGCGATTCTGTCCAGTTCCTGAACAGCCTCTGGGCGCAGGTCATACTTGTCTGTAGCGAAGTAGATGTTCTCCATCTTGATGTCGCCCACAGTGGCACTCGGTGTAAGTTTCGCGATACGGGCGGCAGTAGAGTCCTCCAGCGTCACGAAGAAGTCTTTCCTGATCGTGGTCGTGTCGTCCAGCACCACAGGCACCTCAAACTCCTGCGTCTCCAGCACCTGGCCGTCCAAAGACAGCTGCACCTGGTAGTTACGGCCAGACAGCATGTTTACACTGTATGTGGCAGAATCCGGCTTGCTCACGTCACGGTAAGAGATTGGGCGGTTATCCGCCTGCTGCCCGTTAAACGTCAGCTCTACGCCCGGCAACGCCAGGGTGCTGTCGCCTTGCACCAGCACACGGCCTTTCACCTGTGCGTTCTTTATGTAGTTGATGGTGTAGATATCCTTCTCGCCGTAGCCACCGATGCGGTAAGACGACAGGTAGGCGTAGCTTCCGTCTGGAGCCAGGCGGTAGTAGGTATCGTCATCCGGCGTGTTGATCGGAGAGCCTAGGTTTTCAGGTCTGGCCCAGCGGCGTGCCACCGAGTCATACTTAGAGGCGAAGATATCGTAGCCTCCCATGCTGTTGTGTCCGCGTGAGGCAAAGAACAGCGTGCCGTCAGCAGACAGGTATGGGCTGTCCTCATCGTAGCGGCTGTTGATGGTTTTGCCAAGGCTCTTCGGGTTACCCCAGTTACCGTTCTTGTCGCGCTGCACCATGTAAATGTCCAGGTCACCGTTTTCGGAGTAGTGGCTGGTAGAGAAGAACAGCGTAGTGCCGTCTGGCGTAATGTAGGCGTCAGACTCGAAGTCGCGGGTATTCACTTTATCGCTGATGCTCTTAGGTGTACCCCAGCTTCCGTCCGGCTGGCGCTCCGACACCATAATGTCGCCGTTGTTAACTGATTGGTACAGCAGCAGCTTTGTATCGTTGTCGAACAGCTGGATAGAGGCATCGTGGCCGGCGCTGTTCAGGGCTCCAGGCACAATACGCGGCTTCTCCCAGGAGTCTTCCCCGGTGCGGGTGGTCTCGAAAATATCCTCGTAGTACTCACCGTCTGCAGCGGCCTTGCCGCCTGTAGCCTCCTCTGAGCGGGAGGTAAACAGCAGGTAGTTATAGTCAGAGGAGATTACCGGGCTGTGCTCCGAGAAAGCGGTGTTTACATCACCGCCCAGGTTTTTAACAAACACATCCTTCGGGTTAGCCACTTCACGCTTCGCGTTTTTCGCGTACTGGATCAGTTGCGCCACTTCCTCCTTGCGCTCTACGTTGCGAGGCTTGATGGTTTTCTGATAGTTCTGGAAATGCTCAATAGCGTTATCAAAACGGTAGTTGATGTGGTCGGTACGGCCCAGCCAGTACTCCAGCTCCTTGTCTACCTTCGGGTTCAGCTCTGCAGCACGGTACAGGTAGTCCGCCGACTTTTCCTTGTCGAAGGTCAGGTAGCTGATACCGGCAAAGTAAAGAGCCTTGGCGTTGTTAGGGTCGGCCGTCAGCACCTGATCGTAATAAGGGAGCGCAGCACGGTAGTTTTCCTGTTTGAAAAACTTGTTGGCAGTTCGCAATTGTTTTCTGGTGCTTTGGCCAGATACAGACCCTGCCATAAGGCAGGCCATGGCAAGCATCAGAGAACCCCGCGAGAGCGATTTGGCTAAATAATTCATGTGAAAAAGGGTTTGTTATACTTTCCTTAATGTTAGTGGTGATTGTAAAAATCTCCCGGATACGGTGTAGCCTCTAGCAGGCTGACAAAGATTATCCAGCATCTATACGAGATATATAAATTTTAGTATATGTCAAATTTATATCTCCCCCATAAAACTTTTGGCCTGTGCACGTTCTGTCCGCCGAGAAAGAGTAAGCGGGCTCTTCGGCGACCTGCCAACTAAGCAGGCGTAGGTATAAAGTTACTCACACGAAATTGAATCAAGAGCAAATATATACAATATATTATATTAACAAACGATATTTTTTTCCAAAAATCAGACAACTTTAACTAAGCCACAGGCTATATAAGTGCTGGACAGGGAAGTGTGCCTGTAAAATGTTCTACCTGTTTATGCGTTAGACCAGCAGCCGGCGTTAGAGGAGTGGCCGGCCATGGCGAATTTATTTGCTACCTTTGGGGTTTATATACTGCGCCTCCCTTAGAAAGGGAGGCCTGAGGGGCGCCTCGCTTGCTGAAGGCAACAACGGGGTAAACCTTACCACAACCACAAAACGCTATAGCATGGTTATTAAGGAAGCGAAGTTCTTGATGAGTAATACCAAGGTGGAGGCCTGCCCTACCCCCGACAAGCCGGAGTACGCCTTCATCGGGCGCTCGAACGTGGGCAAGTCGTCGCTCATCAACATGCTTACCGAGCAGAAGAAACTTGCCAAAACTTCGGGGCAGCCGGGCAAAACCCAACTCATCAACCACTTCCTTATCAATGAGGAGTGGTACCTGGTGGACCTGCCGGGCTACGGCTACGCCAAAGTGAGCAAGAGCTCGCGCGATGAGTGGCGCCGCATGATCAACTATTACCTGCAGAAGCGGGAGAACCTGACCTGCGTGTTTGTGCTGATAGACAGCCGCCACGACCCTATGGCACAGGACCTGGAGTTCATCCACCAGCTCGGCAACATGGGTGTGCCGTTTGTGATCGTGTTCACCAAGCTCGACAAGCAGTCGTCCATCAAGACAGACTCAACCATAGCCGCCTGGAAGCGTAAACTGCGGGAAACATGGGAAGAACTGCCCCAGATGTTCCGCACTTCCTCAGAAAAGCAGATCGGCCGCGACGAGATCCTTTCCTTTATAGATGAGGTGAACGCGCAGGTGCAGAACCAGCCCTGAGGAACCCTGGAAGGTTAGCATTTACTAGTGTGGCAGCAGACCCCGTGATGTAGAAAATTTTAAATGTTTACCCTTATGAGAACCAGAATTTCATTTTTGTTTATTTTATTTGCCATGCTTGCCGTAACGGCGGCAAACGCACAGAGCAGCGGCAAGGCTCAGGCTACAGCAGAAGACAAAATCTGGACGCCGGACAAGCCTATACCGGTGGCAGAGTATTATGAAGGCGGCCAGGAAGCCATGTACCAGGCCATCTATAAAGAGCTGCAGTACCCTATGCTGGCCAAGCGTAACCGTGTGCAGGGCGATTGCATCGTCAGCTTCACCCTAAACCCGGACGGCTCTACCTCTAATTTTAAGGTGCTGCGCAACGCTGGCGCCGGCACCGGCGAGGAGGCCCTGCGTGTGGCCAAGCTGCTGAAGTTCAAGGCGCCGGGTTTTGGCGTGGACGCCAGCATCCCAATCGTATTTAAATTATAAACGTAACAGACATATTACCTATGCCTATTGATTTAAGACAAGTTGCAGCAGTTTCGGGCCAGAGCGGCCTTTACCGTGTAGTGAAGCCTACGCGCACCGGCGTGATCTTGGAGAGCCTGGAGGACACCCCTAAGACAATGGTAGCGCAGGCGCGCCACCGCATGTCGCTGCTCGACGAGATCTCTATCTACACCACAGACGGAGAAGGCACGGTGCCGCTGGCCGAGGTGTTTGACCGCGTGAACGAGAAGTATGGCGAGAACCTGCCGCTGGGCGACAAGCCGACAAACGAAGACTATAAGGAGTTTATGGGCAATGTGCTGCCAAACTTCGACGAGGAGCGCGTTTATGTATCCGATATGAAAAAGCTGGTGAGCTGGTACGCCATCGTGAGAAAGCACGTTGGCTTTACCGAGGCGCCTAAGTCTGAATCAAAGGCTACGGAAGGCAAGGAGGCGGCCGAAGAGAAAGCCCCTGCCGAGAAGAAAGCTTCCAAGAAAAAATCAGAGAAAGAAGCATAAGCAAAAAGCCCTCCCACACCGGAGGGCTTTTTGTTTGCAGCCAATTTTCTTGCTGCCTAAGTATACACATGTAAACCTTTCCCGCAGGTAGTCATTTATACTTTCAGCAACTTCCTTTAAAGTATAGTACCTTTGCCCTATGCCACACTCCCCTGCCATTCTTACCGGTACCACCAACCACCTGCAGCGCATTTTTGAGGTGGAGAACCTGCCGTCCACCAACCTGGAGGCGCTGGAGTTTAAGCTGGCGCACATCATACAGCAGCTGCTCCGCAACGATTTCAACCGGCTGCTGCACATCCTTTACCGCATTGATGTGGATGAGCACAAGGTAAAACAAGCCATGGTGGATGCCGACGAGGAGATTATCGCCACGCGCATTGCCCGCCTTGTACTCAAGCGCGAGATACAAAAGGCCGAGCTCAGGCTGCGGTACAGCGGCCGCTAAAAGCAAGAAAGGCAGAGAGCTTTACGCCCTCTGCCTTTGTGATACTGTTGTTGATTACTAATTCCAGATGTGCTAGTGTTGGGTTAGTTCACGGCCACTTCGGCCTTCAGGAATTCCTCTGCCTTGTCCACCATCTCCGGAGATCCAATGAACAGCGGGCAGCGTTGGTGCAGTTCGGTTGGCGTAAGCTCCATGATGCGTTCCGCCCCGTTGGTAGCCTTTCCGCCGGCCTGCTCTACAATAAATGCCAGGGCGTTGCACTCGTACATCAGGCGCAGCTTTCCTTTGGGCGCCTTGGCCGTAGACGGATAGATGTAAATACCGCCCTTCAGCAGGTTCCGGTGGAAATCACCTACCAGCGAGCCGATATACCGCGCCGAGTACTCGTTGTCCTTGCAATACTGCACATACTGCTTCACCCCTTCCGGAAACAGGTTGTAGGTTCCCTCGTTGATGGAGTAGATCTTACCTGTTTTTGGTGTGCAGATGTTCGGGTGCGACAGGAAGAACTCACCCAGGGTAGGATCGTAGGTGAAGCCGTTTACGCCGTTGCCGGTGGTGTACACCATCATCGTAGAAGAGCCGTAGATAACGTAGCCGGCCGCTACTTGGCGCATGCCTGGCTGCAGGCAGTCCTCCATGGTGCCATCGCTGCCCTGGTCGGAAAGGCGGCGGTAGATCGAGAAGATGGTACCGATAGACACGTTCACATCGATGTTGGAGGAGCCGTCTAACGGGTCGATGGCCACGACATACTTGCCGCGAACGTTGCCTGTCTGGATCACGTCGTCCTCTTCCTCCGAAATGATAGAGCAAACCTCACCGCCGTTGCGCAGGGCACGTATAAAGCGGATGTTTGCGATCACGTCCAGCTTCTGCTGGTCCTCGCCCTGCACGTTCTGCTGGCCGTAGGCGCCGGTTACATCCAGCAGGCCTGCACGGTTAATTTCGCGGTTCACGATCTTGGCCGCCAGCGCGATGTCGCGAAGCAACTGAGACAACTCCCCCGTTGCGAACGGGAAGTCCTCTTGCTTTCTCATGATAAACCTGTCGAGCGTGGTGCCTACAGGCAGTCCGAGTTTTTCATTCATAAGTGGTGAGATTTTACTATAGCTTATAATTTACAAAAATATCATTTTTAGGCTATATTCCGAATGATGCCTAATTTTACACTATATGAGTATAGAAAGGATAAAAATATACAAGTTTGGGGGCGCATCCGTTAAAAGCGCCGCATCGTTTCGCAACCTGGCCCGCATCATCAAAACGCAGGGCGGCAAGCGCCAACTGCTGGTAGTGGTATCGGCCATGGGCAAAACCACCAATGCCCTGGAGGCAGCACTCGGACTGGCTTACCAGCAACAGGACTTTAGCGCAGATGTCGCGCAACTGAAGGCCTACCACCTGCAGGTGCTGCACGAGCTGTTCGCAGATCAGGAGCACCAGGTGTATCAGCGGCTGGAGCACCTGTTTGAGTTACTGCACCATCAGCTGCAGGCAATTACCCCGAACGACAATTTTGATAGGGTATACGATCAAACCGTCAGTTTTGGCGAACTTTTTTCCTCTGCCATACTGCATTATTTTCTGGCGGAACAGGATTTACACAACACCCTAATAGACAGCCGGAAGTACATCCAAACCGACACCAACTGGCGCGAAGGCAAGGTTGATTGGGCCTGGACCGAGCGGCTGATACGCCGCGATGTGCCCCAACTGCTGCAGGAGGGGCTGGTGGTAACACAGGGCTTCTTGGGCGGCACCAACAACGGCCTCACCACCACCCTGGGCCGGGAGGGCTCCGACTACAGCGCCGCGATTTTTGCCTACTGCCTCCAGGCCTCGGAAATGGTGATCTGGAAAGACGTGGCCGGCCTGCTCAACGCCGACCCCAAGTACTTCCCCGACACGGTGCGCTACCCGGAGATATCCTACCAGGAAACGGTGGAGATGGCTTACTACGGCGCCTCTGTCATTCACCCCAAAACCATAAAGCCGCTTGCCAACAGAAAGATACCGCTCTACGTGAAGTCTTTCCTGGACCCAGAGGGCGAAGGCACCAAAATATGCGACTGCCGCTTTGAGGTGCAGGCTCCGGCCTATATCATTAAAGAGAGGCAGTGCCTGGTGTCGTTTGGGGTGAAGGACTTTACTTTCATCTCGGAGAAGAACCTCGGCACGATCTTTAACGCACTGTCGGAGCTGCGGATCAAGATCAACCTGATGCAGAACTCGGCTATCTCCTTCTCCATCTGCACGGATTACAACCAGGAGCGCCTGGAGCGGCTCATGCAAACCCTGCAAGACCAGTTCGTGATCCATTACAACACCAACCTGCAGCTTTATACCATCAAGAACTACGATACGGCCAGTATAAACCGCATCCTGGAAGGCAAGGAGGTGCTGCTGGAGCAGCGCACGCGCACCACTTTCCAGATCGTGAGCCGGTAGTTTATACTTTGGCGGCCGTCTATAAAAAGCTACCTTTAACTATCAACAGAAACTAATCTCATACTATGGAATTTATACTTGTAACCCCGCAGGCGCAGCCGCACGTGGCGCTTATCCAACTGAACCGCCCCAAGGAGCTGAACGCCCTGAACCTGCAGCTCATGGGCGAGCTGCGCGACGCGCTGAAAGAGCTGGACGAAAACGACCAGGTACGCTCCATCATCATCACGGGTAACGAGCGGGCCTTTGCCGCCGGCGCCGACATCAAGCAAATGGCCGGCAAAACCGCCATCGACATGCTCAACATCGACCAGTTCTCTACCTGGGACCAGATCCGCAAAACCAAGAAACCGATCATTGCGGCTGTGTCGGGCTTTGCCCTGGGCGGCGGCTGTGAGTTGGCCATGACCTGCGACATGATCGTGGCCTCTGAAACGGCGCAGTTTGGACAGCCGGAGATCAAGATCGGCGTGATGCCAGGCGCCGGCGGCACCCAACGCCTGACCAAGGCCATAGGCAAGGCCAAAGCCATGGAAATGGTGCTGACTGGCAAGTTTATGAGTGCTGTAGAAGCCGAGAAGCACGGCCTGATAAACCGCGTGGTGCCGGTGGAGCTATACTTAGACGAGGCCTTTAAGCTGGCCGCTGAGGTAGCGCAGATGTCGCCGGTGGCGGCCAAGCTGGCCAAGGAAGCCGTGAACCGCTCGTTCGAGACCAACCTAGATGAAGGCTTATACTTTGAGCGCAAGAACTTCTACCTCTGTTTCGCCTCTGAAGACCAGACCGAGGGCATGAATGCCTTTGTGGAGAAGCGCAGGCCGGATTTTAAAGGCCGGTAGGCCATTAGTTGAGAGCTAAAAGTTATGAGTGAAGAGTTATACTTGTATAGCATTCGTCATCAAAACTCATAACTTTTCACTTTTAACTCTTAACTATCATCCCTACCTTTGCAGGAACTTTTCCTAGTTAAGAAACATTCTTATCTAGTATGCAGCAAAACATGACACGAGACGAACTACGACAGCGCCTGACGGAGGGTGGCCTGAAGGCTACGCACCAGCGCATTGTGGTGCTCGAGTCGGTGACGGCGCTGCATGGGCACCACCCTACCGCCGAGGATGTGCACCAGCATCTGAAGCCCGCTAATCCCACTATCTCGTTGGGCACGGTTTACAAAACGCTCGACACGTTTGTAGAAACCGGCCTGATCAAGCGGGCGCTCTCGGAGAAAGGTGGCAAGCGCTACGATGCCAATACGCACGTGCATAACCACATCTTCTGCAGCAAAACCAAAGAGATTGTGGACTTCGAGGATGAGGAGCTGGAGCAGCTGCTAACGGAGTTCTTCAGCAAGCGAAAGCTGGAAAACTTTGAGATAAAAGGAGTCTCGGTGCAGCTAACCGGCAATAAAGTGGAGCCCGACAAACAAATCAGCATTACACGAGTTTCAAAATAGATTTTTCAAAAACCCTAAAAACCAAATAACACATGGCAGTATTAGTAGGTAAAAAAGCACCTTCTTTCAAAGCAACAGCCGTAGAGAACGGAGAATTTGTAGAGAACTTCTCACTGGAGCAGTACATTGGCAAGAAGCACGTACTTTTCTATTTCTACCCAATGGACTTCACGTTTGTGTGCCCAACAGAGATCATCGCCTTCCAGGACAAAATGGAAGAGTTTGAGCGCAAAGGTGTAGCTGTAGTAGGTTGCTCTACCGACACGCACTTCTCTCACTTCGCATGGCTGAACACTCCGCGCGAGCAGGGTGGCATCGAGGGTGTAAACTACCCGCTTGTAGCAGATGCTTCTAAGACTATCGCCCAGAACTACGACGTGCTGGCTGGTCACTACGAGTACAACGAGGAAGGTGAGGTTACTTTCGTAGGTGAGCCCGTTGCTTACCGCGGTCTGTTCCTGATCGACAAAGAAGGCGTAGTTCGTCACCAGGTTGTGAACGACCTGCCGCTTGGCCGCTCTATTGATGAGGCCCTGCGTATGGTAGACGCCCTGCAGTACTTTGAGGAGAAAGGCGAAGTTTGCCCAGCCAACTGGTCTGAAGGCAAAGAAGCCATGCAGGCTACTAAAGAAGGTGTTTCTAACTACCTGGCAAAGCACTAAGCTTTAAGCGACTTATTGATAGAAAAGCCCCGGCAAATTGCTGGGGCTTTTTGTTTATGGATTCATACTTTACAATCTGTTACCCTCCCAGTCAAATTTATTTCCAAGATCATCTTGATACTCTATTCCAAACTTGCTGACTTTTCTAAAGCTATTTGGATCTACTCCTTTCAATAGTTTGGACTCGTGGAATACATGCTTGGCGTCTTTACCAAAACCTAGCTCCAACGGCTTATAGGTTCTTACCACCGCTCTTTCGGATTTGCAATCCGAAAGTAAGTTACTATCAGGATTTATAATCCGGTTTTTATTCTTTGCCAGTTGCCGAGCTGCGGCAAACGTAAAGAGGCGGATTGCAAATCCTTGTAACAGGAACTTCGGGATTGCAAATCCCGAAGAGCAAAGGGAACATACTCATTAATATCCATTGCGCAAGTAAGGTATAAGTATAGGAAGAGTCTTCCATAAACAAAAAAGCCCCGGCATGTGCCGGGGCTTTTTTGTTTTTATACTTTGCTCTGTCCGGCTTACTGCTTCAACCACAGCGCACCGTTCTTGGAAGCATACTTCCCGATCTTGCCCTGTGCGTGCAGCTCCTGCAGGTAAGCTTCCGCCTCACCGGTTTTCATTCCGGAAATTACGGCAAACTCTTTGGTGGTAAGCGTGCTATACTTGGCGAAAAGGGTTGTATAGGCCGTTTCGTACACCTGCTTCTTTGCCTCCGGGTGCAGCTGCAGCAGCGCCTGCTCATACTGCTCGTAAGGGCGGGAGCCGTATACCAGCACGCGGTTATCGTTCTCGTCAGTCACAAAGATGGTCGGGAAACCGCGCACGCCCAGCTGACGCGCCAGCGCCAGATCCTGCTGGAAGAGCTCCACAGCTTTGCCCTCAAAATCAGCCTTAAACTTTGCTACATCCAAACCGGTTTGTTCGGCAGCCAGCGCCAGATTTTCCCAGCGGGCAATGTTTTTCTTCTCCAGGAAGACCATCTCCTTGATTCTTCGCAGGAACTTCACAGCTTTGGCCTCGCCCTGCAGTTGGGCTGCCTTAAAGGCGATGGAAGGCGGGTAAGAAGACGGCAGCGGGTCTTCCAGCCACAGGTCGCCGTCTATGGGCATTTCGTAGTGGGCACCGGCCTCTTCCCAGTGCTGGGCTACGCTGGCAGGGCCGTTCACATCGCGACCGCCGTAGGTCTCCCAGCTAGGCAATAGCCCACCCATACGGTACTCCACCTCAAAGTATGGCCCATACTCCAGCGCCAGTTTCTTTAGTTGCGGGTCGATGCCCCAGCACGAAGAGCAGATCGGGTCGGTAAAGTATAGCAGCTTGATCGGCTTTCGGTCTGCGGCAATGGTATTGTCTTCAGTGGTTGCCTGTGTTGCCGGTATTTCGCAAACACCGGTCTCCATATCACAATGCATCGTTGGTTTCGTCTCCATGGTCTTCTTATCTTAGTTAAACTTTGTAAAAGCCGGCCTGTTAGCAAAGCAACTGGTCCTCTTGAAATTCTTTCACAAAGGTCAGGCTATACTTTAGGAGAGTCAATTAGTCAAAAAAACATGACCACCAACAATTTACAGCAGGAGGAGGCGAACTGCCCCGCCGAAAGCATCCTGAAGCAACTATCGGGGAAATGGAAGCCGCAGATTTTCCGGCTGGCGCTGGACGGGCCGGTGCGGTTTAACGCTCTGCTGCGCCAGCTGCCGGGCTCCAACAAGCAATCGGTGGCGACGGCGCTGAAAGAGATGGAGGAAGCAGATATTCTGGTGAAGACGGTGGTGCAAGAAAAGCCCCTGCACATAGAGTACACTTTGTCGGAGCGAGGGCGGGCGATGGTGACGGTGTTCCGAAGTATGGAAGGATTCCTGAGCTAGCGCTTACGCCAGCTTTACCAGCCATATACCGGCAGAAGTAGCCAGCAGGCCCAGCATTACACTGGCCAGAATATAAAGTACAGCCTGCCCGTACTGCCCTGCCTGCAACAGGCTAACCGACTCCAGCGAGAAAGCGGAAAAGGTAGTGAAGCCCCCAAGTATGCCGGTAGCCAAGAACGGGCGCCACTCCCCGGATATATCTCCCCTTGTAATCAGCGCAAAAACCAACCCCATCAGAAAGCAGCCGATAAGGTTGACCCCTAAGGTGCCAAACGGAAAAGCAATGGCAGCACGGGTTTGGATAAACAGGGTGAGCAGGTAACGCAGTACGCCGCCTATAAAGCTGCCGGCCCCTACAACTAAAAGTATTTTCATCAAAATGGGTACGTAACTTAAGTTGCGATAATAATACTTCTAAAATGAAACCCATTCCGCTGAGAAAGGCAATTTCACTTGCTAGATTCCGGCGCGGGCGTTAGTGCCGCATCTTGTAACCTATCGCATCTGTGACTAGGCTGGGTCGATGGCTCACCCTGTAGCTGGTCGCGAACGAGAATGCCCGCGCCAAAGGTATAAAGTTCCCCTCCTAAGAGGGGTTAGGAGTGGTTTGATTGCAATTTGTGCTATTTAGTGCTTCTGCTCATAATCATAATTAACCATCCACTGGATGCCGAACTTATCGGTAAACATACCGAACAGCGCGCCCCAGAAAGTTTTGTTCAGCGGCATCGTTACCTTGCCTCCTTCTGACAAGCCATTAAACAAACGCTTGGCTTCGTCTTCGTTGTCTGCATTGATGGAGATGGAGAAGTTGTTGCCCATCACAGTAGCATGCCCGAATGCCTCTGAAGAATCGCTGCCCATCAACGTGGTTTCCTTGCTGATCGGCAAGGAAATGTGCATGATCTTGTTTCCTTCTTCCTCCGGGATCGGGGTCTCGGAAGGCATGTCTTTAAAACGGCCTACGTAGGGGAAGTCGCCCCCGAATACGGATTGGTAAAAGCTGAAAGCTTCCTCACAGTTGCCTGCAAAGGTTAGGTAAGGGCTGATAGATGCCATGTTATTGGTTTATTAGGTTAGAGTTCAGACAAGTAAAGTGCCGCAGTATACCTTCGCGCTTCCGAAGCCTTGCCAGTATCTGCTGCGTATATAGTCCTCGCCAAATATAAGATAATAAAGCATTTGCCGCTACACATGGCGCTTTACTATTTTCCCTGGATCCGAAGTATACATTGGGGAAATACCCTTACCTAAAAAGCTGAAGTTGTGCTTATCCCGGCTCCTCCCAGCAGGTAGGGCCGTTAGGTTCCTGCGCAAACTACTCCATGAGAGGACCACAGTGGCTAAAGCTTTTAGTGCTTTATTCAAAAATCCCCACTAAGCAGGCGTTAGAGGGGGAAGGCTTTCAGTTGATGTCTCAGTCGCACCTCGTGTTAAAAAGGCAGTTAAAATTCGGGCCTATACTTTCTGTAAGAGTATAGTCAGGATGCGGGGTATGGTGGTGCGGTCGTTGCCGTCGAAGTACTCGTTTACATCCACCAGCCGGAGGCCATTCTGCCGGGCGGCTTGCACAAAATCCGACACATGATGGGTGTAGCACTCCACTTCCTGCCTTCCCTCCTCCGTGTCGAAGCGGGCCTTGGTACCGCTGTACTGCTTAAAAGGGTGCAGTTCGCCGATGTACACGTGCCCGCCGTGGTTCAGCGCAAGGGCCGCCTGCTTAAAAATATACTCCAGGTCCGCGATGTGCTCCAGCACCAGGCTAAAGCCCACGAGGTCGTACGGCTGCGTAACAAAACTCCAGTTCTGGGTGATGTCGGCAAGTATAAATTCCGCCTTGTTGGAGCTCACCTTCTTTTTGGCCCGTTCCAGCATCTCCTCCGACAGGTCTAAGGCCGTTACGTGCATGGCCTTCCGTACCAGCCACTCGGTGTTTTTGCCCGTGCCGCAGCCAATCTCCAGGCATCGCTCAAAACTTATACTTTTCAGCGTGGCGCGCAGAGCCACAGCCTCCAGGTCGCGGGTGCGGTTCTTGTTGGTGTCGTACTGCGGGGCCCAATGGTTATAGGCTTGTTGTATGCTCATAGTTCTTTCAGCATCCATATGGTGCAGGCATAGTGGCCGGAGTTACCGAGTGCTTGCGGCAAAGGCCTGAAGCCTGCTTTCTCATACATAGATACGGCTTTAGCCAGCTCCGGAAACGACTCTAAGTATAACTGTTTATAACCGAGCGCCTTGGCGGCTGCTATACTTTCCTGCATCAGTTTGTTGCCAACACCCTTGCCCCGGGCCTCGGCAGTGAGGTAAAATTTCACCAGCTCGGCACAGTCCTCCGGCAGTCCGTCAGTAGGGAACACGCCGCAACCGCCTATCATCACTCCATTTTCTTCAGCAACAAAGTAGGCGCTGCCCGGGTTTTGGAAAAGTTGATACAGCGCATCGGTGGTGGGATCGGTATACACGGTGCCGGGTTTATCGATTTTAAACTCCCGGAAAACAGTGCGGATCAGCGTTGCCAGCGGCTCGTTGTCGGATGCTTGAATAGGCCGGATGTGGAGTGACATGAGGTTCTTATACTTGGAAGCCTTAAGCTAATCAAAATTGCTTCTGTTTGATATTAGCCAGCGCTCAATTTTATACTCCAGCTACTTTATACTCCAGCTACCCTCTCCGCAGTGGCAGGCTACAGCACCTGAACGAGCCGCCTGTGGCCGGGGCCGCATCAAACGTTATCTCCGTCACGTCTATACCCGCCTTCCGGATCTCCTCGTTGATTGGCCTGCACAGCGGATGGTCGCGGCTGATGATCCGGTCCTGCGACAGGGAAAGGATGTTGGTGGCCAGCTCCCGCTGCTGCTCCTTATTCACCCGGATCAGGTCGTAGTTATTCAGAATCTCACGTGGAACCTGTTTAAAGCCTTCCTCATAGATAAGCGCTGCCTTGCCTCCTACCGGGTTGAACATGCAGTCCAGGTGCAGCACGTTCTCGCCTTCTGCCAAGGTTCGCGCCTCTATCGGCACCACATTAAACGCATCGCCAAACTGCTCCTCCAGAAAAGCCACGCCCTCCTGGTTCGTGCGCTGCGACACGGCTACAAAGATGTTTCCTTTGTCTACCAGTATGTCGCCGCCCTCTATAAAACAGGTGGGTGAGTCGGGAATGACGATGTTGGCCTCGTGGCCAGGGATGTCGTGCAGGTAGCGGAAAATACCGGCGCTCTCGTAGCGGCGGCTCCTTTTCACCATGTTGCAGAGCAGGAACTTCTCCCCGATTACCATGCCCAGGTCGCGCGGCGTGAGCTGATCGTAGACAAACTTGCCCACATAATCCGGCACCAGCACCTCCACGCCCGCCTCCGTCAGCACCTGCCGGAAGGTGTCGAACTCTTCCTTCAGCTGTTCCTTCTGCGGCAGCCCGTTTTTCTGATCCTCGTTCACCAGCTCCACATAGGCCGGCGCCTCGCTGTAGTTCTCGTACCTGCCGATAATAACCTTCTGCAGCGTATCGGTCTCGCTGTACTGCTTTATGCTCTTACTCAATTCTATACTAGCTAAGGGTGCTTTCTGCGGTGCAAAAATAAGGCCTTAAATTGGATTTGTTATACTTTATACTTGCGGAAGGCTTGGCAGATCAGCGTCGGCAGGAGGCAGCTGCACGGAACGGAGGTGAAGGGGCTGGTTTTCCTTCAGGGCCTTAAACAAACTTCCTGATGCCCATCATAACCCCCAAGTGGAGCGCTTCGTGGTAATTGTTAAATTGAATGGCGTCTGTTAAAGAGGCTACCTGAAAGCCCGTGCCTGTCATACGCGCATTATACGTCACAAACTTACCGGCATAATAGTCCGTTTTTGTCTGCGCTATCAACGAGATCAAAAGCTCCTTTAACTCCGCCACCTCTTCTTCCGAGGTAGTTCCGGTAGGCCTTGTGCCTGGCTTGTATAACGCGAACAGCTCGTCGGGCACATATCCGGGCAGGCCGGACGACTTATAAACCAGACCTTGCTGTGCTACAATAATGTGCCCGATGTTCCAGATCAGGTTGTTACTGAACCCTTCCGGCACCTTGTTGAGCTGCTCTAAAGTATACTTCTCCAGAAAGCCCAGGTATAAGTTTCTGCTGGTTTCCCAGATCTTGAAGGCTGATTCCATTTGGTTGGTTTGTGATGGAGGTGTGGTTAACGTTTTTTTGCTCAATGACGGGCGAGGTCGTCGGCCGAAGGCTAAAGTTTAGATGTTGTTAACGGTGGTTCTATTCTTCATACTTTTCAAAGTATTCCATTCTTCAGGAGTTTCAAGGCATAAGTTGTCTACGATCTGTAAATAACTAATTTTCCCTTTGACGTAGTAATCTAACAAGACCTCTTTAAACCGTACCAGCTGACAAGCTTCATATTTTTGAAATCTAATTCTTCTTTGTGAAGAATCAACTAAGTGAATGATAAGCCAGTTCTTTGTCCCATTTGACAGGCCATTTTCAAAAGAAAATCGATTATGTTCATACAGGCCTATCCAGTCTGATCCTTCGAATTCCAGCTTTGTGATTTTATCAATCGAGATTGTTGCTCCATGAATCCCAACACTCTCTTTTTCAAAAGTTATTCCCCCAACTAGTTTACCATAAAGAGGCTTGTACTTACCAAGAGAAAATAACTTAATGACCATTCCGCATATAAAACAAAACAAAGCTAGATAAACCACGCTGTCATAAATGGCAGTGTTATGGTCAAATCCTAATTCTTGAAGAATAAAGCTTAGAAACAGCAACAATGCTACTGCCGAATATATGATTAATGTACGACTTGGGTAAAACTTGTATGGATGATATATTTCTAGTTTCTCCATGTTTCTTGCGAATACCACAAACTTAGGTTAAACGTAATAACCTACGCTTACCCCACCAAATATAGCAGATAACAGTAACTCACCAAGTAAACAAAGCCTCCCTACCCACAAAGTATAGCTCCTTTACCAACTATCCCTCCGCAAAGCGCTATATTTGCAGCAGAACCAGACACTCTCAAGAGCTGCGCACGCTGCGAGCTCTTGGAAATAAGTATAAGTTTGAAGCTACTCTACGACATCGGCCTGAAGGCTTACAGTACAGCCATTGCCCTAGCTGCCCCTTTTAACGAGAAGGCGAAGCTGATGCGGCAGGGGCGCGAGGGGCAGTTCGGGAAGCTGCAGCAAGCGCTGCAGCAGAACCAGGCGCCGCTGGTGTGGTTCCACTGCGCCTCGCTGGGCGAGTTTGAGCAGGGGCGGCCGGTGATAGAAGCATTCCGGGAGGCCTTTCCGAAGTATAAAGTGCTGCTCACCTTCTTCTCCCCTTCCGGCTACGAGGTGCGCAAAAACTACGCGGGGGCCGACTACATCTTCTACCTACCACTGGACAGCGCCTCCAACGCCCGCAAGTTTCTCGGCATCACCCAGCCCAAGCTAGCCGTGTTCGTGAAGTATGAGTTCTGGCACTATTACCTGCAGGAGCTGCAGCACAGTAGTATACCTGCACTTTCCATTTCCGCTATTTTCCGGCAGGAGCAGGTATTCTTTAAAGGCTATGGCGATTTTTACCGCCACATCCTGCGCCGCTTCACGCATATCTATACCCAGAACCAAAGCTCGCTGGAGCTGCTGCAAAGTATAAATATACCTAACGCAAGTATAGCCGGCGACACGCGCTTTGATAGGGTGCTGCAGACAGCTGCCTCGGTTAAAACCATACCTTTGGTAGAGACCTTCGCTGCCGGGCAAGAGGTGTTTATGGTAGGCAGCAGCTGGCCTGCGGATATTGAGGTACTGCTGCCGCTGATCCGAAAGTATACACCAAGTATAAAGTTCATCATCGCGCCGCACGAGGTGAACGAGGCAAGTATAAACGCCGTGATGCAGACTCTGGGCGAGGGAGCCGTGCGCTTCTCTCAGACTTCTGAGGCAGATGCGGCCAAGTATAAGGTGCTGGTGATCGACAACATCGGCATGCTCTCTTCGCTCTACAGCTACGGCACCTACGCCTACATTGGCGGGGCTTTCGGCAAGGGGCTGCACAACACCCTGGAGGCGGCCGTGTTTGGCCTGCCGCTGTTCTTCGGCCCGAAGTATGACAAGTTTCAGGAGGCGAAGGATCTGGTGGCGCGGGGCTGTGCTTTTCCGGTGCAGAACGCCGGGGAGTTGCTACAGGTATTTGAGCGGGTGCACACCATACCGGGGCTGCGCCAAAGTATAACCAGCAAAGAAAAAGAATACGTAGAAGAGCAGGCGGGCGCTACGGCTAAGATCATGGCCGACATCAGCTCCCTGCTTAAAAAGAATACATGAAAGGAGTAGTAGTAAAATCAACAGGATCGTGGTACCTGGTGCGCGACGAGGAAGGGAAACTGCACCGGGCTCGCCTGCGCGGCAAGTTCAAGATAAAGGGCCTGAAGGTAAGCAACCCCCTGGCCGTGGGCGACCGCGTGGAGTTTGACGTAGAGACTACAGGCGAGGATACGGCTGTGATCCATAAGATTACGGAGCGCGAGAACTACATCATCCGCCAGAGCACGCACAAAACGGCTTACTCCCATATCATTGCCGCCAACGTAGACCTGGCCCTGCTTATCGTGACGCTGGTGTCGCCAAGAACCTCTTTTGGCTTTATAGACCGCTTCCTGGTTACCGCCGAGGCCTATGACATTCCGGCCACGCTTATCTTTAACAAAACAGATTTATATGATGAGGACGTGAAGGAGTACCAGCGCCAGATCAGCCACATGTATGAAAAGATCGGCTACCCGAGCCTGGCGGTGTCCGCCCATAACAACGAGGGCATAGACGAGGTGAAAGCGCTGCTGCACGGCAAAACCACCCTCCTCTCCGGCCACTCCGGCGTGGGCAAGTCCACGCTCATCAACCTCATCGTGCCCGACCTGGAGCTGAAGACCTCTGAGATCTCCGACTTCTCCGACAAAGGCGTACACACCACCACGTTTGCCGAGATGTTTGAAATAGATCCGGATACTTATGTCATCGATACGCCGGGTATAAAAGAGCTGGGCATTGTGGATATTCCGCCGGCGGAGCTGAGCCACTTTTTTCCGGAGATGCGCGAGCGCCTGAACCAGTGCCGCTTCAACAACTGCACCCATTTTAACGAGCCTGGCTGCGCTGTGATTGAGGCCGTGCGCCACAACGAGATCTCCCTCTCCCGCTACGAAAGCTACCTAAGCATGCTGCACGGCGGCGATAACAGGAAGTAGGGAAAGTCAGAAACTCATGCTTGTGGAGGCGCAATTCGTTGCGCCTTTTTCTTTTGCCACCGGATTGGCGAATCTTTAGCGCAAGCGTCCGCTTGTGCTTTCGTTTAGCTTTAGCTTCTTACAAATGCCCCCCGCTAGTGCGAGCTTATAGCTCGTACTTTCCCTATCGCTACTGCTTCCCGCAACTCGACACAAGCTGTCTTTGCTAGCTGCCGTTCATCCACGGCTTTACGAGCGGCTCTTTTCATTTCTGGCTTTGGTACTCTCCAGCCCGAGAGGGCTCGTCGTGGGGGTAGGGGCCCTCGATCAGGGCATCGCGCTGGGAGCTTTTCCTGCCCTCGTACCTCGGGCTACCTCACTGGCGCTCGGCACCGGAAAAACTCGCATAGGCGCTCAACCCAAAGACTGGGATCTGGTTCGATAGCCTCGCCTTTCCCTATAGTCCCCTTTTGAAGGGACCATAGGGATGCAATCGCCTGCGGAGATTCCCCTCCTGGGAGGGGTTGGGATGGGTTTGCACTTCTGCTGATGCTGCCCCAACAGCAATAGATCTTATACTTGTACTTGGGCTACAGCATTTACAGGCTCCCCTCCCTGGACTACCGAGAATGCGGGTTTGAAGGTAGCGAGCGCAGCTCCGAGGGGCAGGGGTGGTTGAATAACCTCCTGCCCTATCCAGCTTCCAACCAATCCGTACCCGCTCCGTTACACAGGCTATACTTCTCCTTATCAAACGCCGCATAACTATGAAACTTGAAAACGCGAACATCCTGATTACCGGCGGTACGCTGGGCATCGGGCGGGCTACCGCCGAAATCCTTGTAAATGCCGGCGCAAACGTAGCCATCACAGGCCGCGATGAGAAACGCACACACAGAGCCGCCCGCGAGTTGGGCGCCATGCCCATCACGGCCGATGTGGCTAACCCGGATGATGTGAGGCATACGTTCAAAACTTTCATGAACGAGTATGGTCGGTTAGATGTGCTGATCAACAACGCCGGCATTGGCATTTCGAAGCGGGTAGAGGAACTGACGGTAGAGGACTTTCAGCGCATTTACAGCGTGAACGTGTTTGGCGCTGCCATGATGGGCGCACGCGCAGCTGAGATTTTTAAAAAGCAAAACTACGGCAACATTGTTAACATTGGCTCTACGGCAGCGCTTAAGGGCTATGAGGGTGGTTCAGTCTACGCCTCGTCGAAGGCGGCACTACGAAGTATGACACAGAGTTGGCAGGCCGAACTGCGCAAGTATAACGTGCGTGTGATGCTGATAAACCCTAGCGAGGTGACCACCGCCTTCGGCCAGGCAGACCGGCAGGAGCGAGAGAACCGGCCCAACAAACTGCGCAGCGAGGAAATTGCCTGGGCCATTAAAAGCGCCCTGCAGATGGATGACCGCGGCTTTGTTCCGGAGTTGAGCGTCTGGGCCACAAATCCTTTCTAAAGCATCCGGTAAAACGCAAAAAGGCAGGCACTGTAAACTGTAAATAGTACCTGCCTTTTTGGGGATGCTAGCTGGGAGTTACCCTTCACCGACCATCACTTTCTCAACTATATGGATCACCCCGTTCTTACTCTCTATATCTGCCTGCAGTACTTTAGCGCCGTTCACCATCACATCGTTCCCTCTCTTGGTAACATTCAACTGCTTACCAGAAGCTGTTTTTAAGGTGGCCCCGTCAGTAAGATTGGCGGCGGTTAACTTGCCCGCCACAACGTGGTTATTCAGCAGCTCCACAAGGCGCTTTCTGTTCTCGGTTTGCATCAGATTATCCAGGGTGCCTTCCGGCAGGGCCTCAAAAGCCTCATTGGTAGGGGCAAACACGGTGTAAGGGCCGGTGCCGTTCAGCGCCTCTATAAGCTCTGCCTGGCGCAGCGCTCCCATCAGCACCGTTAAGTTATTGTTGGCGCTGATGTTTTCCACCACACTCTGAGAAGGCGTCATCTCTTCGCCGCCGATCCTGGAGCCGGTCATCCCGGCATCCACATCATCATTCCCTAACTGCCCTTCCCCGGCCTGTCTTCCAGGCGTATTCTGGTCGGTGCCCCTAGCACCGGGCTCCTCGCGCAGGTTGGTTCCGGCCTCATCTTGCATCTCGTTGCTCGCGTTCTCGTCGTTTGTACCACAGCTTGCCAGTATTATCACGCTACAGCACAGGGCCAGCGCATATCCTATTCTCTTTATTGCTATCATAGTCTTAGTTTTAAACTTGTGCTTGATTTATGGTTATCAACAACGGCCGGCCTCAAAGCCAGCCGTATTGCTCTCTTAAACTATATTTTGCGTACTTTTGTTATCTGTACCAATGTTTAAGCTAAACCATAACCGTACATGAGAACCGCAGAAATCCATACTCCCAAAGGTGTAATGAAAGTTGAGTTTTATGAGAAAGACGCTCCTAAAACCGTAGACAATTTTATAAAGCTGGCCAAGGATGGCTTTTACGACGGCCTTACGTTCCACCGTGTCATTCCTGACTTTGTGATTCAGGGCGGCTGCCCTAATACCCGTGAGGGCGCTAAAGGCGTGCCTGGCACAGGCGGCCCGGGCTATAAGATCGACTGTGAGCTGACAGGCGAGAACCAGTACCACGATCGTGGCGTGCTGAGCATGGCGCATGCCGGCCGCAACACCGGCGGCTCGCAGTTCTTTATCTGCCACAGCCGCAAAAACACTGCTCACCTGGACCGTAACCACACTGTGTTCGGCAAAGTGGTGGAGGGCGTGGACGTGATCGACCAGATCCGCGCTAACGACCGTATCGAAAAAATCGTGGTGAACGAAGAATAGGCCCTTTTACAGCCTTGCTGCCTCAGTATAAAGCCGGCCCCACCTATGCGTGGGGCCGGCTTTTTTCGTTAAATTGCACTTAATTTTGCAGGCAAGACCAAGGTTAACCTCTAAAAATTAAAGGCTTTGCGCCTATTTTTCGCGGCTGAACCACCTATCCTGCATAAATTATGCTTATTTTTACCTAACACCTGTTCGGCAACTGCGCCAGCTGAAGTTTCGCTGCCCAGCCTATGCCGCTTCAGCAACGCCATAAACACTTTACAGCAATAACTCAGGCGGAGCTTTGCACCCACACCCGCCCGCACGATTACGTATGAAGAAACTCGCTCTACATTGGCAAATCCTAATTGGTATGGCCCTTGGCGTAGCCTGGGGGATGACGGCCAGCTCTCTTGGCCTCAACAGCTTTACCACAGACTGGATAAGCCCCTTCGGTACCATTTTCATCAACCTGCTTAAACTGATTGCCGTGCCGCTGGTGCTGGTATCGCTGGTAACGGGGGTAGCCAGCCTCAGTGATATTAGCCGCCTGTCGCGCATCGGCTCCAAAACTATAGGCATTTACCTGGGCACTACGGTGCTGGCCGTAATGCTGGGCCTGGTGCTAGTCAATGTGTTTGAGCCTGGCAAAGCCTTCTCACCTGAAAAGCGGGAGGAGTTTAAAGAACAGTTTGCCTCCACCACCACCGAAAGGTCTTCTGCCGCTGCCGCTGTGGAGCAGCAGGGCCCGCTACAGCCACTCGTAGACATCGTGCCTGCCAACATCTTCAAGTCCATGACCGACAATGGCAGCATGCTGCAGGTTATCTTCTTCGCCCTGCTCTTCGGCATCGCGCTCATCCTCATCCCTCCCGATAAGGCCCAACCCGTCAACGACTTTTTCGAGGGCGTGAACATGGCCATACTCAAGATCGTGGATATCATCATGATGACTGCCCCTTATGGTGTTTTTGCCCTGCTGGCAGGCTTGGTGGTCGATTTTGCCGGTAACGACCCGAGCGCGGCCGTAGAACTGCTGCTGGTGCTGGGCTATTACTGCATTGTGGTGGCACTTGGCCTTGCCCTGATGATTTTTGTGGTGTACCCTGTCCTTGTCATGACGGTGGGCAAAACAAAGTATGGGCACTTCCTGAAGGGAATTTTCCCAGCGCAGATGCTGGCTTTCTCTACCTCTTCCAGCGCCGCCACTTTGCCGGCTACCATGGAGTGCGCCGAGAAAAACCTGGGTATCAACAAAGAGATTACCAGTTTCGTGCTGCCGCTGGGCGCCACCATCAACATGGATGGCACCAGCCTGTACCAAGCCGTAGCCGCTGTGTTCATTGCCCAGGCCTATGGCATCGACCTAAGCCTGACGGCCCAGCTGGGCATCGTGATGACGGCCACTCTGGCCTCTATTGGTGCGGCGGCCGTACCGGGCGCCGGCATTGTGATGCTAGTGATAGTGCTGCAGCAGGCAGGCATTCCCATAGAGGGCATTGCGCTTATACTTGCCCCGGACAGGCTCCTGGACATGCTCCGCACCACCGTAAACGTAACCGGCGACGCCACTGTGTCGATGATGGTGGCCCGCACAGAGGGGCAACTACACCCCCCTACAGAGATAACAGTAAGGTAGCATACAGCCCTGCCCCGAGCGTGAAGGCCCAGTAGCGGCTTTCGCGCTCCTCGGGCAGTTCTTCCTTCAGCACGTTCATTATAACGCCCCCGCCCACAAAGGCCATTACCAGCACGACCAGCGCCTCGGGCAGCTCTACCACATATCCTACGCCCCAGCCCACCACCAGGGCAACCACCAATACCCAGCGGCCTATGCGGCGGTAGCTGTCGTGATGGTGCTCCTGCAGACCGAAATCGTTCACAATAAAGTGCAGGGCCATGGCAATGGAAAACAGCAGCAAGTTCTGCAGCGCACCTTCTTCCCGCTGAAAAAGGATGTAACCGATAAGCGCGTTATAGATGGCAAACGAACCGATGTGCAGCCAGAAAACGCCCTGCTGATGGGGCTCCTCTTTAAGCGCCTCTTTCTTTTGCTTATGCTTTTCCTCTACCACAACGCGCTCCAGACCATAGAAAACGGCCAGCCCGATCAGTGCCATCAAGTATACGTGGTGGCTTAAGAAGGCCTCTGCCCAGTTTAGCTGCTCCACGTGCTCCTGCCCTTCGCTTAGCTCCGGGAACAGGAGCAAGAAAACGTAAGCCACCGACACTCCCCCCGCCGCCGACAACCACACACTGCGCGGTACGCCGCCCAGAAACCGCAGGCGCGTACCAAAGAAATGAATGACAGCCAGCACTAACACCGGCCAGATCGATACATGATGTTCCATACATAGGAGCTACTATGTTTGGAGCATACAAGTTGTGGTTGCATTTTATATATAGAAATAGGTATATTTAAAACTAGTAGCACTGCTCTAAGGGTTTATCAAAGTATAACCATGACACCAGCAGCAATACAGCAGAACTGGCAGACCAGTATTTGGGGGTCTTTACACTAAGCTTTGTTTTCTCATGGGTGGTGTGGGGCGCCATGCTCTTTTGACCTATGCCTCCCAGCCTAACGCTCCCAATGCTATCGTCCTGCACCTACTCGCCAACACGGCCTCCCCAACCAACCTGGCCCCCACCGGTGCGCTGATCTTTACCATTGTGCGCGCACTGGTGGTGCTAACCGTTGTGCTGGCGTGGAAGCGGAAGGGAAGTATAAAGGAGAGGTTGGTGGTGTGATGGTGTAAGTAGAAAACTGTAGCTTCGCATATAGTGCAGATAAGCGTATGTTTGTGTTTATCTACTGTTAGGTGGTATTGCTAATTAAGAAAAAGAATAAATGAGATTCACTCAAGTGCCGATGAAACTTCAGAAAGGTGTTCTACTATTAGCCTTGAGTATACTCTTTTTTTGCCATCCAATCATTGCGCAACAGAATGAAAGAATCACACCCTTGCACGAGTTCTTTCAAGTAAACTATGATAGCACCATCATTTACCACAGCTGGTCCAATTCGTATAGCGCACCGAACTATATGATACTAGCAAAGGAGAAGGATAAGCTCTATTTCTTCACTTACACAAGTCCTTACAAGAATTTGTTTGGAAGACCTTTCCCTGGAAATCTTTCGCAGAAATTCAGGGAAGAAGAAAGTAAGTTTGACAGAACGGTGCCTGACACAAACCGCTATTTCCTCCCTAAAAGAATTTTGCACACAACTTTAAGCAAGCACTGGGATGAACTGCAGGCATCAAAGCTATGGGAGCTCAAAGACGATAGGTATACCTTGAAGTCTATTGGCAGCTGTATGATTGAACACGGTAACACAAGCACATTCTACTTGATTACCAAAGGAAGTGTTAAGGTTCTAAGTTTTTACGCGCCTGACTTTTGGGAAGAATGCCTGGAGAAAAACATCAACAGGCAAAAAGCCATTGAAGCAAGAGACACTTTTCAGCGTATTGGTAGCGAAGAATAAGAAGAACAAAATCACCTAACAAAGTTCAGCCTTAACCCAAGCTACGCTTAGGGCTTCGGCTGCACGAGTAACGTTGACAGCAATAGAAACTATGAAAAGTTCTTTTTTACTGATACTTCTGGTGCTACTTATATCATGTGGAAGTCGAAAAGAGGGCCAACAGTTAGCAGTAATGACTCCAGAAGAAGCTCCTGCGGAAAAGGAGGACATTAGTTTTAAAAAAATTAACTTTTCTGTTCAGCCTGAGTGGAGCCGAGATAAGTATGCAAAAGATGTTGAAATTACTCCAGACAGTGTACTTTACTATCGCTTAAGAGAGAGGCAAAGCGGAACTGTAGTCGAAAATTATAAAGCAAAGCTTGATTCTGTTGGTATGGGGAGAGTCTACGGTTTTCTTGATTCTACAGACTTTAACAGCTTGAAGAATTTTTATTACGACACTGAAGACGCAGCTTGGTTCTCCCTGCAGTTTGTTTTCCTTGATGGAGAGGCGAAGATGCAAGGCACTTTACCCGATGACTATTGGAAGAAAGTATATAAGCTCCTTATGCTAATCGACAAGCAGAATCTAACTAAGAGTGAGAACAGGCATTTTAGCACTACTGAAGATGTACTGCTCCCTCCACCTCCTGCTCCAGTGAGTGTACCTTACGACAGCTTATACAGAAAATAAAAACTACTGCTGCCAGCAACACCTATAAAGTAGCTACGCCCTTGTGTGTAAGTGTAAACAATGAAAAGGTATAGTCTGATGATAATCTTCACTCTTCTCTACAGCATGTGTGGTTATGCACAGCGAAGGAAAATATTAGATATACAACTCTCAAAAACAGACAACATACCGTCTGACAGCACCAACTTATCTCCCAACAGCGACTTTGAGAAAAAGGTAGGGCTAACACCAATTAACAAATCTGCAAATGCTACTGAAGTCCGTTTTTATAAGCTGGATGAATTAAGCGGGACAAGGAATCTGAAAATAATTGCTGTTAAAGACTCTGTATGGACAGCAGTAGAGTATGCCGAGCAGAATAAGCCAGTGAAAATAAAGAAGTACAAGCTTAAAGCTGAGCAAGGTCAGCTAAGGTCATTAATGCGGTTGCTTCTAAATCACAACTTGGCCTATTTGCCCAACCAAGCAGAGCTTGAACCAAAGATGAAGAAGTATACTGATACTGTAAGGGGAAGAGCAGAGCAGAAGATAAAGCTATGCTGTGGAATTTAAGATTAGAGATAAATTTCGAATTTACAGATTCCACAACCCTAAAACCTATTCTGACTTCTACGACGATGTGCAAGAGTTGAAGGATTACGTCACAATCGTCAGTTTATTTGAAAATCAACTAAAAAGAGAATAACTTCTGCCAACACATGTATACTTTATGCTTCGGCTTATGCCTTGCACATCGTCTACACAAGCCCGTTTAACAACCATGAACCTCAACCTCACCACTTTCAAAGCCAGCCTCTCTGCTCCCACTCCTCCACCGGAAGCCAATGTTTACCTGCAGGCGCTGTGGCACGAGGCGAAGGGCAACTGGGACAAAGCGCATGTGCTTATACAAGACCTGCCCGACCAGAACGCCGCCTGGATACACGCCTACCTGCACCGCCAGGAAGGAGACACGTGGAACGCAGACTACTGGTACCGCCGCGCAGGCAAGAAACGGCCACAGCAAACGCTGGAGGAAGAATAGCAAAGTATAGCCAAGGCCTTTTTGGAGGAAGTATAACCCAGGTATACCAAAAGAAAAGAGACGCAACGAATTGCGTCTCTCCTGGATGAAATAACTCCTAAACTCGCTTACTCCTCCACTCTTTACCTCCTAAAAGTCTTCGTCCTCGTCCTCATCTCCGAAGCTCGGCATGGAGAACATGCCGCTGAGCAGGTCTTTGAACTGCAGCCCAGTGCTGAGGCGGCTCTTGCTAAGTTGGCTGTGCTCGGCCAGGCCGTGCAGGGCAAACTCCATCATGAACAGTTTCTCGTCGCCTTTGGTGTTTGGCAGCTGCTTCTCTACCAGTTCTGCAAGCCCGGGTATGCGCTGCAAGGCTGCTTTGTAGTCACCTGCAGGCGCGTCGTTTAGGATGTCTATCGTGTTGCCATCGCCAAACCAATCGGTTATTTTTTTGTAGGGGTTACCTGTTTTGGCTTTCTTGGCCTTATCAGGGTCAGGGAAGTAGTTCAGGAACTGCGTCCGGATAGCCTTACCCATCAGCACCTGCGCCACATGGCCCGCTCCCTCCTGCTCGCCTTCATACACCAGTTCCACTTTACCGGTTACGGAAGGGATCGTGTTCAGGAAATCCGACACGCGCACATACGTTTTGCTTTCGCCGTTGAGCAGGGCGCGCCGCTCGGCAGCGCTCATCAGGTTCTCATAGGCAGAAATCGTCAGTCGGGCCGATACACCGCTTTTAGGGTCCACGTACTCGCTCTCACGAGCCTCAAAGGCCACCTGCTCGATCAGATCACCAATAATGTCGTTCGTCTGCACCAGATTACCCTGCCCATCTTTCAAGCGCGCTTCCTGCTGTGTGATCTTCTTACCGGTTTCAATGGTCTTCGGGTAATGCGTGATGATCTGGGAGTCGATGCGGTCTTTCAGCGGCGTTACAATAGAGCCGCGGTTGGTATAATCCTCTGGGTTGGCGGTGAACACAAACTGAATATCCAGTGGCATGCGTACCTTAAAACCACGAATCTGTATGTCGCCTTCCTGCAGGATGTTAAACAGCGCCACCTGGATGCGCGCCTGCAAATCGGGCAGCTCGTTAATCACAAAAATGCCGCGGTGCGAGCGAGGAATCAGGCCGAAGTGAATCACGCGCTCATCAGAGTAAGGCAACCGGAGCGTAGCTGCTTTAATAGGGTCAGCATCCCCGATTAGGTCAGCTACTGACACATCGGGTGTGGCTAATTTCTCGGTATACCTGTCGGAGCGGTGCAGCCAGGTGATCGGCGTGTCGTCGCCGTGTTCGTGCACCATGTCCTTGGCATAGCGCGAGAGCGGGTGCAACGGGTCGTCGTTCAGCTCAGAGCCCTGCAGTACTGGTATAAATTCATCCAACAGGTCGATCATTTGCCGCGCGATGCGGGTTTTGGCCTGCCCGCGCAGGCCCAGCAGGTTAATATGGTGCATCGAAAGGATGGCCCGCTGCATATCCGGGATCACAGTCTCCTCATAGCCCCAGATACCGGGGAACACCTCCTCCTTGTGCTGCAGCTTTTTGATCAGGTTACGGCGCAGCTCCTGCTTTACGCTCTCCGGCTCGTATCCGGCGGCCTTCAGTTGGCCCAGTGTTTTTATCTGCTGCAGCTTTTCGGCTGGTATGTCTCTATAATTCATTTGTTACAGTTATCAGTTAACAATTATCAGCAACCAGTTGAATTGATGATAGTTGAGTTTCATTTTTGCTAACAACTTTCCTCTTGAGGGAACTACAAGGGTGTAGTCATACTTTTTTTGTCATCCTGGAAGGGTCCTGGTAGCTGATAGTTTGAGCTTCCTTCAAACAAGTTTCTTAGCAGCATGACAGGGGCCTTTTCCCCATCTTATTAGTATGAAGCGTCCTTATAGTCCACTTAAGGGGACAGCGCTGTTTAAAAGCTTTTCTTGCGGTTTCTTCCGTAGTCGCGGAACACCAGGTGGCCCAGTCCTTTCAAGGAGCTGTAGTAGGCCTGTCCGTTGTTTACTTTTGTGAACTCGTCTACGAATTGCTGTAGGTAAGGGTCTGACGCGATCATAAAGGTGGTAATCGGAATCTTGATCCGGCGGCACTGGGCTGCCAGGTTCAGTGTTTTATTCACCACCTTTCTATCAAGTCCGAAGCTGTTTTTGTAGTAACGCAGCCCCTCCTTCAGGCAGGTTGGCTTGCCGTCGGTGATCATGAAGATTTGCTTGTTCGGCGTTTTGCGCTTGCGCAGAATATCCATGGCCAACTCCAGGCCCGCTACGGTGTTGGTGTGATAGGGCCCTACCTCCAGGTATGGCAAGTCCTTTATCTCGATCTGCCAGGCATCGTTGCCAAACACAATTACGTCCAGCGTGTCTTTCGGGTACTTCTGCTTGATGAGTTCGGCCAGGGCCATGGCAACCTTCTTGGCGGGTGTGATGCGGTCCTCACCATACAGGATCATGGAATGAGAGATGTCGATCATCAGCACCGTGGAGGCCTGCGTCTTGTGCTCGGTTTCGGTTACCTCCAAATCCTGCTCGGTCAAGCGCAGGTCACCGATGCCGTGGTTGATCTGGGCATTGCGCAGCGACTCGGTCATGGAGATTTGCTCCAGCGTGTCTCCGAAACGGTACTCGCGGCGGTCGGTGCTGGCTTCATCGCCAATGCCGGTGTGGGGTGTGGCATGACTGCCCTTGCCACCTTTCTTCAGCTTCCCGAAAATCTCCTCCAGCGCACTCCTCCGTATGCTTTGCTCGCTCTTGGCCGTGAGCTGGAAGGCGCCCCGCTCCTGCGGGTTCTCGTCCAGGTAGCCTTTCTTTTTCAGGTCCTCAATAAAATCGCCGATGCCATACTCGTCGCCGGTCAAATTATACTGCTTGTCCAGCGAGCTGAGCCAATTGAGGGCCTCCCCCACGTCGCCGGAGGTAATGGTGACCAGCTGCATGAAGATCTTCAGCAGCGACTCAAAACCCGGCTTGTCATCCTGGGGAGGTACATAGTCAGTGAATCTGTATCCAATCATAAATCAGGGTTTACCTTGTGTAACAAGCATAGCCGGCACATTGTTCTGTTACGCCCTGTGCATGCCGCTTAACCTTAGCAGCATACTTTAGTAGAATAACATACAGGCATTTATAAAACGAGTAAAACCATGAAAGCGATATTTAATGATGTTGTAATTGCAGAATGCGACACTACCATTGTAGTAGAAGGCAACCAATATTTTCCGCCAAACACTGTTGACAAAAGCTACCTGGAGGAAAGCCGTACCCACACCACCTGCTCCTGGAAAGGCGAAGCCGCCTATTACCATGTAAAAGTGAATGGGGAGGTACAGCAGGACGCTGCCTGGTACTACCCTAACCCAAAAGACGCAGCCGAAAAGATAAGAGGTTACATCGCCTTCTGGAAAGACGTAAAAGTTCAGAAGTAAGCCTTGAAAGCAAAAGAGGTGAGCCCTATCAGGGACTCACCTCTTTCTTTATCTTCTTGTATCTGCTGCTTAAGCTATCCAGCGGAACTTATACTCTAGTTCCGGCACTTTCATGCGCTCTGCCACGCGCTTCAGGCGGGCTGGCAGGGCCATCACGTAATCGCGGGCACGCTCACCGGCTTCGTCCAGGCCGGTCAGGGCCTCGATCTTCCATTCTTTTATCAGGCCTTCCAGGATGTCGGTATAGTCGGCTGAGGTGTATACGCCGATACGCTGGGCGGCATCGGTAAAGTGGCCGAAGGTCTTACCCAGGTCCACGCCCAACTCGCGCATGTAGTGGGCCGGCATCACGATCTTCTTGCGCATCATGTCCTCAAACGCCAGCATCATCTCGTTCGGGTCCGCCTCAAAAATCTTGCTTACAAAAGATTTATACGCCTTGGCATGGCGGGCCTCATCGGCAGCTACGTGGCCGCACAGCTTGGCCAGCTGCGTGTCGCCCTGTTTCTTGGCGATCTGCGCTACGCGGCGGTGCGAGATGTTCGTGGCTGTCTCCTGAAACGAAGTATACACAAACGAGCGGTACGGGTCGTCATCGGTCTGCAGGTCAAAGCCATCCGCGATCAAGTACTGCGTGGAGGCCTCCATTTCGCGCATGTTAATACGGCCAGTCAGGTACAGATAGCGGTTCAGTGCATCGCCGTGGCGGTTCTCCTCGGCCGTCCAGCTGCGGTTCCACTTCATCCAAGGGCCTTGCGGGTCTTTGGGCAAACCTTCTATTGTCATAAGCCAGCTCTCATACGTAGGCAGCGCCTCTTCCGTGATCGTATCGCCTACCAGCACAGCCAGCAGGTCGTAGCTCAGGTCGCGGGCACGCTCACGCAATTCTTTCACTTCGTCAAAGAAGCTTTCCATGGTAGCGTCCGGTAAAAGGTCTGCAGGTTGCCAGCTATCCTCCACTGACTTAAGAAACTCGGAGAGTTTTTCTCCCACAAAATCTTCCATCCATTTTATAACTTCCCCACGTGAGGCGAGCGCTGGTGTAATCATGGTGCTGTTGTTTAATTGAATTCCAAATATAGTTATTAAATCTTGATAGTAACCCGTAACAGGCAACAAATTACCCATAAAAACACCCATTCTGAGTGATTTAAAGGGTTAGGCTATCAGATACTCCACTAAAAGCTGGTTTAACTTTAGCTTACGGATAAAAAGAGAGTAAGTAAACAAAACAGTGCTATTTAATGTTGGCCCCGAAGCCTGCGGTACAGATTGCGCAGGAAACCGAGCTCAATTTTATGCCTGTTTAGCTGCCGGAGAAACCGGTACAAAAGAGGGGTGCCTGTAGTTTGCTTTAGTAGCTGCAGCAACTGCTCTGCCTCTGTAAAATTACCAGTGAGGAAGGCATGCCGCGCCTCATACTTCAGCCGCCTGGCCAGTGCCTCTCGCTCTTGCGGAGTTTGCACCAGTTCTGCGGCTCTCTTACACACTACAACCGTAGAAGCCAGCAATTGGTTGCCTTTCCGGTACCATCCGCTGGAAAGGGAGCGGTTGTGCAGGCGGCGTTTAGTGGTTACTGCAGGCAGATACCCATACTTATACTGGCGGGCGGAGCGCACCCAAAAATCGAAGTCCTCATAGGCCAGGCGCTCATCATATCCGCTCAACGCCTCAAACACCTTGCGCCGGATGAGCATGGTAGGTGGGCAGATGAAGTAGCGCCCCAATACCTCTGCAAACACGTCACCGTCCGGGGCTGCTTTATACTTCTGGCTATGGTAGTACAGGTGTTCTGAATCATCAGAGATGTACTCGGCATCCGAATAGACCACGCCAAACTCCGGGCCCAGGCGCTGAAACTGAGCCACCTGCTGCGCCACCCGTTCAGGCAGCAACACGTCGTCGGTGGCAAAGTCAAGTATAAACTCCCCCTTACTGGCGCGCCACCCCATGTTAAAGGCTTTGGTATTGCCCAGGTTTTGGCCCGTGCTGATGAACTTAAGCTGCGGATGTCGCTGCACATACTCCTGAATGATGCCCACACTGTTATCGGTGCTGCAGTCGTCCACGATGATTACCTCCAGGTTGGGGTAAGTCTGCGCTAAGACAGAGTCCAAGGCCTCGCGCAGGAAGCGCTCGTGGTTGTAGCACAGGCAGATGACAGAAACGAGTGGCTGGGGCATGAGCGAAGATAAGGAATTTTGTGTTGCGCTGTGCTGGCGTGGCAGCGGCTGCAGGTTTTGCACCGCTTATACTTTCCTGCCGCACCGCTGGCGGGATTTGCAGCCCGTCTCTCTTTTATATTTCCATAGCTGTCGCTGTTCCGGACATACCAATCTGTGTAAGCTATACCTTTCCTGGTGCAAGTTTTCAGACTTCTCTAGCGCAAGCGTCCGCTTGTGTCTCTCTTAGCCGCTGCTTTGTGCAGTTGGAACCAAGCTATCTTTTCTAGCTGCTGTTCTTCCTCCAGACTTACTATCGCCTCGTTTCACCTCCTGCTTTGGCTTCCTCCAGGCCGGGAGGCCTCGTCCTCGGGCATCGCGCTGTCTACATTTCCTTTGCTGTCGCAATGCCCTTGCGGGCACCGGAAATCTAGAAGGCGCTCAACCCAAAGATTGGGTTCTTGTTCGATAGCCACTGCTATTACGACTGTCCCCTTGAGGGGACTATAGGGGTGTTAAAGCAGAACCTATGAAATATATACTTCAGCACCAGTAATAACAGGCTCCCTTTGCTAAGGAGGGGTTGGGGTGGGTTAATCTGAATAGCCAGAGTTACAGCGCTTATACTTTAGCCAAAGCAGTTGCAGGCTCACCTCCTTAAATAAGGAGCGGCAGGAGTGGTTAGTCCGGTGCTGCAATGCTGCAAGCCAACTATCAGCAATCAACAATAAAGAACTACCCCTTCCTAAAAAATAACCTTACCTGCTCTACCACCCGTTGCTGCTCTGCTTCGGTGAGGCCGGGGAAGAGGGGAAGGCTAAGGCTCGTGCCGGCCAGCTCTTCGGCTACCGGGAAATCGCCGGCCTTGTGGCCCAGGAAAGTATAAGCGGGCTGCAGGTGCACCGGCACCGGGTAGTGCACAGCCGTGCCAACCCCCTGCTCTTGCAGGAAGGCCTGCAGTTCGTTTCTATACCTGGTGCGGATGTTAAAAATGTGGTAGACATGCCCGCAGCCGGGAGCCGTGACCGGAAGGACAAGGTCGCCGGTGCTTTGCAGCTCCTGCAGGTATACTTGCGCCAGGCGCCGCCGCTCGGCGTTCAGTGCCTCCAGGTGCTGCAGCTTTACCCGCAGCGCCGCCGCCTGCAGCTCATCCAGCCGCGAGTTTATACCTATCTGTTCTGATTTATACTTCTGGCTCTCGCCATAATTCCGATACTTCCTGGCAAAGGCCTCCACAGCCGCATCAGCGGTTACCACAGCCCCGGCATCGCCTAAGGCTCCCAGATTTTTGGTGGGGTAAAAACTGAAGGCAGCGGCATCACCCATACTTCCTGCGTAGCTACTTTTATACTTGGCGCCATGTGCCTGGGCAGCGTCCTCCAGCAGCTTTATACCTTGCGCTTGCGCCAGCTGCTGCAGCCCGCCCATCTGGCAAACCTGCCCGTAAAGGTGCACGGCAAGTATGGCTTTGGTCTTGGAGGTAATATGCCGCGCGGCCGTGGCAGCTGTGAGGTTATAAGTATACTTGTCCGGCTCGGCCAGCACAGGCTTTGCCCCTACCTGCAGCACCGCATTAACGGTGGCGATAAACGTATGCACCGGCAGCACCACCTCATCCCCCGCTCCCACGCCCAAAGCTTTCAGCGCTATTACCAGGGCATCGTAGCCATTGCCCACGCCTACCGCGGCACCTGCTCCCAGGTAAGCGGCAAACTCCTGCTCAAAAGCCCGCACCTGCGGCCCCAGCACATACTGCTTACTAGCCACCGCCTCCAGCAAGGCCCGCTGCACCTGCGGCTCCAGGCCCACCGGAAAATCTCTGAACTGGAAGTATGGCAATGGCTGCATGGGAGAGTGAAGGGAGTTTAGGAGTTAGAGCGTTTGAGAGTTATAGAGTTATGAATGTATGAATTTTATTGCTGCAAATCCTTACGATCCTGAAGACCCTGGTCCGATTAACAGTTATACTTTTATAGCTCTATGTGCGAGGCCAACTGCAGAAAACGGCCGTAGTCGCGGATATAGTCGGCTTCGCTGAAGTCGGTGGAGGTGAGGCAGAGGGCGGTGGCGCCTTCGGAAAAGCGCAACTCGGTCCAGCACATGGCCGGTATGTAGAGGCCCTGCTGCGGGTGCGTAAGCACGAACTCCTGCTTTTGGCGGCCGGTGTCGGTCAGCACTTTTATACTTCCGCTCAGGGCAATCAGCACCTCCTCGGTGGCCATGTTGGCATGGTGCCCGCGCTCCACCCCCGGCGGTGTGTCCTGGGTCCAGAACACCCGCTTTATCTCAAAGGGCACGTTCTCGGCAAACTGCGTGCTGGTGATGTAGCCTATCTCGGGGCTACCCACACGGTGCAAAGGAATCAGGTAGGGTGTGGCTGGCAAAACGTATACTTTGGTGCTGCTGCAAATGTACGTCATTTAAGAGAGGATCGGTATAATTTTTACCCTTGCCCGCCTTTGGTTAACTTGCAGGAATGCAACCAGCACACGCCACCATGGAGGATACCTACCGCACCATAGCCGAACCCGCCGAGGGCCTGTACAAAGAGAAAGGCAGCAAGTTTATTGCGCTGGCCTACCCGGTTTACTCCGAGGAGGAGGTGAAGGAGGTGCTAACCGAGCTTCGCAAGAAGTACTACGACGCCCGCCACCACTGCTACGCCTACATTCTGGGGGCCGACCAAGCCCGCTACCGCGCCAACGACGACGGCGAGCCCAACCACTCCGCCGGCGACCCTATCCTTGGCCAGATCCGCTCGGCTGAGCTGAGCAATGTGCTGGTGGTGGTGGTGCGTTATTTTGGGGGCACCAAACTGGGCGTAAGCGGCCTGATAAATGCGTACAAGGTATCCACGGCCGAGGCGCTGGCCAGTGCCACTGTGGTGGAGAAACACGAAACGGTGCTGCTGCAGGCGCATTATGCCTACCCGCAGATGAACGATGTGATGAGCCTGGTGAAAGAGTACGACCTGGCTGTGCGCGACCAGCAGTTTGAGCTAGACTGCCGCCTGACGCTGGAAGTGCGCCTCAAGCTGCAGGAGGAGGTTACCACGAAACTGCAGGACATGGAGGGCGTTGAAGTTTCTGTAAAAAACGATCCCCTCACTCACTCTTAAACCCTCTAACTCCCAAAATCTCCCTATGTCGAAACGCAAACACAACCGTGCCCGCAATAAAATCCTGGAACGCAAGGCAGGCATAAAGCCTGGCTCGCTGCTTATACCTGCCGAGGCCTATGCCCCGCGTTTTTTCCTGATGTCGTTTAACGAGGGGATGTTCGAGGAGCGGGAACTGAAGACGTACCAGGAGTTATTGCAGAGGGTAAACGCCAGGCCGGATGCACGGCATTGGATCGACATCAGAGGGTACGCCGACCAGACCATGCTGGAGCAGCTGATCGTTGATTTCAAACTGCACCCCCTGCAGATGGAAGACGTCGTCAACGACTACCAACGGCCAAAGGTGGAGGAGTTTGATGGGAACCGCCTGTTCATGATTACGCGCATGCTGCGTTGGTCCCCTGAGTTCAGGACGCTGGACGACATCCAGCTCTCACTGTTTACGGGCCCTAACTACGTGCTCAGCCTGCAAAGCGACTACGGCGACTGCCTGGACCCGCTAAGGGAGCGCATAAGAGGCGGCAAAGGTGTTATCCGGCAGCGGCCAGCCACCTATATTGCCTATGCTATACTGGATGTGGTGCTGGATTACTACTTCCCGGTAATAGCTGACATTGGTATCTACATCGAAGACCTGGAGCAGGAGGTACTGCGCCAGCCAAACAAGGCCACGCTAAGCCAGATCCTGGACCTGAAGAGTGAGCTCATAAAGCTGCGCCGCATCACGTGGCCCGCCCGCGACCTGATGAACGAGCTCCTGCGCATGGACGAGGACACCATTCCCGAAAACCTGAAGGTATACTTCCGTGATGCCTACGACCATGCCGTGCAGCTGATCGACCTGGTAGAGAACCATCGCGAAATGGCCTCGAGCCTGGTGGAGCTGTACATGTCCACGGTGAGCAACCGCATGAATGAGATTATGAAAGTGCTCACCATCATCTCCAGCATCTTTATTCCGCTGAGCTTTATCGTAGGCCTGTATGGGATGAACTTTGCGCACGAGGACCCCGAGACAGGCAAGGTTTTTCCGCACAGTATGCCCGAACTTTACCAGCCAAACTCCTATCCGATCCTGATCGCCCTGATGGCGATACTCATCCTGCTGCAACTATACTTCTTTTACAGGAAAGGCTGGTTCAGGAGCTTTTGATTTATTTGACGATTTGACAAAAGACTACCTGGCAAAGGCCAAGAGGTAAATAAGCAAGCTTTCTAAACTGCTTCTGTTAAGTGCGCTTTTGTCGCAGTGGCCTTTGTCACGAAGTTCATATTCAGAGGTAGCGCTACGTATGTCGTGATTCGATATACAGGCAGCGTCTTTTGTCCTGTGTCAAAAAACTCCTTTGTCGAAGAAGAAAGCACTACTCCCCCACGCTAAACCGCATCTTCTTCAGCTGGCTGCCCGAGGTGAAGTATAGCGTGTAGTCGTTGGCGGTCTCGTTGTAGTAGATGGTCACGGGATTGCTGTTCTCCAAAGAGCGGCCGCCGATGAGCCTCCCGTTGGCGTCGTAGAGGTAGGTTTTGCCAGGGCCTGTCTCGGTGATCGCATAAATTTTGTTGGCTCCGCCAAAGCGGAAGTACTGCACGACTTTAGGGGCCGAGGTAACGTAGCTCTTCTCAAACAGCTCTTTCAGGTCCTGATCTATGATAGCCACATTCCCCCGCTCCTGCCGCACAATAACATAAGAGCGGCCGTTGCTGCTCTCCGGCACCATCTCAAACATGGCTTGCTTGCTAGGCCGTTTTAGCTGCTGCTGATTTACTACCCTGCCCTGCAGGTTAAAGGTTACCACATTCCCGTACCGGGTTACCGCCGTCACCTCCGTGCGCCGCAGGTCGGCCCCTACTTTCGCCGTTAGGCCAGAGGTAAGGGGAACCTTCAGGTTGATCGGGAAACCGGGATAAGTGTCGCCATTGCGGTTAAGGGCATAGATGTAGCCATTCTCCAGCGACACCAGAATTACGTCGCGGCCGCCTACCCGCAGGTGCTGCGGCTCTGCCGAGAGGCGGTAATCCATGCGGCGCGGGTTCCAGCCTTGTATGGCCGCCCCACGCATGTTGTATACATACAGGTTGCCCAGGTCATCATCCACCAACAGGCGGTAGTTGCCGTCTTTCTCATAGTCAAAAACGGCCAGGTGCTGCAGCTTTACAGTGTCCGGCAGGTTAAATGGGAAATTCTCCAGTGGCTGCCCCTGGTTGTTCACGGCGTGGATGCGGCTTTCGGTGATGTACAGGTAACGGAGCTTTTTGTCAGGGCCGTACTCTATCTGCTTCACATCGCTACGGAGGGCGGTGCCCAGGCTGTCCGTCCAGCCGCGCCTGCCGCCGGCATTGATGTTGATGAGCACATGGGCAGAGTCCTGCACGGCCAGCTCGCGGCTCCTGTCCACCGCGTTCTGTATCGGGAACGGGCGCGACACAAGCCGGGAATCTAACGTTATACTTTCTTCTTCCTCAAAGCCATCCTGCCGGTTACCCTTGGTCTGGTCTGGCCTGCGGATAACGAGGCTGGTGTAATAGCGGCCCTCCACGGCCGCGAACTGCAGCGCCACCTGCGCAAAGCGCCTGATCAGGGTAGCGTTCTGCAGCAGCTCCTCCCGCTCCTCCTCGGTGGTGTAGCGGTTCAGGATGTACCAGGCGTTTGCGTTATTGAGGTACAGGCTAAAGTTTGCCTCCTGCAGCGTCTCCTCCTGAAAGGCTTTCTGCGCCGCCGACTTACTCCACACATTACCCTCGGCTATGTCATCCAGGACCTGGCGCAGCGCCGCCATCTCCTCCGCCAGCAGCAGGTAGTCATCCACCTGCACCACATAGCTCTGCTCAAACCCCTGAAACACGCGGCCCAGCAGTTGCTCCGGCAGCTTCGGCACCCTCAGTAGCTGTATGGTGTAGGTGCCATACTTCTCCGTATACGGCTTTCCATCCTCCGCACTGGCCAGCTTGCTGAGCAGGCGCTGTGTGTGGGCAGGGTTTTCCGTACGGGCATACACCACCTTATCGGGGCTCTGGCTTATACTGTTTGTCTCCAGGTATACCAGGGCCGCCTCATTGCTGAAACTCCGGGCAAGGCTGTCCACTACCGCTGCTGCAGTTCCCGGCGGCTGGCGCAAATGCGCTACCTCTTGCAGGCCAAAGTGCAGCACCATGGCCGTGTTGTTGGGCAGATAGGCTCTCATCGCCAGCGGCTGCGGCCTTTGCGGCTGCATGGTAGCATGCAATGAATTCTTCAATTTTTCAGGAAGGGAGAAGCCGTTCAGGAAAATCTTGTTACGCTCCAGCTTCAGCTCCAGCATGCCGTTCTGGCACAGTGAGGCGAGGTAGCGCACCTGTGGCATCACATCCTCCTGCAAAAACAGCCCCAGAAGCTCCGGCAGCACACGGTAGTTCACAAACACATTGGCATATACATCGGGTTGGCTCAGGTAATCCACGTTGCTGAACTCTGCCGCCACCGAAACGGGCGTGCCGCGGCTTACGCGCCGTACAATCTGCTCCACCAACGCAGGGGAGGCACTTAGGATGATGTTGTTGTGGTAGGTGAAGTAGGTGAAGCTGCTGCCGTTGCGGGTGTTGGTAATATCGGTGAGCAAATGGCCCTGGTAATCGCGGGAGCTTTGCTCGAACACCGTGCTCTTGTTAATGTTCTCGGTAAGGTTGCGCAGAAAGCGGTGCTCGCCCACAGAGTTGACGGGCAAGTAAAACACATACCTCACATCGGACTTGCCATCCACGTGCAGCGAGGTAAGCATGTTTTTCTCGTTCAGGAAGCGGTCGAGGCGCTGGTTCCCAGGTGCAATGCTATCCAGGTAAGCCAGATTGTCGGCCAGGCTGCTGGCCGCGGGCAGCACCGAGAAACTCTGCCACAGCTCCGTTTCGCGCAGGTGCTCCATCAACCGCTGATGATGGTTGGTTTCCACCACCAGCGCCGCATCGTCGGGTACCAGCGCCCATAGGTCTACTTTCTCCCGCGAGGCCTTCCAACGGCTGAAACCGTAGAAAGCCAGGGAGGCTAGTATAACAAACCCGATAAAGAAAAAGACAATGCGTTTTAGCATAGCAAGCGCTGTGTGGCTACAAAAATAGGAGAAATTTTGGAACTGCCCCGGAGGCAGTGCCTCCAGGTGGGGGAAGCGGGCAGCAGCTACAACTCATTTTCATGCCAGCCACGTATACACCATCCAAGCCCAAGCTATAACTTTTATGAATAGAACCTATGTACAGAATACTTATACCTGTTGACTTCACAGAGAGCGCTAAAAATGCCTGCCGCTACGCCCTGCACATGTGCGCCGGCCTGCCGCAGGCCGAACTGCTGCTGCTGCACTGCTTCAGCGATTACCTGTTGCAACCCCAGCTCGACGACCCGCTTGACGACACCGGCCGCAGCTCCCTTAGCCCTGGGTCTGAGATGATAACTGACCGCGTACTGCAACGCAACCAGACAGAGGAACAGGAAAAGCTAGAAGGCCTTTACAAGGAGATGCAGGCGGAGGCGCGCACGCACGGGCAGCACATCCACCTGAAGCACGCCTTCATAAATGGGTTGCCGGAGGATGTCATATCGGATGAGATAGGCCGCTTCAAGCCTGACCTGCTGCTGATGGGCACCAAAGGCGAGGATAACGTCTCCCGCTCCCTCTTCGGCACCGTCACCACTAAAATGGTAGAAGATGCAAAAGTGCCGCTGCTCACCGTACCGGAGCCATACAAAGAACACAGCCTGAGCCGCGTGCTCTATGCCACAGACTTTGACAAGACGGATGCGGAAGCCATTACGGCGCTGCTGCAACTGCTAAAGCCCTTTAACTCAGTGATCCTCTGCGCCCACATCGGCACCGAGGATTCGGAGCGCGACGACAGCCACAAAATGGAACAGCTGCAGGCAAGGCTATACGCTGCCCTGCCTGACCATAACATGCTGTTCGCCATACTGCCGAGCGACGAGGATGTAGCCGATGCCCTGCAGGAGTTCGTGAAGCGCGAGCAGGTGGACCTGGTGGCCGTAAACAACCACCAGCGCTCCCTGTTCAGCAGTATCTTTAAGCCGAGCCTCAGCAAAAAGCTGGTGCTGGAGGCACAGGTACCGATCTTAGTCTTCCACAGCTCCGAAAAGGCATAGCCCCTTATACTTTCGCAGGCTGCTGCAGCTGCTCTACCAGGGCGTCGTAGTACCGATCTATGGCGCCCTCGCTGGTACCCATGAACAGGAACGGCTCGATCAGCTCCAGCTCCATCAGCACCAGTTCTCCGTTCAGCTCCACCCCGTCCACACGGGCGTAGAGGCAGCCCGGCGCATACTTGTCTACCAGGTTGTGGGCAGCCTCCAACAAAGCTGCCGGCGGCTCCGGGGTGTGTATGGTTCCGCCGAAGAAATGCTGCACCCTGAAGTCGCCGGCCTTGGCTGTCTTCAGCACGGTGTGGCTGTACATGCCGTTAAAGAACAGGAACGACCACTCCCCTTTTGTCTGGATCTCGGGGATGAAGGGCTGCGCCAGGAAACTTTCCTGCAGCAGCAGCTCACGTATGCGCTCGGCCTGTGCCGCTGCCTCTGCTTGGGTAAGGGCAAAGGTATTTTTGGCGCCGCCGCTGACGGCTGGTTTTATAATGATCTTCTCTGACTGCAACTGCGCAAAAACCCCGGCTACGTTCAGTTGCCCGCCTTGCTCCAGCCACACTGTCGGCACCACTTTCTCCCCTTTCTGCTGCAGCTCTACCAAATAATGCTTGTTGGTGTTCCAGCGCACGATATCGATCGGGTTCAGCACCCGCACCTGCAGCTGCTCCAGCCTGTTTAACCAAATATAAAAGGCTTCGATTTTATCAAAGTAATCCCATGGAGACTTCAACAGAACCAGGTCATACTTGCCCCAATCCACGGCCGGGTCGTCCCATATCTCAAAAGTAACCTGCAGCCCTTTCTGCGTTAAGAATTCATGCAGGCGGGCATTCTCCTCCTCCGAAACTCCCGTGTATTTTCCGGCGTCTTTATAAGTGATGAGCGCTATTTGCTGTGTGTTCATTTTTTATCATCTTTGCCGCCAAATATACTTTATAGCGGGGTAAAACAACCCATCAAAGCGGTTTTAAACTATAACTTTTGGGCGGTAAATACTCGTATGTAAATATAGTTTACCCGCACTCTTTACTTACTATACATCGTTCACTATGCTTCTCCGCCCTCACAGCATCTGTCACCAGTGCAGCCTAAAAGCCCGGCTGCTCCTGCTGTTGCTGTTTATCCATACCATCGCCACCGCCTGCACCGATAATACCTCAGAGGAGGAGGGCGACATGCCTTTGGAGCGCCCTGCCGCCGCCGCGCCTGACACCACGGCCGTGAACAGTAACAGTGCCCCCGCCACCATCGACCTGCTAGGCAACCCCTTTGTGGCCAATCGAAAGCAAAGCAACAACCTCACCACCTACTTCGACCGCATCGACACGGACTTTACGGTGGAGGCCGATGCCATCGAGAACCGCCACAAGGCCAGCGTGACCGATACGATCTACACCATCCGCTTCGGCAATTCGGCTCTGGAGTTTTACGCCCCGACCCACTCCGGTGAGCTGCTGCTGCAAATGGCCGACATCCGCAGTGCCCACATTAAGCTGCGCCACAACCTGCGCGTGGGTATGTCGCACGGCGAGTTGCTGAACCGCCTCAAAAACCAGGGCGAGGACCTGAAAATCATTCAGACACCAAACGAAGTGGTGGCCTCTGCCCCGGAGGGCGCGCCGGCCACCCTGCACTTTTACCTACAGAACGGCAAAGTGAGCCGCATCCTGTATGAGGGATATGTAGATTAGGTTTGATTGCTGGTTGGTTATCCTGCCTGATATCCTGTTTTATACTTCGGTAGCTCCCAAAGTTTTCCAGTTACCACAATTCCAATTTCCCAATTTTCCGAACCTCCAAATCACTACCTTTGCCCTGAACCAAAGTATAGCATGTTATGCGAATCGTGATTCAGCGGGTGACTCAGGCTGCTGTGCAAATTGATGGCACGACGAAAGGCGAGATCGGCTTAGGGCTGCTGCTGCTGGCCGGCTTCACGGCCGACGACACCGAAGAGGACCTGAAGTGGATGGCGGGCAAGGTCGCCGCGCTGCGCATTTTCTCGGATGCCGAAGGAAAGATGAACCTAAGTATAAAAAACGTGGACGGCGATGCGCTTGTGATCAGCCAGTTTACGCTTTACGCCAGCACCAAGAAAGGCAACCGCCCCTCCTACACCAACGCCGCACCGCCTGCTGTTTCCATACCGCTGTATGAGCGCTTTGTGCAGCTGCTGGAGGAGGCGCTGGGCAAGCCGGTGCAGACCGGTGAGTTTGGGGCCGATATGAAAGTGTCGCTGCTGAACGACGGCCCGGTAACAATTGTGATGGACACCAAACAGAAAGACCTTTTTTAAGCATGACCATAGCCGAAGCACAGGCCATTGTAGACAAGTGGATCAAGGAAAACGGGGTGCGTTACTTTAACGAGCTTACGAACATGGCCATACTTACCGAGGAGGTAGGCGAAGTGGCCCGCATTATCTCCCGCCAGTATGGGGAGCAGTCGTTTAAGAAAAGCGATGAGGGCAAGCAACTTGGCGATGAACTGGCCGACGTGCTGTTCGTGCTGATCTGCCTGGCCAACCAAACCGGTGTGAACCTGACCGAGGCGCTGCAGAAAAACCTGGAGAAAAAGACCAGCCGCGACAGCGACCGCCACAAGCAAAACGAGAAGCTGAAGTAAATTTAAAAGTTAGAAGGTTAGAAAGTGGTGCCGAAAAGACAGCTGTAGTTCCGGCTGAACAATGGAGCTAGGCCACTGAATGTTTCCTTTTCTGCTCGGCAGAAAGCAAGCTGAAAACTTGCGGCAGGACGATGTAAACTAAGTATAAACAGGAGCGGCTGGCACTTACATAGTGCCAGCCGCTCCCGTTTATACTTAATAAGGGTAAACTTTCTAACTCTCTAGCTCCCTAACTTTCATCAGGTCCAGCAGCCTGTCGTGGCGCCACACGGGCAGCACGTTGTACACATCGTGGCGGAGGCAGAACTCAATGTCCTTGTGAATCTCGAGGTGCTCCAGCCGGCGCACATGCGATGACTGGCGCAGGAAGCCAACCATATCGGTTTTAGCAGTCTGGTACAGGTGTAAAGCGGCCAGTGAGCTATCGTGCTCCGAGGAGAAGCTATCCTGCAGGCGCTCCACCAGCGCCCCGGCAAACAGCGTGTCCTCCAGGTTAAACTGGCCTTTCCAGCCAGCACATACGACCAGCACATCCAGCCCCAGTTCCTCCAGGTGATCGGCCACCGCCTGCAGGTTCAGGAAAGCCCCCACCACAATCTCCTCTGCCGCCTCGGACAGGCGGATGGCGCGGGTGCCGTTGGTGGTGGTGATGGCGATGTCGCGGCCCTGCACCTTTCCATCCATGTAAGCGAACGGGGAGTTGCCCAGGTCAAACCCCTCGGCCTTGATGCCGTTGCGCTCCGCAGCCGTCAGGCAGCCACGCTCTGAAAAGCCGCGGCACTCCTCCAACTCCATTACCGGGAAAATATGCGCTGCCCCCTCGGCAAAGGCCGTTACCATGGTAGAGGTGGCCCGCAGAATGTCCACGGCCACCACTGCCTTTCCCTTCAAATCGTACAGGTGCAGCAGCTCCGGGCTGAAGCACACGTCTATACTTGGCATACGTTTTCGTTGTTGATTGATCGTTATTCGATTCCTTATGACCGAATAGCGATCAACGATTAACTATTTTTTAACAAAAGGCAGCTTCACCACCTGCGCCTTCATGTCTTTGTTGCGCACGCGGATAAAGATCTCGGAGCCGGCCTTGCTGAAGTCTTTGGTTACATAACCCAGACCGATGCCCTTGCCCAGCGATGGAGACATGGTGCCGGAGGTTACCTCCCCTATCTTCTCACCTTCTGCGTTCACGATCTCGTAGTGCGCACGCGGAATAGCCTTCTCCAACATTTCAAAGGCGATCAGCTTGCGGCTCACGCCCTGCTCCTTCTGCGTCTTCAGGTTCTCGGCGTTCACAAAGTCTTTGTCGAACTTCGTGATCCAGCCCAAGCCAGCCTCCAGCGGCGAAGTCGTATCGTCGATGTCGTTGCCGTAGAGGCAGAAGCCCATCTCCAGGCGCAGCGTGTCGCGTGCACCCAGTCCGATCGGTTTGATGCCAAACGCTTTGCCAGCCTCCATGATGGCGTCAAACACCTTCCTGGCGTCCTCGTTCTTTACATAGATCTCAAAGCCGCCTGCACCAGTATAGCCAGTGGCCGAAATAATCACATCCTGCGCCCCGGCAAACTCCCCTTTCTCAAACGTATAGTATACCATGCTGGCCAGGTCCACCTTTGTGAGCGACTGCAGTGCCTCGGCAGCCTTAGGGCCTTGCACGGCAAACAGAGAGATGTTGTCAGAGATGTTCTCCATCTCCACCCCCTCAGTGTTATACTTGCTGATCCAGTTCCAATCCTTGTCGATGTTGGAGGCGTTTACCACCAGCATGTACTCTTCTTCCGAGAACCGGTACACCAACAGGTCGTCTACAATACCGCCGTCCTCGTTGGGCAGGCACGAGTACTGTATTTTCTCGTCCGCCAGTTTGGAGGCGTCGTTGGAGGTTACGCGTTGGATCAGGTCCAAAGCCTTGGGGCCGCGCAGCATGAACTCGCCCATGTGCGACACATCAAAAATACCCACGGCCTCGCGCACTGTTTTATGTTCTTCTATATCTGATGAATAGCGCACAGGCATGTTGTAGCCGGCAAAAGGCACCATCTTGGCGCCCAGCGCCTCGTGCACATCATTTAAAGCGATTTTCTTAAGTTCCATGTCAGGTTTAGCTGTTCTTTTATATAAGGCAAAAATAAGTAAATTTCGGGCGCATACCTAAATTAATGCCCCTGCTGCTGTGGGTGCTTGCCCTCAAAAAAGTAAAGCAGGTCTGTAACCTGTAAGCCTAAGCGCCGTATGAGCGATAACCAGAATAATAGCCAAGGAAAATATATGCTTACCCAAACTGCACCTGATCGCACCGCTGCCGCGGCCCCGCGATACCACCATAATTGCCTGCTTTTACCGATCCAAGACATCCACGCGCCATCCTTGTAGCCTAGCCGCGCCCGCCGCACCTTGTTGTATGGCCGTGGCAAACCTGTAGCACCCTTCCATGAAGCTTTCTGTTAAACTTTTTGCCGGTTTTCTGCTGATATCGGTACTCTTTACTGCTGTAGCCATCGTTAACTTCCGGCTTTCGGAGGCAGTTATCGAGAACACGCAGTGGGTGTCGCGCTCACAGATTGTGGTCCGCAACTCGGCCGCCCTCCAGCGCAACATCATTGATATGGAGACAGGCTTGCGTGGGTTCCTGCTCAACGGAAACGAGACGTTCCTGAAGCCTTACTGGCAGGCCCGGGAGCAGATGCCGGAGCTGATGCAGGAGACCCGCGACTTTGTAACCAACCTATCCGAACAGAAAAAGAAGCTGGAGGAGATAGCAGAGCTGCAGAAACGGCTGGAGAAGGAGTTCGCGGAGCCCCTTATCCAAATGAAGCGCGGCCACCAGGACACGCTCATGACCGAGCGCGAGCTGGATGCACAGCTGGAAAAGCTGGTGCTGGGGGAGCAGCTGGTGATGGACTCGATCAGAACCGCCTTCCGGGCCTTCAACGCGATTGAGTACAAGGTGCGCCAGGAGCGCAGCGAGCGCCTGAGCAAAAGTATAAACAACACGCGCCAGCTCTCTACCATACTTACCATACTCTCGGTCATCATCGGCCTGGGCTGGGCCTACTACATAACGCGCCTCATTACCAACAGGATCGTAAAAATGGTGACGCTGGCCGAACAGGTATCGCGGGGGGACTACAAGACACAGATAGTAGATACCAGCAACGATGAACTAAGCCGCCTGTCGCACTCGCTCAACCGCATGTCGGCCACCATTGACGAGACGTTCACAGAGCTGGACCTGAAGAACAAGGAACTGGACCAGTTTGCCTATGTGGTGTCGCACGACCTGAAGGCGCCGCTGCGGGGCATAGAGGTAGCCTCGCGCTGGGTGGAGGAAGACATGGGAAGCCAGTTGCCTGCCAATGTAAAAGAGTACCTGCTGATGATGCGCGTGCGCGTGCACCGGATGGAGAACCTGATCAACGGCATTCTGGCCCTGGCGCGCATTGGCCGCACCAGCCAGGTGGAGGAAGAGGTGAACGTGAACGAGCTGCTCACAGAGGTAGTGGACCTGCTATCGCCACCGCCTGGCTTTAAGATTGAGGTGCAGGACAACCTACCTACCCTGTATACCGTTCGTATACAGCTACAGCAGGTGTTCAGCAACCTGATCAGCAACGCCATCAAGTACCATGATAAAGACGGGGGCGAGATTGCGGTTCGCCATCACGAAACAGAGGAATTCCATGTTTTCTCCGTGACAGATGATGGCCCGGGCATCGACCCTGAATACCACTCACGCATCTTCGTAATTTTCCAGACGCTGCAGGAGCGCGATGCCATGGAAAGCACCGGCGTGGGCCTGAGCATCGTGAAAAAAATCGTGGAGCTGCAGGGAGGTACCATTTGGGTTAACTCAGAGCTTGGCCTGGGATCAACTTTTACCTTTACCTGGCCAAAACAGTCAGGAAAAGAGCAGAAATTTTTATAGCTTTGTCTAATCCGATCAGAAGCACTATAGTATAATGAGCGAGAAAGAAGTAGTGAACATCCTGCTAGTGGAGGATGATTACCTGGATACCATGAATGTAGAGCGGGAGCTGAAGAAAATCGGCCTTAACCACCCGATTTTTGAGGCACGCAACGGCAGGGAGGCTCTGAACATGCTGCGTGGTAGCGAATCCCCTAAAATCTCGCCGCCACCAAGCGTTATACTTCTGGATATAAACATGCCCAAAATGAATGGGCTGGAGTTTTTGGCAGAGCTGCGCCGCGACCCGGAGTTCAGCCATATCCCGGTGTTCATCATGACAACCTCTAACGAGGAGACCGATCGACTGGCTGCACAGCGCCTGAACGTGTCCGGTTATATCGTTAAGCCCCTGTCGTTCGACAGCTTTGAGCGCAGCGACTCCTCCCTCGATAGCTTCAGCCTCTTCCTGGACCTGATAAAGCTTAAGTAAGAAGCCAGCACGGCCCATATAACTATAAAAGCCGCTATACATGACCTGTATAGCGGCTTTTATACTTTGAAAGAGCTAAGTTGCATTCCACAGTTCACCTGTGCCCGCAGGTGCCGCCGATGCCCCTCTGCAAAGTATGGTAAGCGCAATTAAAGGTGGCGCATGCCTATAGCAGCTCCAGCTGCTTTGGCAGCAAGGCAAACGACCGGCGGTGTTGCCTTGTAACGCCATTGCTAGCTATGCCGGCCCGATGCGCTTTGGTAGGATAACCCGCGTTCTGCTCCCATGCGTAGTGCGGGTGCTCCTGCGCTAGGCGGCACATCAGTTCGTCGCGGTAAGTCTTGGCCAGCACAGAGGCCGCCGCAATCGAAAGGAACCGGCCATCCCCCTTCACCATACATGCGTAAGGCAGCTGCCGGTAGGGCTTAAAGCGATTGCCGTCTACCAGCAGGAACTCCGGCTGCTGCTGCAGTACCTCCAGTGCCCGGTGCATGGCCAGGTAGGTCGCGTTCAGTATATTTATTGTATCGATTTCTTCTGGCGTGGCCTCCCCTATGGCCCAGGCTACGGCATCACGGGTTATCTCCTGGCGCAGCTGCTCACGAATCTTCCTGGTAAGCTTCTTTGAATCGTTCAGGAGCGGGTGCTGGTAATCAAAGGGAAGTATAACGGCCGCAGCCACCACCGGCCCGGCCAGGCAGCCCCTCCCTACCTCATCAACGCCCGCCTCCAGAGTGTAGCCACTGTGGTTTGATAGTAGCATAAAAATATAAGTATGGCCGCAAGTATAAAAAGAAAAGCCCGCCAGTCAAACGACTGCGGGCTTTCTTTAACAACTAAAAATATTTACTACAACGGATTCTGCACCATTCCCTCGTTATTGTTTGAGTTCAACTCATCTTGCGGAATCAGCCACTGCCACTGGTTATCACCGGCCACAACATCAAGAACGTTACCGGCAAGAGTTGCGCTGTGGTTAGCTCCGCTTCTATTAAGTGGGCTGTTTGTGCGCTTCAGGTCAAAGAAGCGGAAGCCTTCGCCCCACAGCTCGATACGGCGCTGCGTCATGATTTCATCAATAAGCGCTTGGTCAGCAAGTGTAATATCTGAGGCTTCCATATCACGCGCCTTTACAAGCTTTGTTAATAAAGCAGCAGCATCAGAGTTATTGCCCATGCGAGCCAGCGCCTCTGCCTCAATCAACATCATCTCAGCAGCTCTCATGTAAGGCACGTCACCAACGCTGCTCGCTCCGCCATCAGCCAGGAACTTTCTGTTCATGTAAGGCTTTGGAGAGAAGTTCGAAGGTACAACATACCCATTCACATCGTACCCAACCACTTTTTTGGTTGTCTCATCTAACACAGCCGTAGGAGTTGGGTCCCACAGCTGTTTACGTACGTCAGTGTTGGAGATCTTGCTATACAGCTGGCTGTTAATTGCCTTCGGATTCGCTCTAATATTAGACGAACTAAAGTTAGCAGACATGTAGGCGAAGTACGAGTAGAAGTAAGTGGTCTGATCAGATATCTGATCACTTCCCCACATCCACTCCTCATTCTCAACGTTGTTGAAACCAGCTAAGTATTGCGTTTGCCCCATCAGCTTGTAACCCTGCACTGCCTCATTTGCAAACTTGGCAGCAGTAGCCCAGTCCTGCATTGTGAGTGCCACACGGGCTTTGATGCCTTTTGCAACGTCTGTGTTAAAGTGCGACTTAGCGTTACGTCTTGCAGGCAGCAAGGAGATCGCTTCATCAATGTCTTTATTGATTTGCGCATACACTTGCTCCACAGTTGCCCGAGGCTGCCCTTCCAGTGTATAAACGTTCATGATCGGCACACCAAGCTGGTCGTTAGAGCTTTTGGAAGCGTCATAGCGCTCAGCAAAGATCTGCACGAGCTGGTGATGCGCCCAGGCTCTGTACGCCAAAGCTTGCCCCTTTATTGCTGCCCTCTCTGCCGGTGTACCTTCAGCCGTGTCAATGCCCGCAATGATCTTGTTGGCATTAGCAATAATCTTATAGTAGAACCTGTAAACAAAAGACACTGTACCGGCATTAGCGTTACGGTGCGTTATCCATTTGTAGGTTGAGTTAAACCAGCCGTTACCAGCAGCAGTCATAACTACGTCCTCACCCAGCAGGTCCAGGTTGATCATCACCGACCCCTGCCCTGCCTGGTCCTGGTTGTCGTACTGCATGAACATGGCTCTGTGAATACCGTTCAGAGCGGCCATGGCATTTGTAGTCGTGGTAATTGCCAGGTCTCCAGCCACAGCATCTGTTGGCTGCACCTCAAGATAATCTTTGTCGCAAGAGGCGAACATGAGCATGCAGGCAGCAAGCGAGCTATATAATACTTTTTTCATTTTCAAAAATTAAAGGGTAACGTTCAAACCAACTGTGTAAACACGAGCAGGGATATAGCTATTAGAAGTAACACCTGAGTAAGACTGATTCACGTTCATACCGTCACGCTTAGAGAACAGCGCTAAGTTCTCACCTGATGCGAAGATACTCGCATTTTTCAGGAACACCTTTGAAGTGAGTTCTGAAGGAAGAACGTAGTTCAGGTTTACAGATCTGATGTTCAGGTAAGAAGCGTCGATCAGCCAGCGGTCAGACTGCGCATTGTAATGCGTTGCGGTCGTCAGGTCCATACGTGGCACGTCTGTCTCATCACCAGTTTGCTGCCATCTGTTCAGGATGTCCTTGTGCAGTGCACCACCTTGTGTTCCCGCGTTCATTAATGAGGCGTAGTTAGCATCGTACACTTTACCGCCTACCTGGTACGTCAGCAACACCGAAAGTGACAGGTTCTTATAAGTAAAGGTGTTTGTAATACCACCGGCAAAGTCAGGAATTGCAGAGCCTGCATAGTGATACTTGGCACCGTTAGAGTCTGTGGTTACCGTATCGCCGTTGATCACACGCGTCTTACCTTCTACCCATGTATCGGTAGCGAACAAGCCTGCTCCGTCAGTCGGATCAACACCGTACCAGTCACGCAACCAGTAGTCATAGATAGACTTGCCTACCATGTACTTTTTGGTACCCGTGATCATCTCTTCCTGCGGAAGCTTCTTCAGCTCATTCTTGAAGGTGGACACGTTCAGGTTAACATTCCAGGTAAAGTCCTGCGTTTTAACGGCATCAGTAGAAAGTTGTACCTCGACACCTGTGTTAGCCATTGTACCGATGTTCTCCCACTTCTCTTTTACACCGCTTGACAAAGGAAGCGGAACGCGGAACAGCAGGTTCTCAGACTCTCTGTTAAAGTACTCAACGCTACCACTAACTCTGTTGAACAAGTCAAACTCCACGCCGATGTCAAAGCTGTTGTTAGACTCCCACAGCAGGTTTGCGCTACCAAGCACATCCTGTTGTAAGAAACCTGGCTCTTTGGCGTTGTTCATGCCAAGCGTGTACAGTTCCTGGTATCCATAGTATCTGTCAGTACCATCAGAGTTCAGAAGGGCATCGTTGCCTACCTCACCATAAGAACCTCTAAGCTTCAGCATGTTAACCCACTCAGGCATGCTGATAAAAGTCTCTCTATCCAGGCGCCAAGATGCACCCACAGACCAGAAGTCACCCCAGCGTACATCTTTTGCAAACCTGGAGGAACCATCGCGGCGGTAAGAGCCAGAAAGAGTGTACTTGTCGTCGAATGTATAGTTCAAGCGCGACAGGTAGCTTTCTACTCTGTATTTATCAGTTCTTGAATCTAAGCTGTTTGTAGTAGTGAAGTTACCTAGTTCAGTATTGTCTTCTACAATTACGCCCTGGCGCATTCCGTACATGTACCTGTAGTCGTAACTGTAGTTTTCATGGCCAACCAAAGCTTCTACAAAGTGTCTGTCGTTGATGGTTTTAGAATAGTTCAGCAACTGGTTGATGTTGTAGGTTGTAGCGGTTGTACTAGTGCGGCTAGCTCTACCTGCCGGCGCACCGTCGCCTATTTTGTTGTTGTCGTACTCCGCAGCAAGGTAGTTTGCAATGTCTACGCTAAGGTTTGTTGTAAACTTGAAGTCCTGCAAGAATTTAACCTCTCCGAAAGTTCTGGCACTTAGAACATTGCGGTTGTACAGGTTATCGTTCCACATCGTCTCCGCAACTATGTGACGGCCTACGCTGGCGTTGCTGCCCCTGTTAGGCAAGCCCAGGTTAGACAGGTTACCATAGTCGTAGATTCTGTTGCCATCCTCATCTAGCAGATAGGCACCAGTAGTAGGGTCATGTGCGTAAATAGGGTAGATAGGACCAATGCCACGGGCAAAATTAAAAGGGTTAACATAGCTGCTGCTACTGCTTGTGCTAGCCTGGTTAGACTCTGTAATAGTACCGGAAACGTTCAAACCTGTTCTCAGCCAGTCTGTAGCCTGTGTGTTCACGTTTACACGGCCAGTAAAGCGCTCATAGTCAGATCGTATCACATAACCTTTCTCTTTCAGGTAACCCAAAGACACGAAGTAGTCGCTCTTCTCAGAGCCTCCGCTGTAATTCAGGGCATAGTCACTACGGCTGCCACTGCGCTGCAACGGCTCAAACCAGTCTACGTCATCATAAAGCATTTTAGCCTCTGGGTTGATGTTACCATTGGCATCAACAATGGCATCGTTCGCCACGTTAAACGGGTTGTACCCCAGAATACCTTTAACGCTACCGTCTTTGCCGTCTCTCAGCTTTTTCAAGCCGGAAGCAATTTGATTGGCGTCCTCTAAAGAATATGGGTCTTTTGTAGCGTTTACTAAGCTGTTTCTTTGCGCTTCCCAGATCAAAGGATAATACTCGTATGCATTTACACGGTCGTACTCTTTGATCGCTCTTTCGCTCATACCCTGAGAGATCTTCACATTCAGCTGGTTGCTTCCTTTTTTACCTTTTTTAGTTGTAATCATCACCACACCGTTTGTGGCACGTGCACCATAAAGGGCGGTAGAAGAAGCGTCTTTCAGGATAGAGATGCTTTCGATATCATCCACATTCAGGTTGGCGATACTACCTGGGTACGGTGTACCGTCTACAACGTAAAGCGGATCGTTCGATGAGTTTATAGAACCAATACCACGGATACGGATTTCTGGTCCTGCTCCTGGCTGGCCGCTACCAGAGTTAGTCTGCACACCTGCAGCCTGTCCGGCAATGGCGTTGGTAATATTCGTTACAGGTCGCTGCGCTATCTTCTCTGCGTTGATCTGAGTGGCTGAACCCGTGAAAGAGCCTTTATCGGCCGTACCGTAGGCTACCACCACTACTTCTTCCAGTTGCTTGTCGTCCACACCAAGTGCAACGTTAACTGTAGAAGAGTTACCGATCGGACGCTCTACGGTTTTGTAACCAATAAAGCGGAAGATCAGCGTGTTTCCTTCGGCAGGTACGTTGATGGTGTAAGAACCATCAAGCCCAGTGGTAGTTCCCACAGTAGTGCCTTTCACAATTACTGCCACCCCCGGCAGGCCTTGTGATGTGCCTTGGTCCGTTACCGTACCAGACACAGCTCTGCTTTGTGCATAAACCTGCTGGGCAAGTATCAGCACCAACGCAAAGCTCATGAGTAATAATCTCCTCATAATAGAATTTGACATTAAGTAGAATGGTTGAAAATAGATTAATTGGTAAAATTGTATTTAAAAAAGGCAAAGCTCCGCCACCTTACAGTTAGGTAAGGCTTTGTTTTAAGAGTGCACATAAGCATAGGCTGAATTCCGTTAGCCTGTTGTGCCCTGTTATTAAGTTTATCTAAGTATGGATAGTCAATGCCCGGACGGGCGAAAGAGCAGGAGAGGCTCTAATGTACTCTCGTGTCTCAGCGGAGGTATTTGTATTTTTAATCCTATAGTAATCCTTGTTAAGCCTTTGTTAAGAAATTTCCGCCAATAATAAGAAGTTGTTATCTTAAATACAATAGCCCTTCTACATCCATTGTTCTAAAGGAGACCGTGCCAACAACGAAGCATAACAGCAGACAAACATAAAGTCCTAGTAGCCTATTAAACCATCCCCTGATATCTATTTGACTCTATTAATATTACACAAGTAAAATCGATAAGAAAGCAGCAGCAGCACCATCTTTTGTCTTATTTTATTTTTTAAAGCAGATTGTAAAAAATTATTGTTGGCTGTATTAAAATAAAAAAGCCCGCTGTCTTTCGACTGGCGGGCTTTTCGTTAAACTACCTGTTACAGACTACCTTACCTATAATGCAGGATTAGTATTTGTTTCTGAAGTTGGGATTGGGAGAACATAACGTGAGTCAGTAGGAGAAATCTCGGCCCCAGCACCTACTGAAGGTATACCAAAACCTCTTCTGAAAAGGTCGTTCGTTCTGAAGCCCTCACCTAGCAACTCTATACGTCTCTCAGTCAAAATGGCATTGATAAGATCTGCTTTTGACTCACCAGTGTAAGACCATGATGCATCAGAACGCTGATGTACAGCCTCTAGCAAAGCAATTGCTCGCTCCTGACTTCCTACCTCTGCTTCTGCCTCAGCTAAGTTTAGCAGGACCTCAGAGTATCTAATTAGTGGAACCCAATCAATGTAAGGAGAAACTCTGCTGAACTTTGTAATATAATATACATACCTAGGGCTAGCAGCACTGCCCAAATTGTATCTACTGATCAAACTAGTTTTTCGAGCATCATCTGCCTCAAACTGCTCATTTGTATAAATGCCGGCTATACCTTCAGTTTTATCGTTCAGGTAGTACTCCAGGTTACCAACATTATAGTAGTACCCCAACTGGTTTTGTGTTCCAGGAGCATCTGTATCGGCAAAAGGCGCCGCAAAAATCACTTCTTTGTTGGTATCGTTCTCGAACACCGCTGCGATATCTTCTTCCAGGCTATATGACTCTCCTGATAGTGTTGTAAAGGGCGCCGATTCAGATACAATCTTGTTTCCTTCTGTAATCACATCTGCGTAACGCCCCATAGTCAGATACACCCTCGTTTTTAAAGCAATAGCAGTGTTCTTGTGTGCTCTAGTTGTAGCCAAGGCAGCAGAGCTATACTCCTCGGGCAGTCCTTCCTCAGCTTCGTTTAGATCTTTCAATATCTGCGTGTAAACTTCTGCCACAGTACTTCTTGCAAGGCCATTGTTATCGCTGGAGAACTCTGGTTGCAGTCTCAGAGGCAGGCCAGGAGATGCACCATTATCAGCAGTATAGGGCTTTGCGAACATCTGCACTAAAGAAAAATAAGATATCGCTCTTATGAACTTCGCTTCGGCTCTGTAGTTCTCCACAAGTTCGGCATCAAGCTTACTGGCGTTTTCCTCTAAACCTGCCAAAAACGTGTTAACACGGTTTATCGTAAGGTAGCCTCTTGACCACATATCTGTTATATATGGCTCATCGGCTCCACCGGTTTGGTTCCAGATGCTGTAGCCAGTTACGTTATTGGACGTACGGTTTATAAATTCCTCCGCACGTATATCGTTGTAGATTTGGTAACGGCCACCTAGGAAACGACCGTGCTTCATTGATGCGTACAAACCATTGACCTGTGCCAGCACAACAGCAGGAGAATCAAAGTTAGCTCCCTCCAAAACTGTCAATTCAGGCTTTGCCTCTAAAAAATCCTTCTCACAAGACGTTAGAGTTAAGGATAGAGGTATACTTAGCAAAGCGAGCTTCGCTATGTATTTCTTATTCGACTTTCTATTAAATATTTTCATCTCAAAACTGATTTTCTATTAAAAACCTAGGTTTACACCAAATGTGAATGCTCTGCCCTGTGGTACTGTATTTCGCTCAACGCCTGGAGCCAGGTTAGAGCCACCGTTAGTTGAAATTTCAGGGTCAGCGCCTTTATAGCTTGTGATCAGGAAAGCATTGTCTACCTGAGCATATATTCTCAGAGAGCGGATACCTGATTGTCCGAAGAACCTTTCTGGAAGCTTATAGCCTAATACAGCGTTCTGCATGCGAAGGAAATCACCTTTTTGAACGTTTGCATCAATAGCGAAAGCAGAACCATTCGAAACGTTGTCGCCATAAACAGGGCGAGGAATATCAGAGTTTCTGTTTTCTTCTGACCAGTGGTTTAATATATCTGTGCTGTTGTTCCAAATACGCTGGTCTCTTAAGCCGGCCTGAGTACCGTTGTAGATGTAGTTGCCACCTGAGTAAGTAAGAAGCATGCTCAGATCGATGTTACCATAGGTGAATGTGTTAGTGAAACCGCCGAACCATTTTGGCAAGGTATTACCAGCGATTTGTGCATCAGCACCAGAAATCGCTGGCGCTCTTGTTCCGTCCAGATAAGTCCAGGCGTTAACACCACCACCATGCAAGTACTGCACCTGCTCGCCATTTCTGTTGATGAAGATTCTGCGGCCATTGTCTGGGTTAACACCAGCAGTTTTAACCACATACAAGCTACCAACAGGATATCCAACCTGAGTAATGTTAGTAGTCTCCAGACCGCTTGTTGTACCAATCAGTGGAGCATCACCAACAAGAGCAGTTACTTCGTTTTTGTTCGTTGTGAAGTTCAGGTTAGTTGTCCAGGTGAATCTCTCCTTGTCAATTGGGGAAGCGTTTAAGGAGAACTCAAAGCCTCTGTTGTACATAGAGCCAACGTTCTGAAGGATACTGTTGCCAGGTATACCTTTAGATGGAGCTTGTGGAACTGCCAGGATCAGGCCATCTACATCGTTGTTATAGTAGTTTGCCTCAAGTGAAATTCTGTTGTTAAACAGGCCCAGATCTAAGCCAATGTTAGTCTGCTTGCTTGTTTCCCAAGACAACTCATCGTTACCTGCCTGAGCATACACTAAACTTGGCACTGTTCCATAAAGACCATCTGAGTACTGAGTATAGGCACCATAGTTATCACCAAGGTTACCATTACCGACACGACCCCAGCTTGCCTTCAGTTTCAAGTTAGACACGGCGCTAGCGAAAGAGGCGTTTTTAAAGAAGTTCTCCTCAGAGATGGCCCATCCTGCTGAAGCACCACCAAAGTTACCCCAACGCTTAGATGAAGCTAGAGCAGAGTTACCGTCTCTTCTGTAGTTACCGCTGATGAAGTATTTACCGCCATAGTTGTAGTTAACGCTGGTGATATAGGCCTCATATACTCTTTTTCCGATGGATCCACCAGCCGTTTGAATTCCATATGTTGCCTGGAAGTCGTTGAAGGTAGGAATCGCCAAGCCTTGGCGAGTAGTCCACCAGTAATCAGAATTTGTCTCCTGCACATCAGAACCTACCAATAGGGAAAGGTTATGCTTATCGCTAAAAGTAGTCTGATATTGTAAGGTGTTCACCCAGTTCCAGTTCTCTCTTCTGCCGTTGGAATTAGTCGCTAAACCACCTTGGTTGAAACCATCACCGTTGATAGGGTTGTAAAACAACTTGTTTTCTGTGTTGCTGAGGTCGAATGAGTAAGTAGTACCATAGGTAAGCCCTTTAACGATGTTGAAGTCTGCACCTAAGTTAGAGATCAACCTGTTAGACTCCGAAGAGCTGTTGTCGTGGTCTAGCAATACCACTGGGTTGTAGTATGTCTGTGGCAACAGGTTTGCACCATTTCCAAGCGCGTTTCCACTCAGGTTGTAGCTGCCGTCCGGATTGTAAGGAGACACGTTTGGAGCCAGCACGATACCAAGACGCCCCAGACCTGCCACACCAAACGCCTGGCCAGGAAGAGAGCCGCTGTTAGGAGCCACGTTGATACCGTTTGTATAATTAACGTTACCTCTCAAGCTGAACCAATCAGTAACCTTGTGAGTCAGGTTTAAACGTGCAGACTTACGATCAAAAGAGTTTTTCTTGATAAAGCCTTCCTGCTCGGAAACACCTGCAGAGAAGTAGTAAGTTGTGCTCTCAGTACCTCCTGAAACAGATAGGTTGTGGTTATGGGAAACAGCTGTTCGGTAAATCAGGTCCTGCCAATCAGTATCCACCAGTGAGCCATCCTCATTGTAAGAGGGGAAGAAGGCATCAGCCGCTCCTGCATTTCTACGAGCCAAGTTCTTGTGATCCATGTACTGCTGTGCATTCAGTACTTCAGGAAGCCTGTTTGCCTTGTTAAAGCCTATCCAACCATCATAAGAAACTTTAGCCTTGCCTTGCTTACCTCTTTTGGTAGTGATGATCAGAACACCTGCTGCTGCTCTAGAGCCATAGATAGAAGTAGAGGCTGCATCTTTCAGGATATCGATAGACTCAATGTCAGAAGGGTTGATGTCCGAAAGGGGGTTATTTGCAGAGTTGTTATCAGATAAATCTCCTGTAGCTATTGGAATACCATCCACTACAACTAGTGGGAATGAGCTTAACGAGATAGAATTGATACCACGGATACGAATAACAGGTGGGTTGTTGAGAACACCATTTGGCTGCACGATGTTAACACCTGATGCTTTACCAGTCATTGCCTGAGCAAAGCTTTGTACAGGGCGGTCTTTGATTCCTTCACCTGTTACAGTTGCCGCAGCACCGGTAAACTCTTCTCTGGTTTGAGTAGAGTAACCAGTTACTACAACTTCGTTTAATATTTTGTCATCGGTTGCCAATGTGGCGTTAACTACACTAGCATTACCAATTGTTCTCTCCAGTGTCTGGTAACCGATAAAACGAAAAACTAGAGTGTTACTGTTCGACGGCACAGAAATAGAGTATGTACCATCAGCCCCAGTGGTAGTGCCCACGGTAGTTCCTTTCACAATTACTGCCACTCCCGGCAGCGCTTGCGATGTGTTCTGGTCCGTTACCGTACCAGACACAGTTTTGCTCTGGGCATAGGCCTGCTGTAGCAGCGCCAGCACCATTACAAAACTCATCAGTAATAGTTTTCTCATTTGTTGTTTGAATTAAGGTGAATAGAATTGGTTGATTTTAAAGTGTTAGATCATGTAAAAATTAGACAAAGCTCCGCTAAGCTCATCTTTTATGAGTTTAAATTTTTGTAGTTACCTTTCAGGGCTGCTTCTATAAAGCAGCCTTGTGGCACAACTATTAATAAAAGTTAGGTGGTGATTCTAAGCAAGGTATTGCACTAACAAACCCGCTGCTTCAGAAAAAGAGATGCTTATACCCTCCAGCTGTTGGCCTAGGACAACTGAATATAGCCATATGCACCTATTCTGTGCCAATAATATGGAGTTCTAATTTCAAAAACAATAGTTCTGCAGCAAACTTATTCGGTGTTAAAACACAGTATTATAAGTATTTACAATTATTCCTAGCTTGTTTTGAGAAACATACACGACCTGATAAAAACCCTAAAACACCCTCTGCGGCGCAAAATTCAACTTTTTTATTATACACTTGTGGATCAATGTTTTAACAGTGACACCATAATAGGGTGCTGCTTAGATAGACCTAGAGCTATTCTAAACAATTTTTTCTCATAACAGAAAAGGCACCTAAAATAGGTGCCTTTTCTGTTATAGTTAATATGCTTAGCTATGCCTGCATCAGGTAAGCTTTGATATATTCATCCAGGTCGCCGTCCAGCACGTTCTGCACGTCTGTCCGCTCTACGCCGGTACGCACATCCTTGATTAGCTTGTAGGGGTGCAGCACGTAGTTACGGATCTGCGAGCCGAAATCTATCCGCTTTTTGGTGCTCTCGATGCGGTCCCGCTCCGCATTGCGCTTGTCCAGCTCTATCTGGTACAGCCTGGATCTCAGCATGCGGATAGCGTGCTCCTTGTTCATCAGCTGGGAGCGCTCTATCTGGCACTCGATCACGATGCCGGTGGGCTTGTGTTTCAGGCGAACGGCTGTCTCTACCTTGTTCACGTTCTGCCCTCCGGCGCCGCCAGAGCGGAAAGTATCCCATTCAATGTCACTTGGGTTCACCTCAATGCTGATGGTGTCATCCACCACCGGGTAAGCGAATACCGAGGCAAACGACGTGTGGCGGCGCCCTCCCGAGTCGAACGGGGAGATACGCACCAGGCGGTGCACCCCTATCTCCGACTTCAGATAGCCATAGGCGAAGTCGCCCGTAATCTCCAGCGTGGCAGATTTGATACCTGCCCCGTCTCCGGCTTGGTAGTTTACCTGCTTCACGCCAAAATCGTGTGACTCGGCCCACATGATGTACATGCGCATCAGGATCTCGGCCCAGTCCTGGCTCTCGGTGCCGCCTGCGCCCGGGTTAATCTCCAGTATCGCGCTTAGCTGGTCTTCCTCCCCACTGAGCATGCGCTTAAACTCCAGCCCCTCCACGGCTTCCTCCGCCTTTTTATACTCCTGCTGGATGTCCTCTTCCGACACATCGCCCTCTTTGTAGAAGTCGAACAGCACCTCAAAGTCAGACACGGCCTTTTCGACCTCATCGTAGTGGTCGGTCCATACTTTCACCGACTTGATTTCCTTGAGCACCTTCTCGGCTTCCTTGGGGTCATCCCAGAAGTTGGGCGCTGTGGTTTGTATCTCTGTCTCCTTTACCTGCTCTTTCTTGGCATCGTAGTCAAAGATACCTCCTCAAGGCCTCTACTCTGGCCTTCAACTCTTTTACTTGCTCAGTTGTCATTAGCGTGATTGTGGTTATACTTCCTTTTAACGTGAAAATGCTGAAGTATAAACCAGTAGCCTATACTTCAGCACCCTCTTTGTTTATACTATGTATTTTACAGGCTGATGCGGTGCACCCAGTTGTGCTTATCCGGCGCCTCCCCTGTCTTAATCTTATCAAGCGCTGTAGCCACACGGTTTGATATCTTGCGCTCCTCGATGGCTGGCAGGTTCATGTCTTCGCCATTAAAGTGGATGGTGGCTATCTGGGCGATGGTGGCCGCTGTGCCGGTACCGAAAGCCTCCTGCAGCTTGCCTGCCTTATATGCCTCCACCAGCTCATCCACCGACACCTTACGCTCTTCCACTGCATAGCCCAAGTCCTTTGCCAGCGTCAGCACACTGTCGCGGGTAATTCCGGCCAAGATCGTGGTGCTTACAGGCGGTGTTATGAGCTTACCGTCAATCACAAACATAAGGTTCATGGTACCGGACTCCTCGATGTACTTATGCTCTTTGGCATCGGTCCACACCAGCTGATGGTAGCCGCGCTCCTGCATGTTGCGGGCAGGCAACAGGGCCGCACCATAATTGCCGGCCGCTTTGGCAAAGCCAGCCCCACCCTCTGCAGAGCGCACGTAATGTGGCTCGATGGCTACCTTCAGCGGCTGGCCGTAGTAGGCCCCCACCGGGCAGGTAAAGATGGTAAAGCGGTAGCTGGAGGACGGGCGAACACCTATAAAATCATCGGTGGCGAACATAAACGGGCGAATGTACAGCGCGCAGCCGGATGTTGGCGGCACCCAGGCGGCATCCAGGCGCAGCAGCTGCTCCAGCCCCTGCATGAAGATATCCTCTGTAATAGCCGGCATGCACATACGCTCAGCAGACTTGTTCAGGCGACGGAAATTATCCAGCGGGCGGAACAGCAGTAAGTCACCGTTTGCATCCTTGTAGGCCTTCATCCCCTCAAAAATTGACTGGCCGTAGTGCAGTGCCGATGTTGCCGGGCTCATGGACATATTGCCGTAAGGCAGTATCTGAGGCGTCTGCCATTTACCGTCTTTATAGTCGGCAACCAGCATGTGGTCTGAGAAGATCTTACCGAACTCAATGTTGTTGTAGTCCAGCTCCGAGATGCGGGACTCTGCCACGCACTGAGCCGGTATAGTTAGCATATCTAAAGACATAGGTAAGTTTGGTTTTTTAATTCCGTAAAGGTTGTATGGTATTGTTGCTATAGTCTTGGCTTCCAGGTTACTTCTTCGGCACCCAGCTCTTGTGTCATTACGCGGCAAAGGGCAAATAGGTAATCCGATAACCTGTTTAAATATTTTATCACCAGTTCATCCACCGGCGATACTTCCTGCAGGCCTATGGCCAGGCGCTCGGCACGGCGGCACACGCAGCGGGCCACATGGCAAAACGACACGGATTGGTGCCCCCCCGGAAGGATGAAGGCACGCAGTGGCGGCACCGCTGCCGTATACTTGTCAATTTCCTGCTCCAGCAGCGCTATATCCTTCTCGTGCAGGTCCGGAGTGGCCATTTTAACGTCCTTTTCCGGGTCGGTGGCCAGCGTGGAGCCGATAGTGAAGAGCCGGTCCTGGATCTCCTTCAGGATGCCAAGGCGGCTGCTGTTCACCTCCTGGTCGCGTACCAGCCCGATATAGGAGTTTAACTCATCCACGGTGCCGTATACCTCTATCCGGAGGTGTGCCTTTGATACTCTGGTGCCACCAATCAGTGCGGTGGTTCCTTTATCGCCTGTTTTGGTGTATATCTTCATTTAGTGCTGTTGCTCTGCCTGCATGCGGGCAGCTGTGGTTACGTCTGGGTTTATGGTGTCTGACTCTACCAAGCCATCGCGGAGGCGCACGATGCGGTGCGCATACCGGGCAATATCCTCCTCGTGCGTCACCATGATGATGGTGTTGCCTTTGGCATGCAGGTTCTCGAACAGCTCCATGATCTCATAGGAGGTTTTGGTATCGAGGTTACCTGTGGGTTCGTCGGCAAGTATAATGCTGGGATCATTGATAAGGGCGCGGGCAATGGCCACACGCTGCCGCTGGCCGCCTGATAGTTCGTTAGGCTTGTGCTTGCCACGGGTACCGAGGCCTACGCTCTCCAGTGCCCGCTGTGCCTTCTCCTCCCGCGCACTCTTGCCGTAGCCGGCATAGATCAACGGCAGGGCCACATTCTCCAGCGAGCTCTGCCGCGGCAGCAGGTTAAAGGTCTGGAACACGAAGCCGATCTCTTTGTTTCGCACCTCCGCCAATTCGTTGTCCGACATGTTGCTCACATCCTGCCCATTCAGGATGTAGGTGCCACCGGTAGGCGTATCCAGACAGCCGATGATGTTCATGAACGTGGACTTGCCTGAGCCCGATGGCCCCATGAAGGCCACATACTCTCCTTTATTTATACTGATGGAGACTGACTTCAGCGCATGGATAGTTTCTGTACCCATGCGGTATACCTTCGAGATGTCGTGGGTTTCGATGATGGTGCTCATACGTCGGCTTATGTCATAACTGCCAGTTTTCGGCGCGGGCCTCAACTTCCTGGCGTTTTTGTTCTAATTTCTTTATAAATGTAGCATATTCTGATGGAGCAAGCAAGCCCCGTAACGTTTCTGAGGCCTGGCTGGCGTAGGAGAACAAGCCTTGCTCCACGCTCTCCAGCGCATAGGCTTTGTAGAGCTGGGTGGCAAACGGGTTATAGGTAATGCCGGCCAAAAGGATGTTGTACGCCTTCTCCTCCCCTGGCTTATACTTCCGGAAGAAATCGGCGGCGGATAGCAGCGTCTCCTCGTCGTACAAAAGCATCTTTACTGCATCATCATAACGGGCGGCGGCCTCCTCGGTGCGTCCCCTTGCCTCGGCTACCCGCGCCTTAAAGTATAAGGTCATGCGCCTGTCACGGTCGCTCAGGTACAGGCGGTCCATTTTGTTCAGCAGCACGTCGTATTTCTCGGTGTAGAGCCAGAGCTTGAGCTGCAGCAGGTTCAGGGCCGAGCGCAACTCCCCTTCCGGACGCTGGATGGCACTGGCCTCCTGTATGGCATTGTAGGCCGCTTTCCAGCGTTTCTGGTTCAACAGGTACGCTACCCTTGCCACCATGGCTTGCCGCTTCAGGTCTTTCTCCTGCACCGAGTTCACCACCGTGTTCACCTGCTCCTGCGTCAGGGTAGGCAAATAGGTAAGCATGTACTGCATTTTGTCCTTGTCAGAGCCTTGGGCAAGCACGGAGTCCAGGGGCTGGCGGAGCAGGCTTGCCAGCCCCTGCGCCACGCCAATGGCTGCCTCGTTCTCCGTATAGGCCACCTCCTCCAGGGCCTCTATGGCCGCTTCAGGCTGGTGCGCCATGGCCAGCGCATAACCCTGCGAGAGGTAAGCCTGCATGTAGCCACGGTCTTTAGCCTGCTTAAAGTAGGCGGCGGCGGCGCGGTAGTTCTTCTCCTCCAGCATCCAGAGGCCCAAGGTATTGTAGTAGTACCCGCTCTGGTTCTCCATCTGCAGCGCCAGGTTCTCTACCAGGCGCCTACCCTCGCGCGGCAAGCCGTTGTAGTGATGCACCAGGCCTTTGAGAAAGAGCAGATCACTGAAAAACAGCTGGTTGCCCGGCGAGTCCAGGTAACTGTCAATTGGTTTCAAGCGTGCCGTATCGCCTTTACTCAGCCTGCTGATGGTCTGGTTGTAGAACAACGTAAAATCCTCTACCTCCTTCAGCGAGTCCGGCATAAAGTTCTCCTTGTCCTGGGGGTCCATGCCCAGCAGTTGGCGCAGCACAGCCTGGTTGCTGCGCAGTGTTTTATACTTGCCTTTTCTGGATTCCTCCAACACGGCTTTGGCGGGTTCCAGCATAGCCTGCCGGGTGTAGTAAGCCAAGCGGTTGCTGCGCACCACCTCATTGCTGTGTCCAAACTGCTGCGCCAGGTCAAAGTAGTACTCCGTGCTGTCCTGCACGCTGGTTTGGGTATAGAGCAGGGCTAGGTTGTTATAAATCTCAGCACTTTCCGGAAACTGCTCCGCCCCCTGCTGCAGCACATACAGCTTTTCGAAAAAGTATTGCTTCTCGTCGTAAAGGTTTGCCAGGCGCACATACAGCTTCGGGTTTGGGCGCCGCTCCAGTGCCTCCTTCAGCAGCAGGATCTCCTGGTTTCGCTTGTCCTCCTGTCGGTACATGGCTGCCAGACTATAGTTGGCCTTCGCGTTGCCATTGTCATACACATTGCTTTCTTCATAAAAGCGCTTCGCGAGGATATCGTTATCGGATGCGCGGTACAAGTCGCCGATGTAGCTGTAATAGCCGGCCTGCGCCTGAAAGTAAGACCGGTACTGCGTGCGCATGATCAGGATCACGCAGATTACCAGGCTCATGATAAAGAACGAGAAAAGCGAGAAGGTCTTAGGCTCATACACCACCTTGTACACAGGCAGGCGCTGTTCCAGAAGGCGGCCAAAGTTGATCATCACATAGGCAAAAAAGCCGAAACCAAAGGCCAAGTGGGTGTAAATGATCAGGTTGCGGTACAGCAGTGTGAGCGAATCGTTGGCAGTGGCAAAGGCGTAGCCAATGCTCAGGAAGGCCAGGATGGCAAAAACCAGGTACAGCACCGCCCCTGTCGGCCGGAACGGGAAGAGCTTGCCGTAAAAGGCTTCGCGCTGCCGCATGCCCCAAAAGCCGGCCACTGCTGAAAACACCAAGATAAGGTATGGCTCCAGCGGCAGCACCTCGACACTGACATAGCCCATGTGGCGCAGGTACAGCAGCAGCAAGCTTAACAGGTACAGTACACTGATGAACACGAACTGCCACATGCTAAAGCGACGTTCCGGGGTTTTGGCCTGTGTGTTGATCCAGAGCAGGGCGTTGAGGTTTTCGTAGCTCACCCACAGCATGAACAGCACAGAGGCCGCCAGCAAGCCCAGCGAACTGTAGTTTACCAGGTGCAGGGTGATGAGCTCGGGCGTGAACTCGGCCTCCGTATAAATCAAAAGGCCCAAGGTGGCCACCACACCCAGCATCGCCACTACCCGAAGACCAAAGCCTGTGTTAGGGAAAAACGCCTGAAAGGTATAGCTGCCCAAAGCAAACAACACGATGCTTACCAGCAGCGTAGTTTGCCCCGCCCCGCCGAATACCCCCAGCAGATCGAAGTTAAAAGTGGCCAGGAACAGCATCAGCAGCAGAATGCCAGCAAAGTATGGCAGCTGCCGCATGGTGCTGATGGCGGCGGTGTAAAAGGCCAGGCAGACACCCAGCAACAGCAGCAAAAGGCCTGCCGCCGCCGTGTTTGCCGTCGGCAGGGCCACGTCATACTGCTCAAACAGCAGGTAGCCATCGGCCGATAGGGTGAAACTCTCCAGGAGCCCCGGCACCTCGCTTACCGGCACCGGCACCACCTGCAGGTCGGTTATCTTATCCCAGGCAAACACCGAGGCCTCGCCGGTAAAGTAATAGTATACCCCCAGCAGCAGCGCCAGCACGCCCAACAGCAATAAAAAAAGATAGGGATACCTGGTGTGCGTATCCCATCCTTGCCAAAACTTAATCTTACTCATAGGTTACCCCTGCGATTTATTCCAGTACTTTCGGCACCCGGAAATAATCGGAGTCTTTTTTAGGAGCGTTTAGCAATGCCTGCTCGTGGGTAATGGTGTTGCGGGGCTCATCCTCGCGCAGCACGTTCACCTCCTCCGACATATGGATAAGCGGGGCCACATGCTCTGTTTCGAGCTGGCGCAGCTGGTCTACCCAGTTCAGGATCTTGTTCAGGTCCTGCAGCACCTCCTGCTCTTTCTCCTCGTTAAACTCCAGCCTCGCTAAGTGCGCTATCTTTCGGATGGTTTGAATATCTGTTGACATTGACTTTGGTATGTTTCGTAATTTCTGTTTGTATGATGTTGAACACCTGCTCCTTCAGCCGTGGCAGGTCCTCCAGCGTCAGGCCCTTCGTCTCGATCGGCTCATGCACCACGATCTTAAGCGGGTGCCAGCGCACCTTCAGCTTGCCGTCCAGGTCGGGCAGGAAGTGCTGGTTATACGGCATGGTTACCGGCACTACCGGCACCTGTTTCTCAATGGCCAGCTTAAAGGGGCCGTCTTTAAACGCCATCAGCTGCTCCCCGGCCGTTTTCGGAATGGTGCCTTCCGGGAAAATCACCAGGTTACGCCCCGCCTCCAGCGACTTGGCCGACTTGATGTAGCTTTTGGCGCTGCTGATAGCGCTTTTGCGATCCACGGAAATGTATAGCTTTTCGTATACTTTGCCCCAGAGCGGCACCTTGCACAGGTCGGCTTTGCCTACAAAGTTAAGAAATCCGGGAATGGTGTGCAGCATTACCGGTATATCCAGGTAAGAGCTGTGGTTGGGGGTAAAGACATACAGCTTTTTTGGGTCGAGCTTAAAGCGCCACTCCACCTGCAGGGGCGTCAGGAACATGCGCAGCGAGGTGCTGGACCAGAACCTGTTTACACCGTGCAAGTGCCTGTACCACTGCACCCGGCGCATCAGCACCGCCTGCAGCGGGTACGTCACCACGAAAGGAAGCACGAACCAGGTTACGCACCAGGTAGTGTAGATCCGCTGTGATATATACTTTAAGGCCTTCATGTCTCCAAATGTACGTATATTCCCTTAGTTTGCTAGTGCACCGGATGCCCGTATAACGCAGAAATAACCCTGCTCTTATACTTTATACTTGGCTGCAGCCCAAACTACTACAGCCTGCCCTGCTCCTGCAGCAGAAAAGCGGCCTTCAAGATACCTGCCACACTGATGGCATCGGTGATCTCGTTGTTCATGGCCATGCGCACCGCCTCTTTAAAAGGCACTTTTTTAAGGTGCAGCTCCTCTGTTTCTTCAAAAGCCGTTTCACCGGCGGTTAGTTCCTCAGCCAGAAAAACAAAGCCCTCTTCGTCGGTTACGGAGTTGGAGGTATGTAAGCGGCAGATGTTGGTCCAGCGGGCGGCGGTAAAGCCTGTCTCCTCCTGCAGCTCCCGCTTCGCCGACTCCAGGATATCGTTTTCTACCAGGCCTCCGCCCATGGGTATTTCCCAGCTATACTCGTTCAGGGGGTAGCGGTACTGGCCGATCAGGTACGTATAGCCTTCGTCATCGATGGGGATGATGCCGATGGCCTTATTTTTCATACTTACCACACCATAGATGCCTTCGCCACCATTTGGGTTCAGCACCTGGTCTTCGCGTACTTTAATCCAGGGGTTCTGGTAGATAGCCTTGCTGGACAGGGTGGTCCAGGGGTTATGTGTCTCGTCGATCATAGCTTGCACATTTTGCTGGTGCAAAGATAGGGGGTTTTGCCGTATGGATACAGGAGATTTGCGCCTTGTAGTAATGCCGCGGCCGCCGAGCAGGTTTCCTTTGGCATGTGCTTTCGGGCTTGGAAGTCTGAAAGTTTCATCTGGTATTTCTTAACCTCTTAAACAGGTTTTTACTCGAACTATCAAGCCCAAAGCAGGTGGGGTTCTGGATAAGGATACCTGGAAAGGCTGCTAAGCTGAAGCAGGACTGGCAAAAGTATATTTAATACTAGCTTCTCCTGGCAATCATCTCTAACTCTACCTGCGCGCCTAAGGGTAGCGAGGCTACGCCTATGGTGGTGCGGGCAGGGTAAGGAGCGGTAAATTGCTTTTCGTATACAGCGTTCATGGCTGCGAAATTGGCCATATCGGTCAGGAACACATTCACCTTCACCACATGATCCGGTGTGAGGCCTGCCGCAGTGAGCACCTGAAAGAGGTTTTTAAAGCATTGCTCTGTTTGGGCAGCAATGTCGCCTTCCACGAGTTTTCCGGTTGCGGCGTCAATAGGCGTTTGCCCGGACAGGAACACTAGATCCCCAGCCTCCACGGCGTGTGCGTACGGGCCTACGGCTACTGCCCCTTCTGCTGTAAATGCTGTTCTTGGCATGTTTTGGGTTGTTTTTATGATAACGGGTTGTGCTTTGCGCTGGTGCAGCTACCGTAAAGGTGTGGTTAAACTACTTTGTTTTAATTTGTCTCCAAAGGGTACAGTCATTGGCAAATAATCAACGCTATAATGTCCTTTGATTAGGACGTTATTATTCTTATCAAGTTCAATCCTCTTGTAGATAGTGTAGAAGAATTCATTATCAGCATCAGTACTATCTATTTCGTCTTGCAGGATTAATTCATCGTCTGAGTGCACATTTAGTACTGCAGAAACTCTGTCACCAACAAAGCGCGCCCAAATGCTAACTTTAATTGAGAGACTATGAATTTGAAAACTTGCGCTTCTTATAACAAAGTCCTCGTCAAGTCCCATTTCTATTCCTTTATTATAAGCTGTACTTGCGCTAATATCCAAGGAAGTATTTTTTGTGTCTCGTGCAACTACATTTAATACCTGACGCGCTCTCTTCCAAAGTAGTCGCTTTTGTTCTGGGAGAGCTAAAGCTTCAAATTCTGTCCTGTTGAATAAGGCGCTATGGTGAACATGCCCCCCATAGCTGTGGGTGTAGTTTAGCTCCGTCTGTTCATTTACTTCATATGACTTTTGTGTATAGAATTTAAGGTTGAGAAACTTTATTTTCTTTCCTTCATATGTTTCGTTTAGTAACCTAGTTAAGAGCATGGCCAAAGGTCCAAATCGCTTGGTATACTTATAAAGGCTATCTTCTCCGTCATAAAACCAGAATAATATTCTATCTATCATTAATGATGTTTTTTTAATGAAGCTTAACTGGAAATAAACGTAATAAATACATGCTTTTTGGTAAATATCCACAGCTAACTGTAGTTGTTTAACTAACACCCCTATCTCACCAACTCCCCCACCGTCTTTACCCTCCGTTCCTTCGCAGGCCCAACAGCTTTAGCGAAAGTATGGCTGTAGCTGTAGTAAAAGCATTGCTGGGGACGGTGTGGCAGGCTTCAATAGGCAGGTTATATTATTGGCTTGAGGGCTAAGTCTTTTGGACGGTGCTTATACCTTGGTTGAGTAGGCTGCCCTATAAACCGCTACGCCGGAGCATGCGGATCCGAAACCAACAGGATAGCACAAAAACAGCTCCTTATTTGACACGTTGTGGCGACACCCCTTCCATCGTGATCTTGACAGGTTTGATCCGTCCGTTTTCATCAAATGTCATTTCATCAACACAAGTAACGCGGTGGTTGGCATCGGTCTCACCCAACGGCCTTCTATGGTAAACGATGTACCACAGGTCTTTTTTGCTGTTATGTATAACTGAATGGTGCCCTGCCCCTGTGGCAACTGCCGGGTCTTGCTCCAGAATGGTATCGATGCGCTTGAAAGGACCTAGCGGAGAATCCGCCATGGCGTATGCCACGCGGTAATCAGGTCCGCCCCAGCCACCTTCCGACCACATAAAGTAATATTTGCCGCCCCGCAGGAACATAAACGGCCCCTCCACATAGCCTTCGGGCGTAACTTCTTTAAAAATAGTACCATCTTCAAAAGGCACAAAGCCGGTGAAATCGTCATTCAGCTTGGCCACGTTACAATGCCTCCAGCCGCCATAGAACATATAGTACTGCCCATCTTTATCTTTGAAAACGAACTGGTCTATCGGCTGCGCCCCGTTGTGGAACTTGTCGATGAGCGGCTTGCCGAGATGGTCTTTGAAGGGGCCGGAAGGCTTGTCAGCGACGGCTACCCCTATACCGCCTTTTTCATTGTCGCTCTGTATATCGTTGGCTCCAAAAAACAAGTAGTATTTTTTATCTTTCTCGATAACAGCAGGAGCCCACATCGCGCGGTTCGCCCACTTTATACTTGCCGTATCAATGATGCGCTCATGCTTCGTCCAGTTAACCAGATCCGGAGATGAAAAGGCATCCATAAACACCTGCTCTTCATAAGGTGCTGAATAGGTAGGGTAAACCCAGTATTCCTTGCCGAAGATAATTCCCTCCGGATCGGCATACCAACCAGGGAAAACAGGATTGCCGGCCGTCTTTTTAGCTGACTGGCTTTTATGAGGCGAAGCTTTCGGAGAAGCCGTTCGTTGTGAAAAAGCAGCGCTAGTTAAACAGCTGAAAAGCAGAACGAGCACAAGTATCCTGTTCCGTTTCATGAGGTTGGGCAAAATGGTCATAAATGATATCGTTTGTGTTAAGGGTCTTTTATTTTTAAAAGTATAGGGAGTTCTATTAAGTACCTCAAGGTAATGAACAGCTGATGTATAAACAAAACAGCAGTACAGTTCTATAACCTGATCCCTGCTCTATACAACCTTGTGCTGCCGGTGGGCTAGGTTGGACCTGCAGCAAGTGTGTGCTTTATTGGTTTTATTCATTTTTCCTCAGGCCTTCAAAAATCACTTCATTGTGTTCAGGGTTGATTGTGGAGTATAGGAACATACCGGCATCTCCAATTTTACCGCCGGAATTTGCCTATAAGTATAACTGCCCAGGCAAACAGGCTACCTCACCAACTCCCCTACTGTCGTTATACCCCGTTTCTTAGCCAAGGCCAGCAGTTTGAGCAGAAGTATGGCTGTGATAAAAGCATCTCCGGAGGCAGTGTGGCGGGCTTCGGTTGGGAGGTTATACCTGCGGATAAGCGCATCCAATGTGTAGTCGGCGTGGCTGTGGTTGCCTGCATGGTGACGGCCGTGCTCCAGGCGCTTAGCTAATAGGGCAGTGTCTATACTTCGGTTGTGCAATTTCCCATCTATCCCGCTTCGCCGGATCATGCCGTTAATCATACTTGCGTCATACTTCAGGTGATGCCCTACCAGCATGCTGTTCCCGATATACGCCAGAAACGCCTGCAACGCCTCCTGCTCCGGCACCCCCTGCTCCACCTGTTTCCGCAGCAGCCCGTGCACCTCAGCGCTCTTGTTTCCGGCTGCCATCTCCTGCCGCACCACGCATTCGAAACTCTCCTGCACTAACACCTGCTGCCCCTGCACCTTTACCGCACCAATGGAAAGCACCCGGTCCTCATTGGTGTCAAAACCAGTGGTTTCCGTATCAAAAACTACAAACTCGGCCGCCGCAAATGGTATGGCAGCGGTTGGCAGGTTATTTATACTTTCGATATAGCTCTTCCAGAAAGCCGGGGCCTCGGGAGAAGCCACGGGTTTGGGGACGAAAATTTTACGCAGCCAATCCCGCATCAGCCTAAATAGCTAAGTTGGAAACGCACCTGCAGCAGCTCCTGTACATCGCTAATGGGTTTGAAGGTATTGCGCAGCGTTTGCCGCTCCAGCTTGTTCAGTTCCTGCGGGTTCAGGTAACGGCCCGAGTTGTGGTTCCGCAGGCCGTTCAGCGCACGGTAACGCATCATGATCTCGTAGGCCATGGCCGCCTCGCGGTACAAGTCAGCATTCTTTGGCTCTAGCTCCGCCAGTTTCTCGAAGCGCTTGAAGGTGTTATTCAGCCCGGCGATGCGGTTATCCAGGGTCAGCACGCGGGCGGCATCTACGAGCGGGGTCATGGCGCGCAGCTTTACATCGAACCGGTCTTTGTGCTCGCCGCCACGCTCCATTATAAAGTTACGGAAGAAACTAAGCGGCGGCGGGCTTTGCAGCGCGTGCTTGGCCAGGTAGGGCAGGAAAATCCGCTCCTGCTGTATGTGCTCGTAAATATAGTCGGTCAGCTGCGTGGCTAGTTTAACATCGCCGTACACAGGGCGGTAGTCAAAGAAAATAGAAGTATGAAGCAGGGCCTCCTCTGTCGGTTCGTGTATCCAGGAGTAGAAATACTGCTTCCAGGTGTGCAGCGGCTGGCACCACTTTATGTTACTGCCCATCATATCGGCCGGGCACTTCTCAAAGCCGCACTTTTCCAGTACCTCGTTCACAATAGCCGCCAGCTTCAGGAAGTATACCTGCGCCTCTTTTTCCCCGGCGGCGTGCTGGTCCTCAAACACAAGGGCGTTGTCCTGGTCGGTGCGCAGCAGCTGCTCTTCGCGGCCTTCGCTGCCTATAGAAAGCCAGCAGTAGTGCAGCGGCGGTTCGCCAAGTACGCTTTCGGCATGCTGCAGGGCCCGCACGATGATCGCGTCGTTTATCTCGGTGATGATGTTGGCCACGAAAGCGATGTTCACCTCCTGCTCCAGGTACTTGTGCAAGAGTTCTTCGGCCCGGTTGCGCAGCGGGGGCAGGTTGTCTATACTTTTGGTCTGCCGGATTTCCTGCACCAGCACCGCCGGGTTATTGCCCTGCGCCAGCAGCAGGTCGTGCTCCGTTACCACGCCCTGCACCGCTGTGTTTATACTTCCGTCGGCCGTGATGCAGAGGTGCTTTATCCGGTGGCGCATCATGGCAATCAGCGCCTCAGCCATGTGTGGGTTAGGCCCTACCGTTACCACCGGCCTCGACATAATGGCGGTTACGGGATCATCTATGCTGATGTGGCCCGCTACTACCCGCTTGCGCATGTCAGTGTCAGTCAGAATACCCAAGGGCTTCTGGTGCTCGTCCACCACCACCATAAAGCTGGACTCTTTATCGCTCATGATCTGGGCGGCCAGGCGTAGCGAGGTTTCGGGTGGGCAGGCAATAAGGCCATGCGAGGTGTCTACCGTCAATACATCCTCCAGGTGCAGGGGCAGCGGCAAACCCGGCTGGCCTTTTAGTCCGCGGCGGGCCTCGTTGGTTTCCTGCATGCGGCCATACTGGCCTGTTGCCCCTGCCGCAAAGCCGGCAGCAAAGTATAAAGCCACCTCCGGGCTCTCGTGCAGAATAGGCTCGAACAGGGCGATCGGCACCCCGTACACCAGCGCTTCTTCGGCAGCGGTGGCTGTAGAGGAGTAGTTCTTCTTCGCGATCAGGGCACGCGCACCAAATACATCTCCCTCATCACATACATCCACCAGGCGCATGGTGCCGTTTGAATCCTGCTGCTCCAACCTGACCGAGCCTTGCCGCACAATGTAGAAGTAGGGGTGTGCCTCGTCGCCTTGCGAGAACAGCACCTGCTCCGGCTCTACGTACAGCACCCGCACCTGCGCTGCCAGTTGCTGCAGCTTTTCGGGCTTCACCAGGTTAAATGGCGGATACTTGATGAGGAATTCCTGCACCCGTTCCTGTATGGCGTTGGAGGGTTTCATAGCGGTGATTTATACTTGTTTAAGTTAAGGGTTTTGTGGCTGTAGTGCAAGGGGTGGTATGGCTAAACTTGATGCTGTGCAAGCATCCGCCTGTGCCTTCCCTCTTCTTTCATAGCCTTCTTCCTGGCGCAAATCTTTACATTAGTGACTTACTAATAATGTTGAGTCTGAGACTCGACTGGCTTGAAAAGCCATACTTTATGCCTTGGCTGTACTTTATGCTTCCTGGCGCAAGCGTCCGCTTGTGCCGCTCTTAGCTGCTGCTTTCTGCCACAGGAAGCAAGCTATCCTTGCTAGCTGCCGTTCATCCTCAGCCTTAGAACCTGCTCGTTTCATAGTATACTTTCTGCTCTCTAGCCCGAGAGGGCTCGTCTTCGGGCATCGCGCTGTCTACATTTCCTTTGCTCCTGACGTCGCAATGCCTTTCAGGCACCGGAAATCTAGAAGGCGCTCAACCCAAAGACTGGGTTCTAGTTCGATAACCACTGCTGATGGAGCTTCAGCCAAATTCCCCTCCTCGGAGGGGCTAGGGGTGGGTTGATACTTCTGCTGACACTACCCCGACTGCCATGAAATTTATACTTGAGCAGTGACAGCTTTAGGCTCCCCACCTTGGGAAAGGAGGGGCAGGGATGGTTGGACCCGGTACGGCAGCATCTCCTCCTTTGGCAACTCTCTAACCACGGGTTTGTAACATGCGGGTACAGCGCCCAGTAATGTCATGGCACAGAAAAGCCCTGTAGCAGCTGCTACAGGGCTTTATCTATTAAAAATTCATCTTAAACTTCGCTTACAAAGCCCCGGCTTTGATCTCATCTACAACTTCCGGATCCAGCAGTGTCGAGGTATCGCCCAGGTTAGAGGTATCGCCTTCGGCTACTTTGCGCAGGATGCGGCGCATGATCTTACCGGAGCGGGTTTTGGGCAGGCCGCTTACGATCTGGATCTTGTCCGGCTTGGCGATCTTGCCGATCTTCTCTACCACCGTCTCGATGATCTCGGCACGCAGCCACTCCTCACGCTCCGGCTTGTCTTTGATGATAACAAAGGCGTAGATACCCTGGCCTTTTACATCGTGCGGATACCCTACCACCGCCGACTCCACCACATGCTCGTTGTGGTTGATGGCCTCCTCTATCTCAGCCGTTCCAAAGCGGTGCCCCGACACGTTGATCACGTCGTCCACGCGTCCGATGATACGGTACAGGCCGTTCTCGTCGCGCTTGGCACCGTCGCCGGTAAAGTACAGGCCTTTGTAGGTAGAGAAGTAACTCAGGCGACAGCGCTCGTGGTCGCCGTAGGTGGTGCGGATGATACTCGGCCACGGGAACTTCATGCACAGGTAGCCTTCCACACCATTCTCTGTGATCTCGTTGCCCTCACTGTCTACCAATATCGGCTGTATGCCGGGCAGCGGCAAGGCAGCGTGGCTTGGCTTCATCGGCGTTACACCGGCTATTGTGGAGATCATAATGCCGCCGGTTTCGGTCTGCCACCAGGTATCCACCACCGGGCAGCGCTCTTTGCCTACGTGGGTGTGGTACCAGTGCCAGGCCTCCTCATTTATCGGTTCGCCTACCGAGCCCAGCACCTTCAGCGAGTCAAGGCTGTAGGAAAGCACATCGTCTATATCGCCGGCCATAAGGGCACGAATGGCGGTTGGGGCGGTGTAGAAAATGGTCACACCGAACTTATCCACCACCTGCCAAAAGCGACCGTTGTCCGGATAGGTTGGCACACCTTCAAACATCAGCGTGGTTGCCCCGCTCAGCAGCGGGCCGTAGAGCAGGTAGGTATGGCCCGTGATCCAGCCGATGTCGGCCGTACACCAGTAAATATCGCTCTCCTCGTACTGAAACACGTTGCTGAAGCTGTACTGCGCATACACCATATAGCCGCCGCAGGTGTGCACCACGCCTTTTGGCTTGCCTGTGGAGCCCGACGTATAAAGTATAAACAGCATGTCCTCGGCGTCCATTTCCTCGGCAGGGCAGTCTTTGCTCACGGTCTGCACCTCATCGTGGTACCACACATCGCGGCCTTCCACCATGTTCACGGCCCAGCCCAGGCGTTCCACCACAATCACTTTCTCTACGGAAGTGCAGCTCTCCAGCGCCTCATCCACCACACGCTTCACCGGTATCTGCTTGGCACCACGGTTCAGGCCATCAGAAGTGAGCACTATATTGCACTGTGCATCGTTAATCCTATCAGCCATGGCTACGGCTGAGAAACCGGCAAATACCACTGAGTGTATAGCCCCGATACGGGCACAGGCCAGCACCGCAATGGCCAGCTCCGGGATCATCGGCATATAGATACAGATGCGGTCGCCTTTCTTAGCGCCGTTCTTCTTGAGCACGTTGGCAAACTGGCACACTTTCTCGTGCAGCTCGCGGTAGGTATAGCGCACGAAACGTTCCTTCGGGTCGTTCGGCTCCCAGATCAGGGCCAGCTTGTTGCCACGGGTCTTCAGGTGGCGGTCCAGGCAGTTCTCAGTGATGTTGAGTTTTCCGCCCTGGAACCACTTCACGTTTGGCTCCTCAAAATTCCACTCCAGTGTTTTGTCCCACTTCTTGCGCCAGGTAAAGGTGTCGGCAATGTCGCTCCAGAATCCTTCCGGATCCTCCACACTGCGTTTGTAAGCTTCCTGGTACTCCTCGTAGGTCTTCAGTTGATAATTTGTCATGGCAAGGTTAAATTCCTGGTTAGTTCGCGTTTTAAGGTTTATGAATGCATTTCCGATGCGCCTCTTTTTCAGGAGGTCGTGAATTTCAGTAAGTATGGCCGGGTCATCGATCGTGGATGGCACGGCGTACGGTGTACCGTCGGCGATGTGGCGCAGCGTGCGGCGCAGGATCTTGCCCGAGCGCGTTTTAGGCAGGCGCTGTACCTGCAGCACAGTTCGGAAGTAGGCCACAGCGCCAATCTTATCGCGCAACAGGGCAACCAGCTCCTGCTCCAGCTGCGGCTCGCTTATCGTCTGGCCGTCTTTCAGCACCACCAGCCCGATTGGCCGCTGGCCGCGTAGTTCATCGGCAATCCCGATCACGGCACACTCTGCCACCGCCGGATGCGACGACACCATCTCCTCCATTTCGCCGGTGGAGAGCCTATGCCCCGAAACGTTGATGACGTCATCGATGCGGCCCATAATATATACGTAACCATCCTCATCGATGTAACCGCCATCGCCCGTCATGTAGTAGCCCGGGAAGCGCTCCAGGTAAGATTTCTGGAAGCGTTCATCGTCCTCCCAGAGCGTTGGCAGGCAGCCTGGGGGCAGCGGCAGCTTCACGGCCACAATGCCCTCCTGGTTCGGTATCAGTTGCTGCCCCTCTTCGTTCAGGATGTGCACTTCGTAGCCGCAGACAGGCTTGCCGGCAGAGCCAGGCTTGGGCGGGAAGGCCTCCAGCCCCATCATGTTCGCCACCATCGGCCAGCCCGATTCCGTCTGCCACCAGTGGTCAATCACAGGCACCTGCAGCAGGTTTTTGGCCCAGTAGTAGGTCGCCACATCGCAGCGCTCTCCAGCTAAAAATAGGTATTTTAAAGAAGAGGTGTCATACTTTTTCTTAAAAACTCCGTCCGGGTCCTCTTTTTTGATGGCCCGGAAAGCCGTTGGCGCTGTGAAAAGCACCTTCACCTCGTGTTGCTGAATGATGCGCCAGAAGGTGCCGGCATCGGGTGTGCGCACCGGTTTGCCCTCGAAAAGGATGGAGGTGCAGCCATGGATGAGCGGCGCATACACCAAGTACGAGTGGCCTACGGCCCAGCCCACATCCGAAGCAGCCCAGAACACATCCCCCGGGTCCACATCGTATACCGCCTTCATACTGTACTTCAGCGCCACGGCATGGCCGCCGTTGTCGCGCACAATGCCTTTAGGCTTGCCGGTGGTGCCGGAAGTATAAAGTATGTACAGCGGATCGGTAGCCTCTACGGGCACACAGGCAGCGGGCTCAGCCTGCTCCAGCAGTTCCATATAATCCAGGTCGCGGCCCGGCTGCATCGCCGCCTGTATTTGTGGGCGCTGGAAAATAATAGTGTGGTCAGGCTGGTGTGTACTACTCTCCAGGGCTTTGTCCAGGAGCGGTTTGTACGGGATTACCTTATCGAACTCGATGCCGCAGGAGGCGGAGATCACGACCTTGGGCTTGGCATCATCCACGCGCACGCACAGCTCGTGCGGGGCAAAGCCGCCGAACACCACCGAATGGATGGCGCCCAGGCGTGCGCAGGCCAGCATGGCCACCACGGCCTCCGGTATCACCGGCATGTAAATCACCACCGTATCGCCTTTGCCCACGCCCAGGTGCTGCAGCGCCCCGGCAAAGCGGGCCACAAAATCACGTAGCTCGGCATACGTATACTTCTTCACCACACCCGTTACCGGCGAGTCATAGATAAGGGCGGGCTGGTCGGCGCGGCCGTTCTCCACGTGGTAGTCCAGGGCCAGGTAGGCAGTGTTCAGCTTGCCGCCTTTAAACCAGCGGTAAAAGCCGTTCTCGTCGGTGCTCAGCACCTGCTGCGGCTTTTCGTACCAGGCGATCTGCCCGGCCTGCTCCCCCCAGAAGTCCTCCGGGTTGTCTATACTTCTGGCGTGCTCTTTAGCGTAGGTTTTCTTCGTTAGCGTCCCCATAAGTTCCAGTATTTTAGGTTTTCATCAACTTGCCGTCAGGTCCTTGATCTTCTCCATCAAGAAACGCGTGGAGAAAGGCTTGGGGATGTACAGGTCTGCCCCCACGGCGTAGCCTCTCTGGATGTCTGCGTCCTTGGTTTTGGCGCTCAGGAAGATCACTTTGGCCCCATCCATTTCTTTTTTCTCCCGGATGTGGCGGCATACTTCATAGCCATCCACGTCGGGCATCATGATGTCCAGCACCACCACCGCCGGCAGCTCCCGGTTCACGCTCTCAATGGCCTCCGTACCATTACGGGCGATAAACACCTGATAGCCGTTCTTGCGCATCAGGAACTCCAGCGGCATCAGTATGCTGGGCTCGTCATCCACCACCAACACCTTCAGCTTCTCTTTTACTTTACTCATCGTTTTATACTTTAGCGGCCGGGGCCGTTACTTTTAAGGGCAGGGTAAACGAGAACTTAGCCCCTTTCCCCGGCTCACTCTCCACCCACAGCCGCCCCTGGTGCGACTCAATTATCTTTTTGCTGATGGCCAGCCCCAGCCCGCTGCCCTCCGGCTTGCGGATGTTCTGGTTGCGGGCCTGGTAAAACTTGTCAAAAATCTGTTTCTGGCTTTCCTGGTCTATGCCCTTGCCGTTGTCCACCACATTCACCTTCACGTCGCCGTCGATGTAATAGGCCGATATGATGATCTTACCCTGCTCAGGGTTGCAGAACTTGATGGCGTTGGAGATGAGGTTCACCAGCACCTGCATCAGGCGGTCTCGGTCGGCATGTATACTTGGCAAGCTGTGCTGCACATCCACCACCAGGGCTATGTCTTTCTCCTGCACCAGCTGCTCGAGCGCTTCCACTGCCTCGGCGATCACCTCCTTCAGTTGCAGGGGCTCCAGGCTTAGTTTCTGGCGGCCGCTTTCAAAGCGCTCCAGGTCCAGCACCTGCGTGATCAGCCGCGTCAGCCGCTCCGACTCCTTCACGATGGTGTGCAGAAAATGCTCCTGGTCCTCCCGCTCCATGTCCGGGTTGTCGTAGAGAATCTCGGATAAAGCCCGGATAGAGGTGAGCGGCGTGCGCAGCTCGTGCGTTACCGAGGACAGGAACTCGTCCTTCAGCTCGTCGTGGTGCTTCAGGCGCTCGTTGGCCGTGCGCAGCTGCTCGGTGGCCCGGCGCAGCTCCAGCGACTTGCGCCGCAGCTCGTTATTTATACTTATCAGTTGCTGCGACTCCCGCAGGATGCCCAACACCTCATCTATACTTATCTCTTCTTCCTTCACTACCGAGGCCACCATGATGCGTGCCGAGGAGGAACCGATTACCCCGGCCAGCAGCTTCTCAGCATAGGTCACCAGCTTCGGGTCGGCCTTGCCGGTGGCATCCTCCGGTGCGGGGTATTTTTTGCGATAGGATTTCAGGGCCTTCTCCGTGCGCTGCTCCCCCAGGAAGCTTACCAGCAGCGACTTGATGTCTGGCAGGTAAGCCGTCCCCTTCCAGACGATAGAGGACTCGTACACGGTGGAATAGCGGAAAATATCCACGAACACCTCGGCCTGGTTACACTCCTGCGAGGTTTGCCGGCTCAACAGCGATGCGCCGATATAGAGCCCGGTGTTCAGAAACATGGTCCAGAACATGGCGTGCGATATATAGCCCATCCCCTGTAAGCCGAACAGCTGGAACGGCTTGAGCCACTCCAGGCCAAAAGGCCCCTGGCTTACCACGCTGGCTGGCAGCATGCCCACACCCACCATGGAGGGCACCACCAACGTATAAAACCAAAGTATGGAGCCCACTACGATGCCTGCCAGTGCGCCTGCTTTGCTACCTTCCTTCCAGAAAATGCCGCCAATAATGGCAGGGGCAAACTGTGCCACTGCTGCAAACGACACCAGCCCTACCTCCACCAGCGAGTAATACTCGGCCACGGCTTTGTAGTACAGGTAAGCCAGCAGCAGCACCAGCATGATGCAAAGGCGGCGGCTGTAAAGCAGGATTCTTGCCAGGCGATCCTGGTTAGCGGCTTTGAAGTAGGGCGTGCCAATCATCAGCGGCATCACCAGGTTGTTGCTCATCATCACGCTCAGGGCAATGGTGGCCACAATCACCATGCTGGTGGCTGCCGAATAGCCGCCCAGGTACACCAAGAGCGCCAGCAGGTTTTGCCCCTCACGCAGCGGAATGGCCAGCACGAACATATCGGCATCCACTGCACCGCCGGGAAACAGCAGGTCGCCGCCAAACGCGATGGGCAGCACAAAGATGTTAATGGCAAACAGGTACAGCGGGAACAGCCACATGGCCTTGTTCAGGTGCTGCTCGTTCACGTTCTCCACCACCGCCACCTGGAACTGGCGCGGCAGGAAAAGGATGGCAAGCATCGACAGGAACACCATCCAGAACCACTCGCCGAAGCCGCCCTCCCGGCTAAAGGTCATCAACCGCTCAAAGTTCGGCAGTGCCTGGGCGCGGGCAAACACATCGTCAAAGCCGTTAAAGACGCCGTACGTCACAAATACGCCGGCCATCAGAAATACCACCAGCTTCAGCACCGACTCAAAGGCAATGGCTGTCACCATGCCCTCGTGGCGCTCAGTGGCCTCCACATGGCGCGTGCCATACACGATGGTGAACAGCCCCAGCCCCACGGCTATAAAGAAGGAGGTGTCCGGGAAGTTCTCCTGCTGTATGGCTGTGTTGGTCAGAATGCTCAGGCTGCTGGCGATGGCTTTCAGTTGGATGGAGATGTATGGGATGATCCCCAGCACGCACACCAGCGTTACCAGGCTGCCCAAGGCCACGCTCTTGCCGTAACGGGAGGCGATAAAGTCGGCGATGGTCGTGATGCGCTGCACCTTGCAGATGCGGATGATCTTGCGCAGCACCACCCACCACAACGGCGCCATCAGCGTAGGGCCAATGTAAATAGCCAGATACTCCAGCCCCGAAGTGGCGGCGCGGCCTACGCTGCCATAATAGGTCCAGGCGGTGCAGTACACGGCCATGGAGAGCGCGTAGACATACGGGTTGCCCACAAAGCTCCGGCCTGCCGCCGAACGGCGCTCCGCCCAGCTGGCCAGCCCGAACAGCAGCGCCAGGTACAGAAACGACACCCCAATGACGAGCCAGTAATTCATACTCTCCGGTTGGGTTTACGGAAACGCCTGCGCTCAGCAAACATCCCAATAACAAGTATACTTGCCAGCCAAACCAGCATCAGGTAGAAGTATAAAACAGGCACACCCGCCACCACGCCACCGCTGTTAAAGATAGCCAGTACCGGAAAATTGAGCAGCACCAGAAACAGGGCACTGATGAAGAACAACCGCCTGCCTTTTACCTGATCGCGCATGTTGAAAGTTAGAGAGTTAAAGAGTTTAGGAGTTAGAGCGTTAAAATTATCGAATGGCTGCTTCCATACTTTCTACGGGAGCAACCATTCAACAATTTAACAATATAGCAATCAACAATTAATGATGCACCGTTGCGGCTCCGGCCCCACGTGGAACGCGGATATCCTCTACCAGGTCCTGGATATGAGCTGGCGGCGGCGGCGTCATTCTGGATATCACCGAAGAAACCACGAAGTTGAGCAACATGCCCAGCGTACCGATGCCTTCAGGCGAAATGCCGAACCACCAGTTCTCGGGCAGGTTGGCCTCTGGGTTAATAAACTTGAAGTAAGAGATGTAGGAGATGGTAAAGGCCAGGCCAACAACCATACCCCAAATGGCTCCCTGCTTGTTCATGCGGGTGGAGAAGATACCCATGATGATGACCGGGAAGAACGAGGCCGCTGCCAGGCCGAAGGCGAAGGCCACCACCTCGGCCACAAAGCCCGGCGGGTTGATGCCAAAATAACCTGCCACCACCACAGCTGCCGTAGCCGCCACACGTGCCGCAATCAGCTCGCTTTTTTCAGTGATATCCGGCATAAACGACTTTTTAAGAAGGTCGTGGGAGATAGAGGTAGAGATTACCAGCAACAGACCGGCCGCTGTGGAAAGCGCCGCTGCCAGGCCGCCGGCCGCCACCAGGGCAATCACCCAGTTGGGCAGCCCCGCAATCTCCGGGTTGGCCAGCACCATGATGTCCTTGTCTATGGTCAGCTCGTTTGTGGCGGGGTCTTTCACGTACTGTATGCGCCCGTCGCCGTTCTTGTCGTCTATGGCGATGAGGCTGGTTTTCTGCCAGTTCTGCACCCACTGCGGCATCTCCGCAATAGAGCGGTTGCTGATGTTGTTGAGCATGTTATAGCGGCCAAAGGCCCCAATGGCGGGAGCCGTAGTGTACAGGATGGCGATAAACACCAGCGCGTAGCCCGCCGATTTGCGTGCATCTTTTACCTTGGGCACGGTAAAGAAACGCACGATCACGTGCGGCAACCCGGCCGTACCCACCATCAGGGCTGCCGTGATAAAAAAGACGTCTATAGTTGACTTGGTACCGTCGGTGTAAGGCGCAAAGCCCAACTCGGTCAGCATACCGTCGAGCTTCGCCAGCAGCGGCGTGCCGTCAGCCACATCACCGCCCAGGCCCAGCTGCGGGATCGGGTTGCCCGTAAGCATGATGGAGATAAAGATGGCAGGCACCATGTAGGCGAAGATCAGCACGCAGTACTGCGCCACCTGGGTATACGTGATGCCTTTCATGCCACCTAATACCGCATAAAACAGCACGATGATCATACCGATGATGACGCCTGTCTCAATTTGCACCTCCAGGAAACGGGAGAACACAATGCCCACCCCGCGCATCTGGCCGGCCACATAGGTAAAGGATATAAAGATGGCACAGACCACAGCCACCAGGCGGGCTGTTTTGGAGTAGTAGCGGTCACCCACAAAATCCGGCACGGTAAACTTACCGAACTTGCGCAGGTAGGGTGCCAGCAGCAGGGCCAGCAGCACATAGCCTCCGGTCCAGCCCATCAGGTATACAGAGCCGTCGTAGCCCATAAACGAGATGAGGCCGGCCATGGAAATGAAGGAGGCCGCGCTCATCCAGTCGGCGGCGGTGGCCATGCCGTTTGCCAGCGGGCTTACGCCGCCCCCGGCCACGTAGAATTCTTTGGTAGATCCGGCCCGCGACCAAATGGCGATGCCGATGTAGAGGGCAAACGTAAGGCCCACGATCAGGTATGTCCAAGCTAAGATGCTCATGGTGTTTTCGGTTTTAAGGTGAGACAGTGTTAATCCTCGTGCACGTCAAATTCCCGGTCGAGCCTGTTCATCAGCCATACATAGATGAAGATGATCAGCACGAAAAAGTAGATAGAACCCTGCTGCGCAAACCAGAAACCCAGCTTAAAGCCGCCCAGCATAAACTGGTTGAGCTCATCTACTAGCAGAATCCCGAAGAGGTACGACACCGCGAACCACAGCCCGAGCAGCGTGAGCAGGATGCGCAGGTTCCGCTTCCAGTACTCCTGCATTTTTTGTCTGTTATTTTCCATTGGTAAAAGAGGTTAGATATTAAGGTGGATGATGTTAGAGGTAGATCATAGCCTGCAGCGTGACCTCAGGCCTGTATTTCAGGTTGTTGATGTTCGTGAAATCGGGGCGGTTGCGGTAGTTCAGCGTGATTTTGGCATGGTGCGCCTCCAGCAACAGGTTCGCCCCCACGTCCAGCACCTTTACCGACTGCTTGTCTCCGCTGCTATCGCGCAACCCATCAAACCGGCCATAGTTGAAAGCGGCGTAGGGCTGCAGGCGCGCCTCCTCCCCGAGTGTGCTCTTAGGCAGCAGGTACCCCAGCTCTGCGTAGCCCATGTTGCCCGTGCCCATGGTCGGGAAAGCGTTTCCGCGCAGCCCCCCGCCCTCTGTGGCAGGGTTCAGTATGCCGATGCTGCGCACGTTGTTCCGCCCAAAGTCATAGTTATAGTACACCGCGTAGGCCGTGAGGGCCGTGCCGCTCTCCTGGTTCAGTGGCATGTCCAGAAAGGCATCTACGCCGAACAGGTCGATGTCCTCTTCCACAATCCTGCTGCCAAGCGCTGTGGCCTCCTCGCGCCACATGCCGTCGCTGTTGTGCATAAAGCCAGCACCGATGTTGAACACGCGCTTTGAGCCCAGGTAAGTGCCTACCATGTATGGCAGCAGGTTAGACTCCTGTTCCCAAAACTGATAGTTGAAGTACCCCTGGTATACTTTCTTGTTGTTGCGCGGATTGTAATTGGCAGCAGGGCCTATGGCCGCGGAGGTGTTGGCCAAAAAGGGATCATTCACGGCCACCCGGTAATCGAGCTTGCCCAGCTTACCCTTGGCATATACACCCAGCATGCGCGCAAACTGGTCTATTGCCTCTATGGTAGGCCAATTGGAGATGGGAGCGTCGTAGGCCAGGAAGTTGAGGGTGCTGGCATTAGATAGGCGCGAAATGCCGTTCCAGTAATGCAGGCCTGCTCCTATGCTCAGGCTATTTTCAAAGACCTTGTATTCTGCCCAGGCGTCGTGCATGAAGAGCTGCGGCTTTTTACCGTCGGTACCCGAGTAGCCCCCGCTCACGGCATTCTGGTTGTTAATGCCGAAATGCGTCAGGATCAGAAACCTGGGGCTAATCTGGGAGTAGAGCAGCACGCGAGAGCGACGCAGGCCTACATCAAAGGTATGGTCTACCTCTTCTCCATTTCTAATGGAGCCTGTGTTGTTTTCGTTGTACCTCACCCATACCTGGTTCCAGGCAATGATGCGAAAATACCTCGAACCGTCCTCGTTCAGGTTCACCTTCAGCCCCGAACCATAAAGGGTGGAGCCCTGTGCCATAGCGCTTCCACCAGAGCAGCAAAGCCCTAGCCCCGCCACTATACTTAGTATCAGTTTTCTCATTGATATTCAGGAATTTTAGGTTAATAGTAGAAAGGACAGCTGTTCCCTGAATCTTTGATCTATTTTATGAGATTGCTACAGAAAAAGTGTTAGAAGGTGTACTTTTTTGCTGAATTGATATAGCTGCCGATTGAAGGTAGTTTATAGGTGAAATTTGCTCTGTTTTGTGGCTTGTTTTAGATGGGTAAACCTTGTAGTTGTATGAGGCTGCCACTCTGGCGCTAGCCTCCGCTTATGCCTGCGCTTAGCCGCTGCTTTCTGCAACTGGACACAAGTTATCCTTATTAGCTGCTGCTCATCCATGGCCTTACATCCAACATGTTTCATTTCTGGCTTTGGTGCTCTCTAGCCCGAGAGGGCTCGTCCTCGGGCATCGCGCTGTGTTCCCTCCTGCGCCAGGGCGCTGCCACTAGCGTGGCACCGGATCTCACAAGGCGCTCAACCCAAGGACTGGGAACAGCTTTCGATAGCTAAGGCTAACGGAGCTGGAACCGAGTTCTCTCCCCTGTCTTTAAGGGAGAGTTGGGAAGTGGTAGCCCCTCCAGGGAGGCGTAGGATAATCGTTCACTTATTCCCCTCTTGGGAGGGGCAGGGGTGGTTGAATCCGGCACAGCTGAAGTCCTCCCCTGAACTAGCCAAAACGCGAAGCGAGCGAGCGTGGCCCTGAGGAGTGGGTTTACATTGAGTAGCCGCAGCTCTGCCAGTGTTGTTCTTCCAGGAGGACAAGGGGAAAAGCAGGGATAGTTTCTTTGGCAAAAAGACAGGCGCGGTGGAAGGCGGCAGCTCCCGGCCTACTCCTTAAACCGCTTCCACTTGATCATCATATACTTGTCGCCGAGCTCGGTGATCATCATACCAGCCCCTTTCAGGTTGCCACTCTTTTTCAGGTGCTCCACCAACTCGGCGTGGTTCAGGATTTTATAGGTAGGATGGTACTCCGTTTGCTCCGGGGCCTTTATCTTATACTTGCGCACCCAGTTCATTACCGTCACATGGCTGATGCCCAGTATACGCTCTATCTCCCGGTAACTGATGCCCTCGATGTATAGCTGCAGTGCTTTGGTGACATAATAGCTGTCGATGTTCTTCCCAATTTTGTTTACTGTAAAATAATAGCCGCACTTTTTACAGCGGTAACGCTGCCTGTCATTCACAATGCCACTCTTTACGACTTCTAGGCTTTCACAGCGGGGGCAAACCGGGTGCTTCACAGGCTAACAAATTTTAGTGAGTAAACACTTAACTATAACAAGTTAGCATATATATACTAAATTAGCAAAATAAACCAGTATATACCTCGCAAGGTATATTTTTAGTGTTCAGCGGTTTACAAGCTAGCATCCCAATAACATCCCAATCCTCTCTTAAAATAAGCTTATTTCCCTTACATATCCCGCACCGACACAATCACCTTGTCATACTTACCTGTATTGTTCAGGAAATCACTTATTTTCAATGCTACCTCTTCCGGTGAGGCTAACTCGTTATTGGACTTGTACTGCCTGAACTTCTCAACCGTACTGAAGCGGCTCGCGTCGCTCTGCCGTATCTGGCCCTGCATGTTTGTATCCACCACCCCTGGCGAGAGCGCGTATATTTTTGTGCCCGTTCCGCGCTTGTCCTGCTCCAGCTGCACCGCCTGCGAAAGCATGTCAATAGCTGCCTTGGAGGCACAGTAGCTCGCCCAGCCATCCACCGGATATTTGCCCGCGCCGGAGCTGATGTTCACCACCACCTTCTGCGCCTGCTGGTCCCGGTATACTTCCAGAAAGGTGTTCATCAGCATGGCCGGCACGATCACGTTCACATCAAACACGAACTCAAAACGCTCGTTGGGCATGCCCTCTCCTACATACCCAATGTCGCCCAATACGCCGGCGTTATTTATTAGCACCAGTTTCTCCGCATCCGGGTAAGGCAGGAATATCTTCTGCAGATTGTGCTCCACGGCAGGGATATCGGAGAAGTCGAGGGGCTGGTGGCGGTAGTTGGGGTGCTTGATGCTGCAGCTGCGCGATACACCCACCACACGGTTGCTCTCGTCTTTCAGTAGTTCCTCGGCCAGTGCCTTACCAATGCCTTTGCTGGCCCCAGTGATGATGTAAATGTTCAAAATTAGAAAGTTAGAAGGTTAATTTAGCAAGGTTGGAGTTTAAGGTACGGAAATAACGGTGGTAAAGATTGCCTCACCGCAGCCAATGAAGCAAAGTATAAAATCCCTGCCAAAGCAAAAAGCCAGTGCCCCTGCCTCTGCAGGAACACTGGCTTTTAAAGTATAGTCAAAGTATAAATCTGTGTAAAAGCGAGTCTGGAGACTCGCGGCACACTGGGCGGCACCGGTTGGATACCGGCGCCAGTTGCGCCTCTCACGCGAATCTAAGATTCGCTTTTATACTTGGGCACAGAAGCAACTGCTTCCAGACCAGGCACACTTTATACTTTCTACCTCCCAAACTCTCTAACTACAGAATATACTGGCTCAGGTCGCGGTTTTTCACCATGCCCGACAGCTTTTCCTGCACCATCTCGCGGGTAACCAGGATATGGGCATTGGCGCCGATCTTGTCCGGCACGTCGAAGAGGATGTCGTTAAGCAGGCGGCTCATGACCGTATGCAGGCGGCGCGCGCCGATGTTCTCCACTTCCGTGTTTACCTCGTAGGCAATGGAGGCGATCTCATCCAGCGCCTCGTCGTTAAAGGTCAAATCCACATCCTCAGCCGATAGCAGCGCCTCATACTGCTTGGTTAGGGCGTTTTTCGGGAACTTCAGGATCTGGTAGAAATCATCCTTCGTCAGGCTATCCAATTCTACACGTATCGGGAAACGCCCCTGCAACTCCGGAATCAGGTCGGATGGCTTGGCTACGTGAAACGCACCGGCGGCGATGAACAGGATGTGGTCTGTGTTGATGATGCCATACTTGGTATTCACCGTGGAACCCTCCACAATTGGCAGCAGGTCGCGCTGCACGCCCTCGCGGCTCACGTCTGGACCGCTGCCTTTCTTGCTGGAGCTCGCTACTTTGTCAATCTCGTCGATAAAGATCACACCCGAGTTCTCTGCCTTAAAGATGGCCTCTTCTTTCACCTCGTCCATGTCGATCAGCTTAGACGCCTCTTCTTCCAGCAAAATCTTGCGCGCCTCGGCAATGCTTACTTTGCGCTTCTTGGTCTTTTTAGGCATCATGCCGCTGATCATCTCCTGGATGTTCATCATGGAGGCCTCATCCATGCCCGGGCCCATCACGCCCATACCTGGCATAGCACTCTGCTGTACCTTGATCTCGATCTTGCGGTCCTCCAGCTCCCCGTTGCGGATCTTTTCGCGGAACTTCTCGCGGGTGCGCTCGTTCAACTCGTAGTCATTTTCCGGTATGGCATTCGGATCGGACGTGGAGGCATAGCCCGGCGTGGCGCGGCCCTGGATCGGCGGAATCAGCGCATCCAGGATGATGTCCTCCACCACCTCGGCGGCTTTCTGCTTCACCTCCTCCTTTTTCTTCTGCTTCACCATGTTCACCGACTGCTCCACCAGGTCGCGCACCATGCTTTCCACGTCGCGGCCCACGTAGCCCACTTCGGTAAACTTAGAGGCCTCCACCTTGGTGAAAGGCGCATCGGCGATCTTAGCCAGACGGCGCGCAATCTCTGTCTTACCCACGCCTGTCGCCCCGATCATCAGGATGTTGTTCGGCACAATATCGCTTTGGATGCTTTTATCGGCGTTCATGCGGCGCCAGCGGTTGCGCAGCGCGATGGCCACGTTCCGTTTAGCGTCTTTCTGCCCTATGATGTATTTATCCAGCTCCGCCACAATCTGGGCGGGCGTTAACGATGCAATATTATCTAACATGTCTTCTTCTTGTGTTTATGAATCAAACCCGGCCTTAAGCTAATACAAGCCGCAGGGCCGTTTGGTTATTAACTGCTTTTCTTTTTGAGGAAGGTGCCGGTATTGGTGGCGATGGTGACGTAATGCGTGGCGCCCGACGGATGAAAAAAGGCGCTGCCATAGTTCAGTTCAAAGCTCCGCACCCGCAGCATGGCTCCTAATGAGAAGCCTGCCCCGCCTGACTTGCTGTCCAGCCGCAGCTCTTTGCGCCGCAGGTGGTTGTAGCCTGCCCGCAGCTGGAAATTCTTGCTGAACACAAACTCGGCCCCTGCCACAAAATGCCGGGCAATCTTATCTCCCAACTTCTTCTCCTCCTCCACTTCGTTTCCATTGGCATCCAGTTTTCCGGGTGCGTCAGGGTCCAGGTACACAATATCGAACTGGTAAAGCCGGTGCGCTGTGAGCGATAGCCGCACAGGCATGTGCTCCGGTTTATAGCTTACGCCCAGCTGCGCATCCCAGGGCATCTGCTGCCGGTCCGCGTTGGCGAATGGCTTTACCTGATAGCCTACATTCTTAAACGCAAGCCCCACGGTAAAGTCCTTCTCCGGGTGCTGAAATACTGCTCCCGCATCAGCCAGCACTCCCACAGCCTTGTCTCCGGCTATACTGGATACGGCCGCTTTCATGGTAGCGCCAATGGTAAAGGCCTCCACCTCGCGGGCGTGGCTAAGCGCCAACATATAATCGTTCACGTTAAAGGTGCCGATCTCCAAGCCTGTGGCGTCGCGCTGCACAAAGTCACCGTAGTTCAGGTAATTTATACTTGCCGCCCAGCGCCCCAGCTTCTCTGAGTTAAAGGCATACACGGCGTGGCTTTGTCTGATGTCAGCTAAATAGCCTACATAACTCAGGCTCACCTGCCCGTCCATCTCCTCGTTCAGCAGCGCCGGGTTTGCCGTCACCATGTTCACGTCATGGCCTCCTGCCGTTACGTTCACGCCGCCCAAGGCCGCCTGCTTTGCGTTTGTCGGCAGCTCCAGAAACGGAAATCCCCGCTGCCCTCCCACCTGCGCCTGTGCCATGAGCGCAGAGCCCAGCAGTAAGCTAAGTATAAGGGCGGCGGTTTTCATATTCAATTTTGAATGAGCGAATGAGTGATGTAGTGAGCAACTGTTCTAGAGTGCTTGTTACCACTCTCGAGCGCAGTGAGAAATCCGGAGTATTTTGTAACTGTGAAAAGCTTCGGATTTCTCACTGCTTCGCTGGCTCTTTTCGACTCACGTCTCAAGAGTGTTCGAAATGACAGAGCAAATTCGCTCATTCAACATTCAGCTAATCATTCACAACTTTTTCCTCCGTCACCACCAGCTTCAGCGGGTTCTTCACCTTCTCCTTCAACAGGGCGATCTTCACAACCTCGTCCACACGGTCTACATAGTGAATGGTGAGGCCTTTGATGTACTGCTCCGGAATCTCGTTGATGTCCTTTTTATTTTTCTGGCTAAGGATGATATCGGTGATACCAGCGCGCTTGGCAGCCAAAATCTTCTCTTTTATACCTCCAACCGGCAGCACCTTGCCGCGCAGCGTGATCTCCCCCGTCATGGCCAGCCTCGACTTCACCTTGCGCTGTGTAAACACTGAGGCAATGGAAGTAAAGATGGCGATACCGGCCGATGGACCGTCCTTGGGCACGGCTCCCTCCGGGAAGTGGATGTGCAGGTCGTATTGGTCGAACAGGCGGTAGTCGATGTCCAGTAGTTCAGCGTGAGCCTTCAGGTAAGAAATCGCCGTCATAGCGGATTCCTTCATTACATCGCCCAACTGGCCCGACAGCGTGAGCTTGCCCTTGCCACGGCTCAGTATACTTTCGATGAAAAGGATATCACCGCCCACCGAGGTCCAGGCCAGGCCTGTTACCACGCCGGCCGTGTCTATATCCTGATAAATCTCTTTGTCAAAGATCTCAGAGCCCAGTATTTTAGTTACTTCTTCCGGCTTGATGGATATGGCAAACTCCTCCTCCATGGCCTTTTGCTTGGCCGTGTTGCGCACCAACTGCCCTATCTTACGCTCCAGATTCCTAACGCCCGATTCGCGGGTGTAGTCTTCAATCACCTTATGGATGGTGGCTTTCGGTATCTTCACATCCTCCGGCTCCAGCCCGTGCTCGGCTACCTGCTTGGGCACCAGGTGGCGCTTGGCGATCTCGGTTTTCTCCTCCAGGGTATAACCGGTCAGCTCAATGATCTCCATACGGTCGCGCAGGGCGGGCTGTATGGTCTCTAGTGAGTTGGCCGTGGCAATGAACAATACCTTCGACAGGTCATACTCTACGTCCAGGTAATTGTCCATGAACGTATGATTCTGCTCCGGGTCCAGCACCTCCAGCAAAGCCGAAGACGGGTCGCCGCGGAAATCAGAGGCCAGCTTATCGATCTCATCCAGGATGATTACCGGGTTAGAAGAGCCTGTTTTCTTAATCTGGCTGATGATTTTGCCCGGCATGGCGCCCACGTAGGTGCGGCGGTGGCCACGGATCTCTGCCTCGTCGCGCACGCCACCCAAGGACATGCGCACGTAGTTGCGGCCCAGCGCCTTGGCAATAGAGCGGCCCAGTGAGGTTTTACCCACGCCCGGAGGTCCGTACAGGCAAAGTATAGGCGCCTTCATGTCGTTCTTCAGCTTGAGCACGGCCAGGTACTCCAAAATGCGCTCCTTCACCTTCTCCAGGCCATAGTGGTCGGCGTCCAGTATCTTTTTGGTGCGCTTCAGGTTAAAGTTGTCCTTGGTATACTCGCTCCAAGGCAGGTCCAGCAGAAACTCCAGGTAGCTTACCGCCACCGGGTACTCCGCTGCCTGCGGATTCAGGCGGGCCAGCTTGTCAATTTCTTTCTTAAAATGCAGCGCCACCGGCTCAGGCCACTTTTTCTTTTTGGCCCGCTCGCGGAAGCGCTCTATCTCCTGGTCCGGCCCCTCTTGGCCCAACTCATCCTGCAGCACCTTTATCTGCTGGCGCAGGAAGTAGTCCCGCTGCTGCTGATCCAGGTCGGTGTGTACTTTTGTGTGGATCTCCTGCTTCAGCTCCAGCAGCTGTATCTCGCGCAGCATCAGCTCCAGCAGCTGCGTGCCGCGTTCCTTGCCGTCGTTTACCTCCAGCAATGCCTGCTTCTGGGCCACCTCCACGTTCAGGTTGCTCGACAGGAAGTGCGTCAGGAAGCTTGGGCTGTCGATGTTGTCGAGCGCCACCTGCGCCTCCTGCGGAATCTCCGGGTTCAGCTTCAGCATTTTGGCCGCCGCATCCTTCAGCGACTGCAGCAACGCCTTCACCTCCTTGCTTTTCTTATCCATCGGAGCCTCTTCGCACAAACTAACCTTAGCGGCCAGGTACGGTTCCTCCTGCGTTACTTCATCAATCTGAAAGCGGTTTTGGCCTTGTATGATAATGGTCGTGTTGCCGTCCGGCAGCACCAGCATTTTCAGGATTTTGGCCACTGTGCCGACGTTGTACAGGTCTTCCGGCGTTGGATCATCGGAAAGGGTGTTTTTCTGTGCCACCACACCTATCACCTTGCCACTGCTGTGCGACTTGCGCACCAGCTTGACAGACTTTTTGCGGCTCACCGTGATGGGCAGCACCACCCCCGGGAAGAGCACCGTATTGCGGACTGCCAGTATCGGAAGTTCGTCCGGCAAGTCAACTGGTTTTGTATCGTCCTCTATCTCAGCAGTTATAACAGGTATAAGTTCCATGCCGTCGTCGTCCGACGTGCTACTGAGGAGCAGGTTTTGCAGAAAATGCATTAGTGTTTGGTTCATATGTAGATCAGTGCCAAATTGGCAGGAAAACATCATCTTTGCCCCGTTTTTCCTGCTCAGCTGTTATTGTTCAAGTCTTGTGCCAAGGGTGCCAGCATGCTCAATTGTCTGGTTTAGGAGGAGCCCATGGGCCGCCTCAAAAAAATAGCACTTACCCCGAACACCTTTACAATAATATAGCGCAAAATTAATATCTTTGAGCGTTGGGCAAAACCGCATCGCTGATGAAACGCTTGTTCCTGTTGGTATTCTCTCTGCTCACGTTCCTGGCACCTGCGCTGGTGCAGGCACAGCAACTAAAACGTGTGCAGCCCGATAAATTAGCGGAGGCTAAACTGCAGGGCAATAAAACACAGCCAGACCCTGAGTTGCACCTCAATTTCCCCAATTTAAACAAAATCCCTTACTATCACGACCGCAAGAAGCTTTCTCTCATTAACAGGTTGGAGAAACGCAAGCAGTATAACAAGGTTCTTCCGTTGCTGGAAGAGTACGTGCACCATTTCGGGGTGGAGAACTTTTACAAGGATACCCAGCTGCTCTGGCGCCTGGGCCAGTTGCTGGAGCGCCAGGGCAACCTGGAAAAGGCAAAAGCGCTGTACCGCCTCGTGCTCAAGCACCACCGTGCCAATGTGCGCAACGTAAAGTCTTACTACGACTCGCTGGAGCAAAACACCAAGGACTATTACGTGCCGCTGGACTACTACTATGAGCTGGTGGAGTACCGCAAGTCCATTGCCACCTTCAAACCGCCAAAGGGGGTGTACGTGAATATGGGCAATGCCATCAACTCGCCCTACGCCGACTACGGGCCGGCAGTGAACGACGAGAACGAAGTGCTCATCTATACTTCTAAACGCAATGTGGGCGGCCTGCAAAACCGTGTGAACGAGGACCTGTTCTACAGCAAGCAGAATAACGGCTTTTGGGAGGAGGCGCAGTCGTTTGGCAAGCCGATCAACAGCATTTACAACGAGGGCTCTGCCTGCCTGAGCCGCGACGGCAACACCTTATACTTTGCCCGTTGCGAGGCACCCGACAGCTACGGCAACTGCGACCTGTACGTGGCCTCCCGGCAGGAGGACGGCAGCTGGGGCCAGATCAGGAACCTGGGCGCCCGTGTTAACAGCACTGGCTGGGACTCTCAGCCAACTTTGTCGAAGCAGGAGGACACGCTGTATTTTGCCTCCGACCGCCTGGGTGGCTTTGGCCTTTCGGACATCTACTTTACCTACAAGACCAAGTCAGGAGACTGGGCGCCGGCGCAGAACATGGGCCCCGTGATCAACACCCGAGAGAGCGAGGTAAGCCCTTTCCTGCACCCCAAGTTCCAGGTGTTATACTTTAGCTCACGCGGTCAGCTCAACAACTTTGGTGACTTTGACATTTATAAAACTTACCTGGTAAACGGGCAGTGGCAGGAGCCGCGCAACATCGGCCCACTGGTTAACGGCCGGGGCAGCGAGTATTATTTTACCATTGATGCCGATTCCAGGAATCTGTACTACGCCCGCTCCGAGGCCAACGACATCCAGAACCTGGACCTTTACTCCTTTCCGCTGCCCATGGAGGCGCACCCGCTGGCGGTAACGAAGGTGGAGGGCCTGCTGACGGACTCTGTTACCCAAAAGCCGCTCTCTGCGGTAGTCTCGGTAATAGACCTGGACAACGGCATTGAAATATCGAGCAAGTATGTGCGGCCGGATGGCTCTTTTGAGTTCAACCTGATAGACAATACCCGCTACATGATCCTGATCCAGAGCCCTGACTTCTTTACCATTGAGCGGGAGCTGAACCTGAAGGGTGACACCTCCATCGATTTCATGACCTCGGTGATTGACTACAGCATCCCGATGGTGTTCGAGAACATCGAGTTTGAGCCCATGCAGTCGGAGATAACGCCGGATATGGAGCCGATACTGGACGAGGTGGCTTACTTTATGATCGACCACCCAACCTATATGCTGGAGATTGCCGGCCACACCGACAGTGCCGGGGACGCCGAGTTCAACCAGGTGCTCTCGCAGGACCGTGCCGATGCCATAAAGCGTTACATTGAGCGTAAGGTAAACATCGGCGGCGACCGCATTGAGGCCATTGGCTACGGCAGCAGCCAACCAATCCGGGAGGAGGTAACCGAGGAAGACCGCCGCATTAACCGCCGCGTGGAGTTTAAGATTATCAAGCCAAGGAAGTAAAAACTGCTCCTGGAGGATTGCCATACATGGGCCCAAAACCCTAGGTATCCTGCATACCTTATACTTCAAAGACAAGCTATGTTCGAGAGCATTACCTCCGGCTCGCTGCTTTTTGAGCATCTAGGTGCCTCTACCCGCTGGCTATACTACTTTCTGCAGAGCGAGCTTACGGGCAGCAGGCGCAGAAAGTACAGCGAATTTTATGACGGCAGGAGGAACTGGCGATTCTCCAGAAAAACCAAGAATGCCATATACAACAACTTTGTCGGTTTGATATCCCTGATCGCTGTACTTCGCCTCCTGTTATTTTTATCTGAGATGTTTTAAAGTATAAATGGCTTAGCCTCTTTACCCAAACTTGCGTTAGTATGCAGTGATTAAGTAGAACAACATGCCCTTCACTGCTGCACACCCGGCCATTGTACTTCCGCTGCTTCGCCGCCGCTGGCTCTCTGCCACAGCCCTGGTGATAGGCAGCATGGCTCCAGACTTCGAGTATTTCTTCCGCCTCAAGACCCAGAGTGAGATTAGCCACACCCTATCGGGGCTGTTTCTTTTTAACTTGCCGGTAGCCCTGGCGCTTTGCCTGCTATTCCATGCTGTGGTCCGCGACCCGGCCATAGAATACCTGCCTCCATACTTAAAAAAGCGGGCGCTGGCTGTCACGTACCCTGCCAACTGGTACCAGTACCTCCGCAGCAACTGGTTCGCTGTTTCGCTGTCGGCTGTGTTAGGCGCTTTTTCCCATATTTTCTGGGATAGCTTCACGCACGAGGGGCTGTTCTTCGTAAACCTGCTCCCGGGCCTGCTGAACACTGTTTCTATACCAATTATTGATCAGAAGATGACGTTGTACCGGGTGGTGCAGCATGCCAGCACGGCAGTGGGGGCTACTGCTATACTTTGGTACGTGCACCGGTTGCCTCAAAGGCCCCTGACAGAAGACCAAAGGAACTCATGGCCGTGGTTTTGGCTGCTGATTAGTACTGCCGGTTATCTGTTTCTGCTGTTCAACTTAATGGTGCGGAGACACCTGGAGCGAAAGCCCGGGCATATGATCGTGACCCTTATCAGCGGGTGGCTGCTTGCCCTCCTCCTATCCAGCTTCATGACCTGGATACAACAGAAGGCGGCCACTAAAAAAGGCTGAGCCCCTTTGCAGGAACTCAGCCTTTTATACTTTGGCACACTGCCTACCCTACAAAGCCACCTTTTTCTGCGTATCGCCGCGCTGCAGCAGCACACTTTCCGTTTTGCCCTTGTAGTTGATGTTCACGATATTCATCTGATCAGAGAAAAGCTCGGTGAGCACCGCATTCTTCACGTAAAGCTGCGGCAAGCTCTCACGCTTCACCGGCACCTCCAGGTATAGCCACACCACGTCGGCATCCTCCTCCGACCCCTGGAACTTCTGCTGCAGAGGCTTTCCTTTCTCCACCTCCAGCACCAGGTTGGCTGCCAGGTAATCGGTCAGGTATTTCTTCACCTGCTCCGAAGTATGGCTGTATACCACTTTGGCCTTGTTGCGCTGCGACAGGGCATTCTCCAGGTCGTCCATAAACACCTTCACGGCCACCTCCAGGTTCTGGGTGCGTGGGTTAAAGCGTACATCGGCTATGCTGGCGTGGTAGTCGTGGGCTGCCGCCGGCTTCGCCAGCAAGGCGCAGAAAAGCAGCAACAGCAGGAGTTTATACTTCATCAGGGGTAGGTTTAAAATTGGTAAACGGTAGCAAGCACGATACCAGTTCCTGCGGCGGCTTATTTTCTGGCTGTCGGCAGATCAGAGAGCACACGCTTGGCCATGTTCGGCATGCTGTCACGCACGATGCGGTTCACATCGTTGATGTTGGACTCATAAGGCACTTTGATCTTGTTGCCCGACACCAGCTCCCCTTTGCTGTCGTAGATGCTGTAGTGCACGGTAAAATCGCGCTGGTAATTCTGGGCGGCACGGTCGAGGCAGTTCTCGTAGATGGTCTGCACCTCGAACTGGTTGATGAAAACGTAGTAATCGATGCCGTACTGGTTATTAAAGTAGCCAAAGAAGTTCGGGTCCTTCACCGTAACGCCAAAGTGCTTATCTGGGTCCTGCGCCACCGGCAGCACAGCCGGCTCGCCTTTTATGCCTAATTTCCCCTTCTGCTCCTTCACCCAGTTCAGCATGCCCCCTTTGTCTTCCTTGGTGACAGGCTGGTGGTTAAATCGGCTCTGCTTGTTATCGGCGTAGGCGTAGTTCAGCGATTTGTACAGGCGGCTCAGCTCGCTCACGCTGTCGCGGTACACGCCCCCCAGCAAGTGTATGGTTTCGTAACCCTCTGGCGCCATCATGGCGTTTAGGCGGCCACGGAACACGTGGCGCACGTTCTGAAGCGGAATCCTGGATTGGCGCGCAATCTCCATATCAGCGTCGGAGAAGTATAAATGCGGGTCGAAAGGCACGACCAGAATGCGGCTCTTGGTTTTGTATGCGGCCGGCTTGGGGTCTGGCGCCGGATAAGCCGAGGTGCTTTCAGCGGCCTTCTGAACAGTGGCTTTCTGAGCAGGCTTAGCGGCAGGCTTGGGAGCTGGCGCAGGGGCAGCCTTCGCTACCGGAGCGGGCTTGGCAACAGGTTTAGCGGCAGGTGTCTTTGTGGCGGCGATACTTTTTTTCTTGCTGGGGTTGGTCAGGTACAGCGTCTGCCCTATCTGCAGGACATTGTTGTTCCAGGTCTGCAGCGAGTCCAGCGGAATGCCGAAGCGGCGCGAAAGGCTGTAATAGGTATCGCCCTGCTTTACCTGGTACACGCTGTCGCTTTGCGCCGCGACAGCGTGCAGGTTTATATTTTCAGGCCAAGCGGCGGGTGCTGCCTTAGCTTGGTTAAATGCAAATAATAGAAAAAGGATTAAGTTTGCCTGTGCTACTCTCACGATGGAATTCATGGGAAAATCTTGGTTAGAAGATTATCTTAAATACATCGTTAAAGATAGCAAATGCCATTAAGCCTAACAATAAAACCATACCCACTTTCTGGGCATTTTCCAAAAAGTTATCAGATGGCTTGCGGCCGCTGATCATCTCATAGGTCAGAAACACCACATGGCCCCCATCCAGCGCCGGGATCGGCAGGAAGTTCATAAAGGCCAGTACCATAGACAGCATACCTGTGATGCTCCAGAACTTGTACCAGTTAAAGGTATCGCCGAAGATCTGCGCAATACCGATCGGGCCACTCAGGGATTTTGAGGCTGAAACTTCGCCCCGGAAGATCTTGCCGAATCCTTTCAGGTTAGCCGTGATAACGCTGAAGGCCTGGTCTGTGCCCATAGGGATAGACTCCGCCAGGCTATACTGTTTGGTGGCTGTCTGTAGCAGCGGCACCGGCTGAAAACCGATTGTGCCTTCCTCGCTTACTTCTGCCTTCAGCTTCACCAGCTTGTTATTACGTTCCACCGTCATGGTAATGGCCTTGCCCGCGTTGGCCTTCAGCGCCGCCTGAAACTCATGGAAGAACTTCACGCTCTCGCCGTTTACCATCGTGATAAAGTCGCCATCCTGCAGGCCTGCTTTGGCCGCGGCGCTTCCTTTCACCACCTGCCCTACCTGGAACGGCATGCGCGGCTCCACAAAGAACACCTGGTTCTTGTTGTCAGCCAGCTTATCCATTAAATCTACCGGCACTTGCAGGTTTACCAACTGGCCGTTGCGCTCCACGGTGTAGTAAGAGTTGCTGCCCAGCAGGGCATCCATCGAGCGGATATCCTCGAAACGCTCCAGCTCCTTGCCATTCACAGCCACTACCTTGTCGCCGGTCTGGAAGCCGATTTCCTGCCCCAGCTCATTGGCCACTATGCCGTACTTCACCTCTTTCGCCGGGATGTACTGCTCGCCATAGGTATAAGTAAGGGCGATGAAGATAACGATACCCGTGATCACGTTGACGATAATGCCACCCATCATCACAATCAGGCGCTGCCAGGCGGGCTTGGCGCGAAACTCCCACGGCTTCGGCTCCTCCTTCAGGGCTTCCGTGTCCATAGACTCGTCCACCATGCCTGAGATTTTTACAAAGCCTCCCAGCGGGATCAGGCCCAGCATATACTCTGTTTCGCCTATCTTTTTGCCGAAAACCTTTGGCGGAAAGCCAATCGCATACTTCTCCACACGCATTCCGAACCACTTGGCCGTGAGCATGTGCCCCAACTCGTGTAAGCCAACTAAAATTGTGAGGCCCAGTATGAGCTGGCCCACCATGATCAATATATCCATCTAAAAAGAAAATTATCTGTTTATCGTGCTGCCGGGGCAACAGGAAGTTTCGTCTTATTTATTTAGCAGTGAAGCGGCCTTTCTGCGGGCTTCCTCATCTGTAGTAACATAGTCCTCGTAAGAAGGATTCGCAATATACGTAACTTTTGCCATACAGCTTTCGATGATGTCGGACATCTGCAGGAAGCCCACCTCGTCCCGCAGGAAGGCACTGACAACCACCTCATTGGCCGCATTCAGGATGCAGGGCATGTTGCCGCCGCGCTCCATGGCCTCAAAAGCGAGCTGCAGGTTGCGGAAAGTTTCCAGGTCCGGCTGCTCGAAGGTCAGCTGCGGGTAATCCAGGAAGCTGAAACGCGGGAAATCGGACTTGAGGCGCTGCGGGTAGCCCAGTGCATACTGTATCGGCAGCTTCATGTCGGGCAAACCAAGCTGCGCTTTAATAGAGCCATCCTCGAACTGCACCAGCGAGTGAATGATCGACTGCGGGTGCACCACCACCTCTATCTGTTCGTTTCGCAGCCCGAAAAGCCACTTGGCTTCGATCACCTCCAGGCCCTTATTCATCAGGGAGGCGGAGTCGATGGTAATTTTGGCGCCCATGTCCCAGTTGGGGTGCTTGAGGGCCTGCGCCTTGGTCACCTCGGCCAGGTCTGCGGCGGTTCTTCCCCTAAACGGCCCACCGGAGGCGGTAAGTATGATTTTCTCAATCGGATTATGGAACTCCCCGGCCAGGCACTGGAAAATGGCGCTATGCTCTGAGTCCACGGGGTAAATGTTGACCCCATACTCTTTGGCAAGATTGGTGATAAGCTGCCCCGCCACCACCAGCGTCTCCTTATTGGCCAGTGCGATCTGTTTTCCGGCTTTGATGGCATGTATGGTTGGCAGCAGGCCGGCATAGCCTACCATGGCCGTAAGCACCATGTCCACCGTGCCCATTTCGGCCACCGAGCAAAGGGCTTTGCTGCCGGCGTATACTTTGATATCCTCGTGCTGCAGCGCCTGACGCACTTGCTCGTACAGGTCTTCGCGGGCGATGACGACAACGTTGGGTTTAAACTCCAAGGCCTGCTGCACGAGCAGGTCGGCATTGCTGTGGGCGGTGATCACCTCCAGCTCAAAGCTTTCCGGGTTCGCTCGGATCACATCCAGCGCCTGCACGCCGATGGAGCCTGTGGAGCCAAGTATGGCTATTCTCTTCATTGTATGTTTTTAGCTTGAAGCACCTTTAGCAGATGCTCACTTTATCCTTTGCTTCTCTGATTATGTCCTGCGGCTCTGTGTCCTGCTGTTCCGGGCACCTTTGTCCGGAGCCTTCGCTGCTGCAGGCTTCCAGATGCGCGTTTGTCATTCTCTCCTCCGCTGGCGCTAGTTTGCAACCCGTGTCCTCCTATACTTTTGAATCTGTGATTAGAGTGACTTAAAAAGCCATGCTTGCTTCTGCCATACATCATAGCTGCGCTTTTCCCTTCACTGGCGCAAGCGTCCGCTTGTGCCTCCATTAGCCCCTGCCCCCTGCAACTGGAACCAAGCTATCTTTTCTAGCTGCTGTTCATCCTCCAGACTTACGAGCGACTCGTTTTACCTCTGGTTTTGGCTCCCTTCAGGCTGGGAGGCCTCGTCCTGGGGGTAGGGGGCCCTCGATAAGGGCATCACGCTGTGTTCCCTCCTGCACCAGGGCGCTAAACCCAAAGACTGGGATCAGATTCGGTAGCCGCTGCAGACGGAGCTCGAACTGAGCTCCCCTCCTTGGCTAAGGAGGGGCAGGGGTGGTTGGACCCGATGCTAAATCACGCCCCTTCCTTGCTCACCTCCAGCAGGCCGTCTGCCAGCTTTCGGTCGTTGCTCAGACGCGGCACTTTATTCTGCCCGCCCAACTTGCCCTGCGACTTCATGTATCTTTGAAATGCCCCCTTTGGCAGCGCTGTAAGTTTTAGCTTCTGCAGGATGTTGCCCGTGATCAGATCGTCATAGTAGGAGTTTAGTTGCCGTAGTTGCTTGTCCAGCTCCTCAGCAAACGCATCGGGGCTGTGCGGCTTCTGCGAGAACTCCACCAGCCACTCGTGGTACGAAGCTCCCTGGTCCTGGCTCACAAAGGGGGCCACTGTAAACTCTATCAGCTCGACCTCCTTAAACTTCTGCATCGCCATTTTCATGGCCTTCTCTACCTCCTCGCCTATCACGTGCTCTCCAAAGGCCGAGATATAGTGCTTGATGCGGCCGCTCACGATCAGCTTGTAAGGCTTTACCGAAACGAACTTCACCGTGTCGCCGATGGAATAGCTCCACAGGCCAGCGTTGCTGCTCAGCACCAGGGCATAGTTTACCCCCGGCTCCACCTGGTCAATTGTCAGGCGGGTTGGGTTTGCGCTGAAGTACTCCTCGGCAGGTATAAACTCATAGAAAATACCGGAGTTCAGCAGCAGCAACAAGCCTGGATCAGTTTGGCTGTTCTGGTACGCAAAGAACCCCTCCGACGCCGGGAAAGTCTCTATAGAATCCACCTCCCTGCCAATGGACTCGAACAGCTTTTTGCGGTAGGGCTCAAAATTCACGCCACCGTACACAAACAGGTCAAAATTCGGGAAGATATCCTTTATCTTTTTACCGGTCTGCCGCATCAGCTTGTCAAAATACATCTGCACCCAGGGCGGTATGCCCGAGATGAGTGTCATGTTCTGGTCTATGGTCTCCTCTATCACCTGGTCGAGCTTGGTTTCCCAATCTTCGATACAGTTGGTGCGGTAGCTGGGCAGCTGGTTGGTGCGCAGGTAACCCGGCACGTGGTGGTTGGCAATGCCTGACAGGCGGCCGGTTTTGATGCCGCCCACTTCCTCCAACTCCGGACTGCCCGACAGGAAGATTAGCTTGCCGTCCAGAAAGGCGGATTTACCGGTTTCGTGCACATAGGCCAACAGGGCATCGCGGGCGCCGTTGATGTGGTTGGAGATGGAGTCAGAAGAGATCGGGATATACTTGGTGCCGGAGGTGGTGCCGGAGGTTTTGGCCAGGTAGAGCGGCTTTCCGGGCCACAGCACGTCTTTTTCGCCCTGCTTTACCAGGTTAAAGTAGGAAGCCAGTCCTTCATAGTCGCGCACGGGCACTGCCTTTACAAAATCTGCGTGCGTTTTTATACTTCCGAAGCCATGGTCGCGGCCAAACTTTGTGGCCTGCGCCTTGCTTATTACCTCCTTGAAAATAGCTTGTTGTGCCTCTGCCGGCTGCTCAATCCAGCTTTGGTTTTTCCGGTGCACATAGGCCGCGAAAGGCTTACTCAACAACGCTCTAACACCCATACGTTCAGCTTTAGTAGAAAGTAAAGATAACCAGATAATGCCGCAATGCCACACCTGAAGGCAACATAAGCGCATTTCCTTTAAAATCTGCACCTATCAACCTAAACCAACTTATAGAGTATTAGTTATAGATAAAGCAATTTAAACTATAACCAAACAGTAACTATGAGAAAACACAGAGCAGAAGCCCGCTGGAACAAAGGGCTGAAAAACGGCGAGGGTGAAGTGAAAGCCGGCAACGGGGCTTTCCAGTCGAAGTATACGTACGCCTCCCGCTTCGGCGACAGCAACAGCGGCACTTCGCCCGAGGAACTGATTGGCGCAGCGCACACGGGCTGCTTCTCCATGTTCCTGAGCGGGCTGCTGGAGAAAGAGAACCTGACGCCAGATTATGTGCATACGCAGGCTGTGGTAACCCTTGGCGAGAAAGACGGGGCACCCGCTATCGTTAAAATCGAACTGAGCACCGAGGTGAAGGCAGAGGGGCTGGACGACGACAAGCTGCAGCAGCTGGCGCAGGATGCAAAGAAAGGCTGCCCAGTTTCCAAGGCTTTGGGCGCCGTGCCCGAAATAACCCTGCAGGCCACGCTTAAAGAATAAATTTACTATATTGCGGTGAGGCCGTGCCTGGCCTCCTATGTTTCACGAAAAAATTTTAGAATGGCAGTTTCTGGTAGTAGTGCCCGATCGACGTTGATTGTGCAGCTAAGCCCTACGCGTAACGCAAAACTCTCTTTTACAGTGCAGCTTATTCTTACGCTGTTCTGGTTGGCCTGGGCTGCAATGCTTCTTTTCTCTGCAGAGCGCACGTATGAGCAAAACTACCTATACTATGCCTTCTTCGGCCTGGCCGTTGTTTTCTTTTTTTACGTGATCCTGCAGAACACCTCCATTTTCGGGGTACAGTCATACATAGAGGTTACCCCGCAGTACATTGTGCAGAAGTTTGGGGTGTTCCGTACCAAGCATATTATTCAGATACCGGACATCGCTGCCGTGCATATTACGCCGCTGGCGTTGCGCGTTACGCTGAACGACGGCGAGCAGGTGTACTTGGACTTGAAGCAGGTGCGCAAGAAACGTGACCTGAACCGCATTAAGGACAGAATCCGCGACCTGGCTGACCTGCATCAGTTTGAGCTGACTGATAATATAAGCAACAACGCGTAAGTTAGCACAGGTATAAAAAAAGCGGCGGCCATACTTTGCAAAGTATGGCCGCCGCTTTTTTTATACCTAGTCTATACGTTTAGCCGGCTTTGGACTTAAACTTCTTCTGGAGCTCCTGTATGCTGGCCTTAAATTTCTTGTCGGTGTCGATCAGGTCGGACACAGTCTGCACCGAGTGGATCACGGTACTGTGGTCGCGGCCGCCGAAGTGGTAGCCGATCGACTTGAGCGAGTGGCTGGTGAACTCCTTGGCAAAGTACATGGCCACCTGGCGCGCCGTCACAATCTCTTTCTTACGTGTTTTGGCCTTCAGAGAGTCCAGGCTTACCTGGAAGTACTCGGCCACGGTTTTCTGGATGAAGTCGAGGTTCACCTCGGTCTCCACATCCTCAATGATATGCTTCAGGGCCTGCTTGGCAAGCTCCAGGTCAATCTCCTTGCGGTTCAGCGACGACTGCGCGATCAGCGAGATCAGCACCCCCTCCAGCTCACGCACGTTGGTATCCACGCTGTAAGCCAGGTACTCCACCACGTTGTCCGGAATGTCGATGCCGTCGCTCTGCATCTTCTTGTGGATGATGGCCATGCGCGTCTCGAAGTCCGGGCTTTGCAGGTCGGCCGTCAGGCCCCACTTAAAGCGGGACAGCAGGCGCTCCTCCAGGCCCTTCAGGTCGCGTGGCGGGCAGTCAGAGGTCATCACGATCTGCTTGCCCGACTGGTGCAGGTGGTTAAAGATGTGGAAGAACATCTCCTGCGTCTTCTCCTTGCCGCTCAAAAACTGCACGTCGTCGATGATCAGTATATCCACCAGCAGGTAAAAGTTGGCGAAGTCCTGCACGTTGTTCGTCTTCAGGGACTCGATGAACTGGTTCACGAATTTCTCTGACGACACGTACAGCACGAACTTCTCGGGGTTGCTGTTCTTGATGTTGTTGCCGATGGCCTGCACCAGGTGCGTTTTGCCAAGGCCCACGCCACCATAGATCATGAGCGGGTTAAAGGAGGTAGTGCCCGGCTTGTTGGCCACGGCATAACCCGCCGAGCGGGCCAGGCGGTTACAGTCCCCTTCAATATAATTCTCAAAGGTATAAGCCGGATTCAGCTGCGAGTTCAGGAAGTTGCGGTCTATCGTCTTGGACTCGAACGGGCTCTTGATGAAGTTCTGCTCCGGCCTGTAGGAGTTAACGACTGCCTGCGGAATCTTCTTGGTAGGGATATTAACGGTCTGCGGTTTGCTCGACTCATTGCCCCTGTCCACAATAATAGAATACTCCAGGCGCCCCTCGCTGCCAAGTTCCTGGTAAATGACCTTCTTCAGAAGCTGCACATAGTGCTCCTCCAGCCACTCGTAAAAGAACTGGCTGGGCACTTGTATGGTCAGTACGCTGTCGCGCAGGGACACAGGCTTGATTGGCTCGAACCAAGTCTTAAAACTCTGTTCACCAATGTTTTCCTTTATCACCTGCAGGCAGTTTTGCCACACAGTTGAACAGTCTTTGATCATCCAATTTTCCAAAACTACATAAGATATGTTTGGTGTAACAAACGGCTCCTTTTACTGGCAGGGGGTTACAAATTTGCTCATTAATCTGTAAACAAAAAATTATTTTTTCACGAAGTTGTTACAGGTCCATCCACGGGCAAAAGGGCCGTTCGCACGTCCGTTTTTTGCATTGTTTTTTTGCTGAAACTAAAGTCCAGGCGCCCCAGGAAAATACCTGACCAGCCTACCTGATTCACAAGCGTTTCGTGTCCAGAGGCATGGCGAATCACCGCCGGATGATCCAGGAAGGTATGGGTGTGGCCGCCCAGGATCAGGTCGATGCCTTCTACCTGCCGGGCCAGTGTTACGTCATCGATCTTACCATCCTCATATTTGTAACCCAAGTGTGAAAGGCACACCACCAGGTTACACTGCTGGTTTTGCTGCAGCTCCTGCACCATCTCGCGGGCCGTGGCCACGGGGTCCAGGTATACCGTATCCCTGTAGTTGTTCTGGCTCACCAGCCCCGCCAGCTCTATGCCCAGGCCAAACACGCCTATTTTTATACCTTGCTTCTCAAAGATTTTGTAGGGGGCAAACTGGTTTTTGAGGATAGTTTTGCTGAAGTCGTAGTTGGCGCTCAGGAACGGGAACTCGGCGTACGGCAGCATCTTCTCCAGCCCCTCCAGGCCGTTATCAAAGTCGTGGTTGCCGAGCGTGGCTGCATCATACTTCATCTGGCTCATGAGCTTATACTCCAGCTCACCGCCGAAGAAATTAAAGTAGGGCGTACCCTGCCAGATGTCGCCACAATCGAACAGCAGCACGTTGGGCTGCTCTTTACGGATCTGCTCGACCAGGCTGGCACGACGGGCCATGCCCCCCATGCCGCCATACTTGCGCCCGTCGTCTGGGAACGGGTCGATGCGGGAGTGCTGGTCATTGGTGTGCAGGATAGTGAGGGTTATAGGTTGCGCGGCTTCCGCCGAGAACGGCACGCCCATTAGACTGATACCGGCCGCCCCTACTGCCGTGGTCTTCAGAAAGTCTCTTCTTCTCATTTTTATAGTATGATTAAGGGAGGATGGTAACGCGTTTGCCTGTTTCGGCTGTTACTGCTTTTCCGGCCGCCGTTAGCTGCCGTATCTGCTGCAGGATAGCTTCGCGGAGCAGCAGGCCCAGCCGCTCGGTCTGCACAGCATCTTTCAACATCTTCAGGCCGTCGCCGCCGCCGGCCAGGTAGTCGGAGGTAACTAAGGTATAAGTCCGGGCCGGGTCAAAAGGCTGGCCGTTGATTTTGATAGCCGTGGCTTTGCCGTTCTGCACGGTGTAAGTAGCGTTACCGATGGGAGCGAACTTTTTTTCGGCGGCGTAATCAAACAGCTGCTTTACCGTCTCCCCTTTCAGCGTCAGCACCACCAGCTCGTTCTCGAATGGCATCAGCTCAAACACATGGCCTGTGGTGATCTCGCCCTCCGGCAGCGGCACTCGCAGGCCCCCGTTCGTCGTCAGCGACAGGTCTATTGGTTTGCCGTAAAGCGGAGCGGCCTGCGCCAGTTGCAGGTCCACCACAAAATTACCCAACGGCGACTCATACTCTCCCTTGCCCAGGGCCACCGGCGCAGTGCCCACCACTTCCGACATTTTAACAGTTACTTCCTCGCGGTAAGGGACTATCTGCGCCTCCATTTGCGGGTCCGGCGCTATGGTTTGGTCTACCGGCACATCGGTTTCGGCCAGCACGGGCGAGGCCACCCAAGGGCGCTGGCAGCCGGCTATGCTCAGCGAGAGCGCCAGGGCGGCTATCGCTTTGGAGAAATTGCTTTTCATAAGGATGTTCAGGATATGGCCCCAAAGGTACCAGCCTCTGCAACACCAACCAAGTTGTATAGGTTCTGCGGAGAGTCGGCCTTAGATGATTCCTTTAAGGAATGATTTATGATTTTTACAATAAAAAATTAACTAATTAAGTTTTTACTATGTAACTTGTTCCTAAACCTCCTTAACTCCTATTCTATGAAAACCAAATTGTTACTCAGCTGCTTAGCATTCCTCCTGCTGCCCATGTTTGCGCAGGCTATTCATGTAATGAGTGGCCACATTAGCTACACTGTGGACGAACAGAATCCGCTAAAGTACAACTTCACACTCAAGCTTTATACTTCGGCCTGGTCCCAGGCGCATGACGTAACTGTGAACATGCACATGGGAGACGGCAACATAGTTGAAGTACCCTGGGCAAGCTACGTTCATTATAGCAGAAACTATCACACGCCTACTTTTCACTGGAGTTATACTTTTGGGCAGGAAGGGGATTACACGGTTGCCTGGATAGGTCCCGGTCGCAGCAGTCACATCGTAAACCTCCCGGAGCAATCAGACAGCACCAGAACTTACATTTATACGGAAGTAAGGGCCAGAGCCCTCATGAGCAATAGACACTCTGTTAACCTTGCCGGAATGCCCGTTTTTGAGGCTTATGTGGGAGAGGCCATGACGCAAAACTTTTTGGCGTACGACGCGGATGGGGATAAGCTGTTTTACAGCCTGGTTCCACCAAAGACTTCGACCTCAACAGGAGGGGTAGTCGCCGTTCCCGACTACCAGCACCCGGAAGGGCTGACCATTAACGAATATGGAGAACTCAGATGGGATAATCCTACCATAATAGGTCGGTATGAGACCTCTGTGCATATTACTGAGCAGCGCAATGGTATTGTAGTGGGTTCCACCGTAGTAGACATCACGCTACACGTGGGTGACCGGGCAGGGCAGCCGCAACTGACACTGTTAAATAAAGATCGACTAGAAGTCAGAGAAGATGGTTCCATTCAAACTTGGCCAAACCAGCCCCTGAAGTTTGAATATTACCTGCAAAGAAGTGCGGAGACAGAACAGCCCCTGTTTGCCAGATACTTTAGCGAGATAGATACACTAAACCTTACGGAGGCAACCCTCACTGTGCGGGATACAGTAAACGGATTCGCGCTGACGCTCGCCTTTACCCCCACCCCCGCCATGGAACGCGCTTCCCCATACCTGATCGGGGTACGGGGCCGTGGCACGGATTATCAAAACCCAGATCTTTGGCCGCAGCCCAACTGGGGTTATTACCTAGAGGATGATTGGGATTTCGTCTACCTATACGTTGGCGAGCAGCAGCCCACCGCCTCAGAAGACGAACTGAAAAAAGCCGGTTTTATACTGTACCCAAACCCTATTGCCGATAAGTTTGTGATTGAGGCCCCGGATATGCCAGGCATGTTCGTGCACCTCTTCGACGCGAACGGCAAAAGGGCAGGCGCGTTACGGCTACAGCCAGGAAAGAACCAGTTCAGCAGGCCGGCCTCGCTTTCCAGAGGCTTATACTTTTACACGATCTATAGCCACCAGAAGCCTGTGGGCAGCGGAAAAGTGGTGGTGCGGTAGTGCCAGAAGCTCAAGCACTGACCTGGTGCAGCCGGCGATCTGCTGTACCCCAACACCAAATCAAAGATTTTCTTCAAGGGCAGCTATAACAGCTGCCCTTGCTGCTTCTGCAAAAGTCTGAACGGCCCTCACCTTGCCTGCTATCTCCCGTACAACCTACCATGCTTCAAAAATGGAAAGAGTTTGTGCGCAAACTGAAGGAGGACGTTTACACCCTTTACCTTGCCTCCCGGGATCCGCGGATGCCGTTCGCCGCCAAGGTGATGGCACTCATAACAGTAGCCTATGCCTTCAGCCCCATCGACCTGATCCCGGACTTTATCCCGTTACTAGGTTACCTCGATGACCTGCTGCTGCTGCCATTGGGCATTTGGCTCACCATAAAGCTGATTCCGCCGCCACTGCTGCACTACTACCGCCAAAAGGCCCGGGAGCGGATACATCAGCGCCAACCAAACTATGTGATGGCGGGGGTGATTGTTATACTTTGGCTACTGCTTGGTTACTGGATGTACCAGGCGTACCAGCACCGGTTGGAGTAAAGCGCAACCACAACCCGGCCTAGCCCAAAGCAGCCATACGCCGTAAAGTATAAAAGCCTATCTTTACACAAAATTAGAACATTAAGCATGAAGACTGACGAGCAGCAAAACCCACAGCGCCTGTTCCCCGAATTCACCCCTGCCACAGCGGCAGCTTGGGAGCAGAAAGCACGCAAGGACCTGCGCGACACGCCCCTGGAAAGCCTGACCTGGCACACCTACGAGGGTATCGACATAAAACCATACTACACCAAGGAAGATATTGCCAGCCTGCCGTTAACCCGGCAGAAGCCCGGCGACTTTCCGTTTCTGCGTGGCGATAAAACATGCGACAACGGCTGGCTGAACGTGCAGCAGGTGGAGGCGCATGGCGATGCCCACCATGCCATTGAGAAAGCTGCCGATGCCCTGCAGCGCGGGGCCGACGGCGTTTGCTTTGTAGTGCACCAACAGGAGCTGTTCGATGTAGCGCATCTGGTGCGCCTGATAGACCTAAGCCAGCATGCGGTGAGCTATACCGTAAAGGAGCAGCCGGACAGCTTCCTGCAGCGGCTGTATGCCGAGCTGGAAAAACGCAACATCTCGCACCGCAACCTGAAAGGCTTCCTGAATTTTGACCCGGCTTCCGTGAAAAGCAAGATCGACCACGAAGAAGGCCGTGCCATCATCAAAGCACTGGACCTGACAAAGGACAGCCCGGACTTCTACGGTGTTACCGTGAACGGAACCAGCTTCAGCGGTATCGGGGCCTCTGTTACCCAGGAGCTGGCCTATACGCTGAGCGCTGCCGTTACCTACCTCCACAGGCTGACGACAGCCGGAGAGCCGCTGGAGTCGGTGCTGCGCAACATGCAGTTCGTGATGGCCTCGGGCACCAATTATTTCTTCGAGATCGCCAAACTGCGTGCCCTGCGCCTGCTGTGGGCCGCCGTGGTAGAAGCCTACCAGGCAGAGCCGGCGCTGGCCGCCAAGCTGCGCATCCACAGCGTTACCTCCAGCTGGTACCAGACCACCCTGGACCCGTACGTGAACATGCTGCGCACCACCACCGAGGCCATGTCGGCCGTTATTGCCGGCTGCGACTCGCTCACCGTCACGCCATTCGACAACACGTTTAAAGCCTCAGACGAGTTTTCAGAGCGCATTGCGCGCAACGTATCCATCATTCTGAAAGAAGAGGCTTACCTGGATAAAGCCATAGACCCCGCCGCAGGCTCCTACTATCTGGAATCGCTGACAAACGAACTGGCCCAGCGGGCTTGGGTTCTGTTTAAAGAGGTGGAGGGCATGGGAGGCTTTGAGGATGCCTACAGCAACGGGTTTATACTTGGCAGCATCACGGAGGTGAGCCGCCGCAAGTTCCGCAACATTGCCACCGGGCGCGATGTGCTGGTGGGCACCAACAAATACCCGAACCCGAAGGAGAAAGTCTCTTTTGACCCCGAGGAGCTGATACAGAGCGCCGACTTTGACACCACCCGCGCCGCCTACCCTACCGAGGTAATGCGCATGGCCACCGAGTTGCACCTGCGCAAGCTAAACCGCCGCCCAAAGGCGATCATCGCCCTGATCGGCAGCTCGGAGCAGCGCCAGGTAAACGCCTCTTTTGCACAGGAGTTCTTCAGCTGCGCCGGCTTCGACACGGAGGTACAGCCGTTTGGCACCGCCGCCGATGCCTCTGAAAAGCTGCTGCATGCCGCCGCCGATGTGGTGGCCGTTTCTACCTCAGAGGCAGCCTATGCCCGCGAGTTTGACCCGAAATTGCGCCATCACGACGGCAAGCCGCTGGTGCTGTTGGCAGACGACCCGAAGCACCTGAAAGCGGAAATGATTTCGCACGGGTACGACGAGTTCCTCTTCGAGGACTGCGACGTGACCAACATCATGCGCATTGTGCACCGGAAACTGCACGGGAGCAATGATTGAAGTAGAGAATGAGTGGTTGAGTGGATATTTTTATACTTGAGTACTCATCTTAAATCAGAAAAAGCATGACTGGGTTTGATGAGGAATGAATCAAAAAGCTATTCGCTCATCCACTCCACCCCGCATCCAAAATTGACCATATGAGCACAGCCGCAGTACCCAGTATATTTACCATGCCCAAGAGCGATGCCGTACAGGAGGTAAGGCAGGCGCTGGAAGGCCAGATTTCCGCGTGGAACCAGGGCGACCTGGAAACAGCCATGGCCTTTTACTGGAACTCGCCGGACATGCTCTGGATCAGCAAGAACGGCACCGAGAAAGGCTACCAGGAGGTTTACGAGATGTTCCTGCAGGACTTTCCGGACCGCGGCAAGATGGGTACTTACACATACACGCCCCTGCACATCGAGCAGCTAGCAAAAGAGGCTGTATACTTTGTGTTCCGTTGGATGATCGAGTTAAACGGCGAGCGCCTGATGGGTGGCGTGTCGTCGCAAGTATGGAAGAAGCTGGATGGCCGCTGGGTGGTAACCTCTGAGCATGCAAGCTGAATTGATGACTGAATTAGTGAATGAGTGATTGAGTGAATGATTTTAAATCATACTTCACCAGTAACTCATTTCGAACAATAGAAAGATGGTTTTGATGATTGAATGAACTCATAGTAAGCCTAATCACTCAATCACTCATTCAAAATTAAAAATATGAAGCCTGATTTTTCGAAAATAGACATAAACAAAGTAGCTGCGGCAGAGCATGGTCCCAAAGCCCCTGCTGAGGCTACCCTATGGAAAACCCCGGAGCGAATAAAAGTGAAGAGCTTTTATACTTCGGAGGATGCCAAACACTTTGAGCACCTAGACTTTGCTGCCGGCCTGCCGCCTTACCTGCGCGGTCCCTACAGCACCATGTATGTGCAAAAGCCCTGGACAATCCGCCAGTATGCCGGTTTCTCCACCGCTGAGGAGTCCAACGCCTTTTATCGCCGCAACCTGGCGGGCGGGCAGAAAGGCCTTTCCGTTGCCTTCGACCTGGCCACGCACCGTGGCTACGACTCCGACCACCCGCGTGTGGTAGGCGATGTGGGCAAGGCCGGTGTGGCCATCGATTCTGTGGAGGACATGAAGATCCTTTTCGACCAGATCCCGCTGGACCAGATGTCGGTTTCCATGACGATGAATGGGGCCGTGCTGCCGATCATGGCGTTCTATATTGTGGCGGCCGAAGAGCAGGGTGTGAAGCCGGAGCAGCTGAGCGGCACCATTCAGAACGATATCCTGAAGGAGTTTATGGTGCGCAACACCTACATCTACCCGCCGGAGCCAAGTATGAAGATTATCGCCGACATCTTCGAGTATACATCGAAGAACATGCCGCGCTTCAACTCCATCTCCATCTCGGGCTACCACATGCAGGAGGCCGGCGCCACTGCCGACATTGAGCTGGCCTATACTTTGGCGGACGGTTTGGAGTATGTGCGCACCGGCTTGAAGGCAGGCATGGACATCGATGATTTCGCGCCGCGCTTGTCGTTCTTTTGGGCCATCGGCATGAACCACTTCATGGAAATCGCCAAGATGCGTGCCGCGCGTATGCTGTGGGCCAAGCTCATCCAGCAGTTTAACCCGAAAAACCCGAAATCGCTGGCGCTTCGCACGCACTGCCAGACCTCGGGCTGGAGCCTCACCGAGCAGGACCCGTTCAACAACGTGACCCGTACCTGCGTGGAGGCCCTGGCCGCTGCCTTGGGCGGCACCCAAAGCTTGCACACCAATGCCCTGGATGAGGCCATTGCCCTGCCAACTGACTTCTCGGCCCGTATCGCCCGTAACACCCAGATCTACCTGCAGCAGGAAACGAACATCACCAAAGTGGTAGACCCCTGGGGCGGCTCCTACTATGTGGAGGCACTGACCCATGAGCTGGCACACAAAGCCTGGGCCTTAATCGAGGAAGTGGAAGAGCTGGGCGGTATGGCTAAGGCAATCGAGACTGGCCTGCCGAAAATGCGCATCGAAGAGGCCGCAGCTCGTAAGCAAGCCCGCATCGACGCCGGCAAGGACATCATTGTAGGCGTGAACAAGTATAAACCCGAGCAGGAGCAGGAGATCGAGATCCTGGACATCGACAATACCGCGGTGCGGGAGTCGCAGCTGCGCAGGCTGGCAAGTATAAAAACCAGCCGCGACGAAGGCAGTGTTTTAAATGCATTGCAGGCATTAACGGATGCGGCGGAATCCGGCGTAGGCAACCTGCTCGATTTAGCTGTGGAGGCAGCAAGGCGCAGAGCTACGCTGGGTGAGATTTCCGATGCGCTGGAGAAAGTATACGGCAGACATAAAGCAGTTATCAGAGCCATATCAGGAGTGTATTCAGCAGAAATAACAGACGACGAGAACTTCCAGCGCGCCAAAGCCTTGGCCGACCAGTTTGAAGAACTTGAAGGCCGCCGGCCTCGCATTATGGTGGCTAAAATGGGCCAGGACGGCCACGATCGCGGCTCCAAAGTAATCGCCACCTCCTTCGCCGACCTCGGCTTCGACGTGGACATCGGGCCGCTCTTCCAGACCCCAGCCGAAGTAGCCATGCAAGCTGCCGAAAACGATGTGCACGTAGTAGGTGTTTCCTCGCTGGCAGCAGGACACAAAACGCTGGTGCCGCAGCTCATCGAAGAGCTCCGCAAACTTGGCCGGGAGGATATCCTGGTGATCGTGGGCGGCGTGATTCCGGCCCAAGATTATGACTTTCTGTACCAGGCCGGCGCCGTGGGCGTATTCGGCCCGGGTACCATCATCTCAGTAGCCGCTCAGAACATCCTGGAGAAGCTGATCTCTGGAGTTAAAGAGTTGTAGAGACGCAATACTTTGCGTCTTTGCAAAAGTATAAAGCCGCAGTTGATTCGTTCAGCTGCGGATTTTTTGTTCTGGCGCCGGTATCCAACCGGTGACGCACAGTGGGTAGCGAGTCTCCAGACTCGCTTTTATTCTTGTACAAGTGAGTCTGGAGACTCAGCCCCACCCTCGGCACCAGCTAGATGCTGGCGCCAGTCTTATACTTTACTCAATCAGCACAACCTCTAGCCTCCCCTTCTCCCCAGCATAATTTTTGGCACTGCTATAGTACCAATGCCCCGGCTCTTCCACAAAGCCAGCCTTTACCGGGTTCTGATGCAGGTACTCCAGCCGTTGCTCCATGAGCTCGTTAGTACTAAGCTCCACATAATGCCCGCCCAATTGCCAAAACTGGTACTCGCCGTGGCTGGCACTTTTCTCAGCGGCACTCCTAAACATCCACAACAGCCAATTCTTCCGGCTCTCCCTAAGACTGCTTTTGACGGATTCAATCAGAAACCTGGAAGTATACTTCTTCAGGTCCCGCAGTACATCCGTTAACCTAGGTGCAGAGCAGATCAGATGCACATGGTTGGTCATGATGCACCAGGCATAAAGCGTCAGTTCCTTCTTTTGCTGGCAATAGCTTATACTTTCACATACCAACTCACAATAGTCACGACGGGTGAACACATCCGCCCACTCCACCACGGTTAGCGTGACAAAGTAGATACCATCTGGGTTAGAAGCTTTACACTTTAAACTCATGCTGTTTTACACGTAGCTGCTGAATTCCGGTTTAAACAATCCCCCCTCCCACTGGTTATTGCCTGCAGTATCACGTACTTTCGCCCTATCATGAAATTAAAGCACATCCTCATTGCCCTCTCCGTTGCCCTTCTCGGCTGTTTTATCTACGACACCATGTCTATACCCAGTGTGGATGACCTGGAAGGCGACTTTAAAGAAGTGGCCATGTACCGCAACGAGAACAATACCGGCCCTGTGGTTAGGATTTATGCGGTAACGGTAGACGACACGCTATGGGAGCAGATGCAGGCGTACGGAGACTACATGCCGCATACGAAATATGGCAATACCAAAGTATATTTCTTCCTGAAAAACAGCCCTGTACCAAGCGAAGTATACCCCGGCGAATCCAATTTTGAGGAACGATTCCAAGAATTTGCTGTAGCCAGGTATGAAAAAGATGCCATGAGCCAGGTTTCGTTTGTGCGTTACCCGTTCGAGTAGTATACTTGCCGCCTTGCTTCTGCAATACGTATGAGTAGCTAATCACTTACATACAAAACCAGAGCAAAGCATGAAGTATACTTTTAGCACTTTAACTTTTAGCCTTCTGTTACTATTACCGTTTACCTTCGTTGTACAGCCGCTGCGGGCACAGGAGCTGTATAGGCCGGAGCAGGATTTAGGCGAGCTGTTCGAGCAGGTACAGCTGCAGCATATCTTCCCGGACTCCAAGACCTTTGCAGATGCCGTGCCGCTGGCGCCGCCGCAGCAGATTTTAGAGGCCTATCAGCAGCAAAAAAACCAGCAGGGCTTTAGCCTGGAGGCTTTTGTGAAGGAATATTTCCAGATGCCATCGCAGCCTGGCACCGGCTTCACCACCGATACCACCCTTTCGGTAACACAGCACATCGAGCGCCTCTGGCCTGTGCTTACCCGCGAGCCGGGCGCCGACGGCGGCTCCCTGATTCCTTTACCCAAAAAATACATCGTACCGGGAGGCCGCTTCCGCGAGATCTACTACTGGGACAGCTTTTTCACCATGCTCGGCCTGCAGGCCAGCGGCGAAACAGAGCTCATCCAAAGTATGGTCGATAATTTCACGCACCTCATCAACACCACCGGCCATATTCCAAACGGCAACCGCACCTACTACCTCAGCCGTTCACAGCCGCCGTTCTACGCGCTCATGCTGCGGGTGCTGGCGCAGCAGAAGGGCCGCGAGGTGCTCAGAACCTATGCCCCCGCCCTGCGCAAGGAGTATGATTTCTGGATGGATGGAGCAGAGCAACTCTCGGCGGCCAACCCAACGCACCGCCGCGTGGTGCGCCTACCGGACGGCAGCACCCTGAACCGCTACTGGGACGACCAGCCGGAGCCGCGCCCGGAGTCGTACCGCGAAGATGTGGAGCTGGCGCAGGAGTCGGGCCGCAACCCCGAGGACGTGTACCGCAACATTCGCGCAGCCGCCGAGTCGGGCTGGGACTTTAGCAGCCGTTGGTTCTCTGATGCGCAGAACCTCAGCACTATCCACACCACTGACATCATCCCCGTAGACCTGAACGCGCTGCTTTACCACGTGGAACTGACGCTGCAGGAGATGGCCGTGCTAAACGGCGACAGAGCCGAAGCCAGGGAGTTTGAGCGCCGTGCCAAGGCACGCCGCGACGCCCTGCTCAAGTATACCTGGAGCGATAAAGCGGGCTTCTTCTACGACTACGACTTCGTGAAAGGCACCACCACCAACATCCCTTCGCTGGCGGCCGTGTTCCCACTGTACTTCTGCATGGTTAAAAAGAAGCAGGCAGATGCCGTGGCGCAAAAGCTGGAGGCAGATTTCCTGCAGCCTGGTGGGCTGGTGACCACGCTGCACCGCACGGGCCAGCAGTGGGATGCCCCCAACGGATGGGCCCCGCTGCAATGGATGAGCATCCAGGCGCTTCGCAATTATAAACACGACAAGCTGGCCGACACAGTGGCCCAACGCTGGGCGGCGCTGAACGAGGCCGTTTTCCAGAACACGGGCAAGCTGATGGAGAAGTATAACGTGACCGACACCAGCCTGCAGGCGGGCGGCGGCGAGTACCCGAACCAGGACGGCTTCGGCTGGACCAACGGCGTGCTTCTGAAGCTTTTCTCGCTGCATCCGCAGCTGCTGCAGGCAGAACTTCAGGAACTGGAACTGCAGCACTAGTTATACTTTAAGCTGATAATACTTTATACTTGGAGAGGCGCTACAGTGGCGCCTCTTTTCTTTTCAGACCTGTGACTCAACGCCTGAGCTGATTATCAAAAATCAAAAGCACGGGGTAAGACGTAAAATCACAAAGAACCAAAACCTGAGAAAAATGAAAGCTAAACGTATAAGAACCACTGCCGCAGCGCTGTTCTCTGCTTCACTGCTGCTCGCTTCGTGTGGCGGGGAGTATGGCGAAAACACAGAAATGCCACCAGAATCAACAACCGGGGAAACGCAGGAAACAGGCGCCCCGATTGATGGCGACAAGCCTGGCACAGGCGCCGACTCTGCCAGCATAAACGATGTACTGGCCGGGGAGGAAGACACCGCGACAACAAACCCGTAATACAATACTCTTAACAGGAAAAGCAGGGTAATACCTGCTTTTTTCGTTTGTAGCCAGGGGCAACTTTTTTGCACCACCGTTTCCCCTTGGCACTCCTTTTGTACTTTATGCTGCCGTAAGACGTTTACCTATAGCTATGATCAGACTCAGACAACTTGCAGCAGCCGCCATACTTACCTTCAGCAGTTTTGCCGCACTGGCGCAGGGCGAGCGCAACAACTGGTACTTCGGAAAAGGGGCCGGCATCATATTCAAAGGCGATTCCGCCGTGGCCACCAACAGCAGGCTCTTTACCGAAGAGGGTAGCGCCTCCATCTCCGACGCCGATGGCAACCTGCTTTTCTACACCAACGGCATCACCGTCTGGAACGGTGAGCACCGCGTGATGCCCAACGGCAACGGCTTGATGGGCGGTAAGTCCTCCACTCAGTCGGCACTGATACTTCCCGAGCCCGGCAGCAGCAACATCTACTACATCTTTACCACCGATATTCAGGCACAATCCGATGGACTACGCTATACGGTGGTAGACATGACGAAGCAGGAAGGCAAAGGGGATGTAACCTCCCGTAACAACTTCCTGATCGCCCCGGCCACCGAGAAGTTGACAGCCGTGCGCCACAGCAACAACAAAGATTGGTGGGTGATAGCCCACCGCTGGAACAGCAACGGCTATATGGCTTACCTGGTAAACGAGGATGGCGTAGCAACCAGGCCCGTTCTGAGCCAAGTGGGCACCGTACACGGCGGGCCCAACCGGAAAGCCATTGGCTACCTGAACGCCTCCCCGGATGGCACCAAGCTGGCCTCGGCCCTCTGGGATGCCGACAGTAACTTTGAAATCCTGAGCTTCGACCGCAGCACCGGTAAGGTTTCTGACCCTATACTCCTGAAAGGGTTTGAAGAGGCCTATGGGGTTGTGTTCTCCCCGGACGGAAGCAAGCTGTATGGCACGGCCAACGGCATAGGCGGTGGCAAAGCGCAGATCGTGCAGTTCGATCTGAAAGCGGGTGGTGCAGATGCTATTGCCAAATCTGCGGTAGTGGTGGGTACTTCTAAAAGCCCGCGCATTGGGGCACTGCAGGTGGGGCCGGACGGCAAGATCTACGTGGCCCGTCAGGATAATTATTACCTGGGCGTGATCCACAACCCTAACGCCAAAGGCGAAGCGGCCAAATATGTAGATGATGGCTTTCATCTGGGCAAGCAGAAGAGTGATTTGGGTTTGCCAAACTTCCCGCAGGGCATCAGCAGGTAACAGACAAGCGCAACAGCAACACAGGGCTGGCTTCTTAATTGGGGCCAGCCTTTTCTGTTATACTTTAGACGGAGGATGTTTTATACTCTAGGATGGTACGGCAACCTATAAATCCTATTTTTGTAAAAGAGTACGACTGTTTAACCTAACCCTTGTTACCTTGGCCAAAAGATTCAGAACCGAGACCTACGTAGAAGGCATTTTTGCCGGTGACCGTGTGATGTTAAGCCGCGCCATTACCTTAGTGGAGAGCAGGCTGGCCTCGGACCAGGAGCTGGCGCAGGAGGTGGTAAACCAGGTGCTGCCGCAGGCAGGCAACTCGGTGCGCATCGGCATAACCGGTGTGCCGGGTGTGGGCAAAAGCACGTTTATCGAGGCCTTTGGCAACTATCTGATCAAGGAGCAGGGCAAGAAGCTGGCAGTGCTGGCCATAGATCCCACCAGCCAGCGCTCGGGCGGCAGCATCCTCGGCGACAAAACCCGTATGGATTCGCTTGCGATCAACCCACAGGCGTTTATCCGCCCTTCCCCAGCCGGCAAATCGCTCGGGGGGGTGAGCCGCAGCACCCGCGAGAGCATCATACTTTGCGAGGCAGCCGGCTTTGATGCTATTTTTGTGGAAACGGTGGGCGTTGGCCAATCGGAAACAGCCGTGCATGCCATGGTAGACTTCTTTTTGCTACTGATGCTGGCCGGGGCCGGCGATGAACTGCAAGGCATCAAGCGCGGCATCATGGAAATGGCCGATGCCATTGCGATCACCAAAGCCGATGGCGAGAATGTAGGCAAGGCCAACGCTGCCCGTACCGAGTACCAAAGCGCACTGCACCTCTACCCGCTTGGCGCCTCTGGCTGGATGCCAAAGGTTAGCACCTGCTCTGCCCTACAGAACACCGGCCTCGATACGATCTGGCACACAGTAGCTGATTACCTGGAACTTACCAAAGGCAACGGCTACTTTGAGAAAAAGCGCCACGACCAAAACCTGCAGTGGATGTATGAAGCGATCCGCCAGGGCCTGGAAGAAAACTTTTATGCCCACGGTCAGGTAAAGCAGCTACTGCCAGGTATCGCCGAGCAGGTAAAGGCCGGCCAGAAATCCGCTTTTGCCGCAGCGGCAGAGTTGCTGCGGTTGGTGTAGAGGGTAAAGTATAAACTTCATGGCTGCTGTTCTCGCGTGGACAGGCTGTGACCTGTCCTTACAGGTGTAAATCCACCCCTAGAGAGTTACGCTCGCTAGCTCAAAACTCGCGTTTTGGCTAGTCCAGAGGAGGGAAGTCCTGCTGCACGGGGTCCAACCATCCCTACCCCTCCTTGTCTAAGGCGGGGAATTTTCACCTCTCCCCAACCCTCTCCTAAAAACAGGAGAGGGAGCTTTTCAGCAAAGGATTACACCCCTATAGTCCCCTCAAGGGGACAGTTGCAGAAAGCCTCAGCTATCGAATTTGTACCCAATTTTTCTGTGAGGCGCCTATGCGAGTTTTTCCGGTGCCCGGAGGGCATTGCGACAGCAAAGGAAAAGCTCCCAGCGCCGAATAGGAAAACGAGGCCTCCCGGCCTAGGAGGGCAGAAAGTGTACTATGGAACGGGTCGTCTGTAGGAACTAGAGGATGAACGGAAGTTAGTAAGTACAGCTTGGTTCCAACTGCAGAAAGCAGCGGCTAAGTGAGACACAAGCGGACGCTTGCGCCAGAGAAGTATGAAGTACGGCCAAAGTATAAGGTATGGCTTTTCAAGCCAAGTGAGTCAAAGACTCACTATTACTAAATAAGTCACAAATCAAAAGATTTGCGCCAGGAAGGTTGGCAAGTATGAAAAATGGTTCGCACGGATCTCGAGATCTGCAGCAGAGAAGGTTCCGGACAAGGGTATTCGAAACAGCAAGGAGCGCCCCCAAAGCTAACAAGTATAGCAACAGCATAAATTACTCCTGCTAAAACAAAAACAGCTGGCCCATCTCTGAACCAGCTGCTTTCTATCAATAAGTAAATCTTTACCGTGCTTCCTCCAGGCTAACCTTCGCCCATTTACAGATGCCGCCCAACGGGGGGTTAAACTTGTAAACATTCACCTTCACCGACTGCACGAACGGAAACCGCTCATACACTTTGTCGATGATGCGGTGGCCGAGGTGCTCCAGCAGGCGGGCCGGGGTTTTCATTTCCTCCAGCACCAGCGTGTACAGCACTTCGTAGTTCACCGTTTCATCCAGGCTATCAGATTCAGCGGCGCGGCGCAGGTCGGTTTTTATGATCAGGTCGATGCCATACTTGTTGCCGATCTTCTGCTCCTCGTCGTAATAGCCGTGGAAGGCGAAAAACTCCATGCCCTCCAGTGCGATCTGCCCCATCTGCTGCTTAGCCTATCTCGTCGAAGAAGGAACCGCCAGTGCTTGGTTTAACCGTAGCACCATTGGTAACAAACGAGTTGCGCGATGGCTCCGTCATGGGTGGCTGAATCTCAGGCTTGTCTGGCTGCACGGGCTGTATTTCTGGCACCGGCTGCTCAATACCCGGGGAAGGCACACGGCCCGGGTAATCCGGCTCCGGCTGCGGTATCTCCGGCGACGGCACATTCGGTACGGGTGTAGTTGGGTTCGGCACCTCTGGCTGCGGCTGCGTTACGTCAGGAGCCGGGTCGCCAATAGTATTGCTGACAACTGCTACAGGCGCGTTCGCTGCCGTAGACTCCGGTAATTTATAGGTGTGGTTATCTGATGTCTTGTCCATATCTTTCAAATTTTTGAGCAGCTCCGAAGAATCAACCTCTGTGTTGGCTGCTTTTGAAAGAATACTGTGTGTACCTGCTTTAGGTTTTGCCTTCGCTTTCTCGGCGTTCTCCAGCGTCTCGTTGGCCAGGTTGCGCAGGTCGCGCACCAGGTGGTCCAGGTGGCTCTCCATCTGGCGGCACTCCTGGTCCAGAGATTTTACGTGCTGCTGCATCTCGGCAATTACGTGTGCCGACTGCCGCTGCGCCTCCTCCAGCATCTGGCGCGCCTCATTGCGGGCACGGCTCATGATCTCCTCCGCCTTCAGCTCCGACTCGCGGGCCTGCAGTTCCGCCGACTTTTTGGCCTGCTCCAGGATACTGTTACCCGTGTCTTCAGCGGTTTTCAAAGTTTTGTACAGCGATGACTCCACCTCGCGCAGCTTCTGAGTTTCGCGGTGGGCCGCGTCCAGCTTCATGCGCAGGTCTTTGTTTTCATCCTGCAGCTTTTCCCACTGCTGCGAGAGCGTCAGCAAAAATGCATTTACCTCATCCTTGTCTAGTCCTCTAAATGCCTTTTCAAACGTTTTTTGCCTGATCTCTAACGGTGTAATCTTCATAACTCAAAAATTTATATCCCAAACCGAAATGGTGCGGTCATCGCTACACGAAACTAACTGATTCTGGTGAGCCGACCAAAATAATTTGTTTACCGAGGTGCCGTGGCTGGCATGGCGTACTTTATCAATCACTTTCAGCAACTTAAAGGTTTGCGCGTCCCACAGCTTTATGGATTTATCCATGCTGCAGGTGGCAAAATAACGGCCGTCGGGGCTGTAGGTGATGTGGTTGATGGTGTACATGTGCGCAATCAGGTATCCCTGCTGGTTGTAGTTCTGCTCTACCTCCCACACCCGCAGGTGTGCGTCGCGGCCACCGGTCAGCAGCAGCCTTCCATCAGGCGAGTAAGCCACGGTAAACACCGAGTTGGTGTGCATCTCCAGCTCAAGCTTCTGCTCCATGCTGTGGGCGTCGAACACGCGCACTTTATGGTCGCTGTAGCCTGCGGCGAGTTCGTTGCTATACTTGTTGTAGGCCAGGCTGCGGGTGCTCTTGTCGGACTTTCGGATGATGGTCTCCAGCTCAAAGGTCTCCCCGTCCAGCACGGCAACGCCCCCGTTGCCCAGCGCCACATATACTTTGCCCACCTCCGAAGTATAGAGTATATCGAAAATAGCAACCTTAGGCAGCGGCACCGACTTCAATATGCTTTTGCTTTGGAGGTCGATGACCTGCACGCCTTCGTTGTTCTGGCCGATGAGCAGCAGGCGGCGCTCCGGCAGGTGGCAAAGGGCGTAAACCGAGGAGCTCACCTGCGCCACCAACTCACCGTTTTCAGGGTCCGTCAGGCTCCAGGCCACCACCATGCCATCGCCGGCGGCTGAGAAGAACTGGTGTTCCTCCGCTGCCGGCACCAACGTATACACACTGTCGCGGTGCCCGGTAAGGGTAGCCACTTTCTCGACTTGTACTTTACTCGCCATGCTGCTGTGCTCCGGTGTTCTGTAATTTTAGCCTAAATTTACAACAAATACAGCTAATCAGCCGTGCCATACTTTTAAAACCGCTGCAACTACACATTATTGCCTATGCCGCTGCTATACATGAAACAACTGGACAAGCACACCCGCCTGGGTCTCTGGGAACTGGATGAACCAGTAGAGGAGCTGCGGGCGGAACTGCCATCCTATGTGGCGGTGGAGGAGCGTCTGGAGCAGGTGCACCCTAAGCGGCAGCGGGAGTGGCTGGCCAGCCGCGTGTTGGTTTACAGGCTCTTGCGGGAGTTCACTCCGCGCCCACTGCAGCTGCTGCGCAACCAGCACGGTAAGCCATACTTTCCCGATTCCCGCTTCCATGTCTCTATTTCGCACTCGCCCCAGTTGGCCACCGTTATACTTTCTGATAAGTATGAGGTTGGCATAGATATTGAACTAGTATCCCCGAAAGCGCTACGGGTGCAGGATAAGTTTTTGACAAATGCGGAGAAAAGCCAGACGTTGGCCAGTGAGCAGCATACTTGCCTTTACTGGAGCGCCAAAGAAACTTTGTACAAACTATACAGCCGTAAGCAATTGATCTTTAAAGAGAACTTAGCCATAGCGCCTGCCGATGAGCCGAATGTGCTGCAAGGCCGTGTGAATACTGAAAATTTTTCTAAATTGTACCGTATTCAGTTCGAGGCACTGCACGGCCACGTCCTCACGTACTGCGTAGACAAGCAACCCGATCCCACAAACTAAACAGACAACAGACATGAAACAGTTATTCTCTTTGGCCACTGCCCTACTGCTTTCGGCTGCCGTTTTTGCCCAGTCCGGAGGCTACAAGGTGGGCGATAAAGTGGCCGACTTTACCCTGCAGGGCGTGAACAACCAAAGCATGGCACTTAGCGACCTGACCGATGCCAAAACCGTGGTGCTGGTGTTTACCAACAACCAGTGCCCTTACGCCAAGCTGTACGAGAGCCGCCTGGTAACGCTGGCCAGCAATTATGGCGCCAAGGGAGTGCAGTTTTTATTCATCAACCCTGGAGCCGGCGACGCGGGCGAAACCCTGCAGGACATGGCCAGCAGGCAGTACAGCCCCTATTTGGCGGATGAAGGACAAAAAGTGAGCCGCCAGTTTGGCGCCACCAAAACGCCGGAGGTGTTTGTGCTGCACAACTCAGGAGGTGAGTTTACCCTGAAATACAAAGGAGCAATAGATGATAACCCGCAGATGGAGAGCGGCGTGAAGAACTTCTACCTCCGCAATGTGATTGATGAGGTTCTGGCGAACCGCCCCGTGTCTGCCGGCGACAAGCGCGCCACTGGCTGCCTGATTAAGAAGTACTAAGCATAACATTCCTTCAAGTATAAAAGCAGAAGCCGCTCCATTAGGAGCGGCTTCTGCTTTTATACTTGTGGTGGCTCTCGCATCAATGTGCTGCATCCTCATCCGTAATAACATCCAACAGCTTGGTCACCTCGGTAGCTTTCTCCGGGTCATCCATCTTCTCGAACGAGAAGGCCAGGTTACGCAGCGCCCGCTTCACAATATCGAGGTTGTCGCAGGGCTCGTAGAAAATATCCACCGGGTTCAGGCTCAGCTGCAGAATGTAATTATCGATGTCGGCCTTGCTCAGGATAAGGCCCTTGTTATAGACGTTGATGTAAAACTGCAGATCACCTAGCTTGTAGGTAAGTATAAACAGGTTCGGCAGGTTTACCCCATACACCGGCATGTTCAGGCGTTGCGCCAGTGTCATGTAGATCACGCAGAGCGTGAGCGGGTTGCCGCGCTTGGTCTCCAGCACCAGGTGCAGCATGGAGTTGGCCGGCGAGTGGAAGTTCTTGGTGTTGGCCGAGAACCGCTTCTCCCGGAACAGCACGTTGTTGAGCGACTTTACCTGGTCATAGGGATGCATCTCGTCCTTCATGTGCGTCCAGGCATCAAAGTAAAGCTGGTCCATGGTCCTGTTGATGGAGGCAAAGTCCACGTCCGGGTACAGGTAGGAATTCACGAGGTACATGCCCTCCAACAGGTTCTCCGCTCCCTTATTCTTCCACTCCAGCAAGCGCTTTGTCAGCCCATCGAACTGCAGGTTGTGTATCAGGTCCTCAATTTTCTTCTGCAGGTCGGTGCTGAGGGTCTCCTCCCACTCCTCCTCCAGAAAAGGGATGATGCCTTCCCCTAAATAAGCGATCTGCTTCTCCACATATGCCGCCACCTCGAAATCGCTGTCATCCAGCAGCGAGATCAGCGCCTTGATTTCTCCTTTTGTCACTTCTCCTCCGTAATAAAAGCTAAAATTGCAGGAGCCCCCGAAGGGGCTGTCTGCAAAGTATAAAATTATAACACGTCTTCCGTTAGTTTTGATTCACCGCCGCGGTATAATCTCAGGTCTGGATCACGCCCACGTTGTAAGGCCTTTCGATAGGCGCGTGGTTGGCTGCCTCAATGCCCATGGAAATTACCTTGCGCGTCTCCAGCGGATCGATGATGCCATCCACCCACAGGCGGGCAGCGGCATAGTATGGCGACAGCTCCTCGTTATACTTGTTGGTGATGCGCTCCAGCAGCTCCTGCTCTGCCTCCGGCGTTATCTCCTCGCCTTTCGCCTTCATGGCCGATACCTGGATCTGCAGCAGCGTGTTGGCAGCCGCGGCGCCGCTCATCACAGCCAGTTGTGCCGTTGGCCAGGCGTAGATCAGGCGCGGGTCGTAGGCCTTGCCGCACATGGCGTAGTTGCCGGCACCGTAGCTGTTGCCCACTAGGATGGTAAACTTCGGCACCACCGAGTTGGCCATGGCGCTCACCATCTTGGCGCCATCCTTAATAATGCCGCCATGCTCTGACTTGCTACCCACCATAAAGCCCGACACATCCTGCAGGAACACCAGCGGAATCTTTTTCTGGTTGCAGTTCATGATAAAGCGCGCGGCCTTGTCGGCAGAGTCGGAGTAGATAACGCCACCCATCTGCATCTCACCTTTCTTGCTCTTCACAATCTTGCGCTGGTTGGCCACAATGCCCACCGCCCAGCCATCGATGCGGGCCAGGCCGCAGATCAGGGTCTGGCCGTACAGATCCTTGTAAGGCTCAAACTCCGAATTGTCCACCAGGCGCAGGATGATGTCCATCATGTCGTAAGGCTTCACCCGGTCAGCAGGCAACAGGCCATAGATCTCCTTCTCGTCCTGCTTTGGCGCAGCAGGCTCCACGCGGCTAAAACCGGCCACCGGCTTGTCGCCCATCTTGTCAAAAATGTTGCGGATGTGGTCCAGCGCCTCTTTGTCGTCCTTGCACTTGTAATCGGTTACACCCGAAATCTCGGAGTGCGTGGTGGCGCCCCCCAGCGTTTCGTTGTCTATGCTCTCGCCAATGGCGGATTTCACTAAGTAGGAGCCCGCCAGGAAAACCGAGCCCGTGCCCTCCACTATCAGGGCCTCATCGCTCATAATCGGCAGGTAAGCGCCCCCGGCCACGCAGCTGCCCATGATAGCGGCTATCTGCACAATGCCCATCGAGCTCATCACCGCATTGTTGCGGAACATGCGCCCAAAGTGCTCTTTGTCCGGGAAGATCTCATCCTGCATCGGCAGAAACACCCCGGCGCTATCCACCAGGTACACTATCGGCAATTTATTCTCTATGGAGACCTCCTGGGCGCGCAAGTTTTTCTTGGCTGTGATCGGGAACCAGGCCCCCGCCTTCACGGTGGCATCGTTAGCCACCACCACGCATTGGCGGCCCTTGATGTAGCCAATGCCGGTTACCACGCCGCCGCTTGGGCAGCCGCCCACCTCCTGGTACATGCCTTCGCCGGCAAAAGCGCCGATCTCCAGAAACTCGCTTCCTTCGTCCAGCAGGTAGTCAATGCGCTCGCGCGCGGTCATCTTACCTTTAGCGTGCTCCTTCTCAATCCGCTTCTCGCCACCGCCCAGGTGTACTTTCTTCAGTTTGCTATTCAGCTGGAACACCAGCTGCTTCAGTGCGTCTTCGTTTTTGTTGAATTCGATATCCATTAAGGGTTTGATTAGTATGGGTTGTATAGTTTTAAGGTAGTATAAATGCGAAAATCCGCCCATAAAAGCGGATTTTACAAATATACAATTTTCACATGTAGCTTGCTTAATTATTGCCCGCGCCGTTAGTACCAGGTGCATCCTGCACCCCACTCCCTTTAGGCACAGGCACATACACTGTGTCTGGCACCGTACGGAACTCCTCCGGATGCCTCTCCTGCAGCTCCTTTACCTCCTCCAGGGTAATCACTCGGCCGGTCTCATCCACCTTATACTTGTCTTTGCGGCCGAACACCGAGAAGCTCACATAGCGCTTTGGATACGCCTGTATATCGCGCAGCAGCAGGTTCAGCGCCTGGGTGGAGCGGTTCATGTTCTCGTACAGCTCCTCATCATTCATTAGCTTGCCGATAGAGCCCTCCGCAGAGTTCAGCTTGGCTGCCGCAGACTGCAGTTCCACCACCGCATCGTTGGCGTTGCTCACCAACCGGTTTATCTCCACCTGCTTCAGGGTGTCTGTTATCTCAGCCATGTTCAGGGCCAGGCGGTCTATGTGCCGCTGTGTTTGTTTCAACGAGCTAGTCAAGTCATTGATATTAGCCGTTATCTCACTGATGTTCTGCTGGTTGGCACGCAGCATCTCGTTCAGGGCAGCCGTGGTTTTGTTGGTGTTCTCCAGGATGTCACGGATATTGCCTTTGGTCTCGGCATCGAGCAGGCGGTTCACGCGCGCCAGTGTGGTATCCACCTTGTCAATGATAGGCACTGTTTTGGTGGAGATCATCTCGGTGATGCTGCTCTGCGTGAAGGGGATAAGGGTTTCGCCGCCGTTATAGGTTTTGGTGCTGTTGCCCAGGTACAGGGTAATGGCCTTGCTGCCCAGGATGTCGGAGCTTCCAAGGGCGGCAATGGTCGAGTCGCCCACCTGCAGTTCCTTAAGCACCTCCAGCTCTACCCGCACCTTGTTCTGGTTGTCGGTCATCAGCCTGAGGTTCTGCACACTGCCCACCTGCACCCCATTCAGTATCACCGGGTTAGAGACAGAGAGCCCGTCTACGTTGTCGTACACCACATAGTAGCGGTGGGAGTCGGAGAAGATGTCCGACCCTTTCAGGTACATGAACCCGAAGTACAGTAAGACGAGTGCTACGATGCCTAGTAGCGCAACTTTAATTTCCTTTGATATCTTCACGTAGGGGTGTGCTTAGTTCATCGCCTCCAGCTCTTGCTTGTACTCCTTGAAGGCACGATATATACCTGATGCAATATACGATTGCCCGGTCTTATCGTTAAGAAATTTTTCCTCGGTGGGGTTGGTCAGGAAGCCGCACTCGATCAGCACGCTGGGCATATAAGATTTCCAGAGCACCAGGAAACCCGCCTGCTTCACGCCACGGCTCTTGCGCCCGGCCTTTGTGCTGAACTCTCGCTCCACCTTCTCGGCAAAGCGAAGGCTGTTATCGATGTAGGCGCTTTGGTGCAGGGCAAACAGGATATGGCTCTGCGGAGAGTTCGGGTCAAAGCCATTGTAGTTGGCCTCGTAGTCATCCTCGTGCAGGATCACCGAGTTCTCGCGCTTGGCCACCTCCAGGTTGCCGTTAGAAGTATGGAGGCCCATGGTATAGGTCTCAGTGCCGTAAGCAGCGGGAGGGCCGGCATTCAGGTGGATCGAAATGAAAAGGTCAGCGTTGTTCTTGTTGGCGATCCCGGCGCGGTCTATCAGTTCCACGAACTTGTCTTCGGTACGGGTGTAAACTACTTTCACCCCGGGCACGTTCTTCTCTATCAAGGCGCCTACCTGCTTGGCAATATCCAGGGCAACAACCGCCTCATGCGAAAATTTACCGTTACACCCTACATCTTTGCCCCCATGGCCGGCATCAATCACAACAGTGCGCACTTTGTACTCTTTCTTGAACTCAAGGGTACTGGAGGAGCAGAGTAAAAAAACAAAAGCCAGAATTGATACAGTAACAATATTTTTCACAACGCTCGTTAGTTAAAAGCTAAAACAATAACTTTGTACAAATTAAGTAAACTTTTAGGGAACTCTGAAGAAGTTGCGCCACTACATTTTTATTTTTTTACTGCTGCTGCAGGCGGTCCTGCTTTCCTCACCGCTGGCTCATGCCCAGCGTGGGCTTAAGCGTGCCGGCACGGCTGCCCCCCAGGACACACCTCGGGTAACGGCGCAAGACACGGCGCTTGTTGCCGGGCAGGACTCTGTGAGTTTGGCCGCGCCACAAGGCGATATCGCGACAACTATCAAATACTCTGCCAGAGACTCCATGCAGTTTGAGGTAGACAACAAGGTGGTGCACCTCTACGGCGACGCCAAGATCAACTACGGCGACATGAACCTGGAGGCCGCCTACATCCAGATCAACTACGAGACCAACACCCTTACCGCCACTACCCTTCCTGACTCTACCGGCAAGGAGGCAGGCACCCCTGTGTTTAAGCAGGGTGCCGAGACCTACGCTGCCAAGCGCATCGCCTACAACTACAAAACCCGCAGGGGGCGCATTTCTGATGTAGTAACGCAGCAAGGCGAGGGATACATACACTCGGAGGTGGTAAAACGCAACGAGAACAACGAGTTCTTCGGCCTGCATAACAAGTATACCACCTGTAACCTGGAGCACCCGCACTTTTACATCAGTGCCAGCAAGATAAAGGCTATACCCAACGACAAGGTGATGGCAGGCCCGTTTAACCTTGTGATCGGTGACATCCCCACGCCCCTGGGCTTTCTGTTCGGCCTCTTCCCCACGCCCAAGACCAAGCGCGCCTCCGGGGTTATCGTGCCGAGTTACGGCGAGAACCGGGCCAGGGGTTTCTTCCTGAATGACGGTGGCTACTACTTTGCCTGGAATGATTATATAGGCACCCGCCTTACTGGTGATATCTTCTCGCTGGGTGGGTATGAAGTGAAGGCAAGCACAGACTACGTGAAGCGCTACGGTTACCGGGGCAACATGAACTTCTCTTACAGCTACTTTAAGAACGACGAGGCCGATATCGCTGCCTCCGAGGCCCGCTCTACCGATAACGTGTTCTCTCAACTGCCACCATCGCAGAAAACCTTCTGGATCAGGTGGAGCCACAACCCGGTTACCAAGCCTGGCCGCGGCTCCTTCAGCGCCAGTGTAAACGCCGGTAGCCAGTCGCACCAGCGTGTTAACTACGAGAGCCAATCGCAGTACCTGAGCCCTTCGTTCAACTCCAACGTGTCGTACCAGAAGACCATTCCGAACTCTCCGTTCAGCTATACCTTGAAGGCCAGCCAAAGCCAGAACACCGTATCCGGCAGGATGGACTTTGTGTTGCCGGACCTTAGCTTCAGCATGTCGCAGGTATCGGTGTCGGAGCTGTTCTCAGATGCTCAGGCCACCAACAAGTGGTACGAGAAGTTCACGCTGTCTTACAACGTGCGCGCCTCGAACACCGTGACGAACGTACAGCCGGCGCGAACGCGCTCCGATATCCCACTGCTGGAGGCTAGCCCTGCCGACACTATTCCTATAAGCTTTAACAACCTGCAGCGCCTCTGGGACAGCGGACAGAAGCAGGCCGTCCATGCGTTCGGCATTGGCTTGGGCAACTATAAAATCGCCCGCTTCTTTAACTTCAGCCCGAACGTGAACTACAGCGAAACCTGGCTGGACGAAAAGTATAGTTTCCGCTTTGACCCGGACTCCCAGCGCATCGACATCGACACGACCAGTTTCGGAAGGGTGTACCAGTACAGCGCCGGCGCAAGCCTGAACACCACCGTATACGGTACGGTAAACTTTAAACAGGGCGGCAAAGTGGAGGCCATACGCCACCTGGTAAGGCCAAGCATCAGCTACAACTTCCGGCCCGACTTTGCCGATGAGCGCTATGGGTTCTACCAGCGCACTTTGGTGGGCGTGGACCCCAACACAAACCTGGCGGAGTACCGCGACTTGGGCCGATTCCGGACAGCGCTGCCGGCAACCGGCCTCAGCTCTGCCCTTAGCTTCAGTATTGATAACAGCGTGGAGATGAAAGTGAAGGCCAAGAGCGACACGGCCGAGGTAAAGACCGAGAAGGTAAGCATCATTGACAACCTGCGCCTCTCCTCCAGCTACGACTTCGCCCGCGACTCCCTGAACCTGTCGCCAATTAGGGTATCCCTGAACACCAAGCTCTTCAAGTTCATCAACATGAACTTCAACTCTACCCTGGACCCGTACCAGAAAAACGACAGCACAGGACAGACGATAGACCGGTATTACTTCGACTTGTCGAAGGGAAGGTTGGGCAGGATTACGAATGCGGGCCTGAACCTGACGGCCAGCCTGAATCCGGAGGCGTTCCGCTCAGAGACGACTACCCCGGACAACCTGCCATCGCTGGAGCAGGAGCCGTTTGACCCGCTGCTGCCGCAGTACGTGGACTTTAAAATTCCGTGGACCTTGAATTTGAATTACTCCCTGAACTACAACCGCTCCTTTGGCCTGCGGGGAGAAACCAGGGTAATCCAGACAATGGGCATAGACGGTTCCCTGAACATAACAGAGAAATGGAAGGTAACCTATAACGCCACGTATGACATCTCGAATCAGAACATCTCCTACGCCAACGTGCAGATTTACCGCGACCTGCACTGCTGGGACATGAGCATCGGGTGGGTACCGTTTGGCCTGCTTCGGGGCTACAACCTGACTATAAATGCACGCTCCGCGCTGCTCCAGGACCTGAAACTGACCAAACGCAGCAGCACCGGATACAACTATTAACAAGAACAGCCACACCAAAACGTGGCTGTTCTTGTTTTTAGATTTTATAGCTTTACACCTAAAACCACAGCGAGCTATGTCTGTACATAAAAACGATATCAAGAAAGTTACCACGCACCAACTGCAGAACATGAAGGAGCGTGGGGAGAAAATCTCCATGCTTACGGCTTACGACTTTTCCATGGCCACCATCCTGGATGCCGCCGGCGTAGACGTGCTGCTGGTGGGCGACTCGGCCTCTAACGTAATGGCTGGCCATGAGACCACCTTGCCGATCACACTGGACCAGATGATCTACCATGCCTCTTCGGTGGTGCGCGGCGTGAGCCGGGCCTTTGTGGTGGTGGACCTGCCGTTTGGCTCATACCAGGGCAACTCTTCGGAGGCGCTGCGTTCTACCATCCGCATCATGAAGGAGTCTGGGGCGCACGGTATAAAGCTGGAGGGTGGCGCGGAGATAAAGGAATCCATTACGCGCATACTTAGTGCAGGCGTTCCGGTGATGGGCCACCTGGGCCTTACGCCACAGTCCATCTACAAATTCGGCACCTACAGCGTGCGCGCCAAGGAGGAGGCCGAGGCACAGAAGCTGATCGACGATGCGCTGCTGCTGCAGGAGCTAGGTTGCTTCTCTATTGTGCTGGAGAAGATCCCGTCGGAGTTGGCCAAACGCGTGGCCGAGCAACTGCAGATCCCGATCATAGGCATTGGCGCCGGACCGCACGTGGACGGACAGGTACTGGTGGTGCACGACATGCTGGGCATCAACAAAGAGTTTAAGCCGCGTTTCCTGCGCCGCTACGCCGACCTGCACACCATCATGACCGATGCCGTAAAGCACTACGTGCAGGACGTAAAGAGCAAGGATTTCCCGAACGAGAAAGAAGCATACTAATCAGAGTTGAAAGTTATGAGTTAAAAGTTACGAGTGAGCCACTCTTCTTAGCTATAGCGCTCGCATATGCTTACTTAAAGATGCAGCTCTTTGTGGGGCTTTCATTTATCACCATAAACTTTAAACTCATAACGCTAAATTTTTAACTACAGCCTATGGCTTCTTTAGACGTTCTTTTTGAGGATAACCATGTGCTGGTGGTAAACAAGCCTGCGGGCCTGCTGGTGCACGGCGACGACACAGGGGATGTAACGCTGGCCGATCTGGCAAAGGAGTACATCAGGGAGAAGTATAACAAGCCGGGCAATGTGTTTGTGGGCGTGGTGCACCGCCTCGACAGGCCGGTGAGCGGCGTGGTGTTGCTGGCCAAGACCTCCAAAGCCCTTACCCGCCTCAACGAGCTATTCCGAAGCAAGAAAACCGAAAAGACATACTGGGCCGTGGTGCAGAACCGGCCAAGGCAGGAGCAGGGAAACCTGGTGCACTGGCTTGTGAAAGACAGCTCGCGCAATGTTACCAAGGCATACGCCAAGGATAATGCAGCCGGATCAAGGTCAGAGTTGAACTATAAGCTGCTGAGCACCCAGCAGGGCAAGCACCTGCTGGAGGTAAACCCCATCACCGGCAGGCCGCATCAGATCCGGGTGCAGTTGGCATCCATGCACTGCCCCATCCTGGGCGACCTGAAGTATGGCGCTGACCAGCCACTGCCTGACAAAAGCATCGCCCTGCACGCGCGCCGGCTGCAGTTTACCCACCCGACGCTGAAAACCCCGGTCACCGTTAGCGCCCCTCCCCCGGCCACGCCGGTGTGGGCCTTATTCCGGCAATTGGCCTGATTTAGGCAGCGAGGCAGAAACATGATATTTATCACTTTCTGAACTTTTACCCAGCCAATGTTATTTTACTTTTGAATTCGTGTTGTAGCTTTGCGTATGGTAAGGCGTGTTCACAACACGGGCTCTGCCGCACAAGTAGATCTAATCACTCATACCCCATACATTAATGGCCATACTTATCTTTTTTGTGGTGCACTGGTACCTGTCGCTGTTCGTGCAGACCTTTTACCTGCACCGCTATGCAGCACATAAAATGTTCACCATGAACCCGTTCTGGGAAAAGGCGTTTTACCTGCTGACCTACATTGCACAGGGCTCCTCGTTCCTGTCGCCGCGTGCCTACGCGATCCTGCACCGCATGCACCACGCGTTCTCCGACACCGAGCGCGACCCGCACTCACCGCACTTCTCCAACAACGCCTTCACGATGATGTGGAAGACGAAGGAGATCTACAACGACGTGCTGAACAACCGTGTGGAGCCGGAGCGCCGCTTTGAGGGCAATTACCCGGTATGGCCGCTGCTGGAAAAGATCGGCGACTCTTACTGGTCCAGAATTGGCTGGGGCGTAGGGTATGTGCTGTTCTACATTGCCTTTGCCACCCAGTGGTGGATGTTCCTGCTGCTGCCAATCCATTTCCTGATGGGCCCGGTGCACGGCGCTATCGTGAACTGGAGCGGCCACAAGTATGGCTATCAGAACTTCGACAACAACGATAAGTCCAGGAACTCGCTTTTCTTCGACTTCCTGACAGGCGGTGAGCTTTTCCAGAACAACCACCACAAGCTGCCTAACCGCGTGAACTTCGGCGTGAAGTGGTGGGAAGTGGACCCAACCTGGCCGGTGATCTGGACGCTGGACAAACTGAGCATCATCAAACTGAAACCAGTGAAAGTAAAGGCCGCCAAGGCACCAAGAGTGAAAGCCAACGCTTAACTATACTTGAAAGCCCTCCCCTTGCGGAGGGCTTTTTTATGCTTATACTTCAATTTCCCTCGCTGCTCTTGAGAGGGGAGTCTTCAGCAATGCTTGGTCCAACCACCCCTTTATCCCCTCCTTGTCTAAGTCGGGGAGCCTGCTTTTGCTGTTGCTGAAGTATAAGTTGCATAGGTTCTGCTTAAACACCCCTATTGAGCTGCGCTCGCAAGTTTCGAACTCTCGTTCTCACTTGTCCTCTAGGGGACAGTTTCTGTACTACTATTTTATGCTTCTCTTTCCTGTAGCAGTGGCACTTGCTATCGAATCAGATCCCAGCCTTGGGTTGAGCGCCTTGTGAGATTCCGGTGCCCGCAGGGCATTGCGACCGAAGGGTAGCGAAGGAAGGGAACACCGCGCGATGCCCTAATCGAGGGTCCCTACCCCGAAGGCGAGGCCTCCCGACCTGGGAGGGCAGAAAGCAAGAAATGAAACGAGCCGTTTGTAAGTCTATAGGATCAGCGGAAGCTAGTAAGGATAGCTTGGTTCACGCTGCGGGAAGCGGGGCTAAAGGCACAAGCGGACGCTTACGCCAGGTAAATGGGAAGTATAGCAAAGTATAAAGCATGTCATTTCCAGCCAGTCGTTAACACCTGCAACAGTATAAAAACGCACAAAGCAGAAACCCTTGCTAAAATGACCAGGAACAGCCACCCATAAACTGCAAACTTAGCCTTATACTTATCGCTGAAGCACAACTCATTAATAAATACCCACAGGTGTAGCTAATCAGAAATTATTTCCCTAATTTTGCGGTTCTAAACAGGCGGACGGGTTTCGCCGACTTACAAAATACATTTAAAAAATGGCAGTAAAAATCAGACTGGCCCGCAGAGGCCGCAAGAAAGCCGCTATCTACGATATCGTAGTAGCTGACGCTCGAGCACCACGTGATGGTAAATTCATCGAGAAACTGGGTACTTACAACCCGAACACTGTTCCAGCCTTCATCGACTTCAACGAAGACAAGGCGTTCCAGTGGGTAATGAACGGTGCGCAGCCAACTGACACCGTAAAAGCAATGCTTTCTTACAGAGGCATCCTGTACAAGAAGCACCTGCAGGTAGGTGTTATCAAGGGCGCTATCTCTCAGGAAACTGCTGACCAGCGTTTTAACGAGTGGAAAGAGTCTAAAGAAGCGAAGATCGAGGCCAAGCGCCAGCAAGTAGGCTCTGAGAAAGAGGCGAAGCGTGCTGCCGCTCTTGAGGCTGAGCGTAAAGTAAACGAAGCTCGTGCTGAGGCTATCCGTCAGCGTGAGGCGGAGAAGGCTGCTGCCAACGCTCCTGCTGAGGAGGCTACTGAAGCCCCTGCAGAAGGCGCCGAAGGCGAAGCTACTGAAGAGCAAGCATAATTTAGTGTGCCATGCATGTTGATGAATGCTTTCTGTTAGGCTATATCGTCAAGACCCATGGCACCAAGGGGCAGGTAGTCGCGTTTTTTGACGTAGATTATCCCGAAGATTATGAAGATTTGGAATCAGTTTTCCTTGAGCAAAAAGGAAGACTGATTCCTTTTTTTATAAGCTCCATGGAGCCGGTGCAGAAGGGTCGCTTTATTATCAAGTTTGAGGATATCGCAACCATTGAACAGGCGGAGGCGCTGCGTAACACCTCCATTTACCTGCCGCTCGATGAGCTGCCGGAGTTGGAGGAAGGCCAGTTCTACTTCCATGACGTGATCGGCTACCAGGTGGTGGACGAGCAGCATGGGCCGCTAGGCACGGTAAAGGAGTTTTACGACCTGCCGCAGCAGCAACTGATGGTGATGGACTACCTGAACCAGGAAATGCTGGTGCCGGTGATGGATGAGATCTTCCTGCGCGCCGACCATGAGGCAAAGCAGCTGCATGTGAGCCTGCCGGAGGGCCTGCTGGAAGTATACACAGAGCCATCCAGCCCCGACGATGAGGACAAGGAAGACCCGGAGAAGGAGGAAAAATAATGCGCTTTGACATTATTACATGCCAGCCCGACCTGCTGGACAGCCCCTTTAGCCACTCTATTCTGAAGCGGGCCCAGCAAAAAGGGTTGGTGGAAATACACATCCACGACCTGCGCCAGTATGCCGTGAACAAGCACGGGCAGATAGATGACTACGCCTTTGGCGGCGGTGCAGGCATGGTGATGATGATCGAGCCGATCGACAAGTGCATCTCGGAACTGCAGGCCGGGCGAAAGTATGATGCCATCATCTACATGACACCGGACGGGCAAACGCTGAACCAGCGCATCGTGAACCAGTTCTCACTGATGGAGAACGTGATCATACTTTGCGGCCACTACAAAGGCGTGGATGAGCGGGTGCGGCAGCATTACGTGACCCACGAGATCAGCATCGGCGACTATGTGCTTTCCGGCGGAGAATTGGGCGCAGCCGTGCTGGCAGATGCCATTATCCGCATCATACCGGGCGTGCTGAACGACGAGACCTCCGCGCTGACAGACTCTTTCCAGGACGGCTTGCTGGCCCCGCCAGTCTATACCCGCCCGGCAGAGTACAAGGGCCTGAAAGTGCCGGACATCCTGATGTCGGGTGATACGCCGAAGATTGAGCAGTGGCGCTTTGAGCAAGCCGTGGAGCGCACCAGGCAGCGCCGCCCAGACCTGCTGGACGAATAGCAAACAGAATCTAGCCACTTACTGGCAAAAAGAAACAAATTAGGCCATAGGCAAAGTTTTGCTGTGATGGCCACCAAAAACTATATTTTTTTTCTGCAAATGTTCTTATGTAATAAATAATTACATATCTTTGCAGTCCGAAATTTGAAGAAGATACTTTAAGAGAACATAGCCATCATGAGCGAACTAATTAAATTCATCGAGCAGGAGTCTACTGACAAGCGCGCCTCTTTCCCTAATTTCCAGGCGGGTGATACCATTAACATTCACGTTAAAATCCGTGAGGGTAACAAAGAGCGTATTCAGCAATTCCAGGGTGTTGTGATTCAGCGTAAGAACGTGAACACAAACGGAGAAACGTTCACTGTAAGAAAAGTATCTAACCAGATTGGCCTTGAGCGTATCTTCCCTCTTCTTTCTCCTGCTATCGAGAAAATCGAGCTGGTGAGAAAAGGCCGTGTTAGAAGAGCCAGACTGTACTACCTGAGAGGTCTGCAGGGCAAGGCTGCTCGTATCAAGGAAAGAAGATAAGAATACCTGTTTTCATAAGTTTTCCATAGTTTTAGTAAAGAAGGAGCCGATGACCTCGGCTCCTTTTTTTGTGCCTGTACTTCTGCGCTTGCCTCTGGTTTATACTTTTGCCGGCAAGCGCCGCTACTTATCTTTGCAGGCAGAACCTAGCACACTCCCACACCATGAAACACTGTACGCTATACTTGCTGCTCTTGCTAGTTGTGGTTTCCTGCAAAACAGATTACTCGGAGCTGCCGACCTACTCGGCAAACAAGCAGCTGCAGGCCGTGGTAGAGACGCCGGCCGGCAACACACGCAGGCTGGTGTATGACAGGCAGAAGCAGGAATTCGTGCCGGACCTAGACGCCGGCCACGAGCGCGAGGTGGATTTCCTGCCTTACCCGGGCAACCTGGGTTTCATCCCTTCCACGGAGATAAGCAAGGATGGCAGAGGCCTGGAGGTGCTGGTGCTGGCCGAGCGGCAGGAGCCGGGCACGGAGATGGAGGTGATTCCGGTGGGGCTGATACAGCTGGAGAACTACGGAGAGCTGCGCCATGTGGTGGTAGCGGTGCCATCGCGCCCCAGTGAGCGCAGAATAGACGCCACCACCTACGAGAGCTTCAGCAAGAACTACCCGGGGGCAAAGGCCATCCTGCAGATCTGGTTCACGAACTACAACAAGTCGGGTAACACCAATTTTGTAGGCTGGCGCGATGAAAAGTTTGCGGAGAAGGAGATACAGCGCTGGATGAAGTTGTAAGCGATAACCGGCTATACTTTCCTGGTTGCAGAGACGCGACACCTTATGCTCCCTGTAAACCATACTTTATACTGCTGCTCTCAGGTGTAGCGAATAAAAAAAGAGACGCAAGATGTTGCGTCTCTACAAGTATAAATCTTAAAGTATAAACCGCAGGCTACTTCCCCACCTGCAGCAGCTTGGCCCTAACGGCATCCACTGCTTGCTTCATCTCCTGCACCCGCTGGCGGCTCAGCTCCTGCTTCTGCTGGTTTACCTGCACCTCCTGCTCCAGTTGCTTCAGCTCCTCGGCATTGCGCACCAGCTCCGCCTCCAGCTCCTTTCGGCGCTGCCTGTTGCGCTCTATGCTTAGTTGCAAGCTGTTAGCCTCCTTCACCACCCGGTCCTGCTCGGCCTTGGTGGCTTGCAGCACATCCTCAGCGGCATTAATCTGCCGGAAAATATCGTCGCGGTAGAGCTTGCGGGCAAAGGTGCGCATAAAGTTCTCCGCAGCGGTGTAAGGCTTTGGCGTGGCCGCCTTGCTCAGGTGATCGGTCCCCAGGTCCAGCGTCCACCACACGCTACTCCCAGTCGCGTCGCTGTGCACCGTGGAGTATATCCGCATGGGCTCGCCATATATCGAGTCTATTTTTGCCCCCTCCACGGTTATCACTCCTCTGCTCACCTTCACGCGGCCCGCGTTTTGGCCCAGGTACTCTTTCCAGGACTTCTCCACTGTTTTGGGGTCCAGCTGTACCGTGAGCTGCTGCCCGCGCCGGTTCACCCCCAGCACCTCCTGCTCCACTTCCTTTACCTGCACCGACTGTGCCTGGCATACGCCGGCCACCACCAACATGTATATGGCAAGTATAAATCCCCTCATAGGTTTGTTGTTTTGTACTCTGATAGGTTAATCCGATACACGAAGTTAAAGAATAGACGGCAGAAAGGCCGAAGGCAAAACGAATTAATTTAGCCTGCTTTTGGTTTGGGATTAGGGCTAGCTGCACTAACTTTGCAAACTTATGGCACTCGCAGTCAGAGCTGATCGGGTAGTAGGCCAAACTTTACCACACATTAGCTGTTAGAAGCACTATGAGAGTAACCGTTTGCCGGAAGGAGCACTTTAATGCCGCGCACAGATTGCACAACCCCGCCTGGACGGAGGAGCAGAACAACGCGGTGTTTGGCCTGTGCAACAACCCGAACTATCACGGCCACAATTATGAGCTGATCGTGAAGCTGACGGGCACTGTAGACCCTGACACTGGGTATGTTTACGACATGAAAAAGCTCAGCCAACTGGTGAAGGAGGAGGTGATCAACAAGTACGATCATAAGAACCTGAACCTGGACACGGAGGAGTTTGGCCAGCTGAATCCTACCGCCGAGAACATTGCGGCGGTAATCTGGAACAGGCTGCGCCAAAGGATCAGCCCGGACTACGATTTAGCTGTAACACTGTATGAAACAGAACGAAACTTTGTGGAATATAATGGATAACCACGACCTGGAGAACGAGGAGGCGATGGATGACCACGTAATGAGCTCTCTGGAGACGCCATTGCGCGCGGATGCTTTTGACCTTTCGGATGACGAGAAGATTACCATCATTGAGGGGCACTTCCGTGAAATTATGCACACGCTGGGCCTGGACCTGAAGGACGACAGCCTGAAAGGCACGCCGCACCGCGTGGCCAAGATGTACGTGAAGGAGATCTTCAGCGGCCTGCACCCGGACAACAAGCCGCACGCGCGCCGCTTCGAGAACAAGTACAAGTATAACAAGATGCTGGTGGAGCGCGACATCACCGTGTACTCCTCCTGCGAGCACCACTTTGTGCCGATCATCGGTAAAGCCCATGTGGCCTATATTCCGAACGAGCACGTGATCGGGCTCTCTAAACTGAACCGTATTGTGCACTACTACGCCCGCCGCCCGCAGGTGCAGGAGCGCATGACCATGCAGATAGCCAACGAGCTGAAGCAGGCGCTGCAGACAGAGAACGTGGCTGTGCTGATCGAGGCGGACCATCTGTGCGTGATGAGCCGCGGGGTGAACGATGTGAGCAGCAGCACCATTACGGCAGAGTACTCTGGCCTGTTTGAGCAGGAGGCGTACCGCACAGAGTTCCTGGGCCACATCCGCACCAAGCGCTAGGCTGCCCAGCCTACGATAAGCCTTGCTTGCTGAGATCCCAACTAATATAAGAAAACTTAAATATACCTAAGTTGCGTATAGGTGAACTTACTGTGCCAACACACTTAAGCTTATGCCAGGAAAAATACTCATCACAGGCGGTTCGGGATTAGTAGGGATGCGCCTATCAGAGATGCTGATAGACCAAGGGTATGAGGTGGCGCACCTTAGCCGCAACCCCGAAAAGGTTTCGACCTACAAGTCCTTTAAATGGGACATAAAGGATGGGTACATTGACGAAAATGCGCTCACCTACGCCGATTACATCGTGAACCTGGCAGGAGCCAGCGTGGCTGGCGAGAAATGGACGGAGGAACGCAAGCAGGAGATCCTGAAGAGCCGTGTGGAAAGTATAAACCTGCTGCACAAGTGCCTGGGCAGGTCAGAGCACCACGTAAAAGGCTTTGTCTCGGCCTCTGCCATTGGCATTTATGGCGACGCCGGCGAGCAGCTGATGTCGGAGGAGAGCCTGTACGCCGATGATTTTCTGGCGGAGGTATGCAAGGCCTGGGAAGCTGGCGCCTGGCAGATGCGCGACCTGGGGCTACGCACCGTAATCCTTCGGCTGGGCATTGTTCTGAGCAAGAAAGGCGGTGCCTTGCCACAGATCGCTAAGCCCGTCAAAATGATGGCAGGCGCAGCCTTGGGCACGGGCAAGCAGTACATGTCCTGGATTCATATCGACGATGCCTGCCGCCTGTTTATCCGCGCTATTGAGGACACGCAGTTTGAGGGGGTTTACAACGCCGTGGCGCCGCACCCGGTCACCAATGCTGAGTTTACCAAAGAGCTGGCCGAGGCCATGAACAAGCCGCTGGTGCTGCCGAACGTGCCCGCTTTTGCGCTTAACCTGATGATGGGGGAAATGAGCGAGGTAGTTCTTGCCAGCCAGCGTGTAAGCGCCAACAAAGTAATGCAAACCGGCTTCACGTTCGAGTATAACTACCTGGAGGACGCGCTGGAAGCATTTTACGAAGGAGAGAAAGAGTAAGTAAGCGTATAAATCAAGTATAAAAGAGAAGGCCAGCTGTACTTTAAGCTGGCTTTCTCTTTCTTTAGGTGCTCCTATACTTTGCCTCCAGTCTTTCGATAAGCTCATCTGTGGGAAGAGCATCTTCATAAAACTTGGTGAGGTGTTCTCTTACATTTGGGTACTCATCAGCAAAGGCTATTTCCTCATTTTCTTCTATGCTGAACTCACTCATGATCTGCCTGAAGGAATCTTTATCAACACCCCAGAACTTGATATACTTTGAGTCAGCCACAAGCACTTCAACCAGCTTCGTCTCATCGCTGAAGATAAGCCCTATCTCGATAAAAGTATCCTGAGCTATCTCTCTCTTGAACTCAACCAGATCGGCCATTAAACCGCTCTTACTGAGGTAGTCGCTGTAGCTTAGCTCCCCTCCTTCCAGCCCGAAAATCAGCGAGGCCATATCCGGCAGTTCTTTCGATAAGCGCGTGAGCAGCTCCCACAACCTGGAGTTATCGACGTTGATCTCTGCGTAAAAGCTAAAGGGAATCTGTTGTAACTCATCACTCCCATCGTTGTCGAACAGCCTATACCCTTCAACAATGTTGGCCCGCTCCCTTTGCTCTAGCCCCTCCTCCATCGAGGAAAAGTCCTGTGGCACCTCGTTGGCTTCCGGGGGCCTTAATGTGGGTGGTAGCTCTAGCATAATTTTATAGGATTAACTACAGTATGTCCCCGATGTTCAGCAGTTCCAGCACAGGGTCTAGTTGCGTGGAGTCTGGCATAGGCTTTGGCAGCACAGTAGTGCAGTTATACTTCTTGCTTATTTTTACGGTTGGTTGCGGAAAGCGGCCCATAGTATAGCCTAGCTCTTTATCCTTGTAGATACGCTCCATGTACAGGCCAAAGACCGGCAGTGCCGTCTTAGAGCCCTCACCTAACTGTGAGGTGCGGAAGTGGATGCTACGGTCCTCGCCGCCTACCCACACACCCGTCACCAGGTCTTTTGTCACGCCCATAAACCAGCCGTCGGAGTGGTTAGAGGTGGTACCGGTCTTGCCGCCGATCTCATTGCCCTTCCAGAGGTCGTACTCCCACAGCGCCTGCGAAGTACCGCCCGGCTCCTCGATGCCTCCCTTCAGCATGTGCATCATCAGGAAAGCCGTTTCCTCGCTCAGCACCTTTTTCTGCACCGGCGTAAACTGGTGCAGCAGGTTGCCGTTCTGGTCCTCGATGCGGGTAATGAACATGGGCTCGGTATGGAAGCCGTAGTTCGGGAAAGTACTGTAGGCACCCACCATCTCGAAGATGGACACATCGCTTGGCCCCAGGCCAATGGACGGCACCGACTCCAGCGAGCTTTTGATGCCCAGCTTGTGCGCATAATCCACCACGGTTTCCCAGCCTATGCGCTCCGTTAGCTGCGCCGTAACCGAGTTCACCGATTTGCCCATGCCCCGGCGCAGTGTCATCGGAGCACCGGTATACTCCCAGTCCGCGTTCGTGGGCGACCAACTCTTTTTCTCCCCTTTCTCCACATAGTTTATTGTGATGCGCTGGTCCACGATCTTATCGCAGGGCGAGTAACCGTTATCAATGGCCGCCACATACACAAACGGCTTAAAGGTAGAGCCCGGCTGGCGGCGCGCCTGTTTCACGTGGTCGTACTTAAAGTACTTGTAGTTGATGCCGCCCACCCACGCCTTGATATGGCCGGTGAAGGGGTCCATGGTCATCATGCCGCCGTGCAGGAAGTGCTTGTAGTAAGCCAGCGAGTCGAGCGGGCTCATGGTCACCGTCTTCTCCAGCGAGTCGTTCTCCCAGGTGAACACCTTCATCTCGCGCGGGCGGTTCAGTTCTTTGTTTATGGCTGCGGTATCATCGCCATACTTCTTTTTCAGGCGGCGGTAATAGGCAGTGCGCTTGATGGTTTCCTCGATAAAGTTCGGTATCTCCCGGTTCTTCTCGTCCACCCACGGGTTCTTGCCCTCCCAGTGGTTGTCGAAGCGGCGCTGCAGCTTGCGCATCTGTTCTTCCATGGCCGCCTCGGCGTGTGCCTGCATCCTGGAGTCGATAGTGGTGTATACTTTCAAGCCGTCGCGGTAGAGGTCGTAGCCGTTCTCCTTGCACCACTCCTGCAGGTAGTCCGCCACGGCACCCCTGAAGTAGGTCGCAGGCCCGTCGTAGTGGTTCTCCACATTATAGTCCAGCTCCAGCGGCAGCTGGCTCAAGGAGTCGGCCTCTGCCTTGCCCAGGTAGCCGTACTTTACCATCTGCCCCAGCACCACATTGCGGCGGCGGGTGGAATTGTTAGGGTTAAAGCGCGGGCTGTAGTAGGTTGGCGCTTTCAGAAGGCCCACCAGCACGGCGGCCTCTTCCATTTTCAGTTTTTCGGGGGTGGTGTTAAAGAAGGTTTTGGCCGCCACTTTCACACCAAAGGAGTTCGAGCCGAAATCCACCGTGTTCAGGTACATCGTCAGGATCTCCTCCTTGGTATAGCGCTGCTCCAGCTTTATGGCCGTGAGCCACTCCTTGGTTTTGGAAATCACGATGCTGAGGCCAGGGACGTGGCCCAACACGCCTTTGGAGTCGTCGGTGCGGGTTTTGTAGAGGTTCTTGGCCAGCTGCTGCGTGATGGTACTGGCGCCGCGGGCCTCGCCTCTGAAGCTGCCGTACACCGCCGACACGATCGCCTCGGGGTCTATACCGGCATGCTCATAAAAGCGGATATCCTCGGTGGCAATGAGCGCCTGCACCAACTGCGGCGACAGCTCCTTGTAGGTAACCGGGCTGCGGTTCTCACGGAAGTACTTACCGATCAGCTTGCCATCGGCTGTATACAATTCGGAGGCTTGGTCGGAGCGCGGGTTCTCCAGCCTGTCCAGGCTGGGGGAGGCGCCAAACAGATACAGCACGTTGTGCTCTACACTCAGCAGGTAGCCCACCACCACGGCAATGCCCAGAAAAAACGCTTTCCAGGTAAAGCTGATTACCTTTTGGGCTATGGATGGTGATGTTTTAGGTTCTTGTACTTTCTCTTGCTCCTTCGGCATCTTTAGCAAACAGAGGCTGTTCCGGTTAAATTCCCAATCGCACTTAATACAAAACAATCACAAAGATACTTTTTGTACACAACTTCCAAGAGGTACCTCCTTAATACTTCGCAAATATTGTTAGAACAAGTATACTTTGACGTGTGCTGGCTATATTTGTTCCAGAAGTCGCACATAAGACCCCTATAAACATGCAAGACACACTACAGCAAGCCTTTAACAAGGTTATTGGGTTGCCACTGAATAAGACTACCCGCACCGAGACGGTGGTGTACTTCCACTTCGGCCATACCCACTACACCACGCCGCAGGGCCTTGTGCTGGATGTGGGCGAGCTAACCCTTGCCGTGAACTGCCCCTGGGAGCTGCGCCTGACCGACGGTGGCCTGATAAAACAAAGCGAGATGTACATACGCAAGCGCGAGGCAGGTTTGCCGACACCGGTATGGGACTGGAAGAAGCCCGGCTCGAGCATGCTGGACCAGCGCCTGATGGAGCTGGTGAACGACAACCCGAACCTGGTGGCGGAGCGCGCAGAGCAGCAGGACGGCTGGGGGCTGATGCTATACTTCAGCGACGGCTCCACGCTCTCTGTCTTGCCCGACCCGGCAGCGCCTGCGGCAGAATACTGGCAGTTCTTCAGCAACACCGGTGATGGGCTGCGTGTGGGTGCAGGTGAGCACGGCCTGATGTAAGTATAACGCTTTCTGGCTCAGGCGCACGTTGGAGCCAACCGCTTTATACTTGCGCCTGCACTTTTTGCCGCCCGCAAAACCTTTAGCGCTGCCACCGAGTACTTCAGCGAAAAAGCAGCCCTTGAACATCCGCCTCCAACTTTTTGAGTTCGAAGACCTCCGCTGGTTCCCGCACGTTATCCGGCAGGGCATGCTCGACTTCCTGCGCTTCATGATTTCCCGGCTCAACGCCTACGAGGCCGCCTTGCCGCTGTTACAGGAGCTGCTGGAGCGCAGCAACCAACGCCACTTCACCGACCTTTGCTCAGGCGCCGGAGGCGGCATTGCTACCATACAGCAGCAACTGAGCCAGCGCATGGGCAGCTCCGTACGTGTCACCCTCTCCGACCTCTACCCGAACCTTGGCGCCTATGCGTACCTGCAGCAGAATTCCGGCGGCAGCATCCGTTTTATACCTGCGCCTGTAGATGCCACGGCTGTGCCCGCAAGTATAACGGGCGTGCGCACCATTTTCTCCTCGTTCCATCATTTTCCGCCACGCCTGGCCAAAGCCATACTTCAGGACGCTGCCGATAAGGGAGCTGCCATTGGCATTTTTGAGGGTGCTAAGAAAAGCTGGCTGGAGCTGCTGGTGCTGTGGCTGCTCTTCCCCATTGTTATACTTGTGGTCACGCCTTTCATTCGCCCGTTCCGGCTCAGCAGGCTGTTTTTTACGTACATCCTACCACTAATCCCCTTGGGTATACTGTGGGATGGCACCGTATCGCTGCTGCGCATTTACACACCGGAGCAACTGCAACGCCTGGCGTCTGAGGTACAGGCGGCCAACTATACCTGGCGCGCAGGTCGTGCAGGCGCAGGCCCGGGGAAGCATGTGATCTACCTGATCGGGTATCCAGACCAATTTTGAATGAGTAGTTGAGTGAATGAGTAAGTGTAGCAATTAACGAACAACAGCCATGCATAGCTATCGCACCGCCCTTACGCTGATGCGCATCCCATTTTCGGTGTACCTGATGCCGATTTTCTGGTTTGCGCTAAGCACCCTGCCGCAGCTAAACGGGTGGCGGGCACTGGTGGTGTTTCTGGTGCTGCATGTACTGGTGTATCCTGCCAGCAACGGCTACAACTCCTACTACGACCGCGACGAAGGCAGCATTGGGGGGCTGAAGAATCCGCCCAAGCCTAACCGGCAACTCATGCACCTGGTCCTGCTGTTCGATGTGCTGGCCATACTGTTCGGTTTGCTGCTGTCGCCGCTCTTTGCCAGCTTTGTGGCGCTGTACCTGTTCATCTCCAAAGCGTACAGCTACGAGGGCATCCGCTTGAAAAAATACCCGATCCTGAGCACTTTTGTAGTCACCTTCTTTCAGGGAGCCTTTACCTATGCCATGGTGCAGGTAGGCGTTGGCCTGCCGCTGCAGCAGGTGTTGCAGGAGCCGAACGTGTGGTTTGCCTTGGTGAGCACACTTTTCCTATGCGGCTCCTACCCCCTCACCCAAATTTACCAGCATGAGGAGGACAGCCGCCGCGGCGACCGCACCCTTAGCCTGCTTTTAGGCATAAACGGCACTTATTTGTTTGCCGCTGTTAGTCTGTTAGCTGGTACAGGCCTGCTGTTGTGGCTATACTTTACTTCAGGCCAGGTACACAATATTTTCATATTTCTGCTCTGCACCGCCCCTGTGTTATACTTCTTCACCGGCTGGGTAGTGCGGGCGCAGCAAGACCCCAGTGCTGTGAACTTTGAGAACACCATGCATATGAACAAGGTGTCCTCTGTTTGCATTAGCGCGGCGTTCATGCTGATGATGATGGTAAGGATATGGCCGAGTTAAGCCTGCTTTCGTACTAGCGTATAGCGACAGAACCCAAAGCCATGAAGTTTCTAGATGCCGTTATAGCAGGAATAGCCGGTACCGCCGCCATGACTGCCTTCCTGTACCTGCTTTCCTTTGCAACACACCGCGTGATGAAGGTCGTGCGTCTCCTCGGCACCATGCTCCTGAACCGCACCCATGATGATGGCAGCCTCTCGGAACTGACCGGTACAAAAGTAGCCGGAACGCTGGCTCATTACGCTGCCGGAGTCTTCTTTGCCGTAATATACCTGGCACTCTGGAATTCCGGGGTAGGCGTGCCTACCGCTTCCTGGGGCTTGCTGTTTGGCTTGGCACATGGGCTCGTAGCCATGGTGGTATGGTACTTTTTTTTCATGATGCACCCGCGCCCGCCCCTCATCACCCTCCGCAGCTACCTCACCTCGCTTATCTTTGCCCATATCGTTTTTGGCTTCGTTACCACCTATACCTATTACCTGCAGTCAGGGCCAGATTATAGTTTTTGGTGGTAGCCCTCTGTTGCCATACAGGTATCAAATTGCCCTTTTGTGCAGGCCTAGTCGCGCCGCCCGTTCGGCACCGGCAAGGCTTGGCTCCTGGCTTGGGCTCACCTGTTCATGCGCCTACCCCTGCTATGTCTATCGACCCCACAGGCATTTAAAAGTCCTCCTCCCTTCCATAGCTACAAAATCTAAAACACAGTAAACAGTTTTTTATACATGCCAGCAGCACAACAGTAGTTTGAATGCAAAGGCACTGGCTTAAAAACAGAACATTTTTGGGGTTGTGCCTTTTAAAATTGAGATAAATACAATTTTAAAAGGCAAAGAGCTTTACTCGTAATGTCTAAACTTCTATATTGTTAGGATAAAAGCCAGCGGATCAGATACCTAGCTGGAGCACAAGTACGACCTTGCACTAAATCTAATCAAAATAAGGGAAGACCAGCCCACACCTCGTTTTCCTAACCCCATATGAAGCTGTGGCAAAAGCTACTGCTAGGTTATTTGCCTGAGCAGCGGCAAAGGCTACCTTACCTCCGAAGTGCCGCGGCCCACCGTGCCAGGCAAATATTGGTTTCGGATTTTACGCTTACTGTTTGTTTTTAAATGGCCCATCGCAGCCATATCACTATAAAAATAAAAGTTGTATAAAATCTCCATGTTTCATGAAACCAGACAAAGAGAACTCAAGACGGGACTTTCTAAAGAAGTCTGCCTTTGCATTAGCCTCCTTTACCATTGTGCCGCGCTTTGTGTTGGGTGGGAAAGGCTATGTCCCCCCTAGCGACCAGCTAACAAAAGGCGTAATCGGGGTGGGGGCCATGGGCCGTAACCACTTCCCTTACGCCGATACAAGGGTAGTGGCCGTCTGTGACGTAGACCAGAATCACCTGAAGAAAGCGGTGGACATGCTGGGCAAGGGCGTGAAAACCTTTACCGATTACAGGGAATTGATCCAGATGCCGGAGGTGGATATTGTGCATATCGCCACCCCGCCGCATTGGCACGGCATTATGGCTGCGGATGCGGCCCGCGCAGGCAAGGACATCTGGTGCGAAAAGCCAATGACCAGGACCATTGGCGAGGGCAAGCGCGTGGTGGAGGCCGTGCAGCAGCATGGGCGCATTTTCCGCCTCAACACCTGGTTCAGGTTTGATGATGTCTTCTACGGCATGGGGACTGAAGTGAAGCCCATCAAGAAACTGGTGGATAGCGGCCTGCTCGGGTGGCCTCTGAAAGTGACCGTCGGCCGCGGCACCGGCTATGACTGGAAATTTTATTGGGTGGGCCAGACCAACCTGGAGCCGACGCCTGTGCCACAGGAGTTGGATTACAACATGTGGCTTGGCCCTGCCCCCTACAAGCCCTACAACCCGCACCGCGTACACGGCACCTTCCGTGGCTACTGGGACTACGATGGCGGCGGCCTCGGCGACATGGGGCAGCATTACCTGGACCCTATCCAGTACTTCCTGGGCAAAGACAACACCAGCCCGGTCTCCGTGGAGATTGACGCGCCGCAGCAACACGCCGATGCCGTAGGTACCTGGCGCAGGATTACCTATACTTATGAAGATGGTTGCCAGATCATTCTGGATGGGGAGGGCAAGGAGGAAAACATCCCTTACATCGAGGGCCCTAAGGGCAAGCTCTACCCGGGCTTCCGCTCCGATATTCCTGACCTGAGAAGGAAGTTAGCCGCCTTCCCTGATCCCGAGCCTCAGGTAACGGACTTTGTGCAGGCCGTGAAGAACCGCCAGAAGTTCGCGCTGAATGAGGAAAATGGCCACCGCTCCTGCACGCTTGTCAACATGGGGCTGGCCGCCCTGCGCCTGGGGCGCTCCCTCAAGTTCGACCCCGTAAAACAGGAGTTCATCAACGACGAGGGCGCCAATCGCTTGGTTTACCAACCAATGCGCTCCGACTGGACACTGGTGTAACTGCTTTTCTTAGAACTTAATAGCACTCTTTTATTGGTTAGAATTATACTGCGCTAACATCATGAGAAAGATATCATTCGTGCTCCTCGCCTTGCTAATTTTAAGCAACGGCGTTATGGGGCAACGCAAAAACGATCAACGGACCCTATCAACGAAGATCGCTGACTTGCTGGCAGAGCTGCCGGCAAGAGACGAAAAGCACCTGGAGGCAAGTATGGCAGGAATTGCTGCCATGGGCGAGGAAGGGATCCTGCAAATGGCCGGCATGTTGTCGGCACCTGGCAAAGGAGATAATACAAGTATAGAATACGCCTTGGGCGGTTTCTCCACTTACGTTATGGAGTCGGAGCGAGAGGATTGGAGGAAAATGAGTGCCAATGCCTATTGCAAGGCCCTTCAGAGCGCCGGGCATGAGGAGAACAAGGCCTTCTTGATCAGGCAGCTACAAATGGTTGGAGACAATGAAACCGTTGCTTGCCTGCAAGGTTACCTGGGCGATGGGCGCCTCTGCGGTCCTGCCGCCAGAACCCTGACAAGTATAAACAGCCCCGGCGCCAGCCAGGCGCTCCTGCAGGGCCTGCAAAATGCGCAGGGCGATTGCCAGTTGGCACTGGTAGAGGCCTTAGGCGATACCCGCCATGCCGCAGCTGTGCCAGCCTTAACGCCCCTGGCCAGCAGCCAGGATGAAAAGCTGCGCAAGCTGGCCCTCTATGCCCTGGCCAACATCGCAGATCCGGCTGCCGAGGCCGCTCTGGCCAAAGCGGCGGAAGAGGATAACTACAAATTTGACAAAGATAACGCCGTTGCCGCCTACCTGCTGTATGCCAAGCGCCTGGCAGAAAAGGGGCAGCCGGAGCAGGCCCTGCGCATTGCCCAATCGATCTTAGGTAAAACTGCTACGGATGAGCAGGTGCACACGCGCACGGCAGCCCTGAAACTTTTGAGCGACATTCAGAAAGAACAAAGTATGCCGCTTCTGGTAAACGCAGCAGGCGATGCGAATAAAGAATACCGCGCTGCCGCCCTGAAGTTTGCCGGGCCATACCTGACAGCAGACAACACCTCGCTGTGGGTAAACAAGCAAAAGAAAGCCGATGCCGCCGTACAGGCCGAGATCATCACCATGCTGGGCAATAACGGTGCGAAGGGCGCCCTGCCGGCAGTGCAAAAAGCATTGAAGAGCAAAGAGGAGCAGGTAAGGCTCGCCGCCATAGGTGCAGCCGGTAAGCTGGGGCAGGAAGAAGCCTTGCCCTCCCTATTGAAAGCCATGCGCAAAGGTGGTGAACAAGAAGCCATTGCCGTTAGAAACGCTCTTTTGATCATGAAAGGCGATGGCATGACGGATAAAGTCTCACAGGCCTTGCCGAAAATGCCGGCAGTGGCGCAGGCAGAGCTGTTAGCGGTACTGGGTGCCCGCGGGGAGAACAAAAGATTCCAGGAGGTGCTGCCTTACGCCAAGCATAAAGATGCTGCCGTGCGCATGGCTGCACTGGAGGCCCTTGCCAACATCGCCAGCAAAGAGAACCTGCCGCAGTTATTTAACCTGCTGAACGAGACATCACGGCCGGAAGAACTGGAGGCGGTGCAAAAAGCCGTTGTGGCCGCCGTAGGGGACTATGAAAACCAGGCCGAAAAGGCAAAACTGGTGCTGCAGAAGATGAACGAGGCGCCTGCAGAAAAGCGATCTGCTTACTTTAACATACTGGCAAGTATAGGCGGAGACCAGGCGCTTCAGGCCGTTGCGCAGGCTTTCCAAAACGGAGATGCAACTACAAAAAAGGCTGCCTTGGCAGCGCTATCGCAATGGTCGGATGTAAGTGCGGCCAATGAATTGTATCGTATCAGCGCAGGCAATACAACCTACCTGGACCAGGCACTGAAAGGGTATATCCGCACCGTGAGCCTATCCAAGTATCCGGCGCCGCAGAAGGTGCTGCTGCTTCGTAAGGCCATGGAGGTAGCCCAAACCACCGAGCAGAAGCAGCTTATCCTCTCGCAAGTAGGCAGGAACAGAACCTTCCCAGCGCTGGTATTTGCCGGAAAGTACCTGGATGAGCCCGCTTTGCAGCAACAGGCGGCGCATGCGGTCATGAACATCGCTTTGTCCAGCACGGATTTTCAGGGAGACGTGGTGCGGGAGTACCTGAACAAGACAATGCAGGTGCTGCAGGGGCCGGACAGTGAATACCAGAAAGAGTCGATGCGCAAGTTCCTGGCGGAGATGCCGCAAGGAGAGGGCTTTGTGCCGCTGTTTAACGGCAAAGACCTGACCGGCTGGAAAGGCCTGGTGGAAAATCCTATTGCGCGGGCAAAAATGGACAAGAAGACCCTGGCCCAAAAGCAGCAGCAGGCCGATGAGCAGATGCGCAAAAGCTGGCTGGTGGAAAACGGCGAACTCATCTTCACCGGCAAGGGCGATAACATTGCCACCGTTAAGCAATATGGCGACATTGAGATGTTCGTGGATTGGAAAATCTTCGATGACGGCCACAAGGAAGGCGATGCCGGCATTTACCTGCGGGGCACACCACAGGTGCAGATCTGGGACACTTCCCGGGTGGATGTAGGCGCACAGGTAGGCTCAGGCGGCCTGTACAACAACAAAGTACATCCAAGCAAGCCGCTGAAGGTAGCCGACAACCCGCTTGGCGAGTGGAACAACTTCCGCATCCTGATGCAGGGCGACCGGGTGACGGTATACCTGAACGGAGAACTGGTAACGGACAATGTGATACTGGAGAACTTCTGGAATCGCGACCTGCCAATTTTCCCTGAGGAGCAGATAGAACTGCAGGCACACGGCTCCAGGATAGCGTACCGCGATATTTACATCCGCGAGATCCCAGGCCCCAAGCCGTTTGAACTGAGCGCAGCCGAGAGGAAGGAAGGCTTTAAAGTACTGTTTGACGGTACCAACATGCACAACTGGCAGGGCAACACCACCGACTATACCATAGAGGATGGGGTGCTGGTGGTGCGCGAGCCCAAGTTCGGAAGCGGTGGCAACCTTTATACCAAGCAGGAGTACGGTGACTTTGTTTTCCGATTCGAGTTTAAGCTAACTCCTGGGGCTAACAATGGCCTTGGCGTGCGTACACCGCTCGAGGGCGATGCTGCCTACGAAGGAATGGAGTTGCAGATTCTGGACAATGACGCCGCCATTTACAGAGACCTGGAAGACTACCAGTACCACGGTTCCGTGTACGGCGTGCTTACAGCCAAGCGAGGAGCGCTGAAGCCAGTTGGGGAATGGAACTATCAGGAGGTGATCCTGAAAGGACCGAAGGTGAAGGTAACCTTGAATGGCACGACCATTCTGGAGGGCGATATTGCACAGGCCAGCAAAAACGGAACGCTGGATGGAAAAGAGCATCCAGGGCTGAAGCGAGCAAAAGGCTACATTGGCTTCCTGGGGCACGGCTCCACCGTTTGGTTCCGCAACATCCGCATCAAAGACTTGAGCAAGGACCAGAAGGTTTTGTAACAGGGCAAGTATAGTTTTCAGCTTACTGAAGGCCGGTACCCGCCGGCCTTCAGTTGCTTATAAGATTTAACGACATTTAGATAAGCAAGATGGCAAATATTAACACTTCCAAATTCGCTGGCCATACCTATGATGCCATCGTGATCGGGTCTGGGATTAGTGGCGGCTGGGCTGCTAAAGAGCTATGTGACAAAGGGTTGAAAACCTTGGTGCTGGAGCGGGGAAGAAATGTGGAGCACCTGAAGGATTATCCCACAGCAACCAAAGCGCCTTGGGACTTCCCGCACCGTGGCCGCCTGTCGCTGGAGCACCTGGAAGAAAACCCCATCGCCTCCAGGTGCTATGCCTTCCGGGAAGATGCCACTCATTTTTTTGTAAAGGACAAGGAACACCCCTACGTACAGGAAAAGCCCTTCGACTGGATTCGTGGTTACCAGGTGGGCGGCAAGTCGCTTTTGTGGGCCAGGCAGACCCAACGCTGGAGCAAGTATGATTTTGAAGGGCCCGCCCGTGACGGCTTTGCCGTAGACTGGCCCATCCGCTACGATGACATTGCTCCCTGGTACAGCCATGTGGAGCGCTTTGTCGGGATCAGTGGCAACAAAGATGGGGTGGATACTTTGCCAGATGGTGAGTTCCTCCCGCCCTGGGAGATGAACGTGGTTGAGAAAGCCATCCGCAAGCGAATCGTAGAGACTTACCAGGACCGCCATGTAATGATTGGCCGTTGCGCCCACTTAACCAAGCCTCAGGAAATCCACCACCAGCAGGGACGTGGGCAGTGCCAGGCCAGAACACTGTGCCAGCGCGGCTGCCCTTATGGTGGTTACTTCTCCTCTAACTCCTCTACCCTGCCCTGGGCTGCCAAGACCGGCAACCTCACCCTTCGTCCTGATTCGGTAGTACATTCTATACTTTATGATGAGAAAAAAGGCAAGGCCACAGGGGTACGCGTGGTGGACGCGCACACCAAGGAAGTGAAGGAGTACTTTGCCAGCATTATTTTTGTGAACGCGGCTGCGCTGAATACCAACCTCATCCTGCTGAACTCCACCTCTTCCCGGTTCCCGAGTGGCCTGGGGAATGATAGCGGCCTTTTAGGCAAGTATGTGGCCTTCCACAACTACCGCGGTTCGCTCTCGGCAAGTATGGAAGGTTATGAAGACAGCTACTACTACGGCCGCCGCCCTTGTGCGGTCATGATGCCGAACTTTAGAAACGTGCACAAGCAGGAAACCGATTTCCTGCGGGGGTACATGGTGTTCTACAGCGCCGGCAGGGGCAGAGCAGGCGCCGGCCCGAACGGCGAGCAGATTGGGGCGGCTTATAAAGATGCGCTGTCGGAGCCCGGAAACTGGGGTATCTATATGATGATGCAAGGGGAGACCATTCCGAAGGAAAGCAACTACGTTAGCCTGAGCACCAGCGAGAAAGACGCCTGGGGAGTCCCTTTGCTGCAGGTATCAGTTGGGTACGATGACAACGATGAAAAGTCCCTGAAGGACTTTTTGGTGCAGGGCGCAGAAATGCTGGATAAGGCCGGCTGCAAGAACATCCACGCCAATGACAGCAAACAGGCGCCAGGGCTGGATATTCATGAAATGGGCGGCGTCAGGATGGGCCACGACCCGAAGACCTCGCTCCTGAACAAGTATAACCAGCTGCACGCTTGTAAGAATGTGTTCGTCACCGATGGGGCCTGCATGAACTCCACCGGAACGCAGAACCCATCGCTCACTTACATGGCCCTGACGGCCCGCGCCGTAGACCATGCCGTGAGCGAGCTGAGGAAAGGGAATCTGTAAGTATAGGTACCTCCCCCGAAAAGAAGTATAAGACGTATAAACAGAAAACCACCTGCAGGTCTGCAGGTGGTTTTCTGTTTATACGTCATGTTATGCTATAACAGGACTAGAAGTATAAGATAGACTCGTCTAATACCCAGGATTTTGAGTAAGAGTAGATTTCCCGTTTACCGTTTGCAGGTCTATCTGTATTTGCGGGATTGGGAAGTACTCATTTTTTCCTGTAACGAAACTTCCTCCAGCTACATCTGGCAAAATTGCACCTTCGTAGCTGAAGAAGGCGTTTAGCTCCTCTGCGGCCTTACCCCAACGCACTAGGTCGAAGAAGCGGTGGCCTTCCAGGGCCAGTTCTAGTTTGCGCTCGAAGTATATTGCCTCCAGCGCCTGTTCTTTGCCTAGGCCTGCAAAGTAACCGTCCGGGTAAGGCGCCACGTTGTAATTGGCTGCTTCCTCGTTGGTAAAGCCGGCTGTGGGGTTTGCCGGATCTTTGTACTCATACACTTTGTTGACTGGCAGGGCGGCTCTGGCGCGCACCATATTCACGTACTCCTGTGCCTGAGCCAGGTTGCCTAACTGGGCCTCTGCTTCGGCTGCCATCAACAGCACATCTGCATAGCGGATCAGCACTACGTTAATGGCTGAGCCCGGTGCCCAGGAGCTTTGGTCTGAGTAGGTGTCTGCAGTAGCCTGCCAGTAAATGTGCTTTTTAGATGAGTATGGTCCGGCAGTGTTCTGCTCCCGAATCCAAGCCTGGCCAGGGTGGTAACCCCAATCTAGGAACGGAATATCACGGCGTCCAACAGTCCAGTCCAGGCGTGGGTCTACAGGTTGTGTGTCCGGTGTGAAATTTGCACCAGACGAAACCCCCTGATCGTTCTTCAATGGCTGTGCATTGTAGTTGTCCAGATAAGGAAGGCCCTGGCTGTTGGTGCGGTAAGAGTTTGCCAGGTCAAGGGTGGGCTGGAAAAAACCGCAGCAGCGGAATGGGCTGTTGTACGGATAGTTCAGCATTTCGCCCTGGTTGGCGTTTGAAATAGTACCGGTCCCGTCGTAAGCCACCATTTGTATGGCAAACACTGACTCCTTGTTATTTTCTGTCGCGGCGTCGAAGTTGTCCTTAAACTTATCAACCAGGCCATACTTCAGTCCATTGGTCGTAACGCCCTGGTTGATAACTTGATCAAACATGTTTTTGGCTTCTGCATACTTGTGCTGGTATAGATACGCTTTGCCAAGGTATGCCGCCGCTGCCCATTTGTTGGCCCTGCCAACCTGCGCCTGCGTGTTTGGCAGGTTATCCATGGCAAACTGAAAGTCAGCTACAATCTTTGGCCAGATGTCCTGGTCGTTTGGCTGGATAAAGTCAGTTGTCGTTTCGTCTATCCAAGGCACCATGTTGAACATCTTCTTCAACTCAAAGTAAAAGTGCCCGCGCAGGAAACGCGCCTCACCCTCAATCCTCTGCCTGTCTGCGTCAGAGATATCCTTGGCTTGCGCCAACAGCTTGAGCGTGGAATTAGCACGAGAGATACCCTCGTATAAAGCTTTCCATTTGGTGTTGAAGAAGCCGTTGCTAGGATCCGAGATAAAGGTGGCGATAGAGTTAATAGCAGGTTGGTCTGCGCCATCGCTGCCTTTGTGCGCCTCACCGCCGGCCACACTTCCGTAAATCCAGTTGGTAGGCGCTGCCTCCCATTGGCCGCCCCCGGCAATTGCGGCACCATTGCCCTGTCCATCCAGGGCAGCATAGGTACCGATCAGCAGCTTCTCGACACCCGCCTGATTGGCAATAATGTCTTCGCTTAAGCCGCCAATGGCTGGTTTTTCAAGGAAGTCCTCACTGCACGAGGTTGTTAGCTGCAAAGAGCCAACACAGACAGCGGCTAACAGTAACAGTTTATATCTTTTCATACTTTTCGAATTTTAAAGTCTTAAAACTAGAAGGACAGGTTCAGGCCAACCAGGTACTGGCGCACGTTAGGGTAGTTACCTTCGTCTATACCAAAAGCAACTGTGCTGCCCGATATCTCTGGATCTATTCCAGAGTAGTTTGTGATGGTAAACAGGTTAGTAGCCTGCAGGTACACTCTCAGGCTTCCGATGCCGTAGTTTTCCAGGATGCTCTTTGGTAAAGTATAGCCTAACTGCACGTTCTTGGCTCTCAGGTAAGAACCATCCTCCACAAAGTAGGAGTTAGGAACGTTGGCGGAGCTAAAAGATCCTTCTCGTTCCTGGATAGGGGCAGTGGCGTTGCGGTTCTCAGGCGTCCAGGAGTCATGCACGGCGGTTTTGCTCTTAGCTCCCCCAAAGTTCGGGTAGAAATCAGTCCACCACTTTACCTGGTTCCATATTTCGTTGCCCTGCGAGCCATACAGGAACATGCTAAAGTCAAAGTTCTTATAGTTGGCACCAATGTTCAGGCCGTAGGTAAAGTCCGGGTTCGGGTTACCAAGAATGGTTTTGTCATCCGGGGTGATGATACCGTCGCCATTGGTATCTGCATAGCGGAAGCGCCCAACCGCTACGTCCGACTGGTAAACAGCATTTGCATCGTCGGTGGCAGCCTGCGCCGCTTCGTTGGCAGCGTTAATCTCGGCCTCATCGTCCCAGAAACCCTCTATCTGGTAGCCGTAGAAGGAGCTCATGGCATCCCCTACACGGTTACGGATAATGTAGCTACCGTTAAAGCGACGAGACTCACGATCAAAATAAGCTGAACCATTGGATACTTTCAGAATTTCGTTGTTGTAAGTCGTTAAGGTTCCGGTGATATCGAAGCTAAGGTCGGAGGTTGCGTTAATATGACCTGTGATTGCCAGGTCCAGGCCGCTGTTCTTCATCTTGGCAATGTTCACAAACGGCCTTATCGCTGCTCCAGAAGTAGCCGGGAGCTCCGGGTCAAACAGCAGGTCGTCGATTACCTTGCGATAGTAGTCTGCTGTTATGTCTATTTTGCCGTTGAATAAGGTCGCATCGAAACCAATGTTGCTGTTGATGTTGGTTTCCCACTTTGCACCTGGGTAACCAATGCGCGACTGTCGGAAGCCTTCTACTGTGGTCTTATTGGTGCCATCTATATCATAGTATGTCAGGTTAGGATCAGCGCCATACAGGAAGAAAGCGTTCTCAGAGGCTACGTTCAATTGGTTACCCATCACGCCATAACCGCCACGTATCTTCAGGTCGTTAATCCAGCTGATGCCCTGCATAAAGCTCTCCTGTGAGAGGCGCCAGCCGGCACTAGCTGCCGGAAAGGTGCCATAGCGTGTGTCGGCTCCAAACCTGGATGACCCGTCGCGGCGGATCACGAACCCAAACAGATACTTATCCATCAGGTTGTAATCCAAACGTCCTATCAGGGAGTACAGCGCATCTTCGCCCCTTCCGCTAAAGCTGTTACGTGCCGTTGTTCCTGTGGAGAGGGTTGTGTAGTTCGGGTCGAAGGAGAAGTATCCCCTGGCTGTTCCGTTAACAAATTCCCAGTAGTTATTGTAGGCTTCAGTACCAACCACCACAGTTATGTTGTGCACATCATTGAAGTTCTGCTTATAGGTCAGGGTGTTGGTCCAGGTCCAGTTATAGCCACTGTTTGCATTTTGGTCGAACTGGCTAAACGAGTTGTTCTCCGCGTTCTCATACTCCGGAAAGGTAAAGGCACGGCTGTTGGTATTATACATCTCGCCGCCAAAGCTGGTGCGCAATGTAAAGTGCTGCAACAGGTCCGCCTCTGCGAACGCATTACCAAACAGGCGGCTGCTCAAGGCTCTGTTATTTTTAATTCTGTCGAGCTGTGCCACCGGGTTTCTGGCGTTACCCAGGCCACTGCCAAAGGAACCAGCAAAGTTACCCATGATGTCATACACCGGGATGATGGTCTGCTGGCGGTAAGCCATGTTGATCATGTTTTCGCCTCCGCCAACCATTCTGTTGTTAATAATGGAGTAAGAGAGGTTTTCTCCGATGCGTACCTTCTCAGAAAGGTTGTAGGTGCTGTTGGCCCTTACAGTGTATCGCTTATAGTAGGTGTTCTTTAAGGTGCCTTCCTGGTTAAAGTAATTGGCGCCAAAATAAAAGCTGCCCATATCGCCACCGCCACTCACGCCCACGTTGTGGCTGGTGATGGAAGCAGGGTTGAATATCTCGTCAAACCAGTCAGTCCCCTCCTTATTAGCCTTCACGATACGATAGAAAGAGCTTAATTCTGAACTTCCTCCGGTATAGAAAGGATTTACGGAATAAAGCGATGGGTCTACAGCCGGGTCACCTTCCATCAAGCCCGTCAGATTACCTGCCACCAGGTAATCAGGCAGCCTAGGTGAACTGCTGGGAGTATAGGTGCCATACAAAGGATCTATTGGGGTAGGGTTCTCTGGGTTCGGACTGTTTTTATATACCATCCACTTCAGGTCTGCCATCTCCTGCGGGTTAGCTAGGTTCCAATGGTTGCCTTCTGGCGGGCGTTGTGTGCCATAATAGCCGTCGTAGGTTACTTTCACCTTGTCCTTGCCTCTTTTGGTGGTGATGATGACCACACCGTTGGCAGCGCGGGAACCATAGATAGAGGCAGATCCGGCATCTTTCAGCACTTGCATCGTTTCTACATCGTTCGGATTCAGGTCACCGATGTTCTGGGTTGGCACCCCGTCCACCACGTAGAGCGGCGTGTTGTTGCCAAAGGTGTTAAAACCACGAATTCTAACTTGTTGCGACTCACCAGGTTGGCCCGAGCTGAGGACGGTTACACCGGCTGCTCTACCCTGCAGCATACTTGTAACGGTGGGCTCCGGCTGTTTGGTCATCTCGGACACGTCTACCACAGCCACGGCACCTGTCAGGTCTTTCTTCTCCTGCACCGCATAGCCTGTCACCACTACCTCCTGCAAGGCCTGCGCATCCGATTGCAGCGACACATTTATGCTCGACCGGTTATTGATCGGCACCTCCTGTGTTTTATAGCCTATAAAGGATACAACGAGGGTGTTGCTCCCTGATGGCACACTAATGGTAAAGTTGCCATTAACATCAGTAGCAGTTCCTACTGTGGTGCCTTTTACCACCACAGTGGCGCCCGGAATTCCCTCCCCTTCTTCACCCGTTATTCTGCCTTTTACTTCTGTCCCTTGCTGTATAAGCTCTTTCATAGCCCCGGGTTTATCTACCGGATAATAAAAGGAGGGAGGTGCTGACTCAGCCCGGAGAGGGCTGTGCAGCAGGCAAGCCACCGCGAGTACCGAAGCAAGCCCTTTTTCCCGTGATAAAATGCGCTCATGGTTGCACTTTGGGAGCCACCATGTACTAGAGTATCTCTGTTTCATATATAATATAGTTTGAGATTAGGGTAATCATACTCTATTGAAGGTACTAGCCAGCCAACGTAGCCGCTAAACACAATAGCGCCATAACCTGCATATGCCTTGCATATACTGGGCTTGGAGGGACCAGTAAAAGAAGTGAGGGGATGAAGTAGTGTTGTTACATAGGCATAGTGATTGACTACTTAATTACTAAATAAATTTATATATATACAAGCGTTATTTGATATAAGTTGCGGAGTACGCTTTGCTTTCTACTTACAGTGTGGTGTTGTGCGTGCGGTAGCCTAAGTGGTAAAATGCCGTGTGTCTTCTATAACAACAGTCAATATAACAAAAGCTAACAATTATATTAATTTTCTTTTAAAAAATATTTTTATTTAAACAAGGATTATCCTTCTACTATGAAGGAGATAAGACTTTATGGCTAGAAAGCTTACAGATATATTAGCGTGCCAAGGCTTTTAAGTACTGTTGCCTGATGTTATTACCTCCAGGAGTAGCTACCGGAGCAGAGCTAAAGCATTGGCAGGAAGTACATTTGTACAAGTATGAAAAAGACGCCTGCCTCGGCTCCTGAGTGTATTGTCATATTATGCAGGAGGGCCGGTTAAAGTTTGTGTAGAATACAGGCAAAGCTATGTCATTTGTTTTGATCAGAGCCAGCCTTTGCCTTCTTATGACGACACATTACATTGTTAGTTTCTCCCGCAAGTGTGGCATGTTGGCAAGCAGCAAAGGTGCAAAAGCACATAATGCAGGGTGGAGACCCAAACACAGAAAAGTATAAAACAAAAAACAGCCTGCCAAACACGAAGTCTGGCAGGCTGTCTGTATAAGTTAAGCTAACTCTTCTCTCTACCCGTTCATTGAGATCAGGAACTCCTCGTTGCTCTTGGTGCCCTTCATTCTGTCTTTCAGGAACTCCATCGCCTCGATTGAGTTCATGTCGGACATGAACTTGCGTAGGATCCAGATACGGTTCAGCTCGTCGCGGTCCATCAGCAGGTCCTCGCGGCGTGTGCCGGAGGCCGGAACATCGATAGCTGGGTATACTCTGCGGTTGGCCAACTTGCGGTCCAGTTGCAGTTCCATGTTACCGGTACCTTTAAACTCCTCGAAGATTACCTCGTCCATCTTAGACCCTGTATCAATCAGGGCTGTGGCGATGATAGTCAGTGAGCCGCCGTTTTCTACGTTACGGGCCGCACCAAAGAAGCGCTTCGGCTTGTGCAGCGCGTTGGCATCCACACCACCCGACAGGATTTTACCGGAAGAAGGCACTACTGTGTTATAGGCACGGGCCAGACGTGTGATGGAATCCAGCAGGATAACCACATCGTGGCCGCACTCTACCATGCGCTTGGCTTTATCCAGCACAATGCTGGAAACCTTCACATGGCGCTCCGCCTGCTCATCAAAGGTAGAGGCAATCACCTCCGCTTTTACGCTGCGGGCCATGTCGGTTACTTCTTCAGGGCGCTCGTCAATCAGCAGGATCATCAGGTATACTTCCGGGTGGTTTTCCGAAATAGCGTTGGCGATTTCCTTTAGCAGCACGGTTTTACCTGTTTTCGGCTGCGCCACGATCATGCCACGCTGGCCTTTACCGATTGGGGCAAACAAATCCAGGATACGGGTTGACAGCTGGCTTGGGCGGGTTGTCAGTTTCAAACGTTCCTCCGGGAAGAGCGGCGTCAGGTGCTGGAACGGGATACGGTCGCGAATCTCCTCGGTGGTGCGTCCGTTTACTGTTTCTACTTTCAGTAGGGCAAAGTATTTCTCGCCTTCCTTCGGTGGGCGGATCTGGCCTTTCACCGTGTCGCCGGTTTTCAAACCGAAAAGTTTGATCTGCGAAGGCGAAACATAGATATCGTCCGGAGAGGCTAAGTAATTATAGTGAGTAGAGCGCAGGAAGCCGTAGCCATCCTGCATCAGCTCCAGCACCCCTTCGTTCAGGATAATGCCGTCGAACTCTTTAAAATTATTGGTATTGGCGGCGTTCTGCTGCTGGTTGCTACGACGCGTGTTATCACTGCGGTCGTTGCTGCGGTTATCGCCACGGTTGTCTCTGTTGTCGTTTCCGCGGTTGTCGTTGCGCGGCTCCCTCTCTCCCCTGTTATCGTTGCTGCGGCTTTCGCGGCTATCGGCACCACGGTTGTCGCGGTTATCGGCACGGTTCTCTTCTTTGTTTTCGCTGCGGTTGTCGCGACGAACGCGTTCACGATGATTCTGTGAGCCATGGTCTTTGGCCGGGGCCTCGGCAGGCACAGCCACCTGCGCTTTTTCTTCGCTGCGGGGAGCGGCCTGCATGCGCTGGCGCCTTTCTGGCCTGGCAGGTGCTTCCGGAGCTGCTTCTTCTACTACAGCAACTTCAACATCAGCTGTTTCTGCACTACCTGCAGATTCATTTTGAGACACAGAATTGGATTTTTTGGAGACAGTTTCAGGAGGGGTAATGGCTTGTTGGTCGAGTATCTTATAAATGAGATCTTGCTTACTGAGTTTCTTAAAGTTCTTAACACCCAGCTGCTCAGCAATTTCCTTGAGCTCTGAAAGAAGCCTATCTTTCAATTCTTCAATTTTGTACATAAATAATGGTATGGTAGTTAACTTAACTTGCCAGGTTTCGCGGTGAGCGAACAAAGCGAGAGATTTTCGTTTAAATCAGGAAAAAAGAATAGGTTGCGAAAGAGTCAGAAAGGCACGGGAAAAAGGGCCTTCTTCAAATGTACCGCAATGTTATTGCAATGCCTTTTAATTAACAAATATTACGGGTTGTTTTAGATAAAAAGTTTCAATTTTTGTTTAAAAGATTTCGTAAAAGCCGCTAAATAGTTTAAAAGCTCTATTTTTGCGTTCATACATTATACTTTATTATGCTACAGCTAACAGTTTTAAGAGAGCAGACCGAGCAGGTGATTGCCGGGCTGAACAAGAAAAACTACAAAAACGCTGCCGAGGAGGTAGCCGCTCTGCTGGAGCTCGATCAGCAGCGACGCCAGGTCCAGAACGAGCACGACACCCTTCAGAGCCGCGCCAACTCCCTCTCGAAGGAAATTGGCATGCTGATGAAGAACGGGGAGCGCGAGAAGGCCGAGACCGCCAAAGCCGAAACTTCCGAGCTGAAGCAACAAACCAAAGCCTTAGCTGAGCAGCTCTCCTCCCTGGAAGACGAGATCCAGAAAGCCTTGTACAAACTGCCGAACCTGCCGCACGAGAGCGTGCCGTTTGGCAAAAGCGCCGAGGACAACGAGGTGGTGCTGGAGCACGGGCAGATTCCACAGCTGCACGAAGGGGCGCAACCACACTGGGAGCTGATCCAGAAATACGACATCATTGATTTTGAGCTGGGCAACAAGGTATCCGGAGCCGGTTTCCCGTTTTATAAAAAGCAGGGCGCCCGCCTGCAGCGCGCGCTCATCAACTTCTTTTTAGACGAGGCCATCAAAGCCGGATACATGGAGGTGCAGCCACCGATTGTGGTGAACGAGGCTTCTGGCTACGGCACGGGCCAGCTGCCCGACAAGGACGGCCAGATGTATCATGCCACGGCAGATAACCTGTACCTGATCCCAACAGCAGAGGTTCCCATCACGAACATGTACCGCGACGAAATTGTTCCGGTGGACCGGTTGCCGATCAAGAACACCGGCCATACCCCGTGTTTCCGCCGGGAGGCTGGCTCGTGGGGCGCCGATGTGCGCGGACTGAACCGCCTGCACCAGTTCGACAAGGTGGAGATTGTGCAGATTACGCTTCCGGAGAATTCGTATGAGGCGCTGGAGGAGATGAGCAGCTACATACAGGGGCTGTTGCAGAAACTGGAGCTGCCTTACCGCGTGCTGCGCCTGTGCGGCGGCGACATGGGCTTTACCTCTGCCCTTACCTATGACATGGAAGTATACTCTGCCGCCCAGGGCCGCTGGCTGGAGGTGAGCTCTGCCTCAAATTTTGAGACGTACCAAGCCAACCGCCTGAAGCTGCGCTACAAAACTGAAAGCGGTAAAACGCAGCTGCTGCACACGTTAAACGGCAGTGCCCTGGCCCTGCCACGTATCGTGGCCGCCATTCTGGAGAACAACCAGACGCCAGACGGCATCAACATGCCAAAGGTGCTGCACTCCTACTTAGGGTTTGAGAAAATTTCTTAGTGTGGAGATGTGAAGATGCTCTAGTTTAAATAACAGAACAGCCGCTGAATTTCATACATCAGCGGCTGTTCTGTTTATCACTGGTCTTCGAATCTTCTCATTACCAAACTTCCAATTCTTTTACTCCCCTCCAAACTGCTCCAGGTAAGCCTGGTACTGTTTCTTGAGTTTATACTTCTTGATCAGGATCTTAGGCTCATCGAAGTTCTCAGCGTGCAGCTCCTTGGTCTGCAGTAACTGCCCCAGCGCCTGCTGCTCGTCTTCGGCGCCGTCTATACTTTCATAGTCCTTCAGAAAGGCTGGGGCTAGCAGAAGCTTGTTCTTCTTTATCGTCACATACCCTACCGACATCAGCTTCTCCAGCCCTTGTTCTACTTCGGCGTGGGTCAGCACGGTGCCATCCACGGCATCGGCCATCAGCAGCACCTCGGGCAGTGGGGCCCCGCCTTCTTCGCCGGATGCTAAAAGCAGCGCCTCCAGTAGCTTTGCGTCAGTTATATCCCAGGTTAAGTTATATTTAGGCATAGTTCTATCATTCAATGTTAATCCAGCCGTAGCCGTTCTCTTTTTTGTAAATAATACCTCCCCCACATGCTTCAGCCAAATGCACAAAAATAGCATCCGACTTTAATAAAACTGCGTTCTCCAGGTCTTCACCAAGTATATCGCCTGTTTCTTCATCTACCAGTGTTGGAGCCACCGTCTGCCCTGCATCTACTCTTTCAAAAATTTCGATCCAGTCCATGTTTCGCATGTCCTCAAACTCAGTACCGGCCCCAAAAACGCTATAGTTGTTTCCTTTATCATGATACAGGATCATCAACCCTTTCTCGTCCGTAGCACGGTTTACAATCAGGAAAGCCACATCCTCCTGTTTGTCCCCATCAAAATCTCCCGTAAGAATATTGGGTTGCATCCAGGCACCTAAGCTATACTTCTGGTTCAGGCTCTGCGCCAGAAACACCTCTTCAGCCCAACCGGGCAGCACATCAGTTGTTTGATCCTCTGCTACAGTTTCTGCCGCCTTAACGGCACCTCCTGTCTCCACCACATCGGGCTCACCTATACTTTGCTTTGCCTCTCCACAGCCCTGTGAAAGGACAAAAGCAACGATGCAGGTACAAACCGTGTTCATCACCTCCGCTTTCATACTTCCAGATCCTCAAACGGGATATCCCGCATGCATTTAAAATGACCTTTGGGGCACTTGCTGTAGCCGATTTTGGAGCAGGGGCGGCAGCTGAGGCCATGCACTTCCAGTACTTTATACTTGGTGCGGAAGGGGTACATGCCAAACTCCGGAATGGTATTGCCCCAAACGCTGATAATCTCCTTCTGGAAAGCCGCTGCAATGTGCATCAGACCCGTGTCGTGGCTTACCACCTGCGTTGCCTGCCGCACCAGCGAGGCCGATCCGCTTAGGTTATACTTGCCGCAGGCGTTGTAGATCGTTGTTTGTTGTTTGTTGTTTGGTGATTGGTCTGAAAAATGAGCGGCGATTTCCTCACCGGTAGCGGCGTCTTCCTTGCCGCCCAGCAGTATAACCGGCTGCTGCAGGCGCTCGCACAGCTCGATGATGCGCTTAGTGGGCAGGCGCTTGGTGTAGTGCTGCGCGCCGATGGCAAAGGCCACGTAGCCGTTCCGGAAACCTTGGGGCAAGGTGTTAATCTCCACTTCATCCTGGGCAGGTATAAAGTAGTCCAACCCTTGGCCATCGTCTTTTACGCCAAGGGCGGCAGCGGCATCCAGGTAGCGTTGCACAATGTGTACGTCGGGCAGGCGGTTTAACTTAAAGTTCACCATCAGCCACTTCTCGTAGTTGAGCTTGTTGAAGCTGCGGCTTGGCTTGCCCAACCGCGCCTTGATGACGCGGGTGCGCAGGTTGTTGTGCAGGTCCACCACGTAATCAAAGTTCTCCGTCTTCAGCTCCTGTACCAGGTCGCTCAGTTTCTCCCCCAGCACATGCACCTTGTCCACGTACGGGTTATGGGCCAGTATACTTTGGAAGGCCTTTTTGGTAACGTAATGCACCTCCGCCCCCGGCACCTGCTGCTTGATGCAACGAATGACGGGCGTGGTCAGCACAATATCGCCGATAGAGGAAAAACGAAGTATGAGAATCTTTGGCATTTTATACTTTGGCTCGACTTTATACTTTACCCGCTTACTTTATCTTCTCCTTCCGCTCCTTAAAGTACGTCTCTACTTCCTCCAGCGGCTTGGCGTTGAAGGTCATCTCTTTGGTGAGCCCGCCTTTCCGGCCAACCAGCACGCCATACTTCATGTCGTCGTAGCCATTGGTGTGGTGGGCGTCGGGGTTTATACTTAGCATCACGCCCTTCTCCATAGCATACTGCACATAGCGCCAATCTAAATCTAAACGCCACGGGTTGGAGTTTATCTCGATGATGACGTTGTTGGCGGCGCAGGCGTCGATCACCATTTTGTGATTGATCGGGTAGCCCTCGCGGCGCAGCAGCAGACGACCGGTGGGGTGGCCCAGCATGGTGGTGTAAGGGTTCTCGATAGCCGTAATCAGGCGCGCGGTGGCCTTTTGCTCGTCCATGTTCAGGGTGCTGTGGATGCTGGCCACAATGAAGTCAAACGTCTTGAGGATGTCCGCGTCGTAGTCCAGCGAGCCATCGCCCAGGATATCCGACTCAATGCCTTTAAAGATCTTAAAAGGGGCCAGTTTCTTGTTCAGCTCGTCAATCTCCTTTTGCTGCCGCAGCACATCGCCCTCGCGCAGGCCACCGGCGTAGGCCGCCGTCTTGCTGTGGTCCGAGATGCCCAGGTACTGGTAGCCCATGTCGCGGCAGTAGGTGGCCATCTGCTCCAGGGTATGGGCGCCATCGGAGTAGGTGCTGTGGTTGTGCAGGATGCCCTTCAGGTCGGAGAGCTCCAGCAGCTGGGGCAGTTTGTTTTGCAGCGCCAGCTCCAGCTCGTTGGTGCCCTCGCGCAGCTCCGGCTCCACATAAGCCATGCCCGCCGATTTATAGATATCCGCCTCTGAGGCATAGCCCTGCTCGCGCACCACCGTCAGCAGGTTAGTGCTGCCCGTAAACAGCTGCGCCAGGTGCTCCACGCTCGAAGACGTTAGCAGCAGCTCGTTGGCAAAGCGCTCCGCAGGCACCAGCCTTACCTCTACCGGCATGCCGCTCTCGGTCAGTGCGCCGCGCCAGGCAAAGGGGCCGGAGTTTTTCTGGTCTTCCTGCAGCTCCGCTATACCTTGCAGTGCCTCATGTGCCTGCGCCGGGGCGTCGGTGGCAAGTATAAACTGCAGCGCGGTGATAATTTCCATACGGCGGCGCATCTCCCCCACCAGCTCTACCTGCGCCTCTGGCACGGCATCTTTTATATGTTGCAGCAGCTGCTCCGCCACCAGCTCGGCCTCGGCATACAACAGCTTGCCGCGGTTCTGCTGGGTAAAGAGCAGCGCCTGCTTTATGTTCTCCTGCGTTTTGGCGCCAAAGCCCTTCAGCTTGCTCACACGGTCCTGCTCGCAGGCCTCCAGCAGTTCCTCCACGGTTTCGGCCCCCAGCTCTTTCCAGAGGTTGCGCACTTTTTTCGGACCGATGCCTTTGATGCGCAGCATCTCCACCACTCCGTTTGGCGTTACCTCCAGCATCTGGTCCAGCTCATCGAAAGAGCCTTTCTCGTTTATCTCCACGATTTTGGATGCGATGCCCTTGCCCACGCCCTGTATGCTTTCCAGCTGCGCCTGCGTCATCTGCTCCAAGGGCTCCTCCACCAGCTCCAGCGCGCCCACCGCATTGGTGTACGAGCGAATCTTGAACGGATTCTCGTCGTGCAGCTCCATGAGCTCGGCCGCCAGCTTAAACTGTTTTATGATCTTCTTGTTTTCCAAAGCCTGTGTGTCTTTTCGGTGTGCTACAAAGATAGGAAAAGCGCCCGAACCATAGTCCTTTCTGGAGTCGGCCTACCCACTGCGTGCTTTCTTTCGTAATAATCATCTGCCCTTGCCGTTAGCTACCAGGGTACATAATAGTTGTATGTTTATACTTACATATACCGCCTTTATTCCCTATCTTAGCATATAAACCTGATTTATACTTATGAGATATACGTCCGTGCTTTGCCTGTTGTGCCTGCTGTTGATGGCCGTTACCTGCAAGCGAAACGATAAAGTAGCCGCACAACTGGCCGGGAAAGTATGGCTGCACTCTTTTGAGGAAGACGAGGAGGGCCTGTGGGTATACCGCCCCAACACCTATGATTTTCCGCCGTCGCGGGGCCGCACCGGTTTCAGCATAGAGCCGGGGGGCGTGTTCAAGCGCTTCGAGATTGCCCCTACCGATGGCCTGCAGGAAGAGCAGGGGGAGTGGGAGCAGCTGCAGAACGACCTGGTGCAGATCCGCATGGCCGATGGCAGCGCACCGCCCACCGAGTACCGCATGCAGATCGTTTCGCTGAAGGATGGTTTGCTGAAGGTAAGGCGGATGGAATAAACACCGAACGTTAATCGCCCAACAGAAGTATAGCCATAGACTACTCACCCAAGCACAGCTCACCAACTGGCCTGCAAAGTATACCAGTAGCCCTGGATCAGAAACGGAGTACAGCCCTGCTCTTTTTCGCGTTTGCAGCCGCTTTCACGTTGGCCTCTGTGCTTACCGGCACCTCTTCACCCTTCCGGACCGGCTTCCTGTACAGGTTGGTGGCCGCAGGAGTTACTGCCCTTATAGCTCTGGGATTTATACTTAAGAAGAACATTCTAACTCAAAGGTAATGCTCAACTACGACAAGCTTTCCAGATCCACCCGGACCAGAACAGCTATGCTGCTGCTGCTCCTGTTCATGGTGCTTACGGTAGCCGACCTGTTCATTAGCTTTTTCGGCGGGGTGGTGCTGGGCGTGCTGCTGGTGCAGTTTGAGTGGGAAGCACGGCGCTTTCTACGGCGAACGGCAGATAGCCTCCCTAAAGCGGCAAGTTTGTTTAGCAGGGCCTTCAAGCGCTACCACAGCCTGGCCAGTAACCATAAGATGCAGCTGAAGATTGGGCTGCAGGCGCTGGTTTTTATACTTGTGCTGGCCGGTGTGCTGGATACTTTCTGGGGCGGCCTGCTCAGCGGCATGCTGCTGACCCTGCTCGCCGATGATGTCCTGCGTTACCAGCAGCAGCGCCAGAGGCACAAGATCACGGTCAAAAAGAACTAGCCTGTCTCTTTATATCATACTTTTAGCCGATTATGAAAACATACGAAAACCTATCTAACAACAGCCGTGGGCTGATCAGGGGCTTTCTCCTGATACTTTCTGCCATACTTACACTTCTGGATCTCTCTAGTACCTACTGGGTGGGCCTGGTGCATGGTGCGCTGTTCGTCGTCGTCATCAATGAGCTGTTGATGTTCTGGCGGGCACGGCAGCAGAAGGCGGCTACCACGCAGGCTTCCCGATAACTTCTAAAGACGCAAGGTAGTGCGCCTCTACAACTCCCAAACTCTCTAACTTTTTAACTTCATTCACCCTTACACTAATGCAACACTGGTTAGTAAAATCAGAACCTGAAACTTATTCCTGGGCCGACTTGGTAAAAGAAGGCCGCACCATGTGGGACGGCGTGCGCAATTACCAGGCCCGCAACAACATGCAGCAGATGCAGCCCGGCGACCTGGTGCTGTTCTACCACAGCGTGTCCGAAAAAGCCGTGGTGGGCATCGCCAAGGTAGATAAAGCCGCTTACCCGGACCCAACCGCCGCAGACGACAAGGGCAAGTGGGTGGTGGTAGACCTGGTGCCTTTCCGCGACTTTAAGGAGCCGGTAACACTGGAGCAGATAAAGCAGGACGAGCGCCTGCAGGATATAGCACTGCTGCGCCAGTCGCGCCTCTCGGTAATGCCGCTCAAGGCGGAGGAATTTGACGTGCTGCTGGCGCTGGGCAACTAGGTTACAGAAGCCACACCCTAGGACAACGAATAGCAGCTTTTTACAGTAAAATGTAATAAGCTGCTATTTTTATATTATTCCTTCACCGGATAGCACTAACGCCCTGATCCTATGCCACACCTCCGCCACCTGCTTGCCCTGCTGCTATCGTTTGTACTTGCGGTGCCCCTGCTGGCACAGGAGGCACCGACACAGCCTGTGCGCCTGGAGCTCCCTTTGAAGGCTGAGGAGGTGGATGTAGAGGTAATCGCCTTACCTGACAGCAGCCTGCTGCTGTACCACAAAACCAGCAATGGCTGGGAGACGGAGGCCTCGTTCCATTTCACCAAGTACAACAGCCAACTGGAGGAAGTATGGGCCGACACCGTGAATATTGCACCCGACAACGACTACATCCGCTACTATACCACCGGCCCCTACACGTACCTGTTGTTTGGCGCCGATAACCAGCGCGATTATACCTTTGTGCGCCTGAACCACCAGACAGGCGATACCTGGCACAAGGAATACACGCTTGACCAACTCGACATTATTTACGAGTACGCCGTGCTCCAGGGAAACTATTTCCTGATCGGGCGCAACCGGAAAGACGGCAAGCCCCTGCTGCTGCACCTAAACACGAAAACCGGTGAGAGCACATCCCTGCCCTCCCCTTATGGCGAGCACTCCACTTTTTCAGACCTGCTGGCCGACCATGAGCACAACCGGGTGGATGTGGTGATCTCTGAGTCGAACGGGCGTGTGTCGCGGCTGCAGGTCAAGAGCTTCGATGCCAACGGCAAGCTGCTGAGCAACTACTTTATACTTCAACAGGAAAACAAGAGCCTGTTAAACGCAGAGGTTACACCCGGCGACAGCACCCAAAAGCTACTGATCGGCACCTACGGCACCCGCGACCTACGCTTCGCGCAAGGTTTTTTTGCCACGCCGCTGGCCTCAAGGGTAGTAGATGGCAACTTCTACAACATTCTCCAGCTCCGCAACTTCCTGAAGTTTATGAAGCCCCGCCGTGAGGAGCGTACCCGCCGCCGCGAGGAAAACCGTATTAATGCCGGCCGCGGCCCGAGTTTTAATTACCGCCTGCTCCTGCACGACCTTATCGTGACACCCACCGGCTATGTGTTGGCGGCCGAGGCCTACTACCCGGAGTACAGCAACGCGCGCAGCAGCAACATCGGCCTGGACCATGTCAGCCTTAGGCCAAACAGGGAGGAAGACGGCTTTAAGCGCACCCATGCCATAGCCCTGGGCTTCGACAAGCAGGGGCAGCTGCTTTGGGACAACGCCATGCCCTTAATGGGCATCACCACGTACCAACTGACCCATGTGGTGGAGGTGCAGTACCTCCCCGATGGACGGGTGCTGATGGCTTACCCCGAGGACAGCAAAATTGTGTACCAGCTAATGGATGAGGACCGCTACGCAGACGAGACGACGGAGGTAGAGCTGCTCCCCTACGCAGACAGCGAAAAGATCCAAAGCACCGAGTACCCCGGCCTTATCCGGTGGTATGGCAAGAGCATGGCCTCCTTCGGCTTTCAGCGCATCAAACCAAAAGGGGGCGATTTCCGGCAGGTGTTCTACATCAACAAGATCACGTTTTAGCGTTATTGGTTGTCCTAATCAGGATTCTCCGCATAAAGGAATGCCCGTGAGAGAAAAACAGGCATGATCCGGGCATGCCCTTCTTCAGCATTCTCTCAGGCTCTAACTTTTTAACTCTTTAACTTTCTAACTTTATAACTCTCCCAATCCTTTCTATATTTGCGTTTAATTATCCCGGCTATGCAGAAAAGACTCATCGTAAACCACCAACTGCTCGACATCATGGTGCTGCGCCTGTGCCACCAGCTGATCGAGAACCATGGCGACTTTTCTGACTCTGTGATCCTGGGCCTGCAGCCCCGCGGCAAGTTCGTGGCGCGGCGCATCCAAAGCACCCTGGCCAGCATCCTGGGCAAGCAGGTGCCCACCGGCCTCCTGGACACCACCTTCCACCGCGACGACTTCCGCCGCCGCGACACGCCCATTACGGCCAACGCCACTAAAATAGATTTTTTGGTGGAGGGGAAAAACGTGATCCTGGTGGATGATGTGCTCTACACGGGCCGCTCGGTGCGTGCCGCCCTGGATGCCATGATTGCCTATGGCCGCCCCGCCAACGTGGAGCTGCTGGTGCTTATAGACCGCCTTTATACCCGCCACCTGCCCATACAGCCAACGTATGTGGGCCGTAAGGTAAACTCGCTGCTGAGCCAGCGGGTGCTGGTAGAATGGAAAGGTGAGCAGGCCGAGGAAGACGCCATCTGGCTTATTACCAAAACCGACGAATAAAATTCTCCATACATGCAAGAGCTCAGCGTCCGGCACCTGTTAGGTATCAAAGACATCACCCCCCAAGACATCCAGCTCATTTTTGAGACTGCCGATAATTTTAAAGATGTACTGAACAGGCCGATCAAGAAAGTGCCTTCGCTGCGCGACATCACCATCGCCAACGTTTTCTTCGAGAACTCCACGCGCACGCGCCTCTCTTTTGAGCTGGCCGAGAAGCGCCTCTCAGCCGATGTGATCAACTTCAGCAGCAGCAGCAGCTCGGTAAAGAAAGGCGAAACCCTGCTCGACACGGTAAACAACATCCTGGCCATGAAGGTGGACATGATCGTGATGCGCCACTCCAGCCCTGGCGCACCGCACTTTTTGAGCCGCCACATCCCGGCCAACATCGTAAACGCCGGCGACGGCACCCACGAGCACCCCACGCAGGCCCTGCTCGATTCTTTCTCTATCCGGGAGCGCTTGGGCGAAGTGGCCGGTAAAAAGGTGGTGATCATCGGCGATATCCTGCACTCGCGGGTGGCGCTGTCCAACATCTTCGCGCTGCAAAAGCAGGGCGCCGAGGTGATGGTGTGCGGCCCGATTACGCTGCTGCCAAAGTATATCCAGCAATTGGGCGTGAAGGTGGAGACCAACGTACGGAAGGCGCTGGAGTGGTGTGATGTGGCCAACGTGCTGCGCATCCAGCTGGAGCGCCAGCAGATGAAATACTTCCCGTCCTTGCGCGAATACACGTTATACTATGGCATCGACAAGAAAATGCTCGATAACCTGAACAAAGAGATCGTGCTGATGCACCCGGGCCCGATAAACCGCGGCGTGGAGCTCAGCTCCGATGCCGCCGACTCGCACCACTCCATTATCCTGAACCAGGTGGAAAATGGCGTGGCCATACGCATGGCGGTGCTGTACCTGCTGGCCCAAAAAGGATAAGAAAGTATAAAATACCCCAAGTATAAACTACCCCAAGTATAAACGCCCGCTCTTTCTGTACGAGCGGGCGTTTATACTTTATACTTCCTCCTCCCCCTCGCTTGCCCTCGGCAGGTGCAAGGTATACATGCGTTTCATGTCATTTGCTGGCGTGGGTTTGTAACCCGAGCCCCATTACAAGGTCGGATTTATAACCTTACTGAACCTCTGGCCCAACCATAGCCAGTCACTAGCGTGGACGCTCGCGCCATAAAGGGTAGAGCTAGCTTTGAAAGTATAAGAGGCGGGGCACCACCAGATAACGCACACACGCCGGAGGCGGGCGAGGGTCTTTCTTATGGTTTTTCCGGCCTAAGCATCCTTTACACGTTGAAGTATAAAACAAAAGCGCCGCAGGCATATGCCTGCGGCGCTTTTGTTTTATACTTCAGATATGTTAATCCAGGTTTATCTGCATATCTGGTGTGTTCATCTCAAAGCCTACCCTTCTGTTCTGGGCGCGCTCCTTCTCCGTTCTGCGTCTGGACAGGCGCTCGTTCACTTTTACAAGTGGCTGCGTCTCGCCATAGCCTTTCGTCACCAGTCGGTCTGGGTTCTGCACACCCTGCTGGATCAGGTATTCTTTCACAGCCTCGGCTCTGCGCTCAGACAGCGCCTGGTTGTACTCCTCAGAACCGATGTAGTCAGCGTGGCCTTTGATCAGCAGCACGTGGTCTGGGTATTTCTGCAGCGATACAGTGATGCTGTCCAGCAGCTGCTTGTAGCTATCCTGCACACGGGCTCTGTCGAACTCGAAGCGTACTTTCTCTTCGATCAGTTTCTTCGTAGCCTCATCCAGCTCAGGGCATCCTTTGGTTTCGGCAGTACCGGCTGAGTTAGGGCAAGCATCTTCGTTATCCGGAACACCGTCGCCGTCAGAGTCTACTGGGCAACCGTCTGGGCCAACTTGCACGCCGGCAGGAGTGTCAGGGCACTTGTCCTGGGCATCGGCTATGCCGTCATTGTCAGAGTCAGGGCAACCGTTTGTAGCGGCAGTACCGGCCTCATCAGGGCACTGGTCATTCTTGTCAGCAATACCGTCGCCGTCGCGGTCAGGGCATCCGTTCAGGTTAGCCACACCAGCCTCAGAAGGGCACTCGTCCTGGTAATCAGGCACACCGTCGCCGTCAGAGTCTATTGGGCAACCTTTCTTGTCTACCTGCACGCCGGTTGGGGTGTCAGGGCAGTCGTCGCGTCTGTCAGGCACGCCATCACCGTCCGTGTCTTTTGCCTTGCCCAGGTTAAAGCCAAGGCCTACGTTGTGCATCAGGAAGCGGTCGTTATCGCCCACATCCACTCCGTCAATCTTATCCTGGCCAATGATCATGTAATTGGTCTCGATGAAAGCGCTAACGGCATCAGAAAAACGGAGACGGATACCGGCACCGCCTTTTAACGCGCCTGAGAAGAACTTATCATCGTCAGCAGGGGACACCATACCGCCAGAAATGGCATCTATTTTACCCCAGGCACCACCACCACCAACTTGCAGGTATGGGCCGATAAAGGCATCTTCTGGCAGGATGTTGCCATACATCTTAAGGCGAACAGCCAGCATTACAGTACCCAGCTGGGAGTCGAACCTGTCCATGTCAGACATTTTAGACTCAACGCCTCCGTACGTCAGGTGCAGGCCTGCATCAAACGAAGGGCTTAGGTAGCGATTCAGGTTAAGTCCGCCGCCCCACTCCAGCCTGTTACTTTCAAAGAACTGGTCTTCTAAGTCGCCTTTGTATTGTAAGGCACTTCCGTATATCTGCAGATTTGTTCTTTGGTCAGAGCTTTGCGCGAATACACTGGGTCCTGCCACAAGCAGGAACACGAGCGCGAAAGCTAGCATCTTAATTTTTGATAAATGTGTTTGCATGATTCTACAAAGTATATGTTGATATGACAATACGTGCATGTTTCGTAACGAGTTTGTTTTGTGCCTAAAATTTTGCACCCGCCATCATAGGCCGGGTACAGCCCGCCAACATGCTTCTTCAGGGATTGGTAACGTTCTACCATAGGCACTTTTGTTTGGGTTGAACATAAACCACTGTGTACCACCGCCCAAATTGCACCCGTTTTGGCCAGGGTGGTTTGGCCGGTATGCGTTCTATACTTCAAACTGAAACCACAGTGCAAGGTTTTATTCTTCAATTTTTTTTGATGCAAGGGCTCATATTTTAAAGTAAGTACAATAAAAAAGGCTGTCAGCATATTCCGACAGCCCTTATACTATAGGTGAATCCTGTTTTGTTATCCTTCCTGCATCAGTCGCTCTATAGCATCCGCTTCAATGGGGATGTGCTGCATCAGGTCTTTCGGCCCGTTATGGGTAACCAGGATATCGTTCTCCAGCCTTATGCCAATGCCTTCTTCCCGGATGTAGATGCCCGGCTCGCAGGTAAACACCATGCCCTCTTCAAACGGACGGAACTTATTGCCCACGTCGTGCACATCCAGCCCCAGGTGGTGCGAGGTGCCGTGCATGAAGTACTTTTTGTACAGTGGCCTGTCCGGGTCCTGGTTGCGCACGTCGCTCTCGCTCAGCAGGCCAAGCTTTATCAGCTCGTTCTCCATCACGGTGCCCACAAATTTGTGGTACTGGTCTAGGGTGTTGCCGGGCACCAGCATGCGCGTGGCGGTTTTCATCACCGTCAGCACGGCCTCGTACACTTCGCGCTGGCGCTTGGTGAACTTGCCGTTTACCGGCACCGTGCGCGTCAGGTCGGCAGCGTAGTTGGCATACTCCGCCCCAAAGTCCATCAGCACCAGGTCGCCGTCCTTGCACTCGCGGCTGTTGTCGGTGTAGTGCAGGATGCAGGCGTTCCCGCCGGAGGCAATGATAGGCTCGTAAGCCGGCCCCTTGGAGCGGTTGCGCAGGAACTCATGGTATATCTCCGCCTCAACCTCATACTCCATCACGCCCGGCTTTATAAAGCCCAGCAGCCTTCGGAAAGCCTTGTCGGTGATATCGCAGGCCTGCTGTATCAGTTCCACCTCCCGCTGCGATTTTATGGCCCGCAAGTGGTGCATGATGGGGGCGCTGCGCTCATACTTGTGCAGCGGGAACTGTTCCTTTAGCTTTTTGATGAAGCGGGCATCGCGCGTCTCCACCTCCACCACGGCGCGCAGGTGCTCGTTGGTGTTCAGGTACAGGCGCCTGGCCTCGAAAACGAGCGTGTGCAGCACCTGCTCAAACTGGTGCGTCCAGTAAATGGTTTGGATGCCCGATACCTCCCGCGCCTGCTCTTTGGTTAGTTTGTAGCCTTCCCAGGTCAGGATGTGGTCGTTTGTCTCGCGCACAAACAGCACCTCCTGCAGGCGCTCGTCCTTGCAGTCCGGGAAGAGCAGCAGTATACTTTCCTCCTGGTCCACGCCGGTTAGGTAGAACAGGTCGCTGCTCTGCCGGAAAGGCATGGTGCCGTCGGCATTGGTGGGCATGGTGTCGTTGGAGTGGAAGATGGCGATAGACGCAGGCTTGAGCTGCTTACAAAAGTTGTGGCGGTGGTTAATAAACAGCTCCTGCCCGATAGGCTCGTATTTCATGAAGTTTTATTTTGTAGGTTTAGCCTGATATTTATACTTCTAATATAGTGTAAAACTGCAGGTGGGGCAAGTATAGTATGCGGGGGGACTGGAACAGAGCCTCATGCTGAAGTATGCTTCCCCTGTCCTGCTCTTCCCCAAACGCCTATACTTATTCCCAACCCCACAAACGTCTGCCAGCAGATGAAGAACAGCCCCGGATCTTCGACGAACCCTGCCGGTGACTTCGTGCCGGGCAGGCACAGCTCAACCAGCTGAATCACAAACGGCACAGAGAACCCCAGCACTGCCGTGATCGCCAAACCGGTTTTAAAGCGCTCTATGCTGAAGTATAAGCTGCTAACCAGGAACATAAGCCCTGCCGACATGGCCGAGCTTACAACCAGCCCAGCGTGGGCATGCCTTAAGATTTGTGTAAGGCCGACTCCAGCTAACACCGAAACGAAAAATACAGGCAAGGTCAGCATCAACCCTAACCCTACTGCTTTTAATTTGTTTACTCTTAACCGGTCGAGAGCGGTTAAGATAGTAACCGTGGTGAAAAGGAAGGGGCTGTAAAGCGTAGCCTGATCTTTAGAATCTAGTGTGAAGGCACTTGCTGCTAGTAAAAAGCAGGCGAAAGTAGTAAAGAGGACTTTTTTGACATCGACAGTCAAGGTCACTCCTTAACGCCCCGACTCTTTAACGCTTAACACCTCCAGCAGCTGCTCATTCCGGATTTCGCGGGCGCACTTGAAGTGGCCCTGCGGGCAGGCCTTGTAGCCGTGCAAACCGCAGGGGCGGCAGTACAGCGGCTCCTCGCGCTCCACCACCTCGGCAAAGTCGGCCAGCGGGCCAAAGCCGAAGCGCGGCACCGTGGAGCAGTAGATGGCGCAGGTGGGGGCATTCAGGGCGGAGGCCAGGTGCATGGGGCCGGAGTCGTTCACGTAGTTGAGCACGGCATCGCGCATCAGGGCCGCCGACTGCAGCAGGTTCAGCTGTCCGCAGAGGTTTTCCACACGCTGGCTTGTACTTTGGCCGATGATCTCGTCGCAGTGCTGCTTATCGGCGGGCGAGCCGAGCAAGTATACTTTATACTTGGGGTCGAGGCTGTTGATGAGCTGCACCCACTGCTCCTGCGGGTACTGTTTGGTGAACCACACCGAGGTAGGGGCCATGCAGATGAACGGCTCCTGCTTCCAGTGCTCCACCTTGGCGAAATCAACCTGGCTGGGGTAGAGCCTGGGTCTGGCGGGTATGGCGTTGGTTATACTTTGGATGAGCATATTGTTGCGCTCCACCTCGTGCGTGCCCGACCGTACATCGTGCACGTAGCGGCGGGTGAACAGGCGCGAGAACGGGTTCTTCTCAAAGCCAACGGTTTCTCTGGCTCCTGAAAAAGCGGTCAGGAAGCCGGTGGCACCGAAGCGCTGCACGTTCACCACCAGGTCATACTTCTCGGTGCGGATCTGCGAGAGCAGCCGCATCAGGCTTTTATACTTGCCTTCCTGTTTGTTCCAGACCAGCACCTGCCGCAGCAGCGGGTGGTCCTTCAGCAGCCCCTCGTTGCCTTTGCGCAGCAGAAAGTCGAGCTGCGCCTCCGGGTAATAAGTATGCAGCTTTTCCACCAGCGCCGTCGCCAGCACCACATCCCCCAGGAAAGCCGTTTGTATGATGAGTACTTTATTCATGCTACCGACAAAACTACACGATAGCGGCCTTACTTAAAAATGCAATACGCGGCTGCCTCTTTTAACTCATTAATCTGAATATTTCACTAAATCTATCGTTGCCTGCTTGTGAATGCAGCGGGCATTCTTTAAGTTGGCAAACTTTGTAGTGCTGAATATCATTTTATGAATACACCCTTTACCGCTCTCCCCTTTTATAAAAGTATAAAACAGCTTGCGGCCTTGCTGGCTCTGCCCCTGCTGCTGGCCGGCTGCGGCACCTCCGCTTACATGCCCAATGTGCCCAATGTGCCGATGTTTACCCAGAAAGGTGAGCTCAGCGCCGGCGGCCACGTCACGCCCAAGGGCAATATCACCTTTAACACCGCCTACGCCGTGTCAGACCACTTTGGCGTGCTGCTGAACGGCTCTATGCTGAGCAGCGAGCGCCGCAAACGCGACTACAGGCATAACCTGCTGGAGGCTGCCGGCGGTTACTTCACCACGTTTGGCCCCGAGAACAACCGCATCCTGGAGATCTATGGCGGTTTTGGGGGCGGCAGTTCCGAGCGCACCGAAAAAGAGGAGGACAAAGAAACCGGCGAGATGACTTATGAGCGCCATGACGCCAATTTCAGCAAATACTTTGTGCAGGTAAACTTCACCTCCAAGCGCAAGAAATCGCTGCGGTTGCTGAACCGGGAGTTCCCACTAAACTACGGCACCGCCCTGCGCGCCAGCTATGTGGATATGCACGACTATAAGGTAAACAATGTGCCGGGCCAGTTGGAGGATAATATTTTCCTGGAGCCGATCTTCTACACGCGCCTCACCCTCAACCCGTCGGTGCAGCTGCAGTACACCAGCGGCACCTCCATCGGCCTGAAAAACCGCGATACGCTGACGGCTGCTTACTCTGTTTTTGCCGTTGGCTTTGTGATTAATGTGGGGGGACGGGAGAAGACGAAATAGCTTCTGAGCTATGTGTAGCAATACTCTGCATCGCGCAAGTCTCCAGACTTGTGTCTTGTTATGATGTTGAGTCTCTGACTCGACTGGCTTAGGAAGCCATACTTGCGTCTGCTATACTTTTAAGCTTTCTCTGGCGCAAGCGTTCGCTTGTGCCTCTCTTAGTCTCTGCTCCCGCTGCCTGAACTGAGTTTGTAGCCCCCGCTAGCGCGAGCTTGTAGCTCGTGCTTTCCCTGTTGCTCCTGCTTCCAGTAGCTTTAACCTAGCTATCCTTGTTAGCTGCCGTTCATCCACGGCTTTACAACCAATTTGTTTCACCTCTGGCTTTGGTGCTCTCAAGCCCGAGAGGGCTCGTCCTCGGGCATCGCGCTGTCTACATTTCCTTTGCTCCTGACGTCGCAATTTCGCTGAAGCGAAACCGGAAATCTAGAAGGCGCTCAACCCGAAGACTGGGTATCATTTCGGTAGCCACTGCTGACGGAGATTGAACAGAGTTCCCCTCCTTGGACAAGGAGGGGAAGGGGTGGTTGGACCCGGAACTGCAGAAAGAAAAAGAAGAAGGTAACCATAAATGGTTACTCTTTCTTATTTGTCTATTGTTTAATTTTCTTATCAACTTCACAGAACATCTTCACAATTAATCCCTTCTTCAACTTGATGTCGTTGCGAAGCTTCAGCAGAAGACTTGGTCCCGGCACAGCAGAAGCCACCATACTTTCCCCGGCTGCAATACATCCGCTATTCCTCCGGAAAATCCAGTACTTTTTCCGTACCTTTGCAGGCTAATTTTAGAATTGAATGCCTGATTATCATATTCATACTTTACCTAACGGAATACGGGTTGTACACAAGCAGGTGCTGCACACCAAGATAGCCCACAGCGGCTTCGTGATGGACATCGGCAGCCGCGATGAGCTGCCGCAGGAGCAGGGCCTGGCCCACTTCTGGGAGCACATGGCCTTTAAGGGCACCCAGAAACGAAAGTCTTTCCACATCCTAAACCGCCTGGAAACAGTGGGCGGCGAGCTGAATGCCTATACTACCAAAGAGAAAATCTGCTTCTACAGCTCAGTGCTGGACAAGCACTTCGAGAAGTCCTTTGAGCTGCTGACGGATATTACCTTCCACTCTGTTTTCCCGGAGAAGGAGATCGAGAAGGAGCGCGGGGTAATCCTGGAGGAGATGGCCATGTATTTGGATACGCCGGAGGAGGCCATTGTGGATGAGTTTGATGCGGTGGTGTTCGACGGGCACGCACTGGGCAACAACATCCTGGGCACCAAAGAGAGCGTTTCCGGCTTTCAGAAGCAGGACTTCCTGGGCTTTCTGGACCGCAACCTAAGCACCGACGCACTGGTGTTCTGCTCGGTGAGCAACCTGCCTTTCGAGAAGGTGGTGAAGCTGGCGGAGAAGTACCTGAGCGACATCCCCAGTATAAAAAAGCACCGCGAGCGCGTGCCCTTTACCGGCTACACGCCTAAAGTCGTTACTTTTGAGAAGCCGATCTCACAGGCCCACTGCGTGATTGGCTGCCCGGCCTACGCCCTGGGCGACGACCGCCGTATCCCCTTCTTCATGCTGAACAACCTGCTGGGAGGCCCGGGCATGAACTCCCGCCTGAACCTGGCCGTGCGCGAAAAGCACGGCTTGGTGTATACCATAGACTCCAACTACGCCACCTACATCGATACCGGCCTGCTGAGCATCTACTTCGGCACCGAGAAAAAGCAGCTGAAGCGCACCACCTCACTGGTGATGAAAGAGCTGAAGAAGCTGCGCGAGAAGCCGCTCGGATCGCTGCAGCTGCACACGGCAAAGGAGCAGCTGATGGGGCAGTTGGCCATGGCTGAGGAGAGCAACATGGGCCTGATGATGATGCTGGGCAAAAGTATCCTGGACCAGGGCAAGGCAGAGTCGCTGAACGAAATCTTCGACAAGATCAAAAGTATAGAAGCCCGCGACCTGGTGGACATCGCTAACGATGTGCTGCGTGAGGAGAACCTGAGCATCCTGAATTACGTGCCTAATTAATGGTTACATTGCTGTATTGTTGAATGGTTGAGTTTCATCTGATATCATGCAGCCACTCCAAAGCAGAAGCAACTAACAAGCATCAACTAATAATTTAGACGATGGAATTTATAGACGAAGAACTGCTGCGCTACTCTGAGGACCACACTTCGCCGGAGAGCGAGCTGCTGCACAAGATAAACCGCCAGACACACCTGAGCGTAATGCGGCCGCGCATGCTGTCGGGGCACCTGCAGGGGCGCTTGCTGAGCATGTACTCTAAAATGATACAGCCAAAGCAGATCCTAGAGATTGGCACCTATACCGGCTACTCCGCGCTATGCATGGCCGAGGGCCTGCAACCGGGCGGCACCCTGCACACTGTGGACATAAACGAGGAACTGGAGGAGCGCGTGCGCGGCTATTTCCAGGAATCGGGCTACGGCGATAGCATTAAGCTCTACATTGGCAATGCGCTGGAGATCGTGCCGACGATAGAAGCCGAGTTCGACCTGGTGTTCATCGATGCCGACAAAATTAACTATGCCCGCTACTACGACATGGTAATAGACAAAGTGCGCCCAGGCGGCTACATTATTGCCGACAACGTGCTCTGGAGCGGCAAGGTGCTGGAAAAGTACCGTAAAAAGCTGGACGAGGACACCAAGGCCGTAATGGATTTTAACCTGCACGTGCACCAGGACGAGCGGGTGGAGAACCTGCTGCTGCCGGTGCGCGACGGCCTGATGATCGCCCGCAAAAAATAATCTTATCAGGAGAGGCACCCAAAAGCCTCTCCTTTTTTCTCGCCCCTGCCCTAAGGCACTATACTTCTGCAGCTTAGCCTCCCCCTCCCCTGGCTGCATGAAAAATCTACACTTTTCCTCCTCAAAAAAATAATGCAGGAACTTGGCAAGTCGTTTTAGAATACGAAGCTTTTTCCGTTAATTTTGCATTAGCTATATTCTATCTTAAACACATTAACATATAGTCATTTAACTATAGTTAACTCAACAGAAAGTAGAGCCTCCGGTATCACAGTTAATCAAACTTAAGCGTCTCTCGTCATGAGGAAATCCTTTGCCACGTTTCTTGCACTCCTGCTCTTGCCCCTGCTGGCACTGGCGCAAGGGGTAACCGTACCCCACAACATCTATTTTGCCGATATCCACCTGAAGCTCAACAATAGGGCGCAGGCCGAGATACAGAAAAAGGTAGATGCCTTGCAGCGCAGCCAGCTATACTTCCAGATGAAGGTGGACCTGGCAGATGCTTACTTTCCGATTATTGAGCGTGTGTTTAAGGAAGAAGGCGTTCCGGACGACTACAAATACCTGGCCCTGCAGGAAAGCGGCCTGATCGGCGATGCCGTGTCTACCTCCAACGCCGTGGGCTACTGGCAGTTTAAGCGTGAGGCCGCCCAGGATTTTAACCTGCGCATAGACCGCCACGTGGATGAGCGCCGCCACATTGTGGAGGCCAGCCGGGGCGCTGCCAAATACTTCCTGCGCAGCAACAACCACTACAACAACTGGCTTAACTCGCTGCTGTCGTACTACCTGGGCTACAGCGGTGCCAAGGCCTACACCAAGCCTTCTGACAACGGTGCCAAGCAGATGCACATCACCGAGCACACGAACGAATATATCCTGACCTTCCTGGCGCACAAGGTGGCCTACGACGCCTTTGTGGGCAAGGCCAATCCGCCGGCGGTATCGCTGCGCGAGCTGCGGGCCACTCCGGGCCAAAGCCTCTCAGAAATCGCCCTGGCCACCAAAACCGATTACAGCGAGCTGGAGAAGTATAACAAGTGGCTGCTGGGCAACGCCATTCCATCGGATAAGGACTACTACGTGATGGTGCCGGTGCGTAACGGCAGCGATGTAAGCCTGGTGGCATCTGCCAGAGAGACCACCCCTGCCCTACCGCGCCAGACCAACGCCGGCAAAGCCTCTGCCGCCATGGTAAAGCGTAACAACCTGAACGCACTGGTGGCACGAGATGGCGACACCAAAGACAAGCTGGCGCTTCAGGCAGGCATCTCCACCCGCCAGTTCCTGAAGTATAACGACATGCACAGCTTCGATGAGATTGAGGAAGGCACTGCTTACTACATCGAGCCGAAGCGCACCACGGCCGATGCGGAGTTCCACGTGGTGCAGGCCGGCGAGACCATGCAGCTGATTTCGCAGCACTACGGCATGCGCCTGAGCTACCTGCTGTTTAAAAACCGTATGAAGCGCAACGAGGTGCCGGTGCCAGGCCGCGTGCTGTGGCTTCAGAAACGCCGCCCTGCCAACACCCCGGTAGAGGTGCGCGACCTGAACAAAGCCAAGGTGGCCACCACCTCAAAAGAAAAGTATGAGCCGGTAGCCAGCACATCTGAGCCTGCTCCTCAACGGGAAAACTTCTTCACCCGCCTCATCAGTAAACTGAAGGGAGAATCGCAGCCGGAGAGGGATGCGGCTGTAACCACAGCTCCTGTTCGCGAAGAAACCGTGCCGGAGGAAGAAGCAGTGGAGGAAGCAGTAGTGGTAGAGAAGGCTTCCGCAGCTAAGGCTCCATCTACACAGGCTCCGGCCACTGAGAAACCAAGCCTATACCCTGGAGCAGCCAAAACGGAGAAAGCTAAGCCAGTAGAGGCAGAAGAAGTGTTTGCGGAAGAGGAGCCGGAACTAGAGCCAGCCCCGGAAGTAGAAGTGGACCCGTTTGTAACCGGGGAGGCTGAAGTAGCCAAGGCGGAAAATGAAACCCCGGCTGCTACTGCTGCGGCACCAGTTAAAACGACAGCGCCAGCCAAGGCCCCTGCTCCGGTGCAGCAACCAACGGCAAACGCTACCACACACATCGTGAAACAGGGTGAAACCCTTTGGGGCATCTCCAGGACATATGCCGTAAGCATAGATGACCTGGTAGCCTGGAACAGCCTGAGCGACGCTCCGCTGAAGCTGGGGCAGGAGCTGCTAATCGCGGAGCCGCTGCAGCAGCCGGTTGCCTCTCCGTTCACAGAAGAGGCCGCAGAAACCCCGGCCACCCTGCTGAGCACCAGCAACGCTTACCATACTGTGGCAGCGGGCGAAACGCTTTACCAGATTTCCAGGAAGTATAACGTGACGGTAGACCAGTTGCGCCAGTGGAACAGCTTGCAGGGCAGCGCCCTTAGCTTAGGCCAGGAACTACGCGTGAAGGCTCCTGCCGCACCGGCCGCTGCTGCGCCAGCTACCACTGCCACAAGCAGCAGCAAAACCACAGGCGTAGTTTACCACACCGTAGCTGCCGGCGAAAGCATGTACCAGATCTCGCGCAAATATGATGTGACCATCAAAGACATCATGGAGTGGAACAACAAACCGGATTTCTCGGTAAGTGCCGGCGAAAAGCTGGAGATACGGAAGAAGTAGTTTTGGTTATTCGTTGTTGGTTGTTAGAAGTATAGTGTGAGGAGAGCGCCGACTATTCACTGAGGAATTACAGTTACATTCAAGTATAAAAGTGCATAGAAGTATAAAAGCTGACTTTACGGTCAGCTTTTCTTTTTTCCTTCACCAAAACCGAATAACGAGCAACAAACAACTATCAACCAGCCTACTGCTCCTCCTGCGCAGAGGTTAAGCTGGAGGCGGCCTGCAGCCCGGTGGCAATCTCCGGCACGATGCCGAGGCGCTCGTAAATAGGCTGCACCATGCGGCGGAGCTTTGGCCGGTTTACGGCAAATGGGATAATACTGAAGGTGCACAGCAAACCGCACCCAGCCAAAGTATAGCCCACCCCCACATGCTCCGCCACCGAGCCGGCCAGCATGCTGCCGATCGGGGCCATGCCCATGAAGGCCGTCGAGTACAGGCTCATCACGCGGCCACGCTTGTCATCGTCCACCAGCGTTTGCAAAAGGGTGTTGCACGAGGCCATCGTCACGATCATGCCAAAGCCACTGAAGAGCATGAGCACCAGCGAGAGCAGCAGCATTTTAGAAAAGGAAAAGGCTATGAGCGCCAGCCCGAAGAGCGACATGGTGCAGATGATTACCTTGCCAAGCCCTACCACCGATTTCCGCTGCGCCAGGAACAGCGCCCCGCCCAGGGCACCAAAGCCAGAAGCCCCCATCAGATAACCCAGTGTGTTGGCCCCGCCATGCAGAATATCGCGGGCGAAAACCGGCAGCAGCACCGTAAACGGCATCCCGAACAGGCTCAGCAGCGCCACGATCATGATCAGGGCCCGGATAGGCGGAAAGCCAAACGCGTATTCGAAGCCATCCTTCAGCGATTGCCACACCTTGCGTTCCTGCCGCACCCGCTCAAACGGCCTCAGCCGCATCAACAGCAGCGACCCGATCACGGCGATGTAACTCACCGCATTGATCAGGATACAGGTGCCCTCTCCCACCGCCGCGATCAGCAGGCCGGCAATGGTAGGCCCCACCAGGCGCGCCATGTTAAAGAGCGAGGAGTTTAAGGCAATGGCATTGCTCAGGTCCTCGCGCCGCTCCACCATCTCCACCACAAAGGCCTGCCGCGTGGCTATGTCGAAGCCGTTGATAACCCCCAGAAACGCACTTAGCGCCAGCACATGCCATATTTCTATCGTGTTAGTGAGCACGAGCGCCGCCAGTGTGGAGGCCTGTACCATGGAGAGCGTCTGCGTAACGAGCAGCACCTTGTGGCGGTCAAACTTATCGGCCAGCACCCCGGCAAAGGGCCCAAGCACAAACGAGGGGATCTGGCTGGAGAAGGTAACGGCGCCCAGCAGGAACACTGAGTCGGTAAGGCGGTACACCAGCCAGCTCAGGGCAATCTGCTGCATCCAGGTACCGATCAGCGAGATTCCCTGCCCCACAAAGAACAACCTGTAGTTCCGCGACTTCAGCGCCCGAAACATGCCACTCAATTTTCCTACTGCTGCTGCCATAGTTTATGTTCTGCTGCACTTTCTCCAGCACAAGCCTATACGTACGAGAAGTTCAAGTTTAAGAGTTATACTTTGTTTTACCTGATTTCACCTGAAATTCTGTTTACAGGTGCGGGACTAATCTTGGCTTATAATTGTTACAGCAAAGGCCGCTTTGGGTTTGGGAGATGGCCCGTTTTTCCGTAATTTTAACATCCCGAAAATGGCTAAAAAGTATAGATGCGCTCTATCAGAAAAGTCATTGTTAATTCTTCATTCGTAATTCATAATTCCTCCTAAATGCCTGTTTTTTCGCATTTACACACGCACACGCAGTACTCGCTGCTTGACGGCCAGGCCAGCATTGGCGCGCTCATGAAAAAGGCGCAGGCCGATGGCATGCCCGCCGTGGCCATGACCGACCACGGCAACATGTTCGCCGCCTTCAACTTCGTGAACGAGGCTAACAAGTATAACGTGAAGCCGATCGTGGGCTGCGAGTTTTACCTGGTAACGGACCGCCATCAGAAAACCTTCAGCAAGGAGGTAAAGGATGTGCGCCACCACCAGTTGCTGCTGGCCAAAGACCAGGAAGGCTACCAGAACCTGGCCAAGCTCTGCTCCATGTCCTACATTGAGGGCATGTACAGCAAATGGCCACGCATCGACAAGGAGCTGCTGCTCAAGTATAGCAAAGGCCTGATTGCCACCAGCTGCTGCATTGGTGCCGAGGTGCCGCAGGCCATCCTTTGGAAAACCGAGGAAGAGGCCGAGGAAATCTTTAAATGGTGGCTGGACGTGTTTGGGGAGGATTATTACGTGGAGCTGCAGCGCCATGGCCTGATGAACATCGACGGCACCGGCAAGAGCCAGGAGGACGTAAACCAGGTGCTGCTCAAGTTTGCTGCAAAGTATAACGTGAAGGTGATCTGCACCAACGACTCGCATTATGTGGACCAGGAGGACTGGAACGCACACGACATCCTGCTCTGCGTGAACACCGGCGAGGACCAGAGCACGCCGGTGGGTGACTTCACCACAAAATATTACCGCTTCCTGACGGACGACCAGAAGGTGATTTACGATACCGTGGAGAACGTGCGCCAGAAGTATAGCAACAACGCCAGCGTGCGCCAGATGCTGCAACGCATCGACGAGGCGGGCCCCAAAACACGCTTCGGCTTCCCCAACGACCAGTTCTACTTCAAGTCGCAGGCCGAGATGAACGAGCTGTTCAGGGATGTGCCGGAGGCCGTGGACAACACCAACGAGATTGTAGACAAGATCACGCCGCCGAAACTGAAGCGCGATATCCTGCTGCCCAACTTCCCGATTCCGGCGGAGCACGCCGGTCCGGATGCTTTCCTGCGCCACCTCACTTACGAGGGCGCCAAAAAGCGCTATACCGAGATCACGCCTGAAGTAGAAGAGCGACTGGACTACGAACTTCGGATCATTGAGACCATGGGTTTTGCCGGTTACTTCCTCATTGTGCAGGATTTCATCAACCGTGGCCGCGACATGGGCGTTTTCGTTGGTCCGGGCCGTGGATCTGCGGCTGGTTCGGCGGTGGCTTACTGCATCGGTATCACCAACATCGATCCGATCAAGTATAACCTGCTGTTTGAGCGATTCCTGAATCCGGAGCGTGTATCCATGCCCGATATTGATATTGACTTTGACGACGTGAACCGCCAGCGCGTGATCGACTACGTGGTGGACAAGTATGGCAAGACGCAGGTGGCCCAGATCATCACCTTCGGCACCATGGCGGCCAAATCGTCCATTAAAGACGTGGCGCGCTCTACTTCTCTGCCGCTTGCCGAGGCCAATGAACTGGCGAAGATGGTGCCGGACACCCCGGGCACCACGCTGGCCAAGGCCTTTATGGAGAACCTGGACCTGGCCGCTATACGCGAAGGGGACGACCATCGTGCCGCTGTACTGAAGCTGGCTGAAAAGTTGGAAGGCTCGGTGCGTAACACCGGTATCCACGCCGCGGGTGTGATTATCGCCCCCGACGACATCACCAACTACATCCCGGTTTCTACCTCCAAAGACGCCGACCTGCTCGTGACGCAGTTCGACGGGAAGGTGATTGAGAGCGCGGGCATGCTGAAGATGGACTTCCTGGGCCTGAAAACCCTGACCATCATCAAAGACGCCCTGGAACTCATCAAGAAGAACCATGGCGTTGAAATCGATATAGACGAGATTCCCATTGATGACGAGAAGACGTACCAGCTTTATCAGCGCGGCGACACCATTGGCACGTTCCAGTTCGAGTCGGAGGGCATGCGCATGTACCTCAAGGACCTGCAGCCCACCAACATTGAAGACCTGATCGCCATGAACGCCCTTTACCGCCCGGGCCCGATGCAGTTCATCCCGAACTTCATTAACCGCAAGCATGGTAAAGAGGAGGTGGAATATCCACACGAACTGCTGGAGCCGATCCTGAACTACTCCTACGGCATCATGGTGTACCAGGAGCAGATCATGCAGACAGCCCAGATCCTGGCCGGCTACTCGCTGGGTGGCGCCGACTTGCTGCGCCGCGCCATGGGTAAGAAGGACATGAAGAAGATGGCCGAGGAGCGTGAGAAATTCATTGCCGGAGCCGCCGAGATCCACAAAATCCCGGCCAAGAAGGCCTCCGAGGTGTTCGACGTGATGGAGAAGTTCGCCCAGTACGGCTTCAACCGCTCCCACTCCGCCGCCTACTCTGTAGTAGCTTATCAGACAGGTTACCTGAAGGCCCACTACCCTGCCGAGTACATGGCCGCCGTGCTAACCAACAACATGAACGACATCAAGAAGGTGACGTTCTTTATTGAGGAAGCCCGCAAACAAGGTGTTGACGTACTGGGGCCGGACGTGAACGAATCGTTGCTGAAGTTCAACGTGAACGAGCAGGGCCAGATCCGTTTCGGCTTAGGTGCGATAAAAGGTACCGGTGAAGCTGCCGTGGAAGCGATCATTTCAGAGCGTGAAAATGGCCTGTACCAGGACATCTTCGACTTTGCCAAGCGCATTAACCTGCGCGCCGTGAACAAGAAGACGTTTGAAAGTATGGCCCTAGCCGGCTGCTTCGACTCCTGGGAACTATACCACCGCGCCCAGCTGATCGAGATACCGGAAGGCGAAAGTATGAGTGTGCTGGAGAAAGCGGTGCGCTATGGCAACAGTTACCAGGCAGAGCAGCAGGCGGCGCAGCAGTCGTTGTTTGGCGGTAGTGCGGCTGTGGCTGCCCCACTCCCAAAGATACCTGAGGTGCCCGTGTGGACACAAGCTGAGATGCTTCGCCGTGAGAAAGAAGTGGTGGGCTTCTATATGTCGGGCCACCCGCTCGATCAGTTTAAGCTGGAGATCGACTCTTACTGTACTTGTCCGCTAAATAGAATAGAAGAGTATAAAAACCGTGATGTAAACGTGGCTGGCATGGTAACGGATGTGGTGATCCGCACGGCCAAGAACGGTAACCCGTTTGCCCTGTTCACCATTGAGGATTATGACACGTCGATGCAGATGGCGCTGTTCGGGGAGGATTACGTGAAGTTCTCGCCTTACCTGAAGATGGGCTTATACTTGTTCATCCGGGGTAAGGTGCAGCTGCGTTACAAATCCGAGGACCAGTGGGAGCTGAAGCCGCAGAACATCCAGCTGCTGGGCGACGTGATGGACAAGATGGCGCAGGGCGTGCAGCTTAACATCAACCTGCAGCATTTTACGCCAAACCTGGCTGAGGCGCTGGAGAGCGCCATTATGGCTAGCACCGGCCAGAAACGCCTGGAAATCACGCTACATGTGCCGGAGGAGAAACTGGCCTTGCCAACTTACTCCCGCAAGTATAGAATTGACCCAAAGCTGTTCCTAACTTCAATCAAGGACATGGGGCTGGGAGAGTGTAAGTTGATCTGATAGATTTGAAGATTGGGAGATGAGAAGATTTGGAGATGAATCTTCCCGTTTCCATAAAGTATAAAAGAGGCATGCTATGATAGTATGCCTCTTTTTGTTTTTACTCATTGCTCTCTTTGCTCTTTCGGACTTCCTAGTCCGAAAGCCTTCTGCTGGGGGTTTCCTCATCCCCATACCGAGTAATGCGGACTAGGAAATCCGCTTCAGGTATAGTTTCGGATTTCTTAATCCGAAACAGCAAACACTTAAACAAAGTATAAAACCGGCATGGGGCTGAAAAACAGAATCATACCCGGCGGTTTATACTTTCTGACGATGACGGTGGTGGACTGGGTGGATGTTTTTACCCGCCCTGTTTACAAACACATCATTGTGGATGCCTTAAAATTCTGTCAGGAGAAAAAAGGCCTGCGACTTCATGCAGGGGTATTAATGAGCAACCACCTCCACCTCATTGCCTCCACAGCCGAAGATAAAAACCTCTCAGACATTCTCCGTGATTTTAAGCAGTTCACTAGTCGTAAAATAGTGACTACCATACAGGAAGAGCCCGAGAGCCGCAGGCAATGGCTGCTGCACCGCTTTGAGTTTAACGCCAAACTAAATCCTAAAGTACGCCACTACAAAGTATGGCAGGATGGCAATGAGGCGAAGGAACTAACATCCAATGCTTTTATCGATCAAAAGCTAAATTACCTGCACCAGAATCCGGTGCGGGCGGAGTGGGTGAACGAACCGGAACACTACAGGTATAGCTCCGCCGGTAACTATGCTGAGATAATGGCCTGCTACAGGTAGCGCTGCTAGACTAATTTTGGCCTTTCCTCCCCAATTTACTTTTACCCGACCTTAAGCAACTTGCCTATATCCGTGGTATAGCATGCCGAAATATGCTCCTCTTTTAGCTGCCACTTTTTGCCGCTGCCCTGCACGGCGTACTTTACCAGCTTGGTGCCATACTTTTCGCGCAGGTTGTCGAGCACGTGCATCAGCCTGGTGTCACGCTCCACGTTGTGGCTGCCGAGCAACGAGAGCTGTACCTGGCTGGCCGGCACGATATCAGAAAGTATAACGCCCGCTTTTTTATACTGCAGGCCCGGGCGGTAAAGCTGCTGCAGGGCTTTTACGGCGTTGCGGAGCAACTCGAGCTCGCTGTTGGTGGGGCTGTCGAGCTTGATGGTCCGGCTATAGTAGTAGTGCTGCTCCGTAAAGCGGTTCGTCATCAGGAAAACCGTCATCACGCCGGCGCATGACTTTTGCCTGCGCAGCTTGGTGGCGCACCGGACCGTGTGTGTGGACAGGGCCTCCTCCAGGTCTGCCAGTTCGGTCAGGGTTTCCCCGAAGCTGCGTGAGGTGCAGATGTTCTGCTTAGGCGGCGGCATGTGCTCCAACTCCATACAGGGCTCGCCACGCAGCTCTTTTACCGTGCGCAAGCCCACTACGGTCAGGTGCTTTTTGGCAAAGGCATCGGTTACGTTGCGCAGGTCCCAGGCGGTGTACACCCCCAGGCTAGCCAGTTTAGTGGCGTAGCGCCGGCCAATGCCCCACACATCGCCTACTTCTGTCCGCTTCAACGCGGCCTCTATGTGGCGCTCGTCTGTTAGCACCAGCACCCCTTGTGCCTTTTCCGATTTTTTGGAGATGCGGTTCGCCACCTTGGCCAGCGTTTTGGTGGCCGCAACCCCCACGGCTACGGGAATGCCCGTCCACTGCCCCACGGTGTTTTTTATACTTCGGGCGTAGCTTTGGATGTCGGTTTTGTAGAAGTCGCCTAAGTCCAGGAAGCTTTCGTCGATGGAGTATACCTCCAGGTTAGGCGTAAACTGCTGCAGCGTCTCCACCACCCTCCGCGACATGTCGCCGTACAGTTCATAGTTGGAGCTGAACACTGCTACACCGCACTGCTCCAGTTGGGGCCGTGCCTGAAAGTAGGGCGTGCCCATTTTTATGCCCAGCGCCTTAGCCTCGTTGCTAAGGGCGATGATGCACCCGTCGTTGTTGGAGAGCACCACCACTGGCTTTCCATCCAGGGCAGGGTTAAACACGCGCTCACAGCTCGCATAAAAGTTATTGCAATCTACTAGGGCAAACAGGGAGGTCATGGCTTACTTAAACTTTTTAACTACCCCCACCACTACGCCCCATATCTGTCCGCCCTCCGGCCTGTCTACTTTCATGGCTTTATAGTTGGGGTTCTCGGGCTGCAGGTATGCGCCGTCCTTCTTCTGAATGAGCCGCTTGATCGTGAATTCCCCGTCCACAAAGGCCAACACAATCTTGCCAGTAACGGCCTTCACGGAGCGGTCGATCACGGCCAAATCACCCGGTTCTATGTGAGCGCCTATCATGGAGTCACCCTCCACCCGCACCAGAAACGTGGCCGTCGGGTTCTCCGAGATATACTTGTTCAGGTCTATGGGGTCGGCTGAGTAGTCGGCGGCAGGGCTTGGGAACCCGGCCCGTACGGCAGTGCCGAAAAGTAGCAGCATCCCTTCTGTATCGTAGGCGAGGTCGTACAGATCAGGTGTGTAGTGTATTTTAAGTGTAGTTGTAGCTTCCATATAGTTGCTTTACGAACAAAATTAGCAAAACATATATATAAAGCTAATATTTTTAGCAACTCAGCCTTAAAAATCGCCTTTCCCACACTTCCAAGTACCCAAACTTGCATCTGAAACTTTTATTTACAACATTTGTTTATACAAACGTAACAGTATCCAATGGTGCTGTCTGTCGTAAGTAAAACAAAAGCGGGCGCTTACTGTTCTTGCTACTGTTAAACCCGACAGCTTGTCAGGCGGCGGAAGTTTGGTGCTGAATTTGCCAAACCTGTTATTGTTACTATATTTAACCATTGAAATAAACACAACAAAACGATAAAATTATGGCTAACAAGGCGATAGAAATCACAGACGCGAATTTTGATGAGATCATCAATTCAGATAAACCAGTGCTGGTAGACTTTTGGGCAGAGTGGTGCGGACCGTGCCGCATGGTAGGCCCGATCGTAGAGGAACTGGCTGGTGAGTACGAAGGCAAAGCCGTGATCGGCAAGGTAGACGTGGACGCAAACCCACAAACTTCTGCCAAGTTCGGTATCCGCAGCATCCCTACCCTGCTGGTGTTCAAAAACGGCGAGGTGGTAGACAAGCAAGTAGGCGCAGTGCCTAAAAACGTGCTTTCTCAGAAGCTGGATGCCCAGATGGCGTAAGCAAACGTAATCTTATAAAGTATAGAAAAGCCCCTCCTGCACAGGAGGGGCTTTTTATTTTGCTGCTCTATTTCACCGACACCTCCAGCCGCACCATCAGGTTCTGCTTAAATGCCTCCTCTTTCCTATCCCCTGTATCCTTTGTCTGGTCAACCTTGATCCAGATAGGCTCATCTGTCATAAACCGGTACACATAAAACCAGCAAGTGTCGCACTCGTTTGTCATGCCTACATAGGGGCCGCTGTCGTAGCGGCTGGCTTGCGGCCAGCCCACGGCAGCAAAAACGCCTTCTTGCGGCAGCGCCAAGTTATACTCTGATATATCGATCCAGTGCCAGTAGGTATTGTTTTTGGGCCGTATGGTGATGGGGTACGGCAACAGCGGCTTACCCGGCGCACCGGTAGAATCAACCGCGTACAAGTATAGCTGCAGGCTGTTTGGCCCGCTGAACAGGTCGGGGAAGGTGCGCTTGTGGTAGATGTACACGCCCACCCTGTCAATAAAGCCCTGCCGCCCGTTAGCGGGTATGTGGAAGGCCGTTTGGTAGTGCGGGTACTCTTTGCTGCCGCCATGGCCGTAATCGGCTTTCTTCTGCCTGGTGCCCAGCACCTCCTTGCGCAGGTTCGGCCGAACCACCACCTCCTTCAACTTCACATCCTGGCCATGGCTGCCCATACTTAACAGCAGCAGTATCCCTATCAGCCAGATTGTGCCAGGTCTCATGCAGTTCATCCCGTTTTGGTTAATGCAAATAAAAGCAGCTTTTACCACATTCGCTACTTTCTACAACAACTTCTGGCAAGCTACTGTTTACTCCTCATCCTCATTTTTAAGTATGATGCTGATCTCTCCGCTCCGCTCCAAATAGGCATACCTTATGCGGTCCACCCCAGCATGGCTACCAGCGCTCCGGACGGCCTCCATCAGGTCATTTTTAGTTACGCTGCTTTCTTCCATGGCCTCACACAGCATCTCGCCGTCCTTTACAAGCATCTTGGCAGAGCCTTTTAGGAAGGTACTCATGCGGAAATGGGAATGGAAAGCGAAGGACCCCAGCAGCTTATGCAGCATCACGAGGACAAAGGCGGCAGCTAAGGTAGGCCAGAAAGGGGCATTGCCGGTGATGGCACGGCTCAGGATGGAGCCGTAGATGATGCCCAGCACAATATCGAAGGCAGAGTTTTTGCCAAAGATGCGGTGGTTTCCGATGCGGATAATAAGCAGGGCAGCAAAGAAAACCCCCACCGCCCTTGCCGACATTTGCCACCAGGTTAACGTTTCTTCCTGCAGCCCGAAGATCAGATCGAAAAACTCTCCCATACTCCTACAGAACGCAAGGCCCCAGCAGAGAGTTATAGCAGGCTATTTGCCGTTAGCTGGCGTCTTCGCAGTTACACAGGCTCTTGTCCAAGGTATAGATCACCTCAAAATCCTTCTCCACTTCCTGTATCTGGTGCTGCAGGCGCGCGTTATACTCCTGCACCTTGTCCAGGCGCTCCTCCGTTAGCTCCCGCTTGTTCAGGGAGTCCAGCATTTTGATCGACTTGCCCAGCTCGTTGTTCTTCTCGTGCATGCGGCTGATGTACTGGTCCAGGCTATCGTTGGTGGAGGCGGAGGCCAGCTGCAGGTTATTCGCAATGCAGAGCTGGCGCTTCAGGAACTTAAACACCGTGGCCTCGGCACTCTGGTTCAGCTCCTCCTTTTTTTTCAGGGCCTGCCTCAGCTTAAAGCTGTCGTAGCGTTTGTTGTAGTCGGTGATGGCCTCGCGCACCTTTTCGCGGCAGGTCTGGCACTTGCTGGCGCTGGCCTTCTCCAGCAGGGTGTTGCGCTGCGCCATGGTTTCGTCGTTGGCCTCGGTGGCGCCCAGGCGCTGCACATCCTTCTGAAACACCTCGCTGTACTGCTGCTCCTCCAGCTTCTGCGTCAGGCGCACAATGGCCTCCCCCTCCACCGAGGCAGACAGCACCTCCTTCTTCGGTAGCTCTATGGCATACAGCCTGGCCAGCGCCGCCTCACGCTTCTCCGGGGTGTTCCACGATTTCGGGTCGTTCTCCAGCTCGCGCAGCGTGTTCACCAGCAGCTTGCCGTTCTTCAGGTTATGGTCGGCCTCCAGGTACAGGTCCGCATTGGTCAGGATAGACTCGTACTCGGAGCGGAAGATGTTCTGGTACGTGCTGTTCCTGGCAAACTCCTTCTCGCGGGCATCAAAAATACCCCTTAGGCGCTTATACTCCTGCACGATGCCAAACAGGTTCTTGGCGTTAATGTCGGCGCTGTTGTTGCGGTAGTTCAGGCGGTAGGTGTTCAGGTTCTGCTTCATGTCGGCGAAAGAGCGCAGGAACTCCACGAACAGCTTCTCCTGCCTGAAAGTCTCGTCGTTGATCAGCTGCTGGTCGTAGGCAGTCTGTATCTTCAGCTTGCGCTTCTCAATCAGGTCCAGCGTCACCTCGTCGCCGGTCAGCACATCCATCTTGTACAGCGATTTATAGTTGGCCACCACCATAAAGGGGTAGTCCTTGTAGCCGGTCATCTCCTCCAGCTGGCGGCGGTCCAGCTTGTTCGGGTTCTTCTGCAGGTAGTCGGTCAGCTTCACGGTCTTGATGTCCACCTTCTTCACATCGCTCGGCACAAACACGTAGATGCGCACCGAGTGCAGGCGGGTGTCAAAATCCTGGCCCTCGTACAGGCGGATGGTGGAGCTGAACTTATACTCTTTGCGGCTGGCCCTGGAGTTGAGCAGGTTACCAAACTCCCCCACCAGCGACAGCACCGCACCGGTTGGCGTGGTAAGCTTGGAGATGGCCATCAGCTGGTTGGCAACCAGGTTAAACACCTGATCGCTCTGGCCATTGGTAATAGCCTTGGCGTTGATAGCCGCATCGATGTTGTTAGTGGCTGAGCCCAGGGGCATCTTATCGATGATGCGCACCACCTCCTGGTGATCGCTTACCTGGGTTTTGTAGTCGTTTTTGTCCTGGTCTATGGCAAAGTTATAGAGCGGGTACACAATCTCATCATTGCCGAACACCTTCATGTTCTTCAGCTGCGCCGTGATCATGAGGTACTCCAGCACATTGCCGTACTTTTTCTTTGGTTTGCGGGAGCCAGTCTCCAGCTCGTTCAGCACACGGGTAAACTTGTTGCCGTTAAACAGGTAAATATCGGTGGAGAGATACTGCCATTCATCCGAGAACTGATATTCGTCGTTGTAACTATAGCCCAGGCGGGTTTCTATGTTGCGTTGCGCGAATGTTGCCTGCTGGCTTACCAGTAAAATAATTAGGGCTGAAATTATTTTTCTCATAAACTACGTTGCTGTCTTAAGGCTGCACCTGCTGCTGCATCAGCCCGACTGAGACCACTAAACGTTAAAGATTGAACTTAAGTGCATTAAAGATGCTAATAATAACGCTATAATCATAAAATTAATATGAAATCGAAGACGAAGGCTTCCGTGCTGCTGGGTTTTACCATTTGCACCGGATTAGCCACCGCAGATACCGCCTATGCGCAGTCGGCCACAGCGGCTGCCACTGAAATCAGCGCCCCAAAGCTTAGCGAAGATAAAAAAGTAGAGCGCCTGATACAGTTTATCGCTAAAATGGATGGTGCCACCTTTATCCGGAACGGAAGCGAGCACACCTGCCGCGAAGCTGCCGAACACCTGGAGTCGAAATGGGAAAAACATCGGGAAAGTATAAAAACGGCCCAAGGCTTTGTGGAGGAGCTTGCCTCCCGCTCCGGCCTCTCGGGCAAGGACTACCTGATCCGGTTTGCCGACGGCACTACCAAAACCACCAACGAGGTGCTCACGACAGAACTTAACCAACTGGAGCAGTAGCACTTGCAAAACTCAAACATACTGCAAACCGTAAGGCAGAATACATAACCCCATCCCTATGCTACAGCTACTCGAACAATCTAAAGACGACTTGGTTGCTTTCCGGATCTCGGGCGATGTGGACCGCAGCGACTACGACGTCATGCTGCCCCTGCTGCAGGAGCGCATCAAGCAGCACGGTAAGATACGCGTTTACGCCGAGGTGCAGGAGGTGGAGGACATGTCGCTGCGTGCCCTCTGGGAGGATATAAAGTTTGACCTGAAGCATGCCTCTGATTTTAGCAAGGTGGCTTTAGTGGGCGACAAGAAATGGATCGATTGGCTCACGATCATGGCGAAGCCTTTTACCTCTGCCGATGTAAAGTACTTCGACTTTACCCAGCGGCAGTTGGCTTGGGAGTGGATTCATGCGTGAGGCAGAAAGTATGACATAGCAAAAGGCCGGCAAGTTTACTTACCGGCCTTTTGTGTTTTTAGCAGCCAGCATCACCTTGCAGGTTATCACTGTGCCGATTCTTTGAATGGCTGCTGTTACACTTATGATCTGTTATACTTCACCGCTGCCGCGGGTTTGCAACCCGTGTCTTCCTATATTTTTAAGCTTTCTCTGGCGCAAGCGTCCGCTTGTGCCGCTACTAGCCACTGCTTCCCTTTGCTTGATACAAGCTATCCTTGTTAGCTACTGCTGATCCTCCAGCCCCACAAGCCTATCGTTTCACTTCTGGCTTTGGCTCCCTCCAGGCCGGGAGGCCTCGTCCTGGGGGTAGGGGCCCTCGATAAGGGCATCGCGCTGTGTTCCCTCCTGCGCCAAGGCGCTGCCCTTCGGGCACCGGATCTCACAAGGCGCTCAACCCAAGGACTGGGATCATTTCGATAGCTGCTTGCAATGCAACATGAACCGAGCTCCCTCTCCTGTTCTTAGGAGATGGTTGGGGTGAGGTGAAATTCCCCTCCTGGGAGGGGTTGGGGTGGGTTTATACTTTTGCTGATGTACCCCAGTTGACATGAAAGCTGATGTACCCCAGTTGACATGAAACTTATACTTTAGCCAAAGCAGCTACAGAGCTCCCCTCCTGGCGGTAGGAGCCCTCGAAAAAGCCAAGGAGGGGCAGGGGTGGTTGGGCCCGGCTACAGAGCCCAAACCGCTAAAAACAGCAAAGGCCAGCGAGGTTTCCCGTTGGCCTTTGCTGCTAAGCTTTATACTTAGTCCTTATACTTTGCTTAGTCCTTATAGATCGCCACTTCGGCCTTGCCGTTCTTGATATAGCCGCGGTACATGCCTGCAGAGTTGAACGGCATGGCGATGTTGCCTTTTCTGTCCAAAGCGATCACGCCGCCTTCGCCGCCGCGCTCCACCAGCTTCTTCATCACTACCTCATCGGCCGCTTTCTTTACAGAGTAGCCTTTATATTCCATCAGGGCAGCAATGTCGTGGGCTACTACTGAGCGGATAAAGTACTCGCCGTGCCCGGTGGCCGACACCGCACAGGTGTTGTTATCAGCATACGTGCCGGCTCCGATGATCGGCGCATCGCCCACGCGGCCGTAGCGCTTGTTCGTCATGCCGCCGGTGGAGGTGCCTGCCGCCAGGTTGCCATAGGCATCCAGCGCCACAGCGCCTACCGTACCAAACTTGTTGCCTTCTGTAAAAATATTCTCGTTGCTGCTGGTGCCGCCATCGTGGTCGAGCTGTGTCTTCTCCTTGTCCTTTATCTTCTGCAGCTGGTTGTAGCGCGTCTCGGTGTGGAAATAGGACGGATCCACCAGCTCGATACCCTGCAGCTTGGCGAACTGCTCCGCTCCGCTGCCAATCATCATCACGTGCTCGGATTTCTCCATCACGGCACGGGCGGCGGAGATTGGGTTTTTGATGGTCGTGACACTGGCCACGGAGCCTGCCATCAGCGTTTTGCCGTCCATTACAGCGGCATCCAGCTCGTTCTTGCCCTCGTTGGTGAACACAGCGCCCTTGCCGGCGTTAAACAGCGGCGAGTTTTCCATTACGTGGATAGTGGCCTCCACAGCGTCCATACTAGTGCCGCCCTTTTTAAGCACCTCGTAGCCCACCTGCAGGGCCTCGTTCAGCTTCTCGCGGTAGGCTTTCTCTTTCTCCGGTGTCATGTTCTGGCGGGTGATGGTGCCGGCGCCACCGTGTATCACCAAGGTAATTTTGCTGTAGTCGGGCTTGCTCTGCGCCAGGCTGACAAAGCCAGCCAGCAGGAACAGGCACAGAAAGTATAAACTCTTTTTCATGGTTAGGTTAAGGTGAAGGTTTAGGTTAAGCAGAGTTAAATATAGCGCTTTTTAGTGTATCCGGCGCAAATTTCTCATCTTGCAGCCTTACCTACATCTGGTTATACTTATGTTTTTACTCCGGCTACGGCACTGGCAGGCTTTCCTGCTGCTCTTTGTGCTTCCGCTTCTGCTGCAGCACGGCCTGCTTTGGCTGCTGGATGCCCTGCAGGTGCGCGAAGGCCGCTTCGGCACCATGCTGCTCGACGCGCTGCCGGCCACAGTGTATGTGCTATGGCTGTGGGGGGTCGGTTCCTGGCTCTTCAGGCGAATGCCGCAAAGTATAAAGATCACGCCGCTGTACTTTCATCTGGGCAACCTCTACATCCTGCTCTACGCACTGCTGTTTGTGTACACGCTGGCTATGGTGCGCGATAGCATGGCCGCAGGCACACTGCCGTTCGGCATGCTGGCGCTGCTGGTGCCCATGCATTTGTTTGCCACGTTCTGTTACCTGTATGTAGTATACTTTGCGGCCCGGTCGCTGGTGAGCGTGGAGCAGCGACGGGAGGTGCAGCTGGGCGAGTACCTGGGCACGTTCTTTCTTTTTCTGCTCTTGCCGCTGGGCATCTGGTTTTTGCAGCCCCGCCTGCACCGGCTGTATCTAGCAGAGGCATAAGCTGATAGAAAATATGTTGGAAAAAATATAGCTCTTATACAATATTATAAAGAATATCGCGTTTTGGAGCAGAAACAAAGGATAAACTGTTGGGTTTAATAGAGTTTTCTTAGCTTGCGGACTTATCTTTTACCATATTTGCAAAGTATTCTCAAACATTATCCAAACAAATAACAACTATCACCCATGAAATCCAATTTCTTTAAAGCGTCTCTTGCCCTGGTGATGTGCTCTACCATGATGGCATCTTGTGTATCTTCTAAGAAGTACGAAGACCTGCAGGCAAGCAAAGAAGCCCAGGAGCGTGAGCTGGCAGCATCTAAAGCTAAAGTTGATGAGCTCTCTAACTCTCTGAGAGAGCGTGAGCAAAAACTAGCCGACATGGAGCGTGCCATGAACGAGCAGAACAAGATCCTCGACAACCTGAGAAACGAGGTGAACACTGCCCTGAAAGGCTTTAACGAAAGCGACCTGAGCGTATCTGTTAAAGATGGCAAAGTGTATGTTTCTATGTCTGACAAGCTGTTGTTTGCAACTGGTAGCACGAAAGTGAACGCTGGTGGCAAGAAAGCTATCGACCAACTGGTGGACGTGCTGAAGAAGAACCAGGAAGTTGGCGTGATGGTAGAGGGCCACACGGATGACGTTTCTGTAATGAGCGGCATGAAGTACCTGACTGACAACTGGGACCTGAGTGTGCTGCGTGCCACTGAGATCACGCGTCTGATGACTGAGAAAGGTCTGTCTCCTGACAGAGTGACTCCTGCCGGACGTTCTTACTACATGCCAGTAGACGCAGGCCGTACTGCTGAGGCGAAAGCGAAGAACCGTCGTACAGAGATCATCCTAACACCAGACTTCTCTGAGATCTACAAAATCCTGGGCATCAAAGCCTAGTTGCAGGCCTCATAAGCTGATATAAAAAGCGCCGGTAGCCACTGTGGTTACCGGCGCTTTTCTTTATGCCGCTGAAGTATGACTCGGACACCGGGTTCAGTTTATGCTGCCCAAACAAGGGTAAGTGCTTCAATAAGCCGTTCAATCCCCAGACAGTATGATTTGCCTAGCCAGCAGCTCGTAACCGCTGGCTAAACCTTGCCTCTTTTCGCCTCCGTGATGGCCTGGAAAAGCTCTGCTGCACGCTGCGAGCCGATGAGCAGCGGATCCCGGTTGTAGAAGTACAGTTTCACGCCCTCGTTACCCGACATGTTGTAGGCTTTGCCCTTAAAGCCCCACCGGATGCCCCAGCCGCCGTAGTCGCCGATGGGGTTGTAGGTTACCCGCTCATAGTCGCGTACCAGGTGCAGCGGAATTTTCCGGGGCTTTACGTGGAACGGCCAGAAGCGCACCTGCACCACTCCTGGCTTTACTTCTGTGGTCAGCGACATGCGGTAAAAGAAGTATGGCAGCCCCAGCCCCACCAGCACGAAAAGTATACTTAGCTGCACATCCGACACCGGCCTGTTGCCGTACTGCCCGCCCAGCAGCACCTGGTACACAAAACCTACCCAGAAGATAGCCGCCACCCCCAGCACCACCACCCACAGCCAGAACTGCCTGAACCGCTGCCGCTCCCTGTAAAGTATGATCTGCTCTTCTGCCATTTTTAGACTAAGAATCTTTGGACAAAAGACAATGGGCTTCTATGTGTGATGTATATACGCGTAGCACCAAGACAAGCTGATGCCTCAAAAAAGGCCACTTGCTGGCTTCGCGAGCTGCCTATTTTCAAGACAATCTTTTGTCCTTTGTCTTAACGTCTTTTGTCAGTAAAGCTACCCAATCGCCTGCTCCAGGTCAGCAATCAGGTCTTCGGCGTCTTCCACGCCCACGCTCAGGCGAATCAGCGTGTCGTTCAAGCCTGCCTTCATACGGTCTTCGCGCGGAATGCTGGCGTGTGTCATGGTAGCCGGGTGGCCGCACAGCGACTCCACGCCGCCCAGCGATTCGGCCAGGGCGAACAGCCTTAGGTTCTCCAGCACGCGGGTAGCGTCGTCCACGTTATCACCCTTCAGCTCAAACGACACCATGCCGCCAAAATCGCGCATCTGCTGCTGGGCCACCTTGTGGTTCGGGTGATCCTCAAAGCCCGGCCAGTATACTTTGCTTACCTTCGGATGGCCTTTCAGGTACTCGGCCACCTGGCGGCCGTTCTGGCAGTGGCGCTCCATGCGCAGGTGCAGGGTCTTCAGGCCGCGCAGCACCAGGAAACAGTCTTGTGGCCCCGGTGTGGCGCCGCAAGCGTTCTGGATAAAGGCCAGGCGCTCGCGCAGCTCCTCATCGTTTACCACAACCGCGCCCATCACCACATCCGAGTGGCCGCCCATGTACTTGGTCAGCGAGTGCATCACGATGTCGGCGCCCATGTCCAGCGGCGTTTGCAGGTAGGGCGTGGCGAAGGTGTTATCGGCCACCAGCAGCAGGTTGTGCTTTTTGCACAGCGCGCCATAGGCTTTGATGTCGATGATGTTGAGCAGCGGGTTGGTCGGCGTCTCCACCCAAATCATCTTCGTGTTTTCGTTGATGAGCCTCTCCACGTTCTCCACGTGCTGCATGTTAGTGAAGTGGAACTTGAGGCCGTAGTTCTGAAAGATCCTGGTGAAGATGCGGTAGCTGCCGCCGTACAGGTCGTTGGTGGAGATCACCTCATCGCCAGGCTTCAGCATTTTGATGATGGCATCCACAGCCGCCATACCAGAAGAGAAGGCCAGGCCGTGCTTCCCGTTCTCCAGGGCCGCCAGCGCGTTCTGCAGCTGCGTGCGGGTGGGGTTGTGGGTGCGGGAGTATTCGTAGCCCTTATGGTCGCCGGGGGAGCGCTGCACGTAGGTGGATGTCTGGTAAATCGGCGTCATGATGGCGCCTGTTGCCGGGTCTGGCTCCACGCCAGCATGTATAGCTTTGGTTCCGAACTTCATGTGTAATCTTTATATGCTGGAAAATATTTTGAATGCCCGATAGGCCTGACACCAACTTCTGCAGTATCTAACCAAGAGGCAGAGCGATTGTTGCAAGCTAAAAAAATCCCGCTGAAGTATGAAGGAACGGCAAGTCGGCCTGTTTATACTTTCAAAGCCGCAAAAATCTTTTGTCCTTTGTCTCTCGTCTATCTTCAGACAAAAGCAATTTATACTTACTGCATGAAATCTCTCCCCCTGCTGAGAACCTTTATACGCGAAAATGCCTCCACGTTTTTCTCCATGCTTTTGCTGGTGGTGGTGCCGGTGGTGGTAAGCTCTACTGCGGCGGTAGTGCTTTACAATTACCAAGAGCTGCTGCAGGGGCTGTCGGTGTGGGAGATGCTGCTCTACTTTGCCGTGATCTCCGTAACGATGGCGCTAGCCCTTACCCCTACCACCTTTATCGCGCTCATCAGCGGCTTTTACCTGGGCTGGAGCGGCTTTGCGGGCATTGTGGTGTCGTATGGCATTGCAGCGCTTATTGGCTACAGCATCGCGCAGCTAGTGGACCACGGTAAAATGATGAGCTTCCTGAACCGCTTCGACAAGGCGCGCGCCCTGATGCAGGAGTTGCGCAGCGAGAGCTGGGTCTTGATCTTCCTGACGCGCATCTCGCCGGTGCTGCCTTTTGCCCTGATGAACTTCGTGCTCTCGCTGCTGCAGATAGACAAGCGCAAATTCTTTGTGGCCAGTATTGTGGGCATGCTGCCGCGCACGCTGTTCTTCTTCTGGGTGGGCACGCAGGCACGTGATGTGGTGCAGGCGCTGCAGGACCCAGACAGCGGAAAAGGCGGTCAAATATTAATGGTAGCCTTAATTGTGATTTCTATCGGAGGGCTTTACTTCCTGTTCGACAGGGCCTTAAAGCGCGCCCTGCGCAAAGCAGCGGCAAAAAGTGAATAATTTTTTAACACAGGTCTTGCGTAGAAAGAAAAAACGCTGTTACTTTGCATCACAATAACGGAATGGTCTCGTAGCTCAACTGGATAGAGCATCTGACTACGAATCAGAAGGTTAGGGGTTCGACTCCCTTCGTGACCACCTTAGAATCAGCCACTTACAGGTAAAACTGCTAAGTGGCTTTTTTTATTTGCATACGATTTGCATACAAACGCTTCGAAATGCTGCTTTTGGCAAACCGGCGACTTCACTTTTCCCTGCCGCGTCTTAGATGAGACAGCGTCAACCGCACCCATACTGATGAAGTATTGAAAGAATAAGGAGCACCACCATGCGCCCTTGGCAAAAGACAGCTTCTTACGTGGCCTTCGGTAAAACAATATTTGGATCTAGCCTAGGCGTCTTTCCTCCATTATACGCTCGGCTACAGCGGCTACTTCCTTCTCACTGCCGCTGGCGATGCCCTCAAAGCCGTAAAGGCTTCCCCGCTGCCCCTTGTGGTAAAGCAGGCACCTGGGTATAACCCCGTCGAATACCGTGCCGGAGAAGCTTCCGAACACCTCGATGACCAGGCCATGCTCCTCATTGACCCAGAGCCACCCGACACCCGCCTCGCAAAAGCCCAACTCGACGAAGCGCCGCTCTGTGGCGGTGTGTGGACGTACCCGTCGGGTAGGGAACTCTCTATAGAGGGATAGTAGGGGCTTGGGCATGCTTGGCTTCCTGAGGTGACTCGTGCACGCAATATACGGCATCCTCATCATACCGGAAGGGCAGGGAAAAGGTTAGCGGTCATGCGGGGCAAGTGGGCTTGTAGCCGCCCCGCGCGAGGGTAGTTTCCTCATACTATTAAGCATAGTTTTTAAGCAAAAAAGTGTCCCCGCCAAAGTTGTGAAAAGGGAGGTGCCGCCTTAGTGTAAGGAGGTGCCCCTTCTCACCCTTCATGAAGAGAGAGGAACAGCAGGAAAAGGAGCCTCCCTCACCTGTTCTCCCCATACTATAGACTATACTATAGACTATGTTAGAGACTATGTTAGAGACTATACTAGAGACTATGTTAGAGACTATGTTAGAGACTAGAGTATAGTCTACCATATAAACTATGTTCCTCCAGAGAGGAAGAGCCCCTGTTAAAAGAGCAGCCTTATAGAGGCTTGAGTACAACCTGCACTTAAAGGTTATGCGACTGACGCACATGGTCAACTTATCGAGAAAGCCAGTGTAAGAGCTTATGGCATACCCTTAGGGGCATGGCTCCATAGCGAGCACCATGTCGGTCAGGCGGCATAGTCCCTAGAGGCCATGCGGCCATAGAGCCCTTGCTACGGTCCTTAAGATGCCGAAAATACTCAAAAAAATTTCAGGCTCATAATCAACCGGTTACAGTTAGCCTCCCGTTTTTTCTACTGTTTCTTCCGGGCTATCGCTACAAATCTCATTTAATAAACATAGGTTCGTCAAGAAAGAAAGGTTTGGGGCCGTTGCGCAGCCCCGGAGCGGTGCGTCTGTCGCGCAGCATGCCTTTCCTGTCATGGATCCGGCGTAGTCGCGGACCAGGATGCGCAAATAACCTCAGGGCTCCAAGGGTAGCCGGCTAGTTATAGCCAAACCCATACTGACATGTGAGTTGACGGATAACAAGTTCAACAAACAGCTCCAGGCGATTCTCCTGGGGAAGCATTACATAAATGATGTCCTAGCAGCCTGTGTATTGGACTGGCTGGAGATCAACCTGACATCCCTGGTGGGAAAGCTCACCCTGGCAAGCCTGCGAGAAAGATACCAGCAGGAGGGCCAGGTGCTGACGAACGAGTTCCGCGTGAACGACAGGATGCACCTGAGCCTACAGCGTGAGGCAGAGAAAGGAGAGAACTACAGGTACGTGCTCCAGGTCAGCTGTGACGGCCGACGCGTGGCCAGGCTGAGCATTGAGCCGATAAGATGGAATAAGGACCTTGTCAAGCTCAAGATGGAGAACGAGCTGCTGTACGGTGATTGGCTGGAGTACTACATGCTGATCACCGAGACGCTGGGGCTGGTGGAGCACAGCCTCCACCGCCTCGACATCGCCTACGACAGCTACGGCAAGTTTAAAATCCTGGAGTTCCTGTTGCACTACAGTAAAAAGATAAACACCTGGCGAATCTTCCGCAAGTGTGGGAAGGCGAAATACACAGAATCCAAGAATTCCATCATTATCGGAAGCCAGAAGACTGGGAAAGTCATCTCTGTGTATGCAGACAAGGTAAAGGAGGCTAGGGATAACGAAAAGCTGTGGATACCGGACCATTACGAACGCATCGGGTACGACCTGAGTGACAAGAGGGGTATAACCAGATTTGAGATAAGGATGTGGAGCCAGTTTCTGGGCAAGCTCGACATACCTATTCACAGGCTGGTCGAGCCGGGGTTCCTGTGGTCCATCTTCATCCATGCGATGGGGAAGAACCTGGACTTCAAGCTGAAGGACAGCAAGCGTAACCGCAGCCTTCCTAACTATACGTCTGAGCCTATCAGCCTGCTGAACAAAAACCTCTTCGAGGTGGAGGAACTCCAGCCGAGGGAGACAGCAGGGTTTTCCGACGAGGACAGGAGAATCAGGGCAGACCGGAGGGAGATCCGGGAGCGTGTTGAGCGATACCTGACCGAGGGTGACCCTGAAAGTATACACTCCCTGCATCGTGACATCCGTGAGGGGAAGTACAGGCTCCTGCCGGTTACCCGCTACAGCCAGAAATACGGCTACGGGGGAAACACCCAGCAAAACCAGGAGAAAATCAGGTTGCTGGTGCAGGAGTGCATCGACTGGTGCAGCCTAGAGAGGACTACGGAGGTACTGGAGCGAATGGACTACGCCATGAGGCTCCTGGTGACTGAGGATACGGCACCTGCCGAAGCTATGCCCACAGTGTGGCCGGTGGGGGAGTTTGACACGGTAGAGGAAATTGCAAGCGAGGTACCGCAGCGTAGCCCCGCTTTTATAGACGTGTCGGCCTCCCCTCCTACACACAGGGCGGCTATGGTTCGGTGCCGTATCGAAGGCTGTTGTCCGCTGTCGGGCAAGGAAAGCCCCTGGATGCCCATCAGGGGCCCCTGCAGGGGCTTTCAAGGCAGTTGAGGCGGGGAAATTTATGCGTACCATAACCTAGGTTTATCGGTACCGAAATGACCTTATAGAGGGTAATAAAGCTTTGTTTAGGACCTTTATGGAGGGGATCTCTGCCCAGGGATCCCCCTACCCCTCCCGGGGGGTTAAGGGGTGTAAACTCTCAGGTGACTGCGCTCATCGGACCTGGCAAAATTTTGGATTCTGAACTTAAGAAGGTCTCCCCCCTTCACGCACGCAGGGGGGAGAAAATTTTTTGAGGTCAAATTTCAGGGGGCGTACTCAATGAGTATAAAAAATTATAAAAACTAACTCTATAGATACAGATGCTAAAGTCGAAATAGCGTAGCGCTGACACTCCCTCTCCTCTCATATTTAGGTTGTGCACGGCCCATACCCGGGCCTCTGACTCGCCCAAGTTCTTGCTCGTCACTGCCAGCGTAAAAGGCCCTAATGCGTCCAGGTAAGAACAACCTTGGCTGACCAGCTCGTGCATGTGGGTCAAGATGAACGAGCGCAGCAACTTGGTCGCTTCATGAATTAAGGCGAAAACTTAGTAGTTGCTTACCGTCACTGTCGGGGCAAGTAACAGATAAGTGTGCTTTCCCGCGCCACAGCTCTTTGCTAACATGCCAGCAACTGCTTCATGAAGCTAACTTACTCTACAAATGCGTTTCGCCCTCCTCGAATCCACTGCCCTCCAGCTGTATGGTAGTGTGCGAAATCTTGAAACTGGATGTAACCGCTTTGTTTAACTTGGTTAAAAGCTGATCATAGCTTTCTGAACTATCAGGTGATACCACCACGTGCGCGCTCATGGCGTTCACACCGGAAGTCAGCGACCACACATGCAGGTCGTGCACCTCCTCCACCCCGGCCACGCCTGCCAGGCACCTGCGCAGCTCTTCAATGTTCACGTCGGCGGGTGTTCCCTCCAACAGTACGCCTACCGCCTCCTTCAGCAGCACCCACGTGCGCGGAAGTATAAACAGGCCGATACCGGCAGAAAGAATTGGGTCTGCGTAGTACCAGCCGGTGGTCCACATGATCACGCCCGCCGCGATCACGCCGATAGAGGTGAGCATATCGGAGAGCACCTCGAAGTAGGCCCCCTTCATGTTCAGGCTCTCCTTCGATCCTTTTCGCAGGATAAACATGCCCACCAAGTTCACCACCAGACCCACCGCCGCCACGAGAAGCATGGCCTTGCTTTCGACCTCCGGAGGGTTTAGAAAGCGCTCATAAGCCTCATAAAGGATATAGAGGGAGATGCCGATCAACACAACGGCGTTGGCCAGGGCAGCCAAGATCTCAGCCCGGTAATAGCCGTAGGTACGCTCTGGCGAGGCGGGCCGCTCGGCCAGCTTGATGGCAATCAGGGCGAAGGCGAGTCCCCCCACGTCCGTCAGCATGTGGCCCGCATCAGCCAGCAGGGCCAAACTGTTGGTCAGCAGCCCCCCGACGACCTCAGCTATGAGGTACAGAAAAGTCATCCCCAGCACCAATTTAAGCCGTTTCTTGTTCTGACTGCCTGCGGAAACTACATGTGCATGTGCCATAAATTTGTGTAGTTGTTGACTTGGGTAACTACGGCGCACTAACTTTTAATGTTAAAAAAACCGGCTCCGCTAATCCTTTACATCAGCCAGAAGAGCACAAGCAGGAAAGCAGATAAAGAAAGGGATGAACCCGCATACTAGATATCCGTGTCTTTCTACTTGCATTGATAAGGATAATGGACTTTTAGGCAATAACTCAGGTATAGTACCGCCTCAAACCGTAGGTTATTTGAACGTCATCCGCTGTATCCGCACGGCATTAAGTATAGCCAGGAAGGCAACGCCCACATCGGCAAACACAGCCTCCCACATGGTGGCCAGTCCGCCGGCACCGAGTATCAGCACGATCGCCTTCACCCCAAAGGCCAGGGCGATATTCTGCCACACGATCTGCTTCGTTTTCTTGCCGATGTTGATGGCCGTGGCGATTCTGGAAGGATGGTCTGTCTGGATCACGACGTCCGCCGTCTCGATGGCCGCATCGGATCCTAGGCCACCCATGGCCATGCCCACATCGGCCAGCGTGATCACGGGCGCATCGTTGATACCGTCCCCTACGAATGCCACCATGCGGCCTTCCGCTTTGAGCTTCTCCACCTGGCTCACCTTATCCTGCGGCAGCAGGCCACCGTGGGCCTCGTCCAGTTTCAGCTCGCCCGCCACCTTCTGCACAATGGAGTCCTTGTCACCCGAGAGCATCACCAACCTTTTCACGCCCAGTTCCCGCATTCGGTTCACGGCCAGCGACGCATCCTCCTTGACCTTGTCGGCAATGGTGATGTAGCCGGCGTAGGTACCGTCCACAGCCACTATCACGATCGTTTCCACGATTTCCTTCAGGCTCGGGTCATACGGCACATTGAATTTATCCAGCAGCCGGCCGTTTCCCACCAGCAGCTGCCTGCCGTCGACGGTCCCTTTCAGCCCATGCCCGGATATTTCCTCCACCTGGCTAACTGTGTGCTGCCTGTACCTATCTCCGGCCTCGTCCACGATGGCCTGCGCGATCGGGTGGGTGGATTTGCTCTCCAGGGCGGCCACTGCCGACAGGAACCAAGATTTGTCATCCAAGACCGTCTCCACTTGCTGTACTTTAAACACCCCTTCGGTCAGGGTGCCGGTCTTGTCCATCACCACCGTGTCCACCTGCGTCATCAGGTCCAGGAAATTAGAGCCCTTAAACAGCAGGCCGTTGCGCGAGGCTGCCCCAATACCGCCAAAGTAGCCGAGCGGAATGGAGATCACCAGGGCGCAGGGGCAGGAGATCACCAGGAAGATCAGCGCCCGGTACAGCCACTGATTGAAGTCATAGGTCTCCACGAAAAAGTATGGGATGAACACAAGGCCCACAGCCAGGAAGAACACGATGGGCGTGTATACTTTGGCGAACCGGGTGATGAACTGCTGTGTCTTGGCCTTGCGGCTGCCAGCCTCCTCCACCAGCTTTAGGATCTTGGACAGGGCGCTATTCTCATAGGCGGAGGTTACCTGAAGCTCAATTACCCGGTCCAGGTTGATCATACCCGCCAGCACGGTCTCGCCTTTCTTCTTCGTGTCGGGCTTTGATTCCCCCGTAAGCGCAGCGGTATTGAAGGAGGAGCGCTCGGAGAGCAGCTCCCCGTCCAGGGCCACCTTCTCGCCTGCCTTTACCTGCACCACGTCGCCTACCTGTACTTCTTTGGCCTTCACCGTCACTATACCATTGTCCGTCACCAGCCCCACCTCGTCAGGCCGGTTGTCGATCAGCGCCTTAATGGAGCGGCGGGAGCGCAGCACGGCCGCCTCCTGGAAGTGCTCTCCGATCACATAGAACAGCATCACAGCCACACCCTCGGCATACTCGCCGATGTAGAAGGCACCCAGCGTGGCCATGCTCATCAGGAAGAACTCGTTGAAGAAGCTGCTCCTCAGGCTTTTGATGGCGTGCCACACCACGCGCCAACCCACCAGCACGTAGGCGATGCCGTACACAATGAGCCGCACATAACCAGTAAACCAAGGCGTGTCGAGGTAGTCTAAAAGGATTCCTCCCAGCAGCAGGATAAGACTGATGGCCGTAGGGATGTAGGAGGACTTCGCCTCTTCTTCGGCATGATCATGTTCATCGGCTCCTGCAAACTTCGTTTTACCGTCTGCAGCGCAACACTCTGCGCCCACGTTTGGACCCGGCGCCTCGGCCGTGCGGGGCGAGGTGATTTCCAGCGGCTTAAAGTCTTCTTCTATATTTTTATCTGTATTCTTATCCATAGTGCTTATACTTATGGTTTGTGAGCATGGCTGATTACCCGCTGCAGGTCCTCCGGGATCGGCATAGGCCGGAGCGGCGGCACGTTGGCACCACCGGTGTTACCGACTGGTATCATCCCTGCCCAGGACTTAACTCCTCCCACTAGCAGTCGCGGCAGCTGCCCCAGTATCTCCTTTGCGTTCTTCGTTTTAAAGCCAAACAAAAGCATCTTCCAATGTACGGCAGTGTGCTCCATAGGGTATGGCTGACCCAGAACGTGCGCCCGTTCCAGGTGTCTCCATGCCTCAGCAGCAAGCCCTTTTTGCCATAGTGTGCGGTAAGAGGTTAGCTCCTGCCGGTAATAACCCTGAAGCCCAGCGGGCATGCTCCAGTTAAATTTCATAGTTCGCTTGTTTACGTTTATAACACAAAGCTACAGCTGGCCTGCCTGCAATCGCATTGCATTGTTTAGGTGCAGTTGCCGCAGGTTCCCTTGATCACCAAGCTAACTTCTTCCTGCCTGAATTTCTCCGGCAGGGGGATTTCCGGGATGCGGGACTTGGGTAGGCAAACTGTCTCTTGGCATTCATTGCAAAAGAAATGCACGTGCATATCCTCAGGGGCGCATTCACAGCCCTCTTCGCAGAGCGCGTACTTTACCGCACCGGTGCCGTCTGTGATGCTATGCACCACCCCCTTCTCCTCGAAGGTTTTCAGGGTGCGGTACAGGGTAATGCGGTCCGCCCGGTGAAAAGCCGCCTCCAAGTCGTTCAGACTGACAGTCGCCTGTTGCCTTGATAGAAAGTCCAACACCAGCAGGCGCATGGCCGTGGGCTTGATTTGCTTTTCTTTCAGGAGATTGTCCAGTTTCTGCAACATGGCTTCGTATTTGGTGAGTGTTTTCTTTATTTCCTAGGCATGTAAATGATGATACAGGCGCCCAAGAGCGCGACCAGGGCCCCGACAATATCCCACCTGTCCAGCCTGTGGCCATCTACTTTCCAGCCCCAGGCCAGCGACATGATGATGAAGACGCCCCGTAGGTGGCATAGACCCTGGCAAAGCCTGCCGTTTGCCAGGTGGCCCCCACCCCGTACAGCACCAGGACAACGGCCCCCAGGGTACCGTACCACAGCGGTTTGTCCTCCTTCAGCCACAGCCACACCATGTAGCCCCCGCCGATTTCGCACAGGCCCGCCAGCAAGAAAAAAACCAATGATTTCAGTATATCCATTCCCGTTCATTCTTAATGACCATGGCCTCCCTCATTCTCAGCATTGCGCAGCTTTGAGAGTATGGAGTAGGCCCCTGTGGTTACAAAATTTGCCGTAGCCGTATCCACACCGGCTGGGAGCGCCACCTGCACAAAGCCCGCCTGCTCCACGCCTCGCTCAACGGGTACCATTCTAAACTTCTTCATCAGGGCCTCTCCTTCCTGCTCCTGGCCTGTGTAGAGAAAGACAAATGAAGCATTGTTTTCCTGAACCACCGCCGCCTCCGGCAGGGCGAGTACCTGCTTATTGTCCAGTGCCACCTGGGCCTGCACGTACATGCCCGGAACCAGGTCCTTGTCTTTCTCTTCCATGTGGGCGTGCACCTGCACGGTGCGCTCCGGGCTGATTTCTTTGCCGATCAGGTAGATGGTGGCCTCGCGCTGGGCCTCCCTTTCCCCAGGCAAGGAGTAACGCACCACCTGCCCTTTCCTGAGCGAAGTCAGGTCTTTCTCAAACACGGTTAGCTCCACGTGCAGGTGGTCGGTGTCGGCGATGCGGAACAGCACATCCGTGGGGGCCACATACTGCCCCACATCTGCACTCACATAGGTGATATAGCCTTCTAAAGGCGCATAGAGCGGAAGTATGCGCTTGATTTTTCCGCTTCGAAGGGAGCCGTTCGTTATACCGATAATGGCCAGCCGCTCCTGCAGGGCCTGTACCCGTGCCTGCACACTTCTGTACTCGGCCACCGTTTGCTGGTAGGTCTTGGCAGAGGACACCTGCTCCTCATACAGTTCCTGCTGGCGCCTGTACTCCAGTTCCAGGTAATCCAGGCGGTGCTTTTCTTTCAGGTATTCTTCCTGCAGCGTCACGAACTCAGGGTTCTCAATCGTAGCCAAAAGGTCGCCCTTTTTAACGTGTGTGCCTTCCAGCACTTTCGTTTTTCGGATGAACCCGCCAAGGGGCGCTGTGACGGAGGCCATGTTCTGCGGCGGCAGGTCCAGCTTGCCCGTTAGCGTAAGCGTGTTGGTTAAATTGCGCAGCTGCGGTTTTCCTAATGCAATGCCTGCCACCCGGTACTGCTCTTCCGTTAGCTCGGCAGTTGTCGGGTTCTCTCCTTCACGGGCATCGTCTTCTTCCTGGTGCTCGGGCTCCTGCGCGGTTTCCGGTTCGTTGCCGCAGGCAGAGAAGAGTAATAATCCCGTAAGGTATAGTATATAGCTGATCCTTTTCATTTCGGATGTAGTCGATTTAATTGTTTGTTTGATTTTCGATAAGAAACTGCAGCTCAATCACGGCCCGATTGTAGGCGTGGAGCGTCTCCAGGTAGTTAGCCCGGATGGAGAGCCCTCTGTTCAGGCTCAGCGCATACTCCTGGTAACCGATTTCCCCTACCCGGTAGGCTTTTGTGGCCTGCATGATGATAAGCTCTGCCTGTGGCAGTGCGGTGGCCTCGTAGTAGGCCAGGCTGCTTTGCAATTTTAACCCCTGCTGCAGCGCCGCTTCGGCATCGGCCAAGAGCTCGTTGCGGGTTTGCCGCAGGTCCAGGCTGGCGGCATCGGCCTGCAGTTTGGCGGCCTGTATGCGGCGTTGCTGCGGTTTGGGCCAAAGGGGTATGGCCACGCCAAACGATACTTCCTGCGGCGGCTCCACATCGGCGGCTGTGCCTTCATGGCCCCCGCCTAAGGTGCGGTTGGTATAGCCTACTTGTAGGTCTGGCAGCAGCCTTGCCCGTTCGAGCTTTGTTTCGACCTGCCTAACTTCTACCTGTTGCCGGGCCAGTTGTAGCCGTGGGTGTTGCTCCAGGATTTCTTCAGTCACCTCGGGGAATGGCAGCTTTTGCAAAACTGTGTCTGCCGGGGCAATAAGGGAGTCGGTAGCCAAAACAGCCTGAAGCCGCTCCTGAAAAATGGCTTTGTCGGCCTCTACCTGAAAGGCGTTGTTGCGCACTTCCGAGAGTTGTGCCTCGGCTGTTACCTTTTCAAGCAGGTTCGTCTCTCCGGTTCGCATCCGGACCTGGGCTGCCCTCAGGAACTGCGCATACAGGCTGTCCTGGTAACGGAGCAAACGCAGCTGCGAAAGGGTATACACAAGGCCGTAGTAGTTCAGCCTGACATCCCGCACAATCTCCCGCTGGCGCTGCGACAGGTTAAGCCGGCTTACCTCGGTGAGCTCTTCCGCCAGCTTCGCCTGCCGGGCGTACACCGTGGGAAAGGGGAGCGACTGGGACACGGAAAGCTCCCTGTCATATGCACCCGTGGAGAGCTTGCCCGTGGAATACTGTAGTCGTGTTTTATCTATGCCCCATGCCGAGCCTTTGAGTGCCTGCGTCCTTTCTATATCCAGCCTGGCAGCCCCTACACCCGGATTTCGGTCAAGTGCCTGCGAAACCGCCTCTGGCAACGTATAAACCTTTACGCCTTGCTGCGCCTTTGCCTGCTGCGGTGCGGCAAGCGACAGTACGCCTAAGGTTGCCAGCACTATGAGAAAAGCCGTACCCTTTGAGAGCCCGCCACCGCCTGCTTTCTTTCGCTGATATTTCATATAATAACTTTCTAGTAAAACATACAGTATGGGCAGCACGATCAGGGTAAGCAGGGTTGAGGTGATCAAACCGCCGATCACGACCGTAGCCAAAGGTTTCTGTACTTCCGCGCCCGCCGTGCTGGAGAGTGCCATCGGCAGAAAGCCTAATGACGCCACGGTGGCCGTCATCAGCACCGGGCGCAGGCGGATGGATGTGCCGTTCAGCACCACATCGCGAAGGTCCTGCAAGCCCTCTTCCCGCCGCTGCCTGTTAAACTCGGCAATAAGCACGATTCCGTTCAGCACGGCCACGCCGAAAAGGGCAATGAAACCAACCCCGGCGGAGATGCTGAACGGCATGCCGCGCACCCACAGCGCCAGCACGCCCCCGATGGCCGAGAACGGAATGGCCGTGAAGATGAGCAGCGAGAAGCGCACGGATTTAAACGTTAGGTAGAGCAGCAGAAAGATAAGCGCAAGGGCAGCGGGCACGGCCACCGAGAGCCGCTGGTTGGCCTGCTCCAGGTTCTCAAACTGCCCGCCATAGGTGACAAAGTACCCGGTTGGCAGCTGCACAGAGCGGTCGATCCTGGCCTGCACTTCTTCCACCACGCTGGCAATATCGCGGCCCCGCACGTTGAAGCCCACGATGATGCGCCTCTGGGCGTCTTCCCGCTGAATCTGGTTCGGCCCCTGCTGGTACTGCACGCTGGCTAGCTGCTCCAGCGGAACCTGCACCCCATTGGGTGCCGTGACATAGAGCTGCCGCACGTCGTCTATGCTTTGCCGCTCCTCCTGCGTGAGCCTGACCACCAGCTCAAAGCGGCGGTCGCCCTCGTACACCATGCCGGCGCTCTGCCCGGCAAAGGCTGCATTGATGACTTGGTTCACCGTTTCCACATCCAGCCCGAACTTGGCGAGCTGATCGCGGTTAATGTCCACCACGATTTGCGGCAGGCCCGACACCTGCTCTACGTACAGGTCTTCCGCCCCCTCTACCGCCGAAACCACACGGCCCACTTCCTGGGAAAGGCGCGTCAGTTCCTGCAGGTCGTCTCCGAATATCTTGATGCCCACATCCTGGCGCACCCCCGAAATCAGCTCGTTGGAGCGCAGCTGTATGGGCTGGGAAACGCCGAAGGTGACACCCGGAATGGCCTCCAGGGCCTCGGTCATCTGGCTGGCCAGCTCTTCGCGGGTGTCGGCGCTGGTCCACTCGTCCTTGTCCTTCAGTATAATGGTCACGTCCGCCGCTTCCATCGGCATCGGGTCTGTCGGTATCTCGGCGGCCCCGATCTTGCTGATCACTTCCTTTACTTCCGGAAACCGCTCTTTCAGGATGCGGGATGCCAGAGATACTTTTTCGATGGTCTCGGACAGGGAACTGCCCGTTAGCAGCCTGGTCTCCAGCGCAAAGTCGCCTTCGTCCAGCGTGGGTATAAACTCGCTGCCCATGCGGGAGAAGAGCAGCAGGGCTATGGCAAACAAACCGACAGCCAGCAACAGCACCAGTGCCTTCATCCTCAAGGCCCCCTTGATAACGGGACTGTAAAGGCGCTGGAAGAAGTCCATCATCCTGTCGGAGAAGTTACGCTTGTGCGCGGTGTTCTTGCTCAGCACCAGTGCTGACATCATCGGCACGTACGTCAGGGAAAGTATAAAGGCACCCAGAATGGCAAAGGATACCGTCAATGCCATGGGCCGGAACATCTTTCCCTCTATTCCCACCAACACCAGGATAGGCAGGTACACGATCAGGATGATAATCTCACCGAAGGCAGCCGACGTGCGGATCTTGCGGGCCGACTCGTACACTTCCTCATCCATCTGGGCCTGGGTAAGCCTCTTATCGCCACGCAAGCCCAGGTGGTGCATGGTGGCTTCCACAATGATCACGGCGCCGTCCACGATGATACCGAAGTCTATGGCACCCAAGCTCATCAGGTTACCCGTCACGTTGAACAGGCGCATCAGGATAATGGCAAACAGCATGGCCAGGGGTATGACCGAGGCCACCACCAGACCGGCGCGAAGGTTCCCCAAAAAGAGCACGAGCACAAAGATCACGATCAGAGCCCCTTCGATCAGGTTGCGCTCCACAGTACTAATGGCTCTTCCGATCAGCTCACTCCGGTCCAGGAAGGCTTCGACGGCCACGCCCTCTGGCAGGGTCTTTCGGATCTGTTCCATGCGCGTTTTTACCCGCTCCACCACCTGGTTGGTGTTCTCCCCTTTCAGCAGCATCACAATGCCGCCCACCGCTTCGCCCTGGGCGTCGGTCAGGGCCCCGTAGCGGTTGGCTGTGCCAAACTGCACCTGGGCAATGTCTGAGATAAGGACCGGCGTGCCGTCAGAGGTGTTGCTGACGACCACTTTCTCCACTTCGCTCAGGCTCTCGATCAGCCCCTCGCTGCGCACAAAGTAGGCGTTAGGCTTTTTGTCGATGTAGGCCCCGCCAGTGTTGCCGTTGTTGCGCTCCAGGGCTGTGAGCACATCCGTGAGACTCAGGCTGTGCGCCTTGAGCCTGTCAGGGTCTATGGCGATTTCGTATTGCTTCAGGTAGCCGCCGAAGCTGTTCACCTCTGCCACGCCGGGCGTGCCCAGCAGCTGCCGACGAACGATCCAGTCCTGGATAGTGCGTAGCTCCATGGCAGAGTACTGCTGCTCATAGCCCGGCTTGGCGTGCACCACATACTGGTAAATCTCGCCCAGTCCTGTGGAGATAGGCGCCATCTCGGGGCTGCCGACGCCTGGCGGTATGTTCTCGGAAGCTTCCGAGAGCCGCTCCGCCACTTGCTGTCGCGCCCAGTAAACATCCACGTTCTCTTTGAACACAATGGTTACCACGGAGAGCCCGAATCGGGATATGGAACGTACTTCCTCAATGTCCGGAATGGTGGACATGGTCTGCTCCACGGGAAAACTGATGAGCCGCTCCACTTCCTGGGCCGCGAGCGAGGGGCTGGTGGTGATGACCTGTACCTGGTTGTTGGTGATGTCCGGGACGGCATCGATGGGCAGCTGCGTCAGGGAATAGCCGCCCCATACAATAAGCCCCAGCGTCAAGATGCCGATGATGAGCTTATTGTAGATGGAAAAATGAATGATTTTATCTAACACTACAATGATTGATTTAACCCAATAATCCACATATAGTAAAGTATATGCGCACGCCATTCTTAGTTGCATTGGCAATGCAACAGAGCGTGTTTTCTTAAATGGAAAAGAGTAGGTTAAACCTTAGGCGGATGCCAGAAGGGGAATGCAGGCGAATAAGCCGCGTCATCAAAATACGCGCTGAGGTACGTGCTCTGCGGATACGGAAGTGGCTCTGACGGTGGGGCTATCCGCGAGGTAAGCGTAATCCCGCCACAGCAATTGCACTCACACAGCGGCGAGCACAGGTCCTCGTCCTGCGCGCCGTCCTGGTGCAGATCATCGGCCTGAACTGTCGTCACCTTGCTTTGGGCAAGGGTTGCGCCTTCATCAGAGCATGGCAAGCACGCCATGGCCAAGATTAAAGTTGCCCATATGACTGTCAGGTACTTCATTGCTACAAAGGTACGAAATAATTCTTGAAGGGATACGCCTTTGGCATTGCTACTGTTATCTCCCCACTTATAAACTACTGCCTATAGTGCTATATTTACCCACTACCTCAGTCCCATCCCGCTGATAAACGTCTCCACAAAGCCTAGCATTCTGGCCGTGATGCGCTCAGCTATCGGCTTGCGCTCCAGGAGCTTCGGCTTGGCCGGCAGCATGTCCAGCACCTCCTCGCGGAGAGGCTGACGCTCGGTGAACAGGTAGTTGCCCAGCACGGCCTGCAGCTTCACCGGGTCCAGCTTCTCCTCGGTGGCCATGGCGTGAAAGGCCAGCTGCTGCTCGCGGGCCCAGAAGCTCTCGAACTCCTCCGGAATGTCGTCGATGTCCTCGATGTGGGGCAGGTTTTCCTCGATGAACTTGCGGATGAGCTCGCGCTTGCTACGCAGGGTGGCCTCGCCGGTGAGCGTGTCGATGATCTGCTGCTTTTGGCGTTCCTGCTCCTCCTTGCTGGCAGTCTTCAGCTTGGCCAGCAGCTTGAGGATGTAGGCCACGTTGATCTCGTCGCGGTGGATGAGTTCCAGCTCGAAGTCCACGTCATCCAGGATCGACTCCTTCTCCTTTACAGTGACTGTCTTCACCTTATCGTAGAGGTCCAGGTACTTGCTCTTATAGTCCTCGAAGCGTTGCTCCGACATGGCCAGGTCACTGAAGCTGAAGTCGGCGAAGGTGGTGAGCACGTTCTTGAGGCGCATCAGCTCACGGAAGGCCTTTATAAACTCCAGCTCCTCCTCCTCGCTTGGCAGGCTGTCCACGCTACCGACGGTAGGCGCTACTTTCAGCAGCTCGGCAAAGGCCATGTTGAACTTGGCCACGTACTCCTCGTATGGCGCCATCAGGATTTTATCCTTTGCCTCCTTGTTCGAGAAAAGCGCGATGGCCTCGTCGGTGGCTTGCTTGAGGTTGCGAAACACCACAATGTTGCCCTGCGACTTCTGCTCGGTGTAGAGCCTGTTGGTGCGGCTGAAGGCCTGTATCAGGCCGTGGTACTTCAGGTTCTTGTCCACGTACAGGGTGTTGAGCGGCGGCGAGTCGAAGCCGGTGAGGAACATGTTCACCACCAGCAGGATGTCCACTTCCTTGTTCTTCACCCGCTTCGACAGGTCGTTGTAGTAGTTGTAGAAGCCCTGGTTATCTTTGGTGGAGAATTTGGTGCCGAACATCGTGTTATAGTCGGCGATAAAGGCATCCAGTTTCTCGCGGGTATGGCTGTTGGCAACATAGGCTAGTTTGGGCTCTGCCGCCGTCAGCACCTCCTCGTCAAAGTCCAGAAGTATACCGGTGGCCTCCCTGTCTTGCTCATTGGAAGTATAACTGAAGATGGTGCCGATCTTCAGGTTGTGTTTTCCCTCGGCCTTGCGCTGCTGGAACAGCTCGTAATAGGTGATGAGCGTCTCCACGCTGCCCACGCAGAACATGCCGGTCAGCTCCCTGCCGTGCGTCTTGCGCGGGTGGTGCTCGATGATGTAGTCCACGATCTTCTCCAGGCGCTGCGGGGCCTCCAGCAGCTCTTTGGTGTCGATGTCCTCCACCTCTATGTCGATCTCAGTATTGCTGCCCTCCTTCTCCCTGTACCTGCCCACGTACTCCACGGAGAACTTAAGCACGTTCTCGTCTTTGATGGCGTCGGTGATCAGGTACTTGTGCAGGCACTCGTCGAACAGGTCGCGGGTGGTGCGCTTGCCCAGGTCGTTCTTGATCACGTTCTCGGCAAAGATGGGTGTGCCGGTGAAGCCGAATAGCTGGGCTTTGGTAAAGAAGCTCTTGATGCGGTTGTGCGTCTCGCCGAACTGGCTGCGGTGGCACTCGTCGAAGATGAACACCACCCGCTCTTCCCGAAGATGCTCCAGTTTGCCGGAATAGCGGGCCGTGCCGATGGCGTTGTTGAGCTTCTGGATGGTGGTAACAATCAGTTTAGTATCGCCGGCGAGCTGGCCCACCAGGGCGCGGGTATCGTCTGTGCCGTCGATGCTGCCGGCTGAGAAGCTGTTGAACTCCTTGGTGGTTTGGTAGTCCAGGTCCTTGCGGTCCACTACGAACAGAACCTTGTGCACCTTGGGCAGTTGCATGAGAATCTGGCTGGCCTTGAAGGAGGTGAGCGTCTTGCCCGAGCCGGTGGTGTGCCAGATGTAGCCGTTCTTATCCGAGTTCTTTACCTTGTCAATAATGGCTTCGGTGGCATAGAACTGGTAGGGGCGCAGCGCCATCAGGATCTTGTGCGTCTGGTTGAGCACGATGTACTTGGTTACCATCTTGGCCATGTGGCAGGGCTCCAGGAAAGCCTTGGCGAAGGCCTCCAGCTGCGTGATGAGCCTGTTATCCTTGTCGGCCCAGTAGAAGGTCTGCTTGAAGGACTGGTGGCGGTTGTTGGCGTAGTACTTGGTGTTGACGCCGTTGCTGATGACAAACAGCTGCACGTACTGGAACAGGCCATGCGATGCCCCGAAGGAGTGGCGGTGGTAGCGGTTCACCTGGTTGAAGGCCTCTTTCAGCTCCAGGCCCCGCCGCTTGAGCTCGATCTGCACCAGCGGCAGGCCGTTCACCAGCAAGGTCACGTCGTAGCGGTTCTTGTAGCTGCCCTCCATCGTTACCTGCTGGGTTACCTGGAAGAGGTTCTGGCACCAGTGCTCCTGCTGCAGGAACTCCAGGTACACGCTCGTGCCATTGTCTTTGGTAAGCTGCATCTTGTCGCGCAGAATCCTGGCGCGGTCGAACACGTTGCCTTTGTTGAGGTGGTTGAGGACGCGCTCAAACTCCTTCTCGGTCAGTACAACCCCATTGTGCTTCTCCAGCTGCGCTTTGAGGTTGGCCAGCAGGTCGCGCTCGTCTTTTATACTTACGTAAGTATAGCCCAGCCCCTGCAGCTGCTTTACCAGGTTGTCTTCGAGTACCTGCTCCGGTTGTGTTCCCATAGTATAGTAGTATCGCTGTTAGCTGTTCCCGCAGATTAATTATTTTCCTATACCTTACCCTTACCTTTCTTAGTATGAAACACCTCGCCAGGTACTAACGCCCCACTTTTAATTCCCTCATTGATCTTATCAAATAGGTTTTGCCTGGCATTACCAAAATGAAACCCGCGTTCTGCTTGTAGGGAAATTGCAACTGGTATAACTGTAATCAAAAACCACATTCCAAAAAAGAGCTCTGCTGTTACAACCATTTTGGTTAACCTTGAAATAGGAACTATATCACCATATCCCAAGGTCGAGATAGTTACGGTGCTGTAGTAGATGAAGTCAACAAGGTTCAATTCAGAGATATGTCCGGAATAATTTCCTATGTCCACTAAGTACAGCAGGTAAAACTGGCAACTGAACAATAATACTACAACAATAAAATTGGTAAATTGAAAGAATACATAATCGAAAGGGTTAAGTACGTACATCATCAGAGTCTTCATAATACCTATGAAGACAGAGAAAGCCAAAATCATCAAAACTCCATATCCAAACAAAAACCAATTCATAATAGCGTTATCGAACAAAATCAAGAAGAATGGCAGAAACACTACTGATAAATAAAGTGCTTCAAACTTATTTCTCAGAAATCCTTTCCCGACTTTATTTGGACCTGCTTGAGCCATAAATGCATCAAGAATTTCGTCCCCTGAGTTTTTTTCAGACATTTTGTTTTACACAAACATTTTCTGAAGCAAGCCTTTTTTAAATAGCTGAGCCTGATCCAGTTGGGTGGTGGTAAAGTATAACTTGTTTTCAACTGCAGATAAGAATGCGGTTATCTTCTGCTGTTCTGCTCTACATGGTATAGGTATAGGTAGCCCTAGAAGATCATCATTGGTGATGCTCATCCTGTCGTGACGTGCACCGTAGTTGGCGACGCTCTTCATATACCTGTGCCAAACCGTTGTCTCAAAGAAGAACTCCAGAAACTCCAGGTTCTGCTTCTCGAACCGGAATACTGTATAGAGAGGCGACATGACACCTTTAGCCAGCTTGTTCCTCTTGATCGGTCCTACAGGTGCGGCTGTTGATATCCTCGGGTTGTAAACAAAGTCGTCTACGTCCACCACGTAGTAGCCTTCCAGGTTCTCCTGGTTGGCAATGTCTTTTTCAAAGTAGTCCTGCTGGCTAACTATTCCTTGTGTGGCCGAGTTGGTAAGCACAAAGTTAATGTCGTTCTTCTTGTTCTTGAGTGTTACTCTCTTGGCAACCTGGCTTAGCTCCTTCTCCTCCCACTCCGGAAAGTCGTTGCCGTTGTCGTCCTTGAAGCGGATCTGCTGGGAGAAGAGCTGCTGCATCACCCCTTTTTTATACTTCTCCAACAGCTCTTTCTTCTTGCTCAACTGCTGAATCTTGTCGTCGACTGTAGACAAGTATAGTACTATTTTTTGCTGCTCAGCAAGGGAAGGAAATCCCATTATAAGGTTCCTTGCAATATCTGTAGTTAAGTTGTTAAATACACCTCCAGTGGTAGCTTCTCCTTGAAGTTTTTCATGCAACTTCACAAAAAGGTAGTAGAGGTATTCATCAAAGGTCTCTTTAAAATTTCTAAACCCTAAGAATCCGTCATGTATACAAGCGTCTATACCTAAGATTCCGGGAATAGCTACTACCGTTCCTGAACAACTTAAAACAACACTGCCAGCTTTTAAGTAACGACTTAGTTTAGCTCCCTCTTCTGTTAAGTAATCTATACAAGGATAAGCATATTTACCATCACGGGTAACGTCCTGAATCATAAGCCTCGGAACACTACCTCCATAGTATCGTGGGTCTCCTTTAGGTCTTGGACTTGCGCCACGAAAAATATCCATCCTATCTTTTAATGGTACTTTCTCCCACTCCCCCTTAAACTCCGGAAAGCGAAGCGCAGGCACGTTCTTCACGGCTGCTGTTATTTCTGCTGTTGCTTCCATAGTTAAAACGGTTTGGCTATACCCAACTCGTCGCAAAACGCGGCGATGGTGGTGTCGGTGTTTTGCATGTCGTCTTCCAGCTGGGCGAGTGCGGCGGCTACTTCGTTCAGGTCTATCGCTTCTTCCTCCTCAAAGGTGTCCACGTAACGCGGAATGTTCAGATTGTAGTCGTTCTCGCGCACCTCCTCCAGGCTGGCCACATGGCTATACTTGTCCTCGGTGCGGCGATCGCGGTAAGTCGTGATGATCTTCTCAATATCGGTGTCGCGCAGGTAGCACTGCGTTTTGGCCTTCTCGTAGTGCTGGCTGGCGTCGATGAACAGGATGTTGTCGTTCTGCTCGCGGCACTTCTTGAACACCAGGATACAGGTAGGGATAGAGGTGCCGTAGAAGATGTTGGCCGGCAGTCCGATCACGGCGTCCAGGTAGTTGCGGTCCTCGATCAGGTACTGGCGAATGTGCCCCTCGGCCGCGCCACGGAACAGCACGCCATGCGGCAGCACCACGGCCATCGTGCCGTTGTCGGCCAGGTGGTGGATCATGTGCTGCACAAAGGCAAAGTCGGCTTTCGAGCTTGGGGCCAGCTTGCCGTACTGGCTAAAGCGGTCGTCGGAGAGGTGCAGCGGACTGGCGCTCCAGTTGGCCGAGAAAGGCGGGTTGGCCACAATCGCCTCAAAGCGGTGCTCCAGGTGCTGCGGGTGCTCGAGCGTGTCCTCCTGCCGTATGTCGAACTTCCGGAAGTGCACATCGTGCAGGATCATGTTCATGCGGGCCAGGTTATAGGTGGTGCGGTTTAGCTCCTGCCCGTAAAAGTTAGATACTTCGTCTACTTCCTTGGCTACGCGCAAGAGCAAAGAGCCCGAGCCGCAGGTAGGGTCGTACACCGACTTGAGCTTGTCCTTGCCGGTGGTCACCAGCTTGGCCAGCACTTTCGATACCTCCTGTGGTGTGTAAAATTCTCCCGCTTTCTTGCCCGCACCGCTCGCAAACTGCCCGATCAGGTACTCGTAGGCATCGCCCAGCACGTCGGCCTCAGTGTCCTCTAGTTTGAAGTCTATCTTGTCCAGGTGGCCCAGCACCTTCGCGATCAAATCGTTCTTAGCAGCCTCGGTGCGGCCCAGCTTGGTAGAGGTCAGGTCCAGGTCCTCGAAGAGCTTGTTGAAGTCATCCTCGCTCTCGGTGCCCATGGTGCTCTGCTCGATGTGCCTGAGCACCTGCGTCAGCTCGTCGAGTATAAAGTTGCTCGCGCCCTCTTCTTTGCTGTTGGAGTTGCCTTTGCGTGCCAGCTCCTTGAACAGCTCCGTCGGTTTCAGGAAATAGCCCAGGCTGGCCAGCGCCTCCTCTTTTATCGCCTCCAGGTACTCCTGCCCTTCTTCGGTGCTTTCGCTGATGTCGGTATAGCTGATGCCGTCCTCGGCCAGTATCTTGTTAGCGTACAGCTCCATCTTCTCCGACAGGTATTTGTAGAAGATAAAGCCCAGTATATAGTCCCGGAACTCGTCAGCGTCCATCTTGCCGCGCAGCGTGTTGGCGATATTCCAGAGTTGTTGTTCTATTTGTCGTTTGTGGTTTTCAGACATGGGTAAGCTAAAAGTGTACTCGGTATGGTATGAAATGATTTCATTACAAGGTACAACAAGATAGGAAAAATAGTATACTTGGTGCAAGTTTAAACTTAGGTTTGGAGATGGAGGGGAGCCTTTATTTTCCGGATGAAGAATACTAGAAAAAAGCTATCTTACGGCATGGAAAGAGAAACACCACATGCAGAGGCGGTAAGAGCCGTTTTAGAGGACTTCCGGCAAACACACGACACGCAGGCGCTCCTAGAAGGGCTGCGCCAGGTAGAGGAGGCGGGCGAGGGAGAGCTGTGGCTCAGGTTCTTCGAGGGCGACACCGGCGCCACCACCATCAGCGACCTGGAGCGTTACCTTACAGCACCGTCACACCCTAACTACAGGTCCATAACCGACAGCATATTACTTGCCTTGGAGCAAGGTGGGCTGCAGGTGCATTTCTCTTAACCCTAACCTATTCAAGCCACTATCACCCTTGTGGCATAAGGCAGTGCGAGCCGTACTTGTGGCCCTGCCAAAGTACAACCACTGCTTCCTCTAGCTCTGTACCGCTCCCGCACCGGTTACAGGTATCCTATGATGTAAGTGAACAACCGGCCGGTCAGAGCCGGTGACTGCAGGGCTAATTGGTCGTTCAGAAGGCCTGAGGAGTGACTTGGCTGTGCTTCGACAAGTCTGGTGTCCTTGTTGGTTTTGCCTATCCAGATTGGCCCGTAGTCCTACACTTGGCTTGCTTCCTATTGATAACTGCTGCGCCCAAAGAGCAGATTCTCTACAAAAACGCTAATATTCAACGCCTTAATTTCCATTCGCAAATTCCCGAAGAGCGGTGTAACATTTTCCTCTGAAATCAGTATAATAGGTTACAAGACAACAATATGTCTATATAACCATATAGACATTCTTCTCAGCAATCATATCTCTTCCGGGACAACTTTAGGCGCCGCAGCCGTGGGGTCACCGGGGGTTTTTGCCTTGTCGCAGCCATGGAGCGACAAGGTGGGCTGAGTGTTGCCTAAACTTTAAACTTTAAAAGCAAAAAATGAAGTTTTACACTGATTGGGAACACATGATGGTAGCAACATTAGAATTCCATGGCATAAACGACGTAGAAAAGTACAAGGCCATACAGGAGAGTATTGGATATTTTGAGATTCTAACTTTGGCGTTTTCGTTTAGACTGCCTTATATAACATCGTATAGACGAGGGACAAGCCGTATTAAATCAATAAGCACATACAGGTTAAACTATCTTGGTATGCGAGGAGATTCAGATGTTCAGTACCAATATCATCAAGTACTGGTGACCTCATCTAAAGGAAGATATGGCACAATCTGGGTCATTTGTTCTATGATAGAAACTGTTGAACTAGGTGGAGAATTAGTAAAAGCCTGGATAAAATCTGAAGAACTACTGCTCGGAGATGTTGAACTCATCAATAGAATGAGATTCTAAGCCGTATCTAAATCAATACTAACTCAATATTAACCAGTAAAATGGAAAACCCTTTTGAAACCCTGTACTCAAGCCAGCAAAGAATGGAAGGTATACTTGAGGAAATCTTCAGAGCTATCCATAACGTCACCTGTGTCGCGTCGCAGGCGTCGTCGGAGAAACCGATGTCAGCCCAGGAGGCTGCTGCGTATCTTGACATATCGATGTCCACCCTCTACAAGCGGGTGAGCAACCGGGAGGTGCCGTGCCGAAAGAAGGGCAGCAAGCTGTACTTCGACCGCGGTGAGCTGACCAAGTGGGTAGAGGCGGGAAGAAAGAAGACCCAGGACGAGGTTAAAGACAGTATATACTCAAAATAGCAAACGTCATGTTGAAGCCCATCATAAACATCTACCAGGACACAAGGAGAGCAAAGAGCAACGGTCTGTACCCCATCAAGCTTCGGGTATACCTGAGCAGTGGCGAGCAGCGCAGGCAGAAACTCTATCCGCTGGGTATGGACCTGACCATAGAGGATTATGAGCGCTCTTACCTGGCGCCGAAGCCAAGGGGCGACTTTAAAGACCTGAAGCTGAAGCTGACCGCCAAGGAGAAGCATGCCTATGAGATCCTGGACGGTATGAGGGTCTTCACCTTCGAGAGGTTCGAGCGGGAGCTTTTCAGGGAGAAGTACGCCGCCAGCGACGCGGCCTACCACTACCGGAGCTACATCGGCAAGCTGGAGGCTGCGGGAAAGGTCACCACCGCCTCCAACTACGACCTGAGCCTGAAAAGCCTGCTATCTTTTGTCAACAGCCACGGGAGAAAGGAAACCAAGAGCCTGTTCTTTGACAGCATCACTGTGGACTTTCTGAACCGGTATGAGCGGTGGATGCTCTCGAAGGGAAAGAGCAGAACGACCGTGGGGATCTATTTGCGGCCGCTGCGGTGTATCTTTAACCTGGCGATCGAGGAGGGGGACCTGACGAAGGAAACGTACCCGTTTGGCAAGAGGAAGTACCAGATCCCGGCGGGGCGCAACCTGAAGAAGGCGCTGGGCAGGGAGCAGTTGGGAAAGCTCTTCTCGTTTGAGCCCCTTGTGCCCGAGCAGGCGAAGGCGCGGGACTTCTGGTTCTTTAGCTACGCCTGCAACGGGATGAACATAAAGGACATTGCGAACCTGAGGTACGGCGACCTGCAGGAGGACAGGCTGGTGTTCACGCGGGCCAAGACGGTGGATACCTCCAAGGCCAATCAGAAGCCCATCCTCGTAACGCTATCCTCTTTCCCGCTATCTGTGATAGAGAAGTACGGAAACAAGACTAGGAGCCGGGACAACTACGTGTTTCCTATACTATCCAAGGGAATGGATGCAAAGCAGCAGGACAGGTGCGTCAAGAACTTCACCCGCTTCATAAACCAGCACATCAAAGCGCTGGCGAAGGCGGCTGGCGTGACCGGTGACATCTCCACCTACTGGGCTAGGCACTCCTACGCTACCAACGCGGTGCGGAACGGCGCGAGCCTGGAGATGATCCAGGAGAGCCTGGGGCACAGCGACATCAAAACCACGATGCACTACTGGAGCGGCTTTGAGGAGAGCGTGAAGCGGGAGATAGCCGACAAGCTGATGGACTTCAGTGTTGGGGAGGAGGCAGCGCAGGCCGAGGTGAATCCATAGCGGCTGGCCTGCCTCAACGATGCGTCCCAGGAGGTCAGCCAAAAGCCATTTGCATACGATTTGCATACGGATCCGGAAAACACATCCTACCGGATATCACTAGGTGACAGGAAAAACAGCTTATTTTGCTCACTCAGGCAAGTATAGGAAAACAGATATTATCAGGTGTAGAAGCAATATTAGGACTACGAATCAGAAGGTTAGGGGTTCGACTCCCTTCGTGACCACCAATTTACAAGGAAAGCCGCTAAGAATCAGAAACTTAGCGGTTTTTTTATGCCCATGCACCGTTCCGATGCACCATAACCGCCTGTTCACAGCCTCAAACTAGAGTCCCATTTTACAATCTTTACATTTTGTAAAGAATATTCCCACATACACGCCTCACCTCCTTTTCATCGTCTGCGAAGCCTCCCGCATATTACCCCACAGGATTCAGCTCATACTCTCTACCCGAGTTTAGTGTCGCAGCGTACTCACTCCCTGTGCGGTGACTCAAAACATAGCAAGGCGTCTACGATATATAAGAAAAAAAACCTCGCCATGGAAGCACAAATTGACGCTCTAGATTCTCTTTTCCAGTTTGGAAGCTGTACCTACTCTACCAACTACAAAAACCATAACTGCACCATCACCATCCGCGTGGTGACGAGGAGAGAGGAGTACTACAACTACGTCTTCCCAGCCTCCGACATCCGCGATGCCGTGCTCAACATGCTGGAGCGCACCATTAACTCCGAGCAGCAGCGCACCTCCTTCTCCGCGTGTATGGTCGAGGAGCTTCCTGCGCTAGAGGTCCCGGTACAGCAGGTGCCAGTCTACCAGCTCTCCAGTCTGGAGATAGAGGTGCAGGCGTCAACCAAGGCAGAGTCTACTCCAGCACAACATGGTTACATCGCAACTAGATTCAGCGACTTTGAAGGTTAAGCTGACGACAACATTGACACCCGGTCTATTCACCTCTAACAAATTCTCGAGCAGTCATACCACGACCATCTACCTAGCACACTGAAAAACTCACTCATGACAGGAGTGGCCCAACACAGTCGATATCTAGGCCTATCAAGCCCCTCCAACTCTCTATTGATGTATTGTACACTCCCTATTAGCCCCTCCCCTCTGCGAGGGGGGGGGGGAGGTTCTCCTTTCACTTCATCATCAACCTATAACCCATCAAAACCAAGTATTTCTCTCTTATGTGGTAAGGGTTTTAAAAATATTTAACTCAAGCTTAAAACTTTTTCGATTCTCGATTCCATAAATGGAAACATAACGAGAATGACGAAATACTTATTTGTACCCACTAACCTAGATTTGAAGAGCATGCTGCCCGAGAAGAGGCACAAGCACATTGACAAGTACCACTACTTTATCCATAAGCTGTTCGAGGAGCGGATTCTCAACAAGATGAACGACAACCGTCAAGGCTATGTCAGTATATCATCAGAGGCTATGCGGGAAGTGGTGACGCCACAGCAGTATACCCATATCATACGGTTCCTGCTGGATAATAACATCGTGGAGCGAGACGGGATATACAGCAACGGAGGAGATATGGGTATCTATGACCCCAAGTGCTACTGGTACCGGCTCACCCAGCCTTACCGGCAGGACGTTGCAAGGCAGATGATGGTGGTCGATGCCGCCTTCGAGGCCAAGCTTACCCGGAAGAAGCACGAGGCTATGAAAAAGACCATCGTGGCCACACCTCACCTGCAGTTCCTCCACTTCAACTTACTTGACTTGCAGATAGACCACGAGGGCGCTCTTGCAATGATAGATGAGATGCTGGCTACGGACTCGGAGTATACGGTGGAGCAGCACAACATCGACACCCTCGCCATTCTTAAAATCAAGAACGGGGAGTTCTTCATGGTCAGGGACATGGTGGTTAACCGGGTGCACAATAACCTCACGAGCTTTCCAAAGCGCCTGAGGCCGTTCTTGCGCGTTGCATCCGGTGAGGCCTTAGTGAACCTAGACATCCGTAACTCCCAACCGCTCTTGCTCTCCCTTGTGCTCAAACACCACTATCCGGGGACCATGCCCGAGGATGTGGCCAAGTACATCCAGTTATGCGAGACCGGCCAGTTCTACGAGCATATGATGGACTTGATGGGGGTCCCGGCTTGCCCGGTGCACCGGGAAAAGATTCGTAAGCCCTTCAAGGAGGCCTGCTTCGCCCATATCTTCTACTGCCGGTATAACCCCCACTACCAGTACGAAGATGCCAAGGCATTCAAAAAAGCGTTTCCAAACTGCTTCAAGGTGATTGTACAGGAGAAGAAGGGGAACTACAAGAACCTCTCTATCAAGATGCAGCAGGCGGAGTCGGAACTGATGATAGACCGTGTAGTGAAGCATCTGGCGGACCTCGGGCAAAACATCTTCGCTCTGTCCATACACGACTCACTTGTCGTCACAAAGGGCCATGCGGACTACGTGCGGCAGCTTATGCTTGACGAGTTCGCAGCGCAGGGAGTGTACCCGACTATCAACGTGGAGCCGCTGTCTTCTAGCATACCCCTCACGGTAGGCAGCACTGGGGAGGACAAGACCTGCGCTGCGCCACATCCAGTGCCACCATCCCTGTAATGCCATGTTGGTAGAAAGCAGGTGGAAGATTTATATATACTGTAAACAAACCACCGATATGACCCCGACTTATAAGTCCGTCAAGCTGTACGACCGCACCGCGTACACGCTCAGCTACATCCAGAACAGCGTGTTCATCGCGCACGGTGTCCGCCTAAGCAAGGTACAGGCGCTAGACCTTGCCGTTACACGACTGGGTATAATGCTAGAGAAAATGAAGAATAGAGATGAGGATGGATGTGAATAAACTCCTCAGGACTGGCAAGGCTGTGACATGGTTCACCTCTAGGGCGAGCAAGAGCTACAGGGTGAGATTATTCTTGCTTACAGATGAGGTCAGGCCTGCGTACAAGGCACTGTTTCACAAGGCTGACTTCGATGCCCGATTCGAAGAGTTCTTGAGCAGCTTGGTCCTCATCCACGACTTCGAGGTGTACCACCTGTGCGTGCTCTCGCCTGATGCATTGGGTTTGTTCGTCCACCTCAACACCGTGCAGGTGGAGTTCACTGAGTTAGATTATCAGCAACGGCAATCTGAGGAGTCAGTGTTGTAAACCGCCTCGGCTGCTGCAAACCCACACAGAGCACATGGTGGCCATTAGATTAGCACTACGCCAATACCGTACATCTCCTATCGGAGGCTGGTCCAATCATATCCCCCATAGCGTTTCGGGTCACGACTTTTTCTTTGCTGGTAGTGAGGCTGCGGGACTAGCCTGCCCCAGCATTTCTAGTATGTGGAGGGGTGTCGCCTCGGCCAGCTCTGTGAACGGGAAATGGTATGTTTCATCATACGTATCAGCATGCATCTCCTTCTCATACTCTTTTCGTAGGTCGAAGGGCTTGGCCCCTCTGTCCATCGCGTATTTTCTCATATCTGTAATTTTTTTTGAATCCAGCACAGACACACCCAGTGTCAGGCTGTAAGTATATATCATACAAAAGGCCCGCTGCGCAGGACTCGGCCATCATTTTTTTGAGTAATGTAGGTGAGCTAGCAAAGAGCTATCTTTGTATATGGAACATCAGCTTCTGCAACAGAAAATCATCCAGTGCTATCAGGGCGCTTCATTCGGGGACGCATACGCTTTGCCCGTGGAGTTCTATTCCAGAGATTACATCCGGGAGGAGTATCCGGTCATCACAGAACCGCTCGGCTACATGGCATTTAACCAGCCTCCGCTCACCTTCTCGGACGATTCCAGCCTCCTGTTTTGCGCTACCGAATCACTGATTGGTGGTTTTGACGTGGAGGACATGGCCCATCGTTTCTGCCTGTGGCATGACCCCGCCACCGCCTACTGGTCAGCCCGAGGCGAAATTTTCGATGTGGGAATAACAACTGCCAAGTCTCTCAAAAGATATGCAGCCTGCCACATGAGAGCAGAGTTGTGTGGGGATGACCACCCCATGAGCGCAGGCAATGCTGGCGTTACCCGGAGCCTTGCCCTCGCCTTTTACACGCTGAGGATGACCCCGGATGAAATATTCCGCCACACCATGCTGGTGAGCAGCATCACGCACCGCCACCCGGTCGCCATACTCACGGCCTTCTACTATGTCGTCTACATCCAGCACGTCCTCATCATGGATAGACTCGATGCCTATCATGCAGCCAACGAACTGGTCAAAGCGCACCTCCCCTCCACCTCATTCAGCCAGAAAGACATCAGCGCCTTGTACCGGGTCTTGGAAGGCATAATACCCGGTTTGGAAGAGGACAAGGTCTACAGCTCTCCCTACTGCGTGCACACCCTCGAATGCAGCCTTTGGAGCGTTTTAAGGGCCTCCTCCTTTAAGAATGCCTTGGACACAGTCGTGGCATTAGGTGAAGATACCGATAGCAACGGATTTTTAACAAGCTCTATAGCATCATTGGTGTGGGGGATAGAAGACATTGCGCATTGGCTCCCAGAGATGGCCAGACACAGGGATATCCTCGACCTTGCTGAGCGGTTCGCAGCCTCCCTATCTGACAAAAATAAAGAGCAGCAAGTACGTTGTCCCATCTAACAGCTTAGCCGAACGGAGACTTCAAAAAATTTTCTTTGTTTTTAAAACTTTCAACTTTCCCGTTTCTATAATGCGCAGAACCAACCATAAAAGCACATAGTAATGGGCGCTCAAGAGCAACAACAGAATATTCAACTAGCATTAGCCAACATCAAAGAGCATCAGGAAAAGAAAAACAAAAGCATTGGACTGATAGTCGATACCGTTTATTATGACGTTTATGATGATTATATGGTCATAACTAGAGAGCGTGACCGGAGTCCAAATAAAGTCACTGTCTATACTGGCGACAAGTTAGCACTCTTACATAAGTACAATGATTTTTTGTACAAGTATGAAGTTGAGGACGAGCACCTTATATTCATCAGTCTCAACCCTGTGACCTTGTTAGGAAGGGTGATAGAACTTCAGCTAGTTCACGAGAAACATTTTAATAGAACAGTCGGGCGGACGAATAAGATAGCAAGCCTTCTAGAGTTAATAGAATAAAGTAAAAGGCTGGTAGTAGTGTACCAGCCTTTTACTTTAAGTGCAATAGTCAGGATAGTGTCCCTCTCTCCAACGCATTATCATCCTCCTAAGGTACCAAACCTACTCATTCAACTCTTTATAGACCATGTCCAACATCCAGCTCTTCACCAGTCTCGCGAAGTCGTCATTATCCATGATTTTTGCGAAGATGTCTTGGTTCTGCTCCATCCGGTTGATAGTGGTCTTCATGAACTTGTCCTCTAAGCCGTAACGGAAGTTCTCCTTTGAGTTGCTTCTGGCTTGGAGTTGCAACTCCTCGTCCTGCTTCAGGTCGGCTTTAATCTGGTCAAAGAAGAACTTGTCGGCTTCGGTGAATTCGGTGCCGAAGCGGTCGTTGAGCACCTTGATGATTTCCGATAGCTGCGCCTGCTCCTCCTTGCCGCCACGCATCCCGGCTTGGGTAGTTCCTTTCAGGCCGTACTCCCCTTTATCTTCGAGCGCTATGCCACCCTCGCTGATTTTTTGCAGGCGGTAGTATTCGAGCGCCACCTCATCATCGAGATGGATGGTGCCGCCACCGGTGCTCCGGGGCAGCTTGTTGTATAGCAGACGACTATAAGCAAAGAGCTTCTCCATTTCCACATCGTGAAAGGGCAGAATCTGCGACAGGAAAGAGTACAGGCGAATAAAAGAAACGAGCGCATGCTTAAAGTCCTCTTTCTCTTCCTCTGTTTGAATGCATTTGAAACGGTCAACCGCTGGGTCTATGTACGCATTGAGCTTGGCCTGCTGCTTGGCGTTCATCCGGTCACTCGACTTGAAGTAGACCTCGCAGAAGGCGTTCACTTCCGAATGCCAGATTATCTGCGCGGACTCCAGCTTATATTTGAGGTCCGCGAGCAGGTTCGGGTCCGTGGGCTGCTCCACGGTGGTCAGTTCGTAGTAAGGTTGGAATGAGTTGAGGATGTCCTCCTGCTCGTTGGCGAAATCCAGCACAAAGGTATCTTCTTTACCCTTGGCCGTGCGATTCAACCGCGACAGCGTCTGCACGGCCTTCACCCCCGATAGCTTCTTGTCCACATACATGGTGTGCAGCAGGGGCTGGTCGAAGCCGGTCTGATACTTATCGGCCACCAGCAGCACCTGATAGGCGTCTGTGGCGAAATGCTCCGGCAGTTCCTTCTCTCCAATGCCGTTGAGCTGCACCTCGGTGAACTCGTTCCCGTTGTCCAGCACCTTTCCGGAGAACGCCACCAGCGCCTTGATGTCGGAATAGCCTTTGTCTTTGATGTAGCGCTGGAACTCCATGTAGTAGCGCACCGCGTGCAGGCGTGAGCCGGTCACCACCATCGCCTTTGCCTTGCCGCCAATCTTCTTGCTCGTGACTTGTCGGAAGTGCTCGATGATGATTTCTGTCTTTTGCGCCAGATTGTGGGGGTGCAGCGACACATACTTTCCTATCGCTTTGTTGGCCTTCTTCTTGTTCAGGGCCGGGTCGTCCTCAATGGCCTTGGTGAGCTGGAAGAAGGTCTTGTACGTAGTGTAGTTCTTCAGCACATCGTGGATGAAGCCCTCCTGTATGGCCTGCCGCATGGAGTACAGGTGGAACGGGCGCGGTTTCCCGTCAGCCCCCACCTGTCCGAAAACTTTTAGTGTCTTCTCCTTAGGTGTGGCCGTAAAGGCAAAGAAGCTGAGGTTCGGCTGCATCCCACGGGCCAACATGGACTTGCGGATGGCATCCTCGGCATCGTTCTCTTCCCCGGTATCGGCCTCGTTAGCTTCGGCCTCCTCCAGCGATTTAGCGGCCAGTATCTCCTTTATCTTTTTCGATGACTCCCCGTGCGCTGACGAGTGAGCCTCGTCCTGTATGATGGCATACCTGCGGGCTGGCAGCTCCGCCACCTTGTCCAGAATGAACGGGAACTTCTGCAGGGTGGTGATGATGATATTGGAACCAGCATTGAGGGCATCGGCCAACTGGGAAGAGTCCTTGTCTATCTTCTGCACCACGCCCTGCTTGTGTTCGAACTGGAAGATGGTGTTCTGTAGCTGCTGGTCCAGCACCTTCCGGTCTGTGATAACAATCACCGAATCAAACACCCGCTCATCCTGAGCGTTGTGCAGGCTCGACAGCCGGTAGGCCAGCCATGCAATGGAGTTACTCTTCCCGGAACCAGCCGAGTGCTGAATCAGATAGTTCTTTCCAGCCCCATGCTCCCGGGCGTCTTTGGACACTTCTCGCACCACGTCCAGTTGGTGGTAGCGCGGGAAGATGATGGTCTCCTTCTTATACTTCTTACCGCCACTCTCATAGTCCTCCACCTGTAAGTGGATAAACTTACTGAGGATATCCATCCAGTTATCCTTGGCCCACACCTCTTCCCAGAGGTATGCTGCCTTATAACCATACTTATTCGGAGGGTTACCAGCACCATTGTTGTGGCCGAGGTTGAACGGCAGGAAACGGGTGCTCTTCCCATCCAGCTTGGTGGTCATGTACACCTCGTCCGTGTCTACGGCAAAATGCACCAGCGCACGCTTCTTCCCCTGAAACAGCAGTTCCTTGGGGTCCCGGTCGTGCATGTACTGGTGCTTTGCGTGCTCCACGGTTTGGTTGGTGAACTGGTTCTTTAGCTCCGCAGTGGCCACTGGTAGGCCGTTCACGCTCAGCACAAGGTCCAGCGAGTTCTCGTTCTGCTTGCTGTACTTCACCTGCCGTGTTACGGTGAGCAGGTTCTGCGCATACAGCTCCTCGGCTTCCGGGTTCAGACTGCTCTCTGGCTTAAAAAAAGCCATCCGGAACTTGATGTTATAGTCGCTGATGCCATTGCGCAGCACGTCCAGCGTACCGCGCAGTTCCAACTCCTTGCAGAGCCTGTTCAGGAGCTTCTTCTCCATTTCCGGACCGTGAATTTTACTCAGGGCCTCCCATGCTTTGGGTTGGGTGGATTGCAGGAAGGAGAAGATGACCGACTCGTCCAGCGCCAGCTCCTTGTTGAAGCTGTGCTTGTCGCCTTTCATGTAGCCGCCCTCCTCTATCAGGAAGCTCTCGATGGCCTCTTCGTACGTTTGCTCGGTGTGGATGCCTGTTGCCATAGCTGGTGTGTGTTTATGCTAACGCGGTGGAAGTGATGGGTTCTGGTTGGTAGTCTCGGACATCTATCTTACCCGTTACTGCCTCAGATATTAGAGCTGTGCGGTACTCTTGGAGAAGAGTTATTTCTCTCATAACATGGGTGATTGTAGTGTTTATCCTCCCAAGCTCACCTTGGATATATGAAGAAATTTCAAGCTGTTCAGAGTATGGGGGGACTGGCACATATAGGTTCTGTATGTTATCAACCGCTAGTCCCGGCTGTGCCGCAGATTGAGAGTACTGGTTTAGGTTCATGGCCCGTAGTAACTCGCCCAACCAGATAGTGTCATGTTGGCCTAAAATTGAAACAACTACGGCATGCTCTGAAGCCCAGAACTGCCCTTGGGCATAGTTAATATTGCCACACAAAGCACCTTGTCTACCTATTAGGATATAAAATCCCTCATGGGTATAAGATGCCGTATACCCTCTACGCCCATTTCCGCCATACACGGGGTATTCGCCTACTTCCCTATCTATTGAATCGGATGTGATGCTATCTCCACTTTTCAGGCTGGCTAGATACTTTAACTTCTTCACTTCCCAATACGCTGGAACCTTACCGAGCCACGCAACACCACTGTCCTCCATAGGAGCATCAGGGGCCAGCCCTTTGGTGACCGCCTCGTTGATGACCGCTGTCTTTTCCTCTTCCAGCAACGCAATCATTTGCTGCTTCTTCTGGATAAGGGAGTCGATTTGGGAGGTCTTAGATTTAACGAAATCAACTATGGCCTTCTGTTCAGTCAGAGAAGAAGGGTATGCTAGCAGGTAATCTTGTAAGAAAGGGGTGGGTACACGTTTCTGGCCACCGGCACCTGTCATTGCTCCTTCACCAAGCTCCATGAAAAGGTTAGACTTGGTGACGTAGTATAGGAACTCGTTTAAGACTACTTCTTCATGACCCCGGAGCACGTGGAACTCGGTTGAACCAAAGCCAAAGGGACTGTCCAGCTTCTCCAGATACGCCCCCTTACCGTTCTCGAAGCATGGTGTTATCTTGGCGACAATCACATCACACTTCTGAAAGAATGTGAAACCACTCACCAGCTCTTTTATAGGCTTTTTGATTTCGGTATCGATTGTACCGTTCTCCGACACCTTTTCCATCGGCAGGAACGTCACAGGCTGTTCGTCATCTACACCTGCTAGTACATCTGCCTTTGACGGGTTGATGTTAGCCACATATTTTAGCTTCTTCAACTCCCAGTGCTCAGGGACTTCTCCCAGCCACTCTACTCCCGAATTCTTGTAGCTATCGTATTTCTTCATCATACCACTTGGATTAGGAAATTACTTTAGCCACTTCGTCATACACTTCTTCCTCCAACTTCATGATATCAGCCCTGATTTCGTCCAGCGAGCGCAGCGGCTTGTACTGGTAGAAGTACTTGGTGAAGTTGACCTCGTAGCCCACCTTGGTCTTGCTGTGGTCTACCCACGCGTCTGGCACGTGCGGCAGCACCTCCCGAGAAAAGTACTCCTCGATGTCCTCCGTCAGCGGCACGTTCTCGTTGTCGCGCAGCGAGGCGTCCGCCTTCGGGTTTCCTTTCTTATCGGTCACCACATTGCCGTTTTCATTCCGGAGCGGGCGCTCGATGGTGATGCGGCTGTAGCCGAAGTCCGCGTTGTTGAAAATCTTACAGTGCTCACCCTCGGTGAAGTCACCGTAGATTTGGGTGATATCCGCTATCTGCTCCGGGCTAATTTCGTTGCGCTTGTTGCCAAGGCTCTTAGGCATTTTTTCATAAAAACCTACGGCATTCACGAGCTGCACCTTGCCTCTGCGCTCCTTTTGCTTGCGGTTAGTGAGCATCCAAATGTAGGTGGCGATGCCCGTGTTGTAAAAGAGTTGGTCCGGAAGCGCGATGATGGCCTCCAGCAGGTCGTTCTCGATAATCCACCTGCGGATTTCTGACTCCCCGGAACCGGCACCACCGGAGAACAACGGGGAGCCGTTGAACACGATACCGATGCGGGACCCCTCCTCGTTCTGCTTCATCTTGCTTACAAGGTGCTGCAGGAACAGCAGCGAGCCGTCCGAGATGCGCGGCAGCCCGGCACCAAAGCGACCACCGAAACCCTTCTTCTGGTGCTCGTCCTTTATCTGCTTCTCGGCCTTCTTCCACTCCACCCCGAACGGAGGGTTCGTGAGGCAATAGTCAAACCTGTTGTATTCCAGCCCATCGTTCGAGAGCGAGTTACCGAGTTTGATGTTCGTGGGGGTCTGCCCTTTTATGAGCATGTCGGCCTTGCAGATGGCGTACGACTCTGGGTTCAGCTCCTGCCCGAACACTTCCAGACGGGCCTTCGGGTTCAGCTCTTTCAAGTACTCCTCGGCCACCGATAGCATGCCGCCCGTACCCGCGCATACATCGTAGAGGGTCTTCACAATGCCCTCCTGTGTGAGTATCTCCCTGTCATTGAGGAACAGCAGGTTTACCATCAGGCGAATCACTTCGCGTGGCGTGAAGTGCTCCCCTGCCGTCTCGTTCGATATCTCCGCGAACTTGCGTATCAACTCTTCGAAGATGTAGCCCATCTCCATGCTGCTGATTTTCTGCGGATGCAGGTCTATCTCCTGAAAGCGTTTTGTTACCAGAAAAAGCAGGTCCGCCTCCTCCAGCCTGTTCACCTGCTCCTCGAACTTGAAGTATTCCATAATTTCCCGTCCGCCCTCAGAGAAACCGGTGATGTAGTTCCTCAAGTTAGCGGCAAGGTTGTTCGGGTCCGCGACCAGCTTCTCGAAGTCATACTTGCTGCGGTTGTGGAAGTTGAGCTTCGCCTCCGCATTCAGGATGGGGTCGATGTTTTGTACAGGTGAGTGCTTCAACGACTCGAACCGACTCAGAACGTTTGGCTTGGTCTTCTCCAGCACGCAGTCCAATCGCCTCAGGATGGTAAAGGGCAGTATCACTTTGCCATACTCCGCCTGCTTGTAGTCCCCGCGCAGCAAATCGGCCACCGACCAGATGAAGTTGGCGTACTCTCTAAAATTTATCATGGGTATAGGTAATCTTCTCTCAGATGTTCTTTGCCACAAGATAAAATATAAGATTTAGAATATTAAATGAAATTTGGGATATTGTGGGGAGGACACGAGTGCGCTGTACTCCACATTGTAGGGAAGTTAGCAAGACTAGATACTGATTTGGCCCAAATCAGTCGTTGGGATTTAAATGGGGATATACGTAATAAAGATTTTTGCCTACATAAATATCCTCTGAACGATATACCAACTTGTCATGGCCAACATAAAAATTTCTCCCAAACCAGCTCTCCACATACTTTCTGGAACAGAAAACAACATTTCTTTGATGATTGCTTTCTTCCCACACTTTATCTTGGTAGTCCTGACGTTCCTTTTTTGAATCAAAGGCCATAAATGTATTGTAGGGTCTACCGTTGTAAGTCTGAAATGGCCCTGTAGGACCTACGTGTGCGTAAAATCTCATAGTAGTTTTTTATTATTTGTTTGTTATCTACTACAAAGGTAAAAATTAGTTTATTCATAAAATGTAGGAATATTTTCATCACACTATATGTAGGAATAAAAATCTAACTTATACGTTTAAACGCAACCAAGGCATTTTTTTATTATTTTGAATGATTCTAAATTTAAAATAAGTATAAAATAATCTTATCCCCTAGAATTTTGAGTTGCAATTCGTAGAATGCTAATAGGGCTTTTGAACTAGAGACGATGCCTTTTGATTGTGTACAAGGGTACGAAGCACAGGTAGTACTTCTGTCGATATTGCTGAACTAGTAGAGCAAGACTATAAGAACTTACCTCCATAGCAAGTCATACAGACAACTACTCCCGGTGCCTGCCCCTCAAATAGTATTGATTCTTCAGATTATTTATACCAGCTTATGTGCGGAAGATACTCAGTTATACCAAAGGCCAAAGGCGACTCGCGAGTTGCCAAGCTTCTGGCAGAAAGAATGCAGGAAGGGCGTTACAACGCAGCGCCTTCCCAAAGTTTACCTGTGGTAACAGGTGACAAGCCTGACACTATACAGTACTTCTCGTGGGGCTTGCAGCCTTTCTGGGCAAAGGACGCCAAGGCGGTCAAGCGCTCCATCAACGCGCGAGCGGAGACGCTTACCGAGAAACCATCTTTCCGCACGCTTCTCAAATCCAAGCGCTGTTTGGTGCCAGCGGACGGGTTCTTTGAGTGGCAGAAGACGGAGCACGGAAAGGTGCCGCACCGCATCCTATTGAAGAGTGAAGAGCTGTTCTCCTTCGCTGGGCTTTGGGATGAGTGGGCGGACAAGGGTACCGGGGAGGTGCTGCACACCTTCACCATCATCACCACCGAAGCCAATAAACTGGTGAGGCCCATCCATGACCGCATGCCCGTCATGCTCTCCCCCGAAGCGGAGGAACTGTGGCTGGACGAGCACGAGACACAAGAGGACCTGCTGTCTTTGTTGAAGCCTTTTGAGGCAGCCCAGATGAAGGAGTACCCGGTGTCCACGCTGGTCAACTCCCCGTTAAACAACGTGCCAGAGGTGCTGAACTCACTATAACATGGAAAGATGAGAAGACTGCTCAACGACTTCATGTGCCTGTTCTCAGGCGATGACAAGCACTATTCGACTAAGGAGATGCTTATGTTCTACACATTACTTGTAACCATATTAGTTCTGTTCTTCCTCTTCTCCTTCAACAGGTAAGCCACGGATGGAGTGATTTTCATGAAGCCCGAGTAGATGTCACTGCTCCCCAGACAGGCTGGATGCGAATAAATAAAACTAATATATTTAGCTTTTATAGTTTTTGCGCCCGTATATTGTGCTAATATTTTTAGTGCTTAAGACTAAGAGTTGGTTGATATGTGCAGCGCAAAGATTATTCCTATTGACTCCCACCTGCTGGAGCACCTGAACTTCGATTACTTGGAAGGTGTAGAACTTCCTCTATTCGCCTCCTACGTCTCAGCCGGGTTCCCCTCCCCAGCGGACGATTACCTTGAGGGCCGCATTGACCTCGGCAAGTACCTCGTGCAGAACCCCACGTCCACCTTTATGATGCGGGTGAAAGGTAACTCCATGGTCGATGCCAACATCCATGACGGAGACATACTGGTGATTGACAAGTCCCTGAAGGCATCCGATGGTGTGCCCGTGGTGTGCTTTCTGGACGGGGAGTTCACGGTCAAGACGTTCAAGAAAGAAGGCAACAAGGCCTACCTGATGCCAGCCAATCCAGCCTACACGCCCATAGAGGTGACCGAGGAGATGGACATGCGCGTGTGGGGCGTGGTGGTCTGGATACTGCACAAGCCGGTGAGGCTATGACCAGCCTCTTCGCGCTCTGCGACTGCAACAACTTCTACGCCTCCTGTGAGCGTGTGTTCAACCCCTCGCTGAACGGCAAGCCGGTGGTGGTGCTCAGTAATAACGATGGCTGCGTGATAGCCCGTAGCAACGAGGCCAAGGCCTTGGGCATACCGATGGGAGAGCCGTACTTTAAAATCCGGAATCTGGTGGAGCGGGGGCATGTGCATGCCTTCTCCTCCAACTATGTGCTGTATGGCGATATGTCGGACCGCGTGATGCAGACGCTCTCGCTGTTCACCCCTAATGTGGAGGTGTACTCCATCGATGAGTGCTTCCTCGACCTCGGGGACTTCTATGACATCGACCTCTTCTCCTACGCTTGGGAGATAAAGCGCACGGTGACGCAGTGGACAGGCATACCCGTGAGCTTGGGCGTGGCCTCTACGAAGGCCTTGGCGAAGGTGGCCAACAAACTGGCCAAGAAGTCGCCAAAGGCAAACGGGGTGTTGGTGCTGACGGACCCGTACCACATACAGAAGGCGCTGCAGGCGACTAAGGTGGAGGATGTGTGGGGTATCGGGGGGCAGTACGCCAAGTTCCTCAGTAAGCGCAACATCAACACCGCGCACGACTTCACCCAGCTATCGGAGAACTGGGTGCGGCAGCACATGACGGTAGTGGGGGTGCGGCTGCTGAAAGAGCTGCGGGGGGAGTCGTGTCTGGAGCTTGAGGAGGTCGCGCCACCCAAGAAAGGCATCTGCACGTCCAGAAGCTTCGGTAAGAAGGTGAACACGCTCGATGAGCTGCTGGAAGCCACCGCCTCCTATGCCGCCAAGTGCGCCAAAAAGCTACGACAGCAGAAGTCCTGCGCGAGGTTCATTACGGTGTTCGTCACTACCAACAGATTCTCCGAGAATGACAGGCAGTACTACAACAGCAAGACCATCTGCATGCCGGTAGCGACCAACTCGGACATTGAGCTGATTCACTACGCCAGCATCGCCTTAAAGGAGATTTACCGGGAAGGTTACTGGTACAAGAAGTCCGGGGTGATAGTGACCGAAATTGTCCCGGATAACCAACTGCAGCTCGACCTGCTGGACACGGTCGACCGGGAGAAGCACGCGAGGTTGATGACTGTCATGGATGGGCTTACGGACCGGTTCGGTAGGAGCAAGGTGAGGGTAGCTGCGCAGGGGGTAGACAGTTCATGGCAGTTGAAGAGCGACTTCAAGTCCCCCTGCTACACGACACGGATAGAGGAGATTCAGCAGGTGCGCGTTTAACTGCTTCTGGTACATTAGTGTGAGGTGTTACATCATATAAAAACTTTATCTTAGGGTTCTAGATAGACATTTAAATCTATTGCCAAGCACAACCTACAATGAAAACTATCTTTAAATGGTCCCTTGCAGTTGTTACTGTTGGACTCCTAGCCTATAACCTCTTCCCTGAGCAAGAGCTAACTCCCGGCACGGCTATAGATAGGCTAATAGTGTACAAGTCAGAGAGGAAGCTGCTGGCCTATGCGGATAACCAGTTAGTCAAGACCTATACTATATCCTTGGGCCGCAAGCCTGATGGCCGTAAGGAATTCGAGGGGGATAGGAGGACTCCAGAAGGCACCTACACCATCAACGATAAGAACCCTAACAGCGCCTATCACAAAAATCTGGGCATCTCTTACCCGAGCGCGGACGACATCGCTCATGCAAAGAAGCTGGGCAAACCAGTTGGAGGAGCAATTAAAATTCACGGTCTCCGTAATGGCACTAGTGTCATTGGCAAGTTACATAGGTGGGCGGACTGGACGCAAGGGTGTATAGCCGTGACGAATGATGAGATTAGCGAGCTTTACGAGGCAGTAGCGGTGGGGACTCCTATCGAGATTCACCCATAAGCCTGACCAAAGCAGCAAGTATTTTAATAAACGAAGCTTTAACTGGTATACCAGTAACCATGGCGCTGGCGCAGCGCTTCGCCTTTTTTGCCCTCCTAGTTTTCTGCCTCTTATTAATAATGCTTCCGCCTAGTACCCTATAGTCCTGTAGTCCATTGATTTAAAGTACTACGCATCCTCATCAAACGTGGCGTCATACTTTGACACAAACTCATGCATAATTTTTCCTGCGTATCATTATATAAAATTAAAATTTAATATATTTAGAAAGAACAATCCAATTCACCCCGTAAGCGATGGCTTCTATACAGCCCCATTGTTTCTTTAAGGAAAAAAGGAACACGTCCGAGATTAAATCCGAGATACTGAACAAGTACTTCAAGGCTTGGTGTGGAATACTGCTACACGGACAGAGATTCAAGAAGATTGATACGGTACTTTACGTTGACTTATACTCAGGTCAGGGGTATTACGAGGATGGTCAGCCTTCAACTCCCATTAAGATTTTGGAGAGCATTCATAGAAGCTCTGGTGAAAGGATAGACCTGAATAAGAGTGTCAAAACTTTCTTCAATGACTCAACCAAGTCGGTGGTGGAGAAGCTGAAAACCAACCTGAGTTCTTTGCCATTCTATGAGGAACTGCACCACGCCCCTTTAGTGCTTAACGAAAAGGCCAACCAGCGTCTACTCGTGAACCTGCTCAACAGCAGCAATCCATCTCTTACCTTCATAGACCCTTTCGGCTACAGCTTCTCGCAGGAAATGCTTTTGCAGTCAGTAAAGAACTGGGGCTCTGACCTGTTTATGCTATTTAACGTGAACAGGATACGTTCAGCGGTACTGAACGAAAACGTCACCGAGTTGATGAAGGAAATCTTCGGAGAACGCATTGACGACATCAGAGAATACTACAAGCGAGAAAAAAAACCCAAGAAGCGCGAGGCCTACATCATCGACTCCTTCGAAGGAATCTTCCGTCAGAGAAACTACCTGACCTTCAAGTTCAAGATTAACTTTCCGCACCGGAACCAGACAAGCCATTACTTGGTCTTTGTCACCAAGGCCAAAATCGCTTATATGAGAATAAAGGAAATCATGGCGCAGTACAGTGACTTCCAAGAGGATGGTGTCCCATTGTTTGGGGCCAACCAGAAACGCCTGCGCCTCTTGATACCGGACTACCACAGGTACTTGCCCTACTCTATAATCAAACTTACGGAGGACCTTTATAGGAAAAAGGCCCTATATGACCGATGCTCAATAAAGGATGTGTTCGAAAGGCATAACATCGGCACCAACTATATCAAGGAGAACTATAAGGGGGCGTTTCGCCTGCTCCGCGAGCAAGGGTTGTTGGACATCAGAGACGCAAAGAAGGGAGGACCTGTGGGCAAAATCACCTACACCTCAATCATCTGCTTCAACTAATTAATTTAGCAAAACTAACATTACTAGCATATAAACGTTTATATTTATGGCACAAGGATATAACAGGTTTGGTGGTGCGTGGACCCAGAAGAAGATTCGCATCTTCATGGAGTACCTGAACGCCTACCTCACCATTATGAACAAGTACAGATTTGAGCTGGTTTACTTTGATGGGTTTGCTGGATGCGGTACGATTGATGCAACTCCCTCAGAAAGCCCGAAGCTGGACCTAGGATTGACAGACTCGTTAATTGAGGGTGTTGCGGCAAAAGTTCTAAGCATCGACCACCCAAAGCAGTTCGATATATACTACTTGGTTGAGCTGGATAACGCGAAGTGCAGCACGCTTGACACGTCACTGAAAGAGAGGTTTCCGGGCAAAAACATATTCTGTGTTTCAAATGACTGCAACGTAAAGTTGAAGGCTTTGGCTGACTTTTTAAGGAAGAACCCTAACCACAGGGCCTTGGCATTTATAGACCCCTTTGGTATGGCTCTGGACTGGGAGTCGCTGGCTGCATGCGCAGGGCTTGGCATTGACCTGTGGGTTCTGTTACCTTCGGGCGTTGCCGCCAACAGGCTGCTCACTGCGGATGGCAACATCTCGGAAGCGTGGATGGGGAGATTGGAGCGCTTTTTAGGCCTAACTGAAACCGATATTAGGATGCACTTTTACAGAACAACAACCTCAATGACCCTTTTTGGAGACGAGGTCACGCAGTTACAGAAGCAGGACGATAGTATTAACAAGATAGCAGAGCTATATTCGCAGCAGCTTGGGAAAATCTGGGAACACGTGAGTAGGCCTTACGTGATGAAGGGCAAGAACAGAAACACACTGTACCATTTCATATGTGCAAGCAACAATAAGGCTGGCCTGCGCATCTCAAATGATATCATCAGGAAGTACTCAACACGATAAACATTATACCTATGGCAGAATCAAGTATAGAATGGACCGAGGTCACGTGGAACCCAACAACCGGGTGTACCAAAATATCTCAAGGGTGTAAGTTCTGCTATGCTGAGGTTATGACTAAGAGGCTACAAGCAATGGGATTGGAGAAGTACAGCAGCGGCTTCAAAAAAGTAGTTGTACACCCGGAGGTGCTGGACCAACCCCGTAAGTGGAAGCCGTCCGTGATTTTCGTAAATAGCATGAGCGACCTATTCCACGAGGATGTGCCGCTGAGTTTCGTGCAGCAGGTTTTCAAAGTAATGAACGAGTGCCCGCAGCATACCTTCCAGATACTCACCAAAAGAGCCGAACGATTAGAGGAACTTTCTCCTTTACTGAGCTGGACCCCCAATATTTGGATGGGCGTGTCTGTGGAGGATGAAGCCGTAACATTCAGAGTTGACCACCTGAGGCGAACTGGTGCAGAGGTCAAGTTCCTGTCTTTGGAGCCTCTTATCGGTCCGCTGCCAAATCTTAACCTTCATAATATTGATTGGGTTATAGTAGGCGGTGAGTCCGGAAGAAACCCCAGACCCATGAGAGCTGAATGGGTGATTGACATTCAGGCTCAATGTGAAAGAGCCAGAGTGGCCTTCTTCTTCAAACAGTGGGGCGGGAGGAATAAGAAAGCAGCAGGGAGACAGCTAAATGGAAGAACCTATGACGCTATGCCCGAGAGGCTCATCCTTATATGATAAGAGAAGTTGCCGTTAAACCTTAGTCTCTCACCTCCAACTCATCAGAATCAACCCTACTGCATATACTGGCTCCTAATGTGATGCACCTACCGTTGAAGAGCACCCGCTCAGCCTCAACAATCTTAAGGACTGGAAGAAAATATAAAGCTAGATTCACTATATTAATGTAGCACAATGTATTAGTGTACGTATCATAAGTACGTACCTCAGCATATCTCAACATGTAGAGCAATGAAAAAAACTGCCTTACCCCTTATGTTACTAGTGCTACTGTTGATATCCGGGTGTCTGGATAAAGAGGAAGACATTACCGGGCCAGTCTGCCTAACAGGCTGTACCACCATTCAGGGCAAGCTCACAACGGGCACGGGCTCCGCCCCGCTCGGGTCGGCCATTCTCACCCTTGAATGGGTCAATACCCGCTACCTCTCTGGTGGTACCATCCGGAAGAAGGCAACCGCCAAGACTGACGCGGACGGAAACTACCAACTCGCCTTTCAGGTGAGGGACGATGAGTTGGGAGAAGGCTACTTCAACGTGGACATTGCCGTTGACACCGTTCAGTACATGCTGTGTGGCAAGGACAACTACAGCTTCACCTTCTTTGAGATGAAGCGCGACACCACCATTGAGGTGAATTCCTTCATTCCCCGCAAGGCATTCTTGGAGCTGCGCCTGAGCAATCCAGAGCAGGTGAAGACCTCCGACTACTTTGCAAGCACCGTGTACTCACCGGTCGGGGTGGACGGAGAACAATCCTGCGGGAAAGTAGAGACGTGGCGAAGCGACTACTCATCTACGCGGGTGGTGGAGGTCGCGGCCGAACAGCCGGTCGTGATAGACACGAGGAAGACAAAGGACGGGGTGCAGACCGTGACCATGGACACGCTGCTCCTATCAGTCGGCCAGCGTGTGGTGCGCACCGTGGAGTTCTAGCTGGATGTGCGGCTGTCCCCGCTGGGGATTATCTGCTCTGGTTTAGGTCAGGTCAACCCGAATACAACTCGGTGGCCCTCACGGTAGAGGAGTAGGGCGCGCGGTGAGCCTAAAGACATCTCTTTTGGTGAAAGAAGAGCCTAGAAATACTGAATGTGGGTACTTAATATGGTGCATTTTATAAAAACTCTGCTACACTACTTGTAACAGAGGTTTGTTCGAGTCCCCTGCGGACGCATCCCCCTACCACCTTGTTCCTTCGGAGTCATCTTGTTATCTTTGTGTAGTGAAAGCTCTGACTATCATATTAGCTATTTTGGTTATGGCACTCTCCACCATGCCGTGCTGCCCTGATGAGGGGTGCTCCATGGGTGAGGTAACCACCGAGCAGAGCGACAGCCACACGGACAAGACAGAAGCATGCTCACCCTTCTATAGCTGCGCTGCCTGCGTGGGCTTCACCATATCCGGGTTCTATGCTGGGCCAGTCACGCTTTCAATAAAGCCGAGCAGCCACGTTACGGCTTACGCCCAGCACCCCTTTCCCCAGCCCATGTATGCCATCTGGCAACCTCCCAAGATAGCCTAATGCCTCTCCGTGACGCTGTCACCATGCTTGCGGCACATTTCTGTGCCTGCACGTAATCCTTTATCGCATTAGACTTTCCAAAATGAAGAAGTATATCTTTCTGCTGCTCATGCTCATGGGCAGCACACTGGCGTATAGCCAGCACACACTCAGAGCCATCGTCCGAGATGGCGCTACCAAGCAGCCCTTGATTGGAGCCACGGCAGCCGTAACAGGCACCACCATAGGGGCAGCCACGGACGCTACCGGGGCAGTCGAACTCACGGGCATCCCGGTAGGAACGCAAGTCATCAGGTTCAGCTACGTGGGCTACGAGGACCGGCTGGACACGCTCAACTTCCCCCTCTCTCAGACTGCGCCTATTGTGGTACTGATGCAGCAGGGCGGGGAAGAGCTGGAAGAGGTGGTCATCTCCACCACCCGCAGTAGCCGTACCATCGAGGATATCCCCACCCGAGTGGAGGCCATCACATCAGAAGAGCTGGGAGAGAAGGCGAACATGAAGCCGGGTGACATCCGGATGCTGCTCAGCGAGAGCACAGGCATCCTGACGCAGCAGACCTCGGCCACCAGTGCCAACGCCAACATCCGCATTCAGGGTCTTGATGGCCGTTACACCCAGATTCTGCAGGACGGTCTCCCGCTCTACTCCGGATTTTCCAGCGGGCTGAGCATCATGCAGATTCCCCCATTGAACCTATATCAGGTGGAAGTCATCAAGGGCAGCTCGTCCACGCTCTACGGTGGCGGTGCCATAGCCGGGCTGGTGAACCTGATTACCAAGAGGCCCACAGAGGAGGGTGAACTCTCCCTCATGGCGAACGTGACCAGTGCGGGCGGGCTTGACCTGAGCGGCTTCTACGGCAAACGTTACGGCAAGCTGGGGGCCACAGTGTTTGCGTCCCGAAACGCCAACAGAGCCTACGACCCTGCCGACATCGGCTTCTCCGCTATCCCAGAGTTTGAACGCTACACAGTGAATCCGAGGCTGTACTACTACCCGGGCGAGCGCACCGAGCTATCCTTCGGAGTGAACGCCTCCAAGGAGGACAGGCTAGGAGGTGATTTGCGCTACATTGACGGGGACGGGGGCGACTTCTACTTCGAGGAGAACAGCACCGAGAGGCTGTCCACACAGCTCAGCTTCGAGCATCGGCTCTCCGACAGCGCCATGGTATCGGTGAAGAACAGCCTGAGCCTCTTTGACCGGGACATTGCTGTGCCGGGCTACGACTTTCAAGGGGAGCAGACCGCCAGCTTCACTGAGGTAGCCTACAGTGTAAACAGTGGCAAGTCAGACTGGGTCATCGGGGCCAACCTCTGGACGGACAAGTTCTCGGAGCAGAAGGCGGATGTAACTGGTTCGAGGGACTACGACTACACCATCATCGGTGCCTTTGCCCAGAACACCTTTTCGCCTGTGGAATGGCTCGTGCTGGAATCCGGGCTGAGGACCGACTATGTGACGCCTACTCCAGCCAACAAGAGCAAAGGTTTGTTCGTGCTTCCGAGGGTCTCAGCCCTGTTCAGGATAAGCGAGCGGCTGACTTCCCGTATCGGGGGCGGCATGGGCTACAAGACCCCGACTATCTTCACACAGGAGGCGGAGGATGTCACGTTCCGCAACATCCTTCCGCTGAACATCAGCCAGACGGAGGCAGAAACCTCCATAGGCGGTAACGCTGACCTCAACTTCAACACCCTTATCAGTGAGGACCTCACGTTCAGTGTCAACCATATGTTCTTCTACACCTACCTCGACAACCCGCTTATCCTTACCCTGCGCCCCGACAACCTGTATGAATTCCGGAACGCCAGCGGGCACGTGGACTCCAAGGGCGTGGAGACAAACATGAAGTTCGGCTACGAGTGGGTGAAGCTCTTCCTCGGCTACACCTACACCGATGCCCGGCAGCACTACAACGGCACCGTGGCCGACATGCCACTCACGCCCAAGCACCGGGTGAACACGGTGCTGATGCTGGAAAAAGAGGACAACTTCCGCATCGGGCTGGAAGCGTACTACTTCTCCCCACAGCGACTAACTGATGGCAGTTGGGGGCGTGACTACTGGATAAACGGGCTGATGCTAGAGAAGATGTTCGAGCGCTTCTCCCTGTTCCTTAACTTCGAGAACATCTTTGACACGAGGCAGAGCAAGTTCGGCAGCATCTACACTGGCAGCATGCGAAACCCGAAGTTCAGCGAAATATACGCCCCTGTGGACGGCAGGGTCATCAACGGGGGTATCAAACTTAACTTACTGTAAACAATGACAATGGAAAAATCAACTTTTAAGATACAGCAGATGGACTGCGCATCCGAAGAGAGTATGGTGCGGATGAAACTCGAAGGCGTACAGGCAGTAAAGGGATTGGACTTCGACTTGCAGAAACGCCAGTTGACCGTGCTGCACTCCGGGGAACTAGCGACTATAGAAGATAGAATCCACTCCCTTGGTTTAGGGTCCTCGCTGTTGTCCACCGAGGCAACGGAGCAGGAAGCAACTGTTGAGGATGCCCAAGCCCAGAGGAGGCTCCTGTGGACCGTGCTGGCGATTAACTTCGGTTTCTTTGTGGTGGAGATGGCCACCGGCATCATCTCCAAGTCGATGGGGCTAGTGGCCGATTCCTTGGACATGCTGGCCGACTCACTGGTGTATGCCCTGAGCCTGTTTGCAGTGGGCAGCACAATGGCCAGAAAGAAGGGCATTGCCAAGGCAAGCGGCTACTTTCAGCTTACCTTGGCCGCCATTGGCTTTCTGGAAGTGGCGAGAAGGGTCATCGGGGACGAGCCTATGCCGGACTTCGAAACAATGATTGTCGTCTCCATCCTTGCGCTGGTAGCCAATGCAGTCTGCCTGTACCTGTTGCAGAAGGGCAAGAGCAAGGAGGCGCATATGCAGGCAAGCATGATATTCACCTCGAACGACATCATCATCAACGGGGGCGTGATTCTAGCTGGCGTGCTGGTGCTGCTCACGGACTCCGCCCTGCCTGACTTGATAGTAGGCGCTATCGTCTTCGTGGTCGTCATCCGGGGGGCGTTCAGGATTCTAAAGTTGGCAAAGTAATCCCTTTGAGCCTGTCTCCCATACGCAGGTAAGACAGGCTCGAAGGGCTACTAAAACACCTATAAATCTTAAATATGGGTAGTTTTTATGGTGCATATTGAAAAAAGACGCCAATATTCCTCAGAATGAGCACTTGTTGTAGTCCGCTGTGGACCCCAACCGTAATTCCACATGCTCCTCCCCTGCCTCTCCACCTCCGTCAGCTCATGAACAAGCGCAGGTAGACGCCCATTTTACTGGACAGCTCATGTAACTATAGGCACATGTCTAGGAGGTGACGAGTTCCTCTTCCTTCCCGTACCATTTTCGCTTGAACCAGAAGGCCACGTTCACGAGCAATATCAGCGCTGGCACCTCCACCAGCGGACCAATCACGCCAGCGAACGCCTGACCTGAGTTGATGCCGAAGATGCCGATGGCAACGGCTATGGCCAGCTCAAAGTTGTTGCCCGTGGCGGTGAAGGAGATGGCCGTGTTCTTGGAATAATCAGCACCCAACACTTTGCCGAGGATGAAGCTGACCACAAACATGATGGTAAAGTAGAGCAACAGCGGAATGGCTATCTTCACCACATCAAACGGAATTTGCACTATCAGCTCCCCTTTCAGGCTGAACATCAGCACGATGGTGAACAGCAACGCAATCAGCGTGATGGGCGAGATGAAGGGGATATACTTGTTGTTGAACCAGTCCAGCCCTTTCCATCTTATCAGCCCGTAGCGGCTCACAACGCCAGCGAAGAACGGGATGCCAAGGTAAATCAGCACGCTCTCGGCAATCTGGCCGATGGTGATGTTAATCTCAGACCCCGTCACCCCGAAGTAGGGCGGGAGCACCGAGATGAACAGGTAGGCGTAGAGGCTGTAGAAGAAAATCTGGAAGACGCTGTTGAGCGCCACCAGCCCTGCGGCATACTCCCGGTTGCCCTCCGCCAGCTCGTTCCAGACCATGACCATGGCGATGCAGCGGGCGATGCCAATCAGTATCAGGCCCACCATGTACTCGGGCTGGTCATGGAAGAAAAGGATGGCCAGAAAGAACATCAGCAGTGGGCCGATGACCCAGTTGAGCAGCAGCGACATCGTCAGCACCTTGACGTTTTTGAACACCTCCCCCATCTTCTCGTAGCGCACCTTCGCCAGCGGGGGGTACATCATCAGGATAAGGCCGATGGCCAGCGGCACGTTGGTCGTCCCGCTGGACAGGGAGTTGATAAACCCGGAGGACTCGGGCAAAAAGTAGCCGATGCCCACGCCAAGAAACATGGCGAGGAATATCCACAGGGTCAGGTAGCGGTCAAAGAACCTGAGTTTTTTCCGCTGGTGGGTGGGGGCGCAGTTGGTAGCACTCATATCTCTCTCCGTTTAGCAGCCCTTGCGCAGGTTCTCCGCGTAGGCGTTTGGCAAAATAGATTCCTCCACTGCCCGGGCGGCCTTCTCGTAGTCATACTTGAAGCGGATGAACTCCACCTCTATGCTATTCTTGTCCAGCACCGAGCTGTTGTCGTTTATCGTGAGCATCACGTAGCCGCCCCGGTTGTCTCCGTCCTTGGGCTTGCCCACCGAGCCGATGTTGATGGCGTGGCGGTAGTGGGGCTGACCCTCGTCCCCCGAGTCCAGTATGCGGTGGTAGGGCTTGTGGGTGTGGCCGAAGCACAGGATGTCGGCATCCGCGTCCCTCATGATGCGCAGCAGGCTCTTCTCATCGCGGTCCTCGAACAGGTACTCGTTTATCTTCCTCGGGCTGCCGTGCACGAGCAGCAGGTTGAGCTTGTCCTCGTTGAGCTGGTACTCTATTTTGAGGTGCGCTGGCAGCGTGCGCAGGTACTGGCGCTGCGCGGGCTTGATGATGTCGTTGGTGAAGGAGATGGAGACGGCCCCGTTGGCTTTCTCCTCCTCGGTCTTGTAGGCGCAGCCGCACTCGTTACTCGCCCTGCCGATGCCGAAGTCGTAGTTCCCGGCAATGGTCGGGATGTTGCGCCTACGGATTTCGTCAATCACCTCGTTGGGCCAGATGTTGTAGCCCACAAGGTCCCCGAGGCAGTAGATGAAGTCCGGCTTCCGGCTGTCCACATCGGCAAAGAACGCCTCCAAGGCGGGCAAGTTGGCGTGGATGTCGCTAAAGAGCGCTATCTTACTCATAGAGTCTATTGTATAGGATGGATTGATGAAGCAGAGTAGCCGCTTAGCAGCAGCCGCCTCCCGGTGTGCAGGCGTTGCCCGTTGACACTACTTTCAGTTGCTCGACCGGGATGCCGCACTTATCCGGGGCAAGGCAGTTGGTGGTCTTGGAGAGCAGCACGAAATCCTTGCCGTTGAAGCCAAGGTCGTATTTGCCGATGGTATCGCTCTGGTACTCCACCTCAATTTCGAGGTCCTCCATGCCCAGCGCCTTCTCCGAGAGTGCGATGATGCCCAGCAGCTTCTGCGGCTTCAGGCGGTGGTCAAAGTCATTGGCGTCCCAGAGCTGGAAGTTGGCTACCTTCTCGTTGCGCACGGTACCCCCGCAGTCGATGAAATGCTTGGTCACCACGCCCACCTCGGTCACATGGAAATGCTCGGGCACCATCGCCCCGTTATCCAGCACGAAATTCACCGCCTCAGCGGTTTGCAGGATGCTCTTTACTTCAGATAGTTTCATGGTATTCGGATTTGATGTTTAACAACAGGTTGTGTTCTGGCTCCTGACGCCTTCCAGCACGGTGGCGAAGTAACCGTCAAGGTACTCGAAGGCACGCTCATCGAGGCAGTAGCAGACGGAGTTGCCCTCCACGGTGCCTTTGATGATGCCAGCGTTTTTGAGTTCTTTCAGGTGCTGGGAGACGGTTGCCTGCGCCAGCGGCAGCTCGCTCACGATGTCCCCGCACACGCAGGCCTTTGCCTTGAGCAGGTGCTCGATGATGGCCACCCGCGCGGGGTGGCCCAGCGCCTTCAACAGCATGGCCGTCTTGTTCTGCGCTTCTGTATAATTCTCGGTTTTGGTTAGTCCCATAGTTCCCAATTGCTTCATCGTAATATTACGATTAACTTTCCAATACGAAGAACAGTTCCATCGTTTTTTTTTACATGCACCAGTAAAAAAGCCAGAGGGGCGGTACTCTGCGCACCGCCCCTCTGGCAAATCACTGTTAGCAGTATGTTTATTTTATAGAGCAGCTTCCATCGCAGGCTGGTTCGTTAACTGCCTCGCTCACGCGGGCATCTATCCCATCGTTCCCGTCCCACTGCTCCATCACCTCAGGAGCGGGTCTGGCGTTGATGCCCTCCCCGTACACGGTGGCGGTGCCGTGGGTGTAGAAGGCTTCCCAGTCCACTCCCTGCGGGTCTGTTATCCATGATTTCTGGCTCTTGGAGTAGCAGCAGGTGCACTCGCCTTCCTCGAACACGGTGCCTTTGGCTTGCTGCATGTTGGCGTAGACGCCCTGTAATTCTTCATCGGTGTCCACCTGTAAGCCCAGATGCTCGATGCCCATTTCGGCATGGCCGGTGGAGATGGCGAAGTTCACCCGGGGGTCTTCCAGCATCCACTTGGCGTAGTCGGGCTTAGCCACGGTGGCTTCCGTGCCGAACAGGGCGTTGTAGAAGGCGATGCTTTCGGCTAGGTTCTTTACTCTGACGTGTACGTGAAATCTTTTCATGGCTGTGTCAATCTTGCGTTTAGTTCTTGTTTGTAAGGAAGACTGACCAGCTTCGAAAAAGACGCAGGGTTTACTCGATTTTTTTTCTGTGGCGCTGCAACTGCTCGCAGCTCTCCTTCACGCTGAACCCAATGACGTTGCCGCTGGCATCGGTGTCTATCGTGCAGCAGGTCTGTATCTCTTTCTGTAGCATTTCCCTTGCCCGCTGGATACGGCTCTTGGCGGCACTCAGACCCAGATTCAACTGCTCGGCAATGTCGGCCTGCTTCACTCCTTCTATGTCCGACAGGTACAGGGGACGCGCGTACTTCTCGGGTAGCAGGTTGATTAACGGCTCCACGTACTCAGCCAGTTCACGCCATACTATGTTGTCTTCCTCATGGCTCGGCTCGGGCATTTCATCGGTGAATTTCTTTTGCCTGCGCCAGTGGTCCACGATAGCATGGTTGGCAATCTGGAACAGCCATGAGTCCAGCTTCTGGATTTCCCTGTCCGAGCAGCAGGCATTGTAGACCTTCATGAGCACCTCCTGCATGATGTCATTTGCTGCGTCTACATCCTTTACCCGGCTGACGATGTAGGCCGTCAACGCCTTCTGGTACTCCAGCCAAAGGGATGATGCTTGGCTGTATTTTATTATTTTCATATGGTGTGGGCGAGTTACCGATTGCGGGGCATGACGAATCTTTCTGATACCGGCAGGGAGCGAGGCTCCCTGTCGACCACAGCGACTATAATATAGCTTTCAACTTCTTCGGGTCAGGTTTATATGCGTACTGTTCTCGGAATCCATCATCTATCAACAGGGTCCTTCCAACGACCTCCTCGTATTTTAAGCTGAGGTCCTCTTCCAGAATAAATTTCGCGATACCGGGATACTCAAAGCTCCGGATGTAACCGCCCCGGCTGTGGGTCCAGTTATTGACGGTAGGTTTGGTTACTTTCAGGATATCGGCTACGGTTTGAATTTTATACATCGGTTGGGTAAAGTCAATCGCCTTACCATGGTTCCTACTGATGGCCAGTCGTCTGTTGCTCACAACCGATTCCATCATTTTGTGGAATCGGTCAAGCCCCCGAAGTATAAACTCCAGTTCCTCTGCATCGGAGTTCTTCCGACTCCTCAGGGCCAGCCGGTTGTCTACCCACTCTTCCACCAAATACCCTACCTCCTTCAACTCAGCGCTATTCGCCTCGCTACAGGTCGTGATGACGTGGGAGATGGTTCGCATGCTGCCTTCTAAGCTTCGCACCATGCGGAGCACCTGCTTCCGTCTGATGCGTTCTTCCTCTAACTGTTCGTCTGTATACATCATATCATATTAAGGCGTTTGACCACACGTCCACGCTCTTCTGCTCTACCACCTGCTTGGCGAGCTTTACATACTTGGAGAAGTCTTTAGAGTTGCTCGCATGGCCTGAGATTTCCTGCACTTCGAGAGGAGTCATACCCAGCATCAAGAAGCTGGTAATCCCGCTCCTGCGCATGCAATGAGAGCTTATGAACTTTTCGGGCTTTACGAACTCATAGTGGTGCTGACCCTTTTTCGTTCGTACTCTCTTCACATCAGTATGCCAGTTGTTCCCGATGATATCCAGTTGTCCCTGCTCCTTCAACTGGTCGAGGTGTTTCTTAAATGCTTTGGCCATGTCTTTCAAGTTCTCGTTAAACTTCACGCTCGTGATGGCCGGCAAGAGCGTCCTGTATTGGTGGCGATACTTCTCAATGATGGCCACAGCAACGGGATTCAGCTTTATCCTGATTGGCTTCCTCGTCTTCTGGACGATAGTATGGATGAAGTACTCGCCATTCAGCACTTGCAAGTCCTTCTCCGTGAGGCCCAGCAGGTTTTCGACTCGAAGGCAAGTAAATACGCCCATCAGAAAGGTGTCTTTCGTGCGCTCTACCTTTTGGTCCTCAGTAGGCATTTTGTGCAGTAGCTTTATCTCATCTGGATACAGAACAAGTATCTCGATATCCTCCTTCCAGACCTTCCACTTCTTGGTGTTCACAGCCACCGGAATGAGCCCACTGTCATAAGCCCAGTTCAGGCATGTGGTAATAATTTTTACTGCTTTACCTGTGTGGTTGTCGTAGCAATCCAGCGTGGTCCAGTAGTAGTCACAGAGCTTGTGGTAGAAGGAATCATCAATTTGGTCCCAATCCAATGAATGCATCTTCTGGAACTTGTAGAGGTTTGAAAGGACAGACTGGTAAGATTTGACTGTGTTGACCGATAACTTCACACCCTTGTCGTTCGCCCGCGCGCCAGACTTGCTGTCGGCTACGAACTTTTCGAAGCACTCTATAAAAGTGAGTTGCCGTGGTGCCTCACGTGCAGCGGGCAGAGCGCCAGTTTTCACGTAAGTAGCAATTTCTTTAGCTGTCAGCTTGGGATGGTCGTCCAATGCGGCCTGCACTTTCTTTGTCAGTTCCCGAATGTGCCTGTTCTTCTCATCGATATCATCCAGCCCGCATGACTTATGGAGTAAGCCGCTGCTGTTCAGGCGGTCAATTTTTATTCCAGCGGGAACGCGGATATGCTGCTGTTTCCGGGAGGCGCAGATGTAGACATACCCCTTGTAAATTTTGGCTTTTGCTATCAAGGTCGTTCAATTTTGAGATTATCCATGCACCACGCCCATTCACCATACATTCGTAAATTTCACCATTAAAATACAAAACAACAAATTTTTGTAAAATGACAAATCGGCCTAGTTTGAACGCAACCTAAGATTTATGACATTTTGTAAAACGTATCGTAAGATTCATGATGGTCCCTTCGTGACCACCGAAAAGCCTCTTAGCACTACGCTGAGAGGCTTTTTTTATTTTACTAAACACAGCCGCTGCCTCTTGTTTTAGGCTGTTTCCTCCCTGCCATACTTCACGGATCTATTTTCCTGCGCCGGAAGGCATCAGGTATTAAGTAAACTCAGGCGCTGTAGTAATTTCCTGTTTCCCCGCTCCCCTGGTTGTAAATCCCTGTTTTCAACCTAACTTTATGAGGTTTTTGATCATACCATGCTAGACCTTCTTTTACTCCTTGTGGGCTTTGTTGCCCTTATATTTGGCGCTTCCAAGTTAGTGGACGGCGCCTCCAGCCTCGCCTCTAGGCTTGGCGTTCCGAACATCGTTATAGGCCTGACGATTGTAGCCTTCGGCACCTCAGCCCCCGAGCTGGTGGTTAACCTTTTTGCCTCCATCAACAACAACACGGAGATGGTACTCGGCAACGTACTGGGCAGTAACATCTTCAACGTGCTCGGCATCCTGGGCATTTCGGCTTTGATTTACCCCCTCTCTGTAAAAAATAACACCACCTGGCTAGAGGTGCCCCTAAGCTTCTTGGCGGCTGTGGCCGTGTTGGTTACTGCCAGCGATGCTTTCCTGGATGGCAGCGCCACCAGTGCCATATCCAGAACAGACGGGCTGATCCTGCTGCTCTTCTTTTCAATTTTCCTGGTGTACAACATTACCCTGGCCGTGGGTGGGGCGAACCAGGAGGAGACACCCGCAGAGCAGTATACCTTCCTCAAGTCCTTCATTTTCCTGATCATAGGCCTTGCAGGCCTGGTTATTGGTGGCAGGCTGATCGTGACGAGCGCTGTCAGCATTGCGCAGCTCTTCGGCATGTCTGAGCGCCTGATCGGCCTGACGATTGTTTCCATAGGCACTTCCCTTCCCGAGCTGGCCACATCGGTGGTGGCGGTGCGCAAACGGAACGTAGACATCGCCATTGGCAATGTTGTTGGATCCAACATCTTCAACATCTTCTTTATCCTGGGCATATCTACCATAGTTACTCCGCTTACGGTGCAGCCAAGCTCTATCATGGATATCTCCGTGAACATACTCGCCGGGCTGTTGTTGTTTGTCTTCATCTTTACCGGAAGAGGCAGGCAGCTGGCGCGTTGGGAGGGCGGCATACTGCTGGCGCTATACGTGGCATATTTGGCCGTGCTTGTGATGCAGTAGCGTGGCGCAACAGGGATAGATAGGGCGGCGGGCCAGAGGCAGCAGGTGTACTGCCTCTGGCCCGCCGCATTTTACCCAAGGCTGCCTCTGCTCCAGGGAACCTGCGCCTGCGCCAGCGCACTGTATGCGTAACCCCATCCCTGTGGAGCCGTTACAGTTGATGGTATTGGCAGAGGCTTCCGCTCCGGTAAACACCTTCGCTAAACCAGACGACCTGCTCTTATCTCAGGCCTAAGCACCATAGCATCACCATGCACCATCAGCCAAACCTTACTATCTACCCCACTCTTTCAGGTGGCATCCGGCAGCTGCTCCTTTGCGGCATCCTGTTGTTAGCGGTTGCATTCCCTGCTGCCTCTTTCGGGCAGGAGCCAGTGCAGGACTCAGTGGAAGCGGCTGCGCCCACCTGGCCCGAGGACACGCTGGGCAGGCGCACGCCCCGTGGCACGGTTAACGGTTTTATTGAGGCCGTGGCCGATCAGGACTACACGAAAGCTGCCTTCTATCTGGATCTAAACACCCCATCAGGCGCTGTAAAAGACGGTGCCGGAACAGCAAGAGCCTTGCAGCGGCTACTGGACCAAAGCAGCAGGCTGCTGCCCAGGGCCTGGATCAGCGACGATCCCTCAGGTTACCAGAAAGATGACCTTGGGCAAAACCTGGACCGCGTGGGTACGGCTACCGTTAACGGGGAGTCGTTCGATATACTTTTAGAGAAGACAGAAGGCCCTGACGGGGGTCCCATATGGCTGTTTTCTTCCCAAACGATCCAAAAGTTACCTACCGCAACCGAGGAAGCCCCCGTCACCATCACGGACAGGCTGCTACCGACCGTACTGCAGGAAAACAAGTGGGGAGGAGTGCCCATAGGTCATTGGCTGGCCATGCTGGCAGTGGCCGTGACCTCGTACCTTATTGCCTGGGGCATTACGTCAGCCGCTGCTGCGCTGGTTCGTTTTATCTGGCGCAAAACCCGCGAGGAGCCTACTTACGGTATTATCAAGGCATTCTCCCTGCCAATACGGCTGTACCTGGCCACTTGGATTCTGGTGGCGCTAAGCCAAAGGGTGGGCATCTCCATCATTGTGCGGCAGCGCTTAAGTGAGCTTACCATAATCATAGGGCTGGTTGCCGTGCTCCTGCTGCTGTGGCGGCTGGTGGATGTTATCGCTAGCTTTAGCCAGCGCCGCCTGACGGAGCGCCGCAGCATGTCCGGTATCTCTATCGTGCTCTTCCTGCGCCGGGGGGCAAAGGTAGCCCTCCTTGTACTGGGTTCGATAGCCGTACTTGGCACCTTGGGCTTTGATGTGACGACAGGCCTGGCTGCCCTGGGCATAGGTGGTATTGCACTGGCACTTGGGGCCCAGAAAACAGTGGAGAACTTTGTTGGCAGTGTCACCCTGCTTGCCGACCAGCCTGTCCGGGTTGGCGACTTCTGCAAGGTAGGCGACACAACCGGCACAGTGGAGCAGATCGGGATGCGCTCCACCCGCCTCCGAACCGCAGAACGCACTATTGTCACGATTCCTAACGGCGATTTCTCCTCCCAAAAGATCGAGAACTACGCGCACCGGGACCGCTTTCTGTTTAACCCAAGCCTCCGGCTGCGCTACGACACTGCGCCGACGCAGGCACAGGCTGTCCTGCAGTCGCTACGCGAGCTCTTAGCCGCCCACCCAAAGCTAGACAAGGCAAGCAACAGGGTACGCCTGACGGCGGTCGGCACAGACGCGCTGCAGGTAGATGTTTTCACCTACATCCTCACCAGCGATTTTAACGAGCACTTGGAGGTTAAGGAGGAGCTGATTTTAGGAATACTGGAGGTGGTGCATACGACGGGCAAAGGATTTGCCCTGCCTGCACAGCGGCTCTTTGTAACGGATGAGCAGGCAAGGGAAGGCAGTTGAGTATCCGGGGCAGGCACCGCTAATAAGCCGAATCGTGCAGCCCTATAACACTTGTTGAATTAGTATTCCAGTTGAAGTTTAAGAATTAGTGTGCCAACTTTAGCCGTATGAAAGCACGCTATATACTCCTGTGCCTGGTTTGGGCACTTGCAAGCCCTGCCCTGCTGCAGACCACTACCTTCGCGCAAAGCAACGAGCGTATTAAAGACCACAACACCAATGGCTGGTACATGTACTTCGGCGACCACAAGTTTGCCGAAAAATGGGGCGTGCATGCCGAACTGCAGCTGCGCCGGCACAACACCTTCCAGGACCCGCAGCAACTGCTTGTGCGCACGGGCATAAACTATGACCTGGCCCCCAACGCCATGTTCACACTGGGCTACGGCTACATCGAGACCCACCCTTACGGCGATTACCCGGTGGCCGACAAATTTCCAGAACAGCGCATTTACCAGCAGCTACAGCTTAAGGGCAACCTGGCTCGCCTGGGCCTGGGGCACCGTTACCGCCTGGAGCAGCGCTGGGTAAAACAGCCGGGCGCCTCCGCCTATACCTACCTAAACCGCGCCCGCTATATGCTAAAGGCCACCATGCCCTTGGCAGGCACTACCTTGGAGCCAAAGGAATTCTTTTTGGCAGCTTACGATGAAGTGTTTGTTGGTTTCGGCAAGAACGTAAGGCAGAACATCTTTGATCAGAATAGGGCCTACGCCGCGCTGGGGTATAAATTCAGCACCACTGCTTCGCTGGAGCTAGGTTATCTGAACCAACTCGTGCAGAAAGCCAACGGGCAGGTTTTTGAGCACAACCACACCCTACAGGTCAGCTTCTTCCACACCTTAGACTTTACAGGCAAGGAGTAAGCACAGGAAAGGCGAAAGGCCGCAGGAGCTATTTTAAACGCTCCTGCGGCCTCTTTTTAACTTTAAAATAAGTTGTGAGTTTTCAGGCTGCCATCTCCTCCTGTAGCTCAAAGCGCCCTCTGAACCGCAGGACCTGTTCCATCTGCTCATCGGAGAGCCCGAACTTAAAATGGTCGTGCCTTAGCTCCTCCCAGGAGGAAAATATCTTCCAGGTCTCGGCCTGCTTGTATGCCTCCGCTTCCCGTGCTGATAAGGGTCGCGCAAAGAACGCCTCCAGCTCAACGTCCTCCTCCCGCATGGGCACATTCACTGTTTCAGACCTGCTGTTAAGCACTTGGATGACCTCTGCGCTCCGCTCTTTGCTGCCAGGCAGGTAGAAGTAGCGCACTGAGGCATTTCGGGCATAAGGGTGTAACGGCATCATGGCAACCTTTTTTTATGCGCTTATAGGTTTTGCCCGGGCGAACGAGTGGCCATCGCCCCCGATGAAGCGAAACCTACACAGGCGTAAAACAAATTGTATAAGTATAATTCAATAAGCGCGGTTCATGCCTGGTGCAGAACCGCACTATAGCTGGCTTAACTTCTTATACTTTAGCAAGGATACAGATGTTGTGCCGCAGCCGCATTTGCCCTGAACAATACAAAACTTTATGCCTTTTCTTTTGTTAACCGGTGTGCGCAAGCAGGTACAGGATTCGCCTTCTACAGCCTGTATCTTTTGTGGCGAGGATTTGTTAACTTTGCACCGTATTAAACATTTAACCCGATTAACTATGGCAATGTACCCTGAATATATGGTTGCCCCTATCCGTGAGGACCTTACCTCTGCCGGCTTTGAGCAACTGATGACCCCAGAGGAAGTAGAGCAGGCGGTAAAATCTGAAGGCACTGTGCTGCTGGCCGTAAACTCTGTATGTGGCTGTGCCGCATCCAAGGCTCGCCCCGCTGTGAAGATGGCCGTGGCTGCCTCTGAGAAAAAGCCTGCGAAACTGGTGACGGTTTTTGCCGGCATGGAGCAGGAAGCCACCGCTAAGGCACGTGAGTTCATGCTGCCCTACCCTCCGTCTTCGCCTTCTATTGCCTTGTTCAAAGATGGCGAGCTGGTGCACATGATCGAGCGCTACCACATTGAGGGCAACGACCTGAACCGTGTGGTGGAGAACCTGCAAGGCGCGTTTGAAGCCTATTGCTAAGCTCAGGATAGTATAAAAAGAGAGGGGCGGCAGATAGTTATCTGCCGCCCCTCTCTTTTTATACTATTTATGCTTTGTTATACGCTCAGCTTACCCAGGTCAAACCCGATGTCGCGGCGGTAGTAGCGGTCTTGCCAGGTGATGGCCTCTGCGGCGGTATTGGCCTTTGCCAGCGCCTCTTCCATGGTATCGCCCAGGGCGGTAACAGCAAACACGCGGCCGCCGCTGTTCAGCAGCTTGCCGTTCACCTTCGAGGTGCCGGCATGGAACACCAACACATCCTCAGGCACGCTCTCCAGGCCTGTAATTTCCTTTCCCTTCTCATACCCTTCCGGGTAGCCGCCGGAGGCAAGTATAACCGTGGTGGCCGTGCGCGGGTCTATCTCCAGCTTGTACGCCCCCAGTGTGTGGTCGTGCAGCGCCTTGAACATCATAAACAGGTCTGACTTGATGCGCGGCAGTATGGCCTCCGTCTCCGGGTCCCCGAGGCGCACGTTGTACTCAATCACATATGGGTCGCCGTTCACGTTCATCAGGCCAATGAACAGGAAGCCGGAGTAATCCAGCTGTTCTGCCTGCATGCCGCGCAGCGTCGGCTCAATCACGCGCTCCTTCACCTTCTGCATAAAGGCCTCGTCGGCAAACGCAACCGGGGAGATGGCCCCCATACCGCCCGTGTTCAGGCCCGTGTCGCCCTCACCGATGCGCTTGTAGTCCTTCGCCTCCGGCAGCAGCACGTACTCCTTGCCGTCAGTCAGGATAAACACCGATACCTCTATCCCCTGCAGGTACTCCTCTATCACCACCTTGCTGCTGGCGTTGCCGAAGCGCTTGTTGCGCAGCATGGCCTCCAGCGCGTCAAAGCCTTCCTCATAGTCCTGGGCAATGATCACGCCCTTGCCGGCCGCCAGGCCATCGGCCTTGATCACGGTCGGGAAGCTCTGCTGCTTCAGGTAATCCACTGCCTCTTTGAAAGTGGCCTCGGTAAAGGTCTGGTAACGCGCCGTAGGGATGCTATACTTCTGCAGGAAGGACTTACAATAGTCCTTGCTGCCCTCCAGCATGGCACCGGCCTTCTTGGGCCCGATCACCAGGATATGCTTCAGGTAATCCGACTGCGCAAAGTAATCGTGGATGCCCTCCACCAGTGAGTTCTCCGGACCTACCACCACCATCATGATGTTGAAGTCGGCAGCGAATTTGCCCAACTCCTCAAAGTCGTGGATATCTACGGCAGCCGTGGTATGAAACTCTGCGGTGCCGGCGTTGCCCGGCGCCACAAACACCTGGTCGCAGAACTCGCTCTGGCTAAGTTTCCAGGCGATGGCATGCTCACGGGCACCAGACCCTATCACAAGTACGTTCATAATTAGGTTTCTTATTGTTGATTGCTGTACTCTCCTGCGAAGTTAAAGATTTATACTTGTCTGCGCAGCACTTTAGTTCTTTATACTTCTGACTTACACTTCAGAGGCTGGTAAAAGAAAAAGCGGCCGATCAAACACGGCCGCTTTCATATTCTATACTTGCCTCAAATCAGTTGGCATACTCCGACAGGAACTTGATGCGCATCAGGCGCAGGTCCTCTTCCGTGTAATCATCGGTGCCAAGCTCTTTCAGGGCCACCGCAATGTTATCTGTGCTGGCGTTCATGAAGTAATCGTAGATCTCCTCCTGGCGCTCCTGATCCAGAATATTATTGATGTAGTAGTTCAGGTTCAGCTTGGTGCCGGAGTAGCAGATGTGCTCGATCTCCTCGATCAGTTCCGGCATGGTCAGGTCTTTGGAAGAGGCGATCTCCTCCAGGTCCACCTTTTTGTCTATCTGCTGGATGATGTAGATCTTGATCTTGGACTTGTTCACCGTCGTCTTCACCACCACGTCGGCGGCCGTCACGATGTCGTTCTCCTCCACATACTTGCTGATCATGTCCAGGAACGGCTTGCCGAACTTCTGCACCTTGCCCATGCCCACACCGGCAATGTGCGCCAGCTCGTCGCGGGTGGTCGGGTACACCGTGGCCATCTCCTTCAGCGACGGGTCCTGGAACAGTACGTAAGGCGGCAGGCCTTTGTCCTTGGCCAGCTTCTTACGCAGGTTCTTCAGCATGTCGAACAGCACCTCGTCGTGGCCGGCCGAGGCTTGCGCCTCCTCCTTCTCCTCGTCCTCCTTCACTTCCTGGTCGTAGTTATGGTCCTTGGTCAGCTGGATTGCCTGCGGCGCCTTAATGAAGTCCTCCCCTCTCTGCGTGAGCTTGATTACACCGAAGCTGTCAATATCCTTCTCCAGGTACTCAGACAGCAGGATCTGGCGCAGTACAGAGCTCCAGAACTGCGCGTCCTGCTCCTTGCCAGCCCCAAACACCTCCAGTTTGTCGTGGTCGTAGCTGGTCACGTACTGGTTGCGCAGGCCCGTAAGCACGTGCGTGATGTGGTCGATGCCGAAGCGCTCGCCTGTTTGCTGCACCGCCTTCAGCGCCAGCAACACCTCTTCCTGCGCCTCAAAACGCTCTTTCGGGTGCAGGCAGTTATCGCAGAAGCCGCAGTCCTTCTCAAAGGTCTCACCAAAGTAGTGCAGCAGCTGCTTACGGCGGCACACCGCCGAGTCGGCGTAGGCGGCCATTTCCTGCAGCAGCAGCTTGGAGTTGTCGCGCTCTGTTACGGGCTTGTCTTTATTGAACTTCTCCAGCTTCACGATGTCGTCATAGCTGTAGAACATGATGCAATTTCCTTCCAGGCCGTCGCGCCCCGCACGTCCGGTCTCCTGGTAATACCCCTCGATCGATTTTGGTGTATCGTAATGGATCACGAAGCGCACATCCGGCTTATCGATACCCATACCGAAGGCAATCGTGGCCACAATCACGTCCGCCTCCTCGTTCAGGAAGGCGTCCTGGTTGGCCATGCGGATGCTGGCGTCGAGGCCGGCATGGTAGGGCAGCGCCTTGATATCGTTTACGCGCAGCAGCTCGGCAATCTCCTCCACTTTCTTGCGGCTCAGGCAGTACACGATGCCGCTCTTGCCCTTGTGCTTCTTCACGTACTGGATCAGCTGCTTCTTGGTGTTATGCTTCGGGCGCACCTCATAGTAGAGGTTGGTGCGGTTAAACGAAGACTTAAACACCGAGGCCTCGTCCATCTGCAGGTTGCGCTGGATGTCGAGCTGTACCTTTGGCGTGGCCGTGGCCGTGAGCGCGATGATCGGCAGGTTGCCGATCTGGTCGATGATGCCCCGGATGCGGCGGTACTCCGGACGGAAATCATGGCCCCACTCTGAGATACAGTGGGCTTCGTCTATGGCAACAAAAGAGATATTGGAGGCGCGCAGAAACTCCACGGTCTCCTCTTTGGTCAGCGACTCCGGCGCCACGTACAGCAACTTCACTTCCCCGGCCAGCGTCTCCTTCTTCACCTTGTTTGTTTCCGATTTGGAAAGCGTGGAGTTCAGGAAGTGAGCGTTCACTCCGAAGGCATTCAGCTGGTCTACCTGGTTTTTCATCAGGGCGATGAGCGGCGAGATAACGATGGCTGTGCCCGGTAAAGAAAGAGCAGGAAGTTGGTAACACAACGACTTGCCCGCGCCTGTAGGCATAATCACAAAGGTGTTCTTGCCGTTGATAATATTGTTTATTATCAGCTCCTGGTTTCCCCTAAATTGATTATACCCAAAAACTTCTTTTAATTTGTTCTTGAGATTTACCTCTTGTTGAATAGACATGAAATCTTGCAAAAATTTAATCTTGTTGCAACGCACTCCAAAAGAGTGCCCTAACACAAATTTAACTTGAATCTCCTTAATAATATAGCTCTTACCGCAAAAAAAGTATTAACTGCCGAGGCCGAGGCAATCGCCAGACTGGCAGATTTTATCGACGAAGGTTTTGAAGAGTGCGTCAAAGCCATTCTGCAGATCCGGGGCCGGGTAGTGGTGACGGGAATTGGCAAGAGCGCCAACATCGCCCAGAAGATCGTGGCCACCCTTAACTCCACCGGCACGCCTGCCCTGTTTATGCATGCCGCCGACGCCATACACGGCGACCTGGGCATGATCCAGCCGGAGGACTTTGTGATCTGCATCTCCAAGAGCGGCAATACGCCTGAGATCAAGGTACTTGTACCATTGCTCAAGCGGAAAGGTTCTAAGCTGGCAGCCCTTGTTAGCAGCACCGACTCTTACCTGGCCCAAAGCGCCGACTTTATACTTAACGCCAACGTGGAGCGCGAGGCCTGCCCGCACAACCTGGCCCCTACCACCAGCACCACGGCGGCACTGGCCCTGGGCGATGCCCTGGCCGTTAGCCTGCTGGAGGCGCGCGGCTTCAGCAGCTCCGATTTCGCCACGCTGCACCCCGGCGGCTCACTGGGCAAGCGCCTTTACCTGAAGGTAGAAGATATTTATACCCAAAATGAGTCGCCCCGCGTAAAGGAGAACGCAACACTCCGGGAGATTATTATTGAGATTTCGTCTAAGCGCCTGGGAGCCACGGCAGTAGTCCGAAACGGCTCTGAGGAGTTGGTTGGCATCATTACCGACGGTGACCTGCGCCGCATGCTGAACAAGTATGAAAAGGTGGAAGGCATCACCGCCGTTGACATCATGACGCCTTCGCCGCTTACCATAGAACCGGAGAGCTATGCCGCTGAGGCCATGGCCATCATGCAGGCGAAAAGCATAACGCAACTCATTGTCACAAAATCAGGTAAATTCGAGGGCTTTATTCACCTCCACGATTTACTCAAAGAAGGACTCGTATAAACATGGACAACAACACCTACGTGGTGATCATGGCCGGTGGCATCGGAAGCCGCTTCTGGCCTTACAGCCGCACCAATTACCCGAAGCAGTTTCACGACGTGCTCGGCATCGGCCAAAGTATGCTGCAAACCACAGCCCAGCGCTTTGCCGACATCTGCCCACCCGAAAACATCTTTGTAGTTACCAACAAGGACTATGAGGCACTTGTAAAGAAGCAGCTCCCGGAGCTGTCTGACAACCAGGTCCTGCTCGAGCCGGTGGGGCGCAACACGGCCCCCTGCATTGCCTACGCCTCTTATAAGATCGCGCAGCTGAACCCAAAGGCCAACCTGGTGGTAACGCCTGCCGACCACGTGGTGCTGAAGCAGGATGTATTTACCGAGGTAGTGAAAGACGCCCTGCAGGCCGCTGCCCAGGATGACGTGCTGATTACCCTGGGTATTACCCCAAGCCGCCCCGATACGGGTTTTGGTTATATCCAGTACATCGATGACGAAAGCTCCAAGATAAAGAAGGTGAAGACCTTTACCGAAAAGCCTAACCTGGAGCTGGCGCAGATGTTCCTGGAGAGCGGCGACTTCGTGTGGAACTCGGGCATCTTTATCTGGAACGTGCAAAGCATCTTAAGGGCTTTCCACCAGTACCTTCCGGAGGTTTCGGAGGTGTTTGAGGAAGGAGTGACAACCTATAACTCCCCTGAGGAGCAGAACTTTATCACACGTGCTTATTCGCAGTGCCGCAACATCTCGATAGACTACGGCATTATGGAGAAGGTAGACAACGTGTATGTGCTGCTGGCCGACATCGGCTGGTCTGACCTGGGCACCTGGAACTCGCTTTACACGATAAACGAGAAAGACGAGAGCGGCAACGTGATCGACGGAGACGTGATGCTCTACGACACCAAAGACTGCATCGTGAAGACGCCTAAGAACCGCCTGGTGGTGCTGCAGGGGCTGGAGGACTTTATCGTGGCGGAGTACGATAACGTGCTGATGATCTGCCGCAAGGACGAGGAGCAGAAGGTGAAAGAGTTTGTGGCCGACGCCAAGTCCAAGAAGGGCCCGGAGTATATTTAACACCGGCCTCATAAAGTATAAAAAGGCTATGAGCCGGAGACGATCCGCTTCATAGCCTTTTTTATTTTGCACTTACTGGTGCAAGTCTCCAGCACTTGCCCCTGCCAATACCGCCGGGTCTGCGAGCCGGGGACTCCACACTATCTTATGCCACGATTTTCGGGAATCGCGCCAGCTCAAAAGTATAGATTTATACTTTGCGGCACGTGCCTATAATGGCTCCAGCTTGTTGAGGCTGGAGTAGCCGCTGTCTTTCAGGCGCTGGCGCATGGCCTCGTAAAGTATAATGCCTGTCGCCACCGACACGTTCAGCGAACCGATCTGCCCCATGAGCGGGATGCGCAGCTTCACATCGGCGCGCTTCAGGTACTCCGGCGAGATGCCGTCCTCCTCGCTGCCCATGAGTATGGCCGTCGGGCCCACCATGTCCACGCTATAATCGGTAAGCTGGTGCTCGGTTTTCTCGGTGCAGGCCACCACCTGAAACCCGTAGTCCTTCAGGTAGTCGATCGTATTTTTCAGGTTCGGCTCGCGGCACACGGGCACCAGGTTAAGGGCCCCGGCCGAGGTTTTCATGGCATCGGCGTTTATCTGCGCTCCGCCACGGCTAGGAATCACAATGGCATCCACCCCCATACACTCGGCATTCCGGGCGATAGAGCCAAAGTTACGCACGTCGGTCACGCGGTCTAGTATAAGCAGCAGCGGGTTGCGCCCCTGCTCAAATAGCGCCGTAACAATCTCAGGCAACGGTTGGTAAGAAATCGGCGATATCATGGCCACGGCGCCCTGGTGGTTCTTACGCGTCAGCCTGTCCAGTTTCTCTGCGGGCACGGTTACCACCGGCACCTCACGTCCTTTCGCCAGCTTCACGATCTCATCGGTGGTGGGGTTGCGGGCACCGCGCAGCAGGAATATCTTCTCCAGCTCCTTTCCGGCCATCAGCGCCTCCAGTATGGGACGCGAGCCGAAAATCATCTCGGTTTTATCTTCTTTGGGTGTTCTGGGGCCTCCGTAGCGGTTGCCTACAAATTTGTCTTTCCTGCTCTCCATTTTGCAACTGAGCTGTACCAGCTGTCCTCGTACTCACGGCGCCGTATCAGCTCATAATAATTTTCAGTAAAGTTATTTTCTTTTTTGGTAAAAACGAACTTGATGTAAGGCGAGGTGTCGGACTCGCGGTAGATCCAGGTGATGTTCGGCCCTACCTGGCTGATGCTGCTCGGCCTTCCGTAGATGATGTAGATCATGCCCCGGTCGGTGGCCCATCCCGCCTTGTGTGCTGTGTACAGCTTATTGGCCATCTCCACGCGTTTGTAGTAGGTACGGATCAGCTCACGGGCCCGGCTCTCATTGCCGCCCACCTCCAGCCAGAACGCATCCACAGCGGCCTTAGGATCCGCAGCTTTAAAGAGCGCGTCCCGCTCCTGCGAGGTGGTGAGGTAGATCAGCGGCGGGACCAGCTCCTCGGCTCTGGTCACAAAAGGGTATTTGCCCGGCAGCACCAAAATGCCCCTTGCGAATACTGACTCCGGGTTAAACAAGTATAGCCCCTCCTGTTGGAAGGTTAATGTATCAGAAGCCGTAAGCGTATCCGTGCTTGCCACAGACAATGTACGGGACACTGCCGGCTTGCTCAGGCTCATGGGTGGCGCCGCAGGCATGAAGTCCAGCTCGAACCGGTTGACAGGCATAAACGTGTTGCCGGCATCGAATGATTTGACCAGCAGCTTATCTGATGTCGTGATATAGTTTTGGTAGAGTGGCTTGCCGGTGCTGGTGGTGAGCAGGTAGCCTTTCTGCATCATGGCGCTGGCCAGCGGGACTTTGAACTCCACGCCCATCCGCTCCTGCCCCGACAGCACCTGCCATACTTTCAGGTGCAACACGTTCGGCTCCTGCACCGCACGCCCCGGTAGCGCTAACGCCACGTGCAGCTGTCCCTCCACATCGGTTATCTTCCTGTCAGGCAGGTTCACGGAGTCCGCCACGATCACGGCGTCCCGCTCTCCTGCGCCGGCCCTTACGGCGTACTCGTAGGAGGAAGCCGCCTGTAGTATATCCAGTACCTGGCGCGCATCCTCGAACTTCAGCAGCAGGTGCAGGCTATCGTTGCTCGCATAGTAGGCGTGTTGCATTATAATCTCAGGCATCACCTGCGGGCTTGCCTGGGCAGGAGCCGGGCTGCTGTAACTGCTGTAGCTGCTTCTGCCCCCGCAACTACACAAGAGGCATAGCATAAACAAACACAAGTATCTCATCTTAAAGCAAGTATAAGTAGGATATTTTAAAAAGCGAAACCCGGACTGCCACTGGGCAACCCGGGTTTTTGTACTGCTAATTTCCTTATTTTGTTTAGCGGCGCATGCGCTGCAGGTATTGCCTGAACTGTTGCTCCAGCTGGGCTGCCCTCTCGTCGAGGCCCAGTTGCTGCGCCGTGCCCACCAGTTGCTGCAGAATGATCATGTTCACCTGTATCTCCTGGTCGAAGAGCGAGCCTTTGGCAAAATAATAGTCCAGCGACTTCTGCGACCCTTGCGCCATGTGTTCGAGCAGCTCGGTGGCTTTCTCTGTCTCACCCAGGGCAGCGTAGATTGGGATGAACTGCGGCGTGTAGTAATCGTAAGGCACGCTCTCCAGCGGCATCACCTCAAAGCAGCGATCTACCAGTTCTTTGGCACGCGCCTCGTTTCCGTCCTCCAGGTAAGCGGCAGCCAGCGTGGCAAACTTGTCTCTGGCGTTGGCCGAGAAGCGGTAGTAGTTCTCGTCGTAGAAGATGTCCTCCCGGTCAAAATTGCGGAAAGAGAACTCCTTCATGTTCTCATACATCACCTCCTTGTTCACGTTTCCGGCCTCGTCCTCGCCGGCCCTCACAGGCACCACGCGGTATGCCAAGCCCTCCAGCTGGAAGTAGTCAGAAAGACCGATGAAGTCGGCGCTGTTCACGGTGGTAGAGAAGTAGATCGGGCGCTCCCAGTTATTGGTGGCCAGCAGGTCCAGCATCACCAGGTGCTTTTTCTCCAGCAGCGATTTGGTGATCGTCCACTGCATGCGGTCCACGATCTGATCCTCCCGGTCGGCCGCCACGATGTTCATCTTGTCGATCTTCTCCTTATCGATGTTCAGGAAGAAGTTGCGCGTCGGCATGGTCAGGAGCGTGCCGCTCGTGTACTGCGCCTGCAGGGCTGGGTGGTTTTGCTTGATCAGGCTGATGTACTGCTTCAGGTCGATACCGGCGGCTACCTGCGGGCGCTCCATGTATGGCAGGAAGTCGTTGGTGCCCTGACGGTAACTTTCCATACCCAGGGTCAGCGGCCACGGGTCCGATTTGTAGGACTGGTCCATCATCTGGTCGATGTACCAGTCGGTGTTGAGGTAGCTGAGCACGGCCACGCGCACGTCGGTGCGGTAGCCCTCCACCTCCTGCACATACCACAGCGGGAACGTGTCGTTGTCGCCGTTGGTAAAGAGTATGGCATTCGGGGCGCAGGAGTCGAGCAGGTTCTTAGCCGAGTCTACCGAGTGGTAGCGGTCGGAGCGGTCGTGGTCGTCCCATCCCTCGGCAGCCATGATGCCCGGCACCAGCAAGCCGACAACTGTGGCCACAGCGGCACGGCTCGTAGAGTTCTTCAGCGCCCTGCCCAGCAGGTCTGCCAGGCCCAGCACACCCAATCCTATCCAGATGCTGAAGGCATAGAAGGATCCGGCAAAAGTATAGTCCCGCTCACGCGGCTCGGTTGGCGGCTGGTTCAGGTACAGGGCAATGGCCATGCCCGTAAAGAAGAACAGCAACCCAATGATGAAGGCATCTTTCTCATCTTTCCGCACGTGGTAAATCAGGCCAAGTATGCCTATCAGCAGCGGCAGCAGGTAAAAGCAGTTGCGGGCCTCACTCTCCAGCACGCGCTCCGGCGCATTCGGGTCGTTCTTGCCGAACCACAGCACCCCGGCGTTCTGCACATCGCTTTCGCGCCCCACAAAGTTCCACAGGAAGTAGCGCCAGTACATAAAGCCCAGCTGGTAGTTCACCAGGAAGCTCATGTTTTGGCCGAATGTCGGCGTCTGACCCTCTTGCAGGTCCACCCACTTCTTATAGGCATCGATATGCTGCGGCTGATCGCTGTAGATACGCGGCAGCAGCACCTTATCCTTCGAGTCGTAAACCGGCTCTACCTTTCTGCCGGCCACGATGTAGCGGTCTTTGCCTTTCACGTAACGCGGCGCGCCCTCTTCCTGGCCTACAGGCTGGGCATTGTACTGCGGCCCGTACAGCAGCGGACGGTCACCGTACTGCTCCCGCTTCAGGTAAGAAACGAAGGTTAGGATATCGTCCGGGTCGTTCTCATCGATGGTCGGCTCATAGGAAGAGCGGATCGGGATCATCATGTAAGAGGAGTAGCCGACCAGCACAAAGGCCAGGCTCAGCAGCGCCGTGTTGAGCACACGGTTGTTTTGCTTGATGGAATAGCGGATGCCAAACACCAGCGCGCCCACGAACAGCACCAGGAAGAAGATGATCCCCGTCCCGAAGGGCAGCCTGAAGTCATTTACAAACAGCACCTCGAACCAGCCTGCCACCGACGGAAGGCCAGGGATAACCCCCCAAAGGATGGCCACCACCACCAGGGCGCTGATGGCAAAAGCCGCCACACCGCCCCAGAAATTCGGCCTGTACAGGCGGAAATAGTAAATAAAGGCGAGTGCCGGGATGGTTACCAGGTTCAGCAAGTGAGCGCCGATGGAGAGGCCCACCAGGTACGCAATAAGTATAAGCCATTTATCGGAGTGCGCCTCGCCCACCTTGGCCTCCCAGCGCAGCATGGCCCAGAAAACAATGGCTGTGAAAAACGATGACATGGCATACACCTCTGCCTCCACCGCCGAGAACCAGGCGGAGTCGGAGAAAGTATATGCGAGCGCACCCACGGCGCCGCTTCCCATGATCAGCAGGATGTTTCCTTTGGTAGGCGCAGCGCCTTCCTTCACGAGCACCTTACGGGCAAGTATAGTGATGGTCCAGAACAGGAACAGCACTGTAAAGGAGCTGGCCAGTGCCGAGAGCAGGTTCACCCACCAGGCCACCTGCGTGACATCGGAGGCAAACATAGAGAACAGCCGGCCCATCAGGAGGTAGAACGGAGCCCCCGGAGGGTGCGGCACCAGCAACTTATATGAACAGGCTATAAACTCACCGGCATCCCAGTAACTGGCAGTAGGCTCCAGTGTTAGCACATAAGCGGCTGTCGCGATCAGGAACACGACCCAGCCCACGAGGTTATTTATCTTCCGATAATCCGTCATAGCTTTAGTTGATTCAGCCCCGAAAATAATAAATTAAACAAAGCGGCTGGCTACTTTTAAAAGTTTGTAATGAAAAAGCCGGCACAATGGCCGGCTTTGTATAATATGCGCTGCTTGCTGAGCCTTCTACTTCTGAAGCACCAGGCGCTTTGTCTCTACCGTCTTGCCGTTCACCAGCAGGCTATAGAAGTACACGCCCGACGGCAGGCTTGTCAGGTCCAGATCAACCCTGGCCCTATCGGCCGGGGCAACTTCCTGCACCGCCAGTACCTTACCGATGGTGTTGGAAATGCGGATCTTATAGTTGTCGTTACCCGGCAGGTTAAGCGCCAGCCGCGTAAAGCCGCGTGATGGGTTCGGGTAAGCATTGATAGACGGCAGCGACGACTTCAGGTCATTGCCCGGGGCAAAGGCAGCCAGCGTAACATTCGCGTACATGCTCTTCGTCTGCTTCTTCTCCACCACGTGGAACACCTGGCTTACCGCCGAGGCATAGATTTTTGAACAGGTATGGTCCTCCTTCGCTACAAAAGCCGGCCGGGCATTGTTAGCCGACACTGACACTTGTGCCGCTTTTTCAGGCATCAGCTTCCATAGTGTGTTTCCACCTTTATATGTTGGGGTCACCCCGGCCACGCTCACCAGGTGGGCGCTAACAAGGGCAGTCACTAATATCAATCTTGTAAAAATTCTCATATATTAAAGCGTCTTGATGTTATAGTATTGGCCACTACACTTTCGACTTTGCAAACCAAAGATAGTCGAAAATGCCATACCTGTAAATTAAATTTTCAAAATATTTGTGAATGAGGCCAATACACTCTGGCCTCCTCCCTCCTTCACTTTCTCCTTCACTTTCTCTATCAAAAACTATTCCTGTTTATCATCCCGTGGCCACTAGTTGGATGCTTTCCGCTGCCAAAACGTGGAGCGTGTTGCCAAGACAAGCCCCAACAATAGCATTATTCACTAAAACAGGAATCTAAAAGAGCACACTCTGCCCACGTAAACCTCGTAGCTAAATCCAAATCAACACAATACACCACCAGGGTTCAGCAGCTTCAACAAATCGCTACAGCAAGCCAAAACAGAATATTAAAGAACTTCCGCTCCGGCATCAGTGCAATCACTTACTTCACAATGTACAATAAAACAGTGCAACTACATTCCTACTACTCCGTTAAGATATTAACACACATAGTTGTATTTTTTATTACCTCAAATCAAGCACAACATGAAAAGATATATACTTTTATTGGCTCTCATTTTATTCGCATCTATCAACTGGGCCCAGGCCCAACGCCCAACGCCGACCGGCGGTTGTGTGCAGGAGTTTGAATGCTATACCTTTGAGTACTTTGGCGCCACGCAGCTGGAAGCAGACCTGGTACAGGTGCAGTTTGGCCTACAGGTAAACTGCGACGAACTGGCTTACATCGCCTTTGAGCTTCCAGAAGGATCTGAGGCAGCAGGGCCAGCCAGCATCTACCACGAGGATGCCCCTAAATACCGCGTAAGAAACGGTTTTGCCAGCCAGCAGGGGCCTAATGAGGTGGAAACCCCATTCAATGCCATTCAGTTTAACGCCAAGCAAACCTACTCCCTTACCGGCGGAGCGATCGACACCTTTAGCTTTAACTTAACAGCGGCTGACTTTGAGGCACTCTCCACCATGCGGGTGCGTGCCACCTTGAGAGGAGCCACCAACGGCAACCGAAACAACATTACTCAGAGCAAGCAAGTGGTATTCGACCTGAGTGCCTGCAGCCCGGTTACCAGCCCTGATGCCTGCGTGGTAGAGCGCGACAACGCCAGCTTTGCCTTTGCCGGTGCAGAGGACAATGGCGATGGCACGACCACCGTCAACCTGATGGTCCGGAACCTGGCAGACGAGAATGTTAGCAGCATTACCATTGAGACAACCGATACCCCAGACCCGTTAAGTGTGGCCGGCATGACCAACGGTGGTGTGTACAAGGGCATGAATTACCAGTATAAGGTGGCCGTGGACCAGGAGGCGAACATGATCACCTTTGAGGCACAGAACACCAACGGCTACGCCAGCGGGGCCACCGACCTCTTCTCCGTTATCGTTCCCAGCGACCTTTACGAACTGGAGCCATACTTCCAGTTGACGATGACTGCCGGCGGGGTGTTTGAGAATGCTGGCCTGAACACGATCAGCTGTGAAGATGAGCCGATTACCCCTCTACCCGTGGAGTTGCTCTCCTTTGAAGGTAAAGCTACCCAGAGCGGCATCGCGCTTGAATGGGCCACGGCATCGGAAAACAACAACGAGAAGTTTGAGGTGGAGCGCAGCCAGGATGGCAGAAGCTTTGAAAAGATAGCGGAGGTAGCGGGCGCCGGCAACTCCGCCACACAACTAACCTACAGCTACAGCGACAGAGCGGCCGAGCCCGGCGTTAACTATTACCGCCTGAAGCAGGTAGACTTTGACGGCCAATTTGAATACAGCAAAGTGGTAGCCGTAAGCAACCGGGCGGCAGCTGCCAGCGCAAGCATGGAAGTATACCCTAACCCCGCCAGCAGCAACTATGTGCACGTCGGCCTGAACAGCAACAGTGCCGCTCAGTTAAAGATCATGGACAGGAACGGCCGCACGGTTTATGCGCAGGAGGTAGCCCCCGGCACGCACGAGCTGCGGCTAAGCATAGCCGAGCTTAACATCCCGAAAGGCTTATACTATGTGCACATGCAGGGCGCCATTGAAAAGCAGGTGCAAAAGCTGATCGTGCAGTAACCGAAAGTATGCAAGTATAAAGAGGCAAAAGGCGGTGAGATATATCTCACCGCCTTTTTGATGCTGGGTGTTTACACCACATGCGCTATCTCTTTAAAGTCAAAGTAGCGCAGCTCCTGCTCGATCTGCACGGCCAGGCGGCCGCTTTCGTCCACACCCTGAATCTGCCCCAGCACCTGCTCATGGCCGATTCGGAATGGGTGCAGCTCCTGGTAACGGTACAGGCCCTGCAGGTACTCATACTTCAGGCGGGCGTTGTGGCCGTTGCGCAGCTGCAGGTAGCGTTTCTCCAGCAACTCCAACAGCCGCGCCGTCACTTTCTCCAGATCAAAAGCATGGCCGCATACGTTAGCCATAGAAGTAGCCGTTGGAGAAGCAAAGCGCGTCTGGTTCACATTTAAACCAATCCCGACGATACTGTGTTGTAAAGAGTGACTATTTATAGTGTTTTCTATCAGAATCCCGCCAAGTTTCTTATCTTCAAAGAATAAATCGTTGGGCCATTTTACCTGGGCTTGTTGCAGGCCCTGCTCGCGGAGCAGGTCGAGCACGGCCAGTGACACGGCCATGTTGAGGTAAAACTGCTGGCGCACGGTCAGGAAGGAAGGTGACAGGATAACAGAGAGGGTAATGTTCTGGCCCGGCTCCGCCTCCCAAGAATTGCCCCGCTGCCCGCGCCCCTGGGTTTGGTGGTGCGTGATGACGGCACAGCCTTCTGTGGCTTCATTTTTGATAAGAAGTTGCTGGGCCTCTGAGTTAGTGGAGGCACAGGCTGCGATAAAAAGCAGCTGTTGGCCCATAAACAGCGTATTAGGCAACATATAATTAGAGGAGAATTTAATACTTTTGTACATCAAATTTAACGAGCGCAAATGAAAGAAACCAAGGTTGAGGCTACTTCCGACATATTGGCAGAGCTGGTAGTGAAGGGCATGCAGGAGAGGAAAGCTTCCGATATAGTGGTGATGAACCTTAAATCACTGAAAAACGCTGTATCAGATTACTTCGTAATAGCATCCGCAACCTCCGACACACAACTCGATGCCATTGCCTCTTCCATAGAGGAAGAAGTGCACAAGGCAACTGGCCAGAACCCGTGGCAAACCGAAGGCCGCATTAACAAAGAGTGGGTGCTGCTGGACTATGTGGACGTAGTGGCACACGTTTTCCTGAGAGACAAGCGTGAGTTCTATGCTTTGGAGGAGCTTTGGGGCGACGCCAAGATAGAGCACGTGGAGTCTGTCTAACACCTGGGGCGAGGCATAAAAACTTTTAACGCCAGCCCCTTGTTTCCCATACAATCGACATTCAAACTATCAATGGCAGAAAAAAATAATAAAGGCAACAACAAAAAGAAAAAGCCGATCATACCCAACACGCCACCGCGCCCTACCATGCAGCTGTGGATGCTGGCTGTGTTGATCCTGCTTATCTTTGGGCTGACTTACCTGAACAAGAGCAATTCATCCATAGAGACCACGCAACAGGACTTTGAGGAGATGCTGCTGAGCGGTGACGTGGACAAGCTCACCCTTGTAAATGGCAAGACGGTGGAAGTCTACCTTGAGAGAGAGGCCCTCCAGAACGAAAAGTATAAAGCCGAGCTCAACGACCGTGGCATGCTTACCATGGACCAGGGCCCGCACTACCACTTCCAGGTAATCTCTGCGGAGTCTTTTAAAGAAGACTTAGACAAACTGCAGGAGGGTGTGCCGCGCGAGCAGCGGGTGCCGCTCACTCCGGAAACAAGAACCGGTTTTGCTGACTTCTTCTTCCAGTGGGGCTTTCTGATCCTGCTGCTGTTTGGCTTCTGGTTCCTGATGCGCCGTGTAACCTCGGGCGGCACGGGTGGTCAGATTTTCAACATCGGCAAGTCCAAAGCCGCCCTTTTTGACGCAGAGAACAAGGTAAAGATCACGTTTAAGGATGTGGCTGGCCTGGAGGAGGCGAAAGAAGAGGTGCAGGAGATCGTGGAGTTCCTGAAGAACCCATCCAAGTTTACGATCCTAGGTGGTAAAATACCGAAGGGCGCCCTGCTGGTAGGCCCTCCGGGCACCGGTAAAACCTTATTGGCCAAGGCCGTAGCCGGCGAGGCCGACGTTCCGTTCTTCTCCCTGTCGGGCTCCGACTTTGTGGAGATGTTTGTGGGCGTGGGTGCGGCGCGTGTGCGCGACCTGTTTAAGCAGGCGAAGGCCAAAGCGCCTTGTATCATCTTTATCGACGAGATTGACGCGATTGGCCGTCACCGTAGCCGTGGTGCTACCCCGGGCGGTAACGACGAGCGCGAAAACACGCTGAACTCCCTGCTGGTGGAGATGGACGGTTTCGCCACCGACTCCGGTGTAATCATACTTGCCGCCACTAACCGCCCTGACACGCTGGACTCTGCCTTGCTGCGCCCTGGCCGTTTCGACCGCCAGATCAGCATCGACAAGCCAGACATCAACGGCCGTACCGAGATATTTAAAGTGCACCTGGGCCCGCTTACGCTGGCTCCAGACGTGGACGCGAAGAAACTAGCCGCCCAGACACCAGGCTTTGCCGGTGCCGAGATCGCCAACGTGTGTAACGAGGCCGCGCTGATCGCCGCCCGCCGTAACAAAAAGGCGGTGGACCAGCAGGACTTCAACGACGCGGTGGACCGCGTGATCGGTGGTCTGGAGAAAAAGAACAAGATCATCTCTCCGGAAGAGAAAAAGATTGTGGCCTACCACGAGGCTGGCCACGCCATTGCCGGCTGGTTCCTGGAGCACGCCGACCCGTTGGTGAAAGTAAGTATTGTGCCGCGTGGCGTGGCTGCGCTGGGATACGCACAGTACCTGCCAAAAGAGCAGTTCCTGTATACCACGGAGCAACTTATCGATGAGATGTGTATGGCCCTGGGTGGACGTGCCGCGGAGGAGATCGTGTTCGGCAAGATATCAACCGGCGCACTGAGTGATTTGGAGCGTATCACCAAGATGGCCTACAGCATCGTGACCATGTACGGTATGAACTCAAAGATCGGCAACGTGTCGTTCTACGACTCGAAGCAGTCTGAGATGACGTTTAACAAGCCGTATTCTGAGGCTACTGCCGAAACCATTGACCAGGAGGTGCGCATACTCATCAACAGCGCTTACGAGCGCACCAAGGCTTTGCTTTCTGACAAGCGCCGCGAGTTGGAGATAATTGCGCAGGAACTGCTGGAGAAAGAGATCCTGTTCCAAAGTGACCTGGAGCGCCTGGTGGGCCCACGCCCGTTCGACTCGCTGACAACGTACCAGGCACACACTGCCGGTACCGACCGTAGCCAGACAAAGAGCGAGGTGGAGCAGCAGCACCCTGTGGAGCTTGGCCAGACACAGCATCCGGAGCAGGAAGAAGGCAATGTGCCCGGTACGCCATTAGGCAACAACGGCAGCTCCGCCGCTGAGCGCGATAATGTAAACTCGAGAACAGCTTGATCTAACCAGGCATGTACGAAGCAAAATCCAAAGAAATAGTTTTAAGAAGAGTAAGAGAGGCGCTGGCTAAGTCGGCGCCTTTTCTGCCTCCTACCCCAGACTTTACCTCCCCGCTGCACGAGAAGGTGGCGCTGGAGGATATGTCGATCGTCTTTGCCGAGAACTTCATCAAAAACGCCGGGGTGTTTGTGTATTGCGAGCACGAGGAGGATTTCTTCGACCAGCTGTATGTGTACAAAAAGGAGCAGAACCTGCAGCACCTGTGCGTCTGGGAGCCTAACCTGCAAAACGCCATTCATCAGGCGGGCATCGACTTTATAGCCGATGAGGAGGCTTTTGTGCAAGGCGTGGAGGCCGGTCTTACCACCTGCGAGGCACTGATTACCCGCACCGGCAGCATCCTGGTGAGCTCAGCCAATGCCGGTGGGCGCCGCCTGAGCATCTACCCGGCCACGCACATGGTCATAGCCAAAGCCAGCCAACTGGTGCCGGATATCAAGGATGGCCTGCAGCGCGTGCGCGACAAGTATAAAGAAAACTTCCCTTCGATGGTATCGCTGGTGAGTGGCCCGAGCCGCACCGCCGACATTGAAAAAACCCTTGTGATGGGCGCCCATGGCCCTAAGCAGTTAGTCTTGTTCCTGATAGATGACCTTCCGCATTAACGAGCTGGCGCCTGGCAAAAAAGTATATTTCGCTTCCGACTTCCATTTAGGTGTGCCCGATGCCAAAAGCAGCCTGGCCCGCGAGAAAAAAATTGTGCGGTGGCTGGACATGGCGCAGCAGGATGCGGCCGCTATACTTTTGCTGGGCGATATCTTCGACTTTTGGTTTGAGTACAAACATGCCATTCCCAAAGGCTACGTGCGCCTGCAGGGCAAGCTGGCCGAACTGACGGACGCCGGTCTGCCGGTGCTGTTTTTCACGGGGAACCACGACATGTGGATGTTCGACTATTTCCCGAAAGAGCTCAGCATTCCGATCATCCGCAAGCCTATCTCCACCAACATTGGCGACAAGACCTTTTACATTGGCCACGGCGATGGTTTGGGCCCCGGCGACCATACTTACAAACTGCTGAAGAAGGTGTTTGACAACAAGCTATGCCAGTGGCTTTTTGCCCGCATTCACCCCAACACTGGCATTGGAATTGCAAACATGTGGTCTAAGAGGAGCCGCATCAGCAACGTGAAAAAGGACGAGGCGTTTTTCGGGGAGCGCGAGTGGCTGGTGCAGTATAGCCAGGAGGTAGAAGAGCAGCAGCACCACGATTACTACGTGTTCGGCCACCGCCACCTGCCCCTGGAGATGCCCATTGGTAAGGAAGCCAAGTATGTGAACCTGGGCGAGTGGGTAAACTTCTGCACCTACGGTGTGTATGACGGCGAGAAACTGGAACTGAAGACCTTTGAAGGCTAAACAAACCATACTTATACTTTGGCTGGCACTGCTGGCACCGCTGCTGGCGCAGGCGCAGGACACGCTGCAGGCGCCGGTGCTCACCTATAGCCACAGCCTGGGCATCAGCTCCCCCACCACCATCTCCCAAGACCGCAACGGGTATGTGTACTTACTGGACGAGCGCCTGAACCTGCTGCGCCTGAACCCTGCGGGCCAGCCGGTGGACACCTACTCCCCTCCTGCCCGTGGCCGCATCAGCAGCATCCATGCCTGGAACCCCATGAAGATTGCGCTGTTTTACGAAGGCAGCCAGGAAATCACGCTGCTGGACCGCTTCCTGCGCCCCATCAGCACCACCGACCTGCTGGACCTGCAGTACGAGGGCACGGCCAAGGTAGCGGCCCCTGCCGGTGATTTGGGCTATTGGCTCTTCGACGAGACAAGCCTCACCCTTAGCAAACTAAACCCCGCCATGCGGCAAGTAACCGTGGAAACACCGCTCAACCTGCTGCTGAACCGTGAGCAGTTTGACGTGCGGCAGCTGCGCGAGTACCAGAACATGGTATACCTACTCGATTATAACAGCGGTGTGTTGGTGTTCGACAACCTGGGCAACTATAAACGGACGCTACCTTACCCCAACCTGCGCCATATCGGCTTCCGCAATAATGAGCTCTATTTTGTGAGGGACGGTAAATTGTACTTCCTGGACCTGTACACGCAGAAGGCGCGCCTGCTGGCACTCCCGCAGCAGCAGGAGTATATTTCGGCACTGGTAGGGGATAAGCGCCTTTACCTCTTCACGAAAAGCACGGCAGAAGTATACCTGATGCAGTGAGTTTATTTCGCGCCTGAGAACACCTTTAGCCCCACCACACCGGCCACAATCATCAAAATGCAGAGGATACGCACCAGGTCACGGGGCTCGTTCAGGAAAAGGATGCCAAGTATGGCGGTTCCGGCGGCGCCAATGCCGGTCCAGATCGCGTAAGCTGTTCCCAGCGGCAGCGTTTTCATCGCCTGCGAGAGCAGCACAAAGCTCAGGATCATCACGACAACGGTTACGATGCTAACCCCAAGCTTGGTGAATCCCTCGCTATACTTTAGCCCGAAGGCCCAGCCAATTTCACAGATACCTGCCAGTACCAGGTAAAACCACGCCATGTTCATAGTTAAGTCAGTTTAGATGAAGCGGCAAAGGTACGCATTAAACCTGCCGCAGCACAGCTTTATACCTGCACAATCGGCATCCGCATCTCATGCTGTTTGAGCAGCAGCTTCATGTGCCGCCCCTGCAGGAATGGAACCATACTTGTCGCCGTATCCTCTATGTTGAGGAACATCACAGCCGGGCCCTCTACCTGGCGTACAGCTTCGCGCAGCAGCGCCGTGCCAATCCCCTGCCTGCGCCATTGCCTGCCAACCGCCAGCTGCGCCACCGCCCCATTCTTACGGAAAAAGGAGATATACCCAACCACCTCCTGCTGCGCGTTGCAGGCTACCAAAGTCTTTGTCTGTCCCTTGCTGCGCTTCAGGGAGTCGATGTTATTCTGCCAGGTCGGCTTCACATCCCAGAAGCAACTATAGGCCTCAAAATCAAACTGCGCTTTCTCCGAAATAGTTACGCCTTCAGGCTGCCACTGCCCTAGCAGCAGCTCCTCCTTCGTAGACCTGAAGCAGCTAAGGGCGCGGGTGAAATTGAAGCCTATCTTCCCATACGTCTTAAGTGCGGGCATATTGCCCTCGATCACCTCCAGCAGGCACTGCTCCACACCGCTCTCGCGCAGCTTCGGCAGCAGGAAAGCATACATCTGCTGTGTCAGGCCATGGCCCCTGTACCTCGGCACCACACCTGTTCCGGCGTTGTAGGCCGTTGGCTTTCCCAGCCATTCTCCCAGCGCAGTAAGTATAAACCCCACCAACTCCTCCCCCACAAAGGCCCCCACGCAGAAACTTGGCAGGATTCCCTCCCGCTCCACCTTGTCCCTAAGCTGCTCCTGGCTCAGCTGCACAGGCACCACATAGTCGGCAAAGGCCTCAAGGAACGTTTCGCGTACCTGCGGCAGATCTGTGGCGGTAAGGAAAGATAGTCGGAAGATCGGCATGATGCTCTTCTCTTTGTTTATGATTGGTGTACGGCAGCAAGAAAATAATATAGCCTGCCTGGAAAGAAATGTTTATTTTACCCGAGGCCGCTACATTTTGCCTGCTTCATAGACCCGCGGGGGCTGTTTAAGAGACTGGCACCCGGGTGATGCTTTGTTTCTCAGCATGTAGCAATATGGGCCTTTTTTCGTAAATAGCCTCATTGCTTACGGCACCAATGGCAGCAAAGCTTTGTTGCCAAGCTTGTACATTTAGGAGGCACCAAAGCAAAAGCCTAAAATTTTAGTATATTTGTTAATTAACTGATTTAGAAAACAAGAATTAGCCCAGCTTTATACTGGCTATATATAAGGAGATACTATTGTGGGATGTAGTTCATGTTCTAGTGGCGGATGCAGCACGACCGCCGGCTCCAAGCCGGGTGGCTGCAAAAGCAACGGCGGGTGCAGCACGGGAGGCTGCAACCGTTTAAACGTGTTCGACTGGCTCAGCGACATGGAGATACCCACGTCGTTTGAGGAGTTCGATATTGTAGAGATAAGATTTAAGGGAGGCCGCAAGGACTTCTTCCGAAACATAAACCGGCTGGACCTGACCACTGGCGATGCCGTGGTGGTGGATGTGCCGAACGGCCACCACATTGGCTTCGTGTCGCTGAAGGGGGAGCTCGTGCGCCTGCAGATGCTCAAGAAGAAAGTGGATAACAACGAGGAGATCCGCACCATCTACCGCATTGCCACCGAGCGCGACATGGAGAAGTTCAACGAGGCCCGCGACCAGGAAGGCACCACCATGTACCGCAGCCGCGAGATCATTCAGCAGCTCGGCCTCAAGATGAAGCTCTCGGACGTGGAGTACCAGGCCGATAAAAGTAAAGCCACGTTCTTTTACTCTGCCGATGACCGCGTCGATTTCCGGGACCTGATCAAGAAGCTGGCCGAGGAGTTCAGGATACGCATCGAGATGCGCCAGATAAGCCTGCGCCACGAGGCGGGCCGTTTGGGCGGCATCGGGTCGTGCGGCCGGGAGCTTTGCTGCTCTACCTGGCTCACCGACTTTAAGAGCGTATCTACCACGGCGGCACGCTACCAGAACCTGTCGCTGAACCCAAGCAAGCTGAGCGGTCAGTGCGGCCGCCTCAAATGCTGCCTCAACTATGAGTTGGAGACGTATATGGATGCCCTGAAGGACATCCCAACGGTGAACCGCCCGTTACAGACGCAGCAGGGAGACGCCATACTGCAGAAGACCGACATCTTTAAGCGCATGATGTGGTTTGGCTACAAGGGCGACAATAACTGGTACCCGGTGCCGGTGGAGCGTGTGCAGGAGATCCTGGAGCTGAACGCTAAAGGAGTGGCCGTGGAGACCCTGCTGACGGAGCCGGTGGAGGAGCCGAAGCAGAACGAGTTTGTGGCGCAGGTAGAAGGAAGCCTGGAGCGCCTCGATGACAAGTTCAAGGCTAAAAAGAAGAAGAAAAAGAAGAAGAAGAAATCCGTAGGCGGCAACGCCACGGGAGAGCAGCAACAGGAGAAACCAGCTGAGTCTGCGCAGCCGAAAAAGGAAAAGCAGCCGCGCCAACAGGCACAGCCCCAGGACGGCCCCGAGCAGGAGCAGCGGCCACGCCGCCAGCGCCCGCCTCGCAACAAAACCAAAAGCAAAGAGGGCCAGGAAGGAAATGAGCCGCGCGAGAACAGGGAGCCACGGGAGCGGCGAGAGCCAAGGGAGCGCCGCGAGAAACGCGACCAAGGCCCTAAGCCCGAGGCGCAAGCACCTGCTGGCCCTGCGCCAGAGGCAGGAGCGCAGCCCCAAGGCGACGGGCAGCGCCCTAAGAAGCGCTCCCGCAAGCCGTTCAGAGGCAAGAAACCAGACCAAGGCAACAAACCACCACGCACTGATGCATAAACTTGTAAGGGTGTGGGCAGCGGCGCTCGTGCTGCTGCTCTCCGCCTGCGACCCGGCACGGGTGTATGAGCAGAACGTTAACATGCCGGATGGCAACTGGCAGATTGACAATGCGCCCGTTTTCGAATTTGAGATAAAGGATACCACACAAGTGTACGATGTATACTTTAACGTGCGCTATAACCTGAAGTATGACTACTATAACCTGTACCTGCGCCACCAACTGGTAGGCCCCGACAGTACCCAGCTCTCCTCTCAGTTGCATGAGTTGCTGCTGATGGACTCTAAAACGGGGAAACCGCTTGGCAGCGGCTCCAGCGACACCTACGACCTGCAGGCCCTGGCGCTCGACAACGTTAAGTTTGCCAAGCAGGGCACATACAGGCTAAAGCTGACCCAGTACATGCGGCGCGACCCGCTGCCAAACATTCTGGCCGTGGGGGTGCGTGTGGCCGCCAACTCAGAGGACAGGTAAGGAGCGAGCCTGACTTAAAAATAAAACTGCCCCGGCAGCCAGCGTATGGCCAGCCGGGGCAGTTTTATTTTGGCGCTACCAAGTATAACCTTATCTGGTTGGGTACAAACTCGTAGAATGAAGCACAGGCAACAATTACCTGCTGAAAATAGTAATGCAGATACATCCGCAACAAACGCCCTTATAGATAGATGCAGACCACACTGATCATACTTGGTTTTACCTTCACGCTTTTCTCTTTTCTGCCCCTCATTTCCTCGACACTGTGGTGGATACGGGTGCTGGACTTCCCGCGCCTGCACGTTGCCATCCTGTTAACACTGGTCCTGGTGGCTTATGAGGCAATGTATGGCGCGCAGGGGCCCGCGGACTACGCTATGTTGCTCATCTGGGCGCTTGCCATACTTAACGAGCTTCGCTTCATCATTCACTTCACGCCGGTAGTGAAGGTGGAGGCGCTGCGGACGGAGCAGGAAAAGCCAAGCAATGCCTTTACCCTGATGATCGCAAACGTGCGGATGAGGAACCGGGAGTATGACAAGTTTCTGGAGCGGGTGATAGAGGCGCACCCTGACATGGTCATCATGAACGAGCCGGACCAGGCTTGGCACGACCACGTCTGTAAGCTGCTTGACGAGAAATACCCCTACTCTATTAAAAAGCCGCTGGAAAACACCTACGGCATGCTGTTCTGGAGCAAGAACAAACTGCACGACCACGAAATACGCTTCCTGGTGGAGGATGACATACCATCGTTTTACACGGTGGTAGAGCTGCCGAGCGGCGATAAGTTTAGCCTGTTCACCGTGCATCCGCAGCCACCCCGCCTCATGCTGAACACCGAGCCCCGCGAGGCTGAACTGCTCTTAGTGGCCAAGCAGGCTAAAAAGGCCCCCTACCCTGCCGTGGTGGCCGGCGACCTAAACGATGTGGCCTGGTCTAAAACCACCAAGCTGTTTAAAGAGATCAGCGGCCTGATAGACCCACGCGTAGGCCGTGGCTTTTACAATACCTACAACGCCCATATCCCTGTTTTCCGCTACCCCCTCGACCACGTTTTCTACGACCCGCAGTTCCGCTTGGTGAACCTGCGCCGCCTGGACAAATTCGGGTCTGACCACTTCCCCATTCTCATCACCCTGAACTACGAACCGCACCGCGAGCACGAGCAGGAGCACCCACATGCCGATGCGGAGGACAAGCAGGAGGCAAACGAGCTGATTCAGGAGGGGCTGGAGAAGGGGAAGGAGCGCAGCCAGGAAAAACAGAATGACACCAGCAGCAAATAAAAAACCCGCTCAGGTTTCTGAGCGGGTAAAAGACTTTTACAATGCCTGCTGGCTATTGATAGCGCCTATAACTTAGATTCTCTCTACGTTGATAGCGTTCAAACCTTTTTTACCGTCCTTAACTTCATAAGATACACGGTCGTTTTCGCGGATCTCGTGAGTCAGACCAGTCTGGTGCACGAAGATCTCCTGATTAGTCTCGTCATCAACGATAAAACCGAAACCTTTTGATACGTTAAAGAATTTTACTTTACCTGTCTTCATTATAATGATAATTAATAATTATGAACAAAGGTAAGTATAACTTCCGGATTAGTAGCAAACATCCTGTTAAATAAACAACAAAAACACCATCAGGCACTTACCCGCGCCCGCCGCCACTCCTCCTCTGCCCGTGGTTTCGATTGGTTTATACTTTGCCCCGGTGCGGCCCCAAGATTAGGGCACGTCCTCTGCAGGCGCCGCCACCCCAGGCAGCACGCCAGCTGCGATAGTAGTTTAGAAGGGCTACAGTGCAATATAGCAATAACCATGTGCCCCATGGTTCGTATAGCTAAAACGTTCTGTTACACTTAAAAACCGCTATTACTACGGAAACTTTTAAGGTATCGGCAACATAAATCCGACGCCGGAAATTTGCTCCCGACGGGGCCGGATGAGACTAACCGGGAACAACAAACTTAATAAACATCAACCATTAACTAAGGAGATCAGAACTATGAAAGACACTGAGAAAAACCAGAGTACGGACCAGAATTCCAATACATCAGGCAGCTCATCGAGCAGCCTGACGCCGAGCTCTTCCTCTACATCAGGCACATCGTCTAACACGTCAAGCGGCAGATCCACTACAGGCAGCTCCAGCTCAACACCGAAGAGCAGTTCCTCTGGCAGCAAGACCAGCGGTTCCACAAGCAAGTCTTCCACTACAAAAGCCAAGTCTGGCTCTACTTCTAATAAAGAGGGTAAATCGAACACCGGCACATCTGCTAAATCAGGCAGCAGCACCTCTTCCTCTAACACAGGTAGCCGCTCCGGCTCTTCTTCTGACCGCAACAGCAACCTGTCTGACTACGGGAACTACGGCTCCATGTCAGGCAGCTCTTCGCAGGGCAGTCAGGGCCAGAACCGGGAGGACCAGGACCAGAACTGGGGAGGCCAGGGCAACCAAGGCTATGGCAGCCAGGGCGGTTATGGGTACGGCTCGCAGCACGGCAACTATGGCGGGCAGAGCGGCTATGGTTATCAAAGCGACTATGGCTCACAGAGCAACTACGGCGGCCAGGGCTCGCAGGGGGGTTACGGCTCTTCACAGGGCGGCAGCTACGGCTCGCAGCAGGGCGGCTATGGCGCACAGGGTAACTACGGCAGCCAGCGCTATGGCTCAGGCCAGGGCTCTGAAGGCGGCTTCAACTACGGCAGCCAGGGCGGCATGGAAGGTAACCGCACCCGTTACCAGGACCAGGACTTCGGTGCCAGCAGAGGCGGCATGCAGGGTGGCTACCAGGACAGAGAAGGTGACAGACAGGGCGGCATGATCTCTGGCGGCACGTCCGGCGCCTTCGGAACGCAAGGCAACTCCTCGCAGGGTGGTTACGGCAGCTACGACAGTGGCCGAAGCGGTAACTACGGCAACTATGGCGGGGGTTACAGCAGCCACAACCAAGGCCAGCAGCGCATGGGCTACGGCTCACAGGACATGGGCTCCAGCTATGGCAGCTCAGGCAGCATGGGCGGCGGCCGCAGCGATTACGGCAGAATGAATGACCAGGGAGGCATGGGCCGCTATGGTCAGCAGGGCGGTGGCTACGGCTCTCAAGGTCAAGGCAACTATGGCTCCTCTTCCCAGAGCTTCGGTGGCTCCCAGGGCGGAGGCTACAGCGGCAGCGGACAGCAGGGCTATGGCTCCAGCATGTCAGGCTCAGGTTCTGGCAGAAGCAGCATGCAGGGTGGCTACGGCGACAGAGACCGTTACGGCTCCATGGGCTACGGCTCCAGCAGAGGCATGAGCGAGTACGACAGAGACGACCGCGGCTCACAGCGCGGCTGGGATTCCCAGAGCTCCATGCAGGGCGGCTACGGCAGCCAGGGGGGCTATGGTTCCAGAGGAGGCTCTTACAATGATGAGTATAGCTCTGACCGCTCCGCCAGATATGGCTCGCAAGGCAGCGACTATGGCCAAGGCTACAGTGGCGGGTCCAGCTATGGCTCGCAAGGCAGATCCTCTGACAGAGACAGAGGCGGCTACGGCGACAGCAACTACAGCAGCGGCATGAGCGGTGGCTATGGTTACGGCTCCGGCAGCGGAAGCCAAGGTATGAGCGGTGGCTATGGCAGCGGCATGCAGGGCGGCTACGGCGGCTCATCGAGAGGTGGCATGGGCAGCGGCATGCAAGGAGGTTCCTCCAGCAACCGTTACGGCCAGAGCGGATACCGTGAAGGTGGCTATGGCCAGGGCGGCTACGGCGGCGATGACAGCCGTTATGGCTCCATGGACAGCAGCACATCCTACTACAGCGATAACCGCGGCTCCAGCTCCCGCGAGAACTACCGTGGCTATGGCGGCGACTCCGACAGAGATCAGGATCGCTACCAGACACGCCGCAGTGACCGTTACCGCAACCTGGATGAATAATAGCTGTTAAACTGGCTATAAAAGAAATCCCCTCCTGTTTTCAGGAGGGGATTTTTTATGTTCTCTCAAAAAACCGGGAAAGGGCAAGCTTACACAAAGCAATCTTTGTGGTCTTGCAGAAACTGCCGCATGGTGTGCGGCTTGCGCCCCGCCACACGTTCTACGGTGTCAGTGGTTTCGCTGCCTTTGCCCTCCCTGTATTCTCTGTAAACCTCTATCATCGCATCGGCCATAAAATCCGGAACGCCGTGGTCTGTCATGCCTTTCTTGGCGGCGGCATCGGGCACATCAATGTAATCCACCCGCTTGCCTGTCACCTCGCCCAATAGCTGCGCCACCTCGTAATTAGACAGTGCCTCCCCTCCAGTTATATCATAGGCCTTGCCGATGTGCTCATCCTTCGTAAGCGCCTCCACGCCAACAGCAGCGATGTCCCGCGCATCCACATACCCCACCTTCCCATCGCCGGTGGCCCCATAAAACTTCCCTTCGTGCTTTATACTGTCTGCGCTGTAGCTGATGTAGTTCTGCATAAAGGAAGTTGGCCGCAGAAAAGTATACTTGATGCCGCTGTCCTCGATGTACTTCTCAATCTCCCGGTGCCAGCGCCCCAGCTCCAACCCCGGCGTGGCATCAGCCCCTATCACCGACAGCTTTACAATGTGCCTCACACCTGCCTTCTTGGCTTCATCAACCAGCGTTTTGGCCATCTGTATCTGGTCTGCGGCAAAGGGCGTTATCAGGAAAACCTTGTCCACGTGCGTGAAGGCGGCGTGCAGCGAGTCCGGTTCCTCAAAATCTATCTCCACGATCTCCACCCCCGGCAAACGCTTCAGGTTCTCGCCCTTGATAATTGAATGAACGCCGGCCCGCACCCGTATTTCGCCACTCAGCATTGACAGCTGCTTTACCACCTCACGGCCTACCGTGCCTGTGGCGCCTGTTACTAATATTGTTGTATGCATAGTTTTATCTTCCTAATTCTTTAAAACTTAACTTAAGCGCCAAGAAAAAGGTTGTTCCTATTTCGTATCCGGGCAGGTATGCTGCCTTAGTCGTTGCGAAGCGTGAGCCGGAAAAGCTTGCCGTTCTCGTTGGTGATGAGGAGCTGGTTGTTTGAGGTGTAAAGTATAGCCTCGGCCTGGCCCGTTCTGCCTACCTTCAGGCAATAATGCCTACCGCTTAGGTTGATGTGGCCGTCCTGCACCTCAAACAGGTATACTTTTCCATAACCAAGTATGGCAAACTGCTTGCCATCCGGTGAGATGGCAGCACCCGTGGCCATGGCACTGACAGGCAACCTCTCCTGCAGCCGCGCCACAAAGGTGCCGGGCCGCGCCGGCAAAGTGTAAAGCTTTACCTGCATGTTGTTGCCGCGACTTTTGGTAAAGAGGTACAGCGAGTCCTGGTAATAGAAAAAAGCCTCCAGGTCAAAATGCTGGTTGTCCTTGTCCGGCGGAAAGGCCTCCTGGTCCTCAAAGGAGAAGTATAAAGTGCCCGCTAAAGTATAGTCTTGTTTGTTGAGCATGTGGATCTGCAGGTCCTGCCGGCTGTTCAGGTTGTTGCCGAAATCGCCGATGTAGAGCTGCTCCTCGCTCTCAGCCAGCTCTTCCCAATCGCGGTTTTGCAGCTCCAGCGGCAGCGTTTGCAGCAGCTCGCCTTCTAAGTTAAACCGGTACAGTTCCGCCGGCGTGCCGCTGTCGCCATGGGTCCAGAAAGTGCTGTCAGAAGCATGGGCAAGGCCGGAGCTTTCCTGCATCTGCCCGTCCAGCCGTGTTATCCGCTCCAGTTTATACTTGAAATCCGGCTTCTCGAAACCACCGTTGCGCCTGTCAGGCCCGCATCCGCAGAAAAGCGTTTGAAAATAGACGTAGACGGTGAAGATCTTGTAGAGCAAAGGGCTGGGGAGTTTAGGGGTTAGAGAGTCTGGGAGTTAGAGAGTTCAGTTAGAAAGTTAGAAGATTAGGAAGTCTGTACGGAGTCGGATAATGAAAGTATAACAGCAGCTTCTGGCGCAAGCGTCCGCTTGTGCCCACCTACTAATCTATACTTGCTGAAGCAAAAGCAACCCGATACGATTCGTTCGCCAGCAAAGTGTTCTATACTTTTGCTTTCTAACTTTTAACCTTTCTAACTTCTTCTGCCGTTTTCTCGGGTTTCTCCCAGAACTGGCGGCTGTAGACGCGCTTGTACGGCCAGTGGCGCTGGCGTAGCAGCAGCGGAATATCGGCGTGCGTGTGGCGGACCGAGAGGGCGCTGTAGTACAGGTCATCGTCGGTGAGGACCACGCCCTGGTAAGCCGCTTCCTTTACCAAAGTGAGGTCGGCGAAAGGCACCTCGGGTTTCAGGTACGGCACCTGCCGGGCCAGCACTTCCTTGAGCAGCGGCACCTGCGGCGGTATACTTTCCTGCTTCGGCTCATACTCGAAATAGCGGCGGCTGACCTGCTGCGCGTAGTGCAGGTAATCTTTCAGCACTTTTGGTCCGGCGTGCGTGGTGTGCTCTACCTGCAGCTGCTCTGCCCGGATGCTGCTGACCACTACCACCTGCTGCTTGGCGCGGGTAACGGCCACATTCAGGCGGTTCTCGCCCCCGCTCTGGTTCAGGCTACCGAACTGCATCGCCATTCGGCCCTTGTCGTCCGGGGCATAGCCCACCGATAGAATGATCACCTCCTTCTCATCGCCCTGGATGTTCTCGATGTTCTTGACCAGCACGGAGGCAGGTATGGTGATGTTTTGCTCCTGGGCCGCTTCCTCCAGCAGGTCCTGCACCAGCATCTGCTGGTTATAGTTAAAGGTGATCACGCCCAGTTCCTCCTGCCCGGCCTGCAGGCACTGTAGCACCAGCTCCACCACCCGCTGCGCCTCCGGCAGGTTCTGGTTATCCTGCCACAGCCCATGCACCTTCACAAACGTGATGGCCGGCTGGCGCGCGTTGGCATCCAGCAGCTCCGGAATCAGCTCCAGCTTGTTTTTGTAGAAATAGCGGTTCGAGAACTCAATCAGTTCCGGATAGCGGCTACGGTAGTGCTGCGTGAGCATGGTCTGCGGCAAGTATAAACCGCACAGCTCCAGCAAGGATTCTGCCGACAGTTCCTCCACCTCATCTTCTCCATCCGCGCCGTTCCAGCGGGCGCGGTAAATATCGGAAGGCTTAAGCTGCTGCGCATCGCCGGCCACCACCACCTGCTTGCCGCGCAGCATGGCGGGAATGCCTGTCTCGGAGTAGCACTGCGAGGCCTCGTCAAAAATCACCAAATCAAAGCACCGCTCCAGCGGCAGCACCGCCGACACCGTCTCAGGCGAGGCCAGCCAGCAGGGCACCAGGTCCAGCATTTCTTCGGAGAACAGGGCAAAAAGCTTGCGGAGCGGGTAGAGGCTGCGCTTCTTGCTCACCTGTGCATGCAGGCGGCGGTAGGTGACTGGGTTTCCCAATCGGTTCACCTCAATGTCCTTATAGGCCTGCTCCCGGAGCCGCGACAGCACGATTTCCTGGCTCAGCGCCTGCTTTTGCTGCAGCAGTAGTTGCAGCTCTTCCTCCAGCCGCTGTAGCTCGCCGTTGCTAGGCATGCGCAGCTCCGGGTGCTGCCCCTCCAGCTCGTGCAGCCAGGCCAGGTAAAGGCTGTTGAGCAGGAGCGCCTCGCCCTCCTCTGCCGTTTTTATACCCTGTTCCTGCAGCAGCTCGGCTACCTTGCGCTCGGGCCCGGTGAAGGAAGTCAGCAGCGCATCAAAAGCCACCAGGTGCTCAAACACCTCCGGCAGCTCCTGCAGCAGGGCTTCTTTATAAGTTTCGTCTTGTATTAGCCTTGAGATTTGCCCCTCCGTGAGCCATTCCAGCCACAGTTTATACCTTGCCTCGGCCTCGTTTATACTTTGCGTGAGCGCCTGCAGGTGCTCCGGTAGCTGTACGATGCTTAACAGCTTCTCGTGCAGCACCTGCTCCTGATGCAGCTGGCGCAGCAGTTTCTGGGCCTGCAGGGCCTCCTCCACGGCCTTTAGCTTCTGCAGCACCTCACTGGGCTGTTGCGTTATCTTCAGGCCCAGTTTAATACGTTGGTTGATGCCCTGCATGAGCTCTACCGCCTGCTGGCGCAGCACCAGGCGCCGCTGCAGCTCCCCCATTCCTGCCTCATTCAGCTCCAGCTTATACTTGGCCAGCGCCTTTTTCAGCAGCTGCTTCTCGGGGGCGAAAGCCCAAGCAATACGTTTGATCAGTTGATTTTGCTGCTCCTCATACTTGGCCACAGCCGCTCGCACCGAAACCAAGTCCTCGGTGGCAATGGCTGCGTCCGGGGCCGGGCAAACTAAGTATAGCTCCTTTAGCCGCACCAGCTGCTTCTGCAGCTCTTTGGGCTCCGCCTGCCGCTGCAGCAAGGGCTGAAGCGCCTGCAGCACTTCCTCCTGCGCCAGCAACTCCTGCAGCCTGCTTATTTTCTCTAGGGCTGAGGTATAGGTTGGCAGCTCCTCCAGCGAGAACGCATAACCGCTCAGGTCATGGATGCTTTGCTGCAGCCTGGCGTGCTCTTCTGGCAAAGATGCGATCACCTGCTCCAGCTCCTGCCGCTCCTGAAAAGTATAACTTTCCATACTGCGCCGCTCCTTCCACACAAAGTCCTCCTTTTGCCAGGATATGGCTTTTTGCAAGTACTGGCGCAGGCGTGGCAGAAACTCTGCCACGGTCTCGGCGGTCAGGTTTTTAAAGTATGAATGGAGCGGAATGTGCGGCTGCTGTAGGCTGCTGCGCAAGTACAGCTCCTTAGGCGACCAGCCGCAGCGGCTCATGTCGAACAGGGCTGTTTTAAAAGCTTGTAGCTTCTCCAGGTTTTTGTTGATGCCGCGGCTCACTTCCAGAAAAGTGCGGTCGGTGTAGATGCTGTTGAGCGCTAGGTTCTGCTTTTTATACTCGTCCAACCGGTCTATCTGCTCGCGCAGCTGGTTGAAAATAGCTTTGCGGTCGGCGTTGATGTCGTGCACGAGGGCAGCGAAAGCGCCCAGCCCCTGCTGCGAGAGCCGCTTATGCACCACATCCAGGGCGGCGCGTTTCTGGCTCACCACCAGCACCTTCTTGCCCCTGGCCGTAAAATCCGACACCAGGTTACAGATAAGCTGCGATTTGCCCGTGCCCGGCGGCCCCTGCACCACCACCGACTGCCCCAGCTTTACCGCCTGCAGCGCCGCCTCCTGCGCCGCATCCAGGGCAAAGGTCGTGAAGGTATGCTGGGCCTGCGTGCTCCCGTTTATACTTTCCTCGGGCGTGCCGAACAGCTGCTCCATTTCCTGCAGCTCGCCCTGCTCCAGCAGCGCATCGTAATCTGTGAGTAAATAAGAAGCTGCCTGCGGGAAGATGCCCAGCACGGCCTCCTGCTCCAGCTCAAGCTGCCCCGGTTTATAGTCTGCCTCGTAATCGGCTTTCTTATAATCTGTAAAGCGCTTTAGCTTGTCGCCGAAGAACTCGCGGCCCGCGTTTATACTTAGCTGCTGCTCTTTCAGTAGTTCGTACACTTGGGTGCGGAACTCCAGCGGGTGCTGCGGCAGGGTGCTCAGGTCCAGCTCCAACAGCTCCTCGGCCAGCGGGGTGCCCATGTAGTGCGCGTAAGCCAGCAGGAAGCTCTGGTTAAACTGCGGCGGCTGCGCCTCGTCGGGCTGCAGCTCCCACTCCTGCGCTGCGTTTACCTGCAGCTTCACCGGGAAGAACAGCAGCGGGCTCCGCACCGCCGTACCGTCGGAAAACTTGCCGTGTACAAAGGGCCAGCCTAAGTATAGCTCCCGGCTGCCGCGCTCCTCAAAAATCATCTCGGCCTTGCGCTTGATAAAGCGCAGGCGGCGACTCACAGCGGCCACAGGCGCGTGGCGGCTGTCGGCATAAGGGCTCAGGAGTATCTTTTTCTTGCCGCTCAGCAGCTTCTCCAGCACCTCAAAAGCCGGCTTGCCGTTCACGAAATCCAGCGCCTCCACATCCAGGTGCAGCTCCCGGTACAGGCGCAGCAAGACCAGGGCCCTGTTGCCGGAGCCGAGGTTAAGAAGCCTGCGTCTATAGTTTTTGAGGATGTCTTTCATGATGTACTGCCCCCTTAACGAAAGAAGCTTTCGGAAAGTCTAAGCCATTTAAGCAAGTTAGTAGGATTTAATCAGAGTTGGAAAGGAGAAATTACACGGAAGAAATTATCTTGCAGCCACTTATTAGCTTTCCCATGCTAGCCTCAGTTTTATCCGCAGTTATATTCCTGCTGCTGCCGTTCCTGTTCCCCGCCACGCCGAAACCCGTAAGGGATTACGATAAGCTGCTGCTGGTAAACGAGTACAAGTATAAAATTTACGAGGTCTTCTCCCTTATCCCGCTTTTCTTCTTCACAGGCGCTATCTGCTATGTTTTTTACCTGTTGGGCAACGACGTGCAGGAAGTATACTTCCGGGGGCGGGAGGCAGACTTTGCCATTTACCCGCCAGCCTCTTTCTGGCTGGCGCCGGGCATGTGCTTCGGCATTGCGTTATTTATGCCGCCAATGGAACTGCTCTACCGCCTGATGCTGAAGGAGGAGTACCCGGTATACCTGGAGTACACCAACCGGAAGTATGGCTTTGACGGCTATAAGGTTGTCCGGTTCCTGAGCAGGGGCTGCCTGCTTGCCGGAGTGGTAATATCCGTGCTGGGCCTGGGCTGGTACAAAGAGATAAAAGGCGAACGGATTGTGGTGGATGATTTCGGCTCGCTCAGCCCGCAGGAGTACACGATGCAGCAAGTCGAGTCCATAACGCACTATGAGTACAAGCGCAACGCGAAAAACGAAGTGGAAGCAGAGCCGCACTACAAAGTCCGCTTCTCCGACGGCAGGGTGTGGGACACCTCTGACAACTTTCATGAGGTAAGCCAGGAGGAGTACTCCGCCATCATGGCTTACCTGCTTGCCAATACAGGCCTTGCACTGGGGCACGAGGAAACCGATACAGGGCAATAACAGATCACTCACCCTTTTTTGCTCCTGCTCCTGCCGCTCCTGCATGGCCCGATGCAACATTTTTACTGAGATACAGTTTTTCTAGAAGTATAGCCAACTCACTTATTGCATCCAAATTATACCTTTGTACCCCATAAAAGAACTTTGATGAAGATAGACTTTCGCCCAGCAAAACTTCTGCTCCCTTTGCTGCTATGCCTTTTATTTGCCGCCTGTAACAGAGACAAACCCATCCCTCCCATTGCGCCCTTAGAAGGATATACCACTACCAAACAGTACCCCGGCAACGTAGGCGACGAGAGTCTGGAAGACTGGAAAAAGGAACTGAAGGACATTGAGGTGGTGCAGATAAAGTCCACGATGGACGGAAAGGTAGAGCCGGCGCTGTTTTACGAATCTAAGTCTAGCCGCAAAAAGCCGCTGCTGGTAGTGCTGCACAGTTGGAGCAGCGGGTACCTGCAGGTGCCCTCCATCCCGTTTGCGCTTTGGGCCGAGAAGTATGACTGGGCCTTTATTCAACCCAACTACCGCGGTGTGTTTGAGCACCCCGAGGCCATGGCCTCTGATATGGCCGTGCAGGATATTGTGGATGCGGTAGACTATGCCATGCAGCATGCCGATATCGACTCTTCGCGGGTATACCTGGTAGGCTCCTCGGGCGGCGCCATGACCGCACTGGTGACAGCCAGCCGCCACCCCGAACTGTGGGCCGGCGTGGCAGCCTGGGTGCCTGTATTCGATATTCCGGAGTGGTACGACTTTAACCTGTACTATCCGCACCGCAAGTATAACAAGCAAATCATAGCCGCTTTGGGTGGTGAGCCGCTGCCGGGCACACCGGCCGAGGAAGAAGGCAAGAAGCGCAGCCCCAGCACCCAGGTTCACCAGGCCAAAGAGGTACCGATCTTTCTGGCCCACGGCATAAACGACCTCCTGGTGCCGCCGAGCCACTCTATCCGCGCCTACAACATTCTGGCTGCTCCCGCCGACACCATTTCGAAAGAGGACATGGCCTATATTGTGAAGGAGCAGGCCATACCGGAAGACATGCAGGGCCAGGCTGACGACCCTTATTTTGGCGCCTCAGACCCGGAGGTGGTGTTTAGCCGCAAATCCGACAATGTGAAGCTGGTGCTCTATGTAGGCGTGCACGACATGGCCTATAACGCTACCCTGCTCTGGCTAAACGACCAGCAGAAGCCACAGCCGCAACCGGCCGTAACGCAGGCAAAGTAAACCTTTGCCCCGGTGCATCAAGTATAAAGTTTATACTTTAATGCGTTGCACCATGCCTACTCCAGCAGACACCAATAAGCCCAAACTCAGTACCGTAGACCAGGTATCCTCCGGTGGGGTGGCCTATCGTGCGGGAGAAGCGGGCGTGGAGGTGGCGCTTATATCGGTGGGGCCGCAGCAGCGGTGGCAGCTGCCCAAAGGCATTGTGGATGCCGGGGAGACGCCGGAGGCCACGGCTGTGCGCGAGGTACGCGAAGAGGCGGGCATTCACGCCGAGCTCCTCCAAAAGATTGACACCATAGAGTATTGGTACGTAGGCGACAAAGGCAAACAGCGGGTGCGCTTCCACAAGTTTGTGCACTTCTTTTTGCTGCGCTATACTTCTGGCAACATAACAGAGCACGACTGGGAGGTGAACGAGGCGCGCTGGGTACCCATAGCGGAGGCTGCCGGGATGCTTTCCTTCAAAAGCGAGCAACAGGTGCTGGAAAAGGCAAAGGCCCTGCTAAGCAACGCGCAGCTTTAAACCTATGCCCCGGTAGTTGGTTAAGTGTATTCGGATTATCTTAAAGTAGCATCACACATGGTAGCAGCATCAAAAGAATCATCAGAAGAAAAATACCTGCACGGCTATTCTCCGGAGGAGCAGACCCGCCTGTACAAGCAGGCGCGGTTCATGGAGAACAAGATCTACTCCGACATCGATTTCTCTACCGTAACCAAGCTGTTGGAAGTGGGCTGTGGCGTAGGAGCCCAGTCGGAGATTCTGCTGCGCCGCTTCCCGCACCTGCACTTAACAGGCATCGACTACTCTGAGAAGCAAATTGCGCAGGCTCAGAAATACCTGTCCACGATACCCTACGCCACCGACCGCTACGAACTGCTGAAGGAGAACGCGATGGACATGAGCTTTACCTCTCAGGCTGATTTTGACGGTGCTTTCCTGTGCTGGGTACTAGAGCATATACCGGAGCCGGCGCGGGTGCTATCAGAGGTGCGGCGCGTGCTGAAGCCGGGCAGCCCTATTGTGATTACGGAGGTACTGAACTCCAGCTTCTTTGTGGAGCCTTACTCGCCGAACGTACTGCAGTACTGGATGCGCTTCAATGACCTGCAGTATGACCTGGGCGGCGATCCGTTTGTGGGTGCCAAGCTAGGCAACCTGCTGCAGTCGGTAGGCTACCAGCGCATTACTACCGAAACCAAAACCTACCACCTCGACAACCGCAATCCTGCCAAGCGTGCCGAGATGATCGGCTTCTGGACCGAGCTGCTCCTAAGCGGACTGCCGCAGCTGCTGGATGCCGGTTATGTGGATGCGGAATTGGCCGATAAGGTGAAAGAGGAGATGCATATTGTCGCCAAGAACCCTAATGCTGTTTTCTTCTACACATTCATTCAGGCAAAGGCTTTTACGTCGTAGTGTAGACAAAGGCAAAGGCACAAGTTGATGCTTGTGCCTTTGCCTTTTCTTTCTGGCGCAAGTCTTTGGACTTGTGCCTTGCCAGGGTGTTGAGTCTGTGACTCGACTGGCTCGCAGAGCCATACTTGCTGTGGCTATACCTTATACTTCTCTGGCGCAAGCGTCCGCTTGTGCCTCTATTAGCCCCTGCCCCCTGCTACAGGAAGCAAGCTATTCTTACTAGCCTTTGTTCATCCTCAGTCTTACAACCTAAATTGTTGCATCTCTGGCTTTGGTGCTCTCCAGCCCGAGCGGGCTCGTCTTGGGGGTAGGGGCCCTCGATAAGGGCATCGCGCTGGGAGCTTTTCCTGCCCTCGTGCCTCGGGCTGCCTCGCCTCCAGAAAAACTCGCATAGGCGCTCAACCCAAAGATTAGGTATCATTTCGGTAGCCGCCGCTACTATAGCACATTGACTTTTACCTACCTCTAGCAGAGGTCCCCCTTGGAAGGAGGCTGGGGATGATTACACCTGCGGAGATTCCCCTCCTCGGAGGGGTTAGGAGTGGGTTCACCTGCCTAGCCAAAGCCACAGCGCTTATACCTTAACCAAAGCAGTTACAGGCTCCCCTCCTTAGCCAAGGAGTGGTAGGGGTAGTTGGACCCGGTGCTACAGAAACTCCCGCCCCCGTTTAAGGGCTAGGTTGATGATCGCACAAACCCAGTCTCACTAGCTCCTAATTCACACCAGCATGTCGCCACGCTAAAACTCAAGGTGCTCAACCTTCCTACAGCGCCAAGTATGGGCGCAGCTTCTCATACAATTCTGCCGTTATCAGCTTCACTTGCCGCACATCTTCCAACTGGCTATACTTGCCATGTTGCTCGCGGTAGGCTACAATGGCCCTGGCCACATTGGAGGAAACATAGGGATGTGCCCGCAGTTCCTCGGCGGAGGCGGTGTTAATGCTTAGTTGCTGCACGGTGTTGGCCTTGGGCACAAAGGTATACTTGTGCAGGCTGTCTACCACCTCCGGCTGCAGCCCGTATACCTCTCGCAGTTGCTCTACACTGTGAAAACCGCCTAAGCCACTTCTATACTTTATGATCCGTGCCGATAACTTACTGCCAATGCCTCTGATCTGCTTCAGTTGCGTGGTGTCGGCGGTGTTGATGTTGAAAGGGGCAAGTATAAACTTCTCCCGTTTATTGGTGTGCCACTCCGGCTGGGGTGTAGGCCGCGTGGCTATACTCGCAGAGCGTTTATACTTAGCAGGGCGCTCCTCCGGTAAATCAATGTAAGGGTACAGCCGCTGGAAAACAGAATCTGGGAGGCCATAGATACGCCCCAGCTCTGCTTTATAGGTAAGGTCCCCTACTTTGCTGCGATAGTTAAGAATGCGCTGCGCCAGCCATTTGGGTAAGCCGAAGGCCTGCCACTCCTCCACCGTCAGCTGGTTCGGGTTAAAAGGCCGCAGCGACACGGTAGGCAAACTATACTTGCTGGTGCGTTCCGGCTGCCTTTCCTCCAGCTGCGCCACCAGGCTGTCGAGCAGTTGGCGGTCCCGGGCAGAAACGAATTCGGGTTCCGACGTATAAACCCTGCTAAAAAGAAAAGGTGCCGCCGAAAGCAGCACCAGTAAGGTGAGTAGCACCAGAAACGCATTTACCTCGCGCTGCGAAAAGCCAAAGTTTCTGCGTATCCAGTGCCTTAATTTGTTCATGTATAAAGTCTACGGTTGTACCTGCCGCCCAGGCTCATCGTCGTTGTCGAGGTATGAGTCCGGCTCCGGCTTAGGTGGCGCGTTCAGTACACGCGTGAAAAAGTATATCATCAGGCTGGTAACCAACAGCATGGTTCCGAGCATCACAACAAGTGCAGCTGTATTCATAGTTTCCTAGATTCTTCCTTCCCTAACTCTTTTTTTATACGCAATGTAAACCAGTGCCGCAATGCCGAGGAACACGGACACCAGCAGTATACGCGAGGCATTCACAAAGAACAGTGTTTCCTGCAGTTGGTTTATCACGGCTGGGTCTGTGGCCTCTGCCAGTTGGCGCTTCAGGTTCGAGTTCTTGATCTTGTTGATGATGGAGCTATCGTCCAGCACCCAGTCCCCGGCAAGAGCCTTGCCCCAATCGCCGCCCTTCGGCGTTACCAGCGAGCCGATAAACACCCACAGCAGCAACAGCGGCGTAACGAACTTGATGATATACCGGTAGAAGTTAGGCACTTTGATATCGGCACCGGATGTGATCTCGCGCCAGCCCCTGTCCATACCAAACACCCACGCAAACAGGATCGTCTCCACCAGAGCGAACACAACCAGCGATACGGTGCCCGCCCAGTAGTCATACTCATCAAACACGCCATAGTGGAAGAAAAGCACTGTAGGCATTCCCAGTATCAGCACGATCAGGCCGAAAGACCAGGCCGCCGGCTTGCGTTTCCACTGAAACTCATCCTGCAGAAAGCCGATCCATGGCGTACCCATGGCCAGCGACGAGGTGATGCCGGCAAAGAACAGCAGGCCAAACCACATCACACCGGCAACGGCGCCCAGCACCTCACCCCACTGCGTAAACAGGAACGGCAGGGTTTTAAACGCAAGCCCCAGGCCACCGGACTGCACCAACTCGGTAACCCTGTCTATACCCAGGTAGCCGATCGAGATAGGAATCAGGATAGAGGCGCCAAGCACGACCTCCACAAACTCGTTCATCCAGCCAGCCGACATGGCGTTCAGGGCGATGTCATCTTTGGACCTTACATAAGAAGCGTAGCAGTGGATGGTGCCCATGCCTACCGACAGGGTGAAGAAGATCTGGCCGGCTGCAGCCAACCAAACCGTTGGTGACCACAGCTCATCGAAATCCGGAGTCCAGAGGAAGTTGAGGCCCACGGAGCTGTCGTTCACTGCACCGGCTTCTCCGGCAGTAATGGTAAAGCCCTTGTAAGCCAGAAATACGCCGAACAGGATCAGCAACGGCATGCCGATTTTGGCTACACGCTCCACGCCGCCCGACAGGCCCTTAGACAGGATCCAGGTATTGAGCAGCAAACAGATAAGGTAGAACACCACGGCCTCGTAGGGGATGCCTAAGGTGGAGTCGCCGATGCTCACATAGGTGTCGAAGAACGCCGCCACGCCTTCCTGGTCCAGGCCATTGAACGTGCCTCGGATGGAGTGAAATACATAGGAGAGCGTCCAGGACTCCAGGTAGCAGTAGTATGCGGCCACGGCAATGTTGGTCCAGATACCAAACACGCCAATGTACTTCCAGAGGCGGTGCTTGCCCATGGTATCCACAATGTAAGGCGTGGAATGGTTTCCGTACTTGCCCCCAAAGCGGCCCATAGACCACTCGATCCAGAGCAGGGGGATACCCATCACCAGAAAACAGACAAGGTAAGGGATAATGAAGGCGCCGCCGCCATTTTGCACCGCCTGCACCGGAAAGCGTAGGAAGTTTCCGAGGCCTACGGCATTACCGGCCATTGCCAGGATCAGGCCGACGCGTGAGCCCCAGGATTCTTTGTTAGCACTCATAAAGAAGGTAGAAGTGTTTAGTTAGTTTAGTTTGATTAAGGTGTTGGTCTTGTATAAAGGTGTTTGGTCGTAATGTGCTGAAATTTAAGCGTACAATATAGGTAATGGTTTGGATAGCTGCATTAAAAATCACATATTTTTAATGTTATGGCAACAAAGCTAATTTTGCCTTGCCGCCTGCTCTGCCACCAGGCGAATGCCCTCCGCAAATGCATGCGGGCGGTAGCCCAGTTCTGTCTCCGCCTTGCGGATAATGAAGCCGGTGCGGGGTGGCCGTTTTGCCGGCTGCGAGAAGGTGCTGCTATCTGCTTTATCGATCAGGGCTTTGTCCAGGGCAAAGAAATCGGCTACCTGCATGGCCATGTCGTATGGGGTAAGCATCTCGGAGCCGGAGATGTGGTAAATGCCTTCGGCATCATGCTCGGCGGCCAGCCAGCAGCCCATGGCCAGGTCCTCAGCCAGCGTTGGCGTCCGGAACTGGTCTGTCACGACTTTTATCACTTTGCCCGCCTGCAGGCTGTCGCGCACCCACAGCACAATGTTGGTGCGGCCCTGGTCGTTCACCACGCCGTAAACCAGCACGGTGCGTAATATGGCCCACCTGCATTTTGCCTGCTTCACGATCTCCTCGGCCATCAGCTTCGTCTCACCATAGAAGTTCACCGGCTTTGCCTCCGCTTCTTCGTCGTATGGCCCGTTCTCGCCGTCAAATATAAAGTCGGTACTCACGTGGATGAGGTGCACGTCATACTTCTCGCAGGCGTTTACCAGGTACTGCACGGCATCGCGGTTCAGCAGCAGGGCCCCATCACGGTCGTTCTCACACTGGTCCACGTTGGTCATGGCGGCGGTGTGGATGATGTGCGTGGGGCGGAACTCGCTCACCACCTGCTCCACCTGCCCCTCGTTCGTCACGTCCATGCTTCGGAACGGCAGGGTAGGGTAAAGCTCGGCCAGTTTGTTTTCGCCACGGCTGGTGGCCAGCAGCTCAATATCCTGCTTCGGCAGCAGTAGTTCGGCCAGCTTTTGGCCCAGCAGCCCGTTAGAGCCGGTAATCAGAATGCGCTTCATGTGTTATTTTTTCTCCAGTGTCTGGGTATTGTAGTTGTAGTTATACCTCTTGGCGATCTTTTTCTTCTTCACGTCCTCCACCGTCACCTTCATCTTGATGTCTGACAGTGGGCGGTCGCGGCCATCGGTTGGTTGTTCGGCAATCTTATCAATCACGTCCAAGCCATCCACCACCTGCCCAAACACAGTGTATACTTCGTCCAGCATCGGGGTGCCGTCATGGTTTTCCACAATGTAGAACTGGGAGCCACTGCTGGCACGCGAAGGATTCACGCGGTCGTCCTGGCGGGCGGCCGCCACAGCGCCGCGCACATGTTTATGGGTGGCGCTGATCTCCGCCGGAACCGTGTAACCGGGGCTGCCGGCTCCGTCGTTGCGCGGGTTGTCGTCCTTGGTGTTGGGGTCGCCGCCCTGTATCATAAAACCGTCTATCACACGATGGAAAGTGGTGCCATCGTAAAAACCCTCCTTCGCCAGCTTCAGGAAGTTGGCCTTGTGCTGCGGAGTATCGTCGAAGAGCACCAGCCTGATGTCGCCCTGCGGCGTGGAGATAGTCACGAGTTGGTCTTTGCCCTTTGGCTTCTGGGCCAGCACCGCCAGCGGCAGCAGCAGGGCCAGTAGCAGAGCGGAGGCTACATACTTTAGCATTTTCATTCTTGTGTTAATGTCGGTTTGGGTTCTTGTAATGCCCGGCTGTAGTCAGCAGGATTCCAAATTTAAGCCTTTTTAGCACTTGTTTATATTTTAGCACCTTTTTCTGCTACTGGTACTGCCGGCACGGGCTTTACCGCACGTATAAGGTAGCACCGCCTTCTATAACAGCCGCTCATCAGATATTGCATTATATGGCTCTTTTAATGAACTGACAGAGGCAATCCGGGCTAAAACTTTACATTGGCAGCAGAAATAGTTTAATTTAAGGAAAGTGACTAATCAACTAACCTATCTAGATGAAAAGAATCTTACTCTCTGCAGCGCTCAGTCTGGGGGCCTGTAGCACCCTTTTTGCCCAGGCACCAACTACAGTAGACGAAAAAATCGACGCGGCCATTGGCCCTGCAGCACAGTTTATCTCTGATATTATTTTCTATGAACTGCCTGTTGCCGGCTACGGTATCCCGCTCATCCTGGTGTGGCTGCTGCTGGGTGCCGTGTTCTTCACCCTATACCTCGGGTTCATCAACATCAGAGGCTTTAAGTACGCACTGGACATCGTGCGAGGCAAGTACAGCCAAGAGAATGCTCCCGGCGAAGTAACCCATTTCCAGGCCCTGACGGCTGCTGTTTCCGGCACGGTGGGGCTTGGCAATATTGCCGGTGTGGCCATCGCCATTTCACTTGGAGGACCGGGCGCCACGTTCTGGATGATTGTGGCGGGCTTGCTGGGCATGTCGTCGAAGTTCGTATCCTGCACGCTGGGCGTTAAGTACCGGGACCACCATGCCGACGGCACCGTGTCCGGAGGCCCGATGCACTACCTGAACAAGGGGATGAAAGAGCGGGGCATGGCTGGCCTTGGCAAATTCCTGGCGGCCTTCTTTGCCATCATGTGTATTGGCGGCGCGATCGGCGCAGGCAACATGTTCCAGATCAACCAGGCTACCCAGCAGTTTATCGCCGTGACCGGCGGAGAGGCTGGCTCCTGGTTCGGGGACGGCAACGCCTGGATCTTCGGCCTGATCATGGCCGTGCTGGTGGGCCTGGTGATACTGGGCGGCATGAAGAGCATTGCCCGCGTAACCGAGAAAGTAGTGCCCCTGATGTGCGCCATTTACATCGTGGCGGCCATTATTGTGCTTATCTCTAACTTCACGCTTATTCCGGCTGCCTTTACGGCGATTTTTGAGGGTGCCTTCTCCGCCTCGGCGGTAGGTGGCGGCCTGGTGGGTGTCATGATCCAAGGCCTTCGCCGTGGTATGTTCTCTAACGAGGCGGGTATCGGCTCGGCCTCTATCGCGCACTCGGCCGTTAAAACCAATGTCCCGGTAACGGAAGGTTTCGTGGCTTCGCTGGAACCGTTTATCGACACGGTGGTGGTCTGCACCATGACGGCGCTGGTAATTGTGGTGACAGGCGCCTATGAAATGAATGCGGCCGGCGACGGCATCGCGCTTACCTCCACGGCCTTCGCCACCGTTATCGACTGGTTCCCGATGATCCTGGCCGCTGCGGTTATACTTTTCGCCTTCTCTACCATGATCACCTGGTCGTACTACGGCCTGAAGTCCTGGACTTACCTGTTTGGCCACAACAAGGCCGCCGATATCAGCTTTAAGCTACTTTTCTGTGCCTTTGTGGTGCTGGGAGCTCCCATGCAGCTTAGCAGTGTGGTGGCCTTTTCGGATGCCATGCTTTTTGCCATGAGCATCCCGAACATGGTGGGCCTGTACTTATTAGCACCGGTTGTGAAGCGCGAGATGATCGACTTCCTGGCCTATGCCCGCTCTGACAACAACACACCGCTTACGAAAGAGGCTGTAAAAACAGAGGCCGAGGCTGCCAAGGCTTAACCTACTCCTTAAAACAACATGAAGGGGCCGCCTGCATTGTGCAGGCGGCCCCTTCATGTTACCAAAGAATAAGGGAGCCTACTCCCCTCTCTCGGCTCTGATACTTTTAAGGATGTCGGCACCGCCCTGGCCAAGGATGATGTTGGCCAGTTCCTCACCCATCTCCGCCGCCGCTCCGGTTGGGCCCTCCAGCGTCTCCTGCAGCAGCGTTTTGCCGTCCAGGCTCACGATACCACCGGTTATACTTACCCCTTCATCAGTCAGCCTTGCCAGCGCGAAAGACGGAATGCTGCAGCCGCCCTCCATGGTGCGCAGAAACGCGCGCTCGGCCAGCAGGCACACATGCGTCTGGGCATGGTTCAGCGCCTGCTTCAGGGCATTTTTCAGCTCGGGCTCCAGGTTCTTGGCGCACTCAATGGCCACGCTGCCCTGCCCCACGGCTGGCACAAACTCATCCTCCGGAAAAGTATACACGATCAGGTTGTCATACTCCATGCGGTGCACCCCGGCAAAGGCCAGCATCAGGGCGTCCATTCCCTGCTCCTCCAGCTTGCGCAGGCGTGTTTGCAGGTTTCCCCTCGACTCCACTGTTGTCACGTTCGGGTAGTACTGCTTCAGCAGCGCCTTACGGCGGGTAGAGGAGGTTCCGATCACCGCCTTGCTGTCGCGCCCGAGCTGGAAGTCCGGGTTCAGGGAGAGCAGCACGTCGTTCACCTTCTCGCGCTCCATAAAGGCCACCAGCTCCAGGTCCTCTGGGATGGTAGACTGCACATCCTTGGCACTGTGCACGGCTATCTCCACCTCGCCATTGCGCAGCGCAATCTCCAGCTCCTCTGTAAACACTCCTTTAGACCCCAGCTTATCCAGGGATTTATCAAGGATCTGATCGCCTTTGGTACTGAAAATCACGATCTCTGTTTTGAGGCCTACAGCCTGCAGCTTCTCCGCCGCCGCGTTAGCCTGCCACAGGGCCAGTTTGCTGCCCCGTGTTCCGATGCGTATCGTCTTGTCTGTTATGTTCTCTGCCATGTTATACTTTACTGTGAGGCTGCTCTGCAGTGCCTCTGTTTATACTTGTCAAAGGTCAGGCCGGAAGCTGCTTTCCAGCCCTCCTCAAACCAACCTTATATTTACGCTTTTGTCATCCCTGAAAGAGCCTTGGGGGAAATAGCAAAGGCTTAACCTCCCTTCCAACAAGTTTCTTAACAGAATGACAAGAGGATTTTATACTGCAACTGTTCCTCTAAACCCACTCCTTACCCCCTCCAGGTAGGGAAATCATTAGCCCCATTAACACCAATAACGAGCAACTAATAACCAACAACTAAGCTACCCTTTACGCAGGTAGCCGGCAATCTGTAGCGAGCTATCCACGAACACCATCTTTGGGTTGGCGTTCCGCTCGATGTGGTAATGCGCCTGGTTCAGCTCCTCGGCCAGTTCGCCGGCGTTGTTGCCTGTTATCACCTTCGAGAACTTCTGCACGAAGTCCAGCTCGGCCGGCGGCAGAAAAGCGATCAGCGAGGCATCCACCCCGTACAGCATCACCTTCCGGAACAGGTTGAGCGCGTAGAGCAGGAAGTTCTTCTGGTTCTCGCGCCCCAGCTTCTGGAATTCCTCGCTCATCTCCACCAGGTGGTTAAACTTATAGCTGTAGCAGTGGCGCATCCAGTCGGTAAAGAAGGTGAAGTAGTCGCTGCTGATCTCGCTGGTGAGCTTGGCGGCGGCGTTCAGGTTGCCCTCGGCCAACTGCGCCACCTGCGCGGCACGGTCAGGGTCGAGGTTATACTTCTGCTGCACATATTGCACCACCTCCTGCTCGGTAAAGTTGCGCACCTGCATGATTTGGGTACGCGAGGTAATGGTAGCCAGCAGCTTCTCCGCCGACTGCGCCACCAGCAGAAACAGCGTCTGGGCAGGCGGCTCCTCCAGCAGCTTCAGCAGAGCGTTGGCCGCAGAAGGGTGCATGAGCTCGGGCAGCCAGATCACCACGATCTTGTAGTTGCCCTCAAACGCCTTCAGCGACACCAGCTTTACCAGTTGGCGGCTTTCGTCCTTCGAGATAATGCCTTGCTTGTTCTCTGCCCCGATGTGCTGCATCCACTCGTTGAGGCCCTGGTAGGGGCTGGCAAGTATAAACTCGCGCCACTCGTTCATGAACTTGCTGCTCAGGGCATCCTTGCTTACCGATTTTGTAGCCGTTACGGGCATCACGAAGTTAAAGTCGGGGTGCACCAGCTTGTTCATTTTCACGCAGCTGCCGCATGTTCCACATGAATCATCGGGCTGCTTGTTCTCGCAGTTGATGTAGGTGGCATAGGCCAGCGCCAGGGCCAGGTTCGCGCTTCCCTCCTGCCCCAGAAACAGCTGCGCATGCGCCACATGGTTCTGCTGCACCGATTTGAGCAACAAAGCTTTTGCTTCCTGATGACCTATGATCTGAGAGAACTGCACGTTTGGGGTTATGAGTTGATAGTTATCACAAAGATAAAAGACAAAGGGACAAAAGACAGCAATTGCAGTGCAACTCCATGGTCTTTTGTCCCTTTTATACTTTACGAGAGCGGCCTACGCCTTTTTATCCCAGACGCGGTACTGCTGGGTCTCCTCGAAAATGTGGTTGAGAATGTCTCGCTCCGTCTGGTCTAGCTGCTTGTCACGGCGGCCCATCACTTTCTCGGCCACTTCTACCACCTTGCGCATCTGAAACGTTTCGAAGCCGGCCGCGCCACCCCAACTGAACGAAGGGATGAAGTTGCGCGGGAAGCCCGGCCCAAAGATGTTGGCACTCACGCCTACCACCGTGCCGGTGTTAAACATGGTGTTGATGCCGCACTTGCTGTGGTCGCCCATGATAAGGCCACAGAACTGCTGGCCGGTGTTCTTGAAGCCGCCTTTGGCGTAGTTCCAGATCTTTACCTCCGCGTAATTGTTCTTCAGGTTCGAGGTATTGGTGTCGGCACCGATGTTTATCCACTCGCCCAGCACCGAGTTGCCCAGGTAGCCTTCGTGGCCTTTGTTGGTATAGCCGAAGATAACCGAGGCCGCCACCTCACCGCCTACCTTGCAGAAGGGGCCAATGCTCACGTCGCCGCGCATCTTGCCGCCCACGTTCACGTTGCTCTCCTCACCCAGCGCAAACGGCCCTTTGATCACCGCGCCTTCGTGCACCTGCGAGTTCTTGCCCAGGTAAATGGGCCCGTTCTCCGCGTTAAGTATAGCCGCCCTAATCTTCACACCCTCCTCAATAAAGATGTTCTCCTCGTTATACACCATGGTGTACTTATCGTCCACCGGCTGGCTTTGGCGCCCGTCGGTTACCAGAGCGTAATCGCTGCGGATCTGACTGCCGTTCTGCAGGAAAATGTTCCACACATCCCGGATGACGGTGCAGTCGCTGCTATAGGCTTGCCGGCTAGCGGATGAGTGGCTTGCCAGTTCCTGCGGCGTGGCAAAAGTTTGCCCGCTGCTGTGCAGCGCCAGCAACAGGTTATCATGGTACAGCGCCTGGCCGGGTTCCAGCCCACGCACGGCGGCAGCCAACTCAGCGTCGGGTATAGCAGCGCCATTGATATACAGTTCCCCGTTGCCGTTTTTATACTTCGCCTGCAGGTATGGCTGCGTCAGGTAAGCCACCGGCCCACCTAAGTGTTTCGCCCACTTCTCGGCAATGGTCAATATGCCCACGCGCACCTCGGCCACCGGCCTGGTAAAGGTCAGTGGCAACAGGTCCTGCCGGATTACCGGGTCATCAAAAAGGATGATATTCATGGTGCAAAAATATAAGCTTTCCTTCAAAATAGTGCATAAAAGCCGCCACACACAGCAATATTTTATGATTTAGGCAATACGGTTATGCGTGTTCGTACAACAGCAGGCTAAAAGACAGGTTTGGCTTGTTTACGGGGAGGGGGATAAAAGAAAAAGTCTTCCTGCCACAATGACAGAAAGACTTCTCTTGAAACGTTTTAACCGGAATAAACCGCTTATTTTTTCTTGTAACGCGTGTTGAATTTCTCCACACGACCAGCAGTATCCACGAAGATGTTTTTACCAGTGTAGAACGGGTGAGAGGCAGAAGAAACTTCCACTTTGATTACAGGATACTCTTTACCATCTTCCATAGTGATAGTCTCATCAGAAGTCATAGTAGAACGAGTGATGAACTTGAAATCACTGGTCATATCCTGGAAAACCACCTGTCTGTACTCTGGGTGAATGCCTTTTTTCATTATCGTAAACGTTATTTAACCTTAATTTCTGAATCGGACTGCAAATTTAATAAGATTATTTGAAAGTAAAACGCTATGAGCCAAATTATTTTATGCATCCGGCAAAAGCCGCGGCCAATCTAAATATCTTGTTAATTTTGCCTTAGCGGCGCGATTTGCCGCGCCACCAAAGCCAGAAGCAAACCCCTATGACACCAGAACATAAACAGCAGAGCCTGATACTGGACCGCAGTCAGATAGAGCAAAAGGTAAAGCGCATCGCCTATGAGATCTACGAGCGCAACTTTGAGGAGGAGGCGCTGGTGCTGGCCGGCATTTATCCTAACGGCCACACCCTGGCCGAGCAGCTGGCCACACAATTGCAGCAGATCTCGCCGCTACAGGTGCAACTGCTGCAGGTAAGGCTTAACAAAGACACGCCGCTAGAGGAGCCCGTGCAACTGCAGCCCGAGAACATAAACCTGGGGGATAAGGTAGTGGTGCTGGTAGACGACGTGCTGAACACCGGCAAAACGCTGGCCTACACGTTAAACGCCTTTCTGCCACAGAATCCGAAGAAGGTAGAGGTGGCCACCCTTATAGACCGCCACCACCCGCTCTACCCGATCGCCGCCACCTACACCGGCTACTCGCTGGCCACCACCCTGCGCGAGCGCGTGCAGGTAGTGCTACAGGAAGATGAGGTAGCAGCGTATTTGCTGTAGATAAGAGGTAGCAGCGTATTTGCTGTAGATAAATAGTTGCTGGTTGATAGTTACCAGTTATTAGGGCTGGCCAAAACGAAGTATAATGACCCTCAGCATCCTACTACCAGCAACGAACAACTATTAACGAATAACTAAAATGAAGAAACTCTGCTTTGCAACCAACAACCGCCACAAGCTGGCCGAGGTAAGCCAGATGCTGGAGGGCAAGTATGAACTACTGACCCTGCAGGACATTGGCTGCAACGAGGAGCTGGCCGAGGAGCAGGACACACTGGAAGGCAACTCGCGGCAGAAGGCGGAGTATGTGTGGGACAACTATAACGTGAGCTGCTTTGCCGACGACACCGGCCTGGAGGTGGAGGCGCTGAACGGCGAGCCGGGCGTATACTCGGCACGCTATGCCGGCCCGCAGCGCTCCGATGCCGATAACATCAACAAGCTTTTGCAGCGCCTGGAGGGGCAAGAGAACCGCCGCGCCCGCTTCCGCACCAGCATCACCCTGATTCTGGACGGGCAGCAGCACCAGTTCGAAGGCATCGTAACAGGAAGTATAGCAACGGAGTGGAAGGGCGACAAAGGCTTTGGCTATGACCCGGTGTTCGTGCCCGACGGCCACGACCGCACCTTTGCCCAAATGAGCGCCGAGGAAAAGAACGCCATCAGCCACCGCGGCCGCGCCACCCAGGAGCTGGTACGCTTCCTGAAAACCCTGAAAGTATAAAAATAACGCGCTGCATTAGCCAAGTAGCTGCTAATGTTTTAATTTTGTGGGCTGAAACCAAAGCTTCCTATGCAAAAGCCATTCATCGTCGGGATTACAGGAGGTAGTGCTTCAGGAAAAACCACTTTTTTGAACAAGCTGCTTACCTCGTTTGCCCCGGAAGACGTTTGCCTGATCTCTCAGGACAACTACTACAAACCGCGCGAGCACCAAACCGCAGACCCGAACGGAGTAATCAATTTCGACCTGCCGTCCTGCATCGATGATGAGGCCTACGCACACGACATCCTGAAAGTGAGCCGCGGCGAAACCATTTACCGCCAGGAGTACACCTTCAACAACCCGGATGTGGTGCCGCGCCAGCTGGAGTTCAGGCCTGCCCCGATTGTGGTGGTGGAGGGCATCTTTGTATTTTACTTTGAGGAGATCGCCAACCTGCTGGACCTAAAGGTATACATTGACGCCAAAGAGTACATAAAACTGCAGCGCCGCATTGTGCGCGATAAGGTGGAGCGCGGCTATGACCTGGACGACGTGCTGTACCGCTATACCCACCACGTGGCTCCTACGTACGAGAAGTACATCAAACCTTACAAAAACGATGCTGACATCATCATCCCGAACAACGCCAACTTTGAGCGCGGGCTGGAGGTGCTCACCACATACCTAAACGCTAAGATAAAAGCATGAGGAGCAAATTCGCGGTAATTGGCCTGGGGATCTTCGGCCACTCCATTGCCACCACGCTGGCAGAGCGCGGCGCCGAGGTGATCGCCATTGATAACGACGAGGACCATGTGGAGTCTATCAAAGACCAGGTAGCCTACGCCGTTGCCCTGGATGCCACCGACATCCGCGCCCTGGAGGCCCAAAGCATTCAGGATATGGACGCCGTGGTAGTAGCTATTGGCGAGGACTTCGAGGCCCTGCTGATCACAACGGCCAACCTGCAGGAACTGAACGTGAAGCGGGTGATCACCCGCGCCTCCAACAAGCAACAGCGCCGCATCCTGGAGAAAATGGGCGTGCAGGAGATCCTGTCGCCGGAGGGTGAGGTAGGCAAAACCGTGGCCGAGCGCCTGCTGCAGCCGAGCATCCGTACCTTCCTGCCGCTGCCGGACAATTACGAGATCGTAGAGATAAACGCGCCGCGTAACATCGCCAACCGCAGCGTGGCTAAAATATCGCTCCGCGAGAAGTATAACCTCAACCTGATCACGATCAAGCGCTTCTTTGAGGAGATACAGGACGGCAAGCCGACGCAGGTGGAGCACATCATCGGGGTGCCTAAGGCCGATACCATTATTTACCCGTCAGACATCCTGCTGCTTATCGGTAAAAAGCAGGATGTGAAGCGATTTATTGATGTAAACCGTTAAAATTTCTTTTTTAACAGAAAAGATTTCATATTTGCGCTTATACATGCCAAAAGCCAAAGACATATTCAGCCACCTAAGGCATCTCTTGATGTCGGTAACCCTGCTGTGGGCGCTCATGCTCAATGGCCAGGAAGTGGTGGCGTATACGTCGGCCAATGGCGCGGCACAACCAGCTAACACAGCGTTAACCTCTGCCCCTGGTGCCGAAAAAACACGCGTGAAGCAGAAGGTCTCGCTGGAAGGCACGACCTCTTTTGTAGCGCTTAACCTGCCGCAGCAGGACCTGGGCCCGTTGCCGCAGCAACCGGCCTTTGCACTGGCCGCCATAGCGCTTCTGCCCGCTGCTTACACAGCCGTGCCCCCTGGCGCCGGTTTTACAGCCCGTATTTTCCCTATTACCATTCAGCCCAACGCTCCGTAGGCTGCCTCCTCCCTATTTTCTTCTCTCAGCCTTTTCAGGCCTCCGTGCTGCTATATCCGGCAGGTAACGGAACGCACCTACTTGTATTATAGTTATTTAGTAGGCTCCAAGGGAGAACCATACATTGTACCCAATTATCAATCAATTCATACTTTTACTTAAACAATGCGGAACAAATCGTTAATTATCGGTCTGACATTGATCGTATCGGCGCTCTGCCTTTACTTTCTGTCATTCTCTTTTGTTGCCGGCAGCGTGCAGAACGATGCAGAAGCATACGCCACTGACGCGCAAGGCAACGTAGACCTGGCAAAGAAGCAAACTTACCTCGACTCCATGTGGAAAGAGCCCGTGTTCATGGGCATGACCTACCAGGAGGTAAAGGAGAAGGAGCTTGGCCTTGGCCTGGACCTGAGAGGTGGTATGCACGTGGTACTGGAAGTATCGCCTGTGGAGATCATCAAGTCTATGTCTGGCAACAGCAAAGATCCGAACTTCCTGAAGGCACTGGACCGCGCGCAGGAATTGCAGCGTAACAGCCAGGAGCGTTTCACTACGCTTTTTGCCGAGGCTTACCGCGAAATCGAGCCGAACGGCCGCCTGAGCCGCATCTTCTCAAATACTGCTAACCGTGGCAAGATCAGCTACGAGTCCTCTAACGAGGAGGTGATCGATGTGATCCAGGCTGAAGTGGACGATGCCATCGACCGCTCTTTCAACATCCTGCGTACGCGTATCGACCGTTTCGGCGTAACGCAGCCAAACATCCAGCGCCTGAAAGGTACTGGCCGTATCCAGATCGAGCTTCCGGGCGTTGACAACCCTGACCGTGTGCGTAAACTGTTGCAGGGCATGGCCAACCTGGAGTTCTGGGAAGTATGGACGCCGCAGGAGTTTAACCCATACCTGATGCAGGTAGGCCAGTACCTGGACGCCCAGCAGCGTGCCGGTAAACTGAAACTGCGCACCTCTACAGCCTCCGCTACACCAGCTCCGGCTGTTGCTGACACCGCAGCGGAAGACGTGCTGGCACAGGCTGCCGGTTCAGACTCTGCTGCTATTGCCGCTGCTGCGAAAGCCGACACTGCCGCTGTAGCAAAGGCTGACACAGCCGCTCTTGACCAGCAGGGAAGCGTGCTGGCGACGCTGTTCACAGCCATGCCGGGCGGTATCGGTGCCAACGTGCGCGACACGGCCACCATCAACCAGCTGTTTCACAGTGCCGAGGTGCGCTCTATGCTGCCTCCTAACATGAAGTTCCTGTGGGGTGTGAAGCCGCTTGTAGGCGACGCAGGCCAGGAGTTCGTTGAGCTGTACGCTATTAAGAAAGGTCGTGACGGCAAGGCTCCGCTGAGCGGCGACGTGATCAACGATGCCCGCCAGGACTTTGACCAGGCTGGCCGTCCAGAGATCAGCATGACCATGAACCCGACAGGCGCCAGAAAGTGGGCTCGTCTGACAGGCGACAACGTTGGCCGCCAGGTGGCTATCGTGCTGGATAACTATGTGTACTCTGCCCCGGTAGTACAGGGCGAGATCACGGGCGGTAACTCCTCTATCTCCGGTAACTTTACCGTAGACGAGGCGCAAGACCTTGCCAACATTCTGAAAGCTGGTAAAATGCCGGCTCCAACCCGCATCGTGGAAGAGGCTATCGTAGGTCCTTCCCTGGGCCAGGAGGCCATCAACCAAGGCTTGCTGTCAACTATCGCCGGCCTGGTGATCGTGGTGATCTTCATGATTGCTTACTATGCGCGCGGCGGCTTTATCGCTGACCTTGCCCTGCTCTTCAACGTGTTCTTTATACTTGGTGTGCTGGCCCAGTTTGGTGCTGCGCTCACGCTGCCTGGTATCGCCGGTATCGTGCTTACCCTGGGTATGGCCGTGGACGCGAACGTATTGATTTTTGAGCGTATGCGTGAAGAGGCTGCCAAAGGCTTGGGTATGCGCGAAGTGATCAATGCCGGTTACGACAAGGCTTTCTCTACGATCTTCGACGCAAACGTAACTACCTTCATCGTAGGCTTTATCCTGTACTTCTTCGGTTCAGGCCCGGTAAAAGGCTTCGCCATTACCCTGATGATCGGTATCATTACCTCGTTCTTTACCTCAGTATTCATTTCAAGGCTGTTCGTGGAGAGCACCTTCAAGAAAGCAGGTAAGCTATCCTTCTCTTCATCGCTTGCCAACAAGATGTTCCGCAACGTGAAGTTTGACGTGATGAAGTACAGAAAGCCTGCCTATGCTTTCTCCATTGCTATTATCGCTTTCGGCTTTGTTGCCATGGCTATCAAAGGTCCAAACTTGGGCGTAGACTTTACTGGTGGACGCTCTTACGTGATTGAGTTCGATCAGGCAGTTCCGGCTTCTGATATCCGCTCTAACCTGATGGATGATTTCCAGCAGGCGGGCACGGAGGTGAAAACGTTTGGCGCCTCTAACCGCGTGAAAGTGATTACCAGCTGGATGGCTGATGATGAGAGCATCGAGGCGGACGAGCAGGTAAGGGCTGCGCTGGAGCAAGGCATACAGCAGTACAGCAACCTGAACCCGCAGATCCTGAGCTCCTCTAAAGTAGGAGCAACCATGGCAGATGACATCCAGAACACAGCCCTGATCGCTATCCTGCTTGCGCTGGTAGGCATCTTCCTGTATGTGATGATTCGTTTCCGTAAGTGGCAGTTCTCGCTGGGTGGCGTAGTAGCCCTCCTTCACGATGCCTTGATGATCATAGCGGTGTTCTCAATCCTGCACCTGCTAGGCATCTCCTATGAGATGGACCAAGTATTTATCGCAGCGGTACTGACAATCATCGGTTTCTCTATCAACGACACCGTGGTAATTTTCGACCGTGTGCGTGAGTACATGAGCGATAACCCGCGCGCCGGCATCAGAGCAGTTGTTAACCCAGCCCTTATCAGCACCTTCAGCCGCACGATCATTACCTCCTTGACTCTGTTCCTGGTGGTGGTTATCCTGTTCCTGTTCGGTGGTGAGGTACTGCGCGGCTTCTCACTGGCGATGATCATCGGTGTATTGGCCGGTACTTATTCTTCCCTATTTATCGCTACTCCGATTGTGGTAGATACCATCAAGGAAGAAAACACCAAGCAGCCTGCAGCTACGCCGCAGGTAGCCCATAAAGTTCGCTAAGAACCACTGTAGCATAAACAAAAAAGCCCGGGGCAGTAGCCCCGGGCTTTTTTGTTTCCCTTTCTTCCCATACTTGGAGATCGGGTTCTTTAGCTGCCATTGCACAAGTCGCAACGCTGTCGCTTTGGCTATTCGGGGAACCTACCCCCAGAGCAACGATCGCTAGCTATAAACTCATACTCTGGCCAGTTCAGAGGAGGGGAATTTGCGCAGGCGCTTTCATCCCCTGCCCCTTCAATAGCCACGGCCATTACTTATCCATAGCAGAGGCAGCTGCTATCGAAAGCTGATCCCAGTCTTTGGGTTGAGCGCCTTGTGAGATCCGGTGCCGCGCAAGCGGCAGCGCCCTGGCGCAGGAGGGAACACAGCGCGATGCCCAAAGATGAGGCCTCCCGGCCTGGAGGGGACCAAAGCATACTATGCAACTGTAGGCTTGTAAGTCTGTAGGATCAGCAGTAGCTAACAAAGATAGCTTGGTTCAAGCTACGAGATGCTGTAGCAAAAGGGAACGCACGAGCTACAAGCTCGCGCTAGCGGATAGCTTGATTTCAACTGCAAAAGTAGAGGTTAAGAAAAGGCAGAAGCGGACGCTTGCACCAGCAAAGGTTGGAACAGAGGCAAGTACGAAGCACTGTTTACGCGGAATAGGAAATCAGCAGCAGTCAATGTAACGGACAAGGATGTCAGGAACAGCGGAAGATAAGCAAGTATAAAACAGCACGGTCTAAAAAACCCGCGCCAGCGATGGAAGAACTGTGGCTAATAAGTATAACTTGGTTCCAGTTGCAAAGAGCAATGGCAAAGGCACAAGCAGACACCTCCGCCAGGAAATAATCAGAAAATAACCCTATAAACGCAGCAGCCAGCCCCTGAACGAGGCTGGCTGCTGCGTTTAAACTTTATGGTTTGAGTGCTTATACCATCACGCCGTCGGCAACTACTTCTTTCACCTCAGGCACCATGCGCTTGAGCAGGTTCTCGATACCCGCCTTCAGTGTTACGGTAGCAGACGGGCAGCCGCTGCAGGAGCCCTGCAGGTGTACTGTCACGACGCCATCATGGTAAGACTTGAACGTGATGTTACCGCCATCCTGCTCTACGGCTGGGCGCACATAGTTCTCCAGCAGGTCGATCACCTTCTTAGAGATTTCGGCATCCTCGGCTGATGCTTCCCCGTTACCGGCAGCCACTGGCTCCGCTTTGGCAGCAGAAAAGCCTTCGGTAAAAATCGGGCCACCTGCCTCTACATAAGACTTCAGGAAGGTGCGCAGCTCCGGGATGATTTTCACCCACTCTAAATCAGCAGTTTTTGTAACAGTAACAAAGTTACTTGCTATAAACACACGCGATACATAGTCGAAGTTGAACAGCTCCTGTGCCAGCGGCGACTCCAGCGCGCTCTCCACGTTCGGATAGTCCACGCTCTGCCCGTCAGGCAGCATCTGCACGTTCATCACAAACTTCATCGACTCGGGGTTGGGGTTAGCCTCTGCGTACACAGAAACCATCTTTTCTTTATTTTCTGTCATGATTTTTCGCTGTTTAATGTTAAAACCTGTGGGTGTTGCATTAAGTTTCCAAAATTAGGCATTATTTACGACAAGTGCACAGCCAGTCGAATTCCTCACTCGCCGCCCCTGGCTAGCCGCAAGAGAAGTGCCCCCAATGCCGTAACCTTACCCCCATGTGCTGCCATGCCTTCCAAAGCAGGCCGCAGGGCAAAAACAGAAAAGAGGAATAGTGCAAAACCGTGCAAGGCCAGCAACCTGGAGTCAGGCTTATTTTTACGGCAGCACTGGCTCCTTTCTGTTTTACGCGCTCACTGCTTTTACTGCTCCTGCTGCTCCATGTAGGTACATTAAATTAGCTTTCAGGTGGCGGTTTCCCTTAGCTATTTAGCCCAGAAAATGTATCTTTGTGCTGCACAACAAAAAATCTAAACCGAACTAATCCACACCATGGTAGACAATTTTATCCTACTGGCACAGGCCCAGCATGCCTTACCCATGTTCCTGATCATGCCTTTTCTGCTCTTGATAGGCATGATCGCTGCCGGACCGATCTTTTTTGGACATTTCTGGGAGCACAATTATAAAACAGTAGCCGTTGTGCTTGGCTTAACGGTGTTAGCTTACTATCTTTTTGTACTCGGGGATATACACATGCCGGTTCATACACTGGCAGAGTACATAACATTTGCAGCACTACTAAGCTCACTTTACATTGCAGCAGGGGGAATATATCTGAATGTAAATGCACGGGCTACACCTCTTATGAACGTTGCACTTGTGGCTGTTGGCGCTATATTGGCAAACTTTATTGGCACAACCGGCGCCTCATTGCTGCTTATCCGCCCGTTCATCCGGCTTAACAACCACCGCATCAAGCCTTACCAGATCGTATTCTTCATCTTTATTGTGAGTAACGCAGGTGGTTTGCTTACGCCACTGGGAGATCCGCCGCTATTCATTGGCTTTATCAAAGGGGTTCCGTTCTTCTGGACACTGCAGCACCTGTTCGTTCCTTGGATGGCATCTATCGCACTGCTTTGCTTCCTTTTCTTCCTGGTAGACCGTCGCAACAAAGAGACAGAGTTTACGCCACGCCCAGAAGTGGTGGCGAAGAACGAGGCCAAAACAGAATTCCACTTTACAGGCAAGCGCAACCTGTTCTGGCTGGCGATCATCATCGGTGCCGTGTTCCTGGACCCGAACGTGATTGACGGGCTGCCACACATCTACTATGACGGCGCCAAGATTTCTTTCCTTCGCGAGATCATCCAGCTTTCTGCGGCCTTTTTGTGCTTCCGTTTCTCCAGCAAAACAGCGCTGGCCGGCAACCACTTCAACTTCCACCCTATCCTGGAGGTAGTGTTCCTGTTCTTTGGTATCTTCTTTACCATGATGCCGGCCCTGCAACTGTCTGCCCAAATCGCATCGTCTCCGCAGTTTTCGCAGTACATCACGCCTAGCTTCCTGTATTGGGCAACGGGCTCGCTTTCCGGCTTCCTGGACAACGCCCCGACCTATGCCAACTTCCTGTCGCTGGCCATGGCTAAGTATGACCTGGCACAGAGCAGCGTTACGGATGTGCGCCATTTCGCGGCAGGCACCTCTGTCGGCGGCATCGAAACGCTAGTACAGCTGGAGGCTATCTCTCTGGCCGCCGTACTTTTCGGAGCCTTTACCTACATTGGTAACGGGCCTAACTTCATGGTGAAAGCCATTGCCGAGAGTGCCGGTATTAAAATGCCTACTTTCTTCGCCTATGTCCTGCGCTACTCTATTCCGTTCCTGCTGCCAATCCTGGCGCTGGTGTGGTTCTTGGTGGTGCACCTGAAGCTCTTCTAAGACAAGTATAAAGTATAAAAACAGCCGCCTTTGCTTAGCAGGGGCGGCTGTTTTGCTTTTGAGAGGCAGCCAAATACTTTTCATTTGGTTTGCCGCCTGCCATGCTCACATTACCCACTGCCTCACAACCGAATAGGCAATAATCCAAACACATTATCGTTCTTATATATATGTTTATTAATATGGATTTTTCTACCATACGATAACATTGCGCACCGCCCACACCACCAGCTATGAAACACAGCAAACATATCCCGTACCCCCTTCTTTCCGTTTTCGCGCTGCTGCTTATGCTTTGGCCTGGGCAGGGGTTGGCGCAGCAGCAGAAACAGGCGGTGCAACTGTCTGGAATGGTGGTGGCGGGCGACAGTGCCGTGGGGTTGGCCGGCGTGGCCGTGTTTGTGCCGCAAACCAACCGCGGCACAAACACGGGCCAAGGCGGCTTTTTTTCGCTGCCGGTGCTGCCCGGCGACAGCGTGGTGGTGGCGGCATTAGGCTACCAGAAACAGTTCCTGCGCATCCCGCACACCTTTAGCGGCAACAGCTACTCCACCATTATATATCTCCTCGAGAACTCCACCGAGCTGCCCACGGTGGACGTGATGCCTTGGGCTACGGAGCGGGAGCTACGGGAGGCGCTGTCTAAGGTGAAGCTGCCACAGGAGCCGGAGCCGGAAGTGGACCTGGGGCCACTGGAGGGAAAGGACCTTACCAAGATGCGGGCTATGGATGCGGAAACGAACGCAAAGTATGGGCTGATGCAGGTGGGCAGCCAGCAACAGCGCCGCTACATGGTGCCCAGCGACGTTAAGCTACTGGGCATTCCGATCGGCAACAAGAAAAAAGCCTCCCGCACCCGCAAAAAGGCACGGCAGGCTTCTGAGGAAAAAGACTAGCTCCGGGAGAGCGGCCTGTTATACTTTGTTTGCCTGCTGGCGCAGCAGGAAATCAGCTAGCACAAGCGCGGCCATGGCATCTACAATAGGCACGGCACGGGGCAGCACACAAGGGTCGTGGCGGCCTTTGCCCTGCAGGGTGATTTCCTCGCCGGCATCGTTGATGGTTGTTTGGGGCTGCAGGATGGTGGCTACCGGCTTAAAGGCTACGTTAAAGTAGATGTCCTGCCCGTTGCTGATGCCGCCCTGTATGCCACCCGAGTTGTTGGTGCGGGTGCGGACGTTGCCTTCCTCATCGGTATAGAACTGGTCGTTATGCTCGGAGCCGCGCATCTTCACGCCCTCAAAACCGCTGCCGTACTCAAAGCCTTTCACAGCGTTTATACTTAGCATGGCCTTCCCTAGCTCGGCGTGCAGCTTATCGAAAACAGGCTCTCCCAACCCGGCCGGCACTCCCTTCACTACGCAGCTTACCACACCGCCTATGGTATCCAGGGTATCGCGGGCCTCCTCTACCAGCCCAATCATGCGGGCGGCTACCTTCCCGTCGGGGCAGCGCACCTTGTTCGAGTCGATCTGGCTCAGGTCTAGCTTGTAGTATGGCTTGCGCAGTTTCACGCTCCCCACCTGCGATACATAGCTTTGCACCGTAATGCCGTGGAGCTGCAGCAGTTTGGCTGCCAGCGCGCCGGCGGCCACACGGGCCACTGTTTCGCGGGCAGAGCTGCGCCCACCGCCCCGGTAATCGCGGGTGCCATACTTGGCAGAGTAAGTATAGTCAGCGTGAGAAGGCCGGAAGGCGTGCTGAATGTGGCTGTAGTCGTGGCTGTGCTGGTCTTTGTTGTTCACAACCATGGCAATGGGCGTACCGGTGGTCTTGCCCTCGAAGATGCCCGAAAGTACCGTCACCCTGTCCTCCTCCTTGCGGGGCGTGGTGATGTCGGACTGGCCGGGGCGGCGGCGGTCCAGCGCATGCTGTATCTCTTCGGTGCTGATCTCGAGGCCGGCAGGGCAGCCATCCACAATCACTCCCACAGCCGCACCGTGTGACTCGCCAAAGGTTGTTATCCGGAAAAGCTTTCCGTAGGAATTGCTCATAGTTATCGTTTTATAAAGACAAAGGTTGACACTGCCAGTAGCACCAGCAGAATAACATTGGTGTAGCGCTTGATCTGATCCAACAGGTGCACGCTTACCAGGCTGTTATCTTCGTTTTGAATGATTTTGTAGAAAGACCCCAGGTCGCGCGACATAACCTGGGCATCACTGTCGGGGACACCGGTTACCTGAACCCTAAGCGATGGGCGCAGTGTGTCGTAGGCAGCGGTGATAGGGTTAAAGTACACCCACTCCAGTTTGCGCCCCATGTCGTAAGTGCCGGCCTCGCGCCCAATCAGGGTAAAAGAGAAGCGCTTGGAGCCCATAACCGTGCCGGCGCGCCGGGTGACATCCTGGTGCACGTCGGGCGGGAAAAAGTCCAGCCCGGGCGGTGCCTCCGGCGATGGCGGCATGATGGCGGACAGGTTGCCTGTACCATCCACCTGAAACACATAGGTAAAGGTCTTGTTCACCGGCACCACCTCCTGCGACAGCCGCTCCTGCAGGCGATAATCCCCGACGGGCACTACATCGCGCAGCGGGTGCGGCGGCAGCTCTTTTACCTGCACCTCTCGCGGCCTGGAGTAGAAGGTTTTGTACCCCTCCTGCCGGTCCTGCGTGAGCAGCGTCGGGTGCTTGGCCACTTTATACTTTATCATCTGCAGCTTCAGCTGCGGGAACGACAGTTGCTTGGCCGTGATGGGGTAAAGCACTGCCTCGTAGAGCCTGAAACGCAGGTACGGCTCGCCCTGAACGGTTACCTGCTCCGGCGTTATCTCTGTAAAGTCAAACGTCTCCTCCCACACATGCGACTGCTTAAGCTGCCGCAGGATGCCGTTCATCTGGTTGGCGAAGTCATAGAAATCGAGCAGGCGCTGGTCTTGCTCGGCCAGGTAAAAGTATAAGACCACGTTCACCCCCTCGCCCACAAATACCTCATCCTTGTTGGTGTAAAGCGTCAGGAAGGCGTTATCGTCTTTTTCGATGAACTCTGCCTCCTGCTCTACCTGCTGCTGCTCCTCCTCCGGCACCACCATGTCGGGGGGCAGGTTGGCGTCCTGCGGCACCTCGGCCTGCATCTCCGTCACGGTTATCGTCACCCCCTCCGACTCCAGCGTCTGCCCGTTTACCTTCATGTTGAAAGGCTTCAAGGTATAGGTGCCTTCGTCGAGGGCGGCATAGTTCTGCGTGATGGTAAGGATCGTGGTGGTGTTACCGCCTGTGATAATGGTTTTGGTGGAGGAGTACCTGTTGCTTTTTTTGAAGCCCTCGATCTCGGGGAAAGGGGTATACTCCTGCAGCTGCTGGTTCTGCAGCCTCAGCGAAATAGTATAATACTGATTTAGCGGCAGCGAGCTCTTGCCCAACTCTATCGCCACCTGCTGCGCCAGGGCAGGCGCAAACAGCATAAGGCAGAGTATGATGGAAAGGGCTAAAGCTCGCATGGCATGGGCCGCACTGCTGCGGCACTTGGTATATGGTGTAAGAGCAAATTTAATACTTTTTCGGAAGTGGCCACGTTGCTTTTATAAAGGCAGGCTATGCCGCAAGCCTGCACCTCCTGCAGGGGATACCCGCCTCTGCTGCCTGGGGCGCCCAACACCATAACGCCAGGGCCACTGGCAGAAGTATGAGGCTCGTTTCGCGGCCGATCCTTTATTCCTTTAAAGTGCCCTGCGCGATTATACTTTTACAACAAAAACCAACACCATACTTATGTTAAATATAAATATAACGTGAAATCATCACCAAATTTTAACTCAGTCGTAAGTATAACCAGATTACCAAAAATGGCTTACTATTTATCCAAAATGCTGGAATACGTTAAAACGATCTTAGTGAAGGTTAGCTTCGATAAGATGTTGTTTGAAAAAGAGCTGCGCAAGGCTTTTAGAGTACTCGTGAAGGAGGAAATTGAGCAACTAAAGCAATGGTGCTACGACCAGTTCTCAGGGGTTTACCTGATCATCCTTAACCGCGTTTTCCTAAAGCACCAGGTATAAAACCTACTCCTTTTCCGGGTCGCCCTGCACAAAGCGGATGTTGCGTATCAGGCCGTTGTAGCCGGTGCGCTTCACAGCTGACTTCTTGAACAGCTGCGAGAACACCTCGTGCGTCAGCTCCTGCCAATCGCTGGTCTTCAGCTCCTTCAGGTGGGGGTGCGGCGCAAAGGCGGGCTCGTTGTGCGGTTTGCTGAAGCGGTTCCAGGGGCACACGTCCTGGCAGATGTCGCAGCCGAAGACCCAGTTCCCGAATTTCCCGTTCATTTCCTGCGGCAGCTGGTCCTTCAGCTCTATCGTAAAGTAGGAGATGCATTTGCTGCCGTCCACCACGTAGGGCTCGGTGATGGCGCCTGTCGGGCAGGCATCGAGGCAGCGGGTGCAGGAGCCACAGTAGTCTTTGATGGGCCCGTCGTAGTCCAGCTCCAGGTCGATGATGAGCTCTGCGATAAAGTAGAAGCTGCCCACCTGCGGCGTGATGAGGTTGGAGTTTTTGCCAACCCAGCCCAGCCCGCTTTTCTTGGCCCAGGCCTTATCGAGCACCGGCGCCGAATCCACGAAGCAGCGGCCGCCTACCTCCCCTATCTCCTCATTTATGTAGTTGAGCAGCGTCTTCAGCTTGTCTTTGATCACGAAGTGGTAATCGGTGCCATAGGCGTACTTCGAGATCTTGAGCGTATCCTCCTCCTGCTGCTGGTCTTCCTTATCGGGGTAATAATTAAGCAGCAATGATACCACCGATTTGGCTCCGTCTACCAAAAGGCGCGGGTCGAGGCGCTTGTCGAAGTGGTTCTCCATGTAGTGCATCTGCCCGTGCATGTGCTGGTTCAGCCAACGCTCCAGCCGGGGCGCCTCCTCCTCCAGAAAGTCCGCCTGGGAGATGCCGCAGTACATAAAGCCCAACTCACTGGCCTTCTGCTTGATCAGGTATGTATACTTCTCTTTGCTCAATTTATACTTGGTGGCCGCTTTGTACTTTGGCAGCTATACTTTCAGAAGAACAAAGTTAGGGAGAAAAAGGTCCGGATTGGTCATTGAGAATCAACTAGATCGTTTTTTTAATAGTGAATAAACATGAAGGTTTAGATGTAGAACCAATACATCAAATATTTACACTTATCTCACAATTACACAAATAATACATTAATTATTAACAATATTATTATATATTAGCATTAAACTATTAACCGAAAACAAACTTTATATGGAATCAGAAAACTACGAGAGCCTGAAGTACAGACAATATACCAGTCTAAGCGAGATGGATAAGGCTATAAATTCACTAAAAGGTATATTATTAGGCATTGTCTTAGACAATGAAGTAAATGATGCTGAATTTAAAGAGCTGCTATCGTGGTGTGAGAAACACAATGATCTGATTACACGAAATCCTTTCAAAAGTCTGATGCAAACGATACTCGAGGCTGCTAATGACAGTGGGAATCGCTTGGAGCTGATGGAAGATGTTTACTGGCTTTGTGATAGGTATGCTACTGATCAGGGCTTAGTTTTTTATGACCTCGCAACAGCTGATCTTCAAATATTACAGGGCCTTTGCCATGGCATATTATCTGATGGTAAGATTACAGATACAGAAGTAAAGAAACTAGACGAATGGCTAGAGCATCATGAACATCTAAATACCTACTACCCATATGATGAAATATATACACTAATTACAAATGTATTGGCGGACGGAAAGATAGATGATGGAGAACGTAGGCGCCTAATGGCTTATTTTAATGAATTTGTAAAGTTGACAGATGAGCAACTTACCGAGAAGATTGCAACAGAGATTTCACAAATAAAGGTTAATGGCATTTGCACCGTTAACCCTCAGGTTCAATTTGACGGGAAAGGTTTTTGCATGACAGGACTATTCAGCAGAGGAACCAGAAAAGAATTAGAGCTTGAAATACAAAATCTAGGTGGCCACATCAATAGTGATGTAACTCAAAAGACCGATTACCTTATTGTTGGTGATAGTGGTAACCCTTGTTACGCTTTCGCCTGCTACGGTAGGAAAGTGGAAAAAGCGATCAACATGCGCAAACAAGGACGCAATATTTCTCTAATACACGAGTTCGACTTTTGGGATGTTATTGAAGATCTGAAATGTATTTGAGAGAGTAGACTCCTCGCTCGCGTCTAGCGAGAGCAGTAATAGCTGATTGCTTCTGATTAGATATTAAAGTACTATATTTCTCCAAACAAAAAAGCAGGCCCATCAGAGCCTGCTTTTTCACTTTATCACAAACAGTTTATTTACTCCGGTTGATTAAAAAGCCCGCCGGAGGCAATCTCCTGCGGCGGAATTTTGCCGAGGTGACGGTAAGCCAGCTCAGTCGCCTCGCGGCCGCGGGCGGTGCGCTTGATATAGCCTTCCTGGATCAGGAACGGCTCGTATACTTCCTCAATCGTCTCCGACTCCTCGCCGCAGGCTGTGGCAATGGTGCTGATGCCTACCGGACCGCCTTTAAACTTATCGATGATCGTCATCAGGATGCGGTTGTCCATGTCGTCAAGTCCGTTGTGGTCCACGTCCAGCGCGTTGAGGGCAAACTTGGCGATCTCCACCGTAATCGTGCCGTCTCCTTTTACCTGGGCAAAATCGCGGGTGCGGCGCAGCAGGTTGTTGGCAATACGCGGCGTACCGCGGCTACGGCGGGCAATCTCGAAGGCGGCGTCCTCGTGTATAGGCGCCCCCAGCAGCGCCGAAGAGCGCTTCACGATCGAGGTCAGCAGCGTGGCATCGTAATACTCCAGGCGCGAGTTAATGCTGAAGCGCGCGCGTAGCGGCGCCGTCAGCAAACCGGAGCGCGTGGTAGCCCCGATCAGCGTAAACGGGTTCAGGCTGATCTGCACGGAACGGGCATTGGGACCCGAATCCAGCATGATGTCGATCTTATAGTCCTCCATGGCCGAGTACAGGTACTCCTCCACGATCGGGTTCAGGCGGTGAATCTCGTCGATGAACAGCACGTCGTTGGCCTCCAGGTTGGTGAGCAGGCCCGCCAGGTCGCTTGGCTTGTCCAGCACCGGTCCAGAGGTCATTTTGATGCCGGCATCCAGCTCGGAGGCAATGATGTGCGAGAGCGTGGTTTTACCCAGACCCGGAGGGCCATGCAGCAGCACGTGGTCCAGGGCCTCGCCACGGCGCTTGGCCGCCAGCACAAATATCTTCAGGTTTTCCACCACCTTGTCCTGACCCGTAAAGTCGCGGAAGCTGAGCGGGCGGAGGGCCTTGTCGATGTCGCGTTCGGCCGGCGTCATGTACTCGTTTTCGCCGGTGAGATAATCTTCTCTCATAAGTATGATCTTCTACAAAAAATGAGCTTTCGCTGCTCCTAAAGGTAACAGTTTCGGCGGTGCTTTCGCTCCATTTCAGTTGACGAATTTACGCAATTTTGCTAATTATTTTATAGTTATTCACCATAAATCTAATCCCATTAGCATACCTCCAACAAAGGCTATTAAAATTGATGCGGCTGTCGTACCTTACGCCCATGCAAGGTCATCAGCAAAAAATCACCAGCCACGCTTTTTTCAGCCCCGGCGACGAGTGCCTCAACGCCATTGTGGAATGTATGGATGAAGCGGAGGAAAGTATAAAAATCTGCGTGTTCACGATCAGCGACAACCGCATTACGGAGGCTATCATCCGGGCTTACAAGCGTGGGGTAAGTATCAGGATCATCACGGACAACAAAAAGCTCCACGACACCGGCTCGGACATACGGGAGCTGGCCGTGCGGGGCCTGGAGGTGCGGATCGACAAGACGCGCAGCCACATGCACCACAAGTTCGCTGTTTTTGACGAGGCGCGTGTGCTTACCGGCAGCTACAACTGGACCCGCAGCGCCGCCCTTTATAACCACGAGAACATCCTGGTGACCGATAACCATAGCATTGTGCAGGACTACAGCCGCGAGTTCGACAGGCTTTGGCAGGAGATGATGAAGTATAACCCAGGCGAAAAGTACAAGGAAATGTATGGGGAGGAAGAGGAGTAGGTTTTGGCTGGGTTAGAGGATGCACAGGATTGATAAGTCTATACAGGCCGCGGGTGTCCTTGCTCGTAACCAGCTATAGTTTGGGCCTCCGCCCCAGCCGGATTATAAATCCTGCATCATAGTAAGGTACGGGTTACAAACCCGCACCAGCAACAAGTAAACCTACTCATCCTGTCCCTCCTAAAATCCTGTAAATCCAGATTCTGACAAACAAAGGCAGCCACTCCCGCGGCTGCCTTTGCTATACTTTATACTTTGTGTAGCCACCCGAATAACGAGCAACGCATAACGATCAACGATCTATTTAAACGCCGGGATACCCGTGATATCCGCGCCTGTGATGAGCAGGTGGATGTCGTGCGTGCCCTCGTAGGTGATCACCGACTCCAGGTTCATCATGTGGCGCATGATCGGGTACTCGCCCGTAATGCCCATGCCACCGTGTATCTGGCGCGCCTCGCGGGCGATATGCAGGGCCATGTCCACGTTGTTGCGCTTAGCCAGGGAGATCTGCTGCGTGGTGGCTTTGCCTTCGTTCATGAGCGTGCCCAGGCGCCAGGCCAGCAGCTGCGCTTTGGTGATCTCGGTCAGCATCTCGGCCAGTTTCTTCTGCGTGAGCTGGAAGCCCCCGATCGGCTTGTCGAACTGAATGCGCTCCATGCTATACTTGCGTGCCGACTCGTAGCAATCGATAGCAGCACCGATGGCACCCCAGGAGATACCGTAACGGGCAGAGTCCAGGCAACCCAGCGGCCCTTTCAAGCCGTCGATGTTCGGCAGCAGGTTTTCTTTCGGCACCTTCACGTTATCAAACACCAGTTCGCCGGTGCAGCTGGCGCGCAGGCTCCACTTGTTGTGGATCTCGGGCGTAGAGAAGCCTTCCATGCCGCGCTCCACGATCAGGCCTTTGATGCGGCCTTCCTCGTTTTTGGCCCACACCACCGCCACCTGGCATTCCGGTGAGTTCGAGATCCACATCTTGGCCCCGTTGAGCAGGTAATGGTCGCCCATGTCTTTGATGTTCGTCATCATACCGCCCGGGTTGGAACCGAAGTCCGGCTCCGTGAGGCCAAAGCAGCCGAGCCACTCGCCGCTGGCCAGCTTGGGCAGGTACTTCTTGCGCTGCTCCTCCGAGCCATACTTATAGATCGGGTACATCACCAGCGAACCCTGCACCGAGGCCGTGGAACGCATGCCCGAGTCGCCGCGCTCGATCTCCTGCATGATGATGCCGTAGCTGATGTAGTCGAGGCCGCCGCCGCCGTACTCGGTTGGAATCGTCGGGCCAAAAGCACCCACTTCGCCGAACTTCTTCACAATCTCAGACGGAAAGTGCGCGTCCTGCGCCCACTGCTCAATGTTCGGGGATATCTCGCGCTTCACGAAGTCGCGCATGGTCTGGCGGATAAGCAGGTGCTCCTCCGTCAGCAGGTCGTCAATGTTATAGTAATCAGGGGCTCCTGATGATTCGTAAGCCATAGTTTTGTTTTAAGGTTAAAGCGTTAGGGTATTATGCAAAGTTAAAATTTTAAGCATAACCTGTGTATTTTGATGGCTAAATTGTTGGAGGGTGGATTTGTTGTCTCCCTTGGTATCACATATAACTATAAGTTCATGGCTTTTTGGTTTTGTAGAGGCGCAACGTATTGCGCCTCAGCTATAACACTACAGCCAAGCGAGGCTGGAGACTCGCACACACCCTACGTCACCGGTCAGATACCGGCGCCAGTTTATTCACATTGTCCTGAGAATCCATAAATCTCAAGAATCTTAGTCAAAGAAAAAGCCCCGCCAAGCTGGCAGGGCTCCTTCTCTAAGAAGTATGGATTTATACCTTAAAACTTCACACCCACCGACAGCAGGAAGTTGCGGGTGGCTTGCGGGTAATAGTAGTTGTAATCGTAGCGGGTGTTGTCGCCTACATATGCCTCGCTCCAGGTATAGCCATTGGCCACATACTCCTTGTTAAAGAGGTTGTTCACCAGCAGCGCCAGCTCCACTTCCCGCATAAACGACGGCTTGAACGTATAGCGCAGGCGCAGGTCAGCCACCTGGTAGGCATCGATCTTACGATCTTCGGAGGCGGTGTTGTCGAGGTACTGCTTGCCCACGGTTTTGTAAAGTATGGCCGCCCGGAAACCCTTTACTGGCTGCACCTCCAGCTTATGCGCCGACACCACGGCCGGCGAGAAAGAGATGTCCGTCTCGTTATAGTTCGTCTCTACCACATCCTCTACATTATAGTCGGCATCATACACATACAGGTACTCCGTGTAATTGCGGATCTTGTTGCGGCTAAAGGTAACGTTGGAGCTCAGCTCCAACACCTCATTAAAGCTGATCATACCCGCCAACTCCATACCAGTGCGGTAGCTGTCTTTGATGTTGGTGCGCAGCGGCGAGCCTACGTCGTTCAGTTGGCCGGTCAGCACCAGTTGGTTGTCGTAGTCCATGTAGTAGAAGTTGGCATCCACCGTGTAGCGTGTTGCCTGCCTGCTGCCGCGCAGGCGGTAGCCTGCCTCCAGGTTGTAGAGCGTTTCTGCCTTCGGGTCGGCAGCGCCGGCCTGGGTGTTCTGCGGCTTATCGGTAAAGTCGGAGCGGGCTGGTTCGCGGTTACCCACGGCATAGGAGGCATAAGCCGTCTGGCCTTCGCTTATCTGGTAGGTAACGCCCGCCTTCGGGTTGATAAAGCTGAAATCCGCCTCCTGCGTCACGTCGCGGTTGTCGTCGTCCACGCCATCTATACTATAGGCAATGGTGCGGTACTGCAGGTCTCCGAACACGCCCAAGCGCTCGGTGAGCTGGTAGTTTGCCTTCCCAAAGATGTTGAAGTCGGTTTTTAGGGCATTGTTGAAGTAGTAGCGCTGCCCCAGCTTGCTGTCGGAGGCGTAGCGGGTCCAGATCACCTCGCCATAGTGGTCGCCGTCATACTTGTTCCAGGCGCCGCCCAGGGTAGCGTTCAGCTTGCCGGCCACGTCGGTGTAGTTCAGGGCGTAGGTTGCGCCATAGAAATAGTTATCCAGCCACTTCTGGCGGATCAGGTCGGAGCGGCTGATGGTGGTATCGCCCAGCACCACCGGCGCGATGCCGTAGTTGGCCAGCTTCTGGTTATTCTTGTACTGCTCGTAGTAGCCGCGGCCGCGGGTAAAGTGGAAGGCGCCTCCCAGGTTCAGGCGCGGCAGCAGGTCTTTGGAGTAGTGCAGCTGGTAGTGGTCCTGCTGGTAGTTGTCGGTCTCGTTCTCGTAGGTAAAGCCGTTGTAGGTGCGGTCGGTCTCCAGCTTCTCCTCCGGCACGCCATCCCAGGCCTGGTAGGTTTTCTCTTTGCCCGAGAAGGTCACGAACTTGAGCATGCCAGTTTTGCCATGGTAGCCCGCCGCCAGGTAGTAGGATTTCAGATCAGAGAAGGCCCGGTCGATGTAGCCGTCGGAGGAGATCTTGGACAGGCGCCCGTCGATGGTGAACTTGTCGTTGATCAGCCCGGAACCGAATGAAACCGAGTGGCGCCAGGTGTTATAAGAACCGTAGGCGTTAACAGCCTCGGCATAGGCTTCGCGGTTCACGCCGATGGTGCGGATGTTCAGGCTGGCCCCAAAGGCGCCCGCGCCGTTGGTTGAGGTACCCACGCCGCGCTGCACCTGCACGTCCTCGATAGAAGAGGCCAGGTCGGGCATGTTCACAAAGAAAGTGCCGTGGCTCTCCGAGTCGTTTACCGGAATGCCGTTCACGGTCACGTTGATGCGGGTGATGTCGGAGCCCCGGATGCGGATGCCGGTATAGCCCACGCCCGCACCGGCGTCAGAGTTCACCACCACCGATGGCGTCTGCTCCAGCAGGTAAGGCAGGTCCTGCCCGAAGTTGCGCTCAGCTAGCTCCTGCTTGCTTATGTTGGTAAATGTGGTGCCTGTTTTCTCGCTGGCCCGCGTGGCCGACACCACCACCTCGCCGGTTTGCAGCGCCTGTGGCCGCAGCGCAACCTGCACCTGCCTGTCCTGCTGCAGGTTTATACTTGTTTGCTGCTGCTCAAAGCCCAGGTAAGTTACTTTTAAAGTATAAGCCCCAGCCGGGAGGTTGGGGAAAGAGAAGGTGCCGCCGCTGCCGGTGGCCGTAGCTGTGTTAGACTCCAGCACCACTACAGTAGCGCCTGCCAGGGCCTCGCCTGTGCCAGCATGGCTTACACGCCCGCTCAGGGTGTGCTGCGCCAACAGTTGCAATGGCAGTATGATGGCTGCCAGTGCCATAAAAAAGCTTTTCATTGGTTTGTGAAAAAGAAAATGGTGAAACATACAGACAGACCAGGGGCCGGCCGCCTGCTACTTTGTTTCCCGTACCTCTCCCTTCGCCGGCATTACCCGGATCAGGTTCTATGGGTATGATCTCAGCCCGAAATAATAGGGCACCCCTGAGTACCGGCAAAGGTAGGACGCTTTCTCTTCTAAACCAAAAACAGGATTAATTTATACTTGGGCAGGCCATAACACAAGGTTTGCAGCACCTGCTAAATTTTACCTCTGACGGATAACCACTTAGCCCCAAAGTACGTTGTAAAGCATAATAAGGCACAATAGTTTTTACCGCTTGCAAGTAAAACACTTTGCCATGCAGAGAGATCAGCAGAAGTTGAAAAATAAAAGAGAACCGTGATGATGATCAGCATATTATATACTGTGGCATTGTTAACCATATTGGCATACTATGCCTTTTCCCCGCGCACCAAGTATAACCGCCCGCCATCCACCGACAACGACGACGGAGGCGAGCCGCTAGGTGATGACCTGCCCGACCTGGACCTGCCGCCAGGCATTTCGCTACCTGTAAGCGACTTCGAACCAAAATATGACATTAGGAAGATAAAGGTTCCTAAGTTTCCGGAACCCTCCTTGCACTGAGTACACTGCAAGCAAAAAGCCCCGCTATGTTTGAATACATAGCGGGGCTTTTTGCTTGCAAAGTCAGAGAGTTGGGAGAAGTTAGAGAATTTAGGAGTTAGAGAGAGAGTTAGAGAATGGGGGGTAAGCGCCCGGACGCGAATAACCAATAACCAACACCGATCTTACAGTATGGCAATGCTGTAGGTGCGGGCAAAGCTCTGTTCCGGACCCAGGTGGTTGATACCCTCCTTCTCCGTAATGTCGCCGCTCTCACCTACCCTACCGGCAATGCCGCACCAAGGCTCAATGCACACGTAGCGCGGGTGCTCAGGCTTGCCCCAGATGCCCAGGTACGGGAACCCCTCAAACGCCACCTCTACGCGGCGGGCATTCCTGTGGCTGCCCAGCACCACCTTCTCCGACCGCATGTCCTTAAACACCAGCGCGTCCTTGTAAAAGTAGCTGCTCTTTAGCGGCAACACGCGCTCCTGCTCCATCACCTGCTCGGTCTCACCGTTCTGCAGGCCGTCCCGGCTCAGCAGGTGGCGGTGCAGCGTCTCCTCCTGCTCAAACTCGATAAAGTAATCTTCATACGCCTCGTTTGGGTAAAAAGGCACGTTAAAGCCGGGGTGGCCGCCAACGGAGAAGTATAAGGCCTGCTTGCCCGTGTTGGCCACGTGGTAGGTAACCGAGAGCTTGTTCCACTCCAGCGTGTACGCCACCAGCAGCCTGAACTGAAACGGGTACTGCTGCAGCGTCTCCTCGTCCTCGGTCAGCTGGAAAACCAGCTTGTCATGGTGCTCCTCCACCAACTCAAACTCTTTGCGGCGGGCAAAGCCGTGGCGCTTCATCTGGTATTGCTGCCCTTCATAAGTATACTGCTGCCCCGGCAGCTCCCCCACAATGGGGAAAAGGTTGGGCGCGTGCCCTGCCCACACCTGCGGGTCGGCCTGCCAAATAAACTCTAGGTTCTCGTCTTTCTTGATGAAGTGGTGCAGCTCGGCACCCAGCGTGTCGATGCCCACCTTATAGTTATCGTTCTCGAGGAAGTATAGCATGTTCTTGGTTTGTCAAGGTTGATGTTTCTGCAGCAGCTCCTCCACGTGCCGCGCGGCTACTTGCAGCCGCTCCTGCTGCTGCCCGTGTATCTCCACGAAAGGCATCTGCAGCGCCTCCAGCTCCCGCTTGTACCACTCGTAAAAATACTGGCGCAGGTGCGGGTGCTCGCGCAGCGGATCAGGCTCCCAGGGCAAATCAACGCCCATCAGCAGGCAAAGGTTGTAGTCCTGGCGCTGCAACTGCTCTTGTATCCAGGCGGGGCAGTGGCCAAAGGCGTGCTCGCTCCAGATCTTGAGCACCAGCATGTCGGTATCGGCAAATAAAACACCGCTTGCCTGCTGTTGCAGCTCCCGCTCCAGGGCCAGTTGGCCGCGGGCAATGTTTTCTATGTCTTCCAAAGTATAAGGCCGGCCCAGGTTGCCCACGTAGCTGCGGGCATACTCCGGCACCCACACAGTGCGGTACCGTGCCGCCAGCTGCTGCGCCAGCGTAGACTTGCCCGTAGACTCCGGCCCGGTAATGGCGATTTTGATCATAAATTATTTTTCCTGTTGCCGCGCCCAAAGTTAGTCATACTTCTGGTAGTATCTGGCCTATCATTTGCTGCTTATCTTACTGTTACCATGCCCGTAAAAGAGCATTAACTTTCACCAGGAAGTACATAGCGTTTTCTATATATTTAGGCTATATTGTCTGCCGTTTTATAGGAATACTGCCATTAGCTTCCTCCACATAACTTTACCATGAAAAAAGAATTGCGCGATGCCAACGATGAAGTGTTCTTCAGGGTTGAAGCAGATAAAGGAAATGGTTGGATCAGGGGGTGCTGGTACGGAACGGCATCTGTGGAGCAGGCAAAGTCGGTGGGGCTGCTGTACGTCGAGTGCCTGCAGCGCACCCCCTATTCCAAGATCCTGAACGACACGCGCTACTACACCGGTCCCTTTTTAGATATTAACGAGTGGCTGGAGCGGGTATTCATCCCTCCTGCCGTGCAGGCCGGCCTTAGCTGCTTCGTAGACCTGGTGCCGCAGGGGCAGCCGAACAGGCTTGCCGCCGAAGACTTTCGCCGGCGTGTCCAAGGGAGCTTTAAAGCGCACATCTACGACAACGAAGAGGAAGCCATGGAGTGGCTGAGAAACTGCCGGTGAGCCCCAGGGCAGGCAAGCCGAACACACTGGTATAGCCACCAAACAACGAGAGGCAGCCAAAGCGGCTGCCTCTCGTTGTTTGGTGGCACGAAGACCGAAGTGCCCCTAATTATCAGAGAAACTGTAGTCATAAAAATTATATACCTCTACTACTTTCGGTTTCGCTTCACCGTGTTGTCTCAGAAAAACAAACTTGGGGCGCTCATCCGGAGACTCGTACCCCCACTTCATCCGATTCTCGAACTTCAGTTCATCGGGTAATTCCAGTTTACGTTGTTTCATGGTGCTGCATCGTTAGTGGTTTAACAAACTACGCCCGTACAGGGGTCGCAGCAAAAGGATGGATACTCCTTTTACGCTCTAAGGCCAATAATGTAATTAAACTCCTAAAGGATAAAGTATAATTATACAACAACCTTTTGCTGTTGCAGCACCAGTTCCTTTTTCCAGTTGCGGTACCCTTGCACGCACAAGGCCAGAAACACGACATACAGAAAGCTGGTGAGGTACAGCTCCTTATACGTATAAACCCCCACGTACACAACGTCCACCGCCAGCCACACAATCCAGTTCTCCAGTTGCTTCTTGGCCATCATCCAGTAGCCCATCAGGCTCACGGCGGTAGTGGCCGAGTCGGTGTAGGATAAGTCGGCGTTGGTGTAGTTATCCAGGAAGTAGCCTAGGCCAAGGGTAAAGAGCACGGCCAGCACCACCAACACCGTAAACTCCTTCACCGTCACATGCCCCACCTTACGCTCTGTGTGGTTCTTGCCGCCATACAGCCACATGTACCAGCCGTAAAGGCTCGTGACAAAGTAAAACACGTTCAGGCCCATGTCGGCGTAGAGGCGGGCGCCGTAAAACACCAGCACATACATGCCCACGCTCACCAGGCTGGCTGGCCAGGTCCAGACGCTGGGTTTGGCGGCCAGCCACACGCCCAGAATACCGAACACCACACCTGTTAACTCCACCAGGCTCATGGCCTTAAGTGCCTCTAGAATGCTTTGCCAAATTTCCATTGGCGCAATTTACACCTCAAAGGGTACTTATAAACATAAAGCGTGTTAATTTTAAGCTTTCGGCGCAACCTACCGCTGGATGAGCCGCTACAACTATACCCGCTTTACCTATACGCACCATGGATGAGATCACGGCACAGGAACTGAAGACCAGGCTGGCCCACAGCAGCAACATACAACTGGTGGATGTGCGCGAGCCGGAGGAGTTCGAGATCTGTAACCTCGGCGGCGAGCTGATTCCCCTGGGGGAGCTGCCGAAGCAGTCCGGGCGCATCCGCCGCGATATTCCGGTAGTGGTTATCTGCCACCACGGCTTCCGCAGCGCCCAGGCCATTAACTACCTCTCGCAGCGGCTCGGTTTCGATAACCTGCTCAACCTCAAGGGGGGCATCCATGCCTGGGCCACGCAGGTGGACCCGACGATGGCGGTCTATTAAGCTGCCCGCTGCGGCAGCACCCTATAGCTGCAGCAGGCGCCACTCTGCCTGGATTTCAATGGGGAGCAGGGCGAGCGTTTTTTAGGAGTGGGCAGGCAGTATACTTTTCTAAAGCTATATAATTGTGCACAGGCTGTTGCAAAAAATACCGGTGTACTTGCGTAAATATCTCCTTAAGTTTCTGTAACTTTACGCGGCAAATAATAACCCCTAATTTATTTGCCATGCGCTCTGATCAGTCTAAGATTTTATTTGAGGCACTTACCTACGATGACGTGCTTCTGCTCCCGGCTTACTCCGAGGTACTCCCACACCAAACTGATACTTCCTCACAGCTAACGCGCAACATCCGCATCAACATCCCGCTTGTTTCGGCTGCCATGGATACGGTAACCGAGGCGGAGCTGGCCATTGCGATGGCCCAGGAAGGCGGTATCGGCATCATCCATAAGAATATGTCTATCCGGAAGCAGGCGGAGCAGGTGCGCAAGGTAAAGCGCTCTGAAAGCGGCATGATCATGGACCCGATCACCCTGAACGAGAAAGCTACGCTGGGCGACGCCGTGCAGATCATGACCGAGAACAAGATTGGCGGTATCCCGATCGTAAGCGACGAGGGGTACCTGACCGGTATCATCACTAACCGCGACCTGCGTTTCCAGAAAGACTTAACTCAGCCGGTGTCGCTTGTCATGACAAGCGATAACCTGATCACGGCTAAAAAAGGCACGGACCTGTCTAAGGCGGAGGACATTCTGCAGGAGTATAAGATCGAGAAGCTCCCGGTGGTGGACGACAACGGCAAACTGGTTGGCCTGATCACCTACAAAGATATCCTGAAGAAAAAAGACCGTCCCTTTGCCTGCAAAGACGAATACGGCCGCCTGCGCGTTGGTGCTGCCGTGGGTGTGACCCCGGATGTGCTGGACCGCGTGAAGGCGCTGGTAGAGGCTGGCGTAGACGTGATTAGCGTGGATACGGCCCACGGCCACTCCAGGGGCGTATTGGAAGCCGTAAAACGCATAAAGACCGAGTTCCCGAACGTGGACCTGATTGCCGGCAACATTGCCACGGCCGAGGGGGCCAAAGCCCTGGCCGACGCCGGCGCCGATGCCGTGAAAGTAGGCGTGGGCCCGGGCAGCATCTGCACGACCCGCGTTATTGCCGGTATTGGGGTGCCCCAGCTTTCTGCCGTGATGGAGGCCGTTAGAGGCCTGGAGGGCACGGGTGTTCCGGTAATCGCTGACGGGGGCATTAAGTTCTCCGGCGATATTGTGAAGGCATTGGCCGGTGGCGCCAACACGGCCATGATTGGGTCGCTGCTGGCGGGCACCGAAGAGGCCCCTGGCGAGATGATCATCTACGAAGGGCGTAAGTACAAGACGTACCGCGGCATGGGCTCGGTAGAGGCCATGGAAGAAGGCTCGAAGGACCGTTACTTCCAGGGCAACGAGAAAGACTCCAAAAAGCTGGTGCCAGAAGGAATTGTAGGCCGTGTGGCTTATAAAGGCCTGGTAAACGAGGTGATCTACCAGCTGGTGGGCGGCATCAGGGCCGGCATGGGCTACTGCGGCACCCCTACCATAGAAGACCTGCAGCATGCCAAAATGGTGAAGATCACAGGCGCCGGCCTGCGCGAGAGCCATCCGCACGATGTGCAGATTATGCGCGAGGCACCGAACTACAGCCGCTAAAGTATAAACATAAAGCCACCCACACCTAAGCCAGTGGCTACAAAGCAGATAGCAGCCAGCGGAGCACCGTTGGCTGCTATCCTTTTTTAGAAATATCTGTAAAAATCTATACTCAACCCCTGCATCTGCTAACCTACGCCGCCCGATTTACGTTATGCAAGGTGATTTTCTAAAACAGGATGTGATCCTTTAGCCGAAAAGCAGATTTTTTTCTTACCTTTCACTTTAAGACCAGGCCAAGGATCATCCTATTCTGTGTCGCAGCGAACCCATAAACGGGATTCCGTTTTATGCTATATAAAAACAACGCAAAAACCTTATTGGCAACTTCTGCGGTCGTAAGCTGGCTGTTACTGCTGGTCTACATACTGCTAACCGCCGAAAGCAAGCTGGCAGGGGCCGGTGCGCCTGGGTTTGCGTTTCCGTTCCTGAGCAACCTGCTCGTGGTGGTGTTTATCGTGTCGGTGTTCCTGTTTCAGCGGCTGCACACCGAGATGCTCAAGGGCATGGACTTTATCGGCTACCTCTGGAACCTGTTCTCCAAGGCGGGCGTGGCCGCTTACCTGAGCGTGGCGCTGTACCTGGTGTACAGGGTATACATCAACTATGTGGAGGTTGAGTACACGCTGCTGCTGCACGTGGTGTACCAGATAAACTTCGGGTTGCTGGTGCTGTTCCTGGCCAAGGCTTTCTACATCTGGCGGCAGCTGCTGCTCTACCACAAGAACAAGTTCCTGCAGATTGCCTGGGACTGGTTTGAGCTGTTGCTGGGTGCTACGCTGCTGCTCACCATCTTCAACTTTAACTACACCAGCTACGTTTTCCTGCCACTGCTGGCCCTGATGGGCTTTTACATCCTTTTCCTGTGCACGAACCTGAAGTGGGTGGCCTACCTCACCTTCAACAACAAGAGCCGCTCCCTGGTGCTGCTTGGCGCCATCCTGCTCAGCAGCTACATTTTTGTGCGCTTCTTTTACAACATGGCCGAAAACCTGAACCTGGTGATCGACTACACCGATGTAGGGTTTCTGCTGCTGGCCATGCTGTTTGTGGGCATGTATACCTTGGCCGCTTTCCTGGTGTCCTTGTTCAGCCTCCCCACCTCCAGCGTATTCGAGCAGAAGAGCGAGGACCTGCTCAACTTTCAGCGCCTGAGCCTCTCCATACAGCAAGGGCAAAGTGAGGCGCAGGTGTACGACATGTTGGTGGAAAGCACTATCAAGGCCTCGGACGCCAGCGCCGCCTGGTTCGAGGTAGTCCGCAACAGCGAGCCCCAGGTAACGCACCTGCTCAACATCAAGGAGCCCCAGATAAAAAGCATCCGGCACCTGTTGCAGGCCTACAACATCCACAATATGGACTACATCAACAACAACCTGGGCCGCAACCCAGGCTTCCGTGGTTTAGGCCTGCCCTGGAAGTCCATGGCCATACTTCCCATCAAATCAGCAAAGCACCTTTCGGGCGTCCTGTACTTGCTGAAAGACGTGGAGGGGGGATTTGACCACGAAACCGTGAACGTGCTGCGCACCTTCACCAGCCAAACTACGCTCACTATTGAGAACCTGCGCCTGGTTAACGAGTCGCTGCAGAACGAGCGCTATAAGGAGGAGCTGAAAATTGCCACACAGGTGCAGGAGAGCCTGATCCCGAAAACATTCCCGACCGATAGCTGGTTTGAGATAAGCACACACTCACTGGCCGCCAAGGAGGTGGGCGGTGACTTCTACGATTTCCTGCAGCTGAGCGAGTCGCGCATTGCCATCATCATCGGCGACGTGTCGGGCAAGGGGATCTCGGCGGCCTTCCATATGGCGCAGATGAAAGGCATCTTCCATGGGCTGATGCAGCAGGACATGGCCCCGAGCGAGTTCATGAAACAGGCCAACAGCGCGCTCAGCCGCTGCCTGGAAAGAACTTCTTTTATAACTTCTGCGCTATATATTATAGATTACCGTATGAAGGGTTTTATGTTTGCCCGCGCCGGCCACTGCCATACGTTGTACTATAATGCGATGATGGACGACGTGTTCTACTTCAAGACGGACGGCTTGGGGTTGGGCATTATCCGCGACGACAAGGCCTACGCCGGCCACATCCGGGAGATGTACTATGACTATAACCCCGGCGATGTGATGGTGATCTACACCGATGGCATTGTGGAGGCCAGAAGCCCGCAAAACGAGGAGTATGGCGAGGAAAAGCTGCTGTACATGCTGAAGCAAACGTACCACCTGGAGGCTGATGATATTAAGTATGCCATCATCAACGATGTGAACGATTTTACCGGCCCGGGCAACCTTTACGACGACCAGACGCTGCTCGTCATTAAGTTCAGGCCCACTCAACAAAAAAAGTGATTAACCCGTAAAGTATGCCGATGAAAATTACACAAGAAATTAAGGACAACACCGTCATCCTGACCCTGGATGGCGAACTGGATGCAAGCTCCTCTGTTATACTGGATGAAGAATTGTCTGACCCTGAGATTATGAAGTACAGCAAGGTTTTGGTTAATTGCCAGGACCTTAACTATATTTCCTCCGCGGGCCTCGGGGTGTTCATCTCGCATCTGCAGCGGTTCGAGGACGCCCAGATCAAGCTTATCTTCTATAACATGCAGGATAAGGTACGCAACGTGTTCGAGATACTTGGCCTTGACCTGCTCATGACCATCGTATCCGATTACGAGGAAGCCAGAAGCATTGCAAATGAATAATTCCATTCGGGTAAGTTGTACTAAAAAAAACCTGAAGCTGATACGGGACTTCGTGACGGACTATCTGAAGGCGCTTGCGCTCTCGGATATCCTCATGAACCAGATCGTATTGGCTGTGGATGAGATATGCGCCAACCTGATCATACACGCCAACCACGAGGACCCCAACAAGTACCTTACCCTCAAAGTGCAGACCCTGAAAGACCAGGTAAGGTTTGAGATAGCAGACCAGGGCAAAGCCTTTGAGCGCAGCAATTACAAAGAGCCCAACATTCAGGAGCACATCAAGATGGGTAAGAAGGGTGGCGTGGGCATCGCGCTGGTGAACCGCATCATGGACAAGGTGGAGTTCGTCACGGACGGCACCCAGAACACCTGCCTGCTCTACAAGAAAATCAAGTAAGCCTTTACATACTTTAGCTGCCGCCCTGGCCGTTATCCGGGAACAAAAGCCTGTGCAATTGTATTATGGATATAGTTTTTGATTTATCTGTCAGAAATTTTACCTAAAATTGCATACCCTGATCCCCGGGTCAGCGAGAAAGAAAATCCTGATTTCAAATCATCCTATGCGCAGCAACCACCTACTGGTAGCGGTAACCGCCCTGGCCATGGCCGGCTGTACCGCCTCCAAGAAGAACGACAGTAAAGAACCCGCAATCGCTACGCTTGGCTCCCAGCCTATCTCCACGTCAGAGTTCCGCTATGTGTACGAGAAGAACAACGGCGGCAACGACGATGCCTATACCCGCGAGAGCGTGGCCGATTACCTGAAGCTTTACACCAACTTTAAGCTGAAGGTGATGGAGGCCGAGAGCCGTGGCCTGGACACGACCATGGCCTTTAAGCGCGAGCTGGAGGGTTATAAAGAACAGCTGGCACAGCCCTACCTTACCGAAAAGAGCGTGACCGACCAGCTGGTGAAGGAAGCCTACGAGCGGATGAAGCAGGAGGTAAGCGCCTCGCACATCCTCCTCTCCCTGGCCCCTGACGCCGCCCCTGCAGACACGCTGGCCGCCTATAACCAGGCAATGGAGCTGCGCAAACGTGCCCAGAGCGGCGAAGACTTCGGCAAACTGGCAAAAGAGTACTCCCAGGACCCATCGGCCGCCGACAACGGAGGCAAGTTAGGCTATTTCACTGCCCTGCAGATGGTGTACCCGTTTGAGGACGCGGCCTACAAGACAGCCGTAGGCGAGGTATCGATGCCGGTGCGCACCCGTTTCGGATACCACCTGATAAAAGTAAACGACAAGCGCCAGGCGCGTGGCGAGGCGAAAGTTGCCCACATCATGGTGCGCTCTACGCCTAACACCCCAGCCGCCGACTCGCTGGCCGCCAAGCAGCGCATAGACGCCATATACCGCCGCCTACAGCGCGGGGAGCAGTGGGAGAAGCTGGCCACGGAATTCTCAGAGGACGCCAACACCGCCCGAAACGGTGGTGAGCTGCCTTGGTTTGGCACAGGGCGCATGATTCCTGCGTTCGAGGAGGCTGCCTTTGCCCTGCAGAAACCCGGCGACATCTCGAAGCCGGTGTATACATCCTATGGCTGGCACATCATTAAGATGATCGAGAAACGCAGCCTGCCGCCTTACGAGGATATGGAGCAGCACCTGCGCAATAAAATTGCCAAAGACTCCCGCTCTGAACTGAACAAGACCGCTTTCCTGAGGCGCATCAAGCAGGAGAACAGCTTTACCGAGAACGCGGAGGTGAAGGCTGCCGCACTGGCCAAGGCCACCGACGAGCTGCTGCAAGGCACCTGGAGCTACGACGAGAGCGACAAGGCACTGAAGCAAACGCTGTTCACCATTCAGGGTAAAAACTACACGGTAGGCGACTTCTATACTTACGTGAAGGCAGAGCAGCGCTCGCGTAACGGCGGCACGGCCGCCCACGCCATGAACCTGCTCTACGAAAGCTTTGCGGAGAAGAGCCTGCTGGAGTACGAGCGCAATAACCTGGAGAACAAGTATAACGATTACCGCATGCTGGTGCAGGAGTACCACGACGGCATCCTGCTGTTCCAGCTGATGGACGAGAAGGTATGGAGCAAGGCGATTGAAGACACGGTGGGCCTGCGCAACTACTTTAACCAGAACCGCGAGAAGTATAAGTGGGGCGAGCGTGCCGATGCCATCGTGATCAGCGCCGCCAACAAAGACTTGCTGCAGCAGGCGCAGCAGCAGCTAAACAAGCGCCGCTACCCTGTTTCCTTTGCCAGGCTGAGCGATGTGCTGTTTGAGCCGAACAAGGCCGAGCTTAGCGCTGAAGGACGCGCCGAGCTGGAGAAGCTGGCAGAGCTGCTGCAGCAAAACGAAAGCCTGACGGTGGAGGTGAACGGCCACACCGACGCCCGCGAGAACACCAAGGTTGCAGAGGCACGCGCCAATGCCGCCCAGGCGTACTTACAGGAGCAAGGGGTACCTGCCGGGCAAATTACCAGCCAAAGCCTGGGCAAGAGCAAGCAGGCCGGCCCGGACAATACCGAGACCGGCCGCCGCCGCAACCGCCGTGCCTCCTTCACGCTGTATACTTCGGAATTGGCCGCGCTGGCCGAGAGCCTGAACAAGGACAACCCGCTGGCGGTGCAGATAGCCGAGAAGAAGTTCCAGCGGGGCGACAACAAAGCTCTGGATGCCGTGGAGTGGAAAAAAGGTACGTACACCACACAGCAAAATGGCCGCGAGTACCTCATCATCATCAAAGATGTGCTGGAGCCAGCGTACAAGGAGCTGAGCGAGGTGCGCGGGCCGGTTATCTCCGATTACCAGAACTACCTGGAGGAGCAGTGGGTGCAGGAACTGCGCAGCAAATACCCGGTAAATGTAAAAGAGGACGAGGTAGAAAAGCTGGTGCGCCAGTAGCCCTTATCGCTGTGCCTAATTTGCCCTGCTTTTCGGGTATTTCAGAATAAAGAAGTAACTTGTGCGTTGATTTTCAGCATAAGTATAAATAAAGATAGATCCCTTGAAAAAGATTCATCAATTTGCCCTGTCGGCCTTTGCGGCACTTTGCCTCATCGTATGGTCTGCCCCGGCCTATGCCCAGGCCCCTGTGCAGTACCAGGTGGACGGCATTATCGCCAAGGTAGACAACCACGTTATTCTCCGCTCCGACCTGGAGTTTGGTTACCTGCAGTACCTGACGCAGTCGAAGCAGCAGCCCAGCCCAGACCTGAAGTGCCAGATCTTCACCTCACTGCTGCAGGACAAGCTGTTGCTGGCCCGCGCCGAGGTTGACTCCATCACGGTGGAGGAAGCCATGGTGACCAGTGAGCTGAATGACCGCATCAACTACCTGGCCAGCCAGGTGGGCGGCACTGAGCGCCTGGAGCAGTACTACAACAAAAGCCTGCGCCAGCTGAAGGATGAGCTCCGCAAAACCGTGCGCGAGCAGATGGTGATGGAGCGTATGCAGCGTGAGATTACGGGCAAGGTATCCGTTACGCCGAAGGAGATCAAAAGGTACTTCAACAACATCCCGAAAGACAGCCTGCCCTACTTCTCCACAGAGGTAGAGATCGGCCAGATTGTGCTTCATGCAGAAATTGGCCGCGAGCAGAAGCAAGCGGCGCGTCAGCAACTGGAAGAGCTGCGCAAGCGTATATTGGCCGGTGAGGATTTCGCCGCATTGGCCCGCCAGTACTCGCAGGACCCTGCCTCTGCACAGGATGGCGGTGAGCTGGGTTTCTTCAAGAAAAAGGAGCTGGTGCCAGAGTATGAGGCAGCCGCGCTGCGCCTGGAGCCAGGCGGCCTGTCAAACGTGATCGAGTCGCAGTTCGGGTTCCACCTGATACAGCTGATCGAGCGCCGTGGACAAGAGTTTAACACGCGCCACATCCTGATAAAGCCGGCCACGGCCACGGTTGACATCAAGGCTGCCGTTACGGAGCTGGATAGCATCCGCACGCTGATCGAGAACGACAGCATCTCGTTTGCCAAGGCTGCCAAGGAGTACTCCGACGACACCAACACAAAAGACAATGGCGGCATGCTCACAAGCCGTGCCACCGGCACTACCTACATCCCCATGGATCAGGTTGACCCAGCCATTTTCTTCGTGATCGATACCCTGCAGGTAGGCGAGATTTCCAAGCCAGTGGCCTTTACCACGCCGGATGGCAAAGACGCGGTGCGCATTCTGTACCTGAAGTCAAAAACAGCGCCGCACCTGGCTAACCTGACAGACGACTACCAGAAGATAGCGAACGCGGCACTTTCTGAGAAGCGCAGCAAAGCCGTAAACGAGTGGTTTAAAAAGAACATCAACACCGTATACATCGAAGTGGATCCGGAGCTCCAGGATTGTGGGGGGCTCCAGCAACTAACGCAATAGATAACCTATGACGCAGTTCACCTCTGACAAAGAAGCAGCCGACGCCCTGCACAGCGCCTACCGCGAATTAACTTCTGAGATATCAAAAGTAATTGTAGGCCAGGACGAAGTAGTAAGATTAGTACTCACAGCTGTTTTTTGTCAGGGGCACTGCCTGTTGGTGGGGGTGCCGGGGCTGGCCAAGACGCTCCTCATCCAAACCATTGCCTCCACGCTCGACATGAGCTTTAACCGGGTGCAGTTCACGCCCGACCTCATGCCCTCCGACATTGTGGGGGCCGAAACGCTGGATAAGGACCGCAACTTCCGCTTTGTGACGGGCCCTATCTTCGCTAACATCGTATTGGCCGACGAGATAAACCGTACCCCCCCAAAAACACAGGCGGCGCTGCTGGAGGCCATGCAGGAACATGCCGTTACCGTAGCCGGCCACAAGTATAACCTGCCCCGCCCTTTCTTCGTGCTGGCCACCCAGAACCCTATTGAGCAGGAAGGCACTTACCCCCTGCCCGAGGCCCAGCTCGACCGCTTCATGTTCAACATCACGCTAGGCTACCCCAGCTATGAGTCGGAGCTGCAGATCGTGAAGAACACCACGGGCGCTGCCGTAAACCAGCTCCGCAAGGTCCTGCACGCCGATGACATCCTCGCCTTTCAGCAGCTGGTGCGCCGTGTGCCGGTAACCGATAACGTGGTGGAGTACGCTGTGAAGCTGGTGCACCAAACCCGCCCGAACATGCCGATGGCCTCTAAGCAGGCCAACCAGTTCCTGGAATGGGGCGCGGGCCCGAGGGCCTCGCAGCACCTGATCGTGGGGGCTAAGTGCAATGCCATCCTCAACGGCAAGTATAGCCCTGACATTGAGGATGTGCAGGAAGTGGCGCTGCCTATTCTTCGCCACCGCATCGTACGCAACTTCAAAGCAGAGGCAGAGGGTGTTACGGAAGAGCAGCTGATCCGGGAGCTGCTGTAGAGCAATTCTGACTGAGTGAGTTTTGAATGAGTGAATGAATATGCGCTACCATTTCTGTCATTGTATGTAGATCTTAGTTGAGTTGTGTTGAAGCAGTAGCTACTCTCCACCAAGATTCTTCCAGCATGACAGGGTAAAGGTTCACTCCATCCCCTCATCTCGTGAATTGCAATTCAAACTAATTGGTGTAATTTTGCGCCTATACTTATAGTTAAATTTACCTGATAGACATATGGAAGCGGCTGCTTTATTTCTTCGCTTTAAAGATAACCTGGCCCGCATTGCAGGCGCCCTTAACAGCAAGCTGGAGGTGCGTACCATGCCTTACAATACCTCCATTCCGCTGGAGATAGACCTGCTGGCCGATGTGCTGCGCCTGCATGGCTTGGATTTTAAATCGCCTACCCCGGGTGCTGCCCGCCTGTTTGATTTTCAGCAGTGGTACATGCAGCACGAGGAGCAGGCAAACGAGGTAATGCACCACTTGCTGGAAGACAAGAAAGCCTACATGAAGACAGCCACCGGCACCGTGCTGCAGAAAGAGATGCTGTACCGCCGCCTGGAGTTCTTCAAAGAAACGGCCCATACACTGGATGTGATGATGATCCAGCAGAACCTGCACAGCCCGAAGCACTTTAACTACCCGTACCTGAACGCGTAGCCAAGTATAAACTAAAAAGAGAAAGCCGCTCCTTGGTAAGGTAGCGGCTTTCTCTTTTTAAAAAATCCTGTTTACCTATCCTGCTCTCTCACCGAAGTGTGGCTTTCTTTGGAGTGCTTCAGGTTGAGTTCGCCCTTAGGCTGCTTTTTCATGCTTTCCGCGGCCATGTCGCCGGCAGGGCCCTTGGCAATGAGCGTGCCGCCGTCTACCGGGAAGATCGCGCCAGTTACATACGAGGCCTCGTCCGAAGCCAGGAACAGGTACACGTTGGCAACTTCCTCCGGCGTGCCGCGGCGGCCCATCAGCGTGCCCTGCGTAACCATCTGCTCCATCTGCTTGTCCATAGGGCCGGTCTCCTTATGCGTCCAGCCAGTGTCGATGGGGCCTGGGGCCACGATGTTGCAGCGCACGCCTTTTTGCGCCTGCTCTGCCGCTAAACCTTTGGTAAAAGCATGGTTAAAGCCTTTGGTGCCGCCGTACGGGGCGTTCTGTGCAATACCCAGTAAACCCGACTCCGATCCTGCCGTCACGATATTGCCCTTTGCTTTTTGCAGCTCCGGCAGCGCGGCTTTGCTCATAGCAAACGTTGTCCGGATGTTGTTTTTCAGTAAGTAGTCAAAGGCTTCCTCCGAGTAGTCGGACAGCAGGTTTGTCTCCGGGAACGTGCCCGCGTTGTTTATCAGGATGTCGAGTTTGCCGTACTGCTTCACGGCCAGCTCAACACAATGCTGCGCATTGGCTAGTACCGATAAGTCTCCGGTGAAAGGAATGGCAGTGCCCCCCTCCTCCTGGATTTCCTTCGCTACGTCTTCCACCGGGTCCTCCGGAAAACCGGCCACTACTACTTTTGCTCCCTCTTTCGCGAATTTTTTGCTGATGGCTTCGCCAATACCAGAGCCACCGCCTGTCACGATGGCTACTTTCCCTTCAAGTCTGTTTCCCATTTGATTTTGATCTAGTTATGTCGCAATGATTATCATTAAGTAGTAACGACAGATGCATCAGAAGAGTTGGTGAAGGATATTCTTCCAAAGTAACACCACGTTTTGCACCCGTTAGCGTATGACAGAGCAGAGCACCGAGTACGGATAACCATCAGCCACACGATTCTTCATGAGCTACTTATACGATACGCTAGCAGATGCCTTTGATGAACAATTAGAGACGCCCCACCTGCTGCTGCGCCCTTACCAGGAGGGGGATGAGCGCGACTTTATGCGCCTGTTGCAGGAGAACATCGCCTACCTGAGCCCCGCCTTCTCGGGCCGGCTGGCGCGGGTACGCGTGCTGGATGATGCCCGCACACAGGTACAGCAGCTCCGCACCGACTGGGAAAACCGGCGCACATTTGATTTCGGCGTTTGGCAGAAAGAAGACAACCACTACATCGGCGATATTGCCCTGAAGAACCTGGACCGCTCCATACCTAAAGCGGAGCTTGGTTTATACTTCGCTGCCTGGCCTGCCACCCGGCAGCTGGCGCAGGAGGCGCTGCAAGAGGTGCTGCAGTTTGCTTTTGGCCCGCTGGAGCTCAACAAGGTATACTTGCGCTGCACCAGCGCCAATGAGAGTTACGGCTCTCTGGCGGAAAGCTGCGGGTTTGTAAAGGAAGGCGTGCTGCGCTGCGATTACCGCGGCACCGACTCCGATGAACTACTGGATCTCAGCTACTACGGCATCACCCGCCAAGATTTCGAGCGGGCACAACAGCAGCAGGAAGCCAGCTCTACTGCGGTGGCCTAGTATAACTCCGGCCTGCTTTGCTGCCCCCACCCAGGAGGTTTTCCTAAGAACCAAGACCAAGCTCTCACACTTAGCAGGTGCAGTCGCGAGGTCAGGCTTCCCCCTTTCGCTACAAAGTATGAATCCTTAATTTATACTTGCTTTGGCTAAGTATAAGTATCATGGCTGCTGCTGATAGTCACGACTTGCCCCTATAAGTATGAATCCACCCCAGTTCCTCCGAGGATGGAATTAGCAGGCGATTACCCCCTGCCCCTTCCATGCGAGACTTGGCTGAAGCTCCGTCAGCCGCAGCTATCGAACAATATCCCAGTTTTTCTGTGAGGCGCCTATGCGAGTTTTTCCGGTGCCGAAGGCATTGCGACGTAGGAGCAAAGGAAAAGCTCCCAGCGCCGAGCGGGAAAACGAGGCCTCCCGGCCTGGGAGGGCAGAAAGTATAAATGAAACTGTAGGTATGTAAGTCTGGAGGATGAACGGTAGTTTGTAAGAGTAGCCTGTGTCAGGTTGAGGGAGGCAATGGCTATGAAAGTATGGCCGAAGTATAAGAAGGCACAAGCGGACGCTTGCGCCAGAGAAGTATAAAGTATAGCTTTTCAAGCCAGACGAGTCACAGACTCAACATCATTAGTAAGTCACAAATATGAAGATTTGCGCCATGTGCAAAGAAGAGGACGCATACCCTACCGCTTCGCCTTGGCCAGGAAAAAATCTGTGTTAAAGTTAAGGTAGAAACCGCTGGAGAACTCCAGCTTTGGGTTGTTAAAGTCCCAGAGGGGCTCCAGGCGCAGCGTCAGGCTCAGGTCTTCTATCAGCTCAATGTCCTTCATCAGGCGTAGTATAAGCAGCTCCCGCTCCTGCTCCAGGTAATCCGGGTTCTTAAAAGTGGTGGAGGCCGACTGGTAAAGTTTGCCCCCCAACTCACTGATGTAGCCGTCACCGCGCCAGTAGCTCAGCATCACGTCCTGGTACTTGGTGTCAGCCCCGAGGTTGAAGTATAAGCCGCACCCTTGCTCGTAGGGCAGCTGCAACTCGTTGGAGAAGTCTCTGTAGCCCACGAGGTAGTTTTTGGTGTAGAGGCGGTGCAGCACACGGCGGTTATACTTTTTCTCCAGCTCCAGGCCAATAGCAACATTAGCTACGGTGGTTAGCGGCAAGTCAGAGGCATCTATCTGCCCTCCTTTGTGCTGGGCAGTGAACTGCACGGGCAGCGTCAGGTATAAACTGTCGGCCAGATTGCCCCGCCCCTCCTGGGCCAGTAACAGTATGGCCACAGCGGCGCCGCCGTTCACCTGCTCCTGGTCGTCCTCCCCACGGTAGAGCATGTTTACCCAATCGGCCCAGGCGTCCAGGCGCAGGCGGGGCGTTTGCAGCTTATACTGCACGCCTTGCTCCAGCCGGTTAAGCAGGAGGCGCTCAAAGTCATAGAGCGGTTCTATGTAGCCGTGGCTCAGGTTGCCCTCCAAAGTACCGAACAGCAGCTCCCACCGCTCCTGCTGCACCTTTATTGTAAAGGTGGGCGTAATGTCTTCATAGCCCGCGGCACCGAAGTCCTTCCAGAGCAAAACACCTGCCTCCACTGCCACGTTAGCTGTGGGCTGGTAGCTCAGTTTTGGATTGAGTTGGTAGCCGAACAGCGTATAGCCGTCGGCAATTTTGTTGAAGTACTCGTTGTTCTTGAGAAAGCCCAGCGCCTGCACTTTTATCCTAATATCATTAGCATATTGCTGCTGCACCTCCACTGGCTGCAGTAGCGCCTGGTTGTTTAGCTGTGCCTTCGCAAATGAACTTACTACCAGCAAAATCAATAGAAAAAAAACTTTCGGGAGGTGCATAAAAAAGGGCTCAGTATGGCACAAAAACAGGTGCGGCTATGTTATAATCAGACGGCGCCGAACAGCTAAAAAAATTAGCAAAATACTTGTAAACTATTTTGAAGATTGGCTCCGAATTCGTAATTTCACCTTCAATATAAAGTTAATTAAGAAAACACACATGAGCGTAAGCAACGAAAAACTAAAGGCCCTGCAGCTGACCATGGACAAGCTCGACAAAACCTACGGCAAAGGCACCGTAATGAAGTTGAGCGACAACAAGGTTGAGGACATTCCGGCCATCTCCACTGGTTCGCTGGGTCTGGACATTGCTTTGGGTATTGGCGGTTTGCCACGCGGCCGTGTCGTAGAGATCTACGGTCCTGAATCTTCTGGTAAAACCACGCTTACCATGCACTGCATTGCCGAGGCGCAGAAAAAAGGCGGTTTAGCAGCGTTTATTGATGCAGAGCACGCATTTGACAGGATATACGCCCAGAAGCTAGGCATTGATACAGAAAATCTGCTGATATCGCAGCCGGACAACGGTGAGCAGGCGCTTGAGATCGCTGACCACCTGATCCGCTCTGGCGCGATTGATATTATTGTAATTGACTCCGTGGCTGCACTGGTGCCGAAAGGCGAGCTGGAAGGCGACATGGGCGACAGCAAAATGGGTCTGCAGGCACGTTTGATGTCGCAGGCGCTGCGCAAGCTTACCGGCACGATTAACAAGACGGGATGTACCTGTATCTTCATTAACCAGCTGCGCGAGAAGATCGGTGTGATGTTCGGTAACCCGGAGACTACCACGGGTGGTAACGCCCTGAAATTTTACGCCTCTGTGCGTCTGGATATCCGCCGTGTGGGCCAGATCAAGGAGAGCGCCGACAACATTACCGGTAACCGCACCCGCGTGAAGGTAGTGAAGAACAAAGTGGCCCCTCCGTTCAAGGTGGTGGAATTCGACATCATGTATGGCGAGGGTATCTCTAAAGTGGGCGAGGTGCTGGACCTGGGCGTTGAGCTGGGTATCGTGCAGAAATCCGGTTCGTGGTTCTCTTACAACGGCGACAAGCTGGGCCAGGGCCGCGACGGCGTGAAGCAGATCCTGCAGGACAACCCGGAGCTGATGGAAGAGATCGAAAACAAGATCAGAGCCATCGTGAAAGGCGAGCCGGAGAAGGTTGCCGCCGCCCTTGATGACTCTGCCGCAGCCTCTGCCGAAGCCGAGTGAACATTATTTCCTGACCTGAAGTAAAAAAAGGTGCTACCATGGTAGCACCTTTTTTGTTTAAAATCAGTTGAATAGCAAAAGGAGATTCTATAACTTAAGCCTTGAGAAGCAGTTGGTACAAAACTTGATTGATAACAGGTATTGACACTAACACCTAAAGGAAGGCCACTATGATGAAGAAGTTTTTCCCTGTACTCATACTTATTTCCCTTGTCGTTTTTGGTTTTGCCAGCAAGGACAGAATGCGCGAGCACCCAAACGACAGCTTTAGCACGGGCGAGGTGCTCAAGTATAAAGTGCACTATGGCCCTATCACGGCGGCCGAAGCGGTAATCGATATATCGCCGGAAATACATACCGTGAACGACCGGGCCTGCTACAAAGCCACCGTGTACGGAAAGACGAACAGTTCCTTTGATCTCTTCATCAGGATCAGGGATACCTGGCAGTCCTACATCGACACGGCTGCCATTGTGCCCCAGCGCTCTTTCCGCAACATAGAGGAGGGGAACTACCGCAAGCGTGAGACCGTGGACTTTGACCACTACGCCAACAAGGCGCATGTAGAGAAAAAGAAAAAGTCGAAGAAGGTAGAGAAAAAGAGCTATAAAGTAAGCGAGAACGTGCAGGACATCGTGAGCGGTTTTTACTACCTGCGCACCATCAACTTTGATAAGATGCGCGTGGGCGACAAAACCAATGTACAGGGTTTCTTTGACGAGGAGAACTTTAACATGGAGGTAGAGTACCGCGGCCGTGAGGTGGTAAGCACCAAGGCCGGCGACATTAGAGCCATTAAGCTGGTGCCGCGCATGCCCAAGAACGAAATGTTCAAAGGCGAGAACTCCATTACCGTGTACCTCTCCGACGATAAGAACAAGATTCCGGTGCTGATACAGGCCGAGATGTTTGTTGGCTCCGTGAAAGTGAACCTTTACGACTACAAGAACCTGAAAAACAAGCTGCTGTTTGCAAAGCAATAAAGAGCCGAAGGCCAGCTGAAGAGCTGGCCTTTTTTTATAGCATACCAACCCGGCAGGTTAGGGAAATGTTAACATTTCATTATGGTTTGGTTATGCTGCGTCAGAATGTTATAATGTATGGTATCTTTACAGGGAGAACGGTTGCAGCCGAACTTTACACAAAGCGTTACAAAAACGCAGGTGTAGTATAAAAAGCTAAACATAACGCTCTATACCGTGCAAACAGCATCGCATTACAAAGTTCTTGTGGTAGACGACGATCCGGATATCGTGGAGCTGCTGCAGTATAACCTGTCCCGCGAAGGGTACGAGGTAAGCACCGCCGACAATGGGAAAAAAGCCATAGAAGTGGCCCGGCATGTAAAGCCGGATATCATCCTGATGGACGTGATGATGCCGGTACTGGACGGCATCGCCGCCTGCCGGCAGTTGCGCGAGCAGGAGGAGTTCCGCCACACGCACGTCATCTTCCTGACCGCCCGCTCTGAGGAGTTCTCAGAGGTAGCCGCCTTCGATGCAGGCGCTGACGATTTTATTACCAAGCCCATAAAACCACGTGCTTTGCTAAGCCGCCTGGCCGCCTTTGCCCGCCGGGATGCACAGCAAGAAGAGCAGGACAAGGTGATAGAGGCCGGCGACCTGAGGATAGACCGCTCGAGCTTTGCCGTGTACAAGGGCGAAGAGAAAATAACGCTGCCTAAAAAGGAGTTCGAGCTGCTCGCCTTCCTGGCGGCCACGCCCAATAAGGTCTTCACCCGCGAGGAGCTGCTGAGCAACATCTGGGGAAACGACGTATATGTGATTGCCCGCACCGTGGATGTGCATGTGCGCAAGGTGCGCGAGAAAGTAGGCGAAGAGAACATTAAAACCATTAAAGGTGTTGGCTACAAGTTCAACACTGATTAGTAGATGAACTTAAACTCCCGTACGCTTGCCCTTTTAACCTCCCTGGCGGTAGCAATTGTGCTCACCGCCTTTCTTGCTTTAGCCAGCTCCTTCTCCTCGCAGGGGTTTATCGTGGCGCTGGTTCTTGTGTTCGTCTGCTGCTTTGTGCTGGTGCACTTCTCTTACGAGGCACTGGTGTTCCGGGAGGTAAAGAACGTCTACTCCAGCCTGGAGAAGCTAAAGCGGCAGGACTTTAAGAAGGTGGAGAGCCGCTCTACCTTCATCGCCGATCCGCTTAAGAAGATTAAAGACGAGATTTACCTGATAGCAGAGGGCAAGCAGCAGGAGATAGACGAGCTGAAGCGCCTGCAAATGATGCGCCGCGAGTTTCTCGCTGACGTATCGCACGAGCTGAAGACACCGATCTTCGCTGCCCAGGGCTTCATCCATACCTTGCTGGACGGTGCCATGGATGACCCCAACGTGCGCGACAAATTTCTGCAGAAAGCCGCCAGAAGCCTGGACGGCCTGGATGCGCTGGTGCAGGACCTGATCAGTATCTCGCAGTTTGAGAAGGGCGTGGTAAAGATGGCCAAGCGCAACTTTGACGTGGCCCAGCTGGTGCGCGAGGTGGCAGAGCAGCTGGAGCAAAAAGCCGCCAGGCATGAGGTTACGCTGCATGTAGAGGCTGACGAGCCTGTGATGCTCTTTGCAGACCCCAACCGTATCCGCCAGGTGTTCATCAACCTTATAGATAACGCCATCAAGTATGGCCGCAAAGGAGGCAATATCTGGATCACGTTTGACGAGGGCAGGAAAAAGTACACCATCACCGTAAAAGACGACGGCAAGGGCATTGCCCAGGAACACATCAACCGTATCTTCGAGCGCTTCTACCGCATCGATAAGAGCCGCTCCCGCGACACCACCAGCACCGGCCTCGGCCTCTCTATCTGCAAGCACATCATAGAGGCGCACCGCTCCTTTATCGCCGTAAAGAGCGAGGTGGATAAAGGCACTACCCTCCGTTTCAAGCTACAGAAGGCGAAGTAGGTATTGTTATTCGTTGTTGGCATGGTAAAGCCGCAAGCCTATACTTGCCATACCTATAGCTATAGTTCGGGCATGCCTATAGTTTCCGGCTGCCTGGTCCAATCACAAAACCATAGCGCCCCTACTAATAACGAATAACGATCAACCAACAACTATAATCCGTATCTTTGCAGGATGCGCGGCCGCAATGTATGGCTGTGCCTGAACAAAGTATAACAGCACATGAAGTACCCGGTTTTTGAAGACCTGATCATTTTTGAGAACGAGGATTACGTGGTGGTGAACAAGCCGCCGTTTCTGGCCACGCTGGAGGACCGTACGCCGAATACAACCAACCTGCTAAAGATAGCCCGCCAATACAACCCGGACCTGCAGGCCTGCCACCGCCTGGACAAAGACACCTCGGGCTGCCTGGCTTTTGCCAAAAACGCGGAGGCTTACCGCCACCTGTCCATGCAGTTCGAGCACCGCCAGGTGTACAAAGTATACCATGCCGTGGCGTGGGGTGTGCATAAGTTTGAGGATGAGCTGGTAAACAGGGCAATTCTACCGAACGCAAAAGGTGTGGCGCACCTAAGCCCAAAAGGCAAGCCTGCCGAAACTTATTTCACCACCCTGGAGAATTATGCGCGCCATACCCTGGTGGAGTGCCTGCCTGTAACCGGCCGCCTGCACCAGATACGGGTGCACCTTGCCTCGCTTAACGCCCCGATCGTAGGCGATGCGCTGTATGGCGGTGAGCAAGTATACCTGAGCAACCTGAAGCGTGGCTACAACCTGAAAAAAGACACAGAAGAGTTACCGCTGATCAAGCGTTTTGCGTTGCACTCCTTTAACATTGGCTTCGCGCTGCTGGACGGAGAGCCGGTTAAGATTGAGGCGCCTTATCCAAAAGACTTCGCCGTGCTGGTGAAGCAGCTGCGGGCGCACTAGCATCTTGGCAAAAGATCTTTAGATAAAGGACAAAGGAAGTGTGGACTGGCCGCTTCTTTTGTCCTTTGTCTTTTATCCGATATCAGCCAACCCGCAGCACAATCTTGCCGATATTCCTGTTCTGCTCCATGTAGCGGTGCGCCTCAGCCACGTTTTCCCAATCATACACAGAATCTATCACCGGCTTTAGCTTCCCTTCCCTAAAAAGTGGCAGGGCAAAGCGGCTCATATCCTCCGTTAGTTTAATCTGATACTCTTTGGAGCGGGAGCGGAGGGTGGAGCCGATCACCTGCAGGCGCTTTGTAAGTATTTTGCGCAGGTCTACCTCGGGCACCTTGCCGCCACCCAGGCTGGCAAGTATCACCAGGCGCCCGTCCAGGCGCAGGCAGTCGAGGTTCTGGTTAAAGTATGGCCCGGCTATAAAATCCACAATCACATCTACTCCTTCGTTGTTGGTATGCGCCAGCACCTCATCCTCGAAAGGCACCTCTTTATAGTTGATGGCCCTGTGGGCCCCCAAGTCCAGGCAGGCCTGCAGTTTCTGCTCCGAGGCTGTTACCAGCACCTCGGCCTTCAGCGCCCGCGCCAACTGTATGGCGGCCGTGCCCACTCCGCTTGCACCGGCATGTATCAGGGCGCGCTCACCGGCTTGCAGCTTCCCTAGCCACGCCAGCGCCTGCCAGGCGGTTAAGAACACCTCAGGAATGCCAGCGGCCTCCTCCATGCTTAAGTTATCGGGCACAGGCATGGCCATGGCTTCGTCTATCACGGCATACTCGGCGTAGCCGCCGCCAGGCAGCAGGCCAAACACTTTGTCACCTTTTTTATACTTGGTGCAGTTGATACCTGCCTCCACTACCTCTCCGGCCACTTCCAGCCCCAGCAGTGGGCTGGCTCCCTTTGGCGGCGGGTATTTCCCCTGCCGCTGCAGCGTATCGGCGCGGTTAAGGGCAGTGGCATGCACCTTTACCAGCAGTTCATGAGGGCTGGGCAGCGGCTGCTCATGCTCCCCTAGTACAAGTTGCTCCGGCCCGCCCGGCTGTTTTACAAGTATAGCTTTCATGTTAAGGCTCCTTTTTAGTGATGTTATACTTTAGACGCTGCTCTGCCCAGGAGGTTTCCTCCCCAACAAAAGAGCGCCTACAAGTCTCTTTCTGTTCGCATCAGAAAAATATTCAAAAAATAAATAAGGGAACGGTTTACTTTATTACGAAACTTTCGTAACTATACGAAAACATCGTAACACTATGGAAAAGCTAACACAACAGGAAGAGGAGGCCATGCAGGTGATTTGGGCCACGGAGGGGGGATTTATCAAGGAATTCCTGGAAAAGCTGCCGGAACCGAAGCCCCCTTACACCACGCTGGCCTCCACAGTGAAAAACCTGGAGAAGAAAGGCTATGTGCAGGGTGAGAAGCTGGGTAACTCGTACCGCTACCTGCCCCTGATAAAGCAGGAAGACTATAAGAAGCGCTTCATGACAAGCTTTGTGGGCGATTACTTCAAGAGCTCCTACAAGGAACTGGTGGCCTTTTTTGCCAAAGACCAGAAGATCAGCGCCGAGGAACTGAAAGAGATTATCGACATGATAGAGAACAAAAAATCGGAATAACATGCCTGAACTGCTCCTATACCTGCTAAAAGTGAATGTGGCGCTGGTGCTGTTCTACCTGGCGTACCATGTGGCGCTCCGCCGGCTCACGTTCTACCACCTCAACCGCCTGTTCCTGGTGTTCGGCATCGTGTTCTCTACCGCGTATCCTTTTATCGATCTCTCGGCCCTGTTTGCCAGCGAGCAGCATGGGGCGGCGGCTTACCTGGTAACCATCCCTGCGTGGGCCTATGCCACACCGGCTGCCGCACCCACACAAGAGGCCTTTGATTACTGGCAGCTGCCCGTGTATGCGTTTTGGGCTGGGGTAAGTGTGATGCTTGTGCGGTTTATACTTCAGTTTGTGTCGCTCTACCGGATACATGCCGCCTCGGAGCCCGCTGCTTATAAAGCCGTGCCTTTCCGGAAAGTGAAAAGCATCACCCAGGCCTTCTCGTTCTGGCAGACCATCTACCTGAACCCGGCACAGCACAAGCCGGAAGAGCTGGAGTCCATACTGCGGCACGAGCTGATCCACATAACCGGCTGGCACACCCTGGATGTGCTGCTGGCAGAACTAAGCATAGTATTTTACTGGTTTAACCCGGGTGCCTGGCTCATGAGAAAAGCCATGAAAGAAAACCTGGAGTTTATTGCCGACCAAAATGTTGTGAATGCCGGCATAGACCGGAAAGAATATCAATACCTTTTACTGAAAGTTGTAGGCGCCACACAACCTCAGATTGCTAATCAATTCAATTTTCCATCTCTAAAAAGAAGAATTGCCATGATGAACAAAATGCCTACACATAAAGTCAGCCGGCTTAGGCTGCTGATCGTGCTGCCGCTTGCCACCGCCTTGCTTTTTGCTTTTAGAGGCGCAGCGCCTGCCCCCGGAGCAACAGCCGACACTGAAGCAGAGGCTTTGCAGCAGAACGGCGACCTGAGGCTGCCGCAAGAACTCGTAAAACAGTTAAAGCAAAACGCCAACGTAAAAAACGTGCGCGGCCAAAGGATCGATAGCCGGAATGCGCTAGTGCTCACCCTAAAAGGCGGCGGCACGGAAGTATACTACCTGGATGACGCCAAGAGCGTAGCGGAGCTTGAGCGCAAGTATAACTTGCCTGCGCTCCCACCACCGCCTCCGCCGGCACCAGACGCCCCGGATGCAGCGGAACTGCCTCCGCCTCCCCCACCAGTACCGGCAAACGAGGACTTGCCAGCCCCACCTCCCCCTGCTCGGAAAGAAGCTGAAGCAAGCGTAAGCCTCCCGGAATCACCGGTGTATTACATAGATGGGGAAATGGCATCGGATGAGGCTGTTAAAAAGTTAGACCCGAAGCAGATTCATCGTGTCGATGTGCTGAAGGGAGAAGCCGCCCGCAAGGAGTTTGGCAGCCAGGCGGCCAACGGGCTAGTTTCTATCACCACAAAGGCAAACAAAGACTCGCAGCAGGTAAAAGCCTTTAGCAAGAGGCTTTCTACGGCAAGCCCGGGAACTCCGCCACCGCCGTCGCAAGAGGAGAATGTAGACGAAGCCTATGTTTTTATACTTGACGAGGTGCCTTATTACAAGGAGAAGTCGAACTGGCCCGCAGACTACAAAGCCTTTTTAGAGAGGAACCCAAGTATAGAAAAGGTGGGTTGGAAGTTTAACAACAGGAGAGAGTACAACCTGGAGTCCATCGTTTTCTTCCTGAAGAACGGCCAGGCCGAGACCTATGATTACAACGGGAAGCCAAGCATACCGGCCGCAGAAGCCAAGTATGGCCAGCTGCCGCAACTGCCTCCTCCGCCGCCGCCAGTGAAAGCAAAGGAGTAGCACTGGAAAGCATCCCTGCCTGGCAACATGAAGCTGCCAGGCAGGGATGCTTTATGCCTACGCCCTCCCCTCCAAAAGCTAGCGCCTAAGAACTGCAGCGCCAGCAACAAGCATAGGTCCGGACACTATTTACCTGTATTCCAGCATATTTCGCACTATCTATTGCATATCAAATAAATAGCTTCTATCTTTGTGTCCATTTTCGAGAGACCGAAAGTTCATAATTCAAATAAATAAATCGCTTACAACCACTAAAAATGGATCATTTAAGTTATAAGACCCTTACTGTCAGCAAGAAGACAGCCAACAAAGGCTGGGTAATTGTTGATGCAGGGCAAGGAAGCTTGGGTCGTGTGGCATCTGAGGTTGCCAAGATCCTGAAAGGCAAGCACAAGCCTTCGTATACTCCTTTCGCTGACTGCGGCGATAACGTGATCATCATCAACGCTGATGACACGCGTTTCACAGGCCGTAAGTGGGATCAGAAGTACTACCTGACACACACTGGTTACCCAGGTGGTCAGAAGAAGACTTCTCCACGTGAGCTTAAGGCTAAATCATCTACGCTGCTTGTAGAGCGCGCTGTTCGTGGCATGTTGCCTAAAAACAGACTGGGCCGCGAGCTGTTTAGAAATCTTCATGTTTTTGCAGGAAGCGAGCATCCGTTCGCCGCTCAGCAGCCAAAAGAATTAACCCTCAATATCTAATTTAATGGAAGTTATCAATACATCTGGTAGAAGAAAAACCTCGGTGGCTCGTATCTACATGACGGCCGGGCAAGGGAATATCACTATTAACGGTAGAGATATCAAGGACTACTTCCCTAGCGAAGTACTTCAAACTATTGTGAATCAGCCGTTCAGAACCTTAGAAGCTATTGGCAAGTACGATGTGAAAGCCAATCTTAAAGGTGGTGGTGTAAGCGGCCAGGCTGAAGCACTTAGACTTGCTATCTCTAAAGCACTGGTAGTAGAAAACGCCGAGACCAAGCCAGCCCTGAAGAAAGAGGGCTTCATCACGCGTGACCCACGCATGGTAGAGCGTAAGAAGTTCGGTAAGCGCAAAGCTCGTCGTTCATTCCAGTTCAGCAAACGTTAATATTAAAGGTGTATCAACAACATGGCAAGTACTAATTATAAAGAATTACTTGAGGCAGGTGTTCACTTCGGTCACCTTACCCGCAAGTGGGATCCGAAAATGGCTCCATACATTTTCATGGAGAAAAACGGTATCCACATCATTGACCTGAACAAAACTTTGGTTGCGCTGGATGAGGCTACGGCCGCTATCAAGAACATCGCAAAGTCTGGTCGTAAGATTTTATTCGTAGCTACCAAGAAGCAAGCACAAGAGATCGTGGCAGAAGAGGCTCGTCGCCTGAAGATGCCTTACGTGACTGAGCGTTGGCTGGGTGGTATGCTGACAAACTTCGCTACAGTGCGTAAGTCTCTGAAGAAAATGTCTACCATCGACAAGATGATGAAAGACCCAGAGCAGTCTAAGGCACTGGCCAAGCGTGAGAAGCTGATGCTGTCTCGCGAGCGTGAGAAACTGGATCGTGTACTGGGTGGTATCGCCGACCTGTCTCGCCTGCCAGCCGCTCTGTTCGTAGTAGACGTAAAGCGTGAGCACATCGCGGTTAAAGAAGCTCAGAAACTGAACCTGCCAGTATTCGCGGTATGCGATACAAACTCTAACCCAGAGCTGGTAGACTTCCCAATCCCTGCAAACGACGACGCTTCTAAGTCTGTGGCCCTGATCGTATCGATCATCGGCAAGGCTATCGAAGAAGGTCTGTCTGAGCGCAAAGTGGACAAAGAAGAGACTGAGCGTAAGCGTTCTGAAGAAGAAGGTATCAAGGCGAAGCAGGAAGCTGACGAGCAATAAGACCTAATTCATATTGCATCCTATCAAACTGAACATTGGGCAAATCGCGCTTCAATGTTCAGTTTGTTTTAGGGGATTTAGGAAGCTGAAGCACCCCTTCAGCCCCACAAAAAGAACTCGTAATTTATAATTCATAATTCTTAATTATAAACAGATGGCTATTACAGCACAAGACGTTAACAAACTCCGCCAGGAAACCGGAGCCGGTATGATGGACTGCAAGAAGGCGCTTACTGAAGCTAACGGCGACTTTGAGGCAGCTAAAGATATTCTGCGTAAGCAAGGCCAGAAAATTGCCAGCAAGCGTGCTGACAACGCTACCTCTGAGGGTATCGTGCTGACACACGTAAGCGAAGACGGCAAAAACGGTAAAGTAATTGCCCTGGCTTGCGAAACTGAGCCGGTATCTAAAGTAGAAGACTTCCAGAACCTGGCGAAAGCTGCCATGGAGACTGCTGTTTCTTCTAACGCTGCTACTAAAGAAGAGCTGCTTGCTGCTCCTCAGGCGGATGGCCGCTCGCTGCAGGACCACATCACTGACCTGATGGGTAAAATCGGTGAGAAGATCGACGTTATCTCTTACGAAAACGTAACTGCTGAGAAGGTTGTAAACTATAACCACTCTAATGGCAAATTAGGTGTATTAGTTGGTCTGACTAACACGGGCGGTACTGACGTTACTGAAGTTGGTAAAGACGTAGCGATGCAGATTGCTGCCATGAAGCCAATCGCGGTTGACAAAGACGGCGTTGACTCTGCTACTGTTGAGCGTGAGATAGAGGTTGGTAAAGAGCAGGCGCGTGCCGAAGGCAAGCCAGAGGCTATGCTGGAGAAAATCGCGATGGGCAAGCTGAACAAGTTCTACAAAGACAACACGCTGTTGAACCAGGACTTCGTGAAAGACCCTTCTGTTTCTGTAGCCAAGCTGCTTGACAACACAAACAAAGGCATGACAGTAACCGAGTTCAAGCGTGTAGCTATCGGTTAATTTCAGCTGAAATGATAAAGAAAAAGCCCGCCGAAAGGTGGGCTTTTTTGTTTTATGGCAGTCGGACTCCCGGGGCAAATAAGAAGCCTGTTAATCTACTTTCTTGTACTCCAAGCCAGGGCCATCACATGCCTGCCATGAACTCTGAAGCCTATCCTTAATAAGGGTCAACCTCTCCTTGGAGTCAGAAGTGCAGGTGCCTATAATAGCACTGGGTGCAGCATATGAGAGCTCCAGGTATTTCTCGTCTGAAGAACTATGATAAGTGTATGTGCCAGAAGCTGATGTTGATACTCCTCCTTGCTGCCTAACCTTTGTGAAACTGCCATCAGGATTTAGGAGGTAATACTCCTGCCACGCCATCTTATCACCTGTTAGCTCCGCGTTCGGGATTTGCCCCGTCATCCTTACAAGTTGCCACTTCTGGGATTCAGTCATATCCTTTAGGATATGCTGGCTTTCATCCTTTTGTGCCAAGACAGGTGCCTCCGTTTTATTACAGGATAGTAACGCAAGGCCCAGCAGAGGAATTATAAAGAATCTTTTCATCTTCGTTATGAGTATGAGGCGTTTATACTTACCTGACCCTATTTGCCTGCCTCCCGTTGCACCCAGATTAGAAAATAGCTATCCGTTATTCCGCCTCACCGTGCTCACAAACACATCGCGCATGTCCTGGAATCGGTTGAGGACTCCCTCGATAAACTCCTCATCGATCAGGGCTTTTACGCCTTCGTCTCCCATTACCTCGGTTTCCTCTATTTTATAGATCTGCTCCAGGTTAGCTTTCTCCAGTTTTAGGATATACTTGCCATTGTAGGAGTGCAGCGTGATCTTCACGTGCGGGTTTGGTATGTCGGCTACTACTCTCATAGTTTATAATGCTAAGTGGTTAATGTAATGAAGTATGTAAGAGGGACAAATATAAAGCCACTCCTGCCCCTCCAAGTATGGGGATTTGCAGTGTAGTCTTCTGTTCTTTGTCTAAAATTCCTTTGTCGAACTATCAGGCTTCTTCCTCTATCTCAATCCCCATTAGCTGCATGAGCTTGCTGGCGTTAAAGCTGCGGCAGAGGCCAGGGGTAAGCTTGTAATCGAAGTTGATCTCGTTGCCAATGATATCGCTGTTAAAGCTGTAGTTTTCTACGCTGCCCGGCAGTTCCTGTTCCATGGCGCCCAACTCCAGATCGTGGGTGGAGATGAGGCCGGAGGCGTTGCGCTTGTGCAGCTGCCGTATCAGCGACATGGCGCCCAGGTGACGGTCGCGGGAGTTGGTACCTTTCAGTATCTCGTCGAGGAGGTAGAACACGGTCTGCCCCTGCTCCGTCAGCTCCAGCAGCATGCGCAGGCGCTTCAGCTCGGCATAAAACGAAGAGGTGTTCTCCGCCAGGTTGTCGGCTGTGCGCATGGCCGTGTATACTTGTGCAGGAGTGACCGCCATGCTTCGGGCACATACCGGGGCTCCCATCAGCGCCAGCACCATATTGATACCCACCGTGCGCAGAAACGTAGTCTTGCCCGACATGTTAGAGCCTGTGATCACAATAGTATGGCCTGCCCCCTGCATCTCAAAGTCATTGGCAACGGGTTTAACCGAGAAAATGAGCGGGTGCGCCAGCTGCGTAGCCTGGTACAAGAACGGCACTCGGCTAAGCTGTGGCACCGCAAAATGCGGGTGTGCGTGCTGAAAGGCCGCTATACTTGCCAGCGCCTCAAACTCGGCCAGCACCTCCAGGCTATGCTCCAGCTGCTGCAGGTGCTGCTCCTTCCAGCGCTCCAGGCGGTACATCCACACAAAGTCCCACATCAGCGTAGCGTTCAGGAAAAAAGCCATGAGGGTGCTGAGACGATAGGAGAAGAAGTCGATGATGTTGGCCAGCTTGCCTATACTTACAGAGGACCTGGTGCCGGATTTCATCAGCCCCTGGTGCAGTTCCTGAAGCAAGGGCTGATCAAACTGGTGCTGCTCTATGTGCTGCAGCTGCCTGGTGTAGCTGCGCATGGCCTCGTAAATGCCGATACTCTTATCGTAGTACTCGTCGCGCGCCAGGGTGAACCGATGCGCCAGCAGGTACTGCACCGCCAGCAAACCAACCACAACCCAGCCGCTAAGGCCATAGAACCAGGCACCCATAGACGCTAGCGTAAGTATAGGCAGCACAAACAGCAGCGGCTTTAGCCAACCATGCTGCCTGAAAAAAGCCTTATCCCTAAACCATTGTATAAAACCCGCCGCCGACTCGGCATCGTGTTTATAGTGCATGGGCAGCGCCACCAGTTCCTGTAGCCAGTCCAGGTTCTTAGCAGAGGCCAGTTCGGCCACTGCCTCCTGCCGCTGCAGCACCTGCTGCGGCGCGGCGGCCCTGCGCAGCCACATGGCCAGCTTATACTTGCCAATGCTGGTAACAGAGCGGTTTAGCAGCTGGAACAGTGAGTTATGCCCGAAAATGTCGAGGTCGGAAGTATAGGGGTGGTGATCATCCACAAACTCCTGGCCTCCGTCGAAGGACTTCAGCTTGCCCTGCAGCCGCTCCACCTCCTGCTCGTTAACCTGCCGCAGCAGGCGCAGCTGCTGGTAGCGGAAGTTAAGGCGGCTGTGCCAGCGCATCACCCCTACAAACAGGGCATAAAAACCAAGAATGGCCACAGCACCCGCGGTAGTATTGCCTGCTCTAAAAAAATAGTAGGCCACCGCCGCACCGGCAACAAACACACCCACCCGCAACCAGGAAACGGCACTAGAGGTAGAGGTGGCTTTTTTCTCCTGCTCGGCAAAGCGGGAGGCCCTGCCTAAGTATAAACTTTCTCTGCTTTCGCTCACAATCTAATGTTTTCGCTTCGTGTACTTTTAGTCAATCATGGCGATGCACTTCAGCTCAATCGCGATGGGGGTGGGCAGGCTGTTTACCTCCACAGTGGTACGGCATGGCTGGTTATCCTGAAAGTACTCCGCATACAAACGGTTGTAGGTGGCAAAATCATCCTTCATGTTTGTCAGGAACACGGTCACGTCCACCAGGCTGTCCCAGCTGGAGCCAGCGTCCTCCAGGATTGCACGCACGTTCCGGAACACGGAGTGGCACTGCGCCTCGATGTCGTAGCTAAGGATGTTGCCCTGTTCGTCCAGCTCTACGCCCGGTATCTTTTTAGTGCCCCGCTCCCGTGGCCCCACCCCCGACAAAAACAGCAGGTTGCCCACTCGCCGCGCATGGGGGTACAGCCCCACCGGCTCCGGCGCCTTGCTCGAGTTTAGTAGTTCTTTGTTTTTTGCCATAGCCAAATATACATAAATAAAGCCTGATTCTCTGGTACGCCTGAAAACAGGAAGAGCCGGCAGTTGCCAGCTCTTCCTTCACCTTAAACAAACTATTTTTACAGCATTTAGTTACTTCGTAAATTTTACGTCGCCATACCTGGAGCTAATGTTCACCACCGCCTTCGGCGAGGCACTGCCAAACTTGCCTTTGTAAGCGGCTGAGGTATAGTCTTTTTCGAGCGATGTTATAGTAACGAACGACTTATCCACGTTAAAGTTACCGAACTTCACGTTCACGTCGAAGTTGAAGGCCGCGTTATCAGCGAAGTTAAGGCTAATGGGGGTAAAGCCGCTGTCTAGCGAGATTTTACGGATGTTGTTGCTGATATTGTCTACCCGGAAGGAGCCATACTTCAGCTCCATCTCCATGGCCTCCTGTAAGCTTCCGACGCTAAAGTCACTGTAGCTCGAGGAGCCCTGCAAACCACCAGCCTCCTCTACTTTCATGTCGGCATAGGCCGCGCTGATGTTTCCGCCGTTGATATAGGCACAGTTACCGGAGCCGTAGGTAATTTTCACGGTATTGCCAGCGTTGGCAAGGCGCTCACACTTCAGGGCCCCATACTTCACATCGATATCCACTTTCCCTTTCATAGAGGCCATGTACACATCGCCGAAGCTGTTTTTAACGGCGATAGCGTTTGCGGCAGGCATGTATATGGTATAGTTAATCTCCAAACTTCTGTTGCTGTTGTTTCCGTTAATGCGCATCGGCTCCTTTTTAGTCCGGAAAGAGTGGACGTTGCCCTCACGGCTTTCCACGATGCTGATATTGTCCAGCATCATTTGGGCTCTCTCGTCGGTAGCGGCACGGGCAATCACGTCAACCTTTACCCGGATCTCGCTCTTGTCCCAGGTATTCACGTGCACCTTGCCCCACTGGTTTTCAATGTTCAGGGCATCCTTGCTGCTCACCTTAAAGGTTTTGTCGACGGTTTTGCGTTTCTCGGCATCAAACATGGCTTCCGTAGTTTCAAGGTTTCCGGTTTGCCCGGGGCCTGTCTGGCCAATCACGGCCAGGTGGCGCAGCTCTGCCAAGTCCCCCAGACCTGCCAGATCCTTCAAACCTTTCAGGTCTTCCAGCACAGCCAGGCTCTTCAGCTCCCGCAGCTCGGCCATACTTTCAAAGTCCATTTCTTCCAATACACGCAGCCCTGAAAGGTCGATCTTTACATCTGGGCAGGGTGCCGGGGTTCTTGCCTGGCTTATTGCCAGCATTGGGGCCAGTACCAGTCCCAACATTAGGCGTAGAGCGTTATACATTTGAGGTTTCATCTTTTTGTGGTTCTTGAGTAGATTTTTGCTTTGTTGGCTCCAGACGCTGAAGCACTTCCAATTGACGGTTCAGCACCCTGATGCGTAGCTGCAGGTTCTGGATCAGGGCACCTACTATTTCGTTGGTGTTGGGGGAGGTATAGAGTTGCTTTTTGAGTTGCACGTAGCTGCTGTCGAGGCGGGCCAGTTCTTTGTCTATCAACTGGTGCTCGTCCAGCCCCAGCACCATCAGGTCGTACTCGCTCAGCTCTGATTTCTTCGCTTTTATCTGGCTGGCGTAGTAAGCCTCGATCTCTGGTAGCTCCGGCGCAATTGCGCTCACCTCAGAGGCAGGGGCGTTTATACTTTGCGCTGAGGCCAGCGTGTTGGCGGTATCAGGGGTCTGCTGCTTCATCAGGAAAATGGTGAGGCCACAGCCCAGCAGCAGCACGATGGCTGCCGCCACACGCATGAAGAAGAAGTCGGCGCTGAAGCTGGCACGCTCGCCAAAGTTTACTTTAATAACCTTGGCCTCTTTCTCGGGTGATTTCTTGGGCAGCTCCTGGCATATCTGCTGCCACAGTTCCGGTCGGGGCTCGAACACATCGAATTCCTCCCGGTTGTCTTGCACAAAACGTTCTAATCTATCTTTCATGGTAAAGCTCCTTCATATATTTCCTTATTGATGTATCAGGCCACAAACTGCGGCTCTTTCATTATCTCCAGTAGCTTTTTGCGCGCCCTGCTGTACTGCGATTTAGAAGTTGACTCCGAGATACCCATTACCTCGCCTATCTCGGCATGGTCGTATCCTTCCAGCAAGTATAAACTCAGCACCACACGGTAACCGTCGGGCAGCTTCTGAATGGCCCGTCGCACTTGCTCTACCTGCCACTCCGCATCGTCCTCCGTTACTTCATCCGGCACGTTTGCCACAGTGCGCTCGTCCATAGGCACCAGCTCCGCACGCCGCTTGCGCACCGCATTTATGGCCGCGTTTACCACGATCTTCTTCAGCCAGCTGCCGAAGCTTGCCTCGCCTTTGTAGCTGTGCAGGTTCCTGAAGGCACTCACAAAGGCCTCCTGCAGCACATCCTCGGCCTCAGCGTAATCGTTGGTGATGCGCATGCTCACGTTAAACATGGCCTTGGCGTACAGCTTGTAAAGCTCATACTGCGCCCGATGGTCACCGCCTCTACAGCGCTGCACCACCTCCTGATTTACATCCTGGTAGCCAAGTTTTTCCAAAGTTTTACTGCTTAACCGGTTTCGTCGCGATCACCCTGTGTACTATATGCTCATGCACCTCTATCTTTCAACTTCTGCACTAAAGACACAGCCGTTTACCCAAGGTTGCACCCAATATTAAAATTTTTCCTGCAGATTTTCGTTTACCCGCCTTTTCCACACTTTCCACAGCCTGATGTGGAAAAACAGGAAACGCGTTATCTCCCTATACCTCTTTAAGTTATACTTCCAAAGATACAATAACATAGGAAATGATTGCCCCTGTAACGACTCCTGGAACAGTAGTACCGCATGTATAAACATGGGTTTTCCACATATCCACATGTAGCTTATGCACAATTGTGGATAAGTAGGCGCTCGTCTTGGTAAAGCAGAAAGTGGTAAAGCGCAAGGATGGGTAAAGCAAGTATGGGAAAGGGTGAATTTGAGAAAGACATGTATAGCCGGCAAGGCCACGGAAGCCTAAGTGCGTAAGAAATGTGGTTTAGCAGGCAAGCCTTACACAGGCCTCCTTTATGCACAGGCCTCCATAAAAAACGCCGGCCCTTGGTGGAGCCGGCGCTTTTATATGATATGGCTTACAAAACCCTCGCAGGAGCTGCGAGGGTGGTAGCCTTGCTTTAGTCCATGATATCGAACTTGATGCCCTGAGCCAGCGGTAGCTCGCGGCTGTAGTTAATGGTGTTGGTTTGGCGGCGCATGTATACTTTCCAGGCATCGGAACCAGACTCACGGCCGCCGCCTGTTTCTTTCTCGCCACCGAAGGCACCGCCGATCTCGGCACCGGATGTACCGATGTTCACGTTGGCAATACCGCAATCCGAACCCCAATGGCCCAGGAAGGCCTCCGTCTCCAGCAGGTTGGTAGAGAAGATAGCCGAAGACAGGCCCTGGCGCACGCCGTTCTGGATTTCAATGGCATTCTCCACCTCTCCGCTATACTTGATCAGGTATAGGATTGGCGCAAACGTTTCTTCCTGCACCATCTCGTAGTGGTTCTCGGCCTCCACGATGGCTGGCTTCACGTAGGTGCCGGTCTCAAAGCCATCGCCGCTCAGCACCTCACCGCCCGTCAGCAGCGTGCCTCCCTCCTGCTGCACTTTCTCCAGCGCATTGGCAAAGGCATTTACCGCATCCTTATCAATCAGCGGGCCCACCAGGGTGGTACTGTCCAGCGGGTGGCCGATCGGCAGGTTCGGGTATACTTTCAGCACGCGCTCTTTTACCTGCTCATAGATGTTCTCGTGGATGATGAGGCGACGGGTGGAGGTACAGCGCTGGCCGCAAGTACCCACGGCACCGAATACAATGGCGCGCAAGGCCATTTCCATGTCGGCACTCTCGGTAAGTATGATAGCGTTGTTACCGCCCAGCTCCAGCAGCGATTTACCTAAACGGGCACCTACCGCCTCGCCTACTTTCTTACCCATGCGCGTAGAGCCTGTGGCAGACACCAGCGGCACACGCTTGTCGTGGCTCATCAGGCTGCCGATCTCCGCATCCCCGATGATCAGGTTAAAGATGCCCTCCGGCAGCTCGTTCTCGGCTAGCACCTCACGGATGATGTGCTGACAGGCCACCCCGGTAAGCGGTGTTTTCTCTGACGGTTTCCAGATGATCACGTCGCCGCACACAGCGGCCAACATTGCATTCCAGCTCCAAACCGCCACCGGAAAGTTAAAGGCAGAGATAACCCCCACAATGCCCAGCGGATGGTATTGTTCATACATGCGGTGTAGCGGGCGCTCCGAGTGCATGGTAAAGCCATGCAGCTGGCGCGACAGGCCAACGGCAAAGTCGCAGATGTCGATCATCTCCTGCACCTCGCCCAGGCCCTCCTGGTAGATCTTGCCCATTTCGTAGCTTACCAGCTTGCCCAGCGCCTCCTTGTGCTGGCGCAGCTTATCGCCTATCTGGCGCACCACCTCGCCACGCTTTGGGGCTGGCGTCTTGCGCCATACTTGAAAAGCCTCCTGCGCTGTGGTTACCACCTTATCATAGTCCTCGGCTGTAGCCATGTTCACGGTGGCAATAGTGTTGCCGTCGGCAGGCGAGATGATGGTACGGGTAGCGCGGTTTTCGTGGCCACCCCAGGCAAGGCCTGTGCTATAGGCAGGGTTAACCTCCTTTATACCTAACTGCTGCAGCACGTCGGCAATCTCCTTCACCAGCGGCAGGGTATCTACTGTCTGTTTCATGGTTTTATCTCTTTTAATTTCGTTTAACAGGCTCTTATACAAAGCTAAAAAATAAAAAAGCTTCTGCAAGGCTGCAGAAGCTTTCTGTTAGGTATCATGCAGGTTTCTTAACCTTTGCCGATAGGGTAGTAAGCTTTCAGGCCGTCTGGGTACACCCCTTCGATGTATACCACACCACCGTCGAAGTTCTTCAGGTGTTTCTCCACGTCGGCTGGCTCATTTACCTCATACCGGTCGATACGGGTGATGATAAAGCCATCCTTCATGCCCGTGTCACGGAACTTGCTGTCGCCTACATCCTTGATCTTGGCACCGCCCGTAATGCCCAGCTTGCTCATTTCCTGGCGGCTTACCGGCTCAAAGGTGGCTCCGTCAAACGTCACGGCCTTCGCATTGCTGCGTTTCACCAGTTCTGTGCTGTTGTTCAGGTTCCTCAGCGTCACGTTTGCGGTCTTGTTCTTTCCGTCACGGATATAGGCCACTTTCACTTTGTCGCCAGGGCGGTAGCGGGCAATCTGCTCCAGCAACTGCGACGACTTGGCTACCTTCACATCGTTTACGGCCGTAATCACGTCACCGGCTTTCAGGCCAGCTTCCTCAGCGCCACTACGCTCTTGTACACCGGCGATGTATACACCATCCAGCGTCTTCAGACCCTTTTCTTTTGCAAACGAGGCGTCAATTTCCTGGATAGAGGCCCCAAGCAGAGCACGCTGCACCTCGCCATACTTCAGCAGGTCATCCACCACCTTGCTCACGATAGCTGACGGAACGGCGAAGGAATAACCGGCAAAGGAGCCTGTTTGTGAGGCAATAGCGGTGTTTATGCCCACCAGGTCACCGTTCAGGTTTACCAGGGCTCCCCCCGAGTTACCAGGGTTTACCGCAGCATCTGTCTGGATAAAAGACTCGATGCTCATGTCTTGTGTAGCGCTGGTGCGCAGAATATTGATGTTACGGCCCTTGGCACTCACAATACCGGCAGTAACAGTAGAAGTCAGGTTCATGGGGTTACCCACGGCCAATACCCACTCGCCCACCTGCAAATCATCGGAGTTGCCGTAGCGGACAGTTGGCAGGTTATCGGAATTGATCTTCAGCAGGGCTATGTCTGTGGTGGGGTCGGTTCCTACCAGCGTGGCCTCGAACTTACGCTTGTCGTCCAGCACCACCTCAATTTTATCGGCCCTGTCAATCACGTGGTTATTGGTCACGATGTAGCCGTTTGATGCAACGATGACTCCTGAACCGGAGCCCATCTGCGGGCCCCGTGGCACGCTTTGGCCAAAACCGTCGCCGAAGAACTCGCGCAGGAACGGGTCCATCGGGCTGCTGTAGCGCTCCGAGGAGCGTACGCTGTACTCTGTCATCACGTGCACCACGGCAGGCGTGGACACCTGGGCGGCCTTTATAAAGTTAAGCCCTTCGGGCACTACAACATTGCTGCTGCGCATATCGCTGGTGTAGCGTACCGTCGGATACTGCTGCTCTGTTTGAACTACATTATTCTCATCCTCCAGCAGTTTGTAGCTACCCACAGCCACACCACCGCCTACCACAGCCGAGAGCGCAACGCCAAGTATAAACTGTTTCGTCTTCATGTTATGATCTTGAAATTTACTATATATAATATCTTGTATTAATTATATCTACTTAAGTATGAACGCTATCATGGTATACGGTAGTATACCGCTACCCGGTAGTTATTTTACTTACATCTCCTAATAAACAAAAAAGAGGCCAATTTTGCTGGCCTCTCTTAAACTTTGCTCGCGCTGCTTATTTTGCTTCGCCGTTCTCTGTTAGCGACTTTTCCCTTTTCTTCTCGCCTTTCACCTCTTTGGTGTCTCCGGCTGAGATGTTGATCTGGCGTTTCATCGTTTTCTTCTCATCCTTGGGCACGTTCACCAACAGGATACCGTCCACAAACTCGGCCGTGATCTTGTCTGGGTTCACATTGTCAGGCAGGTAGAAGGATCTGCTGAAGGAACCGTATTGGGTTTCCAACATGTGGTAGCGGCGGCCTTCCTCCTTCTTCTCTAGCCTGCGCTCGCCAGTAATGGTTAGCTTTCCCTCCTGAAAATCAATAGAGATGTCTTCCTTTTTCACGCCGGGCAGGGCCACCTCAACCTCATAGCCGCGGTCTGTCTCACAGGCATCCACATGGGGTGTAAAGCCCGATAGACCTCTCGAGTTCACAGACTCGTTAAAGAAACGGTCCAGCATTGCGCTGAATGTGTTCGGCATGTTCTCCTGCATGCCATTATATCTTGTAAGTGCCATGTTTACCTCCTTTTTTTGTTTCGTTCGTTTTCAGCTATGCTAGAATAAAAACCATACCAACAGAATTATCATGCAAAAACATGAAATAATGTCATTACAAGAAACACAAAAAATGGTAACAGGCTGACTAAATTACAGTTATAATTGCGTTAGTAGGAAATACTGGCAGTGCCTGGGGAGGCGCCGAAGCTATACTTCAGCTCCAACCCTATCACCGGTGTAATACGGTTCCGCTTGGCGGTATAGCCATCCTGCTGCAACTGCCCCTGTTCGTTGTACACGGGCGGAACAAGCACATAGTAATAATCGGTTTGCCGCATAAAGTACGGGTTAATACGCAGCTTCTCCGTCAGCTCATAGTTCAGGCTCAGGCGCAAGCGGGTGCGGTCTATGTTGCGCTCCTGCTGGCGTCCATCGTACTCTTTGCCCAGGTTGGAGCGAAGCATGGCCTCGTAGTTTATACTTGGGGTGATGAACCTGCCTCCCAGCGGCAGGCGCTTGCCTAACTCCGCCGACAACCTGAAGCGGCCGAAGGCATCATAGTTTTCCTGATCTACATACTCAGCCAGTAGCTGCTTGTTAAAGTATAACCCTTTTACCTCGCCGCTGTGGCGCAGAAACAAGCCATAGAACATGGTCTTGGGGTAATTCTCGGCGGCATAGCGCAACATGGCCCCGCCGCGCCAATGGTCTGACAGCGTGTGCTCATAGCCCAGGCTTAGCTCCACGCGCTCAAAATTGCTCAGGAACCCTGACTCCTTCAGGTCGTTAAAATCGCTGTCGGTGTTAATGCGGTAGCCATTGCGCAGAAACAGCACGCCTTCTTCGCCCACCTCTGCACTTACCTGCAGCTCTGGCCAGATGGTGGCGGGGGCCGTAATTTTGCTTTGTGCCTGTGCCAGCATGGGCAGCAGCAACAGTATAAAGTATAGCTTTTTCATATTCCTTGTTCTAAGCTTCATTTACCCTTCTAGCTCCTGCAGCGCCACCCAAGCCATCAGGCCGATGCCGGTTTCCAGGGCAGCTTCGTCTATATCAAACGTGGGCGTATGCACACCGGAGGTAATGCCGCGCGCCTCGTTGCGGGTGCCCAGGCGGTAGAAGCAGGCCGACACCTGTTGGGTGTAGTAGGCAAAATCCTCAGCCCCCATCCACAGGTCCAGTTCCACCACGTTCTCGGCTCCTAAGTATGCTTCTGCGGCTGCACGGGCTATGCCTGTCACCTGCGGGTCGTTTTGCAGGAAAGGGTAACCGAACTTGATGTCGATGTCGCAGCTGCCGCCCATGCTTTCGCAGAGGCCCTCGGCTAGCTTCTTTATCTTCTGGTGCGCCTCCCGCCGCCACGCCTCGTTCATGGTCCGGAAGGTGCCCTCTAGCTTCACCTCATTCGGGATCACGTTCGTGGCGCCTTTGGCCTCCACTTTGCCAAACGAGAGCACTGTCGGCACCTTCGGGCTGGCATGGCGACTAACAATCTGCTGCAGCGCCACGATCAGGTGAGCCGAGATCAGCACAGGGTCTACGTTCATCTCGGGCAGCGCCGCATGGCCTCCCTTCCCTTTCACGGTAATGTAGATCTCATCGGCACTGGCCATGTACATCCCCGACTTAAAGCCCACCTTGCCGGCAGGCAGCAGCGGGAACACATGCTGGCCCACGATGCTTTCCGGCGCCGGGTTCTGCAGCACGCCCTCTTTGATCATAAGAGACGCGCCACCCGGGAATTTCTCCTCGCCCGGCTGAAATACCAGTTTTACGGTGCCTTCAAACTCCCCGCGCAGCTCCTGCAGGATACGTGCCGTACCCAGCACCGAAGCCGTGTGCACATCGTGCCCGCAGGCATGCATCACCCCCTCGTTTCTCGACTTATACGCCACCTCGTTGGCCTCCGTGATCGGCAGGGCATCCATGTCGGCGCGCAGGGCGATGGTTTTCTTCTCCGGGTTTCGACCCTTTATCAGCGCCACTAGCCCGGTGCCGGCCATACTTTCGGCCTCTATACCGTACCCCTCCAGCACCCGCCGTACATAGGCGGCAGTATGGTGCTCCTCAAAGGAGAGCTCAGGGTTGGCGTGGATGTGGCGGCGCACCTGCACCGTGTCCGGTGCATAGGCCTGGGCAAGTTCTTTAATTCTAGCTATGGATATCGACATGTGCAATTTCTGGAAAATGGCTTCCTATACTTTGGGCCAGCTCAACGGAACTGTAAAACAAGGTAACAATTATACGGTATGGCATCAAAACAAAAAGCGTTGCAGCTCTTATACCACAACGCTTTTCCGGCCTGTGCCTACGCTTTTTTAATTCTTCCGGATGTTGATCTTGTCCTGCACGATCTGCGCGTTCGGGATCAGGTCGGAGATTTGGTTGAGTACCTGCTGCGCCTCCACCCTGCTAAAGAAATCGCCCACCATAAGGCGGAAGTTTGGCTGCTGGTAGGTTAGGTAATCCTGCACCTCGGGCACTCTGGAGATGATGGCCTTGCGCAGGTCCATGACGGTTTGGCGCTGAGAGCCGTTGTAAGCCAGAATGCGGTAACCCTGCGCATACTTGATGTTCTTGTTCACGCTGGCCACCGTGTCCATCAGCACTGCCACCTGCTCGTTGTTGTGCTGCGTCGGCTCGATACGGGCCAACGGCTCCGCCTCTGTCACCTCATACTTTGGCCGGTACTGGCTCAGGTCGTCCATCACTCTGTCCGCCGATTTGCCGGTGCCTATCTTTGCCTCGCTGCCGACACGGCTGCCACCCTTGGACGGGGAGCAGGAGGTGCTGGCTACCAATAGCAAAGCAAGCGAAATACTAAGGAATCTATTCATGGGAAACTATTTGTATGCTGGCCGAGCAGCCCAACCTGTCGGCGCCCGCTCGTATTAATGCTTCTGCTTCGGCGGTCGTTCTGATGCCACCAGAAGCCTTTATCTTCATTCTGCTGGGTAGCACGCGGCGCATCAGCTTGATATGCTCTACGGTGGCCCCTTTCGCGGCAAAGCCTGTAGAGGTTTTCACGAAGTCTGCCCCGGCACTGGTACAGATGCCGCAGGCTTTTACGATCTCCTCCTCCGTCAGCAGCGCCGTCTCAATAATTACCTTCAGCTCGGCTTCACGCATGTGGCAGAACTTGGCTAAATCACTCAGCTCATTTTCCACCTCCTTATACCTGCCGGACTTAAAGTTAGAAACATTCATCACCACATCGATCTCGTTGGCCCCGTCTTCTATCGCCTGGTGAGTTTCCAGGAACTTTACCTTGGGATGCTGGTAGCCCAGCGGAAAGCCGATCACGGTGGCGATCTTTACCTGGGTGCCCACACCCAAGCGCTCCTTGGCCTGCTGCACGTAGCACGGCGGCACGCAAACAGCAGCAAAGTCGTAGCTGCGGGCCTCATCGCAGAGCTGCATGACCTGCTCAACTGTAGCTTCGGGGCGCAGCAGCGTATGATCTATGTAGGAAGCGATATCTTCTCCTGCCATAACGTTAGATAAAAGATAAAGGACATAAGATGAAAGTATACTTTCTCCTACATCCTCTATGCTACAAACAAATACAGTATAGAAAGCAGCCACTAAACATATGTAGTGGCTGCCGCTAGTTTATTCTTCAATCAGTACGCAGCGGTTGTTCTGCAAATCGTCCTCTACGCTTTTAAACTTCACGTCCTTCAGCACGCGGCCGTCGTTGTACTGCACGCTTACACGGTCGTTGCGGCCGGCTACCTTTTGTGAGTGAGCCGGCATGATTTTCTCCGGCTCCTGCGCTGGGGCCGACGTGTGGCCGGCTTCGTCCTCCAGGGAAGAATGCACTTCCTGCTTCTGCTCCTTCAGCACTGGCGGTTTCGGGGCCATAGGCGGCCTTACCGGCTGCTGCATCTGCTGTGGGGCCTGCACTGGTATAAACGCATGGAACAGGAAAGCAATTGTCTGCTCGTTCACTTTACCGATCATGCGCTTGAACAGCTCAAACGACTCGAACTTGTAAATCAACAGCGGGTCCTTCTGCTCGTACACGGCGTTCTGCACGCTCTGCTTCAGGTTGTCCATCTCGCGCAGGTGGTCTGTCCAGGCCTGGTCGATGGTGCCTAGCGTAATGATCTTCTCCATTGAGCGGATCAACTCCTGTCCTTTTGACTCGAAAGCCTTCGTCAGGTTAGCCACTGCTGCCAGCTGGCGCTTACCGTCCGTAAACGGCACCGCCACGTTCTCAATCATCGGCCCACGGTTCTGGTGGATATCGGCAATGATCGGGTAGGCCTGCGCCCCGATCTGCTTGTTGCGCTCCAGGTAGTGGTGCAGGGCCTCGTTGTACAGGCGCTCTGCCAGTTGGTTTGCGTTGCCCGATCTAAATTCTTCCTCCGTGATGGCAGACTCAATGCCGAACACACGCAGCACGTGCAGCTGGAAGTTTTCGTAATCGCTGATGTTCTTGTAGCTCACAATCACATCTTCGCTGATATCGTAGATCATGTTCCAGATATCCAGCTCCAGGCGCTCGCCGTACAGGGCGTTTCGGCGGCGCTTGTACACCACCTCACGCTGTGCGTTCATCACGTCATCATACTCCAGCAGGCGCTTACGCATTCCGAAGTTGTTCTCCTCCACTTTCTTCTGCGCACGCTCAATAGAGTTGGTGATCATCGAGTGCTGAATCACCTCGCCTTCTTCCAGACCCATGCGGTCCATCAGACGGGCAATGCGGTCTGAGCCGAAGAGGCGCATCAGGTTGTCTTCCAGGGAAACGAAGAACTGCGAAGAGCCCGGGTCACCCTGGCGACCGGCACGGCCACGCAGCTGGCGGTCTACACGGCGGGACTCGTGGCGCTCTGTACCGATGATGGCCAGACCACCCGCAGATTTTGACTCTGCCGTCAGTTTAATGTCGGTACCACGGCCGGCCATGTTCGTAGCGATCGTTACCGTGCCCGGCTTACCAGCCTCAGCCACAATCTCAGCTTCTTTCTGGTGCAGCTTGGCGTTCAGCACCTGGTGTCTGATGTTACGCAGGTTCAGCATACGGCTCAGGAGCTCGGATATCTCCACCGAGGTGGTACCTACCAGCACCGGACGGCCAGCTTGTGTCAGCTGTACAATCTCATCGGCCACGGCGTTATACTTCTCGCGCGTGGTTTTGTATACTTTGTCGTGCTCGTCTTTTCTGGCGATAGGGCGGTTTGTAGGGATCACCACTACATCCAGTTTGTAGATGTCCCAGAACTCGCCTGCCTCTGTCTCGGCCGTACCCGTCATACCGGAAAGCTTGTGGTACATACGGAAATAGTTCTGCAGCGTGACCGTGGCATAGGTCTGTGTGGCATCCTCTACCTTCACGTTCTCCTTCGCCTCAATGGCCTGGTGCAAGCCGTCGGAGTAGCGGCGGCCTTCCATTACACGGCCTGTCTGCTCGTCCACGATCTTCACTTTGTTATCCGGCGTTACGATGTACTCGGTGTCCTTCTCGAACAACGTGTAGGCCTTCAGTAACTGGTTGATGGTATGGATACGCTTCGACTTCTCCTGGAAATCAGCGATCAATTTCTCTTTGGCATGCAGCTGCTCCTCGTGGGCCAGCTCCTTGTTATGCTCGATCTCGGCGATCTCCGTACCGATATCCGGCATGATGAAGAAGTTCGGATCCTCGCCCTGGCCTGTGATCAGGTCAATGCCCCGTTCTGTTAGCTCAATCTGGTTGTGCTTCTCATCAATGGTGAAGTACAGCGGCTCATCGGCCTCCGGCATCTGGCGCGAGTTATCCTGCAGATAGAAATTCTCCGTCTTCTGCATGATGGCACGGTTGCCCGTTTCGCTCAGGAACTTGATCAGCGGCTTGCTCTTAGGCAGGCCACGGTAAGCGCGGAACAGGGCTAGGCCACCCTCCTGCGTGTTGCCATCCTTGATCAGGCGCTTGGCCTCTGTCAGGAAGTTTTGCACCACCTTACGCTGCGCCTCCACCAGCATGGCAATGCGCGGCTTCAGCTGGTAGAACTCGTGCTCATCGCCACGCGGCACCGGACCAGAGATGATCAGCGGCGTACGGGCATCGTCAATCAACACGGAGTCCACCTCATCGACCATGGCATAATGGTGCTTGCGCTGCACCAGGTCCTGTGGCTCGCGGGCCATGTTGTCGCGCAGGTAGTCGAAGCCGAACTCGTTGTTGGTACCGTAGGTGATGTCGGCTTTGTAGGCGTTTCGGCGTGCCTCGGAGTTTGGCTGGTGCTTGTCGATACAGTCGATGGTCAGGCCATGGAACTCGAACAAGGGCGCCATCCACTCAGAGTCGCGGCGGGCCAGGTAATCGTTTACCGTTACCACGTGCACCCCGCGCTTGGCCAAGGCATTAAGGTAAGCCGGCAGTGTAGCCACCAGCGTTTTACCCTCACCTGTGGCCATCTCGGCAATCTTACCCTGGTGCAGCACGATACCACCTATCAGCTGTACGTTGTAGTGCAGCATATCCCAAGTAATCTCGTTGCCGGCAGCCATCCACTTGTTCGCCCAAGTAGCTTTATCGCCCTCGATCTGCACGTTTGGCTTGCGCCCCGCAATCATATGGTCGTGGTCGGTGGCAGTTACCACCAGCTGGCCGTTCTCTTTCCAGCGGCGTGCAGTTTCTTTTACAACGGCAAAACCGGTTGGTAGTACCTCCATCAGCACCACTTCCAGGTCTTTGTTGCGCTGCTTCTCCAACTCGTCTATCACCGAGAAGATGTTCTCCTTCTGCACGATGTTCAGCTCCGGCTCATCGGCAATACGCTTGTGCAGGGCCGCGATTTTGTCATCGATCGGCTTCAGGCGCTCGTCAATGATTCCCTTGATTTCGAAGGTTTTCTGACGAAGCTCGTCATCTGTAAGTGTAGTTAGTTTGGCGTACTCCTCGTTTACTTTAGATACGTAAGGCAGTACCTCCTTTATATCTCTGTCGGATTTGGTGCCGAATAGTTTCGCAACGGTTTTACCGAAAAAATCAAACATCTGTATGTGCTGTTCTTAAATGAATTCTTCTGTTCGCAATATCGTCAAAAATAGCCTTTTTTCCGATATATCTAACATTCTGTACTAAAACAATACCAGAACGCATGGGACGCGGGCAGTCTGCCATATTTACCGATAGAGTATAGTGATTTTTCTATTTAGCTTCTAAGGGCTTAATAGGCTATGCCATAATAGGTAACATGTGGCAGTGTGGCAGAAGTTCGTTTTTAAGTAGATGTTAGGTTTATGAACTTGCTTCTGATGTACTCTTTCCCTTACTAGTGATGGCTTCCGCTTGTGCCTTTTCCTGCCGCTATTTCTCATCCGTTGCTGGCGCGGGCTTGCAGCCCACGCCTTGCCTCGCTGTTTCGGACCTCCTTATCGGGGACTTTCGCTGCTGCGAATCTTCAGGTCCGCGCAAGCCATACTTATACTTGCCAACTTTGCTGGCACAAGTCTTCAGGCTTGTGTCCTACTATGGTGTTGAGTCTGTGACTCGACTGGCTTGAAAAGCCATACTTGCTTTGGCTATCTTGATACTTCCCTGGCGCAAGCGTCCGCTTGTGCCTGTGCTTAGCCGCTGCTTCCTGTAACCTGATGCAAGCTATCCTTACTAGCTGCTGCTCATCCACGGCTTTACAACCTGCTCGTTTCATAGTATACTTTTTGCTCTCCAGCCCGAGAGGGCTCGTCTTCGGGCATCGCGCTGGGAGCTTTTCCTTTGCTCCTACGTCGCAATGCCTTCGGCACCGGAAAAACTCGCATAGGCGCTCAACCCAAAGACTGGGAACAGTTTTAGTTAGCTAAGGCAGACGGAGCTTGAACCGAGCTCCCCTCTTGGGGGTAGAGGTCCTCGAAAAAGACAAGGAGGGGCAGGGGTGGTTGGGCACGGAAAAGGAGAACTCCTTCCCCAGCTTTTAAGAGAAGTGAGGTGTTGGCGATGGTACTTATCAGTAGTCGCTACAAAAGCCTTTTAATTTAAAACACCTTCTGAAATTCTACTACATCCTCCCAGCCATCGGTGGTTCTGAGCCACTCCTTCCGCACCCCCACTTGCTTGAAGCCGGCCTGCGTGAAGAGGTTTATACTCGGTAGGTTAGTGGCGGTAACGCTGCAGTACACCTGGTGCAGCTTCAGTTTGCTGTGGCAGTAATCCAGCAGCAGGTGCAGGGCTTCTTTGGCGTGGCCGTTGCCGCGGTGCTCTGCCATCAAAACGATGCCCACGCCAGCGCGGCAGTGCAGGGGCTCAAAGTCGAACAGATCGATAGCTCCAATGCCTTCGTGGTGGTGGTTGCAGATAACCAGGCGCAGCTGCTTTACGGTGTAAATGTCGAGGGCGGCGTTTTCCAGGTACTGCTCCAGCACAAATCTAGAGTATGGCGTTAGCGTGTTGCCCACGTGCCACACAGTAGTGTCGTTCTCCAGCGAGTATAGGAAATCCAGGTCAGTCGGCTCTAGGGCACGCAGGTAGGTTTGGTCGGCTTTCAAAAACACGGGGCTTATACTTTTATACCAGCATCAATCTACAAAAAAGAAAAGACTTCCGACAGTCTATACTTGCCGGAATCCTTCATCTGGTTTATACTTTCCGAATTTGTTTAAACGGTGATGCTGCCGGTAAACACCAGCTTGGCCGGGCCTATCAGGTAGATGTATTTAAAGGACTCGTTACCGGAGCGTTCAAACGCCACTTTTAACTGGCCACCCAGCACCTTTACCTTCACCGGGCTCTGCAAGCCCTTGATGCCTGCCACCAGTGCGGCCGCCGTAACGCCTGTTCCGCAGGACAGCGTCTCATCTTCCACGCCCCGCTCGTAGGTACGCACGAACACCTCATTCTCCCCTATTCTCTGCACAAAGTTCACGTTCGTGCCTATGGCCTTAAAGCGATCGTTGTAGCGAATGGCGCGGCCTTCCTTATACACATCCAGGCTCTCTACATCGTCTACAAAACGGATGTAGTGCGGCGAACCGGTGTTCAGGTAGAAGTCCTCCCCTATCTGCTCCACGCCTTTCACATCGCTCATCTTCAGGTGGATTTCGTCGCGCTCTATACTTGCCTGGTGCTCGCCGTCAGCAGCCAGAAAGCAGGCCACATCCTCGATCACGCCCAGTTGCCTGGCAAAACGCACCGTGCAGCGCGCGCCGTTTCCGCACATAGAGCCCAGGCGGCCATCGGCGTTGTAGTATACCATCTCAAAGTCATAGTCCGGGTGGTCTTGCAACAGGATGAGCCCGTCGGCGCCAATGCCCATGCGCCGGTCGCAGAGGTGCTTTACCAGCGCTTCGTCCTGTGCCGGGAAGTTCAGCTTCCGGTTGTCGATCATCACGAAGTCGTTGCCGGTGCCCTGGTATTTATAAAAGCTGATTGCCATATAACTGAAACAAATAAAACAGCGGCTGCGTGCCTTTTTAAGGTTAGGCGGATAATGCGTAATTTTACCGCTTACCGGCCTCTGCGCCTGAAATAAACGACAAAGATATGTATTCCTTTTTAACTACAGAAAACTGGCCCGATTACGAGTTAGTGGATTCCGGAAATTTTGAGAAGCTGGAGCGATTTGGACAGTACTATGTGGCGCGCCCTGAGCCTCAGGCCATTTGGGACAAGCACCTGCCGGAGCAGGAGTGGCAGCGCTTGGCCAATGCCGTGTTTACCCGCGACAAAGGCAGCCAGGAAAAAGGCCAGTGGAAGCTGAAGAAGGGAATGCCGGAGCAGTGGTTTATCAACTATCAGTATAACGACCTGAAGCTGCGCTTCCGCCTCGGCCTCTCCTCCTTTAAGCACGTGGGGCTTTTCCCGGAGCAGGACGCGAACTGGAAGTTTATTTACGATACTACCAAAAAGCTGAAAACGCCGCAGCCGAAGGTGCTGAACATGTTTGCCTACACCGGTGCTGCCACTTTAGCCGCCAAAGCCGCCGGAGCCGATGTTACGCACCTCGACTCTATCAAGCAAGTAAACTTCTGGGCCCGCGACAACATGGAGGCCAGCAACCTGGACAACGTGCGCTGGATTGTGGAAGATGCCATGAAGTATGCCCGCCGCGAAGTGAAGCGCGGCAACACCTACAACGGCATCATCCTGGACCCACCCAGCTACGGCCGCGGCCCGAACGGTGAGAAGTGGCAGCTGGAGAACGAGCTGAACGAGATGATCAAACTCTGCCGCGAGATGCTGGATGGCACCGATTATTTCCTGCTCATCAACCTCTACTCCATGGGCTTCTCGGCCATGGTGCTTGACAACCTGATGCGCGATACGTTTGGGGAGATGGTAAAGAACGAGGAACTCGGAGAGTTGTACCTACACGATAGTGGAGAACGCAGGTTGCCGTTGGGGACTTTCTTTAGGTTTACTTCTGTGGGGAGGTAGGAAAGTAAGGTAACTTATCTAATCTAAATCTTAAAGAATGTCTGATTTAACTACTGTAGAAAAACACAAGCTTGAAAAGCTTTTTGGTATGGGTAATGGGTATGTACTTAATTTTTCCGACAGAACCTTTCAAGATTTTATACTAGAAAAAACTGAGCTTGATATTCTATCTGAAAAGTATAAACTACACAGCGGCTCAAAAGCTAATAGATTAAGAAAGTTTTGGGAGATAGAAAACAATACCACTGTAGGCCATTTAACTGCAGCACTAATACAGCACTGGGTAGATAGAAAGATTATTACCGAAGATGAGATTACTGCTCAAGAAAGAGATTTATCAGAAGATTGCCTCCGCATAGTTGCTCGCTTAAGACAAGATTCTCCTGTTGAGCATATTGATGCTATAAAAGCTAATAATGACGATAAAGATTTTGCGCTTCTCGCCAAACTAATAAGAGAAAGTATAGAAAAGGGTGAACCTGAAACAGCCCTTGACAGACTTCACACATTTGTTTTTAAATATGTTAGGGAATTATGTAATAAACATAAGATAGGATTCAATACCTCAGAGTCGCTAAACAGTATCTTCGGAAAGTATGTCAAACATATAGTAGGTCAGAACTTGATTCAATCAACAATGGCTGAAAAAATTCTTAAGTTCTCTATCCAGATTATGGAGGCATTTAATGACGTTCGTAATAATAGAAGCTTTGCTCATGATAACCCAATATTAAACTATCATGAAAGTGTTTTAATATTCAACAATATTTCAAGTTCAATAAAATTTATAGATACAATTGAGAAGCATATAGTTAATCAGCAAGAAGAAGTTTCTCTAGAATGGCAGGAATTCAAAGTTTGAAGTAATTAATTACCTCATCTTGAATTATACTTTAAAAATAAAATCAATCCTTTATGACCAACCGCCTCGCACTAATCGACATGGGCACCAACACCTTTCACCTGCTGGTAACGGAGGTGGATGAACAGGGCCAGCTTACGGAGCTTTACAAGACCAAAGTGCCCGTGCGGCTGGGCCAGGGCGGTATCAGCAACGGAGCTATTACGGCCGAGGCATCAGAGCGTGCCCTGAAAACCCTGCGTGAGTTCCGAAGAATCATTGATGAGTTTGGGGCGAAAACTGTTCGGGCCATGGCCACCAGCATGGTGCGCAACGCCAGCAACGGCGATGATTTTGTGAAGGACATTTTTAAGCAGACCGACATTCAGGTAGAAGTGATAAACGGTGCCCGCGAGGCCGAACTGATCTACTACGGTGTGCGCTTCGCCGGTGTGCTGGACGAGCAGACGGCGATGATCATGGACATTGGTGGCGGCAGCGTGGAGTTCATCATCTGCAACCAAAATGAGATCTTTTGGAAGCAAAGCTTCGAGTTAGGGGCACAGCGCCTCATGGACAAGTTCTTTACCCAGGATCCGATACCAGCCGAAAGTATAGCCGCCGAAAAAACATACCTCGAAGAAAAGCTTCAGCCATTAACCGCCGCCGTGGCCAAGTATAAACCCACTATACTTGTAGGCTCCTCCGGCACCTTCGACACCCTCTGCGACATCAACGCTCTCCGCCACGGCGACACGTCGCGCCAGCAAAGTATACCACCTGCCTCCGCTCTGGCTATAGAAGATTACTACAGCATGCACCAGGATCTGCTCCGCAAGAACCACGACGAGCGATTGGCCATCCCAGTCATGCTGGAAATGCGCGTGGACATGATTGTGCTGGCAAGTATAGCCGTGGATTTTGTGCTACAGCAGTATAAGCTGCAGGAGATCCGGGTTTCCTCGTACGCGCTGAAAGAGGGCGTACTGTATGAGATGCTGCAGGAGCGGAAGTAGATATCTAACCACCCCTGCCCCTCCTTGTCTAAGGAGGGGAGTCTGACACTACCAAGGCAAAAGTATAAGTTTCATTGCAGCTGGTATAGCCCGGACAGGTCACGACCTGTCCCTACAGGTGTAAACCCACCCCTGCCCCTCCCGAGAGGGGATTTTTACCTCTCCCCAAATCTCTCCTAAAAACAGGAGAGTGAGCGCCTGCAGGCGATTATCATCCCCCTGCCCCCTTCAAAGGGGGACTTAGTTCAAGCTCCGTCAGCCGTGGCTATCGAATCTGATCCCAGCCCTTGGGTGGGGGTAGGGGCCCTCGAAAAAGAGCGCCTTGTAGATTTCTGGTTTCGCTTTAGCGAAATTGCGACGCAGGAGCAAAGGAAATGTACACCGCGCGATGCCCTTATCGAGGGCCCCTACCCCCAGGACGAGCCCTCCCGGGCTGAGGGAGCCAAAGCCAGAAATGAAACGAGCAGGTTGTAAGGCCGAGGATCAGCAGTAGTTAGAAAGTATAGCTTGGCTCCAGTTGCAAAAAGCAGTGGCTAAGAAAGACACAAGGCTACTGAAAACTTAACCTTTCGCCAGCCGCTTCCGCTCCTTCTCGTAGGCTTTCTTCAGCTGCTTCAGTGCCCGGTTGTTCTGGCTATACTTTACAGATAATATTTTAGCATCCTGCAGCTGCCCTTGCTGCACATCTTTCAGCGCCAGCTGCTGCCCCAGTTGCTGCTGCACCTTCTTGGTTTTGCCTTTGCGGTAGCCCTTCTCCAGCAGCACCGATAACAGCTGAACAGACACCTGCTCTTCCCCCTCATTCGCATAATGGCCTACCACAGCTGCTGTGAAAGGTAGCTTTGGATGATCTTTGGCGAAGTTGAAGAGGGAGATATGGTCCAGCCCGAACTTATTTACCTGCTGCGCCAGGTAGTATGTTCTTGCTTCCTCATACTTCAGAATTGCCTCGCTATACTTATTCCTGCTGATCAGCCGGCTGGTCTCCTCCAGCTTGCGCTGGTAATTAGCGGCGGCGGCAATGGCAGCTCTGCCGTCTGTTGCCGTAAACGTTGCCACGCCACACTCCGACATGCCCTCAGCTGCTTTGATGGCAGCTTCGTAAGCCTGGTCTGCTGCAATGAACTTCTTCTCCCGCACCAGCGCCTGCGCGTTCTGGAAATGTTTGTCATAAGCAGCCTGTGTGTTCACACACTCCTGGGTAAAGATGCGCTCGCGCAGCAGCCTGTACTTGCTTTGCACCTCCACATCCTGTACCAACGCAAAGCGCTCCTGCATGGCCGTGGCATCGGCGGCGGTCTGGCGGGCGTTGCCCAGCCTGTTCTGCATTGCCTGCTCATAGCCTTCGCTCAGCATGGCCAGCAGCACCGGTTTAGCCGCCCTCTGCGACAGCTGCCGCAGTTCCTGCACTGGCCTGAAAGTATACTGCTGCTCCAGCGCCAGCGCCTCCTCAAACTGCCCCAGCGCCGCGCGGTGGTTCTGCTGCGCCAGGAAGCGCTTGCCCTCATCTATAAAGCCCAGGTAGTACTGAAACTTAACCTGGTTCAGCAAATCATTGGCCTCGGTGGCGTTGTGCAGCACGTAATCATACTCCCGCTGGAAGCCCAATGCCTCCTGCGCCACCCGCTCCGCCTCCTGCAAATCGTGGCGCGACAACAGGCGTGTACCATTCTCCACCATACTTCGGTACACGCCGTTTGCAGCCCGGGCCTCCCCGTCGTTCAGCGCCTGCATGCTGCAGCGCAGCCCGCCAATGGTGCTGAACAGGTCACGCGCTTCGGCGTAAGCCTCCAGGGCATAGCTGTACTCGCCACGGGTGGTAAAGCGGTTCCCCTCAGTGATGTGGGCCGCGTAGATGTCGTGGGCCAGGGCCAGGGCCATTTGCTCGGTTTGTGGGTCCACGCGCATGCGGGTGAGCACATCGCGGGTGCGGTTAGTAGCTTCGTGGATGTAGCCGTTGCGCAGGTCGATGCGGGCCAGCTGTACATGCGCCGGGGCAAAGTTCGGGTTTGCCTCCACCGACTTGGCAAAGTATGTCTGTGCCACCGAGGCATTGCCATTGTTCAGCAGGCTCACGCCCCGGTTGTAGAAATGCTCATGAATGGTGGCCAAGGTATAGTTGATCGCCTTTCGGCGCTCCCCCAGCACCTGCCCGAGCTGCTCCATTTTATATTTCAGGCGTTGCGGATCCTGCTGCTTCAGATTAAGCTTTTCGGTATAATTCTCTTTTTTCAGGTACTCGTACTGCTCCTCCAACTCATGCAGCTTGCGGTCGTGCAGGGGCAGGCGGTCAATGTCGTCCGGCAGTACGAGCGCCACTTCGTTCAGAGCCTGCAGCACTTTGGCATCGGCGGCAAAATAGGCGCGCACCAGGTTCAGTTGCTCCCGCAGCTGCTGCACATCCACGGCAGTGTACTCCACCTGCTCCTCCACTACCTGTAGCTTATAGCCAGGGTTAGCGGCAGTGTCTGGTAGCTGCTCCTCCAGTAGCGTCACCCCGTTAGGCTTCAGCGTTACGGTGCGGTCGTAAACCTGCACTACCTCGTTCTTAGCATTCAGCAGCTGTACCTTTGCTTTATACTTGTCCGGCAGCAAGGCATCCCCTAGGTCAAAGCCTTTGTAGTCGGTGCTGCCGCTTACCTGCACCTTTGCCACCTGCACCTTTAGCTGCAGTTTGTCCCCCGCATCTGCCACCTGTGCCTGCTGCTCAAAGCGGAGCGTAAATTCTGGCGTGCGGGGTGGCCTGCCGCTGCGGGTGGTCACCTGGTGCTCTTTCAGTATGTTGATGATGCTGTTAAGCTGTGCCTGGCTGCTTCCGGAGCCAGAGCCATACTTTAGCAGGTAAGCTTCGGCAGTCTTCTCCTCAAACAGCAGCTTGGTTTGTGCCTCGGCGGCAAAGGCAGCGAGGGCAGTGGCGAAAAGTAGTAGCGCTTTCTTCATAGTACAGGGGCTTAGCTTTCTGAGGCCAAGGCAAAGCTTGTTCCAGTTTTACCGTTTCCTCCCGAAAAGTATAGAAAAAATAAAATATTATGGGTGAACGGGCGGTAAATTAAAGTATCAGCCGTATGTGAGGGATGGCAAACTATAAGCCAAGGCATTGGTTTGATATTTTAGTAATTTGCCACCCTTAACAGTAGACGCTTACATGTACCCATACCGACAACTTTTCAACTTCACGCAGGAGGTGTTCCTGCACATGGGCTGCCCTGCGGACGATGCCCGACTGGCCGCCGAAGTACTGCTTGCCGCCGACCTGCGGGGCGTTGACTCGCATGGCGTGGCCCGCCTGAGCGGCTATGTGCGCCTGTGGGAAGCAGGGCGCATCAACCCTAAACCGAACATCCGCGTGGTGCACGAAACGCCCAGCACCGCCACTGTAGACGGCGACGCCGGGCTTGGCCTGGTCGTGGCGCCGCGTGCCATGGCCATTGCCAGGCAAAAGGCAACGCAGGTGGGCACGGGCTGGGTATCGGTCAAGAACTCGAACCACTTCGGTATTGCCGGTTACCACGCCATGGAGGCGCTGGCCGACGACATGATCGGCATCGCCATGACGAACGCCTCGCCACTGGTGGCCCCTACCTTCTCTACGGACCGCATGCTGGGCACCAACCCAATTGCCGTGGCTGTGCCTGCCAAAGAACAGCCGCCGTTTGTAGCCGACCTGGCCACTGCCGCCGCTGCTAACGGCAAGCTGGAGATTTTGCAGCGCAAGGAGAAGAAGGCGCCAGCCGGCTGGATTCAGACTAAGGAAGGTTATGAGTCCACTAACCCTAATGAGTTGAAGGACGGCGGCGCGCTGCTTCCTCTCGGCTCAGACCGCGACCACGGTAGCCACAAGGGCTATGCGCTTTCGGCTATCGTGGACATTCTATCGGCTGTACTCTCGGGTGCCAACTACGGCCCGTGGGTGCCGCCGTTCGTTGCCTTCCTGCCCGTAGCAAATAACTTGCCCGGCGAAGGAATAGGCCACTTTCTAGGCGCGATGCGTGTGGATGCTTTCCGGCCGGCCGATGAGTTTAAGCGGCACATGGATAATTGGATTGAAACGTTCCGCAAGGCAAACGTGGTAAAAGGCGAGCGCGCCGTACTTATCCCCGGCGACCCGGAGCGTGAGATGGAGGAGATACGCCTGATACAGGGCATTCCGCTGCTGCCACCAGTAGAGCGCGACCTGGAGGCGCTGGGCCAGCGATTTAACATCCAACTATAGTATAGGCAAGTATGGCAAGGGGAGGTACGGCTGCGGCAAGGTTTTTCAGGGGGATTGGCCTCAATTCTGGCAGGCGCAGCATCCTCATGCTGGTCGTATCGTGGACGCTGAACCTTTTCTGGCTTGGCCTGAACTACTTCTGGCGCTTCGCCTCTGTGGAGGTGCTCCTGGCAATTCCGATCCTGCTGCTGCTTTACGCCCTGCTCGCCCTGATCAGCTACATTTACTGGGGTGTGCGGGAGGTGCACGAAGCGGAGGCGCCTTACGCCAATGTGATGGTGGGGGTGATCGTGGCCGTTACGCTGCTATACTTTAATTTTAACCTACTGCAGTTTGTGCTACAGGCCCTGGAGCCATAGCAATAACAACTGTAGCATATGGAAAGGGGCGCTGGCTAAAGTATAGCCAGCGCCCCTTTTCCTACTTATGCCAACCTGCTTGTTTGCTCAGGCTGATGGACACTGCTACTCAATCTTCTTACCGGCCATCGCCTGCTTGATCGAGATTTGCATCACACGCTCGGCAAACGGACTTGTCTGCTCCTCCAGCCTGTCTATGGCGGCATAGATAGCGTCCTTGTCGCCGCCGGCTGCCAACACATCCTTCAGCTTCTGCACGTTTTCGCGGGTCAGGTTTATTTCTTCCGCCGCCAGGTGTTGCCCGTTCTTTTCAACAAAGCGCTCCACCTGGTACAGCATCTGCTCGGCTGTGGTGCGTGCCTCTATCTGCATGCGCGTGGCCACGTCATCCTTGGCATGCATAATGGAGTCCATCAGCATCTGCTCCACCTGCTGGTCGGTGAGGCCATACTGCGGCTTCACCTCCACCTCCTGGCGCACTCCGGAGCGCAACTCAACGGCCTCTACTTTCAGGATACCGTCGGCGTTCAGAATAAAGTTCACGTCCACCTTCGGGAAGCCCGCCGGCATGGCAGGTATGCCTTTCAGGTCGAACTCGGCCAGCTTGCGGTTTTCCTTCACCACATCGCGCTCGCCCTGATACACCGATATCTTCATGTTCACCTGCCCGTCCACAGAGGTCGTGTACTGGCGGCCTGCTTTAGTCGGTATTTTAGAGTTTCTGGGGATGATCGGGTCCATGAGACCTCCCATGGTTTCGATACCCAACGTGAGCGGGGTCACGTCCAGCAACAGGATGTCTTTACGGTTACCCGCCAGGATGTCGGCCTGAATGGCGGCGCCCAAGGCTACTACCTCATCCGGATTCAGCTGATTGTTGGCTGGTTTGCCGAAGAACTCCGATACCGCCTCGTACACCATCGGCACGCGTGTAGAGCCGCCCACCATGATCACGGCATCGATCTGCTCCGGCTGCAGCTTAGCATCAGCCATCGCCTGCTTGCAGCTGTCAACGGTGCGGGCAATGACCGGGGCGATCAGGGCCTCAAACTTATGGCGCTCAATGTGGCAGTCTATGGTGCTGTTGATGGTGCCGGTGTACACTTCCTGCGCGCTTAGTGTTCTCTTCGCTTCTTCTGCTTTCAGGCGCAGTTCCTGCAACAGGTGCTTGTCCTGGTTCACGGTATCGGCAAGCAGCTGGTTCTCCTGAATCCAGTGGTTGATAATGGCTCGGTCAAAGTCATCGCCGCCCAGGTAAGTATCGCCGTTGGTAGAGAGTACCTCAAAAATACCCTGGTGGATGCTCAGGATAGAGATATCAAACGTACCTCCGCCCAGGTCATACACAGCCACCGTTTTCTCCTCGTTCGGGTCTATGCCTATACCGTAAGCCAACGCTGCGGCGGTAGGCTCATTCACGATGCGTAGCACCTCCAGCCCGGCTAGTTTGCCGGCATCGCGGGTAGCCTGGCGCTGTGAGTCGTTGAAGTAGGCCGGCACCGTGATCACGGCGCGGTTCACAGGCGTTTTCAGGGAATGCTCCGCACGCTCGCGCAGTTCCTTCAGTATCTCCGCCGACAGCTCTATCGGAGAGTAGAACTTGTCCTTCACACGGATCTTCACTAGTCCTTCAGAGTCATCGTCAATGATCTTATACCCGAAAAAATCCTTGTGCTCGCCCAGGTCTTTGTACGACTTGCCCAACAGGCGCTTTACAGAGTAAATAGTGTTAGCCGGATCGGTGATCAGGTATTCTTTTGCCTCAGTGCCGACTATCGTTTCGCCTTGCTGCGTGAAATGCACCACCGACGGCACAATGGAGCCGCGGCCCTGGTCGTTTATCGCGATCGGCTTTTTGTCCTCAGGATGGATATAGGCCACCAAGCTGTTGGTCGTTCCTAAATCTATACCTACAATTACCTCTTCCTGCTGAAGAGATCCGGTAGAAAGGTTTATTGCAACTTTTGCCATAGTATCTGTATTTACGTGAGCCCGCCACCAATCGGCGGCGGCGCTATACTACAAAGTTACAAATTATTTGGGGAGGGATTTGTTTTGAGGGGAATGAGGTTAGTGGGGTTTATACTTCTGGATCTCTACAAGCTTCCATTTCCCGTCATAGCTGAAGTGATAGTGTACACGCCAACCATTTTCATTTACAACCAAAGTTCTTTTAGACGAAACTATCTCATTATTCTCCCAGTCATCATAAATAAAGTATCCTGCACCTCCACCCTTTAAAAAATAAGGAACAGCATGCTCATAATAATGGTTGACGGTATCAGTTGTTAGCTCTGACGTAAGATAGAACTCCGGTAACGGCAGGCGCATATGATCCAGTTGGAAGGCAGAATCTGACACAAAGCGAGATATGAATCTTTCAAAGTCTGCCTCTGATCTGCTGTTGCTAATCTCCTCCTGTTCCAGTCTCTTATTCAGTTCTGAAAAATACTGTTGCTGTTTATCATCTGCTATTTCCTGCTGCTTTACGGCAAAGCTGTAGCCAAAAGCAATGGCCATCGCAGGTAGAACAACAAAGGTTAATATTTGCTTTAACCAAGCTATATCCCTGAAATTATTAAAAATTAGTACAGCGAAGTATACTGCTAAAAGATGCAGCGGCGTAAGTATGTAAATATATATTCCGGCTGCAAAGGCGCCACCACCCCTGCCTGCCTCTATATCAAAGAAAGGCTTAAAAAAGTAAAAAGTATAAAGAATATAAACTGCAACATTGCCTAGCACGACGACTTTAGCGGCGTTACTCCTGCTCACTTTTTGTAGTATGAGCCCCCATAGGAACATCATCACAATAGTAAACAGAAACAGGTCCAGTGGCCAAGTCATACGAACGTTCTAAACTCCAGAGCAGCTCTGCCAACTCCTCACTCTAAACTTTTATCTCTTAACTCTATTGCCTACTCCTCCTTCGGCACAATGATGAACACATCCTCGTTCGGGCGTTTCATCAGGTATTTTTCGCGGGCGAATTTTTCAAGCAGTTCCGGGTTGCCCATCAGCTCTCGCCGGTCCTTCTCCACCTCAGCCATTTTCTCCAGGTAGTGCTCCTTGTCGCGCTCCAACTCGCTAAGCTGGTGGCGCATCTGGTATTGCGTTACAAAGTCATTGGAGTCGAAGAAGAGCATCCATACTACAAACAGAAGCGAAACGATAAAGTAGAAGTTTCTGAATATTTTAGGGATGCGCTGTATCATAACCGTAAGCTAAGGTGTGTACACAAAAATAAGGCTGTGAGTGTTATAACCCACAGCCTTACAAAATAAATTTTCTAAAAATAGTATTTTAGAACTTCTTGCCCGGGAAGTAAGCCACCTCGCCCAGTTCCTCCTCAATGCGAAGCAACTGGTTATACTTGGCCATGCGGTCTGAGCGGGAAGCTGAACCTGTCTTGATCTGGCCTGTGTTCAGGGCAACCGCCAGGTCAGCGATGGTGTTATCCTCTGTCTCGCCTGAACGGTGGCTCATCACGCTCTTATAGCCGTGTCGCATGCCCAGGTTAATGGCGTTGATGGTTTCCGTTAGCGTACCGATCTGGTTTACCTTGATCAGGATAGAGTTAGCCACACCCTGGTCTATACCTTGCTGCAGGCGCTCCACGTTCGTTACAAACAGGTCGTCGCCCACCAGCTGGCACTTGCTGCCAACTTTATCGGTCAGCTCTTTCCAGCCTTTCCAGTCGTCCTCGGCCATACCATCCTCAATCGAGATAATCGGGTATTTGTTCACCCACTCGGCCCAATAGCTCACCATGTCAGAAGAAGAGAGCTTGTCGCCTGTCGACTTCTTGAAGTGGTACATACCGGAAGAGGCATCGTAGAACTCAGAGCTGGCAGCATCCATGGCGATCATGAAATCGTCTCCTGGCTGATAACCGGCCGCTTCAATGGCCTGCAACACCACCTCAATGGCTTCTACGTTGGAAGCAATGTTCGGTGCAAAACCGCCTTCATCACCCACGTTTGTCGATAGGCCTTTCTTCTTCAGCACGTTCTTCAGGTGATGGAACACCTCCGACCCCATACGAAGCGCCTCAGAGAAAGAAGGAGCTCCCACTGGCATGATCATGAACTCCTGAAAGTCGATGGCATTATCTGCGTGGCTACCGCCGTTCAGGATATTCATCATTGGCACAGGCAGCGTGTTAGCGTTTACACCGCCCACATAGCGGTAAAGCGGCAGGTTCAGTTCTTGTGCGGCGGCACGCGCAATGGCCAACGAAACGCCAAGTATGGCATTGGCACCCAGGTTGCCCTTGTTAGGTGTGCCGTCCAGCTCGATCATAATCTTATCAAGCAGGTTCTGATCAAACACCGGGAAACCAACCAGTTCCTCCGCTATTTTTTCGTTCACGTTCTTAACGGCCTGCAGGACACCTTTGCCCATGTACATGCCTTTGTCGTTGTCACGAAGCTCTACAGCCTCATGCACACCTGTAGAGGCGCCAGAAGGCACAGCAGCGCGGCCCATGATACCTGTTTCAGTCATTACATCTACCTCAACGGTGGGGTTGCCACGCGAGTCGAAGATCTGTCTGGCCTTAATGTCAGTGATTAAGCTCATTCTTTCTGTTTTTACGATAGTTATACTTTGTTTTTACTTTTCTCGAGCAGGGCCACAAACTCATCAAACAAATAGGTTGAGTCATGCGGTCCTGGTGATGATTCAGGGTGATATTGCACGGAGAAAGCAGGCTTGGTTCTCATGCGCATGCCTTCCACGGTGTTGTCGTTAAGGTTGATATGCGTGATCTCCACCTCCGGGTGGCTCTTCAACTGCTCCATGTCTACGACAAAGCCATGGTTTTGGCTCGTTATCTCGCTTCTCCCCGTCAGCAGGTTCTTCACCGGGTGGTTCAGCCCCCTATGGCCATTGTGCATTTTATACGTCGCAATCCCGTTTGCCTGCGCGAGGATTTGATGGCCCATGCAGATGCCAAACATTGGCTTCTCCATCTCCAGTATCTGCTTCACGCTGTTTACCGCATCACGTGTCGCAGCGGGGTCACCAGGTCCATTCGAGATAAAGTAGCCGTCCGGGTTCCACTTCTCCATCTCCTCAAAAGGAGTGTTGTATGGATACACCTTCACCTCACAGCCGCGCTGCATGAAGTTATTCAGGCTGTTGCGCTTCACACCCAGGTCAAGCACAGCAACCTTAAACTTCACCTCATCTGGCACCAGGTGGTACATCTCCGGTGTGCTTACCTGTGAGGAAAGCTCCAGGCCCGCCATAGACGGCACCTCTGACAGCCTCTTACGCAGCTCTTCCACATCCATTATCTCTGAAGACACGATGGCATTCATCGCTCCTTTGTCCCTGATGTGGCGCACTAACGAGCGTGTATCAATCTCACAGATACCTACCACGCCAGCTTTTTCAAAATAATCCTGCAGGGAGCCCTCTGCTGTCTTTCTGGAGAAGTGGTGCGAAAAGTCTTTGCAAACAAGACCGTTTATCTGCACTCTGTCTGATTCCACCTCTTCATGCTGAACGCCATAGTTACCCACATGCGATACCGTGTTAACTACAATCTGCCCGAAATAGGATGGATCTGTAAAAATTTCCTGGTAACCGGTCATTCCTGTATTGAAGCAAAGCTCACCACCGGATGTGCCGATGCGCCCTAAGCTTTTGCCTCTGTACACGGTTCCATCTTCAAGTAATAGGATTGCCTCTGAGGAAGTGTGTTTTTTCATTGGTAAAGATTTATTACAAACATAAAAAAAGGGACACGACTAACGTCATGTCCCTTTAAAATATTTACAAACAGAGCTCCTTAAGCATCTTTTGCTTCTTCGTTAGCACCGTTAGACTCAGCAGCAGGAGCATCAGTTGCCTCTGGGGCTTTCGCCTCAGTAGCAGCACCTTCTGCCTTCTTCTTACCGCCGCGGCGACGCGTCTTCTTAGCACCAGCACCTGCAGTACCAGTTGTAGCCAGCATATCTTCGTTGTAGTCTACAAGCTCGATCACACACATCTCTGCGTTGTCACCCAGTCTGTAGCCTGTCTTCAGGATACGCGTGTAACCACCTGGTCTGTTAGCGATTTTAACAGATACCTCATCAAACAGCTCCTTGATAGACTCTTTATTCTGAAGGTAGGCAAAAACCGTTCTTCTAGAGTGCGTCGTGTCACTCTTTGATTTTGTAAGCAGAGGCTCCACGTATTTACGAAGTGCTTTAGCTTTGGCTACTGTAGTAGAAACGCGCTTGTGCAGGATAAGGGATGATGCCAGGTTTGACAACATTGCCTTACGGTGTGAAGCAGTTCTTCCTAAGTGATTAATTTTTTTACCGTGTCTCATTATTTTGAATTGTGCACGTGCATACCGTCGATCAACCTAAGCGGGATCGGGAATTATGCCGTAGGATTAAATTTTACTCTTCCTCTAATTTATACTTAGAAAGATCCATACCGAAAGTAAGACCTTTCTCCTGAACCAGGTTCTCCAGCTCTGTCAACGACTTCTTACCGAAGTTTCTGAACTTCATCATGTCCGCGATATCTAGCTGCACCAGGTCGCCAAGTGTTTTGATGTCGGCAGCCTTTAAGCAGTTGTAGGCACGAACAGAAAGGTCCATATCCTGGAGTGGAGTCTTCAGAACCTTGCGCATGTGCAGCAGTTCTTCGTCAACAGCCTCCTCTTCTTCAGGCTTAGCCGTCTCAAAGGTCATGGTGTTGTCAGAGAACAGCATGAAGTGCTGAATCAGGATGTTCGCAGCCCCCTTCAAGGCATCTTCAGGGTGGATAGAGCCATCTGTCTGTATGTCAAGAACTAGTTTCTCGTAGTCAGTCTTTTGCTCCACACGAGTGTTCTCAACACTGTACTTCACGTTCTTGATAGGCGTGTAGATGGCGTCAATGAAAATCTGACCGAATACCTGATCAAGCGGTTTGTTCTCTTCAGCAGGCACGTAACCGCGTCCTTTCTGAATCGTCAGCTCAATCTCGAAGTTCACGCTTGGATCCAGGTGGCAGATAACCAACTCTGGGTTTAGCACTTCGAAGCTGGCGGTATGCTTGTTGATATCGCCAGCCTTAAAAGTATCTTGTCCACTGAAAGAAACAGTGATCTTCTCATCAACAACTTCGCTTATCTTCTTAAGGCGAACCATCTTCAGGTTAAGGATAATGTCAGACACATCCTCAACCACCCCTTCAACAGCAGAAAACTCATGCAGTACACCACCAATGCGAATGCTCGTAATGGCATATCCTTCCAAAGAAGAAAGAAGGATTCTTCGCAGCGCATTACCGATGGTTACCCCGTAACCTTTTTCAAGCGGCTTGAATTCAAATAAACCATGAAAGTCGTCGGCTTTTTCCATTACAACTTTCTCTGGCATTTGAAATGCTAATATTGACATACTTGCAGTGTTAAAGGTTATAAATTGATTAAGCTGCTTACTTAGAGTATAGCTCGACGATGAGCTGCTCCTGAATCTTCTCAGGAATCTGGTCTCTCTGTGGAGTAGCCACAAATTTACCAGCCATCGCGTTGCCATCCCACTCTAACCAGCCAAACTGACGAGCATTGCGCACCGTTAAGCTAGTTGTGATCGCCTCAAGGGACTTAGACTTCTCACGTACAGCCACAACATCACCTACTTTCAGAGAGTAAGAAGGGATATTTACAATTTCACCATTAACCAACACGTGCTTGTGCAATACAAGCTGGCGTGCAGCTCTTCTGGTTGGGGCAATACCCAAACGGTAAACAGTGTTGTCTAATCTAGACTCGAGCAGGGCAAGCAGGTTCTCACCTGTGATGCCGCCTTTTCTGTGCGCTTTGTCGAACAGGTTAGCGAACTGCTTCTCTAGAACACCATAAATATATTTAGCTTTCTGCTTTTCAGCCAGCTGAATTGCATATTCAGACTGCTTCTTGCGGCGACCACGGCCATGCTGCCCCGGAGGGTAGCTCTTCTTCTTCAGCGCTTTGCTTGGGCCAAAAATCTCCTCATTGAAACGTCTTGAGATTTTACTCTTAGGACCTGTATATCTAGCCATTTCTTAAATTGTCAATTTTAAAATTAAACTCTTCTGCGTTTTGGAGGGCGGCAACCGTTGTGCGGTAGTGGCGTAACATCCTTAATGGTCGTTACCTCGATACCTGTGTTCTGCACTGTACGGATAGCAGACTCTCTACCTGCACCTGGACCTTTAACAAAAACTTCTGCCTTACGCATTCCCAGGTCGTAAGCAACCTTCGCGCAGTCAGCAGCGGCCATTTGTGCAGCATAAGGAGTGTTCTTCTTAGAACCCTTAAAGCCCATTTTACCAGCAGAAGCCCAAGAAATAACTTGTCCTGCGTTATTGGTTACTGATATAATAATGTTGTTGAAAGAAGCTTTGATGTGTACTTGGCCAGTAGGTTCAACAACTACAACACGCTTTTTAGCTTTATCTTTTCTTTTCTGAGCCATGATCTAGTGATTATTTAGATGCTTTCTTCTTGTTAGCTACTGTCTTACGCTTACCTTTTCTCGTGCGAGAGTTGTTTTTAGTTCTTTGACCACGCACTGGCAATCCTTTACGGTGTCTCAAACCACGGTAGCAACCAATGTCAAGAAGACGCTTAATGTGCAGTTGAACTTCAGATCTTAATACACCCTCAGTCTTGATGTCTGCAGCAATAATATTTCTAATCTCACCGGCCTCGTCCTCAGTCCAGTCTTTTACCTTTTTGTCAAGATCCACCCCGGCTTTGCTTAGGATTTGCTTAGAAAGGCTACGACCAATACCAAAAATGTAGGTCAGTGCGATTTCACCTCTCTTGTTGTCCGGAATATCTACTCCTGCTATTCTAGCCATAAAAATAAATTAACCTTGTCTTTGTTTATATCTTGGATTCTTCTTGTTGATGACATAAAGCTTCCCCTTACGGCGGATAACTTTACATTCAGCACTTCTCTTTTTTACTGATGCTTTAACTTTCATTGGATTTATTTATATCGGTAAACAATTCTGCCTTTAGTAAGATCGTAGGGAGACATCTCCAACTTTACTCTGTCACCTGGGAGGATTTTGATATAGTTCATGCGCATTTTACCAGATATGTGAGCAACAACCTGGTGACCATTTTCAAGCTCAACCCGAAACATGGCATTTGATAAAGCTTCTACGATTGTACCGTCTTGCTCAATGGATGACTGTTTTGCCATTTATGCTTTTTTAGCTTGTTCTATATAATCAAACGTTGTTAATATCTCCGCTTTATCTTTTCGAACCACCACTGTGTGCTCGAAATGGGCAGAAGGCTTGTTATCTTTAGTTCTAATGGTCCACCCGTCATCCTCCTGCACAATATGTCTTGCACCTAGGTTAACCATCGGCTCAACCGCAATAACCAGTCCCTCCTGTAGCTTTACCCCCTGTCCTCGCTTACCGTAATTTGGCACCTCGGGAGACTCATGTAAGTTTCTTCCGATGCCATGCCCTACTAGCTCCCGTACAATGGAGAAGCCGTTCTTCTCAGCGTGCTCCTGGATAGAAAAGCTGAGGTCTCCAAGCCGCTGCCCTACTGTAGCTTTCTCTAAGCCTTTGAACAAGGACTCTTTCGTTACATCAAGGAGCTTTTGCACTTCAGGCGCAACTGCACCTACAGCATGTGTATAAGCACAGTCACTGTGGAAGCCGTTTTTATAAACTCCACAATCAACAGAAATAATATCGCCTTCGTTCAAAGTATAGCTACTCGGCATGCCGTGCACTACCACAGAATTAACTGATATGCACAAACTATAAGGAAACCCGTTATAGTTTTTAAAGGACGGCTTGCCTCCGTTATCAAGAATAAACTCTTCAGCTATTTTATCTAGTTGAAGAGTGCTTATACCAGGCTTGATTACACGAGCAATTTCGCCATGTGCTTTGCTTAATATCAAAGCACTTTGGCGAATCAGCTCAATATCTTCTTCCGTTTTGTAAATAATCATCGATTAGGATACCATGGCAATGTTCTCAGTTCTGCCGCGTAGCTTTCCTGACTTCATCATACCATCATAGTGACGCATAAGAAGGTAGCTCTCAACTTGCTTCAGCGTGTCAAGCACAACCCCAACCATGATCAGCAAAGAGGTTCCGCCGAAGAATTGGGAGAATTCCCTGGTAACACCAAATAGCATGGCCAAAGCAGGGGCTATAGCTACCAGCGCCAGATAGATTGCGCCTGGTAATGTTATTTTAGTTAAGATAGCGTCAATGTACTCTGACGTAGCTCGGCCTGGTTTTACTCCAGGTATAAATCCACCACTACGCTTCAGATCATCCGCAATCTGGTTTGGGTTTACACTGATGGCAGTGTAAAAATAAGTAAACACTAGTATCAACAGGCCAAACACCACATTATACTGCCATGAGGTGAAGTCGGAGAACGTAGCTCCGATGTAATTGGCTGTTTCATTTGATTCCGCCCAGATCGAAGCGATCATGGATGGCAGAAACATAAGTGACTGTGCAAAGATAATTGGCATCACACCGGCAGCATTCACCTTCAAAGGTATAAACTGGCGCTGACCGCTGTACAGAGAGCTAGCTCCAACCTGCTTCGCGTACTGTACAGGTATTCTCCTAACAGCTTGCGTAAGCATCACAACAGACATAACAACCAGGAACAGCACGATAAGCTCAAAGATGAACAAAAGAGCTCCATCCAACTGCTTCGAAGTAGCTTCGAAAAGTATAGCGCCAGGAAATCTGCTGATAATACCGATCATGATCAGCATAGAGATACCGTTACCGATACCTTTATCTGTGATTTTCTCACCTAGCCACATACAGAAGATGGTGCCGGAGGTAAGAACGATCATGGAAGTAATAGTGAACAAGGTCGGATTGATCGCTATCGCTTCAGCATTAATAGTTGCAACGAAGCCTACAGCTTGTGCAAGGGTGATCACGATTGTCAGAACGCGAGTGATCTGGTTGATTTTCTTTCGACCAGATTCACCCTCTTTCTGCATCTTTTGGAAATATGGAACAGCTATGGTAAGCAGTTGCAGTACGATAGAAGCGGAGATATACGGCATGATACCTAACGCAAAGATGGAAGCATTGCTAAATGCACCACCTAAAAAGGTATCTAACAAACCGAAGATGCCGGATGTGTTAGCCTGTAGCTGATTAGGATCAACGCCGGGTAAAACAACATAAGAACCAAGTCTGAAAATAGCTATAAAAAACAGGGTATTAAGTATTCTTACCCTAAGGTCTTCGATAGCAAAAATGTTCTTTAACGTTGTTATAAACTTCTTCATACCTCCTACTGATTAAAGAGCAACTGTTTTACCGCCTGCTTTTTCTATTGATGATGTTGCAGTTCCAGAGAAAGCATGAGCATGAACCTCAACTGCTTTATTCAACTCTCCTCTGCCCAGAACTTTAACCTTGTCGTTCTTCTGAACAAGACCATGGGCTTTGAAGAAGTCAAAGTTGATAACGGTTTCGTTCGTTGACTCGGCCAGCGCCTGAATAACATCTAAGTTGATAGCCTTATATTCAACACGGTTGATGTTCTTAAAGCCATACTTAGGCACGCGTCTCTGCAGTGGCATCTGGCCACCTTCGAAACCGGCCTTCTGTGAATATCCAGAGCGAGACTTGGCACCTTTGTGGCCACGTGTAGAAGTACCACCTCTACCTGAACCAGCACCTCTACCAATCCTCTTTCTGTCTTTTACAGAACCTTCTGCAGGTTTTAAAGAATGTAAGTACATGATTATTGTTCTTTTACTTCTACCAAATTGTGGACTTTCTTTACCATACCAGCAATCTGAGGAGTATACTCAACAGATACTGATTTGCTTATCTTGCCAAGGCCAAGCGCTTTGATAGTCAGCTTTTGGCTCTTTGGTCTGTCGATAATGCTCTTAACTTGAGTGATTGTTACTTTAGCCATTTCAATTATCCGTTGAATACTTTCTGTAAATTAACACCACGCTGCTGAGCTACGGCCAAAGGATCACGCATTTTAGAAAGGGCGTCAAAAGTAGCCTTCACCACGTTGTGTGGGTTAGAAGATCCTTTAGACTTGCAAAGTACGTCTTTGATACCGGCACTTTCCAGTACGGCACGCATCGCACCACCAGCAATTACACCGGTACCTGGAGCGGCTGGCTTAACCAACACGAAACCACCAGAGTATTTTCCTTCAATTGCGTGAGGAACAGTGTTATGGTACACAGGCACCTTTACCAGGTTCTTCTTCGCATCATCAATGCCTTTGGCAATTGCGTCAGTCACCTCGTTGGCTTTACCAAGTCCGTAACCAACTACACCATTACCGTCTCCAACTACCACGATAGCAGCGAAGCTGAATCTTCTACCACCTTTTACAACCTTGGCTACACGGTTAATGGCTACTACTCTCTCCTTTAGTTCGATTTCGCTCGCCTTTACGCTACGTATATTATTCTTCAACATATTATTTAGAATTTAAGGCCAGCTTCACGAGCGCCTTCTGCCAATGATTTTACTTTACCGTGATATAGGTAACCGTTACGGTCGAACACCACCTGCGAAATACCTTTTGCAAGGGCCAGCTCAGCGATTGCCGTTCCAACTTTACCTGCGGTCTCAGTGTTAGCTTTAGCATCATCAAGTTTAACTGAAGAGGCTGCCGCTAGTGTCACACCAGTAGTATCATCAACCAACTGTGCGTAGATAGCTTTGTTGCTACGGAACACAGTAAGTCTTGGCCTCTCAGCGGTACCAGAAATCCTGTTTCTGATACCTTTTTTAATTCTTAGTCTTCTGCTTATTTTATTAGTAGACATGATGACGATTATTTAGAAGCTGTCTTACCAGCTTTTCTTCTAATAACTTCTCCTACGAAGCGGATACCCTTACCTTTGTAAGGCTCAACTTTACGCAGTGATCTGATTTTAGCAGCAACCTGTCCGATCAGCTGCTTGTCATTGCTCTCCAACGTTACCACTGGGTTCTTACCTTTTTCAGTAACAGCTGTCGCGATTACCTCATCAGGAAGAGCCAGGTAGATGTTGTGTGAGTAACCAAGAGACATCTCCAGAACTTTACCCTGCACTGCGGCTTTGTAACCTACACCAACAAACTCAAGTTGTTCTTTGTAGCCTTCGCTTACGCCAACAACCATGTTGTTTATAAGAGCTCTGTAAAGACCATGCATTGCCTTATGGCGCTTCTGCTCAGTAGGACGCTCTACAATAACAGTATTTTCGTCCTGCTTTACAATCATGTCTTTATCAATAACAGTAGAAAGTTCACCTTTAGGTCCTTTTACTGTTACTACATTGTTATCACCGATGGTAACTTGCGTGTTGTTAGGCAGGGTGATTGGCAATTTTCCTATACGTGACATTGTCTATCCTCCTATTAATATACATAACATAACACCTCGCCACCTACATTGAGTGACTTAGCCTCTTTCTCTGTCATTACACCCTTCGATGTAGACAAAATGGCTACACCAAGGCCGTTCAATACTCTTGGCAAGGTATCCATGCCGGCGTATTTACGAAGCCCTGGCTTGCTTACCCTCTCCAGTTTCACAATAGCAGACTGCTTAGTGTTAGGGTTGTACTTCAGAGCTATCTTAATCGTGCCTTGTACGCTAGAGTCATCAAATTTATAACTTTGAATATACCCTTTGTCGTACAATACTTTTGTGATCTCTTTCTTTATCTTGCTAGATGGTATCTCAACTATTCTGTGGTTAGCCTTAATGGCGTTACGCACTCTAGTTAAATAATCTGCTATTGGATCTGTGTTCATTATGAATGAATGTAATAATGAATGCTTTATCTAAGCGAGGGGCAAAGATAGTAATATCTTTTTAAGATTCTTAGTGAGAATCTTAAAAAATTACCAGCTCGCTTTTGTAACACCAGGAATTTTACCCATAACCGCCAGCTCTCTGAAAACCACGCGAGAAATACCGAACTTTCTCATGTATCCTCTTGGTCTTCCTGACAGTTTGCAACGGTTATGCAGTCTTACAGGAGATGCGTTACGCGGCAGCTTATCAAGCGCCTCGTAATCACCTTTGGCCTTTAGTTCAGCTCTTTTTGCAGCATATTTTGCTACAAGCTTTTCTCTTTTAAGCTCTCTGGCTTTTACTGATTCTCTTGCCATGGTTATTTCTTGATATTAGCGAATGGCATACCGAACGCTCTCAGCAGTTCGTAGCTCTCTTCGTCAGTTTTAGCGGTTGTAACAAAAGTGATGTCCATGCCAGAAATTGCCTTGATCTTGTCAATGCTGATCTCAGGGAAAATGATTTGCTCCTTAACACCCAGGGTATAGTTGCCACGGCCATCAAAGCCTTTGTCATTTACACCTCTGAAGTCACGAACACGTGGCAAAGCCACTGTCAGAAGACGGTCCAGGAACTCATACATTCTCTCACCACGCAAGGTAACACGAGCACCGATTGGCATCCCTTCGCGAAGCTTGAAGTTAGAAACAGACTTCTTCGCAATGGTAGGAACAGCTTTCTGGCCAGTGATGATCGAAAGTTCATCTACGCCGATATCTACCAACTTCTTGTCGGCAACGGCAGCACCGATACCTTTGTTGATAGAGATCTTTGTGATCTTTGGCACCTGCATGATGTTCTTATACTGGAACTTCTCTTTCAAGGCAGGTACTACCTCGTTCTGATATTTCTCTTTTAATCTTGCAGTTGCCATCTTAGATTACCTCTCCTGTCTTTTTAGAATAACGCTCTGTCTTACCTTCGCTGTTCTTTCTGCTAGCAGCCTTGGTAGTTTCACCAGTCTTTGGATCCACCAACGCCACGTTGCTAGCGTGAATAGGAGCTTCTACCTTCTTGATGCCCCCCTGTGGGTTCTGGGCACTAGGCTTCTGATGCTTCGTCACCAGATTCAGGCCTTCAATAGTAACTCTTTGTTTTTCTGTATTTACAGCGATAATGCGGCCAGTTTTGCCGCGCTCGTCACCGGCTAGTACTTTAACTGTATCGCCAGTCTTTACATGAAGTTTTTTCTTATTCATTTTAATCTGAATTTGTAGTTATAGAACTTCAGGAGCTAACGAAACAATTTTCATGAATTGCTTTTCACGAAGTTCACGGGCTACCGGTCCAAAAATACGCGTACCGCGTGGTTCGTTGTTGGCATTCAAAAGAACGGCGGCGTTATCGTCGAAACGAATGTACGAACCGTCTTTTCTTCTAACCTCTTTCTTAGTTCTTACTATAACTGCCTTTGAAACAGTTCCTTTTTTAACGTTACCAGAAGAAAGGGCAGACTTTACTGTCACAACAATTCTGTCGCCAACAGATGCATACTTCTTACCAGTACCGCCCAACACACGGATACAAAGAACTTCTTTGGCACCGCTGTTATCAGCTACACTTAGTCTTGATTCCTGCTGTATCATCTTATTTAGCCCTTTCTATGATTTCTACTAAACGCCATTTCTTGTTCTTGCTGAGCGGACGTGTCTCCTGAATGCGAACTACATCACCGATGTTGCAGTCGTTGTTCTCGTCGTGAGCCATGAACTTGGTAGATTTGCTAACAAACTTACCATACATAGGGTGCTTCATTCTGCTCTCCACCAGTACAGTAATAGACTTGTCCATCTTATTGCTAACAACCTTACCGCTTCTTTCTTTTCTTAGGTTTCTCTCCATGATCTTAATCAATATTAAGAGTTAGCTGCTATTTCACGACGACGAACTTCAGTGCTTAGTCTGGCGATCAGTCGCTTCGTCTCGCGGATTTTCATTGGGTTCTCCAGTGGAGATATCGCATGTGCAAAACGCATGTTCTGCAGGTTAGCTTTCTCAGTGTTAAGCTTCTCTTGCAGTTCTTCCGCAGATAAAGCCGTTATCTCTGAATTTTTCATCTTATTTCTCAACGTAATCTCTACGTACTACAAACTTTGTTTTTACTGGCAGTTTCTGAGCAGCAAGTCTCAAAGACTCTTTCGCTACTTCAAGAGGTACACCATCAGACTCAAACATGATTGTACCTGGCTTAACCACTGCTACCCAATATTCAGGAGAACCTTTACCCTTACCCATTCGAACCTCAGCAGGCTTTTTCGTAATAGGTTTGTCAGGGAAAATACGGATCCAAACTTGACCCTCACGTTTCATTGCTCTTGTCATGGCGATACGAGCGGCCTCAATCTGGCGCGACGTAATCCAAGTTGACTCAAGAGACTTGATAGCGAAAGAACCAAACGCAATAGAGCTGCCTCTGTGAGCCAGACCCTTTACGCGGCCTTTCTGCATTTTTCTATATTTAGTCCTTCTAGGCTGTAACATTTTCTAAAACTTATAATGTTAACACTTGATTATTGACGACGCTTGCGCTTAGGGGCACCTTCACCAGCACCTTTTTTGTTGCGGCGGTCACCACCACGTCTGTCGCCAGAGGCCGAACCAGGTCCTTTTCCGCTCTCCAGGCCAGCGTTTGGAGTAAGATCCTTCTTACCATAAACCTCGCCTTTGAAGATCCATACTTTGATACCTAGTTTGCCATAAACTGTCTGCGCTTCAGATAAAGCATAGTCGATGTCAGCACGCAGGGTGTGAAGCGGAGTTCTACCTTCTTTGTAGTGCTCTGTTCTTGCCATTTCAGCACCACCCAAACGGCCTGATACCTGTACTTTGATACCTTCGGCACCTACACGTAGCGCAGAAGCAATTGCTTGCTTCATGGCACGGCGGAAAGAGATACGAGCCTGCAGCTGCTGTGCGATTGACTCGCCTACCAGCTTGGCATCAAGCTCCGGACGCTTAATCTCAAAGATATTGATTTGAATATCTTTGTTCGTAAGCTTCTTAAGCTCTTCCTTGATCTTATCTACTTCCTGGCCGCCCTTACCGATTACAACACCCGGTCTGGCCGTGTTGATTGTAATGGTGATGCGCTTAAGCGTTCTCTCAATTATAATTTTAGAAATACCGCCTTTAGGAATACGAGCTAGTATATATTTTCTGATTTTCTCGTCTTCGATCAGCTTCTCAGCGAAATCTTTGCCGCCATACCAGTTAGAATCCCAACCTTTGATAACACCTAGTCGAAAACCTATCGGATTAACTTTCTGTCCCATAATTCTTACTTGTTGGCTTTTTTAGATTTCTTAGACTGCTGCTGCTCGAGTTGCTCCTCGGTCATGCTGTCGATCACCAGCGTAACGTGGTTCGATCTCTTTCTGATTCTGTAACCACGGCCTTGAGGAGCCGGGCGAAGACGCTTCAGCATTTTACCCTCATCAACGAAGATGGTCTTGATGTACAGGTTGGCATCCTCTATGCGGGCATCCTCGTTTTTCTGCTGCCAGTTTGCTAACGCAGACAGGACAAGCTTCTCAACTTTGGCTGCACCAGCATTGGCTTCGAACTTCAGAATACCAAGAGCTTTTGATACGCTTTTACCGCGTACTAAGTCAGCTACCATCCTCATCTTACGAGGGGAGGTAGGGACATTTCTAAGTTTTGCTACTGCTTCCATTATTAACGCTTGCCTTTATCTTTCTTAGCAATGTGACCTCTAAAGTTTCTTGTCGGAGCAAATTCACCCAATTTGTGGCCTACCATGTTCTCAGTAACATACACAGGGATGAATTTATTTCCGTTGTGAACTGCAAAAGTATGACCAACGAAATCAGGAGAGATCATTGATCTGCGAGACCAGGTCTTGATAACAGACTTCTTGCCTGCCTCGTTCATTACAGTTACTTTCTTCTCGAGCCTAAAGTCAATATAAGGCCCTTTTTTTAACGATCTAGCCATTTACTATTTCTTCTTACCTCTATTAACTATAAGCTTCTCAGAATATTTATTCGTGTTTCTCGTCTTAAGACCTTTTGCATACAGGCCTTTACGAGAGCGTGGGTGACCGCCTGAAGACTTACCTTCACCACCACCCATTGGGTGATCTACAGGGTTCATGGCTACACCACGTACGCGTGGACGTCTACCTAACCATCTGTTGCGACCAGCCTTGCCAAGCTTCACGTTCATGTGCTCTGCGTTGGAAACTGTTCCAACAGTGGCAGAACAGTTCACCAGCACCATTCTCAGCTCGCCAGAAGGCAATTTGATGGTAGCATAGCGTCCTTCACGGGCCACTAGCTGTGCGTATGAACCGGCGCTTCTGGCCAAGATCGCACCAGCACCCGGCTGAAGCTCAATGTTGTGAATGATAGTACCTAGAGGAATATCAGAAAGAGGCAAGCAATTTCCTACTTCCGGAGCGATACCAGGACCTGAGTTAACTACGGTTCCAACCTGTAGTCCTGCAGGAGCAATGATATAAGTTTTCTCTCCGTCAGCATAGTGAAGCAGCGCAATGCGGGCTGTTCTGTTCGGATCGTACTCAATTGTCTTCACTGTAGCAGGAACACCGTGCTTGGTGCGCTTGAAGTCAATTATTCTGTACTTTTGCTTATGACCACCGCCCATGTAGCGCATGGTCATTCTGCCTGAGTTGTTACGTCCACCAGATTTTGAGAGGGGTGCCAACAAAGATTTCTCTGGAGTAGTCGCTGTTATCTCATCGAAGCCAGGGGCTACTCGGAATCTTTGACCTGGTGTTATTGGTCTTAACTTTTTTAAAGCCATTTTAACTTAATTATATGCCGCTGTAAAAGTCTATTACTTCACCCTCTTTCAGGGTTACAATTGCCTTTTTAATCAGAGAGGTACGGCCAGTTACAGCTCCAGACTTCGTATACTTAGTCTTTTTCTTTCCGATGGAGCGCATCGTAGACACTTTGTCCACAGTTACGCCATACATCTTCTCTACTGCCTTCTTGATTTCTACTTTGTTGGCATTTTTCTCTACCTCAAAAGCATACTTACCAACCTCGTTCAAGGCAGCGTACTTCTCAGTAATAATTGGTCTTTTCAGAACGTTCATTATTTCGCGCTAAAGAGGTTTTCTAATTCGTTTACTGATTGCTCAACTAGAAGAAGCTTCTCCGTGTTCAGCAGGTCATAGGTGTTCACATCCTTCACAGTAGACACTTTCACCTTCGGCAGGTTTCTGCCAGAAAGCACGATGTTCTTGTCTACAGCAGGAAGCACTACCAGTGTTTTGCCGGTTGACTGCAGGTTGCTCAGGATTCCCTTGAACTCTTTTGTCTTTGGGGCCTCCAGTGAGAATGACTCCACCAGAGCCACACGGTTATCACGTGCCAACAGAGAAAGAGCTGACAGACGAGCCGCACGCTTCAACTTCTTGTTCAGCTTAAAGCTGTAGTTTCTTGGTTTAGGACCGAACACACGGCCACCGCCAATAAACACAGGCGACTTTAAGCTACCAGCACGCGCACCGCCAGTACCCTTCTGCTTCTTGATCTTCTTAGTAGAGCCTGCAACCTCGTTACGCTCCTTAGACTTGTGCGTACCCTGTCTTTGGTTAGCCAGGTACTGCTTCACGTCAAGATACATGGCATGCTCATTTGGCTCCAGACCAAATATAGCATCAGAAAGGGTCACCTTTCTGCCTGTATCTTCACCTTTGATATTTAATACAGAGAGCTCCATTTTATTTCTCAATTAACACGTAAGAATTTCTGGCACCAGGAACAGAGCCACTAACAACAATAAGGTTTCTTTCAGCAATGATGCGTAGCACTGTAAGGTTTTGCACCTTTACTCTGTTACCGCCCATTCTTCCTGCCATGCGCATACCTTTGAATACTCTTGATGGCCAAGAGCACGCACCGATTGAACCTGGGTGTCTTGCTCTGTTATGCTGACCGTGCGTCTGACCGCCTACACCAGCAAAGTTGTGGCGCTTCACAACACCCTGGAAACCTTTACCCTTAGATGTACCTACTACATCCACGAATTCGCCTTCCTCAAAAAGCGTCGTATCAACTACGTCGCCCAAATTGAAGGAAACTCCTTCAACATCAAACTCAGCTACTTTCTTCTTGGGAGCAGTGTTAGCTTTCTGGTAGTGACCAGCTTCCGCTTTCGTTACTCTCTTCAGCTTTTTGTCGCCGTAGCCAATCTGCACTGCAGCGTAGCCGTCATTCTCAACCGTCTTCACCTGAGTAACTACACACGGGCCTGCTTGAATAAGCGTTACAGGTGTGTATTTACCATCTGCTGTGAAGAGGCTTGTCATTCCGATTTTTTTACCGATAATTCCAGGCATTCAACTTTTGTTTAGAGATGGATACAATAATTCATTGTCCCCTATTTTTGCTAAGGGAGTGCAAAGTTAATAATTTTTTAGCCTTCTTTTCAAACTTTCTCTAAAATATTTATTCTCAAGCAGGTATAAAAAAAGAGGAGGACTTGCGCCCTCCTCTTTTTCTTTGATTATCCGATGCTATCAAACTTTGATCTCAACATCAACGCCGCTTGGCAATTCTAGCTTCATTAAGGCATCTACTGTTTTAGAGCTTGTAGAATAGATATCTACCAATCTCTTGTAAGTGCAAAGCTGAAACTGCTCGCGAGACTTCTTGTTCACGTGTGGTGAACGAAGAACTGTAAACTTGTCCTTCTCTGTTGGAAGTGGAATAGGGCCGCTAACGATGGCACCTGTAGCCTTTACCGCTTTCACAATCTTCTCTGAAGACTTGTCCACCAGATTGTGATCGTAAGACTTAAGCTTTATTCTGATTTTCTGATTCATCTTATACTACTATTTTGCTGCTGTTCCCTTTATTTTGGCAATGATAGCGTCTGCTAAGTTTTGCGGTACTTGCTCATAGTGTGAGAAAGTAAGCGAAGCAGTAGCTCTACCAGAAGTAATGGTACGGAGGTCAGTCACATAACCAAACAGTTCTGAAAGTGGAACGTCAGCCTTAACAACTGTAGCGGTACCTTTAGTATCCATTCCTTTCATGATACCTCTTCTTCTGTTCAAGTCACCTGTTACCGGACCAGTGTATTCATCTGGCGTAACAACGTCAACAGCCATTATCGGCTCCAGAAGCTTAGGCGCACACTGCTTGCCGGCTTCTTTAAAGCCCTGACGAGCAGCAAGCTCAAATGAAAGTGAATCAGAGTCCACATCATGGTAAGAACCATGGAACAGGCGCACCTTCATGGAGTCTATAGGGAAGCCTGCCAGGATACCGTTCTTCATCGCTTCTTCGAAACCTTTCTGAACGGCTGGGATGAATTCTTTTGGAATCACACCACCAACAATACCGTTAACAAACTCAAGGCCTTGCTTTCCGTCCTCACGTGGTCCCATTTCGAACACGATGTCGGCAAACTTACCACGACCACCAGACTGCTTCTTGAATACCTCACGGTGCTCAACACTCTTCGTGATAGTTTCTTTGTAAGCTACCTGTGGCGCACCCTGATTCAGCTCTACCTTGAACTCACGCTTCATTCGGTCGATGATGATCTCCAGATGGAGCTCACCCATACCGCGAAGGATAGTCTGGCCAGTCTCCTCATCGGTGTTCACCTGCAGGGTTGGGTCCTCTTCGATAAGTTTGGCGATAGCCATACCCATCTTATCAGAGTCAGCCTGAGACTTTGGCTCAATGGCATAGCCAATTACCGGCTCTGGGAATTCCATTGACTCAAGAACGATTTTGGCGCTCTGGTCGCAAAGTGTATCACCGGTCTTGATATCTTTAAAGCCTACTACCGCACCGATGTCACCTGCACCCAGTCTCTCGATCTGGTTCTGCTTGTTGGCGTGCATCTGGAAAATACGGGAGATACGCTCTTTGTTGCCTGAACGTGTGTTGAACACATAAGATCCAGACTCCAGTACACCTGAGTAAGCGCGTACAAAGCAAAGACGTCCTACATATGGGTCTGTAGCAATTTTGAATGCTAGACCTGCGAAAGGATCGTCATAGCTAGGCTTACGTGTAACCTCGGCGCCTGTATCTGGGTTGGTACCTTTGATGTTATCTCTGTCCAGCGGAGAAGGGATCAAAGCCATTACATAGTCCAGCATTGTCTGTACGCCTTTGTTCTTGAATGAAGAACCGCAAAGCATAGGAACAATTGCAAGATCGATGGTTGCAGCACGAAGGGCGGCCAGGATTTCGTCTTCTGTGATTGAGTTTGGATCTTCGAAGTATTTCTCCATCAAAGTCTCATCATACTCTGCCACAGCTTCCAGAAGTTTTTCTCTGTACTCCTCTGCCTCTTCAACCATATCATCCGGAATAGGAACTTCCGTGAAGGTCATTCCTTTGTCTTCTTCGTTCCAGATGATACCACGGTTGTTCACCAGGTCAACCACGCCTCTGAAGTTGTCCTCAGAGCCAATTGGCAGCTGAAGCGCTACGGCATTGCTTCCCAGCATTTCTTTCACCTGCTTACATACGGCAAGGAAATCAGCGCCAGAGCGGTCCATTTTGTTTACGAAACCGATACGCGCTACTTTATAGTTGTCTGCCAGGCGCCAGTTTGTCTCCGACTGCGGCTCCACGCCGTCAACGGCAGAGAACAGGAATACCAGTCCATCAAGTACGCGCAGGGAGCGGTTTACCTCTACGGTAAAGTCCACGTGACCTGGAGTATCGATTACGTTGATGTGGTAGGTATTGCCTCTGTATGGCCAGCTTACTGTTGTTGCAGCGGAAGTGATCGTGATACCACGCTCCTGCTCCTGCTCCATCCAGTCCATGGTAGCTGCGCCATCGTGTACCTCTCCAATCTTGTGGCTTACACCAGTATAGTAGAGAATACGTTCGGTGGTGGTTGTTTTACCAGCATCGATGTGAGCGGCAATACCAATGTTTCTTGTGTATTTTAAGTCGCGAGTATTCATAATTTAGAATCTAAAGTGAGAGAATGCTTTGTTCGCTTCTGCCATTCTGTGCGTGTCGTCTTTCTTCTTAACGGCAGCACCTTCACCTTTAGCAGCTGCGATGATCTCACCTGCTAATCTGTCTTTCATTGTCTTCTCACCTCTCTTGCGAGCATATGATATCATCCACTTGATACCAAGAGATACTCTGCGGTCCGGACGAACCTCAGTCGGCACTTGGAAAGTAGCACCCCCTACCCTGCGGCTTTTTACTTCTACAGATGGCATGATGTTGTTCAATGCCTTCTTCCAAGTTTCAAGACCGTTTTCTTTTGTTCTTTGCTCTACTAGTTCTACAGCATCATAAAAGATACCATAAGCAACACTTTTCTTTCCGTCTTCCATCAGGTAGTTAACGAAACGTGTTACCAGGGTCTCTTTGTATTTTGGGTCAGGAAGGAGAATTCTACTTTTAGGCTTTGCTTTTCTCATTGTATTAAAACTCTAGGATTATTTCTTTTTACCTTTTCCTGCAGCAGCTGCCGGCTGTCCTGGCTTAGGTCGCTTGGCACCATACTTAGAACGTGACTGCAGACGGCCGTTCACACCGGCTGTGTCCAGCGCTCCACGTACGATGTGGTAACGCACACCTGGAAGGTCTTTCACTCTACCACCTCTGATCAGCACAATTGAGTGCTCCTGAAGGTTGTGTCCTTCACCTGGGATGTAGGCGTTTACTTCTTTGCCGTTTGTAAGTCTTACTCTGGCTACTTTACGCATGGCAGAGTTAGGCTTCTTTGGCGTAGTTGTATATACTCTTGTACATACTCCACGGCGCTGTGGGCATGAATCTAAGGCAGGAGACTTTGACTTGAAAGTCAACTTTTCTCTACCTTTTCTTACTAATTGCTGTATAGTAGGCATTTACTAGTAGTTAATTATAGATTTTCCACTTTAAAATTTGGTCTGCAAAGGTATAAAAATCACTTTGCAAATTCAAAATTTTAATCCATTAATTCTCTGCGTCTTAGGCCTCTCCCACTGTGCCCCCGAAGTTCATCGGGAACGAAGGACTGTCCTGAGACTGCTTTATTTCCCCGAAGCTAGCCTCAAATTTCTTGACGTTATCTGCCAGAGCAGCCAAAAGTCTTTTGGCATGCTCTGGTGTGATAACTATTCTTGATTTGACTTTAGCTTTTGGCAACCCTGGCATCAACCTTATAAAATCGATCACGAACTCACCGCTCGAATGAGCAATCATGGCAAGGTTCGCATACTCTCCCTCGGCTACCTCTTCCGATAGCTCGATGTTGATCTGATTTTGTTTCTGCAGATTTTCTGCCATGGCTCTTTATTTACTTTGTAACTCCTGCTGCTTTGTTTTGGTCGTTGTCTTTTTCGACTCCACAAGCGCCTCATACTCATCCTTACTTCCCACTATCAGGTTCTGGTATTCTCTCAGACCAGTACCTGCAGGAATCAGGTGACCTACGATTACGTTCTCCTTCAGGCCAAGCAGTTCGTCTGCCTTGCCTTTGATGGCAGCTTCGCTCAGTACTTTTGTAGTCTCCTGGAACGACGCCGCAGATATAAAGCTTTGCGTTCCAAGCGAGGCCTGAGTGATTCCTTGCAGCGTTGGACGTGAAACAGATGGTTGTGCATCACGCACGGTCACCAGTCTCAGGTCTCGGCGCTTTAGGCTAGAGTTCTCATCACGCAACCTGCGCGGTGTTACAATCTGACCAGGCTTCAGGTTCGTAGAGTCTCCCGCATCCTCAACCACTTTCATGTCGATGATATGGTCGTTCTCCTCCATGAAGGTAACCTTGTCCACCGTCTGGTGCTCCAGGAAGCTTGTGTCTCCTGGATCTACCACAACTACTTTCTGCATCATTTGCCGTACTACCACCTCAATGTGCTTGTCGTTGATCTTCACACCCTGCAGACGGTAAACCTCCTGAATCTCATTAACCAGGTACTCTTGCACGGCACCCGGGCCCTGGATGTTCAGAATGTCTGTTGGCGTGATAGCGCCGTCAGACAGCGGCATACCCGCTCGGATGAAGTCATTGTCCTGCACCAGGATATGCTTCGAAAGCGGCACCATGTATTTCTTCTTCACTCCGTCTTTCGACTCAATGAAGATCTCTCGGTTACCACGCTTCACGCTACCATAGGTCACTACACCGTCTATCTCAGACACTACTGCCGGGTTAGATGGGTTACGCGCCTCGAACAGTTCTGTAACGCGTGGCAGACCACCTGTAATGTCTCTTGTCTTACCGATAGCACGCGGGATCTTCACCAGGATTTGTCCTGCTTTGATCTTCTCGCCATTTTCTACAGTAAGGTGGGCACCTACCGGGATGTTGTACCCTTTCGACTCGCCGCTCTTCGGCGTCACAACGATTGCCGGGTTCTGTGTCTTATCTTTTGTATCGATAATCACTTTCTCACGGTAACCTGTCTGCTCGTCAGACTCCTCTCGGTACGTCACGCCTTCGATGATCGACTCGTAAGAAACCTCACCGTCGAACTCAGAAAGTATAACCGCATTGTACGGATCCCAATTACACAGTACAGCGCCTTTCTCTACCACCTGTCCTTCGTTGACATGCAGGAAGGAACCGTATGGCACGTGGTTGCTGATCAGCAGTTTTCCTGTGTTAGGATCCACTACTTTTACTTCACCGGAACGTCCCATTACCACCTTCACTGGCTCGCCCTCATTGTTCACCGTGTCCAGGGATCTTACGTCCTCGAACTCGATCTTACCGCCGAACTTAGCCATGATCGTAGCGTCTACGGCAATGTTCGATGCCGTACCACCCACGTGGAAAGTACGAAGTGTCAGCTGCGTTCCCGGCTCACCGATGGACTGTGCGGCGATTACACCAACAGCCTCGCCTTTCTGCACCATGAAACCAGTGGCCAGGTTACGGCCATAGCACTTGGCACAGATACCGCGCTTCGACTCGCAAGTCAACACGGAGCGAATCTCTACAGACTCAATAGCTGTGTTCTCAATATCTCGCGCGATATCTTCCGTGATCTCAGAGCCTGACTCAACAATCAGTTCATTGGTGATCGGGTCATATACATCGTGTACTGCCACACGGCCTAGGATACGCTCAGACAGAGACTCTACAATATCCTCGTTGTCTTTCAGTGCGCTTACCTCCAGACCACGCAGCGTTCCGCAGTCTTCCTCGTTCACGATTACGTCCTGAGACACATCCACCAGACGACGGGTCAGGTAACCAGCGTCGGCCGTTTTAAGGGCTGTATCGGCAAGACCTTTACGGGCACCGTGTGTGGAGATGAAGTACTCGATTACATCCAGACCTTCCTTAAAGTTGGAGAGGATTGGGTTTTCGATAATCTCACCTACGGATCCCTGAAGGGATTTCTGTGGCTTGGCCATCAGACCTCGCATACCACCCAGCTGACGGATCTGCTCTCTCGAACCACGGGCACCGGAGTGCATCATCATGAAGATCGAGTTGAAGCCCTGGTTCTCGTTCTCCAGGCGGCGCATCAACGTTTCCGTAATTTGGTTGTTGATACGCGTCCAGATATCGATTACCTGGTTGTAGCGCTCGTTGTCGGTGATCAGACCCATAGAGTAGTTCTGCCACACGGCATCTACATCCTTCTTGGCCTGCTCTACCAGCACTTCCTTCTCCGCCGGAATCTGAATATCACCCAGACCCATGGACAGACCGCCTTTGTAGGCAGACTGGAATCCTAGTGTTTTGATATCGTCCAGGAACTGCGCTGTGCGCGCCATACCTGTTTCTTTGAACACGCGGGAGATCACCTGCTGCAGCTTTTTCTTCGTCAACAGCTCATCCAGATAACCTACTTCCTCAGGCACGAACTGGTTAAAGATCACGCGGCCGGCAACAGTTTCGATCAACTTTGTCTCCAGTTCGCCTTTCTCGTTCTTAACCTTTGTTCTTACCTTGATGTAAGCATGCTTCGAAATTCTGCCTTCGTTGATAGCAATGATCACTTCCTCCGCAGAGTAGAAGCTCATGTCTTCTCCAGCGATTTTCTCATTTTCGGTGCTACGCTTTCCTTTTGATACATAGTATAAACCAAGTACCATGTCCTGAGAAGGTACTGCAATTGGAGCACCGTTCGCAGGGTTTAGGATGTTGTGCGAAGCAAGCATCAGCATCGAAGCCTCCAGTACAGCCGCCGGTCCAAGTGGAACGTGCACCGCCATCTGGTCACCGTCAAAGTCGGCGTTGAATGCCGTACACACCAGTGGGTGCAGCTGGATCGCCTTTCCTTCGATCAGTTTTGGCTGAAATGCCTGAATACCTAATCTGTGTAGTGTAGGGGCACGGTTTAGGAGCACTGGGTGGCCTTTCAGCACGTTCTCCAGGATATCCCAAACGACAGGGTCCTTACGGTCTACTATTTTCTTTGCAGACTTTACAGTCTTAACAATTCCTCTTTCGATCAGCTTGCGGATGATGAATGGCTTGAAGAGCTCAGCTGCCATGTTCTTAGGCAGACCGCACTCGTGCAGCTTCAGTTCAGGACCAACCACGATTACCGAACGGCCGGAGTAGTCCACACGCTTACCAAGCAAGTTCTGACGGAAACGTCCCTGCTTGCCTTTCAGCATGTCAGAAAGAGACTTCAGCGCACGGTTACCTTCTGCACGGACAGCGTTCACTTTACGTGAGTTGTCGAACAGCGAGTCTACCGCTTCCTGCAGCATACGCTTCTCGTTACGGAGGATTACCTCAGGGGCTTTGATCTCGATCAGACGCTTCAGACGGTTGTTACGGATGATAACGCGTCTGTACAGGTCATTCAAGTCAGAGGTAGCGAAACGGCCACCATCCAACGGCACCAGCGGACGAAGCTCTGGCGGAATAACAGGTACCATGCGGATGATCATCCACTCTGGTCTGTTCTCGATTCTTGTGGTTGCATCACGGAACGCCTCTACTACACGTAGGCGCTTCAACGCTTCCGCTTTACGCTGCTGCGACGTTTCGTGCGCGGCTGCATGGCGCAGCTCATAAGAAAGGTCGTCCAGGTTGATGCGCTCCAGTAGCATTTGCAGTGCCTCAGCACCCATTTTCGCGATGAACTTGTTCGGGTCGTTGTTGTCCAGAATCTGGTTCTCGCGCGGCAGTTTATCCACCATGTCCAGGTACTCATCCTCTGTCAGGAAGTCCAGCGTGTTCACGCCGTCTTCTGCAAGGATACCTGGTTGGATAACTACATATCTTTCATAGTAGATGATCTGGTCAAGCTTTTTGGTTGGCAGGCCTAACAGATAACCTATTTTGTTTGGAAGAGATTTGAAGTACCAGATGTGCGCAACCGGAACCACCAGTTCGATGTGGCCCATACGCTCGCGGCGCACTTTCTTCTCCGTCACCTCCACGCCGCAACGGTCGCAGATGATGCCTTTGTATCTGATTCTTTTATACTTTCCGCAGTGGCATTCCCAGTCCTTCACGGGTCCGAATATTCTTTCGCAGAACAGACCACCCATCTCAGGCTTATAGGTTCTATAGTTTATGGTCTCAGGCTTTACTACCTCTCCGTTGGAACGCTCCAGGATTGACTCCGGGGAAGCCAAGCTGATCGTAACTTTTGAGAAGTCCTGAGTTAGCTTTTTGTTTTTCGCAAATGCCATATTATTAGAATAATGTCGATACAATGAATATGCCTTACAGCTTAACCAGTATAAGTATGCGAAGCGCTTTGGCTCTTGCCGCAGCGCTTCGCTTTATACTTTCTACTCCAGTGTTATCTCCAGAGCCAAGCCTCTTAGCTCGTGAATCAGTACGTTGAATGACTCCGGTATATTTGGCTTTGGCAGTACGTCGCCTTTCACAATAGACTCATAAGCTTTCGCACGGCCTATCACATCATCCGACTTCACTGTAAGAATCTCTTGCAGCACGTTGGAAGCACCGAAGGCCTCCAGTGCCCACACCTCCATCTCACCGAAACGCTGGCCACCGAACTGGGCTTTACCACCCAATGGCTGCTGTGTGATAAGAGAGTATGGACCGATAGAACGTGCGTGCATCTTATCGTCAACCAAGTGGCCCAGCTTCAGCATGTAGATCACACCTACTGTTACTGGCTGGTCAAATCTGTCGCCAGACAAACCGTCGTACAGGTAGGTTCTACCAAACTTAGGCAGTCCCGCCTCGGCCAACTCAGCAGAAACCTGCTCTTCTGTCGCACCGTCAAAAATTGGTGTCGCATACTTGCGTCCTAACTTCAGACCTGCCCATCCAAGTACAGTCTCGTAAATCTGTCCGATGTTCATTCGGGAAGGTACACCAAGCGGGTTCAGCACGATGTCCATAGGAGTTCCATCCTCCAGGAATGGCATATCCTCATCGCGTACGATACGCGCTACAATACCCTTGTTACCGTGGCGACCGGCCATCTTATCACCTACTTTCAGCTTGCGCTTCTTCGCGATGTACACTTTGGCCAACTGCACGATACCTGCTGGCAACTCGTCTCCTACTTCCAACGTAAAGCGCTCGCGCTTGAAGTGGGCAGAAACGATGTTACGGCGCTTGTTATAGTTCTTCACAAGCTCTACCAGCATGCTGTTTACTTTCTCGTCCGCAGTCCAGTTCTCCAGGATCAGGTCTTTGAACATGTTCACCTCTTCCGGAACCGCATAGTTGCTCTCGTCCTTGTAAGGGTTCTTCTCAGGAAACAGGGCCTCTGTGATGTTTCTGCGTGAGAACTTAACGCCCTTCGTCAGGATCTCATCACCGAACTTGTGGCGGATGCCCTGAGATGTTTTGCCTTCCAGCAGGTCTACCAGCTTGTCTACCATCACATTTTTGATGACAGTCAGCTCCTTGGCATACTTTACCTTCAGCTCTTCAACTTCTTTCTTCGACTTGGCCCGCAGGTTCTTGTCTTTCTTCGGACGCGAGAACAGCTTGGTCTCAATAACCACACCGTTCAATGAGGGCGGCGCCTTAAGCGAAGCATCCTTCACATCGCCGGCCTTGTCACCGAAGATGGCGCGAAGCAGCTTCTCCTCCGGTGTTGGGTCGGTTTCTCCCTTTGGCGTAATCTTGCCTATCAGGATATCGCCTTCGCGAACCTCAGCACCAATACGGATAATGCCGTTCTCGTCCAGGTTGCGTACAGCCTCTTCGCTTACGTTCGGAATCTCTGATGTCAGTTCCTCCTCACCACGCTTCGTCTCACGCACCTCCAGCTCAAACTCCTCAATGTGAATGGAAGTAAAGATATCGTCACGTACTACACGCTCAGATATTACGATCGCATCCTCAAAGTTATATCCCTGCCAAGGCATGAAGGCCACCTGCATGTTTCTGCCAATAGCCAACTCTCCGTTGTTAGTAGCATAGCCTTCGCACAGTGGCTGGCCTTTGGTTACACGCTCGCCCTTCTTAACAAGCGGTGTCAGGTTGATACAAGTATCCTGGTTTGTTCTTCTGAACTTCACCAGCTTGTAGGTCACGTACTCGGCGTCAAAGGAAACCAGCTTCTCCTCATCCGATAGATCATATTTCACAACGATCTTATTCGCATCTACAAAGTCGATCACACCGTCTCCCTCTGCGATAACCAGTGCTCTGGAGTCAATAGCAGCTCTTCCTTCCAGGCCTGTACCTACAATCGGAGCCTCAGGCTTCAGAAGTGGCACCGCCTGACGTTGCATGTTCGACCCCATCAGGGCGCGGTTAGCATCGTCATGCTCCAGGAACGGAATCAACGAGGCCGCCACAGATACGATCTGGTTCGGCGCAATGTCCATGTATGTATAGGTCGTTGGCTCTTCAACCGGGAAGTCACCTTCGAAACGGCCTTTTACACGATCATTCAGGAAGTTACCGTTATCATCAATCGGGGCGTTAGCCTGAGCGATGTGGTGGGTATCTTCTTCCTCGGCTGTCAGGTACTCTACAGAACCGTCTACCACTACTTTACCTTCCACAACCTTTCTATAAGGCGTTTCGATAAAGCCCATGTGGTTCACGCGGGCGTGCACGCACAGGGAAGAAATCAGACCGATGTTCGGCCCTTCCGGTGTCTCGATGGTACACAGACGGCCATAGTGTGTATAGTGCACGTCACGTACCTCGAAACCGGCACGCTCTCTAGACAGACCACCTGGTCCCAGGGCAGAAACACGACGCTTGTGCGTCACTTCCGCCAGCGGGTTGGTCTGGTCCATGAACTGGGAAAGCTGGTTTGTTCCGAAGAACGAGTTGATCACTGAAGACAGCGTGCGCGCGTTGATCAGGTCAACCGGCTTGAAGTCTTCGTTGTCACGCACGTTCATACGCTCCTTGATGGTACGGGCCATACGAGCCAGACCTACGCCGAACTGTGCATACAGCTGCTCACCTACCGTTCTTACACGGCGGTTGCTCAGGTGGTCAATATCATCCACTACAGCCTTGGAGTTGATCAAACCGATCAGGTACTTCACGATCAGGACGATGTCCTCGTTCGTCAGCACTTTCGCATCCCAGTTTGTATCCAGGCCAAGCTTCTTGTTAATTCTGTAGCGGCCAACTTCACCCAGGTCATAGCGCTTGTCTGAGAAGAACAGCTTCTGGATGATGTCACGCGCAGTCTCTTCGTCCGGCGCCTCCGTGTTACGAAGCTGACGATAGATCTGCTCTACCGCCTCCTTCTCAGAGTTGGAGTTATCCTTCTGAAGCGTGTTATATATAATGGCGTAATCAGCGATGTTTACATTCTCTCGGTGCAGGATGATAGACTGCACACCTGAGTCAAGTATAACATCTATATCTTCTGGGGTGATTTCAGAGTCACGCTCTAATAGCACCTCGTTACGGTCTATGGAAACTACCTCCCCTGTATCCTCGTCCACAAAGTCCTCTGTCCATGTTCTCAGAACACGGGCAGCCAGCCTGCGGCCGATTGAGTTTTTCAGGGTGTTCTTGTCTGCAGGCACTTCCTCAGAAAGGCCGAACAGGTCCAGGATGTCTTTATCTGTACCGTAACCAATCGCACGGAGCAGGGTTGTTACCGGGAACTTCTTCTTACGGTCGATGTAGGCATACATCACGTTGTTCACGTCTGTCGCAAACTCAACCCAAGAACCTTTGAAAGGAATGATTCTGGCAGAATAAAGCTTGGTTCCGTTGGTATGCTTGCTCTGTGCAAAGAACACACCCGGAGAGCGGTGCAACTGCGATACAATAACACGTTCAGCCCCATTGATCACAAAGGAGCCTTTCTCAGTCATGTATGGGATGTTGCCTAAGAACACCTCCTGCTCAATCGTTTCAAAGTCCTCGTTGTCCTCATCATTACAGATCAGGCGAAGTTTTGCTTTAAGCGGAACAGAATAGGTAAGGCCCCTGTCAATACACTCATCAACAGAGTATTTTGGAGGATCTATATGATAGTCGATGAACTCCAGTACGAAGTTTTCGCGTGAATCTGAGATGGGAAAGTTCTCGGCAAATACCTTGAACAGCCCCTCTTGCGCTCTATTTTCAGCAGGAGTCTCCAGCTGAAAGAAGTCCTGGAATGACTGCACCTGAACATCCAAAAAGTCAGGGTAATCAATCACCGACTTTATAGAGGCAAAATTGATTCTATCTGTCGTTTTATTCTTAGCCAAAGCCTTGGAATTTTACGTTTATAATCGGTTACGAGCACACAGAGTCCAAAACAGCTGTGGGCAAAAAAAAGATCCAATTATCTTGAATCTGTATACAAACAGGAAAAGACCTGACGAATTTGCCAGGTCTACCTGTTCTCAGTATGTTGATAAAGCGGGATTATTTTACCTCCACTTCAGCACCAGCTTCTTCTAAAGATTTCTTCAGTGACTCAGCCTCGTCCTTAGCAACACCTTCTTTCAGAGCTTTAGGAGCGCTGTCTACTACTTCTTTAGCTTCTTTCAGACCAAGGCCAGTAAGCTCTTTTACAAGCTTAACAACTGCTAGTTTCTGAGCACCAGCTGATTTAAGGATTACGTCAAAAGAAGTTTTTTCTTCTGCAGCAGCTCCTCCTTCAGCAGCACCACCACCAGCAACCATCACTGGAGCAGCAGCAGCAGGCTCAATGCCATACTCATCCTTAAGGATTGTAGCTAGTTCGTTAACTTCTTTAACAGTCAAGTTTACTAACTGCTCAGCGAATGCTTTCAAATCTGCCATTTTTATAGAAATTAAAAGTTACTTATTGATTACGTTTTTAAATTATTCTTTTTCTGATAATGTTTTCAAGATACCCGCCAGCTTACCGCCACTGCTCTGAAGGGCAGAAACCACATTCTTAGCAGGTGACTGAAGAAGACCGATGATTTCGCCAATAAGCTCATCCTTAGACTTGATTTCTGCAAGCGTCTTAAGCTGCTCTTCGCCAATGAAAAGACCACTGTCGATGAAAGCACCCTTAAGCAGAGGGAGCGTACTGCCTTTCTTTCTGAAGTCTTGGATCAGTTTCGCAGGTGCATTGCCTGACTCTTTCGAGAACAGGATACCGGAAGCGCCCTTTAAAACATCCTCAAGCGCAGAAGTATCGGCTTCTAAAGTATCTAGCGCTTTCTTGATAAGTGTGTTCTTATACACTTTGTATTCGATACCACGATCGAATGCCATTCTTCTGAACGCGTTGATGCTGGCTACAGACATAGTGGAAGCATCAGTAATATAGAAGTAGTTTGTGTTAGCTAACTTCTCGCTCAGGTCTTTTACAATTATCTCTTTTTCTTCCCTGGTCATTTTCTTAGATAGTTGCGTTCTTGTCAACGATTACGGCCGGGCTCATTGTGCTAGACAATGTGATGCTCTTGATGTAAGTACCTTTAGCTGAGGAAGGCTTCAGACGGTTCAGGGTCTGGATTACCTCGTTTGCGTTGGCAGCAAGCTGCTCTGCAGAGAAGGAAACTTTACCAACACTCGTGTGGATGATACCGAACTTGTCGACTTTGAAGTCAATCTTACCGGCTTTCACCTCTTTCACGGCTTTAGCTACATCCTGTGTCACTGTACCCGACTTAGGGTTTGGCATCAGGTTACGAGGACCCAAGATTCTACCCAAACGACCTACTTTCGCCATAACAGCTGGCATCGTGATGATCACGTCCACATCTGTCCAGCCTTTCTCGATCTTCTGGATATAGTCATCAAGACCTACGTAGTCAGCACCAGCATCCTTAGCTTCCTGCTCTTTGTCAGGAGTAACCAAAGCAAGTACCTTTACTTCTTTACCAGTTCCGTGAGGCAGCGTAACGATACCGCGCACCATTTGATCGGCTTTGCGGGGATCTACGCCCAAACGTACATCAATATCTACAGAGGCATCGAACTTTGTGAAGGTAATGTCCTTTACAACCGAAGCGGCATCTGTTAGAGAATACTCTTTCGTAAGATCGGCTTTGGCTAAAGCCGCTTTTCTATTTTTTGAAATTTTCGCCATTTTCCTTCAACTTGTTATTCGTTCCACGGAGCTGTGCCAGATACTGTAATGCCCATGCTTCTTGCTGTACCTGCTACCATTTTCATGGCTGACTCCAGTTTGAAAGCATTCAGGTCAGGCATCTTCGTCTCGGCGATCTCTCTTACTTGATCCCATGTTACCGAACCAACCTTGTTACGGTTAGGCTCTTTGGAACCGCCCTTAATCTTGGCAGCGTCCATCAGCAACACTGGAGCAGGTGGAGTCTTAACAACGAAGTCAAAAGACTTGTCTGCGTAGATAGTAATCAAAACTGGTAACACCTGGCCAGCCTTCTCCTGGGTTCTAGCATTGAACTGCTTGCAGAACTCCATGATGTTAAGACCTTTTGAACCAAGTGCAGGTCCAACCGGTGGCGATGGATTCGCGGCACCTCCCTTTATCTGAAGTTTCAGATAACCTTTTATTTCCTTTGCCATTAATATTTATTTACTACGATTCTTTTTCTACTTGCATGTAGTTCAGCTCAACCGGGGTGTTTCTTCCGAAGATCTTCACCATTACGTTCAGCTTTTTGCGCTCTTCAAACACCTCCTCTACTGTGCCAGAGAAACCGCTGAATGGACCGTCCATTACTTTCACGATTTCGCCTACCACGAATGGTGTATCGAGCACCTCTGCCTGCTCCTCGGCCTCGTCCACTGTACCCAGTATTCTGTTTACCTCAGACTGGCGCAAAGGCACTGGCTTTTTGCTTGGCGAACCTTTCTCATCGGTCCCTAAAAAGCCAATCACTCCTGGTGTACTGATGATAATGTGTTCTGCCTCACCGTGAGAAAGGTCAGCATGAACCAGTACATAACCCGGAAAGAAGCTACGCTCCCGGATCCTTTTCTTGCCACCACGCATCTCGTATACTTTCTCAGCAGGGATAAGCACCTGCGGAACGTATTCTGTAAGGCCGTGACGCATTATTTCATTCTCCAGGTAGGCTTTTGCCTTTTTCTCCTGGCCACTTACCGCGCGAACTACATACCACTTTAAATCAGCCATGTATTCCTAATTTAAAACTGGTTGTAAAACCAAGTCAGCACCGTATCGAACCCGAAGTCCATAGCACCAACAACCAAAGCAAAAATCAATGAACCAATCAACACCAGCACAGAACTGTTCTGCAACTCTCCGTATGAAGGCCAAGAGACCTTGTTCTTCATCTCCTCGACAGTGTCGTTAATGTAGGTTCTAATATTGCTCATCGCTTCGCTTACCAGATGGTGAAAAATGTTGCACGGGTGGAGAGACTCGAACTCCCAGCCAATGGTTTTGGAGACCACTACTCTACCAATTGAGCTACACCCGTAAAAAAATGCACGCCAATTATGAATTGGAGTGCAAATTTATCTATAAGTTTTATGAAAACAAACCCGATCCCAAAAAATCTTTCAAGATCGGGTTTGAAAACATAGTATTAGTCAAGGATTTCAGTTACCTGACCGGCACCTACTGTTCTACCACCCTCACGGATAGCGAAACGCAGGCCTTTCTCCATTGCTACCGCGTTGATCAGGTTTACCTCGATAGTGATGTTATCACCTGGCATAACCATTTCTACGCCTTCTGGAAGCATGATCTCACCAGTAACGTCTGTGGTTCTGAAGTAGAACTGTGGACGGTACTTGTTGAAGAACGGCGTGTGACGGCCACCTTCTTCTTTAGAAAGAACGTAAACCTCTGCTTTGAACTTCGTGTGAGGCTTAACTGAACCTGGCTTACAGATAACCATACCACGACGGATATCGGTTTTCTCAATGCCACGCAGCAGCAGACCTACGTTGTCACCAGCTTCACCTCTGTCAAGGATCTTACGGAACATCTCCACACCAGTAACTACTGACTTCAGGTTCTCAGCACCCATACCAAGGATTTCTACAGCCTCGCCAGAGTTGATTACACCACGCTCGATACGGCCAGTTGCAACTGTACCACGACCAGTGATAGAGAACACGTCCTCAACTGGCATCAGGAATGGAAGGTCAACCAGACGCTCTGGAAGTGGAATCCAAGTATCAACAGCGTTCATCAGCTCCTCGATAGTAGCAACCCACTTCGGATCACCGTTCAGGCCACCAAGAGCAGAACCTTGGATCACTGGAATATTGTCACCGTCGAAATCGTAGAAAGAAAGCAGTTCACGGATCTCCATTTCAACCAGCTCAAGAAGCTCTGGGTCATCCACCATGTCCACTTTGTTCATGAAAACTACCAGCTGAGGTACACCTACCTGACGGGCAAGCAGGATGTGCTCACGAGTCTGTGGCATTGGACCATCTGTAGCAGCAACCACCAGGATAGCACCGTCCATCTGGGCAGCACCAGTAACCATGTTCTTCACATAGTCAGCGTGACCTGGGCAGTCAACGTGTGCATAGTGACGGTTCTCAGTAGCATACTCTACGTGAGATGTATTGATAGTAATACCTCTTTCTTTTTCTTCAGGAGCGTTGTCAATTGAAGAGAAGTCACGCAGCTGAGCAAGACCTTTGTTAGCCAGCACAGTAGTGATAGCAGCAGTCAAAGTAGTTTTGCCGTGGTCAACGTGACCGATAGTACCGATATTTACGTGCGGTTTGGAACGGTCAAATGTTTCTTTAGCCATTGTATGATATTAAATTAAGGTTAAAACGTTTAAGTTTCTGTCGCGCTTTTTAATTACACGTAACGGACTGTGAGCCAACGATGGGAATTGAACCCACGACCCCTTCCTTACCAAGGAAGTACTCTACCCCTGAGCTACGTCGGCTTCTTAAATCCGTCAGAAAAACCAAATCCCTATTTACACTAAAAAGGAAGCTCATCTGCATGAATTTCCTTCTCCAGTCATAATAGCAAGTATTTTCTGACATTAAAAGAGCGGGAGACGAGGGTCGAACTCGCGGCCTATAGCTTGGAAGGCTATCGCTCTACCAACTGAGCTACTCCCGCTTCAATAATATTAACCGAGGAAATAAAAGAACGAATAAATCAGCATCCACTCATTTAGACATTCAGCTATTCACTCACTAACTGGTGGGGAGAGCAGGATTCGAACCTGCGAAGTCGTAAGACAACGGAGTTACAGTCCGTCCCATTTGGCCGCTCTGGAATCTCCCCAAGACTATTTTCTACATCAAATCAGCAGAACTTTTCCTTAGACTTCCACCGCTTGCGCCGTGTTCTTTGTTCTAAGGAGATGCAAAATTAAGCCCTTTTTGTTTCAAGTCAAATATTGTCGCAAAAAAATGTGAAAAAATTTCTGAAGGCCTACATGCCATACATCTGAAGCAGCCGCTCGTCCTTCTCGTTTGCCTTTATCTGCTGCATCAGCTCTTCCACCTCCGGTTTTTCAGACATGACCATAAGTGTCTGATAGGCAGCGGCGCGCACGTAGTACAGCCGGTGGTTCCGCGCAATATCTCCCAACATGGCGATCACCTCTGGGGTGTTGGTCTGGCTGTTGCTGGCCAGGTAGGCGCCGAAGCTTTGCAGCAGGTAGTATAGCTCACCACTGTTAGCTGATTTTATCTTTTGCATAAACCAGTCATACTTTTCCGGCCCTGCCTGCACGGCATAGAAGGTGGCCAGCGCCAGCACGATCTCCTCGTTGTCCTCCTGCTCAAACTGCGCCAGCCTCTGCTTTGCGTCACTGGCGCCAGTACCGGCATACGCTAGCACGGCAGCCGCCGAAACCTGGTAGGAGCTATCGTTCATGGCTTGGCTGAACAGGCTTTTATACTTGTCTCCGCCCCAGCCTGCCAACGCAAGTATGGCCTCGGCACGCACAGCTCCTTTTTTATCTTTCGTCGCCATTTGCCTTACAATCGGTTCCAGTGCCGACGCCTGCCCTTCTTTCAGGCGACTCACAATGCCTAAGGCTGTGCTCCGCACCGCCCAGTACTCATCCTGCAGCGCTTCTTTGTACATGCTTTGCACCTGCGGGCGGGCAGCCTGCTCCTGCAGCTCATATAGCGCTTCCAGCTTTGGCGCCAGATGGCCCGCGTTGCGGAACTGGTACAGCAGCTCTTCCTCTGTCTTCTCATGCTCCACTACCCCCAGCAACTGCTGCTCGGCATCGAACAGCACCAACTGTGGCTGTGTGGCCACATCAAACGTGAATGTCTGCCTGGCCTTGTCTACCACGATAGGGTATACTTGCTTTTTGCCGTCCGCCCAAACGGCTACCTGCAATGGCAGGCGGTAAACCGGCACATAAGCGGTATCCTGCAGTTGCTGCACATTCAGTTGCAACTGTCCTTTGTTGTAGCGCTGCGTCACCAGCAGCTCCGGGTGGCCTGGCTTCATAAACCACTGGTCAAAGAACCACATCAGGTCCTTGCCGGTCACGTCCTCAAAGGCCATCCGCAGCTCCGCCACCTCCACATCGCTGTACTTGTTGCGGGTTAAGTATAAGTTAAGGGAAGCCCACCAGGCATCGTCGCCAACAAGTTTGCGCAGCATGTGCAGCACGCGGCCGCCCTTAGCGTAGGAGTGGCTGTCGAACATGTCCTCGCGGTCGTTATAGTAGTAGCGGATGAGTGGTTCCCGCTTTGTCTCCGCCTCATCCAGGTACTGCTCCAGTTCCTCCATATTCAGGTAGGCGGCCTCGTCGGCGCCATACTTGTGCTCGGCCCACAGGTACTCGGAGTAATTGGCGAAAGCTTCGTTCAGCGGCAGGTTGGCCCATGATTCGGTGGTAACCAGGTCGCCGAACCACTGGTGGAACAGCTCATGGGCGATGATGCCGTCCCAGCTCTTGTCCAGCAGCTCACGCTCGTTCAGCTGCAGGTCTTCCATAAAGGTAGAGGCCGACGTGTTTTCCATCGCCCCCGACACAAAGTCGCGCACCACTACCTGCGCGTACTTGGCCCACGGGTAATCCACGCCCAGCTTCTGCGAGAAGAACTCCATCATCTCGGGCGTGTTGCCAAAGATTTTCTTGGCCGTTTTCTCATATTCCGGCTCCACGTAGTAGTTCACCTCCACGTCGCGCCACTTGTCCTCCACCACGGCGTACTCGCCAATGGCCAGCATGGCCAGGTATGGGGCGTGGGGCTTTTCCTGCTTCCAGTAATCGGTTTTGGTACCGTCGGCGTTTTGCCGCGAGTACATAAAGGTGCCGTTGGAGAGGGTGGTGAACTTCGGGTCCACCGTGATGTATATCTCCTGCGTCATGCGCTCGTTGGGGGCGTCGATGGTCGGGAACCAGGCGGAGCTGGCCTCTGTTTCGCCTTGGGTCCAGATCTGCTGCGGCTTGTTTGGCTCGGTTCCTAGTGGGTTGATAAAGTATAACCCCTTATCGTCGGTAATGGCATCGGAGCCGCCGGAGGCCAGTTCGTTCGGCTTGGCCGTGTAGTCTATCTCTAGGGTGTATTCTTCGTTGCGGGTATACTCCCGGCCCAGGTCGATGGTCAGCTTCTGTCCGTCATTGTCGAATTCCAGCGGAGTACCGTCATACCCCTTCATCAGGTGCACGCTGTGGATGTCCATGCCTTTGGCGTCGAGCACCAGTTGGCGCTGCGGATAGAAGTATGGCTTCAGGGTAAGCTCTGCCAAGCCGTGCAGGTACTGCTTCTCCCAATCGAAGCTGATGCGGAGGGTGGTGTGCAGCAAATCGTGCTCGCGGGTGCGCGACGGGTTGAATGTATACTTCTTAGGCGCCCACACCGGCTCTTGGCCCACCGGCGTTTCAGTTTTTGCCGCTGATGGCAGTGTGGGTTTTGCATCGAGAACAGATTTATTGGTTTTGCACCCACCGGCAAATGCCATGGCAGCGGCAAGGCCTACTATACTCAGAAACCTATGATTCATGCGCTGAAAGTTTTAATTTTGAGGTGAAGTTCTAAAATACTCTGAGAAAACACTAACTTTAAGGTCGAAACCACACGAAAAGAAGATGCTCCAGGTAAAAACCGGTAACGGCAAAACATGGCAGGTTGATATCCAAAAAGATACCATACTTCTCAATAATTCCCCTTTCGACTGGGACATCTCCCCTATCGGACCCAACACGTTCCACATCATCAAAGGCGCACGCTCCTTTACCGCCGAGGTAGTCTCGGCAAACTATCAGGAGAAGAGCTTCACGTTCAAGATCAACGGGGCCATCCAAACCGTTAGCGTAAAAGACCGCTTCGATTTGCTGCTGGATAAGCTGGGCATGAGCAACGCCAACGCGCAGAAGGTGAACGACGTAAAAGCTCCCATGCCAGGGCTTATACTTGATGTGAAGGTGCAGCCAGGCCAGGAGGTAAAGAAAGGAGACCCGATCATGATCCTGGAGGCCATGAAGATGGAGAACATCCTCAAGTCGCCGGGAGACGGCGTGGTGAAGGAGGTGAAGGTGCAGGTAAGGCAGAACGTGGAGAAGAACCAGGTGCTGATCCTGTTTCAATAACTTTAGATTTGCGAAAGCGGCTGCCACGGTGGCCGCTTTGTTGTGTAAAAAGAATCCATAACCTATACAGATAGTTTACCGTGAAGTATAAACGAATTTTGCTGAAGCTGAGTGGCGAGGCACTGATGGGCGAACAGCAGTATGGCATTGACTCTAACCGACTGCTGCAGTATGCCCAAGAGATAAAAGAAGTAGCCAGCCTTGGTGTAGAGGTGGCCGTGGTGATTGGCGGAGGCAATATTTTCAGAGGCGTGCAGGCCGAGCAGGTGGGCCTGGACCGCGTGCAGGGCGACTACATGGGCATGCTGGCCACTGTTATCAACAGCATGGCGCTGCAGAGCGCCCTGGAGAAGCTGGGAGTCTATACCCGTCTGCTGTCGGGCATCAACATTCAGCAGGTATGCGAGCCATACATCCGCCGCCGCGCCGTTCGCCACCTGGAGAAAGGCCGCGTGGTTATCTTTGGTGCCGGCACCGGCAACCCGTACTTTACCACCGACTCAGCAGCATCGCTGAGAGCCATCGAGATTGAGGCCGACGTAGTACTGAAAGGCACCCGCGTAGACGGTATTTACTCTGCTGACCCGGAGAAAGACCCGGATGCCGTGTTCTACAGAAACATTTCGTTCAAGGATGTGTTTGAGAAGGGCCTGAACGTAATGGACATGACTGCCTTTACGCTTTGCAAGGAGAACGGCCTGCCAATCATCGTGTTTGACATGAACACGGCCGGCAACCTGAAGCGCCTGGTACAGGGCGAGGAAGTAGGCACTCTGGTAAGCATGGACGACCTGGGCGACACGCTGAAGAAGACGGTGGACCAGATGCAGTCGGGCACAAAGAACGGATAAAATTTTATTTACTATTTTTGCCCAAAGTATTTAAGAACTCAATAAGTAAACCGATATGACGGAAGAAATTCAGTTTTACCTAAGCGAGGCAGAAGAGTCTATGCAGAAGGCGGTGCAGCACACCGGCGCACAGCTAACCAAAATCAGAGCGGGCAAGGCCTCTCCTGCCATGGTCGAGCACCTGCGCGTGGACTACTACGGCACGCCAACCCCTATCTCTCAGGTAGCCAACATTGCGGCACCGGATGCGCGCACATTGCTTATCAAGCCTTGGGAGAAGAACATGCTGGGCGAGATCAACAAAGCCATCAAGAACAGTGACCTAGGCCTGAACCCGCAGCAGGAGGCTGACGCGGTGCGCCTGAACATCCCGGCCCTGACCGAGGAGCGCCGCCGCGACCTGGTAAAGCAGGTAAAAAACGAAACGGAGTCTGGCAAGGTAGCTATCCGCAACATCCGCAAAGATGTGAACGACACGCTGAAGAAGCTGCAGAAAGAAGGCACCGCCGAAGACGCCGTGCGTGACGCGGAAGGCAAGGTGCAGAAGCTGACCGATTCGTACATCGTAAAGATAGATGAGCTGCTCTCTAAGAAAGAGGCAGAGATCATGACGATCTAACGCTGTTAGAAAAAGACTGAAGGACGAAGGACAAACCACTTTCTCCAAAGTATAAAAGAAGCCCCGCAATGTATGTTGCGGGGCTTCTTTTTGTAACAAGTATAAGGTTTTGGATCTTTTGCCAGGTACTACTGATACAGCTTGTGCACACTGATGTACTCGGCTACCTCATCGGGCACCAGGTACTTGATGCTTTTCTCCTCTCGGATGCACTGCCGAATAAAGGTGGCGGAGATGTCCAGGATAGGCGCTTTCACGAACGTGATGCCGGGCATGTCCGGAAGCTCGGTGGTCACAGAGCCGGAGCGCGGGTACACGTATACTTTGTGGTAGGCCAGGATGCTCTCGTAGTTCTTCCACTTCGGGAACAGCGGCAGGTTATCCTCCCCCATGATCAGCACAAACTCGTAGCTAGGGTACTTCTCCTGCAGGTACGTCAGCGTGTCAATCGTATAGCTCGGCTTGGGCATGCTGAACTCGATGTTCGACACTCCCAGGTTCGGGTTGTCTGCTATTGCCAGGCCTACCATGTGTAGCCGGTCGAACTCGTGCAGCAGCGTATTGCTGGGCTTAAACGGGTTCTGCGGCGACACCACCAGCCAGACCGTGTCCAGATCGGTGTTGGTGGCCATGAAGTTGGCAAGTATCAGGTGCCCGATGTGGATGGGGTTAAAGGAGCCGAACAGCAGCCCTACCTTCATACAATCGCAGGTTCTGACTTTAGGAAATCATTTACCAGTTTCTCGGCTTCAGTGCAGGCACGCTCCAGGTCGTCGTTCACGATCACCTCGTCGAACTGGTCCTCGAACCCGAGCTCGAACTTGGCCTTGAACACGCGGCTACTGATGCTGGAGGCCGAGTCGGTGTTGCGGGCCGTCAGGCGCTTGGCCAGCTCGTCTATGCTTGGTGGCTTTACGAAAACAGCCAGCGCTCTTTCTTTGTAAAAATGCTTTATGCTTAATCCTCCTTTTACGTCTACGTCCAGTATCACATGCTTGCCGCTTTTCCAGATGCGCTCTATCTCAGACTTCAGCGTTCCGTAAAAAGCGCCCTCGTATACTTCCTCCCACTCCACGAACTCGTCGTTGGCGATCTTTTTCTTAAAATCTTCCGGGGTGATGAAGTAGTAGTCTTTGCCGTTTTCCTCGGTGCGGCCGCGCTTGTCGCGGGTGCAGGCCGAAATGGAGAAGCTCAGATTAGGGTTGATGCTGAGCAGGTGCTTTACAATAGTGGTTTTACCGGCTCCGGAGGGAGCCGAGAAGATAATAATCTTGCCTTGCATTAGGGGTTATAACGTTTCTTGAATCCTCGCTTTTATCGACTGCACCAGGCTCTGTGGTACAATCACGCGCTTCAGGTGGCCTGACACCAACCCTTTCAAGAGCTTTTGCTTCTGATGGTTCTCGAAGCAGCTGACACACTCCTCAATATGGTGGTTAAAGAATGTTTGCTCCTCTGCGGAGGCTTCACCGTCAATCATCAGGTCCAGCATACCGGACACTTTCTCGCAATCTGCCTCCCTCACCTCATCTGGTGCTTTCGGATACGCTTCTGTAAATTTTGATTCCATCTTTGCTCAAACTCTTAAATGTCTTCTCTAACTGTTATATCCCATGCTTTTCGCATACTTTTCCAACTTCTCTTTCAAAGAGTTCCGGGCCCTGTGCAGCCTTGAGCGGACAGTACCGATCGGGATGTCCAGGATCTTGGCCATCTCCTCGTAGGTAAAGCCCTCCAGGTCGCAAAGTATGATCACGGTCCTGAAGTCAACGGGAAGTGCATTCAGGGCGCTGGCCACCTCATCACCGATCAGGTCCTGCACGCTCTCGGTGCGCATGTCGGTGGTGGAAGCCACGCCGCTCTCGCCCTCTACATCGTCGGAGTTGTAGTATCCCTCCACCTCGCTGTAGTCCACTTTGGCGGGCTGCTTGCTCTTTTTCCGGAACTCGTTAATGAAGGAGTTCTTCAGGATTCGGAACAGCCATGCTTTTGCATTAGTTCCTTGCTCGAAATAGTCAAAAAAGCGATATGCCTTTAGATAAGTCTCCTGCACCAGGTCGTTGGCGTCGTCCTCGTCTAGGGTGAGCCTGTAGGCAAAATTGTACAGAGGGTCGAGCACGGGCAACAGCTCGGCCTCGAACCGTGCGTCCTTTTCCTCCTTACTCAGCTGTTTACCTGTTTGATCGCTCATCTACTTTAATGGATTTTGTACTTTGGTGAAGTCCTCCATCGCGCGTTAAACGCAAATATAGGAATTTTAATTACATACCACGCTTGGCGCCTCAGGGTTGCAGTTGGCCTTACCACACACGAGCAATATTTTCTTTTCGGCACGATAAGGTCACCCAGGCGAAACCGCATGGTTTTAGGTTTTTACGTCGGATGAGGCTTGCAGGGTGAAGTTTTTGTGCAAATCCACCCATAAATCGTTTTTGTGGTACTTTTGCAGAAACAAGGTCCCTTATCCTTGTAAAAACAACTGACTGAACAGCACATGCACGTACTACACATAGCATCCGAAAAGACATGGAGAGGAGGCGAGCAACAAATCGCCTACCTGATAGAGGAGTTGCAGCAGCAGCAGGTGCACAACTATGTCGCCTGCCGGTCTGGCTCAGCTTTCGAAGCCTACTGCCAGCAGCACAACATCCCTCACCTATCCCTTTCTTTTGCTAAGCCCCTCCTGCCGTTAAGTGCGCTGCGTCTAAAACAGTATGTGAACGCGAACGGCATACAGCTTATACACATGCACTCCAGCCTGGCTCACACCTTAGGTGTGCTTGCCCACCTCATGGGTGCCCAGGCAGACCTCGTTCTTAGCCGGCGAGTGGAGTTCGGCATCGGCACAAATCCGCTTTCTACTTTTAAGTACAACTACAGAGGCGTCAAGCGCATCATTTGCGTAGCCAACAATGTTCGAAGGGTGATGGCAGAGAGCATAGCTGACGGCGGCAAGTGCGTAACCGTGCACAGCGGCATTGAGCTGGAGAACTTCAGGCGCTACAACAGACAGAATGCCTCTTTTTTGCGCAGCACCTATAACATTGGAGAAGGCTATACGCTGATCGGGAATGTATCGGCGCTGGACAAACACAAAGACTATTTTACCTTTCTGGACACCGCATACTTGCTAAAGCAGAATGGGGTAAAGGCGAAATACTTCGCCATAGGGAGCGGCGCTTTGGAGCAAGAGATAAAAGCATACACGGCCAAGCTGGGCCTGCAGGAAGACGTGATATTTACGGGCTTCCTGACTAATGTGAGCGAGGTGCTTCCCGAGTTGGATCTTTTTCTTACCACCACCCTAAAGGAAGGTTTGATGAACAGCGTATTGAACGCCTTTGCGTGCCGTACTCCTGTTGTGGCCACCAATGCAGGAGGAATCCCAGAAATGGTAATTGATGGCGTAACCGGCATGTTAGCCCCTGTTAAGTCTCCGGGAGAGTTGGCGCAAAAATGCCTACAGGTACTGCGTAATCAAGACCTTCGTGATACGCTGGTAGAAAACGCCTCTCAAAAAGTACTTGAGTTCACCAAGCAGCAGACAGCGCTTAAAACCTTATCGATTTACAAAGAGGTCTTGTCCTCCTGATCCTGCTGCAGCATGTGCAGCTTCATGTACTTGGTGTACACGACAAAGGCCGAGGTGATGGCAATATAGAAGCCTTCTTTCCCGTCCAGGAAGCCACGCTTCAGGATGTATGATTTAAAGAAGCGGAAAGGCGCCTTGAACAACAGAGCACTCCAGGTCGCTCTCTTTCCTTTCCGGAACATAGCCGTAGACGAGGCATCCGTAAACTTGTTTATCTGCCCCAGGTGCTGGGACACGGTATAGTAAGAGTAGTGCAGCAGGTCGCCGGGCAGGTGCTTTAAGGTAGCCCCTTTGCTCAGGATGATCTTGTCGTGCGGGTTTTCGCCGCCCCAGACGGCTTTGCTGCGGTCGAACAGGCGCACTTTCGTGTCGGGGTACCAGCCGGAGTGGCGGATCCATTTGCCGCAGTAGTTGGTGCGGCGGTTCATGCTGTAGGCATCGGCCTGCCAGTTGCTCTTTGCCTCCAGCACCGCTTGTTCCAGTTCCGGGCTCAGGGCCTCATCCGCATCCAGCGAGAGCACGTGCGGGTAAGCAGCCTCTGCGAGCGCATAGTTCTTCTGCTCGATATGTCCGGCAAAGGGATGCTCCGTAAACCTGGCCCCGTAACGCAGGCAAATCTCTTTGGTGCGGTCTGTGGAGTAGGAGTCCACCACCACTACCTCATCCGCCACATTCTTCACAGACTCCAGGCAGCGGGCAATGTTGCGCTCCTCGTTATAGGTGATGACAACAACAGAAAGTTTAACAGGCATAGTAATTCGGTAAAAGCGGCAATTATCCTTGTTTCTTTTTACAATGGGTTAACGTACCCGGCCAAATTTATACTTCAAAGGTATCCTAAAATCCTGACTTGCTCCCCTTACCCGCTAAATGCAGGCTGTTCACGCGGAAGTTTCTTCTTGTCGCCAATAAAATGTAACCCGTATCGCTATACTTTTTAGTCTTGCCTGCGTAAGCAAACTATACTTAACCGCCTTTGTGTTGGAACTTGCAAAGACTCACCCGCCACCTGGGCTTATTTGTATGGAAACGGATAATGTACTTTCTGCGCATAACTTTTTTTCTGTTACTGGTTACTGCCGCCGCCTCTGCCCAACAGTACAACATCCGCAGCTGGACGCTGGAGCAGGGTTTGCCGCAGTCGCAGGTGATGGCCATAGAGCAGGACGCCAGAGGCTTTCTGTGGCTGGCCACACGCGCCGGCCTTAGCCGTTTTAATGGCATCGACTTTCTTACGTATACCAAGGAAGACGGCCTGAGCAGCCACAACATCTCCACCTTGTTTATCGACAGTCGTCAGCGCCTCTGGATCGGCACGACTGATGCCGGGCTGCAGCTTTTCGACGGCTTCTCGTTTGAGCAGTATGGGCCGGGACATGGACTGCAGGCGCAGGCCGTAAACAGTATCTGCGAAGACCGGCGAGGGAACATCTGGCTGGCCACCGACAGCGGCATCTTTTACATCACCGACTCCAGCATTGAGAAGTATAAAGCCTTACCCGATGACCACTATACAGCTATCGCCTCTACTGCGTCCGGCGACTTTTGGGCCGGCACGCTGCAAAATGGGGTTTACCGGGTCTCCGGCAACGAAGTAGCCCACTATACCGCTGCTGAAAGCGCCCTCCCGCACAACCAAGTCACGGCCATCACCACGGACAAGGACGGCCAGGTATGGATAGGCACCGCCCAGGGACTGGCAAAAGCAGGCGACTCGCTGCGCCTGATCCGGTTACCGGGGCAGCTAAACGACAGCCATATCTCCAGCTTTACCCACGACAGCAGCAATAACCTTTGGATAGGCATGCTGCGCAACGGCCTGCTGAAGTATGACGGCAGCGGCTTTACCTACATAACCCGCCGCAGCGGCCTTCGCACCAGCCGCATCACAGCCCTGGCCTCCGACACAGAAGGGAACGTGTGGATAGGCACCAACGGCTACGGCCTGCAACAGTATAGGGCACCCTGGTTTGTGCACTTCTTCGACTTTGCCACCATATCGGAGCCACGCATAACAGCGGTTGGCCAGGATAGCAACGGCACACTCTGGTTCGGGACAGATGAGGGAGAGCTTGCCCGAATGCAGCCGCAGGGGCCGGAGTGGCAAAACTCAACCCCCTGGCCACGCGGCGCCACCCTGTATCATTTCCTGCCGGTGGCCAATGAGATGTGGATAAGCTCCAGCAACGGCATCTGGCGCCTGGGCAAGGGCGCCCCCAAGCGCTATGCCGCCGCCCAAGGCCTCCCCTCCCCTGATGTTTATCATGGGGCGGCCGGCCCAGACGGCAAGCTATACTTTGCCACGGCAGGCGGCCTGGTGGTGTTGGAGCAGGACTCCCTAAAGCACATACCGTTTAGCGGCGGTCCCCTTAAGGCAAACACCGTCTTCCGCGATAGCCAGGACAGGCTGTGGGTAGGGGCCGCACAGGGAGCTTTTTTGGTGGAGCAGGGAAAGCTGGTGCTGCCGCAGGAGTTGAAAGACCTGGGCCTGACAGAAGTCCGCTCCATTACCGAAGACAGGCACGGCAACTTATACTTTGCCTCTTTTAACAACGGGCTGTTGTTGCTCCAGGGGAAAAAGGCCACACTTTATACTTCTAAAAGCGGCTTGCCAAACGAAGCTATAAAATCCATTTATGCCGATGCCAACGATAACCTGTGGGTAGCCACCAACCGTGAGCTGCTAAAGGTTGAGCTGCCTTTGCTGCACAAGCAAGGCAAGTTCAATTACCGCACATACACGAGCCCCAGCGGCTTCAGAGGTCAGGAGGTATGCGACAACGCCATGCTGCAGACGCCGGACGGGCGCATGTGGTTTGGCACGACGAAGGGCCTTACCTGCTACCTGCCCCACCTGGACCGACAGCGCCCATCTTACCCTAAGCTGGTGCTAACAGAGGTGCTGCTCTACGCCAACCCCACCGACTGGCAGGCGCTAGGCTACAGTATAGACAGCCTTACCGGTTTGCCTGACAACCCTCGCCTGGCTTATACACAGAACCACCTGTCTTTCAACTTCCACGGCATTTCGCTGTCTGGCCCCGAGCAGGTAATGTACCGGTACAGGTTAAAAGGCTACGACAACAGTTGGTCGCAGGTAACGGAACGCTCCTATACTACCTATGCGAACCTGTCGCCGGGCGATTACACCTTTGAGCTGCTGGCCCGCAACTACGACGGCGACTGGACACCTGAGCCGCTCACATACAGCTTCTCTATTGTGCCACCCATCTGGCGCCGCGAGTGGTTTATCGGGCTGCTACTGGTGGTGGTAGCCGGGGCAGTGCTGAGTGTCGTGCGCCTGCGCGAGCGGAGCCTGGTTAAGATGAATTCCCTGCTGGAACTGAAGGTGGACCACCGTACCCGTTTGCTGGAGCGCCAGAACAGAGAGAAGGAAATCCTGCTGCAGGAGATTCATCACCGGGTAAAAAACAACCTGCAGATTGTGATCAGCATGCTGAACCTGCAGGCCCGCCACGTGCAGGACACGGGCGCGCAGGAGGTGATGCAGGCCTTGCGCAGCCGGGTACGCTCCATGTCGCTGCTGCACGAGCGCCTCTACCGCCACAACGATCTGGAGCAGATAAACTTGGAGGAATACTTTCTGGAGATTTGCGAGAGCCTTTATGCCTCATATGGCGTAAGTATGGATAGGGTCGGGCTGGAACTGGATATACCTTTCACAAAGGTTGACGTGGATGCCGCTATCACCCTGGGCTTGATCGTAAACGAATTGGTATCTAACACTTTAAAGTATGCTTTCCCGGGCGGTGAGCATGGGTTGCTACGCATCGAGTTGGTGAAGCACGATGAGGTGCAATATACCCTCACCATCAGCGACAATGGCCGCGGGTTACCAGTGGATTTTTTCGAAAAGCAGCAGCAGGGGCAATCGTTTGGGCTGAAGCTTGTGCAGTCGTTAAGCCGCAAATTGGAGGGGAACATAAGTTTCTACAATAACCATGGCACAAAAACAATATTTTATTTTGTTTTGCCATCATAATTTTATTTTTCACGTATGAACCTAATGCTATGACAAAACCTAAAATCCTTATATCGGAAGATGAGGTCATCATCGCGGAAGATCTAGCGGCTAGCCTGGAAGAATTAGGTTACGAGACGTGCGCCATAGACTCGGGAGAAGACACGATCGACATGATTCGGGAGACACAGCCCGACCTGGTACTGCTGGATATCAACCTCAAAGGCGATGCTGACGGAGTAGACATTGGTTCGCGGATCCGCGAGGAGTTCGGTATTCCGTTCATCTACCTTACCGCGTATGCCGACCCGGCCACTATTGATCGTGCTAAGAAAACAGAGCCCGATGGTTTCCTTGTCAAACCCTTTGATGAGAAGAGCCTGCGCTCGGCCATTGAGATAGCCTTGTACAAGCACGATAGCAACCACAAAGATGGCAAGCCGGCGAACGGCTCCAACGTTAACGCCAAAGACAAAGAGGTCAATGCCGATTATATCTTTGTAAAGGTAAAGCACCGCATCATTAAAGTGCACTACAGCGATATCCTGTGGGTGGAGGCGTATGACAACTACTCCTTTATCGTTACCGCCGACCAGAAGTACCTGGTCAGCTCCACGCTGAAGGACATGGAACAGAAGCTGCCGGCGCAGAACTTTGTGCGGGTGCACCGCTCCTACATCGCCAACCTCGACAAAATAGAGGCGCTGGAGGAAAACTCCGTGGTGTTCTCCAAGGGAGAGATCCCGATTGGTAAATCCTATAAAAAGGCGCTGATGTCCCGGTTCAACATCATTTAAGCATAACGATTCCCCCTCACCTCATTTCCAGCTACTACTGAAAAGAAAAAGGCCGGTGCTTCCACAGCACCGGCCTCTCTTTATACTTACAGGCAGGTATACCTAGTAACGGTAGTACTCTGGCTTAAACGGACCTTCCACTTCCACGCCGATGTAACGGGCCTGGTCTGGCGTCAATTCGTCCAACTCCACACCGATCTTACCCAGGTGCAGGCGGGCTACTTTCTCATCCAGGTGCTTCGGCAAGGTATAAACCTTGTTCTCGTAGGCCTCCGTGTTTGTCCAAAGCTCGAGCTGTGCCAGTGTCTGGTTAGAGAAAGAGTTAGACATCACGAACGATGGGTGGCCTGTGGCGCAACCCAGGTTCACCAGGCGCCCCTCGGCCAGTACGATAATATCTTTGCCGTCGATGTTATACAGATCTACCTGCGGCTTGATCACGTCTTTGGTGTTGCCGTACGCCTTGTTCAGCCAAGCCATATCGATCTCATTGTCGAAGTGGCCGATGTTACACACGATAGCCTTGTCTTTCATCAGGCGGAACTCGCGCTCCCCGATGATGTCTTTGTTACCTGTGGCTGTCACCACAATATCAGCCTCTTTCACGGCGTCTACCATTCTCTTCACGGCAAAACCGTCCATGGCAGCCTGCAGGGCACAGATCGGGTCGATCTCGGTAACGATAACACGGGCACCGGCACCGCGCAGGGAGGCCGCTGAGCCCTTGCCCACGTCGCCATAACCAGCCACCACGGCTACTTTACCAGCCATCATCACGTCCGTGGCACGGCGAATCGCGTCTACCAGAGACTCCTTGCAGCCATACTTGTTATCAAACTTGGATTTGGTTACAGAGTCGTTCACGTTGATGGCAGGCATTGGCAGCGTGCCGTTCTTCATGCGCTCGTACAGGCGGTGAACACCTGTCGTTGTTTCTTCGGACAAGCCTTTGATAGCACCAGCCAGCTCAGGGTACTTGTCCAGCACCATGTTGGTCAGGTCGCCACCATCGTCCAGGATCATGTTCAGCGGCTTGCGGTCTTCGCCAAAGAACAATGTCTGCTCAATGCACCAGTCAAACTCCTCGGCCGTCATGCCTTTCCAGGCGTAAACCGAAATACCCGCAGCGGCAATGGCAGCGGCGGCATGGTCCTGTGTGGAGAAGATGTTGCAGGAAGACCAGGTAACCTCAGCACCCAATTCCACCAGCGTCTCGATCAATACTGCCGTCTGGATCGTCATGTGCAGACAGCCGGCGATGCGGGCACCCGCCAGCGGCTTGCTCGGGCCATACTCCTCGCGGATGGCCATCAAGCCCGGCATCTCGGCCTCAGCCAATCTAATCTCTTTGCGGCCCCACTCGGCCAGCGATATATCTTTTACCTTGTACTTCAGATATGTCTCTACCATTTTCTCGTTTTTTCAAATAAAACACAAATTTACGCAATTTGTTGCACTTCATCAATAATAGCTGGTTTGTAGCCCCTAAGAAGTGGTGAGCAGAAAAAAACAGCGCCTGCCAAACATATGGCAGGCGCTGCAGCTATAGGTAGTAAAGGAGTTATTCTTCGTTCATGATGATCTGCGCATCGAGCATGTTGGTGTTACCCTCCGGTGGGGTCAGGAAGCCGCTGGCAAACACGGTGTAGATGTTTCCGCTCATTAGCTCCACATCCGGGATGGTGAGCACTGCCGTGGTAGTACCGGCCGGGCGAACCTCTAGGGTATAAGTACCGGCGCTTACGGGTGTGAAGTCAGTGGCAGACTTAAACGCTCTGTTGCTAAACAGCACTGGTCCCCCTTGCACGGCTATATCGACTGCAGGAGCATCAGGAGAAAGGTGCACGAAGCGCACGTGGGCCATACCGCTGGCAGGGTCGGTCAGGTCGTCTTCCAACACCAAGGGTTCGATGTTGTCCAGTGTGTTGATGGCGAAAACGGAGTAATCCTTGTCCGCCTCCAGGTCCAGGTTGGCGTTTATCACGGTGGTGGAGGTACCGGCGGCATTCACCTTCACGTTTTGCCTGCCTGCTGGCAGTTCCAGGTAGCCGGTGTTGTTAGGGAAGGTAAGCGGCGACGTGTTTACCTTCACGTCGTTGATCAGCAGGTCAACGCCTGGCGCATCAGGGGAGGCGTGCACCACCATCACCTCGGCATCATCCGTGTTAAGATCGATATCATCGTCGTCGTCGTCGCAGCTTACTAGGAACAAGGCAGGTAACACTGCCAACATTGCCATTTTTTTCATCCAATACTTCATAGCTCATTAAGAAATTAAATTTGATAATTGATTAACTCATTTTCTCTTTAACTGCGATGCTGAAGTTTTGTTTAACAAATATGTGAATACGTTAAACAAATTAGCATACCGCCTCCTTTTTTTAATCAATATCTTTGCAGCACCCATAAACAGAACCCGCCATGCGCACCTTTACCCCCGAAGAGCAGGAATTCATACTTCAGCACCAGCACCAAGACGTGGCCCAGCTGATGCTGCAGGCCGGCCGCTACCCGCAGCTGCCGGTGCAGGAGCTGGTGCAGCAGATAAAGGCACGGCAGAAGGCTGCGCAAAAGCTGCCTACCTGGGCTGGGCACCCGCAGGCGGTGTTTCCGGTGGCGCTGTCGGTAGAGCAGAGTTCTTCGGAGGTGACGGCGGCATTCAAGGCAAGCCTGGTGCGCGGAAAACTGCTGGTGGACCTAACCGGCGGCTTTGGGGTGGATAGCTTCTACTTTGCCCGCAGCTTTGGGCGGGTGATGCACGTGGAACAGAACCAGGAGCTACAGGAGGTGGCCACGTATAACTTCGGCTTGCTGGGCGCCGCGAACATCCAAAGTATAAACACCACGGCCGAGGACTTTTTGCATACGTTGGAGGAGAAGGCCGATGTGCTGTACCTGGACCCAGCCCGCCGCGGCGACCGCGACCAGAAGCTGCACCTGCTGCAGGACTGTGAGCCGGACGTGCTGCACCTGCTGCCGCTGCTCTTCCAAAAGGCCGACGCCATCCTGCTGAAAACCTCGCCCATGCTGGACATTGAGCAGGCGCTGCAGGAACTGGCCCACGTGGAACACGTGTGGGTGGTGGCGCTGCAGAACGAGGTAAAGGAGGTGTTATACTTGCTGCGGCCCACAGCTCCCGCCCCGGCCAACGTGCCCCGCACAACCGTGAACCTGCTGCCTAGTGCCGAGCCCCAGCTCCTGACCTTCACCCGCGCCCAGGAAGAAGCCGCCGCCCCTGTTTACGCCGATCCGCAGGAGTACGTGTATGAGCCTAATGCCGCCATACTGAAGGCGGGCGCTTACCGCTACCTGGGCCAGCACCTGCAGTTAAGCAAGCTGCACCCCAACAGCCATCTTTACACTGCTGCGCAGCTGCTGCCCCACTTTCCCGGCCGCAGCTTTAGGTGCCTCGGCGTGAGCCGCTATAATAAAAAGGAGCTGCTGAGGCAGTTGCCGGAGAAAAAAGCCAACATCACCGTGCGCAACTTTCCGGAGGCTGTGGCAGACATCCGCAAGAAAACCGGCCTAAAAGAAGGCGGCCGTACGTACCTGTTCTTCACCACCGACATGCACCAGAAGCCGGTGGTGCTCATCTGCGAGAAAGCATAGCCCCAAACAAGCCTGTTTGTAGCCCGTACAAAGTATAAACGCCGTGCCACAAGTATGGCCGGTTTATACTTTACTTTATAACACACAAGCTATGAAACAGGAGAAAGACCAGGACCAGCAGCGCCAGGATAGGATGAAGCAGGACGTCAACGAGACATCACGCACCATGAAACCGGGCAAATCGATCAAGAACAGCGGCACCAGTTCGCAGAGCGACGCCACCTCCCCCACCGTTGGCGGCACCGGAGGCGGCGTTACCAACATCCGCACAGGCAAAGACGCCGAAGAGAGCAGCGACAAGAAGTACTAGCCCCCGGCAAGCCAACATGGGCGGCTAACAACCGTACACTGTAAAACGGCCTTAGCGGTAAGGCACTATGTTTCACCACAAAATCTATGAGAACGGATGAAAGATCAGAAAAAGAAAAGCTTGGAATTCCACGGCTTTGCAAGTAACCCTGAAAAATCTTTTGAGGCAGGCAGGAAAGGAAACAGGCTGGCGATCGAGAACTCGCTGCGGGGCATGGGTAACACCGGCTCCAACACCCAGGCAAAGCCTGCACCATCCGCAGGAGAAAGTAACAACCACCAGGGCAGACCGGCAAAAGGCGGCAAAGGCTGGCAGAGCGTGAGCAACAAAGCCGACAGCGGGTCTTCTGAGGAATAACTAAACTTAACAAGAACCATGAAAGATCAAGATAAAAGCAAGAAAAGCGACCTGACCAACAAGAGCAAAGGCAACAGCAAGGACATTAGCAACAGCCTGGAGCGCGACGTGACGGACACCAAGATGAGCGGCAAACAAACGCCTCAGGCCCGCACCGACAACGAGCAGGACCGTGAAAGCAAAAAGCGTAAGAGCTAATAACGACACTATACTCCACCGAAACAGCCACAGCAACACATGCTGTGGCTGTTTTGCATTAAGCAGGCATATTTGCAAAATCCTTACCTTGTCCGTATTCACATATAAGTGCCTACAACTATGAAACCCATCCTCCCGCTCCTGCTAGCCGTTCTTTGCGCTTTGGCCGCCACGGCGCAGGCCCCTGTAGAAAAAGTCGTGACGTTTATGCTGCACACCCCCGGCCTGCCCGACACCGCACAAGTGTACATCACCGGCAGCGCCCCCGAGCTCGGCAACTGGAACCCGGCCAAAGTAAGAATGGAGCGCACCGGCGCCGATACCTGGGAGAAAGAAATCATACTGCGCGAGCCCATGCTGCTGGAGTATAAGTATACCCTCGGCAGCTGGGAGCAGGAGGCCGCCGACAGCACCGGGAGCCCGCTTGAGAATTACACGGTGAAGGTAGAGAGTAGCCTGCAGGTAAAGAACAGGGTAACCAACTGGCGAAACGGCGACAGCAAGGGGCCTGTGGCAGGTGGGGTTACAGGCGAATTGGCGCGCCACGAAAAAGTGGGCAGGAACGGTACCATTCCGGCGCGCGACCTGGTGGTGTGGCTGCCGCCAAACTATGCGCAAGACAAAAAGAAGCGGTACCCGGTGCTCTACATGCACGATGGCCAGAACCTATTCGACCCTAAAACCAGCTCCTTTGGAGTGGACTGGCGTGTGGATGAGACCGCCGACAGCCTGATCCGCGCCGGTGCCATAGAACCTATCATCATCGTGGGCATCAACAACACCGAAGCACGCATGCAGGAGTATGTGCCGGGCAAGAAGGGCTCTGCTTACATGGAGTATGTGGTGAACACGGTAAAGCCTTTTATCGACAGCACCTACCGCACCAGGCCAGGCCCCAGGCACACCGCCACGGGTGGCTCCTCGACGGGCGGCACCGTGGCCTTTATGCTGGCTTGGGAGTACCCGGAGGTTTTCTCGAAAGCCATTTGCATGTCGCCTGCCTTTAAGATACAAGACATTGATTACGTGGATGACGTGCTGGGCTACAAAGGGAAAAAGAAGCCTGTATACTTTTACATCGATAACGGCGGTGTGGAGCTGGAGCAGCAGCTACAGCCCGGCATAGACGACATGCTGCAGGCGCTGCAACAGAAAGGCTACCGCGAGGGCAAAGAGTACACTTGGGTGAAAGACGAGCAGGCCAAGCATTTTGAATCGGCCTGGGGCAAACGGATGCCGCAGGCTCTAAAGCTTCTGTTTCCGGCAAAATAACGTGCAAAATAATCATTTGCTTCACGCGTAAGGCATTGCCCAAAGGCCGTTTATAGTTATATTGCTCCTTCCTTTACACCTGAAAAAGCTATTCGGCAACAGAAGCAAAGGCAATGCTAGAGATCAGATACTTACACGAGGTTCCGCAGCACTTCGACACCGTGGCCGATTGGATTTACCGGCAGTGGTGGCAGAAGCCAGGCAACACCGCAGAGGTGGTAAAAATGCCCCTGCGCGAGCACCTGCAGGCGCAACCTTTGCCCGCTGCCCTTGTGGCGCTGGACGGTGAGGAGCCGGCAGGATCCGTGCTACTGATCGAGAGCGACGGCGTGGACGCCTTGCCGGACCTGACACCCTGGCTGGCGGCACTGTATGTACTGCCGGAGTATCGGGGGCAAGGCGTGGGCAAGCAGCTGGTACAGGCGCTGGAGCAGCATGCCATCCAGGCTGGCTTCTGTGATCTGTACCTGGTGGCAACCGACAGGGTAAGCTTTTACTATGAATTGGGTTGGCGCGTGTATACCAAGCTGGTCGGCAAGAACGGCATCACCATCATGCACAAAAGTATGGCAACGGTCTCAGAAAAGCACAAGGAGTAAGTATAACAAGCCTCTTTTGGTGAAGCGTAGCTTTTCGCTTTACTTCATATATCCCAAGCATAACAACATCATACCTTCCCCCATCTATGTTGAGAAGAGTTCTACAGACTGATCGTGCTAAAACAACCATTCTGATTCGGCTCATGGTAGGGGTGGTTTTCTTATCCGAGGGAATACAGAAGTTCCTGTTCGCGGGTACCCGTGGCGCTGGGCGTTTCGAGAAGATCAGGCTACCATCGCCTGAGTTTTTGGGCTACTTCGTAGGCTCTTTCGAAACCGTGTGTGGCTTCCTTATCCTGCTGGGGCTCCTCACCCGCCTGGCTAGTATTCCGCTTATTGTTATAATGCTTGTAGCCCTGACCACCACCAAACTCGGGATTCTGGCAAACGACGGCCTCTGGGAGATGCTGCACGCCTTTCGCACGGACTGGGCCATGCTGCTGGGTAGTATTTTCCTGCTGATAAAAGGAGGCGGCTGCTGGGCTGTGGACAGGAAGTTGGCGCACAGGGATTAGAGCAGGGAATACAGTAAGTTTTCTCTTAAGCTCAGGACTACCCCTTAAGAACAAGGTGGGGAATCATGGACGATTATCATCCCCCTGCCCGCTTCGAAGGGTGGCTACCCCTCCCCAACCCTCCCCTAAGGACAGGGGAGGGAGCCTCTGCTGTATCGAATCAAACCACCCCTACCCCTCCTTAGCCAAGGAGGGGAGCCTGTAGTTACTGGTACAGAAGTATAAGCGTCGTTGTCGCTCGTATAGCGCGGACAGGTCGAGACCTGTTCCTACAAAGTATAAACCCACCCCTAGCCCCTCCAAGGAGGGGCTCATCCCCCTGCCCCCTTCCAAGGGGGACTATACTTAGTCCATAGCAAAGGCAGAGGCTATTGGTTCTGTTCCCAATCCTTGGGTTGAGCGCCTTGTGAGATCCGGTGCCACGCTAGTGGCAGCGCCCTGGCGCAGGAGGGAACACAGCGCGATGCCCTTATCGAGGGCCCCTACCCCCAGGACGAGCCCTCTCGGGCTGGAGAGCATAAAGTATACTATAGAACAAGTTGGTTGTAAGGCTGTGGGTGAACAGCAGTTAGAAAGAATAGCTTGGGTCCTGCTGCAGAAAGCACGAGCTACAAGCTCGCATTAGCGATGGCTAAGAGAGGCACAAGCAGAACTCACCTCTTCTTACTCACCCACTTATTTCCCTTCACCCAAAACCGCCAGGGCAGCAGGGCATCCTCGCCGGCATAGTCTATACCGATGCGGGGGCCGGTGGCTATACTTTCCTCGGGCAGCACGACGCCCTTATCTTCTAGCCAAACAGTGTCGCCGGTCAGATCGGCGCCGTAGAGCTTTCTGTCGATGCCCAGGGCAATGCTGAGCACGCCCGGGCCGGCGGTAAGGTTTGGCTTTATACTTTGGAAGCCGCGACGCAGGAGCATCTCCTCTACCCCCACCTCCGGCACAATGGCCCGCACCAACACGGCGTCGGCTTTGTCTTTCTCGTTGGTGATGATGTTGAACAGGTGGTACATGCCGTAGACCAGGTAAACGTAGGCCACGCCGCCCTCGCTGTACATGATTTCGGTGCGCGCGGTGCGGCGGTTCAGGTGTGCATGGCAGGCGCGGTCGTTTTCTCCAGAGTAAGCTTCGGTCTCCACGATCATCCCACCGGTCAGCATGCCATCCACACAAGTATAGAGGTGCTTGCCCAGCAGCTCCTGCGCCAGTTGCACCACATCGGGCCGGGTATAGAATTCCTTCGGAAGCTTCACGGTTGGTTGTTTGTTGGTTGTTATTCGTTGTTGGGGTACGTGCGCTTAGGAGCAGAGTTAACAGCCATGATAAATGTTAACTGATAAATGAAAAATGTTCCCTACCTTTGCCCTCAGATTGGTGGCTGTAAAACTGCCGTTTTATGGCCTTAAAAGGGAAGCAGGTGTGAGTCCTGCGCTGTTCCCGCAACTGTCATCTTCAACAAAAGGGTTAGCCAACACCTTAGCCACTGTGCTGCACACGCTGCATGGGAAGGCGCGCTAACTGAAGAGAGCCAGGAGACCTGCCAGTCCGACACACGATTTGTCGTATGCTTTCGGGTAAAAAGCTGCACGGCCGCCGCTGTATTTCATGCGTTTGCTGTTCCTGCCTTTGCCCCAATAGCATGCTTCGGGATGTAAGCAACGTTTATTTTGGCAAAATTCTCTTTTCTGAAAGTATGGCTCTGTGCCTGCCTGTGCAGCACGGCTTCTGTGGCTATGGCGCAGCAGGACACCACGCAGCACCAGTTGCGCACCGTGGAGGTGTTTGGCAAGCCTGCCGAGGTGTATGCTGCCGGCAGCCGCGTGGTGCAGGTGGACAGCGCCTACCTGAGCACCTACAGTTCCGGCACCCTGGCCGAGGCGCTGCAGGCCCGCACGCCCGTATACCTCAAAACCTACGGGGCCAGCGGAAGTTCTACGGTAGCTTTCCGGGGTACCAACGCCTCACAAACAGCCGTGCTCTGGAATGGCTTAAACATCGGTTCCCCCACCCTGGGCCAGGCCGACTTCTCTACCCTACCTTTGAGCGGCATCGGTGAGGTGGCCCTGCAATATGGCTCGGCAGCGGCGACCTACGGCAGCGGGGCCATTGGCGGGGCGGTACTGCTAAACTCTCCCAAGTATAAAACCCAGGGCTTTGGGGCCGATGTGAAACTGGAGGCTGGCAGCTTTGGCCGTTACTTTGGCAGCGGCAGCGCTGGCTATAGCAGCAAAAACTTCAGCTACGGCCTCAGTCTCTACCGGCATCAGGCAGAAAACAGCTTTACGTATAATGACCTTAGCCGCTTCGGCACCCCGGAAGTGCGACTACAGCACGCGCAGCTGGAGCAGCATGGCCTTACTCAGGACCTGCGCTGGCAACTCTCCCCGAAAACGGCGCTGGCCCTGCATGGCTGGTACACGTTCTCAGACCGCGAACTGCCGCCTGCCATGGGCTCCGCCGACACTGAGGCGAAGCAAAAAGACGAAAACTTGCGCCTCATGGCAGAGCTGGAGCACGAGAGCCGGCTGGGGCAGACAAGTATAAAAGCCGCCTGGTTCAACGACCTGCTGCACTACACCGACCGCAGCAACAACTCCGTAGCGGATGTAAACACCTACCAGCTACAGGCGGAGCAAACCTATACTTCCGGCGAGCGCTGGAGTCTGCGCGGTGGCCTTAACCTGCAGCGCTTCGAGGCGACAAACGACGGCTACAACGGGCAGCAGGACGAGAACCGCGCCGCGCTTTTTGCCCTCTTCCGCTTCGACCCGGTGCAGCCGCTGCAGCTGTCGCTGAACCTGCGCCAGGCGCTGGTAGAGCATTATAACCCGCCGCTTACGCCAGCGCTGGGCTTTAACTGGAAGTTTTTCAACAGCAACCGGCACCAGGTATCCCTGAAAGGCAATGCCAGCGGCAGCTACCGCGTACCAACGCTCAACGACCGCTTTTGGGCAGGTGCCGGCAACCCAGACCTAAAGCCGGAGCACGGCTGGAACTACGAGCTGGGCCTGCGCCACGTGCTGGTACAGGACAACAGCTTCTTGTTAGAGACCGAGGCCACTGGCTATCTCATGCAGATTGATAACTGGATACAGTGGTCGCCGAACCGTACCGGCCTCTGGCGCCCCACCAACCTGCAGAAGGTGGAAAGCAAAGGGCTGGAGCTGAGTACCACCGCCACCGCCAAGCTAGGGGAAGTAAAACTGATTAGCACGGCGGCCTATACTTATACTTCGTCGGAGCAGGTAAAGGTGTATGAAGGAACAGGCGACCTGGGCAAGCAGCTGATGTATGTGCCGCGTCACAAGGCCATACTTTCGGCGGAGGGCAAGTATAAAAGCTGGAGCCTGCTGGGCAACCTGAACTACACCGGCCTGCGCTATACTTCCAACTCCGAAACCAGCCACCTCGACGACTTTATATTGCTGCACCTGGCCCTGAGCCGAAGGCTGCAGCTGGGGCAAAACACCTTGCTGCTCACGCTCCGCTCCGATAATGTGACCAATGCCGAGTACCAGACCATGGCTTACCGCCCTATGCCGCCGCGCGGCTATACCTTCAGCTTACGCTTTATTATCCCTTAATTTATACTCATACCTAAACCATAATGAAAAAACGCAACTATTTCCGTAGCTTCTTCCTGGCTGCCACCCTGGCCGTCAGCTCCCTTGCCTTCACCAGCTGCGACAGCAATGACAGCGACGGGCCAAGCGGCGCCTATGCCGAAGACGGTGTATTCGTCCTGAACGAAGGGAACTTCAGGGAGTCGAATGCTTCTATCTCTTTTTACAGCAACAGCACAGAACAGGCGCAGCAAAATGTTTTTCAAAAAGAAAACGATGGGCGGTTGCTTGGCGATGTGGTGCAGGACATGGAATTGGCCGGCAACCGCGCCTTCATCGTGATGAACAACAGCAACAAGATTGAGGTCGTGAATGCCGCTACTTTCAAATCTGTGGGTGTGGTGGAAGGCCTGAGCGCTCCCCGCTACTTTGTGGCCCTCAACAACGAGAAAGGCTACGTTACAGAGTGGTTTCCTCCTAATGCAGACTGGTCTTACAACAGAGGGCGCGTTTCAGTTATCGACCTAAAAACGTATAAAGTAGTTAAAACGATTGAGGTGGATGTGCAACCTGAGCAGCTGCTGCTAGCAGGCGGCAACTTGTATGTAGCCAATTCAGGTACTCCGCTTGTGCACGTTATTGATACGAACAATGACATGGTGGTGAAGACGATCGAGGTTACCCACGGCCCCAACAGCCTGGCACTAGACCGCAACAATAACCTGTGGGTGCTAAGCTCGGGTTATAAAGACTGGAACGCACCGGCATCTGAGCACACGGCAGGCGCTCTTTCTAAGATCAACATCGCCAACAACACCGTTACGAGCACGATCACCTTCCCAGAGGCCACCGCCTCGGCGAGCAAGTTACTCATCAACGGCAATAAGGATATGCTGTACTTCCTTTACAATGGCGCCGTGCACCAGCAAGACATCAACGCCACTGCGCTAAATACCACGCCGCTCATCAACCGCAGCTTTTACGGCTTGGGCGTAGACCCTGAGACAGGCAACATCTACGGCGGCGATGAGAACAGTTTTGACGGTGACGGCACGGTGTACATCTACAACCCACAGGGCAACCAGATAGGCAGCTTCAGGGCTGGCATCGGCCCGAATGGCTTTGTGTTTAACTAAACGAGAGGCATTTGAAAACAGGAAAGCCTGCCCTATACTTACATGGGGCAGGCTTTCCTGTTTTTAGAATGCTTGTTTCTTTCTGACAGCTTACTCCTGCTGCTCCTGTACATCTTCGCGGTCTACGCCATCCCGTTGGCCATCACCCGCATGCACGGCAGAGCCTTCCTCAGCGCGCTCATAAGGCTGCTCCAAGGAATCCTGCTCGGCTTTTTTAGTGTAGTCCTCGCCTTCCTCTCTGCCTACCATACTTCCCTCCTCTTTGATGTCGCTTCGCTCGGTGTTCACTTCACCCGGGTCTGTGCCCGTACTGCAGGCCACCATCCCAAAGGAAACCATGCCCGTAGCTATCAGTGTCAAAAAAGCAGATCTTATCTTTTGTGTATTCATTATCTTTTCAGTTTGCCGTTAAACATAGTTACCAGGGCCTTAATCGCTTGCCCCGGGTTTAGTGAATGTACGTTACGGTGCAGTTTATAGTTGAAACCCATATCGGTGGGCGGTGTTCTCCGTACATCAGCAAAGAACCATACCTATACTTGCCATGGAAGAGAACAAGCCCAAGCAACCGCCCAAAGAAACGACCAAAGACGACTCCTCGGATGTAAAAAAAGTACGGCAGGGCAAACCGGCCCCGCCACCGGAGCCGGAACCAGAGGAGGAGCACACTGAACAGGAGCGCGAGGCTGAAAAAGGCCACGCCTGATTTTTAAATGTACCCGCCGCTACCCTATCTTTGGGCAATAACCACTGCAACCTATGCCGAAGCCTGTCCTGAAACCGCACCTACGCCGAAAGCTGGTGCTTATCGCCATCACTTGCCTGCTGCTGGCATCGGCCCTGGAGCTGTATGTTTTCGGCCTGCACGCTGATTTCCCGGGCAGGTTGCTGCGCAGCTTCTTTGTGCTGTTTGTGCTGGTATCGCTCACGGTGTTGGCTATTGTGCCGGGCGTGAGCAAAGCTGTGGACAAAGTACTGAAATAGAACATCCCCTTATCACAAATAAAGCCTGCACAGACTATGCGCAGGCTTTTGCTTTATAGGGTGTAGTTGGTAAGGGGACAGTGTCTAAAACCTGAATACTCCTGTATGGCTTATGGAGTCATTCTGCTGCAGCGCCTTTAGGTTAACAGTCTGCACCACATCTTGTGGAAGGATGCCGTTGGCATATACACGGGCTCCCTTGGCTGCCTGCAGGCCGTGGTATAGGCAGCAGTGGGTATAAGCTACCGTTTTCGCCGGCGCCATCGAAACCTCTAACGCTTTGGCAAGGATGCTCCCTCGCAGCACAGCTTTTTCCTGCCAGTGCATTAGCAGCACGGCAAGTACCAACAGCAGCGTGGTAAGTACCATCTGCAGGCTTTTTTGGGTAGTCATAGGGGAGGCCTTTTGCATAGCAGGGTCAAAAGATAAGTTCCTCAGCAACAATTCTATTTCATGAAACAAATATAAGCACCCTATTCTAATATGCAAAATAAATTATATTAAATATTTTTTAAGTATAACAACCGGTTTGAGCCATGGCGCCGCCCATAGACGGCTTTGTAGCGGGCAGGTGAACCTCTACCCCCCGGCAAACTGTTGCATAGGCAGTGCGCCTGAAACTGTGCGCCATTATCTGTACTTTTGTACTTTGGCCGCTGCCACAACATTTATACTTTATAAGCTGACTTACCTTGGAGAAGAAGCCAACCATCCTGCTCATTACGCCGCCGCTCACGCAACTGAACACCCCTTACCCTGCCACCGCCTACCTGAAAGGCTTTTTAACCGGCCGTGGCTACGAGGTGGTGCAGGCCGATCTGGGCATTGAATTGGTGCTGCGCATGTTCTCCCGCAAAGGGCTCCAGCGCATCTTTGAGGCCATAGAGCAGGGCAATTACGAACTCTCGGACAACAGCCTGCGCATCCTGCACCTTAAGCGCGACTACCTGAACACCATAGAGCCGGTCATCCGCTTTCTGCAGAACAAGGACCACACACTGGCGCAGCAGATCAGCTACAGCCGCTTTCTGCCCGAGGCTTCGCGCTTCGATCAGGTGGAGGACATCGACTGGGCCTTCGGAAGTATGGGCATCACCGACAGGGCACGCTACCTGGCTACTTTATACTTAGAGGACCTCGGCGACCTGATCAAGGAAACTATTTCGCCCTACTTTGCCTTTAGCCGCTACGCCGAAAAACTGGCCTTGTCGGCCACCTCGTTCAACCCACTGGAGGAGGCCCTGCAGCAGGCCCCAAGCCTCGTGGACCTTATGTTACTGGAGCTGTTGGAGGAGCGCCTGCAGCAGGTACAGCCGGATGTGGTGGGCTTCTCTATCCCTTTCCCGGGCAACCTGTACGGCGGCCTGCGGATGGCAAAGTATATCAAAGAGCATAACCCAGGTATAAGGACAGCCATGGGCGGCGGTTACCCGAACACGGAACTGCGCAGCCTGCGCGAGCCGCGCCTGTTTAAGTACATTGATTTCGTGACGCTGGATGATGGCGAAGGCCCGTGGCTGAGACTGCTGGAGCACCTGCAGGGCGAGCGCGAGACTGGGCAGCTGCAGCGCACTTTTTTACTTGCCGATGGCGAGGTGAAGTATGTCAATGGCTGCACCGATGCCGACATTCCGCACAACGAGGTAGGCACGCCCGATTACAGCGATTTGCCTTTACCCGATTACCTCTCGGTGATCGATGTGATCAACCCCATGCACCGCCTCTGGAGCGATGGCCGCTGGAACAAGCTCACCATCGCCCACGGCTGCTACTGGAAGCGCTGCTCCTTCTGCGACATCACCCTGGATTACATCAACCGCTACGATGTGGCCCCCGCCACCCTGCTGGTAGACCGCATCGAGCAGATTATTGCCCAGACCGGGCAGACCGGCTTTCACTTTGTAGACGAGGCGGCCCCGCCTGCCCCGCTCCGCGACATGGCCATCGAACTTATTCGCCGTGGCGTGAAAATAAGCTGGTGGGGGAACATCCGCTTTGAGAAAACCTTTACGCCAGACCTGTGCCGCCTGCTGGCTGCCTCGGGCTGTATTGCCGTGTCGGGTGGTTTGGAGGTAGCTTCTGACCGCTTGCTGGCTCTCATGGAAAAAGGCGTTAGCATAGCGCAGGTAGCCCGCGTGACGGATAGCTTTACGCAGGCCGGTATCATGGTGCATGCCTACCTCATGTATGGCTTCCCAACCCAAACGGCTCAGGAAACGATTGACTCGCTGGAGGTGGTGCGGCAGCTGTTCCTCAACAACGTGATCCAGTCAGGTTACTGGCACCGCTTCAGCATGACGGCGCACAGCCCCATCGGCAAGAACCCCGAGAAGTATGGCGTGGTGAAGGTTGGTCCGCCCGAAGGGGATTTTGCCAACAACGACCTTTGGCACGACGACCCGAAAGGCACCGACCACAGCATGTTTGGCGAGGGACTGGCGAAGGCGCTTTACAACTACATGCACGGCATTGGCCTGGAGGAGAAGCTCTCGTTCTGGTTTGATTTTAAAGTGCCCCGCGCCACAGAAGACCCGAACCTGATTGCCGAGGCTATCGCTGCCCCACACCGCCCCGACAGCACCCGCCCCAACGCGCGCGTACTGTGGCTGGGCAATACCCCGGCCCTGGACTTTACCATGATTGCTCAGAAAGGGCAGACCATCGAACGCTGCCTGCTTACCTTCTTTGAGAAAGGCGAGGATTTTGAGGTGAAGACCACCGCCATCATCGGCCAGTGGCTGTTCGAGGTGCTGCAGAAAGTAACGCCCGATAATCCGGAAGCTGTAACTCTGAAGCAGCTGGAGGCGAGTTTCCCGGCGGAGGCGCACCTGAGTTTTGCTGAGTTCCTAAGCTCACCGAGCTGGTTTGACCTAAGGGAGCGGGGCCTGTTGTTGCTATAAAGTATAAGCCCGAAGCAGGAAAAGCTTCGGGCTTATACTTTATAGCTAGTTCTCAGACTTGGCCTGTGGCACTTTATACTCTATGCCGTACCTTTTCATGTAGTCGGCCAGCGGCTCCAAGCCCATTTCCTCCCGGCGCTTGTCTACGTTTGCCTCATCTTCTATCGTGTAGAGTTCATATTTTCCTGTATTGTTGTTCATGCGAAGCTGGCTGCCGTACAGTTGCGGCTGTCCATTATACATCAGCACCCTGTCTTCCATCAACGCTAAGTGGCTTTTTTCGGCTTCGCCTTTGGCCGCCGCCTCCCGCAGCAGGGGCAGGTACTTTTCCATAGTTTCCTTCTCCTCTTGAGGAATGTGCTGGATAACTAAAAACGCAGCCGAACTGGCCTGCGGCCCCACCATACTTGTACCTGGCCAGCCATGCTCCTCTATGATAGCTATTACTGCTTTCCTGTTCTCCTCATCAACCGCTATCATCTCCTTCCAGAGCGCTTGCATCTCTGGTGAGTCATTCCCATACTTCTCCTGTGCAGGCCCGATCTTCCTTCTTACTCCCTGGTCCGTCTCATAGATTTTCTCCAGTTGCGCTTTCAGTGGCTTATTGTAGCTTGCCTCCAGCGCCGCCACTTTTTTCTCCAGGTCTTGCACCAAGGCAGCCCAGCGCTTGTCCCCATGAAGGCTGTTCAGGTCTGTGTCCTGCCTCAAATGGCTAAGGTTGGTGTACCCCTTCCACGGCCTGCTGCAGGTAGGCCATGGCTTTGTTTTTGTTACCGGCTAGCGCCCACGAACAGGCCGCATTATAGTAGTCAGTCGTGCTGCCTTTACCCTTCGCAAACGCCTTCTCATACATCTCTCCCGATGCCTTATACTCTTTCGCATCATACTTGGCGCTTGCCTCGCCTATGCTTTGAGCAGATACCGTAACAGCCAAGGCAACTACCAAGAGTGCCGTACTCATGATCTTCTTCATAGTACTTTATGTTTAGTGTATAGGAAGATATAGAGCAAGACTTAAATAAACTAATCATTTAGTTTATATTTTAAGGCTGATGTTCCTCTCGCTTTCTAGGCACAGGGATATTTTCTTCAAGATCTGGAGCCGGATGATACGATGACCAACTCACGAGTGGAAAGAGTACATAGTTTGCAACCACGGGTGCTAAGGCAAAATCTCCTTTTTTCACCCTTCGGCAAGCTTCACCTTTTTGGCAGTTCCGGCACCCTCCCACGCATCTGGGAAACAGCTGTACTCTGCCCCTTACCGCTATCAACAAAATCATAACCAAAGTCATTTTTGCGAATAACCAAGATCATATTTCCTGATGCGTTTGTGTAGCAATATTGTGCCGACACAGCACATCAAACGAAAGGATATGAAAAGAATTTTACCAATGGCCGTGGTCGTAGCAGCAGGTGCTATGATGGCCGCTTGCAGTTCGCCAGAGGAACAAACCGCTACCCAAGAGGTACAAAACGAGGCAACGGCCACCACAGGCCAGTCTGCCGTGCAGGACGATGAGTCGCAGAAGAACGTGGTGCAGGTAGCGGTCTCCTCCCCCGACCACACCACCCTAGTGAAAGCCGTACAGACAGCGGGGCTGGTAGACGTGCTCACTAATGCGGGTCCGTTTACAGTGTTTGCCCCAACCAACGCGGCTTTCAAGCAGTTGCCTGCCGGCACGGTAGAGAGCCTGCTGCAGCCTGAGAAACGCAGCGACCTCCGCAACATCCTGCAGTACCACGTGTACGTGGGCGTGCTGAATGCCGACAGGTTTGAGGATGGCCAGAGCCTGGGACAGGTAAACGGCGGCCGCGTAACCATGGGCGTGAAAGACGGCAAGGTGACCGTGAACGGGGCAAACATCCTGGCTTCCATCCCCACTTCCAACGGCGTGATCCACGTAATCGACAAAGTGCTGTTGCCGCAGTAAGTATAAATAGGCAACTACCAGGAGCGCCCTCCCCCTACTTATCAAGTAAAGGGAGGGCGCTCCTGGTTTCTGGAAAAAATTTTATCTCCCTTGCAACCTCTGCCGCTGTTTCGGCATCTTACTATCGGAAGCCGGCACTAAAGCTGCCAGCTTTCAGACTACTACCACTACCTACTACCAAGTAAAACTATGATGAAAACCTGGCCCTGCCCCTGCATCTTCGTGCTGCCGGGGCAGGAACACCAGGACTCCCCCGGCAACACCTAACTCTATTTCTGCATAAAGCGAAGAGCACCCACAGCCTAGGCCGCAGGTGCTCTTCATTTTTAGACATCTTTTATACTCTCTATCTATAGGAAGGCCAGGCTTTATGTACCTGTCCCCCTATCTAGCCTCTTGCTTGCTTTAGTCGCGCTTGTTCTTGAGCAGCTTCCGCAGTTCGGACAGCTCGTCTCTGTACTTGGCGGCCTGCAGGAAGTCCAGGTCCTTGGCGGCGGCTTCCATTTGCTTCTCCGTTTTCTTGATCAGCTTCTCCAGCTCCTCGCGCTTCATGGTCTGGATGATCGGCTCAGCCGCAATCGATACCTCTTCCGAACCGGCATACATTTTCACCTCTTTCTTCTTAGAGTCGGCAACGGAGGTTTGCTCCATGATCTCGCCTTTCGACTTCAGCACCGTGCGCGGCGTAATCCCGTGCTCCTCGTTATAGGCCATTTGGGTGGCACGGCGGCGGTTTGTTTCATCCATGGCCCGCTGCATAGAGCCCGTGATGCGGTCGGCATACATGATTACCTTCCCCTTCTCGTTTCGGGCGGCGCGTCCCATGGTTTGTATCAGCGAGCGCTGGTCTCTAAGGAAGCCCTCCTTATCCGCATCCAGTATAGCCACCAGGCTTACTTCCGGCAAGTCCAGGCCTTCGCGCAGCAGGTTTACGCCCACCAGCACATCTATCTCCCCTAGGCGCAGCTCGCGCAGGATTTCCACACGGTCCAGGGTCTTCACCTCGGAGTGCAGGTACTTTACTTTGATGTTGAGGCGCTCCAGGTACTTGGTCAGCTCTTCGGACATGCGCTTGGTAAGGGTGGTTACCAGCACACGGGCACCTTCTTTTACACGCTCATCAATCTCATCCAGCAGGTCATCTACCTGGTTGGTGCTTGGGCGCACCTCTATCACAGGGTCCAGCAGGCCGGTTGGGCGGATGATCTGCTCCACAATAACACCTTCGGATTTCTGAATCTCGTAATCGCCGGGCGTGGCGCTCACGAACACCACCTGGTGCATCAGGCTCTCGAACTCATTAAAGGTGAGCGGGCGGTTATCCATGGCCGCCGGCAACCGGAAGCCATACTCCACCAGCGCCACCTTTCTGGATCTATCGCCGCCCCACATGGCCCGCACCTGCGGCACCGTCACGTGGCTCTCATCAATCACCATCAGGAAGTCATCCGGGAAATAGTCCAGGAGGCAGAAAGGGCGAGCACCGGGGGCGCGGCGGTCGAAGTAGCGGGAGTAGTTCTCGATGCCGGAGCAGTAGCCCAGTTCCCGGATCATCTCCAGATCAAACTCGGTACGCTCTTTAATGCGCTTGGCTTCTGTTGGGCGGTCTTCTTTCAGGAAGTAAGTATGCTGCGCCACCATGTCGTACTGTATCTCATGTATAGCCTGCTGCAGCGTGTCTTTGCCTGTAACGAAAAGGTTTGCCGGGTAAAGCGTCACCGCCTTCTCATCCGACAGCTTTTTACCGGACTGCGGGTCGATGCGGTGTATTGCCTCCAGCTCATCGCCGAAGAAGTATAAGCGGTAGGCAAAATCGGCATAGGCCGGGAAAATGTCCACCGTGTCGCCCTTCACCCGGAATGTTCCACGTGTGAACTCGGCCTCGGTGCGGCTGTAGAGGATCTGCACAAACGTATACAGCAGGTTGTTGCGGCTGTAGCGCTGCCCCGGCGCCAGGTAAATTACGTTTTTGCCGAACTCCTCGGGGTTACCGATACCGTAGATGCACGACACCGACGCCACCACCACAATATCGCGGCGCCCCGAAAGCAAGGCCGACGTCGTATGCAGGCGCAGCTTCTCGATCTCTTCGTTGATTTGCAGGTCCTTTTCGATGAACACATCTGAAGAAGCAATGTAAGCCTCCGGCTGGTAATAGTCGTAGTAGGAGATAAAGTACTCCACGGCGTTCTCAGGGAAAAACTGCTTGAACTCTCCGTAGAGCTGCGCGGCCAGCGTTTTGTTGTGGCACAGCACCAGCGTGGGCTTGCCTGTGTTCTTGATCACGTTGGCCATGGTAAACGTTTTACCGGTACCCGTGGCACCGAGCAACACCTGCGCAGGCTCTCCGTTGTTTATACCTTCTGTTAGCTGAGCTATGGCCTTGGGCTGGTCGCCGGTCGGCTGAAACTCGGATGTCAGTTTAAAATCCATTCGCTTGTTTTACGGATTAGTAAAGATAAACTATAACATTTAAAATGTAGCGTAAGTTTACCCTGCTGCCGTTTATACTTGCTGTACGGCCGCAGCTGCAAAAGGCTTGAGGGGCATGAAAAAAGCCTGCTGCAGAACAACAGGCTTAGTGCACTATATTACAGAAAATTCTTTTTTGAGAAGGGCCTGCACAAGGCTCCTGCCAGGCATGGCAGGCAACTTTATCCTGCTAGCGCTTAGGCCCTTACCTACATAACCGCCATGGGCCTGATTTGGTTACAGGCAAGTATAAAAAAAGCAGCCCAGCGTGTGGCCGGGCTGCTTTAAAGTATAGCTCTCTTTGCTGTTATTCATTCACAATGGTAGGGTTCAGCTGCCACAGGTCGTCGAAGCGTACCGAGCCGGTGTTGCCGAGACCCACATAGCCGTACTCGCCGATGCCGAAGCCAATGGCGCCCATTCTTCCACCGCCTTTAAACTCGCCGAGCCTAGACCAGGTGTCGGTGGCCGGATCAAACTTCCAGACATCGTTCAGCTGTGCGCCGTTGCTGCCGCCTACCAGGTAAGCATTGTTGTGGATGGTAAAGGTAGCCGCATACGTGCGCGGTGCTGGGTATACCTTGTCCGGGCGCTGCTCGTCGGTGAGGTTCTTCAGCGTTTTCCACTGGCCTGTAGCCGGGTCAAACTCCAGCAGGTCGGTTTGGTACACGCTGTTGTTCACGCCGCCGCCTACGTACCCTTTCCCATTCACGGTAAAGGCATAACCGTTCAGGCGCTTGGCCCCCTGCAGACCTACTTGCTCGGTCCAGGTAGCGGTGGCCGGGTCATACTTCCAGAAGTCTTTCTGGTAGTTGCCGTCGAAGCCGGCGCCTACGTAGCCCTCGTTAGCAAACGACATGGCAATAGCGCCATAGCGGGCAGAGGCAGGGAAGTCCTCTATCTGCACCCAAGCATTCGTGGCAGGGTCATATTCATAAAAGTCCTGCAGGTAGCTGGTGCCATCGTAGCCGGTGCCAACATAGCCCTTGCCGCTTGCCGAGAAGGCCACTGCCGCACTGCGGGCCGCGCCCGGGAAATCAGCTTTTCTCACCCAGTTGTTTGCAGCCGGGTCATACATCCAGAAATCGCTCAGGCGCTTGGAGCCGTCGTAGCCAGTGCCCACGTATACTTTACCGTCGATGATAAACGACACGGCGCTGCTGCGGGCCACACCGGCAAAGTCAGACTGCTTCTGCCACTCTCCCAGCAGCACTTCGTCATCAAAGTCGCTCTCGCAGGAGGAGAGCATGCCCACCGACAGCAGCAAAGCCATCAGCATGAACAGGCGGGTGTTTTTAAACGGATTTTTCATAGTAGTAGATTATTGGATAGTAGTATAGTAGATGCGGAGGCGTACATTCTTAATGGCCGGATCCTGAGCGCCCACCACCAGGCGGCTGACGCCGTTCCCGAAATCACCCGGAATCAGGTAGAGTGGTCTGCCTGTGAGGCGCTCGTTTTTCAACCGCTGGATCAGGAACTCTGTGACCGAGAACTCATAGCGCCCGTCGGTGGCTGTTTCGCTGCTCTTCACGAAGGTGGAGGTCAGGGCCACAGGCTGGTCGGGTCTGCCGTATTCCATGGTAAGCGGGGCGTACAGCACGTTGTTGCTGGTCTCATGCAGCCCTACAACTGCCGGTACCGGGAAAGGATAGGTGGTGGTAGCCCCCCTGAAAGGCTCTATCACCAGCGTGGCCTTGTTGATGAATTCTGGCTTCAATTTCTCCTTCAGCTTCTCCAGGTGCGGTATCTCCAGCTTTATCACCAGGCCCGTGCCGGACTGCGCCACGCTTATCCCGTTAGACGCACTGGCTGGCACTTCCTTGCTGTTCTGGAGGCCTTCGAGCGGTGTGCCTGTGTAGTTCCCATCGAACTTGTTGTACTGCAGGTTACTGTTAGCCGGCAAGAAATCGTAAGTCTTCACTGTTCTGGCACCGCCTGATGCCGATGGCTCGGAGTAGTACAGGCGCACCACAGCCCCTGATGCCGGGTAGCCGAGCACCGCGTTACCGGCCGTGGCCATAATGCCTAACCCTCTGAAGTACGCGACAAAGCTGGCGTTACTCTTCAGCCTCTCATCGCCTGCCTTGCTCAGGTCGAACCACTGCTGCCCCAGTTCGTCACTCAGCGGAATAGCCAGGGTGTCTTTACGCACCGGCCGTGGGGCGAAAGTATAGGTGCCCAGCGGGTCCTGCTTAACGGTAGCCTTGGTGGTGTTGTAGAGGCCGGAGCCCTGGTAGAAGTATGAGTTCGGCTCTTCCTGCGGCACCGTAGGAGGTAGGGCACGGGGCGTTAGCGCAGAGGCAAGCTCGTGTATGCTAAGGGTGATGCTTTGTGTGGTATCACCGTAGTAGTAGCCTGAAGTAGGCAGGAGGAACAGCTTCAGCGAGTCGTAAGTGGCCTCTGCTGCCGGGGCTGCCAGCGAGCTTCCCGGCCCCACCTGAAAGTAAGTGGAGGCACGCAGCGTTCCGGTTTGCGGGGTCGTGTACTGCCCCACCAGCATGTTTCCTTTACCCGAGGTGGCAATAGAGTCTACTCTCACAGTGGAGAGGTTGATGGTAAGCGTATCTGTGAATGTACCGGAGACATTGTCCTCTACCAGTTCCAGTCCCAGGTCATTCGGGTCCTCGCAGGAGGCTAGCAACAGCACTGCGCCAAGGCAGCAGAGCAGGTGGTTAATCTTGTTCTTGAAGAGTGATTTTGGTGTCGGGAGTAACATATGTTGACCGTGAAAAACAGGTTTTCCTCCAATAAAGAAGAGATGCTTTTGTTGTGCTTACCTCACCTGATCTTGAAGAGAAACATCGTGTATAGATTCTTTTCTAAATTATAGCCGCAAAGCCACAATTTATTCAGCTTCAAATATAACACTATTATTTTCTTCATCAGAAAGATATTACTTTCTGTAAACTACAAACCCGGCGGAATATTGCATCAGGCGGAGGGCTAAACCCACAGGGGTGCTGCCATGGGCAAGGCAAACAAAAGGCCTGCCATGCAGGCCTCCTGTGTTCGCTCACCTTATTTAATCAATCACATTACACTTAATAATTCTTTTTCAGATAGAAGCGTCGGGCTCGCCGCACACGCTCAGCACCTTCACCGTAGGGTACATCATCGCATTGGCGGTACAGCGGGGGCCATCAGCCCCGTCCAGCTCCAGGCGCAGGCTCACTTTCCGGCCTGGCTGCCTGTACTGCTCCGGCAGGGTGCCGGTGCTAACATAGCCGCCGTGCAGCTGCCCTACATAAGTCCCTGTTTTTCCGGCAACCTCCTCCGAGTTATCCTGCAGCTTCAGGATGTACCAGCCGGGGTCACAGTCCTGGGCTACCACCTCTGCCATTGTGCAAGCGGGTACTGGCGCTGTTTCGGCACAGCCCGATACCAGCAGCGCGAGGCAGAGGTAAAGCAGGATGATGTAGCACAAGGTTTTCATAGGTATAGCGGATGGTAAAGGGGTGTTGTATTGCCAGCCCAGCCTAACGGCTGCAGCCAAGGTTCATAGCTCAGAAGAAGGCACAGTTAATTTTAAAGTATAGCGAAGAGCAACAGCACCAGCAGCAGGTACCACCCATACAGGTTCTCGCGTGCCGCGAAGGCGAGCAACTCCAGCAGGTTTAGCAGTGGTTTCATAGGCCGCAGGCTTTATGTCTTCTCTACCAGGATGACCCTGAAACTCCCCGGCGCGTTGCAAGCCGCCGAAAAAAATAACTGCTTATTTGCGGCCTGGGCCTAGGTCGTAGTTCAGGGCCATGTTAATGCCCATGGTATAAGGTTTGCCCTGCGGCGCCTGCGCCTTCTCTGGCGAGGAGAGCATGGTATCGAAGTAGCCCCTGTACTCTGGCCCTATGGCAATAGACAAGTTGTTGGATAAGCGCTTGCCCACGCCTGCTGTTACGTTCCCGGACCACTGCAGCTTACGGAACGGTGAGTTGTCGTCACTCAGCTCGTAATCAACGTCGCGCACCTCGGCAGAGGAGGCAAGTATAGAGGTCTGCAGCAGAATGTTGGCAGCCACGCCGCCCCCGGCAAACCAGAACCAGTCTTTGCCTATTTTCCCCTCGTACTGCACCCCCACCGGCACGGTAAGGTGGCGGTACCGGTACAACACGTTAAACTCATCGGTCTTGGCCACGCTCAGCGAGTCGGAGGCGTAGTTGCTGCTAAGCGATGGCACAAAAATAGTGGTTGCGCCGGGCGTCTCGGCCTGCTCTGCGCCCGGCTTGCGCCAGAACTGCTGTATCACGTAGCTGGACTTGGAGCGGGCAGTGTTTTGCGTGAAGCCCAGGCCTCCCAGCAGCTTCCACTTCTTGCCCAGCTTAAAGCCTGCCTTTGCCTCCACGCCAAAAGAGAATCCCGGCTCCACCTCCTCCTCATGCTCCTCACGGGCCTCATCCATCATGCGGGCAGACTGCTGCATGGCGGTAGGAGGCGCAAAAGAGGCAAAGCTGTTCTTTTGCCCCATCATTTGGGTAGGGATGCCGATGTTCTGCTCAAAGTAACTTGGTGCGTAGGCCATACCCAATGACCATCTTCCAGTTGCAGCGCTCTCTTTCTCCGTACTGGCGGCACCGGCGGCAGCCAAGGTTTTTTGCTCGGCTCTATACAGCTGCTGCACAGCCTCCTGCTCTGCCTTCAGCTGTTTCATGCGGCCCATCACCAACTCGCTCATCTTGCTATGATCCTCTGTGGCCCCTGGAGTAGTGCTGGAAAGCGCCGGGGCTCCAGAAGACACAAAGCCAGAGGAAGCGGCAGGGCGCTCCGTAAACGCGCGGTGCATGCTTTCCAGGCGGGAGAACATGCTGCGGATGTTCATGCTTTCGCGGCCGCCGGTGTAGCCTTGTGCAGCAGCGGCAGTATACTTACCGGCCGGCACGCTGTGCCACGCACTAGGGTCCGGGCTAACGGTGGTTGCAGTAGCTGCAGGTTCTGCTGCATTGTTAAGTTGCGCCGTGGCTACACGTGTCGCCGCAGGGGCTGCTGCCTTAGCGGCTTTGGCGGCCACAGCTACACGCTGTTGGTCAGGTTTGGATGCGGTCGGCTCCAGCTCTAGCGGCTGCACCGCTTTTTGCATGGCAGCGGCAATGGCCTCGTCCGTAATGCTTGGTTCTTCTTTGGGTGTGGCTTCATTAGCAGCTGCTACAGTGGCTACACTGCTTTCCGGCTGCTGCACGTTAGCCATCGGTATGGCGGCAGGCCCGCCGAAATAGTAAGCGGCAAAACCGCCTGCTACCAGCAGCAGCGCGATGCATGCGGCGGCAAGCTGCCGGTAAAACAGCACGTCGCGCTTGTACTGCCCGTTTTCCTGTACCGTCAGGCTATGGTCTATGCGGGCCCAAAGGTCTGCGGACGGAGAAGCCTCAGCGTCCTGCATGCGTCGGCGGAACTCTTCCTCCAAGCCTCCGCGATTATGGTTAGTTGCTGATGACATGTTCCTTTACTTTTTTGTCCTGGCGCAGGAGCATATTTTGCAGAATAGCCCTTGCGCGCGAATATTGTGATTTCGAGGTTCCCTCTGATATGCCCAGCATCTCCCCTATCTCCTTATGGTTGTAGCCCTCTATGGCATACAGGTTAAACACCATGCGGTAACGGGGCGCCAGGCTTTGGATCATGCTCAGAAGCTCATCCATAGTGTAGCCGCTCAGGCTCACGTCGTCAGAACTTAGGTTGGCCACTTCATCCGCCTCATGCGACACCGTGAGCAGCTGCTTGCTGCGCAGGTGCTTTAAAGCAGTGTTGATCATGATGCGGCGAATCCAGAACTCCAGCGGGCAGTCTTTTTTAAAGCTGTGGATATGGTTGAACACCTTCACGAAGGCGTCCTGCATGATATCCTCGGCCTCAAAAGTAGTGGGAGCGTAGCGCAGGCAAACCGCCATCATTTTTTTCGAGTACAGGTCATAGAGCAGGCGCTGCATGTCGCGCTTGCCCGCGATGCACCCTTCTATGAGCTTGTCCTCGTCTGACTTTGGTTTTGTAAAAAGCTTCAAATGTTGCCTGCTTTACGTTTTCTTTCTCCTATGATTCCTGCCGGGCGCGGATGGTTGCAAGCAGGCAAAAAAATTTAAAGAAACAGAACAACCGTCCGAAAAAGGCACGATTGCTTGGGTAAAGATAGGCAAATTCTATGGTAGCCGAGGCAGCCGCCACTAGGATTATCTTTAAACTTACTAATAAAAGTACCAGGTTTATAGAATCCGCAGGCTTATTAAAAAGTAAAGCCTCCCGGGGAGGGAGGCTTTCTTCTTTCGCAGCAAGTTTTAGTAGTTGTAAATCATCTTAAACCTCGCTCAAAAGATCTTCTTTGCCTTAAAACAGCAAATGCATATAGAGTAACTTATAACAAAGTATGGCAACCAGTGTCAGCAGCAGCACCCAAGTATAACTAATCGCCCTCAGGGCCAGCACCGACTCATTCATGTCCTCGTACGCCTGCAGCTTTGCCTCCTGCAACACGGCCCTAGGCAAAAGCCTGTAGGAGCCTGATAACCCCATCGCCACCAGCACCACATCATCCAGGTAGCCGAAAACGGGGACCAGGTCCGGGACAAAGTCCAGTGGGCTTACGCTGTAGGCAATGGTAACGGCCAGGAGCAACCGAGCATACCATTTCACGCGTGCATCGCGGTAAGCCAGGTACAGGGCGTAAACTTCAGTATGGAATGAATGAGCCTTTTGCTTTAGGGTGTAAAGTTGCAGCATGCAGTTGTGTTTTGTTTCGCGTTCTATTTCTTAAACGCAAATAACACAGGGCAAAGTTGCACTGAAGCCGGCTTTTTTACACTTCACACAAGTGTAATATAAAATATTAAAGATTCCAAATACTCCAGGCCGCCTCTGCCTGCAAGTGCAGCATGGTCAAGCCATTTGCCGTTTTCGCTCCCTGCGCGGCAGCCCGCTGCAAAAAAAGCGTTTGCGCGGGATTGTACACTAAATCGTAGCAGTAATGGCGGGCTGTTATACTTGTGTAGGGCAGCTCCGGCGCCTCCTGCACCTGCGGGTACATGCCCAAGGGGGTGGTATTGATGATGAGGTTATACTTTTGCAGGAGCTCCGGGCTCAACTGGGCATAGGTAACCTGCCCCGCCGCCTCCGCTCTGGAGACACGCAGGTACGGGATATGCAGGGCATCCAGGGCCGCCCACACGGCCTTGGCCGCGCCGCCTGTCCCCAGCACCAGCGCCTGCTCCCGCTCCGTGTAAAACGCTTCCAGCGATTCCTTGAACCCGATGTAGTCGGTATTGAAGCCTTTGGTGCGCCCGCCGCTTATCTTTATTGTGTTAACGGCGCCTATTCTGGCTGCGGCCTCCTCCAGCTCGTCCAGCAGCGGAAGCACCTGTTCCTTGTAAGGCACCGTCACGTTCAGGCCCACCAGCTCCGGCTCCCGTCGCAGCAGCTCCGGCAACTCCTGCACCTGCGGCAGTTCATACAGCTCGTAGGCGGCATCCGTTATACCTTCCGCCGCGAACTTCTCCGTGAAGTACTTCTTGGAGAAAGAGTGGCCGAGCTTTTTCCCGATGAGTCCGAACTTGCGCATACTGTTATACTTGTACCTGAGGTGTGGCAGTGTCATCCGTGAAATGGTCCACGAAGTATACCAGCATAAAGCCGAGCACGGCCAGCAGAACACCATACAACAGGTATGGCTCCTGCCCTGTCAGGGCCTCGTAGGCCCCTGGCAGCACATTCTCCTGCACCAGCGGCTTCACCTCCCCGTGGCGGTCGGTGTAGGTCTCCAGAGTTTGTTTCCATGGCCATACCTTGTTCAGGGAGCCCACCATAAAGCCAGTAAGCAAGGCCACTGTGGCGTTATGGAAGCGCTTGAGCATGTAGTTAAGCACATGCGAGAAAGCCAGAATGCCGGTAACGCAGCCAAGGCCAAACACCGCGACAATATCCACCCGCAGCTCTTTCACGGCGTTAAGTATAAACTCATACTTGGCCAACAGCACCAGCAGGAAGCTTCCCGAAATACCCGGCAGAATCATGGCGCAGATAGCAATGGCCCCGGAAAGGAAGATGAACCAGTAAGCCTCCGGTGTTTGCGTTGGTGTCGCCACGGTAATGTAGTAGGCAATGGCAGCACCAACCAGCCCGGCCAGCACCACGCCTGGCGTCCAGCGGGTGATCTTCTTGCTCACCACCACGGCAGAGGCCACGATCAGGCCGAAAAAGAACGACCAGAGCAGCTCCGGATGGTTTTCTAACAGGTACAGGATAAGGCGTGAAAGCGAGGCGATCGAGAACAGGATGCCCGAGATGAGCACCACCAGGAAATTGCCGTTGATGTGCCTCCAGAAGCCTTTTAAGTCGAAGCGGGAGAGCAGTTTCAGCGCCTCCCCGTTCACCGAGCGGATCGAGCCCAGCAGCTCCTCGTAGATACCGGTGATAAAAGCGATCGTTCCACCGGAAACACCGGGCACCACATCGGCCGCGCCCATGCCCACGCCCTTCGAAAACAGCAGCAAATACTCTTTCAGAGATCTTCTTTCCATAAATTGATGAAGCTATACTCAGTTGTAGCCTTCCGTAAAACATAAATTGCCCGTGCGGCCACACCGACGGGCAATTTATACTTTCATACTTATACTTTATATTTTCTGGCCTGCCTTTTCCATGTTCAGGAAATGGTCGAAGGTGTCGCCACGAAGGCCCAGGCGGATCGTCTCCAGCGGGATAACCTCGCTTGGCGCAATGTTGCCCAGGTTTACGTTCGCGCCCAGCAGCTTAATGAACCACACCTGCTGCGCTTTCTGCGGAGCCTCCCACAGGATCTTCTCGAAAGGCACCTGCGTCAGGATTTCTTCTACCAGGCCGCTGCGCACTTCGCCGGTGGAACGGAACAAGCCAACGTTGCCCCCCTCGCGCGCCTCGCCGATCACTTTCCAGGCGCCTGCTTCCAGTTCTGCCTTCATCAGCCGGATCCACATGTAGGGCGGGATGATTTTCTCGGCGTCTTTGGAGCCTACCTCTGAAAGCACCGTTACCTGCTCGGCCAGTTTGGCGATGTATCCGCACTTTGCCTCATGCGGCATCTCCAAAGAGCCGTCCGACACCTCGGCAAAGGTCATCTCGTACTTATCGAGCACGCGGCGGTAATCATCGAACTGGTCGCGGGCGATAAAAGCCTCGAACAGCGTGCCACCGAAGTAAGTGGGTATACCGGCCGCCCTGTAAACGTCCAGCTTCTTTCTTAGGTTAGGTGTCACGTAAGACGTGGCCCAGCCCAGTTTTACGATGTCAACGTATTCTCCGGCTATCTCCAGGAAGTCCTCTACCTCCCGAATGCTCAGGCCTTTATCCATGGCCATGGTAAAACCGCGCTCACGCGGCTTTGCCTCGCGTTCCGGAATGCTCTTAAGGGTGTAATTCATTTGATTTTATTTGCGGTACTGATCAATTAATCGGGCCAATGCACGCTGCGACTCCAGCTCAGGGAAGAACTCAAACAGCAGCTTGTGCTTGTCGAAGTCCAAAATTAATGCATTTTCCAGATAATTATAAGCCTCGCGGTATTTTCCTGCAGAAAGCATGTAAGCGCAGGCCCTGTAAAACAGCTCTGCCTCTCGCGGCTGCAGCTCTATGGCATTCAGGATGATATCGGTGGCCTCCTCAAAATTTCCCTGCTCATAAAGTATAATCGACCAGTTCAGGTAGATATTCTTATCATCCGGGCGGATTTCTGAGGCCCGCTCGTAGCTCTCCAGCGCCGACACCACATGGCCTACATGGTACTCGGCCGCCGCCAGGGCCACCCAGTAATCGGCGCTGTCGTCGTAGAGGTCCACCGCCTTTTTAAAGAAGTGTATCGCCTCGTACCACTTGCCCTGCGCATCCAGTATCACACCTATGCCAAACCAGGCCTCGTCCATCTCCGGGTCCAGGTCCACCGACTTCTGGTAGTAGCGCCGCGACAGGTCCCACTGCTGCAGTTTCTCATAGCACTCGCCGATGTTGCAGTAGATCTCCGCGTTCGGCTGCCCGTGCTCTATCATGGCGTTAAAGGCCTCTATGGCTTTGCTGTACTCGCCCATGTACACCAGGGCGTTGGCCATGTTGTTGTAAGCCGTAATAAAGTCGGAGCGGATGATGGTGGCATAGTCGTAGGCGGCGATGGCCTTGTCGTAGGCGCCCATCTTGTTGTACACGTTGCCCAGGTTAAACCAGGCCACATAGGAATAAGGGTCATCGTCCACGAACTTCTGGAAGAACGGCACGTTCTCGCTCACCGTGTTCGTCACCTCCAGGCAGTAAAGTATCTCCTGCATGGCCGCCTCGTTCTCCGGGTTCAGCTCCACGCACTTTTTATAGTACTTCACCGCCGATGCCAGCTTGCCCCAGGTTTGGTAGGCCAGGGCGATGTTAAAGTAAATATCGTCACGGTCATCGGCATAGGCGAGAGCTTTCTTAAAGTAGTCGATGGCGTCGCGGAACTCGCCGCGCTGCGTATAGATAATGCCGCGCGTCAGCTGCACGTCGGCGTTCTCCGGCTCTACCTCTGCCACCTTGTTGATCAGCTCCAACGCCTCCTCAAAGCTCCCCGACATGGCCAGTAGCTGCGCCTTGTCTATCTGCAGCTCCGAAGAGAAGGGGTACTGCACCAAGGCGGACTCACAGGCCGCCAGGGCTTTCTTATACTCAAAGTTTGCGGTATAATGATCTATGATATACTCAAAGTCTGTGAGATCGAAAAACGCCGTTTCGTTGTTGCCGAGCATGCGCTCGTAACGCTGTATTAGTTCCAGCTCCTCGCTGTGTTCGTCAAAGTTCTCTTTCATCTCCAGTATCCGTCTAGCTGCACTAAAACAGCTTTTTTCTTACTACATATTAACCCTGCAAATAGTTTACTCGGCACTTTGCAGTCTTCCGTTGGCCATGTGCCCCTGCAGCTCGCGGCACACCCAACCCACTGATTCTGACACGGGCCTGAAGCCAAAGCCTATCATTTTCTGGATCTTGCCGCTGCTGAAGAAGTGCGTTTTACGGGATACCCTGGCCGTGTCTTTGGTAATGAGGGGGCGGGCACCAGTAAGCCAGGCGCGCGCGTGCTCCAGCCGCCACACCACCTCGGCCACCCCTCCCGGCACCTTTATGCCTGGCGCTTTCTTGCCGAAGCAGTTTGCTGCCTCCTCAAAAAACGCCTTGTAGCTCATCCGCTCCGCATTCAGGATAAACCTCTCCCCCGATACCTCTGAGAAAGTCAGGCGCAGCATCGCCTCCACCACATCGCGCACATCCACAAAATTGGCTTCGCCGGCAGTATAAAAAGGGCGCTCGTTGTACACGTACCGGAACAGCTGCGTGCTGCTGCGGCTCCAGTCGGCGGGGCCAAGTATGATGGACGGGTTCACAATCACGGCATCCAGCCCCTCGGCCACGCCACGCCACACCTCCAGCTCCCCAAAGTACTTGGAGCTGGCGTAGGCCGATACCTCCGCGGCAGGGTCCCACTTGGTTTTCTCGGTGAGCACCTCCGTGTTCTTTGGCCGGCCTACTGCCGCGATGGAACTCACGTGGCAGAGCTTTATGCCTCCGGCCTCCAGGCAGGCATCCACGATGTTGGCGGTTCCCTCTATGTTCACCTGCTTCAGCAGCTCCTCATCCTGCGGCGCATACGATACCAGCCCCGCACTGTGAAACACATACTTCACATCGGCCAGCGCGGCGCGCAGCAGCGCGGGGTCCAGGATGTCGCCCTCCACCCACTGCACCTGCCCGGCACCGGCTACGGCAGGCACATGCCCGCGGTAGAGCGCCTTTACCTGGTGCCCCTGCCGCAAAAGCTCCGGAATCAGAAAACTGCCGATCAGGCCACTGCCGCCCGTTACAAATACCATGGTTTGTGGAAGTATAAAGTATGGATAAGGAAAGATCTATAGCTGCCGGTTACGCAGCGGCAACGCTAGGGCCTTTACAATGTGTTTTGTGCTGAGTACCTTTTGCAGGGTGGTAATATGCTTCATGCCGTGCGTGTCGGTGCCCAGAAAGTCCACATACCCCTGCTCTATCAGCCGCTCGGCCACGTCTTTGGCTCCCGGCGAATAATACCCCACCAGCGAGTTCAGGTTCGGCTGAAACAGCACGCCGTGCTCCCGCAGTGCCACCAGCTCCTCGAACTTGCCATAGAAGTACGTATAGCGCTCGGGGTGTGCCAGCACCGGCTGGTAGCCTTTGGAGCGCATCCTGAAGATGGCCTCACGCAGGTTCAGGGGCTCGTTCAGGAAAGACGTCTCGAACAGCAGGTACTTTTCCCCGAAGGTCAGCAGCTCCTCGTCGTTCTCCAACTTATCGAGCAGGCCCTCATCCAGGTAATACTCGGCGGCACAATCCAGCTCCATGGCTATGCCCGCCTCTTTTACAGCCTGCCGCAGCAGCTGCAGCTTCTCGCGGATGATCTCGGGCGTGTTCTTGTAGAAGTCGCTCATGACGTGCGGCGTCATGATCAGTTTCCGGTAACCAAGCTCCTTCATGCCCCGCACCAGCTCCAGCGACTGCTCCAGGCTGTCGGAGCCATCGTCGATGCCGGGGAGTATATGCGAATGCATGTCCACGCCGAGCTCACTCAGCGAGACCTCCAGCATAGGCTCATTCCCTCCAAACAGGTTTTTCAAAAACTGTATCATCTTGCCAATAAGTAGTCCCTGTGGCCCTGCTGCTAAGGGCAGCACAGCAAACAAACACCAAAATAACGGAAATTAAACTCACTGTCAAAATAAAGGTGCCGCCCTGCAGTAGCCTCTTTTACATACGATTAAATCTATATACCCGATTGGCGCTTTGCCCATATTTATATAGCTTTGTAAACAACGGATATTCTTATCCCGTTATACTAGCGACACATCACCTTATTACGAACCCAATACTATACATGGAATTAAAAACAACTGAAAACCAGCGCATGATTGCGGACATGGTCCGCGACTTTGGCGCCAAGCACATCAAGCCTAAAATGAGAGAGTGGGACGAGTCGCAGGAATTCCCGGTAGAGGTATTCAAGCAACTCGGTGAGCTGGGGCTGATGGGCGTGCTCGTGCCAACGGAGTACGGCGGGTCGGGCTTCGGCTACCTGGAGTATGTTACCGCCATTGCAGAGCTTTCCAAGATAGACGGCTCCATCGGCCTGTCGATGGCGGCGCACAACTCGCTGTGCACCGGCCATATCCTGCAGTTCGGCAATGAGGAGCAGAAGAAGAAGTACCTGCCCAAGCTGGCCACCGCCGAGTGGATCGGGGCCTGGGGCCTGACGGAGCCTAACACAGGATCAGACGCGGGCAACATGCGCACGGTAGCAGTGCAAGACGGCGACTACTGGGTAATCAACGGCGCCAAGAACTTTATCACGCACGGGAAGTCGGGCAATGTGGCCGTAGTGATCGTGCGTACCGGGGAGGTGGGCGACTCCCACGGCATGACAGCCTTTGTGATCGAGAAAGGAACGGAAGGCTTTAGCGCCGGCCGCAAGGAAGACAAGTTAGGCATGCGCGCCTCCGAGACCACAGAGCTTATCTTCCAGGACTGCCGCGTACACAAAGACCAGATCCTGGGTAAGGTAGGAGAAGGCTTTATCCAGGCCATGAAGGTGTTGGACGGCGGCCGTATCTCTATTGCAGCGCTCTCGTTGGGCATCGCGCAGGGTGCCTTGGATGCTGCGGTAGCTTACTCCAAGGAGCGCCACCAGTTCAACAAGCCAATCTCCAGTTTCCAGGGCATCGCCTTCAAGCTGGCTGACATGGCTACAGAAGTAGAGGCGGCATCGCTGCTTACCTACCAGGCAGCCGACATGAAAAACCGTGGCCTGAACGTAAACAAGGAATCGGCGATGGCCAAGCTGTTTGCCTCCGAAGTGTCGGTGAGGGTAGCGAACGAGGCGGTGCAGATCTTCGGTGGCTACGGCTTCACGAAGGACTACCCGGCGGAGAAATATTACCGCGACGCCAAGCTCTGCACCATTGGGGAGGGAACCAGCGAGATACAGAAGCTTGTTATATCCCGTGCTATGTTAAAGTAAAAAAGGCTGCAGGAGGAGGCCCAAACAGCCTTCTCCCCGGCTTTTGCCCCATAAAACATATAGGGCTGATAAATATTTAGCCAAGGAGTTGATTTTTAAGTATAAGGTTGCTTAAATTTGCAACCTTAAATCCAAAGAGAAGCGAGGAAAAATATGATTATTGTAAACGTAAAAGATAACGAGTCTGTAGACCGTGCTCTGAAAAGATTCAAGAAGAAATTCGAGAGAACTGGTGTTTTGAAAGAACTGCGCTCAAGAGCGTATTTCGAGAAGCCTTCTGTGGCTAAGAGAAAGCAAAAGGAGAGAGCTGTGTACAAGCAGCAGATGTTTGCTAGCGAAAACTACTAGTATATCTAACAAGATATTCTATTTTTCCATAAATTAGTATACCTGGCTAACCTAACCAGGTATACTAATTTATGGATTTATTTTTCAAGTACCTCCAGTACGAGAAGCGGTACAGCCCGCACACCCTTACCTCCTACCACACCGACCTGGGGCAATTTGCCGGTTACCTGAAAGAGGTATACCAGATCACCGATGCCGCCGAGGCCGACCACACCATTATCCGCTCCTGGATACTGACGCTGGTGCAGAACAACATCAAGCCGCGCTCCATAAACCGGAAGATTGCCTGCCTCCGCTCCTACTACAGGTTTCTGCTGGCGCAGGAACGCATTAAAGCAAACCCCATGCTGCGCATCAAAGCGCCGAAGGCCAGTAAAAAACTGCCTGCCTTTGTGCAGGAGGAGCCTTTCAACCAGCTGCTCGATAGCTTTACGTTTGAAGAAACCTTTGAGGGCCAGCGCGACAGGCTGATCCTGGAATTCCTCTATGGCACGGGCATTCGCCTTGCCGAACTTATCCACATAGAGCCTGCCGACATCAGCCTTAGCGCCAAAACTGTGCGCGTGTTAGGCAAAGGAAACAAAGAGCGCATCCTGCCGCTCAACGATTCGCTGCTGCTGGCATTAGACGCGTACCAAGCTGAGAAAAGTCATTTTTTCGGGAATAACAATTCGGTAAAATTGCTCGTTACTAATAAAGCGAGGCCCTTGTACCCGAAGTTTGTATACCGTGTCGTAAAAAAATATATCAGCTTGATTACCACCTCTGAACATAATAGCCCGCACGTGCTGCGACACTCCTTCGCTACCCATTTGCTGAACAAGGGAGCCGATCTTAACGCGATCAAAGATCTCTTGGGCCATGCCAGCCTGGCAGCCACCCAAGTATACACGCACAATTCCATCGAGCAGCTCAAATCTATTTTTGAGAAGGCTCACCCCAAAGCATAATAAGTTTAACTTTTTAAATGTAAAGCATATGAAGCTACAGATGCATTCCATCCACTTCGAGGCAGACAAGCAACTTACTGACTTCGTTCAGCAGAGAGTAGACAAACTCGAAACATTTTACGATCGCATAGTGGAAGGCGAAGTGTTTCTTAAACATAATAACAAGGACGGCATAGACAACAAAACCGTTGAGATCAAGCTGTTTGTGCCAGGCTCTACGTTGTTCTCGCAGGAGGACGCCCCATCTTTTGAAGCCGCCGCCGATGCTGCCGTAGAAGCCATGCGCCGACAGCTGAAGCGTTTTAAGCAGAAGCAAATGGCGCACCATTAAGCCATACTTGATACACACAAAAAGAGCGGCCTGCTATACTTAGCAGGCCGCTCTTTTTATATAAGCAGGCTTCTTGCCTACAGGCCAAACTCAGCCTTTATCTTATCCACATAGTCCAGCTTCTCCCAAGTAAAGGTCTCGAACTCTCTTACCTCTCTCTTGCCGTCTACTGTAACTTCTACAGTTTTCCTTCCTGGTGTTCTGCCCATGTGGCCATAGGCTGCCGTTTCGGAGAAGATCGGATTCTGCAGGCCGAAGCGCTGCACGATAGCGTAAGGGCGCATGTCGAATAGCTTGTTTACGCGCTCGGCAACCTCTCCGTCGCTCATGATGTTGCCGTTTGCGTCCTTCACCTTGGTGGAGCCATACGTTGTTACATACAGGCCTACAGGCTTGGCTACGCCGATGGCGTAAGCCACCTGCACCAGCACCTGGCTGGCCACGCCGGCCGCTACCAGGTTCTTGGCGATATGCCGCGCCGCATAAGCGGCAGAGCGGTCCACCTTAGACGAGTCTTTGCCAGAGAAGGCGCCGCCGCCGTGTGCCCCTTTGCCCCCGTACGTATCCACAATGATCTTACGACCTGTTAGGCCTGTATCGCCATGCGGGCCGCCAATCACGAACTTGCCGGTAGGGTTGATGTGGTAGGTGATATTAGAATCGAACAACTTCTGGATACGCTCTGGCAACAGCTTCAGCACGCGCGGTATCAGGATATTGTTCACATCTTCTTGAATGCTGGCCACCATTTGGCGCTCCGCCTCGTTCTTTGCCTCCGTGCTGTCACCATCGGCTTTTACGAACTCATCGTGCTGGGTGGAGATGACGATGGTGTCTATCTTCTCCGGCACGTGGTTGTCGCTGTAGCGGATGGTCACCTGCGACTTGGCGTCCGGGCGCAGGTAGGTCATCTCTTTGCCTTCCTTGCGGATAGCAGCCAGCTCCTGCAGCAGCAGGTGCGAAATGCTCAGGGCAAGCGGCATATAGTCATCCGTCTCGTCAGTAGCGTAGCCGAACATCATCCCCTGGTCTCCGGCCCCCTGATCTTCGGGATTGGCGCGCTCTACGCCCTGGTTTATATCAGCAGACTGTTCGTGGATGGCGGAGATCACACCGCAGGCATCTGCATCGAACATATACTCTGACTTTGTATAACCGATACGCTTGATCACGTTTCGGGCAACTTTCTGTACGTCTACGTAGGCTTCTGTCTTCACCTCCCCGCTCAGCACCACCAAGCCAGTGGTTACCAAGGTCTCACAGGCTACTTTGGACTGCGGGTCTTGCTTCAGGAACTCATCCAGAAGGGCATCCGAAATCTGATCAGCCACTTTATCCGGGTGTCCTTCTGACACAGACTCAGATGTAAATAAATAAGGCATTTTTTTCTTTGGGTTTAGGTACAAAGTATAAACCGGCTGCCCCCCTTGGCAGCGGGTACAAAGCTAAGACAAATCTGCCATACTTAAAACGATTATCAGGCCTGCACAATGGCTTGTAACGATTTAGCCACAAAAAGTTACACCCTGAGGCATGCGCCACGCCCCTTGTTGGCAGTGGTGCGGCAGGGGTCTTGGCACAACCTTTTAAAATAGCAGTCCGTTCATCTACAAAAATTGTATCATTTGAAAATGCCCTTTATGAAACGCATATTAACTATATTCTGCCTTATAACTTTTCTAACAGGCAGCGCATTTGCCCAAAACGACTCTCCTTATGAAACGTCTTTTAAAGTAGACGCCCCCATTATTGCGGCGGGCATGGGCCTAAGCGCCTATGGTTTGTCCCTGATGAAGGACAAGAGCGGGATGAGCCAAGAAGAGATCATGGCCCTAAGCAAGAAGGACGTGAACGGCTTTGACCGTTTTTCGGCAGGCTATGACTCTGACAACGCCAAAAAGCTTAGCGACTTCCCGTTCTATGGCTCCTTTGCTACCCCGCTCCTGATGATGCTGAACAAAAATGTGGGCGGCAAAGCCGGCCAGGTACTGGTGCTGTACGTAGAGACCATGGCTGTAACAGGCGCCTTTTTCACGATGACGAACGGCAATGTGGAGCGCGTGCGCCCGCTCGTTTACAGTGATGAGGTGGATATTTCAGACAAGAACGACGCGAACGCGCTTAACTCGTTTTACGCCGGCCACACCGCCGCCACCGCGAGCGCCACGTTTTTCGCCGCCAAGATCTTCCACGACTTTAACCCGGACTCCCCGGCACGCCCCTATGTATGGGCCGCCGCGGCCGCCATACCTGCCACAGTGGGCTACCTGCGCCTGAAAGCCGGTAAACACTTCCTGACAGATAACCTGCTGGGTTATACCATGGGAGCCGCCGCCGGTATACTGGTGCCGCAGCTCCACAAGAAATCCAACAAGCGCAACATCAGCCTGATGCCGGTTTCGGGCAGGTACTTCAACGGCGCGCTCATGACCTACACTTTCTAAACATGAAACGGCGGCTGTGTCTCTTCTTGGCGGTTGTGCTTTTACCGCTTGCTGCCAATGCACAGGATGGTGCTGCCTCGCCTTACCAAACGGATTGGCTGCGCGATGGAGGCATCACGGTTGGAGCTATAGGGGCCACCGTGGCCGGAAACATACTGATTGGAAAGAAGGACAGGGTTAGCACTGCCGACCTGGCAGCCTTGTCTAAAAACGATGTGAATGGGTTTGACAGATTTGCGGCAGGCAACTACAGCACCAGCGCCGAGACCTTAAGCGACTTTCCGTTCTATGGCTCTTTCCTTGCCCCGCTGCTGCTCCTGCTGGATGACGACATAAAGCAGAACGCGCCACAAGTATACTTGCTGTATGGGCAGGCATTGTCTATCGCAGGCGGCATGTACAGCATGACGGCCGGCCTTACCAAACGCAAGCGCCCCTACGTGTATGCCGCCGATGCTCCTGTAGGCTTGAAAACAGACAAACAGGCAACAAACTCTTTCTACGCCGGCCACACCGCCGCCACGGCCACCGCTACGTTCTTTCTCGCCAAAGTGTACCACGACTTCAACCCGGACTCCCCGGCCCGGCCTTACGTATGGGCCGCCGCGGCCACTGTTCCGGCTGCTGTGGCTTTTTTGCGCTTGAAGGCAGGCAAGCATTTCCTCAGCGACAACTTGGTGGGTTATGCTGTCGGCACCACCATTGGCATACTGGTGCCGGAGTTGCACAAGCGGGGCTCCAGGTTCTCGCTGGCACCCGAGAGCAATGGGTGGTATGACGGGATGGCTGTAACGTATACGTTCTAAAGTATGGCAATAAAAAAGGCCACCCAATTGGGTGGCCTTTTCCTAAAACTACTGCAACTGATTGCAGATAGCGCTTATAATTCTACTGATTCAGAACAGGGTTGTTCAATACCTCTGCCTGTGGAATCTCGAATGTCAACTCATCAGAGTCCCATGCGAAGGTTTGCCCAGGAAGGAAGATATGGTTCTCACCTCTGGTTACATTCACCTTGTTTCGCTTGATAGCCAGGTAAGTCTTACCTTCACCCCACAACTCGATACGAGTCTGCAGCAGGATCTCATCTTTCAGCGACTGTCCGCCAAGTCCATTCAGGTAAGTCTCATACTCTGCGTATGCCTCAGCGTCGAATCTCTCCTGCATCAGCAGTTTCAGTGCATCTTTTGCCTGCGCATCCTGTCCAAGCCTTGCGTGTGCCTCAGCATTCAGCAGGACCATCTCTTCAACACGCATGTATACATAGTCGGTGGTAACGTTTCTCTGACCACCAATTACTCTGTTCGGATCAAAGAACTTATTGAGTGGCATCAAGTCGAAATCACCCTCTTCGTAACCATCTTCCGCATAAGCTGCCTCTAAGCCACCACCTTCTGGATCAAACCAGTTCTTTCTGTAGTCATTTGCCCGAATGGCCTTGTACAGGTTGATATCGATAGTTTTAGGATCTCCGGCCCAAGCATAGCTGTAGGTAAAAACGTCCATCTGACCCCACCATGAAACCAGATCCAGCCCGTTTGCCAGTGTTAGGTCTACACCCCACATCCAGCTTGGAGTAGCTACGTTGTTGAAGCCTGACTGTGGGTTAGTCAACACACCTGTAGTAGGGTTAATCTGAGCAAAGAGCTCCCCCTTGTTTGTGATGCGGTACTTGCTAGCTATCAGTTCATCAGTCAGAGTTACAACCTGCTGCAGGTCAGCCTGTGTTCCTCTAGCGGCAAGCGTGTAAGCTAACAAGCCTTTTGCTACAGTTTGATCTATCTGGTCTTTAGAAGTCCTGTTGAAGTCTGATAAATATTCAATTGACTGAGTAAGGTCATCCACAATCAGGTTGTAGACCTCTTCAGAGGTAGCCTTCGGCTGGTTTGGAACCTGGGTGTTTGTATAGATTGGTAGGATCTTCTCCGACCCTGTACCATATCCTTTGGAGTACAGCTGAGCAAGGTAGAAGTATGCGTAGGCACGCATAGCCTTTGCCTGGCCCATAATGTGGCGCTGCAGCGGCTCTGTCTGCTCAGCATCAGTTCCACCCAAAGCATCAATTACAGTGTTGGCACCAAAGATGATACGATAATAGTATCTCCATGGCATGTAACCTTCAGTCTGCGTATAGTCTTTTGTATCCTGATACCTAACGACACCTTCATACCAACCATACGTTGCACCAGCCAACACCATGTCAGAGGATATGAAGTCCATGTACATATCCCAGCTCTTCTGCCCGAAGTCATCGTGGTTCAGGTCTGTGCCACCTGTACCTGTGTTGTACATAGTGGAGTATAAACCAGCAATGTTACCGTTCAGGAGTGATGGATCTTTTTCTGCTGCCTCAGCCAACTGCTCCGGCGAAATTTCGTTACCGGAAGGCTTTACATCCAGAAAGTCTTTTTCACAACTGCTCAGCGTAAGAGTGAGAGCAGCCGCGCCAATTATATATAAATTCTTCTTCATGATAATCAGTCAAATTAAATTTTAACTCTTAAGCCTGCCGTGAAAGTAGACAGCGGAGAATAACGGTATGTGCTGGAGCTACCTGCTTCTGCAGTTGATGGGTTGAAGCCATCACGCGCAGTGTTAATCCACAGGTTGTCACCAGACAACCAAACAGATAGACCACCGATACCATACTTGCTCACGAAGTTGCTAGGCACCGTGTACGTCAGACGCACGTTGTTCAGCACCATGTAGTTAGCCTTGGTCAGGAAGCGAGTAGATGAAGAAGCAACGTTTGCATCGTAGCCGCGAGACAGACGCGGCACATCTGTTACGTCGCCTTCTTTCTGCCATCTGTTCATGATATCCTGGTGCCAGTTGTTGCTACCAACTAGGTCGTTGTGCATCAAGTTCGCGTAAGCGCCGTCATAAGCGTAGCCACCAAAGCTGTACAGCATCTGAACTCTCAGGTCGAAGCCTTTGTAACCACCGCTCAGGTTAACCGCACCACGTACGTCTGGAATAGCAGACTTACCGTTGTACTTCAGCGTAGCAGCTGAATATTTTTTGGTAGTCGTTGTCTTCAGGTCACCTTCGCTTACATCAGGGTTGTTGTACAGATAGTCGTTCAGGTTTGCAATGCCTTCGCCATCGTCCAGCATGTCGTTACCGTTAGCATCGTTGTAAACCACATTCCACATACCAGTACCATCCTGAGGGTCTACACCAGCCCACTCACGCAGATAGAAATCGTAGATAGAGTGGCCTTTAGACCAAGCATACTGTCCCTGCACGTCGATTGGCTTAGGTTGACCTTTTACAGGATCGGTAGGCATTTCAGTAATCTTGTTAGAGAAAATCTCACCGTTCACACCTAGACTCAAGCGGTAATCCTTACCCTGGAACACATCACCTGTCACGTCAAACTCCAGACCTTGGTTTCTCAGGTTACCGTCGTTTACCTGAATCAAAGCGTATCCAAGTGATGGACCTACTCTTCTCTCGAAGATCAAGTCAGTCGTGTTCTTGATGTAATAGTCCACGGAACCATAGATGCGGTTGTTAGCCACTTCAAAGTCAATACCTGTCTGGAACTGTCTTGAAGTCTCCCAAGTAAGATCGAGGTTACCCTTCGTAGAGAAAGAGAAAGCAGGATTATCATTTAGATTATCAATATTGAAAATGTCATAACCTGGATAGTATCCTACACCGGCCTGGTCACCAATCAGGCCGTAGCTCGCCTTCAGTTTCAGCATATCAAAGATATTCTGGTTGCTCATGAAATCTTCGCTTGTGATCATCCAACCGGCACCAACTGAGCCAAATGTACCCCACTTGTCTTTTCTGAAGCGGGAAGAACCGTCTCTTCTGATAGTAGCAGACAAGAAGTATTTGTTGCTGAAGTCGTAATTAACCTGGGCAAAGTAGCTTTCCAGAGTATACTGCTCTGTAAAACCAGCAGATGGGTTATGCACTACTGCGTTGCTAAGATCCTCGATGTTTGGATCAACCAAGTTTTGTCCTGAAGCAGTGATGCGGTTAAGCTCCCAATCTGTTACCTCGTGGGCAGCAAGCGCCTCAACATTGTGCTGGCCAAAGCTTTTGTTATAGCGCAGCAAGTTCAGCAGGTTGTAAGAGAAAACCTCTGTTCTCTGGTGGAACAGGCTACCATTTTGTGACGCAGAGCCACCATAGTATTTGTTGCCTCTGTTTAGAAACTTATTGTGGTAGTACTGCGCACCAATTCTATTCTCCAGTGTCAGGCCTTCAGCAATGTTCACGTTCAGGCTGGCATTACCATTCAGTTCGTTACGGTTGCTTCTGTTCGTATCATAAGTAGCATCGGCGATAGCGTTCGTAAGAGCGCCAAAACCACGGCCTACACCATAATCAAACTGATTGCCACCAAAGATAGGGTCTGACACGAAGTTACCTTCTGCATCTCTGCTGTACAGCGGGTAGATAGATGGAATATTATCTACGAACCAGAAGATGCTTCCTGAGTCTGAAGATTGACCATTATTGTTTGTCTCAGAACGGGCATAGTTGAAGTTAAAAGCACCTGTCAGCCAGTTGTTAATTTCCTGGGTCAGGTTTAAACGAGCTGAAAGACGCTCGTAATCAGAGTTGATCAGGTAACCTACGTCTTTCAGGTAACCGAAAGAAGAGTAGTAGTGTGTTTTATCAGAAGAACCGCCGAACTTCACGTTCACCTCAGAGCGGCCCGAGTTCTGAAAACCATAGTCTTCCCAGTTCTCTGGGTTATATTTTCTTGTTACACCTGGTCTAACTGTTCTTGTCGCTGGATCAATAAGTTCAGCACCAGTGGCGCTCCAGAGGTTATACTTAGGGTTGATACCTGAGTTTGAGAATAGTCTTGAGTTTGCATAAGCTGTTGCTTGTGCGTCGTTGTAGTTGCCTGCAGCCACGCCATAATTGTACAAACTTTCCCAGCCTAAGCCAATGAACTGCTCAGGAGACTTGATAGTGTTGTAGCGAGGGAGCAGCGCCTGGTTAGTACCAAAGTTGGCATCTACCTCGATGTAGTTGTCTTTGCCTCTACCTGTTTTTGTGGTGATCACGATTACACCGTTCGCACCTCTTGAACCGTAGATAGCTGTCGCGGCAGCGTCTTTCAGCACTGTGGTAGACTCGATGTCAGCTGGGTTGATAGAGTTGATGCTACCATTGAAAGGAACACCGTCTACTACGTACAGCGGATCACGGTTACCGTTCACAGAGCCGATACCACGGATACGCACCGTAGCCTCGGTACCTGGCTGGCCGCTTGTGTTTACGATTCTTACACCCGCAACCTCACCGGCTAGCGCCTGCGAAACGTTTGATACGCTCTTGGTTTCCAGCTTTTGCGCGCTTACCACTTTCGCAGTACCAGTAAAGGATTCTTTTGTTGTCGTAGAGTAACCTACTACCACTACCTCTTCCAGTGCTTTGGCATCCTCAGAAAGAGTCACATTGATAGTGCTTCTGCCAGATACTTTAACCTCCTGCGCTACATAACCCAGAAAATTAAATATAAGCGTTGCATCTCCAGAAGGCACATTCACGCTGTAATTGCCTTCTATCCCGGTTGTCGTACCTGTTGTGGTACCTTTTACAATGACAGCAACTCCAGGTAATGGTTGCCCACTACTGGCGTCGGTCACTCTACCTGTTACAGTTTGGCTTTGCGCCCATGCCTGGTTAACAAGCGTTAGGAGCATCACCAAACTAAATAATAGAACTTTTCTCATAAAGTTAGATTAGATTGTTTGGTAAAATAGTTATTGGTTGTTTTTCAAATATATATCAATGTTGCAACACTTCCCATTCCAAATCAAAAAAATTGCCGCTGCCAATGAACCAAAGGCATATTTTAATGCCAAAGCCATGTTCATGCGCAGACTAAACACCTATTTTCTAGACAGTTGCCACTGTCCCAAAACTAATTATTACTATTCCTCTGCAGTGTTAAAACATTTATAAAACAAGGTATATGTTCTATTTACCATCCTATTTTCTTTCACCATTCACAAAACAGCTCTCCTCAGGCACAGCTAGCCCCCTCCTTTAGCTATTTTATACTTTTCACATATACATTTTTACCTATATTTACCTCTTGCACAGCACTCAGGCAATAAAAAAGGCGTGGGGGCTTTCGCCCACACGCCTTTCCTGTACTAAGCTGCAGTCTCTTACTTCGTCTCTTTCAGATTTTCCTCAAACAGCTTAAAAATACGGTTGTATTCGTCTGTCCAGCTGGCTGGCTCTGTGAAGCCGTGGTCCTCTACCGGGTACACTGCCAGCTCCCAGTTGTCTTTGCCCAGCTCGATCAGGCGCTGCGTCAGGCGCACCACGTCCTGGAAGTGCACGTTGGTATCCACCATACCGTGGCAGATCAGCAGGGCACCTTGCAGCCCCTCGGCATAGTAGATCGGGGAGCTCTTGGCATAGGCTGTGCTGTCCGTGTATGGGGTGTTAAGAATGTTGGAAGTATAGCCGTGGTTGTAGTGCGCCCAGTCGGTTACAGAGCGTAGCGCGGCACCAGCAGCAAAAACATCAGGCTCCGTGAACATGGCCATCAGGGTGATGAAGCCACCGTAGGAGCCGCCGTAGATACCAATGCGCTTCGGATCCACGTTGTACTTCTCCACCAGGTGCCTGGCCCCGTCCACATGGTCGCTCAGGTCTTTACCGCCCATAAACTGGTAAATGCCCGTGCGCACGTCACGGCCGTAGCCGGCGCTGCCGCGGTAATCAATGTCTAACACCGTGTAGCCCTGGTCTGCCAGGAAGTTGTGGAACATATACTCGCGGAAATAGGAACTCCACCACTTGTGCGCATTCTGCAAATAACCGGCTCCGTGCACAAAAACAACGGCAGGGCCATTTTGCTGCGGGTTCTTAGGCTGATACACACGCGCATACACATCCGCTCCGTCCTGCGCTTTAAAGGTAATTACCTCCGGCTCCCGCCAACTGTAGGACTTGAATTCCTCTGTCAGAGAGTTGGTAACCTGTTTAGGCTTCGCCCCTTTCTTGTTATCCATCACATACAGCTCCCACGGCTTGTTGCTGTAAGAGTAGCGTATAGCCAGCTTTTTCTCGTCCGGCGACAGCTCCACCTCGTGGGCGCCTGGCAAACTGGTCAGCTGCACCATCTCGCCGCCGTTTACCGGCATGCGGTAGAAATGCTTCTCACCCGGGTGTACTTTGTTGGCCGTGAAGTAGAAATGCTTCTTATCGTCCGACAGGCGCACATCCGACACCTCGAACTTGCCACTAGTAAGGGCTTTCTTCTTGCCGCTGTTCACGTTTACAGCGTACAGGTGCGAATATCCGCTCTCCTCAGAGTGGAACCACACGCTCTCGCCGTCCGGCATCCAGCCAATCTCCCCAGGCCCATAGCTGATGCCGGGGCCGTTGATCCAGGCCTCATCGCGCTGGCGGTCCAGCACCGTCAGCTTGGAGGTTGCCGGGTCCAGCTTCATGATCCAGCGGTCCTTGTTATCGGCGGAGCGGGCCACCACCACCGCATGCTTGCCATTGTCAGACCAGTACGGGCCATAGATGGCGGTTGCCCGTGGCTCGGGCTTCTTGGTCTTGCTGTCGGCGGCACTGGACGAGGCGCTGGCCTTTGCCTCCTGCTGCAGCAGGTAAGCAGGCTGGTCGTAAATGCCTTCCACATCGTTCATCAACACCGCATAGGCTGTATCGCGCTGGGTATCGTATACAAAGAACTCGTAGCCGTTCTGCGCATCCCCCACCTTGGTCCTGGTGTTGATATCCTCCGTGTAGCCCGACTCTGTTACAAAATCCGGCACGATGGCCACCTTGGCATTTTTCGGGCGTGAGATCAGCTGATACGTGATAAAGCGCTCATTGGGCCCCAGCGTCACGTTGTTCACGACCTTCTCCTCTACGTAGATTTCTTTCGGTCTATTGGGTGCGTCCAGCTTTTGCTGCTTCTCGTTGGCCTCTTTGCTTTCTTTGCGGTCGCGCACAATCTGGAGCAGGGTCAGCTGCTGCTCCTTCAGCCAGTCGCGCTGCTGGTTTTTGCCTTCCTCTGCCGGCTTGCGCCCTTTCTTGAAGTCGGTTAGTTGTGCTGTTTGCCCACTGCTGATGCTCCAGGAGAAAAGGTTGCTGTCTTTGGTATACACCACCTTCTGCTCGTTGTGGCTAAAGGCAGGGTTGCTCTCGCGCTCTACGGTGTTGGTTACCTGCTGCGTTTTCCCGGACTTTACGTCATACAAGTAGATGTCGCCATTCTTCTCGTACACTTTCTTGTTTTGGGCACGGTTGTACACCCCGCGCTGCGCAGGCAGGCTGCGGCGCTCCTGCGGGCTCACCTTCTGCAGGTTTCTGCCGTCGGCGCTCACGCTGTACAGGGAGTCAAACCGGTTGCCGTCCGGATTCCAGCTGAAGTAGATCTTCTTGCCGTCTTCAGACCAGAACACGTTGCTCGGAGAGGTGCCGATCCACTTCGGGTCGCGCATGATCTTCTCCACGCTGAGCTCCAGCTTGTCGTTCTGCGCCTGCAGTTCGGCGCTGCCCAGTAGCAGCAGGGCCGCAAGCGCCACAACTCTTTGTTTCAGTTGCATGATTGGTTTAGGTTTAGGTAGATTTGTTAGGTTCGATCCTCAAAATAAAGTATAAACACGAAGTATACAAAAAGCCGCCCCTAAGAGCGTGTCGCTTAGGGGCGGCGGCAAGGAGGTTATCGTTTAAGATTTCCTCTTTTTACTGAAGTTCATACTTGGGTGCTGCTCCTCATGCGGCGTTATACTTTGGTAGAGCTTGGCAAAGCTTAGCAACTCCGCCTCTCCGAACAGCTTGCCCATGAACGTAATGGTGGTAGGCATACCGTTTTTCTGGAAGCCTGTTGGCACTACCACGCAGGGGTGGCCGGTAAGGTTGGTTACCACCAGGTTGTTGCTGGCAAAAGACGGGCTGATGTACACATCCACGTCCTTCAGCGTCTCCTGCATCTGCTGCACCAGCAGGGTACGCACGCGCTGCGCCTGCAGGTACTCCACGGCAGGTATAAAGCGCCCTGTACGGAAGATGTTCGGCCAGGCGTTTTTGTGCTGCGCCACCAACAGGCTGTCGCGGCCGCTACGGGTAAGCTCGTCGAAGGCGGCGGCTCCCTCTACCGATATGGTCAGCGTCAGCTCGCGGGCCGGCAAGTCCGGCAGCGAGATCGGCACCAGCTCCACGCCTGCCTTCTGCAGCGCATCCAGCGCCGCCTGGTCGTTTTGCTTAAAGCCATACTCTTTGGCGAAGTCGTTTTTCAGGTAACCGACGCGCAGTTTCTTCGGGTTTATACTTTGGTTATAGTTAAACGGCGCGTCATACACCGACTGGTCCTTGCCGTCCGGGCCATAGATAGCGTTGAACACGATGGCGCAGTCCTCGGCGGAGCGCGCCATAGGCCCTATCTTATCCATAGACCAACTCAGGGCCATGGCGCCGTGGCGGCTTACGCGGCCATAGGTCGGGCGCAGCCCCGTTACGCCTGTGGCCGTAGCCGGCGACACGATCGAGCCCAGTGTTTCGGTGCCGATAGCGTAAGGCACCAGGCCTGCGGCCACTGCCGCCGCCGACCCCGCGGAGGAACCGCTGGAGCCCTGGTTAATATCCCAAGGCGAGCGCGTCTTGCCGCCATACCACACGTCACCCATCGCCAGCGCGCCCAAGGTCAGTTTGGCCACCAGCACGCCACCGGCATCCTGCAGGCGCTGCACCACGGTAGCGTCCTCGTCTATCACCTGGTCTTTATAAGGCATGGCGCCCCAGGTGGTTTTATACTTGCGCGTGGAGAGCAGGTCCTTCACCCCGAACGGAATTCCGTGCAGCAAGCCTCTGTACTTGCCGGCCTTTATCTCCTGGTCTGCCTGGCGCGCCTGCTGCAGCGCCAGCTCCTCGGTTAAGGTGGTCACGCACTCCAGCGTGGGGCCATACTTTTTCAGGCGGGCGAGGTAGAACTTCGTGAGTTCCTCGGAAGATATCTGCTGCGTCCGGATCAGCTCCGCCAGCTGCGGAATGCTGTAAAAAGCCAGCTCTTCGCGCCTTTTCGGCAGCTTCACATTTTGCGGCCGCTCCGCCTCAAAGGCCGACTTGCCTGTTGGGAAAGTATAGCCTACCGGGATTGGGTTGAACGTGAGCGCAGGCGGTACGCTGTTGGGCAGGTTCTGCTTGCGGATTACCTCGTAGCTTTCTTTCAGCTCTTCCAACTCGGATATGGTAGAGTCGAGCTGGGCATCCGTAAAGTTGAGCCCGATCAGCTTCTGGGCATCCTGCAGCACCTCTACGGTTATCTTATCGTCTGCCACCCTGGCCACGAAAGCACCTGACAGAAAGCAGGCGGCGCCAAGTAAGGCAATGGTTCTGTTTTTCATGTAGTTTAGGAGTTTGAACCTTCTAAGATAAGTATTTTGCCGCACAAATAAGAGAAGCCATCCCAGCCTGCCCTCTTCCACCAAGCATAACAGCATAGCCTAAGTTGCCAACAGCCGCGCCAGCCAGGCGTCACAATTCAGTTTATTCCCAGCATTCTTCCAGAAATTCATTAGTTTGCGCCTGTTATCAACCTAAATCATGAAAAGAAAATTAAACTTACTGCTGGCCCTGCTGCTGGTGCTGACGCAGCTGCCCCCTGCCTGGGCCGGCCCCGGGAAAGATGAAAACGCGTTGCTCTGGAAGATTACGGGCAAAGGACTAAAGAAGCCGTCTTACCTTTATGGCACCATCCACGCCATTTGCCCGGACAAAATGGCGATTTCGGAGGCCCTGCGAGCTTCCGTGAGCCAAACGGAACAGCTGTCGCTGGAGCTGGATATGGATGACCCTGAGATGACGGCACAGATCATGCAGCTGGTGAAGCTACCAGCGGGGCAGTCGCTGAAGGCCATGTTTAACGAAGAGCAGTACAAAGCGCTGGCAGATCTCTTTTCGACGAGCTATGGCATGGACATCCAGCACCTGGACAACATGAAGCCCTTTATGCTATATACCATGCTTATACCGGTAATGACGGAATGCACGCCGGAGTCTTATGAGCAGAAGCTGATGGAGCTGGCACACAGCCAGCAGAAAGAGGTGGTAGGCATTGAAAGCGTGCAGCAGCAGATGGAAGCTGTAGACAAGCTGCCAAACGAGATTTATGCCGATATGCTGGTGCGCACTGCCACTGACCTTCCCCAGTCCAAGGCCGATTACCAGGAGATGGTGACCCTATATTTGGCCCAGGACCTGAAGGGACTACAGGAGCTCATGAAGCGCGACTACTCCGAGGAGAACTATAACAAGTTTAGTGAGGTGTTTCTAGTGCAGCGCAACAAAAACTGGATACCGGTGATGGAGCGCATGGCCAGGGAAAAGCCAACACTTTTTGCCGTGGGGGCCGCGCACCTTGCCGGTGAGAACGGTGTATTGGCCCTGCTGCGCAAGCAAGGCTATAAAGTCACGCCGGTTCATAAATAGCCACTGGCAGGAATAAAATGCTCAAGAGGGCAGGTGCAGCCAAGGCTGCGCCTGCCCTTCTTTCTTAGCTCAGAAGCATGGCTATGCCTTAGTAGGCGCGGCCGTGGCGCATCATCATCATCACCTTGTCGGCCTCCTTCACGTTGTATTCATACGTAAGCCGCTTATGGTTTATCAGGTCGATGATCGTACCGATGAAGCACAGCCCGGCAGTAAAGAAGTAGAGCACCCCCATCACGATTTGCCCAACAAGAAAGCGCTGCACACCAGCCACCCCGAAAAATCCCAGGATCGTCGTGGCCAGAATCAGCATCGGATCGCGGCGGCGCGGCCTGTACATGTTCACGAACTGCATTGCTTCCTCATCGGTCATAGGCTGCACCAATGACTGGAGGTATCCCATTTCATCCGGCTCCAGGTCCGGCATCAGGTGGAGTATACTTGCCATATAATATAGTCTTATTTTGTTGTTCTTGTATGTGTTCGGTAGAAGTACAAAAGCCTGCCGCAGCGCCAAAGCAGCAGCAGCACAGCTGGGCCCGCCAAAGGGTGCGCCGCCCACGACGCCTGCCACTCACCGCGCACCAGAAACGCAATGCCATGCCCCAGGCCACAGCCTGGGCAGCCATTCTCCAACAGCCAGCTAAAAGGGCAGAAGCTGAGCAAATGATCGCCGTGTGGGTCCATCAGCGCAAGCAGGAGAAGCCCTGTAAGCCACAGCAACATCTCCAGCGGCACTGCTTGCCTTATTTTTCGCCAGAGCTCCATAATGGCGGGGCGGTACTGCATCTACACTGTTCCTCTCACTTTTACACTCTTATAAAGGTTTAATGTAATATAAAATTCTGATAATCAAAACTCCACCTGGATGTTTACTATATACTTAGCCCTTTGCTAAAAGTATAGGCATAAAAAAAAGCTCCACAAAATGGAGCTTTTTTAAGCTTACTATATGACGTTCACAGTTATTCTTGATCCGATTCGGCGGCACCGCCTTTTTCATTCATTCTTACCACGCCTTCTTGGCCTTCTGCATTGGTCAACTTAACCTCATACACTACCTCAGCGTTGGCAGCACCTTCCTCTGGAGTAATTTTGGTGATCTCGCCTACTGTCCAGTCTTTGTACACGTCGCTTTTTAGTGCGTTCTGTACGGCTTCTGGCAGTTGGTCCTGCGTTACTACCTCGCGGTTACCCTGCTGCTGTGCTTGCTCTGTTTGCTGGCCTTGAGTTTGGCCCTGCGTCTGAGCGTTTGCATCAAGTGAGGTAAATCCTAATATGGCGATTGCTGCTGCAAAGAATGTTGCTTTTTTCATGTCTTATTCTGTATTGTAATAAGTGTCGTTCAAAAATGTAATCGCTTCCAGTAGTGACAGAACCGTGCCAAAAACGGCTTTTAGCCTAGATTACTGGTTTTAAGCCCTATAGCTCCCTATGGCAACAGGCAAAGATTGTAGAACCTCGTTGGCAACCTGTGCCATAATTCCACAACTTGTGGAAATTGTCTACACCTTTACTCCCACAAACCGCTCCCCTGCGAAATTTATTAGTCGGCCACCTTTGCGACACCCGAACTAAAGCGGCCCTGTAAAGTATAATCTTTAGCAAGCAACCTTAAACCTGATAGCTATGGAATGCAACGTAGGAATTGTTGAGCAGAAGGCTCGTGTACTGGCCGGTTTGGCGCTGATCGGCGTTGGCGCATATTATAATTCAAAACCGGTGGCAGCGGTGGGCCTCATCCCAATACTGACTGGTATGCTGCGCTGGTGCCCTTTGAATGCGGCCTTAGGGTACAACGGGTGCAAGGGGAGCATGTAGCACATGGCAAACAGCACTTTAGAAGCCCTGCCGCAGCCGCTGCTGGTGTATGACGGCGACTGCAGTTTCTGCAAGTATTGGGTAAGCAGGTGGAGGCGCAACACCGGAAATAAGGTAAAGTACGTGCCTTACCAGGAGGTGCCGGACGGCTTCCGGGGCACGTCCCATGCGCAGTTCCGTCGATCTGTGTATTTGTTTACCACGTATGGGCGGCGCCTGCACGGTGCCGAGGCGGTAGCGGCACTGCTGCAGCTGAGCGGCTACAGCACCTGGAACTGGCTGTACCACCGCCTGCCGCTGGCTGGCACCATAGCCGAAGCTGGTTACCGCACAGTGGCTGACAACCGTGACTTCTTCTTTAAGCTAACCAAGCTTTTTTTCAGAGACGAGCCCAGACAAGTGTAAACATTTAGCTTCTGCCACATATCATGCGCAAGGTGATCCTCTACATTGCCGCTAGCCTCGACGGCTACATTGCCCGCTCCAATGGTGACACCAGTTGGCTGCACGACGAAAGGTACGCACAAGAAGGTGAGGACTTTGGCTACGGCGCCTTAATGCAGCATATAGACACCACGCTGATGGGCCACAGCACCTACAAGGTTATATTAGGGTTCGATATGCCTTTCCCCTACCCCGACAAAACCAACTACGTTTTCAGCCGCTCCGCTCAGCCCGCTGCCGAGCATGTACAGTTTGTGCAGGAAGACGCGCCTCAGTTTGTACGGCAGCTAAAGCAGCAGCAAGGGAAGAGCATTTGGCTTATAGGCGGCGGGCAGATCAACACGTTGCTGCTAAATGCGGGGCTCGTGGATGAAATGATACTGACTTATGTGCCGGTTATACTTGGCAGCGGAGTTCCCCTGTTTGCCCACGGGGCACAAGAGCGGCAACTGCAGGTTCTGGAGAGCAAGAGCTATACTAACGGCTTTGTGCAGCTGTGGCTGGCGACAAAATAAAACAGCAGCCCCACGTTCTGTCTTTGTCTGTGGGAACTGCTGTCTGTAAATGTCTTCAGGGTTCGTAGTCTTTCTGTACTGGCACGCAAATGCTCTTAAGCCACTTCAGGCCGTTCATCCATGCTGCAGCTTGGGTAGGGTTCCTGTTGTGCTGCCTGTTCTTTTTCCAGTCTGTGCTTGCGCAGCACGCGCTCTTCGTCAAGCATTTCCTGATTCAGGGCATCCGTGAAGCTTCTGGTGAAGCCAAGGCTCTCACCCACTGTGCTTAGGCTGTAATTCCAGGTGTCTGAAATCGAGCCTGTCGAGGTTCTTCTGTGTCGTTTCATCTCTCCCGCTCCTTTCTTACATTATTGAACACTTTGATTGCAGCAACCAACCTGAAATAGGTTAAAAATTTACTGGTTAGTTACATTTTATTATACGAGTATGTTACTAAAAGAGATTACAAGAAGAGATGAATTAATACAATTTTTTCTTGCGTCATCAGAAATGAAGTACTGCAGAAAGAATGGCAGCAAATGCCCCTGCACGGCATTTTTTATGAGTAAGAATCAGGAAACACCGACCAACGCAGCTATCTTATCTACAAACCCGCACATCATATCGGTACAATAAAAAGGCCTGTACTGGTTTGCACCGGTACAGGCCGTGTTATGGCAGGCAAGGCGGTAACCAGCCTACTTTTTTTTCTTTGCCTTCGCTTTTGCTTTTTTTGATTTGGCTGCTTTCACCTTTTTCTCCTCCTGCTCGGCCTCCTTCAGCAGCGCCTGCCAGTCATACTTGGCATCGGCACTAAAATCAAGGGTAGCCTCATAGTCTTCCTTCTCCACCTCCAACACTTTGATATCTTTTGTCAGGTACTGCTGTATCTCCTCTAGTATAGGGCGCTCTTCCAAAGAGCAGAAGCTAATGGCAATGCCTTTCTCGCTGCCACGGCCTGTGCGGCCCACGCGGTGCACGTAATTCTCCGGCTGCTCCGGCAGGTCGTAGTTCACCACGTACTCCACCTCGGGAATATCGATGCCGCGTGCACTCACATCTGTCGCGATCAGCAGCTTCACTTCCCCTTTTTTAAAACGGCGCATCACCTCCAGGCGGTCTGTCTGCTCCTTGCCCCCATGTATGCTTTCCGCTTTGATGCCCACACGCTCCATGGCTGCCACCACACGCTCGGCACGCACTTTGGTGCGCACAAAGGCCAGAATCTTTTTCTCCGGGTTCTCCTTCACCACGCGCTCCAGGAAGAAGCGCTTATCGTCCATCTCCACGTACATCACCGAGTGGTCCACATTCTTCGACACCGGGTCTTTCGGCGAGATCTGGATGCGCACCGGTTTGTTCACCAGCGAGTAGGCAAGCTCCTTTATCTTTTCGTTGATCGTGGCCGAGAAGAACAGCGTCTGGCGCTTGCGCGGCAGCTTGGTGATGAGTTGCCGGATGTCGTGTATAAAGCCCAGGTCCAGCATGTGGTCAGCCTCGTCCAGGATCAGGGTCTCCACGCGGTGCAGGTGCAGGTGGCCCTGGCTTACCAGGTCAAACAGGCGGCCCGGAGTAGCCACCAGCACGTCGATGCCATCTTCCAGCTTCGCGATCTGCGGCCCCTGCTCTACTCCCCCAAACACGCAGAACGTCTTCACGCGGGTGCCGCGGCCGATCTCGTTAAAGACTTCCGTTATCTGCAGCGCCAGCTCGCGGGTTGGCACCATCACCACGCACTTGATGCCATCACCCCGCTTCCGGTTCTTGCTGAACTGCAGCCTGTCGAGCACCGGAATGGCAAAGGCAGCGGTTTTGCCCGTTCCGGTCTGGGCAATGGCCAGCACGTCCTCGCCTTTCATAATCGGTGGAATGGCTTTAAACTGAATGTCGGTCGGCCTCCTAAAGCCTAGCTTGCTCAGGCTCTTCTTTATCTCGTCGGAGATGCGGTAATCTTCAAACTTCATGCGGATGTTTTATACGTGATGCCTATACATACGGCATACACAGGATGCAAAGGTACGGTTTATTACTAACTGTTAGGCGCCTTATTGTTACCCGCTATTCCCTGGCCTGCGCCGCCTAGCCTTTACCAGCTAAAAAAATATAGTAGTAAGGTAAACTTTTTTGATAGTATTACTATTATACACGAAAGCTTGCATAACTTTGCCTGACGAAAGCTGTTTTACAGGAAGTATAACCAGACGGAACCACGACAACCTAACGCCCCATACTATATGGCTACCAGCATACAGATAAACCTAAAGCACCAGTCTTACCTTCGTGAGCCAGAGGCCACCGAACTGGGCCGTAAGATCGTGTCGGAAAGTATAAAAATGATCGATGAGCTTGGCTTTGAGGACTTCACCTTCAAAAAGCTGGCTGCCGAGATAGGCTCCACGGAGGCCTCTATCTACCGGTACTTTGAGAACAAGCACAAGCTGCTGGTGTACCTGGTGTCGTGGTACTGGGCCTGGCTGCATTACCTGGTCATGTTCCAGACGCAGAACATCCCGAACCCGCGTGAGCGCCTGAGCCGCGCCTTAGAGGTAATCTCGAAGGCCGGAGAGGCGGATGACCCCACGGTGGTGCACATTGATGAGCGCGTGCTGCACCGGGTGGTGGTGGCTGAATCATCTAAAGTATACTACACCAAAGCTGTGGACACAGAGAACAAGGCCGGTTATTTTCTGGAGATGAAGCACTTTTGCCATTACCTGGCGCTGATGGTGCTGGAGATTAACCCAGCTTACCCCTACCCGCACGCCCTGATGAGCACCCTGCTGGAGGCGGCGCACCAACAGCTGTTCTTTGCGCAGCACCTGCCTTCCTTAACCGATGTGAAGGCGGAGCAGTACACAGAAACAGTGGGCTTTCTGAAGCAGATGGTTTTTGCAGCTGTAGACCAACACCACCAACACCTTAACACCACATCCTGATGGATTCCACCAAAGCGAGTAAGACGCCAACCCCTATGCAGCGTTTCCTGAAGCTGCTTTCCATAGAGCGCCGGGAAATCCTGTACATGTATGTGTATGCCCTGGCGGCAGGCCTCATCACCCTGGTGATCCCGCTGGGGATCCAAAGCATCATTGGCTTCGTGTCGAGCGGGCAGGTGACCACCTCGGTGGTAGTGCTCATCAGCCTGATTGTGCTGGCCCTACTGATTGTGGGCGGCCTGCAGGTAATGCAGCTGTGGCTGGTGGAGTTTATACAGCAGCGCCTGTTTGCCCGCACGGCCTCCGAGTTTGCCTACCGCATTCCGCGCTTACAGCAGGAGGCGTTGCTAAAGCATAACCCGCCGGAACTTATGAACCGCTTTTTTGATGTGGTGACGCTGCAGAAAGGCGTGGCCAAGATCCTGGTGGATTTCTCCACGGCAGTGATACAGATCGTCTTTGGCCTGATCCTGCTCTCCTTTTACCACCCTTACTTCATTTTCCTGGGCCTGCTGTTGATGCTGGTACTCACCTTCATTATCTGGGCCACGGGTGGCAAGGGCATCGACACCAGTATCAAAGAGTCGAAGTATAAGTATAAGCTGGTGGCCTGGCTGGAAGAGATGGCCCGCTCCCTGAGCACCTTTAAGCTGGTGGGCCACACCAACCTGCCCATGGAGCGTACCAACAGCTACGTGAAAAGCTACCTGGATGTGCGCCGGAAGCATTTTGACGTGCTGATGACGCAGTACTACAGCTTCGTGGGCTTTAAGACTTTTATCACCGGCGGTTTGCTGGTGCTCGGGTGTATCCTGGTGGTGCAGCAGGAGATCAACATCGGCCAGTTCGTTGCCTCCGAGATCATCATCATCCTTATCATGACGGCCGTGGAAAAGATCATCATAAAACTGGACACGGTGTACGATGTGATGACGAGCCTCGATAAAATCGGTATGGTAACCGACCTGCCCATAGAGGAGGCGAAAGGCATCAAGCTGGAAGAGCTGCCCCTGAACGGGGGCTTGAGCATACAAGCCAAAGACCTGAACTATAGATTTCAGGACACCAAAAAAGTGGCGCTCGAAGACCTGAATTTCACGATACAGCCTTCGGAGCGCGTGTGCCTGGCGGGCTTTAACAGCTCGGGAAAAAGCACCCTGATCAGTGTCCTGCTGGGGCTTTTGCCATCCTACAGCGGCAGCCTGAGCTACAACGGCATCTCCATGCGCGACCTGCACAAGGGCAACCTGCGCAGCCTCATCGGCGACAACATTTCCCGCGAGCAAGTGTTCGATGGCACCTTGCTGGAGAATATCACCCTGGGGCGCGACCTGCCCATGCAGGACATCCTCTGGGCAGTGGAGGTCACCGGCCTCACGTCCTTTGTGCATGCGCTGCCGGACGGCCTGCACGCCTACCTTACCGGCGGCAGCATGCGCCTGCCTGTTAGCGTGGCCCGCAAAATTGTGATGGCCCGCAGCCTGGTGCAACGGCCTAAGCTCCTGATAGTAGACAATTACTGGGCAGGCATGGCGAAAAAGGACAAAATAGAATTCCTGCGCCTGCTTACCAGCCCGCAGTTTGGCTGGACCATGATCATCGTGTCTAACGACATTGAGGTGATGCAGCTCTGCGACCACACGCTGTTGCTGCAGGATGGCCGCCAGGTTGCCTTCGGGAACTATGAGCAGATAAAGCACCTTGACATCCTACGGGAATTAACAGACGTAACCAGCTAGCATATGGCCACTGAGCTAAAAGAGTTTGATAACACAGAGCACCAGCTGGAGGTCATGCGTGAGGTGCAAACCCCGCACATGGGCCGTACCCTCGCCTATTGGATCGGGGGCATTTTCCTGCTCGTGCTCCTTTCGCTATTCCTGCCCTGGACCCAGAACATCCGCTCCCAAGGCACACTAACAGCGCTCACCCCACAAGACAGGCCGCAGACGGTGGAGGCGACCATCGCCGGGCGCATCGAGCAGTGGCACGTAATGGAAGGAGCCTTGGTGAAGAAGGGAGACACTATCGCCAGCCTGTCCGAGGTAAAGGAAAAGTACATGGACCCCAACCTGCTGGTGCGCCTGGAGGAGCAGGTGCAGGCCAAGCAAGGAGCCTTGGAGGCAAACGAAGCCAAGGCTGAGGCCATGCAGGAGCAGATACAGGCCCTGCGCGAGGGCCTGAGCTACAGCCTACAAAAGGCCCGCAACAAAGTAGGGCAAACGCGCCTGAAGCTGCAGAGCGATAGCATGGATGTGGTGGCGCAGCGCACCGAGCTGGCCGTTGCCGAGTCGCAGTTTGCGCGACAGGAGAACCTCTACAAGCAGGGCCTGAAGTCGCTGACAGAGCTGGAGCAGCGCCGCCTGAAGCTGCAGGAGGCGCAGGCCAAGCTGCTGTCGCTCGTAAACAAGTATGAGGCTACGCAGGCCGAGCTGCAGAACGCCCGCACCGAGCTGAACTCACTGCGCGCAGAGTACGGCGACAAGATTGCCAAGGCCGAGGCCGAGCTCAGCGCCACCCGCTCTTATACTTATGCCACACAGGCTGATGTGGCCAAGCTGCAGAATGAGTTCAGCAGCACTCAAATCCGCAGCCAGTATTACCAGATCGTGGCCCCCCAGGACGGCTACGTGGTGCAGACCCTGAAAGCCGGCATCGGCGAGACGATCAAGGAAGGGGAGCCGCTGGCCACCATCATGCCGCGCGACCCCCAGCTGGCCGCAGAGCTGTACATCGATGCCCTGGACCTGCCGCTGATAGAACCCGGCGACGAGGTGCGCCTGCAGTTCGAGGGTTGGCCCACGCTGGTGTTCTCGGGCTGGCCGGGGGCGAGCTTCGGCACCTTTGGCGGCAAAGTGGCCGTGATAGACAACACTGGCACCAACGGCCGCTACCGCATGCTGGTCGTGCCAGACCCCAACGCAGAACCTTGGCCTGACCCGCTTCGGGTTGGCTCCGGCGTGTACGGCTGGGCCATGCTGAACACGGTGCCGATCTGGTACGAGCTGTGGCGCCAGCTCAACAATTTCCCCCCGGATTATACCGAAGGACAGGGGGCCACAGCAGCAGACGCTAAGAAAACGGCGGAAGCCTCTAAAAAGGAATAACCTGAAGCATGCGCATCAACATCACTATACATGCCTTGGTAGCACTGGCTAGCCTGCTTATACTTGGCAGGGTTGCCGCCAGCGCCCAGCAGCCCGACTCGGCGCAGCAGGTGCTTACGCTGCAGGAGTTTCACCGGGTGGTGCTGCAGCACCACCCGGTGGCCTCGCAGGCGGCGCTGCTGTCGGAGCAGGCGCGGCAGGAACTGCGCATTGCCCGCGGCACCCTCGACCCGGTCATCTCCAGCAAGGTGTACCGCAAGGAGTTTGGCGGCAAGGAGTACTATAACCTCTGGAGCAACACCCTGCGCGTGCCGCTCTGGTTCGGCCCGGAGCTGCGGGCGGGCTTCGACAAAAACAGCGGTTCTTACCTTAACCCGGAGGATTATACTCCTTCGGAAGGCCTGAGCTCGGTGGGCATATCGGTGCCGCTGGGGCAGGGCCTGTTTATTGATGAGCGCCGCGCCACCATCCGGCAGGCCCGCCTGATGCAGGACATTGCTGAGGCAGAGCGCATCAAACTCATCAACAAGCTGCTGCTGCAGGCCACCAAAGACTACTGGGACTGGCTTTTATACTTTAGGCAAGTGCAGCTGTACCAAGAGGCGGTTGAGTTGGCTAACTTCAGGCTGCAGGCCGTGCGCGCGCGGGTGCAGGAGGGTGACCTGGCGGCTATTGACACCGTGGAGGCCCTGACAGAGGTGCAAACGCGCCAGGTTCTGCTGCAGGAGGCCACGCTGGGCTACAACAACGCCCGCCTGGTGGTGGCCACCCACCTGTGGGCTGAGGATGAAACGCCGCTGGAGCTGCAGGAGCAAACTATACCCGCCCTCACAGGCAGCGAGATCGTAACCCTGGCGCAACCCGAGCTGCAACAGCTGCTGGAAACGGCCAAGGCCAACCACCCGGACCTGCGCAAGCTCAGCCTAAAGGGGGAGCAGCTGCAACTGGACCGGCGCGTGGCCACCGACAAACTAAAGCCCAAGCTCAATGCAGAGTACAACCTGCTGCAAAACGATTTTTACAGGAGACCCGAGGCGGTTGACGGTGCCTACTTGGGCAACAACTATAAGCTGGGCCTCAGCTTTAGCCTACCTCTTTTCCTGCGGCAGGAGCGCGGCAAGCTGCAGCTCACCAAAGTTAAGCAGCAGGCCAACGCCCTGGAACTGACCCAAACTGCCCGCGAGGTAGAAAACGGTATTTTGGCCGCTTATAACGAGTGGCTGGCGCTGGAGGAGCAGATACGGCTGCAGGAGCAAATGATGGCGAACGCCAATACGCTGCGCAACGGCGAGGTGATCCGGTTTCAGAACGGCGAGAGCTCGCTGTTCCTGGTGAACTCCCGCGAGATGAAGCTGATGGAGGCCCAGGCGAAGCTCTACAGCCTCCTGACCAAGTATGCCAAGGCCCGCACCTTTCTCTACTGGTCTGCGGGAAGTATAGAAGTGGAGTAGTTTGGCTGTTAGCCTGATACAGTTCCTGCTTTTCAGCACACTAGGCCTGAAAAAGCAGGAACTGCCCTTTCCCCCCTTCCTTTTCGGATACAAAAGCATAACAGTAATTCTATAATGCTATATTTACGCAGCACAACCTACTCAACCTAACATAAAAACAAGCTGTCTCCACCAAGGCGCCCAGCCTGCTTATCTTAGCCTGCATTTTTATACCTTTTATACGTTAACATGAAACAACTTTACACCCTCCTGCTTGTGCTGCTGGTAAGCTGCGCATCAGCCTTCGCTCAGGACAATGCCAAAACAAAAGACATCAGAGAACTGCTCCGTTTAACAAAGGCCGGCGAACTAGGCATGCAGGCTATCAATACGAGCATGGAGACTGTGCGCAGAACAAACACTTCTGTTCCCGCTGAGCTGTGGGACGAGTTCGAGAAAAGCTTCACAGTGGAAGACCTTGTAAACCTGACGGTGCCCATCTATGACAAGCACTTCACGCATCAGGAGATAAAAGACCTGATCGCTTTGTACAACACACCGCTGGGCCAGAAGCTGCTGGACAAGATGCCCGTTATCATGCAGGAATCTATGCTGAAAGGGCAGCAGTACGGCCAGGAAGTAGCCATGCGTGTTATCCAGAGAATGCAGGCAGAAGGGAAGCTTCCGAAAAACTAACCGGAAAGCGGCAAAAAGATAGGCGCCATATCTTTTATACATAGGGTATGGCGCCTGTCTTTTTATCATTTAAGCGGATTACCCTTTCCTACCGAACCACTGCTCTACCGAGGCAGCCACTTTGGCAAAATCGCTGCCGCCGGAGCCGTAGGTGTCGTAGGCGAATTTGAGGATGATGCCGGTGACCACCACCAGGAACAGCACCCGCACAAAGCCTACGCCGCGTTTCAGGGCGGTGCGCGTGCCCAACTGCGAACCCAGTATACTGCAGACAGCCATGGGCACGGCCACCTCGTAAAGCACGTACCCGTTCCAGGCAAAGTATAGCAGCGCCGATAGGTTGGTGGCCACATTCACCACTTTAGCCACCGCCGAGGCCGCCAGAAAGTTAAAGCCGAACAGCCCGATGAAGATAAAGATGAGGAAGCTGCCGGTGCCTGGCCCAAAGAAACCGTCATAAAAACCGATTGCAGCCCCAATCAGCAGGCCATACAGCCGCTCTTTAGCCTCAGTGAGCCTGGGCGCATGCAAGGCCCCAAAATCCTTTTTGATAAAAGTATACACCGCCACCAGCACCAGCAGCACCAGGATGAGCGGCTTCAGCAGGCTGGCATCGAGCAGGCTCAGGGCGCGGGCTCCCAGGAAGGAGCACACGAAGGCCGCCGCGGCCGCCGGAAGTATAGCCAGGTAATTGATCCTGACGCTACGCACATACTTGACCATGGCCGCCGTGGTGCCCGCAATGCCCGCAAACTTGCCGGTACCAAATACCGTGGGCAGCGGCACGCCGGGCAGAAACACCAGCAGGGCCGGCACCTGTATCAGCCCGCCGCCACCCACCACCGAATCAACAAAGCCTGCCATAAAGGCGAACAGGCACAGGTAAAGAATCTCTTCCACTTGAAGTATAAAGTATAAAAGCGGCACAAGTTACGGCGCCAGGCCCTTACCTGATTCTCCCCTGCCTTAAAAAATCTCTAATCGATTTTTGCCCAGCCTGATGGCACTTCTACGGCTTGCCTGCTGTTGCCTTCTTGCATATTAAAGAGACATCACCCGTGTTCAAGAAATTCTTTATCTATACATTATTGCTCGGCACCCTGCTGAGCCATACTTCCTGCGAGAAGGAAGCCGCTGCCGCGGCGCCTGTTGCGGAAGAGACACCCGTAGCGGCACCACCCGTAGCCGGGAAGGACCTGTACGTGTCGTCGGAGCTGCTCCTGAGCGTGCCCCAAGGAATGCTGCAGCAGCTTGCCTCCTCACAAGGGTACGGCACTTATGGCGGCGAGATAAAGTATGGCATCTCGGTGTACAGGCTGGTGTATCATACCACCTACCTGGGCCAGGAGATAAAGGCCTCCGGACTGGTTTGCCTGCCCCAAAACATGACCACCCCGGCTCCGGTTATCAGCGCACAGCACGGCACTAACTTCGCCCACCGCGACGCCCCGTCCAACTTCGAGGGCCTTTCCGGCTTTGAGTTCTTTGCCTCTGCCGGTTATGTAATGCTGGTGCCCGACTACATCGGCTTCGGCGAATCGAAAAACATCCTGCACCCTTACTACGACCAGAAGCACTCTGCCCTGGCCGTGGTGGACATGATCAAGGCAGCCAAGACGCTCTGCAAGGAGAAAGCGGTGCCTGTAAGCGAAAAGCTTTTCCTGGTGGGCTACTCGGAGGGTGGCTACGTGACATTGGCTGCACAGAAGGAGATCGAAACCAACCCGGCGCACGGCCTGAAGGTAACAGCCTCGGCAGCGGGGGCAGGCGGCTACGACATGGTAGAGATGCTGAGCCTGGTGAAATCAGGCAAGGCCTACTCCTACCCTGCTTACCTGGCCTACGTGCTGCAGGCCTACAACATCACCAACAAGTGGAACCGCCCGATGTCAGACTTTTTCCAGGAGCCTTACGCCTCTAAGATGCCCGGCCTGTTCGACGGCAGCAAGAGCGGTAGCGCCATCAACAGGGAGCTGACCAAAGACCCAAAGGCACTTTTTAACCCAGCCTTCTTCGCGGCCCTGCAGGACAACCAGCAGGAGCTCGCCTTGAAAAAGGCGCTACAGGCCAATAGCTTCTACGATTGGGTGCCGCAAAGCCCTACCCGCCTCTACCACGGCACCGCCGACGAGGTGGTGCCCTTCAGCAACTCTCAGAAAACCTACGATCGTTTTATAGCCGGCGGTGCCAAACAGCTGGAGTTCCTCCCCATAGAAGGGAAAGGCCATGGTTCTGCCTTTGAACCGATGCTGCAGTCGCTGGTGCCCTGGATTCAAGAATTTTAAAGCAGGATTTTTAGAGTAGATACTCGAAGCCCCGCAGCCTTATGCTGCGGGGCTTTTTTGTGCCACTTATACGCTTGCCTGATTCCTAGCATACACCTGCTTGCGCGCGCAATACCACCTGGAATGCCCTCTTCTGTGTCTGCGCCTTGTCTTAGCGGCTTCTTTCAGACTGGAGAATTGCACTGAATTCATAAACATATACCAAATAGTATACTTTAAGTTCCTATATTCGCGCCTCCAATTATATAATCTTTTTTATGAAAACATTTTTACTCGCACTCTCGGCTTGTACAGTAGCCGCCTTTACTTCCTATGGACAAACTTCCCAGCCAGACAGCGTAGCTGAGGCAACACTGAAACCGCAGGCGAAGCAGTTAGCCACAGAGCTAAATGTAAACCCATTTAATGGCACCATCAGCCTGAACAACTCGCTTAACCAACTGAAGTTCCGCTACTTCGCCAAACCTGACCTGGCCCTGCGCCTCGGCTTTAACGGTAGCAAGGACAGCAGGCTTAACGAGAGCTCCAACCCTTACGGCACCAACTCTTACAACAGCAAGGATGAGCGCAGCAGCACTACGATCGGCGTGAACATCGGTATCGAAAAGCACTTTAAGGGCACCAGAAGGCTGTCTCCTTACCTCGGTGCTGATCTTATCCTTGAGAAGAAGACATCAGAGCAGGAAATCACCTCCGACAACACCACTACCACCATTACGGGCGCATGGCGCGAGAGCAGCTACTCCAATGGGTACCCGCCGCACATCTACTATACTTACACGCAGCAGGGGTACTCCCGCTACGGCCTTAACGTGGTGACTGGCTTCGACTTTTACATGGCCAAGAACCTGTTCTTTGGATATGAGGTAAGCTTTGGCTTCAGCAAAAAGTCTATGGAAGACATAGAGGTGAAGCAGAGCGACTCTTCTAACTCGCCTTCCAATACGGCTGATGTGACCAACACCTCATTTACGTTCGGCCCTAGCCTGATGAACGGGGTGAGAATAGGATACGTGTTTTAAGGCTAAAGCGGAACAAGATGATGCGTTCATACTTTTCAAAAAGCCCTCTCCTGCTTGTACTGCTTTTCACTTTGCTGCTTCAGGCTTGCGAGAAAGACGAAGTAAAGCACCCCGAAGTACAGACACTGGAGGCGCAAGCTCTTTCGCCGACAAGCGTCAAGCTTAAAGGCCATATCCTTAACAAGGGAGACATCAAGGTAATTGACTACGGCTTTGTCTATGGCTTCAACTCTGACTTAAACGAAACCAGAGGCACCAAAGCCTCTTTGGGCAAGGATGCGCAGATAGGAGATTTCACCTACGATGTGACTGGCTTGTATGAGTCTGGCTACTACTATGACCGAACCATATACGCCAGAGCATACCTGACTAACGAGAAGGGGACCGTTTTTGGCCAGATTTCCAATGTTACCCTGCCTTCGCCTAACGTGCAGGGCATCTCTCCCAACAGCGGCAAAGCAGGCGACAGGGTTACGATAAGCGGGAGCTTCTTCAACAGCACAAAAGAAGAGATACAGGTTCTGTTTGCCAACACGCCGGCCAAAGTCCTGGAAGTATCCTCTTCCAAAGTGGTGGCAGAGGTGCCTAACGGCGTTGAAACGAACAGCTACTACGGCTACAACCAGGTGCAGGTAAAACTCCGGATAGCTGGCCGAGAACACAGTGTTACAACTAACTTCAAGATAGTCGCTACGCCTAAGGATTTTGCCCCTAAAACCGGTACGATTGGCACAACAGTAACCATCACCGGCGATAACATGCCGTCTTCTTCATATTACTACTACAGCTCAGCCAGGGTATACATGAACCAGACGGAAGTGTCGGTTACCAGTTATAGCCCCAGCGGCCTTCAGGTACAGGTGCCTTATACTTTGAGCAGCGAGAGGGTAGTCATATCCATAACAGTTGACGGCGTGACAACCGTCTTGCCTGGTGAGTTTGTGGTAACGCCGCACACGGTGTCTTCTGTTTCGCCGGCCTCTGGCCTTACGGGGAGCTCTTTCTCTGTTTTCGGTAACTTCCCTATCAGTGGCTCCTACTACTACAACAATAACATATCTGTAAAGCTTGGGGAAGTACCTGCTAGTGTTTCAGTGGTATCGTCTGGTCAACTTACCGTTACCGTACCCCATGACTTGCCTGTTGGCAGCTATAAAGTACGTGTAACGGCAGGGCCTCACACGGTGGATGCGCCCGAGCAGTACCAAGTGATAGCCCCTGCTATTACAGGTTTTTCGCCTGCTTCCGGCGGTATCGGCAAAGAGGTGGTGATCAGCGGAAAATTCCTGCCAAACCAGTATTACACGGTTTACTTCGGGTCGGTGGCCGTTAACACGCACAGTTCAACAGGAACATCGCTGCGGGTTTATGTTCCGTCAGGCATTGAGGCGGGCAAGGTAAAGCTAAAGGTAAGGCACGGCAGCCAGCTTCTGGAGGCTGAGGAGGAGTTCACGGTGCTGGCGCCTTCTATCGCATCCTTCTCTCCGAGTTCTGCCGTAGCAGGCTCAGTGGTAACTATCACCACTTCTGGATTTACCCCCAACTCCTACACAAGTGTAAGGTTCGGCACGGTTTCGACCTCGGTACTGAGTGTGACGGAGAATACCATACGGGCTGTGGTGCCCTCTAACGTTACCGGCTCTATGAAAATAAGTGTGATCCATAACGGGCAAACCCTTATTAGCGCAGACAACTTTGTGGTGACGAATTAACCGCAAGCAGGTTTTGCATTTGGAAGCGGCCTCTTACACAAGAGGCCGCTTTCTTTTAGGAGGCTATCAAAGTGTGGATAACATCGCTTGTCCACAAAGTTGCTAACATTTTTAGCCTGCCCTCTAAATATTTTAGCTGCTGTTGCTAAAAAAAGTATAATCAGAGCCTGCCGCCTACCACTACTTTCTCCTTATACTCGCTTTTCTCCCCATTCAGCCCAAACAGCTCGATGTGGAACAGGTAATAGCCGATATTGGCCTTGGCGCCATTCTCCCGCAGGCCATCCCAGCGGAAGAAGCCGTTTGCCTCCAGTAGCTCGTTGCGAGCCAGTTTGCGTATCTCCCGCCCCGCTGCGTCATACACCGTGATGTTGGCCACCAACCCGTTTTTATCGGTGCGGTAGTTGATCGTGGCAAAGTCTTCATAGCCGTCGCCGTCCGGGGAAAATACCTTGGGCGAGACCTCAAATACCCGCTGCGCCTGCACCCCTTCCTGCGACTGCGAGTTTTTATAGCCCGGCGTGGCAAACACCGTGGTAGCCGCCGAGTGGAAGTTGCTGGCTGTACTTGGTCCCTCCAGCCGCACCCGCTCCAGCGACACGCCGTTTACATCATCCAACAGTTCAAAATGCATTTTGGCATCGTAGCTGAATCTATCCGCCACCTCGCCATTCGGCTGCACTACCACCACGGTTCCGGCGTCGTCGGGGTAGCTGGGCAGGCTACTCATCCTGATAAAGGTTTCCTGCCTTGCCAGTGGGTAGTTCTGCTTGATGTTATCGGGGTTGGGGCTGAGCACCACGTACTGCCCCGGCGCCAGCACATAATTGGCGGTGGTTATACTTTTAAGGTTGCTGATGGTGTCGCCGGAGGTATTGGCCAGCTTCCAGTCTTTCAGGCTAAGGTACTTGTCGCTGCGGTTTACCAGCTCCACAAAATCAGATCCGCCGGTGCGTGGGTTAAACAGGATTTCGTTGATCACCACATCGCCGGGCGCGGGTGCTGAGGGCAGCGCCAAAGTATAGGTTAAGGGGCTCGTGCTCGTGTTGCCGGAGCAGTCGGTTATACTTGTGGCGGTTACGGTATACTCCTGCCGTTCCTGCAGCTGGCTGCCAAGCGTAAGTATAACTTCGGAGAACAGCGGCCCCGGCACCTCCGCCTGATTTATACTTATATCCGGGTTGAGGCTGTAGTTGGCTATGTTGGCTGCCTGCGTGCTGTCCAACCGCTCACTGAAGCGAAGTATAACTTTATCTGGCGCAGCGGCAGTGGCATCTGTTAGAGCAGGCGGTGTGTTATCGGGGTTTGAGGAGGCTACGGAGCTGGCTTGTGCCGGGGTGCCGCCGCGCGGGTCTTCAGAGGCCGTCCAGTTTTCCATGCCGGCGCAGGGGTTGTGCACATCGATCATCTCCAGGCTCCACCCGCCATCGCGCTTGCTGCTGTTCTTGTACCAGGTGTCGGCGTAGTTTACGGCGTAGATCAGCTTGCCGTTTGGCTGGCGCAGCTGCAGCAGCTCCCCGCTGTTGTTCAGGCTCGGAAAATTGCTGATGCCGATCACCCGGCCGTACTCGCTGAAGTTGGTAACCTGGCTGTTGGGCACCACCACGGCATACTCCTGGGGCAGCAGCTGCACATCTGGAAATGTGGCCGTGGAGGTAGCATCGGAGTATTTTACGCCCTGCAGCCTCAGCACCTTGTCGGTGGGGTTATACAGCTCGATATATTCCTGCGGCGGCAGCCCCACCGCAGGACTCTCATCAGCCATGATCTCTGTTATCAGCAACTCGTTGTAGCCCGGAAGCACGGCAGGCGGTGTAAAGCTGAAATTGGCAAGTACAGGCTCGGCAATCGCGTTACCGTACAGGTCCTGCAGGTTGCTGATGCGCAGCTCATTGGTTCCGCTCCTGAAGTTCTGGCTGAACACCAGCCGCACCTTCACCGGCTCCACCAACTCCGCGATCAGGGGGTTTATACTTCCATTCAACGTGTAGTTGCGGATTTGCTGCGCCCTTTCCGGCTGCAGCGGCTCGCTGAACTGCAGCGTCAGTTCCTGCGGGCTTACCGTTTGCAGCTCCTGCAGCATAGGTGGCTGCGTGTCGGTAATGGCGAAATCATCGAAATAGAACTTTTGGCTGTTGGCTGAGCTGTACCTGAGCAGCACGCCAAAGTATGCCGAGCGGGTGTAGGTGGCGTCAGTGGCGGTGCCTTGGCTCACAAAGTTTTCGCCGGTGCCGGTCACGTCTATGCGTAGTTCCCATGCATGGTTTATACTTCGGCTTACCCGCACGCGCACCACGTTGCTGCTGGTGGCCACAGTCTTGTCTTGGCCATCAATAACCTTCACGGCGGCTTTGCCGGCGTCCTTGCGGAACAGGCTCACTTCATCGGCCGTACCGCCGATGCGCACAAAATAGCCGCTGGTACTGGGATTTTTCAGGTCTTCGGAGTTGGAGATGAGCCACACATCGGCATAGTTGCTGGAGGAGGTAGTCAGCTTCAGATTCGCCCAAAACTCCCAGGTGGCGCCTACCGCTGTCTGTGATGGCGTGACGAGTTGCAGCATTGTTCCGGTTACGGCAGGACCGTTACTTTGCAGTTGGTTTTGAGTATTGATGATGAAGCTTTCTGAATCTCCGGTCCAGGCAGGGCTTTGGGTGAAGTTGCCATCAGAGAAGCTGTCTTGCAACTGGGCTGCGGCGAAATATGGGAGGAGCAGAAGCAGCAGACCTCCCCCTACGCCCCTCTTAAGAGCAGGAGGAGGAACAAGGCCCTTACGAATTTCAACCGCAAGGCAACGTATCGCTTTTAAGATTTGGTTAACAGCTTGGCGTAAAGTTTGTTTCATGCGCAGAAATTGTGATGAAAACTTACGAACTTAGCAGCCGCATCAGCAATATTCCATTAATTTTGAGCAACTAGTGATTCTTACTGGTTTGGAAAACGCTGTGGTGCCTGGGACAGTGCAACCGCTTTTGTGATTTTAGAACTATTACGGGAGGCCGGGGCGTTGGTTAAGGAAGCTGGAGCGTTAGCGTGTTTGGGAGTTAAAGAGTTAGCTTTTTGTAGAAACAGGTTGCAACCTGCGCGCATTGCACCCCAGCGGCCAACAATTCAACCATTAAACAATTTAAATATATACCCTAAATGAAAGTAGCAGTAGTAGGCGCTACCGGTTTGGTAGGCGGCGAAATTTTGAAAGTACTGGCGGAGCGCGACTTCCCGGTGACAGAATTAATGTTGGTTGCTTCTGAGAAATCTGTTGGTAAACAGATGGAGTTTAAGGGTAAACAGATAAAGGTTATCGGGATGCAGGACGCGATTGCGGTTGCCCCGCACATTGCCATTTTCTCGGCCGGCGGCAGCACGTCCACCGAGTGGGCCCCAAAGTTTGCCGAAGCAGGCACCGTGGTCGTGGACAATTCCTCGGCCTGGCGCATGGACCCATCTAAAAAGCTGGTGGTGCCGGAGATTAATGCCAAAGAACTAACGAAAGAAGATAAGATCATCGCCAACCCGAACTGCTCTACCATACAAATGGTGGTGGCCCTGAACAAGCTGCACGAGGAGCTGAAGGCCAAGCGCATTGTGGTGAGCACGTACCAGTCGGTAACGGGCACAGGCGTGAAGGCGGTGGAGCAGCTGATGAACGAGCGCGCCGGCAAAGATGGCGAGAAGGCCTACCCTTACCCGATCGATTTGAACGTGCTGCCGCACATCGATGTGTTCCAGGAAAACGGCTATACCAAAGAGGAGATGAAGATGATCCTGGAGACCAAGAAGATCATGGGCGACGACTCGATTCGCGTGACAGCCACAGCGGTGCGCATTCCGGTCATGGGCGGACACTCCGAGTCGGTGAACGTGGAGTTTGAGAAAGACTTTACGCTGGACGAAGTATACCGCATCCTGAACCAGACTGAAGGTGTGAAGGTGGTAGATGACGTAAAAAACCTGCAGTACCCGATGCCAAAAGACGCGCATGGCAAGGACGAGGTGCTGGTTGGCCGCGTGCGCTTAGACGAAACGCAGCCGCGCACCCTGAACCTATGGATCGTGGCGGATAACCTGCGCAAAGGCGCCGCGACCAATGCCGTACAAATTGCCGAGTACCTGGTGAAGCACGAGTTGGTGTAGGCTTCCTTGACAAAAGATTTTTTGACAAAGGACAAAAGACTGATTTAGAATAATGACTACTCTTCCGGGCTGGAAAGTCCAGAAGCTGTCTGGCGGGGACTATTTAGTCCCCGTTTTTTATTTGTGGTTATAGTAAGATTTTAGTATATTAATTTAAATATTTCATATTAAGCTATGAGCATTGAAGTGCTTAGAGATCATATCAATAAGGTATAAAACATGGATAATATAAAATTTGGTGTTTTTGATGTATTTGGAGCCATTTTACCCGGACTCCCGCTTTTTATCATACTTGGGTTTGTAATAGGTGGCCAAAATTTATCCATTGAGAGTGTTTCAACTTTTACGTCACATTTATCAGTAAGCCAATCTCTATTAATTTTGATAGCTTGCTATATGATAGGTTTCCCAATGCAATATCTATCGTATGAAATTTTTAAACCTCTTGTAAGTCTTTGGGGGCAAAAGCGCACTAAAGGCTTACCCATAAGTATAGGAAAAAGAGGTAAAGAAATCTCTCGTATATGAGACCTTAGTCCAGAAAACTTTAAAGTTATCAATACCTTTCTTGCACTACGGACAATGTGCTACAATCTATTTTTTTCTCTATTAGTATTTGGAATCATATCTATGGTGTATAGCTTGCTAAGCAGCGGACTGGACAAAGAGAAGATAATTGTCATTACAAGTTCTGTCGTTCTTAGTGTTCTTTTCTTAAGACGTGCGGTTAGCTTCCACCAATGGATACAAGAAATGATTACTGAAGTTAATGAAGTAATAACAGAGAAAATGGCTTTAATCCCTCACCCCATACCGAAAGTTTAGCGACAGCGCAATTTGTGGTTACCTTAGCAGCAGTTTGCAACTGCTTTGCTTTGCAAAAGCAAGACTAACGACGGCATGTTTGGTAGGATTGGCCCAGCTAAAAATCATAGTAGAACTTAATTGTAATCTCTTAACAAGATGCTTCCCCTATGACACCGAGCCTAGCCTGCACCAAACTAACAGCTATATTTCTCTTCCTCACCTGCCTGCTGCCACAGCTTACTTTCGCGATGGAAAGCTACAGGCAAGGTGATAAGCTTTATGTTGCACCCACATCCGGAGTGAACATCAGAACCCGGCCTTCTTTGCAGGCGCCGGTGCTGGCGAAGCTACCCTACAACACTATAGTCACGGTACTCGCTGATTCGCTGCCAGCAGAGCCGCTGCAGGTAAAAGTGAGCGATTTTAGCGGGGGATTCCTGACGCTGCACGGCGGTTGGATAAAAGTGAAGGCTGGCAACAGCACAGGGTATGCTTTTGACGGCATGCTTTCCCGGTTCAAGGGGCTGGCGCTAGGGGTGCTCCAGGACGAGCCGTACTACGCCGCTACCTTCGGCACACCTGCAGAAAAGGTCATCCCCAAGACCGAAGTAGTAGAAGGCCATAAAGTTGACTACGAAACCGTGGTTAAGACCTACCCAAAGGGAATAGTAGAAGAGTATACCCTTTTTGACAGCTGTCACAACCTAAAGTATACGTTCAGTTTTCCGTTCAACGAGGCTTACTGGCTCATCGAACGCATGCTGCTGCATGGCGATGCCGTGCAGGACGTGGAAATCAGCAAAGACGGCAGCGAAACTGTGCTGACCTGGTACAGCTGCACATAGAGCCAAAACCTGCGCATGCACTGCTCCCATTCCGGGTCCATAAAAGAAGAAGGCACCGGCTAAGTATAGCCGGTGCCTTCTTTATGAAGCATACTCATCAAAAGGAGATTTCTCTACCGGTGCCCGCTGCCTTGTTTGTTGTGCGGTTTCCTTGTCTGATCCAAGGCAGCTTTTAAGCCCGTTGCCAGTTTCTCGGAAGGTCCCACGCCCCAGTAGTGCAGGAAGAAGATACGCGGCTCCTCGTGCACCATGTGGTTGTGCACGGCTACTACTTCTATTCCATTTTCTACCAAGGCTTTGATCACGGGTGCCACTTCATCTTCCAGCATGGCAAAGTCGCCGGCCACAGCAGCACGTTCCGGTGTGCCCTGCCAGGCGGCCCAGGTGTTGAACCCCATAAAACTGCTTACCTTTTGCCCATGCTCCTGCAGCTTTACATCGGGCCGGCCTATCGTGACTTTATAAACACCGCTGCTCCTTTCTCCCTCGTGCCCAAGTATAGAGGCAATCTGCTGCACATCCAGGGAGTTATCCACTTGCTCCGCTTTTGCCTTGGCAGGGTCTCCGCCTCTTAACGCTGTTATCTTATCCAACACGGCTTTCACTCCCTTTGCCAAAACTTCCTCTGTTCCGCTGCCCCCTATGTGCATGTACATGATACTGGGTTTCTCCCGCACGAAGTGGTTGTGCAAACCTGTAATGGTTAAGCCATTGCTGATAACCACCTGTTGCACCGGCGCGACCTCCTCTTCTTTCAGCACAACATCGCCCATCACCATAGCACCGTTCGGTGTAGGGCTGAATGCAGCCCAGCTTCCCATACCCATCGGCGGAATGATTTTAAAGCCATCTACTTCCACCTTCAGATCGTGTTGTGGCACCGTTATTTTGTACTCCCCGTTGTTCTCCTGCCCTTTCATGCCGAGCACCTGCTCGATGGCTGCTACATTTAATTTCTTTGCCTGCTGATTCACAGCGGCATGCTGGCTCACAGCAACAGATACGAGCCAGAGGCATAAGAACAATAAAGCGGTTATTCTTTTCATAGTCATCGAAAGGTATAGGTATACTCCCTTTTACGACAACTTACTGCTAATCAACCTCTCAGAAGGCACATACATCGTATTTATTTAAACGGGCTGAAAGTAACCCAACAGGTATATCACCAAACCCGCCAATGCACTTACTGCTATCCAGGGAATCATACCAACTTTGAACCGGTACATGGCCAGTATAGAGATAATGATCCAGCCAAGGCTAAAATAATCAACAGCTGTTGTTCCGGCACTTTCCCTGATAACTACGGCTTTGCCAAAGTATACGGTCAGGTTCAGAATAACACCCACGACAGCAGCCGTCACAATGCTTAAAACAGCTTTGATGGTGGCATTACTCTGCGTCCGCTCAACAACCGGCGCCCCTACCAGGATGAACAGGAAGCAAGGCAAAAAGGTATAGTAGGTGGTCACGAACAGCCCGAGCGTGCCCATCAACAGCGAGCCGGCAAAGTGGTTGTACCCTGCCATAAACCCTACAAAGGCCAGCACCATGATCAGGGGACCGGGAGTGGTTTCGCCCAAGGCCAGGCCGTCGATCATCTGATAGTTGCTGAGCCAGTTGAGCTTTTCTACGGCAACCTGCGCCACATACGGCAACACGGCATAGGCGCCGCCAAAGGTCACCAGAGCAGCTTTGGTGAAAAACAGGGAAAGGTTACTCCAGAAGCCGCTGTCCTGCCGGAGGAAGTAAAAGAATAAAAAAGGAATTCCCCAAAGCAAGGCGGCAACTGCTACCTGTTTCCTGGCTCTTTTCCAGCTAAATACCGCATCAGGCAGCACGGTGGCGGCATTAACGTAATAGCCTGACTCATCAGCTGCTTTCTGTTCGTCTCCGTCACGCCGTTGAAGGGCAGCTGGGAAGGCCTTCAGCATCAGCACCGCCACACCAATGGCCCCCAGGATGATGAGTGGAAAAGGCACATTCAGGAAAAAGATCAGGACAAAGCTCAACAGAGCCAGCACGTAATGCAGCCAACTGACAAGCGCTCTTTTGCCAATCTTGATCAAGGCTAGCGCCACTATAGCCACTACGGCAGGTTTGAGCCCATAAAACAGCGCGGCTACCCAGGGTATGCTGCCATAGGTTACGTACACGATGCTCAAAGCCAGCAGAATGAACACAGATGGCAGCACAAACAGGACTCCCGCCGTTAGGCCTCCTCTAACACCGTGCAACAGCCAGCCGATGTAGGTGGCCAACTGCTGCGCCTCGGGCCCCGGCAACAGCATGCAGTAGTTCAGCGCATGCAGAAACCTGGATTCTGACACCCACTTCTTCTGCTCCACGATAAACTCATGCATGATGCCGATTTGCCCGGCCGGGCCTCCAAAGCTGATAAAGCCAAGCTTCAGCCAAAAAAAGAAAGCCTCCCGGAAGCTTGGCTTGTTTGTAGGGGCCGCAATAGCGGAAGTATCGGCTTGCATGGTTTTAGCTGTAGTGTGCAAGATATGCGATAAAAAACCCATGCCAAAGGCGCGGAGGCTTGCAGGCTAGCGCAGCAGGTATGGCCGTGCCTTGCTGCACCTTAAAAGTCCACCTTATACAGATTCTCCATCTGCCGCTGGGTAACAAACCGCGGCATGGCCCTGAACAACGTATTGCGTAGCCGGCCCAGCAGCGGGTGCCGCCAGTGCGCCACTTCGCCCAACCTCCTCGATAGCTCGATCACTTTAGCGGTTCTAGCCATCCGGCGCTTTTCATACTGCTTCAGGGCTTTTGCCAGCACCGGCTCCTGCTGCAGGCACTGCGCCAGTACCACGGCGTCTTCTATAGCCTGGCAGGCTCCCTGGCCCATGTTGGGTGTGGTGGCATGGGCGGCATCGCCCAGCAGCACCACACGGCCGTACACAAAGCGCTTCAGCGGCTTCAGGTCAGCTATGTCGTTCCAGATAAGTTGCTCCGGAGCGGTGGAGGCCAGCACCATTTCTACCGGCGCGTGTACTTTCTCGAAGTGGCGGGCAAGTCTTTCGGGCGTCATGCGGCGCATTTTCTCGTCGCGCTGCGGGGCATTGATGCAGGCATACCAGTAGATTTTATCGTCCTGCAGTGGCGCTATCCCAACCCGTCCTTCAGGTGCCCAGGTCTCCGCCGAGATCATGTTGTTTATCTCCACGCCCGGGTTATCGATAACGGCGCGCCAGCAAGTATAACCGGCATAGCGCGGCATGCTTTGCGGCACCAGTTGCTGCCGCACCACCGAGCTGATGCCATCAGCGGCTATGAGCACATCAGCCGAGTCGGAGCTGCCATCGGTAAACAACACCTCCACCTGCTCCCCCTCCTGCCTTACTTCTTCGCAGCGCTTGCCCAATATTACCGAGCCGGGCTGCAGATGACTGTTGAGCACTTCATGCAGGTCGGCGCGGTGTATCACAAAGTTGTTGATGCCATACTTGTTGCTAAGCGGGCGGGTGTCCATGTTATGGATCACTTTCCCGTGCTCATCAAAAATCACCAGCGCCTCCAGTTGCTTGCCGCGCGCCACCACCTCGTCGGCCACGCCTAGCCGCGCCAGCCCCTGCATGGCGTTGGCGGCCAGGCCAACACCCGCCCCCAAGCCCCGGAACTTAGGGGCCGCCTCGTACACAGTGGTGGCTATGCCTGCGTTTTGCAAGGCCAGGGCCGTACATAGCCCTCCGATTCCGCCGCCAATCACAATCGCTTTCATATGGCTGTTTTTTATGTCGCACCTTTTGCCAAGGCTCCCCAGCTGCAGGCACTGCCCTTAAGATGCGCCTTATTATCAACTACGAATTTTGCCTGCCTTTGTAACTTACTTACAAGGCAGTAGGCAAAGCTAACTTATAGGGCACAAAAAAGCCGGCATAAAACCGGCTTATTCTATTCGGCTACAGCAGCTGCCTCACCATTTTTCTCCGGGCACTTATTGTCCATCAGCAGCCGGATGTTATCCACACAGGGCACCGGTATAAAGGTATAGATCTCCTGCTCTCCGCTGCAGTACTTGAAACTGGCGAACTCAGAGCGGCTCTTTGGGTACACCCACTTGTCATCGCCACAGCCATACACAAACAGCGGGAAATCATTGTAATAGTAATCCACATACGACACTACTTCCTCCCCTTTCACGAACAGCAGGCGGCGGTGGTTCTCCGGCACCTCGGCACCATCCCAAGTAAACCCGATCACGTCGCTGATGGCCTGCTCGTCCTCGTTTGGCTGAAAGAAGTATAGCATGTCCCAGTCAAAATCTGTCAGCTCGGCCATGTTGATGGTTTTGTAGCCTTCCGGGCCGGCCTCGCCTTCTGTTACAGCGGCTTTCAGTTTCTCGTTCAGGGCGGTATTGCTGCCGTTGCAGCCGGCCAGCCAGAGCAGTGCCAGCAGCGGCAAGATGTATCGTTTCATCACCAATCTATACTTTATACTTTGTGCAGCTGAAGGTACGGCTTTCGGGTATACCTTACAAACAGGCCATAGCTGGCGGCTAGTGCTTGTACTCCTCCTGCGCCGGCGCCTCCTGCTCCTCCGACTGCCGGCCAAACACTTTCGCCACCCACTTCGGCAGGAAGAAAGAACCCAGGATCAGGTATGGATAGTAGGTGATGAGGCGGTAGAGCACCACCACCACACTGGCAAAGCCCCCCAGAAACAGGCCAAAGAAGCTCGGGAAAGCCATCTCCACGATGCCTGCCCCGCCCGGGGTGATGGCAATCAGCATCACGATCCAGAAGATCAGGTTGCGGGAGATGATGAGCAGGTGCTCGCTGAAGGTTACGTCCACGAAGGCGGCGATGAGGCAGTTGAGCAGGAAGTAGCGGGCGCTCCAGACAAACACTGTGGAGAGCGTGGCGCGGGCCCAGTAGTTAAAATCCTTGCCCCTTAGCTGCTCCGATGCCCACACAATCTCGTTGCCGTGCTGGAACGCGTTTACGCGCCACTTACGCAGGAAACCAATAGAGGTGATCTTAAGCAAAAGCCACTTGAACGCCCGCGGGCGCACGAATAGCGCATAGATCATGATGAACGTATAGACGGCGATCAGACCGTAGCTGATGTAAAAAGCCGACTGCAGCTTGGCCACGTCCGTTGGGTCGAGGTTGAAGGTCGGGAACACCTGCCCCTGCGTGAGCAGCAGGGCAATGGGCGCGGCCACGATAAAGAACATGTTGTCCAGCACCGCCGTCAGCATCACGTACGCCAGCGACTTGTCCAGCGGGATGCCCTCCTTGTTGAGAATGATGGTGGCCACCGTGGTACCGCCCACCACAGAAGGCGTTACGGCCGAGGCAAACTCCCAGAGCATGATCACATCTAGGCTGTTGCGCCAGGTCAGGAACTTGTCCGTCAGCGAGCGGATGCGGTACATGTAGCCGGCATCGCGGATCACCAGCACCACCAGCGCCGCCGCCAGCCACCAAATGTTGGCTTGGGCAATGCCTTTCAGCTCGCTTACCTTATCGTCTTTTATGAACAACCAGGCCGTGGCGGCCAAGCCCAGCAAAACCGGGATCAGCACCTTTACCGGGCTAAAGCTCTTGAGTATCGTTTTCTTGTTCTGATCCATCTAAAGTGGTGATCTGCCTCTTGAAGCGGCTCCGGGCCAAGGCACACGTAAAGCTATGAACAATTGTAAGACTACGCCCAAAGTGCGGCTAAGTTGGCGGTTACTCTACCAACAGCTGCGTTACCTGGGCAGCCTGCCCCTCGGCCTCGGTAATGATGAAATCGTTGAACCCCTCGCCTACCTCTATGCCGATCAGGTTAAGCTGCAGCATGTCCAGGATGGCCAGGAAATTGAAGATCATGCCGATCTTGTCCGGGAACTCCTCTATCAGTTTGGAGAAAGCCAGCCGGTTGCGCGCATGCACCATGCTCAGGATCACATCGCGCTGCCCCTCGATGGTGTACGGGTACTGGATAACGGTATGCTTCGGCCTGTTCTGCTCCTCCTCAAAGCGTACCATCACCTTCTCGAACACGCGCATGATCTTGTACAGGCTCAGGTCCTGCAGCTCGTATTCAAAATGGTTGGCGTTGGCGATCTGCTGCAGCTCCTGGTGTATGTTGCCACGGCTTTCCTGTGCCATGCGCTGGTCCTCCATTAAAGAGAGGTCCGGCACGGCGCTTTTATACTTCTTGTACTCCAGCAGGTGCTGCACCAGCTCCTCACGCGGGTCAATCTCATTGCCTTCCTCGTCCTTCTCCACGCGCGGCAGCAGCATTTTGGCCTTGATGCGCATCAGGGTGGCGGCGGTAAGTATAAAGTCGCTGGCTACCTCTATGTTCAGCTGCTCCAGCTGCTGCAGGTAGCCCACAAACTCCGTCGTGATCCGGAAGATCGGAATGTCGTGTATGTCAAGCTCATCGCGCTCAATAAAGAACAGCAGCAGGTCGAACGGACCCTCAAACAGCGGTAATCTAATCTCGAAACTCACCTTATCAACTCATTATGGGCGCGTGTGGCTGCGCAGGTGGCAAAAATAAACATTTTCAGCGGATTGCATACTTCCGGCTTCCCTGCTTCAACCTAAACAGGCGGGCCATGGTTCACAACTATTTGGCAGCGGCAGGGTATACAGCAAAACATAGGGCGGCGGGCACAGCAGCAGAGGTCTGCTTTTTTGCCCTTGCAGCCTTTTTCCGGCATACATATACTTTTACCTATATAATTCGTACAAGTGTTCTGCCACATTAGGTGGCGGCTTGTGTTTTTTTATTTACTAACTTTACCTTTTGGAAGAAAGGGTACAGTTTGTGCTTTTTAAACTTTAGCCCATATTTTTTGTTAGGGGTCTATAAGGATAACACTATGATAATCAAACCCGGAGAGCTGCTTGCCTCCATCAACTCGCCTGCCGACCTGCGGAACCTGAAGCCGGAGCAACTACTGCAGGTAACACAGGAGCTAAGGCAGTATATCATCGACGTTGTATCGATCCATGGCGGCCATTTTGGGGCCAGCCTGGGCGTGGTGGAGCTTACCACAGCGTTACACTACGTGTTTAACACGCCTTACGACCAGTTGGTGTGGGATGTGGGGCACCAGGCGTACGGGCACAAGATCCTGACGGGCCGCCGCGACGTGTTCCATACCAACCGCAAGCATGGCGGCATCTCCGGTTTTCCGAAGCGCAAAGAAAGCGAGTACGATACCTTTGGCGTGGGCCACTCCAGCACCTCTATTTCGGCGGCACTGGGCATGGCCGTGGCCTCTAAGTATAAGGGCGAGGAAAAACGCCAGCACATTGCCGTGATCGGCGATGGCGCCATGACGGGCGGTATGGCATTCGAGGCCCTGAACCACGGCGGCGTGGCCAACGCGAACCTGCTGGTGGTGCTCAACGACAACTGCATGAGCATCGACCCGAACGTGGGCGCGCTCAAAGAATATTTAACAGACATCACCACCTCCCGCACTTATAACAAGATGCGCGACGAGGTGTGGAAGATATTGGGCAAGATCAGCAAATTTGGTCCGGATGCCCGCACCATTGTCTCTAAGATTGAGAGCGGCGTAAAGGCAGCCATCCTGAAGCAGAGCAACCTGTTTGAGGGACTGAACTTCCGCTACTTTGGCCCGATAGACGGTCACGACATCAACCACCTAGTATCGGTGATGGAAGACCTGAAGCACATCCCAGGCCCAAAGATCCTGCACGTGCTTACTACTAAAGGCAAAGGCTTTGCCCTGGCCGAGAAAGAGCAGACCAAATGGCACGCCCCTGGCACCTTCGACAAGATTACCGGCGAGATCTATAAAAAGCAGTACGACCAGCCGCAGCCGCCAAAGTACCAGGATGTGTTCGGCCATACGATGGTGGAGCTGGCCGAGCAGAACCCGAAGATCATGGGTGTGACGCCTGCCATGCCATCCGGTTGCTCGCTCAACATCATGATGAAGGCCATGCCCGACCGTGCGTTTGACGTGGGCATTGCCGAGCAGCATGCGGTTACCTTCTCCGCTGGCCTGGCCACGCAGGGGCTGGTGCCGTTCTGCAATATCTACAGCACCTTTATGCAGCGCGGCTACGACCAGGTGGTGCACGATGTGTGCCTGCAGAACCTGAACGTGGTCTTCTGCCTCGACAGGGCCGGTTTTGCCGGTGCCGACGGCCCCACACACCACGGCGCTTACGACATCGCCTACATGCGCTGCATCCCGAACATGGTGGTGGCCGCCCCGATGAACGAGCAGGAGCTACGCAACATGATGTACACTGCCTCGCAGGAGGACATGGGCCCGTTCACGATTCGTTACCCGCGCGGCGAGGGTGTGATGCCACAGTGGCGCACGCCGCTGGAGCTGCAGCAGGTGGGCAAAGGCAGCACCATTCAGGAAGGCGAAGAGGTCGCTATCCTTACCTTCGGCCATGTGGGCAACTATGCCGTGGACGTCTGCCAGAAACTGGCGCACGACGGCATCATGCCGGGCCACTATGACATGCGCTACGCCAAGCCACTGGACGAAGAGCTGCTGCACCACATCTTCAGCAAGTATGAGAAGGTGGTGACCGTGGAAGATGGCTGCCTGCAGGGCGGCTTCGGAAGCGCGGTGCTGGAGTTCATGGTAGACAACGGCTATACCTGCCAGGTGAAGCGCCTCGGTATTCCGGATGCTATTTTTGAGCACGGCTCCCAGCTGGAGCTGCAGCACGAGGCTGGCTTTGCCCCGATCGACATCGAAAATGCCGTACGGGAGTTGGTGGGTGTGCCGGTGAAAGTATGATCGGGATTTACAGGATTAGCGAATGAACAGGATGAAATAAAATTCTGATAAAGACTATTCCAGAGCAGAGCCCTGCAGTGTAAAAGCTGCGGGGCTTTTTTTGTCTGAATCAGGATTTTCAGGATCAGTGGATTGACAGGATTTCTATTACTAAATTCACATACTTATAGTTGATGTCGTATAGTACTTCATGCAATTGGATGACATCACCTATAAAGTAATTGGCTGTGCCATGAAGGTACATACTACTATGGGCAATGGCTTTCAGGAGGTAACTTATCAGCGTTGCTTAGCGATAAAGCTAGAGCTTGCTGGATTAGGTTTTGAGCGGGAGAAAGACCAGACAATGTTTTACAACAACACTGAAGTAGGTCATCGCGGAGCTGACTTTGTAGTTGAGAATAACATTGTGGTTGAACTTAAAGCATTGGTCAACTTAGAAGATGTTCATTGGGCACAGGCGAAGAACGATGCTGTTGCTTATAACATGCCCATAGGCCTTCTTATTAATTTTGGAGCAAGTAGCCTCCAGTATAAAAAGATATCCAACAGCAGGTATAAGGGGTAATTCCCAATTTTATACTTTTGAAGGGAATCCTGTCAATCCACTAATCCTGAAAATCCTGATTCAGACAAATGGCAAACACCTACACCGACCACGGCTCCGGCGACACGCTGGTTTTCCTGCACGGCTTCTGCGAGAGCAAGCAAGTATGGGCGGAGTTCACGCAGCCACTGCAGCAGAAGTTCCGCATCATCGCCCTGGACCTGCCGGGCTTTGGCGACAATACGCAAGGCGCCCAGCGCTACAGCATGGAAAGTATGGCCGATGATGTGAAGCAAGAGCTGGAGAAGTTGGGTGTAAGGAAGTGCATTCTGATTGGCCACTCCATGGGCGGCTATGTTAGCATGGCCTTTGCCGAAAAGTATGGCCACATGCTCAGCGGTCTCTGCCTTTTCCACTCCTCTGCCCTGCCCGACACGGACGAGAAGAAGGAGCAGCGCAGCAAGAGTATTGACTTCGTGGAGCGCCACGGGGTGGATAACTTTATCAACCCGTTTACGGAACCACTCTTCTACCAGGGCAACCGCGAACGGCTGCAGCAGGAAATTGAGCTGATGAAGAACATCGGCAAGGCCACCCCGAAAGAAAGTATAAAAGGTGCCCTCGCCGCCATGCGCGACCGCCCTGACCGCACCGGCGTGCTGCGCGGGGCAAAATTCCCGGTGCTATTTATCTTTGGCAAAGAGGATGGGGCCGTGCCCTTGGAGAAGGCGCTGGAGCAGTGCCACCTGCCCGGCAACAGCATGGTATATTTCCTGGAGAAGACCGGCCACATGGGCATGTTCGAGCGCCCTTATGAGACACGCAAGGCTATAGAGAAATTTGCTGAGACGATCTTCGGGTAGTTCGTACTGCTGCTGCTGCTGCTGCTGCGACTCTACCTGCTGGTTGTAAAACAGACGTAATAGGGCAAACCCCGTACGATTGCCTACCCGAAGATATAGTCACTCCGAAAGCATAGCTGTAAGTTGCCAGGAGCACCGCCCGCTGCGCTTTTTGCAGAATCAAAACCAAGTGTATCTTTATACTTCACTAGCGATGCCTCATGACACACTCTGCCACCCTTGCGCCGGCGCCTGCCCGTATCCTACCGACCATAGTGTTCTCGCAGTTTGCGGGCACCTCGCTGTGGTTTGCCGGTAATGCGGTGCTGCCCGAGCTGCAGGCCTCGCTGGGGCTGCAGCAGGAGGCGCTGGGTTTGCTGACCTCCTCGGTACAATTGGGCTTTATACTGGGCACGCTCTGCTTCGCCTTCTTTTCGCTGGCCGACAGGGTGTCGCCGCGGCTGCTGTTCCTGCTGTGCGCGCTGCTGGGGGCGGTGGCCAACGCGCTGGTGCTCTTTACGGCCACAAGTATAACAGGCGTCCTGTTACTGCGCGGCATCACGGGTTTCCTGCTGGCTGGCATTTACCCAGTGGGCATGAAGATAGCCGCCAGCTGGTACAGCGGCAAACTGGGCAAGGCCATTGGCTACCTGGTGGGGGCGCTGGTGCTGGGCACGGCTTTTCCGCACCTGCTGCGTGGGCTGGGCGCCGACCTGCCCTGGCAAACGATGCTGCTGGCCATAAGCGTATTGGCGGCTGGCGGTGGCCTGCTGATGTACCTGCTCGTGCCCGACGGGCCCTATCTAGCCAAAGGCGCCAGGTTCGAGGCCAGCAACTTGCTGCGGGTTTTCCGGGTGAAAGAGCTGCGGGCGGCGGCATTCGGCTACTTTGGCCATATGTGGGAGCTGTACACGCTGTGGGCTTTTGTGCCCTTTATACTTGCCATGGCCTTTCCAGAGTGGCTGCCGGGGCAGCTGTCGGTAGCTAGCTTTGTGGTGATTGCCGCCGGGGCCGTGGGCTGTGTTGTGGGGGGTTACCTGTCGCAGCGCTGGGGCAGCGAGCGCGTGGCCTTTGTGCAGCTCTTGCTGTCGGGGCTTTGCTGCGTGGCCAGTGTGTGGGTGCTGCAGGCTCCTGCCTTGCTCCTGCCTTTCCTGGTGTTCTGGGGGGTGGTGGTAGCCGGCGACTCACCGCAGTTTTCCGCGCTAACGGCTCGTACAGCGCCACCGCAGCTGGTGGGCACGGCGCTTACGGTGGTTACCTCCATCGGATTTGCCATCACCATCTTCAGCATACAGCTAACAGGCTACCTGCTCACGGTGCTGCCGGCGCAAGCGGTATTTATACTTTTGGCTATTGGCCCCGCGGTAGGTTTGCGTGCCATGCGTCCGCTGCTGCGCAAGTAAAAACGGCAGCCCACACAAAGCAGGCTGCCGCTAAAATCGAAACCATTCTCTATACTGTAGTTCGGGGAAAATAGTTAGTCCCTCAGCTCCATCTCCATGACGGTTCCGTCGGAGGCACGAAGGTCCATCTCATCATCGTCCAGCTTCAGCACCTCGAAGTTCTCGGTCATCTCTGCCCCCTCGAACTGCAACGAAAGGCGCTTGGCCGCCTGATCGAAAGACCAGGTGCCTGTCTGCAGGGAAGAGCCTGCGCCTAGCGCAAAGCGGCCATCGGCATAAAACTGCATCGTTTGCTGCTTCTCTGCATCTGTCAGCTTATCCTTATCACCCGTGGCGTTCATTTCTTTATCGGCTACCCAGGTTTTGCTGCTCGAGCCGGATATCATGCTCTCGGACCCTACTTCTTCTTTGTTTCCGCCGCAGCTTGTTATGGTTATGGCCAGCAGCAGGGCCAACAGGCCGTGCCAACTCTTCTTCAGTGTTTCCATAGTTTTATCTTAGTGTTGTTCTGATGGAGGATTTACGGCCTGCCCGCCTTTGTCGTTGCATGGCCTGGCACAACTAAGTGCCTCTTCCGGCGTATCTTACTTGTATGCGGCTCACTTATAAGTGCCGTCGCTGCTATGAAAACAAGTTAGATTTCAAAAGTATTTAAATATGGGACTGTCAGATTTTTTTAAGAAGGGAAAGAAAGAACCCGCTAAGCCATCCAGCAATATCACATCGTCCAAGAACGTGCAGACGCCTTCGGGCACACAGCCTGTAAGCCAGGGCAGCACCTCGCGTGCACCGGGCCATCCGGAGCAGGGCTTCTACAACCAAAACGACATGAACAAGGTCACTGACCCGGGGCCGAACCAGGATGTGTATACTGTGCAGAGCGGCGATTCGCTCTCGAAGATTGCCCAAAAGCACTACGGCAACGCCAACGACTGGAAGAAGATCTACAATGCGAACAAAGATAAGATCGGCGACAACCCAGACCTGATCCGCCCGGGCCAGCGCTTTGTGATTCCAAGAGACTAAAGATACCTGTTTGTGTTAAGGTAGAGCAGCCAGCCCCCTTTCTGGGGTTGGCTGTTTGTTTTTGCAGGTTACAAGAGCAGGTAGTTAACGCCTACGCTAACGCCAAGATCAAGCTCCTTAAAGACTGATGAGTCGGCAACTTTACTCGTAAGGGGCACCTGTACCTGGCCTACCACCTCCAGCCTGGGCAGCAAGGCCATCTGCGCCTCCAGCGGCACATACACCTGCAGTCTGCGGTGATAGCGGTTCTGGTAATAGTCATCCACACCTGTGCTGCTGCCCGCGTGTGCTGGCTGCTGAATGGCCATGATGGCGGCATACTTATACTTCGCCCCCACACCACCTCCCAAGGCCAGCTTCTCGCGGAGCGTAAAGAAGTACTGCAGCGATGCCGCTGTGCCCAAACTGCCGTACCTGGTCTTTGCGTCCGCTACGGGGTTCTGCTGGGCGTCCATCAGCCTGACGCTACCGCCGCCCTGCCGCTCAAGCACTTGTAGCAGCGTAAACTGCAAGTACCCTGCATCCGTAACAGGCTTGCGCACCCAAGCCCCCACTTCCAGCTGAAGCCCGGTTTTGTAGAGCATATCATCCTGCCCCACCGGCTCACTGCTGCTAACCAGTGTCTCGTATATCCCAAATCGGCCGGTAAAGCCATAAGTCAGGTCTTGCGCGTGGGCGCTAACCGAAAAGAGCAGCGCAAGTATAAAAATCCACTTTCTCATACTTACCAGGCTTTAATCATACGAAAACGGTTTACCTGCCCCGCCAGATGCACCTCGCAGAGGTAAACGCCTTTGGGCATGGCACCGAAATTCACCTTAACTGTGGCGTAACCCGTCACACTTGTCTCGATTTCTTTGCGGTACTTGCCCTTCTCATCGGTAACGTAAATTGTGGCCTGCGCTGGGGCAGGAGCATGCAGGTTCACGGTAAAATCATCGAAAAAAGGATTAGGGCTTACCGTCACCTGCGGGTCAGCAGCGGCCGCACTGCCCGTACCCTGCTGCACACTGTAGGTAACATTCGGCAGGCCGGCGTAATTCGGATCTGCTGCTTCGGGCTGGCAACCGCCGAGGCAAAGCAGTATAGAGGCAGCTGCCAGGAGTAAAGTTGTTTTCATGTAAAGGTTATTATGGAAGTATGAAGATAAACAAAAAAGCCCACCAGGCATGACACCTGGCGGGCTTCCGATCAATAAGTATCCTTTTAAGCTTAGAAACGCTCGTCGGCGGCGAAGAAGAAGTCGCCTTCGATCTGTGCGTTCTCGTCTGAGTCGGAGCCGTGCACAGCGTTTGCCTCGATAGACTTGGCATATTTCTTACGGATAGTGCCTTCCTCCGCCTGAGCCGGGTTAGTGGCGCCAATCAGCTTGCGGAAATCCTCTACCGCATTGTCTTTCTCCAGGATCATCGCCACGATAGGGCCAGAGGACATGTACTTTACCAGGTCGCCGTAGAACGGACGCTCTTTGTGCACCTCGTAAAACTTGCCTGCGCGCTCCTCAGTCAGCTTTGTCTTCTTCATCGCCACAATACGGAAGCCGCCTGCCTCGATCATTTGGGTAATGCCGCCAATATGGTTTTCTGCCACCGCATCAGGCTTAATCATGGTGAATGTCTTGTTTCCGGCCATGTTCTCTTTTTACTTTATCGTTTATAATGTCTACTTTAGCCTGCAAAAGTAGCGCATTTCAGCCAATATTGGTACACTTTTCCGCTAACTTTAGCAAACTGCCCGCGATGCGCAGCGGGGCCACTGCCTCGGTAAACACGCCTACTGTTGCTTTAGACGTATTTTATTCAGAAATTCGCGCCTTATATCCTTAAAAATCAGAGGATTTATACGTACCCTATGCATGATATCAACGCTCTGAAAGAGCTTTTGAAAGAGCCTAAAGAGGTGATGATCACCACACATCACAAACCTGACGCTGATGCGCTGGGCTCTTCACTTGGCTTGGCCGGCTACCTGAAAAAGAAGGGGCACCGCGTAACGGTCATCACGCCGTCGGATTACCCCAGCTTCCTGAACTGGATGCAGGGCAACGACGATGTGATGGTATATTCGGCGCAGAACGATGCCCTGGTACAGCGTATCATCCAGGAGTCGCAGGTGATCTTCTGCCTTGACTTTAACAACCTATCGCGCATCAACGAGATGGGCGAGTACATTCGCCAGGCCAACGGCACCAAGGTGCTGGTAGACCACCACCTGCAGCCGGAGGACTTCGCCGACCTGGACTTTGCCAACACCAACGCTGCCGCTACCGCCGAGATCGTGTACGACCTGATTAAGGCGATGGGCGACGGCGAACTGATCGACACGGGCATTGGCGAGTGCCTCTATGCTGGCATCATGACCGATACCGGCTCGTTCCGCCACCCCAGCACCTCCCAGAACGTGCACCTGATCATTGCCGACCTGTTGCACATCGGTGTGAACACTTCGAACATCCACCGCCTTATTTACGACAGCTCTTCGGAACTGCGCCTGCGCTTTCTGGGTTATGCCCTGAAGGACAAGCTGGTGGTGCTGCGCGAGTACAATACCGCCTACATCGCCATTACGGCAGACGAGCTGAAGGCCTACGATTCCAAGACCGGCGATACGGAAGGCCTTGTAAATTATGCCCTTTCCATAGAGGGAATCGTTTTTGCGGCCCTGATCATCGACCGCTCGCAAGCCGTGAAGATGTCGTTCCGCTCCGTGGGCGACTTCTCGGTTAACGAGTTTGCCCGCGCGCACTTTAACGGGGGCGGCCACAAGAACGCAGCTGGCGGCATGTCGCTGGACTCCCTGGAGAGCACCGTAGCCAAGTTCGAGCGCCTGCTGCCGCAGTACAAAGACCAGCTGCAGCACGCCACAGACAGATAAAACCTTACTATCAAACCATACTAGATGCTATCTAAAACTAAATTCATGCTGCCGGTTCTGGCCGGAGCATTAGCGTTGCAGGGATGCAACAAAGGCAACGACGATTTCCATACAACGGCCGACGGCCTGGAGTATAAAATCTACGAGCAGACCGGCAAAGGCGAGTATAAGTACAAAGGCGAGGTTGCTGCTGACGACACCACCAGCGGCGCCAAAGAGGGCCAGTTCATTGCCTTCCACTGGCAAATCCTGAACGCGGATGACTCTGTTTTTGTAGACACCCGCAACAACCCACCGCACCTGCCAATGGTAATTCCGGTGATGGCCCCTATGATGAAGGGTGGCCTGGAGGATGCCGTGATGATGCTATCAGCCGGCGACAGCGGCGTGTTCCGTATGAATGCCGACACGGTGTTTACGAACATCTTCAGAAGCCCGCTGCCTGAGCACGTGAAGCCCGGCTCCGACCTCACCTTCCGTATCAAGAACGAGCGCATCATGAACCGTGCTGAGGCCGAGACCTTCCAGCAGGAACTGATGCAGCGCTACCAGGAGGAATCCAAGGCCCGTGCTGAGAAGCAGATCAAAACAGACGACGAGAAGATCCAGCAGTACATCAAGGAGCAGAACCTGGAGAACGTGCAGAAAACCGAATCCGGTGTGTACTACATCGTAACAGAGCAGGGCAAGGGCGAGAAGCCGGAGGCTGGCGACGTGGTGGCCGTACACTACAAAGGCACCCGCCTGGATGGCAAACAGTTCGACTCTTCTTATGACAACCCGATGGCCGGCGGCGAGCCGATCCGTTTCCCGATAGGCCAGCAGCGCGTTATCAAGGGCTGGGACGACGCCATTGCCGAACTGAACAAAGGCTCTAAGGCTATCCTGCTGATTCCTTCACCGCTTGCTTATGGCGAGCAGGCGCCAAGCCCGGACATCCCGGCCAACACCATCCTGCGCTTCGACGTGGAGCTGGTTGACATTGAGAAACAGCCAAAACAATAAGCGACAAGTATGATTTCTATTTTAAAGAGCAACAGAGGCGGCCTGCGACAGGCGCTTCTGCTGCTTTTCATAACACTTGGTTTTGCTGCCTGCAAGAAAGATAACACACCGCAGCGGGAGAAGGACGACAAGCAGATACAGCAGTACTTCCAGGCCAACGGCATAGACCCTGCCACTGTAACCAAGACCAGCAGCGGTTTATACTACCAACAACAGCAAGCAGGCACCGGCGACAAAGTGTTTCCGGGCGATAGCGTTGTTGTACATTATACCGGCACTTTCCTGAACGGCACCAAATTCGACTCCAGCGTTGACAGGGGGAAACCCTTTGAGTTTAAAGTTGGAGTAGGTGGCGTTATCCCTGGCTGGGATGAAGGCTTGCCTTACATGAGAGAAGGCGAGAAAGCCCGTTTGTTCATCCCATCCCACTTAGGTTATGGCCGCATGGGCGGTGGCTCAGTTCCACCAAACTCCCCTCTGATTTTTGAGATTGAGGTACTGGAGATTCTGCCCTAAGTATACTTGATCAACAGCAACAGAAAAGCCGCCAGGGTATACTTTCCCGGCGGCTTTTTTTATACTTCAGGATGTATACTTTATACTTCTGTTACTCGGCCAGCACCTCCGAGAGAATAGCCAGAGATTTTACCTCCCCCAGCCTGTCTACGTGCAGCTGGTAGTAGCGGATGAGGATGTCGAGCAGCTCGCGGCGCACCCGGCCGTTGGGGATGGTGGCATAGTCAGGTTCCTGCAGCAGCTCATCGAAGTACTTCTCGTGCACCTGCATGGCCAGTACCGTGGGCGCAGAGCTTGCCGCCTGCGCGTTCGGCGAGAAAGCCACCTGCTCCACCACCTCCGCCCCAGAGCTCGGCGCGAAGCCCAAATGGAAGCTCAGCTGCAGCAGGAACACCAGATGGAAGTTCTCAAAACCGCGCTCCATCTCATCAAAGGTGGTAATGGCCTTGTACAGGAAATGGAACAGCGGCAGGTTCTCCTCCTCCTCCTTTACCGTGCGCGACACCACCTCCGACAGGAACAGCACGATGCTGCTCTTGCGGATATCAAAGGGAATGGAAACCAGGGAATAGTCGGTTTTGAACTCTGAGATGCGCGAAAGGCCGCCACGGTGGGAGGAATACACCACCATCTCCAGCAGCGTGAACGGCTGAAACAGCGCCACGCGCGAGCCATTGCCCTTCTTGCGCACGCCGTTAACCACATACGACTGCACGCCCAGCGCCTCTGTATAGATTTTGGTGATGATGGACGTCTCCCTATACTTGATGTTGTTGAGAACGATCCCCCTTGTCTTGACTAACATTTACTCCAGTACGGCTATTTTACTGATACAGGTTTGCTCGCCATTGCTGCTCAAGACCAGGTACACCCCGGCCTTCACACGGTTGCCGTTGTAGTCGCGCACATTCCAGGCGAAAGTGCCGCCATTGGCCTGCCCTTTGTACACCAACGTGCCCGCCACATCTGTGATACGCACATCGGCATTGTTTGGCAAACCGGAAACCCCCACTTCTCCGGTAAAATCCGGGCGCACCGGGTTCGGGAACACCATGGCGCATTCGGGCTTGCCCTCGGTGATGGTAGCGTTGGAGCGGAAAGAGGCTACACCGGCATCGGTGGCCACAAACACCTCCCCGGTCTGGTGCTCCACGCCTACCGCATAAACTTTATCTGATGGCAGCGGGCTGTTTTGCGCAGTGAAGTGGTGGATCTGCTCATCGCCGTACGCGCTGAAAAGCCAGAGGCCGTTGTCGGTGCCAACCCACTTGCGGTTCGCGCCGTCCACGGCTATGCTTCTGACAACCTGCCCGTTCAGCAGCGGCCGCCCATCTATTATAGGAATGCGGGCATCGTAGCGCCCCGGCTCAAAAACCAGTGCCGTGTTGTAAAAGATACCGACACCGTTCGCCGTGCCTACCCAAATATCGCCGTTAAAGTCTTTGGCCACACTATAAACAGCGCCGCTCGGTAGGCCGCCGTTCCCCTCGCCTATGCCCAGTGTTTTGGTGCGGTTCTGCTGCTCGTCGTACACCACCAGGCCGCTGCGCGTGTTCCCGCTTCTGGAGATGGACAGCCATTTCTGCCCATAGTCATCCAGCACCAGCAGGTTGAAGTTACTGGCATCCGGAGTGCCTGCTAAAGTATAAGACTGCCAGCTGCCGTCGGGGCCTAGCCGGTGCAGTCCGGGTGCGCCGGGTTGCTGGTTAGGATTCACTGCCCATACATTGCCCTGGAAATCTACGGCCACATCCGTAACCCTTACTTGCCCGGTAGCGACGGTTGGCAGCAACGGACTATTCTGTGCGTTGTAAAGAGTGCCTTTCTCCGGCCCCTCCCACTCCACCAGCCCACTGCCGTAGCTGGCCAGGTATAACTTATTGGTGGTGAGGTTGAGCATGCCGCTTACCAGGTCCTGCCCCGCTACAAAGGAAGGCTGAGGATACAGCGCACGGTTAAAACTCTGCCACTGGCCGTCGCTGTAAGTATAGAAGCCGTTCCAGCTGTTGAGAGGCTCATAGTTCTCTGTGTAGCCGCCACTCAGCACGTACACTTTGCCGCCATAAGTATAAATCCGGAAACCGTCGCTGGCGTAGGGGCCGCCCGGCGCAAAGGCAGCGGCATCGGTGCTACTCAGGCTCATCTTTACCAAACCCTTTGCCTGGTCGGCCAGCCATACCTGGCCAGTGGCTGTGGTGATGGCCTCGTGGGGCTGCACAAGCAAGGCATGACTTAAGGTATATACCTGGCCGCCTTTATCCAGCACCTGCACCCCCTCGGCGGAGGTGATACTTAGGTAGGCATCCGTGGCATTCATGCTTTGCACCGCCGCCCCGGCCGACAAAGCCGTTTCGCTCCAGCTACCGCTGCGCAAGGTATAAACACCGGTGCCGGTGCCCGCATACAGCTGCCCCCCGAAAGCCGCCAGACTTGTAACCACTGTGCCATCTGGCAAGCCACTGCTCTCGTTTCTCCAGCTTCGGAAATCCTGTAGGTTTGCCCCGGACAGTGGCGCAGAAAGTATACCGAGGCTGGTGGCCAGGTAGATCTTATCTCCAAGTATGGCTACATCGGTGGCATTTATACTTTCGCCGTTGGGGCCGAGGCTGCTGTAAGTGTCTTTTACCTCGCGCTTCTGCAGGTCCAGCACCACCACACCAAAACTGGAGGCCAGGTAGGCTAGCTTATTATGGGTATAAATGCGGTTGATCTTCTTCTCTCCGGGGATGCTCTTCCGGAAAATGTCGTTGATGGCGTGGATGCGGTTGCCCTGCAGCAGGTCTACTTTGGTGTTGTGGTAGGCAATGATAAGTGTGCTGGCGCCTTCGTTAAAGGCAATGTCGCTGATCTGCTGCTCACTCAGCCCGTCAACCTTGGTGATGGTTTCGGTGGTGTTGAACTCGGCATCATAGAAGAAAAGCCCCCGCTCGGCGGCCAGGTATACTTTGTCGCCGGCCACGGCCACGGCCCTGCCCTGGTGGTAAGGCACGTGCACCTGCCAGCCGCCTATCGGCACCTGGCTCTGCGCCACACTGCTCCAGCACAGCCACACCAGCAGCAGGCAGGGCAAGCATTTAGTGCGATGGGCAAGTACTATTTTTCGGACAAAGGACATCTTGACAAAGGACAAATGACTATGTTAACCTGAGCTACGCGTGTTTCTATCCGCCAAGGTATACCTGTTTTCAATTTGAGGCAGCTACGTGAGCTGCCCCTGTACTTCGGCCACAGGTATTTACATTTCTCTATACTTCCGCAACTATAAAATCAGCTTTTCTTCTGCTTCATGCCCTCCAAAAAGCAGTGGCGGCAGCGGGCCTCGTAAGAGTCTGTCTCGCCCAGCAGCACCTGCTTCTCGTCGGCGGCGTTTCGGAAGGAGTAGTTGGCAATGTCGCCGCACTGCACGCACACGGCGTGCACTTTGGTCACGTACTCGGCCACGGCCATCAGCGCCGGCATCGGGCCGAAGGGCTTGCCGAGGTAATCCATATCCAGGCCGGCGGCAATGACGCGCACGCCGCTGTTGGCCAGCTTCACGCATACTTCGGCCAGACCCTCGTCGAAAAACTGGGCCTCGTCTATGCCTACCACATCGCAGCTGCCGCCCAAAAGCAGCATGTCCTGGGCAAAGTCTATCGGCGTGGAGCGTATGGCGTTGGCGTTGTGCGACACCACATCCTCCTCATGATAGCGCTTGTCTACGGTAGGCTTAAAAATCTCGATCTTCTGCCTGGCGATCTTGGCACGGTTCAACCTCCTGATCAGCTCCTCGGTCTTGCCCGAAAACATAGACCCGCAGATCACCTCAATCCAACCCTTTCTATGAACGTGGCTTTTGTTGCCTACGCGTGGTTCAATAAACATTTATACTTGATGTGCTAATGTGATAATAGGCTAATGTGCTGCTGCGGATAATTGTAAATCAGGATTTACAATATAAAAGACGCAACGGATTGCGCCTCTGCAGCTTTTTAATCTTCTAACTCTCTAACTACTATAGCTCATGTGCGGCAGCTTGGTTTGCTCGGGCACTTTCCCGATAATTTCGCCGCCGGGCAATGTACATTGGCAGGTCAGCCGTTCGTTATCCTTTAGGCGGCCCCTGTCGCGGTAGCGGATTTCGGCAGCCGTAAGCGGCCCGGTGTGCTCCATCCCCTGCAACACAATAATGCGGCAGGTGGTGCAGCGGCCTTTCCCCCCGCAGGCGTGCATCCAGTCGGTGCCTACAGCCTGCAGCGCCTTCAGCAGCGTTTGCCCCTCGGCCACCGTTACCTCAAGGTTCGCAAGGTTTTGCACCTTTAACTTCGGCATAATTTTATAACTTTACAGGAGAAAGCGACAGCAATGGAAGACAAATATAATCAATTACGCCTGGAACGGTACAGCAAAGAGCTGGCAAATCTGCTTTGCGACCGTCACTTTGCCTCTCACGACACCCTGAACGGCCCGCAGCTGATCAGTTTCACGCCCATCAAGCAAGTTAACCTGTTCGTGATTAAAGAGCTGCTGCTGAAGTGGCACCACGAGATGGCCAACCTGCGCAGCCCCTACTTTGATTATGAGCACGAGGAGGTAAAAGAAGCCCTGGTGAACTTTATGAACGTGCTCTCGCGCAAGATCCTGATGAAGCGCAACGCCTTTGAGCCCCTGCTGCAGAAGGCCATCTACGACACGTTTTTGGTGGTGCTGGCCCCGGTTCCCACTTTCGAGGAGAAGTTCCTGCGCATACAGGAAGAGATCACGCTGCCCAAGCTGCAGGAAAACCTGAAGTACATTGACATTGACAAACGCCTTTTTGCAGGTTTCGTAGATACGCTCTCGCCAAGCAGCCGGGACCGCGAGTATATCCTGAGCCGCTTTAAGCTCTATGTGAACGCTAACCAGGAGATGCGCATGCCGCTGCACCAACTGGTGGAGCAGTTTAACGCGCTGCTGCCAATCACCGAGGCCGAAATCACGGAGCAGGCCAAGGCGCCATCATTCCTGGACAAGCCGGATCGCCCGGCGGCCAAACCAGCTCCCGCCGCCCCTGTGCAGGAGAAGGACGTGGTGGCCCCCATACACACAGCCCAGCGAGAGGCTGCCGCCGCCCCTGTGGCGCGCCCGGCTATGTACAAAGACGAGGACGACGAGCTGGAGGAGGCGGCAGCCAACGTGCGCCCAACCCTGAACGACAACTTCCGCAAGGCGGCACCGTCGTCGCTGGCCGATGCGCACAGCAACCGCAAGATCGACTCACTGAAAAACTCGATCTCAATCAACCAGCGCTTCAGCTTTATCAACGAGCTGTTCGACGGCGATAACCTGAGCTACTACCAGACCATCCAGACGCTGGATAATTTTAACGATGCGGAATCGGCGATGCAATACGTGACCGGCACCCTGGCCAGCAAGTACGACTGGAGCAAAAAGCAGGACCACGTACACAAGCTGCTGCGCCTGATAGAGCGCAAGTTTTCCTAAGCTGCTAAAGCACAAAGTATAACGGGAGCCGCTGCCAAAACAGCGGCTCCTGCTGCTTTCAGGCAGTTTCCCGCTGCGCAACCGCCGCCGCCTGCTGCAAGGCTGGCAAAGTATAAGTAAAAGTTTGGCAACACGGCTAAAAGTGCATCCGTAGGCATTGCAAATAAAGGCACGAAGTACTAATTATGCACTTTGCTTTGTGTGCTGCCTTAGCAAACCGCCCCGTCCCCACTCCTAAAAAGGCGGGCAAAAAGTAGCAGCGGCCTGACACAAACAGAGTTTTAACCCGTAACAACTAAAAAGCAACCTGATTATCAGCCATGAGAGACGATTTTGACTACGATGACGACTTCGCCTATAACGATTTCGACGATGAGGATGAGGATGATGACTTCGGAATGACGTTTGAGGAGGATTTATACCTGATGATACGGGAGAAGCTCCGCGACACCATTCAGGAGTACAAAAGCCAGTACCCTGCCCTGAAAAAGCTGGAAAGCGCCGTTAGCTCGTTTAAGGTGAACGCCAAAAACACGGATGACTCTAAATTCTACCCGCTGGCGGCCAAGCTCCTGAGCGAGCACATCAAGCCCCTGGCGCAGGACTCGGAGGAGATTCAGGAGATCTATGACAATATGCAAACCGATATTGCCCGCTTTAAAAACCAGCGCGCGCATGGTTACGAGGGCGAGTTATACCTGACGGCCTAGCCCGTTGGTAAAATTTAACTGCAAAGCCTGGGCTGCTCTTTTGGCAGCCCAGGCTTTTTTATGCCTGCCTCTCACAGCAGCGAACCTGCCTGACAGGCACGCCCCTACCTTCTGACCACGCCCGCACGGGTGCCTTTTGTTTTGTGCTCCGGCGGGCAATATACTGGCACCACAAACGTATTATCGCTATATTTAGGCGCCTAAACACTGCCGCAACTGCAGAAAGTGAGGCGTTTCTACTTATTTTGAAGACGTGAACGCATATCAACTAAAAATAAAACAGGTCTTAAGCGAGGTAAGCAAGGTGGTGGTGGGCCAATCCTATATGGTGAACCGCCTGCTGATCGGCCTTTTCACCGGCGGCCATATTCTGCTGGAGGGCGTGCCCGGGCTGGCTAAAACACTTACCATCAACTCCCTGTCCAAGGCGCTGCACCTCGACTTCCAGCGCATCCAATTTACCCCCGACCTGCTTCCCTCGGACCTTATCGGCACCATGATCTACAACCAGAACGCCTCTGTTTTCGAGGTGAAGAAGGGGCCGATCTTTGCCAACCTTATACTTGCCGACGAGGTGAACCGCTCCCCTGCCAAGGTACAGTCGGCGCTGCTGGAGGCCATGCAGGAGAAACAGGTAACCATTGGCGAGACGACTTACAGGCTGGACCTGCCCTTCCTGGTGCTGGCCACCCAGAACCCCGTGGAGCACGAGGGTACTTACCCGCTGCCTGAGGCGCAGGTAGACCGCTTCATGATGAAGGTATACATCGATTACCCTAAAAAGGAAGACGAGCTGGAAATCATGCGCCGCATGGCCAACATGAGCTTTACCGACACGGTAGCCAAGGTGCTCTCCAAGGAAGACATTTTCGCCATCCGCAACGAGATAAACCAGGTGCAGATCTCCGAGACGCTGGAGCGGTACATCATAGAGCTGGTGTTTGCCTCCCGCCGCCCCGCCGACTACGACCTGCTGGAGTTTGCGCCCTACATTCAGTTTGGGGTTTCGCCAAGGGCAAGCATTGCCCTGAACCGTGCCGCCAAGGCCGTTGCTTACTTCGATAACCGCGATTACGTGCTGCCCGAGGACATAAAGGAGGTGGCTTACGATGTGATGAACCACCGTATCATCCTAAACTACGAGGCTGAGGCCGACGGCATCCGCACCAAGGACTTTATTGAGTCTATACTTCGGAAGGTGCCGATCAGCTAGAGGAGCATCCATAACACTGGCTAGGCCTCTCCCGTACCAAAACCTCCCGTTGCACCCTGCTGCAGCGGGAGGTTTTTAACATTTATACTTTTGTAAGAACATGTGGAGAGGACTACTGAAACTATACTTCCTGCGGAAACTGCTGGGCGGCGGGGGCAGAACTGGCGGCGGGGGCAGAACTGGCGGCAAGGGCGGCTGCGGCTGCCTGGGCGTGGTAGCACTAATAACCATTGTGGTGGTAGCCTTTCTGCTGCTGCGCTCCTGCGGCGGCGATGCGCCTACCTCTACCTTTTAGGGCAAAACAAAAAACCCGCCTTTCGGCGGGTTTTCGCAGAGCGGGAGACTAAGCCGTCTGCTTCTGGTTGCCACGATGCTTCTCACCAACACATGCACAACCAGTAACTTCAGTCTTGTTAGTAATCGGTGTTCTGCGGGTCGAAGTTTGCCCAGCCTGCAGTCCAGTCGGTCGTGCCGAAGGCTCCTACGTACTGCACCTGCTCAAATCCGCTCAGGTTCGTGAAGGAGGCACCGGAGAGCAGCTCTGAGCCAGAACCTGGCAGCAGGGTTGGAGCGCCGTTCTGCTTGTAGGAGTTCTCCACCTTCACGTCTGTGTTGGCTGCTCTCAGCATGTTGCTGTTTGTGTCAAACCAGTTTTGGATGTTGAAGCTGCTTCCGGAGGCAACTTTCAGAGGAGTAGCCGACGCTACCACATAGTTGTTCTTAAAGTTCAGCTCGTTGTTTGTAGCACCACCCTCCACGGCAGACCCGTCCAGGTAAATGCCTGTTGGCCAACCGGCTATCACAGAGTTGTAAACAGATATTTTGGTGTTCTTCTTGAAGTGGATGCCGCTACCGTAGTTAGAGTTGGCAGTTGTGCTTGCTGTAGCCAGTGGCCCGAACAGGCTCACGTTAGAAAATCTGGCAGTGGTGTTAGGAGTAGCTGTATCGCCGGCCTTGTTGTTATCAGACTCAAAACCGTTGGACTTAGATACGTCAGCCACGCTAGGATCGCTGATACCTACTGCGAATTGGATCGTGCCTGCGTAGCCGTTGTCGGTATCAAACATATCGTCTACCGTTTTGTAGGCGATCAGGTGCTTTGCGTTTACTGTACCGCCGAACCACTCAAAAGAGTCGTCACCGCTGTAAGACACCTGCACATAATCCACCTCCGTGCCGCTTCCTACGCCCCCGAACGTGATCCCGTTGATCTCGTTGTCTGGCTGATATGCGATCCCGGCAAACTCAACGCGCACATACTTCAGCACGCCCGAGTTATCGGCAGCCTGGTCTCCGCCATACATTCTGTCCACGCCGCCTTCAATGGCTGCATTGCTGCCAAGGTTTACAGGAGCTTTACCAAGTATGATCAACCCGCCCCAGTCCCCGGCAGCGCGCGAGCCTTTTTCTTGGTTAGATGTAAAGACGATCGGCTTATCCGCCGTACCGCGGGCGATGATCTGCGCACCGCGCTCAATGATCAAAGACCCTTTCGTTGTTTTATCACCTTTTATGATGGTACCTGGCTCAATCGTCAGTTTTGCGGGGGCCTGTACATAAATAAAGCCTTTCAGCAAATATTTCTTATCAGCCTTAAGCGTCATGTCAGAAGTGATAGCACCGCTCAGTTCCACAACTTCCGTTGACTGATCGATTGGAGCCGGTGTAGAACCGTTGTCATCGTCGCAGGATACGTTGGCAACACCAAGTAAAGCGAGCAGTAAGAATGTGCTGAGTTTTTTCATTGTTAATAAAGGTTTGGGTTGAAAGGTTATGGATTGCGTTTTATACTTTGTTAGAATTTGTAGTTGACACCGAGCGTGGTGTAGCTACCGCGCCTGAACTTGATAAAGTCCTCGTCTGTGCCGTCGACCTTGGCGTCGCGGTTAGAGTCCTGGATAAGCCTTTCCTGCTGGTTCAGGATGTCCTGCACGCCGGCTTTCAGCTCAAAATGCTGGCCCAGGGCCTTGGTCACTGACAGATCGAGCACGTTGCGTGGCATCTCGTACACCGTTGGCGCCTGGTCGTCGCCTACCGTGAAGATGCGCTTGCCGATCACGTTGTAGAGCAGGTTCACCTGCAGGTTCCGCTCATCATCCTGATAGTAAAGGCCGGTGTTCACAATGAAAGGCGACTGGCCGTACATGGCCCTGTTTCGCTCCTGCCCTTCCGACTGCTCGCCCAGGTCTACCTTGCTTTCAATAAGGGAAGCATTGAGCACCAGGCTCAGGTTCTGGATAAAGCTGCTGTTGGACAGGTTCAGGAACGACTTCCGGATCTCTGTCTCGATACCGTAACTCTGCGCATTGGCGGCGTTACCTGGCCTGTAGATCGGGTTGCCAGAAGTTGGCAGGCTGTAGATCTCGATCGGGTTCTTAAAGTACTTGTAGAATACACCCACAGAAAGTATCTCGGTCGGGTTCGGGTAGAATTCGTAACGCAGGTCCGCGTTGTGAATGGTGGCCGTGGTCAGGTCCTTGTTACCCTGTATCTCGGCGTTCAGCTGGAAATCGTAGTAAGCAAACGGTGCCAGCTCTCTGAACTCGGGGCGGTTCACGCTCAGGCTGTACCCGCCTCTCACCAGCGACCGCTCGTTAAAGTTGTAGGTGGCGTTCAGGGAAGGCAGCACGCTGGTGATCGGGTTGTTCACCTCCAGCTTGGCACCACCATACTGCGAGGAGGTGAGTTGCTGTTTGTTATGCTCTACCCGCACACCGCCTGACAGATTCAACTTATCGTTTACCGGCAGGTTACCGCCCACATAACCTGCTACCAACAGGCCAGAGGCATCATACTTGTCCGTCGGGTTCGTGCCTTCCCGTAGCCTGAAGCCAGACTGGCTGATGTTCTCCGGGCGGAAAAGCTCTGCCAGTGGCAGCGTCAACAACCTTTCATTGAGCTGTGATGGGTCAGAAGCCGTGTAAGACATCCAGCGGGCATCAAAAGACCTGGCTTTGTTTTCGGCATAAAAACCGGCTCTTAGCTTCGGCTTGGCTTCTGAAAGTGTGTCCTTGCCTGCAAAGCTGTGCTCTACCTGCCCGCTTGCCATTACCGTGTTCTCGTGCATCTGAGAATAGAAGCGGCCTGCATCAAAGGTGTTGGCGGCATAAGGGATCACCCAGCGGAAAGGCTCCTCGCTCCCAATGTTACGCTGCGACCTGACGCGCTTGTAGTTCGGCTCGTTACGATTGGTGTAGTTATAGCCTGCCGTCCAGGTATAGGTGGTGCGCTCATTGTCGGCATCATGTGTCCCCTGCAGCTGGCTGGAGTAAATGGTTCTGCTCTCGTAGCGTTGGGCGATGTTTCGCACGTCTACGTCCTTGCCTTGCAGCTCCTGCCCTACGCGTTCAATCACCTGCGACTGGCCCAGTTGGTTGAACAGGTTCCGGAACTCGATCTTGTTGTTATTATTTAGCCGGAAGGCCCAGTTGCTGATCACGCCCAGGCGGGTGTTCTGGCTCGACTCGGTATCGAAGTACCTGTACTCCAGCGGGCTGCGCTGCTGCTGCTCATCAAAGGCGGTGTAGCGGTACCGCTCCGCCTCAATTAGCTGGCTGGTATTGCTGTAAGAAAGCGCCGTCAGGTTGCTGGCCTCTGTATTACCGAGGAAGAAGCGGCGCGTGAGACCAAAGGAAAGGCGAAGGTCCGGCAAGGCATGTTTGCTCTTGATCGACCAGTCGCTGTCGAGCTGCTTGGCTGCGTTAACCAGGCTCTCGCCACTGACATTGTCCAAGTGCGACGGGAAGGAACCGGGTAAAGCCCTTTTTCCATTGTCAAAGCCCAGGAAATCGGTGCTGCTGCCTTGCTGTGTGCGGATCGTGTTGAACGTGGTGCCGCCACGGTAGCCGCCTGAAACACCCAAGCTTGTGGTATTCTCGCTGGCGAAGTTCTTCGTGTATACTTTGATCACCCCGCCCCCGAACTCGCCGGGCAGCTCCGGTGAACCTGATTTGAATACCATTATCCTGTCCAGCACGCTGGTAGGAAGAATGTCGAAGGAGAAGGCGCGTGAGTCCGGCTCGGTGCTTGGCGTCAAAGCGTCATTCAGCATTACGGTATTATAACGCTCGCTCAGGCCCCGAATCATGATGTAGCGGTCGTTCATCACGGTTACACCTGGTATGCGGCGTACTACCGCCGCCGCGTCACGGTCCAGCGACTTGGCGATCTGCTCGCCGGCCACACCGCTCACCACTACCTCGCTCTGGCGTATGCTCTCCAGCACAGCCATTTCGGTATTGGTCTGGCGGGTACCAACTATCTCCACTGTCTGTATCTGGGTGGTGTTTTCCTCTAGCTGCACGTTCAGCTCCTTCACCTGCCCCGCCGTTACCTGCACGGCCTGCTCGTAAGGCTTATAAGAGAGAAAAGTAACAGAAATGTTGTGGGTGCCCGCCTCCAGGGGCAGCGTGAAGTTACCCTCGTAATCGGTGGTAGTGCCTTTAGGGGTGCCTTTGATAAAGACGACCGCCCCGATAACCTCTTCGCCGGTTAGCTTGTCTGTGACCTTGCCTTTTAAGGTGCCTTGCTGGGCAAAGCCGCAAACGGTGGCGGCCAGCATGGTGAGAAACGTGAATAAAGCTTTCATGGAAATACTGTTGTTTAGTCTCGCTGCAAAAGTAGAGCGGCTACTTTACCTGATGTTTAAGGCGGGATTATGCTACAGTTAAGTATCGCAGCGGTTTGTTACGCAACAGTTACTGCACTTTTATGCATATTTTACCACAGTATTACCTCAATATTAAGTATAGCTGATTTCCAGTGTTTTCACGGCCTTTGCCCAAACCACGGGGTTTTACACCTTCATTTACAGGGCTTCCACCAAATTCCTGAAAAAGGCGAACCCACTGAAAGCTTAACATTTGCTTAACATTGCGGTAAAGCAGCAGTAATAGTAATGCAGTTATTTTGCCCCATGATTTCGAGGGTCTTATTTGCTGCCTCTGACTAAGGCAGCCACAAGGCTTTGAAGAGTGGGCCGGCGCCTGCAGCCTGACTAACTGGGGGCACCGGAGGAGCAATAAAAGTGCTTGCTTCAGATTCTGCTTAGATTCTGAAAGTATACTTGGAGAGGTATATGGCAAAAACTGATATTAGCCACACCACTAAGACAATGTTTCTCACCAAACAAACAAGTACCGTGTATAAAAAGCTAAGAAGCGCACTTTTGGGAGCTCTGGGCTGCCTGGCACTAAACACAGCGGCAGAAGCACAGACTGTTAACAACACTAAATTTGGCAAAGGCCTGCAATTTATAGCCGCCGACTCCTCCTTCAGCCTGAAGTTCGGAACCCGCTTTCAGATGCTTTACCAGGGCGTGGTAAACGGCAACGACCAAATAGAAGATCGCTTCCTGATCCGTAGAGCCCGACTTAAGTTCGACGGCTTTGCCTTCTCTCCGAAACTAGAGTACAAAATAGAACTGGGCTTAAGCAACAGCGACATTGGCTCGGATAACCCGGCCATGACAAATAACGCCGACAACATCATACTGGACGCGGTAGCTAAGTGGAACTTCTCCCCTGGCTGGGAGCTGTGGATAGGGCAAGCCAAGCTCCCGGGCAACCGCGAGCGTGTGGTCTCTTCCCAAAAAATGCAGTTTGTAGACCGAAGCCTGCTCAACGCACAGTTTAACCTGGACCGTGACGCCGGTTTGCAGTTGCACCACGCGCACCAGGCTGGCCGGGCGGTTATCCGCGAGAAGCTGGCCTTGTCTATGGGCGAGGGCCGCGACATTACCGTGAACAACGCGGGTGGCTACAACTACACTGCCCAGCTGGAGGTATTGCCTCTTGGCGAGTTTGAGGGCGAGGGCGAGTATGTAGGCGGCGACATCTACCGTGAGGAAACGCCAAAGCTGGCCATAGCCGCTTCTTACGACTTTAACGACAACGCCTCCCGCGCCAGGGGCCAGCTAGGTGACTTCCTGGTAGGCCAGCGCGACCTCCACACTTTCTTTCTGGATGCCATGTTTAAGTACAGCGGCTTCTCGGCCATGGGCGAATACGCCTACCGCAACGCCCCCAATGGCCCCGTGGTAGCCAGAACCGAGACAGGCCAGGTGGAGGAGACGTTCACCACAGGCGATGCGCTTAACCTGCAGGCGGGCTATATCTTCAAAAACAACTGGGAGGTTGCCGGGCGCTACACCACTTTCAACCCAGAGAGTGCCACAGGCATCAGAGCGCAGGACCAGTATACCCTGGGCCTGTCCAAGTACATCGTAGGCCATAGCCTAAAAGTGCAGAGCGACCTGACGCTGCAGCAGGTTAGTGGCCGCGACAACAGCTACATGTTCAGGCTGCAGATGGAGGTTGCCCTTTAACGGTAAGCCTGCGGCGCATTCATAACTACTTACAAGGCATCAAAGTATAAGGCAGAAACCGATGCCAGCAAAACAGATTAATATCTAACATTATAACTAAACACTGGCTTATGTTAAAGTTTAAGCTTAATCAACTAAACGCCGCCGTTCTGGTGGGGGCTACGATGTTGTTCAGCGCCTGCGGTGGCGGGTCTGAGCAGGCAAACGGCGGGGATAACCTGTCGGGTAGCGTGCAGATAGACGGATCTTCCACAGTATACCCTATTACGGAGGCCGTGGCGGAAGAATACCGCGCTGAGGCCCCGGACGTAAGAATAACAGTAGGCGTCTCCGGGTCAGGCAGCGGCTTTAAGAAGTTCAGCAGAGGCGAGATCGATGTCTCCAACGCCTCCCGCTCCATCAGTGCCGAAGAGGCGAAAATAGCCGAGAGCAACGGGCTTTCTTTTGTAGAGCTGTCGGTGGCTTATGACGGGCTTACCGTGGTGGCGCACCCTGAGAACGACTGGGTGAAAGAGATTACCGTGGCGGAGCTGAAGAAGATCTGGGAGCCTGCGGCGCAAGGCACGATCACACGCTGGAACCAGATACGCCCCGAGTGGCCCGACCAGGAAATTCACCTGTATGGCCCGGGCGTGGAGTCCGGCACCTATGATTACTTTACAGAGGCCATCGTGGGCAAGAGCCACTCCAGCCGCGGCGACTTTACTGCCAGCGAGGACGACAACGTACTGGTGCAGGGCGTGTCTACCGACAAGTATGCGCTGGGTTTCTTTGGGTTTGCGTACTACGAGGAAAACCAAGACAAGCTGAGAGCCATTCCGGTAAACAACGGCAACGGCCCCGTGCTGCCATCCATAGAGACCGTGAAAGATGGCTCGTACGCCCCGCTCTCGCGCCCGCTGTTTATATATGTGCACTCTAAGGCTGTGGAGCGCCCAGAGGTGGTAGACTTCGTGAACTTCTACCTGGAGAATGCCGGAGCGCTGGCCGAAGAGGTAGGCTACATCCCCCTAACGGACGAGCAGTACAGAGAGCAGCAGCAGAAGTTTGAGCAGTTCGTTTCTGGTAAAGGAGAGGCCACTGCCCAACAGCAACAGTAATCTAAAAGACCTACAGCCTAAGTACAGCTGCCCCCGAGTCCGCTGCACTTAGGCTCCATAAAATAAACAGCACCTTGAGAGCATCCGAAAAAATAATCGAGGGCTTGTTGTGGTTATCAGCCGTAATCACGATCCTAATTACCGTTGGCATCATCTGGGTGCTGCTTTCTGAGTCCATCAGCTTCTTCAGCGAAGTTTCTATCGTAGAATTTCTGACAGAGAAGGAGTGGACGCCCCTTTTTGCCGACAAGAAGTTTGGTATTATGCCCCTGGTGGCGGGCACGCTGCTCACCACCTTTGTGGCCATCGCGGTGGCCCTCCCTATTGGCCTGACCATCGCCGTTTACCTGAACGAGTACGCCCACGCCCGCATGCGGCAAATCGTGAAGCCTCTGCTGGAGGTGCTGGCCACCATCCCGACGGTTGTGTACGGCTTCTTCGCTTTAACAGTGGTTACCCCCTTTCTGCAAAGTTTTATCCCTGGCCTGGCTGGCTTCAACGCCTTATCGGCAGGTATCGTGATGGGCATTATGATCATCCCGATGATCTCCTCGCTCAGCGAGGATGCCATCAGCGCCGTGCCCCGCTCGCTGCGGGAAGCGGCGTATGGCATGGGCTCCACCAGGCTGCAGACATCTTTCTGGGTCATGGTTCCGGCCGCCTCGTCGGGCATTGTGGTATCGGTTATACTTGCCATCTCCAGGGCAGTGGGCGAAACCATGATCGTGGCCATTGCCGCCGGCCAGCAGCCCCGCCTCACACTAAACCCGCTGGTGCCCATCGAAACCATCACCACCTACATTGTGCAGGTAAGTATGGGCGACGTGCCACAGGGCTCGCTGGAGTACAAAACGATCTTCGCGGCGGGCATCACGCTGTTCATCTTCACGTTCGCCCTGAACAACCTCAGCTTCTGGATCAAAAAGAAATACCAGGAAAAGTATGACTAACTCTGAAAAAAACAGGTTAAAGGATAAGGCCTTCCAGGTGTTCGGTATCTTCTGTACCTTCATCGGGCTGGTAGTGCTGGCCGTTTTCCTGATCGACATCATCATTGAGGGAGTGCAGCGCCTGGATTGGGACTTCCTGAGCAGCCTGCCTTCGCGCAGGGCCAGCCGTGCCGGTATACTTACCGCTTGGGTAGGCACGCTTTGGATACTGGTGCTTACCACCATCATCGCCTTTCCGCTGGGAGTGGCAGCAGGCGTATACTTAGAGGAGTATGGAAAGAAGAACAAGTGGGCTAACTTTCTGGAGATAAACATCGCCAACCTGGCCGGCGTACCGTCCATCATCTACGGTTTGCTGGGCCTGGAGATCTTCGTGCGCCAGATGCGCCTGGGGGGCAGCCTGTTGGCCGGTGCGCTCACCCTGTCGCTGCTCATACTTCCGATCATCATCGTAACCACCCGTGAGGCCATCAAAGCCGTGCCGCGTAGCATCCGCGACGGCTCTTTTGCCCTGGGCGCCTCTAAGTGGCAAACAGTGTGGCACCAGGTGCTGCCAGCCTCCTTCGGGGGCATACTGACGGGCATTATCCTAGCGTTATCCAGGGCAGTGGGCGAGGCGGCCCCACTGATCGTGATCGGGGCGCTGGCTTACGTGCCGTTTACGCCTGCCTCGCCGCTGGATGAGTTTACCGTGCTGCCGATCCAGATCTTTAACTGGACCTCCAGGCCGCAGGAAGCCTTCCTGACGAACGCAGCGGCGGCCATCATTGTATTATTGATCATCACTTTCCTGCTGAACGGCATCGCCGTTTACTTGCGCAACAAGCAGCAGAAAAAGGTTAAGTGGTAAACACCTCATGAGTAAGAAAATAAAACTGGAGGCAAAAGACCTCGACGCATACTACGGCGACTTCCACGCGCTCAAGCACATCAACATCGCCATGGAGGAGAAGGCTGTTACCGCCTTTATTGGGCCATCTGGCTGCGGCAAGTCCACGTTCCTGCGCACCTTTAACCGCATGAACGACTACATCGACGGCTTCCGGGTGGACGGCAACATCCTACTGGACGGCAGGAACATCTATGACAAGGAGGTGCGCGTGGATGAGCTGCGGAAGGAAGTGGGCATGGTGTTCCAGAAACCGAACCCCTTCCCCAAAAGCATTTTCGAGAACGTGGTGTATGGCCTGAAGATACAGGGCATCAAGAAGAAGTCGGTGCTGGAGGAGGCTGCGGAGCAGTCGCTGCGCCACGCCGCCCTTTGGGAGGAGGTAAAGGACAAGCTCGACAAGTCGGCCCTGGCCTTGTCGGGGGGGCAGCAGCAGCGCCTGTGCATTGCGCGCGCGCTGGCCATCTCGCCTTCGGTGCTGCTGATGGATGAACCGGCCTCGGCCCTGGACCCCATCTCCACGGCCAAGATCGAGGAGCTGATCTATGACCTGAAAAACGACTACACCATCGTGATCGTGACGCACAACATGCAGCAAGCGGGCCGCGTAAGCGACTATACTGCCTTTTTCTACATGGGTGAGCTGGTAGAGTACAACAAGACCAAGACCATGTTCACAAGCCCGAAAGACGACCGCACGCAGAATTACATCACAGGCCGTTTCGGTTGATCTAGTTATACTTTGCGCCCTGTATTTTGTAGATTCTCACCCTCAATAATCAAATCGACATGCCACAATTAGATACCGAGTTAAACCGCCTCAAGTCCAAGCTCCTGGAGATGTGGGACCTGGTGGAGTACCAGCTGCAGGCTGGCAGGGAGGCCATGCTAAAGGCTGATGTAGAGCTGGCCAAGCAAGTGATCAAGCGTGACCGCAAGGTAAACCAGTTCGACATCAAGATAGACCGCATGTGCGAGAACTTCTTCGCGCTGTTCACGCCGGTGGCCGTGGACCTGCGCCTGGTGCTGGCTGTGCTCAAGATCAACTCTAACCTGGAGCGCCTCGGCGACACGGCCGAGGGTATTGCCCGCTTTGTGAAGAAGCTGGAGGCTCCCGTGAACCCGCAGCTGCTGGAGCTCACCAAAGTGGTGCACATGTATGACGAGGCCCTGAAGATGTTTGCCGACTGCCGCACCGCCTTCCAGAACAACAACACCGAGCTAGCCAAGGCCATCATCAAGCACGACAAAACACTGAACAAGATCTACCGCAAGTCTGACGTTACCGTAACGCAATACATGTTCGAGAACCCGGACAAGATTTCCGAGGCGCTGGCTGTGCTGTCCATCATCAAAAAGCTGGAGCGCGTAGGCGACCAGGTGACCAATATTGCCGAGGAGATTATCTTCTACCGCGATGCCAAGGTGGTGAAGCACCGGTCTGACAAGAAAAAGAAGAAAAAGGAGGACTAGGCTGCTCCCGCTAGTATAAAGCACGCAAGAAGCACGGGCCACAGCGGTCCGTGCTTTTTTATTTGCCCGGATTTTCAGGATCTGGGAGGGCGAGCGGGAGGAGGCTTACCACCACACCTTTAAAGTATAAAGCACCGGCGCCCTTACTTTCTAACTTTCTAGCCTTCTAACTTCCCAATCTCTTCGACTTTCTAATGATTTGTGCCTTACCTTTGCGGTAAAATATAAGAGACGTGCTGTTTAAAGAGATTTTATACCTGATCCGGAAGGACCTGGTGCTGGAGTGGCGGCAGAAGTACGCCCTGAACGGCATGCTGCTGTACGTGGGCAGCGTGGTGTTTGTGTGCTACCTCAGCTTTGGCATGCGCCCGAACATACTCGTGGCACCGGTCTGGAACGCGATGCTGTGGATCATCCTGCTGTTTGTGTCGGTTAACGCGATTGCCAAAAGCTTTCTGCAGGAGAACCGCGGGCGGTTGCTGTACTTTTACTCCATTGTCAGTCCGCAGGGCATCATCCTGGCCAAGATCATCTACAACACCCTGCTGATGCTGCTACTGGCCATCATCTGTTTTGTGTTTTATGGCTTTGTGCTGGGTAACCCGGTCGAGGACGTGCCCATGTTCCTGCTCTCCATCCTGCTGGGCGCGATCGGCTTCTCCACCTCGCTCACCATGATCTCGAGCATCGCCAGCAAGGCCGCCAACAGCAGCACGCTCATGGCCATACTCAGTTTCCCGGTGATCGTGCCGATGCTGCTCATGCTTATTAAGATGTCGAAAAACGCCATGGACGGCCTTGCGCGTAGCGCCAGCCTCGACGAACTGCTCACCCTGCTCGCCATAAACATGATTGTCGTCACTGTTTCTTATATCTTATTCCCGTACCTTTGGCGTTCGTAACGGTGCAGATGCGGGAAACAAGCGCCCGGGTAACAGACAGGCTATGTTATACTTGTATCGGCAAGAAACAGAACAAATTAAAAGATTTAAGTGTCTCTTGTATGTAGGGTGCAGCACGGAGGTTCACCAAACCTGCAGTCCCTGTGTACTTAGCTTATGGAAATGAAAAAGAATTGGTGGAAAGTGCTGGCAATAGTGCTACTGGTGTACACCGTAGTGGCCGGTATGCTTACTGAAGTGCCACGGCTGGCTATCCTGAACGAGACCATCCGCAACCTGTACTTCCACGTGCCGATGTGGTTCGGCATGATCCTGATCCTGCTTGTCTCGGTGGTGTACTCCATCCGGTACCTTCGCTCCCCTTCTGTAGAGAACGATGTGATTGCCTACGAGGCGGCCAAAGTGGGAATCCTGTTTGGGGTGCTGGGTATTGTAACGGGTATGGAGTGGGCCAAGTTTACCTGGGGCGAGTATTGGAGCAACGACCCGAAGCAGAACGCCTCGGCCATTGGTTTGCTCATCTACTTTGCTTACCTGGTGCTGCGTAGTTCCTTTAACGAGCAGCAGCAACGCGCCCGTATCAGCGCCGTGTACAACATCTTCGCGTTTGCCGCCCTTATCCCGCTGCTCTTCATCCTGCCGCGCCTTACCGACTCGCTGCACCCTGGCAACGGCGGTAACCCCGGCTTTAACACCTACGACCTGGACAGCCGCCTGCGCATGGTCTTCTACCCTGCCGTTATCGGCTGGGCATTGCTGGGCATCTGGATCGTGAACGTGAAATCAAGATTAGAAATACTGAGACAACGCTTATATGAAACTGTTTAGAATTCTGGCTCTGTGGTGCTTTATACTTGGCGCCGCCGCTGGCCTGCAACCGGCACAGGCCCAGCCTGGCCAAACAACGGAGGTTGAGTTCTCGTCAGCCCCGCAGACGGATATCGAGATGGCGGACACCCTGCGCCAGGACGGTAAGATCTATGTGGTGGTGGTCGTGCTGCTAACGGTGCTGGTGGGCACTATCGCCTACCTGGTAACTATAGACCGCAAGGTAAGCCGCCTGGAGAAGCAACTGAAGGATGACCTGGTAAACAGGTAAAACCAGCCCTTTAAAGAGTTTAAATAGTTTTTTGCACGATGGATTTAAAATGACCTGTCGTGTGTTAGGCTAACAACGAAAGAGTATCCATACTTTTACTAAGATGAAAAAGACACACATCATCGGTATTTTAGTGATCGCTGTCGCTATCGTTATCATTATGTCTTCAGTGGGCGATGCCAGCACCTACGTATCTTTCGGCGAGGCCATCGAGCGTGCCGATGACGGCGACATGACCAAGGTACACGTAGTGGGCCGCCTGAAGAAGGATGAGCAGGGCCATATCGTGGGCATGAACTATGACCCGCTCCAGGACCCGAACTACTTCTCGTTTATGCTGGTGGACACCAACCGCTATGAGCAGAAGGTAGTGTACTTTAACCCGAAGCCACAGGACTTTGAGCGCTCAGAGCAGGTCGTGATTACGGGTAACATGCAAAATGATGTGTTTGTGGCCGATAAGATCCTACTCAAGTGCCCGTCTAAGTACGTGGAGACCGAGATAAAAGACGGGAAAACCGCAGGCCTGTAAATTAAGTTTTGGAGCCAATGAGTTTAGGAGTTAAAGAAGTGTTAGCTCCAAATTACTCTTACTCCCAAACCCTCTAACTCTTTAACTCTCTAACTTTCAAAAATGATTAATACGCTGATTGGGGATATTGGCCATGCGAGTGTGATTGTGGCTTTTGTGGCGGCCATCGTGTCCTCTTACGCATACTTTATGGCATCCCGTGCCAAGGTAGAGCTTTCCGGCGACGATAGCTGGCATAAGATGGGCCGCTGGGCTTTCTATGTGCATAGCGCCGGTGTCATGATGATTATCTTCACGCTCTTTAACATCATCTACGAGCACCGCTACGAGTACTACTACGCCTGGAGCCACTCCTCCAACCACCTGCCGGTGCACTACATGATTTCCAGCTTCTGGGAGGGCCAGGAGGGTTCTTTCCTGCTTTGGGTTTTCTGGCATGTGGTGCTGGGTGTGGTGCTGATCAACAGCGGCAAAAGGAACAAGGCCTGGGAAGCCCCGGTAATGGGTATGTTCTCATTCGTGCAGCTCTTCCTGACCTCCATGATCCTGGGTGTGGTGATCGGCGACCTTAAAATAGGCTCCTCTCCTTTCATCCTGATGCGCGACTTCATGCCAGACACGCCGGTGTTTGCCATGGACCCGAACTTTGTTCCTGCTGACGGTACCGGCCTGAACCCCCTGCTGCAGAACTATTGGATGGTGATTCACCCGCCAACGCTGTTCCTGGGCTTTGCCGCCACGCTGGTGCCTTTTGCCTTCGCAATGGCCGGCCTGTGGAAAGGCAAGTTCCACGAGTGGATTAAGCCTGCGCTGCCATGGTCGCACTTTGCGGCGGTGTCACTGGGTATCGGCATCATGATGGGTGCTTACTGGGCCTATGAAACATTGAACTTTGGTGGCTACTGGAATTGGGACCCGGTGGAGAACGCCGTGTATATTCCGTGGTTGGTTCTGGTGGGCGCTATCCATACCATGATTGCCTACAACCGTGGCAAGTCGGGCCTGAAGGCCTCCTTTATCCTCGTCATCACCTCATTCATACTTATCCTGTATGCCACTTTCCTTACCCGAAGCGGCATCCTGGGCAACGCCTCCGTACACTCATTTACAGACCTGGGCCTTTCGGGGCAGCTATTTACTTACTTAGCGGCTTTTGCCGTGCTGGCGGTTGGCCTGTTGGTGTACCGCTGGAAGAGCATCCCAACCACGGAGAAAGAGCTTACCACTTACAGCGGCGAGTTCTGGGTGTTCATTGGGGCCATTGTGCTGTGCCTTGCGGCGTTCCAAGTGCTGTTCACGACCTCTATCCCGGTTTATAACTCGTTCTTAGGGTTTATCGGTATCGAGTCTAACGCCGCCCTGCCTGCCGACCAGATCGCGCACTATACCAAGTTCCAACTATGGGGCGGTGTGGCCGTGGCCATACTTACCGGTATTGGGCAGCTGCTGTGGTGGCGCAAAGGCGAGAAGGGCAACTTCATAGATGCCATCACGCTGCCGGGCATGCTCACGCTGCTGTTTGCCAGCTTAATCATCGTGCTTTCCAAAATGGGCATGCTGCACGAGACAATTGATAACCCGGTCTTCATCATCCTGCTGGTATCGGCGCTGTTTGCCGTGTTCGCTAACCTGAGCATCATCCTGAGCCTGCTGCACAAGAAGATCACGCTTTCCGGCGGTGCGGTGGCTCACATAGGCATCGCCCTGATGCTGCTAGGCATCCTGTTCTCCTCGGGTTACGATAACATCATCTCCCAGAATACTTCTGGCATGGTATACTCCCGTGAGTTCTCGGACGAAATTAACCGCGATAACGTGCTGCTGTGGCGCAATACCCCTGTAGACATGGACCGATACACTGTAAGCTACCATGGCCAGTTCCAGGAGGTAATTGGTGTGCCGGGTTATGTGAACCGTGAGCTACTATGGCCTACCCCAGACCCTTATAAATCCATTGCCCGCGGCCAGATCAAAGTAGGAGACAAACTCTACTTTGAGACAGGTGATACCTTGGATATGTACTCTCCGGAAAACACCTTCTATGAAGTGCAGTACAAGGAGCGTGAGGGCGACAAGACATTTACGCTTTATCCACGTGCCCAAGTGAACCCGAACATGGGCTTGCTGGCCTCGCCGGACATCAAGCATTTCGCTAGTATGGACCTGTATACCCACGTGTCTTCTATTCCGGACCCGAACGAGGAGAAAGACTGGGGCGAGCTGCAGGAGTATGACTTGGCCGTAGGCGACACCATTATCCTGAACGACTATGTGGCGGTGTTCAATGGCGTTGAGAAAATCAACCAGGTGCCGGGCGTGGCGCTGAAAGCTGGCGACGTTGCCGTACAGGCCGACCTGAAGATTTACGGAGAGCGCAAGGATTACCACGCACACCCGGTTATGCTGATCAAGGACCAGATGGTGGGCCGCGTTCCGGAGGAAGTTGCCGATCTTGGCTTACGCCTCACGTTCCTGAGCATCGACACCGAAAACAACACGTTCAAGATTGGGGTAAATGCCTCGCAGAAGGATTACATCATCCTGAAGGCAGTGGAGAAACCATTCGTGAACATCCTCTGGATCGGCACGATCGTGATGTCGATTGGTTTTGTGATGGCCATTGTGCGCCGCAAGGAAAGCGGGCCTAAAGCCAAAGCAGCCGCTCCTAAAGAGACGAGGGAAGTACAGGCTGCGTAAGCAAGCTGGCATTCATATAATAAAAAAGGCAGACGACATCGTCTGCCTTTTTTATTAGCTTTGCTACAGAGGTTTTACCAACCGGTAAGAAGAAAGGGAATTCTCTTTGGAGAGCAGTTCAAACGCCCCTGCCCTATGACACGAAAACCAACCAAGTGGCTGCTAAAGAGGCTTAGTAACGCATTTTATGTGTTGCTACGGTTCTTTAACTACTATCCATACTACCAGTTCCTTCATAACCGTTACCCAAGAACAGAGCTTGCGCCAGATTATATCATAGAGTTCTCCAAGTCCGAGAAGGAATTCCTTAAAACCTGTTCAGCCTCCTATAACTACTTAGTACCAGATTTCTCAATGGGACACAGGCAAAGCCCCTTGCAGCTTTTTGAAATCAAAGATGTTAAGTACCTGAGTCGTACTGGCGCCATCATAAAGAATGGCAAACCCATAGTTGAGTCAGGTATGAGCATAGACCGGCTAACCGGCACCAAAACATATAGAGACTTCTCTATTCTAATCCCTAAAACATATAAAGAAGGAGTTTATACTACAATACAACATGGTCACTTAGCCGATCATAATATCTCTCACTGGTTTCTAGAGTGCCTTCCTAGGCTTTACATATTAACACAGCTTGTTAATGAACAAGTTACAATCTTGATGCGTAAAGATGCTCCGTTGTACCAAATCTATACTTTAGAGTCACTAATAAGGGCATACCCGAACATCAAGATAAAGTACGTTAGTAAATACTTGAATATCAGCATAGCTTCTTTTCGCTTACCTTCTTTTGTTAATAATTCATACAGCGGATATCTTCCAGGCGAGATAAGCTCATGGCTCCGAAAGAACCTATGGGATAGCTACAAAATAACTTATAACAGCTTTAAATCTCGTGTCTATGTCAGTCGTGGTAAAGCGAAAACGCGCCGAATTATAAACGAAGTAGAGCTAATTACACTATTAAAGAAGCATGGCTTTAAAACAATTTATGCTGAGGAATTAGATTACGGGCAGCAAATCCAGTTATTTTATGATGCGGAGGCGGTTGTATCACCTCATGGAGCAGGCCTGACGAACATCCTGTTTTCCGAAAGTTGTAAAATCTTAGAGCTGCACCCTGCGCACATCATCAAACCACATTACATGCTGCTGGCTAAGGGGCTTGGCTTTGACTACACCCCCATCATAGGATCAAACGGCGACCAGCACGAGGACTTTGTGGTGCCTGTGGAGGCAGTGGAAAAGTGGCTGCAGTCTAAATTCGTTAACAGTTAAAGATGAACATAGCCTTAATCGGAGCAGGAAACGTAGGCTGGCACCTGGCGCAGGCGCTGCAGGCAGCCGGACATACGATTACGACTGTCAATAGCCGCTCTGCCGCCCAACGCGAGGAACTGGCTCAGCTACTGCCGCAGGCGCAGCCCATCGCCACTCTTGACCTGCTAAGTATAGCCGCTGATGTGGTTTTAGTGGCGGTACCTGATGCCGCTCTTGCCGCGGTGGCCGGGGCACTGCAGGTAAAGCCGGGCACTGTGGTGGCGCATACATCGGGCTCGCAGCCGCTAAGCGTACTTGCGCCCGTGCAAGGTGCGCGAACAGGCGTTTTTTACCCGCTGCAGACTTTCTCCAAGACCAAAGCCGTAGACCTTAGGCAGGTGCCCATTCTGTTGGAGGCCACGGATGAAGAGACGCTACAGTTGCTGCAAAGGCTCGCGCAAAGTATAAGTAATACTGTAGAGGCCGTGACGTCTGGAGCAAGAAAGCAACTGCACCTGGCGGCCGTATTTGCGTGCAACTTTACCAACCACCTCCTGGGCATCAGCCGCCAACTGCTGCAGGAGGCCAATTTACCCCACCATCTGCTGCAACCCCTTATCCAGGAAACGATTGCCAAGGCCATGCAGCACAACCCGTATACCGTGCAAACCGGCCCCGCCATCCGCCACGACCAAAACGTGATAGAAGAGCACCTGCACCTGCTGCAGCAGCACCCCCACCTGCAGGAGATTTACCGGCTGCTCACGCAAAGCATACAAGCCATTGCGGTTAAGCCCTAACCATTTGCCCCTTGTACCTGTTACACTAAGCCAATGCATAAGCCGGAACGTATACTTTGATTCGGCATGCTAGCTTTGTAACTTTGTACTTTAGCATAAAGACACAGAACATGAAAGTTGTAAATATAACCTTTAAGTTTGCCGACGGCTCCCCGGATGAAACACACCCGGCTGTTGAAGGTGAATCGGTGCTGGACGTGGCCCTGAACAACAACATAAAGCTGCAGCACAACTGCGGCGGCGTGTGCGGCTGCAGCACCTGCCACGTCTATGTTGAGGCCGGCATGGACGACCTTCCGGAGATTTCGGACAAGGAGGAGGATTACATTGACCGTGCCATTGACCCGCGCATTAACTCCCGCCTGGGCTGCCAATGCGTGGTGCAGGGCAATGAGGACGTCGTGGTAACCATCCCGGAGCAGGACTTCCTGGGCCATTAATCAATTATCATTTCACAAGTAACATTATCAGCCACTGATAACTGACAAAGTATGAGCTACGAGCCACCAATACACTGGAACGATTACGAAGACATTGCCATGGCGCTTTATGAGAAGTTCGGCGATGACTTCACAGAGTCTAAGATTTACCGCATCCGCTTCACCGACCTGCTGGAGTGGGTGTTGTCGCTGCCCAATTTTGAAGGCACCCGCGAACAAGCCAACGAAGGCCACCTGGAGCAGATCCAGGCTGCCTGGGTTTATGAGTGGCGCGACAACCAAGACTAAATCTTAGCCGCTCCTGAAAGCATAAAATCAGAATTTTCTATATTTTTAAAGGCTCTTTCCCCGGAAGGAGCCTTTCATTTTTTATCCACCATATACTGTTTCTTCACAGCCTATACTATGTCTATCACCCAAACAGATCTTACCCGTATCAACACCTTCATCTTTGATGTGGATGGTGTGCTTACCGATGGCCTGCTTTACTGCTTTGCCGACGGGGAGCAGGTGCGTGCCTTCAACATCAAAGACGGCTTTGCTATCAAGCACGCCATCAGCCAGGGGTTTAGGGTGGCCATCATCTCCGGCAAAAACGAGCCGGGTGTGCGCCGCCGCCTGGAGCAACTGGGCATAGAGGATATCTTTCTGGGGATAGACGATAAAGTAGAGGCGCTGGAAGACTACCTGTACATGCAAGGGATAAACCCTGCCACCGTGGCCTACATGGGCGACGACATGCCTGACTTTGAGGTGATGCAGCGCTGCGGCCTGCGTGCCTGCCCTGCTGACGCCGCCGATGATATTCGTGCCTTATCTACCTTTGTTTCCACTAAAAAAGGCGGCAAGGGCGCCGTACGGGAGTTGATAGAAACCATCATGAAGGCACAAGACACTTGGTGATTCAGAAGCGTTATACTTTTCTGCAAATAAATTGAAGATTTTATTTAATACATTATTGCATATATAGAAAATAATTTTTAGTTTACCATCAGTTTAATTACCATCAACAGTTCAATTTTTATGAAGACAGGAAAAGTAAAGTTCTTTATTGAGTCAAAAGGTTTCGGCTTTATCACTGAGGACGAGACAAATGAGGATTTCTTTGTACATGTGACTGGCTTGAACGGTCTGCAGATCCAGCAGAACGACCGTGTTGAGTTTGACACAGTAGAAGGCAAAAAAGGAATCAATGCTGTAAACGTGAAGAAGTACTAGTTCAAACATACTTTACACGCACAGGAAAAGCCCCTACTGCAGGGGCTTTTTTTATTGTCCGCTAACTCTCCCGTAGGTATTTTTACAGAAACTAACTAACCCTCCACCCTTTACCGACGTGAAGTATATCCTGACGCTGATTCGTGCCCGCAACCTGGTGATGATTGTGCTTAGCCAGGTACTGGTGCAGGCTTGCCTGCTGGCGCCGGGGGTGGAGTGGCAACGGCTGCAGGAGAGTTTTTTCTGGCTACTGGTGCTCTCCACCGTCTGCATTGCCGCTGCCGGCTACATCATCAACGATTATTATGATGTAAAAATCGATGCCATCAACAAACCGGAGCGGTTGCTGGTGGGGCGGCGCATTCGCAGGCGCAGGGCTATGTTCGCCCACCTTATCCTGTCAGGCGTGGGTGTGCTCCTGGGCCTGCTGCTTTCCATACCTGTGGCACTCATCAACCTGGGGGCGGTGTTGCTGCTGTGGGGTTACTCGGCCAGGCTCAAAAAGATGCTGCTCGTCGGCAATGTGGTGATTGCGCTGCTGTCGGCATCCATGTTACTGGTGGTGGCGGTGTATGCCGATGAGTTAAACCGCATCACGCTAGGCTATGCTTTTTTTGCCTTCCTCATCTCGCTTATCCGGGAGATTATCAAAGACATAGAGGACATGAAGGGCGACGCCTCCTTTGACTGCCGCACCTTACCCATTGTGGTCGGCATGCGCGGCGCCAAGCTGGTACTGTACCCGCTCCTGGCCATATTTCAGGCTTTTGTAGTCATAGTTATACTTCATCCTGCCTCAGGGCTTGTATTTGATTTCTATATGGGGGCACTGGTGCTGGCGCCAAGTATATGGCTGGTGGTGAAACTTGCGCGCGCCGACCGCAAGCGCGACTTTGCCTCCCTCAGTAACCTGAACAAGCTCATCATGCTCACCGGCATCCTCTCCATGCTGTTGCTATAAAGCAAAAAAGCCCGAGGCGGCAACCTCAGGCTTTTTAAGTAACCAATAAGTAAAGAGTCTACTTTACGATCAGGCGGCTGGAGGCAACGTCATTCTCTGCCATTACCTTTACGAAATAGGTTCCACGGGCATAATTCTGCGTGTTTATCTCCACCGTGCCGTTTGCGTTGCGGAACTCCATCACCTTGCGGCCCAGCATGTCTACCACGGCCACGTTGGCATTGCGTATGTTGCCCAGGCTTAGCTTCACAGCGCCCTGCGAAACAGTTGGGTAAACTGCCACACGCGTGTCCCCGATCATGTCATCGATGCCGGCCACCGTGCCTACTGTAATCGTCTCGGTTACAGAAACGAGCGGGTTGCCGTCTTCGCGGCGCAGGATCAGGTCATAAACATAGATACCAGGCTGGGAAAAGTTGATCTTGAAGTACTCCTTATAAGAGGCGGGCAGCTCCTCTCCTCCCTCAGCGCCAACAGTGGCCACGCCGTTATCGAAGTTCACCTCTACATAATTTGCCTCCTCTTCGGTAGCTGCTTGGCGGTTAGTGTTGTATAAAAGCGTAAAGCTCTCGCTCTGAGTCGGTTTGTGCAGCTTTATCTCCAAATTCACTTTGTCTCCCTGGCGGTCAAAGCCTTTTATATGAGCCTGCCACGGAATATCTTGGTTAACGGCAAGCGATGAATAGGTGTCAAGGGTTCCGTCAACAGTAGGTTCCTGAGTTTGTGCTATGCTAACGCCTGTTGCCAGGACAAAGGCCAAAACAGTAGCAACAACATGTAGAGCTTTTTTCATTTGCGATAAAACTTTAAAATTTTGATATGAGGTATGATAATATGCGTGTAAGCAGTAATTATTAGCATACATACGGCAGCCGGTTGCTTTTGCTCCATTTTTTTGATACTTTTTTTACTATATATCCTTTATGCTTTTTGTCCGTTTATTGCCTTATCAAGGTAACTGAGTAAATTTGACATCTTTAGGAGTGGGTACAATAACTAAAATGGACAAAGCACAAGCGCTGCTGGAAGGTTATGGTTTACGCAAAACGGGATGCCGGCTAGAGGTTCTACACCAGTTCCTGGAGCACGACTTTGCACTCTCACACGCTGACCTGGAGAAGGTGCTTGGGCATACCTATGACCGCGTGACCATTTACCGCACCCTGTACTCTTTTGAGGAAAAGGGGCTGATACATAGTATAAACGATGTGAGCGGTGCGGTAAAATTTGCCATCTGTAAAGACGATACCTGTTCGCAGGACAAGCACCAGGAGAACCACATTCACTTCAACTGCAACACATGTGGGCAGACCTTCTGCCTGAACGAGGTAGGCATTCCGCGCCTGACGCTGCCTAACGGCTACACCGCCGACCGCCTGCACTTTTCGGCAGAGGGCGTGTGTAAAGGCTGCAGCCAGGACAGCAGCATTTAGGCGTTGCGCAACACCTGTACAAAGTCTATAACCCCACCCCATGAAGCACCAGCCAAACACCGCCGCAACGTTCCGTAAACTGCTTGCCTCACCGCTTAAGTTTCGGCTGTTCCTGCTCTCCAAGCTGCCCATGGCATACCTGGCCGGCCTCCGCATCGCTGCTCTTACCCCGGATCAGGCTGCTGTTACCATCCCCTACAAGTACGTCAACAAAAACCCCTTCAACTCCATTTATTTCGCCTGCCTGAGCATGGCCGCCGAGCTGTCTACCGGGGTGCTCTGCATGATGCATGTGTACAACTCCAGGCCAGCCGTGTCGATGCTGGTGGTGCACATGGAGGCAAACTTCACCAAAAAAGCAGTAGGTAAGATTACGTTTACCTGCCACGATGGGCACCAGTTCCAGCAGGCCGCCGAACAAACAAAAGCCACTGGCGAGGGTGTGACGGTAGTCGCTACAAGTATAGGCGTAGACGAGGCAGGGGATCAGGTAGCCGCTTTTCGCTTTACCTGGTCTTTGAAGGCAAAGCTGCAAGTATAGGCACAGCGACAGCTAAACCCGCGGCTGCTATTCGCTTTTGGCTGGCTATACTCGTAACTTGCGCCCAAACCATAGCACTAGCCATGAAATTCAGAGCCATATGCACCGATATCGACGGCACCTTGCTGAACAGCGAGCGCCAGTTATCGCAGCGTACTATCGATACCTTCCGCAGTCTGGATAAAGACGTACCCATGATATTGGCTTCCTCGCGTATGCCGAGCGCCATGCGCCACCTGCAAGAGGAGCTGGGCATCCTGCACCACCCGCTCATATGCTTTAATGGGGGCTATGTTCTTTATTTTGAGGACGGAAAAACTGAGCCGCTGCAGCTGGACTCGGTACAGATACAACCCGCCCTTTGCCAGATAATCCATGATTTTACCGCAAATACGGCTATACACGTGAGCCTGTACGAGCAGGACAACTGGTATGCCCCCACCCTCGACTACTGGGCACAGCGGGAGCAGCGCATCACGAAAGTATCGCCTCAGGTAGCGGAGCTGGCACCGATACTGCAGAGGTGGCAGCAAGCTGAAACAGGCGCGCACAAAGTGATGTGCATGGGCCCTGCCGATGAGATTGATGCGCTGCAGCAGGAGCTGCACAGCAACTATGCAGACCAGGTGCATGCCTACCACTCAAAGGACACGTACCTGGAGATTGCCCCGCGCGCTATCTCTAAGGCTACTGCGTTGGAGCTGCTGCTGAAGGCACGGTTCGGTATTGGCATGCAGGAGGTAATGGCCTTCGGCGACAACTACAACGACATCCATATGCTGCAGGAAGTAGGCCTGGGCATTGCCGTGGCCAACGCCCGCGAAGAAGTCAAAGCCGTGGCTAACGAGGTTACCCTGAAAAGCACAGAGGATGGCGTGGCCGTGGCCATAGAGAAGCACTGGACATAAAGTATAAAACAGATGAAAGAATACAAGAAATACTACATCATACCTGCAGAGCCCGAGGAAGTATACGTGGCCCTGACCAACCCTTACACGTTGCAGCTTTGGACAGGCGAACCTGCGGAGATGTCTACCGAGCCGGGGTCGGAGTTCTCACTGTGGGAAGGCAGCATAACGGGCAAAAACCTTGAGTTTGAAGAAGGCAAGAAGCTGGTGCAACAGTGGTATTTCGGCGAGCAGGAGGAGCCATCTATCGTGACCATCAAACTGCACCCGCACAAGTATGGCACCTCCGCTGAGCTGCGCCACACCAACATTCCTGACGAAGCCTACGAAGACATCACCGAAGGCTGGGACGATGCCTACTTCGCCGCTCTGATTGATTTTTACGAGGGGGAGTAAGCAGGTTTATACGTCAGAAGGTTCAAAACAGGAGAGGGAGCTAGTACAGGGCCCAACCACCCCTAACCCCTCAGAGCTACGCTCGCTACCTTCGAATTCATGTTCTCGGTAGTCCAAGGAGGGGAGCTATACTTGCCCCATAGCAAAGGCCGTGGCTATTGAACTAGAACCCAGTCTTTGGGTTGAGCGCCTTCTAGATTTCCGGTGCCGAACGCCAGTGAGGCATTGCGACGTTAGGAGCAAAGGAAATGTAGAAGGCGCGATGCCCGAGGACGAGCCCTCTCGGGCTTGAGAGCAGAAAGCAGGAGATGCAACGATAGGTAAGTGAGTCTGGAGGATGAACAGCAGCTAGAAAGGATAGTTTGCCTCAAGCTGAAGAAAGCAGTAGCAATAGGGAGAGCACGAGCTTCAAGCTCGCGCTAGCGGATAGCTTGGTTCCAACTGCAGAAAGCAGCGGCTAAGAAGAGGCACAAGCAGACGCTTGCCGCAGAAACAAAGTATAAACCATGATTTTATACTTATCCATTTACATCTCCCGCCAAACCCGCTATATTTGCAGCTTCAACGCAATCCCATATTTTGGAACCTAAGGACAAGAAAAACATAGTCATTTTCGCTTCGGGGTCGGGGAGCAATGCGCAGCGCCTGCTGGAGCATTTCGAGCACCACCCTGCCATACGTGTGGCCGCCCTGTTCTCTAACAACCCGAAAGCGTATGCCCTACAACGAGCCGAGACCTTCCGCGTCCCGGCTTTTTTGTTTACCCGCGATGCGTTTTATAACACCGATCAGGTGTTGGAGCAGGTGCAGGAGTTTAAGCCCGACCTGATCGTGCTGGCCGGCTTCCTGTGGCTGGTGCCGCAGAACCTGCTGCGCGCCTTCCCTAACCGCATCATCAACATACACCCTGCCCTGCTGCCCAAGTATGGCGGCAAAGGCATGCATGGCAGCCATGTGCATGCGGCCGTTATCCAGGCGCAGGAGCCGGAATCAGGCATTACGATACACTACATAAACGAAGAGTATGATAAAGGCGAGTTTATACTTCAGGAGCGCTGCCCGGTACAACCCACCGATACGCCCGAAGAACTGGCCGCCCGTGTACTCCAGCTGGAGCACAAGCACCTGCCCGAAGTGGTAGAGAGGCTGCTGCTAGAACAGAATTAACGATAGAAATCAACCATCAACCCAATACCTTCATGCCCATGCAACCCGTTAAAATTAAATCCGCGCTGATATCAGTGTACTATAAAGACCGCCTGGAGCCGCTGGTGGAGCTGTTGAAGCAACACGGCGTCACTATTTACTCCACTGGAGGCACGCAAACATTTCTGGAGGAGCAAGGCGCTCAGGTAGTCGCCGTGGAAGACCTGACCGACTACCCCTCTATCTTCGGGGGGCGCGTAAAGACCCTGCACCCCAAGGTGTTCGGGGGCATCCTGCACCGCCGCGACAACCAGAGCGACCTGTCGGAGCGCGAGAAGTATGAAATCCCGCCCATCGACCTGGTGGTGGTGGACCTCTACCCATTTGAGGAAACTGTTGCTTCCGGCGCGTCAGAAGCAGACGTGATCGAGAAGATCGACATCGGCGGTATCTCCCTGATCCGTGCGGCGGCCAAGAACTTCAAGGACGTGCTGATCGTGTCTTCGCGTGAGCAGTACGATGAGGTGGTGGAGCTGCTGCGGGAGAAAAACGGTTCTACAGAATTAGAAGACCGCAAGCGCTTTGCCGCCAAGGCCTTCAACGTGTCGTCGCACTACGATACCCATATCTTCAACTACATGAATGCCGGTGAGGAGATTCAGGCGTTTAAGCAGAGCGTGCAGCACAGCATGCCGCTGCGCTACGGCGAAAACCCGCACCAGAAAGGCACTTTCTACGGCAAGCTGGAGGACCTGTTTGAGCAGCTGAACGGCAAGCAGCTTTCTTACAATAACTTGGTGGACGTGGACGCTGCCGTGGCCCTGGCCGCTGAGTTCGAGGAGCCGGTAGTGGCTATCCTGAAGCATACGAACGCCTGCGGTTGCGCCACCGGCGACACCATGAAGGAGGCCTACCTGAATGCCCTGTCTTCTGACCCGGTGTCTGCTTTTGGCGGCGTAATCATCGCCAATCGTACCATCGACATGGCCGTGGCCGAGGAACTGAACAAGCTGTTCTTCGAGGTGCTGATCGCGCCGGAGTTCGATACAGACGCGCTGGAGCTGCTGAAGACGAAGAAAAACCGCATCCTGCTGAAGCAGAAGCCGGTGGAGCTACCTACCAAGCTGTTCAAGACTCTACTGAACGGGGTGATTGAGCAGGACAAGGATTTAGCCACTGAGACAGAGGCAGACTTTAAAACCGCCACCAAACGCCAGCCAACCGCCGAGGAGAAAAAGGCGCTGGTGTTTGCGGCTAAAGTATGCAAGCACACCAAGTCCAACACCATTGTGCTGGCTACGGATAAAATGATGTTCTCGAGCGGCGTAGGCCAGACTTCCCGCGTGGATGCCCTGCGCCAGGCCATCGAGAAAGCTAACAGCTTCGGGTTCGACGTGAGCAAGACTGTGATGGCCTCTGATGCCTTCTTCCCGTTCCCAGACTGCGTGGAGATCGCCGACAAGGCAGGCATCAAGGCAGTGGTACAGCCAGGAGGCTCCATCAAAGACCAAGATTCCATCGATTACTGCGACGCCCACAACATGGCCATGGTGATGACAGGCGTGCGCCACTTTAAGCATTAATCGCTTAAGCTTAATATTACTTTTCATAAAAATCCCCGGTTTCCTGAGAGGCCGGGGATTTTTATGTTTTCTAAGTAAAGCTCAATTTTAGCGCATCAGCCGCGTTAGCTAAGCAATCCGTTGTGTTTGGAGCAGATTTCCGGAACAAATAAATGTTTATTCGGCTAACAGAAGACAACTTGCATTATTAATTCCACTGAATTTCACTAATTTTGCCGCAAGTTTTTGACTAGAAATATTGTATATTGAAAATATAACAGGCAACGTCATGCCTTTCATACTTCACCATGGGACTATTTAACTTCTTAACCAGCGATATAGCCATTGACTTGGGTACCGCCAATACCCTGATCATTCATAACGACAAAATTGTAGTAGACGAGCCTTCTATCATCGCCGTGGACCGCACGACGGGCCGCGTGCTAGCCATTGGCCGCAATGCCATGCAGATGCACGAGAAGACGCACGAGAACATCAAAACCATCCGTCCGCTAAAGGATGGGGTGATCGCCGACTTCCACGCTGCCGAGGAGATGATTCGCGGCATGATCAAGATGATCGACACGGGCCGCCGCTTGTTTCAGCCCTCGCACCGCATGGTTATCTGCATCCCATCGGGCATCACCGAGGTAGAGAAACGTGCCGTGCGCGACTCGGCACAGCACGCTGGCGCCAAAGAAGTATGGATGATACAGGAGCCTATGGCCGCGGCCATAGGTATCGGCATTGACGTGGAGCAGCCGATCGGCTCTATGATCGTGGATATCGGGGGTGGCACGACGGAGATTGCCGTGGTGGCCCTTTCCGGCATCGTGTGCGACCAGTCTATCCGCATCGCCGGTGACGTGTTCACGAAAGACATTCTGGATTACATGCGCCGCCAGCACAACCTGCTGATTGGCGAGCGCTCTGCCGAGAAGATCAAGATTGAGGTAGGTGCCGCGCTCACAGAGCTGGAAAACCCACCGGCAGACTACGAGATCCGTGGCCGCGACCTGATGACGGGTATCCCGAAGGTGATCAAGGTAACGTACCAGGAGATCGCCATTGCGCTGGACAAGTCGGTGTCTAAAATTGAGGAGGCGGTACTGAAGGCGCTGGAAATCGCGCCGCCGGAGCTCTCAGCCGATATCTACGACAACGGTATCCACCTGACGGGCGGTGGCGCCCTGCTGCGGGGCTTCGACAAGCGCCTGGCTGCCAAGACAAAGCTCCCGATCCACATCGCCGAGGACCCATTGAGAGCGGTAGTGCGTGGCACGGGTGCCGCCATCAAAAACATAGATGGGTTCAAGAATGTCCTGCTAACCTAACAGGGCCGCATGCGGAATCTATTTGCATTTATTTACCGGTTCCGTGCGTTCCTCGTGTTCCTGCTGCTGGAGGCGCTGTGCGTGTTCCTGATCGTGCGCTACAACACGTACCAGGGTGCGGCTTTTTTTAACTCGGCAAACAGGTATGTGGGGCAGGTACTGGAGTTTCAGAGTGGCGTTACCGACTACTTCCGCCTAACGGGCATCAACCAGACGCTGGCCAGCGAGAACGCGACCCTGCGCCAGGAGTTGATGCAGTACCGTTTGGCCGCCTTGAAAGACAGCACCGCCACGCTGGACACCACTTACTTTGCCGCTACCGACAGCAGCCTGGCATACCCATACCAGCTGCAGGCCGGCCGCGTCATCAACAACTCGGTGCGCCGCATGAACAATTACCTGACCATAGCGAAAGGCACCGCAGACGGGGTGCAGCCAGGCATGGGGGTGGTGTCACCGGATGGCGTAGTGGGCCGCGTTAAAACCGTGTCAGAGCATTACGCTACGGTTACCTCGCTGCTGCACTCGCAGATGCTGATCTCGGCCAAGCTCAAGAAGGATAACACCTTTGGGACCATCAAGTGGCAGGGAGGCGATTACCGTACCGCCCTGCTCGACTATATCCCGCTGCACGTGAAGCCCGAGGAGGGCGATACGGTGGTAACGAGCGGCTTCAACACCGTTTTCCCGGAGGGCATCATGGTGGGCACCATCAGTTCGATCGAGCAGGAGCCGGACAAGAGCTTTTATACGATTGGCGTCCAGCTGAGCGTGGATTTTGCGCAGCTCTCTTACGTGTACGTAGTCAAGAACACCTACAAGCAAGAACGCGACAGCTTGGAACAAAACACAGGCATCATACCAGATGAACAATAGCTTTGGCTTGAACCATATCGCCCAGTTTTTTTTGTTTGTGGCGCTGCAGGTGCTGCTCATGGATAACCTGGTGCTCTACAGCATGGGCTTCTGCTTTATTTACGTTGCCTTTCTGCTATACTTACCCTTGACTATCAACAGGGTATGGTTGCTCTTCCTCGGATTTATAGTTGGTTTCACGGTGGATGTCTTCTACGACACCATGGGCATACATGCCGCTGCCAGTGTGCTGCTGGCTTTTTTGAGGCCGCACGTTTTGAACCTTCTCACACCACGCGATGGTTACGACAGCAGCGATACGATAAATATCCATGTGATGGGCACAAGCTGGTTTCTGACCTATGCCTTCACGCTGATCCTGTTTCACCATACGGCGGTGTTCTTCCTGGAGACCATTAATTTCCAGACGGCACTGTACACGTTGGCGAAGACGCTGCTCAGCACACTCTTTACGGGTATCGTTGTGGTTATCTTACAACTTCTGTTCTTCTCACCTAAGCGAGAGCGAATAGATTACCGATGAATTACTTAGAAAACAGAAAATACGTCATTCAGGGTATCTTCCTGCTGGTGGGGATCATGTTCGCCATCAGGCTTTTCTATATTCAGGTGGTAGACAGCAGCTACAAGCAGGCTGCCGAGACCAACGCCATCAAGCCCATCGTCCAGTACCCTTTCCGGGGCCTGATCTACGACCGCAACGGCAAACTGCTGGTGCAGAACACGCCAGTCTATGACCTGATGGTGGTGCCGAAGGACGTGAAGAACCTAGATACCCTGCGCCTGGCCGAGTTGGTAAAGCTGCCACTGGAGGACGTGCGCGAGCGCCTGAAGAAGGCCCGCTCCTTCTCCTACGTGCAGCCTTCCCCCTTCTACCAAAAACTCAGCACACAGGAGTTCGCCTATATCCAGAACAACCTCATAGACTTTCCGGGCTTCTACATTAACGCCCGCACGGCCCGTGGCTACCCGCACCAGAGCCTGGCGCACGCCCTCGGCTACATTGCCGAGATTAGCCCGCGACAGCTGGAGGACAGCACCTACCGCGGCTACCGCCCCGGCGACTACATTGGCAAGGCCGGCATAGAGCTGGAGTACGAGAAGTACCTGATGGGCCAGCGCGGCGTGAAGTATAAAATGGTGAACGTGCGCGGCGTGGAGAAAGGCTCCTTCCGCGACGGTGCCTTCGATACCCTGGCTGTGGCTGGGGAGAATTTGGTAAGCACCATCGACCTGGACCTGCAGGCTTACGGGGAGTACCTGATGAATGGCGCCAAGGGAAGTATCGTGGCCATTGAGCCTGCCACTGGCGAGGTGCTGGCCTATGTATCGGCCCCGTTCTACGACCCCAACCTGTTTACCGGCAAAGACTACGGCAAGAACTATATGGAGCTGCTGCAGGACTCGAACAAGACCATGTTCAACCGCCCCATCATGGCCGACCAGAACCCACCGGGTTCTATCTTTAAGCTTACCCAGGCCTTAATTGCCCTGGAGGAGGGAGTCATTACCCCGAATACCACGTTTGCGTGCAACAAGGCGTTGGTGAACTGCCACGCCCACCCTTCTCCGCTTAACTTGTATGGTGCGGTACAGCACTCCTGCAACCCTTGGTTTTACCAGGCCTACAAGGCCCTCATCAACCAGGGCAAGTCTAAAAACACCTTTACAGACACTGCGATCGGTCTGAAGGAGTGGCGGGAACAGGTACTCACCTTTGGCTTCGGCCAGCAGCTGGGCATCGACATACCCGGCGAGAAAAAAGGCATTGTTGCCTCAACCGACCTCTACGACCGCGTGTACGGCAAGAACCGCTGGAAGTACTCCACCATTTACTCCCTCAGTATAGGCCAGGGAGAGCTGGGCGTAACGCCGCTGCAGATGGCTAATTTCATGGCTGTTATTGCCAACAGAGGGTTTTACGTTACACCACACATCATCCGCTCGGTGGGCGACAACGGCAAGCCGCTGAGGGAGTACCAGGAGAAACATCATTCTTCGGTGAGCCCGCAGCACTTCGAGCCGATCATAGCAGGCATGGCGGAGGTGGTGCGTGCCGGTACAGGGCGCCGCGCCAACTTACAAAAGGTAGGCATAGAGGTGTGCGGCAAAACCGGTACAGCCCAGAACCCACAGGGCGCAGACCACGCGGTGTTCGTGGCCTTCGCCCCCAAGGACAACCCTAAAATTGCTATTGCAGTTTACGTGGAGCACGGCAAATGGGGAGGCCAGTCGGCTGCTCCAATTGCCGGCCTGATGATTGAGAAGTACCTGACGGACACGGTGACGATTAAAGAGCAGGAGAAATGGGTGCTGAGCCGTGAGTACCTGAACATTAGATCGAAGTAAGAGATGGAGAAAGTACTTGGACAAAGACTAGCAAGCACCGCGCCCCGCAGCCGCCGTAGCTCCGGCTCCATAGCCCCGCACCTGGACTGGGTAACCATTCTGCTATACTTCCTGTTGGTGGCCCTGGGCTGGATGAACATCTACGCCGCTGTTTACAGCCCTGACAACGTGGTGAACATCCTGAGCTTCGACATTAACTCGGGCAAACAGCTGGCTTGGATAGGCGCCTCCTTTCTGCTGATCATCGTGCTGCTGGTGGTGGATTATAAAGTGTACGAGCACCTGGCTTACCCTATTTATGGCTTTATCATACTGCTGCTGCTGGTAACATTGGTGGTGGCCAAGCCTATCGCCGGCTCCCGCTCCTGGCTTGATTTAGGGGGAGGCATACGCCTGCAGCCTGCTGAGCTGGCCAAATTCGCCACTGCGCTGGCCGCCTCCAGGTTTCTGGGGAGTATAAACCTGCGCCAGCAGAACTTCAAGGACCAGATGATCCTGGCAGCCATCACCTTTGTGCCGCCTGTTATCATTATCCTACAGAACGAGACAGGTTCGGCCCTGGTGTTTGCCGCCTTTATACTGGCTTACTTCCGCGAGGGGATGTCGCCGCTTATTCTGATCATTGGAGGCAGCGCCGCTGCCATCTTCATACTTACACTCCTGGTGCCCAAGCTTTACCTTATAGCCGGGCTCACCATACTCATGGCGCTGGCCACCTGGCTCGATTACCGCCTGCTGCGTCGCTTTAAGGTGATGATCGGGCTTTGGGTTGTGGTGGTAGGCATGATCTTCAGCGTGGACTTCTTTGTGAACGATGTACTGCAGCCACACCAGCAAAACCGTATCAAGGCACTCATTAACCCGGAAGCAGACCCCCTGGGCTACGGCTGGAACGTTACGCAGTCGAAGATCGCTATTGGCTCTGGCGGCTTCTGGGGCAAGGGCTTTTTGGAAGGCACCCAAACTAAATTTGACTTTGTGCCAGAGCAAAGTACGGACTTCATCTTCTGCACCATTGGTGAGGAGCATGGCTGGGTAGGCAGCACCATTCTTATCGGCTTATTCCTCCTGCTGCTCGTCCGGATCGTAAACATTGCCGAGCGGCAGAAGTCGGTGTTTGCGCGCACCTACGGCTACTGTGTGGCCTCCATTATCTTTTTCCATTTTCTGGTGAACGTAGGCATGACGATAGGCTTGGCACCTGTGGTGGGAATTCCGCTACCATTCTTCAGCTACGGCGGCTCCTCCTTGTGGTCATTCACCATCCTGCTGTTTATACTTATAGCGATAGATGCGAATCGCGCAAAGGATTTGGCAAGGTAGCAGGCATTCATGCCCCATTCTTCCCTTTTTCCTATTTACGCACTACTGCAGCTTACATTAGAGCAAAACCTGTTGCTGCTCAAAACAATACCATTGCAAGGGTGTTCTTAAAGGGGTGAAGCTCATGTGCTTCAGAATTTGTTTTACCTTAAATTTCTAAGCTATGACACCAGGCATAATGGTTTCTATCATGCTAGCCGGTTCGGTGCTATACCTGGGCTATGAACTGATGGCAGAAAGGACTGCACACTATAAGTAGGGAGGAGCGTTGCGGGACTGATGATAGCTTTCTGCTTTCTTCCTCAGTTGTACCTAGCTGCAGAAGTGCGCCGTTGTACCTTTGTTAGCCAGCCTCCAGGAGTGGGAGCAGGACGATCAAACTTTATAAAGGAGGCTCCACAACGAGTAAAGGTTGTTTTAGGCAGTGTGGGTTAGGCTATCAGGTTGGCTTCCTGTTTTGTTTTGAGCCACTGCAGGGCATCATTCCTGTTTGTGAAGAGGCGCACTTGTATAATGGCGCCAATCTTTCCTTTCAGTAGCTCTTCCCCTGCCAGCTCTCCAAAGGAACTCGGATGCGCTACATGCGCCAAATATCTTATGCCAGAAGTGTAGGCGCGTGGCAGCCACTCTTTCTCAAGCCAAGATACAGCATCTGCCCAAGGGCCAAAAAAATTTGTGTTGTCATTCAATCTGTAGGGGCAACGCGTGTGCTCATGCAACTGCAGACCTGCAGTTACCGCATGCTTTAAGTCGCTCTGGGAAGCAGTGCCTTCCCAAACAGCCTCCACAATATTCAGGTCCTTTCTGTACTCTATCCGATAGAAGACCCTCCCAAAAGCATTTCTAATTAGTTGCTGCATTTTATCAAAGCTTACTAAGCAGGTTCTACATTTCAAAGGTATATATTTAGTAAGCAAATTAAAGCTTTAACTCCTCAAGCAGTTTAAAGTTTGCAAAATCATTTACCTGCTGCAAGTTTGCTCTGTATATGTGTTTGTTTCTACTACTGAGGAGTGTCTGGTTGTTCCCCTTCGCCTTTTGTTTCAGCTCTGCGGATACTTTACCACATTACCTTTCTGCCTCGCTTCTTCTTGTAAGAACCAGATAAAGAAGCCCTGGAGCTCAAGAATATAAAGATTGCGTAACCAATTAGCTATGGCCCATCTTGCCAGCCGCTTTCTGCTTGCCTTTACAAACTCCCATGTAAGAATCTCGAACAAGTACACCTGCTCTTTGGTATTAGCGAGTTTTGTCAAACCTGTGGGGATGGTGCAGGCGCGGCAGTTTGTTTGAGCTTTCTTCTTAGTTCCAGAGGAAAGAATAATTGGTCTCTTAAACATCAAAACAAGGAAAAAAGCGGGGTATATTAAGGAAGGCTGTGAAAGCAAGAGCACCTGCAAATGCTTTCCTAAATTTACCAAGTGCATCCTACCGCCAAACAGCAAACTACCTGAAAGTACATAGGAGTAAACCCACTTAACACGCACAGCATTTTTTCTAAATAAATATAAGATTTAACATTTTTAATATGATTATCGTAATATCATAGGATATAAGTATAGAGGTATGAATTTGTCACAACTCAGAGAGAATAGCCTTTCCATGAGGCTGAACAGGACGGCCAACTTACTGTTAGATAGACAACTTTCAAAGGCATGGATGGCTGCACAAAAACAGCTTTATTCTGAGGATACCTGGTTTGGGATGAGAAGAAACTTAGAAGAGGTGTTTCAGAAACCTAAAGCTAAGATAGATATAGCTGTCCGCCTAATCGAACAGCGTGACCTGAGTTATCTTTTGAGCACTGATGGCATGACTGCAGAAGAGGCGAAGGTTGTTGGCTGGCAGCGCAAGTTGCTGAATGCCAATTTTCAAAACTGCTATGTAGCTGTAACCAATGATGATACACCATGCTACATGCAGTGGTTAATTGGCCCTGCAGAAAATAAAAACATCCTTAAATCCTTCAGGGGCCTATTCCCTAAGTTGAAAGAGCATGAGGCTCTCCTTGAGGGAGCATACATGCACCCATCTTACCGCGGTTTAGGTGTTATGCCTGATGCCATGTATCAGATATCTGAGAAGGCTAAAGACATTGGTGCAAGTGAGACAATCACCTTTGTTCAAATTGATAACACAGCCTCTCTGAAAGGCTGCAAAAGCTGTGGATACTATCCCTATACTTTGTTGAAAAGAAAGTGGTTCCTGTATAAGCGGGATGTTTACTTACAGGCTATTCCGGATAATACTATGGCCGAATATGAAGCGATGATCACCAAGAAGCCAAGGCAGAAGGGATAATACATTTAACAACAATTATAATGTTAAGCTGCCTTACAAGGAGCCTGTTAGCGTTGGGGTAGCCATAGCCATACTGAGGGAAATCTGTACCCTAAAAATAGATGCTGGAAAGGTTCAACTGCCATTGCACAAAGCCCGTTCTGCCAGCCGCTTTCTGTTTGCCTTTACAAACTCCCTTGCAGGAATCCTGAACAGGTACATTTATCCTTTGGAATTGACAAAACCTGTCTAACCTGAGTAGCCTATGGGGTTGGTGCAGGCGGTGTAGTCCATCCCGGCTTTGCTTCTGCCTCTAGAATAAACAATAGACTGACCGCTCGAACATCAAAACAAGGGGAAAAGCGGGGTATATTCAGGAAAGGCTATAAAAGCGAAAACCCGCTTAAAACTACTTTTAAGCGGGTTTTTCAGTATATCTGCTTCTGCAAATATAGCAAGTTTAGTACCAGGAGCGGGAATCGAACGCGATTACCCGAATGCCCCGCACCTAAAAATAGCCTATACTGCGTTTATTTGATGTTTGTTTAAACTGAAATTAGAGGTTATTTACCTGCTACTGACGCAGATTCTGACGCAGAATCCAGTGACGCAAAAACTGACGCAAAATTATATTTTATTACCTCCAATCTTTTAAAAATACTTCCTCATTATCCTTTTGCTCAACATGCCCTTCCATACTTATATCTCCTGTACCTGGTGCTGAGTGTCCATAGCTAGACTCATTAAACCAAAGCATTACAGAGCTATCTTTCCCGAGAAAGTCTGAGTACATCCTATATCTCTCTAACTCCCCTAAAACAGAAGAGAACATCATTAACCTACCTAATCCGAATTCAAACTTTTGAAACTCCTTTTCTTGAGACCTATTGATGTACCCTTGATAGCTCCTAATCTCATTTAAAACCAACAAGGGTTCAAAATATAATTCTTCAAATACATTTTCCCCATTAAGGTTGACCTTGACCTCTGATCTTAGATCTGGAGTGATTCTATGAGTTATATGAACTATGTAGTTCTGATTTGGCTCAAGTACTTTCTCTATACCTATACTAGCAGCATTACCTAAAATATCGGCCAAGAAGAGCCTTAACTTCCCTTGGTAAGTTAATAATGAGATTCTTGCAGGTAAATTTGGCAGGACATAATCGAAGAAAAAGTTCTCTTCAACGCTAAATGTACTTGGCTTCAATGCGACAAAAAGTTCGAAATCCGTCACCTTCTTTAAAAGCTTTAGCCCAACCTTCAAAAACAAGTTAGCGATTTGAATAATGAGGTTATCCAAAACAGGTTGCCTACCAAAACCAATTGACATCAACTCCGCAATATACTGTGGCACTTTGGTATCATAGTGGGAACCTCCGTACTTATTTGATAGTAGATTTATTATATCGGAGGCAGTATAGCTCTCTCCTTGATACTGTACTACCTCTACATTCAAATAATCTTCTAGGGAAATCTCAATTTGATTTACAAGTTGCCTTTCTATAGAAATTGGCAAAGAAGAAATATCTAAGAAGGGATTGCCAAAGTTAGAGTGCTCTTCTGATCTTTTAGGCATATAGTAGATCTTTATCTCTTCTCCTAATATGCTTGCTATATCAAAGAGGGGCTTCTTTTCCTTACTCTTTTCTTTTGTCTTGTCAGTTAACAAAGCTCTAAGCTGGCCATAGACAGTTGGTATATGGTAAGACTTGCCTTCTTTAATTAGCTTCTCCAAATCATACATGATCCGAACAGCAAGGTAAAACTCTTTTAGCTTATCAAGACTTGATTTACTGATATGACTCTTACTAGTTTGTGCTTGTTTCATAGTTTAGATATATAATTATCTTTTCATAAAGTTTTTTCACTTATTCCAATTGCTACCTTAAGGTATATATAATATTGTATTAATATAAGAACAGAAATATTTATAGGAAATATTTATTTCAAAAGGAGCGGGAACACCTACCCCGCTCCTTTTGCTTAAAAAGTGGCTTAACGGGTACTACAAGGGGCTTTTTGGAGGAGAAAAGTGGCGCACTGACGCCTACTGACGCAGGGATTTGCGTCAGCAAAAAAGCCCTGCAAATGCTTGATTTACAGGGCTTTATATAAAAAAATCGTACCAGGAGCGGGAATCGAACCCGCACGGCCTTGCGGCCACAAGATTTTAAGTCTTGCGTGTCTACCAATTCCACCATCCCGGCAACCTCCGGGCTATTCCCGAAGAAATGAGTGTAAAAAACAAAGACGTTGCTTATCACAACGTCTTCTGTCTTGCTTTTCGAGAGCGGGAGACGGGATTCGAACCCGCGGCCTCGACCTTGGCAAGGTCGCGCTCTACCAACTGAGCTACTCCCGCTTTTTGTTTTTCCTAAACCGCCGTAGTGATTTAGTGATGCAAAGATAGAGACAAAATCTGAGATGTCAATAGCTGCTGTAAAAAAAATCAGCCCCAACACGCTTCCCTGCTGATTATCAGCAAGAAAATTTTCATACTTTTTCCTGTCATGCATACCGAGCCAGCCGCTCTGCTTGTTTGCTCCTGTAAATTTATACTTCAGCAACCGGAAAGCAAGGAAATTTATACTTTAAATCGGCATCTAACCGCTAGAGCAAGTATAAACTCCCCGCATACAGGTATGCTACCGCGCCCCTGCCTTTTGCTTGTCCTGCAGGAGTAGCTTCAGCTCGTTTAGCTTCAGCAGCGCCTCCACGGGTGTAATGGTGTTAATGTCCAGCTGCTCCATCAGCTCCTTCACGCGCGCCAGCTGCGGGTCGTGCAGCTCGAACATACTGAGCTGGTAATTGCTCTTCGGTGCCGACTTCATCTTCTGCTGCGGGGCCTGCTCCGACACCTTCTCCTTCTCCAGGTGGTGCATGATCTCATCGGCGCGCAGCACCACGTTGTTAGGCATACCCGCCATCTGCGCCACGTGTATACCAAAGCTATGCTCGCTGCCGCCCGGCACCAGTTTGCGCATGAACAGGATTTTACCGCCCGCCTCGCGCACCGATACGTTATAGTTCTTTACACGGGGCAGTTCCTCGGCCAGCTGGTTCAGCTCGTGGTAGTGCGTGGCAAAGAGCGTCTTGGCTTTATACTTCGGGTGGTTGTGCAGGTGCTCCACAATGGCCCAGGCAATGGAGATACCGTCGTAGGTGCTGGTGCCGCGGCCAATCTCGTCCATGAGCACCAGGCTGCGGTCTGAGAGGTTATTGAGGATGCTGGCCGTTTCGGTCATCTCCACCATGAAGGTAGACTCGCCCCGAGATAAATTATCCGATGCCCCCACGCGGGTAAAGATCTTATCGATGATGCCGATTTTGGCGGCCTCTGCGGGCACAAAGCACCCGATCTGAGCCATGAGCACGATCAGGGCCGTCTGGCGCAGCAGGGCGCTCTTACCGGCCATGTTAGGCCCCGTGATGATGATGACCTGCTGCTCCTCGTTGTCCAGGAAGATATCGTTTGGCACGTAGGTCTCTCCCAGCGGCAGCTGCTTTTCAATCACCGGGTGGCGGCCTTTTTTGATGTCGAGCGCGTGGCTGTCGCTTACCTCCGGCTTCACATAATTACTTGCCACAGCGATGCCCGCAAAGGCACTCAGGCAGTCGATCACCCCGATCACCTTGGCGTTCTGCTGCACCTGCGCCACATAGTCCAGCGCCTGCAGCACCAGCTCGTTGTACAAACTGTACTCTATCGTAAAAATGCGCTCCTCGGCGTTCAGGATCTTCTCCTCGTAGGTCTTCAGCTCCTCGGTGATGTAGCGCTCGGCGTTCACCAGCGTCTGCTTGCGTATCCAGGAGCTTGGCACCTTGTCTTTATGCGCGTTGCTTACCTCCAGGTAATAGCCAAACACCTTGTTGTAGGCAATTTTGAGGGAGCTGATGCCTGTGTTCTTGATCTCGCGCTGCTGCACCTGCGCCAGGTAATCCTTGCCTGAGAAGGCGATGGCGCGCAGCTCGTCCAGCTCTGCGTTCACCCCCTCGTTGATCATGTTGCCCTGGTTGGTGAGCATCGGCGGCTCCGGCTTGAGGATGGTGCGGATCTCTTCGCGCAGCCCGTCGCAGGGCGCCAGCTGTGCCGCCAGCTTTTGCAGCGCCGGAATATCACTTAAAGCTAAAATTTTCTGAATCGGAAGTATAGCCTCCAGCGCCTTGGCCAGCTGCACCAGCTCGCGCGGGTTCACGCGGCGCACGGCCACCTTCGAGATCAGGCGCTCCAGGTCGTTGATCTGCTTCAGGTGCCCCACCAGCTCATCCAGCAACTCGCGGTGCTTGGTAAGGGCCTCTACCGTGTCGAGGCGACGGCGGATCTGGACCACATCCTTTAGCGGCAGCACCACCCACTTCTTCAGCAGGCGGGCGCCCATCGGCGTTACCGTCTGGTCGAGTACCTGAATCAGGGGCACGCCCTCCGGGTGCTGCAGGTACACCAGCTCCAGGTTGCGCACCGTAAAGCGGTCGAGCCACACATACTTGTCCTCTTCCAGGCGGGAAATGGTGGCGATGTGGCTGATCTCGTGGTGCTGTGTCTCGGAAAGGTAATGCAGGATGCACCCGGCCGAGATGATCGCCTCCTGCATGCCCTCGATGCCAAAGCCCTTCAGCGAGGCGGTTCCGAACTGCCGCGTCAGCGATTCATAGGCGAAATCATACTTGAACACCCACTCCTCCAGCGCATAATAGCGGAAGTCGGGGCCGTAGCGCTCTGTAAACGTTTCTTTCTCGCGCTTGCAGAAGAGCACCTCTGCTGGCGCCAGGCTCTGCAACAGCTTGCCGATGTAGTTTTTATCACCCTGTGCTGTGATGAACTCGCCGGTGGAAACATCCAGAAAGGAAACACCCGTCTCGGTTTTGCCAAAGTGCACGGCGGCCAGGTAATTGTTGCTGCGGCGCTCGAGCACCTGGTCATTGAATGACACGCCGGGCGTCACGAGCTCCGTCACGCCGCGCTTCACGATGCCCTTTACCGTTTTGGGGTCTTCGAGCTGGTCGCAGATGGCCACGCGCTCGCCGGCCCGCACCAGCTTGGGCAGGTACGTGTCTAAAGAGTGATGCGGGAAACCGGCCAGCGCCGTTTCGGAGGCCGAGCCGTTGCCGCGTTTGGTCAGTACGATATCCAGAATCTTACTTGCCTTGATGGCGTCCTCGCCAAAAGTCTCGTAAAAATCCCCTACCCTGAACAGCAGCAGCGCCCCCGGATGCTTCGCCTTGATGGCGTTGTATTGCTTCATCAGTGGGGTTACTGTGCCTTTGTTTCCTCCTTTCATACTTCCTTTTATACTTTATACTTTGGCGGATGCTGGTGCATCACGAGTTATACTTTGTAGTTGATGTTTGGGAATGGACTTAACCCACCCCTACCCCTCCGAGGAGGGGAATTTATACTTTGTTGGTTATGCTGTTCCGGATTTGTAATCCAGAGCTTTGTTTCCTGCGGATTTGTAATCCGCTTTCCTGCCCGTAGCCACTGCCTTTGCTATTGCGGATTACAAATCCGCGGCTATTCTACTTTCGAATTGCAAATCCAAAAGAGCGGGGAGCGGGTAGGTAGAGCGATTGAAACAGCAGTACTTTTATACTTTGTACTCCACTTATGCTTTGTACTTCCCCCAACAATATCACCCTGCAGCCATCAAACAATTTAGCTGCGGTTTGATTTCTGCTCATTACGCCGGACCTTTGCAGCGGCAAAGCACATTGGGTCCTTTGTCTTTTGTCAAACAGTCCTTTGTCAACAAAACATGCGCAAACTCTCAATGGACGACCTCAACCGCGACTCGGTTGAAGAATTCAAAAATAAGAAAAAAATACCGTTAGTCTTGGTGCTCGACAATGTGCGCAGCCTCAACAACGTGGGCTCCGTTTTCCGTACGGCCGACGCCTTTATGGCCGAAAAAGTATACCTGTGCGGCATTACGGGCAAGCCGCCGCACCGCGACATCGAGAAAACCGCTCTGGGCGCGACCGAATCGGTGGCCTGGGAGCATGTGCCGGACACGCTGGCGCTGGTAAAGGAGTTGAAGGCGCAGGGCTATCAGGTAGGCTCGGTGGAGCAAGCCGAGCGAAGTATAAAGCTGAATGAATTTGCACCAGAACCGGGTCAGAAGTATGCGCTGGTGCTGGGCAACGAGGTATTCGGGGTGGAGCAGGAAGTTATCAACCATTCTGATTTTGTGCTGGAGATTCCGCAGTTTGGCACCAAGCACTCGCTTAACATCTCGGTGGCCACCGGCGTGGTGGTATGGGATTTCCTGAGCAAAACGCTGTCACAGCAAGTATAAATCGCCGTAAGTAACTGTACCGGAGCGCTGGCCACGGCTGGTGCTCTTTTTTGCCTCTCCGCCACAGCGCCAACCAGTGCCATTCATGTATAAAGCACGCTTTATCACAGAAATTCTTGCACTGGCTTTAAACCTTCACCCGCCTTTTTTGTCGCACTATATATAAACGGAGCCTTCACCCGCCGCTCCGCAGGCTGCTTTTATACTTTGCTTACTGCCTCCGAGGCAAGAGATCCTGTAAAACTATGATGAAAACGCACTTACACTTGCTACTTTATTTCCTGTTTATACTTGCTCCCCTGGCGCTTTCGGCGCAAGACCAAGCCGGCGGCAAGGTGAGCGGTAAGCTGGTGGAGGCCGGCACTGGCAAGCCGCTCGGCTTTGCCAACGTGGTGCTCCTGGCCCTCCCCGACTCCAGCCTCGTTACCGGGGCCACCACCGATGTAGAAGGCGTGTTTATACTTGATAAGGTACCTACAGGCCGCTTTGTGCTGCGGGCTTCCATGGTGGGCTATCCCACTAAGTATGTGCCGGGCATCAGCATCTCCGCCAACAAGCCCGAAGCTGCCCTGGGCAACATCAGCATGAAGGCCTCTGCCACCCAATTGGGCGAGGTGGAGGTGGTGGCGCAGCGGCAACTGGTGGACTTTGAGCTGGACAAGCGGGTGGTCAACGTGAGCCAGGATCTGAACGCCCAGAGCGGCACGGTGGCCGAGGTAATGCAAAACCTGCCTTCGGTGGACGTGGATATCGACGGCAATGTGGCCATGCGCGGCAGCTCCAACGTCACTATTCTGATAGACGGCAAGCGCTCGGCCCTCTCCGAGATTCCGCTGGACCAGATCCCGGCCAACATGATCGAGAGCATTGAACTCATCACCAACCCCTCCTCCAAGTATAATCCGGAAGGGACCTCGGGCATCATCAACCTGGTGCTCAAAAAGGAGAAGAAGCCCGGCTTTAACGGCTCGGCTTCTATCACGGCCGGCACCTACGATAACTACAACGCCGCACTCAACCTGAACTACCGCTACAACAAGTGGTCGTTGAATGGCGGCTATGACTTTCGGCAGCGCACACGGCCCGGCACGCAAAAGAACAACACTACCAATTTTTACCTCAACGACGCCGGCCAGGTAGACAGCACCAGCTATAACCTGCTGGAAGGGGAGCGCAACAGCACCGACCTCTCCCACAACTTCCGCCTGGGAGCTGATTACTACCTCACCGACAGGCATACCTTGTCGGCCTCGGCTTTGTACCGCTTTGGACAGGACGAGAGCAGCAACGATCTCTTTTACCGCTTCCTGGACGAAAACCGCCTGCTGCAAAGCACCCGCACCCGCAACACCCGCGAGGTAGAGGACGAAAAGGCCTTTGATGCAACCATCGGCTACCGCCAGACCTTTGAGCGCAAAGGCCAAGAACTGACGGCTGACGTGGTCTATAATGCCAACGTGGACGACGAGGTAGCTGTGTTTGATGAGCGGCGAGTAACTGGCTCCGAAACGCGAGCAGAGCTGCAGGAGACGCTGGTGGACGACCAGAACTATGAGTTTGTGACCAAGGCCGACTACGTGCATCCTTTCTCGGAGGAGAGCAGGCTGGAGGCAGGCTTCCGCACCTCCTTTGAGCGGCTGGACGAGGACTCCCGGTTTTTTAACCAAGACGCTGAGACGGGACTTATGGCCTACGACACGACCCAAAGCAACCACTTTGTGTTTGATCAGCAGGTATACTCCCTGTACACCAACTTCAGCAACAAGTATAAAAGTATCACTTACCAGGTAGGCGTGCGGGCCGAGCACACGATCACCAAGTCGGACCTGCGTAACCAGGACGAGGTATACCGCAATAATTATTTCAGCCTTTTCCCCACGCTCTTCATCACCAACGATTTTAATGAGGACAACAAACTGCAGTTTAGCTACAGCCGCCGCATCAACCGGCCGCGCAGCCGTTTCCTGAATCCTTTTGTGGACATCTCAGATGCTTATAACCGCAGGAAGGGCAACCCCTACTTAAACCCGGAGTTCGTAAACTCGCTGGAGCTGGGCTACCTGCGCTACTGGGGGCAGGCCTCGTTTAACGCCACCGTCTTCTACCGCCACACCACCGACGAGATTGAGCGCTTTCGGGAGGCTATCCTGATTGATAGTGACGGGCAGATTATCGAAAGCGGAGAAGGAGAGCCGGGCACACTAACGTCCTTCATCAACCTGTCGGACAACAGGGCGTATGGCTTTGAGTTTGGCACCAATTACCCTGTTACTAATTGGTGGCGACTGAATGCAAGCTGGTCCGGCTTCAGAACGGAACTCAGCACCACCCAGGGCGACACCGAGCTCAGCAATGCGCAGTTTAGCTGGAACGCCAAGCTCAACTCTAACATGACAGTATGGAAAGACCTGGACATACAGCTCTCCGGCTTCTACCGCGCCCCCAGAAACGATATACAAGGGCGCATGGAGGAGATGTTCAGTACCGACCTGGGCATGAAAAAAGATGTACTCAAGAAGAAAGGCACTGTTTCGCTGCGTATCTCCGATCTGTTTAACACCCGCCAATTTAACTTCCTAAGCTATGGGCCTAAGTTCCGCTCTGAGCTTGAGAACCGCCGGCAGAGCCGCATCGTGTACCTGGGCTTCACCTACCGCCTCCACAGCGACGACAACGACCGCCGTAACCGCCGCAACGAGCAACGCGAGCAGAATGGCGGCGGGGAAGAGGATGAGTTTTAAGTCCTTTCCTGAAGTATGGAGGACTGTTTATACTTACCGGGTCCAACCACCCCTACCCCTCCTTGTCTAAGGAGGGGAGCCTGTAGTTACTGGTGCTGAAGTATAAGTTACATAGGTTCTGCTTTAACACCCTTTTGAGCTGCGCTCGCAAGTTTCGAACTCACGTTCTCACTTGTCCTCAAGGGGACACTTTGATTCACCTTGCATAGCAAGCGGCTACCGAACCTGTTCCCAGCCTTTGGGTTGAGCGCCTTGTAGATTTCCGGTGCCGTAGGCAGCCCGAGGTACGAGGGCAGGAAATGTACACCGCGCGATGCCCAAAGGCGAGGCCTCCCGGCCTTGAGGGAGCCAAAGCCAGAGATGAAACGATAGGTTGGTGGGAACTAGAGGATGAGCGGGAGCTAGAAAGGATAGCTTGGTTCAAATGGAAGGAAGCAGTAGCTATGAAAGTATAGCCCAAGTACAAAGTATGGCTTTTCAAGTCAGTTGGGTTACAAACCCAACACCACAGCCGGACACAAGTCTGGAGACTTGCGCCATAAATTAGGCAACGGCACAAGCGGACGCTTGCGCCAGTAATAGCACACCCTATACTTCCTCCTTCAACACCAACTCCATCTGTATATCCGCCCGCTCATAAACACTTGGAGGCAGCGGCACTTCCACAAAGCCCAATCGTTGGTACAGGTTAAGCGCCGTTTGCAGGCGGCGGTTCGACTGCAGGTATACTTTACGCGCACCTACACGGCGGGCCCTGTCGATGGCGGCCTCTCCGAGCATCTTGCCAATCTTCATGCCCTGCATTTTAGGGGCCACAGCCATTTTGGCCAACTCAAATACACCATCGCCTTCGTTTAGCAGCGCGCAGGTACCCACCGGCTCCCCGTTAAAGAGCGCCATCAGGATATGGCCGCCTTTGTTGATGATATAGCCCTGCGGATCGCTGAGGGATTTGTTATCAGCCTCCTCCATCACAAAGTACTTGGAGATCCACTCGTGGTTGAGGTCGTAGAAGGCCTTGGCGTAGAAAAGGTTAAAGTCGACGATCTGGATTGCAGAAGGTGTGTTGTAATGCTGTGCCATGGTATGCTAAATGTGTAATTGCTGCAAAGGTAAAAAATCGCCCCGACTGCCGGGCTTATACTTTATACTTACGGTTACGGTATACTATGCTGCAACCCACTCCCACAAACTATGGACTCCGACGCGTCTATTATTCCGCTATGGCTGCAACTGGCGTACACCGCGTTTTTGCTGGTGCTGGTACCGGTGTACTGGAAAAAGTATGGCCCAGGTAATTTCCTGTGGTTCTCCGATATCGCGCTATTCTCGGTGGGCATCGTGCTCTGGACCGGCAGTAAGCTGCTACTAAGTATGATGGCCGTGGGCGTACTGGCCCTGGAGCTAATCTGGAACCTGGACTACTTCGGCAGGCTACTGACGGGGCATCAGTTGCTGGGCCTAAGCGCGTACATGTTTGACGAGAGCAAAAGCCTGTTTCTGCGGGGGCTATCCCTGTTCCATGTGGTGCTGCCGGTGCTGGTGATTTGGCTGCTGACAGAATGGGGCTATCAGCCGGAGGCGCTTTACTGGCAAACGGCCTTAGCCTGGGTGGTGCTGCCGCTCACCTACCTCCTCACCAATCCAAAGGAGAACATCAACTGGGTGTTTGGCCCGGGCAACAGTCCCCAGCATAGGATACCTGCCCCCTTATACTTTGCTTTGATGATGCTGATCTTCCCGATAGGCGTGTACCTCCCCTCCCACTTCCTGCTGCAGTGGATTTTCAACTAACCCTCTACAATGTAGCTCTACGGTATCAGGTTGCCGCGCAGTTCGCCAGTTGGGTGAGAGGTGCTGTGGATGTTCACATACCAGAGACCTGCCTTCAGGTCCTTTTCCTCGGCCTGGGTAAGAGGGCGGGTAGTGCCGGAAATGGTGCCGCTGGCGCCTTGGTTAAACCCTTCCTCAATGTCGATGATGGGCGGCGCACTGGAGTCCCGGTTTGCCGGGCCGTGGAAGTGCATGGCCGTCGTAGCATCATTTGGGTTGCCTAGCTGCCAGGTAATCGTGTAGCTCAGCGTGTTGTTCAGCTCATTGAACACAGCATCCATCTCACCTGCCCCCTCACTCATCACCACCGGCCGCTCGTTGGTACCCAACAAGCCTACACCGTTAAATTCAAGCTCTGTATCCAGGCCAGCCTCATCATCATCGTCGTCGCAGGCTGTTAGCAAGCCACTGAGTAACAGCAGCAGGCAAATCACATAGTTTGTATACTTGTTTTTCATAGCGCTATAACTTTTAACAGGATATATTTATAGTATACTTCACTCATCATCAGTTGTTTATACAGAAAACTACTATTCCGTGAGCCTTGGCAGGCACTTAGGCCACAAATATGTTTCTAGGGGCTAGCTCCTGCCAAACGGCATAAAAAAAGCGGGCCTAAAAAGCCCGCTCTCTTCCCTTAAACAAACAACAAACACATTTTTACGTTAGCTCTGCACCGTGTTGGTCTCCGGCACTTTTACCTTCTCGTTTTTCTGCAGCCCCGACACCACCTCTATGTTGATGCCGTCTGACAGGCCGGTTTTGATCTTGCGTTTCTCAAAGCGCTGCGGCGCCGTTTCCACTTCCACGTACGGCTGCTCCTTTTCAAACTTGAGCATGCTCTCCTTTATGGCCAGGGTCTTGTCGCGCTTGTCGAGCACAATGTCGGCGTTGGCGCTGTAGCCGGCACGGATAAAGTCGCTCTCATCCAGCAGCACCCGCGCCCGTATCGGGAACTTGATGGAGCCCTCCTCGTCCACGCCTTTCGGGGCGATGAACTCTAGCTTGGCGTTAAACACACGGCCCTCGATGGCCCCGATGGTCAGCAGCAGGTCCATGTTCTCTTTGAGCTTGCCCACCTCCGACTCATCGATCTTACCCTCAAAGATGAGGCTGCGCATGTCGGCCACCGAGGCAATGGTGGTGCCCTCATTAAAGTTGTTGCGCTCGATGATGGAGGAACCCACTTTCACCGGCACATCCAGCAGCATGCCGTCGATGGTGGAGTATACCATGTTGGATTGCTGTCCGCGTTTGCGCGAGGAGCCCTCGCGCACCAGTTGCAGGTTGCTTTCAGCGGCGGAGAGGTTCTCGCGCTTCAGTTCAAAATCAGCCTTATACTTGCGGAACTCCTGCTCCGGAATCACCTTGTCGGCATACAGCTGCTCATACCTTGCCAGCTCCCGCTTGGCTTCCTCAAAATTCAACTTGGCCGTCTGCAGCTGCGTTTCGGCGTTGTTCACGCTCACCATGTTGGGCACGATGCGGATCTTGGCCAGCAGCTGCCCTTTTTTTACCAACTCGCCGGCCTCTACGTACAGCTCCTCCACAATCCCCGACACCTGCGACTTTACCTCCACTTCTTTTCGCGGCACGATGGCGCCCGTGGCCACCGTCTTCTTCACGATCTGGGTCTCAAAGGGAGCCTCGGTTTTATACACCACAGGATCGGTGTTGGCCTTGTTGTAGAAGTAGTAGCCCAGCCAGCCCGACAGGCCCAGGAAAATCAGGATGAATACGCCTAATAATACCTTTTTCATAGTTGATGATTGATTTTGTGTTTGTTTATACTTTGCTGTATATAATTACTCGTCTTTCAGCGCCACCACCGGATTTACCCGGGCAGCCTTGGTGGCCGGAATCAGACCGGCCAGTGCGCCCGTTACCACCAGCAGCACGGTGGCCGTAACGGCTATACTTGGGTTCACTTCCGGAATGCCGAAGAAGCCCGCCTGCACATCATACTTGCGCATGAAGTATTCTATCAGGGCGATGATGCCGGTACCGGCCAGCAGGCCCACATAACCTGCCAGCCCGGTTATCACGATTGATTCCTGAATGATCAGGCTGATGATGGAAAGCGGCGTGGCCCCGAGTGCCTTGCGGATGCCAATCTCTTTGGTGCGCTCCTTTACCACGATCAGCATGATGTTGCCTACCCCGATAATGCCCGCCACGATGGTGCCAATGCTTACCAGCCAGCTAAAGCCGGCAATGCCGGCAAACAGCCCCTGCACCTCCTGAAACTCCTTCTCCACGTTGGCCGAGCCGAATGCCTTCAGGTCGGTGGGGGCTACACGGTGGCGCTGCATCAGCAGGGTTTTGGTCTTCTCCTCTATCACGGCGGCGGGCACACCCGGCTTGGGCACCATGGCCATAAAGCCAATTTTATTCGCTTGGTTGTAAGTCTGCTGCAGGGCCGTTAGCGGGATGTAAATCACCTTGGCATCCTCCACCACGTCTTCGCCCTTGCCCACTGGCTCAAAAGTGCCTACTATCTGAAAATAGCTGCCTTTGATGCTGATGTACTTGCCTATCGGGTTCTTTTCGTTCGGGAAAAGCACCTCCAGTACCCGCGGCCCCACTACCGCCACTTTTCGCTTCTCCTGCAGGTCAATATCATTCACAAAACGGCCGGTCTTCAGGGTCAGCGGCTTCACGAACAGCATGTCCGGGGTTTCGCCATTCACGGTGAAGGCGGAGCTTTTGTCTTTGTAGTTCACGGTAAAGTCGCCCCACAGCTGGCTGCTCGGCGCCACCACCGCCACCTCCGGAATGCTCCTCCCGATGGCTGTCACATCATCATTCGTCATCTGCACGATCCGTCCGGCGTTCATGCCCATGTAAGGCACACTGGTGCGCTGTGTCCAGATGAACACGGCGTTTTTGGCGATGTTGAACTCGCTGGTGATGCCGTTCTCCAATCCTTTGCCCGCGCCCAGCAACACCACCAGCATAAAGATGCCCCAGAACACGCCAAAAGCTGTCAGCGCCGTCCGCAGCTTGTGCTTCTTGACGGTGTTGTAGATCTCGGTCCATTTATCGATGTCGATCATACTTTTCAGTTTTGAATGAGCGAATGAGTGATTGGTAGCTAATTTTGAATGAGTGTTTGAGTGAATGAGTGAATGTTTATTGCTGAATGGTTAAATGGTTGTTAATTGTTAATTGTTGATTGTTGATGCTTTTACACTTCCTGAATGCTTCTGTAGTGGAGGTCCTGGTACACAAAGTATAAATTCACTCATTCACTCAAACACTCATTCAAAATTCTAAACTAATCCGCCCGCAGCGCCTCGATGGGTTTGATGTTGGCGGCCTTCAGGGCAGGCATCAGGCCGGCAATGGCACCGGATAGCACCAGCACCACCGTAGCCGCCACCGCCACCCCCAGATCCACCTCCGGGTTCGCAAAGAACGGCAGCTCCGCCCCCGACGACACCAGCAGGTACTCCAGCAGCGCCAGTATAGCTGTGCCGAACAGCAGCCCCATGTACCCCGAAAAAGCCGTGATCACCACCGACTCCTGCAGGATCAGGCTCACAATGGAAAATGGCGTTGCACCCAGCGCTTTGCGCACCCCGATCTCCCGCGTACGCTCCTTCACAATGATCAGCATGATGTTGCTCACGCCCACGATACCGGCGATCAGGGTGCCGACGCCCACGATCCAGACGAAAATGCGGATGCCGCTGAACAAGCCCTGCACTTTCAGGTACTCTGCCTCGGTATTCTCCACCCCGATGGCCATGTCGTCGGTCTCAGAGAACTTATGGCGCTGGGCCAGCAGGGTGCGCAGTTTGTCTTCCATTTCCTTGGCTGGCACGCCCTCCCGAGCAGTAAGCAGCATCATCTGCACCTGGTTAGGCTGGTTAAAGGCTGTTTGCAGCGTGGAGAACGGGATATAGGCGCGCTCTTCACGACGACCGCTGTTGTTGCCTCGCACCCTGAAAGTGCCCACCACCTTAAAATAAATGCCCCGGATGTTCACATACTCGCCTACCGGATCCTGACCTTTGAACAACACCTGCGCCGCCTGCTCCCCCAGCACGATCACCTTGCGTTTCTCCCGCTCGTCCAGCTCGTTGAGGATGCGGCCCCGGAAAGCGCGCTCGCCGTTCATCTCCATAAAGTCCGGGCCGGCACCGAGCAATTGGTAGGAGCCGTTCTGGTCTTTGTAGTTGATCGTGTACTCGCCCCAGATGCGGTTGCGCGGCGCCAGCATGTTCAAGTCAACTAACTCGCGTTCAATGGCGCCTAGGTCCTGGTTGGTGAACTTGATCTCGCGGCCGGGCTTCATGCCTTTGTGGGCCACGGCTGTCTTGCCGCTCCACACAAAAATGCTGTTCTTGGCCCCGTCGCCGAAGCGGTTGATCACGCCATTCTCCAGGCCCTTGCCCGCTCCCAGCAACAGCACCAGCATAAAGATGCCCCAGAACACCCCAAAGGCCGTAAGGAAGGTGCGCAGCTTGTTTTTGCGCATCGTACCCAGTATCTCCTGCCATTTATCTATGTCGAACATGTCTGGTTAGTTTTGAGTGAGTGAATGAGTGAATGAGCGGATGGAATCTAATTTTGAATGAGTGACTGAGCGGATGAGCGAATGTTTTGTTGTTGAATGACTGAATCGTTAATGAGTGATTGTTAATTGTTGGGACTTTTCATACTTCCTGGACTCTCTTAAGGCGGAGACCATGGCACACAAAGTATAAATTCACTCATCCGCTCATTCAAAATTACTTAACTCGCTCATTCAAAATTCCATGCTCCCCAGCGGCGGTTTCCAGCAGGCCATGGTCGTCGTTGACGATCAGGCCGTCTTTTAGGCGAATCACGCGCTGCGTCTGGGCGGCTATGTCGTTCTCGTGCGTCACAATCACCACCGTCATGCCTTTGCGGTTCACTTCTTTAAAGATGTCCATCACCTCGTAGGAGGTTTGGGTATCCAACGCGCCCGTCGGCTCGTCGGCCAGGATAAGCTTGGGCTGCGAGATAAGCGCCCGCGCAATGGCCACCCGCTGCCGCTGCCCACCCGACATTTCGTTGGGCGAGTGCTCGGCCCACTCCTTCAGGCCCACCATCTCCAGGTACTGCAGCGCCAGTTTGTTGCGCTCCCGGCGGCCTACTTTCTGGTAATACAGCGGCAGGGCCACGTTCTCCATCGCGTTTTTAAAAGAGAGCAGGTTAAACGACTGAAACACAAAACCCAGGAAGCGGTTTCGGTAATAGGCTGCCTTGGCCGCGCTCAGGTTCTTAATGGGAGTGCCTGCCAAAGTATAATCTCCTTGGTCATAGTCATCCAGAATGCCCAGGATGTTGAGCAGCGTAGACTTTCCGGAGCCCGAAGAGCCCATGATCGACACGAACTCCCCCTCCTGGATGTGCAGGTCGATGCCCTTGAGCACATGCAGCCTGTTGTGCCCTACGGCGTAGTACTTGTGTATGTCCTGGAGCTGTATCATAGGCAATGGCTTTAGCGGTAACTACTCTTTAGGTTTTACGGTAGTATGTTATGCAAGGTACCGACTGTAAACAAATAATTCTTTAAATTATACTTACAACGCTTTTGTATCGACCTACCTTATGTCCTGATCTACCAACGCGGCTAAACAGCGGTGGCATTTTAGTGAGCGGGTAAGGGTGGTAAGTGTAAAGCAGGAAGATACCGTTGTTGCGGCTTGGTAGGATATAGATGCAGCAGGTAGCGCCTTAGTTGCCTGCACCTCAGAAAATAAACAAAAAAGCCCCTCAGGTTGCTCCTGATGGGCTTGTGCTTTCTGTAAAGCCGGTTTAGTTAGCCAACTTTCTCCTGCCGATAAGGTAGTACAGGACAACGCCAACGAGCGGAACCATGAGCACCACCAGCAGCCACACAATCTTATCGGTGCTGTCTTTGAACGTACCCGTAGCTACTTCTAAAATGGCATGGCCCCAAATTACCAGCGGGATCAGCAGGATGAGTAATTCCATCAGCCCTATCCCCCCAATAAATAAGAAGCCTAAACTTGCCATAGTCTTTCAGGATTAGTTTGTTGAATATAGCATTTTTAATATAAGTAACAAAACTTATTGTAACTCAGGCACAAGCCTATAAGGTATGAATATACATAATGATGGAGCTGCCGTTACCTAAACCTATCCTGTTTCACCCGCTCAAGCACCACCTGGGCTATGTAAAGGCCTTTACAGCGCGCAGCGTAGCAGTGCCGGAGCAGGAACTCCGGCAGGCGCTGAAAAGAATAGGCGGCTCCCAGCTGGACCTCTACGTCGGACCGCTCTCGCCGCTGCAGATCTCGGAGGAAGTGATAGCATACTTGACCCAACACCTCCTGCTGCCTCCCAAAACTTACCGCCAGCACCTTTCCCCCGGTGGCTACCGCCTCTGCACCCTCTCCGACGGCTCCGCCTGGACGCTGCGCTGGGGCGTGCACCAAGGCCGGCACGTGCACCTGCACCCCGGCCGCTACGCACTGCACACGCTGCGGGTAAAGGCAAACCACCTCAAAACGGCTCTGGCTGTTGCCGTGGCAAGTATAAAGTACGGCCACAGTATAAACCTGCAGCTGCTGAACCAGGTGCGGGCGGAGTGGCTGGGGCTGTCGCCGGTGCCTGCCTATACTGCTGACGAAGGCCTGGGGAGGGTGCTGGAGCTGGTAGTGGGGGAAGTATAAAATAACAGAGCCACCCCTGTTAGGAGGTGGCTCTGCCCGCACAAGTATAATGTAACTATCGGTTCATGCTCTGCAAGGATGCCAGCGTTACCTTTCTGCTATTGACCTCGGTATACTTAAAATCGTTGCCGCCACGGAAATCAGCGCCTTTGATGTTGAAATCGCCTGACACTTTGGTGTACTTGAAGTTGGCAGTGCCATCAAACAAGGCCTTTTCGAAGTTGGCGCCGCGCTCGAACTTAGCATACTTGTAGTTCGCCTCTCCCTTGTAGGTGGCCCCGGCAAAGCTGGCACGTTCCGGAAACTCCACATACTTGAAATTAGCCTCCCCGCCGAAGCGCACGTTGCTGAAGTTTACGCTTTGCTCAAAATCGGCATACTTAAAGTTAGCCTCCTCTGCAAAGCGGCTGCTCAGAAACGATGCTTTCCCTTCGAACTCGCTGTACTTGAAGGCAGCCTTCTGTTTGAAGTTGCAGTTCTCAAACAGTACATCTTCCTCAAAGTTGGTGTTGTACACCTCGTTGTTCGGTTTTTTCAGATTCAGCTCGTTATCCGGGTTGAAGTACGCCAGCACGTCGCCTGTAAAAGTGCAGTTCACAAAAGTAAGTGGGGCTGTTACCGTACTCACATACTCCTTGGTGGTGTTCTTGCTGTCGCCGCCTTTCTCCAGCTTCATGTTCTGCAGCTTCGTCATGTCCAGGTCGCCCACAATCTCGGCGTTCTTGTAGCTCACAGCCTCGCCACGGTTTATTTTGGCCAGAACTTCCGAAGCGTTTACTTTGGTTTGCGCCCAGGTCAGCAGTGGCAGCATAAGCAGTACGAGTAGTAAAGATACTTTTCTCATCATCGTGTATGGTTAAGGTTATACTTTACAAGTGGTGTTCGGTAGTAAAGATGCAGGAAGTATAAGAGAGGTTGCCTGGGCTCCTAAAATATTTATGCTTACCTGCTTACACTTCGCTTCTAAAACAATAAGCGCCACCCTTAACAGGGCGGCGCTTATCCGTTTTGTACTTTTTAGCTTCGCTTAGATATGAATGGCACGGTTCTCCGTAGCGGCCAGACACGCTTCTTTCATGGCTTCGGCAAAGGTTGGGTGCGCGTGGCTCATGCGGGCCACATCCTCGGCAGAGGCGCGGAATTCCATGGCGGTTACCGCCTCGGCAATCAAATCAGCAATGCGCGGGCCGATCATGTGCACGCCCAGGATCTCGTCAGTTTCCTTATCAGCCAACACCTTCACGAAACCGTCTGTGTCGCCGGATGCTTTGGCGCGGCCAGATGCTTTGAACGGGAATGAACCGGACTTGTAGGCGCGTCCCTGCTCCTTCAGCTGCTCTTCGGTAAAGCCTACGCCTGCCACCTCAGGCCAAGTATAAACTACCCCAGGTATCAGGTTGTAGTTGATGTGCGGCTTCTGGCCTACCATGTACTCTGCCACCAGCACGCCTTCTTCCTCGGCTTTGTGCGCCAGCATAGCGCCACGCACCACGTCGCCAATCGCGAAAATGCCCGGCACGTTTGTCTCCAGGTGGTCGTTTACGGCAATCATACCGCGCTCGCCCATTTGCACACCGGCGTTCTCCAGGCCGAGACCTTCTGTATAAGGTCTGCGCCCAACAGATACCAGCACGTAATCGCCTTCAAACGTTACCGCCTCGCCTTTTGGATTCTCGGCCGTTACTTTCACCGTTTCGCCCTCGTTGGTGGCACCGGTTACTTTATGGCTCATGAAGAACTCGAAGCCCAGCGTTTTCTTCAGCACACGCTGCAGCTCTTTGCCCAGCGCGCGGTCCATGGTCGGGATGATGGCGTCCATGTACTCGATCACCTGCACCTTCGCTCCCAGGCGGGCATAAACCGAACCCAGCTCCAGGCCGATCACACCGCCACCGATCACGATCAGGTTCTTCGGAACCTCTGTCAGTGTTAAGGCTTCTGTAGATGTGATGATGCGCTTCTTATCGATTGGCAGGAACGGCAGGGCAGTCGGCTTAGAGCCTGTCGCGATGATCGTCTTGTCTGTCTCGATCTGCTGCTCTTTTCCTTCTGCGTCTGTGATCTTGATCGTGTTCTTGTTCACGAAAGAGCCCAGGCCATAGTAGGTATCGATCTTGTTCTTCTTCATCAGGAAGGCGATGCCGTCGTTGTTCGACTTCACCACCTCGCCCTTGCGCTTGATCATCTGCTGGATGTTCACCTTCAGGTTTTCCAGCTCGATGCCGTGCGTGGAGAAGGTATGCGCGGCGTTGTGGAAGTGCTCGGATGAATCCAGGAGCGCCTTGGAAGGAATACAGCCCACGTTAAGGCAAGTACCGCCCAGCACGTTATACTTCTCTATGATCGCGGTTTTCAGGCCCAGCTGCGCGCAACGGATCGCTGCCACATAGCCGCCAGGACCAGAACCGATTACAGTTACATCGTATTTCACTTCGTTCAAGTTAAGAGTTAAAAGTTATGAGTTAAGAGTTGTTCTTTTTTGAAGTAAGAATGATGCTGCTTAACATCTTTTGCAACTCAACGCAGTCTTTGTGGATACTTTCAAAGGCTGCTGTTTCAATTAAATTAACCGCATGTAACAGCCTTAGCCAATAGCTGGTTTCCCGTGCTTCTTTTAAAGCAATCTGCAGCTTATGAATAAAATCAGGCTTGGATTGTGCCGCTACAGCCTCTTCAGTATTGGCACCGATAGATGTACCGCTTCTAACCAGTTGCTTTGCGAGTATAAACTCCTGCTTTTGATCTTTCAGGTACAGATAGAGTTTGGTAATCCTTAATGCAAACTGAAATGATTTCTGCGCTACAATGCTATCAGCCATGCTTTTATAGTTAAAAGTCTAGAGTTATGAGTTAAAAGTTGATTACGCAGATTCTATACTTTAAATCCAAAATCACTCTTAACTCATAACTTTTAACTCTTAACTGCGCTTAGTGCGCAAGCGGCGTTAGACGCCCAGCAATAAGCGCATCGGGTCTTCCAGCAGCTCTTTCACGCGTACCAGGAAGCTTACCGACTCGCGGCCGTCGATGATGCGGTGGTCGTAAGACAGCGCCAGGTACATCATCGGGCGAATTTCCACTTGTCCGTCCACGGCTACCGGGCGCTGCACAATGTTGTGCATACCCAATATAGCTGACTGCGGCGCGTTGATGATTGGCGTAGACATCATGGAGCCGAACACACCACCGTTGGTTATTGTGAAGGTACCGCCTGTCATCTCTTCGATAGAAAGTTTACCGTCGCGGGCTTTCTTCGCCAGTCGAATCACTTCTTTCTCGATACCGTCCAGTGTCAGTTGCTCAGCGTTACGGATAACCGGCACCACGAGGCCTTTCGGAGAGGAAACTGCGATTGACACATCCACAAAATCATTGAAGATCATGTCGTTGCCATCGATCTGGGCGTTTACTGCCGGCCACTCCTGCAGGGCTACCGTACAGGCCTTCGTGAAGAAGGACATAAAGCCCAGGCCTACGTCGTGCTTCTCCTTGAACTTCTCCTTATACTTGGCGCGGATATCCATGATTGGCTTCATGTCTACCTCGTTAAAGGTAGTAAGCATGGCCGTTTCGTTCTTTACCTGCACCAGGCGGCGAGACACCGTTTTGCGCAGCGAGCTCATTTTCTCGCGGCGCTGGTTACGGTCGCCAGTGGCGGCAGGGGCAGCAGCCTCTTGCTTGGCGGCCGGCGCAGCAGCGGCGGGCTTAGCGGCAGCTTTCTGCGCGTTTTGCGCATCCTCTTTCGTGATGCGGCCATCGCGGCCAGAACCCTGCACATCCGCTGGGTTTATACCTTTCTCTGCCAGGATTTTGCCGGCAGCCGGAGACGGCGTACCAGAAGCGTACGTTTGCGCGCCTGAAGTAGCGGCAGCGGCTGGCTGAGAGGCAACAGTTTGGTTGGCTGCCTCCTGCTTGGCGTTGGCCTGTGCGTTGGCTTTCGCGGCGCCGGCGCCTGGCACGATCTTGCAAAGCAGCCCGCCAATCTCTACGGTGTCGCCCTGCTGCGCGATGATCTGCAGCGTTCCTGCAGCCTCAGCCGGCAGCTCAAACGTCGCCTTGTCAGATTCCAGCTCCGCAATCACCTCGTCCATCTCCACCCGGTCGCCTTCGTTTTTCAGCCAGCTGGCAATGGTTACCTCCGAGATAGACTCGCCTACGGTTGGCACTCTCATCTCCACGGCCTCGCCGGCGCCGCCAGTAGTAGCAGCCGGGGCAGGTTCCTGGGCGGCAGGGGCAGCCGCCTGCTCAGCAGCAGGGGCCGAAGGGGCAGATGCAGCAGCACCGTCCTGATCGATTCGGCAGATGACAGCACCCACGTCTATGGTGTCGCCCTCCTGTGCTACAATGCGTAAAATGCCTGCGGCTTCGGCTGGCAGTTCGAATGTGGCTTTGTCAGATTCCAGCTCCGCAATCACCTCATCCATCTCCACTCGGTCGCCATCTTTCTTTAGCCATTGGGCTATGGTTACCTCAGTGATCGACTCACCTACGGCAGGCACTTTAACTTCTAAGCTCATATTTTATTCAATTAGGAATTACGAATTAATAATTAAGAATTATTTATGCAGAATTAAGTACCGGTATTCTGTTTTGTTGTTTTCAGTATTGAGCCAGTAATCTTCAACAGTTCTTCACAATCTATAAGCAACGAAGTCGCCTGCTCTTGGTTCATAAAGCCAGTGTCTCTTAATAGCCTTAGCCAATAGTTTGTTTCTCTGGCTTCCTTATACACAATAGACACCTTTGATATAAAATCCCTCTTGCTCTGGGCACCTATCGCTTCCTCAGCATTTGCCCCTATAGATGTACCACTTCGAAGAACCTGCCTTGACATAACAACATCCTTCTTCTCCTGATATAGGAATTTATATAAATTAACGATGCGAATAGCAAAGGCATAACTCTTAGTAAGTAACACATTCTCTGCTTTCACATTCTTAATTTCAAATTCCTAATTCTTAATTCTATACAGCAAACGCTCTTTCGATTAGCTCCTGCTGCTCTTTGGCATGCACCTTCAGGTAGCCGGTTGCCGGCGACGCACTTGCCTTGCGGGCTACTACGTCTTCCACGCCATTGCGCATGATACGCAGGATGTAGGTCCAGGCACCCATGTTCTCAGGCTCTTCCTGTACCCAGTATACTTTAGCGTTTTTATACTTGCCAAGCTCTGCCTCCAGCTGCACCTTCGGGAACGGCGCCAACTGCTCCATGCGGATAATGGCCACGTCCTTGCGGTTGTTCTTCTGCTGCTCTTCCAGCAGGTCGAAGTATACTTTGCCCCAGCACAGCAGCACTTTCTTCACTGACTTAGCCGGTGCGTAGGTATCGCCGATCACTTCTCTGAAGCTGCCGCTTGTGAAGTCCTCTACCGGGGAAACCACGGCCGGATGGCGCAGCAACGACTTGGGCGACATGTTTACGGCAGGCTTGCGGAACGGCAAGGCCAACTGGCGGCGCATAAAGTGGAACAGGTTGGCAGGTGTGGTGATGTAAGTCACGAACATGTTGTTCTCGGCTGCCAGCTGCAGGAAGCGTTCAGGGCGTGCGTTGGAGTGCTCTGGCCCCTGGCCTTCGTAGCCGTGCGGCAACAGCATCACCAGGCCGTTCATGCGCTGCCACTTCGATTCTGTAGCAGAGATGAACTGGTCGATCATAACCTGGGCACCGTTGGCAAAGTCGCCGAACTGCGCCTCCCAGATCACCAATGCATTCGGGTTCGCCATGGCATAGCCGAACTCAAAGCCCAGCACGCCATACTCAGACAGCAGGGAGTTGTAGATCTCGAAAGAGCCCTGGTTGTCTGTCATGTGGTTCAGGTTGTTGTACGGGGCGCTTGTCACGGCATCGTGCAGCACCGCATGGCGGTGCGAGAACGTTCCGCGCTGCACATCCTGGCCAGAGAAACGCACCACCTTTCCATCCAGCAGCACAGACCCGTAAGCCAGCAACTCACCGGCTGCCCAGTTCAGCTGCTTGGTCTCAAAGAACATTTCCTTACGCTCCTTAAGCAGCTTCTCGATCTGCTTCAGCGGCTTGAAGCCCTGCGGCAAAGTAGTCAAAGCTTTACCTACCGCCTCCACAGCTTCTGCAGAAACGCCAGTTTCAGGAGACTGATTGAAGTCCTCAGGCTTAGAGCGGCGCAGCGACTGCCACTCCTTCTCCATCTGCTGGTAGTTATAAGGCAGCGGCTTCTGCTTTACCATGTCCAGGCGGTCCTGCAGCAGGCTGCGGAACTCCTTGTCCATATTCTTGGCCAGCTCTGCATCCACCTCGCCGCGCGAGATCAACTGTTTGTTGTATACTTCGCGTGGGTTGGCGTGCTTCGAGATCAGGTTGTACAGTTGTGGCTGCGTGAATTTCGGCTCGTCAGACTCGTTGTGGCCATGGCGGCGGTAGCACACCATGTCTACAAAGATGTCGTTGTTGTAGCGCTGGCGGTACTCCATGGCCATGCGCATGGCAAACACCACCGACTCCGGGTCGTCACCGTTTACGTGCAGCACCGGCGCATCTATTATCTTGGCTACATCGGTAGAGTAGATCGACGAGCGGGCGTCTTCAAAATCGGTGGTGAAACCAACCTGGTTGTTGATCACGAAATGGATGGTGCCGCCAGTATTGTAGCCTTCCAGGTTTGCCATCTGCGTCACCTCGTACACGATGCCTTGGCCTGCAACGGCAGCGTCCCCATGGATCAGTATAGGCAGTACCTTATCGGCATCTTTGCCGTACATGCAGTCAATTTTAGCGCGCACAAAGCCTTCCACTACCGGGTTCACCGCCTCCAGGTGCGATGGGTTGGGAGCCAGCTTCAGGTTTACTTTCTTACCGGATGGCGTGGTAACCTCAGACGAGTAGCCCATGTGGTACTTCACGTCTCCGTCGCCCATGGTCAGGTCTGGCACGGCAGTACCCTCAAACTCAGAGAAGATCTGCTCATAGGTTTTGCCCATGATGTTGGCCAGCACGTTCAGGCGGCCGCGGTGCGCCATGCCTATCACTACTTCCTCCACGCCGAGCTCCGATGCCTTGTCTATCGCGGCATCCAGGGCAGGGATCGTGGTTTCACCGCCCTCCAGGGAAAAGCGCTTCTGGCCCAAGAACTTCGTGTGCAGGAAGTTCTCGAACACCACCGCCTCGTTCAGTTTAGACAGGATGCGCTTTTTATACTCGATGCCTGGGTTAAAATTCAGGGAGTCGCGCTCTACCTTCTGCTTAAACCACTCCAGCACCTCCGGGTCGCGGATGTACATGTACTCAAAGCCGATCGAGCCTTCGTAGATCTTCTTCAGCGCTGCTTCGATATCGCGGAGTGTGGCCGGCCCGATGCCGATAATCTCCCCGACCTGGAACACAGTGTCCAGGTCAGCCTCTGTTAAACCGAAGTCAGCCAGGTCCAACCTTGCCTTGCGGTCTTTGCGGGCACGCACCGGGTTGGTTTTGGAGCGCAGGTGGCCGCGTGTGCGGTAAGCGTGGATCAGGTTGCGCACGGCAACCTCTTTCTCCGATTCGCCGGCAACGGCGGCACCTTTGGCAGGGGCGACGATGGTACCTTCGGCGGCTTCATGGCCATTCTCGCCGTAGGCGGTGGCAAACTCAAAGCCTTCGAAGAACTTGCGCCATCCGGCATCTACCGATTCCGGGTCCTGCTGATAAGCCTTGTACAGCTCATCAATGTAATCGCCGTGTGCATTGGCGATGTAGGTATATTTATCCATAGTATAAACTACTGCATGTGATAAAGGCAAAGTTAGAGGTATTATTGAAAAATCAAATAACACGTATTCGCATTAACAAATATGCCTTATTATCAAGAACAAAACTTCCTTTATCATACCGAGTATTCCCCGTTACGGTTACTTTTTATGCCTTCTAAACTCTTAATCCTATAGATTATTCGCCAGGCGCCGCCACAAACGGAGTTTATACTATCGCCCGAGGCATTGTGCGGCAACAGGGCCAGCTGCCCCGGCAAAGAAAAGAATTATCCTCTTTCAGGTGCATTTGGTGGCTGTCTACAGATTAAAATACCACTCCGTTATACCTTTCTGGCTAGCTGACTGCACATGCTCTGCATACTTACACATACACAGGCCAACAAAAACCATGATTTATTATAGTTACTTTGTCTTCTGTTATTTCCTATTATAAGAGCAGGAATGATGTCATCTTTATAGTGGTAAAGTAGTGTATGCTACCTGAGCTAAAAGAGTGAGGCTGTTGGCAAGCAGCAATGCAGACATTTTCATCCTAAACTATAGGAAACCATGTATAGCTATTTGCTGGAAGAACTATCGAAGGCAATCGGAGCCAGGCTCTTGGTAAGCTTCGAGTATGAGAACGGGCGCCATACCGTCGAACCGCACCTGCTTGGGCAAAACAAGCAGAACGAGTCGTGCCTCCTTGCTTGGAACACGGGCAAAGATGGGCAGCAGAAGCCTGGATGGAACTGTTACCTGCTGAGCCACATGCAGCACACAAAGATCCTGGAGGAGCGCTTCAGCAAGAAGCGCCCCGGCTACGATCCTTATGACAGCTCGATGACCCGCATTTACTACCGCATCTGAAACAGACTTTCTACTTCGCGTACGCCTCTCCAAGTTATGAAGACCGCCTGCCTGTGCTCAAGCACAATTGCAGCGTGGGTTAAACTATGCCCTGGTAATTAATGTTATGCCTGTGCAAAAAGTACAGGTACAGCATTGCCCAGGAAAAGAAAGTATAACAAGCCCCAGGCGCCTCTCACTGCACAGGAGAAGGTAAGCCGCTACATGCGGGGCAACAAGGCCAAGAACACGCAGCCGGAGCTGAGGCTGCGTAGGGCGCTTTGGCAGGCGGGTTTGCGCGGCTACCGGGTGCACTGGCCCAAGGCTCCCGGAAAGCCGGATATCTGCTACCCCTCCCGCCGCCTGGCCATATTTGTGCACGGCTGCTTCTGGCACCGCTGCCCCTATTGCATACCTAGCCACCCCAAAACCAATGCCGACTTCTGGCATCAAAAGTTTGAGAACAACAAGGCTCGCGATGCAAAGTACAGGTACATGTACCGCGAGGCTGGCTGGAAGCGCCTGGTGGTGTGGGAGTGCCAGCTAAAGCAGAGCCAACCAAGCATAGTGGCCCTGATCCGGGTGCTGCACCATGGCGTGCCTGAGAGCTGGGAATTAGCAGCTTAGGCTTGATAAATAAGTACAAAGTATAGATTTTTCGTTATCTTGAGGGGACACTAACCTATACTTTGCCCTATGAAGAAACATATTCCGCTGCTGGGCCTGCTCGGTTTGCTGGCCATGGGCTGCAACGAAAACTCACGGCAGGTAAGCGAAGCTGAGCAGGAAGCCGCTGCCGCAGACAGCACGAACCTGCAACCCGCCCTGCAAAGCATTACCGCAGAAAGCCTGCTGGCCCATACCACCACCCTCGCCTCTGATGCCTTTGAAGGCCGCGCCCCTGGCTCTGTAGGCGAAGACTCCACGGTTGCCTACCTTACCCGCCAGTTTAAGCAGCTTGGCCTGCAGCCGGGTAACCCGAACGGCACATATGTACAGGAGGTGCCGATGTTCGGCTATACCCCAACGCCCAAGGCCACCATCACTGCCAACGGCAAGCAGATCTCCCTTAGCTTTCCGGAGGATTATGTGGCCCTTACCCGCCGCTATGTGGAGAATGTGGAGGTAAATAACTCGGACTTGGTGTTTGTTGGCTATGGCGTGGTAGCACCCGAGTATGGCTGGGATGATTACAAAGGCCTTGATGTGAAAGGCAAGACCATAGTGATGCTGGTGAACGACCCGCCAGTGCCGGACCCGCAAAACCCGCAGCAGCTGGACAGCACCATGTTTGGCGGAAAGGCCATGACCTATTATGGCCGCTGGACCTATAAGTATGAAATAGCCGCCGAGAAAGGGGCTGCCGCCGCCATCATCATACATGAGACTGGCCCGGCAGGCTATCCTTATGAAGTTATCTCAGGCAGCCACAGTCGTGAGGGGGTAGAAATTATCACCCCAGACAAAAACATGAACCGTGCAGAAGTGGAGGCGTGGATCACGGAGCCAAAGGCCCGTGAGTTGTTCACCGCCCTTGGCCGCAGCTTCGAAGAGCTAAAGGAGGCTGCCAAGAAGAAAGACTTTAAGCCCGTTCCTCTCAAGGCCACGGCTAGCTTTGACATCAAGAATAAGCTCCGCGAGGTGCAGTCGAAGAACGTGATAGCCAAGCTAGAGGGCTCTGACCCGGAACTGAAGGATGAGTACGTTATTTACACAGCACATTGGGACCACCTGGGCAAGGACACGAGCCTGCAGGGAGACCAGATCTATAACGGCGCCCTGGATAACGCCACCGGCACGGCCGGCCTGCTGGAGCTGGCAAAAGCCTTTAGTCAAATGGAGACCAAGCCCAAACGTTCTATACTTTTCCTGGCGGTAACAGCTGAGGAGAAGGGCCTGCTCGGCTCCAAATACTACGCCAGCAGTAACCCGCTGTACCCGCTGGAAAAAACAGTGGCCGTTATCAACATGGATGTTCTGAACGCCTATGGCCCAACAGAGGACGTGGTGGTGGTTGGTTTTGGCAACTCCACCCTGGATGATGTGCTGGCGCAGGAAGCAAAGTCGCAGAACCGCCACATTGTGCCGGAGGCGACGCCAGAGGTAGGCTCCTTCTACCGCTCCGACCATTTTGAGTTTGCCAAGCAGGGAGTGCCCGCGCTCTATGCCGGCTCAGGCGTTAAAGCCCGTAACCAGCCCGCCGATTACGTGAAGCAGTGGAAGGAGCGCTATACGGCCAACGACTACCATAAGCTCTCGGACGAGGTGCGCGATGACTGGAATCTGGAAGGCGCCGTGGAAGACCTGCAACTGTTCCTGCGCGTTGGGTACCGTGTAGCGAATACTGAGGAGTTTCCGGAGTGGAAGGACGGCACAGAGTTTAAGGCGAAGCGAGAGGAGACCCTCTCCCGTGCTTCTTCCTCCAGGTAAAGGATTCAGCATAGTAATAAGAAAGCCTGTTGCACTGAGCAGCAGGCTTTCTTATTACTATCTACTGGTGGCGCGTCAGAGAATATAACTATTCAGGTACAGCTGAATTTGCCAAAGTAAAATTTACCTATAAAACATCACAATTCCACCCCTTTGCCTTCTTCACCTAATGAGCTGCTCACATTAATTTTATTATTGTTTACAGTTCTTCTAAAGCCGTTTACTTTAAAACACCTCCCTTTATATCACCAGTAGGGTTACTTTTATAACGGTTTCGTATAAATAAGTACAAAATCAATAACTAAACGATTATGAAAAAGATTTGGAAATTCGCCTTTGCCGCCTTTGCAGCTTTCGCTTTTACGGCTTGCGGCTCCGATAATAATACAACTACTGAGTCTGAAACAATGGAAACGACGGACGAGGTAGAAACCGATATGAACATGGATGCTGATACCGGTATGGAGGAAGACACTACCATTATGGTAGAAGACACTACCGTGAACGATGGTGTTGCAGACGAGATCGAGGAAGAGCAGCCTCCCGTACAGTAACGGTTCTTATACATTATACTCAAAAGTCCCTCCCTTGCCGGTAGGGACTTTTTTTATGCCTTTACCCCCTGATGGAAGGCGTATAAAAAGAAGGCGCTGGAAATCAGAATCTGCTCTAACCTTTTTATCTTTAGGAATGGAAAATACAACGCTGAGTTTCGATGGCGTAACGATAAAACTGATCGACCAGCAGGAGCAGTTGCAAGAGGTGGTTAACCTACTGAGCCAGAACAAAGAGCTGGCCCTGGACCTGGAGTTCGATCAGAATCGCTTTACTTACGGTTTTAACCTTTGCCTCGTGCAGATCGCTGACGAGAGCGGAGTCTGCTATATCATCGATCCCTTTACAGTAACTAACCTGCAGCCATTGTTTGAGTTACTGGAGAATGGCTCTATCACCAAGATTATCCATCATTCCAACAACGATATTCTTTTGCTGGATAAACTGGGGTGCCGTATCAAAGGAGTAATGGATACCGATGTGGCCGCTAAAATCCTGAACTACGAACGATCCTCGTTGGCTACGGTGCTGAAGGAGGAGTTCAACATAGAAATAGACAAGTCGCAGCAATCCAGCAACTGGAACAAGCGGCCGCTAACGGAGGCCCAGTTACAGTATGCAGCGATAGATGTGATCTACCTGCACCGGATCAAAGCAAAGCTGCTTCAGGAGGTAGAGCAACTGGGGCGTTCGCACTGGCTGCAGGAGGAAAACCACCTGCTGGAAACCCTTACCTACTCCGAGCCTGACAACCCGCACCTGAGGCTGCGGAACGCCAACAGGCTTAACTTCTACCAGCAGTACATCCTCAAGAACCTGTTCACTTTTAGGGAGCAGATGGGAAAGCAGTTTAACAAGCCTGCCCCGTTCGTTATCTCTAACGATGCCCTTGTAGATCTGGCAAACCATCCGGACACGGATATACATGAATGGCTGAACCACACGCGCGGCATACATGGCGGCTTAAAACGCTCCCGAAACGAAAAACTGTTGAAAGATACTCTGCGTGATGCCAAGGAGGCCGCCAAAGAGCACAACATTAGCCACGACTACCCGGAAAGCCGGTGGCAACGCCCTCTGCGGACGCCCGAGACAGAGCAACGCAAAGAGGAGCTAACAAAGGTACAGAAGCAGATTGTTGCCAAGTATGGCGAGTACGCTGCGCGGATGGTTATCACCCAAAGCGTGATCAACGACTACAGCTTCAGCGGTGAGCTGCGCTGCACCAAGCAGTACGCTACGGCCATTGTCATGGAAACGGCCGAAGAGCTCGGCGTTAAGTTGCCGGCTCCGGTCCAGAAAGAAGAACCGAGTAGTTAACAAGCATTCTATAATAATCCCCTTAACATGAGCGAGTTCAGAACAGAGCACGACTTCCTTGGTGAAATGGAAATCCCGGATTCCGCCTATTACGGTATCCAGACAGCCCGTGCTTTAGATAATTTCTATATTACCGGCATCCCAGTTTCCAGAGAGCCCCTCTTTATACAAGCCTTTGGCTATGTTAAAAAAGCAGCCGCACTCGCCAACCGCGATTGTGGTGTACTAAAGCCAGAAATAGCAGATGCCATCTGCAAAGCTTGCGACAAACTGATCGCGGGTGAGTACATGGACCAGTTTGTGACCGACATGATACAAGGCGGCGCTGGCACCTCTGTAAATATGAACGTGAACGAGGTAGTGGCAAACCTGGCGCTGGAGGCCCTAGGGCATAAGAAAGGAGAATACCAGTACGTGCACCCTAACAACCACGTAAATTTCTCCCAATCCACAAACGATGCCTATCCTACTGCCTTCCGCTTGGCCCTGTATCGCAAGATCGAAAGTTTCATAGAGAGCTTAGAGGCGCTTCAGGAGGCTTTTGCCCACAAGGGAGAGGAGTTTAAGAATGTGCTGAAAATGGGCCGTACGCAACTGCAGGATGCTGTACCAATGACTTTGGGAGCAGAATTCCACGGCTTTTCCACTACTATCAAAGAAGATATTCAGCGCCTGAATGAGGCCAAGATGCTTATCTCTGAGATCAACATGGGCGCCACGGCCATCGGCACTTCCATCAACGCGCCTGAAGGCTACCCCCAGCGGGTAACGGAGCACCTCCGCGATTTGACAGGCATACCGGTTGTGCTGGCAGAAGATCTTATAGAAGCCACATGCGACACTGGTGCCTATGTGCAGGTTTCAGGTGTCTTGAAACGTTCAGCCATCAAGATCTCCAAAATCTGCAACGACCTTCGCCTATTGTCTTCTGGCCCTAGAGCAGGGATAAACGAAATCAACCTGCCGCGCATGCAGCCAGGATCATCTATTATGCCAGGCAAGGTGAACCCTGTCATTCCGGAGGTGGTAAACCAAACAGCTTATTATGTGATTGGAACGGACATGACTGTGACAATGGCGGCCGAGGCGGGCCAGCTGCAGTTAAACGTCATGGAGCCTGTCATTGCTTTCAGCCTTTTCAGTTCTCTGTCATACATGGAGAACGCCTGCTATACTTTAACCAACAAGTGTGTGAAAGGTATAACCGCTAATGAGGAGATTTGTGCTAACATGGTGATGAACAGTGTCGGCATTATAACAGCCCTTAACCCGATCCTGGGTTATGAAGAGTCTGCTTCTATTGCCAAAGAAGCCTTAGCCACAGGCAAGTCTATACATGATATTACCGTTGTAGAGCGTAAGCGAATTACGCAGGAGAAATGGGAGGAGGTTTTTTCTATCGAGAACCTGATCCATCCAAAATTTATCAACAGCTAATGTGTAGATAAATTCAGAACAGTAATCTACTCTAGCATTTATAGGTAAGGTTAAAAGGCAAAAGGCGTCATGGTATGTACCGTGACGCCTTTCTTGTATGTTATCATCTGTTCTTTCCTGGTACCAGGTGTAGAAAATATCTTCTGTAAAACCTGCCTGCTTTTTTCAACGCGTTCCCAACGTGCTCAGAGGCAATCAACAGTTACGTTCGTAGGTGCTGGGCCTCCCATGGCCTTTGCTTGTGGTGGTGGTGGGAAAAAGAAGAAGGGCCCTTCACTTGCGCGAGGGGCCCTCTTGTTGGGGTTGGCGGCCACCTACTCTCCCGGGTGTGACCCCAGTACCATCGGCGCTCCCGGGCTTAACTGCTCTGTTCGGAATGGGAAGAGGTGCTCACCGGGGCCAT
>NZ_JARDUA010000002.1 GCF_029360645.1 Pontibacter litorisediminis | reverse complement strand
CTTCTTCTTTTTCCCACCCCACCCACCCCACCGCCGCCAGCCTAACCGGCAAAGGAGACAGGCCAGCCAAGGCCGCAAAGCCAACTTCTCCCCCCCAATCCCAGTATAGCCTCTGGGCAATTGTTTTTTCTGTTGCTCCTCCTTAACTTGAGCTATGGCATTCCTGTACCCGTCTTTCCTCTTTGCACTGGCAGCTGTGGCTGTACCCATCATACTTCACCTGGTGCAGCTCAGACGCGCCAAGCGGGTGATGTTCAGCAACGTCCGTTTTATTCAGGTGTCAAAGGACCTAACAGCTAGCCAGCGGAACCTGAAGGAGCTGCTTATACTTCTTAGCCGCATCCTCTTCATCGTATTCCTGGTGCTGGCTTTCGCGCAGCCTTTCCTACCCGCCTCAAACATGGCAGTTGCCCCAAACGACTCAGATGTGGCCATCGCCATTGATAATTCCTTCAGCATGCAAAACCTTCATCAGGACGACGACCTTGCCCTGTTACAGGTAGCAACAGATAAAGCAAAAGCTATAACAGATCTATTTGCCGCTTCTGCTTCTTTCAAACTCTCTTCCACAGAAAATCTAAATCATGGAAAGGCCCTACAGAAGGGAGAGGCCGCGGCTGTGCTTGACCTGCTGGACTACTCCGCCAAAAGCTTTGATCCTTCCTCAGCTCTACAAAGCAAAGGGTCGCACATTTTTATACTTTCTGACTTTCAAAAGAACGGCTTTACACCAGCTTTGCTCGATGCAGTCGATTCAGTTTCGCAAGTTCATTTGATACCGGTGGCTGCGGCTAGTACTGCCAACGTCACGATTGATTCGGTGTACCTGGAGGATGAGTTTATCAGGGCTGGCGTGGAAAACAGGCTTCATGTGCTGCTCTCTAATACTGGTACGGAAGTAATAGAAGACGTGCCCGTTAAACTGTTTATTCAGGATGAGCAGGCATCTGCCTTAAGTATAGACTTAGCGCCAAGCCAATCCACTGCTGCGGTGATGTCGTTCAAAGCAACGGGCGATAGGGTTACAAAGGCCTATGTGCAGGTGGAGGACTACCCTGTAGAGTTTGACAACACGTATTACTTTGTGCTTGCCCCATCGGCTCCAATACAGGTGGTGGAAGTCACCGACGCGCAAAGCTCCTTGCAGCAGTTGTACAGCAACGAGCCCTTCTTTAAGTTTAGCTCTTTCCGGAGCGGAAACATTGATTACGCCTCGCTGGCTGCTGCTGATATGGTAATCCTGAATGGGGTGAGCTCTTTGTCGGCTGCCTTGGCGGCTACCGCGGCGAATTATGTACGCGAAGGAGGCACGCTTGCCGTGATTCCTCCTGCAGGGAGTGACCGTGGGGCACACGCTGCCTTGTTTCAGAATTTAAACATTGCTGCCTCTTTCACCGGAGCAGCAACATCAAAGACAAACCTGGCAGTACCAGATCCTAACAACCCTTTCTTCCGGAGCATTTTTTCTGATTTCAACGCAGATATGCAGATGCCTGCTGCAGCCAGAAATATCGCCTGGTCGAGAGCTTCAGACAACATCCTAAAGTACAGGGGTGGCGCTCCCTTCCTCTCGCGCTTTGACAGGGGAGGTGGCACTGTTTACCTCATGGCGGCGCCGCTGCAGGAAGAGTACAGCACCTTGCCCAACCATGCCCTTTTTGTACCCATTATGTACAGGATGGCCATCAGCAGCTACAAGCAGGCACAGCAGGTGGCCTATACGCTAGGTGGCGGCACAATTCAGCTGCCAGCCCCTGTGCAGACGAAGCGGGAGGGGATTTACGAGTTAAGGAAGGATACGGTGTCTTTTATTCCGGAGCAGCAGGTGCGTGGCGGTAAGTTGTACTTCAATGTGCCCCCGGATATGAATGAGGCAGGCTTTTATACGTTGCAGCTGCAGGACTCGGTAGTTGCTAACCTGGCCTTTAACTACGGCAAAGAAGAGTCTTACCTGGAGCAGTATAGCCCGGATGAGCTGCGGGCACTATTGGGGGAAAGCCGGCCAAACGTGCATGTTTACGACTATGGGGATGCTTTTTCGGTGAAGGGGGAGTTCGAAAAAAGATATTTTGGCGTAAAGCTTTGGAAATATTGCCTAATATTGTGTCTGTTTTTCCTGATGGCCGAAATAGCACTTATTAGATTCCTCTAACATGAAAGTACTTCTCCGAGCAGCAACCATTTACAACCAACAGTCTGAGTATCACCTGCAGCAGCAGAACATCCTTCTTGAAAACGGCACCATTACGTACATAGGTCCTGATGAACAGCAGGCCGATAAAATAATAGCCGCCGACGGATTAAGCGTATCGGCCGGTTGGGTGGACATGCAGGCGTATGCCGGGGAGCCGGGCCTGGAGTATAAAGAGGACCTGGAGAGCCTGGCCGCCGCCGCTGCAGCCGGTGGCTTTACCGAGGTGCTGCTGCTGCCCAACACGCAGCCGGTGGTGCAAACAAAAGGTGCCCTCACTTTTATACGCAACAAAAGCTTCAGCTTACCGGTAACGCTGCTACCCGCGGCTGCCATAACAGTTGATGCCGAAGGCAAAGACCTGACCGAGATGATCGACCTGCACCAGTCAGGTGCGGTGGCCTTTACAGACGGCACGCACCCGCTGCAGGGCGCTGATGTGATCCTGAAGGCGTTGCAGTACCTGCAGCCTTTTAACGGACTGCTGATGAACAGGCCGGAGCATACGCGCCTCACCGAAAATGGGCAGATGCACGAGGGAGAGGCCAGCACCCGACTGGGCATGAAGGGCATTCCCTCCCTGGCGGAGGAAGTAACCGTGGCCCGCGACCTACAGCTGCTGCGTTATGCCGGAGGCAAGCTGCACTTTTCTCTTATCTCTACGGCTGCTGCAGTAGAGGCTATCCGTAAGGCCAAGGCAGAGGGGCTGCAGGTAACCTGCGACGTAGCCAGCTACCAGACGGCCTTCACCGATGAAACCATCGAGCCATTTGACACCAACTATAAAGTAACGCCGCCCTTCCGAAGCGAAGCGGATGCCGCCGCCATAAAAGAGGGACTACGAGACGGCACCATTGATGCCCTGGTATCGGCGCACATGCCGCAGGATGTGGAGGCTAAGAAGCTGGAGTTTGACCTGGCGGAGTTTGGCATCACGAACCTGGAAACGGCTTTTGCCGTGGCCAACACCACGTTGGAGCTGCCGCTAGAGCAACTGATCGAAAAGCTGACCTCCGGCCCGCGCCGCATACTCGGTTTGCCGCAAGCGCGCTTTGCGGTGGGCGAGGCTGTTTCTATCACCCTGTTCACCCCTGACAAGCCCTGGACCCCAACGGCGGAGCAGAGTAAGTCAAAGTCGTACAACAGCCCGTTCTTTGGCCGCGAGTTGCGGGGCCAGGTACTAGGAACAATTCATAAAGGGCAGCTAGTGCTCAACGATTCTTTTTAATATATTTATACCTATATTTAAGAAAGGAGCGCTTGGCGCCGCTCTTGCCCAGGAAGAAAGCTATGTTTAATCAAACTGTTGTGCGGATAGGTATACGCTATGGCGTGCTGAGCGGGCTGGTGTGCTTTGCATTGGTGGCGTTGCTGTACTTTATCGGGTATAATCCCTTTGGGGACGTGGGGCGGATATCCTACCTGCCTATCCCGATCTTTATTTTCCTGGCCATCCGCAACTATAAAAGCTATATCGACACAGACCTTACCTTTGGAAGGGGCTTTCGGGTTGGGTTAGCCGTAACATTCTATACTGCCCTAACCTCGGCACTGTTGGTGCTGGCCTTCATCTACCTGGTAGGACCGGAGATATTGCAGAACCACATTGCCGAGATGCGGGCGATCATGGAGCAGACGCGCGAGCAGCAGGTACAGCTGCTAGGGGAGGATGCCTACCAGAAGGTGTATCAGGCGATGGGGGAGACTACTCCCACCACGCAGGCGGCCGATTTCTTTTTGTGGCGGATGATAGTGGGAAGCGTTTTTACGTTGGTGGCAGCCGTGTTTTTCAGGAAATGATTTATCTAAAACTATAACACATCAACTATGACTGAGAACCAACCCTTCGCGAGCGAGAAAGCTCCTTCTGTGTTTCCTGTTTCCCTGAAGTGGGGCCTGCTGGCAGGTGTTATTTCCATCCTGTTCTCGCTGTACGGGTACATTACAGAAAGCTTTGGGAATATTTTCTTAGCCTTTGCTGTGTCCCTGATCATTTCCATCACCATTATTGTGCTGGCCATGCGCGAGTACAGAAAAGCCAATGGCGGTTACATGACGTACCTGCAGGGGCTCATGGTTGGTATATTGACCATGGTGATCGCCAGCCTGATCTCCGGCCTGTTCACCATGCTCTACGTGCAGTTCGTGGATCCGACCATACCTGAGAAGATGGTGGATGCCGCCCTGGAACAAATGATCATGCTGGGTGTTGATGATAGTGTGATTGAGGAGCAGCGCGATGCGATCCTGGCGGAGAATACGCCGGTAAACCAGCTTTGGGGAGCTCTGAAGAATGGACTTATTGGAGGCTTTATCCTGTCGCTGATCATCTCTGCCATTATGAAGAGATCACGACCGGAGTTTGAATAGAACATGCAATACGCTTATGATATTTCGGTAGTAGTTCCGCTTTTTAACGAGGAGGAGTCGCTGCCTGAGCTCGTGCGCTGGATCAGGAGAGTGATGCACGCGCACGAGTTCTCTTATGAGGTGATACTGGTGGACGACGGCAGTACCGACCGCTCCTGGGACGTGGTAAACGCCTTGGGGGAGGAGGACAAAGCCGTGAAGGGCATCAGCTTTAACCGCAATTACGGCAAATCCGCCGCCCTGAACGAGGGCTTCCGCCGTTGTGAGGGCGAAGTGGTGATTACGATGGACGCTGACCTGCAGGATAGCCCCGAGGAAATCCCGGTGCTCTACGACATGATCAAGAACCAGAAGTATGACCTGGTGAGCGGCTGGAAAAAGAAACGCTTTGACCCTCCAAGTAAAACCATCCCTACCAAACTGTTTAACGCGGCCACGCGCAAGTTGTCGGGCATAGAGTTGCACGACTTTAACTGTGGCCTGAAAGCTTACCGGCAGCTGCTGGTGAAAAGCATTGAGGTACATGGTGAGATGCACCGCTACATACCCGTTATTGCCAAGTGGAACGGCTTTACCAGAATTGGGGAAAAGGTGGTGCAGCACCAGGAGCGCAAGTATGGCACCACTAAATTTGGCCTGGAGCGCTTTGTGTACGGATTTCTGGACCTGCTCTCTATTACCTTTGTGAGCCGCTTTAAGAAGCGCCCGATGCACTTCTTCGGCTCCTTTGGCACGCTTATGTTTGTGGTAGGTCTGGGCATTACGGTTTGGCTGATCGTGCAAAAGCTGTTTGGCCTCTATGCTGGTGGCCGCGTGCGCGATATCGTGGATCAGCCTTTGTTCTTTTTGGCTTTGGTGGCCGTTATACTGGGTGTGCAGCTGTTTTTGGCAGGTTTCCTGGCCGAGATGATTTCTATGGCTTCGAACAAGCGGAACGAATACCTCATCCGCGACAAAGTGGGCGCCATTAAGAAGTAATGGCGAAGCGGGTAACCATAGTTGGGCCGGCGCACCCCTTGCGTGGCGGTGGCATGGCTACCTTTAACGAGCGGCTGGCTTACGCTTTCCAGGAAGCAAGCTGTGAGGTGGAAATCGTTACGTTCAGCCTGCAATACCCTTCGTTTCTTTTTCCGGGCAAAAGCCAGTTAACCACAGAGCCGGCCCCTCCGGGGCTGCGCATCAAGGTCCTCATCAACTCCGTTAACCCCTTAAGCTGGTGGCGTGCGGGGCAATACATCAGCAAGCAAAAACCCGACCTGGTGGTGTTCCGCTACTGGCTGCCGTTTATGGGGCCTGCGTTAGGCACCATGGCCCGCCTCATCCGCCGTAACAAGTATAGCCGTATTCTGGCGATAACCGATAACGTGGTGCCGCACGAGAAACGGCCCGGCGATGTGCCTTTCACGAAGTATTTTCTCCGTTCCTGCCACGGGTTCGTGACGCTGTCGCGTTCGGTGCAGCAGGACCTGGAGCGGTTTGAGCCCAAGAAGCCAAATGTTTACCTGCCACACCCCCTCTACGATAACTTTGGCGACGCCGAGACCAAAGAGGCAGCCTGCGCAGCCTTAGGCCTCGATCCCAAGTATGACTATCTTCTCTTTTTCGGTTTTATCCGCGCTTACAAGGGGCTGGACCTGCTGCTGAAGGCGATGGCCGACCCGCAGGTAAAGGAATTGCAGCACCTCAAGCTGATCGTTGCCGGTGAGTTTTACGAAGATGCCGCACCGTACCTGCAGCTAATCCAGGAGCTGCAGCTGGAGGACAAGTTGGTGCTGCGTACCGACTTTATACCTAACGCGGAGGTGCGCCACTACTTCTGCGCCGCCGACCTGGTGGTGCAGCCTTACAAGCATGCCACGCAGAGCGGCGTGACCCAGGTAGCTTACCACTTCGATAAACCCATGGTGGTGACCCGCGTTGGTGGCCTCTCTGAGTTGGTTCCGCACGGCGAGGTGGGCTATGTGGTGGAGCCGCAGCCGGAGGCAATTGCCGCTGCCATTCATCAGTTTTATACTTCCGCGGCAGGAGCCGCCTTCTCAGAGAACAGCAGCAAGTATAAAAAGCGCTTTAGCTGGAGCCGCTTTGTGCAGGCTGTGTGGGAGCTGGCGGAGAAGGTGAAAGTATAGGTGTTTTGTAGCCTCCAGTCATATTACAGCTTGCTCAGGATAGAGCCAACCCCTTCGGCTTGTCCTTAACTAAGACAGATTAGAAGTTTGCAGCCAAAAAAAGTTTGTTATAACATACAATTAAGCATATATTAGCTAGAAATTGCCAGGTGCGTCTCTCTCTGTTTATGCAAAAGTATTTGTCTGTACTTATTATCGCTTTAGTTCTTGTAATTCGGCCGCAGCTGGTGGTAGCTCAAGTCCAACTTCCGGATACCAGCTTTGTGAGGGAAGCAATGGCAGGCGCTACGGAATCCTATAGAGACAGTGTAGAGCACCAGAGCCACCTGTACACTGGTGCAGAGTATTATTTTCTCTCAAAGCCCTACATGGAGGGGCACCAGTACTTTAAGAGCAAGACATATACAGCAGGTGCCGTGCAGTATGAGGGGGTCTGGCACGAGGAAGTACCCCTGCTCTACGATGTGATAATTGATGAAGTGATTACGATGCACCGTACCAGCGGGTATGCCCTGAAGCTGGTTAAACCGAAGGTAAAGTCTTTTGTGCTCAACGGGGAGACTTTCCTGAACATGCGTATTGACAGCACGCTTGGTTCACCCGCTCAGCCAAGTTTTTATGGCCTACTCTATGATGGCAACATCAAGGTTTTTGCACGGCGGCACAAAGAAGCGCAGGAGCGGGTCTCACCGGATGGGTTTGAAGGAGAGTACAGGAATGCCGACAGGTATTACCTGTACAAAGACGGCGTCTATCATCAGGTAAGGAAGAAGCGTTCAGTGCTGAAAGTACTGCAGGACGAGAAAAAACAGCTCAGAAAATTTATAAGGGAGAATAGGCTTAAGTTCAGAAAGCAGCAGGAGGAGTCGATTGTTAAAGTAGCGCAGCAGTACGATGCGCTGAAGAACTGATCCCGCTTTTTAAGCTTAGCTATTCCCCACCTATACTGTCGCCTCCACTTTATATGCCGCACATCTACCGAAAACTCTTTCTCTTCCTGTTATTTTTTGCCGGCGCCCTAACGCATGGCATTGCCCAGCAAAAGGAGCCACTTGTTTCAGGCAACTATTCCAACTCCCCGTTTCAGGAGTTTATTCAGAACCTGGAGACACAAACGGCTTACACCTTTTATTTCGATCCGGCAGCTGTAGACAGCATCTCGGTAAGCTTACAGGCAAATAACCAGCCCCTGAGCAAGGTGCTGGAGCTGGCGCTGGAGAACACACCGCTACATTTTGCCATAAGTGCGCAGCGCCAGGTGTTCATAACCAGGGAGAAAGCGGTGCTTACCAGCCTGCCGGAAGATTACTTCAACCACAACAATGAGGCGGAGGCGGTACCCCGCGAGCAGATAGCCGACCTGTACGTACCTCAGCAGGAAACCAAAAGAAAAGCGGTATCTGAACTGAAGCTCTATGAAATTGGCCTGCCAGGAAGCGGTGGCAAAACGGGGAAGGCTAACTTGGCCGGTACGATCCGGGATGCGAAGACAGGCGAGGCCATTATCGGCGCCTATGTCTACATCGAGTCGCCAAGTATAGGCACGGCATCCGACCAGTATGGCTATTACTCGCTTACCTTACCGGTGGGCCGCCATGAGTTGAGAATTCGTGGAGTGGGGTTAAAGAACGCCCGGCGCCAGGTAGTGCTGCACAGCGATGGCAAGCTGGATATTGAGATGGAAGAAGATGTGCGCCGGCTGAAAGAGGTGTTGGTGGAGGCGGAGAAGGACCGGAACGTGTCGGGCCTGCAGATGGGCATGGAGCGGCTGGACATCAGAACCATAAAGCAGGTGCCAACGGCCTTTGGCGAGACTGACATCCTGCGCGTGGTGCTGACCTTGCCGGGAGTGAAATCAGTAGGCGAGGGAAGCACCGGGATGAACGTGCGCGGCGGCTCTACAGACCAAAACCTGATCCTCCTCAACGATGCCACCATCTACAACCCATCGCATTTGTTCGGCTTTTTCTCCGCGTTTAACCCGGACGTGCTGAAGTCGGTGGAGCTGTACAAAAGCGCCGTGCCTGCCAAGTATGGAGGCCGCTTGTCGTCCGTGCTGGAGGTGGCAACGCGCGAAGGAAACAAAAAGCAGTTCTCGGGCTCAGGAGGCATCGGCCTGTTAACGAGCAGGCTAACGCTGGAAGGGCCGATCGTGAAAGATAAAACCTCTTTCCTGCTGGGCGGGCGCACCACTTATTCCAACTGGATCCTGAAACAGCTACCGGACAAATCGTTTAAGAACAGCGAAGCCTCCTTCTACGATGTGAATGCCCACATCAGCCACGAGGTGAATAGCAAGAACAGCTTATACTTTACCGGCTACCTCAGCAAGGACAAGTTTAAGCTGGCGGCTGATACGCTTTACCGCTACAAGAACCAGAACGCAAGTATAAAATGGAAGCACAACTTCCATAACAAGCTGTACAGCGTGCTCACCAGTACCTACAGCCACTACGGCTACGACATCACTAATGAGGAAAATGAAGTAAACGCGGCCAGGCTGGCCTTTGGCATCGAGCAGGCGGGACTCCAGCTAGACTTTAACTTTTTCCCTAACGCAAAGCACACGCTCGACTTTGGCGCCAGTTCCATTCTGTACCACGTGTCGCCGGGCAGCCTCTCGCCTAACAGCAGCGAATCACTGATCACGGCAGACAGGATACAGCAGGAGAAAGCTTTGGAAAGCGCCGTTTACATCTCCGACAGGTATGACGTCAGCCAGCGGCTCTCCCTCTCCTTCGGGCTCCGCTACTCCATGTTCAATGCCTTGGGGGCAAGAGAGGTATACGCGTACGCCCCCGGTGTCCCTAAAACAGTGTACTCCGTTACGGATACCCTGTCTTATGGGGCCGGAGAGTCCGTTGCCACCTACCACGGCCCTGAGTTCAGGTTTTCGGCCAGGTATGGCCTGGATGACAACTCCTCTGTGAAGGCAAGCTACAACAGGCTGCGCCAGTACGTGCACATGCTCTCCAACACGGCCTCCATGTCGCCTACCGATACCTGGAAGTTGAGTGACAGTAACGTTAAGCCGCAGCTAGGCGACCAGGTGGCACTAGGTTACTACCGAAACTTCAGGGCGAATACCATTGAGCTCTCTGTAGAGGGGTACTATAAATGGATGCAGGATTTCCTGGACTACAGAAGCGGCGCTTCCATCATCATGAACCACCATATCGAAACAGAGGTGGCCAACGCGGAGGGCAAGGCGTATGGCGTGGAGGTGATGCTGAAAAAGGCCACCGGCAAGCTGAACGGGTGGGTAAGCTACACGTATTCGCGCACGCTGGTGCGCGTGAACGACCCGGCTACTTCCGAAATCATCAACAGAGGGGAGTGGTATCCGAGCAATTTCGATAAGCCGCACGACTTTACCCTCATCAGCAACTACCGCTTTAGCCAGCGCTTCAGCACGTCGCTTAACTTTACCTATAGCACGGGGCGCCCGATCACTCTGCCGCTGGCCAAGTATTACGATGGCAGCACCCAGCGCATCCTGTACTCAGACAGAAACCAGTACCGCGTTCCGGACTATTACCGGGTAGACTTGGCTATGAACATAGAGGGCAACCACAAGGTCAGGAAGCTGGCGCATAGCTCCTGGACCCTGGCCGTGTACAACCTGACAGGGCGCAGGAATCCTTATTCAGTATATTTCAAATCACAGAACGGTAAGGTCAGAGGGTATAAAATGTCAGTTTTCGGCCAACCGATTCCTACCGTTACCTATAATTTTAAGTTTTAGCACATGAAGATCAGGATCTGGAACATTATAACAGGATGGCTCATGATGCTGTGTGTGTGCAGCTGCGTGGAGCCTTATTCACCTGAAGTGCTGGAGGCACCTAACAGCTACCTGGTGGTGAACGGCTTTATTAACGCCAGCGGGCCTACTACGGTGCAACTGCTCCGGACACAGAACCTGAGCGAGGAGACCCTGCCCCCGGCAGAGACACAAGCCGTGGTTAAGATAGAATCAGATAACGGGGAGAGCTACATGCTCCGCGAGACTGGAGCCGGGAACTATGAAACAGATAACCTGAGCCTGAATCCCGCAACGAAGTACAGACTCTTTATCAGAACCGCTAACGGGAAGGAGTATGCCTCTGAGTTTGTAGAGGTAAAGCAAACCCCGGCCATAGATGCGGTGACGTGGGAACCGGTAGATGACCGGGTGCAGCTATACGTTAGCTCCCACGACCCCGGCAACGACACTTGGTATTACCGCTGGGAGTTTGAGAACACCTGGCATTACAGGCCGGCCTTTTATACTTCGCTGAAGTATGCGAACGACACCATTGAGTGGCGGGATAACACTGACCCGGATATTTATAACTGTTGGAGAACCGAGCGCTCCAACACCATTGAGTTAGGCACTTCCATACGTCTCAACAAGGATGTGATCAGCAACTATAAGCTTTACTCTATCCCCTACAACTCCGAGAAGATCGCCATAAAATACAGCATACTGGTGAAGCAGTTCGGCCTTTCCCGCGAAGCCTATGAGTATTGGGAGATCCTTAAAAAGAACACAGAGAGCATTGGGACCCTGTTTGACCCCCTGCCTTCACAGCTGAGGGGAAACATTCGTTGCATAAGCGATCCGGAAGAGCCTGTGATAGGCTTTATAACAGCATCAACCATGCAGACAAAGCGGATCTTTATCGACTCAAAGGAGCTGCCACGGGAGTGGCGCACGTTCATCCCGCTGTGCACCATTGACACCATGTTCTTAGCTGAATCTAAAATCTCAGACTACTTCGACAATAACGCGATCATGCCGGTGTATGAGGTATATCCGCCCAATGGGGGAATGAGGCCGATCGGGTTCTCCTATGCCTCGGTGAACTGTGTTGACTGCAGGACCAGAGGCACAAACGTGAAACCTGACTTTTGGGAATAGATGATGAGCCTAACAAAAGCGCCCTACAACATGCTGCGAAAGAGATGGAGGCCAACGCCCAATGGCATATCAGGAAGCTGCCTGCAAGCCGTACTTTGCTGCCTGCTTTGCCTGGCTTGTGTTGGCGCGGCAACAGCCCAAACCACGCCTTTCAACAGTATAACGCAAGATTTTGACCTGTATCGGAAAAAGGCGTTGCAGGAAAAGCTCTTCCTGCACATCGACAGGCCCGTGTACGCTTGCGGCGAAACCATGTGGTTTAAGCTCTACAACGTGGACGGCACGCTGCACAGGCCCCTGGACCTAAGCAAAGTAGCTTATGTGGAGGTGGTGGATGCCGCCAGCAAGCCGGTGCTGCAGGCGAAAGTTGCTTTAAAAGCAGGGACGGGCAATGGGGCGTTTACGCTGCCGGCCACCTTAGCCTCCGGAAACTACACCGTTAGGGCATACACCAACTGGATGAAGAACTTCAGCCCGGACTTTTATTTTGAGCAACCGGTAAGTATCATTAACACCTTTCGGCAGCTTGAGACACCTGCTGCACCTGCGGCCCCGGCCTATGCCGCGCAATTCTTTCCGGAGGGAGGCAACATGGTAGCCGGCGTGGTGAATAAAATAGCTTTTCAGGTAGTAAACGAGCGCACAGGCAAGGGAGCCAGTTTTAAAGGAGAACTGCACGACCAGCACGGATACACAGTCGCCACGTTTGAGCCATACAAGTTCGGGATGGGGCATTTTACCTTTACTCCAGAAGCAGGGAAGGAGTATACCGCTACCTTAACGCTTGCAGATAGCCAGAGTATCAAAAAGAAATTACCTGCCGCGTATGCGCAGGGGTATGCCTTGCAACTGGAGGAGACAGACACTGATCGGCTGAAGATAACTGTCAGGCAGGTAGGGCTGCCGGGCGAACAGCTCTACTTGCTGGGCCACACCCGGCAAATGGTGGCAGTGGCAGATGCAGCTGCCCTAAACCAGGGGGCGGCCGTTTTCCTGGTAGATAGAAAGGCGCTGGCAGATGGCATTACCCATTTCACTGTGTTCAATGCAAACAGGCAGCCGGTTTGCGAGCGTCTGTACTTTAAGTCCCCTGAGCAAGGCCTGCAACTGAGCGTGGCTGCTGACAGGGCAAACTATACCACCCGCGATAAGGTGACCCTAAGTATGCTGGCGCAGGAGCCAACGGCGCAGGCGGCCACTGCCAACCTCTCGATGGCTGTGTACCGGCTCGATTCTCTGCAGCCAGGCATGGAAGCAAGTATAGAGAGCTACCTGTGGCTGACGTCCGACCTGAAGGGCACTATCGAGCGCCCCGCCTACTACTTTGCCGGAGAAGGCGCCACGGACCGTGAGGCTACGGAGAACCTGATGCTGACGCACGGGTGGAGCCGCTTTAAATGGGAAGAGGTGATCGGAGGAGAACAGGCGCCGTACCGGTTCCTGCCCGAATACAATGGCCATCAGATCCGGGGAAGGGTCACGCATAAGGCTACCGGTAAGCCGGCACCAGGTATCGTTACTTACCTAGCCTCCCCAGACAAGATGGCGCGCCTGTACAACTCCACCAGCAATAACGAGGGGTTGATCAGGTTTGAGGTAAGGGATTTCTACGGAGACAGGGATGTGGTGCTGCAAAGCGATTACACAAAGGACAGCACGTATCACTTCGAATTGTTTTCTCCTTTTTCTGATAAGTATGTGGAAAGAAAGCGGGCGGCGTTCACCATCTCCGATGGGTTGGAGCAGGAGCTAACGCTACGCCACGTACAGACACAGGTGCAACAGGCTTATTTCGGCAGCCAGCATAACAGAACCTTGCCAGCCACTGCCGACAGCGTTTCCTTTTACGGAAAGCCCGATGAGCGGTACTTCCTGGACGACTACAAGCGCTTTAAGGTGATGGAGGAAGTGATGCGGGAGTATGTGCCGGGCGTTCAGGTGCGGAGACAGAGCGGGAAGTTCCGGTTCATGGTCTTTAACAGACCTTACAGAAGCATATTCCAGAATAACCCGATGGTGTTGCTGGACGGAATTCCCGTTTTCGATATAGACCAGATCATGGCGTTTGACCCACTCAAGGTGCAGAAGCTGGATGTGATAACGAGCAGGTTTTTCAATGGGCTCCTGGTGTATGACGGCCTCGTGAGCTACACTACCTACAAAGGCGACCTGGCAGGTTTTGAGCTAAACCCCAAGGCGCTCTTGCAGGCGTACGACGGGCTGCAGTTGCAGCGGGAGTTTTACGCCCCCGCCTACGGAACGCCGGAGCAAAAGCAAAGCCGCCTGGCAGATCTCCGCAACTTGTTGCACTGGGAGCCAAACCTGGTGCTAGAGGCGGGGAAAGAAAAGCAAATGCATTTCTACACCTCCGACCAGGACGGTGTGTATGTAGTGGTAGTGCAGGGAATAACTGAAAAGGGGCAAGCAGGCAGTAAGGTACTTACGTTCAGGGTCGTGCAGCCACTTGTAAGAAAATAATTGTCTTCAACATTGATGATCAAGGCAGAAAAATACACGGAGCTCAGCGCTTCCACCAAGGGGGTGCTGGAGCAGTATGTAGCGGAGGAGTTCGGGCATGTGGCCTTTGTGCAGGAGCGGCAGTGGGCGCAGCCAGACTGGGTGCTGGTAAAGTATGAGCTGGATGAAATAGCCACGTTTTGCCATGTGGTGCTGCGCGAGGTAAGTATGGACGGGCAAAAGTATAAAGTAGGCGGCATCAACAACGTTATCACGCCCAAAGCCCACCGTGGCAAGGGCTACGCCAGCCAGGTGCTGCGCCAAGCCGCGCCGTTCATCTTCAATGAGTTCGGCTGTGCCTATGGCCTCTTGCTTTGTGCCGACGCGCTGCTGCCCTTTTACAGCCGCCTGGGCTGGTATACGCTGGACGGCTGTACTTTATACTACCACCAGCCTGCCGGGGAGCAGTTATACGATTCCAACACCATGCTGCTGTCGCCGGCCGGGCAGCAGGCTTTTTACCCGCAGCACATACACCTGGACGGGCTGCCCTGGTAGCACCCGCTGCATTCCGTCTGCCACTTATGGTTGTCTGTCTGCCCGCTTTCCATACTTCCCCAGTGGCAGGTTTATTTTGCCGCACACTTAACCACACACCTATACTATGGAAAAAGGAAGTTACATACTGGTGCTGGGCGCCGGAGGCAACATTGGCGGCAAAGTAGCGCAGCAACTGCTCAAACAGGGCGCAAAAGTAGCCGTGGCAGGCCGCAGCCGTGGTCGCCTGAGCCAATTTGAGGAAAGGGCAACCATCCTGGAGGGAGACTTTAACGATGACGCTTTTCTGCAGCAGGCCTTTGGTGGAGCCATCAGCCTGTTCCTGACGGTGCCCGATGAAGCTTTTGCGGATGTCCCGGCCACGGCAAAGCGCCTGGCGCGGCTACTGCACGGCACCCCTGTCACGCACATCGTCAACATCAGCAACAGCATTGTGAAAAAGGCAGGGCAACCTACCCGATTAGTGGCGCTGGAGCAGGAGCTGGACAAGTGCCTGCCGCAGCACATTTTGCACCTGCGCTGCGGTAACTTCTTTGAGAACCTGAACTGGGGGCTACACACGCCTTACGCACCAGACCTGATGCTGCCTTACATCTCCTCTTATGAGGTGGCCTTTGAGGCTGCCAACCACCTGCAACGGCAGGATTTTACCGGAAAACAGGTAAAGGCATTGCTAGGGGAGCGCGAGTACAGTATGGCAGAACTGGCAGCAGCGGCAGGGGTTACCTATCAGCAGCTGCCTTACACTCCGGAGAACATCCACTTCTACAAGCCTTTTAATGAGGGGGACTTTCAGGTGGAGCCACGGGCTGGGAAGTATAAACCAGGAAGAGATGAGCGCTTCACCCTAGCCTATTTTCTGCAGCACGGCCTGCAGCGAAGCGAAGTATAGGGGCAACGTATAACGGCACTTAAAACAGGAGCCCCGGTAGTCTCAACTGCCGGGGCTCCTGTCTGTTAGGGCAATATTCCTTTATGTCAGTTGCTCCACGCCGGTGTAGTTAAACGGAGAGATCTGCTTCAGCTCCGCCTTTACCTCCTCGCTTACCTGCAGCGTGTCGATAAAGGTGTGGATGCGCTCCTCCGTCATCTTCTCGTTTTTACGTGTCAGCTCCTTCAAAGCCTCGTACGGCTGCGGATACCCCTCACGGCGCAGCACCGTCTGGATGCCCTCGGCCACTACGGCCCAGTTATCCTCCAGGTGCGCGTACAGGGCAGCTTCGTTCAGTTCCAGCTTGCCAATGCCTTTCTCCAACGACTTCAAGGCGATAAGGGCGTGCGCCAGCGGCACCCCTACGTTGCGCAGCACGGTAGAGTCGGTCAGGTCGCGCTGCAGGCGGGAGATCGGCAGCTTGGCCGACAAATGCTCCAGCAGGGCGTTGGCAATCCCCAGGTTGCCCTCGGCGTTCTCGAAGTCGATTGGGTTCACCTTATGCGGCATGGCCGAGGAGCCCACCTCACCGGCTTTTATTTTTTGCTTAAAGTAGCCCATGGATACATACTGCCACACATCGCGGGAGAAGTCGAGCAGGATAGTGTTCAGGCGCTTGAGTCCGTCGAAGTAGGCGGCCAGGTTATCGTAGTGCTCTATCTGGGTAGTGTACTGGCTGCGGGTAAGGCCCAGCTGCTCCTGCACAAAACGGTTACCGAACTCAGGCCAGTTTATACTTGGGTAGGCCACGTGGTGGGCGTTAAAGTTACCGGTTGCGCCGCCAAACTTGGCCGAAAACGGCACCTGTGCCAGCAGGTCGAGCTGGCGCTGCAGGCGCTCGGCAAACACCATGATCTCCTTGCCCAAGCGGGTAGGGGAGGCCGGCTGCCCATGCGTGTGCGCCAGCATCGGCACGCTTTTCCACTCCTGTGCCAGCCCCTGCAGGTTCTGCAGTATGGCCTGGTAGGTTGGTAGCAGCACGCGCTCGTGCGCCTCGCGCAGCGACAGCGGAATGGCCGTGTTGTTCACGTCCTGGGAGGTAAGCCCGAAGTGGATGAATTCCTTGTGCTCGCCCAGGTACAGGGCATCAAACTTCTCCTTCAGAAAATATTCAACCGCCTTTACATCATGATTGGTGGTTTTCTCCGTTTCCTTGATGGTCAGGGCGTCCTGCTCTGTAAAGTTCTCGTAAATGGCGCGCAGTTCCGGGAAGATGCTGTGGCTTACCTCCTGCAGCTGTGGCAGCGGCAGCTCACAAAGCGCGATAAAATATTCAACCTCCACCAGCACACGGTAGCGGATCAGGCCAAATTCTGAGAAAAAGGGGGCAAGGTCGCTGGTGTGGCGGCGGTAACGGCCATCCACCGGCGAGATAGCGGTGAGTGTTGTCAGGTTCATGTTTTGGGGATGTGGTTCTCCTGTTCAAAGATACACACGTTTGCCACACGAAGCCAATTCTACGGTGTCCGTTTATAGGATAGGCAGCGTTATACGGCACCGCTGCCTACGGGGAAGGTGCAACTAATTGGCTTTTATATAAGTTAAGGTGCTGTGCATCAGTTTATTTTGGCACTATGCTTGCGGCTGTGGCTGCAGGCGGCATATCCTAACTGGGCCACAGCCGTAATAAGTGGTAAAATAGGTATATAGGTTGATTTGGGGACCGCTATATAAGGATCAGCCTTTATAATTGACCGCCACTTTTTTAGATACAGATCTTATTACTTAATTCGCATCGAATTATACCTTGGACCATCGTTTGAAAAATAAAATTCTGATTTGGGTTGGCGGCGTGCTAGCCTTCTTTGTGCTCCTGTTTGCATTACTTTTTGCCTTCCGTAGCAAATTGCTGAGCTATACCGTAGACCGCATCATCACGAAAGTGGAGAACCGCTACCCGGTAGACCTGAACATTGGGAATGCTGCGTTTGTAGGTTGGAACGCCGTAGTGCTTAACGATATCACACTGGTGCCGAACGGCCGCGACACCCTTTTCACTACAGACAGCGTGCACGCCACTGTTGGCTTTCGCTCGCTTTTTAAGGGGCGCATCGTGTTCCGGCGCCTGGAGGTGAATGACGGCTACCTGACCGCCGTGAAGAAGGGCAACGAGACTAACTTCGATTTCCTGCTGAAAAAGGATGAGGACGCGCCTGCGCAGCCCAAAGACTCTACCGCCGGCCGCAACTACGGCCAGTTGCTTAACCGCCTTATCGAAACAGCCTTTGATAACGTGCCTGACCAGGTGGACTTCAAGAACCTGAATGCCTCCTACGTATCTACCAACCGCACCATTGATGTGAAGATGCCCTACCTGCTGATAGACGATGGCAACATTGAGTCGGATGTGCTGATCAGCATGGATTCTTTGGTAAACAACATGCATGTAAAGGGTACCATAGACCCGCGCAAGTATAACATCACGGCCAGCATTTATGCCAACGACACGGTGGGTATACGCCTGCCTTACGTAAAGCAGCGCTTTGATGCCACCGTGGCCTTTGATACCCTGCACCTTAGCCTTCAGGATAAGGAGTACCGCAAAGACAACCTAACCATGCGCGGCAACGCCATGGTGAATAACCTGGTGGTGAGCCAGCCAAAGATAGCATCGGAAGATGTGCATGTGGCCGAAGGCGAAGTGGACTATGTGGTGACTATTGGACCGAACCTGTACGTGGTGGATAGCCTGACGGAAGTGCGCGTGAACAAGGCCAAGGCCAAGGTGTACGCTTCCTACCAAACCCGCCCTTCCAAAATATATGACCTGAAGGTGAAGTCGGACAAGATACAGGGCAGCGATTTCTTTAACTCCCTGCCGCAGGGCCTCTTCGAGAACCTGGAGGGGATACAGGCCGAGGGATGGCTGCAGTACGACCTCAACTTCCACCTGAACATGGACAGCCTGGAGCAGGTGGTGTTTGACTCGGACCTGGATGCCTCCGAGGACTTTAAGATTGTGCAGTGGGGCAACACGAATTTGCAGAAGATAAACGGTTCGTTCACCCATACCATGTACGAGTATGGCAAACCTATCCGTACGTTTACAGTAGGGCCGGCCAACCCGTTTTATGCTCCTATCAGCCAAATCTCGCCCTATTTGCGCAATGCTATACTTTCTGCCGAGGACGCGGGCTTCTACAGCCATAACGGTTTCCATGAGGAGGCTTTCCGGCAGGCCATTATCAAGAACCTGGAGGAGGGCGAGTTTGCCCGGGGAGGCAGCACTATCTCTATGCAGCTGGTGAAAAACGTGTTCCTGACGCGCCAGAAAACCATTGCCCGTAAGGTGGAGGAAGCCATCATCGTATGGCTGATCGAGAACCTGGACCTGGTGTCGAAGAACCGCATGTTCGAAGTATACCTCAACATTATTGAGTGGGGGCCGGATGTGTACGGTGCCAAGGATGCCTCCCGCTTTTACTTTGGCAAGCAGCCTTCGGAACTGAACCTGGCTGAGGCGATCTTCCTCACCAGCATCATCCCAAGCCCAAAACGCTACCGTGCCTCTTTCGACAGTTCGGGCAACCTGCGCAGCTGGAAGTCTGGCTACTACCGCATGCTGGGGGGCATTATGCGCCGCCGCGGGCTAATCTCGCAGGAAGAGTACGAGAACCTGTACCCGAACGTGCGCCTCTACGGCCGCGCCCGCGACCTAATCGTGACCAACCCCGATACTACCACAGTGGAGGAAGAGGAGACAAATCAATTTGAGCTGGAAAGTATTGATATGCTGGATTTTTAAGCATTATCAAGTATAAACGCAAACAGCCGCGGCAGCTATGGTTGCAGCGGCTGTTTGCGTTTAAAACCTATAGATTGCGTATACTTGCGGATGATGAAGAAAGAAGCAGACCCAACGAAGCAGGAGCCCATTGGCCTGATACCAAGAGCAAGTGCCATGGCCGCGCGCGTGGGCCTGGACTGGTTCCTGCTGGCGCTGATAGGCATGATTGTGCTGGCTTACCTCTGGCCAGAGCTGGGCGTGGACCGGGAGCCGATCTCGCTAAGTGATGTGGCCAACTACGGTGTATCCGTTATCTTTTTCTTCTACGGCTTACGCCTGAGCCCGGAAAAACTGAAGGTGGGGCTGAGCAACTGGAAGCTCCATATGGCAGTGCAGCTAAGTACGTTTGTCCTTTTTCCATTGCTCATACTCCCGCTACATGCCGTGTTTAAGGATACACCGCAGGAGCTGCTCTGGCTGGGGGTGTTTTACCTGGCGGCGCTGCCTTCCACCGTGTCCTCCTCGGTGGTGATGGTCTCCATTGCCGGGGGAAATATTCCAGGCGCGATCTTTAACGCCAGCATCTCCAGCCTGATGGGCATTTTCATCACGCCGCTCTGGATGGGGCTCTTCCTGACCACCAGCACCGGTGAGTTTGATATGGGAAGCGTAATGGGCAAGCTGGTGCTGCAGGTGCTGATGCCGGTGGTGTTCGGGGTGATTCTGCATCGTTACTGGGGAAGCTTTGCCGAACGCAACAAAGGCCGCTTGCGCGTGTTTGACCAGGTCATCATTCTACTCATTGTCTTCACCTCTTTCTCAGAGTCGTTTGCGCGCAAAATGTTCAGTGGCTACAGTGTGGGCGATATTTTGCTGCTCGGCGCTGCCATGATTGGGCTGTTTTTCCTGGTGTACGGCATTATAATAGGCATCACAAAACTTCTGGGCTTTAACCGTGAAAACCAGATCACGGCCGTCTTTTGCGGCTCCAAAAAGTCGCTGGTGCATGGCACAGTCATGTCAAAGGTGCTGTTCCCGGGAGGCACGATGGTGGGAATCATCCTGCTGCCTATCATGATCTACCATGCCCTGCAACTGCTGGCCTCCAGCATTATTGCCCAGGCAGAGGCACGGCGTAAAGAGGTATAGCAGCAGATTCATACCCTTAGCCGTATCGGTTTCTACTGTCTCCTAGCGCTCCGTTCGTTACCATAGATTCTACATTTTGGAAGTTTATGAAGGCCAGTTATCTTACTACCTCTTCTTGCGCCAAGTAGTCCATATACTTCTATTACCCGCTTAGGAGTTGAAAACTCCGAGGCTGTTTCGGGGAATTCTGCGGCACCGGCTCCAACCACCCCTGCCCCTCCTTAGCCAAGGAGGGGAGCCTGTAACTGCTCTGGCTAAAGTATAAGTTTCATAGTTGCTGCCGTTGCGTGGGCAGGTCGCGACCTGTCCACGCAAGTATAAACCCACCCCTTAGCCCCTCCGAGGAGGGGAATTGCTCGTGAACGATTATCATCCCCCTGCCCCCTTCCAAGGGCGACTTTGGGTCAAGTTGCATAAGCGGTGGCTATCGAAAACTGTTCCCAGTCCTTGGGTTGAGCGCCTTCTAGATTTCCGGTTTCGCTTCAGCGAAATTGCGACGTCAGGAGCAAAGGAAATGTAGACAGCGCGATGCCCGAGGACGAGCCCTCTCGGGCTGGAGAGCACCAAAGTGTGAAATGCAACAAATTGGTTGTAAGGCCGTGGATGAACAGGGGTTAGCAAGGATAGCTTATGTCAAGCTACGGGAAGCAGTGGCAATAGAGAAAGCACGAGCTATAAGCTCGCGCTAGCGGGAGGATCAGCAGCAGCTAGAAGTATAGCTTGTATCAAGTTGCAGAATACAGCGACTAAGGAAGTGTAGCTAATGTACAGTTGCAGAAAGCCACTGCCGGGCACAAACGAACGCCTACTCCAGAGAAGCAAGTACTAACAAAGAGTCTGCATAAAAGAAAAAATCCCACCTGCTCTACAAGCAGATGGGACTCACAAGTATAGAAATCGCAGAATTAAGCTACTTGTTTCTGTTTTTGCTCCTGTTGCGCTTTTTGCTCCTCCTCGTGCAGCAGTTTCTTATCGAGTATAAACGGGCCGAAGGGCAGGAGGGAGGCGATAAAGCCAGCCACTACCTTGCGGAGGCCCCAGTTGTGCGCCAGCGTTACCTGCAGCAACGCCAGCATGTACAGCACAAACAGCACACCGTGCGCCCACCCTACATACTTTACAAACAGCGGCATGTCAAACATATACTTCAATGGCATGGCAATGCCTAGCAGTAGCAGGTAAGACAAGCCTTCGTAAATGCCAACAGTGCGGAGGCGCGAGATAGGAGTTTTCATGAGTGTAAATTTCTTGTTAAGTATTGCTGCCTTGCAACAAGGTAAAGGTACAAAACGTGCCCTGTAACGCTTCTAAAATTCGACGGAAGTACGTTCCCGGCAGCTACTCAACTCCAACAGTATAGGTGAACTACGCCTGCCCCACAGGTTTGACTGCAGCCGGTGCCGCAAACACTTCGTTCTGTATGCCCAGCGAGAAACCATGGATCGCATCGAAGATAGCTTTTACAAAATCCTCGTCCAGGCCTATGTCGCCGGCTGTTTTTAGCCTGTTTTCAATGATCTGCTTCCAGCGGCCTGCCTGGTAAATATCCAGGGCATTGGCGCGCTTGTACTCCCCAATGCGCTTCGACACATCAGCCCGCAGGAACAGCACGTTCAGCAACTCATGGTCCAGCTTATCGATAAGGGTGCGCAGGTCTTGTAGCTGCTCCGGCTGTGCCACTTTCTCCGACTCCAGGTCCAACGCGGTCAGCAGCTTATCCAGCCCTGCGGGGGTTACCTGTTGCGAGGCATCGCTCAGGGCCACATCCGGGTTAATGTGCGTCTCGATCATCAGGCCGTCTGCCCCAAGGTGCAGTGCCTGCTGGCTCACGGTCTCCAGCAGATCGCGGCGCCCGGCAATGTGGCTCGGGTCGCAGAGCAGCGGAATGCCAGGGGCAAGGCTGCGGATCTCCTGAATTGTCTGCCATTTGGGATGATTGCGGTAAGGCTTGTTGCTGGGGGTGGAGAAGCCACGGTGGATTAGCGCCAGGTCCGTAATACCCGCACGGTTCAGGCGCTCCAGCGCCCCCAGCCACAGCTGTATGTCGGGGTTAACTGGGTTTTTTACCATCACCGGAATATCCACGCCCTGCAATGCATCCGCCAGTTCCTGCACCGAGAAAGGGTTAACGGTGGTGCGCGCGCCCACCCACAGAATGTCCACGCCGTGCTTCAGCGCTTCCTCCACGTGCTGGGTGTTGGCCACTTCCACAGCAGTTTGCAGCCCTGTCTCCTGCTTCACCGTCTGCAGCCACTCCAACCCCACAGTGCCCACACCCTCGAACATACCCGGGCGGGTGCGCGGCTTCCAGATGCCTGCCCGGAAAATGGATACGCGGTGGTCTTTCTTTAGCTCCCTTGCCGTTTGCAGCATCTGCTCTTCTGACTCGGCGCTGCAGGGGCCGGCAATTACGGTTGGTAGCGGACCTCCGTTCAAGATCTTTGTGGTAGCGGTGGTGTTCAGGTTAGTTGTGGTTGTCATGGTTATAATTGTGTTATGATTTCTACTGATGATTTAACTCTGTTGATGGCTTCTTCAAGCTGGTCGGCCGGGGCGCAAAGCGACACGCGCAGGTAGCGCTCGCCCTGGCTGCCGAAGATTTTTCCGGGCGTCAGGAAAATACCCTGCTCATAGAGCAGTTTGTCGAGGTACGCCTCTACATCTGTTACCTCCTCCGGCACGCGGGCCCACACAAACATGCCTACCTGGTCTGGCTGATAAGTGCAGTCAAGCGCATCGAGGAGAAGGTGCGCCAGCTGTTGCCGGTGGGCGTACGCTGCGTTTCGCTCGGCATGCCAAGTGTGGCTGTTTTGCAGGGCAGAAACAGCTGCTTCCTGCACCGGCAGCAGCTGGCCTGAGTCGAGGTTGCTCTTCACGGCAAGTATGGCAGAGAGGTATTCTTGCCGGCCCAGCACCATGCCTACACGCCAGCCCGCCATGTTATGCGATTTGCTTAGTGAGTTCAGCTCCAGGCAATTGTCTTTAGCGCCTGCTATACTTAAGAGGCTGAGTGGCTGCTGCTGGTGCAGCACCAGGCTATAGGGGTTGTCGTTGATGAGCAGCAGGCCGTGCCTTTGGGTGAACTCCACCAGCCACGCCAGGGTTTGAGCGGCGGTAGCCGTGCCTGTGGGCATGTGCGGGTAGTTAATCCACATGATCTTGCAACCGCCCTGCGCCACCAGTTGCTCCAGTTCCTCCCGCTGCGGTAGCCAGCCGGTCGCCTCGTTCAGCGTGTAGCTTACTACCTCAGCGCCAGCCAGGCGTGCCGCCGCTGCGTAGGCAGGGTAGCCGGGGTTGGGCACCAGCACCTTATCGCCGGGGTTCAGAAAGGCCATGGATGCATGGAAGATGCCTTCTTTAGAGCCTGCCAGCGGAAGTATTTCCTGCTCCTGCAGTGCCACCTGGTACAACTGTGCATACCATTGCTGCATGGCCTGCCGTAGCCTGGCTGTGCCGTTGTAAGGTTGGTAGCCGTGGCTTTCGGCCTGTTGTGCCGATGCTGTAAGCGCCGCTACGGTAGCTGAAGAAGGAGCCATATCGGGGCTGCCGATGCCAAGGTTAATGACATGCCTGCCTTGCGCCTGCAGTGCCCGCACCTCTGCCAGCTTGCGCGAGAAGTAGTATTCCTGCACGTGCTGTAGCCTGTCTGCCTTAGGTATGATCATCATCTTTATAATATGGCTGCTGTTTCTTTTTCTGTGGGGGCTGTGGCTGGGCGTGCTGCTTTTTGGAGCAAGCCCAGCACCTGTAGCTCTTCCACCAGCGGCTTTACCTGTGCAATTGCTTCCTGTAGTGGCTCTATATGTGCTGCCTCCAACTCTGCTACCAGTTGCCCCCGTGCGTCGTGCGCTGGTAACGTTTGCAGCAGTGTCAGTTCTACCTGATACTTCTGCAGCAGGCTCAGGAGCAGCGTGAGAGTAGAAGTATGGAGTGGCTTCCGGAAGGTAAGTATGGCTTTGTCGGCAGCGGCTGGCACAGCAGGCTGTTCCCGCTGTAGCAGCAGGAAGCGGGTATGGTTGTGGGCAGTGTCGGCGATGTTCTCTGCCAGTACCTCCATTCCATACAGTGCTGCTGCTGCCTTACCCGCAATCGCAGCAGTTACCGGTAGTTGCTGCTCCCGTATTATTCTGGCGCTGTCCGCAGTGTCATGGGTTTCCTGGGGTTTCAGGTAATGGTGCTGTTGCAGAAATCCGCCGCACTGCGCCAGCGCCACCGGGTGCGACAGTACGGTGCGTATGTCGCTTATACTTTGCCCGGGCAACGCCATCAGGTTCTGCTCTATAGGCAGCCACAGCTCTGCCGCAACGTGCAAACGGTGCTCCTGCAGTAGCGCGTAGTTTGGCAGCAGGCTGCCGGCCAGGGTGTTTTCAATGGCCATCACGGCGGCATGAACCTGCGCCTGCTCCAGTTCCGAGCAAAGGCTGCGGAAGGTGTTGCAGGGCACCGTCTCCGTGGGTGTGGCGCAAAGCAGTTGCCTGGCAGCTGCATCATGGAAGGAGGCCGGGCCGCCCTGGATCGCTATTCTTGTCTTGTTCATGTTTTATGGTGAGGGGGTAAAAAGAAAAAGCCCCGCTTGTGGCGGGGCTTCTCTGGTTTATACTTTAGTTTTACGCAAACACAATAGCATTACCTGTGGAGCCCCGGCGGAGTACCAAAAAAGTAATAGCTAAAATAAAAAGTGTTGTGCGACATCTGTGTTTACAATTCTATCTGCTGCTAAAGCTAGTGTGCTAACGTTAGAAATCCAAAATAAATATTATTTTTTAGGCCACGGCCGTGGAGCCCACACCGCTTTGCGGGCTTTGGCGATGCTGCTGCAGCGCCTCCATCAGCGACTTTACAAACTGGCTGTCCATCTCGGTATAGTCGTCGCGCTGCAGCCAGGCGTCGAGCTCCTGCTGCCAGCGGCTTACCTGCAGGCTCTCCTGCACATCGCCCATCTGGTGCAGGCTTATCTTCTGCGACACCTCGCGCCGACGCAGCAATAGCTCCATCAAAGCTTTGTCCATGCTGTCCATTTGCTGGCTCAGGTCATCAAGCTGTTCCACCAGGTGGTTGGTGCCCTCCAATTTCACCTTTGTCTCGATCGCGTTGATGAGCAGGTCCAGTTCCTGCGGCATCAGCTGCTGCTGTGGGCTGCTAAGGGCCGCAGCCGGATTTGCGTGCGACTCGAACAGCAGGCCATCGGCCCCCAGGTCTACCGCCTTCTGGCTAACCGGGTACAGCAGGCTGCGGCGGCCGGCAATGTGGGCGGCGTCGCAAAGTATAGGCAGCTCCGGGTGCATGTCCTTCAGCTGCAGCATGTGGTCCCAGCGCGGGTGGTTGCGGTACGGGTACTGCTCGTCGGCGGCAAAGCCACGGTTTATCAGGCCCAGGTCCGTGATGTCGGCCTGGTTGAGGCGCTCCAGCGCCCCCAGCCAAAGGCCCAGGTCCGGGTATACCGGGTTGTTCACCAGCACAGGCATGTTGGTTCCTCTCAGGGCAGCGGCTATCTCCTCCATGGCGAAAGGGTTTACCGTAGCGCGTCCGCTGATGCTCAGGATGTCTATGCCATACTTCATGGCCTCCTCGGCATGCTGTGCATTGGCCACTTCGCAGGCGGTGCGCAGGCCGGTTTCTTTTTTCACCATTTCGAGCCACTGTAGCCCCACCGTACCGACACCCTTGAAGGAATTAGGGCGTGTGCGCGATTTCCAGATACCAGCGCGCAGCACGTTAATGCCCTTAATGGACTTAAGCAGCTGGGCTGTTTTCAACATCTGTTCTTCGCTCTCGGCACTGCATGGTCCCGCAATTAGCACCAGGCTGCCGTCTGCGTGTCGGAAGCTGCTTTTTTGTGCTACATTGATCGGTGTTCTACTTGCTCTCATGGTTTTGGCATGTTAAATAATTTTGGTTTTGATTTTGGTTGATATAAGTTTGAGATACGGTTAAAACAAAAAAGCCCCGCTTGTGGCGGGGCTCCCTTGGTGGTTTATATCTACAGCTCTTTTGCAGCGCACAAATACATTACCTCGGAAGCCCCGTATGAGGCACCTTAAAGGAATTCGTATAAATGCAGGCTAGTTGCTGAAGCATGTCTTTGTCTATATTTACAGCAAGTATAAAGTATTTGTGGCCAACAAAGCAAATGTTTGCTTAAAAATATTTTTGTTCCAGCAAAGCTGATTACCTGTTTTCAGGCCTGCTAGTCAGGGAGTTACTCCTTAACTGGCGGCTCTGGCAGGTCGCTCTCTTTCTTGGGGAACAGCAGCGAGGCGATAATGGAAATGGCTAGGATAGCCCCGACAGCGATCAGAGCGTAGCGCATGTCGATGTGGTAAAGGTCGCTGAGAAGCAGCTTGACCCCGATAAAGGCCAGGATGAGCGACAAGCCGTAGTGCAGGTAGTGGAATAGCTGCATGATACCCGCCAGGGCAAAGTATAAAGCACGCAAACCCAGCAAGGCAAACACATTAGAGGTATACACAATAAACGGATCCTTGGAGATGGCCAAAATGGCCGGGATAGAGTCGGCGGCGAAAACAACATCCGTGCTCTCGATCATGATGAGCACCAGGAACAGCGGAGTGGCGTACCACTTGCCATCTACCTTGGTGAAGAATTTGCCCCCTACGGCCATCTTTGTGATGCGCAGGTGTTTGCTGGCCCACTTCACCAACGGGTTATTCTGCGGGTCCACGTCATTATCTTTGGTAAAGGCCATTTTGATGCCTGTATACACCAGGAAGGCACCGAGGATGTAGATAAGGAAGTGGAACTTAGCGATGAGCGCCACCCCCACAAGTATAAAAATGGCCCGCAGCACCAAAGCCCCAAACACGCCCCAGAACAACAGGTTGTGCTGATATTTGAGGGGCACTTTAAAGTAGTTGAAGATCAGGATGAAGACAAAGAGGTTGTCCACGCTCAGCGACTTCTCGATCAGGTAACCCGTCAGGAACTCCATGGCCGGCTGCTGGCCTTTCCAGAAGTAGATGAGCACATTGAAACCAAGGGCCAGCAGGATCCAGAACAGGCTGGTAAGCAGGGCCTCCTTTATTTTTACCTCATGCTCTTTGCGGTGGAACACGAACAGGTCCAGAACGAGCAGCACAATAACAAAGGCGTTGAATATAATCCAGAAATAAATGCTATCCATAGAGGTAAGGATGTTGTGCTAGGCTATAAAATACCAAATATAGTCAAGGGAAAGCAGACTTGCTTTATTAGTGTTTGGGGGAGCGGCAGTATATGCGCCTCTTGGGCAGTAGCTTATACTTTAGGCTGCGGCCCTGCGTGCCAAAGCATGAGGCCGAGGCGCTACAGAAGCTTGCCTCACCAGAGACATTTGTAGGTTTGTGCTTTTGGGTAGCTCAAGCTGGGTTTGAGCGTCGAGCTTAGTAGCGGTCGAAGTGGTGGAAATAGCTACTTACCTTCATCTTGATCACCCCTAGCACGGCCTCCTTAAAAATGCCCGACGACATTTTGGAGACACCCTTGGTGCGGTCGGTGAAGATGATGGGCACCTCTTTTATCTTGAAGCCATACTTGTAAGAGAGAAATTTCATCTCGATCTGGAAAGCATAGCCCACAAAGCGGATCTCGTCGAGGGGAATGGTTTGGAGAACCTTGCGGCGGTAGCACTTAAAGCCGGCTGTGGTATCGTGAATGGGCATACCGGTTACCAGGCGCACGTACCAGCTGGCAAACCATGACATCAGCACCCGGTTCATGGGCCAGTTAACCACGTTTACGCCCTGCACGTAGCGGCTGCCGATGGCTACATCGTAGCCGTTGTTGGCGCAGGCATCGTAGAGGCGCAGCAGGTCCTCAGGGTTGTGCGAGAAGTCGCAGTCCATCTCAAAGATAAACTCGTAGCCGTGGCGCAGGGCATACTTAAAGCCGTGGATATAGGCCGTGCCGAGGCCAAGCTTGCCCTGGCGGGTTTCAAGGTGCAGGCGGCCGGGGAACTCGAGTTGCAGGTGGCGCACAATGTCGGCAGTGCCGTCCGGGGAACCGTCGTCGATGATCAACAGCTCAAACGGGTGAGGCAAGGACATGACCTTGCGCACCATCGCCTCTACATTCTCCCTTTCATTGTAAGTTGGGATGATCACCAACGCGTCCTTCATGCCACAAATATAGCTAATCAGCTATTGTGGGCATGACGCAGAATCGAATTAATTTTACCAGATAACTCCTTGGCGGCCCGGACGCAGTTAGGGACAGAAATACCGGAGTGCCAGTTGGCGGCAATAAACATGCCCTCAGCCTCCAGTGCCTGGGCCATCTCGTGGGCATCCTCTATGTGTATGTCGTACTGCGGCACCGACTGCTGCCAGAGGTGCGCGTACTGGAAGTTAGGCTTATCGGCCGAAATCCCGTGCAGCTCCCTCAACTCCTGGTGTACCTGCTGCAGTAGCCCTTCTTGGTCGGTTAAGGCGTGCTGCTCCGACTGTGCCCCGCCCACAAACGTGGTGAAAAGCACCTCATGCGGCCGGCAGCGGCCACTGAACACGGAGCTGCTCCAGATAGAACGAACCGAAAAGGCATCCTCGGCCTTGGGATGCATGGCTCCAAAACCTTCTAATGGGTTGCTCACCTCGCGGCGGTTGTAAGCCGTATGCACCACCGCCAGGGGCGGGTAATGGACGTTTTGCAGGGCGGCGGCCATGCCCGGAAAAGTATAGTGCAGAAGGTCGGCAGCCTTGGGGGCAGGCAGTGCCAACACCAGCAGGTCGTACTCCTCGGCGTCGGTTTCGGTAGGGGTGGCGCAGCTCACAATATATTTACCCTCGCAGCGGGTAACCATTACCACACGGTGCTCGGGGTGCAGCGATATGAGCTTATCCGCAATGGCTTGCGGCAGGGTTTCCATACCCTCCACAAACGAGAACGACTGTAGCCGCTCGGCTAACTGGCGGCGTTGGGAAAGTCCTTTCAGAACCGACCCGTGCTCCAGCTCCATGTCCTTTAGTTGGGGCAACGCTTTGCGGACCAGCAGCTTACGCGCGTCTCCGGCGTAGATGCCGGAAATAAGCGGGTTTACGGCATACTCCAGCACACCGGGGCCAAAGCGCCGCTCAAAGAACTCCGCCACAGTTTCATAGGCATGGCCGGCAGGCGGCACGCTCCTTTCCTGCAGAATGCGGTAGCGGGTTTTCCAGGAGAAATACGCATCAGACAATAGCGAGAAGGGCGTGAGGGGCAGCTGCCGGTAAGTGCCATCGCGCAGCACGTACTGCTGGTGGCTGCAGGCGGCGGCCGGCAACACCTCCTGTTCCAGCTTCAGCTCGCGAACCAGGTCGCTGATCTCCGGCGAAAATTGGATTGAATTCGGCCCCAGCTCCAGCAGGTAGTCACCGGTTTTGACTGTGCGGATATTGCCGCCCACTTGGCTGCTTGCCTCAAACAGGTCGTAGGGGATACCCAGCTTTTGCAGGTAATAGGCCAGCGCCAATCCCGAAATTCCCGCTCCAATAATCGCTACTCTCATCTCTGCTGCTGTTCCTGTTGGTGTTATACTTTAAGGCACTTTTTCCGCCGGTTGCCAGGCTAGTACCGGGCTCACCCATATTAGCTTAAACGTTTATTTGCGTAATTTAGCGCTTCACCCACAGAACTGTACCACATGCAAAAGCAAAAGTGCGTTTTCCTGGACCGCGATGGTGTGCTGAACCGTGAGCGGGGCGACTATACGTATGCGCTGGAAGATTTTGAGGTGCTGCCCGGTGTGCCAGAGGCGCTTAGGTTGTTGAAGAAGAACGGCTATCTGCTAATCGTGGTTACAAACCAGGGGGGCGTGGCCAAAGGATTGTACAAAAAAGAGGATGTGCTGGCATGCCACCAGAAGCTGCAGGGCTCCTGCGAGTCCCTGATTGATGCGCACTACATGGCGCCCGGGCACCCCAGCTACTCCGCATCCCTCTCCCGTAAGCCTGACAGCCTGATGTTGGAAAAGGCCATTGCCAAGTATAACATAGATCCTGACCAAAGCTGGCTCGTGGGCGACTCCATCCGCGACTTAGAGGCTGCCGAGAAAGTAGGGGTACGGGGTATACTGGTAGGCGATAAGTATAAGTCCGGCGCGCATGTTTGGCAGCTACGTGATCTGTGGGAGGCGGCGCAGTTTATTGTAGAAAGCAAGGCTGGGGAAGTATAGGGAATGTGTGCTATTTTGGGTATGCCTAGGAGGCAGGGAAGGTTTGAAAGCAGGAAAGACAGTCCCTCATATAGAGCAGATAAGCGTATGTTTACGTTTATCTGGTAGTTGTAGCACATTCTAATTAATGATGAAGAAATACTTAAAGCTTTGTATAGCGGTAGGTTTCATAGGGGTAATCTTAGCCTTATTAATGTATCCGATAGTTCTCTTGCAATCTCTGAAGAAAAACCAATCTGTAATCTATCAGGGAGAAATTAAAGTATCGGGTACAGCGCTTAAAAAAGGTAATTACGTTTTTATCGGTAAGGATAAAAGAACTGCAGAGTTGATTCGTGATTATTACTTGAGTGATTCTGATACTTTAGGTTTTGATTTAGAAAAAGTAAGATTGGTTGATTTAGGTTCAAAATTTCGAGTGTTTGAAATAGTAAGTCCAGATTCATCAATTCTTTTCATTGAAACAGAAGCAAGAACAGTGAAGGGTTCTCATGAAACTGTAACAGGATTTATACCTTTGGAACTGACTGTAAAAGGAAAAAATAACGAGCTACAACAAAACCTATAAGGTAGCTATGCCACCTCATAGCCAAGTACGTTGTCCCCAGTTAAAATTATGAAAGTAGAAGTTCTTCAAATAGATTGGTTTTTAGGAAAGGAACCTGCTGAAGGTACAGTTACGGTAAAAGCAAAAGACGGCTGCCCTATATCTGCCTTTACTTATGGAGAAGAGTTTATTAAGGGAGAAGTCATTAACGTTGAGTTTGATTCGATTAATGAAGACCTTGATTGGAATATACTTTTTGGTGAGAATAAGAACGAAGAAAAAAAGCTAGTAAAATCCACAAATGATTGGGAATACGAAGGGTATGGACAAATAAAATCTATTGAGCCTGTAGTTATTGACTTTGGAGATATAGAATTGGAAACAGGCAATTGGACATCTGATAAAAAAGTGGTTGGCGAGTTTATCTACTGGAAAATCAACAGGCTTGATATAATTAAAATAGAATAACTAGGTACAACCACACCCATAAGCCTGCTACGCCGCCTTATGGCCAAATCCGTTGCACAAAATCCTATGTATGAACAAACCTGTACTTACGTTGCTTCTCCTTTGCCTTAGAGTGTGCCTCCCCGGCCATGCACAGGTTACCCACCCTGAACAGTACAAAAGCCTCGAAATACTTGCAGAAGCAACAGGCGACCTCGATAAAGATGGTATCCCCGAAAAAGTAGTAGTTTATAATACTAGCCGAAAAACCGGAGAAGGCAACATTCGGCAACTACACATCTATAAGCGAAAAGGCAAGGAGTGGCAAGTATGGCAAACGTCTGAGAATGCTGTGCTCAGGAGCGAAGAAGGCGACATGATGGGCGACCCGTTTGAGGGCATTGCGATAGAAAGTGGTATTTTAAAAATCCACCATTTCGGGGGCAGTAGCTGGAAATGGCGCGAGACCCACAAGTATAGATTTCAAAACGGAGATTTTTTCCTTATCGGCAGAACCAGCGTCTACGGCAAACCCTGTGAGTACTTCACCAAATCAGACTTTAACCTATCTACGGGTAGGGTAAGCTATGAGAAGCAGTATGAGGAGTGCGATGGGGATGGAGAGCAGGTGTCATCCAACGTAGAGAAAGAGGCGTTTACGCATAAACTGGCCAAATTGCCAACACTTGGTAACGTTACCTTCGGGAAGCATAAGCTTGTTTCGCCACAGCTGAAGGCGGAAATATACTACTAGCGTAAGTAAAGTATAACTCGTGCCGCTTCCCTAAAACAAAAAAACCGGCCCAAGAGCCGGTTTTATATGTATGGTTCAGTAGTTTTTCGCAAGTAGGGGGAGTTAGATGCTGGCTTGCTCTGTAGCCAACTCCTCAGCCGAGGCGGTTACAGCTGCCTTTTCCTGCGCCGGTGTTTCAACGCTGGCGTAGTTGTAAGCCGGGCAATACGTTTTGCAAGAGGCCATGCCCATTGCCAGGCACAAGCTACCTAATAGAATAACTTTCTTCATGATATAGTATTTGAAGGGTTTCACACCAAAAATAGTATAAATACTTTAAAAGCAAAAAAAGTGTTTCAAAAATATAGGCAGTGGCCTATACTTCATAACCCAAAATTCGCATCATCGATTCGCTCGACTGCTCCGGCGCAAATTGCCAGTGCTTCAAGTTTCCATTCTCGTCTCTGTCGATCAGAATGTGCTGTGGTGCAGGAATCAGGCAGTGTTTGATGCCGCCGTAGCCACTCAGTTGCTCCTGGTACGCTCCCGTATGGAAAAAGCCGATGTACAGCGGCTCGCCCTTCGGAATCTTCGGCAGGAACACCTGGAAAGAGTGCATTTCGGAATTGTAATAATCCTGGCTGTCGCAGGTCATGCCGCCTAGTTGTACCTTACGGTATTCCTTGTTCCAATGATTCACGGCCAGGAGCGGCCAGCGCTGGTTCAGGGCCCAGGCATCCGGCAGGTTGGTGATAAACGAACCGTCGATCATGTACCACAGCTCCTTGTCGTTCTGCAGTTTCTCGTCCAGGATGGAGTAGATGTTAGCCGCGCTCTCACCCACGGTAAAGATGCCGAACTCCGTGAAGATATTTGGCTCCGGCACGCCCTCCTCGTTGCAAATACGCTTGATGGTGCGCAGGATCTCCTCCGTCATGTAGCGGTAATCATAATCCGCCTGGATAGAGGTCTTGATCGGGAAGCCGCCGCCGATGTCGATCGTGTCCAGCTCAGGGCATACTTTCTTCACCTCGGCATACTTATGCACAAAGCGGCTCAGTTCCGACCAGTAGTAGGAAGTGTCCTTTATACCGGTGTTGATAAAGTAATGCAGCATTTTCAGCTCAAACCGCTCATCCGGCTTTATCTGCTGCTCATACAGGTCGATCACGTCGTTATAGCGCACACCCAGGCGCGACGTGTAAAACTCGAACTTCGGTTCCTCGTCGGAGGCCAGGCGGATGCCAACTTTGGCCTTTACCTTAACGTGCTCCTTGTAGTAGTCGATTTCGCCCAGGTGGTCGAGTATCGGCATGCAGTTCACGAAGCCATCGTTTATAAGCCCGGATATGTGGTGACGGTAGCGCTCGCGCTTAAAGCCGTTGCAGATAATGTAGGTGTTCTTATCGATTTTGCCTTTCTTGTACAGCGCCTTTACGATCTCCATGTCGTAGCCGGAGGAGGTCTCGATGTGCACGCCGTTCTTCAGGGCCTCCTCCATTACAAAGGAGAAGTGAGAGGCCTTGGTGCAGTAGCAGTACGTATAAGTGCCCTTGTAATCGAGCTTTTGCATGCTTTCGTTAAACATGCGCTTGGCCTTCTGTATCTGCGAGCCGATCTTTGGCAGGTAAGTCAGTTTAAGGGGGGTGCCGTACTGCTTAATAATGTCCATCAGGGGGATACCGTTAAACAGCAACTCATTATCTTCTACCGTAAACTCTTCAGTAGGGAAATCAAAAGTTTGGTGGATCAGATCCGTATATTTATCCATTCTGTTGGTTAGGGGAAATTAAGAAAACATGCAATATTGATCGTATTTTACCATCTTTGCAAAAAGTTTGTTCTAAATCTATGAAAAAAGTAAAACTGATAGAAGTCAGGTCTGAGCTGGGGGCCGGAACACGTGGGGCCAGCATGGGAATAGAGGCATTACGCGTAGCTTGCTGGGACAAGGGTTCTGACTATTTCAAGCGGTTTAACTCTATCAGCGTACCGGATCTGAACTATACTTTATTTGACAAAGATGTATTCCCGAACGCGCACCGCATCGACAGCATCCTGACGGTGCAGAAGAACATTGCCAATGCCGTGGAGCAAACCATCAACATCGGCATGTTTCCTTTGGTTCTGTCCGGTGATCATTCTAACGCACACGGTACCATTGCTGGTATAAAAGCCGCCTACCCGGATAAAACTTTAGGGGTGATCTGGATCGATGCGCACGCCGATATCCACTCGCCGTATACCTCGCCGTCGGGCAACGTGCACGGCATGCCGCTGGCCATGGCCCTGAACATCGATAACCTGGATCGCCAGATAAACGACCCGGCCCCGGAAACCGTATTCTTCTGGAACTCGCTGAAAAAGTTGGGCTACGATGGCCCGAAGCTGAAGCCGGAGCACCTGGTTTACATCGTAGTGCGCGACACGGAGGAGCCGGAAGATTACTTCATCAGTAAGTATGGGATCAAGAACTTTACGTATGATGAGGTGAACCAGAAAGGCATACCACAGGTAGCGCAGGAGGCCCTGGAGCGCCTGCAAGACTGCGACATCATCTACGTATCGTTCGACGTGGACAGCCTCGACTCCAAGTTCTCGAAAGGCACGGGCACGCCCGTGGAGACCGGCCTTACCGTAACGCAGGCCAAGGAGCTGAACTACCTGCTGCTGCAGGACCCGCGCGTGGTGTGTTACGAGATGACGGAAATTAACCCGACGCTGGACACCGAGAACACCATGGCAGAGAACGCCTTCGACATACTTGAGACAGCCACAGAGGCTATCCTACAAAAAGAATCTAAAAGTACAGCCATATAATAGTAATGCACTTACAAAACGCCATTAGCCAAAGTATAAGCCAGGCGCTGCAAGCCCTGTTCGGAATCACCGTTGATGCCATTGCCATAGCCCTGCAACCTACCCGCAAGGAGTTTGCCGGCTCGTTCACCTTCGTTACCTTCCCCTACACCAAGCAGGTGGGCAAAGGCCCTGAGCAGATCGGGCAGGCCCTGGGCGAGTACCTGAAGGAGCACGCTAAAGAAGTAAAAGACTTTAACGTGGTAAAGGGCTTCCTGAACCTGGAGGTGGAGGAGCGGGAGTGGCTGCGCCTTTTCGGCGGCATCATGTCTGATGCAGACTATGGCTATGGCGAGCCGAGCGGCCGCAACGTGATGGTGGAGTACTCCTCTCCGAACACCAACAAGCCGCTGCACCTGGGCCACCTGCGCAACAACTTCCTGGGCTACTCGGTGGCCGAGATCCTGAAGGCCAACGGCCACAAGGTGATGAAGGTGAACCTGGTGAACGACCGCGGTATCCACATTTGCAAGTCGATGCTGGCCTACGAGAAGCTGGGCCACGACGAAACACCTGAGAGCAGCGGCCTGAAGGGAGACCACCTGGTGGGCAAGTACTACGTGCTGTTCGACAGGGCTTATAAGGAGCAGATTGATGCACTGGTAGAGCAGGGCATGGACAAAGAGGAGGCCAAGAAAAAAGCTCCCTGGATGCTGGAGGCGCAGGAAATGCTGCTGAAGTGGGAGCAGGGCGATGCGCACGTGGTAAAGCTTTGGAAGATGATGAACGGCTGGGTGTACGCCGGCTTCGACGAAACCTACCGCACCATCGGCGTTGATTTTGATAAGTTCTACTACGAGTCGGAGACCTATACTTTAGGGAAGGCACGCGTGGAGGAAGGCCTGGAGAAGGAAGTGTTCTTCAAAAAGGAAAACGGTTCGGCGTGGGTAGACCTGACAGACGAAGGGCTGGACGAAAAGCTACTGCTGCGTGCCGATGGCACCTCGGTATACATCACCCAGGATTTGGGTACCGCCGAGCTGAAGTATAATGACTTCCCTTACGACCAGTCGGTGTACGTGGTGGCCGATGAGCAGAACTACCACTTCCAGGTACTGAAGGCCACGCTGAAGAAACTGGGCAAACCTTATGCAGACGGAATTTACCACCTGTCTTACGGCATGGTGGACCTGCCTTCCGGCAAGATGAAATCCAGAGAGGGCACCGTGGTGGACGCCGACGAACTGGTGCAGGAGATGATCGATACGGCTCGCCAGCAAACTGAGGAACTGGGCAAGATTGAGGGCTTCACGCCGGAGCAGGCGCAGGAGCTGTACCATACCCTGGCCATGGGCGCCCTGAAATACTTCCTCCTGAAAGTGGACCCGAAGAAGCGCATGCTGTTTAACCCGCAGGAGTCCATTGACTTCCGGGGCAACACCGGGCCTTTTATCCAATACACGCACGCCCGTATTTCGGCCATACTTCGCAAGGCCGGTGAAATGGGCATCAAGTATGATCCTGCCTCTTTTGGGGATTTCGAGAACCTGCACGAGGTGGAGCAGGATGTGATCACGCAGCTGGTGAACTTTCCGGCAGTGGTGAAGGAGGCCGGTAACCTGTATGCGCCATCCATTATCGCTAACTACGCCTACGAGCTGGCAAAGGCTTACAACCGTTTCTACCAGGAGATCTCGATCTTCAACGAGACCGATGAGCAGGCGCGTAGCTTCCGCATCGCCCTCTCGGCCATGGTAGCCCGCTTTGTGCGCGAAAGCATGAAGCTGCTGGGTATCGAGGTGCCGGAGCGCATGTAAGCAGGTAACGATGGGACGGATCAGTGACTATCCCGCAGGGGAACTGACCACGGCTGTGCACCAGGTAGCACCTTACAGAACAAGCATACAACAAGTTTCATCATACTTCATAAGCCATAAAAACCATTAAAATGAAAAACCTGCATAAACTTTTAGCGCTGGTGCTTGTAGTAGGTGTATCTGTTTCCTGCTCAAGTGGGGGCAGCACAAACCTAAAACAAGAAACGATGGCTACAGAACCTACCACCACTACAAAGACAAGTGAGTTTTATACATTCAAGATGAAGTCGCTGGACGGCAAAGACGTGGACTTCTCCCAGTTCAAGGGCAAAAAGGTATTGCTGGTGAACACCGCCTCTGAGTGCGGCTTCACACCGCAGTACGAAGACCTGCAGAAGCTGCACGAAGCACATGGCAACGAGGTGGTGATACTTGGCTTCCCGGCAAATGACTTTGGAGGCCAGGAACCGGGCTCCAACGAGGAGATCGCCTCTTTCTGCCAGAAGAACTACGGCGTTACGTTCCAGATGCTGGAGAAGATCTCTGTGAAGGGGGAGGACCAGCACCCGCTTTATACCTGGCTGGCACAAAACGCCCCAGGCAAGGAGGAGCCGAGCTGGAACTTCAGCAAGTACCTGGTTGACGAGGATGGCAAGGTGGTAGCCTTTTACCCATCCAAAGTGAAGCCGATGGACGAGGAGCTGCTGAGCGCGATCAAGCAATAATATTTTATCTGGCCCAAGCGTCCGCTTTTGCCTTTTATAGGCCCTAGCTCTTGTGGCGCGTAAGAGCAGCCAGTTTTTAGCATCAACAGAAATTGAATACATCCCCACAAACTAGTACCCAAAATCCAGGCCTGGCGAAGGCCTGGATTTCGGCTTTTAGGCCACGCACCCTGCCCTTGGCCCTTTCCTGTATCAGCATGGGCGGCTTTATGGCGGCTGCCAACGGGTATTTTAATGCCGCCGTGGTAGGCCTCTGCGTGCTCACCACGCTTTTTTTGCAGATCCTCTCCAACCTGGCCAACGATTACGGCGACTCCAAGCACGGGGCCGACAGTGTGCACCGGGAAGGGCCGATGCGCGCCGTGCAGGCGGGGCACATACAGGCCGAACAGATGAAAAAGGGGATGCTGGTGTTCAGCCTGCTCTCGCTGGTGTCGGGGCTGGGGCTGCTGTGGGTGGCTTTTGGTGCCGAGGGCATGCTGCTGTTCCTGCTATTTCTGGTGCTGGGGCTGGCCTCTATCTGGGCGGCCATCAACTACACCGCCGGCGATAAGCCCTATGGCTATGCCGGCTTGGGCGATATTTTCGTGTTTACCTTTTTTGGGCTGGTGGGCGTGCTGGGCACTTACTTTCTGCAGGCGCAGACGCTGGAGCCTACGGTTATACTTCCGGCGCTGGTCTGCGGCTTCTTCTCTACCGCCGTGCTCAACGTCAACAACATCCGCGACATCAGCTCTGATGTGCTGGCCGGCAAGCGCTCTATACCTGTGCGCCTAGGGCCAAAGAAGGCGCGCGTGTATCACCTTATACTTCTGGCGGGCGGTGTTCTAAGCGCTTTTGCCTACGTGCTGCTGAACTACGAGAGTCCGTGGCAGTGGCTGTTTATACTTGCCCTGCCGCTGGTGCTGGTAAACGGCCTAAACGTGTGGCGCAAGCAGACCTCAAGGGAGCTAGATCCTTACTTAAAGCAAATGGCCATGACCACGCTGCTGTTTGTGCTGTTGTTTGGGCTGGGGCAGGTGCTGTAGCCTGGCTAACCTAAAACAGAAAGCCGCCGGCACCCTAAGTGCCGGCGGCTTTCTGTTTTAGTAGAAGAGCAGGGTTACTTCGAATAACGCCCTCCGCTTTACAGGTGAGCTCAGGATGCAACCACGAAGTAGAGGGGCTGTGTACTCTTCAGAAGTATAACCAGCAGCCCTGGCGCTTGCCGCACAGGCTTAGTTACCGCCCCCACCGCCGCCGGTGTCCCCGCCGCCGCTTTTCAGGTCATCGTTCTTGATGCCGCGCTTGGTGCGTTTGATGTCTTCTTTCAGCTTGCCGAACTTGTAGCTGAAGCCAAGACTAATGCGGCGGCGCTGGTAGGTGTATTCGCTGCGCTGGTCAAAGTTTTGCCCGCTCAGGTCGCTGTAGCCGGTAAAGTACTTATTAAAAGGATTCTGTATTGATAAACTGAGGCTTGCCTTCTGATCCTTCAGGAAATCCTTGCTCACAGAGAAGCCGCTCCAGAGCTGCCCGTTTGAGCGGCCTTGCAGCAGCACCCTTGGCGCATAGTAGCCGGCGTTAATGCTGGCGCGCCAGTTCTTCTCGAAGCGGTAGCTGGCGTAGCTGTACATGTAGCCGCTCACCCCATTGTTCTCCAAATTTTTGCCATCTATGTTGCCGCTTAGCTGGCTGTACGACAGGGATCCATTCAGGCTCAGGCTCAGCTTCTTGAATAGCGTAAAGTTGCCGTTGAGCGAGAGGGTGGTGGTGCTGTTGCGGCCAATGTTGCCAAAGGTGGTGGTACTAACCGAGTCGGATGGGTTATAGGTGGTGTAGTTCTGTATGGCGTTGTTTGTAAAGCTGTGGGTTAGCGTGCTGTTAAGCGAGTTGCTGTTTTTGAACATGCTGTGGCCCAGGCTGAATACATGGCTGGTGGCTGCCTCCAGCTTCGGGTTACCGTAGGATATGGCCTTCTCGTTCTGGCGGTTCACGTACGGGTTCAGGTACCACAGGCTGGGCCGCTCGATGCGCTGCGTGTAGGAGACTTTCAGGCTGGCCATGTTCTTTAGGGTGCGTGTCAGCGTCAGGCTGGGGATCAGATTCAGGTAATCCTGCTCCGCCACCGACTTGGATGATTTGAAGTTGGCATCCACCACGGTCCGCTCCAGGCGTGTTCCGGCGCGTATTCACCATTTGTCGTAGCGCAGGCTCGCGGAAGTATAGGCCGCATAAATATCCTGGTTATAATCGAACTCGTTGCTCAGCTCAGGCACCTCTTCAAAGGTCTTGGTCTCGTCGTTGTAGTTGCGGTAAAAGTAGTCGCTGCCGTTATCACGAAGTATGGTTTTGGCGCCTACTTCCAGGGTGTGCTTCTCAATGGGATGCACGTAATCTACCTGCATGGTCTGCTCCACGGATTTGCCGTCGTTCAGGGTGCGGGTATCGGAGGGGCCGCGGTAGTTTAGAATCTCCTCAAAGGCAAGCTCGGTTTCACCGCGGTTAATGTTATCGCCGATCTTGTAAGAGAGCGTGAGCAATTGGTTTTTGTTGCGCTTGAAGGTGTGCTGGTAATCCAGGCCTGCTTCCATGCTGCCCCATTGGCCAATGCCGTTCTGGTTGCGGTTAAATGCCTGCGTCAGGTTTCCGATGGCGTTCAGCTGGTCCACTGTCTGCAGGCCCAGTTGCTCCCACTCACTTCTGTTGATGCTAAACTTGGCAGACACCAGGTTGAGCGTGTCAATCTCGTAGCTCATCTCGCTGTCCAGGTAGCTGAACCGGCTCTCGCTGTTGCCCTCGCTTTGCTGCAGTAACCGGGTGCCGGTGTTCTTGTCCAGCCGCTCAAAGCTATTGTTAGCGGTAGGGCTGGTAAACCTGTTGCTGCCCCCATAGGCCGAGATGCCGAATTTGCCCATCTTTGCTCTGATGTTGGCCGAACCAAAGCGGCTATCGGGGGTCGTTTGCGATAGATGCACACTGCCGTTGTAGCCGTTGGACGGCTCGTCATGCGTAATTACGTTAAGTATGCCGCCGACGCCCTCGGCATCATACTTGGCAGGCGGGTCGGTGATCACCTCGATGCGCTTGATGCTACTGGCGGGCATGCTCCTGAACACATCCTTCGGGCTGCGGGCAAACAGGGTGGAGTTGCGGCCGTTTACCAGCACCTTATAGTTGCTGCTGCCATTCAGCTGTATGTTGTCCTCAGAGTCGAGGCTGAGCATAGGCACCTTACGCAGCATGTCCAGGGCCGATACTGTTTTGCTCTCCGGGTCAAACTCCACGTTATAGCTGATCTTGTCGATGTCCTGGGTGATGAGCATCTTCTCGGCTGTCACCTCCACCTCCTGCAGTTGCTTGGCCAAGCTGGCTACACTTAATTTACCCAAGTCCGCTGGCTTGCCGGCTTCGAGTGCCGGTACCTTCATCGAGAAAGGTTTGTAGCCCATGTAGTTAAGTATAAGCTTGTAAGGAGCCAGTGGCAACCCGGTAAACTCAAAGCTGCCGTCGGCTTGGGTAAATGTGGTTTTCAGGACTTCGTCTTTGTCTGGCGGGCTTACCACCACGGTTACATAGCTCAGTGGGGCTTGGTTGGCGGAGTCTACCACCACCCCTTTGATGGAGCCGGTGGCCGGGTCTTGGGCCCAGGAGATAGAACAGAGCAATAGGCACAAGGCCAGTAGTACGGTTTGTTTCATGTATCGTTAGGTTAAGTGAGTATGCTACAATCCACCGGGCATAAGCTGGCCTACGCCCATACTTTCAGGTCTTCACTTCTCCTAGATACCTCAGGCCGTTGCACCTATCCTTTCCCTAAAAGCTCTGTGTCTCGGAAAGATAACGCAAAATCGGGTGAACTTAATATATAAATGGTAGAATATTCATTTGATAAATTATATAACAACAAATGTAAGTGCAGTAAAACGCCGTAATACGTGCTTAAAGTTGCCTTACCAGGGCATCAGCAAACAAAAAAGCCACCTGTCGGGCAGGTGGCTTTTTTGTTTGCTGATGTGCTATGCTAGAGTAGTGCGTGGCTTTGGATGATCTGCGCCCCGCGCGCCGCAAGGTCGGCCTTAGCCTGCTCATACCCTGCAGGGCTGATGGCGCGCACCGCATCTTCCAGGTAATATACCTTAAAGCCTTCTTTCAGGGCATCCTTGGCGGAGAAATAAACGCAGTAGTCGGCTGCAAGACCGGCCAGGTATACCTCGGTCACGCCCTTGCCCCTAAGGCTGCCGGCAAGGCCGGTACTTTTACGGTAGCCGTTGTCATAAAAGCCGCTGTAGCTGTCTACCTCCGGGTCGGTGCCCTTTCTGAAGATGGCCTCCACGCGATGCTGCTCCAGCTCCGCCGAGAACTCAGCGCCTGGCGTGCCTTGCACACAATGGTCGGGCCAAAGCACTTGTTCCAGGCCATTTAGCGCTGTCACCTCAAACGCCTTCTTGCCGGAGTGCTGCGAGGCAAAGCTCTTATGCTGCGGCGGGTGCCAGTCCTGCGTCGCTATCACCAGGTCAAACTGGCCTTGCAGCCTGTTCACCACCGGGAGGATGGCATCGCCTTCCGGCACAGCCAACGCACCCCCGGGCAGAAAATCATTCTGTATATCTATCAACAGTAATGCACGCATGGTTACAGGTTAGGCTTGTGGAGTGGCAGAAGCGCTGCTGGCTTGGTTGCCACTCTGGTTTTTGTTCTTGTTTCTGTTGCGGTTCCTGTTACGGTTGCGGTTTCTGTTGCCGCCCTGCTTTTCGCCGGCTGCCTGTCCTTCAGGGCGTGGCCGCCTTTCTGTGGCCTCTCCCTGGGGCGAGGTGCCAGAAGGCGCATTGCCTTTGCCGTCCGGCTTGTTACCTCTGTGGTGCTTGCTGCGGTGCTGGCTTCTGTTGCTGCCTGCACCTGGCTTGGCCCCGCTGCGGTGGCGGTGGCTGCCTCCCATCCGGCGGCTAGGGTCAAAAGCCGGGCCAGGGCCAAAACCTTCCGGCAGCGCTAGTTTCGGCAGCTCACGCTCTATCAGGCGCTCCACTTTCTGTACCCGGAACATATCGTTCTCGTTCACAAACGTGATCGCCATACCTGTGGAGGCGGCACGTGCCGTGCGGCCTACGCGGTGTACATAGTCTTCCGCATCCTGTGGCATATCAAAGTTCACTACATGGCTCAGGCTGTCGATATCGATGCCTCTGGAGAGAATGTCGGTGGCCACTACGATCTGGTACTGCTTGTTCTTAAAGCCCTGCAGCGCCTTCTCGCGCTCCTCCTGCGTCATGTCCGAGGAAATGCCCTCAGCCGTGAAATTCATCTTCTTGAGCGAGCGCACGATCGGATTTACATTGTTCTTGCGGGAGGTAAAGATGATCATGCTCTGCACATCCAGCTCGCGCAGCAGGTGCTCGAGCAGCGGTAGCTTTTGGTTGTCGTAGGTTAGGTACAGGCGTTGGTCAATGCCCTCTGCCGGCTTGGAGATGGCCAGGTTTACCTCAGCGGGCTGCTGCAGGATTTGCTGCGCCAGCTCACGTATCTTGCGCGGCATGGTGGCCGAGAACAGGAGCGTCTGGCGCTGCTTGGGCAGCTGGCTGATGATCTTGATCAGGTCGTCCATAAAGCCCATGTCCAGCATCTTGTCAGCCTCGTCCAGCACCAGGTGGTTGAGCTGGTCCAGCTTTACGTAGCCCATGGCCATGTGCGAGAGCAGGCGGCCCGGCGTGGCAATGATAATATCGGCACCCGTGGTCAGGGCACGTTTCTGCTGTTCCCAGTCGTCGCCTTTGTTGCCGCCGTAAATGGCAATGGAGCTAACCGAGGCGAAGTAGCCGAAGCCCTCCACCTGCTCGTCAATCTGCTTGGCAAGCTCACGCGTCGGAACGAGGATGAGGGTACTGGTGTGCTCATAGCCCTCGTGCGAGATGCGGTCGATGAGCGGCAGCAGGTAGGCTGCGGTCTTGCCAGTGCCGGTCTGGGCGCAGGCGATGAGGTCTTTTTGCTCGAGGATCAGCGGGATAGCCTGCTGCTGTACGGGGGTTGGGTTGTTGTAGCCCATAGAGTTGATGCCCGTCAGCACATCCTCGTGTAGGTTAAAAGAATGGAAGTCCAATGTTTTAAATGTTTTGGTTTAGTACATGGCGGCCATCTTTTTCCATCAGCCGCTTTTCCCAGTAAAGATACCACAATTATGCCGACTAAAAATATATGCATTTTTTCAAATATTTTTTAGGATAATGTTGTGAGTGTCGAATAGTATGTATTATATTTGTAAAAAATAGGACGAGGTGGTAGAGTTGATGATGCACACAAATTGGTTTAGTCCAATTTGTGTGAATTGAGTTTTGTGCCGAATTTCCGTTTAGAGCCTGTGAAAGCAAATTATAATATCTGAATATCTTAATATTTATAAGTTTATTTATAATTGTTTGAAACATTGCCTCTAGGATGCCGTAAACATCCTCAAAGCAACGAAAATCGTAACATCACAAAAAATATATATTAACTCCAATAAAGTCATGAAAAAAGTTATACAAGAGTCTCCTAACTTCTTCCTGCTGGTAGGCCTTAACATTATAAATGCCATCTTTATGCTGCTTGTCTAACAGCGGCATCCTTAGATGTTAACATACTTAAACAAGGAGCGGCCCCGTGAAAACAGGGCCGCTCTTTTTATGCCTTTCCGGCAGGAATTTATTTATTTTGTTGAGAAGCGGCAGTTGCTTCAAGTGCAAAATAAAACCAGAACAGTACGATAGCTTATGGCAGGACATAACAAGTGGTCGCAGATAAAGCGCAAGAAGGGAGCCCTGGACGCCAAACGCTCAAAAATATTCACCAAGCTGATCAAGGAGATAACGGTGGCCGTGAAAGAAGGCGGCGCTGACCCTGACGGGAACCCGCGCCTGCGCCTGGCCATCCAGCTGAGCAAGGCCGCCAACATGCCAAAGGATAACATAGAGCGGGCGGTGAAGAAGGGGGAGGGCAGCGATGCCGGCGACTACCAGGAGGTAAACTATGAGGGCTACGGGCCTAACGGCGTGGCTGTGTTCATAGAGTGCCTCACCGACAACATCAACCGCACAGTGCAGAACCTGCGCACCATGTTCAACAAAAGCGGCGGCAGCCTGGGCACCAGCGGCTCTGTGGAGTACCTGTTCGACCGGAAGGGGGTGTTCGTGGCCAAGACAGATCCTGACCAAAGTATAGACCCGGACGGGCTGCTGCTGGAGTTGGCTGACGGAGGCGCCGAGGAGGTGGAGTTTGAGGACGGCTACATCACCATTTACAGCGCGATGGAGGACTTTGGCGCCATGCAGAAGAAGGCAGAGGAGCTGCACCTGGACCTGGAGAGCGCCGAGCTGCAGCGCCTGCCGCAGACTACGGTAAAGGTGGAGGACCCGGAGGCGGTGCGCAAGGTGCTGAAGTTGCTAGATGCACTGGAGGATGACGATGACGTGCAGAACGTGTACCATAACCTGGAGCTTAGCGAGGAAGTGCTGGCAGAGCTGGAGTAAAGAAGTTAGAAGTATAAACCGGGCCGCAGACATGAGTTTGCGGCTTTTTGCTTGTGCAAAGTATAACATGACACAACCTGTATTTAAGGATATGCTGGTGCTGGAGCTGGCAAGCGTGCTGGCCGGGCCAAGCGTGGGGCAGTTTTTTGCCGAGTTGGGCGCCCGGGTGCTGAAGGTGGAGAACGCCGCCACCCACGGCGACGTGACCCGTAGCTGGAAGCTCAAGGCAGAACCCGCCCATACCGACACCCCCGCCTACTTCTGCGCCGCCAACTGGGGCAAAAGCTCGCTGGCCCTAGACCTGACGGAGCCGGAAGAGCGGCAGGAGTTATATGCTTTGGTAAGGCAGGCCGATGTGGTGATTGCCAGCTACAAGCCCGGCGACGCGGAAAAGCTGCAGGTAAACTACGCCTCGCTGCAACGCATTAATCCTCGCTTGGTTTACGGGCACATCACCGGCTATGGCCCTGACGATGCCCGTGCCGGCTACGATGCGGTGGTGCAGGCCGAGAGCGGCTTTATGTACCTGAACGGCGAAGCAGATGGCCCGCCGGTGAAGATGCCGGTGGCCCTGATGGATATCCTGACGGCGCACCAGCTAAAGGAAGGGTTGCTGGTGGCGCTGCTGCAGCGCGAGCGTACGGGGCAGGGGCAGCTGGTGCAGGTGTCGCTGTTGCAGGCGGCAGTGTCGGCCTTGGCAAACCAGGCCACCAATTACCTGGTGGCGGGGCAGGAGCCGCAGCGCATGGGCTCCGAGCACCCCAACATCGTGCCTTATGGCACAGTTTATACTTGTAGGTGCGGCAAACAGCTGGTGCTGGCCATTGGCGACGACAGGCAGTTCAGGAGGCTGTGCGCTGTACTTGGTGCCGCAGGTATGGCCGATGATCCGAAGTATAAAACGAATTACGGGCGGGTACAGCACCGGCAGGAAGTAAACGAACGGCTGCGCCAGCTCGTGGCGGGGCAGGAACGGGGGCACTTGCTGCAGCAGCTGCACGCGCAGCACCTGCCGGCAGGGGCGGTGCATACCCTGCCAGAGGTGTTTGCCCTGCCGCAGGCCCGGCAGCTGCTCCTGCAGCACCCGGAAAGTAAGCCGGGGCTGCGGCAGGTGGCTTTTCAGCTGCCGGGGCAGCCGCAGTTGGAGCTGCAGCCGCCGCCAACGTATAATAACCATGGCACAGAGGCAAAATAAAGGAAGTATAGGTGGTCGCTAAGGCTTTATAACGCAGCGGGTTAAGTTGTATTGGATCGGTTTGAGGTAAACAAACTGGCAGCAAGAGCGGTAAAAACAAAATCTGACACACCTGAAAGGCGTACAAAAACTGAACTATGGAAGACAGAGAAGAGAAATTCGAGGATAGATTAGATGATATCATAAACGGGCTGCACCACAAGTCGAGGACCAAGCAGGCCATCTACCGCAATACCAAGCGGGCTTTTGAGCGCCTGAAGGAAATCTCGCAGGAGCTGGTGGCGGAGCTGACCGAGCGGGTGACGCGCCAGGATGCCGATGTGGTGATTGAGTACCGGAACATAGGGGAGCACGAGTTTCAGATAAAGTTCTCGGGTGATCTGCTGGTCTTTGTGATGCACACCAACATCATCACCTTTCCGGATGACTACGAGATCATGCGCAACGATTATGTGGACGAAGACTTCAGGCGGAGGTTCTTCGGGCACATCATGGCCTATAACTTTATGGCCGACACCATCAAGTATAACCGCCTGGATGACCCGGGGTACCTGATTGGGCGCATGCTCATCAACATCGAGAACCATTTCTGCATTGAGGGCGTGAAGCAGCTGGACCTGCCGCAGGAGAAGATCAGCAACATCGCCAAAAACGTGCTCAGCGACCGGGTGCTGCGGGTAATAGTGGAGAGTGCCATGGTCGCTGCCGTTAACAACGACCTGATGGGGCAGGATGTGAGTGATATTGAGCGCATCACCCTGAAGCAGAAACTGGAGAACATGCACCTGACCAAGCCGCGCAAGCTCGGCTTCCAGATCAGCCCGGAACTTACGCACTAACAGCGCTCCCCGCGCTTCACCTATAAAAAATGGCTCAGGGGTACCTGGGCCATTTTTTATAGGTGAAGCGCAAGAGCGCTTGTATTCTTGAGTTAGCAATCGGCTGGCTTTTACCTGAGGAAACGTGCACGAGCAACTGCCCTAAAAGCAAAAAGCTCCATTCAGATAGAACAGAGCTTTAGAAGAGTGCGCACGGGGAGATTCGAACTCCCACACCCGAAGGCACCACCCCCTCAAGATGGCGTGTCTACCGATTTCACCACGTGCGCTGGTAAAAGGTGGATGCAAAAGTATAAACCGGCTTTGACAATTGCAACGGCAAACAATCAAAAAAAAGCGCTGTTTATACTTTGGGCTTAAAATTTGACAGGCAAAGAACCATATTCCGTTAGAAAGGTGTTAGCACAGGAGGAGGTAAGAAGCGCCTGCTAAAGTATAAAGTTTTCGGGATAAAGCTGCTACATTTGTAGGGCAATACAGAGAATGTTTATACCTTTAGGCTTGTGCTGCAGACTGGTAGCACGCTTTTTAGTTTCGGGACTTCACGCTACGATACAAATATATGAGTATAGATATAACGGGATTGTCGAAGAAGTATGGCAAGAAGCAGGTGCTGCAGGGGCTTGACCTAACCATTGAGAGCGGCCAGATTTATTGCCTGCTGGGCAAGAACGGAGTGGGCAAAAGCACCTTCCTCAACTGTATCCTCGATTTGGTGCAACCCGATAGCGGAAGTATCACCCTATTTGGCAAAGACTACCATCAGCACCAGCTGGAGGTAAAGCAGAACCTGGGCGCCCTTTGCGAGGACAACCCGCTTATAGAAGAGTTTACGGGCGTGGAGTACCTCAGCTTTGTGGCCAAGCTGTACAAGCTGTCGGCTGCCGAGGCAGAGGAGCGCATCAAGAGCCTTGTCAGCTATTTCTTTACCGACAAGGAATCGCTGCACAAAAGCGTGGCGGGTTACTCTACCGGCATGAAGAAGAAGGTGGGGATTGCCGCTGCCATGCTGCACAAGCCGCAGGTGCTGGTACTGGACGAGCCTTTTACCGGCCTCGACCCGATCGCTGCTCAGCTGCTGGTGCAGCTTATCCGCAGCTACCGCAATGCCAACAGGGTTATCCTGATCTCCTCCCACGACTTAAATTACGTGGAGAAGATCGCCACTCACATTGGCGTGCTGAACGACGGGCAGCTGATGTACAACGGATCGGTGCAGGAATTTACCATGAACGGCTCCAACCTTATAGACCAGGCGCTGTTCCAGTTGCTGCTACCGCACCATAACACAGAAACCAACCTGGACTGGATGCTCACTTAAAGTAGTTAAAGGTTAAGAGTTCAAAGTGAAAACTGTGGCTAAGCCTACTGTACTTCCCGCAACTCTTAATTCTCAACACTAAACTCTTAACTCGCTACATGGATTTGATCGTATTCTCTTGCCGTGCCCGTATCAACAGCTTTTTCAGGCAAAAGCGCCTGCAGCGCATGCTGTTGCTCTCGCTGGGACTTGTATCGGCGGGTGTGTATAGTTGGCTGTTCTCTTTCCTGCTGCAGCAGGCTGGCGAGGGCGATACCAGGCTTAGCGTGGAACAGGTGCTGGAGTATACGAACCTGTTCATGCTGGCTATCATTATCCTGAAAGGCTTTTTCCCGGCGTACATACCCAAGGCAAACCTTATTCCGCAGCTGTACCCGGTGTCGGCGTATCAGCGGTTCCGCACCGAGGTGGTGGTGGAGCTAGTGTCGCCGCTTTACTTTGTGCTGCTTAATTTCCTGCTGCTGCTGTACATGATGTCGCCGCTGTACACCTTGCTGCACCTGCTGCAAAGTGTGCTGGTGGTGCTCACGGCGCATATCACACTGCGCTCGCTGCAGGTTTTTATTGAGCGCCGCATGCGCTGGCGAAACGCCAACTTTTACTCGGCAGTGGTAATGGCCGGGGCTTTTGTGGCGCTGCAGGTGCGGGTGCCTATGTTTTACCCGGCCTCGGAATGGATGATGCTGGTGGTGCACCTGGCTGCCTTGGGCGCTTTTGTTATCTCTAACTTCTTTCTGGAGAAGGCGGCTACGGAGCCGCGCCGCAAGACGGTGAGCTATAGCACCAACGCCCGCTGCAGCCTGGGATGGCGCTTATTTAAGAACCACAAGCAGGCCCGCCAGATGCTGCTGTTCGGCTTCGTTTTCAAGGCCTTTATACTTGGTGCCGATGCACTGGCCTTTGCCAAGAAGGGCGAGCACCTGCTGGACGAGGTGATGACGCTATGGCTGTTTGTAGGGCCGTTGGTGGTGTTTTCGTACGTGTTCAACAACATATGGGGCTTCTACCGCAACCTTTGGCTGACGGTGGAGCGCAGCAGCGGCACCACGAAAGACTTTCTGCGGGTTACCTGGATGGCGCTGCGCTTGCCGCTGCTGATAGACGCCGTGCTTACTTTTGCGTATGTGGCCGTGTTTAATCACGAGCAGGCTTTCTTCGTTGTGATGATGTATATGGCAAGTGTGCTGGTGTTGGCGCCGCTAAGTATCATCGCCTCTATCGTAAGCCCCAAAATGGTGTCGGGCGGCTTGTTCAGTTTCAGCGCCAAAGCCTCTTACCTGTTCAACTTCATTGCCATCGGCCTGCTGTGCCTACTGTTTCTGCCATTAATTCACCCGTTGCTGTACCTGGTGTACCCGTTGCTGGTAGGCGGCAGCATCTTTGCGCTGGTGGCCGTGCTGCGGGAGTACCCCCGCTACAAGTATAAGCTCTTCGAAACGCATTTTAAGGCAGAGGCCTAGCCCCTGAACGGTTGCTTTTCAAGTATAGCCCCGGTGCACACCAAGTGCCGGGGCTATACTTTTTTAGGTACCCCGGGGTGGAGGAGCCTGTTTGCCGTAACGGCCTGCGCCATCCACCCGTTAAGCAAGGACAATCGCAACCTAAGAACGGATGGTAAGAATAGGATATCACATATCGCACGAGCAGTTTCCTCCCAGCCAGCTGCTACAGTTAGCAAAGCAGGCAGAGGAGGCCGGTTTTCAGTTCTGTATTTCTTCGGATCATTTTAACCCATGGAGTGAGAAACAAAATGAGTCTGGCTTTGCCTGGTCGTGGCTGGGGGCGGCCATGGCACAAACCTCGCTGGACTACGGCATCGTGAACTGCCCTGCTTACCGCTACCATCCTGCCATCATAGCACAGGCTGCCGCCACTCTGGATGAGATGTTCCCGGGCCGGTTCTGGATCTGCCCCGGTAGCGGGCAGGCACTGAACGAGTCTATAACGGGAGGCCGCTGGCCAGCGAAGCAGGAGCGTAATGAGCGGCTGAAACAGAGCGTGGACATCATGCAGGCGCTGTGGCGCGGCGAAACGGTAACGCACCATGGCCTGATAGAGGTGGAGAACGCCAAACTGTACACTCCCCCAAAAGAGAAGATACGGGTGATGGGGGCGGCTATTACCCCGGCCACAGCGGCTTGGCTGGCAGGCTGGGCCGATGGCCTGATCACGGTGTCGCAGCCAATGGAGAAGCTTGAGAAAGTGGTGGAGGCCTGGCGCAGCAACGGCGGCGCAAACAAGCCAATGGCCCTGAAAGTGCAGGTGTCGTATGACGAGACGGAGGAAAGTGCCCTGGCCGGAGCATACGAGCAGTGGAAAACCAATGTGTTTGCCAGCGACCTGCAGGCTGAACTGCGAAGCCCGAAGCAGTTCGACCAGGCGGCCCAGTTCGTGAAGCCAGAGGAAATGGAGGGGGCTGCAAACATCTCAAGCGACCCAGAAAGGCACATTCAGTGGCTGGAGAAGTATGTGGAGATGGGGTTTTCGGAGCTGGACCTGCACAACGTCAATGTAAAGCAGGAACAGTTTATCCGGGTATTCGGGGAGAAGGTGCTGCCGCACTTCCATAACAAGTGAGGCAGAGCGCCTATACTTCTAGCAGTAGGTGAAGCGGTGCTTTCGGCTAGTTCTTGGGTACTTATACTTGTTTAGGGGGGAGTAGGTCCGCAAGATCCAGTACCTGCGCCTCTACGTTGGCTTTAAGCTCAACTGAGAGCTTTACCTGGTCGGGTAGGGGGGTAATGTCCTGCACGCGCACCTCGTTTACAGCGCCCGTCAGTCTGATGCCTTTCAGGGCCAGGCCTTCAGCCAGCATTCCGTTTGCCTTCTGTAGCTCCCCCGAAATGATCTGCTTCAGGTTTACCCTGGCTTTTTTGATGATCTGGTTGTAGGCCACCTTGTTTACCAGCATCTCCAGGCCTGTGTTAAAGAGGCCACTGTTGGTTCTGGCGGTGAGATGGAACTGCTGCACGAACAGCTGCTGCGTGGCGTTGTCGTAGCCTAGCTTAGCCAGCACGTACAGGTCTACCCCATCGCGTTTCAGCATGGTGCGCAGGATGCTCATCCTGATGCGGAGTATCACCTCGCGGGCGTCTGCATTGCTCCCGCTAATACCAACGTCCTGAATCTGCGCGTAAGGGGGCGTGTCGTCGCCTGCTTCGGGTTTGGGAATGTACTCGCCGATCAACTGGCTTTTCAGCACACCTTCCAAGGCGGGGTAGGAGACGGAGACCGGAACGTAAACTCTTACGGCATCTTCCATAGGGGCAAGGAGTTTGGGTTAGCAGCTTTAGCTATAGAGACTACAGGTATATAGCGATATTTGTTTGATGCGTAAATGAAAAAAGCCCCAAACGATTAGGTTTGAGGCTTTTGCTTTTTGTGATCCCGCTGGGATTCGAACCCAGGACCCATACATTAAAAGTGTATTGCTCTACCAGCTGAGCTACGGAATCGGTACTGTTGTAATTGTTTGGGAGTGCAAAGGTAGTAGCTTTGTTTAAAATAGCAAAATATTTTTTAGGCTACTTCTTTCGCTCCTGGCAAGTGCCAGAAAGAAAAAGCCTCTCTTTTCAGGAAAGGCTTCGGCTTTCATTTTTGTGATCCCGCTGGGATTCGAACCCAGGACCCATACATTAAAAGTGTATTGCTCTACCAGCTGAGCTACAGAATCAGTTTATTTACTAACTTGCGTTCTCAAGGCGTTTCCCTGAATTGCGATGCAAAACTAACAGCTAAGTTTTTAAATGCAAAATATCTTATCCAAAATATCTGCCTGTCTGATTATTTTTTTGGCTGTTTTGGCGGAACCGGCTTGTGCTCAGGGTAATAAATTAACACTGGCTAAAGCAGATTCTTTGTTTGAGCATCAACGTTACTCTGATGCTTTTGTTCTGTACGAGCAACTGCTGGTGCAAGAGCAGCACTACTCCCCGCAAATGCTCCTGAAGATGGCCTACATCAAAGAAGGCCTCCGCGACTACACCAGCGCCATGTATTACCTGCACCTGTTCTACACCAAAGAGCCCAGCCGCTCCACCCTAAAAAAAATGGAGGAACTAGCCCAGGCGCACCGCCTGTACGGCTATGAGTACAGCGACCTGCAGTTCTTTAAGACGCAGTTCAGCAAGCACTACATGCGCATTTTGGAGGTGCTGTTGCTAACGGCCGTCATAACGGTGACGGTGATGCTCTTCAGGTGGCGCAGGGGCTACCGGTTCAGCAGCACGTTTAAGGCAGGGTTTATACTTTACCTGCTGTTTATACTTTACTACATCAACTTCCTAAACCTCGGCGAGGCGGGCATCATCAAGAACAACCAGGTAGCCATTATGTCGGCGCCATCTGCCGGCGCTAACTGGGTTGCCACGGCCTCGCAAGGCCACAAGGTGCCCATCACCGGCGAGCAGGACATCTGGTACGAGATCAGGTGGAGAGGAGAGAAGGCCTACATCCGCAAGAGTAACCTACTGGAGCTGCCATAGGTTAGGAGCCGCCTGAGGCATTGTGGCAAGCCTTCGTAAAAAAGCTGCCATGCGGCTTCGTGCTCCCCGCGACTAACGCTTCTGCCCTCTTACTAGGAAACTGCCCGTACAGGAATTCCTTTCCTGCTTGTGGAAAGGAATTCCTGTACCGGGTGTTCCTGCAAGGGAAAGGGGCGGCCAAGCACAACGCTTTACACTGCCTCTATCGGTTCCTCGCGCAGCCTGTTTATCGCTTCCTCCACCTGCGGCAGGCTCTCCAGCAGCTGCTCAAAGCTCTCAATGCAGAAGTACTGGCTCTGGAAGGTCTCCTTGATGTAAGTCGTGTCCAGTATGTGCTGCACGTCAAAATCATACTTCACGCTCTCCTCAGACACCGACAGGTTGCTCTCGCCTACCGAGGAGAGAATGCCAGCGCCGTAGATGCGGGCCGCTGCGCCTGGCTTACGGAACAGGCCAAACTCAATGGTGTACCAGTAAATGCGCGTCAGGCGGTCTATAATGTCGGGGCGGTCTACGTGCTGCAGGGCCATGGCCGACAGCTTAGCCAGAAACTCGCAGTATACCGGAATGGTGAGCAGCGGCACGTGCCCGAAAACATCATGGAACATGTCCGGCTCCTCCAGGTAGTCGAGCTGGTCCATTCTTCTGATCCACACAGTGGCCGGAAACTTCTTCTCCGCAATCAGGCCGAAAAAGAGGGCGTCGTCCACGATGCCAGGGGCCGCCACTACCTCAAATCCCGTCAGGGGCTTCAGGCGCTTGTTTACCTCTTCGAAGTTAGGGATGCGGTCCGGCTGGAAGTTTACCAGTTTCAGCCCCTCAAAGAACTCTGGAATGGCTTTGCTCGGCAGGTTCTCGATCTGGCGCTGGAACAGGATCGCCCAAACATTGTGGTTCTCTTCGGTGTAGGTGCTGTAGTTCTGTGTCAGGTTCATGTCGTTATGATTTGATATTTTTAGAATGGGTACAAAATGAAAAAAGCAGGGGCTTAAGGCGCTGCTTTGGCAGGTTCACCGTTGGAGGGCCTTTGTGGCTTCGCTCCTGTGTCTAAATCTTGTGGTTGCTGGTGATTGCCTTAGCTGCGGGTGCGGTAATAGCGATAATAATAGCTGTAATAGCTATACACGCTCAGGCAATAAGAATAGGCAGTAGACAGCAGCGCCGTGCCAAGGGAAGTTGGCAGAGGAAGTGTGGTCGCTATGGCTGCTGGTTGGTGCATTTAAAGTATCTGTATTGCAATAATGCAATGCTTCTGGGTTAAACGCAAGAAAATTTTTAAAGTTTTTCAATATCTGGGGAGCCGAAGTTTAAGTTTTGCCTCTCCATTACTAAGCTGCTCCTGTTGTTTGCAAGCTGTTCGTGCGCTTCCGGAAACATACTTGCTTCCTTTGTTTTGTTTGAAAAACAGTGGGTTATGTATTTTTTTGCCTGGGCAAGTTGTGTGATTTCGGATGGCATATTGTTGCCGCGGCTCGTATAAAATACGGTGCCTGGAGGGAGAGATTTTTCTTTAAATGTGATTGGTATGAGAAAGGTGACATCTATAGCAAGCTTGATTGTGTTGATGCTCGCCTCTTCAATAGCCTGTACATCACCACCAGCTGACACCAGGCAGCTGCAAACGGAGCATGTTATCATTGTGGTGATAGACGGAACCCGCTACTCCGAAACATGGGGTGCCGCACCTGGCCTGATACCCAACATGTCTACTGACCTGAAAGGCAAGGGCAGTTTTTTAGGCAACTTCTACAACGATGCCTACACCTACACAAACTCCGGACACGCGGCCATCACAACCGGCGTTAACCAGCCAATCGACAATTATGGCGATGAACTGCCGGCAAACCCCTCTATTTTCCAGTACTACCTGAAGCAGACAGGCAAACCGGCTACTGCGGCCTGGATCGTGTCGAGCAAAGATAAACTGTACATACTAGCCGATACGCAGCGGCCCGACTGGAAAGGGCAGTTTCAGCCGTCCGTGAACGCGGGCAAGAGCGGCCCCGGCTCCGGATACCGTATGGACTCCCTGACGCTGGTGGAGGCTAAAAGAATCCTGACCACGTACAAGCCAAACCTAATGCTTATCAATTTTATGGAGCCGGATGGTTTTGCCCATGCCGGCAACTGGGACAACTACCTGCGGGGCATTATGCGCGACGACCGGTATGTGAAGCAGCTTTGGGATTTTCTGCAAGCAGATCCTGCCTTCCGCAAAAAAACGACGCTCCTGGTTACAAACGACCACGGCCGGCACCTGGACGGAATAGACGGCGGCTGGATGGAGCATGGGGACAACTGCGCGGGCTGCGAGCAGATCTTTTTACTGGCACTGGGGCCTGACTTCAGAAAGGGGGAGGTGGCAGCCAGGTACACGCTGGTAGATATTGCGCCGACAGTGGCCCGCCTGCTTCAGTTTAAGATGGATTCAGTGGTAGTGGTGCCGCGGCCAGACACCACCCTGGTAGAACTAGCGATGGACTCTACTGTAGTAGGAGCCAGGAAGGACTCCATGCAGGTAGAGATGAAAATGGATACAACCGTTTTGCAAGGCAGGGTGATAAAAGAGCTGTTCAGGTAAAGCGCGGTTCCTGATTCTGCTCCGATCCTTTTGCCGTACGTTCTGTGCTTGGGGCAGGTATACACCAGTAGCGCTTCGAAGCTATGAAAAGGCTTCATTTATTTTTCCTGGTCACTCTGCTTTGGCTGTGCCTGCCGCCACAGTTACGGGCCCAAACAGACTCAAGCTTACTTTCCGCTGCAGACTCATCTGCTGCCTTGGGGCTTCAGAACCCGCTCTTCATACACCAGGACGTGCTCGAGTTTAAGCTTTTGATGGATGCAAGGGCAGTGCTGAAGGACCGGGGAGAGGACCGGAAGGACCACAAGGCTGTTATTTCCTATAAAAGCGCAGAAGGAACGGTAGTGGAGGAAAAACTGAAGGTAAAAGTGCGCGGAAACCGCCGTCGTGACCCTTCTGTATGCAATTTCCCGCCCCTGCAGCTGAATTTTTCCCGCAAGACGGTGGAGAATACCATGTTCGGCAAAGTGAACAAGCTGAAAATGGTGACCCACTGCATCAACGATGAGTTTGTGCTGCGCGAGTACCTGGTGTACAAAGTATACAATGCCTTGACCGATACAAGCTATAGGGTTCGGCTGTGCCGGGTAGTATATGAGGACACAAAGGGAAAGCGTAAAACAGAAACAAGGTATGCTTTCCTGATCGAAGACGATGCCGTAATGGCGGCCCGGCACAACGCCAGGGTGATTCCCGACGAGGTGCGCATCGGCATGGATAAAACCGAGCTGTTGTCGATGGCAAAAGTGGCCTTTTTCCAGTTCATGATCGGTAACACAGACTGGTCGGTGCCTTACCGCCACAACGTCGATCTCCTGTCCTTCGACTCGCTTGCTCCGCCTGTTCCGGTGCCTTACGACTTTGATTACGCCGGCATCGTGAGCACCCCTTATGCTTCGCCTCCGCCTGAGTTGGGAATAAGCTCGGTAAGGCAGCGGCTGTTCCGGGGTTACAGTTACCCGGAGGAGGTGTATGCGGAGGTGCAGAAGCACTTTAACAGCAGAAGAGCGGCCATATATGCCGTATACCGGGACTTTGACCTGCTGGATGAGCGGTATACCCGGCAAACACTAAAGTACCTGGACCAATTTTATAGCGCGCTCAACAACAAGAGGGACTTTTACAACGCCTTTGTGCGGGTAGGGCAGCGGAACGAGCGAAGCAGGGTAGTGGTAAAAGGGCTGGATTAAAAAAGCCCTTCCGGGTTTCAGGAAGGGCTTCTTCAAGTTACATTATTTCTGCCAACTCCAGCCAGCGAAACTCTTTCTCCTCCAGCTGCTCGTTTATACTTTCCAGCTCTGATGCCAGCGCATGCAGTGCCTCATGGCCGGTCACGCTGCCGCTGTTCATGGTTTCGATGATTTCGGCCTTGCGGCTCTCCAACTGCTCAATCTCCTGCTCCAGGCGCTCGTACTCTTTCTTTTCGTTGTAGGTAGCCTTGCGCTTTCCGTTTGGCTGCTCCTGTTTCTTCTCCACAACGGGTGCCGGGGCAGCGGCCTTGGCTTCATCCTGCAGCAGCTTGTCCTGTTTTTCCTGCTCCTTCTGCCACTCGCGGTAGTCGGTGTAGTTGCCCGGAAAGTTGCGGATCTTGCCTTCGCCCTCGAACACGAACAGGTGCTCCACCAGCCGGTCCATGAAGTAGCGGTCGTGGCTCACGATGAGCAGACAGCCCCCGAAGTTCAGCAGGAAATCCTCCAGGATGTTGAGCGTGATGATGTCCAGGTCGTTGGTGGGCTCATCGAGAATCAGGAAGTTCGGGTTCTTGATGAGCACGCGCAGCAACTGCAGGCGGCGCTTCTCGCCCCCGCTCAACTTGCTCACAAAGGTATATTGCTGCGGCGGCGCAAACTGGAAGTGCTGCAAGAACTGGCTTGCCGTGATCACCTCACCGTTGGCCATTTCCACGACTTCGGCAATCTCTTTCACAATGTCGATCACGCGCTGGTCTTCCTTATACACCAGCTCATCCTGGGTGTAGTAACCAAACACGGTGGTCTGGCCAGCTTCTATGGTGCCTGCATCTGGCTGCAGCTTGCCCGTGAGCATGTTCAGGAAGGTAGACTTGCCGGCTCCGTTGGGGCCAACAATGCCGATGCGGTCCTTCTTCTTGAAAATATAACTAAAGTCGTCTACAATTCTCTTCTCCCCGAAGGATTTCGAGATGTGGTCTACTTCGATGATCTTACCCCCCTGGCGCGTGGTTTTCACCGACAGCTCCAGCTGCGGAGCGGCAGTTTTCTTGGCGGCCTTCTCCTTCAGCTCCTCAAAGGCATCCACTCTATACTTGGCCTTGGTGCCCCGGGCTTTCGGCTGGCGTCGTATCCAGTCCAGCTCTTTGCGCATCAGGTTGCGGGCTTTCTCGGTTTCGGCCGCGGCAGACATCTCCCGCTCTGCTTTCTTCTCCAGGAAATAGCTGTAGTTGCCCTTGTAAGTATAAATCTCGCCGTTGTCTAGCTCCGCAATCTCATTGGCCACTTTGTCCAGGAAGTAGCGGTCGTGGGTTACCATGAGCAGCGTGGTGTTCTGCGTGCTCAGCATTCCCTCCAACCACTCAATCGTGTCCAGGTCCAGGTGGTTGGTAGGCTCATCCAGTATAAGCAAATCCGGCTCCTCTATCAGCACACGGGCCATGGCCACCCGCTTGCGCTGGCCTCCTGAGAGGCTTTTGATTTGCACATCCAGGTTCTGGATTCCTAACTTGGAGAGGATCTGCTTTACCTTCACCTCAAAGTCCCAGGCCTGCAGCTCGTCCATGCGTACCATCAGCTGCTGCATCTTCTCTGCCCCGGTGTTCGGGTTGGAGATAGCAGCCTCATACTCCTTGATCAGCTCCAGCGTCTCGTTTTGCATCGCGAAGATGGTCTGCTGCACCGTCAGTTCCTCATCGAACTCCGGGTTTTGGCCCAGGTAGCCGATACTCACTTCTTTGCGTACGCTCACGCTGCCCTCATCTGGCGGCAGTTTGCCTGCCAGAACGTTAAGCAGGGTGGTTTTGCCGGAGCCGTTTACGCCTACCAATACCACGCGCTGCCCCTGGCTGATGCCAAAGTTCAGGTTCTTGAAAAGCCAGCGGTCGCCGAAGCTTTTGGAAATGTTTTCTGCTGATAAGTAATTCATGCTGCAAAGTTAGCGATGTGCTGACACAAAAGATAATAGCGCCGCTACAAAACAGGCAAGTATAAAAAAGGCTGACCCTGCGGGGTCAGCCTTCCTGTAGCTTTTACAGTTTGTTAACTAGCGGATAGTTTCCTGGGAAGCGTGCGTCCTGGTATACGACTCACTCGGCCTGCGGTGCGTGGTAAGCGATGCAAGTATAGCGAACACACCCCCAATCAGGTGCGGCAGGTATACCTGCTCGGCAAAGTTAAACATCCAAGGCGATAGCGCCAGAATCACCCCTAGTCCAAAGTCCACCATCAGGTGCGTCTGCATCGGAATCTTATGCACCAGGCCCACCTCAAAATCGGTGAAGACAGTCTGCAACAGCGCCAGAATACCCGCGGCTACTATGACCCAGGTGGCGGCAGTGTTATCAGAGAAACCGAACAGCCAGGGGGCTGCTATAAAAATCAGCCCTACCACATAGTCTAGTATCCCGTGGAATCGGGTTGGAATAAATCTCATATTAATCCTCCTTTCGTAGTTAGTTTACAGGCTATTATACGAGAGCAGGAAGCTGGGTATGGAAAATAGTGCAATTTTTAAGTGAACGACTACTCATTCACGACTAAAGCGCGCGCGAAGTAATCGTGCAGCATCTGATGCCTACGGGAGTTCACCATTAGCACAAAGCCCAGGCCAAAGGGGAGCAAGGACAAGATTTTAGAAAAATAACGCAGGTTTGCCTGTGCAAAACTGATGCGCCTGCCCCGCAGGTCGGTCACCCGCAAGCCGAGGGTAAACTTACCAATGGTAGCCTGCTTCTGCGACGACTCCAGCACGGTATAGTAGGCCCAGTGGATAATAGGAAAGAAGGGGTTGAGAAACACCATTTTGGCAACCGACACCAGCTCTGCCAACTCAATACTGTCTGAGAACATTTTATCCCAGGTGTAAACATGAGTAGCACCCACAAAGCCATACATCACAAAGGTGTAGAAGAAGACCAACAGCGTCGTATCCACTAGAAACGAAACGAAACGGGCAGAGAGCGTACCATATAAGGCAGAGCGTTTTACCGTTGGAGCAGGCGATAGCGTAATAGTGCTTTGCATGGGCAGTAGGGCGTGTGTTTAACGGTTGCGAATTGATCGTTGCGGTAATCTTCCATCAATCCAGTGGTTGGACGGGCACCTTTGGCAAGGTTAGCGGCCTATGCAGGCAGCTAAGTGTGGCGTATGAACAGTTTAAAAATAAGCTTTTATTATTAAACTGCAAATGGTTTGAATATTTTTAATTTGAGATAAAAGATGATATGAAAAATCTTTCTGCTAATATAACTTTTTGTCGTAAGGCGGAATTCAAAAAGGTTACAAAATATTGTGAACGTATTAATTTTAAGGGTGAAAGGCAGACAGGAACTGCTTTTCGCTAACTTCGCTTGTTATGAACCAGGAAAAGAGAGAGAAGCCGATCGGCATTTTTGACAGTGGGATAGGCGGCCTTACTGTGGCTCAGGCGATTACAAACGTGCTGCCGAACGAGCGCCTCGTGTACTTTGGCGACACCGCCCACCTGCCTTACGGCGATAAGTCTACGGCGGCCATACAGGCTTACGCAGTCAAGATCTGCGATCTGCTGATACGGCAGCAGTGTAAGGTAATACTCATTGCCTGCAACTCGGCCTCTGCGGCGGCTTACGAGTTGGTGAAAGAGTATGTGGGCAGCAAAGCCAAAGTGCTCAACGTTATAGACCCGATCGTGCAATACATTGGCCGGACATACCCAAATAAAAGCATTGGCCTGATCGGCACCAAGCAAACCGTGAACTCTAACGTGTACCGTAAGAAGGTGGACGAGCTGGACCGCAACATTGAGTTAAAGTCGCTGGCCACGCCGCTGCTGGCTGCCATGATAGAGGAGGGGTTTTTCAACGATTCTATCTCCGAAAGCGTGATCCATGCTTACCTGTCGGACCCGCACCTGCAGGATATTGAGGCGCTTATACTTGGCTGCACCCATTACCCGCTCATCAAAAAGCAGATAGAGAATTACTATAAAGGCGGGGTGGACGTGCTGGATGCCAGCCAGATTGTCGCGCAGCAGGTAAAGGACTACCTGGAGCAGCACGACTTGGCCGCTGAGAAGCTAAAAGGAGATCACCATTTCTACGTCTCCGACTTTACCCGCTCTTTTGAGGAAAGCACTCGCATCTTCTTTAAGCGCAAAGTGCACTTGGAGCATTACCCGCTGTGGGAGTAGTTTGAGAGTTAAAGGGTTTGGGAGTTAGAGAGTATATAAATCTCACATTCCTTACAGGATTCCAGTACAGTGTCGTGGGGATGAGGCCATATCGGTGACTCGTCTGGCATGACCATACTTATACTTGAGCCATACCTTATACTTCTCTGGCGCAAGCGTCTGCTTGTGCCTCTCTTAGCCGTTGCTTTCTGCAGCTTGAAACAAGCTATCTTTACTAGCCACTGTTCATCCACGGCTTTACAACCAACTTGTTTCATAGTATACTTTCTGCTCTCAAGCCCGAGAGGGCTCGTCTTTGGGCATCGCGCTGTCTACATTTCCTTTGCTCCTTGCGTCGCAATGCCTTCGGCACCGGAAATCTAGAAGGCGCTCAACCCAAGGACTGGGAACTGAATCAATAGCCACGGCTTTGCAACTTGAACCAAGTCCCCCTTGGAAGGGGGCAGGGGGATAATGATCTTCTGATGATGCTATTATTTGCTATGAAACTGATACTATAGCCAAAGTAACAACAGAGCTCCCCTCCTTAGTCAAGGAGGAGCTGGGGTGGTTGGATTCAGTGTCGCTACCAAAATCTCGAAGAACCTGCTTTCATAAGCAATAAATTGAAATCTGTAACCGTCGAGTTGCTGTGAGCAAGTATAAATCAGCCAAATGGGGGCGCTTCCGCGTAGAAAAGCTTATCTTTATATGCCAATCAAGACTAATCCTGATGAAGAAGAAATACCTGACCATAGGCGACCTGAAGCGCAATGCTTTTATCGTGGCGGCCGCCACCTGTATGGGGCTGACGGGCTGCGGGCCCAATAACCAGAGCGAGGAGTGGAACACAGGCGAGGAAGTAGTCGTTCCGGACGGCATCATTACGGAGCTGACTGAGGAGGCGCCCGACCAATGGAAAATAACGGATGAGCGCACCACAGCGCCCGGCCAAAGTATGGCCATCCTGAAGTATAACGACGGCCGTGTGGACACGCTGCAGGGCCTGGAACTACAGAACCAGATGAAGGCCCTGGCTGATAACCAGCAGGTGTACCAGCAGGGTGGCTTTGGCATGGGTAGTGTACTGTGGTGGAGTGCCCTTGGGTTTATGGCGGGCCGCACCACTGGGCCACGCGCAGGGTATTATGCCAACCCTGGCCTGATGAACAACACCGCCGCCTGGCGCCAGAACGTGCAGACGTATCGTCAGCAAAGCACTGCGCCTCGTTCAGGCAGAAGTGGTTTTTTTAGAGGCCGTAGCGGTGGGGCAGGAGCCTAATTTCGAATTAATTTGATGCAGAAGAATACGACGATCCGTGTGGAGACGCACTCCGGCGACGTGGAAACGGCCGTGCGTGGCCTGGGTTGGGAGTGGTGCGTGGAAGACGGCTGTGCCAACTATGTGCCCGGCGAGGCGGTGGTGCTGCCCGAGCAGGAGGCCAATGCCTTGCTGGAGGCTGCCGATACGCTATATGAGATGATGACAAACGTCATTCCCGATGACTTGCCAGCTGACTTTCTGCGCGTGCTGGGGATACCGGAGAACCTGTGGGAGCTGGTGCGCCAGTCGTGGAACGACGACAGGCACTGGCACCTGTATGGCCGCTTCGACCTGGTGCAGACGCCGGAGGGGCCAAAGCTGCTGGAGTTTAACGCCGATACCGCCACTTCCATACCTGAGACCGCTGTGGTGCAGTGGGCGAGCCTGGCTGCTGCCGGTAAACACGATGCCAAGCAATACTCGGGCCTCTACGAGGCGCTGGTGGAGCAACTGAAGACCTGGCGCATGCTCAACGACGACCTGGCACCCGCGCTGCTGCTCACCTACATGGGGGGCAGCGCCGAGGACGAAGCCAACTGCGCCGTGATAGCCCAGGCTGCTACCGAGGCTGGTTTCGACCCGCACCTTTGCGCGGCAGAGGAGATGAGTGTGTCTACAGAGGGTGCTGAGCGAGGCGTTTGGGCGCAGGTGGAGGCGGAGCAGTGGCGCCAGTTCCCGTTCCTGTTCAAGCTGCTGCCCTGGGAGCAGATTGCCTGGGACGAGCCAGAGCTCTGCGACAGCCTGACGCAATTGGCGGCTACCCGTACCGTAGTTATCGCCAACCCGGCTTATACATTGTTGTTCCAAAGCAAAGGCATGCTGGCCTGGCTCTGGAAAGCGTACCCCTACCACCCGCTCCTCCTCGAAACCGACCTTTCGCCTATCAGCGGCAAGTATATCCGCAAGCCCTACTTCGGCCGCGAGGGGCAAAGTGTAGAAGTAGTGGACCGTGTGCCGGTAACCAAAATAGCAGGCGAGTACGACGAACAGCAGCAGGTATACCAGCGTTGGGTTGATTTGCCCGAGGATAGCAAAGGTTACCAGTACCAGGCCGGCGTGTTCTGGGCTGGCGAAGGTTGCGCTATCGGGTTTCGAAGGGAAAAAGGTATCATCACCAACCTCTCGCAGTTTGTGCCGCATTTGGTAGAATAATTTATACGTTAATATACAGGATGTCTATAGAATCAGAAGAAGATCTGGCTGGTATGCAGCAGGTGAGTGAGGCAGTTGCCGTTACGCTAAAGAAAATGCGCGAGTATACCAGGCCAGGCATCACAACCAAAGAGCTGGATGCGTATGGCTATGAGGTGCTGCAATCGTTTGGGGCGAAGTCCGCACCAAAAATCACCTACGACTTTCCCGGCTATACCTGCATCAGCGTAAACAACGAGGCCGCGCACGGTATCCCTTCCGAAAACACGGTGCTGAAAGAGGGGGATCTGGTGAACATTGACGTGTCGGCGGAATTGAATGGCTTCTATGCCGATAACGGCGGCTCTTTTATACTTGGCAAGGATGTGCACGGCCTGAACAAGCTGGTGGAAACTTCTGTGAGTGCGCTGCATAAGGCGCTGAAGGAAATTAAAGGCGGGAAAAGAATCTCCGAGATAGGGCGGATTATTGAGACAGAAGCCAAAAAGAACGGCTTTAAAGTAATCAAGAACCTGGTGGGCCACGGCGTAGGGAGAAGCCTGCATGAGGCACCGGAGGAGATACCTTGCTTTTACGACAGGTATAACACGCAGCGCTTCCGAAAGAATACGGTGGTAGCCGTAGAGACCTTCATCTCTACCAAGGGCAGTTATACCCACGAAAAGGGAGACGGCTGGACGCTGCTGGCCGAACGAGGCGGTTTTGTGGCGCAGCACGAACATACCATCCTAATCACCGACGGGGAGCCGATCATCCTCACCAAAGCGAACGGGATATAGACCTTCATCGCTAATGCTGGTGCGAGCTTGTAGCTTGTACTTACCCGAAAAGTAGATCTAACTATAATTACTGTTTATCTGTGCTACTAATGCGTTGTATGGTTGCACTGTCACCAACGACCTACTGTCAAGCTCAGTAACCAGACCCCGCATCTTCAATTCTCCAAATTTAACCCTACCTTTGCGGGGATAAAGATAAACGCTATGTTCGCTTTTCTGCTGACCTTAGGAGCCTTGCTGGGAGTGGTGATTGCGCTGGCCTACGCCGAGCGCAAGGTGGCCGCTTTTATGCAGGACCGCATGGGGCCTACCGAGGCGGGGCCGCAGGGCTCGCTGCAGGCCGTGGCTGACGTGCTGAAGCTGCTGCAGAAGGAAGACATCGTGCCTGCCGCAGCTGATAAGAAGCTGTTCAAATTGGCCCCTATCCTCATTTTTGCCGCTGTATTTGCAGGCTTTGCCGTAATCCCATTCACGCCAGACCTGGTGCCGGCAGGCATTAGCATCGGCGTGTTTTACCTGCTGGCCATTGTGTCGCTGGATGTGGTGGGGCTGCTGATGGCTGGTTGGGGCTCCAATAACAAGTATGCCATGCTAGGCGCGATGCGCTCGGTGGCGCAGATTGTGTCGTATGAGATTCCGGCGGGGCTGGCCATACTTTCGGCGGTGATGATTTGCCAGTCGCTGGATTTCCAGGAGATCAGTTACCAGCAGGGGGCGCTGATGAACCAGTTCCCGGGGCTGGAGTATGAAATGAACTGGCTGTTTGGCATTGAGGCGTTGGGCATCAACACCACCACCATTGGCGGCATCACGACCTGGAACATTTTTCGGGCTCCCATACTGCTGGTGGCCTTTGTGATCTATTTCATCGCCTCCCTGGCTGAGAGCAACCGCGCCCCCTTCGATATTCCGGAAGCGGAGTCGGAGTTGGTGGCGGGTTTCCATGTAGAGTACTCGGGCTTCCGTTTTGCGGTGCTGTTTTTGGCCGAGTATAGTATGATGGTGCTGGTGTGCCTGGTGGCGGTGGTGCTGTTTTTGGGTAGTTGGAACACGCCGTTGCCAAACATTGGCCCGGTGGCGCTGGCTTACTGGACCTCCGGCACACCGGGCGGGTTATCCGGCATACTATGGGGTGTTTTCTGGCTGCTGAGCAAAACGTTTGTGCTGTTGTTTTTACAGCTGCAGCTCCGCTGGACTTATCCGCGCCTGCGCGTAGACCAGCTCATGCACCTGTGCTGGAAAGTGCTCACGCCGGTAGCGCTGGCCGTGGTTTTGATAGCAGGTATCTGGCGGTTATTCATGATTTAGATCAGGACCAACTGCGTTGCGGAGCAGCTTGCATCAGTAGAGAGGGGGAATCAGATACATTTGGTAACAGATTGATGCACAAATTTATTGAGGCACTTAGGGAGAGATTGCAGGAGCCATTGCCTGGTGAAGCAGCTCATAACCTGATGGCAAGTACAACAAGGAGTACTATCAGATTCAGAACGAAGCCTGACAGCCAGACGAGGGAGAGTGCTGTACTGATATTGTTTTACCGGGATGAAGACAAAATAAAGCTGCCACTTATCCTGAGGCCCGTTTATGCGGGCGTACATAGCGGCCAGATAGGGCTGCCCGGAGGCAGAAAGGAAAAAGCAGATGCAGATTTCTACGAAACAGCCTTAAGAGAGGCGAAGGAAGAAATAGGTATCGACCCGGCAGATGTTACAGTGATTGGCCACCTGAGCGATCTCTTTGTGTTTGCCAGCAACCATATGGTGCATCCGGTGGTTGGTTATATAAGCCAAAAGCCAGTATTTTTAACTGACCCGAGGGAGGTAGACCAACTGATAGAAGTACCGCTCTCCACGCTGCTCGATAAAAGCATCAGGGGCATCACGAATATCGTGGTGTCCGGCAGTATGGAAATTTCTGCGCCTTATTTTGGTGTTGACGGCCATACGGTCTGGGGCGCCACAGCTATGATGCTGAGTGAGTTGCTAAGTATAATAAATGAGCTGGAGGAGGATGTGCTCTAAGTGTCTTACCCTCTAGGTCTAAACTTTAAAGGATGAAAGAAGCGCTTCGAAATAAAACCGGTTTTGGGTACGTGGTGAAGTCGCTGCTGAGTGGGCTTGGCCTGACCTGGAAGCACTTTAAGAATGCCCGTAACCGCCGTACTCCTGAGTATGTGTCGGACGAGAACTACTTTAAGCAGCCCGATGGCATGGCTACGCTGAAGTACCCGTACGAGGCTATTCCGGTGCCCGACAACGGTCGCTACCGCTTGCACAACGAGATCGACGACTGCATTGTCTGCGACCTTTGCGCCAAAGTGTGCCCGGTAAACTGCATCACGATAGAGTCAGTGAAGGCTACGGAGGATATTGGTATGACCTCTGATGGAACGAAAAAGCGCCTCTACGCGCCGGTGTTCGACATCGACATGGCCAAGTGCTGCTACTGCGGCCTCTGCACCACCGTTTGCCCCACCGACTGCCTCACCATGACGCCGGTGTACGACTTCTCGGAAGTAGACATCAAGAACATGGTCTACCACTTCACCGACCTCACGCCCGATCAGGCTGAGGAGAAGAAGCAGCTGCTGGCCAAGCAGCAGGAGGAAATGGCCGCCGCCAAAGCGGCCGCGCTGGCGGCACGGAACAAAGGCTAATTGTTACATTGCTGTATTGTTGAAATAAAAATAATGCCTGGCGCAAGCGTCCGCTTGTGCCAGAAGACCAACAACGAGCAACCAATAACTAATAACGATCAACTAACAACGAAACCGTGCTTTTCTACCTCTTTGCCATACTTGCCATACTTTCGGCAGCCTACATGGTGCTGACGCGCAACCTGCTGTACGCGGGCTTCTCGCTGCTGATCACGCTGCTTAGCATTGCGGGCATTTACGTGCTGCTGTTCGCTGATTTTATCGCCGTTACGCAGCTGATGGTGTACGTGGGCGGGGTGCTGGTGCTCATTCTTTTTGGCATCATGCTCAGCAGCCGCGTGCATGATAAATCGGTGCTGTCGGAGAGCGTGAACAAAGTATGGGGTACGCTGGTGGCCGGGCTTATACTTGTCGGGCTGAGCTATACTATCCTGAAAGCAAATGTTAGCGCACTCCCATGGCTGCAGACTTCTGAGGTGGATGTGCTGGGCGACCAGAAAAGCACGGTACAAAGTATAGGCATCAAGCTGATGACCGACGTGGTAGTGCCTTTTGAGCTGGCCTCGCTGCTGCTGCTTATCGCCCTGATGGGCGCCGCCTACATTGCCACCGACAAACCCAAAGTATAGGTATGGATATTCCGTTAGAGCATATTTTACTCCTGAGTGCCGTGCTGTTCAGCATCGGGGTACTGGCCGTTATCTCCAAACGCCACGCCGTGGTGGTGCTGATGGGCATTGAGCTCATCTTTAATGCCGCCAACCTCAACCTGGTCGCCTTCAGCCGCCACGATCCTGCTTTGCTGCAAGGGCAGCTGTTTTCGCTTTTCGTGATTGTGGTAGCCGCCGCCGAGGCAGCCGTAGCGCTGGCCATTGTGCTGCGGGTGTACCAGTACTTTAAAACAGCCAACCTGAACGAGGTGGCAACGAAGGGGTAACTTTTCCTGCCGCAAGTTTTCAACTTGTGACCTTGCATGATGTTGAGTTTGTAACTCAACTGAGCCGGAGGGCCAGGATATTACTAAAAAGTATCCCGATGTAAGAACTCATTTATGCTTTTCTGCTCCGCAGCTGGCTTAACTATCCCTAAAATCTCCCTCAAACTATACTTATTAGTTTACACCAATATATGTAACTTTGCCCGCTCTTAGCTGGCCCGGCCACGCATATCAGAAACCAAACCAGAAGTATACGTTGGAGCTATCCGAACTCTTAAAGCCTTTGGCAGCCACCCCCCAGACCACAGCCGCACTGGTTGTGCTGTTGCTGCCGCTGCTAGGTTTTCTGGTGCTGTTTATACTTGGTAAGCGCCTGCCGCGCCACGGCGACTGGCTGGGCATCGGGCTAACGGCGGTTGCCTTTATACTTTCCGGGTGGCTGTTTCTGCAGACCTGGAACACGGCCACCTTCCACAGCCGCACTACCTGGTTTGCCTTGCCGGACAACTCCCTTACCGATTTCACGGCCGGAATCCTGCTCGACAACCTCACGGTGCTGATGCTGGTAATCGTTACGTTCATTTCATTGCTGGTGCAGCTCTTTTCGGTCGGCTACATGCACGGCGATAGGGGCTATAGCCGCTACTTTGCCTTCCTGGGCCTGTTTACCTTTAGCATGCTGGGGATTGTGCTGGTGGATAACCTGCTGCTCCTGTTTATGTTCTGGGAACTGGTCGGGCTCTCTTCGTACCTGCTCATTGGCTTCTGGTTTCACAAACCGGCGGCGGTGGCGGCCAATAAAAAGGCTTTCCTGGTGAACCGCATCGGCGATATCGGGCTGCTGCTCGGGCTGTTCGCCTTCTATACTTACTTCCGCACCTTCGACCTGGAGGCGCTGCGCATGCTCATCGGCAACGGGGTCTGGGAGAGCGGCAGCTTTATCGCCACGTATACGCTGGACGGGCAGGACTGGCGGGTAGAACTGGGACCGGTGTTCCTGACGATGGCGGGGCTGGGGCTGTTTATGGGCTGCGTGGGCAAATCGGCGCAGTTTCCGCTGCAGGTCTGGTTGCCTGACGCCATGCAGGGCCCGACGCCGGTGTCGGCGCTCATACACGCGGCTACTATGGTGGCGGCGGGTGTGTACCTGGTAGCCCGCTGCTACGCCTTCTTCACCCCGGAAGCACTTACGGTTATTGCCATAGTAGGAGCCATTACAGCCTTGGTTGGTGCTCTGGTGGCACTTACGCAATATGATATTAAAGCCGTGCTGGCCTTCTCCACCATTTCGCAGCTGGGCTATATGGTGATGGGCATGGGCACGGGCGCACACGATGCGGCGCTGTTCCACCTGTCTACCCACGCATTCTTTAAAGCCGCCCTTTTCCTGAACTCCGGCATCATTATCCATGCCATGCACCGGGGCCTGCACCACCATCACCTGCACCTCGATGCGCAGGACATCCGCCACATGGGAGGCCTGCGCAAAGCCATGCCGCTCACGTTTTATACCTACCTCATGGCCGCTGCCGCACTGGTGGGGCTGCCGCTCTTCTCGGGTTTCCTTTCCAAGGATGCTATCCTGTCTGGCAGCTGGGCCTGGGCGCAGACCAAGGGGGGCGGTGTATACTTTGTCATACCAGGGATAGGCTTTACGGTGGTGCTACTCACAGCTTTTTACATGGCGCGGCACATGTGGTTCATCTTCTTCGGCGAGTTTCGGGCTTCTTTTAATGTGCAGGATGTGCGGCTGCGGCTAGGGCAGGAGGTGGAGCGCGTGATGGCTTGGCCGGTAGTGTTGCTGGCGATACTTTCGCTTGGCGTATTTTTCTCGCTCAACCCCTTAAGCTTCGGCAGCAGCTGGCTGATGCAGGGCATTAGGCTGGAGAGACTGTCTACCTCCTACATACTCGCCGATGAGTTGGTGCAAACGGTTATGGCACGCGATGCGGCCAATCATACTTTGCATCTGGTGTTCGGGGTGCTTTCTACTTTACTGGGAGCGGCAGGCATTGGCTGGGCGGTGCTCAAGTATAAAAGCAAAACTTCCGAGCAGCTGCAGCACAAGCAGCCACAAGGCAGGCTGGCGCGGCTCTCGCACCAGCACTTCCACCTGAACGAAATTTACGACAGGGCCTTTGTGCAGCCAACCCTGGCGCTGGGCCACCAGCTGTACCGCATCGACAAGCGCATCATCGACTATATCCTGAACAACGGCAGTAAAGCACTGGTGATCCTGGCCAAAATCCTGGCCTGGATAGACCGCTGGGTAGTAGACGGGTTGGTGTGGTTAACAGGCGCTCTGTCGAAGGTGCTGGGACGCATGGGGCGCGGGCTGCAGAACGGAAAGGTGCAGAGTTACTATGCCTACTCCCTGTTCGGATTTATTTTACTGATGCTATATATCATCCTGTTTTGATTTACCTTTGGGATCAGGATTTTCAGGATGAGCGGAATGGCAGGATGTGGAGATATAGCAATTTGAAGACTTGGAAATAGTAAATGTACACGCAAAGTCGTGCTACATGATACGTGATACTTGTGTCGAATACATCAATGGATTTTATACTTAGTAGCCTCATTTTTACTCCTTTAGTAGCGGCGGTAGTTATACTGCTCCTGCCGGTGCACCTCCAGAAGCCGATCAAGGCGGTGACCTTGCTGGCGGCGCTGGTGCAGATGGGGCTTGCTATCCTTTTATACTTCCAGTTCGACGGCGGTGTGGCGGCCAACGGGCAGCAGGGCTACCAGTTCGTACAGAAACTCAACTGGATCGGCTTCTCGTTGGGCAACCTCGGCCGCTTTCAGATCGACTATTTTGTAGGCGTGGATGGCATCAGCATCAGCATGGTGCTGCTCACGGGTTTGGTGGGCGTGATCGGGGTGATCTCCTCCTGGAACATCACCAAAAACGTGAAGGGATATTTCCTGCTCTACCTGCTGCTGCTCACCAGCGTGATGGGCTGCTTCCTGGCGCTCGACTTTTTCCTGTTTTACCTCTTCTTCGAGTTCATGCTCCTGCCGATGTACTTTTTGATCGGTATCTGGGGCGGTCCAAAGCGCGAGTATGCGGCGATCAAGTTCTTCATTTATACCTTAGTCGGCTCCCTTTTCATCCTGATCGTGATGATCGGGCTCTATACTTCCGTGATCGACCCGCAGGCTACGGCGGTGCGGATGGGGCTGCTGGAACAAGGCGAGGCGGCCAGTGCCGAGGTGCTGACGCAGGTACAGCAGATGCTGCAGCGCAACCAGATCAGCAACTACAACCTGGTGCGCACCTTCAGCATCCCGGCCATGATGGAGCCGGCCAACTTTATTCCGGACAGCCTGCTGCACGTGCTCTCCGGGAGCGTGCTCTGGGACCTGCCGCTGCGCTTTATCGCGTTCCTGCTGCTTTTTGCCGGCTTTGCCATCAAGGTGCCGTCGGTGCCGGTGCATACCTGGCTGCCCGATGCGCACGTGGAGGCGCCCACGCCTATCTCTGTCTTGCTGGCGGCTATACTGCTGAAGGTAGGCGGCTATGGCCTGATCCGCATCGTGTACCCCATCTTCCCGGATGCCGGTACCTACTTCTCTATACTTGTCGGTGGTTTGGGCGTGCTGTCGATCATCTATGGCGCGATGAACGCGCTGGCCATGAAGGACCTGAAAAAGCTGATCGCCTACTCCTCGGTGTCGCACATGGGCTTTGTGCTGCTGGGGTTGGCCTCGCTCACCAATGAGGGGGTGAACGGCGCCATTTACATGATGTTCAGCCACGGCATCATTTCGGCCTTGCTCTTTTTGGTAGTCGGCGTTATCTATGACCGCGCCCACGACCGCATGATCCATAACTTCAGAGGCCTGGCCAATACCATGCCGGCTTATACCTGCTTTGTAGTGATCGCCTTCTTTGCCTCGCTGGGAATGCCTGGCTTCTCTGGCTTCATCTCGGAGCTGCTGGTGCTGGTAGGCGGTTTCGGCGCGCCGGAGGCCACGGGGCTGCTGCCGCGCTGGCTTACTGTTGTGGCGGTGTTTGGCCTGCTGCTGAGCGCGGCCTACTACCTGTGGGCGCTGCAGCGTATGTTCTTCGGCAAGTTCTGGATCTTTCCGGAGCTGCGCGAGAAGGCTCTAATCTCCGACATTGACACAAGGGAGTACCTGATGCTGGTGCCGCTGGCGGTGCTGGCGCTGCTCTTCGGCATCTTCCCGCACCTGCTGCTGGATAAGATCAGCCTGACAGTAAACGGCTTTACCGAAATGGTGCTGCTGCGCGGGCAGGAGCAGCTGGGGTTAATTTTTTCAACGCTTAAGTAGTGAACGAACAGGCCGCATACTTATCAGAAAAGCTGAATGCCATACTTGCCGGGGCGGGTTCGCTGCTGCCCGAGTTTGTGCTGGCCTTTTTCTTCCTGCTGCTCGTTACCCTCGACCTGTTCAAGGCTAAAAGTATAAAAAAGCTGCTGCCCTGGCTGGCGCTCACCGGTTTGTTCTGGGTGCTGGTGCTGCAGGTGCTGGGCGGTTATACTTCCGGCGATGAGCCTTTCCTGAACCTGCTGCTCTCCGACGGGCTGGCGCGGTTCGGCGGCATACTTTTCAGCGCGGCGGGTGTTTTCACTATCCTCCTGTCGCTGCAGTTAAAGCGGCTGGAAAAGCTGAAAGAGGGCAGGGGCGAGTTCTACGCGCTGGTGCTCATACTGGTGCTTGGCCTTAACCTGATGGCCAAATCGGTGAACCTGCTGATGGTGTTCCTGGCCATAGAGGTCGTTTCGATCGCCTCCTACATCCTCACCCTTACCTTTAAAACAGAGAAACGCGCCGTAGAGGCTGGCCTGAAGTACGTGCTGTACGGCACCCTGTCGGCGGGTGTGATGCTGTACGGCATGTCGTTTTTCTATGGACTTACAGGCACGCTCCACTATACTTCGGAGGCTTTTGCGCTGGGCCTGCTGCAGGCGGATGCGCTGTTGGTAACCGTGGCGGCTATACTTATTCTCGCAGGTTTCTTCTTTAAGATCTCGGCCGCGCCTTTCCATTTCTGGGCACCGGATGTGTACCAGGGGGCACCGATGCCGGTGGTGGCGCTGTTTTCCACGGGCCCGAAGATGGCGGGCATCCTCGTTATACTTCGCTTCGTCACCAACTTTACCGATGCCACTGCCTTCGCCGATGTACAGCTGCTGCTGGGGATTGCGGCCTTGGCCACCCTGGCAGTGGGTAACTTCACGGCACTGTGGCAACGCACGCCGCGCCGGCTGCTGGCTTACTCCTCTGTGTCGCATGCCGGGTTCTTGCTGGCGGCGCTGCTGGCTTTCGGCACCGGCTATACTTCCAGCATCCTTTTTTACCTCACGGTGCTGCTGTTCATGAACTTCGGCATCTTTCTGCTGCTGCAGATAGGGGAGGAGAAGTATGGGGTGCAAACGCTGGAGGATTTTTCCGGGCTGGGCCGCCTGCAGCCATACCTGGGGGTGATGGCCGTGCTCTACCTGCTCTCGCTTACGGGGTTGCCGCCACTGGGCGGTTTTATGGGCAAAGTATTGATATTTAGCAATGTGTGGGAGGCGTATACGCTTTCCGGAAACACGATGCTGCTCGTGCTGCTGGTAGCCGGAATCCTGCTGACCGGGGTGGCGCTGTTTTATTATATCAAGATACCGTACTACCTTTTCTTCAAAAGGAATCAATCTCACGAAAATTTAGTTATTTCACCGTCAGATAAACTGTTGCTGGCGCTGTTCGCCCTGCCGCTGCTGGTCCTGTTCTTTAAACCCGACCTGCTGCTCCGCTGGATAGAGCAACTGCTGGTGCAGACACTATAAAAGCACTCATGAGCGACGCAATTAAGCACGAATGTGGTATCGCCTTAATCAGGCTCCGTAAACCGATTAGCTATTACGCCGAAAAGTACGGCACTCCGTTATATGGTGTTAACAAGCTGTACCTGCTCATGCAGAAGCAGCACAACCGCGGTCAGGACGGGGCCGGGGTAGCCAGTATCAAGATCAACGCCCTGCCCGGCATCGATTACATCAGCCGTTTCCGCTCTGTAAAGACCCGCGCCATCGACAGCATCTTTGGCAAGGTTGGGAAGGAGTATAAGAAGCTGAAGGAGGAGTACCCGGAAAGGGCCGAGGATGTGGAGTGGGTGTGGGAGAACATGCCTTTCCTGGGCGATGTATACCTGGGCCACCTGCGCTACGGCACCCACGGCGTTAACAGCGTGGATAATTGCCACCCCATGGTGCGGGAGAACAACTGGCGCAGCCGCTCCCTGGCCGTGGCCGGTAACTTCAACATGACCAATGTGGACGAGCAGTTTAACAAGCTGCTGGACCTGGGGCAGCACCCCAAGCATAAGTCTGACACGATTACGGTGCTGGAGAAGATCGGCCACTTCCTGGACGAGGAGAACCAGCGTCTTTTCGACTACTACAAGAAAGGCGACTATACCAACAAAGAAATCACGCTGCTGATCGAGCAGAACCTGGACATGCAGCGCGTGCTGAAGCGTGCTGCCCGGGATTTTGACGGTGGCTATGCCATGGCCGGTCTGACTGGCTTCGGTGCGTCTTTCGTGATGCGTGACCCGAACGGCATCCGTCCTGCTTACTACTACATGGATGATGAGGTAGTGGTGGTAGCCTCCGAGAAGCCCGCCATCAAAACAGCCTTCGGCATAGACTATAGCGAGATCAAGGAGATTACGCCCGGCCATGCCCTGATCGTGGACAAGGCCGGCAACCCGGAGCTGAAGGAGGTGGTGGAGCCGCGCGAGAAACTGTCGTGCAGCTTCGAACGCATTTATTTCTCCCGCGGCAACGACCCGGAAATATACGAGGAGCGCAAGAACATGGGCAAGCTGCTGTGCCCGCAGATTCTGGAGGCCATTAACTATGACCTGAAGAACACCGTGTTCTCTTATATCCCCAACACCGCCGAGACCTCTTGGCTGGGTATGATGAAAGGGCTGGAGAACCACCTGCGCGACTACCGCAAGCAAGCCATCCTGAACCAGCAGTTAACGGAGGAGCAACTGGACGAGATTCTGCAGTTTAAGCCGCGCGCCGAGAAGCTGGTGATCAAAGACGCCAAGCTGCGTACTTTCATTACCGACAACGACAGCCGCGACGACCTGGTAACGCACGTATACGACACGACCTATGAGGTGGTGAAGAAAGGCGTAGATACGCTGGTGGTGCTGGATGACTCCATCGTGCGTGGTACTACATTGGAGAAGAGCATCATCAAAATGCTGGACAAACTGGAGCCGAAGAAGATCATCATCGTTTCCTGCGCACCACAAATCCGTTACCCGGACTGCTACGGCATCGACATGTCGCGCATGAAGGAGTTTGTGGCCTTTAGAGCGCTGCTTGCCCTCCTTAAGGACACTGGCCAAGCCGACAAGGTGCAGGAAACCTATAACAAGTGTCTAGCTGCTGCCGGTACGCCTGCTTTCAAGGAGACAAACTTTGTGCAGGAGCTGTACGATCTGTTCACGCACTATGAGTTATCGGACAAAGTAGCTGAAATTGTTAAGGCCCCTGATGTGAAGGCGGAGGTGCAAGTGATCTACCAGACGATAGAAGACCTGCACGAAGCCTGCCCGAACCACAAAGGCGACTGGTACTTCACAGGCAATTACCCAACCCCGGGTGGTACCGGCGTGGTAAACCGTGCCTTCATGAACTTCGTGGAGAACAAGTCCGGAAGAGCTTATTAAGAACTATAAAGTATAAACACATACCTGAACCGGCCGCTGCATCATGTGCAGCGGCCGGTTTTGTTTTTAACATGCTCCGGCAAGCATCTGTGTTCGCGTTTTGTTTTGCCTGTTAACCCACCTCTGGCCTCCGAGGAGGTGAGTTCACCCCACCCCATCCCTCCCTAAGTACAGGGGAGGGGGCCTGGTTCCAGCTCCGTCAGCGGTGCTATCGAACCTAATCCCAGTCCTTGGGTTGAGCGCCTTGTGCATGTTGCGGTGCCGAACGCAGTGAGGCAGCCGGAGCAGAGCGGAGGCAGCTTCAGGCACACAGCGCGATGCCCGAGGACGAGGCCTCCCGGCCTGGAGGGAGCCAAGGCCAGAGGTGAAACGATAGGTTTGTAAGTCTGAAGGATGAACGGCAGCTAGTAAGGATAGCTTGGTTCAAATTGCGGGAAGCAGGGGCTATGAATGTGTAGCAAAAGCATTAGGTATGGCTCTTAGAGCCAGTTGGGTTGCAAACCCAACATCATAGTGAGGCACGAGTTGAAAACTCGCGCCAGCGCAATGGGAAGTAGAGGCAGATAGAGGCACAAACAACCCTTTGCGCCAGCAATGGGAAGATTATGAAAGTATAAATCAGCCCGAAGAGCGATACTTCTCAAAACCTTCCACAACCTATTAAACCTTGGGCAGCAGCAGCAGTCAAAGCTTGCAATATAGCATAGGCAAAGTATAGCATTTTATCTTCCTGATGCTTAACTTGATAACCGAACTTGTCTGAACTTTAAACTATAACTCCAACCTTACGAATGAAGAAAATCTTAACCATTGCAGCCTGCCTCGCCTTAAGTGCAGGTGGTGTAATGGCGCAGGAGACTTTTCCGCGCAACGGCGTGTACGACGAACGCGCCGGACTCGTGGCCTTCACCAACGCCACCGTCCATACTGATTACAAAACCACCATTCCCAATGCGACCCTCCTGATCCGAAACGGCAAGGTAGAAGCCGTGGGCACTAACGTAAAAGTGCCTGCCGGTGCCGTGGTGATGGATGCCAAAGGCAAGCACATCTACCCTGGTTTGGTGGATATGTTCAGCGACTACGGGTTGCCGGAGGTAAAAGCAGAGCGCCGCAACTGGCGTGCCGCCCCGCAGATGGAGTCTACCAAAGAGGGTGCCTACAACTGGAACGAGGCCATTCGACCGGAGACAGACGCGGTAGCGTTGTTTAAAGTAGATGCCAAAAAAGCCGAGGAGCTGCGCAAGCAGGGTTTTGGTACGGTGCTGGCGGTGCACCGCGACGGCATTGCCCGCGGCACGGCCGCACTGGTAACACTGGCTGAGAAGCGGGAGAACGAAGTGGTGCTGAAAGACAAAGCCGCCGCTGCGCTATCATTCGACAAAGGTACTTCGAAGCAGGACTACCCGAACTCATTGATGGGCTCTGTTGCCCTGCTGCGCCAGACGTACCTGGATGCCCAGTGGAATGCGCAGAATCCGCAGAAAGAGCAGAATATCTCTCTGGCCGCTTTTACACAGGCTAACGCTTTCCCGCAGATATTTGAGGTTGATAACAAACTGAATGTGCTGCGTGCGGATAAAGTGGGTGACGAGTTTGGCAAGCAGTACATCATGAAAGGTGCCGGCGACGAGTACCAGATGCTGCCGCAGATCAAGGCGACCAACGCACCCATCATCCTGTCGCTGGATTTCCCGGCCGCTTATAACGTGGAGGACCCGTTTGATGCACGCCGTGTGGCCCTGAACGACATGAAGCACTGGGAAATGGCGCCTGCCAACGCGGGCCTGCTGCAGAAAGCCGGTGTCACTATCGCCTTCACGGCACACGACCTGAAAGACAAAAAAGACTTCCTGCCAAACCTGCGCAAAGCCGTGAAGTATGGCCTGAGCGAAGAGGAGGCGCTGAAAGCCCTGACAGCGACACCAGCCAAGCTGCTGAAAGCAGAAAACCTGGTGGGTAGCCTGAACAAGGGCATGCTGGCCAACTTCATCATCACCACGGATAATCTTTTCTCGGAGGAGGGGATGATCCTGGAGAACTGGGTGCAGGGCGAGCAATATAAAATCTCTGATGTGCCCGCCGATTACCGCGGCGTTTATACTTTAAAGCTGGGCAACGACACCGGCCGTAAGCTGCTGGTTTCAGGTACCGCCGAGAAGCCGGAGCTGCAGGTGATTGCCAAAGATACCGTAAAAGGCAACATCAGCATTAAGGGAAACCTGGTAACGATCTCTTTTGCTGAAAGCAAAGACAGCAAGCAGAGCATCCGCCTGAGCGGTTGGGTGGCTGATAAGAACCTGCAGGGCGAAGGCCAACTGCCAAACGCCTCTTCTGTGAAATGGGTAGCTGCCTACTCTGAGGCCATGACCCAGCAGGAGAAGAAAGACCGTGCCAAGAAGGAAGAGGAAAATGCCGCTATCGGTGGCATGGTATACCCGTTTCAGGCTTTCGGCCAGCCGGAGCTGCCTAAGCAGGAAACCGTGCTGATCAAGAACGCCACGGTTTGGACTAACGAGAAAGAAGGCAAACTGGAAAATGCCGATGTGCTGATCAAGAACGGCAAGATCGCGAAAGTAGGGAAGAACCTGAGCGAGTCGGGTGCCCGGGTGATCGACGGTACCGGCAAGCACGTAACACCAGGTATCATTGATGAACACTCGCACATTGCTCTGGATGGCGTGAACGAGGGAACCCAGTCTGTTACCTCTGAAGTACGCATGGCCGATGTGGTGAACCCGGAGGATATCAACATTTACCGCCAGCTGGCTGGTGGCGTTACCACCTCACAGTTGCTGCACGGTTCTGCCAACCCAATCGGTGGCCAGTCGGCCATTGTGAAGCTGCGCTGGGGCAAGAGCGCCGAGGAGATGCTGGTGGAGAATGCCGACGGCTACATCAAGTTTGCGCTGGGTGAGAACGTGAAGCAGTCGAACTGGGGCAGCACCCAGACAATCCGTTTCCCACAGTCCAGAATGGGGGTGGAGCAGGTATTTGTAGATGCCTTTACACGAGCCAAAGAGTATGAGCAGGCCCATAAGAACTATAACAAGCTGAGCAAGCGCGAGAAGGCCAAAATGCCGGCCCCACGCCGCGACTTGGAGCTGGAGGCGCTGGTGGAGATCCTGAACGAGAAGCGCTTCATCACCTGCCACTCTTACGTGCAGTCCGAGATTAACATGCTGATGAAAGTGGCTGACGAAATGGGCTTTAAGGTGAACACCTTCACGCACATCCTGGAAGGCTATAAAGTAGCTGACAAAATGAAAGAGCACGGTGTGGGTGGATCTACCTTCGCCGACTGGTGGGCTTACAAGATGGAGGTGAAAGATGCGATCCCGCAGAACGCCGGCCTTATGAACCAGTTGGGTATTGTAACCGCCATTAACTCTGATGATGCGGAAATGGCCCGCCGCCTGAACCAGGAGGCTGCCAAGAGCGTGAAGTATACCGGCATGAGCGAAGAGGACGCCCTGAAAATGGTGACCCTGAACCCTGCCAAGCTCCTGCACCTCGACGACAGAATGGGTAGCCTGAAAGCGGGCAAGGACGCAGACATCGTGCTGTGGAACGAGCACCCGCTATCCATTTATGCGAAGCCGTTGAAGACCTTCGTGGATGGCGTTGCCTACTACGACTTGGAGCGCGACGAGCAGCTGCGCGAGGAACTGGACAAAGAGCGCATGCGCCTGGTGCAGAAGATGCTGAGCGAGAAGAGCGGCGGTGCTAAAACACAGGCTCCGAGAAGCAAAAAAGCACACGTGGTACACTGCGAAGACGTGGAGCACAACGAGGAGGAGTCGTACTTCGCATACTAGTTTTTGATGGCTAAGTGGTTTAATTGTTAAGTGGTTGTTCTTAGTACCTGATCAACCATATAACGATCCAACAATTCAACAATTGAAAGATGAAAATCCATAAAAGATATATTTCGGCTTTGGTGGCGCTGCTTTTTGCAGTACCGGTAATGGCGCAGGTGCCTGCCCCGGCACCTAAGCAAAGCAAGCCGCTGTTGCTAAAGGGCGCTACCCTGCACATAGGCAACGGGCAGGTGGTGGAGAACGCCGCCGTAGGGTTCGATAACGGGAAAATCACGTATGCGGGTCCGCAGAGTGGGGCTAATGTGAATGGCTATGAGGTGGTGGATGTAACAGGCCAGCACATTTACCCCGGCCTCATCCAGCCGAACGCTACGCTTGGCCTGAACGAGGTGGAGAGCGTACGCGCCACGATTGACTGGCGCGAGGTAGGCGATATGAACCCGAACGTGCGCTCGGTGATCGCTTATAACACCGATTCTGACATCATCCCGACGGTGCGTGCTAACGGGGTGCTGATGACGCAGCTGACCCCAATCGGTGGCACGATTTCCGGTACTTCGTCTATCGTGCAGCTGGATGCCTGGAACTGGGAAGACGCCATTGTGAAAGCTGATGAGGGCATGCACCTGAACTGGCCTTACATGCTGATCGAGACCGGCAACAGCCAGGCCGATGAGCGCCTGAAGCGCATGGCCGGAGAGCGTGAGAAAACGATACTGGAGCTGGAGAAGCTGTTCCGCGATGCGGCCGTGTACAAATCGGGCAAGCATGATAACCAGAACCTGAAGCTGGCCTCGATGACTGGCTTGTTCGATGGCTCCAGCAAGCTCTACATCCACGCCAACTACGGCAAAGAGATTATTGAGGGGGTTAATTTTGCGAAGAAGCACGGTGTGAAAGAGATTGTAGTGGTGGGAGCCCGCGATGCCGTGGCCGTGGCCGACTTCCTGAAGGCAAACAACATCCCGGTGATTTACTCTGGTGTGCATGCCCTGCCGTCGCGTGCGGAGGAGGATGTGGACATGCCCTACAAAACGCCTTACCTGCTGCATAAGGCGGGTATTCCGTTCGCGCTGGACTATGACCTGAGCATCCACGGCACGCGCAACCTGCCGTTTATTGCCGGCACTGCCGCCGCCTATGGCCTGGACAAAGAGCAGGCGCTGGCCTCTGTTACGTTAAACACCGCCAAAATCCTGGGCATTGAGAAGCAGGCTGGTTCTGTGGAAGTGGGCAAGGATGCCACGCTGGTGGTATCCTCCGGCGATTTGCTGGACATGCGCACCAACAACGTGACGTACGCCTTTATCCAGGGTCGCCAGGTAGACCTAAACAACAAGCACAAGCAGCTGTACGAGAAGTTTGACAACAAGTACAAGCACCAGCAGCAGCAGGTGCCGGCCGGTGCTACCTCATCCTCCGCAGGTAAGTAATTATACTTGCGGATAAAAAAAAGCGGGCTGCCTATGTATGGCAGCCCGCTTTTTTTCTGGCTATCTGCTGGAAACAGGCACCGGTTCTTTCTCAAAAGTTAGCTTTTGCTCCAGCAGCACCTTGTTCTCCAGGCCTCGTATCTGCATCGTCACCTTGGTTTCCTTTTCTCCCCAATCGATGGTAAGCAGGCCAAAGTTCAGGGCGCCGACCTGCTCACCCACCCGGTAACGGTTGCCGCGCTTGCTTGGCTTACGGTGGTGCGTCATGCCGCTGGAGGTGATCTCGTACACCGGCTGCTGGTAACCTGCTATGTCAATCTTGGCCAACTCGCCTACGTGCCGGTCGCCGGAGAGCAGGATAGGGTTAGCCGGGTGTACAGTTTCCAGGAGCCGCAGCAGGCGCTTGCGGGCATTCGGGTAAGCCGACCAGTTGGTGTAGGCAAGGCCGTTTGGGAGAATCTGCATGCCGCTGGCGATGATGTGGATCTGAGCATCGGAGTCGGTTAGCTCGCGCTCCAGCCACTGCCACTGTGCCTCCCCCAGAAGCTCGCCTCCGAAGTTGGGCAGGTACATGCCGAACAGTTCCTTGAACGGGTCGCGGTGGTAGCGGCCATCGAGTAAGAGCACTTTCACTTTCTGCTCACCCTCCCCGTAGGTGTAGCTGCGGTAAACCCCTTCCTGCTCTCGCACAGGGGCATCGGCAGGCACGCCCATAAAGTCTAGAAACAGTTGCTGGCTATGGGCCTTGTAGGGATAGGTGCCGTCTGCGTCGTTGTAACCATAGTCATGGTCGTCCCAGGTACCGGTAACGGCGGCAGTCTTGAGCAGTGCCTGGTAGCCGGGGTGCTGCAACTGGCGGTTATACTTGCTGGCCAGCGTGTCCATGCTTTCGGTGTCGGCATAAATGTTGTCGCCTAGCCAGATCCACAAGTCGGGGTCTGCAGCCACAATGGAGGGCCAAAGCGGCTGCGGTTCATCCTGGCTGTTACAGGAACCGAACGCAATGGTAGTTTTTTGCTGGGCCATCAGGCCATAAGCCGGGAGCAGGAACAGGACCAGCGTGAACAGTGCCAGGTGCCTGAGGGAGAAATCTTTTCTACACATACCTACCCATTACATCGGCTGCCGCGCATATGTTCCGGGGAGGGCAAAAGAAAACCCCTGGACCAGTGGCGCAGGGGTATTCTTTAAGTATAACAAACAACAAACTTCTTTTGCTTATGGGCTAAGCAGAGGCGCAATCCTCTGTATATGCCCTGGTCAGCTTTATAAAGGTAGACTTTAATTCCGCTACAAACGAATGTATTAGATAAACAGACCAATTGCCTCGACCAATGGTAACCGGGTACTATGCAGGCTGTTTTAAGTTCTAAGACTCAACATGATAAAGCAGGGCGTTTAGGGGGCGAGACGACAAAAGCCCAACGTATGCGCCGCTGGTGCGTTTATAGGGGAAGTAACATTAAAACCAAATTGACATAACTATGGAAAGGAACGAGAGAAACTACCGAGGAGACTTCGAAGATAGAAACAACCGCGATGATGGCTTCCAGAACTACAGAGAGCGCTACAGCAACCGCCACGGAAATTATTACGGCATGCGCGATGATGATGCAGAGTACCGCAACGTGCGGGGCCATAACCCGGATCCAAACTTTGGCTACCGCAGTGGCGGGCCCGTGGCAGGCTACGGTGCCAGCAGCTACCGCGGCTTGACCGACAGCAGTAACCGGGATAGCTACCACTACGGCGACCCGAACCCGTACATGGGGAACAGCCGAAACGACGGCGGCGGCTACGAGCGCAGCAGAGGCACCGGTTGGGGAACAGAGGATAAATACGGCACGTACGGGACCTCGCGCGGCACGAACTACAGCGAAGGCAGCGGTAGGTACAACCGCCAGGACAACAGCTACCAACACGGGGGCCAGGGCCGCCGCTACGAAGACTTTAACCAGGACGAGAAGATGTACCGTGGCCGCTCTGAGCGTGGCTACAACATGCTCGGCATAGATGCCTACTACGACCGCGGGGAGCATCGGGAAAGACGCTCCGACAACGACTATCGTGGCGGCGACCAACGCAACTACTACGACCGGGATTACCGTGGCGATGACGAGCGCTACCGTGGCGAGATCCGCAACTCAAACCGAGGCGATAACTATGCCACAGGCCTTTACGCCAGCAACCGCTCCTATGTGAGCGACAACGACGACTACAGCCAGCGCAGCAGCCGTTACCGTCGCCCCGGCGAAACATCCGGCCCTGACTACAGCGCACACCACGGCGCCAGTAACTATGGCATGGAGTCTCCGAGAGGGTAATTAACCCGCTTGTAAACTACAAAGCCCGCAGCTAAGCTGCGGGCTTTTTTTACAGTACTTTTACATAACTGCTGCGCAGTCTAAAACACATTGCCCGGCAGGCCGTTTATATTTTAGCTAAAAAACAAGACGATGAAAAAACTGCTATACATACTTCCTGCGCTGCTTTTGCTGCTAGCCGGCGCCTGCACCGTGCAAAACAAAAACCAGGCAGCCGAGACCGACAGCGTACTGGATGCCTATTGGGCACTTTATTCGCTGGAGGGGCAGGATGTGCAGCGGCCGCAGAACACACAAACCGCTTTTATCCGCTTTGAGGAAGGCAAAACACGGGTGCACGGCTTTACGGGCTGCAACAGGTTCTTCGGGAGGTATGAGCTGGACGGGCAAAACCTGAAACTCTCCAACCTCGGCTCCACCCGCATGGCCTGCCCCGATATGGACCAGGAAAACAAACTGCTCGACGTGCTCAGTCGCGTGGATAGCTACCGGATTGCCGGCGATTTGCTGACGCTGTATGCTGGTGGCACAGCCGTGGCTACCTTTATGTCAGGCACGGAGGAAAGTGTGACCACCCCACCTGCCGGCGGCATTATTATAGACTAAAAGAGCGCCCTTGGCTAAGCCTGCGTCTTCAGCAGCAGCTCGTTAAACTTCTCCAGCAGGTTAATGTACTTGCGCTGCAGGTTCACCAGCTCCTGCTCACAGTCGCGGAGGTTGTTGGGCTTGTACACTTCCTGAGGCTCGCTGTCGAAAGGCAGGAGCAGGTTGGTGCTCATCTGCGGCTGCGGCTTCGGGGCTTCCTTTTTCACAGTTTTACTCAGGTGTGGGAAATCCTGTGAAAAGTCGTGGTGAATCACCTCGCCCAGCTTCAGGATAAAGCTGTACGGTATGCTTGATTCCTTGAACTTATTGTAAAGCGTTTTGCGGCTGATGCTCATCTTCTCGGCCACTACGCCAATTGCCACGCCGCTAGCCTTTATGGCATCGCGTATCACCTCGCCTCTGTGTGTGTTTGTCTTTATCATCGCTACTGTCCGTTACCTGTTTGTGTAACCTTTATTTCCTTTACAAAAATAGGTAATCACTATGTACGAAATGTGAATGTGGACAAATTTTACACGGCTGTATAAGGGGGCATCCTTTGTTTTCGCAAAAGCGCCTGAGCCACAGAAGGTTGCTGTGGTAAGGCTTTTTCCCTGCCCACAGTTTATCTACATTTCCATACTTTATCCACAGGGAGGAGGAGCCAAACAGAAGCAAAGCCGTTAGGAAAACAACTGTTACCGTTGCTTCTGTGGTTTTTTGCGTTCTCTGTAGCGGAAGCAGGCCGTGAGCAGACTGAGCATGCCCAGGAAGGCGAAAAGTGAAAGATACCCCATAACGGTAAAAACTTTTGATCAGACGTTAGCTAAACCAGTGCCTGCAGCGGTACCTGCATCTCAGGCTGTAAGCGGGCCTACGGCAAGTACAGGAAAGCTCTCTTTTGTGTAAAACCTGTATCCGTTACCCCGCAGGGCGTGCGGTGTGTGTAGCAGGCGCATGGCAGGAGCCGCCGTGGCAGCGTCTGTTATACGTAATTTGGCGGCAATGGCACCTGATTTTGGGGAGAAGTATAAACCTGTGCCTGCGGCTACGTATGCTTACATAAAAGTAGAATTATGCAGCACTCCATGATTGGTGTAGATATCGGCACCACGAGCACTAAAACCGTAGCCTTCAACCTGGAGGGGGAGGTGCTGTTCCAACGTTCCGAAGAGTACCCGATCATCAGCCAGGAGCCGGGGCAGGCAGAGCAGGACCCGGCAATGGTGCTGCAGGCGGTGCTGAACACGCTGAGCGCGGTGGCGACTTGGTTAGATGGGCAGGGGTACAAGGTGGAGGGCGTGAGTTTTAGCAGTGCCATGCACAGCCTGCTGCTGATAGATGCAGCCGGAAACCCCCTCAGCAACAGCTACACCTGGGCCGACTCCCGCAGTTACAAGTATGCCGATGAGATCAGAAACAGCTCCATGGGGCACAAGATTTACCTGCAAACCGGTACGCCGGTGCACCCCATGTCGCCGCTCGTGAAGCTGTGCTGGCTCCGGCAGGAGCAGCCGGAGCTGTTCGGGCAGGCCGAAAGGTTCATCGGTATCAAAGAGTTCGTGCTGCACCGCCTGTTCGGCGCGTATAAAGTGGACTACTCGGTAGCCTCCGCTACGGGGCTGTTCCATATCTTTGACTTTATCTGGCACGAGGATGCCCTGCAGGTGGCGGGCGTAAGGCCGGAGCAACTGCCGGAGCCGGTATCGCCCACGTATACCTTCAGGGGCCTGCAGGCTGCGGATGCGGCCTTGTTGCACCTTCCGCCTGATGTGCCGTTCGTGATCGGCGCCAGCGATGGCTGCTTGGCAAACCTGGCCTCGCATGCCGTGCGTCCAGGCGAGGCAGTGGTAACCATTGGCACCAGCGGCGCGGTGCGCATGATGGCCAGCGGGCCAGCCACCGACCTGCAGGAGCGGGTGTTCAGCTATATCCTGAACGAAGACCACTTTGTGCTGGGCGGGGCCGTGAACAACGGAGGCGTGGCCCTGCGCTGGTTCCGCGATACCTTTTACCCCTCCGAAACTGCCGAGGCCAGGCTGAAGGACCAGGACATCTACGAGTTGCTGAATGAGGTGGCCGAAAGTATAAAACCAGGTGCGGATGGACTGCTGTTCCTGCCTTACCTGCTAGGTGAGCGCGCCCCTATTTGGGATGGTGCTGCCCGTGCCTGCTTCATCGGGGCAGGGTATAACCATAAGCGGGCGCACTTTTTAAGAGCCGTGATGGAGGGCGTGATCTTCAGTGTGAACAGTGTGGTGCAGGCACTGGAGCAGACCGTCGGGCCCGTTTCCTCGATTTACGCCAACGGGGGCTTTTGCTTCTCGGAGCTGTGGGTGCAAATGCTGGCGGATGTTACCGGCAAAAAAGTGCAGCTGACGGAAACGCGCGAAGGCTCTGCCTTTGGGGCGGCCATCATGGGCATGTATGCGCTTGGCTTGCTGCCATCCTTGGAAGCTGCCGAAAGTATGATTCGGGTGCGCCGGACGCTCGAACCCATTCCAAGGAACTACGAAACATACGCGAAAAGCTATGCCGTCTTCGAGTCGCTGTACCCGAAGCTGAAGGATAGCTTTGAGCAGCTGGGGAAAGTGTAAAGCAGGTATAAAACAAAGAAGCCGGAAATTCTATAGATAGAATCTCCGGCTTCTTTGTAATCTATTTTCAACTTTTAGCCATACTCTTTAACGGTACCAGGCATGTAAGGTTACGAGGTGCCGAAATATTTGCGAAATTTTTCTGCATTCATCCGCTGCAGAACCTCAGAAATTGCCCTTATGCTGGATAAACGAAGGTATTAGCCATTATTGAGGCATGAACAATGGAGTACAAATTTTTTCAAGCAGCAGCTGGGGCTATAGTGTAAACTGCACCCCCAGGCTTACGTGGAAGGTGTTCAGGGCTTGGCGGTGCCGGATAGGTCGGCCCTGGGAGTTGGGTACGGTAAATGCAGGCCTGGTATAAAGCATGCCCGCCTCCATCGTCACCAGAAAGGGGCGCACGTTGTAGCCAATGCCGCTACCCCAGCCGAGTGCCAGCGCCGTGGCTTTGTCGGTTGGCATCACAATGTCACCGTAAACCGTTTGCACCTGCCAGGAGGCGGTGCGGTTAAAGGATGCCCCCATAGAGCCCCTCAGGTATACTTCCAGCAACTCTTCCACCGGAAAGCGAGCGTAAACATCGGCCATGGTAAATACTGAGCGCCAGGCCTCGGAGCTTTTACCTGTCACCAACTCATCATCCGGGTCGGCGAAGGCATCGAGGTCGTAGCGGTTGTGGCGTAAACTCCCTGAGGCGCCCACGCCCAGGTACCTGCCCAGGTTGTAGCGGTAACTGCCTGTCAGGAGCAGCCCGTCGCGGGCAAAGGCCGGATACGCATCCGAAAAGTCAGCTTTGCCAAAGTTGCCGCTCACAAAGGCACTGCCCAACTGCAGGCCCAGCACATGCTGCTGCCCCGGTTCTGTTGCCTCTGTCTGGGCTGCGGCAGGCAAGGTGCATGACAGGAGGAAAGCAAAAAGTAGCAGTTTTTTCATCGTACAAGGTTACTGCAGCAGGTCCTGTTGCTCGGGGTGCTGCGCGATGTATTTCTGAACGGCTTCGCAGGTGGCAATCACTTTCAGGTTGTGCCGGCGCGCATAGTCCAGTGCTGTGGTTATCAGTTCCTGCGCCAGCCCGGTGCCGCGGTAAGCTTCTGGCACAAATGTGTGCGTCAGGTCCAGCACGCCATCTGCTGGCTTAGCATAGGCTAGCTCGGCCTCCTCGTCCTGCTCCAGTTTGGCGGTAAACTGCTGGTACTTCTCTTCGTGGATGATTTCGTATTCCATATCCTAAAATTCAAGCGTATAGCCACGGACCTCGTTTGGCTGCAGCGTCAGCACCTCTTTTCGAGTAATCCCTGCTTCCATGTTATCGGTGTATACTACGATAGGGACATTGGCCGGTACATACACCTGGTCCTCGAAGTACCCCGGGCTGCCGTCGTAGGCAAACGTGCAGCTGTCGGGATCAGCTGGGTGGAGTTTATACTTGACAACTGCTCGAAACTGCGGCTGCTCTGGGGTGTGGGTGACGTGCAGCTTGAGCATGGCCGAAGGCGTGATCGTGTAGTTCTGGATAACCGTAGTGTCGCGCGAGATTTCGCCTCCGTACCACCTGTTGGAGACACTGCAGCTCAGGTAAGCGTTCAGTTCCGCCTCCGACTCCAGGCTGATATAACCCTCCACCAGCTCCTGGTCGCGCAGCAGGAAGCGCAGCTCATAGTTGCCGTTAACATCAGTGGTGGCAACAGCTTTATGTCGGGTAAACCCGCCCAAGGGGTAATTTGGCTTGTGCCAGCTTGCCCGAAGCTGCACACCTGCCACAGGCGCCCCGTTTTGGTCAGATATGCGCCCCTTGATGGTGGTGCAGGAGCCGGGGCAGTACTTGCTAATGTAATCGTACTTGATCGGCTCGCAGGCGGCGAGGCTGCAGACCAAAAGCAACAGCACAAAGTATAAAGGGGCGCGTGTTTTCATGGGGGATGGCATCAAGTAAGAGACTACTTGTAATATACTAATAAAAGGATATAGGTTCATATCCCTATGCGTTTAAAAATGAAGCAGATACTAAAGCCCAGCTGCCTCTACTGGACGACCTCGCCGGCGGATGTTTGGTTGCAGGTGGCAAGTGTAACAACATACCCGTACCTTTGCACCCGAATAATACGCTTGTCATGCACCGCCACTTTGTACTTTTCAAGCCATACGGCTACATCAGCCAGTTTATCAGCGAAACCAGCAAAAAGAAAGTCCTGGGCGAACTGTATGATTTCCCGGATGGCACGATGGCCATAGGCCGCCTGGATGAGGACAGCGAAGGGCTGCTGCCATTGACCACCGACGGCAAGACAAGTGAGCTGGTGCGCAGCAGCAAGGTGGAGAAGGAGTATTACGCACAGGTAGACGGGCTGATAACCGAAGAGGCGCTGCAGCAGCTGGCCCAGGGCATCACGATCCGCACCGAAAAGGAGTGGCACCAAACCAAGCCTTGCAAAGTATACAGACTAGAGGCTGCCCCTGAGCTGCCGGAACGTGCCAAACGTATCCGCGATGAGCGCCATGGCCCCACCAGCTGGGTTTCTATCACCCTCACCGAGGGAAAGTTCCGGCAGGTGCGCAAGATGACGGCCGCCGTTGGCTTCCCAACGCTGCGCCTGGTGCGGGTGCGTATCGGGAACATCCGTGCCAGTGGAATGGAGGCAGGAGAGGTGCAGGAGGTCAGCAGCTTCGATTTAGCCTGAGCTACACCTTACGGCCTGCTGCCTTACGCCTGAGCGGGGCGAGGAGGTAATCCAGCCCGTTTATTTTGATCTCATACATAGTGGCCAGCTGCATGCCCAGTTTACCCGGGGGAAACCCTTTGCTGCTAAACCACTCCAGGTACGACACGGGCAAATCGCAGAGCAAGGTGTCTTTGTACTTGCCGAAGGGCATGCGGTGCAGTACAAGTTCCTGCAGGATGTTGGAGTTGGGCTGCGTGTCGTGGGTATTCATGCAGGCAAGGTAAACAATCCGCAACATTGCGCCAAGTTAAAGGTTATATACCTCTGTGCGGCTGCAATAGCAGCAGGAGCAGCAGCTGCAGATGTTAATATATGTTATAACTTTGAGTCGGTTTAGAGACGATCCATGACGCGTAAACAATACTTCGTAATTATACTTATACTGGGCTCACTGGCTACTATCAGTCCCTTCTCGATTGATATGTACCTGCCAGGTTTCCCGGCCATTGCGGCAGACCTGAACACGACCATTGCACAGGTGCAGTTGTCGTTGACGGCTTACCTGGTGGGCATTTCGGTAGGGCAGCTCCTTTACGGACCTTTGCTGGACCGCTACGGCCGCAAACTGCCGTTGTACGCCGGCCTGTTCATCTACATCCTCACATCGCTGGGGTGTGCCTACACCGAATCTATCGACTCTTTTGTGCTGATGCGGTTTTTGCAGGCCATAGGGGGCTGTGTGGGCATGGTGGCGGCGCAGGCGCTGGTGCGCGACATCTTCCCCGTGAACAAGACGGCGCAGGCTTTCTCGCTCCTGACGCTGGTTATTGCCGTGTCGCCCATGGTGGCGCCAACCGTAGGCGGATACCTTACCTCTGCGTTTGGCTGGCACTCGGTGTTTGTGATTCTTGCCGTGATAACCGCCCTGATCATGCTGGGCATTTACTTTTTCCTGCCTGAGGGCCGGCCAGCTGACCCCTCTATCTCCCTGAAGCCCAAACCGGTGCTGAACAGCTTTATCACGGTGCTGCGGCAGGAGCAGTTTCTGCTGTACACACTGGCCGGCGGCATTGCCACGGCGGCCCCCTTTGCCTACATTGCCGGCTCTGCGGATGTGTTCATGAACATCTACCAGGTAAGTGAGCAGCAGTACGGCTGGATCTTTGCTTTCCTGGCCTTTGCCATGATCGGGTCCACGCAGCTCAACCACGTGATTCTGAACAGGTTCAAAAGCGAGCAGGTGATTAACTTTACGCTGGTTTACCAGACGGCTGTGGGTATTCTGCTGGTGGTGGGCACGTACTATGGCTGGTTCAGCATGATCACTATGATTGTGTTGCTGTTCGTCTTCCTGACCGGCCAGGGGCTGCTGAACCCAAATGCCACAGCGCTCTCTTTAGCGCCCTTCAGCAAAAACACGGGGAGTGCGGCAGCGTTGCTGGGCAGCTTTCGGATGGCCATGGGCGGCCTGATGTCGGCGGCAGTGAGCGTGCTGCATTCAGGGTCCGCATTGCCGATGGTGAGTGTGATGGCGGCTTGCTCGGTTACAGGGCTGATACTGCTGCTGCTGGGCCAACGCACAATCCGCTACCGAGCCAACCGCCGTGCCGTGGAAGAGGATACCTCCGTGCTGATTTCGACCGGGCAGGAGCAATAAGGAGGATGGTGGTAGCCAAAGGCAAAGGTTACTCTGCTGTTATTATACTTCTTAGCCTAAGCTGGCGCAAGCGTCTGCTTGTGTCTTGTCTTGGTCGTGGCTTCCTTCAGCTTGAACCAAGCTATCCTTGCTAGCTGCCGTTCATCCATGGCCTTACAACCAACTTGTTTCATAGCTGGCTTTGGCTCCCTCCAGCCCGGGAGGGCTCGTCCTTGGGTATCGCGCTGTCTACATTTCCTTTGCTGTCGCAATGCCCTTGCGGGCACCGGAAATCTAGAAGGCGCTCAACCCAAAGACTGGGTTCTGGTTAGATAGCCACTGCTTTCCGTATAGTCCCCCTTGGAAGGGAGCAGAGGGATGATAATCTCCTGCGGACAATTCCCCTCTTGGGAGGGGCTAGGGGTGGGTTTATACTTTGTAGGAACAGGTCGCGACCTATCTACGCAACGGCAGCAGCTATAGAATGCATACTTCTGAAATAGCAGTAACAGGCTCCCCTCCTGGGGGTAGGGGCCCTCGAACAAGCCAAGGAGGGGCAGGGGTGGTTGGACCCGGTGCTGTGGCTACTTCTCCTTCGTCATCTCAATATGGTCAATTCCGTCCTCATCGTACACCGGGCCGGACTGCACGAAGCCGAAACTCTCGTAGAAGCCTTTGGCATATACTTGTGCACCAATTTTAATTGGGCCGTGGCCATAGAGGCGGTAACATTCCTCAATGGAGTAATCCACCAGAACCCTGCCCAAGCCGGTGCCACGCACCTGCATGCTTGTCACGATGCGGCCAATGGACATGGCATCGGGATAGGAGAGGCCAGGTGGCACCAGGCGGGAAGTGGCTACCAGTTCGCCATCCTTGTAAAGGAGCAGGTGCTGGCACTTCTGGTCTTTGTTGTCCATGTCCAGGAAAACGCAGGTTTGCTCCACCACAAACACTTCGCTGCGGAGGCGCAGCATCTCGTACATTTCCTGCGGGGTAAGCTCGTGAAAGGCTTTACTTATTTTGGTAAGGCTCATGCGGGGTCGTCTACATCTGAATGATAAATTGCAAAGATAGCACACATCCGGCACCTGTGGGCACAAAAAAGCCGCTGCGGTTCCGGCAGCGGCTCTGTTTAAACTTCTACACGGTCTTCTACTGCGACCAAGATGTTGGCTGGCGGTCCCAGCGGTGGTTCTTGAGCTCCTGCAGCAGCTCCTTTGGCAAGCCATCGCCATCGCTGGTGGCCAGGTTCGCCTCCACATGGTTAGCCTTGCGCATGCCTGGTATGGTGGTGCCGATCTGTGGGTTGCTCAGGATAAAGCGCAGCGCCATCTCCGCCATGGTCATACCCTGTGGTACCAGCGGCCTGAGCGCTTCGGCATGGTCTACGCTGCTGTTCAGGTTCTCTGGCACGAAATACGTGTTGCGCCAATCTCCCTCCGGGAAGGTCGTGTCTTTCGTGAGGGTGCCGGTGAGGGTGCCCTCGTCAAACGGTACGCGGGCAATAATGCCGATATCCAGCTTCTCGCAGAGCGGGAACAGCTCATCCTCGGGTGCCTGGTCAAAGATATTGTAGATTACCTGCACGGCGCTAATGTGGCCGGTGCGCAGCGTGTTCAACACATTCTCAGGCTCCCAGCGGTTTACACTGACGCCCATATGCTGAATCTTTCCGTCGGCCTTTAGCTGCTCCACGGCGCGCTGCCACTCCTCATGCTCCGCCCAGCTGTCTTCCCACACATGAAACTGCTGCAGGTCAATCGTCTCCACGCCCAGGTTCTTCAGGCTTTTCTCGGTATACTCAATAATGTGGCTTGCCGGAAACACCTCCTCCAGTTTAAACTCCGGCCGGGAGGGCCAGGTGAAGTTCTTGGGCGGGATCTTGGTGGCCACATAAAGGCGCTTATCAGAGTGGCGCTTCAGCAACTGGCCAAGTAGCTCTTCGCTGTGCCCTTTTCCGTAGCCCCAGGCAGTGTCGAAGAAGTTGCAGCCGCGCTCCACGGCCAGGTCCAAAGACTGCTCCGATTGCCGGTCGTCCGACTCTGTCCAGCCTGCCATGCCCCACATGCCGTAGCCTACTTCGCTGATGTTCCAGCCTGTGCGGCCAAATCGTCTGTATTGCATAAGTATGTTTTTTAGGTAGAAGTCTAAAGTACGAAAAAGCTGTGGAAGAAGGATAGCGTTACGGCTATGCAGTGGCCATTTACCCCTACTATTTTAAAGATAAGGCAAACATTTTAACGAATTAAATGTACATACATGTAATTACTGCCTGAGAAGTCTCTGGTTGCTGCCTATGCCGGTAGGCTGGGGGCACGAACGATAGAGGTTCGGTTACGTTAACCGTATTCAGCCTTGGTAATTAGTATCTTATATCAGAAACAACAACTAAAACGGAGAATTATGGCAAAGACGAAATGGGTATCCGACCCAACGCACAGCGAAGTACAGTTTAAGGTAAAGCACCTGATGATCACCACCGTGACAGGTTATTTCGGCAAGTTTAACGTTGAGGTGGAGACAGAGGAGGAGGACTTCACCAAAGCCTCACACATCCTGTTCACTGCTGATGTTGACTCGATCAGCACCAACAACGAACAGCGGGATACGCACCTGAAGTCAGCCGACTTCTTCGACGCCGCAAACCACGAACAGGTGAAGTATGTCGGCAAAGACTTTGAGAAAGTAGGGGAGGATGAGTATAAACTGCACGGCGACCTGACCATACGGGGCACGACCAAGCCTGTTACTGTGAACGTGGAGTTCGGGGGTGTGGTGGTTGACCCTTACGGGCAGACGAAGGCAGGCTTTACCATCACCGGCAAAATAAACCGCAAGGAGTATGGCCTGAGCTGGAACGCCGTGACCGAGGCCGGAAGCGTGGTGGTGAGCGACGAGATAAAGCTAAACTGCGAGATTCAGCTCGTGAAGCAGTAAGAAAAACGCCCGGCATAAAGTATAAAAGCTCCGAACCTTAACGGCCGGAGCTTTTATACTTTACAGGCAGTAGCAGAGAGGTTATTTTTTCTCCGCCACTATTTTCCTTATCTGGTTCTGCACCTCCGGGTCTTCCTTATAGGCCTTCATCATGGCTTCATACTGCTCCATGGTCAGCCCCTGTTCCTCTACCGCCTGCTCCACTTTTTCTTTGGTCTCAGGCTGGATTTTCACCACCTCGCGGGCGGCGTTGCTAAAGGCACTGATCTCCTCCGGGTTCTCAGCCACCTCGTCTAGCTTCTTAGCGCGGTGCGCCTTGGCCAGCTCGTTAAAGCGCTCCAGCGTCAGGCTGTTTTCTTCGATCACGGCCACCATCGTGTCGCGGCCTGCTTTCTGAATTTCGACAACGGCAGAGTTTGCCTCCACAAAGTTCTGAAGGTCTTCTTCAGAGTACTGCTGTTGTGCCTGCTCCTGGGCAGCGCCGTCTGGGGCAGCGGCTGCATCCTGGGCATAAGCCGCGCTGCCAAGGCACACACTGGCTGCTACCAGCGCGGCTGCAAATGTCCCTTTCTTCATGAATACCATATACTGGATTTTTGGATTGGGTGAAAAGATTTATTTAAGCCGGGGATCGCCTCCTTGCCCACCGAAAGAGAGCAAAAAGGAGCGCCACACACTTGCTGGAAGGGTGGCAACAAAATCCCCTTCAGCTCAATTTAAGGCTTTTTTATGGCAAAGTCAAAATATATGGCCCGTTGCATAAGTCTTTCCTTTCTGGGGCGGCACGTGGCAGTGCGCCTATTTGGTGAGTGGTTTTCCTGGGTAACTTGCTGGTGTACAAATAAATAGTTTCTTTGCAGGGAGAAAGGGGAGTTGGCATGCAGCCAAATTGCATAACTTTCGTTGTCGGGGAAGGATGGCCTGGGGCGTAAGGGCGTTAACAGCCGGATGAGGGCATTTATAGTATAAATTTTATACTTTGGCAGACGTATCGTGCCAAAGACGTATAGAAGGCATACGACCCAACGTACATGAGCAGACTAAACCGATACCAGCTGGCTTTTTTGAAGTGGCGCAGGAGGCAGAGCAATAACCGCATCATGCCTTTTGTGTTGAGCGTGGTGGTCGGTTCTATTGTTGGGCTGTCGGCTATCCTTATCAAGACGATTATCTTTTACATTGAGCAGTACGCCGTATACTTTGCCCCCAGGCTGCTGTACTTTCTGTTGCCGCTTATCGGCTTCCTGATCGTTACGTTCATCAACCGCAACATTTTCAGCAAGACGGCCTACTTCGGCGGCACACGCCAGGTGATTGAGGCCATCGAGAACCATTCGTCCATTATCCGGCTGCGGCTGGTTTACTCCAAGTTCATCACCACGGGGCTGACCATCGGCTTTGGCGGCAGCTCCGGTGTGGAGGCGGCCATTATTTCGAGCGGGGCGGCAGTGGGCTCCAACGTGGGGCGTTTTCTGGGGCTGGGCTACCGGCTGCGCACCCTGCTGATCGGCTGTGGCGTGGCGGCAGGCATCTCGGCGGTGTATAACGCGCCCATGGGGGGCTTTATCTTTGCCCTCGAAACCATCCTGCCAGAGTTCACCCCCACGTTGCTGATTCCGCTGCTGGTGGCGGCGGCGGCGGGTAAGATCCTGTTCGAGTTCATCATGGGAGAGCATCTGCGCTTTCAGGTGCCGCTCACCGACTTTGCCTACGAGCAGATCCCGCTGGTGGTGTTGCTGGGGGTGCTGGGCTACCTGATGTCGAACTACCTGCTCCGCACCTACAGCTACTGCGCCCTGGCCTTAAGCCGCATAAACAACGCTTACCTGCGGGCGCTGGTGGGGGGGCTGGCGCTGGGCTGCCTCATTTTCCTGCTGCCGCCCATGTACGGCGAGGGGTACGTAAGTATAAACGCCCTGCTCAACAATGAGGAGCGCTCCCTGCTGGTGAACTCACCGCTTGCCGCGCTACCCAATACGGTGTGGTTCAACCTCTTTTTCTTTTTCCTGATCACCATGGTGAAGCCCATCAGCACGGGCATCTGTGTGAACTCAGGCGGGGAGGGAGGTTACTTTGCGCCATCCATCATCACAGGCGGGTTGCTGGGCTTCCTGTTCTACAAGCTGGCGGCCCTGGTTTTTCCTTTCTACGAGCTGAATGCGGCCACCTTCATCTTCCTGGGCATGGGCAGTGTGTTTGCCTGCATCATGAACGCGCCGGTTACCGCCATCTTCCTTGTGGCTGAGATCACCCAGAGTTACCAATTGTTTGTGCCCCTGATGCTGGTGTGCGCCGTGTCCTACTTCCTGAAGTACTACGTGGAAAACCTGCGCCGCAGCGTGGTGCAGCCGGCGGGCCAGAGCAAGGCCCTGCGTGTAGACCGCATCCTGCTGAACCAGCTCAACATCAAGCAGCTGGTGGAGGAGGACGAGACGGCCGTGAGAGAGAACGCAACGTTCCGGAATGTGGTGGAGTGCTTTGCCAAGTCGAACAAGGATATGCAGCAGGTGCTGGATGAGCAGGGCAACCTGAAGGGCATCATTACGCTGAACGACCTGCGCCAACGCCTCGGCGATACCTCCAACTACGATACCATACTTGCCCGCGACCTGATGCACCCACCGGAGGCGGTGGTAGAGATAAACGAGCCTGCGGCCGTGGTGCTGGACAAGTTTGACGCCAACAAGCTGTGGACGCTGCCCGTGGTGCGGAAAGGCAAGTTCAAGGGGTACATCTCTAAAAGCCGCCTGCTGACCCAGTACCGCAAGGAGCTGACGAAGGTAAACAGGTTCTTTTAAGGAGTTGCCGGAGAGGGTAGCGATCCTCTGTTTGGACTCACGAACTCACAAATCTTGAACTTAAAAACCCTTCTGTAGGCAATACACGGCTTTTTTCGATAGCTAGGACCCTGTAAGTATAACTATCGTCCGGCTTACTCCGTTTGTAGTGGAATAACATCAACCACTATAAACGAGAATATAAACTATGGATGCAAACGATCTAAAAAGAAAAGCAGACACAATGAACCCGCAGAAAGAAGAAGGACCAGTAGCCGCAGCAATTGAGGAGTATACCGCCCGTATACCTTCCGACATGTACCTGTGGGCCGCATTGGGTTCTATGGCTGTATCAGCCACGCTTAAGGTAATGAGAAAAGACGAGGAAGCGTTGTTCGTAGGCCAATGGGCCCCGTCTTTCCTGCTGCTGGGGGTTTACAACAAACTTGTAAAGCAACTTGGCAAAGACAAATACAGATCCTAAGAATCTGTACCCATAAACAAAAAGAGGAAGCAGGCTGCTTCCTCTTTTTGTTTATGGGCGCTTCAGGCCTCGTCCGGCTCCTGCCGGTTTACGCGCTCATACTTAACGGCAATCGCTGAGGGGGTGATCGTCTGGTTGTGGTAGTCTGCGTACGCTTTGGTTACCTCCGCGCCGAGCATCAGGATAACGGCAGAGTAGAAGACCCACAGTAACAGCACCACCAACGAGCCGGCGGTGGCATAAATGCCCGTCACCTTCACGTTCTCCAGTATCAAACTGATCACTTCTTTGCCTACCAGGAAAAGCACAGAGGTGATGACGCCTCCGGACACAGCATTTTTCCAGCCTACCCGGGCGTCCGGAAGCACCTTGTGGAGAGCCGTAAAAAACACCAGCATCATCAGGATATTAAAGGCCGTGTTGATGGCACGTATGGCCGGGCTCAGGTACTCCTCGAACAGGTCCTGCAGTTGCCCGCTGTAAATGCTGATCACCGTGTCCAGCAGGATACTGGTGATGAACAGGAAGCCCAGGCTGGCGACCACCAGCAGCGTGGGTATCCGGTGCCTGAGCAAGGTCAGGTACTTTACATCGTGCTTTACCCGTACCTGCCACACGGCGTTCAGCGCTTTCTGGATGATGAAAAAGATGATCGTGGCGCTTTTGATGATCACGGCCAGCCCGACTACGATGCCCCAGAAGCTTACCGGAATAGTTGTCAGGTTCCTGAGAACCTCGCTTACCTGGTGGGCAGCCTCCTGGCTGATGAGTGCCTCTATGTGCTGCACAAGCTTTTTCTGCACGTCAGCTTCGGAGAAGAAAAGCGACCCCAGGAAAGACACGATGATCAGTATGGACGGCAAGGAGAAAATGGTGAAAAAGGCGATGGCCGCGCTGTACACAATAGGCTCGCCGCGCTGAAAGTTCTTCTTGGAGTCCTTCAATATCTCCCAGCTTGTTTTCAGGAATGTCTTCAATCGTTTCGTAGTATGGTAGGCTAATAGAACGTGCCAGTGCGGGAGAGGTTCCTGCCTTTTGTACCCAGGGAGAAGTATAGAACTGGTTTGAGCGCCGCCTTTACTCCAATTCGAATGCCTTGGCCGGAGTTGCGCCCCTGCCCGCGCTCGGGGCTACGGAGGGGAACAATTCTCACAGAAATCGTAACAGTTAGGGTTATGTTTACTATAAGCGATATTCCTAAATTCTTTCTGGCCTTCTTCCTGGTGCTGCCGGTTATTTCCTTTTTACACGAGGCGGGCCATGTGTTTTTTGCCTGGCTGATGGGGGGCAAGAACATTAAAGTAACCGTAGGCAGCGGGGATGTGCTTTTTCGCCTCGGGCTGCTGGAGGTTCGGAAGTATTATTTCTGGTACGGCCTGTGTTCTTTCGATAACCTGAAGCGCAACAAGCGCCTTTCGAACATCCTTATCTTTCTGGGGGGGACACTGTTCAACGCCATATCTGCCTTGGTCGTGATGTATCTGGTGGAGGAGGGGACGGTAGAGGCCGGCCTGTTGACCTACCAGTTTACCTACTTCTCGATGTACTATATCTTTTTTGCGCTGCTGCCCATGCCTTACCCGGACGGCAGCTACAGCGACGGTAAAGTTATACTTGACCTGCTCCGGGACAGGCCCCAGGTCAGGGAGAACATCTACCGAATTGCATGGGACAAGGAAAAAGAGCAGTGGCAGGTGTTGGACCACAATAAAAAGGTTGTGCAAACTGCCGAGAACGAGGAGGAGGCGCTTGCCTCGGCACATGAGCTGGCGCAGAGCCACAGGCCGAGCCGCCTGCTCCAGGCAAAGGACGACGAGGAATTTGAAGTGTGCAACTACCCGCGGGTGCCACTTTAAGTTTTTGTTAACCAGCCGGTAGCGAGAAAGGCGCGGCCCCAACCTTCATCTTTATACATCTCCCTACCCTGTGCTGCGTAGTTAAAGGCACGCAAAACCCTATCAACTTTATGATTACAGCCATTGTTAGCTTTCTGGTTATGCTTAACCCCTTCGCGCTCTTTCTCTACCTCAAACCGGTGATGAGCGACCTGTCGGATGATGACTTCCGTTCTGTTTTTATCAAAGCCAGCAGCATCTCCTTCGGTATTTACCTGGTGTTCCTGCTGCTCGGCGACCTGGTGTTCCAAAAAGTGTTCCGTATCGACTTTGAGTCTTTCAGGATCTTTGGGGGCGTGGTGTTGTTTTCCTTCGCCTACATCTTTATCGTGCAGGGCAAGAAAGCCTTTATACAGATAAAAGGCGATCTCCATGACCTGGCCTCGGAGATCGCCTTGCCTTTTATGGTGGGGGCCGGCACTATATCGCTTACCGTGCTGATGTCGGAGCAGTTGGTGCTGTGGCAGGGGGTGCTCTCGCTGGTGATCATCATGCTCGTCAACTTCGCCATCATCATGGGGATGAAAACGATGCGCCGCGGCATGCGCTCCAAAAAAGTGCAGATCGCCTTTGACAAGAACATGGAGCTGCTGCTGCGCATCAACGGCTTTTTCCTGGGTGCGATCGGCATCGACATGATCGTGTCCGGCATCCGAAACCTTATGATGGCGGGAATGGAGTAGCACCAAGCGTTTACTGCCGGATCACATCCTCCGAATACACCAGCCACAGCGGCACATCCACGTCGGTGTTATACATCTCGGTGGGCACGCTGCCCAGGCTTAGCGACGGCAAGGGGTTGTTGCCCTTTAGCCCGAGCACAAGCAGGTCGTGGCGGCCTTTTTCCAGGTGCAGGATGATGCGCTCTGCTATACTTTTGTTGGCCGCGCGCACCAAGGTGTAGGGCACTGTGGCAATCTCCTGGTGCCGCTTCTGCAGGTCGGCAAACTTTTGCTTTACCACTTCCTCGGCCTTGCGCACCGCTTTTTCTTCCGAGAGCAGCGGGAAAAACTGCGTGGGCAGGCGGTACACGTGCATGATCTCCAGTTGCAGCCCCAGCTGGTCCGACAGGTTTTTGCTGAGCCGGAGCGCATGCACAGAGGTATCCGAGAAGTCTATCGGTACCAGTACCTTTCGGATCTCAAAGCTGGCCGTCTCGGGGAACACGAGCACACTGCACGGGAGTATGCGCAGCAGTTTTGTGCCCAGGGAACCGGTGCTTTTGTCGCTCATCTTCTTGCCCAGCAACGTGAGTTTAATGCCGAAGCGCTTTACGATGTCGGCAAGTATAACCTCGGTATTGGGCTCCTCGCTTACCAGGATCTCGTGCTCCGCGGCGTTGCCGAACTGCTCGGCCACAATGTCGGCGATGTTGTCTTCCACCTCCTTGCTCAGGTCCACGTCCCCGATCATCTCCCGGAAATCGTCTCCCAGCTCATAGAGCTTGATGTTGTGCACGAAGTATACTTTGCGCACATCCATGTGCTGGCAAATGGAGCGGGAAAAGGCAACTAGTTTCTCGTCTATATCGCTCAGGTCCAGGCAGACCATCATCGCGTCAATCTTAATCATAATACATCAGGGTTTGGTGGTGTAGGGTTATCTCTTCTGCTTTCGGCTACTCTGGCATCTTGTTTTTGGGCGCGCTTGGCCAGCATTTCGGCCACCAGTTGCTGGTAGGCCTTGCGTTGCTGCGCCCTGCCCAGCTTGGTTTCCTCTGCGGCTTCCTCGTCCAGGCCCCGGTACAGGCTGTAGCACATCAGCAAAAGTATAATGGCAAAAGGAAGCCCGGTGATGATAACGGCTGTCTGCAGGGCCTGCAAGCCCCCGCCGAGCAGCAGCACGGCAGCCACCGCGCCGCCTGCCAGCGCCCAAAACACGCGTATGCCCACCGATGGGTTCGGGTTGCCGCCGGAGGTCAGGCTCACGACCACCAGCGAGCCGGAGTCGGAGGAGGTGACAAAGAAGCCCGCCACCAGCAGGACACCGATCACGGAGAGCACCGTGGAAAAGGGCAGCTGCTCAAAGAAGACGAACAGGGCCGTCGACATGTCCGCAGCCACGGCGTTTGCAATGGTGGTGTCGCCCGCCAGGGTTTCGCGCAGGGCGGTGCTGCCGAAGGCGGTCATCCAGAGGAAAGAGAGGAGCGAAGGGGCGATAAGCACGCCAAGTACAAACTCCTTGATGGTTCTCCCTTTGGATACCCTTGCGATGAAGATACCTACGAATGGCGCCCAGGAGATCCACCAGGCCCAGTAGAAAACCGTCCAGCCGCCTTGCCAGTTTCGGGTGGAGTAGGCCTCGTTCCAGAACGAGAGCTGCATGAAGTTGCCAATGTAGGAGCCGGTGTTCTGCACGTAAGAGCCAAGTATGAACACGGTCGGCCCCAGCACCAGCACCGCCACCAGTATAAACAGCGCGATCCGGATGTTCCACTCACTCAGGATGCGCACGCCCTTGTCCACCCCGGTAACCACAGAAATGGTGGCAATGCCCGTGATAACGACAATGAGGATAATCTGCGTGGTGATGTCATTTACTATGGCAGGGAATACGTGGTTGAGCCCGGCCGCTACCTGCTGCACACCCAAGCCAAGCGAGGTAGCCAGACCGAACAGCGTTGCGATCACAGCCAGGATATCGATCACATGCCCCACCACGCCATGGATGCGCTCGCCCAGAAAAGGGTAGAACGCGGAGCGTACGGTGAGCGGCAGCTGCCGGTTGTATGTAAAGAAAGCCAGCGCCAGCGCCACCAGTGCATAGATAGCCCAGGCATGCAGGCCCCAGTGCAGAAACGTGTAGTTCATGGCCTGGCGGGCGGCAGCGGGTGTGCCGGGCTCGCCGAGCGGGGGCGTCTGGAAGTGGTTGATGGGCTCGGCGATACTCCAGAACAGCAAGCCTATCCCCATGCCGGCGCTAAACAGCATGGCAAACCAGGACGAGGTGCTGAACTCCGGCTTCGCGTCCTTGCCCCCCAGCCGTATCTTTCCGAACCGGCTGAAGGCTACATAGAAGCAGAAAACCACAAACAGGTTCACGCAAAGTATAAACAGCCAGCCCATGTTGGAGGTTACGGCTGCCTGCGCGTTGCTGAAGAAAGTTTCCGCGCTCTCCCTGAAAATAAGCACCAGGGCAATGCTGATCACCAGAAACACAATAGATGACCAAAACACGGGGCCGTTGACATCCAGCCCTGCAGATTTTTTTATATCGCTTTTAACTTTACTCATTCATATAGCATTAAAGTATCAGAAATAGTATCCTAGGTTGATGTTAAAGCGCATGTGCCAATCCGTTTCTCCGGGTGTGCCGGCGGCCAGCGCGTTTGTCCATTCCGGCCCCAACCACGGGTGGTTGTAGCCAAATGCCGCGTCTGTATAGATGTACATGGGCCCTGCGGTCCATAAGGCTCCCAGCACGTTCATGTGCGCATTTTCATATCCGCTCACGCGCTTGTTATAGTAGGCGTAGTTGTTATAGATATCCACCCCCTGCAGCAGCTTCGTGTCGACGGGGATGTGGTAGGAGACGCCAGCCGTGTAGATCTCGCCTTTGTTGGCCACATTGTAGTTGGCTCCGTAGGCGCCCATCTCCACAAAGTCGAGCTCGTTTCCGGCAGCATACTTTGGGTTAAAGTGGTAGAGCATGGCCTGTAGCTTTACGTTCCAGGGGCTGTGGCCGGTCTTGTATTCGTAGTGAACCGCCCCGGCATAGCGGGTGCCGTTCCGCTCGGTGTCGAGGTTGTAGAGCAGCCCGCCCTGTAGCGACACCCCCAGTTCGTGCGCCAGGCTGTCGCCCAGCCGCCGCACCACTTTAAAGTCCAGCTGGTTGTTTTCCTTGTTCCGCCCCGTCACGTCGTAGGAGTAGCGGTTAGGGCTGGGGTCCGTCAACGCAAACACAAACTCCTCGGCACTCTTGTAGTACGCTGCCTGCCATTGCCACCGGCCTGTGTCGCGGATGTACTTCACACCCATGTCATGGTCATCCTCAAAGCCGACATAGTAGGTCATGTTAAAGAACCAGTTGTTGGAGTTGTACTGCTGTATGCCGAAGGGTACCTGGTTCAGGCCTACCTGTAGCTGCGACTGGTCTGAGAAATCGTACTGGAACCAGGCCTGCTTTAAGAAGGAGCCGCCAAAGGCCTGGGAGTAGTGGCGGAACTCCGCGTTGAGCTTGATGCCTCTGTACTCGGCCTCAGCGTTCAGGCGGAACATATCAAAGCCAAAGTCGCCGCCGCGCTCCAGTTGGTCCTCCTTCCAGGTAGAAAGGTTGTAGTTAAACCGCACGGCGCCGCCTAGCTTCAGGTATGGCTTTTCCTCCGGTTTATCTTCCGGGTACTGCGCCACGCAAACCACGCTGATCAAGAGAAGGAGGGGCAGGAAAGGCAAAGCCCGACGAAGTAGTAATGCTTTTTTCAATTGCACCAAGTGTTAAAGTAAAATGTGGTACTACATAGATGACGAGGTGAGTTGGCAAAGGTTACTTAGGGCCGTGCTGCAAGGGTATAAGGTTGCTGAATACTAGTGGACAAGGCTGGAAGAACGGCAGCAAAAACGAAAGCCCCGCTGGCAGATGCCGGCGGGGCTTTCGTTATACCAGTTATACTTGCGGCCTGCCTAGAAATAGGCAAACAGCTTATCCGGGTGTATTACTTCTTAGACTGCGGGCCCGGCACCGGGAAGCCACGGTCACGCATCAGCGCATCGATCTTGGCGTCGCGGCCACGGAACTGGCGGTAAGCATCGGCAGGGTCCATGGAATTGCGCGGGGCAAACAGGTACTTTACCAGCTTGGCTGCTACCTCGGCATCGTAGAACCCGCCCGGAGCCTCGGCAAAGGCCTCGGCTGCATCAGAGGTCAGCACATCGGCCCACAGGTATCCGTAGTAACCGGTGGCATAGCCCTCGCCGGAGAACACGTGCCCGAAGTGCGGGGAGCGGTGGCGCATCACGATCTCCTTCGGCATGCCTAGCTTCGCCAGTGTCTCGCGCTCAAATTTGTCCGGGTCCAGGCCGTTCGGGTCAGCCAGATGGAAGTGCATGTCCATCAGGGCGGAGGCCAGGAACTCAGTAGTGGCAAAGCCCTGGTTGAAGGTAGCGGCTTTCTTGATCTTAGCCACCAGCTCCTGCGGCATTGGCTCACCGGTCTTGTAGTGCTTCAGGTACTGGTTGATCACCTTATCGGTAGACAGCCAGCGCTCCAGCAACTGCGACTGGAACTCCGTGTAGTCACGCACGCCGCTGTTCAGCGTCGGGTACTTCACGTTAGAGGCCAGGAAGTGCAGCGCGTGCCCGAACTCGTGGAAGAAGGTCTCCGCGTCGTCCCACGACACCAGTACCGGCTCCCCTGGGGCAGGCTTCACAAAGTTAGAGTTGTTAGAGGAAAGCACTGTCTCCTTGCCGTCGAAGGTCGTGTGGGCGCGGTAGGTCGTGGCCCAGGCACCGGAGCGCTTACCCTGGCGCGCAAACGGGTCAAGGTACCACAGGCCAATGTGCTCGCCTGTTGTTTTATCGGTCACCTCCCATACTTTCACATCCTCATGGAATACCGGCACAGAGCCTTCCGGCACCGGCGTGAACTTAAAGTTAAACAGCTCACCGGCCGTGAAGAAGATCGCATCGGTCAGGTTGCCCAGCTCCAGGTACTGCTTCACCTCGTCGGAGTTCAGGTCATACTTTGCCTGGCGCACTTTCTCGGCGTAGTAGCGGTAATCCCACGGCTCTATGCTAATCTTGGTCTTGCTCGTTTTGTTGGCCAGTTGCTGCATGTCGGCAACTTCCTCTTTGGCTCTGGCAATGGCGGCCGGCCACACGGCCTGCATCAGGTCCATGGCCGCCTCAGGCGTTTTGGCCATTCGGTTCTGCAGGCGCCACTGCGCGTAATTGTCGTAGCCCATCAGCTGCACGCGCTCACGGCGCAGCTTCAGGATATCCACAATGTTCTGGTTGTTGTCGTGTTCGTCGCCGTTGTCGGCGCGGGAGTAGTAGTTCTTCCATACCTTCTCGCGCAGGGCGCGCTCATCCGAATAGGTCAGGAACTGGTCCATGGATGAGCGGGTGTTCGTAACGGCGTATTTGCCTTCCTGCCCGCGGTCAGCGGCGGCTTTGGCCGCTGCCTTCACAAAAGACTCCGGCAGGCCGCCCAGTTGCTCTTTGGTGAGGTACACTACGTACTTCTCCTCATCAGCCAGAATATTGTTGGAGAACTCAGTGTAAAGCAATGACAGTTCTTTGTTGATCTCGGCGTAGCGCTTTTTGGCCTCCGGGCTCAGGTCTGCGCCTTCCATGGCAAAGCCTTCGTACACCAGCTGTACCACCCGCTGCTGGTCTGCCGGAAGCGGGTTCTTCTTCGCATTCTCATAAACGGTTTTCACGCGCTGGAAAAGCTTCTCGTTCTGCGAGATCTTGGAGTTGAACTCAGAGATTTTCGGGGCCAGCTCTGCCTGTACTTTCCTGAATTCCGGCGTAGACACGTTACTGCTCCAGATACCGTAGTAGGTGAACACGCGGCCCAGTTCCTCCCCGGCCCTCTCCATTTCCTCAATGGTGTTCTCGAAGGTAGCCGGCTGCGGGTTGTTGGCGATTGCCTCAATCTCCGCCAGGTTTAGGGCCATGGCTTTCTCTATGGCAGGCTGCAGGTCAGCCAGGTTCATTTTATCGAAAGCAGGAACACCGCCATAGGGCCCGGTCCACTCTTTCAGCAGCGGGTTAGTTTCTTCCTGCTTTTGGTCAACGGTGGCTTGAGTCTGCTGCGACTGCTCCTGCTGCTGCACCGACGTGCAGTTGGTCAGGGCTAGTACAGCCACCAAACTACCGGCAGTTATAATTTTCTTTTGCATAGATTAGGTTAAATAGGTGAAAATTGCCTCGGAAGGCCCGATTTTCTAAAATCAAGCCCAAGATACGAAAAACAAGCAAAAACGCTCATAAAGCCAGGCCAGCATGCGTAGGAAGATCCTTCTGGCCTGGCAAGTGCGCAAGGTTGGAGCCATTCCTGCACAAATTCTGTGCTATAGTTGGGGAAGGGCCGCTAAAAAAGTGTTATGATTACATCGTATTGCCTTAAAATGATGTATAGAAAGAACGCACCCGGAGGTAAATCATAATAGAAGGCAGCCTGGGTAAAACACACGTTATGGAAAAGGACAGGTACAGTGAACTAACTTTATCGGAAGTGTTCCGGAGCGGGTTCGTTTCGTTGCATTATGATGCCTCATATTCGCTGTTGATTGTAAAGTGGGAGCGGCAAATAGACTTGGATGAGCGCAAAGAAGGTTTCCTGAAAGCCCTGGAATTCTCTGTAGAGCACAACGTGCTGAACTGGCTCATAAATGACGAGGAGATCTTTGTGATTACCACGGCGGAGCAAAAGTGGATAGAGAATGAGTGGACAGAGCTGGTGGCAAAATCCGATATTCAGAAGATTGCCGTTTGGCACCCGGACCACTACAACAGCCTGGTTACTTTTACAGAGTTTACACAGCGGGCTCAAAAAAAGTACCGGCAGCACGGTACAACCCACCACGAAGTGTTCATGGATTTTCAGACAGCGCTGGAATGGCTGCTGGCCGAGGAGGACAGGGAAGGGTAGAATCGCCACACGAGCAGGCCACCGTGAGCAGCCCTGCCTGCCTTGTGCCACCTTCCTGTTCCGCACCTGGCAAAAGGGGGTAGGCTTACTTCCTAAACACCGCCGCCTTCCGGTGGGGCTGGCCACCTGTGATTGCCGGGTACTGAGGCGAAGCAAGCGCCATCTAAGGCCGCGTATGGGCTATAGCCGTGCTGACGCTGCGGCAACAAATCAGGCACATTTCATAACATAAGTTAATTATCTCCTGTTTTACTTATACTAAACAAGAGCATCATGCGTAGAATAGATTGTTCCACCAGCCTGATATCTGCCATGTATACCACTGTATTTAAATTTGACAAGGGAAGCCCTTTTGTTGACGCCAGGCGCCCGGTAAGTAACGAAATCCGTGACAGGCTGCTTTGGCAGGCAATGCGCCTCTCTAAGTGCGGAAGGCGTGTGTTTAAGGAGGGTTTAGTGGTGTACACTCCTTTACCTGCTTACCTGGAGGGGCCAACCACCCTGGAGGTGTACTGGGACTTTGAGAGCCCCGAGGAGTACGACACATACCCAAAGGCCGCCTCCTGAAATTCTCCTAACAATGCCTGTACAGGCGGCTCCCTATTTTAGAACGCAACGTATACTACCACATGAACCTCAACCTATTCAACACCCACACCCTGGCAGGAAGATTGGAAATTATCTGGGCGCACGGGAATTTTATCGCCTACCGTGGCAGGAGAGGCTACCGCATTGCGTTATACGACATGGGCAGCTTTTTTGCAGAGGTATGGTATAACCCTGAAAACGACTACATCAGCCTGGTGCGCGGCTTTATCAGTAAAAAAGCGCTGGAGCCTTATATCACGCAGGTAGACCTGATGGAGATGTTCGACTGGTAAACCCTTTCTTTGTTGCCTCACCGCCCGCATCTGTAAGTGCCCCTGAGCCGACATGGCGCATCCCTGTGCCTTGCTCCAGCCGTTAGGGCTTTCCATATAAAATGCTGTTCTCATACTTGCACACTGGTGCATCAGCAAAAAAACACGCCAGGTTTTGCTAACTTGCAACTATAGTAGGTAATTATACTAAACGATAGGCACGTTAGATGAACTTCATAAGAAACCTAAAGATCAGGGACAAACTCATCCTTTTGCTCTCCCTGCTGCTAATCCCGCTTGTATACTTTGTTACCCAAACCTTGCTGCTCGAGCTGGAAGAGAGCGAGGCGCTGCAGCAGGAGTCGCTGCAGTTAGAGGAATCTGAGAAAATCTCCACGCTTTTGCATTACTTTCAGCGGGAGCGTGCCCGCATCCTGGCCGCCGCCGCCGGCGACACCGCCATGCTACAGGAGGCAAAAGCACATAGAAGCATGACCGATGCGGCGGAAAGAGAGCTGGAGGCGTTCCTGGAGGCTAACGGGCGCCAACTGCAGGAGCTGGCCTTGCTGAACGAACAGAAGAAGTACCGGGACGCGCTGGATAGGCAGGCGTTTAACGAAGCGGAGTACAGGGCGTACTCTTCCTCGCTGATCTTTAGCCTGCTGAACCGTATGGATGCCAATGCCTCTGGCACCAGCAATGTGGCGCTAAGCCAGCAGCTGATAAGCTTTCGGCACCTGACGGAGGCAAAGATCCAACTGGCCAGGGTCAGGAGCCTGCTGATGCGGGTGCTGCGGGAGGAGACGTTCTCTTACCAGGACTATGCCCTGGCTACCAGCCAGATCAGCTCCTACAAAAGGTCGTTGGATGACTTTAACAGGTATGCCAGTGCAGATGCCAGGCGCAGCGTGCGCGACATCGCTATTTCCGACAGCTACAAAAAGGTGTCTGCCATGCTGGAAGCAATCGAGGCGAACCCGCAAATGAGGCTCGGGGGCTTTGACCCCGCCACCGTGTTTGAGACCTTCACCAAAACTATAGAAGACTACCGGGATGCAGAGCAAGCCCTGATCAAGGGCATTGCGGCAGATGTGGAGAAGCGCATCGCTGAGAAACAGGGGGCCATCGCCGCGCTCATCATCATCTTTGTGGCTATACTTGGCTTAACAATCTTCTTGTCGATGTACATCATCAACCTGGTCTCCTCCTCACTCACCAAACTCAAAACCGCCGCCGACCGCATTAAGCTGGGCGCGACCGATGTGGTTATCGATGTTACCGCAAAGGATGAGATAGGAAGTGTGGCCGATTCGTTCAGGGGCGTGCTGAATAAGACAGTGAACCTCTCGGCGGTGGCACAGGCTATCGGAGAGGGCCGCTATGATGTGGAGGTGGAGATGCAGAGCGAGGAGGATGTGCTGAGCCAATCTATCCGGGAGATGAAGGACAACCTGCAGCGTTTCACCCTGGAGAATACCAATCGCAATTTCATACTTACGGGCGTGTCGGAGCTCAACAACCTGATAAGCGGGGAGAGTGCTCTGGTGAAAGTAGCTGAAAAAGCCATTTCTTACCTCTGCGACTACACTGCCTCTGAGGCGGGTATTGTATACCTGCACCACGACGACGGCAAGTTGACCCCTGCAGCCAGCTACGGCGTGGCAGTGGGGCAGGAGCAGCTCCCGGTGTTCGAGATCGGCTCGGGCAAGGTGGGGCAGGCAGTGCAGCAGCAGCGGGTTAAGGTGCTGGAAGGCGTGCCTGAAGAGTACCTGAAAATCAAAACCGGCCTGACTGACATCGAGCCCGCCACGGTTATCATCGTTCCGCTATACTTTGGCCAGAACATTGTGGGTGCCCTGGAGCTAGCCTCCCGAAAGCCTTACAACGAGCTGCACCAGCGCCTGTTCGACACGGTGTCGGAGCGGGTTGCCGTGGTTATCCATACCTTAAGGCAGCACCTGCAAACACAGGAGTTGCTGTACGAAACACAAAACCAGGCCGAAGAGCTGGAGACACAGCAGGAGGAGCTACGCCAGCTGAACGCGGAGCTGAAGGCCTCGGAAGAGGAGCTGCGCGTGAACCAGGAGGAGCTGCAGGAGAAGAATGCCGAGCTGGAGGAGAAGGCGCAACTGCTGGAGGAGCAGTACGAGGCACTGGGAGCCAAAAACAAGGCCCTGGAGGATGCCCGAGAGGCCATTGAGCTGAAGATACAGCAGGTGGAGACGGTGAGCAAGTATAAGAGCGACTTCCTGGCCAATATGAGCCACGAACTGCGCACCCCACTCAACAGTATCCTTATCCTGTCGAGGCTGCTGGCCGATAATGTGGATAACACCCTCTCTACCAAACAGATCGACCATGCCCAGATCATCCACAAGTCCGGTAACGACCTGCTCCGGCTGATCAACGAGATCCTGGACCTGTCTAAGATCGAGTCGGGGATGGTGAAACTGGAGACAGAGGAGCTGAAAGTGAGAGACATCTCTCTGGAGCCGCTGTTTAGGGAGGTGGCCGCCAAAAAGAATATTCGCTTTACAGAGCACCTCAACCCGGGCAGCGCCGACTTTATCGTGACTGACCGCTTCCGGCTGGAGCAGATCCTGAAGAACTTCATCGGCAATGCACTGAAGTTCACCGAGGAGGGCGGCGAGGTGGAGTTCTCCATCTCACCGGTGCTGCACAGGCCGAAGTTCACATCGGAGCAGCTGCGTGAGCAGACCGATATCCTGGCCTTCGCGGTGCGTGACACAGGCATCGGCATACCGAAAGAGAAGCAGGGTATGGTGTTCGAGGCCTTCCAACAGGCTGATACCTCCACCACGCGCAAGTATGGCGGCACCGGCCTGGGCCTGACCATCAGCAAGGAGCTGGCGGCCCTGTTAGGTGGTGAGTTGATGCTGGAGAGCGAACCGGACAAGGGCAGCACCTTTACGCTATACTTGCCGCGCGTGCCACACGGCGTCCCGCAAAAGCAGTCCGAGCCGGTTTCGGCGCCTGTGCCGGCGCCTGCCCCTGTAAGTATAAACCAGGCCAAGCCTGCTGCGGTAGCCGCCGCGCCGGTGCAGGTAAACGGCAAAGGCCAAAGCGTGGGCCAGATGTTCCTGGACATGGAGCGCCAGGACAGGCAGGACATCAAGGTGCTGATCGTGGAGGACGACAAGGGCTTCAGCGATATTCTGGCTGACTTTGCCGCCGCCAAGAACTTTACCGTGCACCAGGCCTACAACGGGCAGGATGGCCTGCAGGTGGCCCGCAAAGAAAAGCCGGACGCCATGCTGCTCGACATCCACCTGCCCGACATGACGGGCTGGGATGTGCTGAAGCAGGTGCGGGAGGACAAGGAGCTGCGCCACATGAACGTGCACGTGATGTCGGCCTACGACAAGGAGGTGATCGGGGAGCATGCCGAGAACGAGGAGTACCTGCCCAAGCCAGTAACGCTGGAGATGCTGAACAAGGCCTTTACCTCCATTGCCGGCAAGTATGGCACGGCCATAGAAAACATTCTGATCGTGGAGGATAACGAGATTGAGAATCGGGCTGTGTCTGAGCTGCTGCTCGCTCACGGCCTCAAGTCAACCTCGGCTTACTCGGCAGAGGAAGCCGAGCGGGTGCTGGCCAAGCAGAAGGTAGACTGCATCATCCTCGACCTGAACCTGCCGGGCATGAAAGGCTACGACTGGATGAGGAAGGTTAAGTCGCAGACCGGGCTGGCCGATATTCCGATCATTATTTACTCGGGCAAAGACCTGAGCGAGGAGGAAGAGGCGAAGCTGAAGGAGTTCGCCAACACGATCATCATCAAAAACGAGTATTCTTACCTGCGCCTGCTGGACGAGGTGCAGCTGTTCCTGCACAAGGTGAACCAGAAGCTGCCGCAGGGCCGGGAGTTTAAGATGAAGCTGCACGTGCCGGAGGAGGTGCTGCGCGGCAAGAAAGTGCTGGTGGTGGACGACGACGTACGCAACATCTACTCGCTGAGCAGCCTGCTGGAGCTGCACGGCATGGAGGTGGTGGCCGCCTATAACGGTAAGGAGGCGCTGGAGAAACTCAGTACCGAGAGTGGTGTGGACATGGTGCTGATGGATGTGATGATGCCGGAGCTGGACGGCATAGAGGCAACAAAACGAATCCGGGAGATTTCTCGTTTTAAGCAACTCCCGATCATTGCCCTCACCGCAAAAGCCATGAAAGAAGACAGAGAGAAATGTATAGAAGCCGGTGCCTCCGACTACATCCCGAAACCGGTAGACACAGACAAGTTGCTGACCTTAATGCGGGTTTGGTTGTATGAGGCTTGAGAACGAGGTGCTTTTTGAGCAGGAGGTTGAGGCGCTGATTCAAGACATCCATACGCAGTACGGCTACGACTTCAGCGGCTATGCGCGGGCCTCGGTGTACCGCCGCATCAAGCGGTTTCTGGGGCAAAAGCACCTGCAAAGCCTGAGCGCCCTGCGCGAGCGCCTGTTCTCCGACAGTTTCTTTTTCGAGAACTTCCTGCAGGAGCTGACGGTGAACGTGACGGAGATGTTCCGCGACCCCACGTTCTTCCTGTCGCTGCGGGAGAACGTGCTACCTATACTGAGTACCTATCCCTACATCAGGATCTGGGATGCCGGCTGCTCCACGGGCGAGGAGCTTTTCTCGTTGGCCATACTTTTAGAGGAAGCGGGGTTGCTGGGGCGCACCAAGATCTACGCCACCGACATTAACCAGAAGGTGCTGCGGCAGGCAAAGGAAGGAATCTTCCCGGCCTCCAACATGGCAGCTTATACTTCGGCCTACTACGCGGCTGGCGGCAAACATGATTTTGCCGAGTATTACACCAGCAACTACGGCAACGTGAAGTTTAACTCGAAACTGGTGAAGCAGGTGGTGTTTTACCCGCACAACCTGGCCACCGATACTTCTTTCAATGAGTTTCACCTGGTGGTGTGCCGCAATGTGCTGATCTACTTTAACCGGCAGCTGCAGGAGCGGGTGCTACGCCTGTTCGATGAGAGCCTGGTGAGTTTGGGTTACCTGGCGCTGGGCAAAAAGGAAACACTGGCCATGTCGGGCATCAGTGGCAATTACAACGTGGTGGATAAGAGCAACCGCCTATACCGGAAGACAAACTGATGCAAGGTGCTTTGAAACTGATCGTGATAGGAGGGTCGTGGGGAGGAATCCGGGCGTCGTTATCGGTCTTAGAGCAACTGCCCGCCAATTATAGTATACCTATTGTGCTGGTGCTGCACCGCCTGCGCAACCAGGAGGGCAACCTGCAGGAGCTGCTGGACAAGAAGCTTCGGCTAAAGGTGGTGGAGGTGGAGGAGAAGGAGCCCCTGTTGCCGGGGCATGTGTACCTGGCGCCGGCCAACTACCATGTGCTGCTCGAAAAAGACCACACCTTCTCCTTGGATGACTCGGAGCTGGAGAATTACTCCCGCCCCTCCATAGACGTTACCTTTACCAGCGCAGCCGATATTTTTGCAGAAAATACCGTCGGTGTGCTATTAAGTGGCGCCAGCAGGGACGGAAGTTCAGGATTAAAATATATATTTGAAAAAGGTGGCAAGGCTTTGGTACAGGACCCTGCCGAGGCTGAGGTTGCCACCATGCCACAGGCAGCCATCGAGGTCATCCCTGGCTGCACCATACTGAATGTAGCGCACATAAAGGAGTTTTTGCTTTCCTTACATGAACACTGAACAAGATATCGAACCGCTAACAACAGATTCTAATGTACACCCTGTGCGGATCCTGCTGGTGGACGACAAGCCGGAGAACCTGGTAAGTCTGGAAAGCCTGCTGTCGGAGGAAGGCGGCAACATTACCTACCTGTTTGCGCACTCTGGTGAGGAGGCACTGAAGATAGCGCTGCAGGAGGAGCTTGCCCTTATCCTGCTGGATGTGCAGATGCCCAACATGAACGGTTATGAAGTGGCCCGTTACCTGCGCAATATCTCCAAGACCCGCGACATCACGATCATTTTCGTAACAGCCATAGCCCAGCAGGAGGCACACGTGATAGAAGGCTTTGAGGCCGGAGCCGTGGACTTTCTGTTTAAGCCGCTGCACCCTTCCATCACCAAGGCCAAAGTAGACGCCTTTGTACGGTTCTACCTGCAGAAAAAGGAGCTGGAGCACACAAACAAGCAAGTGCAGGCCATTAACCAGCAACTGGAGGTGCGCGTGGCGGAGCGCACCCGCGAGCTCACCAAGGTAAACAAGGACCTCGATAACTTTGTGTACACCGCCTCCCACGACCTGAAGGCCCCCATCAACAACATCGAAGGGCTGATGACTGCCCTGCAGGAAACGCTTGTGGAAAGGCAGCTGGAGCTGGACGAGGTAGCGCCCATCCTGGACATGATAAACGATGCTATAGGCAGGTTCAAAAACACGCTGGCAGACCTGACCGAGGTAGCCAAGGTGCAGTATCAGGAGCAGGTCCCGAACCCGGAAACGGTTAACTTTAAGGAAATACTGGAAGACGTAAAGGTGCATGTAAAAGACCTCATCCATAGGTATGATGCCATCATTGTGGACGATTTCTCTGCCGCCCCGGAAATCAACTTCTATAAGAAAAACCTGCGCAGCATCCTCTACAACCTTGTCTCAAACTCCATTAAGTATAGCTCTCCGGTAAGAAGACCTGAAATTGTCATTTCCACGGCGCTGGTAGGAGACTATACTTTGCTCTCGGTGCGCGACAATGGCCTTGGCGTGCGAAAACAAGACCAGGATAAAGTGTTTGGCATGTTCAGACGCCTGCACGCGCATGTAGAAGGCACTGGCGTAGGCCTGGCCATTGTGAAGAGGATTGTGGAGAACTGCGAAGGCCGGATCGAGATCGATAGCGAGCTGGATGTGGGCTCGGAATTTAAAGTATACCTGAAGTAAGGCTTAAAACATGTAAGGTTGCTTCTGCAGCACCCGTTCCAACAAACTCTGTTCCCCACAGCGTTAATTCAAAACCGATACTGGCTAAGGAGGGAGTATGGCACACACTGCCTTATTTGTCATCCTGCCAGCTGTTGCCTTTCCCGCTTTTGCCCTGTTGACAGAGTTAGGTGAAGGGAGGAGGTAATGGCTATAAAATACAGACTCAACCTTAAAAGCTACGCTCGCTGTGTTCGTTAGAGCAGAGAAGGAGATATCTTTCCTCACCCTGCTCTTCCTTAAAAGCAGGGGATGATATTCAGCTGTACCGGGTTCAACCACCCTTGCCCCTCCTTATTTAAGGAGAGGAGCCTGTCATTACTGCTGCTAAAGTATAAGTTTCATGGTTGCCGGGGTAGCATCAGCAGAAGCATCAACCTTGGAGGAGGGGAATCCCCTGCAACCGATTATCTGCCCCCTACCAAAGACAGCTCCGTCAGCCGTGCCTATCGAACTAGAACCCAGTCTTTGGGTTGAGCGCCTATGCGAGTTTTTCCGGTGACGAACGAAGTGAGGCAGCCCGAGGCACGAGGGCAGGAAAAGCTCCCAGCGCGATGCCCGAAGACGAGCCCTCTCGGGCTAGAGAGCTCCAAAGCCAGCTATGAAAAGAGCCGCTTGTAGGGCTAAGGATGAACAGTCGCTAGTAAGAATAGCTTGTATCCAGTTGCAGCAAACAGCGGCTAAGCACAGGCACAAGCGGACGCTCGCGCCAGGAAGCAAGGAAAAGGCTTTGCGCAGGTTAAAGAAAACAGCTGCTGTGGAAGTATAGCCGTAGAAGAAGTAACTTTACCCTTCCCATTTACATCAATACAAAGACAAATCCATGGAGCAACCAACCCGCGATAAACAAGCCATACAGCACCTCTACAACACCATCCTACCAGTGCTGGCCGAGCACATCCACCAAAGCATCATGCCTGTGCTCCCCTTGTTCGATAACTTTGGGCTGGAGCGCATCATCGATACCTGGACCCGGGATCCGGCGGCAGATACCGATGAGGTGATCAGTGTAGAAAAGGGCAATGTGCAGCAACTGGGCCTAAAGCTGCGGCTGGAGGGGTTTCAGAAGCCCGGCGTGGAAACATTCGACCTGACCAAAGACTTAATCTTTAAACTGGAGTATAACAGCTATACCGTAGGGCCAGACAAACACAACAACTGGCTCGAAAAGCCTTACCTGCAGCGTTGGGATAAAACCGAGTATGAGGAGGTGGCCAGCAGGTGGAGCGAAGAACTGATAGACGACTTAACGCAGCGCCTCCAAAAATTAACCTGATAACCCATGCACGTACCTGCCACAGCGAAACGAGTTTACGGGCTGTACTTGATACTTCTGACGCTGTGCTTGAGCGCCTGCCACTCCTGCCAGGCCCAGCAGCAGGAAAAGCAGCAGACCGTGAAGGACAACGGCTATACTTATAAAACCCCTGGCCGGGGTGGGATTGGCAAAGTATACATGGGCCGTGAGATTGCAGGAATCATCAGTCCGGCTGGCGGTGCCTGGCTGGAGCGGGAAACGAGGGAGGAACAGGACAAGGCGAGTCTGGCCATTGAAAACATGCCACTGCGCCCCAACAGCGTAGTTGCCGATATTGGGGCAGGTGTGGGCTACTATACCTTCAGGGTAGCGCCTAAGGTGCCGGAAGGCAAAGTATACGCCGTTGAGGTGCAGGAGGAGTTTGTGAATGCCCTAAAGAAACGTGCGGCAGAGCGAGGGGTGGAAAACGTGGAAGTGGTAAAAGGTGGCAGCCAGGCCATCAACGTGCCCGACAGCTCGCTGGACCTGGCGTTTATGGTAGATGTGTACCACGAGCTGGAGTACCCAAAGGAGATGCTGCAGGCCATACACCGCGCCCTGAAACCAGATGGCTTGTTGCTGCTGCTCGAGTACCGCGCCGAGGACCCGGAGGTGCAGGTAAAGGAGCTGCATAAGATGACCGCGGAGCAGGTAAACAAAGAGCTCAGCGCCAATGGATTTGTACTTCACAGGCAGGGAGAATTCCTGCCCCGGCAGCACTTCCTGGTGTTCCGGAAAGCCACCGATTAAGTGTACATTCTTCCCTAAAGCCGATCCTTCTGCACCGGTACCGGGGGAGCAACAGGTCTTTTAATAAAAATATTTATAAAGCTATAGTGTTGAATCACAGTGTTGTACGTCTTGTGCGTAGAATGCTGTACCTGTTGTGGCACACAACTTGTAATTGTACCTCCATCGTTACGTGACAGTTTATTGAAAAACCTAAAAGCACGTTTTATGAAAAAGGTAAATTACATTTTCAGTTTGGTCTTTATAGTATCGATCCTACTGAGCTCTGCAACCCAGGCACAAGAGAAAAGAAAGATAAGCCCGCAGGCAAAAGGTACTGTAATTGGTGCAGCCACCGGAGCGGCAGCGGGTGCCATCATTCATAAGCGAAACCGCGTAGTGGGTGGTGTTGTGGGAGGCGTTGTAGGTGGCGGTGCCGGCTATGCCATTGGTAAAGGAATCGATAACAGAAGAAAGGCCGAGGAGGCCGAAAGAGCTGCCGAGGCAGAACGCATTGCCGCAGCAAACAGAGCCGCTGCTGAAGCCAGGGAGGCTAGAGAGGCCAGAACAGTGGCTGCCAGAACTACACCGGCTAGAAAGCCTGTAGCTGCCAAACCAGCCGCTTCACCTGTAAAACAGGCGTTGGTGGCGCAAACACAAACCATGGCTCCGTACGCAGACTATGATGTGATGCAGGACCCTATCATTAGCATGGGCTATTTGCCTAACCCAGACTTTGGCGATTCTTCCAAAGCATACGCCACTTCTGAGGTAAGAAGAAAGAGCTGGTAAGCATACGATGGTTTTTCTGCAGCACGTATACAGCTTGCTGCAGAAAAGCCCCCTTGCAGATGTTACACATAAACAACAGACTTATGAAACGCTATTTATATATCCTGTTTTTCGCCGCTGTTCTTACTTCCTGCGCACAGCCGGAAGAGGCGGTGAACGTGCAAAGCCTGAACCAGGAGTTCATTAGTGCCTGGAACAGCAACGACCCGGAGAAAGTCATTTCCTACCTGGCTGACGATGTGCAGTTCCTACAGGGCGAGACGCACTTTACCGGTAAGACTGAGGTGGCGAATAAGTGGGTAAAAGATACCTACAGCACCATCACAGACCTGAAGACAAACGTTGTAAGCTCCGGGGTGGACAAGGCGATTGCCTATGAGGCAGGCACCTTCTCGGTGGATGTGCTTTCTTCTGGCCAGGACCAACTGCGCGGTATAGGAGAGGGCAACTTTATACTGCTCTGGAAGAAAACAGAGGCAGGTGACTGGAAATTAAGTTATGCTCAATTAGAAGGTTTGCCGGTGCAGGTGAAAAATTAATAGAAACAAATGCACAGCTTTGCTTTCGTGGAGCTGTAAAGTATACCTATAAAAAGCCGTGCAGGCACTAAGCCCGCACGGCTTTTTCATGTTCGAGCCTGGCGGCACTGCCGAAAGGTTTATCTTTGCCTTCTATGAATTCTGTTGCTCTTAGCTCCTACTACCGCCTTTACGCTTTCTCCGATTACCAAAGCATGAGGTCTGCATTGCCTTACCTGCGGCGCGTGGTGCTGGCGAAAGGCCTTCAGGAGGTGGAGGAGACCGAGGCCAGGACCTATGTGGGGCGCATCCGGGGGAGAGGGTATAAAAATTACCTGGAGCCGCTCGGTAGCCAGCGCACCAAAGGCACAGGAATCCAATCCTTGATCACGGCGCTGCAGGTGCTGTACAAAAGCAACGGCTACTCGGCCAGGTATATCGTGGTGGAGCGGGTGTAGAGGCTGCGCTTGCTTTATGCCGAACGTAGCCGCGAGCGCCGGGAGGCTTATCAGCGGTAGGTTTTTTCTGCCACGTTCCTTATAACCTCATCAAGCTGTTGGCTGCTCTCTAGCAACATGTCGCAAATGTTCCGCAGGTTCTGGTCAAGCTCCATCCGCTCCAGCACCTTGGCAAGCCCTAAAATGTTAGCCAAGGGCCTCCTGATAATGTGCGATTGGTAGAAGGAGATCTCCTTTATCAGTGACTGGGCACCCCTAAGCTGCGTCTGGTAGGCAGTAAAGGCCGTTATGTCGTGCCCCAGGCAAAAGATCCCCTCCGGCCGGCCTTCCTCATCAAACATGGCCTTATACTCCCATTGCGTGATAATATACCCGCCATTGCCATCGTGCTTGCGTATGGTGGCCGGAAACGTTTGGCTGGGGTTTGCAAAGCATTTGGCGGCCACCGCCCCACACACTTTGGTGTCTTCCGGGTGCATGGTGGTTTCATAGGGTTGGCCAAGCATCGGGCCATGTAGATGTTCAAAGGCGCTGCTGTAGCAATTGTTCACATAGGTGTACCTGCCTTCCATATTGGTACAGACAATGTAGTAAAAGGTAGAATGCTCTAGCAGTTCTTTGGTCTCCTGAAAACTTGTCATAACACGAATATAAAGATTATTAGTCTTTTAAAAGAAAGGTGGTTTCAAACTGCCCACTGAAGCTAGTCTAAGAAGCGACAGGAGACAAAAGGCCCGCTGGGTAACTGGTGGCCTAAATAGGCCGCAGACTTGCCGGGCTATCAGGCACAGGGAGGCGCTGACTGAAGACAAGGGTTAGGTGTGGGGGAGAGTCAACCTGAAAAGAAAAGAGGCTGCCCCATTTGCCGGAACAGCCTCCTGAAAGTATAAACAAAGGCTTAGGCCTGCTTTACCAGCTGTACCTCGCCCTGGATTTTAAGCTCTTCGCCCAGCATCACGCCGCCAGTCTCCAGCGCCGCGTTGTAGTTAATGCCCCAGTCCTTGCGGTTGATCTTGCCGCTGATTGAGAAACCGGCCTTCACGTTGCCCCAAGGGTCGGTAGCGATGCCGTTATGCTCTACAGAAAGCTTCACTGGTTTGGTTGTTTCCTTTATCGTCAGGTCGCCGAAAAGGTGAAACGTCTCGTCATCCACACGCTCTACCTTCGTTGACACAAACTTCATGTTCGGGTGAGAATCCGTTGCGAAGAAGTCTGCGTTGCGCAGGTGCTCGTCGCGCTGCTCGTTGCTGGTGTCGATAGAGGCTGGGTTGATGTTTGCCACCACCGTTGCGTTTGTAAAGTCATCGCCTTCTGTCTCAGCTTCTGCCTCAAACTCGGTGAACTTACCTGTAACGTTAGAAATCATCAGGTGCTTAATTTTAAAACCAAGCTCGCTGTGGGTTGGGTCCAGAGACCATTTTGTAGTTGCCATATGCTTATTCGTACTTAATTATTTATTGTAAATATCTAATGATGTTCTATTTTCTAACACTGTTAGGTATGAAGGCAAAAAAATTAGGCTTTCATACTTGTTACAAAGCCCCGGATAAAATCCTGCAGCACTAACTGGTTCAGGTCGCTTTCGTTTTGGCCGCTGCCCATCATGTTGATCGAGATCAGGCCGTGCAGCATAGACCAGAATGTGTGCAGTTTCAGGAAAGGATCCGTTTCCGGGTGCTTGCCTGAGGCAATCAGCTCCTTTACCGGTTGCAGGATCAATTCGCTGAAGGTGCTCAGCTCGCTGATCTGGTTCACGGTTTCGCAGGACGGGATGCCTAGCCCATACATGACCTGGTAATAGGCCACGTTATCGAAGGCAAACTTCCAGTATGCGTAAGCCATGGCCTCGATCTGCTCTTCCGGGGTGGTGGCTTTGTGCTTCGCCTTTATCAGCTCCTGGTTCAGTTTCTGGAATCCTTGTTTCGTCAGTTCCAGCAGGATTGCCTCTTTGTTAGCGAAGTGGTCGTAAATCACGGGAACGCTGTACTCAATGGCCTCCGCAATTTTGCGGATAGAAAGCGCCTGCCAGCCATCCTGCACTACCAGTTGCCAGGCAGCCTCAAGTATGGAGGCTCTCACCTCTTCCTTATGCCGTTTCTTTCGTTCCGCGATTCCCATGTTACATTATCTCTGTTATTTTACCTAACAGTGTTAGCAAAGGTAAGAGTTCCTCCTCAGGAAACAAAATTCTGAAGGCGGTAAGGCCGCAGAGGTGGAGGAGGTGGGGTTTGCTTTCGGTATTTTCTGCCAGCGCCATAGGACTTCCTCTTTCAGGGGATACGCAGCATGAAGCACCACCTTAAGCCGGAAAATAAAAATTTCTGGTGCAGGAATAGGAAAAGTAAAATGTTTGTATACATTTGTAGTGTACTATGTAACTAATACACTAAGGCAATGCAAGCATGATACAGATCCAGAATTTAAGCTTTGGTTACCCCGGAAAGCCGCTGCTTTTCCAGAACCTTCATTTATCGCTCGCCAAAGGCCATATATACGGGCTACTGGGTAAGAATGGAGCCGGTAAATCTACCTTGCTCAAGAACATGGTGGGTTTATGCTTCCCGAAGCAGGGGTGTTGCGCCATAGACGGAAAGGACGTTTCGGGCAGGCCTGTCGAGCTGCTGGAGGATCTGTACTTTCTTCCGGAGGAGATGCATGTGCCGGCGCTTACGCCTGCCAGGCTGGTTTCCAGCACGGCTTGCTTTTATCCCAAGTTTGATGAAGCTGCCTTTTACCAGTACCTGGAGGAGTTTGAGGTGCCGCTACTTACCCAACTCAGCAAGCTCTCTTTCGGGCAGCAGAAGAAAGCGATGATTGCCTTTGGCCTGGCCACCAACACCAGCCTGCTCGTGATGGACGAGCCTACCAACGGGCTGGACATCCCCTCCAAGGTGCAGTTCCGGAAAACCATAGCCGCCGCCCTGACCGAGGACCGTTGTGTGGTGATCTCCACGCACCAGGTAAGAGACCTGGAAAGCCTGATAGACGCGCTTGTGGTGCTGCACAAACAGGAAGTCGTTCTGAACAAAAGCCTCGACGAAATCACAGATAAGCTAACCTTTACCACTCTGGCAGACACGGACGGCAGGCAGGTGCTGTATGCGGAAGACTCTGTGCGGGGCAAGCAGGTGATCATGCCGAACCTGCAGGGCACCTACAGCAAAGTAGATATGGAGCTCCTGTTCAACGCGCTTATCAGCGGCAACAGCTCCCTTTTAGAACATTTAAAACTGACAGAGTATGAGCAGGCATTTTAACTTCCGGCGCTTCGGCATGCTGTTTAAGCAACACATTGCTGAGCAATATAAGTCCTACCTGATGAGCCTGGTCGTGCTGACCGGCTTTCTGGCGCTGATCATGGGTTTTGTGGCCTATGTGCAGGACCGGCCGCTGAACGTGACGATGCAGGAGTTTATGTTCATCATGCCGCTGCTGCTGGCCGGCGCCATTTTTTCAAGCAACACCTTTGCCGCGTTAGGTGATAAGAAAAAAGCCATCGCTTCGCTTACGCTCCCGGCATCGCATCTGGAGAAATACCTGCTGGGTTGGCTCTTCTCCTACGTCATCTTTCTGATCCTGTACACCGCTAGTTTCTACGGGGTGCTAACGGTGGTGCTAAGTATGGATAACTGGCATGGGGAAGAAAAGCAGGTGCTGAATATCTTCTCCGGCAACACTTTTAAAAATGTAGTGGGTGCCTATGCCATGGTGCATGCCGTTGCTTTAGTAGGCTCGGTTTATTTCGAGAAGGGACATTTTATTAAAACGGCCTTTGTGTTTTTCATTTTTATGGTGGTGCTGGTAACCCTGAATGAGCAGGTGATGCAGCTGGTGCTGGGGCACGACGTGGCTGCGACGCCGCTGGGGCAGGTCCGGTTCACAGAAAACGACAGGTTGTTTATTGTGGCACCACCCGAGGCAGTTTCCAAATGGATTAGCACCATTTCCTCTATCGTGTTGATTGGTATACTTTGGCTGGCCTCGTATGCGCGGCTGAGAGAGAAGCAGGTTTAAGAAAGAAGTAGAAATGGAATTTAGAGACAACGAAGCCATCTACCTGCAGATTGCCGCTTACTTGAGCGAGCAGGTGCTGCTAGGCAAGTGGCCCGAAGATCAGAAGATACCATCGGTCCGGGAGCTGGCGGTGGAGCTGCAGGTGAACCCTAACACCGTTATGCGCACCTATGAGTTTCTGCAAAACCAAGAAGTGATTTACAACAAGCGCGGTATCGGTTTTTTCGTAGCGCCGGGTGCCGACAAAAAAGTAAAGGCTTACCGGAAAGAGCGTTTCCTGCAGCAGGACCTGCCTGTGTTTTTCAAGAACATCTTCCTGCTGGACATTAGCCTGGAGGAGGTGCAGCGCCTTTACGAAAAGTTTAAAGCAGAACATTACGGTACATCCATAAAGAACTAAGACATGAAGACCAGTAATAAACTTATGTTGACTGCCGTACTCGTGCTTCTGGCATCGGTATTGGCCTTTAACGTGGCGCTGAAAGCAGAGTACAACAAGGGTACTTTCAGAGACGAGTATAAAGATTACACCACCCTGGATCTAAAGGGCTTCAATGCTATCTCCGTGAACGGGGCGAGTAGTGTTCGGGTAGAGGTGGTGCCTGGCGATTATAAGGTGCGGGTGCTTGATCGCGCAGAAAAGTACATTAAAATGGATGTTCGGGGGCAGGAGCTGGTGCTGGATGTGGCGTTTCCGGAAGAGTATAGCATGCCTAATGCGGTTGCGCATGTCATTATAGCCTGCCCCGACCTAAAAGCGCTTAAAGCCGATGCCAGGTACAGTGCCGCTGGCGAAGCGGTGGTAGAGAAAGCGTACGAAGGCTGGCCTTCTTCCACTAACGGGGTAACGGTAAAGGAAATGAAGCTGGACAGCCTGACGATTGAGCAGGATAACGGGAGCTTGGTTGCACTGGCCGGAAACAGCATCAACAACCTGCAGGCCACAACGGGGCTAAGTGAAGGCAGCAGCCCGAGACTAACTATTGCAAGGGGGAATAACATCCGCAGCGCCCAACTAAACATCGGCTCTGGCAGCGAGCTGGTACTGGAAGACGTGGCCATCCCCAGCCTTAGCTATAGCTTTTCCGACAGCGCCAAGGCCGTGTTATCAGGCGCATCGCTGGCGATGATGAAGAAGTAGGGAAGGTTGTGCTTCCCGATGAGAGGAGCCTCTCGCGATCGGTAAGAACTTTAGCAAGAAAAGCCCGAAAAGGCCTAAGGCCGCAGCAGCCAATTAGCTGCTGCGGCCTTAGGCCTTCTTGGGCAGTGTGCCTCTTCCTTCACCAGGCTATACCCTCGTTCCGTTTAGGTGACGGCATGATTGCTCTTGCTTGCAGGTGAAGCGGGTATAAGGCAAAGCGGCAGGATATTATAGCATGTAGACCCTGACCATAGCAAAGAGGGCCACCAGCAGGAAGATAGAATTGAGCACCCAACTAGCGTGCGCCTTTTTAGACACCGCGTAGATGATCATGAGCAAACACCCCACAATATTCATCCCCAGATACTCCATCGACTGACTTCCCACAAGCCCCATGCTGTTCATGGTAAAAGCCGAGAGCGAGAACAAGGCGCTCGTCCAGCCTATTGCCTCCCCAATGTATTTGCGTAACGATACCATTGTTTTGCACTTTAAGGTTAGTTGCAAAGAAAGCGGGTGCGTATGGGTTTAAAAATGCTTTTATTCGCTTGACTAATGCAAAAAATGAATCAGAGTAGATGGAGCTACAGCAGATAAAGTACTTCCTGGCACTGGCGCAGGAGCTGCACTTCTGGAACACAGCCGAGCGGATGTTCATTACCCAGTCGGCCCTGAGCAGGCAGATAAAGGCGCTGGAGGAGGAGCTTGGGGTGCAGCTTTTTGAGCGCAACAAGCGGCGCGTGAAGCTGACCGAGGCCGGCGCGTTTCTGCGGGACCAGTGGCTGCCGCTGCTCGATGAGATAAACCGCATCCACCTGCAGGCAAAGAAGATACACGAAGGGGCCTTCGGGACGGTGCGGATCGGCTACCCGGGCTCTATCGCCTACAGCTTTATGCCGGATCTGATCGCCAGCATCTCGCGCACCCTGCCGGAGCTGAAGGTGGAGCTGGTGGAGCCGACCGATGTAAGCTTTGAGCAGCTGCTGCTGAATTACCAGATGGAGATGGCCTTCCGGCGTGACCCTGCGGAGAACCCCGCCCTGCAGTCGACCTGCCTTTACTCAGAGCCTTATGCGCTGGTTGTGCCCCACAGCCACCCGCTCAACGAAGAGAACTTTACAGGGCTGCACGACCTGCAGCACGAGAAGTTTATCCTGTCCAACCTGGCCCAGACGACCTTTTATACTTCGGGGCTGCGGCAGATCTTCGAAGACAACCATTTCTCCCCCGATGTGCACATCGAGTCGGACTTTGGGGCGATGGTGCTGGGATTGGTCTCTAAGGGCCTGGGGGTGACGGTTCTGCCGTACTCCTACGCCTATAGCGCCTTGCCCAACGTGCGTTTTATCCCGCTGCCCTATAACATGAACCTGTATGTGACCTGGCGCAAGAACGACAACAGCCCGGTGCTGAAAAATATACTTCAGCAGGTATCGGAGGCGGCCAGGAAGTATGTCGCCGAGGGTAACTGAGAGCAGGTGTAGTGGAAGCGACACTGCGATTTGAAGATCTTCTTTAGAGAGAAGAGAAGCAGGGGTGTATTGTGCCTTTATACTTCTTTAAGAAGCTGAGCAAAAGTAAGGTCTGCTAAACCAGGATTGCCTTCAGTGTTCCCTGACCATTATAGGCTACATCGCGGCCTTTATAGGTGAAAACCAAGGCCCCATTCGATCACATGAGCAGTACGGGTGTGCGCCAAAAGCATGACGCCGGCAGAAATGTTCTGATGGAGCATATACTTCAGGCCATACCGCTGGTAATAACCGGGGTATTGATCATAAGGTTGGTAAACATAACGCCCTACCTGAAAAACGACCGATAGCTTGTCCAGGTGCAATTCGTGCCCTATCGTTACGCCCGCCAACCACGGATCCAGCACTTCATCAGGCACAGGCTTAAACTTGTTGATAAACTCCTCCCGGACCGCCGTGTTATGAAACCCATCGGCACCAAGCAACAGGCTGCTTTTCTGCGAGAGTCTTTTGCTGGCATATACCGAGAGGCTGTACATCGGGTGTTTCTCATCAACCCGCAATACCTCCTTCACGCCGCCTGCCAACCTCAGATTAAATCGGAGACGCTTGTCTACAGGGGCGGCCGTAGTATCCTCCTGCACATCCAGCAGCCTGACCTCCCTTGGCTGGTAGCGCAGCCCTACGCCTATCAATGGAAAGTTCATGCCATTGTTCGGCTTGTTCAGGGCGCCGTTGGAGAAATGCCGGAAGGCCAGGTTCAGGTTCAGGTACACTTGCTCCTTCACCGGGAACTCATAGTGCACGGTGCCGCGAAGCGCAAAGGCAAACTTGCTCCCGATCGCTACGTTCCGCTCGTTTGTTTCGGGGGTGTACTGGCGGGTAGAGTATACCAGGCCGGTGCCAAGGTGAAGGCGCAGGCTACTTTTCTTGAATTGCAAAAGCGTATTATCCAGGTAAGTCGTCAGCGAAACTGCCTCGCCCAGTTCATCCGGACTGCCGTAGTTGTAATACGATAAAGCAAAACCTACCTGCGGGTGATTATAGAGCCTCTCCCAATTCCGCTGGCCAATAGTATGTTTGTTGGCGTATACTTCAACTGCAAAAGGATGCGTGAAGTTAAGGGTAGATAACCCGCTTCTGTAACGAAACAAAGCGCCATAGTACGCATTCGCCCCAACCGACCAGGGCGCTTTTGCGGGAACAGGTGGGGTAGCTTGTTGGGCCAGTACTGCCGAGGAATAGCAAAAGGTAAACAACAGGCATAGCGCCAGAACGTGTAAAAGGTGCCTCATACATGGTGGGTAAACGTGCAATAGGTAAGGCAACTGAGCAACACCTGCCTACTCTCCTCTTGGAGGAACTCATCTATCCAGTAAATTACAGAAAAGCTTAGAAAGTACAACTTGCGCTGGGCCCTGAATTTATACTTCCACCCCAAGCGCCCAGCCCGCCGCTGCTTCGGATTTGTAATCTGGAACTTTATACTTTGGGTCCTGCAGCCCGCTTACGTGCTTGAAGCTACGCCCTTTGCTGTGGCGGATTACCTTTACTTGCCGCTGTTCCGGATTTGTAATCCGGAACCCAAGTAACTGCGGATTTATAATCCGCTTGGCTGCTAGTAGCGTCTGCCTTTGCTGCGGCGGATTGCATATGCGAAAGAGCGGAGGCTAACGCAAACTGCTGATTTATACTTTATACCCTGGCCCAGGGGCTGAGGCCTGCCGCTTTGATTTTAAAGTAGAGCAGCAGCAGGTAGGTCATGTCGAAAATAAAGATGCTGACATAGAGCAGAATCAGGAAGTATGAATCGGGGAAGTACAGGTAGAGCAGCACGGAAGGAAACACAGTGCCGATCATCTTGCTCAGGGCAATGTAGAGCGACTGCCCTCGGGGGCTGTTCCGCTTCAGTAGCAGCTGAATGAAAAGTATGGACATCAGCAGATTTTGGCTAAAGGCGGCATACACGCCGTTCAGGTCGTTAAACTCGCGCGACAGGAGCAAAATGAAAAGGAAGGACAAGAGCAGGGTGAGCAGAAAGGTGGGGTAGAAGAGTACTCGGGGCAAATGCTCCGGAAAATCCTTTCTGCCATACTTCAGGTACTGCACCAGAATCCCAATATCCAGTAAGAGCCAGGCATAATCGATGTAGAGCTGTGGTTTGCTGTGCGGGTGGATAAATGAGAAGATAAACTCCCAGGAGAGGTTCGCGCAGAGGGCCACGACCGGCATGCCATAGCTTTTGTCGACAAAGCCCCTACGAAGTATAAGCAGGTACGTCAGCGACCAGAAGATACCGCTGCAGATTTTAAAGATAGCATCGATGGTGGGGTCTACCTCAAGCGGGTTCTGTAGCATGTCTGTTCTTTTAAAGTATAATAAACTGCTTTTTCCCTATTGCAGCGTAACCAGTTGCTGGCGTTTGTGCCGCGGCTCTAAAAGCTTATACTAGTTGCCGGCGTTGTTGTAGGGCTGCTCTTCTGAGAATTTACGAGTAGTTTGTACGGTGCTTACGGAATGTTTCGGCAGTTTTGTAGCTGGTTGTTGGTGAAAACACCGACAACGGCGTAAATACTTATATATACATCAAGAATGGGTGATTCAACAAATATTTGTTTGGCTTGTGGCTGCTGCTGTGACGGTACCATGATTGGCTTTGTACAGCTCGACCGGGAAGAGTTACCTGCATTGAGAGAGTTAGTGGATGTGGAGAATGCAAATGGGGAAGGGTTCTTTATCCACCCCTGTCGCCACTTTTGTAATGGCTGCACGATCTACGCTAAAAGACCGAAACACTGTGCCAGTTTCAAGTGCGGGCTCTTGAAATCCGTGGAGCAAAAGGAACTGGATTTTGATACGGCTGTTGAAATAGTGGATGTGCTTAAGCAAAAAAGGATCGCTATCGAACAAAAGTTGGCGCTACTGCAGCTCGAGCTTCGGTCCCAATCCTTTTACTTTAAAATGGTCGAATTGAAAAACCTGTTTCAGAAAAGTGAGCCTGCATTATTGACGCAGGGCCACATGGACTTGAAATCGGACCTCGAGCAACTCGATAGGCTGCTGTCTGAAAGGTTTGGCGTCTCCATCAGCGGTTAAGTTAAAAGATTTAACCTGTCACTACTTTTCTTGATAACATTGCCGCCTATGTGCCGACTGCGTGAACATAACACCTGATGCGGGGTTTAGAGGGAAGAAGTTTAGAACGGCAGTAAAGCGCCAAAGTACCATGCCATAACAAATTGTTGTGGCATTTTTAAAGTAAATTTGAGCCATCAATAACATGGGCTTATCGCAATTCAAAGATTATGGAAGACAATAAAGTGCTGAGTTACATTGAAGAAGTGTTAGAAAACATGCCAGCTGACTGGTTGAGGCTAACCACGCATCGACTGGATATTTACAACGAACAACTGGCTAAAACCGAGTTCCTGGAGCAGTTTGAAAGCCTGTTTAAAGCCCGTAATGCGGAGACAGCGGCACTCAGCGCGTTACCCACTGCTTTCGATTATATTCGCTTGGGTCACCCGTTGTCTTCGGTGCTGGAGTGGGCAATTGCCAGCCTGCACGGGCTAAAGCCGGAGCATGTCATCAGCTTCTCCTCCCGGACGATGCCTGTTCTGGCCGTTCTAAGGAAAAACCTACTGGCGCAGAAGAACACCCGCATCGTGTATACCGGTGCCTTACCGGATTATTTTGACGCGGAAGTGCTAAAGCGTGTGTATGGCTATAAGCTTGAGTTAGAGCAAGTTGAAAAAGCAGAAGAGATCGCTGCGTTTGACGGTAGCACTGTTTTCTATTCACAAGACGATGAAGTGGGACATGCTACCCTCACACCTCCTATCGACTTCTATGTAAGTGTGCATGCGCACCTCGGAAGTATCATATTGGTGAATGGTGAGCAAAATAACGGCTACGTTTCAGAGATACAGCATGTGAGAAGGAGAGAGAGCATTGCCATGACGCCGGCCAATTGCTTTGCTGCCTTGCAGCAACTGGTAGGAAAGTCTTCTTCCGAAAAAGAGACGCAGAATGCCGCGGCTAACAAAGCGCAGGTACAGGATTTGATCAAGGGGATTACCGGCACAAGTACAAAAGCGCTGCTGGGTTCCTCCGGGCTGTCTATGCAATACGCGATCATGATGGGCCTGGTGCACGAGGCGCTGGAAAAGCACCCGGGAAAAGACATCAAGTTTGTGGTTCCGCCAAACTGCTATGGTGGCACAAACGACCAGTCCAGGCGGATAGCTGCTGCTCTGGATAATGTGGAAATAGTGGATCTGCTGGTGGATGGGGAGCATGATATGGTCCGAAGTATAGATACGGTGCTGGAGGAAATTGCCCGCCAGGACGCTGTGCCTTACATTATCGCTGAGATACCGACTAACCCCAGAGTAGAAGTGCCGGATCTGGCAAAGCTGCGGGAGGTGCTAAGCAAAGCGCGTAAGACGGCAGCCGGCGAAATGGCAGTTGATCCGGTTTTCATTCTGGACCAGACCTTCTGCCCGAATGTGCCGTTTGTCAGCAAAGACGGGATTCTTTCCACGATCAGGACCATTTCGTATGTGAGCGGATCGAAATTCCCGAGTGGCGGAAAAGCGACAGCCGGCTACTGTGTAGCCAATGCAAAAGCGGAAGCCTTGCTGGAAAAAATAGAAAAGCACCTGATGCTTTGCGACAACGAGGCGACGGACCTTCAGGTGGAGAAACTGGCAGAGCAGCTGCCCTCCATGAACCAGAGGATTGCAGATGCTTATAAGAACACGCGGGAGTTTGTAAACTTTATAAAGGATACCTTGCCGGAGGCGAAGATCAACTTTGTTTCAGAAGAACTGGCACAGGAAGGCTTTACGCCGTCCGTGTTTTCACTGGATCTTCCTACGAAGGGGAATACGCCTGAAGAAAGGGAAGCCTACAAGCGGGAGTTGAATAATAAACTGATCAACATGATGATCCAGGAAATCCCGCATGAAAGTAAGTACTGCGTGAGCTATGGCCAGCTAAAGGGCTGTTACTGGACCATACCTGCCACTTCCACGCAAGGCACGACCAAGGAAGCCGACAAAGACTACATTGCCCGGGTATCCCTGTCGCCTGATCTGGACCTGGAGCTGCATAAAAAAGTGTTTAAAGATTTTGTAGACCAGATTTAAGGCTGGTGGAGGTAGTGTAATACCGAAGCCGGTTGAGACGTGTGTTAGCCGCTATGTTACTCGCTTGCGCGATGTGATATAGCGGCTAACGGCATTTTAAGGCTATAAAGCGAGCGGACGCTTGTGCTGGATTTGGTTGTTGGTGATAACACCAACAACGGCGGAAAACGGCGTTTTAAGGCTGTAACAGTTGAAAGCTCACAAAGTATAACTTGCCCCGACCCAGAATTTATACTTCCACTGCATATGTCTTGCTTACCGCTGCCGTCGCTGTTTCGGATATGTTATCCGAAACTTATACTTTGCGGATTTGCAATCCGCTTACCTGCTATTAGTTGCTGCCTTTGCTGAGGAGGATTACAAATCCGCGCACATCATACTTTCGGATTGCAAATCCGAAAGAGCAGGGGGTAGGTTTCTTCATACTTGGCAGCAAACGGCTTCATCCTGATTACTTAGCCGCCGTTGTTGGTGTTTTCACCAACAACTTTGTTGATGTGGGGCCGCTCTTTCAAGTATTTAAGAGTAGCATTTCAAGAAGCTTACTTGATGTTCGGAAGCCTTAGCTGGTTGTTGGTGAAAACACCAACAACGGCAAAAAAAGCTTATATAACATCATAGCGCAAGCGTCCGCTTGTGCTGCCACTGCTTTGGCTACAGGTTTAGTAATTTGCTGGCTGAGATGCGGGGGCAAGTGGGTTGCTTTGCTGTCGCAAGGCACAAGCGGACGCTTGCGCCAGGGGGCACCTAATTTATTTTAATGTTTTCAGTCAGGTTAAGTTTATTGAGGAAGTAAGAAAGTTTCATATCAGCATAGTCGTGAGCCATCCTATCGCCAATTAATTGCTGAAGTAATAAATCATTGTCTATACTGGAATTGATTTTCAATACATACTTACTTCCCTCTGAATTCCATTCTAAAATTTCCGAATGACTTCTGTATTCAGACTTATAATTTTCATAAAACTTCAACACAAAAGCTTCAATTTGTACGAAAAGTCGCTTATTATCTTCATTAATAACTGGTTCTATAATTTCATAGAATCGTTTTTGAATATCCTTTAAAGACAGCCTCTTGCTTGATAATTCTGAATAAAAGTCCTCATGAATTGTTTTGATATAGACGAGGAAAATGAATACTGTTGGTACTAGATAATTGTTAGCTTTTAATGTTCGTAACGCTATTCTTGTATGAGATAAGATTTTCTCCTGTTGTCGTAACGTTAGGTCTCCGATTAAAACCTTGCCAGTCTTTATAAAGTTTTCTCTATCATAATCGAATTCTCTATATCTCCTCCTTTCTGAAGCTGCTAAAAAAGTATCGTATTCAAAATATTCGTATAGATGTTCAAAGAACTTTCCTCTTTCAGCTTCTGGAATAGAATACTCAATGTCTATAAACCTCCTTAAATACTCATTAGCATCAATCTTGTCAGAACCATATACTCCTCGAATTGCATGGCCTAACTGAACTTTATGAATTGATAGTACAAAAACTATGTTTGGAACAGAAAAGAAATGTTTTATTTGCTCTAATAGTAAAACTGCATAATTTGGTCGGCATCTATCTAATTCGTCTATTACAAAAACTAAAGGCTTTCCATTTGACTCATTAGCAACAAATTCCGATAGACTTTTTTTGAAATCAGCTATTGATTTCTTACGAGAAGCATACTCTTTAACATCCTCCTCAAAAATCTCCACAAAACTTTTCGATGTATCAGATAAGGCATCAATAAGGATTTCAGAATCAACATATCTGTTTATGAATGCTTTGAATAATGCTGGTGCTACATTTTTTGTTATCAGTGCCGCGTTCTTTACAACCCTATTGAATTTTTCCTCTTCACTTATATTTATGACTTTTAGTTCGCCAATCAAAGCAGTCAATGGATTGTCCTCAAAGTCATTTTCCCAAGCATTAAAGTAGATAGTTTTAAACCCTCTATTTATCAAATACTGCTCCCACATTCTTACAAACGTCGTTTTGCCAGTTCCCCATTTGTTGTTGATAGCGAGAACAAATCCTTCTGGATAATTCTCAACAATGTTGGTTAAAACATCAGCGTACTTTTCTCTGTGTAACTTGCAGTTTTAGAAAGGAGATTCTTGGTCTATTTCGAATTCAATATGCTTTAATGCCATATGTTGAGTATTATTATAGTTACAGTACATATAGAGTTTTTCCCTTTCAATTAACCTAAACTGAATGAATAAGCCAAACTTGAATATCGAATATACTATAGTAATTTATTAATATATAGAAAGGAAACAGAGTTCCTTTTTATAAACAAAGCACCCATAGCGCCCTCTCTAGTTGGTCGAGGAGATAGCTCTGCTGATTAATTTCCATACGCTGTGGAAATACATTCAGTACTTGTAATAGTAACTGTTGTCTTTACAGCCGTTGTTGGTGTTCTCACCAACAATGAAAATAGCCAAAAAACAAAAAAGCCCTGCAGACTTTCATCTGCAGGGCTTTTGTACCTTGGGCCGGAGTCGAACCGGCACGAGTGTTACCTCATTGGTGTTTGAGACCAACGCGTCTACCAATTCCGCCACCAAGGCCTCTGTTCCTCTATCAGGAACGGGATGCAAACTTAGATAATGTTTCCTGAATACGCAACAGATATTTTTTCTTCAGGTAATAAGTTTTTACCTCCTGCAGGGCCTCGTCTTTAGTAATGCCGTGCAGCTCGGGGTAGCGCTGCAGCACCGGCAGCACGTCGTTGTCCAGCTGGGCTACCAGGCCGCTGGTTTTCTCGCCAATCTCGTGCAGTTTGTCGGCATCAAAGTCGAACTCCAGCTCCATCAGCTCCTCGTTTATCTCCATCATCTCCATCAGGAAGTCGCCGGGCAGCTCGTTCTTACCGCCTTCTTCCAGCAGCCCGTGCTCTTTCAGGATGTATTGCATGCGCAGGTCCGGGTCAGAGAGGGTGCGGTAGGCGTTCGTGTTCTGGGTGCTCAGCTGCAGAATCTCCTGCTGCTTTTCCTGCGGCTCGTTGGCGTAGAAGTCGGGGTGGTACTCGCGGCTCAGCTTGTAGTACGTGTTCTTCAGGGCCTTCTCGTCCAGCAGGAAGCTTTCAGGTATATCGTAAAACTCGAAGTAGTTTTTCATGTAGCAACTATCAATTAACATTTATCAGATCGGCCTTTTAAAGCAGGCTATACTTAGCAAAGGTACAGCAAAAGGACCAGGATTGTTTGGCAGGAGAAGTATAGCTTTCCAACCTGATGAATGAAAACTGTTACATGTTAATTGTTAACTGATCTATACGACCAGGTCTCCGGCTTAGCGGCAAAAAGCGTTTTGGTGGCGGGCCATACTTGCCCGAACAGCTCGGAGCCGCGGTAGTTGTTCAGGTGCTCCTCAGAGTCCCAAAGGCTGTAGGTGCTGTATACGTTGGGTTGGTGCAGGTCCTGCAGCAGTTCTACGTGCTGGCAACCCTCAAAGGCGCGTATCTTCTCTTTCGAGTTGCGAAAAATCTCCAGGAATTCCTCTGTTTTCTCCGGCTTAAACGTCATCCGGACAATGCGAATCAGCATAGTTATTCGTTGTTGGTTATTCGTTATTCGATAGCAAGATGCACAAGCCTCACCATGTAGCTTGCCAAATATAACACGAACAACCAACAACTAATAACGAGCAACGAATTCAGTTCCCCGGATAAAAGCGCACGTCCACCTGCGAGTCGAAGCCCAGGCCCAATAGCTCGGCGGCGTGGCCTTTGTTGATGCCGATGCAGAGCAGCCCTTCGCTGTTGTAGGTGCAGCAGCAGTCGCCGTCGTCCACCTGGTTGTAGTTGGGGTAAATGCGCCCGATAGTCTCGCGGCCGAAATGGATGGTGAAGGTGCGGCCGTGGGCAATGGTCTCCACACTGTCGCGGGTGATGTCGGTGATGAGGTTGCCGTAGCGGTCTACATGGATGACGTGGCCGGTGATGGCGTGGTCGCCGAGGCGCAGTTGGCGGTTAAACAGCTGCCTGATGTCGGTGGTGCGGTCGCCGAGCACGTCTATGTCGCCACCCTGGGCCAGGAACACAGCGGCCGGTGCCAGCAGGTCGCGGGCAGGGGATGGCATAAAGGGGGCGTCTGTCTTCAGCTCTACCACCAGCTCCGGCTGACCATCTGTCAGGAGGGAGAGCAGCCCGTTGTCGGCCAGCAGAAAGTAGTGCCCTTTATACTTTGTAGCATGATATTTGCCCTTCTTACAACCGTGGGTGTCTACGGCAAGTAGGTGCACGGTACCTTCCGGGAAGTCGCGGAAAACGGCCCCGAAAACGTACTCGGCGTGTGCGATGTTGTAAGGCTCAATGGCATGCGTGATGTCCACGACAGGCACCTGTGGATCCAGAGAGAGGATTTTGGCCTTCACGGCGGCCACATAGTGGTCCCGGTATCCAAAATCAGACAGAAACGTAATTACAGCCATATTACGAACTATAATTTGAGTAGATTTGTATTAATATTACTGAATTTATTTAAATTAAAGAAAATATTCCTAACCTGCTATATACGAGGGTAAACATTTGGTAGAGAAAGTAATAACCTTAGAGAATATATCTCTCATCGATTTCCTGGGAACAGAGAACCAGAACATCAAACAGCTTGCGGCGGCATTCCCGAGCAGCAAGATCATATCGAGAGGTAACGAGATCAAGATTCAGGGGCAGACCCCTGAGATCACAAAAATCCACGAAATCCTGTCTTCGCTGATAGACCATTATCATAAGTTTGGGAAGATTACGCATAACAGCGTAAATAGATACCTTGGAACAGACGCACTGACCGAGGAGGAGGTGATTATTACCTCTCCGGACGTGATCGTGTACGGCAGCAAGGGCGGGGTGATTAAGGCCAAAACGCCAAACCAGCAAAAGCTGGTGGATGCGGTGGAGAAGAACGACCTGGTGTTCGCACTGGGGCCGGCCGGTACGGGTAAAACCTACATCTCGGTAGCCCTGGCGGTGCGTGCGCTCAAGAACAAGGAGGTCAAGAAGATCATCATCTCCCGACCGGTGGTAGAGGCAGGCGAGAGCCTGGGCTTTTTGCCCGGCGACATGAAGGACAAGGTAGACCCTTACCTGCGCCCGATCTACGACGCCCTGGAGGACATGATACCGGTGGAGAAGCTGAAGTATTACCAGGAGAACAAGATTATTGAGATAGCGCCGCTGGCCTACATGCGTGGCCGTACGCTGAACAATGCTTTTGTGCTGCTGGATGAGGCGCAGAACACCACCCCGGCCCAAATGAAGATGTTCCTGACCCGTATGGGCCCGAGCGCCAAACTGATGGTAAACGGCGACTGGTCGCAGATCGACCTGCCGCGCAACCAGCGCTCCGGTTTAATGGAAGCGCTAAACATCCTGCGCGGCGTGAAGGGCATCGGCTTTGTGGAGATGAGTGCCGAGGACGTGGTGCGCCATAGACTGGTGCGCGACATCGTGAACGCCTACAGCGAACTGGAGGAGAAGCGCCGCGCCGCCCGCGAGGAGGCCAAGGCTGCCGAAGAAGGAGCACCGGTAAAAGTGAACGGCCGCAGCAGAAAGCCACTGGCGGAATAACAGCTGCAGGTTGAACTTTCTGTAGCCAAGAATTGATTAATATTTTCTAAAAAACCTGTAGAGGCGCAACCTGTTGCGTCTCTACTTTTTTATACTTCGTTTACACCATGATTGAGGTAAGACAAGCCGCCACCGAGCAGGACCAGCAAGCGGCCTTTGCCATACGCGAAAAAGTTTTTGTGCAGGAGCAGCAGGTGCCCCGCGAGGCCGAGTATGATGCCCACGAAGCCACTGCCAAACATTACCTGGCCACCTGTGACGGTGTGCCTTGCGGCGCAGCTCGCTGGCGCAAAACCGAGGCTGGCGTAAAGCTGGAGCGCTTTGCCGTGCTGGCGGAGTTCCGGAATAAAAGTATAGGCGCTGAGGTGCTGCAACTGGTGCTACAGGAGGTGCAGGCGGCGCAGCCTGGGCAGAAAATCTACCTGCATGCGCAGCTGCCGGCGGTAAACTTCTACAAGCGCCATGGCTTTGTGGAGGAAGGCGATATGTTCACCGAGTGCGACATACAGCACTATAAAATGGTGTACAAAGGCTGATGCTGCGCTGGGCGCCATATCCGTTTGTGCGCATCACGCTCAGCTTTATAGCGGGCATAGGATTATACTTTGGGGTAGGCAGGCAGTTGGGGCAAGGTCTCTGGTTGCTTGCCTTTTTCTTTGCCGCTTTTGTGGCAGTGGCTCTACTTGCCAGAAAATATAAAAGCACGTTTGCCACCGATGCCGCCGGTATCCTTGGCCTGCTCACATTTGTGGCGCTCGGCTATACCACCACCCACCAGCGCATCGATCTAAACCAGCCGCACCATATAGCCCATTTGGCAGTGGCGCCCTCACACTACAAAGGCGTGGTAAATGATTATGTGCTGCAGAAGCCCGGTTACCAGAGCACGGTGCTGGAGGTGGAGCAGGTGAAGGTAAACGGCAACTGGCAGCCCGCCACCGGCAAAGTGCAGCTCTCGGTGCCCCACGACTCGGAGCGGGCGTACGAGGCAAGCTACGGCGATATGCTGCTCATCAAAGGTGCGCCGCAGGAGGTGGGGCCGCCTTTAAACCCCAATCAGTTCGATTATAAGGTCTACCTGGCCAACAAGCACATCCACCACCGCCACTACCTGCAGCCGCAGCAGTACCAGAAAATCGCTTCCAATCCGCCGAACTCCATTTTATACTATAGCATTATGCTGCGCCGCCAGCTGGACGAGGTGCTGCGCGAGCGGGTGGGGGAGAGGCGGGAGTATGCCATTGCCTCGGCGCTTATACTTGGTGTGAAGGATGAGCTGGACAACAGCATCCGGCAGGCCTATGCCGACACGGGCACCATGCACGTGCTGGCGGTGTCAGGGCTGCACGTGGGGCTTATTTATGGGGTGTTGATGTTCTTGCTGGCCCGTTTAACAACCACGCACAGGCAGGGCTGGTTGGGGGCTATACTTTTACTCCTGATGCTTTGGCTGTATGCCCTTGTCACGGGGCTGTCGCCATCGGTGCTGCGGGCGGTGTTGATGTTTAGTTTGGTCACAGTAGGCATGGCGCTGCGGCGGCGAACGGTGGTATATAATACCATTGCCTTTGCAGCTTTGGTGCTGCTGTACTTCAACCCCTTCAACTTGCTGGAGGTGGGCTTTCAGTTGTCGTTCCTGGCGGTGCTGGGTATTGTGTACCTCCAGCCAAGGTTTTACAAGCTCCTGGAGGTGGATAACTGGCTGCTGGATAAAGTATGGGCGCTCTTTACGGTGGCGCTGGCAGCGCAGCTGGCTACTTTCCCGCTGGGGCTCTACTACTTCCACCAATTCCCGGTATACTTCTGGCTGGCCAACATCCTGGTGGTGCCGGCGGCAACGCTGGTGCTGTGGTCCGGGGTGGCAGCGCTGGCTTTTAGCTGGGTGCCGGGGCTGAGCGGTTTGCTGTTCCAGGTGCACTTCTGGCTCATCTGTTTCATGAACGAGTTTAACCTCTGGCTGCAGCGGTGGCCGCAGTCCATTCTCACCGGCATCGATATTAGTGTGGTGCAAACCTGGCTTTTATACTTCCTGCTAATCGTCTTTATACTTTTCCTGGCCCTACGGAAATTGCGCTACCTGGGTATTGCGGTAGGCGTAGCGGCTATACTTTCGGGGCAGGAGCTATGGGAGGAAGCGCAGCAAAGGCAGCAGCGGCAGCTGGTGGTGTACAGCGTGCGCGGCGGTACGGGCATCGGGTTGGTGCAGGGGCAGCAGGCGCTGCTTATGGCCGATTCGGCGTTGCTGCAAAATCCGCAGAATTACAGCTTTAATGTGCAGCCGCACCTGTGGCAGTTAGGTGTGGAGGAGCCGCAGCAGGTGTTGTTTGCCTCTGCCGCGGCGCCCACTCTCATGCTGCCGGATAGCAACCAGCTGCTGGTGTGGCAGGGGCAGCGCTGGCTCATACTTTCCAGGCCACCCAAGCTGCAGCCAAAGGCAGATTTTGCCGTAGATTACCTGCTCCTGCGCCAAAACGTGCGCCTGAAGCCGGAGCAGCTGCAGGCGTATACTTTTGAGAAACTTATACTTGACGGCTCCAACGCGCTTTGGTACCGCCAGCGCCTGCGCCAGCAGTTGGATACGCTCGGAATCTCATACCATGATGTAGCCGACGCGGGAGCTTTTGTGGTAGAGGTGCCTTGAACAGGTTGTTAGTTATGCGTTGATCGTTGTTGGCTCTTTATGAAGTATACATCCCCAATCTGTTTACACCTCCAAGCAGGAGGGGCCAGGCGTCTCTGCAATTATACTTTAAACCAGCAAACCTGAGGGGATTCCCTTTTCCGAATAACGCATAACCCACAACGAACAACTACTTCTTCAGCGGCGAGTCTTTTTCCTTGGCCATTACATTATACACCAGCTTATCAGCCAGGCTCGGGAAGAGCTTGTTTACCCAAACGGCCAGCTTGCCTTGCGTGGTCATCACCAGGTCGCGTTGGCGCTGGATAGTGGCTTTCAGGATGCGTTCGGCCACTTCCTCGGCACTCATCATCTTTTCTTCCTCGCGTGGTGTTTCGCCTTGCTGCTGCCCGTTGGCGGCTAATGCGGTGTTGCGAATGTTGGAGGCCGTAAAGCCGGGGCAGGCAAGCAGCACGTGTACACCGGAGTGCAGCAGCTCCGTGCGTAGCGTTTCCAGGAAGCCGTGCATCGCAAACTTAGAGGCTGAGTACCCCGTGCGGGCAGGTAAACCTCTGTAACCGGCGATAGAGGAGATACCCACAACAGAGCCTTTTGCCTGCTTGATGTACGGTAGCGCATACTTCGTGCTGTACACGGTGCCCCAGAAGTTAATGTCCATTACCTTGCGGATCACGTCCAGGTCCACGTCCTCGAACAGGGCGCGCATCGAAATGCCGGCATTGTTGATGAGCACGTCCAGGCGGCCATACTTGGCAACTGTTTCCTGCACCATGCGCTGGCACTGCTCTTCCACACTCACGTCGGCGTTCACGGCCAGATTATCGATGCCCGCTGCGCTTAGCTCCTGGCTTGTCTGGTCGAGGTTTTGCTGGTTGCGGCCTGATACGGCTACTTTGGCTCCCTCACGCCCAAAGGCAAAGGCGAGCGCCTTGCCAATCCCCGACGTGCCGCCGGTAATCAGCACTACTTTATCTTTCATTTTTATACTTTCTTCGACTAAAATCAGCTGCAAAGATAAATTTAATTGTTGATTGCTGGAAGTTAGAGAGTTTGGGAGTTGGAGAGTTAAGGAGTTAGAATGTTCAAAAGTTGGGGAGTTTAGGAATCTAATCATAAATAACTTGTCACGAGTGACGAACAACCAATAACTAACAACAAGCAACGGGTAACGAATAACGACGACCGAACCACCCGTATCTCCTCATATTTTCGTAATTTTGCGCCACTGTGAGAAATAAGAGCAAGAAGAAATTCGAGATACTCGAAGGAATAAGAATCGAGGACATGGTAGCGGAGGGCAAATGCCTGGCGCGCCACAACAACATGGTCATTTTTGTGGGCGGCGTAGCACCCGGCGACGTGGTGGACCTGCGCATAACCCGCAAAAAGAAGAGTTTTTTGGAGGCCGAAGCCATTGCTTTTCATGAGCTGTCGGAGCTGCGGGTGCAGCCGTTTTGCGAGCACTTCGGTACCTGCGGTGGCTGTAAGTGGCAGCACATCGGCTACGATACGCAGCTACACTTTAAGCAGAAGCAGGTGAAGGACAACCTGGAGCGCATCGGTAAAGTGCCGCTGCCGGAGTTCGACCCTATACTTGGCTCAGGGAAAACGCGCTACTACCGCAACAAGCTGGAGTACACGTTCTCCAACACCAGCTGGCTTACCAAAGAGCAGATACAGTCGGGGCAGGAGTACGACCGCGATGCACTGGGCTTCCACATCCCGGGCCGCTTCGACAAGATCCTGGACATCAAGCACTGCTACCTGCAGCCGGACCCTTCCAACGCGATTCGGCTGGAGGTAAGAGCCTATGCCAAACAGCACGACCTGCCGTTCTTCGACATCGTTAAGCAGGAGGGTTACATGCGAAACCTGATCATCCGCACCGCCAACACGGGTGAGGTCATGGTGATCGTGCAGGTGTATGAGGACCGGCCGGAGGAAATGCAGGCGCTGATGGAGCACCTGGGCACAACTTTCCCGGAAATCACCTCGCTGCAGTATGTGGTAAACTCCAAAGGCAACGAGACCTTCCACGACCTGGAGGTAGTATGCTACAAAGGGCTGCCGTACATCCACGAGGATATGGAAGGCATTAAGTTCCGGGTAGGGCCGAAGTCGTTTTACCAGACCAATGCCGACCAGGCGTACGAGCTGTACAAGAAGACGCGCGAGCTGGCCAACCTGACCGGAAACGAGTTGGTGTATGACCTGTATACCGGGGCCGGTACCATTGCTAACTTTGTGGCGAAGCAGGCGCGGGAGGTGATCGGTATCGAGTATGTGCCGAGCGCGATCGAGGACGCCAAGATCAACTCGCAGATCAATAACATCACCAACACCACCTTCTATGCTGGCGACATGAAAGACATCCTGTCGGATGAGCTGATCGAGCGCCATGGTAGGCCAGATGTGGTGATCACCGACCCGCCACGCGCTGGTATGCACGAGGATGTGGTGCGGAAGTTGCTGCAGGTGCACCCGAACCGCATTGTGTACGTGAGCTGCAACCCGGCCACGCAGGCCCGTGACGTGGAATGGCTCTCGGAGAAGTATGAGGTAACGCGTGTGCAGCCGGTGGATATGTTCCCGCAGACACACCACGTCGAGAGTATTGTATTGTTAACCGCTAAATAGATAAACGTTTCTCGTAGCACGTATCATGACTTTGTGACAAAGGACAAATGTTAGGCTTATTCATACTGCTCCTTTGTATTTTATCAAATAGTCTTTTATCTGGTTTTAATGTCGTGATACTTGATACGTGCTACGTGATACGCAGATAAGAAATATGGAAAACGATCCGGAACTGAATGGTAAATACCTGGGCACTATTTCAAAGGATTTTGTGGTGGTGGCCGAGACGCTGAAAGAGGCTTCGTACCAGGTGCGCAAGCGTAAGATTTCTGAGTACCCGATTTTCGTGTTTAGTCGCACGCAGGTGCCGGTAGGCTCTGTATTTCTGGCCAAAGAAGAAGTGGCACTGGACTGGCACATCAATGCCTCCTACCTGGAAGACTTTGTGAACCGGCAGTTGGTTGTGGAAGATAAGGTGGAAGAGTTTAAGGCGGCCTACAAAGACCCGGACGAGTACTGCTGCCTGTTTGTGGTGGACGGCGACTTCCAGAACTTCGTGTTCATCCCTTTCCCGGAGGAATAAGATTTGGGACAAAGGACTTTTTGACAAAGGATGAAAGACTTATTCCCATAAGCAGAAAAGGCAGCTACTTGAGCTGCCTTTTCTGCTTTTAAAGTATAATTTCCTTTATCTATTGTCAAAAAGTCCTTTGTCAGGAGCTTAAAAATGGCTCCAGCCCTGGGCCTTCAGCGGGAATACTTGTCCTGCCTTGGTAGCCAGGTTTACGCCTTCGCTTTCTTCGGTAATCTTGCCAATGATGGTGATGTCGGGGTGGTTCTTCAACTCATCGTAGGCAGATAGGGGCACGGTGAAGAGCAGTTCATAGTCTTCGCCGCCGTTCATGATGCAGGTCAGCGGGTCCATGTTGAACTCCACGGCTGTCTCCAGCATCTGCGGGTCGGCCGGCAGGTTGTCTTTGTATACCGTGGCACCTACTTTCGACTGGCTGCAGATATGAAACAGCTCAGAGGCCAGGCCGTCCGAAATGTCGATCATGGACGTTGGCTTGATGCCGCGCTCCTTCAGGTCGTAAATTACATCCATGCGTGCCTCCGGCCTTAGCTGGCGGCCCACGATGTACTGCTTATTCTCCAGCTCCGGCTGCATCTCCGGGTTAGCCATAAACGCCTGCTTCTCACGTTCCAGAATCTGCAGGCCCATGTATGCCGCACCCAAGTCGCCGGTTACGCAAACTAAGTCGTTTACCTGGGCACCGTTGCGGTACACGATCTGGTCTGGAGCCGCCTCGCCAATGGCTGTCACGCTGATGATAAGGCCAGCAGTGGAGGAGGTCGTGTCGCCGCCTACCAGGTCTACTTTATAGTTGTCGCAGGCCAGGCGGATGCCCTCGTAAAGCTCTTCCACGGCCTCCACGGTAAAGCGCGCACCCAACGCGATGTTCACGGTGATCTGCGTTGGCTTGGCATTCATGGCGGCGATGTCAGACACGTTTACCGCCACCGCTTTGTAGCCCAGGTGTTTCAGCGGGCAAAAGGTCAGGTCAAAGTGTACGCTCTCCAGCAACATGTCCGACGACACCACCACCTGCTTCTCCTTCGGCTCCAGCACCGCCGCATCGTCGCCGATGCCTTTGATGGTGGAGGCGTTGCGCAACTCTATCTTCTCTTTGATCTTGCGGATGAGGCCAAACTCGCCTACTGAACTTAAAGGGGTATATTCGCTCATAATGCTGTGTCTTTTTCTTAAGGGTGCAAAGATACGAAATAAGATACAGAGCTGCTGTATAGGCTTTACTGCTCCGAAGCATGCCTTCTTTACTAGCTCAAGCTAAACCAAACCCACCTCCTGGCTAACAGCTGATCAAACCACTGGTGAAATTTTATTAATGAAATGTTTGTACATTATATGTATGTACATTAAATTTGTATAAACAATTTGATCATTACCGGGCTTAGTACTTAAAGGGCAAAATATGTCAACAAGCACAGAGAATAAAATTGCCACCCATACGCTTATCGAGAGTCGCTGGAGCCCACGTGCTTTTAGCGCCGAGCGTGTTAGCGAAGAGCAACTGGAGGCGTTGTTTGAAGCCGCCCGATGGGCGCCATCAGCCATGAACGAGCAACCATGGCGGTTTGTTTATGCGGCGAAAGAGGAGGAGGCCTTTGAGCGGTTGGGAAGCCTGTTGGTAGAAGGAAACAGCTGGGCAAAGAAAGCAGCGGCGCTTTTTGTCTCTATCGCCAAAACCAGCTACGACTACAACGGAAACTCGAACAGGCATGCCTGGCATGATCTGGGCCTGGCTACAGGCAACCTGTTGCTACAGGCCACCGGCCTTGGCTTGCACGTACACCTTATGGGAGGTTTCGATGCCGCCAAGGCAAAGCAGGAACTGGGCATACCGGACGGATACGAAGCGGTGGCCATGGGCGCCGTAGGCTATGCAGGTGACCCTGAGTCGTTGCCAGAGACCTTGAAGGCGCGTGAGCTGGCACCACGCAAGCGCAAGCCCTTGCATGAAATCGCCTTCAAAGGGGAGTGGAAATAAGGGTAATCAAGAGTAGAAGCATAAAACTATGAGTAAGAAAGTATTACATAAGGCGAATACCCGCGGACATGCCAACCACGGCTGGCTCGATTCGCATCATACCTTCAGCTTTGCGCATTATTACAACCCCGAGCGCATGGGCTTCGGGCTGCTGCGCGTGTTAAACGATGATGTGGTGGCACCGGGTATGGGCTTCGGCACGCACGACCACGATAATATGGAGATCATCTCTATCCCGCTGAAGGGCTCCCTGGCCCACCGCGACAGCACCGGCACGAAGGAGGTGATCAAGACAAACGAGGTGCAGATTATGTCCGCGGGCAGCGGCATCTCCCATTCGGAGTTTAATGGGTCTACTACCGACGGGGTGAACTTTTTGCAGATCTGGGTGTTCCCTAAAGAGCGGGACATACAGCCGCGCTACGGGCAGAAGGCATTTAAGCCGGAAGACCGGGTGAACAGGCTGCAGACCGTGGTTTCTCCTGAAAAAGACGGCGAAGCCCTCTGGATCAACCAGGACGCCTGGTTTACGCTTGGCACGCTCAGGGATGGTTTCTCGGAGGAGTATGCGCTGCACAAGCCAGGAAACGGCCTCTACGCTTTTGTGTTGAATGGTGAAGTAGAAGTAGACGGCGAAAAGCTAGGCAAGCGTGACGGACTGGGCATAAGCGAGGTAGACAGCGTGCAGATCAAATCCTCCGGCGATGCTGAACTGCTGCTGATGGAGATTCCCATGAAATAAGAATATAGTGTTTAGTGATTTAAGTAGGAACCTCGGCATATGCCGGGGTTTTTCTTTTTCAACGCAGGTGCCGCATGATCGAAAAAGGAAGCGGCGCCCATACAGCCGTTTTCACGCCCATACGCTTCAGCCCTTGGTTTACCCAGTTGTTGCAGTTCTTCAGGATGTAGAACTTACCGTGCGCCTCATAAAAAGTGTCCCTCTGCGAGTATCCTGAGCCGCTAATGTGCAGGTAGTTTCCGTGCTGCTGTACAAAAGACTCGTCAATGTAGGTGATCAGCTGCTGGTACTGTTCAGGTGAGACAAGAAGTGGCCGTTGCCGCTTGGTGGGCACCAGGCGGGCGCGGATGTACTCTACATGCATGGCAGTGCGGGTGGGCCAAAGGGCGGCGGTGATGGCAACTTTGGGGGTAAGGTCGGTCCATTCAGGCGTTTCCATGTAAAACCTGCGGTCGCCCCAGCCAAAGCCGATGTAGCGGTAGGTGCTGTCTACCTGGCCAAAGTGGTGCAGCGGCAGCTTCTCGCGCCAGTCAATATACCTCGTAGAAACGGGCACGATGATGTCGGTATGCACGCCGTTGGAGGTAACGTAGATTTCGATGTGCTCTTCCTGCGGCTGCACCTGGGCGTAGCCGTTGTTCACGGTGATGCTACCAAACAGCAAAGCGGCCGCCACAAAAAGCAGGGCAGCGCCTGCCAAAATGGCCAATAGCCAGCATATACCAGTTGTTATTTTCCGGACCACGTAACGCATACTCGGTAAATACGTGTAAAGCTGTTAAAGTATAAATGGCCCCAAAAACAAAACCCGGTGCAAAGCACCGGGTCTGAGTGTAGTTTAGTTAGTTTAGTTTCTCTTTTAGATTCGCCCTCTGCTCCAGCTGCTATTCGCAAGTATACCTTGCTGCGTGGGCTGGTGCTAAGATCTTTTACTGGCTGGTGCAGCTACTACAATAGGCCTGCAGCGACAGGTTGTTTTCAGTAGGGGAGGACGGGCGACAAGAAACCCAAAACGGATTTCGGGTACAAAGGTATGAAATTTTGCTTTTGTTTAAACACCTTTCTCTGATTTGCTAAAATTTTATATTCCGGTTGCTGTGCGCTGCAGCCTGAACGGAAGTATGCTAGATTTGCCATACTCGCTGTTTTTGCGCAGATTGTGTAGAATTAGAAACTCCATCCTTACCTACTAAACCATCATGATAAACACGCTAAAGCGTTTTGCCGCTTTGTGGCTGGTGTTGCTGAGTGTGCAGGCGGCCCTGGCGCAGCAGCAACTGCAGTCGCCGGCGCAGTTCCTTGGCTACGAGTTGGGCCAGCAGTTCACCACCCAAAACCGCATCCTGGACTATGTGCATTACCTGGCCGCCCAGGCTCCCAACCGCATCATGGTAGAGGAATACGGGCGCACCTACGAGAACCGCCCCCTGGTGCTGGCCTACGTGGCCTCTGACGAGAACTTGCCGCGCCTGGAGCAAATACGGGAAAATAACCTGAGACAGGCCAGCTTGCAGAGCGGGAACGTACAGGGCGATCAACCGGCTATTGTGTGGCTCAGCTACAACGTGCACGGCAACGAGTCGGTAAGCTCGGAGGCGGTGCTGCAGGTACTCTACGACCTGGTGAACCCGCAGAACGAGCAGAGCCGGCAGTGGCTGCAGAACACAGTTGTTATACTTGATCCTATGGTAAACCCGGACGGCCGCGAGCGCTATGTGCAGTGGTATAAGCAGGCATCCAACCGTGGCGGCAATGCCTCACCGTACGCCTGGGAGCACTGGGAGCCGTGGCCGGGGGGCAGGCCCAACCATTACTACTTCGACCTGAACCGCGACTGGGCCTGGCAAACGCAGGTGGAGTCGCAGCAGCGCCTGAAGGTTTACAACAATTGGCTGCCGCAGGTGCACGCCGATTTCCATGAGATGGGTGCAGAGTCGCCCTACTACTTCTCGCCGGCCGCCAAGCCGTTTCACGAAAGTATAACGCCGTGGCAGCGCCAATTCCAGAACACCATTGGCGAGTATAACCGCCAGTACTTCGACAAAAACAACTGGCTGTACTTTACCCGCGAGAGCTTTGACCTGTTTTACCCCAGCTACGGCGATACCTGGCCAACCTACAACGGCGCCATCGGCATGACCTATGAGCAGGGCGGCTCCGGCCGCGCCGGCCTGGCCTACAAGAAGGCAGACGGTGATACACTAACGCTGGCGGACAGGATCGCGCACCACGTGGCGGCCAGTGAGGCGACCATCAAAGCGGCCTCCGAAAAGGCCACAGAACTGAAGCAGGAGTTCCGGAGCTATTTTAGCAATAGCCTGCGCAACCCGGGTGGCGAGTACAAATCCTTCGTGATCAAGAGCAGCGCCAGTACGGCAGGCAACCTGAAGATGCTGACCCAATACCTGGAGCAACAGGGCATACAGTACGGCTACGCGGGCAAGAGTGGCTCTGTAAAAGGCTATAACTATAGTAATGGCAAAACCGAGAGCGTGAGACTGACACCGCAGGATGTGGTGATCAGCATGTACCAACCAAAGTCGGTGCTGGTGAAGGTACTGTTCGAGCCAAAGTCTGTACTGGAAGACTCCCTGACATACGACATCACTTCCTGGGCTTTGCCTTATGCTTACGGGGTGCAGGCATACGGTGTAAAAGGAAGGGTAGACATGAGCAACACAGCTCCGGCCGTTCCGGCCGCTGCCGCTGTCAGCATTGCTAAACCATACGCTTACCTGGCCCGCTGGAACGGGGTGCAGGACCTGAAATTTGCCACGCAGCTGATGCAGCAGGGTGTGAAAATACGCATGGCTGAGTTGCCCTTCGAAATGGACGGGCAGAAGTATGAGGCCGGCACCCTGATCATGACCCGCACCGGCAACGAGCGTCTGGGCGAAAAATTCGATGCCAGCGTGCGGGAGCAGGCCCAGCAGCATGGCGTGCAGCTGGCCGCCACCAACACGGGCTTTGTGAGCACCGGCGCAGATTTTGGTTCCGGCAGCGTCCGCTACCTGAAAATGCCAAAGGTGGCGCTGCTCTCTGGTGAGGGCGTGTCGCCTTATGGATTTGGAGAGGTGTGGCACTTCTTTGAGCAGCAGATAAACTACCCGGTTACGGTGCTCAATACTTCCTATTTTAGCCAAATACCGCTGCATGATTTTGATGTGTTGATCCTGCCGACTGGCTCATATGCCAAGGTGCTGGATGAGAAAACGCTGGAGAAGGTGCAGGAATGGGTGCGCGGCGGCGGCAAACTGATTGCCATGGAAAGTGCTGTAGGTTTTCTGGCTGGCAAGAAAGGCTTTGAGCTAAAGAAAAAAGGCGCAGAGGAAAAAGAAGGCGACAAAGACAACGGCAAGGACAAAGATCCTTACGAAAACCTGCGTACCTATGCCAGCCGTGAGCGCGAGGCGCTGGCCGAAGAAGTGCAGGGCAGCATTTACCGTGTAGACCTGGACAAGACGCACCCGCTGGCCTTTGGCTACGGCGACAGTTATTTCGCCCTTATCCGCTCGGCTGATACCTTCCAGTTCCTGGAAAACGGCTGGAACGTGGGCGTGCTGAAGAAGAACAACTATGCCGCCGGTTATGTTGGCCAGGGAGCCAGAGAGAAACTACAGGACGCACTTGTACTCGGCACCCAGAACATGGGCCGTGGGCAGGTCGTGTACCTGACGGATAATCCGCTGTTCAGAGGCTTCTGGCAGAGCGGTAAGCTGCTTTTCGGCAATGCTGTTTTTGTGGTAGGGCAGTAGCAGCAGTTAAGATTTTAAGTCTAGAGGAACCCCCTGTTTCGGAATGGAGCAGGGGATTTTTTATGTGGATCAGGATTTGCAGGATTGTAGGATGAACAGGATTGTCGGCAGTACCGGATCCAACCACGCTGCCTCTCCAGGAAGAGAGTTTACCCCACCCCGGCCCTCCCCTAAGAACAGGGGATGGAGTTCAGTTCCAGCTCCGTTAGCGGTGGCTATCGAACTGTTTCCCAGTCCTTGGGTGGGGGTAGGGGCCTCGAAAAAGAGCGCCTTCTAGATTTCCGGTGACGAGCGAGAGCGAGGCAGCCCGAGGCACGAGGGCAGGAAATGTTGACAGCGCGATACCCTTACCGAGGGGCCCTACCCCCAGGACGAGCCCTTCCGGGCTGGAGGGAGCCAAAGCCAGAAATGAGACGAGTAGGTTGTAAAGCCGTGGATGAACGGCAGCTAGCAAGAATAGCTTGTGTCCAGTGGCAGGGATGCAGCAGCTATGAAAGTATAAAAGGACGAGCTACAAACTCGCTCCAGCGCAATGGCTGTTCAAGTCACAAGCGGACGCTTGCGCCAGAGAAGTATAAAGTACAGCCAAAGCAAGTATGGCTTTTCAAGCCAGTCGAGTCACAGACTCGACACCGTAGCAGGGACGCTTGCGCCAGGAAAGGGCAAGTTTAAAGTGTGGCTGGCGCGGTTTTTAAAATCCGCAGCAGAGAAAGTTACAGGTAGGGATGAACGGAACAGCTTTGGGAGCGCTACAACCATAAAGTATAATTGCGTAACTTGCATGGCATCTATACTTAACGAATGCCCAACGTATGCAAACGCAACTGATAATTACACCACCAGCCCCAGCGGAATATACCGGCTACATGGCCAATTACATCAAGCAGGCCCAGGCAGACGACCTGATCGAAGGCCTCACGGCGAGCTATGTGTTTATTACAGGTCTGGTGCAGGGGCTGACGGAGGAGCAGTTGCTGTACCGCTACGAGCCGGGTAAGTGGAGCATCAAGGAGGTGCTGGTGCACATGATGGACGCCGAGCGCATTTTCTCTTACCGGGCGCTCCGGTTTGCTCGACAAGACAAAACAGAGCTTCCGGGCTTTGAGGAGAACCAGTACGCCAAGGCTTCTAAGGCAGATGCCCGTGATATCAACTCGATTGTGGCCGAGTATACTTCTCTGCGCACTGCCACTATTGAGCTGTTTAAAAGCTTTGACGAGGAGGCGCTGCAGCAGAAAGGCGTTGCCAGCGGCTTGGAGGTAAGCGTGCGTGCGCTGGGGTATATCATACTTGGCCACGAGGTGCACCACCAAAAGATCATCCGCGAGCGCTACCTGAAAGCGTAAGCCTCCTATAGCACCCTTGTTATACTTGCTGTTTTGATTATCTTTAAGAGTGCAGGACTCTTTGCACGCAAAGATTATCAAGTTCAGCGATGCACCTTACCCGAAGAAACATAGGCATGCTGGTAGCGCCATTACTGGCGCTGCTTGTTTGGTTGCTTACCCCTGCTCTGGAGTACCAGGCGCGCCTGGTGGCGACGATCATGTCTTTTTGCCTGGTGTTCTGGATGACGGAGGTTATCCCGCTGTCCATGACGGCTTTTTTGGGCGTGCTGCTCGCTGTGATGTTCGGTATAGCCGAGGTAGAGACTGCCTTTCAGAACCTGGGGCACCCTATCATCCTGCTCTTTATCGGAAGCTTCCTGCTGGCGCGCTCCATGACGCGCCATGGCCTCGACAAGCGCATTGCCCTGTTCATACTTTCAAGGCCGTTCTTTCAGAAGAGCCTGTTCCGCCTCTTTCTAGGCTTCTCCAGTATATCCTTCCTGCTCTCCATGTGGGTAAGCAACTCGGTTACGGTGGCTATGCTGCTTCCGCTCATACTGGGCGTAACCCAACTTTTAGCTGCTGAACAGACCAAAGGGCCTGCAAAGTACTTTCTCCTGGGGATTGCCTACAGCGCCTCCATTGGGGGCGTGAGCACCATCATTGGCTCTCCTCCAAACCTGATCGGGGTAAACTATCTGGCGCAGCAGGGTATCCGGCTCGACTTCCTGCAGTGGATGTACCTGGCCCTGCCCATGTCACTGAGTATGTATGCGGTGATGCTGCTCTACATGCGCTATTTCCTGAACAAGTGTGGGTACAACCGGGAGGCGGTGCAGGCATATGTGGCCGAGCACCAGCGGCAGAAGGATAAGCTGCGAATGGGAGAACTGGTGACAATGGGCGTATTCTGTGTAGCTGTAGTGCTGTGGCTGGCTCCGGGAGTGTTTAACCTGTTGGGTATGGAGGAGGCGTATACGTTTATGAGCACCTACTTTGCCGAGAGCACCGTGGCGGTGCTGGCGGCGCTGCTCCTGTTCCTGATCCCACCGGGGCAGGAGAACGACGGAAGGGGAACACTAACGGCAGAAGACCTGGTAAAGATCGACTGGGACACCATTCTGCTGTTCGGTGGCGGGATGGCGCTGGGGCAACTGGTGGTAAGTTCTGGTTTGGCTAACGTTATCGGGCAGAGCATCACTACGTTCGTAAACCCTGACCGGCAGCTGTTACTGGTATTGGCACTGGTGTTCCTGGTGCTGATGCTGACAGAGGTCAGCTCTAACACGGCCATTGCCATCACGTTTGTGCCGATCATCATTGGGGTGCTGCAAGGGCTTAGCCTGCCGGTTCTATACCCGGTGCTGGGGGTGGTGGTAGCCTGCAGCATGGCTTTTATGTTGCCCGTGGCCACGCCTCCTAACGCCATCGTGTATGGCAGCAAGCAGGTGCCGATCAGCCAAATGGTGCGTACAGGAGTATTCTTAAACCTAGTGGCCACTGTGCTGATTACCTTTTGGATAATGCTCTACATGACGGCGTAGCAGCAGAGCAAAAGGGGCACGAATTCGCCTTGATACAGAATATTTGTACCTGTTTTTCCGGCGCTTTTAAATTCAAAATCACGAAGCATGTATTTCAATTATATTTCCAGCCTATGCAGAACCGTAGAACCTTCCGCCTGATAATGGCCATTGCCTGCTTTGTCTTCGCAGGATTGAATGCTTACAAGATTTACAGCGGAGATTATACTTCTTTGGATGTGTTCCTGCTGGTGGTTTTCCTGATTTTCGGTGCAATTTATTTATTCATACTTTCCAGAAAAGACAGGCCGGAATAGGAGGAGGGGCATAAAGAAAAAACCTGAAAGTCCGTATTGTTCCTTCTAAACAATCAGACTTTCAGGTTCTCAACTTTTAGCCAAAGGTATCTATATTTACGCGAGCGGCTTGCAGAAGGTTGTAGCCGGGTTCGAAAAAAAATAATTTTTTTTCGGATGCATAACGGCGCGTCTCATTTTATACTTTCGGCGAAAGCCAAAGCACCTCCGGAAACGGCAACATTATCATCCAAAGCAACAGCTTACCTGCTCTACCGGAAAGTGTACTTTGAGAAGTATGGCTCAGGTAGTATAACTTATGCTTGTAGCGCAGGCGAGAGAAGCAGTTGTGCTGCCAGTGTAAGTAGCCAGTCTTCGGGTTATACCGGGTCCACGTCTGCCACTACTTTTATCCCCTTAAAGTCGGGCAGTAGCTTCAGGTTAAAGATCGCCTGCGCGATCTGGCCTTTGGCGGTCTTCAGGTTCGTCGTTTCGCGGGGCAGCTTGATGTGGATCTCCTGCAGGAACAGGTTACGGATCTTGAAGATGTAGGGCACCTCCGGGCCCAGCACCTGCTGTTTGCCCAGCCTGTCCGTTAAGTCCTTGGCCAGCACAATGGCCGCGTTCTCGGTTGTCCGGTCGTCGGTATGCTTTACGGTGATGCGGATCATGCGCGTGAAGGGTGGGTATCCGAAACGCAGGCGTTCCTCTATCTCGTGCTCGTACAGCGTCTGGTAATCATTACTGATCACCTTGTTGAAGATGGGCTGGAGCGGGTCGCGGGTCTGGATGATCACCGAGCCCGGCTTGCCCTTACGCCCGGCGCGGCCGCTTACCTGCACAAACAGCTGGTACGCCCGCTCATGTGCCCGAAAGTCCGGGAAGTTGATGATGGTATCGGCATTCAGGATGCCCACCAGGCTCACGTTCTCAAAATCGAGGCCCTTGGTGACCATCTGTGTACCCACCAGCACATTGGTGCGCCCGCTCTCAAAGTCGGCGATGATCTGCTGATAGCTGTTTTTCTTCTTGGTGGTATCCAGGTCCATGCGCTGCACCTCGGCATCCGGCAGCATGAGTTTTAGCTCGTCCTCCACCTTCTCCGTGCCAAAGCCCATACTTCTGAGGGTGGTGGCACCGCAGGCGGGGCAGTCGTGGGGCATGCGCTCGTGGTAGCCGCAGTAGTGGCAGCGCAATTCGTTGTTATACTTGTGGTACGACAGGCTTACGGCGCAGAACTTGCACTTGGGTATCCAGGAGCACTCGTCGCAGGAGATGAAAGGGGCGTAGCCGCGGCGGTTCTGGAACAGGATTACCTGCTCGTGCCGCTTCAGGCGCTCTTCAATGTCATTTAGCAGTTTGGCCGAGAAGTGGCTGTGCATGTTCTTGCGCTGCTGCTCACGGCGTGTGTCCACCAGCTCAATCTCCGGCAGCTTGGCCTCCCCGAAACGCTTGGTCATACTAACCAGGCCCCAGCGGCCGGTTTTGCAGTTGTAATAGCTTTCGACAGAAGGCGTGGCAGACCCGAGCAAGGTTTTCGCCCCCTGCAGGTGCGCCATCATCAGGGCCGTTTCGCGGGCATTGTAGCGCGGGGCCGGGTCGTACTGCTTGTAGCTAGGCTCGTGCTCCTCGTCCACAATCACCAGCGACAGGTCGTGGAAAGGCAGGAAAATAGACGAGCGCACGCCCACCACCACCTGGAAGCGGCCGGAAAGCACGCCTTGCCATACTTCGGCGCGCTCGTTATCCGAGAACTTGGAGTGGTAGATGCCCAGCTTGTCGCCAAACACCTTCATCAGGCGCGTCACGATCTGGGCCGTCAGGGCGATCTCGGGCAGCAAGTATAACACTTGCCCGCCGCTGTCCAGGGCATGCTTGATCAGGTCGATGTATACTTCGGTTTTGCCGCTACCTGTTACGCCATGCAGCAGCACCGTCTCCTTTTCTTTGAACAAGCCCAAAATCTCATCCTTGGCCTGCAGCTGGTGCTCCGACAGCGCCATCGGCAGCTGCTGGTTACCATTTTCCATCGGGAAGCGCGACACGATCTGGTCGAACTGCTCCAGCACGCCTTTTTTGATGAGCGTGTTAAGGGAGGAGGCCGACAGGTGCGGGTTGTTGGTCAGGGCGCTCTTCTCAATGCCGCGGAAATTCAGGTGGATGTCCTGGTGCACGGGCACGAGCTGCAGGTAGTTGAGCAGGATGTCGAGCTGCTTGGGCTGTGGCGTAAGCTGGTTGAACAGCTCCTCCAGCAGGCCCTCCTCCTGCACAAAGTGCTCCGTGATACGGATTTTCTTCACCACCTTGGGCGAGAACTTATCGCTTACCTGCTCATAGATAATAATCGCTTCCTTTTGGATCAGCGACTTGATGAACTTATGGTAGCTTTTGAGCTGCAGCAGGTTGCCCACCTCGGTAAACGTGAGGGCCTGGTTGTTCTGCAGGGCAAAAATGATCTTCTCCTCCTGCGGGGCAAGTATAAGCTCGTCCTCCTCCGGGTTGTAGTGCGGGTGCAGCTGTATCCGCGACTCGCTGCTGAGCTTGAGCGCAGAGGGCAGCGCCGCATTGATTACCTCGCCCAGGGTGCACATGTAGTAGTCGGCAATCCACTTAAAGAGCTTCAGCTGCGGCGCGGTGATGATCGGCTTGTCGTCGAGCACGTCCAGGATGTACTTGGCTTGGTAGTCGGCCGGGGCATTTTCGTGTACATCGGCCACAATACAGCTCAGCACCTTTTTGGCCCCAAACTGTACAATCACCCGCACGCCCACCGATACCTCGTCGTTCATCTCGTAAGGGATGCGGTAGGTGTACAGCTTGGGCAGGGGCAGGGGCAGAATCACGTCGGCAAACAGCGTGACGCGCTCTGTGGCCGGCTCCGGCGGGTAATTGAAGTTGAGTAGCTCAGACAAGGGTGTTTATACTTTTGCCAGCTGCAAAGGTCGTAAAAAAATGAAGACGGTGCGCAGTCGGGAAGGGCAAGAAGTGGGAGCGCTGAAATTATACTTTGGCAGGTGCAGGTAAAACGCTTAACTTAAGCTCTGGAAGATTATTCACAGACGATTGTCATCCCCCTGCCCCCTTCAGAGGACATTTACAGGTGTAATCTCTTAAAGTATATTTTATTACACTTTAAGAAAAGTCCCCATTCGAAGGGGGCAGGGGATGATTTTATACCTCAAAATAAAACTATACTTTCACCAAACCCTGAATCTATATGATCGCGAAAACGGTATACCTTGCCAGTCTGCTGCTGCTGTTTTGCACAGCTTCCCTGCTTGCCCAAACCCAAACCATGCGCGTTGCCACCTACAACATCCGGTACGATAACAAAAGCGACACGGTGAATGCTTGGAACAAGCGCCTGCCGGTGATTGCGGACCTGGTGCAGTTCCACGACTTCGACATTTTTGGCACGCAGGAAGTGCAGCATCACCAATTAGAAGGGATGGGCAAAGAACTGCCGGGCTACGGCTACATTGGCGTGGGCCGCGACGACGGCAAGCAGGCGGGGGAGTATGCTGCGGTGTTTTACAAGAACGACAAGTATAAACTGCTAAAGCAGGGCCACTTCTGGCTCTCCGAAACGCCTGAGAAACCAGGCAAAGGCTGGGATGCCGACTTCCCGCGCGTGTGTACCTGGGGCCAGTTCCGGGACCAGCAAACAGGACTTGAGTTTTTCCTTTTCAACGTGCACTTCGACCACCGCGGGGAGAAGGCCCGCCAGGAGAGCGTGAAGCTGATGCAGCAGAAAGTGAAAGAGATCGCCAGGAAAGCGCCTGTTATAATGATGGGGGACTTCAATTTTGACCAGCGCGACGAGAAGTATAAAACCTTGCTGGCCTCTGATCTGAAAGACGCTTACCAGATCGCCGAAAAGCGCTACGCTCCGCGCGGCACATTCAACGCGTTTGAGGCTACCCGCAAAACTGACGAGCGCATCGACCATATCTGGCTTAGCCCTGAGTTCAAGGTGGCTCGCTACGGCATCCTGACAGACACCTACGCCAATGGGTTGTTCCCTTCCGACCACTTCCCGGTGATGGCGGAGTTAAAGTATGAGGTGAAGAAAAAATAAAACAAAAGAGGCTCCCAAGCAGGAGCCTCTTTTGTTTTATGGTCTTTGCTCACTCGTTTCCGGTGCCTGCGCCTCCATTAGCGCTGCTGCTTTTGCAAGGCAGGCACGGCCGGACGCACAGGCCAAGGGGGAGGCCACTTGGGTAGCATCTGTACAAAAACGTATGGCAAACGAACCCTATCACCCCGCCACCGCCGATCATGTCTGCCTTGTCCGCTTTTTCCGTACAGAATAGATCACTTCATTAAAGAGCTATACAAGATGAAAATTGGAATAACTGGAGCTACAGGGCAGCTCGGGCGCCTGGTTGTAGACAAACTTAAAGGCAAAGTGCCGACAGAGAATATAGTGGCGCTGGTGCGCTCGCCGCAGAAAGCCGCAGGCCTTGGTGTGGAAGCCCGGGAGGCTGATTACGAAAAGCCGGAAACGCTGGATGAGGCATTGAAGGGAATAGATACGCTGCTGCTGATCTCGGGGAGCGAGGTTGGAAAGCGCGCTGAGCAGCACCGCAACGTGATAGAGGCTGCGAAGAAGAACGGCGTGAAATGGATTGTGTACACCAGTTTGCTTCACGCGGATACCTCCTCGGTAAGCCTGGCAGAGGAGCACCGGGCAACAGAAGCGGCACTGAAAGATTCAGGCATTCCCTACACCCTCCTCCGGAACGGCTGGTATACAGAGAACTATACAGGCTCTATCCAGGGAGCACTGGCAGGCGGTGCCTTTATAGGCAGCGCAGGCGAGGGCAAGATCTCAGGCGCCACCCGAGCCGACTATGCCGAGGCAGCCGTTGCCGTACTTACCGGCGAGGGGCAGCAAGGCAAAGTGTACGAGCTTGCCGGGGATGAAGCTTTTACCCTCAGCGAGCTGGCCGCAGAAATATCCCGCCAATCAGGAAAAGACATTCCTTACAAGAACTTACCGGAGGCGGAGTATGCAGCAGCCCTTGCCAGCTTTGGCTTGCCAGAGGGCTTGGCCCAGGCTATTGCCGGCTGGGATGTGGCCGCTTCGCAGGATGCCTTGTATGATGACAACCGCCAGCTTTCCAGGTTGATCGGCCGGCCCACCACGCCGCTTTCGGTTGCCGTGGCCGATGCGCTGAAAGGGGCTTAGGTATAGGCTGGATAAGTTTGGGCAGTCACACAAAAAGCTACTCCATGGAGTAGCTTTTTGTGTGAACATGCTTTTCTACAAGTGCTGGTGCAGCTGAAAACGGAAAGAATAATTATTCCTGTTATGGTGAAGCGCTGGTAAAGCCTGTGCGGGTTAGGCTCAAGCAGGGCCAATCGACTGAGAACTGCTATTCTAATTTAAACTTTACGTTTACACTGCTCTCTACTTTGATTTTTTCAAACTGGATATCAGCTGGTTTGGGCTCTGATTTACTTGCAGTACCGTAACCCCTTACCACAATTCCGGCAACCCGACCCTGAAGGTCGTTATGTACGGCGTTATCGCTTTGGTCGGAGATATAGAGAGCAGCCCCCACTTTCTGGTTTAAGGGGGAGACTAAGTACTCTGCCTGCATTTTGGCTTTTGCAATAGCTTTGGATTTGAGCGCCAATTTGAGTTGATCAATGCCTGAGAACTCTGTTCGGTCGAGGTGAATATTGGATATTTCGATTTTCTCCAGCTCCAGAATAACCAGACCCGCTGTTTGCGCATCCTTAACCTTCAGCGAGTAAACTTTGGTCTTCAAAACATCCTGCCCTTTAAGGAAGTATTTTTTGAAATTACTTCCCAGGTCATTAAGCGATAGGCTTTCCTCTGTGTTGACCCCTAACTGCTGCAGCCTTGCTTCCATCTTGGACTCTAACTCCTCGATAGAAATTTTACCTTTCGTGTCCTTTTCATTGATCAAGATGCTCAGGTAAATCTCATCAGGAGTTACCAGTGTATCCACCGATGCGGCTGTTTCTATAAAAGGTTGGTCTATGAAATTCTTTGTCTGCCCAAAGCTCATCATGCACTGAAGCATGGCAGGGATGATAAGGAAGTATAATTTATTCATGCGGCCAGTGTTTTGTGATGTGTTTGGTTTCCAAAGCCAGTTCTATTGCCTAAACCGATTTGCCAACTCTTATCGATGAGCCAAAGCTACCTTCACCCCAGCGCAGGCGGACGCCTGCGCTGGGATAAAAGTTAGTGCTAGTCTATCAATCGTGAAGGTTCTACCTCACCTGCGACTTATCCACCCTTGTAGGCGTATCCTCCCCGTTCACCACACCTTCAGAAGCCAGGGCTATGGCCCGGATCATATTGGTCAGGTGCTCCATGTTTAGCTGAGAAAGCTCGTCCTTAACGGTGTGGTAGGTTTTATCCTGGTCTATCTGCACCGAGGAGATAGTATGGGCCGGCACGCCAAGGCGGGCCAACGTGGCGTTGTCGGAGCGGTAGAACAGGTTCTGCTCCGGGTATGGGTCGGGGTGGATGCTGTAGGTGGTGCCTTTCAGTCGCTTTTGCATCAACGGGCCCAGGTCAGAGCGCTCGAAGCCGGTGAGATAAGCGCTGTTGGGGCCGAACTTGGATGGCTTGCCCACCATTTCGATGTTGAACATGGCCACGATCTGGTCGGGGTTCAGCTGCTCGGAGAAGTATTTGGAGCCGAAACCACCCATTTCCTCAGCCGTGAAGGCCACAAACAGCAAGGTACGCTCCGGCTGCGGCTGTTGCTTGTAGTAGTCGGCCAGTAGCATCATGGCCGTGGTGCCGGCTGCATCGTCGTCGGCGCCGTTGGCAATGCTGTCGCCCTCCACCGGGTCTTGTATGCCAATGTGGTCATAATGGCCCGAGAACACCACGAACTCATCCTGGCGCTTACCCTCGATCATGCCGCCCACGTTGGTCAGCTGCAGCTGCTCTACCTTGTTCTCCACCTCCAGCTTATACTTTCTGGGGTTGAGCTGATCTGTAAGGATAAACACTTTGCTGCCGCCATCTTTGCTGAGCTGCTGCTTTACGCTGCCGCGGTCCATGTAGTGCTTATAGCGGCCAAAGATGTCAGCATGCTTCGGGTGCACCAGCACCAGCACGTCCTGTTGTTCATTATTCAGTACCGGCTGCAGCGCTTTTCTGAAGTCGTCGTTCTCTCCGATCGTCACTACCTGCTGCTTGCCCTTCTGGCTCCACTCCAGCTCCTGCTTATCTGTCACGGCAAAGAGATGCTCCGGGGCGATTTTAGTTTTCTTCAGCTTCGCCTCCAGCTCCTTCGGGGTAACGCGGTACACGCTGAATGTTTGCAGGTAATCATCCTCACCGGGCAGGGGCTTCAGGCCGATGCGCTCAAACTCAGCCTGTATAAACCTGGCGGCTTTTTCGATGCCGGGGGTAAACGAAGCACGCCCTTGCATGTCGTCGTCGCTGAGGGTGGATACGATGCGGGTAACTTCCTGCTGGGTGATGGTGCCTGCATCCTGAGCAAAGGCAGCAGCCGAGAGCCCGCAGGCAAGGGTAAGCGCGGTAAATTTTAGTTTCATGGGGTAGAGTCTATGGATTCTGAGAAAATAGTAGAATATTGTTAGCGGAGGCTGGCAATGCCTGGCAGAACAAATATAGCATTTCTATGAACAAAAGCGTGGAGGTAAACTGGCTAAAGTGGCTGCAGTATGTGGTGCTGGTTTCAGTGATTTTATACTTTGGGAGCACCTTGTTCATACCGCTTAGCTTTGCCCTCCTCATCAGCTTTGTGCTCTACCCCGTTTGCCGGTGGCTGGAGCAGAAGGGGCTGCCGCGCTGGGCCGCCATTTCGCTGTGCCTCTTCCTGCTGGTGGTGCTGGTGGGTGGGCTGGGCTTCCTGCTGGTGCGGCAGGTGCTGCGTTTCGGGCAGGAGTGGCCACAACTGCAGGGTAAGATAAGCGCAGCCTGGAATGACATCAGCCTTTACCTGGAGCAGCATTTCGACATTGACACCGCCCGGCAAGTAGCCTGGATCGAGAGTATGGCCTCCGATGCGGTAGCCTCGGCTTTCTCCGTGGTGCAAGGGGTTCTCTATACGTCGGCTGTATCGCTGGTGCTTTTTGTGCTGATCCCGATTTACGTGGCGCTTATACTCTACAAGCGCGAGGCGCTGACAAAAGCCCTGTCTTCCTTTTTCCCACAGAGCGAGCATGGCAAAATACGCCAAATCCTGCACGAGACCATCACCACCTATTACAATTTCATAAAAGGCATGGCCATTGTCTATTTGGCTGTGGGTATCCTGAACAGCCTGGGGCTGCTGATCATCGGGGTGCCGCACGCTGTATTTTTCGGGGTTGTGGCCTCTGTGCTCACCTTCATACCTTATGTGGGCATTACGATCGGCGCCATATTGCCTATGGCGGTGGCCTGGATTACGTACGACTCGCTTTGGTATCCGCTGGGGGTGGTGATCGTGTTTGCAGTGGTGCAGTACCTGGAGGCGAACCTGATCTTCCCGTGGGCCGTGAGTGCGCGGCTGCAGGTAAACATGCTCTTCACGTTGCTGGCTATTGTGGCGGGCGGTATACTGTGGGGTGCCTCCGGCATGATTCTCTTCATCCCTTTCCTGGCTATCCTCAAGCTCATCGCTGATAAAAACGAGAGCATGCGCCCGATCTCTCTTTTGTTGGGAAGCGGAGAGAAGGGTAGGGCGTAACAATCTAAGTATAGAAACTCCTGCACGGTTGCGCCATCCTGAACGGTTTGTAAAGTGAGGGTTAAAGATAACACACCTCCGGTTTTTACACTTTTATACTTGGCCTGGATTCTGCGGCGGCTATGACTCACTGTGGCCTGCGCAAGCGGGATTTTATTGTAGCCTTCTTATTGATGCCATCACAGACCCATAGAAGCAAAAAAGGCTACCCATTTGGGTAGCCTTTTCTTTATCTAAAGTCTATACTTTATTCTTTTGTCTTATCAGTGTCGGATGACTTGGTAGGCTCAGTTTCTTCCTCTCCATCGTTTGCCGTCTTGGCTTTTTTGCCGCTAGACTTCTTCGATGTAAAGGTTAGCTTCTCTTCGCCTTCCTTGTAGTCCACCTGGATTACGTCACCCTGGTTTACTTCTGCTTTCAGAATCTCTTCAGCAATCGGATCTTCGATATACTTCTGGATCGCTCTGTTCAGCGGACGCGCACCATACTTCGGATCATATCCTTTCTCGGCCACAAAGTCTTTTGCCTCTTTGGTCAGCTCGATGGTATAGCCCAGTGTCTCCACGCGCTTGAACAGCTTGCCCAGCGAAAGCTCGATGATCTTGTGCATATCCTCACGGTTAAGCGAGTTGAACACGATCACGTCGTCCAGACGGTTCAGGAACTCTGGCGAGAACGTCTTCTTCAAAGCGCTGGCAATAGTGCCTTTCATGATGTCGTCCACGTTCTCCTGCTTGCTCTTCGACATAAAGCCGATACCGGCTCCGAAGTCCTGCAAGTCACGGGCACCGATGTTGGAGGTCATGATGATGATCGTGTTACGGAAGTCAACCTTACGGCCCAGTCCATCCGTCAGAATACCGTCATCGAGTACTTGCAGCAACAGGTTGTACACATCCGGGTGCGCTTTCTCAATCTCATCCAGCAACACCACAGAGTATGGCTTGCGGCGGATCTTCTCAGTCAGCTGGCCACCTTCTTCGTAACCCACGTATCCCGGAGGCGCTCCCACCAAGCGAGACACGCTGAATTTCTCCATGTACTCACTCATGTCGATACGCACCAGCGAATCTTCTTTATCGAATAGGTAAGTAGCCAGCACTTTGGCAAGCTCTGTTTTACCTACACCTGTCGGGCCAAGGAACACAAACGAACCGATTGGCTTCTTAGGATCTTTCAATCCAACGCGCGTACGCTGGATGGCTTTCACCAACTGCTGGATCGCCTTGTCCTGGCCAATCACCTTGCCTTTCAGCTCCTCGCCCATGTTCAGGAGTTTCACACCTTCGTTCTGAGCGATACGCTTCACCGGTATACCTGTCATCATGGCAATAACCTCTGCCACATTTTCCTCTTTTACCGTGTAGCGCTTCTTTTTCGTCTCCTCTTCCCAGTTACGCTTCGCGTTATCCAACTGGTCGATGAGTTTTTTCTCCTTGTCACGTAGCTGTGCCGCCTCTTCATACTTCTGGCTCTTCACCACGCGGTTCTTCTCTACCTTGATGTTTTCGATCTGCTCTTCCAGCTTCAGGATGTCATCCGGCACCACAATGTTGTTGATATGCACGCGCGCGCCAGCCTCGTCCAGGATATCGATCGCCTTGTCCGGAAGGAAGCGGTCGCTCATATAACGGTCCGAAAGCTTCACGCAGGCCTCAATTGCCTTGTCGGTGTAGTTTACGTGGTGGTGGTCCTGGTACTTGTCCTTGATGTTGTTCAGGATCTCGATCGTCTCCTCCGGTGTGGTAGGGTCCACCATAACAATCTGGAAACGACGGGCCAGGGCGCCGTCCTTCTCGATGTACTGGCGGTACTCATCTAGGGTAGTGGCACCGATGCATTGAATCTCACCGCGGGCAAGCGCCGGCTTGAACATGTTAGAGGCGTCCAGCGAGCCTGAGGCGCCACCGGCACCCACGATCGTATGCAGCTCGTCGATGAACAGGATCACGTCCGGAGACTTCTCCAGCTCGTTCATCACCGCCTTCATACGCTCTTCGAACTGGCCACGGTACTTGGTGCCGGCTACCAGCGAGGCAAGGTCCAGGGTTACCACACGCTTATTAAACAGCACGCGGCTCACCTTTTTCTGCACAATGCGCAGGGCAAGGCCCTCGGCAATGGCGGTTTTACCCACGCCCGGCTCACCTATAAGGATAGGGTTGTTTTTCTTGCGGCGGCTCAGCACCTGGGCTACACGCTCAATTTCCTTTTCACGGCCAACGATTGGGTCCAGCTTATCATCCTCGGCCAGCTTGGTTAAGTCGCGGCCAAAGTTATCGAGCACCGGCGTGCGCGATTTCTCACCCGGCTTCTTGCTCGCAGAGCTGCCTGAGCGGGATGATGAGCTACCAAACAGTTTGTCTGAATCATCAGAGTCGTCAGTGTCAGACGATGCCAGCGGATTATTGCTATGATAATCCAAAGAGTCTCTTATTGCTTCGTAGTTCACGTTGAATTTCGCTAAGATTTGAGAAGATATGTTGTCCTCGTCCCGTAGGATGGACAACAGAAGGTGTTCGGTGCCAATGATGTCGCTCTTGAAGATCTTCGCCTCCAAGTACGTTATCTTGAGCACCTTTTCGGTCTGCTTCGTCAGAGGGATACTGCCCGTGATGTTGCTGCTTTGCGACGCTGTATTTCGTGTAGCCTGTTCTAAAGCGTACTTTAACTCATCTATCGAAACGCCAAGCTTCTTGAGCAGAGAGATGGCTGTACCTTCTCCTTCCCGAATCATACCCAGCACCAAGTGCTCGGTGCCGATGTAGTCATGGCCAAGCCGGATTGCTTCCTCACGGCTAAGCGAGATGACCTCTTTTACTCGGTTTGAGAATTTTGCTTCCATGTATACTATACTCCGTGTATTCTTTTAATTCTGAAATGTTATAACTGATTGAGCTTAACAGCTATACCTTTAATCCAAACAAGCTTTTCAGTACAATTGTTCAGCTTGCGGAACGTCTTTAGTGAAGGAAAGAAATCGACGCTGGACCCTGTGTAAACAACAAGTCAATTATACTAAGCTCTGGTACAAATTGTTTGCCAAATACTTGTGTATATGGTATTACGTGCAAATTGTCAGGATAGATTTTAGGATGTATCCTGTTTCTGAGGTCGAGCACGTCTCCCGGGGGCTGAATCTGGTATGAATCTGTCAAACCCAGCGGTTTATTTAGTTTTAGTAATTTAAGATAAAGCTTCAAAAGTTCAACGTTCAGCTCAAACAAAAATTTCGGCTGACGCTCGTACACCTCGCGCAGGTAATCACTGTAAAATTCAAAATAGGGGGCGCGGCCGTATGCCGCCTGTATCGTACGCCAGTGCACCAGCTGCCACTTCTGGCTGTAATCGATCTCGATCTCCTGTATCGGGGTTTTCACCTTGCTGTTGCCGCGTAGCACCGGCACGCTCAGCGGCTGCACCCCATGGGCCGTCAGCACATGGCAGCGGTTGCGGTAGCTTTGCTTCACGTAGTTCTCGTGCGCCTCCAGCTGTATACTCTCACTACGAATAGCGTGCCAGAAGTAGCTTACAGGCGGGTTGTATTGTGTTTCGGTAAGCAGGATCAAGTTGAGGTAGAAAGTTAAAAAGTTAGAGGGTTAGAAAGTTTGTTTTGTGACAAAGGATCATTTGACAAAGGACAAAAGCGGATTGTTTAGCTACATGTCCTTTGTCTTTTGTCAAAAAAACCTTTGTCTGCAGCGACGCTGCTAATTGCTAAATAAGCACAAGTTACGAGATTTCATAATCAGGCTTGATGGTTGTACCTTTGCGCCTGCTCTGTTTGCCTGTGGATAAACGTATAAACATACCCCCGCTTTACTATCCGTTCTGGTTGCTGCTGAAGGCTGTTGCCGCCCTGCCGCTGCCTGTTTTATACCTGCTTGCCGATTTTCTGTACTTCCTGATGTACTACGTGACCGGCTACCGCAAAGCTGTGGTGCAGCAGAACCTGCGCATGGCTTTTCCGGAGAAGAGCGAGCAGGAGCGGGAAGGGGTGGCCAAGGCTTTTTACCGCCAGTTTGCCGACGTGATGGTAGAGATCCTGCACCTGGCGGGCATGCGCCGTGAGGAGATGCAGCGCCGCACCCGCTTCACCAACCCGGGGCTGCTGGCAAAGTATGTGGAGGCTGGTACGCCGGTGCTTATACTTGGCTCGCATGTGGGCAACTGGGAGTGGAGCCTCTCGGCCTCGGCCGTTACATTCGGCTTTCCCTCGGAAGGAGTATACAAGCCGCTCAACAATCCCTTCTTCGAGAGCTTCATGCTGCACACGCGCAGCCGCCTGGGTGCCCACCTGATTAAGATGAAAGACACGCTGCGGGAGTTCGTCGCCAAGCGGGAGGTGCCGCGGGTGGTCGCCCTGCTTTCGGACCAGACGCCGCTGCGTAGCGAAATCACCTTCTGGACGCAGTTCATGCACCAGGAAACCCCTTTCTACACCGGCGCCGAGAAACTTTCCCAGCGCTTCGGCTACCCGGTGCTGTTTCTGGATGTAAAGCGCACCCGCCGCGGACACTATGACCTTACGTTTGAAGAGATTACCGACGGCAAAGCGGTGCCTGTAGGTGTTGCCCCCGAAACAGAGTACCCCATAACGGTAGCCTTTGCCCAAAAACTGGAGGCCGCCCTCCGCCGCGCGCCCGCCGACTACCTCTGGACCCATAAAAGGTGGAAACACAAGCGGGTGTAGACCACAGAGTTCGAGAGTTTAGGCAAAGTATAAAGTATAACCAGTGGCGTATGAAAAAGGGAGAAGAAAGTATAAAACGCGTGTCAGGCAAAGTGTAAATCACGACATCTAAGCCACCACTTTCTGTCTTTTCAGCCTTCTAACTCCCAAAATTCCTAAAGATACTCCTCAATGTCGCCGGCGCCTTCGCGTAGCACCTCGAAGGTATTGTTGGTGGCATCCACCACTGTAGAGGCTATGTTGTTGCCAGGCCCCCCGTCTATCACGGCGTCCACCAGGTTGCGGTACTTCTCATAGATCAGTTCCGGGTCGGTGCTGTACTCAATCACTTCGTCATCATCGCGGATGGAGGTGGAGAGGATCGGGTTGCCGAGCTCCTTTACCAGTTGCAGGGCGATGTTATTGTCAGGCACACGGATACCCACCGTCCTCTTTTTGGCGCTGGCATACTTTGGAGCGTTGCTGGTGGCGTTCAGCACAAACGTAAATGGCCCAGGGAGTGCCTTCTTCATCACCTTATAGGTAGGCGTATCGATTTTGGCGTAGTCGGAGATGTGGGTTAGGTCAGAGCAGATGAAGGAAAAGTTCACCTTGTCGGGCTTCACGCCCTTTATCTGGCACACACGCTCTATGGCGCGGGCGTTATGAATGTCGCAGCCAAGGCCATAGATGGTGTCGGTGGGGTAAATGATGACGCCCCCGTTGCGAAGGATTTCCACGGCCTCAAGGATCTTACGCTCCTGCGGATTTTCGGGGTGTATCTGGATAAAGGCTGCGTTACTCATAGTTTCAGTGTTTAAGATTTAGTGTTAAGGTAGAGATACTGCTTTGGCTACAGAAGCGTTTCAATCTTGGCCGTTGGCACCGGCGCTGAACTCGTGACGCAGCAGGCTGTACACCTCCAGGTCGTGGAAGTGGTCGTTGAGGAACTCCCCGTGCCGCTGCACCCCCTCCAGCGTAAATCCAAGCTTCTTCGGGATGTTGCTGCTGCGCTCGTTGCCCACGCCTACCCGAATCTCAATGCGGTTCATGCGCAGTTTCTCGAAAGCGTACGTTATCAAGGTTTGGCAGGCGCGGCGCATGATGCCCTTGCCCTGCTTGTCCTCGGCCAGCCAATAGCCGATCTCCAGCTTCTTGTTGAGCTTGTCCATGCCTTTAAACCCGATCAGGCCACACACCTTCTGCTCGTGCACAATCACAAAAACCAAGTCAGACATGTTGCCGGGGGCGGTCACATACTTCAGGTAAGCCTCTGTGTCGCCTGGGCCCTGGCTAAAGTCTATAAAAGGAAGCCAACGGCGCAGGTAGGGGCGGTCGCGGTCTATAATATAATACAGTGCCTGGGCGTCGGCGGCCGTGGCACGGCGCAGGTATAGGTCAGGTGCAATAGGCAGTTGCAGGAGAGCGGTAGCAGTATTCATAGTTTTAGCATCACATGGTGTAGGCAAGTTAAGCAAATCAGCTGTATTGGAGGCAGGGAAGCGCAAACAAACCCAAAGCAAGTATAGTTTAAGGAGTATAAACCAGGCTTAGATAAACCATGCATTCCTATGAAAACAATTATACTCTTTGTGTTGATGCTTTGCTGGGGGGGTGCCGCCTTTGCTCAGGACGAGCCAAAGCTGACGATCGGCGCCAAGGCGGGCGTTAACTTCTACAGCCTCAGCAGCGACGAACTGGTGGAGGATGACGACACCGGCGTGAGCTACGAGCTCGGAATTTAGGGGCGGATAGGGGAGCGGCTCTTTGTGCAGCCGGAGCTAAACCTGGTAAGCCACAAAACGCACCTCATTACCCGTGTACAGCCCCGTGTGGGGGAGCGCGACGCGCTAACGGTGCGTTACCTTCGCATCCCCGTCCTGCTGGGTTACCGCACTGATTATGATGGGGGCGTAGCTTCGCGCATCAGGTTTATGGCCGGGCCTTCCATTTCCTACGCCTTCTCCGTGGCCGACAACAACCTCGCCATCGAACGCAGCGATATACACAAGGCGCAGTTTGCCCTCAACGGAGGCGTGGGGTTTGAGCTGTGGCTACTGCACCTGGACCTGCAGTACCATCACTACCTGACCTCCCTGTTCAACGATGGTAGGTCAGAGGGCAAAGGCAGGGCTTTCTCAATTTCTGCCGGATTGGGTTTTTAACACACTTTATACTTCTGCCATGCAGCATAGCACCGTTATACTTGTACCCGGCCTCGGCGACTCCGGCCCGGACCACTGGCAAAGCCTGTGGCAGGAGCAGTTTACAAACTTTGAGCGGGTGCAGCAGCAGGATTGGATAACCCCCAGGCGGGAGGATTGGGTAGAGGAGCTGAAAAGGGCGGTGCAGCGGCACAAGCAAGAGCAGGTGGTGCTGGTGGCGCATAGCCTGGCCTGCATCGCGGTGGCGTTCTGGGCCCAGCAGTATAAACCTAGAATAAAGGGAGCCCTGCTCGTAGCGCCCGCCGACACAGAGGCGCCAGATTTTCCGGAAGAGGCCACCGGGTTTGCCCCTATCCCCGTGCAGCAGCTTCCGTTCAGGAGTATACTCGTCAGCAGCAGCAACGATCCTTACATTTCCGCCAACAGGGCACAGCTACTGGCAAACGCCTGGGGCAGCCGCTACGTGAACATCGGCATGGCAGGGCACATCAACAGCGCCTCCGGCTACGGCCGCTGGGACGAAGGCCAGGAATTGCTCCGCGGCCTCTGCGGCACCCCGCGCTTGTAGTGCTGTAGTTAATTTAGCTTATGTGTAAGTTTTGTGGCTGCTGGTATTCACGACTTGGCACTATAAAGTATAACCCACCCCTAGCCCCTCCGAGGAGGGGAATTGCTCATGAACGATTTTCATCTCTTTATCCCTTCCAGGGAGACTACTAGCCCTACCCTGAAAACAGGGTGGAGTTCGCCTCAATCTCTGTCTGCAGTGGCTATCGAACCAGAACCCAGTCTTTGGGTTGAGCGCCTTCTAGATTTCCGGTGCCCGTAAGGGCATTGCGACAGCAAAGGAAATGTAGACAGCGCGATGCCCGAAGACGAGCCCTCTCGGGCTGGAGAGCACCAAAGCCAGCTATGGAACAAGTTGGTTGTAAAGCCGTGGATGAACAGGGGCTAGTAAGGCTAGCTAGGTTCAAGCTATGAAGCAGTAGCAACAGGAAAAGTACGAGCAACAAGTTCGAACCAGCGGGTGAAGAGCGGCTAAAAGAGGCACAAGCGGACGCTTGCGCCAGAGAAGTATAAAGTATAGCTCAAGTATAAGTGTGGCTTTTCAAGCCAGTTGAGTCTCAGACTCAACATTATTGGGAAGTCACAAATCTGAAGATTTGCGCCAGGAAAGTTAGGGCAGAGGCAGGTATAAAGTACGGCTTACGCGGGTCTAGAAATCCGCAACAGCGAAGGTTCCGGACACGGATGTCCCGGAACAGCGAGCGAGAGGCAATGGCTAAGGCAGGTATAGGCAAATGCGTCCGCTTGCGCCTGGGAAATAAACTGAGGCTAAAGCAGCAGTTGTGGATGTGTAAGCAACGCTCTACAACTAATTAATCTGTTTTCTGAAGCCTCCTTTGCCGCTGCTTTTGCGCCCCTTGCTGCCGGTGCCAAAGCTCTTGCCCCGCACATTGCTCTTACCGCCACTAGTGCCTTTCCCGGCAATGCTTTTCAGCTGCTCCACTTCCTCTGTGGTTAGCTCGCGCCACTCGCCAGGCTGCAGTTCGCCCAAAGAAAGGGGGCCTATGCTCGGGCGGATCAGGCGGAGGGTAGGATAGCCCACGGCGGCAGTCATGCGCCGCACCTGGCGGTTCATGCCCTGCGATATTTTGATCTCCAGCCAGGAAGTGGGAATGTTCTTCCGAAAACGAATCGGGGTGGAGCGCTCCCACACCTGTGGCTCCTCCTCCAGCAGGCGCACTTTGGCAGGCGTGGTTTTGCCTCCTTTTATCTGCACCCCCAGCCGCAGCCTGGTCAGGGCCTCCTCCTTCGGGATGTCATCTACTTGCACCCAGTATGTTTTCTCCACCTTAAATTGGGGGTCGGAGAGGCGGTGCTGTAGTTGTTTGTCGTCAGTCAGAAGCACCAAGCCTTCGCTGTCGTAGTCAAGGCGACCGACAGGGTAAATGTCGGGCACGGGCACAAAGTCCTTCAGTGTGGCGCGGCCGGCCTCGTCGGTAAACTGCGTGAGGACTTCGTATGGTTTATTTACTAGAATGTATCTCAAGGTATCAGAATAGTTGCTGAATGATTACTGCAAGCCGTCTTGCTTCTTGTGCTTTGCCAGCCATGCCTCAAACTCGGGCTTCAGGAGCGAGAATAGCACCGAGTCCTCCAGTTGCCCGTTTACGAGGTAATGGTTGCGCAGCAGCCCCTCGCGCTGAAAATCAAAGTGCTGCACCAGTTGCAGCGATGGCGTGTTGTAGGGCGCGATCAGCGCCTCCACCCGATAAAGGTCCATCTGCCGGAATCCAAAGGTAAGTATACTTTCCAGCGCTTCTGTCATCAGCCCTTGGTTTTTATACTTCTTATCAGTGATGGCGTAACCCACTTCGGCGCGCCGATGGCCGGGCACCCAGGTATGGTAGTCGCAGTGGCCGATTACCTGTTTCGTGTCGCGGAGCAGCAAGTGGAACCCTTTAAAATCGTGAAAGTAGGTCGTGATGCCTTTGGTGTAGCGCTCCTCCATTTCCTCAAACTGCTGGTCGGTCTGCAGGTGCAGGTACGCCATGATCTCCTCCTTCGTCTTTTTCAGGAACAGCTGGTTGAAAATAGCCGGAGTCAGCTCGCGGAGCAGCAGACGCTTGGTAGTAAGTATAAGAGGGGAGGCGCTGAACATGTGACAAAGTATAAACCCGGTCCTCCTTTATACTTCTGCCACAGCCGTACGTTGCCAGGACCAGGTAGCTTTACCTTTGCCATGCTCCCTCCGGCAAGTAAGATTTTTCGGGATGTTAAGTGTTGGTGAAAACACCACAATGGCAGAGGAAGTATAAACCCTGCGGAAGGGTAGAATCGAAACCAACAACGAATAACCGAACATTAATAGCTGCCGTTATACTTGCGCACAAACCACTCCACTATAACCAGGCCCAATAGCAGGAAAAACAGCCACTTCAGGTCTACCAGGTCACTAAGCTCTTCCTGGCTGTAGATCACGTTCTTGTGGTCGGCCTGCAGGATGTCCTGCTCCAGTAGCTGCAGTTGCTGCGGGTAGTACAGCCTGGATCCGCTGTTGCTGGCCAGTTGGAACAGCAGGTTATGGTCGGCTACGGCGTTCAGGGCCTCCAGCTGCAGCTCCTCCACCACAAACTCGCCCTCGTCTTTCTGCTGCTGCCGGTTTATACTTGCCGTGGCGGTGTAGGTATAACGGCCGCCGGGCAGGGTGCCGATGTTCACGCCACTCTGGTTCTCGCCGTTAGCAAAGGTAAAGGTACGCGTTTGCTCATCCTCCCCTGTAACCTTTAAGGTGATGTTCTGGCCATAGATTGGCTCGAGTGCCTCGTTGTAAGCCTCAGCGTTGAAGCGGATTTCATCGGAGCTGGTGTACTCGGTTTGGGTTGGGTACACGTTTAGGCGCTTCTTGTTGCGCGGCGCACTCAGCAGCTGCACCAGGTTTGTGATAAGCTGGTTGTACACCTGCGGCTGCTTGTGGTTGGCAGCCTCCTGCAGGCGCCACTGCCAGGTGCCGGAGGCCAGCAGCACGGCATTGCGCTTGTCGCCGGAGGTTTGCACGGCCAGTAGCGGCTTGTTTGTGCGCACACGCCCCACCTGCTGGTAAAGTATAACCTCAGTGTTTGGGGCAAGTCGCATCTCCCCGAAGGGCACCCGCGCCGGCGGGTACTCCTGCAGCCGCTCCGCCGCGTTCTCGGGCAGCTGAAAATTGCTGAAGCTTGAGTTTGGCACCGCCGTTACCTCGTCGGTTTGCCCGCTGCTGATGAGGGTAACGCCTACGTTAAGGCGGTTGAAGTTGGGCAGATCGCTCTGCGGACCCAGAATATAGAGGGCAGGCAGGTTTTTCTGGCGCACCAGGTTCAGGGCTGGCTCGGCACCGGCCATGCGCCCGGGCAGTTGGTGCAGCACCGCCACGTCATAATCCTGCTGCTGCAGTTCGTTCACGCTGGGTATAAACAGGGTCGTTTCGTAGTTCTCGTTCGATTCTATGGCCGCGCGGATGGCTTTGATGTCGGGGTGTGGGGCAGCAGCGGCGATGAGCACTTTTATCTTGCCTTTCACTACATCGATGTAGGCATGCTTGGTGTTGTTGAGGGTGGTGAACTCGCCCTGCAGCGGCTCTACCTGCACCACGTAATGGCGCTTGCCCAACCCGCTGGCCAACACCTGGAACGGTACCTGCTGCACCGGCTGGTTATCCCTGAAAAGGACTTTCTTGCTGGCGATGGTCTTGCCGTTTTCCTGCAGTATGACGTTAGCCGTTCTGCCGCCAAAGCCGTCGTGCTGCAGCTCCACCTCCAGAGGGAAACGGCTGCCGCTGTAGTTTACCTTGTTATAGCGCAACGAGGCCACCAGCACGTCTTTCTTTGGGATAGTATCGCCTACAGCCACCGGATATAAGGTATAGCCGTAGTTGGCGTAGGTCGGCGACATGCCCTGGTTCACGATGCCATCCGACAGCAGCACCACACCGGCCAGGTTTTGGTCGGCGTAGTTTTCCTGCACTCCTTGCAGCAACTGGCTCAGGTTCGTGGTTTCGGAGCCATACTTCACTTCGTTTATACTTTGTAGTTGCTCCTCACCGAGCGTTCTAACTGCCGTTGTGTAGCCCTCTGCTTCCAACCGCTCCCGCACCTGCTGCAGCCGTTGCTGTGTGGCCTGCAGCGCCGCAGAGTCAGAGAACAGCTCCACCGACTGCGAGTTATCCACGGCAAACACAATGGTGGGCGGCACCGTGGTGTTAGACACGTACCGCACCAGCGGGCCCATCAGCAGAAAACAAAGCACGCTTACCACCACGAACCGCAGGGCCGCCAGCGCATAGTTGAGCGGTTTGGGCCAGGGCGCTTTTTTGCTGTAGAGCAGCCACGCATACAGCGCACCCGCTGCCAGGCAGGCAAGTATAAGCCAGGGTGAGGCGGTGGTGATGAGTTTAAAGGAATTCAATTCTTTTAGTTAAGAATTACAGACTATGACTTAAACTGCAGCGCAGCGTTTCCGAACCTTATCTTGGATTCAGGAATATCCACATATTTGCTGTGGCCAGTGATGATAACTTCTTCCTGTTCATGCCGAACCTCCACCAACTCTGCCCCAAACCAATTGCCGCAGGATCTCAACAGCTTTTTGTCAGACTCCAGTACTGTATTGCTACCGGTTACGGTTTTGGCGCGGAGGCCGTTTTTCTGCAGCAGCTCCACCGCCCAATCAGCCACCTGTGCTGCGTTATCAACACCGTAGATTGTTAGCTGATGCTTACGGGAGGCAAATGCGAAGGAGCCCGCATTAAACAGGGGCAGGAAAAAGTATAGAACAGCTGCCGACCTGAAATACTCTAAAAAAGGTTCTCCCTGATTGAAAATCAAGTAAAGAACCGGGACTAGCACGGATACAAACCCTAGCATCACGGCAAAATACTGTAAGAATGCCTTCAGGCTCGGTTTGTGAGTTATAAGTTCTGTTTTCATGCACAACAGCAAAGGTCTGGGTAAGGGTGGGTGAGCTACTAAAGTTAAAACAAAAAGACCAATGCTACTAACGTAAACGCTGCAACATTGGTCTTTTAGGAGTTGAAAGTTAAAAGCTTTGAGTTGGTTCAAGCTACGCTGATACGAACTTTTAACTCATCACTCTTAACTATTAATTATGTTAACATGCCGCCATCTACCTGCAGCACCTGGCCAGAGATATAGGCCGAGTCATCTGAAGCCAGGAACACGGCTGCTTTGGCCACGTCTTCCGGCGTACCGCCACGCTTCAGCGGAATAGCCTTGCGCCACTCGTCTACCACCTTCTGGTCCAGCTCGCCGGTCATCTCGGTTTCGATAAAGCCTGGGGCAATGGCGTTGCAGCGGATGTTGCGTGAGCCCAGCTCCAGCGCCACCGACTTGGTAAAGCCGATGATGCCTGCCTTAGAGGCCGCGTAGTTGGCCTGGCCCGCGTTGCCTTTGATACCCACCACGGAGGTGATGTTGATGATAGAGCCGCTCTTGGCGCGCATCATGTGCTTGGTGGCCGCCTTGGTCACGGAGAACACCGACTTCAGGTTCACGTTCATCACGGCGTCCCACTGCTCTTCGTTCATGCGCATCAGCAGGCCGTCGCGCGTAATGCCGGCGTTGTTCACTACAATGTCGATCTTGCCGAATTCCTTCACCACGTCCTCTACCAGCTGCTCGGCCTGGGCGTAGTCAGAGGCGTCGGAGCGGTAGCCTTTTACCTTGCCGCCGCCAGCCGCCAACTCCTGCTCCAGCTGCTGTCCTTTTTCCACGCTCGAGAGGTAGGTGAACGCTACCTGTGCGCCCATCTCCACAAATTGTTGTGCAATGGCGCGACCTATTCCTTTTGATGCCCCGGTGATGAGGGCTACTTTTCCTTCTAGTGCTTTCATGGGAGCCAAAGTTAAAAAAGATTTCCGTAAACAGAAGCGGGCGCGGTGCAGGCTACAGAAGTATAAAGAGAAGCCTTTGGGGCAGAGTTTGTTGCTGAGAATATGGTAAAGTAACCATGAAAGGAAAAAAGAGGCTTCTTTGATGCTTTGTGCTATGTATAATTCCGCTGAATCTATTGTAACATATTTATAATCTGAATATTGTGGAGAAATTGACTTTTATTTTTATAGGTTAAAGTCTATTTTCGTGGCGATTATTAACCAAAGGTACCCCAAAAATCATGTTGAAACGCAGAAAAGGACTTACCATCCTGATCGCGTTGTCGTTGTTGATCTGCATTACGGCTGCGCAAGTATTGGACTTTACCCCGGCTGCTTTATTTGGCGCCAGAAGGGTGGAAGCAGCTGCAACTGAGAAGGTTGTGGCAAAAGTTGAAAGGTTGAAATTGCTCGCCCCCGTGGTCTACGGTATCGCTACCGACTCCCTGGAGATAGTGGAAGCAAAGGTGGCGCGCGGCGAGGTACTTTCCGAAATACTGGGACAGTACAACATTGATCCGGCAACGGCTTACAACCTGGCCCAAAAAGCAAGAGACGTGTTCAGTGTTCGAAAGATTGCCGCTGGCCGAAACTACACCATCCTGCACAAGCGCGACGCCGCACAAACCGCCCAATACTTCATTTACGAGCCTAACCAGGTAGAGTATGTGATCTTTGATTTGCGCGACAGCCTGGCCGTTACGCTGAACAAGCGAAAGGTGGAGGTGGTTGAGCGCACAATTGCCGGGGAGATCAACAGCTCGCTGTATGTAAGTATGGTGGAGGCCGGGGGATCACCGCAACTGGTAAACAGCTTTGCCGACATCTTTGCCTGGCGCCTGGACCTGAACCGCCTGCAGCCCGGCGACAACTTTAAGCTGATCTATGAGGAGAAAGTGGTGGACGGCCAGACAATAGGCTTCGGGGAATTGAAGTCTGCCGTGTTTGAGCACGAGGGCGAGGAGATTTACGCCATTGGCTTTGACGAAGGTAACGGGCTGAATTATTTTGACCAGAAGGGGCAGAGCCTGAAGCGAGCTTTCCTGAAGGAACCGCTGGAGTATACGCGCATCAGCTCCCGCTTCTCTAAGCGCCGCTTCCATCCGGTGCAGAAGCGCTACAAGGCCCACCTGGGTACCGACTTTGCCGCGCCGCGCGGCACCCCGATACGAACAGTGGGCGATGGCGTGGTGGTAGCAGCGCACTACACCAGAGGCAATGGCTATTTCGTGAAAGTGCGCCACAACGATACTTATACTACGCAGTACCTGCACATGTCTAAATTTGCGAAAGGCATTCGCAAAGGAACTCGCGTTAAAATGGGACAGACGATTGGCTATGTGGGCAGCACTGGCCTTGCCACAGGCCCTCACCTCTGCTACCGCTTCTGGAAAAATGGCCGCCAGGTGGATGCCTTGGGCGTAAAACTGCCAGCTGCCAACCCTGTCAGCAAAAAGAACCGCGATAGATTTGACCTGGTAAAAGACGAGACCATGCAGCGCATGCAGGCAATCGACATTAAAAGTGTAAAGCAGGAGCTGTTAGCTTCTGGTAAAAACAAAGAGCCAAACGATGCCTAAAACTTTACTTTAGTGAATATTTGATTTTACAGGACAGGAGGCGCTATATATAGTGCCTCTTGTTGTTTTATGTAGCTTAAGGAGGTTATCTCTAATTTCTTGCCTAATGGCGCAAGCGTCCGCTTGTGCCTTTGCTTAGCCGCTGCTTTCTGCCACTGGACACAAGCTATTCTTACTAGCTATCGTTCATCCTCCAGCCCCATAAGCCTACAGTTGCACCTCCTGCTTTGGCTCCCTCCAGGCCGGGAGGCCTCGTCCTCGGGCATCGCACTGTCTACATTTCCTGCCCTCGTGCCTCGGGCTGCCTCGCCTCCAGCTCGTCACCGGAAATCCAGAAGGTGCTCAACCCAAGGACTGGGTGTCATTCCAATAGCTACGGCTTTAGCTGTGCAACAAGTATAAATTATACCCTTGCAAGGGGGCAGGGGGGTGATAATCGTTCACTGATTCCCCTCCTGGGAGGGGCTGGGGGTGGGTTTATACTTCTGCTGATGCTATCCCAGCAGCCATGAAACTTATACTTTAACTGCAGCAGTTACAGAGCTCCCCCCTTAGCGAAGAAGGGGCCGCGGGAAAGGGCAGTACAGGAAAACCGAAGCGAGGACATAAGTGCTAGATCAAAGGAGTATCTCATTTATACTTCATGCGGGTCTGGAGACCGCCAATTGCTATGTGGCACCGGCTGGATTGGGCAGAAAAGAAAAGAGGCGCAACACCTGCGCCTCTTCCAGTATACATTCAGTGTGTCTGTCAATCGCATTGACGAACTGCCTTACTTGCAATACTTCTTCAGGTAAGGTTCTGCCTCTTTCAGGCCTAGTTTCTTGGCTTTGGTCCAGTCGGCACAGGCGCTCGCTTTCTCACCAATGTTGTAGCGGGGGGCGCCGCGGTTATAATAAGCCTCTGCGTAGTTGGCATCCAGTTCAACGGCTTTGCTGTAGTCGGAGATGGCGCCGCTGTTGTCTTTTAAGGCATAGCGCACCAGGCCACGGTTGTTGTAGGCGCGGGCGTCTTTCGGCTTTAGCTCCACCCCCTTGTTAAAGTCCTGCAAGGCTGCTTTGTAGTCGCGCATGTTGTACCTCGACAGGCCCCGGCTCAGGTAAGCCTCAGCATACTTCTTGTCGGCTGCAATGGCTCTGGTAAAGTCATCGATGGCCCCCCGGTAGTCGCGCAGCCTATCTTTGGCCACGCCACGGTTAGTCAGGGTTGCGGCATGGCGCGGCTCCAGCTTCAGGACTTCATCGTATTGCTGTATGGCCTCCAGGTAGCGGCCGGCTTTAAAATGCGCGTTGCCGTTCCTGAAATAGTCTTTTGCCGCCTGCTGTGCGGCAGCGGAGAAGGAGAGCACTAATAAAAGGATAAAGGGTAGAATTCTGAGCATGGGCACTGGTGTTTTATACTTTCAGGGGCTAAAGTACGGCAGCAAGACAAACCCTCAAAATTAAATTAGGACTTTTAAGGTATGAAGTGCTTTCTAAGCGGAAGGTGCGCATCCATCCTGCTAAAAGTCAGTGGGGTAAAAGGTGGTTTTGCAGAGTTGGGATTATCGTTTAATTTTGTCTGAAAACTTATAATAAAGAAACTATGGCATCAAAATACGATTTAGTAGTGCTGGGTAGCGGCCCGGGTGGCTACGTGGCCGCAATACGTGCGTCGCAGCTAGGTATGAAAGTAGGTGTTGTTGAGCGTGAGTCGCTGGGTGGCATCTGTTTGAACTGGGGCTGTATCCCGACAAAAGCACTGCTAAAAAGCGCAAATGTTTTTGAGTACATCAACCACGCCTCGGACTACGGTATTACCATTGGCGATGCTTCGGTTGATTTCGATAAAGTGATCCAGCGCAGCCGCGGCGTGGCAGACGGTATGAGCAAAGGCATTCAGTTCCTGTTCCGCAAAAACAAGATCGATGCGATTATGGGTACCGGCAAAATTGTGGCCAAAGGCAAGCTGGAAGTAACAGATGCCAACGGTAGCAAAACCACGGTAGAGGCCAACAACATTATCATCGCAACGGGTGCCCGCTCACGCGAGCTGCCTAACCTGCCGATCGACGGCAAGAAGATCATCGGTTACCGCCAGGCCATGTCGCTGGAGAAGCAGCCTGAGAGCATGGTGGTGGTAGGCTCTGGCGCTATCGGTGTGGAGTTTGCCTACTTCTACAACGCCATGGGCACGAAGGTAACGATTGTGGAATACATGCCAAACATCGTTCCGGTAGAAGATGAGGAGGTGTCACGCCAACTGTCCAAGTCTTTCCGTAAGGCAGGTATCAACATCATGACGGACTCTTCTGTAGAGCGCGTAGACACAAAAGGCGACCTGTGCAAAGTTACCGTTAAAACGGCCAAAGGCGAGGAAACGCTGGAGGCAGAGGTGGTGCTTTCTGCCGTAGGCATCCAGACAAACCTGGAGGACATCGGCCTGGAAGAGCTGGGCATCAAAGTGGACCGCGGCCGCTTGGTAGTGGATGAGTTCTACAAGACAAACGTGGATGGTATTTACGCAATCGGTGACATCGTGCCGGGCCCTGCGCTGGCACACGTGGCCTCTGCCGAAGGCATCATCTGCGTGGAGAAAATGGCCGGACACGATCCGGAGCCGCTGAACTACGGCAACATCCCGGGCTGTACGTATTGCTCCCCGGAGATCGCTTCAGTAGGTCTTACCGAGAAGGCTGCCCGTGAGCAAGGCCTGGATATCAAGGTTGGCAAGTTCCCGTTCTCCGCGTCGGGTAAGGCAAGTGCCGCCGGTGCCAAGGATGGCTTCGTGAAAGTGATTTTTGACGCCAAGTATGGCGAGTTGCTGGGCGCGCACATGATCGGTGCCAACGTAACCGAGATGATCGCGGAGGTAGTGGTTGCCCGCAAGCTGGAGACAACTGGCCACGAGATCATCAAAGCCGTACACCCGCACCCAACTATGAGCGAGGCCATTATGGAGGCTACTGCCGCCGCTTACGACGAGGTGATCCACCTGTAAGCAGAAAGTATGGCAATATAAAAGGGGTTGGTCGGAAATTCGGCCAGCCCCTTTTTATATTTGCTTTAACCATGCTTATGTCTGCTGCCGGCATCACTACAGCCTTCCGTTGTGTGGGCAGGTGTACTTGTGATTTCTTCAACAACAGGGTTCCAGGCCTGTTTTAGCGAAAAGGCGGCCTGTATTAACAAGATTTGGCTAAATATCGCGTTTGGTATAAAAGTATTGTGTTTAGCTGGATATGCTATATTATATGTAACTTGTACACTTTTTAAGGCAGGCTACGGTCCGGCTGCCGTCTTGGTGCTGCTCAGGTTGGCACTGTTATGGCTCTACTTGCGTTAGCATATACCTGACGGGTGCTTTTACCCTCGATTCACTCTTTTGCTCTTTTAGGCTTTGTGTGAGTTCAGTTTTATCACATTAAATCCCTACTATGAAGCTAAAAGGCAAAGTGAAATTCGTTTCCAAAGATAAAAACCTCTTTTTCGCCACCCTCCGGAAGCGGGTGGACGCCTACTTTACAGAAAATAACCTCACCAAGACTGCTAACGCTGCCATGGTTATAAAGAGCGTGGTGTTGCTGTTAGGCTATGTTCTCCCGTTCATTGCCCTTCTGGCATTCCAGCCGGCGTTTCCACTCAGCTTGCTGCTTTGGTTCGTCATGGGGCTGGGCGTGGCAGGCATTGGCATGAGCGTAATGCACGATGCTAACCATGGGGCGTTCTCCAGCAACAAAAGAATAAATTTTCTGATGGGGCACACCCTGAACCTGGTAGGAGGCTCTGCCTTTAACTGGAAACTGCAGCACAACATCCTGCACCATACCTATACCAACGTGGTGGAGATGGACGAGGATATACAGGACAGGCTGGTGCTGCGATTCTCGCCACACACCAAAGTGAAGTTTTTTCATCAGCTGCAGTGGGTGTATGCGTTCGTTTTCTATGGCCTGCTGACGCTATACTGGGTCGTGGCGAAGGACTTTGTGCAGTATAGCCTCTTTATTAAGAACGGCGTGAATGCTAACTCGGCTGCCGAGAACAAGGTCATGCTCACGAAGATCGTTGTGATGAAGGTGCTGTACTTTTTTGCGGTGCTGGGGGTGCCTGCGCTGTTTTTCGGTATTCCTTTCCTGGAGGTTATACTTGGCTTCCTGCTGATGCACTTTGTGGCCGGCATTATACTTACGGTGGTATTTCAGCTGGCCCACACGGTAGAGGGCACCAGCCATCCAAGGCCAGACGAGCACGGCAACATTGAGAATGACTGGGCCATTCACCAACTGAACACAACCGTGAATTTTTCGCGCCACAATAAGTTGCTGTCGTGGTACGTGGGAGGCCTGAATTTCCAGATCGAGCACCACCTTTTTCCGCGTGTCTGCCATGTGCACTACCCGGCCATTGCCAATATCGTAAAGGAAACAGCCGCTGAGTATGATATACCATACCTGGAAAACGAAACGTTTGGGCAGGCCGTACGCTCCCATATAACTACGCTGCACCGCTTCGGCCGGCTCCCAAACATGAATGAAGCGATCGGCTAGCATTTTTGCCCCGGACACCAGTACTGCTACCCAATAACCCTACACGGAAGCCCATATTATCAACTATCAAAGGATTACATGAAGTTAAAAGGCAAAGTAAAATTCGTTAATAAAGACAAAAACCTGTTTTTCGCCACCTTGCGAAAACGCGTAGACACTTACTTTACAGAAAATAATTATTCAAAGTCAGGTAACGGTAAGTTGCTAACGAAGAGTGTTTTATTGCTGCTCTTGTACCTCGTTCCATTTGCCGGGATTCTGGCTTTTACACCCTCGCTGGGAATTAGCTTAGCACTCTGGTTTGTGATGGGACTCGGCGTAGCAGGCGTGGCGATGAGCGTGATGCACGATGCTAACCACGGTGCTTTCTCGAAGAACAAAACCATTAATTACCTGATGGCCCACTCCGTGAATCTGCTGGGCGCCTCTGCCTTTAACTGGAAACTGCAGCACAACATCCTGCACCATACTTACACCAACGTGGTGGAGATGGACGAGGACATAGACGATATCGTGTTCATGCGTTTTTCGCCACACACCAAGGTGAAGTTCTACCACAAGATACAATGGGCCTATGCCTTCATGTTCTACGGTTTGCTCACGTTGTACTGGGTTATTCTAAAGGATTTTTTGCAGTTCTTCAGGTACATCAATAATGGAGTGAACGCCAATTCAAAAGCAAAGAACAGGGTGGCCTTCTCTAAGATCGTGGCGTTCAAGCTACTTTATTTTTTCTCCCTGCTCGTGGCCCCTACGCTGTTCTTCGGCATCCCGTTCCTGGAGGTGGCGCTAGGTTTCCTGCTGATGCACTTCGTGGCCGGCATTATACTTTCCACGGTGTTCCAGCTGGCCCACACCGTGGAGGGCACCAGCCATCCGTTGCCCAGCGGAAACGGCACGATAGAGAATGACTGGGCCATACACCAGTTGAACACGACAGCAAACTTCTCGCGTAAGAGCAAGCTGCTGTCGTGGTACGTGGGAGGCTTGAACTTTCAGATCGAGCACCACCTTTTTCCGCGCATATCACACGTGCACTACCCGGCCATTGCCGACATCGTAAAAGACACCGCTGTTGAATACGGCATCCCGTACATTGAAAGTGAAACGCTTGTGCAGGCCGTAAGGTCGCACCTGGCCACGCTGCACCGCTTCGGCAGGCTGCAGCTGCCGCACCTGAGCGAGGTAATGGCTTAAAAGCGGTTTTATACTGTTAAGAACGGCAGGAAGGTAACTTTCTGCCGTTTCTGTTTTATACTCCTACCGCACATTTTTCCAGACGTTGGTGTTTTTGAGTATTTTTGCGCAGAAGAACCGCTGTACCCATGCCCGAAACCCGCATCGTTGCCTGCACCCTTGCAGAACTCCATACTTTACAAGACATTGCCATACGCTCTTACAACGACCACTATCTGTACTTGTGGTTTGACGGGGGCGCCTGGTACGTAGACCGCAGCTTTAAGGAAGAGACGCTGCGAGAGGAGCTAACCGACCCCAATGCCGCCTTTTACCTGATCTACCATGAAGCGAAGCTGGTGGGCTTCCTGAAGCTGAACCTGCACAAAGAACTAGAAGGCTATACTGCGGATGAGGCGCTGGAACTGGAGCGGATTTACCTCACCAAGGCAGCCTCCGGCAAAGGCATAGGCCGGGAGGCGGTAACATTTACCAAAGAGGTGGCAGCCAAGTATAATAAACGCGTGATCTGGCTCAAGGCCATGGACAGCAGCCGCTCCGTAGATTTTTACGAACAGAACGGCTTTGAAAAGTGCGGCACCTACACCCTGCCCTTCGAGCAGATGAAGCCGGAGTACCGCGGCATGTATGTGATGAAGCTGGAGCTATAGCTCAAATGGAGCCAAACACTGAAACGGGGCAACAGGATGGCACTGAAGCACAAAATGTACTGGGGGATTGCCGTCGTTGCCGGAGTTGTTGTGATGGAGTTGCTCTCTCGACCAGCTTCGCCTCCATTGTTTGAGGAGATACTGGAGCAGTGTAGGAGGGACGAAGAACTGATGACTTCGATAGGAGGCTACCAGAGCTATACGTATGCGTACAACAGGCATCAGTTAGAAAAAGATACATTTACCACCTGACTGTCTATGGCCGCCACGGCAAGCTTACGTTGAAAGGAGTGGCCGTTAAAAAGAATGATGCATGGCAGGTGATGAAACATGCTTCCGAAACAGAGGATAAGCTGCACTGACAGGTACGATTGCCGAATGTTGAATGCGCCACACCTAGCAGTAAGCTGGAGTCAGTTAAATGTACCTACCTTAAACTTTGCGGACTTGCCGCCTGTTGTAACAAGAACGCACGAAGTGGCGCTTTATCAGAAAAAAATAGAATTTGGAAACAACTTACGATATACTCATTGTTGGAGCGGGGCCTATTGGGTTGGCGGCGGGGCTGGAGGCTAAGCGCGCCGGGCTCAGTTACCTGATCGTGGAGCGCGGCTGTTTGGTGAACTCCATCTATAATTATCCGCTCAACATGACTTTCTTCTCCACTTCCGAGAGGCTGGAGATTGGAGGCATCCCGTTTACGTCACTCAATGCCAAGCCTACCCGTGCAGAGGCCCTGGAGTACTACCGTCGTGTGGCCGATTCGGCAGATCTGAACATCAACCTGTTTGAAGAGGTGCAACACCTGCAGCCGGAGGAGGATGCCTACCGCATTTTCACCAGCAAGGGCGAGTACCTGGCCCGTAAGGTAGTGGTGGCGCTGGGCTTTTATGGTATCCCGAACTTGCTGCACGTACCTGGCGAGGAGCTGCCGAAAGTACGCCACTATTACTTCGACCCGCATTATTACTTCCGCCAGAAGGTAGTGGTGGTAGGGGCCAATAACTCTGCCGCCGATGCCGCCCTGGAAACCTGGCGCAAGGGCGCCGACGTGACCATGGTGGTGCGCCAGCCGGAGCTCGGAAGTATAAAATACTGGACTAAGCCGGACCTGGAGAACCGCATCAAAGCCGGAGAGATTAAAGCTTACTTTAACGCAAGTATCACCGAGATAAGAGCGCGCGAGGTCGATATCCAGACGCCGGAAGGGAAGCTGACGCTGGAGAATGATTTTGTGCTGGCCATGACCGGTTACCAGCCGGACTTCAGCTTTCTGGAGAAAATAGGCGTGAAGCTGGGCCAGGATGAAAAGCGCTACCCGCAGTATGATGCAGAAACCATGGAAACGAACCTGCCGGGCGTGTACCTGGCCGGTGTAGTGTGCGGTGGCATGGATACCCATGTGTGGTTTATCGAGAACTCCCGCGAGCACGCTGTGAAGATCGTGAAAAACATCAAGGAAGAACTGCAGTCGGAGAAAGTATAAACCACCGTGGCGCAAGAATCGGCTAGTGCCTGGATCAGGAGTAGATTTTGCTGTACGCCTTGGTCACGACTCTGCCCTCAGAGCTGGGCTCATTACCTTCGCACTCCCATTCTAGGTAATTTGAGGAGGGGAGTTCTGAGCATCGATCAACCCACCCCTAACCCCTCCGAGGAGGGGAATCTCCTGCAGACGATAACATCCCCCTGCTCCTACTAAAGGGAACTTGTTTTAAGCTCCGTCTGCCTTAGCTATTGGAATGGATCCCAGTCTTTGGGTTGAGCGCCTATGCGAGTTTTTCCGGTGCCGAAGGCATTGCGACGTTAGGAGCAAAGGAAAAGCTCGCAGCGCGATGCCCAAAGATGAGGCCACCCGGCCTTGAGGGAGCCAAAGCATGAAGTGCAACTGTAGGCTTGTAAGACTGAGGATGAACAGGGGCTAGTAAGGACAGCTTGGTTCAAGCTACGGGAAGCAGCAGCAAAGGCACAAGCGGACGCTTGCGCCAGAGAAAGTATCCTAAGAAAGTATAAAGTGCAGAAGTATGGTCTATGCGGACGTAGAAGTTCGCAGCAGAAAGACTCCGGCCAAGTATATCCAAAGCAGCGAGAGTTCCTGGACAGAGAAATCGTTACAGCGGAAGTATAAATCAGCAAGCATGAAGTATAGCGCAAGTATAAATCCTGCCAAAATAGGATGTGACCAAACCTGGCGCTATCTTTGCGGCTTGTGTTTCGCTCAGTATCCTAAAAGAAACTATACGTTCAGTTTTTAGGTTGAAGAGAACAACACCGGTCGGGAATGGCCTTTTGTAGCTTGCTGCATCTATTTCAAATTCCGGCCACCTTACCGCAAAGCAGCGCACAAGGCGTTGCGCGGTTTTTATTTCAAAAACCATTTAATGACATTCGAGAATCTAAACCTCATTGAGCCAATCCTAAAAGCTCTCAAAACAGAAGGATATACCACCCCAACTCCCATCCAAGCCAAATCCATTCCGCTTATACTTCAGAAAAGAGACCTGTTGGGTTGTGCCCAAACGGGTACCGGTAAAACGGCGGCGTTTTCTATTCCGATCCTGCAGTTGCTGCACGAGAAGCAGGGAAGCGACAGGGGGCAACGTAAGATCAAAGCACTCATCCTGACGCCTACACGCGAACTGGCGCTTCAGATTGCAGACAGCATAGAAGCTTATGGTAAGCATACGGGCCTGAAGCATACCGTTATTTTCGGTGGTGTGCCGCAGAAAAAGCAGACCGACGCACTGCGCGCTGGCATAGATATACTAGTGGCCACACCGGGTCGTTTGCTCGACTTGATGGCGCAGAAGTATGTGCACCTGCAGCACCTGGAGCTGTTCGTGCTGGACGAGGCGGACCGCATGCTGGACATGGGCTTTGTGAACGACGTGAAGAAGGTGCTGAAAGTGCTGCCGGAGAAAAAGCAATCGCTGTTCTTCTCGGCTACTATGGCCCCGGAGATCATGAAGCTGGCCGACACTATCTTGGTGGATCCCGCCAAGGTGGAGGTAACGCCGGTGTCGTCTACCGCCAACACCATTCAGCAGTCGGTATACTATGTAAAAGGGCCGGACAAGCGCAAGCTGTTGCTGCACCTGCTAAAGGACGAGGCCATGGAGAGTGTGCTGGTATTTACCCGCACCAAGCGTGGCGCCGACCGAGTAGCTAAGGATATTGCCAAAGCCGGTGTAACCGCAGAGGCTATTCACGGAAATAAAGCACAGAATGCCCGCGTGCGTGCGCTGGATAACTTCAAGTCGCGCAAGACGCGCGTGCTGGTAGCCACCGACATTGCCGCCCGCGGTATTGACGTAGACGACCTGAGCCACGTGGTAAACTATGAGTTGCCAAACGAGCCGGAAACGTACGTGCACCGCATTGGCCGTACGGGCAGGGCAGGGGCGAGCGGTATTGCCTATTCCTTCTGCGGAGCCGATGAGGTGCCTTATCTGGCCAGCATCCAGAAACTGATCTCCAAAAACGTGCCGGTGGTGGATAACCATCCGTTCCCGCTCACAGCCAAGGATTTTGCCGAGGCAGCCAGCACTGTAAAAGAGCAGAAGAAAAAAGGTGGCAGAGGCGGCCGCAGCCGTTGGGGCGATAAGCCAGCCGGTGACGGCCAGCGCAGTGCAGGCAGCGCCAATGCCAACAGGCCAGCCGGCGGAGCTCGCAACGGAGGCAATCGCAGCAACGGCAACCGAAACAGAACGCACCAATCAAGCTAAAGAAGCTGCGTATAAAGTATTAAAAGCCCTGCCGGAGAAATCTGGCAGGGCTTTTTTTTGGCAGCAGGGTAAGGTTCGCTGCTGATTTGTGCTGTTGCGATGTTAGCCTTTCTACAGCACCGGAGCAGGAGATCGCCACTGTTTCGTAACAAAAGCTATAGCGGTTTTGCACCCATCATGCAGCAAATCAGAAGCTGCTTAACCAGCAGTTGGAGAAAGGCCTTCAACAGCTAGAGATAAATGCCGGTGGCTTGCCAACCGGGGTATATGTGTGCGAGGTGTCGGTAAACAACCACCTGTACCGCGAAAAGCTGGTGCTGACAAAGTAACCAGTAAAGCTGAACAAAAAGGGGACCCATTGAAGCGGGTCCCCTTTTATGGTCTAGGCTTATCCCTCCGTCACTGTCTGCCGTGTGCGGCTCACCAGGTATACGCCGGCAAAGATCAGCAAAGCATAAAGCGCCTTCTGAAGTGTAAACACATCCTTGCCCACCCCGATGGCTATACATATAGCCAGCACCGGCTGCAGGTAAATGTAGGCACCCACCAACGAGGGGTTGGCATAACGCAAGGCCCAGGTGTTAAACAGGTAGGCAATGATGGTTACCGCAATCACCATAAAAGCAATAGCCACCCAGATTGAGGTAGGGAAGGAACCATAATTTGGCGCCAGCACCTGCTGCCAGCCAAACGGAACCACAATGATAGCGCCAACCGTGAAAATGCGGCTTACGACAGTAAAGGCATTATACTTCTGCATCAAGGGTTTTACCAGCACCAGGTATAAACCAAAGGAGGTAGCATTCAGGATGATGAGCAAATCGCCCCAAAGGTTGCCGGTCGTATGTTCGCTGCTGGACGTGTAAATGAGCAGAAAAGCACCTGTAAAAGCCAGCGCGATACCCCCCACTTTCCGCTTGCTGATGCGCTCGCGCAGGAGAATGGCTGAGAACACCAGCACCACCACCGGCACGATGACCATGAGCAGGGCCGCGTTGATGGGTGCCGTTAGGTTTAAGCCGGCAAAGAAGCAGAGTTGGTTAATGGCCACGCCCGTTACGCCGCAAAGTATGGCGCGCAGGTTGTCGTTCCAGCCTACGATTTTCTCTCTTGTCACCAGCCTGCTGAAAAAGCCAAAGAAGATCGCTGCCGACACCACCCGAATCACGATCAGCCCGAATGGCCCCATGTAGGCAGGCATTACTGCTTTGGCTACGCTGTAGTTGCTTCCGTAGATCAGAGCCACCAGAAAAAGAGCCCCGTGCACCTGTAATTGTTTGTTCATCCAGCAAAGGTACGTGCTATTTCTGTTCCCGCCGTATAAGGACAAAAGAGAAGAGATACACAAATGAACCAACTGCCGCTGACGGTCCGGAGGGCCATTGAAATAACCGGGCTTTTTTTCCTGGGGTGGATCATTGTTTTAGGCAAAGACTTGCTCGCCCCGCTGCTGATGGCATTTTTTATCAGTATTATGCTGCTCCCAATCTACCGGTTTTTCCGGCAGCGCCACTTCCCCGATGCCGTGGCCATTGGTATCAGCCTGCTTGCGCTCATCATCATCCTGGGGGGCATCGTCTGGTTTTTCTCGTCCCAGATGAGCATTCTGATCCGCGACTTCCCCACCATCCAGAAAAATGTGATGAACCACCTGAACGCCCTGAGCGAGTGGATTGGTAGCAAAACGCCTATCTCTACGCAGGAGCAAACGGCGTTTATCCGGGAGCAGAGCAATAACCTGCTGAACTACGCTGGCAACCTGCTGGGGGGCGTGGCCGGAAGTGTTACGGGCACGCTGGTGTTCCTTGGTTTGCTGCCTATCTATATTTTCCTGCTGCTGTTTTACAAGAATCTGCTGCTGCGCTTTGTGTTCCTGTGGTTCCCGAGGGAGCGGCACGAGAAAGTAGAGGAAACGCTGGATGAGATACAGGTGATCATCAAAAGCTACCTCTTCGGCCTGCTGATACAGGTTACCTACATGACCATTCTTCTGGGCGGCATCCTGATGATCATCGGCATAAAGCATGCGCTACTGATCGGGGTGATCTTCGCTTTTCTGAACCTGATCCCGTACGTGGGCGCACTGCTGGGCAACATCATTGGGGTGCTGCTGACGCTGGCTTCTTCGGAGGAGCTCTGGCCGGTGCTGGCGGTGCTGGGCACCATTGCGGCGGTGCAGTTCCTGGACAACAACATCCTGATGCCGCGCATCGTGGGCTCCAAGGTAAGGATCAACGCGCTGGCCACCATTGTGGGGGTGGTGCTGGGCGGCGAAATTGCAGGGATAGCCGGCATGTTCCTCTCCCTCCCCGTTATTGCCATGCTGAAGGTGGTGTTCGACCGCACCGAGCAGTTTAAGCAGTGGGGTGTGCTGTTCGGCGATGAGCGGCCGGAGCACAGCCCGATGGACCTGCCGGTACTGCGCAGGCGCAGCGACAGTGTGCGCAAAAAGCTGGAGGAGCAAAATAAGATAGAGCCCCCGCATAAGTAAATTTACCCATTTATTAAGTAGGGGGAAGGGAGCGTTGCGGCACCGGGTCCAACCACCCCAGCCCCTCCTTAGCTTTTTCGATGGCCCCCACCCCATGAGGAGAGCTTGTCATTGCTGCTGCTCAAGTCATAAGTTTCATGGCAGTTGGAGTAGCATCAGCAGAAGTATAAACCCACCCCTTGCCCCTCCCAAGAGGGGAATTGCCCGCAGGAGATTACCATCCCTCTGCTCCCTTCCAAGGGGGGCTTTACCCCACCCCGACCCTCCCCTAAAAACAGGGGAGGGAGTATGGTTCAAGCTCCGTCAGCTGTGGCTATCAAAATGTTCCCAGTCTTTGGGTTGTGCGCCTATGCGAGTTTTTCCGGTGCCGAACGCCAGTGAGGCATTGCGACGTCAGGAGCAAAGGAAAAGCTCCCAGCGCGATGCCCGAAGACGAGCCCTCTCGGGCTGGAGAGCACCAAAGCTGGCTATGAAAAGAGCCGCTTGTAAGGCTGTGGATAAGCAGTAGCTAGTATGGATAGCTTGTGTCGAGTTGTAGGAAGCAGTGGCAATAGAGAAAGCACGAGCTACAAGTTCGCGCTAGCGGGGAAACAGCGGCTAAGCAAGGCACAAGCGGACGCTTGCGCCAGAGAAGTATGAAGATAACCAAAGCAAGTATGGCTTACAGTGATTAAGAAATCCGCAGTAGAAAAGTTACGGAAAAGGATGTTTGAAACAGCGAGGAAGGCACCGGTTACATGCCCACGGCAGCGAAGGGATAACCTCGTTCCGGTTGTAGAGAGCGGCAGCTAAAGCAGCAACAACACAAGCGGACGCTTGCACTTCGGAAGGCCGGTTGAAACAAACCACGCGGTTTTATACTTACCTCTTTGCCTGCAAATTCGTAGCTTTGTCTTTAACCGATTCCGGAGAAAGAAGAGAGCAGATGAATCACCCGAACATACCTTTGGCCGAGCGCATGCGGCCCCACAACCTCGATCAGTACTATGGGCAAAAGCATTTGGTAGGGCCTGATGGCATCCTGCGCCGCTACATAGAGGGCGGTGTAATACCAAGTATGATCTTGTGGGGACCTCCTGGCGTGGGCAAAACCACATTGGCTAATATCATCGCCAACCAGATGAAAGTGCCTTTTGTGGCGCTGAGCGCCATCAACTCCGGCGTGAAAGACATCCGGGAAGTGATCGACCAGGCCAAGAAACGGCAGGGCACGGTGCTGTTTATCGACGAGATCCACCGCTTTAACAAGTCGCAGCAGGACGCGCTGCTGGGGGCCGTGGAAAAGGGCGTAGTAACACTAGTAGGCGCTACGACTGAAAACCCGTCGTTCGAGGTGATCTCGGCTTTGCTGTCGCGTTGCCAGGTATATATTCTGAAGCACCTGAGCAAGGATGAACTAATAGAGCTGGTGGACAAGGCGCTGGCGCAGGACGAGTGGATGCAGTACCGTAAGGTTCGGGTACAGGAGTATGAGGCGCTGCTGACCATCTCCGGCGGCGATGCCCGCAAACTGCTGAACCTGCTGGAGATCGTGGCAGAGGGCGTGAAGGCCGATGAAGTCGTGATCACGAACGAGCTGGTAAAGCAGGTGGCGCAGCAGAACATCGTGATGTATGACAAGAGCGGGGAGATGCATTATGATTTGGTTTCCGCTTTCATCAAGTCTATCCGCGGCTCCGACCCTAATGCGGCCGTGTACTGGCTGGCCCGCATGATCGAGGGCGGCGAAGACCCCAAGTTCATCGCCCGCAGGTTGCTCATTGCTGCCTCCGAGGATATCGGCCTGGCAAATGCCAACGCGCTGCTGATGGCTACCAACTGCTTCCAGGCAGTGCAGATGATCGGGTACCCGGAGGCGGAGATCATCCTCTCGCAGTGCACAATATATTTGGCTACCTCACCTAAGAGCAATGCCAGCTATAAAGCGATCAAGACCGCGCGGGCACTGGTGCAGCAAACCGGAAACCTGCCCGTGCCGCTGCATATCCGCAACGCCCCAACCAAACTGATGAAGGAAATCGGCTACGGCAACAACTACAAGTACGCCCACGACTACGAAGGCAATTTCGTGCAGCAGGAGTTCATGCCGCAGGAGCTTAGCAACACCGCCCTTTACCAGCCCGGCAGTAACGCCCGCGAGCGCGACCTGCTCAAGCAGCTGCAGGCACAGTGGGGGAAGAAATACCGGTATTAGTTTTTGGGTATTTGTTGTTCGAACTCAACGAACTATAACAGTGCGAGCAGGAAAAGAACGGGCGAAGGACCATCTACCACCAACCAACAACCAAACATGAGCAGAGTGGTGTTTATACTTTCTATTGTAGCGCTGGTTGCCTTCTACATTGTGTGGGGGCTGCTGGGCTACGCCTTTGGCGGTATCCTGACGGTGGCAGGCACTATTGCGCTGATATACTTCCGGAGGCGCTACCTGGGCATGCGGCCTTATTGGGCGGGAAGCTTGTCCGATATTCCAAAATACTTTACATTACCATAAGTTCTCGGTTTTTAGTGGCATAGGTTTGTCTATAAATAGGCGTGGTTGGTCGAGTTGGGGCGGGGCAGATGAACTTTAAGCTCTAAATTTGCTTAACAAGTATAGGAGTATAGTACTCCTGAAGTAAAACGAACCAATTTTAAACCATTAACATACCATGCTAAACTTCCTGAAATATGTGCTGGCTACCATTGTAGGCCTGCTCATATTCTTCTTCATCAGCATTCTGTTGCTGATTGGTATTGCTGCCAGCGTAGGCTCCGGCGACGAAGTGAAAATAGCCGACAACGCTGTGCTGGAACTCAAACTAGACAAACCCATATCGGAGCGTGACCCGAAAGACCCGCTCTCTGAACTTGGCTTTTCGTTTGGCGGTTTCTCCAGCACCGACGGCCTGGACCAGATCAAGGCCTCTATCCGCCGCGCCAAGAACGACGATAACATCAAGGGCATCTTCCTGAACATGACCTATGTCGATGCCGGCATGGGCAAGCTGGAGGAGATCCGAAACGACCTGATCGACTTTAAGGAGTCCGGCAAGTTTATCGTTTCCTACACCGACCTTTCAACTGAGAAAGCCTATTACCTGGCTTCTGTGGCTGATAAAATCTACATGAACCCCATGGGCACCGTAGAGTTTAACGGCATGAGCTCCGAGCTGTACTTCTTTAAGCGCCTGCTCGACAAGCTGGACATCGAGGCTCAGATCTTTAAGGTAGGAACCTACAAGAGCGCTGTGGAGCCTTTCTTCCTGGAGAAGGCCAGTGAGGCAAACCGAGAGCAGCTCAACTCCTTCCTGAACTCCATGAACAACTACCAGCTGCAGCAAATAGCCAAAACCCGCAACATTGCGCCTGCGGAGCTGAAGACCGTGCAGGATAACCTGTTGGTGCGTGATCCGGAGGATGCGAAGAAGTATAAGCTCATTACCGACATCGGCTATTTCGACGAGGCTGTTTCGTACATGAAGGAGCAGATCGGCATCGAAGACAAGGACAAACTGGAGCTGGTGCAGCTCTCCAAGTATAAGAAGGTGAAAGACGAGAACATCAGCACCTCCAAAAACCGCATTGCCGTGATTTATGCCGAAGGCGATATCGTGGATGGCGAGGGTGATGAGGACAACATCGGCGGCCGCCGTTACTCCGAGGCGATTCGGGAGGCCCGCCTGGATAAAAATGTGAAGGCGATCGTGCTGCGCATCAGTTCTCCGGGTGGTAGCGCCCTGGCTTCGGATATCATCTGGCGTGAGGTGCAGCTGGCTAAAAAAGAGAAGCCTGTTATTGCCTCCATGTCGGATGTGGCGGCATCGGGCGGTTACTACATTGCCATGGGCTGCGATACCATTGTGGCGCACCCTAACACCATTACGGGTAGCATTGGCGTATTCGGCGTGATTCCTAACATGCAGGGCTTCCTGAACGATAAGCTGGGCATCACGGTGGACCACGTAAGCACCGGCAAGTTCTCGGACATGCCGACCATTAGCCGCCCCATGACGGAGCAGGAAAAAGAAATCATGCAGCACCAGATCGACCAGATCTATGAGGTGTTCACAAGCAAAGCCGCCCAGGGCCGCAACATGACGCAGGACCAGCTGAAGGAGTATGCCTCCGGCCGTGTTTGGTCTGGTACCGAAGCCAAGGAGCGCAAGCTGGTGGACCTGTACGGTGGCCTGGATGAAGCCATTGCCATCGCTGTGAAAAGGGCAGGGGTAGAAGACGATTACCGCCTGAAGGAGCTGCCGGCCCGCAAATCATTTTTCGATGAGCTGATGGGCGATATGGGGTCCAAAGCCAAAGAACAGGCCATCAAGGCAGAGATGGGAGAGCTGTACCCATACTACAAGCTCTACAAGAAAGTCTCCACGCTGGTGGGAGCCCAGGCCCGCATGCCGTACGAAATGACGGTAGAGTAACACGGATTGAGTGTAACTCAGGATCTCTGTACAAGTATAAGAAGCGCCTCCAGGACACCGACCTGGAGGCGCTTTTGTTTTCAGGGCTTGCTATTTTTTTGCAACTTGCCCACCTATACGGGTGGCTGCATCTGATGGTAGCTCACTAGTATGAATTTTAGGCAGAGCGTATATAAGGGGCATGATGAAAGTCATTTTAGCAGACAAGGCAAACGTGTTACTTCGTCTTGCGAAAGGTAGGAACTGATTCACCCATTCGCTCATTCACTCATTCAAAATTATACGATGCAGCAACTACGGGAATCCACAGAGCATATTAAAAGACTGATTGGCGACTTTGCGCCGGAGTTCGGAATTATACTTGGCACCGGCCTGGGGGCGCTGGTAAACGAGCTGGAGGTGGCTCATGCCATACCTTACGCCGAAATCCCGAACTTCCCGGTTTCTACGGTAGAGAGCCATTCTGGCAAACTGATTTTCGGGCGGCTCGCGGATCGCCGGGTGGTGGTAATGCAGGGCCGCTTCCATTTCTACGAAGGCTACAGCATGGAGCAGGTGGTGTTTCCGGTACGCGTGATGAAGCTGCTGGGGGTGCAGAAGCTCTTTGTGTCCAACGCTGCCGGTGGCCTGAACCCGCAGTTTAACACCTCAGACCTGATGGTGATCACAGACCACATCAACCTGCAGCCAAGCAACCCGCTAATTGGTAAGAATGCGGACGAATTGGGGCCGCGGTTCCCGGACATGAGCGAGGTGTATGACGAGCACATGGTGCGTGAAGCCATGGTAATTGCCGAGGACGCCGGCTTTACCGTACAGGAGGGGGTATACGTAAGTGTGCCTGGCCCAATGCTGGAAACACCGGCCGAATACCGTTACCTAAGCATCATAGGTGCGGACGCCGTGGGCATGTCTACGGTGCCGGAGGTAATTGCGGCCCGCCACATGGGTATGCCCGTTTTCGCTGTTTCTGTGATCACGGATATGTGCACGCCCGACCGCATCAAGAAAGTGGTGCTGGCAGATATTTTAGAGGCCGCCGCTATTGCGGAGCCCCGCATGACATTGCTGATTCGCGAGCTGGTGAGACGTGCGTAGCAGGAGTTTTTGAGGAACGATCTCCTAAAAGGCCTGAGGCATATGTATGTTTCAGGCCTTTTTTATATGCTTAGATTCTCGCCCAGTACCCCAGCAGCAGGAGTAGTATAACAAAGTTACTGAACATGTGTAGCGCTACGGCCCAGCCTAAGCCCAGCCGCAGGCGCGCGTAGCCTAAAAATATGCCTGCCAAAAACTTAGGTAACAACAGCGGCAGGAGCATAACGAACGGTAAGGTGCTGCCTTGGTAGTTAAGCAGGTGCAGCAGTGAGAACACGGCTGTGGAAGTATAAAAGACAAACCCAAAGTGCTTCCTCCAGAACAGGTGGAGCCTTACCCGTAACTGCCGCGAAACCAACAGCCAGGCACCCATGGCCAATAGCAGTGCCGCAGCAATAAAATAATACAGCAAAGGCACTCCAAAGGCATGTGCTAAGGACGGACCAAAACTCACCAGAAACGTAATGCAAGCGACCAGCAGATAGCTTCCGGAAAAGACCAGGGGCAGCCTGAAAATGAGTTCCTCCGTAACCGGGGCCAACAACACGGCAGCTACAAAAAGCGGTAGAAAAGGAAAGCTAGCGTCGAAAGACTTTGAAAGACCGGCACCCAAATACTCTAGCCCCAGGGTGCTGTACAGCAACGCAAGCGCAACAAACAACAGCGTTTGCAGTACCAATTCGACCAACGCAAGCTGGAAAATGAGCGGCAGCTTAACCTCCACCACATTGTGCTCGCGCCTGAGCAACCTTGGCCGCCGCGCAAACGCCCAAAGGCTCTGAAGGGTTTCTTTAAAGGCCGGTGGAGCGACAAAGGCAGGCGGGGCCGTATAAAACAATGGTGTTTTCATAGGTTCGATGTTGTACTTGCGTATGGTAATATATAAATAAAAAATAATATATTTATATATTTAAAGTGTGAAGTACTTTTTAAAACGTCTGTAGTAGTTGGTGTGAGTATGGCATACAGCCGGTAAGAACAAGTTAACTAGCAGATATTTATACTTTTGCTGAACGCTCAAGGTTAGGAGGAACAAAAAAAAGCGGCTCCCGTTGGGTGGAGCCGCATGGAAATTCTTGGCAGGGACCGTAACTATTTCCTGATCACAACAGCCTTTCGGTTATAAGCCAGGTTCGTAAATATACCGATACCTCCATCAACCGATGACTTTATTTGAGACGGCTGGGCAAAAGGGTTCCCGTTCGCATCCTTGGCATCCGAGATTGACGCCAGGAAGTCGTGGTACTGCCTCTCAATGTGGTAGAGCGTGACGATCAGGCTGTCGCCCTCGTCATACCGATAAGAAGAACCTAACGAAACGCGCTTGCCATTTGTCAGCTCGTCTGATAGCACGATGTCGCGGTCGGAGCCGCCACTGAGGCTGTCTACGTGCACCATGTAACGGTAATAGTTGGCGATGTTCGGGTCATCATGAAAAGAGGTGAGCAGGTAAGCCTCGTCTTTGTCGTTAAACTTCCAGGTTATTTCCTCTATGGGTACTTTGGCCTGTACTTTAGTGAAGCCGGTTACCCTGCGGCCCCTGCGGTCCATTACTTCCAGCTGATAAATGTCTCCTGGCTTGCCCTTCATGATCTCAGAGGAGTTGTGGGTGTAAAAGCGGCCGGTGCTCTTTACCAGAACAGGCTTGTACTCCAGCTTGATGCGCCTGCCGGAGGGAGTGGTGATGTATACTTCCGCATCAGGCACCAGGGGCGGGGTAGGCTCCTCAAAATATCCCGAGCTTTCCAGCACCGATGCCCGTATATGCTTGCCCTGCTCCAGGTAACACTCCACCACCAACTGTGGCGTATGGTTCGGCAGGTCCACATCGATGTCCTTCTCCAGGTCGCAGGCTGTGAGGAAGGCCGGCAGCGGAAGTACCAGCAAGTATAAAAGCAGCTTTCGCATCATCAGAATCTGAAGTTATAGGTAACCGACGGAATAACCGGAAACAGCGACACCTGCTTTGCCTGAAAGCCGATGGTCTGATCGTTATTCTTTTGTTGCTCGAAGTACACAAAGTATGGGTTGCGGCGGTTGTACACGTTATATGCGCTAAAAGTTAGGTCAGCCTCGCCCCGTTTTGGCTTCAGCTTCAGCACCGCACCCAGGTCCAGGCGGTGGTAAGCAGCCAGCCTGTAGGAGTTGCGGTCTTCGTAGATGGGCACCACACTGGGCTCCTTCCCCTCCACATCCTGAAAAGCAAACCTGGCGATCGGTACCGAGTAAGCGTTTCCGGTGGCGTAGACGAAAGCGCCGGTGAGGCTAAGGCGCTTGTTTAGCTGGTGTATGAGCACAAGGCTGATGTCGTGCCGGCGGTCGTAGCGGGCCGGGAAGCGCCTGCCGCTGTTGATGCCGTCGAACTTGCGGTAGGTCCAGGAAAGGGTATAACCCAGCCAGCCAGTGGTCTTGCCTCTTACCTTCTCCAGGTACAACTCGTTGCCGTAGCTTTCGCCTTTGCCGAACAGAAACTCATTTTCCAGGCTATCGTTCACAAAGAGGTTGGCGCCGTCCCGGAAATCGATCTGGTTCTGCATCCACTTGTAGTACACTTCGTTTGTGACCAGGAATCTGCCCCTGCCAAACAGGTGGCTTACCCCCAGCGCCGCCTGCTGCGAGCGCTGGGGCCGCACCTCGTCGTTGGAAGGGTACCAGATATCGGTAGGCAGTGAGGCGCCGGAATTGGTGAGCAGGTGCACGTACTGCATCATGCTGGCATAGCTGGCCTTCAGAGAGGTTTGCTCGTTTAAAGTATACTTTACTGCTGCCCGCGGCTCCAGGGCCGCATACGTTTTGCCACTGCTGTTGAAGCCGGACAGGCGCAGGCCGTAGTTAAACGAGAGCATCGGGCTAAGTACAAAGTCGTCGGAGGCGTAGAGGCCAAACTCACTGCCACGGTAGGAGCTCCCGGAGCCAAAGTTCAGGGTGCTGTCCTCAGACTCAAAGTTAAGGCGGCCCACCGTGAAGCCGTGGTGGGTGGCCTGTGCCCCAAACTTAAGGCTGTGCCCGTCTCCCAGAAACCAATCGAAGTCGGTCTTAAAAGTATAATCCTGCACCTCCGACGTAAGCTTGAGGCTGAAGATGTCAATCTTGTTGTTGATGTTGTACTTGTAGCCGGTGGAGGTGAGGGAGGTGGTGGTGTAGAGGTTATCGTTAAACTTATGGCGCCAGCGCAGCGTGCCCATGGTGTTGCCCCAATCAAAGCCAAAGCTGAAGCCGCTGTCGTCGAAGCCGAAGAAGTCGCGGCCATAGTAGCCGCTCAGGCTCAGCTCGTCCTTCTCTCCCAGGGTGTAGTCTAGCTTGGCGTTCAGGTCATAAAAGTAGTAGTCAGGGATGGGGTTATAGTCTTTGTCGCCTTCCTTCATGCGGTTCAGCTGCCGTGTGAAAATGTCTACGTAGGTGCGCCTGCCCGAAACAGAGAAGTTCAGCTTGTCTTTTACGATAGGGCCATCCACCGTGAGGCGCGAGGAGATAAGCCCAATACCGCCATTGCTGCGGATGCGCTCGTTGTTGCCCTTGTTCATCTCCACATCCACCACAGAGGACAGCCTGCCCCCGAACTGCGCCGGAAAGCCGCCTTTATATAACTCCACGCTCCTCACCGCATCCGGGTTAAACACACTGAAAAAACCGAACAAATGGGATGGGTTATAGATCATGGCATCGTCGAGCAGCACCAGGTTCTGGTCAGGGCCGCCGCCGCGCACATACAGCCCGGAAGTGCCCTCTCCGCCGGATTGAATCCCCGGCTTCAGCTGCAGCGTCTTTATCAGGTCCACCTCGCCAAAAAGTGCCGGCAAGAGCTTGGCCTGCTTGGCAGAAAGTGTTTCCACGCTCATACGGGTGTCGTTTAGCTTCTGCTCCAACGAGCTAGCCTGGATCTCCACCACTTTCAGCTCATTGGTGGCCAGGTCCAGCGCAAAGTTCACGCTCTTCGGGTTCCCTTTCAGGTTGATCGTGCGGAAACTGGTGGTGTAGCCAATATAAGTGGCTTGCAAGGTATGCTCACCCCGGGGCAAGCTTAGGGAGTAAAAGCCTGTTTCATCCGTGATGGTGCCAATGCCAGCCTCCGGGGCGGACACGGTGGCGCCAACCAGGGCCTCACCATTGCTGCTGGCACGCACGTACCCCTGCACCACTTGCCTCTGAGCCCAGGCAGGCAAGGCAATCAGCAGCAAGAGAAGCAGTAGGGATGTATGGTAGGTGCGCATTGGATATAGCTATTACGCCTGTGGTTGCATAAGTTAGCCAATCGCGGCATAACCTGAAATACTTTATACTTGATATAGGTAAACCCTGGCTAAACATATTTGGTTTAACCGCAGGCTTAATTATCCTAAAAAGCAAAAGCCATTGCCAGTAGCAACAGCTTTTACGGAAGTATAGGTAGTAGTCGATAAGTTTCTTTGGTTACATGTTTTCAGGTGATTTTTCACTGGTCGCATCACTTGCCTGGCGGATGCTTGTGCCTCTCTTAGCCCCTGCTTCCTGCAACCTGATTCAAGCTATCCTTACTAGCTGCCTTTCCTCCACGGCCTTACAGCCTTGATTGTTTCATCTCTGGCTTTGGGGCCCTCCAGCCCGGGAGGGCTCGTCCTGGGGGTAGGGGCCCTCTATAAGGGCATCGCGCCTTCTACATTTCCTTTGCTCCTTGCGTCGCAATGCCCTTTCGGGCACCGGAAATCTGGAAGGCGCTCAACCCAAAGACTGGGATCACATTCGATAGCCACAGCTGACGGAGCTTGAACCGTACTCCCTCTCCTGTTTTTAGGGGAAGGTCGGGGTGGGGTGAGGTGAACTCCCCTCCTTGGACTACCAAGAACGCGAGTTCGAAGGTAGCGAGCGCAGCTCTGAGGGGCAGGGGTGGTTAAACCCGGAACTGCAAAATCACACGCCTCTACCTTACCCGGGCTACCCCTGATACAGCTCCAGAATCCGCTTCTTGAGATAAAACTCACACTTGCTCTGCAGCAGTTCGGCCTGCGTCTTGTTCATGTTGTTGAGCGATTCCATGTAGGCGAAGAAGTCAAGGGTGCCCAGCTCGTAGCGGCGCTTAGCCGACTCAAAAGCGCGCTGCGTGTATTCCAAGTTAGCCGTAACGGTGTTGTACTTCTCGCGAGCTGCCAGCACATCCTGGTACGCCTGCTGTACTGTTTGGCGCAGTTGGTTCTGGCTAGCCACATAGTCCAGCTCGGCATTGCGTAGGTCCAGGCGGGCGGTTTGGGCATCAAAATGGCGGCTCAGACCATTAAACACCGGGATGCTCAGGTTCAGGGCCACTACCTTGCGCTGGTTCAGGTCCAGTTGATCGAAATAAGGCATCGTTTTCAGATTGCCGTTCTCTGGGTCTTTGTAAATGTTGCTGGAGTAGTTCGAGCCAACCATACCCTCCAGGGTAAGGGTGGGGGAGAAGTTGCTTCTTGCTACCTTTAGTTCCGTTTTGGCGGCATCCAGTGTGGCGGCAGAGGATTTAACCAGCGGCGAGTAGGCCAATGCGTTGGCCATCACCTCTGCTTCTGCAGGTAACTCCATGCTTATCTCGGTAGGCGTGGCGGGCATTTCCAGCGCATAGTCCGGTGTGCCTTCTACGTTCATCTCCTGCACGAACTGCAGCATGGCCTTGCGGTAGTTGTTCTGGTGCGTGATCAGGTTAAGCTTTTCAGTGGCCAACTGCGCCTTGATCTGGTATACCTCATCCATGGCCCGCACCCCGGCACGCTCCAGCTTCTCCATCTGGCTCAGCTGCCCTTCCAGCAGCTCAATCCTTCCCTCCGAAATATGAATGTTCTCGCGATCTACGAGCGCCTGCAGGTAAAAGCCAGTCACGTTTGTTTCCAGATCTATCCTGGCTTGCTCCTCGGCAAAAGCGCTGGCCTGTGCCTGCTGTTTGGCTTGCTTTAGCTCGTGCAGCTTGGTAAAGCCGTCGAAGAGCACCACCTGGCCGGCAAGGTAGGGGTAAGATGCTGTGGTGTTGCCACGCTTCACCTCACCAGCCACATTATCGAACACTAGACCATTGGTGCGGCTTATATCGGTATTGGCGGAGATGCTGGGCAGGTAAGCATACTTGCTCCGGCGCACGTTGATGTCTGCCTTGGTGTTGTTGTAGCGAGCCTGGCGCAGCGCCACATTGTTCTGGCGGGCCAGCTCCAGGCTTTTTTCCAGCGTTAGGGGCTCCTGCGCATTGGCGGCTGCAGCTAAACTGAGGCATAAGGTTAGCCCTCCCAGCTTTTTGAGCAGGGCTCTGGTCAAACAATTTTTCATAGTTTTATTTTATACTAGTGGCAATGATCGTTATGCAAAGTATAGCCTCTTAGGCTTCCTCCAACCCAAGCCAGGCATTTCGCAGCTGCACTTGCTCCGGCGTGGCCATTGGATCTAGCTCAAGCAAGTGCTGTTGCTCCCGCTTCACGGCGGTTGCCCTGCCCTTCAGTTTCTTCTCCTTCCGCTCGCCTTTTTCGTTCACACGGCTCACTGTAAAGGTTAGCTTCGTGCCGGGCTTCATGTTCTGCAGGTCTTCGGTGATGATCTGGCGCACGTTGGCCGGGGTGATTTCGGTACCGTTGAAAGCCAGCAGCAGGTCGCCGGTCTGGAAGCCGATTTTCTTGCCAAACGCATCCATGTCGGCAGTATCAGCCACTTTTATCTTGCTTGTTTCCTCGTCAAAGCCAGGGGTAAAACCGCCGTAGGAGATCACCTGTTGCGTACCCTTGGGTTTATAGATAATGCCCACCTTGCGGAAAGTTTCCTCCAGCGGCAGTGGCGCAGAGCCTTCTACATACTTGGCGAAAAACTCCCGTATCTCCGGAGAGGTCATCTCTGCAATCTTGTCGAACAGCTCCTCATCCTTAAAGGCGTTGTGCTTGCCGTAGGTCTTGGAGAGGTCCAGCATCAGGTCGCGCAAGCCATACTTGCCTTGGCTTAGCTCCCGCAGCTTCACGTCCAGCACCAGGCCAATCAAAGCCCCCTTCTGGTACACGTTGCCGTACTCCTTCTCATACTTCTCCAGCACCTGTGCGCTCATGGTAGTAAAGGGCAGCGTGTCGTTGTAGTAGGTTTTGGAGGTGAGGATGTAGTCGCGGATCTTCTGAAGGAATTCGTCTACATCATACAGGTTTTCATACACCTGCACATGCGAGGCAAAGTACTCCGTTACACCCTCGTACAGCCACAGGTGCTTCGACATCTTTGGGTTAATGAAGTTGAAGTTGCCGATCTCCTCAGAGTGGATGTTCAACGGCGTTACGATATGGAAGAACTCATGGGCCGCCACGTCGCGGATGGTGCTGCTGAACTGTGCCTCTGGCATCTCCGGCAGAAAGTATACGGAAGAGTACGAGTGCTCCAGGGCACCGAACGAGCCCGACTTACCCACGCGCTCCGGTACGTAGATCAGAAAGGCATACTTGTCCACGGGCAGGGTGCCACCCAGGTAGCTGCGCTGCGCCTCCAGTATACTTTGCACGTTGGCTGCAATGGGCTCTGACGTAACACGCCCCGAAGGAGAGTACACCGACACCAGTACTTCTGTTCCTCCCAGGTCCAGCACCGTAGTGTCCGGCACGTTATACATCAGCGGCGAATCGGCCAGGTCCACGTAGTTCGGCAACTGGTAGGTATCCAGAGAGTCGTTAGAGGCCACGGCCTTCAGCGGCGTGGAACCGTAGAAGCCCTGCGGTTTCGTGATGTTCAAAGTATAAGGCACCTGTTTCATGCCATCGAAGTAGCCCACAAAACCGAAGGTGTTTAACAGAAAGTTTTTGCCTTCCTCAATGTTGGTGCCGCCCGGCTCAAACACCACGTCCTCTCGCTTGGCGGCATCAAACGTGTCGTCTACCCAGTAGGTAACTCTGTCCAGCCTGTCGGCATTGCTGATCTGCCAACGGTTGGTATCCAGCCTTGCCACGGCCAGCGTATCGCCATTTTTAGCGTAGGCTTTAAAGTCTGTCACAAACTTGCCAAAATCAGAAACCGAGTAGGTGCCCGGCACGATCTTGGGCATGTTGTACACTGCTTCGCTTTCTTTTATCGGCGGGGCCTGTACCGTTACCTGCACCCGGTCGTTCTGAACGTTCTTCAGGTTGATGGTGATGTTATACTTCTGGGCAGGGGTAGTCTGGGGCGCATCGCCAGCCAGGGCCACCGTATGCAGGCCGAGGCAAAGCGCTAGCGCAGTGAGTGTGTTTTTTAACATAGTATGTTCAGTTTCTATCAATATAACTTATACGAAGTATAAAGGATAGCTTTTTTAGACCAATGGGCACTTTTTGTAGACCAGCCTCCCGGGCATGTTTTTCTGTTACTCATGGGTAGATGCCGCTTCTGAATGAAAGGTTGCCTCGCCTGCCGGGAGGATTGCCCCGGCAGCGGCAGGCCATGCCGCAAACGCCGGGGTTCTCACCATATACAAACAACAAACAACTAACTTTATAAGAAATAGCTTATACTTTACTCTTGGTGTTTACTGCGTCCGGATCGCCTTTACCGGGTCCAGCAGGGCTGCCTTTACGGCCTGGAAGCTTACCGTGGCCAGGGCGATGACCAGGGCCAACAGGCCAGCCAGGGCGAAGATCCACCAGCTCAGGTCGATGCGGTAGGCAAAGTCCTGCAGCCACTGGCTCATGCCGTACCAGGCCACGGGGCTGGCCAGCACAATGGCGATCACCACCAGCAGGGCAAAGTCCTTGGAGAGCAGCAGTACAATGTTGCCCGTGCTGGAGCCGAGCACCTTGCGGATGCCGATCTCCTTGGTGCGCTGCTCGGCCGTGAACGAGGCCAAGCCAAAGAGGCCCAGGCAGGCGATGAGGATGGTTAGGCCAGCGAAGTAGCCGAACACGGTCAGCATCTTCTCCTCAGCCTGGTACTGGCGGTCGAAGAACTCATCCAGGAAAAAATACTCCATAGGGTGCCGCTGGTCGAAGGTGCGCCACTGCTCTTCTATAAAGCTGATGGTACTGGCCTGGTTCTCCGGCGAAAGGCGGGCCAGCAGGTAACCAGGCGACTGTGGAATGAGGCGAATGGCGAGCGGCTGCACATCCGTATGCAGGGAGCTCATGTGGAAGTCTTTTACCACCCCAATCACTTTGGCGCTGTTGCCCGTAATCGTTTCATCACCTGTTTCTACCTTCTTGCCTACCGGATCGCTCCAGCCAAGCCATTTGGCAGCCGCCTCGTTGATGATGATGCCTTCTTTTTCATCTGTTTTCATGTCGCGGGAGAAGTTGCGGCCGGCCTGCAGCTCAATCCCCATCAGTGGTAGAAAGTCATAGTCCACGGCAATCACGTCAAAGGTCTTTTCCACCATTTTATCTCCTTGCTCCACCAGCATCAGGGTGCGGCTGGAAAGTTCTGCCGGAATGCTATAGGAGTTGGATACCTGAAGCACGTTCGGGTTCTGCAGTAACTTCTGTTTGATGATTGGCAGGCGTTGCACCAGCGTGGAATCTCCTCCCGGCACATCGATTACCATTACCTGCTCTTTGTTAAAGCCCAGCTCCGAGTTTTTCAGGAAGTGCATTTGGGCAAACACCACAATGGTGCCAATGATCATGATCAGGGAGATGCTGAACTGCACCACCACCAGCGCGCGGCGGAGGGTCGCGCTGCCACCTTTGGGCTGCTTGTCTGATTTAAGCACATCGGCGGGCTTAAAGCCGGACAGGAAGAAAGCCGGGTAACTACCTGCTACCACACCTACCAACAGTATAATGGCAAGCAGTACCACCAGGAACTGCCACTGCAGGAAAAAGTAGGAGGTGAAGTTCTTTTCGGTCAGGTTGTTGAAGCTGGGGATAAAGATCTGCACCAGGGCCAGCGCCAACAGCACCGCGATCAAGGTAAGCACCACCGACTCGCCCAGGAACTGGCGGATAATCTGGCTGCGGTCGGCGCCCACCACTTTGCGGAGGCCAACCTCTTTGGCACGTTTGGCAGAGCGGGCAGTGGCCAGGTTCATATAGTTTATACTTGCTATCAGGAGCAGGAACACGGCCACAGCCCCAAAAATATACACGTAAGAGATGTTACCGTGGGGCGTAGTGTCATGGTTAAACCGCTTGTCGAAATGAATGTCCTGCAAGGGCTGCACGATCAGGTTCATGTGGGCGTTCAGCTGGTTTTCCTTGATCCAGGGGTTGATACGGTTTTCTGCCAGGGCATCAACCTGCTTCTGCAGCGCGGGTAGCTGCTCCTCATGGCGCAGCAGCACGTAGGTGTAGTTGTTGAGATTAAACCATTGGTTGTTCCGCTCTTCTGCGCTGATGCGCGCATCGATCGTGGCCCGCGAAAGAAGCCCCGAGGCTTTGATATGGGAGTGCCCCAGGTCGCGGTAAACACCGGTAACGGTGTAAGAGTCGCGGCTAAACTTAAGTGTTTCGCCCATGGCCTGCTCATAGCCTCCGAAAATCTTGTCTGCCAGTGCTTCTGTCAGGACAATGGTTCGGGGGGCATCCAAGGCGGTAGCCGGGTTGCCGGCCAGAAATTCATAGTCAAAAATCTGGAAAAAAGCGCTATCCGCAAAGAGAAGGTCCTCTTCGGAGAACGTCTGATCGTTGTACCAGATCGTTTGCTTGCCGGCCTGGTTGAACTGTGTCACGGCTTCGATGTCCGAGAATTCGCGCGCGGCCTGAGCCAGCGGCAGGGCCGTTACGGCAAACTGGTCTTTGTGCCCCTCGAACACCACCTCCCCTACAAGGCGCGCAATGCGGTCTCTTTTGCTGAAGTGGTTCTCATAGCTGAGCTCGTCCTGTACATACAGAAAGATCAGAATACAGGAAGCCACCCCGATGGCCAGCCCTACGATGTTGATGGCTGAGTATACCTTGTTGCGGACAAGGTTACGGAGCATGACGGTTAAGTAATTGCTTAACATGGTTTCAGTTTCTGGATAAGATCGTTTTATTCTGTTCGTAGCGCATCCACCGGGTTAGATGATGCGGCTTTTATGGCCTGGTAACTTATGGTGAGCAGCGCCACCACAAAGGCAACCACAGTAGCCAGTAAAAAGATGTCGGTGCTGATGTCGATGCGGTAGGCAAAGTCGGAGAGCCACTGGCGCATGGCATACCAGGCAATTGGCCAGGCAAGCAGGTTGGCAAACAACACCAGCTTTAGAAAGTCTTTGGAGATGAGCGCTACGATGCCGGAGACGGAGGCCCCGAAAACCTTGCGTACCCCGATTTCCTTGGTGCGCTGTATGGTGGTGAAAGAGGCCAAGCCAAACAGGCCGAGGCAGGCGATCAGGATGGCGATGCCGGAGAATATCGTGAATATCTGCCCTTTCTTCACCTCATCCTGATAGCTCTTCTCGTAGAGATCATCCATGAACTGGTAGGAGAACGGTACTTTGGGCAGGAACTTCTGCCAGGTCTCTTCTATGTGCGCAAGCGCCGCTTGGGTATCGCCTGCCACTTTTACAGAGATGTTGCTATACCCTTGCGAGTCAGAGATCAGGAACACCATGGGGGAGATCTCTTTGTGCAGCGACTCGAAGTGGAAATCCTGAACCACACCCACAATGCGCCCGTTGTTACCGCCGTAGCTCAAGGTCTGCTCCAGGGCCATGTTCGGGTCGTGCCAGCCGATCATGCGGGCGGCAGCCTCGTTGATGATGTAGGCGGCCGTGTCGTCGCTGGCAAACGTGCGGTCGAAGTTGCGCCCGGCTGCCAGTTTCACCTTGTATACGTCCAGTAGGTCGTGGTCTACAGTGACAAACTTTATCGTAGCCGAGGTAGGGGCCATACTGCCGCCTTTGCTCACCTGTGCGCCCATGGAGTTCAGTAGCTGGTCGGTGGGCACCAGCGAAGACCTGCCCAAGCCCTGTATCGCGGACGACTTCATCAACTCAGCTTTAAAGGCTTCATACTTCGGAGTGAGGTTGCTGCTGTTTGGCAGGACCACCAACTGATCTGAGTCGAAGCCAAGGTCTTTCTGCTGCATATACATCAGCTGCTGGTAAATAATGCCGGTGGCGATGATCAGCACAGTGGAAATAGAGAACTGCAGTACTACCAGCGACTTGCGTAGCATTGGGTTTTTAGAGCTGCTGCTCAGAGAACCCTTCAGTACGGTGGCCGCCTGGAAGTGCGATAAGTAAAACGCCGGGTACAAGCCTGCCAGCACCCCCACCACAAGCGGAAGGGCAAAAACAAGCACTAGCACCCATTTGTCAGACAGCAGCGTGGTGGTGATGTGTTTGCCTGTGAATTCGTTTAGCCAGGGCAGGGCAAGCTCTGTGATGCCGAGTGCCAGGATCGTGGCAATGGTAGTGATCAAAACTGACTCCAGCAGAAACTGCAGCACCAGGTTATGCTTGGCCGCTCCGATCACTTTCCGCACGCCTACCTCCTTGGCCCGGCTGGTGGAGCGGGCCGTACTCAGGTTTACATAGTTGATGCTGGCGATCAGAAGTATAACAATGGCCACAGCGCCCAGAACCATGATGCTGTCAATGTCGCCGTTTACCTCCAGCTCAGAATCCAGGTTAGATTTCAGGTGGATGTCTGTCAGCTTTTGCAAGTATAAGTTTGTGAACTCAGACGGCTTGCGGCTCCGCGCGTGGTTGGTGCCGCTCAAGTGGCGGTCCAGGAAGGCGGGGAGCTGGGCCTGCAGGCTTTTTGCCTGCTCCTCCGACTGCAGCAGCAGGTAGGTAGGAAAGGAGTTGTTGCCGTAGTTTGTTTTCAGGGCCTCGGCCCCATACACGGTGGTGTCGTTCAGAGTGGAGAAGGAAGCCAGAAAATCGGGGTGCATGTGCGAGTTCTCCGGAAAAGATTCGAATACGCCGGCAACCTTGAAGGTGAGTGTCTCATTCAGCTTTAGCACCTTTCCGACAGCCTCTTCGTGCGGATAGTACTTCTCTGCCATTTTATCGCTGAGCAGGATTGAAAAAGGCTCCTGTAAGGTTTTATGGGCATTGCCCCTAAGCATGTTGACGTCAAAGATGTCCACGAACGCAGGCTCGGCAAAGAAAATGCCCTCTTCCCGGAAAGACTTCTGCTTCTCCACATCCTCCACAGTCAGGGTAGTCTGCAGAGTTCTGGCTATGGCCTCAATATCAGGAAAGTCCTGCTGCAGCAATGGCCCAAAAGGAGGGGCCACACGAGCCAAGTGAAGGCTGACAGAGCCGTCGTCGGAAAGGAAGTCGCGGGTTATGCGGTAGATGTTGTCTGCCTTGGAGTGGTGGCGGTCGTAGCTAAGCTCATCCTTTACATAAAGAAAGATGAGCATGCAGGCGGCTATCCCGATAGCCAAACCACCAATGTTGATTGCAGAGTATACTTTGTTGCGGGCAAGATTGCGCAAGGCCACCTTCAGGTAATTTTTTAGCATAGTCTTATTGGTAGAGTGGTTTGGCTTTACAAGGCAAATAGCAGGCTTTTACAGCAGAGGAGACAGAGCTGTTGTAGAGGCGCGAGTTATCGCGCCTCCTTCACAACAAACAGCACTTTTACTAAATACTATGAAAATACCCTACAGCAGCTCCGCGGCGTGGCGCTTTACGTTCAGGTTCTCGGTCACGATCTGGCCGTCGAAGAGGTTCACGATGCGGTGGGCGTACTCGGCGTCGGTAGGGGAGTGGGTTACCATTACTACCGTGGTGCCGGCATCGTTTAGCTCCGAAAGCAGCTGCATCACCTCACGGCCATGCACCGAGTCGAGGTTACCAGTCGGTTCGTCGGCAAGTATAAGGGCAGGCTCTGACACCACGGCACGGGCAATGGCGGCACGCTGCTGCTGACCACCCGACAGCTGCTGCGGGAAGTGGCTGCGGCGGTGGGCGATGCCCATGCGCTCCATGGCCTGCAAGGTGCGCTGCGCCATCTCGGATTTGGAGTAGCCCAGGTACGCCAGCGGCAGGGCAATATTCTCCTCCACGGTCAGCTCGTCGATCAGGTTAAAGCTCTGGAACACGAAGCCCAGGTTCTGCTTGCGCAGCTTGGCACGCTGGCGCTCCGACACATTCGCTACCTCCTGGCCCAGAAACTTGAAGCTGCCGGCCGAAGGGCTATCGAGCATGCCCAGAATGTTGAGCAGCGTAGACTTGCCGCAGCCCGACGGGCCCATGATGGCCACAAATTCGCCCCGTTTGATTTTCAGGTCTACCCCGGCCAGGGCAGTGGTTTCAACCGTATCGGTAATGTACTTTTTCTGCAGGTTTTGAGTGTCGATAATAAGTTCTTGCGTGCTCATGGTTCTTGCTGTTATAAGTGATGCGTTAGTTTTATCTTGTACTAATGGTTAATAAATGGTTGGTTGTTAATTGTTGATGGTTGTTTTTATGTAGGTAAAAGGAAAAGCTATCAACAATCATCAATCAACTATTTACTTTAGCTCCAGCCGGTCGATGTCGCCGTAGCTGTCGTAGGAGGAGATGACCACCTTGTCGCCTGGCTGCAGGCCATCCAGCACTTCGTAGTAGTTCGGGTTCTGGCGGCCCAGCTTGATGCTGCGCTTCACGGCGCTGCCATCCGACTCATTCACCACAAACACCCAGCTACCGCCGGTGCTTTGGTAGAAACCGCCACGCGGCAGAAGTATGGCCTGTGCCCCATCGTTCAGGTTCAGCTTTATCTGCAGGGTCTGGCCGCGACGGATGCCTTCCGGAGCGCCATCCGCAAACTCCATGTCCACCTGGAACGTGTTGTTCTGCACCTCCGGGAATACCTTCACCACCGTTACTTTGTAGTTCTTGCCGTTGAAGTCGAAGGAGCCGCTCAGGCCTGGGCGCACTCTGGAAATGTAGTGCTCGTCTATGTTAGCCTTTACCTTGTAGCCGTTCAGGTCGTCAATCTGGCCGATGTTTTCGCCAGCCGCCTTCGACTCGCCCACCTCTGCCTTCAGGGTAGAGAGCTGGCCGGTAAAAGGAGCCGTCACATACAGGTTGTTGAGGGTGTTGCGGGCCATGCCGATGTTGGCCTCCATGCGGCGGATCGACTCATCCAACTGCTTCAGGCGGTCGTTCATCAATTGCGCGTCCTGCTTTACCGAGCGCTCCGCCAGCGTCTTGCGTGTGTTCAGGTAGTCATACTCGTCTTTGGCAGATTCGTACTCCTCCCGGGAGATTACCTTCTCCTCAATCAGCATTTTGTTGCGCTCATACTTGCGCTGGGCCAGGGCCAGTTGGTATTTTATCTCTGCCAGGTCATTCTCTTTGCGGATCAGGTCCTGCTTCATGGTGATCTCTGAGTTCTGGCGCTCGTTCATCAGGTCGTAAAGCTGCGTCTCGCGCGTCATGAAGTCGATCTGGAGCGTGGTGTTGGACAGTTTCAGGATGGTATCACCTTGCTCCACCATTTTGCCGTCATCAGTATAAATTTTCTCTACACGACCGCCCTCTGTAATATCAAGGTAAAAAGTCTTGAGTGGTTCCACGGCCCCGTCAATGGCGATGAACTCCTGAAACATACCCTCACGTACCTGGCCTACCGTAATGCGCTTGCTGTCTACATTAAGTTTGGAGCTATGCTCGGCGAACAGCAGGTTATAAAGAACCAGTACCAGTACCAGGGCTCCGGCTGCGATGAGTATGATCTTCTTCGGCGTTACTTTCTTCTTCTCGATTACGCGATCCATAGTAGTAGATTGAGGTCGTGGATTCATGTCTTTCATAGTTTCATGTCGCTATTGCCAATTAATGTGCCATAAAACTTAATTAACTGTAAATCAATAAATTGTAAACATGTATAGCTGTGATGCTATGTCTGCAGTGTCCGGTTCCGTACACTTGGGTGTCCTGTAGCGAACAGCAAGCAGGCGGTGAGGCAGGAACTTCGTAGCGAGCATTTTATACTTAGCAGGAAGTATGGCATATTGCACAGAAAAAACGTAGTTTTACATATACATCCGTGCTAAACCAACATAAAACTATGAGTAAAATCCCCTGCAAAGTATTGGTGGTAGATGATGAGGAAGACATTCTGATGGCAGGAAAGCTCCTGCTAAAACAGCACTTCGAAACAGTTACAACCACCTCAGACCCCTACCGCATTCCAACGCTTTTGCAGGAGCACGCTTTCGATGTGGTGCTGTTGGACATGAACTACAGCACCGGCGCCACCTCCAGCAAAGAGGGCCTGCACTGGCTGAAGCAGATCCTGCAGCTCGCCCCAAACACCACCGTTATCCTGATGACGGCCTATGGTGACATTGAGCTGGCCGTGCGCGCCCTGAAGGAGGGGGCCACCGATTTTGTGCTGAAACCCTGGCAGAATGAGAAACTGGTGGCCATTTTGAAGACTGCCTGCCAAAACCGTAGCGCCTCCGTAAGCGGCAAGCGCAGCGCGGAGAAGGCAGAGCGTGAAAACACGGCCTACCACTTCGATGGCTTTATAGGTGTGTCGCCGGCGATGCAGCGCGTGTACCAGACCATAGATAAGGTGGCCGGCACGGATGCCAATGTGCTTATACTTGGCGAGAACGGGACAGGCAAAGAAGTGGCGGCAAGGGCCTTGCACCGCAAGTCGAAGCGGGCCAACCATGTATTCGAGATCGTGGACCTGGGAGCCGTCAGCACGACACTGTTTGAAAGCGAGCTCTTTGGGCACGCCAAAGGCTCATTTACCGATGCCAAAGAAGACCGGGCCGGAAGGTTGGAGGCAGCATCAGGCGGCACACTTTTCCTGGACGAGATCGGTAACCTCTCGCTGTCGCTGCAGGCAAAGCTGCTCACGGTGCTGCAAAGCAGGCAGGTTATCCGGTTGGGAACCAACAAGCCACGCCCTATCGATATCCGGCTTATCTGCGCCACCAACATGCCGCTCTACGACATGGTTCGCGAAGGCACCTTTCGCCAGGATTTGCTCTACCGCATCAACACCGTAGAAATACACCTGCCACCGCTTCGGGAGCGGCGGGACGATATCAGGCTCTTGGCCGAGCACTTCCTGAAAGTATACCAGCAGAAGTATGACCGCCCCAAGCTGCGCCTGAACACCGAAACGCTCCGCCGCCTGAACGACTACCACTGGCCGGGCAACATCCGGGAGCTGGACCATGCCATGGAGCGTGCCGTTATACTTTGCGATGGCAATGAACTGCACCCCGACGATTTCTACTTCGCCCCGAGCGAGGACGGGCAGCACAAGCAGCAAGGGGTGAGTGGCATCAGCGACAGTGATTATACGCTGGAGGCCCTGGAAAAAATGATGGTACAAAAGGCGCTGGTGAAGCACGCCGGCAACATCACCCATGCCGCAAAAGAGCTGGGCATTACGCGCACCGCCCTTTACCGCAGAATAGAGAAACATGGTCTATAGCGGATTCAGGGTAAGGCTGCTGGTGCGCCTTTTCCTTCTGGTGTGTATTGTTTTGCTGCTTATGCTCGTGCTCTACCGCACCGATTGGTACGTAACGGCACTTTGCTTATTCTTCCTGGTGCTGTTTCAGCTGTACGACCTTGTTCATTTCGTGGAGCGGACCAACCGGGACATCAGCAGCTTTCTGCAGGCCATGCGCCACTCCGATTTTACCCAGCGCTTTGCCACTGAAGGCGTAAACCCATCTTACAAAGAGCTGTACCAAAGCTTTAACGACGTTTCTGAGGCTTTTCTGCGTGTAAAAACAGAGAAGCAGGCACACTACCATTACCTGCAGGCCATAGTGGAGCAGGTAGGCGTGGGCATCCTTTCTTTTGATGAGGAGGGGGAGGTGCAGCTGGTGAACAATGTTTCCAAATCCCTGTTGCGGGTGCCGCACCTGCTCCACGTAGACTCCCTTGAGCGCCTGAGCCCAGACCTGGTGCAGGCGCTCTACAGCATTGGCCATGAAGAAAAACGGCTGGTAACGCTGCAGGTAAATGAGGAGGAAATTCTCCTGAACCTAAGTGCCACCGAGCTGCTCTCGCAGGGCAGGCAGATCAAAATCGTGACGCTGCAAAACATCAAGCCAGAGCTGGAGGAGCAGGAGCTGCAGACCTGGCAGAAAGTGATACGGGTGCTGACGCATGAGATCATGAACTCCATTACGCCGGTCGTGTCGCTAACCTCTACGGTAAACAACCTGTTGGAGGAAGAGGTGGTTGCGAAACTGGCAAAGGGGGAAAGTATAGATGAGGAAGTCCTGGAAGACATGCAGGCCGGACTCAAGACCATTGAGAAGCGCAGCGCCGGCATGCTGCACTTCGTGAAGAACTACCGCCGCCTGATGCGCCTGCCTGCCTCAGAGCTAAGGCCGGTGCGGGTGGTGGAGCTGCTGCGCAACGTGCACACGCTGTTGCTGCACCAGTTGGAAACGCAACGCGTCAGCCTGAAAATGTACCTGCCTGACGAGAAGACAGAGGTATTGGCGGATGCCGAACAGCTGGAGCAGGTGCTTATCAACCTGATCAAGAACGGCGTGGAGGCTTGCCAGGGGCAAGGCGACAAACCTTGTGTGGAAGTGGTGGCCTTTGTTCCGGAAAACGAGCGCGATCGGTTACGCATCGATGTAACCGATAACGGCCCTGGCATACCGGAGGATGTGCTGGACAAGATCTTCATCCCGTTTTACACCACCAAAAAGCAAGGGTCAGGCATTGGCCTTAGCCTCTCCAAGCAAATCATGCGGCAGCACGGCGGCTCCATACGCGTGCACACGCAGCCCGGCGAGACAACCTTTAGCCTGGGGCTCAGGAGAGTGAGTGGATGAGTGATTGTTTGTATGAGTAAATAAAGTATACACTAAATTGCACATTCACTCATCCACTCATTCGAAATTGAAGGCTACACATACTGCTGAATTACCTGTGTGAGCTGTTGCGCCGGCATCGCCCCGGACTGGCGCCATACCTGTTGGCCCTTATGGAAAAGTATAAAGGTAGGCACGCCCTGTACTCTAAACTGCGAGGCAGCCGCCTGGTTGTTGTCGATGTTCACTTTTACCACCTTCAGCTTGCCGTTAAACTGGCTGGCCACTTGCTGTACCACTGGCGACATGGCCTTGCAGGGCCCGCACCAATCGGCGTAAAAGTCCACGAGCACCGGCATACCCGGGCTGTTAATCAACTCCTGAAAAGATTTCTTTGCCATGGCAGTAACAAAAGTATAGTGCTGCTAATAAGTACGGCCTTTGCGCAGAACCGTTTGCCGGGGCAGTTGCTGACCTAAGCAGAACCCGCAGCAGCGGGCGGCAAAACAAAGAAGGCATGATGACACCTCTTCATTTTCTTAAACTTATAAAGCTGGCAATGATACTATTAAATTAGGAAATGACTATATTTAGAAGTTCAACCTTTAGCCTCCTTTATATGCCAACTTTTGATGGATCGGAAGGCGTAGCCATAGATCTGGCTACCGCCGCCAAGTGGACCAAAAACTATCGCGAGAGAGCCACTCCAGACCCTAGGGGGTTTGTGGTGAAAGGCCATTTCTTTGGCCGCGAAATCCTGCAGGAGATCCTGGACCAGCCAGGCTGTATGGGCATCCGGATGTACCATGCCCGCGATGAGCGAGGCCAGCGCCAAGTTGTGCTGGTAGGCGCCAACGCTGACGGGGAAGACATGGTGTCGGGCACGGTTGCAGACGGGGCAAAAGTATGTCCTCCAGACTGTGTGGTGGGTGAGCTAAACAACTAATGGAATTTTATATCCGGGAGATTTACCCCTGGGTGATAGAGATATCATCCATTAGTTTTAGCATACCGCTTATTGCCGCAATTTGGCTTATAGGAAAGCGGAGCAGCCTGTTGTTTAGGCTGCTTCTGCTGTACACTATATTTTTAGCCCTGATCGAAATAACCGGGCAGCTAACCGTGTACCTGGGTACCCAGAACAACCATTGGATCCAGCATATTTATACTCCCTTAGAGTACGTGTTGCTGGCCATGGTGTACTATGGCAGTTTAAATAACAGGTATGTTAAGGTCGGGGTCTTGCTGAGTATAGTGGGGGTTGGGGTGTTTAGCGTTTTGACCGTGGCGCTGGGCCAGGACATGTCCCGGATGAATGCCCTCCCGCGTATGGTGGCCGGAGCCTTGTTGGTTACCATGGCCGTACTATACCTTTACCAGGCCGCCCACGCGCTACGTTTTACCTACCTGGACCGTGACCCGATGTTTGTGTTGAGCAGCGGCATTATCATATACCAGGCCGGCACAGCAATGGCGTTCAGCATGTTCAATACAGCTTTGCAGGAGTCTTACGACGCTGCCCGTATCTGTTTGACGATTATTGTAGTGCTCAACATCTTTTTTAGAGTTATACTGATGATGGCCATTAGGCGGTCACCTGTGAAATGAGAACCCTGGATCCCCTTATTCTGATCACACCTGTCATGCTGGTGCTGGCCGTGGGCATTATTGTGTTCGTGGTGCTTTACCAGCGGCGCATGTTGCAGCACCAGGAGCAGCTTCGGCAGCTACAGTCGGTCAAGCAACAGCAAGTGCTGGAGGCCACGCTGCACGCACAGGAAGAGGAGCGTCGCCGGGTTGCCCGTGACCTGCATGACGAGGTGGGGGCCATGCTGTCCCTTGTTCGCCTGAACCTGCACCAAATGGTGAGCCAGGCGGAGTGCAAGGATGATAAAATGCAGGAGAATGCCCAGCACATGAAGCAACAGCTGGATGAGGTGCTGGGCAGCGTACGCCGCATCTCGCACGACTTGATGCCGGTGGTACTGGAGAAACTTGGCCTGGCCCAGGCTCTAGAGGCGCTGCGGAAAGCCTTGGCTGCCAGCGGGAAGATGGAACTGGTGATCAGCTGCAACGACAAAACAAAACGCCTGAAACCACAACATGAGCTTTTGCTGTACCGTATGGTGCAGGAGTTGCTGAACAACACCATCAAGCACGCTAAGGCTACCCAAGTAAGTATAAACCTGCAGTTTACACCCTCAGAGACAAGCTTGGTTTACATGGATAACGGTGTCGGGTTCGATATGGCAGCCATGCAGCAGGAGAAGGCAATGAGCGGAGGGCTTGGCATTATGAGCCTGCAGAGCCGTGCAGCGCTGCTTAACGGCAGCATCACCATCACGTCTGCTCCGGGGGCGGGGACCACTGCCAGCATTAGCGTACCCACTACATCACCCGAACTATCACATACAACCTAATAATATAAACCCGTTACTGCCTATGGAGTATCAGCCGCTAACATTGGCTATTGCCGATGATCACAACCTGTTCCGGAAGGGGGTTCTGGAACTGCTGAAAGCCTTTGACGAAATTACACTGCTGGCAGATGCCTGTAATGGTGCTGAGCTACTCGAGAAAATTGAGGGCAATTTACCCGATGTGGTGATGCTGGACCTGGAGATGCCGGAAATGGATGGGGTGGCGACCTCCCGTTATCTGTTGTCCAAATACCCCGATGTGCGCATTCTGGTGATGTCTACCTACGGCGATGAGGCCTTGGTGGAGAGCCTGCTGGACGAAGGGGTTAAAGGGTACCTGCTCAAAAACTCGGAACCGGACGAGCTGCGGCAGGCCCTGCAGGCCATCCATGCCGGCAGAGGTTATTTCTCCTCAGGCATTGGGATCGATTCCCTTTAGCAATAGGTGCAACAACGTCTCCTAGGCCCGGCTCTAAACGCCGGGCCTTTTTGTTGTTATGCATTGTTATTTTTCTAATAATTATATAAACTTTTTAGTTGACGAAGAGTATAAAGCCTATATTGAACTGAATTAATATAAGCTTGGAATATTTTTCTTTTTCTTCTGTGGGTTCTAGTTTCTGGCAGCAGGTTGCAGCGGCTTTTCTACTCTGCTGCACAATGCTTGTACCAGTGGCAGTAAAGGCACAGCAAGCCGAGGCAAAGGACACCACCCAGCAGCAGGCCCCTATACGGGCCAATCAGTTCGAGGAGAACATCCGTAGCTCCGCTGATTTGGAAGTAGACGGCCTCATTGTGGATGAGACAATCACCAAGATAGGGCGTGACTTCTACGAGGTCTTCCACAGGCAGTGGGAGGCGCCTCCTGCAGCCAAAAACTTTACCATACTTATAAAAGAGCGCCCTACCCGTGGCAATGGCGCCCTGATTCAGGTAGCCTTGAACGACGAGCTGTTGTTTGAGCAGCAGCTACAGCCCCGGTACGATGTGATTGAAGAAACAGCCACCTATGTAGCGACGGGCCTGTATGAATACCTGGTACGGAACCAACTGCAGCAACAGCTGGAGGCAGAGGGGAAGCAGGCGCGGGAGGTGTTCTAGGTAAGGAATAATGCTAAAATGCTTATATGTATCGATCTATGAAAAATGTTATTTGCTCTCTGGTAGCGTTTCTTTTGCTCTTTTGGGTTGGTCTTGGGAATGTGCAAGCGCAGGATATGGTGTACACGCCCAAGAACCCTGCTTTTGGCGGTAACCCTTATAACTACTCCTGGCTGCAAAGCTCAGCCCAGGCGCAGGATAAGCTAAAGGACCCCGACGCCGAGAGCGGCTCCATCTACAACCGCGACCCCATGGAGGATTTTAAGAACAGCCTGAACCGCCAGATCCTAAACGAACTGTCGCGCAAGCTTATCTCCAACCAGTTCGGTGAGGACGGCGTCACCCCAGGCAGCTATACCTTGGGCGATTACCAGATAGAGGTGACAGAGGGGCCGGGCGGGATCAGCATTGATATTGTAGACATGACTTCCGGTAACCGCACCTCTGTTACGATCCCGTACTATTAAGCTCTTTCAGACCAATTTTCTCGTTTCTAGCCTACTACCTCCATTCTGCACCCTTTGCTATGGTTCAAAAGCTTTACACCTATACTTGCATTTCTGTTCTGCTGCTTGGCCTTTGCCTCGTGCAGAGCTGTTCGCCATACTTCCAGCAACCCCTAAAAAGCTCCAAAGCTACGTTGGGAGTGCCATCTCCGGCCTATAAGGATCTGGTAAGCCTGCCCGAGCCGCAGCAGAAAGTGGTGGCTGCCGTGTATAAATTCAGGGACCAGACGGGGCAGTACAAACCCTCTGAGATCGGCACCAGCTGGTCTACCGCGGTGACGCAAGGGGCAACCACTATCCTGATCAACTCGCTGGAGGAGTCCGGCTGGTTTACCACCATAGAGCGCGAGAACCTTGGCAACCTGCTGAACGAGCGCAAAATCATTCGCTCCACCAGAGCTGAGTCCGAGGCCATGACTGGCAAGAAGGAGCCTAACCTGCCCGGTCTTCTGTTTGCAGGTATCATTCTGGAGGGGGGGATCATCTCATATGATGCCAATGTGGTGACAGGAGGCGCAGGCTTGCGCTACTTTGGTGCAGGCGGCTCAGGGCAGTACCGCGAAGACAAAGTGACCGTATACCTGCGGGCCATCTCCACAAGCACCGGAGAGATTCTGAAGACAGTGTATACTTCTAAAACCATACTGTCACAGGCTGTTGACTTTGGGGTTTTCCGGTACGTGCACTTCAAACGACTGCTGGAAGCCGAAACGGGCTTTACCTATAACGAGCCTTCCGAGATTGCGGTGAAAGAGGCCATAGACAAGGCTGTGCAGGGTATGGTGATCGAGGGGATGCTGGCCGGGTACTGGCGCCCGAAGAACAAGGCCGACCTGGAGTCGGAGGTGGTGCAGGCTTACCTGCAAGAGAAGCAGGACATCCTAAACAGCGACATCCATGGCAATCTGATGGCCGAGCGCCGCAGCCTTGTTGGTGTGGCAGGCGCTGCGGGTGCTATGTATTACAAAGGCGATTTCCCCGACCCCGAGTTTAAGTTTATGGGAGAGGTGGGGCTAAAGATTAGTTCGCGGCAGAACATTGGCCTGGACTTGCGCCTCGGCAAAGGCAAACTAGCTACAGAGAACGGCTTTGATACAAGTATAAACTATGCCGAGCTAAACCTGAACTACCTCCTGTTTCCGAAGTTGCGCTACAGCCCCTATGTGCAGCTTGGTGCGGGGGGGCTTGTACAGGGCAGCGGCCTTGTGGACATCTTCGATAGCTTTGGCGACAGCGGCCTGAATCCTTACGTGAAGGCAGGGGCTGGCCTGGAGTACCTCCTCACCCGGAACATCGGGCTGGACGTCAGCCTCGCCAGTTCTTACTTGTTAGACGATGACCTGGATGAGGTGGAACAGGGCCGTTTTAACGACTACTTCTGGACGGGTAAAGTTGGCATCAACTTTTACCTGGGTTTGTACAAGTAGTTGCTAAATTCCTTATTCTGTAACACAGGCCGCATGTAAGCGGACTGTGTTGTTCTATAGATTCAGCGACTTTATGATCTTAACTAATATTTATTATGTGTATAATTAAATAAAAAATATTAATAAATTTTGAAACATTAATATTAACGATGGGTATAGTGCTAATGTAAATCATCTTAAAAACCTCAAAAATCATTAGCATGAAAAAGAAAGTAATGTATGCTGCAACGGCAGCATTAATGTTCACAGCAGGTTCTGCCTTCGCACAAGGTGTAGGCAACTTGGCTACGTCAACGCAAACTGGTACTACTAACGTTGGTACCATTTCACAAACAGGCGGTGTAAACAATGCGGCAGAAGTTGGGCAGGCTGGCGTCTCAAACATGGCTACTGTTGTCCAAGATTATGGCATGGACAATGAAGCTTCTGTTTCACAAGCTGGTACCGAGAACGCTGCTACCATTTGGCAGAATGGCGGCATAAGTAATGATGCCGATGTTGATCAGGAAGGTTTGCTAAACAACGCTTATATTGAACAGTCGGAAGGCGAGGGCAATGATGCTGACGTAGACCAAAACGGCGAAGGTAATTACGCAGAAGTGCTGCAGTTATTTGGCGAGGACAACGACGCCGACGTTGACCAAGAGGGTGCCTACAATGAGGCTTATGTGACCCAAGAAGAAGGCGAGAATAACGATGCTGACATCGATCAGGATGGTGATTACAATGTAGCTGCCATTGACCAAGTATCTGGCGAAAGCAATGATGCTGACATCGATCAGGATGGTGACTTCAACTCTGCGTATATCAACCAGACAGATGGTGAAGACAATGACGCCGACATTGAGCAGGATGGTGACGGTAACTTAGCCGAGATCTATCAGCAAGGTGGTGAGAACAACGATTCTGACATTGATCAGGACGGTGATATGAACATCGCTCTTGTTGTACAGCTTGGCGGCGAAAGCAACGACGGTGACATTTATCAGGATGGAGCTCTCAACTCCGCCTATATCGAGCAGACTGAAGGTTTCAGAAACGATGCTGAAATCAGACAAGACGGTTTAGCTAACGGAGCTGCGATTTATCAGTTTGGCGGCGACCACAACACAGCAGCTGTTGCACAGTATGGCGTTGGTAACGTTGCGCTTGTTGAGCAAGATATGGCTTCTTACAATACTGCTAGTGTTACGCAGAGTGGCTGGTTCAATGGCGCGGCAGTATCTCAGACTGGCTTGTTAAACACAGCTTCGGTTTCGCAGGCAGGTATGCTGAACGGTACCAGTGTGATGCAGGCAGGCGACAGCAACACCGCCACCATCAGCCAGATGGGATGGGGTAATGGGGCCTCTGCTACCCAGAGTGGTTCCGGCAACGTGAGCACCATTACGCAGCACTAATATAGAGTTGTTTTGATCCTAAACATGGCACCCAACGCAGTTGGGTGCCATGTTTGTTTATGCCGTTCCCAAAGAACGGCATAAAGTATAAATCCGATACAAAGTACAAAAATCTTATTTGTGATGTGTTGTGATATAGTGAAAATGTATAATTAAAAAAATATAAATTTTAAATAATGTATATGCAACTAATGAAAGTTGTTAAAGTATAATAAACCTGTAAATCATTTTAAACCTTCTAATAGTAACAACACTATGAAAACCAACTTTATCTGTGCGGCGGCACTATCAGCTGTGTTGCTCGCATCCGGAGCGGCCTTTGCTCAGGGCGAGGGCAACCTCTCTACAACACAGCAAGCCGGCACTAACAACAGAGTAGTAGCCACTCAAGTTATGGGGACTGCAAATGTACAATCTACTGTGCAGGAAGGGGATAACAATTTAGTAGGAATATTCCAGACAGGAGGTGTGGACAACAGGGCTACGGTCACTCAAACAGGTATGGCTAACACCACAGGCGTTTGGCAGACATTGGGGCAAGGCAATGAGGCAGAGGTAAACCAGCAAGGCGTTGGCAACACAACCTGGGTGGAACAGTATGGTGGTGTCGCCAAGGGAGCTGTGGTAAGCCAGGATGGGAACTTTAACAGTGTGTATATCAACCAGCCTGATGGGGAAGGCAACACAGCGGAGGTAAGTCAAAGCGGAAATGAGAACGGAGCCTTTGTGCAGCAGGCTGGCGGCCAAAACAATGATGCCAATGTTACTCAGAACGGAGATTTAAACAGCGTATTCCTGGATCAGTCTCCGGGCGTAAGTAATGAAGCAGATATTGTTCAGAACGGAGTTGAGAATTACACCTTCATTGGCCAGTACGGAGGCGAAGACAATGATGCAGAGGTAAGCCAGAACGGTAATCTAAATGGAGCATCTGTGGGGCAATATGATGGTGAAAACAATGATGCCGATGTAGTACAGGAGGGGGAAGCCAACTACGCCCGTATTCTGCAGAATGGGGGAGAAAGCAATGATGCGGATATTACACAGCAAATCAGCATTGAAAACGAAGCCTTGATAGTGCAGGAAGGTGGATTAAACAATGAAGCGGAGATAAACCAGCTACACGATTACAACAATGCATTTATCACTCAGTTAGGAGGTGAGAATAATGAGGCATATATAAGCCAAAGAGGTGATTATAATAATGCAGACGTTACTCAGATAGGAGGTGTAGGAAATTATACAAATCTCGATCAGGGAGGTGAAGGTATGATGAGCGAGATCCTGCAAGATGGAGGCCAGGACAACAGTGTTATGGTAGTGCAGTCTGGCCTGGGGAACTATACCCATGTAGAGCAGATAGGGGGATTAGCTAACACAGCTGTTGTTGACCAAACGGGCGGGTTTGGTGATGGCGCAGTAGTCACCCAGAATGGTGGTGACAACAATATAGCAACGATAGATCAAGACGGTTACTTTTCGACCTCAACTATCATACAAGAGATGGGGTCTTCCAATAATGCTGCGATATCTCAGTATGCAGCAGACAGTATGGCTGATATTTACCAGACAGGTGTGCTAAACTCAGCATCGCTAACACAGAGCGGTGAACTGAATAATGCATCTATTTCACAAAGTGGCACAGGCAACAGCAGTGTGATCAACCAGCAATAAAATGTACAAGAACTTCTCCGCAGTGGGTGTGCAGCCCATTGCGGAGATTTTATAACGTTATTCCCCGACAGGCATTATGAAAAAAGCGACATTAGCTGTGGTAGCCATCACCATGCTGGTGCTGAACCAGGCAACTGCGCAAAACAGCAGAAGCGAGGAGGCGCTGCTTGAAAACCTCCGTTCAAAAAGGATACAAAACAGGCCGTCAGGCGGAGAAGTAGCCATTACGGAGCAGGAAGGGGAGGCCAATGTCTCGCTGGTGCAGCAGGTGCAGACAAGTACTGTGGCGAACCAGGCAAACGTGCTGCAGGTGGGAAGTTACAACCATACCTCACTGCAGCAGCACGGTTCGGGTATAGGTGCCACCATAAGCCAGTACGGCAACGGCAACGCTTATGAAGGCAGCCTGTTGGGCAATAACCTGCAATCTGAGGTAGTGCAGCAAGGCAATGGTAATGCGGTGAACCAGCAGGTGCGTGGCAACAACCTTGATTACAGCCTGATACAACTGGGAAACAACAACACCATCAATCAGATTGAAATAACCCCTGCCTCCAAATCATACCAGGTGGTGCAGGAGGGCAATAACATGAACATCACGATTGAGCAAAGCCGGGGCTTTGTTCCCGTAACTGTTCAAAAGCAGTAGCAAGAAGAGCAGAGGCACACAAGCTTCTGCTCATTTGCCATGCTCAGCTTTCCCATAATTGCCTGTTTCGGAGGTGATAGCTTATACTCTTTTGAGCTTTCTTGCTTTAAAATATAATAATTTTAATTAAAAGCATAACAATTATATTGTTATATGAGTATAACTATGTGCCATTAGATCAATCAGTAGGCTGCATTAAATCACCTCAACTTATCTCTCACATGCCCAAAGCTGCTTTCATCCTTAAGCTTTTTTGCTTTTTTGTGTTTCTTACCGTCCTGACCTCCTGCAACGAGGAGACCGTAGAGCCCGAAGGAGGAGGCTCTATCAGAGGAGTCGTGATCCATGCCGAAACGGACGCACCGATTGCCGGCGTGAGCATCAGCACCAAGCCTGCTACTGCGGCCGTTATCACCGACCAGGAAGGCAACTTCTCCATTGCAGACGTGGATGCCGGAGAGTATAACATCGTGGCGCAAAAAACGGGCTACAAAGTGAAAGGCGTAACGGTTGCGGTGAAGAGTTTTAAGAGCAGCCATGTCACCATTGTGCTGGAGGAGGCTATTGGGGGCGGATTGGCACCAGGCAAGGCGAGCAATCCTGTTCCAGCATCGGGCACAACCTCTCAGCCTACCGATGTTACGCTACGCTGGAAAGCACCCAAGGCCAATAGCGGCGATACCCTTTCCTATGATGTGTACCTGTACGAGTCGGGGAATACGGAGAGAAGGCGCATTGCCGAGGGGGTGGCAGACACGAGCGTGGTGGCTCGGAACCTGAAGTATAACACGACCTATTTTTGGCAGGTGGTGGTGAAGGACGTAAGCGGTAGAGCCACGAACAGCGATGTGTGGAGCTTTACGACTATGGCCCTGACGAATGCCCGCTACCTGTTTGCCCGTGCCGTGGACGGCGACTACAACATTTACCGGTCTGATGGCACAGAAGCCAACACCTTCAGGCTAACCTCCGGCCTAAGCCGCGACTGGTGGCCGCTCCTAAACCCCAAGCGGGATGTCATCGCCTACTCCTCAAACGAGAACATAGAGCCGCAGATCTTTACCATGCGGTTGGACGGCACAGATAAGCTGCAGGTTACCACCGTGCCCATTGCAGGGTACCATAACCAAGGAATAGGGTTTGTGTGGTCTCCGGATGGAGGGCAGCTGATCTACCCGCACTACGATAAGCTGTACCGTATCGAGCGCGACGGCTCTGGGCTTACCGTGCTGGCCACTGCGCCGGAGGGCCGCCACTTCCGCATGCTCGACTGGACAGACCGGGGCAATAAGATCATCGCACAGACGATCGGGCAGAATATCAACGACTCCGAGCTCTACATCATGGACTCTAACGGGGCTAACATGACCCTGCTGGTGGAGAACCTGCCAGGACGTGTGGAAAGTCCGGCTTTCTCGATAGACGGCAGAAGTATACTGTATACCCGCGACGCCGCCGGCTTTGAGAATACAGAGGGCCGCCAGTTGAACTCCCGCATCTACAGAAAAGATCTGGAAATGAACCGCGTGGTGGACCTCTCTGCAGGAAAGCCCGCTGGCACCAACGACCTGTTCCCGCGTTACTCGCCCACCGGAGATAAGATCATTTTCGTGAACACGCCAAACGATGGCTTCGGCCCCTATGATATCTATGTGATGGACGCCAATGGCAGCAACCGCACCAAGATTTTCTCCAATGCCACCATGCCGGATTGGAAATAAGCATCATCTTAAACCACTCAAAAGCAAAGAGCCATAGCAGAAGCTGTGGCTTTTTCTGTTTATGCTTCTGGAGCAGGAGCGGAAACTTTACAGGGTGTCTAGGGTTGGTAAACCATACTTCTCTTGCCGTTGTTTATAGTATAAAACACAGGCTATGGCAAAAAATCAGGAGGAGCAGGTTTGTGAATTGTGTGGCAGAGAGGTGCAGCACCTGTCGCGGCACCACCTGGTGCCCCGCGAGGAGGGAGGCCGCTACGGAGCCACCGCCGACCTTTGCCAACCCTGCCACAGCACCCTGCACCTTACCTTCAGCAACCGCGAACTGGCCCAGGTGTACAACTCCATTCCTGCGCTGCAGCAGGCCGAGCCGCTGCAGAAATACTTGAAGTGGGTGCGCGGAAAACGCATCGAGAAGATTTCGAACCGGCGCGGCAAGCGCAGGTAGGATAAAAAAGAGGCACCGTTGTCGGTGCCTCCCGTTATACTTATTTCAACTCTATCTCCCGAAGCTTCAGGATCAGATCCATTTTAAAGTGATGCAACCCGCTTTCGAGTCCGGCAGGGTAGCTGTGCGGGTTCAGGTAGCGGCGTATACTTTCGTGCAGCTGCGCTATTTCCTCGGAAGTATGTTTTTTTATACTTAGCAGGTCGGGCAAAGTATAAACCAGCTTGCCCTGCTTAAACACGGGCACCAGCAGGTCTTTGTGCTGGGCATCCTGCTCCACGTTGCGGCGGCGGGTAGGGTCCAGCGGGTCTACGATCTGCGGCTGCGGCGGCAATTGCTCCAGTTCGTTGTAGATCATGTCAGCCAGATAGCGCTCCTGGTTAAAGTAACGGCGCACTTGCAGCACGCCGGGGTTGGAGGTCTTCGCAAGCTGCTCCGATAGCTTGATCTTGTATTCCCACGCCCCGTTTTTGAGCGCGGCCAGCTTGTACACGCCGCCCAGGGCAGGCTGGTCGTAGGCCGTGACCATTTTGGTGCCGATACCCCATACGTTGATCTTGGCGCCCTCCTGCTTCAGGTGCGTGATCAGGTTTTCGTCCAGGTCGTTACTGGCCACGATGTTTGTCTCCTTAAACCCAGCTTCGTCCAGTAGCTTGCGGGCCTCCTTGCTTAGGTAGGTCAGGTCGCCGGAGTCGAGGCGGATGCCCCCGAGAACGAAGCCTTTGGGTTGCAGTTTTTTAGCCACCGCGATGGCTTTCTGCACACCCTCCAGGGTGTCGTAAGTGTCCACCAGAAAAACAGAGTCGTGCGGGAAAGCATCGCCATAAGCCTCAAAAGCAGCTTCTTCCGAATCAAAGGCCTGCACCCAGCTGTGGGCGTGCGTGCCTTTTACCGGAATGTTATAAAGCTGCCCCGCCAGCAGGTTAGAGGTGGCATCGGCGCCGCCAATGTACGCGGCGCGTGCTGCCGATAAAGCGCCATCAATGCCCTGGGCCCGACGCATCCCGAACTCGATCACGGTATCGCCTTTGGCAGCCTCCTTGATGCGCGCCGCCTTGGTGGCAATCAGCGTCTGGAAGTTCACGATCGTGAGCAGCGGTGTCTCGATGAGCTGTGCCTGCAGCAGCGGCCCTTTTACCCGCACCAGCGGCTCGCTGGGAAACACGACCGTGCCTTCCGGCACGGCATCCACATCGCAGGAGAACTCCAGCTGACTCAGGTATTGTATAAACTCCTTCTCAAAGAGCGGTTCATTCTGGCTGCCTTTCAGGTTGCTCAGGTAGGCCAGGTCATCCTCGGTAAACTTTAAGGCCTGCAGGTACTCTACCACCTGCTCCAAACCGGCCGCCACCGTGTAGCCGCCGCCAAACGGGTGCTTCCGGAAGTACAGGTGAAACACAGCCTCCCGCTCGGCCATGCCTTGCTTCCAGTAGCCGTAAGCCATGGTGAGTTGGTAGAGGTCGGTGAGGAGGGTAAGGGAGGTGCGGTAGATTTTCTGTAGTGCCATGGGGCTTATACGTGTTGTTTCTGCCGGTAAGTTAGCAAGTATAGCGCAAAATAAAAGGATGATCGGCCGGGGCGGCTGCGAAGCGTTTATACTCAGAAGGCTATAAAAAAACTTGCAGGTTGGCCCACGTATCTGCAACTTTAGGCCATGCAGCAACGACAGTTTATACCTTTCTCGGAGGTTAAGGATAAGAAAGCTATTGTGGTAGACAGTACCCATGCCAACGGCGTAATGCTCTCGCACTGGAAAGGTGCCCCCACACCCGCATCCGTAAAGGATGACACCAGCGCAGCCATTGTGCTAAATGCGATGCGCCAAAACCTGCCCGAGCTGGACCTGCCTTACGTAACGGCCAACCACTTCGACATAGATGGTTTTGTGGGCGTTTGGGCGCTACTGAACCCGGAGCTGGCACTGGAGAACGAGGAACTGCTTCGCCAGATGGCCTTGATAGGCGACTTCCGGGAGCTGGACCTGAACCACCCGCTGGCTGGCGAGGCCCTGAAGCTGGTGTGCTGGCTAAATGCCAAAGAGCGCGACCTGTTCTACAAGCCGTTTGAGGCAGATGAAATGGAGGAGAAGGAGGCGGCGCAGTGCGTGCAGAAGTTCCGCTATTTTCTGCGCGAGTTCGCCCGTGTGCTGCAGGACCCGGACTGGGAAAAAGGAGCGTGGGAAGACGAGGTGGCCAGTGTGTTGCTCGGCTACCGCGACATGTACAAGCCGGATACCAAGATCACGCGCCACCCGGAGATCGGCCTCATCATCATCGAAACGCCACATCCCATCCACTACTACGCCCTTTTTAGCCGCACGCAGGGCTTTGATATGGTGCTGGCCTGCTACCAGGGCAGCAAGTATGAGCTGGAGTACAAGTATACTACCTGGGTAGACATTACCTCCCGGCCGACACTGCCGCGCCTAAGCATGGCGCCGCTGGCTGCTCGCCTGAACGAACTGGAAACCTCCGGCCGCCGCTGGACTTACGATGCTATCACCGAAACCGGCCCCCTGCTCCGCCTTGATGGCGACAAGTTGAACCGCTCGGAGACTTATGCCAACCCTACGGAGCGCGAGATTTATACTTCGTCTATACCCGCAGCGCAGCTGAAGCAGGAGGTGGTAGCCTATTACCAACAGGCATACCAGGACATCCAACCCAAGTATAACTGGACCTGGAAAGAGGTGAAGGAACTGAACAAGTAATCGCCGGCCTGGGTTAAGTCTGAATCAATTGAATTTGCCAGTTGAAGAGACGCAATACGTTTCGTCTCTTACTTTTTTCATTAGCACCGCTAGGTGAGGAACGAGCTTTGTTGTTCACCTTTCGCAGTGCCGGGTCCAGTTATCTTTGCCCCTCTTTGACTGAGAAGGAGGGAGTGTAACTGCTGATGCTGAAGTATAAGTTTCATCACAGCTGTCCTGGCGCGACATGTTACGACCTGACCCCACAATTTATAAACTTACCCCCAGCCCCTCTGAGGAAGGAAATTCACCTCGCCCTGTCATCCCCTAAGAACAGGGGAGAAAGCTAAGTTCAAACTTCGTCAGCGGGAGCTATCGAACCAGATCCCAGTCTTTGGGTTGAGCGCCTATGCGAGTTTTTCCGGTGCCGGAGGCAGCCCGAGGTACGAGGGCAGGAAAAGCTCCCAGCGCGATGCCCGAAGACGAGGCCTCCCGGCCTTGAGGGAGCCAAAGCCAGAAATGCAACAAGTTGGTTTTAGGACTATGGATTCGCAGTAGCTAGTAAGGATAGCTTGGTCAAACTACAGGAAGTAGTGGCAATGGGGAAAGCACGAGCTACAAGCTCGCGCTAGCGGGAAGGAAAACTTAGTACAGACAGCGGGACCAGCAGCTAGACACAGACAGAGGCAATGGCTATGAAAGTATGGCCGAAGTATAAGTATGGCTTTTCAAGCCAGTCGAGTTACAAACCCGCGCCAGCGGGGGACCACAAAACTATAGCCGAAGTATAAGACGGCACAAGCGGACGCTTGCGCCAGAGAAGTATAATGTATGGCTTTTCAAGCCAGTCGAGTCACAGACTTAACATCATTAGTAAGCCACAAATCTGAAGATTTACGCCTGGCAGGTTAGTAAGTATAAAGTTTGGTTCATGCGGATCAGGAACTCCGCAGCGGAGAAGGTTCCGGACTAGGTTGTCCGGAACAGTGAGCAGTTAAGATAGTTTAAAACAACGTGCCGCTTGGCGCCTTGCCTTCCTGCGGCTTCGTGGGCGCCGGGGCTTCGCAGTTCTCCTCGTTAAATACCTGATCGATGGCTTTCTCGGCTTTGCGGAGCTTCTCCTTGCACAGCTTTATCAGCTGAGACGAACGCTGTACTTTCTGCGTCAGTTCATCCACATCCACGGCATCGTTCTCAATGGCGCGTAAAATCTCCTCCAGCTCCTGGGTCGCCTCGCGGTAGGTCATGTCCTTTAGGTCCTTATTCATCGGTATCAATATTTACAACGATACTGTGGAGGCTGCCATCCTGCATTTTGGTCTCCACCACATCGCCTTCTTTTACTTCTTTTATACTTTTAATGATCTTGCCGTCGATGAGCGTAAGCGTGTAGCCCCGCAGCAACAGCTTCTCCGGGTTGTTGGCTTCTATACTCATTTCCAACAGTCTCAGGCGGTGATTCTCCCCCTGAAGCTTGCTTTTGGCCGTATATTCCAGCTTGTCGCTGTACTTGGTAAAGCTTAGCTGCTCTTTCTTCAGTTTATCCTTTGACTCTGTCTCCACACAGTGCACTAGGTGGTTAAGCTCGTGCTCCTTCAGGTGCAGGTAGCGCTGGCTTTTGCCCTCCACGCACACCGATAACTCCTGCAAGTAACGCTGCCGTTCATGCAGCAGGTCTTTGGTGCCGGCATTCACATCCTTCTCCAGATCGCTTACCAGGTGCCGCTGCGCCTCCAGGTAAGCCTTTGGTTTGAGTAATAATCCCCGCGACAGCGTTTCGAGCTTGTCTTTACTGCCTTGCAACAATTGCCTGGTCGTGTTCTGGAAGCGCAGGCTGAGCCGTTCCAGTTTGTCGTCCGTCAGCTTCAGTTGCTGCGCCGCAAACATCCGGATGCTGTCGAAAAGGTCTTCGGCATGCTCCTCTGCTTCCCGAAATTTGTCAATGAGGAAACCGGCCACGGCGGTGGGCGTTTTCAGGCGCGTGTGGGCCACCAAATCGGCTATACTTTCGTCGCGCTCATGGCCAATGCCTGTGAGCACCGGCAGCGGCGAGTTGCCGATGGCAGCCGCTATTTTATAGTCATCAAAGCAGCTTAGGTCTGTCTGAGAGCCGCCCCCCCGTATCAGCACAATGGCATCGAAGGTAGCGCTGTTTTGGGCCACCTGCGCGAAAGCCTGTGCCACGGAGGCCGGTGCCTCGTTGCCCTGCACCGTGGCGGGGAAAAGCCTCGTCTCGAAAACATAGCCGTAGCTGTTGTTCTCCAGTTGGTGCATGAAATCCTGGAAACCAGCCGCGGTGGCGGAGGAAATGACCGCCAGCCGTTTCGGCACCAGCGGCAGCTCCAGCTCTTTGTTTGCCTCCAGCAGCCCTTCTGCCTCCAGGCGTTTCAGCGTTTCGAGGCGCTGGCGGGCCAGATCGCCGATGGTATAGTTTGGGTCGATGTTGGTAATATCGAGGCTGAGGCCGTAAAGCTCATGAAAGCGGACGGTTGCCTGCATCAGGACCTTTAAACCTGCTTTTAGCGGCTGCCCCGTTTTCTCCTCAAAATAGCGCCCCAGCATCTGGTAGCGCGATCCCCAAATAGTGGCCCTGGCCTGCGCCAGCATTTGCCGCGCATCGTCGCCTTTGTCCACCAGTGTCAGGTAGCAGTGGCCTTTGCGGCGGTCCACGTTCACCTGCGCCACCTCCGCCGCCACCCAATAGCTGTCCGGGAAAGCCACCTCCAACTCCTCGCGTATCTGCTGGTGCAGCTCATACAGCGAGAGCGGGGCCTGCTCCTCGTACACTACCGTCTGACGAATAAAGATTTGGGACATGGGCTCAACAACGTTTCAATCTCCTGCACAGCCGGCAGAGCACCGGCTCCTAAAATTCGAAGATAGGATTTTTTGGCTAAAATAATTAGTATGGTAGCGGAGAAAAAGTTTTTAATCACCAGGATCAGGGTTGCAGGATAGTTGGACGCCTAGAGTTTTTCTGCGGAATCAGCTTGATATCCCTGCCTCTCAGCGCTGCATCTAAAAATTTCAAGCTCACGCTCTCGGAGAGCTAAGGAGAGAAACCTGCAGTTGCTTCGGCGGAAGTATAAGTTTCATGGCATCAGGGGTAGCATCAGCTGAAGTATTAACCCATCCCTAGAGAGCTTCGCTCGCTCAAAACTCGTGTTTTGGCTAGTCCACGAGAGAGGAATTGTTCGCTGTGCCGGTTCCAACCACCCCTACCCCTCACAGCTACGCTCGCTACCTTCGAACTCGCGTTCTTGGTAGTCCAAGGAGGGGAGCTCGGTTCAAGTTCTGTAAGCTCTGGCTATCGAACTAGAACCCAGTCTTTGGGTGGGGGTAGGGGCCCTCGAAAAAGAGCGCCTTCTAGATTTCCGGTGACGAGCGAGAGCGAGGCATTGCGACAGCAAATGAAATGTAGACAGCGCGATGCCCTTATCGAGGGCCCCTACCCCCAGGACGAGCCCTCTCGGGCTTGAGAGCAGAAAGTATACTATGCAACTATAGGCTCGTAAGGCCGTGGATGAACAGTAGCTAGTAAGGGTAGCTTGTTTCAAGCTAGGGGAAGCAGTGGCTAATAGAGGCACAAGCGGATACTTGCGCCAAAGCACCATAAAGTATGGCTAAAGCAAGTAAGGTGCTGCAGTCCTCCCAAGTCAAAAAACTACTCTAGCCTGACACAAACCTAAAGATTGACGCAAGTCAGTGTCTAAGTATGTTGTTGTATATCAAACAGAAGTAGAAGAGGTGCCCTGGAAATTCAGAGGTAATATTTTTTGATTTTCAAAAAATATCAGCGATATGTTTGGCTTTTTAAAAAGTCGCGCCGTATACTTGCAACATCAAGTCAATACGCCCTTTGCGGTTATTGATTTATAAAGAAGCGTGGAGAGACAGGCTCTGTGAAACGCTAGCAACCTAACCATCGGTGTTAAGGTGCTAATTCCTGAGTTCGGCAGGGTGCCGGACGAATATAAATTGATACGGTCATGAAAAAGGGAATCAAGCCAACACAGCACGTATTATTAGTTTCACCGACAGAAAAGTCACTGTCGCGTAACCGCATTTTAGCTCCTGCTAATGCTTTCGTCATACGCACGTCCATGTGTGTCATGTGCAGCTGTTGTTGCTGCTAATCAAGGTATAACGCTCCTGTTTTCATACATGGCTTAGTGGCAGATCCCGGATCTGCTGCTACAGCCTACTTATACCTGCATAACCACCTGTCTTCGTTAATTCATGTTTTTTCTTTCTACATACTATAAATCAACATAATCATGTCTCAAACACTGCACTTCGAAACGCTACAGCTGCACGCCGGCCAAGAAATAGATCCCACCACACAGTCGCGCGCTGTGCCTATCTACCAGACCACTTCCTATGCCTTCAAGAATGCTGAGCACGGGGCCAACCTGTTTGCCCTAAAGGAATTCGGTAACATCTATACCCGTATCATGAACCCGACCACCGATGTGTTTGAGAAGCGTGTAGCAGCGTTGGAAGGCGGAGCGGCGGCAGTGGCCGTGGCATCGGGGCAGGCGGCGCAGTTCCTGGCGCTCACCAACATACTGGAGGCTGGAGATAACTTCGTGACGACCAGTTACCTGTACGGCGGCACCTATAACCAGTTTAAAGTTTCCTTCAAGCGACTGGGCATTGAGGTGCGTTTCGCCGAGAACGACGAGGTAGCCAGCTATGAGAAACTGATAGACGAGAAGACAAAGGCCATTTACGTGGAGACGATTGGCAACCCCCGCTTTAATATTCCGGACTTCGAGGCCATTGCCGCACTTGCCCGCAAGCATGATATTCCGCTGGTGGTGGATAATACCTTTGGGGCCGGCGGTTACCTGTTCCGCCCGCTGGAGCACGGGGCCAACGTGGTGGTGGAGTCTGCGACCAAATGGATCGGCGGCCACGGCACCAGCATCGGCGGTGTGATTGTGGATGGGGGCAACTTTAACTGGGGCAACGGCAAATTCAAGCAGTTTTCAGAGCCATCCGAAGGCTACCACGGCCTTAACTTCTGGGAGGTTTTCGGGGAGAACGGCCCGTTCGGTAACATTGCCTTTGCTATCAGAGCGCGTGTGGAAGGCCTGCGTGATTTTGGCCCGGCGCTGAGCCCGTTCAACTCTTTCCTGCTGCTGCAAGGGCTGGAAACACTCTCGCTGCGGGTGGACAGAACGGTGCAGAACGCACTGGCGCTGGCACAGTGGCTGGAGCAGCACGAGCTGGTGGAGAGCGTAAACTACCCGGGCCTGGAGAGCAGCCCCTACCATGAGCTGGCCAAGAAGTACCTGAAGCGCGGCTTTGGTGGCGTGCTATCCTTTAAGCTGAAGGGCGACAAAGAGCAGGCGGAGAAGTTTGTGAATAGCCTGCAACTGGTGAGCCACCTGGCTAACGTGGGCGACGCCAAAACGCTCATCATCCATCCAGCCTCTACCACCCATCAACAGTTAAGCGATGCCGAGCAGCTAAGCGCCGGCGTTGACCCAACCTTGCTGCGCGTTTCCGCCGGCCTGGAACACCTCGACGACATAAAAGCAGATTTTGAGCAGGCCTTTGCCAAGGTAAACGCGGCAGAGCTAGCCATAGATTAAAGTATAAAATGCCAGAACAGCACGTTTTTCATTACCAACAGGAGTTTCAGCTGGAGTCCGGGGCTACGCTACCGGGTTTCCAGCTGGCTTATACCACCTACGGCACCTTAAACCCGCAGCGCAGCAATGTGGTGTGGGTGTGCCACGCCCTTACCGGCAGCTCCGATTTTACCGACTGGTGGTGCGACCTTTTTGGGGAGGGCAAACTCTACAACCCAAGCGAGTGGTTTGTGGTGTGCGCCAATACGCTGGGCGGTTGCTACGGCTCCACGGGGCCGCTGTCTGTAAACCCTAAAACCCTGAAGCCATACTTCCATACGTTCCCGCAACTTACCAACCGCGACATTGTGAGCGCCTTCGACCTGCTGCGGCAGGAGCTGGGTTTGGAGCGGGTGCACAGCCTGATCGGAAGCTCGCTGGGCGGGCAGCAGGCGCTGGAATGGGTACTGCGCAGGCCAATTGTGTTTGAGCGGCTAATCCATGTGGCCAGCAACGCGCGCCACTCGCCGTGGGGTATTGCCTTTAACGAGAGCCAGCGCATGGCTATCCGGCAAGACCCTAGTTGGGCCGCCAGCACAGAGGATGCCGGCAGGGAAGGGATGAAAACGGCCCGGGCCATTGCCATGCTGTCTTACCGCCACTACAACACTTACCAGGAGGCGCAGCAGGAGCCAGGCCATAGTATAACCGATAACTTCCGGGCCTCCAGCTACCAAGTGTACCAGGGCGAGAAGTTGGCAAAGCGCTTTAACGCCTATACCTACTGGCTGCTTTCCAAAGCCATGGACTCGCACAACGTGGGCCGCGACCGGGGAGGCGTGGAGCGGGCGCTGGCGCAGGTAAAGACGAAGTGCCTGTTTGTGAGCGTGGACTCGGACTTACTGTTTCCGGTGGAGGAGCAGCGCTTTCTGCACGAGCATGTGGCTGGCTCGTCCTTTCACCTCATCCGCTCCAACTATGGCCACGACGGCTTTCTGGTGGAGGTGGACCAACTGACAGAGGCCATCCAGCAATTTTATCAACAAGAACAATTAGTAGAAGAGTTAAACTATGAAAAGCAAGAGCGCTAAACGTATAGGAATTTTCGGCTTTGGCTGTGTGGGGCAGGGCCTGCACGATGTACTACAGGATAACCCGCACCTGGACCTGGCCAGGATCTGCGTGCGCGACCGCGAAAAGCTTCGCACACTGCCAAGCCATAGTTTTACCTACGACCCGCAGGAGCTGCTGCAGGACGAGAGTATAGACCTGTATGCCGAGCTGATCAGTGATCCGAAGGAAGCGCTGCAGATAGTGCGGCAGGCGCTGGAGGCGGGCAAGACCATCGTGTCTGCCAACAAGAAGATGATCTCTGAAAATTTGACGGAGCTGGTGGCACTGCAGCAGGAGTTTGGCGGTACGTTGCTATACGAGGCGGCTGTGTGCGGCAGCATTCCAATTCTCCGGACGCTGGAGGCCTACTATGGCAATGAGCCCCTGCAGGAGGTGAGCGGTATCCTCAACGGTTCTTCTAATTACATCCTCACCAAGCTGGACCGCGAAGGCATTTCTTACAACCAGGCGCTGGCACAGGCGCAGGAGCTTGGCTTTGCCGAGGCCGACCCGACACTGGATGTGGGCGGCTACGATGCGCTGCATAAGATAAGCCTGATTGCCGCGCACGCCTTTGGGGCCGTGATAAAGCCGGAGCAGGTGCTGCGGTCCGGCATCCAGCACATTTCCAGGCAGGATGTGGCGCTGGCGCAGGCACTGGGTGCACGCATACGGTTGGTGGCCTCAGCTAAACTGAATAAAAACAACAAACTGCAGCTGCAGGTGCTACCCACGCTGGTGTTCCCTGACTCAGAGTTATACTTTGTGGAGGCCGAGTTTAACGGGGTGCAACTGCAGGCCCGTTACGCAGGTGACCAATTCCTGAAAGGCCGTGGCGCTGGAAGCCACCCAACTGGCTCGGCAGTGTGGGCCGATGTGTCGGCGGCACTGGCTGGCTACAAGTATAACTACCCTAAGTTTAAGTACAACGACGAAGAGGAGCTGAAGCCGGTAGCGTTAGAGGAGGAGGATGAGCTAAAAATCTACGTGCGCACCACCATGCCGGAGTTCTTGCCGCAGCTGCCGTGGCGCGAACTGACCACCTTCGGGGACGATGCCAAAGTGGGGCAACTGGTGGGTACCATCCGCCGAAAGGACCTACTGTTATACTTGCCTGCCCTGAAGCAAACCATTGCGTTTATAGCACAGTTACCGGCGCACGTGTCGGCCGAGCAGGTGGTAAACGCAGCAAGCCTCACACTGGAAGAGGCAGCCTGAAAGATGCTGTGATTTTGCACTCTATTTTGCCGGGAACACGCCAGCAGAACATATAGTAAAGGATAGGTATATATAAATTATACTATAGTTATTTTTAATTTAATAAATTTGCAGCTATTGTCAAAGTCTCACCGTACAAATAATCAGTCTGTTACAGAATTTTATTTGTACCTATATGAGAAGCATTTCTATACACTTATTCACCTTCCTGATGGCAGTCATGGTACTGTCATCATGCAGACAGGATGGGGCTTCACCCATCCGGAACATAAAGGCTGGTCCAACCCTGCTGAGGGTACAAGCCGGCAATGGCCCCTGTGACACCTACACGTACTACTATAACGACGAACAGAAAAACCTAGGCGGAGTGTTTACAAAACAAGTGTTGGTAGCCTTTGCCAGCGGGTTGAGTGCTGAGGAAGAGGCAGAGGTAGTAGCCGCCTACGGATTTGTGCAGGGGAAGAAAGGGCAGATAAGCTCTAACTCAGCGTTGCTGCACAACATTGAACTGGTAGACGGATTAAACTGCAAGCAGGTGGAGGTGGCCATGGAACTATTGGCCAAAGACCCTGCCGTTACGTATGTGGCACCTTACTTCATGAACGGCGACGGCTTGCTGGGCATCAGCAATGAGGCCATCGTGACGATAAATGAGGGCATGGAAGAGGCACTGGCTGCACTCGCCGCCGACTACAACGCCGAAGTATTGATGCCTCTGAGTGGGCATACTTACCTGGTGCGCGTGGACAAGAATTCTAAGGGCAATGCGCTGGAGCTGGCTAACCATTTAAAAGGCAAGGCCGGGATAGCGCAAGCCGAGCCAGATTTTATCGTCACCTCTGAGGTGCCGCTGGCAGATAGCAGAAGGAGAAGCCACGGCTCATACCGCTAAAACCTGAAGTATAAAAAAAGGCCTGCATTGACGCAGGCCTTTTTTTATACTTTGATAGGTGTGCTGCCTACACGTAAATCGTCTGTGCCCGGTCGCGTAGGTTGTAGGCTGAGGCCATCACCTCACCGTAAGCCCCGGCCGTGCGGATCGCGATCAAATCCCCGCGGCTGGTCTCGGGCAGCATCACCGCCTTGCCAAAGCAGTCGCTCGACTCGCAGATAGGGCCTACCACGTCGTAGCGCACCTCCGGCTTCTGGCTCGTCAGGTTCTCGATCTTATGATACGACTGGTACAGGGCAGGGCGGATCAGCTCCGTCATACCGGCATCCAGTATGGCAAAGTTTGTGGATACTCCGTTCTTGATGTACAGCACCTTAGAGACCAGCGTACCGCATTGCGCCACCAGGGCGCGGCCCAGCTCAAAGTGCACCTGCTGCCCTGGCCGCAGCTCCAGGAACTGGTGGAACAGCCCAAAGTAGGCGGCAAAGTCAGGGATAGGCGTTTCGTCAGGTGCGTAATAATCCACACCCAGGCCACCACCTACATTAACATGCTCTAACACGATGTTGCGGGCCAAAAACCACTCCTGAAACTCATTTACGCGGGTGCACAGGTTCTTGAACACCGTCAGGTCCGTAATCTGGGAGCCGATGTGGAAGTGGATGCCGATCAGCGCCACGTGCTTCAGCTGCTGCAGCAGCTCTATCACGCTCTCCAGCTCCCAGGAGTTGATACCGAACTTATTCTCCTCCAGCCCGGTGGTAATGTACTTGTGCGTGTTGGCGTTCACGTTCGGGTTGATGCGCAGGGCCACACGGGCAACGGTGTCCTTCTTCTCCGCCAACTCATTTATCACCTCCAGCTCATGCTTCGACTCGCAGTTAAAGCAGAAGATACCCTGCTCCAGTGCGTAGTTTATCTCCGCATCTGATTTTCCCACACCGGCAAACACGACCTCCTCTGGGGAGAAGCCATTCTCGATAGCCGCTTTCACCTCATTGCCGCTCACGCAGTCGGCGCCGAAGCCATGCCGGCGCATCTCATCCAGAACAGGCGCATTGGCATTGGCCTTCAGGGCGTAATGCACATGAAAATTATACTTTTCAGCCTCCTGCCGGGCGCTTTGCAGCGTCTGGCGCAGCAGGTTCATGTCGTACACGTACAGCGGGGTAGCGTGCTGCTGCAGTTGCTCCGGGTTAAGGTTGAGCTTATACTTAGTTTCTGTTAAAGATGCCATCGTTCAGTTTTGTTAGCGCTTCTACTTTGTCGGCTGTGCTTACCAGGAAGCTGATGTTGTTCTTGCTTCCGCCATAAGAGATCATGCGCAGCGGGATGTGCTGCAACGACTCAAAAACAGCCAGCCCGGAACCACTGCGCTCAGCGATAAAGTCGCCGACCACGCAGATAATGGTCTGGTCACGGTCTACTTCCACTTGCCCGAACTCCTTCAGCTCCGCCAGGATCTCATTCAGATGCCTGTCGTTATCAATCGTTAAAGACACAGCCACCTCTGATGTGGTGATCATGTCGATCGGCGTCTTGTACCGCTCAAACACCTCAAACACGCTGCGCAGGAAGCCATAGGCCAGCAGCATGCGTCCTGATTTTATCTTAATGGCCGTGATGCCATCCTTGGCCGCCACAGCCTTGATCTTGCCGCTCTCTGTGTTGGTGCTGATGGTGGTGCCTTTCGCCTCCGGCGCCATGGTGTTGAGCAGCTTTACCGGTATGTTTTTCTGCTTGGCCGGCTGCACGCTGCTTGGGTGCAGGATCTTGGCACCGAAGTATGCCAGCTCCGCCGCCTCGTCAAACGACAGCTCTGCAATCGGATAGGTGTTCTTCACGATGCGCGGGTCGTTATTGTGCATGCCGTCAATGTCGGTCCAGATCTGGATTTCGTCCGCATCCACGGCAGCGCCTATCAGGGAGGCAGAGTAATCGGAGCCACCGCGCTTCAGGTTATCAATCTCGCCAAAGGCATTGCGGCAGATGTAGCCCTGCGTGATGAACAGCTCCACACCCGGGTACTTCACCAGTTCCTGCTTCAGTTGCTGGGCGATGTAGGCAGTGTCCGGCTCCTCGTTCTCATCGATCTTCATGAAGTTGAGGGCTGGCAGCAACACAGAGGTCTCGCCCTGTTCCTCCAGGTAAAACTGGAAAAGCGCCGTGCTCAGCAACTCTCCCTGCGCCAGCACCGCGCGCTCCTCGTGTATGGTGAAGAGGTCTAGGGTAAAGGCCGTGATGTAATCGAAGTGCTGGTGCAGCAGCTCGTTTGCCTGTTTCTTTTTATCTGCGGAGGTGTAGAGTTCCTCTACCACCTGTTTATACTTATCGTGCAGCGCCTTGATCAGCGCCTTGGCTTCTTCGTGCTTGTTCTGGTACAGCGTTTCTGCAATCTGCACCAATGCGTTGGTAGTGCCGGACATGGCCGAAAGCACCACCACTTTAGGCTCACCGTTACGTATGAGCGAGGCTACCGCCTTCATTCTCTCAGCTGACCCTACGGAGGTGCCGCCGAACTTGAGTATTTTCATTAAGGTGATAAAAATGAGTGATATGAAGCTGCAAAAATAGTAAAAATCAGCGGAATAAGCTCGCTTTGCTTTAGGCGGATGCACCTAGGGCCAAAAAATAAAAGACCGGCACCTGTGGCCGGTCTTTTAAATATGTATAAGCAATGTATTTTACTTTTTAACCACTTTGGTGGACTCACTTAAAGCATTGTTCTGGAGCTGCAGGATGTACATGCCCTTTGGCAGGCTGGTTAGGGGCAGGGAAAGCCTGTTAAAGCCCGGTGCCAGTTGTATGTTTTCTTGGTAAACGCGTTGGCCCTGCAGGGCGGTAAGGATTATACTTGCCTCGCCGGCCTCGTCAGCAAAAACCTCGATGTTGATTTCCTGCACAAATGGGTTCGGCCACACTTTCAGGCGCTGTGCTGATGCCTCTGAGCTGAGGCGCACCGCCACCACTTTGCTGTAGGCAAAGTCTCCGTCGTTATCCACCTGCTTCAGCCGGTAGTAGCTTACCGAGCCTAAGGGGGTGGGGTCGGTAAAGGTGTATTGCTGTTGCTGGGCAGTAGTGCCGGCACCAGCTACCGTGCCAATTGGGCTAAACTGTTTGCCATCGCTGCTTCGCTCCACAACAAACTCCAGGTTATCCTCTTCGGATGCAGTGAGCCACCTTAGTACTACCTGCCGTTGCTGCACAGCTGCCCGGAAGTATACCAGCTCGACTGGCAGAGGGACTACCTCGGGAGAATCACCGTAGATGCGCAGTACAATGTTGGTGACGGTAGCTTTGTTAAATTGATCTACTAGCTCTATGGTTAGCGGGTAGGTGCCTTCCACCAGTTGATCTGCTCTTGCTACCGAGATAGTGCCGTTCTGGACGTTTATTGTCACACCAGCTGGGAGCGCCCCCTGAAGTATAGTAGCCCTGGTAATGGAGCCGTCAGGGTCTGCAGCTGTGGCCAGTATATCGCCGGAAGTATATTCATCTCTGTACTGCGGAACGGCAAGGGTATAAGCCGCATCGCAATTCACATTTACTACGACGTCATCAAAGGCCGTGGAGGTGGTGCCTCCGCAGTTAACGGTCACTGTCCAGCGGAAGGTGTAGGTGCCAGGCTGTAGGTTCTGTGCCGTAGCGTTGGGGTTGCTTGCAGAGCTGAAGGTTGCTGTGGTAGGTCCACTTTGCTGGCTCCAGGTGCCTATGCCTACCGTTACAGCGTTGGCCTGCAGCACCGCAGTTTTACCGCACACCGCCATATCGCTCCCGGCATTAGCTGTCGCAGCTTGGTCGCTTACCTCCACCTGGGCTGTGTTTACCAATGTCAGTGTGCCGCAGGAGCCTGTTGAGCTCCTAACTGTCACATAGAAGGTCTGAGTGCCAGTGTTATTTAAAGGACCTGTTGTTACGGGCTGAGAAGGGCTACCACCTGTTAGTGTGCCAATTACAGGGTCTCCTGTAGCTGGTTCACTTCCCACTCTTCGGTATATAGTATAGGTAAGGTTACTGTTAGGCTCTGTAGATACATTAATGGTTGTTGCGCCACCTATGCACACTTTGCTACTTTCAGCATATACAGCCCTGGTGACAGAAGGACTTATGATCGTAACTGACACCTGGTTCGGCAACGTGGTAGAACAAGCGCCTGAGCCACCGGTTCTTGAGGTGATGCGCAAGCTGTAAGCCGTGTTGGTGGTAACAGTTCCTGTGGATAGAGAGATCGAGCCAGCGGCGCCTTGCACAGCCGAGCCAACCAACTGGTTCGTCGCCTGGTTCACCAGCTGATAGTTATAGTTCGTGTTCGTGCCACTAAGTGAGAAACTTGCAGATGAATTGGCGCAGACACCCTGGCTGATACTTTCAAATGTAAGGGCTGTTATGACAGGCTGTGGTTGCACTGTTATGGTTGCCGCGTTAGTAGGTGTGGCATCGCAGGCGGTTCCGCTTACTTTTCTGGCTCTGTAGGTAATGTTGGCATTGGTGTTAGTAGCGGTATAGTTGGTGATCGGGCCTGAGGTTAACGTAATAGGGCCGCCAGTACCTAGTACAGAGCTACCCGATTCTGCACCATTCACCAACAGTCTATAGGAGATTCCATATTCTGAACCTTGCAAAGAAACAGTAATCGTGCTGCCACCACAAATAGTAGTAGGAGAGGCGGAGAAGGTAAAGGAGGAGTTTGGGGCCTTGCAGCTTACTGTAACCGCGCTTGCTCTGGGGCTTTCGCACCCGTTAGCAGGCGTATAGGTTGCCGAAACCTTTGCTCCCGCAAACAGCTCCTGTGCATCAATACCAGTAACTTTCCAGCTACCATCACTGCTCACTAAAACTGATGTGGGGAAAGGCGTGCCCTCAATATACAGTGTTACCTTGGCACCAGCAGCACTGGCAGGCCCGGTACCAGATACTTCGGTGGAGCCTTCTGTAATGGGGTTAACCGTTAATACGCCTGTAGGGCCAGCTGTAGAGGTTACCATATTGGAGTTTACGCTTCGTACTTTTCCTGGTGCTTTGGCTCTTGCTGTGATGGCTGATCCGGCCGCAATACCACCACCGGCAGCGGGTGATAAATCTACAGCCCAGGCGCCAGTGCTGGTTACTGTTGCTGTGATAGGCGTACTTGTGCCACTCTGGGTAATCAGTGTACCGTTTCGTTCGCCTGCAGTGCCACCGGTGTAGAATTGCAAAACTGTTCCCGGAGCCTCTGTAGAGGTACCGCTAAGGGTTGTTGCCAAACCACATTTAAGAGGATTGATGGTTGGAGCAGTAGTGGTAGCCTGTACTGTTAAAAAATTAGAAGGAGTGGACGCTCCGGCACAGCCAGCCGTTTGTACGGTTCGTACACTGAGTACATCTCCAATTGCTAATGCAGGGGCAATACTGGATACATTTAGGATTAGAGTAGTCGTTCCAACTGCATAAGGTGCTGAGATATTTGTGGCGGCTCCATTTCTATAAAGTACTAGGTTACCAGGCTGTGTGCCTCCGTTATAATTTATTGAAACAGTTACTGAGCTCAGGTTTGTAGGCACTTCGGTTGTGCTGTTAGCATTTGTGCTGTTCGTTACACTGTTGTAGGTTACGCCAGTGATTGACACTGTATGAGGGTTTACAGTGAAGTTACCCCCCGAACTATAGCATAGTTGGTTCGATCGTAAGGATTGACAGCCAGTAATGTTTCCAGCGGCATCGGTTGGAGTTGCTGAAATTGCATAATTGTTGTTTTGAGCAACAAGAAATGCACTAGGTGCTCCACTTGAAGATGCTGGGAATGCTGATCCAGCAGTGAGGTTCAGCACCGAGGTCGTTTGTGAGGTGCCTGTTGTGAGGTTATAGACCGTGATAATTTGGTTACCGCTATAGCTTGGAGTAAGCACCAAGTATCTGCTTCCCGTTGTACCAGTGACGCTTGTAAGCTTTGGAGTAGGTGTAGACAAGCAGATACCTGCGGTAACAGTAACCGCGTTTGAAGATGAAGAAACTGTTTTACCGCTTGCCGTTACAGTTGCGGTAATTACGTCCCCTGCTTTCAGTAATGTGCTTGATATCCCGGATAATGTCCAGGTGCCGTTTGCAGCTATTGTAGTTGTACCAATGGCTGTAGGTGTTGCCCCGCCAACGCTTCTATAAACGGTTATGGTAGAGCCCACGACCTCAGTAGATGTGCCTGTTATAGAGGTGCTGTTAGCTAGTATTGGGCCAGCCACAACAGGAGGCGTGGCTGCAATTGCTGGGAAGGCGGAAGTCTGCAGGGTATTCAATGATGTAGCCGGAAAAGCCCCGATCAACGCACGCCAGGCCGAAGGCGCATCGTAGTCATAAGCCTGAAAGTTAACGCCGCCCACATCAGAGACGGTGCCCGTGATGCCACTTTGCGCACTGGTGATGGTAATGCCGCTCATGCGTAGCGGCGTAGACGCTGTGATTCCTCCATTGAACGCAGTAAGCGGAACGTAGAAATCATAGAAATAATCTGCGTTTCCACCCGAGGCAGAGGCTGCCACGGCCCGCTGGGAGTACTGATCTACAGAGCCAGTGAAGATTGTGCTGCTGCTGGAGCCGGAGTGCTTGATAACCTGCACGGCAAAGTTGGAGGCAAGCAACACCTCATACTCAAAGCCAGGGTTAGCGCCGGTGCCATCGAACTTTCCGTCGGAGTCTATCAGTACGCTGTAGCCCTTGGAGGCCGTAGAGGAACTGCCCAGCCTGATGCGGAACAGCAGGTTGGTGCCGTCGAAGAAAGCCGCAACTGGAGAGCCGGTAAAGGCTGAAGTGCTTGAGGGGGTAGCCAGGTCGGTATGCCCACCACTGGAGCCGGTGTTCAGGTCCCCGAGTGGTTCCGTGGTTAATGCAGGAAAGGGTCTATACGGAACCTCACTTACGTTTACTCCCTCGTCGTTGGTGCCACTAAAGCCGGAGCGGGATGTGGAAACATAACCGTCTCCGTTAGGGTCCAGTACTTTGGCGCCCCCACTTGTGGCCGGTTTATAAATGAGGCCAGGCGTTTGTGCCATAGTGGGCAAATACATTAAAAGACAGAGTAAGAGTATAAGTGCTGAAACACTTTTGGGGTATAAGGTTGCTTTCATAGGTTAATGTTTAGGGGCAAGCTATTTGTTATGATGCGTGATCTTTTATGATTTTTAGGTGCAAACGTTTGCTTTGATTCTTGATCAAATTGCTTGATGGTGCTTGTGTCGTAATGGGTAGGACCCACAAAGATGTACTTGGGTGTACAGAAGTTGTGTGATATTTATGCTTAGCTTTGAACTGAGTTGGATCAGTTGTACGGGGGATTTAGCATAAAGGGGAGAGGGTGCACGTAGACTGCAATCATATACTTCTTATGGCATGTTTAGAAAAGGCTATTGGGGCATAAAACAGTGGTTTGGTATATGCATTACAGAATATAGCTAATGCCGATATTGTACTTATTTAGAGGAGAGTAAGTTGCGGAAATTGCATAGGACGCGACTTATTTTATGGTAAAGCGCATCAAATTGGAAGTGGATAGTAAGGGAGGGTTATTCAATTTTGCCGACAACGACACTTGCCGCGTTACCACCGAAGCCTGCTGCATTTACCATGACACGCTTAATAGGCCGCGGCTCCGGTTGCTCCAGCAGGGTTGGGAAAGGGATAAACGCGTACTGTTGCCGCTGCAATACATGCAGGGCATACTGCAAGCTTAAGGCACCGGAGGCCCCTAGCGTGTGGCCAAGAAGCCATTTGTTGGTAGTGATGGCGGGTGTGCTTTCGCCGAAAACTGCCCGTATGGCTGCCAGTTCCGCCTTATCGCCAGCGTAGGTGCCGGGGGTATGGGTGATGATCAAATCTACGGTGCGCTCCTGCTTCGGTAGCTGCTCCAGTGCCTGCCGCATAGCCTTCTGGAAGCTCTGCCCATCTGCGCTGATGCCTGTCTTGCTCACGAGTCTCTCGAAGCCAACGCCAACGGCCTCCAGCACCAGGCTGCCTTTTACGGGCTGCTGTACCTGTTCCAGTGCAAACACGGCTGCACCTTCTCCTAGCGTAAACGTGTTCTGCTTTTCGGCAGCATAAGGCTGGCAAGGGTAGGGATGAGCAGCGAGTTTGGAGTAAATACCCACGGCCTTCATCTGGGCAACGGTAAAATCTGTGAGGGGAGCCTCGGTGCCACCTGCCAGGAAGCGCTTGGCCATGCCCGCTTTTAACCAGGCCATACCATTTGCCACCGCCATAAGGGCCGTGCTGCAGGTGATGGAGTGGCTGATCTGGCCGCCGCCTGCGTTTACAGCATGCGCCACCCAGCTCGAGAGATTGCCTAACGTGGTTGTGGGGGAGGCGCTGGAAGACAAGTTCTCCTGTTGGAAAGCCTCGAAGTGTTGTTCAAAAAGGCCCGTTGCCCCGCGAGAGGAGCCAATGTTCACAGCCAGGTCATCATCCGCCGGGGCATGCTCTTTCAACCAGCCTGCCTGCGCTACGGCCTGCCTGGCGGCATACACCGCCATCAGCACCGTCCGGTCTAACTGCCTGTAAGCAGGGTTTGACTCCAGGAGTAGCTGCAACTGCGCTTCTGCCTCAGCCGGCAAAGCGGCTACTGGAGTCGGCTGCCCCTGGTGAGGTATGGTTTTAAAAGCAGGCTTACCGGCCATGTAAGCAGAGGCTGTGCTGGCAGCATCAAAGCCGAGAGGCGAAATTGCCCCACAGCCACGGATAACGATATGTTTCTGCTCCTCTCTCAAACCGGCTGCAAAGGTAGGCACGAAGGGCGAAATATGGAATGAAGGAGAGACAATACTTTGCCCGCCGTTCATAACTCCAGGACCTCACAGGGTTAGGTGACGCTGTGAGGCCCGGTGAAGCTACTCAATCGTGCAGCATGTCCAGGTCAGGGCGCGGATGATAGCGACTGCCCACCACGATCTCCTGCATGCCCCTGATCGTTTGGTACACCTGCTCCAACTGCCCGTCGGTGATGCAGTACGGCGGGATAACATAGATGATGTTGCCTAGCGGACGAAGGATCACTCCATTGTCGATGCCGAAACTATAAAGGGTATCCCGCAGATTGCTGAAATAGGAGGTGCCACCATCCTCAAACTCCACGGCCAAAATGGTGCCTTGCTGCCGTACCTCCAGCACCTGCGGCAGGTCTTTTATACTTTGGGCAAAGGCGGCGTGGCGTTCTGCGATGCGGTTTATACTTTCCTGCGTCTGGGGTTGCTGCAGCAAATCCAGACTGGCCAGGCCGGCTGCGCAGGCGACAGGGTTAGCCGTGTAGCTGTGGCCGTGGAAAAGGGTTTTGCTCTTATCATCGTGCAGGAAGGCTTCATAGATCTTCTCGCTGCAGGAAGTGGCCCCCAGTGCCATTGTACCGCCCGTAAGCCCCTTGGATAAGCAGACCATGTCCGGCTTCTGCTGCAGGTAATCGGTTGCGAATGTGCGGCCGGTGCGGCCAAAGCCCGTCATCACCTCATCGGCAATGGTCAGGATGTCGTGCTTCTGGCAGAGCTCCAGCAGGTTGTCTAGCACCTCCGGCTTATACATCACCATGCCGGCTGTGCCCAATACCAGGGGCTCGTAAATAAAGGCGGCCACATCACCCTGCAGCGCATGCGCCTCCAGTTGCTTTATGCTTTCGGCCTCGTTGCCTGGAGTGGGCACATCTATAAAAGCCACTTCGAACAAGTAAGGCCAGAAGGGGGCGGTAAAGGCACTGCGCGCGCTCACCGACATCGCCCCAAAGGTATCGCCATGGTAGCTGTCGCGGAAGGCAATGATTTTTTTCTTCGGCATGCCGAGGTTGTTCCAGTACTGGATGGCCATTTTCAGGGCCACCTCCACGGCAGTAGAGCCGTTGTCGGAGTAGAAGATGCGGCTTTGGCCCTGCGGAAGGATCTGGAGCAGGCGCTCGGCAAAGGTGACAGCGGCAGGATGCGTGAAGCCGGCAAAGATTACGTGCTCCAGCGTTTGCAGCTGCCCGGCTACTTTTTCAGCGATGTAAGGGTGCGCGTGCCCGTGCAGGTTTACCCACCATGAGGCCACGGCATCGATGTATGTTTGGCCATCCTCCGAAAACAAAAGCGCCCCCTTGCCCCGGACAATCGGAATAGGAAGCGCCGCGGTTTTCATTTGGGTGTATGGGTGCCAGATAGTATGTTGGTCGCGTTCGGCTAAGTTCATAACAATGGGATTTAAGTTGGTGGAATTAGGGTGCAGCTAGCGTTGCTTTTATACTGCGGGCAGTTGCCGCAGTATCTTTCTGCCTCGGGCCAGCATGGCAGGGGAGCCATTCTGGAGATAAAATTCGGTCTGTGCCTGTAGCTCTCCTTTGATCCAGGGGAAAGTGCCTGAGAAGTTCAGAAGAATGTCCAGGCAGTTTACCCTGACAGCCACCGGTGTCTTGGGATTGATGAGCCAATCGAAGATTACCTCCACGATGCACTCCTGGTTGGCTATACTTGCCAGCGCCTTGCGGCAGGCCTCGGATGCTTTGTGGCTGGAAAGGTGCATCAGGATCTTAGTGAAATGGCGCTGGCAACTGGGATTCTGCTGCTCCGGCAGCCGCTGCACGAACAGTGGAACGTATGGCAGAAAGCGCTCAGGATAGTAAACCGCTATATGCTCCAGCACCCAGGCGGCCCGGAAGGCAACGGTTGGTGGTGCTGTTAAAAAGCAGGCAGTTAGTATCTCAGAAACTGGTAGCTTTTCTGCTCCTGCCAAGGCCGCTAAAGCCTGTGCCTTGGTTTTTGTGAGTGTAGATGAGAGGGCCTGTAGTAGTGCTTCTTTGGTCATAGGCCGGTGCCACGAAGTATAAAAAATTACTGCAACAGCTTTTCCTGCAGCTACAAAGGTACAGGCTATTTGCCAGAAACGCACCCCATCTTCTGAAGAAAGGAGTACTGTTTCCGAAGCCCGGCTTTCGATAAAAGAAAAGGTGTTGCAGTAAAGTATAAATTTTTTGTAGAGTCTCTGCTATAGGCAAACGGCTATAAGTATCCCTCAAATGTTTTCGCGTACTCGGCCACAGTATCCTTGCAAAAATCGGCTTCCTGGCGGATAGACGGCAGTCGGCGCAGGCCCGTGTACTTCACAATGAAATCCTCTGACGTGGCGTTCTCCTCCCCGTTAAAAATGATGCCGGCCACCGGGATTTTGCGGTAACGCAGCACCTCAGCGGTAAGCAGGGTGTGGTTTATACTTCCCAGGTAGTTGCGGGACACCAGTATCACCTCCAGGCCCAGCTGCTGCACCAGGTCCAGCACGAGGTAGCGCTTGTTCAGGGGCACCATCAGGCCACCGGCTCCCTCCACAATCAGGTTGTTCTGGGTGTCGGGCAGGCGCATGCCTTTCACGTCGATCTCCACACCCTCGGCAGCGGCAGCCTTGTGCGGCGACGCAGCCATTTTGAGGCGGTAAGCCTCCGGGTGAAAAACCGAGCGCTCATTAGAAACCAGACTCTTTACAGTGTCTGTGTCGGTGAAGTCCAGGCCGCCTGCTTGCACAGGTTTCCAGTAGTCGGCCTGCAGGGCTTCGGTAAGTATGGCCGCGGCAACCGTCTTGCCCACATCCGTACCGATTCCTGTTACAAAATATTGTTTCATGTACCTTTGGCTATGGCCTGCACGAGGCCCTCAATTTCTTCTTCTGTATTAAAAGCATGCACGATCACGCGCAGCCGTTCGGTACCTTGTGGCACGGTGGGCGGCAGCACGGGGCGCACGTCAAAACCTTGTTGTTGCAGCGCAGCCGCCAGCGCCTTAAGCTGCTGTGGCTGTTGCTGGAAGACAGAAAGTATAACACTGCCTTCCGGGGAGCAGCTGATGCCGCTGATGTTGTTTAGTTTCCGGTACAATAGGTGCGCCAGCCGTTTTACCTTTTCCCGCTCCTGATTTAGCTCGGGCAGTAACGTATAGGCACACTTCAGGGCTACCAGCGCATGCGTCGGTAGCCCGGTGGTATAAATAAAAGCGCGGCTGTAGTTGATGAGAAATTCGCGGAGCACCTGCGGGCCTACCACAGCAGCGCCGTGCAAACCCATGGCCTTGCCGTAGGTCAGTACCCGGGCAAATACCTCCTGCGCCAGCCCCAGGGCCGAGACAAGTCCCTCGCCTTTCGCACCATAGAGGCCCACAGCATGTGCCTCATCCACAATAAGCGCCGCCTTGTGCGCGTTACATACGTGTGCCAGCTCCCGCAAGGGCGCCTGGTCGCCATCCATCGAGTACACCGACTCTACCAGCACGTATACCTGCCCGCTTGTGCGTTCCAGCTTTTGCCGCAGATCCTCCACATTATTATGGCGGAAGGCGTAGCTTTTGGCAAAGCTCAGCCGCAGCCCGTCTTTCATCGAGGCATGGCTGGCCTCGTCGTACAGCACGGTATCACCGCGCTGGGGCAGCGCCGACAATAAACCCACGTTAGCGGTGTAGCCGGAGTTAAAGAGCAGCGCCGCCTCCGCGTGGTGGTAGCGCGCAATCATCCCCTCCAACTCCTCAAACAGCGGGTGGTTTCCTGATAAAAGTCGGGAGCCGGTTGCGCCCAGTGGCAGATGTTTATACTTGTCCTCTTCCTTGTGGATAAGTGCCCGCAGTTTCTCAGAGCGAGCAAGGCCGAGGTAATCGTTGGAGCAGAAGTCAGTAAGGCCGGAGGTGGTTTTCAGCGCCCGCAAGTTTCCCTGCGCCGCGCGCTCCGCCAGCTTCTGCTGTAGTTTTATGGACAAAGGATCTTGTGACAAAGGACAAAGGAGTTAATAGCAACAATACCTTAAAGTATAAGTCTTTTGTCTTATGTCAAACAGTCTTTTGTCTTAAGAGCAAACGTGTTGCTTCTCTTCTTTGAATGATTTTCTAGGGTTCAGGCCCAGTAGTTCGAACATGGCTTTGTCCGCGTCGAAATCCGGGTTAGGGGTAGTGAGAAGCTTCTCACCGGTGAAAATAGAGTTGGCGCCGGCCAGGAAGCACAGGGCCTGGTCTGTCACGCTCATGCGCTCACGTCCGGCCGACAGGCGCACCATCGACTTCGGCATCAGGATACGGGCCGTGGCGATCATGCGCACCATCTCCCACACCGACACCAGCGGCTGGTGCTCCAGCGGCGTGCCTTTAACCGGCACCAGCGCGTTTACGGGCACCGACTCTGGGTGCTGCACCATGGTAGACAGGGTATGCAGCATCTTAATACGGTCCTCATCGGTCTCGCCCAAGCCAATAATACCTCCCGAGCATACTGATATACCCGCTTTGCGTACATTGTCGATCGTGTTCAGGCGGTCGTCGTAGGTGCGGGTGGTGATGATGCTGGCGTAGTTATCTTCTGATGTGTCGAGGTTGTGGTTATAAGCGTAAAGGCCGGCTTCTTTCAGCTTCTCGGCCTGGTACTCGTTTACCATACCCAGCGTGCAGCATACTTCCAGGCCCAGGTCGTTTACGCCTTTCACCATGTCCAGCACCTTGTCGAAGTCGCGGTTATCGCGCACCTCGCGCCAGGCCGCGCCCATGCAGAAACGGGTAGAGCCTCCTTCTTTGGCACGCTGTGCCGCCGTCAGCACCTGCTCCTGGCTCATCAGCTTGTGCACATCCACGCCTGTGTGGTAGCGGGCAGCCTGTGGGCAGTAGGCACAGTCTTCAGAGCAACCACCGGTTTTCACGGATAACAGCGTGCATACCTGTACCTCGCCAGTGGCCTGGTACTGCTTGTGCACGTTGGCTGCCTCTACGATCAGTTCCAGTACTGGCTTAAAGTAGATCGCCTCTATTTCTTCCAAACTCCAGTCGTTGCGGAGAGCTGTGTTTTGTCCGTTCTGCGTCATGGTCCTCGTATTTAGGGTTACGAAGGTAATTTGAAGATTTAGGATTTAAAAATCAAAAGTATGGGCAGTTTCGGTGGATAAATAGTTAACTTGTTCAGCTTGTGTAGGTTCTTTGTGGATAAATTACTTTGTTGATTTGTTGAGAAAAATTGTTTAGCGGGTTGGTTGTGGAAAACAAAAAGCCCCTGCTGGTGGGCAGGGGCGAGAGAAGTGTAGCAAGAAAAGTAGAGTGTATAAGTTGAACTCTGGCAAAGCATATTGTTAGTTTGTCAACCGCCTGCTCCTGTAAACCCTAACTGAAATCAGTAATACAACGCCAAGGAGGATAAACGGCCAGAGGTTAATCAAAGTGACAAAGAGCCAAACCAGATTATCCCAACCACTTCTGATGCCGCTCTTAACCTGATGGCTGAACTCTGCCTGATAAGGGATACTCTTGTAAAATGTAATGGTCAGCGTGGAGTATGATACTTGGGTTTGGAGGTACTTCAGGCGCCCTTCCATGGACTCTATTTCTGCGCGTAACTCTCCGAGATGCTTTTCAATTTCAAGCATCTCCGTTACATTCTTAGCCTGCTTGAGTAAGTCTAAATATCTGTTTTCAAGCTCCTTTTTTGTTCTAAGCCTCGCCTGCACGTCCAGAAACTCAGTGGTGACGTCAACGATTTTGATTTCTTTGCTGTCGAACCGCTTTACACCTGTAGTAACATCACTCAAGAACTTGTCAAAATGTTCTGCCGGAACCCGAACAAACATAGTGTTACTTTGCCGTTCCGGGGAATTTGACTCTTGGTCTGAAGAAACGTAAGCACTATATCTTTCTACAGCCTTCAGAACGGTTTGCCTTGTAGCGTTCAGGTCATGTGTCTCAAACGCTATATTCCCTTCTTTGATTAGCTTTCTTTCAGTGGTCTCCACACCTCTTTCCGTTGGAGGAGGAGCAAGCGCCAATTCCAGTTTTTCTACACCTGCATATTCTGCTTGCTCGCCACCGCCGCACGCGGTCAGCAGCAGTAGAAACCACATGTACTTTACAAAATCTCTCATATTCGTGTATAGCTACAGGACCCAGTGAGCAGGCGAAGGGCCACTTTGTACTGCCTGCCAGTTCTATAGTTTATTTAGTATTTACTATATATTAAATAATGCAAAACTATCCAAACAAAAAGAGCACCCGTTGCCAGGCGCTCTCCCAATGCCGAAACCATACTTTATACTCTATCTATACTCTATTCTTCCTTCTTCTCCTCCAGGTGCACCAGGTAGCGCGTTAGCTTGTCCCATTGCAGTTCCTGGAACATGGCCCAGCCGCCCTCGGCTACAAAGGTGTTCAGCACGGCACGGTCGCCGGCCTCTTCGCCCTGGTTGTTGATGCCCTCGTTCCTGCCGATCTCATACCCGTGAATCGTGTTGCCCTCGCGCGTTACCCGAAACGTGCTGCTGGCCTCTTTCACAAAAAAGTGCTTAATGGCAGCCTCCTCGCCTTCCCCTGGCGCTTGCGGTTTCTCGCTGGGGTGCACCACAAACTCCGCCAGGTTGTCTTCCTCGCGCAGGTCCGTAATCTGCACCCAATTCTCGATGGTAGAGGCAGGCAGGATGATCTTCAGGTAATACCCGATGCTGGGCTTAGGCTCGGAGGTACGGTTGCCGAGGTTGTCGTAGAGCTCAAAGGTAGAGTTAACGCCTGAGAGCTTCGTCCACTCGTTTACATGGAAGAGCTTTTGCTTAGAGCGCTCGAACGCTGCGATGGCTTCCTGCTCGGAGGGGTAGCTGTTCTCGTTCTGATAGACTTTATCTTTCGTTTCTTCCCCCTGCAGCACTTTCGCCTCCTTCTTCACCTTGTTAAATAAATCCTTTATCGACATAGCTTTCTCTTCTTTAGTGTTGAATAAGTATAGAAAGTACGCGTATGCGGAGCGGATGTTGATGCATGGATGCTGTTTGAGCTCCGGGGCAGCGTAGGTCAGGCCTTTGGCAAGGCACCGCGGGCCGCTTGAAGCATAGGGCGGTGTGGGCGGGGCCGGTTTCCAGTTTGTGCTATTAAATTCCTATCTTAGCACTTTAAGATCATAAAGAAGCTGCATGGTATCTTTTATGAAAGAAGGGCGAGGCTGGCTAATTTCGATCCTGCTGCTCCTGCTGCTTTCCTTGGCGGCAAGCGCAGGAGGAGCCGGCAGGTTAGGCTTTCCCTATGTACAGAATTACTCAAAGCAACAATACAAGGCAGGGAACCAGAACTGGTCGGTCACCCGTGGCGCCGATGGCGTGATGTACTATGGCAATTCAGCCGGTTTGCTTGCCTTTGATGGCAACAACTGGCAGCTTTACCAGATGCCCAACAACGTGATTGTGCGGGCGGTGGCTGCCGATGGCAAAGGCCGCATCTATGCGGGGGGCTTTGGCGAGATGGGGTACTGGGAGCACGACAAGCAAGGGCGCTTCCGTTACACCTCGTTGGTAAGCCTGTTGCCAAAGGAACACGGGCTGCACGACGAAGTATGGAAGATTTACGTGGATGACGGAAGCGTGTACTTTCAGTCGTTTGCCAGCATCTTCAGGTTCCGGGACGGGAAGGTGAGTGTCGTGAAAGCCCGCCACCCGTTTCTGTTCCTGCACCAGGCGGGAGGGCGCTATTTTACAGAGGTGATCTCTGAAGGCCTCTATGAGCTAAGGGGCGACAGCCTAAGCTTTTTACCCAACAGCCAGAAGCTGGGCAACTCCGGAGTGCTAACCATACTGCCTTTTACAGAAGGCCGCTTTATTGTAGGCACGGCGAAAGATGGCCTTTTTCTGTATGATGGGCAGGACTTTACGCCCTGGCAGAATGAGGCCGATAGCTTCCTGAAGACGTATCAGCTGAACAACGGCACCCGCGTAAACGGCAATTACTATGCCTTTGGAACGATCCTGAACGGGGTTGTGGTCCTGAATGAGCAGGGGCGGATGGTGCACCACCTCAACAAAAGCAACGGGCTGCAGAACAACACGGTGCTCAATCTCCACACAGATAACACGCAAAACCTGTGGGTAAGCCTCGACAATGGCATCGATAGGGTAGAGGTGAACTCACCCTTATACTTCTACTTCGATAAAGTAGGAGACTTCGGCACGGTATACAGCAGTATCATCCATGGCAGCAAAATATACCTGGGTACCAACCAGGGTTTGTACTATAGCCCCTGGAACCCCAGCGACCCTAACGCCGCGCAGCACCTGGACTTCCGGATGATTGATAACTCGCAGGGGCAGGTGTGGGAGCTCACCAACATAGATGGGGAGCTGCTCTGCGGCCACAACGAAGGCACCTTTAGGGTAGAGGGCAGTAAACTGGTGAAGATCTCCAATGCGAAGGGCGGGTGGACCATCAAAAAATTGCGTACGGACCCAGGCACACTGATCCAGGGGACTTACACCGGCCTGGCAGTGTACCGAAAGGGTAAAAGCGGCCACTGGGCTTTCTCGCATCTGGTGGAAGGATTCAATAAGCCAAGCAAGCATGTAGAGCAGGACCAAAACGGCGACCTGTGGGTTAGCCACGCCTATAAAGGCCTGTACAGGCTGTCGCTGAGCCCCGATCTGCGGCAAGTGACCAGGATCCAGGATTTTGATGAGAGTCACGGCCTGCCAGGCACACATAACGTGTACATCTCGCGCTTTTTCAACCGGTTGCTGTTCTCCACGGGCGAAGGCTTTTACTCCTACCAGGAGGCTAACAACGTGTTTGCCCCTTATGCTGAATTAAACAGCAGCATCGGGGGGCTGGCTGCCTCCAGCCGTATACTTCCGGCCACCGATAAAAAATACTGGTTTATCAACCATGGCAAGATAGCCCTGGTAGATTTTGCCAACCTAAGGCAGCCGCACATTAACACCAGCCAGTTCAGTATCCTGGACGGCCGCATGGTGCAGGAGTATGAGAGCATCAGCAAAATAAGTGACAGCATCTATTTGATAAGTATAGACGACGGGTTTGTGATCTACAACGCCCAGACCAGGCAGCAGCAAAGTATAGCCTTGCCCCAAGTGCTTATCCGGAAGGTGGAGAACACCACAGGGAAACAACAGCTGCTGAGCGAAACCGGGCACAGCGAGGTGCTGCAGGAGCTTCCTTACAGCGAAAATAATGTGCGCATTTCCTATGCCTTGCCATACTTTAAGCAAGCGCAGGTCGAGTTCCAGTATTTGCTGGAGGGGTATACGAACAAGTGGACGCCATGGAGCAGCGCCACGCAGAGCGAGTTCACAAACCTGGGGCATGGGGAGTATCGCTTCAAGGTCCGTGCCCGCATAAACGGCGCGGATGTAACAGAGGATACAGTATACCATTTTATTGTGTTGCCCCCGTGGTACGCCACCTGGTGGGCCTATGCGCTTTATACTTTGCTGGCGGCGCTGGTGCTCTGGCTGGGCCGCAGGTTATACTTCAGGAAGCTGCAGCGCGACCAACGCCGCATACAGCAGAAGCTGGAGCGGGAGCAGCAGGAGCAGCTACGCCAGAAGGCGCTGCAACACGAGCAAAAGCTGGTGAAGCTGCGCAACGAGCAACTGAAAGCGGAGCTATCGAACAAGAGCCGTGAACTGGCCAGCACCGCCCTGAATATTGTGAACAAGAATGAACTGCTGCAGAACATCAGCCAGGAAGTGAGCAAGCTGCAGGATGCAGAGGGCAACAGGCTGCCGGAGCGCCAGCTAAAGAAAATACAAAAAATAATCGTGGATGCCATGAGCTCGCAGACAGATTGGGAGCTGTTTGAGAAGAGCTTCGATGAGACCAATGCCAACTACTTTAAAAAGCTAAAAGAGGGCTACCCGGAGCTTACGCCGAATGATATGAAGCTGTGTGCCTACCTGCGCATGAACATGTCGAGCAAGGAGATCGCCTCGCTACTGAACATTACGGTGCGTGGGGTGGAGCTGCGTCGCTACCGCCTCCGCAAAAAATTGAACATGGACCCGGACAAGAACCTGGTGGAGTTCTTCATGGAGATGTAACACCACATCATTACTACATCATTCACCTTTCATGCCGCCTGGAATGCGTTCCAGGCGGCATTTTTTGTGCTATCACTTCATCTATAACAACTGCTCAACGTATACATAGCTATGCGCTACCTGTGGCTTATCCTGTGCGGCAAGGTTTAAGGTAAGTACTCACTATTTTTCCTGATGATGTGGCTTTGTAGTGGTGGGAATTTTGGGTGCCGGCGCGCTTATCCTGACATTTAAACCATCAACCTAACCTAAATTAAAAACTTCTATAAAACGTATGAAGAGAAAACTTTTACTACTCGTCATGTGCTTGCTGACGGTTCACCTTTCATTTGCGCAGAATACAATTTCGGTGCAGGGCAGGGTAACTGATGCTCAGACCGGGCAGCCGCTCATAGGGGCGGGTGTCGTGGTGCAGGGAACAACGACAGGCACACAAACCGATGCCACCGGCAATTATACGCTGAATGCCCCGGCAGACGGTACACTTTCTTTCAGCTACCTGGGCTATAAAAACCTGCAGGTACCAATTAATAACCGTACGACAGTAGATGCGCAGTTGCAGACAGACGCAGAGGCGCTGCAAGAGGTGGTGGTAGTGGGCTACGGTGTGCAGGAAAAGCGCGACATCACAGGCTCCATTAGCTCTGTGGAAGGAGAGGAGATTGCAAGGCAGGCTTCTCAGAACCCGGTTAGCAACATCCAGGGCAAAGTAGCAGGGGTGCAGATCACGAACAGCGGCCAGCCTGGGGCGTCGCCTACCGTGCGCATACGTGGTACAGGATCCGTGTTGGGAGATGCGGGGCCTTTGTATGTAGTGGATGGTACCATTGTCGAGAACCTTAGCTTTCTCAACCCCAACGATATTGCCTCCATGGAGATTTTGAAGGACGCCTCTAGTGCTGCCATTTACGGCTTACGTGCAGCAAACGGCGTGGTGTTGGTTACGACCAAACGCGGAAAGGCCGGAGAGGCACGCATCAACTACAACGGGTTTGTAGGGGTGCAGCGCGTGACAAACAAGGTTGAGTTGGCAAATGCGCAGCAGTACGCGGAGTTAATTAACCAGAAGCAGGGCTCCGAAATTGTAGACCCTAATTTGCCCTCTACAGATTGGTATGATGAGATTTTGCGCACAGCTACCATCCATAACCATCAGGTGAGCCTTTCCGGAGGATCGGACCGGGTGACCTATAGCGCTAGCGGTGGCTACCTGAACCAGGAAGGCATTATAGACGGCAACAAATACGAGCGCATCACGGCGCGCCTGCAGACGGATTTCAATGCCACAGAGCATCTAAAGCTGGGCTACAACGCCATATTCTATGATTATAACTCGGATGATGTGCCTAATGGGGTAACCTACCAGGCCTTCGTTGTTCCTCCGGTCGTACCGGTGTTCAAAGCTGACGGAAACTACGGTGACCCCGCTAACTTTAACCTGGGCACGTTTGGTAACCCAAGGGCTACGCTCGATAGCTACAACCAGGAGTCTAGCGGTCAGCGGCTGACAGGTAACACCTATGTAGAGGCAAATTTTCTGAATAACTTTACCTTCCGCTCCAGCCTTGGCCTGGACTATGCCATTAACGAGTTCTGGAACTACCAGGCTGTGGACTCACTTACCACTTCGCAGGTTGTGCGCCGCAGTTTGCTTACAAAATCCAGGAGCAAATTTACCCGCTGGCTCTGGGAAAATACCTTGACCTACGATAAGCAGTTCGGAGATCATGAGATTACTGCACTGTTAGGTTACTCAGCTCAGGAAGACAGACAGGAGGACTTCTCCGGCAGGGCCAACGATGTTCCCTTCGAGTCGGAGGCTACGCTCTATTTGAGTTTAGGAGACCCGGAGACGTTTTTTATCACCAACACAGCCGATAAGCTCGCTTTGCTATCCTACTTTGGGCGTGTGAACTACAACTATAAAAACCGCTACCTGCTTACTGCCACGCTGCGCAGAGACGGGTCGTCAAAGTTCCCGGAGGATGAACGTTTTGACTACTTCCCCGCTGTAGGCTTAGGCTGGGTAGTTTCGGAAGAACCTTTCATGCAGAACCAGCAGGTGCTAGATTACTTTAAACTGCGTGGTAGCTGGGGTAAGCTGGGTAACAGCCGTATTCCTTCCAACATCACTATCTTAAGGCCGGACCTGGACAACCCAATCTATACAGCTGTTTTTGGCGGGGTGGTGTACCCGGGGGGTACCATCAACCTGGCAGTTCCACCAACTCTGTTTTGGGAAGTGGTGAAAGAAACTGATATCGGGGCGGAATTTGCTTTCCTGAACAACAGGCTTACGGCTGAAATCGACTGGTACAACCGTGAAACGGAGGATGCCATTTTTAACACGCCTTTGCTTGCCACACAAGGTACGTTGTCCAGCGATATACTGGGAAACTTTGCCAGCTTCCGTAACCGTGGATTGGAGTTTATAGCCACATGGAACCACGATGCCACCTCTGACTTCAGCTATTCCATAAGCGGAAACTTCTCAACCAACAGAAACAAAGTTACCGAGGTAGCTACAGGTCTGCCCCAGTTTGGCGGTGGCCTTCCAGTTGGCCGTATCTTCACCAGTGTTACCCGTGTAGGTGACCCCATCGGAGCTTTTTATGGCTATGAGGTGGAAGGGATCTTCCAGAATGAGCAGGAGATTGCCAACTCTGCCCAGGCTAACGTGACAAACATTGCGCCCGGAGACTTCCGCTACCGCGACCTGAACGGCGACAATGAGATCGATGCGAACGACAAGACGATCATCGGTAACCCTAACCCTGGTTTCTACTATGGCTTGAACACGAACTTCAGGTACAAGAACTGGGATTTCCAGCTAGACTTTCAGGGCGTTGGGGATGTCGACGTGTACAATGCAAACAAAGGCGTGAGGTTCGGCAACGAGAACTATACAGAAGACTTTTATGAGAAACGCTGGAGTGGTCCGGGGTCTACCAACGCTTATCCAGGACCAGACCTAAAGGATGCTAACATCCAGGCTAACAGCTGGTTTGTGGAAGATGGTAGCTACATGCGTATCCGAAATCTGCAGTTAGGTTATACGTTACCAAGCGCACTTACCAGTGGCTGGAAAATGGAGCGTGTAAGGTTCTATGTAAACGCACAGAACCCGGTAACCTGGTTTGACTATACCGGCTTTACCCCTGAGGTGGGAGGAGCTCCCAACAGCGCAGGTGTGGACTTGAACGTGTACCCGCTTTCTGCCACATATAACTTTGGTGTAGATGTTAACTTCTAAAATGGAATTAAGAGCAAATCATATGGAAAAGAACAGAAAGAGGGGCAGAGGAAAGGCAGTTGTTATGCTAGGCGTGCTGCTGCTCAGTGGGTTGTATGCCTGCAAGGAAGATGAGTTTCTAGATGTGCCACCTCAGGGTGAGACAACCAGTGAAACGTTCTTTGTAACCCCAGAGGATGCCAACAGGTCGGTGAACGCGATTTATGGCAACCTGCGGGAATGGAAAGTTTCTGCATTCGCCAACCTGGCCCTTACAAATATTGCCTCTGATAATGCCGAAAAGGGAAGCGACCCTGGTGATGCGGCGTTCATGAACGATTTCGATAACTTCACCATCTCCCCCACGCAGTTTATTCTCGATGACTACTGGACTGGCCAATACCAGGCAATTAACCTGACAAACCAGGCCATCACAAATATTCCGAACATTGAGATGGATCAGGCGCTGAAAGACCGCCTGATTGCGGAGGCGAAATTTCTGCGGGCCTATCATTACTTCAACCTTGTAAGAGCCTTTGGCGATGTGCCACTGCTCACGCGTGTTCCAACAGAAGCTGAGGAGCTAAACCCGGTGCGCACTCCAAAAGCACAGGTTTATGAGCAGATAATTCAGGATTTGCGTGATGCGGCGCAGGTGCTGCCACGAAGCTACGATGCGGCGAACGTAGGTCGTGCGACCGAGGGAGCAGCACTTACCCTGCTGGCAAAGGTGCAGCTATACCAGGAAAACTGGCAGGAAGTGTACAACCTGACCGGCCAGGTGATGAGCATGGGCTACGCCTTAACCCCGAACTACTATGATATCTTCCGTATTTCAGGGGAAAATAACAGTGAGTCTATCTTCGAAGTGCAAGCCATGACCATTCCCGGAAACTGTGGGGCATCTAACCTGCAGTGGGCGGAGGTACAAGGAGTGCGTGGTCAGTTTGGCTGGGGGTTTTCCACACCTACCGAAGACTTGGTGAATGCCTATGAAGAAGGAGATGAGCGCTTGGACGCCACCATTCTGTTCAGAGGTGAGGTAACTCCCGAGGGTGACAAAATCAACGAGACTGCGCCGAATCCGCGCTATAACCAAAAGGCTTATGTGCCTAGTTATGTAACGCAGGAGTGTGGCTATGCGAAAGATCAGAACATGCGTATTTTACGTTATGCTGAGGTGCTGTTGATGCATGCCGAGGCCGCCAATGAGCTAGGTATGACGCAGGAGGCGCTGGATGCACTGAACCTGGTGCGCGAAAGAGCCGGTTTAGATCCGATAGAGTCTGCGTCGCAGGAGGAACTGCGCAACATCATCTGGCACGAACGTCGTGTGGAGCTAGCGCTGGAAGGAGACCGCTTCTTTGACCTAGTGAGACAAGGCAGAGCCGCCGAGGTGCTGCAGGCACAAGGGAAACAGTTTACCGAAGGCGTAAACGAGGTGTACCCAATACCGCAGCGCCAGATAGACCTTAGCAACGGTACCCTTACCCAAAACCCTGGCTATTAATCTTTAAATACTTTAAGTGTGGGGCTGCTGTAAAGGCGGCTCCATACTTTCTTTTCTATCAAAACCCCACCCTTACCACAAAGGATGAGAAAAAAACAGCTTCGGTACTGTTGCCTGTTATTGCTATGCGCGTTGCTATCCTGCAAAGGCGAGGCGGAAGACGGGCAGCCTGTGCCAAAACCAACTGATCCTCTAGCCCCCTCAGAACCCACGGCAGCAGAAGATAGAGCCCTGCTGAACGAAGTGCAGGAGAGTACCCTCCGCTATTTCTGGGACTTTGCCCATCCAACCAGCGGCATGGCGCGTGAGCGCAGCAGCTCCGGCGATGTGGTAACCACCGGTGGAACCGGCTTCGGGGTGCAGGCGATTATTGTCGGGGTGCACCGTGGCTGGATAACCAGGGAAGCGGCTGTAGAACGACTAAACAAACTTACCGACTTCTTGGGCCGTGCCGATCGTTTTCACGGGGTATGGCCGCATTGGATAAATGGCACTACCGGCGCCACCATTCCTTTCAGCCCGAAAGACAACGGCGGGGATCTGGTGGAAACCTCTTTCCTGATGAATGGCCTGCTGACGGCCCGCGCTTACTTTAACGGAGCCGGAGCAGAGGCTGAACTGAGAGAGAAGATTACGCAATTGTGGGAAACCGTGGAGTGGGATTGGTATGCCTCGCGCGGTGACGGTAAACTCTACTGGCACTGGAGCCCGAACTATGGCTGGGAAATGAACATGCCCATACAAGGTTGGAACGAGGCACTGATCACCTACGTGCTGGCGGCCGCCTCGCCCACACACCCTATCGCGCCGCAAGTATATCAGAACTCCTGGGTGAGCGCCAATTTCGGGGCCGCACAGAACAATGGCGGTTATACTTTGAAGATGGGTCCTGCTTACGGCGGGCCGCTGTTCTTTGCCCATTACTCTTTCCTGAGCCTGAACCCGCGGCAGCTGGAGGATAACTATACCAACTATTGGGTGCAAAACCTGAACCACACGATGGTGAATCGCTCCTACAGCCTCAGTTCTGCGCCGCAAAGCTACGGCTACACCGAAAGTTTCTGGGGCCTCACCGCTTCCGACGATCCGGACGGTTACGCTGCACACTCGCCGGCAAACGACAACGGTACCGTGGCGCCCACGGCGGCGCTGGGCTCTTTCCCTTACACGCCCTACTATAGCATGCAGGTGTTGCGCAACATGTACAAGGGCCTCCGCTCCAGGATGGTGGGGGAGTATGGCCTGAGAGACGCGCACAACAAAGCCCGCAACTGGACGGCCACCGATCACCTGGCGATAGACCAGGGGCCAATTGTGGTGATGATCGAGAACTACCGCAGCGGCTTGCTCTGGAGTCTGTTTACCGATCTGCCGGAGGTGCAGGCGGGGCTGGCCAAATTAGGCTTCCGCGAGCCGGTGTACGAGACGGGCTTTCCGCTGGTAACGCCCGATATCCGGACTGGACTGGTGGACCTGCTGCGCCACCCGGACAAGGACAACTACTTGATCGAGGTGGCCACCAAAGATGCCGGAAGCTATACATTAAAACTGCTGAAGGAGGATGGGTCGGAGGTTAAAACCCTATGGGATAACCAAAGCAAAAACCCAGGCCTAGAACAGGTGGCGTTGGGGCAGGAACTCGTGCCGGGCAAGTATAAGCTGGTGCTCAGCTCTGGAGCGACATCCAAAGACATCAAGCTTTACTTGCACTAGCCAAAAATGTAACACAAGTATCAGAAATAAGTTTTTTACTGAAGCGAAACCAACACAGACATGAAGCGAACCTTACTCGCCATACCACTGCTGGCCGCCCAGCTTTTCTACGGGTGCCAGAGCTCTTCCGAAACCGCCACGGCAAGTAAAGAAGCAGCTGCTGACACAACAGCCACTGCAGATAATCAACTGACAGATGAGGAACTGCTGACGCTGGTGCAGGAGCAAACCTTCCGGTATTTCTGGGATGGCGCAGAGCCTAACTCCGGGCTTGCCCGGGAGCGCATCCACATGGATGGGGTATACCCTCAGAACGACCAGAACGTGGTTACCACCGGGGCCACGGGTTTTGGGCTGATGGCCATCATCGTTGGGATGGAGCGTGGGTTTATTACGCGCGAGGAAGGCGTAAAGCACCTGCAGAAGATGGTGAACTTTCTGGAGAAGGCAGACCGCTTCCACGGTGCCTGGAGCCATTGGATACAGGGTGAGACCGGAAAAGTAAAGCCGTTCGGGCAGAAGGACAACGGGGGCGACCTGGTAGAGACCGCCTTCCTGGTACAGGGCATGCTGACGGTGCGCCAGTACCTGCAGGATGGCAACGCGCAGGAGAAAGCGCTGGCCGCCCAAATCGATAAGCTGTGGAAAGAAGTGGACTGGAACTGGTACCGCAAGGGTGGCCAGAACGTGCTGTACTGGCACTGGAGCCCGAACTATGGCTGGGAGATGAACTTCCCGGTGAGTGGCTACAACGAATGCCTGGTGATGTATGTGTTGGCAGCCGCCTCGCCCACACACGGTGTGCCGGCTGAAGTATACCACGAGGGCTGGGCGCAGAATGGAGCCATAAAATCTAATGCGAGCAAGTATGGCCATGAGGTGGTGCTGAACCACAACGGGCACAAGGGCAGCGTGGGCCCGCTGTTCTGGGCACATTACTCTTACCTGGGCCTCGACCCGCGCAACCTTACCGACAAGTATGCCGACTACTGGAAGCTCAACCGGAACCATGCCCTTATCCACCACGACTACTGTGTAGACAATCCGAAGGACTATGAGGGCTACGGAGAAGATGCCTGGGGCCTGACCTCCAGCTACTCCATGAATGGGTATGCTGGCCATAGCCCTGAGAACGACCTGGGTGTGATTTCTCCGACAGCCGCCCTGTCCTCCTACCCTTACACCCCCGAGGAATCCATGAAGGTGATGCGTCACCTGTACGAGGACCTGGGGGGTAAGCTGTGGGGAGAGTATGGCTTCTACGATGCGTTCTCGCAGGAGTATGATTGGTACACGCCGCGCTACCTGGGCATAGACCAGGGGCCGATTGTGGTGATGATCGAAAATGGCCGTACCGGCCTGCTGTGGGACCTGTTCATGAGTGCCCCCGAGGTGCAGACCGGCCTGAAAAAGCTTGGCTTCCAGAGCCCGCAGCTGAAGTAAGTGTAAAAGCAGGTGCGGAAGTTACTTCAGTGCCTAGCTGTAAAACCTGGTCTGTTAAGTGCGGGCAAGCTGTAAAGAAACTTAGAAAGGGAAATGATACCCGATACCAAGATCCCTGCGGGATGACAGAAAGTTATTTTTAACAGAGAAGCGTTACACAACAGAGATAACAAAGTATAAAACGATACGCATGAGAAGAGCCTTACGAGCTATACTTTCACTAGCCATACTTGCTTGCAGCAGCATGGGTGCACAGGCACAGAGCACGCAAGCGAGCACTTACTGCAACCCCATCAACATCGACTATACTTATGCGGTGTATGATTCCTACCGGGATATCTCGTACCGCTCCGGGGCCGACCCGGCCGTGGTGGAGTTCCGCAACGAGTACTACATGTTCGTAACGCGCTCTATGGGCTACTGGCACTCCACCGACCTGCTGAACTGGAACTTCATCAAGCCGGAGAAATGGTATTTTCAGGGCTCCAACGCTCCTGCGGCCTTCAACTACAAAGACTCGGTGCTCTATGTGGCTGGCGACCCATCCGGCTCGATGAGCATACTGTATACCGATGACCCCAAGCGGGGCGACTGGAAAGCTACGGCCGGCATTCTGAACGACCTGCAGGACCCGGCACTTTTCATCGACGACGATGGCAAGGCTTACATGTACTGGGGATCCTCCAACACATACCCCATCCGGGTAAAAGAGCTGGACAGGAAGAATCGCTTCAAGCCATCGGAGAAAACGGTGGAGCTGTTCACCCTGCACGGTGACAAGCACGGTTGGGAGCGCTTCGGGGAGAACCACTCGGATACGGTGCTGGCTGGCTACATGGAAGGGGCCTGGATGACGAAGCACAACGGCAAGTATTACCTGCAGTATGCCGCCCCAGGTACTGAGTTCAACGTGTATGGCGATGGCGTGTATGTGGGCGATTCGCCGCTTGGGCCGTTTACCTATGCCCCCAATAACCCGGTATCCTACAAGCCGGGCGGTTATATGAACGGCGCTGGCCACGGCAGCACGGTGGTTGGCCCGGCTGGGGAGTACTGGCACTTCGGTTCGGCTTCTGTGTCGGTTAATATCAACTGGGAGCGCCGCATCAACATGTTCCACACTTCGTTTGATCAGGACGGGCTGATGCACGTGAACACCTACTTTGGCGACTATCCGCACTACGCACCGGCCGTGCCGGGCAAGGCGGGAGCTTTTAGGGGCTGGATGCTGCTGTCTTATAATAAGCCAGTGAAGGCTTCCTCTATGCTGGAGAACTTCAAACCGGAGGGTATGCTCGACGAGAGCACCAAGACCTTTTGGGTGGCCGAGCAGAACAACGACCAGCAGTGGGTGCAGATAGACCTGGAGAAGCCGGGCAAGGTACACGCTGTGCAGGTAAACTACCACGACTATAAATCTAACCTCTACGGCAAGGTGCCGGGGCTGTACCACCGCTATGTGGTAGAGGGCTCTACAGACGGTAAGAACTGGCAGATGCTGGTAGACAGGAGCGACAACTATAGGGATGTGCCTAATGATTACGTGGAGCTAGGCACCCCGCAGACAGTGCGCTACATCCGTTTCCGAAACCTGCATGCACCCACGCAGAACCTGGCTATTTCAGGGCTGCGCGTGTTTGGGGTGGGGCAGGGCAAGGCACCAGCCCGCCCGAAGAACTTTAAGGTAAACCGCCAGCAGGACCGCCGCGACGCCATGATCACTTGGGAGAAGCAGGCCAACGCGCAGGGCTACAACGTGCTCTGGGGCATTGCCCCGGATAAGCTCTACAGCTCCTGGATGGTGTACGGCGAGAACAAGCTGAACCTGAAAAGCCTGGGCGTGGATCAGGGATACTACTTCGCCGTCGAGGCCTTCAACGAGAATGGGGTATCGCAGCGGACGAAGGCGGTAAAGGTGGATTGAGGGGCTAGCTAAAAGCCGACTGATCTGAAAAAGCTAAAGGCAAAAGCGGACGCTGGCGCCAATCAAGTATAAAGAAGTATAAAAGCATAGCAAGGAATAAACAGCAAGTATAAAACTAGCAAAAATGTACAGATACCTTCTTCTGATCGTTGCGCTGGCGTGGCAGCTGCAGGCAAAGGCGCAAAACGATCCTCCGTTCTGGAACGAGATCCAGGCCTTTAAGCAGCAGGACAGCGTACAGATGCCGCCGCAGAACGCCGTGCTATTTGTAGGCAGCTCTTCTTTTAGGCTGTGGGACAACATGCAGGAGATGTTTCCTGGGCATACCGTCATTAACCGTGGCTTTGGCGGCTCCAACCTCCTCGATTTGAAGCGTTACCTGAACGACATCGTGCTCCCGTACCAGCCCAGGCAGATCGTGATCTATTCCGGCGAAAACGACATTGCCTCCGACACGGTGCAGGCGCCGGAGGTGCTGCAGCGTTTTCAGGAGGTGTTTCAGCGTATAAGGCAGGAGCTGCCGCAGGTGCCAGTGGTGTTCGTGTCGATCAAGCCCAGCCCTTCGCGCAGCAAGTATAAACCGGTTATGGAGGAGTCGAACAGGCTGATAAAGGCCTATCTGCAGACGCAGCCGAAAACAAAGTACGTGGATGTGTACACACCGATGCTGCAGGCCAATGGCAAGCCTAAGCCCGAGATTTTTACGCAAGACAGCCTGCACATGAACCAGCAGGGCTACCAGATCTGGAGGAAGAAGATTAAACCACACTTGACCAAATAACTAAACGTAGTATACATGAAACGAATCATACGCACAGCCTTCGTAATGTCTATCGGGTTAATGAGCACGCAGTGTAACACAGCCCAACAAGGCACCACCGCAACGCAATCCGAAACCATGGAACAGGCAAAACCAACAGCTGTGGCAAGCAACACAGCAGACCCACGCATGCGCCAGTTTGTGGACAGCCTCCTGAGCCAGATGACGCTGGATGAGAAGATCGGGCAGCTGAACCTGGTGTCGGTGGGCTTCGATGTGACGGGGCCGGTGGTAAGCCAGAACGTGGACGAAAATATCCGCAAGGGCAATGTGGGCGGCGTATTCAATACCTACACGCCGGTTGCCGCCCGCAAGCTGCAGGAGTTTGCCGTCAACAACACGCGCCTTAAAATCCCGCTCTTGTTCGGGTATGACGTAATCCACGGGCACCGCACCATTTTCCCGATCCCGCTGGGCCTTTCGGCGAGTTGGGACATGGAGGCTGTGGAGCGCAGTGCCCGCATCGCCGCCGACGAAGCCTCTGCCGATGGCCTGAACTGGGTGTTCTCGCCGATGGTGGATATTGCCCGCGACCCACGCTGGGGCCGTGTAGCGGAAGGCGCCGGAGAAGATCCCTACCTGGGGTCCAAGATAGCCCGTGCCATGGTGCGCGGCTACCAGGGCGATGACCTGACAAAGGAAAATACCGTAATGGCCACCGTAAAACACTTTGCCCTGTACGGAGCCTCCGAGGCTGGCCGCGATTACAATACGGTGGACATGAGCCTTAACCGCATGTTCAACGAGTACCTGCCGCCCTACAAGGCAGCCATAGACGCCGGTGCAGGCAGTGTGATGACCTCTTTCAACGACATCAACGGGGTGCCGGCCACCGGCAACCGCTGGCTGATGACCGAGCTGCTGCGCGAGCAGTGGGGCTTCGACGGGTTTGTGGTGACGGACTATACGGCCATCAACGAGATGATCGCGCACGGCGTGGGAGATGAGGCCAAAGTGGCCGAGCTGGCCCTGGAGGCTGGCGTGGACATGGACATGGTAGGCGAAGTGTTCCTCAAGCACCTGAAGCAGGCCGTAGCAGCAGGCAACGTGACCGAGGAGGACATCAACACAGCGGCGCGGCGTATCCTGGAGGCAAAGTATAAATTGGGCCTGTTTGAGGACCCATACCGCTATGCAGAAGAGCAGCGTGCCAAAAACACCATCATGAAACCGGAGTACCGCGAGGCCGCCCGCGAGATCGCCCGCAAAAGCATGGTGCTCCTGAAAAACAGCAAGCAGACGCTGCCGCTGAAAAAATCCGGCACCATTGCGCTGATTGGCCCACTGGCTAACAACCAGCGCGACCTGATCGGTAACTGGAGCGGCGCCGGCGATTGGAAACAGGCCGTGTCGGTAGAACAAGGTATAAAGAATGTGGCAGGGAACGGCATCAAGATCAACTATGCTAAAGGCGCCAACATCACCGACGATGAGCAGATGATCAAGCGCCTGAATGCCCACGGCGGCGAACTGCAGCTCGACAACCGCACCTCCGAGCAGTTGATTGCCGAGGCCGTGAAAGTGGCGCAGAAATCGGATGTGATCGTGGCCGTGGTAGGGGAGTCGCAGGGCATGAGCGGGGAGGCTGCCAGCCGCGCCTCCATTGGCCTGCCCGGCAAACAGCAGGAGCTGCTGATGGCGCTGAAGAAAACCGGCAAGCCGCTGGTGGTGGTGCTGATGAACGGCCGCCCGTTAACCCTGACCTGGGAAGACCAGAATGCGGATGCTATGCTGGAGACCTGGTTTGCCGGCACCGAGGCCGGGAACGCTATTGCCGATGTGCTGTTCGGTAACTACAACCCGTCAGGTAAGCTAACCGCTACCTTCCCGCAGGTGGTGGGCCAGATTCCGCTGTACTACGCACACCGAAACACGGGTCGCCCCTTCAACGGAGACCTGCTCAACAAGTACACCACCCGCTACATGGACGTGACCAACGAGCCGCTGTACCCCTTCGGCTACGGGTTGAGCTATACCACCTTCAACTACTCCAAACCGCAGTTGAGCAAGACCAGCATCAGCCCCAGCGAGAACCTGGAGGTAAGCGTGCAGGTGCGGAACACCGGCAACTACGATGGCGAGGAAGTGGTGCAGCTCTACATCCAGGACGTGGTGGCCAGCATCACACGCCCGGTAAAGGAGCTGAAGGGCTTTCAGAAGATCAACCTGAAGAAAGGCGGCAGCCAAACCGTGACCTTCACCATCACCCCGGACGATCTGAAGTTCTACAACAACGACCTGGAGCGCGTGCTGGAGCCAGGAGAATTTAAGGTATTTGTTGGCACCAACTCCCGCGACGTGCAGGAGGCCAGCTTTACCGTGACACCATAATTGGTTAGGTGAGTTGGTGCTGCCGGACCTCTAAGGCCGGCGGCGCCACAACCTCACTCTTGTATACCTTAACAACACACCATGATGAACTTATACCTGCACAGAAAGTGGCTGGCAAGTATACTGGCGCTGCTGCTGTGGCTACCTGCGGCACAGGCCCAGATAAAGAAGCAGGCCAAGCCCATGAACGTCATCTTTATACTTAGTGACGATCACCGCTACGATTTCATGGGTTTTATGAACAAGGTGCCGGAGCTGGAAACACCCAACATGGACCGGATGGCCAAAGAGGGCGCGCACCTGCAGAATGCGTTTGTCACCACCTCGCTCTGCTCGCCCAGCCGCGCCTCCATCCTCACCGGCCAGTACGCCCACACCCACCAGATAGTGGACAACAGCGCACCGCTGCCCGAGGGGCTCATCTTTTTCCCGCAGTACCTGCAGAAGCAGGGCTACCAGACCGGCTTCTTTGGCAAGTGGCACATGGGCAACACCGACGATGAGCCGCAGCCGGGTTTTAACAAATGGGTAAGCTTCAAGGGCCAGGGCGAGTACTATAGCCCTACCTTCAACATTGATGGCCAGGAGGTGAAACAGCCGGAAGATAGTTATACGACCGACCTGCTCACCGATTACACGCTGGAGTGGCTGCAGAAGCGTGATAAAAGCAAGCCTTTTTTCGCCTACCTCTCGCACAAGGGGGTGCATGCCGAGTTCATGCCGGCTAAGCGCCATGAGGGCAAGTATAAAGACATTGAGATCGTGAGCCCGCCATCCATGTACCTCACTGCCACCGATTCGAGCAAGCGCTACGGCAAGGTGCAGGAGCCGCAGGGGCCGGTAAACGTGCGCGACATCCCCAAGTGGGTAAAGGCGCAGCGCAACAGCTGGCACGGCGTGGATGGCATGTACGACGGTGCTATTCCGTTCGATAACTTTTACCGTCAATACCTGGAAACCCTGCTGAGCGTGGACGAAAGCATTGGCCGCGTGCTGGACTGGCTCAAGAAGGAGGGGCTGGATAAGAACACGCTCGTCATTTACATGGGCGACAACGGCTTTCAGTTCGGGGAGCTGGGCCTGATCGACAAGCGCGACATGTATGAGGCCTCTATCCGGGTGCCTTTGCTGGCGCGCGCGCCCGGCCTGATCAAACCCGGCACCAAGGTGGAACAGATGGTGCTCAACGTGGACATCGCCCCCACCATTATGGAACTGGCAGGCATGGAAAAACCGGCGCAGATGCAGGGTAACTCCTTTCTGCCGCTGTTGCAGCGCCAGAAAGTGCCGTGGCGCGACAAGATCTTTTATGAGTATTACTGGGAGTGGGCTTTTCCGCAAACGCCCACTATTTTCGGCATCCGCACCGATAGGTACAAGTACATCTACAACCACGGCGTCTGGGACATCAACGAACTCTACGACATACAGCAGGATCCGGAGGAGATGAACAACCTGATCCGGGACCCGGAGTACGCGAAGCTTGCCGGAGAGCTAAAGGCGGAGATGTGGAACTGGCTGGAGGCGACCAACGGGCTCCAGATCCCGCTCAAGAACGTGCCCTACAAGCGCATCGACTTACCATACAAAGGAACTTACTAAACATAATAAGCAAACTGTGTAGTTTGGAGCGCTCCCGCCATACCCCTGCCGGTGTGGCTATACCACTGCGGCAGCGGGGAAGGGTAGGGAGACAGGAAGCGGTGTGGCGCGCAGCGGCTCGTTGAAGTCCACAGCAGCCATGGCAATGGCTCATGCGTTGCCTCCCGTAGATACGGGGCTGGAGGTACAGGCGTAGGGGAGTGACTTCTTGACAACAAAGATGAAGTATGACCGCAAGAATATCAAAAGTATGAAAACCGGGAGACGGCCGAAAGCGCTACTGGCGGGGCTGGTGCTTTGGATGCTGTCTTTTTATACCCTGGCGCAGGGGCAGCAGACCTATTGCAACCCCATCAACATAGACTATACTTACAGCGTGGTGCATGCCAGCCGGGGCCTGTCCTTTCTCTCAGGCGCCGACCCTGCCGTGGTGCCTTTCAGGGGCGAGTATTATATGTTTGTCACCCGCTCCCAGGGCTACTGGCACTCCAAAGACCTGCGCAGCTGGCAGTTCATCAGGCCGCAGAGCTGGTATTTTGAGTCCTCCAATGCGCCGGGGGCCTGGCCTATGGGTGACTCTATCCTGCTGGCACTGGGGAATCCGGCATCGGCGCAGTCTGTTATCTATACCGGTAACCCCAAGGTAGGCACCTGGCGGGGAGTGCCGTCTGTGCTGCCGCTGACGCTGCACGACCCGGCGCTTTTTGTGGATGACGATGGCAAAGTATACTTGTACCATGAGTCCTCCAACACGCAGCCGCTGCAGGGGCTAGAGCTAAATCCAAGGCACTACTTTCTGCCTGCCGGCGAGAACAAAAAGCTCATTACCCTTCATCCGGGGCAGCATGGCTGGGAGCGCTTTGGGGAGAACCACTCCGACACCGCGACGGCCGGTTACCTGGAAGGGGCCTGGATGACCAAGTATAAGGACACCTATTACCTGCAGTATGCCGCGCCCGGCACGGAATGGAATGTATACGCGGATGGGGTTTATACTTCAGACGCGCCGCTTGGCCCTTTTACTTACCAGGAGTACAGCCCTTTCTCCTACAAGCCCGGCGGCTTTATCAGGGGGACGGGCCATGGCAGCACCGTGCAGGACCCCTGGGGCAAGTGGTGGCATTACGGAACAATGGTGATCGGGGTGAACTTTAACTTTGAGCGCCGCATCGGGCAATTTCCCGCAGGCTTCGACCAGGACGGGCAGCTCTACGCCAACACCGCCTACGGCGATTACCCGCACTATTTGCCCTCACCGGATAACAAGGACCGCCAGAGCCTCTTTACCGGCTGGATGCTGCTCTCTTACAACAAGCCTGTGAAGGCCTCTTCCGTACAGGGGGACTTTACTCCTGAAAACGTGGTGGACGAAAGTATAAAAAGCTTTTGGGTGGCCCGGACAAACAAGCCCGGCGAGTGGCTGGAGGTGGACCTGGAGCAGGTGAGCGAGGTAAGGGCCGTGCAGCTCAATTACCACGACCACAAGTCCAACATCTTCGGAAAACCGGACACGCTCTACCACCAGTACCTGCTGGAGTACTCCCTGGACGGGAAGAACTGGAAGGCGCTGGTAGATAAAAGGGATCACCGCGGGGATGTGCCAAACGAGTACGTAGAGTTGCCGCAGCCGCAGAAGGCGCGCTACATCAGGTTCACCAATCACCATGTACCAACGCCCCACCTGGCCATCTCGGGGCTGCGGGTTTTTGGGAAAGGCGCTGGTAAAAGTCCCGCCACACCGGCCCGGTTCAGCGTAAGCAGGGCCACCGACAGGCGACAGGCAAAACTGGCGTGGCAGCCGGTAAGAGGGGCGCAGGGCTACCACCTGTACTATGGCATTGCGCCCGATAAACTCTACAGCTCGGTCTTGATCTATCAAGACAGCGCCTATAAACTGAATGCGCTGAACGTAAACCCCGCCTACTACTTTCAGGTAGAGGCCTTTAATGAAAACGGAATCAGTAAACGAACCAAGGTGGTGAAAGTGAAGTAGGGACCAACTATGGAGTATAAGAACCTCGACATGACAAAGTATACACAACTTTTGCTGGCGCTGCTGCCCTTGCTGCTGGCAAGTATAAGCACGCAGGCGCAGGGCGAGCTGGACGCATACCAGCGTAAAGTTTATGTGCAGGGCAACGACACGCTGCCTTACCGTATCCTTTACCCGAATAACTTCGATCCGAAGGAAAAATATCCGCTGGTGCTGGTGCTGCACGGAGCCGGCGAGCGCGGCAATGACAACGAGTCGCAGCTGGTGTATGGGGCCAGCCGCTTTCTGGAGGAACAGGAGCAGTACCCGGCCATTGTGGTTTTTCCGCAGTGCCCCAAAGACAGCTACTGGTCGAATGTGGATATTGTGACAGGAGAGAGCGGCAAGCGCACCTTTAACTTCCGGGCGGGCGGGGAGCCTACCAAGGCCATGGATGCGCTGCTGGGCCTGCTGAAGAAATTGCGCAAGAGCGGCAGTGTGGAGAAGGACAGGATATACCTGGGCGGCCTCTCGATGGGGGGCATGGGTACCTTTGAACTGTTGTGGCGCCGGCCCAAAACCTTTGCCGCCGCCTTCCCAATCTGTGGCGGCGGAGCCTCTGAAACAGCCCGCAAGTATGCCAAAAAGGTAGAGAGCATCTGGGTCTTCCATGGCGAGGAGGACAGCGTAGTGCCGGTGGAGCACTCCAGGGTAATGGCCGGAGCCATAGAAAAGGCCGGCGGCGACGTAAAGCTGACGGTGTACCCGGGCGTGAACCACAACAGCTGGGACTATGCCTTCCAGGAGCCGGAGCTGTTGCAGTGGCTCTTCTCACAGGAAAAATAAGACATGCCGCTCTCACGAGCGAAAGAGTTTATCTCCAGGGAAAGGGGTAGAAGTTTCTTCTACCTTTTTTTGTGCCCCTCAGAATATAACATAAGCTTAACAGGGTATAAAAGTGTTTGACGTCCAGCTGCTTGGCATGGCGTGGCATATCCAGCCATAGGGTTGAGCTGAAACATCTTCCCGCACCCGAAAAACTTAATCCCATAACTACAGTATAGCAAAACTCGAATTGAATCTATCAGAGGTTCATTCACATTATTTCTGGAGCTGTTCACCCATTTCAAAAAAATGTTTGTGATATTCTACTCTATATTTGAACTATAAGCTTCTGTAGCTTGTATATCCCTTTGAAACAATATTACTATGAAAGATCTAGAAAGAATCGAGAGCGGATTGAAGAAAAGTAACACATTACTGTACAAGCCAGAGAACAAAGGACTTGCTTGCTCTTTCGTGAACGGGGGCCTGGTGGTTGATTCCTTTGTGGTTGAAGACGAGGTGATTGCCAGTGCGCTCTCCAAGAAAGGGGTGAACGGCGTGGTAGAGGGGAGCAACTTTAACATGCTGCGTAATAACTACGACTGGTTTTCACTGCACGTGAAGTCGAAAAAGCTTTACGAAACCCTGAAGTAACAAAAAAAGCAGCCAACTGGCTGCTTTTTCGCTTTTAGAGGGCTTTATACCTTCACTTCCTCTGGCCGCTCCTCACTTAGAGCCTCCCGCAGTTTTACGAACACACCCATGGATACCTGGAAGACCGGGCTTAGGATGAGTGTGTACAGGAACGTAACCACGTGGATCGGCCCGCCCAGCAAGAAACCCACCACCAGCACCATGCTTTCTACGATCATCCGGGCCTTGCTCACCGACAGGCTGGTCCGGTCGGCAATGGTAAGCATGAAGCCGTCGCGGGGACCGGCGCCGATGCCGCCCGCCACATACAAGCCTCCTGCCGTGCCGATGATCAGGATCGCGAACAACAGCCACACATAATCAAGCCAGGTATAGGTTGCCTCCGGCAGAAAATCGAGCCAAAGGAAAAAGTCCATGAAGGGGCCTATGAGCAGCGCATTCAGAAACGTGCCGATGTTGATATACTTCCTGCTGACCAGCAGCGAGGAGAATATGACCACCATGCCCACAATCACGCTCCAGGTGCCGATGCTCCAGCCGAACTTGTCGGAGAGGGCAACATTCAGCACATCCCAGGGGTGCAGGCCCAGGTGCTGCACCTTTACGGCAATGGCAATACCGAGGCCGAATAAAATCAGCCCCAGAAAAAAGAAGATATAGCGAATAACCCAGTTGCGCAGGGTATCTGATTTTAAAGACAATGCCATGCTGCAAGTTTAGCAATTCTGCCCGTACTGCGGCCTACCTTCACCAAAAAACAAAGCAACCGCTTAAAAAAGAAATCCCCGCCATGGCAGGCGTGGATTTCCGGAACACTGGGTAGTAAGTAGTAGTCTATGCTTTGTAAGGCTTAGATGCCACCGGCTCCGCCGTTGCCGTCGCCTTGCTTGGTGTCGTCATTGCGGATGCTGCGCTTGCGGCGCGGCATCTTCTGTTTCTCCATCTTACCGAAGCGGTAGTCGAAGGTGAGCCTGAAACCGCGGTTGTAGTTGTTAATGCGCATGCGCTGCGTGAAGTCAAGAGCCTCCACATCGTTGTTCATCTTCATGCTCTTGCGGAAGGGGTTATCCATACCCAAGCTCAGGCCGCCTTTGCCGTCAAACAGTTCTTTCTTAAAGGCCAGGGCATGGTAAGAGAAGGAGGCAAACTTGCCCTGCAGCTGTATCCTGCGTGAGTTGAAGCCCGCGTTGAACTGTGCGCTGAAGCCCTTGCCGAAGTCGTAAGAGGAGTTACCGTTGATGTTGTACATCCAGCCGCTGTTCTCATACAGCGAGCTCTTCAGGTCCACGTAGTAAATGTTGGAGCTACCTCCGATCGACCAGGCTTTAACCGGCTTGACGTTACCGAAAAGGCTCATGCCGTAGGTCTTGTTCTTAGCCACGTTGGCAAAGGTCAGGATCGTGTTATCGCCCTCCAGGTCCGGCACTGTCTCAATGGCGTTGTCTGTCTCGCGCATGTACAGGTTGGCGCTGATAGAGGCCGTCTTAAAGTAAGTGCTGTAGCCAAACTCGTAGAGGTTCGTCAGTTCTGCGTCCAGGTAAGGGTTGCCGCGCACAATGGTACCCGGTGCCTGCTCCTGGTCGAACGGGTTCAGGAAGAACAGCGATGGGCGCTGGATACGCTGCGTGAAGTTAGCCTTCAGCGTATGCTTCTCCTTTAGCGTATAGGACAAAGCGATGCTCGGGATCAGGTTGTTGTAGCTGTCGGAGTAAGTCTCTCTTTCTGTGTTTCCGCTTTCAAGCACCTGAGAATAGTCTCCGTCGATCTCGGTCTGTTCAAAGCGCGCGCCTACCTTAAAGTTGAGCTTCTTTACGGCAAAACCATAGGTAAAGTAGGAAGCGTACACATCCTGAGCGTAGTCAAAGTTAAGGTTGCTCATGGCCATCGCGTTTTCCGCCGTCATGATATCACGATAGAAGCCATCGCTTTTTACATCCCGGAAGATGGTTTTAGCGCCAATCTCCAGCGTGGTCTTGTTCTCGAACGGCTGCACGTAATCGGCCTGGAAGGTAAGCTCGTTGTTGGCCCCGTCGTTGGTGTTGCGCTGCAGGAAGAACGGATCCTCACCCTCCGTATAGCGGTCCTGGTAGTTGCGGGTGTCGGTGTCCGTCATGGTGTACTGCGACAGCAACGCCAACTCATGGCCCGGCTTGCTGAATGTGTGGATGTAATCCAGGTTCAGGTCGGTGCCCAGGCGCTTGTTGCGGTTCTGGATGTCGGTGTTGAACGTATAAGTCGGGTTTTCCACGCCGTTCTCGGTAAAGCGCTGCGTCTGGTCGTTCTGCATCTTAAACTCGCCACCGTTGCGGCGCACGCTGCCTGAAAGGCTGTTCTTGGCGTTGATGTCATAATCAAAGCCAAGCTGAGCATTCATGAACGCACCGCGGATCTTGGTGTCGCCGTACTGCTCGCGCCTGTTCTGCACCTCGCCCTCGCTGTTGAAGGTGGTGATGTTGCTCATGTCGCCGTGGTTGTAGAAGTGCACACCGCTGGCGTTGGCGTTGATGCCCAGTTTACCGCGGCGCACGTTCAGGCTGGCATTGCCATTGCTGGCACGCGTACCTGCGGTGGCCGACACAGAGCCGCTCACACCCTCCAGGCCACTGTCTTTTTTAGTGATGATGTTGATGATACCGGCGGTACCCTCGGCGTCATACTTGGCAGATGGGCTGGTGATCACCTCCACCGACTTGATCATGTCTGCCGGGATTTGCTTTAGCGCATCCGACACACTGCCCGCCATGATAGAGGAAGGCTTGTTGTTGATGAGCACGCGCACATTGCCGCTGCCGCGCAGCTGCACGTTGCCGTCGGTGTCTACGCTCAGCGACGGTACTTTTTGCAGTACGTCAGCGGCGTTGCCGCCCGTGTTGGTAATATCCTTCTCGGCGTTGTACACGGTGCGGTCGATTTTCTCCTCTACCAGCGGCTTCTCCCCGGTAATCACCACCTCGCTCAGTTTCTGGGCATCGGAGGCCAGGGAGATAGTGCCCACGTTTACTTCGGCATTATCGGAGCTGATGCTCACGTTCTCTACCGCCTGCTGCTGGTATCCCAGAAAAGACACATTCAGTTTATACTTGCCGGCCGCTACTTTTTGCAGCGTAAAGCGCCCCTTCTCATCGGCCATGGTGCCATCAATGGCTTTGCCGGTGCTCAGGTTAATCAACGCCACAGTGGCAAACTCAATGGGCTGTTTGGTGGCGGCATCCAGCACCACCCCGCTGATCTTGGCATTGCCCTTTGGGGTAGGCATGGTGGCCTGTTGCTGCTGTGGGCCTGCCTGCTGCGGTGCCTGCGCCCATCCTGCCGTGGTGCTTAAACCCAGCAGGATCAATAGTAAATGCTTCTTCATAGTTTATGCGTTCAGGTGGTACGTTGCTTTAGTCTTGGTAGAGGTCTTCATACTCGCTTTTCTAATACTTCACGCTACAAAGTAAAGCCGCAAATCTATACTGCTAAAACAGAATATACCAATGCACGGCATTTCTATATGAATAGGCCCGGCCGGCCGATAAGCTGTTGGTAGGTAGAAAGCCCGGCTTGGTCGGGAGAAGGCCTCCAGGGCAGGAAACAGTGTGCAATTTAGGGCCGCTAGTTTTGCCACATGGGCTGCCCTGGCAGTCATTTTGGGCTCAGTGCTGGTTCTTCGCTGGGACTGCGGTGGCTAAATTGCATCAGTGCTTTTCTACTTTGTTTCTAGAGTTACAGGTGCTTTGAAAGCTCGCTTTGCTGGCGCTGCCTCGAGCAGAGGCAGGATGTTTTAGCTTCTTAAAATACGCCTGTTGAAAGCCGAAACCGCATAGATCCGGGGGCAAGGATACAAAAAAATGGGGCTGTGTCTGTTTTATTGGGATCTCTTCGTACATTTGTAGCGAATAGTATTGCTACCCGCAAGAAATTTATAGACGAAGAGGCGAGAGAACAGGCTCCGTGACCCTCTGGCAACCATCCGCTTTGGAAAGGTGCCACATCCTGCCCAGCAAAGGGAAAATATAAATTAAGAAACCATGAACGCAACAAAAAACATCCCTGCATTCGGAAGCATCATTTCCCAAAACCGCTTTGCTTCCTTTTCTGCCACCGCTCCTGCCGCGATGTGCTGTTGTTGTTGCTGTTGTTCCTGTTAAGGAAATCCTGCCTTTTTCCTGGCCTATAGTTGATAGCTGCTCCTGACGCAGCTCCTTAGGCTGTTTCTTTTATCCGCGCTCGTAGCCGCAGCAGGTATGCCTGTACTTCTGCCGCTCCTGCAGCGCATAGCAATACCCAAATGCCAACAGCAGCAATTCTTTCCGATTTATACTTAACCACTGCAGCAGCGCTGGCTGTTGCTGAAATGTACACGATGCCTCAGGTTATGTGCTGCTGTTGTCAGCAGTGCCTGGGCATGCGCGCCTGTTAGGTTACCCCTAAGCTTATAGCCTCTTGTGCAGCGCAGCCACTCCTGGCCGCGCCCTGCTTCTTTATATATTTTTTCATCCTGTCGCTCTCGCGGCAACCTATACTTATAATCAGCATGCAAAGCTTCAGAACAGAGATAGAAAATCCATTAGTAGAAAAAGACATTATAGAGCTGGAGAAAAAGATCCGGCTGTACCGCGAAGGCAAACTGCAGGAAGACAAGTTCAAGAGCCTGCGCCTGGCCCGGGGCGTGTATGGCCAGCGACAGCTGGGGGTGCAGATGGTGCGCATCAAGCTGCCTTTCGGGAGACTGACCACGCAGCAGCTCCTACGCATCGCCGATATCTCCGACGAGTACTCTACCGGCAATTTACACCTGACCACACGCCAGGACATCCAGATCCACTTCGTGAGCCTGGATAGAACCCCCGAGCTGTGGGCCAAGCTGGAGCAGGATGACATTACGCTGCGCGAGGCCTGTGGTAACACCGTGCGTAATGTCACGGCCTCGCCGGAGGCGGGCATCGACCCAAACGAGCCTTTTGATGTGTCGCCTTACGCCGATGCCACGTTCCGCTATTTCCTGCGCAACCCGATCTGCCAGGAAATGGGCCGCAAGTTTAAGATGTCCTTCTCCTCCAGCGACTCCGACACCGCCATGTCCTACATGCACGACCTGGGCTTTATCCCGAAAGTGGTGGATGGCGCGCGTGGGTTTAAAGTGCTGATTGGCGGTGGGCTGGGCGCACAACCGGCCCTGGCGCATACGGCCTTTGAGTTCCTGCCGGAGGACAAGGTGATCCCGTTTATTGAGGGCGTGCTGCGCATTTTCGACCGGTACGGGGAGCGCAACAACCGCAACAAGGCCAGGTTTAAGTACCTCATCTCCAAGCTAGGGCTGGAGGAGGTGCTGCGCTTGGTAAACGAGGAGCACAAGGCCCTGAAATCACACAGCTTCGAGATTGATACAAGTATAGATTTCAATGCGGCGCCACCTGTAGCCGGAGAGATACCAGACTACGTGATCGAGGACACGGACAAGTATAACAAGTGGTTAAAGACGAATGTGTTCCAACAGAAACAGGAGGGTTTTTACGGCATCTACATCAAAGTGCAGATTGGTGACATTAGCAGTACCATAGCCCGTAAGCTGGTGCCGCTGGTGCGCGGATTTGCAGCGGATGAATTGCGTGTGACGCAGGGGCAGAACCTGCTGCTCAAGTATGTGCGGCAAGAGGCATTGCCATACGTCTTTGCCCGACTGGATGAATTGGGATTGGCCGAGCCCGGCTTTAACAGTGTGGCTGACATTACCACCTGCCCCGGCACCGACACCTGTAACCTGGGCATCTCCAACAGCACCAACATCACCAAGGTGCTGGAGCAGGTAATTGTGGCGGAGTACCCGGAGATGCTGTTCAACACCGACTTTAAGATTAAGATCAGCGGCTGTATGAACTCCTGCGGCCAGCATGGCATGGCGAACCTGGGCTTTCATGGGGCCTCGCTCAAGAGCGGGAAAAGCGTGCTGCCGGCCCTGCAGGTGTTGCTGGGCGGTGGTACGGTGCAGAACGGCGAAGGCCGCATTGCGCAGAAGCTGCTGAAGGTGCCCAGCAAAAGAGGGCCGGAGGTGCTACGCTTCGTGCTGAACGACTACAAAGCAAACGGGCAGGATGGGGAGAACTTTAACGCCTACTACGACCGCAACGGCAAAGACTACTTTTACCAGTTGCTCAAGCCCCTGACAGACCTGACGACGCTAACACCGGAGGACTTCGTTGACTGGGGGCACCAGGATGGATTTCAGCCTGCGATTGGGGTGGGCGAGTGTGCCGGCGTGATGATCGACCTGGTGGCGACGCTGCTGTATGAGGCGGATGAAAAGTTGGAGTGGGCGGGGGAGGCCCTGGAAGGGCAGCGGTATGCCGATGCGGTCTACTATGGCTACGCCGCCTTCATCAGTACAGCCAAAGCCTTGCTGCTCGACAAAAACGTGAGCACCAACACCCAGCACAGCATCATGGAGGAGTTTGACAAAAACTTCGTTGCGACGGGCATCTTCACCTTCGGGACAGACTTCAAGCGCAAGGTGCTGCAGATCAACCAGAATGAACCGGGCGAGGCCTTTGCCAAAGACTACCTGAACCAGGCCCTGCTGTTTTTGCAGGAGGCAAGCCGCTACAGACAAGAGAAACTCGTGAATGTATGATGACGTGCATTTCCAGGGAAGTATAAAACCTGGTTATCCCATACCCTATTCACACATTCTTGCATTCACACATTCAAAATTCAAAAAAGATGGCATCCAGAAGAAAAGAAATAAGAAATACTGCTCAGCAGGTAGTGGCAAAGTATAAACTGCCCAGACTCACGCTGGTTGGCGCAGGCCCCGGCGACGAGGAACTGATCACCCTCAAAGGCGTGAAGGCGCTGCAACAGGCGGACGTGGTGTTGTATGACGCGCTCGTGAACCCAGGACTGCTGCAGTACGCACCAGCGGATGTGCCTAAAATCTATGTGGGCAAGCGGGCAGGTGCGCACCACCTCAAGCAGGACGAGATCAACAACCTCATCATAGACTCCGCCTATACTTACGGGCATGTGGTGCGCCTGAAAGGCGGCGACTCCTTTGTGTTTGGCCGTGGCTACGAGGAGCTCGCGCACGCGGATAAGTTTAATATCGAGACCGCCGTAGTGCCGGGCATCTCCAGTTCCATTGCCGTGCCGGAGCTGCAGCAGGTTCCGCTCACCATCCGTGGCGTGAACGAGAGCTTTTGGGTGATAACAGGCACGACCAGCTCCGGGGAGATTTCCGCAGACGTAAATTTGGCAGCCCAGTCCAACGCCACCGTGATAATTCTGATGGGAGTGAGTAAATTGCGGCAGATAGCCGAGATATACACTGCCGCCGGTAAAGCTGATACCCCAGTAGCCGTGATTCAGAACGGCTCTCTGCCGGATGAGAAAGTCGCGCTAGGCAACGTGGACAACATTGTGGAGCGGGTGGCCGCGCAGCAAGTGGGCGCACCGGCCATCATTGTCATCGGGGAGGTGGTGAGCTACCATCCCGCCTTGCGCTACACCCTTGCCCTGCAACAGCAACAGGAGTTGGCCGCAGTGGAAGTATAAGTCAATTAGAACTAAAGTATAAATGGATAGTTCTCAAGGAGAAAGTATAAGTATAACCCCTGCAGCAACGGAGGCAACAGCTGCGGCTAACCCGCTGTTCCCGGTTTTTCTGAAGCTGGAGGAGCTGCAAACCTTAGTGGTGGGCGGTGGGGCCGTGGGGCTGGAGAAGCTTACGGCCATACTGGCCAATAGCCCGCAGGCGCCGGTGCGGCTAGTGGCTCCGGAGATCAACGCTGCGATCTGGGCCTTGGCGGCAAAGCATGCGCAGGTGGAGCTGGTGGTGCGGGAGTTTGAGGAGGAGGACCTGGCGGGGAGAGACCTGGTGCTGATCGCTACGGATGACCCTATCCTGAACAAGGCTATCCGCGACCTGGCCAAGTCCCGGAAGATACTGGCGAATGTGGCGGACACGCCGCAGCAGTGCGATTTTTACCTGGGGTCGGTGGTGCAGAAGGGAAGCCTGAAGCTGGGCATCTCCACCAACGGCAAATCGCCTACGGTGGCCAAGCGCGTGAAAGAGGTGCTGAACGAGGCCTTTCCGGAGGAGATTGACCAGGTGCTGGGCAAGATGGGCAAGATACGGGCGCAGCTGAACGGGGATTTTGCGGAGAAGGTAAAGCAGCTGAACGCCCTCACGGAAGGCTTGGTGGCGCCTGTGCCGCCGAAGAAGTCCAGGTATAATCTGACCTCGGTGCTGGTGATGCTGTTCGCAGCCGTTGCCCTGATGGTAACCGGCCACCTGTTGTTCACTTACATCCCGCTGCAAACCATCGGGAATGTGGCGATGGATGTAGCCGCGCAGGTTGACTCTGACATCCTCATCTTTATACTTGCCGGCTTTGTGGCGCAGCTCATAGACGGTGCCCTGGGCATGGCCTACGGCGTGAGTGCCACCACCTTCCTGCTAAGCTTTGGCGTAAGTCCGGTGGCGGCCAGTGCCAGCGTGCACGCTTCGGAGATCTTTACCTCGGGCGTGTCGGGCTGGATGCACCTGAAGTTCAGGAATGTCAACAGCAAGCTGTTTAAGAGCATTGTGCTGCCGGGGGTGCTGGGCGCTATACTTGGCGCCTACCTGCTCTTTACCTTTGAGGAGTACCTGTACATCATCAAGCCTGTAGTAGCTGCCTACACGTTGGTGCTGGGCATCCTGATCCTGCGGAAGGTGCTGCGCAAAAAGGTAAAGAAAAAGCCTGTGAAGAAACTAGGTTTCCTGGCCACGGCCGGAGGCTTTTTGGATGCCATCGGCGGGGGCGGCTGGGGGCCCATCGTGTCTTCCACGCTCATTGCCAAGGGCCGCAACCCCATGTATACCATTGGCTCCGTGAACCTGGCCGAGTTTTTCGTGTCTATCGCCAGCTCGGCCACCTTCGTGGCCTTTGCGGGTATTTCGCATTGGCAGGTGATCCTGGGCCTTATACTTGGTGGTTCCATTTCGGCGCCGATTGGAGCCATGTTGGCCCGCAGGCTGCCTGTCAAAACCATGATGATCATTGTGGGCATCGTGGTGATTATTGTCAGCCTACGGTTGATCGTGATGGCACTGCCTTTTTAAGGGGAGCATTAAAAATGATGTAAGTATGGGGAGGCTAACTGAGCAGGCTCTGACGGGCCGCATCATCTTCTCCGTTCTTACATCCTGTAAATTTGATTCGAACTAACATACAATACCTTATCTAACCAGAAAACTACCGTTCATGAGCGATAATTCTACCGGAGCGATTCGCCTCCAGACGCAGCGGTCTCATTACCGCGAGCACTCGGTGCCGTTATACCTGACCTCCAGTTTTGTGTTTGAGGATGCCGAGCAGGCGCGTGCCGTGTTTGCCGAGGAGGAGCAGGGGCAGGTATACTCCCGCTACGCCAACCCAAACGTAGACGAGCTGCTGGAGAAGATGTGCTACCTGGAGAAAGCGGAGGAAGGCTTTGCCTTTGCCTCGGGCATGGGCGCTATTTTTGGCAGTCTGGGCGCCCTGCTGCAGTCCGGAGACCATGTGCTGGCATGCCGCTCGCTGTTCGGGTCCACGCACCAGCTGCTCACCAACATTTTCCCGAAGTGGGGCATTTCCTATACTTACGCGGATGCCAGTAAGCCGGAAGCGTGGGAGGACCTGATTACGCCGGCCACCAAACTTATCCTGATCGAGACGCCATCCAACCCTGGGCTGGAACTGATAGACCTGGAGTGGCTGGGCGAGCTGAAGCGCAAGCATAACCTGCTGCTGGTGGTGGACAACTGCTTCGCCACGCCTGTGCTGCAGAACCCCACGGACTTTGGCGCCGACCTGGTGTTGCACTCGGCCACCAAGTACATCGACGGGCAGGGCCGCGTGCTGGGGGGCATTGCCGTGGGCCGTAAAGACCTTATCACCCAGATAAGGTATTTTGCCCGCCACACCGGGCCGGCCATGTCGCCGTTCAATGCGTGGGTGTTGTCTAAAAGCCTGGAGACGCTGCAGCTGCGGGTGGAGAAGCACTGCGAGAACGCGCTAAAGCTGGCAGAAGCCCTGGAAGGAAACCCGGCGCTGGAGAAGGTAAACTACCCGTTCCTGCCGTCGTTTCCGCAGTATGAGTTAGCTAAAAAGCAGATGCGCCAGGGCGGGGGCATTGTAACGCTGGAGGTAAAAGGCGGCTATGAGGCGGCGAAGCGCTTTATTGACAACCTGCAGATGGCCAGCATCAGTGCTAATCTTGGCGATACCCGCACCATTGTAACTCATCCTGCCTCAACCACCCACTCCAAACTAAAGGAAGAGGAACGTGCTGCCACCGGTATAACTCCGGGCCTGGTGCGTGTATCGGTAGGCCTGGAGAGTATACACGACATCATTTCGGACGTAAAGCAGGCCCTGGAGCGGGTCTGATAGTTGTCATTTATAGTTGCTCGTTGTTTGAGGGGATATTAGATTGTCTCCGCAACCTTGATTCAGGCAGTGTTTAAACTTGCTAAGGAGTAAAATGTAATCTTACACCACCTGCAGGCATAGCTTGCTGGTACATTAACAAAAACACATGGAAGTAAACCTTACACGCGTAGACGAGGACTTTCACTTTGTGGCCACTGGTGCCTCAGGAGTGGAAATCAATATAGACGGCTCACCGGAAATCGGGGGGCATAACGCCGGCGCCCGCCCCATGGAAATGCTGCTCATGGGCCTTGGCGGCTGCAGCGCCATAGACGTTATCCAGATACTGAAGAAGAAGCGCCAGCAGATCAATTCGTTTAAAATTAACGTGAAAGCGGAGCGCGTGCCGGGAGAGGTGCCTTCGCTATTCAAGCAGATACACGTGCATTTTATACTTGGCGGTGAGTTGGAGGAGCTGAAAGTGCAGCAGGCCATCCAGCTGTCGATGGACAAGTACTGCTCGGTGGCGGCCATACTTTACAAAACCGCTACCATTAGTTATACTTATGAGCTGGTGAAGTAGAAAGTTAGAAGGCTAGCTGAGCAAGCAAAAGCTGTTGCAGGTATAAGCTGCAGCAGCTTATACCTGCAACTGATAACCATGCCCTAAGTTTAGTGGCAACCTAGCCGGGGTAGCTAAATGAAGCCAAGTTGTAACTGGCGCAGTTCAGGTTTATACGTCCGCCTTTACAAACCGGCTGCCCTATTTCACTGCCTAAACAGTAGGTATAGAAATAAATGCAAGAAGCCGCTGCAAGTATAAACTGCAGCGGCTTCTTCTTATAATGACCTCACAGTGTCTTTCAGACCTGTGAGCGTCTCCAGTTAATATTCAATTTCAGCCACCATGCCGGCCCCTACCGTGGCGAAAGAGGTCTCGTCCACAAGTATAAAGCCTCCGTTAGAGCGGTTATTCTCATACTTATCCAGCAGGAGTGGGGCAGCGGTTTTGATCTGCACGCGGCAGATGTCGTTGAGCTGTATCTGGTCCACGTCCTCCAGGTGATCGAGCGTGTTGATGTCGATCTTGTAGTCGATGTGGCGCACCACGCAACGCGTCTCGGTAGAGTTGTGGCGAAGCAGCAGCTTGGCGCCCGGCTTCAGGGCCTTGTTGTGCATCCAGCAAACCTCGGCCTCAAACTCCTGTGCCACCTCAAGGCCATCAGCAGCCTTCACAATCACATCGCCACGGCTGATGTCCACTTCGTCCTGTAATTGCAACACAACAGACATAGGGGCGAAAGCTTCTTCCAGTACTTTGCCGCCAAGTTCCACAGACTTAACTGTGGTGGTTTGGCCCGACGGCTGCACCGTAACCCTGTCGCCGGCTTTGTAGGTGCCGCTGATTACCTTACCGGCATAGCCGCGGTAATCGTGGTGTTCGGCCGTAAGCGGGCGAATCACGTACTGCACCGGGAAGCGCGAGTCCTCCAGGTTAAAGTCCTGCGACACCGGCACCTGCTCCAGGTGCTCCAGCAGGCTTGGGCCCTGGTACCACGGCATGGTCAGCTCAGAGCCTTCCACAATGTTGTCGCCTTTCAGGGCGCTTACCGGTATAAACGTAATGTCCTTAGACTTCAGCTTTTTCGCGAACTGCTTGTAGTCCTCCACAATCTGGTTGTATACCTGCTCATCATACCCTACCAGGTCCATTTTGTTGATACAGATCACCAGGTGCGGGATGCCCAGCAGCGAGGAGATGATGGAGTGACGGCGCGTCTGCTCCTGCACTCCCTTGCGGGCATCCACAAGTATGATGGACAGGTTGGAGTTAGAGGCCCCCGTCACCATGTTGCGGGTATATTGGATGTGCCCCGGGGCATCGGCGATGATGAACTTGCGCTTCTCCGTGGAGAAGTACTTGTAAGCCACATCAATGGTGATGCCCTGCTCGCGCTCCGCCTTCAGGCCGTCCGTCAGCAAGGAAAGGTCTACCTGCCCGTCTTCGTTCAGGCGGCCGGAGCTTTCAATGGCCTCCAGCTGGTCGGCAAAGATCTGCTTGGTGTCGAAGAGCAGGCGTCCGATCAGGGTGCTCTTGCCGTCGTCTACGTTGCCGGCAGTTATAAATCGTAGTATATCCATCTTAAAAGTATCCTCCTTTCTTACGGTCTTCCATGGCCGTCTCCGACAGCTTGTCGTCGATGCGGGTGGCGCCACGCTCACTTATCTTTGATTCCAGAATCTCCGCGATCACGGCGTCAATGTCATAGGCCACAGACTCCACGGCGGCCGTGCAGGTCATATCGCCCACCGTTCGGAAGCGCACCTGCTTTGTCACCACCACATCGTCCGGCTCCTGGTAGATAAAGTCAGACCAGGCCATCAGCTTGCCGTCGCGCACCAGGCATTCGCGCTCGTGGGTGTAGTAGATGTTTGGCAACGCGATGCCTTCGCGCTTGATGTAGTTCCATACGTCCAGCTCCGTCCAGTTGGAGATCGGGAACACACGCACGTTCTCGCCTTTGTGAATGCGGCCGTTGTAGATGTTCCACAGCTCCGGGCGCTGGCGTTTCGGGTCCCACTGGCCAAACTCGTCACGCACCGAGAAGATGCGTTCCTTGGCGCGGGCTTTCTCCTCGTCGCGGCGGGCGCCGCCGATGCAGGCGTCGAAGCCGAACTCCTCAATGGTCTCCAGCAGGGTGTGGGTTTGCAGGGCGTTGCGGCTGGCGTAGCGGCCCGTGGGCTCCGACAGGTTTTTGCGCTTAATGGTGTCCTCCACGTTGCGCACGATCAGTTTCTCGCCCAGGCGCTCGGCCAGCTCATCGCGGTAGCGTATCGCTTCCGGGAAGTTGTGGCCCGTGTCAATGTGCACGAGCGGGAACGGGAACTTGCCCGGCCGAAACGCCTTCTCCGCCAGGCGTACCAGGGTGATAGAGTCTTTGCCTCCTGAGAAAAGAAGCGCCGGCTTTTCAAATTGCCCCGCTACCTCGCGCATGATGTGGATAGCCTCCGCCTCCAGCTGATCGAGGTAATCCAAGTATCTTTTTGTCATATTGTTGTTCGTTATTGGTTGTTAGTTATTAGTTGTTCGGTATCAATAACTCCCGAACTCTCTAACCCCTAAACTCCCCAACTTTCTAACTCTCTAACTCTCTAACTCCTAAACTTTCTAACTTATCTAGCGTGCAGGCCGCACTCCTTTTTGGAGTTGTCTTCCCACCACCAGCGGCCGGCGCGGAAATCCTCGCCCGGCTGAATGGCACGCGTGCAGGGGGCGCAGCCAATGCTAACAAAGCCTTTGTCGTGCAGCGGGTTGTAAGGGATGTGCAGCGCCTTCACCTCGGCTTGCACCTGCTCCAAAGTATAATCCAGCAGTGGGTTATACTTGATGAGCTGATGGGCCTCGTCCCATTCCAGCAGCTGCAGGTCCTGGCGTGCCCCGGACTGGTCGGCACGGATGCCGGTTACCCATACCTGCACCCCTTGCAGGGCGCGGTTCAGGGGCTCTACCTTGCGGATGTAGCAGCACTCCTTACGGTCGTCGATCGAGTTGTAAAAGCTCATCGGCCCTTTCGTGTTCACCAGCTGCTCCACAGCCTCGTGCTTCGGAAAGTATACCTCGATCTTTTTGCCGTAGTGGTTGTTGGTCTTGTGCAGCAGCGTGTAGCTCTCGTTAAAAAGGCGCCCTGTGTCCAGCGTGAACACGCGTATCGGCAGATCCTGCTCAAAGATGTGGTGCGTCACCAACTGGTCCTCTACGCCGAGGCTGGAGGAGAAGGCGATGCTGCCGTCAAACTCCTGCACCAGCCGGCTCAGCCCTTCTGCGGCCGGTAAACCAGCCAGCATTGCGCGCAGCGAATCCAGCCTGGAAAGTAGTTCCTGTGATAGATCCATATTTGTTTTTAGTATAAATTCGGAATGAACCCGGGACCTTTCAAAAATCCCATTAATTATGATCCTGCCTTGCCGGTACCGGCAAAGCAGCAAAAAGAATGCCCTGAAATTGTTGCTTGCAGTGTGGCTGTGGGGGTAACCAGGCCTAAAGCAAAGGGAAAGGTGCTGACCTAGCACATCCAACAGCAACAACAACAGCCCTTTGGGTTGCGGGCAGTGTTGGTAATGGCTACCAGGGCTGTGGCGTTACAGCGGCTGGCGATACATGGTGCTGGTGTGTGTGGGTAGATTTGCATGGCATCGTTGTATTTATATTCCCCAGCCATTGGCCGGGATAGGATTTGGCACCTTACTGTTCAGGAGGTTGCCAGAGGGTCAGGGAGCCTATTCTCTCGCCTCTTCTCTATAAATTTTAAAAATCGAGACGTTTCCGTCTTGTTACTGATACCGCAAAATTAATGCTTTTTCCGGAATGTGTAAATTTTGAGTAAGTTTTCTTCTGAGGAAGCCGCTCCGGAGCCTCAGGCGGCAAGGCGGGTAACGTACTTCACCAGAGAGCGCTTGGCAATGGGCAGCAACGACTGCTCCAGCGGCACCGGAAACCTGGACACGGCGGCGAAGGTGGCAGGGTTGGGCAGCTCCTTTCGCTCCTTGATCAAACGGGCCTTGAGGTGCTCGTGCGTTAGGGTGAGGCCGCGCCGCACGGTTTGCAGGTGCCTGGTGTTAATGCCCCTGTACTTCTCGTAGGTGTTCTCAAACACCGTGATGTTGTATAGGTATACTTGCGTTTCCTTTACGGGGGCGTACTCCAGGAAAAGGTAGCCCTCGTTGTGGTAGATGGGGGTGATGCCTACGGGGCTGATGTCCAGGTGGCGTTCCACAAAATCATACAGCTCCTTTCCTTCCTCCAGGGTTTGGCTAAAGAGCGGGGTGGCGTATTGGATGATCTCCTCTATCTGCTCCATGGTCTCATCGTCCTGCACGATCTTCTCATACACCAGCTCCAGCTTCTCAAAGTCGGCGCGGCTGATGCGCTGCGGAAACTTCTCGTACACCAGTTGCTTGTGCTCCTTCACCTGCAGCAGGTTGCGGTAGTGCATGATCAGGTCTGAGAAGATAGGGTAGAGGCGCTGCTTGGCGAATTCGCCTTTAGCGGCCTGCAGGTAAGCCAGCAGCAGGTACTTCTTATACTCAAAGTCCAGGAGTCCTTCGGTAAGCCAGTTGACAGGTAGGGTGTTCATAAGCCATCAACTTTAGTGGTTTATACTTGTGCTATTAAACGGAAAAGGGGCAGGAGAGGGTTATCCGTGCAGCGGCTAAAGCAGATGATTTTTACTTGTATAACCGATTGGCAGCGCGATCTACCTACTGACAGGACGGGCTGAAGGGCGCCAGCATAGGAGCGCCCTTCAACTCGGCTACTCCAGCTCCTGCAGCTCCTGCCTTACGCGCCAGTCGGTGTAATTCCAGGACTGCCAGTCTCTTGCCGATACCCTTTCCACAAACCGGTTCCGGCGGGCGAGCAGGCTTTCCCTTTGGATTTCGCTGAATGGCGGCGCAGCGGACGTAGAAGCCTGGACCATCTGGGGAAGGTTCACATCCGAGAGGCGGCTGAGGTAGCTATAGTCTGTCTTCTGGGCTACCTGGATGTTAAAGTGCGTAATGGCCTTATCCCAGTTAAACATGCCGAGCAGGAGCAGTACCGTGTAGAGCGCCCAGGCGTTTTTGCGGAAAAGATACCAGTTGTTTTTACGGCTGGCGACTTTAATGAAGCTGAAAGCCAGGCCAATAGCTGTCAGGGAAAGGTATGTGTACACGCCGATGCGCTTGTACGTGAGCCCGTAGCTGAAAACGTAAATACTGTTCTTGGTGAGCGTGAGCAGTACCAGCACGAAGTTCAGTGTGAGCCAGATGTAGGCCAGTTGCTTCAGCCTGTGGTTGTGCCGATAGAAGTTCAGGTTGCCGCGAAACACATACAGCAGCAACGCAATAGCCAGCAGGATCGATAAAATGAGGCCATAAACGCCCTGGTGCAGGTACTCCGCCCAAACAACAGACGGCGGCAGTGTGCCAATCGTCAGGTAATAGGCATCTGAAAGTATAAAGGAGAGGAGCAGCAGGTTTAGCATCACCAGCAGTACGGTGCTGGTGCGGTGCTCATACTTAAGGGCGGGCAACATGAATATCCCCCGGTTATATGCCCTCTCTCTGGTAAGGGTGTTGCCGGTAGCCAGGTCTCTTTCCGTAATAGCTGGGATAGTTATCTGGTGCAGCAGCCCGAATACAAGGAAGAAGCCTGTGAAGGTAAAGCCGATCCAGCCCCACGAGATGGCGCCAAACTGTATCTGGCTGAGCACATAGCTGAAGGCACTGCTGGCACTGGCATAGATTACCAGGAAGACAACCGACACCGCCAAAGGTACAGCGACCATACTGATGTGCTGCCGCTGTACCCCAGCCAAAACAGCGCCGCCCCTTGCCTGCTCTTTGTTGTTGATTGCCCTGATGCAGTTCTCTACCAGAGAATAGGCCAGGGAATAAACAGCGTTTGCAGCCGCAACAAAAAGAGAAGACCTGGGCGAAACACTGAAGCCAGCCAGCAATACCAGCGAGGCAGCATTCATCAGCACCGCCAGCTCAGAGGCATTCACGAGCACACTTAAGGCGGTGAGAAGGCTGGCGCCGGCTGTGGCATACCAGCTGCTTTGCCGGCGGTTTGCCCTAGCTGTCTGCCGGTACAGAAGCCCCACGATGAGTACCGTGAACAGGAAGAAGTTTAGGCCCGGGCTTTGCCGGTAAAACAGGAAGCTGTAAGCTGCCACGGCCGACAGCAGGTACAGGTCACTCTTTTTCAGTTGCAGTTTCATGTGTTGTCTTAAAGTGCTTTGTATTTCAAAGTTGATGTTCAAAAAAATAATGTTTACAGCGCTGTGTCCTCCACAGCTTTGGTATAGGCTTCCAGGCAAGTTTCAAGCGGCAGGCCCTGCTGATGGATGCAGTCACAGAAGGTGTAGCAAGCCTGCGGGTTCTCGCTTTCTTCGCACTGCGTGTTGCACTCGGCAAGGGTGTTGCGTGGCATCATGTCAAACCCGTTGGCCACCACCATAATCACCATAAAGACCGTTACAACAGTGCCGATAAAGAACCTGTCCGGAAATTCACTACTAAGATCCTTCCAGCGGCGCGTTGCCTCGTGCAAAGGCTGGCGGTTAAACGGAAGGATAAATTTCCAGGTGTGGTAATACCAGCAAAGCAGGTACACGTTTGCCAGCACCATCAGCGGGGAAGTAACCAGTGAGCCATCAAAGCGCACCGCCAGGGACAGGATGCAGATGTTGAGTATGATCGGGAAATAGATCACCGCACCCAGCGCGGCCGTGCGGGGGATCAGCAGCAATATGGCTGCCGTTACCTGCAGCACCCCAATAGCCGTGTAATAAAACCCTGTGTGGTAAATGGCTTCTAAATAATGCCCCATGGGATGATTGACGGCCAGCGAGGTGAAACGCTCACCCAGGACCTTAACCATACCCGATGGAATAAAACCGGCAGCCAGCGCCACCCGGCAGAAGATGGCAAAGAGCCAGAGCCACCTGTTGCCTCTTGCCTGCAGATGAAGTTGGTCTAATCTACTAGAAATGCTCATAGGTCTGGGAGGTTTATGCCACGTTGTTGGCTCAGTTTTTTGGTCGTAAGGCAGCAGCCACCGGATCAATCTATCATATCCCCGAGGTCACTCACCCCCAGTGTAAACCAGATAACGGCAATGCCCAGGACGATTTTAACGGCAAGCGGTATCCCGAATCCGAGTCTCCTCTGGAGAAATGTGTCTACCTGAGGCAGGTACAACAGGGAAAGCAGGAGGAAAACCACTCCCGGCACGGGGTGCACAAAAATTAAATTCGACGCACCGATCACAAATACAGCCAAGCCCAGCAACCAGCTGAAGAGCCGCGGCATAAGGTAAGCTTCTTTCATGGCGTAAAGGCTTAGCTACCCGCGAATGGTGTTCCGAAGAGGCCGACGGCAAGCTCTATCCAGATGAGGAGCAGCGCTACCAGAATTGCTGCACAGAGAGCGATTCGGTACTCGGCTTTTCGCACCTTTCGGGCCACAAGTTCCCACAGAAGGCCAGTGCCCAGCAGCAGGACGCCGGCTAAGATAAAGTCGAACAGGCCCCAGTTCACACTGTCTGTGAACAACGTTCCGAGCAATGGCACCGCCAATAGCATGGCTACAGCCAGAAAAATGCGGGTAATTCTTTTGTTTTGCATAGTCATAACAATGTTTCCTTTATTGGTTTGAAGGTAATTTTACTTGAAGCCGAAAAGCAAAGGGAAGAGGAAAACCACTATGGCTGCCCAGGCAAAGTACACCGGAATGTACAGCACAATGGCCCTGCCTACTTCGGCGATGGCGGCCTTTTTAGTGGCTGCCTTAAACAGCATCACCGTTACGATGAGCAGGTGCACCAGCATCAGCACGTTGCCGCCCAGCACGGCCACCCGGTTGGGCGTAATGCCCCACTCCGAGATCCGGAACGAGATAGCTGACAGCGCAATGCCGTTTACCACCACCGTCACGACAGAGAGCAGCAGCAGCACCCATACACCCCCTAGCGAGGTTGACTTGGCAGAACTCTCGGCCACGGAGAAGAAGATCAAGGCCATCACCCCGATCAGGAGCACGTTGAACAGCAGCAGGAACTCCCTGTCGTTGTAGGGGTCTTTGCCGGAGTAGACAATGGCACCCAGGTAGATGAGCAGCATCACCAAAACCAACGGACTGAACAGCTTGGCAATAACCGGCGACACCTTGTTGACCAGCTGCGGGTTGGTCTGGGTAAGGGAAGTAGCCACAATAGGTACTGCTGGCAAGCCAAAAGCCACGATGTACTCAAAGTAAAACTGCTCGATCTGAATGCCGATCAGCGCAAAGAGCCCAACTGTTATTCCCGTCATCAGGATGCCTGCCATTACCAGCAGGGCCGACATAACAGCCAGGTCGCCGTTGAAACGCAGGAAGCTGAGCCTTTTTCTGTAGTCGCGGAGGTCGCTGCCTGTGTAGGTGACGCCCAGTAGAACCCAGAGCAGCAAGGGCAGGTGGATACAGGCCAGCACCAGGGTATCGCTTGTAGGGTTGTTTGGCAGGATGTTGATGTACACCAGGCACACCAACATCACCATGCTGATGAGCGCCGCTGTGTAAGCCGTTAACTTGTTTATCCAGGCGAAGTAGGCCGCCAGGAACGGGAACACGATAAAGCCGATGTTGCGCGGGTAGTAGTACTCTTCGCTGATGGGAAGTATGGCTGGGAGCTTGGCCAGTATGCCCGCCACCAAGGCGGCCAGCACCACGAACAGGAACTCGGCTCTGGAGCCCCAGGAGATCTCCTCGGACTCAAAATTCAGCCTTTCGTGCCAGAAAGCGGCAACCAGGTTGCCGCTCAGCTGCGGGTATAGGGTGCTAAACTCCTGTTTAAAGGTTACTTTGTTGGACCGGTACAGCCTTTCCAGTTGCCTGGGCTCGTCGAGGTAGTTCAGGATCTCGTTTCTCATAACATCATGTTTTAAGCTTTTTCTTCAGGTTCATTGTTGCTGATGCAGGCTGCACCTTAATCCCACATAGTGCCTGCCAGGCCTAACACAATACCCAGCCACAGCCCCACAAAGTACACCACCACGCTCAGGAGAATGGCCAATGTCCTGTTAAAGCCACGGGAGCTCTGATAATCCATGAAAGCGTAGAACGCACCGCCCATGGCACCGGCCAAAGGCGTGATCAGCAGCGGTCTGATCCTCCAGTACTTTCCCCATTCCGGGTGAGGCTGATCCACCCCGAACACAAAAAAGGAGATCACGAAGAAAGCAATGCCTGCGCCCACCAAGATGGGTACCATCGGAGACACCCGGTGCATGGGCTGGTTTTGTGATTGGTTAGGCTGTGTCATGATAATTGAAGTTTAGATTTATGAATAGCTTTTTGTGTTTTTAAGTTAAAGTACTTTGAAGTTCAAAGTGCAGATGCAAAAAAAATTAGTCGCTCTGCCGGTTGTTTAAAATTAGCTGCTCCAGGGCATCCAGGTGGTTTTTGAACGCTTCGCGGCCCGCGTCTGTGGCATGGTAAGTGGTATTAGGCTTTCGGCCTACAAACTGCTTTTCCACGCGCACATACTCGGCCTCCTCCAGCGCCCGCAGGTGGCTGGCCAGGTTGCCGTCCGTCAACTGCAAGGTTTCCTTCAGGGTGTTAAAGTCTACCTTGTCCTCCACCATCAGCACCGACATAATGCCCAGGCGTGCCCTGCTCTCGAAGGCTTTATTTATGTTTTCAAGATACTCTTTCACGTTGCTGCTAGCGTTCGTATTTAAAGTACATCAGGGTACCGTACACTATGTGCAGCATGCCAAACCCAATCGTCCACGATAGTAGACCATAGCCAACAAAGAAGCTCGACACCAGGCCAAGTATGATCTCGCAAATGCCCAGGTAGCGGATATCGCCATACGTATACTTACTGCCATTGATCAGGGCCAGGCCATAAAAGACAAGCATGGCAGGCGCTACCAGGTAGATAATGCCGTGGTATAGTAGAACAGCGCAAAAGGCGCCTCCTGCTGCCAACGGAATAGCCAGGTTCAGGAGCAGGCGCCTGGACTGGCTGTCCCAGATGCGCTGCTTGTTTTGCCGCGCCCTGCGTGCCGTAAAGTACAACGCGGAGCTAAAAGCAAGTATAAGCACGCCCAAGGCCACGGCTGCCATAAACTGGATGGTGGTCCAGGTAAGGGTGCCACTGCTTTGGTAGTAGTTTACGTTGTACTGGCTGAAGTGCCACTTAACTATCGCGGCCCCAGCAAGCGCCGATAAACCTGCTGCAATGCCAGACAACCCGCTAAGCGAGATAAAGCGGGAGGAGCGATCCATGATGCTGCGGATCTCACGCAGGGCTTCTAGTTGGTCTTGCTGCTGGTTCATGCTAAAGTACTTTGAGTTTCAAAGTTAATACTGCTTTACGTAAAAGCAACAAAAGGGGGTAAATATTTTAAAAATATATATAGGCTGCCACACCTTAGTGGTTAAGGAGTTGCTGCAGCTACAGCAGCAGAGGGTTAGTGGCTAAGGCAGCAATCCAGCCCTTTGTGGCAGGAGGTCATCAACCAAAGCCCCTTCCTTACGTTTAAATGGCAAACCCTGGGGCGGGAAGTATGATTTACAATTCCTGCCTCAACTACACTTGAAAACCATATTAGCTATGAATTACACAGAGAATTTTGAAGGTATAAAGTTAGATGTACAGGCTGTGGACATTTCTATTTCGGATGCCATACAGCAAAGTGTTAGAGATAAAATATCGAAGCTGAAGCGCTACGCCAAGAAGATAGACTCGGTGGATGTATACTTTAAGGAGGAGGCCAGCCAGTCAACCAACAGCAAGAGTGTGCGCATGCGGGTAGGTATCCCTGGCAACGACGTGTTTGCGCAGGACGAGGGCGACAACTGGTACCAGCTGCTGGACAACGTAGAGGATAAGCTGAAGCGGCAGTTGGAGAAAAGATAAACCGCCACCGCCACTACAGTATAACCCGCTGCACTCCTGTAGGAAGGCAGCGGGTTTTTCTTTTCAGTTCAGCCATCGTCCTGCTTTAAACCTATCGCAACGGCGCCAGTTATAACTGTCATATCCTAACCACAAAGTATAAAATGAGTGATTCATACTACCAGCAGAAAACAGTACTGATCACGGGCGCGGCGCAAGGCATCGGCCTGGGCATGGCGCAGGCTTTCGCTAAGGCCGGGGCCAGCGTCGTCATCACCGATATTGATGAGGAGGCCGGGAGTCAGGCGTTGCAGCGCCTGGAGGGGCTACCGGTGGAGTTCTTGCGCTGCGACGTTAGCGTGGAGGCCGAAGTGCAGCAGCTGATGCGGCAGGTGGGGGAGAAGTACGCCTGTATCGATGCGCTCATCAACAACGCCGGCATCGCTGATCCGTTTCAGGGGCGGCTGCAGGAGCTGGACATGACTGACTTCGACAGGGTGCTGGCCGTGAACCTGCGTGGCCCGTTGCTGTGTGCCAAGTACGCGCTGCCGCTGCTGCAGCAGGCCACGCATCCGGCCATCCTGAACATCTCCAGCACGCGCGCCTTTATGTCGGAGCCCAACACATTTGCCTACTCAGCCTCCAAAGGGGGAGTGGAAGCGCTTACCCATGCCCTGGCTGTCAGCCTAACGGAGGAGCGGATAAGGGTGAATGCCCTTGCCCCGGGTTGGATAGAGGTGGGCGATTGGAAGAAGGAAAGCGAGAAGTATAGCCCCCACCACAGCAAGCAAGATAAGGAGCAGCACCCTGTCGGGCGGGTGGGAGAGCCGCAGGACATCGCCGAGGCGGCTCTCTTCCTATGCTCCGACAAGGCCGGTTTTATTACAGGCCAGCGCCTGGTTATAGACGGTGGCATGTCCGTGAAAATGATCTATGCCTAGCCTCGTAAGGCCATGATGCCGCTCGCCTACTCAACTAAACTGGTATTTACTCCTTCACAATCAGCGCCTTCGCTCATGCATGGCGTATACACTGAATCCTGTCTGCGCTGATTCGAGTAAAACAAACGTTAAAAAGAGTGCTGATGAGAGACCCGGAAGAAAAACTATCGCTGCTGTACGTCACAAACCCGATGTGTGCCTGGTGCTATGGCTTTACGCCGGTGGTGCGCCGTTTGCGGGCTTTCTGGCAGGGGCGCATGGAGGTGCAGGTGGTCTTCGGGGAGCTCCAGGCACACGAAACACAGCCTTTACAGCACGAGCAGAAAGAGCGCCTGGCCCTGAGCTGGCACCGGGTCCAGGAGCGCACGTACCTGCCTTTCGAGTACCGTTTTTTTATTCAGCGGAGTTTTGTGTTCAACACTGAGCCTGCCTGCCGCGCCATGCTGTGCGTGCGCCTGCTGCGCCCTGTGCTCACCCTGGAAGTGCTACGCGCCATGCACTCCGCTTTTTTCGTGGATAACCTAGATCTGAAGGACACCCGCGAGCTGGTGCGCCTGGTGGGGCTGTTCGGCATCCCAGAGAATCTTTTCCTGACCTTGTTTGAGTCTGAGGAGATTATGCGGCAGATGGAAGATGAGTTCGCCTACGTAGACCGCATAGGCGCGAGCACCTACCCCAGCATCTTCCTGAACACCGAGGATGGGCCGCAGCGCCTCACCGCAGGCTATGTCGGGCTGCACGAGCTCGAGCAGCGCCTTTTCCAGCTGTTATAGGCAAAGCCCAAAGGTTTATACTTTATCAAGATATACGTTTTTATATATAGTGCTTGCTGAGCATCTATAACAACCCCTTTGCTTTCTTTTCCGTATATTAAAAATCTATTATATTTAAGTGTTCTTGAGTTTAAAAAAGAATAGAACCAGACACACTATGAGAAGCAAAACAACAACTAACCAAGTTGACGAGTATGTGGAGAAGCTATCACCGGAGAAGCAGTTGCTGGCCCAGGAGGTGCGGCGCATCATCAACGCCTCGGTAGCCCACCTGGAGGAGTGCGTGCGCTGGGACAGCGCCTGCTATTTCTTCTATGGCCCGGTTTGCTACTTCGCCTCCTCGCGCAGCGGCATACACTTCGGTTTTTTCCGGGGCAAGGAGATAGCCGACCCGCAGCGCCGACTGGTGAGCCGAAACGGCCAGTACCCGCACGTTAAGATTCGCACCATAGCCGATATAGACGAGGCTTACTTCGCCGACCTGGTGCGCGAGGCGGTGCACCTGAACCAGAACTAAGCCGGTTAGAGGCTGCCCTCGTGGCTGCACTCCTCTCCCGGCCTCTCCAGCTCCACGGTTACGTGCTGTATATCCATGTCGGCCAGGGCAGTGCGTACCTTCCTCTTCAACTCCTCCGCCTGCGGCGGCGGCAGCTCAGCGGTGGAAACGGCATGCATCGTCAGTACATTGTAGGTGCCGTCCAGCGTCCAGATGTGCAGGTCGTGCACAGAGGCGATCTCAGGCATTTCCTGCAGCCTTGCCTCTACCTCACCCGGGTTTATGTGGGTAGGGGAGGCCTGTAAGAGGATGTTCATGGTCTCGCGCAGGTTGCGCACCACGTTGTAGAGCACGTACAGCGTAATCACCACCGACAGGAGCGGGTCTATCCAGGGCAGGTCGAAGAAGTACAGGATAATGCCGCCGACCAGAACCGCCAGCCAACCCAGCACATCCTCCATCAGGTGCAGCCTCACCACGCGCTCGTTCAGCGACTGCCCCCCTTTCAGGCGCAGCACGGCAGCCCCATTTACGAGCACCCCCAGAATCGCGAAGCCTATCATGCCCGGCGCGTGCACCTCCTGCGGATCCCAGATACGCGGCACCGCCTCCGAAAGTATGAAGAAGGAGCCAACCAGCAGCACCACAGAGTTGATGACGGCCCCCAGCAGGGAGAAACGCTTGTACCCAAACGTATACTTCTGGTTGCGGCCGCGCTTGGCCACATTCTCGAAGTACCAGGCCAACCCCAGCGAGAGCGAGTCGCCCAGGTCGTGCAGGGCATCCGAGAGGATGGCCACGCTGTTTATCCAGAGGCCGCCCACTATCTCGAGTATAGTAAAACCCAGGTTCAGGAAGAAGGCCACCTTTATGTTGCTGCCACCATGGTGGTGATGGTGCCCGCTGTGGTGGTGATGTTGGTGATCGTGTGCCATAATAATCTAAAACGCAGAAGAGGGATGTAAAGGTACCGGCCCCGGAGAGGCTGTTGTTGTTTGGCTTCTAGGTTGTACTTTTGTACACCATGCTCACGTAAGTCTAGTAAAGGGCATCTACGCAAACCCCACTGCACATGAAGATACTGCTTATTGAGGACGAACCCAAAGTCGCCTCTTTTATTAAAAAAGGGCTGGAGGAGCAGAGCTATGAGGTAGACCAGGCTTATGACGGCAGCCTCGGCATCCGGCTGGCCCTGCAAAAGGAGTACGACATCATCATCCTCGACATCATCCTGCCTAACATGAACGGGCTGGATGTCTGCCGCGAAATACGGCGGCAAAACAGCACGGTGGCCATACTTATGCTCACCGCGCTCGGCACCACCGATGATAAAATCATTGGGCTGGATGCGGGGGCGGACGATTACCTGACCAAGCCTTTCGAGTTTAAGGAGCTGCTGGCCCGCATCCGGGCAATCTCCAGAAGGAACAGCGAGGGCAGCGTGAGCGAGAAGCTAAGTGTAGCCGACCTGGAGATGGACGTGGTGCGGAAGACCGTTACCCGGGCCGGCAAGCCCATCAGCCTGACGGCCCGCGAGTTTGCCCTGTTGCACTACCTGCTGCGCAACAAGGGGCGTGTGGTGTCCAGGGTGGATATTACAGAGCAGGTATGGGAAACCTCCTTCGACACAGGCAGCAATGTGATAGACGTGTACATCAACTTTCTGCGTAAAAAGGTAGACAAAGGCCATGATGCCCGGCTGATACACACGCTGGTAGGGATGGGGTATGTGCTGAAAGAACAGGACGAAGTATGAAGATACGCACTAAACTGACGCTGCAGTTTGCCAGCATCTTTGCCTTGATCATGATCCTGTTCTCGCTGATGGTGTATTACTTCACCTCGCTTTACCGACAGGACGACTTCTATAACCGTATTCTCCGGAGGGCTGAGGTGGCTGCCCGCTATGTGCTGGAGGCCGATGAGGTAGGGGCCGAGCAGCAGCGGCAGAACATGATAGACTTCTACCATGAGCTTCCGCACGAGGCGGTGCGCATCTACAGCAACACCGGTGAGCTCATGTTCTCGCATGGTGAGGGCGACCTGGGGGTGACGCCGGCCATACTGGAGCAGGTTAGGCAGCAGGGTAGTAAGGAGTATGATAACGATGTGCGGCAGGTAGTGGGGATCCGCTACAAAGACAACGATGGAGACTACCTGGTGCTGGCCTCCAGCATCGATGCCTACAGCTTGCGTAAGCTCCAGAACCTGAAGATAATTCTTGTCGTGGGCTTTTTCGGCGCTATGGTCGTGGTAGTGCTGGCCGGGTGGGTGTTCGCCAAGCAGGCCCTGCGGCCTATTACCAAGGTGGTGGGCGAAGTAGAGAAAATAAGCGCCAACGACCTGCACCTGCGCCTGAGCAACGCCGATGGCAAGGACGAGCTGTCGCACCTGGCGCAGACCTTTAACAAAATGCTGGACCGGCTGGAGCTTTCCTTCGAGATGCAGAGCACCTTTGTATCGAATGCCTCGCATGAGCTACGCACCCCGCTCACGGCCATGATCGGGGAGCTGGAGGTGGCCCTGATGAAGCCGCGGGAGCCGCAGGAGTACCAGCGCGTGCTGCAGAGCACCCTGGAGGATGCCCGCCTGCTGACCGAGCTCTCCAACGGGTTGCTGCAGATAGCCCAGGCAAGTATAGACCCGTCTAAAATCAGGCTGTCGATGCTGCGCTTTGATGAGCTGGTGTGGATGGCGCGCGAGCAGGCCCTGAAGCGCCAGCCGCAGGCCCGCATAGAGATTGATTTTGCCAGCTTCCCGGATGATGAGAAACGCCTGATGGTGCAGGGCAACGAGGCCCTGCTGCTGATAGCCGTGGTGAACGTGCTGGAGAACGCCCTTAAGTTCTCGCCGAACGGGCGGTTGGCCCTTGGGCAGATAGAAGTACAGAGCCGTGACGTAGTGCTGCGTGTGCAGGACCATGGCCTGGGCATTGCACCTGAGGACCTGAAGCACGTGTTCGTCCCTTTTTTTCGCGCCGAGAACGTACGCAACATCACCGGGCATGGCATTGGCCTACCCTTAACCGAGCGGATACTCAAGCTGCACAGGGGCAGCATCGAGGTGCGCTCGCAGATAAACCAGGGTACCGAGGTCACCATATCATTGCCGCAGGCTTATGCCACTGTACCGCTCAAATCTTAATTTTAATTTCCTTTTAATGTCGTTTTAATTTCGCGTTAATCTTGCTTCTGTAGGTTTGTGCCAGTTAGGTGAGACAGGTTACGTATGCTTGCACTTTAGCGAAAGCGGGTGCAGGCATAGGACTGTCATTAGACTCAATACTAAACATAAACATGACAGCAAGAGGCGTTAAAACAAATTATTTAGCACATTTAAGCAAAGACATACCTGCGGGGCTGGTAGTGTTTTTTGTGGCGTTGCCACTCTGCTTGGGCATTTCACTCGCATCCGGGGCACCGCTCTTGTCAGGGCTGGTAACGGGTATCGTGGCGGGAGTACTTGTGTCGTGGCTCAGCGGCTCCCAACTGGCGGTAAGCGGACCGGCCGCCGGTCTTACCGTTATCGTACTAAACGGGATTGAAACACTGGGCTCTTTTGAGGCATTCCTGCTAGCGGTGGTCATTGCCGGTTTCCTGCAGCTGGTCCTCGGTTTTATGAAAGCAGGTGTGATCGGTTTATACTTTCCTTCCTCTGTGATCAAAGGCATGTTGGCCGCCATCGGTCTTATCCTTATCCTGAAGCAGATCCCGCACTTCCTGGGCGCCGACGATGATTTCTTTGGCGAGATGGAGTTCTTTCAGTCTAACGGCCGCAACACCTTCTCAGAGATTGGCCATGCCTTTAGCAGCATAGAGGTAGGTGCGCTCATCATCGGTATTATATCGCTGGCCACCGTGCTGCTGTGGGACAATCCCACGTTCAAGAACAACAAGATCCTGAGTAAAATACCGGGCGCCCTGGTGGCGATATTGTTGGCAATCGGTATCAATGCCTTGTTTATCAACTTCGTGCCGGAGCTGGCCGTTGCCGCTACGCACCTGGTAAGCATTCCGATCATCAGTGGTTTCAGCGACATGGACACGCACCTGCAGTTCATGGACCTGAGCGCCATCACGAATCCATCGCTCTATGTTGTGGCCTTTACCATTGCCATTGTGGCGAGCCTGGAGACTCTGCTCAGCATTGAGGCCATTGATAAACTGGACCCGCACAAGCGCCGTAGCGACACCAACCGTGAGCTGAAGGCGCAGGGGGTGGGCAACATGGTGGCCGGCCTGCTGGGCGGCCTGCCGATGACTGCCGTGATTGTGCGAGGCTCCACGAACGTGGCCTCTGGCGCAGAAACGCGGGTGTCTAGCTTTGTGCACGGGGTGTTCCTGGCGGTCTCTGTTTTCCTGCTGGCCGGCCTTATGAATCAGATCCCGCTTTCGGCGCTGGCGGCTGTGCTGCTGGTGGTGGGCTTTAAGCTAACCAAGCCAGCCCTCTACAAGTCGCAGGTTAAGCTTGGCTCTGAGCAGTTTATTCCTTTCATCGTCACCATTGTGGCTATTCTGTTCACCGACCTGCTGATCGGTATCTGTGTGGGCCTTGCCGTGGGCGTGTTCTACATCCTGAAAGCCAACTACAAGTCGCCATACTTCTTCCACAAGGAGGAGCACCGCGAGCGTGAGCTGATTCGCATTAAGCTGAGCGAGCACGTGTCGTTCCTGAACAAGGCCAGCATTGTGCTTACCCTCGACCATCTGCCTCAGAACAGCCATGTGATCATCGACGGGGAGAACTCTGAATACATTGACTATGACGTGCTGGAGGCAATCCAGGAGTTTAAGGAGACGGCGCACGAGCGGGGCATTGTGTTGGAGCTTATCAATATTAAGGAAGTAGGCGTGTTGGGCATGCATTAAGTGCCGCGCCCTACAAAGGAAAGAATCGAAAAAAACGTATCATTGTAAAATTAGAAGCTCTATGGAGAAAATATTTGAGAACAATAAGAAGTGGGTTGCAGAGAAACTGTCAGAGGATAGCGAGTTTTTCATGAAGCTGGCCAACGGCCAGAAGCCCCGCTACCTGTACATCGGCTGTGCAGACAGCCGCATCCCGGTAAACGAGGTGACTGGTACGGGCCCGGGGGAGATCTTTGTGCACCGTAACATTGCCAACATGGTGGTGCACACCGATATCAACATGCTGTCGGTGCTGCAATACGCGGTGGAGGTGCTCAAAGTAAAGGATATTATCGTGTGCGGCCACTATGGCTGCGGGGGCGTGGCGGCAGCTGCGAGCAACGATCAGTTTGGCCTGCTGGACAACTGGCTGCGCAACATCAAAGACGTGATGCGCCTGCACGAGGCGGAGCTGACAAGTATAAAGGATGATGAGTTGCGTCACCGCCGCCTGGTAGAGCTTAACATTACAGAGCAGGTTTACAACCTGTCTAAGACCTCGATTATCCAGAACGCCATGCTTACCGACACCCCTCCAAGACTGTGGGGATTGGTATATGACATAAAAGAAGGACTGTTGCGCGACTTGAAAGTGGATGTGAACGACTTTAAGCAGTATGAGCACATCTACAGTGTAACTGGTGAAGTAACTGCTACTACCTAAGTAATTTACCTACTTGTTTATGTTTAGTTTGTAGGACCCTCCGGCTTTGCCGGAGGGTCCTTTTTTGTAGCAGGCTAAAAGCCTGGCACGTAGCTCAGCGTAAGCTGGAAGGCGGCGTGGCGGCGCTCACTGCCCTCGAATCCCCCTTCATCGTCGAGGTCCTTCAGGCCCGCGTTGTAGCGAAGGCCCAGGCCAATGCCGCTCGGGGCGCGGTAACCGATGCCGGCGGCGTAGCCAAAGTCGATAGGGTAGGGCTCGTCGGTCACCTCAAACTCTTTTGTGGTAGTGGTGTTGCCTCTGCTAACCTCTGTGATCTGCTTTCCTTTTAAGAGGAAAGACACCTGCGGCCCTAGCTCAAAGAAGAGGCCGCTCACTTGCAGGTGCAGGAGCACGGGGATGTCCAGGTAGTTCAGGCGCAGGCGGTCCTCGGTTTCGGTGTCGTTGTTACTAAAGGTGCGCTTGTAGCCTTTGGAGGTAAACAGCGCCTCGGTCTGAATGCCCATCAGCTCGTTAAAGCCATAGCGCGCCGTAAGGCCAACCGTGTAGCCGGGGCGGTAGTCGTAGTTTTTGGCGTTCTCGCCCCTGAGGGTGGCATAGTTCAAGCCTGCTTTCACGCCCATTGTCTGGGCACTGGCTGCACCTGCCAGTAAGGAAAGGCCTAAGCCTAAGATAAATTTCTTCATGGTAAAGTATAAGTTAAAATCTTCGGAATTGCTGTTTTGGCTACAGCAGGCAACTTGGTCGGTAGCAAAAGTATAAAAAGCTTTTATAATATAGTCGTTTTAAAACGCAAAAAGCCCTGCTACTGATGTAGCAGGGCTTTTTATATAGAATCTATGTACTATTTCAGGTAGTTTGGCCTGTGGTAGCCGCTAGTAAGCGGCTGCCTGGTCGGCTGCCTACCATTCGTAATCTCTTCTCGAAGATGATCCGTAAGAGTAGGGAGGTCCGCTATAGGTGTTTCCGTAGCTAGACGAGCTCCCATACCGGTTGCCGTAGTTGTGGTCGCGGTCGCGCTGGCGGTCACGCATCTCATCCATTCTTCTGCGGCGCTCGGCCTCATCATCACCAAACCAGGACTTTATCTCGTCGCCGGCCCGGTCAAAGAAACCTCTGTCCTCATCGCGGTCTCTGTCATAGTTGGAGGAGTAACGGTCTCTGTCGTAGCTGCTGCCACTGCTATAGCCGGATGATCTGTAGCCCATGTTGTCTCTGTCTGATGAGCCATAGGAAGAACCGGAGCCATAGCCTCTTGTTGAGTAGCCTGTGCCGTAGGTGCCCATGCCGTAGTTACTGCTTCCGCTGCCATAGTTGCTGCTTCCGCTGCCGTAGCCGGTGGAGCCGCTACCATAGTTGCTGCTTCCGTAGTTTCCGCTGTAGCTGGTGCCTGAGCCGTAGCCGCCAGAGCTGCCGTAGTTGGATGATCCATAGTTAGACGAGCCATAGTTGTTGCTGCTGCCCCAACGGTCGCTATCGCGCATGTCGTCTCTTCTTCTGCGGCGATCGGCGTCATCATCGCCAAACCAAGATCTTACCTCATCTTTGGTGCGGTCCCAGCTATCGCGGTCACCGCGGTTGCTTCTGTCGCGGTCGTAGTCGGATGAGCCGTAGCTAGATGAACCGTAGCCAGACGAGCCATAGCCATAGTTTGATGTGCCGGCAGAGCGGCCATAGGATGAGGTGTTGCCGTAGCCTGAGTTAGAATAGGCGTCGGTGCCTGAGCCAAGGTCTGATCTGCGGCTGCCGTAGCCGCTGGACGAGCTGTCATAGCCGGTGCGGCGGTTGCGGTTTGTTATGTCGTAATCGTTGGAGTAATAGTTTCTGGCAGATCCTCTCGATTGGGACCTGTCGTTGTCGTTGTACGGGTTATAACCCGAGTTTTCATAGCTTCTCATAGGTCTAATTTTTTAGTTTAAAGATGTTAATTGCTCTGTATAAGAACGTTTTGCGAAAGTATCTAAGTTTATAAATACTGTCGCTGTGCTTTTTTACGGAGGTTAGGTTGTTATGTTATAAAAGCCTGTTCCATTGCCCCACGCAGCCCTTTTTGCCGGTGCGTTATGCCTTCAAGCGCCGCTGCCTTTTCCTTAACTTGTAAAAATATATTTAAAGCTGTGCAATTTACTACTTGCTGCTGAGCGTTTGTAAGTAGTTAGGTGGGTGCCTGTGAATTGCACTCTCTTTCTGCGATAGATTTATAGTTGTATGGTACCTGTCTTATATGTATGTTACTAAATATATGTATAAAAGGTGTTTGTAACTGAAAAATGATATTCTTTGTGTAAGCCCTGTAGTAGGCAAATTGTAATTTATTTGGTGAAAGGGCTTGGTTTAATTTGATGGTTTAGTAATTTTGCGAAGCGTTGGACATGTGTGGTGGCGGTGATTGCTGGTTAATGAGTACAATTTCTGCTGCAGGGTGCCTGACCACAGCTTTTTTATCTTTTTAGCCAAGTTATCTATGAAACTTAAATCAATGCTGGCCTCTCTGGCTGCTGTAGCCACGCTTACAGCTTGTGAAGACATCTTTGAGGGTGGAAGCCTGCAGCCCGATGGGTCTACGCCAAGCCTGACCATCAACAACCCTGGCAAGAGCCAGGCTATTACTGCCGCCGGCGGTCTGCGCGTGAACGTCACGGCCGTAGACAAGGACAATGTGGAGAACCTGAGCGTCGTGCTGAGAGGCGAAACTGCCGAAAAGGCGGTGATCAACTTCAGCACCCAGCCAAGCAAGAAAGTTGTGGAGTTCGATACTACCCTGAATGTGAGCGGTATTGCCCCAGGTGCCTATAAGCTGGTCGTGTCAGCTACGGATAAGCGCACCAACCTGAGTACGCAGGAGGTGACGGTAACCGTGAAGTAATCAAACAAGATATAATCTCCTGTTAAGGCGGCCGCGAGCAATCGTGGCCGCCTTTTTGTTTGGCGTAGGTACTGGGGCTAAAACTGGTACACCACCTGCCATTGCTCATTTAGGATAAGCGAGGCGTCGAACGGCTCGCCTGTTTTCTGGGAGACAAAGCCTTTGATCTTTGGGGTTTTACCCTTGAGCAGGAGCGAGGCGATCTGTTTTTCCGACAGCTGCTTGCCGCCCATCTCGAAGGGCACCACAAACTGGCAGCCCTCCCTAAACCTGCTGCAGCCATAGGCAGCCTTGCCTTTCAGGAGCTTGCCCTGTTTGCAGCGCGGGCACTCGGCAAACGGGTCTTTGGCAGCGGCCTTCTCCACCTGCTCAACTACCAGCTGGTTGTTGCTGTCCAGTTTCAGGATGGCATCAAAGCTTTCGCCATCCTCTGACTTAAAGCCCTTTATCGTAGGCATTTTGCCTTTGCTCAGCAGCGCCTGCACCTGTTTCTCCGTTAGCTCCTTCCCGTGCTGTTCTATCGGCACAAGAAAGCGGCAGCCTTCTTTAAAGCGGATGCAGCCATAGGCTTTGGAGCCTTTCAGGATGTGCCCTTCTTTACAGGCGGGGCAGGTGCCAAGTCCTTTGGCAGGAGCAGCCTCTTGCTTGTCTGCTGATTTTGCGCTGGATGTTTTCTTGCCTTTGGCGGCAGGTTTCTCTTCCAGTTGCGGCTCCAGGGTTACGGTGGCGCGGTCATACTTTACTTCCTGCACCAGGCTGGTCACAAACTCCTGCAGCTCCTTCAGGAAAGCCTCCGCCTGAAACTCCCCGCCCTCTATCTGGCGTAGCTTGCGCTCCCACTGCCCCGTCATCTCCGCCGATTTCAGCGTTTCGTTTTTGATCACCCCGATCAGGTCGATGCCCATCTGTGTCGGCACGATCTTCTTTTTCTCCTTGCGGATGTACTGGCGCTTGAACAAGGTTTCGATGATGGCTGCGCGGGTAGAGGGGCGGCCGATGCCGTTTTCCTTCAGGGCCTCCTTCAGTTCCTCATCGTCTACCTGCCTGCCGGCCGTTTCCATGGCGCGCAGCAGCGTGGCTTCGGTATACTCCTTGGGCGGGTTGGTCATCTTTTGCTCCAGCAGGGGCTCGTGCGGGCCGTGCTCGCCCTTTTCAAAGTGCGGCAGCACGCCGGCGGCCTCTTCTTCCTCCTTGGCATCCTTGCCTGTGGGCGCATCCGATGATTTTACGTCATCGGCCCCGTACAGCACGCGCCAGCCCGGCTCCAGAATCTGCTTGCCACGCACCCGGAACGCATACCCCGCCGACTCGGCCAGCACCGTGGTGTTGCTCACGATACAGTCCGGGTAAAAGGCGGCAATAAAGCGGCGCGTAATGATGTCGAATACATCCGCCTCGCGGCCATACAGGTTACCTGCCGCTGCTCCGGTTGGGATGATGGCGTGGTGGTCGGTTACCTTGTTGTTGTTGAAGACTTTCTTTGTCTTGCGGATCTTGCTTTGCAGCAGCGGCGCTACTTCCTGCCTGTAGTTGCTCAGGCCCTGCAAAATACCCGGGATCTTCGGGTATATATCGTCCGGGAGGAAGGTGGTGTCTACGCGGGGGTAGGAGACAACCTTTTTCTCATACAGGCTCTGCACCGTCTTCAGCGTCTCGTCGGCCGAAAGGCCGTGCTTGTTGTTGCACTCGATCTGCAGGGAGGTCAGGTCAAACAGCTTGGGCGGTGCCTCGGTTCCCTTCTTCGTCTCCACGTCCGTGATCGTGAGCTCATCCTGCTTGATGGCCTCCATGATCTTCTGCGCCTCCTCTTCCTTTTGGAAGCGGCCGTTGGTGCTGGCGAAGGTGGTATCGCGGTACACAGTCTTGAGCTCCCAGTAGGGCTGCGGCACAAAGTTGGCGATTTCGTGGTGGCGGTTCACAAGCATGGCCAGCGTGGGCGTCTGCACCCGGCCGATAGAGAGGGTCTGGCGGCCGCCGTTGGCATACTTGAGCGTGAACAGGCGCGTGGCGTTCAGGCCCAGCAGCCAGTCGCCGATGGCGCGGCTCTTGCCGGCCTGGTAGAGCAAGTCAAACTCAGAGCCCTCTTTCAGCTGCGCAAAGCCCTGCCGGATGGCGTCCTCGGTGAGCGAGGAGATCCAGAGGCGCTTGAAGGGCTTTCTATACTTGGCCTCGGTCAGCACCCAGCGCTGGATCACTTCCCCCTCCTGGCCGGCGTCACCGCAGTTGATCACTTCCTCCGCATTCTCCAGCAGCTTTTTGATGATGCCGAACTGCTTCTGCACACCGCTGTCCTGCATGAGCTTAATGCCATACTTCTCGGGCAGCATGGGCAGGTCGTAGAGGCTCCAGCGCTTCCACTCGGGGCGGTAATCGTCGGGCTCGCGCAGGGTGCAGAAGTGGCCGAAGGTCCAGGTTACCTGGTAGCCATTGCCCTCGAAATAGCCATCCTTCCTGGTTTTGGCACCAATCACCATGGCAATCTCACGGGCTACGCTCGGTTTCTCAGCAATGCAGACTTTCAAGCTGTTAAGGGTTTAAAAGGGTGTGGTTCAGATGTCAAATTTAACGCTTTTGCGCCTTATCTGCGAATAAAATCTGCACTTATACCCGCTGCTGAAAGAGCTACAGGTATAAACATTAATTAAGGTTGCTGGTTAGATAAGCACAATCGCAGGTTAAGTGTAATAGCTGCGACCACATAACTATAACTTTAAAGTTATATTCCGATAATTTAAGGTATAGTGCTAAAGTTAAGGCCTTAAATGCCAAACAATAAGCGGCGGAGTGATGTAAAACCCGAATGAAGAACGACTACAACATAAAAAGATGCCTACTGAAAAAAAATGGTATAGCCGTGGCTTTTTAGCGGCGGGTATATTGTCGCTGGGCCTGCTGGGCCAGGCCTGCGAGGAGTTTGAGTACAGCCCCTACGAGATCAGGCTGAGCGAGGATGAGAAGAACATCAACGGCCGCAACATTGAGAGGATAGAGGCGCTTAACCTATCCCCAACCGATACACTGCGCTTTATACTTACCGCAGACACACAAGGCTTTTACGAGGAGAACGAGAAACTGGTGGCGCACATCAACCGGCGCGATGATGTTGATTTTGTGCTGATTGGCGGCGACCTGACCGACTTTGGCCTGACGAAGGAATTCAAGCTGGTGCACCAGGACTTCAAAACGCTGAAGGTGCCTTACGTGGCCGTGGTGGGCAACCACGACGCCATCAACAACGGCAAGGAGGTGTTTTCGGCCATGTACGGCAACTACGATGAGAGCTTTACCGTGGGCAATACCAGGTTTATACTTCTCAATACCAATTACCTGGAGTTTGACAAGCAGGTGCCCAACCTGGATTGGCTGGAGGCGGAACTGCAGGCCTCGGAAGGCTATGAAAATATCTTTGTGATCTCGCACATCCCGCCAACCAACACCGAGTTCGGCGAGGAAAATTCGGTGCGCTACGGGCAGTTGATGAACGAGTATAACGTCACCTACTCCCTGCACGGGCACAACCACAACTATAAGTTTCACTTTCCTTTCGGGGAGCAGGTGCCGGTGCTGGAAACGGCCGCCACCGAGAAGCTGGAGTACATCGTGTTCACGGTGGTGGGCGATGAGGTAAACTTTGAGCGCGTAAAGATCAAACCATGAAGCTAAGACAATTACTCATACCCATACTTTGCCTCCTCAGCCTCCCGCTTTATACATTTGCGCAGGAGGAGGAAGCAGCTACCCGCAAGTGGTATGCGCCCGACGCCCTGACGCTGCAGTTTGCCGGCAACGTGGGCATGTTTGCGTTTGGCCCAAATTACAGTTTCGCGCAGGACAAGGTGAACGCGGAATTGCTCTACGGCTTCGTGCCCAAGCTCGATGCCGAGGAGGTGCTGCACCTGCTCACCATCCGCGGTATCTATAAGCCGATTAAACAAGTGGAACTGGGCGAGAAGTATAAACTGACGCCCTTGCGCCTGAACCTGGGCCTGAGCTACTACTTCCGCGATCAGTTCTCTACCTCCTGGGATAGCTCCTACCCCAAAAACTACTACTGGTGGACCAGCAGCATGCGCCTGACTGGCGGCCTTGGCGCAGAACTGCACCGCCCCATCCAGGGCAGCAGAAGTATAAAGCAGCTGACACTGTACGGCGAGGTGGGGACCTATGACCTGATCGTGACTTCCGCCGTAAAAGACCCTACCCTTACCGCCTGGGATATCATGAGCTTTGCCGTTGGCGTGCGGGCAGGGTTTTAGGAAAAGCCGTATAGTAGGCATGTAGCAAACTCTTTACCTGAATGCAGCCAATCGGAAAAACCATTGTTATACTCGGGATTATACTTGTCGTAGTGGGGCTGGTGGTGTGGCTGGCAGGCGACAAGTTCAGCTGGTTTGGCCATCTGCCCGGCGACATCCGGGTGGAGAAGAAGAACATGCGCTTTTATGCGCCCATCACCAGCATGATCCTGCTTAGCATTCTGCTCTCGCTGGCGCTGTGGCTGTTCCGTAAGTTGTTTTAGGGGGTGCGCCAGTTTTATACTTGGCCATACTTTCCTAACTTGCCGCCGCCAAAGTATAAACCCCGATAAGCGTGAAACTCCACAAAGACCTGTACGCTTTGCTGGCCATGGTGCTGGTGTTTCTGCTGCTTTGGCTTATCTTCTGAGCCATGTTCTTTATACTTTCCAAAACCCTCGATTTCCTCCTGATGCCCCTGGTGTGGGTGCTTGTGCTGCTGTTTTTGGCTGTATTCCTGAAGTCCGTGAAGTGGCGCCGCGTCAGCCTGATCAGTGCGCTGGCAATGCTGCTGTTCTTCAGCAACCCCTTTCTCAGCAACCTGGCCTGGCGGGCCTGGGAGGCAAGGCCGGTGCCGGTAAGCCAGGTGGGTAAATACGATGTGGCGGTGGTGCTGACAGGCGTGACTTCTTTTAAGCCCGACATCACTGACCGCGTACATACGAACAAAGGGGCAGACCGCTTTCTGCACACGCTGCAGCTCTACCGGCTGGGTAAGGTGGATAAGATCCTCATCACAGGCGGCAAAGGCTTCCTTATGGACGAAATGACGCCGGAGGCGGAGCAGCTGCGGCAGGTCATGCTGCTGGCGGGCGTGCCGGATGAAGATATCCTGGTGGAGACCGGAGCTGTGAACACGCGCGAGAATGCGGTGTACGCCGCCCAGGTGCTGGCGCAGCACCCAAGCTGGAAGAAGGTGCTGCTGGTGACCTCCGCCTTCCATATGCGCCGCTCCGAGGGCTGTTTCCAAAAAGTAGGGGTAACCTTCGATAGCTACCCCACAGATTTTTACTCTTCCGAGCCAATCTTTACCCCGGATTATACGCTCATCCCCAGCGCCATTGCCTTTGAGGGCTGGCACCACTTGATTCATGAAATAGCTGGGTATGTGGTGTATAAGTTGTTGGGGTACTGCTAACTGCTTTTGCTGATGTAGCTTCGATGCAACGTACATGGCGCAAGGCTTCAGGCCTATGTCCTGCTATCGTGTCGTGTCTGTGACTCGGCCAGCTTCGCTGGCGCGGGTTTGCAACCCGTGCCTTTTTATACTATCGGATTTGTAATCCGAGTGGCTTGAAAAGCCACATTTACTTCTGCTACACCTTTAAGCTTTCTCAGGCGCAAGCGTCCGCTTGTGCCTGTGTCTAGCCGCTGCTCCTGCTGCCTGAACTAAGTTATACTTCCCGCTAGCTCGTACTTTCCCTATCGCTACTGCTTCCCGCAACACGACACAAGCTGTCTTTGCTAGATGCCGTTCATCCACGGCCTTAATACCTGCCTGTTTCACTTCTGACTTTGGTGCTCTCCAGCCCGAGAGGGCTCGTCTTCGGGCATCGCGCTGTCTACATTTCCTTTGCTGTCGCAATGCCTTCGGCACCGGAAATCTAGAAGGCGCTCAACCCAAAGACTGGGATCTGGTTCGATAGCCACGGCCTTTGCTACGGAACCAGAATCAAGTTCCCATTTGCAGGGGGATGATCGTCTGCTGCTAATTCCCCTCCTCGGAGGGGTTAGGGGTGGGTTCACTTAGATAGCCAAAACTACAGCGCTTTACCTAGACAGCAGTAACTACAGGCTCTCCTCCTTGGACTAACGAGAACGCGAGTTCGAAGGTAGCGAGCGTAGCTCTGAGGAGTAGGGGCAGTTTGAGCCGGCACTGCCGGAAACTCCCTTCCCTGATTTAGGCGAGGGCGGGAGTGGTTGGATCCGGTTCTGCAAATCGAACAACTAAAATCGAACAACCAATAACGCCCAACTAATAACTGTCAAGCCACCCAGATACTCTTCTGGTTCACGAACTCACGGATGCCGAGGTAGGACAGTTCGCGGCCATAGCCGGATTTCTTGATACCACCAAAGGGCATTTCGGGCGTGGAGGCCACCAGGGCGTTAACGAACATGGCGCCGGTCTCTACCTTGCGGGCCACGCGCAGGCCACGGTCCTTGTCCTGCGTCCAGACGGCACCGCCCAGGCCGAAGCGGGAGTCGTTGGCTACGCGAATTGCCTCTTCCTCGTCTTTTACCACCATGACGGCGGCAACAGGTCCGAACATTTCCTCTTCGTAGGCAGGCATGCCCGGCTTAACGTTCTTCAGGATCATCGGCTTAAAGTAGGCGCTGTCCTTGCTTTCGCGCCCGCCTTCCAGAACTACCTCCGCACCCTGCTTTACGGATTCCTCCACCTGCTTTTCCAGCTCCTCGGCCAGGTCAACGCGCGCTAGCGGGCCGTAGTCGATATCGTCCTGCAGCGGGTCGCCGGTTTTCAGGCTCTGCATCTTCTCCTTAAACTTTTGCAGGAACTGGTCGGCAATGCTCTCCACTACAATAAAGCGCTTGGCGGCAATGCAGCTCTGGCCCACGTTCACCATGCGGGATTTTGCGGCTGTCTCAGCGGCCTTCTCCAGGTCGGCATCGTCCAGCACAATAAAAGCGTCGCTGCCGCCCAACTCCAGTACGGTTTTCTTTATCTCCTGCCCGGCTTTCTCCGCCACCTTCGATCCTGCGCCTTCGCTGCCTGTCAGGGTCACGGCCTTCACGTAAGGGTGCTCGATCACGGCGTTCACCTCCCCAGACCCAATCAGCAGCGTCTGGAAAACATCCTTGGGGAAGCCGGCCTTACGCACGATCTCCTCAATGGCCAGGCCACACTGCGGCACGTTGGAAGCGTGCTTCAGCAGGCCCACGTTGCCAGCCATCAGGGCCGGGGCAAGAAAGCGATACGCCTGCCAGAAGGGGAAGTTCCAGGGCATGATGGCCAGCACAACGCCCAGCGGCTCAAAGGCGATGAGGCTGCGCTCGGCCTTGGTGTCTATTTCTTCGTCCGCCAGAAATTCGGCGGCGTTCTCGGCGTAGTAGCGGCAGGCCAGTGCGCACTTCTTTACCTCGGCAACGGCATCCTTCAGCGGCTTGCCCATCTCCAGCGATATAATGCGGCCGTACTTCTCTGCCTCGTTTTCCAGGATCTCGGCCTGCCGGCTCATGCATTTGGCGCGTTCCTCAAAACTCACGTCCCGCCAGCTCAGGAAAGCTTGCTGGGCCGCCTCTATTTTTTGCTTTACTTCTGCCGATGTATGCGGGGTAAAGGTTTTCACCACTTCGCCGGTGGCTGGGTTAACGGTTTCTATGGCCATAGTTTTATGTTTCAGGTTGAGTTGTAAATATACGCAACAAGCCGCACCCAGGCTGAGCCGGCCTTTGCTTATACTTTAGTTACCGCCTTAGAAACAACACAACTTATACTTGGTTTTAAGAATGAGTTCATGGAATATTTCTAACTTTGGTTGATGGATTGAAACCTGTTGCCTCTCAGGCAGTAAGGGGAGTATCGCGACTTTGATTCCAACATACCTATATTGACGATCATTTTGAAAAAGCTACTGTTGTTTGGCACAATGTGCTGGCTTACGGTGCTGCAGGCCTGTGGGCAAACCACCGACAAGGCCTACGCGCTGATGCTGGACGGACTTTACAAAAAGACAGTGCCTACCGTTGAGCCCGCCCAGCTGAAGGCGATGCTGGCCTCCGGTACCGAAAGACCGCTGCTACTGGACACGCGCCAGCAAGAGGAGTATGAGGTAAGCCACCTGGCCGGGGCCTACTTCCTGGGCTATGAAAACTTTCAGGTGGAGGAGCTGCAGGAAGTGCCTAAAGATACGCTCATCATCCTTTATTGCTCGGTAGGCTACCGCAGTGAGCGGGTGGGGGAGCAGCTGAAGGCGGCGGGCTTTACCAATGTGCACCACCTGTACGGCGGCCTGTTTGAATGGGTGAACCAAGGCCTGCCGGTGTATGACAGCAAAGGAAGAACGAATAAAGTGCACGCCTACTCCAGAGCCTGGGGCGTTTGGCTGCAGAAAGGGGAGAAAGTATATGGAAAAGAGTAAACTGCTGCTACTGTTTGTGCGCAACCCCGAATTGGGTAAAGTAAAGACCCGCCTGGCGGCCTCCGTTGGACCTGAAACTGCTTTGCAGGTATACATCCATCTGTTGCAGCACACCCGGCAGGTAACACAGGATTTACCTGTGGATAAGCTGGTTTACTATGTTGGCGGGGTGAACCACGACGACATCTGGCCAAACGAGGTGTACCAGAAGCGCGAGCAGGTGGAGGGCGACCTGGGCCAGCGCATGCAGGCGGCCTTTGCCGAGGCGTTCCTGCAGGGTTACGCCTCTGTCGTGATCATCGGCAGCGATTGCCTGCAGTTGACACCAGAGGTCATTATGCGGGCTTACAAAGAGCTGGAGACGCACGATGTGGTGGTGGGGCCTGCTTTGGACGGCGGCTATTACCTGATCGGGATGAATTGCCTTTACCCGCAGCTTTTCCAGAACAAGCACTGGAGCACCGAGCAGGTTTTTCCCGAAACCATTCAGGACCTGCAGCACCTCAAGCTATCGTATGCGCTGTTGCCCCGCCTCTCTGACGTGGACCATGTTGAGGACCTGGACGAGGAGCTGCTGCAGGACTTTGGGCTCTAATGGATATGGAAGCCTGGGGAGGCAGGACGCAGCGGTATAAGAAGGCAGCGCCTTGTGCCGCTACAAGTATAGGCCTGTGCGTTCCGGTATGCTACAGTCCCAGCAGGGCATCGTAGTTGTATACATCCTCCCGGAAATGAACCGTCATCTGCTCATCCACCCATGAGGTAAAATAGACAATGTGCAGCGGCATTGGGTTTTTAAACCGTATGTGTTGGTTAGGCTTGCTTTGTGCCCACAGCTTTTCTACGCCTTCGGAACTGTAGCCGGAGCCGCGTTGCAGCAGATAGTAAGCCAGCTCTACCGGTTTCTCCAGCCGCACGCAGCCGTGGCTGAAGGCGCGGTAAGGGTGGTTGAACAATGCCTTGGCTTGGGTGTCGTGGAGGTATTGCGGCAGCCGGTTGGGGAAGGGAAACTTTACTCTTCCCAGCTCGTTGTCAGGGCCGTTTAACTGTGTGATGCGGTAATTGAAGTTGGCCCGGTTTATACTTTGCCAATCCACCTCCCATGGGTTTACCCGCACCCAACCACTTGCTGTAGGCTTCTCCAAAATCATCTTTTTCCCGGCCAGATAGCCCGGGTTGCGCCGCAGTATCGGCACAATCTCATTGACGGCAATGGAAACCGGCACCTGCCAGTAGGGGTTTAGCACGACCATATCCAGCCTGGAATGGATGGGGTAGGTCTTGAGCGGCGGCTTCCCGATCACGACGCGCATCTGCAGGAGCGTTCTGCTGCTGTCCACCACCTGCATCACGAACTCCGGGAGGTTGATCACCGCGTAAGGCTCCTGCTGGTACGTGAACACCGAGTCGAAGCGGCTGAGGTTGATGCGCAGTTGCTCCAATCGCTTGTCTGGCGTCACGTTAAGGGCTGCGACCGTGTTGGGGCCAACCACACCATCGGCAGAAAGCCCGTGGCGGCCCTGGAAGCGCTTCACGGCAGTGGCCAGACGTAAGGTATAGTCCGGAGACGCGGCAGTAGAGTCCAGGGACAGGTCGCCGGTGAGCAGGAGGTTGTCCTGTAGCTGTGGCACATACCTGCTGCTATCGCCGGGGCGCAGCAGGAGCGTGTCGGGGAAGGTGTGCCAGAGCTTTGTCTGGGCGATGGCCTCGTACCGCAGGATAACCTGCCTTAACCGCTCTTTGCTGTAAGGCTGGTACGGCTGCTGCTGTGCCTGTACTTCCGCCACCCCCAGGAGGACTAGCAGCAATATGTACAGGAAGCGGGGCATATAAAACGGAACAGCGTGTATGAAGGTATACGAAGCAACGCTGCTATCCGCCGTTGGTACTTTGTTTTCCATGTCGGGCTAAGGTAGTAGCTTTGTTCCCCGTAAAAAATGACATTTGTCTGAGCAGGTTTTAAAACGCAAGTATGGCACCCACTATTGATAAGAGTACCCTGAGCTTCCTGGCCGACCTGGCCCAAAACAACACCCGAGAGTGGTTTAACGAAAACAAACCACGCTACGAGAAGGCCCGCAAGAACTACATCGGTTTTCTGGACGAGCTGCTGCAGGAGATGCAGCACTTTGAACCCGCGGCGCGCGGCCAGCAAGGGAAGGACCTGGTTTTCCGGATTTACCGCGATGTGCGCTTCTCCAAAGACAAGCGGCCTTACAAAGACCATTTTGGCGCTTATGTGGCCGAGGGAGGCCGCAAATCAGTGCTCCCCGGCTACTACCTGCACCTGGCTGGTGCCAACAAATCTTTTCTGGCGGGAGGCCTCTGGTATCCGCCGGCCCCGGAGCTAAAGGCGGTACGGCAGGAGATAGACTACAGCCTGGATGTATTCAAGCGGCTGGTGGAGTCTGAGGAGTTTAAGCAGCGGTTCGGGGCCGTGGAGGGTGAGCAGCTGAAGACCACGCCCAAAGGCTACGAAAAAGAGAACCCGGCTATCCATTATCTGCGTTTCAAGAGCTGGAACGCCGTAATGCCGCTGCCGGACGAGGTTGTGCTGCGCCCGGACTTCCTGCAGGTGGTGCTGGATTCATTCAGGATGCTGAAGCCCTTCAACGACTTTTTCACGCACCCGCTGAGAGACATGGGAGAGGAGTAGTTCGGTGCTCCAGACTTCGTTACCCGCTGGTTGTAGATCATGTAAAGCGGAGGTGAAGCGCCCAGTAACTCCTGATGCGGCAGGCATCAATCTGGCGACAGTACGGATGCTGTACAACCAGGAGTGAAAACTTGCGGTAGTAAGTGCTTTTATACTTGTATACCTTCTGAGCAGGGCAGGCTAACCTCAACCTTAAGTATAGTCATAAGCTATTTCTCCAGCTCCCCCAGCAGGCTGGCCACGTCGAGCGGGTGGGTGTACATGTCCAGGGAGCCGTCCGGCTTCTGCGGCCACTGCTCCTTTGGCCTGTCCCAGTAGAGCTCCACGCCATTTTGGTCAGGGTCGTTGAGATAGATGGCCTCCGAGACGCCGTGGTCGGAGGCGCCCGTTAACGGATACCCCGCATCCACCAACCGCTTCAGAATGGCAGCCAGGTCTTTGCGGGTAGGGTAGAGGATGGCTGTGTGGAAAAGCCCCGCTGATTTCCGGGGAGCGGGAGGTCCGTTTTTGCTGTACCATACGTTCAGGCCCAGGTGGTGGTGATACCCTCCTGCCGATATAAAGGCGGCGTCCTCCCCGTACATGGTGGTTATTTCGAACCCGAGCAAGCCGCAGTAAAAGTCAAGGGAGCGCTGGAGGTCGGCCACCTTCAGGTGCACGTGCCCGATGCGGGTAGCGGCCGGAATTTTATACTTGTCGTTGTCTGCCATTGGTGTCCGGATTTAGTATCATGTATCTAGATGTACGGCTCGGGGTGCCAAAGGTAAGCTTGTTCCTATCATCCTGAGGGTCACGTGCGCAAACAAGCTCCCCTCAGTTAGTGAGTAAACGAGTGGGGCAGCCTGGACAGCGCGATCTTGGTGGAGGTTACCCATTCAGGTTCACATGCCGGCGGCGCTGGCGGTAGAGGTACAGTTCGGCAACGAGCCAGAGCAGCACCAGGCTATACTCCAGCGTAACGAGCAGCAGGTCTTCTTGGTAAGTGGGGGTGCGGTAGGCGGCGTAGGTAAGTATAGCCAGTCCCGTCCAGGTGATGGCGAAGCGGAAATGACTCATAACCGTAAGTGCCAGCAGGGTAGTGAGGTACCAGGGGTGCACGGTGGTGGAGAGCAGCAGGTATACTGTTAAGGCCGCCGCCATGTAGCCGGCCAGCCTTCTGATTGAGCCGAGCTTTTTAACCGAGGCCATGCTTAAAATGGTGACCAAGGTAACGAGCCAAAGCAGCGGTCCCAGCGTGGCTATGGCATTGTAGCCCACCGTCCGGAAGCCCACCCAGCGCAGCAGGTAATAGATGCTGGCATTAAACTCAAACTTCTGGAAGTATAAATCCAGGCTCAGGAAAATGTGCTGCAGCACCTGCAGGTTTACGAGCGGCGCAAACTGGGCCACCACCGTTAGCAGCACCACGGTGCCATACAGTAGAAACGGCTTAATACCGAGCTTTCGGAGCACGAAGGGCAGCAGCATGAGGGGCAGCAGTTTGGCGCCGACAGCCAGGCCAAAGGCAACACCCGACCACACCAGCCGATGGTAAAACAGTTGGTAGAGCGCCAGCAGCAGGAAAAAGATCATCAGCGCCTCAAAATGCAGGTTGCCCACTAACTCTAGGATCACGAGTGGGTTGAGGGCGTAGAGGAGCACGTGCTTTTCGGGGAGGGCCATCTTGCGGAGCAGGCGCCAGAGCAGCAGTATGCTCCCCATCTCAGCCAGCAGGAGGATACACCGCATCACCACCACGCTGCCAAGTATACTGTGCGGGGAGAGTTGCGCCGCCAGCCAAAACACCGCCTGCGACACCGGTGGGTAAACGCTGTAGTACTGCTGCGAGTTCAGCTGCGCGAACAGCTCCTGCGTTATGCCCGGCACCTGCGGGGCGTCCGGCTGCATCAGAAATTCCGGCAAGTATAAGTATGGGTTTACCCCTGCCGCCAACAGCCGCCCATCCCACACAAACCGGAAATAGTCATCTGACAGGGCAGGGGTAGCCAGGAGGAAAATGAGCCTGAAAAGTATGGCGGCCGCAATGCCGTGCCGAAGGCTAAAGCGCTGATGGGTAACGTACAGGTAAGCCAGAAACACCACCGCGTAGAGCAGCAGCAGCTGTGTGAACTGGGTGCGGGGCGTGGCGTAGGCAAGCGCTGCGTAAGCCGCAGCCGACACAGCCAGGGCGGCATAGCTGAATAGGTTGCTCTTTGCGGGGGCCATACTTCCGGTGGGACTTATGCTGCTTTTAAAGTCATGCTGTTACCCGATACGTAAACACGGTTTACAAGTATCTAAATATAGTCATGATGATTTTATAACCCGCCAAAACGCTGCCTTTTACCGTTCCCGACACTTTGGAGGTGCCGATGCGCCTGCGGTATGAAACGGGCAGCTCTACATACTTTATTTTCTGTTTGGCGGCCTTTGCCTGCATCTCCACCGTCCAGCCGTAGTTGCGGTCGCGCATGTCCAGGGCCAGCAGCGTGTCTAGCTTTATGGCCCGGAAGGGGCCAAGGTCGGTGAAGCGGGTGCCGTAAAGCAGGCGGATAAGCGTGGTGGCGAGCCAGTTGCCGAAAATCTGCTGCGGCATCATGGAGCCGCTCTCGCGCTGGCCCAGTGCCCTGGAGCCGATAACCATGTCTGCCTGCCCCTGTGCAATCGGCTGCACCAGCTGCACCATCTCCGCCGGGTAATCGGAATAGTCCCCGTCCAGGAAAACGATAATGCCAGGCCGGGCTCCCAAGGGTTTACTGACTGCGTGCGCAATGCCTTTGAGGCAGGCGTTGCCGTAGCCGGGGCGGGGCTCGTGCAGCACGGTGGCCCCGGCGGCGGCGGCCACCTGGGCGGTGCGGTCGGTGGAGTTGTTGTTCACCACGATCACCTCCTCTGCAAAGCCCTTCGGGATGTCCTGCACCACGCGGGCAATGGATTTCTCCTCGTTGTAGGCAGGTATGATGACGTTGATCCGGGCTTGTGGTGACATAAGTATGGCAAAGATGGCCAAAATCCGGCACACCTACTTAATAAAGCGACTTTTCTTTGAAAGTCTGGCATGAGCGGCACTACCTTTGCACTAAACTTTTTGCCTGTGAGCAGGTTAGATAATTTAAATACATTCACAACACGTATGAAAGAGGAAGCCATAAGGGTAGGAGACAAGGTGCCTGATTTTGAGCTGGAGCGTCAGGATGGGGGGCTTTTCCGCCTGTATGATCTGATTGGGAAGAAAAACGTCGTGCTTTACTTTTACCCGAAGGACAGCACACCCGGTTGCACCAAACAGGCCTGCGAGTTCCGCGACCAGTATGAGGTGTTCAGGGAGCATGGGGCCGAAGTAGTGGGCATCAGCTCGGATAGCGTGGAGTCGCACCAGAAGTTCGAGAAGGCATACAAGCTACCGTTTACGCTGCTCAGCGACAAGGGCGGGCAGATACGGAAGCTGTTCAGGGTGCCCCGCAAACTGGGGCTGCTACCAGGCCGTGTTACCTACATCATCGACCAGGACGGCGTGGTGCGCTACGTCTTCAACTCCATGACCAAGCCGCTTGAGCACGTAACCATGGCATTGGAGGTGCTGCGCGAAATCAACAGCGAAGAGAGACATTTCAAGAAAGCTTAGTTAGTTTAAAAGACACAAAAGGGGGCAGCCGAAATTCCGGCTGCCCCCTTTCTTTTTGCTGATGTGGTAGGTTTGCTATGAGGCAATGTTATTTTCCTTTCTTCAGCTCGATCAGTTCCAGAACCTTTTTGTTATACAGTTCCACCTTAATGAATCCCTGCTCCTTGCTGAAGTATACTTCCTTGGGGCTGTCAGCGGCTGTGCTGTCAGCTGTCAGCACATAAACATCGGTGTAGGTCTTCTTGGTCTCGCCCTCGCCCACTTCTACTGTCTGTGGCGTGTCAGTAGTAGGCTTGATCTCCCAGGCGTTCTTACTGCCCACCCCAACCTTCACAATCAGCGAATCGGGCTTTTTCAGGACATAGGTGCCCAGGTAGGGCATTTTTCTCTCCTTATCTTCAATGATGTTAGTTACCTGTGTGTTGAGCTTTTCAATGCAGTCATCCGTAACGGAGTAACCTTCTCCGGGAACGTTTTGGGCGTAGATGCCGGTGCGCTGGTAGGTAACCGTGTCACCGGCATTATTGAACAGTGCCACATCGCCGTTGCCGTACACCAGCCACTGGGTATCCTCAACGGTTGGCTCTAAAATGCTAGTGGTGCCGCAGTTGTCGCAGCCAGCCAGGGTGGCAGAGGCAAACATCAGCAGGAAAAAGGATTTAACAGTAGTCTTCATGGGGGGTGTCAGGAAAATAATTTTCTAAAATTACAAAATAAATGCTCACGTCTATCACACAGACCCCATCTGGGCGGGGGAGGGTTGCATGGCCGCTGCATTTTTAAACCAGGCCGCCACTTCCGGAAAATGGTCCTGCTCGGCATCGGGGTGCGTCAGAATGTTGATGTGGTTGTAGTTATGGCGGTAGCCGTTGGCGGTGCTCAATACCCTGAACTGGCTGCGGCCACAGCCCGTCTCCTGCATTAGCTTCTCCACATCCTCGGGGTGCCCCAGCACGTCGTCGTTGGCGCCGGTTAAATATAAAGTGGGTGGCAGCTGCCTTTGCTGCAGCGCCTTGGCATAGTCGTACTTGTCGTGCCAATCGAGCCAGCGCCGCTGCACCACCCACTGGTGCGTTTGCCGGTGCGTCTGCTTGGTTTCACTGTCTGAGCCCATTTTCAGCCTCTTCGCATACAGGGCGCCGGTTATGGCCACGGAGGCTTTGGCAAACCGGTTCCACATCACATCCACCATGAAGAATTTTTTAAGGCTACGAACGCTGATGCGGCGCTTGCTCGCAAAGAAGGCCATGGCCTGCACCTGCACCGGTTGCACGGGCCGCGCCAGGTAGGCCAGCATCAGCACGCCGCCCCAGGAGTGGGCGCCCCAGTACTGCGGCACGTCGCCCTTCAGTTCCTTTATCTTGCTGATGAACGACGGAAAGTCCTCCTGCAGCGTGTGGCTCAGCCCGAACCGGGAACTTGCAGATATGGCCGGTGTGCTTAAGCCACGCCCTCTCAGGTCAGCCACAAACACATCGTAGCCCTGCCTGGCCAGCCACGGCGCAAAGCCTTTCCCTGACTTGGAGTAGAAGATGCGGCCGTTCTCGATGGAGCCGTGCACCAGGAACACGGGCGGCCCCTGGTGGTTCTGGCTAAAGCGCCTGAGGTGGAGGGTGTCGGTGGCGGTGACAGGTATAAAAACAGACTCCTGCCGGATGTCCTGCTGCTTAGTCATGCTCTAGGGGTTGGGTTCTGCTCATAAACGCCTGCACGCCCTTACGGCCACTAGCCAACAAAGCGCTCTTTTCTGCTTCGCTGAGTTTGCGCACCCGCGGGCTGAAGCCGGCCGTGCTGATCGAGATAGTGCGGTTCCAGTCCTGTGGCTGCAGGGGCTGCCGGTTCAGGCTCTCCTTCACAATAGTATAGAAGGCGCCCATGTAATCGCTGAACCCGTTGATGTGGTAGGGGGCGAGCCCTGCCTGTTGCGCGTCATAGCTTATTTGCTCGTCGCGGTCCAGCCTGAGTCCGAGCGTCTGGGGGTTGTAAAGGAATGCGGCAGAATCCTGGTCCGGGGAGGCGGCATCCAGGTACTGAGGGGCATCGAACAGCGCAATGGGGAAGTTTGCCAGCACTCCGCCGTCAACCAGCACGTCTACCTGCTGGCCCTTGTGCGGGTTCGTCACCACATTTCCCTCCTGGTCTAGCAGCACAGCGCGGTAGTACAGTGGGATAGACATGGAGATGCGCACTGCATGCTTTACCTGCATGTTGGGGAAGGTCTCGTGGGAGAACACCATCACGCACTGGTCTGTCAGGTTAGTGCCGGTCACGTACAGGTCTCTGGCCTTGTGCTGCAGGGCAAGCTCGTGCAGCTCACCAAAGGTAAGGTCGGCATTGCCTGTTTTGGCTTTTATCCGCTGGCCAAGCCATTCCGTGAACTTGTCTCCCCGGTACCAGCCATACTGCTTGAAGAGCCGGCTGGTGCCGCCAAAAAATAGGAAGCGCCCGTCGTTAAATTTCTGTACCGGGGTGGTAAAGGTGATGTCCGTAATCTCCTGGGGTGTGTAGCCCACTGCCAGGAATGCTGCCTGTATGGCCCCTGCAGAAGTACCCGCCACCCGCTCGATCTGGGGCAGGATGCCAAGGGAATCGAGCTCGTTCAGAGCGCCTCCGTAGGCAATGCCTCTGATTCCGCCACCCTCTAGCACAAGGTTGCGGTATGCGTGCTGCTGGGCCACAGCGGGCATGCCTAGTAGCAGCAAGATACCCAAAATCACTGGTTTCATACTTGGGAGAGATAATACATCCTAACTATCAAGCGTGCGGCCTTTGGCAAAGGCCACTCAACGGCAACCGGGTTCACATAGGTTCGGTAGGAACAGACATAAAAAAACCGGCAGCCGGAAAATAAGTCCTAATATACTTATTTTCCGGCTGCCGGCTCGTTCTACGGTCTAATTTCCGGTACGCTTAACTTCGGACGGGTATGGGCTGGGGCTTCAGTTTTGGTCTGAAGATCAACCAAGCCAGTGCTCCGGCAATGGTGCCTGTAAAGAAGGTCATGCCGGCGATCAGCCAGCCGTTTAGCCCGCGCTGCTCCGCGTCGAAGTAAACGTAGGCCAGTATCATTCCCAGCAGCACCAGGTACATCCCGATCAGCGCCAGAAAGAGTATGTTAGTAATATCTATCATCGGTTCCATAACTCGTTGTCTAAATTGCACAAACACCGAGGTGTATCTGCCTCAGTTATACTTTATTAAACCGATTTCATGGATTTATGTTTATCATTTTAATAAGAATACCATAGGATTGTGAGGTAAATCAGAGAATGTTGATTGGATTGTGTGGCCCAGAGGCAGGAGCATTGCCCTGTCTTTGTTTTCACTGAAAATGAAAAGAGCAATCAGAAACGTTGTCCGTCGCGAGTGCCGTAGGCTTGCAAAGCCTGTACAGGGCAGAGAAAGAAAGGGCCACCCTATAGAGGTGGCCCTTTCTTTTATTGTTGCCGTAGCTGTTACTTCTTAATAACCAGCTTGTGTGTTTCGGTTTTGCCGCCGGCAGTTACCGAGAGGTAGTACACGCCGTTCGGGAGCTTGTCGACTGGGATGGTTAGCCCAGCCTGGCGCTCGCTTGCCTGGAACTGCTGGCTCAGCACCTGCTGCCCCAGCATGTTAACGGCTTTTACCGCTACAGGCCCGGTGGTTTTGTGGGCCAGGCGCAGGTTTACGGTGTGCTGTGCCGGGTTCGGATAAAGAATAGCCTGGCTGGCCGGAGCCACAAGGTTAGAAACAGAGCTGGCTGTCAGTGCCTCGGCCTTCAGCACCAGCGTCTCGTTAGAGGCTGTTTTATCGCCGCCCCACTTGGAGGTAACGGTTGCGGTATTCGTAACGGTGGTAGGGTTGGAGACGATGTCCACGTTGTCCACGTACCATCCAGTGGCCCCCGTCAGCACATCCGAGCCCATGCGGAAACGGATGAGCACGTTTTTGCCTTTGTAGCTGCTTAGGTCTACCAGGGTTTGTATGTAGCCGTTGCTGTTGCCGGTAAAGGCGGGGCTGTTGATGGTAGAAGCATTGGCCAGCGGAATGGTGCTGTTGTAGCCGTTCTGGATCATCTTATCCCCAAGGTTAACCCAGGTAAGGCCGCTGTTGGTGCTAATCTCCACGACACCACCATCGAAGCCGGCTTCGGTAGCGTAGCTGTGCCAGAAGCGGAGCAGGGCGCTGTCCCCAACGGCAACCGGAGCGGCTGTCATCAGGTACTGGTCGCTGAAGGCATCCGGATCTACGGCAAACCAGGAGGTAGCGCCGCTGTAAGGGTTCTTGTTGCTAAGCACCCAATCGCTGAGGCCCAGCCCATGCGAGGCTTTCCACTTGCCGCCGCCGTTCTCCATATCATCCTGGAAATAGACGGTGGTGCCGTGGCCTTTCTGCACCTTCACCTTAAACGAGCGGCTTATGCTTTCGCCTTGCGCCATTCTTACCGGTTTGAACGAAACCGCTCCTCCCGACACCTTCGGTGCCTCTTTGCTGCCATCGGCTACAAGCACTGTGCTCTCCGGAATCTGGCTGGTAATGGTCACGCCGTTCATGCTGCTGGCGGTATTGTTCGTCACGGTGATGTTGTAGGTCAACTCGCCTCCGTCTACCACAGGAGATGGGTTGGCATCCAGCGTGATGGCAAACTGCGGAGTGCAGGAAGGAGGCATGTCGAAGGCTTCCACGCCGTCTGTCAGGTCGTTGTTGCTGCCCTGCTGTGCGCTGTAGCCCAGGCCGCGCTTGGCAAAGGCCCGCCAGATGTAGCACTGGTTGGCGCCCCCGTTGTTGATCATGTCGGCGGCCAGTATCGCGTCGCGTGCATCGATAAAGCCGGGGCTGCAAGGCTGCAGCTTCAGGCCATCGATTACCAGTTGCAGGGCAATGTTGTTGCCGCCCTTCCCGTTGTAGATGTCTGGGTCGTAGCCATACTCGTCTATCAGGTTCCAGGTCATCTCCCAAAGCATGGTAGCCCAAATGAAGCCGACACCGTGCGGCACCGATATTTCAGGGTTAGACACCATGCCATAGGTATAAGGGTTAATGCCCATGTCGGTGCTGTAGGGTGCCGGGCGGATACCACCGCCGTCTGTTCCTTCAGAAAGCACATAGGTGCCGATGCCGCGGCGCTGTGGGCCCGCGTCGCCCGGGCGCATGGTCATGAACAGGGCAAAGAAATCGCTCCAGCCCTCGCCCCCTTGCTCGGCACCGGATAAACACTGCGTGCTAGGGCCGCCTGTCAGGCGGGTAGAGATGCCATGGCCGTACTCGTGCGCAACAATGCCGTTGTCCAGATCGCCGTCGCGCAGGGGAGGTACTCCCCCTTCTCTGCGTACGCTACCAGCCAGTCCCTGAGCAAGTGCCGTTTTTAGCTTGTCGCCATCGGCCTTGCTGATCATGATGGCCGGAATGAGTACGGCGGTTCCTGTCTCGTCGCCGCCCATAGACATGGCCGGGCCATCCACGTTGTTTACCACAATTACGGCGGTAGCCCCGGAAGCCTGTGCGTTCAGGGCCTTTTCGATGAAGCTGCAGTCGCCCCGGTCCACCAGGGCAATGTTACCGGCAATCTCTGACTGGTTGGTGAAAGGAACCGGAACAGAGCCCGCAGGCAGGGCAGGGGTGCCGCTGCAGCCGTTTGCCGGGGCTGCCAGCACGATGCTGCCAGCTACGCCTGTTTCATTTACATCGGGGCCAAAAGCGGCCTGTATGCCAACATAAGCGCCGGCAACGGAAGCGGGGGCGGTGATGTGGAGTAGCTCGGCAGGAACAGAGGACGTCCAGAGGTACATTTGCATGCGGCCTGGCACGCCATCCTGCAGTGTCAGGAAGTTGGCGTTGTTCGTGCCGCCGCCGTCCTGTGCTTCTGCCATCACGCCGTCCAGTCCTGCGCCTTCGCCCGAAAAGTTCGTTTGCTGAAAGTTGCCACTCACCTCATCGAAGCCATACTTGTAAAAGACATCGTGCATGAGGTTGTTCCAGTAGAAGAGGTTGGTGGTGGCTGCCTGCACATAGGTGGTTGGCTCCTTTGTCAGGTCCAGCGGGAAATCGAAATTCAGGCCCAGGCCTCCGTCGGGACTGATACCGGCGTTGGCACCGAGGCGGTCTTCGTAGGCATGCACGTTGTTGCCTTTGGTGATGGTGTAGGTGGCCAGGCCATCGTTGTGCCAGCCCATGGGAGAGGCCGTAGGGTCCTCCTTGCCGGTTACAATGGTCCTGTCGCCGTGGCTCGGGGTCTCGAATGGCACATCGTACACATGGTAGGTGCCGCTGGCGGCAATGCTGGTGGCTGCGGCGGCTGACAGGCTGCCTGGCGCTATGGCTTTGGCCAGTTGCTCCTCCTGCAGGCGCCTGGCCTCTGCCAGGATGGCTGCATCAACCGCAGGGGCAGCGGTTGCTTTCCTCGTGAAGCGCATTGTCTCGCCCGGGGCATCGGTTACAGTGGGCAAACCCCAGTTGTCGTGTATCACCAGGTCCTCCTTCTTCAGCACCTGACCGTCAGCCGCATCCACATACACGTTCCAATAGCTTTGGGCATCCGTCTGGTAAATAGATACTTCCCAGGCCAGGCGCACGCTGCCATCGGGCATAGGCTGGTACACCAGTTTGGCGGGGATAGGGGATAAGGAGACGCCGCCATCGCTCAGCACCACAGCCTTAGCGGCGGCAGGCAGTTTGTCGGTTGGCTTTTTGCGCTCCTTCACCTCAAAGGGCTTGTTAGCTTTCAGCTTCAGGTGGCTTGCTGCCGCAGCTGCCGCCTGCTCCGCCGAGACGCCCGCCCCGTTGCCTTTTATGGCCGCACGCAGGTTCGGTATAAACCGGTTGCCCATGTTAATCACGTTGCCATCTTTACCAATATTGATGTTGATGTTGGCATCCACCACCTCAATGCCGTTGTGGCGCTGGCGCAGGTAGATGTGGGTGATGCCGTTGTTCTTGCTGGTATACTTGTCGGTAACAACGTAATCGGAGAGGTCGGCGGGGGTAAGCTTATAAGCTGCTTTAGTCTGGTCTATGTGCCTGAGCGCTATATCCAGGGCCGATTGGGCCGAGGTGATTCCCGGCAACAGGAAGAGCACGAAGCTCAGAAGGAAAAGCAACTGGGAAGGTGAGAAGTGTTTCATACACGGTGTTGTTTAAAAGTGTTACATATAAGGATTCTGTTTTAGTGTGTAAATGTGCTGGTCTGAGGTTTAATTGTAGTTTGGCGTCATCTAGTCAAAAGACTTGGCTTAGCAGCAGATAGGGGCGCTACGCTTTAGTGCAATTCAAGGCTCCCAGTTCTGCTTCTAAACACCATGAATACGGTGCTGTTTTTAAATTGGATTTATGCCAGCAAAACCGGTGTGGAAACAAGTAGTACTTTTTAGAGAGGCTTTGCAGCCCCGGTAGAAGGCTTTAGGGGGTGGTTTGGGCAATAGAGGTGCAGCGGAAATTGTTGTTTCAACGCAGATTCAGTTTCTTGTATAGTTGATTTATTCGCCAAGTTATACTTTCGCGACACAAGTATATTGCCGAATTTTTTGAATAATAAATTACATTTAATGGGGTGAGTTAAATGTAATTATTCCTGTTTTTTAGAGGCCAGATCAGGATATTGTTGTGCCTCTGAGTAGTAATATGGATTGGATAAAATAAATGCGAAAAAGTTTGCCTGCTGTTATGGATGCGCCTAGAAACAGGCTTTGGATAATCAAAAGGTCTACTTTGGCCGGTACTGCTGCAACTGGCGCAGCATGATCTCGGTGAGGTAGCTGCCGCTGTAGGGGCCGAAGAAGTTCATGCTGCGGGTTTCGTACTCCTGCAGGTTGTAATACTTATCCGGAGTGACGTAGCCGATGTAGCCGCCGTTAAAGCTGGTAACGATTGCCTGCTGCCCCTGTGTCTGGGCCTGCTCTGAGAGCTGCGCCACGAACTCGCCGGAGTAATCGGCTGGGGCGCCCAAAAACACCACCTCGCCCAGCTGCAGGCTGGTAAGGTATGCCGGGTGCTCCCCAAAGATGCTGTTGAACAGGAACGGCGCCAGCCGCAGGCCCTTGCTGATGCGCCAGCTCGGCTCCGGCAGCTCCAACGGAACCCGGTCGTAGCCCAACGTATAGATGTAGTCTGTTTTTACATGCCGCAACTCCTCGCGCAGCAACTTGGCCAGTCGGTTACCCACAGCCTCGGTGCTTTCGTGGGTGTCCCCGTGAAAGTACACGGTGCTCTGGCTGCCCACGGCGCCTGCCGAGAAGGAGGCAAAGCTGACGCGCTCCTCCAGCTCGTCCACCAGCACGCCCGGGTAGTCGCGGGAAAGGGTAGGGTCGTCGGATGGAAGTATGGTGGGGTGCGCCGAGAAAACAGAGAGTACGGCCGTGGTGCCATCCTCCCGCTCAAACTTCAGGAAGCGCAGCGCTGTGTCCCTTTTCTCCTGGCGGTCTTCGTAATAAGGGTTGTCCTCATCGTCGAGCAGGCGGTTCTTCACCAGGCTGGCGGCGCTGGTGCTGCCAAAGCCCACTTTGGTTGGCTGCAGGTTCTGCCGGGCCAGGGTTATACTTTGCGCGATCTGCCGAGCCAGTTGCGTCACCAGTTCCGCATCATACTTGCCCGACATAAACTTGATGCCCAGCTTTTTGCCCCAGCCCCCAAAGCTGGTATGGCTGTGGGTGGCGGTGAGGTATACCTGCTCCGGTTTTAAACCCAGCTCCGGGTATACTTTCTCCAGTTCCTGCAGCACCTGCATCGGCACGATCAGCAAATCCAGCGCCACGTAGTAGGCCTCCGTATTACCGTTGCTGAAGGCAATTGTGCGGACCCAGGCCGAGTCGTGCACCTGCTCGTAGGCCATACCCAGGCGCTTGCCGTAGCCGGCCAGCGGGGTGCCTACCGGCGGCGTAATGTTTACCTTGGCCCAACCCACCTGCACCGTGTCGCCGTGGCTGATGGTGGCCGGCTCCTCCCTCAGGTCGCTGATCGTTTCCTGGTAGTAGTCCGTTTGCTGGTACGGGGTGCGGTCCAGCGGGCGCACCACGCAGGCAGTGAGGAGCAACAGGAACAGCAGCACATACAAATACGTGTAGCGGCGGGAGCGTTTCGGGCTTTTAATGTTCATTGGGTTCGTAGCTGCGGCTGCATGAGCAATTATCCTGCCTTAATTTTGCATGGCTTCCGCACTATAAAACGGCAGCTTGGCGCCCGACACAGCATGGTGCAGGCTGCGCACATCGTCTGCGGCCGGGTGTTCAAACACCTCCAGGTCAAAGTACTTCACTGCAGCCAACAGGTGGTCGAAGATATCGGCCATAATCTGCTCGTATTGCGCCCAGCGCACATCATTGGCAAACACGTACAGCTCGATGGGCATGCCGGTGGTGGTGGGCTCCAGCTGGCGCACCATCATGGTCAGGTCCTTGTGTATAAACTCGTTCTGCTCGATATAAGCGCTGGCATACGCCCTAAAAACCCCTGCGTTGGTCAGGTTGCGCCCGTTAATGAGCAGGCTTTTGTCTATTCCTTTTTCGCTGTTGTGCTTGTCTATCTGCTGTTGGCGGCTCTCCAGATAATCCTTGATCAGGTGTATTTGGCTCATGCGCTTGACATCCTCCGGAGACAGGTACCTGATGCTGGAGATTTTGATGTGAATGGAGCGCTTGATGCGGCGCCCGCCCGTACGCTGCATGCCCCGCCAGTTCTTAAAAGAGTCGGAGATGAGGTAATAGGTGGGGATGGTGGTAATGGTTTTGTCCCAGTTCTGCACCTTCACCGTCGTCAGGTTTATCTCGATCACATCGCCATCGGCCCCATACTTCTCCATGGTGATCCAGTCGCCGATGCGCACCATGTCGTTGGTGGATACCTGAATGCTGGCCACAAAGCCCAGGATGGTGTCCTTGAACACGAGCAGAAGGATGGCCGAGGCCGCACCCATGGCAGTGATGAAGGCCCAAACTTCCTTGCCTGTCAGCAGTGAGAAGATGAGCAGGCCCCCCACAAAGTATAAAAAGATGGAGACCACCTGCATGAAGCTGTCTACCGGCTTGTCGCGGAAGAGGGCGGTGGTTTTGGCAAAGTCCTTTATCGTACGCAGAAAGGCCCTGATCACCCAAATGGAGAGCAGCACGGTGTACACGTCGGTCAGGGTTTTCAGCGGCTTTATCCAGCCCGGGAAGTCAGCGAAGACAATGGGCAGCGCCTGCACCACAATGACAAGCGGCACTATCTTGGCCAGGTGGTTAAACACCTTGTTCTTGATGAGGAGGTCATCAAACTGCGTACTGGTTTTGGCCGAGAACCGCTGCGCCGCTCCCACCATCAGCCGCTTGGCAATTGCGCCGGTGGCATATACCAGCACCAGCACTGCGGTGAGCAACAGCAGCATGTTCAGGTATACAGCAGAGCTCTCGGGCATGCCTATCTTCACCAGGTGGTGGTAGGTCCAGTGGCTGATTGCGGAAAAATGGGTTGCAGTTTCCATGGGTACTAGCTAATTGGTTGGAAATGAATTGCGGTGCAAAGGTACACAATTCGGCATAAGAAAGCCCCCAGCGTAAGAGAAGGGAGGGCTATCGCGCGGCTTTATACTTTCCGTGGGCATCATTTCAGCGGATAAAGTTTTCAGGTTAGGCAATAAGGCTTAAATTTGGCGTTTCTAAAGCCCCGTGTTATACTATGCTGCGCACGGGCAAAGGCAATGTTGGCAGGAGGGGAAGGAGCAGGAGCCTTTTCACGTCTTTTATACTTTCCTGCCGCGGCGCATCACCAGAAATTGGCTTAAAGCATTATATGGAACCGAATTTAGACCATCTTTTGAAGATAGCCTCGGAGCTATCCGTTACCATCAAACAGGTAGAGGCCACCGCCAGGCTGCTCGACGAGGGCGCTACCGTACCTTTTATCTCCCGCTACCGAAAGGAGGCCACCGGCTCGCTGGACGAGGTGCAGATTGCCGCCATCCGCGACAGAATGGAGCAGCTGCGCGAGCTGGACAAGCGCCGCGAAAGCATCCTGAAGTCTATTAAAGACCAGGAGAAGCTGACGCCGGAGCTGGAGGCGCAGATCATGGCCGCCGAGACCATGGCCGTGCTGGAGGACATCTACCTGCCGTACAAGCCGAAACGCCGCACCCGCGCCACCATCGCCCGCGAGAAAGGGCTGGAGCCGCTGGCGGAGCGCCTGTTTGCCCAGGAAAGCTTCGATGTGGAGGCAGAGGCCGCCAACTTTATCTCCGAAGAGAAAGAGGTGAAGGATGTGAACGAGGCCCTGGCCGGTGCCCGCGACATCATGGCCGAGTGGATGAACGAGAATGCCGAGGCGCGTGCCACCATGCGCCAGCTGTTCGAGAAGCAGGGCGTGTTCAAGAGCCGCGTGATGATGGGCAAGGAAGAGGAAGGCCAGAAGTTCAAGGATTACTTTGAGTGGGAGGAGCCGATCGAGAAAGCGCCTTCGCACCGCATTCTGGCCATGCGCCGCGGCGAAACCGAGATGGTGCTGATGCTGACGGCCCAGCCCGACGAAGAAGCCGCGCTGGCGAAGCTGGAAAATATGTTTGTGCAGGGCAACAACGCCGCTGCCGAGCAGGTAAAGCTGGCCGTGAAAGACTGCTATAAGCGCCTGCTGAAGCTGAGCATGGAAACCGAGGTGCGCCTGAGCTCTAAGAAGCGTGCCGATGAGGAGGCTATCCGCGTATTTGCCGATAACCTGCGCCAGTTGCTGTTGTCATCACCGCTTGGCCAGAAAACCGTTCTGGCGCTCGACCCGGGCTTTAGAACCGGGGTGAAATCGGTGGTGCTGGACAAGCAGGGCAAGCTGCTGCACAACGAAACTATTTACCCGCACACGGGGCAGCACAAGGAGCAGGAGGCCGCGCAGGCCGTGCGCTACATGGTGACCCGCTTTGAGGTGGAGGCCATTGCCATTGGTAATGGTACGGCCAGCCGCGAGACAGAAGCCTTCGTGAAGAGCCTGAAGCTGCCAGCCTCTGTCATGGTGGTGATGGTAAACGAAAGCGGCGCCTCCATCTACTCTGCCTCTGAGGTGGCCCGTGAGGAGTTCCCGGACCAGGACGTGACGGTGCGTGGCGCTGTGTCTATCGGCCGCCGCCTGATGGACCCGCTGGCAGAACTGGTGAAAATCGATCCGAAAAGCATTGGCGTGGGCCAGTACCAGCACGACGTGGACCAGTCGGCCCTGAAGCACTCGCTGGATGACGTGGTAATGAGCTGCGTGAACGCCGTGGGCGTGGAGGTGAACACGGCTAGCAAGCAGCTGCTGACCTACGTTTCCGGCCTTGGCCCTGCCCTGGCGCAGAACATTGTGGAGTACCGGAACCAAAACGGACCGTTCCGCACCCGCACGGAGCTAAAGAAAGTTGCCCGTTTAGGTGATAAGGCTTTTGAGCAGGCGGCCGGCTTCCTGCGCATTCGTGATGCGAAGAACCCGCTGGATGCCTCTGCCGTGCACCCGGAAAGCTACCCAATCGTGGAGCAAATGGCCAAAGACCTGGGCGTAACGGTGCAGGACCTGATGAAAAGCGACGAGCTGCGCAAAAAGATCAACCTGAAGAATTACGTTACCGATACGGTAGGTCTGCCTACCCTGCAGGACATCATCAGCGAGTTGGCCAAGCCAGGCCGCGACCCGCGCGAGACGTATGAGGCTTTCAGCTTCACAGAGGGTGTGAACGAGATAAAAGACCTGCGTGCCGGCATGAAGCTACCGGGTATCGTTACCAACATCACCGCCTTCGGTGCCTTCGTGGACATTGGCGTACACCAGGACGGCCTGGTACACGTAAGCCACCTGTCGGATCGCTTCGTGAGCAATCCGCACGATGTGGTGAAGGTAGGGCAGAAGGTAGAAGTGACGGTGCTAGAGGTGGATGAGGCCCGCAAGCGCATCTCCCTGAGCATGAAAGGCGATCCTGCCGCAGCTAGACCTGCCGGTGGCGGAGGCGGTAACCGCAGCAAAGGCGGCAACAAACGCGAAGAAGAGCCGATGAATGACTTTCAGGCGAAGTTGGCGCAGCTAAAAGGACGATTTAAATAATCCTGAAAGTATAAATGCATCAACAGAGAGCCCCTGCCAAAGTATGGCAGGGGCTCTCTGTTTTCATAAGCTGTGTCAACTCGCAGATAAATGAGTACACATTACAATGCGCACAGAAGTAATATATAAGTATACATATGTTTGTATGTTTGATGGCTACTTCTATTTTTGCACTATAAAACATTTTATAAACTTAAAATTATAGTCTATGAAAACATTCCTACTTTCTTTAGTTGCAGTTGTTTTAGCAGCGAGTACAACATTTGCCCAAGAGCAGGGGAAACTCAAGTTGGGAGCTGGATTGGCCTACGGAACAGAAGCCGGCCTAGATGAAGATGGTGATACAAAAGGAGGCTTAGGTATTCATGTTGGCGGCGAGTACTTCTTTACTGAGAACATCAGTGTTGCCCCTAGCTTTACCTATTTCTTTAAATCGAAGATTGATTTCTTTGGTGGAGAAATGTCCGGGCAGGTAAGCACTCTGGATATTGATGGCAGGTATTACTTTGCAAGCTCCGAAAAAGTGTCTTTTTATGGTTTAGCCGGTTTGACCGTAGGATTTGCCAAGGTAGAGGTAAATGGTGATGATGGCTGGATGGGGTCAAGCGACGCATCAGACAACAAAGCTGGCCTCAACATTGGAGCTGGACTAGTTTTTCCGCTCACCGAAACACTGGATTTCAACGCCCAGCTGAAGTATAACACGCCGTTGGAACAGCTTGTGCTCCAAGCGGGCATCGCCTTCCCGATCAATTAGGGGAAAGCAGCTTTACGGCCAAAGAAGGCGGCTTCTGTATCAGCGGAAGCCGCTTTTTGTTTTTACTTAGAGGGCATGCCTGTTTCCCGAAACCACATATAAGCATCCTTCAACCGGTCGAAGAACTGCATCTCGAATGGGGTAATATGCCTTGCCTCGTCCATCATACCCTCCAATATTAACTGGCTTAGTACATCCGCAGGCTCTATCAGTGCCATTTTAACGAGGGCAGATTTATGCGCCAACTGCGGCATAACCACCTCATTAGCCCAAATCTGGTCGGCTGGTGAGATAATTCCCCCAGCCTTGTTGTTCACGAGCCAATACTTCAGCTGTTTATTGATGGCCTCGTCTATGGCGATTCGCATGCCCCGGCGGTAAACGCCCGATGGCACAACGCCATTTGCCTGCACCACCATCAGCTGATGCTCCGGTTCAGTGTAGATCACTAGCTCGGGCTCATTAAAAAGCTTTGCTTTGGTAGCAGGCATAATTTATGGTTGCTTATAATATATTGATTACTAGTGTAATATGCTTAAGGTTATGGGCAGCTTTCAGTGCAGTTAGCGAGAAGTGTACTGGTGCTGTAGCACCTCTGGCTGCTTTTGCCTGCTCAGCAGCTGCCCGGCCAGAAGGCCGGCTATACTTCCAGCCAACCCATACAGCATGGGGTTTACAGCTGTCTCAAGGTAAAGGGCCAGCAGCCATACGCCCATACCAGCCAGCATAGAGGCGATGGCTGCCGCAGAGGTGGTTTTACGCCAGAACAGGCCGGCCACCAGCGGCACAAACAGACTCACCAGGCTCAGTGCCGACGACTCGCTTACCAGTTCATAGATATTGCTGCGCAGCAAAGCCATGCTAAGCGATACCGCCGCCACCAGCAGCACACTGACCCGCGAGAGCAGCAGCAGCTGTTTGTCTGTCACGTTCTTGAGGAGGGGCTTCAGCATGTTTTCGCTGAGCACCGCTGCCGGGGCAAGTATACCGCCGCTGGCCGTGCTGATGATAGCCGAGATAAGCGCTCCGAAGAAAAGCACCTTTACCAGCAGGGAGGAGGAGCTGAGGATCAGGCCTGGCACCAACAGCTGAGCATCCTCCTGCATCAGGTGCGGGTGCAGCAGTTTGGCATAGAGTGCCAGCATCAGCGGCATGAAGGCCACTGTTAAGTATAGAAAGCCGGCCCCGATGGAGGAGGCCACCGCCACCCGCTCTGAACGCGCCGACATCACCCGCTGGAAAACATCCTGCTGCGGAATAGAGCCCAGCCCGATCGTGATCCAGAGGGCGAAATAATTAAGCCAGCTCACGCTGTCGCGCTCCTGTGGCACAAAGCGGAAAAAGTCATCTGGCAAAGCTGCCGTAACCTCCTGCAGCGGCACCTGCTGCATCAGTTCGTACGAGATATAAATCAGGCCGCCGATGATCATCACCGTCTGCACGAAATCGGTGATGGAGACGGACCACATGCCGCCCATAAACGTATAGCCCACCACAATCATGCTACCCACCACAACACCCGTCGCTGTGGAAACACCAAATACCTGGTTCATCACAATGCCCAGTGCCACCATCTGCGCCGCAATCCAGCCGAAATAGGAGATGATCATGAAAAAGCCTGCCAACTGCTCGGTCGGGCGGTTGTAGCGCTCGCGGTAGTAATCCACCATGGTGAGCAGGTTCATGCGGTAGAGGCGCTTGGCAAAGAACAGGCCCACCAGCACGAGGCAAAGCGCCGCGCCAAACGGGTCCTCCATCACGCCCAGCAGGCCATGTTGCGCAAACTCTGAGGAAGCGCCCAGCAGTGTTTCGGAGCCGAACCAGGTGGCAAACACCACCGCCGTAGAAATGTAGAAAGGCAGCTGCCGGCCCGCCAGCAGAAAGTCTGTGGTGTTCTTTACGCGTCTGGATGCCCAAAAGCCTACCCCGATGTTGAAGAGCAGGTAAAGCAGCACAAAAAGTATGAGCATGGCGAAAGGCTTTTGCAGGCTAAGTTAACACTTTCTGGGGAAACCAAAGGAGTGCAATTTCTGAGCAACTGTGGAGGCAGACCAGGGTGGGCCGCAACTTTGGCAAAGTACTTGCTATTATACTATTCGTGGCTGCGTCTGCGTTTTCAGGTATAGCCGCATCATTTCTTAGATTCTAAATAATGCCATACTTGAAGAAACTTACGATTGGACTGGGGCTGGTGCTGGCTCCGGTACTGGGCCAGGTGGCTTTGGCTGCTGTTGCACCAGCGCCTGCTGCTTCCGCTGCTACATCTGCCGATACCCGCGACATTGTGCAGGAGATCATTAATGTGGTGGGCCTGAAGCCCCGCTTCGAGCTCCGGGCCGCTGAGATTGACAACGCCGCAGCCGTGGTGTACAACGGCAAGCGCTATATTCTGTACAACGAGCGCTTTCTGGATGCCATCAACAACGCCGTGCACACCGACTGGGGCGGGGTAAGTATACTTGCCCACGAGATTGGCCACCACCTGAACGGCCACACCCTGAGCCGCAGTGGCAGCAACCCGGCCGATGAGTTGGAGGCGGATGAGTTCTCCGGCTTCGTGCTGCGCAAGATGGGGGCCAGTTTGGCAGAGGCCCAGGCGGCCATCAACCTGCTGTCGGAGGAGGAGACCTCGCGCTCGCACCCGGGCCGCAGCTACCGGCTGGCAGCTATCAGCAAAGGCTGGCGCAGCGCCAACGAGCAGCTTTTGGCAAGCGCCAGCGGCCCACAGCCCGACCACCGCGCCATAGAGCCCATGCGCAGGCAACCGCGCCTGGCGCAGCAGGAGCAGCCACAGGCACAGTCACAGCGGGCTGCCGCTCAAACTGCCTCCCTTAACAGCCGCATGGTGCTGTCTAAAGTCGTGTTCAGTAATGCGCCGCGCGAGCAGTTTTACCTGACTTCACGCCTGCACCTGGTGCACCTGACCAAAGACGGCCCTAAAGTGATCGGCAAACTGGCTAAAACCGGTAACCCGGATTATCCTTACTATTTCGAGAGCGAGTACCTGAAAACGGTGTTCATCACCGACGAAGGCATCCTGGTGAACCGGCAGGGGCAGCGGGTGGGGCACCTGTCCTAAGGCAGCAAGTATACGAACACTAAAGGCAAGGCCACGTCGCTTCAGGCGGTGTGGCCTTTATACTTTAGAATTCTATATATTGCAGTCAAATATCCTCTAAACCATAGCACTATGAAAAAACTCAAATTGCCTGCGTGGGCGTTAATGCCCCTGTTAGCCGCCTTAACCTCTTGTGGGGGCCTGTGCCTGGAAGGGGAAGGCGATGTGGAAAGCCGCATGCTGGAACTCCCGCGTTTTAACGGTGTTGATGTAAGCGGTAGCACCAAGGTATACATCCGGCAGGGCAACGAGCAGCAGGTAGAGGTGCGCGGGCAGGCTAACATCCTGGATGAGCTGGACACGGAAGTGCAGAACGATGGCACCTGGGAAATCGGGTTCGATCGCTGCCTGGGAAGCCATGAGACTGTGGAGGTATTCATCACGGTGCGGGAGCTCGAGAAGGCTAGTGTAGGAGGTTCCGGGCTGGTAGAGCTGCAGGATGTATTTAAGAGCCGCCGGTTTAAAAGCAGCGTGTCCGGATCGGGTGATGTGCTGCTGCGGCTTGTAACGGAGGAGCTGGATGCCCACATCAGTGGGTCTGGCACAATTCGTGCAGCAGGTGTTGCCGATGCGCAGGATGTCTCGATATCAGGCTCCGGCAAGTACAGGGCCTATGACCTGGACAGCCGGAAGGCAGGGATAAGTATCTCCGGCTCCGGCAGGGCAGAGGTGGCCGCAGAGGAGCAGCTGGATGCCGACGTAAGCGGAAGCGGCCGTGTATACTATGCCGGCAGCCCTCACGTTAACTCCAGCGTATCGGGCTCCGGAAAAGTAATGAAGAAATAACCAATGTATGAATATTAGAAAGATAGGAAGCTATACGCTCGTGCTGATGCTGTTGCTGTTCAGCTTTGCGTGCAAGACCAAAAACGATGTGGAGGCCTTTAAGGAGGCAAAATACGACCTGGAAAGCATTGAGCAGATGGAGCTGAACGGCATCGATTTACTGAAGAAGAAGCGTCCGCAGGACTTTTCTTTCAATGATGCGGCCACCCTGTACACTGCTTTTTCACAGAATGCGCTAAGCGCTGTCTCTACCATTGGCCTGAAAGTAGACTTGCCGGAGGGCAGTGAGGACCGCACCATGACCGTGACGCAGCTGAAGTGGCAGCTTTTAGTGGATGACAAGCATACTTTGAACGGGTTGGTGAGCGAGCCGGTGGAACTGAAGAACGGGCTCAACACCATCACCATCAACTCGCCGCTGACGTTTGCGACTGGCGAAGGCAGTAGCCAGCCAGACCTGAACCAGCTGCTGCGCTTGGCCACGCTCCTCAACAAGGACAGCGCTAAACGGCCTAAGATCACGCTGCAGATAAAGCCCACCATTCAAACCTCGGTGGGGCCTTTTGAACTGCCCACCTACATCAAGATAAAGGAATAGAGAAAAGCCAGGCACGCCGCCTGGCTTTTTGCTTTACAGGTATTTTCTTAAAAATATTCTGATGCGTTTGTAACTTTTAAGGGAATGCTACCGTAGTGGCACGTTCCTTGCCCTTCTTCTGTTAGATTTTTTTAGCCAATGTGTAATTTTTCAACTGAAGAAGAAGATGAACTACAACGATTTGAAAACTGAGGAACTGTTTGTTGAAGCCAGCGCAATCCGTTTTTACATGCGCCATTCTGGCTGGGTAAATCGAGGAGAAGTGGTAAGTTCCAAAGTAGGTTTTGAGCCCGAAGCCGATCGTACTGAAGCAATGTTTTTGCAGCAAGAACAGCAGGCGAACCGCCAGCGCAACTGGATTGAGTGGGTTAGGTCTTTGTAAGGTATAGCTGCTCTAAAAGGCAACGGCTCCTGCTGTGCTGGTCATCCAGTGTAGCAGGAGCCGATTTGTTTTACAGATACAGTTTACTTTAAGGCCACTGTTTCCTGTAACCTGATGAGGCTTTACTCTCTTCTGCTTCTCTGGCGCAAGCGTCCGCTTCTGCCTTCCATGGCCCCCTGCTTTTCGCAGCCTGAGCTAATCCCCTGTTGGTGTCCGGACATACTCGTCCTGAACTTTTGCTGCTGCGGATTTCCTGATCCGGGTGAGTCATACTTTATACCTGCCAGCCATCTTGGCGCAAGTCTTCAGACTTGTGTCCTACTAATGATGTTGAGTCTGTGACTTGACTGGCTTGAAAAGCCATACTTATACTTGAGCTACACATTATACTTGCTCTGGCGCAAGCGTCCGCTTGTGCCTTTCCTGCTGCTTTCTACAACTTGAACTAAGCTATCCTTACTAGCCACTGCTGATCCACAGCCTTATAAGCAGCCCTCCGCTAGCGCGAGCTTTTAGCTCGTATTGCCCCTGCTTCCTGCAATCAGAACTAAGCTATCCTTGCTAGCTGCCGTTCATCCACAGCTTTACAACTTTGGTTGTTTCATCTCTAGCTTTCTGCTCTCCAGCCCGTGAGGGCTCGTCTTCGGGCATCGCGCTGGGAGCTTTTCCTTCCCTCGTACCTCGGGCTGCCTCACTGCCGTTCGGCACCGGAAAAACTCGCATAGGCGCTCAACCCAAGGACTGGGTGTCATTCCAATAGCCTCGGCTGACGGTGCTTGAACCGAGCTCCCTTCCCTGTTCTTAGGGGAGGGCTGGGGTGGGGTCATACTTTTGCTGATGCTACCCCAGCAGCTATGAAACTTATACTTTAGCCAAAGCAGTTACAGAACTCCCCTCCCAATCCAACAATAAATAAACTCCCGCGTGGCTATACTTGCCAATACCACCCGCGAGAGCTATCTTCGAATTTTAACAACCTATGAAGAAGTCACTCGCTCTTGCGCTTGTGCTGGCCACCCCTTTTGTTACCCTGGCACAGCAAAGTAAACCGGATGCCGCGCTGCTGTTGCGGGATGTAAAAGTGCTTTCTGCCGACTCGATGCAGGGCCGCTTAAGCGGTACGGACGGTAGCCATATGGCGCAGGAATATATCCTGAAGCGCTTTGAGCAGTTGGGGCTGAAGCCCTTTAACGGCAGCTATAAGCAGCATTTCAGTATAAACTCCAAACGGGCGCAGGTAGAAAAAGCCACCAACTTGGTTGGCTACATTCCGGGCAAGTCCGATAAAACCATAGTAGTTACTGCCCACTACGACCATGTTGGGCAGCGAGACGGGGACATCTACAACGGTGCCGATGATAATGCCTCTGGTGTTGGGGCGCTTTTAGCAGCGGCGGCACACTTTACCAAACACCCGCCCAAGCACACCCTTGTTTTTGCGGCCCTGGATGGCGAGGAGCTGGGCCTGCAGGGGGCTAAGGCTTTCCTGGATAACCCGCCATTGCCGCTGCAGCACATCCTGCTGAACGTGAATATGGATATGCTGAGCATCAACCAGAGAGGTGAATTGTATGCTAGCGGTACCTACCACTACCCACAGCTAAAGCCGTACCTGCAAAAGGTAAAGCCACGCAAGAACGCGCGCCTGCTGCTGGGCCACGATCGCCCGGAAGAAGGACAGAACGATTGGACCAGGCAGTCGGACCACTACCGCTTTCATGAGCGCGGCATCCCGTACGTATACTTTGGCGTGGAGGATCACCCGCACTACCACAAGCCCACCGACGATTACAAGAACATCAATCATACTTTCTACCCCGATGCAGCGGCTCTGGTCATCGATTTTCTGGAGCTAATGGACACGCACCTGGAGCGCCTTCCAGCACAGAAGGAGCAGGGGCAGCAGTAAAGGTTTGGGCCTCCGCTACCAGATCAGGATAGTCATTGTATATACTATACTTTAACTATTCTGATATTCGCATATATTTATCCTGAAACTGCTATCTTTCTTAACCGGAAACCGTAGAGAAGAGAAAGCTACAGGCTGCATGTGAGGCTGAGCGGCAGAAACTGTTGCCAGCCTTGCCGCCTGAGGTAAATGATGTTAAACCTGTCTGATAAGATGAGCAGGAAGCCATACTATTTATTCATACTCTTTTCTCTTCTCTTACTCTACCCCTGGGATGTGCTGGCACAACAGCAGCAGTACCGGTATAAGCGCAGCAGCAAAACAACAAACATGCTGGAGCGTGGCTGGGTGATACTGGTAGGCGGCGGTGTTGCAGCCGTTAGGAGCGATATCTGCGGCACCCCGAGCTGCATTGATTTCGGGCCGAACGTGAGTGTGGGCGGCTTGTACAAGTTCTCGCCATACATCGGTGTGAGCGGCACCCTGGATTACGCCAAGCTGGGGGCCGTGGAAAAGAACCAGGAGGCGCCGCTGAACATTGCCTTTGAGTCGGAGGTGATCGAGTTGTCTGCCTCTGCGGTGATAAACCTGCTGGATACCTATGCAGGCTCCGGCAACTACCGCTCCAAGCGGAAACGCTTTATGGTGCCCTACTTCCGCATCGGTATAGGAGGTTTATACTATAACGCTACCTCTTTCCCGGCCGATCGTAGCCTCGACGACTCCCAGACCACTTACGATCCGCAGCAGGATTATCCGGCATTTGCCGCAGTGGTGCCTGTGGGCGGTGGTATCCGTTTTTTCATCAACGATGAGTTCAGTATTGCCGGGGAGGCCGTGTACCGCATCACCAGCACCGATTTGCTCGATAACATTCCTGCCGTGCTCACCAATGGCTCCCGCCGCGACGAGTATGGAGTGCTGGCCGTTAAGCTGCAGTATACCCCTGTTCTCAAAAACAAGATATTCTCCAAGAAGCCGTAGCCGGCTTATACTTAACCCCGCTATTTCTGCCACCGTAGAGGTAAAGGCAGGTGCATTTCGGCGCCTGCCTTTATTTTTATACTTCTACCGCTATGGAAACAAAAAACAAGAATACCCTCTTCTGGCTTGCCGCCGGAGTAAGCGCCCTGGCCGTGGGGCGTGCCGTAACCCGGATGCTTACTGCCTATGATTTTAACGGCAAAACCGTGCTGATCACAGGCGGTAGCCGCGGGCTGGGATTGGTGATGGCGCGGCAACTGGCAAAAGAGGGGGCAAGACTGGTGCTATGTGCCCGCGACGAAACGGAGTTGGAGAATGCCCGTATGGAACTGGCCGGAAACGGTGCCGAGGTGCTGGTGCAGAAGTGCGACGTAACCGACCAGCAGCAGGTAAGCGACATGATCACAAACGTGCAGAATGAGTTCAGCCCGATCGATGTGCTGATTAACAACGCGGGGGTCATTAGCGCAGGGCCTGTGGCCGAGATGACGGTGCGAGAATTTGAGGAGGCGATCAACATCCATTATTGGGGTCCGGTGTATACGACGCTTGCCGTACTCCCAAGTATGAAAGCCCGTGGCGGCGGCCGCATCCTTAATGTTGCCTCGATCGGGGGGATAATAAGTGTGCCGCACCTGGTGCCTTACAGCGCCAGCAAGTTCGCTCTGGTGGGCTTATCCGAAGGCTTGCGTGCCGAACTGAAGAAGTATAACATTCTGGTGACAACGGCCACACCAGGCCTAATGCAGACGGGAAGCCCGCGCCATGCCGTCATTAAGGGGCATCACAAGGAGGAGTACACGCTGTTCAAGATCATGGACTCCAGCCCGCTTACCTCTATTCCAGCCGAAGAGTCGGCCAGGAAAATGCTGAACGCGCTGCGCCATGGCGACGCCGCTGTCACTACCACTTTCTTTGCTGCCATGGGCGAGGTGCTGCACAGGCTCTCTCCGGGCTTAACTACAGATATCCTGGCTTTGGTAAATGCCGTACTGCCCGGCGAAGGGGGCATCGGGAAGAACAGGGCCAGAGGCTATGAAAGCGAGACACAACTGTCTGAGTCGTGGCTGACGGAGCGCACGCAGAGAGCCGCTGCTAAAAACAATGAAATGTAGGCTTATGCTTTCACAAAGTATAAATCTACTTCAGATTTACTATATTTAAAAAGGCACACAATCACCCTTATGAAAATCAAGAACAGAGAGAAGGCCTATGATGGCTATTTTAAGATCTATAGACTAACGGTGGAGCAGGAGGGGCAAACCTTTACCCGGGAGCAGTTCGACCGTGGCGATGCCGTGGCGGCGCTGGTGTTTGACACTGAGAAGCAGCAGTATATTCTGACCAAACAGTTCCGGGTGGGCTCTGAGTCGGAGCTGGTGGAGGTTGTGGCCGGCATGGTAGACCAAGGCGAGCAGCCAGAGAAAAGTATAAGGCGCGAGATTGAGGAAGAGACCGGCTACCATGTGGACAGCCTACAGCACCTGCACACGTTTTACTCCTCGCCGGGCGGCACCACCGAGCGGGTGATGCTCTACTATGCCGAGGTAACGCAGCAGAACGGCAAAGGCGGCGGCAACGAGCATGAGCATGAGTTTATCGAGATCCTGCACCTAACAGCTGAAGAGCTGGATGCCCTGGAGACCCCAGACGCCAAAACCATCATCGCACAGCAATGGGCAAGGCTAAACAGGCAGAAGTAGTGTGCAGCTCTGATTGCCTCTAACTGGTTTTTCAGTTAAGCCAAGTATAGCACGCCCATCAACTCATTCCGTTTAGCCGACTACCATAGGTCGGCTAAACGGAATAAACTACAGGTATACACTAGTTGTGTGGCATTTGAAAGTATTAATTTAAAAGAAGAAATAGTAGGTCCCAGCTACTCCAGCCGTCCAAATTACTCTACTGGACGGGCTGGAAATTATGACTTCTTTACTTTTAAATGCCTAAGCTGTGGGAGTTCTATACAAATTGACTTACTAAAGCAAATCGAATACTCTTGGAAAGGCAAAACAGACAGAATTAGTGAAGACGAGCAATCAGAGTTAAAGCAACACTATTCTATTGGAATAACTCAAAAATCTCATGACGGGGGGCTACCAGTATTTGACAAAGTATTATGCTCTAAGTGTTCAGCATCCTATTTCACCTACTGCGGTGTAAGTGAGTTCAGTAATTCTGCCTATAATGTCTTTGTTCAAGGAATTGTGAAAATATAAATAGGTTGTATAAGAAGAAAAACGCCACACAACAACACCTAAACGTTAGCCTTCGGCCGACGGCCTTGCACATCGTTTAGCCAAGTACGTTGAACAAGACAAAATTCTGAATAGTCGTTTTATCACAAAGTAGTAGGCAGTGCTCTATTTTGATATCGCAAGAAATATAATAAAGGACAAATGCGGAAACTATCACTTTTTATTGCAACCAGTCTGGACGGTTATGTTGCAAAGCCACATGATGATCTCAGTTTCTTAAAATTGGTAGATAAGGAAGGCGAGGATTATGGCTATGCGCAATTTACCTCAACCGTTGACACCATTATTGTTGGCAGAAAAACCTACGATTGGGTCCAAAGGGAAATAGGGGCCTCTCATTACGATAACGGGGATCGGGACGTGTATGTAATAACAAGAACAGAAAGGCCAAGTGTTGGTAGAACAAAGTTCTACACCGGAAACCTGACTGACTTAGTGCAACAACTAAAGTGCCAAGACGGAAAAGGTATCTATTGTGATGGTGGGGCAGAAGTAATAAACGAACTTCTAAAAAATGACCTGATTGATGAGTTCACTATTTCAGTCATTCCTGTGTTGGTAGGTGATGGAACAAAGCTGTTTAAGGACGGCCGGCCGGAGCAAACACTTGAATTGATACATGCAAAAGCATTTGATACAGGTTTAGTACAGGTACATTACAGGCGCAAAAAATAAGAAACAAACCGCCAATAACAGGTATAAGCCGGAGCTTGTGATATCCAGTTTTCACAAGCTCCGGCTACGCTCTGGCCTGTGGCGGCACAGGGTTTTGCTTTCTACTCTTCCACGCTCCTAAACATATCCTTCGTGTCAGCAGCTCCCTCCAGCGTGAGGTACTCTGCCTGTAGCGTGCGGATCTTGAGCCTGTCCGATGTACTGATCTGGCCTTCGAGCTGGCGGCGGCGGTCGTTTAGCTGGCTGTACACGTGGTCCACGTAGTCCCAGTCGTTTTGCGTCCAGTTGCTGCGTTTGGTGCGTACGGTACCCATAAAAGTAAGGTAAGCCTCCCGCATCTGCGATGGCTGCAGCTGGCTCAGGTCGCTGTACTCGCGGAGCAGTTGCTCCCGCCACTCCGTTACCTTAGTAGCCTCCAGCGGCTGCTGCATACGCCGTTCCTGGCGCTCTTCCCAGCTGCGGTAGCGTTTCTGCAGGTCCTTGTATTCTGCCTTCGACTTGTCTGAGAGGCTGTCGAACTTGGTCTCCAGCTCGGCATTGCGGCGGCGGAGCTCCTCTTTTACCTGTGGCCACTCGCGCCGTATGGCTGTGTCGCCTTTCTCAGCCTGCTTGTTCAGCCAGCCCCTAAACTCCTCCAACTCCTTCTCCGCCGATTCTCCTGAGCGTACCACGGTGGCGGTGTCACGGTCATCTGTGGTTACCACACCTTCCTCGCCTTCAACCTCACGGCGGCCATCGCAGCTCCAGAGCAGGGCAGCTAAGCAAAGTATAAAAGATAGTCTCAGGGTATAGGCGGCCTTTTTCATCAGCATGTTTCCTTTGTTTTCGTTTGATGCTATAGTACGAAACTTGCTGGTTCAGGATACTTAAGGCGTAACAGGACCTGCGATAAATGGCTTATTTAGGTAAATGCCGTCGCCAAACGCATAGTGCCTGTTCACGGTAACGGGCAGTTTGCCCTGGGCCGGCACCTTGCCGAAGATAACCCCGGCCGCTGCTGCCTGCGCGTGGAAGTACCCCTGGTAAGCCACCAGCAGTGCCCGGCTGTCCTCAATGTCCGGGAACTGGTTGAGCGTATAGGCATTGTTGAATAGCGTGATAACAGCCTTGTTAGACTTAGCCAGCTGCTGCACTAACCTGGTGGCGTCTTTAGAATAGGCTAGGTTATTGGTCGGGCGAATGGAAGGGCCATAGAGCGCCACCAGCACGACGTCATACTTTTTTAGTTTTTTCCACAGCTTCTTTGTTTCACGGGCATCCGCCTTGCGCGAGATAAAAAAGTCGTCAGTCTCGGGAGTGAGCTGCTTTACCTGCCGCTGAAATGCTGTGACCCGGTCGGCCCCTACCGAGAGTGTGGCAATCGACATACGGGGTGCCTGGTGTAGCGGCAGCATCTTTTTCCTGTTATTCAGCAAGGTAATGGCGTTCTCGGCGATATTCTTGTTGATGAGGTCGGCAATGGGCGGGTTCAGGTCCTCGTACAAGTTGTCCAATGCCACTGGCTTATACTTATCCAGCCCCAGCCACTGCTTGGCCGCCAGTATACGCTTGCAGCGCCTGTCGATCTCCTCCTGTGTCAGGTCCCCGTTCTCGATGGCCTCCTGCACAGCCTTTATGGCCTTGGGCACGCTGTTCAGGCGCTCCAGCACATCATTGCCGGCCATCAGGGCCCGCGCTTCGGCCTCGCCCGGATCAAAGTACTTGGTCACTCCCTTCATCACCATGGCGTCTGTAAAGATCAGGCCTTTGTAGTTAAGCTGCTGCTTTAAAAGGCCGGTGACGATGGGCTTCGAAAGGGTAGAGGGTATGTTGGTGGTAGGGTCGAGCTGCGGGATGTGCATGTGGGCCACCATCATACCGCCCAGCCCGCTTTTGACCAGCTCCCGGAAAGGGTAAAGCTCCAGCGAGTCGAGACGCCCGCGGCCATAGTTTATCACCGGCAGGTCGTAGTGCGAGTCCACATCGGTATCGCCGTGGCCGGGGAAATGCTTGGCCACGGCCATGATGCCGCCGTCCTGCATGCCCTGCATGTAAGCAATGCTTTTGGCGGCCACGTCATACTTGTCTTCGCCAAAGGAGCGGTAACTGATTACCGGGTTTTTTGGGTTGTTGTTCACGTCGGCCACCGGGGCAAAGTTAATGTGCATGCCCAGCCGCTTAAACTCCTGTGCCACCTCCACGCCCATGCGGTAAATAAGGTCGTTATCGGTGAGGGCACCCAGCATCTGTTGCGAAGGGTACTCCACCGTGGAGTCCAGGCGCATGCCCACGCCTGTTTCAGCATCCATGGAGATCCACAGCGGCACCTTAGAGGCGGCCTGGTACTTGTTGGTGAGGTTTGCCTGCCGCACCGGGCCTCCCTGGAAGAAGATGATCCCACCTACTTTATACTCTTTTATCAGACGCATCACATCAGCATTATACTTCGGGCCTTTATTGGAGAAGGCCTCTATGATAATAAGCTGCGCGATGCGCTCCTCAGGTGTAAGCGTGTTAAACACGGAGTCTACCCAGTAGGAAGAACTGTCTTCCAGGGCCGTGATAAGGGTAGAAGGCCTGTGATAGTCTGAGGCACGCTCTACCGGGAAAAACTGCCGCTGCTCCTCTGAGTAGCTTCGGTTCTGCGCATCCGAGCCCTCGCAGGCGTACAGGAGCACTGCCAGCAGGGGCAGCATCCATAGCCTTAAGACAGCGAGGCGGCTCGCCTTATGTTGAGTCCTGTGCATGTTGCTTTAATAACGCACCAGTTTGTACTTTCTTGCCTCCGGCCGGTGCCTCCGGGGCTGTAGCAATGCAGTGTTTATACCTTTTACGGACCTGCCAGCCATTCAGTACGTTAAAAATTACTGATTAGGTAAAGGATACGGAAGCGGTTTTTGTTCATTTTGGCTTATCTTTAATCAAACACAAGCTAATCTATGGCCTTTTTTATTCCCCGAGAATACACACAGAACCTTACTCCGGAAGCGCCGCATTTTGGCTACAGCTTTCTGCCGGGCTTGCTGTTTGTGGCCCTGATGTGGCTGGTAAGCCTGCTCAGTTACCTGACAGGGGCCGACCTGGCGTTTATGGGAATCATGCCCCGCAGTTTCCTGGGGCTGATCGGCGTGTTCTTCGGGCCGCTCATCCACAGCGGGCTTTTGCACCTGCTCTCCAACACCTTTCCGCTGGTGCTGCTCTCCGGCCTTATACTTTACATGCACCGCCGGGTGGCCCTCAAGGTAGTTGTGCTGGTATACCTGCTGAGCGGGCTGCTGACCTGGCTGATCGGGCGGCAGGCGTACCACATTGGGGCGAGTGGCGTGGTGTATGGGCTGGCGGGGTTTCTCCTTTTTAACGGGTTCCTGCGGCAAAACCGCGGCTCCATGGCCGTGTCGCTGGCGGTGCTGTTTCTGTACAGCGGCCTCTTCTACGGTTTGTTTCCGGGAGAGGAGCGGGTGTCGTGGGAGGGGCATGTGGCAGGGTTGCTCAGTGGGCTGGTGGCTGCCATCGCCTTTGGCGAGGGGGAACCAACGCAGGCTACGAATAAGCCTCTAGAGCCGGATGTGGTGCAGCGGCACGTGAGCAGCACCGTTGGGCGGCATTACCAGCACATGTTTATTAGCTACAGCGTTGTGCCGAACAACGGCAAACAAATCTATACCTATACTTTCGATGCGGCCAACATATCGGCAAAAGTATCAACCCAAGCAGCTCCTGTTTCGTCTAAACCTAGGACGAAGCACAGAACACAAGTATGAGCGAAAAGCAAAAGCATAGCAAGCACCATCACACAGGCGCTTTCTGGGAGCAGCAGAAGGAAAACCATGAACAGCCGGCGCAACAGGAGGAGGAGGTTAAGCAAAGCAGGTGGCCCCTTATTATCACAGCTATCATTATTGCCCTGCTGGTGGGAGCCTATTTAGTGCTGCCGGGTTTCCAGCAAGGGGTAAAAGAGGGCTGGGAGATATTAACCAGCGGCAACAAGCAGCGCATATCGGACTGGGTGAGCCAGTTTGGGTTCTGGGGACCTTTCTTTGTGATTCTGGCCATGGTCGCCCAGATGTTCTTGCTGGTGATAAACGTGGTGGCGCTGATGCTGGTGGCCATTATCGCTTATGGGCCGGTTTGGGGATCGGTTATTGCCGTTAGCGCCGTGGTGGTGGCCTCTACCGTGGGCTTTTGGATTGGCCGCGGCGTTGGCGAGGCGGGCGTGAGTAAACTGATCGGGCAGAAGTCGGAGCGGAAGGTGGCCGGCTGGATGGATCGCTACGGCATCTGGGCGATTATCATTGCGCGCGTGTCGCCGTTCCTTTCCAATGATGCAGTCAGCTTTGTCGCAGGGCTCGCGGGCATGGGCTACTTTAAGTTTATCAGTGCTACCCTGGCCGGTATCGTGCCGCTCACTATTCTGCTCGCCTGGCTCGGCGAGAACAACGACCGCCTGAAGAACGGCCTGATCTGGGTTTCAGCCGTCAGCGTGGCCATCTTCATTGGTTACCTGGTTTACCAGAAGTATTTCCATAAAGATAAAAGTGCCTGAGCGGCAAGCGTGTTCTTAGGCTTATGCCACGGAGCTTAAGCTGCTTGTCAATACTAAGTTACTGTCTTGTCATCATCAAAGGATAGCTCCATACCGGCAGATAAATATTAATTTATGTTATAATATATTTTATTTAAAATTATAAAATTCTTATGCTTTAAATCTTTAGCTAAATCAGCGATTATTTGCTTTTCGTGCAGCATTGCAAAACCCTTCTGAAAAAGTGTCGTTTAAGCGGGTTATTGTTAGAAAATCGATGTTTCACGAAATGGACTGCTTATGTTTAGGATTAAAGTACTCGCAGCCGTGTTCTATGTAGTGATAGCACTGGCAGAAGAATTGTCCTTCTTTGAAGCTGACTCCCCCGCTCCGAATGTCGAAGCAAAACACCTGGAATGGCCCCCCATGGAAGATGAATCCAGGGCCGACGAACTAAGGGTGCTACCCGAACCGACCCCAACGCTTACCGTTACCGCATCTATATACCATCCTGAGCCCGGCCAAACTGATTCCTCTCCCTACATTACCGCCGACGGCTCCCGTATCAACAGAAAAGACCCAAAACAACACCGATGGATTGCCGTGTCTCGCGACCTGCACAGCAGGTGGGGCGGTGATGTAGAGTTCGGTGATTCACTGTGGGTAACCGGAATTTCAGAAGAACTAGACGGCCTTTATATTGTGCGCGATATCATGAACAAGCGCATGCACCAGCAGATCGATATACTAGTAGGAAAGAGGGACCCCATTTACGGCAAGTGGGAGAACGTGCATATCGCTAAGCTGGACTAGCTTTTCAAATTGTGACTTTGGCTCCTGCAGGATTATCGTTACCTTAGGTTGATAGGAAATAAAGAAACTATAACGATGATAACATATCCGGAAGCCAGGGCCATACTGGAGAGTATGACAAAAAGCGATAGCCTGCTGCGCCACGCCCGTACAGTAGAGCTGGTAATGCGTGCCTACGCCGCCAAACTGGGGGAAAACGAGGAGCAGTGGGGCATCACGGGCCTACTGCATGATGCCGATTATGAAGCTTACCCAGAGCAGCACCCGAACGTGATCGTGAGCCAGCTGCGTGAACGGGGCGAGGAGGATATTGCCCATGCCATCTCGGCACACTACACGAAATGGGGCGTACCGTACAACTCTCTGCTGGACAAAGCCCTGCTTGCCTGCGACGAGGTAACAGGTTTTATTGTGGCCTGCGCCCAGGTGCGGCCAACCCGCCTGCAGGGGCTGGAGGCAAAGTCTGTGATGAAGAAGCTGGGCCAGAAAAGCTTTGCCGCCTCCGTGGATAGGGAAGAGGTAAAGCTGGGAGCCGAGAAGTTCGGGGTGGACCTGAAGGAGCACATCAGCTTTATCATTGAGGTGCTACAGCAGCACCAGCAGGAACTACAGCTACAGCCTGTGGAAGAGCAGGCTTAGTGGCGAGTGCACAAAAGTATAAAAGAGGGGCAGCTACTGGTAAAGTAGCTGCCCCTCTTCTGCTTGGGTGGGAGAGAAGTGGATGTGCTAACCACTCTGCCCCTCCTTGTCCAAGGAGGGGAGTTCACCTCACCCCAACCCTCTCCTAAAAACAGGAGAGGGAGCTCTGTTCAAGCTCCGTATGCTGGAGCTATCGAACATGTTCCCAGTCCTTGGGTGGGGGTAGGGGCCCTCGAAAAAGAGCGCCTTCTAGATTTCCGGTGCCCGAAAGGGCATTGCGACAGCAAAGGAAATGTAGACAGTGCGATGCCTTTATCGAGGGCCCCTACCCCCAAGACGAGCCCGCTCGGGCTGGAGAGCACCAAAGCCAGCTATGGGAAGAGCAAGTTGTAAGGCCGTGGATGAACAGCAGCTAGCATAAATAGCTTAGACCAAGCTAAAGAAAGCAGCGGCTTTAGAAGTATATAGAGCCCAAGCAAGTATAAAATTCGGTTTACACGTATCTGGAGATCCGCAGCAGAACTGGTTCTGGACAAGAATGTCCGGAACAGCGAGAAAGTAACTATGAAAGTATAAAAAGACACGAGTTGCAAACTCGCGCCAGCGAAGGGAGGCAGCGGAAAATCAGCCGCAGCTAGTATGAGCAACCAATTTCAGGTACGGAGAGGTATGGCTGTGACAGGACATACATTAAAAGCCCTGCCGCTTCCCTACAATATATAATCCCTTAAAATCTCAAAGCCTTCTTTATCATCTTTAGCCTGTACCACCTCATCTATCACAAATTGGATTTCCTGCTCCGTCCAGTTTTCTTTTTCGGCGGCCTTTACAAACAGATCAAGGGCGGCAAAGCGGGAGCCCTGTGCAGGCAGCGTGGCTTTAACTTTCTTTCGGATGCGCATACTCTGGTTTTTTGCCTCAATTTACGAAGTCTGCGGTAAATAGCACCTCTGCTTTATACTTTGCCATTCTCTCAGCAAGCTTCTGGAACAAGGGCGACCAGTTAAATGTGAACCTAAGGGCTCCCATAAGCTTAACTCTTTCCGGGTTTTGGCCGTTCTTAAAGGCTAACATGTTTTTATCATATTGGATGGAGAAAGAGCTATACAATTTTGAGGAGCTTAAGCAGCTGGACGACCTGACCATTATGCATTACGCGGCACCTATTATCGTACTGTCGGTGGTGGGGGAGTGGCTGTATGGCATTTACAAAAACCGCAACACGTACCATAAAACTGAGTTTGTGTCGGCTTTAACCATAGGTGCCGTGAACGCCATACTTGGAGGGCTGCTGAAGCTGTGGCTGTTCGGGCTGGCGCTGGTCATCTACAACAACGTGCCCTGGGCTATTCCGCGTGGTTGGGTCGCTTTCATCATCTGCTTTGTGGCTATAGACTTTTGCCGGTACTGGGCGCACCGCATTGCACACGAGCAGCGCTTCTGGTGGGCCACCCACGTCACGCACCACTCCTCGGAGCGCATGAACTTCTCGGTGTCGTTCCGCACCGGCTGGACGCAGCACATCAAGTTTATCTTCTTTATCCCTGTGCCGATGCTGGGCATAGACCCTTTCACGTTCTTTATCTGTCACCAGGTGGCGGTGCTGTATCAGTTCTGGGTGCATACGGAGCTGGTCGGTAAACTGCCGCGGCCCATCGAGTATATCTTCGTCACGCCATCGCACCACCGGGTGCACCACGGGTCCAACCCCGGTTACATCGATAAAAACTACGGCTCTACTTTCATTATCTGGGACCGGCTGTTTGGCACGTTCGAGCCTGAACGGGAGCAGGTAAAGTATGGCCTTACCAAACCCGTAACCTCTTTCAACCCCATTTACCTTGTTTTCCATGAGTGGATGGACATCTGGGAGGACATGAAGCACGCCCGCAGCTGGAGGGAAAAGTTTCTTATACTTTACAAGCCGCCTGGGGCAGTGGTGACGGAGCACCAGCGCAAGAGCCAGGCGCAGCCGGAGCAAACCCAGCAGGAGCAGGAGATAACGCTAGCCTCTGATGCAGCCCATACAGTATGAGGAGGTGCATCTGCCCTTGGCAGACGCCGCCCGGAAATTTAAGGGAGAAGTTCCTTGCCTGTAAGTAGAAACGAAAAAGCATGGCTAAGAGGCCATGCTTTTAATGTTAGTAGCTATCCTGGTACGCCGAGTTTTGCTGTCTGGTGGTGGGGTTGCTTTGCATCTCGTTCGGCACGCCCATCTTCTGCTCGCGGCGCTGCTGGTACTGTTGGAACTGGTGCGGCGTCAGCACATCCTTTAGTTGCGAGAGGCGCGTCTGGCTAATCATATCCATCTGGTTTACCAGCTTCCGCGGATTATTTTTATACTTCTTCTTGGCCTCCTCGGCCTGCTTTAGGCTGGTGAGGTTAATGGCGTATACTTTCTGGGATTGCTGCGGCGAGAGGCGCAGGTTTTTGCTAAAGCCGGCAGTAATGGCCTCGGCGCGCTGCTCCAGGCTTTGTTCGGCCTGTGCGGTTTTGGCCTGCGGCGGCTGGGCCTGTGCAAAGGCAGCGGGTGCGGCAAGGGCCAACGCAAAAGCAAGGGCTATCTTCTTCATATCTTTAGTGTCGTATTTCTGCTGATGTGGTACGGCAATTATCGTTCCGGTTCTTACAGAAAGTATAAAACAGCCTGAGGGAGGCGATAGTTTCAGTTAACTCTCGTTGTAAAAATATACTTTGTAAAAGTGCATGCCCCGTTCCTGGTCAAACCCACGCTCCACATACTGCTCGCTCTGCTCCGGGTTGTAGCCACTAAACTTGATCTCTATCTGCGTATCCAGCTTAATGAAGTTGCGGAACTTGCGCTTCATGTTGCGCACCGTGTTCTTGTTGATGGCAAAGTCATGAAAGCCCTCAATATCGCGCTCCTCGGCAAAGTTCTGGCTGTACTGCATAAAACGCTCCTTCGTCTCGGGCTCGTCAATCACGCTGCTCGTGAACTCCTCCAGGTCAAATGTCTCGCTCTTGGAGAAATAATCCACCGAGCGGCTGATGAAATCTACCTGCGCTTTTTTGCTCTCGGTGCGGGCGTACACTTCCTCCGAAAAATCCTTGCACAGGTTCAGAACGGTTTTGGTGTTATAGTTAGTGTCCTGTAGCTCGGTCACATTCAGGAAATTCTCTTTCCAGAAAACGGCGTCGTGGCTGTTGGCGTCCACCAGCTTTACCCGGAAACCGTCCTCGGCCTGCGTGTTATAGATCATGCAGCCCTTGTCCACACCCTTCAGGTTCACCCCAAAATGGTAGTTCACGTTCAGGTCGTCCTCCTCATCCTGGAAGGTCAGAAAGGTGTCCTTGTTCTCTGACTTGAAGATACCGATGGCCTGGACCACCTCGTCTTCCATCACGCAGCCTTCAAAATGCGCTACGTACAGCTCACCGCTCTTCACCTTCGGGTGGTCCGACTGCGCGTACAGGTGGTTCAGAATATGTACAGAATATTCCTGGAAGTTCTGCGGTTCGGTGAAGATCAGCGCCGAGTAAGCGAACATCTCGTTCAGCGCCAGGTCAGAGGTATGGGTGAAACGGAAAAACTCCTCCTGCTTAAATGGCGATATGAAATAATTCACCAGCAGGTCGTACAGCTGCTCATCTCGCAGGTCCACCGGCTCCCTGGAGGCAATCACGCCTTCTTCCTTTGCTTTGTTTCCCACCCTGTGCACGGCCAGCTGCTTCAGGCGCACCTGTGTTCTGTCTTTCATCTCTCTTCTTGGCTACTGTTGAGGGCACAAAGCTACGCATTTGCCGGCTTTTTGCCGCTGCTACAGCCGGTTTTAACTGCCCATGCTTTACCCCGTGAGTGCGGAGTTCCGGTAGTAGTAAAATTTTATTTTGTTGACGATCAGTGTGTTGTGTTTTTGGTGATGCGGAGTTGGATAGAAAAGTTCCTTTTTTGGCACGGTTATTTCATTCAGCCCCAATGAGCAGGCCAGCTTACCGGAAAAGATTGAAGAAACTTAATTACTACGACCATGAAGAGGATTTTTCTACTTATAGCTGTAGCTATAGGGCTGGCTGCATCAAGCGCTGAGGCCCAGCAGCGGCCTGTTCGATATAACAAGCAACCTAACTACGACAGCAACTCCAACCAGCTGCGCCTGGGTATCAGAGCTGGTGTAAACCTGGCCGACTGGGACGGCGAAACCATGCAGAGCGTGCAAGACCTGGTAGACATGTCCGGGGGGTACGCCAGCCGCGAGATGCGCACGGGCTTTCATGTGGGCACTTACCTGAGCATACCGGTGGCACCGGGCTTCGAGATTGAGCCGGGCCTGCAGTACTCTCAGAAAGGGATGGTACTGAAAGGCAAAGTTCCGCTGGAGCAGTTTGATTTCCTGAACGCCAACGTGACCCTTACCAACAAAGCCGAATACCTGGACCTGCCTGTGCTGGCGAAGGTATACGTAGGGGAAGGCTTCTATATTTTTGCAGGCCCACAGGTATCTTACCTCTTGTCTAACAAGGTGGCCGCAGAGGCTGGAGCTTTAGGCTTTAAGGCCCTGAACCAGGAGTGGGACATGAAGAGCGGTTTCAGAGAGTTGGACGTGGCCGTAACCGGCGGCCTGGGCTACCGTTTCGCCAATGGCCTGAACATCAGCGCCGGCTATGACTATGGGGTTAACTCCATCGACAGCAGAAACAACTTCGATACGTTTAACCGCGTGATAAAGGCATCCGTAGGTTATACTTTCTAAAAGATAAAGTTTAGTGTTTGGTGATTTACACAAGGCCCACCGCAATTGCGGTGGGCTTTCTTTTGCCTAAAGGCGAAGCTAAAAACAAGCCCCGCTGCCGGTAAGGCAGCGGGGCTTGTTTTTAGCTGTTGCTAGTTGCCCTCTTACGACTTCTTGTAAGGGAACTTCTTCGAAGAATTCTTCATCAGGGCGTTGGAAAGCGACTGGCGGCTGCTGAAGACACTGCCCGAAGCTGCATAGTCATACTTCCACATCAGATCGCCGGCCTGTGCCTCGTGTATCGTGATGGATGTGTTTACTGTGTTCGTTGGTCCCCAGGCGCCCACCAGCAGGCCAACCGCCACGGCCGCCCCGTCCGACATCGGCTTAGACATAACCGCGTTACCCGAAACAACGGCGTCCACACCGAGGATCTGGCAAAGTTTTTCTTTAGACGTGGAACGCAGGTCCTCGTACGTCAGGCCAGCGTCGTTGAGCAGAGTGTTGGTCTTGTTCACATCCTGAAAGGTCACCGTATACTTGTCCTTGCTCATCTGGCGCAGGAAATACCCGTACACGTCGCCTTGCATGCCGTACCCATAGTCGCGCTGCTGCTCTAGCATCATCTCGGCCGTAACGCCCTTGGGTAGTCTTCTGGACTCAATGGTTACCTCAAATGGCATGATGGCTACTACTTTGTGGTTTTGCCTTACCTGATCAAAGCTGGCGGCCTTGTAAATCTGGGGGCCACAGCTGTTAAGGGCAAGGCTAAGGCACAGGAGTGCTAAAAAGTAAATTTTTCTCATGGCTAAAAGTTTGTTAAAAGATTAATAGGGTTTGAATTGATTAAAAACGGGTATAAACATAGATAAATTAATACATAAAATTGCAATAATATCAGTGCTTTATTTTGCTCCTGGTAGTGAGAGGTAGCAGGTGATTTGCGTTTCAGAACAAACCGCCTCTGAGATTGTAATGTATACCGATGCAAAAACAACTATTATGAAGAAAATCAGTCTACTAACTGCGATCTGTTTGCTGCTGTCGCTTGGCTATACACAGGCGCAGCAACAGGTGCCAAGCTCCCTCAACGCCACCCTGGATGGATACAAGTATCCTTTCGAGGTAAAATACTATGATGTAGCGGTAGAGGGGCAGACCTATAAAATGGCCTACATGGATGTGGCCCCTGCAAAGCAGGTGCAGAACCCGCCGGTCGTGCTGCTGTTGCATGGCAAAAACTTTATGGGCGCCTACTGGCGGGAAACCATCAGGCGACTGGCTGATGATGGGTTCCGCGTGATTGCGCCAGACCAATTGGGGTTTGGGAAATCAGACAAGCCGGAGGTAAATTATACTTTCCATCAGCTGGCCCAGAACACACAGCACTTGCTAGGGCAACTAGGCGTGGAGAAGGTTGCCGTGGTAGGACACTCGATGGGCGGCATGCTGGCTACGCGCTTTGCGCTGATGTATCCTGAAATGACGACAAAGTTGGTGCTGGAGAACCCGATCGGGCTGGAGGACTACCGCGTGTTTGTGCCTTTCAAGAACCTGCAGGAGCTCTATGAGTCAGAGCAGAAGCAGTCGGAAGAGGCTATCCGGAAATATCATCAAACCTACTACACCTCCTGGAAGCCCAGCTACGACGAGTGGGTGCAGGTACCTGCCGCTCAGATAAACCACGCAGACTACCCCAAGGTGGCCAAAGTGTCAGCTTTAACCTACAGTATGATTTACCAGCAGCCGGTGGTGTACGAGTTTGAGCATCTGAAGGTGCCTACGCTGCTGATCATAGGGCAGGAGGACCGTACCATAGTGGGAAAAGGCTTTATTGAGGATAAGCAGAAGTTGCAGCAACACGGGCAATACCCGCAGCTGGGCCGGCGCACAGCCAAAGCAATTCCTGGGGCAAAGCTGGTTGAGCTTCAGAACGTGGGCCACATTCCGCATCTGGAGGCAACAGCGCGTTTCCAGGAGGAGCTGCTCCGATTCCTGAAGCAGTAAAACCTGCTTTAGTGATGGTGGTGATGGTCGTGGTCTCCTGGTTTGCTGTTGAAGTTGGCGATGGTGCCCAGGGCAAAGAACACTAGCCAGCAGATGTAGAGCGCGTTGAAATTCTCCACTACTTTGCCCAGCAACAGCAGGATCAGGTTCGCCACAAGGGTCATCACCAGGCCTGTGGTGGCCACAAATTGGTAGGAGTTCATCTCCCTCGGGTCATAAATCTTGGATAGCTTCATGCGCTGTTGTTTTGGTTCCTGCTTTGGGTAACACTTGCGGCGCAAGAGAGGTGCCACAAAGTATAACTTTCGGCAAAGATAAGAGAACAGCCTATACTTACAGCCGTTCATACTTTGCTAATCCCAAGGCGCCGTGTCTGCCCAGATGTTAGGAGCTGCTCATAATTATGCGGTTGGTATTTTATGTTAAGTATAAAGGCGCTCATGCGAACCATGGCCTTCTGCAAGCGTATACCCTTCTGTAACTAACCTGAGATGAACGATGGATAATAATAAAGAAGATAAGAAGAAAGCACCCTCGGAAGAAAAGAACATCCACAGCGATTATAACGAGCGTGTTGGTATGGGCAACAACCCAGACCCTTCGGCGAAGCGCAACATAGGGCCGGATGGGTATACTGAGCGCCCGGGCCAGAAAGACAAACTGAAGAACCTGCATATTGGCGGTAACGAAACGACCGGCTACGGCGCCAACGATCCCCAAAGCCACGAGGCTACCGCGCAGGGGCCTGGTTTCGAGTTTGAAGGAAGCGACACAGGCATGGATGACGATGTGGCTGGCATCCGAACCGGCGATCAGCCGCTGGGGGAGGATGAGAAAAGACCTGACGACGCAGATTACAGCCGCAGGTAACCTTGCCTTTGCACCATAAAACAGGAGCGGGAGCCGAAATCGGCTCCCGCTCCTGTTTTATGGTGCTCCGTTCGAAGAAGGCCTCCAGGTGTGGCGGCCTTCTTCATCTTGGACTGTTTTGGGGTTACTCCTCCTCGCTCACTGCCACAAAGCGGGCTACTGGCGTTGGCTTGTTTTTGTAATTGGCGTAAGCCTGCAGCTGGTTGGCGTTCAGGAAAGCGCTTACCTTCTCATCATACTGCAGGGCCAGCTCCTCCAGCTTGTGTTCTACAAGGTGCGTATCGGTGTTGTGGCTGCTGAGTATGGCTTGGGTGGCAAGCATGCGCTCGCGGTTCAATTCTTTCAATTTAATGTAGCCGAGCTCGTTCAGGCGGAGCTCACGGGCCATGGAGCGGGTAATCTCAGTACACCGTTGTTCAGCTTCTCGGCTGAGTTTAAGCGGAGACTGGGCAAAAGCTGCGGAGGCACTTATAAGGAAAGCGGCAATAACTAGTAAAACGTTTTTCATAGGGTTAGTAAGCTATAATGGTAAGATTATGTTAAAAAGCTTCTCAATTGGCTACTATATAGCTATATAGCAGCCTTGGAAGTTATTTAGCTTTACGCTCCCCTAAAAAGATATGTTGTGTATTATTTATTGTAAATATTAAATATATTAAATAAAGGTCAATATGTTCTTTGTATATTAATATATTTCTATATCAGAGTATAGCTTTGTATAGTGTACGCACAAGAGACCGATAGGATAGGGGTGGGGTATAAAAAAAGCCACTGAGGAGCAGTGGCCAGTTATACAAACAGGAGGGGAGTTAAACGAGATAGTCCTCCCTTATTAAGTTCAGAATCTCCGGAGACAGCGGTTTTGAAAAGAAGTCACGCACCTCAGCATGGGTTTTGGCGCATATAATGTCTTCCCGGTCCACAGCCGAAGACAGCATGAACAGGCTGCATTCCTTGGTCACTTCTTCTGGCAGGTTCCTGTACTCCTCCAAAAACTTCCACCCATCCATGCCAGGCATGTTTATATCAAGAAAAATCAGATCCGGAAACTCCTCAGGGCACTCTTCCGCCATCTTTCTCAGGTTGTTCAGCGCATCCTCTGCCCACTCATAACTAACCACACGTTCTGCAAAGTTCTCACTCTTGATAATCGTCTCACACACAAAGTTGTTGATCTGATCATCATCAATTAGAACTACCTTTTTCAACATATTCATTATACAAGTTACCTAAGTCTTTTTTAGATGTAGACCTTAAATGTAGTGCCTTTTCCAACCTGGCTATTGACCTCAATCTTACCATCCAGCAGGTCTACCTGCGTCTTAACCAAGTGCAAGCCAAGGCCTTTGCCATCTATATGTGGATGAAAGCGCTTATAGAGACCAAAAAGTTTGCCTTTTACTCTCGCAAGGTCAATACCAAGCCCATTATCGGAAATTTCGATGCAAATATAATCGTTTTGCTTATAACTTCTTATATAAATGTGCGGCCTCCTGCCAGGGTCCCGGTACTTAACGGCGTTTGTTATCAGGTTCTGGAGTATACTGTGCACATAGCTCCTCAGCGTAACAGTGCAGGGAGCCTCTGTGAAGTCGTAGTCCACGCTGGCGTCGGTGTTCTGTAGCTCAATGGAAATACTTTTGAGGATATCTTTCAGCAGGCTCTCAAAGTAAATCTCTTCCGCTACGTCCAATATTTGGCCACGCACCGTCAGGATATCATTTAAGTCGCGGATGGTGTTATCCAGGTGCTGCGCCGATTTGGCCAGGTTATCAATCACATGCCTGTTTAGCTCTGCCTCGGGGTGCTCGCGGTTGTAGATGGTGGTTAGGCCCAATATGTTGGCAATGGGCGCACGCAAATTGTGCGATACTATGTAGGCAAACTGCTGCAGGTTCTGGTTTTGCACCTGTAGCTGTTCTGTCAGCAGGGTCCGCTTTGCCTCTACCAGCTTGCGTTCGCTAATATCAGACACGGAGGAATCTATCCTCAGGACCTCGCCGTGCTTCCCGAGCATGGGCGACATGCGCAGCAGCACCCACTTCAAGGCGCCGTCGCGGGTAGTTATGCGCATCTCGTGCAGGATTTTCTGCCCCTTCGCTATCTCTTGCCTCAAGCGCCGCTGGAACTCCGGCAGATCATCCTGGTGGATGATGGTACGCCAGAGGTTCTCTTGCAGGAACTCACTTTCTGTATAGCCCGTGACATCTTTGCACTGGGGGCTGATGTATAAGATCTGCATGTCCGCATCGGCCGAAAGTATAACCTCAGGAATGTTTTCGATGGTAGACTGGAAACGGTTGCGCGCCTCCCTTATCTGCTTTTCCTTCTCCTTTTGCTCCGTAACGTCCTGCACCGTGCCTAGTACTTTCAGTACCTGCCCCTGATGATTCAGCAGCGGCTCCATGATGTGGTGCAGGTACTTTTGGGTGCCGTCCTGCAACAGGATGCGGTGCTCAGATTCTACGATGGTTTTTTCCTCTATCACCAGTTGGTAATCCTGCCAGGCTTTCTCCCTGTCTTTCGGGTGGCAGAAAGACAGCAGGCCGTTAAAGGTAGGGGTAAAGGTTTCAGGAGACACGCCATGCATGGTATAGAGGTAATCTGACATGCTCATGCTGTCGCGCTGCAGATCGCGCTCCCAATTGCCGAGCTTCGCTAATTTTTGCGCCTTGGTCAGCTTAGCCTCGCTGTCGCGGATGGCAGCCACGATCTTGCGCTGCTCCGAGATGTCGTGTACGCTTAGGGCTACGGCAACTACCTGCCTTTCCGGAGTGAACACCGGGCGGATGGCTACCTCAAACCAAAGCTCTCCACTGCCTGTCTCATAGATGGTGGGTTTGCCCTGCATGGCACGCTCATGGCTTTCCAGGAGAAAGTTCTTTTGCTCCTCGGAAATAAAATTGATGATACTCTGGCCTGCCTCCAGGTCCTTCAGCGTTATCTTTTTTACCTCTTCGGCGGCAACAGCATTAAACAGTACCACATTTAGCTCCTTGTTTAGCAGGTAAATAGCTTGTGGGGAGCTGTCGAGCAGCGCCCTCAGGTTGGCTTCGCTTGCGGTGAGCTTCTCCTGAGCCTCCTTCTGGTCTGTGATGTCTATAAAAGTGCCATTGTAAAGCAGTATGCCATCCTCGCTGGAGGAAGGCAAACCGTGCCCCCGGATCCAGATCCATTTCTGCCCGGCCTTATTCCAAATGCGCAGGTCCTGCAGCCAGGGCAGAAAGCCTCGGGTAGCGTCATCAATGCTTTTCATCACGCGCTCCAGGTCCTCCGGGTGTATGGATTCAAACAAGACGCTTGCGTTCTTGCAGGCCTCTTCAGGAGTAACGCCAGCCACGTCTTCAATCCCGTCGCTCACAAACGGAAAGCTCATGTTGCCATGTCCATCCACTTGAAACTGGTACACCGCACCAGGTATGCTGGAACTGATTTCACGCAGCTGTTTCTCACTTTTGGTAAGCTGGGTAACATAATCCTCCAGCCTCTGCACGTTTTCTGAGGTAACCAGGCGGGGGTAAACCCCTTCTTTTTCCGGCAGGGCATGCGACTGAAGCTTTACCTGAAACGTAGTGCCGTCTTTTCGCATGTGGGTCCTCCTCTCGCTCTGGGCGAAGGAGGCTTTGTCTAAATGGCTGAGGTGATTTTTTATTTCCTCTCTGTCCACTGCCGGTCTGATGTCCAGCACTGTCAGTTGCAGAAACTCCTCACGGGTGTAGCCATACTCCTGCACGGCCGCCTCGTTTACTTCCAGAAACCGGAGGGTGTGTTGGTCGAAAACCAGTATGGGAGTAGGATTGCTGTTGAAAAGCCGCTCGAAATCCAGCCGGGTGGCCTCAAGCTTTCGCTGCAGCGTTTCCCGCTCCCTAATTTCTGTGTTAAGTCGCTTGTTCTCCCGTTGCAGGCGCTTTGTGATGCGGCTAAAGGCAAACGAGGCTCCCAGGATAAGCGGTATCACCAGCAGCAGCAAGAGAATGTACTCATCCACCAGCCTGGCAAAAACCGGGAGAAAAGTGCTCGAATGCTCCAGGGCAGAGGAGGTAAACTCTTTGTTGAGGCTGATGAGGTTAGACTGATTGCGCGTGTAAAACGGCGCAAGGTTAGCCGACGAGTACGCCACGGCCGCAGTCTCCTGCATGTTATCAGAGAGCCTGATGATGGTATCGATATGGCTGTGGTAGATGCCAAGGTCATTGATAAGCTCGTGTAGTCTGTGCTCCTGCTCCTCGCCTCGCAGCGTGCTGTTTAGTTGCTGCAAAGTGGCATCTTGTAATCTGAAAGCGCTGACTAGCTCCTGCCTCAGGCTGTCTTTGGTAGCCGCGCGCTCTGCGTAGATGTGGGCCCTTAGCAGCACCTGGGACCGTTCCTTTGTTTCAAAAAGGGTGTTCACCAACCCCATCCGCTTATAGATAAGCTGCAGGTCCTGTTGATAATCCTTCTTTAATGAGCTGTTCTGCAAGTAAAAAAACACGCATGCAAACAGCAAGGCAGCCAGCATACTCCCAAAGGAGATCCTGATGTACCGTATGATGCGGCCATAACTATGGTGCGTGCGCTCTTCTGTTACAGGCTTATCTGTGTACGTCATGGTGGTGTGGCTGCTAAGCCAGTAGTCTGTAGGGAATCTGTAGCTTTAATACAATAAAGACTTAAAGGTCTTTAACCTTTAAAAATAAAGATTAATTAAAAAACGGCAATACAGCCTGTCATATTCATATATTAATCAAGCTTTTTCCCTTGGAAGTATAATAGTTGCAACATCGTTTTAGAGAGTGACCGCTTTTTTTAGTGCAAATTCATAGCAAGCCCCCCAGGTGGCCTGTAAAACATATAAGCCTTCTCCGGAATTATGTAACACCCAGGCAGCGGAGAGGGCGTACCTTTGTAGTAGATAAAACAATGAAAGAAATGGCAACTGTAAAAGATAGACAACTCACTAAAGCCACCTTTCCGGTAGAGGGCATGACCTGCGCCTCCTGCGCCAACAGCATCCAAAGCATGCTGAACGCACGCGAGGGAGTGGCCGAGGCCAACGTAAACTTTGCCGGCAAAACCCTGCAGGTGGCATACGATGAAAAAGAAGTGAGCCCCGCCCAGCTGCGCGAGACAGTGCAGGAAATCGGCTTTGACATATTGATAGAGGAAACAACGCAGGAGGAACTAGAGGAGCGGCAGGCCAGTGCACTGGCTGCCTTAAAACGCAAGACCATTATAGCCGGGGTGCTGGCACTACCCGTGTTCATCCTGGGCATGTTCTTCCACGATACCTTTGCCTGGGGCAACTGGGCCATGCTTATACTTACCGCGCCGGTACTGCTGTGGGCAGGGCAACGCTTCTTTGTTGGAGCTTGGGCACAGGCTAAACACGGCCGCGCCAACATGGACACCCTCGTGGCGCTTAGTACCGGTATCGCATTTGTTTATAGCGTGTTCAACACCGTTTACCCGGAGTTCTTTCTGGAGAGGGGGCTGATGCCGCACGTATACTTCGAGGCGGTGGCCGTGATCATTGCCTTTATACTTTTGGGCAAGTATTTGGAGGAGGGCGCGAAAGACCGTAGCTCGTCGGCCATCAAAAAGCTGATGGGCCTGCAGCCCAAAACGGTGCGGGTAATGCGCAACGGCACCGAACTAGAGCTGAAGATAGAGGAAGTGCAGCTGGGCGACAGGGTCGTGCTGCTGCCTGGCGAGCGGGTGCCGGTAGACGGGGAGGTTGCCTCCGGAACAACGTACGTAGACGAAAGCATGCTGAGCGGGGAGCCGCTGCCGGTGCAGAAACAGCCTGGTGATGCCCTCTATGCCGGTACCATCAACCAGAAAGGAAGCGTGCAGATCATTGCGCAGAAGACCGGCGGCGAAACCATGCTGGCCCACATCATCAAGCTAGTGCAGGAGGCGCAGGGCAGCAAAGCCCCGGTGCAGAAGCTGGTAGATAAGATCGCGGGCATCTTTGTGCCGGTGGTGCTGGTAATCGCCGTACTTACGTTTGCCGCCTGGCTGGTGTTCGGTGGCGAGGCCTACCTGACGGAGGCGTTGCTTTCCACGATTTCAGTGCTGGTGATCGCCTGTCCGTGTGCGCTGGGGCTGGCCACGCCAACGGCGATCATGGTGGGCGTGGGCCGCGGTGCCGAGAATGGCATCTTGATAAAAGATGCGGAGAGCCTGGAGCATGCGCACATGGTAAATGCCGTTATACTGGACAAGACTGGCACCATCACCTTAGGTAAGCCATCGGTGACGGATGTGGTGTGGGCGCAGGACACCCTGGAGCAGGAGCGGTTGGAGACGCTGTTCTTCTCCATGGAGGCGCAGTCGGAGCACCCGATCGCACAGGCCATCTATACTTTTTATAGAGAGCAGGGGCAGCAGGCCGTGCAACCGGATGCGTTTAGCAGCCTGACGGGCCTGGGGATAGAAGCCTCCTTTGACGGTACCCGCTACCTGGCCGGAAACGAGAAACTGCTGCGCCAGCAGAACGTGGAGCTGCCGCAGCACCTGCTGCAGGCGGCAAGGCAGCTGCAGGAGGACGCCAAAACAGCCATCTTCTTCGCTGACAGCAACCAGGCGCTGGCCGTGTTCGCCGTGAGCGACCCGGTAAAACCCGCCGCCGCCGAAGGTATAAAAGCCCTGCACGAGGCGGGGCTGGAAGTATACATGCTGACCGGCGATAACAGGCAAACCGCTGAGGCCGTTGCCCGGCAGGTAGGGATAGACCATTTCCAGGCAGAGCTGCTGCCAACCGACAAGGCTGATTTTGTGGGGAAACTGCAAGCCGAGGGTAAAGTGGTGGCCATGGTGGGCGACGGTATAAACGATGCGCAGGCGCTTGCTACCGCCGACGTCAGCATCGCCATGGGGCAGGGCACCGATATCGCCATGGAAGTGGCCGGCATCACGCTGATGCGCTCCGACCTGACGCAGGTGGCCAAAGCCGTGAAGCTGTCGCGGGCTACGGTGCAGACGATACACCAGAACCTGTTCTGGGCCTTCTTCTACAACGTGATCTGTATCCCGGTGGCGGCCGGCATACTGTTCCCGTTCACCGGTTTCCTGCTCAACCCGATGATCGCGGGTGCGGCCATGGCCCTGAGCTCGGTGTCGGTGGTGACGAACAGCCTGCGCCTGCGGGCCAAGAAAGTATGAAGTGTAAGTAATATGTTAAATATAAATCAAGGAAAGTATGGAAACCTATAAATTCAAGACCAACATTAACTGCGGAAACTGCGTGCGTGCCGTTACGCCCCACCTCAACAAGCTGGAGGGCGTGCAGGAGTGGAAAGTAGACACTGACAATCCCAACAAGGTACTGGAGGTAAAAGCAGATACCGCAGACGCGGAGACTATCAAAGATACGGTGAAGAAGGCCGGCTTTGAAGCGGAGCAGATCTAAGCAAGTATAAAACGGATTCTTTAGAAGGCTAACGGGGCATGGACCTGTTAGCCTTTTCTATTTTCATTAAATAGGAAGGCCTGTGTGCAGGAAGGGCAGGAGCAGGATAGGCTTTCCCCTTTCACTGGAAAAAGAAAAGGGCAGCTAAGGTAGCTGCCCCGTTTCTGACTCTCAAACTAAACCATTATTTTATAGCTACCATGCCCATTCCGGGCAAATGACTTTGCGTGTGTTACGCAGCTTAAACCCAAGCACTACCTCATGGCTGCCGGCGCTTGCCTGCCCTAACGGGGAGGTGGTGGCGTCGTAGGAGTAAGCCAGGTCCAGCAGGTGGTTGATGTTGACCCCCGCCATGGCTGCTACCGATTCCTCGTGCCGGTAGGTAACGCCTGCCCAAATCCTGTCCCCATACAGCACTTTCATGGTGGCATCTACCGATAGGGGGCTTGGCTGCGCCATCTTTACCATAACCGAAGGGATGAGCGAGATGTAGGGAGCCACATTCAGCCGGTAGCCACCGGTTACGTAGTAGTGCTGCTGCAGGGCACCATCCGTATCAGAGGGTGTATTGTCGGCCAGGTACTGACGCTTGCTGGGTACCAGTTGTGCCCCAGCCACCCCGGCGTAGAAGTTGCGGGAGTAGAGCCACAGGCCCATGCTCAGGTCAAACTTTACCTCATTCACGCGCCCGTCGTAAATGGCGGGGTCGTGGAGGCTGTTGTTGGCCAGCTTCACACGGGCAGGGTCCAGGCTGTACTGGATGATGCCAGGCTGCACGCCCGCCGATACCTTAAGGGTGCGCGTGAGCGGCTGGTGGTAGGCATAGCTGGCCGACACGCTGCCGCGCTTCAGCGGCCCCGTCTCCGTAGACATGGCCATCAGGCCAAAACCGTGGTGCGGGCGCGACCTGCGGTAAATGTTCGAGGGCTTCATGCTCGATTCTTTGGCCATGCTGCGGCCGCCGCCATAGTTGCTGCCGCCGGGCTTGTTGATGGGCATGTGCAACGTAGCATAATACGACTGCGGTGCTCCCTCCAGGCCGCTCCACTGGTGGCGCGTTCCAAGCCTCAGGTCGGCATAGTCCTCGATACCGGTGATGGCCGGGTTAGCGAGGTAGTTATTTAAAGTATACTGTGTGTACTGCGGCCGCTGCTGGGCAAAGGCGCTGCCAGCCACCACCAAAAGTATCAAGGCAAGGGCTAAAAGTCTGTTCATAGAGCTTATTTAACAAGGGTCACACTGCCGGTTAATGGCTTTTCGTTCTGATCCAATTTTATGATGTAGTAATAAGTGGCCATAGGCAGCGGACTTCCGTTCTGGCGGCCGTCCCAAGGTTGCTTGTACCCTTCGGAGCTGAACACCAGGCTGCCCCACTGGTTAAACACCTGCACCTTGCAATTGCTGTACTTGTCGATGTTCTCGATCACCCAGGTGTCGTTGATGCCATCCTGGTTCGGTGTGAACGTGTTCGGGATATCTACAAACGGCAGCACGACCACCACCACCTCATCGGTGAAAGTACAGCCGCCCTCTGTGGTGGCCGTTACGGTGTAAGCCGTGGTTTGCTCCGGCGTTACGCTTGGGTTGGCGATGTTTGGGTTATCCATACCTTCGGCCGGGGACCAGCTGTAAGTAAGGCCGCCCCTGGCCTGCAGCTGGGTGCCTCGGCCTTTCACGATCGTCACGTCCGGCCCTGCACTCAGCTCCGGCTCCGTTACCTTCACGGTTACAGCCAGGCGCTTGCTGGCGCAGCTCTGCACCTCCTGCACATAGTAGGTGGTGGTATGGAGCAGCGCCGGTGTTTTAAAGGTGCTGCCTGTGGCAAGCGGTGTGCCGCCCGCCGCGCTGGCATACCACTCCAGCCTGCCGCCTTTGCCTTTTGCGCTGAGGGTCGTGCTCAGGCCGGCGCAGATGCTGGCCCCCTGCGCCACCGGCATGTCCGGCAGCGGCGTTACCCTAACCTCTACCGCATTGCTGGTAAGGGAGCCGCAAGAGGCGGATGTTACCACACGGCGGAACCAGGTGTTCTCGGTGAGCGGGTACGGCGTGTAATCTTTTCTGTCGTTCTGTCCAGGGGCCGGGGTATAAATACCATCGCGGGCGTTGCTTTGCTCCCACAGGTAGGCTGGGCTGCCGCTGCCGCCAGCCGGCTGAGAGCCAGCCAGGGTGGCCGGGGCCTCGCCGGAGCAGACCGTCTGCGTACCCGACAGCACCGCGTTGTTGCTTAGCTCCGGCTTCACTGTGATCAGGATTGGGTTGCTGATGTCGGTGTAGGCACCGGAGGTGGTCACACGGCGGAACCAGGTATCCTGGCTAACCGGGCCAGGCTGGAAGCTTTGCGCATCATTAGGGGAACCGTTATAGCCTTGTGCCGTCACGAAGCCGGTTTTATCGCCTTTGGTGCTGCTCTCCCAGCGGTAGTTAAAGTTGCCTTCGCCGCCTCTTGGCAGCTCACCCTCTAGCCTTGCCGGCACACTGCCGATACAGATCGTCTGGTCTGATTTGATGACGTTGTTGGCGATCTCCCCAATCACGGTGATCTTCACTACATTGGAGGTCACCTCGCAGCCACCGGACAGCACCACGCGGCGGTACCAGGTGTCTTTGTACAACCCTCTCGGGAAGGTGTAGTCGGCACCTTGGTTGTTGCCTTCGGCCGGATCAAAGTTTACCTCATCCGTGCTGAACTCCCAGCGGTAGCTGTACTTGCCGTTGCCTCCTTTTATAGGCGCTGTGTTCAAGCCTGTAAGCGTGGCTGGCTTAGTGCCCGCATAAATGCTCTGCGAGGCCTTGATGTTGTAATTCTCAATGGCTGGGTTCACCGTTACCTTTACCGGCTCAGAGAAGCTGGTGCAACCGCCGGAGGTAACCTTGCGGCGGAACAGCGTGGTTCTGCTTAGGCTCTGTGGCTGGTAGCTGCCGTCGGCGCGGTTATTCTGGCCCGGTGCCGGCATAAAGTTAGGGTCGCCCTCCAGCTTATATTCCCAGGTATAAGTATACTTGCCTGCTTCGCCACCTGTGGTAGGGGTGAGGCTGGTGAGCAGGGTAGGAGTGCCACCCTGGCAAACCTCCTGGTCGCCTGCGATCAGGTTCAGGAGCTTAGGGTTAACCGTCACCGTTACCGGGTCGCTGGTGCTCACGGTGCAGGAGCCGGATTGTACTACCCTTCTGAAAGCAGTTGTCTCGGTCAGGTTCTGGGCTGTCCAGTCTTTGCTGTTGGTGCCGCGGCTGTTCGGGATTTCCCGGTACTCGCCACCTGCCGTTTTAGACTCCCAGTAGAACGTATAGCTGCCTGCGCCGTAGCCGCCTTCCGGTGTTTGCCCGGTTAGGGTGGCGGCATCGCCCTCGCATATTGTTTGTGTACCCGTAATCAGGTTTCTGCTGATTGGAGGCACCACACGCACCATAAGGATGTTGCTGGTTACCGTTTGGCAGGTACCGGAGCGCACCACACGCTTATACCAGGTGTTGCCAGTAAGTGGTATGGGTGGCTGGTAGCTGGCCGTGTTGCTGTTGGCTATCTCTTCAAAGTTGATGTTGTCCGAGCTCACATACCAAGTATACCTATAAGGCTCCGCGCCGCCCGCCACTACACCCTGAATTGCTTCCGGTATCTGGCCGTGGCAGATGGTTGGCACATCGCGCAGCTCGTTTTTGGTGATAGCCGGGATTACGTTTACCCGCACCGCCTCAGACTCCAGGGCGCAGCCATCCGAATATACCACGCGCACAAACCAGGTTGGCAGCGCCAGCCCGTCCTGCGACTGGTATACTTTGCCGGTGGCGTTCGGAATGTTGGTGAAGGAGGTGCCGTTCAGGCTGCTCATCCACTGGTAGGTGTAAGTGCCCGCACCGCTGCCACCTGTTGGCTCTGAGCCTGTGATGCTAAATGGCGCCGCCTCACATACTACTTCCGGGGCGGTGATGGTGTTCTTGTCAAGTATTGGATTTACCCTTACCTGCACCTGTGTACGTGGGCCCGCGCAGTTTCCGACCACTGCCTCTGCAAAGAACACTGTGCTTTGCGCTACGGTTGGTTCGTATACTTTACCGCCTTCCTGTACCAGCAGGTTGCCGCTGGCGTCGTACCAGTTATACTTGCTGGCCGGGCCTTGTGCCACTAAAGTAGCCTTGCCCGCTCCGCAGATGATGACAGGAGCCACCACAGGCGCTGCGATTTCCGGACGCACGATCACGGTAACGCGGGTGCGCGGGCCGGCGCACTGGTTCTCGCCAACATGCTCGGCGTAGAAATCAGTGGTTTTGGTCAGCTTGCCCGTTTCAAAACCTGTTCCGGCAGAGGTAGTGGCCAGCAATTTGCCGCCGTTGAGCTGGTCGTACCAGTTCACGGTGCCGGCGCTCACTTCTGCCTGCAGCGTGGTGGAGGTGTTAAAGCAGATGTCTTTTACGCCCGTAACAGCCGGAGCTGTCGGTAGCGGCTTCACCGTCACAGTCATCTCGTCTGTGGTGAAGCAGGTGCCGGTGTACACTGTATACGTTAAGGTATAGGTACCTGCCTCAGAAGGGGTGAAGGTGCCATCTTCAGACACATACCGGGAGCCGCTCCACTTGCCACCCACCGGGCTGGCGCCAAGTATAAATTTGCCTTCGTTCAGGCAGACCTCCGCTAGCTGCTGCTTTACCGCTGCCTGCGCCACGTCTGTTACGTGCACCGTCATCTGGTCGGAGTTGGTGCAGCCTTTGGCATCCGTGTAAGTATACGTCAGGGTATAGGAGCCCTTGCCGTTCGGGATGAAGGTGCCTTCAGCGCTTACGTGCTCTCCGCTCCACGCACCTCCTGCCGGACTGGCCTGCAGCTGCAGTGGGGTAGGGTCGTCGCAGACGGTAAGGTCCGGGCCGGCATTTACCTCCGGCAGCGGGTTAACGGTTACCGTTACGGTAGCCGTGCTGCTACAGCCGGTGGCGCTGTTGTAGCCGGTAACAGTATACGTAGTGGTTTCCAGAGGCGAGGCTGATACCTCCGCTCCTGTAGTAGTGCTTAAGCCAGTAGCTGGTGCCCAGGTGTAGGTATCGGCACCGCTGGCAGCAAGTATGGCAGAGCCCTGGCCCTGGCAGATCTCCTGTGCCGTGGCAGTTACTTTTACCTCCGGCAGCGGGTTTACCTCCACGGTGAAGGTAGTGGTGCTCGAACAGCCGGTTGCAGTGTTGGTGCCGGTAACCGTATAGGTGGTCGTCTCGGTCGGGTTTGCTGTAACAGTGCTACCGGTGGTGGCGCTCAAACCGGCGGCCGGTGACCAGGTGTAGGTGTCGGCGCCATCCACCGAAAGAGTGGTGCTGCCACCGATGCAAAGGGCCGGTTCGGTAGAGGTCACCTTCAGCTCCGGCAGCGGGTTAATGATAACCTGCTGCGTAGCTGCTTCAGAGCTGCCGCACTCATTGGTAGCCACCACGCTTACTGTGTAAGTGCCCGCCTGGGTGAAGTTTATACTTGGGTAGGCCGACCCTGCGTCGGTTCCGTTCCCGAACGTAGCGGCACCCAGCCCCGACACAGACCAGGTGTACTGGCTGATCGTGCCTTGCTGTGCGTCATAGTTTGGCGTGTGCGCAGCGTTTTCCGCGGTAAAGGCAATGGTTTGCGGGCCGCAGTATACTTGCTGGGCTGGCAGCTGCACCTGCGGCTTGTCTTTGATGGTGATGGTTGTTTCCTTCAGTGTGGTCTGGCAGCTGTTGCTGGCCGTCAGGGAAATGGTGTAGGTGCCGGACTTGTTAAACTGAAGGGCGGCGTCTCTGGATGTGGCGTTCGTACCCTGCGCAAACTCCCAGCCTTCAGCTGGGCTTACGCGCCAGGTATAGCTCGCCTCCGGGCCGGTAGAGGTGTTAGTGGCCGCGAAAATGGCAGGGGCACAGGTGTCGTCGCCGCTCAGGGTGAAATCGGCAACCGGTGGTTCTTCTATAACAACAACCTTATTTACAGTGCTGGAAGTACATTTCGTGTTAAGGCCCGTCGGTGTGGCCGTCATCTGAATCGTGTAAGTGCCCGGCTGGGTGAATTTTACCGACGGGCTCTTAGTCTTGCTGTTGCCGGAGGTATACTCCCAGCCCTGTGCCGGAGAAATCTCCCAGTCTACGATATAACTACCGGCGTTGGTGCCGTTGCTGGCATTGGCGTTGAAACCCTCAATGGTTTTGTCCGTCAGCTTGATGGCCGTGTTCAGGCAGGCTTTGCCGATGGCGAAGTCCGCGATTGGCCCTTTAGACACCTTTATACCACCGACTGTGGCGGGCGTGGTGCCGCAGGGGTTGGTGGCGGTGGCGGTCAGGGTAAAGGCACGGCCTGGCTTGCTCATGGAGGATTCCGTGAAGGTATGCTCAATGGTGGCAGGCAGGTTGGCATGCGAGAACACCATCTGGGCCGAACCGTCGTCGAACTGGAAAGTATAAACTGTTTGGGGCGAGTTGTTTTTTACGATCTCCTTATCAATGTCGAAGATAAAGGTAGCAGGGGCGCAGTCGTTGGTGTTACCGCGGCTGGAGATACCTAGGCTGGGGTTACTGCCGATGAACACGCGCTCCTCGTGGGTGTTTTTGCAGCCGTGCGCGTCATATGCTGTTACACGCAGGCTAAATGAGCCCCCTGATCTGTAGGTGTGGGTGGCTGTCTCAAACTCGGGTCCCAGGCTGGTCGTGTTGCCGTCGCCCCAGTTTATCTCGTAGCGGGTGTTGGTTGCCTTGGTCTTGGAGGCGTTCTCTATGGTGAGCTCAAACGTGGCTGTGTTACCGGCGTAGCTGCAGGAGGTAAAGAAAGTGAGCGGGTCCACTACGGTGGCATCAGGGCCATCTGCGATCATGACCTCTTCTGAGCTGGCCTCACAGCCATCAGCTTGTGTGGTTTTAACAGAGTAAGCTCCAGGGGTAGAGATGGTTATGGTCTGTGTGGTAGCCCCGGTAGACCAGAGGTACGACTCGGCTTCGCTGGCCGAAAGTACAACCTGGCCGGTGGCGCAAAGGCTGCCGGAGGCGGTGATGGTAGGGGTACAGGTTTGGGCGTAAGCTATGTTTGGGAAGGCAATAGTAAGCTGCAGCAGTAGCAGACATAAAATGCCCCAGGCAGGTGAACGCATATACTTTGGCTGTAAATATTCTTTATAAAGTTCTGCTTTTAAATACTACATCTGTTTTTAAGCTCTCTGAGGGTCAGGGGCATGCCTCTGGTTGATGCATCCGTACACCACCTCAAAGTCCTCCTAAAAAGGCTGTATACCTGTCCCTGCACTGCTGATGAAAGTATAAAGTATAAATCCAAAAGAGAGGTAGTGCAGGTACAATAGGTGTAAGTGCATTTGGGGCGGCTAAAGTTCAATTAACGACAGCTTTTTTTGTGAAAAATTAGCCAGTGAAGAAACCCTTTGGCTAAGGCTTCGTATAAAGCCGATTTTTCAATCTTCCACTAGGAAGTAGCTCAGAAGGCCATGGAGGCAAGAAAACCTGGCGGCCTGTTTGCCATAGCCTATCAACGAGTGATAACATACCCCCGAGTTTTACCCACTGCAGCTACCAATATTAACAAAAGCCTATAGTGGCAGCCTAAAAAAGATTGAATTTCCCTTGAGCAGAGGCGAAACGCTAAATTGATAGGTTTTTATTGAAATAATTATATTTATCAGAAATTTATACTTGTTCTGATCTGGAGCGGCCATTGCTTTTGCTTTGGTTTATTTTCCCGCCTTTGATATTGGGTAAGTTATAAACAGGTGAAGCTGAGCGTTTCGCCATCTTTTTCAATTAGCTTACTTTAGGTGGGGTAAATAGCTTAAAGAGCTTATTTTGAATATATAGATATTTGGATTATAGTATATTATTAAATTATTCTTTTTTAATAGAACTTGGTAAAATCATAAACCTTCCGTTTGTGGCAACCGTATTTCCCACTAAACACACAAGACCAATAGCTGCAGCTTTGATGCTCCAGTTTCTAAGATAAAAAATCAGGCCTCAGCAGTGGGGGCTATGATTATCCGGAGACGCCGGAGACGCTTAACGACTGTTGTAAGTATAAAAGCACAGCAAGTAGACCTGGAAAGGCGATTTGTGAAGATGGTATGTGTAAGGCAGTGTTTAGATAGACGTTTACTTATGACCCCAAAAAGTACTCAACCAAATGAATAAATATAGACATTACTATAGCTTTAACAGAGTTCTTCTGTTATTTCTAGATGTTACCCTCATCGCTTTCGCATTCAAGCTGTCGAACCTGATCCGTTATGGCAGCCTTGAGCTCGACCACCAATACAATATCTTCTTCGTGCTTTTTGCCCTGGTGTGGTGGATCGTGTCCGGCTTCTCCAACTTTGTGGTTCGGCTGGATAGCTTCCTTCCGGTCGATAAGCGCCTTGGCAACCTGATCAATGTCTTTGTGATGCATGCGCTTATTCTGGCAAGCTGTATCGTTATCTTTAACCTGGAGGAGCTGTCTCGTCTGCTGCTGCTGTACACCTACCTGTCTACGGCGCTGCTGATCGGCGTTAGCCGGCTGATCATGTTTCAGGTGAACCGTTACTTCACCAACTCCGACATGGCGCACACTCGCTATGTGATCGTTGGAACAGGGGCCGCCGCCGCCTCGCTGCATCAGACGCTGAGCAACAACGACGAGATCGGAACCAAGTTCATGGGCTTCTTTGATAACGAGGCAGACCTGGACAGCCTGTACAGCGACCAGGTAATGGGCAACATCGAGGATCTGAAGGACTACTGCCTGCAGCACAGCATCGACGAGATTTACTATACCAAGCCGCTTACTGACTCTGCGCAGATAGACGAGCTCACGGAGTATGCCAACGACAACTTTATCTACCTGCGTCTTGTGCCTGATTTTAGCGCCATCGTGAAGAAGGACGTGAATGTGTACTTCTACCACAACATCCCGATGCTGAGCGTGCGTAACGAGCCGCTGGAGCTAGCCTCCAACCGTGTGGTAAAGCGTATCTTCGACGTGATGTTCTCCCTGGCCGTCATCCTGCTGATATTCCCGGTGCTGTTCCCGATCATCGCCCTGCTCATCAAACTGGAGTCTAAGGGACCAATCTTCTTTAAGCAGCTGCGCCCGGGTAAAAAGAACAGGCTGTTCGTCTGCTACAAGTTCAGGACGATGCGCGTGAACAACAACACGGAGCTGCAGGCAACCAAGAACGACCCACGCATTACCCGCTTCGGTGCCTTTATGCGCAAGACAAGCCTGGATGAGCTGCCGCAGTTCTTTAACGTACTCTTAGGCGACATGTCTGTGGTTGGGCCGCGCCCGAACCTGGTGTCGCAGCTGGACCAGTACTCCAAGGTAATCTCCAAGTATAAGATGCGCCACTTCGTTACCCCGGGCATTACGGGTTACGCACAGGTTAGCGGCTACCGCGGCGAGACCAAGGAGGTGCACCTGATGGAAAAGCGCGTGGAGTATGACGTGATGTACATGGCCAACTGGAGCTTTATGATGGACATGAAGATTATTTTCCTCACCGTATGGAACATGATTAAAGGCGAAAAGAATGCTTACTAATACGACCTTACAAGAACAACCCCTTGCTACCGAGCCACCACTTAAAGAGAAGCGTCAGCTTCTCGGCTCCCTTATCTCGGCAGGCTCTTTCAATGATTTCGTGAACCACGTTTTCTGGCTCACCGACCACAAGGAATCCTCTTACGTGTGCTTTGCCAACGTGCACATGCTCATGGAGGCCAAGCAGGACAAGGAGTTTCAGAACCTGCTCAACAACGCAGACATCGCCTCGCCGGATGGCGGGCCGCTGTCTAAACTGATGAAGCTGCTCTACGGCAAACACCAGGACCGCGTGCCGGGTATGGACCTGATGCCGCGCCTGCTGCAGGAGGCCGAGAAAAGAGGCAAGTCCGTCTTCTTCTACGGCTCCACCGACCAGGTGCTGGAGGCGGTGGTGGCGCGCACCAAAGTCGATTTGCCTGCACTGCGCGTGGCAGGCTATTACTCGCCGCCGTTCCGCAAACTCACCCACATCGAGGATACCGCCATCACCAACATGATCAACGACTCCGGTGCCGACCTGGTGTTTGTGGCGCTCGGGTGCCCGAAGCAGGAACGCTGGATGGCCGACCACAAAGGGCAGGTAAAGGCTTGTATGCTGGGCGTGGGCCAAGCCTATATGACTTACGCCGGCCTGGAGAAGCGCCTGCCGAAGTGGGCCCGTGACCTGAGCCTGGAGTGGACGTACCGTCTGTGGCAGGAGCCAGGCAGGCTGTGGAAACGCTACCTGGTTACCAACACTAAGTTTTTGTATGAGGTTGCCAAGATGATGTTCTTTAAAAAGAACAAACGCATGCAACTCTCCAGGTAGTACGGAAGTATAAAGCCACATGCTCAGAGGCAGGATGAGATGGAGACAGATAATAGAGCACCAATATCGCCAAAAACAGGCTTATAGCTGCTACCGCCGTGCAGTAGTGCAATTTTACAGCAAGGTAAGGTGCGCGCGGAAAAGGGCGCAGACGCTGCAGCTGTCCACCAGACACGACGGCTTTACCCGCTACACAGGCATCAAAACGGCTCATGCCAGCAACCATTCCTAACCTATGCAAATCAACCAAGCCTGCCACAATCAGAAAAACTCAATTTATATAAATCCAAATATAGAAATCTCCGTATCAATAGAAGGCTTGTCTGCCTGAGATAGTGCAAAAATCTCCGGGATACGCCCTGATCAATGTTTTACCCTACAACCCTTTATAAATCATGAAAGCAGTTATACTGGCCGGTGGCTATGGTACCAGAATAAGTGAAGAAAGTGGCGTGCGCCCAAAGCCTATGGTCGAAATCGGAGGCAAACCGATCCTATGGCACATCATGAAGATCTACTCCCACTACAATATCAATGAGTTTGTAATCTGCTGCGGTTACAAAGGCCATATCATCAAAGAGTACTTCGCCAACTATTGCCTTTATAACTCGGATGTAACCTTCGACATGCGCAAAAACGGCATGGAGGTGCACAAGAATCACACGGAGTCGTGGAAAGTGACGCTGGTGAATACCGGCGAGGGCACCATGACAGGCGGCCGCCTGAAACGCGTGAAAGACTATGTGGGCGCCGAGACGTTCTGCCTGACCTACGGTGACGGCGTGAGCGACGTGAACATTGGCGAGGCTATTGAGTACCATAAGGCGCAGGGCACCAAAGCTACCCTTACCGCAGTGCAGCAGCCTGGCCGTTTCGGAGCCTTCACCCTTTCTTCAGAGGCTACCAAAGTGCCACAGTTCAAAGAGAAGCCAACCGGCGGCGACATGCCCTGGATCAATGGTGGCTTCTTTGTGCTGGAGCCAAGTGTGTTTGATTATATAGAGAATGACAGTACAATTTGGGAGCGTGGCCCGCTGGAGACCCTGGCCGAGGAGGGGGAGCTTTCTGCTTACCGCCACCGCGGCTTCTGGCAGCCAATGGATACCCTGCGCGACAAGCATGTGCTCGAGGAGCTGTGGCAAAGCGGCAAAGCACCTTGGAACGTGTGGCACAAGATGCTTTCCGGCGTTGTAAACTAAGGCTTTATTCCCTGTCAAGAACCCAACCCCTTTTCTTACTATATACACTTCGTAAAAATGAAAATACTGATAACCGGAAACATGGGCTATGTTGGTCCTGGCGTGGTAGAGCGCCTGCGCGCCGCACACCCCGAAGCTACCCTCGTGGGCTACGACATGGCCTACTTTGCCAACTGCCTTACCAACGCGCCTGTACTTCCTGAGAGCCGCCTAGATGTGCAACTCTACGGTGATGTTCGCACCATGCCCGCCGAAGTGCTGGATGGCGTGGATGCCGTTGTGCACCTAGCCGCCATCTCCAACGACCCTATGGGCAAGAAGTATGAGGACATCACGATGGAGGTGAACTATAAATCAAGCGTGCGCATCGCCGAGATGGCTAAGGCCGCCGGTGTGAAGAATTTCGTGTTTGCCTCCAGCTGCAGCATGTACGGTGCCGCCTCCGAGCAGGCTAAAACAGAGGACTCCGAGCTTAACCCCCTTACCGCCTACGCCCGCTCTAAGGTGGCGACCGAGAAAGACCTGAAGCCACTGGCTGGCGACGGCTTTATCGTGACTTGCCTGCGCTTTGCCACCGCCTGCGGCATGAGCGACCGCCTGCGTTTGGACCTGGTGCTGAACGACTTTGTGGCTGGTGCCGTGGCCACAGGCAAGATCAATATCCTGAGCGACGGTACGCCTTGGCGTCCGCTGATCCACGTAAAGGACATGGCGCGCGCCATCGAGTGGGCTGTTACCCGCCAGCCATCTAACGGCGGTGAGTACCTGGCCGTGAACACGGGCTCCAATGAATGGAACTACCAGGTGTACGAGCTGGCGAACGCCGTATCAGAGCTGATTCCAGGAGTGGACGTGACCGTGAACAAAGACGCGGCTCCTGACAAGCGCTCCTACCGTGTAAACTTCGACCTGTACAAGCAGCTGGCGCCGGATCACCAGCCACAGTATACCCTTCGTCAGGCAATCGAGGGGCTGCACGAAGGGCTTCAGTCTATGGAGTTTAAGGACGGCGATTTCCGCAACTCGCTCTTGATGCGCCTGATGGTGCTCAACAGCCTGCAGGAGACAAACCGCCTGAACGAGCAGCTGCAGTGGCAGCGAAACAGCGCCAAAGTGCCGGAAACCGAGTTACAAACAGCATAACCCAGCTTATGATATTCACAGAGACCAAGCTCAAAGGAGCCTACATCATCGACGTAAAACGCATAGAGGACGAACGCGGGTTCTTCGGACGTTCCTTCTGCCAGAAGGAGTTTGAGGAGTACGGCCTGACAAACGATATCCGCCAGACCAACGTCTCCTATAACAAGAAAAAAGGGACCCTGCGCGGCATGCACATGCAGCTGGCCCCCAACGAGGAGACCAAGTTAGTACGCTGCACCCGTGGCGCCATCTACGATGTGATCATCGACATGCGCCCTGACTCTGAAACATACAAGCAGTGGATCGGGGTGGAGCTGACGGCGGATAACTACCGCATGCTGTTCGTGCCGGAAGGCTTTGCCCACGGCTTCATCACGCTGGAGGATAACACCGACGTTACTTATCAGGTAACAGAGTTCTACACACCCGGCGCAGAGAAAGGAGTACGCTGGAACGACCCAGCCTTCAACATCCAATGGCCGATAGAGCCGGTGGTGATTTCAGATAAAGACCAGGCGCACCCGGATTTTGTGGAGGAGCAGCCAATCAACAAAGGAAAGCTGCTGGTGTAAAACCGGCAGCTTTTGCTTATTCAAACCTAAAATTTATACTTCAATATGATACTAGTAGATACAGCCCTGGCCAAACGCCAGGCTGAAGGCAACCCAGTGCGTGTGGCCATGGTTGGAGCCGGCTTTATGGGCCGTGGCATTGCCTTGCAAATCTGTAAATATACCCAGGGGATGGAGCTTGTAGCCATCTCTAACCGCACCATCGGCAAAGCGAAGCAGGCCTACAGCCAGGCAGAGGTGGAGGACGTGCAGGAGGTGTCGTCGCTGGCAGAGCTGGAGGAGAACATCCGCCAGGGCAAGTACAGCGTGACCGAGGATGCCATGCTGCTGTGTGAGGCAGAAGGCATTGACGCCGTGATCGAGGTGACCGGCGCTGTGGAGTTCGGCACCAACGTTGCCATCAAAGCGATACAGAACAGCAAGCACATCATCATGATGAACGCCGAGGTAGACGGTACGATAGGTCCGATTCTGAAGGTATACGCCGATAAAGCCGGTGTGGTGTTCACCAATGCCGACGGCGACCAGCCGGGCGTGACCATGAACCTGTACCGCTTCGTAAAAGGCCTGGGTGTAAAGCCCGTGCTGTGCGGCAACATCAAAGGTTTGCACGACCCTTACCGCAACCCGACTACGCAGGAGGGCTTTGCCAAGAAGTGGGGGCAGCAGCCATCTATGGTGACTTCCTTTGCGGACGGTAGCAAGATTTCGTTTGAGCAGGCCATTATCGCCAACGGCACAGGCATGCGCGTAGCCAAGCGCGGCATGCATGGCCCAACAGTAGCCAGCGGTACCTCCCTCAAAGACTGTGTACACAACCTCTACCCGCTGGAAGACCTGACGGAGGGGCCGGGCATCGTGGATTATGTGGTTGGCGCTGAGCCGGGCCCGGGCGTGTTCGTGTTGGGAACGCACGACAACCCGATTCAGCAGCATTACCTGAACCTGTACAAACTGGGTGAAGGCCCGCTGTACTTGTTCTACACGCCATACCACTTGTGCCATTTTGAGGTACCCAACACGGTGGCCCGCGCGGTACTGTTCAACGATGCAGCTCTGACGCCAATGGGTGCACCGCAGGTAGAGGTCGTGACGGCCGCAAAGATCGACTTGAAGGCCGGCAGTGTGCTGGACGGCATCGGGCACTACATGACCTACGGCTTGTGCGAGAACGCGGACACGACCGCCGCAGAAAGGCTGTTACCGATCGGGGTGGCAGAGGGTTGTGTGCTGAAGCGCGATATCCCAAAAGACCAGGTAATTACGTATGATGATGTGGTGATGCCGGAAGGCCGCCTGGTAGATCAGCTCCGCATGGAGCAAGCGGCCTACTTCGCAGCCAAAGATGACGCCGAGAGAAACAGCGTGCTGAAGCAACTGAACAAGAAAGAAGCTTCTGTTTAAAACGTTATTTCCTGAACTAAACCATAAAATGTCGCGCATCGCAAACCACAGGTAGCGGTGCGCGCTTTTTTGTAAGCATGAAGGAAACAGATGTAGTGGGTATTCTGCCGGCCGCGGGGCTAGGTTCCAGGCTTTCGCCCCTGCCGTGCAGCAAAGAGCTGTTCCCGGTGGGTTTTGAGGCGCACCCGGAGCATGGCAGTCAACACCCCAAGGTCGTGTCGCAGTACCTGCTGGAGCACATGCGGCGGGCCGGGGCCAGGCAAGTATACTTTATACTTCGCAAGGGCAAGTGGGACATCCCTGACTACTATGGCGACGGCAGCCAGTTGGGGCTGCAGCTGGCCTACCTCATCATGCAGAAGCCTTATGGCAGTCCCTTCTCTGTAGACCAGGCCTATCCTTTTGTGCGGCGGCAGCGGGTGGTGTTCGGCTTCCCCGATATTCTTTTTGAGCCGGAGAACGCCTTTGAGCGGCTGCTACAGCGGAAGGAGCAGACCGGCGCCGATGTGGTGCTCGGCTGCTTTAACGTACCCTACCCGCACAAGTGGGACATGGTGGAACTGCAGGAAAGCGGGGAGGTGAAAACCATACTTCCCAAGCCTGCCACATCAGACCTGCGCCACGGTTGGGCCATTGCCTGCTGGGGGCCGCGCTTCACTGAGTTCATGCACACGCACCTGCTGCAGGTGGAGGAGCAGCTGTATACTTCCGGCAGGGAGCTGAGCGTGGGGGAGGTGGTGCAGGCGGCCATTCATGCGGGGCTGCTGGTGCAGAGCGAGGTGTTCGAGAACGGCACCAGCCTGGATGTGGGCACTCCCGAAGACCTGCAGCAGGCAATCCGTACCCTATCCTGATTAGAGATCATACTTCTTATGCGCATACTTCAGATCCACAATTTTTACAAGCAGGCGGGCGGCGAGGACACTGTTTTTGAGCAGGAGGCACAGTTGCTGCGGGCGCACGGGCACACGGTGGAGCAGCTCACCTTCTCAAACAACAACGTTACAAGTATAACAGATAAACTGCAGGCGGCGCTGGGGGTAGTGTATAACCCGCAGAGCGCAAACAGCATCGGTAAAAGTATAAAGGCGTTTAAGCCGGATGTGGTGCACGTGCACAACTTTTTCCCGTTGGTGTCGCCGGGGGTATTTTGGGTGTGCCACAAGTATAACGTACCCGTGGTGATGACCCTGCACAATTACCGGCTGGTGTGCCCGAGCGCTGTGCTGTACTATGACGGCAAGGTGCAGTTGGAGAACGTGCAGCAGACTTTTCCTGTAAAATCTATCCTGAAAGGTGTGTACCGTGGCTCCAGAGTAGAGACAGCCTCGGTGGTGCTGGCCACCGGCGTGCACAAACTGCTGGGTACCTGGCGCGATAAGGTGAGCAAGTTTATCGCCCTTACGCCTGGCGCTGCCGAACTTTTCCAGAACTCATCCCTCCGCCTAAGGCGGGAGCAGGTAAGGATAAAGCCTAACTTTACAGCTGACCCAGGCATGGGTGCGGCTATCCGGGAGGATTACTTTTTATACTTAGGCAGGCTCACGGAGGAGAAAGGTATCCGGACATTGCTCGAGGCGCATGGCCGCAAACCTTTTCCGCTGAGGATCATTGGTACAGGCCCGCTGCAGGGGCTGGTGGAAGCCTACGCTGCCAAGAATCCCAAAGTGGAGTACCAGGGATTTCGGCAGCGGGAGGAGGCCATGGCGCAACTAAAACAGGCACGTGCGCTGATCTTTCCGTCGGAGTGGCTGGAGACCTTTGGGATGACGGCTGTGGAGGCCTTTGCCACCGGCACGCCGGTAATTGCCTCCAAGATTGGCGGTGGGGCCCATATTGTACAGCACCAGCAAAACGGGCTGCATTACACCCCCGGCGATGCGCAGGAACTGGCCAGGCAGGTCGAGCTGCTGCAGACGTTGCCCGATTTGGCCAGAAAGCTGGGACACAACGCCCGCGAAAGCTACGAGCAACTGTACACGCCGGAGGCAAACTACCTTGAGCTGCTGTCTATCTACGAAGACGCCATACAGCCTGCAAAGCAGCAGGCTACTGCCACCGAAAGGCTGCAAACACTTCCTGCTCGTTAGCTGGCGCATTTTGCCTTCGCCCCTTTTACCCGCCTCAGGCTAGTGTAAAGCGGTGGCAACACCAAGAATCGAAAGAAGGAAGGTGAAAGGGCGAACGCCGATCAGTTGAAATACCTTAATATGAAGCAGACCCTATATAGAATTCTTCGTATAAGCTCTAAGATTCTTATGGAGGAATGCTGCCTGCCTCGGCAGGATAAAGCAACAAGTAAAGTATAAAGATAAAGTCACAAGAGCATGTCAATCAAAAAATACGATACCATTGTTATTGGAGCAGGTTTGGTGGGCCTTTCCGTAGTATACCACCTAAAACGCAGGAACCCCGACAGCAAAGTCCTGCTGATAGAGAAAGAGAAAGGTGTAGCCAAGCACCAGTCGGGCAACAACAGTGGCGTGATACACAGCGGCATCTACTATGCCCCGGGTAGCCTGAAGGCCAAAAACTGCATAGCCGGCTATAACTCCATACTAGAATTTGCCGAGGAGCACGCCATACCGTACGAGCTCTGCGGGAAGATCATTGTGGCCACCACGCCGGCAGAGGTTACCAAGCTAAAGGAAATTCATGAGCGGGGTATCCGTAACGGTTTGAAAAACCTGCGGGAGCTGAACTCGCTGGAGGAGATACAGGAAATCGAGCCGCATTGCACGGGTATCCGGGGCATCCATGTGCCACAGACCGGCATTATCGACTACCCGAAGATGGCGGAAACGCTGCTGGACCTCTACCAGAACAAGTATGGGGGAGAGGCTGTGTTCGGCGAGAAGGTGATCAACATACACTCCCAAGGAAATACCGTGCATGTGGAGACAGACAAACACATGTACGCCGCCGACAACATGGTGAGCTGCGCCGGCCTGTTCTCAGACAGGGTGGCCAGCATGACGGAGAAGGAAAACGACCTGCGCATCATCCCATTTAGAGGGGAGTACTACAAGCTGAGCAAAGAAAAGGAGCACCTGGTAAAAACACTGATCTATCCGGTGCCGGACCCAAGCTTCCCGTTCCTGGGGGTGCATTTTACCCGCATGATACACGGCGGCGTGGAGGCCGGGCCAAATGCCGTGCTGGCCTTTAAGCGGGAAGGGTACAAGTTCCAGGACCTCAACCTGGCCGACATGAAAGATACGCTGAGTTGGCCTGGCTTCTGGAAAATCGTGGCTAAGTATGGCCAAACGGGAGTAGGGGAGATGTACCGGTCACTGTCTAAGGCGGCCTTTACGAAAGCGCTGCAGAAACTGATACCGGAAGTGCAGGAAAGCGACCTGGTGCCGGGCGGTGCGGGCGTAAGGGCGCAGGCCTGCGACCGGAACGGAAAGCTTATAGACGACTTCAACATCCTGAAGAGCAACAACATCGTGCACGTCCGCAATGCGCCATCGCCGGCGGCGACGTCCTCACTGGCCATAGGTAATTATATTGTAAATGAGCTGGTTGGTGAGAAATCCGCAGTGATTTAGACCCCTCAGCCACCAAAACGGCGCGGCCTTTATACGTTGAAGTATAAAGGCCGCGCCGTTTACTTTTCGTCTTTCTTAGACTTTGAAGGCGGTGTTCAGGCTATGTTGTATTCTTTTCCGGCATTCGTATGCATCCGCTCCAGTATCTCCACCACTTTATCCGTCTCCACCACTAAGTGCTCGCGCTGGCCCTGGTCTGCGTTGCGCACGCGCTTGTTGCCTTTGCAGATAATGTAGTCGTAGTCCAGGTCTATCTTGGTGGCGATGTCGTAGAACGGCTCTATAACAAACCCCTCGTTAAAGATCTCGATCATCTTGGTGCCCGGTTTGCAGAAGAACATGCTTATCAGGCCGGCACCTGTAGCGCCCAGCACCACCTTTGCCTTAGAGAACAGCTTGATCTTCTCTTTTATACTCAGCTTGCTCGAAACTACGCTTGTGAAGCCATACGGTTCCAGCGCCTCCAGCAGTTCCTTCTCGTTCAGAACGTTTCGTATACTCGAGTCTGAGCGGCTCACGTACAGGTAAGGCGCCTCCGGGGTAATCAGGTCGTTTCCTTCCTCAGCATAAGGCATGAAGGCCTCCTGCAGGTACGTGCAGAGCCATTTCGGTACCAGCGTGTGGTTGCCCCGAGGGGCGGTGGAGGCAATAATGCAGTCAGCGGCGATGTGCGGGAACTTATCGCCTTCGATCAACTTGTCTTTGGGGATGCCCAGCAGCTCCAGGGTCTCGGTCTGGTAATCATAACGGATGCTGGGCACATAAAACCAATCCACCTGGTCATAAAGGCCGCTTTCCCGCAGCAGGTGCAGGCGGGGCAGCACATCCAGGAACCAGTGCCCGATGTTGTTGAGCCCGGCCCCCCCGGTCAGCAGCGAGAAGACCGTGCCGTTATACTTTACAGGCGGCTTAAAGTAGCGCTGCTCAAAGATGTTGTTCAGGTTGGGCTCCGACACCTTGCCGCCGCTCAGGCTCAGCGACACATTCTCCACCAGGCGGTTGTACTGCGATACCACCGCCACGCTGCTCTCGTTGTCGGTGTAGATACGGCCGTTGGGAACCTCTACCACCATGTAGTCGGTTTGTACTTTTCTCTTCGGTTTCCAGTATTCGGAGCAGGCCTCATACAGGTCGGCCGAGATGTTCAGTTCTGTGGTCAGGGCGGGGTAGATCGGGTGAACTCTTATCTCGCGCGGGTTATTGGCTAAGAGTTCGTCCAGGTTTATTCGGCACACGCCGCCTGGACGGAAATGGGTGTTATGCGGAACATACCTCCCTAATATCTTCTTTATTTTCTTGCTCCCCTTCGTATAGTAAGCTTTAAGTTTCATGGGTATAGCTAGGTTGTTAGGTGTTACATTTAATTTCTGGTTACTCTTCTTTTTGGTTAACCAGTAGCCGCCCGTCCTGTGCGGGCGGGCTTGCCTGCAACTGCGCCACAGTGGAATGCCTTGTCAGCAGCTGGGCAGCTACTTGTACGGCTACCTCGTTCCAGTGGGCGTCATCCACAGGGTAAAGTTGCACCTGCTGCTCCTGATACAGCTCTTTAAAGGTTGGCTGCAGGTCTACGTACGCCACGCCGCGCTCTTCCAGGCGGCGTAGCAGCTGAGGCAGAAAAGTGGCCTCTTTCCGGTTTGGCAACAGGTTGTGGTATATGTTTTCTTTGTTGGGGATAGGCAGGAAGACAAAATGGATGCCCCGCGCATGCAGCACGTCACGGTATCCTTCCAACACGTCGGCAATGCGGTCCAGCTCCTCCTCCGAGAAGTCGCGGTTGGCTAGCTCCCCCTCCATAAAAAATTCGTCGTTGTAGCTGATGTACTGCCTGTTTCCTGCGGCACGGTCAATCTCCGCCAGGGTGCGGCGGTAGAGCGCCAGCTTTGAAATGCGGTCGGCAGCAACAGCTGCCGAGGTAAGGAAAGAGGAAGAGCCGATGAGGTTGCCCGTGAAGTTCCTGATCCTGGAGCCTATGCCGTTCTCGCCCACGGCCGGCAGCTCCGGAACGCGCCGCTCAATGCTCGACACAATCACGAGTTTTGGCGGGTTCTCCTGAAAGCGGTCTGTGGCCAGGAAACGGTTCATGGTGGCAGGGGCGAAGGAATACACATTGCGGCCCAACTGCTGTTCCAGCACCTCTGCCAACGTCTCCTCCTGCGATAGTTTGGCCCCGGTGATATTAGAGTCGCCGATCAGCAGCACGTCGTTCTCAGTGTCGCGGTTGCGGTAGCCGTAAGGGTCGGTGTACCATTCCACTTTGCGTTTCTGGGCAAAGGGCGTGCGTGGGGCCAGTTCACCCTCCTCCTCCATTTGCATGTGCACGTTCGGGTAAAACGGCCCCGACATCACGCGCATGCTGTTGACCGAGATGGTTTCCCAGATCCTGAAGGTGAAGAAGTTCATCGGCAGCACAAACACCTCTACCAGCGGCCAAAGTATGAAGGGCAGCGCCAACAGGGCCAGTTTGCTCAATAGCCGCTTAACACCTTTCTGTCTTATATCTTCTGCCATAATCCTTAGAATTGAAAGTAGATAAACTCCTGGTGCCCAAACTGCCCGAAGAGCAGCACCGCAACAATAGCCGCATAGTAAATGCCCCAGCGTACCCAGGCCGGCCGCTGCATGATGAGCTGCGACACGCTGCCGTTGCGCTGTATCAGGTGTACTGTCTCCATGATGGCGATGGCTACCACCGATACGGCGAAAACCTTAAAGCCCTGTTGCATGAACACGTCGTGGCTCCAGTCCAGGGAAAGGACCTGGGCCGGGTTCGTAAGCACCGAGGCGCTTTGCGTAACTATATAGAATGCGTCACTGATGCTGTTGGCCCGGAAGAAGATCCAGCTAAAGCACACCAGGAAAAACACCGTGAGCACCTGCACCCACTTGTACACCTGCGGGCTGCGGTTCAGGCCGATGCGCTGCACCAGTGCGTTGCGCTTTTCCTTCGTCAGGATGCCGAATACCTGGTAAATGCCATGCAGGGCGCCCCACACGATAAAAGTCCAGTTGGCGCCGTGCCACAGCCCGCTCACCAGGAACACGATGAACAGGTTATAGTACCAGCGCCACTTCACCACGCGGTTGCCGCCCAGCGGGATGTAGAGGTAATCGCGGAACCAGGTGGAAAGCGAAATGTGCCAGCGGCTCCAGAACTCCGGAATGGTCTTGGCAAAGTAAGGGCTGCGGAAGTTCTCCATCAGCCGGAAGCCCATCACCTGCGCCGCCCCGATAGCGATGTCGGAGTAGCCCGAGAAGTCGCAGTAGATCTGGAAGGCGAAGAAGACCGTGGCGATGATGTGCGAGACGCCATCGTACTCAGTGGGGTTGTTGTAGACCTGGTTCACCATCAGGGCCAGGTTATCGGCAATCATAATCTTTTTAAAGAAGCCCCAGGCCATGCGGCGCAAACCCGCCACCACGCGGTAGTAGCTGAACTCGTGGCCCTGGTGCAGCTGCCCCAGCAGGTTGCCGGCGCGCTCAATGGGGCCTGCCACTAGTTGGGGGAAAAAGGACACAAAAAGGGCGAAGATCCCCAGGTGCCGCTCCGGCTTGATGCGCCCATTGTACACATCTATGCTGTAGCTCATCGTCTGGAAAGTGTAGAAGGAGATGCCCATGGGCAGCAGCAGCTCAAAGGCAGGCATGGCGTAAGGCACGTCCAGCGCCAAAGCCAGATCGCGGGCGCTGTCGTTAAAGAAATTGTAGTATTTGAATAGCAGCAGCACACCCAGGTTAGCAAAGAGACTGAGGTAAAGCCAAGGGCGGCGCTTGTCTTTATCATCTTCGGAGTAACGGCCCATCATACGGCCGCTGGTGTAGTCGATCAGGGTAGAGGCCACCAGGATCAGGGTGTAGGCTGGCTTCCAGGACATGTAAAAATAGTAACTGGCGAGCAGCAGGATGATCCAACGGCGGTTAAAAGGCGTCAGGAAGTATAAGGTAACTACTACCGGGAAGAAAATGAAGAATTCAGTAGAGTTGAAAAGCATACGTTCTCCAGTTTTTGGGTCGGGTGATTGGTTTGGGCAGCATTAGTTGTGTAAATGCTTCATACACTGGGTTTGGGGGCTGTTTTTTGTACGAAGGCTCTCAGGCTCCTTCTTTTAGATATTATATAGAAGTTGTACTAAAAGGTTGTGCCATTTTGCATATATTTTTTTTAATAAATAGATATACGTATGTAAAAGCGCTTCTGCGGCTTCCACAGCATCCTTTTACGACGTTGCAACATCGGAGTTTGGCTATAGGTATGTTAAAAAATGTACTATTGTCAGGAAGGTGCTGAAAATTGAGTAACCATGGTATGGCTTCATCGTTATATAGGGAGATCAATAGAAAGTCCTAACGCTATACTTACTATATGCCCCCGTACTTTTTCTGCCGGCAAAGGCTTTTCCTGCTTTTGTCACTCATCTGTATCTCAGCACCTTACCTTACTGCTGTAGCCGTGCCAGCCACCCGTGCTGTTCCTGCCGCAACTGTCGCCCTAGCGGCCCCCTCACTGGAGGCCAAGCCATCGCTGGTGGGTGCCATCACCCTGACATGGACAAAAGTTGACGGAGCAACGGGCTATGCCCTGGAGAGATCCTTTACTGGGGCGGCCGAAACCTTTGCGCCGCTAAAGACCTTGGGTGCCGGGGAAACAAGCTACCGGGATACCGATTTATACTACAGCCAAAAGGCTTATTACCGCATAAAAGCAGTTGGCGGCAGCGACTCGCCCTACAGCAAGGTGGCAAGCGCCACTACCCATGCAAAAGACCACACCTTTAAAGTCATGCCCTTAGGCGACTCTAACACGGAGGGTGGCACGGCTAATGATCCAGCCAGCGCCAAAGCCTCGTACAGAGCCAGGCTGGAGGATCTTTTAAAAGAGAAAAACATCAAGTTTGACTACGTGGGCAGCGAATCCACCGGCAGCAGCCTGGTGGCGGACACCGACCACGCGGGGTTTGGCGGAAGCCGCAACGAAGACCTGGTGACCATTATCCAAAACGGTTGGTACGACCGCTGGTATGATGGTAAGCGATTCGGCTTAGACCACACCGAGAATTACCTGGAGTACTACAAGCCGGATATCATACTACTGCACTCTGGCACCAACGACATTAGCAACGATGGCGTGGATAACTCGCAGCAGACGGTGGAGGACCTGACCCAGGTACTGGAGGAGATAGACAAGTATGAGCAGCGCTCGGGCCGGGAGGTGACCGTGGTGGTGGCCAAGATCATTAAAACGGTTTGCACCGCAACCGACTGCTACCGAGGCCCTGTAAATACCAAAAACGACATCATCGACAAGTATAACGCCAAGATAGGGACGCTGGTGAATAACCGCACCAAAGCGGGCGACAGACTCGTGCTGGTGGATATGACCGACGCGAACATTATCTATCAGTTTGCCGCTGACGGCGGCGACATGGCCGACCGGTTCCACCCAACGCAGCGCGGCTATGATAAAATGGCCCCGGTCTGGTTTAAAGTGCTGGAGCCATTGCTGAACCGCACCCTAAAACAAAACGATACAGAAGCACCGGAAACCACCATCGCCTCCAAGCCAAAAGAGCTGTCTAACAGCAGCACCGCCAGGTTTGAATTCAGCAGCAACGAGAGCGGCGTAACCTTCCAAGTAAGTATAGATGGGGGCAACTTTGCCAGCGCAGCCACTCCCTACACAACAGCCAGCCTGGCCGACGGGGAGCACACCATCCGGGTAAGAGCCATAGATGCCGCCGGAAACATAGATGCCACCCCCGCCAGCTATACCTGGTCTATTGACACCAAAGCGCCTGCCGCGCCGGTGGTGGTAGCCCCGGAGGAGGGAAAGCTGCTGCGCAGCAACAAGCCAAGTATAACAGGTACAGCTGAAGCGGGCAGTATGGTAAATGTCTATGTCGGCTCCACCAAAGTAGGAACAGCCACAGCAGGCAGCGACGGGAAGTGGGAGTTGACACCTGCCAACGCACTGGCGGAAGGGACACAGCAGCTTACGGCGAGAGCCACAGACCTGGCCGGCAACACCAGCCAGGCCAGCGGCACCCGCACGTTTACCGTTGATACCAAAGCCCCCGAGACAACCATTGCCGCAGGCCCTCCCAAGGTGAGCAACAGCAGCCAGGCTACCTTTACCTTTAGCAGCAACGAGCAAAGCGTGTCTTACGAGGTAAGCGTGGATGGCGGTGCCTATACCGGCTCAGGCAGCAGCTTCACGGCACGCAACCTGTCAGAAGGGAATCATACCTTAAGCGTGCGTGCCACCGACGGCGCGGGCAACACAGACCAAACACCGGCCACTTATAGCTGGGAGGTAGATACCAAAGCGCCGGAGGCACCCGTTTTTGCAGGGTTATCAGAAGACAGGGGCCCTGTGGCCGATGACCAGGTCACGGCAGACAACACGCTAAGGTTCTTCGGCAGGGCGGAGGCCGGTGCAGAAGTAGCCATATCAGAGCGAAGCAAGGTGCTAGGCAAAACAGAGGCGAGGGCAGACGGCACCTGGGAGTTTAGCCATGAGAATGTTAGCCTGCAGCAGGGCGAGTACACTTTCACGGCTACCGCCACCGATGCAGCGGGTAACGCCAGCGAGGCAAGCAAAGGCTTCGCCGTTACCGTCGATCTGACGGCACCCAAAGCCGAAATCGCTGGCAGCGGCGGCTCCCCGACAAACACACCCTTCGACATAAGTATAACTTTCACAGAAGAAGTGTATGGCTTCACCGCCTCGGATCTGGAGGTGACGAACGCTAAAATGGAGAGCTTTAAGGCGACCAGCAAAACCATGTACACCGCCACAGTGGTGCCTCTTGCGGATGGAGCTGTGCGCGTAAAACTGCCTGCCGGCAAGGCAACAGACCTGGCGGGCAATCCAAACACCGCCTCCGGCCTGCTCGAGACCACCTATGATGCCTCTGCGCCAAATGGCTATGCGCTCGCGTTCGGTGTTGAGAAGGTGGATGTGGACAACCAAACAGCGGTTTCGCTGCAGGTGTCCGGTGCCGAGAGAGAAACAAGCTACTTTTATAGTATAACCAGCAGCAATGGCGGCAATCCTGTTTCTGGCTCTGCCACCGTGAAGGCGGAGGCCTTTACCATTGGTAACCTAAACCTATCGGACCTGCCTGACGGCACCCTGACTGCCACCATATACTTGGTGGATGAGGTAGGAAACCGGGGGCAGGAGGTTAGCGCACAGGTAGCGAAGCAGACCAAGGACATCACCGCTGTTCACCATCCGGATGGCATGACGGTGCCATTCAAGACAGCCTTCGGTGCCCTGGGGCTACCAGAGCAGGTAACGGTGAGCTACACCTATGGCGATGACGAAGCCCTGCCGGTGGAGTGGAGCCCCGGCGACTATAACAGCGAGGTGCCAGGCAGCTACATCATCATCGGCCAACTGAAACTGAAAGACAACACCAGCAACAGCAAGAACATGGCTGCGCGCATGGAGGTGACGGTGGAGCCGAACCAACCGCCAACGGCCCTCACGCTGAGTGCCGATAAGTTCAGGCCAGATGTCCTGCCAACAGAGCTGATCGGCACCTTCTCCACCACCGACCCGGACGATGAGGCTTTTACCTATGCGCTCGTGGGCGGGCAGGGAGATGAGGACAACAGCCTCTTCGAAATCCGGGGCGACAATGAGTTGTACCTGAAGTCAAACGAAGGGCTATCCGGCAGGTCAGTCTTCCACATCCGTGTGCGTAGCACCGACCCCTATGCAAATGCCATTGAGAAAAGCTTTGCCCTAACAAAGTCGCTTTACGCGCCAGAGGGAGGTATCAAGCTGGTCAATGCTTTCTCTCCGGACGGAGACAACATCAACGACACCTGGGTAGTGCCGGAACTGCGCTTTTTCAATAACATCCAGGTGCAGGTGTTCGACCGCGCTGGCGTGCTCCTGTTCCAGACCACCGATCCAGAGAAAGGCTGGGATGGCAGGGGGAAGGATGGCCGCATCGTAGCCGGGTCATACTTCTATATCATACAGGTGAAAGACAACAACCTGGTGCAGAAAGGGGTTTTAACCGTTCTTAAATAGCAGCAAATGAGCAGATTTATACTTTATGTTTGCCTGGTGTTGATGGTGGGTGGGGCACATGCCCAGAGCAGGAAACAGTTGGCGAACTTTTCACAGTTCAGGCACTACTTTAACCCATCGCTCACTGGCCAGGAGGGGGCAGTGCTCCGAAGCGCTTACCGCAACCAATGGACCGGGTTTGAGGATGCCCCCAAAACGATCCTGGCTGCTGTTGAGCTGAACCTGGAGAACCTCAGGAGTAACGACAGGCCGTTTGCCAGCAAGTCTGAGCGCGAGGCGGCCGAGATGGGCAGTGCCAGGCATGGCCTTGGCGTAACGCTTTATCACGATCAGTTTGGCCCGGCAAGGGAAACACAGGCACTGCTCAGCTATGGTGCCGCCGTGCGCCTGTCGGAGGGTTTGAGCCTGCGCTGGGGTACCGCCCTGAGTTACACCTTTCATCGCCTGGATGGCAACAGCCTGACTGTGGACCAGGAGAACGACCCTCGCTTTGGCAATTTGCTGGGCAACGAGAACCGCAGCGGAAGGGCAGACGTTAACCTCGGCCTCTCGTTAACGGCAGCCAACTTTTATGTAGGGTATGCCATGTTAGACGTGACGGAAGGAAAAGTAGCCTCCAGCGGCAGCGATTACCTGGATGGCTTTTATACGCGCAGGCATGTGGGGCAGGCAGGCTTCCGCCAGAGTCTCACCGATATGGTGGGGTTTACCGTGAACGGCATCTACCAGTACGACAAGAATTTCAAGTCCACGCTGGAGGGGCAGGTAAAGGCCGTGTATGACAACCTGTTCTGGATAAGCGGCGGCTACCGGCACGACCTGGCTTATACTATCGGGGCAGGCCTACGCCTGAATCAGCTGGCCATCGGCTACACGTACGAAACGCCCACGCAGGATGCCAAGGCCATCGACAAGTCCACGAACGAAGTAACCTTAAGCTACCACCTGTCAGCGTTGAAGCGAAGCAGTGCCACCGGAAGAAAAAGAGCCACTAACGTACTGATTTGGTAGGCAATACAATTTTTGCTCCTATTTTTCCTGCACCAAAATTGTAATATGACACATACTTCCTAGGTGGCATCTTGTGTTAATGGTACTATTCTGCTTTTAGGTCTTTCCTGTTATTAGAGCGCGCCATAGAAAAGAAACTATATAGTTGCTATAGAGGTATATAGGCTTTCCTTGAGATGATATAAATGAGCCTTTTATCAACGATGCTTTTACGTCCGCTTCTCCTGTGCCTCTTTCTTACAGCAATTAGCCTCTCACCACACTTCTCACTCGCTGGCCCTGGAAGCAGTAGCCCCGTGCCTGACCAGCCTCAGGGCGTGTTGGCGCGCGCCTCCATGGTGAGGGCTATTGTCATCCGGTGGCTGCCGGTGGCAGGTGCCGCAGGCTACGTGCTCGAAAGATCTGAAACAGGAAGTGAGGATAGTTTTACGTTGCTGGCAAAAGTGGCGGGGGAGGTGAATTCCTTCAGGGATACAAACTTGGCGCTACGCAAGACCTTTTACTACAGGGTAAAGGCCACTGCTGAAGGAGCTGCGTCGGCGTATAGCCTAACGGTGAGCGCGACAACCAACCCGGACGAAATTATCAGGATCATGCCTTTGGGAGACTCCAACACAGATGGAGGGGCAGGCACTGTGGACCAGGCAGATCGGATTGGCTACAGAAAAGAATTGTACCGGGGGCTACGGGAGCAGGAAGGGTATAAGATAGATTTGGTGGGGAGTGAGCAGTCTGGTGAAAGCCATCAGGTAGAGGGCGGCCTGGTATACGACCTCGACCATGCCGGCTTTGGTGGCTTCCGCAACCGTGACCTGGTGGAAATCATTGAGCGGGGGTTTGCCTACCGTTGGTACGATGATAAACGGTTCGGCCTGGAGATGGAGGAGAATTACCTGCAGCATTTCTCCCCGGATATCATACTACTGCACTCTGGCACCAATGACCTTAGCAACGATGGCGTAGATAACTCCCAAAGTGCCATCGACGATCTGGAGAAAGTGCTGGCGGCAATAGAGGCTTATGAGGCCAGCTCCGGAAGAGACGTCACCGTCATCCTGGCCAAAATCATCAAGAGTGTCTGTAATGAGTCCTTTTGTTACAGAGGAGAGCAGAAGTATACACGAAACGATATAACAGATTTCTATAACGCTAAAATGGAGGCGCTGGCAGATACCCGCAGAAGCAACGGCGATAACATCCTGTTGGTGGATATGGCGGAAGCAGGCTTGGTGTATGATTGGGATGGGCGTGGGGATATGGCTGATGCCCTTCACCCCAACCAGGTCGGGTACGATAAAATGGCGCAGGTGTGGCTTGATGTCTTAGCATCGCCAGCTGTTCCGCTGCCTGTAGAGCTGAAAAGTTTTCATGCGGCCAAGTCGGCTACCGGTGTTCTCTTGGAGTGGGAAACCGCCTCTGAGGTAAACAACGACCGCTTTGAGGTGGAGCGGAAGCTGGAAAATGAGCCGTTCACCCTACTAGGTGCCGTGCCCGGGGCCGGAGATAGTCAGCTGCCCCTGAAGTATACTTTTCGCGATGTCGGGCTGCCGGAAGGACAGGTATACTATCGGCTGAGGCAGGTTGACACCGATGGCACCTTTTCCTACTCCAAGGTAGTGGCGGTACACAGCAAAAGAACCACGGCACCCACTGCCCGTCTGTATCCAAACCTGGTAACTGGATCAGAGGAGTTGAATCTCACCATAGGCGGCCTGGAGGAGCATGCACCTGTCTCGGTGGCGTTAGTGAATTCAACGGGTAAGTCCTTGTCTCAGCAAACGATGCAGACAGGCGGACAAGGAGGGTTACGGGAAAACTTCCGGCTGCCACCCAACATGCCTAAAGGGATGTATTTTATTGAGCTCAGGGCGCCAGGCCATGTTCAGAGACTGAAACTACTCGTGAGGTAACAAACGGTGATAGTTTAACTAGGTATAGTATAAAACTAACATATATTATAGGCGTACTATACTCAGGAGATACCTTAATCGCTTGGTAGGTAGTGAGATAATTCCTTTGTTCTTAAGGGATTGGGTGATTAGGCTCCAGAACAAACTTGTACAAATCCACTGTGCTATTTGCGGTGGATACCTGATAAGCCAACTTCCATGACATATCGCGCTAGAACGCATAGAAGCCAAAGGGGCTGGGCGCAGTTTATACTTTGCTTCCTGCTCGTTTTGCTCTCGAAAGGCTTTATGGCCACCACGGCTACAGCTCAGACAAGCTGCCCAAGTGGCGTGGTGCACCACTTTGGCTTCGACGAATCCACTTCCGGTACTTACGCAGACTACGCCTCTGATGCCACAGCCATCTGCTCTACCTGCCCAACACCAGAGGCGGGGCTTTTTGCCGGCGCACAGAAATTCAACGGCCGTAAACCTGCCCTCACCATCAAGGGGCTCGAGCATTTCGAGTGGGGCCCCAATAGTAGCTTCACCATAGAACTCTGGATGAAAGCCTCCGGCACCTCCTCCGACAACCAGGTGTTCATTGGCCGCGATGCCAAAGACTCTAACATGATTTGGTGGTTGGGCATGAACACAGAGGGATACCCGCAGTTCGACCTTTTCGACGCCAACCCCGATCGCAGCAAGGCCGGCTTCAGCCTGATTGGCAAAGACAAAAAGATAAACGACAACAAGTGGCACCACATCGTGGTGGTGCGTGATGGGCGCCTGCGCCTGAACAAACTCTACGTGGATGGCTACTCTGTCGGAAATTTCCAATACGATTACGCTTACCACTTCGAGAGCGGCTCCCCGGTAAACATAGGTTTTTTAGACCTGAACAACGGCTATGCCTACAACGGATTGCTGGATGAGCTCATGGTATACAACCGCGACCTGACGGAGAATGAGGTGAGGGCGCGCTACAACAACGGCGCTGGCAGCTATTGTGGGCCAGAGCAGGTTAAGCCGGTTATCATGTCGGAGGCGGTCACGCATGGGGTGGTAGAGCAGCAGTACGCGTATGATGTAAAGGCGGTGGGTAACGCCCGGCCTACCTTCGCGCTGGCCGAGGCTCCTGCCGGTATGACAATCAACGCCTCCACAGGCGAAATCCGTTGGAAACCCACTGCCGCCGGCAGCTTTAAGGTAAGTGTAACGGCCACTAATAGTGCCGGATCCGATAAGCAGGAGTTCACCATCACCGTGAAGCCGGGAATAGGAGAGAAGACAGGCATGCTGCACCACTGGATGCTGCACGAAATGCGAGGGCCTACCTACCGGGACTACTATACCCCGAGCCATGCCACCGGCGACAATGACAACATGCCCAAAGCGGTAAGCGGTGTCGTTTCGGGGGGGCAGGAGTTTGACGGCGTGGACGACGGGCTGGACGTGGTGGAGTGTGACAACTTTAACTGGGCTGCCGATGAAAACTTTAGCATGGAGCTTTGGATGCGCAGTACTGCCGGCACTGCTGGTAACCGCGTGTTGATTGGCCGCGACGCCAAGGATTCTGAGGCCCATTGGTGGCTGGGGCTGGATGGCGAGGGCCGTGCCATATTCACGCTGCTGGACCTGGAGTGGGGCGGCCCCAAGCTTAACAGCGGCAGCGGCCCTAAACTAAATGATGGGCAGTGGCACCAGATGGTAGCGGTCCGAAACGGCGGCTCTGGTACCACCGAGCTGTATGTGGATGGGGAGCGCGTACACAGCGTCTCCCACAGGTATGCAAACGGTTTTGCCAGCAGGTCGCCGGTAAACATAGGGTACCTTAACGACGGCAGTGGCTATCATTATGCAGGCATTCTGGATGAGGTAAAGCTCTTTGGGCGTGTGCTGTCTGCCGCCGAGATAAAGCAAAGGTACCTCGATGTATATGACGCCATCACAGAATTGGTGCGTTTTGACGGCAAGTATGTGGGCGGCACCGTGCAGCTCACGTGGGAAACAGCTGCCGAGGCAGGCTTGTCTCACTTTGAGGTGGAGCGCGCCCCCGACATGGAGCTGTTCGAGAAACTGGGAGAGGTAGAGGCAGCCGGCAACAGCAATGTTCCCCTGTCTTATACTTTCGCCGACATGGACCCACTGCCTGGTATAGGATACTACCGCCTCAAGATTGTGAAGCAGGACGGGAAATACACTTACTCCAATATTATTCAGGTTGAGAACATGAGCCTTTCGGCTACCTCGTTCAAGGTTTACCCGAACCCGGTTGACAGAGGCGAGGTAACAGCCTCCATCTATGGCTTACCCGCCGATGAGGAGGTGCAATTCTCAGTGTCCGACCTGCGTGGCCGCATACTGATGCAGCAACCGGTGCAGGTAGACAGCTTCGGCCAGCTACAAGTGCAGGTGCCGATCACCTCAGCCTACAGAGCTGGCATCTATGTGCTCACGGTAACCTCCAGCAAGCGTATTGTCAGTCGTAAACTGGTAGTGAGGCACTAGGAGTCGGCGCTTCTTTGCGCTAGCCGATTGTGCTCAATTTTAGTGCAAAATATAGAACTATAGCACTATAGAAACGTACCATTACAAACTGACATGGCTGCCCTCAACCAGCGCGGCCAAAATATTCCTTTTGGATCGTTAGGGTGGCTCTCCTGAGGCGCTCTTTCTATCTGTCAAACCATGTTTAAAAATTGTGTTACTTATGAGAGAACTTTACGAAGCGTGGAGATGCAACCCTTCGCTTTCAAGGTATCGGCATGCGTGTAGTGCACTATGCAGCCATGCCCTTATTCTATTTTTCCTGTCGATTCTTCTTGCAAGCCCGCAGCAAGCATGGGCCCAACCAACTGGCTTTGTCGAAGAGCAGGTGGGCGGAGACTGGGACGCAGCCGTGGGGCTCGAGTTTTCACCGGACGGCAAGCGCATGTACGTGTGGGAGAAAGCGGGCAAAGTATGGATCGTGGAGGACGGGGAAAAAAAGCCAGAGCCACTCCTGGACATTAGCGAAGAGGTAGGCAATTGGGGTGACCATGGCCTGCTGGGTTTTGCCCTTGACCCTGATTTTGAGAACAACCGGTACATATACCTGCTTTACGTGGTAGACCGGCACCACCTGATGAACTACGGCAAAGGCAGTTATAGTCCATCCACTGACGAGTACAACGATGCTACAATTGGCCGTGTAACCCGCTATAAAGTACGCAGCGATGGTTTAACCACAGACATGTCTAGCAGAAAGGTGCTGTTGGGTGAAAGTGTGTCTACGGGCATACCGATCCTGTACGTTTCGCACGGGGTGGGCACGCTCATGTTCGGCGAAGACGGCTCTTTGTTGGTATCGGTGGGAGATGGCGCCACTGCCAATGGCACAGATACTGGTTGGCATGGGCAAGAAACAGATAACTTTGTGGAGCAAGGGCTGCAGGATGGCATTTTAACGGAGGTAAACAACGTAGGAGCCTTACGTGCGCAGCAGGTGCACTCCCTGAACGGTAAGATCCTGCGCCTGGACCCTGCTACTGGAGATGGACTCCCTTCTAATCCCTTCTTCAATTCCTCTAACCCCCGGGCGGCCGAGTCAAGGGTTTGGGCTCTTGGCTTGCGTAACCCTTTTCGCTTTACCATACGCCCGGGCACAGGCAGTGCCACTAATCCAGGCCATTTATATATCGGAGATGTAGGCTGGCAGGACTGGGAAGAGATTAACGTAGCGACAGAGCCAGGCTTGAACTTTGGCTGGCCACTGTTCGAAGGGCTCGAAAAGCAGCGCTACTATGGGAACACCGGGTGGCCAACACCAGACATTCCTAATCCGTTGTACAACGGGAAAGAGGGCTCCTGTCCTAGAGAAACTTTCTTTTTCAATGAGCTGATCTATCAACCCACGGCAACGGGAGAGCCATACTTCGGCAACTTCTGTGAATGGAATACCCCAATTCCGGATGATGTGCTCACCTTTGTGCACACAAGACCAGCCATTGACTGGGCTAACGCAGCCGTTACAGACGACACGCCTCCGGTGGCAGCCACCCGCACCGGCACCTTCGACGGAGAGGAAGCAGCTGTTGTGAGCGTGGGGGAGGCCGGTTCACCGGTATCAGGGGAGCCGTTTTATGGCAGCTCTTCCACAGGGGGCATCTGGTACACAGGTGACAACATGCCTGCCGAATATCAGAACGTCTATTTCTTTGGCGATTATGGCGCCGGCTGGATAAAGGTGCTGGAGTTTGACAGCAACAACAAGCCTACCGCAATAAGAAGCTTTATCGATGAGGGCGCTACCGTAACAGCGTTTGCCCAGCACCCTACTACAGGGGAACTATACTACATTAACTATGGCGCGCAGATCAAGAAGCTGACCTACTACGATGGGAACAGGCCGCCGCAGGCAGTCGCCGAGGCTGATAAACAGTATGGCCCAAGTCCGCTTACGGTTAAGTTTACAGGCAGCAACTCAACGGACCCGGAAGGCCAGGAGCTGAGCTACTCCTGGGATTTTGGCGATGGCTCTGCTAAAGTGACGGAGGCAAACCCAAGCCATACCTTTACAGTTGAAGGCGTGAAGACCTATGAGGTTACGCTTACGGTAACGGACCCTGAAGGCTTGACATCGACGGCAAGTGTCGATATCACCCTAAACAACACACCTCCCGTGGTGAATATTGTGAGCCCGGCAGAAGGGCAGCAGTATCCCATGAACCAGCAGACTACCTATGACCTCCGTGCCGAAGTGACGGATAGCGAGGACACGGATGAGCAGCTGACATACGAATGGATGGTGGCGCTGCACCATAACACGCACTCGCATCCTGAACCAACCGACAGCAAGCATGAAACCACAGCCACCATTGCTGCGGTAGGCTGCGACGGGGATAGCTACTTTTACAGGTTCTCCCTGAAAGTAACAGACTCCGGCGGACTTTCTGCTACGGACTATGTCGATGTTTACCCGGACTGCAGCGGCGGTGTTGTAAGGGCTGTATCTATGGCCTCGCCTGCAAACAACGCTACGTTCGAGGAAGGGGTGCCTGTTGAGCTGGCTGTTGACTTCACAGACGAAACCCGTGGGTGGGCATCCGTAGAGTATTACAGCGGCACCAACATGATTGCAACTGTAAGCACCAGCCCTTTTAACTACACTTGGGAAGGTGCTGCGGCAGGTACCTATAGTATAAAAGCCAAGGCTACAGACAGTGAGGGGCATTCAGCAGAATCCGAAGCTATCACTGTGGTGATCGGCGATGGGGGAACCGGTGGCGAGCCAACCGTTGACCTATCCGACTGTTTGCCGGGGCTGGTGCACTACTTCAGTTTCGACGCAGCAGAGGAAGGCAGCTTAACAGATGCGGCTACCGCACGTTCTGCAGCTTGTCAAACCTGCCCTGAAACGGTGGAAGAAGGACTTTTTGGAGAAGCCTTACGCTTTAACGGCACGAGCACGCGCGTAGACTTTGCAGATGTAGAGAACTTCAACTGGGCAGCAACGGATAACTTTAGTATTGGCTTCTGGTTAAAGACAAGCGCAACTGACGCAGGTAACATGGTGATCGTGGGACGTGATGCCGCCGCTACCGATGCTGGAGTGCACTGGTGGGTAGGCCTGAATAACAGCGGCCAAGCCATGTTCTCTCTTAAAGATGCCGCACACGCCGGCGCAGAGTTATTCGATAGCGGACCTTCCCTGAATGATGGAAACTGGCATTACGTGACGGCTGTTCGTGACGGCAGCAGCAACATGAACAGGTTATACGTGGATGGCGCGCTGATCCGGGAGGAGCAGGAGCAATACAGCAATGACTTTGAAGACAACGCCCCGATCAACATAGGGTACATGAATCGTTCTCCCTATTTTAGTTACCTCGGAGACCTTGATGAACTCAAGGTATACAACAGGGCGCTGACAGTAGAGGAAATTCAGGAAGCATACAACGGGGGCAGCGGCACTTTGTGCGGGCAGTCGCCATTAGGGCTAACGGATAATAAAACCTTTGCGGGCACCTTCGATGTATTCCCTAACCCAGCTGTGCAGCAGCTGATCAATGTTGCGGTTTCTGGATTAAAGCCAGGGGAGGTGACTAAGTTATCGCTGGTAGACATTACCGGAAAGACCGTGCTGAGCCAGACCGTAACCGCAGGGACAGACGGAACTTTCAGGACTACGATCTCCGCAGACGCAAGGCTGTCGAATGGGTTATACAACCTGCTGCTGCTTTCCGAGGAAAGGAAGCTAAGTAGGAAAGTGGTTTTGTCAAGGTAACTTATTGCTACCTTGTGCTTCATAAAAAAGGGCCTGCAAATTTGCAGGCCCTTTTCTGTATAGGCTAAAAGTTGTGGACTTGTTATTCTTTCACGATTTTGATGCTGTCGGACTTGCCGGCTTTGTCTGTGTACTTCAGAATATACAGACCTGTTTTCAGCTGAGCCAAGTCAATCGAAAGCTTATTGTTTACCAGCTCCAGCTTAGACTCTTTGTAAACAACGCGGCCAGTCTGGTCCAGTACGTTCACTTCTGCCAGCTCTACCTGCTTGTCTCCGAAGTCCAGCGTTACCACATCACGGAATGGGTTAGGGTAAGCCGTGGTTTGGGCGAAGAATGGATCTGAGTCTGCTACTTCAGAAACCTGCATGGCAGAGATGTTCTGGAAAGAATCCCCGAACGGAGACAGGTGCTTTCCTGCGATCGGAGCTTCCTTGGCGCCGCTTGGCAGCTGCCAGGCCACAGCCAGGTTGTCGCCGCCGGCTCCCTCCAGGTGCAGGGCCTCGATGTAGTAGCGCTTGCCGGCCTCCAGGGTCACCTTCACCGACTGCTGCGAGGAGTACTTGGTCCACTCGCGCGGGTTGGTCCAGCCGTTCACGTAGGCCAGCTGCTTCTTGGCCGCCGGGTCCTCCGAGGTGCTCAGGTAGAGGGCCGCATGGTTGTCGCCTGCGATCCAGAAGGTGTACTGGCCGCTCTCGGGCGCCGTCACGTAGCCGCGGATGCGCTGGGCGTAGTTGTCGCCCACGTTAGACGGAGCCTCGAACAGGGTCAGCTCCTTGGTGCTGCTCGGCGTGGTGTTCACCGGAACGTCGTTCACGTTCTCGCTGTAGACGCCCTTCCAATGCTCCAGCACGATCTTGCCGGCCGCAGGTACGATGGCTACAGTCTCAGGAGCTTTGCTGCCAAAAGTTGAGAGTCTGGCTCCCGCGATCGGAGCTTCCTTGGCGCCGCTTGGCAGCTGCCAGGCCACAGCCAGGTTGTCGCCGCCGGCTCCCTCCAGGTGCAGGGCCTCGATGTAGTAGCGCTTGCCGGCCTCCAGGGTCACCTTCACCGACTGCTGCGAGGAGTACTTGGTCCACTCGCGCGGGTTGGTCCAGCCGTTCACGTAGGCCAGCTGCTTCTTGGCCGCCGGGTCCTCCGAGGTGCTCAGGTAGAGGGCCGCATGGTTGTCGCCTGCGATCCAGAAGGTGTACTGGCCGCTCTCGGGCGCCGTCACGTAGCCGCGGATGCGCTGGGCGTAGTTGTCGCCCACGTTAGACGGAGCCTCGAACAGGGTCAGCTCCTTGGTGCTGCTCGGCGTGGTGTTCACCGGAACGTCGTTCACGTTCTCGCTGTAGACGCCCTTCCAGTGCTCCAGCACGATCTTGCCAGTGCCGGACCCTGTAGAAGTTGACGGTGTCTGTGTAAGAGGGGTCTCAACCGGCTCCGATACGTTTACAACCACGATACCTACTGCGGCAGATGTCTTTGAAGCACCTGCATTGTCATAAGCCTTGGCAGTTAGCGAGTATGTGCCAGTAGCGGCGTTAGTCCAGGTGTAGCTGAAGGGGGCGCTGGTGTCCTCACCGAGCTTCACGGAACCTTGGTAAAACTCAACCTTTGTAACCGAGCCGTCAGCGTCTGTCGCGTTAGCATTTATCACGATAGGAGATCCTGTCGAAAGCGAAGCATTAACAGTTGGGGAGGTGATCGCTACTGTTGGCGCCTGGTTGGCTGGAGCAGCACTGGCCGATCCGTTAGGGCCCAGTACAATACCGTTCTTCGCTAACTTGCTCTGCCACATGCTGTACTCATCTTTCTCCATTTGCTTAGTTATGGCCGCAGTAAGTGGCAAGAACGTGTTGTTCGTAAAACTGGCGTTCTCAGCTACAGAGACGTCGTTGCGGTTATTGGTGTAACCCCACGCGGTGATGCCTACCACGTTGTTGTCTACCGAGTTAGAGAAGGTTGTATTGTTTCTGTAGTAATCTTTGCTCCACAGGCCGGAAGTATACATGTTATACTTTGTGCCGTTGTCGAAGGTGGCTGCGTTTACGGCTCTGTTGTGGTGGTAGCGGATATTGTTGCCACCGGCTATACCCATAGAGTAGTTGCCAAGGCCTATCAGTTGGTTGTCGTGTGCCTCGATGTAAGCAGGGCAAGTGTTGATGTCGCCATCACCGTCCGTAATGATACCACCACCGGAGTAGGACTTACTTTCTGCCTGTACAGGGTAAGCACCTTCAATGTAGTTGTTGTGTATCTTGATGGGAGAAGACTGTGTTCCCCTGGAGTTGTGAATGTTGATGTTGTCTTCCACGGCAGAGTTGTTAGGCGTGTTTATCACCTGGTTCCAGGCAACCTCTGCGTGGCTAATTGGCTTTTTAAAGTTAAACTGGACAAACTGCGCGAAAGTAGTTCCCCCATATACACGGCCATCAATATTCTTAGCTACGTTGTAGCGAATTTTGATTGTTTCTGAAGAGGTTCCGTTACCCTCGTAGCTTTGGCCGATGTAGATGCCGGCTGTGTTCTCCATGTAGCAGTTTTCTACCACCACACTCTTGAAAACATCTATGCCTAAGAAGCGACGCGCTTTTTTGGAGCCACTGTAAGGTGTTGGCGCAAGTCCATACCCATTCGTGTGGCGGATCGTCAGGTTTATGCTGTTGCCCAAGCTTCTGATAAGCGGACCGGCCCCGCGGATGTTGGAATGCTCGATGATCACTGGCTCGCTTGTTTTAATCTCTATGGCAGCGACATCAGAGTTTCTGGACTCCCAGTTTCCTTTGTAGGTTCCGCCCTTGGTGATCACCAGTGGGCCACTGTAAGTTTGTGCGGTTACTGTAGAAGGAAGAAGCACGAACAGGATGTAGGCGAAAAGCTGAGCCATAAGTGCTCTGCTTGCCCTCTTGCTCAGGTTAGAGGTTTTTGTGTTCATTTCCTTTGGCTAAAAGTTGAAAATAAGATTTTTTAATGTTTTGTTCTCTTTAAAAATCTTACAGTGTCCCTTGGCTAATGCACTGTTGATAAGATTTTTTCTGTATTGGAGCGATAGCTCCGCGTTGTTGTAAGTGGCTAAAGTTTTAAAATATAAACTGTTGCAAATATAAAGTGGAAAGTTTGATAAATCCCACAGTTGTATTTTTAAAATTGTAAAAATTTATACACTTATAAGAATAGTTATATGATATAAATGGCTGTAAAATTATAAAACCCTTTATTCCTTTATTTTAGAAGGGTTTTGATAAGGTTACGCATTTCGCAAATATCTTTAAATGTTTATATGGGTTTTTGCAGGTATAATCCTGTTATATAGGCAGTATTTAATGTTTATGACAGCAGTATCACCTGTAAGACAGAGGATGGAGATATGGGGAAAGTGATATAAATATTTATTGTAAGATATATTTATATATTATGGTGATACAAAGTTGCATGTATTGTACTTTTCTGGTGTGGAATAATTCCACACTTTCAGGTTGGGCAATATTAAAAGTGCGATTTAAGCTAATATAGGCGTATAGCAATTCCACAGTTTGTGGATTTAGCCTGTGTTATAGACGAGGCTGCGGCCCTAGTTTTATGTTGTGCTGGCGGAGCTTTCTTTGCCAAAGTGTGTATTCCTGAGTCTCCAGGGCTTTGGTGACACTGTCCGGGAGAATGTGATTGGCGTATTCCCGGGCGGCTGCAAAGGTACTGTCGAACACTTCGTTGCGCCAGCTCCTGTTCTTGCCCAAAACGGCCAGGCTGTTGTGGTGCATGCTGTTGTTAAAGGTGTTGCCCATCTTATAGTAGTCTTTGGCCCAGATACCGCTGGTCCAGAAGTGGTAGGGCTTGCCGTCCGGAAATTCTGCCGCCACTACAGCACGGTTATGGTGCATCTCGATGTGGTTGCCCCCGGCGATGCCCAGGCAGTAGTTGCCGAGGCCCACCAGTTGGTTTTCGTACACCTTCACATAAGCGGTGGCCTCCAGGGAGTCGGTGCCCGGGGAGTCGGTGATGATGCCGCCGCCGGAATACTCAGGTAGGTGCAGGGGGTAGGGGAAAGCACCTTGTATGTAATTGTTGTGAATCAGGATAGGGGAATGAGCCGTACCCCTGGAGTTGTAGATGTTGATGTTGTCCTCCACGGCGGAGGCTCCCGGCTCGTTTATCACTTCGTTCCAGGCAATCTCGGCATGAGGTACCTCGCCACGGTAGTTAAACTGCACGAACTGTACAGCCTTCAGGCCATCGTATACTTCGCCGGTAATGTTACGGGCCTTGTTGTAGCGGATCTTTATACTTTGCTCCTGACTGCTGTCGCCCGTGTATTCTACACCAAGGTAGATGCCTCCTGTCTGCTCCATGTAGCAGTGTTCCACCACCACGTTCCGGAAAACATCCACTGCCAGAAAGCGGCGCGGCTTGGCGTAGCCGCTGTAGGGGGTGGGGGGTAGCCCATAGCCTTCGGTGTTGCGTACGGTAATGTCCGCGCCATGCCCTTGGCTGTGGATCAGGAAGCCGGCCCCCCTGATTTTAGAGTTCTCGATAATGACTGGCTCCTTCGTGCGCACTTCCACGGCCGGTACCTCAGAGTCCCTGGACTCCCAGTTGCCACTGTAGGTGCCGCCCTTGGTAATGATAAGCGGGCCGCTGTAGTTAGCCGTTGCAGCCCTGGGCGAGAAGTGCAGCACGCGCGCCAGGCTAAGCCCGGCTAGCACTACCAAAGCGGCAGCAGCTACAGTAAAAAGCCACTTCCGGCTTACCGACAGCATATGGCGGCGGCGGGAAGTGGCTTTTATACTTATAGGATACGGCATCTATTTCAGCATATAACCAAAAATGCGCCGGGCGTAGCCATTGGCCAGGTAGTAGGGGATATACGGTGTAGGGCAGTTCTTGAGCGTGAAGCGGGTAAAATCGCGCAGGTTGCCGCCGCCCTTGATGTCGAACAGGTGCTTGTAGAAATTCTGCAGCGACTTGCTCTGGCGGTTTTTGCGCTCGCCGCTTTCCTCAGGGTAAGTATAAAGCTTAGCGTCGTAGTTCACGTACAGCTCAAAGCCGTTGCGCAGGGCAGTGTGGGTGAAGTCGTAGTCGGCCACGTAGTGCGGGAAGCGGTCCTGGTCCAGCAGGCCGATCTTCTCGAACACAGCGCGAGGTATAAGCAGGCCACGGCCCGGCAGTTGCGATACCGCATGCAATCCTGCCTGCTGCTCTTTCGGTAGTTCCTGCAGCAGGTGGCGCACCTTGTTCAGCTTAAAATCCACGATCTCGCCGCCAAAGGCTGGCTCGCGGGTACCGGCATCCATCTCCAACGCCCCGATCACGGCGTTTGGCTTCTTTGCCATCCACTTGTAGGTATTTTCGATATAGTCCTCGGCTACCTCCAAGTCGTTGTTGAGCGTCATCACGTACTCGGCTCCTTGCTGCAGGGCGTGCTTGATGCCCATGTTCACGCTGGCGGTCCAGAAGAGGCTTCCGTCTCCGAAAAGCACTTCTGTCTCCGGAAATTCCTCGCGCAGCATGTCGGCGGTGCCGTCGGTGGAGCCGTCGTCCACCACAATTACTTTATAGTTTTGGTTAGTGCCTCGTTGAAGGGAAAGCAGGCATTCTTTGGTAAAGTTCTTTCTGTTGAAAACAGGTATGACAATGTATAACATAAGTGTTAAGGGCTAATACTAAGGTTGAACGGTTAGTTCGGCAGGCTTGGCCTGGGTATACTTACTGTAAAACTCGTTGATGTGTTGTGTCTTTTTGGTCCATGTCTGCGATTTGGAGAATTTATAGCCGTTCATGCCCAACTGACGGCGCAGCAGGGGTTGGTCATGTAATTTCTCCACGGCAGCGGCAATGGCTTTCACGGTTTCCTGGGAGGTGCTAACCGGCACTTTCACGCCGGCATCATCCGGTACCAGGTTTCTGGCGCCGTGCAGGTCCAGCGTAACAATCGGCAGGCCGTAGGCCATGGCCTCCAGAAACTGGGCGGCACTGGAGTCGCGGAGGCTGCAGAACAGAAAAAGGTCGCTGGCGGTATAGGCGCGTTTCACCTCATCCCACGGCACCTGGCCTTTCCAGTTTACCTTCCCTTGCAGCTTGTACTCCTCTATCCAGCGCGGCACATAATCGTGCATGGGGCCATCGCCCAGTATGGTCAGCTCATACTTCACATCAGGGCGCACCTTGCTCAGGGCATCCAGCACCAGCGGCAACCCTTTGCGGGCAAACAGGCGGCCCACCCACAGAATCTTCAGCGTCTCGTCCGGAATGCGCTCGGGATAGGCCTCCGGGTAAAAGTCCTCGGGCAGGCTGGTGTCCAGAAACATCTTCGGGTTCAGGGCGCCGATGCGCTGGGCCATGTCGTAGGTGTCCTGGTTGGTGGTGAGCACCAGCGAGGCATGCTGCATGGCTCTGCGGGCGTTCGGGTTCAGGGCCAGCAACAGTTCGCTGATCACCTTGCGCATGACCTCGGTTTTCCACCCGCTAAAGAAGTATTTCTTCAGCGCACGCGGAGCTTCCTGGCCGCCGCCTGTCGGGCCGAAGATGAGCGGCTTGTTCAAACGCCACAGGGCCGTACCCATCTGCAGGCTACCGATAGTCACGTGGTGCACCAGGTCGAAGTTGATTTTTTCATCCAGCTCCTTTGCCTTTTGGTAAGCGCGGTGCTGCCAGTACATGTAGTGCGGGTAAAAACCCAGGTGGTATTCGAAGAGCTTATCAACCCAGGCCGGTAGCTCCACAAACACGATGTGCAGGTTCGGCAGCGCCAGTTTCTCTACTTCCTTTTCTATACTTTCACGGCCTTCCACAGTGGTCAGGCACCATACTTCATGGCCAAGCTTGGCCGTATTCAGCGCCCAGTTCCAACCGTTGCCCAGTTCGGTGCCCCGGTTGGGCTCGCAGGCATATGCAGATAAAAGTAATTTCATATACTCAATTACAGACTAAAGCTGAACATAGCTTTCAGTTTGGCGCTTGCTTTGTCGCGCATCATTTTATTAAAGTTTCGCCGGTCCGACTCTACATCGCGGATCACGAACTTGGGGTGGCGAAGCGGAAAAGCTATTTCCTCCTCGTATACTTGGGCCTTCTTGTCGTGCAGGTTAAAGGTGTGGGTGGCATCCTCGCCAAAGCCGATGTTGCGCACCAGGTTCACCTCGGGCACGATGCAGAGGCCGGAGTTGCTGTAGACGGTAAACTCCCACTGGTAATCCCACACATCGCCTTTCCGGATGTTCTCAAAGGTCTCCTCCAGCTTGCTGAGCCTATACTTCTCCTCGAACTTGTTGAGGAAGATGCCGTTGAGGTAGCCTTTGTTCTTAAGCTCTGGGTAGTTGCCCAGGTTAAAGTCGTAGAGCTGCCAGGCACGGCGCCAGGTGGCCCAGCCCCAGCTGTTCACCTTGTCGGAGAAGTAGTAGGAGTAGTCGGAGTCGCGGCGCCAGCCATCCAGGTAGTTGTTGCCGCTGATGTGCATCACGCGGGTGTCCTGTTTGTACTTCTGCAGCAGCTCCTGGCAGAACCAGAAAAAGCTTTGCGACGGGATGCAGTCATCCTCGAGTATAATGCCGGTCTCCTCGTTCTCGAAAAGCCAGGAGATAGAGCGGGAGGGAGCCACGCCGCAGCCCAGGTTCTGTTCCTGAAACAGCGTCTTCACCTCGCAATCCCAATCCACCTGCTCCACAATGCGGCGGGTCTCGGCGCAGCGCTCGGCATCGGTGGCCACGTGCGGGCGCGGCCCGTCGGCGGCCACGTACAGCTTCTTGGGCTTTACCTGCCGTATGCGGTCAAAAACTTTCTGGGTGGTATGGGCTCTGTTAAATATGATCAGCAACACCGGAGTGTGCAATGGTTCTTGCGGTATAGAGGTACTCATACAAGTGTAAGGGTTAAGATATATACTTGTACTGCTATTCTTAAGATGGGGTTACTGTTTGAAGAGCAGTTATTCGATCACGCTTGCGCTGGCTAATCCTATCTCTCCGGCGCTTGGCAAAATCTGGTAAAAAGGTATATTGGGTTATGTCCTGCTCCAGGTAAGCAATAGCCAGGCCCAGGAAGGCGTAGTAGAAGTAGGGCAGTATGTAAGAAATGCCGTACACCAGGCCACTGGAGATGAAGGCAAGTATAACAATCTGCTTCTCGTTCAGCCGTTTTCCTGCAAAGCCTTTCTTCATGGCATAAAACTGCATGAGCATAAACAGCGTCATGCCCACCATGCCTACGTAAAAGAGCACATCCACATAAAAGCTATGGAAGTGGTGGCCGTTGCCATCCTCAAACACGGGTGCGTTAAGGTCGTCGCGGTAAAACTGGATAGGTAGTTCAAAGCCTTCGAATCGCATGCCCATGATAAAGTTATCTTGTATAAAGGGCAGGTAAGACAGAAACTGATTGTACCGCCAGCCGCCGGTTCCCTGCTCACTGGCATTTTCGATGTCTGAGAAGTTCTCCTGAATCTTGGTGATGATTTCCGGGTGGGTGGAGAAAAGGAAGGCACTGCTCAGGATGCCTAACATAACAATCACAAAGCCAATAGGAAGCAGCTTACCGAAATTCACTTTCACGACAGCCTTGAAATGAACCAGGTAAACGTACACAGCGAGGATAATCGTCATGCAGACCCACACCGTTCTGTGCTGAAAGAAGATGATGGCCAGTACCACCACAAAGCCCATGATCAGGTTGTACATGCCGCCTTCGAAAAGGTACTTGCTGGCAAAGTACAGGAAAGGGATAACCAGCATGTACATGGTGGTGGCATTTACGCCGCGCTCATGGTTTGTGAACGAAGCGATGCTAAGGGCCTCGGGATGTATCAGCACAACGTTCAGGGCAAAACCGATCAGGATAAAGTTGATGATGTGGTTCAACCGGAGGTGGTCGTTGTTCTTATAGAAAGTATAAATGAAGAACACGAAGTAAAACAAGAGCAGCCTTAAAAACACATGCGGGTAGATGAAGAAGCTGTTATACTTGTAGTAGGACTCGAACGACATGCCGAACACATAAATGGTAACAAGCACAAATACAAAGCGCATGAACGGAGACATGGTCTGAAAACGATAGGCGCTATACAGAAAGGCGATCCCGGCGTTTAGCTTTACCAACACACTAAGCATAGAGCCCAGCGTATCCTCGTTGCCTCCTGCCAACAGTTCCAGGTACATTGGGTCCAGGAACATGATCAGCATGAGCGGGAAGGCGAAAATGATGCTGTAGTTTAACTTCATGGTGCTGATGTTGCTAATATCAATTGTTAAGCAGCGAGGTGGCAGCTCTCTCTTGTACTGAAGCCGGGCGCTTAGTGTTTCCTGTGTTAAGTATGGAGGCGAACAGCTTCAGGTGTTGCTCTGCCACAACTTCTTCAGAAAAGTGCGCCTTCGCAAATGCGTAAGCCTTGGAGGCCACCTGTTGCGCGAAAGCATCATCACGTAAGAGGCGCTCCGCGGCGGCGGCCATTTCTTCCTCAGATTGTATGTCACACAGCACACCAGCGTCTCCGTGGTCCAGCAGGTAGGGTACAAAGCCGCTGCGCCTGCCACCCACTACAGGTGTGCCCGCAATCATAGACTCCAGCACGGCCATCCCAAATGATTCTTCTTCCGAAGGGTGCAGGAGCACCCTGGCACCAGTTACATGCTGCATCAGCTCCTGATGGGAGCATGGCCCCAAAAACCGCACACCGTCCTCCAGGTTATGCTGCCGGGCATATTGCTGCGCGGCTCCCCCGGGTTCCATGTCAGCCCCGATCAGGTGGTACTCCAGTGCCGGAAACTTCTTTTTCAGTCTGGCAAAGGCATGTAGCGCCCTCGGAACGCCCTTGCGTTTGGTGAAGCCCATCACGACGGAGATAATGTAATTCCCCTTTACCTTTCCAGGGGGCAAGGGCCCATCCAGGTGTGGTGTATAGAAGTTGTTGATGACAGTTGCCTTCCGCTTGTTCCGGGCTGATAACTGGGAGTAGGTATAAGCTGAGTTAGCCACCAGCCATTTTGCTCTGTAAACAACCACAGCGTTCATGAGGAAGCGTACGAGCCGGAACATGTCAGGCTGCTTCAGTAATATTTTCCAGGCGATGTCGTGGATGCTTACCACGGTGGGTATGCCGCTGTCCAGCGCAGCCCAGGCGTACTCATACGTCCAGAAAGCGTAAATGATGTCAGCAGGGTGCTGCAGCATCAGGGCCTTCAGCTGCTCCCTTTCATAGTTAAAGACCCTTCTGCCTGGCTGCGGCTTTGTGCAGCCGATGCATACTGTTACTTGTTTGCTATGCAGTACGGTAGGCTCTGAGACTTCGCCAGAATTCGTATAGGCGATAACATGGTAACCCCGTTTGATCAGGGCGTTGATAAAGTGGGATATTAACGGAAATGTATTCGTGTTAGGTATGGCCGTGTCCCCGAAATCACATTCCAAAAGCTTTATATCTACCGGCCCGGATACTCCTATAACCATATTTGTATGTCAATTTACTGCTTCAGTATTGTTGATTACGGATTTTCTATATTTTGATAGCATCTTGCCGTAATAGCTCGTCGAGTTCTCATCAACCCCGAACTTTGAAAGAAGCTTGTTTATTTGCGTTTTAAGCGTGTTGTGCGGGAAGAACAGGGTCAGGACTATGAACAGAATCGCCCCTGTTGTTATCTGGCAAGCCAGCACGAGCACATGGGACAGGTCAAGGCCACGCAGCACACTGCTTAGGGCATAGATGATGGCGGCTATAAGCACACCGTTGACCAAGCCTGGCACGTACACCTGCATTTGCTCCAAGTAAGAAAGCTTCAGAATCCGGTTCAGGACTGTTTGGTAGAACAGAATACGCACTATCTCACCCGCCAGAACGGCGAAGGCGAACCCGATCAGGCCATATTGCCTCAGCACAAAGAAGAAAGTCGTTATCACACCTATAAACACGAGCGTCAGCACGATCTTAATGTTAAGCACGGCCTTAGCATCGCACACGATCCCTGCAAACATGGTGATAAAGCTCAAGGGAATAGCCAGGCAAAGCACCTGCAGCACAGGGATCGACTCGCCCCACTGGTCGCCTAGAAGGATGTACACCACCTCGGGCGCAGCCACCAACAAGCCCAGGCAAGTGGGTATGATTATGGTAGCCAGAAGCGTCGTGCTGGAAATATAGGCACTCGCCAACTTGGACGTTTCTGCCTGTAACTTACTGAAGGACGGAAATATAACACGGCTAATGGTGCGGGTTAGCATGTACATGGGCAGGTTTACCAGCCTATGCGCCCGGTCATACAGGCCCAATCTGTACGGCCCCAGTGTCTTCCCGATAAGTATGGTGGCCATGTCCTGGCTCAGGAACTCCAGAAAACTGATGACAGACATTCTGCTGCCATAGCTAAACAGTGGTTTGTAAGACTCCCATTTAAATAGAGGCAAGACGTTATGCCTTGTTATGAAATAAGCCCCCAGGGCCACAAGTGATGCCTGCGTAAGTGTGGCGATCACAAGGCTCCAAACACCGTAGCCCAGGTAAGCGAGAACTACCCCAACCCCCAGGTAGGATATGATGTAGGAGAGCGTCTCAACAATGCTTAGCTCCTTAAACCGCATGTTGCGCTCACACAGGCTAGAGGCTGTGGAGGACAGGCCGCCTATCAACAGTGCCATGGACATGAGGCGCACAATGGGCGTCACTTGCTCGCTCCCATACACATCGTTATCGAAGAACATGGTGGCGAAGGGAGCCAGTGCCCAGATCAGCACGGTGAAGAAAAGGCCAAGCAGCGCGGATGATGTAAAGGCAGCCCGGATGTTATCCTCTGTTAGCTCATCTTTTTGAATAATAGCCTGCGAGAGACCCAAATGCGCAAAGTAACTGCCGAAGCGTAGGATCACGCTGGCAATGGCCACCAGACCAAAAGCCTCCGGGGCCAGCAGGCGGGCCATGGCCGAGGTATAGCCAATCTGCATCACTGCGTTGGCTACCGTGGAGACGGTTCCCCACTTCAGGCCGCTGACAGCTTTGGAGGCTAAATTTTTACTCATCTGTGGTATGCTGGTATAGAGTAACAGGTGAGGTGCAGCCACTCTGGCTGCACCCGCTGTTATGTTGGTAAATAGGGTTAGACGTAGTAGTACTTGGCCTTTTTCTTATAGCCGTACTCATAGGTCTTGTTGTAGTTGAGGTCGTTCATGATCATGTAAAGGTTCTTCACCTTGCCGGCGTTGTACAACTCATTTATCTCGGCCAACATGTCTTTGTTAGTATACTTATGCTTCACCACGTACAGGTTCACGTCCATGTGGCGCATCAGCACAAAGTACTCTGAAACGAAGCCAATCGGTGGGGTATCCACCACCACATAATCATACTGCTCTTTCAGCTTGTTTACAAGCTCCTGCATCTTCGGCGACTCCAGCAGGTGGAGGGCGTTCTCAGGAATCGGTCCGCACGGGATGATGTCGAGGTTCTCCATGTAAGTTTTCTGCACCACCTCCTCCAGTGCCTGCCCCTGCGTCAGGTACGTCGACAGGCCAACAGACTCAGCCACCGGAAAGTACTTGCTGAAGGTTGGCTTGCGCATGTCCGACTCAATAAGCACCACACGCTTGCCCGACATGGCAATCTCAGAGCTCAGGTTCACAGAGCAGAAGGTCTTGCCCTCGCCTGAGACAGAGGAGGTGAGGCCGATTACCTGGAACTCCTGGTCCGACATCAGGTACTGCAGGTTTATGCGTATCGACCTGAACGACTCGGCAATGGCCGAGCGCTGGTTATTCAGCACAGCCAGCTTATCCGACTTAGAGCCATGCGCCACCACCCCCAGGAAAGGGATTCTGGTCAGGTTGCTTAACTCGTTTTTACCCTGTATGGTGTTGTCCACGTTCGACAGCAGCACTATCACGCCGGCAGGTATGGCCAAGCCGATGAGCAGGGCCAGCAGGTAGATCATCTTCGGCTTCACGTTAACAGGGGTACTGCCTACCATAGAGGCCTTGTCGATGATCTTTTTGTCCGTCGCGTTGGTGGCCAGGGCAATGGCAGCCTCAGCACGTTTCTCCAGCAGGAAGTCATACTTCTTGTCGATGAACTCGGACTGGCTCTGCAGGTCCATCAGCTTGCGCTCGTTCTCGGGCAGGGAGGCAAGCGTAGACTCTATCTTGCCGATCCGCTCGTTTACGTTGGCAATAGAGATGTTGGCCGACTCCACCAGGTTCTGCAGGTTGGCCTCAATGGCGCTCCGCGTGTTGGCTATCTCGCCTTCGATCTTGCGCAGCATCGGGTTTTCTTCTGTGGCCGTGGTTCTGTAGCCGGCCTTTTTCTGGTTCAGCTCAGCCAGCTGCAGAAACAGGTTGTTCAGAATCGGGCTCTGGATGCCACCCACTGTAGGCGACACCGACTGCGCGATGCCGTTGCCGTTCCGGATCTGGTCCAGGATGTTCTCATAGTAGGTCTTGTCGGTGTTCAGGCGCGCGCGCTCTGCCTCCAGCTGCGAGAGCTTCTCATAATTGAGGTTAGACTGCACGTTGATGTTGGCGATCCGGTTGTTGGAGCGAAACGAGGATAGCGCGTTCTTGCTCTGGCGGAGCGAGTCAGAAAGCGTTGCCAGCTGGCTGTCGATGAACTCCAGCGTCTTCAGCCCGTTCTGGTTCTTCTCCTTCAGGTCGTTAGCCACATATTCTGCCATTAGCGTGTTCAGGAAGGCTACCTGCTTATCCGGTATACTTCCCTTGCTGCCCAGCACCAGCACACGGGCCTCGCGGTCCAGCGGTGCAATACCCAGTGAGGCCTGTTGCTGCTTCACGAGGCTCTCCAGGCTGTTTATCACAAAGTAGTACTTCTTGGCCGGCTCCAGGTTCTTTGCATCGCTGCGGTGAAGCGTCAGGCTCAGGTTCTCGTCCTGGTAGGGCTCCCCGAACTTAAGCGTCTTCTTAAAGCTCACAATCGGCAAAGAGCCTACAACAGCGTTAGAGCGGAAGTCGTAACGCGGGGCGTTCTCGGCTTCAATCTCCAGCTCATAGGTGTTCTCGTCCAGCAAGCGCACCGTTATCGGGATATCCACCAGCTGTATGCCGCTTGTGTCCAGGTCCACCTCGTAGGGTGCGGACTTGTATTGTTCCTCAACCACCAGGTTACTGATATTATTCAACCAATGGTCGGTAACGCGGTAATACGCTACGGTGAAGTTCAGCTTTTGCAGCGCTTGTTTTATCATCTCGGCAGACGATAAAAGGCCGATCTCGTCCTCCACTTTTATGCCTCTGCTCTGCACGTCCAGCACCTCCAGCAGTTCCTGCGCCTTCTTAGAGCCGGTTTGCTGGTCGCCGAGCAGCAGCGTAGACTTGAACTCGAACACGCGCGGAGAGCTTTTTACATACACATAGCCTGCCGCCAGCGCCAGCACGGCACTTAGGGCAAACCAATACCAATTAGACCTAAACTTGAAAAACCAGCTTCTTAAGTCTATTTCGTGCTCCTGTTTATTTTTTCTCATCGTTATTTAAACAAATTGTACAGTAATGCCCCTGTAGAGATCACCCCTAGCACAGCGTTCCATACAATCAGGTTGTCGCGCTTCAGCTGTGTCTTGCGAGGCTCCACGTAAATCACGTCGTTGGGCATTAGGTAATAGTAGTGGGATTGTACGAGATTAGGGTCTTTGAGGTCTAGCAGCACTACCTCAGATGTGCCGTCATTCTTCTGGCGCACCAGTTTTACATTGTCGCGGTCTGCGCCTAAGGTCAGGTCGCCGGCCAGGCTGAGGCCCTCCAGCAGGTTTGCCCGCTCGTTGTAGATGTAGAAGTATCCGGGGTTGCGGACCTCCCCTAAAATGCTCACCTTAAAGCTAATGAGCTTTACCACCACGGTGGCGTCGGTAATGTAGCGGTCCAGGTTCTTTTGGATCAGGTCCTGCGTCTGGCCTGTGGTGAGGCCCTCTACTTTCAGTTTCCCAACAGTTGGCAGGTTAATAAAGCCTTCGTTATCTATGGCGTAGCCGCTCAGGTAAAGGCTGGCTGGCTCCGACATGCCCATGGCGTTAACAGGGTTGGTGATGTTGAAGAGGTTGGACATGTCTGGGTCCACGCTCAGCACCTTTATAGACAGCACATCGTTTGACTGCAGATGGTAAGCGGCGTAGCGAGTCTGGAAATCAGTAGGGACGTTTTCTTTAAGATTAGAATTCTGGATGTATACGAGTTCTTTTTTCGTCATGCAAGAGCTGACACCTAGCAAAAGCAGGAGAAGGTATACTATGTTTTTCATAATAAAGGGTTAAGGGTGATTCTTCAGCGGTGCAGGTTGGTTGTGCACCTGTAAGCTCCGTTTAATGTGATTAAAGTAAAAGCTTCAGTGTAACCGGATTTTAGTTCTGCCATATATACTGGTGCTTGCATAAAAGGATACTGAATCGCCTTAAAATTTTGGATATTTGTGAGAAAGCTTGCTTTAAGTGCAGGTGATAGTTGGCATAGTGCAAAGTGTGGGCGCAGGAGGCAGAGCGGGGGTAGAAAAACGAAAAGCCATTTCCGGGGCTGCCGCAGCAGGTCCCGGAAATGGCTTTAAAAGTATGGGTGCAGTATGCGCTACAGTGGGCTACTCAATCCACCTGGTGCGGCGTTGTTTGGCAGGCTGCTTGTGCTGTTGCTGCTGCTGCTGTACTCTAAGCTTGTCTTTGGTGTGGCGTACCAACTGCTGGGCAAAGCCGTCGCTATGCTCCAGGATACCCCCCTTCAATCTCCACCCCTGCGGCAGGAACCCCGCCACTTCTGTTGCCAGCCCCTCCAGGTCAGGCGCAATGATAATGTTGTACTCCATGTGTTTAGTTTGGCTAAAAGTAGGAGTACAATGTATAAAAATCTAACATTAGATGCACGGGCTCGCTACGGAAATATTTGCAATAGTGTTACATTCTTTTGAAAATAAAGCTGCTGCTTAAAATAATTCAAATAGAAGGTGCTGAACGGAGCGTTTTTAGGCTAATAGTCCTACTTGTTAAGTATAAATACCTGCTGCTGAAGTTGAACAAACCTTAGCAGCCATCCATACATATGTTGCCTGACCTATGAGTATGGCCAGAGGGCAGGCCCCTAGAACCTGATCCGGAAGGTGGTGTGGTGGCTGTTCTCAGAACTGAGGGAGAAGCCGAAACCGTGGTTGACGAGGATGTCCCGCACCATGGTCAGGCCGATACCCTGGCCGTTGGCTTTGGTCGTGTAAAAAGGGGTGAACAAGTTAGCCTGCACCTCTGCCGGAATGCCCCCGCCGGAGTCTGTTATGCTCAGCTGCTGCGGGTTTGCGCTGGTGGCAACCAGGATCTCTCCATCTGTGCCAATAGCCTCCATGGCATTCTTGAAGATGTTGAGCAGCACCTGCTCCAGCTGCTGAGAATCCAGCGGAACGACGAGCGGCTCCGGGTTTAGCTGCCACTGCAACCGTATGTTACGGCGCTTAAGCTCCGGCTGCAGCAGGCGTTGCAGGTCGTGCAGTAGCGTGTGCACATCGGTTGGTACTTTTTTGGGTTGTGGCAGGCGTACGACCTCGGCAAAATTAGCCATGAAGCGGCTCAGGTTGGTGTTGCGGTCCGTCGCTACCTGCAACACATGCGTCAGGTCCTCCTGGTCCTCGGGCTGCAGCTGCGAAGTATAGAACCCCAAAGAGCCAAGTATAGAGTTAATGGCCCCGGTGGTGTTATTCACCTCATGCGACATCACCCGGATCACTTTCTCGTAAGCCTGGCGCTCGTTCTGAAGTATGGCCTCGGTAAGCTCTTCTATAAGAATAAAATAATGCTGAAAGCCACGGTCCTGGAAATGGGCGCGGTGGCAGCGGTACGTCCAGATGCCGTTGATGCGGAAGGTGGCAGACTGGCCGGTGGGCAGGTCTTTCAGCTCCCTGGCCCAGGCCTCGGGCAACTGGCTTACATGCTTGCCAAGCAGTGCCTCGGCTGGCTGCCCCAGAAACCGTTCGGCCGCCGGGTTTATACTCTCCACCTGGTTATCGAACCCCAGCAAGATGATGCCGGCAGGGGAGGCCTGGATGAGCTTTTCGAGGAGAAAGTGCTTTTCGGCCTGTGCCACGCGCTCTTGCCGCAGCTGGTCGATCATGCGGTTGTACACATTCACCAGTTCGTCCAGGTCCTTTTGCCCCACCGCCATAAACTTGGTGGAGAAGTCCTTGTCCCTGATCGATTCGATACCGGAGCGGATAAGCTGCAGCGGCTTGAAAAAAGAGCGGTAGAGCTGGTAAGTCACGAACGCCGACACAATGATCAGCAGCTCCATGCCCAGGAACAGGAACTTGTTATGCTGCAGCAGGAACCAGCCCAGCGCCAGCAACAGGCCGTGTATCAACACGGCGAAAAGTATGAACTTAGTCCGCAGCGTCATACGGGATGTTGAACTTGTCGAGGCGGCGGTACAGCGCGGCGCGGCTCAGGCCAAGGGCGCGAGCCACCTTGCTGATGTTATTTTGATAGAAGTCCATGGATTTGCGGATCATGGAGGCCTCCATTTCCTCCAAGGTCATGGTGCCCACGGCAGGCAGAGCCTTGTCTCCTGGCTTAGAGGGGCTTTGCTGCGCCTGCGCCTGGAAATCCTCGGCCTGCAGCACATCCCGCTCAGCCACCAATACGGTTCGCTCCACCAGGTTCTTCAGCTCGCGGATGTTGCCGGGCAGCGGCAGCTCCTTCAGCCACTGCAGCGCCCGCTGGCTTACCTCCAGCTCCGGGTGGTTGTAGGTTTTCTTGAGGTTGTTCACAAAGTACTGCACCAGCAGGGGCACATCTTCGTCCCGCTCCCGCAGGGCAGGCAGCTTCACTTTTATCAGGTTGATCCTGTAGTATAAATCCTCCCGGAATTTGCCTTCCTCCACCAGCTTTGCCAGGTCCTTGTTGGTGGCGCATACCACGCGAATGTCGAGCTTTCGGGAGCGGCTGTCGCCCAGCACCTCGTAGGTGCGGTCCTGCAGCACGCGCAGCAGCTTTACCTGGCTGCCCAGGTCCAGTTCGCCGATCTCATCCAGAAAGATGGTGCCTTTGTTTGCCATTTCAAAACGCCCCACCCGGTCTGCCTTGGCATCGGTAAAGGCGCCGCGCTTGTGGCCGAACATCTCGCTCTCGAAGAGGGTGGAGGAGATGCCGCCCAGGTTCACTTTTATAAATGGCTGGCTCTTGCGCAGGCTGTTGCGGTGGATGGCCTCGGCGATAAGTTCTTTACCCGTGCCGCTTTCGCCCTCTATCAGCACAGAGGCATCGGTGGGGGCAATCTGGCCGATCTTCTTGAGGATCTGCAGCAGCTGCGGGTCCTGTCCGATGATGTTCCCGAAATCATACTGCTGGTCCAGCTTTTTGCGGGTAAGGGCGCCACCTGTTTCCTGCGGCTCCTGCGAGAGGCTTAGGGCTGTGCGCACCGCCTGCAAAATGTAGTCGTTGCTCCAGGGCTTGGTGATGAAATCGGCCGCCCCCAGGCGCATGCCCTCCACAGCCAGGCCAATGGAGCCCCAGCCCGTGATCAAAATCACCGGCAGCTTCGGGTACAGGCTTTTAAACTTGCCCAACAGATCCAGCCCGTCATGCCCGGTGGTGTCGATCGAGAAGTTCATGTCCATGATGACCAACTCCAACGGAAGCTGCCCAGCCGCCTGCAGGGCCTCCTGCGGGGTAGCTGCTTCCTTGGGTTTAAAGCCGTTTTGCTTGAGCAGCAGGCTCAAAGAGGCGCGCACGGCCATATCATCGTCGATTATCAGGATCATGGTGGAGATTTAGAAGTATAAAGATAAGGTTTTAGAGTATAAATTGATAATGAGAAGTTGTGCTGCTAAGCTCTTCTGGTTTTGTTTTCTGTTGTTCATTTCTGTCGCAATGGTCCGCAGGTGCGTATTCCTGCCTTAGCCATTCTCGCTGTTCTGGACATTTTGTCCTGAGCCAAGCCTGCTGCGGATTTCCTAATCAGCGTGAGCCGTACTTTGGCTATACTTCCTAACCGCAGCCTCCTGCTGGCGCAAGCGTCTGCTTGTGCCTTTGCTTAGTCTCTGCTCCCGCTGCCTGAACTGAGCTTGTAGCTCGTGCTTTCTCTATTGCCACTGCTTCCTTCAGCTTGAATCAAGCTAACCTATCTAGTTACAGCTGATCCTCCAGTCTTACAACCTTGATTGTTTCACCTCTGGCTGTGGTGCTCTCCAGCCCGAGAGGGCTCGTCTTCGGGCATCGCGCTGGGAGCTTTTCCTTTGCTCCTGACGTCGCAATGCCTCGCCTCCGGCTCGGCACCGGAAAAACTCGCATAGGCGCTCAACCCAAAGACTGGGAACAGATTCGATAGCTGCTGCTGACGGAGCTTGAACAGAGCTCTCTCCATTGTCCTTAGGGAGGATAATCGCCTGCAGATTCCCCTCCTCGTGGGGTTGGGGTGGGTTAATCGTTCCCAACAATTCCCCTCCTCTGGACTAGCCGAAACGCAAGTTCTAAGCTAGCGTGCGTCAGTTCGTTTGGGATGGGTACATCCTTTGTAGGAACAGATCCTGAATCTGTCCGGGCAATGGCAGCAGCTACCAAACTTCTACTTCAGCAATTGCAGCGACAGGCCTCTCCTCTTTAGCTTTTTAAATCCGCCCCTGCACCCCCAGGAGGGCCAGGAGTTGTTGAAACCGGCTGTGCAAAGCGCTAACTCCAGCTATGTCCTGTTTAGCAGGGGCTGGGGTTAGGCAATTATAGGTTTCCTGGCTTTTGGCAGCAGTGGTTGTTCCCAGTTCAGTTCTTCAGGTATCTAAGCCCTATTCCTCGTGCAGGGCCACGGCTGGGTGTATGCTTGCTGCCTGGCGGCTAGGGTAAAACGCGCAGATAGCCGTAAGCAGGTAGATGATGCCGACAGCACTCAGCAGCGCGATAAAATATACCTCAGACTCTACCTGGAACACCTGCAGCAGCGGGAACTGTACGGCAAAGAAAACGCCCAGCAGCAGGCCGAATGTCGCCAGCACCAGCACTTCGCCGATGAACTGCCAGTAAATCTGGCTGGAGGCAGCACCCAGGGCTCTGCGCAGGCCAATCTCTCCGTTGCGGCGGCTGATGTTATGCCACAGCACCCCAAACAGGCCCAAGGCCACATTGAAGATCAGGAAGCCGCATACCAGCCCCAGCGCGATCATTGGCACCAGCGTAAGCTTCGCCTTGTTCTGCCGCATTTTCTCCAGCGTGGATACTTCAAGTGTCCAATCTTTGCCAATACCGGAAATATCGCGCACCATCTTCTCTTCGAAGGCGACTCCTGTGCCAGGCTTTACCCGGATCAGCAGTTCATTCCAGAAAGAGTCTTTCTTCTCCTGCAGGTTCAGGCGGGTAAAAAAAGCCGGTTCTTCCGCAGCAAACTCACTATAGGCGCGGTAATGGTCTATTACTCCCACCACCTGGTAGTTAATGGAGTCGCTTATGGGAATCAGTTTGCCAAGAGGCTCCTCCTCGCCGAACAGTTGCTGCTGCAAGGCTTTGTTGATGACAATCGGCCTGTGGTGAGAAGCATCGTCTACGGGGCCGAACCAGCGGCCCTGGCTCACTTTCAGCTGCAGAACATCCTTTAAGTCATCCTCCGCCTCGTAGGAGTCGGCCATAAGTTCTTTCACGTTGCCATACGACAGCATGTCCCGCATCTGGCTAAAAGCAAAGGGGGCATTACTATTCCCTAGGGAGGCATACTGTACTTCCGGGTATGCGCGCACCCGCTGCAGTACCTGCACCAGGTTTTGGTGGTTTAGCGTCGTAGAGTCACTGTTGGGGCGCATGGTGAGCATCCACACGTTCTCATGTGCAAAGCCCAAGGGCTTGGTGTAATTGCGTATGTTGTACACCACCAGGCTCAGCACCCCGAACAGCACCAGAAAGCAGAAGAAAATTTCGGTGATCAGCAGGAAGTTGCTCTTCTTCCGGTTCCAGATCAGTTTAAAGAGATGGCGTATCATTTTGTACCTCCTTTCAGCGCCTCAACGGCATGTAAGCGTGACATTCTATAGGCCGGATAGACTCCGGAAAGTAAACCAAAAACCAAACAAAGCAGCAGGCCGATGGAGAACACGCGAAGGTTCAGACCCAGGTCTGCGTACACAATCAAGCCGCTGTCGTTGATAAGCCACAGCACAAGCGCAGACAAGGCAAAGCCTAGCAGGCCGCCCAGTAGCGTCAGGAAAATGTTCTCAATAATAAACTGGCCGATGATGGCAGAGGACGTGGCGCCGAAAGCTTTGCGCACCCCAATCTCTGAGGAGCGCTCCATAATGCGGCTAACATTAATGTTCACCAGGTTGATGGTAGGCAGCAGCATGAACAGGAGTGCCAGAACTGTCAGGATAGCGTAGAGTTTACCCAAGCCAGCATCCTGGCCGTTGCCCAACAAGGTGCGGGCTATACTCTCCAAAAAAGTATCCGGGTAGGAGTGCAACTTAGTACCTTTTACTGGTTGCTGCCGCTCCACCGCCTGCATCATAGTGGCATACTCTTCCTTTATTTTAGGGACGTCATCAGAAGATCTGGCCTTGATGGTGGCAAAGTAGGTGCCATGCAGCTGAGGCTTGTTGAAGTCCTGGCTCTTGAGTGTGATCGGCACCCACACATCGGCGTAAGACTGTACCCTGAGTACCGGTACATCCTCTACCACACCTACCACTTTATATTTTACCTGGTCCACTTCAATGGTTTTTCCCAAGGCCTCCTCCGTGCCGAAGTACTGCTTGCGGGTATGCTCGTTGATGACGGCAACGCGGCTGGCGCTTTGCACCTCCTGCTGGCTGAAGGCATGCCCCTCCAGAAAGTTAAAATCAAGAATATCCCAAAACTCTCTATCGGTGTACTTGATGTCGAGGGCCAACTTACGGTTATCAACGTAGCTGTTGACCTGGGTGAACATCGAGTTGATAGACACCTTCTCTGGCGTGTGCAGGGGGCGCACGTTGCGGCTCAGGAAGTGATAGCTGGCGGGGCCGCTCCTGGTGTGGCCGCCTTCCACCTGCTCCCGCAGAATATTCACAAACAGCAGGCGGTCAGTGTCCCGCTCCGGCATCTGCGGACCAAAGGTATGGTCGAAGATAGAGGTGGCCACCATAAGCACCATTAACGTGAAGGAGATGCCAAAGAGGCTGATGAAGGTGAAGAACTTGCGCCGCAAGAGCACCTTCCAGGCGATTTTGAGATAGTTCCTAAGCATGGCTATACTTGCTGTAGGTTCGCGAATACCTTGGCGTCAGATACCTGCTGCCCGTCGAAGAAGCGTACCAGACGCTCGGTTTTCTGGGCCATGTTCTCGTCGTGCGTCACCATCACGATGGTTGTGCCGTCTATGCGGTTCAGGTCCAGCAGGATGTTCATGATCTCTTCCCCCATCACCGAGTCCAGGTTACCGGTAGGCTCATCGGCCAGTATGATCTGCGGCTGGCCTATCAGCGCACGGGCAATGGCCACGCGTTGGCGCTGCCCGCCGGAGAGCTGTGTGGGGTAGTGCTTGGTGCGGGCGCTGAGGCCTACTTTCTCCAGAGCGGTCTTGGCCCGTTTGGTGCGGTCGGAAGCGGAAATGCCACTGCGGTAGAGCAAGGGCAGCTCCACGTTGTCCAGCACGCTCAGGTCGTTTACCAGGTGGTAGCTCTGGAAAACAAAACCGATCTTCTCGTTGCGGATGTGCGCCAGCTCTTTGTCTTTGTAGCTGGTGATGGTGTGTCCGTCAATCTCCACCGTGCCCTGCGTCGGCACGTCCAGCAGGCCCATGATGTTGAGCAGCGTGGACTTGCCGCAACCCGAGGGACCCATAATGGAGAGGAATTCGCCTTTGGGAACCCGCAGGTTCACGTGCTGCAGGGCCACCGTCTCGATAGACTTGGTCTGGTAGACCTTTTCGATGTTGGATAAAGTGATCATAGTTTTAAATATAATGTCTTTTGGTTTTTATGGTGATTCAGTGGTTTGTCTGCTTTCGATTTCCTGGCGCAAGTCTTCAGACTTGTGTCTTATAATGATGTTGAGTCTCTGACTCGACTGGCTTGAAAAGCCATACTTTATACTTTGGCCATACTTCCTATACTTGCCGATTTATGCTTTATATTCGCTGGCGCGAGCTTGTAGCTCGTGTCCTTTTATACTTTGCCTATACTTCCCTTAGCCCCTGCTTCCTTCTACTTGAATCAAGCTATCCTTTCTAGCTGCCGTTCCTCCTCAGTCTTATAGACTTATCGTTGCACCTCTGGCTTTGGAGCTCTCAAGCCCGAGAGGGCTCGTCCTGGGGGTAGGGGCCCTCGATAAGGGCATCGCGCGGTGTACATTTCCTTTGCTGTCGCAATTTCGCTGAAGCGAAACCGTAAATCTACAAGGCGCTCAACCCAAGGACTGGAAACATATTCGATAGCTACTGCTTTGCAACTTGAGCCAAGCTCCCTCCCCTGTTTTTAGGGGAGGGCCGGGGAGGGGTGAAAGCTCCCCTCCTTAGCCAAGGAGGGGTAGGGGTGGTTAGACCCAGTACTGCCGAATGCACCCTCCCCAGTTCTTAGGGGCAGTTGAATTCATACTTGCCTTCATAACTCCTCCTGTGCCTCTGCCACAATCGGTTCCTGTCGTTCAAAATCATAAAGTGTCAGTTGTCTTAAAGTATAATGTGCTTCCCAGAACTCGCTGAGCGAAGCGATGTAGGCGCGGCGAGCCTGGTCCTTTTCGGCCAAGGCAATGTTCAGGTCAGTGATGCTGATGCGGCCGATGAGGAACGTGTTCTTGGCGATCTCGTAGCGCTCGGTGGCAATGGCATCGGCCTCGGCCGTGGTTCTGATGCGCGATTTCAGGGTGTTGTACTGATTTACCTGCGTCAGCACGGCCTGCTCAAAGTTGGTCTCCTCCTGGCTGATCGTGTATTCCACCAACTGCTGGTTGAGTTGCGCCACTTTTGTCACGGAGCGCTGGCGGCCCCAATCCAGGATGGGCATGCTAAAACCGATGCGCGCGCGCTGTTGGTTGTCGGGGCGGCTGTAGATGTCAGTAAAGGTTGCCCCGCGGTTCGTAAGCCCAAAGGTGGCGAATACACTGGCGTTAAATCCATTATCCCCACGTGCTTTGGCCACTAGGCTCTCGGCCTCCAGTATCCTGCGCCTGAAGTTTATACTTTCCTTGCGGTTCTTTTTAGCCTCAGCCAGTGCCACGTCAGTTAGCACGGTTGCATCCGGTATCGTTTCGGGCACATGCAGGCTGAAACGGCTGCTGTCTTTCAGGCCAATGTAGTTGCGCAGGGCCAGCGCGGCTGTCTGCTCATCCAGGTTAGCCTGCGCCAGTGCCAGATCGGAGTTAAGCACCGCCAGGCGCAGCTGCAGCAGGTCGTTTTTAGACAGGCGGCCGAGTTTATACTTTTCCTGCGCCACCTGGTACAGCGTGTCGTTGTTGGCCAGGTTCTTGGCGGCTATACTTTGGTTTACCTGTGCCAGCAGCAGATCAAAGTATAAACCGGTGGCTTTTACAGCTATCTCTTCCCGATCCTCCACATACTGCTTCTGGGCTTCCTCGTAGCGCAGGGGCTCTATTTTTTTATTCCAGCGCAGGGCGTTGTAGGCAAACAGCGGTTGCTCCAGCCCGATGATGGCCGGGTTGCCGTTGTAGCGGGTCTGGTCACGGTCAAAATCATCGAAGCGCTGCATCAGCGAAGTAACGAACACCTTGCCGCCGGTGGGGCTGATGACCTGGCTCAGCGTTAGGCCAAGGTCGGTGTTGTTGATGGAAACCGGCCTGAACTCGGTGGTGCCGTCGGGCTGTGTTACGGGCGTGATGGTGCGGCTGAAATCCGGGAGCGTGCCTTCCAGGCTGAGCTGCGGCCGGTACTCTGATTTCACGCTGCGCCACTTCCAGTAGCTGTTCTCCCGGCTGGTCTCCACCTGCAGCGCCTCCGCCGACTGCGCCTGCGCCAAAGCTACCACCTCCTGCAGGCTCAGTGGCCTAGTTCCAGGCTGTGCTATACTTTGGCCGCAGTGCAGGGCAAAGAACACAAACAACAAACAGTATGGGTAATGCTTTTTCATAGTTTCAGTTTAAGCGTATCTCGTAGCACGTATCAGGTAGCACGATTTCTAGTGTTGTAAGCCTGTGGCTTTATACTTTTGGCCTGCACTTCCGAAATATCCGAATCGAGCTACGTGTGTCGTGTTACTTGATTCGGATCTTACTTCAAGCGCACCTTCTGGATGTGCTCATACTCCTTCATATCCGAAATCACCACCACATCGCCGGGCTGCACGCCGTTTTCCAGTTCTACAAAATCGGTGTTGCTCACGCCGGTGCGGGCGGGTACCTGCAGCAGTTCATCCTCGCGCAGCACGAACACCTTGTCCGGTGAGCCGCTGTTGAAGTAGGGGCCGTTTTTCACGCGCAGCGTATTGTCTTTCGTAGCGGTGGTTATGTATAGGTCCACGCGCAGGCTGGGGCGCAGCAGCTGGTGGCTTTTCTCCTGCAGCGCCACGTAAAACGTCACGGTACCATTCTTAACCGAAGGTTCGATGGCCACGATGCTGCCTTTCAGGTCGGTGTTATTGATGCGGGTAGTCGCCTCGCCGCCTACATGCAGTTGGTCGGCAAAGGCGTCGGAGATGCTGGCCTGCACCCGAAAGCTGCTTAGGTCGGCCAGGCGTGCGATCACTTCGCCTGCATTTACGCTGCTGCCAATTTCATTTTTCACCCAGGTTACCACGCCGGGGCGGGTGGCTCGTACTTCGGCCTGTTCCATCTTGCGTTCCAGTTCCTCCAGTGAGCGGCCGTTCATTGCCAGGGTAAAACTTAACTCCTGCTCATCGGCTTTCAGCAGTTTGCGCTCGCTTTCAATATCCTGCTCCAGCTGCGCCAGTTCCTGTTGGGCAATTGTTAGCTTCAGCTCCGCCTGCTTTACCTGCTCGCGTGTGCCGCCGCCAATCTTTAGCAGGTACTGCTCGTCTTCCAGCTGCGCCTGCAGGCTTTTCACGTTCATGCGCTTTATAGCCAGCTGCGACTCCAGGCTGTTCAGCTTTTTCTCCAGCTCCAGGCGCATCTGCACGCTCTTGTGCTGGTTCAGCTGCTGCTCGTCCTTCAGCTTAGCGTAGGCGAGTTGGGTAAAGGAGCGGTCCAGCAGCAGGATCTGCTCTCCCGGCGCCACCTGTTCCCCGCTGTTGCGCACCACCTGCTCAATGCGCGCCTGAATTGGGCTCGTGATGGCCTGCTCATACTCCGGCACCACCACGCCTGAGGCGGTTAGGGTAGCTACCACTGGCCCGCGCTCCACTACGGCTGTGCGAACCTCGCTACGGCTGATGCCGGGAGCGATGACGTTTCTGAACCCAAGGACAGCCGCCAGCACCAGCGCTGCGGCTATTCCTAATTGCCAGATGCGCTTGCGGCGGTTGGCTTGTTTGGTAGCGGCTGATAATTCACGATCCATAGTTTTATTTTATACTTGCTCGTGAGGGTATAGCCAATTTAGGTGCCAGTTATGTAAGTGGTTGATATACTGATGTTTGTGCTTTAAAATGTTGGCTTTTAGGCTTTTGGAGGTGTTCAGTATTGAACAGTTTGTTCGGTTTTGGGAGGGGGAGTTATGAAATGTAACTAAATTTAATGACGAGTAATGGTTGCTAACAATCATTCCTGAATTTGACAATTGGAATATTTAGTTTGCTGTGAGAAATGAAAGCACTGAGATGAGCAACAATAGGAAATCTAAGAACTTTGAATTAGGCACAATTTGGATGTCTTACCACAATGAACTTAATTATCTAAGAAAACTAGTAAGTTTTGAAGTAGATAATAATTGGAATAGAGCCTTTGTTAGATCGTTGGCAAGTATGATTGAAGGTATCAGCTATAGTGTGCGACAGCATCTTTTAAAGAATTATGAAAATAACATAATAGAACTATCTGCTGAGGAGATAATCCTGTTAAAGGAAAAGACTATAGATCTCAAAGATAATGGTGATGTTAAAATGAAAGATAGGTTTTATGGTTTTAAACCAATGTTTAACTTTACCTATAAACTCTACGCTCAAAAGAATCATAAAAACCTGTTATCCATAGATGTTACATATGATGAATCGGTCAAGCAGCTATTAGAAGTTATAAAAGTGAGAAACCGGATCACTCACCCTAAAAGTGGAAAAGATGTTTTTGTGTCCGGAGCTGAAACAAGACTAGCCGATGAAGTATTTACTTGGTATCACAGCTTTCTATTTGAGCTATTTGATGGTGATATATTGAATTAAGAAAGAAGAACAATTTTTGACTTCTGCTAATAATAGAACATGATATCAAGAATTATCATTCTCCTTCTAAAACCACCCTCATGAACCTCCCGGAGCACTACGATACCCTCTACAGAACTGCGATAGAGAAGATCCGCTCCGGCCAATACCAGCTCGACCCGCTGCTGGAATCGCCCAATGACAATCGTTTCGGCATCACGCTGCTGCTGCGGCCCGACAAGCAGACAAAGCAGCACATCCAAAGCTTTCTTAGCGAGCTGAGAGCCGTAGACCCGGCGCAGTATTACTACCCGAACTCGGACATCCACATCACGGTCATGTCGATTATCTCCTGCTACAGCGGCTTTGCGTTGGAGCAAATCTCTGTTCCGGCTTATGTGGAGCTAATCCGGGAAAGTATACCTGACAAGCGGGAGATCAATATCAGCTTTAAGGGCATTACGGCCTCACCGTCCTGCGTGATGGTGCAGGGTTTTATGCTTGATGCTACGCTGAACGAGCTGCGGGAGAACCTGCGGGTGAACTTTAGGCATTCCGGGCTGGAGCAAAGTATAGACAAGCGTTATACCATACAAACAGCGCACGCCACCGTGGTTCGTTTCCGGAAGGAAATCAGCAACGTGAATGCATACCTGCAGGTGCTGGAGAAGTACAGGCACCACGATTTCGGAACGTTCAGGGTCGAGACCCTGGAGCTGGTCTACAACGATTGGTACCAGCGCGAAAAGCATGTGCAGGTGCTGCACCGGTTCGAGCTTCTCTAAGCGCCCGGCAGCTTTCCCTCCAATCCAACCTTTATACTTACTTGGGGTTATACTTTCTGTAAACCAGAAGTATAACCGTATACTTTATACATCAACCAAAACCTGATAAACTATGAAAATTTTACTCGTTGGCGGCACCGGCACCATCGGCAAACGCATTTACTGGCGCCTGCAGGACGCGCACGAAATTGTAACCGCTGGCTCCAAGAGCGGCGACGTGCAGGTAGACATGACAGACACGCGCTCTATAGAGGAAATGTTCAGCACCGTGGGCAAGGTAGATGCGCTGGTGGTGGCAGCCGGCGGGGCGCCTATGGCGCCTGTGCAGGAACTAACAAACGAGCAATTCCAGGAAGGTATACGCAGCAAGATGATGGGGCAGATCAACCTGGCACTTATCGGGCAGAAGCACCTGAACCCCGGTGGAAGCATCACCTTAACTTCAGGCATTCTGGCAGAAGACCCGATTGCCCTGGGCGCGGTGCTGAGTACGGTAAACGGTGCCGTAAATGGCTTTGTCATAGGGGCCGCAGGAGAGCTGCTGCAACAGGGCTTTCGCATTAACGTGGTAAGCCCCGGCATTGTAGAAGACTCGGCAGAAGCCATTGGCAGTTACTTCCCCGGCCATAACCCGGTGCCGATGGAGCGGGTGGTGAACGGCTACCTTAAAAGTATATTGGGCATCTGCACGGGGCAGGTCATCAAAGTCTATTAAAGGGCCTTTCCTGAGCATTTCTCCCTATCTTTCCTTAATTTGCCTCAAACCGAAAAGAGATTTTTACATGACCTACCCAGAAAGATTAGCAGCCATCCGAAGCCAGATGAAAGGCGAGGGCGTGAGTGCCTACATCATTCCATCGGCTGATCCCCATATAAGTGAGTATGTGCCAGACAGGTATAAGTGCATAGAGTTTGCCTCCGGCTTTACCGGCTCGGCAGGCACCCTGGTGATTACCGAAGAAGCAGCGCACCTGTGGACGGATGCCCGCTACTTTGTGCAGGCCAACGAGCAGCTGGAAGGTACCGGTTTTGAGCTGGCGAAGCTGCACGTGCAGAACGCTCCGGAGTACATCGGCTGGCTGGCCGAGCGCCTGCCGGAGGGAGCCACCGTGGCTTTCGACGGGAAGCTGATTTCGGTAGCGCTGGCGCAACTGCTGGAGGCACAGCTAACGCCCATCGGATTTAAAATAAACAGCGACCGCGATTACCTGGAGCCGATCTGGACTGGCCGTCCTGACTTGCCTGCTGCCCCGGCCTTTTTGCTGGGTGAGGAAGTAGTGGGGGAGAGCCTGGAGAGTAAGCTGGAGCGCCTGCGTAAGGCTCTGAAAAAGCACAGAGCTGAGTACCACCTCATCTCTTCGCTCGATGACCTGGCCTGGCTCTTCAACATGCGCGGCTCCGATGTGAAGTGCAACCCCGTAGTGCTGAGCTTTGCCCTCATCAGCCAAGACAAGGCCATGCTGTTTATTGACACCACCAAACTCTCGGAAGAAGACCAGGCCAGGCTAAGAAAAGCGGACGTGGAGCTGGAGACCTATGACATGATCGAACGGGCTGTGTCGGCTATACCTGGCAACAGCATTTTGGTGGACCCGCGCCGCAACTGCTATGCCCTGTACAAAGAGCTGCCAAAAGAGGTGCGCGTAATTCAGGATACCAACCCCACCACGTTCTTTAAAGCCATGAAGAATGAGGTGGAGGTGCAGCACACCCGCCAGACGATGATAAAAGATGGCGTGGCGCTGACCCGCTTCTTTAAATGGCTGGAGGAGAACATCGGCAAGACCCGGATTACGGAGCTGACGGTGGTGGAGAAAGTACGCGAGTTCCGGGCACAGCAGGACGGCTTTGTGGGCGAAAGCTTCGATACGATTTCCGGCTACAGAGCGCACGGTGCTTTGCCGCACTATAGAGTTACAGAAGAGAGTGATGTGGAGCTGCAGCCAGAGGGCCTGTTTTTGGTAGACTCCGGCGGCCAGTATACATCCGGCACCACCGACATTACGCGCGTGGTATCGCTGGGTAACTTAACCGAAGAGGAAAGTATAGACTACACCTTGGTGCTGAAGGGCATGATCGACGGCTCTACGGCCCGCTACCCAAAGGGCACGAAAGGGTACCAGATCGATGCCATCACCCGCAAACCGCTCTGGGACTATGCCCGCAACTACGGCCACGGCACCGGCCACGGCGTCGGCTTTTTCCTGAACGTGCACGAAGGCCCGCATGTGCTCAACCCAACGCCAACGGCTGTAGACCTGGAGCTGGGGATGATTTCTTCGGTGGAGCCAGGCATTTACCGCCCGGGCAAGCACGGCATCCGCATCGAAAACCTGGTGCTCACCGTGCCCGACGAAACTAACGACTTCGGCGAGTTCTATACCTTCGAGCACCTGACCATGGCCCTAATCGACACCACGCCGGTGAAGAAAGAGCTGCTGGAGGCGCACCAGATCAAATGGCTGAACGAGTACCACCAGCAAGTGGTGGAGAAACTCGGCCCACACCTGGCAGAAGATGAACTGGCCTGGCTGAAAGAGAAAGCGAAAGCGATATAGGGTGAACCCCAGCCCTCCCCTAAGAACAGGGGTGGGAATTCTGCTTAACCGGGTCCAACCACCCCTGGCCCCTCCTTGTCTAAGGAGGGGAGTTCGGTTCAAGCTGCGTCAGCCGTGGCTATCGAATCTGATCCCAGTCCTTGGGTTGAGCGCCTTGTGAGATCCGGTGCTCAGCTTGCTGAGCAGCCGCAGCGCAGCGGAGGCAGGAGGGAACACAGCGCGATGCCCTTATCGAGGACCCCTACCCCCAGGACGAGGCCACTCGGCCTTGAGAGCAGAAAGCTAGAGTTGAAACGAGCCGCCTGTAAGGCCGAGGATGAACTGAGACTAGCAAGGATAGCTTGTCTCAAGATGCAGAAATCAGAGGCCGTAGCTAAAGGCACAAGCGGACGCTTGCGCCAGGAATAGGTGTGGCTAAAATAGAAGATGGTTCTTCAAGCCAGCTGGGTTGCAAACCCGGAACTATAGCAGGAGAAAACTCTGAAGACCTGCGCCAGGAAGTTGAAAGCATAGGTATGGATGATGCAGATAACAGAAATAACAGCCGAAGAAACCTGGCAACTCAGGCGTGAAGTGATGTGGCCGGAACAAAGTATTAACTATGTGCAGCTGCCGGAGGATAGAAACGGCCAGCACTTCGGCTTATACTTGTCAGGAGAGCTGGTAACTGTGGTGTCGTTATTTGTGGAGGGGGAGCGGGCGCAGTTCCGCAAATTTGCTACGTTGCCGCAGCACCAGGGTAAAGGCTATGGCACAGCTTTGCTGCAGCACCTCTTCCAGGTGGCAGCAGCACAAGGCATCACACAGCTCTGTTGCAATGCGCGGCAGGAGAAAGCAGGTTTTTACAGGCGCTTCGGGCTGCAGGAAACGGATCGTACCTTTATGAAAGGTGGCAAAAGCTATGTGGTGATGGAGCGCAGTATACCTATGCCTGCGGCAGTAGCAAGTGCAGCAGATTAACTCATGCGCGAGTTTATACTTTTTATCGACACCGAAACCACCGGGAAACCACTTGACTGGAGGGCACCTTATACAGACGCAAAGAGCTGGCCATACTCGGTGCAGATTGCTTGGGCCGTTTATACCAAAGAAGGAAAGGAGCTGAAGGCAGAGAGCCATTACGTTTATGAGCCGGAGCTGGAGATTTCAGCGGAATCTGAGAAGATCCACGGCATCACGAAGGAGTTTCTGCAGGCCAATGGCAAAGCCAGAAAGGAAGTGCTCTCGCAGCTGGCCAAAGACCTGGAGCAGTATCAGCCGCTGCTAGTGGGCCATTTTATGCAGCTCGACTACCACATGCTGGGGGTGGGCTTCCATCGGGCAAACCTGCCCAACCCGCTGCCGCAGTTGCCCACCTTCTGCACCATGAATGCCTCTGGCAAGTTTCTACTGGGGCCCCGGCAGCGCTTTTTAAGGCTGGGCGAACTGTACGAGCGCCTCTTTCGGGAGCCGCTGCTGCAGCAACACGATGCCGCCGTGGACGTAAAGGCAACCGCTGCCTGTTTCTTTAAGCTGGTGGAGCAGGGCGACATTACCCCGGAATCCATTCTAGAGCAGCAACAGGTACAGCAGAAGTTTGCCGGATCATCCGCTAGAATCAACGTACAGCTGCTTATCGTACTTGCTATCTTTATACTTGCTGTTTTACTCATCACGTTGCTATGACAGATAGACTAGAGTTTCTGAAAACGGTGAAGCCCTTTAACCTGCTGCCGGAAGAGGTGCTGTTAGGGGTGGCCGACCTGCTGCAGGAGGTAAAGTATACCAAGGACACCGCTATTTACCTGCAGGAAGTAACCAAGATGAAAGGAGTAGACCTGATTGCGCAGGGCGAGTATGAGAGCTTTTTCTACGACAGTGAGCAGAACAAGCGCTTGGTGGAGCACCACCAGCGGGGCTACTGTTACGGCGGTATTTCCGTTTTGCTGAACCGCAAACGCTCCCTGCGTTCGGTTATCGCCAAAAAAGGCACCGTCGTATACTTCCTGCCGCGCCGCGATTTCAGGCAGCTCTGCCAAGGCTATGAGGACTTCTTCCACCACTTCACGGCGGAGTTTGGGCGCCGCATGCTTAACGATGAGTTTGCCCATTTTGTAAAGAAGCCGACCGCCTTCGAGGATAACTTCATCGCCTCAGACCAGCTGTACTCCCGCAAGATAGAAACGCTCGTGTACCGCGACCTGGTCACCTGTACTGCCGACACCCCTATTTTTGAGGCTGCCCGCCTAATGGCTGACAAGAAGGTGAGCTGCCTTTTTGTACAGGAGGCGCAGGGGCAGATCATCGGTTACCTGACCGACATCAGCATCCGCGATAACGTGGTGGCCAGGCAGGTGAGCGTGCAGGAGCCGGTGCAGGGGGTAATGGATAACCCGATCGTGCGCATTAGCACCCAGGCCTATGTATATGAGGCCATTCTGATGATGTTCCGCACTAAAACGCGTTACCTGCTGATAGAGGAGGAGGGGCAGTACCTGGGCTTTATCAGCCGGAACAAGCTGCTGAGCGAACAGGCGCAGTCGCCGTTCGTGTTCATCCAGTCGGTAAAGCTGGCGCAGTCGGTGGAGGAGCTGCGGCGCAAGTGGGAGAAGGTGCCGGAGATCGTGTACCAGCTCCTGGACCGTGGGGTGAAGCCTGAGATCGTGAACCAGGTGATCACCACCGTGTCGGACACCATTGCCACCAAGGTAATTGAGGGGGTGATTGAGGAAATGGGCACACCGCCGGCCAAGTTTGCCTTTATGGTGCTGGGCAGCGAAGGCCGCAAAGAACAGACCCTGAGCACGGATCAGGACAATGCCATCATTTACGAGGACAAGGCCAACGAGCAGCGGGAGCTGGTGCGGGCATATTTCCTGAAGTTCGCTGAGCAGGTATCAGAGCGGCTGGATACGATTGGGTTTAGCTTCTGTAAAGGTGGGTTTATGGCGAAGAACTCCAAGTGGACACACTCGCTCTCGCATTGGAAGCGCAACTATAGCAGCTGGATGCAGGAGCCGGAGCCGGAAACGGTGATGAAGTTCTCCACCTTTTTTGATTGCCGCTTTATTTACGGCGAGGCCACTATCATAGACGAGCTGCGGGAGTACCTGGACCAGGAGCTGCAGAAGCCGCTGGGCCGTTTCCTATACCACATGGCCAAAAACGCGCTGCAGTACGAGCCACCGCTTACGTTCTTTAAAAATATCAAGACCTTTACCAAAGGTAGCCAGGAGGTGTTCGATATCAAGAAAACCATGACACCCATTGTGGACCTGGTGCGCGTGTACGCGCTGAAGAACCGGATCTTTAAAACCAACACGGGCGAGCGCCTGGAGGCCCTGCGCGACCAGGGGGAGTTTACCGATACGGATTTCCAGGAGCTGATGCACGCCTATTACTACCTGATGAGCCTGCGCCTGCGGAAACAGGCCGTGCAGATCATTCAGGACAGAGCCGAGCCTGACAACCTGATCGACATCCGCAGCCTGACCCGCATTGAGCAGGTAACGCTGAAGGAGATCTTTAAAACCATCGCTAATTTCCAGGCAAGTATAAAGCTGAAGTTCACGAACTCGCTGGTGGGATAAAAGGAGGAGGCTATACCTAAGGTAAGTATAGCCTGCTCCTGGTTCTGCTGTTTAACCTACTTGTTCACCAAAATCCTGAGTGTCTGCACATCGTCTGCTGTAACCAGGCGGAGGTAATACACCCCTTTGCGCAACTGGGCTGTCCTTAGCTCCAGGTCCAGCATTCCGTTATGGGTGCCCTGCCCCTCAGCTACTATAGCTAACCGCTTACCGCCTGCGTTATAGAGTTCCAGCCGGTAAGGCTCACCTTCGCTGATGGAAAGTACCACTTTGGCCCAATCAATGAGCGGGTTCGGATAAACTTGCATCCTCATCAGCTTCTCATACACAGCCCAGGCACCACAAGCACCGAGCCGGTCTTCGGAGTGGTTACGCAGGTGGGCGGCTACGGCCGAAGCAGGGAGGCAGAGCGTGTTGCCTTTGTGGCACAGCGCTACTTTTCCGTTGCCGCAACGCACGTCCACTACCGTGATTGTGACAGAGGCTGTGGCGGTACACTCCCCGTTGTAGGCCGTAACGGTGAAGGTATAGCGGCCGGCAGCCATGGGCGTGAAGACAGGGGCTGCAGCAGTTGCATCGCTTAAACCTTCTGCGGGACTCCATGCATACCGCTCTGCGCCAGAGGCCACCAGCTGCACGCTCTGCGGGCCGTAGCCCAAGTATAGGGTAGCAGGGTCGCCGCCTGTGTAAACATCTGAGGTGGGAATGACGGAGATGGATGGGGTGGGGGTGATACAGGGCTCTTCTCCGCTGAATTTAACAATCCAGTAATCAATAGAAACTCCGCGATTAGGCTCAGTTTTATCTCCGCTAACACCAGACGAAGAAGTGCCTGCAATTACATAGTCTCCCGGATTGACTTCTATGATTGTCGATAAGCCTTCTCCGCTGCTGCCCCCAATTGTTTTATCCCACTCAATATTTCCTTCTGCGTCTGTTTTCACGATCCAAAAGTCGGTGCTGCCTTTGCTATCCTCACTCTTCTCACCAGAGGCATCAGACTCAGAGACACCACCCAGTACATACCCTCCGTCGCTAGTCTGCTGGATTGATGATAACTCGTCTGAATCGGTGCCACCGTAGGTACGATCCCATTCTTTGTTCCCGTTGCTATCGGTTTTAATTACCCAGAAATCACCGAATTCTCCACCACGGAACTCCTCGCTCTTGTCTCCCCCTATACTTGAGCCAGATGATCCACCAAGCAAATAACCGCCATTTTCTGTCTGTATAACGTCAGAGAGATAGTCTCCCAATAGGCCACCAAAAGTTTTATCCCACTCCTTGTTTCCTTCCGCGTCTATCTTCACAATCCAGTAATCGTACCCCATGCCAAAGTCATCATCGTTTCCCCAGTTAGGTTCACTCTTTTCGCCAGAGATATCTGACTCAGAGGAACCTCCTAAAATAAAGCCTCCGTCATTGGTCTGCTGAAGTTGGGCTAACAGGTCAGATTTATCTCCTCCGTAGGTGTGGTCCCATTCCTTATTGCCATCAGCATCAAGCTTTATTACCCAAAAGTCATTTTCTCCTCTTGAAGGCTCACTTTTTTCACCACTAACTTCCGAACTGGAAGTGCCGCCAAGCAAGTAGCCCCCGTCTGAAGTCTGAATAATGTCTCTAAGCCAGTCTGAGCTTTCCCCGCCAAAGGTTTTCTCCCATTCTATGTTGCCTTGTGCATCAAGCTTTATAACCCAGTAATCAAATCCTCCACGTGAGTCTTCAGATTTTTCTCCACTGCTCTCCGAAAGTGAGGCACCCCCTAATATATACCCGCCATCACTGGTTTGCTGTAAAGCGCTAAACTCATCACGATCACTGCCCCCATAGGTCTTATCCCACTCTATGTTCCCTTCTGCATCTACTTTTATGATCCAATAGTCATTGTCACCCCTAGTTTCTTCGCTTTTATCGCCACTAACTCCCGAGCTGGAGGTGCCACCCAAAATATAACCTCCATCAGCAGTTGTATCCATATCGCTTAACAGATCCCAGTTTTCTCCCCCATACGTCCGATCCCACACCACTTCCTGCGCATAGGCAGGTAAAGCAAGGGAGATTAATACGACAAGACAAAGAAGCCATCGGCTGAGGCGGTGCTGCCTGCTAGCGGCATTTGAACATATAAAAGTTGTTTTCATAGTATAAGCTGTAAGTGTGAAAAAAATAGAATAGGCTTGTAAGGAAGTATGGTTGACTGTGAAAACAGTAGTGGCGGGCGGTAGCTAGGAGTGGGAGAGGCTGGTGTAGACAATCCTAGTAGATGTATCGCCTCCTATCGGGTGTGTTGCGCAAGGCTCAGAATATTTCTTCTGGGTGAAGGGGATGGATCAATCAGATCTGCAGGTAATTATTTTTACCTAATCAAATATTTTATTGTTCTATATTTATAGTGGATAAGCATTTTTTTGTAGTCTACTCTGTCTCCTCAGAAGAATCGACGCTATAGCCGGGCTTTTGACTGCAGTTTATGGAGACGGAGAAGGCGCAGACGAAAATGAGTTGGCGGCTAAAGTGGGGGAGCAATTCTTTATGGGAGGTGCAACCTTTCGGATCGAAATCAATAAAAGAAGATGCTTTTCAAACGATAAAACTTTTCCTGAATGCCACTTAAACATTTACTCAAATCATCCCTGTTGATTACTGCACTGGCAACACCATTAGGAGCTTTTCCCCAGGGAGCTCCACCTGCCGCTACTGAAACCGTGAAAATAGAAGTGCCGGAAAGCATGCGGCAGGAGCCTTTTAACGTGGATCGCTTTGCCAGTGTGCCCGCCAATTTTAAGTTGGAAGTGTATGCCCGCCTGAGAGGAGCACGTTTCATGGCGGTGGCGCCAAACGGCGACCTGTTCGTGTCAAAGCCCGATAACGGCTACATCAAAGTCTTCCGCCTGGATGCTAGCGGGGGTGCACCCAAAGAGCATGACTTTGCCACCGGGCTGCAGAAGCCGCACGACATTGTGTTTCACAAAATAGGTGACCAGCAGTACGTTTACATTGCCGAGAAGAACAGGATCATCCGCTACAAGTACAGCAACGGCGACCTGCAGGGGCAAAACATGGAGGTGGTGGTAGACAACCTGCCGGACGAGAGCCTGTCAGAACTGAAGGGCAACTATGGGCACGTGCTCAAGAACATCGCCCTGGACAGCAACAACAAGCTGTACGTATCTATTGCCTCCACCTGCAACGCCTGTATAGAGGATACACAGAGTGATCCGAAACGTGGCGCCATCTATGTGTATGATGCCAACGGGTCGAACGGTCGCTTGTTTGCCGAAGGCCTGCGAAACGCCGAGGGGCTGGACTTTGTGCCCGGCACCAACGACCTGTGGGTAACCGTGAACAACCGCGATAATGTGGCGTACCCTTTCAAGGATGACACCGGTAACTACGGCAAAGTGGTGCAAAGCTACGTAGACAACAATCCACCCGAGGAGTTTACGCTGGTGCGCGACGGCGGCAACTACGGCTGGCCCTTCTGTAACCCGGACCCGCGCCAGGGAATGGACAACATGCCTTTCCTCAACGATGTGCAGCTAAACCCGAACGGCAGCGTAGACTGCAGCGGCATGGACCGCATCAGCAAGGGCATACAGGCCCACTCAGCGCCGCTGGGCTTTATGTTTACGCAGGATACCAAAATGCCCGAGCCTTATCGCAACGGGGCGCTCATTGCGCTGCATGGCTCTTGGAACCGCTCCAAGGCTACCGGTTACAAAATTATCTATTTTCCGTGGCAGGGCAATAAGCCAGGCGAGCAGATCGACCTGGTGGGCGGCTTCTTGAACAGCGACTCTACAGAGGCCTACGCTCGCCCCGTAGATGTGGCCGTGGACCAGGAGGGCAACCTCTTTATTTCGGATGATGCCGCGCATGCCATTTATAAGCTGACGTACACGGGGCCGCTGGCTTCCGCCGAGAAAGAGGAGCTGGAGCGGGCGGTACAGGTATACCCTAATCCATCACGTGGTAACCTGAAGTTGAAAATAAACGGGCTGAAACATCCGGAGGCGCGGTTTATACTTACCAACGCGCAGTCGGCTAACGTGCTGGACGTGACCAGGCGCTTACACAACGGGGAACACAACCTGCAGCTAGACACCGATAAACTGGCAGCGGGTGTGTATTTTTTAAGTGTGATTGCGGGGGATACCCGGGTAGTGCGGCGCGTGGTGCTGCAGTGATCCAAAAGCGTTAAGAAAAGGCAGAGGTACCGGGGAAGTAGCTCTGCCTTTTTTGTGGCAGGCAAATCCGGCATCGTGCTTCTTCGGTTCAGGAGACTTACCTTTGCGTGCTGCGGCATGCTGCCGCATATTCCTGAAAATTTAAGATGAGCAGTTTTATACTTTTGTTTGGGTGCCTGGGGCTGGGGGTGCTGCTGCAGCGGGTAAAGGAGTTCCCAAGAAACGCGGCGCAGGTGCTCAACCAGTTCATCATCTACATCTCGATGCCGGCGCTGGCGCTATACTTTATTCCCGATGTAAAGCTGAACAGCACGGTGCTGCTGCCGGTGGGGTTGGCCTGGATCTGCTTTGGTGCGGCTGCCTTGTTCTTCTGGAGCCTGGGCAAAGCGTTTGGCTGGTCGCGCAAGTTGGTTGGCTGCCTTATACTTACAGGTGGGCTTGGCAACACCTCCTTTGTCGGGTTGCCCGTGATAGAGGCGCTCTTTGGGCCGGACAGCCTGGAGACAGTGATCCTGATCGACCAGCCAGGAACTTTTGTGGTGCTTTCCACGGCGGGTATTGCTTTGGCGGCCAGCTTCTCCAGAGGTGCAGCCAGCGCCGGGACCATTGCCCGCAAGATTTTCCGGTTTCCGCCTTTTCTGGCCTTTCTGCTGGCGTTGCTGCTCAACCTGCTCGACCTGCACTTTTCTATTGAGATGAAAGAGGTGTTTCAGCGCCTGGGTAGCACCGTGTCTCCGTTGGCGCTGGTATCGGTGGGGCTGCAGTTGCGGCCCGAGTGGCGCAGCAGGCACTGGGGCTTTCTGGCGCTGGGGCTTGCGTTTCAGCTGATGCTGGCACCCCTGCTTATTCTGAGCCTGTACTACGGCGTGTTTGGAGTGCGTGGCGAGTTGCTGCAGATCAGCGTGCTGGAAGCTGCCATGGCCCCCATGATCACGGCAAGTATAGTGGCGGCCTCCAACGGGTTAAAACCGCGCCTGGCCAACATGATGGTAGGTTTCGGCATTCCCATCTCCTTCATCACCCTGGCTTTTTGGTACTGGGTTTTGAATGTGGTTGTTAGTTAATAGTTGTTAGTTGTTAGTTATTGGAGTTCGTAGACAACAAAAACTAACGACCAATAACTAAAACTACTCCTCCTGGTAAGTATCCAGCTTGATTTTCTCGATCAGGAGGTAGTTCTTGAATTGGTGGATGAGCTTGTCCATTTCGCGCTCTTTCTCGGTAAGTGCCTGCACCTCCTCGTCAGAATCCTGCAGCACAGGGCGCAGGCGGAAGAGGCTGTCCTGCAGTTGGGGGATGGCTGCCTCTGTGTGCTGGCGCAGGCCAGGCTCCATGTCTGATTTTAGCGAGTCCTCCAGTTCCTTGATGTACAGCTCCAGGAACGCCATCATGTCCCAGGGGTTGTTGGGGCGGTTCCAGGTGAAGGAGGTGTTGCAGCGGCGGCAGCGGTAGGTGTTAAGCCTCCAGCCGTGCTCGTTGGTGGTAACGCCCTGCCGTTTCAGCATATCGGCTTTCTGGCACTTGGGGCACTGGGCGTTGTCTTCAATCAGCTTCTCCAGGCGGGTGCGCTTCTCCAGGATCGCCACCCGGTTTTCGGCATGCTGCAGCAGTTTGCTTTCCAGGTTCTCGCATGCCTGCGTCAGCTGCTTCTGGTCTTCGCTTAGTTCCCCGTCCACAGCCAGTTGCTCCGCGCGCTTGCTGAAAAAACGAATTAGCTTAACTAACTCTCTCTCGTTTGCCTTCAGTGCTTTGTTCATACTTACAAAGGTAAGGGTTATTCGTTAGAAAGATAAAGGAGTTGGAGAGTTAGAGTGTTTGGGGTTTAGAGAATGAATTAACTCGCTGAAACTTTGGCGCCAGATTACAACTGGTTTTCTGCGGGAGCAGAAAAGGGTAGAGTAGTAAAAGCTCATCCTTTGTTAACTATAGCCAAAGTATAAAGCATAGCTGAAGACATGGTTTCCCTTGCTTCTCCGAAGCAAAGCAGTTATGAACCGCTGTCATCATGAACACAGGTTACGCTATTGCTCAACTGGCGGCAAGAACTGCCTCCACCATAAAAGCATGCTCTGCTTCTTACGCCCAAGTCTTCTACCTTTTCTCCCTCACCCTTTTGTAGATGCGGATGGCCAGCATCAGCATGGCGGAAAAGAGGATAAGCCCGATGATGCCCCAGAGCATACTGAGGGAACTTTTGAGCACAACCAGGAACACGATGCTGATGAGGAAGAGCGTGGCCACCTCGTTCCAGATGCGGAGTTGGGTGGAGTTATACTTGATGCGCCCCTGCTGCTGCTGTTTAAAGATGGCGTGGCAGAGGAAATGGTACACGTAGAGCCCCCCCACAAAACTTAGCTTCCAGACCAGCCAGCCCGGTACGGAGCCGTACAAGTACAGCATACTAAGGCCAAAGATGAGCGTGAGGATGGCGGATGGCCACGTAATGCCGTACCACAGGCGCTTTTGCATCAGGGCCAGCTGCTTCTGAAGTATGGATTTCTCCGGCTCCGACTTTTCTGCGGCTTCTGCATAGTATATAAACAGGCGCACGATGTAGAAAAGGCCGGCAAACCAGGTCACCACAAAGATGATATGCAGTGCCTTTACATAGAAATAGCTCATAGCAGCGGGGTGTGTTTCTGCAAAGGTAAGCCGAAATGTTTAATTGCGGGAGGTGAAGTATAATTCCTGTACCTGGAGGAACAGGCGCGACTGCCTTGCGATACTTGCTGCTACGAAAGGCTTACATTGGCCGAAGCGGTAACAGACTTTGCCTAAGTGCAAGTGGCGCTTGCGCCATTCAGGGTAAAGCAAAAGCGAAGCTGCCGGTCGGCACCCACTCGTGCCGCCCGCTGAGGACCGGCGCCCGCAAAAAGAGAAAGAGGCGCAGTTTGCTGCGCCTCCAGTCCCCGTAAATCAATCCCAAAAGTCTTTATACAGATTTGCTGAACACCGGTGTAGTGGGCCTTGCCTCCCACAGCCTGGCATCAAAGCACATGGCGATGTTGCGCAGGAAAGGCCGCCCAGCCTCCAGCACCTGAATGTCATGGTTGGTATACTCCAGCAGGCCGTCCTCTTCCAGGGGCTGCAGGCGGATGAGGGCATCCACAAAGTATGGCAGTTCTTCCTCGGTCCAGGTGGTGGACAGGCGGCACATCAGGTTCAGGATATGCCTGCGGATGATCAGGTCCTCTTCCGTCAGCTCGTGTCCTTTCAGCAGCGGCAGCACTTCCGTTTCAATAGCCGCCTCGTAGGCCTCTACCTCTTTGATGTTTTGCATAAAGGCCGTGCCCGTGTCGGAGATGCTGGAGCAGCCGAGGCCAATGAGCAGCTCGGTGTGGCGCGGCGTATAGCCCATAAAATTACGGTGCAGGGTGCCGTTCTGGGCGGCAAGGTAGAGCTCATCCTCTGGAAGGGCGAAATGGTCCAGGCCAATCTCTATGTAGCCGGCTTCCTCCAGCATGGTGCGGCCCATTTCGTACAGGCCCCGCTTTTCGGCCGGCTCAGGCAAGTCTGCCTCAGAGTAGCGGCGCTGCGCCTTGCTTTTCCAGGGCACGTGGGCATAGCTGTAGAAGGCGATACGCTCCGGGCGCAGCTCCTTCACTTTCTCAATGGTATGGCGCACGCAATCCGCGTTCTGGAACGGCAAGCCATAAATAATATCCGCGTTAATGGAAGTATAACCAATGGCACGGGCCACGTCAAATGTTTCTTTGGTACGCTCAAAGGTCTGCATGCGGTTGATCACAAACTGCACACGCGGGTCAAAATCCTGAATGCCCACGCTCAGCCTTCTGAAGCCCAGGTCGTAAAGCACCTGCAGCTGCTCGGCATTGGTGGCGTTGGGGTGCACCTCTATACTGAAGGCGGCATTTGGCGTCACATCGGCCTTCGCCAGGATGGTCTCCAGCAGTGTTTTCAGGTTTTCGGCGCTGAAGAAGGTTGGCGTGCCACCGCCCAGGTGCAGCTCCGTGATACGCGGCTTCTCCTCAAACTCGGCCACGTACATCTCCCACTCTTGGATGATGGCCGCCAGGTAGGGCTCCTCCACCGCGTGGTTTTTGGTGATGCGCTTGTTGCAGCCGCAGTAGGTGCAGAGGTTCTCGCAGAACGGCAGGTGCAAGTATAAACTGATGCCTTCGGTGCTGTTGGTCTTGCGGAAGGCCTGCTTCACATGCTGCAGCCACTGCGCCTGCGTCAGGGGCTTCTCATCCCAGTACGGCACGGTGGGGTAGCTGGTATAACGTGGCGATGGCACATCATACTTGGCTAGCAGTTCGGCAGGTGTTGTTTTCAGTACGTCTTGCATGGTAGTTCTCCTCTTCAACTTTATTCAAGGCAAAGGTCCGCAGTACCGGCCGCCCCGGAAATGATAATTGTCACCTTAAAGCATAACAAGGGGTGATTCTTTACCAGATTATCCCTAATTTCACATGATTTGCTACTTTTTGTACACTTTATACCTATGAAGATTACGTCACCAACACTACTTATAGATAAGCAGAAAGCGTTGCACAACATCAGCCGCATGGTAGAGAAGGCCAGGCAGAACGGGGTGCGGCTACGCCCGCATTTCAAAACGCACCAGTCGGCGCAGGTGGGGGAGTGGTTTCGTGCCTATGGTGTGGAGGCGATCACCGTCTCATCGGTGCGCATGGCCCGCTACTTCGCCAGCCACGGCTGGAACGACATCATGATCGCCTTCCCGGCCAACGTGCTGGAGCTGGAAAGTATAAACGAGCTGGCCTCGCGCGTAAAGCTGCACCTGGTGGCCGTAAACCAGGAGACGGTGATGGCGCTGGCCAAAGGATTACGGTACCCCGTGCAGCTGTCGCTGAAGATAGACACCGGCTATCGCCGCACCGGCATCCTGGCCACTAACTATGCCGAGGTGGATGCCATCATGCAACTCATCCGGGAACAGGACAAGCTGCAGTTCGCCGGCTTTGTGGTGCACGACGGCCATACGTACAAGCAAACCGATGCGGACGCCATACAATCCATTTTCAATACCTCCGTGTACCAGCTGCGCCTCCTGCGCATGCGCTACAAGTCAAAGCACCCGAACCTGCAGCTCTCCATCGGCGACACGCCATCCTGCAGCATCCTGGAGTCGCTGGACGGTGTGGACGAGATTCGCCCCGGTAACTTCGTGTTTTACGACCTCACGCAGCAGCGCATTGGCTCCTGTGCCTTTGAGGATATAGCCGTTTGTATGGCCTGCCCGGTAGTGGCCAAGCACCCTGACCGCGGCGAGATCATCATTTACGGGGGCAGCGTGCACTTCTCGAAGGATGTGATTCTGCAGGAGGATGCCTCCACCATTTACGGCCGCGTGGTGGCGCTGACGGAGAAAGGTTGGTCTGCCCCGCTGGAAGGCATCGAGGTGGTGTCGCTGTCGCAGGAGCATGGCATCGTGAAGGCCTCGCCAGAGCATTTCGACAAGTATAACATCGGGGACTTGATGGGCGTGCTGACGGTGCACTCCTGCCTCACGGCAAACCTGATGCAAGGCTACCTGACGACGGAAGGCGAGCCAATCGAGCACCTGACGGGCCTGCCGCAGCGGGAGTTTGCTTCTTAAGCAGCATGGAGCTGGTAAATTAGTTTTGGCTTTATACTTTTGCAGGGAAGAGCTATGGCCACCACGACCAAACCACCCATCAAGAAAGCACCTGTTGCGAAACCGCCCGTCAAAAGGCTTGCGAAGCCACGGCAGCCGCGTAAGAAGCAGCGGTCTGGTGGTGTGCCCACGCGTTTTTGGTTAGGATTGGCCGCTCTGGCGGGCATCGCCCTGCTGGTGCTGTATGTGGAGTACTTCGTGGTGAAGCCCACACCTGTGTGGCCGGAGGGGCATACCATTTACGGGGTGGACGTTAGCCACTACCAGAAAGAGATTGAGTGGCCCAAGGTGCGGGAGAGCGAGATCACCTTTGCGTTCGTGAAAGCCACGGAGGGAATTTCATTAAGGGACAGGAAGTTTGAGCAGAACTGGGCCGGGGCGGCTGAGGCCGGCATCATCCGGGGGGCCTACCATTTCTACCTGCCTTACCTGGACCCGGAGAAACAGGCAAAGAACTTTACCGCAGCCGTAGAGCTGCAGAGCGGCGACCTGCCGCCGGTGCTGGACGTGGAGGTGCGCGGCCGCAAGCCTATCGCGCAGCTGCGCAAAGACCTGAAAGTATGGCTGGATCACGTGGAGAACGCCTACGGCACCAAGCCTATCATCTACACGGGCTATTCCTTTTACAAAGATTACCTGCAGGGGCATTTCGATAGCTATCCGCTCTGGATCGCGCATTACGATGTGCCAAAGTTAAATTTAGAAAAGAGTAACACACGCAAGTTGGCATTTTGGCAGCACACCGATAATGGCGCCATCGAGGGCATTAGCACCTCCGTGGACTGCAACGTGTTCTACGGCAGTATGCGGGAGTTGAAAAGTGTCTGTATACCCTAAGAAATATGGCCTGCTGTCGGGGTAGAAACAGCTGCCAAGAAGAGGGGAAAGTGTCATTAATGAAAAAAGCGCAGCCTGTACGGCTGCGCTTTTTTCATTAATGCAGAGTGGGGTTAGAACCTGTCGTAGCCTCTCTCATCGCGGTCACGGTCCCAGGTGCGGGTGCGGTTACGGCTGCTCATATAACTGCTGCTATCGCCCCTGCCGCCGCTGAAGCTGCGGTTGGGGTTATAGTCATAGTCGCTGTCGCGGTGCTGGATGCGGGTATTCTCCCGGTCGCGGGCGTAGGTGTCATTCGGATACTCGCGTCCGCGGCCTCCTGTAAAGCCGCCCATGTCGTCATTCCGGTCATAGGGGTTGTTGTAGTGCGTGTCACTGTTGCCGCGGCTGTAGCTGCCCATAGAGCCATAGTTGCCAGAGCCGTAATCGCGGTCGGAGTCGCGGTTATAGCTGCCGCCCATGTAGCTGCCCTGCGAAGACGATCTGCCGGAGCTCATGCGCCCGCTGGAGTCCCTGTCCGAATCAGATGAACTGCGATAGCTGCCGCTGCCTTGGTTATAGTTGTCCCGGTCGAAGTCGTAGCGGCCCTGGCTAGAGCCCTGGAACCTCCTCGACACATCGGAACTGGAGCCGTACAGGCTGGAGTCGCTGTCGTTTCTGAAGGCAGATCCGTGGCTGTCATAGTCGCTTTCGTAACCATGGCTGCGCTGCCCGCCTTGGCCATAGTTGCCGGGGCTGTAGTTTATGCTGCGGCTCGGGCTGCTCTGGAAGCTTTGTCTGCCTTCGTCCGGCGAGCCCATGCCGCTATAATAGTTGTAGCCGCTTTCCTGCCGGTGTTGTCCGCCTCTGGATGAGCCAAAGCCCTGCGCACCGCCATAGCTGCCCATGTTGCCATAGTTGCGGGAGGTACTGTAAGTGTCGTACAGGCCTTGGTTGCTGGTGTTGCGGGAGCCTCCCATTTCGTTGCCCTGGTTGCCCCAGGTGCCGGTATGGCCTTCGTTGCCGTAGCCGCCTCGGGCCGAGGAGCCGTAGTCATCAAAATGGTAGCTGCTGTCTCTCTCCGGATGTCTGTAGCGCTCAGAGCGGTGTGTCTGGAACCCTCTGTTTTCGTCTCTGTCGGAGCGATCGAAATAATTTGAATTCATAGCTTAATGGTTTTGGTGTTAAAAGCAATTTCGTACTCTACTCTTAACGAAGAGAGGCGGCAGGGGTTGAGCTAATTCCGTTTTACCGCTTGCTGGATTGCTGATCCGGCAACGGTAGAATCTGCGCCGTTGGGGCAGCCGCCGCAGGAGCATCCTTGGCCATATTCCGGTTCCAGAAGTGCATCAACTCATCCTTGCCAAAGATAAAGCTGACAGAAACCACCGTGGCCAGCAGCACCATGGCCACGGCCACCTGGCGGATGCCATCGTAAAAGCCATGCCGGGTGCGCCACACCGCGTAGCGCAGCGGCATAATGAGGGGCTGCAGCAGCGAGGCGTGCAGCAGATAGCGGCGCACCCACTCCATAAAGCGCTCCTGCCCGATGACCACAATGCTGCCCAAAATCGTCACGTTGGTGAGCGTGAACAGTGCCATCATCTGCACATAGGGGTTGTCGTACAGGTGCCCGTACTCGAGCTGGGTGTAAGCAATGGCCCCGAAACAGGCTAGTATCACCAGAAAGTTGGGCAGGCTCAGCAGGTAGTTGTTCTTGGGTTTATCATCTTTAGGGGTCGGGATGTAAGGCACCTTGATGCGCAGGATGGAGTAGATGAAACCCAGCAGGAATACCCACCAGGTGCCGGTGCGCAGTATCCCCCCGAACAGGTGAAAGCCTTTTTCATTTTTCTCCTGGTACCAGCGCTGCGCAAATTGCCGGATGCAGATAGAGATACAGAAGAACGGCGCAAACATCACCACAAACTCACCCAGCGATACATACCAAGGGAACTCCACCAGCACCAGCGCCAGCAGCGGGATCAGGAAATCGATGAGGTTAAAGACGCCGAACAGGTAGTAGAGCGGCAGCGTGAAGTAGTGGATCTTCTGGCGCAGCGTAAATTGCCGGAAGAGCCTGGGGTACACCATAAAGAGGAGCTCGAAGGTGCCGCGCGCCCATTTTATCTGCTGTTTGTAGTAGGCGGCCAGGGTGCCCGGCACCAAGCCCCGGCTCAGCATCTTCGGCACGTACTTCGATTTCCAGCCTTTGGCGTGCAGTTGCATGGCCGTGTGCATGTCCTCGGCCAGGCCTGCCGCGTGCCCGCCAATGCTGTCGAGGGCCTTGCGGCGGAAGGTACAGTTGGCCCCGATAGCCTGCACCGTGCCGTAGCTGTTCATACCCATCATCATAGGCCCGTAAAAGCTGTAGGTCTGCTCTGCCGCGCCATAGGCGACTAAACTTTCTTTCTGGTTGCTGTAGCCCTGCACCACCTGCACGAAGCCCACCTCCGGGTCCTCAAAGTAGGGCAGCACCTCATCCAGAAACTCCGGCACCGGCACATGGTCCGGGTCAAGTATAAGGCAGATGTCGCCGGTGGCCTGCTTCAGGGCGTTGTTGATGTTGCCTGCTTTGGCGTTTATCTTCTCGGTGCGGGTCACGTGCACCACGCCCAGTCGCTCACACGCCGCCTTCAAAACCGGGTCATCGCCCTCGTCGCAGAGGTAGGCGGTGTGCGGGTAGCGGATGCGCTGTATCGCCTCCAGCGTGTTGATGACCATGCTGTGCGGCTCGCCGGGGCAGTAGGTGGTCAGGATATCCACAGTAAAGTTCGTGCGCAGCTCAGGTTTCTCAGGGATGCCCACGGCGTAGTAGTGGTACCACTCGTGCAGCGTGCGCAGCAGCTTAAAACCCAGCGCCGTGGTCAGGAGCCAGTAAAGCGGCTCGTAACCGATGTGGTCTTCATCGATGAACCAGTACAGGAAGAGCCCCATCGTAATCAGGCCCATCCAAATCATGAACCGGACGGTGAGCACATCCCGCCGGAGCAGTGACGGTTCTTCGGGAGAAGTGGTAGTAGGAGTAGTGGAGTAAAGTCGTTGCATGGAGAACCTCTGCTTAAAGGTATAAATGTGAAGCTACGGGTGAATGTTGTGCTAAAAAATACTGCTATAGCGCTATCTGAGAATGTAGTTATATTACTTTGTTCAGGCCTTTATACTTGAAACAAGCAGAAATGTTCTGCGTAAACCCCTGCGTTTGGGTGGGTAAAACCTATCCTCCCACTGCAAACTTAGACGCACTACATCCTATACCACTTTCTGCCCATGAGGCTCCTACCCTATATCATCCTGTACCTTATGTTAAGCCAGCTGCTCCTGGCCTGCGGCGGCGGCACCGATCTTGCCGAAAAGTATAAACCCAGGGGGCGCCAGGTAGAGGTGGTGAAGAAGGGGGAGAGGTTTGTGCTGATGCGCCACGGGGAGCCATACTTCATAAAAGGGGCCGCCGGCTACGACTACTATGGCCGCCTGCGCAAGTACGGGGGCAACTCGGTACGGGTGTGGCACACGGACGATGCGCAGCAGGTGCTGGACTCTGCCCACGCCCACGGCCTTACAGTTACGCTGGGCCTGTGGATGGCTCGCGAGCGCGAAGGCTTTAACTACTACGACAAAGAACTGGTGGCCCAGCAGCGGGAGGAGTTGCGCGAGGTGGTGCTGAAGTATAAGGACCACCCGGCCCTGCTGATGTGGGGCATCGGCAACGAGCTGTATGCCGACGGCTCCAACGTGAAGGTATGGGATGCCGTGAACGGGATCGCCGAGATGATCCACGAAGTGGACCCAGACCACCCCACCACCACCACCATCATGAACGTCCCCCACAAGATCGTGAACCTGATCGTGAAGCGGGCCCCGGCGCTGGATGTGCTGTCTATCAACTCTTTCGGATCGATGCACAACCTGCCGCAGGAGCTGGCCAAGACCGACTGGAAAGGCCCTTACGTGGTCTCAGAGTTCGGCGCACGCGGCTACTGGGAGTCTTATTATACCTGGTGGATGGCCCCCATTGAGCAGACCAGCTCAGAGAAGGCAGAGTTTGCCCGCCAGCGCTACGAGCAGTCGGTGCTGGCTGACACCAGCCGTTGCCTGGGAGCCTATGTGTTCATGTGGGGCAACAAGCAGGAGACTACCCCGACCTGGTTCAGCCTGATCAATGAGGACGGCGAAGAAACAGCCCTGGTGCACGAGATGCGCCAGCTCTGGGGTGACACCGCTGCCTTAAATAGGCCGCCCTACATCGCTTACCTGACGCTGGATAATAAGTTCGCCTACGACCAGATTTACCTGAAGCCGGGGCAGACCTTTGAGGGGGCCGCCTTTACCTACGACCCGGAGCAGGACTCGCTGCAGGTGCAGTGGGAGGTGCTGCCCGAGTCGGAGGAGCTGGATGGCAACGCCGACAAGCAGGAAAAGCCAAGCCCTGTGGACGGGGCGCTGGTGCGCCAGCAGGACACCAAAGTATGGCTGCACACCCCGCAGAAGGAAGGAGCTTACCGCCTGTACCTCTACCTGCGCGACGGGCAGAACAACCTGGCTACCGCCAATATCCCCTTCTATGTCACTAACAAGCCGCTTAAATAATTGTTCTTTATAAAGTACAATAAACGTATTGACTATAGCCTGTCTTAGGCTAATATAGCTGCTAAACGCAACTATTTGTTCAAAAGCAGGCAACCATCAGGTACCTAAGTTAGTACAATATTGCTACGCTGCCTGGGTGAGCAAACCAAAAACCGGCTGCTCCCAAAGCAGTGCCTACCCTTGCAAGCCGCAGCCTGCCCCGGCGGCTGCTTTACATCAACAATCAGAAACAAACCTAATGGCTAAAGTAATAGAACTACAGGAAGGAATTCACCGCCAGGCTGCGCATGATTTTTACCGCGAGGCCCTTGGCATTATGGCGGAGAGCAACATAGATTTTATGGTAGGGGGAGGCTTTGCCCTGCGCCTCTACACCGACATCATGCGCGATACAAAGGACCTGGACGTGTTCTGCAAGGGGAGCGATACCCCGGCACTGCTCAAGGCTTTCAAGGAAAACGGCTTTGAGACGGAACTGACCGATGTGCGTTGGCTTGCCAAGGCCATCAAAGGCGAGCACTTCATGGACATTATCTTTAACAACCCAGGCAACCACTGCGCCGTGGACGACAGCTGGTTTGAGCGCTCCACCCCAAGCGAGCTGCTGGGCGTGAAGGTGAGGGTCATCCCCGCCGAAACCCTTATCTGGTCGAAGCTGTACGTACAGAACAGGGAGCGCTACGACGGTGCCGACATCAACCACATCATCCTGCGCTACGGCGAGCATCTGGACTGGAAATGGCTGTGGCAGCACATGGAGACGCACTGGCAACTGCTGCTGGCGCAGTTTCTGTCGTTCCAGTTCGTGTATCCTTCAGAGCGGGACATCATTCCGAAATGGCTGGTGGACGAGTTGTTTAAGCGTGCCAAGGATGAACTGGAGATGCCGGCGCCGAAGGAGAAAATCTGCCGGGGCCCGCTGATAGACCAGACGCAGTATAAAATTGACATCACCGAATGGGACTTCAAAGTAGTGACCATTAGATCAGTATAAGAAACACATGGCTACAAAAAAGGAGAAAAAAACCAGGATTGCGGCAGTAGGGGATATACATGTGCGGGAGACGGATCGCGGGAAGTACGAAGAATATTTTAAGAAAGTATCGGAGGAGGCAGATGTGCTGCTCTTGTGCGGCGACCTGACCGATACCGGGCGAACTGCCGAGGCCGAGGTGCTGGCAGAGGAGCTCAAGTCCTGCAGCATTCCGGTTGTGGCCGTGTTGGGCAACCACGACTATGAGCGCGATAACCAGAAAGCCATACGCAAAGTGCTGGTGAAGCAGCATGTGCACATGCTGGACGGCGACAGTGTGGTGATCGGAGACGTTGGCTTTGCCGGCGTGAAGGGTTTTGGCGGCGGCTTTGACAACAGCATGCTGGGCATGTTCGGGGAACCGATGATCAAGCAGTTTGTGCAGGAGGCCGTGGACGAGGCCCTGAAGCTGGACGGCGCCCTATCCCGTATCGACAGCGATAATGTGGAGGTGAAGAAGATAGCGGTGCTGCACTATGCGCCTATCAAGGCCACCGTGATAGGGGAGCCGGAGCAGATATTTCCGTTCCTGGGGTCCTCCAGGCTGGCCGAGCCGATCAACCGCCGCGAGGTTCTGGCTGCCTTCCATGGGCATGCCCATATCGGTACCCTGGAGGGTGAGACCTCCAAAGGCGTTAAGGTATTCAATGTATCCAAGCCCATACTAGTAAAGGAGGGGTATGATCCGCCTTTCTATGTGTTCGAAGTATAAAAACCAACATGAGGAATGTTTAAGGCTTTTCCATCTCTTGACACGGGTATGAGGCGCGAAGGGGCAGAGGCCGTGAGCCAACCCATACATGCGGAGGCGAGCGAGAGCATATAGAGGATAGAGGTGCTGAAGTTGAGAAATAACTTTGCACTAAAATAAAAAGGGAGGCGCAAGTATACTTGTGCCTCCCTTTTTTATATGCATTCCAGTGTTTACCCGGCCTGCTTCATGCTATGCTTGTAAACATAGTTCACAAAGTCATCTACAGTGTAAACCGGCACCTCATCAGGTATGGTGAGCTGGTAGGTTTTCTCCACTTTCAGGATGATGTCCACCACATCTATAATATCAAGCCCCAGCGTGGTCAGGTCACGGACCTTTAGCAAACGGGTAGGGTTAATCTTGGTAACGGAGGTGATGATGTTCACCACTTCGTTCTGGATTGCCTGTGTGTTTAAAGTAACATGTGTCATGGCATAAGTTGGTAAATCTAGTATTTAATTGCCTGCCGGCTTTGCGACTCTGCGTGGTCAAGAAAAGATTGCGAAGGCCAAGAGCCCCCGCAATCTTACCACTAAGCAGTTATCACATGAAAAACAGGAAATTACCTTAGTGCGCGAACTCGTGCGCCATCTTTTTTTCTTCCAGCTCTTTGGTTTCGTGCTCCAGCTCCTCTGCCGTTTTGTCCACCAGCTCGATCTTGGTCTTTTTATCCAGGCCGAACTTGGCAAGGATGCGGTCGAAGCCGTAGTAGATAATCGGCACCACAATCAGTGTCAGGAACATAGAAGAACTCAGACCACCGATCAGGGCCCAGGCCAGGCCATTCTTGGTGGCGGCCACCGAGCCACCTGCCAGCGCAATCGGCAACATACCAATCACCATGGCCAGCGTCGTCATCAGGATCGGGCGGAAACGGATGCGAACCGCCTCTGTCAGGGCCTCCTTCACTTCCACGCCTTCGTCTTTCAGCTTATTCGTAAAGTCCACTACCATAATCGCGTTCTTCGCTACCAGACCGATCATCATGATGATACCCAGGATCGAGAAGATGCTCAGCGACTGTGCAGCCAGCGCCAGGGCTAGCAAGGCACCGATAATCGCCAGCGGAATAGAGAACAGTACCACCAGCGGATACACGTACGAGTCGTACAGCGCCACCATGATCAGGTACACGAAGATGATAGAGGCCAGCAAGGCAATACCCAGCGTACCGAAGCCTTCGCTTTGGTTTTTCAGGTTACCACCGTACTCAATGCTCACCCCGGCTGGTAGCTTCACCTCAGCCACCTTTGCCTGAATGTCGGCACCCACCGAACCGGACGGGCGGCCAATCACCTGCGACTCCACTTTAACAGAGGTCACACGGTTGTAACGCTCAAGCTGCGATGGACCAGTAGCCTGGCGGATATCTGCGAACTGCGCCAGGCGCACCAGTTTGCCCTGGTTGTTCACGAAAGACAGGTTGCCGATGTCAGTCACGCTGCGGCGGTCAAACTCGTCCAGGCGGATGTTGATGTCATAGTCCTCGGTACCGGAGCGGAAGGTAACATCGGAGTTACCGCTGAAGGCAAGTTGCATGCTCGCACCCACGTTCTCCAGCGACAGCCCTACATTGGCCATCTTGTCGCGGTCCACCACTACCTCAATCTCTGGGTTACCACCCTCTACTGACATGTCCACGTCGGCGGTACCCTGCACGCTTTCTGTAATCGTCATCAGCTGCTGGGCAAACGTCATCACAGAGTCCAGGTTAGAGCCAGACACGATGATCTGGATCGGCGCCTGCGAGTTACCCACCAGGCCTACCGGAATCGGCGTCACTTCCACATCCGGGAATTTGCTTTCGATGTCGGCTTTGGCCTGGCGGCTGAACTGGTCGGTGCTGAAGCTACGCTCCTTCACGTCAACCAGCGACACCGACACGTCTGATTTATAAGCCGTGTTCTGGCCTTGCTGTGCCGATGAGGTGGTACCTACCGTGGTAAAAATCCTTTTTACTTCGGGCTTCGTCTGCAGGTATGCTTCTACCTGTTTGGTGGCAAAGTTTGTCTGCTCCACTGTGGCGTTCTTAGGCAGCTCCAGCTGCAAGCTTACTTCACCACGGTCGCCGGCAGGGATAAACTCTGATCCGATGAAACCGAACGGCACCAGCATGAACGAAGCGACCAAAAGCAGGAATGTAACACCCAGCGTAATGAACTTGTGGTTGAACGCCCACTTCAGCGCTGCGGTAAAGCCATCAATGATCCTATCGAGCATGCGCTCGAACGCAAGTATAAACCTGCCGAAAAAGTTTTTGTCTGAGATGTGCTCCAGGCGCGAGAAACGGCTGGCCAGCAGCGGAATCAGCGTGAAAGCCACGAACAGGGAGATCATCGTAGACACAGCCACCACCACGGCAAACTGACGCAGGATGTCGGACACCAGACCTGTAGAAAGGGCGATCGGGATAAACACCACCACGATTACGAGCGTGATAGACGTTACCGTAGCCATAATCTCACGGATACCGTCGTATGCGGCCTGAGCCGGCTTTTTACCCATTTCCATGTGGCGGTGAATGTTCTCGATCACCACAATGGCGTCGTCCACCAGGATACCTACCACCAGCGAGAGCGCCAGCAGCGACATCAGGTTGAGCGAGTAGCCCAGCAGGTACATGGCGATAAAGGTTGCCACCAGGGATGCCGGAATAGAGATCATTACAATCACGGCGTTGCGGAATGAGTGCAGGAACAGCAACATTACCACCGCCACCAGTATCACCGCAATCATCAGGTCATGGATTACCGAATCGGCAGCCTCCAGGGTAAAGTCAGATGAGTCGTTGGCAATCTCGAATTTCAGGCCCTCGGCTGCATACGTTTGCTCCAGCTTGGCAAGCGCCTCTTTCGTCAGGCGGCTAACTTCCACGGCATTGGCGTCAGACTGCTTCTGGATAGTGATACCTACCGAGGCCTTCTGGTTAACGCGCGTCAGCACTTCCACGTCCTTCTGCGTATCCTGTACTTCGGCTACGTCAGATAGACGCACGATACCGTTTGCATCCTCACGAACGATCAGGTTGCGCAGCTGGTCCAGCGACTGGAACTTACCAGCCAGACGGATCTGCGTCTGCCCAGACTCCTGCTTGATCTTACCCGTAGGGAAATCGAGGTTGGAGTTACGTATCTTCTGCTGTACCTGCAGGATAGACAGGTTGTAGGCCTCCAGTTTGTTGGCGTCGATGTTCACCTTGATCTCACGCTCCTGGCCACCCAGTACTTTGATAGCGGCCATACCCGGTATGCGCGACAGCTCCGGCTTGATTTTCTTGTCGATCAGGTCGTAGAACTCAGTGGCCGACAGGTTGGCCGTGGCCCCCATCTTGATGATCGGCAGGTCGTCGAAGTCGAACTTGTTCAGGGTTGGCGCATCGGCATCCTCCGGCAGTTTTGCCAGAATGGTATTGATCTTACGCTGCGCATCCTGCAGGCTTAGATCTACGTCGGTGCCTTGGTTCAGCTGTATGGTGATGATGGAAAAGCTCTCCAGGGAGGTACTGTTCATTTCCTTCACGTTCTCCAGCGACGACAGGGCGTCTTCGATTTCCTTCGTCACAGAGTTCTCCACCTCGTTTGGTGAGGCACCCGGGTAAATGGTACTGATGGTAAGAACCGGCGGGCTGAACTTCGGTAACAGCTCGTAGTTGAGCGATTGGTAGCTGACAAGCCCAAGCAGGGTGAGGACGGTAAACACCACCACCACCAGGGTTGATCGCTGTATCGATAATTTGGTTATATTCATTTCTATACTTTCTCTTTAACAGAAACTATTACTTCAGCACAGACACCTTGATGCCTTCGCGCAGGTTGATCTGGCCGCTCTGCACTACTTTTTCGCCTGGCTGCACACCTTCCAGAACCTCTACCTTGTCTTGTGTTACCACGCCTACTTTTACTTTGCGCGTGTTGGCAACCCCGTTGTTTACCACGTAAACACTTGGGTTCTGAATGCTGCCCACAATGGCTTCACGCGGCAGCAGCATGGCATCACGCTGGTCGGCTACTTCAAAGTAAGCGGTGCCGTACATACCGGCTCTCAGGTTGTTGTTGGCGGCGTTTTGTACTTCCACTTCCACGTCAAACTTCAGGGTAGGGTCGGCTTGGGCGGCAATGGCCGTCACGATGCCTTCATATTCCTGGCCAGCGCCAGCGTTAGCTTTCACCGTTACTTTATCGCCTTTGTTGATCAGCAGCACCTCGCTCTCAGAGGCTTTTACCTTCAGTTTCAGCTTGTCTACGTTCACGATGTCGTACAGCTTCGTGCCCGGGTTCAGGTAAGAGCCAACCTCTACATAGATTTCGTTGATCTCGCCGCTGATAGGGGCTGTAATGCGTGTTTTAGTTAAGCGCTGACGGGCAGCCACCAGCTGGGCCTGCGTAGACTTGGCAGCCAGGCGTGCCTCTTCCAGTTGCCTTTTGGTGATAGCATCACCCTCGGCCAGGTTTTCGAAACGCTCCAGGTCTCGCTTGGCTTTCTCGGCGTTGGTCTGTGCCGTGGCCAGGTCAGCGGCCATGGTGTTGCTCTCTACCTGTACCAGCAGCTCACCGGCTTTTACTTTATCGCCTTTGCGCTTCAGCACCTTGGTTATCTGCCCCTGTGTTTCTGATAACAAGGTCAGGCTCTGGATAGGGGCGAAGTTACCCTGAGCGGTAAAAGACTTGTCTAGCTTCTCCTGCTTTACTTCTGTGATGCGCACCGGAATGGCATCACTCTTAATCTCGGCTACAGCGGCATTGGCGGCCATCTGCTCTTTGTTGCTCATCAGCTTGTAACCAATAGCGCCCAGGGCAACCAATGCAACCAGGATATAAATTACTTTCTTCATGTTCGTATTTAGTGTATATCTTATTTTGTAAGTGTTTCGAGGTTTCCTTTGGCCTTCAGGTAGCTAAGCTGCGCTATCTGGAACTTCAGCTTCTCGTTGTTCAAATTGGTCATGGCCTCGCGTAGGGCTGTCTCTGCGTTCAGCAGGTCGCTGAGCGGTGCCAGGGCCTCCTTGTACAGCTGGTTGGTGGTGTCGTACACCTCCTGGGCCAGCTTCACGTTCTCCTCCTGGGCGTTTATGTTGTTCTGGCTGTTGGCCAGCTGGCTCAGGGCATTGCTCACCTCTACCTGTGTGTTCTTGTTGTATTGCTGGATATCCAGGTCCAGTTTCTTCATCTCTACCTGGTGCTGCTGTACCTGTGCCTTCTTGCGCAGGCCGTCAAACACCGGGATGTTCAGCTGCAGGCCTACCTGTGAGTTCGGAGACCACATGGCGTCCGGGTTCCCAACCATCTGGCCATCGTACTGCGACTGGTAGTTGTAATTGCCAAAGGCGGCAAGCGACGGGTAGTACCCTGCTCTGATGTTCTCAATCTGGAGCGCCGTAAGCTCTTTCTGCTTGTTGAGGGCCTTGAACTGAGCACGCTCTGTGGCTGCCTCGGCGGTGCCCGCTAGCGTTGGCTGCTGGTCCAGTAGCACATCTTCTGCAGTGCCCTGCAAGGCAATCTGCTCCTCAAGCGGCATTCCCATAAAGAACTTCAGCACGTTCAGCTGCTGGGCGTAAGCCGCCTCCAGGTTCTGTTTCTGGTTCTCCAGGTTGATTTTGTTAACCTTTATGCGGTTAACATCCACCTTCTTAACCAGGTCGTTCTTATACTGCAGGGTCAGGATCTTTTCCAGCTGGTTTAACCTGTCTAGGTTGGCGTTGATGCTGTTAAACTGCTCCTCCGTTTGTAGCACCTGGTAAAAGGCGCTGCCCACGTTGTAGATCACGTCTTCGGCAGCCATTTCCTTGCGGATGCGGTACATGTCCTCTGCCGTCTTGGCTGCTTTCAGGCCCACAAAGTAGGACTTGCTGAACAGCAGCTGCGAAACCGAAATACCGGCCTGCACCGTGTTGTCCGTACCCATGGGCTTGATAAGCGGGCCTGTGCCCTCCGGGTTAAAGTCGGCTGGCAAAGCGATCATGGTCTTTTCCAGCGTTCTTACGGCCGAGCCTTTTATGTCCACCTGGGGCAATCCGGCGCTACGGGCCTCGTTGATTTGGTACTGGGCGCTAAGTTCATCGTAGGAAGCCTTCTGGATGTTCTCGTTATGCTCCAGCGCATACTTTATACTTTCCTGCAGCGTCAGCTCCTGCACCTGGCCGCCGGTGGCTGGCTCCTGGGCAAAGGCTGGCGTCATGGAGAGCGCCATCAGTCCGACTATAAAATATTTCTTTATCACGGTGTTGTGTTGTTATGAATTATTTGTTATGTTATAATTAGTTATAGTTAGTTCTGTATAAAGAGAACTAAAAAGGGCAAAAAAATTACCTCTTCTGCTGCTCCCACTGCGACAGCAGTTTAGGAAGCTCCTGGTGCAGGTATTTCAGGAAGTCGGCCACCTCCAGCAGGTGCTGGTTATACTCTTTCGTCTCTTTTGTGCGCTCGGCTACTACCTCGTGCAGCGTCTCGGAAAAGTCGGTGATGGATTCTACTCCCTGCAGCACCAAGTCGCGCCATTTATCCAGTTTCAGGCGGAAATAGCGCTTGCGATCGCCGCTGTAGGTAATGTACTCCAGGCGGTTGAGGTGCTGCAGCATGCTCAGGGCATTGCTGGTGGCACTCTTGCTGATACTCAGGGCCTCACGGATCTCGTCAAACGTAAGCTCCGGCTTGTCAGACACGTAAAGCAGGCCCATGATGCGGCCGGCCGCCGGCTGCATCCCGGATTTCTCCATGAAAACGCCGATACGCTCTATTAATGCCCGCTGCTTGTCTGTTAGGTTCATGTTTTTATACTTTGTTCTCGTGTGTCTAGGATAAGAACAATACAAAGGTATAAGATGGTTCTTTTGGTTCCTAATTTTGAGAACTAAATTTATTGAATAAACACAGGTGCTGTTAAAATAGGTCGCTTAGAGCGCTCCTGTACAGGTATATCTGAGGGTTCCTATCTACAAATATGAAACTTGCGTACCTGGTTTAGGTATACCATTAATTCCGGTTTTATCGTTTTAGGCCGGGGTTATCCGAAGAAAAGATTTTTCTAAAGTATAAATTATTGGCTCAACATGGCTTCACAATACAACAGATGGTATCATCCCTACGAGATTGACGAACAGTATAAAAAGCGTGTGGCGTACTTCTGCATGGAGTTTGGCATCGCTCAGGCCCTGAAAGTATACTCCGGTGGCTTAGGCTTTCTGGCGGGTTCGCACATGCGCAGCGCCTATGAACTGCGGCAGAACATGGTCGGTATCGGCATGCTGTGGAAGTATGGCTATTATGACCAGGAGCGCAACGAGGACCAGACCATGCGTCCTCACTTCCAGCAGAAGTTCTACTCTTTTCTGGAGGACTCAGGTATAACCGTTCGGGTGCTGGTAAACGAGCATCCGGTGCTGGTGAAGGCCATGGTTCTGAGGCCGGAAGTGTTCGGCACGGTGCCCATGTACTTCCTTACCACCGACATCCCCGACAACGACCACCTGGCCCGCACCATCACGCACCGCCTTTACGATCCGGAGCCGCAGGCGCGTATTGCCCAAAGCATTGTGCTGGGAGTTGGCGGTGCCAAAGTGGTGGAGGCCCTGGGCGGGGCTGAGATTTACCACATGAACGAGGGCCACGCCCTGCCGCTGGCCTTTAAGCTGTTCGAGGATTTCGGCAAGCTGGATGAGGTGCGGAAGCGCCTGGTATTTACCACCCACACCCCGGAAAAGGCCGGAAACGAGCAACACGACATTTTCCTACTGCACCGCATGAGCTTCTTTAACGGGCTTCCGCTGGAGGAGGTGCGGGAGATCACCGCCATGCACGGGCAGCTGTTCGACCACACCTTGGCGGCACTGCGGCTGGCAAAGGTGGCCAACGGGGTATCGCAGCTGCACGGCGAGGTGGCCCGCGACATGTGGTATGAGAACGAAGGGGTATGCGAGATAAAGGCGATCACCAACGCGCAGAACTTTAACTTTTGGGCTGATCCGGAGCTGTGGCAGGCGCAGGAGCGCAATGATGACGCGGCGCTGCGCAGGCGCAAGGGAGAGCTGAAACAGCAACTGTTCAAGACAGTGGCAGACCAGGCCGGCAAACTGTTCCGCCCCGACGTGCTGACCATTGTCTGGGCCCGCCGTTTTGCCGCCTATAAGCGCGCCGACCTGATCGTGCGAGACATCAACCGCTTTATAGACCTGGTTTCGAACGAGGAAATGCCGGTGCAGGTCATCTGGGCAGGAAAACCTTACCCTTTTGATTATGGGGCAATCAATGTATTCAACAAACTGGTGAAGATCTCGCAGCAGCTAAGCAATATGGCCGTGCTGACAGGCTATGAGATAGAACTGTCGCGGCAGTTGAAGCAGGGGTGTGATATCTGGCTGAACACACCACGCCGCCCACGCGAGGCCTCAGGTACCAGTGGCATGACAGCGGCCATGAACGGCGGGGTGAACGTGTCGGTGCAGGACGGTTGGCTGCCGGAGTACGCGCGCCACGGCGAGAACAGCTTCGTACTGCCTGTTGCGGATGTAAGCCAGCCCAACGAGGCGCAGGACGATGAGGACTACAACAACCTGATGCGCCTGCTGGAGAAGGACATCATCCCGGTTTACTACCATAATCAGGAGCGCTGGCAGCACATCATGAAGCAAAGCATGCGTAACGTGGTGCCGCAATTTGAGTCGAACCGCATGGCGCACCAGTATTATGAGGAGCTGTTTAATACGTGATGGTTTGTGAGATGTGAGAGATACAGATTGGAAGTATAAGCCTTCTACTGGTAGCTTATGCCAGCAGAAGGCTTTTTTCTTTGTGGCGCAAGTCATCTGCTGGCGCGAGCTTGCAGCTCGTGTCATTTTATACTTGCCGGTTTATACTTATCTGGCGCAAGCGTCCGCTTGTGCCTTTATTAGCCGCTGCTTTCCGCAACTTAAACCAAGCCATCCTTACTAGCTGCCGTTCATCCTCTAGACTCACATACCTATCGTTTCATTTCATACTTTGGCTCCCTCAAGGCCGGGAGGCCTCGTTTTCCTGTTCGGCGCTGGGAGCTTTTCCTGCCCTCGTGCCTCGGGCTGCCTCGCTATCGCTCGTCACCGGAAAAACTCGCATAGGCGCCTCACAGAAAAACTGGGTTCAGATTCGATAGTCGCTGCCTTATAGTTAGAACAAAGTCTCTCTCTAAAGGGGTAGGGGGATGTAATCGTCTGCAGGTAATGGGGGGTAGGGGTGAGTTTATACTTCTACTGATATGAACTGAGGCTATAGAATTTATATTTTGACAAAAGCAGTTACAGAGTTCCCCTCCTTGGACAAGGAGGGGCCAGGGGTGGTTGGGCCCGGTACAGCAAACATCGCTATCAAAAAAGAGCCGCCCCAAACTTTGGGCGGCTCTCCTGTTTATACTTAGTTAAAAGAGAATGTCAGAAGAGGCACGTATACTTCACCCCAACAACTAACAACTAAACACAGATAACTATCTTACCGGAATACCCTGCAGCGTCTCGAGCAGGTAATCCCAGTACTTCTGTACCGAGCTGATCTGTACTTTCTCGTCAGGGGAGTGGGCGCCGCGGATGTTCGGGCCGAAAGAAATCATCTCCATGCGAGGGTAGTTAGCACCGATGATGCCGCACTCCAATCCGGCGTGGCAGGCGTTTACATCCGGCTCACTGTTGAACTTGCTGCGGTACAGGTCGCTCATTAATTTAATGATAGAAGCATCCGGGTTAGGGGTCCAGCCAGGGTAAGAACCACTCAGCGTTACCTCAGCACCCGCCAGTTCCAGCGCAGACTGTATGGCTGCTGCCAGGTCATCTTTCTCCGTATCCACGGCGCTGCGGGTCAGGCACAGGACTTTGTAGGTGCCGTCTTTGAGCTCCACACGCGCCACGTTATTCGAGGTCTGCACCAGCCCCTGAATTTCAGGACTCATGCGGTAAATGCCGTTTGGCGTGGCGTAAATGGCGCGTAGGAAAGTCGACGAGAATGCCACGGTGGCAACCTGAGCAGGTGCTTCCTTTGCTTCTACCTGCACTTGCAGGTTCGGGTCGGTGGTTCTATACTCCTGGGCAAGTATGGCGTGCTGATCGGCCATGTATTTCTCAAATGCGGTTTTATCGCCCTCAGCTATGGCAATTACAGCGGTTGATTCCCTCGGGATGGCATTGCGCAGACCGCCACCGTCTATACTTCCGATGCGCACATCAAACTGTTTGGCCGCGTGGTGCAGCAGGCGGTTCATGAGTTTGTTGGCATTGGCACGACCCAGGATGATATCCATACCCGAATGACCGCCGGTCAGCCCTTTTACCGTGAGTTTGTAACTCGCCATACCGGCCGGTGTCGCCTCCTGCTCATACGTTCCGGTAGCCGTTACGTCCACGCCGCCGGCACAGCCTATGGTCAGTTCGCGGTCATCCTCGGTATCCAGGTTTAAAAGTATACTGGCGTCTAGCAAACCTCCTTTCAGACCCAACGCGCCGGTCATGCCGGTTTCCTCATCAATGGTAAAAAGCGCCTCGATGGCCGGGTGCGGGATGTCTTTTGAAGCAAGTATGGCCATGATGGTAGCCACGCCGATGCCATTGTCAGCTCCCAGGGTGGTGCCGCGGGCTTTTACCCAATCGCCGTCCACGTACATGTCGATGCCTTGCGTGTCGAAGTTGAACGCAGTGTCGTTGTTTTTCTGGTGCACCATGTCCAGGTGGCTTTGCATGGCCACGGTCTGGCGGTTTTCCATGCCCGGGGTGGCGGGCTTTTTAATGATGACGTTGCCCACCTCATCCTTGATCGTTTCCAGGTCAAGTCTGTGGCCGAAATCAAGTATAAACTGTATCACGCGTTCTTCTTTTTTAGAGGGACGCGGCACAGCGTTTAAGTCAGCAAAGTTTTCCCAGAGCGCCTTTGGCTCCAGGCTGCGTACTTCAGAGCTCATAGTATAGATCGTTTAAAATTCCATCGTGTTGAAGCGGCAACTACCGCCGGGGCTAAAGTTACGGGTTTCGGTCGGAAAAACAGGGGAGAAGCGCTTTCTTATACCTTCAACTCCAACCGGGCGGGGCCGCCCACAGGGTAGCCCACACAGGTGAGCACCAGCCCCTGGTGCAGGTCGCGCTCGGTGAGCACTTCGTTGTACGACATCCATATCTTGCCCTCGGTGCAGCGGGCGGTGCAGTTGCCGCACTTACCGGCCTCGCAGCTGAAGGGCAGGTTCAGGCCTGCCTTGCGCGCCGCCCGAAGGATGGTATCAGGGTACTCCACCGTTAGGTTGTACGCCTGGTCTTTGAAATGAAGTGTCACCTCATGCGGATCAGTGTCAGGGGGCATTTGTTTGACGGCCACCTTGGTGGTGTCGAAGTTCTCGCGGCGGATGTTTTCATGCGGTACGCCTTGCTGCGTGAGGGCCCAAAAGCACATGCGCATGTAGCCCAGAGGGCCGCAGACGTAAAACAGCACCTGGTCCAGCGGCGCTTCGGTATACTGCCGTACCAATTGCTGCAATAAGTCTTTGTAGAGCCTGGCCTGCGCAAGGTCGGGGGAGTTGCTGAACAGGAACTGGAGTGTAAAGCGCTCGGGGAACGCCGCTGCCAGCTGCTCTAATTCCTCTTTGTAAATGGCCTTCTCAGGATTGCTGTTGCTGTAAATGAGCGTAACGGCCACATCGGGCAAAGTATAAAGTATGGTTTTAAGCAGCGAGAGCTCCGGGGTGATGCCGCTTCCGGCAGCTAGCAGAAACACCTGCCGGTAGTCGTGCATGTTCTCGGGAAGTATAAATATGCCCGCAGCCCCGGCAGCGAACAGTTGATCGCCCACCTGCACGTCGTCTACCAACCGGCGGGAGAAAAACCCATTCGAAATGCGCTTCACGCCGATACTTAGCGGCTCGTCAAGGGCGGGGGAGGAGGTGAAGGAGTAGGAACGGCGGATGTCCTCGTCTTTATCCGTATGCACCAGTGTGAGGTATTGCCCGGCTTTGTACGGCAGGGGTTGATCCGGCACTAGTGTAAAGGTCTTAAAGTCCGGCAGTTCCTCCCGAATGCCGGTCACGGTCAGGGTATAGTGGTCGGTGGGTAAAGTATGGTTAGCCTTCATGCGGTTGCTTACGCTAAAGTATGGATGTACGGTGCAGAAGTATAAGATAGTGTCTTTCTTTTAAGAACAGCTTGTGTCGGTGTCTGGTTATTTTGAAGGGTGCTTAAAAGCTTTTTATACTTCGGCTATACTTTTATACTTCTCTGGCGCAAGCGTTCGCTTGTGCCTCTCTTAGCCGCGGTTTCCTGCAACCTGATGTAAGCTATCCTTACTAGCTACTGATTTCCTCAGTCTTAAATACGGCTCTTTTCATAGCAAGCTTTGGCTCTCTCAAGCCCGAGAGGGCTCGTCCTCGGGCATCGCGCTGTGTTCCCTCCTGCGCCAGGGCGCTGCCGCTCACGCGGCACCGGATCTCACAAGGCGCTCAACCCAAAGACTGGGATTGACACTTCTTAGCTAAAACCTTTGCTACTGGAAAGAAAAAGCGTAAAGTTAGTAGTACAAGAAGTGTCCCCTGGAGGGGACTACAGGGGTGTAATCGTCTGCAGATAATTCCCCTCTTGGGAGGGGCTAAGGGTGGGTTTATACTTTGGGGACTAAGTCGTGAATACCGGCAGCAATGTAACGTATTCTTCCGCCGAAGCAGCTACAGAGCTCCCCTCCTTAGCCAAGGAGGGGAAGGGGTGGTTAGACCCGGTACTACAAACCACCCACACGAAAAAGGCCTGCTACAGGTGCGGCAGGCCTTTTAACATTACACAAAATAGAGCTTAATTTCCTCCTGTGCGGTTGAGTTCGTCCAGGTTCACGTTCCGTTTTTTCGATACAACCTCGGAGCCTTTGCTGAAGCGGTAGCGCAGGTTAACCCGGAAAGAGCGGTTGCCCCAGTATTGCTCAATGGCGTTCACGTTGCCGTTCAGCTTGGTGTCTACCTTCATCACGCGGCTTTTGAAGATGTCGGTCACGTTCATGCTCAGGGTCAGGCGGTCGTCCAGGAAGCTGCGCTTCAGGCCGGCGTCCACCCACCACTGCGGTTCCACCCTGTAAAGGCCATAGGCTGCCGCTCCCTGGTAGCTGCCGCCCAACTCCAGGCGGATGTCTTTAGGCAGCAGGATGTTGTTGGTGGTTTGGGCAATGGCTGTTACCTGATCGTTCACCACCATGTTGCCGTTGTTGAAGTTGGTGAACTCCTGGTACATCACGATCACGTTGTTGCTGATATCCCAGTTGTTGGAGATTTTGATAGGGGCCACCAGCGTAGCGCGGGCACTCTTCATGTCGCGCACATTCTGCTGCTGGAAAACCGTGGTGTTGTCCTCCGGGTTCTGGTTCGGAATCTCGGCCATGAAATCCTTGGTCACGGCATAGCCCAGGATCAGGTTGTAGGTCTGCTTCAGGGTGTGCGTCATCTCGAAGGAGTTGGTATACTGCGGCTTTAGCTGTGGGTTGCCCTGCGCCCAGGTATAAGGGTCCAGGTAGAAGATGAAGGGGTTTAGCGCCTGGTAATTGGGTCTGTTAATGCGGCGGCTATACTTGTAGCCGATTTGGTAGTTGTCGCTCAGCTTCTGCTGCAGAAACACGCTCGGGAACAGGTCCAGGTAATCGCGGTCAATCTTTCCTTCCGCCTTGTCCAAAGATTCGCCTTCGGCAAAAGTCTGCTCCGCCCGCAGGCCCGCCTGCAGGGTCCATTTTTCGCCCAGCGTGGCATTCAGATTCGCATAGGCTGCCAGAATGTTTTCCTTGTACACGAAGTGGTTGCTGCGTTGTGGGTCGAGTATTCTTCTGCCGTCGTTGGTTTCGTAAAAGCGAAGCTCGTTATCCGACACCACATGGCTAGCCTTGGCACCCAGTTCCAGCTTCGTCTGTTTGTTTAGCTGTTTAGTAAAGTCTGCTTTAGCCGAGTAAATGTCGTAGCCTGTTGGATTTTCGCTCAGCAGCAGCTCGTGTTCTGTCGGCGCATTGCTGTTCAGGAACTCTTTGCGGTTGATGAACTTGAAGTCATCGTCGCTGGTGATGTGCACGTAGTCTAGGTCGGCCGAGAGGGTCGTGCCCGTGGTATCGAGCTTGCCCACGTAATGCAAGTTAAAAGTGCCGTTTCTATACTCGCCTTCTGACTTGTTGGTCGCATCGATAAAAAGTTTTTCGCCGGTGTTCACATCGTTCAGGTAAGAATCAGTCAGGAACCTGTTATCGCTGCTGCTGCCGATGATGTTGGCCATCACCCCGAGGCTGTGCCTGTCGTTGATATCGTAGTCGGTGCCGATGCGCAGCGAAGGCTCAAAGCGCTCGCTCTCCTCGCGCCCGGTCTGGTCGAAATTGCTGGTGCTGCCGTCTTTGTTGAGGAAGATGCGGCGCATTTCCATATCGCGGTAGCGCTGGCGGTTAGCCAAATCCAGGCTGCCGAAGGAGTTCCACTTGCCGCTTTTGTGGCTCACTTCTGCGCCGGAAGTATAGGTGCTCAGGTTGTTGTACTGGTAGCCGGCATAAACGCTGCCGCTCATGCCCATGTCAACTGCTTTTTTCAGGTTGATGTTGATGACTCCGGAGGCGCCCTCTGCCTCATACTTTGCCGAAGGGTTGGTGATAAGCTCAAGGTCTTTAATGTTCTCGGCGGTCATGCCCTGCAGCAGCGTCTGCAGTTCTTTGCCAGACAGGTAGCTGCGCTTGCCGTTGATCATGATCTGCACGCCGGCTTTGCCGTTGAGCTGGATGTTGCCGTCCTGGTCAATCCATACGCCGGGCGATTTGGAGAGCACCTCGTAGGCCGTGCTGCCGCTGGCCAGGGCTGTACCCTCCACGCTCACCACCATCTTGTCTGGCTCTGTGGTAACCGTAGGGCGCATGGCCTGCACCTGCACTTCCTTCAGTGTTTTTACATCCGGCTTTACCTGCAGCTTGCCAAAATCCTTGGAGAAGTTGGGGCCGGTCACCTCGAAGGTCGGCGTTTGCAGCTCCACATAACCTAGGCCACTTAACTTGAGCAGGTAGGTGCCTTTGGCGGGCGTCATGATCTGGAAGTTTCCGTCCATGTCGGCAATGGCGCCGGTAACCACTTTGGCGGAAGCAGCCTCTAGCACCGCCACGTTCACGAAGCCAACCGGCTGCTTCTGGTCGTCTATGACCTGGCCGGATAACATGCCCGCAGACTGCGCAAACGTGTGGCTGCTACAGAGGAAGAAGAGAAATGTGAGGTAAACGTAAAATCTTTTCATGGTTTTATTTTGTGTAGTGTTGATAAATGGATCGTGCTGTAAAATTAATCTATAGTACTTTGTATAGCAAGGTACTGTTGCTGTTTTTCTGTGCCTTTTAGACAAACAGGGATTTTTTATCTTCTAACACCAGCCACACCCAGGTAGGGGAGCTGATTATGTGCTAGTGCATTCCTCGCGAGGGACTTTGGGTAGAAAGATGTAGGAGCAAGTAGGAAGGTTGCCTCCACGTCAGAACTTTTTTAGGGGAAAAATAAAATTATACAGGCCGCTTTACACCCCTCTCCAACCTTCCCATATGAACAGGGGAGGGTACTGGTGCTGAAGTGTAAGTGCTGTAGCTGCTGTTTTAACACCCTTTTGGTCCCCTCAAGGGGAAAGTAGTAACAGCAGCGGCTATCGAATCTGATCCCAGCCTTTGGGTTGAGCGCCTTGTGAGATTCCGATGCCGCCTTGGCGGCATTGCGACCGAAGGGTAGCAAAGGAAGGGAACACAGCGCGATGCCCTTATCGGGGACACCTACCCCCAAGGCGAGGCATCCCGGCCTGGGATGGCAGAAAGTATACTCTGAAACTGTAGGATTGTGGGAATTAGAGGATCAGCGTCAGCTAGAAAAGATAGCTTGTGTCAAGTTGCAGGAAGCGGCTATGAAAATATAGAGGCACAAGCGGACGCTTGCGCCAGGGAAAGTATAAACTGGTAAGTATAAAAGTATAGCCAGAGTATAAGTATGGCTATTCGAGCCAGTTGGGTTACAAACCCAACACCATATAAAAGCACGAGTTGCAAACCCGCGCCAGCGGTAGAAAGGCTGTGGAGAAGTATAGAAAAAGGACATGGCCGGCAGATGGGAGTTGCAAAGGGCGCAAACAAAAAGCAGAGAACCCTTAGGAGCCCTCTGCTTTTTCTTGTGGTGTACTTTTATACCTAGTTCAGCACTTCCTCGGTGCTGCCGCACTTCAGCATCTTATCACCGAAGTAGGGGTTACGGATCTCCTCGTTAGAGCTCAGCCAGTAGGCGCCTTTATCATTCAAGGCCATTGGGCAGTGCTGGTAGTACAGCTTTTGGTCATTGGCATCAAATGCCTTGGCCATGGCATATACCGACTCAGAAAGCTGCTCCAGGTTCTCGCGCTGGGCATCGATGCTGGCAGCACCGGCAATAGCGGTGGCGTTGCTGATCACTTTTTCATTTTTCTCCTCTGCAAATGCCCTCTGCTCCGCGTCTACCAGGGCGGCAACAGGCATGGCTTTGGCAACCTGCAGCACCTCGTTCGCTGCGGCTTTGGCTGCCTCGGCGTCAGAGGCTACCAACGCATCCTTCAGCTTCAGGTACTCACCCACCAGTTGCGACACCTGTGTTTTTACAGGCTCAGCCACAGAGGCGTAGTCCGGTGTTTCCACCACCTGGTTCGCTGTGCTGGCGCTTTCCGTATCGCCGTGTTCCGCTCCGTCATGGTTATGTCCTTCGTGCTCTGATGTTGCTTCTGCGTTCTCTGTGCTGCTCTCCGAGCAGGAGGTAAAGGTAAAAGCGGCCAGCACGGCTGCTGCGAAAAGTGTCTTTCTCATGGTTGATTCTTTGGTTGTTCGAAAGTATAAAGTTAATTAATCATTTGTCATAGAGTAGCCTGGCATGGCTAAACCTTGCTAAACGGAAGGCTGTGCCGTCTACTGCGCAAACTTGCGGAAGTTATCCTCGGATGCAAAGTATAATACCTCTCCGTGAGTGGCATCCGGCTTCAGGGCGATGAAAGCCTGTGATTTGTCCACCTCCTCGCCCGTTACCGGGTCTTTGGCGTAGCGCACTTCCCGCTGGTTTTTTATGGTGTTCACACACATTTCGCAGCAGCCGTAGTACATTTTATCCTCAAATGCCACCGGAAACTGCTCTTTGCCCATAAAGGCGTTGTTGACCATGCAAACCAGATCCTTTGGCAGGCCTTCCTCGGTCATCAAGTCAGCTGGTGACGCCTGTGGCTGTGGTTGCATGCTGGCCATATGGGCCTGGTGGTTAACTGGAGCCTCGGAGGCTGCGGTAGCCTGCGTTTCCGGTGCTTTCTCAGAAGAGCAGGAGGCCAGCACTACAGCTGCCAGCGCTGCGCTGTAAAACAAGTTCTTTCTCATGTATTCAGGTAAAGTTAAGTCGTTATCTGTTCTAATAGAACGATTCCTAAAGCTAGTATAAGAGCTATGTAAAGAAGCCATCTGAGCCAGGGCTTTTGGTTAGTTTTAGGGTTTTCGTTTCCGGTTCTGCAACAATCTTTCATGGGTTAATAGTTTAATGGGCATGGCTTTGCACCGGTGCAGGTTTGTCTGCTGCAGGCGCTCCTGTGCCCTGTCTGTAGGTCTGCTCGGTCTCTCCGCAAGTCATCATGGCCTCGCCGAAGTATGGGTTCCTAATCTCCTTCTGCTCGCTCAGCCAGTAGGCCCCCTGGTCGTTAGAGGCCATCGGACACTTCTGCTTGTACACGATTTCTTTGTTCGTGCCGAAGGTTTCCACCACCTCAATCAGGTGGTCGGAGAGTGGAGAGAACACCTCGCGCTGCTTCTCAATAGCGGTGCTCTTCTGTATGGCCGAGGCGTTGGTCTGCAGTGCTGGCATCAGCTGCATCCATTTGGCGTGGGTACTGCCATCCAACAGGCCCATGTCTACTTTGTTCAATGCCTGGTTGAACTTGCCGGCCGCCTGGCGGGCGGCGTCCGCATCAGAGGCCACAAGGGCGTTCTTTAACGTATAGTAGGTGTCCACCAGCGCCGTCACCTGCTGCTGAAACGCCTCCGGCACCTCCATCTGCTTGTTGGCCGGAGCCGACATCATACTATAGTTGCCACTTAGTTGTGCTGCCCCGTCCACGGCAAACACGCCGTTGGTTACCACCTGCTCACCCTCACTCAGGCCCGCTTCCACCAGGTACATCTCACCCAGGCGCGGGCCCAGCGTTACCTCGCGCATCTCAAAGGCAGGCGCCTCACGGTCGTTCACCTTCACGTAAACCACAGAGCGTTTTCCTGTCCAGAGCACGGCGGTTCTTGGCACAGCCAGCGCGTTTTCTTTGGCCGTTGTTTTCGAGGATGTTTTAATGCGGGCGTTGGCAAACATGCCCGGCTTCAGTTGGTTGCCAGGGTTGGTTACTTCAGCGCGTACCTGCACCGCACGGGTGGCGGCGTCCAGCACGGGCGTTACAAATTGCACCTTGGCCGTGAACTCCTTGCCCGGGATACCCGGTACTGTGAAGTTTACAGTAGCTCCTTCCTTTACCCACGAAAGATCGCTTTCGTAGGCATCCAGCACCACCCACACCGACGACAGGTTGGCTACCTCAAACAACACGGAGCCGGTGCTCACATAATCGCCCACGGCCACCAGGCGCTCGGTTACCACGCCAGCGGCATCCGAATAAATGTCGAAGTTAGTCAGCAGCTTGTTAGTGTTCTCAATGCGTTGGATCTGGCTATTGGAGATGTTCCACAGCCTTAGTTTGGTTTTGGCAGCCTCATACAGCTCCGGCATAATGTCTTTGGATTTGGCCGCCTCCTGCAGCTCGCGCTGCGCCGTCAGCAGTTCGGGCGAGTAGATGGAGGCAAGGCGCTCGCCTTTGCGTACTTCCTGGCCCGTAAAATTCACGTACAGCTTTTCGATGCGGCCCGGGAACTTGGCGGTGATGGAAGACACCTGCTGCTCGTTTAGCTGCACGGTGCCTGAGAGCAGCAACTCGTTTTCCGGATTAATCGACTGCACCGGTGAGGTCTGAATGTTGGACAGCGCGACAGCCTCCGGCGTCATCTCCAGCACATAGGGGCTTGGCTCGCCTGAGCCACCGGCGGCCGCCACGGGTATCAGGTCCATGCCGCAGATAGGGCACTTCCCCGGCTCGTTCTGGCGGATCTGCGGGTGCATGGAGCAAGTATATTCTGTGACACCTGCTGTCTCTCCTGCATGGTCATGCACCTCTTCGGAAGATCGTCCTCCAAAGATCAGCCAGCCCAGCAGCAGGCCTCCTAAGGCTATCAGCAGGTATGTTGCGATTTGTTTATTTCTTGGTTTCATCTGTTTATCTGATAGATAAAATTTTCTGTTCTAAATTTGGTGGTGCCTTGAGCGCTGTATACTATTCCTGGGCTTCTGGTCCGGTTGAGTCAGAGACTCAGCATTCCTCCAGGTCACGCAGCAGAAGATGCGCGCCAGTTATCAGCTGTCGCTGTTCATCATGCGGTTAATGGCAGACACAGCCGTATGCTGATCGGTGATTGCCTGCAGTTGCTGTTGCCTGTAGCCCAATATAGCCTGGCGCTGCCGCAGTATCTCCTCAATGCCTGCGCCCGCCACGCTGTAGTTGGTGGTCAGCAGCCGGATAGCCTGCTCATTCAGCCTGATCTGCTCCTCCAGTAGCTGCAGCGTGCTTGTGGCACGCTGGTAGTCGTATAAGAGACCGCTCAGTTCGGCAAAGAGCATGTTTTCTGCAGCTTCTCTGTTAGCCACGGCAGCTTCCTGCGCGTACTGTGCTTCTTTCTGGGCGGCTTTATACTTCTTGCGGTAGATCGGCAGGGTAAATGTTACCATGGGCATCACCATGTTTTCGCCACCCATCGGCATTTGCGTCATCTCATCGGTGCGCGGTTTAAACACCATGTAGTTCAGCCCCAGGCCCACCATCGGCCGGCCCATCAGCTTGGCCATCCGGTACTGTGCCTCACGCGCCTTCTCGTCCCACTCATACATCTTCAGCATGGGGTGGTTCAGGCGGATAGAGTCCTGGATAAGGGCCAGGGAGGCAGGTAAGGCAACAGGCGTTAAAGTGTCTGCCAGCTGCACCTCCAGGGTAAGGTCGCGGTTGAGCATGCTGTTAAAGGCAGCCTCTTTCGGTCTTTTGGAGTCGCGGAGCAGCTGCAGGCGGTTTTCCAGGTCCTTCACCTGCACCCGGATTAGGATCACATCCACCATGCTGCTACCAGAGGAGGCCATGCCGCCGCCGCCCATACTTCCTCCACCGGAGGAGGAGCTGGTGCTGCCAGTGGAGCCACCGCCCATACCTGCCATGCCGCCCGGGGTGCCACCCGAAGCAGCCGATGACGAGGTGCCTGTGCTTTGCCGTTGGGTGGCCGGGGCTCCAGATGTAGCCGCCGGTGCCGATTTATACTTGGCCAAAGCCACCCGCTCCAGCGCCTGCAGGATCTCCAGCTCCCGTTCCAGTAGCTTTACCTCTTCATCGATCTGGTAAAGGGTAAGCCAGGTGGAGCGCACGGTGTGGTAGAGGTTGATCTTTGCTTCTATAAAAGAGGCAAACTGCATCTGCGCCATGTAGTTGGCCTCTGTTTTGGCGGCATCCAATGAGCCGAACCACGGGAACATCTGCATCACCGAAACATCCCCCAGCTGCCTGCCCATGAACCTATCCATAGGTTTCAGGAAGAAGTTGAACGTTGCTTCCGGGTCGGGCAGAGCACCGGCCTGCGGCACTTTCTGCAGCGCGGCCTGATACTCGGCGTAGCGGGCCTTTAGCTGCGGGTTATTCTCGCCGGCCATCACCAGGTACTCCTCCAGGGTTTGCGCCTGCAGGTAGGGGCTGAGCGCCAGCAGTAGCAGTATACTTAGAATGATCTTTTTCATACCGTCTCCTCTTTAACTTTAGACTCTTCGCGCCAGCTGTAAAGCACCGGCACAATAAACAGGGTGATTAGGGCCACCACCATACCACCGAAGGTAGGAATGGCCATCGGGATCATGATATCAGAGCCGCGACCGGTGGAGGTGAGCACCGGCAGCAGGGCCAGCAGGGTAGTGGCCGTCGTCATCAGGCAGGGCCTGACGCGGCGCATACCGGCTTCCAGTACGGCCTTGCGTACCCCTTTCCTTGTATCCGGCTTAAACCTATCAAAGCTCTGCTTCAGGTATGTGCCCATCACCACGCCATCGTCGGTGGCAATGCCGAACAGGGCGATAAAGCCCACCCAAACGGCTACACTCAGGTTAAACGTGCGCATCTGGAAGAGGTCCCGCATGTTGGTGTCGCCGAACGAGAAGTTCAGGAACCAGTCCTGCCCGTAGAGCCACAGCATCATAAAACCACCTGAAAAAGCCATGGCAATGGAGGTGAAAATAAACAGCGTGGTAGATACGGAGCGGAACTGGAAGTACAGGATCAGGAAGATGATGAGCAAACTGAGCGGAATCACAATGGAAAGCCTCTTCTCGGCGCGCACCTGGTTCTCGTAGTTGCCCGAAAACTTATAGCTTACGCCAGCAGGCACCACCAGCTCGCCCGACTCAATCTTCTGGCTCAGGTAGCGCTGCGCATCCTCTACCACCGATACCTCGGCAAAGCCCTCCCGCTTATCGAGCAGCACATAGCCGGTCAGGAACGAGTTTTCGCCGCGGATCATCATCGGGCCGGGCCGGTAAACTACCTCGGCAATCTCCCCGAGGGGTACCTGCGCGCCTCCAGCCGTTGTAACCATAATGCGGTCTATGGCTTCCGGGCCGTTCCGGTACTCTCTGGCGTAGCGGGCACGGATGGAGTAGCGCTCACGCCCTTCCACGGTGGTGGTCAGGGCCATGCCGCCCATCGCCACCTCAATATACTCCTGCACATCCGTCACGTTCAGGCCATAGCGGGCCATGGCGCGGCGGTTCAGCTCTATCTCCATGTAAGGCTTGCCCAGCGAGCGGTCTGCGAAAACAGCCTCCGGCTTCACCGATGGCACCTCTTTCAGCAGGCGCTCCAGCTGCAGGCTGAAGTCCTCGATGGTTTGCAGGTCCGGGCCGTATACTTTCACACCCATGGGCGCACGCATGCCGGTCTGCAGCATCACAAGGCGTGTTTCGATGGGCTGCAGTTTGGGTGCCGAGGTTACACCCGGGATATTGGCCACCGCCACGATCTCATCCCAGATGTCGTCCGGGCTCTTGATGTGGTCGCGCCATTGGCGGTAATACTCCCCGTTTTTATCCTGAATCAGCTCACCTTTTGCATCGCGCACAAACTCCCCCTTGTCGTCTACTTTAAAGCGGATGCGCTGGCCGTTGACGTCTGTCTTATACTCTGATTTATACTGGATGATGTTCTCGTACATCGACATAGGGGCCGGGTCGAGGGCTGTTTCGGCGCGCCCGGCCTTGCCCACCACCATTTCCACTTCCGGAATGGCTGTGATAAGCATGTCCAGCTGCTGCACAATGCGTTTGTTGGCTTCCACGCCGGAGTGCGGCATGGAGGTCGGCATCAGCAGGAAAGCACCCTCGTCCAGTGAAGGCATGAACTCCTCACCCAAACCCGGAAACGTATGCACGAGCCCACTCCAAGCGGAAGTGGTACGGATGTTCCAGCCAACTTTGTCGATGCCGTTGGCGACCCAGCCAAATACCCCATTGAAGCCCAACCACACGTTTAGGCCGATCAGCATGATAAAGGCCGGGATAAGCAGGAACGTTCGCTTATGGTTGAGACACCACATCAGGATGCGAGGGTACGCACCGATGAACAATGCGAATAGTCCCAGCACCAGCCCAATAACAAGCAGGATGAACAGGAAGTTGACCAGCAGGCTCACTGAAGCGCCCAATGGCATCCACTGCGTGGCCAGTAGCCACGACACGGCCAATACTGCAATGCTTACCATTACAAGCGTGTTATACTTGCCGTAGCGCTCCGGCTGGTAATAAGTCAGCAGGTTATTGGCTGCCACCAGGATAAGCACCAGGCCAGCCAGCGGAAGTATAAACAGCGCCACCACACCCAGTACTAAAAGACCAATGTTCAGCAGCTTAGACCACGCTACATTTTTCGACTTCAGCCCCAGTATGGAATGGGCGAAAGCCGGCATGATGAGGATCGTGAAGATCAGCGAGGCCACCAGTGCGAAAGTTTTGGTGAAGGCCAGCGGACCGAACAGCTTGCCCTCGGCCGCCTCCAGCGTAAACACGGGCAAAAAGCTGACGATGGTGGTGGAAACAGCCGTGATGATGGCCGTGGCCACCTCAGTCGTGGCATTATATACTGTTTTTAGCAGCGATTGCCCGGGAGGGGCCTCGTCCAGGTGCCGCAGGATGTTTTCGTTCAGGATAATCCCCAGATCCACCATGGTACCAATGGCAATGGCAATACCCGACAGCGCCACGATGTTGGCATCCACGTTGAACTGCTTCATCATGATAAAGGTCATGAGCACGGCCAGCGGGAGCAGAGCAGATATCAGGAGCGAGGCGCGCAGGTTGTACACCATCACGATGATCACAATGATGGTAATCAGGATCTGCAGGATAATCGCCTCGTTGAGCGTGCCCAGCGTTTCGTTAATGAGTTGGGTGCGGTCATAGAAAGGCACCACAGTTACCTTGGAGGTGCGCCCATCGGCCAGCTTTTTGGAGGGCAAGCCGGCGGCAATCTCGTCCAGCTTCTCTTTTACGTTGTTGATCACGGCCAGCGGGTTATCGCCATAGCGGGCCACCACTACACCGCCCACCGCCTCGGCGCCGCTCTTGTCCAGTACACCCAGCATCGAGCGGTCGGCAGGGCCAATATTCACGCGGGCAATGTCGCGGATGCGGATCGGCACGTTAGACGTCACTTTCACCACGGCCTCTTCAATGTCCTCCAGGTCCTGCACATAGCCCAGGCCGCGCACCAGGTACTCTACCTGGTTTATCTCCACGGTGTTGGCGCCCACGTCCTGATTGCTGTTCTGCAGGGCCGTCATCACCTCCATCATCGAAACGTTGTTCGCCTTCATCGCCACTGGGTCCAGGTCTACCTGATACTCCTTAATATAACCGCCCACGGAGGCCACCTCGGCCACGCCCTCGGCGCCCGTCAGGGCATAGCGCACATAGAAGTCCTGTATGGTGCGCAGCTCGTGCAAATCCCAGCCACCGGCGGGGTTGCCATTCTCGTCGCGCCCCTCCAGCGTATACCAGTACACTTGCCCTAGCGCCGTGGCGTCCGGCCCAAGCTTAGGCGTTACCTCTTCTGGCAGTAGGTCGCTGGGCAGGGAGTTCAGCTTTTCAAGTATGCGGGAGCGGCTCCAGTAGTACTCGGTATCCTCGTCAAAAATGACGTAGATGCTGGAGAAACCAAACATGGAAGTGGAGCGGATCGTCTTCACGCCCGGCATCCCCAGTAAGGAGGTGGTAAGGGGATAGGTAATCTGGTCCTCCACGTCCTGCGGGGAGCGGCCCATCCACTCGGTAAAAATAATCTGCTGGTTCTCGCCAATATCCGGGATAGCGTCTACCGGAACCGGATCGCTTGGCAGGAAATCTACTTTATAGTTGAAGGGAGCCACTACAATGCCCCAGCCAACGATGAGCAGCAGGAGCAGGACTGTAACCAGTTTCTGCTCCAGAAAGAATTTGATGATGCTGTTTAACATGCTTTATTCGATTGAATGCAAGGAAGTAGGTCTGCCGAAAAGGCAGCACAAAGCTATACCAGCCCACAAAGGCGGGTATCATCGAAAAAAGCGGGATTTATAGCAGGAAAGACTGTACCAGCACCGGTATGTCGCGGGCCAGCGGGGGAGATTCGTAAAGCGCGTAGGTTGGCTTCAGGTCAGCCTCAGGGGCGAACCATTGCAGTATAACCGCCTTTACAGTAGCAATAAGTTTGATGTCCTGGAGCTTGCTTAGCGACAAAGGCTTGTCCTTAGCCGCCACATCCAGCCGCTCCACCTTTACCTGGTGGTCTGCACAGCAGGCTTTGTCATCAGTATCCGTGGGAGGGGTATGGCAGGCCGGGGCTTTCTCCACAGGCTTTTCCATATCCATCGGGCAATCGGCCTCGGCACCGAAGAAGGTAACATCGCGCAGCTCACCGCCACAAATATGCATGCCCACGGCCATACCCGTCGAGGAGACGAGCACCAGCAGCGTTAGGGTTAGCAATATGATCTGGCGGTATAGGTTCATCTGTTGGAATTATACTTACCACAAAGGTACAACCTGTGCGGCAAGCATGCTTACACAATTATCCGAATCTTTTACATCATTCCCAAACCTTCACGGCAGAAGCCAGGCAGCGGCCGATAAACAGCAGGTTAATTGAACTCTGCGCAATCCGAAGAGGGCACATTCACGCCGCCTGCCTGCTGGTACACCACGCGGGCACCCAAATGGCCGGCGTACGTCAGCAAGCCGGTACCAACCAGCAGCAGCACGACCACCAGCACCTGCATTAAACGCGGCTTGTACGTTAGCAGGCGGTAGCGCTGGGTCACGTCTAGCAGCGCGGCTACCGTAAAAGTATAAGTCAGGTATTCGGCAAAGATTTCATGGTCTTTGAGCACGGTGGGGTCGCACAGCTTGCGTGATACTACGCCATCGGCCATGTCGCCGGTGTAGAGGCTGACCCAGGCGGCCAGGGTGCCGGCATACAGCAAGAAAGAGCCCGTCTTCTGCCAGAACGCGGCAGAAGCGGGCTTTAGGAACAAGGCCAACAGTTTTACGAGCGTGGCAAACGTCAGCAGCGCAATCGGGAAATGCACCGTGAGCGGGTGCCATACTTCGGTTCGCCAGAAAGTTGGTTCTGCCATGCTATTCCATGATTCTTACGGCGATCGGTTCCAGGCGCTGGCCCACCTTCTCTACCTCCACCTCTACACGCTGTCCTTTCTCCAGTTGGTCGAAGGCGACGGTTTCGCCGTTCCTGGTCAGTGAGGTGTTCTCGTTGAAGTACAGCTCCAGGCGCTTGTTGTCTTGTGTCTCTACGTAGATCTCCGTTTTTTCTGGCTCCACTTCATCCACGGTGCCCTGGTACGTGCCAGATTCCACTACATCGGTTCCTTCCTGGCAGGCATAGAGAAAGGGGATCATGAACAGGACTGCCAGCAATGTTGCTTTAAAACGTTTCATAGTTTTTTGATTAATTGATGATACATAAGTTGCCTTATCTCCTAACATAGTATCGGGAAATATAGCAAATCATACATACGGAGAAGTGGCAGTATGGATATGTGCAAGGCAGGTGTCCTGAGCGAAAGGGGGCTAAAGTGGCGTTACAGCCCCCGCCAATGCCCAGGATAATTTGCTTTTCTGCTGATCAGGCCAAGGCCTTTATACTTGCCTCCATGTGCTGCAAGAACAGGTGGATATGATAACCATCGACCAGCGCATGATGCACCCGCACGCTCAGGGGCAGCACTACCTTCGCCTCCTGTACCTCCAGCCGACCGAATGCCAGCTTCGGAATGGCATCGTTTGGGTCATCCATATGCGCGTGCTCCATGCCGTTAAACTTGAACCAAGGCAAAGTGGTGGCGTGTAGTAGGTCCGGCCCGTTGTAGCCGTAGAACAGCCTACTGCCCTGCTTTGCCTCGGCCACAACCGCTGAGGCCTCTGTGCAGAAAGTAGCGAGGTCCGGGTGGTGGGGCAGGTGCACGAAAGACACCGTTTTGCGCTCCGTGAGCACAGTGGTGGAGATATCTGCTGCCGCATACCTTACCACTTCCTCGCCCTCTAGCCGCAGCAGGAAATTCTCTGTCTTCCGGGCGGCCTCAGTGGCAGTATGCATGTAAGCCAGAAAGACCGAGAGGTTGTTTTGTTTGCAGTGGTTATAGAGATTGGTAATCTCTATCTCTGTATGGACATTGAAGAAGGGGTTGGCGAAGCTTTTGAAAAAGTGGAAATGCTCTTCCCGTTCCCAGCCTTTTACCTCAAAAGGAGTTTTTGGGTATCGTGTGTTGGTGCGCATGTATTCTTGTTATGAGGCGCAAAGGTACGGCTTTGGGGAAAGGCCGGAAAGGAGTTTAGGGATTTTTGAGTTGATTGCATAGGCTTCTGGTAGATTATCTGCTATACTTCGCTAGGCTGCACAAGCGTTCGCTTGCGTCTTTTCCTCTTTCCTGGCGCAAGTCTTCAGACTTGTGCTCCCAATAATGTCGAGTCTGTGACTCGACTGGCTTGAAGAGCCATACATTTATACTTGAGCTACTCCGCTGTTCCAGGCATCCTTTTCCGGAACCTTCTCTGCTGCGGATCTTCAGATCCGCGTAAGTCGTGCCTTCATACTTCAGTTTATACTTGTTAATTTGTACTTCGGCTATACTTTCATAACCGCTGCTTTCTGCATCTGGAACCAAGCTGTCCTTACTAGATGCCGTTCATCCTCCAGACTAACTTACCAATAGTTGCACATCATACTTTGGTGCTCTCCAGCCCGAGCGGGCTCGTCGTGGGGGTAGGGGCCCTCGATAAGGGCTTCGCGCTGGGAGCTTTTCCTGCCCTCGTGCCTCGGGCTGCCTCGCCTCCGGCTCGGCACCGGAAAAACTCGCATAGGCGCTCAACCCAAAGACTGGGAACATTTCGATAGCCACAGCTGACGGAGCTTGAACCGAGCTCCCCTCCTTAAACAAGGAGGGGTAGGGGTGGTTGGACCCGGTGCTGTAGAATCTGGCTTTTTAAGTTTGCAATAGCATGAGTAAGTATAATTCCCCTCCTTGGAGGGGTTAGGGGTGGGCTTTCCTAAATAGCTAAAACTACAGCGTTATACTTTAAAGGATGAAGGCCGCCTTAAAACGTTAAGGAAGAGGTGAAATTTTGATGCGAAATTCCTTCACCTGATCTTGAACCCCATTCCCAGCAGCCCGTGCAGGGCTATGTTGGAAAGGCGCGCTTCGCCGTTGGCCACGGGTACTTCCACATAAGAGGCGGTTACCCTGCCCTCTGCAAGTATAAACCACCTGTCGGCAAGGTAGTAGCGTTTGGCCACGGCTGCCTCTGCCATCGGCCCGGAAATATAGTAGCCTTTGTTAAAGATACCTCTATTTTCGGGGTAAGGTACTCCGTGTATAGTGGATTCTGGATGTGTGAGGACGAGTCCGGCGCCGGCGGAGAGGGTGAGGCCATGCACCAGCCAGAGGCGGTTTAGGGTAAGCAGGTTGTAACCATCGGTAATGGAAAAGCGCTGCACCTCTGGCGGTAGGTTATCGAGGATGAGCTTGTGGTGCGTGAACTTCAGCTCCCAGCCTTTGTCGTTTTGCCAGGTGCTTACCCGAATATCATAGTATACAGGCGGGTTAAAAGGCTCTGTGCGGTAGGTAGCGTCAATTTCTATATCCGCAGCATCGCTCTGCCGGATGTGCAGCGGCGTCCGGAAGTTACGCACAGCACCGCCTGCCACGGCTACTTCCCAGGTCCTGCCTTGCCCAAAGCCTGCAACAGGCAATAAAAGAAGTATAACGATAAGCCTCAGAGATGCCCCCATCTTCCCCACATCCTCCTAAGTATACTTACTTTGGGTAAGAGCGGAAAGTTGTGCTTAGTTAGGTGCCAAGAATATCTTTCCTGATCGGTCAAAGTATAAGTCTCCCTTCTAAGAGCAGAGTCCATGGGCTCTATGGTGTCATCCTGAAAGGATACTGGTAGCCAATTGCAGCGGCTTAACCTCCTGGAGAAGGGAGTTCTATTTTCACCAGAGTTCTTAACAGAGTCACAAATATTTTAGAGCCAGTGTGGGTAGCATGAAAAGACCCTGCCTTCAAGAGGAAAACTTACCTGTTCACCATAGCCGGAGCCGAAGAGAACACATTGTGTATAATATCGACAAGGGCAGTCGGGTATACGCCCACCAGGAGCAACAGCAGCGTAAGTATGGCGAGCGTGCCCACACTGGCCACGTAAATAGAGGGGCGTAACCTTTGCCTGGGTGTCTCTTCCTCCGCCTCCGGCTGCTGAAACATCACGGCAATAATCTTAATGTAATAGTATAAACCGATGACGCTGTTGAGTATCAGCATCGCCACGAGCAGCCATAGCTGCGTGTTCACGCCGGCGGCCAGCACATAGAACTTGCCCACAAAACCGGCTGTGAGCGGAATGCCCGCCAGCGAGAGTAGCATGGCGGTAAAGGCCGTGGCCGTCCAGGGGCGCCGCCAGAGCAGGCCGCGATAATCCTCCAGCAGCTCCGCATCCTGCTCCGGGTCCGACAGCATGGCCACCACCCCAAAGGCCCCCACGGTGGTGATAAAATAAGCGACCAGGTAGAAGGTGATCGCCTCGACACCCATCCGATTGCCAGCCAAAAAGGCAACCAGCAGGTAGCCCAGGTGCGAGATCGAGGAATAAGCCAGGATGCGTTTGACGTTCGTTTGCATCAGGGCCAGCAGGTTACCGGCAACCATAGAAGAAATAGCGACTATAGTGAAAATGGTGATGAGGGTGGGGTAGCGGAAACCATCCACCTCCATAAAAAAGCGGATCATGATACCGAGCACACCAGCTTTGGATACCGTAGCGATAAAAGCCGTAACCGGAGCCGGCGCTCCTTCATACACATCGGGCGTCCACATATGAAAAGGCACCACGCTCAGCTTAAACCCAATGCCGATGATCATCATGCCGAAACCGGTAAGCAGCAGTAACGGGAGTTCCTGCAAGCCAGCCATAGCCGTGGCGATGCCGGCAAAGGTCATAGTGCCCACACTGAAGTATACCAGCGCCATGCCGAAGAGCAGGAAAGCAGAAGAAAAGGCGGCCAGTATCAGGTACTTGATGCCCGCCTCATCGGAGCGCTCGCGGGCCCTTAAGTAGGATATGAGCGAGTACAGCGCCACGCTCAGCACCTCCAGGCCCAGGAAGAGCGAGGCAAAGTGCGTGCTGATGACCAGGGTGCAGGCCCCCAGGGTGGATAGAATCAGTAGGATATAATACTCTTCCTTCTGCTCCTCGCGCTGCTCAAAATAGGCATAGGAAAGCATGCTGATAAGCAGCGCCGTCGCCAGGATCAACCCGATATAGAACACGCCAAAGCCATCGATCACGAAAAGCGGATCAATATAGTAAGCCGTGATCCCCCGCAGCTCAAACAACGACAGAAAAGCCGCCACAAACGACACGGCCGTAATCACATAGATGATCTTGTGATTCCGCCACGCTGCTACCACCAGCATGTTCACAAGGGCCGCCACGGTGAGTATAATCAGCGGCATCAGGTGCAGGAAGTCGGTTTGGCTCATGGTTATGGCTTTTATGGTGATTTATACTTTTTTACTGTCCCTCTTTGAAGGGGGTAGGGGGATGATTACATGTGCAGAAGAAACCTTCTCATGGTGCGAGCTTCCTCGCTCATGCCAATTTATAGTTTGGGCCTCTGGCCCAGTCGGATTACAAATCCGACTTTATAATTAGACACGGTTTACAAACCCGCGCCAGCAAACAAAAAATATAATCCCCTGCCCCCTTCAAAGGGGGACTTTGTTATTACCTTTTTTAACTTGTTTTATACTTCGGTTTACAGTCTTTTCTTCAACCACCACCGCCACTTTCTCCTTCACCTCCGGCTCCTGATAGGCCTGCAGTTGCTGGGTTATACTTGGCTGTGCTGTGTCCAGCACGGGTTGTGGGTAAAGGCCCAGCCAAAGGATAAGCACCACCATCGGCACCGCGATCAGCATTTCTCTTGCTGTTAGATCCGGCAGCGGATGATCGGTAGGGGCGGGTTCGTAGAACACTTTCTGCATGATGCGCAGCGAATAGGCTGTGGCCAGCACCAGGCCTATGGTGGCTACCACCGTTAGCCAGTTATTCGCCTGCCAGGAGCCTACCAGCGTCAGGAACTCTGCAATAAAGTTGCCCAACCCCGGCAGGCCCAACGAAGCCATGACAAAGACCAGCGCGATCACGCCCATTTTCGGTGCTTTGGACCAGAAGCCACCCATTTGCCCGATGTCGCGGGTATGCAGGCGCTCGTAGAGAAAACCAGCGATGATGAACAGCGCGCCGGTGCTCAGGCCATGGGCGATCATCTGCATCACCACGCCCTGCAGCGCCCACTCGTTGAAGGCAAATACCCCAAGTATCACAAAGCCCATGTGGCTCACTGAAGTATAGGCCACCAGCCGTTTCAGGTCGGTTTGGGAGTAGGCGAGTATGGCGCCGTAGATAATACCGACGGCGCCCAGCAGCATCGCCCACGGGGCAAACTCTACCGTTGCCGTCGGAAAGAGCGGCAGCACGAAGCGCAGCAGGCCGTAGGCGCCGGTTTTCAGCAGCAGCCCTGCCAGGATCACGCTACCGGCCGTGGGTGCTTCGGAGTGGGCATCGGGCAGCCAGGAGTGAAATGGCACCACCGGCAGCTTCACCAGGAAGGCCGCCAGGAAACCGAACATCAGCAAACGAGCCGCCTCAGGAGCCATACTCGTGCCGAGCAGCTCGAAGTAGTTGAACGTATAAATACCGGTCTGGGCGCCGTGGATAAAGTATAAACCAAGTATAGCCAGCAACATCAGCAGCCCACTGGCCTGTGTGAAGATGAAGAACTTATAAGCGGCATAGTTGCGGTTGGCATGCCCCCAGACCCCGATCAGGAAGTACATCGGGATGAGCATCACTTCCCAGAAAAAGTAGAACAGGAACAAATCCATGGTAAGGAAAACACCCGTGATGCCCGCCAGCACCCACAGCAGGTTGAAGTGAAAAAAGCCAGTCTTGACTTTGATCTCCCGCCAGGAAATAAGCACGCACAGGATGCCCAGGAAGAAGGTGAGCAGCAGCATCAGCAGGCTCAGCCCGTCGAGGGCAAGTATAAAGTTCACGCCCCACTGCGGTATCCAGGGAATCTCCAGTTGCACCAGCCAGGGCGAGGCGCCTAACGTAGCGGCGGGTGTAGCCAGCCATAAGTATACGGCAAGTATAAAATCAGCCAGCACGGCAAACAGTGCGATCCAGCGGGGCAGCTCGGGGTGCCACTTCTTGGAGAGCCACGCCAGCAGTCCGCCGGCCATCAGGATCACGATCATCCAGAGGAGTATCATAGCAACAGGCTTATGGTGAGAATCATGATAGCACCGACCACAATACCCGCCACATAATTGCGCAGCACGCCGCTTTGGGTTTGCGAGAACATCACATGGAAGCCCTCGGCCGTGCGGGCCAGGCCGGTGTAAAAGCTGTCGATGATGTCGCGCTTGTTGAGGTTGGCCAGGAACACGTAAGGGCGCACGAACAGGTTATCATACAGGGCATCAAAACCCCAGCCTGAGAACCAGAAGCGGTGCAGTTTCATGGCAAAGCTCGAGCGCTCCAGATTCTGCAGCAGCTCTGGGCTCCTCTGGTAAAACAGGTAAGCCACCAGCACTCCGCCCAGCGAAACGACCGCCGCCAGTACCTGGAACAGCCACTCATTGGCCGCCAGCAGCTCGTTGGCCGTAATGCTTGGTAGCACCGGTGCCATCAGACCGGAGAATAAGGCCATGTGCGCGAAATTGTGGGGCAGTTCTATAAATCCACCTACCAGCGAAAGTATGGCCAGGATGACTAACGGTATGGTGATGAGCATGCCCGGCGGGTGCGCCACATGCGTTTTCGGCTCACCGTAGAAGGTCATGAACACCATCCGGAACGTATAAATCGAGGTGATAAAAGCCCCTACGAGTCCGGCTAGGTACAGCCAAATGCTGCCTTGCGGACCAGCCAGGGTATACCACAGGATCTGGTCTTTACTGTAGAAACCAGAAGTGATAACCGGCAGCGCTGCCAACGAAGCTGCCCCGATCAAAAAGGTCCAGAACACAACGGGCATACTTTTGCGAAGCCCGCCCATCCGGCGCATGTCCTGTTCGTGGTGCAGGGCAAGTATGATAGCACCGGCACAAAGGAAGAGCAGCGCCTTGAAGAAAGCGTGGATCATAAAGTGGAAAATGCCCGCCGACCACGCACCCACACCCAAAGCCAGAAACATATAGCCGATCTGGCTGATCGTGGAGTAGGCCAGCACCCGCTTGAGGTCGTATTGCGTGAGGGCGGAGAAACCGGCCAGGAGCAAGGTAACCGCACCTATCACCGCCACCGCCAGCTGCGCCACCGGTGCCAGATCAAAGATCACGTACATGCGGGCAATCAGGTAGACCCCAGCCGTTACCATGGTAGCAGCATGTATCAGCGCCGAAACCGGTGTAGGGCCCGCCATGGCATCGGGTAGCCAGGTTTGGAGCGGCAGCTGACCCGATTTACCTACTGCGCCGCCTAACAGCAGCAATCCCACGAGCACCGCCATCTGTGCCCCCACGCTCCATACTTCGGGCGCCTGAGTCAGTATAGTTTGTATATTTAGCGTTCCGAATGTCTGGAAAAGTATAAAGAGCCCGATCGCCATGGCTGTATCACCCACGCGCGTGATGATAAAGGCTTTGCGGGCAGCGTAGCCGTTGGCGGGGTCTTTGTACCAGAAGCCGATGAGCAGGTAAGAGCAGAGACCCACACCTTCCCAACCCAGGTACAGTAACAGCAGGTTATCAGCCATTACCAGCATCAGCATGGAGCCCACAAATAGGTTCATGCAGGCAAAGAAGCGCGAGAAGTCCGTATCCTCAGCCATATAGGCAGTGGCGTAGAGGTGGATCAAAAATCCTACGAAAGTGATGACAAAAATAAAGACGGTCGAGAGCGCATCCAGGTGAAAGGCAATGGACGGACTAAACCCCGCTACGTTGAACCACTGCCATACTTCCTGGTGGTAAGAAGCGGGCTTTTCAGCCAAAAACTGCAGCCCTAAAAGTATGGTGATTAGAGCCGAAATGCCCACGCTGCCCACACCCAATATAGCCACGCCTGCGCGCGACAAGCGTGTGCCGAAAAGGAGGAGCAGGAGGGAGCCTAGAAAAGGCAAGGCCGGTATGAGCCAGATGAAGTTTTCCATAGTCTTATCCTTTCATAAAGTTGGCAGCGTCGCTGTCGAGGGTTTTAAGTTGATGATAGATCTGCAGGATCAGCGCCAGCCCCACCGATACTTCCGCGGCTGCCATGGTCAGTATGAAAATGAACATCACCTGCCCGTCGGGCTGTACCCATTTGGAGCCAGCCACGATAAAAGCGAGCCCAGCGGCGTTGAGCATGATCTCCACAGAAATCAGCATAAAAATGATGTTGCGGCGAATCAGTACGCTGATCAGCCCCAGCATAAATAGAACCCCTGCCAGCAACAGGGCGGCTTCCATGGTGGATACACTCATGCGGCTGCGCTCCTTTCCTGTAAAAACCGGTGAATAACTTTCTTTTTCTGCCTGCCCAGGTGGTAGGCGCCCACAATGCCTGCGGTAAGTAGTATACCGCAGAGTTGCACGCCCAGGATGTAAGGCCCGAACAACGACAAACCCACCAGTTTAGCGTCTACCGCTACCACTGCTTCCGCTTGTGGCGGGGTGCCGGCCGCTACAATATATACCAGCTCCGCCAGCAGCACCGCCGAAAGTATGGCCGGACCCACCCATATTGAGGGCTTCAGCCATTCCTTTTCCTGCTGCACATCCTCCTGCGTCAGGTTCAGCATCATGATTACAAAGATGATGAGCACCACGATTGCCCCGGCATAGATGATGATTTCCAGCGCCGCCATAAAGGGGGCGCCCATAGTGAAAAACACCACCGCCACCGCCAGGAACGAGACCACCAAGTAGAGCAGGGCGTGGATGATATTGTAGCGCGTGATTACCATGATCGTGGAGAGTACGGCAACCGCTGCCGCGATATAAAATGTCAGTTCCATAGGCTAGGGGAGTAAACTTTTGATATCAACTGGAGGCAGTTCGTTTTCGGCCTCGCCTTTGTCTTTTCCGCCAATGGCCATGCCCGCCACTTTATAGTAGTTGTAGCCATGGTATTTGCCCTGGCCATTGATGAGCAGGTCTTTTTTCTCATACACCAGGTTCTGCCGGTTGTACTCGCCCATTTCGAAGTCGGGGATGAGCTGAATGGCGTAGGTAGGGCAGGCCTCTTCGCAGTAGCCGCAGAAAATGCAGCGCGAGAAGTTGATGCGGAAGAAGTCAGGGTAACGGCGGCCGGTTTCATCCTCAGTAGGTTGCAGGGCAATGCAGTCTACCGGACAGGCGGCGGCACAGAGGTTGCAGGCCACGCAGCGCTCGCCGCCGTCCGGGTCGCGCGTGAGCACGATGCGGCCCCGCCACCGGGTCGGGAGTATAGGTTTCTGCTCCGGGTAAAGTATGGTCTCCCGCTTATGAAAAGCATGCAGAAACGTGAGCCACATACTGCGCAACAAACTAAACATAGCTGCTCCTTTCGTTTTATAGTTCTTTTATACTTGTGCTGTTCCGGGTCCAACCACCCATAACCTCTCAGAGCTACGCTCGCTAGTTTCGAACTCGCGTTCTCACTAGTCCAAGGCAGGGAATTTTCTTACTTCTTATTCTGAGTTGTTCTGTAGCACAAGCTTCTCCATTTTTAATAAAATTGTGTGCGTTACGAGCTACAAGCTCGCACCAGCGTTTTGGCACTATCGCTGTTCCGGATTTGTAATCCGGAACCTGGTTAATTGCGGATTTGCAATCCGCTTGCATGCCATTAGCCACTGCCTTTGCAATGCGGATTACAAATCCGCGGTTACTATACTTTCGGATTAAAAATCCGAAAGAGCAGATTACTAGCAACTCCTAAACTCTCTAACTCCCCAACTCCTCAACTCCTCAACTCTCATTCATCCACAGCACCACCCCAGCCGTTACCATCAGGTTCAGCAGCGTGAGCGGCAAGAGTACCTTCCAGCCATACTCCATCAGCTGATCATACCTTGGCCGGGGCATGGAGGCGCGGAGGAGGACGAAGATCAGCAGGAAGAAGAGGGTCTTGAGGATGAACCACACAATGGGCGGCAGGAAATCTGGGCCAAGCCAGCCGCCAAAGTATAAAGTCACGATCATGCAGGAAATGAGCGTGATGCCCATGTACTCGCCGATGAAGAACATACCGAACTTCATGCCCGAGTACTCCGAGTGGAAGCCCGCAATCAGCTCACTCTCGGCTTCCGGAATGTCGAAAGGCAGGCGGTGCGTTTCGGCGATGCCCGCAATGAAGAAGATCACAAAGCCGACGATCTGCGGGATGAAGAACCACAGTCCCCGCTGCGCCTCCACGATCTCCACCAAACTGAAGGAGCCGCTGAGCAGGACCACACCCATCAGCGAAAGGCCCATGAATACTTCATAAGAAATCATCTGCGCCGCCCCACGCATCGCACCCAGCAAGCTATACTTGTTGTTCGAGGCCCAGCCTCCTAGTATAATGCTGTAGGCACCCATGGACGACATGGCCAGGAAGAAAAGCAAGCCGATGTTCAGGTCAGCTACAATTATCCCCGGCGCGAACGGGATCACCACAAAGCTCATCAGCACTGTGACCACCACAATGGCCGGGGCCAGCACGAACACAGGCTTGTCGGCAAAAGGCGGAATCCAATCCTGCTTAAAGAACAGCTTAATAGAGTCAGCGGCCACGATGAGCAAGCCGAAGGGACCTGCGCGGTTCGGGCCGTAGCGGTCCTGGAACAGGGCGAGGCCACGGCGCTCTACCCAGATGAGCAAAGCGGCCACGTTCAGCATGACGAACAGCACGCCGCCGATGATTAGAAAGTAGTTTGGGGTTGCTGTTTCCATTTGATGTCTCGGTTAAGTATGGCCCAGGCAGGTAGTTCGGCAAAAGGTACCCCAGGTAAGCCGTTGGGCATGCCGGCGGTGCCGCTCGGAATGGTCTGGCTTAAGCGTACTGGTAACTGGTAGATCTGTCCTTCAATGGAGAAGCTCAGCTGCTGCCCCTCGTCCAGCTTCATCCGGATAGCATCAGCAGCGTTAATGGCCACATAAGGTTCCGAAATTCGCTGCATAATGGAAGGCGATTGGTTGCTCAGCTCCTCAGACCCGAAAGTATGGTGCAGCGGCAGCATGTACAGGTGGCCCTCCAGCGGGAAAAATTTCTGCGGTACGGCCGTGGAGAACAGCGGGTTGCCAGTAGGCTCTATCAACCGCACACCCGGATCTCCGCCCTTCAAATGTCCGCCTACTTCCTCCTGGTACTTGTTGGTGGCCTGGTTCGAGTTCCAGCCCGGTGACCAGAAAAACGGAATCATAGAAGAAGGCGGCTGACCCCGGTAGCCTTCCATAGTATAGGAGAGGGGTGAGTCAGGATCTTCGGCTGGCTTGGGTTCGCTTACGTTCATGCCGGCGTTCATGGAAGTGCGCCCGCTGAAGCGGTGCGGCTCGCGCGGGATGCGTTGGCCAGCAATGCGGAAATCAGAAGGTGGCGCCGTTTTCCTAATGCCTTCCAATTCCGGGTATTCTTTGGCGATGGCCTTTACAATGTCATCGTAGCCGTGCCAGCTGCTGATCTGCTCGTCGGCCATAATGGTGCCGATCTCAGCCAGCCAATGCCAGCTTTCCTGTATCTCCTCGGGCACCGGGTATACCTGGAAAAACCGCTGCGCCCGCCCTTCGTTGTTGATGAGCGTGCCGTCGGCTTCGGAGAAAGGCGTGGCCGGCAAAAGTATACTAGCCTGCTCGGTGGTGGCGTTGTGCAGGTGGTCCAGCGCGATCACCTGTTTGCAGTTCTTCAGAAACTGATCAATCGTGGCGGCACCGGCTCTTCGGTAAAGGTCGTTCTCCAAGATAATCACCGTATCAGCATAGCCGTTCATCACCGCCTCAAAAGCCGATTCTAGTTTATGGCCGCCAAGCAGGGCCAGGCCCATGCTGTTGCACTCGGGCACCACCAGGCTGATGCCTGCCGGTTTCTCCCTGGCCTTCAAGGCATGTGCGATGTTGGCGGCGGCTTTCAACACGCGCTCGCTTCCGGAGGAGGTACCGGAAATAATGAGTGGATTCTGAGCGTTCATCAAAGCCTCTGCAATCTGTTGTGCCAGTGTCTGCTCCTCCTCACTTATGCCTCGTACTTCCGGAGATTCCTCACTTATCACATTAGCCACAGCAAATCCGAGGCGGGCAATAGCATCCGGTGAGTCGAAGAAAGTATGAGTAGCCAGTTCATCCAGTTTTGTAGGCGTATAGTGCGCAATGAAGAGTGGCCCCTTATCTGTCTGCACCAGTCCGCGCACGGCTGCATCCTGCCACACGGGGATTTTCGCCTTCGATACTTCCTCTAGTATGGGCTGCTGCCTTACCGACTGTCGTACGGCCAGCGCCAGCATGGGAGCGGTGTTCGTAAGGTCCTCGCCAAGTATAAAGACGGCATCTGCTTTCTCTACCTCTCTTAAAGAAGGCGTTCTTACCGAGCCATTGCGAAGGATGTGCAGCGCCAGCTCCACCAAGTCATGATCTACATCCGACACGCCATGGTGGAAGTTATCCTCGCCTACCAGTTTCTTCAGTACATAATTCGACTCCACAGAAGCGCGGGGCGAGCCAATGCCGATGACACGTCCTGCCTTGATGGCAGACGAGGCAGCTTTTAGGGCCGGATATTTCTCCGTCGCCTCGGGCAGCCGGCTGCGTACCAAAGGCTTTCGGATGCGGCCGGGGCTGTTCACAAACTCGTAGCCGAAGCGGCCACGGTCGCAGAGAAAGTAGCCGTTCACATCGCCGTTATACCGGTTGGTGATGTTGCGCAGCGTGCCGTAGCGTTCGCCGGCGATGGTGTTGCAGCCGAGGCTGCAGTGATGGCATACAGAAGGAGCAGAAGTAAGGTCCCATTTGCGGGTGTAGTGCTGTTTCAGCGTTTTATCAGTAAACACGCCCGTTGGGCACACTTCTGCCAAATTGCCGCTGAACTCGCTCTCCAGTACTCCGTCTTCGGCGCGGCCAAAGTATAAATGGTTGTGGGCGGCAAACACATCCAGGTCTTTGCCACCGGCATAATCTTTATAATAGCGCACACAGCGGTAGCACTGTATGCAGCGGTTCATTTCGTGGTTGAGGAAAGGTCCCAGGTACTGGTTGCGATAGGTGCGCTTCTGAAAGCTGTACTGCCTGTAGTTATGGCCTGTCATCACGGTCATGTCCTGCAGGTGGCAGGCGCCGCCCTCGTCGCACACGGCGCAGTCGTGGGGGTGGTTAGTCATAAGCCAGCCGATGATGTGCGCCCGGAATTCCTTGGCCTCCAGGTCGGCAATAGAGATGCGCATACCGTCCCGCACCTGCTCCATGCACGACATAAAGAGCTTGCCTTTGGTATCGTTTTCGTCCTTGTACACCTTCACGGCGCACTGACGGCAGGCCCCGATGGAGCCCATGGCCGGGTGCCAGCAGAAGTAAGGCAGGTCCTTGCCGAGGGTGAGGCAGGTTTCGAGCAGGTTTTTACCTGCCTGCACGTCGTAGGGGTGGTTATCTATATAGATGGTTGCCATGCTTTGCTTTTGCTCCAGGGACAGTGGTGTTCGTGAATGTGCCGTTCAAAATCCTCTCTGAAATATTTCAGAGCGCTCTGCAGGGGTTCCATGGCGCCGGGTGCCAGCGCGCAAAAGGTGTTGCCGGGGCCAAGATATTTGGTATGGAAGTCGAGGGTGAGCAGGTGTTCGGGTTTGCCTTCGCCTTTGTCTATGGCCAGGAGTATTTTCTCTACCCAAGGCAGCCCTTCGCGGCAGGGCATACAGAAGCCGCAGGATTCCTGCGCAAAGAAGTGCTGCAGGTTCAGCGTAAAGCCGACAGGGCAGGTCTGGTCGTCCATGATGATCATGGTACCCGTACCCAAACGACTGCCAGCCGCCTGAATAGAAGCATAGTCCATGGGCAGGTCCAGGTGCTCTTCCACCAGAAAATCGGTGGAGGCGCCGCCGGGCAAAAGGCCCCTGAACAAGTAGCCGTCCTGCATGCCACCGGCATGCTCTTCGAGTAGCTCCCGTATAGTGGTGCCCATGGGCAGTTCCCAGCAGCCGGGTGTTTTCACGCGGCCGCTCACGCCGTAAAGCTTAGTGCCGGCGTCCTCTGTTAAACCCAGTTTCTTAAACCACTCCGCCCCGTTGTTGATGATGTGCGGCAGACAGCAAAGCGTCTCCACGTTGTTCACGATGGTCGGTTTACCGAACAGACCGCTGACTTGCGGGAAGGGGGGTTTAGCTCTGGGGTTGGCGCGTTTGCCTTCCAGTGCATTGAGCAAGGCCGTTTCCTCGCCGCACATGTAGCGGCCCACACCCGTGTGCAGGTGCATCTCCAGGTTAAAGCCGGAGCCTAGTATGTTTTTACCCAAATAGCCAGCCTCATAAGCTTCCTTTATAGCCTGGGTGATTTCTTTGGCCGCCAGCTTGTAAGCCCAGCGCAGAAATACGTAACTTATACTTGCCTGGATAGCGTAGGAGGCCACAATCATCCCCTCAATGAGTTGGTGCGGATTTCCTTCCAGCAGCACGCGGTCTTTAAAAGTGCCTGGCTCCATTTCATCGGCGTTGGCCACCAGGTACTTTGGCGAAGGCGCATCATCTCCCATGGGCACAAAGCTCCACTTCATGCCTGTCGGGAAGCCTGCGCCGCCGCGCCCGCGCAGGTTGGCGTCTTTCACCAATGCCTGCACCTCCTGGGGCGACATCTCTTTCAGGATTTTTCGCACAGATGCATAGCCGCCCACTTGCTCATACTCCTTTAAGTTGAGTGGTTTGCGGCCAGGTACAATGTGTTGGGTCAGGGGCTTTTCCATAGGTGCCCGCTTTGGGTTTAGGTATACTTGCTCAGGATCTCATCCAGTTGTTCCACCGTCAGGTTACGGTACAGATCGTGGTCTATCATAAGGGCAGGGGCACAGTCGCAGGTGCCGAGGCAGCAGTTGGGAAGTATGGTAAAGCGGCCATCTGCTGTGGTCTGGCCATATTGTATGCTCAATTTTTCAAAAAGATGATTGCGGATGTCTTCGTAGCCCATCACATAGCAGCTGATGCTGTCGCAGAGAAGAATCACGTGCCTGCCAACCGGCCTGCGGAAGATCAGGTTGTAGAACGTCGCCACACTATCCAGCTCCGCAGTAGACATGCCCACGTATTCGGCCACGTCCTGCAGGCTCTCGTCCGACACCCAACCATGGCTTTGCTGCACGATCTTCAGGGCCTCAATACACGCGTTCTTTGGCGAAGGTACCAGGCTAATTTCGTGGTCGATCTGATGTTTTTCTTCTGCGGTCAGCATGTGGTAGCTTTAAATATCAGGACGTTAGAAATACGACACTTTATTTTGTGCTCCTGCTGGTTTGAACGTCTCAGGCTCAAACCAGCGGAGACTTTGTTTTCAATTCTTCTGCCTCACTTAGCGGTCAATATCAGCCAGCACATAGTCCATTGCACCAAGTATAGAGAGCAAGTCTGCCACGGTATAACCCTTAGTAATGTAGGGCAGCATCTGCATGTGCGGGAACGAGGGAGTGCGAATGCGCAGGCGGTAGGGTGAGGTGTTGCCGTCGCTGGTGACGTAGTAGCCGTTGGCGCCTTTCGTGGCCTCAATACAACTCATGGCTTCCCCCACAGGCATCACGGGGCCCCAGCTCACCCCCAAAAAGTGCGTGATGAGGGTTTCGATGTCGTGCATCGTATGCTTTTTAATCGGCGGCGTAGTGAGCGGATGATCTGCTTTGTAAGGCCCTTCCGGCATGTTCTTCAGGCATTGCTCAATGATGCGCAGACTTTGGCGCATCTCGGCCACGCGCACCACGGCGCGGTCATAGCAATCGCCGTTGGCAGCAGTGGGTACCTCAAAATCGAACAAGTCGTAGCCGGAGTAGGGCTGCTTCTTGCGGAAGTCCCACGCCATACCGCAGGCACGCAGGTTCGGGCCAGTCACGCCCCATTCTATGGCCTCATCTAAGGTAAAGATGCCGATGCCTTTGGTACGCGCCTTGAACAGGCTGTTCTTCATCACCATGGCATCGTATTCTTTCAGCCGTTTCGGGAAGTAATCCAGAAAATTCTGCACCAGCGTTTCCCAGCCTTTGGGCAGGTCCTGCGCCACTCCGCCGATGCGGAACCAGTTAGGGTGCATGCGTCCGCCAGTGACAGCCTCTACGATATCAAATATCTTTTCGCGGTCGGTGAACATGTAGAATACCGGTGAGAGCTGCCCTACGTCCTGGGCGAAAGTGCCGTACCACACCAGATGGCTGGCAATGCGGAAAAGCTCGCACAACATGATGCGGATCACCTTCACGCGGTCCGGCACCTGGATGCCGGCCAATTTCTCCACGGCCATCAGGTAGGCCAGGTTGTTCATGGTGCCGCCGAGGTAGTCCACACGGTCGGTGTAGGGGAGGTAGGTATGCCACGACTGCCGCTCGGCCATCTTCTCCTGCCCGCGGTGGTGAAAGCCAATGTCCGGAATAGCGTCCACGATGTCCTCACCGTCCAGCTGCAGCACGATACGCAGGACGCCGTGCGTACCCGGGTGCTGCGGTCCGATGTTGAGGAACATAAAATCGCTGTCGTCGCTCTGCCGCTGCAGGCCCCATTCTTCCGGTTTAAACTGCAGGGCCGCCTGCTCCAGGTCCACTTTATCATCATATAAAGCAAAAGGGCCCATTTCGGTGGCACGTGCCGGATGTTCTTTGCGCAGCGGGTGTCCTACCCAGGTACGCGGCATCAGGATGCGGTACAGGTGCGGATGGCCCGTAAAGCGGATGCCGAACATGTCGTACACTTCGCGCTCGTACCAGTTGGCATTGGCCCAGAGGCTGCTGATACTTGGCACCGTCGGGAACTCATCGCGGTAACCTACTTTTAGCCTTATGAAACTGTTGCGATCGAAGGAGAGGAGGTGGTAAATAATGGTAAAAGCGTAAGGGATATGGCCGTTGTCAGGCTTTCGGGTTCGTTCATCAATGGCTGTGAGGTCGTAGAGCATGCGGAAAGGCTGTGGGATTTCCTTTTTCAGGAAGCTGAGGACCTCCACGATCTTGTCGTGCGGCATCCAGAGGGTGAGGATTTCATCCTTTGTCGTCTGCGGGGTAAACGTGTCTTCCCCGAACTGCGCCTGCAGTTGCGCTACTATGCTGTTCCCGTTTTCCATGGGTGAATCTGAAAAAGTGCCCGTGATGCTACGCTACTTCATGCTGTGCTTATATTGTATTGTTTCTACTTCTAATGTGTGGACTAAAGTTGACTTAATTCTTGCCTGTGAGCACCAACAATGAAAATCCTCCAAAAAGCTTAACGGCCAGGTCTTTGTTCGTTTTGTACATTACCCATCGCGGTAAGGAAGCAATTTTAGATTTAATGGTTCTGCGGGGTATGTCCAGCGATCCTGCAGTGTAAAAAGAGTCAATCACCCTGTATCCAGCGTCAACTAAAGTAGCAATTGCCGTCTCTTTCATAAAGTAGTGCAAGTGTCCAACTGAGTTTCGCTTGGATATCAATTTGCCTCTCAAAATAGCCTGAACTGATATGTCTAGGGGGATATGAAACATGGTATTTGCTGCGATGTCTTTACAATGCTTTAAGAAGTTTAAGTAATTATCTACATGTTCGAAGACATCTATCATTAGCAGGAGGTCAAATCTTTTATTAGCTTCTACAAGGTCTTTACACTCAAACTCTAACCTGTCCTTCTCCCTTTGTTTTGCAAGGTTAATCGCATCACCCGAAATATCATATCCTGTGAAGGTAACATCTGCTGGCAACGATGAATGAAGCTGGTTTAATATTTCTCCTGCCCCACAACCAATCTCGGCAACAGACTTGGGTTTTACAGCTGGGTTACGAGCTAACATTTTTAGAATCTGCTTTGCCTTCCATGGTGAGTCTTCTACATGCCATGTAGGGTTTTTCTTTAAGTAATCGCCATCTATTTCTGTATAGAGCTTATTCGACATACCAACATATTTATAAAATGTATGCAGGTTTTAAAGCGCATACTTACACTTCATCTGGAGACCTGAACTCCGTCATTTTTGAGCGTGCCTCCTGCCGTCTTTCCTTTACATCTATCTTCTCTGGCTTTATAATGCCCTGCTCGCCAATTGTCCAGCTGAGCGGCCGCCGTTCTTTGCCCACAGATTCTGCCAGTAGCAGCAGGCCTTCCATAAACGCGTCGGGTCGGGGAGGGCAGCCGGGTACGTACACATCCACGGGCAGGAATTTATCCACCCCCTGCACCACGCTATAGATATCGAACATGCCACCGGAGTTAGCGCAACTACCCATTGAGATCACCCAGCGGGGCTCCAGCATCTGCTCGTGCAGGCGCTTGATGATGGGGGCCATTTTGATGAAAACCGTACCAGCTATAATCATCACATCGGCCTCACGCGGGGTGCCGCGGATTACTTCAGCCCCAAAACGTGCCACGTCATACTTTGGCGTCATACTAGTAGCCATTTCCACAAAGCAGCAGCTCAGTCCGAAGTGGAAGGGCCACATGGAATTTTTCCGGCCCCAGGCAATCAGATCCTGCAGGGTGGTGAGCATGACGCTTTGCTGCACCGTCTCCTCGTAAGAGCCGGTGCCGCTCGTCGCTTTTACTGGATCATCCGGTTTACTGAGCCACCATTTCATGGTTGTTAGTTTATTCGTTTTTAGTTATTCGTTGTCAGGCATTAGAATGAGTAAGCTTTGTAGCTGTTAGTTTTTTAATGATCTCCTTACTAACTGTAGATTATTGAGTCTAAAAACCAATAACTAACAACCAAAAAACCAATTCAAACAGCAGGCTTTTGCGTCATGCGCTTATAGGCCGCCAGGATCTTGCTGCCGTCGGGGCCAAAATCCAATGCTCCGTTGCGCCACTCGTACACCAGCACCACCACCAGCATCACTACAAAAACCGCCACGCCAGCATAGCCATACCAACCCAACTCTCGGAAAGCTATGGCCCATGAAAGTATAAAAACCACCTCCACATCGAAGATCACAAAGAGCATGGCCACCAGGTAAAACTGAGAGGAAAATCGCATGCGGGCGCCGCCGGCACTTACTATGCCGCCTTCGTAGGGCTCGCCGGTGGCACGGTCTTTATGCCGTTGGCCCAGCACATAGGAGAGGCCCAGTATAAGCCCAACTAAACTGAGCACAATGGCCCCATAGACCAGCATGGGCCATAGCAATGTTGTACTTTCATTTGAAGCATCCACAGCTTTTCGCCTCCTTGCGAATAGAGTTTTAAAACCTGTACGGCCGGCAATGCTGCCGGCCGCAATCAATGGCCTGTAATATAGTGCTCGAGGTTGTCGATAATAAACTTCTGCTCTTCGATGATGTATTTCACGATATCGCCGATAGAAACCAGTCCCACAAGCTTGCCACCTTCTATTACGGGCAGGTGACGGATATACTTTTGAGTCATTAATTTCATGCAGTTCTCTACGGTGTCATCTGGTGTTACGGTAGCGGGATGCTCGCTCATGATCTCGCGTACCAGCGTCTCTTTTGAGGCCTTTCCTTTCAGGATAACTTTTCTGGCGTAATCCCTTTCTGTGAAAATGCCTGCAAACCGCTCCTCCTCCATCACCAGCAGGGCTCCCACGTTCTTCTCGACCATGAACTCCAGCGCATAATACACAGTAGTGGAAGGATTAACGAACAGGACCTCATGCCCTTTCTTCTGAAGAATATGCCTTACTGTGCCCATAGTTACCTCCTTTCGGGTTTTGGGGTGGGATTAAATTAAATGATTATGGTTGTATACGATTATTTAAAATTGATGATGTAAAAATTATATAATTTTTCTAAAAAATTGTTTCTGAGGAGGATAGGAAGTGGTGAAGGAATGAGTTTACCGGCTAATTTTTGCTGATTGCCCTTATTTATCTTCTGTTTACACCATAACTTCTGAATTTTATTACGTATATTGGGCATATGGAAACACTGATCATAGGTTTGGTCTTGGCCCTATATGGCGTGGCCTACTTCGTTTACTACTGTTACGGCAAGAAGCAGCAGCGGCCACCGCGCAAGCGTTACGACCATTACTGGTAATGCCTGCGGTGTTCAAACTGGCTGAGATACTTCTAACACTGTAGTGATTTCCTGCGGGTGCGCTGTGCTTGCCCGCGGGTAGAGTACTCATGCGCTAGCCTTGAAGCACTATAAAAATTATTTTGTCATATATTTATAAATGCCGCTGGCTGTTTAAGTCAGCGGCATTTATGTTTACTGTGAGTTTTGCCTCTCTGCGACTAACTGCTGCTGCCTCACAAACTATAGCTTTTCTCTTGTGGCTTTTCTATTTTTATGCGTTGTGGCATTTGCTATACTTCCAGATAAAAGACAAATATGAGAGCAGCCCTTATACTTTTACTATTGATAACGATGAGCGTACAGGTATGGGGGCAGGAGCGGAAGCGAGTCAGGGAGTATGGCGTAAAGATAGGCGTGTTGCCAACCGGCAAGTATAACGCCATTACGGATGTGGCGGGGGTGCAGGTGGGGCACACCACGCTGGTGCAGGGCGATAAGGTGCGCACAGGCGTAACGGCCATACTTCCGCATGCAGGCAATGTGTTTCAGCAGAAGGTGCCGGCTGCCATATTTGTAGGCAATGGCTTTGGCAAACTGGCCGGCAGCACACAGGTACAGGAGCTTGGTAATCTTGAAACACCCATTATACTTACAAACACGCTGAACGTGGCTACCGCTATGGATGCCCTGATTGGCTATACGCTGCAGCAGCCCGGCAACGAGCAGGTGCAGTCGGTAAATGCGGTGGTGGGCGAGACGAACGACGGTTACCTGAACGACATCCGGGGCAGGCATGTAAAGGAGGAGCATATGCTGCAAGCCATACGGCAGGCAACGGGCGGCGGCGTGCCGGAAGGGAACGTAGGAGCAGGTACCGGAACAGTGTGCTTCGGCTGGAAGGGTGGTATTGGCACCTCCTCCCGAAAGCTCCCGCAAGACCTTGGGGGCTATACGGTGGGCGTGCTGGTGCAGACTAACTTCGGAGGGGTGCTGCAGGTAAACGGCGTACCGGTGGGGCAGGAGTTAGGCCAGTACTTCATGAACCAGCAGGTTAAAGACAGCGCCGACGGCTCCTGCATGATCGTAGTGGCTACCGATGCCCCCGTGGATGCCCGCAACCTGGAGCGCATGGCCAGTCGTGCCATGCTGGGGCTGGCCAAAACCGGCGGCATTGCCTCCAACGGCAGCGGCGACTATGTGATCGCCTTCTCCACAGCACAGGACTTACGTATTGCTTATACTTCTGAAAGTAAAACTGAAACGGCCCCTATACTTCGCAACGACGAAATGTCGCCGCTTTTTATGGCTGTGATCGAGGCCACCGAGGAGGCAATTATCAACTCGCTGTTCATGGCCGAGACCATGACAGGCAAAGACGGCAGAAAAGTGGAGGCGCTGCCCCTAAACAAGGTTCAAAAGCTGTTAAAGAAATACCATGCAACCAAACCCTAATTATGCCTACGTGCGCGGGCAGGTGCTGCCGCTAGCGCAGGCCACACTGCACATCAGCGATCTTTCCATCCAGCGCGGCTACGGCGTTTTCGACTACTTCAGGGTATTCCACGGTCAGCCGGTTTTTCTGGAGGATTACCTGGCGCGCTTCCACGCCTCGGCAGCGGCGATGAAGATGCAGGTGCCGGTGTCGGAGGAGGAGCTGCGCTCGGTTATCCAGGACCTGATCGTTAGAAACAACATACCATGGGCAGGCATGAAAATGATCCTGACCGGTGGTTACTCCGAAAACGGGTACGACCTTGCCGAACCCAGCCTGATCATACTGCAGCAGCCGCTCGCCCTTCCGGGACCGGAGATGCTGGAGAAGGGCGTCAGAATCATCACCCACGACTACGTGCGGGAAGTACCGCAGGCCAAAACCATCAACTATACCATGGGCATCCGGCTGATAGAGGAAATAAAGCAGCGGGGGGCCAGCGATGTGCTGTACCAGCGCAACGGAGTGGTGTCGGAGTTGCCGAGGTGTAACCTTTTTGTCGTGAGACAGGATGGCGCCGTGGCCACCCCGGCCGAGAATGTGCTGCTGGGCGTGACGCGCAAGAACGTGCTGGCACTGGCCGGCAGGAAGTATAAAACAGAAGAAAGCACCGTAACGCTGCAGGATGTATACGAAGCCAAAGAGGTGTTCATGACCAGTACCACCAAACGTATTTTGCCCATTGTGCAGGTGGATGAGCAGGTGATCGGAGACGGCAAGCCCGGACAGGTGGCATTAGGGTTGCTGGAGGACCTGGTGCAGCTGGAAGAGGAGAAAAGAGAAGGCTATAAAGTATAGCCGAGGTACTGATGGGCTGTAAAACACACGTTTGCGCAGAAAATATTTTAAAATGAGCTTGCATCTTTAGTCTCAGCCTGTACTTTTGCAGAAGACAAACACTCAAGAACAGACAATGCATCAGCAAATTCTATCCATTTCTATTATTATTCGCGTGGTCCTTCCGCGCGGGGTAGAGATGGTATGCTGATTCCAGATAAATCTTAGTTTTGATAACTGCAGCCATCTCCCAAAAGAGATGGCTGTTTTATTTATATAAATAAAAAGTAAGAGCAGTATGTTTTTAGGGCTCATTCTAGTCATTATCATTCTCATTCGTCCTCTGCCGCCGGGTTGAAGGAATGGCTTTGTATTGTCTGATACGCCTTTCTGACCTCCCGGTAAGAAAGGCTTTTTTATGCACGATTATCTAACCTTATACTTTATAAAACCATGTATTTCAACAGTGACACACTCGTTTTCCTGGATGGGGAGTTTGTAAAAGCAAGCGATGCCTCCTGCTCCGTTTATGCCCAGACCCTGCACTACGGGTACTCAGTTTTTGAGGGGATCAGAGCGTACAATACCCCTGCTGGCACCCGCATTTTCAAAGCAGAGGAGCACTATGAACGCCTGCATTTCTCCTGCCGCACGGTAGGGCTTCCGCTCAAATATAGTGTGGCCGAGCTGACAGCGCTAACCTACCAGGTACTGGAAAAGAATAACCTTCAGGATGCTTACATACGCCCCCTGGTGTATGCCGCCACACCTAACATGAGCCTGACAACCCCACAGGAGAGCAACCTGCTGATTGCTGCTTGGGAATGGGGGAAATACCTCGGAGACAAAACCCTGCGGGTGATGATTTCGCCCTATGAGCGCCCCAACCCCAAGTCGGTGCCGGTAGAGGCCAAGGTGGCCGGCCATTACGTGAACTCCACCATTGCCTGCTCCGATGCCAGGGCAAAAGGCTACGACGAGGCACTGCTGCTGGACATGAACGGCTTTGTGGCCGAAGGTCCGGGCGCCAATTTCTTTTATGAGAAAGACGGCGAGCTGTTTACGGCACCTCCCGGAAGCATACTTCGAGGCATCACGCGCAACACCATCATCGACCTGGCCCGCGAGGCAGGCATTACGGTGCATGAGAAGTTCTTTACACCGGATGTGCTGCTGGAGGCGGATGCCGCTTTCATGACGGGCACAGCCGCAGAGGTAGTAGGGGTGCAGTCCATCGACGAGTATGTGTTTCCGAAGCCTTATGCGGAAAGTATCGGTGCCTTTCTGGCTGCGCGCTACTCTGAGCTGGTAACCGGAAAGCCAGTGCTGGTTTAAGTTTCCATGCTGCAAAGTATAAATCGGCAGGTTAGAGATGGTAATGCTGTGGGTTTATTCTTGCTGATAATCAGGTTGTTGGTCTTTTTAGACCATGCGTCAGAAAGTACGGAAACAGCGAAAGATGGCCTCAGCTTGCTGGCAAGATGTCTGAACTTGCAATGCAGGAGCCATGGTGTGGCAGCTTCTATGCCCTGGCAAACAAGAAATTAATCCGTAACCAGTGCCCTCCCCGGAGCGCGTTGGCTTACCTCTAACCACCTTAAAACAATGGCATTAAACAAATACAGCCGCCTCTACACCCAGGACGAGAGCCTCCCGGCTTCTCAGGCCATGCTGATCGGCTCGGGCCTGTCGGAAGAAGACCTGGGCAAACCTTTTGTGGGTATCTGCTCCACTGGTTTCGACGGCAACACATGTAACATGCACCTCAATGGCCTGGCCGACGAGGTGAAACAGGGCGTGAACCAGCTCGGGATGGTGGGGCTGCGCTTTAACACCATTGGCGTGAGCGACGGCATCACCAACGGCACGCCAGGCATGCGCTACTCCCTGGTGTCCCGCGAGGTGATTGCCGATTCCATCGAGACCATCACCGGGGCGCACAACTACGACGCCCTGGCCTGCGTGGTGGGCTGCGATAAGAACATGCCTGGTTCGCTGATGGCAATGGCACGCCTGAACCGGCCGGCGCTGATGGTGTATGGTGGCACGATCAAGGGCGGCGATTTTAAAGGGCAGAAGCTCAACATCGTCTCCTGCTTCGAGGCCTACGGCAAAAAGCTGAACGGTGCCATCTCCGACGAAGACTACAGAGGCATCATCCGAAACGCCTGCCCGGGGCCGGGTGCCTGCGGCGGCATGTATACAGCTAATACCATGGCCTCCGCTGCCGAGGCGCTGGGCATGTCCATTCCGTTCTCTTCCTCTTCGCCGGCCATCAGCGCTGAAAAGAAACAGGAGTGCCTCACAACAGGCCAGTACCTGCTGCGCCTCTTGGAGCGTGACATCAAACCAAGGGACATCCTGGTGCGCGAAGCTTTCGAAAATGCGCTGGTCCTGATCACGGTGCTGGGAGGTTCGACGAACGCCGTGCTGCACCTGATCGCCATTGCGCATGCGGCCGGCGTGAAACTGACCTTGCAGGATTTTCAGGAGGTGAGCAACCGGGTACCGGTGCTGGCCGACCTGAAGCCAAGCGGCAAGTACCTGATGGAGGACCTCTCTGCCTTGGGTGGCGTGCCTGCCGTGATGCGCACTCTGCTGGACGAAGGCCTGCTGACGGGAGACCTGATGACCGTAACGGGGCAGACGGTGGCCGAGAACCTGGCCGAGATAAAACCGCTGGGTGAGGAGCAGGACCTACTGCGCCCGCTGTCCAACCCAATCAAGGCAGACGGACACATCCAGACGCTCTACGGCAACTTGGCTCCCAAAGGCGCCGTGGCGAAAATATCCGGAAAGGAGGGACTCAAGTTCGAAGGGCCGGCCATCGTGTTTGACTCTGAGGAAGAACTAAACGAGGGTATCACCCTGGGCAAGATCAAAGCCGGGCAGGTGGTCGTCATCCGCTACGTCGGCCCAAAAGGCGGGCCCGGCATGCCGGAGATGCTGAAGCCAACCTCTGCCATCATGGGCGCCGGCCTGGGAGACAAGGTTGCCCTGATAACAGATGGCCGCTTCTCGGGAGGCACGCATGGCTTCGTTATCGGCCATGTTTGCCCCGAGGCCTACGACGGCGGCACCATCGCGCTGGTGGAAAACGGAGACCTGATCACCCTGGACGCCACCACCAACTCCATTCACCTGCATGTGGACGAAACGCTGCTGCAGCTGCGCCGCGACAGCTGGCAAAGGCCAGCGGCTGAGGTAAAGCAGGGGGTGCTGCTGAAGTACAGGCGAACTGTAAGCGACGCCAGCAACGGATGTATAACCGATTTAGAGGAAGCTCATGTTAACGAAAGAGAAACAAACCACAGCGTTGCCTGAGGAGGTTAAAACGATATCAGGAGCGGAGGCCGTTATATTTGCCCTGCTCGAAGAGAAGGTGGATACCGTCTTCGGCTACCCCGGTGGAGCCATCATGCCCGTGTATGATGCCCTGTATGACTATACCGACAAACTGAACCATGTGCTGGTGCGCCATGAGCAGGGGGGCATCCATGCCGGGCAGGGATACGCACGCTCCTCGGGTAAGGTAGGCGTGGTGTTTGCCACCAGCGGGCCCGGCGCCACCAACCTGGTAACCGGACTGGCTGATGCTCAGATCGACAGCACGCCCTTAGTTTGCATTACGGGGCAGGTATTCGCGCATTTGTTGGGCACAGATGCCTTTCAGGAAACGGACATCCTCAACATCACCACTCCGGTTACAAAATGGAACTACCAAGTAACAGATGCGAATGAGATACCGGAGGTATTAGCCAAGGCTTTCTACATAGCCCGGAGCGGTCGCCCGGGGCCGGTGCTGATCGACATCACCAAGAACGCCCAACTGCAGCCTTTCGACTATACCGGCTACCAGCCCTGCAAGCATATCCGCAGTTATAAGCCTAAGCCAACCGTGCGGCACGCGTACATCGCGCAGGCTGCCGAGCTGATCAACCAGGCACAGAAGCCATTTATACTTTGGGGCCAGGGCGTCATGCTGGGTGCGGCAGAAAGAGAGTTTAAGGCCTTCGTGGAGAAGAGCGGCATTCCGGCCGCCTGGACCATTATGGGTACGGGCGCCTTGCCGAGCGACCACCCGCAGAACGTGGGCATGCTGGGCATGCACGGCAATTATGGCCCCAACGTGCTCACCAACGAGTGCGATGTACTCATCGCCATCGGCATGCGCTTCGATGACCGCGTAACCGGCCGGCTGGACAAGTATGCCAAACAGGCTAAAATCGTGCACCTGGACATTGATCCTACGGAGATAGGCAAGAACGTGCCGGTAGCCGTGCCGGTGTGGGGCGACTGCAAGGAAACGCTCCCGCTGCTGACTGAGTTGGTGGAGGCAAAAGAGCATCGGGAGTGGCTAGCGCTGTTCCGCAAGTATAACGACCAAGAAATTGAGGCGGTGATACAGGAGGAGCTTTTCCCGACCTCCGAGGAGATGACCATGGGAGAGGTAATGCAGCAGCTGAACGAGCTGACCTCCGGGGAGGCGATTGTAGTATCGGATGTGGGGCAGCACCAGATGGTGGCCTGCCGCTATGCCAAGCTGAACCATACCCGCAGCAATATCACCAGCGGTGGCCTGGGCACCATGGGCTTTGCCCTGCCGGCTGCCATTGGCGCCAAATTCGGCGCACCGGAAAGAACGGTGGTGGCTGTGATCGGCGATGGTGGTTTTCAGATGACCCTGCAGGAGCTGGGCACCATCATGCAGAGCGGTGCCGAGGTGAAGATCTTGATCCTCAACAACCGGTTCCTGGGCATGGTGCGGCAGTGGCAGGAGCTGTTTCACGAGCGCCGCTACTCTTTTGTAGACATCACCAGCCCGGACTTTGTAAAGGTGGCCAGCGGCTACGGCATCAGCGGCAAGAGCATCAACAGAAGAGAGGAGCTACGAACGGCGCTGCAGGAGATGCTGTCGCACAAGGGATCTTTCCTGTTAGAAGTGATGGTAACCAAGGAAAACAACGTGTTTCCGATGGTGCCGCAGGGCTGTAGTGTAAGCGAAATCAGGCTTAAATAGTAGCCGCATAAACAAGTATAAGTATGCGTAACGAGACCCAAACCGACAAGCAGGAGTTCAACATCACGGTTTACACCGAGAACCACATCGGGCTCCTGACCCGCGTTTCCATCATCTTCTCCCGGAGAAAAATCAACGTGGAAAGCCTCAACACCTCACCTTCCGAGATCGAAGGCATTCACCGCTTCAATATTGTGATCAATGAGACAGCTGAAGTGGTGCGTAAGATAGCCGGGCAGATAGAGAAGCAGGTGGGCGTGCTGAAAGTATACTTCAACACCAACCAGGACGTGATTTGGCAGGAGATGGCACTCTACAAAGTGCCTACCGATGTGATTGCCGAGCGTGCCGTCGTGGAGCGCCTGCTGCGGGAGAACGGTGCCCGCGCCGTGGTGATCCGCAAGGACTATACTGTCTTCGAGACCACCGGCCAGCGCGAAGAGACAGACAAGCTGATCAAAGTGCTGGAGCCTTACGGGCTGATCGAGTTTGTGCGCAGCGCCCGCATCGCTATCATCAAAGACAGCGACGGCTTCCACCGCAAACTGCAGGAGTTCGAGCAAAGCGAGCCTGGCGACGAGGTGGTGGAGAACGAGTACCTGAGCAGCCGCGAGAAAGTTTTTACCATGTAGTTTTTTAGACAATAGACAAAGGATTTTATGATAAAAGACAATACAATCGGGAAGTATAAAGCACCGGTCTCTACTAGTCTTTTGTCCTTTGTCAAGCAGTCTTTCATCAAAAGTATAAACCAACCTTAAAACAAATTAAACCAATGGCAACTATCAATTTTGGAGGAGTAGACGAAACCGTTATCACCCGCGACGAATTTCCGCTAGCAAAGGCACGCGAAGTGCTGAAAGACGAGGTGATCGCCGTGATCGGTTATGGCGTGCAGGGCCCGGGCCAGGCACTGAACCTGAGAGACAACGGCTTTAACGTGATTGTGGGCCAGCGCCAGGATTCGGCCTCCTGGGAGAAAGCAAAAAGCGACGGATGGGTAGAGGGCGAAACCCTTTTCTCGATCGAGGAAGCGGCTGAGCGCGGCACCATCATCGCCAACCTGCTGTCGGATGCCGGCCAGATTGCCGTGTGGCCAACCCTGAAGGAAAGGCTGAAGCCAGGCAAAGCGCTCTACTTCTCACACGGCTTCGGCATCACGTTTAAGGAGCACACGAGCATAGTGCCGCCTGCCGACGTGGATGTGATTCTGGCGGCCCCGAAAGGCAGCGGCACGAGCCTGCGCAGGCTATTCCTGAGCGGTGGCGGCCTTAACTCTTCTTTCGCTGTGTACCAGGATGCCACCGGCAAAGCCTATGAGAAGGCTGTGGCGATGGGCATCGGCATTGGTTCGGGTTACCTGTTCGAGACAGACTTTAAAAAAGAAGTATACAGCGACCTGACAGGCGAGCGTGGCGTGTTGATGGGTGCCCTGGCCGGTATCATTGAGGCACAGTACCAGGTGCTGCGTCAGCGTGGCCACTCGCCGTCAGAGGCTTTCAACGAAACCGTGGAAGAGCTAACCCAAAGCCTAGTGCCGCTGGTAGGCGAAAACGGCATGGACTGGATGTTCTCCAACTGCTCGGTAACGGCCCAGCGTGGTGCCCTGGATTGGAAAGGCAAGTTCAGAGAAGCCACACTGCCGGTGCTCAACGAGCTGTACGACAGCGTGGCCTCCGGCAAAGAGGCGGAGCGCACCATTCAGCGCGGCTCTACACCGGGATACCGCCAGGAACTGGAGGCAGAACTGGCAGAGATACGCGAATCAGAATTATGGCAAACAGGAGCAACGGTGCGTAAGCTCCGCTCCAAGTAATCAGTAGTATGGATAAAGATGTAGCTTTAGAGAATACCGTCGTAGCCCTGGAGAGGGTGCAGCGGGCGGCGATGAATTTGAGGGGGGTGATCTACAAGACGCCCCTGTTGCAGAACCACTGGCTTTCTCAGACCTATGGTGCCGACATTTACCTGAAACGCGAGGACCTGCAGATCGTGCGCTCCTACAAGATCAGGGGGGCATACAACAAGATTTCTACGCTTTCTGCCCAGCAGGTAGAGCGGGAGATAGTGTGCGCCAGCGCCGGCAACCATGCTCAGGGAGTGGCCTATGCCTGCCAGCTGCTCGGTATTAAAGGCTACATCTTTATGCCTGCCAACACACCCGCCCAAAAGGTGGGCAAGGTGCGGCTTTTCGGAAAGGATAAGGTGGAGGTGGTGCTTACCGGCAACACGTACGACGAGGCTTATGCCGCCGCCAAGGATTTATGCGATAGCCACGGCGCCACCTTTATTCACCCCTTCGACGACATGGCCATTGTAGAGGGGCAGGCAACGGTGGGCTTGGAGGTGCTGCAGGACGCTACCTTCGACATCGATTACTGCTTTGTGCCGATAGGCGGGGGCGGTTTGGCATCCGGAGTGGCCAGCGTGTTCAAGCAATTGAGCCCGAAAACAAAGATCGTGGGCGTGCAGCCCATGGGGGCGCCCTCCATGTATACCTCTATCCGGGAGGACAGGCGGCAGGCGCTGGAAAGCATAGATAGCTTCGTGGATGGGGCCGCGGTGAAATGCCCGGGTGAGCTGACCTATGAGCTGTGTCGGGAACTGCTGGACGACATTGTGCTGGTGCCGGAAGGTCAGGTTTGCGAAGACCTCCTGAAGATGTACAACGAGGAGGGAATCGTATTGGAGCCGGCGGGTACGCTTACGGTGTCGGTACTGAAAACGTATGCTGATAAAATCGCCGGAAAGAACGTGGTCTGCGTGATCAGTGGCAGCAACAACGATATCACCCGCATGGAGGATATCAAGGAGCGGGCCATGCAGCACCAGGGTTTGAAACACTACTTCATGGTGACCTTCAACCAGAAGCCCGGTGCCCTCCGTACATTCATGAACCAGGTGCTAGACCCTGGCGACGACATCATCCATTTCCAGTACATCAAGAAGAACAACAAGGAAAAAGGCCCTGTTTTTATCGGCATCGAGGTAAAACAGCCGCACGATGTGGAGAACATCAAGCACCGCATGGCCGAAGAGGGTTTTGCCTACGAATACCTGAACGGTAAGCAGGACTTCCTGAATCTGCTGGTGTAAACCAACCACTACCTGAAAATATAAGTCTCCGCCGGATGCATGTCGGGCGGGGATTTTTATTTTACAGGAGAAGGCATTGCCTTATTCGGAGAGAATATCTACTGAAAAAAGCCTAATCAACAACAGGAAGTATAACAGCTATACTTCAGAAAGCTAAACTGCCTGACCAGGAAAATTAGCCTCTTGGTCTTAAGCGCACCCAGTCCAGTTATGCAGCAAGTTGCTCGTAAGACTCAGGGTGAACCGCAACTACGGCAGCAAAAGCAAAAAGACACTCATTATGCCCACATCACCTATTATTCTTAGCCTCGACAGCATCACCGTTCGCTATTTAAACCAGCAGCTATTCCAAAACCTGAGCTTTGCGGTTAACAAAGGCGAGCATTGGGCCTTAACAGGGGAGGGGGCAACAGATTTGTTGCAAACCATTGCCGGTAAGTATAATGTAACACAGGGAAGCGTGCGGCAAGCGTATTACGAGGACTATCTGAAGGAGAATCCTCAACAGAAGTTGCCCTTCACATATTCCGATCTGGTGGCAGAGGTTATGCAGAAGCACAACTTCCGGAACCTATCATCTAATGCCACCGAGTTTTACTACCAGCAACGCTATCATGCCCGTGACTCCGAGGATGCCCCGCAAGTTAAAACGTATCTAGCGGAGATAAAGCCGGCCACCACTACTCCGGCTGTCTGGACCTACGACCAGGTTATTCATACCTTCAGGTTGGGAGATCTGCTGGAGAAAGAGTTGATCAAGCTGTCGAATGGGGAAACCAAGCGGTTACTTGTTGCTGCTGCACTGCTGCGGAACCCCAGCCTGCTGCTCCTCGACTATCCGCTAACGGGGCTGGATGTGGAGTCGCGCGCTTCTTTCAGCGACGTCATTAACCAAGTCATTGCCTCAGGTATAACAGTGGTCATGACAACTTCCGCAACGGAGATACCGGGAGGCATAACGCATGTGGCGGTGGTGGAAGAAAGGCAAATCGCGGCGGCTGTACTGCAAGAAGCCTACATGCCCCTGCAGGCAAAAATCTTTCCTGTAGTTACCATAGCCAAGCAGGAGCTGCAGGAGCTGTTTTCTCCCGATCCGTCCGTACAATGCGGTACAGTGGTGCAGCTGACAGATGTGTCGATCAAGTATGGCGATAAGCTGGTGTTGGATAGTATAAACTGGCGGATAAGGCAAGGCGACCGCTGGGCACTGCTGGGGCATAACGGCGCCGGTAAGTCTACGCTACTTAGCCTTATTACGGGTGATAACCCGCAGGCCTACGCTAAGAAAATCATACTATTCGACCGCCAAAGGGGTAGCGGTGAAAGCATCTGGGACATTAAGAAAAGAATTGGGTTTGTGTCTCCGGAGCTGTTCCAGTACTTTCCTGACAACTGTACGTGCCTGGAGGTGGTGGAGTCAGGCTTCTATGATACACTGGGCCTCGTTCGCCCGGGCGAGGCTGCTAATGCCGAAAAAGCCCGACGCTGGATGAAACTTTTGGGCATGGAGCAGGAATCAGACAAGCTCCTGAAACATGTTCCTGTGAGTGTGCAGCGGGTGTGCCTGCTGGCCAGGGCCCTTGTCAAAAATCCGCCGCTGCTGATTTTGGATGAGCCTTGCCAGGGGATGGACCAGCACCAGAAGTTATACTTTAAACAGCTGCTGGAGGCTATCTGCACGCACAGCAGCACAACACTGGTGTACGTCACCCACTACCAGGAAGAAATTCCTGAATCGGTGGACAAGGTGCTGCAGCTAAAAGAAGGGAAGATCATAAGCAAGGGAGTAGTGGAACCTGTGGAGGAGTGAGTTCAGAAGGTGTAAGGTGTCATTTGAGCACGACCTGTTCGAGGTTTGCACAGGGAGATTTTAAGAGAACCTCTAGCGCTGTTTGAGATAATACTTCATTCTTTTTCAAAACCTGAAGTATAAAGCTGATAAAACAACAAAGGCGGCACCCTGTATCAGGAGCCGCCTTTGTTTATACTTATACTTTTATGAACTGCACGACAGCATCGAGCAGCCGGCCTTCTGCGTAGCCCATCCCGGCCTTGTCTCAAAGAACTCGTCGAACTTATCGGAGTATGGCTCCCGAAGCGCTTGCTGCAGTTTCTCGAAGAGCGCCGTTTCGCCTTTCTCCAGCTCCTCTATGGCTTGGTGCAGCAGGTAGTTGCGAAGGATGAAGCGCGGGTTATTTTTGCGCATCAACTCCTGCGAGGCCTGGCGCGTGATCGCATTCGTGTTGAGGCGCTCCAGGTATTTCTCAATTAAAGTATACAGCGCCTGCTGCTGCTCTTCGCTAAGCTCATCGTAGAGGCTCTCTTTAAAGTATGCCGCCACTTCCTGGGCACTGCCCATAAAGAGCGGCAGGTCTATGAGGAGTTGGAAGAAGATCGTCATGTCGGGTTTGAGGGCGGCTAGCGTCTGCTCAAACTGCGTGATCAGGTCCGTATCGCCGCTCTTAAGCTTATCCAGGCCCAGCTTGTTGCCCATCATGGCATAGTACTTCCGCCAATATACTTCCTTGTAGCTTTCCAGGGCGGGCAGCAGCTGATCTTTATCCACCAAAGGCAGCAACGCTGCCGCCAGGCAACCCAGGTTCCAGTAAGCGATGCTGGGCTGTTTGCCAAAGGCATACCTTCTGCCCGGCAGGTCGGTGGTGTTCGGGGTAAAGTCAGGGTCGTAATCGTCCAGGAAGGAGTAGGGGCCATAGTCTATCGTGAGGCCAAGTATGGACATGTTATCCGTGTTCATCACGCCATGCACAAAACCTACCCGCTGCCACTCCACCATCAGGCTGGCGGTGCGCTCCACTACCTCCTTAAACCAGGTAATCACCTTGTCCTCCCCCTGGATGTGGGGGTAATAGCGGCTGATGGTCCAGTCCACGAGCTGGCGCAGATGCTCGTGCTCCTTGCGGGCGTTCAGCAGCTCAAAGTTGCCGAAACGCAGAAAGCTCGGAGCCACGCGCAGCACGATGGCGCCGGGCTCGTAGGCGGCGTTGCCGTTGTAGAACATGTCGCGCAGCACGGGCTCGCCGGTAGCCACCAGGCTCAGGGCGCGGGTGGTCGGGATGCCCAGGTAGTGCATGGCTTCGCTCATCAGGTACTCGCGCACTGAAGAGCGCAGCACCGCCCGGCCATCGGCGCGGCGGGAGTAGGCCGTAGGGCCACCGCCTTTCAGTTGCAGCTCGAAGATCTTTCCTTCCGGGGCTTGCCATTCGCCCAGGGTAATGGCCCTGCCGTCGCCCAACTGTCCGGCCCAGCCGCCAAACTGGTGGCCGGCGTAGCAGGCGGCGTAGGGATACATGGCATCGGCCACATGGTTGCCGCCCAGTATATCCAGCTCCTGCTGCTCTTCCGGCTTCTTGATCCCCAGCTCTGCGGCCAATTCATCAGACCAGGCCAGCAGGGTTGCTTTCTCCACGGGCGTGGGGATGGCTTTGCTGTAGAGCACGCCCGGCGTCTGGCGGGGCGTCAGGTCGCCGCTCTCGTCGCCGGGAAAGGTAGTCACAAATTCTTTCTTATAGTTGTCGGAGCGGAGGCTCTTCATGCAGTATCGGTTTTTTGAGGTTTAATATTTTGCCCCCTATGAAAGCGCGGGGCTCTGAAGGTAACAAGTATAGGGCGGAATTAGTTAACTTTTGGTTGTTTAATTACGGGTAAGCGTAGGGCTTTGCCATTTGGCAGCGGTAGGAGCCGCTCCAAGCATATCTAATACACACCTGCTCCCGTATCTACTAGCAAACAGATAAAACAGCAACAAAACCATGGACAACTCTCTCTCAAATACCTCTCTGCGAAGCCTTGTACAGGACCCGTCTCAGCTGGCAGATATCATCAAAGACCCGACCAAAGGACTGGACTTCTACAAGGGGCTGTCGGTGAAAGAGCAGCAGTACCTTCTTTTTGCCGCCGCCGCCGGGCTGATCGGCTATGCTATTTACCTGGGCAGGAGTCACAAACCGGATACCACGGCATAACATCGCGTAAAATGCTGCGTATAAAGAGTATACATCTTTTTAATTCGACAGACAGGTGACAAGCCTGAATAAAGCTTGCAGAAGCTTTGCTTAGAAACTGTAACGTTTGTTCGAAAAGCAAAGAGAAAGGCCTGCCTTAAGTTTGATCTTAAGGCAGGCTCTTTTCTTTTGTCCCCGTTAAGCGGTAGCGGTGTGCTTTAAACTTGTCGCAGCCAGTTTTTGAACGGCACATGCCGGTGTTTCGTGGTATAGGTTGTAACTTAGAGGCACTAGCGGCTAGAGATGTGTTGCCGCTGAAATCTTACCTAACGTATGCCTATATCCATTATTAGCCAGGGGAGGAACATAAGCCCCTGGGTGAAAGCGCTTAAAGAAAACAGACCGGACCTGGACCTGCGCGTTTATCCGGAAGATCACCCCCGCGAAGAAATCACGTTTGCCTTGGCCTGGGGCCACCCGCCTGGGGTGTTGCAGGAGTACCCCAACCTGATCTGCGTCTCCTCGCTGGGTGCCGGCGTGGACCATATTCTGAAAGACCCGGATATTCCGGAGCAGGCGCAGGTAGTGCGCATCAAGGATGAAAATCTAACCAGTGACATGGCCAACTTCACCATGGCCCTGGTGCTGAACCACCTGCGTAACCTGCACCAGCATAAAGCCGCCGAGAGTACCCAAACCTGGCAACCCCTGAAGTATAAGCGAAACGAAGAAGTGACGGTGGGCGTGATGGGGATTGGTGCGCTGGGCCTTGCAGTGGCGCAGCGCCTGAACAGCATTGGCCTTCGGGTAACAGGCTGGGCCAACTCCTCCAAGCAACTGGAGAACATACAGGTGCATGCAGGTCCTGAGGAACTGGACGCTTTCCTGGCCACCGCCGAAGTTCTGATCTGCCTGCTGCCCCTAACTCCGGAAACGGCTAACATCCTGAACAAGGAAAACCTGCTGAAGCTGCCGCAGGGTGCCTACGTGATTAACGTGGCGCGGGGCGAGCACCTGGTGGAGGAGGACCTGCTGGAGCTGCTGGATAACGGCCACCTGTCCGGGGCCAGCCTGGATGTGTTCCGGGAGGAGCCACTGCCGGAGGGGCATCCGTTCTGGTCCCATCCGAAGATCAACGTGACACCGCACATTGCCAGTGTCACCAACCCGGCGTCGGCGGTAGGGCTGATCCTTGAAAACTACGACCGGCTCCAGAACGGCGAACCGCTTCTCAACCTTGTTTCACGAACCAAAGGATACTAAACATGAACCCATTTCACTACGCTTTCAAAATAAAAGACATCGCCTCCACCCGTAAATTTTACGTGGACATCCTGGGTTGCCAGGAGGGGCGCAGCACCGAGCACTGGATCGACTTCGACTTCTTCGGCCATCAGCTCTCCGGCCACGTAAGTGCCAACATTCCGGAGCTGGACTATTGCGGCAAGGTGGACGGCGTTAGCGTGCCGGTGCCGCACTTTGGCTGCATCATCACCTACGAGCAGTTCGATCAGCTGCAGGAGAGGCTGCAGCAGCACGACATTAAGTTTGTGGTGAAGGCGCACACGCGTTACGAGGGGCAGGTGGGGGAGCAGCGCACCATGTTCGTGCTCGACCTGAGCGGCAACCCGTTGGAGTTTAAGGCTTTCAAGAACCCGGAAGAGGTATTTGCTTCTTAACCCGGAGTACAAAGTATAAAAACAGCCCCTGCCCCGGCTATCAAGTATGATCGGTGCAGAGGCTGTTCTTTTTAGAAACAAAGGTTAAATTACCGGCCCTTCTTGCCACGCCCTTTCTGCTGCTGTTTCTTCTGCTTGATGTGCGCCGCCTTCAGCTCCTTAAACTCCTCATTCGATACTGTCACGGTATAGTATAAGGAGGAAAGGATCGTCACATCCGCGTCAAAATCATACTCTATACTTAAAGATAGCTGTTTATCGGGGTTGAGCGTGTACTCTTCGCCTTCCTTGTCATACACCTCGAACTCATACTCGCCTTCCGCCAGCAGCTTGTTCTGGATGCGGACCAGGCGGTCACCAGTGATGATCACAGGCTCGTCCAGCTCCACCTCCAGGTCGAAGGGCTGGAAAAAGCGCCCGTCCTTTTTATGCGTAATGTACTCCACCCTGCTGATGTGCAGGGCGATATCCTGGTTCTTGTTCTCGCGGGTATACTTTATATCGTTGATGTTTCCGATCAGCTTCATAGGCTCTAGTGTTGGGCAGGTACAAAGGTAGTAAATCGCAGGCTCATAGTTCTCCTGCCTCTAGTTTCAAAACGTAACAACCTCCACAGCAAGGCAGCAGAGTCACTCTGTTTTGCCGGGGTGAGCCAGTGCACCACAAGTTTCCCCGCCTCCTACGTCAACAATAACAAAAGCGGGAGCGTAAACCCTAGTCTGTGCTGAAAAGCGCGCACCTGTACCCAATAATTACGCCTTCAAGATCTTTAATCATACTTGTACCCATGGAAAACAACGGCTCTGCCTTACCCCCCAAACAACCCGTCACGCTCCGCATCAATGGTGCTGAAAAGCAGCTGGAGCTGGCGCCCTGGACCTCCCTGCTCGACGCGCTGCGGGAGCACCTGCACCTAACCGGCACTAAAAAAGGCTGCGACCACGGCCAGTGCGGCGCCTGCACCGTGCTGGTGGACGGGAAGCGCATCAACTCCTGCCTGACCCTGGCTGTGATGCAGGAAGAAAAGGAAATCACCACCATCGAAGGGTTGGCCAAAGACGGGGAGCTGCACCCGGTGCAGCAGGCCTTCATCGACCACGATGCTTTCCAGTGCGGCTACTGTACGCCGGGGCAGATCTGTTCGGTGATCGGACTGGTGAACGAGGGGAAAGCCAAAACGCTGGATGATATCCGGGACCTGATGAGCGGGAACATCTGCCGCTGCGGAGCCTATGTAAACATTGTAAAAGTAGTGCAGGAAGCACTGGAAAGGAGCGAAGCCCGATGAGACCATTTACCTATACCCGGGCCACGGACGTGCGTAGCGCTGTGACAGAGGTTACCTCCCATACAAAGGCGAAGTTCGTTGCCGGTGGCACCAACCTGCTCGACCTGATGAAGATCGACGTAATGGCGCCGCAGCACCTGGTGGACATCACCCGCATCGCCCTCAAAACTGTAGAGGAGACCGAAGACGGCGGCCTGCGGCTGGGGGCGCTGGTGACCAACGCCGATACCGCCTACCACGAGCAGGTGGAGCAGCGCTACCCACTGCTCTCGCATGCCATACTGGCGGGGGCAACCGGTCAGTTGCGCAACATGGCCACCGACGGAGGCAACCTGCTGCAACGCACCCGCTGCTACTACTTCTACGACACCGACACACCCTGCAACAAGCGCGAACCCGGCTCCGGCTGCTCCGCCATCAAAGGCTATAACCGCGACCTGGCCATACTGGGAACCAGCGAGTATTGTATCGCCACCCACCCATCGGACATGTGCGTGGCCCTGGCGGCGCTGGATGCGAAGGTGAACGTAACAGGCAAGGACGGCGACCGCACGATACCTTTTGCAGATTTCCACCGGCTGCCGGGCGATACCCCGCACATCGACACCAACCTAAAGGAGGATGAAATTATCACCTCCATCGACCTGCCTGCCAATGGCTTTGCCAACCATTATACGTACCTGAAGCTCCGCGACCGCGCCTCCTATGCCTTTGCCTTGGTATCAGTGGCGGCGGCACTGGAGCTGGACGGCGGCACGATCAAAGAGGCGCGCATTGCCTTGGGTGGCGTGGCGCACAAGCCTTGGCGTAAGCCGGAAGCCGAAGCCCTGCTGCAGGGGCAGCAGCCCAACCGGGAAAACTTTCAGAAAGTGGCAGAGGCCTACCTGGAGGGTGCCAAAGGGTACGGCGACAATGATTTCAAAATAGAGCTGGCCAAGCGTGCCATTGTGCGGGCGCTGGAGCAGGCTTATAAAATGGAGGCAGCAGCATGAAAACTGAACAGATAGGAAAAGCGACCAACCGCGTGGACGGCCGCAAAAAGGTAACAGGCGAGGCAAAGTATGCTGCCGAGTTCCAGGCACCGAACCTGGCCTACGGTTTTGTGGTGAGCAGCGCCATCGCCAGGGGCAAGATCAAAAGCATTGACACCAGCCGTGCATTGGCGCTGGAGGGGGTGCTGCAGGTTTTTACCCACGAGAACAGGCCCGGCTATGTATGGGGAGACAAGAACTACCAGGACCAGGACTCACCCCCGGGTTCCCCGTTCCGCCCGCTGTACAAGGGCGAGGTGCAGTTCAGCATGCAGCCTATCGCACTGGTGGTAGCCGAAACCTTTGAGCTGGCCCGCTACGCCGCCATGCTGGTGGAGGTGACGTATGAGCCGGCTGATTTTGAAACTGATTTTGAGGCGAACCAGGAGCAGGCCTACGAACCGAAGGAGTATAAATCCACAGAACCGCCAAAGCCGTGGGGCAAGCCGGAGGAGGCGCTCGAGAAGGCCGCCCTGAAAGTGGAGACGGAGTACACTCACCCCAGTGAGCACCACAACCCCATGGAGATGCACGCCTCCACAGCCGTTTGGGAAGCGGGGGGGAGCATTACGGTGTACGACAAAATCCAGGGGGTGCAGAACAGCCAAAAGTACATCGCCAACGCCTTCGGCATGTCGAAGGAGGAGGTACGGGTGATCTCTCCGTTTGTGGGCGGCGCCTTCGGCTCGGGCCTGCGGCCGCAGTACCAGCTGTTTCTGGCAGTACTGGCGGCGCGGGAGCTGCAGCGGTCGGTGCGGGTGGTGCTGACGCGGCAACAGATGTTCTCCTTCGGCCACCGTCCTAAAACCCTGCAACGCTTTGCCGTAGGGGCCACGGCAGACGGAAAGGTTGAGGCCATAAAGCAGGATGTTTTTGCGGAGACTTCAAAGTTCGAAGACTACACCGAGGACGTCATCATCTGGTCGGGCGTGCTCTATAACAGCGAGCATGCCAGGCTGAGCCACAAACTGGTGAGCCTGGACGTGTACACGCCGCTCGACATGCGCGCGCCCGGAGGCACCACGGGAATCTATGCCTTGGAGTGCACCATGGACGAGCTGGCGTATAAGGCAGGTATGGATCCCCTGGAGTTCAGGCGGAAGAACTACTCAGAGAAGGACCAGATCCAGGACAAGCCTTTTTCGAGCAAAGAGCTGAAAGAATGCTACCGGCAAGGTGCTGAGAAGTTTGGCTGGAGCAAACGCAACCCCGAGCCACGTTCGATGAAGGAAGGCTACAACCTGATAGGCTGGGGAATGGCGCAGGGGGCCTGGGAGGCCACGCAAAAGGAGGCATCTGCCAAGGCGGTGCTAAGCCCTGACGGCAAGTTGACGGTGAGTTCGGCCACGGCCGATATCGGCACGGGTACTTATACCGTGATGACCCAGATCGCGGCCGAAACGGTGGGGCTGCCGTTGGAGGACGTTACGTTCCTGCTCGGGGACTCCTCCCTGCCAAAGTCGCCACTGGAAGGTGGCTCCTGGACGGTTTCCTCCATTGGTTCTGCCGTTAAGGCTGTCTGCGACAAGGTACGCCAGAAACTGCTGGAGCTGGCGCAGCAGGTTTCGGGCTCGCCGCTCATGGGTGCTACCTTAGAGGATGTGGTTTTCTCTGATGGGAAGATCAGCCTGAAAAGCGACGCCTCCAAAAGTATAACCATAGCCGCAGCCTTGGAACAAAACCAGGGCGAAGCGATAGAGGAGGAGGTGACAAACAAGCCCGATAAGAAGCAGCAGGACTATGCCCCTTATGCCCATTCTGCCACGTTTGTGGAGGTGAAGGTGGATGAGGACCTGGGAACGGTAAAAGTAACCCGCGTGGTGAGCGCCATTGCCGGCGGCCGGATCATCAACCCGAAAACAGCCAGAAGCCAGATTCTGGGCGGCATGGTTTGGGGCATCGGCGCAGCTCTGGAGGAGCACACGGTGATGGATAATAACCTGGGCCGCTTCATGAACCACGATCTGGATAAGTACCACGTGCCCGTAAATGCGGATGTGCATGAGATGGAGGTGATCTTTGTGGAGGAGAAAGATGACATCGTCAACCCGATCGGCGCGAAAGGTTTAGGGGAGATAGGCATTGTGAGCGTGGCACCCGCCATTGTTAATGCCATTTACCATGCTACCGGCAAGCGGGTACGGGAGCTGCCGATTACCCTGGATAAGCTGCTGTAACTAGAATAAAAGGAACAGGTGAATAACCCCGGATGAAGTGGAGGATTTCATCTGGGGTTCTGTTTTTGTAACTTGTACCCATCAAAAGCTAAAACGCTTTAAGTAAACTCTCATGAAAGAACTGCGGGATATTGTGCAGGCTTACGAACTGGCGCAACAAAAAGGGCAGCAGGCGGCGCTGGCGACAGTGGTGCAGGTGCAGGGGTCTTCTTACCGGAGGCCGGGCGCACGCATGCTGGTGACGGCGGATGGGCAGCTGACCGGTGCTATCAGCGGCGGCTGCCTGGAAGGTGACGCCCTGCGCAAGGCGCGCCTGGTGATGCTGGAGCAGAAGGCCATGCTCATCACCTATGACACCACTGACGAAGACGATACGCAACTGGGGGTTGGCCTGGGCTGCAACGGCATTATTCAGATACTCATTGAGCCTATTAACCCGGATGACTCCGCAAACCCGATCACTTTTTTCCAGTCTTTTTTGAGCAGCCGCCAAGCGGGGGTGGTCGTGACCCTTTTTTCGCTTGAGAATAGAAAAGCGCAGCAGCCGGGTACCTGCTTTTTCCTGCCAGAAAATGGGGCCAGCCTGGGTGCTTGTCCGTATGCCGCGGTACAGGATGCCATCCTGGCGGATGCGCAGCAGGTGCTCCGATCTGGCACTTCCAATACCCGTACTTATACTTCAACGGAAGGTGAGTTAACAGGCTTTGTGGAGTTGTTGCATCCTGCCGTATCGCTGGTGATAGCAGGCGCCGGAAACGATGCCCTTCCGCTGACACAGATGGCCGCACTGCTGGGCTGGCAGGTGACGGTGGTGGACGGACGTGGCAACTATGCTACGGCGGCACGCTTTCCTGCCGCGCAGCAGGTGCTTGTGGCAAAGCCGGAGCAGGCCTTGGCCCAGCTGACACCCGACTCCCGCACGGTGTTCGTGCTCATGACGCACAACTATAATTACGATCTGGCCATGCTGCGGCAGCTGTTGCCTTTGCCGCTACCTTACATTGGCTCGCTTGGGCCTAAGAAAAAGCTGGAGCGCATGCTGGGCGAGCTGCGCTCGGAAGGCATGGCCATCACCGATGAGATGCTGCAGCGGGTGTATGGGCCTACCGGGCTGGACATCGGCGCAGAAACATCCGAAGAGATCGCTCTTTCCATAGTTGCGGAGATCAAGGCGGTGCTGATGGGCAAGCCAGGCACATCGCTGCGCGAGAAGAGCGGGACCATACATGCACGTGCGGAAGAAAGCGCGGAAATCGGGCATCAGGTGCGTGTTTCGGGCTGTTCCCTATGACGGCGGGCCTTGTTATACTTGCGGCGGGCGCTTCCTCCCGGCTGGGGGAGCCCAAGCAGCAGCTGCAGTTCCAGGGCCAAAGCCTGCTGCAGCGGGCCGTACAGGCGGGGCTGGAGGCTGGTTTCGCTCCCCTTGTGGTGGTGCTGGGGGCAAATGCCGCAAAGTTTTTGCCGGAGCTAAGGGAGGCCGAAGTTACGGTTGTCCGGAATCCGGAGTGGCAGGAGGGGATGAGTGCCTCCATCCGTTGCGGGCTGGAGGAGTTGCTCCGCCTGCACCCAGAAACCTCAGGGGCTGTCTTTATGGTATGCGATCAGCCTTATGCCACTGCTGCCGTCCTAAAGGGGCTGCTGCAGGCAAAGCAGGGGAAGCGCGGCGACATTGTAGCCAGCGCCTACCAAAACACGCTGGGCACCCCTGTATTGTTCGATAAAGCATACTTCCCGGAGCTGCTGGCGCTGCGGGGGCAGGAGGGAGCCAAAAAAGTCATTCTCAAACATAAGGAAGCCGTAATTGCCTACCCCTTCCCGGCAGGGGCGATCGATATTGACACAGCGGCAGATTACGCGGCCTTGCTTCGGGCTGGCCTTACCGGTTAAATTAAGGATCACCTATACTTATACTTGTTCTAGGAACGGGATTATTTCTTAACTTGGAGTGTAAACTTATTTAAGGAGAAAGATGGCAACATACAAGCTGCAAATCAACGGCCGAAGCTATGAGGTCGATGTAGAGCCGGATACCCCGCTGCTGTGGGTGCTGCGCGACAACCTGGGACTGGTAGGCACCAAGTATGGCTGCGGCATTGCGCAGTGCGGCGCCTGTACCGTGCACGTGAACGGCAACGCCATGCGCTCTTGTGTATACCCTGTTTCAGCCGCCGCCAATGCCAGGGTCACCACCATAGAAGGCCTGTCGGAGGCAGGCGACCATCCGGTGCAGCTGGCCTGGGACGAAGTGGATGTGGCACAGTGCGGCTACTGCCAGGCCGGCCAGATCATGACGGCCACGGCGCTGCTGAACAAGAACCCCAAGCCAAGCGCCGAGGACATCGACAATGCCATGAACGGGAATATTTGCCGTTGCGGTACCTACCACCGCATCCGCGAAGCAGTTGCATTAGCCGCCACTAAACTCAAATAAGCCATGCCGAACAAGACACAGGAAAGCAGACGCAGTTTTATGAAGCTGTTCGCGGTGGCGGGCGGTGGCCTTGTGCTGGGCTTTAACTCCACCAGCTCCGTCGCGTCGGCGCTGGGCCTGATCGATGCGTCGAACCTTTCGGCGGCAGCCATCGATTTCAACAGCTACCTCTCCATATCGCCGGAAAATATCATCACCATTCTTTCGCCTAACCCGGAGCTGGGGCAGAACATCAAAACCTCTTTCCCGATGATCGTGGCAGAGGAGCTGGATGCCGACTGGACCAAGGTGAAAGTGGTGCAGGCGCCACTGGATACCACTAAGTTTGAACGCCAGGTGACCGGCGGCAGTGGTGCCGTGCCGCACTCCTGGGAACGCCTGCGCAAGGCAGGTGCCACGGCCCGCCAAATGCTGCTGGAGGCTGCAGCCAAGCGTTGGAATGTAGCAGAAAGCTCCCTCACGACGGAAAACGGCATGGTGGTGCATATGGCTAGCGGCCGCAAGCTGAGCTACGGCGAGTTGGCTACCGAGGCCTCCAAACTGCCTGTGCCAACGGAGGTGAAGCTGAAGGAGACCAAAGACTTCAGGCTGATTGGAACCGCCGTGCGTAACGTGGATAACCACGAGATGATCACCGGTAAGCCGCTGTACGGCCTGGACCTTTACAAAGAAGGGATGCTGTTTGCCATGATTCAGCGGCCGGAGGCGTTCGGCATGAAGCTGAAGTCGGTGGACGCGGCCGCTGCCAAGGCCATGCCGGGTATCGTGGATGTGGTTACGTTCAAGAACAATGTAGCCGTGGTGGGCAAATCAACCTGGCAGGTGATGAAAGCCCGCAAGGCACTGAAGATAGCCTATGAAAAGGACGGCGCACTGGAAAGCACTGCCGACCATGACCGCCTGTTCAAGGAGTTGCTGGATAGCCCGGAGGCCAACGTGCGCCGCAAGGATGGGGATGTGGAGGCCGCTTTTAAGAAGGCTGCGAAAGTCATTAAAAGCGAATACCAGTGCCCGTTCCTGTCGCACAGCCCAATGGAGCCGATGAACTTCTTTGCGCATGTGCGCCCGGATGGCGTGGAACTGGCGGGACCTACTCAGACACCGGAAAGGGCCCGCGACCAGGTAGCGAAGCTGCTGGATATTGCCCCCGAAAAGATCACGCTGGAGCTCACGCGCCTGGGTGGAGGCTTCGGACGCCGGCTGAGCAACGATTATGCGTTGGAGGCGGCAGAGCTGTCGAACATCGTTAAGGCACCGGTAAAAGTGATCTGGAGCCGCGAAGACGACATGACCGGCGGCACGTACCGCCCGGCCGTGCGTTACCGTTTTGAGGCGGCCCTGGATGCCAAAGGCAATATGATCGGCTATAAGCTGCGTGGCGTGGGCATCAACTCCGGTAACCCGACCAGAGAAGACAACTTCCCATCCGGCGCGGTAGAAAACCTGTTGATCGACTCGGTAGAGCATAAATCCCCCATCACGACGGGGCCTTGGCGTGCGCCAATCACCAATTTCCTGGCCTTCGCGGAGCAGGCCTTTCTGGACGAGGTGGCGCAGGCGGCGAAGAAAGACCCGGTGCAGTTCCGCCTGGAGCTGCTGGAGAAAGCCAAGAAAGCCCCTGTAGGGGAGATCAAGTATGACATCGACCGTATGCGGGGGGTGATCGAGCTGGCGGCCGAAAAATCAAACTGGGGCAAGAAGAAAGGCGTGCACCAAGGCTTCAGCGTATACTTCTCCCACCGCTCTTATGTGGCCCAGGTGGCAGAGGTGAAAGTCAAAAGCTCGGTACCGGTAGTGGAAAAAATATACGCTGCCGCCGACTGTGGCATAGTGGTGAACCTAAGCGGCGCTTACCAGCAGGTGCGCGGCGGCATTGTGGATGGCCTGGGCCACGCCATGTACAGCAAGCTCTCCTTTAAAGATGGCGCAGCCGAGCAAAAGAACTTTAACAACTACCGCCTGATCCGCCTGAAAGAGGTGCCGGAAATCGACGTGCACTTTGTGAACAACGGCATTGACCCGACCGGCTTGGGCGAGCCGGCGCTGCCGCCAACGGGTGGGGCCGTAGCAAATGCTATCTTCAAGGCTACGGGCAAGCGCCTGCGCAACCAGCCTTTTATGGAACAGGCGGAGCTGAAGAACGTAATAGGGTAATCTGATGGGGCGGGCAAGAGTGCCCGCCCCATCAGATATAAAGCAGGTATAGTATAAGCTACCTGCAGTATGAAACAGAGGCGCATGTTGGTAGACAGACACGGAAGGAGAATCAATTATTTGCGACTGGCGGTAACCGACAGGTGCAACCTGCGCTGCTTTTACTGTATGCCCGAAGAGGGGCTCGACTGGCTCTCCCGAAGCGAGGTGATGACCTACGAGGAGATGCTGCACATCAGCTCGGTGCTCCTAAAGATGGGGATAGAGAAAATCCGTATCACCGGCGGAGAGCCCTTTGTGCGCAAAGACTTCATGCCCTTTCTCACCAGGCTCTCACAACTGCAGGGGCTGCAGCAGCTAACCCTAACCACTAACGGGGTGCTTACGGCACCTTTTGTGCCCGAACTTAAAAAGATCGGCGTAGCTGCCGTTAACCTCAGCCTGGACACCCTCGATCCTGACCGCTTTCTGGCCATCACCCGGCGTAACGTGCTCCCGAGTGTGCTGGAAACCTTGGATGCTTTGCTGAAGCACGGAATTGAGGTAAAAATCAATGCCGTGGTGATGGAGGGGAAGAACACAGCCGATATCCTACCGCTGGTGGCGCTCACTAAGGAGGCACCTGTTAGCGTGCGCTTTATTGAGGAGATGCCTTTTAACGGGGCAGGAGGCCATTCTGCTAGCTTGAACTGGGACCACTGGCGCATCCTGGAGGCCATCAAAGCAAAGTATTCAAACATTCAGAAGGTGGTGGACCCGCCGCATTCCACGTCCTACAACTACCGAATTCCCGGCCACAAAGGCAGTGTGGGCATCATTGCCGCCTATACACGCTCATTCTGCGGCACCTGCAACCGCATCAGGCTCACGCCGCAGGGCGATCTGAAGACCTGCCTTTACGGCAACAGCATGCTGAATGTAAAGGACCTTCTGCGGGCCAGTGTGCCGGAGCAGGGTTTGCAGGAAGCGCTTCTGGGAGCCATCAGCCGGAAGGAGAAAGACGGCTGGGAGGCAGAAAAGAACAGTACCTTATACACCCTCCACGCCTCTATGGCCACGATAGGGGGCTAACCATCAAAATAACCACAGCATGATCCGGGTTGAGGAAGCCGAAGCGATTGTACAGGTACAGGTAAGAGACTTTGGTGCTGCGCGGGTGCCGTTTGAGGAGGCGCTGGGAAGGGTTCTGGCCACAGACCTACGGACAGACAGAGACTTGCCGCCCTTTAACCGCGTCGCCATGGACGGTATCGCGATCAGGTATGCTGACTTCGCCGCCGGTACCCGCACCTTCCAGATCAGGGGAACCCAGGCGGCCGGGGAGCCTGCCGTGGAGACAATGGCTGCAGGTGAATGCGTAGAGATCATGACCGGGGCGGCTTTGCCTGCCTCCACCGACACCATTATCCGCTACGAAGACCTGGACTTACAGGAAGGCTTGGCGACCGTGAAATTAGATGCTGTGCAGCCAGGGCAAAACATCCACCCACAAGGCAAAGACCGAAAGGAGGGGGATGTGGTAGCCGCCGCAAACCAGGTGGTGACAGCTACCTTGGTGGGCATGGCGGCAGCGGTAGGGGCTACCGAACTGGAAGTGAGAAAGCTGCCCCGCACGGTGGTCATCTCAACCGGCAATGAACTGGTGGGGGTGGAGGAGACCCCGCTGCCGTACCAGATCAGGCGCTCGAACAGCTACATGGTAAAAGCGGCGTTGCAGCAGTATGATTTACAGGCCGACCTGTTGCACCTGCCGGATGAAGTGGCGCAGACAAAGGAGCAGCTCATGCGCTGCCTGCACGTTTACGATGTGATCATACTTAGCGGAGGCATCTCCATGGGCAAGTATGATTTTGTGCCGCAGGTGCTGGAGGAGCTGGCTGTGGAGAAGCTTTTTCACAAGGTGCAGCAGCGTCCCGGAAAACCATTCTGGTTTGGAGTTCATCCACAGGGAGCCGTTGTCTTTGCTTTACCGGGCAACCCGGCCTCCACCTTTATGTGCCTGCACCGCTACTTCCTCCCTTGGCTTAGGGCCAGCCTGGGGGTAAATCCGCAGCCTGCCCTTTATGCAGCTTTGCATGCAGATATTATCTTTCAGCCACAGCTACAGTACTTCCTGCAGGTAAAACTAAGTATAAGCGAGAGCGGACAGCTGCTGGCTACGCCGCTGCAGGGCAACGGCTCCGGCGACTTTGCCAACCTGGTGGAGGCAGATGCCTTCCTGGAGCTCCCGTTGGAAAGAAGCACCTTTAAGGCTGGCGAAGTATACCGCGTGTGGCCGTTTAATTAAGCCGCAGGGTTAGCCGCCGATCAAGTGCGCGATGTCTTCGGCACATCCCCAGGCTAAAGTAAAGCCACTGCCCCCATGCCCGTAGTTGTGGATGATGTTCTGCCCCGGCTCCTGCTCTAACCGGATTATTTTTCGAAAGGGCCTCAGGCCAGCCCAGCTTCCAACCATAGGCTGCTCAGACAGCTCCGGAAATAGCCTTACTGCTTGCTGGTAGAGGCGCTGGAGCGTGGCCGGCTCTGGTGTGGTGTCCCATACATTTTCCTCAAAAGTGCCGCCGACCACGGTGGCATCCTGCCTGGGAACGATGTAAAACGGCTGCTCCTCGTACAAAAAAATCGGCATGCCTTGCTGGGGAGGCAGCAGCACGACCTGCCCTCTAATGGGGTAAATCTCCTGATCGTGGCACAGTACTCTGGAACCCAGGCCGGTGCAGTTGATCACCCATTCATGGGAAGCTGTAAGCTCACCCAGGGCTTTTACCTCACGCCTGATGAATTGCACACCCTTACGACTCAGATCGTCCAGTAGCCAGGGGAGGAAGCGTTGCGTCTCCACCAGGGGCACCTGCAGGGCATACCCTTCCTGAAAATCTGCCGGAAAGGCTGTTACCTTCAGGGTGCTGCACGAGTTTGCCGGAATAAAGTCTTTCCAATAGTTAGCGGGGGCATCGGTGCTTTTCGAGACTTTGTGCAGCTGCCGCATGCTTATACCTGTAGCCGTGTCATCCATCAGGGCAACGTACCGCTGGTAGCTCGCCTGGCTCCAGCGGATGCACCGCAGGTCGTTTTCGATGTGGTAAGGAAACCAGAACGCCGCGGCTCTGTTAGAAGTTGTTTCGGGCGGGAAATTCTTGGCGTATACTGTCACATGATGCCCTCTTTCCACCAACGTATAAGCCGTCGCTAAACCACAGATTCCTGAACCTACAATCGCAATGTTTTTCATGATGTTGCGTAAGTGTTATACCCACCTGCAAAGTGTGCCGTTTACTAGAGGTTTTCCGGCATCTGAAAGATAAGCAAAAGTGGGTTTGCATGAGCGGGTTACAAAAGCTTCTCCCTGATTTGACAAGTATAAAAGGTAAAACCGGCAGGCCGGGGAGGAATTTGAGTTGCGCCCATTTAGCCTTACATTTGAAGTAAGACACAGCAAGAAGTAGAACACATGAGCGATTTTTCACACCTGAATGACAAAGGACAGGCCACCATGGTGGACGTTAGCGGGAAGCAGGCTACCCACCGCACCGCCACAGCGAGGAGCATTGTGGCCTTGCCGCCGGCGGTGCTGGAGAAATTTGCTGCAGACGACATTCAGACCAAAAAAGGATCAGTGTTTCAGACAGCCATCATAGCGGGCATCATGGCGGCCAAGAAAACCGGAGAGTTGATTCCGCTTTGCCACCCGATCGGGATGGACAACTGTAACATTACTATACAGCTTAATGAGCAGCAGGAGGTGGTGATCGAATGCACAGCCAGCATCACGGCCAAAACAGGGATAGAAATGGAGGCACTCGTAGGCGCCTCCGTTGCCGCCCTGACGGTGTACGATATGTGCAAGGCGCTGAGCCATGATATTGTGATAAAGGAAACCAGGCTGATCGAAAAGACAGGAGGAAAGCGTGACTTTAAAAGAGCATAAAAAACACAGCCTGATTGCCAGGCCCGCCTATGGCAATTTCGGGCGCAACGAGTGGGCGATAGTGGGCACACCCTGCGGCGCCATCAAAGCCTTGGCGGATGCAGTGGTAAAAGCCCTGTCTGCCAAGTATAGATGTGCCTACATAGATGCCTCTCATGCACAGGCAGACGCCGAAGAACCGTTGCCGGGCCGCTTGGCGGCAGGTGCCGTGGTGGAGTATACCGATCAGATACACTACCATCAGCTGGAGCTTAACAAGGAGCTGAACCCGTTTCAGTTCCGGGAGCTGCTGTCAGATATGGACCTGGTACTGGTAAACGGCAACCACGAGCAGGCAAAGGCGCAGGTGGTGGTGATCGATCCTGCTAAAAAAGCCTCGCTGCAGAAGAGGCTGCCGCAGCTCACGCAGGTGTCGCTGTTCCTGCTGACCAACGATGCGGAGGAGGTGTTTGACTTTGTGCAGGAGGCCATCCCAGACTGGCGCACGATTCCTGTTTATCGTTTGGGCGAAACAGAAAAGATCATCGCTTTTTTCAGAGAGCAGCTGCAGCAGGCAACGCCGAAGCTGAACGGCCTGGTGCTGGCAGGTGGGCAGAGCCTGCGCATGGGACAGGACAAGGGCGCGATGAACTGGCACGGGAAGGAGCAGCGGTACCATGCTGCCGATCTGCTGAAAACGCTGTGCCAGGAGGTGTTTATCTCCTGCCGGCCGGAGCAGCAGGCAGCGCTGGACAGCACCTATAGCGCCTTGCCTGATACCTTCACCGGCTTAGGGCCTTACGGTGCTATTTTATCTGCCTTTCGGGAGCAGCCGGACGCTGCCTGGCTGGTACTTGCCTGCGACCTGCCTCTGCTTGATCTTGCCACACTCCGGCACCTGAAGGAAAACCGGAACAGCGCCTGCCTGGCAACCACCTTTGCGAGTCCGCACGATGGGTTCCCAGAGCCGCTAATCACGATCTGGGAGCCGAAAAGCTATCCTGTGCTGCTGTCATTTCTGGCGCAGGGGTACACTTGCCCGCGCAAAGTGCTGCGCAACAGCGATACTCACCTGCTGGCGCCGCCACGAGCCGAGGCGCTCCTGAACGTGAACACGCCGGAGGAATCGGAGAAAGTAAAGAAAATCTTATACCAGAGAACCACCACCTGATGCAACAGCCAGAGAACTTGCGTTACACTTGCCAAATTACCTTGCCGGGCTTCGGGGAAGTCGGCCAGGAAAAACTGCAAAAGGCGCGTGTGCTCATAGTTGGTGCCGGCGGCCTGGGCTGCCCTGCCGCCCAATACCTGGCGGCGGCGGGTGTCGGCACGTTAGGCATCGCTGATTTTGATACTGTGTCTATAGGCAACTTGCACCGGCAAGTGCTGTTTACGCCGGAGGAGGTAGGGCAGAAGAAAGCCGCGGTGGCTTGCGGCAAGCTGCAGCAGCAGAACCCAGGTGTACGGCTGGTGGTGCATGAGGTAAAGGTAACCGATGCCAATGTGTTGGACCTGCTGCAGAACTACGATATGGTGTTGGATGGCAGCGACAATTTCGACACTAAGTACCTGCTGAATGATGCCTGCGTGCTGGCCGGAAAACCGCTGGTGTATGGCGCCATTTACCAGTACGAGGGGCAGGTGGCCGTATGGAATGTGCTGAACGGGGACGGTAGCCGGAGCCCCCATTACCGGGACGTGTTCCCCGAAGTGGACGCCTCGCAGGTACCCAACTGCGCCGAAGGGGGCGTGATCCCGACGCTGGCCGGCATGATCGGCTGCATGCAGGCGAACGAGGTACTCAAGCTGATCACACAGACGGGGGAGGTACTGGCCGGAAAGCTGCTGCTGCTGGATGCGCTCTCCATGCAAAGCCGGATCATCAAAATAGGTAAGGTCTCGAAAGTAAGGGTGGAGAAGTTGCCGGTGGCAGAGGAAGTGCCGGAAATAAAGGTGCCTGAACTAAAGCAAGGGATGGCGGAGGGCAGCTATGAGTTGATAGACGTCAGAAGTGCCGAGGAGCGCGCCGTCTTCCACATAGGCGGAAAGCACGTGCCGCTCGACCAAATAGGGCTGGAGGACTTACTACAGCAGGCTGATAGGGCGCTTGTGGTTTACTGCGCCTCTGGCAAGCGGAGCGGAGAGGCGGTGAAGCGTATCCGGAAGCAGTACCCGCACCTGCAGGTGTACTCCCTGGAAGGAGGGCTGAAAGCCTGGAAGGAGCAGCCATAGCTAAGGGTGCGCCGCCACCCATACTTCCCCGTCTTCAAAAATCTCTTTTTTCCAGATCGGCACTGTCTGCTTCAGCGTATCGATGATGTAGCGGCAGGCATCAAAAGCAGCGGCGCGATGCGCGGCAGCAACGGCTATCACCACCGGTACTTCGCCAACCTCCAGCACCCCGGTCCGGTGGTGCACGAGTACTTTCTGCACAGGCCACTGCGCCAGTGCCTGCTCCGCAATTTTCCGCATTTCCTTCAGGGCCATACTTTGGTAGGCTTCAAACTCCAGCCGCAGCACCGTTTTGCCCTTGGTGGCGTTGCGCACTGTCCCGATAAACACGTCAATGCCACCGCATTGCGGCGACATCACCCAATCGATGCAGGCCGGTATATTCAGCGGAGCTTCTGAAAGCTGTATATCTATCATGCATTTTATACTTAGCCTCCGCTTACGGGAGGGATAAGGGCTATTTCATCGTGCTGTTGCACTGTATCGCCGGGCGTTGTGTAGGTGTCATTCACTGCGACCATGTAGGATGCCAATTGCTTTAAGCGCGGGTACTGCTCCTCCAGCTCCGCGCGCAGGTTGGCCACGGTGGCCTCACCAGGCAGCTCCACCGCTACGGAAGAGCCGCCCACGATCTCTTTGGCAATACCGAATGCCAGAACATTTACTTTCATAAGCTATATTAATTGAACCAGGGAAGGTGCTTATAAAGTACCTCCAGCCCTGCTACAAAAATAAGAACTGCCGTTATCCGACGGATGACCATGGGGTTGAACCGGGCGATCGCGATGCGGGAGCCCAATTGCCCACCGGCCAGCACGGCCACAGCCAGCAGTAGTATACGGGTAAAGTTAACAGAGGAAGGAAGCTGCGCCAACTGCCCTGCTATACCTGCCACGGAGTTTACGAGTATGAAGAGGCTGGCCGTAGCAGCGATCCGCTTCGCATTGTCCCACTTCATGAGGTTGAGCAGGGGAGAAAGAAAAATGCCCCCGCCTATGCCTACCATGCCCGAGAGTAGGCCCAAGCTGCCGCCCAACAATCCGTCGCGGGTGTAGTTAGGCTGGTAAACGATGCTTTCCTTCTTCAGTGCTGCAGATCGCTTTTGCGCCCACAGCAGCACAGCCGCTCCCAGCAGGCTAACGCCGAGGAGCACGTAGAAAGTATCCTGCTCAAGCCTCAGGCTGGCGCCCAGATAAGCCATGGGCACACTGACCAGGATAAGCGGAACGATTTTCTTCCAGATCACCTGCCCGTTCCGGACGAACAGGATCGTACCCCCTGTCACGACCACGATGTTACACAGCAGGGCGATCAACCGAATCTCCTGAAAAGCCAGCGGGTAAAGTGCCAGCACCGCCAGGTAACTGGAGCCCCCGCCGAAGCCCACCGAAGCATACACAAAGGCAATAACAAAAAAGAAAAACAGTAACTCCCAGTGCTGCATGCCGGTGTAATCGGTTGTTAGGGTGAAGGTGTACATCCGCTACGCCTCGCCTGAGCGCAAAGCGCAGGACCGGAGGCTGAAGAAGGAAAAGGTTATCCTCCTGCTCCATTCGCACCAAGACCACAAGCCTAAGTATAGCCTCTGATTCGGCGGAGAAGTTTCGCGTACCTGAGTTACTTCTTTCGCTCCGCCTTTACTTGGGCAGGCGTAACGGCTTTGGCTTTGTTGCCCCAGCTGTTCTGGATATAGTTCAGCACGTCAGCTACTTCCTGGTCTGTCAGGTAGTCCATCGCTGGCATATCCATGTTGTATTGCGCCCCGTTTACCGTTATCTCGCCGCTAACGCCATGGAGGATCGTGCCTACGGCTCTTTTCTGATCTTTCAGCAGGTAGTCAGATTTTGCGAGTGGCGGAAATGTGCCGGGGATACCTTCTCCCTCCGGCATATGGCAGCTCTGGCAATTAGCGGCGTAAACCTTTTCGCCCCGAAGCATACTTTCCTTCAGCACATCGGCTTTTTTTGTGTCAGCAGGCTGGTCCGTAGGTAGCGCGGTCCAGAGACCTGTGGTGAGTAAAGCAGCAGCTAGTAAGCTTTTAAACATGTTTCAGAATTTTAGAAGACCAATATAGGCATTAATCTTTTTACCTGAGGCATGAACGGCATATTGACCGCGTGGGATACGGCCGGCACCCTGTTTTTGCCCTTCTTACTTGTCGTGTACCAGGTGTTTTAGAGAGTCCTGTCAGGAAGGTTGGACGCTGAAAAATTGCGAAAGCGAAGGACAAAGGCCGTTCCCTCTCCCTCCGCCGACTGCACCTGGATGGAACCGTTGTGGAGCATGACGATCTGCTTGCACAGGCTCAGGCCGATGCCGGTGCCGTTCTTGCGGGTGCTGAAAAAAGGTATAAAGATCTTCTCCTGCACCTCCCGCGACATCCCAATGCCATTGTCTGCCACCTTGATGAACGTACTCTCACCCGATGTGTAAGCTGACAACACAATGGCCGGCTCCGGCTGTACTTTTACCGCCTCCATGGCATTCACCAGCAGGTTGATGAGCACCTGGTCGAGCAGGTTTTTATCGGCCTGCAGGCGCAGGGAAGGGTCCTCTAAGGATATATCCAGTGCAATGTTTTTCTGGGCCATGGTCGGCTGCATCAGGTGCTTTAGGTTGGCGAACACCTCTTTTACGGCCACTTCCGCCAGGTTCAGCTTCGTGATGCGGTTCAGGTTGCGGTATACTTCGGCAAAGCGCAGCAGGCCGACACTCCGGTTCTTTATGGTGCTCACGCTCAGCTCAAAGTCCTCCAGGTCGTGCGGCGATGGGCCGGTGGTGGCGGTTTCGTGCAGGCGGGTCTTCAGCGTATCGGCCAGGGAGGCGATAGGCGCCACCGAGTTCATGATCTCGTGCGTCATCACGTTCAGCAGCTTCTGCCAAGCCCGGGACTCCGTCTCATCCAGGGCCTCGCTCACGTTCTGAAAGGCCACCAGTTTAAAGGTGTGCCCCTCGCTCCGGAATGCTGTGGCCGAGAGCAGTACTTTCAGAGTGCTTTTCTCGAAATTGGAAGTATAGGCCGTGGCGATTTTGGAGCGCCCGGGCTGCAGCTCCTGCACCGCCTGGTATAGCTCCTGGTCCCGCTTCTCCAGGTGGTGGATCGTCTTCATGAAAGGCAGGTGCAGCAGCTTCTTCAGCGAGTCGTTCATCAGCACCACCTCACCGCTTTCGGTGTCGTAGGAGAGGATGCCGGTCTCGACCAGCTCCATGATCTTCTGCAGGTGCAGGTGCTGGCTTTCCTTTTCCTTGTTTATACTTTTAAGGGTGGAGTTGATCTCGTTAAAACCCTTGTGCAGCAGTTGCAGCCGGGCGCTGGGGTACTCCTCATTGTAATACCGGGAGAAATCGCGGTAATGGACCGACTCGATAAACTGATTCAGCTCATCCTGAGACTTCCTTACAAACCGGATCAGGTCGGCCACCTGGTAGGCTATAACCGGAAGTATAAACACAAGTGCCTCCGACCAGCCGTTTAGGATGGCGATTGCCGGTGTGCTCAGGGTGAGGAGAAGAAAAAGCACCCGCAGCAGCACATCCCATTCAAAATTTTTATAGCCCATACTTGCCTAATCTTCTGTACAGGGCGGTGCGGGTAATACCCAGTTCTTTGGAGGCCCTGGTCAGGTTGCCGCCATGCTTTTGCAGCACCCGGTTGATGGTGGTCCGCTCCAACTCCTCCAGGTTGCTTTCCTCTGTCAGCTTTTCCTCCATGGGCGCCGCTTCAATGGGAGAGAAGAGGATGTCGTCGGCTTGCAGCACGGGGCTATCCGCCATGATGACGGCGCGCTCTATGGCATATTGCAGTTCCCGCACGTTGCCTGGGTAGTGGTACTGCAGCAGCTTTTCCAGGGCGGGTTTGCTGATCTCGGGGGCTGGCTTCATGTATTTATCGGCATACACAGCGGCAAAATGTCTGGCCAGCAGTAGGATGTCATTGCCTCTTTTCCGCAAGGGCGGAATAGTGATCTCCACGGTGTTAATGCGGTAGATCAGGTCTTTACGGAAGCGGGATTCATTCGCCAGCTCGGCCAGGGGCACGTTGGTGGCGCAAAGCAGGCGCACGTCAACATGCACCGGCTCGTTGGCGCCCAGGCGGATAACCTGACGGTTCTGCAGCACGCTGAGCAGCTTGGCCTGCTGGTGCAGCGAGATGTTGCCGATCTCATCCAGGAAGATCGTGCCGCCGTTGGCTGCCTCGAACCTGCCGGCGCGGTCTTCGCGGGCATCGGTGAAGGCGCCTTTTTTGTGGCCAAACAGCTCGCTCTCGAACAGCGATTCGGTCAGGGCGCCCACATCCACTTTCACATAGGGCTTCGTTGCCCGTAGGGAATAATGGTGTATCGCTTTGGCCACCAACTCCTTGCCGGTGCCGTTCTCACCCAGTATCAGGATATTGGCATCGGTGGGAGCTACTTTTCGGATCTTCAGGAAGATGTCCTGCATGGCCTCCGATGTTCCCAAAAGCTCTGTGCCAAAGAAGTCCTGGGTGTCGCTGTCGGCCGCACTGGTAGTGGTACCTTTGCTTTTCTTGCCCACAGCATCGGCCAGAATCGTGAGCAGCTTATCGTTATGCCATGGCTTTACCACAAAATCTGCCGCGCCTTCTTTCAGAGAGCGTATCGCCAGGTCAATGTCGCCATAAGCGGTGATCATGATCACAGCCACCTCTGGCCTCAGTTCCTTTACTTTCCGGAGCCAAAACAAACCTTCGTTGCCTGTGTTCAGGGCACTCTTGAAATTCATGTCCAGCAGGATCAGGTCGAAGGGTTGTTGCCGGAGCAGGGCGGGAAGCGCATCCGGGTTTTTCTCCACGGTGATGTCGCGCACGTGTGGCCGAAGCAACAGTCGCACCGCGGTCAGCACATCAGTGTCATCATCTACTACCAGTACGGAGGCCTTTTTTAACTGCATACACTTACATTTACAGCACCTAAAGAAACTATAATTATGCCATTGATACAACTGCCTCAACCAGAGCCCCTAGGGCAATGGTAGCCAGGGAGTGAGCGTGCGAATTCGCACACCTGCTGCGCGATACTGCACGCTCTAAAAGTATACATACGCGGTAATGGCCTGATAAACAGGGGTATTTTGTTTTGGCACTGCGTGTGCAAGCCAGCTTTGTGGCAGATGGGCGCAAACAGGCCGCGCTTACACTGCTGTTACAGTCAAAGCTCTTATTTCGTAAAACTATGCTAAGGAACTACCTCAAAACCGCCTACCGAAACCTTGTACGGCACAAGGCCTTTTCCATGATCAACATTGCCGGCCTGGCCCTGGGGCTTACCACCTGCCTGCTCATCGGGCTGTTTGTGTACGATGAACTGCAGTATGATAAGTTCCTGCCAGAAGGGGATAGGGTGTACCGTATCTATAACGACATGTCGGCAAGAGAGGCTGGCTCCACGGTTGCCCCGGTGCCCCCCATGTTCGGCACCACCCTGGAGCAGGAGTTCCCGCAGGTAGAGCAGGTAGCCCGTATCCTGATGCTGCAGTTTGACGCCAACAACCTGGTGGAGGTAGGGGAGAAGCACCTGTACGAAAATGGCCGAACCTTTACCGATCCTACCTTTTTTGAGGTGTTCCAGCTGCCCTTCAAGTATGGCTCGCCTGAAAAGGCCCTGGCCGACCCATCTTCCATTGTGCTGTCGGATAAGATGGCCGCGCGCGTGTTTGGCGACAGAGACCCGGTGGGGGAGAAGATAAGCGTGAACAAGGAGCCCTACATTGTGCGGGGCGTGTTTTACAGCAACGACCGCTTTCACCTGCCCGTGAACTTTATTCAGCCGATGGAGGCTGCCGAGATTCCGGCCGAGCGCATGAAGAAGTGGAGCTGGCAGCAGTTTTATACCTATGTGAAGTTGCGTCAAGGGACTGATGTGCAGGGAGTAGAGGCGCAGTTTCGGGATATTGTGGGCAAGCAGATCGACCCCGATCAGAACAGGCCGTATGATTACGTGCCCCACTTTCAGCCGCTGCACGACGTCTACCTACACTCTGCCGATTTTAAGTATGACCAGGCTATAAGAGGAAACATCACCTACGTGAAGGCCCTTAGCATTGTGGCTGTATTTATACTGCTGATCGCCTGCTTTAACTTTGTGAACCTGGCAACGGCTAAATCGGTGCAGCGGGCCAAAGAGGTGGGCGTGAGAAAAGCCGTGGGCGCCAGCCGCAGCCAGTTGGTGGTGCAGTTCATTGCCGAAACCCTGCTGCTCACGCTCATCAGCGTTATTTTTGCTGCCGCGCTTACCTCGTTGCTGCTGCCTTCGCTCAACGCCTTCACCGGCAAACAAATGGCTTTTAACATCTTTGCCAATCCCTGGCTGCTCCTGTTGCTGCTCGGCTTAACCGTGGTGGTAGGCGTTTTGGCAGGCTTTTATCCGGCCCTTGTCTTATCCGGTTTTCAGCCGGTAAAAGTCCTGAAGAGCGCCGTGGTGGTAGATAGCAGGGTAGGCCGGATACAGTGGCTGCGCCATGGGTTGATCGTGGTACAGTTCGCGTTGTCCATTTTTCTGATCATCAGCGCCTTTGTGGTATACCGGCAGGTGTCTTACCTGCACGACAAAGACTTGGGCTTTAACAGGGAACAGGTGATGTTCTTCCAGATGCGGGGGGAGCAGATGTTTGAAAACTATGAGACGTTTAAGAACGAGCTGAAGAAAGTACCCGGTATCAAAAATGTGTCGATAGGCTACGGGTTTCCGGGCGACGCAACGGCTGGCGATGGGATCACCACAATCAAGGACGGGGAGCAAACGAACCACAGCGTGACCCAACTCATGGTGGACTATGATTACGTGAATACCCTGGACGTGAAACTGCGGGCGGGCAGGGCCTTTTCGAAAGAGTTCCGGACAGATGCCGATCAGGCGTTCATGATCAACGAGACAGCGGTAAGGGAACTGGGCTTCGGCACTCCGGAGAAAGCCATTGGCCAGCCGCTGCGCTGGAACATCTGGAACGATGTAAACGCGGACTCTGTCAAAGAAGGAAAGATCATCGGGGTGGTAAAAGACTTTCACTTCAAGAGCCTCTACGAGCGGGTGGAGCCGACGGTGCTCCAGATCTTCCCGAGCGCTTACTGGAAAGTGGCCGTAAAGATGGATGCGGCAGATGTGGCCGGCACGATAGAGCAGGTAAAGCAAGTATGGAGCAAGTTCTCGCCGGATTACCCGATCGAGTACGTGTTCATGGATGAGAACTTTGCCAAAATGTACAAGGCCGAGGACAAGCTGAAAACACTGCTCTGGATCTTCACCGGGATAGCCATTTTTGTGGCCTGCCTGGGCTTATTTGGCCTGGCAGCCTATGCCGCGGAGCGCCGGAAAAAGGAAATCGGCATCCGGAAAGTACTGGGAGCAGAGAACGCAACCATTGTGGCGCTGCTCTCCAAGGAGTTCCTGGCGCTCATTATCGTGGCCGCGCTTATCGCCTTCCCGCTGGCTTGGTTTGCCATGAGCGTGTGGCTGCAGAACTTTGCTTACCGCATTGATATCCCGGTGTGGGCGTTCTTTGCGGCAGGAATAACCGCAGCGCTGGTGGCCTTCCTGACGGTGAGTTACCAGGCGCTGAAAGCCGCTTCTACCAACCCTGTCGCCAACCTCCGGTTTGACTGATCATAGCCGCCGTGCCGATTGCCAGAAAGGCAACTGGCACGGCGGCTATATTTCTTTTATAGTTGCAGTCCCGCCAAAAATAAATCGCTCCGGCAGCTGTAACCTTTCCGAAAACCAAAGTTTACCTAATTGAGCACCGGCCAGGCTGGTAAGTATACCCTTGCGGTGCAGCAACCCTTAGCGTCTTTAGCGGTGCCTGACGAGGTACTTTGAAGATGCCGGCAGCCAGTTTGGAGCAAGCAGTTGTTGCCAGGCTGCATCTGTTGGATTTGGCAACATAGATTAAATTTTAAAGGAATTCTGGTGGGCATGCAACTGTAGCTTACAGCTTTTGTCTTTACGCTATACCTGAACCAAGTTATCACCTTCACACCTTAACTACTGAACTATGAAAAAAAGAAGACGCTTCTTGCTGGGATACCTATGCCTTTTCCTCAGCCTGCTTAGCTTCTCGGGCCTGGCACAGGATGGTGCGCAGCAAGCTGGGGCTAACGGCACTATTACCGGCACTTTAACCGACTCGCTTACCGGCAAACCCCTGGAGTATGCCACCGTGGCTTTGCTGCAGCAAGGTTCTGCACAGGCGGTGGGGGGTACCCTTACCGATGGGAAAGGGCAATTTAAGCTCGAAAATATCGGTTTTGGAACGTATGACCTTGCCTTTAGCTTTATCGGCTATTCTTCTAAAACTATACGGCAGGTGCGTGTAACGGCGGACAGGCCGCAGGTAAGCATAGGCAAGGTTGCTCTGGGCACCTCCTCGGCCACCACCCTGCAGGAGGTGCAAGTACAGGCGCTGCGGCCCACCATTACGCAGGAGGCAGACCGCTTGGTGGTAAGTATAGAGGGTACTGCCTTGGCCGCCGGTAAAACGGCCTATGATGTGCTGGCTACCTCTCCGGGTGTGTTTGTGGACCAGGAAGGCAACATACAACTAAACGGCAGGAGCGGGGTCACTGTGATGCTGGACGGCAAGCTTACCTATCTCTCGGCCCGCGACCTGCGCTCCTTGCTGGAAGGCATGCCGGCAGAGAACATCCGCAACATCGAGATCATCACCAACCCCTCCGCCAAGTATGACGCCCAGGGATCCTCCGGCATCCTTAACATCAACTTGAAAAAGAATACCCAGCAGGGCGTGAACGGCAGCGTGTACGCCGGAACCATCTATAACGGCAAGCAGGTGGGGTATTCAGGCGGTGCCACGGTCAACTATAAAACGGGTAACTGGAACTCTTTCCTGAACCTGGACGCGGCCCGCCGTGTGGGAGGCCGCGACGCTACGTTCAACCGGGTGTTCAGGGGAGCGGAAGAATCTGTATACTTTGACCAGGAGGCGACCGAGGACTATGAGGTACAGGGGCCGCCAGCAGTGCGCCTGGGCACCGACTATTCCTTAAACGACCGCCACAGCGTGGGGGTGATGGGCTACTTTGTGACGAACAAGTTCAATGCCGACTTCCTGACAGAGACTTACCTGGGCAATGCGCCGGGCCAGCCAACGCAGTTTATAGATGCCGATAACTTCAGGGAGAACCGCTTCACGAACTACACCGGCAACCTGCACTACGTGGGCAAGTTCGACACGCTGGGTACGCAGCTGAGCGCGGACCTGGACCTGGTAAAGATCCGAAACAAGGGAGACGCCAACTTTTATAACTACTTCTACGACCTGACGGGGGAGGGGGCCGACAGGCAGGATTTCCTCTATACCAACACGCCTTCGGGCTTTGATATTTACTCGGGAAAAGTAGACTTCACCAAAGCGCTCTCCAGGGGCCGAAAATTGGAGCTAGGCGTGAAGGCCAGCCGGGTTTCCTCGGACGCGGACTCCCGCTTCTACTTTAACAACAGTGCAGTGCTCGTGCCGGACCTTTCGCGCACCAACCACTTCCTCTACGACGAAGACATCTATGCGGCTTACGTGAACTGGAACAGCAAACTTGGGGAGCGCTTTAGCCTGCAGGCGGGCCTTCGGGCAGAGCAGACCGTATCCAAGGGGGAGTCGCTGACCACGGGGCAGGTAACCGAGCGTGATTACCTGGATTTTTTTCCGAGCCTTTTCCTGAAGCAAGAGGTGAGCGATGATTATGAGCTGAACTACAACTACAGCCGCCGCATTTACCGGCCAAACTACGGCTCGCTCAACCCCTTCTTCTCCTACCGCGACCCGTACACCTACTGGCTCGGAAACCCGTACCTACGGCCGCAATACACCCATTCCTTCGGCATCACGCAGACCTATAAGAAAAACTACAGCCTGGCGCTCAGCTACCAGCTCCAGCAGGACGTAATCGCCGAAATTCCGATGATAGATGCCGAAACCTCCACAACCATTTATACTATTGGCAACGTGGACGACGCCATTAACCTGAGCATGACAGCGGTGGTGCCTGTGCAGATCATGAAGAAGTGGGATACGAGCAACACCCTGCTGGTGGCCTACAACGAGTTTAGCACCATCGTGGATAGGCAGCAGGTAACGAATGACCAGGTCTTTTTCATGCTACAGTCCAACCACACCATCCTGCTGCCCTGGAAGCTGAAGGCCGAGATCAATGGCACCTACCAGGGGGCCGGCGCCTATGCGCTGTATCGGGTGGATCCGCGCTGGTGGCTGAACGTGGGGCTGAAGCGAAGCTTTCTGGATGACAAGCTGGACGTGACCGTCAACGCCAACGATATTTTCCATACCCAGCACCTCATCATCGGGGCCAATGTGGGCGAAGGCAATGTGAGTGATTGGGACCAGTATTTCCGGCAGCGCAACATAGGGTTTACGCTGCGCTACAAGTTCAGCAGGGGCGCCAAGCTGGAGGAGCGCAAGCGCAACAACCTGGAGGAGCTGAACCGCACCGGCGGATGATAGGACATTGTGTTTTTAGTTTAAGATACAAGCGGGACTTTCTGAGTCCCGCTTGCATTTACAGCTACCGGGTAGTTGCCGGGTAATCTTCCCGAAAAAAAGCGGCAGAAAACCTGTAACTTTTCCCAAAACCGCAGTTTCCATTATAGAAGACCAAACCAAACCTGATCAGTTGGACATATTTACAGACAACGCTTTGATGCTCAAGGTAAAGGCCGGTGACCTGGACAAGCTCGGCCTGCTCTTCCAGCGGTACGGTAAAAGCCTGTACGGCTTCTACTTCCGCATGACCCGGAACGCGGAGCTGAGCGAGGACCTGGTGCAGGATGTGTTTGAGCGTGTGCTGAAGTACCGCCACACGTTCCGGGGCGACGGCAAGTTCAGCACCTGGCTTTACCACCTGGCCCGCAACGTGCTGGCCGATCACCTGAAGAAGACCAAACGTGCGGGCATCAGCACAGACATTGACCAGAAGCAGGACAAGCTGCCGGACCTGTCGGTGCCGGAGGAGGCCAAGCAGAAGGAAGAGCACCTGCAGCTCATGGAGCTGGCGCTGGACCAGCTGAGCGAGGACAAGAAGGAGCTGCTGCTGCTCACCAAGCTACAGGGACTCAAGTACAAGGACATCGCCACGCTGCACAACTGCACCGAGACGAATGTGAAAGTAAAGGTTTTCCGGGCGGTAAACGACCTGCGGGAGGTCTTCCTAAAACTACAAGCGAAGGGTATAAACATATGAGAGACGAGAGACAACAGGTGCTGATCCTGGATTACCTGGAGGGAAACCTGGACGAGGCGCAACAAAAGGAGTTCGAGGCGCTGGTGCAGGCCGGGGAGATACGTGAGGAGGAGCTACAGGCGCTGCAGGCTACCTTCACAAGTATGAGCGCGCTGCCGGACCCGCAGCCAGGCCCCGGCCTGCAGGCGAAGTTCAACCGTATGCTGGCTGCCAAAATAGAGCAGGCGGAGCTGGCAAAGCCACAGTATACCTGGGCTGATTTGTGGCGAAGTATGCAGACCCTGCTGAGCCCTGTGCGGCTGGCTTATACGCTGGTGGTATTCGCCTTCGGCTTCTTTGCCGCCTGGCTGGCTTTCTCGCCAAGCCAGCAACAGCAGCCAAACACAGACACCCAGATGCTGGCCATGGAACTGAGCCAGGTAAGGCAGATGCTGTTTGCCACCCTCATAGAGCAGCCGGCCGCGGTAGACCGACTGCGGGCGGTAAACATCTCCAACGAGATAGTGGATGCCGACGAGAAAGTAATCGGTGCCCTGTTTAACTCCCTCAACAATGACCCCAACGTGAACGTGCGCTTAGCCGCCGTAGAGGCCCTGAAAAAGCACACCGCCAACCCTCAGGTGCGCGAGCAGCTCATCCTGTCGATCAACAAGCAGGAGTCGCCGATGGTGCAGATTGCGCTGGCCGACCTGATGCAGGACCTGCAGGAGCGAAACGCGGTGCCGCAACTGAAACAGCTGCTGCAGGATGAGAACACCAACGAACAGGTGAAAGATAAAATCAAGGAAAGTATAAACGTCTTAATCTAAAGAACTATGGAACATATGAAGTCTTTGATCATGCTGCTGGTATTCCTGCTGAACGGGCTGGGGCTGGTGGCGCAGAACCACACCGAGAAGATCGTACGGGAGCTAAGCTTTGCCCGTAAGTCGGCGGCCAATGTGCTGAAGGTGGAGAACATAGACGGCTTTGTGCACGTGGAGCCCTACAACGGTGATAAGGTGCTGTTTGAGGTGGAGCGCATCATCCGGCCCAAAGCCGCAAACGGGCTGGAGAAGGCCAAGGAGCTAAGCGTGGAGTTTAAGGTAAGCGGCGACAGCATCATCAGTTACCTGAAGGCGCCCTACATCCAATCCCACCGAACAAACACAAAAGGCAACCGGGGAATCAACATCGACCGGGAGCTGGAGTACGGCTTTACCCACAACTACACCATTAAGGTGCCGCAGCACACGAACCTCTCCCTGATCACGATCAACAACGGGGACATCAAGATCCGGAACATCTCCACGGACTACATTGAGGCCTCTAACATTAACGGGGCGATCCTGCTGGAGAACATTGCCGCGGAAGTGGACGCCAAAACCATCAACGGGAATGTGGTGGTGAGTTACCGCGAGAACCCAAAAAAGCAGGCGAGGCTGGAAACGCTGAACGGCAACATTGAGCTGCTGTACCAGAAAGCGCTTTCAGCCACCATCGACTTCAGCTCCTTTAACGGCGACTTCTATACCGACCTGGAGGACCTGCAAAAGCTCTCGCCCAAGGTGGAGAAGGTCAGCAGCTCCGACGGATCGAGTACTACTTATAGACTGGGGCAGGCGGCATCCTTCAAAACAGGTGCGGGCGCAGCCAGGCTGGAGCTGAAAACCTTTAACGGAAAAGTGATCGTGAAGGCGAGAGGCTAATTTATTACCCTGAATCATATTCAACCAACACAACAAACAGCATAATGAAACGCAGCATACTTGTATTACTACTTTTGGTTATGAGCACATACGGCTTTGCCCAAAGTAGTACAACCGAAGAAATTGTAGTGCCCCTGACTAAGCCCAACGAAGCCGGCACCCTGGAAGTAGGGCTTATTTCCGGCGCGATCCGGGTGACGGGCACGAAGGCCAAAGAGGTGGTGATCAAAGCCAGCCTGGGGGAAAGAGACGCCAGGCGGCAGGGGCGAGAAAGGGCAAGTGAGGAGGTAGGCGGCCTGAGGAGAATTGCCAACACCAGCCTGGGCATTACGGTGGAAGAGCATAACAACAACGTGGAGGTATTATCGGAGGCGATGAACCGCATTGTGAACCTGGAGATACAGGTGCCGCAGAACTTCAGCCTGAAACTCTCGACCGTGAACAATGGCGAGATTCTGGTGCGCAACGTGAACGGCAATTTTGAGCTGGACAACGTGAACGGACCGATCACGCTGGAGAACGTGTCGGGCAACGCGCTGGCCAACACCACCAACGGCAAAGTAAAGGCTAACTTCCTGAAGTGGGATAACAAGTCGCCCATGGCCTTCTCTACCCTGAACGGCGACGTGGACGTTACCATGCCGGCGGGTTCAAAATTCACTGCCAAGTTGAATTCCGACAGAGGGGAGATATACACGGATTTCGACCTCACGAAAGACACCAAGCCGGCACAGGTAAAGTCCGGCGCCAGAACAGAGGGAGGCGTATACCGGGTGAGCACGGCCAACTTCGTGACGGGCAAGGTGAACGGCGGCGGTGCCGAGATCATGGTGAAAAGTATGAACGGCAACATCTACATCCGGAAGAGCGGCAAGTAAAAACCCGGCCGCAGCCTTTACGGTACTTTAGGAAGTATAACAAGTGCGGTGTGAGGAGATAAGCTCATGAGGGTAAAGCCTCATGAGCTTATTTTTTGCCACTGCTTCTGCTTATCTTGCGGCATGCAAACACCGAAACTCTTTATGCTGATGCTGGGCTGCACGCCCGCCGGCAGAAACACCGAGCAGCACGACATCTTCTTCAGCGTGGCCGAAACGGTAAAAGACCTGGTACCGGAGATCAAGGCTTTCTGGCCTGAGGCAAAGGGCGACATACACGTAGATGCCTGGCGCGAGGTAACGCACGTAAACGGCTATCGCATCACGGTAGTGCCCAAGCAGGAGGCCGCCGAAGCGGCGGAAAAGCTTTTTTTTCTGAACCTGGGCGGGTATAAGCCGAACGAGTTCGACGAGTTCCACTACAAGATGCTGGCCGTGGCCGAAGATACCGCCGGTGCCGTGAAGCAGGCCAAGCAAACTGCTTTTTACAAGCACACCGGCTTTAAAGGCGCCACCTCGCACATCGATGATAAGTTTGGCGTGGATGTGGATGACCTCTATAAAGTGGAGGATATCCTGCCGGAGGCCGTGAAGCAAAAGTATAGCCTGCAGGTTTCTAAAACAGACAACGCGGCAGAAGACGAAATGCATCTGGGCTACTTCCAGTTGCACAAGCTCTAGCGCCAAAGTATAAACTTGGCTGGAGAAGGGGAGACCGTGTTAAAGGAACAAGTATCCGCTCGCTGCGTTATTAGGGGAAGTATACAACCTAAAATGAACTGACGCTATGAACAGATACGATGAAAACAACAACCGCCAACGCAAGAACCATTACGCTGATTTTGACGAGCATGGCAACCCGCTGACCGGCAACCGGAACAGCCTCTCGCGCTACAATGCCGAAGGAAGCTACGGCAGCGACAGGCAGGCGCGTGACGAGCGCCGCCGCGGAGAATACACCTCCAACTCGGCCCGCGCCTACGGTGACATGAGCCACGGCACCCGCTACGGCGAAGGCGGAAGCTACGAGGGCGGAGGCTCTGCTTACGGCCACTCCTACTACGGCTTGTCTGGCCAGGAAGGGCCACACTTTACACAGCACGACAGAAACAACTGGTCCGACAGCAGGCAGTACGATGCCTACGGCGACTCGGAACATTACCGCAACCGCGACCAGCGCTTCAGCGACAGCTTTGGCCGCACCAGCGACGGCGGCTACATTAACGAGAACAGAAACCGCGATAACCGCGGCTATCAGCGCCGCTACGACGACAGCTACCAGGGCAACCAGGGCTATGGCAATGAGCGCCGCGAAAACTACGGCTACGACCGCGGCTACCGCGACTTTGGCGGCACAGGCTACGGCGCTACCGGCTACAACAACCGCGACGAAGACCGCATGCGCAGCGCCTACGGTAACCGTGGTTACCGCGAGGAGGAAGGCCGCCGCTACAACGAGCGCAACAGCAACCGGCACCAGAACTGGTAAGCCAAGAATTAGGAGTAGCCAAGCCTGATTTGTCATTTAAGGCTTAGGCCGATTTTCACTGGCATTTATACTTTAGCGTATGAATCTGAACAGCCGCCTGCCATAAAACAGGCGGCTGTTTTTGTTTTAGCGTGGCTTATGGAGCTAAATCAGAGGGAGGGGTAGGTATAAATCCGCTAAAATGCTTACTTTTTGGCTATGAAAACCTTTACACCTAAAGCCATACTTGTGCTGGCCTGTCTGTTGCTCCAAACCGTTGCCTGGTCGCAGACGGTGCCGCAAAAACTGGCGGCCGCCTACAGTAAATTTGAGCAGGACCCGCAGCTGCAAAATGCTATTGCCTCCCTCTACATCACAGACGCTAAAACCGGCGAGGTGGTCTTCGACCGCAACAGCCGGATCGGGTTGGCGCCTGCCTCCACCCAAAAGGTCATCACCAGCATCAGCGCTTATGAGCTATTGGGCAAGGATTTCAGGTATGAGACACAGCTTGCCTACCGCAAAAACAAGGGCAACAACGAGCTCGTCATACTTCCTTCCGGCGATCCTACCTTTGGCAGCTGGCGCTGGGCCGAAACCAAAGAAGACCGTGTGCTGGCCGGAGTTACTAAATCCCTGCAGCGGACAGGTATAAAATCCTTTAAACAGGTAACGGTGGCCAACCATAGCTGGAACGATGAGACCGTGCCGGACGGCTGGATGTGGCAGGATATCGCCAACTATTACGGCGCCGGTTCGGCCAAACTGAACTGGCGTGAAAACCAATACGACGTTATCCTTAAATCGGGCCCAAGTATAGGCGACCCGGTGGCGATCGTGAAGACAGTGCCGGAACTGAATGGCTATGGCCTGCGCTCTGAGCTGACTTCGGCCGCGGCCGGCACCGGCGACAATGCCTACATCTACTTTCCGTTGAGTGCGCCATCGGCCACCATACGGGGCACTATCCCGGTAAACGAGAGCAGCTTCAAAATTTCGGGCGCCATGCCCTCTGCGGCACGGCAGTTTGTGAGCACCCTGTCCGATACCTTGCAGACGCTGGGTATCAAGCTGCCGAAGCAGCCGGTAGAGCACAATGCCCCGTTGCCTTCTGGCTATACTGTTTTCCATACCGTTACCTCCCCGCCGCTGGATAGCATCATCTACTGGTTCAACCGCAAGAGCATCAACCTCTACGGCGAAGCGCTGGTGAAAACCATTGCCTACAAGCATACCTCCGACAGCCAGACGGGTAACGGCCTGCAGGAGATCCGTGCTTTCTGGAAACAGCGCGGCCTGCCGGAAACAGAGTTGAGCATGGTGGACGGCTCGGGGCTGTCGCCGCTGAACCGCGTAACCACCCATGCGCAGGTGCAGCTGCTGCAGCACGCCCAGGCACAGCCCTGGTATAAAAGTTTTTATACTTCGCTGCCCGTGTTTAACGGCATGAAAATGAAAAGCGGCACCATACGCGGCGTCAAAGGCTTCTGCGGCTATCATAAAGGCAAGGACGGCAAGGAGTATGTCTTTTCCTTTATCGTGAACAACTACAACGGCTCGGCCTCCGCGCTTGTCAAGAAGATGTACCTGGTGCTGGATGAGCTCAAGTAGCCCTTTCGGTAAAGGATACTATAAAAGCAAAAGGCCCGGATTTACCGGGCCTTCGCTGTTTCATGTGAAGTATGAAGCTATTTCTTCTTCTTGATATCTGCACTGCTTTTGTGGCTCTTGAGGGTGCTGGAGTTAGGCTGGTCGTTGCGGAACTCCTTATCTGTGCTGTCGGCGCCACGGGAGGTCGTGGTCAGGTTCGCGTGCGGGTCCTGTGGCGTTACCTCGTCTCTTCTGCCATCCGTATTTTTGCCCTTCTTGGCACCGCCGCTGCTGCCTTCATGGCTTGGCTTGTTCTCGCCGCGCGTATTGTCGGCACCGCCAGCCACAGGGCCAGTCTGTTTGCCTTTGCCTAATCCGCTCACGCCTTCACCTTTTCTTGAATTCGGGTCTTCCGAGATATTTCTGTTGTTGCTGCTCATCGTTTGTTTCCTTTTAGATTTAAATTGAATCTTCTCCTCCTAATTTACCGGAGGTACTTAGGTTTACGGAGGAAACCAGCGGTTGGGTTAGCAAAGGAGTACAATTTCTGCCTGCTGTAAATGTGTTGCTTGCCCCTACACAGGTAAAACAGGAGCCGGGCCAACAGCTTTCGGCACAACGTGGTCCTCGCCCTGCGTTAAGGTTGTAGCCGTAGAACTTTCTGCTGAAAAGTGAGTTTAAGGAAGAGCTAAGGGAGGATTTTCTTCCGTAGAGCTTTCGCTTGCAAGCTATGAGAACGCACCCTTTCCTCAAATTCCTCCTGCTGATTTCGGGACTGTTCCTTTTACTGGTTCTGGCAGCCTTGCTGCTGCTGCCGCCGCTTTTCCAGGAGAAAGCCCCCGCGTACCTTAGGGCAAAGGTTACCCAAGAGTCAAACTTGGTCCTTGCTCCCTTCCAGACGCAGCTCTCCGGTTGGAAGAACTTTCCCTACCTAACTGTTTCTCTCCGGAACATTTCGTTGGTGGATACCTCCAGCACCCAACCGTTAGAGGTGTTAAGTATAAAACACACAGAGGTGCTGCTGCCGGTGCTGCAGTTGCCTTTCAACAGTATCCGTATCAGCAAAATATACCTGGAGGGCCTTTCTTTTCATCAGCGCGTTGACTCGGTCGGAAACAAAGCCAGCCTTACTTTCAGGAAAAATAAAAAGAAAAGCGCCGGTTCTGGCGACCTAACCCTTACTGTCGGGCAGGTGCAGGTAAAGAATGCACGGGTACTGAGTGAGAATCACTTTAAGCAAAGCGCCTTCTCCCTGCAGGTGCTCGATGCGGAGCTGACTGCGGAGGTAAAAGGCAACGTCCTGCGCCTGAAGGGGAACTTAGAAGGCAAGATCGACCACATTGCCAGCCGGGACCTGCGCCTGTTCCGCGACCGAGCGTTTACTGCGGACGCATCCTATACCTATGATCTCAGTAAAAAGCAGGGCCGCATCCAGAACAGCCGGGCCATTCTTAACGGAAACGAGGTGCTGATTTCAGGGACGCATCAGAAACTGGCTTCCGGGCTGGGCTCTGAGTTGGACCTGCACTTTCAAGGGTACCAGCCGTTCCTGTTTTTGCTTAACCAAATGGCCTCTGTCAGGTCTATCCCTTTGCTGAAACAGGTGGAGAGCGAGGGGCGTGTAAAATTGCACTACCAGATTGCCGGCCACTCCAGCCCAACGCAACGCCCCAGAAGCAAGCTATACTTCGACCTGCAGGACGGCAAACTCTACTGGCCCAACAGCCGTTTCGCCTTGTCGCAGCTGCAGCTAAAAGGGGAGCTGGACAACGGCCCGCAGCATACACCCGAGTCCAGTTCCTTTACATTGCACCGGCTGCTAGCCCGCACCGGAAACGACAGTATACTGCTGAAAGCCAGGATCACCGATTTCACCAAGCCTTTTCTCGATGCTCAAATCAGTGGCCGCTATACCCTGGACAGCCTCGGGAGGGTGCTGCCGCCTACCTACATCTCGCTACCTCGGGGCACGCTGGCGGGGCAGGTGGTGGTAAAAGGGAACCTGCATGCGCAACAGGACCGCCGAAAGGAGCAGGATCTGCAGTGGCAGGGGGCCATACGCCTGCAGCAGGTGGGGTTTAAACCGGCAAAGCTGGCGGTGGCCTGTACCGATGTGAATGGAACCGCCCGGTTTACAGGCAATGAGCTACGGCTGCAGCACCTAAGCGGCAAGGTGGGCGGGAAGCCCTTTTCTGTGGAAGGCTCTGCCAGGGATGTCATGAATTACCTGCTGGGCCAGCGCAGCACAGTCACCGTAAATGGTGCGGTCAGGTTACGTCAGCTTGACACGGACTGGTTAAAATTAGAGACCGGAGGAGAGCCTGGAAAGGCCGTCGCTACGACAGAGAAAAACAGTGCAGTTATACTTCCCGCTTTCCTGCGCGTCAACATGCGCCTGCAGTGTCAGCAGCTGAACTTACCTACGGTCTCTATGCGAGAAGTGAGCACTCGGCTGAGGAGCAACGGGAGGCTGCTTACGCTGTCTGACATTGGGCTGACGACACAGGGGATAACCGTAAACGGGAGCGTATCGGTGCCCAACGACAGCAGGCGGCTGGATGCGGCAAACCTGCAGCTCTCGGCAAAAATGGATTCGCTGGACCTGACTACCATGGAGCAGGTGAACTCCATGGCCAGCGCAACCGGCCCCAAACGATCTGCCGGAGACGAAAAAAGCAAAGGCCTGGATTACTTGCTGCCGATTCAGAAGGCGCAGCTCTCTTTGCAGGTCAAACACATCGACCTGCCCGGGGAGGAGGACGTCGAGAATCTCTTTGTACGCATGCGTAAAAACAAGAACCAGGTCTTGATGCGGGACATGCGCTTCCGTACCTCGAAGGGCGGGGCAGCCGCCGCTTACGGCGGTTTCCTGTTCCTCAACGCCAAAGTAAGCAGACCCTACCTGGATGTAACGATGCAGTACGACTTTCTGGACCTGCAGGCGTTCATGCAGAATTTTGCAGCGCTGAAAACGCTCCTTCCCCCGGAAGCGCCGGAGGCCTCTTCCGGGGAGGCAACCGAAAAAGGCAAGCTCCGGGAAAAGGTTTACGACCTGGGGCTGAACATCAAGGCGCAGGAACTGCAGTACGAGTACCTGCATGGGGCTAACCTGGAAGTGGATGCCCAGATGAACCGGGAGCAGGCGCAGCTGGCCAAGCTCTACCTGAACGCCTTCGGCGGCACGATCTTCTCACACGGCACCATGTACCTGAACGAGCCGTCGGATACCATTCCGGTAAGGCTAAAGGCACAGATGCAGAATGTAGACTTGAAGCAATTATTTGCGGTGGCGGATCAGATGGAGCTGGACGTGCTGGGCAGCCGCAACATAGAAGGAACGGCAGACTGTAAGGTAGCCGTCTTTACCAAGCTGGACCAAACCTTTACGCCGAGCTTCGACCGCACGGTGGCTTACTCCCGGGCCACTTTCCGTAACATGGAGCTGATCGATGTAAAGCCCATACAGGAGGCCCTTGGGTTCATGCGGAAAGAGCGCACGGAGCACCTGTTCTTTGAGGACGTGGAGGCAGATTTTGTGCTGTATAAAAACAAATTTATTGCCCCTGGCTTTAGCCTGAACAACAACCTGTCTGCCCTTGATCTACGGGGATCCTATACGATGAAGGGCAGTGCAAACCTTAGCCTGGACATCAACGTGCTTAATGTGCTGTTCGGCAACAACGAGCGTCGTGTAGAGCAGATACAGGAGGACTCCTTGGCCTTGAAGAACACCAACATGAAGCAGCACTTCCTGCTGGTGCGGGAGCAGGACAAGTATAAGGTAAAGCTCAGCAACCGCAAGGAGCGGGAAGACATATCGCTGGTGCTGCGCAATGAATTTGAGGATGTGCTGAACCATTACCAGATCGATACAGCCTTCTCCGAGGTAAAATAGCCTTAGCGCATCTGCTGGCCTGTATTTACATCAACAGCTCAACCTCTTTTCGGCCCAAATCCTGCACGCAGACGAGGTCGTCCCGTGCTTTCCTAACTTAATCTTTTAAGAAGACGTTTACGTGTTTAAGTATTTGTGCAACAATAATTTGTGGTTGGTACGCATACTTTGGAGGAACTAAACGAGAAACACTATGGAAAGATTTTTAGGTACCTACAGCCCGCACCTTTATGCCCTTTTGCGTATCGTCGCCGGCCTACTGTTTGCCATGCACGGCACCCAGAAGCTATTTGGCTGGCCTGGGGGTGGTGACACCGTGGAACTGGCATCGCAGATGGGGATAGCCGGCATCATAGAGCTTGTGGGCGGGCTGCTGATCGCCTTTGGCTTCTTGACCAGCTGGGCGGCGTTTATAGCAAGCGGTGAGATGGCGGCCGCTTATTTTATAGCACATGCCCCACAGGCAGCATGGCCCATTGAAAACCAGGGTGAGATGGCGGTGGTCTATTGTTTCCTGTTTCTGTACATGGCTGCGCGGGGAGCGGGCATCTGGAGTGTGGACGCTGCCCTGCACAGAGGGCCGCAGGCTGATGTAACGGCCACCCATCGGGTGACATAACATACGTTGGCTACCACATCCACTTTACCGCTTCCGTTGAACAATGTGGCAAATCCTGAGGGCAGCGGGAAAGAGGCCGGTAAAGAACTTTAGAGGCGGTTAGCATCGTTAGCGGAAAGGGTACATTGTATGCCTTTGAAACTATGCTTCGCTGGAAAGATATTATTTACTACGCCAAATACAGTAATCCGGAGCCTGCCAGAAGGGTGGAGAAAACGGAGGAGGAGTGGCGGCAGCTGCTGGAGCCGTCACGGTACCGCATTCTGCGGAAAAAGGAAACGGAGCCCCCTTACCGAAATGCCTATTGCCGGTCGTACGAGCCCGGGCAGTATACTTGCGCCGGGTGCGGGAGCCTTTTGTTCAATGCCAGCGAAAAGTACCACGCTATTTCCGGCTGGCCTAGCTTCACCCAGCCTGCCACCCGGGGAGCCGCCAAGTATGCCTTCGACAACAGCCACAACATGGAGCGCATAGAAGTGCTCTGCAATGTGTGCGACGGGCACTTGGGCCATGTGTTTCCGGACGGGCCCCAGCCGGCTGGGGTGCGCTACTGCATCAACTCCGAAAGCCTGATCCACCTGAAAGTATAAATTACTAATATGGTTAGCAATTAAGAGTTTGTTTTGGTAATATTATAACCTATAGGTCTGTTTTTGCGTAAAATATTAGCAAAAACAGAAAGTTATGAAGTTGAAGATAGATGAAAAGCCATTTCTGCCGGAGGGCCGGCACGTGGTGAAAATAACGGAAGTAGAAGAAGGCAGAAGTGAAAACAAGGACATTCCATTCATTAACTGCCGCTTAGAAAATGAAGACGGTTTCGTGAACCAGCGCTTTTACCTGAGCGAGCCGGGGCAGCCGATACTGGCTTCTTTTCTGAAGGCGCTCGGCATTCACAAGCAGGAGGTAGACTCGAAGGAGCTGAAGGGAAAGAGCCTCTCTGTGGAAGTGGAGGAACGCACTTATGAAGATGCTGAAGGTAAAGAAAAGACGATCCGGCAGGCCACGCATTTTGAGGCGGTAGGCAAAGCCGACACCTCGGACAGATTCTAAATCCATTCGATACATGAAAAAAGGAGCCTGGTGCTCCTTTTTTGCTTTTAGCCCTGCTGGGGGTGCATGTTCAGGCAAATACAGCGTATGACAAAAGGTATTTATATTTTTTATGGAGTGGATGGTATGGTAGCAACAAGGCATAACTATAAGACAGGAAGGCTAACCTCAAGGCCGGGAACTCCCGCTGCCAGCGGGCCGAAACCGGCAGGTGTGCAGCCGCTTTCTGTACAAGAGCAGCAGGCGGGCTTGCTCTATGTTCCCAAAGGGTATGACAGCAGCCGGCCAGCGGCCCTGGCGGTGATGCTGCATGGCGCCGGTGGCCGGGCAGAACAAGGCCTGTCCTTGCTGCAGAGTCAGGCAGACAAGCTTAACCTCATCCTGCTGGCCCCTCCTCCAGGTCCTACTCCTGGGATATCATTGCCTCCAGGCATTTCGGGCCAGACGCGGCTCTCTTAGACCAGGCCCTGGCATACGTGTTTCAAAACTATGCCGTTGATCCGGCGCGCATCGCCATCGGCGGCTTCTCAGACGGTGCGTCCTATGCGCTGTGCCTGGGACTTACGAACGGAGACCTCTTCACCCACATCATAGCCTTTTCTCCCGGCTTTGCCACTTCCCTGGAAAGGAACGGAAGTCCGGCTGTCTTTCTCTCGCATGGCATACATGACCCTGTGTTACCCATAGACCCATGCGGCAGGCGCATTGTGCCACAACTGCAGCGGTCGGGCGTGCAGGTGGTTTACAAAGAGTTTGATGGGAAGCACGAAGTACCGCAAGCTATAGCCCAGGAGGCAGCAGCCTGGCTTGTTGCCTGAGCGTTAAGTACAAGTATGATGAAAGAGCTGCCTGCTGAGAAGAGGACGTTTCGCTTCAACAAGGAGGCCCATGGCACCTGGTACATCGACCTGCCTGACTATCCTGGGCCGAAGGGGGACCTGGCTATGGTGGCCGGTGCCGACGACATGCTAGACTACCTGGCAAAAGGAGGGAAGCATGTAGAGGTGGAGATGAGCCAGCTTCCCTTTGAGGGCGCACTGGAGCTGGAGCTTGTAAAGCTGGGCGAGCCCGGAGGCGGCGCATACTACAGGCCTGCCAACCACAGCATCCAATCCGTGTGGCTTTGCGACGTAACGCTGTTTGTACTGCAGAAATTCCCCGAAAAGATTTACTTCCGGGCTGTAGCTTAGCAACTCTACACGCCCATAGGTTATGCAGGCCCTCGTCCCCTGCTTTTAGTTTGTTTTTGTTAACACCTTTGCCAATTCGCGCTGAAAGTCGGGGTTCTCGTTCATGCCGTTGTGGCGCTGGCCCTTCAGAATAATGATTTTGTCGGTCGGTTTCAGGTGGGCCTTCAGTTTTTTTGAGGAGCCGTGGTAAATGATCTCGTCCTGATCGCCATGGAAGAGTACGATCGGAGTCATGGTGCCTTCCACAAAGCGGAAAGTCTCGAACTTATACTTTAGCATAAACACAGGAAGGAAGGGGTAGAGGGTGCGCACCAGGTCGGAAAGGCTGTAGTATGGGGCCTGCAGCAGCAGCAACCTGGGGCTGTTATGGGCGGCCAGCATGGCTGCGGCGGCAGAGCCAATGGAGTAGCCTGCCACCACTATGGTGCTCTCCTGGTACTTTGCCTTCAGGTGGTCATAAGCAGCCTGCACATCTTCGTAGAACTGCCTTTCATTGCTTATCTGGCCGCCGCTTTTGCCGTAGCCCCGGTAGTCCAGCATAAAAATATCATAGCCCAGGCGGGTGTAGGTGGGGGCAATGGAGCCCCAGGAGGCTACGCAGCCAGCGTTGCCGTGCAGGTAAAACACCAGTCCTTTGGGGGCGTTTGCCTTAAACAGAAGGCCGTGTAGCTGAACACCATCCTTGGCGGATATAAATACTTCCTCATGCTCCAGCCCGAAATCAAACTGATGCCCCTGGGGCAGCTTCTCCGGAAAGAAGATAAAGCTCTCCTGCTGTAAGAATCCTAGGCCCATGAGAAACAGGTAAAGCGTTAGAGGTATGGCTGCTATATAGATTATACTACGCAAGGGGTGGCTGGGGTGGCGGAGAGTTTTCTAAAATATTATAAGAATAATTCAACTGTTCTCGGTTTGCTCTTTCAATAGGTTTTCTGCTTCTTTTTCAGGCTTTGCCAAGGCTTCCTGCATGTCAGTCTCCTCTATCTGCTGGTTTACCAGCCTTGCCTTCTGCACCAGTCCCTGAAACAGGCGTCGGTGCGTTTTGTACTGTGGCAGGTACTCCGGGTGCCACTGCACCCCCAGCATGTAGCGCAGCCCCGTGTGCTCAATGCCCTGCACCACCTGGTTCGGCTCCCGGGCCACAATGGCGATGCCTTCACCGGGAGCTTTAACGGCTTGGTTGTGCAGGGCATTTACCTGCAGGTGCTGCACGCCCAGCACCTGCGCCAGCCTGCTGCCGGCCTGTATGGCTACTGTCTTCACCGGAAAGATGCTCGAAGGGTTGGGGTGTTCCACGTAAAAGGCGCGGATGCTCTGGAATAGCGTACCGCGAAAGTACACGTTCATGAGCTGGGCTCCGCGGCAAATGCCCATCACCGGCAGGTTCTTTTTGGCGGCTTGGTCCAGCAGTTGCAGTTCCAGGTTGTCGCGGGCCTTGTCCAGCCCAAAGGTGAGCTTACGGCTGAGCATTTTGCGCACAAAGAACAGCGCCGGGAAGTACAGCCAACGGGTAAAGCGGCCTATGCGTTGAAAAATGTTTTTATTGGGCTGGCGGATCGTGCGCTGCAGGTAACTGTCCAGCACGTGCTCCTGCTCATAGGTGCTGGGGTCCACGTCGGCGCCGCCTCCGATGATCAGGCCTTGCAACCCGTCGGCGGTGCGGGGGCGGGAGGGCGTAATGTGCACAGGCTTTCCACCGGCCAGCAGCACCGACAGGGCCGTAAACAGCCAGGCAGCCTCGCCACCCTTGTCCGGTCCGGTGATGCCGATGGTTGGCCTGGTGCGGTTTATCTGGTTTCTATGTTTCAGGAAAATAGCCACAGTTCCGTTCGCTTTGCCCATTTACCCTCAAAACCCATCAGCGTGTGCTCTTTCAGGGATAGATACTCCTGGCTCATATGGTAGATCTTGTCGCGGTCGCTGGCCAGTTCCTCCACCATCACCCAGTTGTTCCACTCCTGGGCCAGTGTCCATCCGGGCTGGCCAATAGAGCTGTTCGGCAGCCGGTAATGGAACGTGTTGCGCGCCTTCACCTTGCCTAGTCCGTGAAACTGCTTAAGCAGGTCCTCCTGCAGAAAGGCGAACAGCGGGTACAAGTCCAGGGGGCGGTTACGGTCGGGGTTATACTTATGATAATCGGAGATCAGCCCCTTTTGATCGGGCTGGTACGCTGCGTGGAGCACCATGTCTGCATAAACAGTGGGGTAGGGGGCTATAAACGGGCTGATCTTGCGCGCCAGATCGGTGTGGCCTGCCTCCAGCAGCCAGGGGTAGAGCAGCAGAAAAGCCCGGAGGTACGCCAGCAACGTATCAGTATCGGTGGCCGGGGCCTCTGTGTTGATGTGGGTGCCAAACGCGTTGGTGAGGAAAGACTTCGTGCCCTCGGCATGGTGACGGTATAGCGCCTCCCGCAGCGTCTCCAGCGGCTCTAGTTGGGTGCAGGGAACGGGGGGGCAGGCGATCTCATAAGGGAAGACCTTGGCCACCACACTTTCCAATGCCGTTTCCACCTCGCTCTCCAGGGTGTGGCGCCCGCCCAGCTTTATCTCCTCGGGCCTGATGTTGAGTAGCTCAAAGGCCTTTTTATACTTCTTCTCGGTTAGCAGCGTCAGGTCGAACTCCACGGTAAAGTCGCCCAAGGAGGTGTGTTGCACCTGCCACTTAAAGCGGTTCTCCTGCTGCTGCTGCCCTCCGAAAAGCCCCTGAATAATACGTACTGCATCCTCTATGCTTACATTGGCATATTCCAGCTCAAATCCGACCTTTCGAACGTCGCCTTGCTCGTTATGCAGTACCGGAGGTTGTTTAAACGCCATAGGCTGTGATATCTGTTGTTTAGATAAGAACGGCAAGCAGCAGATTCTGTTCCGTCACCTGCCTCAGGCAACCGGCAAGGGGGCAGGAAATAGTAGGTGGAAGTGTTTGTTCCAGCCTCAGTTTACAACCTACAGGCCCGCGAATGGGTACAGTCTTTATCAAAAAGCAGAACCTAAGACAATACCCGTGCTAATCCGAAAGATCACCTTCTTTTTTGTAGTTATACTTTTAACAGGCTGCGGCGGCAGAGATGTATACGAGCGGGGGCTGGTTACCGATAAAGCCATGGTGGTGACGGCGCACCCACTTGCCTCAGAGGTGGGGGCAGAGATCATGAGAAGGGGCGGCAATGCGGCGGATGCAGCCATTGCGGTGCAGTTTGCGCTGGCGGTGGTGTACCCCGATGCCGGCAATATTGGCGGGGGCGGCTTTCTGGTGCTGCGGCAGCAGGATGGCAGCATAGATGCCCTGGATTACCGCGAAAAAGCCCCGCAGGCTGCGCACCGCGACATGTACCTGAACAAGGAGGGGGAGGTGGAAGAGAACCTGAGCTCGAAAGGCCATCTGGCAGCGGGAGTGCCCGGCACTGTGGATGGCATGGTGAAACTGCACCGGAAGTATGGCAGCATGCCCTGGCGGGAGCTGGTGCAGCCGGCCATAGAACTGGCCGCCCGCGGGTTCCCGCTTACGAAGAAGGAAGCCCGCAAACTGAACAGGCAACGCCAGGACTTTATCCGGTACAACACCAAAAGGCCCGGTTTTATACTTAGGGGGCGCTGGCGGCAGGGCGATACGCTGCGCCTGCAGGACCTGGCCCAAACCCTGGAGCGGATCCGAGACGAAGGCAGGGTGGGCTTTTACGAAGGCGCCACCGCGGACCTGCTCGTGGCGGAGATGGCGCGGGGCGGAGGCATCATCAGCAAAGAAGACCTGGCCGCCTATACTTCGGAATGGCGCACTCCGGTAACCGGAGAGGCAAACGGTTACCGCATCATTTCCATGCCGCCACCATCCAGCGGGGGCATTGCGCTAATACAGCTGCTTACCCTGGCAGAGGATTACCCGCTGCAGGAGTGGGGCTACAAAACGGCAGAAAGAGCTCATTTCATGATCGAGGCGGAGCGCAGGGTATATGCCGACCGGGCCATGCACCTGGGCGACCCGGACTTTTACAAAGTGCCGGTGCAGGGGCTGTTGCAGCCTGCCTACATCAAAAGCAGGATGAAAGGTTTTGACCCAGAGGAGGCCACCGACAGCGAAGAGGTGGGCGCCGGCACGCCAGCGCCGCCTGAGAGTCCCAACACCACCCACTACTCTATTGTGGATGCCGCAGGCAATGCCATCTCCGTTACCACCACGCTCAACAGCAGCTTCGGGGCCAAAGTGTTTGTGGCGGGGGCGGGTTTCCTCCTAAACAACGAGATGGACGATTTCAGCGTGAAGCCGGGCATCCCGAACAACTATGGCCTGGTAGGCGGCGAGGCCAACGCCATAGCTCCCGGCAAGCGCATGCTCAGCTCCATGACCCCCACCATCCTGGAGAAGGATGGGGAGTTATACATAGTGGTGGGAAGTATGGGCGGCTCTACCATCATCACCACTGTGTTCCAAATCATCCTGAACGTGACGGTGCATGGGCACACCATGCAGGGGGCCGTTAACGCGGGGCGCTTCCACCACCAGTGGGTGCCAGACTGGGTGCTGTCGGAGTGGGGAGCGATTGGGTTCTGGCCCGGGCTGAGGCTGTGGTTCATGGGCCATAAGATAGTGCCGCGCACGGGCGGAATCGGGCGCGCTGCCGGTATCCTGGTGCTGCCCGGCGGCAGGCTGGAGGGCGGGGCAGACCCACGGGGCGATGATGCCGCCGCCGGGTTCTAACCAAGTATAAAGGGTAGGTGTTATACTTGGTGCAGGCACACAAAAACGTATAATATCATGTTTTCATACCTGAGTTTCTGCTACATTTGAGCGGGTTCAGGGCTTTACCCAGCTCATCTACTTCAGAAGCCCGAAAAACAACAGGGGTAGCAAAATGAGGAACCGCATGAAGCCATACTTACTTCCCATCCTGGGCCTGCTTCTACTTGCCGCGTGTGGCGAGAAGCAGGAGAAGACGCAGCCTACAGTGGAGGATATCACAGAGTCTGTCTATGCCTCGGGTGTAGTGAAGAGCCAGAACCAGCACCAGGTGTTCCCGACTGTAAGCGGGGTGATACAGCAGATATTGGTGACAGAAGGAGACGTGGTGAAGAAAGGCGACCCACTGATGAGGCTGGACAACGAAACCGCGCGCCTGAACACCGAAAATGCCCGCATCGCGGCAGAGTATAACCGGGTGGGGGCCAACACTGAAAAACTAAAGGAGGCGCAGGAGGCGATAGAGTTGGCACGGAGCAAAATGAAAACAGACTCGCTGCTGCTGGCCCGTCAGCGCAACCTCTGGGCTAACCAGATCGGCACGAAGGTAGAACTGGAGCAGCGGGAGCTTAGCTACCAGAACTCCCTTACCGCCTACAAGTCTGCCGCGCTCCGCTACAACGACCTTAAAAAGCAGCTGGAGTTTGCCGCGCGCCAGTCGCAAAAGAGCTTGGAGATAAGCCGCACCCTGACGGAGGACTACACGGTGAAAAGCGAGACAAACGGCAAAGTATACGACGTGCTGCGGGAGCAGGGCGAACTGGTGAGCCCGCAGACGCCGGTGGCCGTGGTGGGCAGCGCCGGGGACTTTATCCTGGAGCTGCAGGTGGATGAGTATGACATCGCGCGGGTGAAGCCAGGGCAAAAGGTCCTGCTGAACCTGGATAGCTACAAAGGGCAGGTGTTTGAGGGCAAGGTATCCAAGATAAACCCGGCCATGAACGAGCGCACCCGCTCCTTTACCGTGGAGGCTACTTTCGTTACCGCGCCGCCTGCCCTTTACCCGAACCTCACCACCGAGGCCAACATCATCATACAGGCCAAAAAGAACGCGCTCACCATACCGCGCGAGTACCTGGTGGACGGGGGGTATGTGCTGACGGAAGAGCAGGAGAAGGTACCTGTTGAAACCGGGTTGATGGATTACCAGAAGGTGGAGATACTGAAGGGGGTAAGCGAGGGGGAGGTGCTACTAAAACCAGGACGATGAACAGCAGACTCATCTTCGGCATAGCCAAATCGCTGCTGCTGGCCCGCTGGCGGCAGACGCTGGTGGCTGCCGTCGGGGTAACGTTCAGTATCGCCATGTTCATCACGCTGCTGGGCTTTATGAACGGCCTCAACGATTTGCTGGACGGTCTCATCCTTAACCGGACGCCGCACATCCGGCTCTACAACGAGATTAAGCCCAGCGAAAACCAGCCTGTGCTGGCACACCCCGATTACAAGGACACCTACAACTTCATCAGCTCGGTAAAGTCGGGCGTCTCGCGGCAGGAGATCTACAACAGCGGCCCTATTATGCAGGCCGTCAGAAACGATGCGCGGGTGCTGGGGGTGGCACCAAAGCTTAATACGCAGGTTTTTTTCAATGAGGGCACCATTGATATCTCCGGCACCATCAGCGGCATTGAGGTGGAGGAGGAGATGCGGCTGTTCAACTTCGAGGACTATGTGACGGCGGGCAACGCGATAGACGTGAAGAATGTGGCTAACAGTATTATACTTGGCAAAGGCCTGGCCGAGATCCTGGTGGCGGATATAGGCGATGTGGTGCAGGTAACCACCCCGCAGGGCGAGCGCTTTTCACTCAAAGTGGTAGGCTATTTTCAGTCAGGGATACAGGAGATCGATAAGGTGCAGAGCTATGCCTCCATCAGCACCACGCAGAAACTGCTGGGCAAGCCGGCCAGCTACGTGACCGACATCCAGGTGAAGCTGCACGACCTTAGCCTGGCACCTGCCGTGGCGGCGGCCTACAGCGAGAAGTTTGGGGTAGACGCGGAGGATATCCAAACTGCCAACGCGCAGTTTGAGACGGGCAGCAACATCAGGTCGCTGATCTCCTACGCGGTGGGCATTGTGTTGCTCATCGTGGCGGGCTTCGGCATCTTCAATATCCTGAACATGATGATCTATGAGAAAATGGATTCCATTGCCATCCTGAAGGCCACCGGCTTCTCGGGGAGCGACGTGAACCGCGTGTTCCTGCTGATCGCCCTGAGCATCGGCTTCTTCGGCGGGGTGGTCGGCTTGGTCTTTGGCTTCATCTTTTCCCTCATCATCGACAGCATCCCTTTCAACACGGCAGCGCTCCCCACCATCAAAACATACCCGGTCAACTACAACCCGATTTACTATTTTATCGGCGGCTCCTTCTCGCTCATCACCACCTATTTTGCGGGTTTCTTCCCGGCCCGGAAAGCCAGCAAGGTAGATCCGGTGGAGATCATCAGGGGGAAATAAGCTGTTTGTGGGGCAGGCGGGGAAACAAATGTATACTTTACAACACCGAACAGCGCATAGCATGCACGACATCATTCTGGAGGCAAGGCACATCAACAAGCAGTTCCACGACCCGGTAACGGTGCAGGTGCTGTCGGATATTACCTTCTCGGTACGGAAAGGAGAGTTTGTGTCGGTGATCGGCAAGTCGGGGTGCGGCAAGTCCACGCTGCTGTACATCCTTTCCACCATGGACACCGATTACCAGGGCGAATTGCTGATAGACAATGAGCTGATGACCGGCAAGAGCGACGTGGAACTGGCGCGGGTGCGGAACGAGAAGATCGGCTTCGTGTTTCAGTTTCACTACCTGCTCAACGAGTTTACGGTGCTGCGCAACGTTATGCTGCCGGGCCTGAAGCTGGGCAAGTACAGTGAGCAGGAAGTGGAGCACCGGGCCATAGAGCGCCTCAAGATTCTGGGCATCGACCACCTGGCCACCAAAAATGCCTTTCGGATATCCGGGGGAGAAAAACAGCGGGTGGCCATTGCCCGCGCCCTTATCAACGACCCGCACATCATCATGGGCGACGAGCCCACCGGCAACCTGGATATGAAGAACAGCGACATGGTGTTCGACATCTTCAAGGAGCTGGCCCAGGAGCACAACCAGACCCTGCTCATCGTAACGCACGACCAAAGCTTTGCCGAGCGGAGCGGCCGCATCATCGAGATGGAGGACGGCCGGATTATCCGCCACTAGCGGCAAGCAGGCAAAGCTTAATCTACAGGCGACCCCATCCTGAGGCAGAGGCTGCTGTTCATCCTACCATTTTAGACCTCCTGGCCCCTGCTTTGTGCCTGCTTTATAGTATTTTTTAAATATAGAGCCACTGCACAAAATCACCCTTTCTGAAACTTTGGAGGTGCATATAAGTATGGATATATCCAAGGCGCTTGCCCTGTCTCTGCCCAGGAATCTAGGCCTGTGTGCAGGAAACGCACCTGAGATGAAATTTTGTAACGTAAACTGAAAACAAGCTTATGAAGGCCATGAACTATCGTGGGCCCAAAAGGGTCCGCATTGATGACAAACCCATGCCCGAGATATTGCATCCGGAAGATGCCATCGTCCGGGTGCTCCGCTCCTGTATCTGTGGCTCCGACCTCCACCTGTATAACGGCAACGTACCCGATACCCGCGTTGGCTCCACCTTTGGCCACGAGTTTGTGGGCGTAGTGGAAGAAATTGGGCCTGATGTGCAGAAACTGAAAGTGGGTGATAAGGTTATTGTGCCTTTCAACATCGCCTGTGGCCGGTGCGCCTTCTGCAAGCAGGAGCTGTACGGCAACTGCCATGAGGCTAATTCTCAGGCCACCGCTGTAGGGGGCATTTTCGGTTACTCCCATACGGCCGGGGGCTATAATGGCGGGCAGGCAGAGTATGTGCGTGTGCCTTATGCCGACGTGGGGCCAACCGTGATACCAGAAGGTATGGACCTGGACGACGCCGTGATGCTGACTGACGTGGTGCCAACGGGCTATCAGGCCGCCGAGATGGGAGGTATACAGAAAGGAGACACTGTGGTGGTTTTCGGGGCCGGGCCAATCGGGATTATGGCGGCCAAGTGCTCCTGGCTCTTCGGCGCCGGTCGCGTGATCGTGATCGACAAAGAGGATTACCGCCTGGAGTTTGCCCGCAACTACTCGCAGTGCGAGGCTTATAACTTCTTGGAGATGGACGACCCGGTGGTGTTCGTGAAAAAGACCACCGATTGGATGGGGGCAGACGTCTGTATCGACGCGGTTGGCGCAGAGGCGGCCGGTAACGTGCTGCAAACCATTACCGGGCGCAAGCTATTGCTACAGGCAGGCTCAGCCACGGCCTTGCATTGGGCCATCAACGCCGTGAAGAAAGGAGGTATTGTATCGATAGTGGGCGTGTATGGGCCAACTGATAACCTGGTGCCGATCGGTAACGTGCTGAATAAAGGCATTACTATCCGCGCCAACCAAGCCTCCGTGAAGCGCCTGCTGCCGCGCTTGATCGATCACGTGCAGAACGGGGTGATTAAACCAAAGCAGCTGATCACGCACCGCGTGCCGCTGGAGGAGGTAGCAGATGCCTACCGTATCTTCGCAGAGAAGCTCGACAACTGCATTAAGCCAGTTCTTATTCCACCATCAGCAAACATGTAAACCAAGAACTATGGACGAAGTAAAAGATTATTCGCATATAAATGGCTGGGGTATTGACGCAGATCCGAAAAACGATCCGACTTATCCCATAAAGCACCGCACCGACGAGGAGCAGAAAGGCTACTCCTGGGAGCGGCCACCGCAGCAGCCTATCAACATGGAGGTGCTGCATTCTATCGAGAGGCCAAATGTCACGGCTGTGTTCGGAACGGCCGCCCCGCCCAGTGGGCTGAGCGGCATGATCCGCAGGTTTGCCTTCAAGTACAGCGAGAACAGCTACCTGCACTGGCTTCCGCTGCTGATAGCTGACCGCGTGAACGTGGTAGAGGGGCTTGTAGAGGATATGAAGGATGGTAAAGCGCCAAATATCTTTGCCGAGAAAGGTTATGGAGCCCAATGGAAGCATGACCCAGCCGGAATGATAACGCGTGTGGCCGTTGGCGCTGCCGTAGTGGGCGGCATCGTGCTGATGTTTGCCGGAGAGAAGAAACGCAAAAAGTGGTTCTACAAACTAATGGAGCGTTAAGCCAGCAAATAGACTGAAAGCAGCGAAAGCCCCAGGTACTGTTACTGTGCCTGGGGCTTTTCTTTACCTGAGTGGCTACCTCTTGCTGTCTGCAGGGGCGGGTTTGCGGCTAGCCAGTTTAAAACGGATATACTTTTCGGTAGAAACGATGGCAAGCAGCGCTACGCCGGCCCCGAAAACACGCAGCACCTGCCACACCCCCAGTGGGCTGGAGCCGAATAAGGTGTTCATGAGCGGCGTGTAGATGAACAGTGCCTGAAGAAAGAACATGATGGCGATGCCGTAGTACACCCACATGTTGGTGAAGAAACCGATCGTGCCCATTGGCCTAACCAAAGAGCGGCAGTTAAGCAGGTAAAAAGACTCCAGTACCACAAACACGGTGGTGGCCACGGTCTGCGCCTCCGGCCTTGAGGCCCCTTGGCTCACTTCGTACAGGTATAATCCATAGGACGCGATCAGTAGCAACACCCCCACCAGTAGGGTCCGCATGATCAGGTCAAAGGTAAGGATCGGCTCCTCTGATGGGCGCGGCGGCCTATCCATGATGCCGGGCTCTTTTGGCTCGAAGGCTAGGGTAAGTCCCAACAGGACGGAGGTGGTCATGTTGATCCACAGCAGTTGCACCGGCTGCAAGGGCAGCTGCGTGCCAAGTATAACGGCAGAGAGTATCGCCAACCCTTCGCCCAGGTTGGTCGGCAGTGTCCAGACGATGAACTTCGTGAGGTTGTCGAACACGCTGCGGCCCTCTTCCACGGCTCCTTCAATGGATGAGAAGTTGTCGTCGGTAAGCACCATGTCAGAGGCATCCTTGGCCACATCGGTACCCGTAATGCCCATGGCGATGCCGATGTTGGCCTGCTTTAGGGCCGGGCCGTCATTCACGCCATCGCCCGTCATGGCCACAATGTGGTCGCGGGCCTGCAGCGCCTTTACCAGGCGCAGTTTCTGGTCGGGCGCCACGCGTGCGAAAACCGCTACCTCCTCCGCCACCGTCTCCAGGGTTTTGTCATCTATCTGCTGCAGCTCCTTGCCCGTTATGGCTACCAGCTTCCCGTTCTCTTCGCGGCCTTTCAGGCCTATCTGGCTGGAGATGGCCGCGGCTGTTACGGCATGGTCGCCGGTAATCATCTTCACCTCTATGCCTGCCTGCTGGCATAGCTTTACAGCCTCCATTGCTTCCTTGCGCGGCGGATCTATCATACCCTGCACCCCCAGAAACACCATGCCTCTCCGGGTGCTGTCATGCGCAATGTGGGTTGTATCTGCAGGAGCCTTGCCCATGGCAAAAGCCAGTACGCGCAAGCCTTCCGCTGCCATTTGTTCCACCTGCCGGTTTATTGCCTCCCGGTCCAGGGCAGTTATTTCGCCGTCCGGCAGCATCATTTCAGCGCTGCGTTCCAGTATGGCCTCAACAGATCCCTTCAGGTAGATGACGGGCCCAGACCCGCCGTGGAGGGTGGCCATGTACTGGTACTCCGATTCAAACGGGATAGCGTCTTTGCGCGGGTGCTCCTTCTCCAGCTTGCCCGCCTCCAACTTAGCTTTTTTAGCAGCCACGATCAGGGCGCCCTCGGTTGGGTCGCCCTCTATGGCCCATTGGCCTTCCTTCTCGCGCAGGGTGCTGTCGTTGCAGAGCAGGCCGGCTTTCAGGCACTGCTCCAGTGCCGCGTTTATACTTAGGTCGGCAGGCTTGTCCTCTTCCAGCACTTCGCCATCTGGCCTGTACCCCAGGCCGGACACACTATACTTTTTGCCCCCGGCCATTACCTGCTGCACCGTCATTTGGTTCTCCGTGAGTGTCCCCGTTTTGTCAGAGCAGATCACGTTGGTGCTGCCCAGGGTTTCCACGGCTACCAGCTTGCGGATAATGGCGCGGCGCCTGGCCATTTTGGATACCCCCAACGCCAGCATGATGGTAACGGCTACCGGCAAGCCCTCCGGAATAGCGCCCACGGCCAGGGCCACAGCCACCATAAACGTTTCGCCTGCCGGCGCGCCCCGGAGGTACTCTACGGCAAAAAGGGCGGCCGACAAGCCCAGGATAACCCATAGCAGCAGGCTGCTGAATTCCTTTATTTTGCGGGTAAGCGGCGTTTCCATGTCCTGGGCTGCAGAAATAGAGGTTTGTATCTTCCCCACCTCCGTGTGGTCGCCGGTGGCGGTTACAACGCCTTTGCCTTGCCCATAGGTAACCACGGTAGAGGAGAAGCCCATGCCCACACGGTCGCCCAGCACATCATCAGCGGCTACAGGGGCATCCTCCTTCTCCACGGCCACAGACTCCCCGGTCAGTGCCGATTCATCTACCTTCAGGTCGCGGGTTCGTACCAGGCGCACATCGGCCGGAAACTTGTCGCCGGACTGCACCAGCACGATATCGCCGGGTACCAGCTCCTGTGCCTCCATGTGCTGTTTTTTGCCGTTCCGGATCACCTGTGCCCGGGCCGTCATGCTTTTTGCCAGTGCATCAATGGCCTCCAGCGCCTTCGACTCCTGCACATAGCCGATAATGGCGTTCACAAACACGACCGCAAAAATGACGATCGCATCGATGTACTCCTCCAGAAACAGGGTAACCACCGTGGCAGCCAGCAGAATATAAATAAGCGGCTGATGAAACTGCAGCAGGAACCTTGTCCAGGCGCTTTGTTGCTTTTTAGGCGTCATGAGGTTGAGCCCGAACTGCTCTTTACGCTGTTCCACTTCTTCATCGCTAAGCCCTTCATCAGGGGAGGTTTGCAGGAGGCGGAGCACTTCTGCAGACTCCAGGCTATGCCACGGATGCTGCCTGTCCAGCTTCAGGGCCTGTTGGCTAGGTTTTCTGTCCTCGGTTACTTGCATGGGTAAGGTGTCGCTCGTTTTACTTAGAAATTGTTACAGCTTACTTTCTTGTTAAGCTGTGATAGTATTCCTGAGTATGATTTATTATATTTTTTATTTATAAAAGGCAACAAAAGTAATGCGTTCCGTATAGGAAGAGCTGTCAGTGTCAGCTGTGCCTTGCCTTTCGGGAAGCACAGAACAGATCGCAATCAACTACTTGCTTGCCAGCCAAAACACCCTGGTTACCTGCCTCTTGTAACCGCTGGCCTTTGTTAGTTCAGCCTCTTCGTTACGCATGCCTTGCTTCTTCCAGAATGGAGGGAAGCAGGCTGTAGGTGCTTGTATGTCTGTGTGTTTTAAGTATAATTCTATTCTCTACTATGGTTACACGTAAAAATTACTTTCAAATTTTCAGGAATTTGATGCTCTTGGCTCTGCCGCTGCTCTTTTCTGGCTGCGACCCCGGGGCAGACGAGGCGCCGGCTCCAGCAGAACTGGCAAGCGAGAGCCGGCAGGAAGCTACAGGGCCGGATCTGTCAGCTGCTGTGATGCAGGTGAGGCTGGAGGCCCAGATCAGGCGCGCAACAGCTCGTTACCACCGGGTGGAGGCCGCTGAGGCCGACGGTTATGTGCTGTCCAGCGAGTGTGTTGCCACCCCGCTCGGCGGCATGGGGCATCACTATGTAAAAGGTGCGCTGGTTGACGGGGTAGTGGACCCCACCATGCCAGAGACACTTGTTTACGAGCCACAGAAAAACGGCCGCATGCAGCTTGTGGCCGCTGAATATGTGGTCGTAGCCGCTGCCTGGGACCCTTTGCACGACAGCCCGCCTATGTTAGGCAGCGTAGCGTTTGATGATCACCGTGCCCCGGGCTCTGGCGGACCTCCTTTCCCGCATTACCAGCTACATGCCTGGGTGTGGAAGCACAATCCTTCCGGTATGTACGCTCCCTTTAATCCCACTGTAAGCTGTGCGTACGCGACAGTAGAGTAACCTTTCCTGATCCGTCACAGCCGCTTGTAAGGTAACTGCGGCAGCCCAAGGCAGGGGCTGTGCAAAGGCACAGCGCCAGGAAAAAGAAATATAGGCCAGGCAGAGAGTAGCTCTACACCTGCCTGGCCTATATTTTATACCTCACTGCGCCAGGTAAGCGCCGTCCACGGTATAGTAGGCACCGGTTACGAAGGAGGCTTTGTCTGAACTCAGCCAGATGACCAGCTCCGATACCTCTTCTGCCTCGCCCAGCCGCCCGATGGGATGCATTTTGGTGAGCATCTGCAGCACATCCTCGCCCATGTCTGCTATCAAAGGGGTGCGGATAAAGGCTGGGCCTACGGCGTTGACGCGTACGCCCTTGGCAGAGTACTCCAGCGCGGCGTTTTGGGTGAGGCCCACCACGCCATGCTTGGCCGCGACATAGGCCGCCGAGTTGGCAAAGCCCACCTGCCCCAGGATGGAGGAGTTGTTCACAATGGCCCCGCCACCATTTTGCAGCATTTGGCGGATCTGGTAGTGCATGCAGTAAAACACGCTGCTCAGGTTAACTGCAATTACTTTGTTCCAGCCTTCGATGCTCATCTCGCCCACGGGGTTCTGCTCACCACCAATGCCGGCGTTGTTGAAGGCAATGTCCAGGCGGCCAAACTCCTTTACCGTTTGCTGCACCAACTGCTCGCAATCCTCCGGCCGGGCAACATCCGCCGTCACGAAGATGGCATCACCGCCAGCCTGCTTTATCTCCTCCACCACCTGCTGGCCCCTGTCTTGGGTAATGTCTGACACCACTACACGGGCACCCTCGCGCGCATACTGCAAGGCTGCCGCCTTGCCTATACCCGAGGAGGCCCCTGTTACCAGGGCCACTTTACCCGCAAATTGTCTTGCTGTGCTTCCTTCCATAGTTTATTGATTTAAGTTGATCTTCCGATATGGTTCCGCAAAGGTCTAGAACAGGGTATACGTGACCGATGACAAAGCTCAGGTGAAAGAATGCTTCTGATCAGTATTTTACAGGAAGGCGGTGCAGGTTTTACGGTATGCAGGCACAGTGCAAGGCATTTCTTAAAAGAAGCTGAAACCGAGGTGGTATTATACTTTGAATCATCAGTATAATTTATACTTTCGTAGGTATAACCAGCCTCCATCCAAGATGCGTATACTTGTGAGACAGCTCCTGAAGCCGATCGGGATTTACCCGCTGGTATACTTCCGTATACTTTTCGGGCTGCTGATGTTTTGTGAGGGGGTAGGGGCCGTGCTTATCGACTGGGTGCAGGAGCATTACGTGGAGCCAACCTTCCACTTTGGCTACATCGGGCTGGAGTGGATAAAGCCGCTGCCGGGCAATGGCATGGTGTACGTATACTTGCTGATGGCGCTGCTGGGCCTCCTGATCCTGGTGGGCTGGCATTACAAACTGGCTTCTTTCCTGTTCTTTCTGCTGTTCAGTTACAGCTTCTTCTCCGAGAAGACGCATTACCTCAACCACCACTATCTTATCATGCTCGTGAGCGGGCTCATGGTGCTGCTGCCGGCACACCGCAAGCTGTCCTGGGACGTACGGCGGCGGCCGGAGCTGGAAAGCGAGGTGGCCCCGCAATGGACGCTTTGGCTTTTCCGCCTGCAGCTGCTGTTGGTATACTTCTACGCCGGCGTGGCCAAGGTGCAGCCCGATTGGTTGGCGGCTAAGTCGATGAGCATCTGGATGGGAGCCAAAACGCACTTCTACGTGATCGGGCCCTACCTGAACACGCCTGCCATGATACAGCTGGTGGTGTGGGGCGGTGTGATGTTTGATTTCCTGATCGGCTTTGCGCTACTGTGGCCCCGCACGCGCATGGCGGCTTTTTGGGTAGCCTTTGGTTTCCACATCTTCAACTCCGCAGTCTTTCATGTGGGCGTGTTCCCCTACTTCATGATCGCGGCCAACGTGCTATTCTTTACACCGGAGCAGATAGCCCGCTGGTTTTTCAGAAAGGAGACGGACCCACGGCTGCTGGAGCGCCTGCCCCTGCAGCAACCACGCTGGCAGCTGCGGCTGGGGGTGCAGTTCTTTATACTTTATCTGGGCTGGCAACTGCTGTTCCCGCTGCGGCACTTCTTTATCCCGGGCGATGTGAACTGGACCGAGGAGGGGCACCGTTTTTCGTGGCGCATGATGCTGCGCACCAAGCAAGGCTCCGTGTACTACAGGGTGAAAGACGCCGCCACCGGGCATCAGGAAACCGTTTTCCCCAGGAGGTATCTTGTGAAGGAGCAGCTAAAAGAGCTGCCGAAGCACCCCGACATGATCTGGCAGTTCGCGCAGTTTCTGAAAGCCGAGTACAAACGGCAGGGCATGCAGGAGCCGGAGGTGTATGCCATCTCCCAGCTCAGCCTCAACGGCTACCGACGCCACCCGATCGTAGACCCTGAAGTGAACCTGGCCGCTGTGCCCTATGCCTGGGGTGCCAAAAGCTGGGTAACACCACGCCCGCAGGCTGACGGCTGGCCCTGGGCCAAAAAGGCACCAGCTAAGGCAGAAGGAGAGAACCCACCTATACACCGCTAAAACACGCATAGGATATTTCTGGTGTTGTATCACTATGGCAAAGTATAATTCGTGGCGCACCATAAGTATAAATTATCATCACGCGTTGCGAGTACCTGCTAGTATCAGGGCCAATCGTTCCGGTTTACATACGGAGCCTATGAAAACGCTCGCATGCTGCGATGTCGGCTTCGGCTGCGGAGGTGATTAAAAGGAAAACCGAGCAGGAGGTGTTGGCGCAGGCCGGCAAGCATGCCCAGGAGGTGTAGTGAAAGTGATCCTGAAAATGGCCGAGCAGCTAAAAGTCAGGATCCAAGACAATGGGGTGCCGTAAGCGCCGTACTTCAGGCCGCATGGTCACTCCCTAACTCCTTACCACTCCGTTATATCATCCTCTTCCTCGTCAAGGTAGATTTCATCCTCGTCAACGAAGTCCTCATCCCATTCCGTCCCGCCATCCGGGTAAGTTTCCTCTGGTATTGCCATTGCCTCGGCGGAGATCCCGGCGCTTAGCAGCAGTTTTTCAGCCATTGCCTGCTGCGCATCGCCGTAAATCAGTTCGCCGCGTTGCAGAAAGCGGTTAGCGTCCAGCAGCACCTCATAAATGGGGGGGTGGATGTGCCTGGGGATCTTGAAGAGGCGCGGGTCGTGCTTGTCGAATGGAGTGGCTACCTTGGAATTGTAGAGGTAGGGGAGCAGTGTTTTAGAGCAGCTGATAGCAATCCGGTGCACTTCGTGCTCTTCAAAATACTCCTGCAGCCTGCCGTTTATGTTTTCGAAGAACTCTGCCGTTTCCCCCAGCCGCACCCGCGAGCCTGCCCTGGACTTGCCTTTAGTCTTGAGGTACTTGATCTGGCTTTTGCCCTGCTTCTTACGCACCATGTACGAGCGCCATACCTTGTGGTCCAGGTTTACGCCATCCCTGAAAAAGCCCATGGCGCAGTTGCCGGACTGTATGAGCAGGATCACGTAGTTTACCAGTCGCCCCGTCTCCGGGAAGGGCAGCGTGATCGGCAACCGGAAATGCGCCAGCACATCCCTTGTCTCGCTAAGGAGCGCCAGTCGGTGCTTCTCTGGCTCATACTCGGTGGGGATGCCGGACGAGAGCAGGTGCTGCAACAGGTCTGCTGCCTGTGTTCTGGAGAGGAAACGGTTCATGGGGTAAAGATACGGACAATAGCAGTATTTGGCAGCCTGCAAAGCCGTGGCTAGAGCCGCATCATCTTTATCTCTTCTTCGATGGCCGGGCTCAGCACCATGATCAGGTGCTCGGCAAAGGCGGCTTTGTCAATCTGCTTGGTGTCCATCAGCGCAACCAGGCCTATAGGCTCGTTATCCTCGGAGAGAAGCATGCTGCCCAGGTAACTCTCGATCTGCAGGTCCTCCAGATCCTTGTCCTCCGGAAAACAGGGGGCCACGCCAAACGGGTAGTAGCAGAAGCGCTGCAACAATGTCTGGTCGCAGGGGGTGCCTTTAAGGGAGTACGTGTAATTTTCCATCGCCTTGCCGTCCTCCATGAAAACCAGCGTGTGGATGTGCTGCAAGTCGTCAGACAAGCGTCCTATCAGTAGAAATTTTACCCCTGTCTGCTCTGTTATGAAGGAGGCTATCTCAGAGAGCAGCGCGTCATGCCGCCCTTTCTGGCATAGCGACAAGGCCCTCTCCAGCACCACCTCCTCTGCGTCGCCCGGTTCATATTGCCAATAGTGAACGTGTCTGTACTCCATATGGGAATCTGTGTGTTACAGAAAAGCCAAATGTATTAAATTTAAGGCAGGTGCAGCACACTTTTGAGTACAAGTAGCATGGGTGCAGGCGAAAGTATCGCAACGAAGGGTGAAATGTATATAAGGGGATGAGGTTGCCCTTCTGACAGCAGGTGCTCCACAAGGCATGCTGCTGCTCCAGTCCTAAGCAAAACGGCAGGCAGCAGGCATTTGGCAAGCAGTTGGGAAGCATGCAGGAAACGGAAAGCAGCGCCATGGCGCTGCGGCGGCGGCATAATAAAGAAGTATAAAAATATAGCGTGTGGCGTATACTCTCGTATAAGAACTCTGGCTGCAGCTCTCACCGGCCATACTCAGGGCAAGGGGCACACGGTCGCATTCGTTACACATCCATCGAGTAGCCGTAAACCGGCAAGGGTACCGCAATATGAGGCACACGTTTATACTACTTTTGCTGCTGCTCCTGGGTTCCTGCGCTACCCAGCGCCAGGCCGAGAAGTTCTTCGAGGAGAACCCGGAGAAGCTGGCGGAGTACGTGGATAAAAACGAGGCGTACACCCGGGAGTACGGCAAAGCCTATGCAGCCAAACACTTCCCGCCCCGGCTCTACCCACCGGCCATTTACGCACCGCCTGCCCTTCGCCCCGATCGGTTGCAACTTGGCCCCCTTCTTGCCGACCTGCCCCGCGACCAATCTGCCGTGAGGAGCGCTCCCTGCCCCGCGTGCACGGCCACTTACATCACCCAGACCATTTACCTGCCCGACACCGTGCAGCTGGACTCCCTGAGCCGTGAGCTTCGGATCGAGCGCATGGCCAACGGCGTGATACGACAACGCCTGCAGGAGACAGAGGCCGACCGCGACTACTGGCGCGACCTGAACCGTAAGAAGCGCTGGGCGCTGGTGGCCATGGCTGTTTTTGCGGTGCTCTACATCCTGTTTAAGCTATTGGCCGCCCGGGTGCGGGATACAGAAGCGTGAGCCCTGGCTTTTGGGGCAGTAAAGCGGGAGAGGCAAGCGAATGAACCTGGTTTAAACCGATGGGCCACATCCTCGTTTAAAGGGAAGTGAATTTATGTGTAACCTATATTAAAAGCTATGAACAGACACGAAAGAGAGCGTTACGAATCCGATTACAGTGGTTACGGAGATTATAGAAACGATGAGCATTACCACAGTGCCAGAAACCTGACGAATGATTTTGAGCGCCACTACCAGCGCGAAAGGGGCCATTGGGACAACGACCGCAGCCAGCCCCACCGCAGCTACCACGAGGGCGACATGGGCAATGCCTATGAGCGCCTTAGCCGGGAGGGCCGCGGCTACAGCAACAGTGGCGAGAACCGCTGGAGCGACCACGGCCGGGGCAGCACCTATCCGGATAGCTACAACCGCGACCGCGACAGGTACAGCAATTACCAGGACGACTACCGCAGCTACCAAGGTAAGGAAAACAGGGGCTGGGGCAGCAGCAGCGACCGTGACCTGCGCGGCAACATCCGGCAAGGCTACGGCATTTCCAGCTACGCCGGCACCTCTGACCGTTACAACACCCTGAACAGCGACCGGAACAGAGGAGGGGCTGGAGATAATCAGTCCTACTACGGCGGTGGCGCCACAGGCGGATATGGACGCGGCGGCAGCATGGGAGACTCCTTCCCGGGCTCTAACCGCGGGGTGCCGGATACCACCTACGGCATGCGCAACTATAGCGATAGCTACGGCACTGGCAGCTCCTACGGGGGCAGCAATTATGGCGGCGGCACCGGCTACTCGGGCGGCCACCGCGGCGGTGCGTTCGGAAACGAGGTCTACGGCTCTTCTTCAGGAAACTACGGTGGCACCAGCTCCATGGGAGGCGGCACCTACGGGGGGCGCAGCAACAGCGGCAGGGAAGGCACCTCGCACAATACCGACAGAGGCACCAGGGAATTTGGTGGATTCTAACGGAAAGTAAATAGAACTTAGCAAAAGCAGCCGCTGCCCTCAGGGCAGCGGCTGCTTTGTTTTACAAGAGGTAGGTGTCTCGTTACTGTTGCTTTAAAGCAAGCCCGTCAGCAGATCCGCACGTGTCTTACAGCTGCGCTAGCATCCATGTACTTTCTTAACTATTCACAGCTGGTGCCCGCGCTCAGCACAAGGCAAACCTTGCCGGGTGGCAGGGGAAACAAGCCAGTTTACAGGGGGAGGACACCCTTCCGGTAAGAGGAGAAAGCGCAGGGGAACCTAGCAGTTGTCTTGCTGTTTTGCCTGCCAAAGTATAAAGTTGCTCACAAGCCTTCTTCAACCCAGAGCTTGCGTGCAATGCCCACGCCTATGCGTGTTCCTTGGCCGCCGCCCCTTAGCAGGATCGCTACGTTCTGGCCCTGGTGCAGTTCACTGACACTGATCGGCTGACCGTCGACGCCGAGCATCTGCGCAGTGGGTTGTACCAGTACATAAGCCCGGTCGTAGCGTGAGTTGACGGAAGGCATGAAATTCTCTACCTCCAGTACCACCTGCCCCTCGCTGTAACGGCTCGATACAACGCTTCCTCTGATATCCACCCGCTGAGGAGCCATGCTTCCTGGTACGGTTCCATCGGCAGGTGCCGTTACTGTGCGGCAGCCGGTAAGCCAGCATGCGCTGAGCAAGGCCAGCGATAACAGGAGATGTTTTATGTGTTTTACTCTCATGGCTTTAGGAGTTGTGCTTTCTCTTACTAACGGTAACAAAAAGCTGCAGGATGTCTTTAGCCTGTTACGCCGTTTTTAAAGTATAAACAGTAAGAGTTACGATGATGAAGGCGGAAGGGAAGGATGGAAGAGGGCAAGGGGGCAGCAGCATGCTGGTCCTGATCAAGGTGGTGCATACCCTGATCTGGGTCTTTTTCAATGTCGTGATATTTTACCTGCTGTATGCCGTGCTAACGAACAGAATTAACAGGTGGGTGTGGATTTGCCTCGGCCTGATTGCGCTGGAGGGACTTGTGTTGCTGGCTTTCAGGAACATGTGCCCCATTACGGTCGTAGCCCGCAGGTATTCTGCCTCTACCCGGGATAACTTTGACATATACCTCCCCAACTGGCTGGCCAGGTACAACAAGCAGATCTATACTTCTATCGTGCTTCTTAGCGTGCTGATCCTGCTGTACCGCCTGGCTAGGGGATAAGGCACGGGCATCAAAAAGGCACGGGTTTAATGCCCGTGCCTTTAAAGTATTTGCTGTCGGTTAAGACCTTACTGCTTTCGAACAAATTTCCAGGTATAAACACCACGGCGGGAGGTCGTCTTCTCCTCGTCCGGAACCTCCTCCGGATAACCCGCCCAGTCTATCTCGTCTACCCAGATCATCTCGTTGCCTGACATGCTGGTGATGATGTAATCCGTGGTGGCGGTGTCTCGTTGCAGGCGGATATAGGTGGAGTCGTTGGGGTCCGGGAAGCTGTATTTCCATACATCCTTGTCAGAGCTGCCGGGCAGTGTCACCGTCATTTTCTGACCGTCGAAATGGAAGTTTGCCTGGCGCTTTGAGGTATCGGCATACATTACCTCGTCACTGGTAGAGTAGTATACCCGCTCTACCGCCGTGTTTGTCCAGTCGCCTCTCATATCAGCATCCAGCTCCGAAACCACTGGTATCACAGCCTCTTCCTCATCGTTACAAGAGGTAAAAAACAGGGAAAAGCATAAAGGTATAATAAAAAGCTTTTTCATAGAATAATACAATAAGGGTGAAAAATGGCAATTAGAGGAGAGGTGTTTCGATAGTGAATTAGCTGATGTTTTAAACCTTTTTGCAACCATAGTACGTGTTGCCTAAGACAAGGTTCATCGGAAATTTTATAAAAGTATGCAGGAGGTGCAGAAGTGGCTGTAAGTCATGGCTATAGGTGGTGAGAAAAAGGAGCGGCCATCGGTAACCGAGCCACAGCTATTGCAGGCCAAGGGCTTGAGGTAGGGAATGCCCTGGAAGGGTGTGGGCGTTGGCAGAAACTGAGAAGATAAGGAGCAGGGAACGGTTTTAAAGAAGCTCGCCGGGGAAGCAGCAGGGAGGGCTTATTCAATCGTAAAGTCCGGGTTGCCAAATAGCTTACAGGGAGGGCAAAAATAACTACCTTTATACTTGCTATTACCTCGATACCCATGCCAAAATCAAAGAAACTTCAGAACGTTAGCGTCGCGCAGGTCTTCAAAACCATTATCTGGCCCCGCAGGAAGTACCTGTTCATCGGGCTGGTACTGATCGTCATCAGCAGGATAGCGGGGCTGGTGTTGCCGGGGGCAAGCAAGTACCTGGTAGATGAGGTGATCCCGAACAACGACAGCACCATGCTGTGGTGGCTCATCGGGGCGGTGGTGGCGGCAATCGTGGTCCAGTCGGTTACCTCCTTTGCGCTTACGCAGATCCTGAGCGTGGAGGCGCAGCACCTGATCTCACAGCTACGGGCTAAGGTACAGCGGCACATCATCCAGCTGCCCATCCGCTTTTTTGACAACACCAGGACCGGCGAGCTGGTGTCGCGCATCATGACGGACGTGGAAGGGGTGCGGAACCTGGTGGGCACCGGCTTTGCCCAAATGGTAGGCGGGGTGCTGACCTCCCTCATCTGCCTTGTGCTGCTCATTTACATCAGTCCTTTGATGACCGGTTTTGCGTTGATACCGGTAGCGATATTCGGGCTGATCTCTCTAAAGGCCTTTGGCAAGATTCGGCCTATCTTTCGGGAGCGCGGGGTGATCAACGCAGAGGTAACCGGCCGCCTGACCGAAACCTTGGGTGGGGTGCGCGTGATCAAAGGTTTTAACGCTGAGGAGCAGGAGATCAGGACTTTTGAGGATGGCGTGACGCGGCTGTTCCTGAACGTGAAGAAGAGCCTGATCACCACCAGTATGGTCACTTCGGCCGCGACGCTTTTGCTGGGCCTGGCCTCGGCGGGCATCATGGGCATCGGCGGTTACCTGATCATGAACGGGGAGCTGACCTTCGGCGATTTCCTGGCCTTTACGCTGTACCTGGGTTTCATGATTGCGCCTATCCTGCAGATGAGCAACATCGGAAGCCAGTTTACCGAGGCTTTTGCCGGCCTCGACCGCACGCAGGAGATCCTGAACTCGCCGCTGGAGGATGCCACCGGCCATCGAACCCTGCAGCTCGATTCCATTCATGGCGACATCGTGTTTGACAACGTCTCTTTTGCCTATGAAACCGGGAAGGACGTGGTGAAGGAAATCAGCTTCCGGGCACCGGCCGGTTCTGTTACGGCTTTGGTAGGCACCTCCGGCTCTGGCAAAACCACGATTGCGGGACTGGCGGCTTCTTTCCTGAACCCTGACAGCGGCACGATTACGGTGGACGGGCACGACCTGCAGACCGTTAGCCTCCAGAGCTACCGCAGCCAGCTGGGTGTAGTGCTGCAGGACGATTTTCTGTTTGAGGGCACGATCCGGGAGAACATCCTGTTCCCACGGCCTAATGCCTCGGAAGCGCAGCTGATGCAGGCCGTGCAGGCAGCGCACGTGCAGGAGTTTACCAGCCGCTTCCCCGAGGGGCTGGACACGCGCATCGGGGAGCGTGGCGTGAAGCTCTCGGGCGGGCAGCGGCAGCGCATTGCCATCGCCCGGGCCATACTTGCCGACCCGCGCATACTTATTCTCGATGAAGCTACCTCTAACCTCGACACCGAGAGCGAGAGCCTGATACAGGCCAGCCTCAAAACCCTGATGCAGGGGCGCACTACCTTCGTTATCGCCCACCGCCTCAGCACCATCCGGCAGGCCGACCAGATCCTGGTGATTGAGCAGGGGCGCATTGCAGAGCAGGGGAGGCACGAAGCACTACTGGAGAGGCAGGGGAGGTATTACCAGCTGTACACGTACCAGGCACGGATCTAGCCCCGGCACCATAGGCCGTTTCGCCAGGTCTCTTCCCGCGCGTAGAAAGGCACCAGTACGAAGTTGCGGAGGCAAGGAAATATACTTTTCAGGATGTGTGGAAAATATAACGATTAGCGCTATACTTGAAAAGCTATATAAACAAACTTATATGAAGAAAACATGCTTTATCCTGCTTTCCTGTTTCCTTTTCACAAGCTGCGATAAGGAGGACGCTTCCCCCGGTATAACATACCCGGCCACCTACAAGAGCGAGACGATCTACAACACCACGCCTGTCTACATGTTCACCAGTGTCGGGGAGGTAAAAGACCAGGCTGTGATTCATGCTTTTGCCAAAAAGAGGGGCGAGAGGTACTTTCTGGAGAACAAGGAGGAGCCCGTAAGCGCCACACAACTCCTGACCCTACTCTCTGCGGGAGAGGCAGAGGTCACGAACTCAGACGGGACTACAGATGCCTTGGATGTGCAGCAGGAAGGAAAAGTGTTGCTGTTTACGAGTAAAGAGGAGGGCAGCGTAATGGTGCCTGCAAGCCAGGTATACCTCAGCGACTTACTGGAGGGCCTATCCAAGTATAAACCTATCAGAACCGAGAAACAGGAGCTGGCACCCGCAACGGGCTATGCCTATACCTACAAAACAAGAAGCCGGTTTTACGGCGAGTTCAAAGATAAGGGGCTGCACATGCACCGCATGTTCATCACCCTTAAAAGGCCGAACGGAGCGACGGTAACAGTGGGTACCTCTAACGCCTTTGACCCCGAGGGTCTGAACCTGCTGCAGACAGGCGATACCCTGCTTGTGCAGTCGTTCATGATCGCTTCGGTGAAGCAGTAAACCAACCCAAACCTTATGCCTTCAGGTGGCACGCCACCTTTGCCCCGCAAGCGGAAAACTACGGCAGGAGCCTTTATTTGCCGGGTGCTGCCGATACCGGCGGCTGCGCTGGCGGCACAACGTTTTTAATGGGCTTGGTGGATTTCAGGTACGTGTAGACGGCCCGCAGCTCTTCGTCCGTCATGTGCCGGAGCATCTCCCAGGGCATGGGCGGCAACAGCATGCGGCCGGATTCTAGGCCTTTGTGCTTGCCTTCGCGGATGGCTGTGAAGAAGTGCTTCTCAGTCCAGTTGCCGATGCCGGTGGGGTCGGAGGTGAGGTTGGCGGCATAGGAAATTCCCCAGGGCCCCACCCAGGAAGTTAATGTTTGGGTAACGGCAAGGCCTTTCTCCTCAACTTCCTTGCGGTTAACATCAGGCGGCGGCATCTGTGCCGGGTGCCCCGACAAGGCGCGGGAGAAGTCCATGACAGGTCCTTTGTCTGTCATTTTCTTGGGCGTGTGGCAGTCGTGGCAACCGGCGATCATCACCAGCCGCTCCCCATGTTTAATTAGTTCCTGATCTGACTGTAACTGAGGGGTAGAGCCAGCCGGTGCGGCCACGGTGGCAGGGCCACTGGAAAAGTGGGTAAATAGCGCAACGGCCACGAACACGGCCAGCGCGGTATAGAGCTGTTTGTTTTTCATAACCTCAAGTTTTAATGTGCAAATACTACCTGGCAGAACTTACTCAAGGTAAGCTCTCTTTAGGACAGAAAGTATAAGAAACTGAGATATATAGTGAACAGCTTGGCAGCAAGGGCTAAAGGAGCAGTTCAGGCAACGGAAGGCATAAGAAGGTGGGAGCTTGGGAGGAGGCCTTAAACCTGCACCGCGGCTCCCCCGCCAGTGCGGAGGAGCCGCGGTGCTTGCGGCCTGGCAGCTGCCCGGGCGCAAGCACCGCTTATTCAACCTATAGCTTGAAAAGCCGAAATGCCAGCAGCCTGTCACGCTTTCCTGAGAAAGAGTATTACTGCGTCACTTTTCCGCTGTCTACATCCTTTATAAAATCAACCAGGCCGTTAAAGTACGTTTTCTGGTCGTCGTAGAAGGACATGTGGCTGCCTTCGGGGCAGTACAGGTAGCGGCCGTTCGGAAACTGCGTGGCCATCCACTCCATGTGCTTGGGATCCATGGTATCGTACTGGCCCCCTATGGTTAGCGTAGGCACCTTGATGCGGGGCAGGTCCTTGGAGCGGTCCCAGTTAAGGAGCGAGGCATTCCCCCGGATACCGAACTCGCTCGGCCCCTGCATCTGCACGTACACCGTCTGGTTCATGTGGTCGAACATGCGCAGCACCGGGTCCGGCCATTGCTCCAGCGGCATGCGCAGGGCGTGCTGGGTATAAAAGTACGGCAGCAGCAGCTCCATGTAGCGCGGGTTCGCGAAATCGTTTTTAGCCTCTATCTGCTTTATCTCGGCCAGCACCTCAGCCGGCATCTGCGGCCCCAGCACCTGGTCGGCATACTGGTTGTAGCTCGGTATACTCGACACCATGTTCGAGATGATCAGGCCCTTGAGGTGCTGCTGGTACTTGAGTGCGTACTCGGTGGCCAGGATGCCGCCCCACGAGTGGCCCAGCAGGTAGAAATTACGCTCATCCAGGTTCAGGGCCTGTCGCACCTGCTCCACTTCTTCCACAAAACGGTCGATGTTCCAGAGGCTGGTGTCGTTGGGCTGATCGCTGTAGTGGGAGCCCAGCTGGTCGTAGTAATAATACTCTATGCCGGCTTTGGGTAAATAGCTGTCGAAACACTCGAAGGCCTCGTGGGTGCCGCCGGGGCCGCCGTGCAGCAACAGCACTTTCATGGTAGGATTGTTGCCCACCCGCTTCGTCCAGACGTAAAAATCGCCTTTCGGGGTGGTGATGGTGATCCTGCGGGCGCCGCCGCTGAGTTCAGTCTCTGTACCGGAGTAGTCCAGGTAAGTTGCCAGCTCGGGAGAGGCAGTCTGAGAAGTGGCGTTTTCAGAGGCAGCCTGGTCTGCTGATGGGGAACAAGCCTGCAGGAGCAGGACCAGCCCCAGGGCCAGCGTCGTGTAAAGGTTTTTCATGGTCGTTAGGTTAGGTGGGTTAGGTGTTGGAAGCACGTATAAATATAAGGATTTTACGATAGGAAGTACGCGGTTAGGCAGAAAAAGAAGCTAAGGAGGCAGAGTGGTAAAAGCGCCACTCACGCCTGGGTTCCGGGGCATTTACCGCCTGCCGCCTGAGCCTACCGGAGAGCCGGTAACATAGCCCTGCTGTGGCTCATTCCTCTTCTTCGGCAGCAGTTGCTTCTGCCTCTATGCCCTTATTAAAGGCCTTGATGAAAGCATGGCGCAGCAGGTTAAAGATCGTGGCGGAGACGTCGGTATCAGGCTGTTTCACATTGCCCCTGATCGGAACCTTGGTGGCGATCTGGTCCCGTGGCTGGTTCTCTGCCGCCTCAACAAACAAACCTGCAATGGCCTCCCAGGCTGTCTGTAAAAGACCTCCCTCTTTCTTGTCCTTTTCCCAGTTAAGCACCTTCACGTTTTCAAAAAAAGGCTTTATGTATCCGTCCAGCTGGCCGTCTTTAAGTTGCAGCTCGCTGTACACGTCCATACGGCCACGCTCCACATCAAACTTGCCGTGCGCTTTGATAAAATCGTTTATGCTGGTCAGGTTTACGTGGGTAAGCTGCATGTTCATGTCAAAATCGGGTATCTCCTTCAGCAGGTTGGCCTTCATGTCCCCCTTCAGGGCGCCACCGCCCACCGATTTTGCCGTTAGGTGTATTGTAGAGGGTAATTCGTTGGCGGCTTCCTCCACATTGGCCAGGTTCAAGGCCACCAGTTGTAGTTCAGACAGGTGCAGGTCTATCTGCTGTTTCTTGCTGAAGTCAAGGTAGGCCAACCGGCCGTTGTTCACCACAAAGCGGTTGATGGTCATCGGCATCAGGTCTTTTACCACCTCAGACCAATGCGCCCGGGTAGGTTCCTCTTTGGAGGCAGTGTCCGCGTTCGCCTCTACCAAGTTCACCTCGGGGCTTTCCATCACGACCTCCCCACGATGGAGAGGTCGGTTCGGGGAATTCTTAGAAAAGGGTGATCGGGATTGCCGCCCTCTTCTTCCAGCACCAGGCCGTCGATGGCATAGGCTCCGCGGTAAAGGTGCAGGTCAATATCCGCTACATGGCCCGTGTAGCCGGGCAGCCCCTCCAGGGTCCTGTTCACATAGTCCTTCACCAGGTAGGGCAGTGCCAGCCGAAGCGCGATCAGCAGGAGAACGGCAAAGGCTGCTAGCATATATGATTTCCTCAAGACCATGGCTGTTGCCCTGAAAAGAGATACAACAGTGTTAAATACGCATAAGCATCTCTTAGCGTGTCGTTTCCTGCCGATTTAAAGCCTTATGGCAGGCAGTTTAAAGAAAGGATTGCTTTGCTTCCGCTGATGGAAGGGTATTGGGTAGAATTAATAGCAGAAATTTGAGAAGGATTACGTATTATTACGTAGCGGTGCGTATTGATTCTCCGGCACAAGCCGGGATAGCGTTAGCGCTTTTTGTACCATTAACATAAATGCCGGCCGCCTTCGCCTAAGACGGTGCTGCCAGTGTGGAACCAGTATGCCAGGAATAAATCTTAAGGGTGAGACGGAAAAAAGTCTGATAGCTGCCATCCGGCAGGGGGATCAGGAAATGTTAGCCAAACTCTACGATGCCTATGCTCCCGTGATGATGGGCCTTATCAGCAGGATCGTAGAGGATGCCGATGTAGCCGAAGAAGTGCTGAAAAATAGTTTTGTGGCGATCTGGACGCGCATCGGGCGCTATGACGGCGCTAAAGAAAGGCTGCTCACCTGGAGCCTGGCCATCGCCCGGGAGGTGGCGCTCGAGACCTTAAAAGACAACACGCAAAACACCCAGGCAAAGCCGAACGCTTTGCAGGAAAATAAAAGTGTATCTTTGCAGCACAGCCCTATCAAAAAGGAGGACCTTTGTCGCCTTGCTCCGCTGGAAAAAGCAGTGCTGGAGCAGCTCTACCTGAAGGGCCGCACCTGCGCCGAGACAGCAGCGGAACTGGGTATAGCCGAAGCGGAAGTGAGAGTAGTTTTAAAAAGAGCATTTACCTATCTTAAAGCAGAGAAGCCAGTATGAACCCTATTACAGCGTTTATAGAATCCGGGGTTTTGGAACTGTATGTGATGGGTGTTGCCAGCCCGGAGGAGGTGCTTGCCGTTGAAGAAATGGCCGCCGCCCACCCTGAGGTGCAGCAGGAAATAGAGCAGACCCGGCTGGCAATGGAGCATTATGCACAGGCACATGCCGTAAAGCCGCGACGTACGGTTAAAACTCTGCTTTTAGCTACCATAGATTACCTGGAGCGCATGAAGCAGGGGGAGCTGCCAGAGTCGCCGCCCATTTTAACCCCCGACTCCCGCATTAGCGATTATGCGAAATGGCTGAACAGAGAAGATGCCGTAATGCCCGACGGTGCAGATAGCATGTATGCCAAGATTATTGGCTATACCCCAAAGTCCACAACAGCCATTCTGTGGGTAAAGGATAGGTCCGAAGAGGAGATCCACCATGATGAGTATGAGCGTTTCCTGATTCTGGAAGGGGCCTGCCGGTTCACGACGGGAGACACCGTCCACCACCTGGCCGCAGGAGACTTTCTGGAGGTGCCGCTGCACACGCCCCACCATGTAGTGGTTACCTCGGCAACACCATGTAAAGCCATTCTGCAACGCCTGAGCATAGTATAACCTACCCTATAAAGGGCAGCGCCCTTGCTTCATGCAAGGGCGCTGCCAGCCTTAAGTATAGTGTCCGAAACGCTTCTACCGCCTCAGGAAGTCGAGCAGGGCACTGTTCACCTCTTCCTTGTGCGTCAGGAACAGCCCGTGCGGGCCATCCTTCACAACAATGTATTTGTTATCCCGGATCTCTTTGGAAGACTGCTCGCTGCTGGTTTCGATGGGCACGATCTGGTCGGCATCGCCGTGTATGATAAGCGTGGGCACCCTCACGTTTTGTAACTCCCGGCGAAAATCAGTGTTTGCCCAGGCCTTGGCTGTTTCAATGGTCGCATGGGGCGATGCCGCAGAGGTAATGGCCCAGTCATACTTCAGGTTCTCTTCGCTCACCGTGTCTTTGTTGTCGCTGTAGTTGTAGAACTGCTTTGCGAACTCAGCCAGAAACGTGACCCGCTTCGTCTTCAGGGCCTCCATGATCTCGCTCAGTTTGTCTTCGGGAACTCCGTCCGGGTTATCGTCCGTCTTTTTCACGATAGGGATAATCGAGCTGATGAGCACAGCCTTGTCTACCCGGTCGTTGCCGAACATAGACAGGTAGCGCACTACCTCACCGCCGCCCATCGAGAAGCCCACCAGGATACAGTCCCGCAGGTCCAGCTGCTCTATCAGGGCGCGCAGGTCCTGGGCAAGAGAGGTGTAGTCGTAGTTGCGCCAGGGGCGGTCGGAGTCGCCGAAGCCGCGGCGGTCGTAGGCAATACAGCGGAAGCCGGCATTTACCAAGGCCTGTACCTGGTGTTCCCACATCTTGTGGCTGAGCGGCCATCCGTGTAACAGGATCACCGGCTGTCCATCGCCGTGGTCCTGGTAGTTGAGGTACACATTTTCGTTTCTCTGGACATCTTCCGTTTCAATAAATGGCATAATAAGTTTGTTTTTGGGTTGTGGATATACAGGTTGCGGTGCTTTGTGCACAGGTTTATACTTTAACTAGATAGAAGCTTAAAGGTTATGCGCGATGGCCGGCGTAACGGGCAGAGGCGGAGCAGTAGGGGAGAGCGCTTGCGGAACAGCTCTTTCCAATTATTATACTATATTTAATCACTGGTATCCTACGTCTCTTATGAAACTACGCTTCCTTTGCTTTTTCCTGGTAGCTTTCTCTGCTCCGGCACTAGCCCAAGACCTTACGCTCCGAAACCTGCAGAAGCTAAGAGAAATGGACGTTGCCGAGGCAGACAAAAAGCTTTCCAGAAAAGGCTGGAAGTTTATGTCTGACAGCAAACCAACGGATGAGCTGATGGGCAAGGCGGTATGGGCTTATAGCCCAAGTAAAACGGGTGAGGGAGCTACGGCCTGGTGTGTCCTTTACTACAACGATGCCAGCCCTTCGCGCATTTTATATAACGCTTACGCAGGCAACACTTTCCGAAAAATCCAGAAGACGTTTCGCCGGCGCAAAATGCGTCCTGTCTCCGAAGGAAGCACGTTAGAAGGGGTAGCGCAACTGGACTATTATGCCGATTATCCGGACGACAAACACATGTTTCGGTTGCTAAAGTATAAACAGCTCGGCTTTAGCGGAGTTAAGGTTTTCGATCAGGCTGACTATGAGCAAGCCAAAGAGAGCGGCCGGCTGTGACTAGACTTTCCTTTGGCTGGTGCCCGCTTTTTGCGCGCAACGTTGCTTGTGCTGAAGGTATAGCCAGTCGGAAAAAACTGGCGCGAGCTGCAGGCCCGCGCCAGTGGATGCCAGGTTATAGGTAAATCCGGCGTGTGATGTTAAGGCTGTGCCGGCGTATGTTCAGTTACTTTTCCTGTAGGCCAGAGAAATGAGTTTTAGCCGGGAGTAGGAGCAGCTGCTAGTTAAAATACATGCCGATTCTCCTCACTTGTTTCATTTCCTTTTTCTTCTTTGCCACTGGCGGCCTACAGTACCCTGAACTTACTCCTGCACCGGCTTTTCCACCATACGGATGGGCAGGTCTTGCTGGTAATCGTAAAGCTTGAGCTCCTGTATGTTAGCCGGAAGCCCGAAGCCGTTATCCAACAGGGCCTTTGTGACAGCCTGCATGATGCGGCCTTTCAGCAACACAACCCCTTTTTTGTAATCATCGGTTTCGGCCCAGAAAAATACCTTGATGTTCAACGTGCTCACGCCGAGTTCGTCAACGGTGGCGTAGGGCGGGTCTTCCCGTAAAACGCCTTCAACGCCCAAAGCTGTCTTTTCAATCAGGTCGATGGCCTCCTGAGCATCGTTGTTGTAATCAAGGCCTACTATAAAATCCATCCGGATGCGGCCGTTATGGGTCAGGTTGGTTACTTTGGAACTCAGGATCTTGGCATTCGGGATGTACACGTCGCGGCTGTCGAAGGTGAGGATGTGGGTGGTGCGCAGGTGCAGGTTTTGCACTTTCCCGGTCGTGTCTTCTACCTCTATGGTGTCGTTTATCTCGAAAGGGCGGTTAAAGGCAAGGATAAGGCCAGCCAGAAAGTTCTCGGCAATGTCCTTGAAGGCAAACCCGATCACAAAAGCAGATAAGCCTGCACTTGCCAGCAAGCCACCGGCCACGCCACTCAGGCCCAGCGCCTGCAAGCCCAGCAACAGGCCGATAAAGATAATGACCCACCGCGTAACCAGTGCGATGTACCTGCCGGTGATCTCATCGTGCGCTTTAGTCGTTAGCCTGCCCTCCAGCCAGTTCCTGATCTTCCCAGCCAGCCACACCGCCACAACAAAAATAACGATGGTAAGCAGAATGTTGGGGAGCAGGAACAGGAACTTCTCCCAGTAGTAGTTAAGGACCGTAAACAGATCAGTTGAAGAGTTGCGGATTTCTTCTTGCATATACCCGTTCTTTAGTGTTGCATGCAGGTACTACTGGGCCCTACAACTCAGTGGGTTTTGCTCGTGCCGCCGTACCTGTTGTCTCTAAACGATAGGCGGGTATTACAGTTGCAGGAGCTAGGCTGCGCCAGCGGGCGGTGCCGGTTATACCTAAGATTGAGCCAGAGAATTTATATTTTGCGGCACGGTTAACGTAAAGCTACTAAAGCATATCACAGAATTATGAATCTGACAGTAGGATGTAAAGTAGAGTGGACAGAGTCGGTGTACACGCCCTATGTGGCAGGGGAGACATCAGACTTTATCGGGGAGCGGACGATAACGGGCAGGATAACGGCAGAAGGGTACGCCAAGAAAACGAACTATCATTTCTTCACAATCCACGTGTATGGGGCGGAAGGGGTGAATGCGCATGAGATAGAAGCGAACAGCAAGATCGTGCGGCGGGGAGTAGTGCTTTACCCGAAGTGCAGGATACTCTCTACCCCAGCCAACTACGAGGAGCTGGTAAAGGAAAAGGCAGAGCGGAAGGAAAACAGCAGCCCCGTGTGCTATGCCCAGTCAAAAGAACTGCGGGAAGGCTTTGAAGATTGACCTAAAGCGATGATTTAGAAGGCATAAAAAAGCCCCTGCTTGAACAGGGGCTTCATGGTTTAACGTATCGGTACAGCTACTAACTCCCGCTCGAAGTATACCAGGTCCTTCTGCGAAGGATGATCTTTTACAGTACAGTAATAGATGCGTTTCAGGTATTGGCGAATGGTTAATACCAGATCCGGATTCACTTTTGCGAACACATCGGATCCAATGGGAAATTTATTCTCGGTCATACTATAGTGTACGGCTTTAGGGGGAATAGCAACGGATTACAGTAGTTTATATTCCAAAAGGTGCTAACGGGTGAGATCAGCAGCGGGGGCACAAAAGACTGCGCAGCGTCTGAATGCCCCGCGAGTGTCTATGGCGACATAGCGACAGCCACCGAACCCCTACTTCTTCAGTAGCTTAACCAGCTTCTTGTTTTTAAAGATACTGACAATGCTCTTGGTGGTCAGCAACAAGGCCAGGCTACCGATGGCTACTATTTTTACCACTGTTTGAGGGTCGCGTATAGTGCGAAACCGGGTAGTTCCGTCTTTGATTTCGATATAGCCTACCGGCGTTAAATGCATGCCACCGCCGCCGCCATAACCTTCTCCTTTTTTCTCTGTGCCACTACCTGCACCGCCCCCAAACCCATACGCAGCTTTTGCAACAGGAATAACCGTAACGCCATCCCGTTCCACCGGCTCACCATAAATAGTAGCGCTATTGGCTGCTGTGCCCAATCTTTCGGCCAGCCTTTCCACAAGGCTGCGTTCAGCAGCGCCAACCGACGTTTTATTCTCCTCCATATGCAGGTGTTTAATTTGGTTTAAACTGGAATATAATAGGTACGAAGGCCTGGTGCTGAAGTTAACGCATAACGGGACTGCACCCTAGGAAAGGAAGTATAGGCTGCGCCAGAAAGTATAACTGCGCGGAGAGGAAAAGGCACGAACTATAAGCTCGCGCCAGCTGGCAAAAACGGCAGTCTGGCATTGGGAGGGAAAGCAACTTCAGGGGCAAAGTTTTGGTACAAGTATAAACTGTTGCTGCTGTACTATGAAGAGCTACAACCTGTTCTTTCTCCTGTTGCTATTTGTTGGTAGTACTTCTACCGTATTGGCGCAGGAACAGGAAGAAGAGGAGCAGGGCTTCCATCAGCTTATCCAGGAGTTTTTGTTTTCAGAGGCAGTGTATCTGCAGGAGCGCCGTGAAGTGCAGGCAACCTTAAGTTATTACAGGACGGAGGCTGACATACAGGTGGGTAATTCGCTGAGCCTGGACCTGGAATATGGCCTAAGGGATTGGATACAGCTTTCGACGGAGTTAGAAAATAACCTTTTGCGAGGCTCTGACAGAGATTACACCTTGCGTCGCCTGGAATCGGGCATCATGATCCGAATTTTTAATTCTCCCCAACAGGCGGCCACGTTTGCCCTGGATGTAGAGTTTCCGCTTAACAAACCTGATACAGAAATAGCAGGAGCCGAAGAAGATGCCTTGTCTTATTCACCTGCATTGATCTATGCCCGGCAGTTTGGCCAAACACAACTGCACCTGAGTGGTGGCACGGAACTACAGGCAGGCGAAGCCAACTGGTTCTACAATGCGGCAGCCGTATATGGAGCCGGGTGCTGGCACCCGCTGCTGGAAGTAGCAGGCACCTACCAGGAAAAAGCAGACTGGTATGTGGGTACTGGTATTGACATCAACCATTTGAGTGGCTGGGAATTTATTGCAGGTGTACGTCGCAGTTTAAACCATCCCGACTGGGATGCTTCGGTCAGGGTGTTGTATGAGTTTACACTTGGCAAGGACTAACACTTGCGGTACTAGTTTCCTAGTTAATAGCTTATGGTAGCAATCGAATGTTGCTGGCCGTAGGTCATCAGTCCCCGCTGGCCCTACGCTGGCGCGAGCCTGCAGCCCGTGACTCCATTACGCCAGATCAATCTCCAGCATACCCTTGCCGCCACTAAAGTCTATCGCGCTGCTATACTTCCAATGGTGCGGCTCCGACACAAAGCCTGCTTCCACAGGGTTGTTGTGGATGTAGTCAATCTTCTGGTCTTTCACAGCAGCGCTCCATAGTTCGATAGGCTTGTTGTGCTGCTGCCAGAAAGCCGGTGCTTTACGTTGCTGTTCTTCGGGCCGGCCCGCTCCATCAGCCAGAGCTTCCACTCTTTCCGGCTCTCCTGGTTGTGCTCGGCAATACTTAGTTCCCCTTGGGGGTAGAGGCCCTCGATGAAGAAGGGGGTAGGGGGATGTTATTTGCTTGGAAGTATACGTTTTCAGCTCCTTCAGCAGCACGCCCGGGTTGTTGCCGTTGGCCCGGAAGAGAAGGTGCACGTGGCTAGGCATGATGCACCAGGTATAGAGCTCCATACCTTTGTTCTTCCGGCTTAATCCAGGCTATCGGTAAGCAGGGCAAAGTACTCCTCCCGTGTAAACACGTCTATCCAGTACACCACCGCAAAACTGACAAAGTATAGCCCTTCCTGGTTATGAAATTTATACTTCCTGCTCATGTTCCTGCTTATACTTAGAACTGATGCGTACAGGTTTTGGTATTATTACGCTAGTGATATTCAATGCCGGGTTATTCTATGCTAGTGCGAGTTTGTAGCACGTTCTGTTACTCGTGCTGAAGGTATAGCTGCGTGGAAAAGAAAAGGCACGAGCTGTAAGTTAGCGTCAAAGGGAGAAGATTTATAAAAGTAAAAACTGTATATTCAAAAATCAAAATATTATATTCGCTCGATCAATTGAACGCAAAAAACTAGTAATCTAATCATACCTATTGAAAACACAGCTTAAACTGCTTAAAGCATATCATGGTGACTGCATTCTGATTAAAACCTTTGATAGCTCTGGCAATGACTTTACAATCCTTATTGATGGAGGGACTGCTTCAACTTTTGACTATAGTTTAAGAAATGAGTTAAAACTTATTTCGAAAATTGATTTGCTCATTTTAACTCATATTGATTCAGATCATATCGCAGGTTTAATTAGGTTTTTCAAAAATTCTTTATTCGAAAAAATCAAGATCAATAATTATTGGATTAATGGAGCGAACTTATTTAAAATTTCTAGTGGGGAAAAAATAAGCTATAACCAAGGTAAATCTATTGAACAGCTCATTATCGATAATAAGGTAAATCAATCTACGATATTTTCTTTTGTTACAAATGAATTTTCTCCCTCCTTACCTAGTGGAATAGAAATAGAAGTTCTGTCACCTACTACTGCAATTCTTAATTCTCTATATACAGAGTGGCATACACTATCAAAAAGACTTGACACTACAAGTGTTAAAATTAAAGCATCTACTGGAACATCTTCTCAGATACCTAGAGGTGATTTAAAAGACCTTGCAAAAGAAGGTTTTAAGCCTTCTAAAAGCATAGAGAAAGATTTGTTTAATGCTTCATCCATAGCATTTATTCTTAAAACTCCTGATATGTCTTTCCTATTATTAGGAGATGCAAGACCTGAAGTGATACTGAAATCATTAAAAGATAAGGGCTACACAAAAGAAAATAAGTTATCAGTTGATTTTGTGAAAGTATCCCACCATGGAAGTATTAATAATACAAGTTGTGATTTATTAGATATAATTGAGTGTGAAAAATATGGGATATCAACTAATGGAGGAAATGCAAATCATAAACATCCTGATAGGGAGGTGATTGCTAGAATATTATTTCACCCTGAAAGAGATGAAGAAATTGAAAGATTAATTTACTTCAACTATCCTTTAAAAGATATCCAAAGTAAGAGTGGACTGTTAATTAATGACCATGACTTAAGCGTGGGGAACTGGAAATTCATTGATTCTATCACCGAAGTACCTTTATAGATATGCCAAGGAGAATTCAGCAATGTTGTGCTAGAACGTCTATCAAAATTTCTGATGATGAATATGCAAATCAAGGCAGTGGAGTAATAGTTTTAGATAGTGGATGTTTCTTTTTGATTACTGCTCATCATTGTGTTTTCGGAGAAGATAATGAGTACTGTGATATAACTGTAGATAATATTTGTGTAGAGATACAAAACGGTTATACAAGTGAATTTAGTAGAGTCAAGGTACTTGAAATTGTCAAGTTCTGTGATAATAATGATTGGGTTTTATTAAAAATTGAGGACCCATGTATTGAAGATTGCAGTTTTCTTGAAATTTATAGAGGAAAGAACTTCGTTGAAGAAGAACAAGTACATTTTTGTGGGTACCAAAACAAAAATCCTAATGAATATAGGCCTTGGAAGGCTAAAGTATTGACAATCTCTAAAAGCAAAGACCAGTTCAAAATAACCCTAGAAGATAAAACCTTTGATCAGGGTGGGGAAGAAGGTGTTTTACTAGCAAAAGGTTTGTCAGGTAGTGGAGTGTTTATTCTTAGAGGCAAAGAACTTTACCTGATTGGGATTCTAAAAAGTGTAGTAGGTGATAAAGCTTTGAATGATGATCTAGATTGTTGTTCAATAACAAATTTGTTGGATAGCTTAACTGACGATTATAAAAATTTAAGTGATCTAAATCTTTTAGAGCAATATGTAAAAGAAGTGGATCAAGCTAAGTCTGAAGAAGATGTTGAGAGATGGTCCGAGAATAATGTTGAGGATTTCGAGAATTTAATAAGAAAACATAGAGTACTCTACTCTGAAAAAAAAGCTGTTGAATTTACAAGTGATAGAATATTAGAATTCCTTTGTCAAAATGCTATTCTTGATAATATTAGAAAAGACAATGGTGACCTATTAGCTAAGTATGAAAGGACAGCAGTAACATTTGAAAAACGTGTCAAACAGGCTTATACACGTAACGTAACAGATAGAGATTTAGCTAAAGACTTGCTAGGAAAATTAGAATCAGATTTCGCTCTATTCATCAAGGATATTTTCAAAGATGACAGTAATTACTTAAATACAGAACTAGCGCGACATAAAGTTACTGAATGGTTAATGAATTGCTCATTTGATTTTCAAGAAGAAGAATAAAATGATAGAGGTAAAGTTGCAAGGTAAACCAATACCTGTACCGTTGATTTACCAACCAATATATAAACTTGTAGTTCTTCTAGCGATCTTAAGATACGGTACCAGTAAACCATACAAGGCACCACTACTTAGTCTACACGTATTTATGTGGGGGTTAAGATCAGAAGAGAACTACAAAGTAGTTAGTAGTATTGCTAATAAATCTAGGGACACTCTTGCTCCTTGGACCTTTGAGCCAGGATTAGATAAGACAATTATTCTTGGGGTAGTAAACAATTATTGTACTAGAGAAATTGTTTCAAAAAATTTAGAAATCAAGCTTACTAGGGCAGGAGAAGACTTTTTAAGACAGGTTGAAGAAATTGGTGTTTTCGAAGATGACATCAACAAATTAAAATCTCTGGGTATCATACCCAAATCTATTATAACCAAAGCGAGCACAAACTGGGCCTTAAATTATAAAGATGTTTAGACTAAACAGACTTAGATTAGAAATAAAAACTATTGAACAACCAAATGTAGACTCAGTATTTGGTTTCGATATACCATTTGAAAATGGTCTTAATATTGTTGCGGGGCATAACTCAAAAGGGAAAACTACTATCAGTTCGTGTATTTACTTTGGGTTAGGAATGGAAGAACTACTTGGGGGGCAAAATGATAAAGCTTTAGATAAATCACTAAAGTCCTCATTCAATATTTTTAATCCAAACGCACCAACTAAAAAAGTCAATACTTATACTATCTTAACATCAAAGGTTTTATTAGAAGTATCAAATTCAATTGGTAACACCGTCACAATTCAAAGATTTATTAATCAAGGTCCTAAGGATCAAGCGGATGAGGACAAATCAAAATTTGCTACAATTTTCGATAGCCCTCTTTCTAGTATATCCTCTTTAACTAAAACAAAAACATTATACCTAAGGGCACGAAACAATAATGAGAATGAATACGGTTTTTACAACTGGCTTGCTGAGTTTATTGGTCTAAATCTTCCCACCGTTACTAATTTGTCTAAAAAAAACGGCTATAGTCCACTTTATCTCCAAACAATTTTTCCTTCCTTGTTTATTGAGCAAACTAAAGGTTGGTCTGACTTTTTTGCAACAACACCTTATTTTGGGATACCAAAAGTTAAAGAAAAGGTAGTAGAATTTATCCTAGCTCTCAATGAATTAGAAGTATCGACCGAAAAAGATAAAATAACAAAAGAAAAGAAAGATTTAGAATCTGCTTGGAAATCAATATATAGTAAGATTGAACTTTTGGCTGCAGAGAGCGATGGTATATTAAAGGATATACCAGTTGCAATCACAGAAGATAAAAAATCTTTATCTATAAGTAATGTTTTGATACAAGAAGGTAAAGATAGCTTGCCTGTACCATTGGGAATTTTGATTGAACAAAAGAACACACTATTGAACTCCTTAAGAGTATTACCAATACTTAAGGTGGGCGATAATAAAATGCATCTGAAAGAAAAGATTGAAGAAAAAAAGAAAGAATATAAAGCCCTTCTGAATAAACTGAGAGAGTTTGACATAAAATTTGATTTGCAAAAGAATCAATTACAAACTCTTGAAAGACACGAAAAGGATATCCTTAAAGAGCTCTCGAAACATAAAGGAATTCAAAAAATATTTAATCAATCTCTTGTTAAGGAGGAGGTTTATAATCGATGTCCTACTTGTACCCAAGATGTATCAGTAGATTTGATGTCTACAAATAATATTCATATCGAAAAACTTAGTTTAGATGAGAATGTAGCATACCTTGAAGGACAGAGAAAACTCATACAAAGTTCTTTAGAATCACTAAGTAAGGTTGTAAAAGAGAAAGAAATACTTAGGAAGTATTATATAATACAACAAAGAGATTTAGAAGACGAAATTAAAGTAATTTCGAATGAGCTTATTGCTGATGACAGAGAGTTCTCAGAATTTGACGCCTTAAGTAGGGTTCGTCTTGAAAAACAGATAAGTGATTACACATATTTGAATTCTAAATTTATACAATATGTTAGCTCATTAGGAGAATTAGCGGATAGATTCTTCAACCTACTTCAAGACGAGGAAAAACTTGAAAGAAATTATGAAGAAGATAAAGCAAAATTAGATCGTTTTGAAAAGACTTATAAGAATAAGTATCTCAGAAAGTTTAAGTATGATAGTAACCCTCTTTGGAATATTTCAATTCAATTAAAAGATCCTTTTAGATATTTTCCTGTCTATAAATTTCATCAAGACGATAATCAACCTCAGTCAATTAGGGTCAACTCTTCTGCCTCCGATTTTGTAAGAAACTTATGGGCATATTCTATAGCCTTATTACAAGAAGGGGATAACCATCCAGGCCTAGTGATATTTGATGAACCAGGCCAGCATAGAATTGATAGCGAAAGTCTCAAGGCTCTATTTGAATCTTCAGCAGAAATTCGTGATAAACAAATTATTATTTTTACATCTGTTGATAAACAATTATCAGATGATGATAAAATTGATCTTACTATTTTACTCAAAGATTTAGTTGAAGAACAAGATTATTTCATTTATAAGCTTGATGAAGTAGGGAAAAGTATACATTTGCTTGAAAATTAATAATTTATCAATTAGATATTATTAAACTTTTACCCCCTTGCCCTTCAACCCATTTACCATAGACTTACCCGTTCGGGGAATTATACCTGCTGTTAGGGAGCACCTGGCGGCGCAGAATACGCTGATTGTAAACGCACCTCCCGGAGCCGGTAAAAGCACCTTGCTGCCGCTGGCTATACTCGATGAAGTATGGCTGAAAGATCAGAAAATTATAATGCTGGAGCCCCGGCGCCTGGCGGCCAAAACCATTGCCGAGCGCCTGGCGCAGCTGCTGGGCGAGGAGGTAGGTCAGACTGTCGGCTACCGCATCCGTTTTGAGAACCGCACCTCCGCTGCTACCCGCATCGAGGTCGTAACAGAAGGCATCCTCACCCGCATGATCCACAGCGACCGCTCGCTGACGGGCATCGGCATCGTGATCTTCGATGAGTTTCATGAGCGCAGCATCCATGCCGACGTGGCCATGGCTCTGAGCCGGGAGGCGCAACAGGCGCTTCGCCCGGACCTGCGCATTATGGTGATGTCGGCCACCCTGGATATGCCCCAGCTCACCAAACTGCTGCAGGCCCCGGTGGCCCAAAGTATGGGGCGGCAATACCCCATCAACACCATTTACACCGGCGACGCCGACGACCGCATGCTGCCCGAAATGACGGCCAAAGTGGTGCAGCAGGCAGCAAAGGAGCAGGAAGGCGATATCCTCGTGTTCCTGCCCGGCGAAAACGACATCCGGAAAGTAGAGATCATACTGCGCAAGCAAATGCGCGGCGTGCAGATACACCCGCTGTTCGGCATGCTGCCCTTCGGCAAGCAGTACGCCGCCATCATGCCCGACCGCCAGGGCAGGCGCAAAGTGGTACTCGCTACAAGTATAGCCGAGACCAGCTTAACCATAGAAGGCATTTCGGTGGTGGTGGATACAGGCTTTGGCAAAACCTCTCGCTTCGATCCGAAGTCAGGTTTGTCGCGCCTCGAAACAGTGCGCATCTCCAAAGACGCCGCCGACCAGCGCGCCGGTCGCGCCGGACGCTTGGGCCCCGGCACCGCTTACCGCATGTGGAGCAAAACCACGCAGGAGCGCATGGCCCCGCACCGCACCCCCGAGATCATGGAAGCAGACCTGGCAAACCTGGTGCTGGACATGGCGCAATGGGGCATTACGGATATCCGGGGCCTGACCTGGCTGAACCCGCCGCCACGTGCCGCCCTGCAATCGGCCACCGACATGCTGCACCAGCTGCAGGCGCTGGAGCATGGCCGCATCACGGAGCACGGCAAGCGCATGCACACGCTGCCTTGCCACCCGCGTATCGCGCACATGCTGCTCAAAGCCGAAGAAACAGAACAGGTGCCGCTGGCAAGTGATATTGCCGCCGTCCTGGAAGAGCGCGACCCGCTGGACCGCAACGCCGGCATCGACATTAACTTGAGAGTGGAAGCCCTGCGCAGGTATAGAAAAGAGCAGGGGCAGGGCAAGCGCTTTACCAGAATCGAGAAGATCGCCCGTTCGTACCGCCAGCTGTTCGAGGTGGAGCCTGATAACGGCACTTTCGATGAGTACGAAACCGGTGTGCTGCTGGCGCATTGCTACCCCGAGCGCATCGCCTACGCCCGCCCCGGCAACAACGCGCAGTTCCAGTTGGCCAGTGGCCAATATGCGGCTGCCGGTCATAGAGATGATTTGGCTCACGAGCCCTGGCTGGCTATCGCGCACCTGCACGCCGGCACCGGCGATAACCCCGGCCGCATTTTCCTGGCCTCACCGCTCAACCCCCGCGACCTGGCACCGCTCGTAAAGCAGCAGGAAACGTATACGTGGGACGTGAACGACGGCGAACTCACCGCCTCGCTGGACACCTGCATCGGAAGTATAGTTTTGCAAAGCAAGCCGCTACCACCACCCGACGAGAAGCACCGCGTACCCGCCATGTCCGAAGCCATCAAAGTGGAAGGCGAGCACCTGCTGGACTTCAACCACGAGCTTACCCAATGGCAAAACCGTGTGATGAGCCTCCGCAAATGGCGCCCCTCCGAGTTCTGGCCCGACGTGAGCACCAGTACCCTGCTCATGACCAACTGCGATTGGCTAAAGCCCTACCTGTACGACATCGAGCACCCCGACGAGCTGATGGAGCTGGAACTGTTGCCAATACTGGAAAAGAAGTACCTGAACGAAGAGCAGCGGGCAAGGCTGGAGGTACTGGCTCCGGCAAGTATAAATCTGCCGGATAGCTCACCTATAGAACTGGAGTATAAACCCGACGGCGCACAGCCAACACTGGAGATACGCCTGCAGGATATACTTGGCTGGGAGGAAAGCCCCAAGGTAGACGAAGGCGAGATGACGGTGGAGCTGGCCTTGCTTACCCCGGACCTGAAGTCGATCACCACGGTGTCGGACCTGGCGAGTTTCTGGAAAGGCAACTACCGCGTCATCAAACGGCAGCTGGAGGTGGTGTTCCCGGAGGTGAAGTGGGAGAGAGATTAGGAGTTTGAGAGTTAGAGAATTTAGGAGTTAGAGAGTTACTTAGACCTCGCAGCGTCCGGAGGTCCTGCGAGTGTCTGGGTGGAATAGCGTAGCTACGTAGCAAGCCCTAGACGCTCGCGGGGCTTGGAGACGCCGCGAGGTCTTTTTTGTCTAAGGCGGGATTTCAGGGCTTTGGTGACCAGTAGGATCGCTGTATGTCCGGTATCAGTTGCCCTCAACTCCTCAGCGTTACGCTCACTAGCCTCGAAATCCCCATCTCGGTAGTGCCAACGTGGGGGGAGGAGGCCCAGGTACTGATGCCCCTCAGGAGTAGCAACTCTTAAAAGCAAAAGGGGCCGCTCATCTTTTGGGCGTAGAACAACTTGCGGGAGAGGCAGCTTTGGATAGCTTATCCCTCACCCTGTGCAAAAAGAAAAGTGCCAGGGAAACGGACTGTTTCCCTGGCACTTCTTTACATTATTTATTCTGGTTCTGGAATTACTGCTGGTCTTCCTGCGGATCTACCGTTTCCGTTTCAGTTGTAACGGTTGTATCCACATCACGAACAGTACGCTCTACTTCCAGCTCCGAAACTGTTGTGTCGGTGTCGATCACTGTACCGTCTCCTTCTCCTGCTGTAGTGCCATCATTGCCACCACAAGCATAAAATCCAAAAGATGTAAATACAACGGCACCTGCTAAAAATAACTTTTTCATTATCGTAACTTTTTAGTTTAAAATTGATGAAGCGCTTTATTCCTATTGAAATGCGCATGAACTATTAGTATAGTATACTTGGCTTACGAGGTAATAGATTGTTAATGTTTCAATTTACCTTTTTCAGCCTCAGGGCCTATATACTTAAAGGCGGGGTTTTTTGTTCCTTATTTTATACTTGAGGCGGCTTTTCCCCGGTTAAGTCGGGCCTATATTGCTGGCCACAAAGCGTGCATTGCTGTCGCAGCAGTGTTACTGCCAGTCTCCCAGCAACCTCCTGAGCACCACCACCTCACCTGTATGATAGGCGTTATGCTCGGCCACCAGCAGTGCCTCGCGCAGCAGGGTTTGCCCGTTGCCCTGCGGAATAGGCCGGTATAAGTCGCTGGTTGACGTCTGAACCAGCTGTATCATTTCATCCCGGTGTGCCTGAATGGCGGCCACGCTCTTATCCACGGCGGCCTGGTTGGCAGGCGCTTTTTCCGAAGGCCAGTAATCGTCGGGCCAGTTGGGCTCTTTGTAATCCGGGTCACGGATAAAGTCCAGGATGTCCTGCAGCGTGAACCGCATGTGCTCCAGCAACTGCCAAATAGTATACGGTAGGCCGTCTACTGTTTTGCCTGCCACTTCGGCTGTTATTCCCTGCAGCAGTACCTCCAGAGGTTGGTAGGCCTGGCCACCCTGAAGCAGCTTTACCAGGTGCTCGCGTAGTGCATCGTTGTTCTCCATAAGCGGAAGGTTTTGATTTATCCCATTTAACGCAGAAAAGGCGGAATGGTAAAAGGGTGGAGCGGCACCGGCTGCATTTTGTGCTGCATAGCATCTGCACGTGTTATGAGGCGGCCACACTAGCTAGTCTAAAGCTCCCGTCTTTGCCGGCGCGCACCAACGGAAAGCGATCAGTGGCCCGGCTGTTTGGGTTATTCTTAACAGGCAGAAGTAGGAGTGGTAAGCCGGCTAGCATCCTTGGACCTCATATACTTTAACCCGGTTACTCCCACTGCAGGTATCGCCAAAGCTGATAGGTGATAGGTCGTAACTGCCTCCCGATTGGGCTGACTCGAAGGGTGAGAGCAACCAGACGGAGGCGTGGGAGGTGTTCGTCTGAGGGTGATAAGCCAAAAGCCCCCACAACTCCAGAGCTGTGGGGGCTTTTGAAAAGACTTGCTATACTTCTTAGAGTTTCTCGATGCCAAGAAGGCCCAGGTAGGTGCTGGCACCTACAAGTATGGAGGACACCACCACGCCGATCGTAATAGCCGCAAAGGCCCGCTTGCGCTCTATCTTAAAGATCTCTGCCGCGATAGCGCCCATATAAGCGCCCGTACCCGGAAGCGGTATCATCACGAATACCATCAGGCCCCAAAAGCCATACTTGTCTACGTTGCGGCCCACCATTTTCTTGGCCCTTTTGCAGAAGTACACCACGCCCCGCTTGTAGGCGCGGAGCGGCCAGAAGCGCTTGCTGAATTTGTCCACGAGCCACAGGAACATGGGGTATACCAGGATATTGCCCACAATGCCCACCAGAATAGCCCACACCAGGTGAACGTTGTTCAGGATTGCATAGGGAATACCAGCCCGTGCCTCCCCGAAAGGAGAAATGCTAAGTAAAAAAGTATGGATGAGTGTCTCCAACATAAACTATTTCAAAATAACCCGCCTAAATCCCCTATACTTAGGGGCAGGGACGGGTAAGATACCTTTTGCCCTACAAACCAACCCGTTATAGTCGTCGGTGCTACACAGAGGCTTAACAGGACCTTAACGATAAAAATTCAAATCTCGCATAAGTGAAGCAAAGTCTCTTTGCCGTTGTGCACTTACTCCATTTTAAACCACCATTTTAGTAAAAAAACAAGCTGCCGGGTGTCTGCTACACGCGCTGTGCCGGAGGGCTGTTATGTACTCCCGCAAAACCAGGATCTTGCTTCTGGTTTCTTTAAGGTGATTTTTTAGAAGCCCCGCCGCAGTGGCTGTAAAAGGTTAGCCTACTGATTCATACGAGCCCCGTAAATGTTGTAATTGCACTTTGTCTGGATTTTGTGACATGCAAACAACGACTTTGCCAGTGCTGCGCCATTTTGGGTGCAAATATAGGGAGCAGCGGCACTAAAAGTGCACGTTGGCAGAAGTATAACGTAAAATTTACCGCCCTCAGGCTGTGGCCTAAAAAGAAGCGGGGGCACCTGCTGGTGCCCCCGCCATACGTTGTCGTGCTGTTTACAAGCTGCTGTTACACGGCCTGCAGCTCTTTTTCTTCCTGAGCGGCTGTATCCCAGTACTCCGCATTTTCGATGCCGAGCTTACGCGGGGTGAACACCGGGTCGAGGCCGGCTTTGCGCTGTTCCTGGTAATCCCTCAGGGCACGCAGGGCAGGCTTCCGCAGCAACAGGATCGCCACCACGTTCAGCCAGGCCATCACACCCACACCCACATCGCCCAGCATCCAGGCAGACTCAGCCGTTTTAATGGAGCCGTAGAAGGTAGAGACGAGTATGAGCAGGCGCAGCGCCCAAATGGCCCAGGGGTTGCCCTTCCGGTTCAGGTAGCTCAGGTTGGTTTCGGCGATATAGTAGTAGGCCATAATGGTGGTAAAGGCAAAGAAGAACAGCGATACGGCAATAAAGCCGCTGCCCAGTGCCGGAAAGTGTGTGTTTACGGCCGATTGCGTATACTCCGGCCCAAACGGCACCCCCGGCAGGTTCTCCACAATAAAGCCGCCTTCCGGGCTAACCACGTTGTACTGCCCGGTAAACAGGATCATGAAGGCTGTGGCGGTGCAGACAAAGAGCGTATCTACATAAACGGAGAAGGCCTGTACCAGGCCCTGCTTGGCGGGGTGGCTCACGGCGGCAGCGGCGGCGGCGTGTGGTGCCGTGCCCTGTCCGGCCTCGTTGGAGTAGATGCCGCGCTTCACGCCCCACGAGATGGCCATGCCAAACACGCCCGCAAAGGCTGGCTCCACATCGAAGGCAGAGCGGATGATCAGGCTAAGTATGGCTGGCACCTCTGCCAGGTTCATAAAGATGATCACCACCGACATCAGGATGTAGGCAGCCGCCATAAACGGCACCACCACCTGGGCTACCTTGCCAATGCGCTTTACGCCACCAATGATGATGAGGCCCAGCAGGATAGTTACCAGGCCACCCGTGTACATGGGCTCTACCTGGAAGGCATTGCTGACACCGGAGGCGATGCTGTTGCTCTGCACGCCTGGCAGGAGGACAGCCATGCTGATGATGGTGGCCACGGCAAATACCACCGCGTACCATTTTACGCCCAGCCCCTTCTCGATGTAGTAGGCGGGGCCGCCCCGGTACTGCCCGTCCTTCACCTGCTTGTAAATCTGGCCCAGGGTTGCTTCCACAAAGGCAGAGGCGCTGCCCAGAAAGGCAATGGCCCACATCCAGAAAACGGCGCCCGGGCCGCCCATGGCAATGGCCGTGGCCACACCGGCGATGTTACCCGTTCCTACCCGCCCCGCAATGGCTACGGTAAAAGCCTGAAACGAGCTGATGCCCTTCTGCGACGACTGCCCGTTGAACAGCAGGCGCAGCATTTCGCGGAGATAGCGGATCTGTAAAAACTTGGTGACAAAGGAGAAATAGACCCCTGCCCCCAGGCAAAGTATAATCAGGGCGTTGCTCCAGACAATGTCGTTAATAAAACTGATGATGTTTTCCATGGTGATTCAGGCAGAGAATTGTAGGTTATAGTTTCGTTAGTTTTACCCGCTTTTGACAGGACGTAAGTATTCGGCAGCTTAAATTAAGGCTTTTTTATCAGAAATGCTGGAAAAGCTGCGGAAGCAGGCGAAAAGGAAAGTAAGAGCTGATGTGTAGAGCTTAAGCCTGAGAGGGAAAGGGAAGTGATGAGCAGAATATACCTGAAGAGATTCTGGCAAATGATACCGAAGGCATAAATATCAAGGGATAGCTGTTTATTTTTAAATCTCCCCCGTCCGTATCCGACTGCCATACAGTAGAAATAAATCGATTTCCTCCTGTCGTATAAGCTGTTGCCACTTTCCTGCAAGGAGCTAGCAGGAAAGTGGCAAACCTGATAGTGCTTAAAAATCCTCCCGAAGCAGGTAATCACACTTTCTAGGGGATACGCTATGAATAGACCGGTGTTTATACGTTACCCCGGCCTTTTCTTGGTTCCCCGGGTCGGCGGGGCGGCGAGCGGATCGTCGGGCCAGTGGTGTTTGGGGTAGCGGCCGCGCAGGTCTTTGCGCACCTCAAAGTAACCGTTGCTCCAGAAGCTGCGCAGGTCCTGCGTTACCTGCACGGGGCGCGAGGCAGGGGAGAGCAGGTGTAGGAGCAGGGGCACTTTGCCGCCACCGATGCGCGGGGTGTCCAGCAGGCCGAACACCTCCTGCAGGCGCACGGCCAGCACGGGGGCTGCTACATCCGCGTAATCCAGCGCGATGCGCGAGCCGCTGGGTACCTGCAGGTGCGACGGGGCCAGCCGGTCCATTTCCTGCCGTTGCTCCCAGCTCAGGTCCGAAAGCAGTATCTCCCCTAAATCCAGCCGGGCCACCTGGTCCAGGGAGCGGAGGCCGTACAGGTGCGGTGCCAGCCACAGGCCCATACTTTCTGCCAGCGCAGTATCCGACACGTCCGGCCAGTTTTCCGGAGCCAGGGCGTGCAGGAAAGCCAGGCGCTGCCGTATACTTACCGCCTCTTTAGACCAGGGCAGGCGGTCAATGCCTTTCTCCTGCAGTGCCTGCAGCAGTGCTTCCGATACTTGCTCCGGATTCGGTTTGGCGATAGCAGCTTCTTCCAGCACCAGCGCTCCCAGTTTGGTTATCTTTCGGGCTATTACCTGTTGCGTGCTCTCATTCCATAGCACTTCTTCCAGCGTCTCCAGTTGCTCCTCAAAGTGCTCCAGCAGGTCAGTTTTAGCCAATGGGGCAGCCAGAAGTACGCGCGGTTGTTTACCCAGGTCCAGGTGCGCCACGGCATAATAAGCTGCCTCCCCAAACAGCTCGGTAGGCAAGTTGGCCCGTTGCCCGGTTACCAGCCGCACTTTTCCCGAGGCCTCGCGCTGGGCCAGTCTGTCGGGGTAGGCGAGGGCGGTCAGGAGGCCGGCCAGCTCCGGGTTTATACTTGTGCCGGTTTCGCGGAGGCGTTGCCGCAGGTTTTGCGCCTGCTCCTTCACCCGGCGCAGGGCGTTCTCATCCAGCACAAAGCCAGGCGTGTGCGGGCGTTTGCCGGCCAGCAGCTCCAGGCGCAGGTGCAGGTCGGGCAGGCCCTCGCCCCACGAGAGCTGCACAGGCTTCAGCAGGTCGCGCTCTGAAAGTATGGCCGCCAGGGCGCAGGCAGTGGCGCCGTAGCCCAGCTCGTGCCCACGCATTACCAGGTGGCCCAGCCGCGGGTGCATGCCTAGCGAGGCAAGCGCTTTGCCGTGTGGCGTAGGGTTGCCGGCCTGGTCTATGGCTTGCAGGCGCAGGAGCAGGTCTTTGGCCAGCGACAAGGCAGCGGCGGGAGGCGTATCGAGCCACTGCAGGTCCGAAGCATTTTTCACCCCCCACAAGGCCAGCTCCAGCATCAGGCCCGACAGGTCCGCATCGAATAGCTCCGGGGCCTGCCGCTCCGGCAGCTGCAGTTGATCGGCAGCAGACCACAGGCGGTAACACACCCCCGGGCCCAACCTACCGGCACGGCCGCGGCGCTGGTCGGCCCCTGCCTTCGATACCGGCACCGTGTCCAGCGTGGTAAGGCCGGTGCGGGGAACGAACTTCGGCACGCGCGCAAAGCCGCCGTCCACCACAATCCGGACACCCTCTATGGTTAAGCTGGTCTCGGCGATACTAGTGGCCAACACTACTTTCCTGTTTTTATGGGGCGATGGCTGGATGGCAGCCACCTGTTTGGAGAGCGGCAGGTCGCCGTGCAGCAGGTGCAGCTCTACATTATCCGGCAGCCTTCCTTCCAGCTGCAGCGCCACCTTCCGGATCTCGCCCATGCCTGGCAGAAAGGTAAGGATATCCCCCTCCGCTTCCCGGGTAAGTGCGGTGCGGATGGCTTTGGGCACCAGTTCTGCCAGCCGTTGTGCGGGATAATTGCCGGCAGCAGCCACGTCGGCAGGGGAGAGGTAATGCGTTTCCACCGGGTACATGCGGCCTTCGCTGCGCACCACCGGGGCCTCCAGCCATTTGCCTATGGCGGCGGCATCAAGGGTGGCACTCATCACGAGCAGGCGCAGGTCGGGGCGCAGTACGGCCTGCGCATCCAGCGCCAGGGCCAGCCCCAGGTCTGCCTGCAGGTTGCGCTCGTGGTACTCATCAAAAATAATGGCGGCGATACCCTCCAGCGCCGGGTCCTCTTGTATGATGCGCGTCAGGATGCCTTCGGTAACCACCTCTACCCTGGTTTTAGAGGATACCTTATGATCCATCCTGACCCAGTAGCCCACGGTTTGGCCTACGGGCTCGCCGAGCAGGTCGGCCATGCGCTCGGCGGCGGCGCGGGTGGCCAGCCGGCGGGGCTCCAGCACTAGTATCTTGCCATCATTGCGCCAGCCAGCCTCCAGCAGCGCCAGGGGCACCAGCGTGGTTTTCCCGGCTCCCGGGGGCGCTTCCAGCACGGCACGGTTGTGGCTGCCCAAGGCATCCAGTAGCCGTGGCAGCGCTTCTTTTACAGGTAAATCGGGTAAGGTGATCTCAGGCATCGTAGCCCAAATTTCGGGATTGTTTTTGAGATTCGGGTAGCGTTCTTCCTAAATCATGGGGCTGTTATGGTTAAGCCTGGGGCGTAGAAGGCATCCGATAAAGCTACCTGGAGACAAGGCGCTATCACTTGGGTTGGCCGGAAGAACAGCAGGCGCTAAAGATCCTCTCTATACTTTATAAAGAGAAGGCCTTTAGCGCCTGCTGTGATATCCCAGGGGAGGGGGCTATTTTTCCACCAGGTACTGGTCTATCGCCCGGGCGGCCTTGCGCCCGTCTGCAATAGCCCATACTACCAGGGATTGGCCCCGGTAGGCGTCGCCGGCGGCAAAAATGCCCGGTATGTTGGTCTGCCAGTCCTGCAGCTTAAAGTTGCCGCGCGGGTCTGTCTCAAACGCAAAGCTGGCGCTAAAGGCATCGTGCTGGGGGCGTTCGTAGCCTATGGCGATAAGCGCCAGGTCGCAGGGCAGTGTCTGCTCGCTTCCCGGCTTCTCGATGTACTCCCGGCTGTTTTTCCACTCCAGCTCCACTACTTTCAGTCCCTTTACAAAGCCGTTCTCATCGGCAATGAATTCTTTGGTGAGCCAGCCCCAGCTGCGTTCGCAGCCCTCTTCATGCGAGCTGGACGCCGTGAAAGTCATCGGGGTTTCCGGCCACGGGTTGTCAGGGGAGCGCACCGTGGACGGCATCTGGCGGTACTGCAGCTGTGAGATGGACCGGGCAAACTGGCGGTTAGCCGTGCCTACGCAGTCGGAGCCGGTGTCGCCGCCGCCAATAACCAGCACGTGCTTGTCGGTGGCGACAATGTCCTCCCCGGCAGGTATACTTTCGCCTGCCACCCGCCGGTTGTGCCGCGTCAGGTAGTCCATGGCAAAGTGAATGCCTTTCAGGTGATTGCCCGGGATGCCCAACACGCGCGGTTTGCTGGAGCCGATGGTCAGCAGCACGGCGTCATACTTGCGGTGCAGCTTCTTGAGGGTCGTGTCCCTGCCGATCTCCTTGCTCAGGTGGAAATGAATGCCATCCGCCTCTAGTATGGTCAGGCGCCGGTCTATGGTCCACTTCTCCAGCTTAAAGTCAGGTATGCCATAGCGTAGCAAGCCCCCTGCTTTGTCGTCCTTCTCGTACACGTGCACCTCGTGGCCCGCCTGGTTCAGTTGGGCAGCGGCTGCCAGACCGGCAGGCCCGGAGCCAACAATTGCCACCCGCTTCCCGGTTCGGTGCGCCGGTGGCTGTGGTTTTACCAGGCCCAGTTCAAACGACTTCTCTGCAATGGTTTTCTCGACGTGCTCAATGGTTACCGCCGGTTTGTTAATAGAAAGCACGCAGCTCGACTCGCAGGGAGCGGGGCAGATGCGGCCGGTAAACTCCGGAAAGTTGTTGGTGCTGTACAGTATCTGCGCTGCGCGCTCCCACTCGCCATCATGCACCGCGTCGTTGAAGTCGGGTATCAGGTTGCCAAGCGGGCAGCCGTTGTGGCAGAAAGGTACGCCACAGTCCATGCAGCGTGCTGCCTGTTGCTTTGTTTTTTCATCCGGAAAGGGGGTATAAATCTCGTTGGAGTCGTTGATGCGTTCTTTCGGGTCGCGTGCTGCTGGCAGCTCGCGGTCATAAATCAAAAATCCGTCTGCTTTTCCCATCAGGCTGTTATTTTAAGGTTTTCACTTTCTTGTTGTTGCAGCGCCTTTTTCAGGTCGTGCGGCATGACCTTCTGGAAGAACTTCTGGTGCGCGTGCCATCCCTGCAGCAGCTCCAGCGCCTGGGTACTGCCGGTGTAGGCAGCATGCTCCTTCAGCTTTTGCTCGATCCAGGCAAGGTCGGCTTCGGTTGGCTGCTCCAGGGCCACCATCGCCAGGTTGCACTGTTCCGGGAAGGCGTTGGCAGGGTCATAGACGAAAGCCATGCCGCCGCTCATGCCTGCCGCGAAGTTTTTCCCCACGCTGCCCAGCACCAGCACCTTACCTCCCGTCATATACTCACAGCCATGGTCGCCGATGCCTTCCACCACCGCCTCGGCACCTGAGTTGCGCACGCAGAAGCGCTCGCCGGCCATGCCGTTTATGTAGGCGGTGCCGGAGGTGGCGCCATACAGGGCAACATTGCCGGTGATGATGTTCTCATGCGCCACATAAGAGGAGCCCTCGAAAGGCTGCAGGATCAGCTTGCCGCCGGACAGGCCTTTGCCCAGGTAGTCATTTGCCTCCCCGACCAGGTGGAACGTAAGGCCGGGGGCCAGGAAGCCGCCAAACGTCTGGCCGGCCGAACCGTGGAAGGTGGCGTAGAAGCTGTCCTCGGGCAAACCCTGTTTGCCATGCCGGGTGGACACCTCATAGGAAAGCATGGCTCCCACGGAGCGGTCCACGTTGATGATGCGGTACGGCTGGTCCGGCTTCTTGCCTTTATTGAGGTCGCGGATAAGCTTTCTGTCCAGCACGTGCTCGATGTCGTGTTCCTGGTGGATCTGGTTGTAGGTGCCCACATTGTTGGGGGCTGCCTCCTGGTGCAGGATAGGGTCGAAGCTCAGGTTCTTCAGTTTCCAGTGGTTCAGGTCGTTGCGCACCTTAAGTACCTGCGGCTGCCCCACCATCTCATTTATACTTCTGAAGCCAAGCGAGGCCATGATCTCACGCAGCTCCTCGGCCATAAACCGGAAGAGGTTGACCACATGCTCCGCCTCGCCGGTAAAGAGCTGGCGCAGCGCCGGGTTCTGCGTGGCAATGCCTACCGGGCAGGTGTTGAGGTGGCACTTGCGCATCATGATGCAGCCCTCGGCGATCAGCGCGGCCGTGGCTACGCCATACTCCTCAGCACCCAGCAAGGTAGCCACAGCCAGGTCGTAGCCTGTCATCAGCTTCCCGTCTGTCTGCAGCACCACACGGCTGCGCAGGTTATTCTTCACCAGGGTCTGGTGCGCCTCGGCCAAACCTATCTCCCAGGGCAGGCCGGTATGGCGGATGGAGCTCAGCGGACTGGCACCCGTACCCCCATCGGCACCGGAGATCATAATGGCGTCGGCCTTTGCCTTGGCCACGCCGGCGGCAATGGTGCCCACTCCCGCCTCCGCCACCAGCTTCACATTGATGCGGGCGTTCGGGTTAGCGTTTTTTAGGTCGTAGATCAGTTGCTTCAGGTCCTCGATAGAGTAAATGTCGTGGTGCGGAGGAGGCGATATGAGGCCAACGCCCGGTGTGGAGTGGCGCACGCGGGCAATCCAGTGGTCCACCTTATGGCCTGGCAGCTGGCCGCCCTCGCCGGGCTTTGCCCCCTGGGCTATCTTGATCTGTATCTCATCGGCGTTAGCCAGGTAGTGGCTCGTTACCCCAAAACGCCCCGAGGCTACCTGCTTGATGGCGGAGCGCTCAGAGTCGCCGTTCTCTTTTACAATGTAGCGGGCCTCGTCTTCGCCGCCCTCGCCGCTGTTGCTCTTGCCCCCGATGCGGTTCATGGCAATGGCCAGCGTGCTGTGCGCCTCATGCGAGAGGGAGCCGAAAGACATGGCCCCGGTGGCGAAGCGCTGCAGTATACTTTCCACAGGCTCTACCTCCTCCAGCGGCACCGGCTGGCGCTTCCGGAACTCGAACAGGTGGCGCAGGGTAATGGCCGACTGCTGGTGCTCGCGCAGGAGCCTGGTGTACTCCTTGTAGAGGCGGTAATCATTCAACTTGGTTGATTTCTGCAACAGGTGGATCACCTCCGGGCGCAACAGGTGCTCCTCACCAGTTTTTCTCCACTGGAAGAAACCACCAGTTTCCAGCAAGGGTTGCTCGCCCAGGTAGGCGGACTGGTGCTTGATCAGCGCCTCCTGCTCCAGGTCCTCGAAGTTCAGGCCCTCCAGGCGGCTGACCGTGCCTTTGAAGCATTTCTGGATCACCTCCTGCCCGAAACCAAGGCACTCAAATATCTGGGCGCCCTGGTAAGACTGCAGGGTGCTGATCCCCATTTTGGAAAGGATCTTCAGAAGGCCGTTTCCGACAGCATGTATGAAGTTGTCGGCGTAATAGGAGAATGGCTGCGTGGTGTCCAGCTTCTCCTGCTCCATCAGGTGCTGTATGGTATCATATACCATATAAGGGTACACACAGCTTGCCCCATAGCCAATGATGGTGGCAAAATGATGCGTCTCCCAGGCATCGCCGGCCTCTACCACCAGGCCGGTTTTTGTGCGGATGCGCTTGTGGATGAGGTGATGGTGTATGGCGCCCACGGCCAGCAGAGATGGTATGGCTGCACGCGTGGCTTCCACCGCGCGGTTCGAGATAATGAGTATCTTTTTTCCTGCTGCCACGGCTGCCTCGGCCTCGGCACAGATGTCGTTCAGGGCCTGCTGCAGCGCTCCTTTTTGGGTAGTAGGGAACGTGGCATTGATCGTATGGTGCGCAAAGCCCTCTGACTTCAGGTTAATGATCTTGTTGAAGTCGCTGTGGCTCAGAACGGGGTGGGAGATGTGCACCTGCCGGGTGTGGGCCGGTGTCTCATCCAGCACATTCAGCGATTCGCCGAGGCGGGTGAACAGGGACATCACCAGCCGCTCCCGGATGGGGTCGATCGGCGGGTTGCTTACCTGCGCGAAGTGCTGCTTAAAGTAGTTGGCCACATGCTGGCTCTGCCGCGACAGCACCGCCAGCGGGGCGTCCGAGCCCATACTTCCCAGAGGCTCTTTCCCGGAGGTAGCCATCGGCTGTACGATCAGCTTGAGGTCCTCTGAAGTATAGCCATAGGCTTTCTGCTTCAGGCGCAGCTCTTCCGGCGATACCGTGTGCAGGCAGAAGGAAGGATCGGGGCGCTGGTGCAGTTTGATACGGTTCTGCTGAATCCACTCAAAGTATGGCTTGTCGTTGCAAACCAGCCGCTTTATCTCGTCATCCTCATAGATTTTGTTTTCCTCCAGGTTTGCCAGCAGCATCTTGCCCGGCTGCAGGCGGCCACGGCGCACCACGTCTTTCGGGTTAACGGGCAGGGCGCCTGCCTCAGAGGCCATCACCAGCCTGCCCTGTTTGGTGAGGCAGAAGCGCACCGGGCGCAGGCCGTTCCGGTCCAGGGTGGCGCCGATCTGCTTGCCATCCGTAAAGAAGAGGGCGGCGGGGCCATCCCAGGGCTCCATCAGGGCGGCGTGGTACTTGTAGAACGCCTTCCGGTAAGGGTCCATGAACGGGTTGTCCTGCCAGGCCTCCGGCACCAGCATCATCATCACGTGGGGCAGGGGGCGCCCCGCCAGCGTCAGTAGCTCCACCATGGCGTCCAGGTTGGCCGAGTCGGAGTTGGCCGGGTTGGTGACAGGCAGCAGCCACTTCAGCTCCTCTTCCGTGAACAGCGGTGAGTGCATCAGCGCCTCTTTTGACTTCATTTTGGTGACGTTGCCCCGGATGGTGTTTATCTCGCCATTGTGCGCAATAAACCGGAATGGCTGGGCCAGCTTCCAGTTGGGGAAGGTGTTGGTGGAGAAGCGGGAGTGCACCACCGCCAGCGCCGACTTAAACTCCGGGTGCCGCAGGTCGTGGTAGTATTTTTCTACCTGGTCTGTTTTCAGCTGCCCTTTATAGATAATAGTACGGGACGAGAAGCTGGCGATGTAGAAGGTGCCGTTCTCGCCGCGCACGTTCTTGCTGATCTCGTGCGTGATCAGGCTTCGGAGCACGAACAGCTTCCGCTCCAGTTCATCCTCTTTTATACTTGCATCAGATGGCTGCACAAACACCTGCTCTATATAAGGCTCCACAGCTTTGGCCTCATGCCCCGGCACGCGCCCGTTTACCGGCACCAGTCGGTAGCCCAGCAGCGTAAAGCCCATCTTCCGGATGCATTGGTTTATCGTCTGCCTGCACTTGTCCCTCACCTCATAAACCGTCGGAAAAAACACCATGCCTACCCCGTACCCACCTTCCTTTGGCAGCTTGATGGCAAACTCGCCGAGTTGCTTCTTCAGGAAACTGTGGGGGAGCTGCACCAAAATGCCGGCGCCGTCTCCGGTTTCCGGGTCGCTGCCCGTGGCACCACGGTGCTCCATGTTCGTAAGCATGATCAGGGCGTCCTTCACGATGCCGTGCGACTTTTTCCCGTTCAGGTTTACGACACATCCAACACCACAAGCGTCGTGTTCGAACTCGGTTCTGTACAATCCATGGGGCAGGCTTTTTTGCTGGGTCATTACACGAAATCTATTAGTCATACATGGTTTTAAGGAGGAGAGAATTCATAAATTATAATTTAAATATTTACTATGCAAATTTTACGAATTGTAATTTTGTTAACATGCGAGATTTTAGGTTGTAAAACATTAATGAAAATGCTTAAAAATTGGTAAAGTTTGATCAAATCAAACGTTTGTTTAATGCGGTGATAGATGGATGTGAATTTGTGTCTTGTTGGTGACTCGTAAACCTCGAGGCAGGAGGTAGTAGTGGAGAGGCAATCTAGGAAAGTGAGTCGTTACTTAATGGTATTTGAAAAGTTATAAATCAGCCTGTGTTGTGGCGAAAATCCTGCTTTCAGTAGGACAGAGGAAGGCACGTGGGGGCGTAAGGAATTATGCTGCCTTCTTTTCATTTGCTGGAAAGTATTAGTTATTTCAGACTCTCGTTTTAGGCATTATTAGAATAAGATATGAACCCTTTTGTATTAGGAGTGGACATTGGCGGCACTCACATTACGGCGGCAACAGTGGCCATGGAATTGAGGACACTGCTGCCCCAGACACAGGTGCGGGAACATTTGAATGCGGGTGGCTCTGTGGAAGAAATAACGGCAGCCTGGGCAGGCGCGATGGCGGCGGCTATGGCGTCATGCAACGAGCCGGTAAGCAAAATCGGAATAGCCATGCCTGGGCCTTTTGATTATGCCAACGGTATAGCGCTGATGCAGGGGCAGGGAAAGTATGATGCGCTCTATGGTGTGGATGTGATTGCCTTGGTGGCGGACAAGCTCGGACTAGCCAAATCTGACATCCGGACTCTGAACGATGCGGCCTGTTTTCTGCAGGGAGAGGTGTTTGGCGGGGCTGCCAAAGGTTACAGCAGGGCCATTGGCATGACCCTTGGCACGGGTTTGGGCACTGCCAGATATAAAAATGGCTTGGCTGAGGACGCTGACTTGTGGGATACTCCTTTCGGGGAAAGTATTGCCGAGGAGTACCTAAGCTCAAGATGGTTTGTGAGACGCTACAGCGAGCTGACAGGGAATCAGGTGTTACATGTAAAAGCGATGGTAGACCGCTTGCCGCAGGAGCCGGTGGTGGGGGAGATCTTCCGCGAGTTTGGTGAGAACCTGGCGAAGTTCCTGGTGCCCTTCATCCAGGAGGCAACGCCGGAGGTGCTGGTGCTGGGGGGCAACATCAGCAAGGCCTATGAGCTTTTCGAACCCGCATTGCGGCAGGGGCTAGAGCAGCAACGTTGCCTCATCCCTGTTAAAACGGCTGTACTTGGAGAAGAGGCCGCGCTGCTGGGCGCAGCCAGTTTGTGGGCGGAATAAATTTGCCCGCTCTTTCCCTTAGAAGCAGGAAATAGTAAGCCTGTAATTGCCATAGTTAAACTATAAGCATTTGTAGCAGCTGGTCTCAGATGGGGCATGTCCTGGCCTTAAAAGCTTGAGCTCACGCAGCACCGGGTCCAACCACCCCTGCTCCTTATACTAAATCCATAGTAAAGGCAGCAGCTATCGAAAGGATCCCAGTCTTTGGGTTGAGCGCCTATGCGAGTTTTTCCGGTGCCGAAGGCATTGCGACGTCAGGAGCAAAGGAAAAGCTCCCAGCGCGATGCCCGAAGACGAGGCCTCCCGGCCTAGAGGGAGCCAAAGCAGGAGATGCAACGATAGGCTTGTGGGGCTGGAGGATGAACGGCAGCTAGTAAGGATAACTTGGCTCAAATTGTAGAAAGCAACGGCTCGTAGAAGGCACAAGCGGACGCTTGCGCCAGAGAAGTATGAAGTATAGCTAAAGTATGAGGTATGGCTTTTCAAGCCAGTTGAGTCAGAGACTCAACATTATTGGGAAGTCACAAATCTGAAGATTTGCGCCAGGAAAGTTAGGACAGAGGCAGGTATAAAGTATGGCTTCCGCGGATTGGTAAGTCCGCAGCAGAGGGGGAAAGGATGTCCGGAACAGCGAGACAAGGCTCGGGCTGCAAGCCCACGGCAGCAACGGATGAGAAATAGCGGCAGGCAAAGGCACGAGCGGAAGCAATCGCCAGGAAACACCTGTGATAGTAACCCAAGCAAGTTACCTAGCCAGGCCCTAAAAAAGTATAAAAGGAGAGGCTGTTGCGGCTTTATTCACAACAGCCTCTTCTCCTTATCTGTACATCGAGCCGATCAGCTCCCCATACTTCTCCATAATCACTTTCCGCTTGAGTTTCAGGGTGGGCGTGAGTTCTCCGCTGCTGATGGTCCAGTAGTGGGGCAGCAGCACGAAACGCTTCACCTGCTCTACGGGGTTGAAGTGCTGGTTGTACTGGTTTATGGCCTCTTTGATCAGCGCGCGCACCTGCTTGTCCTCAGCCACGGCCTCATCGCCAGGGTACGTCAACCCCTGCTTCTCAAACCAGTCCTTCAGGGCGTGGAAGGCAGGTACAATAACGGCGCCCACATACTTCTGCAGCTCGCCCACTACCATGATCTGCTCTATCCAGGTGCTCTCCACCATCTTGTTCTCGATAGGCTGCGGAGCCACGTACTTGCCCCCGCTGGTCTTAAACAGCTCTTTCTTGCGGTCGGTGATTTTCAGGAATTTGCCATCGACCATGGTGCCGATGTCGCCGGTGCGCAGCCACTCGCCATCCATCACTTCGGCTGTCAAGTCAGGGCGCTTGTAGTAGCCCATCATCACGTTAGGGCCTTTGCACAGGATCTCTCCATCATCGGCTATCTTTACTTCTACGTTCTCCAGCAGCGGACCCACGGTACCAAACATGCGGTTCTTTTCGCTGTAGCGGTTGCCGCTGATGATAGGGGAAGCCTCCGTCAGCCCGTAGCCTTCCTGGATAACGATGCCGGCGGCGGTAAACACCTTGAGCAGGCGCACCTGACAGGCGGCCGCCCCGGTGATCACGGCTTTCAGTTCTCCGCCCAGCGCCTCGCGCCATTTGCTGAAGATGAGCCTGTCGGCCAGGGCCAGCTGCAGACGGTAGCTAAGGGGCAGGGGCTTGTTGATCTCAAACTGCTCGGCCAGCCCCAGCGCCCAGAAAAACAGCTTCTTCTTGGTGCCCGTTAGCGCGTTGCCTTTGGCCACGATGCTCTCATACACTTTCTCGAGCAGGCGCGGCACGGTGGTGAACAGCGTGGGTTTTACCTCGCGCAGGTTCTCACCGATCTTCTCCATTCCCTCGGCATAGTAAATGGATACACCGCAGTAGAAGTAGCAGTAGGTGGCCATGCGCTCAAACGCGTGGTTGAGGGGCAGGAAGCTAAGCGCCCTTTTGCCGCGCACCCCAATCTCCTCGATCACCTTGGCGCTGCCGAACACGTTATGGACGATGTTGTAATGCGAGAGCATCACGCCTTTCGGGGTGCCGGTGGTGCCGGAGGTATACAGTATGGTGGCCAGGTCGGTCTCCCGCACCGCCTCACGGCACTGGCTTACCAACTGCTCCGTCTCGGGCGTTAGCTCCGCCAGCAGCTCCGTCCAGCTTCTGGCGCCCGGCACGGGTTTAAAAGTATAAACAGTCTGCAGGTCGGGCAGGCCGCCGCTTATGTGCTGCAGCTTCTCATACAGACTTTCATCACCTACAAAAGCCACTTTTATTCCTGCATCCTGAAGTATAAACTGTAGTTCGCTGTCGTTGATGTTCGGGTAAACCGGCACCGACACCGCCCCGGTCTGTTGAATGGCCATATCCACCAGCATCCATTCCGGGCAGTTAGGGCTGATGATCGCGATCTTGTCACGCCCCTCGATGGAGCCATCATTGGCAGCTATGCCCAGGGCCAGCAGGCCGGCACTGAGCTGGTTTACCTTATCACCAACCTCCTGGGTACTGTACGCTCGCCACACGCCATCTTCCTTGGCGCACAGCATGTCCTGCAGCGGGGTGTTCTCCAACTGGTAGGCAAGGCAATCGAACAAACGCGTGGGCACTTTTACCTGGCCCGTTTTCTTATTTTGCATCCTGTGCTATACTTAAACAAACCACACTGCCTCCGGGACCAACACCACCTGCACCGCCTCACCTTCGCTGAAACGGTTATCCCATACTTTTGCTTTCACCACGTCCTGCGGTAGCTGCACCTGCACTTCGTAGAAGCTGCCGAAGTAAGCTATACTTTTTACTACGCCTGCCATGCCCTTGTTGCCCTTGGCTTCCAACTTCATGCGCTCCGGCCGCACCAGCATCCTTTTCCCGTCCGGTCGGAGGCCGTGGCTTGACGCCAGCGCCTGTGTTCCTGCTTCGCTCAGGAGGTTATAGCTCCCGAACAGGGCAGCGGTGTACTCGTTGGCCGGTTGCTTGTAAAGCTGCTCCGGCGTGCCCTTCTGCTGCAGCCGCCCGTCTTTCAGCACCACCATCTCATCGGCCCAGGAGAGGGTGTCGAGCGGATCGTGGGAGACAAGGGTGCAGGTGATGTCCAGTTCCTGGCTGATGTCGCGGATCACATCCTTAAGTATACTTTTATGGGCGGTGTCGAGGTTAGAGTAAGGTTCGTCGAGCAGCAGCAGGCGTGGGGCAGTGCTGAGCATGCGGGCCAGGGCGATGCGCTGGCGCTCGCCGCCGGAAAGCTGGTTGGTTTTGCGGGGCAGCAGGTGGCTTACGCGGCAGATGTCGTATAGTAGACCCGCTTCCTCGCTTGTAAGGGCGTTGGCATACCGCAATACCTGCTCCACGCGCAGCGAGTGCGGCAGCTCAAAGTGCTGCGAGAGGTAAGCGATGCCCGGATGCCCTGCCACCAGTTTCTCAGCCGGGCCAATCACTTGCTCTCCCTCAAAGTATACTTTACCCGCGGTTGGCTCCACCAGCCCCGCTATGGTTTTGAGCAAGGTACTTTTGCCTGAGCCGGTCTCGCCGGCAATCGCTATCTTCTGGAACTCCTGCTGTGCAAAGCTAATGTCGTGCAGCACGGTTTTGCTTGCTTCCTCCACCCGAATTCCGGCTACTTCTAAAAAACTCATGTACTTGGGAAAGGGGATATCGATATTAATTTAAGGGCTGCGTTCCCGGCCACAAGGTAAGCACCTTGCCTGATGCTGATCAGGAAAAGAGCGCCTATCCGTAACCGGTAGAGAGCCTGTGGCAAAGGTACTGCAAAGCGCCAAGCTTTCCCACTGGCTTAGAGGCCTGGAATCAGGTGCTAAGTTTGTGGACGCAGCTCCCTGCAGAAAGCCGGGGCGGAGAGTGAAACGGGGGGTGGGTATCAGATCAGGCATTAAGCCAAGCCATGGCTTCCTCAAGCGTGTAGAAGCCGCGCACTTCGAAGCGATCTTTTACGTGCTCTGCGGCTTTTTGAGCAGCCTTTTCCCGTGGGGGCTGTCCGGTGGTGAGCCTGGCGAATTTCTGGAGGCGCGTGCCACACAGTTCTTCTGCAAATTGTGCCACAATGGCCTCATACTCCTGTTCCGGCAGCGTAAGATCTGAATTTCTTGAGTCTGCCAGCACTTTCTTGATGTCGTAGTGCTTTATGGTGCTTACCAACTCCGTGAGGATAAACCGAAGCTCATAAACAGTATAATCATGGATGTTGGGCCATTCCAAGTAGAGCACATCCGTGGCAGGATCAAACTCCAGCTTGATGAATTGACAAGGTATGAGCATCAGGGTTGTTAAATTATGAGGAAACAAGTATAACTAAAAAAACTGTACTTTAGGCGCAGAGGGTCTTACAACTCCAAAAAAGCCCGATGCCACTGTTCCGGGTGCCTTGCAGGAGAAAACTAAATGCACATGGATGGCCTCCCTATACTTGCTCACCCTGTTCGTTTGCGTTCTGCTGGCGGGCAACCGCTTTCTTTACAGCCGGTGCCACTACGGTGCCCAGCAACTCTATGGCGTGCAGCATCTTTTTGTGCGGCAGCGTACCCACGCTAAACTGCAGCAGGAAACGGGTGTTTCCAAACAACTCATACTCATAGAGGATCTTGTCGATCACCTGTTGCGGGCTTCCCACCAGTAGCGAACCCTGCGGCTCCCGCATCATCTCGTAGTGCTCCCGGCTCATGGGCGACCAGCCCCGCTCGCGCCCTAGCTTGCTCATCACCTGGGCGTAAGGACCATAGAATTCATCGGCCGCCTTTTGGGAGTCTTCCGAAATATAGCCGTGCGAGTTGATGGCCAGCTGAAACTTGGCAGGGTCGTGGCCCGCGCTTTTATAGGTTTCTTTGTAGAGGTCGGTGAAGGGCACAAAGCGATCCGGCATGCCGCCGATGATAGCCAGGGCCATGGGCAAACCTTTACTGGCGGCGCGTACCACCGAGGCAGGCGTTCCCCCTACGGCAATCCAGACGGGCAGCTCCTTTTGGTAAGGCCTGGGGTATACCCCGCGGTTTTCTATGGCCGGCCGGTGCTTGCCACTCCAGCTGACGCGCTCCTGCCTGTTGATCTCCAGCAGCAGCTCCAGTTTCTCGGAGAAGAGGGTGTCGTAGTCCTGCAGGTCGTAGCCGAACAGAGGGAAAGACTCGATAAAGGAGCCCCTGCCGGCCATGATCTCGGCGCGGCCCTTGGAGAGCAGGTCTACGTGTGCAAAGTCCTGGAAAACCCGTACCGGATCATCGGAACTGAGCACCGTGACGGCACTCGTGAGCTTGATGCTTTTGGTGCGGACAGCGGCGGCGGCCAGCACCACGGCAGGAGAGGAAACCAGGTAGTCGGAGCGGTGGTGCTCCCCGATTCCAAATACGTCCAGCCCCAGCTGGTCTGCCAGTTCTATCTCCTCCAGGAGGTTACTCAGTCTTTCCTGCGGGCTCAGCAGGGTGCCGTTGGTGGGGTCCGGGGTATTTTCAACAAAAGTGGTGATGCCAATTTCCATGGTGCCTGTACTTGGTTTCGTTAGTGGGTAAGCGAGTAACCGATGCAACTGCAAATTACTGCATAGGGCTTTACCGCGTAATAGTGTATACTTTTACTTTTCCTCGTCAGTTATGTAGACAGGGTAAAAGAAGATAACAAGCATGAAGGGTCATCTGTTTGGTAGAATCAGGTACAAAACTGTCCGTGCTTCTGGCCGGCCGGTAGAGCGCCGCTGCTGGTATGGCGGGAGTGGCCGAGGGCCCTGCACCGTAGTTCGGCACTGCCTCTTGTTGGGCTTTGATGCAGAAGCGGCTTCCTTTAAGAAATCTTTTATGGCACCTGCCAAACTTACATGACGGCATTCCAAGATGTGTTTAGGCTGCAAAAGCTTCGCTGCAGCTCCTTTTGCGAGCCTGCTTCCTCGGAGTTCTACAGCATTCTGCTCCTGGAGGGGAGCGGTGAGGTAAGCCTGGACTTTACAGAGTATGCGTTTGATGGCAAGATCGCGCTTTTCACCTCGCCGTACCAGCACCTGAGCATCCGGGGCAACACGGATTTTGAGGTGGAGCGGCTCTCCTTCCACGGCGATTTTTACTGCATCGAGTACCACAAAAATGAAGTGGCCTGCAATGGCCTGCTGTTTAACAACCTCTACAGCCAGCCTTTTATTCCCTTAAAGGATAACGAACTGGACCAGGTTTTCGAGCAGCTGCGGGAAGAGATCCGGAGGAACCAGGCCTATTCGGAGCCGGTTCTGCGTACTTACCTGCAGTTACTGCTGGCTCTTTCAAGCAGGATCAAGCGGCTCGAGCAACTCGACACAGATGCCAGGGGCCACTCTTTGGAGAAGTTCAGGGCACTGCTCGAGCACCACTTCCTCACCCAGCGCAACATTACCTTCTACGCCCGCGAACTGGCCCTCTCTCCGGGCACCTTTGCCCGGAAATGCAGGCAATGCTTCGGTAAGTCGCCGTCTCAGCTGCTGCAGGAGCGGCTGGTGCTGGAGGCCAAAAAGCAGCTGCACCTCACGCACAAAAGCGTAAAAGAGGTGGCAGCGGCCCTGCACTTCGACGACGAGCACTACTTTAGCCGCTTCTTCAAGAAACATACCGGCGTGTCGCCAACCCTGTTCCGGGAGAAGGTGGGGATATCCGTGGTGGCGGATTTGTCCATGAGATAGAAAAATCTGTCCATGTTGCCGGGGCAAAGTATAAAGTAGGTTTGCAGCATGAAAGATCTCACACAAAACCTGCTTGTTCAGTTAGCGGATGCCCAGCGCTACTTCATTCATTTCATCCGCATTTCCATTTTCATCGTCATGGCCTGGATCGGGGGGCTAAAGGCCTTCCAGTACGAGGCGGACGGCATCGTGCCTTTTGTGGCCAACAGCCCGGTAATGAGTTTCTTCTACAGCAAAGAGGCTCCGGAGTATGCCAGGTATAAAAACAAGGAAGGAGAAGTGGTGCCCCAGAACATTGCCTGGCACCGGGAGAACAACACCTATGCTTTCTCTTACGCGCTGGGCGCGGTGATCATTGCCATCGGCACCTTAACGCTGCTGGGCATCTTCAACGCCAAGCTGGGCCTACTGGGCGGCCTGCTGACCTTCGGCATGTCGCTGGTCACGCTCTCGTTTCTGATCACGACCCCGGAAGTATACGTGCCTGACCTGGGCGGGCCGGAGCATGGTTTCCCCTATTTGTCGGGAGCAGGGCGCCTGGTGCTGAAGGACGTGATCATGATGGCCGGTGGCCTGATTGTCGCCTCGGATGCGGCCAGACGCATGCTTTCCCAGAAGCAAGGGCAGCCTATGGAAGTGCTGCACGCATAAGCTAGCTACACTGCTGTAGCAAAGCATCGAGTGCCGCCTGGCTAATGGAAGAACAGGTAGGCGATAAAGATAGCGGCGATCACTCCGGCAAAGTCTGCCAAAAGCCCGCAGGTTAGCGCGTAGCGGGACTTGCGCACGCCCACCGAGCCGAAGTAAACCGCCAGGATATAAAACGTGGTTTCGGTGGAGCCCTGGAAAACAGAGGCCATGCGTCCTACAAAGGAGTCAGCCCCATAGTTCGTCATCGCCTCTACCATCAGGCCTCTGGCGCCGCTGCCGCTCAAGGGCTTCATGAAGGCAACCGGCAAGGCCGGCACAAAGTCAGTGTTCATGCCTGTCAACCCGATCACGTAGGCGATGCCGTCCACCAGCATATCCAGGGCCCCGGAGGTACGGAACACACCTATGGCCACAAGTATAGCCACCAGGTATGGGATGATGGTGATGGCGACGGTGAAACCTTCTTTGGCACCCTCGATAAAGGCCTCGTACACGTTTACCTTCCGCACCAGCGCCAGCCCGATAAAGGAGATGATGATGGAGAAAAGGATGACGTTGCTGGCCACCGTGGAGATGACGCTCACCTGCTCTTGCGGGATGATGGAGAAATAGTACATCAGGCCGCTGATCAGCACCAGCAGCGTACCCAGGTAAGCCAATATCACCTTGTCGAACAGGTTGATGCGTTGGTACAGGGCCACGGCGATCAGGCCGACCAAGGTGGCAAAGAACGTGGCTAAAAGTATGGGGATGAAGATATCCGAGGGGTCGGCGGCGCCGAGCTGCGCCCGGAACACCATGATGCTGATCGGAATGATGGTGAGGCCGGAGGTGTTGAGCACCAGGAACATAATCTGCGCATTGGAGGCGGTCTCTTTGTCCGGGTTGAGCTCCTGCATCTCCTTCATGGCCTTCAGGCCCAGGGGAGTGGCCGCATTGTCCAGGCCCAGCATGTTGGCCGAGAAGTTCATCAGAATAGAGCCGAAGACCGGGTGCCGGTTCGGAATCTCGGGGAACAGGCGGTGGAAGAACGGGCCCACCAGGCGGGCGAGTATGGCGACCACGCCTCCTTTTTCACCTACTTTCATCAGGCCCAGCCAGAGCGTCATCACGCCCGTAAGCCCCAGCGAGATTTCGAAGCCCAGCTTGGCGTTGTCGAAGGTGCTGGCAACGAGTTTCTGGAATATTTCGGTATCGTTAAAAAAGATGAGTTGGAACAGCGCAATTGCAAAGGCAACCAGAAAGAAGATCGCCCACAGGTAGTTTAAAACCATCGGTGAAAAGGTTGGGGTTGGTTCAGATTTAGCCTGTAAGATACAAAGCCGCTATAAGAAAAACCATTGGCCCCGGTGCAGGACCAATGGTTTTTTTGCATCTTTCAGCTTCCGGAGCACAACATGCGGCTACAGTACCAGCCCATGGAACAGTTCGGGCCTGTCGCCGTGCAGGTCGTATACAAAACCATTCAAAATAGCGTAGCGCAGTTTGCCCTGGGCATCTTTAAGCGTAAAGTTGGCGCTGTTTTCCAGGAGTAGCTCATGGCTTGCCTTTTCGGAGGCAGTACGGGTAATGTTGAGCGGCAGCTCCAGCGGATTTATACTTCCGGCATCAGCCGGCAGTTCCTCTACCTGCACCGTAGTGTAGCCTTCTTCGAGCAAGCTTTTGGCCTGGTGGGGTTTCAGGTCTTCTACCCGCTTGAAAGGGACTTGGTATACTTTGCCCGGCACCAGGGTCAGGCCGCTGGCATCCACCTCCTCATACCCGTGGAACACGCTCAGGTCGCCGATCTGGTCCACGGTGCTGCTGTGGTAAAAGCCTTTGGCCACGGGCGCCTCCACCTCCTCCCGAAAGATACCGATATCCAGCAGCACGTCGTGGCCGCTTCTGGTATAGCGCACGTTGCGCAGCACCAGGTCGTACAGGTTGCGCTCGTTCTCCGGAATCTTATAATAATCCTCCAGCTCGTAGTTGGTGTAACCATTGCCCGAGATCAGGTGCAAGGCGGATACAATGGAGGCAAAGTTGAGCTGTCGGATCACCTGCTTCTCCGGGTCGCTAGGGTAGCCGCCCGACTCGATCAGGATGAGGCTGGTGCCCCACTTCTGGATATTATCGCCAAAGGCCCGCGGTTCAAACTCATCGGAATACTTGGCCACATGCCCCGGAACCAGCTGCTGCAAGGCCTCATTCATGCCCACGATGGTGCGCATGGCCCGCTCGCGCACTTCGTTCACCGTTTGGTCGTAATCGAAGGCCGGCGCCAGAAAAGAAATGGTGGCGGGCATGGGGGTAGTGCCCACGGTATAGTAGCGGCTCTGGTCGTGCAGGTTAAAGCCGAACTCCGGGTTCAGGCTGTCGCGCAGGCCCTTGAGCAGGCGTGCCTCGGGGCTCTGCAGCCGTAGCGCATCGCGGTTCAGGTCTATCTCCAGGGCGTTGTGGCGCGTGTAGCGCTCGGCCCCGTCGGGGTTCAGCATAGGCACAAAGTATAAAGTCGTGTTCTCCAGTAGCTGCCTGCGCACCGGGTCCAGCTCGTCGGACTGCTGCAGGAAATTGAACAGGTCGAAGAGGGCCATGGTGGCGGTGGGCTCGTCGCCGTGCATCTGCGACCACAGCATCACTTTTGTTTTGCCGGTGCCTGCCTTTACCAGGTATATGTCGCGCTGCTCTACCGATTGCCCCGCCACCTGCACCTCAAACAGCGGGTGCTGCCTGAGCCGCTCCAGTAGCGGCACAATGTCCTGGTGCTTAAAGCGGCGGTGCTGCAGCGCCTGCTCCTTATAAGTGCTGTGCTGCTCGAAAGCTTTCCGGGCTATGGTGGTTGCAGGCTGGTCCTGCGCTTTTAATAGGCTCATGCGTAAAAGTATAAATAGTGTCTGTAGCGTTCAAAAGCTCAGTTGGGCCGCTACAAGATTTAAGTTATACAGGATGTTGCTTTGATGGAAGCTTTATGGGCAGTTTTTAGAAGGATGCCTCCGCCGCCGCAGCAGCTGCTTAGGCAGGCGGCACAGCTAAACAGGCCGCACCAAAGTATAAAAAGCCCCTCCGCATGAGGCAGAGAGGCTTCCTGTAATCTTTAGTGCAAACGGCAGCTACTCCACCACGCCCTCCATAACCGTAACGGCTGAGGCCCCGAAGTAGCCGATGGCGCCGCCCGAGATATTGCCGGGGGCATTGGCCGGGGTGCTCTCAAACGGTCCGCCGGAGGCATTTTGCTGGTTTACGAGCGCCAGCCAGAATTTGTAGGCCGGTTTGTCGATGCCATACATTTCCACTTTCAGCTTATCGCCTTTCTGGAGGGCAAAGCCCATATCGGCGTGGCCGTAGCTGCCGTCATACAGCTCATCGCTCAGCACGGCCAATTCGTCGGGCTCCGGTACACCGTTCACGACCACATTCCAGCGGTAGTAGTTGCCTTTGCCCTGTGGGTCGCCGAAGTGGATGATGGGGTGGTAGCCCTCGTCTTCCTCATCCATGGCCGTCTGGTACTCAAAGGTCAGCGAGTCGATGGGCGCAACGGATGGCATGTAGCTCTGCGCCGTATACTCCTGCCCGTTCACCACAGCCCGCAGGTAGTACGTATGGCCGGGGGTGCCCTGCAGCTTGCTTGTCTGGTACAGGCCCTCGCTTACCTGCCTCAGGGTGTCGGTGGTGCCGTGGTTGTCCGAGATGATCACCAGCGCCCCGTTCACGCCGGGCGTCAGGCCTTCGGCCAGGTAGCCTTTGGTGGTCGTCAGGCGCACGTGGTAGGGCCCCGGCTGGTCCGTGATCAGCCCCTCCACCACCAGCTTGGTGTCAGCCGTCTTCAGTTCATAGTCGATGACTTCCTCGCAGCTGGTCAGGCCCAGCACCAGCATGGCGGCAAAGTATAAAAGTATCTTTTTCATAGTGGTATGGTCTTTCTGTTAGAACTTGAAGTTGTAGGTAAGCGAGGGCAGGAAGCCGAACAGGTAGGTCTTCACGGCTTCGGTCCGGGTTCTGTCGTCCTCGTTCTCGCGGAAATAGATGGAGAACGCGTTCTTGCGGGCGTAGGCGTTGTAGATGCTCAGGGTCCAGGAGCTGCTGTACTTCCTGAACTCGTTGCGCGGCTTCTCATAGGTGGCCGACAGGTCGAGGCGGTGGTAGGCAGGCAGGCGGTAGCCGTTGCGCTCGGAGTATACCGGGTAGGTTTTGCCGTTGTACTCATACTTGCCCACCGGCATGGTGATGGCCCCGCCGGTGCTGTAGGTCCAGTTGGCGCCGAAGTTGATGCTCGGGCTGAACTGGTAGGCCAGCACCAGGTTGCCGGAGTGGCGGCGGTCGTGGCGCAGCGGGTAGGGGTTGCCGTTGTTGATGCCCGGCACCGTGCGCTCCGTCTTCGACAAGGTATAGCTCAGCCAACCGGTGAGCAGGCCCTTCTGCTTGCGCAGGTAGAACTCCGCCCCATAGGCCTCGCCGGTGCCGCGCAGCAGCTCCGTCTCCAGTCGCTCGTTCAGGAAGATCTCCGCATAGTCCTTGTAGTCGATCTGGTTGTCCATCCACTTGTAGTATACTTCCACCGACCCCTCAAACATGTTGTCGGCAAAGTTGCGGAAGTAGCCCGCCGCCACCTGGTCGGCCACCTGCGGCTTTACGTAGGTGCTGCTCGGGATCCACACATCAAAAGGCATGGCCGAGGTGGAGTTGGACACCTGGTGCAGGTACTGCAGTGTGCGGTTGTAGGAAGCCTTGATGGAGCTTACCTCGCTGAGCTCATACTTGGCAGCGATGCGCGGCTCCAGCCCGCCGTACTGCTTGATCTTCTCAAAGCGGCTGTACTTCACGGTGTCAACCGGCGTCTCGAAACTCTCGTCGTATAGGTACACGTTGCCCGGGCCCATGTTGGTGAAGCTGGAGAGGCGCAGGCCGTAATCCAGCGTCAGCCTGTCGGAAATCTGGTGCTCATTGCTCAGGTACAGGGCTCCTTCCAGAGCGCTGGTGGCGTTCAGCTTCAGCTCGTTCACGTACGACTTCTCGCCCGGCTTCACCTCGGCCGGCATAAAGTTGTGGTAGGTCACGTGCAGGCCAAAGCGCAGCTGGTTCTTCGGGTTCAGGAAGTACGTATAGTCGTTCTTGATGCCGTAGTCTTTGATGTGCGACTTCCAGGTGAACTCCGACTCCTCTGCCTTGGAGCCCAGGGCGTAGTCAAAGTCCGAGAAGATGAAGGTGGTGTTGGAGAACAGCCTGTCGTTGAAAAGGTGGTTCCAGCGCACGGTGGCGGTGGCGTTGCCCCAGTTCATCATAAAGTCGTCTGTGGCGGCCACGTCGCGGCCAAAGTAGCCCGACACGAACAGGCGGTTCTTGTCATTTAGGGTATAGTTCACCTTGGCGTTCAGGTCGTAGAAGTATAAATCGTTGCCCTTGATGTTCTCGTCGCTGCTCAGGCCAAAGAACACATCGGCGTAAGTGCGGCGGCCGGAAAGGATAAACGAGCTTTTGTCTTTGACGATCGGTGCCTCCACGGTCAGGCGGCTGGAGATGGTGCCGATGCCGCCCGATACTTCCGTTTTCTGGTTGTTGCCTTCCTTCATGCGGATGTCGAGCAGCGAGGAGAGCCGGCCGCCGTGCTGCGCCGGAATGCCGCCCTTGTAGAGTTGCACATCTTTAATGGCATCGGCGTTGAATACCGAGAAGAAGCCCATCAGGTGGGAGGCATTGTACACCGGCGCCTCGTCGAGCAGGATCAGGTTCTGGTCAGCTCCGCCGCCGCGCACGTAGAAGCCCGAGGTGCCCTCGCCGGCGTTCTGCACGCCCGGCATCATTTGGATGGCCTTCACGATGTCTACCTCGCCGAGCAGGGCCGGCATGCTTTTGATCTCCGACACCTGCATCTTCAGGGTGCTCATCTCCATACTTCGCACGTTGTTGTCTTCCTTGCGGGTGGTGATCTCCACTTCCTGCAGCGCGGTGCTGTTCTGGCTCAGCTCCGTGTCCAGTTTCTGGCTGGCCGAGAGCTGTATGGCTTTGCAGCCCGTAACGTAGCCCAGGTAGTTGAAGAGCAGGGTGTAGGAGCCTTTGGGCAGCGTCAGGGAGTAGAAGCCGTACTCGTTGGTGGTGATGCCGGTGCCCGGCAGCTCCTGCACGCTTACGGCGGCACCGATCAGCCCCTCGCCGGAGGCTTTGTCTTTCACGTAACCGCTCACGGTTACCTTGTCCTGCGCCTGTGCTGCCGTTGCGAGCAGGCACAGCAGCAGCAGGAGCGAAGCAAAAACACTTTTCATCATAGTTTTATTTTGTAGTAATGGTAGCTGCGTAAGACGTGGCTCGTGCTGTAGCCAAACCACGGCGCAAAAGTAGCTGGTGCAGTTGGCCAGCCTTTTATACAATTCTGTAAATTGGTTATAAAATTATAAGTGAGCACTGCCCGAGAGGCCTGTAACTGTGCCTCTGGCCTGCCTACTTCTGGTACAGCAGGCTAAGCGTTGGAGAGGAGCCCAGCCTGAGGTAGTGCACATGCCTCTTGAGCAGGCGGAATAGGAGTGGCTCCAGCTGGGCCGCTAGTCTTTTTTTCATGGTTTTATTTACAGTAGGTAATTCGTTGCGCATGGTTTGGGAGCAGGCCATTTTACTACCCCCTCCCAAACCGGCCGCAAAATTAGAATTACTTTTCCACCGGTGAAAGCGTGCCTTCTCTTTTACCCTGGAAATTATATAAACCCGCTGATTTCGTGGATGAAGGAAGGATAACAGGAGACGTTTAGCGGGATGTTCCAGGCGGCTCCTCTGCTACCTTGCAAGGGCAGGGGAGAAAGCACGACAGCCGCGCAACATCTTGCGCGGCTGTTTTACAAAGTTTTATTGGGAGATGTAAACGTGCTCAATATTTACACAAGGCTAAGTATTTGCGCGAAGAGCAGCCTGGAAAGTCGGAGGGTGAGGCAAAGCAGAGGGGGCATGTCATTGAAAAACCGGCGCCATGGGGTCCACCACGGCCTTCTCACCACTGCTTTTCGCCCTTCAGGTCAAACACGCGCGAGATGTTAAAGCCAAAGTAAATGTCTCCGTCGGACCAGTAGTCCGTGTTCTGTGGCACGAAAAATTTCTCGACCATGCCCTGCGCGTTGGTGAAGATGAGCTGGAACACGTGCCCACCTGTTTCAATATCGAAGCCGAGGGAGAGGGCGTTCCGAAAGTCTTCGCGTGTCTGGGCGGAAAGCAGGTAGTAATATTCGGCATTAAAAGAGGTCCGGCGGGTGAGTTTAAAACGGCCGCCGGCTCCCAGGGCGTAAACATTCGTGTCTTCGGGGCGGGTGGGCACCAGGTTGCGGTGCACCAGGGTGGGCGAGAGCTGGAGCGAGAGCCGTTCTGTGAATTTCCGTGCCAGCAGTGCCTGGTAAGTATAGGTGAGGCGGTGCTCGAAGTCGAAGTTGTGCTCTGCTTCCGGCCAATCTAATGAGCGTACGGCGGCGCTGGTAAACAGCGTGAGCGTAACAGGCACTGCGCCGCCTGCGCCTTCCTGTTGCTGCAGGAGCTTATACTTTAAAAAGCCGTCGAAGGTCTTCTCCAGTGAGCTGCGCCCGATGCCCACGGTCAGCCTGTCGGTAAGGCCGTACTCCAGCCCCAGCCGAATGGTGGCCTGGTCGAGCCCGAAGAACTCGTAGGCGCCGCTGTTCAGGGTGCCAAACCGGTGGGAGATGAGAAAGAGCAGCTCGCCCGCACCGTTGGTTTCTACGGAGTGCCCGTTCACAAGGCGCGTGGCTTTAAAGGTGCCTGTCACCAGGCCTGTGGTGGCGCTGTCGGTGGCTTGGGCCATTTCCAGCAAATCGTCCTGGGCCTGGGCCGCATGCAGGGCCAGGCAGCCAATTCCTATCAATACATACTTCCTAATCATAGCTAAAGGCTGTTGCCCTGTAGAGGTTCGTAAATTACGTCCACGGTGATGTCGATGCGCCGGGCAATGTTGTTGCGCACCAGCCGCGGTATCTTAATATCAAACTCCTGGGGGGTAACCGAGAAGGTGGATCTGCCGTGCAGCCGCCCCGCTTTCACCTCCAGCACCCCCACGGTGTCTATGGCTTTGTCCTTCCCGTGGATGTTGAGCACCCCCGTCACCCGCACCTTATAGGCTGCCTCCTTATTCAGATCAACTTCCTGGATGTTGGTGATCTTTCCTTTGAAGGTGGCCTTCGGGTATTTGTCAGACTCCATATAGTTTTCGTTAAAGTGGGTTTGCATCAGGGACTTCCGGAACTGAAACTCCTTCATTGGCACCGAAAATGCCATTTCCCCGGTACCCCTATCCAGTACCGACACCACTTTGCGGTTGTGTGCCTCTATATCCTCCAAAGGGGCATCGGAGAAAAACCAGATGTGCCCGGTTTTGGTGAAGTACCTGTTTTGTGCCAGCGTAGGAGCATGGGCAAAGAGGAGAAGGGGCAAGAGAAGTATGAGGTATCGTTTCATGGTCAGAAGTTAATTGTTTGGAGCGCCTGCCTCCACCCATTTCCGGATTTTGTTAATGTCGCAGTCAGAGAGCTTGGGGGCTCCCTGCGGCATAGGCGGAAAACCAGGTGCATGTGTGATTACACCTAGCAGGTGCCCATGGGCCGCCTCTTCTTTTACCAACGCGTAATTATCCAGCACAACGCCTCCCTCGGCTATGCTGGCTGCATGGCAGCCGTAGCAGTTGGCGGCCAGTATAGGCGCTACAGCGCCGGAGAAGGTAACGGCGGAGGTGTCGCATTGCTGCGGGTCCGGTTGCGGCATCAGGTCTTCTGCATTATCGTCCGTACAGGCCACCGCCACCGCTAGCAGCAGGCCCAGCCATAAAAGGTATACAAGGAGCGTTCGTGCCATACATGTTCCGCTGTTAAATGTTGGAATCGATACAGGTAAAAAGGGACCGCCCGGCCGCGCGTGAGCTTCACGGCCAGGCGGCAATACCCGGCTACTGCGTGATCTGGGCCCTGATCTCGCCGTCAGGGAAGTCTGCGCTGTGGATGTTCAAAAACCAGTTGCCAGCCAACAGGTCTGCTTCCTGTTCTGCCGTCAGGGCAGGGGTTGTTCCGGAGAGCGGGCTTTCAAACGGGTTGGAGCTAGAGTAAGGGTTGGAGCCCGGGTTGATCGGAATCACCACGGGGCCGGCCATGCCAGCCGCTCCTTTGTGAAAGTGCATGGCGGTGGGGGTGATGCCATCAAACGTGATAATGTAAGAGAGCCTGTTGGTATCCATATTATACTGGCCTTTAAAAGTGCCGGTGGCTTCCGAGCTGTTTGCCGGCACTTCCTGCGCGCCACTGAGGGTGACCTCCTTCAGCACCACGATCTCTTCCATCGGGGCAGGGGTGTTGTCATCGTCGTCATCGTTGCAGCTGCCCAGGCCAAGCATCAGGCTCAGCAGCATAGTGGTCAGTATCCCAAAGGAAATTCGGTACGTTTTCATATCAGTAAAAATTAAGCGTAAATGAGTAAATAAAGGTCATAGCGGTTCTTCCTAATACAGCTTAGGCTGTGTTACAGCGGTGGTAGGGGCATGCTTCCGGAAGCGAGTTATTATCTGTTCAAAGTATAGCCAGCCGTAAAAAATATGCCTGCGCTCGTCAGCTTCACCTGCCCTGCGCCGATGCTGGACAGCGGGATCTTTACGAAAGGTTCGGCCCCGACCACAAAAGCAGGGGAGAGCCGGCGCGTGTATCCTACAGACAGGTTCTGCACGCCAAACCAATGCCTGTTCCTGTTCGAGATCTCCCAGCTCTTGCTGTAGGGTGGCTGCCCCGCGTGCTCGTAGGTATAAGTATACTTTTCGCGCAGCATGAGGTAACTGGAGACACCTGCCTGCACGGAAAGCGTGTTCTTGCCATGCTTCCAGACATGGTACTGCAGGTTCAGGGGGATGTCGAGTACCTGGCATTTGGCCTCAATCCCGTCGGGCAGTGTTTTTCCGTACCAGTAGCCGGGGTAAGGTTCATACTCTTTTGCCTCTGTATAATAGATCTTATTGGCACCGATTACGCCGGTTACCAGGCTGAAGCGTCTACTAAGCGGCACGCTTACCAACAGGCCTGCGTTAAGGCTTATCTCATCCGGCTCCCGGAACCTGACAGTTGTGAAGTCGGGAGCCAGGACGAGGGACAGGGTGATGTTTTTCAGGAAGGCCGGATCTTTCGGTTTCTGCATTTGGCTGCTGTCGGGTGCTTGCGGCTGCGCTGCTTTTTGCAGGGCCGCCTCCGGCACTACGTCTGGCAGGAGTGCCTTTAGGCCTAGCCTGGTACCGGCCGTATCTCCGGTTGCCGCCATACTGAATGTTAGCTGCTTTACCTCCGCCGTTACGGATGCCAGTGGTTCCACTGCCACCTGCCGTTTTGCAACTACTTCAGAGGCCTTGCCTTTAACAGCTGTTGCGGGGGGTGCAATACCAGGGCCCTTGCGCGGTGCCGGGGGTTGAGCCGACCCCGTTGGGGCGCCTGGTAAAGTAGCAACCTCTCCATCGCTATACTGATTCCAGGCACTTGTTTCTTGCCTGATCGTGTCTCCTGTAGCAGTACGTGCTTCTTCTGCCGGCGCAGCTGGCCTGTTGGCCAGTTGCCACCATGCCCCCACTGTTATCAGCAGGGCCAGCAGCAACAGGGGGAGGTAGCGCATCATACGTCCCCAGAGGCTCCGCCTGCTGTCTAGCCTGTGCTCCAAAGCCCTCCAGGCCTCCTCGTCAAAGGGAGGATCACGCCTCTCGGCTGCCTTCCGGAACAGGTCATCAAGTTCTTCGTCAGACATATTGCTTAAACTCTTCAATCCTGCTTTTTTTGAGTGCCTCCCTTAAGTTGGCTCTTGCCTTGGCAAGGTTAGATTTGGAAGTGCCGACCGTGGTGCCTAGCATCTGCGCGATCTCCTCGTGGTTGTAGCCGTCTATCACGTAGAGGTTAAACACTGCCCGGTAGGCCGGCGATAGCTTCTGCACCAGCGAGATCAGGTACTCATAGTTGATCTGCTGCACTACATCGTAAGGGTCTGCTGCGGGTGCTGCCGCCTCAATGGTTTGGAGGTGGTAGTTCCTCAGGTTATGCCGGTAATTGTCCAGCGCGGTGTTGATCATAACCCGTCGCAGCCACCATTTAAAGGGCTTCTGGGCGTTGTACTGCTTTAGTCGGGTAAACACCTTCATAAAGCCATCGTTGAGTACTTCCTTTGCTTCTTCCAGATCTTGGGAGTAGCGGGTGCAGATACTCATGGCATAGCCGAAGAAATGCTTGTAAAGCTTTCTCTGTGCCTCACGGTCCTGTTTCAGGCACCCCTGAAGCATGGCTTCCAACTCTTTGCCTTCTGTTCCGCTCACTTTTCCAGAATTTGCGCTCCCATCACGGAGCGGTTCGTTAAACGGTTGCCTCGGGTTTATAAAATTTTAGCATCTTTTTCTCTTTGTTCTTCATTCCTCGCACCATCACACATTTTAAAGCTTAGCATGCTTGGTGGGATAAGGGCAGGGGGACAGGTGTCGGCTTTATACTTCCCGGGCTTTCGTCTTTTACCACCGCAGTTGCCTTAGCGGGGTTTAAATTCACCGGAGTCCAGCTGGTACTGTTGCCCTTTCGGCAAGACGTGCAGTATCAGGTTCTCTACACACAGCGCCTCACCCGCATGTATCTGCTGGAAGTTGTTTTTCAGCACATGGCGCCCGTCGATGATGATCACCAGCCCAGAGCCAATCGTTTCGATATAGCTGTTCTGCCTGATGAGGATAGCGGTGTCTTCTCCGAGGCCGATGCCGATGTGGGTAGGCATGGCGGCCACGGCTTCGATGAGGCGCGGGATGCGGCGGCGGTTGACAAAGTGCGTATCGATGATAATCTGGTCCAGCAGGTCCAGGCCCGGCATCAGGTGCACTGTTCCCTTCAGCAGCGGGTCTCTTTCCAGCGAGCCATTGATCATCATGCCTGACAGGGCCATGGCGCCGGCGCTTGTCCCGGAGATCAGGAACTTCTCCTCCTGCTCGTAGCGGCTCCGGATAACGTGCAGGGCCTCGGTTCCCGACAGTACCCGGGGCAGGAGCACCTGGTCGCCACCGCTCAGCATGATGCAGTTTGCCGTGCGAAGCCGCTCCAGGTAATCCGGCTTAGCAGCGTCGGCAGGCTCTTGTATGGGTAGCACCCCCACGTTGTCACACCCAAGCTTCAGGAAGGCATCGATGTAGATTTTTCCCACTACGTCGGGGAAACGGGTGGCTGTGGTAATAACCTCTATCCGGGTACCGGGGCCATACAGCTCATCATGGATGCGCCGGAGAATGCCGTGGTCAAAAGAACGGGAGGGCTGCTGCAGTTCAACAGCCTCAGGGGTGGGAGCCGTCCCTTTGTCCTCGTTGCCGCCTATGGCTACTATCTTCCCTTTGGGAGTCTTCATACAACCTTATACTTGCGTAAACCTTTTCAGCGTAGGGTGCAGTGTGCTGTATGCTGTCGCGTATGCTAGCAGCCACACCGGCAGGTGGAAGCAGGGCAAGTTTATACTTCCCTATCCGGAGGCAGGGCCTTTAGCACGCGCCCCACCACCGCATCACAGCGTTTGTTGCCGAACTCAAACACATCGTGGCTGGCCGACAGCTTGAACAGGCTCTCTTTCAGCATCAGCTTGGCCCGGTGCAACCTTACCTTTACATTGCTCTCCGACAGGTCCAGGCACGAGGCAAGCTCGGCTATGGGCATGCTCTCTACCTCGTGCAGCGTGTAAACGATTCTATACTTTTCAGGAATGCTGTCGATGGCTTTTTCCAGCAGCTGCTTTATTTCCTGTTTTATGAAGAGTTGCTCGGGGTTCATGAGGGTAGTGGTCTGGTTTAACAGGTAAGAAAAGTCCTCCGGTTGGTCTGCCAGGCCTGCAGCCGGTGAGAGCCTTTTCTGCTCACGGAGCCGTGCCAGTGCATTGTTGATCCCTATCCGGATGAGCCAGGTGGAGAACAGGGCGTCGCTGCGGAACTGGTACAGTTTCTCGAAGGCTTTCAGGTAGGTGTCCTGCATCACATCCTCCACTTCCTGCTCCTGCTTCAGGTAGCTCCTGATTACCCGGTATAGCTTTTGGTTGTGCCGCCGCATCAGCAGCTCATACAGCGACACTTCTCCGGCCACTACGCGCCTTACCACGGCTGCATCGGAAAGCGCTGCTTTTTCGGTTGCAGTTATTTGTTTCATACTTTCTACACTTACTTGGTTTTGTAGCTGTTAGATGCTTTGTTGCTCAGGATGTTACATTTGTTTGTAACGTTTTTTCGGCGCAATCATCTAACAGGTAGAACCAAATAAAAAAGGAGGGTAATATCATGGGAACAATTGCATCAACCTCAACCAGTATGCCTAGGGCCGAGCGCCCGGCGTACGACCGTCTGGCCACCGCCACCAACCTGCTAAAGTACACCTATGGCCTGGTGCCCATTGTAGCGGGTCTGGACAAGTTCACGCACCTGCTTACCGATTGGAACAAGTACCTGGCGCCAGTAGTGGCCGATCTTCTGCCTTTTAGCACAGACTTTTTTATGAAAGCGGTAGGCATCATTGAGATCATAGCCGGCGTGCTGGTGCTCATTAAGCCAAGAATTGGGGCGCTGGTGGTAAGCCTGTGGCTGGTGGGCATTGCCATCAACCTGGTGCTTTCCGGGGAGTATTTCGACATAGCCGTGCGTGACCTGGTGATGGCTATCGGAGCCTTCTCGCTATACTTGCTGCTGCCTGACAACAGCAGGTAAATTGAGCACAATGAGACGATCCCTTGGAAGATGAAAAGCCGCTCTAGATAACCGGAGCGGCTTTTCATTTTGCAGCATACGAGCTGAAAGCAACAGGGTAAGCAAAAAAGGTAAGCTCACGGGAATGCCGCCTGTTGCGGCTCCCCGTGGTTTTGCTGCCTAGCTTGCTTTAGCGCTCAGGGAGAGCTTTGTGAAACCTTCTGGAAATGTACTTTAAGCTGAGTTATTCCTTTATTAGCTTAACACGTAGTGTAGGGAAAGTATAAGTATAACAATGCTGTATCGCCGCAGAAGCAACGAAGGAGCTTGGGCAGGTATGGATCACAAGGCGCACCCAGGTCTGCTTCAAATTTTAGTACTTTTACCCGCAGCACAGCGTAGCTACCACAGACATTTGAACAGGTTATGAAGCAGGAACAGTTACTGTTGTTTCTCCAGAGCTCAGGCTACATCAGCCAGCAGGCGGCCAGTGAAATAGCAACTCACTTTACGTGTAAGAAACTTCTCAGGCATGAATTCTTTCTGAAAGAAGGAAAAGTGAACCGGGAATACCTCTTCCTGGAGCAAGGGGCGATGCGCGCCTTCGCTTTTGATACCGATGGAAACGAAGTCACGACCGGCTTTTTCACCAGCAGACAAGTTGTTTTCGAAGTGTCCTCCTTCTTCAACAGAACGCCGTCAAAGGAGAATATCCAGGCACTCTCCGACTGTGAGGGATGGAGTATAACCTTTGACCAGCTGAACCACCTGTTTCATGCCCTGCCTGCCTTTCGGGAGTTTGGCCGATCGGTGTTGGTAAAGGGTTTTGCGGCCCTTAAGGACCGAATGCTTTCTACGATCACGGAAACAGCAGAGGAGCGTTATGCCCATCTGTTGCAAGCAAACCCGGAGCTGTTTCAATATGCCCAACTAAAACATATAGCTTCCTACTTAGGGATAACGGATAGCTCCCTGAGCCGCATCCGGAGGGAGTTCTCCAGGAAGTAACAAGCACATCTTTTCTTGCCATTTGGCAAGTGGAAATTGAGGAGGCTACTTTTTCTTTGCATCAGTACCGATAAAGACAATGCTATGGAAAACTTACCGATTCAAATTTATGCCGTTTTTACACTTGCCACAGTTTTAGCGGCCTGGCTGTTCTACAGGGCAGCGCACCACGCAAAGGGGGTACTGGCAGTGTTCGCCCTCTGGCTTGCCGGGCAGGGGCTGTTAGCCTCTTCAGGATTTTATCTGGTTACGGACACTCTTCCGCCCAGGATGCTCCTGTTAGTTTTGCCGCCCCTGTTACTTATTGCCGGTATGTTTCTAACCAACAGGGGCAGGCTTTTCATGAGCAGTCTGGATCCGGGAGTACTTACGTTGCTGCATGTGGTACGGGTGCCTGTGGAGGTGTGCCTTTTGTGGCTCTATTTTAAGGGGGCAGTACCAGAGCTGATGACCTTTGAAGGCAGGAACTTTGATATACTGGCCGGCCTGTCTGCCCCGGTTGTTTATTACCTAGGCTACATGCGAAGCAACAGGTTGCCTAAGGTCGTGCTGCTGGGCTGGAACTTTATCTGCCTGGGGCTCTTGTTCAACATTGTCTTTCATGGGGTCCTCTCGGTTCCTTCGCCTTTCCAGCAATTTGGCTTTGAGCAACCTAACATCGCCCTGCTATACTTTCCTTTTGTCTGGCTACCGGGGTTTATCGTGCCGTTGGTCCTGTTCTCGCACCTGGCTACCATCAGGCAGTTGCTGGTCCATACTACAGGCAGGGCCACCCCTGCTGCGGGTGGCCCTGCTTATACTTGATGCCCACGGTTCAATCACGTTGATGTTCTCCACCAGCGTGGGCCTTATTTATGTGACTGCTGACCGTTTTTTACCATACAAACGTGTAAGGGGTGTGGAACTTATGCCGTGAGCCACCGCCGAGGCGCAGATCACCAGGCTGACAACATCCCATACAAGTGGCTCCCCCAGCCGGTGCTCTGCCATGGAGCTATAATAAATCGCCGCCACCGCTACCGGGCCAAACCAACCCAGGAATAAGGCGTCTTTGGTGCTGCGCAGGTCGGGCAGCAGCGGCCTGAGGAGCAGTAGTACAGGCGGGCGGCGCAGCAGAAGTATAGCTGCTGCCAGTAATAGGCCACTCCACCCTAGTTCCCACCAGCCAGACCAGGGGATGGCGGTACCCAACAGCGTGAAGATAGGGTAGGAGAAAAACCGGTTGGCGGCCTCCTGGCCTCTTTCCTCCTCACCCCGCTCTTCCTCGCTCACCATCTGCACAAAGGCCACTCCTGCCGCAAATACCACCAATACCTCGTCGCTGTTGATAAGCTTGCCGCCCCCTACGGCAAGCAGCGAGAGGGCCACCGTGTAGATCAGTCGCCAATCCTTCTGTATCAGGCTGTGCTTTTCGGCTACCCGGAGTAGGTAGCCAGCCCCCAAACCAAGCAACAGCCCAAAAATTGTGGCGCCAAGCACCTCCCACAGCAGGGTCTTTGTCAGCCAGTGGGATATAGCGGTCTCAGGCTTCTGCAGCATCAGGAGGGGCAGAAAAACGAACAGGTAGCTTAGCCCGTCGTTAGCGCCGGACTCAAAGGAAATGGCATGTCGGACACGTTCCGGGAGATTCTTTTTAGCGACGGGCCCCGTGACAACAGGGCTGGCGGCAACCGGATCGGTGGGGGCGAGGATAGCTCCGATCAGGGCAGCCAGCCAGAACGGGATACCAAGTATAAAGTATACCAAGGCGGTGCTGATGGCCCACATTAGCAGCATGCCCAGCCCAACCAACGTAATCATTAGCCGCCAGTTTTGGCGGGGGTAGGACTTGGGGATACGCAAGGCGACGCTGACCAGGCCGATACCCAGCACCAACCGGGCCAGACGCTCCAGTATCGTGGACTGCTGCCCTAACTGTTTCAGGTCTACGAAGTCGAGTGCCTCCGGGCCTATCAGGATGCCGATGAGCAGGGCGAGCAGGGTGATTGGAATGGGGCTCTTCTCGAGTTTCTTGGAGCATAGCCCCAACCCCAGCACCAACCCGCCCAGAAGTGTCACTATGATATTAAAGTCGTCTATGCCTGTCATGCTGATGATCTTTTTTGCCTTAAGTGTATGGGCATACGGCGGCGACGGAAAAAGGTAGGGCAGCAGGGGCAGCGGTAGGAGGCCAGGTCCTACGGCCATCACAGCTCACAACCACGCTAAACTAAGCGCCATCAGGTATGAAACGATGTAAAGTTCAGACACCACAATACAGCGTTGAAGCTTAATCCTATTTCTGCTCACGCACCTGCTTCAAAGCTGTTCCCCAACTTACCAACTGGTCGAGCAGGGTATTGAGTTTTTTCTCGTGGAAGGCGGCCGGCTTGAACACGCTGTAGTTCTCGAAGTCGGTGAACAAGGACAGAGCCACCTGTTCCCGCACATCGGCCATTTGCAGCTCGGCCACGATAGCCCGGAAGTGTTCCACTGCTCTTGCCCCGCCCGCGTTTCCGTAGGCCACAAAACCACATGCCTTGTTGTTCCACTCCTTGTACAGGAAATCGAGCGCATTTTTGAGGGCAGCCGGTACACCATGGTTGTATTCCGGGGTCACGAACACGAAAGCATCCAGCGGTTCTATCCTGGCAGACCAGTCTTTGGTGTGCTGCTTGGTGTATTGCTGCATAGCCGGGGATTTTGGCTCGTCCAGCAGGGGCAGGTTTACCTCTTTCAGGTCAATCAGCTCATAGGTGGCATCGGTGCGTTTCGAGGCTATCTCGTAGGCCCATTTGCCCACCGCTTCGCCGTTACGGCCAGGACGCGTGCTGCCGATAATGATCGCGATTTTAAGCATGTCTACAGGATTATGTTCCAAACAAGTTTCCGTTGCTGACCCTATTTGCCGGAATAGAGAAGAGGCATAGGGCGCAGCTTTGGGTATACTTACACAAAATAAGTATGGTTGCTGCCGTGCCCGGGGCCCTCCAAATGCAAGGTGCATCGCCGGGGGATACCCCACAGGCGCATGATGGCAGGAAAGATCATCAAAGAGGACAAGAACAGGTGTTTACCAGTAGGATGAACAGGTTAACCTACAGGTAGATCCGTGTTTAAAAATGTTTAACCCCTGTCTGTCTGTAATTGACCGCAGGCGATACTACTAAAGAGGATATTACAGATGTCATTCGTACATGCTAGAACAGCATTTAGCCCCATATCTACATTGGTACCTCATTTTTTCAGGTAATCCAGTATGATCTGCACCTGGGCTTTCACCCCGTTCTGCAAAGCGCTTTCATCCACCGTAAACTTCGGGTTGTGGTTCGCGGCCCCTTCCCCAATGCCGAGTGTCATAAAGCAGACGGGTGCTATCTTTCTATAGTAGGAAAAATCCTCACTGGCAGTCATCATGGGCGCGTCGAAGACCTGTGCTTTCCCCAAAACTGCTACTGCACTTTTCCTGGCAAGTGCATTCAGGTCAGCATCATTTTGGATGGCCGGGTAAGTTGGGATGTACTCCAGCTCATAGGTGGCACCGTAGGCCTTGGTGATATTGTCTATTATTTCTTTTACTCTCCCTTCAACCTCTTTCCGGGTATCTTCCGATGTGGTGCGAATGCTGGCTGCCAGCTCCGCCCTGTCTGCGATCACATTAAACGCATCTCCCGACTGAAACTTGCCTATGGTAACCACTGTCATTTCTCCAGGCTCAACATTCCGCGATACGATTGTTTGCAACGCGCTGACAATGGCAGCTCCTACCACGATCGGATCAATGCCTAAGTGCGGCATGGAGCCGTGTGATCCTTTCCCGATAACGGTCAGATCGAACATATCCTGAGCCGTGGAAGCAGCGCCATTAGGCAGGATACCTATATGGCCTACCGGAAAGTTGGGCAGCACATGCATCCCGAAAAAAGCATCTACGCCCTTTAAAGCCCCGGATTCCACAATATCGATGGCCCCGCCGGGTGGTTGTTCTTCCGCGTGCTGGAAAATGAAGTATACGGTTCCCTTTATCTGGTCCCGCATTTTAGAGAGGGTAGAGGCGGTTCCCAGCAGCATAGCAGTGTGCGCGTCGTGGCCGCAAGAGTGCATCACACCTTCCTCGTCTGAGCTGTAAGGCACACCGGTTTCCTCCTGCATAGGCAGGGCGTCCATGTCAGCCCGGAAAGCAACGGCCTTTCCGGGCTGCGTGCCTTTCAGAATTCCAATAACGCTTGTTTTTGCAGGCCTGATGACTTCCATATTGGGCAAGGACTTCAGGACATCCTCCACATACTTACTCGTTTCCTCTTCCTCGAAAGACAACTCCGGGTTTTCGTGGATGTGTCGGCGCCATTTGATGATATCCTCAGCCGGTATATTCTTTGTCCAGGCCGCATTTGAATTGTTGTTAGCCATTTTATTGCTTTGTTTTGTTTGCGCATGGAGTGTTCCACTCAGCAAAAGGGCAAGTATAAGCGGGAAAATTTTTTGCATGTCTTTGATATCAGGGCTCAGGTTATCTGCTTATGTACACGCGTGTTTAAGATATGGAAAGCTGCTACCAGTATAGTAGGTAGCCCACGGTGAGGAGATCGTCTGGCAAAGCCGCCAGATTCAAAGATGTTATGCCCTGTTATCAAGGGAGGCAGAAACAGGAAAGCCAGTTTTGGGGGCTGTAATAACTCCTAGGGTCGCATAGTTAGTTATACGGTTAACTGTTGCGGCTAATCCTGCAGCTCACTTGAAAAAATGTAAATCAGGTTTCTGATTTGACTGTGGCAGTACGACAAGTAGGAAGTACAGCCTCAGAGAGCTGTAAGGCAGTTCCTCCTGTATTTCGCCATCAGGAAGCCGTGTTCTTCCACCTGGAGCAGGCGCGTCCTAGAGGCTGTGCTATTCCCATACCCGCCACCCCGCCCGGTGATCGCTAGCAACACAGTAGATGAAGTGTTGTGGTGTGATATGTATAGGGTAGCCGAAAAGCCTTCCTGACTTTAGCAAGTAGAGTAGCCCCAAGCTTCAATTCGTAGTGGTAACAACAATTTGTGGCTTAGTCGCTGCGCTTAAATGCAATAAACTTAATATATTACGGCTTTGTCCATCAGATGCTATGGCAGGGAGCCCTTGAGGGTATCGCTGCCGGTTGCATTTCACTCTTACCAGAACCAATGAATAAGCTTAAAGAAAACACAGGCAACCTGGAAGCCAGCCCGGGCCTTTTAAAGACGAAACAGCACTTTGTCATTCTTGATGGGTTAAGGGGAGTAGCGGCTTTGGCTGTTGTGGTCTTCCACTTTATGGAGTGGGTTTACCCGCCAGACTCCGGCAAGAATTTTATCGGGCACGGCTTCCTGGCTGTGGACTTTTTCTTCTGCCTGTCCGGGTTTGTTATTGGGTACGCCTATGACGACCGCATGGGCAAAATGGGGGTTGTGGAGTTCTTTAAAGCAAGGCTGATCAGGCTGCACCCTCTGGTTATACTAGGCTCGGTATTAGGCCTGCTGGCTTTTCTCTTCGACCCATTCGCCGCTTATACAGGAGCATACAGCACAGGCAGGCTTATCCTGGTGTTCCTTTGCTCGGCCTTGCTCATTCCGTTTCCGGTGGTGGAGGAACGTGCCTTCAACCTGTTTGGCCTCAATGCCCCTTCGTGGTCCTTATTCTGGGAATATGTCGCCAATATTGTGTACGCCCTGGTCCTGTACAAACTCTCCCGCCGCTACCTAACCGTACTGACCATAGTAGCAGCGCTGGCTCTTTGCTTTGTTAGTTACCGTGCAGGAAATCTGCTGGGGGGCTGGGCCGGTGAGAACTTCTGGGATGGCGGGGCGCGTATTGCCTACTCTTTCTCAGCCGGACTTTTGATCTACCGCTCTAACTGGATCATCAAGAACAGACTCGGGTTCGTAGGCCTGGCTATCCTGCTGTCGCTGGCCTTTCTAATGCCTCATTTTGAATGGAACTGGGTGGCAGAGGCCATGGTGGTTCTTTTCTATTTTCCACTACTGGTTGCTTTGGGAGCCGGCTCCAGCCTGGCACCAGGGGTGAAAAAGCTCTGTGTGTTCTCCGGGAATATCTCTTACCCACTCTACATGACCCACTACGCCGTTATCTGGATGTTTGGCAACTACTTTACCAGCAGCAAGCCTGGAACAACTGAGCTGTCGCTTATTGTGTCAGTTGGAACGGCTCTGTTGGTTGGTGTAGCCTATGTCGTGATGGTGGGGTATGACATCCCTGTTAGGAGGTACCTGAGCAGTAAGTGGAGACACCAGTAGGTAGCGTGGGAAACAAGTGGTTTTGACCTGATCCACGTTCAACAGAAAAGTCAGCTAGTCCATAGAAACAGAACCGGTTTGCCGAAGCAGGGCATGTGCGGAGCTGTATAATACCTTGTGCAGGCAGTTGTCCCTTCCTGCGCATGAACCGTAAATGGCCCCTGTGATTTTATGTTGCAGGGGCCATTTACGGTTTCAAACTGAGGGTGTCTTATAAATGGCTAGCTCCAATTGTCATGCAACCGGTAAGGCAGCAAACAAATGGAAAAGAAGCTACTGGCGGTATATACCACTACCTGATCAAGACCGAAACCAAGACCCACAAAGGCACCTTCACTTTAATGAAGTAATTTTTAGTTATACTACATTTTCCCTCTCGCCCTTGATTATATTAATCATAAGATGCCTTATATGAAACTGTGTGGGTTCAGCCATGGGAGGAACGTATAAAGCGCGGTATTTAAGCTCTTATCATGGTGTTATTCATTCCGTGGAGCCTTGCCAAGCGAGGCAGCACCTGCTGCAGTTCTACAAGTTCAACTATACTTATCTGGTTGAAAGGACGCGGGTGAATTTTCTGCTGAAGTTGCTTACAACGCTGCTGGCGTTCCTCACCATAGCGTACTTCTTCGTTTATATACCGCTCCACAAGTTGGAGACGCTGGAGGCGCCATACAGGTACCATCGCTGCTGTCCTCCATCCCGCTATACTTCTCTACTTATAAACTCTTCTTATAGACCGCAGATGGAGCCGGCTACGGTGTCTGAAAAGGTTTTTATTTTCACATATATCATGTCGCCTTCCTGATCGTTACTTCCATTCTGCAGTACATAAAGTGAGTCAAGCACGGCAAGGAGAGTAGACTGGCAAAGGTGTATTAGTGCTTTATTTACCCTCTCATCTTCATAAGCGTCGGGCGTGTTTCAAACAGAAAGTATTTCCTGACTTGGTGGCTGACTTTTACTGCTTTTTCTGGAGCAGGGGGCTCCTGGGCGAATGAGAAACTTGCTCTTTGTCTGCTGTACCTGAGCTCGAAAGTTATGAGCAGGCATTACATTGTATTAAGCCTAAGCCTGGTTAGGTTTGCCCTAAAAGTGGTTTTAATTAATTTAAAGGCACTTTTTTGAAAGACATCTTGTTGATAGACTTCGCTGCCGTATTTCCTTTGTCAGGAAACCAGCCAAAATCGGTTTTGAATCAATGTGTTGTCCCGGGGTTTTGCCCTAGTAAAACTCGCCAAACGAAAAGCCTATGCTCCACGCCTTTGCCAAACTCTTCGCAGGAAGTAATTTTCTCCTGCACCAACGCGAACGCCTTCTTTCTCTAGATGGATTTTACTGGCAGGGTGCTTCTTCATAAGCCGGACATAGATACCTATCTCTCTTATCAACTTGTACGAGTACGAACAGCTTTTCTCAACTCCCGAGTAGGACCTGAGCAAAGCTATGATCTGATAATCTATGAATAATGTGTTGCATGATAATCTGCCTGACAGAGCAAGTATAGCGTCCGGTGTTTTACTTTCTTCACCAGAAAATGGGGCGGGCAAGAGTTTGTCCTCTTTTCACAAAGTTTTTCAATCCCAAAGTAGTTCCAGTTTACTTCTTTCTCCTCAGTTTGTGATTGAAGCAGCTACGGACGAGCTCCTAAAGGAGACTTTCAAGGCCCGGGAAGACATTATCGGTAAGCATCTGTTCGATGCCTTTCCCGATAACCCCGACTCTCCACAAGCTTCCGCAACTTCCAGCCTGAGAGCCTCCCTGGAGGAGGTGCTGAGGACAGGAAAGCCCCACCGGCTAGACATTCAGCAGTACGATATCGCAGACCCTCAGCATCCCGGCAAATTCCTGGAACGTTACTGGAACGTAACCAATATTCCCATTTGTGATGAGCTGGGTGAAGTTGCCTATATATTGCATGAAACTATCAATGTAACAGAAGAAGCAATCACGAAACGCAGGTTAGCGGAAAGTCTTAAGAGGGAGGAACAGGCTACCGCGTTCGGTGCCCAACAGCGTGTCCGACTGGAACGATTGTTTGAGCAGGCCCCGGCTGCCCTGGCCATCTTGGAAGGTCCTGATTTGGTATACAAAGAGATAAATGAGAGTTATCAGCAGTTGTTCCCGGGACGGAAACTGGTGGGGTTGCCACTATTCGAGGCGCTTCCAGAGTTAGAGGACCAGCCAATGGCTGCTGTAATCCGGAATGTCTTCAACACGGGAGAGACTTTCGAAGGAAAAGAGGTTCTGGTTCCGGTAGCACGTTACGACGGGCAGCCAGTGGAAAACATTTACTGGAATTTCATTAACCAGGCTATTTTCAATACACGGGGGGAGGTAGATGGCATTCTGATCTTTGCCTTGGACGTCACCGAATTCATCAATACCAAACAGGAGTTAGAAAAGAAGACGGAATCGCTGCTGGAGCTGAATCGTGAGCTCGAAGACAGGGTGAGGTTGAGAACTTTCGAGCTGCAGCAGGCCGAAGCAGAAGCAGAAAGTCAGAGAAAGCGACTCGAGGGACTTTTCATGCAGGCACCTGCAGCCATCTGTATTCTGGATGGGCCGGATCTGGTCTATACTTTGGTTAACCCAGTATACGAGCAGCTTTTCCCCGGGCGAAAGCTATTAGGAAGATCAATCCTGGAAGTACTGCCTGAGATAGAGCATAACCCTGCTTATCGGAGCTTTCAAAAAGTTTACGAAACAGGCATTACACATGAAGAAGCGGAACTGCTCATACCGTTTGTACGGCCTCAGGACGGCGTAATGGAGAACAGGTACTTCCGCTTTATACAGCAGGCTCGCTACAACAACAAGAAACAGGTGGATGGGGTGGTGGTATTTGCTCTGGAAGTAACAGAGCAGGTAAAAGCACGAATTGCTGTGGAGGCAAGTGAGCAACAGTTGAAACTGATCACCAACGCGCTGCCTGTTCTGATCGGCTACCTGGACAAAGAGGAGCGGTATCGGTTCGCTAATAAGGCCTATGAGGAGTGGTTTCACATGAGCTCAAGTGAGATACTGGGGAAAACTATCCGGGAAGTGGTGGGAGAAGCCGCTTATCAGAATGTAAAGGCATACATAGCGCGGGGATTGGCCGGAGAGATGCTAGAGTTTGAAGCCACCATGCCTTACCGTGAAGACTTCGTGAAGCATATTCATGTCTGCTACATACCGGATGTGAGAGGTGGTGGTGTGCATGGCTTTTATACCCTGGTGACGGATGTGACGGAGCAGGTGAGTGCCCGCAAAACCTTGGAAGCAAACAACCGCGATCTGGAGGAACGTGTGGAAAAGCGAACCGCTGCTTTGCAAAAAACCAACGAGCTGCTCAAAGAGCACATTGCGGAAGGGAAAAGGACAGGGGAGTCGCTTGCTAAATCGCATGAACAGCTGCAGGCACTTACCCGCCACTTGCAGGTAATGCGGGAGGAGGAGCGGAAGTATATCTCGCGAGAACTGCACGATGAGCTAGGGCAGGCTTTTACAGCATTGAAAATTGATGTAACATTGCTGCTTAAAACCCTTGGCGAAGGAAAATTGGAGCAGGGCTTACTGCAGGCGGAGCTGCAGTCCATGATGAAGACCATTAACAGCTCGATCGCTTCGGTGCGTGGTATCGTGGCAACCCTACGACCTGCCATACTCGATAACTTTGGTTTGCTTTCCGAAATTGAATCGCAGGTACAGGATTTCCAGAAGCGAAGCCCCATCCAAATGGAGGTGCTCTCTGACCTTGATTATATTGGGCTGGGGAAAGAGAAATCCATTGAGGTCTTCCGGATCGTACAGGAGTCCATGACCAATATTGCACGCCACTCGGGTGCTTCTAAAGCGAGTATCAAGATAGAAAAGACGGCTAACCACTTCTGCTTTACCATTGAGGATGATGGCAGAGGTCTGCAGCATGACAGCCTATCCAAAGCTAGAACTTTTGGGCTTCTGGGCATGCAGGAGAGGGCTGAAAGAATCGGCGCCAGACTGGCCATAGAATCCGGTCCAGACCGGGGAACACGTGTGATGCTGGAAGTGCCTTTCGGCTGATTGAATAGAGATTATACATAAACAACTTACCTGTTAGGATGATTAACTTATTGATCGCTGACGATTATGTTCTGATTCGGGAAGGACTTAAAAAAGTTCTGAAAAACGAACCCGATATAACGGTGGTTGCCGAAGCCACGAATGGGGCTGAAGTGATGAAAAAGCTGAAAAAGAGCGAGGCGAATTTTGTGGTGTTAGACATTAACATGCCTGTTAAGAGCGGTCTGGATGTGCTGCTTGACCTTAAGCGGATGTTCCCTCAGTTGCCTGTGCTAATCCTGAGTATGTATCCTGAAAAAACATATGCCCTAAGGTCACTGAAAGCAGGCGCCTCCGGCTATATCTGCAAAGAGAGCGCTGCAGAGGAACTGGTAATGGCTATCAGGAAAGTATGGAGTGGAGGAAAGTACATTACCGCATCGCTGGCGGAGCTGCTGGCAGATACGTTAGTGAGCGACAGAAAGGGGATAGGCTCCCATGAAGCCCTTTCCGACAGGGAATTTCAAATCATGTGCAAGATAGCCGAAGGTGAATCATCGAAATCTATTTCGGAGGACTTAAGTTTAACGCTCAGTACGGTAAATACGTATCGAAACCGCATAAACGAGAAGATGAATTTCTCGTCTAACACAGATCTAATTCGCTACTGCATTCACAACAAACTTGCATAGCCAACTTCTGTGGCACTTTCCTGTGCCCTCCCTTCTGTAAGACTACCTTACCATCGCCATTGCTTGGTCGTATTTTTTACGACAAAGCAATGGCGCTTCTTTTGACACGTCTTTGGCTGTTCCTCTTGCCGATCCAGGTTTGGGTTGGACTATCTTTGTAAATAGTATGGCTGCACCTTACGTCGGTGCCAACAACAGATGGTCTACCCTGACTAGGGGAATGCCGCAGCCAATCCATTCAGCTGTTGCGGGTGGTTTTCTCTGTTTCATTGTTTAACTATATGCTGCAGTCGTGTTTCATTAAAGCTTTCAGTATAAAAACAACATCGAAAATTTAAATCAAATGCCTACTGGTCTGCCCATACATTTGGAGAAGACTTTTGTAAACGAGTTCGGGAAAACTTACAGTAAAGTAATCCTGCACGCAGCACAGCGTGCCATTGTGATGGAGTGGTATGGCTATACCACAAAACACCAAATTGAAGAAGTGGCTTTGTGGGTTGAGTCTTTTAATAATGAAGTCTCCTTCGATACTATCCTGAATGACTGCACTTACATCATATCCGTGTGGGACGAGTCCATTGATTGGTTCTCTAAGGTGTGGCTTGTCAGAATGAGGCGGCTAGGGGTGGTACGCTTTATTCATATAGCAAAGCCGAGCAGCTTTGGAGATAGAATAGGGCAACACCTGGGCTCTAAGAAGCATGCTAATATGGAGTACCTCTTTTTTAGCACCAGCAAGGAAGTTGGTGATTGGCTGAGACTGCATGATAATGAGGGCAACATTTCGGTTGATTAATCACAAAGAAAGGAGCACGTGGCGCCTTAGGCTCTGCTCCCATGAGAAACTATCTATATTCTAAAGTTAATATGAGTAAAATTCCCTGCATACTGCTGGTGGATGATGACGAAACGACTAATTACGTCAATGCCTTAATTATAAAGAAGAGTGGATTAACTGATGAGACCCTAATAGCATATAATGGGAAAGAGGCGCTTGAAATAGTACACAAACGTTATGGTACAGGTGAAGAAGAAAGCGTGCTGGACGCTCCACTGTTAATTCTGCTGGACATCAACATGCCCATCATGGATGGTCTAGAGTTTATGGAATGTTTTGATGCTTTGGGAGACAGGGTAAAGTCAAAAATCTCTGTTATTGTACTTACCACCTCAAACCACCCGACTGATATGGAGAAAATGAAACAGTTTGGGGTGCATAGTTTTATCAATAAGCCCTTAAGAAAAGAGGAACTGGAGAAGTTCGTCGCCTTGACTTAATCAATCGTAACGTAGCTAAGTGATCACAGGAGTAGAAGCAACATTTTAGTTATAACATTAGCCGTACGAACAACCTGAAAGCTAACGAAACTGCCGCAGCCATTCCTTTACAGGGGTGCAACTGTAGAACATTCGGGGATGTTGAGCTGATCTGGCTATGGTGATACCCGGAAACAAAGGGGGCGGCAAAACAGGATCAACAGGGATGGTGGCTCACTGCATTGCAGCTGTCCCGGTCCGGGCGACAGGGAAAACCTGCCACTCCGTGAGCTGTTCAGTTGATTAGCTCACAGAGAGGCTGTCCGTGTGCAGGGTTAGCTGCTTGGCCTTTGGGTAGCAGGAGGTGCATGGTAACCCAGCCCACAATAGCAGGATAAGGCAGAGGACGATGTTGTGCCGGGGCTTTAAGCTACTGGTGGTTGTGCCTCTGGAGTTGTTGATTGTTTATGCAGTTTGCTGTTGCGGTAGCCGTAGGTAAAGTAAATAACCAGCCCCAGAACCAGCCATATCAGGAACCTGCTCCAGTTCGTCACGCCCAGCTCCGTCATCAGGTACAGGTTGGTGAGCAGGCCCAGCACTGGGATGAGCGAGAGGCTGCGCAAAAAGGTGAGTAGCATGAGAACGGCCGTTACAGCCAGGAAGCCAAGCAGCGGCAGCTTGTGCTGCAGGCTTTCCCAGCCGCCGCTTAGGTTTAAGAAGGCAGCCACTCCTGGTGCATTGAACCATAGCAGCAGGGCAAGCGCTGATAACACTAATAGCGGCAGTACATACTTTCCATTGATGTAAGGCACCCGGAAACCTTTATGCGTGGCCGTAACAACCTTCTGTTTCTCCTCCAGCAGCAGGATGCCGCCGCACACCAGCACAAAGGCGAACAGGGTGCCGATACTTGTCAGGTCGGTGACCTCGGTCAGGTTCATGAACAGGGCAGGCACGGCCACCACAACGCCCGTCACAATGGTGGCGAAGTACGGGGTTTTATGCTTGGGGTGAATGCGGGAGAAGGCCCTGGGCAGCAGGCCGTCGCGGCTCATGGTCATCCAGATGCGCGGCTGCCCGTACTGGAACACCAACAGCACACTGGCCATGGCCACAATGGCGCTCACGGCCACGATCCCGGCGATGACATCCAGGTGTACTCTGGAGAACACATAGGCTAAAGGGTCACCTACGGCCAGTTCCTGAAAGGGTACCATGCCGGTTAGAACGAGCGCCAGCACCACATACAGCACCGTACAGATCACCAGGGCAAAAATCATAGCGCGGGGCAGGTCGCGCTGCGGGTTCTCGCACTCCTCGGCGGTGGTAGAGATGGCGTCGAACCCGATATAGGCAAAGAAGACGGCCGACACGCCTTTCATGATTCCCGCCAGCCCATTCGGGGCGAAGGGCGTCCAGTTGTCAGTGCTCACGTAGAAAGCGCCAACCGTTATCACCAGAAGTATGACCAGGAGCTTGAGCAGCACCAGCAGGTTGGCCGTGCGCTTCGACTCCTTAATGCCGATGTAGACCAGGTACGTGATCAGCACCGTAATGCCTAGGGCCGGAACGTCGGCAACAAGTTTGAACCCACCCAGCGCGGGAGCTTGCTGCCAAGCCAGGTAGGCTTCCTGCACATTTCCCGGCAGCGTAGTTAGCGCCTGCCCCTGCGAGAGCAGCCCTTGCGCTGTCTGGAAACCGCGGGAGGCACTCAGGTAATCCATCGTCAGGTATTCGGGTAGGCTCAGTCCTACACCATGCAGCACGGCGGTAAAGTAGTCGGACCAGGAAATGGCCACGGCAATGTTGCCGATGGCGTACTCCATGAGCAGGTCCCAGCCGATGATCCAGGCCACCAGTTCCCCGAAGGAGGCATAGGCATAGGTATAGGCGCTGCCGGACACGGGGATGGTGGAGGCAAACTGGGCGTAGCACAGGGCGGAGAAGCCACAGGCGATGGCCGTGAAAATAAACAACAGGGAAACGCCCGGGCCTCCGGCCGCGCTGGCATTGCCGATGGTGCTGAAAATGCCAGCCCCGATGATGGCGGCGATGCCAAAGGAAACCAAGTCCCTCAGGCGCAGGGTGCGCACCAGGTTGTTGCCATGGACGCTGCCATCCGGCTGGTAATCGGCCAGTAGTGCCGAAGCGCTTTTCCGGCGCGTCAGGTTCTTAAGGAATGGGTTCATATTGCGGATAACTTACTGTAGTTTGCTTGGTAAAGGATGTTCTGTGGAGGTTGCAGGCTCAGAAGTATAAATTCTGGACTCCCAACGGGATAATACCATGGTGCAGGAGGCAACCTCCCACAGCATGATCATCTGAAAGCTCTGTTTCCAGCTCAGGTGCTTCTCAGGGATGTAGCGGGGGCGGTGCGCATAGCCGAAGTTGGGCACCAGCGGCGCTATACCCAGCCAGAAAGGGCCGGCCTGTCGTAGGGGCTGCAAATGCGCGGGCTTGTAGTTCTGGTAGAGCTTATAGCGGATTACGCTCAGGCCCTGCAGCATTGGCAGAATGAGCCTGCGAAGGGGGAGCTTCGCCTGCAAAATTTCTTTTGTTAGCGCCATCATCAGATTGTTTTAAGCCGTCACCCGCTCAAGTTCCGGCAACTTTGCCGGCACGATCACCAGGGGCACTTTCTCCACCTTTACGGAGCTGGTGTCCAGCCCGAACCACTTGCTTTCAGAGGTGGCGAAGTGCTTTATGGCAAAGTACCACTCCATGATCTTGCGTTTCCTAAAGGGAAGGTCATTTTCATAGGAGAGGAACTTCTCCAGCACCACAAACCGGAAGTCCCCGATCAGGTGCTGCCTGCTCAGGGACTGGTAGCGGCTGGTGATGTCCACTTCCCCGTTCTGCACAAGCTCTTCCACCACTTTCCGGAAGAAGAGGTTAATGCGCTGCTCCACCCTGAAGCCAAGCTTGAAGTCGATGCGAATTACGTCATCCTCGGCCATATGGGTTACTTTGTACGCTGTAGTATAAGGCTCGTCTGTGGTTTCCACATGAATAAACCAGTAAATGTCCGCCCGCTTCGGACGCTTCTGAAAAATGGAGTAAATGATCTTCGCCTCAATTTCCCTGGAGCGGGAAGCACTGGTCATGAATACCAGGTGCGTGGTGTACTTGGGGATGGTCTCATCGGAACTGAGCTCCTTGAGCGCCGGCAGGTAATCGCTTAGGCGCACATACTCAGTAAGGCTGCGTTTGATGTGGTACGCGTTTAGCCAGATGTACATAACGGCCAACAGGATGCCGCCAATGAGCAAGGATACCCAGCCGCCGTGCGGGAACTTACTCAGGTTCGCCACCAGAAATGCCAGCTCAATGGACAGGTACACAGACAGGAACAAAGACACCACGATCTTTGACCTGACCTTGATGTACAGGTAGTAGGACATCAGCACTGTGGTGGAAAGCATGGCCATGGTGATGGCCAAGCCATAGGCAGCCTCCATGTGCTCTGACTCCCGGAAGTACAGCACCACCCCCACGCAACCCAGCCACAGCAGCCAGTTTACGCTCGGCACATACAGCTGCCCTTTCAGGTTGGTGGGGTACACCAATTTTACCCGAGGCCACAGGTTAAGCCGGATTGCCTCGCTAATGAGCGTAAAAGCCCCGGAAACCAGTGCCTGGCTGGCTATAATGGCAGCAATGGTGGCGACCGTGATCCCGATGAGCAGAAACCAATCGGGCATGAGCCCATAGAAGGGGTTCTCACGCAGGACGCTTCCTTCCTGTGTCATAAGCCAGGCTCCTTGTCCCAGGTAATTGAGCAGTAGGGATGTTTTCACAAAAGCCCAGCTCAGGCGAATGTTCGGCCTGCCGCAGTGCCCTAGGTCAGAGTACAGCGCCTCGGCCCCCGTGGTGCAAAGGAAGACAGCGCCTAGCAGCCAGAAGCCGTTCGGGTAATGTGCCAGCAAGCTGTAGGCGTAGTAGGGGTTCAGGGCCTGGAGAATCTCAGGGTGATGCAGCACAGAGACAGCGCCTAGCGACCCCAGCATCGTAAACCACAGGAGCATGATCGGACCGAAGGCCTTGCCTACGATCTCCGTGCCAAAGCTCTGCATCAGGAACAGGCCGGTAAGTATAGCCAGCACGATGGGCACTGTAGGAATATGCGGGTAGAGGATGCGCAGGCCCTCTATGGCGGAGGAGACGGAGATAGGCGGCGTGATGATGCCGTCCGCCAGCAACGCTGCCCCTCCCACCATGGCGGGTACTATCAACCAACTTGCTTTTCGCCGGATCAGCGTGTATAAGGAGAAAATACCCCCTTCGCCGTTGTTGTCGGCCTGCAGTGTGAGCAGCACGTACTTAAGCGTCGTCTGGAGGGTAAGGGTCCAGAAAATGCAGGAGATTCCCCCGTAAACAAGGGTTTCCGAAATCGGAACATTCCCAATGATGGCTTTCATCACGTACAGGGGGGAAGTGCCAATGTCGCCGTAAATGATACCCAGCGATATAAGGACCCCTGCCGTGGTGACTGCGTTGCCTTTCGATTGAAGACTCATACTTGAAAAGATTAATAGCATGTAGCCGCCTGGAGGTTGTATGGCGGTAGTTTTATCTTGTACTGATGGCTTAGAGCTGCCTGCGTAGTTTCAGCCGCTGCTTTACCAGCGTGAAGACAGGCGGCAGCATAGAGATCCCAATGATGCCAAACACCAGGAGCGAGAAGTTCTGCTTCACGGTTGGCAGGTTGCCAAACAGGTAGCCGATCAGAATGAAGAAAACCACCCAAAGCAACGCCCCGGCTATGTTAAAGTATAGAAAGCGCCTGTAGTTCATCCTGGCCATGCCTGCCACAAAGGGCGCAAAGGTGCGGACAATGGGTATGAAGCGGGCGTAGATGACGGTGCGGCCACCGTAACGGCCATAGAACAGCTCCGCCTGGTGCAGGTAGTTCTGCCGCAGGAACCAATAGTTTCTGTTATACACCCTGCTGCCAAACTTCCATCCTGTCAGGTAATTAAAAGAATCGCCCAGCATGGCCGCTGTGCAAAGTAGCCCCGCTAACAGCAGAATATTCAGGCCTGAGGAGGGAATGGCGGCCAAGGCTCCCAGGGCGAACAGGAGGGAATCACCGGGTAGAAGGGGTGTTACCACCAGGCCCGTTTCACAGAAAATGATGATGAACAGAATCAGGTAGATCCATGTCTGGTATTCCTGCAGCAGCACGATGAGGTGCTGATCAATGTGCAGGATAAAGTTCAGGAGATACTGTAACAACTCCATATGCATAACCCTTTACGGGTAAAAAAGGAAAAAGGAAACAGGCATACCCATGCAAATGAGCAAAGGACGTTTTGCATCTCTGGAAGGAGAAGGGCAGGAAGAGAGGAGCCTCTAAGGACCTTTGGTAAGGATGGTATGCAAACCGCTATCTCCTTTGGAGGCAGGGTAGGAGTGCGGTGCCGGCACTGTATTGCTAGCCAGTGGGTAAAGCCTTTGCAGTAATACCTGCAGGATTGGGGTCAGGAGCGACTTGTCCAGCTGCATCACGGCCTCGGGCTCGCCAGGTGATGTCTCTCCGGTGAAAAGTACCAGTTGGTTTTCTGCAGCAAGGTCTACGACTTCATGCTGTGCTGCCTCCAAGGCAGGCGCAGCTTTCAGGGAAACAGGCGCAGCTATAACTAACACACCACAAAGCAAGACTGCCAGTAGTACGCTCAGCTTTTGGACAACCTGTATACCTATTGATTTCACAGGAGCAAAGGAATGAGGTTGTTTGGACTAAAACAATAGTAGAGGTAACATATATTATTGGTGTATAGTTGTAGTGATATGCTTAAATCTGAGGCTAACCTCAAATGATTTTAAGTCCTGGCTATACTAAAAATGCCGTTTTTAACCTGCAAAGCATCAGGAAGATGTGGCCGAAACAGGCGTTGAACAATGCGTACCTTTGAAACAACATATTTTAAGCTAATACAGAATAGTTAAAGATGGTGCGTAGTACTCTGCTGGGCAGCATTGGCCTGTCCGGGAGCGAAGCACATACTTAAAACCACCTGCGCGATTTCCTGATACGAACGTTTTATGGCACGTATGGCGTGAACACCAAAGGCAAGACTGACTTGGGGATTCATACCAGCACCAATACCCAAGGGCCAGCCGGTGTGCTGCTGGAGGTGAAGCGGCTGACAACTTGGCTTGTACGCCTACCTGCGAGAACCTGAACTATAGAGCCATGCACGAACTACATAAAGATCAGCTAAAGGATTACCCGGTGCTTCTGCTGCAGGTGGAGAAATGATAGGGCAAGTGCTCAAAATCAAGAGCTATGAGGGCGAACAGGAGGAGAAACGACTGATACGGTAGCTTTTGGCGCTAAAAGAAAGAGGGAAAAGCGATTCTGAAAATCACTTTTCCCTCTTAGTAGCCCGTAGGGGAATCGAACCCCTGTTACCAGAATGAAAATCTGGCGTCCTAACCCCTAGACGAACGGGCCAAATGTTTACTATAACGTGTCTTTCTTGTTGATTGACGGTGCAAATATAGCGGGTGTTTTTATATATGCAAAAACTTAGGGTAAATATTTTTGCTTGTGATACGTAAGATGTTAAGGGTCAGTATAGAAAAAAATATTGGTTTTACACTATACGATATCGTAACTTAGCAGCATTATTATAACTCTCAATAACTAGATACCATGTCTAAAATTAAAGTTGCAATTAACGGCTTCGGCCGAATCGGCAGACTTACTTTTAAGGCTCTGCTTCAGAAAGAGAACGTGGAGGTAGTTGCCATAAACGACCTGACAGATACTAAAACGCTGGCACACCTGCTGAAGTATGATTCCGTGCACGGCAGATTTAACGGTACGGTAGAGGCCTATGAAGGCGGCATCATCGTAAACGGCAGAGAAATCAAAATTACGGCTGAGCGTGAGCCGAAGAACCTGCCTTGGGGCGACCTGGGTGTAGATGTAGTGCTGGAGTCTACCGGCCGTTTTGTAGATGACGTGAGCGCCGGTGGCCACCTGGAGGCTGGTGCCAAAAAGGTTGTTATCTCTGCTCCTGCCAAAGGCAACGTGAAGACAGTTGTACTGGGCGTAAACGAGGACGTGCTGACAGGTGACGAGCGAATCGTGTCTAACGCTTCTTGTACTACCAACTGCCTTGCGCCAATGGCGAAGGTGCTGGACGACACGTTTGGTATCGAGAAAGGATATATCACTACGGTACACGCCTACACGGCTGACCAGAACCTGCAGGACGCGCCGCATAAAGACCTGCGCCGTGCCCGTGCTGCCGCTTACTCTATCGTGCCTACTTCTACGGGTGCCGCCAAGGCTGTTGGCCTGGTGCTGCCTCACCTGAAAGGAAAGCTGGATGGCGTGGCCATGCGTGTTCCAATTCCGGACGGCTCCCTGACCGACCTGACCGTGATTCTGAAGAAGCCTGCTACGAAGGAGGAGATCAACGCGGCCATGAAAAAAGCTGCCGAAGGCGAGCTGAAAGGCATTCTGGAGTACACGGAGGATCCGATCGTTTCTATCGACATCGTGGGTAACACCCACTCTTGTATCTTCGACGCCGAGATGACTTCTGCCAACGAAACACTGGTGAAAGTAGTAGGTTGGTACGACAACGAGGCGGGCTACTCTAACCGTGCTGCTGACCTGATCACACGCATTGGCTAAGCCTCACCGCTTGGTAAAGCTTAATAGGGCTGTCCTGCAGAAGGGCAGCCTTTTTTTATGCCTTCTGAACCCCTCGAGCGGCAAAAGAGTATATAGTGACGAAGATCATCGGTTATATAAGGTAAATCCTATACTTTTATGGCAGTAAAAGGACTCCGTTGCTGTGCATCAGTTAATTAAGTTACTGCTGAAGCACGGAGAAACATGTATCCTAAGGTCTTACAACATCCATCTAAACCGCACAAAACATGAGAAGGATTTTAGTACCCACAGATTTTTCGGAGGAAGCCCGTTATGCCTACGAGGCAGCGATTTCCATTGCCCGCCGCACAGGCGCTGCCATCAAACTGCTGCACGTGGTAGAAACGCCTTACTACAGCCCTAACTTCAGTGCCACCGGCGATGTGCTGGTTGGCTCTAACGGCATGGAGCAGGTATACATGCTGCGCCTGCTGGAGAGCACGAAAGCCCAGATGAGCGAGCTGCTGCATGCTGTGCCGCACGAAGGAGTGGAGGTGGTGCAGGAGGTGGATGTGGACCGCCCGATCAACAAGATCAGAAGGACGATCAAAGAGGATAATGTGGACCTGGTGGTGATGGGCTCGAAGGGGTCGAGCGGCTTGGATGAGTTCCTGATCGGCTCCAACACCGAAAAGGTAGTGCGCACGGCCGAATGCCCGGTGCTGACGGTGAAAAGCAGAATACAAGACTTTCAGCCGCACGAGATCGTGCTGGCTTCCGACTTTAAGCGGGAGATACGCGGCGCGATGGACCGCTTTAAGGAGTTTCAACAGCTGTTTGGTGCGCGTCTGCACCTGGTGTACATCAACACGCCGGGTGCTTTTGAGTCGAGCAACAACATACGCCAGAAACTGGAGTACACTGCCCAAAAGTATGGCCTGCAGAACTATACCATTAATGTGTACAACGACGTGATGGAGGAGGATGGCATCCTGCACTTTGCCAACGACATTCGCGCCGACCTGATCATGATGGCTACCCACGGCAGAACCGGCCTGGCACACCTGCTAAGCGGAAGTATAGCCGAGGACCTGGTGAACCACACCAGCACCCCAGTGCTGACGGTGCACCTGAAGTAGCAGTATGCAAGTACAGACAAGTTGCCCGAAGCCTGATGCCTTACCGCATCAGGCTTTTTTTATTCCGCCCCGAAAGCGGTATTTTTGTTCTCAGGCCACTGCCGATACTATGCGCAAAAGAACAAAGATCCGTTTTATCATCAACCCGAAGTCCGGCACCAGCAGCCGCGTGGACGTGGCTGCCCGCATTCAGGAGCACCTGGACCACAGCAAGTATGAGCACGATGTTGTGTTTACGGAGAGGGCCGGGCATGCCCCGGAGTTGGCGCACCAAGCCGCTAATCAGGAAGTAGAGGTGGTCGTGGCCGTTGGCGGCGACGGCACTGTGAATGAGGTGGCGCGGGGGCTGCTGAATACGGAAACGGCACTGGCCATACTTCCAAAAGGGTCTGGCAATGGTCTGGCGCGCCACCTGGACATACCCATGGGCTTAGAGGGAGCCCTGCGGGTGATCAACCAGGGAAAAATTACCACCATCGACAGTGGAGAGATAAACGGGCACCCTTTTTTCACCACAGCAGGCGTTGGGTTCGACGCCTACATCAGCTCTGTGTTTGCCGGCAACAAGAAGCGCGGTTTGCAGACCTATGTGGAGCTGGTGATGAAGGAGGTGCGCACCTATAAGCATCTGCCCGTGATAGCAAGTATAAACGGCAACACCCTGGATACCGACTGCTTTGTGATGGCCTTTGCCAACGCCGCACAGTACGGCAACAACGCCTACATCGCGCCAAATGCCGATATTCAGGATGGACTGCTGGATGTGTGCCTGGTGCGCCGCCTCGACCTGATCAAAGCGCTGAACCTGAGCTATTGCATGCTGACTAAGCAGTTGGCCAATGCCGACAGTGCCGAGTACTTCCAGACAGAGTACGTAACCGTGCAGGCGGAGGAGGACATGATGTACCATGCCGATGGCGAGTACCTGGGCAAAAGCAGGGAATTTGAGGTGAAAATGCTGCCATTGTCTTTAAAGGTGTTGGTGCCGTAAATAAAGGAATCGTTGGGAAGGGTGCGGCAAGCACAAATCCTTCTGTGTTATAAAGTATAAACCGATGCAAGATAAAAACAAGAAAGGCCGCCAAGGTGTGGTTTACTCTACCAACCAGGACTTTAACTATGAGTATGAGCAGGGGCAGGAGCAGGAAACCCTTCCGCCCCAGCAGCAGAACCTGAAGGTGATGCTCGACAAGAAAGCCCGTGGCGGCAAACAGGTAACCCTGATCACCGGATTTGTGGGCACCGAGGATGACCTGAAAGAGTTGGGCAAGATGATCAAAAGCAAGTGCGGCGTTGGCGGCTCGGCCAAAGACGGCGAGATCCTTATACAGGGCGACTTTCGCGACAAGGCCCTGCAGGTGCTGCAGGCTGCCGGCTATAAGGCCAAGAAGGCGGGAGGGTGATGGGAGTCAAAGAGTTTGGGAGTCAAAGAGTAAAAGAACGGATGTACCAGTAGCTCTAACATCTTGAACTCTCTAACTCCCTAACTTCCCCAGGTATTTCTTTGGCCCCTCCAGCAACCAGAAGTTGGCTGTTTGCTGCACAAACACCTTGCCCGCCAGGGCCGAGGCTTTGGGAGGGGTAGGTTTGTAGACCTGTACCGGTTGCTTCTCATCTTTTGCCCTTACGTAGCCAATCTCCTCCAGGCGCAGTTGCAGCTGTTTGGAGGTAAACTGCTTCACAGGAACCCGGACCTCCGTGCGGCGGTACATGAGCAGCATGGTTAGGGTGAAGAGCAGAGAGAAAACGGCAGCGTTGATACTTATTTCCTGCAGCAACTGGGAAGTGCCTGTCTCCGAAAAACGCCCGTTAAGCCCGTACCAAATCGCGGTCAGCACAAAGTACATCGCGAAGAAGTATAAATTCAGGCGCACGAAGCGCATCAACGTGTAGTTCCGCATCATTTGCTAAGCCTACAGGTGCTGGGTAGCCCGCTCCAGGTCTTCCGGCGTGTCGATGCCGATAGTTTCGTGGTGGGTGATGGCGGTGGTTATCTTAAAGCCATGCTCCAGCCAGCGCAGCTGCTCCAGCGACTCAGCAAGCTCCAGGGCAGAAGGCGGCAGCTGCGTGATCTGCTCCAGAATGTCTGCCCGGTAGCCGTAGATGCCAATGTGCTTGTAGTACGTATGTTGCTTGTGCCAGATATCGTTAGGTACGTTGCGGCAGTAGGGGATGGGCTGGCGGCTAAAGTATAACGCTTCTTTTGCCTGGTTAATCACGACCTTCGGCGAATTCACGTTGAACAGCTCCTCCGCCGTCTCCACCTTCTTCACCAGCGTTGCCAGCTGCGTCTGCGGCTTCTCAAAGCAATGTGCCACCAGGTCGATCTGCTCCGGGTGGATAAAGGGTTCATCGCCCTGAATGTTGATGATAAACTCGTAGGGCTGGTTGTTGAGCTGGTAGGCCTCAAAGCAGCGGTCGGTGCCGCTCTGGTGCTGGGTTCCTGTCAGCACGGCCTTGCCGCCGAAAGCCTCCACGTGTTCCAAAATGCGCGGATCATCCGTGGCCACTACCACCTCGGCCAGGCTCGATTTCTGTGCCTGCTCGTACACCCGCTGAATCATGCTTTTGCCTTTGATATCAGCAAGGGGTTTGCCGGGGAAACGGGTGCTGGCGTAGCGTGCCGGAATAATGCCAAGGACTTCCATAACGTTATCAGGTTTGGGATGAGTCCCAAAGGTACACAAGAGCTACCATTTATCCACTGGCAGCTGCTCCTAATCTGTGCTATCCTGATGGAGGGGCAGCTTAGTCTCTGTCTTGTGTGGTGCGTGAGGTGAACAGGAGCAGGTTTGAAAGAATCGAGAGGCTCAGGTACAGGTACTTCTTCATAGGTCAGGCATAAGGGGTATACCTAGTAGAGCCCGCTCAGCACCAGAAGGTTGCATGCCTTTCAGAAAATTGTAAAATTCGGCTACCTCCTCCGCAGCTCTATAATTTTAACGGTATTGATCTCAACACCAGCCTGGCAGTACCGGCCTAATTTACGGTAGTCGAGTAGAGTGGCCTCTACCTCCGTAGGGGAGTGCTCTTTAAATGAAATGCTAATATCTCCTTCATTGGTAGGCTTGTGGTAGGTGTCGCCGATCTGCAGCATAAACCCGCAGCCGTCTACGGCATAGTCACCGGTCCATACCAAGGTGGCATCCACTGTTTCAGCTTTCGTGAAGCTGTCATTATCTTTGCAGCAGGAGCTTAACAAAAGTATACTAGCCAGCAGGGAGAAGGGGAGTAGAGTAGCTTTCATCTGGTGTCTCTTTAGTAGCATGAGCCAAATTTGGAGGAGATGGTTGCAAAGGATGGCAGCTTGTGTGAAAATGCTCTTGGTTGGGCATTAACGTTTAACCCTCAGCAGCAGGTGGTGTGTACTTTACAGTAGCCCTAACTGGTGGAGGTGGGAGAGGGAGATTGGGTGGAGGCATAGTATCAGGTTTGTAGAACTTATCCTGTATAACTTTAAGAAATTTATCTCCCTGAGTTGCCGAAGCGTCTGTTACCTGCTGGCCATTAGACATCTTCCATAAGTTATAGTTCATTGCACTATATAAGCCCCTGAGTTCCTCCGGCAGCTTGTGCGGTACGAAGCCAACAGTATAAACTGTCCCATCCTCCTTTACTACCTGAAAGAATAGGCTCGGGCCACAGTACAATGGTCCCGGTTCATTTGGGTTTTCCCAATCATGGTAATAAAACTGATCGTCTTTCAGCTCGGCAAAGTATGATAAAGTGGTAGCTAACTCAGGTCTAGCAGCTCGCCCGTATGGATGGTAAGAAATGGAATCACAATGGAAACCATACCATACTCCCATTTTGCCGTTCTTTGGCTCTAGGGAAGTATAGCCAACCAATTGCGGTGTAAATTCCAGAGGGTCACCACCTGCAGGTACATTTTCTTCCGTGTTTTCCGCAGGGTAGGAGTACCTGAACTGCACCAGGTGCACCTCCTTAATGCCGTGGCTTTTTACAACCTCCTCCTGCGGCTGGCAGCCGGCAAGTATGGCTATGGCTACAAGTATAACGTACAGCTGCTTCAAACCACCGGCTCGATCTTCTTCACCCGCAGGGCGAAGGTGCTCTGGTCTATCACCTGTATGGTGTCGCCCTTTTCAATAAAGCCGTCGCGGGCCTGGGCATCGTAGAGGCTGTCGTCTATCATCACACGGCCTGATGGCGCCATGCGGGTGTGGGCCACGCCTGTTTTGCCTATGAGGTGTTCAGCACTGTTGGCGGAGCGATACCCCTCCCGGCTGTGGAAGGTGTTTTGCAGCACCACGTGGCGCATGGAGCGGCTGTTGAGCAGGCGGTTCCAGGTGAGGGCGATCACCACGGCGGCGCCCACCATGCCCATCACCACCGACACCAGGCTCCGCATCAGGTTTTCGGAAGGCACAAAGGTAAAGTCGAACATGTGGTTGTTCACCATCACCAGCACCAGCGACACCACTGTGAGTGCAATGCCGCTAATGCCCGCCACACCAAAACCCGGAATCACGAATACCTCCAGCAGGATAAGTATAATACCGGCCACAAACATCAGGATCTCCCAATTCTCGGCCAGCCCGTTGAGGTAGTAAGGCACCAGGTAAAGGATGGCGGCTACAATGGCGGCAGCCAGCGGAAACCCCACCCCAGGCGTTTGCAGCTCAAAGTACAGGCCGCCTATGATGATCAGGAGCAGTATGCCGCTGATGAACGGGTTCAGGAAAAAAGAAACGATGCGGTCGGCGGTGCTCAGCTGGTAAGGGATGACCTCGGCATTTTGCAGGTGCAGCTGCTCCAGCACTTCCTCTACATTGCGGGCCGCACCATCGCAAAAACCATACTTTATGGCCTCCGAGGTGGTTAGGCTAAGCACTTGCCCGGCCGAGAGGGTGCTGTCTACGCTGGCTTCCACCATGGCCTCGGCCATATGTGGGTTACGTCCGTTTGCCTCTGCCGTGGAGCGCATGATGGAGCGCATGTAACTCTGGTACTTGCCCGGGGCAGCCTGCCCGTCGGCGCCCACTACCGTGGCTGCCCCAATGTTGGCACCTGGCGCCATGTAGATGCTGTCGCAGGCCAACGAGATAAGGGCACCGGCCGAGGCCGCATCCTTGTTAATGAACACATACACCGGCTTCGGGTACTCCAGAATGCGCGTCCGAATCTCGTCCGCATCATTCAGGGCTCCTCCGTAAGTATCCAGCTCCAGCAGCACGTGGTCTACCTCCAAGGCCGTGGCCTCCTGCAGCGCCAGCTCCACGTAGCGGTTGGTGCGCGGGTCAATCTCTGCCTTCACTTCCATCAGCAGCACCTTGGGCCTAGTTTTTGTGCTACCGTTATCCTGCCGGGCAAACGTATAAAGCGGCACCAGCAGGCAGAGCAGCAGGGCGTACAGGTACCGGAGCTTTAAGGATATTTCCATAAATTTGTAGCAGATTAAAATACCAGGTTCAGCAGATAATATAGTAAATTCCCTACGCATATCATACCGCTACTTTATACATACGATTTTAAGGCTCCTGTGTGGCGTATTCGCTTAGATAGCGGCACCGCCTGCCTTGCCTTGGAGGTGCGCGACCCTGACCTGCTGCTGACGCGGTTCTACACCCTCGAGACCTCTTCCTATACTTTAGCGCAGCTTGGCTTGCCAGAGGCAAAGGCCTGGTGGCAGGGGTTGGAGGACGCAGCGCACGGGAACGTGTACCTGCACGGCTACGGCAACCGCCAAATGGGGCAGCACAAGGGAATCTTTGCCTTTAGCGAGGCCGACCATAGCAAAGTATGGGAACAGGGCGAGCTGGCATTTTACGGTGTGGCCAAGGCCGGTGTGCTGGCTTACGCGCCCGACCGCCCGGAGCTGCCGATGCAGGTGCTCAGCCCGGCAACCGGGGCGGCTACCGGCACAACCTACAGCCAGGAGCAGGCGGCAGCGGAAGTGACCCTTTATAGCCAGGCTCGTTTTAGCAGCTGCCTGTACCCGGTGCTGTACCGCGAGGGGGAGCCTTATTTTGCGCAGGTGCGGGCTTTTTTGCAGGAGCAACTGCAGGTGCAGCCGCTGCAGGCTCTGGAGTACGCCGAGACAGAAAATGCACTGGTGATCAGCTTTTACACCGGCGGGGCAGATGGCAAAATACAGAATGATTTGGCAATTTTCGATTTGGCCGGAAACTTGCACCGAAAGATGAAAATTGGGAGCGACTTAAGTGGTATTGGTTCAGATACTTTTTTTATCTTTAACCACAATTTATATTTCATCCTGAATAAAGACATTCTACAGGTTTTCCAACTTTTAGCCTAGCCCTTATGTTACGAACTTTTTTACTTTCCCTTGTAGCAGTGCCTGTACTCTCTTTCTCGGCTAATGCTTTGGACCTTGGTGCCGTGCGCGATTCGGTAGGGGTGGAGCGTAAGAGCGGAAAGCTTTTTGTGCAGCACAAAGTTGAGCCTAAGGAGACGCTTTATGCCCTCTCCAGGAAGTATGGCGTGCCGGTCTCGCAAATAGTAGAGGCCAACCCCAGCGTACAGACAACTATCAAAATAGGGGAAATCGTGCTTATCCCGCGCGGCTTCGTGTCCGTAGCGGCCACTACTCCCAAAAACACGGCTCCTGCAGCCAGTAACCGTACCTTTACGGTAAACAGCGTTGGCAATAAACTGCATACCGTGGAGCCAAAGCAGACGCTGTATTCTGTCTCGCGCATGTATGGCGTATCGGTGGAGAACCTGAGGTTCTGGAACAAGCTTGGAGGGGACAATAACATTGAGATTGGCCAGCAGCTGATTGTGGGCACAGGCCAGCCAACGCCAACCCAGAAGCCGGTTTATATGCCGGAGCCAGACGATGAAATGGCCAAAGGAACTGACGCCACGGCTGTCGCCTCTGCAGGCCCTACTACTCCCGCAGCCGGCGTAACGCCTACCCCGGTTGCCGTCACCATCAAAGAGCGCGTGGATGAGGAGGAGCCTGGGGAGAATGCCGCAGCCGCCGGTACCAGCAAGATGATGGAGTCTGGCATGGCTGAGATGATAGACGCAAAAACGAACGATACCAACAAATACCTAGCCCTGCACAAAACGGCACCGGTTGGCACCATCATGCAGGTGAAAAACGCCATGAACGGCGAGGTGGTGTATGTGCGTGTAATTGGCAAGCTGCCGGAAACAGGCGAGAACGAGCGTGTAGTGGTTCGCCTGTCTAAGAAGGCTTACCAGAAGCTGGGCGCTACAGACCCTCGCTTTAGGGTAGAGTTGTCTTACATGCCATAAAACAGAGGCGTAAAGTATAAAGAAGAAGGCGAGCTGGAGTAGATCCGGCTCGCCTTTTTTTGTGGGCGCATACCATACAGCGGCTTTGGTCGGGGTGGCCTATTTAATGCCGGCGTACGCTACCAGTGTCGTCAAGCCTCGCGCTCCGCAAGTATAAAAGCAGACTGGCTTGCAAGGCCCAGGTATATTAGGGAGAGCAGTAGGAAGCTGTTCACGCCCTAAAAGTATGCCCAACATAGCAGGGTATAAACAGCAGAGGCGGCCTTACCAAAGGCCGCCTCTGCTGTTTATACTTTATATTGCTGTTACTTCGGATCGTACGCCCACTTCAGGTAAACGGCACCCCAGGTAAAGCCGCCACCAAAGGCCGCCAGAATCAGGTTGTCGCCTTTCTTCAGCTGGTTTTCATACTCCCACAGGCACAGCGGAATAGTGCCGCTTGTGGTATTGCCATACTTGTGGATGTTCAGCATCACCTTATCGTTGTCCAGGCCCATGCGGTTGGCAGTGGCCTCTATAATGCGTTTATTCGCCTGGTGCGGTACCAGCCAGGCCACGTCGTCGCCCGTCAGGTGGTTGCGCTCCATGATCTCTGCCGATACATCGGCCATGCCTTTCACGGCAAACTTAAACACCTGCTGCCCCTCCTGGAAGGCGTAGTGTTCGCGGGCCTGTACCGTCTCGACCGTAGCCGGTTTGCGGCTGCCGCCGGCCTTCATGTGCAGGAACTGCGCGCCCGTGCCGTCAGACTTCAGGATAGAGTCCTGAATACCCAGCCCTTCGGTGTTAGGCTCCAGCATCACGGCACCGCCGCCGTCGCCAAAGATAATGCAGGTGGCTCTGTCGGTATAGTCTACAATAGAGGACATCTTATCGGCCCCCACCACGATTACTTTCTTGTACTGGCCTGACTCTACAAACTTAGAGCCTGTGGCCAGTGCGAACAGGAAGCCGGAGCAGGCCGCCTGCAGGTCGTAACCAAAGGCGTTTACGGCGCCCACCTCTGCCGTGATCAGGTTAGCTGTGGCCGGAAACACCATGTCCGGCGTGGTAGTGGCGCAGATAAGCAGGTCTACTTCCTCTGGCTTTGTGTTTGTCTTCTTGAGCAACTCTCTTACTGCCGGTACGGCAATATGCGATGTACCTTTGCACTCGCCTTTCAGGATGCGCCTCTCCTTGATACCCGTCCGTGAAGTGATCCACTCATCATTGGTCTCCACCATCGTTTCAAGCTCCTTGTTGGTGAGCACGTAGTCCGGTACATAGCCACTTACACCCGTAATGGCGGCAGTAATCTTACTCATTTGCAAATTTTATAAAGGTGATAAAGATTAAGGCAGGCAATTTAATAAAAAAAACTTGGCATAACCTGTGAGTTCCTTTAAAAAGAATCTTTCGACAGGCTATGCCAAGTATAAAATCTTTTGCTGGCGGGGCAGCAGCTACACTATTCGCTGTAGTTCTTCTTGAAGCGCTCCCAAACTTTGGAAACGATCATCTTCTGCGCCTGCAGGACCATGTTTTTGATGGCAACCGGGCTGGATACCCCATGGCCAATCACCACGTTTCCATTCACGCCAAGGATAGGGCTGCCGCCCTCTGCCTCGTAGTTGAACTTGTCGAAGAAAGGATCCTGGATGCCTTTTTCGTGCAGGATATCGTACAGCGACTCAGCCATCTTCAGGACGATGTTGCCTGTGTAGCCGTCGCAAACGATTACGTCTGCCTTATCATTGAAAAGATCACGCCCCTCAATGTTGCCGATGAAGTTGATGTTGGCGTTTGCCTTCAGGCGCTGGTACGCGGCCTGAATAACAGTGGTGCCTTTTCCTTCTTCCTCGCCAAGGTTCATCAGGCCTACCTTCGGATCTTTGATGTCCAGTACATACTTGGCGTAGATGGAGCCCAGCTCGCCGAACTGCTCCAGCACTTCTGGCTTGCAGTCAGCGTTCGCTCCGACATCAAGTATAATACCGTATCCGCCGCGCAGCTTCGGAACAAAGTTGGCGATAGGAGGCCTCAGAATTCCCTCGATTGCTTTTACGCTGAACATGGCTCCAACCAGCATGGCTCCGGTATTGCCGGCGCTACAGAAAGCATCTGCCTTCTGCATTTTTAGCAGACCAAAACCTACAGCTATACTGGAGTCGGGCTTCTGTGTCAGGGCCTTGGTAGGGTGCTCGCCCATTTCAATTACCTGGCTGGCATTTACAACGGTAATGTTGTTGCCCGTATATCCACATTCTTTGAGTAGACCATTAACCACATCCTCCTTGCCAATCAGCACGATGGTTGCGCTTTCGTCTATCTCCTGAGCGGCCAGAACAGCACCCTTTACAATTGCTTCAGGTGCATAATCACCGCCCATGGCGTCTAAAGCGATTCTCATTTACAGGGGGTGTTAAAATTATACAGAACTAAAACTAAAGCAGTTAATGCTTACTGGGCGTTCGTTGTATAATTTTTGATAGCCAGTTTGCCTTTGTGATACAGGTCACCGTCTACCACGTACGCATGGTGGTACAGGTGCGGCGTGTCTGTAGTAGGGCAAATTGCAATGGCTTTCTCAGAGAGGCCCTGGTGAGTTCTTCTCTTATCTCTTCTGGTCTTCGAAATCTTACGTTTAGGATGTGCCATTTTTAGTTAATGATTTACTTACGTTTATTTTTATACTTCTGAAATTCTTTAGTTCAGGTTTCGGAGGACATCCCAACGCGGGTCGGTATCATCCTCGTCGTCCTCATCCTCGTCTGTGTCAGAATCGGAGCGGGAGCTGTAGATCAGGATATCCCGATCGTCTTCCTCTTCTTCGTCTTCCTCCACAAAACGGGGGTGCAGCTTCTTCATCGGCAGCGACAGCCCGATATAATCGTACAGGTGCTGCGCAATGTTGATCGACTGCGTGCCCGGCGTTATCTGCCACAGGTCATCGTCCAGCTCGGCGTTCTCGTCGCCATACTTGATGCGGAACGTGGCCTGCACATCCACCGGGTGATCAAACTCCTCCAGGCTTCTGTCGCAGGTCAGGCGCACATGGCCTGTAATGTCGAAGTGGAAGGTAAGCAGCGACTCTGTCTTATCCAGCTCCACCTCCGCCTTCAGGTTACCGCCAAGTATCATTTCCTTCCCGAACTCCTCAAAGAAGTCTTCGTTCAGCTGAAATTCATACTTGTGAACCCTGTTGCTGAGCTTGGCAATGCCGATTTCGTAATCTCTTAGCTTCTTCACACCAATCGACTCTTTATTGCAAGGTTGCAAAATTAGAATATAATTCTGATAAATAAAATACCCTGCCGCAATTATACTGCAGGATTTGCCTCTAACTGGCGCATGCGCACAATGTCGCAGGCAAGGAACAGCGCTTCGCGGAAAGAGGTTTCATTGGCAACGTGCTTTGCCGCAATATCATAGGCGGTGCCATGGTCGGGCGAGGTGCGCACGATCGGCAGGCCGGCCGTGTAGTTCACGCCGCTCTCGAAGGCCAGCGTCTTGAACGGGATCAGCCCCTGGTCGTGGTACATGGCCAGCACGGCGTCTACCTGCTTGTACTGCTGCATGCCGAAGAAGCCGTCGGCCGGGAAGGGGCCGAACACCAGGTGCCCGCGCTCTTTCATCTGCATGATGGTGGGGCGGATGATCTCCGCGTCCTCCGTGCCTAGCAAACCTTTTTCGCCGGCGTGCGGGTTAAGGCCCAGCACCGCGATGCGCGGCTTCAGGATGCCAAAGTCGTTGCGCAGCGACTGCTGCAGAATCGTCAGCTTGCGGATAAGCAACTGCTCGGTGATTTTGGACGCTACATCCTTCAGCGGCATGTGCCCGGTTACAGTGGCCACGCGCAGGTCGCCGCTCACCAGCAGCATCAGGCTTTCGGGCGCATCAAAGTAGGAAGTCAGGAACTCTGTGTGTCCCGGGAACTTGAACTCCTCGGCCTGTATGTTGTCCTTGTCGATAGGAGCCGTCACCAGGCCATCCAGGAAACCCGCCTTCAGATCTTGGGAGGCTGCCAGCAGTGAGTCCAGCGACGCCTTGCCGGATTCCGGGGTAGGCTGGCCGGGGGTGTACTCCAGGTCGTCCTCCCAGCAGCTGATCAGGTTTACCTTGCGCGGCGCCAGCGCCTGTGCCGAGTCCGCCTGCTGGTAGTTGAAGTGCTCGGAGTGGAGCGCCTTGCGCACCTTGTTAAGTATGGCAGCCGAGCCATAGATGACCGGGGTGCAGTAGTTGAGGATGCGGCTGTCAGACAAGGTCTTCACGACCACCTCCGGGCCAATGCCGTTGGTGTCGCCGATGCTGATGCCGAGCTTTATTTTATACTTGTTATCCATGTTAGGTTATCGTGCCAAAGCGCTAAGGTAATTGTAAACTAAACGAACACAAGTGCCGGTGCCCATTTTGCCGCGGTAGGAGTCTTCGCCCTGCAGGTAAGCCGTGCCGGCGATGTCGAAGTGCACCCAAGGGTAGCTGGTGAACACCTCCAGGAACTTGCCTGCCGTGATGGCGCCTGCATCGGCACCGCCCAGGTTCTTGATGTCCGCCACGTCTGAGTCCAGCTGCTTTCTGTACTCATCCCACAGCGGGAACTCCACCAGGCGCTCGTGCACTTCTTCGCCGGCCTTTTTCAGGGCGCCCATAACCTCTTCTCCGGCCGTGCCCATGGCCACAGAGGCCTCTTTGCCGATGGCGCGCATCGCCGAGCCGGTAAGCGTGGCGAAGTCGAGCACCAGCTCCGGGTTATACTTCCTGGCAAAGCAAAGCGCATCAGCCAGGATCAGGCGGCCTTCGGCGTCGGTGTTCATCACCTCTACCGTCATGCCGTTAAACATGGTGATCACGTCGCCGGGGGCCACGGCCTGCCCGCCGGGGCGGTTGTCGGTGGCTGGCACCAGGCCGATGATGTGCAGGGGCAGCTTGTTCTTGGCCACGGCGTAAAGTATACCGGCCACGGCGGCGCCTCCGGCCATGTCAGACTTCATGAAGTCCATGGAGTTTGGCGTCGGTTTCAGGCTCAGGCCGCCGGTGTCGTACACCACGCCTTTGCCCACCAGCACGTAAGGCTTCGTGTTTTTAGCGTTCTCCGGCTTCCACTCCATAATGGTAAAGGTGGCCGGCTCTTCGCTGCCCTGGTTCACGGCCAGCAGGCCGCCCATCTTCAGCGACTGTATCTGCAGCTCGTCCAGTATTTCGGTCTTGAAGCCTGCGGCTTTGCCCAGTTCCTCCATCTGCTCGCTAAACTGCGTGGCCGACTGGTAGCTGTGCGGCTCGTTCACCAGGTCGCGGGTGCGCAGCACGGCTTCCAGCACGTTGGCCAGTTCCTGCACCTGCTGCTCGCTTAGCTGCTCATCGGCCAGCGTTATACTTTGCAGCGGGCTTGGCTTGGCATCCTTGGTTTTGTGCTTGGTGTACGTATAGTTGCTTAGGTAAATGCCCTCGGCCAGGTATAAGCCGGCTTCGGTACCTGTTTTATCCAGTATGGAGATACTCTCTACCTTATCTGACCTCAGCTGTTTTAATAATTTATGGCCCGCCTGGCGGATCGCTTCCTTGCGCAGGGGCTCCGTTTTTTCCTCAGGTGCCACCACCACGTACACGCGGTGCGTATAGCGGTTCAGGGAGATGAGTTTGGCCTCCTGCTCTGCCTGCTGCTGGACATACTGTTGCTCCTCGGGCTGCAGTTCGGGCAGCTGCGCCACCTTGCCAGCCGCTGCAATCAGGACCAGGTTGGTGTTTTTCGCTAAGCTTATGTCGTATTTAAGTTGTGTTGGCATGTCTGGTTCGTATCTTTGGGCTGCAATATAGTAAGTATAAAACGTAAAGCGAAAACCGGCATAGCCACGGCCTTTGCCGGGATCGCGTACAATTAAAGTATAACGGTTTTGAGCGGAAAAGTATACTTTACGACCGTAAAACCCTAAGCAACACAAGGTGAGCAACGTAAGACCCAAGAAACACCTGGGCCAGCATTTCCTGGTAGACCAGAACATTGCGGTAAAGATAGTGGAGCAACTCACGCTGCCCGGCGGTGTGCAGGACGTGCTGGAGATTGGACCCGGAATGGGCGTGCTCACGCAGTACCTGTTGCAGCACCAGGAATATCGTACCACCGTGGTGGATATCGACCGGGAGTCCATCGCGTACCTGCAGCAGCACTTTCCGCAGCTCGGTGAGCGCATTATCTCTGCCGACTTCCTAAAAACGGACCTGAGCACGCTGTTTCCGGGTAAGTTTGCCATCATCGGCAACTTCCCCTATAACATATCGAGCCAGATCTTTTTCAAGGTGCTGGAGCACCGCGATGTGGTGCCGGAGGTGGTGTGCATGATACAGAAGGAGGTGGCCGAGCGGCTGGCCTCGCCGCCGGGCTCCAAGGCTTATGGCATCCTGAGCGTGCTGCTGCAAGCCTTTTATACAATTGATTACAAGTTTACCGTAGGGGAAAAGGTATTTAACCCGCCGCCGAAGGTAAAATCGGCGGTGATAAGCCTGGTGCGCAACCAGCTGGAGCGGCTGGCCTGCGACGAGAAACTTTTCCACCAGGTGGTGAAATTAAGTTTCGGAACCCGCCGCAAGACGCTGCGTAACTCCCTCCGAAGTTATAACTTGCCGCCCGAAGTGCAGGCCCAGCCTGTTTTCGACAAGCGCGCCGAGCAGCTTTCGGTAGAAGATTTTGTAGCACTGACACAGCTGATAGAGCAGAACATAAAGTAAGAGCATGCAGGTAGAGATCACACGTGAGTATATTGAGCAGGTAGAGGAAGCTATTGAACGCCAGGACCGGGAGTTTATCCTGAGTACCATGGAGGAGATGCACCCCGCCGACATCATCACGGTGCTCTACGAGTTAGACGCTAACGAATCGCGTTACGTGCTGGACCTGCTCCCCGCCGAGGTGGGCGCCGAGATCCTGAGCGATCTGGACGACGACATCCGCAGCGAGTTCCTGGACAAGTTCACGAGCGAGGAGATTGCGCGGTACCTCAGCCTGATGCACTCCGACGACGCGGTGGACATCCTCAACGAGCAGTCGGTGCAGACGCGGGAGGAGGTGATCGCCCATATCGATAACGACGAGCAGGCTGCCGCCATTCTGGACCTGTTGCACTACGAGGAGGACTGCGCTGGCGGTCTGATGGCAAAAGAGCTCATTAAGGTTAACCTGAACTGGCGCGTGCGGCAATGCATAGAGGAAGTGCGGCGGCAAGCGGAGCGGGTAGCCCGCATCTATACCGTGTACGTAGTGGACGATCGCGACAAACTGCTGGGCCGCGTCAGCGTGAAGCGCCTGCTGCTGTCGAAAGACGACACGATGGTAAAGGATATTTACAGCGAGGATGTGATCTCGATCGAGTCGTACAAGGACGAGAGCGAGGTGGTGAGCGTGATGCAGCGCTACGACCTGGAGGCCATACCTGTAGTGAACATTCAGGGCCGCCTGCTGGGCCGCATCACCATCGACGATGTGGTGGACGTGATGCAGGAGCAGGCCGAACTCAGCCGGCAGCTCATGACCGGTATCACCGAGAGCGTGGAGGAGGACGACAGCGTGCTGCGCATCTCCCGTGCCCGCCTGCCCTGGCTCATCATCGGTATGGTGGGCGGCTTGCTGGCGGCACACTTCATGGGTTTCTATGAGGATGACATCGCCCTGTTGCCGGCCATTGCGCTCTTCGTGCCGCTGATCACGGCAACGGGCGGGAACGTGGGCATCCAATCCTCGTCTATCATCATCCAAACGCTCTCCTCTAACGAGGTAATGTTCGACAACATTACCCAGCGTATGATCAAGGTGCTGCTGGTGGCGCTGCTGAACGCCTTAATTATCTCCATACTAGTTTTCTCGGCTACCTATCTCTTTAAACGCGAGATTACGCTGGCCATGGTCGTGTCGGTGGCACTATTCTCAGTAGTCATGCTGGCCTCGCTGATGGGCACCATCACTCCAATGATCCTGGACAAGTTCGGCATCAACCCTGCCGTGGCTGCCGGGCCTTTCATCACCACGGCCAACGACCTGCTGGGCCTGACTATTTATTTTGGCATCGCGCACCTGCTATACAACCTGTAAGGAGGCACAAGAAATCGTACAGTGAGGAGAATACACGTTTTCGGATTTGTGTTGCTTCTGATAATTTGTGGTGTTAAAGAGAGAGCAAAAGAGTCAGTTTCCCAGCACCAAAACCACGCTTCTCTTCCGGCAACAGAATCAACAGGCGCTGGCAGCTTATCTTTATTTTCTAAGGATGATATAAAGGGCGTGTGGACATCCGGAGAAACTGAAAACGCCAGCTTTAGCATTGAAGAGGACTCCGTATTGTTTGTAGACGCCTTGGAATACGTGGAGTATGCGTTCACAAACGATACGCTTCTATACATGGAGAATAACATTCCCTTCTTTAAAACCAGAGTGCTAAAAGCGGACGAAGATTCCTTGATAACCTGCAACGAGGACGGGGTTCGCAGGTTTTGGAGATTCAGAGATTAGGATTCGATCTAAAGCTTAACCCCCCAACCCGACCTGTTGACTAACTGCGCCACCAAACTGCAGCGCCGGTGTAGCCCGGGATAATATTCTTCCGCATTAGCCGTATTTTTAGTATTTTAGTGTTCTCAAGACAGCGCATGAACAGGCGGGTTCTGCCGCCCATTTATAAGTTTATACTTTGCGGTTTTGCTGCTGTTTGTGCAAATATTAAGGAACCATCTGATCAACAACTCTACTCCATCCGTGTCAACCAATCCCTTTACCTCCAGCGTACTTATCATCGACGAGATCCACCCGAGCATATTTCCGATGCTGCAGCGCATTGGCGTGGAAGCTGATTACAGGCCAGGTATAAAGCCGCAGGAGGTGCGGGAGGCGCTGCAGGGCTTCGACGGGCTGATCGTGCGCAGCAAAATGCGCATCACCTCGGAAACCTTGGAGCTGGCCCACAAGCTGAAGTATGTGGCCAGGGCAGGGGCAGGGGTAGACAACATAGACCAGCAGGCGCTGCAGGAACGTGGAATAGCCTTGCTTGCCGCGAACGAAGGCAACAGCCAGGCAGTGGGCGAGTTTGCCGTGGGCATGCTGCTATCGCTGCTGCGCAACATCTCGCGCAGCCACAGCCAGGTGCAGCAGAAAGTATGGCTGCGTGAGGAAAACCGCGGAGAGGAGGTTTTTGGCAAAACCGTGGGCATCATTGGCTTCGGGAACATGGGCCAGAGCTTTGCCCGTACCCTGACCGGCTTTGGCTGCCGCATGCTGGCCTACGACCGCTTTGCCCCCGAGAAGATAAACCTGCCCGTGGCGCGTGTGTCGCTGGAGGAGATCCAGGCGGAGGCTGATATCGTGAGCCTGCACATTCCCTTCATCCCCGAGAACCTGTTCTTCGCCAACGAGGCTTTCTTCAGCGGCTTCAGCAAACCGGTCTGGTTTCTGAACACCTCGCGCGGCGACGTGGTGGACCAGCAGGCCTTGGTGCGGCACCTGAAAGCCGGAAGTATAAAAGGGGCCGCCCTGGATGTGCTGGAGAACGAGAAGCTGAGTACCCTGACGGAGCAGCAACAGCAGGATTTCGAGTTTCTGGCCGCCGCTCCAACCGTTATTCTCACGCCCCACATCGCTGGTTGGACCCATGAATCCTACGTGAAGATAAACGAAGTGCTGGTGCAGAAGATAGCGCAGATACTGGCATGCTGACGCATCCTTTCAGGACCTTGCCACGTTCTGTGTCTAGATGCAGCTGCTAATTTGATTCGGAAATATTTAGGCGGAGTATCAGATAAATTTTTATCTTTGCTTTGTTCACACGCGGTGAGGGAGGAGCCCTTCTGCGAACGGAAATGCAAAAAGTCAGGCTTATGCTAAACTTGGCGGCAGTTCGGATTTAAACGGTCGCCGCACTGGAAAAGGATTAAATTATTTTACATATTTGGCAAAAAGAACGGTTATGCAAGCCATAGCCGTTCTTTTTGTTTTTGTGTTTTAAAACGTGAAAACCTAATTATGAGCAAGATCAATTATTACACTGCTGAGGGGCTACAAAAGCTGAAAGACGAGTTAGCAGAGCTCAAGACGAAGGGCCGTGCCGAGGTGGCGCGCCAACTAGCCGAGGCACGTGACAAAGGCGACCTTAGCGAGAATGCCGAGTATGATGCAGCCAAAGACGCACAGGGGCACCTGGAGCTGAAGATCGCCAAGATGGAAGAGATCGTAGGCAATGCACGCCTGATCGACGAGTCGAACCTGGACTCGAGCAAAGCGCTCATCCTCTCCAAGGTTAAAATCAAGAACCTGAAGAACAACATGGTCGTTGATTATACTTTGGTAGCCGAGGAGGAGGCCGATCTGGCAGCTGGTAAGATCTCTGTGAAGTCTCCGATTGGCAAAGGCCTGCTGGGCAAGTCTGTGGGCGATAAAGCAGAGATAACGGTGCCAGCCGGCAAAATTGAATTTGAGATACTAGAGATAAGCCGATAACGTATGGAAGCTTCGATATTCACCAAGATCGTAAACGGAGAGATACCTGCCTATAAAGTGGCAGAGGACGACCGCTACCTGGCCTTTCTGGACGTGTTCCCAACCGCCAAGGGCCATACCTTAGTAATACCGAAGCAGCAAATCGATTACCTCTTCGACCTGGACGACGAGCTGTACCTGGGCCTGATGGCCTTCGCCAAGAAAGTAGCGGCGGCAGTGGAGAAAGCCGTCTCCTGCAAGCGCATTGGCGTGGCAGTGGTTGGCCTGGAGGTGCCCCATACACACGTGCACCTTATCCCGCTCAACAGCATGCAGGACATGAACTTCGCTAACAAGAAGCAATTCAGCAAAGCAGAGTTTGAGGAGGTGGCCGAAAAAATCAGAAGCGCCTACAGCGCTTCTTAAACAACAACTGGAGAAAGAAATTTAGTGAGAGCCGGCACTGCAAAGCGCCGGCTCTTTTAATGTCTGCTAGTTCTGGAGGCGATGTAGTAGTGCTGTTCCAGATTTCATAGTCTGTAAATTCGGCTGCTACGGACATTCTGATCCGCGTTTCTACAGCCCGGGTCCAACCACCCCTGCCCCTCCTTGTCTAAGGAGGGGAGTTCAGTAGCTGCTTTGGGGCATGCATCAGTTTCATGGCTGTTGGTGTCGCATCAGCAAAAATATAAACCCACCCCCACCCCCTCCCGAGAGGGGAATTCACCCCACCCGGCCCTCCCCTAAAAACAGGAGAGGGAGCTTGGTTCAAGCTCCGTCAGCGCTAGCTATCGAACAAGAACCCAGTCTTTGGGTTGAGCGCCTTGTGAGATCCGATGCCGCGCAAGCGGCAGCGCCCTGGCGCAGGAGGGAACACAGCGCGATACCCTTATCGAGGGCCCCTACCCCCAAGACGAGCCCTCGCGGGCTGGAGCGAGCCAAAGCCAAAGGTGAAACAAGTAGGTGGTAAAGCCGTGGATGAACAGAAGCTAGCAAGGATAGCTTGGCTCCAGTTGCGAAAAGCAGGGGCTATGAAAGTATAAAGGAACGAGCTACAAACTCGCGCTAGCAGTTGGAGAGCCGCAGGTGGATCTAGTTAGAAAGTACAGCCAAAGTATGGCTTACACGAATTTGGAGATTCGCAGCGGCCTAGGTACTGGACAAGGATAGTCAGAGCAGCGAGAATGGCTAAGGCAGGTGTATGCACCAGCGGAGTCTGGCGCCAGAATAAAACTAAAGTCAGAAGAACTAAAGGAAGTATACTCCTACTTTCCCGCCAACCTATCCGGGTTATCCGCCAAAAAGCTCTTCCAAGACTTGCCGCCCTGCTTGGCGTTGTTGCCTTTCTGGTAATGGTGGCATAGAGCCACACCCAGCGCATCGGTGGCGTCGAGCAGCTTGGGCACCTCCTGTATCTTGAGTATCTGCATCAGCATGGCCGCCACCTGCTCCTTGGAGGCGTTGCCGTTACCCGTAATTGACTGCTTTATCTTCTTAGGCGCATACTCTACGTATGGGATATCGCGGGAGAGGGCGGCGGCGATGGCGACCCCCTGCGCACGGCCCAGCTTCAGCATGCTTTGCACGTTCGTGCCATAGAAAGGCGACTCAATGGCCAGCTCGTCGGGGAGGTACTCGTCGATGAGCTGTATCATCCTGTCAAAGATTTTCTTTAACTTGATGGCGTGGTTACTGTAGCTTTTGAGGTGGATAACGCCGAACTGCAGCACCTGCACCTTAGAACCAGTCACTTCTATGAGGCCGTAGCCCATCACTTGGGTGCCGGGGTCGATGCCAAGGATGAGTTTATTGGGTGGTAGTGCAGTGGAGTAAGCCATAGGGTGCAAAAATAAGACATTATCTTGAACATCAAGCTGCATAAAAAATTCCTTTTGGGGCTGGCAAAGGTGCTGGTGGTGGGGCTAACGCTGCTCCTGCTCTACCAGGCTATCTTCACGGCACCCGATACCTTCCTGAGTTGGAGCGGCATCCTGCGGCAGGCGGGGCAGAGCCCGCTGCGCTACCTGCTGATACTCACCGCCATCCTGATACCTGTAAACTGGGGTTTTGAGGCCCGTAAATGGCAGCTGCTGGGGCAGAAGCTCGAGCCGATGTCGTTCTGGCAGGGGTACCGCGCCGTAATGGTGGGGCTTACGCTGGGCTTCATCACACCAAACCGCCTCGGCGACTATGTCGGTAGGGTGCTGGCCCTGAAGAGCCGGCAGCGGCTGGAGGCTATTGGGGCCATCTTTATCGGGCGGTTCTGCCAGCTGGTGGCCACGGTGCTGGCAGGCTCGGTGGGCCTGCTCTACTTTACACTAGCCTTTGGCTGGCAGCAGTACCCGGGCGTGTCGCTGAGTGTGTTTGTGTTACTGCTGGCACTCAGCACGGCCATGCTGCTGCTGCTCTACCATGCCAAAGCCATGGTGGCGGTGGTGGCAGTCATAAAGCCCCTGCGAAAGTTCGTGCCTTACCTGTCCATTATGGGCACTTATACTTCCGGGGAGATGACGCGGCTGCTATGGCTCTCGCTGGGGCGCTATGCCGTGTTCCTGGTGCAGTTTATACTATTGCTCATCCTTTTCGAGGTGCGCCTCAGCCCGCTGCAGTACGTGAGCGGCGTGTCGGGCACCTTCTTCCTTAAATCCGTTGTGCCATCGGTTAGCCTGCTATCGGACCTGGGGGTGCGGGAGCTATCGGCCATGTACCTGTTTGGGTTGCTAGGGCAGGAGCGGCTGCAGGTGCTTAGCGCCAGCCTCAGCCTCTGGTTGCTCAACATTGCGGTGCCCAGCGTGGTAGGTTTATACTTTGTGCTGCGGATGCGTTTGGCGCGGAAAGGAGTGGTGGCATGAGGTGGCTGCTGCTGTTCTCGCTGCTTTGGTATAGTTGGATAATTCTAAGGCGGTGGCAAGCCTGGAAGCGGATGCCTGATGTGGCTGTACCCGCTGCCTTTGCACCGGATACGCGCATCAGCGTTATCATTCCTGTGCGTAACGAGGCTGAGAACATCCTGCACCTGCTACACGATCTGGAGCGCCAAAACTACACACGTGAGTTGGTGGAGGTGCTGGTGGTGGATGATCACTCCGAAGACAGAACCGCTGCCTTAGTAGAGCAGTTTATACTTGCCTCTGGTCTTTCGATAAGATGTTTGCAGTTGGAACATTATGTAAAGTATAAAGGCAAGAAAGCAGCCGTGCAGGTGGGGGTGGAGCAGGCGCAGGGCGAATTGCTGGTCTTCACCGACGGCGACTGCCGGGTGGGGCCGGAGTGGCTGCGCAGCTATGCCTTCCTCTACGAGACCGAGCAGCCGTACTTCATCAGTGGCCCCGTTAGCTTTCACCATACCCACGCGCACTTTGAGCGGATGCAGCTGGTGGAGTTTGCCAGCCTGATCGGGATAGGCGGAGCCTCCATGGCACTTGGCCAGCCCAACATGTGCAACGGGGCAAACCTGGCCTACCGAAAGGATGTTTTTGAAAAAGTGGGCGGCTTTGCAGGCAACGAGGCTATCCCTAGTGGCGACGATGAGTTCCTGCTGCACAAGGTGCATAAGATCTTCCCGGGACAAGTAAAATTCCTAAAAGCACCTGAAGCGATAGTTTATACTTCGGCGCGTAAAGGTTTGATTTCTTTTATGCAACAACGGGTTAGGTGGGCCAGCAAGTGGAAAGCGTACCAAAGCCTGCAGGTGCAGCTAGTGGCGCTGTCGGTGTTCCTGATAAACCTGTTGCTTTTCCTGGCCATCCCGCTAGTGCTGTGGGGTAGTTTGCCGGGTTGGCTCTTTACAGGGGCCTATCTTACCAAGTTTGCAGCAGATTTCTTATTTTTAAGGCAGATAACAAATTTTTTGCAGGCACGCCGCTACCTGTGGTACATGCTGCCCCTGCAATTCGTATACATCCCATACGTGCTTACAACAGCTGTCTTAGGCCTTTTCGGCCGCTACAACTGGAAAGGCCGAACCATCAGATCCCATGAGCAACAACGAGTTTGACATTCTGGACGAGCTATACTTTGTGACATCCTATGCAGACCTGAGAAGTACCCTCTCTTTAACTGACCAGGAGTTATGCGCTGCTTTACAGTCGCTTATACATAGAGGCTATGTTAAAATACTGTATCCTGACCCCGACACTGAGCTGGAATACGAGGAGGCAACCTTTGGGAAGCAGTGCCAGGAGTACTTCTTTCTGGCCACAAAGGCCGGCCTGGTGGTGCATAACTCTATTTAGGCTCCTGCCTTCCCCGAAATATTTGACTGTATTCTGATAAATATTTGATTACAAGATATTTAGTAGTTAAAGGGATGTGGCATGGTGAAGGGCATGGTTAGCAGGCTTTTTTGCTTCTTGGATTTTTCCGCCGGCAGACCTCAAACATTCTGGGTTTAGTAACTGTTATAAAGGCAATATGTAATATACTGATTTACATATGTATAAACCAGGAGGGCTCTTGTTGATGAACCGTGAACGAGGTGGCCAGGTGGTCAGAAACGCTCTTGTGCCGCTTTACTATCGGGCTGTCAGGGCTTTGGTTTTACTTGCGAAAACAGAAGCTTCTGATTCTTTGAAGGAAAGGTGCTGATGCGGGAAGGTTTTTAGTGAAGAAGTGCCGGTGGTAGCCTTTTTTTAGTACTTTTACCAAGTATACGTATTCGTCTTCTGGTACTTTCTGATATACTTATGAGTGGCGAATTACGTAGTGCTGAAGACCAAAAAAGATTCTGAATGTCTGATATAACTGTACCGAACCCGCAGCAAGAGCTTAGCCTGAAGAAACTGGAATTGTCGGCGCTGCTGGAGATCACACAGGCGATCAACGCTAACCTGCCCGAGGCTTCGCTGTACAAGATATACCGCTTTACTCTACTTGCCCAACTCAACATCGCGCGACTGACCCTGTTTGTGCATGACGAGAACTGGCAGTGTAAGATATGCGCCGGGTCCGACCAGGACTTTACGAGAGCATCGTTGCCGAAGGAGATTCTGCAGGTGAAGGAGATCACGAAGATGTCGAAACTGGCGGTGGAGAAGAAGTGGCGCTGCTTTGATATCCTGATCCCTATTTTGCACAATGGCAAGGTGCTGGCCTTCGTGATGATCGGTAAGATAGAGAAATATTCCAGCAGCCTGGATGCCCTTAACTTCATCCAGACGATCAGTAACATCATGCTCGTAGCCATCGAAAACCTCCGGATGGCCCGGCAGCGTCTGGCCCAGGAGTCTATTCGCCGCGAGATAGAGATTGCGCGCGAGGTGCAGTCCATGCTGTTCCCCAAGAGCCTGCCCAACGACAAGGATGTTACCATACATGCCAGTTACATTCCGCACTCCTCCATCGGCGGCGACTACTATGACTTTATTGAAATAGATGCCGACCAGTTCCTTTTCTGTGTGGCCGATGTGTCGGGTAAGGGGGTGCCGGCCTCGCTGCTGATGTCGAACTTCCAGGCAGGCCTGCGCACCATCCTGCGCCAGACCTCAGACCTCAACACGGTGGTGTCGGAGCTGAACCACCTGATCTTCCGCAACGCGATCGCTGAGAAATTCATCACCACGTTTGTGGCTATTTACAACCGCAGCACCCGTGAGCTGAGCTATGTGAACGCCGGCCATAACGCGCCCATATTACTGTATGAAGACAACACGCACACCCTATTGAACGATGGCTGCACCATGTTGGGCGTTTTCGATGTGCTGCCCTTTATGAAAGTAGGAAAGGTGCATGTGCCCGAGAAATCTATGGTGCTGGCCTATACCGATGGCCTGACGGAGGTGTTTGATGAGGAGGAGGCAGAGTTTGGCGTGGAGGGCACGATCAAGTTTATGATGAGCCACCGTTTCCTGAGCTCTAAAATGCTACACCTGCAGTTGCTGCACGAAATCAACCTCTACAACGAGGAGGCCAGCTTCAACGATGATATCACGCTGCTCTCGTGCCGGTTTAAATAGGTAAATTGTTAAATTGCTGCATGGTTACCTTGTTGGTTGGCGCGAGCAAGGTATACCCTTCTCTTTCACTTCAACAATTAGACAATTTAACCATCAACAATAAAATTGCTTCGCCTTTACAAAACGCCCTGGTTGCTGAAGAAACTGATGCCCGGATATACCTGGCACCGCGAGGGGCAGGGCAAGGTCCTGTACCTCACCTTCGACGACGGGCCCATCCCGGAGGTAACCCCGTGGGTGCTGGAGTTGCTGGAGAAGTATAGCGCAAAGGCTACTTTTTTCTGTGTGGGCGAGAACGTGGCAAAGCACCCACAGCTGGCGCAGCAGGCGCTGAGGCAGGGCCACAAATTGGCCAACCATACCTTTAACCACCTGAAAGGCTGGCAGACGCCGTTGCGGCAGTATGTGCAGAACACGGAAAGGTGTCAGCAGGAACTGGAGAAGCTACAGCCTGGCGCGCCCAAGCTGTTCCGTCCGCCCTATGGCCGCATCACCGGCAAGCAGGCGCAGGAGCTGCGCCACGGGTATGAACTGGTGATGTGGGATGTGCTCACCAACGACTACGACCAGCGCCTGTCGCCGGAGGAGTGCCTGCGCCAAAGTATAATAAGTACCCAAAGCGGCAGCATTATCGTATTCCACGACAGCCTGAAGGCCCAACGTAACCTGATGTATGCCCTGCCGCGGTATGTGGAGCACTTTTCAAGCCTGGGCTATACTTTCGACACCCTATGATCGTATCGGCAGCCTATTTTATACTTTACTTCTCCCTTTTTCTGGTGCTGCTGGCCCTGCTGGTGTTTAACCGCAAGCGCTATACCCTGGACTTCAAAGAGCACCCCCGCATCAGCATACTTATTGCCGCCCGAAACGAAGAGCACACGATCCTGCGCTGCCTGCACGCAATCGAGGCACTGGATTATCCCAAAGACAAGATCGAAGTGCTGATCGGGGATGATGCCTCCACAGACAACACCCGCGCGGTGATCGACGCCTTTATACGAGGCAAACCGCACTATACCTGCATCCAAATTACCCACACGCTGGGCAAAGCCAAGGGCAAGGCCAACGTGCTGGCCCACCTGGCCAAACTGGCCACCACCGATTTTTATTTTTATACTGATGCCGATATTGCCGTGCCGCGGGAATGGGTGCAGGCCATGCTCTCGGGTATGAAGGAAAACGTGGGGGTAGTGACAGGTATCACCACAACCGAGGAGCATAGCTTTTTTGCCAAACTGCAAAGTATGGATTGGCTGTATGCGCTCGGGCTGATGCAGGTGGTGTCGGATTTGGGGCTGCGGGTAACCACTATGGGCAACAACATGCTGCTGCGGCGGCAGGCGTACGAGGAAGTCGGCGGCTACGAAAGTATAAGCTTCTCCATCACCGAAGATATTGCCATCTTCAACGAGGTACTGAAGCGCGGGTGGGGCTTCCGGAACATCTATGATCCGCATGTGCTGGCGCTCTCCACACCTGCGCCCACCCTTACCGACTACCTGCAGCAGCGCCGCCGCTGGATGCGGGGCTCCATGCACCTGCCCTGGTACATGGCCATTATTTTTATACTTCACTCCGCTTATTACCCGATATTGTTGCCCTTCTTCACCTATACTTCGGTAAGCGTGATGCTGGCGATCTTTACCTTCAAGCTTCTGCTGCAGAGCCTCTACCTGCACCTCTGCCTTCGCCGCCTGGGGCGCAGTGCTCCCTGGTACCTTTACTTCTTCTTCGAGCTATACTTGGTCATCTCTTCTGTTATATTGATTATCTACTTTTTTCTGCCGCTCAAGATCAGGTGGAAGGGGAGAAAGTATTAGAAGTTGGGGAGTTAAGGTTCTGCTTTGATGTGTAATAGAGGGTGCCTGGTAAAATCAAAATCCTTCTGTTAAATCCTGTCCATCTTGCTCGATCTTGTAAATCCTGATTCAGACCAACCAACAAGTATAAAATCCCTAACTTGCAGGTATAAACCTGAAGTTACACTGGCATTGGTTGCTGATCAATGTTGAATGATGATAAAATACATGAATTTAGTTGATTCGCACGCGCATATTTATTCAGAGAAGTTTGATGCCGACAGGGCCGAGGCTGTGGAGCGGTCGCAGCAGGAGGGGGTAAACAAGGTTTACATGCCCAACATCGACCATACTTCCATAGATGCCATGCTGGAGGCCGAGGAGAAGTATAAAGGCACCTGCATCCCAATGATGGGCCTGCACCCAACCTCGGTGGACAAGGATTTTGAGCGCGAACTGTACCTGGTGGAGGAGTGGCTGGGCAAACGCTCCTTTGCGGCGGTGGGAGAGTGCGGCATCGACCTGTACTGGGACAAAACGTTTCTGCCACAACAGCAGGAGGCCCTGAAGGTGCAGGTAGAGCTGGCCAAAAAGTATAAACTGCCCCTTGTGCTGCACACCCGCGACTCGTTTAACGAAACTTATGAAATCGTCTCCGCCGCCCAGGACGGCACCCTGAAAGGCATTTTCCACTGCTTTAGCGGCACCGCGGAGGAGGCGGAGAAGGTGAAGGAGCTGGGTTTCCTGATGGGCATCGGCGGCGTGGCCACCTTTAAGAACGGTGGCCTGGACAGAGTGCTGCCCCACGTGCAGCTTGACGACCTGGTGCTGGAAACCGATTGCCCTTACCTGGCGCCGGCGCCCCATCGTGGCAAGCGCAACGAGCCGGTATACCTGCCCCTGATCGCGCAGCGTGTGGCGGAGTTGCTGCAGAAGCCGGTAGAGGAGGTAGCGGAAAAAACCACGGCCAACGCCCTTAACCTTTTCAAGCTATAGCATGCAGGTTGTAAAAGTAGACATAGACACCGCCGCGCCGCTCCACCCGGAAGCTTCCATACTTATTATCTACACCGGCGGCACCGTGGGGATGGTGTTTGATGAGAAAGAGCAGCACCTGGTGCCGTTCAACTTCTCGCAGATCGTGGACCATGTGCCGGAGCTGCGGCAGTTCAATTACCTGCTCACCGTGCTAAGTATAGAGCCGGCTATCGATTCTTCTAACGTGTCGGTGAAGGATTGGCTGATGCTGGCCCAGCTGATTGAGGAGAACTATGAGAAGTATGACGGCTTTGTCGTGCTGCACGGCACCGATACGATGGCTTACTCTGCCTCCGCCCTGAGCTACCTGTTGGAGAACCTGCAGAAGCCCGTGATCTTCACCGGGGCGCAGGTGCCGATCGGCCGCATCCGCACCGATGCCCGCGAGAACCTGATCACGGCCCTGCAGATTGCCGCCACTAAAAAAGAAGGGAAAAGTGTGGTGCCCGAGGTGTGCATCTATTTCCGGAACCTGCTGCTGCGCGGCAACCGCTCCAAGAAAGTGGAGAGTAGCCACTTTGACGCTTTTAAATCAGACAACTACCCGCCGCTGGCTGAAACCGGCATCGACATAGAGTATAGCTTCGAACTCATTCTGCCGCACCCGCAGCAGCCGTTTAAGGTGCATCATGCACTAAGTGATAAGGTAGCCATACTGAAGCTGTTCCCGGGCATCACGCCGCAGGTGGTACAAAGTATACTGCAGGCCCCGGGGCTGCAGGGGCTGGTGCTGGAAACTTTCGGCTCGGGCAATGCGCCCACCGTACCATGGTTTCTGGACTTGCTGCACGAGGCCCAAGACCGAGGGCTGCTTATCCTGAATGTGTCGCAGTGCGATGAGGGCCGGGTAGACCAGGGCCGCTATGAGACAAGCAAGTACCTGCTGAACATGGGCGTGGTTGGCGGGGCCGATATCACGACCGAGGCAGCTATATCCAAGTTGATGTATGTGCTGGGGCAGGAAGGACTTAGCTACCAGGAGCGGGTAAGCCTGCTGCAGCAAGACCTGCGTGGCGAGATCAGTTTATAGAAAGTATACTTAAACTATACTTGCAGAAGTGCTGTCGGTTAGTGTATATTTGCATCACCAATTTAGAGAGTTGTCCGAGTGGTCGAAGGAGCACGCCTGGAAAGTGTGTATACCCCAAAAGGGTATCGAGGGTTCGAATCCCTCACTCTCTGCAAAGCCTGCAAACGTATCGTTTGCAGGCTTTTTTTATGCCGCGCCTCCACCATCACTTCCTCCTTCAGCAAGGTGCCTTGATTGGCAAGTTTCCAAAGAGGCTGCTTTACCCACCAAAATGTATTGTGATAGGTTGTCTGCAGGAAATGTGCGGTGGCTGAAAGGTTTGCATTCACTTTGCCACCTACAATCAACCCTGACGCGCATACCAGCCCAAAGCCTGCCTTTCCCGATTTTGCATAATTACCTGCCGGCTGTGGTGCGAGCCGCCCTGGCAGGGGTGTATGCGCGACACATGCTTGAGCGGGGGCTCTGGGTGTTTTGCTATATACGAGCAGTGCTTTTTTCAGGGGAGGCGACAACCAGGCGCAACCGGCCATAGTAAACCATAACAATACCCTGGCAGCAAGGATGTGTGAGTAGCCTGGCGGGTTAGACTGGAGCCGTAGATGGTATCTCTTATGGAAGATCAAAACTTGAATATCCGCAATTTGGCCATGATTGGAGATAGACGCACCTGCGCGCTGTTAGACAAGAAGGGCAACATTGTGTGGTACTGCCCGAAGCGCTTTGACAGCCCTTCGTTCTTTGCCTCTCTGCTTGATGCAGCGCATGGGGGGGCTTGGTCTTTGGAGTTAGAGGGGCTCACCTTCGAGAAAAGATCTTACCTGGGGGAAAGTGCCTTACTTCAGACATACTTCTCCGGCACCAAGGGCCAACTTGTACTGGATGACTGGATGCCTCTGGAGGGGAGCTTCTACGGAATTTGCCGGAAGTTCTCTGCAGCCCCTGTTTCCTTCGTAAGCCATATCTCCTACCGCCCCAACTACAACAGGCGTAGGCCAGTACTGCATGCCTTTGGGGAGCGGCACGTTTCGCTCGAGTTTGATTTTCATTTACATGCCTCCCATAAGTTAGAGATCCAGGGAGACACCGTCATTTTTCGGGTACCGGCTGGCGAGGAGGCCTGGGTTATTCTGGCAGAAAAGATCTTAGATAACCCGGAAGAGGATCTGGTGGAGGCTAGGGAACTCACGTTGAAGAACTGGCGCAAGGTATCGGACCATATTACCTATAAAGGGCCGTATGAGGAGGAGGTAAGAAACTCGCTCCGGCTACTCCGCATGCTCACTTATACCGCGAACGGGGGGATTATTGCGGCGGCCACCACATCTCTACCAGAAGTGATTGGCGGTGTGCGCAACTACGATTACCGCTATGTGTGGCTCCGCGATGCAGCCATGATCGTTAGCGCCCTTGCCAGGGCCGGCAGCGACGGAGAGGAGGAGCGCCAATTCCTCAGCTTTATTTGCTCGGCCATGCACCGCATACGCAAACCGGTGGTGCCAATGCTTTCGCTGGACGAGCAGCCGGCAGGGATGCAGCAAGAGTTAGCCTTTTCAGGGTACAGGAACAGCACCCCTGTGCTGTACGGCAACGGGGCCAGTAACCAACTACAACTCGATGCCAACAGCAATGTTATCATCGCCGCAAAAGTTATCTATAACCGCTATGATACCCGGGAGCACTGGGAAACAATAGAAAAGCTGGCCGATTACCTGGTCGAGAACTGGTTTAAACCAGACCATGGTATCTGGGAAGAGTCTGTGAAGCACCATTATACCACCAGCAAGGTAGTGGCCTCCGTCAGCCTGAAGTACATAGCGGCACACTCACAGGACGAGCAGCAGAAAAAGCGTTGGCAGGAGGCGTCTGACCAGATCCGGGAGTATGTAGAGCAAAACTGCCTCACTTCCGAAGGGGCCTATGCTGTTTACCCCGGAAGTGAGGGGGTAGACGTAAGCGCCGTTCTGTTCCCCATCTGGGGCTATACCCAGGCCGATACTCCCCAGGTACTTAAAACGATCGGAAGGCTGGAGCAGGATTATTGCCAGGACAACCTTTACCGCCGCCATCTAGAGGAGTATGACTCGCAAAAGGAGGGGGCTTTCCTGGCAGGAACGTGCTGGGTGGCGCAGTACTGGGTGATGCGGCGGGACAGGGAGAAGTTTAAGCAAATTTTGGGCGCCGCCCTGCGCTTCATGAATGATGTAGGCCTGATGCCGGAGGAAGGCGATCCCGAAACCGGGGAGTGGCTGGGAAACGTGCCGCAGGCCTTCGTGCATGCCTCTTTAATAGGCGCTGTTATAGACTATAAAAACGAGTTCGAAAAAGAAGTAGAATGATTTCATGTCAAATGCTCTCTTATCTGGTCTTAGTTGAGCTCACATTGCATGGGGCTTGATAAGGCACGGGGTAGGGAGCGGTTTCTATGACGCGCTTGGGCTCGTTTACGCCCTGCAAGGAACATGAAGGCAGGCTCTTGCCAGGCAAAAAAAGTTAGAATAGAATAAAACCCGGGCCGCAACTTATGGCAAGGAGTGCAACAGCCGCAAAGGAGCATTTTCTGAGTATACTCTTACGCATTCTCACGCTTCCCGCTCCGGTACCGAGCCATCCGGTAAGCACCATGCGCGTTGCCGTTTAAAAGGCATAACCAGCAGGTTTAAGGGTGTCTGTTCCTTTGGGTCCCGGTAGGATGGCACCCCGATCGTGATGTCTTCCTGGGGCACGTCGAGCAGGAGTGAACGATGGAGTCTGTCCCACCAGGAAAAGATAACGGAGAAGTTGCTGTTTGTCTCCCTGGCTACGATGGAGTGGTGAATGCCGTGCATGCGGGGTGTCACCATTACGCGGCAAAGCTTTTCTTCCGTTTTGTAAGGCAGCCGTAGGTTCGAATGGTGGAAGGCAGTACAGCCCTCAAAGATCAGCTCATAAAAAAGTACAAGCTGGGCAGGAGCACCGACAAGGGCAATGGCAGCACTTCGATACGGAACAGAGGCGATGTTCTCGCCAATGTGGAAGCGCCAGGCAGTAGAAAGGTCCAGGTCCAGGTCGATGTGGTGCACGTTGTGGAAACGCCACAGCAAATCAGATTTGTGGAGCAGCACATGCCACAGGTAGTTGGTGTAGTCCAGCAACAGAAAGCCCAGGCTATAGCGGACCCATGCCGGTAAACTTACCCAGTTCAGCAAGCCCAGACGAGCCTTTGCCGCCTGCCGGGCCGCTGCGTACATGCAAGGCAACAGCAGCAACCGTAGAGCTGGCAGCGCCAGGGCCGCTACGCTGGCATTCTCCTGGAGGCGTTCTGTTTTGGGGCGGGTGCGTTTCCGTAGTTGGCGCTTTGCCTCAGCTACGAACAACACGGATGCAGCCAACCCCAGCAGGGGCATTCCCAGGCTGTCAAAATACGGAAACCGGAACCTCATATGCCCAATACTCGCAGCGCCTGCCGATGGTTGCAGCGGCAGCGAATAAACTGCAGGCGCGGCAACAGTTTGGGTGTCAATGCGCTGTGCAAGGGTTAGGGTGAACATAGGGCAAAGGGAGTGGCTTATAACCATGCCGGTGGTTGTCTTATCCCTAAGGCAGTGGCGGAGCAGGTTACGGAGATACCACGCAAAGCTACTATCGCTACCCATATGGGCTGCGGCTAAAGGGGTGTTGATACTCTGGTAACGAATGATTTAAATTGTGCAATTTGTTTTGACTGGGCGAATGGAACGTGCATGCTTTGTTCTGCTTGCCATAAAGTGTTTAATCTGTAATTTGTCAGGCACTTATATTGCCGGAATGAAGCATGAAAAGAAGGACATATGATTGATATTTCATTATAAGGTGTTAATTTTATGAAATCATGGACTGCCTTTGCATGAGGAGATGCACGGTTTCGTGCGGCATTTGCATAACTTTAAGAGCCTCGGCCTGTTAGTCCTGAAACACCGGGAGGTGGTTGTACTCCGGTTGGATAGGTCACGCGATTATGGAGGCGCAGGGGCTTATGTTTCCCGAGGCTATGCGAGAACCAACGCCTTCCGAAATTTTATAGCTGGCCCTGCTTAAGCCGAACTTTTATACACCCTATGGAGAAGCCTATACCACCCATCAACATCAGTTCCGGAAAGGATTATGACTCCGAGTTCTGCGGAAGCATACCACTTCACCTGGTTAACCTGGTGCAGCCGCATGGCGCACTGCTGGTGCTGGACAAGCAAGACCTCCGTGTTCTGCAGACAAGCGAGAATGTAGAGGCCTTTTTATCTATCAAGCCTGATGAGTTACTGGGGCAACCCTTCTCCAGCTTCCTGGTAGAGGGGCAGTATGAGGAGATTGTGGCAAAGATCGCTGCGCAAGACAGCCAGGATAAATTGCCTTTCACGCTGAATTTCAGGGGGGAGGAGAATGATATCGCCTTTTCGGCCCTGGTGCTGCCACAGCAGGAGTATGTGCTGGTGGAGCTCGAGGAGAAAACATCAAGCCCGGAAGAATCTTTTGTGCGCCTGTACCAGCACATTAAATACATTACCTCCCTTTTAAAGCAGGCAGGCTCTTGCCAGGAGATAGCGCAGCGGGCCGCCAATGAGCTGAAGCAGTTTTCCGGTTTCGACAGAGTGCTGGTGTATCAGTTCGATCCGATGTGGAACGGCATCGTGATTGCCCAGGCAAAGGAGGAAGACATGGCAGACTATTTGGGTTTGCGTTTCCCTGCCTCGGATGTGCCCAAGCAAGCGCGCGACCTTTACTACCGCAATCCCTACCGTCTTATCCCCACCCGTTCGTATACCCCCGTGCGGCTTGTGCCGGTAATCAACCCGCTCACGCAGCGCTTTACGGACTTGTCGGAAAGCAACCTGCGCAGCGTAGCCAATGTGCACCTGGAGTATCTGGCAAACATGAATATCGAGGCCTCCATGTCGCTGCCTATCATCATCAATAATACGCTGTGGGGCCTGATATCGTGCCACCACAAAACAGCTAAGTACCCAGGGTACGAGATGCGTTCTGCCATGGAACTGCTCACCGGGATTCTTTCGGCACAGCTGGAGGCAAAGCAGCGCGAAGAGGAAATGGAGCTGCGGGTACAGCTCCGGAACATACACGTAAAGCTGGTGGAGCAGTTATACAACGCTACCCACTTTGCCGATGGCCTGATGCAAGGGGAGCATAGCCTGAAGGAACTGCTGTCGCTGACGGGTGCCGCAGTGGTGTTTGAAGGAAACATTTGGTTGAGCGGCAGCACCCCCGACCAGCGTGAGGTAAAGGAATTAGCCTCCTGGCTACGCCGAAACAAAAACAGCGGCCTGTTTGCCACCAGCAATCTTCCACTCGACTACCCACACAGTAAACCCTACAAAGATGTAGCAAGCGGTCTGGTGGCTCTGCCCATCAACACCGAGCAGGGCGATTTTATACTTGGGTTCAGGCCGGAGGTAGCCCAAACTATTGCCTGGGGCGGCAATCCCGACAATGCCATACAGCTGGAGCCGGACGGGAAAAAGTACCACCCGCGCAATTCATTCGCCACATACCAGGAAACCGTGAGGAACACATCGCTGCCCTGGCGGCATGAGGAGCTGGAGGCCGCCGAGACGCTACGAAACGCCGTGCTGGAAAAGATAATAAGGGAACGGTATTAAAAGGTTTGCCTCGCACGAACCGTTATAGCATTAGCTGCAGATACCTAGTGAGCTACCAGCATTACGATTAGCATACATGACATCGACCACTTCAGCACCCAATAAAGAAAGCGTAAAGTCCGCAGCAGACCATTATTTAGTGGGGATAGGAGCCTCCGCCGGCGGGCTTGAGGCTATCCACAAGCTGTTCGACCATTTTCCCAGCAACTCCAGCTTTTCCTTTGTCATTATACAGCACCTTTCGCCGGACCACAAGAGCCTGATGGCGGAGCTGCTGAGCAAGCATACCCAGATGCAGGTGCAGGAAGCGGAGGATAATATGTTTACGCGCCCGAACTGTGTGTACGTGCTGCCAAGCGGTAAACAGCTTACCGTGGAGCATGGCCGCCTTCGGCTGGCTGACAAGGCTCGCAACCGGGAGCCGAATTTTGCCATTGACCTGTTTTTTGAGTCTATGGCGAAGAGCCGGGGCAGGCACGGAATCGGCATTGTGCTGTCCGGCACTGGTACGGATGGCACCAAGGGTGCCCTGGCTATCCGAAAGGCTGGGGGCATTGTGGTGGTGCAGGAGCCTGAAACGGCCAGGTTCAACGGCATGCCACGCAGCGCGATAGATGCCGGTGCGGCTGATTTTGTGCTGGCACCCGAGCACATGCCTGAAGAGATAATGGAGTATACGCGCAAGGTTCCGCTGGTGAAGAACCTGATCGACCAGGGCGAGGAAGGGCAGGACGCCGAGGTGCTGCGGGAGATACTGGACCTGGTGTGCACCCACACCCAGACAGACTTCACCAGCTATAAGGAGGCTACCCTGAACCGGCGAATCAGAAAGCGCATGGATACCCTGAAGGTAAAAGATTTATCCTCTTACCTGACCTACCTGCACGAGAACCCGGGTGAGATAAAAAAGCTATGCCAGGAGTTCTTTATTAACGTGACCAGCTTTTTCCGGGACACGGAGGCGTTTGAGTGCCTGGAGAAGGAAGTGATCCCGAAGATTATCGGAGGAAAGGCCGAGAATGAGCACGTGAAAGTGTGGGTTGCCGCCTGCAGCACTGGGGAGGAGGTGTATTCGCTGGCTATGCTCTTTAGTGAGGCATTCGAGAAGATGGGGCGAGAACCGCATGTAAAGCTGTTTGCCACCGATGCCGACCAACAGGCTATTATACAAGCGTCAAAGGGGAGCTATCCGCTCTCTATTGCCAAGCATGTGTCGCCGGAGCGGCTGAAGCGCTTTTTTCATTTGAGAGGTAACCGGTATTTTGTAAGTGAGGAGATCCGCAAGCTGGTGGTCTTTGCCCAGCACGACCTACAGAAAGACCCGCCTTACAGCCGTATCGACCTGGTGACCTGCCGCAATATGCTTATCTACCTGAACCAGGACCTGCAGAACAAGGTGCTGTCGTTGTTCCCCTACGCTCTGAACCTCGGTGGCTACCTGTTTCTAGGCTCCAGTGAGCACATCGGCTCCATGAAGTCATACTTCACGGAGGAGAGCCGCAAATGGAAGATCTTCCGGAAGATAAAAGATGGCAGAGGCATCAGGCAGAGCTACGGCCTTACCGACTACGGCAGCAACAGCAATGCTAACGGGCAAGCGGTGAAGTATAACATCTCGCCGGAGCTGCGCTACAACGAAGCCTTCATGGATGCCGTTTCCGAAGACTTTAAGGTAACAGCCCTGTATGTGGATGAGAGTTACCAGCTGTTGCACGGCATTGGCGATATCAACCGTTTCCTTAGGTTCCCTGACAAGCGCCTGCACTTCAACCTGATCAAGATGGTGCCTGAGGAGCTGGCCATTACCTTGAGCGTGGGCATCCGGAAAGCCCTGAAGCAGGACCGGAAGGTGGTGGCCCGGCAGGTGGCTGTGAAGTTAGGCAAAAAGGAGCAACTGGTGCATGTATCCATCCGCCCAACCACGCTGGAGAAGGGGCAGCCGAAGGTGATCCTGGTGCTGCTACAGGAAATGGGCGAGGTAGCGCCTATCCCAAAAGTTTCTGACCTCTCGTTTGTCTCCGACTCCGATTATTACCAGCAACTTACAGCACTGGAGGCGGAGCTGAAGGAAGCCCGCGAGGGGCTGCACCTGACGGTGCAGGACCTGAGCACGGCCAACGAGGAGTTACAGAGCACCAACGAGGAACTGATGTCCTCGAACGAGGAGCTGCAGAGTTCCAATGAGGAGATGCAGTCGCTGAACGAGGAGCTGCACACAGTTAACTCCGAGCACCAGCTGAAGATAAAGGAGCTGCAGGAGCTGAATGAGGACCTGGACAACTACATCCGCAGCTCAAACATCGGGCAGCTGTTCATAGACCATCACCTGGTCATCCGTAAGTTCACCCCATCAATAGAAGGGTTGATAAACGTCATCGACAGCGACATCGGCCGCCCGATCCATCACCTGTCGCATAACCTAAAGTACTCCCGCCTGATAGAGGACATCCGGGAGGTGAACAACCACTCCATGGAGAAGGAGCAGGAGGTGGAGACCAGCAACGGTAAGTTCTTCCTGATGCGCATCATCCCTTACCTGAAACATGACGGTAACAAGGATGGGGTTGTGGTGAGCTTCGTGGATGTAACTACCCTGAAAACGCTGAGCAACGTGGTGCAGGGCGTGCTGAACAGCTCGTTCAACAGCATCATGGCCTTCAGGGCGGTGCGGGACGAGGAGCAGAAGATTACGGATTTCGCCTGGACGCTGCTCAACAGGAAAACAGAGAGCCTGCTCGGGCAATCGCAGGCGGAGTTGCTGGGGACCAGTGTGCTGACGGTAATGCCGTTCCTGCGTAAGAGCGGCTTGTTCCGAAAGTTTACGGAAGTGGTGAAGACAGGTGAGCCCGTACACATTGAGCAGCAGTTGGAGATTGACGGAGGGAAGACCTGGTATGAGGTTGCCGCCGTCAAGATGGGCGATGGCGTCACCGTGACCATGGCCGACATCACCGAGAAGAAAAGCAGCGAAGACAAAGTACTGATGGCCTACGAGGAGCTGAAGCTGGCCGAGGAGAACCTGATCAAGCTCAACAACGAGCTGGAGAAGAGAGTAAGTGAGCGTACCAAGGAACTGTCGTCCAGCGAGGAGCGCTTCCGCATGGTATCCATGGCTACCAACGATGTGATCTGGGATTGGGACGTGGTGAACAATGAAATATGGTGGAGCGATAGCCTAAAATCCATGCTGGGCTACGAGGAGGAGGAGATGGGCAAGGGCATGGACGCCTGGTATGAACTGGTGCACCCCAACGACAGGGAGGAACTGGAGAAAAGCATCTCTGAGGCCATCAATTCCGGCCGAGACCAATGGACAGGTGAGTACAGGCTTCGGAAAAAGGACGGCTCCTATGCCTATGTCTCCAACAGGGCCCGCATCATGCACAACGAGTACCAGATGCCGTACCGGGTGCTGGGCTCCTTTATCGACCTGACGGACCTGAAGCTGACGCAGGAGAAACTGCAGGACACCAACGAGCACCTGCTGCGCGTGATCGAAGACCTGGATACCTTCGTCTACACCGCCTCTCACGACCTCAAAACGCCTATCAGCAACATCGAGGGCCTGCTGTTACTGCTGGAGGACCAGGTGGCTTCGGCCGGGCCAATCGCGGGAGAGCCCATACAGCCCGTCTTTGACATGATGAAGGGGGCCATTAACCGCTTTAATAACGTGATAAAGGACCTGACAGACATTGTGAAGGTGCAGCGTGACATAGACGGAAAGCCGGAGCTGGTGAACGTGCAGGAGGTGTACCAGGAAGTGATGGCGAGCCTGCAGGATGTGGTGGAAACGGAGAAGGCAGAACTAAGCGTTGACTTCAGCGAAGCCCCGCATATTCACTTCTCCAAAAAGAACCTCTACAGCGTGCTCTACAACCTCATCAGCAATGCTATTAAGTATAAAGTGAGGGGGCGCCCCCCGCTGGTCTCTCTAAAGACGGAACGGATAGACGGATATGTGCTGCTCACTGTGACTGACAATGGCCTGGGCATCAGTAAAGAGAACCTAACCAAGCTGTTTACGCTCTTCAAGCGTTTCCATGCCCATGTGGATGGGACAGGTATGGGCCTATACATTGTAAAACGCCTGGTGGATAACGCCAATGGCTACATCAACGTGAGAAGCGAAGAGGGGGCGGGCACCACTTTTGAAGTATACTTTAAAGGTTAAAGAGCGCACAGGCAGCTGTGGGTAGCCTGCTCTAGGTAAGGAGGCATTGTTGGAAATCCCGTTACCCGGGCGGGGCAATGGGCGGCGCGAAGTTAAGCTGATACCCTAAGGATGGGGCGTTGAACAGGCTGTATGGGAGGAGGGGCGGCTAAAGCGGCAGCTCCAGGTGTTAGAATCCAGCGCTTTGGTGCGGCTAGCATCAACCTTTCAGAGCAACTAAACAACAGACAGCCTGGTATAGAAAGAGGGCTTTACGCAACTGTACCAGTATACGAAACAGATTCAAACCAACCTTTCAACCTATGGCCACACCTGAAACCCTGCGTACCGATAATCCCTTAGAAGCATTCCGGATACTGGTGGGCACGCGCTATGAAATGTATAACAGCCTGTTCTCGTCATTGCCTTTCCATCGGGTAGAGAAAACAGGTGTATTGCTCTCGCTGCTGGTGCTCCATTGTGAGGACGGCTACCAGCGCCAGCAGAGCCCGGAAGAGATTATCCGGAGCTTCTTTGAACAGTATACCCATTACCGCACCGAGCAGGAGCAGAACGATCTGCTGTTCCGGTTCGTGCAGTATGCGGAGCGGCAGGTGGTGCTCTTCGATGCGCTGGAGGAGGCTGCTTTCCGGGAGACGCACGACATGCACGGCATGGGTACCCTGAAGCAGCTCAGCAGCACCGTAATGCAGCAGAAGGCCCAGGAGCAACTGGCGGTTAAGCTGCAGGATTTTGCGGTGCGTCTGGTGCTCACTGCCCACCCCACACAGTTCTACCCGAGCAACGTGCTGGGCATCATCAACGATCTGTCGCAGGCCCTGGCCACAGATAACACATCGCTGGCGCACTCATACCTGCGGCAGCTAGGCAAAACCCCTTTCTTTAAAAAAGAGAAGCCTACGCCCTATGAGGAGGCGGTGAGCCTGATCTGGTTCTTGGAGAACGTATTCTACCGTTCTGCGGGCAACATCATCTCCTCCCTCACGGCGCAGTTTCCGGGGGCAGTGCGGCCGGGCTCCGGCACGATTCGGATGGGGTTTTGGCCCGGTGGCGACCGCGACGGTAACCCTTTTGTGAAAGCCGATACCACCTTGCAGGTAGCCGATGCCTTGCGTGGAGCGGCAATCAGGGCCTACTACCATGATGTGCGCCGGCTGAGGCGACGCCTCACCTTCAAAGGTGTGGAAAACCTGATTAAGGACCTGGAGGCGAGGCTATACGATAACTTATTCTTACCGGACCACAAGCTAGACCTGAAGCAGGAGGACCTGCTGACACCGCTTCGTGAGGTAAGCCGACTCCTGCTGGAAGAGCACAACAGTCTGTTTCTGAGCCAGGTGGAGGCGCTTGTCTTTAAAGTCGAGCTCTTTGGCCTGTTCTTCGCCTCGCTGGACATTCGGCAGGACGCTTCGGTGCATGAGCGGCTATACGAGGAGCTGGCAGAGCGCACCGACCTGCTGCCAAAGGATTACGCCCAACTGCCGGACGGAGAGAAGGTAAAGGCCCTGCTAAGTATAAACCAATACCTAACGGCCGGCGTTTTTGCGGACGATGAGCTGCTGCAGGATACTTTGCTGACGGTAGCTGCCATTAAATCGATCCAGGAGCGCAATGGCGAAGAAGGCTGCCACCGTTACATTATTAGCCACTGCACCAGCGCCCTGAATGTGCTGGAAGTTTATACCTTGCTGCGCCTGGGCTGCTGGCAAACAGAACCCATTACGGTTGATATCGTGCCCCTTTTCGAGACCATCGCGGATCTGCGCCAGGCCGCCAGCGTGATGCGGGAACTTTACGAGAACCCCACCTACAGGAGCCATCTGAGCCGCCGGGGCGACACACAGACCATCATGCTGGGCTTCTCCGACGGCACCAAGGACGGCGGCTACCTGATGGCCAACTGGAGCATCTACAAAGCAAAGGAAGCCCTGACCGAGGTTAGCCGGGAGTATGGGGTGGAGGTGATCTTTTTTGATGGCAGGGGAGGCCCGCCGGCCCGTGGCGGCGGCAAAACCCAGCAGTTCTACGCCTCGATGGGCAGTAACGTGGCAAACAAGGAGATTCAGCTCACTGTTCAGGGACAGACGGTAAGCTCTAACTTTGGGTCAGTGGCTGCAGCGCAGTTTAACCTGGAGCAACTTCTGCACGCGGGCATCAGCAACACCCTCTTTGGCCGCAAAGCGCCCACCCTGCAGCCGGAGGAAGACCAACTGCTGCAGGAACTGGCCGAGGTGAGCTACCAGGCCTACTTTGAGCTGAAGAACCACCCGGTCTTCCTGGAGTACCTGAACTTTGTGAGCCCATTGCGCTATTATGGCGAGGCCAACATCGGCAGCAGGCCATCCAAGCGTAAAGCCGGGAAACTGAACCTGGACGACCTGCGCGCCGTGCCTTATGTAGGTTCCTGGAGCCAGCTGAAGCAAAACGTGCCGGGGTACTACGGGGTGGGCAAGGCACTGGAGGCGCTTCACCAGAAAGGCCACTGGCCAAAGCTGCAGCAACTTTACAAGCATTCGCTCTACTTTAAGACCCTGCTGGATAATTGCGAGATGGCCATGAAGAAGTGCTTTTTCCCGGTTACAGCTTATCTGGCGGAGCATCCCAAGTATGGAGCACTCTGGAGGCTGATCCATGAAGAGTATGAGCGCACAAGAAAGTATGTACTGCTGCTGGCGGAGGCAGACAGGCTGATGGCCGATAAACCGCTGGAGGAACTCTCCATTCAGACCCGCCAGCGCATCGAACTGCCACTTATAACCATACAGCAGTACGCGTTGTCACGTATACGTAACATGGAGGAGCAGGGCTCACAGCGGGAGGGCAAGCAGGTGTACGAAAAGCTCGTGGTGCGCTGTTCCTTCGGAATCATTAACGCCGAAAGAAACTCAGCTTAGGCTGGTGGGGCTTTTACTTTATAGTTCTATACTTCCAGAGGCCAGTGTTAAATGTCATTTAACAGGATAGCTGCACTTGGCATGTGCTTGCAGCCATCAGGATAAAGCAAACAGGTAATGGAGGAAATACCAGGAAAAGTAAAGGTTATTATCGCGGATGATCATTTTGTGGTGCGGGAGGGACTCAGGGTGCTGTTGGAGCAGGATGAGGGACTGCAGGTAGTAGGGGAGGCCAGTAACGGCAAAGAGGTACTCGGGCTGTTGCAGGAGATGGCGGCAGACGTCGTGCTCATGGACGTGAACATGCCGAACATGGATGGCTATCAAACCACTGAGGAGGTGAGCCGGTCTTTTCCGGGTACAAAGGTCATTGCCCTCTCCATGCACACCAGCTTGCCTATTGTGCAAAAGATGCTGGCCAGTGGTGCTGTAGGTTATCTCCTTAAAACGACCAGTAAAGTAGAGTTGACGGCAGCTGTTAAGTTAGTGGCTGCAGGAGGGCAGTACATCAGCGGTGAGCTCTCATTTAAACTTTTGGAGCATAACCTGAAGGGGTGTGCGGAGCAGGATCATGAAGGAACTGACGGCAAGAAGCTGTCGAGGCGGGAGGTGGAGGTGCTCACGCTGATCTCTGATGGCTACACCAACGCCGAGATCGCCGAGAAGCTGTTTACCAGCAAGCGCACCATCGAGACGCACCGCCAGAACATACTGGAAAAGACGCACACGAAGAATACGGCCCACCTCATCAAGTATGCCTTTGAGCACAGGATCATCGGCACCGACAAAGGCACCGGAGCCCCTGACGCCAGGTGAGCACCTGCTGTTACGTTGATTGCTTGCCATCATACGGTATCGTGCAACAGCTTTTGGCAGCATTAGCAGTAGGAGACTCAGGTGCTGCTACCTTGTTTCTTGCAGTGCTGGTAAGCATCAACAAAGCTTTTCTGGATGTGGAGTACCCCGATTAAGCCTGCGCTTCTGATTTGCCTGGTGTGCTCCTCGTTCAGTTTATAAAGTGCCAGGCAGCTGCCGGCTTTCTCGGCTGCAGAGGTTTGGCTGAGCAGGCAGCGCAGGGCCGTGGGGTTGAGAAAGGTGAGGTTCTCGCAATCGATCAGGATGTGCTTCGCCTTCTGTAGTATGGCTTCCCGGCACTTCGTTTCCAGATCGATTACCGTTTGGCTGCTACAGGGGCCATACAGCGTTAGCACCACGACATCCCCCATTAGCTGCGACAACACTTCCTCTCTCATTAGGTGACCTGGCTTAGGTGGTGTAATAATTGTTAAAAATACTTTTTGTTATATTTATTATAGGTGTGGTAAATACTTATTTTTTGCCGGGGTAAGTACGTAAATGTGCTGCGTAAGTAGTTGTGGCAGTGTTGGTAAGTTGAGCTTGTGCACGCGCCGGAGTGCTTGGTGGTGTAGTGCCGTTTACTCGAAGCTGGAGAGTTTTTAAGTATATTGTACACAATTTCTGGAGCAAGGCCAGTGTGCGCTGCCGCTGTCTCCGCCCCAACTGTACTTGCACCCAATACATGTCAGATCACCATACAATCAGGATTATACTTACCGATGACCACCGAATAGTGCGGGAGGGGCTGGCATGCCTCCTGCACTCCGAAGCAGCTATAGAGGTTGTAGGTGAGGCAGCAAACGGCAAGGAACTGCTGGAGCTGCTTCGTCACACGCCGGCCGATGTCGTGCTCTTAGATGTGCAGATGCCTATAATGGATGGTTATGAAACCCTGGAGCTACTAAAGGAGCACCATCCTGAGGTGAGGGTGGTTATTCTGACCATGCAGGACAACGCCATAGCCCTGCACCGCCTGATGGAGTGCGGTGCCACCAGTTACCTGCTTAAGGACGCCAGTAGAGTAGAACTTTGCTCAGCCATAAAGTTGGCTGCAAAGGGCACTGCTTTCATCAGCTCCGGCATGTCGATAAAAATGTTGCAGAAAGTGCTGCGCCCGACAGCGGATGGTGCAGTGGAAAATACGACTGTCAAGGAGTTGTCGAAGCGGGAGGTGGAGGTGCTCACGCTGATTTCTGATGGCTACACCAACGCCGAGATCGCCGAGAAGCTGTTTACCAGCAAGCGCACCATCGAGACGCACCGCCAGAACATACTGGAGAAGACGCACACGAAGAATACAGCCCACCTCATCAAGTATGCGATGCAGCGAAACCTCATCCCGCTTACTTCGAACCAAATAAGGAAGTAAACTACCTCATTAGTAGATTCCGGGTGGTTGGCAGAAAGTAACGCTCTGCCGACTTCTCACTTCATGCAAAGGGCCACTTGGGAGGCATTTACTGAGGCCCCTTTTCACGCCAAATAAGCTTTTTTAGGGCGAATACGGCAGGTTTAATGGCAGGACGTGTTATGTTCTTCGTTCTTCTGTGTAATTTTAAGGTGATGCCTGAGCGGCAAAACTTTGTAGGCGTAGCACAGTTAAAGGCAAAGGCCGCCGCAAGGGCATGCCATCAACTTTAAAAGTATTAGCAACAAGACCACCGCATGAGAACGCACACCAAAGAAACCCAGCAGAGCATGACGCCCGAAAAGGCGCTACAGTTTTTGAAGGAAGGTAACCAGCGATTTGTTAGCAACCTGAAAGCAAACCGCAACCTGCTGCAACAAGTGAACGAAACGTCGGAGGGGCAGTTCCCGTTTGCCACCATCCTGAGCTGCATCGATTCACGCACCTCCGCAGAGCTTATTTTTGACCAGGGCCTCGGCGATATCTTCAGTATCCGGATTGCGGGAAACGTATTGAACGAGGACATACTGGGAAGTATGGAGTTTGCCTGCAAAGTTGCCGGCTCTAAGTTGCTGGTAGTGCTGGGGCATACCCGCTGCGGCGCCATTTACGGGGCCTGCAACCACGTAGAACTGGGCCACCTGACGTCGCTGCTGCAAAAGGTGAAACCCGCCATAGACAGTGAAACGGAAACGCCGCAAAACAAGCGTAACGGCAGTAACGATGCCTTCGTCTACAATGTCACCGTTAACAACGTGCACCACACCATGGAGCGGGTCAGGAAGGAGAGTCCTATACTGGCAGCCATGGAGAAAGAAGGAGAAATCCTGTTGGTAGGTGGGCTGTATGAGGTGGAAACCGGACAGGTTACCTTTTACCAAGGCTAAGCCGGTTGCGTAACCTCTCTCCTGTGCCGAAACCCAGCCTAATGCCGCAGGAGAAGCTGGTACGTATGAGATGCCTTTCTTCCGGGCCTCATGGTTTGCAGTACCATCCGCACTGGCTACGGTGCCACTTGCAAGTTGCGGTAAATACGTAGGGTGGCTAGCATTTAAGTGGTATTTATCTCCGGTAAAGCCGTATTATCCTCTTCAGGTGCAGTACCTAAAGGCCTACCTGCGTACAAAGCTATAAAGCCCGTTAAACATAAAGCATGTGTGTTAGGCGTAGACGTTTAACCGGGCGTATGAAACTGGGAGTGACCATACCTGTTTTGGGTGCTGAGGATGGTCCTCCCATTTTTATTCATGCTTTACCGGCATGAGGCGTAAGTATAAAGCTTTTAGAATGACTGCAAAAAGACTTCCGCGTAAAGCAAATGCGCAAAAACAGGAATCCAGTGGGTTAAGCATTTACCTGCGCCGTAGGCAGGCTGAGGCAAGGGCTGTGAAAGTCTCCACAAATAGTGGCTGCATGCGGGGGAACGACCGCTATAAAGAAAATGGGAGCGCCTCTGTAGGAACCACACAGGAGAAAACTGCACAACAACCCCTTTCCTACAGCGACTTCATACGCTTTGATAGCGGACTTCCGGCGCAGCGGCTGTACACCAGCTCTCAGGATTTCCTTTAATTCTTCCCCAATTATACTATAAACCAACCAGATTGTGGCACCGGTGTATTACGCCGGTGCCACAATTATGTAAGGAGTGTGGCGCGGCCGCAGCAGCCGGCTGCAACTTTTAGGTGAGTTGTGGCAGTATTAGTAAGAAAACAATTTAAAGTGACGGCTATGGAGGACAAAGAAGAACTGACACCCATGGTGTCTGTGCTGGCTCAGCTGCGGAAAGAGGAATACCAGGAAGATTTTAGGGTTACTAAGGAAGGGCTCCTCTGTACCTTGGACGGCAAGCAGCAGTTCCGGCCCGAGCAGGTGCAGATAGTAAATTTTTACCGTTTCGAGGGGGAGAGTAATCCCGGCGACATGGCCATCCTTTACGTGCTGGAGACCGACAGCGGTTTAAAGGGCACTGTTTCGGATGCTTACGGGCCTTATTCCGATGAAACAGTCGAGACATTCATGAAGCAGGTAAGGGACCTGGGTAAGAATTTGGATAAAGACAGCGCATAATCTTGCCGCACACCCATTGCAATTATCTAGCACACGTATCTAGCACATGCTAGCAGAATGATAGACTTATAGAGTAACGGAGCAACTATAAAATGGCGAAACGCAAAGTATCTGATCATCATAAAAATAAAGCAGAAGCCCCAGTGCCAAAAGGACGGCTGCTGGCGATAGGGGGCAAGGAAAGCAAGGGAAACGGGGAAGAGCTAAAGCCAGAGCAAACAGGCAATTCTGAATTTGAAAGCGAGGAAATCCTGAAATTTTTTGTAGGTGAGCTGAAAGGCACTAACCCCACTGTTGCCGTCATTCCCACCGCCTCTAACATACCCGACGTGATGGGCAAGGAGTATACCAGGGTGCTGAAGGAGTTGGGGGTAAGTAACGTGGAGGTGCTGGATATCCGTTCCCGGGACGATGCCCGCGAACAGCATTATTACGAGATAGTGGAGAAAGCCTCGGCTATTTACTTTACCGGCGGTGATCAGTTGCGCCTGACCTCTATTCTGGGAGGGTCCAGCCTGTTGCAGTTGATGAAAGAACGCTTTACCTACGAGGACATCCTGGTTGCCGGAACCAGTGCGGGCGCGACAGCCCTCTCCACCCCCATGATTTATGAGGCCGATACCAAAGGCGGTTTTTTAAAAGGTGATGTGCGCGTAACGACTGGGCTGGAGTTTCTAAAGAACGTAGCCATAGACACACACTTTATAGAGCGCGGCCGCATGGTGCGCATGGCCCAGTGCATCGTAACGAACCCAGGCTGTATTGGCATGGGGCTGGAGGAGGACACGGCTGCCTACGTTACCGAAGGGCGCGAGGTAGAAGTGGTAGGCAGTGGACTGATCACTATTGTGGACGGCATGCGGCTCGCTGACACGAACATCTACAAGATAAAGACCGGGGAGCCTTTTTCTGCGCGTAACCTGTGTGTACACCTCTTATCACCGGGCGAGAAATACTCTATCCCAACGTTTGACCAGCTGCACGTGTAGCACATGCTGATGGCCGCGCCTCTGCCTAAACCAAGTGTCAGTCTGATAGCAGTGCTCCAAGGCAGTTTTTGGCTGGCTACGGGCCTATGGCCTTTTATACATCTTGAAAGCTTTGTGTGGGTTACCGGCCCCAAAGAGGATTACTGGTTGCTGTACACGGTGAGTGTACTTATCACCGTAATAGGGGGCACTCTGCTGGCAGCCGGAATCCGGAGGCACGTAACCTTGGAGCTTAAGTGGCTGGGAATTGCCGCCGCCGCCGGGCTCCTTGGCATTGACGTATACTATGCCCTAAACAACGTGATCAAGGACGTGTACCTGCTCGATGCCGTGGCCGAGGCAACACTGATATCCCTCTGGCTGTGGACAGGCAACAGAGAGCTAAGCGAATAGAGAGACAACCGCACCAGAAAACGAAGGTAGGTACGAAGCACCAAGAGCTCCGCTACGCACACGGCATTATCCATTGGTGCAGGAGCTGGAGAAGGAAGAGGAACGGGTGCTGAGCTCCGTAGCCTTGCGCCGGCGCAGCACCGCCATGAACTTGTTGCAGGAGTACCAGTAAGCTTCCGCTGCAACACAGGCTGGTATTCGGAGCCGACGGGGCCTTAAAAGCGCTTGCCCTTACCATACCTGCCTATGCCCTTGCCGGGGAGCAAAACCCTTACTGAAATGCTTTTGCTGACATGCTCTTAAAGTGGCTGAAATTTGAGAGGTGATCCGGAACCCGCTGCCGCTGGTGCATGTGGGCAATGAGCAGCGGAAAAGGCGAAAGTAGTATCTTGCCACCTGCAACAACGCCCTGGTGAAGGCTCTGGGTGAGGAGAATCACACGGTGTGGCTACCAACCTACGGGCACGCCCTGTGGCAGGAACTGTAGCAGACAGGCCAGAATAACAAACAAATCTGGGAAGAACCTGGCTTTAAAGTCATCATGTGGGAGGATTTTCACCCGGTTGCGATGTTCTCCGGCTCAGTGCAATATGTTAAAAAGTACGTGGCAAGAGAGAAAGCGAAGGACTAGCGGAGATTCGCCGCCTTCGCCTTACCAATCTATACTTTCTCGTTGTCCCAAAGCGCCACTACCGGATCTTCGCCGCCTATGCTATAGCCGCGCTTCATCAGGTTGGTGTTGAAAGCAAAGGCTATGGTGGCATCCTGATTGAGCGTCACCAAGCCCATGTCGCCCTTCAGAAACTCTTTGTGCATGGTTATTGCCTTGTCTGCGGCAGCCTGAAGCGCTTCGTTGGCATACTTTATCTGGGCGTATACTTCATGTGCGATTGCACCTCGCATGATCACTTCGCCATCTCCGGTGCAGCTAACGGCACAGTAGGGGCTGTAGGCGAAAGTGCCGCCGCCGATAATTGGGCTATCGGAAATGCGGCCCTTCAGGCGGTTCATTAAGCCACCTGTTGAAGTGCCCGCGGCCAGGTTTCCGTGTTGGTCCAGCGCGACAGCGCCTACGGTATCATGGCTCTTGCAACGCTCCTCCAATACACTATCATGCCAGTTCTTCAGCTTCTCCTCTGTCACGAAAAAGGAGGGGCTGACTAGTTCCAGCCCCTGTGCCAGCGCAAACTCCTCGGCGCCCGTACCTACCAGGAAACAATGTTTACAGTTCTTCATCACCTCAAGCGCTAACCTGATCGGACTGCGCACAAGCCGTACATTACCCACTGAGCCGGAGTTTAGGTTACTGCCATCCATGATAGCGGCATCAAAGTCTGTCTCTCCGAGCTTGTTGAGACTGCCGCCCCTGCCTGCGTTGAAGAGCGGGTTTTCCTCCATGCATGTGATGGCGGCAGCCACAGCATCCAAGGCACTGCCTCCATTCTCCAACACGGCGCTGCCGGCGCTAACAGCCTCTTTTACCCCTTTTCTGTACGCTTGCTCTTGCGCCTTGCTTACTTCTTCGCGCTTCACGGTCTCAGCACCTGCATGTACGGCAATGGCAAATTTCCTCATATGTTAAATGTATAGTTATGGTTTGGCGGGTGCCAAGGCTTGTACGCCAGGCAGGGGCTGTTGTTTGGCTGAACGGGAAGAAAACAGCGGCTGTTTGCTGTAGTGGTTTACCCGGTAAACACAAAAGCCCCTACTATTTAGCAGGGGCTTTTGTGTTTACTGTTTTATACTTCCTTACCGGTTCTTGTACATGTATCTCTCGCCAGAGTAAGTTCCTGTTCGGTAGTTGGGGTCACCCTCCTGGCGATTGTGGCGCTTCTTGTTCATCAGGGCTAATGCGGCTGCACTGGCAGCAGCCACGACGGCGCCCGTAATTACAGGATGCATGGACGCGCGGGTGTAAAGGCTTGTCTTCATCACGTGGCCTTTGTGGTTGCCGTGCACCATGCCATCTGTGCCTGGGCTGTGCAGTGAGCCTTTCTTGTGTCGGGCCGGCTCGTCCGTTACCTGCAGTTTCGTCATAAAGTTCTTGTTTACCCAATCCACCAGGCTAGGCGCATACTTGTTCAGGCTGCTCATCATCTTGGAGCCACTGCCAATAAAAATATCGCGCTCAGGGTGCACAGCGGCATGTAGTATGGCATTGGCAACCTCTTCTGGTTCATACACAGGTGGCGGTAAGGTAAGCTCATTCTCCGTATAGTTCCTGGCGTGCTCTGGGTAAGGGGTGTTTATGCCAGCCGGTTTTATAAGTGTCACCGATACAGGGGCCTCATCCTCCTCCAGTTCCATTCGTAGCGCATCGGTAAACCCTTTCACGGCATGCTTGCTGGCTGAGTACATCCCTTGCAGCGGAATGGCTACATCGGACAGCTCGCTGCCCAAGTTGATGATAGCGCCGCCCCGGTTGCGCAGGTGGCTTGCCGCTATCAGCGAGCCTGAAACTATCCCCCAGAAATTTGTATCGAACAAGCGGCGGTTATCCTCCTCACTTACCTCTGAGAGTTTCCCGTAGATAGACACCCCGGCATTATTTACCCAAGTATCAAAGCCCCCGAACTGCCTGATGGCCATCTCGGCCAGCCGTTGTACGTCTTCACGTTGACCAACATCGGCTACTACGTATACTGCCTCGCCACCATCCATGTTAATCTGCTCCACTGCCTGCCTTAGCGCTTCTTCGTTTCTGGAAGCCAATACAAGTTTTGCGCCTTTCTTGGCGGCAGCGCGTGCCGTTGCTAGTCCTATTCCACTGGATGCGCCGGTGATGATCATCACCTGCTGGCTGAGGGGTTTAAGTGATATTGCCATAATATAAAGTTTGTTTTCTCTGGTTTATACGTCTTTGTACTTTCATACGTGCGTTCTACCAGGTTTAGTTGTTGTGGGTGAGCTAACACGCACCTGCGCAGGGTAAGAGGACAGAATACAACTATAAGTGCAAAATAACTGCACTTATAGTTGTACAACAGATAGTTGTACAACAGAGTGTGTGGGTTGCCTGTAGCGCGCTTATGGTTGCCGCTTAAAGTATACCCGGAAGGTGGTGCCTTCGCCAAGGCTGCTTTCAACCTCGATTTTGCCACCGGCGTTTTCAATAATTTTCTTCACAATGTACAGGCCAATACCTGAGCCTTCCACATGGTCGTGGAGGCGCTTAAACATGGAGAATATCTTCTGCACATCAGCAGGGTTCAGGCCCAGGCCATTGTCTCTCACTACCAGTACAACAAACTCCGGTGTACTTTCGGAGGAGATCGTGATATAGGGTTTCCGGTCTGGGTGTCTGTACTTTAGGGCATTGCTGATGAGGTTGTACACCACGCTACGCAGGTTTTTGGCCGAAAACTGAATGGCGTTGGCCGGCGCCAGGTCTGTCACTATCGTGGCGCCAGACTCAGCGATGATAGGTTTGAAATCCATGCTTACCTCTGCCACCAGGTCCTGCAGGTTCACACTGGTTACATCCTCACCTTGCTCGCGCTGGATCCGGGTAACCTGTGTTAAGTCGGCTACCACTCTCTTAAACCTATCTATGGAGCTTTGGATGTATGTGGATAGCTGCTGCACCTCCTCCGAGGCAGCCACCTCGCGGGGCAGGTGTTGCTCTAGCTCCTGCACAAGACCCTCTATGTTGAATATAGGCGCCTTCAGGTCGTGAGAGGCGGAGTAGACAAAATTATCCAGGTCGGCATTGGTGGCCAAGAGCTCTTTGTTAATGGACTCGACCTGCTGCCGCGCCTTTACCTGGCCACTGATATCAATGGCCACGGCAATGACGCCTGTTACAAAGCCCTGCTCATCGCGCAGCGGATGGTACACAAAGTTAAGGTACACCGTTTCCTGCTTGCCGTTCCGCTCCAGCACCAGTGGCAGCTCATTGGCCACATAGGGTATTCCTGTATTAAACACACCATCCAGTAGGCTTTTGAAGCCTTGATCGATAGCCTCTGGAATGATTTCCAGGATAGGCTTGCCCAGGACGTGTTCTTGCTTAACACGCCAAATCTCGCAAACGCCGGGGTTGGCAAGGTCCACTATGTACTCAGGCCCGCGTAGCATTGTGATGCCTACCGGGGCCTGCTGAAAAATCTCATTCAGGTACTCTTGCCGCCTTACCAACTGCTCACGGGAAGTAACAATACCTATGGATGTAGCCAACTGCGCCGTTATCAGGCTTTGGAAGCTCTTGTAATCCTCATTGTACTCCTGAGAAGGGCTTATGCCTGTGATAAAGAAGCCAACCACCCGGTCTTGCCCGGGCTTTGTTATAGGGAGAACAACTGCCTGGTGTACCCCACCCACAACGGCTGTATCAGGAAGGTGCACAAGTATGCCGTGGGATTTAGAGTCGACCTTCGCCAGTGGCCAAACCATATCCTCTCCTCTCAGGTCTATGGATGCTGGGGTAAGAGACGCGGGTAAATTGCCCGTGTAGCCGGCCAGTTTCACTTCAGAGCTAACATGGTTACAGAGGTAAATCAGGCTGAAGGGCAAATCGTTGGAGTTATTGCTCAAAGTCTTGCAGGCTGTAGTGCCTAATTGCTCCATCGTCTGAACCTGCGACAGGGCGTCTGAAAGGTCCTTCAGGGTTTTGAGCCTTCGTTGGCCAAATACAAAGCTGGATTCCTCGTTGCAGGCACAAAAGATGCCCTCCACCTCTCCGGCATCGTTAAAGGCGGGGCTGTAGGAGAAGGTCCAGTAGGTTTCTTCGGCAAATCCTTTTCGCTCCAGGTACAGCTGCAGGTTCTCAGCAAAAAATCCTTCACCGCTTTCCAGAATGTTTTCAGTTATTCCGCCTATCTGCTCCCATATCTCAGCCCACTTTTCAGGGGCGGTGGCTCCGAGGGCGTCTGGGTGTTTTTTGCCCAGAGCAGGCAAGTAAGCATCGTTGTGGAACATGTAAAGTTCCTTCGACCACCAGATAAACATCGGGAAGGCAGAGTTGAGCATCAACCGGATGTTGGTCTTGAGGCTCTCTGGCCAGTGTTGCGGCTTCCCCAGCGGGTGCGACTCCCAGTCGTAAGCTCGCATCAGTGCTCCCATTTCACCTCCTCCCTGGAATACGTTAAGAGGATCGGTATGAAGGTTACTAGTGGTAGGGGCGGGTGTAGGCATTAACTAAGCGTTAAAGTATTGGTGTATCGGGTAAATTTACCACAATTTAATAGAATTGCTAAACGCAGCTAAAGGGGCTGAGGTTGAAGTTGTACAGAGTTTTGCATTTGTTTTGCTATTTTAGGGAGTGGAGAGCGGCGGGCACACGTAAAAGTTTTGAAACTTCACCATGCCTGCCTTGTTAACTGCGTAAACATCATGAAAAGAATAACCGGGGGATTTGCTAAGGCAGTACCGCTTTCGGTTCAAAGTTAGAAAGTATGGAAACAGCAACATTTGGTAATGGGTGCTTCTGGTGTACAGAGGCTGTCTTTCAGGAGCTGAAAGGGGTGGAGAAGGTAGTTTCGGGTTATACCGGCGGGCATATAGATAACCCCACTTACAAGCAGGTTTGCTCCGGCACAACCGGACATGCGGAAGTGCTGCAGGTAACGTATGATGCCAGCCAGATAAGCTATGAAGAACTGCTGGAGGTCTTCTGGAGTACCCATGACCCTACTACCCTCAACCGCCAAGGCAATGACGTGGGTACACAATACCGCTCAGCTATTTTCTACCATAACGAAGAGCAGCGACAGCTGGCAGAGAAGTATAAGCAGGAACTGGATGCCTCCGGTGCCTATCATGATCCTATCGTGACAGAGATTGTGCCGCTGGAGAAGTTTTACCCGGCAGAAGACTACCACATGAACTACTATAACACGCATGGACACGAACCCTACTGCAGCTTCGTGATACGACCAAAATTAGATAAGTTCCGAAAGGTGTTTAAGCAGAAGCTAAAAGCTTCGCAGGCAGGCTAAGTAGCAAGGTTTGGCAGCGACTGAGGCCGTGCAGGATCGTTGGGGAACACATTGATTAAACAAACTCTGCAAATGTGTTCCCTATGTTTGCCTGAAGAATAGGGATGGGAGTAGAAACCACCCCTTAATAGCCTGTGTTGGGCAAAACAAGCAAAAGCCCTGTAGGTGGGGAACTACAGGGCTTGCCTAATCTAAACACAAACAACCAACAAAATCTATTAATTAAAGGGGAATTGGGGTATAGTTTAAAGTAGTTTTTAAAATTAGTAGCGGATAAAAGGGGTAAGGCTAACTGATTCATAATTATCAGCCAGGCCAACAAAATAGTCGCCGATGAAGATACCGGACCCGCTGCTCACCGCGCTGGAGCCTGCATGGTAGGTTACCATGTTTCCATCAATGGTGGCATAGCCGGCCGGCTCCTCAACTTGCAGGGTAGCCTTAAGGCAGATGTTGCTAGGCTGAAGCGCCGCCTTTACCAGGCAAGGTTCAGCCAATTTCTTGGGTGAAGGGTTTAAAGCAGAGTTCATGTGACGATGGGGTTTTGGGTTCTAACACGTTACAAGTATAAGCAGACCCCCTCTTTGGGAACAGGAATAATAAGTGGCTAAAGTAACATGTAAGTTGTGGCGTATTCTTATTGTTTATTTTGTATAGAAAGGACTGTTCTGGAGTAAGGCCGGATCTATTCTCAAGATTTTTATTTTTATTATCTTGATTCAGTGGTTATAGTAAGGTGTTTTGCTTCGATTAGGCGGATGCAGGAAGTACTTTGTGGATGATAAGAATAACTAGTGGACAAGCCCTAAAAGTAACGTTTTAAACCTCGCTTTTAGAGCCGAAAGTTCTCGTGAAATAATAGCTGCAGGTATAGAGCGCTAGCACAGTAAGGCTAAGCATGCCACCCGGGAGGGCAACCAGCCACCAGGCAGAAGTGTTGCTCCGTATGCCCGAAATGGTGCGTCCCCAACTTACCAAGGTAGAAGGCACGCCGATGTTTAGGAAAGAAAGCGTGGACTCGAGCGCTAATAAACCTCCCAATCCGAAAGTAAACGCAATGAGAACCGGGCCTATCAGGTTTGGCAAAGTGTGACGCCATATTAGTTGCACAGGTCGATTCCCGATGCTCTTTGCCGCCTCGAAGTACGGGAGCTGCCTGATGCGCAGCATCTCGGCACGGGAGAGGCGGGCACTGGCGGGCCAAAGCGTGAGAACAAGCAGCAGCGAGAGCAGGGGCAGCGACGGGGGGATAAAGGAGGCCAACACCAGGATCAGCACAAAGCGCGGTATACTGGTCAGGGCTTCAGTCAACCGCATCACGCCCTTGTCTAAAGGAATAGGGATTTCCCTCTGCCAGGTGCTGAACCAGCGTTGTAGTATACTAAAGAGCACCCATAAAAGCACAAGCATTCCGGCGAGTAGAGCGAGCGAGAAGCTTATGTACCTAAATCCATCGTCTTGTTGATAGGCCTTTAGTGGCAGATGCAGCCCATAGTATAAAAATATTGGCAGAGCAATTACCCAATGCAGTACACGGTACACAGGCTGGCGCAGTCCTGTGTTGCCGAAATACCCTGCCAGGGTGCCTAACGCCATCCCCAGCGTTGTCGCCAACAACATAACTGGCAGACTGATCAGGAATGCGGTGCGGGCGCCGTAGAGCATGTTTGCCAGCAGGTCACGGCCCAGGCCATCGGTGCCGAGCAGGTGATCTGCTGCCATAGCCTCGGAGGTAAAAGGAGCCAGGAAAGGGTGCTGCAGGTCGAGGTAGTTGGGGGCAAAAGGCAATGGGAGCCAAGGCAGCAACATTACGAGCCCTATCAGCAACACCAGGTAAAGCAAAGCCAGCTTAAAACCCCATTTGCTTCGCCAAAGGCCTTTTATGCGTAGCCAGATTTGCCTCATGCCAGCTTTTGTTTAAGCCTCGGGTCCGCCCAGGTGTATGCCACGTCTGCTAAAGCATAAGACACCATACGCACCAGAAGCACTACTAGTATAATGGCTACCAGCACCGGATAGTCACGGGCCAATACCGACTCAATTAACAACCTTCCAATGCCGGGTATTGCAAAGATCGTCTCAACAAGTACGGAGCCGCTTACTAAGGCTGGTAGAAAATCAGAAACAATGGTAATGAGCGGCAGCAGTGTGTTGCGCAAGGCGTGCCTGCGGATAACCAGGTGCTCCGGCAGGCCTTTCGCCCTGGCCGTACGAATGTAGTCCGCCTGTAGCGTTGCCTGCAGCGCACCATGGATCTGATTCGTAAGGTAGGGTAGGTTGGCAAGCACCAGTGCTACGAGCGGCAAAGCCATGTACTGCAGTTTCTGGCCGAGCTGCTGCCAAAAGCTCAGCTGCCCCGGCATATAGTATCCCATGCCATACACCGGAAAAAGCTGCAGAAAGTCTGGGTTAGCCAATAGCACAAGCAACAGCAGGGCCAGCACCAACATCGGGATGCTGTCTATGAGAAACAGCATGGGCAACACCAGGCGGCGCAGCCATTGCATGCGTTTGCGCACCATCAGTATACTTAGCTCTAGGGCCAAAGCAACAGTCGCGCACATGCTTCCGAGCAAGAGCCAAAATGTGTTGCCAATACCCTTCCAAATCATCTCCTGCACGGGCTGACCTGTACGGTAGGAAGTGCTGAGATCGCCTGTAAGCACACTGGTTAGCCAGCGGTGGTACTGGTTAGCGGTGCCGTGCCAGGAAAACTGGGGAAGCAGGAAGTTGAGTGACTCCGGCTGCTTCTTAGCAGCTGTGGTGTCTAAAGTGCCAGAGGATAGGCTAAAGTAGAATAGGGGCAGGTCCTGGCCAGTTTTCTGCTGTAATTGGCGATAGGCCGCCTCACGGCTGCTCTGGCTGCTTTTGCTGTAAAACCCGGCCTCTGGGTTCAGCAAGCGCTCCTCCCCAAAAGAGCCCGGAAGCATCCTGCTCAGCAGAAATACCAGCGTTCCCAACAGCCACAGCGTGGGAAGCACCAGCAACAACCTCCTGAGCAGGTACAAACGCATCATGCTTAATCTTCATCTTTGAGGGTAAAGGCGCTAACGTCGTAGTTAGGCTTTAGGCCAGAGATCTTGGTATTTGTGAACCGGCGATGTATAGCCACTCGTTCTTTGGTGTAAAACATGGAAACAAACGCTGCCTCTTCGTGCATGATTGCCTGCAGGCGTTTTAGTAGGGTTGCCAGTTCATCCTGTGAGGTAGCCGTGCTGCTGATCTTGTCCAGGATCTGGTCGCTTTCCGGGGTGCCGAAGCCGGTGTAATTCAACCCGCCCTCATTAGCAAAATCGGTGTGCAGCAGAGGTTTGAAGTTGAACGCAAAAGGATTGCCGCCCAGCGAGCGGAAGAACATATCAAAGTCATGCTGCTTCGACCTGCTTGCCAACAAACTGCTTTCAACCCCCTGCACCTGCACCGGAATCCCTATGTTGGCAGCATTTTGCTGGAGTATAGTGGCTGCGTTCTCATGGGTGGTGCTCCCGGCGCGGTAAAGGACCTCAATCGTGAGCATCTGCCGCTGGCCATCAATGTTCTTGTACCAGCCATCCTGCTGCCGCACCCAGCCGGCAGACTTTAACAAGCTGCTAGCTTTATCGGGGCTATAGGTATAAGGCCGCAGGTCGGTATTGTAAAAGTGCGTTACTGTGGGTGGGATTGGCCCAACAGTAGGGGTGCCATATTGCTGCATAGCCACCTTTATCACGCTTTCCGGGTCAAGCAGGTACGCGATCGCCTGACGGGTGCGTTTGTCGGAGAACTTCTGCTTGCGCGTGTTAATACCGGCATACACGAACTCATAGGCATCGGGGGTATGCAGGGCATAGTCCTGCAGGAAAGCCTTCTGCTGCTTAAGCTGCTCAAACTCCGCTGCCGGAATCCCTTCAAGCACATCCAGTTGCCTGTTCTTTAAGGCCAGAAGGGCTGTTGTGATGTCTGGGATTACCTGAAAGCTAACGCGCTGTGGAATGGCTGTCAGATGTTGTGTGTTAGATGTGTTGTTCCCCCACCAGTCTTTTTTGCGCGTTAGCGTCAGGTATTGTCCGTTTTCCCAGTTCTCCAAAGTATAGCCGCCACTGCCTTGCAGCAGCTTTGGGTCCCGCCCAAAGGCAGGAGCGTTATACTTGGCTGCGAATGTCTTTAGTTTCTCATCGTTTTCCAGCCCGGAAAGATCCTCGTTCAAGTCAGCAACAGCAACGTGCTGCAGTAGGCCTTCAGGGTCATACAGATAGGCCGGCAGTATAAAGAAGTCGCCGGTCAGCAATTCCATTTCCGGGGCATACCCAGCGCATACTAACGTAAAGCGCCGCGGGTCTGCCTCATCGATCCTGATATCCTGGATGAACTCTAACTGAGGCCTCAGGCTCTCGTTGTTCAGCAACGGAGCTTTTGCCACCTTCAGCGTGAAAGCCACATCCTTGGCGGTAACAGGGCTGCCGTTTGCCCATTCAGCTTCCTTCCTGATAGTGTAGGTAAAGAGCGTTATGGAATCATGTCGCTCCACGATGGGCATGTCCTCAGCCAGAAATGGCTTGATTTCATTGGTGCCCAGGTCGGCGCTCAGCAGGCTCTGAAACAGCAGGTTTATAATCTGTAGCGCGCTCGCATGGTTGTAACTGACCGGGCTTAGTGTTTCCGGCTCAGCCGATAACCTAACCCGCACCTCTTCAGGTGCGCGCTCTGGCCGGCTACAGAATGTAAAAAGTAATAAGAGAAAGCAGGTTAGTGCTGTGTTAATTTTCCTCATGTACTTACCCTTTGGCTAAAAATTGTAAGGGCAAGTTAGGGAAAAGAAAGGGATTAATCTTCTTCCCAGGTTGCAGTGCCTCCAAATGCTGATATCTGCTGGTCGCTTTCAGCCGTCGATGTAGTTTTGGTTTGCTGGTTGGTCTGGGCTGTAGTTCCTGTGTTTCCTAAAGTCAGCAAATTAAGAATTAGGGAGATGATTATAGATACCATTTCTAAAAGGGTTTATGTTCTTTGATGATTGCAGGACAAAGTTGAGTATAAGAAGTTGGAGATTAAAGGAATATTCATGTATAAAAGTAACTAGGAAAACTTTTTGTTCTATTATATTTTATTCTATTCGGTAAGTTTCAGTTGAATAGATTGAGCTATTTAACTATTTTTAAAATGCCTAATGATCCTGTTAAGGTAACTAAATGCACCTTGCTCTGTGGGATGTACATTTTACAATGTTAATAAAAAAGGTATGTATGTACAGTCAATATACCCTTATTAATGTAACTTGAACAATATTTTTGACCACTATAAATTTTATTATTTGACCTGCCTTTGGGAAGGGCCTGAGAAGCTTTAAAATGGATGAGTTAAAATCGTTAGCAAAAATTGCTGTTGCAAGTAACAATTCTAAACAGATGTTACCCAACTTTAATAAAAGCAGCAAAGAGGGGATGTTTTATAATAATCTCATGCAAGATAATTATATGGATGATGCTGTAGCATCGATGGACCTGTATGGCTCAAGCCCCAATGATGTAAAATACAAAATGCTAAAAGTTAGGCTCAAGAAAAAGCTGTATAACTCATTATTTTTCTATGATAAGCATAAATTAAAGAAAGCCCATCAGAAGGAACAGGAATGTCTTCATTTACTTCACCACGCACACTTATTACTAAGGTTGAAAGAGCCTGTATTAGTCTTAAGTACAGCAGCTAAAGTCAAGAAAATTGCTGTTCAATATGAATACATCAATTTTGTTATTGCAGCTTTAGAGTTAGAGATGGACTGCTACTCAAAAACTGGTAGCATTAACAGCTTCTTACAGGCAAAACAAGAGCTTGAAAAATATTTGAATATAAAAAAGTACGAACGGGAGGCTATTACCTTTCTTCAGCTCCTGAAAGTAAAGTATAGTAAATCTATTAAACACAGAAGGGCTTACCTATCAAGTATCACAGACGACGTAGACAATCTGTACAGGCTCTGGAAGGCTGCAAAATCATTTGAGGCGTTTAATGCCTATTACAAGGCCAGCATTATTTTCCACGAAATGGTCGGAGATTTTTCTGCCATAATCGATCTAACAGTGTCTTCTGAAGATAAGCTGGCCTCAGGAGAAGTGAATAGCTTAAGGTTTGATTCAAATTACAATAAATTCATACTTGTTTACGCTCACTTTCGGGCGAAACAGCTTAAAGAGGGATTGCAATATGCCTCAAAGTTCCACAGCGATTTTGAAGAGAACACTCCTAACTGGTTTGCTTACACAGAAAACTATTTCCTGATAGCTCTGCACGCGAAAGAATATGAGCTAGCTGGTCACCTCTTGCATAAAGTATTTACAAATCCCCACCTAAAGAGACGGCCAGCGTTTGCCAGGGAGAGATGGACGCTATTTCAAGCATACTATAATCTGGTGGGCGGGCCTGGTAGCAGCAGTAACACAGTCAACCCTTTCCTCTTGTCCTTGCCTGAGTACAGCAAAGACAAACAAGGCTATAATGTAGCCATACTTGTCCTTCAGTTTATTTACTTCCTTCAAAAGAAGGAAACGGAGGCTCTTCTGTACCGCATCGAGAGCTTGAAAAAATATATCCTTACCCATCTTAGAGACACGTTTAGCTTACGAAGCAAAACATTTCTAAAACTTCTCATCCTGACGGTAACGCAGGATTTCGATGTCAAAACGATTAGCGTGAAAGGGCAGAAGCTGTACCAGAAACTAATGGACACTCCTGCACCGGGAGATGCTTATGCAGAGATTGAAATTGTGCCTTACGAGCATCTTTGGGACCACATCCTTTCCACATTAGAAGAAAACTATAACCAGTAAGTTATCCCGAATGAAGGATCTGCAGAGACTTGTACGGATTATTGATAGTTATAGCCCTACGTCTAGCCCCTTGATAAATCTACAGGATGACACCACACTTGAAACAAAACTTTTCAATCTCTTAAGGAACGAGAACGTGCATTCTGACGAAGCGGTGGCGGCGGAACTGTATGGAGACAAAAATATTACAGGCAGTTTTCGAACGTTAAAGTCCCGCTTCCGCAAAAAGCTACGTAACCACTTGCACTTTCTCCTGCTAGATGATAAAAGGTTTAGCAGCAACTCTATTGCAACCCAGCAGTGTATGGCTCTTCTACAGGAGGGATACAGCCTTCTTATACTTAGCGAGCATCGCATGGCTGAGAAGGCTTTTGATCAGATGCTTGAAGTTGCCGAAAAATATGAACTCATTGATTATATCATTAAGGCGTTAGAGTATATGCTAGTTCTGGCCACTAACCAAGGTGACATGCAAAAGTACAGGAAACTGGATTCGCAGCTGCTTAAGGCCATAGACAATAGGGACCATAAGCAGAAAGCCCTGAAAACTTACCAGCTTCTAACGGTGCAGCACAAAAGCAGTGTGCAGGCTAGGGGAAGTAACCTTAAGCATTACCCTGCTATGTTAGAAGAGCTGCGAAATTCGTGGAAAGAAACGGGTCTTTCTTCTATATATTACTATTATCACATTCTTCGGGTGCAGCACCTGGAGTTCATAGGCAACTTCGAGAGTGTCTATGAAGCAGTTGCAGAGACGGAGCAATTGTATAACAGCGGTAAGCTTAACGACGCATGGTATAATAAAAAACTGAATATCCTTATAGGTGCTTATGCCCTCTTACAAACAAAGAAGTATAAGGAAGGCATAGGGTATGCAGCAGCCAACTTAGATGAATTCATTCCTTACACAACTAATTGGTTCGCTTTTATGGAAAACTACCTCTTACTAGCGCTTCATGGAAAGGATTACGATCTAGCTGTGAAGCTGATAAACAGCTGCTTATCGGATAATCATTACACAAAGATTGTGGCCGCTATTCGGGAGCAGCTTGAATTGATCAGGAGGTACATGGTGTTACTGTTGACCGACCTGTTGCACATGGAAGACGTTCCTCAATGTTCTTTCCAAAATGAGCTTCCTGTCCTGTCCAAGGACAAATCCGGCTTTAATTTAGCGCTGCTGGTGCTGGACGTGCTGGAGAAGCTCTCCTCCGGGGAGCTGGACGACCTGGAGCCGCAGGCCGAGCGGGTGCGCAAGTACACCCAGAAGTACCTGAAGGGGGAGAAGGCCGAGCGCCCGCGCCTGTTCCTGCGCCTGCTGCAGCTGGCGCTGACGAAGCAGGACGCAGCCCTGGCAAGAGAGCAGGGGCAGAAGCTGCTGGAGAGGCTGAAGCGTACACCCCTGCCCGGAGATGCCTTCGCTGAGGTCGAGATCGTGCCGTACGAGCACCTGTGGGAGTACACGCTAGTTATCCTTGAAAAGAATAATAACTTAAGATAACAGAATGAAGGATCTGCAAAGGCTGGTAAAAATTATTGATACATACAGCCCCTCCGCAACCCCCTTGCTGAACCTGCAGGATGAGACTATTATGGAGACAAAGCTATTTAACCTTCTTAAGGAGGGGCAGGTTTGTTCTGACGAGGAGATTGCTCAGGCTCTTTATGGTAGTAGTAAAGCAGCGGCGAGTTACCGTATGCTCAAGTCGCGCTTTCGCAGGAAACTTCTGAACCATATTCACTTTCTGGACCTGACAAATAAGGATCTTGGCAACAGATTAGTAATTACACAACAATGTTTGTCTCTTTTGCATGAGGCGAACTTCCTTTACAGCATGAGTGAAGGTCGCATGGCGGATAAACTCCTTGATCAAATGCTAGACCTAGCTGAGCGGTACGAGCTAACAGATCAAAAGGTGAAAGCACTAGAGTTGAAGCAGCAAATCTGTATGAGTTTGCGTGATGAGCGGAAGTACAAGATAAACGATGAAGAGCTACTTAAAGCGCAAAAAGTAAGAGATATAGAAGCAAAGGCTCAAAGAACGTATCAGCTTTTAATGCTGCAGCACCATAATAGTGTTAAATCAAGAGGCCAAATGATGGAGCAGTATCCAAAAGTTTTGCAGGATTTGAGAGAGTCTTGGCATGTAACGGGGGCTTCTTGTGTATACTTTTACTATAATTTACTGCGCAATCATTACTTAGAACTACAAGGAGATTACAAATCAATTCTGGAAGCCGTTGAGGAGACAGAAAGGCTGCATCTGGAGGGTAAACTAAACGACTCGTGGTACAGCATGCTCTATAATAATTATAGCAAGGTGTACGCGTTACTGCAGGTTAGGGATTATGAGAGGGGGTTGATAGAGGCTGCGAAGCATTTAAAAAATTTCACGCCGCACAGCTATAATTGGTATGCCTTCATGGAAAACTACCTGCTGTTGGCAATCCATGGGAAACAAAATGAGCTAATGATAGAGCTTTTAGGGCAAGCTCTAGTAAATAATCAATACACAAAAATTTCTGTGTTAAACAGAGAGAAGTACGAGGTGATCAGGCGTTATGTAGTTCTGGTGCTCAGAAGTGAGTACGGTGGTGAACAACTGCATCAAGGCAAAAAGTTTACAGAACACCTCACCATCCTCCCCAAGGATAAATCCGGCTTTAACCTGGCGCTGCTGGTGCTGGACGTGCTGGAGAAGCTCTCCTGCGGGGAGCTGGACGACCTGGAGCCGCAGGCAGAGCGGGTGCGCAAGTACGCCCAGAAGTACCTGAAGGGGGAGAAGGCCGAGCGCCCGCGCCTGTTCCTGCGCCTGCTCCTGCTGGCGCTGACGAAGCAGGACGCGGCCCTGGCAAGAGAGCAGGGGCAGAAGCTGCTGGAGAGGCTGAAGGGTACACCCCTGCCCGGAGATGCCTTCGCTGAGGTCGAGATCGTGCCGTACGAGCACCTATGGGAGTACACGCTAGCTATCCTTGAAAAGAATAATAACTTAAGATAACAGAATGAAGGATCTGCAAAGGCTGGTCAAGATAATAGATGCTTACAGCCCCACTGCAACCCCCTTGCTGAACCTGCAGGATGAGAGTATTCTGGAGACAAAGCTATTTAACCTACTGAAGGAGGAAGCGGTCTTATCAGACGAAGAGGTAGCCAGGCAGATTTACAAGGATGATAAGTCTGCTAGTAGTAGCTTTCGGATGCTAAAGTCCCGGTTTAAGAAGAAGTTGTATAATCACCTACACTTCCTAAAAGTACCGGAGGCTCAATACCATACGATCTCCAATGCCGTTTATGCCTGTGCCACCCAATTTGCAGAGGTCAAGGCATTGATAATGTTTTCTGACTTCAAAGCAGCCCTGAAGCTTCTTGAACAGGTGCATGTTATCACTATCGAATATGAACTGACGACCCAGGAAGTCCTGGTGCTTGAAAACATAACGGCCTTGTATGCAGACTTAAATGAAGAGGCAGAGTATAACCAATACTTGCATTTACTGGAGCAAGCATACCGCAAGCAAGAGCAGGAGCGAAAAGCGCAGCTGCTGTTCAACAAAGTAATGTTTCTTTTCAAAAAGAATACCGCTCAGAGGAGCAAGCACCTGCAGACATCTTTAAGTGTTTTGCAGCAACTCGAGGGACTGTGGCAAGAAAGTGCGTCCTCCTCTATATTCAGTCTTCTACACAAGCTGCAGATATTCTATTTTGAACAGCTGGGCCAGTATGACAAGATAGCAAGTGCAGTACAAGAGGCTGATCTTCTGCTTTCAGAAGGGAAAATCAACAGGCACTGGTACAGAACCAAGTACTATGGTTTTGTTTTGGTTTACGCCTTGCTGCAGTGTCGCCAGTACGAGGAAGGCCTAAGGCTGGCAAAGGAGAAGGAGGAAGGAATTGCAAGGGAGTCTCATAATTGGTTTGCCTTCAGAGAAAACTACATATTGCTCGCCCTGCACAGCAAAAAGTATGCGTTAGTTGCAGACTTACTCGCTGAAGCGTTTCGGAATCACCACTTCCGGAAAATTCTGCTGGAGAGCCAGGAGCGATACGAACTATTAAGGAGGTTCCATGCGTTGGTAGCGGCTCCGAACAGAGCGGAACAGCCGGAGCTTTTAAAACCAATTGTACAGGAGTTCAAGCTTCTCCCCAAAGACAAATCCGGCTTTAACCTGGCGCTGCTGGTGCTGGACGTGCTGGAGAAGCTCTCCTGCGGGGAGCTGGACGACCTGGAGCCGCAGGCCGAGCGGGTGCGCAAGTACACCCAGAAGTACCTGAAGGGGGAGAAGGCCGAGCGCCCACGCCTGTTCCTGCGCCTGCTCCTGCTGGCGCTGACGAAGCAAGGCGCGGCCCTGGTAAGAGAGCAGGGGCAGAAGCTGCTGGAGAGGCTGAAGGGTACACCCCTGCCGGGAGATGCCTTCGCCGAGGTCGAGATTGTACCGTACGAGCACTTGTGGGAACTGGTGCTAAAAGTGCTGGAGCAGCGGCAGCAAATGCAGTAGTTGTGCTGGCTGTGCTGATTTTTTACTACATTTCAGGATGCAAAAGAACAACCCCACTGTTACCCGGGCCTGGTGCTTCTACGACTGGGCCAATTCTGTTTACTCACTTGTTATCACGTCAACTATATTCCCAATATACTTTAGCGCAGTAGCCAGGAAGCCGGACGGAACCTCTGTGGTTGAATTCTTAGGTTTTACCCTTGACAGCTCCGTTCTGTTCACCTATGCTATTTCGGCGGCTTTTCTAATTATTGCTTTTCTAAGCCCTTTCCTAACGGCCATAGCTGACTACAGCGGGCGAAAGAAGCTTTTCCTGCAGCTGTTCTGTTACCTGGGTTCGCTTTCCTGCGCAGGCTTGTACTTCTTTACAGCAGAGACTTTCAATATCTCAGTCGTGCTTTTTGTGCTGGCTACGGTTGGCTTTAGCGGCAGTATCGTATTCTACAATGCTTACCTGCCCGAGATCGCTACCGAAGACCAGTACGACCGCTTAAGCGCGCGTGGTTTCTCCATGGGGTATGTGGGCAGCGTAATCCTGCTAATCTTTAACCTGGCCATGATCATGCAGCCGGCCTGGTTTGGCATTGCCGCTGATAATACCTCTCTTCCCCCGCGCATCGCTTTTCTGAGCACAGGCATCTGGTGGCTGGGCTTTGCGCAGTATACTTTTTACCACCTGCCGGGCAACGTGTACCAGCGCAAGCCACAGGGCAGCTGGATCCTGAACGGCTTTAAGGAACTGAAAAAGGTGCTGGACCAGGTAAAAGGGCTGCCGCTGCTCAAGCGCTTCCTGCTGGCCTACTTCTTCTACAATATGGGCGTGCAGACGGTGATGTACCTGGCGGCGATCTTTGGAGAGGTGGAGCTGCGCCTGCCAAGCGACGTATTGATTGTTACGATCCTCATTATCCAACTCGTGGCTATTGCCGGTGCCTATGCTTTTGCCAGGTTGTCGGAGAAGTATGGCAACGTGCGGGCGCTGATCGTGGCGGTGCTGATTTGGGTGGGCATTTGTATTGGGGCATACTTTACGCATGGGGAGCTGCAGTTTTATGCGCTGGCAGCCGTGGTGGGCTCGGTTATGGGCGGTATCCAGTCTTTGTCGCGCTCTACCTACTCCAAGCTGATTCCGGCCACTACCAAAGACCACGCCTCCTATTTTAGCTTTTACGACGTTACGGAGAAGGTTTCGATAGTACTGGGTACCTTCGCCTATGGTATGATCGCCCAGCTCACCGGCTCTATGCGCAACAGTATAATGGCGCTCATTACCTTCTTTATACTGGGGCTGATCTTCCTGTTCCTGATGCGAAGCAAGCGTTTACTCGACGCGCAGCCGGAGAGTGCGCATGCCCTTAGCGGCAATCAGTAAACGTTTTACTTGTGCCTGGCTCTATAAACAGAAAGTCCGCTGAAGTATGAACTCCAGCGGACTTTCTGTATAATGAAGTATAAGCACCCTTACTGAGGGGCTTAAGTATAAAGTTACTTCTTGTAAACCAGTTTCCCGTTCAGGTAAGTGCGCAGCACCTGTGTCTCGCGCATTTGCTCCGGTGCTACCGTCATCAGGTCGCGGTCTACAAGTATAAAATCGGCAAACTTACCGGGCTCTATACTTCCTTTCTCCTTCTCCTCAAAATTTGACTTGGCCGCCCAGATTGTCATGCCGCGCAGCGCCTCCTCACGGCTCAGGGCGTTCTCCGCCTGAAAGCCGCCTTCCGGCCAGTTTTTCGCATCCTGGCGTGCCACTGCCGAGTGGAAGGTGTAGAAAGGGTTTATACTTTCCACAGGGAAGTCGGTACCCAAGGCCAGGTAACCGTTCTGGTCCAGCAGCTCCTTGAACGGGTAGGCATGCTTCACGCGCTCCTTGCCCAACCTGTCGCCGGCCCAGTACATGTCTGAGGTGGCATGGGTTGGCTGCACCGATGGCACGATGTCATACTTGCCAAACTTCTCCATGTCGGCAGGGTTGATGATCTGCGAGTGCTCAATGCGCCAGCGCCTGTCGTTTTCACCGCCCAGCACCTCGCCATAGATATCGAGCAGCAGGCGGTTGGCCGAATCCCCGATAGCATGCGTGTTCATCTGGAAGTTATACTGGTGCAACTTCGCGGCAATGTCGCGGAACTCCTGCTCCGAGGCCAGCAGGAAGCCATAGTGGTTGTGCTTGTCCGAGTAAGGCTTCAGCAGGCTGGCGCCCCTTGAGCCAAGCGCGCCGTCGGAGTAGATCTTGAAGGAGCGCACGTTCAGCCTGTCGGTTTTGTATGGGCCATTCTTGAAGTAATGGTCCTGGTTCTCCTGCGTCGGGTTCAGCATGGCGTACACGCGCATCTGCAGCTCCCCCTTCTGGTGCATGTCGTCGATCAGGTCCACCGTGGCTTTGTCCAGGCCAGCGTCATCCACGGTAGTCAGGCCCACGGCAAAGGTGTTGGCCTCGGCGCTTTTCAGGGCCTGGCGGCTTTCCTCCTCCGTAGGGGCAGGTATTTTGGCCGATACCAGCTCAATAGCGTTGTCCACCAGGATACCGGTCATTTTTCCATTCTCTACCTCAACCAAGCCGCCCACCATTTTGGTTTGCGGGGTGATACCTGCCAAATCCAGCGCTTTCTGGTTAGCCAGGGCAGCATGCCCGTCGATGCGGGTGAGGATAACAGGCGTGTCGGGGAAGAGCAGGTCCAGCGTATCCTTTGTTGGGAACTCCTTCACCGGCCAGTCGTTCTGGTCCCAGCCGCGGCCCGTAATCCACTCGGTGTTCGGGAATTTCGCGCGCTGCTCCGTCACCTTCTGCACCACCTCCTTAAACGACTCCGTGTCCACCAGGTCTGCCGACTGCAGCGACAGGCCGTAGCGGTAGAAGTGTGCATGCGCATCGATAATGCCCGGGTAAATGGTCTTGCCCTCGGCATCGAGCTCTTCTGTGGCTTTATACTTTCCCCGGATCTCCTCCGATGTGCCAACCGCCACAACCTTACCGTCTTTCACAGCAAAGGCCTCGGCTTTGTCGAAGTTATCGTTTACGGTGTACACGTTGCCGTTGTACACGATCAGGTCAGCTGCCTCGGAGCCTGTTTGGGTGCTGGTGCAGCTGCCGAGCAGGGTGCCGCCCAACAGCAGGGCGGCGGCAAGGGTGCGTAGGTTTCTGGTCATGGTATGGTTTTATTCGAAGCGCATGTGCTTTACAGATTCTCCTGAGTTGATAAGTTCCAGCAGTGAGTCGATACCGATGCTCAGGTGCTTATCCACGTAGTTGGTGGTTACCAGCTTATCACTTTCAGATGTTTTCACACCTTCCGGGATCATCGGGTTGTCCGACACCAGCAGCAGGGCACCGTGCGGAATCTCGTTGATGAAGCCCACCGTAAAGATCGTTGCCGTTTCCATATCGATGCCCATGGCACGGATCTGGCGCAGGTAATCCTTAAAGTCCTCATCGTGCTCCCACACGCGGCGGTTGGTGGTATAGACGGTGCCAGTCCAGTAGTCCATTTCATGCTTCTTGATCATGGACGAAACGGCGCGCTGCAGGCGGAACGATGGCAGGGCAGGGATTTCCGGTGGCAAGTAATCGTCAGAGGTGCCTTCCCCGCGGATGGCCGCGATCGGAAGGATCAGGTCACCGATCTGTGTCTTGCGCTTCAGGCCGCCGCACTTGCCCAGGAACAGGGCAGCTTTCGGCTTGATGGCGGAGAGCAAGTCCATTACCGTGGCAGCCATGGCGCTGCCCATGCCAAAGTTGATGATGGTGATGTTGTTGGCTGTGGCAGTTTGCATCGGCTTGTCCAGTCCGTTTATCTCCACTCCGAAGCGGTCGGCAAACATACGTACGTAGTTGATAAAGTTGGTGAGCAGGATGTACTCGCCAAACTCGTCGAGTGGCACACCCGTGTAGCGCGGGAGCCAGTCGTTTACTATTTCCTCTTTGGTTTTCATGAGTTTATTGATTAGTTAGGTATAAAAAAACCGCCTTGGCAGCAGGGGCTACTGGGGCGGATGGCGCAGGAAAAATGGCTAAATTGCAGCATGGATGCACTCAATTTACCTCCTTTTGATTACAAAGTTACGAAATCAGGCGCTAATTATCTGATTTTTGACATACTTCGGCGCAAAAACGTAGTGCTGACGCCGGAGGAGTGGGTGCGCCAGCATTTTGTGCATTACCTCATCAACACGCTGGGTTACCCCAAAAGCCTCATCAGCATAGAGCGCGGCACCAGCTATAACAAACTGCAGAAGCGCACCGACCTGTGCATCTATAACCAGGAAGGCAAACCGCACCTGCTGCTAGAGTGCAAAGCCGCCCATATACCCATTACGCAGGAAGTTATAAAGCAGGTGTCTACTTACAACCAAACGCTCCGGGCAAAGTATGTGGTTATCTCCAACGGGCTGCAGCACTACTGCTGGCAGGTAGATTTCGAAAGCCGGCAGTATGAACCGCTGCCGGAGGTGCCGGGGTTTAGTTTTGAATGAGTGATTGAGTGGATGAGTGAATGTATAAACAGATCCATATTTCCTCGCTCGAGTTCCGTCACGCCAGGGTAATAAGAAATTTATACTTTACTGAAGTATAACCCGGCCAGAGGCCAGCCTTTATTTTACACCTGCGGGATACGAGCCGAAGCGCGAATTCATTCACTCCTTCAGAACTCACTCAATCACTCCTTCCAAAAGTATAGCTTGTTGCCCACCATGCCGTTGCGGAAGTACTGCACCTGCGCCTTCAGCAACTCGCCGGACTGCGGGGCAGGGGAGGCAGCAGGAGAGAGGTCGGGGAAAGTATAAAACTGCAGCGCATCGTCCTGCTTTAGCTCTGTTACCTCCTCCGGCTGCACCAGCAGGTAAGAGGTGCCGTTGTAAAGTATCGCCTGGCCTGTGTTGGCTGTGTCCAGCAGCGAGTGCCCGAAGGGCAGCAGCTTGTTTGTCGGGATGTTCAGGTAATCCACCACCGTGGCCGGGATATCGGCATGCTGGGCTACTTTGGCGGCGTTTGTACTTTGTAAATCCTTGTTTGGATGAAACAGCAGCAGCGGCACCCGGAAGTGGCCCAGCTCATTCTGGTAGGCCGTGTCTGTGCTTTTCTGTGTGTGGTCGGCGGTTAGTATAAACAGTGTGTTTTCATACCAGGGCTGCCGCGAAGCTGTCTTAAAAAACTGCCGCAGGGCATGGTCCGCATACCCGATCGACTCGTGGATCTCCAACTCCCCCTTTGGGAAGCGGCCTTTATACTTGTCGGGTATCGTATAAGGTTGATGTGAGCTGAGGGTAAATAGTGTAGCCATGAACGGCTGCGGGAACGTCGTGAGCTCTTTAGAGACGTACTGCAGGTAGGGCTCATCAAATATACCCCACTGCCCGTCAAAGTCCTGCTTGCGCAACTCGTTAGGATACTCGTCCAGCCCATAGTATTCCTGCACACCGGCGCGGGCAGCAAAATTGTTGAATCCCATGGAGCCGTTGGCTGCGCCATGGAACATGGCCGTGCGATACCCGGCCTCTTGCAGCAGCAGGCCCAGCCCATAAAATTTGTTGGCTTGGTAAGGGGAGGTAATGAACGGCTCCGGCATCAGCGACGGCACCCCTGCCAGTATGGAAGGCAAGGACTCGATAGACTTTCTGCCGTTGGCAAAGGCGTGCCGGAACAGCAGGCCTTCCTGGGCCAGCGAGTCGAGGAAAGGCGTATAGCCCTGGCCGTTGTTCAGTGCCCCCACATACTCTGCCGCAAAGCTCTCCAGGATAATGATTACCACATTTTCCTTCCTCGGCGCTTCAACAGGCTGGCTGTACTGCTGCGGGTTAAATTGCAGCGCGGCCAGCAGCTCTTCGTCGGAGCTGAAATAACGCTTCTCCTCCAGGGTAGTTTTGCCGATGCCCTTGATGAAAGTAAAAGGGCTGTTGAGGGTAAGATGGCCCAGGGCGGCGGGTTCCTGTATAAAGGCATGGCTCGGGCGCAACGGCTTCAGCTGCAGTCCGCCGCGGATGCCCAGCACCGCAAAACCGATAACCAGCAGCAGGCGCAACGTGCGCAGCCATACCTTTGGTGTAGGTGCCGGCAGGGCAGGGGCCTTAGGAAAAGCTTTTGCCAAGCCAATCACCAACAGCACAATGCCCAGCGCCAGGTACCAGTAATAGCCCAGCAGCTGCACGAGCTGGGTGGCAATGTCGTCCGTAATAGAGAGCAGCTCGTTGCTGGTGCGGCGGCCGATAAACTTGAAGAACTCCACATCCACCACCGCCAGGGCAATGAAGGGAGCGTTGCAAAGGATAAACACCCACTTCAGCACGCGCTGGTAAGCCGGGTGCAACGTGTTGCCTACCGGCAGCAGCGAGAGCAGAATGAACAGCCCGTTGACGATAAGCAAGGCCGCCAAGTCAAAACGCAAGCCGTGAACGAAGGCAAAAAGCAACTCGCCTGCGCCTGCCTCGGCAAAAGCAGCGTAATTAAATACATAAAAAAGCAGACGCAGCAGCGTGTAGAGCACCAGCAACAGGCCCAGGCGGCGCAGCATCAGTTTAAAAGCCGTATCGAACATCTTTGTTCTTTTTCAGAAGAAAGTATATGGCTGCCGCAGGTTTATACTTATCCGGGGCAGCGATCGGGCAAAAATAAGAGCGCCTTTCTGACAATGTCAAAAAGGCGCCCCGTTTTATCGTAATTTGGTTGTTACAGCACGTTCTCGGCAGGAACAAACTCCAGGCCAAACGCCTCTGCCACGCCTTGGTAAACCACCTTGCCCTGCACTACGTTCAGGCCTTTCAGCAGTTCCGCGTTGTCGGAGCAGGCTTTTTGCCACCCTTTGTTCGCGATCTGGATCGCGTAAGGCAGCGTAGCGTTGGTAAGGGCCAGCGTAGAAGTATAAGGCACGGCACCCGGCATGTTCGCCACGCAGTAGTGCACCACATCATCTATGATATAGGTAGGGTCCTGGTGCGTTGTCGGCTTGCATGTTTCGATACAGCCACCTTGGTCTACAGCTACGTCAACCACCACGGTGCCTGGGCGCATCTCCTTCAGCATGTCTCTGGTGATCAGGTGCGGAGCCTTGGCACCCGGGATAAGCACAGCACCGATGATCAGGTCGTGCGTTGGCAGCAGCTCGCGGATATTATACTCATTCGACATGAAGGTGTTCACGTTGGCTGGCATGATATCGTCCAGGTAACGCAGGCGCTGCAGGTTGTTGTCCAGGATGGTCACATCAGCACCCATGCCGGCAGCCATTTTCGCTGCGTTGGTACCTACCACACCGCCACCCAAGATCATAACCTTGGCAGGACGCACACCCGGTACGCCACCCAGCAGGATGCCACGGCCGCCCATTGGTTTCTCCAGGTACTTGGCACCTTCCTGCACCGACATACGGCCGGCCACCTCAGACATCGGCACCAGCAACGGCAGGCTTCTGTCTGCCTTCTCCACTGTCTCGTAAGCAAGGCAAACAGCCTTACGGTCGATCATGGCTCTTGTCAGCGGCTCGTGCGAGGCAAAGTGGAAGTATGTGAACAGCAACTGGTCTTCCTTGATCAGGCTGTACTCAGACTCGATCGGCTCTTTCACTTTGATGATCATCTCAGCGATGCCGTATACCTCCTCGATGCTTGGCAGGATAGTGGCGCCGGCAGACGTGTAATCATCGTCCATAAAGCCGCTGCCCTCACCGGCAGTAGACTGTACGTAGACGGTGTGGCCATTGCGCACCAATTCAATCACACCGGCAGGTGTTACACCCACACGGTTTTCATTATTCTTGATCTCCTTCGGAACACCAATTATCATGTCGCGATTAGTTTAAAAAGTAACAAGTTTTAAGTTTAGCTGCGCAAAGATACCATTAGTTTACAGAAATAAAATACTTCTGCCCCAATGCCGGGTAAAGGGTTGATAAAGAGGGTTTAAATGTAGCAGAACGGTGCAACGGCTGCGGGTGTTTGGGGAGGGGGTAAAATGAAAAAAGGCAGCGATAAAATCACTGCCATTAGTACAAAATAAAACTATGAAAAAAACTATCTGAAAGGTGTCGGCTGTGCGCCTTCCCTTAACATATCTTTAGATGCCTTTGCCTCTTTCGCTTCCACTACAGTTGCCTTCAGGGTAAGCTTTAGGTTTGGCATGATTAAATCATTTGAAAGAACGGTTACTACCTCGTTTTGCTCACCTAACATTGCCGGTGCGTACCTTAGTTCCAAAGTGGCTACCTCGCCGGCCTTTATTTCTGCCTTGGAGACCCGGTGCACTACACAATTGCAGGCACTCTTCACGCCTTGTATCACCAAGGGTTTGCGACCGGTGTTCCGGATCAGGAATCTGGCTACAACTTTTTGTCCTTTTTCAAGTTTTCCAAAGCTGTAGTTCGTGCTTCCGACTGCCAAACGCGGCGAGAGTGCCTTTTGTTCCTCATTAGGCGCTGAATTCAAATCTTTCGGTCCGACCTCGCCTTTAATGTACAAAACATGCTGCGGTTTCTCAGAGTTGTTCGATAAAACCGTGATACTTTTATGGAACGGGCCCGGCCGGCCCGATGAATTATACACAGCTGTAATCGTGCCAGTTTTGCCCGGCAAGATCGGCTCTTTTGTCCAGGAGGGGGTGGTGCAGCCGCAGGAAGCCTGCACACCGGGTATAACCACCGGCTCGTTTCCCTCGTTTCTCACCTTAAAAACATAGGTGGCCTGCGTGCCTTCTGCTATGGTGCCAAAGTCATGGGTTTCCTTTTCAAAGGTCAGTTTCCCTTGTGCCTTAGCCGTGTTGCACACAAATATAAAACACAGCAACGTTAATAGAAATAGCTTTCTTTTCATAAAATAAGGGAAGAAGCAATTTGCACCAAAATTCAGTTGATTCCGGTGCAAAACAAATATACAACTATCTTTTTTCAAACATAGCGTTTCCCCTTTTTGCTAGCCGCCCCCAGGGGCCTGCAAATTTGAATTTAGGGGAATCTTATGTACTTTTGATTGGAAAAAACACTATTGGTTTAATCGAGACGACATGCAAACCGCTGAAGCATCTATAACTCAAAGAATAACCTCCGAAGAAATATTAAATGATTACCGAATTGCCTGGGAGAGCCGCCAGGCCAGCCTCACCGGCCGCAAGGAAGTGTTCATGGGCAAGGCCAAGTTCGGAATCTTCGGGGATGGCAAGGAAGTGGCGCAGCTGGCCATGGCTAAGTTCTTTCGGAACGGCGATTTCCGCTCCGGCTACTACCGCGACCAGACCTTTATGTTTGCCATTGGGGAGCTGACGCTGCAGCAGTACTTTGCCCAGTTGTACGCCCACACCGATGTGGAGGCAGAGCCCTCTACGGCCGGCCGCGCCATGAACGGACACTTCGGCACCCGCTCTCTGGACGATGAGGGGCATTGGAAGAACCTGATGGAGCAGAAGAACTCCAGCTCTGATATATCCCCAACAGCAGCTCAGATGCCGCGCCTGGTAGGCCTGGCCTATGCCTCCAAACTGTACCGCCAGAACCCCGCCTTGCAGGGCATGAACAACTTCTCCGTAAACGGGAATGAGGTGGCCTTTGGCACCATCGGTAATGCCTCCACCTCTGAGGGTATGTTCTTTGAGGCCATCAACGCGGCGGGGGTGCTGCAGGTGCCGATGCTGGTGTCGGTTTGGGATGATGCCTATGGCATTTCGGTGCCAGCGGAGTACCAGACCACCAAGGGCAGCATTTCAGAGATATTGGCCGGTTTCCAGCGCAACGCAGAAGGGGAGCAGGGCTACGAGATATTTAAAGTGAAAGGCTGGGACTACGCCGCCCTTTGCGAGGCTTACGAGGCCGCCGTGCGCGTGTGCCGCGAGCAGCACGTGCCGGTGCTGGTGCATGTAGAGGAGGTGACGCAGCCGCAGGGGCACTCTACCTCCGGCTCGCACGAGCGCTACAAGTCTAAGGAGCGCCTGGACTGGGAGGCTGAGTACGACTGCCTAAAGAAGATGCGCGAGTGGATCCTGAGCAACGAGATTGCCACGGCCGAGCAACTGGACCAGATTGAGGCAGAGGCCAAAGAAGCTGTGAAAGTGGCCCGTGGCAATGCCTGGAACGAGTTTGCCACCGATATCAAGAAAGACCACGACGAGGCGCTGCGCCTACTAGACGGGCTGGCGAAGGAAAGTGAGCACATTACAGAGCTAGCCACTATCACGGAGGAGCTTCGCAAGACGCTGAACCCGATCCGCAGTGACGCAGTTAGAGCCGTGCGCAAGGCTTTGCGTTATGTGCGCGACGAGAGAAGCCTGGCCAAGCGAGAGCTGATCGAGTGGCTGGAGCAGATATTGGGCGAAAACGCTGACCGCTACAATTCTTACCTGTATAGTCAGTCTGAAGAGGCGGCGCTGCTGGTAGAGGAGGTAAAACCTGAGTTCGACGAGAACTCGCCGGTCGTAGACGGCCGCGAGGTGCTGCAGGCATGCTTCGACGCCATCCTTTCGCGCGACCCGCGCGTTTTCGCTATTGGCGAGGACGTGGGCTTTATCGGCGATGTGAACCAGGCCTTTGCCGGCCTGCAGGAGAAATACGGAGAGTTGCGCGTAACGGACACGGGTATCAGGGAGTGTACCATCATCGGGCAGGGGATAGGTGCCGCACTGCGCGGCCTGCGCCCCATCACCGAGATTCAGTACCTGGATTACCTGCTCTATGCTATTCAGATCCTGTCTGACGACGTGGCTTCGCTGCAGTACCGCACCAAAGGCGGGCAGAAGGCGCCGCTGATCGTGCGCACGCGTGGCCATCGTCTGGAAGGTATCTGGCACTCAGGTTCTCCTATTGGGATGATCCTGCACAGCATCCGGGGCATGCACGTGCTGGTGCCGCGCAACATGACGCAGGCAGCAGGCTTCTACAACACCTTGCTCAAATCCGACGAGCCGGCGCTGGTGATCGAGTGCCTCAACGGCTACCGCCTGAAAGAGCGCATCCCGAACAACATCGGGGAGTTTACCGTGCCGCTTGGCAAGCCGGAGATTCTAAGAGAGGGCACAGACATCACCATAGTGACGTATGGCTCTATGTGCCGCATCGTAATGGATGCTGCCCGCCAGTTGGAGGAGTTTGGTATCTCGGCTGAGGTGATCGACGTGCAGACACTGCTGCCGTTCGACGTGGAGCATATGATCACGGACTCCATCCGCAAGACCAACCGCGTGCTGTTTACTGATGAGGACGTGCCGGGTGGGGCATCCGCCTATATGATGCAACAGGTGGTGGATGAGCAGGGCGCCTGGAGATGGCTGGATTCTAAGCCACAATGCCTGTCAGCGCAGGCCCACCGCCCACCTTATGGCTCGGATGGCGACTATTTCTCAAAGCCAAACCCGGAAGATGTGTTCGAAACGGTTTATGAGATGTTGCGTGAGGCTGACCCCAAAGCTTTCCCTGCGATCTACTAAGTGTCAAGTATAAAGTATAGCTAAAAATTGAAAGTCCCCGGTAGCTGCGGCTGCCGGGGACTTTTTTATACTTGTATAGCAAGGTAACATCTGGGCTATGAAGCCTTTTGATGCTTTTTAACTGTTGTTGGGTGCGGTATTACTCCGTGGCTTTGCTCAAGCGGTCTAGTTTTAGATAATATTCATCTAGTAAATCATAAACGGCTTTCTGGTCTTTGCCTGATAAACTAGAATCCCAGTCTGTATTAACTATAAAGTACCTGCCCATCTTTTTGTCTTTGTAAAACCAGATCACTGAAAACATTCCTGGGTCGCCACCGGTATGCCCGAAATTCCCTGTAGAACCAAACCCCATGGTGATTCCCTTGTTATACTCGTCACTGTATTCACTGGCGCTCCGGTTAATGAAGTTTTCTGCCGTAAGCTGTGGTGTGAAGTACTCTTTGTAACTCTGCTCAGAAAGCAGGGTTCCATTACCATAGTACCCTTTCATGAGTTCCATAATATACTTACCCATGTCTGAGCTTGTGGCCAGCAATCCTCCGTCCGGATACCCCATAAGTGAATAGTAGGGATAAGGAGTTTGTTTATCCTGATACGTGGGGGAATAGTTTGAGAAATCAATCGCATCAAAACTCCAACCTGACGAATTCATCTTCAAAGGGCGCAAAATATACTGTGTAGTAAACTCCTCATAAGTAGTGCCTACTGCTTTCTCTAACACCAATGCGGCAAGAGATGTCCCAACATTAGAATACTCATAGATACTACCTGGCTTCGTTTTCGAAAACGCCTCTTCCGAATACCATTCTCCACCGGTATCAAGCAGGTTCTTTAAAAATTCTTCTAAGGTTATTTTAGTTGATGGAGGGTTAAACCTAGTTGGTGAAATGTCTATGTGAAGATTATGAACCAGATTGTTTGTGTCTCTTAGAATCACATTTCTGGTAAGGTACGCTTCTGTGTCTACTATAGAAGACGTGTGCGTTACCAGATGCCGGATAGTAATGGGAACCTCGGGGAACTCTGGGTTGAACACGTGGAAGGGTAAATATTTAGTGACCGGATCATCTAAGTTTAGTTTGCCTAATTCCTGTGCTTTAAGAATGGCAAGACCAATGATTGTCTTAGAGACTGAGGCAATGTTCTGAACCGTGTTTTCCGTATACCGGGCGCTTGTCTTAATGTTAGAGACCCCAAATCCGTTTTGGTACAATACCTCTTTGTCGTTGACTAAAGCTACCCCAAAGCCATTGAAAGTTGCTGTTTTACTTATTTGGGTCAGTTTCTCTGTCAACTCTTGTTGAGCTCGCACAAACTCCTTTGAGTGTTGGTTCTTCGTCGATTTACAGGAGATAGCTGCAAAAGAGACAACTAAAAGTACAAATAAGTGCTTCATATTTTTAGTAGAGCACATTCTCCTTTGAAGTCTCATATGGAAGTATTGCATCCTTACGGTTCTGCTAAAAAGTGTAGCTGTCCTTCAGGCAGCTATAATTTTTAGGTCTTGTTATACCTTGTTCTTCTTATAGTTTCTGCACCCAAGCCGCTGCATTATTTTCAATAGGCTCGGTAGAGTATTTATTTAGGAAATTTACTACAAAGTCTTTTTCGTTAGGAAGTGCGCCAGAGCTTAGAATTTCTTTAAGAGTAAGTAAGTCATTACCGCGCAATCTTTTCATGACCGATTTGTTGAAACCTGTTTTATCAAGAATTTTCAGAGTCAGAACAGCTTTGAACGGGTTTGGATTGTTAACCAGTTTCGGCAGCAAATCCATCTGCTTTTCCCATTTTACATTTCCATCTGGATTGCTCAAGTACTGGTTTAGCGCAATTTGGATATTACTGTCATGCCTTAACAGCAAGGGCAGGAAATCTAAAAAGTCTTTGCTTGTTTTGATGTAATGGCTGGCAATAAAGTTGGCTGCCTGCATTAATGAATCATTATTGGAAAAATAAAGTACAGCGAGCACATCTTGCTTCGTTAATTGCTCTGAACTTTTCTTATATACATCGTAAGCTTGAAATATTTTTTGCTTATCAAGCTGAATGCCATAGTCCTTAAATTCAGTCTCTAAACTATCAAATATACTGTCGACTTGGGGTGTGTTATTTTCTGCAAATGCTTTAAGGAAGAATGGCAGCTGTTGCTTTTCGTAAAACCCTAGGTCAGAAAGAAGGAGGGTACTCCACTTGCTTTTATCTATAGTTACCTTTTTTTTCTCTAACCCCTTATATACAGCTGTTGTCCTAAAATCAGGATTATGGCGGAGGGTAATTAAAACTTTACCCCTAAGAGGTATCTTGTTGCCATCTGGATAACCCATCTTTGTAAGGGATTGTTGACAAATGCCCTCTGGGTAACTTGTGATCTCTGTTAGAAAATTTTTCCTTGACTGTTCCTTTAACCCCCACACTTCAACATAGCTATACTTCTTTTCCACGTCAATTGTATCTGCCTTTGTCTGTGCAAATACAAAAGAAGTATGTATGATTAGCAATAGTAAGATTAAGCTTTTCATTTCTATGTGTTGAATTAGGCACAACTACCTCGAAAGCGTGAGCATACGGTTATTGGCACTATGTGCAAAGAAGCGTGAAGGATCTTACTGTCCCTGGAACAGCACCACATCGTCTGTGTACACCACGTTGCTTTGGTGCAGGGCGCGGTCGTAGATGTAGACTTCGAAGCGAACAGTGTCGCGGGTAGGGTAGCTTTCGGAGGTGAAGCTGGTAATGGTATAGCGGATTTCGCCCTCCAGGGCTTCTGCTTTGCCATCGCTGGAGAGCCGCGGGAAGCGGCCGTTGAAATTTACAAAGGTAGGCTGATAGGTGTTGCCGCGCTTCACCTGCATGTTCACGATAAAGTTATCATAGTACTGGGAACCGGAGTTAAAGGGCGGTTCGAAGTCGGGTCCGCTCTGCGAACCGTTTTCACCACGGCTCAGGCCCAGGTCGCCGTCGCCGTCCTGATAGTCCACCGCAATTACCAGCGAGTCGAAAACAACCCGATTCTTGGTATAAGTATACTGTTCCACCCTGTCAAACGTAATGGCAGGTATATCGCTGTAGTTTGGCTCTTCGCGGCAACCGCCCAGGGCAAGCGCCAGCACCAGCAGCAGGGGGCTATACTTTAGCATGTATTTCATGTGGAGTATCAGAAAATGAAGCTAAATTTACTAAATCAAACGCAGGAAATATAGCAATTGTTGTATTCAATGGAATTTAAAACCCAGCACGCCAGCATTCTGTGTCAGCAGGAACCTTTTGACTTTCTTTCTACGGCTTTGGCGCTGTTCCGTTTCCAGGCGCAGCACAACCCCATCTACCACGAATACGTGCAGAACCTGCACGTAAAACCGGAGGAGGTGCAAGCGCTGGAGCAGATTCCTTTTCTGCCAATAGAGTTCTTTAAAGAACAGAAAGTGGTGACAGGTGTGTTTAAGCCCGAGACAACTTTCTACAGCAGCGGCACGACCAAACAAGCCCGTAGCCGCCACCTGGTTTCCAGCCTTAACCTGTACCATCAGGTGTCGGAGCGTATCTTCGAGAGCTTCTACGGGCCGCTTCAGGAATATGTGGTGCTGGCGCTGCTGCCGTCTTACCTGGAGCAGGGCGGCTCCTCGCTGGTAGCCATGGTCGACCATTTTATAAGACGCACAGGGCAGCAGGAGGAGGGGTTTTACCTGCGGAACCATAGCCAGTTGCTGGAGGCGCTGCGGCAGGCCAGAGGGCGCGGCAAGAAAGTGCTGCTGATAGGCGTTTCCTACGCCCTGCTGGACCTAGCCAAGGAACTGCAGGGGCAGGAGGACTTCACAGGCGTCACCGTCATGGAAACCGGTGGTATGAAAGGGCGCCGCCGTGAGATGATCCGCGAGGAGCTGCATGCCCAGCTCATACAAGGGTTTAATGTGGCAGCCATCCACTCCGAGTACGGCATGACGGAGCTGCTCTCGCAGGGCTACTCCAAAGGCGAAGGCATTTTCTGGCCCGGCTATACCATGCGTCTTCTGCTGCGCGATGTGAACGACCCCTTCGACATGAGCGGTAGCGTGCGCAGTGGCGGCATCAACGTAGTTGATCTGGCTAATATAGACTCCTGCGCTTTTATCGAGACAAAAGACATTGGCCGCCTGCACCCCAACGGCAGCTTTGAAGTACTGGGGCGCTTCGATAACTCAGATATCCGGGGCTGCAATTTGCTGGTGGGATAGCATCTAAAAGTATAGAACACCGTTTAAACTGCCCATGGGATACCTTGCCTTTATACTTTTTGTAGCCGTTATCGGCTTTGTTTTTTACCGCTGGGCCACCCGGCACAAGCGCCGCCGCAGGCAGGTGTTGGCATCGGAGTTTCCGGCGGAGTGGCGCAAGATCCTGCAGGACCGCGTGGGCTTTTACCATACCTTAAAGTCCGAGGAGGAGAGGCAGCGGTTTGAGAAAATGCTGCAGCTGTTTTTGTCTGAAAAGCGCATCACAGGCATAGATGTAGTGATAGACGACTTAACCAAGGTGTTGGTCGCTTCCAGCGCCATTATTCCTATCTTCGGCTTTCGCGATTGGGAGTATCGCCACTTGGGCGAGGTGTTGGTGTTCCCGGGAAGTATAAAAAAGTACAAAGACGAGAAAAGCGAGGCGGTGAGCGAGGTGCTCGGACGCGTGAACCCGTTTCAGAACGACCACTACGTTACCCTCTCCAAACCTGCCCTGGAGCAAGGCTTTAACGATATGGCCGACCGCAAAAACGTGGGCATCCATGAGTTTGCCCATATGCTGGATCAGGCAGACGGGGAGATAGATGGCACGCCAGCCGCCTATTTGCCTGAAGAGCTCGTGCAGCCATGGCAGGAGCTGATGTACCGTAAAATACGGAAGATCCAGCAAGGCAAGTCTGACATAGACAGTTATGGTGCTACCAGCGAGGCTGAGTTTTTTGCCGTGGTTACCGAGTACTTTTTTGAGAAGCCGGAGCAATTGGCTGAAAAGCACCCGAAGCTTTACGAACTGCTCACAGAAGTTTTCGATCAGAACCCCAAACGCCGCTTCCGGCTAAACTTCAGAGAGCTGTTAAACCCGTACGGCAAGCGCCTCGGCCGCAACGAGCCCTGCCCCTGCGGCAGCGGCAAAAAGTATAAACACTGTTGTATGCTTAAGCGGAAGTAGTGTAATGATTTGATGCTTTAGATCTGTATTATGTGATGATGTTGCGTCTATGACTCGACTGCCTTGCAAAGCCATACTTTATACTTGGGCTATACTTTATACTTCTCAGGCGCAAGCGTCCGCTTGTGCCTGTGTCTAGCCGCTGCTCCTGCTGCCTGAACTAAGTTATACTTCCCGCTAGCTCGTACTTTCCCTATCGCTACTGCTTCCTGTAGCTTGAACCAGGCTGTCCTTACTAGCTACTGTTCATCCAGTCTTACAAGCCTACAGTTGCATCTCCTATTTTCTGCTCTCCAGCCCGAGAGGGCTCGTCTTCGGGCATCGCGCTATCTACATTTCCTTTGCTGTCGCAATGCCCTTACGGGCACCGGAAATCTAGAAGGCGCTCAACCCAAAGACTGGGATCAGATTCGATAGCCAGCGCTGACGGAGCTTGAACCAAGCTCCCTCTCCTGTTTTTAGGAGAGGGCTGGGGAGAGGTGTATTCCCCTCCTGGGAGGGGCTGGGGGTGGGTTTATATTTTTGCTGATGTTACTCCAACAGCCATGAAACTGATGCATGACCCAAGGCAGCTACTGAGTTCCCCTCCTTAGACAAGGAGGGGCAGGGGTGGTTGGACCCGGTGTTGCAGTATACCCTCCTCTGAACTAGCCAGCACGCGATCTAGGAGCTATTGAGCGTAGCTCTGAGGTGCATTCATACTTGTGCATTAAGTTCAAGGAAGGATTATTTTCAATTACATGGTATTACAGCCAATTAGTGGGCAAGTATGCAACAGGCCCCGGCAAAAGCTTTTGCCGGGGCCTGTTCTGTTAACTTTCAATTTCATTTTAGCTTAAGCAACTACCGGTCTGGCGTAGGCTTTGGCGTCTTCGGCCGTAATTTCTGAGCCACTCATGATCACGAGGCGCTCCACGACGTTGCGCAGCTCACGCACGTTGCCGCGCCAGTCCAGGCCTTGCAGGTACTCCAGCGCCTCCTGCGTAATGGTTTTAGGCTTGTTGCCGTAGTCGTTAGCAATGTCGTTGAGAAACTTCTGCACCAGGTCCGGGATATCTTCGCGGCGTTCGTTCAGCGGCGGCACATGTATCAGAATCACGCCCAGACGGTGGTACAGGTCTTCGCGGAAGTTTCTGGCTTCAATCTCCTCCAGCAGGTTTTTGTTGGTGGCAGCCACTACCCGCACGTCCACCTGAATATCCTTGTCGCCGCCCACACGCGTGATTTTGTGCTCCTGCAGTGCGCGCAGCACTTTGGCCTGTGCCGAGAGACTCATGTCGCCCACCTCATCCAGGAACAAAGTGCCGCCGTTGGCCTGCTCAAACTTGCCGATGCGCTGTTTCACAGCAGAGGTAAAAGAGCCCTTCTCATGCCCAAAAAGCTCGCTCTCGATAAGCTCGCTTGGGATAGCGGCGCAGTTTACCTCAATCAACGGCCCTTGGGCGCGGTTGCTGTGCTCGTGGATAGCGCGGGCCACCAGTTCCTTGCCCGATCCGTTCGGACCCGTGATCAGCACGCGTGCATCGGTAGGAGCTACTTTCTCAATAGCCTGCTTCACGCGGCCAAGGGCAGGGGAGGCACCTACCATCTCGTAAGTCTTGGATATCTTCTTCTTCAGGATCTTGGTTTCCGTCACCAGGTTTGATTTGTCCAGGGCGTTACGTACCGTCACCAGCAGGCGGTTTAGGTCTGGTGGTTTTTGCAGAAAGTCGTAAGCGCCCTTTTTGGTGGCATCCACGGCCGTGTCTATGGTACCGTGGGCGGATATCATGATAAAGGGCGTGTCAGGTGTTTGCTCCATGGCTTTCTCCAGCACCTCAATGCCATCCATACCGGGCATTTTAATATCGCAGAGCACCACATCATACTTGGATTTGCTGAGCAGCTGCAGGCCTTTCTCGCCGTCCTCCGCCTCGTCCACGTTATAGTTCTCGAACTCCAGGATCTCCTTAAGGGTGCTTCGGATGGCCCTTTCGTCGTCTATGATCAATATTTTGGGCATAGTTTTATTTTAAATGTCTGCTTAAGTATAGCTATTTCGCGGCCCCTTGTCAAGGTGGCTGCAGCACTTTTACGCGAAGTATAACGTGCCGGGTAACTTGTTTGCTATACTTCTCTGTGCAGAAGCAGCAATGTAAGTATAAATATAATCTAATTACGCCTTTGCCGCCTGCAGGCCGCCGGTTAAAACCAGGGCATCCTCCAGGGCGCCGATCACCGGATCAGCCAGGCTGGTTTTTTCACAGAGCGTTTTACGGAGGTAGAAACTGGCATAGGTAGCCGCTACAGCCGCCGCTGCACCTAGGGCGGCTCCTTCAGCAAGGCTCCTGTGCCTGCTGCCATATACAGCAGCGCCCACCACCGCTCCGGAGGCTGCCCGCATCAGCAGCGACGACACCACCGTGCGGTCCGGCGCGGCGGGAAGTTTATCGCCCAGCAGCTCGGTGGCGGCGAGCCCGGCAAGCGTGTTGGCTACGTACTTGTTTTGCAGGAACCTGAGCGGGGTGTTGGCCAATGCCCCGTTTTTTTGGTCCAGCAGGACGTGGCTCAACAGGGCTGGGGCGGATAAGCTGCGCATGCCTGCCAGCGCACCCATGGCTAGCGCTTTATACAGTACTTTCATTTGTCTCGTCTTAAATTTTTGTAAAACATACACCCGTGTACGGCTAAGGTGGCATGCCGGCTGCGTAAGGATGGCGCCTGCATGTGGCACGTTACTTTGCCCCTCCTCTTGCTGCGCATGCCCCTGCAACAAATAATAAACAAGCAATGGCTAAACACAGTTTGGTGCAAAAGGCGTATAGGTATAGCTACAATGCAAAGAAAATAATTAACCTTTGCCTATATTAAAAATACTTAATTTAGCTATTCGTTACGTACACGTGGTTAGTCCACGGGAAAATCTGTATAAGAACTTTTAATGGAGTTAAAGGATAACAAGGCTGACACGGAAAGAAAGCGACAGTATTTTGTATCGCGCAGGATAGACCGCATCTTTCTGGAGCTGTACAAGGTGTATGCTTTCCATGTCCGCTTTTTTAAGGAGGTGTTTGTGCCGCCTTACGAGTTTAGGGAGGTGATAAGGCAGTGTTACGAGGTCGGTGTCAGGTCGCTGCCGCTCATCTCGCTCACGGGCTTTATCATCGGTATCGTGTTCACTAACCAGTCCAGGCCCTCGCTGGCGGAGTTTGGCGCCACTTCGTGGCTGCCCTCGCTGGTGTCTATCGCTATTGTGCGGGCGCTGGCGCCGCTGGTAACGGCTATCATTGCGGCCGGTCGTGTGGGTTCCAACATTGGCGCCGAACTGGGGTCGATGCGGGTAACCGAGCAGATCGATGCTATGGAGGTATCGGCCACTAATCCGTTTAACTTTCTGGTGGTGACACGGGTGCTGGCCACCACTTTTATGGTGCCGGCCCTAGCCCTGTACACGATTTTCGTGGCGCTGATGGGAGCCTACCTAAACGTGAACCAGAACGAGCTGACAAGCTTCACCACCTATATTACGCAGGTGTTTGAGGCCATCACTTTCCTCGATGTGTTCTCGTCCATCATCAAGACCTTCATTTTTGGGTTTACGATAGGCATGGTGGGCTGCTACAAGGGCTACTACTCCTCTAAAGGAACAGAAGGGGTGGGCAAGGCAGCCAACTCGTCGGTGGTAACAGCTATGTTCCTGGTGTTTATTGAGGAACTGTTGGCCTTGCAGGTGATCAACCTGTTCAGGGCGATGTAAACAGAGTGTATGAAGAAGATCAATCCAAACATAAATTACGATAGCAAGGTAATTGAGATCAGGGGGCTGAAAAAGGCCTTTGATGATTTTGAGGTGCTGAAAGGCGTGGACCTGGACCTCTACCAGGGCGAGAACCTGGTGGTGCTGGGACGCTCGGGCACGGGTAAATCAGTGCTTATTAAGATCATCTCTGGCTTGCTGAGCCCCGACGAGGGCCTGGTGAGGGTACTTGGCGAGGAGGTGGACAAGCTAAAAGCAAAAGACCTGGACCAGCTGCGCCTGAAAGTAGGCTTCTCCTTCCAGAACAGTGCCTTGTATGACAGCATGACCGTGTATGAGAACCTAGAGTTCCCGCTGATCCGGCACGAAAAGCACATGACCCGGGCTGAGCGCGACGAGCTGATCCATTTTGTGCTGGACGCTGTGGGGCTGATGCAGACGATCAACCAAATGCCATCAGAGCTTTCCGGAGGGCAGCGCAAGCGCATTGGTATTGCCCGCACGCTTATTCTTAAGCCGGAGATCATGCTCTATGACGAGCCCACGGCTGGCCTCGACCCGATCACCTGCATCGAGATCAACGCCCTGATCAATGAGGTGCAGGAAAGGTTTAACACATCCGCCATCATCATCACCCACGACCTTACCTGCGCCCGTGCCGTGGGCGACCGCGTGGTGATGCTGCTCGACGGGCAGTTTCAGCGGGAAGGCACTTTTGAGGAAGTGTTTGACTCGGATGATGAGCGGGTGAAGATGTTTTATGACTATAACTTTGTTAAATAAAGTATAAAAATGGCAGAAAATAAGCGTTCCATCATGGTCGGCATCTTTGTCCTGATCGCCATCGTGATCTTTGTGATAGGTATACTGACGCTGGGAGGACAGCAAAAGCGCTTTATCGAGAGTATTACAGTAAGTACTGTGTTTGATGATGTGGAAGGACTGAAGGTGGGAAACAACGTGTGGTTTTCCGGCGTGAAGGTAGGTACAGTAAAAGGGATAAACTTTTATGGTGAGTCGCAGGTGCAGGTGGTCATGAGCATTGAGCAGGAGGCGCAGAAGTACATCCGCCAGAACTCCAAGGCACGCATCAGCTCCGAGAGCCTTATCGGCAACCGCATTATCGAGATTTTTGGCGGCACCCCATCCGCGCCGCCTGTGCAGGATGGCGCGTTGTTGGCCTCCGAGGCGAACCTGAACACCGATGACATTATGAAGACGCTGCAGGAAAACAACCGGAACCTGGCTACCATTACCGGCAACTTCAGCGAGATTAGTGAGCGGTTGGTGCAAGGTAAGGGAACCGTGGGTACCCTCCTGACGGACTCAACGCTGGCACAGGATTTCAAAAGTATGGTGGCCAGCCTGGAGAACACCTCCCGCAACGCTGTGCGCGCCTCCCGCGACCTGAGCCGTTTCACCAGCAAATTAAACACCCAAGGCAGCCTGGCAAACGAGCTGCTGACGGATACAACTGTCTTCAACAGCCTGGAGCAGTCGATGGCGGAGTTGGAGAAGGCCACGCAGTCGGCCACGCAAATGGCGCAGAACCTGGAGCAGGCCAGCAGCAAGTTTAACAACGATAATAACGCGGTGGGGGTGCTGCTGAACGACCCGAACTTTGCCCGCCAGCTGCAGAACACCATGGAGAACCTGGAAACCAGCTCGCAGAAGTTCGACGAGAACATGGAGGCGCTGCAAAGCAACTTCCTGCTGCGAGGCTTCTTCAGGAAAAGGGAGAAGGAGCAGCGTAAAGCCGCCGAGGAGGCCAGCGAGCAGCAGCCAACGGAACAGCAGCAACAGTTGCCTGCTCAACAGCCCGCTGAGAAAGAGATGAAGTAAGTATAAAAGCTGGCCCTAGCCAGCTTTTATAGTTTGAAAGCTAAAGTACAGCACCACCAAACCCTCTAACTCTCTAACTTTCTAACTCCAGATGTCTCCCTACGAAGCACAGGCCCTGTACGAATTGCGGCGGTGGCAGCACGAAATGCTGCGCGACCCATCGCTGTTCAACGCGCTCTCCCATAGGGCGCAGGTAAAGCTCAACAGCTTTATTCCTGAGAAAGTGCACCAGGCCGTTACCGCGGCCATGAAGCAGATGATCCGGGGCGTGCTTTTTGGGGCAGGATACGTTTCGCAGAAGCCGCTGGAGCAGGTGCCGCTCGAGGTACGGGAGGCGCAGGTGCGCGGGCAGATAAAGTACTACCAGCAGGCCGCTGCGGCAGAGGGAGGCGTAACAGGTGCAGGCGGCTTTTTGCTAGGCCTGGTGGACTTCCCGCTGCTGCTCACCCTGAAACTGAAGCTGCTTTATGACGTTGCTGCGCTTTATGGATATGATGTGAAAGACTACCGCGAACGGGTGTACCTGTTGCACGTTTTTGAACTGGCCTTTAGCTCGCAGCAGCACCGCCGCAAAGTATACACGAACCTGGCCGACTGGGAAACGCAGAAGGAGCTGCTGCCGGAAGACATCAATGCCTTTGACTGGCGCAGTCTGCAGCAGGAGTACCGCGACTACATCGACCTGGCAAAAATGGCGCAGTTGATACCGGTGATCGGTGCGCCCATCGGGGCGGTGGTCAATTATCGTCTCATCACCAAATTAGGAGAAACAGCCATGAATGCTTACCGCATGCGCTGGAAGGAACAAGGCCAGCTGCAGAGATAGGCGGCAGCTCACAAGTATAAAGCAGAAGGGCCGGCAATAACGCCGGCCCTTCTGCTTTATACTTGATACACTAGTGTTATACTTGCTGTACCTGCTAGCGCACGTACAGTTTATAGGTAAGCAGGCCGCGGTCTGTGTGCAGGCGCAGCAGGTAAATGCCGGCCTGAGTTTGGGGCAGTTGTACCTGCAGCGCTTCCGGTCGTGGGGCTGCTATGCGTTGCTCCAGCACCATTTGGCCCAGACTGCTGAATACCTGCAGCAGTTGCACCTCAAAGTCGGCGCGGTGCAGGTCCAGGTAAAATCTGCCATCGCTGGGGTTGGGTGAGATGACGATAGCCTCGGCCATTGGGAGGCCTTCCACCACAAAATCAGCGGTGCTGTAGGCTTTGCCGCCGTACCCCGTGATTTCTACTTTGCCAGTGGTGGCCCCGCGCGGCACCCTTACCTTATACTTGTCACCGGAGGTTTCCAGCACGATGGCTTCCCGCCCGTTAAAGGTGATCTTGTCCTGCAGCCCCATGACGCCGAAGTGCTGGCCGCTGACCTCCACCACCGTGCCCACGCTTCCCTGCGCCGGCTGCATGGCCGTGAACCTGGGCCCCGGGATCACCTCGAACCGAGCGAAGGCTGCGCCGCCCGGCGTCTCCACCACAAGCACGTTGGACTCTGCCTGCTCCGGCACCCGCACCACCAGGCGCTGCGGGCCCGCCTCCAGCACCGGGGCCTGCACCAATCCGAAAAGCACATTGAGCCGGGCCTTATCCGCCGTGAAATTCTCGCCTGTGATGGTGAAGACATCCCCCACAATGCCGCTCCCCTGGCTCAGGCTGCTGATGGTTGGCCTGTACCAAACCGAGTAGGGGGAGGCGCTCTCCACCTCGCCCCCTTTGGTAAGGATGGTGAAAGTGCCTGTCACAGCTCCGGCGGGCACCTTCACCGATACTTGGTTGCTGTTTTGATAAACGATCTCGCAGTTGAGGTTGCCCAGCTTGACCGCCTCGATCAGCTGCAGGTGCTGCCCCTGCAGGTTCACCACGTTGCCTACCAGGCCTTCCGATGGGCTGAAGGAACTCAGCACCGGCGGCTGGTACACCTCAAACACCTCCGTTGCGCTCACGCCACCGTCTGGCGTCACCACCTTCAGGGGACCCGTGGACGCGCCTTCCGGCACCAGCACCCGCAGCTCCGAGTCGGTGGCGCCGACCACGGTGGCGGCCTTCCCGTTGAGGTAGACTCTGTTGGCCGTGGCCTCGGGGGCAAAGCGCTTGCCAGAGATCAGAACCTGCGTGCCGTACTTACCCGCCGCAGGCGCAAAAGCCGCAATGGCCGGTGTGGCCAGCACCTCCTCCAGGTGCACCCGCACTTCCTCGTCCACCACCGAAGGCATGTCGTAGATGCGGTTCAGGGTTGTGTTGGTGCGCACAGGGGAGTTGTAATCGAAGAAAATGTCGGCCAAGTTCTCCACGGCCGTCTTCTCCGGCAGGCCTGCCTTTGGCTTGATGCTGAACTGGATGTAGCCGTGGCTGCCCGGCTCGTTGGCGTTGCTGTCGGGCAGCATGATGTTGTCGAAGGTCCAGGTGAGCACGGGCCGGCCTTTGCCGCTCACCTCCAGGCGGTGGGCATGCGAGGCGGCCCCCATTTGTAGCGTGCTCAGGTCCAGGTGCTCGGAGAGCGTGTCGACCACCACCACGCGGTAGGCCACGTCGGTGCCCGTGTTCTGAAAGCGGATCTTATACTTGAGCGCGGTGTTGGTGGGGGTGTAGTTCTCTGCTGTCCTGCCCACCGGCGTCACCAGCTTGTCGTTCGGGTCATAGGAGTCGGTGATGGGCACACACTCCTCCGACACTTCGGCCTCCTCGTCATCTGTGGGCAGCAGGTTGACCAGGCCGGAGGTCACGGTTGTGCTTGCGTTGGCGGCGGTACAGGCTTCTAGGGTCACGCTGGCTGTTGTGTTGTCGCCGTTGCCCTCCGGCTGGTCCGCCTCCAGGCGCCAGGTACTGCCCATGGATGGCACCCAGAACACCATGCTGTCTCCGGCGGCCAGTTTGAACTGCTCTGAAGAGGCAAGCCTGCCGTCCCTGTACTTGCGTAACAGCTCGTGCTGCTCCATGTCGGCAGTGCCAGAGTTTTTGAGCACGAAACGGATCCTGCCCGTTTCGGCGTCGCAGCGGCCGGCGATGGTGACGGTGGGTGTGGGTTTGGTCGTTGCGTTGTTGGAAGGCGTGACCCAGGCGCGGGTGCAGACGGTACGACCGCGCACGCTCTCGTCGCCGCAGGTCACCATGTCCTGTATGGTGACCTTGCCCTGCTGGCCGGCTGTTAGATCGCCCACGGCGAAAACATAGGTGCCGTCGGGCTGGCGGGTGTAAGGATTGTCTGCTGAAAGCAGCTCCACCTCGGCCGGCAGCTGCACATACACCCTGGCATCGGGTGCCGTGGCAAAACCGGAGTTTACATAGCGGACGGTGGTGGTGCTTTCGAAGCAGCGCCGGCGGCGGGTGGAGGAGACGCTGACGGAGAGGTGGGGGGAGAGGGTGACCCGATTGGCGAAATCCATGCCTGCTACCGTACTTCCTTTTGCTGTGATGGTAGCTGTATGTGGCAAGTCACCCTCCGGCGACAACTGCGTGATAGACGAACGTGCATCGAGGGTTGGCAGCACCTGTGTCACCTTATAAGTACCCGCATGCTCTACCGGCACGCTATACTTCCCACTTGCATCCGAGAAACCGAAGACAGAACCGGGCTCCACTCGCACAGGTATCCCTTTTATGCCGGCCTCTTCTGCATCCTGTACGTTGTTTGAGTTGGCATCATGAAAAATAGTGCCTGCGATGAAGCTCTCCGCCGGATCAGGATTATTCTTTAGGATCAGTACTTGGCTATCGTTAAGCGCCCCGGCCAACACAGTGCTACCGGCAGCGTTCACTGAGATTAGGTTTGCAGAAACCGGTAAATACCCCTTTAGCTGCCCCTCCGTGTCAAAAACCTCCACTGAGTTTCCGGCCACATACACATTACCTGCTTTGTCAACTTCTATACTTTTGGGAATATTGATTTCCAAAATATATCTTCCCCTTGTCTTGTACTGTAGAAGTAACAGCCCATCGGGATCATACTTGTTTACCTCATACACCGCGTCTAAAGGGGAGCCTTGGCTATGGAGGAGAATGATAATGTAAAGATTACCAGTGGCATCTACCGCTATGTCCTGATAAATAGGGTTGGGGTACGATGTGTTTACTCCCGCCAAAGTAGTAACTGACAGAAGCTTACCGGCTCGGTTATACTTGGCAACCTTCCCGTCTACCAAAACATACAGGAAATGATCAAGCCCTGCGGTTAGCCTGGGCCTTTTCCCGGCCACGTTAGCCGGAATGGGTTCAAAGTTAGTGACAAAGCTCCCGTAGGCGCTGAACCTCTTTACGGTCGCACTGTCTAGAACATACAACGCCCCATCACTGGCGGTTACTATATCCTGTATTATACCGAACTCAGCCTGAGGACTTCCGTTGCCAATGTCCGTTAACTTTATGCCTTGTCGGTTATACTTCTCGATTTTTCGGGAGGCATTGTTACCAATATACAGGTAATGGCCTAGGCTGTCTGTTTCCATGGCAGCCGTGCGTAAGCCAGTTTGTGTAGGGCCAGGCTCCCCAAAGATGGCCTCACGCTCTCCTGTAGGCAGTAGTTTAAACACCTTCCCGTGCTGCGGGCTTCCCGTTAGCCTGCCGCTTGCGGTAACATACATGTTCCCATCCTTGTCAAGCCCGATGCCTAGGTTTTCGTCGGATCGGACTCCCGGCAAGTTTAGGTTTAGCCGGTACTCACCGTCTTGGTTGAAAGTATAGACAGTGGCGTTGGAGGCGTCCGCAACGTGTACGATCCCGTTGCTGCTCACCTCCACACCCGTGGGGCGTCCGAAGGCTGGGGCCCCGCTTCCTGGAGTTGAGTAGGCGGTAAGCAGTTGCCCCGCCGCATTGAATTTTGCAATACGTTTGTTGCCTGTGTCTGCCACATATACACTCCCATCCGGGCCAACGGCCACATCTGTCGGTGTGTTCAGGGAGTTAATCTCAAGCAGAAACTCGCCATTGTTGCTAAACTTCCGAACGACATGCTTGGTAACGTCCGTGATGTAGATACTACCGTCCAGGGCCACGGCGATACCCTCCACATAGGATGAGGTAAAGGAGCCAGCTAAGTGGTTTTGGAATTTGTGTAGCAGGTTGCCCTCGCGGTCATACTTGTACAGGTAGAAGGTGTAGGCATCCCAAACGTACAGATTCCCGGCAGCGTCTGTCGCCACTGCGCGTGCACGCCCCCAGAACGGAATATTGGCTGTGAGGATATCTTTGTAAAAGCTACCGTCTGCGTTTAGCACCCTTACCTGATAGCTGTTGGCCACATAAATTTTCCCTGTCTCGTCCACCGTTACGCCCACTGGTGTACTTAGCATGTGGCCAATAATGGAAGTTGTCTTCAAAGCATCCTGGGAGTGGCTGCTGTAATGGAAAAGAAACAGAAAGGCAATCAGGAGTAAAGCTGTTCTCATAGGCTAAAAGTGAACGGTGGATGAAGTAAGTATAGAGTGTTCAGTAACAGGGCCTAAAGGTATACATTTTGACTTAAATATATAGCTCTTACAGGAGCTGTTACCGAAGCCAAAGCATACTTAATAGCAGAAGCTGAGAGTACAGCGGCAAACAAAAACAGCGGCCCTTACACTTTGCAAAGTATAAAGGCCGCTGCCAACGTATAAATCCTGCGTTTTTACCGGTTATCCTCCGCATACCACTCGGCAAAGGAGTTCTGCGTTTCCCAGAGCTTGAGGTGGTGCAGGTTCACATAGTCCGGCAGGTGCTTCTGCAGCCGGTGCTGAAAATCGATGAGCATGTTTTCGCAGGTGGGCTGGTAGGGGGTAAGCAATAGTTTGTGCTCATACTTGCGCAGCAGTTCCAGCAGGTCATTCGGGAAGCCTTGCGGCAGCACCAGCGCGTGGTCGAAGGGCTGCACGATATGCTCCTGCACTAACTGCTTCAGGTCGCCGAAATCCATCACCATGCCATTTTTCGGGTGCTCTTCCTCCACTAGTGGTGTGCCTGTAACCGTTACCTCCAGTTTGTAGGAGTGGCCGTGGATGCGGCGGCAGGGGCCGTCGTAGTTGAGCAGGGCATGCGCCGTCTCAAAGGTGAAAAGCCTGGTGAGCCTGATCTTCGTCATCAAGTATAAAGCGTAAGAATTGAAGTATAAGTGATTATACGCGCAAGGTAGGCCGGCAGTAGGAAGTATAAAATGACCCAGGTCATTGTGCGGGAGGGGCAGGGGGCAAAAGAAAAAGGCCAGCCCATGGGCCAGCCTTTCCTGTGTTTATATTTTTAGCAGATTAACGCTTCTCCACCGGAACGTAGTCACGCTTGGTTTCGCCGGTGTAGATCTGGCGCGGACGGCCGATAGGCTCCTTGTTCTCACGCATCTCTTTCCACTGTGCGATCCAACCTGGCAGACGGCCCAGGGCGAACATCACCGTAAACATATCGGTTGGGATGCCGATAGCGCGGTAGATGATGCCGGAGTAGAAGTCCACGTTCGGGTACAGCTTGCGGTCCACGAAGTACGGGTCGTTCAGGGCAGCCTCTTCCAGCTCCTTGGCGATGTCCAGGATCGGGTCGTTGATGCCCAGAGCGGTCAGCACCTCGTCGGCTGCTTTCTTGATGATTCTGGCGCGTGGGTCGAAGTTCTTGTACACGCGGTGGCCGAAGCCCATCAGGCGGAACGGATCGTCCTTGTCTTTTGCTTTCGCGATAAATTTCTTAGAGTCGCCACCGTCAGCTTTTATCTGCTCCAGCATCTCGATTACCGCCTGGTTGGCACCACCGTGCAGCGGGCCCCACAGGGCGCTGATACCGGCAGAAACAGAAGAGTACAGGCTGGCGTTAGCTGAGCCTACCAGACGCACCGTAGAGGTAGAGCAGTTCTGCTCGTGGTCGGCGTGCAGGATCAGCAGCTTGTTCAACGCGTCCACTACCACCGGGTTGATCTCGTAATCCTCGGTCGGATAAGCGAACATCATGTGCAGGAAGTTAGAGCAGTAATCCAGCTTGTTTTTAGGGTAGTTTACCGGATGCCCGATTGAGTTCTTGTAAGACCAGGCTGCAATGGTTGGCATCTTAGCCATCAGGCGGACGATAGAAAGGTCCAGCTCCTCTTTAGTCTGGTTTGGGTTAAGTGACTCTGGGTAAAAGGCCGTGAGCGAGCTGATCAGGGCAGAAAGAATGCCCATTGGGTGTGCCGCAGACGGGAAGCCGTCCAGAATCTTGCGCATATCCTCGTTCACCAGCGTGTGCAGCCGAATCTTGTTGCTGAAATCGCTGAGTTCCTGCTCTGTCGGGAGCGAACCGTAGATCAGCAGGTAAGCCACCTCGATAAAGTTCGATTTCTCAGCTAGTTGCTCTATCGGATAGCCTCTGTAGTGCAGGATGCCTTGCTCACCGTCCAGGAACGTGATGGCGCTGGTGGTGGCGCCTGTGTTTTTATAACCTGAATCCAGGGTAATATAGCCCGACTGAGCGCGCAGAGAAGAAATGTCAACAGCTTTTTCATTCTCTGTACCCTCTACAACAGGCATTTGGTATGATTTACCATCTAAAATTATTTCAGCAAATTCTGACATGTGTATTAGCTTTTGTTTGCGTAGTTGTGTCTCTTAATGAAGCGAAATTAGGTAAAATTGTTATAAAATGAAACGCGCTGCTTGCATAATATCTTAATTAAACAATGTACTCACAGCCACCTGAAAGTGCCCCACTCCTTAAAGTGATTTTAGCTTAAAATGTTTCATTTTACCTGTATCATTTGTCAGGATTTGCTCCTGAGAGTCTTCACTTAGGATTGGGTGAGGCTCCCTATGGCTCCAATGTACAGACAAACAGTTGATGGTGAGGCTATAACTTCCCCGATCGCATGGGTAGAGGCCCCACGCCTTATCCTGATCAAACGCCCTGCAGGCTTATCCTCCTGCCTGCCTTCATCAAGCCGACCGATAGCTTCCGATCCTGAAAATAGCTACTTTTGCAGCATGTATACCCGTGAGCAGGCATCTCAGATAAGGCAGCATTTCTGGACCACCTTTGGCCAATACATGTCCCCGCAGCTTTCCGCCGAGGGGTGGAAGGTGAATTGGCTCAACTACAAAACCGGCGTGAAGGACATTTATTTCCGGATGAATGCCGACAATAAGCGCGGCTACATTGCCATTGAGCTCGCCCACCCTGACACCGAGATGCAGGAGCTGCTGTTCGACCAGCTGCTAGAGCATAAAACCATGCTGCACGAGGTACTGGGGGAGGAGTGGGAGTGGCAGCTGCACACCTCCGACGACTCGGGCCGTGTGGTGAGCCGGGTTTACAAGGAGATTGCCCCGGTGAGCGTATTTAATAGGGATGATTGGCCGGCCCTCATTTCTTTCCTGAAGCCCCGCATTATTGCCCTGGATACCTTTTGGAGCGATGCCAAGTATAGTTTTGAGGCGTAACCGGCTTACCAGGTCGTGTCGTCGTCGGGGTTGGTGAAGCCGAGGCCAGGGCGGTAACGGGTGCCTCTGCCGTGCAGGTGATCCCACATGTCAGCCTCCATTTTCAGCTTGTCCAGCCGCATAAACTCTTCCCACCGCTCTTTATCTTCCTGGCTTAGCTCATTTACGAGTTGCTGCAGGTGTATAGTATTGCTTTCCTGTTGCTGTGCCACCAGGTGCGGGTTGGTGCGCAGCAGATGCTCTATCTTGATGCGGAAGTAGGTGTTCAGCTCTTTGTAGCGCGTTTCGTCCCAGTTCTCCAGGTTTGGGTTCTCCATAGTATATGTGTTTGATGTTGGCGATTCACTGCAGCGGCCTTGCCTTTCTTTAACGTGCAATAAGCGATTCCGTGGCAGCCTGAAAGGTATAAAGTTAAAGGTAACAGCGTTGAGGAGAGAGATGCAATCGAACAACTAGTAACCAACAACGAACTAAGCAGCCTTGCCTGAGAACAGCAGGTGCACCGCCAGGGCCAGCGAAGAGAAAACCAGCCCCACCAGCACCACGCCATTCCAGCGCCACAACTGCCAGGCCTGGCTCGCCAGTATGGTGCCGGTAGCGCCGCCTATAAAGTAGGTAAACATGTATACTGTGTTCAGGCGGTTGCGCGCCTCCGGGTTTAGGGAGAAAATCTGTGTTTGGTTAGAGATATGGGAGCCCTGCAAACCCAGGTCCAGCAGGATGACACCCGCTACAAGACCAAGTATACTATAGGAGAAAAGCCCGAACACCGCATACGACACGATGACCATGACCAGCATTGCGATCTGGATATAGCGCGTGTTAAACCTGTCGCTAAGCCGCCCCATCACAGAGGCCATGATCGCGCCGCCTGCACCCACCAGACCAAAGGCCCCGGCCACATCGCTGCCGGCAAAGAAGGGCGGCCCCTCCAGCAGGAAGACTAGCGTAGTCCAGAAGCCGCCAAAGCAGGCAAAGGCAAAAGCCCCGCGCGCAGAGGCCAGCCGAAGCACCGGCTCAGTGCGGAACAGGTGCACGAGTGACTTCATCAGGCTTTTATAGTTACCCTTAAACTGCGGGTGGATCTCAGGCAGCAGGAGGTATATCGCCACCCACAGCAGCACCATGAGCCCGGCCGCGATCAGAAAGACGGAGCGCCAGCCCAGGTGCTCGCCCAAAAAGCCGCTGAGGGTGCGCGAGAACAATATGCCCACCAACAGACCGCTCATGACGGTGCCAACCGCCTTGCCGCGCTCCTCGGGCTTGGCCAGGTGTGCCGCCATGGGCACAAAAAGCTGGGGCACCACGCAGGTAGCCCCAATTAGCAGGCTGGCTGCCATTAAGGTATAAATGTTGGGGGAAAAGGCCGCCAGCAGCAGCGAAAGTATGATCAGCGCAAAATCGAACATAATCAGGCGCTTGCGGCGCAGCATTTCGCCCAGCGGGATGATGAACAGCAGCCCTATGGCGTAGCCCACCTGCGCCAGCATGGCCACCATGCCGGCACTCGACTCTGATACCTGAAATGTATCCGCGATCTTGACCAGCAGGGGCTGGTTGTAGTAATTGTTGGCGATGACCATGCCGGAGGCGATTGTCATCAACCAAAGTGTGGTGCGCGTAAGCTGCGGCGCAGCAGTAGGCGTTGTTTGGGGAGGCGTCATGGAAAGGCGAATGTACTATGCTTTGCTATCTTCTACTAACGGGAGCAACAAAAGTATAAAACAGAAGTTTGCCGAGCCCGCCTCTGTTGCCGGCTCCCGTTGTAGAGCCTGACGCAGCTACCCCTACTGCTCAATCGCTCTGTGGCGTGGTACCGTTCGTGAGTAAGCCCCGTTCATCCCCACAAAAATGCACGTGTCAGGTGCAGACACCCGCTCCACAAATAGCGCCCAATGCGGCGGGGCTGGGGTAGGCAGGTTATTATACCCCAAAGCCCTGCAGCTGGTAAGCAGGTGGAGGGGTGCCTTGCCGATGAGGATAGCACTTTCGATCGGCATGTCCTAAAGGTCAGCCCCACGGCTCCGGCTACCGTCGCGGCAAGCTGGGCAGCACTGGTTAACTCAATCTCCCGCAGGTGCTGCAGCAGCGCATTGTGCTCCGGTACCAGATCCACAGGGCAGGAAGGAAGCTGTTAAACTTCTCTTCCTTTGCGATGGGTTGGCAGTTAGCCTGGCGTTGGCTCAAGGCTAAGTATGGAAAACGTGCTGCTGTAGCCCAGGGGGCGCTTTTAGTCGTTAAAATGGTAGAGGAACGTAATCACCCCGGTGAAGGCCGGCTTTTTGCTGTCCTCAATCTCCAGGGTTACCTCCAGGCTAGCCTTGGCTATGCCGCGCAGGTTTTTAACCGACAGCAGCTTGGCACGCAGGCGCACACGGCTGTTCACGACCACGGCCTGGTTAAAGCGCAGGCTCTCTATCTCATAGTTTACCTGCATCTTCAGGTTCTGGATAGTGGCTATCTGCGACCACAGGTAAGGAAGCAGCGACACGGTGAGGTAACCGTGGGCAATGGTGGCTCCGAAGGGCGACTCGGTTTTGGCGCGCTCGGCGTCCAGGTGTATCCACTGGTGGTCCAGGGTGGCATCGGCAAATTTACTTATCTGCTCCTGCGTGATGGTGTGGTATTCCGAAACACCCATTTCGGTGCCTTCATACTTGGTAAGTTCATCAAGGGTGCTAATTACTAACTGGCTCATATAGTTTGTTGTTTGTGTAGGTGTGGCAGTATCTTTCTATCCCACGTATAAGGTACAAACGTGGCGCTGCGAGGCGTAATATACGAAACTTAAATATTTAGTTCGTGCATACACGCCGCAGTGCTCTGTTTCAGGTTCGTCTGCAGGGCGCGCTAACCGCTTCTTTCAGCCGTAAAACTTGAGCGACACTAAAAAATTATTGCATACAAAGTATACTTTTTATAAATCTAATAGTATAAAATATAAACCTTTTTGAATCTAAAGCACGGAAGCAGTGTTTCTTTAGTAGCTGTCCTTATCTACAGCAGGTAGTAAACGGGTGCTGCCTCAGGCGCCCGGGGGGTGGCGAAAAGGTGCTGATGTGCAGTTAGTAACACAGGGCATGTGCCCGAAAGGTATGTTCTCCCTTGTTGTTACAGGCTTACTTTCCGACGTAAATCATGAACCCTATTGTTTCTGTGAAAGACAGAAGGCAGGTAAGCTGGTTTAAAATCACCCTTAGCAAGTATTAAAAGGCACGGGTTGCCGCAGAATGGTATTAAAGACATCAGCTTAAACAAAAACCTACACCTATGATCAGATTGGTTGCTCAGCAGTACCCCAAACGCTAGTCTCGCTTTAGGAGCTGCTCTGTAAACTCAGCGGAAATGATTCTGATATGTTAAGAAACACCCGATATGAACATTTTAGAAAAGATCAAAACCAATTACAGTGCCTCCCAGAACGAGATGACAGTAGCTGCCTATCTTGAGGAGTGTAAGAAGGACCCGGCAATGTACGCCAAGCCCGCCGAGCGGATATTGAGCGCCATTGGGGAGCCTGAAATCCTGGACACGCGCCAGGACCCCATGTTAAGCCGCATCTTCTCCAACAAGAAGATCAAGATCTACCCTGCCTTCCGGGATTTCTACGGGATGGAGAGCACGATTGAGCAGATCGTTTCCTATTTCCGCCACTCGGCGCAGGGGCTGGAGGAGAAAAAGCAGATCCTGTACCTGATGGGTCCGGTGGGAGGCGGCAAAAGCTCGCTGGCCGAAAAGCTGAAGCACCTGATGCAGCAACACCCCATTTATGTGCTGAAGGCCGGGGACGAGGTAAGCCCTGTGTTCGAGAGCCCGCTGGGGCTGTTTGCCGATTACACTGATGAGCTGGAGAGCGAGTACAGTATACCTACCCGTTACGTGCCGAGCTGCATGAGCCCCTGGGCCTCCAAGCGCCTGCGCGAGTTCGACGGTGACGTGAACCGCTTTAAGGTGATCCGGCTGTTCCCGTCCATTCAGGAGCAGATCGCTATTTCCAAAACAGAGCCAGGCGACGAAAACAACCAGGACATCTCGACGCTGGTAGGTAAAGTAGATATCCGCAAGCTGGCCGAGTACCAGCAGAGCGACCCCGATGCCTACTCTTACACCGGTGGCCTGTGCCTGGCCAACCAGGGCCTGCTGGAGTTTGTGGAGATGTTCAAAGCCCCGATCAAGGTGCTCAACCCGCTGCTGACAGCTACCCAGGAGAAGAACTACAAAGGCACCGAGCCGATCGGCGCCATTCCTTTCGACGGCATTATCCTGGCGCACTCCAACGAGTCGGAGTGGGCTAAGTTTCTGAACGATAAAAAGAATGAGGCCTTCCTGGACCGTATTTACAAAGTACAGGTGCCGTACTGCCTGCGCGTGAGCGAGGAGATCAAGATTTACGAGAAGCTGATCCGGGAGAGCTCGCTGCGCGAAGCGCCCTGTGCGCCGAAGACGATAGAGCTGCTGGCTGAGTTCTCGGTGATGTCGCGGTTGAAGGAGCCGGAGAACTCCAGCATCTACTCAAAGATGCGGGTGTACAACGGCGAGACGCTGCGCGAAACCGACCCCAACGCCAAATCCATACAAGAGTACCGCGACGATGCCGGCATCAACGAGGGCATGCAGGGCATCTCGACCCGCTTTGCCTTCAAGATACTTTCCAAGGTGTTTAACTTCGACAGCGAAGAGATTGCCGCCAACCCGGTGCATTTGCTATATGTGCTGGAGCAGGAGGTGATCAAGATGATGCTGCCGCCGGAAACGGAGACGAAGTACCTGCACCTGATCAAGTCGGTGCTGGCCAGCAAGTATGCCGAGTTCATCTCGGATGAGATCCAGAAGGCGTACATCGAATCCTATAGTTCCTATGGCCAGAACATCTTTGAGAAGTATGTGATCTACGCCGACCACTGGATGCAGAACAACGATTACCGCGACCCGGACTCCGGCGAGATCTTCGACAGAAGCATTCTGAACGAGGAACTGGAGAAGATCGAGAAGCCGGCTGGCATTGCCAATCCGAAGGATTTTCGTGCCGAGGTGACCAACTTCTTTCTGCGCTACAAGGCTAACCACGGAGGCCAGAGCCCACGCTGGGACTCTTATGAGAAGATCAAGAACGTGATCGAGAAGAAGATCTTCACCAACACCGAAGACTTGCTGCCAGTGGTGTCTTTCAACGTGAAAACAAATGAGGAGGACGAGAAGAAGCACCGCGACTTCACCCGCCGCATGCGCGAGCGCGGCTACACCGATAAGCAGATCCGTATCCTGGTAGACTGGTTCATGCGCGTGCGCAAAACGATGGCCTAAATAAGTTAGAGAGTTTGTGAGTTTAGGAGTGATGAGTTAAACCGCTGCGTCTCTTAAATTCTATGACTCTCTAACTCCTAAACTCTTTAACTCCCAAACTCCCATGAGCCATATCATTGACAGACGGAAGAACGACAAGGGAAAGTCTACCGGTAACCGGCAGAAGTTCCTGAAGCGGGTGGAGAACCAGATCAAGCGGGCCATACCGGACGTCATGGGCCAGGAAAGTATAACCGACAGCAAATCCGGGGGCAGCGTGAAGGTGCCGGTCCGCGGGCTGGATGAGCCACATTTTCGCCACGACCCAAAAACCGGTAAAAAGCACATCGTGCAGCCCGGCAACGACCGCTTTAGCGAAGGCGACCGGATACCCAAGCCTAAGAGCGGCGCAGGCCGTGGCAGCGGCAAGGGCAAAGGCTCTAACAGCCCCGAGGTAACAGAGGATGAGTTTACGGTGGTGCTTTCGAGGGAGGAGTTCCTGAAGTATTTTTTCGACGACCTGGCCCTGCCCAACATGGTGAAGAAGCTAATGGAAAGCACTGAGAGCTTCTCCATGCGGCGCGCCGGCTATACACGCGACAGCGTTCCGTCGCGACTCAACATCAAAACCAGTTACCAGCAGTCGCTGGGGCGGCAGCTGGCCCTGCGGGGAGTGTTTGAGAAGAAGCTGAAGACGCTGGAAGAGCAACTGGCCAAGACCAGGAAAAAAGCAGACCGGGAGGCACTGCAGCTGGAAATAGAGAAGGTGCGCCGGCAGGCCAACACCATTCCGTTCATTGAGGACATTGACCTGCGGTACAACAACTTTGAGCGGGTGCCAGTGCCCATAACATCGGCTGTTATGTTCTGCATCATGGATGTGTCGGCCTCCATGGGCCACCACGAAAAAGACATCGCCAAACGCTTTTTTACGCTGCTCTACCTCTTCCTGACGCAGCAGTACAAGAATGTGGAGTTGGTTTTTATCCGCCACCACACCGAAGCCAAGGAAGTTAATGAGGAGGAGTTCTTCAACTCGCGCGAGAGTGGTGGTACGGTGGTGGCGCCGTCGCTGAAGCTGCTGGACAAGATCCGCCGGGAGCGGTACGACGAGAGCTGGAATGTGTACTGCTGCCAGGCCTCGGACGGTGACGTGTGGTCCAAGCAGGATGCGCTGGAGTGCAAGAACCTGGTGTTGGAGACCATACTTCCGGCAGTGCAATACATGGCTTATATCGAGATCAGCAACAGAGACCGCGAAAGCGACCTGTGGCAGGCCTACAAGCGCATCAGCAACGATGAGGAGTTCTCGATCCGCCACGTGTACGAGCCTTACGAGATATGGCCTGTGTTCCAGGGGCTGTTCCGGAAGCGTAGCGAAGCTGTTTCTTGACTGTTAGACAAAGGACTTTATGACAAAAGATAGCTTGCACATAAGCACCCATATTTAAATAAACATCCTTTGTCTTTTGTCAAATGGTCAAAATGTCAAACGAAAATCACCATGACAGAGAAAGATCAATATAAGGCCATGTTCTGTAACCCCAACTGGGATTACCAAACACTCGAGGCGGCGGATGAGGTGATCGGCAGGATAGGGAAGGAGTACCTGAAGCTGAAGACCTACCCGAACCAGATCGAGATCGTGACCTCGGAGCAGATGCTGGACGCCTACGCCCTGACCGGCCTGCCCACTTCGTACCCGCACTGGAAGTTCGGCAAGGATTTCGTGCTGAACCAGAACAACTATACCAAAGGGCGTATGGGGCTCTCCTATGAGTTGGTGATTAACTCCAACCCCTGCATCAGCTATAACATGGAGAACAACTCCACCTGTATGATGCTGCTCGTGATCGCGCATGCCTGCCAGGGCCACAATGCCTTTTTCGCCAACAACTACATGTTCCTCGACTGGACCTCGGCCGACTCGATTGTGGACTACATGGCCTTTGCGCGGGAGTATATCTTAAAGTGCGAGGAAGAGTATGGTGAGGAGGAGGTGGAGCAGGTGCTGGATGCTGCCCATGCCCTGATGCACCATGGGGTGGACAAGTATAAAAAACCATCCAAGGTATCGGCCAAAGCAGAAAATGAGCGCCTGAAGAAGCTGACGCACATTAAGCGGGAGAACTACAATGAGCTCTGGCGCACACTGCCCACCGTGCCCGACCTGCCGGAGGCCAGCGCTAGCGTGGATCACAGGTTTCCGAAGGAGCCGGAAGAAAACGTTTTATACTTTATAGAGAAGTATGCGCCGGCACTGCCGCAATGGAAGCGCGAGATCATCCGGATCGTGCGCAAGGTATCGCAGTACTTTTACCCCCAGGGGGCAACCAAGGTGATGAACGAGGGCTTTGCCACCTTTACGCACTACCACATCATCAACAAGATGTTTGAGGAAGGCTACCTGAACGATGGCTTTATGCTGGAGTTCCTCAAAAGCCATAGCGGGGTGCTGTACCAGCCCGAGTACAACAGCAAGTTCTACTCCGGTCTGAACCCGTATACGCTAGGCTTTAACATCTTTATGGACATCAAGCGCATCTGCCAAAACCCTACAGCTGAAGACAAGCAGTGGTTCCCGGACCTGATCGGTAAGGATTGGCTGCAGCAAGTACACTATGTGATGGAGAACTTCCGCGACGACAGCTTTATACTGCAGTACCTCTCCCCAAAAGTAATCCGCGATATGCGCCTTTTCATGATCGTGGACAACGAGCACGAGGACGAATATGAGATCGGGGCCATTCACAACGAGCGCGGCTACCGCCGGGTGCGCGAGCACCTGAGCAACCAGTACGACCGCTCCTCCATGGTACCGAACATACAGGTAACCAAAGTAGACCTGCACCGCACCAGTAAGCTCTACCTGACGCACTACATCCAGAAAGACCGCCGCCTGGATGCCAAGAGCGCCAAGGAAACGCTGGAACACATCCGCTACCTGTGGGGCTTTCCGGTGGAGCTGCATTCCAAAAACAAGCTGGGCATCAACGAGACCACATTTGAGGTGAAGTGACTTTCTCCCATACCCCCTCATGGGGCGGGGCGTCAAACTCTCCACTCCATGGCGCGAACTTTCAACTTTGTGATTTGCAGTGAAGGGAGAGTTTCTGGCTCAATTCGGCCGGAGGCCAGGCAATAGCAAGTCATGAGTAAGGGGCGCTCGCGCGAGGGGAAGGTTTTATTCAATTTTCTAAAACGGCCACACACTTTGGAATGGGAGCGGTGCTGTAGCTTTCTGCGTGTATGCAGGTCTTACCGCTCAATAATTGTCTACACCTCCTGATGCCGCTAAACATACCATCTCATGCCTTATCGTAAGTATAGCTTCTGTTTTTGCGCCGCCCTGGCCAGAGTGCAATCTGTAGTAGGTCTGTGTCATTTTACCTCCAAGCGTCCAGAGGGCCCTTGAGCGTCTGCCCGGGCAACTTTCCATACTTTGATGAGTTATGTATACTTTAGCAGATCATCTAACTTAAAGTATGAAGTATAAACAACTCGGAAAATCAGACTTGCTCGTAAGCGAGGTCAGCTTTGGCTGCATGTCGCTGCAAGGGGAGGAGAAGGAAAATGTCCAGCTGCTGCACCAGGCGCTGGACCGCGGCATTAACTACTTCGACACGGCTGACCTGTACGAGAAAGGACAGAATGAGGCAACGGTGGGCAAGGCATTTAAGGGGATGCGGGACAAGGTAATTATGGCTACCAAGGTAGGAAACCAATGGCGCCCTGACGGCAGCGGCTGGGACTGGAATCCGCGCAAAGCCTATATTCTGCAGGCGGTGGAGGAGAGCCTGCGCCGGCTCCAAACCGATTACATCGACCTGTACCAGCTGCACGGCGGCACAATTGATGATCTCATAGACGAAACCATAGAAGCCTTTGAGCAGCTGAAGCAGCAGGGCAAGATACGGCACTACGGTATTTCCTCTATTCGCCCCAACGTAATCCGGGAGTATGTGAAACGCTCTAACATCGTCAGCGTGATGCTGCAATATAGCCTGCTCGACCGCCGCCCTGAGGAAGAGGTGCTGGACCTGCTGCACCAAAACAACATCGGCGTGTTAGTACGCGGCAGCCTGGCGCAGGGGCTGTTAGCTGGTAAACCCGCTAAGCCATACTTAGCTTATACTTTAGAAGAGGTGCAGCAGGCCGCCGAAGCGGTGGAGGCCGTGGCCGGCACTGTCCTCGATGCCTCAACTGTTGCCACACGCTTTGTGTTGCAGCACCCGGCAGTCACCTCCGCCGTTCTGGGCATCCGGACGGAAGAACAACTAAGCGCCGCACTTCAGGCTGCCGATGCTCCACCGTTGAAGCAGGAAGCAGTACAGCAACTGCAGGCAGTGTTGCCCGCTAACAAGTATGAGCAGCACCGGTAGTCTTATCTTAAGCCATCTTGACAAAAGGAGGGGGAGAGTTCATCCCTCTACCTTTAGCCTCAAGTTATGTTTTATACTTCCTTCGCTGGCGCAAGCGTCCGCTTGTTCCAGTTCTAAGTCATAGCTTCTCCCGCTAGCGCGAGCTTGTAGCTCGTGCTTTCTCTATTGCCACTGCTTTTCGCAGCTTGGAACAAGCTATCCTTACTAGCCCCTGTTCATTCTCAGTCTTACAAGCGGCTTGTTTCATCTCTGGCTTTGGCTCGCTCCAGCCCGCGAGGGCTCGTCCTGGGGGTAGGGGTCCTCGATAAGGGCATCGCGCTGTCTACATTTCCTTTGCTCCTGCGTCGCAATGCCGCCACAGCGGCACCGGAAATCTAGAAGGCGCTCAACCCAAGGACTGGGTATCATTCCAATAACCACCGTTGATGGAGCTGGAACAGAACTCCCCTCCTTAGACAAGGAGGGGCAGGGGTGGTTGGACCCGGCACTGCAGAATTCCCGGGAAGGGGCTGTATTACACCTTTCAGTAGAAGGTTATGACCTAGTTCTGCAAGACCGCAGTGCCGAAGCTTTTACTTTCCACATGATTAAGCGAAGACCTGCTCCTGAGACAAGTATAAAGAAACCACGCCTCGAAAAGCAAAGCAGGTAAAGTATAAACAAAGCGTTAGGTAGCAGGCATAGACCTACTAAAAAGCAGAAGCAGCAAAGAATTCTTTGCTGCTTCTGCTTTTTTTCGTGTGCTATCCGCTGGCTTTGTAGCGCCAGTGGTTTCTTAATCGTAGCTGTTCTTTTTCTTTTCCAGTTTAGCGGCCTTTTTCTCCTTGTCGGTTTTGGCCGGCTTCTTTTTAACGTCCTTTTTCGCGTCTTTAGACTTTGCCATGGTTGTAGGAATTATGGTTTAGCTAAAGGTACGCTTTTTCCTGACTTCCCGGCTATGCCTGCGGTGCTATCTGAGCTATTTATTTTGGCTTGCTTCAAGAATAGTGCACCTCCAACTCCCCGGCCTCCAGGCCAAGCGCGATGCCCTGCAGCAGGATACGGCAGTTAGGGTGCGCAGGATCACGCAGGTCGTTCTCAATGTCGCTGATGCGCGTCTGGAACGGGTCGCCTTCGAAAAACCGGAACCACAGTGCCTTGCCCGTTTCCTCTTCTTCCTCCTCATCATGTATCACCTGCAGCTCGATTTCCCGAAGCCGTACGATCAGGCCATCCAGGTCTAGCTGGTTGTCCAGGTATGCGTTAAAAGCCTCGCTGGCGATAGTAGTGTAGTGCGGTTGTTTCGTCATAGTGTACAGGCTTTAATATATAAACGTAAGCTGCTACCGAATACGTTTTTGCTCCTTCAGCCAGTCAAAGATAAGCTGATCTACCGGAGTAATAAGCGCCCTTTCGGTATAAGATAGCCATACTACCTCCTCAATTTCAGCGGCGGCCGCGATAGTGCCAGTGTACGTGCCCTCGTAGCAGGTCATCTTTACCTGCACCCCATCGGGGTGGCTGTCGGCCTGTCCTGAAAGATGCCAATAAACCTCATGCTCTTCTCCACCAGTCCTATGCTTAATTCTTCCTGAATCTCGCGGTGCAGTGCCTGAAAATCTGTCTCGCCTGCCTCGCGCTTGCCGCCCGGTAGGTAGTACTTTGTTCTGCCCCTGCTGCGGGTGCTGAGGATCCTGCCGTCCCGGATCTCGATCCAGGCCAGTTTGTCGATGAGTTTCATGTGGGGTAAGTGTTGCTACGTAGATAGATGATTGGGTAAAATGCTCAAGTTGTACAGCTTTTCCGAGGCTACCAGGTTGGCTGCACTACGCCAGTTCCTCCACCGCCTGCTTTAGGTTGCCGGAAATGGTGTGCAGCCATTTTAGCTGATCCGAAATGAGACGGGCTTCCTTCAGGTTTTTGAGAAAGCCGGGGTCAATGGGCTTGTAAGCTGCGCCGGCCAGCTGTTGGGTGCGCACGGCAACCAGTTCATTATACCTGCCCTCCAGGTGCCCGTAAGCCGCTATCAGTTCCTCTTTTACCACTTCCGCTTGCTGCACCTCCTCTTGCAGCGCTTGCAGGGCCTGTGCCAGGTTGGCGTCTATTGATTTAATGATCAGATTAAAGTGTTCGCTGTCAGCCTCCGCATTGTTGTCCCGGATAAAGGTACCCAGCGCAGCCGCGGCGGCCAGGAAAGTATGGTTCAGGCCAACGATCTCATAAATTTCCATCAGGTGCTGCTGCGTGGATTTCGGCTCCTGGCTCATCCGCTGGAAAGCAGCATTCAGGTTGCCCATCTGCAGGAACGCTTCTTTCCGGGCGAGTTTATAAGCCGTGCTACTCTGTGTCTTGTGCTGGTTATAATAGGCTATCTCGGCCAGGTAGCTGCGGTTGGCATTCAGGGCTTTCACAATGTTGCCTTTTATACTTAATACCTCCCACGACGGCCACAAAAAGGAGATAGCCCCCATGGCAATGGCAGCTCCTGTCAGGGTGTCGATCACCCGGAACTGGATCGCGCCGAAGGCGTTGGGGGTGATGAGGGCGTAGATAAAGACGATACCGGTGGTCACAAAGATAGAGGAGGTGCGGTAGTTCTTCTGCACGAAGGCAAAGGAAAGCACCAGCGAGACCAGGGCCAGCACGCCATACAGGTAGGTGTTCTGCACCAGGAGCACCACCAAACCAGCTATCACGGCACCTAACAGGGTGCCGTACAGCCTGTGCTTTGAGCGCTGCTTGGTAAGGGTGTAGCCGGGCCGCATGATCACCACAATCGAGAGCAGTACCCAGTAGGCATTTTGTATCGGGAAAATGATGCCCAGCACATAGCCCAACAGCATAGCGATTGTAAGCCGGGCGGCGTGTTTGAAGATGGGCGACTGAAGAGAGAAATTCTCCCGCAAAATCCGCACATCATAATCCTGCTGGGTGAGGAACCGCTGGCTCTCCCTGCTTTGCAGGCCAATGCTTTGCTGGCCCTCCAGGTCCTGGTACACCCGTTCGATGGCGGTAATCTTTTGCAGCAGTTTCTCCTCATAATCCTGCAGGTTGTGGAGCAGCAGCGCGCCCTCCCGGGCCTGGGGCAGCTTTAGTTCCTCCACATATTGCCGTATGCTTTGGCGGCACTTTTCCAGCAAAGGCTCCAGGTCTTTTTCCGCAGCCAGGGCACGCCCCAACTGCATGCTGTCCGCCACCTTATCCAGCTTCTCCGACAACTCAAAAACCAGTTTGATGAAAGGCACCAATACTCTGCCAGAGCTTTGGTATAGTTCTCTTGCGCGCTCGTAGTTGGCTGGGTTGGCAAGCGACAGTTCCAGGATATCTATCAGCTCGATAAAAATCAGCAGTTGCCTGCGCTGATAGTTGGAGGTGCCGGTTCTTTGCCTGTCGTGTAGGAGCACCTCCCGCAAGGCCTCGTGTATCTCGTTGAGCTTTACCTGCAGGTTGTAGAGCTCTTTCTGTAGCGCCTCCTGGTCCTGGGTCTCGGTAGCCAGCTTGCCACGCAGTTGTATGTAGCGGGCTGTTTGGCGCAGGCAGTCGATGATGAGGTTCTCGGTTTGCCGCCTCTGCAGCAGCGAGTGGAAAACAAGCGACAGCAGCAGGGCCCATAGGCCGCCAGCACCAATCAGCAGGCCATGTATAAAAATGTCGGCACCCGTATGCGCGTGTACGAAGCTGAGCACAATGGCCATCAGCCCCGCAAAAGACACCAGGGAAGCCCGGAAGCCATAAACCGAGATAAAGGATATACAGAACACCAGCACCGCCAGGACCGGAAGCAGCAGGTACAGGTTGCCCAAGGCCAGGTTAATGGCCATACTGGCCAGCATGGCAATGGCAGCAGAAACAAGTATACCTACGATCTTATGTTGCCGGCTGCCCGGGACGTCGCTGCTAGAGGTCAGCATCACCCCAATGGTAATGCTCAGGAAGTAGGGCACCTGTCCGAGCCATACCCCCAGGGCAACAGGCACAGCGGCGCCAAACACAGTCACCAGTGCCTTTACAAAATCTGTACTCTTGATAAATTGTCTCAGCTCTTGAAGCATAGTGCTAATGTACGGGAAGTAGCGGCACGAAGCAGCATCTGCAGCCAGAACTATCGCTATCCCGTAATTTTTCGATGTCTTCCTGTGTAGGTAAAAGTATACGGCTCAGTTGCGGGCATCCAAGTGCAGCTGCTGTCCGTTATACTGCTCGTATATAGCAATAGAATTCAGTTGCAAGGTGGTAACCAAGCAGTTCTCTCATCACGCATTTTTGTAAAAATTAACTATGAAATGGCAAGGCAGAAGAAAAAGCAGCAATATAGAAGACCGTAGAGGACAATCGGCAGGTGGTGGCAGAGGTATCAGCCCTATGCTACTTATCCCTCTGTTCCGGTTACTTTTCTCAAAAGTGGGGCTTATTATTGTGGCGGTGCTGGTGGCGCTGATGTTTCTGACAGGCACCAACCCGCTGGCGCTGCTGCAGCAGTTTGTGGGCGGAGAGCCGCAGTATGCACAGCAAACCGAATACCAGCCAAGCCCGGAAGAGCAGAGGCTGGCCGAGCAAACAAAAGTTGTGCTGGCAGATACCGAAGACGTCTGGAACAAGATCATAGATGGGTACCGGGAACCCACCCTGGTGCTGTTCACGGATCAGGTAAACTCGGCCTGTGGGTTAGCCTCTTCCGCCACAGGTCCTTTTTACTGTCCCGGCGATGAGAAACTATACATCGACCTCAGCTTTTTTGGCGAAATGGACCGAAGGCTGGGTGCTCCGGGAGACTTTGCGCAAGCCTATGTGGTGGGCCATGAAGTGGGGCACCATGTGCAGAAGCTCACCGGCACCATGGAGCAGGTGAACGCCATGCGTGGCAGACTCTCCGAAGCGGAGTTCAACAAACTAATGGTACGCTTAGAGCTACAGGCCGATTTCTATGCCGGGGTGTGGGCGCATCATACCCAACGGGCAACAGGGTTTCTGGAGCCCGGCGACCTGGAGGAAGCCCTGAATGCAGCCAGTGCCATCGGCGATGACCGCCTTCAAAGGCAAGCCACAGGCAGAGTGGTGCCCGACTCCTTCACGCACGGCACCTCGGCACAAAGAGTTCGCTGGTTTAGAAAAGGCTTCGAGACAGGCGATGTGAGCCAGGGCGATACGTTTAATGCAGAGCAGTTGTAGAGCAATAGTTGTAGACTCGTAGTAGAACATAAAGCCTTTCCAGCAATGGAGAGGCTTTTTTACATCTAGTGCTAGTGCGTGCTTGCAGGGGCGGGATTAGCTTCTGTAGCCACCTTTAAATACCTCATTTACATGCCAGGCGGTATAAGCTGGGCTAGGGTAGAAGGCTTTTTTCTGGGGAGGCTTAATGGACTTGCCGTTATGCCGGATAAGCCAATCTTGCGCACCTATACCATTTACTTCGTCAGACACCAACATCCTAAGCTCTTCTGTAACCGTAAAAGCTCCCAGATCGAACAGCTTATGGTGCGTAGCGCAAAGGGCTAAACCATTCACCTCCACATCCGGACCGCCTGCCTGGTGCCACATAATATGTGCCGCCTCCAACGCCAGCAGCTGGTGCCGTAGTCTTACACTAAATCCACAAACAGCACATTGGTACTCGTAGGCCTTCAGTATGCTTTCCCGGAAAAGGGGATCGCGTTTCCGGCTAGGTTTTATAAGTTGGGCTGCAGGGATAACCGTGATATCTAAGCCTACAGCATCCAGTATGTCCTGGTGTAGCGTGTCCGGGAAATTCTGCTCAAGTATAACTTCAGCTATACTTTTTACCAGCTCCGGATTCTGTCTTAATTGTTGTGTTACATGCTCCGGAAACTTACCCGCCAGGTGGTGTTCACGCAGAAACTTTGAAGTATAATCCTGCTTTGTGTTGATCAGATCAGGCGCACTTAACTGCCAAAGCCCATCGTTCGCCAGTTTTGTGAAAGGGAAATTAGGGTAATGGCTTTTCCTGTAAGGCCCGAAATCAATCAGCAGGTCCTTTAATTTAGGCTCTATACTTGTATATGGTATAAAGCCGGTATTGCCTCTTTGTATCTCTCCCAAAGCAATAAGTATAAGCAATGGCTTGTGCGGCGCACGCGTGCCTTTGCTTTTCCAGGTGTTGATGTTTTGGAACTGGGAGAGGACGTTTAGAGCAGTCAATGTGCTTAAATGAAGAAAAGTAGATTACCTTTTAAATTTTAATGCTGATAGCATCTGCCAGTCGCATTTGTGGTCATGCGTCTACACCGGGCGCCTGCTTTTGTGGTTCCAGAGCATTGCACACTAGCTGATGAACTTCTGCCTGGGGAAGAACTAACGGCTTGTTCCCTATTACCACCTGCTGAGCTTTCTGGTGTAACTGTTTGGGCACCAGCAGTTGGTTTACATATACTACAGGGAGTTAACCCTTCAGCCTTGGCCAATGCTACTGTTGTTTCAATAGAGCTCTTCAGGTATCGACAATTCTGCAAGTGATACTTAGCACCTGTTCTGGTTTTGTAAACTGTTTGCGCCTGGCAGGCAAAAGCGATCAATACAAAGAGGAAGAAGAGTAAGTGTCTTTTCACGCTGTTGATCCTTGTTTTAATATTATATAGTAAATATAATATTATTTTAGAATACCTGATGCGCCAAGCAACGTACTTCTACAAAACCTTCAAAGCTCTCCTATGAAAAACCTCTACCTCCTCTTCCTTGCCATACTTCCCCTCACCACCCACGCGCAAACTATCACCAAACTCGACGGCAGCAAAGTAACCGCTACTGCCTTAGATCAAAGGATAAACCAGCTGATGCAGGAGGCACAGGTACAAGGGCTGGCTGTCGCCATTTTCAACCAAAACCAGCCTGTGTATAAGAAAGCCTTTGGCTACAAGAATCTCCAAGCTAAAGAACCGCTGAAAACCAGTACCAACCTGTATGGTGCCTCGCTGAGCAAGGCGGTATTCGCGGTGCTCGTGATGAAGCTGGTGGAGGAGGGGGGGCTGGAGCTGGACAAGCCGCTGCAGGAGTACTTGCCGAAACCGATCTACTCCTATGCCCCGCAAACCAAGTGGCACGACGACTACAGCGCCCTAAAGAACGACAGCCTCTACCAATATATCACAGCTCGCATGTGCCTGGCCCACACTTCCGGTTTTCCGAACTGGCGCTGGTATGAGGAAGACCAGCAGCTACGTGTAAAGTATAAACCCGGCACCAAGTATAGTTACTCTGGCGAGGGGCTAGTGTACCTGCAGGTGGTTCTCGAAAAAATGACGGGCAAAACGCTGGAAGAGCTGATGCAGGAAAAGGTTTTTAAACCTGCAGGCATGAAAAACTCGTCGTATACATGGCAGCCGCGCTTTGAGCCGGACTATGCGCTGGGGCACAAAAGCAACGGCGAGCTTTACCCGAAAGATAAGGACAACGAGGCACGCTCGGCCAGCACCCTCGAAACCACATTGGACGACTATACTCTATTTACGCAGGCTGTGCTGCAGCACAAAATCCTGAAGCCTGCTTCCACCCGCAAGATGTTTTCTCCGCAGATCAGGATTCGGTCTGTGAAGCAGTTTGGCCCCTTAAGCCAGCGCGACACCACTGCTAACGATGCTATTGCCCTGAGCTACGGGCTGGGGTGGGGGCTGCTGCAGTCGCCGCACGGAGTAGGGGCTTTTAAAGAGGGGCATGGCGACGGCTTTCAGCACTATTCCATCATTTTTCCGGAGGTCGGCACAGGCATTATTATCATGAGCAACTCCGATAATGCCGAGAGCATCTTCAAAGAACTGCTCGAAACCGCCATCGGCGACACTTACACGCCCTTGTACTGGGAAAATTACATTCCGTACGATCAGCAGGCATCAAAATAAGGAAAGATAAATACGCGCGCCCTCCCGGGGCCGAAGCTTGTACAGAAGAGTAAGCGCAGAGGCGGGAGCCGCTCTTACCAAAGGAGCGGGCGTATGTGCCGGCTGCCTGTACAACTAGTTGTGCTGCCGGAGCTAAAAACACCAATCCCCTCAGATGCGGCTGATCTTACAGCCCATTTTAGCAGCGAACTCTATTTCTGACAAAGTGCCGGTCAGGTCCAGGGCCTTTAGGGACAACCGGGCGCAAGCATCAGCATCTGAGGCGGCCCGGTGGTGCAGGAAATTGATGCGGTGCATGTTGCAGAGCGTTTTCAGGTCATACTTGTGCATGCCTTTCCAGATGTTTTTGGAGAACTTCAGGCTGCAGGCATAGCGGGCTTCCGGTAGCGGAAGTTGGTATGTGGCCAGCGTTTTGCGTAGCACGCTCATATCGAAGCTGGCGTTATGGGCTATCAGGAACTGGCCTTCGAGGTACGGCTGCAGCACTGGCCACAGCTCCCGAAAATCAGGCTGATCTTTCACGTCGGCTGGCCGTATGCCGTGCACGGCCACATTAAAAGGATTAAAGTGCGGGTAATACAGCGGCTTAATCAGCCAGGAGCGGGTTTCTACAACCTGCCTGTCCCGTACCACCGTCAAACCAATCTCACAAGGGCTGTCTCTTTGCGGCGTAGCCGTCTCAAAGTCTATAGAAATGAAATCCATGGCCAAAGGTAGGGAATTGTACGGAAATGTGTTTTATAGGATGGTAGGTGCAGCCGGAACTGCGGCGGTTGGAGCCGTTAAAGTAGGGCTCCTGTAGTAGCAACAGGTAAACAACATCGTACAGGGGCAAAAGCGTAATACTGCCATATCAACCTTTTTTATTATTTAAGGAAAGTGTTATCCCGATAAAAGAACTTTTATATCATTATATAAAGATGGTGTTTTTGAGGTTTTGCTATACTTCTGGCACTCAATAAATTGCTGAACGGATGCAAGCGCCCGGCGTTTGGACCTAGGAAAAGGTATAGAAACCGGCTATATAAGAAGGCACGTATATTGTCCGTTTACTACCAAACTAACACACTTATCACTTATGATGAAGAAGTTTTTCTTTGCAGTTGCCCTGGCGTTTGGCACTTTTACCGCGGCGCAGGCGCAGGCCACATTCGGCGTAAGGGGAGGGGCAAACCTAACCAACTTGTCTGGCGACCTGCAGAACGAGGATCGGTTCGAGAACAAAGTATCCTTCCACGGAGGTGTTACCCTGAACTTCCCGGTGGTAGAGGATTTCTTCTCTATACAGCCAGAGCTGCTTTACTCCAGAAAAGGCTTTAAGAACAACAGCGAGGAATATACCAACCTGCTGCTGCAGAAAAGAAGACGCGAAGGCAGGGTAGACTATAACTACCTGGACCTGCCTATCCTGGGCCATATCAATACCGGTCCGGTATACTTTGAATTGGGCCCGCAGCTGGGCTACCTGCTTAGCGTGAACAACAAAACAGAGCTGTACGATGGCAACGGCAGCCGTATCTCCAGCGAGACAGACGCAAAGAGCAAAGACGGCCTTTCGGAGTTTGAGATTGGCTACGCCGCCGGGCTTGGCTTTAACGCCAGCAACGGTGTGAGCCTGGGCTTACGCTACAACGGCGCCTTCTCCGACTTTGTGAAAGAGGACGTGAACTTTGAGGGAGACCTGACCAATGCCCGCCACTCGGTATTCATGCTGACGCTGGGCTTGCGTTTCCCGTCGGGTAATTAAGTATAAAGTATAAACTATGGAAGCTGCCAGTCTCGCCCTTTGGGCGGGGCTGGTTTTTTATTTTCCGTGCTTTCAGCCCTGAAAGGATAGCTCCAGGCTTTTACACACCACAAGGGCGGGCGGCGCTAGTTCTGGGCCTCACCCCAGTATGAATGGCCTATCCGGGTTCTGACCGATTCTAGCGGACACTGCGTCCGGGAATGGGCACTTTTCTCCTCCTCACCGCAACCGATATTGCCTTCCGAATTAATATTAGCGCATCCTAATAATTGGCACTAAACTTGATGATGCGGATATGAGCTATTTATACAAATAAAACTATGAAAAATTTTATCTATGTTAAGCCGAGGCTGCTCGTGCTTGCTGCCGGTTTAAGCCTGTCGCTACTGACGCTAACCTCCTGCGAAGAGGAGGAAGTACTGCCATCTGTTCCGGGAGTACCTTCCACAGGTACGCCGCCTACTACACCACCAGCTAATCCTGCGCCGCCGGCTAACCCAACGCCACCGGCTACACCCGCACCGCCCGTTACCACCAATAGCCTGCTCACGCAACTGGGTACTAAAGTACTGAAGTATGATGCACAAAACCGATTAGTAGAGGTGAGCTACACCGACCAGCAAACCCATGGCTACACCGTAGTGTACGAAGGCAACAAGGCTGTGCGGCTTAATTTCCGCAGCGGCGGCTACTTGCTTTATACTTACGAGGGTGATAAAGTGGTAGCGGCGGCTCGTTATTATGGCGATAACCTGGTAAACTACCGTTATGCGTTTGAGTACAGCGGCGACAAACTGGTGAAGCAAAAGCAGTGGAGCTATGCCGTGTCGGATGCAGGGTTCCTGACCGTAAATGCGTACAGCTACGACGCCAATGGCAACCTGACCAGCATTCTAGTGTCAGCGGCGGCTAGCGGGCAGGAGGCAGACCTGGCCCGGTCGTACCAAATCACCTGGGGTGGGTATGATGCCAAGCCCAACCCCATGCCTTTTGCAGAAAGCACCATTTTTCTGCCCGGCGTCAAACTGTTCGCCAATAATCCTGGCTACCGCGACTCCGGTTCTTCCAAGGAACTCTTCAGCTACTTGTACCACGAGTCGGGCATGCCGGATAAGCGGTACACCAGGTTAGAAGGCTACCCGCACGTGCCGGCGTTTACCGATACCTATACTTATCAATAAGCATTTAAGGCTCTAGAATCAGGCAGCCGCTTTACCCATGGGGTAGGGCGGCTGCTTGGTTTTATATTGGCTGGTTTAAGCTAACTCTTTGTCTTGCGCAAGCGTCCGCTTGTGCCTCACATTGCCGCTGCTTCCTGTAGGTTGAACCAAGCTATCCTTACTAGCTACTGCTGATCCTCTAGTTCCCACAAGCCTATAGTTTCATTTCTGGCTTTGGCTCCCTCCAGGCCGGGAGGCCTCGCCTTCGGGCATCGCGCTGTGTTCCCTCCTGCGCCAGGGCGCTGCCGCTCACGCGGCACCGGATCTCACAAGGCGCTCAACCCAAAGACTGGGATCAGATTCGATAGCCAGCGCTGACGGAGCTTGAACAGAGCTCCCCCTGCTGTTATTAGGCAATGGTTGGAGCGTGGTTGTCCCATTGGAAGGGGGCACGGGGATGAGAATCGTTCACGAGCGATTCTCCTCCTCGGAGGGGCTGGGGTGAGTTAACAGCTCCTAAAGGACAAACCTTAACCCCAAACCTGTTACCGTTTCTGCAGCAACATAAAAGCAGCGGCACTTCAACTAAAACCTTACCCGAGCCTTCCTGTTCTTCGTAAGGGAAGCAGACAAAAGTGGTCCATCTACCCAACTTCATTCCCCGTATAAAAAGTAGATTTCCAAACGTCAGATAAAAAGTACAATCACATATGTTATTCTTCTGGATATTCGTTATAGGGGCAGCGCTGGGATACCTGTTTGGCCACTACGTAAACCCTAACCGGCAACTGCGGAAGGCCATAGAACGGGCGCGCCTGGCAGGGCAGGCAGTGCTGCAGGAGGGGCACCAGGGCGTGTACCGCACGGTGGTTTCGGACCACGACCAGCAGTCGGAGCTGGTGGTGGAGGTAAAGGAACTGGCCGTAACGCAGGCGGGCATGGTGAAGGTGGAGTACCTGAGTGCCTTTTACAAGAACCCGACTTTCCGTACAAAAAAAGGCGAAGCCCTGATGCGGGAAGTGCGCGAATTATTAGGAGATTATCTGCCTTTATCCGATATTGAATGGTACGAAACCGCAGAGCGACAGGAGCAGGCGCGCAAGAACCTGCAAACACTGGACACGCTGGCTAAAAACAACATTGGAACGTAGCACCATGGAAAACACGAACATCACCATCACCGAGAATAAAGAACTGGTTCAGCAGAAAGCGCAGGACCTGGCCCGATCCATAGACCCGGAAAAACCAGAAACCCTGACCAATTTCGGCGTGGAGACGCAGCGCAAGCTGGGGCAGTACTCTGACGAGCTGCTGTCGAAGGTAAAATCCAAAGACTCCGGTGACGCCGGCACGGCCATTAACGAGCTGCTGACCCAGATCAACATGATCAAGATTGATGAGGAGGAGAAGCGGAGCTTTCTGTCGCGGCTGCCCTTTGGCAAAAAGATCGAGGATCGTTCCAAAAAACTGGCCATGCAGTATAACTCGATCTCGGAGAACGTGGACGATGTGGTGATAAAGCTGGAGAAAACACGCCAGAGCATCCTGAAAGACTCCACCAGCCTGGAGGTGATGTTTAAGCAGGCTGTGGAGTACATACACGAGGTACGCGCTGTAATTGCCGCCGGCAAGCTAAAGGTGGAGGAGATAGAGAACACCGTGATACCAAAGCTACAACAGGAGGTGGAAAGCAGTGGTCAGGACGAGCTGGTGGTGCAGCGCCTCAGCGACATGGTCTCGTTTAAAGAAAAGCTGGAGAAGAAGGTGCATGACCTGACGCTGTCGCATACCATTGCCACGCAGGCCATGCCGCAAATCCGCATGCTGCAGACCACCAACGACGTGCTGGCCCAGAAAATTCAGAACTCCATTGTCACCGTTATTCCGGTGTGGCGCCAGCAGGTGGCCATCGCCTTGGGGCTGGAGAAGCAGCGCAAGGCCCTGGAGATACAGAAAAAAGTAACTGACACCACCAACGAGATGCTGCTGAAGAACTCGCAGCTGCTGAAAACGAACGTGGTGAACGCTGCCAAGGAGAACGAGCGCGGCATCGTGGACGTGGAGACGCTGAAGAAGGTGAACCGCGACATGGTGGAGACGCTGGATGCGGTGGTGAAGATATCGGAAGAGGGAAGCCGAAAGCGCATGGAGGCGGTAAAAGAGCTGGCTGTAGTGCAGGAAGAACTCAACAACAAGATCATCGGCACGTTCAGCAGCAAATCCAAGAAGATTGAGACCGAATAATGGCTTCGGAGAAAGGACAGAAGCACGCCCCTAAAAAACTCCTGACATCGGAGCAGGAGGAACTGCTGGATTTGTATGTGCAGAAGCTGGACTACTTCTTTGAAGAGTTGAAAGCCGCCGATGCCATACAGGTCGAGATCGAAACGCAGCACCTAAAAAAGATTCTTCATAAATGATAAAGCTGATGCGCTCCCTTTTCGGGCTGAACGGGCAAACCGGCAACAGGAAAGTGGTTGGCGCCCCTGAAAGTACAGGGCCCGGGGATGTGCCGTATCTTAAGGAGTCGGAGCAGCGGCTGGCGGCGCTGCAGGAGCTTTGCAGCAGGTATAGAAACACGCCTTACGCTGCCCAGTTTCAAGCGGCTTTTGAAAAAACGAAACGCATCCATACCTATCTTGTGTCGCGGGACAGAGGGCATGAGCTGGAGTTGTTTCATGTGCAGCGCACCGATCATTTCCTGAGTACTTATACCGCTATCCTGACTGCGCAGCAGGAGCCAACCCTACAGCCGTTACCGCCGCCGCTGCCATCACAACGTTTGCCCCAACCCCCTCCTGCGCGGCCGGGGGGCGTGCTGGGCAGAACAGTGGTATTCGGGCCTTTCCGTAGCGAGCACAAAGAGGTGAAAGCGGCCCGCACCCTAAACCGCGAAACGAGCCAGCGGGTGTTCCAGGCCACGGCAGACGCCAAGGTGGAGGTGCCCCGATTGGCTTTACCCGAAATAGCCATCAACACCTATGCTACTGTGGTGTACCTGCGGGAGGATGTATCGGACGGCCTGACCACAAGTGAGATTGGCTTTACCTCCTCGCCGGAAGAAAAGGAGGCGTTTATAAGCTACATCTCTTCACGCTTGGGCATCGATCACCTGACGTACGCGGGCAACGCCATGGTATACGTACCCACCCACGACAGCAAGCACCCGGCAGAAATGCTGCCAGTGGTGCACTGGCATGGCACCCCCTATGTGCTGAGCATGGAGGATGACCGCCTCTACCCGGTGCGCACCTACAGAACCAGGAGATAAGGCAAAACCTAAAGCTTTGTTAGCTATAGCAATCTGGGGCTCCCCATAAAATAGGAAAGAGGCTTAAAAACGCAAAAAGCGCGGCAGTTTCATCAGAAGCTGCCGCGCTTTTTCGTACACTGTCTGCTGCTACTGCTCTGTGTTTGATTCCCGGTGCTGAATAACCCTGAAGTTCTCCACCAGTTTAACGGCTTCCGGGATATCCTCTGAGAAGAGGGCGATAAAAGAGCCTTCGGGGGCATACTCCAGGGCATAAGCCAGGGCCCGCGCCTCCTGGTTAATTTCCTTTGGCTCCAGCTCCGGCTTCACCTTGTAAATGCCTTCTTTCAGCAAGTGGTTTATCTCGTTGCCGTTGCGCCCACGCAGGTCCTTGTCCTGCCGGATAATGATCTCATCGAACACTTCGGCAGCTAACCGGCCTACTTCCTTCACGTCTTCGTCGCGGCGGTCACCGACGCCTGCGATAATGCCGATCTTAGGGTGAGCCTCCATGTTCCTGATGAAGTCGCCGATGGCCTGCATGCTGGCAATATTGTGGGCATAGTCGATGAGCACCTCTGCCTTTGGCAGCTTAAACAGGTTCATGCGGCCCGGGGTAGTCTCCGGGGAAGGTATAAATGTGCGCAGGGCGGTGCGGATCTCATTTATCTCCATATGCGAAATATAGGCCGCCAGTGTGGCCGCTAGCACATTGTAGATGTTAAACTTCGCTTTGCCCCCGAAGGTGAGCGGCACATCGGCCACCCGGTCTACCCGTATCTTGTAGGTGTTCTTGAAGATAGAGATAAAGCCGTCTTCGTAAACAGCGGCAAGCCCGCCTTTAGAGATGTGCTCCATGATGCGCGGGTTCTCCTCATCCAGGCTAAAAAAGGCTATTTTGCAGCGCAGGCCGCTGGCCATACCATATACCAGGTCGTCATCGGCATTCAGGATGGCGTAGCCTTGCGAGCATACTGTCTTCGGAATAACGGCTTTCACACGGGCCATGTCCTCCACTGTATGTATGTCTCCCAGCCCCAGATGGTCTTCCGATACGTTCATCACGATCCCGATGTCGCACTGGGTAAAAGCTAGGCCTGTGCGCAGCATGCCCCCGCGCGCGCACTCCAGCACGGCATAGTTCACGGTGGGGTCCTTTAGCACAAACTCGCTGCTGTAGGCCCCGGTGGTGTCGCCTTTCAACACACGCTTGCCTTGTATGTAGATGCCGTCGGTGGTGGTATAGCCTACCTTGTGGCCCTTAAAGTTGAGCATGTGCGCCGTGAGGCGTGTGGTGGTGGTTTTGCCGTTGGTGCCGGTTATGGCCACAATGGGGATGCGGGACGGGCAGCCGTACGGGAACAGCATGTTGATGATCGGTTCCGCCACGTTGCGCGGCAAGCCGTCGGTAGGGGAGATGTGCATGCGCAGGCCTGGGGCGGCGTTCACTTCGATCACGGCCCCCCGTGCTTCGGGCAGCGGAATGGCGATGTCGGTGGTGATCACATCTATACCGCAGATATCCAGCCCAATAATACCGGCTATGCGCTCTGCCATCAGCACATTATAAGGATGCACCAGGTCCGTCACATCGGTGGCGGTGCCGCCTGTGCTGAGGTTCGCGGTCGTTTTCAGGTACAATACCTCCCCAGCAGGTAGCACTGCCTGCAGGGTCAGCCCTTTGTCACGCAGGATGCCCCGGGTAATCTTATCGACCTTAATGTGGGTAAGGGCTTTTTCATGGCCTACCCCGCGGCGCGGGTCTTTGTTCACCTGGTTGATCAGTTGCCGGATAGAGGATTTGCCATCGCCCACCACCATGGCTGGCGTGCGCCGGGCGGCAGCTGTGAACTTGCCGTCTATCACCAAGAGCCTGAAATCGGAACCCTGGATGTACTGCTCTACCAGGACCTCCTCTGAATAGCGCTGTGCCTCGGCAAAGCCTCTGTGGGCTTCTTTCCAGGTGGGCAGGTTTATGCTGGCGCCTTTGCCCTGGTTGCCGTACAGCGGCTTGGTCACCACCGGGTAATCCAGGCTGTCGACCGCATGCTCCAGCTCGCGCGAGGTCTTCACAATTCTGCCCAGCGGCACAGGAATGCCTGCCTCCTCCAGTATCAGCTTTGTCAGGTTCTTGTCGCCCGCGTTTTCTACCGCAAAGCAGGAGGTGTTGCTGGTCATGGCAGCCTGTATGCGCTTCTGGTTAACCCCGTAGCCCAGCTGAATAATTTCCATTTGCCTGTTCTGGATGTACGGGATATTGCGGTTCACGGCCTCGCGCACAATGGCTTCAGTGGATGGGCCGAAGTACTCATCTTCCCGGATCTGGTGTAACCTGGCCACATCCTGCACCACGCTTACGCGCTCGCCCCGGGCCAGCGCCTCCGTAATCCGCACCGCCGCCGTTGCCGCGTACTCTCCCGCGCGTTCCTGCTGATACGAGAAAACCACGAAGTCCACCCCGGGCTGCTCGGTGGCATAGCGCCTGCCGTAGCCACTGTCCATGCCGGCGGCCGTTTGCAGCTCCAGGGCAATGTGCTGCACCATCTTGCTTAAGGTGGTGCCCTCGTTCACTAGCCGGATAAAACCTCCCTCTGTGCCCTCGGAGGAGCGGTGCTTGTAAATGCCCGGAAACAGCTTTAGAAGTTTGTGTGCCAGGTTCGGCACTTCGTTGGTAAGGGTGTGCTGCAGGTCCTCCAGGTCCAGCTTCAGCACAATAATCTTCGGATGCTTAATAGACCAGTAATTAGGCCCACGCATTATCTTAAGCTCAACGACTCTCATAGTATGATGATAACAAGCTTATACTTCGCCTTCCAGAAGTACATGCCTTTCTAGATCATAAAAGAGGGAAGAAGAACTAGAGGAAGGTATATGGCTATACGTAATTTGGCCCTTAAGAGCAGGCATGGGCAGTTCAAATTAACAGTAGCCTCAAAAAAATGCGTATAAACGGCAGCTATGGTGCCGCGAGTAAGTAATTATACGGGGTAAGGGGCTACCTTCTGTTTGGTACAAAGCAATCATACATTACTACTGGCATACGCACCGGCACAAGTATAAAAAAGCACTACCCGCTTGTTACGGACGCCACCAGTTGCTGCGGGGAGCAGCCTGGTGCAGGATAACAGGCTGCCCAATGAGCGGAGTGGTGATAGGCACCTGTAGCTCCCGCGCCTCCTTGGTAACGCGCTCGATCGGGTCGGTCCAGCTGTGGAGGGCCAGGGCGAAGGCGCCCCAATGAATGGGCATGAGCAGCTTGCCTTTTAGGTCGAGGTGCGCCTGCACCGTTTGCTCCGGCATCATGTGGATGCTCGACCAAAGCTCGTTGTACTGCCCGCACTCCATCAGGGTGAGGTCGAAGGGACCATACTTGTTGCCGATCTCTGCAAAGCCGGGAAAGTAGCCGGAGTCCCCACTGAAGAAAATCCTGTCCTTGCTGCCCAGGATCACCCAGGAGGTCCAGAGTGTTTTCATGCGATCGGTGAGGCCGCGGCCGGAGAAGTGGCGGGATGGTGTTGCGGCAAAGGTAAGCCCCTGAAAAGTAACCTCCTGCCACCAGTCCATCTCCGTTATCTTTTCGGCAGGCACGCCCCATCGCTCCAGGTGCGCGCCTACGCCCAGCGCCACGTAAAAGTGGCCTGTCTTTTCGTTTAGTTCTTGTATAGAGCCGTAGTCCAGGTGATCATAGTGATCATGAGAGATCAGCACGGCATCGATAGGGGGTAACGCTGCGGCGGTGATGGGCAGCGGGGCAAATCGCCTGGGGCCTAGAAAGCTGATCGGGGAGGCAATGTCGCCCAGCATCGGGTCCAGCAGCAGCCGTTTGCCGTCTATCTCCACAATAAAGGCTGAGTGCCCGAGCCAGGTTACCACCGTGGCGGTGTCCTGCACGGTGCCGGGCGCGCTTGCCTTTACAGGGATGTATGGCAGTGGGTGGTCAGGCTGCTGATTTGCTGTTTCTCCAAAGATCCGGGTCTGCAACAGTTTCAGGTAGCCCTTAAAGCCGATGTCCATGTTGGTAGGCACGGGGTTGTGAAACACGCCGTCCTTGTAGTTCGGTGACTGCTGCATCTTTTTCAGGCGGGCTCCTTTGGCCTCGGCACCAAACTGGGGGGAGAACTGGAGAAAAGAGCAGCTGGCTACTACAGCCAGAAGTATAATGAGGGTGAGGGCGTAAGCGAAGTATCGGACCATGAAAGCAAAAAGGCGCTGTTTCTGCTGGCGTAGTTACGACTTTTGGCCCGAAAGGCAATGCAAAAGTATAAACCGCTTGTTTGAAAGGGTGCTCCGGTATAAAAAGTTACAGCGAGGCTCCGGTAGCACCGGAGCCTGGCTGTAAAGTATTAAAGTTGCTTACTGCGTAACAGGTGCCTTTTTCAGGTCTTCCTGAAACTTCTTCAGTTGCTTGTCTATCACTTTCTTGTCTCCAACCACCACCAGCGTCATGTCTCCGGGGCGGATGTAGGTGTTGGTGATTTCCTGCACCTTTTGCGGTGTGACGGCATGTATGTTTTCCACCTGGTTTGTTAGGAAGGACTCTGGCAGGTCGTGCAGGTCCAGGAAGTTAAGCTGTCCGATGATACCCCCAGGGGTGGAATTTCGCAGCACAAACAGGCCCGCCTCATAGTTCTGGATGCCCTTCAGTTCTTCCTCCGTTGGCGGCTCTTTGCGCAGCCTTTCAATTTCATACACGATCTCCTTCAGCGAGTTGCCGGTATGCTCCGTGGTAACATCTGCCTGCTGCGCCCAGTCTCCGACCTTATACCTGGCAGAGACAGAGCTGGAGGGAGAGTAGGTATAACCTTTGTCCTCGCGGATGTTACGGGTGATGCGGGAACCAAAGGAGCCGCCCAGCAAGGAGTTCGTTACCCGCAGCGGAATGTAGTCCGGGTGTGACGGGTCAACAACCGGCAGGCCGATCAGGAGGGTAGACTGCGGGGCGCCGGGCCGGTCCACCACGATCATGTCTTTTTTAGTAACGGGTTTTGCCACAGGTATGGCACGCTCCGGGCCTTCGCGCCAGCCACTGAGCGAGGAGGTGATCGCCTCTTTCATGGCTCCTTCATCAAATTTGCCGGCCACGTATACGTTGGTGCGGCGCGCGCCGAACTGCTTCTCGTAAAAGTCGCGCACCTGGGCCAGGGTGTAGCTGTCTATCTCTTTGTCGGAAGGCAGGTCGCGGCCGTAGGGGTGGTCGCCATAGAGTGCCTTGCTGAACCTGGTGTACGCCTGTGTGCCCGGCTGCGCCCGGGCCAAATTCATCTGCCGCTTCAAGTCGTTCTTCACCCGCTCCAGCTCCGATTCCGGGAAGGCGGGGTTCTGCAGGATATCGGCCATCAGGCGCACCAGCTCCGGCCCGAACTCTGAGAGCGCATCGGCATAAATGGTGGTTTGGTTGGGGCCGATGCCAATGCTTAGAGAGCCACCCATCCGCGCCACCTCTTCTGCTAGCTGCTTGGCTGTCCGGGTGGCGGTGCCTTCTTCCATCAGTTTGCCTACAATGTCGGCAAGCCCGTTCTGGCTCGCCTCCTCGTGCACGTTACCTGCCTGCACCACCATGTTCACCGTTACCTTCGGCACCTCGCCGTAGGGCACCATGGTGGCTTCCAGGCCATTGGGCAGGGTAAACTCCTCTTTGGCTGGCAAGGTGAAGTTTTTGGGCTGGCCTCCCTCCGGAGGGGTTTGTTTTTGCGCCACGGCTATACTTGCGCTCATAGCCAGCAGCATACTCAGGGATATGGAAAATATTTTCTTCATGATGCTTATATCTGTGCCTGTGGGTTGATAACTAAAACAGTGCGGTTGGTTGGCCGCAGGTATTCCTTAATGGTTTGCTGAATCAGCTCCGGCGTTACCTTCCGGAACTCCGACTCCAACTCGTTGATGCGGGCGGGGTTGTCGTCGAACAGGGCGAAGCTGGCCAGCAGGTCGGCTTTTCCGAAGCCATAGAGTTGACTTACCTGGTCGTAGAGCGAGGAGCGTATTTTTACCATGGCCAAGTCTAGCTGCTCCTGGCTGATGCCTTCCTGCTGCAGTTGGGCGATTTCCTGGTCCAGCACCTGGATGATGGAGTCAGAGGCTACGTTCTTATCATAAACCAGATTGCCCATCCAGAGCATGGGCCCGTTGTAGTTGTACATATTGCCCAGGTAGGCGTTGATGCCTCCACTTACAGAGCCGGTGTACCCTTTATCTTGCACCAATGCCTGGTGTAGGCGGCTATCATCGCCCTGCAACAGAATCTGGTCCAGCAGGCCCATGGCGTAGTACTCAGGGGTGTTACGCTCCGGCATGTGGTAGGCAAAGGCAATAGCAGGTTTGTTAGCCAGTTTGTCGTCTTTGGTAAAGTGCTGCTCTTTCTCCTGGCGCGGCTCGCTCAGGTTTACCGGCTCAGGCAGGGTGGAGGATGGGATGCCGCCAAAGTACTGCTGCACCCACTGCCTGGCCTGTTGCGGCTCAAAGTCGCCTACTATCACCAGTGCGGCATTGTTAGGGGAATAATACGTTTTAAAGAAGGACTGCACATCCTCCAGGCTCGCTGCGTCAAGGTCCTTCAGGTCGCCGTAGAAGTTGTGGGCGTTGTACCAGTTCTTGTTGGCATACTGGGGCATGTCCAGCCACGGGAAGCCGCCGTACGGCTGGTTTAGCACGTTCACCTTCACCTCGTTCTTTACCACGCCCTGCTGGTTGGTCAGGTTTTCTTGCGTGATGTTCAGGCCTTTCATGCGGTCAGCCTCTGCCCAAAGCATGGTCTCCAGCTTGTGCGCCGGCACTATCTCGAAGTAGTTGGTAAAGTCGAAGCGGGTACTTCCGTTCAGGATGCCACCGTTCTTCTGCACCAGCTGTATAAACTCCATTTTGCCCAGGTTGTCCGAACCCTGGAACATCATGTGCTCGAACAGGTGTGCGAAGCCCGTGCGGTCTTTAGGCTCTATCCGGAAACCGATGTTGTAGTACACGGCCACGGTCACGACAGGGGCCGTCTTATTGGGCGAGAGCACTACTTTCAGGCCATTGTCCAGCTTATAGTAGTCTACCGGCACCTCAAAGCCAGTGGTAGCAGCGGGCTCAACCGCCTCGGCCGTCTGCGTGGCCGCTGTAGTATCGGAGGTGGGAGCCGTCGTTTTCTGGCTACAGGAGGCCATCGCCAGTGCCATGCCTACGGCTACAGGCAATAGCCTATACTTGGGCAGGCGAAATTGTCTAGGTTTAATTTGCATAGAGACAGTTGGTTAAGGTTTCAGAAGTTAAAACATAGTGCTATACGATTATTTAAAAGTATAGTACAAAATAATATTGGTAAAAATTAGTTTATGTCTGTAGTGCCGTTGTAGCTCATCCAACAGAGCCATTTTCAGGAGGTAAAGTGGGCCGGTGCGGGAGAAGCTACTGGTGTTTTGTAACAGGACTGGCAGGCTTCTGCACGCACCCGGTGCTGTTACTGTGCCTGCGGTTCTGATGTCGTGGCAGGAGTATGGTTTCCTAGCATCTGGCGGCAAGGGAAATAGCGGTTTTCGGAACCTCTGAGTTGCTAGCAGAAGAAGAATTTAGAATTATCTTTACAAAGCTCTAACACATATACAACTATGAAAAAAAGTATACTTCTGGCCATGGCGGCACTTGCCTGGTGCCTGTCACTTCCGGCGCAGGCGCAACACCTGAAACGCCGCCCTTTCCTGGGGGTGCAGATCGCCCCGGTGGCTGATTCACTGGTGGTGGTTTATGGCCTTGCAAATGAAGAAGGAGGAATGGTGATGGCGGTGATTCCCAATAGCACGGCGGCAGCGCTTAAGCTCCAACCAAATGACGTCATCGTCAGCATTAACAAGGAGGCTGTCAAATCAGCGAACGATGTGGTAGCCAAGGCGCGGGCTTTTACCACTGGCGAGCCGGTTACCGTGGGCATTATCCGGAATAAAAAGCGCCTGACCTTGAAGGGAAAAGTAAAGGAAATGCCGCGCGAGGAGGATGCTGCGGCGGAGGTGCTGTATGACGAAGTGAAGACAGACCATGGCTACGCCCGCCTCATCATGAAAAAGCCTAAAGGGAAAGGCAGGTTTCCGGCAGTCTTTTTTCTGCAGGGCTATGGCTGCAGCTCCATTGATAACCTACCGCCCCACGACCCGCAGCGCCGGCTGATGGATGGGCTGGTGGCCAAAGGCTACGCGGTTTTTAAGATGGACAAACCTGGCTCCGGCGATAGCCAGGGCAGCGCCCCCTGCTCCGAAGTCGCCTACGCCGAAGAGCTGGCCGCTTTCTCGGCGGGTCTTAAAAAGCTTACTTCCTATGATTTTGTGGACACAGGCAACGTGTTCTTGTTCGGCCACTCGCTTGGGGCCAACACGGCGCCCGTTATCGCCGGGGATACAAAGGTAAAAGGCATCATCGGCTACGGGGTGGCTGGTAAGCCCTGGTATGAGTACATGCTGGATGTTTTTCGGGAGCAGCGCGCTGAAATGGGGCTGGACCCGGTAAGGATTGATGAGGACATGCGGGTGCTGGGGCCGCTGACCTACGAGCTTTTGGTCGAGAAAAAGTCGCCTGAGGAGCTGGCTCAGAATCCAAAGTATAAACAACATCTGGAACAGAGCTTTGAGTATGATGGCAAGGGGCATTTATTTACACGCCACTACACCTTTATGCAAGGCATACAGGAGGTGCCCTATCATAAAGCATGGCGCGATGCCAACACCAATGTGCTGATTATCTATGGCGGGGCAGACCTTCCGTCTATCAGCCCGCACAACTCGGAGTTGCTGGTAAATGCGATCAACGCGATGCGCCCCGGCACAGCCACCTACAAGTTTCTGCCGGAGACCGACCACGGCTTTATTAAAGTAGGCTCAAAGCAGGACCTGATGCGCCTGCGGCAAAGCGACGCGTATGAGGCCTACGCCCGCGATAACTTTAACCCGGAACTGGTGGAAATGATAGACGCTTGGATGCGGCACCTCATGCAGAACCAATAGGGCTGAAGGCTGGAAGTGTTTTTTGCAAGTATAAAGGGGCTGTACTTCATGGTAATGTTCTGAGGCATACGCAGAATTATCTTGTATCTTTGCAGCCTTAAAACAATACCTATGATTTCAGTAGACGCGGTTGCAGTTGAGTTTAACGGGGCAGCCCTTTTTAGTAACGTTACCTTTAACATCAACGAGAACGACCGGATAGCCCTTATGGGCAAGAATGGCGCTGGCAAGTCCACCCTGTTAAAGGTGATTGCCGGAGTGAACAAGCCTACGCGGGGAAAGGTGTCGGCGCCGAAGGATGCCGTGATCGCCTACCTGCCGCAGCACCTGCTTACCGACGACGACTGCACGGTGTTTGAGGAAGCCTCCAAGGCCTTTGCCAAGGTACTGGAGATGAAGAAGCAGATGGAGTTCCTGAACTCGGAGCTGGAGACGCGTACCGACTATGAGTCGGATGAATACTACGCCATCATAGAGCAGGTATCGGAGCTGAGCGAGAAGTACTACTCGGTGGAGGAGATCAACTATGACGCGGAGGTAGAGAAAACCCTGAAGGGCCTGGGCTTTACGCGCGAAGACTTTGCTCGCCCGACCAAAGAGTTTAGCGGCGGCTGGCGCATGCGCATCGAGCTGGCCAAGATCCTGCTGCAGCAGCCCGACCTCATCCTGCTCGACGAGCCCACCAACCACCTCGATATTGAGTCCATTCAGTGGCTGGAGGAGTTTTTGGTGAACAACGCCAAGGCTGTGATGGTGATTTCCCACGACAAGGCTTTCGTGGACAACATCACCAACCGCACCATTGAGGTGACCATGGGCCGCATCTACGACTATAAGGTAAACTACAGCCAATACCTGCAGCTGCGCCAGGAGCGCCGCGAGCAGCAGCAAAAGCAGTACGACGACCAGCAGAAGGAAATAGCCGAGATCACCGCCTTTATTGAGCGCTTCAAAGGCACCTACTCCAAAACACTGCAGGTGCAGTCGCGGGTGAAGATGCTGGAGAAGATGGAGATCATCGAGGTGGATGAGGTAGATACCTCGGCCCTTAACATCAAGTTTCCGCCGGCGCCACGCTCGGGCAACTACCCGGTTATAGTGGAGGGGCTCACCAAGAAGTATGGCGACTATACTGTTTTCAAGGATGCTTCCCTGACGATAAACCGGGGCGAGAAAGTGGCTTTTGTGGGCAAGAACGGCGAGGGTAAATCCACGCTGGTGAAAGCCATTATGGGCGAGATTGATTTTGACGGTAAGCTGCAGCTGGGCCATAACAGCATGATCGGCTACTTTGCCCAGAACCAGGCCTCCCTGCTGGATGAGAGCCTTACCATCTTCCAGACTATCGACGAAATTGCCGTGGGCGATGTGCGCACCAAGGTAAAGGACCTGCTGGGTGCCTTCATGTTCAGCGGCGATGCCATAGAGAAGAAAGTGAAGGTGCTGTCGGGTGGCGAGAAGACACGACTGGCCATGATCAAGCTGCTGCTGCAGCCAGTGAACCTGCTGATCCTGGACGAACCGACAAACCACCTCGACATCAAAACAAAAGGCATCCTGAAAGACGCCCTGAAAGCTTTCGACGGCACGATCATACTTGTGTCTCACGACAGGGACTTTCTGGATGGACTGGCCTCCAAGGTGTTTGAGTTCGGCAACAAGCGCGTGCGGGAGCATTTTGAGGACATCAACGGCTTCCTGCGCAACAAGAAGCTGGAGAACCTGCGCGAGATTGAGCGAAGCACCGCCAAGTAAGTGCCGTTCCTCGTCTTACATCCGCGCAAACAAAGTATAACTTCTTTCCGCTAACAGCCTCGGAGGCAGGGAAGGGCAAAGTATAAAACAGGCGGGGCGATGCGGCACGAGGGCATCGCCCCGCTCTTACCTAACAAGGATATGCTAAAGGCACTGGTGGCGGTGTTCGCCCTAGCGGGTTTTCTATACTTCCTGTTCTATCCCTGGCTAAAGCACAAGATCGGGCGAAAGAAACTGTTTCGATGGTTTCTGATCCTGTACATCGCCATAGTTTTGGCCACCACAGTGGGTACCTACATCCTAAACTGACGGGAGCCAGAGGCTATACCTGTACTGCCTGGCAGGTGTCGTAACCGAACAGCAACGGTGGATGCTGTCGGCTTAGCTTCTCCGAAAAGAAGCGTTTCTCCCTCATCACCTGCAGCCGTGATCGACACTACGTCTGAGCCGCCATCACTTCAGCTGCCTGAACTTCCGCCTGATCACCTCTTGCACCGGTATACTTTCTATCTTGCTCTCCAGCCACGATATGATGTCCAGGTACAGGAAAGGGCGGCGCTGGAACGGATTCTCCGCTATGGCCGTGAGCTTCTCCTTCAGGTCGGCAAATGCCTGCTTCACCTCGTGTGGAGGCACATTCCCGAGCCGGCGCAGGAAGCGGAAAATCTCCACCTGCATCGCGTTCTGATCGTTCATCTTCCCCAGGAAACGGTATACCGAGCGAATCTGCAGCTCCAGCTCATAGTCGTCGCCGGCCTCATAGTAGGCGATCAGCCGCAGAATGCGGGCAAAGCACTGGATGTCTTCGCGCAGGTTGGTGTCCTGGTAGTTGATGATCTTGTTAAGGTACCTGATGGCCGTTTGGTTATCACCGCTGCCAAAGTATAAACTGGCTATCTTAAAGTAAAAGATAAGGCGGCGGTGCGGGTCCAGCTGCATCTGGTGCTGGCGGAGCTTCTTGAGCAGGCTTGGCACCCAGCTGACGCCCCCTTCAAAATCGCCGCGCATAAAGTAGGCGTTGATGCGGTTGGTCGTGCTGTAAAGAAACAGCAGTACCTCGGTGTTAGGGGTGTGGCGCAAGGACTCGTCATCGGCAAACTGCTCCAGGTCTTGCAACACCTGCTCGAAGCGCGAGTAGTACTGCAGGTTAAACAGGGCCGCCAGCAGGTTATGAAGCCCCTTGATGTAGAGGGACGGCTGAACGCTCTTCATCTCCGGTTGGGCCTCAAAAAGGTCCACCCACTTTTGCGCGTAACGGTAACAGGCTTTAAAGTCCTGCACCAGGTAATAGTACCAGACATGCGCCTGGTAAAAGTATAGCTTCTCCATAAAGCTTGCCCCCCGTAGATCGATGGCGGGCAGGTTCTCCTGAAAGAAAGCCTTAAACTGTTCGAAGTCTTCCTGGGTTTTGGCGTGGCCCGCCTGAATGTATACCCCGTACAGCCGCAGCGACAGGTTGGACAGTTCGTGGGCCTGCGATACATGCAAGGCCAGGTCCGTCGCCTCCTCGGAAAGGGAGTCGGCCCGGCCGCTCAGGCTACGGGTAATGTACTGCGACTCGATCTGCTTCTCAAAATCTATGGCTGTGAGGGCAATGTGCTGCAGCTCCGCCTGCCGGGCAGCGGCCTTTACCTTGTCCAGCAGCTTCAGGCACTGCCGGTACAGCCCCTTGTTGTAAAGCACCCGCGCATAACTCAGCTGCTCGAGCAGCTGTATGTCCTGGTTCTGGTTGGCATGGAACAGCCGCAGGCTGGAGAGGAGCTGCTTGTACAGGTTGGCCTTTAGGTTGGGCAGTTGCGGTTTTTTCAGGTTTGGCACCTGCTCGATGATCTTTTCCTCCTCATAGTCATGCAGGTTGTCGAGCACGTCAAAAAGCTGCAGAAACTTTAGCCCCTCGTTTGTTCCCTGTCTTTTGGTGTACAGGCGAAAATGCCTCTTCTCAGAGCGTGTCAGTGACTTCACCAACTGGAAAACGGGATCGGAGCTAGGATTAGCCATGGTATAAAGGTAAGTTGTAACTGTTTGATGTATAAAGATTTAACACTTTGTGGTTAACCATTGGAAATGGTAGCACCGTGTTAAATTTTGTTTCCCTTGCTGCTGAATATACAGGAGATTTAAATCAGTACCGTAACTGTTAAAGACCAAATAAAGGATGTCAGCAGAGAAAATACAAATATTTGATACCACCTTGCGGGACGGAGAGCAGGTACCAGGCTGCAAACTGAACACAAACGAGAAGCTTGTGATTGCAAGACAGCTGGAGCTGTTAGGCGTTGACGTGATTGAAGCCGGATTCCCCATTTCCAGCCCCGGAGACTTTGAGGCAGTAAGAGCGATTGCCCGCCAAACGAAAGAGGCTACCGTCTGTGGCCTGTCCAGAGCCGTGGAGAATGACATACGCACGGCGGCTGAGGCACTGGGGGGGGCTGTGCGCCCCCGGATCCACACTGGCATCGGCACGTCAGACCTGCATGTAAAGTATAAATTGCGCACCACCCGCGAGGAGGTGATCGCCCGTGCCGTAGCGGCAGTGAAGCTGGCCAAGAGTTTTGTGGAGGATGTGGAGTTCTATGCCGAGGACGCCGGCAGAACTGATGTAGAGTTTCTGGCCAGGGTCTGTGAGGCGGCAGTAAAAGCGGGCGCTACGGTACTGAACATCCCCGACACCACCGGCTATTGCCTGCCCGAGGAGTATGGCAAAAAGATCAAGTACCTGTATGAGAACGTGAAGGGGATAGAGCAGGTATGCCTCTCTACCCATTGCCATAATGACCTGGGTATGGCCACGGCAAACTCTATCGCCGGTGTGATGAATGGTGCCCGCCAGATTGAGTGCACCATAAACGGCGTAGGAGAGCGGGCCGGAAACACTGCCCTGGAGGAGGTGGTAATGATCCTGCGCCAGCACCCAGACCTGAACCTGACCACTGGCGTCAACAGCAAGCTGCTCACCGAGACCTCTGTGCTTGTGTCGCACATGATGCGCATGCCAGTCCAGCCGAACAAGGCCATCGTGGGGGCCAACGCCTTCTCGCACTCCAGTGGCATCCATCAGGATGGGGTGATCAAGCACCGGGAAACCTATGAGATCATTAACCCGCAGGATGTGGGCGTGGATAGTTCTTCCATTGTGCTTACGGCCCGCTCCGGGCGCGCTGCGCTGGCTTACCGTCTGCAAAAGCTGGGCTACAACTTCGATAAGGAGATACTGGATAAGGCTTATGGCGTTTTTCTGAAGGTAGCAGACGAGAAGAAGGAAGTATGCGATACAGACTTGCATGTGTTGGTGGAGAAGCAGAACCTTATTACGGCCGGATAACATGGGAAAGACATTATTTGACAAGATATGGGATGCGCACGTGGTGCGTTCCATCGATGGAGGGCAGGATGTCTTCTACATCGACAAACACCTGATACACGAGGTAACGAGTCCGCAGGCGTTCGAGGAGCTTGAAAAGCGAAACCTGCCCCTGTTCCGCAGAGGACAGATTCTGGCCACGGCCGACCACAACGTGCCCACCAAGAACCAGCACCTGCCTATCGAGGAGCCCTTGTCGCGCTCGCAGGTAGACAAGCTGACGGAGAACTGTACCAAGCATGGCGTGGAGCTGTACGGGCTGGGCCATCCTTACCAGGGTATTGTGCACGTTATAGGGCCAGAGCTGGGAATCACGCAGCCAGGCATGACCATGGTGTGCGGCGACAGCCATACTTCCACGCACGGGGCTTTCGGGGCCATTGCGTTCGGTATCGGCACCAGCCAGGTGGCGCAGGTCATGGCCTCGCAGTGCTTGCTCCTGTCGCGCCCCAAGCGCATGCGGATAACGGTAGAAGGGGACCTTCGGCCAGGCGTTACCGCCAAGGACCTGATCCTGTACATTATCGCTGCCTTGGGCACGGGCGGTGCCACGGGCTATTTTGTGGAGTATGCGGGCAGCGCCATTCGCTCCTTAAGTATGGAAGGGCGCATGACCGTCTGCAACATGAGCATTGAAATGGGCGCACGCGGTGGCATGATTGCCCCGGACGAAACCACTTTTGCCTACCTGAAAGGCCGCCCCTTTGCCCCACAGGGAGAGGAGTGGGAAAAAGCATTGGCTTACTGGCAAACGCTTTGTTCGGATGAGGATGCGAAATTTGAGGTAGAGTATCACTTTAACGCCCCGTCCATCACACCGATGATCACCTACGGCACCAACCCCGGCATGGGCATCGCGCTGCATGAGAACGTTCCGGTGAAGGTAAAGGCGAGCGAGCAGGTGAGCTTTGAGAAGTCGCTGCAGTACATGGGCATTCAGGCTGGCGAATCGCTACTGGGCAAGCAGGTGGACTATGTGTTCATTGGCAGCTGCACCAACTCCCGTATCGAGGACATCCGAGCGGTGGCGTCTTACGTGCAGGGCAAGAAAAAAGCGAGCCATGTGGAAGCCATTGTGGTACCCGGATCAAAGCAGGTAGAGCAGCAGGCCAAGCAGGAGGGCCTGGATAGAATATTGGCAGAAGCGGGGTTCGAGTTGCGTGAGCCAGGCTGCAGTGCCTGCCTGGCTATGAATGAGGACAAGATACCGGCGGGAGCCTACTGCGTGTCTACCTCGAACCGAAATTTTGAGGGCCGCCAGGGGCCTGGCTCCAGAACACTGCTGGCCAGCCCATTGGTAGCAGCGGCGTCAGCCGTGGAAGGGAAGATTGTTGACATTACCTTACACCTGTAACACATGGAAAAGTTTGATATTCTCCGATCGACGGCCGTACCGCTGCCGATCGAAAATGTAGATACAGACCAGATCATACCTGCCCGATTCCTGAAGGCTACCTCACGGGAAGGCTTTGGTGAGAACCTCTTCCGCGACTGGCGCTACAACAGCGACAACACGCCTAAGGCTGGCTTCGTGCTGAATGATGCACGGTACCAGGGGCAGGTATTACTGGCCGGTAAAAACTTTGGCTGCGGCTCCAGCCGGGAGCATGCTGCCTGGGCCTTGTATGATGCCGGTTTCCGGGTCGTTATCTCCAGCTACTTTGCCGATATTTTCCGGGGGAACGCCCTGAATAACGGTCTGCTGCCGTTGCAGGTAACTGACCAGGTGCTGGAGCGGCTGTTTCAGCAACTGGAGCAGGACCCGCAAACAACGCTGATCGTGGACCTGGAGTCTCAGCAACTACGCGTGCCGGTTTGGGAGGAGGTCATCCCTTTCGAGATTGACCCTTACAAAAAGGAGTGCCTGTTGAACGGGTATGATGACATTGATTTTTTAGTGAGTCAGAAAGAGGCGATTGAGGCCTACGAAAAGAGAAGACTATGGGTGTATTAAATAAAAGAATAGCTGTTTTAGCTGGGGATGGTATTGGCCCGGAGGTATGCCAGGAAGCTATAAAAGTATTGAAAGCCGTCGGCGAGAAGTTCGGCCATACGTTCACGTTTGATAAGCAGCAAATGGGCGCCTGCGCTATAGAGGCCACCGGTGACCCTTTGCCCCCTGAAACGCTGCAGGCCTGTTTTGAAGCAGATGCCGTGCTATTGGGAGCCATTGGCGACCCGAAGTATGACAATAACCCGGCAGCCAAGGTAAGGCCGGAGCAGGGGCTGCTCCGGTTGCGCAAGTCTCTGGGGCTGTTTGCCAACATCCGACCCGTCACAGCCTATCAGATGCTGCTGCCGCACTCACCGTTGAAGAACGAACGCATCGCCGGGGCCGACATGCTGTTTTTCCGGGAACTGACCGGTGGCATCTACTTTGGCGAGAAAGGCCGTCTGGCCGACAGTGCCTATGACCATTGCACATACAGCCGTTTTGAGATTGCCCGCATAGCCCATCTGGCTTTTCAGGCTGCCCAGAACCGCCGCAGAAAGCTAACACTCGTAGACAAAGCCAATGTGTTGGAAACCTCCCGCCTCTGGCGTGAGGTGGTGCAGGAGATCAGCCCTTCTTACCCTGATGTGGCGGTGGATTACCTGTTTGTGGACAACGCGGCCATGCAGCTTATCCTCAATCCGAAACAGTTTGATGTGATTCTGACGGAGAACATGTTCGGGGACATCCTCTCTGATGAGGCCTCCGTGATCGCAGGTTCGCTGGGCTTGTTGCCATCGTCATCTGTGGGACAGGAAGCGGCTCTGTTCGAGCCGATCCATGGTTCGTATCCGCAGGCAAAAGGCAAGGGCATTGCTAACCCGATCGCCACTATTCTTTCCGCAGCCATGATGCTGGAGCACTTCGGGCTACTGCAGGAGGCAAGCCTGGTGCGCTATGCTGTGGAAGAAGCCCTGGACAAAAAGATCGTGACACAAGACCTCACTTCCTCTGAAACCGCTTATTCTACAGAGCAGGTAGGGACGTTTATCGCCTCCTGCGTGATGGGGGGCGTACTGGAGGGCCTGCACAAGGAGAATGTGGAGATCGGAATGAGCACCGTGATCTAACCTAATCTTTATACCTGCCAACACCCCTGAATAGGAGTTCGTGAGGGAAAATAAAACCTAAACCACCAGCTATGGCTGCGCTAGGCGCGGCAGCGGTTCATTCCAAACAGCCAGGTAAGCCTGGCTGTTTGGCTGTTTGTTATAGGAGGGGAGCAGAATTGCTGCGGATATCAAGTGTGGTCTTGATAAACAGCAGTCTCTGATGCACAGCACTCACCTTACCTGTTTCATCCTTAATCAGAACGAAGAGGAACCGGATTTGACGCTACTTCTCTGAAGGGCCGACTGCGTCTGAAAGAACTCCAGCCATACTTACTGTTTCACGAGGTTTTCCTCGAGCGGCTTATTTTTCTTTAGTTCTTTGATGTAGCTCACCAGAGCCTCCAGGTCCCGGTCAGAGATCTCCTCTTCTTTAAAAGATGGCATTCTGCCCAGCCCGAGAAGGAACGCCTTGCTGCGCACCCTGAACTTGAGCAGCCCTTTGGGAAGCGGCACATTGTTAATGGGCAGCCCGACGCCGGCCTCACCCCCTGGGTGGCATTTCTGGCAGTGCTGCATAAACACCAGTTGCCCGCGCTCCAGTTGCTCAGTGTCAAGGTTAAGAGGGCCGCTGATAGGTTCACCTCGTTTTGCGGTGCTGCAACCGCCTGCCACGATGAGAAAAAATAACCCGATACAGCAGGCAAGTCTTCGCAACCTTTTGAGATTAAGGAAAATGTGTGCCATATCAGTTGCCTCCTTCCTTGGTTATCTTCCATAGAACACCCGTTCCCTGCTTGGGAGCTGGCCCCTGTTCAGTCATTTGCATGATGCCGAAGTCAACTACGTAAAGTGCCTCCCCGCTGGGATCAAACGCTGCGTCGATTGGGCGCTCTAATCCACCTCCGCCTATTTGGGAGGCGGGGCCATTGGTCTTGCCTTTGTTCACCGCAAAATCTTTCACGATACCCGTCTGCACGTCTACCCGTACCACCTTGTACCCAACTGGGCCATAGATACGGCCAACTTCCGGGGCCATATCCCCGAACTGGGTAATAAAAGCCTGCCCCTCATGTCCAAAGCCGGCGCTGGTTGAAAAGGTAAAGCCGTTAGAGGAGGAGTGAACCCCCAGCGTGGCTACAGGACGGGGCGGTTGCTGGGGGTGCTCCGTCAGCAGGAATTCAGGATCTTCTTTGTTGGTCTCATAGTCTTCAGTGTTCAGGGCGTCGCCTCCCGAGTAGTCTGGCCACCCGTACCATGTGCCGGGACTCACAGCCCAAAGCCAGTCGCCGTTGCCATAGCCTGGGCGGCTCCCGCGGGTATCATAGGCATTATCTGTCACAAAGAGCCGGCCCTCTGGCGAAAAGGCCAGCCCAAATGGATTTCGGAAGCCCCACGCGACCAGCTCCAGCGCACCTCCGTTCACCGGTACGCGCATTACGGCCCCAGAGCAGGGGAGGCTGCCTCTTATAACCTGCCCAGGCTGAGAGGGTGTTCCGTAAGGCAGAAAGGCGCCAGTAACAGCCTTGTCTTTCCCGTCAGGGGTAAGAAGGTTGTCTGACTCAAAGTTTTGGCCGACGAGCGTGATGTCCGCACAGGGAATGTCATGAAAATCAGGTGTTCGGGAGAGCCAGCCGTAGTTGTAGTTGTCAGGGCCAACCACACCGGAGTTTGTAGCAGTGCCCTGCCCAAAGTATACGTAACCGTCCGGGCCTATAGCCGGCCCGTTGGTGTGGTGGTCGCCAAAGCTCGGCAGGTTCTCCACCAGGCGGGTGATGCTCCCGTCCGGCATTATCCGCAGTATCCTGCCGCCTTCCAGGGTGCCGCCCTCGGCCACATAAAAGGCCCCGCCCTGGAAAGCCACACCTGTCCAGGGGCCGTTCTTGTCGCCGGCTGCCACCTGTGACGTACTGCCGTCTGATGCTATCCGCAGCAGGCGCGGTGTGGTCCAGATCTCCCCGTAGGAATACCCGGCCTCTACCACAAACACGTTCCCATCGTCGTCAAACGCGACACCTGTCGGGTAGGTGAGGCCGGTTGCTGCCACTTCGATCTTATAGCCGGAAGGCAGGGCGATATCCGCAGGCTGAAGGGGGCGCGGCTGCTTATCGAAGCTTTGCGGCCCTCCATAGTGGCCCCGCAGTTTGTAGCAGCCCTGGAGGGTGCCCAGCAGAAGTAGTGCCAGCAGGAAGCGCTGTAGAATGGTAGAGCGTTTTTTCATAGCGTGCGGATTTCAAGAATAGGGATAGTATTATTCAATGTTTCTTCCATACGATATTTCTGGATAAGTGGCTTACTTCGGAAACAACTGCAGGGAGCGTTGATTCAAAAGAAAGTAGGGGGACCACTTTCGCTCTTCGTGCATCACTATGGCTGCTGCCACTCAACCGCAGAAATAAGGCCGGTGATTCGATGCTTATCGCTTCGTGTGCCGCCCAGAACCACCCAGGCAAGTATAAACAGCGAGCCGGTACCAAGATTGGTTTTCTGTTAACCCTTAGAGTAGCTAAACAAGGCGTATGGGGCCCTGAACTTCACCAGGGGAGAGTAAGACACTTTATGAAAACTGGGGGACAGGTATAAAAGAAAAAAGGAAGCCTGCCTGTAGTTGGCAGCTTCCTTTTCTCCTGCTTTAATAGTAGCCTCGTGCTGCTTCTAATTAAAATGCAGCACGAGGCGAAGGTTGTTAAAATATCAAGTAACTCCTGCTTCAGTTCTGTACCAGGTTTTCGCTCTGAATGATGGACATCATTTTGTCATAACTACTCACACGTTCGAATTTCACTTCCTGACCGCTAATCAACTTAAAGTGCTCATCGGCACAATGCAGCTTTAGGCGCTCAATTTCACGTACCTGCAAGTCAGAGTCCGACCCTTTAGTTTCGGCTATAAAGTAAATATGCCGTTCCTCGCCCTGGTCCAGCACAATGGCCCAATCCGGGGTATAGTTGGCTACAGGAGTCGAAATGTAAAAGCTCTTAGGCAATTTCGCATACACCACCACCTCAGTACTGCTTTCCAGCGCCTTGGCAAACGCTGTCTCTATGTTCGATTCTGTGATAAGGTAGTCGTAGATGTGTTTTTTTAATGGTTCTGTAGAACGGAGTACCTGCCTGTCATTGGTGAAAACGGTACTTGCGTCATACCTGTGTTCGGTCTTGTGGTAGATGATGTTGTTGATGATAAGGCTAGCCTTTGCCTCGTTGATAAGCCTACTGCAGCCTGCAATAAACGCCTCCGGGTTTTTACGGAGCAGCAAGAATTTTTCCTCGCTGATGGCTTTAAGTATGGCAACGATGGTGCTGCGGGTCAGGTGAGTTAGCGCCTCTATTTCGCCAACAAGATCATACAAGGCTCCAGTAGGAGCAGTGTCCTGTACTCTCAGGCTTTGGCGGCTTTCCTCTTGTAGCAAAGTGCCTTGCTGCAGCTGCTCCTTCGTGCCATACCGCTGCTCGCCGGTTTTTATTTCGTAGGCCCGGTCTGCTATGTGCAGCTGCACATCAATCTTTCGCTTACTGTCAAGAATCAGCTTTTCGGTGTCAAACCTTACTTCATAAACTGTTTTCAGGTTGATCTTTTGCCAGAGCTCCTGAAACTCTTTTTTACGAAGGTTATGGTTGGGTCCCAGCATGATGGTCTGGCGCTCATCCTCCGGCTTAAATGCCACCTCTGCATACACAGACCGGAGCAACTGCACCACAGCATCCTGGTATGGCGCCAGGTGCTCCGGCAGTACGAGTCGGTGCTGTTCGATAAGCTCTCTGCCGAGCGCGGTGATCCTATCATCAGCATCCAGTATGTCGTGCTTGTAAAGGAACTTGTTAAGCTTGTGTGCATCCTGTTCTGTGAGTCGATAGTTCCCGTTTGTTGCATGCTGCAGTACTTTGCCCGCCAAATATGTCGCATCAGCCTTTCGCGGTCGGTCCTTGAGCGTTTCAGCAATCTCTTTCTGTAGTCCTTTCGCGAAGGCCTCATAGCTCTCCGAGGCGATAACCGTGAGCTTGTTTATATCATGCACCTGTTCCCCCACAGTCTCGAAATCCTGGCGGGTGCCGTATTTGTTCACGCACAGGCGCATGCCGCGGCCTACTTCCTGCCGGCGGCGGGTTTGGCTGCCACTGTCTGCATTCTTGAGGGCACAGATCTGGAAAACGTTAGGGTTATCCCAGCCTTCCTTTAGAGCGGAGTGCGAGAAGATAAAGCGTGTCGGCTCCTCGAAGCTGAGCAGACGCTCCTTGTCTTTCATGATCAGGTCGTAGGCAGAGCTGTCGTCCGAATCCTCCGAGCCGCGCTTTACTTTAGGGTCAACCGCTTTCCCTTTTTTATCGACGGAGAAATAGCCGCTGTGTACTTTGCTGGCTATGTCACGACTGAGGTAAGCCATGAAATCCTTTTGTTCTGGATTCTCCTGCTGCCAGTGGGCCATAAACTCATCACGGGCGCTGCTATACTCTTCTTCGAACAGGCGGGCGTAAACACCAGGTTCCGGCTCCCCGGCCTCGTCATAAACCCGGTACTTGTCAACCGAATCAATAAAGAAGAGCGAGAGCACTTTTATGCCCTTCTCGAACAGCTGCTTTTCTTTTTGCAGGTGGGACGTGATGGTTTCCCGAATCTGTACCCTGCGGAACACGTGCTCATCCTCGCTGTTTAGCATTTCGCCCGCATAAATGTCTGCGCCACCAACGGTAATTTTGCTTTGCTGGCCGTTGATTTCGGTCAGGACCTGGTTTTTATAAACGGGCATGCCGCCCGACAATTCGAAGAAGTTAGCTCCTTCCTGCAGCTTTTGTCTTTTACGCGAAACGGCCCCGGCTTTAGTCCGGTACTCATACTCCACTACAGCCACAGGAGGCCTGTTGGCGCTGAGTAGGATCTGCTCCACGTATAAATAGCCTGTTGTGCCGGTGGCGCTTTTCAGGCTGATGCCCTTTACCTGTATTTTCTTAACCAGGCGCTTGTTGTAAGCGTCCAGCGCATCCAGGCGGTATACTTTGTTATACTCGGTTTTGTGGGTGGCGGAGTAGCGCAAGGTGAACAAGGGACTAAAGTCCTGCATGTTTTTCAGCGTCTTCCCGCCATCCACAGACTGCGGCTCGTCGATGATGAGAATCGGATTTGTCTGGGCGATAACATCAATTGGCCTTCTTGTACCGAACTGGTCCAGCTCCTGGTATATTCTTCTGGCATCTGCACCACTGGCGTTAAAGGCCTGGGTGTTGATGATCATGACGCTGATGCGGCTGTCGGATGCGAAACTCTCAATGGCCTGAGGGTGGGCGGAGTTATAGATGAAAGGGCTTATCTTATGCCCATACAGCTCCTGAAAGTGCTCCTGGGTTACCTGAAATGATTTGTAAACCCCCTCGCGTATGGCTATACTTGGCACAACCACGATAAACTTACTCCAGCCATACTGCCTGTGCAGCTCATACATGGTACGGATGTAGGTATAAGTTTTACCCGTGCCTGTCTCCATTTCTATGGTGAGGTGGTAGCCTTGTTTTATACCTTTAGGCCGTTCCAGCTGCTGGCTCTCATGCAGGTCGTTTCGCTGTTGTACTGCCTGTATATTAGTTAGCAGCTGCGCGTCCTGGATCTGGATAGGAGTATTGCGGTAGCCGATTTCCTCCAGCACCTCAGCCTCAAAAGCATACGTTTGCTGGCTTCCCACTGCCGCCTGCCTTGCCTTCTCAAGAAGCGACCTGCTTCTCTCCAGCGTAAACCGATTTGTTGTGAGCGGTTGGCCGGCAAAACAGTCAACGACGGCTTTTACTGCCTGAACCTGAAAGTCCTGCTGCTTAAATTTTAACTTCATAGGATGATGGAAGCAACGGGGCTTCTGCTTGTGTTATTCCTGGTTGATCAGGTTAAAAATTTCTATGGTGTCGAGGGCTTTGCTAAAGGGAACAACACGGAACTTCGATTCCTGGTACGCTGCTGCGGCTACTGCATCATGTGGCCGTAGGGTTTTCTCCTTTGAGACCGCGTCATCCGTCATCATGTCCCAGGTAGCTCCCCCCGTTAGGTATACTTTAAAGTTATCCTTCTTTGCTACCTCCAGAAAACTTCTCCCTTCCGGAATGTGAAAGAGAGTTCTGGTATAAAAGTCTTTCTGCACCTCGCCGGGTTTTACGGAGTTAGAGTAAGGGCCAAGTATATCAAACTCTTTTTCCTTGTGGCATATAGAGAACGTGATGCCAATCCGGGGAAACGAGGAGCGGACCTCGATGCGCTTCTCATTGGACAGCACAACGAGGTCAATCTGTGCAGATGCAGCCGTAAATTCGGTATAATCCACGATGTCTCTTCCTGCTTTCTGGTTTAAGTACTTTTTCCAGCAGTACTCTGCCAGAAGCCCGGCTGCTGCGTTATTCAATATTTGCTCCTTTTCCCTAGGATGCGTTGCATTGTTGGAGGCAGCCGGATTGACAGCCTTGGCAAGCGCTTCACCCTTGGCAAAAACTTTATTCAGTAGCTTTTTGTGGCTCTCATTAGATGCATAATCAAACGCGGTATAAACAAGCCTGAAAGGAGATACTCTGTTCGAGTTTTTATACTTCAGCTCTTGTACGCAGTTGATCGTCTCTTCTTTGAAAGTCATAGCAAAAGAATCAGCAGGTTATGGGTATGGTTTAAATCACTTTCATCTCCGTTTCAGGGCTAAGCTGCTTTAACAAGTGCTTTACGTTTATTTTGGCAGTATCGCTCCTGAAGCCGGCGTCGCGGAAAACGATGCGCTGGGGAGCCTCCTGCGCCAGCGCCTTAGCGAACTCCTCGTCCAAGCCTTTGTCGAAGCAGGCATGGAGCAGGTTCCCACCCACCCGGAACACCTGCTTGCCGGCAACAGCCACCTGTTCTATCCGCAGGGAGAGGGGCAGGCCCCAATCCAGTATGACCTGGGCCAGTAAGTCCGCTGCCGTTCTGTCGGGCTTGATGTTGTCTGCAAACAAGTCCAGTATACTTTGCTGGTAATCCTGTGGCCGGTAGTACACGTCCTGCATGTTGCTGCTGTCCAGGCGGTAGACCCGGAAACCGTAGTCGATGTCGGCGCCCGTCTCTTCCTTCACCTTCCTGGCCGCGCGCCGGATGCGCTCCTTGCCAATCTCGCAGATGTTATGGTAGCCAGCCACGTAGGCTTCGCTCTTTTCGTCCGTGAGCTCCGGTAACTGCACCATGATGTACTTTAAGGAGCCGCGGCCCTCCGCGTTTTCGACCATCACAGCATGCGCCGTGGATGCCGAACCGGAGAAAAAGTCCAGCACGGTATCGTCTGCCTCACAACTGCTCTGGATGATTGTGGATAGCAACTCGATGTTTTTAGGGTAATCGAACAGGCCCTGGCTACTGGCATCTGACCTGGAGGCCAGGATATCCAGCCAATTGGTGTTCCGAAGTATACCTTCCGAGGGAGCGATCCAGTTTTCGACGCCTTTGTTTTTACCTTTTCCGTCCGGGTTTCTGCGGATAAACTTTAACTGTTTGCCCGTAGCGGCCCAATATTCTTCCAACGTCATCTTCTCCTGGTAGTGCTCCAGGTAAGTTTGGTAGTTGGCAACGGCCTCCAGTGCCGTTTCCTCTTTCCATTTCCACTGGCCTGTTTCAGGAGTGTGGCCAAGGATGTCATAGCGCATGGTGGGTCTGTCGGCGTCGTTCCAGAAGCCTTTCCAGTAGCCTGCTGTCTGGCGCTCTTCTGAGCTCTCCTTGAACACGGGCTTGAAAGAAAATTCCGGGGATTTAGCATAGCACACAATGTACTCGAAGCCCACATTGAACGTCTTTAGCCCAGCATTCATGAACTGGCGGTTCAGGTTCTTATCATGGCGCCGGGCAATAAAGGCGTTCCGGAAATTTGACTCTCCGAATATCTCATCGCATACCTTGCGGAGGTTGCTCAACTCGTTTTCATCGATGGAGATGAAAATAGCGCCATTCGCTCGAAGCAGGTTCCGGGCTAGCTTCAGCCTGGGGTAGATCATGGTGAGCCAGTCGGAGTGGTAGCGGCCAGCCGTTTCGGGGTTGGCAAACAAACGCTGGTTGTGGTCATCTGTTTGGCCGCTTTCCAGTGCGTATTCCCCGGCACCTTGCCTGAAGTTGTCTTTGTAGACAAAGTCCTTCCCCGTATTGTAAGGCGGGTCTATGTAGATCAGTTTGATCTGCCCCAGGTAGCTTTCCTGCAGTAGCTTCAGCACCTCCAGGTTGTCGCCTTCAATATAGATATTCTCTGTCGTCTCAAAATCAACGCTGTCAGCAACAATCGGGCGCAGCGTTTTGGTACTGGGCAGGTTAGCCGTTACAATGGCCTCACGCTTCCCCGGCCATTCCAGGCGGTAGCGCTCTTTGGCACCTTCCACTATCTCAGCGCTCAGCTCCTGCTTTAAAAGGTCAAAGTCAATGGCTACACCGGTTGCGGTTTCGGTAACGCAGTGAGGAAACAGCGCTGCAATTTTCTCTATATTTCTTTGAACCAGATCTGGTGTGGCTAAATCAAGTTTATCGGACATACCTATTTTTTATATCTTCTACACAGGCAATAGCAGCGGTCAAGGCCTCCACCTTATAGTTTTCCCCAGCTACTGTTTTCACCACCTTGTCTGCTAACCAAAGCGTCAGGAGCTCTTCCTGTGGTTGCTTGAAAAAAGCGGAGAGGCGGATGATATCTTCTTTCTTAAAGTATCGTTCGCCTCGCTCCATTTTGCTGAGCATGGCCGTATCCATGTCCAGCAGGGCGGCTAACTGGCGAAGAAGTATCTTGTTCTCTTCCCGGAGCGTTCTGATCCTATTACCTATCACTTTCTGTCTATTTTGTTTTAGACTTGACAAATTATGGACAATATATCGAGTTTATTTAATGTTTAAAGCTCATTTTATACTTTATTTTTTTAAAGGCACCGCAAGGGAGCAGGTGGCGGATGCCGCTCTGAAGTATAAGCTACAGAGTAAGTATGGCGTAATCTTTTCAGTTAAGAAAGGGGGAGGTATCCACACCATCCCGTGGCAGTGGCTATCAACGCACACCTTTTCCGGCATTCGTTTCTGAACACAGGCCGTGTTCACAGCTTTGTGCCTGTGGGCTAAGGCTGTCTAAAAGGAGGGAGGTCTATACCAACTAGGGTTGGAGGCATCTTCTTTTTCTTGGGTGCATTATTTGATCTGCCGGCGCAAAAGCTGTGCGTTGATAGCCACGATCACCGTGCTCAGGCTCATAAGAGCCGCCCCCACAGCCGGTGATACCATGATGCCCTGGTGGTAGAGCACACCCGCCGCCAGTGGCAGCGCCACCACGTTGTAACCGGTGGCCCAGATCAGGTTCTGGATCATCTTGCGGTAAGTGGCCTTGCCGAAAAGGATGAGCGAGGCGATGTCCTGCGGGTTGCTGTTCACCAGGATGATGTCGGCCGTCTCGGCGGCTACGTCGGTGCCGGAACCCACGGCAATGCCCACATCTGCCTGTGCCAGGGCAGGGGCGTCGTTCACCCCATCGCCGGTCATAGCCACAAACTCGCCCTGTGCCTGTAGCTCCTTTACCTTCTCCTGCTTCTGGTGCGGCAGCACGTTGGCCAGAAAGCCGTCCATCTGCAGCTGCTCGCTCACGCTTTTAGCCACGCGCTCGTTGTCGCCGGTGAGCAGCAGGTTTTTGATGCCGTTCTCCCGCAGTACCCGTATCGCCTCCCCGGACTCTTCCCGAATCTGATCGCGCATGGTGATGTAGCCCACCGGCTCCCCCTCCACGAGCACATACACCACTGTCTCCACGCCTTCTTCGGCCTGGCTGTCCGGAATGGCAACGTTGTACTCTTTCAGGTAGTTTGGCCCCACCACTTTCACGTCACGACCCTCTACCATACCTTCCAGCCCTTTGCCCGGCAGGTAGCTGAAGGCTTCGGATGGCGGCACGGCTATCTTTTCTTCCTTTGCCCTGCGCAGTATACTTTGTGCAATGTAGTGCTCGGAGTTCTGTTCCACCCCAGCGGCCAAACGTATCATTTCCCGCTTGTCCCTACTTCCAAAGGCTACGACAGAAGCTATCTGGTGGGAACCCTGCGTGAGGGTGCCGGTCTTGTCGAAGATGACGGTGGTGATTTTGCGGGAGTTCTCGAAGGCGGTGCGGTTGCGGATGAGCAGGCCGTTATTGGCCGACACAGCCGTGGAGATCGCCACCACCAGCGGCACGGCCAGCCCGAGCGCATGCGGGCAGGAGATCACCATCACCGTCACCATCCGCTCCAGCGCAAAAGCCAGGTTCTGGCCAAGTATAAGCCATACGGCAAACGTACCAAAGCCAGCGGTCAGTGCCACGTAAGTCAGCCATTTAGCGGCCCGGTCCGCCAGGCGCTGCGTCTCAGACTTGGTTTTCTGCGCCTCCTGCACCAGGTTGATCACCTTGTTCAGGTAGCTTTCCTTGCCCGTAAACTCCACGCGTACCCGCAGCGCCCCGTTGCCGTTGATGGAGCCGCCAATCACTTTCTCGCCCTTCGTTTTTTTAACGGGTTTGCTTTCGCCAGTAAGCATGCTCTCGTTCAGGTGGCTCTCACCGTCCTCCACCACGCCGTCGGCGGGTACTTTCTCGCCGGGCTTCACCAGTATCAGATCGCCTTTCCGCAGGTCTTCGATCCGTACTTTCACTGTCTCCCCGTCACGAATCAGCATGGCCTCGGCGGGCATCATGCTCACCAGCAGTTCCAGTGCCTTGGAGGCTCCCAGCACCGAACGCATCTCAATCCAGTGGCCCAACAGCATGATCATGATCAGCGTGGCCAGCTCCCAAAAGAAGTCCATGCCCTCCAGCCCAAACACGATGGCCGTGCTGTAGAGGTAAGCCACCGTGATGGCCACTCCAATCAGCGTCATCATGCCCGGCGAACCTTTCTTTACCTCCTGCGCAAGGCCGGTCAGGAAGGGCCAGCCGCCATAGAAATAAATGATGGAGGAAAGTATAAAGGCAATGTACATGCTGAATGGAATGTCCAGCGAGAAACCCAGGATGTGCTGTACCATCGGGCTGAGAACAATGACAGGAACAGACAACACCAGCGACACCCAGAAACGCTTCTTAAAGTCCTCGATCATCATTCGGTGATGGTCATGTCCGTGCTCGCCGTGCGGCGGGTGGCCGGTGGTGTCGCTGTGCATCGCGTGCTCGTGGCCATGCAGCGCCTTTTCTTCCAGCCGCTCTTCTGCTTTACTTGCTTTTTGCCCTGCCTGGCGGTGGGTGTTATGGTGCTCGTGCTGTTCGTGTGGATGTTGCATCTCTAAAGTATGTTGCCGGACAAACTTATCCATCTGTAGTAAAGCGAGAAATGATGCGCGTCATGTTTGCGCCCAGAGTGTTTATACTTGTACTTGGCAGGAGGAGATGCGTTGCAGGTTTTACTTTAACAAATGCATCCTATCCTCATCATCTGTAAAACTATTACGGCATGGGTCGGGTAAACCTTAGGATGATGCCGCAGCTCAAGCAGCAACTTATTCCGCAGCTTGTCTAGTCTCGGCGCATCGCTGCCAGGGCAGCAATAGTTGTAGGATTTAATGCATACCGGATATGGATAAGAATAAGCACAAAGGCAACGGGCAGCACGAGGGCGGAGGCATGGGCATGCGCGGTGTTACCCGACCAATGGCCGAGAAGCAAATACGGGGGCACAACAGCAAGATGCAGGAAGGGGAGGAAAGTGGAGGAGAAAGCCACCAGATGAAAATGGACCCCGAGATGCGGCAGAAGATGCTGCACATGCATCACATGCAAACGCTGTGGGTTTACTGGATGATCATCATACTGGGTTGCTGGGTACTGATTTCTCCCTTCACCTTTGACTACAGCATCGGCACGGTCAGCCCGTCAGGGGGCAGGAGCGTGTGGTTGTCCCTGGAGCAGCGCATTGCCTTTATGAAGTGGAGCGTCATCATCAGCGGAGCTCTTCTGATCTTCTTCGGGTGGCGCGGCCTGACGCCCAACCGCCCTGTCAGCCTCTGGGTCTGCTGCTTTGTGGGCATCTGGCTTACCATGGCCCCCATCCTTTTCTGGTCACCGTCTGCAGTGGCTTACCTGAACGATACCCTGGTAGGGGCGCTCGTCATCGCCCTGACCATACTTATCCCCGGCATGCCCAACATGATCCTATATATGAAAATGGGACCGAAGGTGCCGCCGGGCTGGAGCTACAACCCCAGCAGCTGGCCCCAGCGCTGGATCATGATGGTGCTGGGTTTCTTAGGATGGATCGTGTCGCGCTACCTGGCGGCTTTCCAGCTGGGTTACATCGATTCGGTGTGGGATCCGTTCTTTGGAGGCCAAAGCCAGCAGGTGCTTAACTCCAGCATGTCGCACTCGCTGCCGATTTCGGATGCTGGCTTAGGCGCCATTGCCTATACGTTCGAGTTTCTGATGGGCTGGATGGGCAGCCCCGCCCGCTGGCGCACCATGCCCTGGATGGTGGCTGTGTTCGGTATATTGGTCATTCCGCTCGGCTTGGTGCACATCTTCCTGGTGATTTCGCAGCCCGTGATGGTGGGCGCCTGGTGCACCTTCTGCCTGCTGGCCGCTGCCATTATGCTGCCCATGATCCCGCTGGAGGCCGATGAGGTGGTTGCCATGGGCCAGTTCATGAAGAGGAGAGTGCAGCAGGGCGAAGGCTTTTGGAAGGTTTTCTGGAAAGGCGGTACGGTAGAGGGCGGCGAGCAGGAGGAGCATGCGCCGGAGCTCCTGGAATTTCCGCAGGAGCCGGGCAAGGTATACGCTTCCTCTATCTGGGGGATGAGCTTTCCGTGGTCGCTGTCATTAGCTGCATTGCTGGGCGCGGCCCTGGTGTTTGTCCCTGGCCTGTTCGGTGTACCCATTCAGGATACCGTGGCGGATGTGCTGCACCTGTCGGGTGCGCTCATTGTGGTGGTGTCTGTTATCTGCATGGGCGAACCGCTGCGCATTGGCCGTTACCTGAACGTGCTGCTAGGCCTAGTTGCGGCTGCGGCTCCCTGGTTTCTGGGGGGGCAAACGGGGCTCAACATCACATCGCTTATACTTGGTCTGGCTGTCGCCGCACTGGCTATTCCCTTAGGCCCCATTACGCAACGCTATGCCGGTTGGGATGAATACATCAAGTGAAAGTAAGGCATTAAGCCCTGGGCAGGGGGTGTTGCCGGACGAGGAGTTAAGGGAGCGGGTGCGGGCCATGCTGCACCGAAACATGATCAGCGGGAAGCGGTCAGGATACAGTTACCACTTCACCAAACCATCGCCGGAAACGTACCCTTTTCAGTTTTTCTGGGACACCTGTTTCCATGTGTTCACGCTGTCAGCCCTGGGCGAGGTGGATATGGCCAAGAAGCACATGCGCAGCCTTTTTGAGATGCAGCAGCCGGACGGTTTCGTGGGGCACATGAGCTACTGGAAGCGCCTCTGGCCAGGCCGTGTGACAGATTTGCTGCAACTCAGGCCTGAAACTGTCCTGCACCTGCACCAGCCGCACATGTCGGCGCTGGTGCAGCCGCCTTTGGCCGCACAGGCTGTCCTGCGCATCTATAGGGGCGATCAGGGTAGCGACTTTGTCAGGGAGATGCTGCCTCGGCTGAAGATGTATTACCAGTGGCTGGCCGACAACCGCGACTTTGAGGGAGAGGGCTTGCTGTCCATCATCTCCCCGTTTGAGTCGGGCATGGATTGGAAAGCCAGTTACGATCCTGTGGTAGGTTATAGCCGAGGGAAAGCAGGCCCACTGCTTTTTTGGAAGTTCCTGCAGGTGGATGCCTTAAACTTTCTGAAAAATTATAACCTCCCCGAGATCTACGGCAGCAACAGGTTTATCGTAAAGGACGTGGGTTTTAACACTATTTATGCGCAGAATCTTTGGGCGCTGGCAGAGCTCTGTGCCATACTTGCCGACGCGGACGAACAAAAATTTAAGAGGCTGGCACTGAAGACGGAGCAAGGCATCCTGCGCTACATGTATGATGCGCAGGACGCGGCCTTTTATGACCTGCACGGACATCATTACGAAAAGCTAAAGATCCGGACCGGCACGATCTTTTTTCCGGTGGTGCTCAGGAGCGTGCCAAAAGAAGTATGCCAGCGGGTGCTGGAGTTGCACCTGCTGCACAAAGACGGCTTTCATGTGCCCTTTCCATTGCCCTCGCTGGCTGTGGATGAGGCTGCCTTTAACCCGGGCGAATCGCTTTACCTCTGGCGCGGGCCCACCTGGGTGATGTTTAACTGGTTTATGCAGGAACACTTGCTGGAGAAGGGCTACACAGAGGCGGCAGAAGGCCTGCTGCAAAGCGTAAAGCGGCTTATTAGCAAGAGCGGCTTCAGGGAGTATTACCACCCGTTTACCGGAGAGGGCAACGGGGCGGAGGACTTTACCTGGTCGGGGTTGGTGGTGGATATGATGGATAGGCAGCGTAGGTACAAGCGAGAAGGCAACATGTAAGAAGGCAGCTTTCTACAGGAACAATCACTCTATCGTATGGCTAAAGTCACAGTGCCGGAGCAGCGTGCGCACACCCAGGGGCTAAGCACAGAGCAGGTGCTTGCGGCAAGGGAGAAATATGGGCTCAACCGGCTGGAGGAGCACAGGGAAAACGAGCTATGGGCGGCACTCAAGGGTTTAGCCAAGGAGCCTATGGTGGTTTTGCTGCTTATCGCCGCCCTGATCTACTGGATCAGCGGCGATGTGGGCAACAGCATCTTCCTGGCCGTAGCCATCCTGCTGGTGGCTGCCATCTCCCTGTACCAGGACTCCCGCAGCCGCAGTGCACTGGAAAAGCTGCGCAGCTTCACACAGCCAAACTGCAAGGTGATTCGAAACGGGCAGGTGGAGGAGATCAGGAGCGAGGAAGTGGTGCTGGGCGACAGCCTGATGGTGGAGGAGGGGAGCCTCATAGCGGCAGATGGCAGCATTGCGCAGGCAAATGACTTTTCAGTGAACGAGTCCATTCTGACCGGGGAGTCAATGGCCGTGTTTAAGGACCAGCACCAGGCAGACCATTTTATTTACCAGGGCACTACCGTCGCCAGTGGTTTGGCCATTGCCACGGTGACAGCCATCGGCAATGATACCAAATTAGGCAGGATCGGCAGGAGTATGGAAAGTATAGCCGAGGAGGTAACGCCCCTGGAGCTGCAGATTGAGAGCTTTGTCCGGAAAATGGTGCTGCTGGGTGCTGTCGTGCTCACCATCGTGTGGGGTGTTAACTTCTTCCAGACCCATAACATGCTCGACAGCCTGCTCAAGGCCCTTACCCTGGCCATGAGCATCCTGCCGGAGGAGATCCCGGTTGCTTTCACCACCTTCATGGCCCTGGGTGCCTGGCGCCTGATGCGGCTTGGGATCGTGGTGAAGCAAATGAAGACGGTGGAGACGCTAGGCAGCGCCACGGTAGTCTGCACCGACAAAACCGGCACCATCACCGAAAACCGGATGCAACTGGACAAGGTGTTTGCCCTTGCCTCTCACCGGCTTTGCCGCCTGCAGGATGAACTGAACGAAAAGGAAAAGGAACTCATCCGGGTGGCGATGTGGGCCAGCGAACCAATCCCCTTCGACCCTATGGAGCTTTCGCTGCATGAAGCATATAAAAAGCTGGCTGCAGTGGACGAAAGACCGCACTACCGGCTGGCGCACGAGTACCCGCTGGGAGGCAAGCCGCCTATGATGACCCACGTGTTTGAAGACAGTCAGGGCAGGCGCATTGTGGCTTCGAAGGGTGCTCCGGAGGCTTACTTCAACAATGGCGGGCTCACGGCAAGCGAAAAAGCCGAAGTAGAGGGAGTGATGCGCGAGTTGGCGGGAGCAGGTTACCGGGTACTGGGCGTGGCGGAGGCGGTGTGGGATGGCGCTTCGTTCCCGGCCACGCAACAGGAGCTGCCGTTTCGCTTCAAAGGCCTTGTCGCGTTTTATGACCCGCCCAAGCAGGGCATACAGCAGGTGTTCGCAGCTTTTTACGCAGCCGGCATCGACGTGAAGATTGTGACCGGGGACAATGCCGCGACGACGGCGGCCATTGCCCGGCAGGTAGGTTTCCGGGGCTACGACAAAAGCCTGTCAGGAGAGGAGCTGATTAACTTACCCGAGGCGGAGCTGTCGGAGCGGGTAATGGAGACGAAGGTATTTACCCGGATGTTTCCGGAGGCCAAGCTCCGCATCATTAATGCCCTGAAGGCAAAAGACCAGGTGGTGGCCATGACAGGCGACGGGGTGAACGATGGACCGGCGCTGAAGGCAGCTCATATTGGCGTTGCCATGGGCCGAAAAGGGGCGGAGATAGCCAAACAGGCTGCCTCATTGATCTTGCTGGAAGATGACCTGAGCAAAATGGTGGATGCCGTGGCCATGGGGCGAAAGATTTACGCAAACCTCAAGAAAGCCATTCAGTACATCATCTCCATCCACATCCCGATCATCCTGACAGTATTCATCCCCCTGGTGCTGGGCTGGAAGTTTCCTAACATATTTTCACCGGCCCACATTATTTATTTCGAGTTGATCATGGGGCCTACCTGCTCCATCGTCTATGAAAACGAGCCGATCGAGAAAAATGTCATGGTGCAGAGGCCGCGCAAGTTCTCCCAAACTTTTTTTAATTGGCGGGAGCTGGCCACCAGTGTCGTGCAGGGCCTGGTGATCACGGCGGGTTCTTTGAGCATGTACCAGTATGGCGTGCAGCAAGGGTACAACGATGCCCTTACCCGCACCATGGTGTTCACTGTGCTTATCGCGGCTAACCTTTTCCTGACTTTGGTCAACCGCTCCTTTTATTACTCGATGCTCACCACCCTAAAGTATAAGAACAACCTGGTGCTACTAGTAATCGGCATAACCATAATCTTGTCAGGCTTGCTGCTTTACGTGGGGCCGCTGGCGGGCTTCTTTGGTTTTGTTTCCTTAAGTATGCACCAGCTTGTTTTGGCTATAGCCGCAGGTTTTGTTTCTGTGGTGTGGTACGAAGGCGTGAAGTGGTGGAAAAGGCGAAACCGTAAAACAGCGAAGGCGCAGTAAGGGCAGCAGTGTGGTTTGACCGTCACGGCTGCCGAAGAAGCCCAGCATCGGGCGCCCCTTTTAGCATAAACTCAAAAGCTGATTAACCGCTGGCAGGGGCAGTAAGGAGGCTGCAGGATGCTCAGGCGAACCGCACCGTGAAGTAATGCCTGCCATCGCTATAGCTGTACTGCAGTGGCCAGCCATGCACGTTGCAAATCTCTTTGGCTATCGCCAGCCCCAGCCCTGTAGACTGCTCTGGCCCCGACCGCTCCTTTTTAAAGCGTTCAAAAAGCTGTTCCTCCGCCAGGGCCAATGGGCTGCCCGGGTTGGAGATGGTAAGTCTATTCGGGCTGAGGAGTACGGAAACGCGGCCCTGCCCGGAGGTATGGCGAAGCGCATTGCTCAGCAGGTTCGACAGAAGAATCTCCATCAAGTATCTGTTTGCCTGAAGCACACAGGGAGCAATTTCCAGCTGCAGGAGCAGCCCCTTTAACGAGAAAAGCTCCTCGATTTGCTCTAGCTGTGCCTGCAGCAGTTCCCTTACGTCAACTGCTTCCCTTTCCTCAAAAGCCCTGTTGTCCAGCTTGGCTAGCAGCAGCAGCCCTTTGTTGATGCGGGACAGCCTGCTGGTGCTGGCCTTGGCCAGGGCCAGGTGGTGCGCCACCTCTTCGCTCAGGGGGTACTGGCTCAGCCGATCAAGCTTTGACTGCAGGATTGCCAGTGGGGTCTGTATTTCATGGGAGGCGTTTTCCGTGAATTCACGAAGGGCCAGGAAGTCTCGGCGTCCCCGACGGGTCTGTTCCAGCAAGGCACTTTGGAGTTCCTGGAATTCCTCCACTTGCGAAGCGTGAAGGGAAAGTGGTTCAGAAGAGCTGATTTGGTACTGCCGGTAGGTGGCCAGGTTCTGGAAGAAAGGCTGCCAAATCCTTTTAGCCAGGAAGTAATTCGCCACGGTTCCGGCAACGCCGAGGAGCAGCCCCATCACCAAAAATACAAGAAAGATCGTCACGTAATACTCCCCCCAGCCCACATGCGCATCCATTACCAGCAGGGCATAGTTTTTCCCGTTTATGCGCCGCACTGTTCGCAGGTAGCGGTAGTCTTCCTCCCGTTGCTGCACATGGTCGTAGATCACTGAGTCGCCGTAGGTCCTGGTAAGGGCTGTTTCTGTGCTTACCTGCCTTACCTGGGTTAAAGGGAAGCGCGGTATTACTCCGTTCCGGATCTGCTCTACAACCAGCTCCTCCTGCAGGGCAAGCTCCTCGTTTACCTCTTCCTGCACCTGCCACTGCAGTATCAGGAAGAGCAGCAGGCTGCCAACAACCAGCATTGCAAGGGAGGCCAGCAGGTAAGTTCTCGTGATGATGTGCAGGAGCTTCATGAAGTGGCCCATTTGTAGCCCAGCCCGTAAACCGTTTTGATGTACTCTCTCCCTGTGCGCTGCTTCAGCTTTTTACGCAGGTTCTTGATGTGCATGTAGATAAAGTTGAAGTTGTCCGCCATGTCGTAGCTGTTGCCCCACAGGTGCTCGGCAATAGCTTGCTGGCTGACCATCCGGTTCTGATTGACCACCAGGTAGAGCAATAGTTCATACTCTTTCCGCGTCAAAGCCAGTTCTTCTCCCTGTACGGTTACCGCCTTTCCCACAGTGTCAATCCTGAGGTCATCTATCCTGATATCAGCGTGGCCGTGCTGGTACTTCCGGCGTATAAGGGCGTGAATGCGTGCATTCAGCTCCTCCAGGTGGAAGGGCTTGGTGATGTAATCATCCGCTCCCAGGCTTAGCCCCTCCAGCTTATCGGCAAGGGCGTTTCTGGCCGACACGATCAATACCCCCGCCTCAGGGTTTACCTGTTTCAGGAGCTTGAGCAGCTGCAGGCCGCTTCCGTCGGGTAGTGTGATGTCCAGAACAATCACATCGTACTCATACAGCAGCATCTTTTCTTCTGCCTCCACAAAACCTGATGCACGCTCGCACAGGTATCCTTGCTCGGTCAGGTAAGTCGATACCTCCTCCAGTAGTACCTGCTCGTCCTCTACAATCAGTAGTTTCATATTTCTTTTCAGGGGTGCTACAAAGGCTTTTGCTCCCAAGGGTAAGCCTGTAAGTTTAACATATTTTCTGTACGGAGTAACCGTTCCTATAGAAATTCTACAGAAACTTTTGGTTGTTTACGTGCAAATAAGAAGCATTTTCCTGTAAAAGCCTGGTTCCTATTAGCCAGATGCCCCTTCTGTCGAGAAGCTCAGAAAGGCGGCAGATTTTTACAGGCTTGGCTGCTGTAACAAGACTTACTGATGAAAAAGAAGTTAGCTTTTGCCCTGACCCTAGGGCTACTCATGAATCTGAATACGGCTTTTGCCCAGCTCGCCGACGGCAACGGGTGGAAGGTGAAGTATGAAGCCGCTGTCGCCGAGGCCAAAGCCGCGCACAAGCCTATCCTGATGGTGTTTGCGGGGTCGGACTGGTGCAAGCCCTGCATCATGCTGCGCAAGGAGGTGTGGGAGTCGGAACAGTTTAAGCAGTACGCCAGGGAAAACCTGGTGCTGCTGGAGCTAGACTTCCCGAGGCTGAAGAAGAACCAACTGCCCGCGGAGCAGACAAGGCAGAACGAGGAACTGGCGGCCAAGTATAACCGGGATGGCCTTTTCCCGCTGGTGGTGCTCACAGACGAGAATGGAAACGTGATAGCCAAGACTGGCTATAAGACCGGGGGCCCGGAAAAATACATCCAACACCTGAAGGAGCTCCAGAAGGATTGACGTGTAACCACTATCATACTGACTGAATCGGCCTCTACGCCAGACAAGCACTTATGCTCAAACGCCTGTTTATACTTTGGATAATCTGCTGCGGTGGCCTCGTGCAGGCCGTGCAGGCGCAGCGCCTGCCCCTTCAGGAGCCCCAGATGCAGAAGAAAGTGCTGAAGCTGATGGGCACCCGCTTTGAGCTGGCAGCCGTCAGCCAGGAGCCGCAGAAAGCCTGGGAAGCCATAGACGCCGGCATCAAAGAAATCCAGCGCATCGAGGCGCTTATCTCGGAATGGCAGCCTACCTCCCAAACCAGCGAAATCAACCGCAATGCCGGCATCCAACCGGTGGTGGTGGACCAGGAGCTCTATGACCTGATCAGCCGCAGCAACCGCATCTCCCAGATGACGGGCGGCGCCTTTGATATCACCTTTGCCTCCGCCTACCAAGTATGGAAGTATGACGGCAGCATGAAGGTCATTCCCTCGCCCGAGGAAGTGGCCGCCTCTGTCTCCAAAATCAACTACAAAAACATCATCCTAAACCCTAAAGACCACAGTGTATACCTGAAGGAGCCTGGTATGAAAATAGGCTTTGGGGCGATAGGCAAGGGCTATGCTGCCAACCGGGCCCGCGATGTGATGCGCGAAATGGGCATTGCGGGAGGTGTGGTGAATGCGGCCGGCGACATGGTAACCTGGGGTAAACAGGCCAATGGCGAACCTTGGTACGTCGGCATTGCCGATCCGGAGGAAAAAGATAAGGTATTCTCTTGGCTCACCGCCGATAACACCGCCGTGGTGACATCCGGCAACTATGAAAAGTATGTGGAGCTAGACGGCAAGCGCTACTCGCACATCATCGACCCGCGGACCGGCTATCCTGCGCAGGGCCTGAAGAGCGTCACGATTGTATGCGCCAACGGCGAGCTGGCAGATGCCCTTGCCACGGCCGTCTCCGTGCTGGGGAAAGAGGAGGGGCTTTACCTTGTTAACCAGCTAAAGGGGGTAGAGTGCCTGCTGATCACCGACGAGGATGCTATCGTCACTTCAGATAAACTTAGCCTGCATTATTACCAGAACAAGAGGAATTTAACCGAAGCTACCGGGGCAACGGGAAAGAAGTAGGAGACAAGAAAATGAGAAAGCGAAAATTGGTGCTTGCGGCGTTCCCACTGCTGGCGCTGCTGGGCAGCTGCCAGTCTGTGAAGCCTTATCAGAAAGCCTATTTGAATGAGGAGGAAATGAAGCTGAGCGCCAGGAAGCTCGAGAGCTTTGAAACTAGTTTCGAATCGTACCGGGAGGGTGCCTCCGGAGCAAACGGCGGTAAGGTAGGAGGGGGGTGCGGATGCAATTAGAGCAGAAATGCTTGGCACTTGTCGCAGCCTTTGCTTTGGTTGCCGGATGCGCCTGTGCCCAGGGCGCGGGAGCCAAAGCCACCAAGCGGGTAAAGGAGCTGCCCCCCGCCGACGTGAACATTCTGGCCAGTTATTACAGCCAGGACGGCAACCACTCGCCTGTGACGGGCGGCATCGGCACAGAGGAGCTCACTGACGTGACGCCAACGGTGATCGTGAACGTGCCGCTGGACACGGTCACCAGCCTGCTGGTGAATTTCGGTATGGACTTTTACTCTTCCGCCTCTACCGACAAGATAGACTTTAACGTTTCCTCTGCCTCCAGCTCAGACATGCGCACGCACATCAATGTGGGCCTGAGCCGGCGAAATAGCCTGAGCCGCGTTACCAAGAGCGTTACGGTGGGAGGCTCTAACGAGTATGACTATAACTCGTTCTCGCTGGCGGGCAGCTGGGCCAAGGAGTCGCTGGACGGTAACCGTGAGGTGAGTTTTGCGGGGCAGGTTTTCTTCGACAAGTGGAAAATCATCTATCCGGTTGAGCTGCGGGATAAAAGCCCCTGGGTAGACACGGATAAACGCCAATCGTTTATCTTCACGGCTACCGTATCCCAAGTGATCACCAAGCGTCTGCAGGCTTCGCTCACGGCAGACGTCGTGTACCAGACGGGCCTGCTCTCCACGCCCTTCCACAGGGTGTATGTGCAGGAGCAGGAGGAGGCTGTGGTGGAGCAGCTGCCCGACAGCCGCCTGAAGCTCCCGGTGGGGCTGCGCGTAAACTACTATATAAGCGACCTGCTCACGGCCCGCATGTTTTACCGTTTCTACACCGATGACTGGGGCATAACAGGCCACACAATAGAACTGGAGACGCCGTTTAAGATGGGGCCGTTTTTCTCTATTTACCCGTTCTATCGCTTCCATACCCAAACGGCTGCCAATTACTTTGCCCCGTACAAAGAGCACACGCTCAGCCAGGAGTTCTATACTTCTGACTATGACCTGGCAGGCCTGAGTAGCCAAAAGGTAGGCCTGGGGGTGCGCTATTCCCCGCTGTTCGGCATTGCCAAGTTTGGCCTGCCTTTTACCCGCAACGACACACGACTAAAAAGCATAGAGCTGCGTGCCGCGCAGTACTGGCGCAGCGACGGCCTCAAAGCTTTCCTGATCAGCACGGACCTTGGTTTTACGATACCTTCAGAGTAACATACTTATGTTGACGGCACATCCTGAAAGCAAGCACCACGGCAGCGGCATATGGCTGACAATGCTGGTTTGGTTATTTTGTTATGGGGTGCAGGCGCAGGGTCTGCCCTCCCAACCCGACACCACCTTCCTGGATTCCTATATCCGCCGCGAGCGTAGCTTTGGGCCGGCAGCGGAAGCAGCTGCAACCAGCATCGGACGGGCCAGGTGCTCCCCCTTTGCCAGAGGAGCCGCTGTGGTAGTGGCGGGGGCAGGCATTTGGACCGCCACCTTCGCCTGGGCTGATGAACCCATACAGCAATACACCCAAAGCCATCGCAGGGCTGTGTCCGACCAGCTGTCCTCTGTAGTAGAACCGCTGGGCCGGCCCGGCTACATGGCGCCGCTCGCCGGGGCTGCTTTTGCCGGTGGGGTGTTTTTAAATGATGCGAAGCTGCAGAAAGCCGGTCTGGTATCGCTGGGAAGCATACTTATCAGTACGGGCGTAACCAGTATCCTCAAAAATGAGTTTCACCGTTACCGGCCAAGCGAGACGACAGAAAACCACTTTTTCGATGGCCCTGCTCCTGCATCAAGCAACACTTCGCTGCCATCTGCCCATACTGCCACAGCCTTTGCCGTGGCGACCTCTGTTGCGAATGTGTATGGGCGAGAGCACAAATTTGTAAAGCCGCTGGCCTATGGGGCGGCGACACTGGTGGGGCTCTCCCGGATCAATGACAACGCCCATTGGGCCACCGATGTGATGGCGGGTGCCGCGGTAGGCTACTTGTCTGCGAAGGGGGCCATTTACCTCTACGACATGGCCCACCAGAAACAAGGCATCCATAGGCAGCGGCGGCTGCTGGTTACTCCTCAGCCTGGCCTCCACTCAGGAGGGGTGAGTGCTACGCTGGTTTTCTAGCCATGTGAGCAGCTTCTTAGAAGGTCCACCTGATAAGTTATAGGTTTGATGTGATCTTACTTGTCCGGTCGGCACCTCCACCGCCTTGGTTTAGGGCGATTTTCACCACTTATTTCCCAGGACTTTAGGTGAGTACGGCTCTTCCGAAAAGCCTCTGCTAAGCGCTTTCTTAAAAGCAGGCGGAGGTAAGGCTTTCCTGATTCATCACAAACTTCAGGGCTTTCATCACTTTTATTACCTATCAACAGGGCTTTCCTTTATACTTGGGCTATGAATGATATGGCAATAAAAAACATCATGGCAGAGCCTGTCCAGCGGGGCAAGGTAGAGTTCTGGGCCGCTACCACCATTTACGTGTTTTCGCTGTTCTCGCTTTCCATCGAGTACAGCCCAAACGAGTTCGACTTCCGGAACGCGAACCTGGTTTTCCACTATTACGAGCATTTTTTCTGGCCCCAGTTGGTGCGCTTTACCATTATTTACCTGGCCTTCCTGCTGCTTAACTTCAAAGTGGTGCCCAGGCTGATCCAAAAAGAAGCGGTGTGGGTCAACAGCCTGCTTGTTCTCACGGTATTTGTGGCCGTAGGGGTCTTTACTGGCATCACAGATACTTATTTTAAAGGATACCTGCTGGCTAGGTTCGAGAACGTACAGGATTTCTGGAATTATACCTTTCAGAGTAGTTTCCAAAGTACCTTGCGGCTCCTGCTCGTGTTCGGTTTCTACACGTTCATCAAGTACTTCGGGCTTTACCTGCTTGCTAATTCTGATGCCATACAATCCAGGTACCGCATGGTGACACAGGATGTGATTACGGCTTTTATGGTATGGTTGGTGAGTGTGTTCATACTGGTTGTATTTAACGTGGGGGAGGAGTTAACTGCGATCTGGGCCATTGTTTCACTTAGCGGCATCCTGCTCTATTTCTTTTCGTTTTATGTACTCATCCCTAGGTCGCTTGCGGCGAAAAGCCCAGGGATGTTTTATGGGGCCAGGGTGTTGCTGCTACTCGTTCTTGCCTACCTGCCTGCTGCCTTGCTCTTGCTGCCCATGCTGCATGATGAAGATGCCGCCTTTGGGATTAGTCTATTCAATGCCGTGTTTCAGTTAGCCGTAACGGCGCCTGCTACCTGGTTCTTGTATAAGCGGCAGCTAAAAGGCAAGGAAGAGGTATTTGTGCTGAAAAAAGAGCTGGGGCATTCGGCCGCGAACCTGGATTTGCTGCGCTCACAAATAAACCCGCACTTTCTGTTCAATGCCCTCAACACGCTTTATGGCACAGCCCTGCAGGAGCAGAGTGAGCGCACGGCTCAGGGGATACAGATGCTGGGTGATATGATGCGCTTTATGCTCCATGAAAACCTGCAGCAAAAGATCCTGCTGTCGCGCGAAACAGAGTATCTTGAAAACTATATTAACCTGCAGCTGCTGCGGACCTCTGCATCTCCAGGCATTGTGGTTGAGACGAATGTAGAAGAGGTGCTGGACCAGAAGTACATTGCCCCCATGTTGTTGATACCCTTTGTAGAGAATGCCTTCAAGCACGGCATAAGCCTGCAGCACAAGTCCTGGATCAGGATAAGCCTGCATTGCGACTCGACTAAACTATACTTCGATGTGTACAACAGCACCCATAAAAAATCGGAGCAGGACCCTGAGAAGAACAGATCCGGCATTGGTTTGGAGAACGTAAAGCAGCGGCTGGAGCTTCTGTACCCCCATAAGCATGAGCTGATTATCCGCCAAACACCGGAAGAGTACTTTGTGCACCTTACGCTGGAGTTGTAATTACCACCACGGACTACGTATATTCGGAGAAAGTATAAATGCTTGTATGAGAGCAATAGCGATAGACGATGAACCAATGGCGCTGGAGGTGGTGCGGTCTCATGCCGCGAAGGTACCGTTCCTGGAACTGGTCGCCTGCTTTACCGATGCCTTCCAGGCGCTGGAGTTCCTGCAGAAAGAGTCGGTTGACCTGTTGTTCCTGGATATCAAGATGCCTGACATCTCTGGGCTGGAGTTTGTCACCAGCCTTCAGAAAAAGCCGATGGTCGTTTTCACCACAGCTTACTCGGAGCATGCCGTTATCAGTTTCGAGCTTGATGCCGTGGATTATCTGCTGAAGCCCTTTTCCTTGCCCCGGTTCATAAAAGCCTGCAACAAGGCGCAGGAGCTGCTACAACTGCGCGGCGTGGGGGCACCCGCCAATGATCACCTTTTCCTAAAGACAGGCTATGAGCAGGTGAAAGTATACTTTGAGGAGATCTTATACTTAGAGGCAGCCGGCAACTACGTAACGTTTGTGCTGGAAAACAGAAAGCTGCTCACGCGCATGACCATCAGCGAGGCAGCCGATGTACTGCCAACTGCGCAATTCGTGCGCGTGCACCGTTCCTTTGTAGTTGCCAGAAACAGGATCGATAAGATCGAGCGCCATCAGGTAAGCATTGCGGGCCTTGAGGTGCCGGTAGGGGCATCGTACATGCAGCAGTTGCAGGTTGCTCCCCACAGTGCCATCAACGGGGCTGGAAATTAGGTGCTTTCTTCTCTGCCTTAGCTAACCAAAGCGATTCACCGATGCAAAGGGATCACCAGTGGGTTTTCTATGAGAAATGCACGCTGATCCTCCGCAGTAGCAGCTGGATCAAAATAGGGAGCCCCGGCTTGCTTGCCGCTGGACCGATTCCAGGAGCGGGGTACCTTTCTGATACCAATGGGGTAGAGGGTTATCTCCCTTTCGGTGATGCGCAGGCGCAGGAAGTTCTTGTGGTCCTGGTGGCGGAGGGCAGAAAAGGTCTCGTTGTCCTGCACCTGCAGGAGCAGGTTTAGCAGGATTAGGAAAGTGCCGGTCAGCAGCCCTCCCAGCAGCCAGCCTGTTGCCAGGAGCAGCAACACAGAGCCTGCTTTCCCCATGGCATACGCCAGGAAGGGAAGAGCAGTGCTCTCCTGCAGCGAGACTGCGGCTAGCAGGTGGCCTCCGGGCCAGATGATAGCCAGGGCCAGCAGGGCATGGCAAAAGCCATGTACGCCGCCCAGGAAGGTGACCACGGCTGGACGATCAGAGGCTTTCCTGTCTGCAAACATACCAAAGCCTGCAATAAGGAGCGTGAGGAGAAAAACAGTGGAGGGACTGCCGGCCAGGGCCTGTAAAAGGAGAAGCGGCGACGGCCACAGGCCGCCCAGACCCGGCCAGCCTGCTGCCCAGAGCCGGGCATGGTCACTGTAGAGTTGCCAGCCCACAAGCAGGTAAAAGATGCCGAGCAACAGACTGAAATACGGGTTCCTGAATGGGAACAGCAGATTACCGAACGTAAGCGCCCGGGATACCTTTTTCGAGGGGAAGCACTTTTGCAGCTGGAAAGTTTCCGCTTTGCCGCTTTGCTTTTCCGGCCAATTGATGGTTTCCTGTAGGTGATGCGTTGGGTGCAGGAAGGTACCGCCACCGCCGGCTGTCAGGTGGGGGACGTCCGGCTTGCCCTCGCGCAGGTGGGTGTAACGGGCGTAGTGGTGCAGGTCCCCGGACAGCACGAGCACCAGCCGGAGGGTACGCTTTCTCTCCTCCTGGATACCATTTTCCCCCATGTGCGTATAAGCGATTTCCTCGATGCAGGACTTTTTGAAAAAGGCCAGTTTCTCATAGCGCTCTTTTGCGAAGGCCTTTTCACAACGCACCCAGGCTGGCTCTGCCGTGCATAGGATCACCTGGTCGCTGTCCCGCATGCGCTCAGTGGCCACCTCCTTGAAGTAATCCAGCTGCGGTTTGTCGATGTCGGCGTTAAGAGAGATGTCAATCCCCCACAACCAGCACGTAGAGGTCAGTTGCAAGGCAAAGTAACTGCGCTCCTGCCGGGTCGTCCAGCCCCCGAGCCTGCGTTCCTGGCAGAACTGCTTCAGGAAATTAGCCAGTCCGTCATACCAGTCGTGGTTGCCAGGAATGGCAAACAGGTGCGGTTCCGGTGCCGCACAGCCCTGCGGGATTACAGGCCTGGGGAAAGCGCACTCGTAGGGCCCCCACAGCCGGTCGTGGTATTCCTTTCGTGCCGGGGTAGGATATACCTGATCACCACCCATCAGGAGCAGGTCCCCGCGCCGGGTAGAGGTGCTGCCCACCACCAGCTGCTTTTGTGCCAGGAGGTAAGCCGTGTAGTAGGTAGGGTTCCAGCCGTCCCCGATGTCAGCTATGTAGTCCAGCCACAGCTCCTCGCGGCCGCTGTAGTCGTAGGGTCGGGGCTTTCGGGTGGTGGCAAAGGACTCCCGCTTGTCTACATAGGTGCTGAAAACAGAGGAGACCACCACGCGAGTCGCTGTATCGAGCAGCTGCAGCGGGTTGTACCAGTGCACCATGGGCTTTCGCCGGAACGATACGTTACCTATGTCTACTTTTGACTTGTCGCGGTGCATGATAGGGAGTTATAGGGAGTAACTACAAAAAACGGTCTCCAGATGAAACACCATACTAAGGTAGTGGTTCCACGGTACTGTTACAAGCTGCCACGCGTATTCCACCGGCCGGGTTTTGTGGCGCGGCTCCAACTAGTCCTCGCATGTAGCGGGCGCTGAGTCAGGCAACCGGGTACCATGCGTCCGTAGGAGTGCACCTCCTCCAAGCCGCCCGTTCCGTAGAAAGCAGGAGTCTTCTTTACATAGAACTATGTGCGGACGATACCCTTTCATCCCAAACAAAGCGATCAGTGGAGAATCCTGAGCAACCCGGCTGCTGGCACAGTTTGATATGGAGGCCCGATACAATGCCGCGCCTTCCCAACTGTTGCCGGTCATCATCAACGAGGCGCCGGAGTACCTGTAGTACGATGGATCTGCAGAAGAACAAGAAACTCCTTCTGATAGCAGTAAAAATAACATGTAAATTTTTGCCTGTGCCGTACATCTGTTTTTCTCTGGCTTGTTGGTTTGAACACGGCTTTAGAATAGGCTTTAACAGTTGTATGATCATTTTTTAGAGAAAGAAGACGGTGCCAGTATCTTTTTCTGGCGCTGTCTTTTGATACTTACAGCTTTACCAACTCTGTGTCTCTGCAGGAGCCGGGCAACCGCTCTGCGCAAGATAAGTATGAGGTATGAAGAAAGACTAAGCTTCACGCCTATGGAATGAAAAAAGGAATTGACGCACATGGCCTCTGTGGTTGGGCAGCTGCGCAAGGAGGAATACGAGCTCGGCTTCAAGGTAGACAACGGTGGATTGCTGTGCACTATGGACGGGAAACAGCAGTTCGGGCCGGAAGAGGTGCAGGTCGTAAACTTCTACAGCCTCGAGGGCTAAAGTTATCCGGATGACATGGCCATTCTTTACGTGCTGGAGACGAACAGCGGTGCCAAAGGTACATCGCTGGTGCCTACGGCCTCTACCTTGATGAGAGCGTGGAGAGTTTTATAAAGCAGGTACGGGACTTGGGCAAGAACCTGGACAAGCGCGTGTAAAGTGAAGCCAAAAGTGCTTTGCCGGCGCAGCAGCGCTGGCAGGTAAAGAGTGGGAGAGGCTCTGAGTAATGAGCCACTGGAAACCGCAAGAGTACCTGCTTGGTACATGAAGCCCCTTTGTTTAACCTAAACGAAAGTAAAGTATGTCAAAACACACTGTATCAGACAGACCAAAAACGCATAAGGAGGCGCCGGTTCCCAAGGGACGCCTGCTTGCCATTGGCGGTCATGAAAGTAAGGGGGAGGGAGACAAGACAGAAGACCAGGAACGTAATGTAGAGTTCGAGAGCGAGCAGATACTCAGGTTCTTCGCCTCCGAGCTAAAGGGCGACAGCCCGACAGTCGTACTGATCCCCACCGCCTCTGCCGTACCGGACAAAATGATCAAGGACTACCAGAAGGTGCTTGGGGAGATGGGAGTAAAGAAGGTGGAGGTCATGGACGTGCGAAACCGGAAGGAGGCCATGGACGACGGGCTCTGCGAAATGGTGGAGGGCGCGGCGGGCATCTTCTTCACCGGTGGCAGTCAGCTGCGGCTCACCTCCATCTTCGGGGGCACCAAGGTGCTGCAGCTGATGAAGGAACGCTTCACCTACGACGATGTACTTATCGCCGGCACCAGCGCCGGGGCTGTGGCCCTTTCCACGCCCATGATCTACGAGGTGATGACCCAAGGCGGGTTCGTAAAGGGAGACGTGCGTGTCACCACGGGGCTGGAGTTCATTAAGAACGTGGCCTTCGATACCCACTTTATCCAGCGGGGGAGGATGGTCCGGATGGCCCAGTGTATTGTCACCAACCCCGGCTGCATCGGCATAGGGTTGGAGGAGGACACGGCCGTGTATGTCACCGAAGGCCGGCAGATGCAGGTGCTCGGGAGCGGGCTGATCACGGTGATCAACGGCTTGGACCTGACCTGCTCGGATATCTACAAGATAGACACGGGCCACCCTTTCTCGGTGCGAGACCTGCGCGTGCACCTGCTGGCCGACGGAGAGAAGTACACTATGCCAACTTATGACCACTTGCACCAGTAGCAGCTTACCTGGTCGTGCCTTTGCTGATCCTAACGCTGCTACGCTTGCCCATGTGCACGGCTTTTACTGGTTAACATATGTACCTGGCCCTTCAGGCACTTTTCCAGTTTTTTATAAGTAACAGGGCCAAAAGCGGATCTACGAAAATTTTATGGCCAACTTTTGAAGTACTTGGGGGCTTTGGTTAAGGGAGCAACAAGCCAAAGCGTTCCTGTTGAGGTGCCGCTTACCGGTCAAGCGCTTTAACCTGCTACATGAAAACGATCAAGAGCGCTTCTGGTTTATGAATGGCTCTTATTCCAGTGCTGTGAAGGAAGAGCTTTACAGGGATTAATCAAGCCCATGCTTAACAGGGATGTCCCCGGCAAACCGGAAACAAACCCTTTGTTATGTGGCGGGGTATAAGGAGGCACTACGAAGGCACTTGCAGGAAACACCTTTCACTTAAGACAAAGCAGCATGAGACTAATCACAGTAAAGGCCCCTGAAGGACAGGGAAAAAGCATCGCCGAGGTAGCCTTTTCCTCCGGGGCCTCGCAGGTGTCCCTGCGCCAGGAGAGAAGGCTCTCCGCAGCCCGTGAGGAGACGGAATTGCTTGACGTGGTGGAGGTGGAGACAGCCACCCCCAAAGCGAAGCACTTTATCGAAAGCCTCATGGTAGCCACTTTCTATGATCCTGCGTCCTACGCCTTCTCCATACGGCATCCGGAGTCCATATTTGCCTCGGAGCCTCCTAAGGAAGAGACCCACCCGATCGTCAGGCCCACGACAGATGTGTACGAGGAACTCTGGCAGTTCACAAAGGTTACCGTTAGCCTGGTGGGCCGGGTTTTCCTCTCCTCCGTGCTGCTTGCCTACGGCATGGTGGAGGGGATGCTGCCGCTCATCATAGCCGGGCTTCTGTTCCTGCCGTACCACCACCACATGCTGGGCGTAGGTTTGGGCGCCTCCATTCGGGAGTGGCGCTTTCTAGGGCAGGGGCTCCTGGCCTTGCTTGTCTCCACTGGCCTGATCGTGCTGGCAGGGGCGTGTGTGGCGCTCTTCACTGAGCCCCCCATCCACTTCAATGAGTTCTTCAGCCCGCCGCTCACCGGGTTAGTCATTTCAGCGGTTATTGTTGTGGCCGCGGGGTTGGGTGCCGTGGACGATGCAGGGCGAAGGGAGCTGGTGGGCCTTGCCGCCACGGCCCATATTACGGTTTACCCGGCGTGGTTCGGGCTTAAGCTAGTCTTTGGCTTCGATCCTGCGGACAAGATCGGAGAGCACCTGCTCACCTTCGGTGTCAACGTTGCCTCTTTAACTGCCGCCGCCGCTCTCACTTTCGCGCTGATGCAGATGAAAGGAGATGGAATCAGGCGCTTTGTCAGCCGAAAGACTGGTGGTATATAAAGAGATTCTCCATATCTATTGTACCTGCTGGCAAGTTATAAGGTGAAGTTAATTACGAATGTAATTCTCGGGCATCACTACCATAGAAAGGAGGTAACGATTTTCCGGCACGGGTACCTCCCACATGTTCATTAACGTGTGGGGCAGTAGTTAGAAGTTCTCCTTGTAAAGGATCGACATAGAGCACATCTCCAGCACCGCCTCCTGTAGTAGCAGCTGGCTCGTGGATTTTTCCGCTACCACGCCAAAAGTGATTTCTACGATGCGCGGTATGCCTAAGGCCAGCCCCAGCTGCTCTGCCACTGCAAAGGCGCCCATCGAGTTGTAGTTCGACAGGTATACTTGGTGTAGGTCCTGCCAGGGAGCTTTGGCACCACCGGCCACCGCTATAAAGTCTCCGAGCGCCTGCCTGGCCTTACCCATTACCTGGCCCAGCAGTTGCCGTACATCCGATGGCTCCCGGTCGATCAGGGAGAATAGCTCGCGCGCTTTTTCCTCGTGCTTCTCCGCTTGCTGCGCCATTTCGGCAAGATACTGTTTGATGTGCGGTTCTTCTATCTTCTCTACTGTGTCCTCTAGCAGCTTCCGGTGGGCAGCCTGCGTCAGGAGCACGTTATCGAGCCAGGACTTTGCGCGGTCCAGCTGTTGATTTCTGGTTTCCCGGTCCAGTTCTATAAGTATGGTGGGGATTTGTGTCGCCTTAGCCATTGTTGTCCTCCTTTCTTGTCACTTTCCATAGCACGCCCGTGTGGGCGAAGGCAAGCATGTTGCCAGGGGTTACTTTTGCTACGCCAAAGTCCAGCACATATAGGCTCCTGCCGTCGGGGCTGAACTTGCAGGATACAGGCCGTTCGATGCCGCCGGTGCCGTAAGTAGAGGCTGGGCCCATCTTTCGGTTGTGCATAAAAGGTTCTGCGGTGCCTTTCTCCACGTTTACCCGTATCACGCGGAAGCCATGGTCTAGGTCTTCAGGTCGTGGGGAGTTTAGCGGTGCCAGCGTACCCCATTCGGCCACGAAAAGCTCTCCTTCGTGGCCAAAGGCATCGGAGCGGGAGAAATCCATCTTACACATGCAAGAGTGCGGTTGCTCCAGGAAAACGGCTGGCCCGGCCCATTCCGGCGGATTCTCCAGCAGCAGCTCTGCAGCTTTGCCCCGGCTGGGCAGGTGGCTTTCGTGGTTTACCGGCAGGCCGTCGCCACAGATATCAGGGAAACCATACCAGGCTGGAGTGTTAACAGACCCGAAGGGTAGGCTGGCGTTTTGGATGTGCCAGATGCGGTCCGGGTCATTGGCCACCGCACGTTCTCCTTTTTCCTCAAAATCGTTATCTGCTACATACAGCTCACCGGCATCGTTCATCGCCATACCAAACGGGTTGCGAATACCCCATGCCAGAAGCTCCACATCGGTTCCATCTGGGCGTGACCGCCAGACAGCAGAATTACAGAACAGCTCGCCCTTTACTACTTCCCCCTTTTTGGCAGGCGTACCGAAAGGTTTGAACGCGCCGGTTTCGATCATGTAAGGGTAGGGTAGGCGGGGATCGCGGCTTCTGACATTGTTGCCGGTTAGCGTCACGTCCTGGCCCGGTACATCGTGTGCATTGGGATGTTTGGCCAGGTCTACGGTAAAGCCTGCCGGCAGCGTCACGCCCTGCTGCGATACGGAGCCGTTTCCAAAGTACATCATCCCGTCCGGCCCAAAGATAGGCCCGCCCGGCTCGTGCCAGCCACCGCTGGGAAGCTGGTCAATAAGGATCTTCAGCTCTCCGTTCGCTAGGTTGTACTTTGCGATCTGCATGTGGTAGCCGCCCTTCAGCGCCATGTACAGTTCCCCGTCGCGCCAAGCAATGCCCCGGGGGCCTGCCTGCACGTTCATAACTATGGCCTCTGTTTCACCGGAGCGGTGGTGCACAATCACACGCGCCGGCATGTAGGGACGCGTGGGCCAGGAGCTGCCGCCCTCACTCACGAAAACGGTTCCGTCGTCGGCAAAGGCAATGTCAGTGGGGAAGGAGAGACCGGCCATAACTACCTCCACTTTATATCCTTCGGGCACTACCACCTCGGAGGCATCTAGCATTGGCCTGGCTGGTGTGGAAAGGGTACGCAGATCCTGGCCCGAGGCAGGTGCTGTCTTTAATTTTGTCTTGGAGATCGAAAAGCCGGTGTTTTTGCGTAGCTCTGTGTAGTCTGTTCCCATAAAGTGAGTTGTAGAAGTATAAGTTTATAACTGCTGTAAATCTTGCAGGCAGATAAATAATTCTTTGTGTGTTTCTTCAGCTAAGCGGGTGAGGTAGCTGAAAGGAGGGTAGCGTTAGGATAGGTAAAATTGAACGCTGTTGCTGCGATAAAGTTGGGTATTATCCAGATTAGCGGGCCGCTAACTTCCTGCTAAGGTCTTTTGTGTATGAATGCCTGCACTACCGCGATAGAGTTTTCCCGTCTTGCAGCCACCCATTATGCACCATTCATAATTTTGGTATCAGGTAATAGCAGCTTCAGCATCGCTTTCACTTCTTTTGGGGCTGCTTGCTGAAGGTAGTTATTTAAGTTTCTAGTATTCGTTCATTGTTTAGATGAGTCTGGTGAAGGCGCCTTGCCTCTTTGGCAAGCGCTGCCGGAAGGAGAACTTGGCTTCGGCTACTCTGTGGAAGACGGAGGTTATAGCGCCCTTTTCCGTAATCATCTTGTTTTTTAGAGGGAGGGAATAGCTTACGGTGCCGGAGGATGCGCCAAAGGCGAAGCAGGCAGCCTAAAATGGACAGCAATAAGAAAAAACAGAGCGGTTTCTCCCAGCACCCCAGATAAGCTCTATTTGCCGCAGGAGCACATCATCAAAGGCGACATGATTGACTACTACCAGGGTGTAGCTGATCAAATTTACCGTTATCTATAATGCTTAGATCTGTGAAGGAAGTGCCATTAAAAACTTCACCCGTTCTGAAACTGCCAGAACGGGTGAAGCCTGGGGTTATTATTTGATAGCCAGCTTCTGAAGGAACTCGACTACTTCGGGTGTGTCATAATCAGCCATTCCTTCCTGCTTGGCCACAATCTTGCCATCCGGGGAGATAATGAACGTCGTGGGAATGGCGTTGGAGTAGAACTCCTGCGGGAAAGGGCCAGCCGGCATGTAGACCGGGAAAGTATAGCCTTTTTTATCAATAAACTTTTTCACCTTGTCCATGCCGCCCTCATCCACAGATAGCATTACAAAGGCGATTTTATCAGAACCTACTTTTTCATAGAGCTTCTGGATATTGGGCATTTCTGCAATGCAGGGCGGGCACCAAGTTGCCCAGATGTTGAGGAACACCACTTTGCCTTTCAGGCTCCCAAAAGCCACCTGCTTGCCTTGAAGATTAACCATTTTAAAGCTGGCTCCAGCCATTTCTGAGCCTGCAGCCGCCGCCGCTCCTGCAGTTGCGGCAGGATCCGGGTTTTGGAGCGTTTGCGGTACTTCAGCACTCCTAATGCCTGTAGCCAGCAGTAGACGCTGCACCTGCCCAATAGCTTCGGTATGCAAACCTGTTACATATAAAATGCCAAAAGTGGCCAGCATGATTGCCCAGCCAGGAATAGCTTTGAGTGAAAATTTGTTCTTATGCATGATGTTCTTTTTTGAAGTGAAGATAATTGACCTTTCAGGATACTGCGTGGCTACAGTTCCACGGTAGTATAGCCTTTTTGCTTCAGGTTAAACATATAGGTTAGGCCGTTTGGCGTGATCTCAACCCCATCTGTCAAGTCAGCAGGGGCGATGTTAAATTGATTTAAAGACATGCCGCACAACATATAAGTAATCCCGGCAGCCCTGCCTTTTGCTATCTCTGCAGCCATTGCACCTTCTTCTCTGAAGGCTTCTACTGATTTTCCACAGGCCATCACTACAAAAGAACCACGGTTATACTTGCTGTCCTTTGTGATCGTCTCGGCTGTGTTTACGGCGGCCTTCAGGTGGTTTGGTTGGCTGATGAGTACGGCGTATTTCATGCCTGCAGCAGGTACAGTAGTTCCTTGATGCGTTGCATGCTGAGCAGTTGGCGTGGCGCAGGAGCCAAGCAATACTAGTAGGCCGAAAGCCAAAACGGCTGCATAGTTGCCTTTGCGTAATAGGGCTAACCTTGTTCTCTTTTTCTGCTCCAGTACTTGGTCTATGCTATAGTGTGTGGCGCCATTTAACACAAAGAAGATGAGCAAACCAAGTAGCGCAACATTCTTAAACAAAGGCCCATAGTCTTCGCTCCCTACCTGTACTGTCAGTGTAATGGGTATGAGGATGGCCAGCAATCCGGCAGAAGCCAGCTTTGTCTTGAAGCCAACCAGCAGCATGATGCCGCCTAAAAGCAGGCCAACGCCTGAAAGTTGAATGAGCGTTTCGGCTGGCGCTATCCAAGTAGCGAGCTGTGCGAACGGCGCCTTCTCTAATCTGGCGGCCGCACCGGCTGTATGCAACACGTGGTTAAGGCCTGCTGTAACAAAAATCAGGCTACCCAGGCCGCGCAGCGCAAGGAAGGATATCTTTTGTTTAGGGGTAATTCCCATTTTGTTAAACTTTCTTAAAATAACTTGATAGGTAAATACGGGGCATACCTGTCACTACTCGCCTGTAGGAGGGAGTCAGGTATGACATGGCCAACAGAAACTGGGTTCAGCCAAGCTGTTACCTGTCGTGTTAAAGTTGATTTTAAGAAAGCCGGGGCGGCTCGGGGTCATACTCGAGCACAGGAGAAAGGTGTTTCTGGACGAGTGGCAACACAAAGGCTTTCGTAGTTTCAAAAATAATGGGAGACTCTGGATGCAACTCGTTTACAACAGCGTATACTTGCTGGCTGCAGCCCAAAGCTATACCTGAGGCGTTATCTTTCTGGCCGGAGTGCGTCTGATGTCTCAGGCATTTTTTAGCACAAGGTCCTTTACCAAAATGCTTACTGATTCTACAGCCTTTTTTTAGCTCGACCTGCTGCGTAAAGCTGCGCATACTGCTACTCTTCGGTAGCGCGAAGAGCAGTAACGTGAGGGTCACAAACAGCAGCAGGTAGTGTTTCATTTTTAGAATGCCTTAGGCTTTCTGTTGTGGCAGACCAAAAACAGAAAGCTGCAGAAGGTGTGCTGTCAGTAAAAGTACAAAATAAGTTAACCTTGGCCAAGGCGAATACGCATTCTCTGCTGTGAAAGGGCGTTCGGTGGCATCTGAAGTCCTTTCATGTAGCAAGCAGGGGAGTAAAAACCGGTCTGGACAAGGAAGCGATAAGCAGTAGCATGAACGGTTATGAGCCGCCTACACAGCGGCCGCGAATCGTGATGAACTATTACTTCCTGTTGCACGAGGATAACTATAACCTTCGCGAGTTCATGGATTCCTAAAATGCCTCGACATATGTCTTTACGAGGTCGTATGCGACGAAGAAGTATAAATCAGGCTGCCAGAGAGAGTATTCGCTTGCATTTTTGGGTACATTGGAGTACTTTAAAGTACGTTTCCTACTGTATCGCTCACCATAAAACCATACTTATGTCAATAGATCGCCGCAGGTTCCTGCAGCAGCTGGGCAGTACTGCCGCCGGCCTTACCGGAGTTGCGCTTTTAGGCCCGGATGCCTTTGCCGCTCAGCCGCCCAAAAAGCTTTTCTTTAAACTGTCGCTCGCGCAGTGGTCGCTGCACAAGTCGCTGTTCAAAAAGGAGATTGACACGCTGGACTTCCCAAGGCTGGCCCGCGAAGTATACCAGCTAGATGCAGTGGAGTACGTGAACCAGTTCTTTAAAGACAAAGCCACCGACAAGCAGTACCTGCGCCAGCTGCTAAGGCGCAGCCAGGACCAGGGCGTGTTCAACAACATGATCATGATTGACGAGGAAAGCGACCTGGGTGACCCTGACCAGAGCAAGCGCCTGAAAGCTGTGGAAGTGCACAGCCGCTGGGCCGATGCCGCTAAGTTTCTAGGCTGTCGCATGATTCGGGTGAATGCCTTTGGCTCCGGGAATAAACAGGAGGTAAAAAACGCTGTAGTGGATGGACTGGGGCGGCTGGGCGAGTACTGCCACCAGATTGGCCTGCAGCTGGTCACCGAAAACCACGGCGGCCTGTCTTCGGATGCCGAGTGGCTGGCCGATGTGCTGCGGCAGATAGACAAGCCTTACGTCGGCTCCTTGCCAGACTTTACCAACTGGTGCCTCCGCCGCGAGGGCCCCGGCTTCTGGGGCGGCAAGTGCCTAGAGGAGTACGACCCCTATAAAGGCGTGGCCACCCTGATGCCTTTTGCCGCCGGCGTAAGCGCCAAAGCCTTTGATTTTGACGCGAAAGGCAACTGCCTGGACATCGATTATACCAGAATGCTCCAGATTGTGAAAGACGCCGGCTACACCGGCTACATCGGCATAGAGTATGAAGGGGAGAGCCTGCCGGAAAAGGAAGGCATTCTGAAAACGAAAGCCCTGCTGCAGCGCGTTGGAGCCAAGCTGAGTTGAGTATATTAAAACCAATGTTCTTAAACCAATAGATAAGGACGTTTTCTTATAATAGCTATGGTCTTGGTCGTTCTCATCACCCTTGTTTAAAAGCTCATGAAAGAATTTCAGGTTAAAAAAGAAGTAAAAAAGTATGATGCCGTGATTGTCGGCTCTGGCGCAGGAGGGGGCATGGCAGCCTATGTTTTAGCCAATGCCGGCCTTAAAGTATGCCTGCTGGAGGCCGGGCCGATGTATGATCCTGCCATAGATTCGGCACAGTTAAAAAACCCGTGGGAATCACCCCGAAGAGGGGCTAGCACGAAGTTCAGACCCTTTGGCGATTTTGACGGCTGCTACTGGGGATGGGAAATAGATGGCGAGCCGTATACCAAGGCAGAAGGAACCGAGTGGGATTGGTGGCGTGCCCGCATGCTGGGTGGTAGAACAAACCACTGGGGCAGAATTTCCCTGCGCTTTGGTCCAAAGGACTTCAAGCACAAAAGTGTAGATGGACTGGGAGAGGACTGGCCCATCGGGTACGAGGATGTGAAGCCATACTATGATAAGGTAGACAGGCTGATCGGCGTGTTCGGCACAAACGAAGGCCTGGAGGATGAGCCCGATGGCATTTTCCTGCCGCCACCGCTACCGCGTCTGCATGAGTTGATGATCAAAAAAGCAGCCACCGGGATCGGCATTCCCGTTATTCCTTCCCGCCTGTCGGTGCTCACCAAAAAAATAAACGATGAGCGCGGGCAGTGCTTCTACTGCGCGCAGTGTGGCCGCAGTTGCAAGGCCTACGCAGATTTCTCCTCTTCCTCCTGTCTGGTAAAGCCTGCCGTGGCGACGGGTAACGTGGATGTGATTCCCCATGCGATGGCGCGCGAAGTCATCACCAACTCCGAAGGGTTGGCCACGGGAGTCTCTTATGTAGATACGCTGGACATGCTCGACTACCAAGTGGACGGAAGAGTGGTTATTCTGGCGGCAAGCGCCTGTGAAAGTGCGCGGTTGCTGCTCAACTCAGTGTCGCACCGCCACCCGAACGGGTTGGCTAATTCGAGTGATGTGGTTGGCAAATACCTGCATGACTCGACAGGGGCTGCCATGGGCGGGGTGCTGCCGCACCTGATGGGCCGCAAGCGCTACAATGAGGATGGCGTAGGCGGCATGCACGTCTATACACCCTGGTGGCTGGACAACAAGAAACTAGATTTCCCGAGAGGGTACCATATTGAATACTGGGGAGGCATGCAGCAACCGGCGTATGGGTTTGGCTGGGGGATTGAAAATTTGAACGGAAAAATGCAGGTGCATGGCAAAACCAAAGCGGCCGGAGGCTATGGCAAGTCCTTGAAAGATGATTACCGGTTTATGTATGGGGCGGGTGTGGGCATGGCCGGCCGTGGTGAAGCCATTGCTTTTGAAAGCAACTACTGCGAGATAGACCCGAATGTGGTGGATAAGTATGGCATTCCGGTCCTACGGTTCAATGTAAAGCACTCAGACTACGAGATTAACCAGGCCAAGCACATGAACGAAACCTTCAAGGAGATTATGCACGAAATGGGGGCGGTCATCACCTGGGGTGGCGATAACGGGCCTCATAACAAGTGGGGGTTGGAAAATCCTGGCAAGATTATCCATGAGGCCGGTACGGTGCGCATGGGCAACGATCCCAAGCGATCAGCCCTGAACAAGTGGAGCCAGGCTCATGACTGCAAAAACATTTTCTGTGTAGACGGGGGGCAGTTTGTGTCGCAGGCAGACAAAAATATTACCTGGACGATCATGGCCCTGTCGATGCGTGCTTCCGAGTACATTGTGGATCAAATGAAAAAGCAAAACCTCTAGGAATATTTACGATTTAAATCATCAAAATGGATAGAAGAGAATCATTCAAAGCAATCGTGTTAGGTGCTGTTTCTTCGGCGATGCTCCTGGAATCCTGCGACACCAAAACCGAGGAGCATGTGGCCGAAGTTATCAAGGAGCCTAGCGGGGAAGCCGGGCGCATGTCAGAGGAGGTGGCGCGCCTGAAAGAGGTAACATCCAAGACCTTTTTCACAGGGCATGAGATGGCTACCATTACCCTGCTGGCCAATATTATCATTCCGGAAGATGAAGTGAGCGGGAATGCAGCCGAGGCGGGTGTACCGGAATTTATAGAATTCATTGTCAAAGACAAGCCGGAGTTCCAGACACCCATGCGCAGTGGCCTGAAATGGCTCGATATACAAAGTATGAACCGGTTTGAAAAAGCTTTTATAGAGTGTGAAGAAAAGCAACAACTGCAACTGGTGGATGCCATTGCTTACCCGGAAAAAGCGGCACCTGAAATGAAAAAAGGCGTTGCCTTCTTTAGCCTCATGCGTAACCTGACCGCCACCGGCTTCTTTACCTCTGAAATGGGAGTGAAGGATTTAGGATATGAAGGAAACCGCCCGAACCTGTGGAAAGGTGTGCCAGATGAGGTTTTGAAAGAATACAACCTGGCCTACACGGAAAAGGAGTTGCGGGAGTGCGTGCGGTATGATGAGCTTGCTTAATAGACCAGTGCCTTGATTAGAAAGTATTCAAAACATATATCATCGTTTTTCCAGATATGAAGTATAAACTACTCTTTACCGCAATTTTAACCACTACGCTAATGGCAGCGCAGGCGCAGCAAAAAGCAAAACCGGAAGACACCGAGGTATGGGAACCCGTTCCCAAGGAGGTGCAGCCTGGGCAGGTACACCTGCAAGCTCCCTCAGACGCTATCCATCTGTTTGACGGGAAAAACCTGGATCAGTGGGTAGCGACGCAGGACAGGGCCAAGCCTGCCGGGTGGACTGTTGTCAATGGGGTGATGACTGTGAACAAGCAGGCCGGCAACATTGAGACGAAAAAGACTTTTACCGATTACCAGTTGCACATTGAATGGCGCATACCGGAGAACATTAACCTGGAGGGGCAAGCGCGGGGAAATAGCGGTATTTTCCTGGCATCAACGGGGAAAGGGGACGAGGGGTACGAGCTGCAGGTGCTGGACTCCTATCAGAACAAGACCTACGTGAACGGTATGGCAGGCAGCATCTACAAACAGTTTGTGCCCTTAGCAAACCCGGCCAAGAAACCCGGTGAATGGCAGAGTTATGATGTATTCTGGAAGGCACCGGTGTTTGAAGCCGATGGCTCCTTAAAGTCTCCGGCAAGGGTAACGGTCCTGTTTAACGGAGTGCTCGTGCAAAACAATGTGGAGTTGCTCGGGCCTACCCAGTACATCGGCAAGCCTACCTATAAGGCACATGGTGCAAGTCCTATCAAGTTACAGGCACATGGGGACAAAAGCGAGCCCATCAGCTTTCGTAATATCTGGATAAGGGAGCTGTAATTGCCCAATGGCTGTAATAAACTGTGGCCATGTGCTGTCGTAACATACATGTCCTTTTAAGTTTATTAGGTTTGATGAAAACGAACGGATCCAACCTGTCAAGCTCACCCTGGAAGGCGTGGCGCCACAACGTGTGAAGTACTAGCTGTGTATGCCAACGGAAGGTTGGCTCTGCTTCCCTCTAATCTATAGGGAGACCGGAAACAACTGCTTATAGGGACCCGCTTTTTAGTGAGCTGCTAGGCTCAGGCACTATGCCGAAAAACTGGATATTGGTAGTGTAGAAAGTGGCTTCCTGTATAAATGAACAAAGCAATTCTTAAACCTGAGTTAGAAAACAAAGCACTTTTCTATCATAGCATGTGAAAACCTGCTGCTTAAACCTTTAAGAAAGACTAAAAATGGGGGTTAACTGCGATTTACTCCATAGGGATTCGCTTTCCATTTTCAGCTAGCCAGGAGTTGAATGATTTCAGCTCAGGATTTAGCTCTCTTGAAAACTTAACGTTACGCACACTGTTGCAGACCTGGTCGAAATCACGGTAGAACTGAAACATGTTGCCCAGGTCGTCTGCTCCAGGAAAACCGAACCCCCGATAAGTCTCGGGCGAGATGCTGTTATAAGTTATCTCCTTCCCTAATGCTTTCGTCATGGCTTGTGCCATTTCCTGGCCAGTAAGCTGATCGCCTGCCACACCCACGGTTTTACCAATCATTTCTTTGCCACGTTTAAAAATGCCATAGGCACATTTTCCTATGTCTTCAGAAGCAATGCCAGCCATCTTTTTATCTCCCATCGGTAAAGTAAGATAATATTTTCCGTCGTCTCCTTTTTTAGGCCCCATCCCAAAGTAGATGAAGTTATCCCAATAGAACGAAGCACGAAGGAAAGTGGTAGGTACTTCCAAATCAGTAAAGAAATGATCCGCTTCGCCTTTCGCATCAAAGTGAGGTACTTTATACTTTTCCTGCAGGGTAGGCATCCGGTCATCATCCAGCGGCACCCATTTGCGGGTATCTTCCAGCGTAGACCAAATTACATGTTCTAACCCTGCTTCTTTAGCAGCTTCGGCCAAACTTTTAGCCTCTTCATATTCCTTTTCAGGAGTGAAATGTGCCCAGAAGAAGGTAACAAAGTATGCTCCATAAGCACCGTCCAGTGCCCGTTTCATACTTTCTTTAACGTCAATATCTGCTGTTACTACTTCTGCACCCATAGCTGCAAGTTCTTTCGCTTTGTCTGAGTCAGAGTTTCTGGTAACGGCACGAACCGCAAACTCACTGTTGCTGTCTTGTAATATTGCCCGTGCAACCCCGCCGCCTTGAGCCCCGGTTGCCCCAAGCACTGTGATGATCTTTTTCGCAAGCATAGAAATACGTTGTTGAATTTGTAGTATAAGTATAGCCTGTTATACTTACAAAAGGCTTAGTGGGGTGAGGCCAAAAGGGAAAACTCCGTAACCAACTATTATACTTAGTCGGAACAGCTATATTAGAAAGCAGTGTTAAACCTGTTAGTAAGTCAAGCTACTAGATAAATGAATGAACAGCTTAGTATACGTCTGAATTGATAATGTTACAAAGCGTGTTTTGGGCAACTCTATTTAAAGCAAGCGAGGGAGCATAGGGCAGCCTTTACTCATGCTGATTATGACAAGGAGCCAAGGCACAGCTTCACTAGCTTGCCTGTTCTTTCAGCAGCTTATAAGGGTCTGTTGAAGTTAGCAGTGAGTGTTCTGCTGGTGTTTGCGGTAGGTTTGCTCTTTTTCAAAACTACAAGAATTAGTGTAAAATGAGCCATAGTCCAGTGAATGGCTGTTTCCAAGAAACCCACAACAATTATTACCCGCCGCCATAAAAGTCCCATCGCTATTTGCTACATTACCAGGGTAAAAAAGGAAAGTATTACCCTGTAGATGAGGTATAAAGCATGTCAACAATAACTGGAAAGGGCAGCAACACGGTAAAGGTTGGGCTCTATGCGGCTGTCGTGGTCTTTTTAGCCTACACTATGATCTTTGGCTTCAGGAAGTCTTTCACCGTGGCTACTTTTGATGGCATGGAGGTGGCCGGTTACAGCTACAAAACGCTTCTGGTCATCAGCCAGGTGCTCGGCTATCTGCTGGCCAAGTTCTATGGCATCAAGTTTATCTCAGAGCTTAAACGAACTGGCAGGGGGAGCGTGATTCTCATCCTGACGGGCATTGCTTGGGTGAGCTGGCTGTTCTTTGCCCTGGTGCCGCCTCCTTTCAACATCGCTTTTCTGTTCATCAACGGGTTCCCGCTAGGTATGCTTTGGGGAGTGGTTTTCTCTTACGTGGAGGGCAGGAAAAGTACCGACTTTATTGGAGCGACGCTCGCGGTGAGTTTTATCTTCGCCTCCGGGTTTGTCAAGTCCGTTGGTGCCTGGCTGATGGTGCAGTTTGGGGTGTCTGAATTTTGGGTGCCCTTCTGTACCGGTTTGGTCTTTGCCCTGCCGCTGATGCTCTTTGTGTTTCTCATGGAGCGGATCCCGCCCCCCAGCGAAGAAGATATTCGATTAAGAGCAGAGCGTGCCCCCATGACCGCAGGAGACCGGAAGCGCTTCGTGCAGGAATTTTATGTCGGTATAGCGGCTTGTGTACTCATTTACTGCTTTGCAACCATTTTCCGGGATATCCGCGATAACTTCGGCGCCGAAATGTGGAAAGAGATGGGTTATTTCAGTCAGCCGGCTATTTTCTCAAAAACAGAGATCCCCATCACCCTGATCATCCTTGTTCTGATCGGCAGTATGGTGTTCATCAAGAACAACTATAAGGCCTTGCAGACGGCCCATATCATTATTCTGATCGGCTTCACCGTCGCCGGCGCTTCGACCATGCTCTACGCCACGAAGGCAATAGAGCCATTCTGGTGGATGATGCTGGTTGGGCTGGGCCTGTACATGGTCTACATCCCCTTCAACGCAGTGTTCTTCGATAGGCTGATCTCCACCTTCAGGTATACCGGAAATGTGGGTTTCCTGATTTACCTGGCCGATTCGTTTGGCTATGTTGGTAGCGTTGGGGTTCTATTCAGCAAAGAGGTCTTCAGGGTGCAACTGAACTGGGTCACCTTCTTCTCCAACAGCGTGATCGGCCTGTCTGCGATCGGTATTCTGCTGACAGCTTTCTCCATGGTATACTTCGGGAGGAAATACGCCAGGCTTCATTCCAAGGAACTAACTCCTGCCTGAATAATTGAAACAGAAGAGCCATGTAGGAGGACATGAAGCGGGTTGGAACTACACCCTACGCATGGGGCTTTATCCAGCGCCTTTATTCTGCCCCGCACAACCGACCCCATCCTGCGAAGCGTTCCGCCAAAGCGGAGCTTAACCTTCCTGAGGCCGGAACCTCCTACTGTTGGCTGTTTGCTCTGGGACTAGCCAAACGATTCTACGTGTTTTACCTTTCGACTCCGGTCCCGTATAGGCGTCTATGAAACTACGGGAAATACTTTCTAAAAAGCTCAGGAAAAGGGACAAGGCAGTGATAAAGCTTCAGGAGCAACAGAATCTGGAGATAAGCGATAGCCTGGCCATGGACCGTACCAAACTGGCCAACGAGCGCACGCTCTTGGCTTATATGCGCACTGCCATGGGCATGGTGCTGGCCGGCCTTACCTTTATTAAGCTTTTCGGGGACGATTTGTTGTACTGGGGAGTGGGGATTGCCTCTGTTCCTATGGGACTAGCGATTGCCCTGTTTGGGTATAGCAGGTTCAAGCGGAAAAAGCAACAGGTGGCAGCGCGTGCGCGTGCCTATGTTCCTACCAGCGAAGTGCGCGCCAAAGCTACAGTGGCCGAGCAGTGAGCCTTCAGTTTCTACAGGAGACAACTCAACCCGGAGCTGCAGGTTGAGGTACGCTTTTTCCAGCACACGTCCCTGCTTGTTTTTGGCACCCTTAAATTTACGCTGCTGTAGGTGGGGCAACAGCAACAAGTACGCCTACTGGTATCCAATGTACTATACTTAGTGCAAGTACTTAAAGCTACGTGAACCCGGGAACCAAGCATATATTCTGACTATAGTCCGTCCTTGCTGCAATAGTCGCAAGGCGCTTGTGTTACAGGTAGAAATGAGACCGGAGAACCTGACTTTTAAAAGGCCCTGATACCATCAAAAGGAGGCTTTTTCGAGCACGTTTGCTATCTCAGTATAGCCCCTTTCCCTAGCATGCTGCAACGCGGTGACGCCGTCTTTATCAGGAATGTTGATGTCGCAGCCGGCGTCAACCAGCGTCTGCACCAGCTCTACGTAGGTCTGGCTGCCGTCTCCCAGCACGACGGCTTCCATCAAGGCTGTCCAACCCAGGCGGTTAACGTGGTCGATGGGGAAGCCTTCGGTGTTGGCCAGCAGCTTTACTACTTCCAGGTGGCCCCGCTCGCAGGCCGGAATCAGGGCGCTGCCGTGGTAACGGTTAAACACATCAAAACGGGCGCCATGCTGCAGGTACAATTCCACCAACGAAGTATGCCCAGCGGCCCCGGCGTATAGGAATGGGCTGTCTTTGATGGCATCCTGCTGGTTTACGTCAGCCCCATGTGCCACCAGCAGCTCCGCCATTTTCAGGTCGTTGTTATGCGTGGCTAGCAGCAGCAGGGACCTTTTCTGGTGATCGGTGGCATTGACATTGGCACCATTTGCCAAGGCCGTGGACACTTTATCAAGCTTTCTGCCTACAACGGCTTTAACAACGGTATCTTGTGCGGTTTGCGTGCGCATAGTAGTTTCAGGCTGGCAAGCGGTAAGAAGAAAAATGCAAAGCTTTAAAAAGTACGAGTTCATACAGCAGGGTGGTGGAAGACGATTTTTCCTTGGTGGATCAGCGATGTGACAGGAGAGATACGGGATACGGCTTCTGCCGAGCAACTGGCATCTACCAGCACCATGTCGGCCGTGTCGCCTGCTTGTGGCCACTGGCGCTTGCCCTCATCGCTTAGCGGCAGGACGTTGTGGGTAGCCAGTCTCAGGCAACGGGAGAGTTCAAATTCGGTGGAGTAGCCGTATAGTTGCGCCATCAGGTTGGCTTTCTGCAACACGCTGCCCGAGCCGAAGGTATTCCAGTGGTCGATAATGGAGTCGTTGCCGGTGCGCACATCCACGCCATACTTGTAAAGTGTCGGGATGGGCATGATCATACTTCCAAAGGGGATGGTTGAGACAACACCGACCTGCGCAGCGGCCAGTTTCTCGGCTACCTCCTCCAGCTGAGGGTTCTCTAACCTGGCCAATACAAAGGCGTGGCTGATGAAGGTTTTCCCTTTCAGGACGGGGTTCTCATTTACCTGGTCGATCAGGTACTCTACGGTGCGTAACCCGGGTTTGCCGCCCTCGTGCAGGTGTATGTCAATTCCTTTGTTATGATCGAGAGCCAGTTGCACTACAAAGTCTATACTTTTCTCCACATCCCCGTCGATGGCATGGGGATCCAGCCCGCCAATGAAGTCGATGCCCATGGTGGCGGCCTCTTTCATCAGCGCCTCGGTGTTGGAGCGGAAGAGGCCGTGCTGCGGAAAGGCGACCAGCTCTGCGCCAAGGCTATCCTTTTTGTTCTCCAGGGCCTGCTGCAGGTTTTTCAGGGAGTCGAGCTTGGAGGTGGGCTCGATGTTGACGTGGCTCCTGGCAAAGTTGGAGCCTTTCGACTGCAACAGCTCGATGAGCTTCTCGGCCCGCTCGGTAGAGGTTTTCAGCATTTCCGGAAGCACCTGCTGCTCAAAGGCGATCATATCCTGCACGGTGCGGTTTTTCCGGCGGCGGGCCTGCCACGGGCCACCGTAGAAAGTCTTATCCAGGTGGATGTGCATGTCCTTAAAGGCGGGCAGCAGCAGGTGCCCCTGGGCATCTATGGCCTTGGCAGCTGGGTTGTTAGGCAAAATGGCTTTTATCTTTCCTTCGCTCAGCTCGATGGTAAACAACTCGGTTTTGGTGCCGATTACTTCTCCTTCTTCGTAGGTAAAGCTTGTTTCGAGGCTGACGTTTTTGAGGGTGAGGGCCTTGCCAGCAGCAGTTGCAGCGCTCTGCCCAGAAGCTTCTGAAGTGCCGGCTGCCAGTATACTGTTGCACCCCATCAGGCTGCTGCCAGCCAGCAACATGGAGGAGTTGATGATAAAGTCTTTTCGGGTAATGCGTTGTGCAGCCATACTTGTTGCATTTATACTTGCAAAAGTAGTCCTTGTTATACTTCAGGCAGATGCAGGATTCCTGCCAAAACTTGTGAATTTTATAACTGACTTCGGAAAGATCGTGGCGAAACCCCTGTATGGGCCTTAAAGAAATTAGAAAAATAAGCCAGGTCGCTGAAGCCAAGTTCAAAGGCAATTTCCTTCACCGTCATCTCAGAGGCCAGCAGGAGCCGCTTGGCTTCCAGGGTAGTACGGGTCTGGATGAGGTGGGTAGCTGAGACCTGCAGGTGCTTTTTGCAAAGAATGTTCAGGTAGTTGGCTGAAATATGCAGCTGGTCGGCATAAAAGGCCACCGTCTTGTGCTCTTTATAGTATAGATCCACCAGGTTGTGGTATTTCAGCAGGGCAGGGGCGGCGCGATAGGCTGTCAGGTCCTCATACTTGCTTTCGGCCACGCGGCTAATGAGCTGGGCCACCAGTTGGCACCGTAGGTTGAGGACGCCCCAGTGAACGGGCCTCATACTTAGCTCGCCCCGTATGGATTGAAACTCGTATCGCAACTGCCGAAAGACCTCCTCGGAGAGGCTGAGGACGGGGTGTTTCTGGTAAAGCGTAAACGAAAATTCCAGGGAGGCTGAGAAGGTCTCAAACAAAGGCCGACTGATCATCAGTTGGTAAGCCAGAGTGCTTTCGTCCAGCTCCCAGCGGTGTACATGGCCTGGCAGCAACAGGTGTAGCTGGTACCTGCCTACGGGGTATTCCTGAAAGTCTATGGTGTGGGTGCCACTCCCTTGCTCAACCAAGAGCAGAATAAAGAAGTCGTGCTTGTGGGGCTTTGCAATGCTCCTTTCCCCACGGAGCTCGTGATACTGCAGGTTCGCCTCCGACTGCAGGTTCGGCAGAAATTCTTGTATACCAAGTATGGGAAAATGGTCTCTCTCGCCCATTAGGGTAAAGTATTAAGTGTAACGCTCACCACAGTAATAAATTCTAGAAAGAATAAGTATGGCACAACCACCACCTTAAAACTCCGCAGACGCCAATTTCGTGCCTTATATATAATCTATACTTTGGTTTTGGAAGCATGAAGTATAGTTGATACTGGTTGAAGTACCTAATCCAAATGCTCAGGGAATGACCCTGGACCTTTGCGTTGAAGTGGCTTTGGGTAAAGCTGGTGAAGCTGCTAACCATAGACTATCGCCGCAGTCAAGTTACACCTCTCCCTTACTTCCGCTTTCTATCAGGATGTAGATGCTTTCCACAGGCAGTGAGCTTTGCCAGGAGAGCCCGAATGCTTGTTTTGCAATGCCACGCCGCTGGCCCATACCTTATGAAGAGCCTTGTCCGTTTAAATTCAGGGGAAGAGCGCTGAACAGCGGGTAGAGGTGAGCAGATGGGAAACACAAACTTATGTTTTTAGGATCGTTCCTTGGTGTGAGGGGCAAATGCAACGAAGAAGTATAGGGCAAGAATAAAAATGACTGCTTAACAATTTCAGGGCTGCCTGTATCTATCCTTCTTCTATATCGTTATATGTCTATGCTTTTAAAAGAATCCAAATTTTTATAGGTGTCTGGCGATGTCCTGTAAGCAAAATGCACTTTCTCATTTTAACGCCTAATTGTTAGAGCCTAAGTATGTTGATAAAAAAGATCAAAGGGAACCTCCTTGTGCTGCTGTTTTGCTGCGGTCTGCTACTGTGCGGATGCTTTAAAAAGCAGAACAAGGAAGCGGAAGACGAGCCGGAAATAACAGCCAGTAAGGGAGAAAGCAAGCAATCCGACGCACCTGCCCGGACGGCAGCAGCCGCTACTCCCGAAAAAGTAGACGTCCATGTGTATTTGGAGATTTCAAACGGCATGAAAGGTTTTATGCCAGCCGTAGCAGCCGGCGAAGAAGCCACCGCGTTCCAGAACAACCTGCTAAACCTGATCTCGGAAGTGCAAGATGGACGCTATGTAGCTAAGAAAAGCTACTTCTTGGCCAAGGAAGATGCCAGAAGCCAGCCAGTGCTGGACAGTGTCTCATACAATACGATGAAAAGCTACATCGTTAGTGGTATCAGGGATGATGTGCGCGGCACACCGCTTCCGGCCATGCTGAAAGCGGCGCTGCAAAAGTCTGTTGACCAGGGGGCGGTGAGCATCATCATCTCGGATTTTATATATGGACCCAGTGACCAGGGACAGTTTATCTCACTGGACGCCGATATCAGGAGCAGCCTGCGTGAGGCCGAGCACCAAGGGTTGGCCATTGCGATACTTGGAAACGCATCAGCGTTTTATGGCACCTACCACCCGGCTGTGAAAAAGCCCGAGGTAAGCAGGAAATTGAACGGGGAGGAGATTCCCTATTATATCTGGATAATCGGAAAGCAGGGGGAAGTGCAGGTGGTGACAAACAAGGTGCTGCGCAACCTACCGCAGCAGCAGGCGTACTTCGGGTTCGAGTATGAGGCGGTACCCTTTTCTGTTCTACTGAAGGAGCGGGAGTTCAGGCCGGCAGGTATCGTGTACTGCAGCAGCCGTAATGCCGACCCTTGCACAGAAGTGAACCTGCAGCCCGAAAAGCAGGAGCCGGTAGAATTTACTGTGGGACTGGATTTGAGCAGTTTGCCGTTGTCGATGCAGCGCACAGATTACCTGAAGCGCAACTTGAAGGTAAGCAGTAGGGGTAGCAGGGCAAGTGTGCTATCGGTTACGGCGGCTGATGAAAGCATAAAGGCCACACCGGACCTGGCCAGGTATAGCCATTTTGTGCGGATACGGGTATCAGAGCTAACTGCTAGCTCCGGCTCCATAACGCTGGGGCTACCGCAGGTAACGCCGGCCTGGATCAATGCTTGGTCTTCCGAAAACGACAACAATCCAGCGGCGGAACCAAAGAAAACATACCAGCTTACGAAAATCATAGACGGCATTCAGGCACTCTACCGCGACCAGAGCGACTTCGTATTTAAGGCAACCGTACAATTTAACAAAGCAGACTAACACGTATGATTCAACGTTTCTTTTCCGGGCTCTACGAGCTGGTGCTGGGTCGCCCTATCCCCGCCAACTTCACCAACGACTACCGCGAGGTGGTGTTCCCGAACACAGGGCTGATGCTCTTCATCATCACGCTGGCCATGGTGGTGGTGTACTATTACGTGCTGAACCGCATGATGAGCACAGGCCTGTACAAGACGCAGCATTGGGTAATGTTCCTGGTCCTGAACGCGATCATCGCCTTCATCATCCCGGTAATGCAGGTAAGCGGCAACGACATTGAGACCCACTCCTATACTTACATGTTCGCCTTTGTGAACGTGGTGTATAGCCTTATACTTTTCTTCGTTTTCTCCATACTACTCAAAAAGGGCTCCGTGCAGGCATGGACAACCCCGATGAAGTGGCCTAATAAAAAATAACTATGGCAAAGCTTTTTGTATTCGGAATCGGAGGCACCGGCTCCCGCGTGATCCGCTCACTGGTCATGCTTATGGCGGCAGGTGTCCGGGTTCAGAACTGCGATAAAATCGTACCGATCATCATCGATCCCGACACGCAGAATGGTGACATGAACCGCACAGTGGAGTTGCTCAAGACTTATAAGCACATCCACGACGCCCTAGGCCGCCGCGAAGAGGGGTTCTTCCACACTGATATCAGCACGCTCTCCAGCATAGCCGGCGACGGCACTTCCAAGATCCGCGACAGCTTTGTGTATGATTTCGGCGGGATCAACAAACCATTCAAAGACCACGTGGGCTATAACCAGCTGGATGTGGAGAGCCAGGCGTTGATTGACTTGCTGTTTACACCGGAGAACCTGAACAACAGCCTGGACGTGGGCTTCCGTGGCAGTCCGAATGTGGGAAGCGTGGTACTAAACGAGATCATCGACTCCCCGGAAATGCGCTTCTTTGCGTCTAACTTCCAGCCCGGCGACCGGATCTTCTTTGTAAGCTCCATCTTTGGCGGCACGGGCGCGGCCGGCTTCCCGCTGCTGCTCAAGAACTTTAAGGATGCACGTACTTCGCTGCCAAACGCTGCTAGTTTGAACGCTGCCCTGACAGGGGCCATGGTGGTGTTGCCCTACTTTTCGCTGGAGCAGCCAGCCGCGGGCGTAGAAGCGGATTTTATCGACTCCAACACCTTTACTACGAAGGCAAAGGACGCCCTGTCGTACTACCAGCACCACCTGAACGGGGTGAACGCGGTCTACTACATGGGCGACACCCCGGACAAGCCGATGGAAAATAACCCGGGCCGCGCCAGTCAGAAAAACGATGCGCATTTGGTGGAACTGCTGAGTGCTTTGGCTATTGTGGATTTCATGGATTACTCGGATGATGAACTATCCGGCAGCGAAGTGTACCACGAGTATGGCCTGCGTGAGGATGTGAGCCATGTACAGTTTTCGCACCTGGACAGTGAGACCCGCGACCGCATTGCCAGGCAGCTGATACGCTTCCATTACTTTGAGCGCTACTACACAACACACCTGCCCGGCGATGCGCAGGCGGCCTATGCCAAGGGCGTGGACCTGCAGGGGGCTATCCGAAATGAGCCGGTGTTCCGGGAGCTGAACAAGTTCCTGACAAACCCGGAGTTCGGTTACCAGGCGTGGCTGCGCGAACTTGGCCGCAAGGAAAGAACGTTTGCTGCGCTGGACCTGAACGAGACGGACTTCAACCGCATGGTGTCGGACAAGCAAGTAGAGACGGGCTTCCTGAACAAAGGCATCCACCAGGGGGCTTTCGTGAAGGAGCTTAACCGCGCCTCCGAGTCCATTCCCGACCGTGACGCTCTCAAAGCCACTATCAAAGCTTTTGAAACAGCCACGGAAAGGCTGGTAGAGGAGAAGCTGAAGTATAGTTAACAGGAATTGTCCCCTTTAGGGAACCACAGGGGTGTAATCATTCGGGAGCTTTGCTGCGAGTTAAAGTATAAGATTTACAACCGTACTTAACACCCCTATAGTCCCCTCAAGGGACAATCCGGTACTTCTTTTAAAGCTGTACTTAAAGATTTGAAAAGCATCAAAAGGAAGAGGATCCTACGACTATATACTTACACATTGCTCTTCCGGATTTGCAATCCGGAAGCTTCTAATACCAGGATTTATAATCCGACCTACGTTATGTTAGGCAACGGTAAAAGTATAAAGCGGATTACAAATCCGAAAGTGTAGTAGGCAGAGAAGATAAGCTGCAGTTGATAAAGAAAGATAATTCAGCACTGATGTTTATGGATGTGTGGGAATAGTAGGGCTTACTGGTTCTTGCCCACAAGATCCTTTCAGGGTGACAAAAGGGTTGAGAAAGGTGCTTATTAAGTGACAATACTATAGAAGCAGTTTCAGTTACTGCTTTACAAAGTAATACTATAAAAGAAACAAACATGCCGAAAGTACTTCGTCTTCATAAAACCGGTTCTAATGTGGAAGGCTGGGCTAAGACCAGCCAGATCACCAGCACTGAGATTAAAGATATCACTGATGGCGCCGGTGGACGTGCCCTGAAGATTAGCGCCTCCATACCGACGCCCTTTGCCCGCATGCACCTGTTCGAAACCGCCTTCGATTTTGTAAAGCGCGGTGTGGCAGGCAACAGCACCAACACCATTTACCATAAGTTCGTTACGCACTTCTGGGACCTGTGGGAGCTGCTCTACAACCAGCAGAGCTACGCGCAAGCCGGCAACAAGATCATCATCCGCCGCTGGAACAAGCACCAGCAGCTGGGGGCCATGCAGGCTAACCCGAACACGAGCTTGCTGGGCCGTACGCTGGAGCTGTTTATGAACGACAGCCGTTTTCAGGGCATAGAGGATATCTTCCTGATCTTCTTCGAATCTACTAACAGCCGTGGCGACCGCCACATGCAGCTGATTGGCGGCACTTCGCCGCTGACCTTCCTGTTTGTGGCGCCTAACGTGCAGCCGCTAAGTATAAATCGCGCCCAGAACATCGGCACTTACTTTGATCATAATTTTGTGTCGCTGGAGCATCGTGAGGCCGATTTCAGGGAGTATGTGCACAAGCTGTTTGTGTCGAACCCTGCCATGATCCAAGCGTTCCCTGCCGTGTATAATGCGCTGGACGAGAATTTGCTGCGAAGTATAAATATGGCGGGTGCGGTTGGCCAAGGCGCCATTGCCTCACAGTACCTGCAGCTCGTGGATTTCCAGCAGAACCCGGTGCACGTCGGCCACATCAATTTCCTGGTAAAAAAGGACCAGACTGCCGTAACCAGCAGCGACCTGTTCATCCGCCCGACCCACACCGGCTTTACCGGCGACCGGCCAATCGTGCTGAAGCCCGACTTGCGCCTGGCTCCCAACATCAAGTATGTCAACAACCTGGCCTGGCCTACAAATACCGTGGTGGGGTATGCGGATGAGAAACCACTGGAGAACCGTTCACTTCCGGGCGTGGGATTTAACTACCCATACCTGACGATCAACGACCTGCTGCAGGAAACGCTGGTGCAGGTGCCGTACGAGGTGAACACCGACCGCTTCTTTAGCGGCACGGTGGTATACCAGCCGGGGGTAACGGACAAGTCTTTCAACTACCTGCTGCCGATCACACCTTTATATTTTGATTTCTTCTCGCCGGAGGATCTGGCCAACCATCTGACCTTCCACATCGACGTGAACCACGTGCGGGTAACGCTGAACGTGCCGACTGAGAAAGGCAATGTGGTATACGAGCGCAGCTATTACGATAACCCGCTGAACTCGAAGGATGCGCACGGCAATGTGATTCCGGAGAAAGGCCATATCCTTAAATCCAGGATCGGGCTGGGTGTGTTTCCGTTCTACAAGTTCACGGACGCAGTGCAGTACAACGACTTCTATAAGGTGATGCTGGTGGATGAGGACATCGATTCGCTGCTGGTAAACAGGAACCACTCGCTCAGCTTCTTTGTGGACGGCAAGCAGTTGGAAGCAGGTGGCGGTATTACTTCTGCTACAGCACACAGGCGGACCAAGAAGAGCAACAGCAGTGCGGGCAGCACCTATTACGAGATCCGGGGCACGCACTTCGATTTTGCCGAGTTAACGCATACCGGTGTGGACTTCACCGGTAAGGCGCTCATTGTTCCGAAGTTTCAGGAGGTGCAGCAGGGCATCCACAACTTTACCTTTGCCGTGGACTTCGGCACCTCCAACACCCACATTGCCTATACATCGGGCGCTAACCAGCCGCCGCGCGAGTTCTCCATCACAGCCAACGATCAGCAACTGGTAATGCTGAACAAGCCATCGGACGATCCTTCACTGACAGATTACCAGCGTTTCCACAAGCGCGGTTTTGGTCGTCTGTTTGCCGTGGAAACCTTGCTGAAACGTGAGTTTTTACCTTTGATCATCGGCTCCGGAGGCTCGTTGTATAACTTCCCAACCAGAACGGCTACCTGCGAGGTGATTGATTTCGAGAACCAGATAACCAACCTGTTCGGCAACATCAACATTGGTTTTTCCATAAACACCGAAGGCACACACCAGGACCAGTATAAGCAGACGTACCATACCAACCTGAAGTGGAGCGAGACCCTTACCAATGCCGGCAAGCGCCGCATCGAGGCCTTCTTCACCGAAATCATGCTCCTGATCAGGAACAAGGTGGTGCTGAACCATGGCAATGTGGGTAGCACGAAGATAGTGTGGTTTGCGCCGCTGAGCTTTGATGAGTACTCGCGCAACATGTTCCAGAACGTTTGGGACAGTGTGTACGACAGCGTTTTCAAGAACGGCAGAACCACGGTATGCATCACCGAATCGGTGGCGCCTTTTTACTTCCTGTCCAGAACCGGGGCCGTGGTGCCAAGCCAGGACGAGAACCTGATCAACGTAGACATTGGCGGTGGTACGACAGATGTGCTGCTTTTCACTAACCGTAGGCCTTCGCACAGCTCGTCTTTCCGCTTTGCCGGAAACGATTTGTGGGGCGATGGCTTTGCCACGGTGAAAACCCAAAAAGACAATGGCCTGCTGCAGTATGGGGTAGACCACGTGCTGCGCATTCCGCTTACGGAGGAAGGCCGTGAGTACCGTAAGTTCCTGGAAACGGCCTTGGACAACCCGGACTTCAACTCCGCCGACATCAGCTCACTATTGTTCAGCTACGATAAGGAGCTAAACTACAGTTCGCAGCTGCTGCAGGCGCGCCAGCTGCGTTTGATGTTCTACCTGCACTTTGGGGCGCTGATGTACCACCTGGCGCAGCTGGTGCAGCAACTGGATGTGAAGGTGCCGCGTTACATCTCCTTCAGCGGCCGGGGCAGTTTATACATCAGGCTGCTAAGTGCTGGTAACAACCTGTCTAATGTGGAGCGTTATGCCAAGGCTATTTTCCAGAGGGTGACGGGGCAGGAGCCGCCCGCTAACTTTAAGCTGGTGTTGGTAGATAATCCGAAGCAGGTAACGGCCAACGGCGGAGCCATGGCACTGGAAGGAACCGATCTGAACGACCTGACCAATATTCCGATCATGCGGCCAACCGGCTCTGCCAATCCGGAGGATGCCCTGACCCCGGTAACCAAAACCCAGATAACGGGCGAGCTGCGTCAGGAGGTGATGGACAATGTGATGAACTGCCTGGAGATGTTGCTCGACGATCCGGATATCTCACCGCTGATGCGCTCTATGGGCGTGGAAGTAGACCCCATGCGGGTGCTGGAGTTTATGCGAAACAACATACAGGACAGCTACACCATGATTCTGGAAGATACCCTGCGTGGGCTGACAGACCGGGAGCCGCTGCATGAGACCATGTTCTTCATGCCGCTCAAGCAGTCGTTGTACCTGCTGTCAAAGGAGCTGTACAGGCAGCAGTCGCAGGTAAGCGCTATTTCCTAAGTGGGTTGGGCCAGTGTCTTCTGTAAATGGAGAAATCATCAGCACATTTCTCTCTTATCAGAGCGGCTGAGGCTGCCTGTAAATCTACATGAATACTATCTCTGATTTAGAATCTATCATCGACTCATGAATACAGTAGCAGTTATTATAAGTATTATAGCGCTGATTGGCGCTGGCTTCGCTTTTATCAGGGCAATCAGTGCTTACAACATGCTTACCAAGCGAATCAACAAGCTGAATGACAAGAACAGCGAATTGGAGGCCCGCCTCAGAAGACTGGAGGGAAACGCCAGCCGGGGCAACAGGTCGGCAGGCGAGCCAGGCGAGGGCGGCAGGCAAAGGAAGCAACGACAGGAGCAACAACCGGAGCAGCGCCAGAAGCAGAAAGAGCGACAGCAGTCCTCCCCGGCCGAAGAAGTTGCCGACCAGCAGCAGCCAAAGCGCAGAAAAGAGAAAGACAGGCGCAGGAGAAATGAGCCGATGGAGCGGGCTAACCCGGAAGAACGGGAGAAGGTAGAACCAGCCTCTGCCTCTAATGCAGTGCGTATGGAGTTTGTTGGCGGTGATCTGCTGGATGAACTGGAGCAACAGGCAGCTGGGACTACGCCACCGCCGGTGCAGCCGGAGGCCCTGCCAGAAGTGGAGCCACTGGACTCCGGAACGCGTTTTGCCATCATCCCGGAGGACGGGGTGATACGGCAGCACCAGTTACAGCAGCGCCCTGATTCCGACAGCTATATTGAAATGGATATGCCCGCCGACGGCAGTAACACCACCCGCTATCGCTTTAATCTGGCTGGCAATCATGCCTTTGTGATTTCTCAAGGCATAGACAGGCTGGAGAACGCTTTTGCCTTCGAGAAGCCATCGAACCGTATGGTGAGCCGGGTGGTGCTACAGGGTGATGGCATTCTGACCAAAGTGAACAACGGCTGGAGAATACAGGAAAAAGCACGCATAGATTTCAGATAATCCCTTAGATGGAAGGCATTTTTATTTTAGAGGCTGTCCTCATCCTGATCATACTTGGCTACCAACTGTACGTGTACAAGGGTAACAAACAAAAGATCAGAAGTATAGCCGAACTATACCCTTCCGAGGAAAAGCTAAGTATACGGGAGCAGCTGCTGGACGATGGAAGTACAAGGCCTGGAGCGGTGGCACCTGACGCTAAGTTATGGGAGGCTGTACTTGCCGGCAAACCCTTTAGGGAGTATACTCCCTCTAACCCGGTAGTAAAGCGTGTGGTGGCTACAGATGGTAACATGCTACAGATAACGGCAAAAGGAGGCCCGGTTGACAGTTACAGCATAGTGCGCGAGAAACTGGAAAAGCTTTTTAACGGCGGCAACCTGCACCCGGTGGAAGGCGATCCGGATGCGCTGATCACCACCGTGGCCTCAGGTGGGAGAGGAGCCGCCACCATCGACCTGATAGAGGTACAGCAGCCTTCCGATACCTTCAGCAACATCATCCGCAGTACCAACCAATACCTAAGACGCAACAAAGGCGCGGCGGCAGACTTCGACATCCTGAAGGATGTCTCGGAGCGCTATGCCGAGGCCATGGACGTGGAGGTGCAGTCCACTATTGCCACGCCACTGTACATCGGCCTGCTGGGTACTTTCTCCGGAGTAATCATTGGCTTGTCGAGCCTGATTTGGTCTGGTCTGGGAGGGGAGGAGGCTAGCGCTTTCATTACCGATCAAAACATTCCCTCTTTCCTTTTCGGGGTGCTGATCGCCATGTCGGGCAGCTTCCTGGGGCTACTGCTGACACTGCTGGGAAACAATGCCCTGAAAAACGCCCGCAGCCAGCGCGACCGCAACAAGAATGCCTATTACACTTTTCTGCAGACTAACCTGCTTCCCAAGCTTAACTCCGATATGGCTGCCAGCCTGGGCAACCTCAAATCAGTGCTCGACTCCTTCAACAAGGATTTCCTGAACAAGGTGCTGGGCTTCCGGCCGATCGTGGATACCCTGACAGAGAACATCAGCACTCAAAAGGAATTTATAGAGAAGCTGGATAAGATCGGGTTTACCCAAATGGCCAATGCCAACCTACAGGTATTCGATAAGATGAAGGAGAGTGAGCAGCTGTTCAAAAACTTCATGCAGTACCAGGTGGCCCTGAACGATTCGGTGCAGAAGGGGGCGGAACTGACGCACACGATCAGCGAGGTGCTGAGCCGGCTGAACAGCCTGCAGGAGGGCTTTGACAAAGTGCCAGGCTACCTGCAGAAGCACGACGAATCCATTCAGCGGCAGGTGAACTTCTTTGGGCAGCACGAGCAGGATCTGCGCAACATCGGGGCCCGCGTGGAGCAGTATTTTGACAAGGCCGCCCTGCGCCTGACCGACCTGATGGAGGCACGCCTGCAGCACCAGGAGCGGGATGCCCAGGTTGCTTACGAGAAGTGGCAGGAGCATTTCCGCAGGCTCAACGAGGACAATATTTACCAGCGCATACTGGACTACATGCAGCCCTTTCAGAACCTTAGTCAGCGGCAGGACAACCTAAACGCCACGCAGCAGCAACTCTCTGGTGATATCCGGCAGACAAACGAGCGCCTGCTGCAGAAGCTTGAGGCGGATACCGCGATACAGCAGCAATTGCTACAGCAATTGCAGACCCTGAACGCGCACATGGCCAGAAGTATGGAACCGGGGCCAATAAAAGTCGCTTTTGACAAGCTTTTCGGGGGCGGGCAGAACAGGAGATAAAGAATAGAGTATGAGCAAGGAAAGCCGAGACTTCTTCTGGCCCAGCTATGTAGACCTGATGACGGTGCTCTTCCTGGTGATGCTGGTGCTGTTTGTGCTCAGCTTTAAGCTGTTCATGGACAAAGACCTGGAAAATCGCGACAACATTGCCCGCCTGCAGGTAGAGGTGCAGGAAAAGCGCAAGCTAGACGAGATAAAAGCTGCCCTCGCCCGCCTCGACGATGAGTACTTTCAGTACAACGAGCAGTATAAGCGGCACGAACTGCTGGTGGATGTGCTGTTTGAGCAAAGCAGTGCCGAAATTCCGAAGCGAGCGCGTGCACCCCTCCGCAAAGCAGGCGAGAACCTGAGCCAGGTTATCAACTCCATTGAAGACAAAGATGTTAAGTACCTTATCGTAATTGATGGCCGTGCGGCCAGCTTTCCCAAGGGCGATCCCCGCAACGTGTCGCAGCGGGAGTATGCGCTGCAGTTGAGTTATGAACGCGCCCTGGCCCTGCTCGACTTTTGGCAAAGCCAAGGCATCAATTTCCCCAGAGATAGGGTGGAGCTGATAGCCGCAGGCAGCGGTTTTGAAGGGGCCGGCCGGAAAGGGGATATCCGCGACCGGCGCTTCGTTATCCAGATTCTGCCCAAGGTGGGTACTTTGGAAGCGAAAGGTAGGTAGTACAGCAAAAATGGCCGGAGCATTACTTGGGCAGTTCAGACTTCCTTGGGCAGCCTGCTCAGGGGGCTATCTTGCCCATGAGCAGGTAGAATAGGCCCAGTAACAGGCTTGAATACGTGTTCATTAGCAGGAACAAGGGGCCGCGCCCATGGATACCCATTTTCTCTGCACGACCTTGTTCCCGTGTCCGGACCGCAAGGCTACCTTTGTACAGGAATGAATGACGTTTGACTTTTGCTTGGGTGTGGCTGGAGGAGATAACAAGTGTGGTGTGATCAGCATCTTAACCACGCCGCTCTTTGGAGAGTATTACCCTACTGTTAAAATGCTAATGACAGGCTGAGTAGTAATGATAAAGGCCGGCTTTTCATTTTATTTGCCCTAATGCGGCTTTTAAAGGTAAAGCTGTGAGGTAGGGAGCGTCAATGAGCGCAGCAGTATTCAGCGTATAAGAAGCTTTATCTTGTCTTCTTGAGCCAAGCCAGTAGGTTGTCGAGCAGAGGAAAATCTGGTCACAACATGAGATGCTTTTTTGGAGCTCGCCTCAAGCAGGCATAAAACCTAAAAATATTTTACAAGTTTACCACTTGCTGCATAGGTAGTTGCGCTGTCATTGGCCTCAATTCTACGGAGGAGCAAGAAAAATCTATTTGCCTGCCCTTTTAAATCAAAATATAATTTCTACCTTTGCATCCGCTTCCACGCCAGGGGGCGGCCGGCCGGAGGGGCCGGGAAAAAAGTTTTTAGAAAGTGCTTGCGGGACAAAAAAAGGTGCTTACCTTTGCAGCCCGCTTGAAGCGGAAGCCTTCGGAAGGAAGTTCGGGAGGGAAAGAGAGAAAAAAAAGTTGCGCCAGAGTTTGGAAGTTACGTCAGGACTTCGGACCTTTGCAGCCCGCCACGAGGCAAACGGCCTTCGGGAGCGGGGAAGACAAGAGACACGGACCCTCGGGGTCACAAGCGGAGAGAGTAGCTCTCTGACAAAGTTCTTTGAGAGATTGCCTGAGACAGAAAATGAAAGATTAAGGTTCTCCTCCCCTCCGGGGGAGGAAAGGAGCCCGGGGTCGGACAGACAC
>NZ_JARDUA010000001.1 GCF_029360645.1 Pontibacter litorisediminis | reverse complement strand
AAGGCGCTGCTGATCAGGTTTGAGACAAAAGCCAGCAACTGGATGGCCCTCCACGTGCTGGCTTTTACAGTGCTTTTTGTTCGGAAAATTAAAAGATGTGAGAAACTCTAAACAGGTTCATTAAAAGCATTAGTATAAAGTAAATAATTCATAAAGGTTGATTGTCTTCTTTTGTAGTGTTTGTATAATAATTCTTTAATAAAGCTTATATTGTTAATATTTTTTTTCTTTCCGAACCTAAGACCTGGTGGGGCTGAGCGTGTTATGCTACAGCTTCTTAATTTTACTCATGATAAAGGGCTCTCTGTCTCCCTGCTACTTGGAAAAAAAGAAGGCCAGCTCCTAGAGCAGCTAAATCCGCAAATACCTGTTTATGAACTAGGCAGTTTTGAAGCCAGAAATACTGTCTTTCCTTTGATCTCTTTCTGTAAAATACATCAGCCTGATATCTTATTTACTACGTTGGGTTCCTCAATAGCTGCAGCTTTAGCAAAACCTTTCTTACCTAGTAAAACAATGCTTATTTCAAGGTTAGGTAACACAATTGGGGCAGAAAGAAAGTTGATCAAAAGCCCTATCAGAAGAGGCATCGTTATGTCTCTGTTAAAGCTTTTAGCTAAGAAATCTGATAGAGTGGTTTTCCAGAGTCAATTTATGAAACATGACTTTTCAAAATTCATTAAGGTAGAGGAATCTAAATGCCGAGTAATATATAACCCTGTTAACATAATTGATATTAAGTTGAAAGCAGAAGAAGAGGCATCCGGTGCCGACCTTATTGCTATAGGGAGATTAATGGAGCAGAAAGATTACTTTACGCTTATACGTAGCATTGCACATTACAAAAGTATTTCCTCCAATCCCATAAAATTAAATATCATTGGTAGTGGTCCGTTAGAAAGTGTAATGAGAAAACTTGTTGAAGATTTAGGCCTAAAAGACGAAATTAAATTTTTAGGATTTCAAAATAACCCATATAAATATCTGTCAAAGTCGAAATACTTAATTTCATCCTCACTATACGAAGGCTTTTCAAATGTTATTTTAGAGTCACTTGCACTAGGAGTCCCTGTCATTGCAACAGACTGCCCGAGTGGGAACAGAGAGGTTCTTATAGAAGGCGAAAACGGCTTTTTTACTAAAGTTGGAGATCCAGTCATGATGGGAGAGACTATCAAAGAAGCCCTTGATAAAAGACTTTTATTTGATTCAGATCAGATCATCACTAATCTTAAAGCTAAGTTTGATCTTCGTTTTATAGGTGAGCAGTATGTTCAGATATTTAATGAATATAATAAATGAGAGTTCTATTTTTTCCAAAGTATACCCGCCTAGGTGCAAGTAGTAGACTACGTACTTACCAGTACACTCCTTACTTTGAGGAGCAAGGGCTGAAATGTGAATACAGTCCGTTATTTGATGACAACTATCTGCAACAGATCTACCATAAGAAAGCAGTCAATAAATTAAGAGTTATCAAAGCTTATATCTACAGGCTGCTCAAGCTTTTTACAGTGATGAAATATGATCTTGTTATAATAGAAAAAGAACTCTTTCCATACTTACCTGCATTTGCAGAACGAGTTCTAGTTTTGTTTGATATTAAATATATCGTCGACTACGATGATGCAATTTTCCATAATTATGATTTACATCCGAATAAGTGGGTTCGGTCGCTACTTAAAAGCAAAATAGCTAACGTAATGGAAGGAGCTTCTTTGGTAGTAGCAGGGAATAATTATTTAAGTAATTATGCAGTTAAGGCCGGAGCTAAGAGAGTAGTTATAATACCTACCGTTATAGATACTAAAAAATATTTTATTAGATGGAAGCCAGAATCTAATGAAGAAGTTATTATTGGTTGGATTGGCTCTCCTTCAACTATGCAATATCTTCAAATTGTTAAGCCAATATTGAAAGATTTAATAAAGCAGAACTCAATCAAAGTTCACATAGTAGGTGGTAAGACAGGAATTGGCCTAGACGGATATGAGGAAATAATAGAGTGGACTGAAGGTAAGGAGGTAGAACTTATTCAGAACTTTGATATTGGGATTATGCCTTTAAAACATGAATTATGGGAACTAGGCAAGTGTGGCTATAAATTGATACAATATATGGGATGTGGTTTGCCTGTAATAGGAAGTCCTGTAGGCGCTAATAATGAAATAATTTGTGAGCAGGAAAATGGTTTTAAGCCAACGAATTTAGAAGAATGGAGGGTATCATTGCAAAAACTAATTACTGATAGAAAACTAAGGGAAAAGTGTGGAATTAAGGGACGACAATTAGTCGAAAAAGATTACTCCTTAGAATCTGCACAAGTTAAATGGTTGTCTAATATAAAATTAATTGTAAGAACTTAATGCTGAGTTTATTATTGCTTTATCTATGTTTATAAATAATACCAATAAGCTAATGGGAGTACAAGACTTATTGGTAATTCTGCTGATACTCATTTTAGCTCCAGTAGCAATTTCTTTTTTTGCTAAACAAGAAGGCTTGAAAAGTAAAAAGTATCTATCATACTTATGGTACTATCATTTGCTTTTTGGATTAATATTTATCTTATATGTAACGAACTTTGGAGGAGATGCATTAAATTATTGGCGAAATAAAGGCATTTCTTTAGATTCTTATCTTGAAGGAGGTCCTGGTACTGCATTTATGCATGTGGTTAATTATCCATTTGTGCATATTCTAAATCTTTCCTTTGTTACAGGTTCATTATTATATTGTTTCATTGGTTACTTAGGGATTTTATTCTTCTATTTGTTTGCTTCCAAACTTAATAAACATAATCCTAAAATAGGTGGGTACTATTTGCTGCCTTGGATTTTCTTTTTACCAAATATCCATTTTTGGTCTTCAGGGATAGGTAAGGATACCATATCTTTTTTCTGTATAGGATTCTTCTTTTATTGCACTTTAAATCCTGCTAAGCATATTGTTGGAATACTGATTAGTTCAGTTTTAGTTTATTATGTTCGTCCACATATAGCAATGTTCTTGTTGCTATCATTTGGAGTGGGTGCTTTGTTGGATAAAAGGCTAAAAATAGGCTACAAATTAATTTTATCTACAGGTTTTGCTGTAGCTGGCGTAATGTTATTTGATGATGTAATGGAGTATGTCAAGTTAGATGAGGTGTCGACTGAAAGTATAGAAGAATTTTCTAGTACACGAGTTTACAACTTAAGCAGGAGCCATACTGGCTCTAGTGTTGACATTACATCATACCCTTTACCATTTAAAGTATTTACTTTCTTATTCCGGCCACTTTTTATAGACGCACATAACATAACAAGTCTCTTTGCCTCGGTCGAAAATTTAATTTTACTTCTATTGACATTCTCTATTGTTAAAGCTACTCCTATTTCTTCCTTCAAAGAGGCTCCGTATCAGTTGAAGAGTATGTTTTTTTTCGTAATTATTGGGGCAATAGCATTTTCTAATATCATGGGTAATATGGGAATAATGGTAAGAATGAAGAATATGTTTACTCCTGCACTACTAATATATATTGTGTGGGTATTAAATTATACATGGGAGTTTAAAAAAATAGTGCAACAAAATAGAGTTTCTAGCAAGAGAAAAAAAGTAAGGCTTGCAGGGCCGAAATTTACATAGCCTACATTACAGAAGATGCAATGTTATGCCAAAACTATTCCGAATCACCACAGTCCCACTTTCTTTACAGAAGCTCATCACAGGGCAACTGCCCTACATGCGCTCGAAGGGCTTTGAGCCGCTGATGATTTCTGCGGATGGCCCGGAGGCAAAGGCAGTGGTGACAGAGCAAAACTGTGAACATGTGCTGGTGCCCATGACGCGGAAAATTACTCCTATCCAGGACATCAAAGCATTATGGGAGTTCTATAAGCTTTGCAAAACATACAAGCCGGAGATTATTCATTCGCATACCCCTAAGGCTGGTATCATAGGTATGTTAGGAGGCATGATGGCAGGTGTACCGGTGCGCCTGCACACAGTGGCGGGTTTGCCTCTGATGGAGGCAACTGGTGTTACACGCAACATCCTGAACGCAGTAGAAAAACTGACTTATGCCTGCGCTACCAAAATATACCCGAACTCGACCGTACTGAAGGATTTTATACTTGAAAGTGGTTTTTGCGGACCTGAAAAGGTGAAGGTGATTGGGAACGGGAGTAGCAACGGCATCAATACAGCCTTTTTCAATTACAATGCATTAGACCAGGAAGAATTAGGGCAGTTGAAGCTGGAGTTGGGCATACAGCCCAGTGACTTTGTTTTTGTGTTCATAGGGCGACTGGTAAAGGATAAAGGTGTAAGGGAGTTGGTAACAGCCTTCAAAACGCTACAGGCAAAACACAGGCAGGCTAAACTTATACTTGTCGGACCACTGGAACAGGACCTGGATCCGCTGCCAGCTGAGACGCTGCAGGAGATTGAGCAAAATGAACGAATCTTGTCCGTAGGTTTCCAGAACGATGTGCGGCCATACCTGGCACTGAGCCATGCGCTGGCTTTTCCGTCATACCGCGAGGGGTTCCCGAATGTCCCGATGCAAGCGGGTTGCTTTGAGCTACCAAGTATCGTAACAGATATTAATGGTTGCAACGAAATTATAATAGAGGAGCAGAATGGATTGATCATCCCTCCCAAGAATACAGAGAAACTGCTGGAGGCCATGGAGCGGCTGCTTACCGACAAAGCCTTATATTTTCATTTGAAGTCTAATGCCCGTCGTATGATCGTGAAGCGTTATGATCAACAGCATTTTTGGGAGTTGTTGTACCAGGAATACCAGGAGCATCTCCAAAATAAAGGCCTCTTACAAAAAAGAGAGGAAGATAAATTGGTGGGCAGTAGGTAGTATATAAGTAAACAGCTTCCTAACCGAATATACCTGCCTAATGGGACTTGTGCAGGAGCAGGTAGGCAAGTCCCCCTTAGAAGGGGGTAGGGGGATGGCTACACCTGCGATGATCTTGTTATAATTTTACTAATGGATTCCTTTGCTGAAGCTGAGGGAGTTGTTTTTGCCGCCTGCTCATTCCCCTATCCCCTCAAAAGAGGACGAAGTGGGAGCTTATGTAATATTGGTAAATGTATTAGGTGACATCCCTATTTATTATCAGACCAAACAAAAAGTAAAACAAACAAGCATATGAGAATAGCAGTAGTAGGTACGGGTTACGTTGGCCTGGTGACGGGCACGTGCTTTGCCGAGGTGGGCATCGAGGTGACGTGCGTGGACATCGACGAGAAGAAGATCGCCAACCTGCGCCAGGGCATTTTGCCCATCTACGAGCCGGGCCTGGAGGAGATGGTCGAGCGCAACGCCCAGAAGGGGCGCCTCTCCTTCTCCACCGACCTTTCGGGGGTGGTGGAGAGCTGCGGCTGCGAGGCCGTCTTCATCGCCGTGGGCACCCCGCCGGGCGAGGACGGCTCGGCCGACCTGCAGTACGTGCTGGCCGTGGCCCGGCAGATCGGCCGCAGCCTGCAGGGCTACACGGTGGTGGTGACCAAGAGCACCGTGCCGGTGGGCACGGCCCGCAAGGTGCGGCAGGCGATCGAGGAGGAGCTGGAGGCCCGCGGCGCCGACATCCCCTTCGACGTGGCCTCCAACCCCGAGTTTTTGAAGGAGGGGGCCGCCATCGAGGACTTTCTGAAGCCCGACCGCATCGTGGTGGGGGTGCAGAGCGAGCGGGCCGAGCAGGTGATGCGCAAGCTCTACAAGCCCTTTCTGATGAACGGCCACCCCTTGATCTTCATGGACATCCCCTCGGCCGAGATGACCAAGTACGCGGCCAACGCCATGCTGGCCACCAAGATCAGCTTCATGAACGACGTGGCCAACCTCTGCGAGCTGATGGGCGCCGACGTGAACATGGTCCGAAGGGGCATCGGCTCAGACGCGCGCATCGGCAACAAGTTCATCTACCCGGGCATCGGCTACGGGGGCTCGTGCTTCCCCAAGGACGTGAAGGCCCTGATCCGGACCGCGAGCGAGAACGGCTACCAGATGCGCGTCTTGAAGGCGGTGGAGGAGGTCAACGAGCGGCAGAAATCGGTGCTCTTCGACAAAATCCACAGCCACTTCCAGGGCGAGCTGGCCGGCCGCACGTTTGCCGTGTGGGGCCTCTCGTTCAAGCCCAAGACCGACGACATGCGCGAGGCCCCCTCGCTGGTGCTCATCGAGAAGCTGCTGGGGGCCGGGGCCAAGGTGCGGGCCTACGACCCGGTGGCCATGAAGGAGGCGCGCCACACGCTGGGCGAGTCGATCGAGTACGGCAAGGACGAGTACGAGACGCTCATCGACGCCGACGCCCTCCTGCTGGTGACCGAGTGGCCCGAGTTCCGCTCGCCCAACTTCAACGTGGTGGGCAAGCTCATGCGCGAGAAGACCGTCTTCGACGGGAGAAACATCTACGATGCCCAGGAGATGCGCGAGCGCGGATTCAGCTACTACGGCATCGGCGTTAAACAGCAGCAGGTGGCAGAGGAGAAGGAGATTATATAACTGATAGAAGGAAAGTAGCTGTTACTGGTGTGTATAATCACATATACAGTAACAGCTACTCCCAAAATATACATGAACTGGCTGTACCGAAATTATCTTAAACGCATCGTCGACTTTATACTTAGCCTGACAGCTTTTGTCGTGCTATTTCCGGTGTTCCTGGTAGTGACGGGCTTGCTGTACTTTGCCAACCAGGGAAAGCCTTTCTTCCTGCAGGCCCGCCCGGGTAAACATGGGAAAATCTTCCGTGTGATCAAGTATAAAACGATGAATGACCAGAAGGACGCGCAGGGAAACCTGCTGCCGGATGAGGTGCGCCTCACGCCAGTAGGCAAGTTTGTACGTAAAACCTCTTTGGACGAAATCCCGCAGTTGCTGAACGTGATCAAAGGAGATATGAGTCTGATCGGACCGAGGCCTTTGCTGGTGGAGTATCTGCCATTGTATAATGACGTGCAGCAGAGACGCCACGAGGTTAGACCTGGTATAACAGGCTGGGCACAGGTAAATGGACGTAACGCTATCAGTTGGGACGCAAAGTTTAGGTATGATGTGTGGTATGTGGATAACATGTCGCCGTGGCTGGACCTGAAGATCATATTTATGACCATCTTTAAGATTTTTAAATCGGAAGGCATTAGTGCGGAAGGCGTGGCGACGATGCCGAAGTTTCTGGGGAATGAAAAGTAATCCAACCACCCCTGGCCCCTCCTTGTCTAAGGCGGGAAACTGGAGATCTCGTAGGGACGGGTCGAGACCTGGCCGCGCAATAAGTTTGGCATTCAAACAAAGTGTGTAAGGGTTAAAAGCTTTCTCTATCGAAAATCCTGTTCATCCATACATCCTGTAAATCCTGATTAAGACAACTTACTGGACTAGAACGAACTATTTGCCCCTTCTCATGCTAACTTATAATAAAGTACAAGCTGCAAGCTTGCACCAAAGAAGGTCTAATGAGGTAAAATAAGCTTGTAGGCTCACTTCTACTGAATGTCACCGGATAAGTTCGGGGCCAGGAATAATAACTCTTCACTTTTAACTCTTAACTGAAAATGTATCTTTACGGAGCCAGCGGGCATGCCAAGGTCATCATTGATATTCTTCGGAACGTAGGGATTGCTGTGACTGGCTTATTCGACGATAATCCGGACCTAAAGGAGCTTGGCGGCATAAAGGTGCTGGGTAAGTTCATACAGGATCATGAGCTGGAGGAGCCGCTTATCATCAGCATTGGCGACAACCGTATACGGGCCAGGATCGCGCAGCAACTGCAGGTAACGTATGGGCGGGCAATAGATAAAAGCGTTATCTTGTCGCCAAGTGCTACGGTAGGAGAAGGCACTGTGGTGATGCAGGGAGCCATACTTCAGGCAGAGGTGCAGGTGGGCAGGCATGCCATCATCAACACAGGAGCTAAAATAGACCATGAGTGTGTGATTGGTGATTTTGCACATGTGTCGCCGGGTGCCGTACTTTGTGGTAACGTTTCGGTGGGCGAGGGTACTTGGGTCGGAGCCGGGGCGGTGGTGATACCGGGCGTGAAGATAGGTAAATGGTGTCAGATAGGAGCCGGAGCTGTGGTCATCCGCGATGTACCGGATAATGCCGTAGCCGTGGGCAACCCATGTAAGATTATAAAATACTGTTGATATGAACGAAAAGATCTGGCTCTCCTCGCCGCACATGGGCGAGAGCGAGTTTAAAAATGTAAAAGAAGCCTTTGACACCAACTGGATTGCCCCGCTCGGGCCACATGTGGACGGCTTTGAGCGTGATCTGGCTTCCTACTTAGGAGAAGGCGTGCATGTGGCGGCCCTAAGCTCCGGCACGGCGGCCTTGCACCTGGCGCTGATCATACTTGGCGTACAGGCGGGCGATGAGGTCATCTGCCAATCCATGACTTTCTCAGCCTCGGCAAATCCCATCGCATACCAGGGGGCCACGCCCGTATTTGTAGACAGCGAGGAGGAAACGTGGAACATGTCGCCGGAGCACCTGGAGGAAGCGATAAAGGACCGCATCACCAAAGGCAAAAAGCCCAAGGCGATTATTGTGGTGCACCTGTACGGCATGCCAGCCCAGATGGACCGCATCATGGCTGTTGCCGACAAGTATGAAATACCAGTAGTAGAAGATGCCGCAGAGGCACTCGGATCTTCTTATAAAGGGCGTAAGCTGGGTACTTTTGGTGCCATGAGCATCCTGTCCTTCAACGGGAACAAGATCATCACGACTTCAGGAGGTGGTGCCTTGGTGTCAAAAAACGAGGAGTGGATTAAGAAGTCGCGCTTCCTGGCAACACAGGCGCGTGATGCGGCTCCGCACTACCAGCACTCGCACATCGGGTACAACTACCGCATGAGCAACGTGTGCGCCGGTATCGGACGTGGACAAATGGAGGTGTTGGAGAAGCGCGTAGAAAAGCGCCGCAGCAACTATACGTTCTACAAAGAGGCTTTCGCTGAGCTGGAAGTCATTAAATTTGCCGAGGAGCCAAGTGCAGATTTCTACTCCAACAGGTGGCTCAGCACGATACTAGTAGAAGGTGAAGTAACCAGGGAGGACATTCGTCTGCACCTGGAGAAGGATAACATTGAGACCCGCCCGCTGTGGAAGCCCATGCACCTGCAGCCAGTCTTTGCCGATGCCCCCTTCTATGGCGACGGCACCAGCGAGCGTTTGTTCGAACAGGGACTTTGCCTGCCTTCAGGCTCTAACCTTACGGACGAGGACCTGGATAGGGTTGTGTCACAACTGAAGGCGCTGTATCAGGAGGAGAAAGTATAAAGTAGCAGTCAATCGCTCTAATAAACTGATAAAGGCCAAGGGATGACTCCCCTGGCCTTTACTTTTAAATACCAGAGTTTCTTTATTTTCCGGTGGGGTTGTTGCCTCCCTGGCCGCTACCCTCGCTTCCGGTTTCGCTACCCGGACGGGCCTCGTTATGCCTATTTTTATTCAGCGCGCCTTGCCCTTGCTGCTGGCTGGCTGTAGCTTTTGTGCCGTTTCTGCCTTCATCTACTCCTCCCTTGATGTTAGCTTTGTTGGAGTAGTTTTTAGGATTTGGTTGTGCGTTTGCTTTACTCGCCAGGTTTCTGTCGGTGTCTTCAGTCTTACTTTTCTTGTCTGCCATATCTGTTTGTTTTACTTGTTAGCTTTCTATTGCTTACGACCTCGGGCAAGCTTAGTTTATAGTTATTCGGTTAGGTGTAGTACAGCAGATGCCTTAAACACTTCTTTGACTTTCCTCCATACAAAGTGTGAAGCGAGATTTTTCTTCATAATAAAGAGGTATTAAAAATATGCTAGGAAAGAATCCAGATTTGAAGAGTTTTCTGCTTCGTGCAAAATAAGGCGTTTAAAGGTAATTAAAGGTTACACAAGCCCTTCTCAGAAGACTTGATTTGCTCCTGCGCATCATTTATTAATTACAACTTCAGTTAGGCTCTTAACGCGTAGAGGCGGCTAAGGTAGTATAGTGAAAAATCTTTCTTGAATAGAAGTACAAGCTGCAGCAGCCATGTATGGGTTTTTTATACTATATTTGCACAGTTTTTAGTAAAGTGTGTATTTTACTTTGCTAATATTCATTCTGGAGTGGTTAAAGGAGCAAAGTGCAATATTGTAACGCGAAGATGTTACAACTTAACTGCACTCTTTGCGTTCATAGGTACATGTTGTAGCTTACGCAACCATGACACCTGCATAATTATTTAACATTGTCTATCTTTTCTTTGAAGATGATGTTATTTAAATTTATGTGTAAACTTATTTGGTATCGATTGAGTAGTTTTTACAAAAGAATACAGTTCCTGCGTTGAGTGCCACTATCTATGATTGTGGCACAGCATCGTACTGTAAGGGTCTTCTATATGAAAATTTTGCTTAATAAGTCACTTCCTAAATGGATAGTGCTTTTAATAGATCAGCTAATCATGAGCTGGTCTTTTGCCCTTTCATTCTTTATAATTAAACAGTTCCACTTTGAGGAGATCATGCGTGGGCACTTTCTGGTGTACATCGGTCTCTTTGGGCTGGTGTCGCTGATCACCTTCTACACCATGCGCATCCATACCGGCCTTATCCGGTACTCCAGCATATACGACATATACCGCATTTTTACAGCTGTGCTCATTGCCAGCCTTGCCTACGGGGCCTTGATCGGCCTTTGGGTGGCGCCGGTGCATGGCATTGATTCTATAAACATTTACCTGGTCTTGCTCATCAGCTTCTTTGTATCCTCCACCCTGCTCACATTGGTGAGGATGGGAGCAAAAGCGCTATTTATTTTTTTCAAGAATGGCTCGCCGGGCGAGCGCGAGCGCGTGCTGATCTATGGTGCCAACGGCTTTTCCATATTGCTGAAGCAGGCACTGGAAACCAGTGGCATGGGGCGCTTTGTGATCGTAGGCTTCCTGGATGAGAACTCTAACAAAGTAGACAAGCACATTCACCAGAAGAGGGTATACCACATTGAGGACATTGAGCGCCTGCAGCAAAAGCTGAAGGTGGATAAGGTGCTGGTTTTTGCCGAAGACCTGAAGTCGGACAGCCAGAAGCTGTTTGTAGAGCGTTGCGTAGAGCTAGGCATTAAGGTACTGACAGTGCCCCCAACCGAGCAATGGATGTCTGGCCAGCTGAGCCTGAACCAGATCAAGGACCTGAAGATTGAGGACCTGCTGCAGCGACCGCCCATCGTGATCGAGAACGACCGTATTAATAAGGACTTGCGTGGCAAACGCGTATTAGTAACGGGCGGGGCTGGCTCTATTGGTTCTGAGATTGTGCGGCAAGTGTTGAGCTATGGGCCAGAGCTGCTGATTGTGTGCGACCAGGCTGAGTCGCCGCTGCACGAGTTGCAACTGGAGATGGAGGAGCAGTTCCCCGACGCGAAGATGGCTATCTTTATTGGGGACATCACGAATTCAACCAGGATGTACTCCATGTTTAAGGAGTATACGCCGGATGTGGTCTATCATGCCGCTGCCTATAAGCACGTGCCGATGATGGAAAACAACCCATGCGAGGCAATCCTGACAAACGTACTGGGTACCCGAAACCTGGCTGACCTATCGCTAACGTTTGATGTGGAGAAGTTTGTGATGATCTCCACGGACAAGGCCGTGAACCCTACCAACATCATGGGTACCACCAAACGCATCGCGGAGATTTACATTCAGTCACTGAATAACCTGCACCACGGCAAGGTGAATGGAAACAAGCACCCTTATAAGCAGGTGACGCAGACAAGGTTTATCACCACGCGCTTTGGGAATGTATTGGGTTCTAACGGTTCGGTTATTCCGCGTTTCCGCCAGCAGATCGAAAAGGGAGGCCCTGTTACCGTGACGCACCCGGAGATTACCCGCTACTTCATGACCATTCCGGAGGCCGTGCAGCTGGTGCTGGAGGCTGGTACGATGGGTAATGGCGGCGAGATCTTTATCTTCGACATGGGCGAGCCTGTAAAAATCGTAGACCTGGCCAAGAAGATGATCAAGCTGGCCGGTCTGATTCCGGATGTGGACATACCGGTGACGTTTACCGGCTTAAGGCCAGGGGAGAAGCTGTATGAGGAACTGCTGAACGAGGAGGAGCAGACTATCCCGACGCACCACAACAAGATCAAGATCTCGAAAGTGCGCCATTACAGCTACGATGATGTTGTGGTAGACATCGATGAGCTGATGCAGTTGAACAAGACAAAGGATGAGCTGCAGGTGGTGCGTAAGATGAAGCAGATCGTGCCGGAGTACATCAGCAAGAACTCTCGCTTCGAGGAGCTAGACCTGCAAATGGGATAAGAAAACAAACGAGCCCGCTACAGAAATAGCGGGCTCGTTTGTTTTGCAACAGCAGATGTATAAAGATGTTATACTTTAGCCTTCAGTAGCAGAACCTTCCAGGCTTTTTCTACCTGGTTATCTTCCAGTAGCTTTTTGCCCAGCAGTTCCAGTTCCTGGTGCAGTGCCGTAGGATCATTTTTATACTTGCTTAACGTATAGTTCACCAACGGATCCTGCTTAAAGTCCTCTACCTCCGTTTCTGACGGGACAGCCTCAGAGTTTCCGAGGCGCGCCAGGTTGTTTCCGGTAAGTATACTGCTGTTTCGGATGTACTCAGGCAGTTGGTCCACGCCAATGCCTTTGTTTCGGATCGGTTTAGGCAGCTCGAAGATGCAGTCGCCGTTGGCACGCAGGTAATAGTCGCCCCCCATACGCGCCACGGCATCTAGTTTAAACGGGTCTATTTTGCCGTTATCGTCAAGTATGTTTTCATGTACGTGGATGAGCACCACCTCACAAATAACTAAGTTACCGGCACCACCTTCAGGGCCAAGGCTGATGACATCCTTCACTTTGCACTCAAAAGCTACGGGAGCCTCCTTTACGCGAGGCGGCTGCACCAGCACGGAAGCCTCGGGCGTCAGGCCGGACTTTACAAACTCATTTATGCCCCGATCATACTCGGTGCTGGCCAGCGACATCTGCTCCACAATAGCATAGTTGGCTATGTTGATGACCACTTCACGTGTCTCCAGCACATTCTCCAATGTATGCTTGCTGGTGTTGTCGCGCACCCGGCGGGCAGGGGAGAACACCAATATAGGCGGCTTGGCGCTGAATACGTTGAAGAAGCTGAACGGGCTCAGGTTCACGTTTCCTGCGCGGTCGGTGGTGCTGGCAAACGCAATGGGCCTTGGCGCTATGGCACCCAGCAGCAACGCGTGTACCTCCGCCGTTTTTACCTCCTGTGGGTTTATCGTCTTCATGCAAATAAGTAAGTTTGGGAGTCAAAGAGTTTAGAAGTTAGAGCGTGAACGCGTCAGCTGTCTCACAACAATCCGGTCTTTAACCGGTAACAAATAACTATTTACGAACAACCAGCAACTAAACAGCCGGTAGCACCTTTGTACGCACCTCTCCGAAACCGATGCGGATGCCGTTGCGCTCGCTAAAGCCGCGCATGATCACTGTGTCGCCATCGTTGATGAACTTGCGCTCGGAGCCATCGGAGAGCTTGAGCGGGTTAGTGCCGCGCCAGGTGAGTTCCAGCATGGAGCCATAGGAGTCTTTCTCGGAGCCGCTGATTGTTCCGGAAGCATACATATCGCCCACCTGTATGTTACAGCCATTACTGCTCTGGTGCGCCAGTTGCTGGTTCATGTTCCAGTACATGTACTTGAAGTTAGAGCGGCAGATGCTGTTCTCCTCGCCGCCCTCCGGCTGCAGCAGCACCTCCAACTTAATGTCGTAGTTGTGGTTGCCCGTGAACTCCAGGTAAGGCAGCGGCTTAGGGTCCTGCACCGGCCCTTTTACCCTGAACGGTTCCAGGGCATCCAGCGTAACCACCCAAGGCGAGATAGAGGAGGCAAAACTCTTGGCCAGGAACGGGCCCAGCGGCACGTATTCCCAGGTCTGCATGTCGCGGGCCGACCAGTCGTTAAAGAGCACTAGGCCGAAGATATAATCATCAGCCTCGTTAGGGGTTATACTTTCGCCCAGTTGCGTTTCCCTGCCCGTGATAAACGCTACCTCCAGCTCAAAGTCCAGCAGCCTGGAAGGGCCAAAAGTGGGCGCCTCGGCATCCGGGGCTTTGGTCTGGCCATTTGGGCGATGAATATCCACACCAGACACCACAATGGAAGAGGCACGGCCGTGGTACCCGATCGGGATGTGCTTCCAGTTGGGCAGCAGAGCGTTGTTGGGGTCGCGGAACATGGTGCCCACGTTAGTGGCGTGCTCAATGCTGGAGTAGAAGTCGGTATAGTTACCCACCTTTACCGGCAGCATCATGGTTGCCTCGCTTTGCTTCACCAGCACGGCCCGGATCAGGTTGCTGTTGCCGCTGATCTCGTCGTTGTCGTTGCGGAGCAGCTCGGAGACCCGGTTGCGCACAGCCCGCCAAACCGGTTTGCCTAAGGCTATAAAATCGTTCAGATAGGGGCGGTGGAAAACGTTCGGGTCTAGGTCGATGAGCTCGAAGAAGTCGCGGCGGCCCAGTTCGCAGAGGTCCAGGATGTACTCGCCTATGGCTACGCCTACACGCGGGTCGCGGTCCTGTGTGCGGAAAATGCCGAAGGGCAGGTTCTGAATGGGGAAATCGCTGTTAGCGTCAATCTCGATCCAGGAGTGCAGAGATGGGTCGTTCGCTCTTATCATCGTGTCGTTCGTTCTGGTTTAGCTGTAGTACAAATATAGTTTTTTCGGGCGCTGAATCAGAATGATTAAAACTGATTTCATGAATTTTATACTTCCGGTGCCGCCGTTGAAGAAGAGAGGTGTTCTGTCGAAAATACCTCCTGTCATTCTGATAAGGAACTTAGTGGGGAAGGTGAAGCTGTTGTGCCTGGATCACGATGTTCTTTACAAAAGCATACCTTAAAGGCACTGGCTTTGGCAGGCACTGATGTTTTCCTTGAAGCTGTTGCTGTACAGGCCTCCAAAGTATGGCGCCTCTACAAAGGGCAACAAAAAAGGTGTGGCTACTGCTGCAGCCACACCTCTCGGTAATTTGTATGTTTTACCTCTATACTTTAGAGTTCGGTAGGAGTCACGTTAACAGCTTCCACGGCTTTGATCTCTGGCACCGCACGCAGCACCGACTGCTCCACACCTGCCTTCAGCGTCATGGTAGACATGGGGCAGGAGCCGCAGGCGCCCAGCAGTTCGAGTTTCAGCACCATCTCGTCTGTTACCTCCAGCACCTTTACGTTCCCGCCATCAGCCTCTAAATAAGGCCTTATCTGGTCTAGGGCCGACTCGATGCGGAGCATGAAATCCTGATCTACGTTTGTGGCTGCCATGTATTTTTAGCTTTTGATTTCTACTGGTTTTGTTTTGGCCATGGTCGCGTTGCGCAGCGATACCTGCTGGGCTACAGACTGGGCCAACTCTTTGAAAACACCGCTCGCCGGAGAATCGTTCTGCAGCACGACCGGAGTTCCTTCGTCGCCACTCTCGCGAATGCTTTGCACAATAGGCACCTGACCCAGCAGGGCTACGTCAAACTTATCGGCAAGCGACTTACCGCCACCCTGGCCAAAGATATAGTACTTGTTCTCCGGAAGCTCGGCAGGTGTAAAGTACGCCATGTTCTCCACAATACCCAACACCGGCACGTTAATTTGCGGCTGGCGGAACATCTGCAGGCCACGAATGGCGTCTGCCAAAGCCACCTTCTGCGGCGTGGTGACAATCACGGCGCCTGTTACTGGCAGGGCCTGCACCATCGTCAGGTGGATGTCGGAAGTTCCTGGAGGCAGGTCCAGCAGCAGGTAGTCCAACTCACCCCACTCCACGTCAGAGATAAACTGGCGTAGCGCAGAGCTGGCCATCGGGCCTCTCCAAACCACCGCGCCATCGGCAGGCGTCAGGAAACCGATCGACATCATCTTTACACCATACTTCTCCACCGGCTGTATGTAGTTCTTTCCGTGATCTCCCTGCACCATGTACGGGCGTTCGTTCTCCACGCCAAACATGGTAGGAATAGAAGGTCCGGAGATGTCGGCATCAATCAAACCAACGCGGGCACCACTCTCGGCCAGGGCAATGGCCAGGTTCGTGGTCACGGTAGATTTACCCACCCCGCCTTTACCCGAGGCCACGGCAATGATGTTCTTCACCCCGTGCAGCACTTCGGAGGTGTCGCCACGGCCGGAGGTAACGCGCGAGGTCATGTTCACGGTTACTTCCGCCTCTTTATCCACCATTGCGTGAACAGCGTTAACGCAAGCGTTGCGGATCAGGTCTTTCAGCGGGCAGGCCGGCGTGGTCAGAATCACCGTGAAGCTCACGTTCTTGCCATCCACCTGCACATCCTCCACCATGTTCAGCGTCACCAGGTCCTTGCCCAGGTCCGGCTCCTCTACATAGCTGAGGGCTTTTAGTATATCTTCTTTTGTGATAGCCATAGTATAAGTTGCGATTGCCCTGCAAAGATACAAACAAATTATTCCCCCTGAAAAGGCAAATCCTCTACTGTGCAACAAGTATGCGCTGGGAATAGTTTTAGGGAAGGGGAATTGTAGATTCGTAAACCTACAGACGTGTTAAGGTAGTCAGACGGAGCCACTGATCCCGCAGCTTAGTTGATAATCAGTTGCTATGAAAAAGTTAAACGATGCGTAAGACAACAGTAGAAGTGCAGCAGGGGGATATCACCAAAGTACAGGTAGACGCAGTAGTAAATGCTGCCAACAACAGCCTGCTGGGCGGGGGAGGCGTGGACGGTGCCATACACCGCGCAGGCGGACCAGCCATCCTGGAGGAGTGCAAACAGATACGGGCGCGGCAAGGGGGTTGTCCTACCGGAGAAGCTGTGATCACGACTGCAGGCAACCTGCCGGCAACCTATGTGATCCATACAGTAGGACCGGTATGGAACGGCGGGGGCAAGGGGGAACCGGAGTTGCTGGCTAACTGCTACCGCAACAGCCTGAAGCTGGCCGAAGAGAACGGTGTAAAAAGTATCGCTTTCCCCAACATCAGCACGGGCGTATATGGCTATCCCAAGGACAAGGCCGCCAAGGTAGCCGTGGAGGCGGTAAAATCATACTTGCAGGAGCACGAGACAAGTATAAAGCAGGTGGTTTTTGTGTGTTTTGATGAAGAGAATTACCAACTCTACCAGCATTTTGTAGGATCTAATCTCTAGATGTAAAAAGGCAGGTTTTGGTTTGTGCAGAAGAGCATATATCTTTAGCCTGTATTTTTTTCGCAGGTGCAGGAGCTTCTGTGCTTCCTGCTATTGTATTTAACAACAAAACAACTGTTTATTACAAGAAAATATTTCTTGGCTAAATAGGATTATTTTTGTATATTAGTTCTATGGAAACAGCAGTCAGAAAAAGACCCATACACCTGGGCGACCACGTAAGAAGAATGAGAACCGCTTTGGGAGTGAAGCAGGCTTCTCTGGCCAATGACCTGGGAACTACCCAGCAGAACATTTCCAGAATTGAACAGGAAGAAGACATGGACAAAGCCACGCTGGAGAAAATAGCCAGGGCCCTAGGCGTCACCCCGGAAGCGATTGAGAACTTTTCGGAAGAGGGGGCTGTGTTTCACATAAACACAATGAATGATAACTCGGTCGGCATGTTGAACCAGTATAACTTCAACCCTATCGAAAAAATCGTGGAGCTGTACGACGCGCTCCTGAAAAGCGAGCGGGAGAAGAATGAACTGCTTGCCCAGTTGCTCAAGGAAAAGCAGGCAGGTTAGCCGCTTGCGTTTAAGCCTGCATTTAGGGTGAGCACACAGCTATATACCTTGCGTTTGAGGTAGTGGGGAGATAGTTCTGCAGGTAAGCTGAAGTGCATGTGCGGACAATAGGTGACTAGCTGTCACAGCCTTCAATCCGAAAGCCTATAGTAGCAAGTATACCCAACAGATAGCCGCTCTTCCCTTCCTTGGTAAACCAAACTACTCGAAGGATCCCCTTATGGGGTGTCCTGCCTGAGCTTTTCCACCTGCCGTGCGGCTTCCCTTGCTTCTTCCTCTTTGCGTTTTGCCAGCGCTTCTGCCTGTGTCAGCGACCCCTGCCTGGCCTCCTCTTGTTCAACAAACGTTCGCAGGTTGCCCGGGTGGGATCGGTACACACTGTCTGCCCAGTGTGTGGCCTCCGGGTAATAGAGCCCGAGCAGGCGGTACTGCACGTCACGGCCTTCTAGCCTGCTGTTTTCCCTGTACAGGCTAAAACACAGGCCCGTGGCCAGCGCGGTGATGAGCAGCAGCACCAGTCCCCCGATGATAAACCATCTGGCGCTGTCCTCCATGTGGTGGTGGTGCTCAACGGGCAGCGCCCTGGGTATGGCCGAAAGCGTATGCTGAACCGCCCCGAGCTGGGCAGTCAGGGCCTCGAAATCCTCAGGAGGAGGTGCTTTCCGCAGAAGGTCCCTGATCTCGGCCAGCGCCGCGCTGTGGTCTGGCTGCTGGCTGCTGGCCTGCGTCGCTTCCAGCTCCCTGAGTTGCCTGGCCTGTAAAGCGAGCAGGGCCTCCGCGTCCGTTAGCCTGTCTGATAACTCTACCATTTCCATAGGTTCCTGTTAAGCGCCTGCCGTGTCTCCTGTTTCTGTGCTTCCGCCTGTCGGGCATCTGCCCTTCTTTCGGGCTGGAGTCCATTGATTTGTCCTTTTTCCTTCTGGACTGCCTGTGCAAGTGCCTGCTGTTGGTCAGGGAAAGCCTGGCGCCCCACGCCTGCCCTCAGCCGCTGGAGCCGGGCCTGCAGGTTGTGCTCTAGCTGGCGGGAGATGCTGCTATAGCTCAGTCCGGGGTCAATGGCCGACCCCTTGAAACTATAGTTTCCCTTCTTAAAGCTCACGCCCAGCACCTTGCCCGTGCCGCTGTCCAGTTTAAAACGCAGGGTAATGCCCTGCCTTTGCAGCCTCGCCCGGAGCTCCTCCCAGCTTTTGGCCTCTCCCAGCAGGGGGCGAAGCGCGTCATAAAGGGCAAAGCGGGCGGATTCCGAAGGGTTCAGTCGTTGCCGGTTGACCGCATCCTTCCCCGCATGCAGATGATAGCCATAGCGGGCTATCATCTCGCTGATCACCCGCATGCTGCGCGGCAGCTGAAAGTCAGCCTCGATCACCCTGCCTGCATAGCTGACCTTGTTGTAGAGGATGTGCACATGCGGGTGCTGCGTGTCGCGGTGTTCGACGATCAGGTGCTGCGTGTTGCGAATGCCCATCCTTTCCAGGTATTCCCGGGCCCGGGTCACTAACACTTCCGGCGAAAGCTTTTCCCGGTCTTTCCGGCTCCAGCTCAGGGATATATGGCCTACCTTGTTCTCGAGCTCGGGGTTAAGCTTGCTTACCAGGCTAAAGTCCCGAATCATGTGCGCCACGCTGTCGGTCCTGAGCCCGTCTGCCGCCAGGATACGCGCCTCCGGCTTGCCGACCACATAGGTCACGGAGGCCGCAATGCTCTTACTCATGCTTACTTTCCCGATCATCGCAGTCCAGGTAGCTAAGGAGGTGATCCATTTCTTCTTCGGCCCCCTGGCAGGCGCGCTCCAGCGTAGTGAGGCCCTGCCGGGTAGCTTGCTGCCGGATCAGGTTCACGTAGTTGTGGAGACAGGTAAGGTGCCGCACAAAGACTGCTTCCCCGGGCGTGAGCCTGGCCACGACCGTCCGTTGCTTGACGGCCGCCCGCAGCCACTGCGACTCCGACATGCCCGCTGCCCTGGCCTTTGCCTTCAACAGCAGTTTCTCGGTCTCGGTTAAACACGTCTTGGCCAGCTTTCCGTGTACGCGGGAGACAGGTTTCCAGGGCTTTCCCTGCTTTTGGTTCTGGCGCGCTTCTTTTTTCATGAGCCTGTGTGGTTTGTGTGGATAATAGTGTTGGCAGGTCCATCAGAGCCTGGGAGGCCGTTCGTCCCCCTGCCGGGTAACCGGGCTGCCTGCCTGTCAGAAGAGCTGCTGTGGACCCTTTTTCGGCTCTAAACGGGACCGGCCCGGGAAAGGATGTCCCGCTAATTCCCGCTGCTGCTGTATTTGATTTGCCCATACACGGTACATCTAAAGACACCCCCATTTTCATCACAAGTAAACTGCTGTTCATCAAGTTGGCGTGCTCACAAAAAAAGTTTGCCAGTACATTCCACCAACGCATCGCAGGCCGGTAGGGCACGAGGCGATCGGCAGGAACCACTAACGCCAGGACACCATGAGCTGGAATACTTTTTTGCTAACAAGCACGGCCCTGTACGCGGCCTACTACACAGGCCTTGTCCTCTTTGAGTTGTACGGCAGGCGCAAGGGCAGCGAAGAGGCCCCCGACACTGTCACCAGCTATACCCTGCCAGTGTCTCCAGGGCCTGACCCGGGAGAGCATGACAGGCAGGAGGAGCACTCCTCCTGATCCTTTAAAAAAGGAATTCCTCTCCCTTTCCTGCAGGGAGGGAGCCACCAGGCAAGCCATACCCAATGTCAAACCATAAAATCCTTTAGCACATGAAAAAGTTAGCTATCCTTCTTGTCCTGGCGGTGCTCGCCGCCGCCCCGGTCTTCGGACAAGGGGCCACCGGCATAGATGCCGGCGCCTCTGAGCTGCAGACCTACATAGACCCGGTAGGCAACCTGATTCTGATCATCGGGGCCATCGTGGGCCTGATAGGAGGCGTCAGGGTCTACATCAAATGGAATTCTGGAGATCAGGATACCCAGAAGGCCGTGATGGGATGGATGGGGTCCTGCGTGTTTCTGATGGTGGTGGGCGTGGTGATTAAAGCCTTCTTTGGGGTGTAGCCATGGACACGGCAGCGAATGCTGGGTTTGAGGTGTACAAGGGGCTGCAGAAGCCCCTTGTCTTCAAGTCCTTGAAAGGCCGGTACATCTATTGGGGACTAAGCTGTGTTGCCTCCGGCTTCCTGGCAGCCGTGGTCCTGTCGGTGGCGGTCAACTTCTTTTGCGGGCTACTGGCCCTGCTGGTGATCACCGGCGGCTGCCTGTGCTTTACAGCCATGCAGCAGAAAAAGGGCCTGCACCAGAAGACCCGGTCCAGCGGAATATACATCATGCCCACCCAGTGGCGGCGTCCTTCGCCAGTGGTGGCGAGCAAAACAATTTCTCCTACCTAAACCATGAGGCTTACTATGAAGAAACAACGATTTGGCCTTCCTTACATCGGTATCGGCCACCATGCGTATGACATTTTATACCATGCATGCGGTGACTACTCGGTCATCATCCAGCTCCACAACCCAGTGTTGCAGTACTGTGCCGATGCAAAGGCATACGCGGACTTCCATAAGGCCTTTGCCAGCCTGGTAAAGGTACTGGGCCCGGGCTATACCCTTCAGAAAACAGACGTATTAACCCGAAAGCGCTACAAGCCCCGACAGGCTGATGATTTCCTGAGCCAGCGGTTCCAGGAGACATTTGCGGGCAGGGCGTACCAGGAGGGGAGCACCTACCTGACCGTCACAAGGGAAGTGCACCGCTCGCATTTCTTTACCTATGATGCCAGGGACTTTGCCGCCTTCGAGCGAAACATCACCAAAGCACTCGACATCCTGGAACACAAGTCCTTCCAGCCGCGGGCCTTAAGGGAGCGGGAGATATGGGGGTTTATTTCGCGCATGCTCGCCTTCAACTTCTCAGACCAGGCTTACGCGCTTACGAACTTCCAGGTATCCGGTGAGCGCCTGCGTATGGGCGAAAAAGTAATCAGGAGCCTGAGTCTAGTGGATATAGATGAAGTAAACCTTCCTTCCAGCCTCAGCCCGGTGTCAACGCTTCCCCACGGGGATAAGCTACCGGCGGACCTGCTGCATTTTTTATACCTGGTGCCAGAATGTGACTGCCTGGTGTATAACCAGGTGATCCAGATCCCTGAGCAGCGCCAGGAGCTGGCCAGGCTGCAGGCCAAAAGAAAGAAGCACCTCTCCATACCTGACCCGGCCAATGATCTGAGTGTGCAGGATATTGACCTGGTTCTGGCGGCCGTCGCCAAGGATAACCAGCTGCTTGTGTACGGGCATTACAGCGTGCTGCTGTCAGGAAAAGAAAAGAAGCTGGACCGTGCTGTCAACTTCCTGGAAAGTGCCTTGTTTTCCATTGGCATTATCCCTTCCCAAAACGCCTACAACCAGCTTGAGCTGTTCCGTTGCGCGCTGCCGGGAAATGTGTCAGAGTTGAAAGGGTATGACAAGTTTATGACGACCTCAGATGCGGCCTTATGCCTGCTTTTTAAAGAGCGCCTGCCCCAAAACGAGCCATCCGCTTTTCAGGTTTACTTCACGGACCGGCAGGGGATACCCATTACGATTGACACGAGTGATGCGCCCGTCTTCTCAGGCCGGATGAACAACCGTAACAAGTTCGTGCTTGGACCCTCGGGAGCGGGGAAGTCGTTTTTCATGAACCACCTGATCCGGCAGTATGCCCTGCAGCACACAGATGTTATCCTGGTGGATACCGGACATAGTTACTCCGGCCTGTGTGCCTACTACAGGGGCCGCTACATTACCTACTCCGAGGAGCAGCCGATCACCATGAACCCCTTCCGGATCTCTGCCGCCGAATTCAACGAGGAGAAGCGGGAGTTTCTCAAATCATTGGTGGGCCTGCTCTGGAAAGGTGCCGAGGGCACTGTCAGCCAAATTGAGGACAGCGTCCTCTCTTCCGTTATCACTTCCTATTACCAGCACTACTTTGAAAACGGCTTGGAGAGCAGCTACCTTTCCTTCCAGTCCTTTTATGACTTCTCCATCAGAAAGATCGACGAAATTACGCAAAAAGAGGCTATTGACTTTGACCTGACAAGCTACCGCTTTATCCTTAAGAAGTTCTGCAAAGGGGAGGCGTATGGGCAGATCCTGAACAACGAAATGGATACTACCCTGTTTGACGAGCCCTTTATTGTTTTCGAAATTGATGCCGTCAAGGAGCATAAGGTACTTTTCCCGATCACCACCCTGATCATTATGGATGTGTTCCTTCAGAAGATGCGCCACAAGAAGAACCGTAAGGCGCTCATCATCGAGGAGGCCTGGAAGGCCATTGCCTCTCCACTGATGGCCGGCTATATCCTCTACGTCTATAAAACGGTCCGCAAATTCTGGGGGGAGGCCGTGGTCGTGACACAGGAGCTGGATGATATCATCGGCAATGTTGTGGTTAAGAACTCTATCATCAACAACTCCGATACCATCTGCCTTTTGGACCAGACCAAGTTCCGCGACAATTTCGATGAGATCGCCGCGCTGCTCTCCCTCAATGAGGTGGAGCGCAAAAAGATATTTACCATCAACAGCCTCGACAACAAAGCCGGGCGGGGCCGCTTCAAGGAAGTCTACATCAAGCGCGGGGCCACCGGTGAGGTGTACGGCGTGGAGGTATCGCTGGAAGAGTACATGACCTTTACCACCGAGCGCCAGGAAAAAGAGGCCATGCACGTGTACCTGAGCAAGTATGGAAATTACATAGAGGCCTTGGAAAGGTTTGTCGCTGACTTTAGGGCCTCAGGGCTCAAGCTACATGAGTTTGTTCACCTGGTTTTGCAACGCAGTTATGAGAAAGTACCTCTACACGCTTAGCTTCATGAGCCTGGTAATAGGTCATGTACTAGCCCAGCAGGTTGTTTTTGACCCGGCGGTGGTCTCCACACTTGTTGTGAACCACACGGCCCAGCAGGCGGCCTTAAACGACATCAAGGAAAACGAAGGAAAGATCGCGGCCCTGCAGACGACCATCAGCCTAAAGATGACGCAGATCAAGGAGCTGGAGGAAAAGATGTACAACTCCCTTAAATCCGTGCAATCCATTATCGGGCAGAGTAAAAACATTATTTACGCCTCCCAAATTGCCGCAGACATAGGCCGCTACCAAAACCAAATGATGGAACTGGCGCGCGGTGATAACGAGCTGCTTTTGATCGCTGCCAAGACAGAACTGGAGCTGCTCAACCGGACATCTGACCTGTTTACCTATATCTACCAGGTGGCTGTCATCGGCACGGATGTGAACCTGATGAACAACGCCGACAGGCTCACCCTGATCCGCCATGTGGTGGACGAGCTGCGAGTGATGCGGGGCCTGGCCTATTCCATTACCCGCAAGATGCGTGTGGCCAAGTACGCGGGGCTTTTGAAGACCATGAACCCGATGGGACTTGCCTACCCTAACAACAGCCAGGCGATCATCCGCTCCCTGAAGGATGAGTACAAGGCAATCAAGAAGTAAATTATCTCTATTGCTATGAATTCTATATTTGTACCCACTTTATGCCTGGCCCTGCTTCCTATACTCTTCACAGATGCCCTGGGGCAGGGCGTGCAGCCAGTTAACAGTAAAAACACAAGGTACCAGCTGGAGCGGGAGGTTGTTACCCGTTGGGGAAAGTTCAACCCGAAATTGTACTTTATTCTTTTCCATAATAAGTACAGGAAAGGACCTGACAGGCGGAACATGCTGCAGCTTGCGCCTACCATGGCTTTGCTGAGCCAGAACAGGATGAAGGCCCAGGCGCAGGAGGAAGCTGTAAGCCAGGTATATGAGCAGGAGATGTTCAAGTTTGCCGACAGGTCCCTGAATAAAGGCTACCACCTGTTGTATAAAAAGAAGATCGATGAACTCAACACTGCCCTATTGGGAATGAATGCCGAGGCGGTGCAGGCCGGGGTGCAGACAGATTATATTTTGGCCATCCATGCCGAGCGGGATAGAATCAACGCCGACATCGGGATCATCCTGGACGCTTACCTGGACGATGCCAAAAAAGGGGAGCAGCTGCGGGTATACATCGGGGAGCTTACGGCCTTGAGGAATGATTTCAGGCGGCTCATCTCTCTCTTTAAAACGAGTCAGGACTTAACCGACTGATGCCATGCGTGAATTGATCGATAAAGCCGTATTTGACCTGTTCGACGGGCTCTTTCTCAATATACAGGATTTGGTGAGTGTTTTTCTGTATGATGCGCAGGCCCTTTGCGCCATCAGCATGTTGCTGTACTTCGGCCTAGAGGCTTACAAAATGATGGCCGGGGATGAAACGCTTCGCATCATGCCTTTGCTGCGCCCTTTCGCCCTGACACTGGTGATTGTTTTCTGGCCAGGGTTTATCGACGCTGTGAACCTGCCGCTGCAGCTAGTCAATGATCAGGCAAAAGGCATGTACGGCGCACAGGTAGACCAAGTGGAGGATTTGCACCGGGAACGCCTCGCGCTGGTGGACAGTGTGGCTCGAAAGCTCTCTGAGAGCAGCGCCGAGTTTGAGCGGATTGAGAGTGAGGCCAGTGACGCGAGCTGGTACGAAACCATGGGGATTGACCTGCAGCCCCTGTTTAACAAAATGAAAGGGTATTACCTGATGCTGATGGCCAAGCTACACTTTACGGCGATGATGGTGGTGGAGTGGATGGTGATCAGCATCTTTCAGGTATGCTCCTACATTATCTATTTCCTGCAGATCATCTTTGCAGGCATTCTGGTGATCCTGGGCCCCTTCTCCTTTGCCCTTAGCGTGCTGCCGGGCTTTCGAGACTCCTACCTGACCTGGATTGCCCGCTATATTTCTGTAGGGCTGTACTCGGGACTGGGCTATATCGTTATGTCCATTGCCTTTGTGCTGGTCAAGTATGGGTTGATGAAGGAAATAGATATCCTGAAGGCAGTATTGGGCAACGAAGAGATGTTCATTGCCTACGTTTCCTTCCCCTCGGGCGGCATTAGTTTCTACATCGTTTCCTTGATTGTGGGAGGATTGGCCTTGCTGACCATTCCTATTATTTCCACCTGGATCGTGCACACCACGGGTGTGGGTAATGCCATTGGTACAATGGCAGGAGGAGCTGCGAAGGCGGCCGGAGGAATTTTAAAATAAACTAAAAAGCGCTTGCTATGATAAACAACCTCGAAAAGAAAATGAAGCTGGCATTTGCCGTGAGTATCGGCAGCTTTATATCCTCCATCATTATAGTAGGTACAGTTTGCGCCTTTGCCTTTCGTTATGCCGAGGAGCAGCGGAAGAAGATCTATGTGATCGACCACTCGGTGCCGCTCTTGGTGGAGCAGACCGAGCTGGGGGTAAACCGGACAGTAGAGTACAAGTCGCACGTGAACATGTTTCACCTGCTATTCTTCACGTTACCTCCAGATGACGCCTACATCAAGAACAACATCTCCAAGGCCATGTACCTAGTGGATGAATCCGGGCTGGCGCAATACAACAACTTGAAGGAGAAGGGCTATTACAACCAGATACTGGCTAGTTCTGCGGTTTTGACGATCAAAACCGATAGCGTTAAAGTGGACGAAAACAGGCACTTTACCTACTACGCCACACAGCGCATTGAGCGGGAGACCTCTGTGATGAAAAGGCTTCTTGTCACAGAGGGGGATCTTGAGGAAGTGCCGCGCACAGCCAACAACCCCCATGGACTTTTGATAAAAAACTGGAAAACGGTCATGAACAAGGACTTGGAGTATGTCGAAAAGAAATCCTTTTAGCGGTAACATAAAGCAATGGCTTTCATCCCTCAAGGAAAGTGCCAGGGACTACTGTGCCTCGAATCCTAAAGCAGTGGTGCTGGCCATGCTGGTTTTACTGTCTGTGGCTGTCATAGGGCTAATAGTCGTCCGGCACCTGCACCAAGGAACCTATGCGGTGTCGGCTGGCAAGCTGTACAGGCAGCTTGATACTTCTGGCGACAAGATGACTATAGGCAGGTCGACTACCGCAGATATGCTGGAGCTGATAAAGCTCTATAACACAGCCAGGCAGCTGAATCCTGACAGCCTGCGTGCCCAAGACGGTGTTTTTCTCAAAGCTATTGATCAGCGTTTAAACCGAATCATCCATGAAGAGAATTAACTTTCGGCATCCTAGGTATGCCATCCCGCTCATCATACTCCCTTTCCTTGTCCTGCTTAATTACCTGTGGCTGGACATGACACCGGCGGCCACCGCCGCACAAACGAAAGTGGAACTTACCGAGACAACAGCCCTTAATACCTCCCTTCCGGATGCGAGCCTCGGAAAGCGGGAAATAAAGGATAAGTTCTCGGCTTTTCGGGACGAGTTTAAGTATAGGACCGACTACTCGGCCATGCAGGAAATCGGGGAGGACAGGGTAGACCCCAGGGACATTGCCTATGGCAGCGTGTACACGGAGGAGGAGCGGCGGATGCTCGACAGTCTCCATAACCGTATCCTATCGGATCAGCAGCCGGAGGAGTTTATGGAGCGGGTAAGCCAGCGGCAGCGCCTCAGCTCAGAGCGCTATGCATCTGCTACTGCCGCTGTGCCTGGACGGTCAACCCGACCTACGCGAAAAGTTGAATCGGCATATGAAGCGGAGATGCGGCTGTTCCGGGAGCAGATGATGTTTATGGACAGCCTGAGCCGGGTAGGAGAGGAACCTGTGCCTTCTCGTAGGGGGCCACAGCCGCCAATGGCCAAAGTACCGGCTTCCGAAAAGCAAGAGCCGGCACCGTTACCCGTGACCAAAAGCAGGAATACGAATAGAGCCTTTTTCAATACCATTACAGCCGACAGTGAGGAGCCCTTTGTCAAAGCTATTCTGGACGAAGGGTTGAAGGTGATGCAAGGTGGCAGGATCAGGATTCGCTTGCTGGATGACATCTATGTCCGGGACTATGAAATCAAGAAAGGCAGTTACCTGTATGGTACGGTTTCCGGTTTTAGTGCCCAACGAATTGAGATAGCCATCCGCTCTATACTCTACGGGGATCAAATTATCCCGGTAGACCTAAGTATCTACGACAACGATGGCCTGGCGGGGCTGTATGTCCCGGATTCGCAGTTCCGGGACTTTACAAAAGAGCTTGCCGGGAATGTGAGCAGTGGTCATTCATTTACTTTTGAGGATTCACCTGACAATGCCAGCCAAGTGCTTTATTCTATTCTGGAAAGGGTTTCTCAAACCACCACCCGCGCCGCAGGCAAAGCCCTCCGGAAGAACAAAGCTAAGTTGAAGTACAACACCCTAGTTTATTTGATAGATAACAAAGCCCTGTAATATGAAAAAGCTACTGCTTCTATATGTGTTGTTTGCCCTGCTGTTTTCAGCCTCGGCACAGGATTCCCTTCAGGTAGTGCACGTGCATGAAAGCATCTCCACGCATATTGTGAGCCCTGAGCCGATACAATACGTGGATATCTCCACAGATGATGTAGCCGGGGACATACCTGTCGCCAACATCCTTCGGGTCAAACCCAAGCACGGTGGCGCAAATCCGGGTGTTATCACCATCGTCGGAGAGCGCTTCCTTGTACAGTATAAGCTAGCCTATAGCCGAGCGGATCGGGCAGACACGGAGGTGCGTATAGACCCTACCCAATTAGATGATTACCTGAACCCAGCTGTGGCCATGAGCCGGGAGGACATGGCACGGTTTGCGCTGCTGGCCCTCCAGCGAAAACCCCGGTTCAACAGTGTGACTACGAAAGGGCAGGGGATGCGGGCAAGGCTGAACAACATCTATACGGTGGGGGACTATTTCTTTATTGATCTCTCCCTTAGAAACGACACCAACATTCCCTATACGGTCGATCAAATACGGTTTAAGCTAGAGGATAAAAAGGTTGTGAAGGCCACTAACTTTCAGCAGGTGGAGCTACAGCCCAGTTTTCAGCTTTATGACACGGGGCACTTCAAGCGCCAGTACCGGAACGTGTTTGTGTTCAGGAAGTTTACTTTCCCAGAGGAAAAGGTGTTCCATATTGAGGTGGCCGAGGAGCAGATTTCAGGGCGCACCATCTCCCTTAAAATCGACTATTCAGACGTGCTGCAAGCAGACATGCTTTAACCTGCATATGCCTCCTTGTCGTGCGCCAGCGTGGGAGACACGGTGAGCTCCCGGGCAGGCTCGCTGTTTCAGGGCCTGGTAGTATTCGTATTTCTTGTTTCTGCGCCTTGCCATGTGGCAAGATTTGACCTTAGCTCATTTTCCAGCCTCCTGACCAAACCGCTGTCGACTAAGAAGATGGAAGAATCCACCCAGCTTAAAACGCTTTACTCTTTTCTGCAAGGGCTTGTCTACTTTACGATACTGGTGGAGGGGGCTGTTTTCCTTTTTAACGATACCTCCTGTCTTCACCCCTTGCAGCCGATTTTTCAGCGGCTGCAGCGCATAATTATTTATGAGCACATCTACTTTTCAAAGGCTTTTACTTTCGGACTGATTCTGCTGGTAAGCATGGGGACCAGGGCCCGCAAGGATCCGGAGCTTGATCTGCTCCGTGGTATTTTTCTTCCTTTGCTGCTTGGTTGCGTTCTTTTCTTTGGGGCAGGTTTCTTTTATACCCCTAAAAGCAACCTAATGCTCCTGGCAGGCGTCTCGCTGCCGGATGCCCTCTACATGCTGCTATCGCTTTCAGGAGCCGTTCTGGTCCATATGGCCCTGGATAATATATCAAAGCACTTGCAGCACCGGCTCCTCCAGGACCAGTTCAATGTAGAGAACGAGTCTTTTGCGCAGCCATTAAAACCTGATTGCACACCCTATTCGGTTAATATCCCAATGCATTTTTATTACAAGAAGCGGCGGCAGCGTGGTTGGCTCAACCTGGTAAATCCTTTCCGGGGCACACTGCTCATAGGGACGCCCGGCTCGGGAAAGTCCATTTCGGTAGTGCTACCCTTTATTCGGCAGCTGTTGAGAAAAGGCTTTTCGATGATGGTTTATGATTTTAAGTTCCCTGACTTGGCCAAAGCCACCTATTACCACTACCTGGCCAACAGGAGAAGGGGGATAATACCAAAACATAAATTTGAGGTGATCAATTTTAGCAGTTTGGAGCACAGCAAAAGGTGCAACCCTTTAAAGCCGGAGTACCTGCCCACCCTGGCTGATGCCATCGAGACAGCCGAGGCACTGCTGGAGGCCCTGCGGAAAGGAGACAGAGCATCTGGCGCTGCACAGTTCTTCAACCAGTCTGCCGTTAATTTTTTAGCCAGCTGCATCTACTTCCTGAGCCGCCACGTAGGGGGACGGTATTCTTCGTTTCCGCATGTTCTTTCTTTTATAAGTCTGAGCTATGACCAGATCTTCGACGCACTCTTCTCTGAGCCCGAGCTCGAGAGCATGCTTTCTCCCTTTGCCACCGCCTATAGGCATAAGGCTTTTGAACAACTGGAAGGGCAGATCGGGACACTGAAGATCAACATAGGCCGGCTGGCTACAAAGGAAACTTTTTGGATCCTGTCAGGGGACGATTTTGACCTCAAGATCTCCAACCCGGATAACCCTGCCGTGCTGGTAATAGCTAATGAGCCGTCCACGCAAAGTACTAATTCGGCCTGCAACGCCCTTGTGATCAACCGGATCACACGCCTGATCAACACCAGGGGAAACCTGCCCTGCGCTCTGGTGGTGGATGAGTCCCCCACACTTTACATACACCGGGTGGAAAACCTGATTGCGACTGGCCGCAGCAACCGGATAGCCGTCCTTTTAGGCTTACAGGAGCTTCCGCAGTTACGGCAGCAGTATGGCCGGGAAACAGCTGATACTATTTGCTCGGTAGCGGCCAATGTGCTTTCCGGCGCTGCCCGCCACAAAGAAACGCTGGATTGGCTGGAGAAGCTCTTTGGAAGGGTGAGGCAGCTGAAGGAGGGACTCAGCATAGACCGCAGCCGTACCACCGTTAGTATGAGCGAGGAGATGGGGCCACTGATTCCGGCATCTAAAATAGCCAGCCTGCAGGCTGGTGAACTGGTAGGACAGGTGGCTGTGGAAAGCAAAAAGTACAGGGGCAAGTGTGTAGGTGGCACCTACCACTGCAAGATAGCAATAGACCCTAAACAGTTGCGAAGAGAAGAAAGCTACTATCCTGACTTACCCAGGTTTTATGATTTTGGCAGTCCTCAACAGAGGGACCAGCTTTTATTGGCGAACTATGATAGGATACGGAATGAAGTGTACGCGCTCTTTGCAGCGTCAAAGGCTGGTGCATAATCAGGCGGTGTTATCACTCCTGCTCATTTGGCTTTAGACAGTTTTCTTCGGATGTGACTTGTTTTACGTTTCCAGCCCAAACCAGAAAGCTTTATAATGCCATAAGGACTTCACTTTTATTCACTCACTTTTTAGGTGCTTCCCCTTCCGTACTGAAATTATTCTGAGGGCTCCATAAGAACAAAGACGTTGATTAGTCCTGTGCCAGCTGGACAGCTGGCACAGAAGCTTTCTAACATTTATGCTCGCTTTTGTAAGGGAGTAGGCTTTGTTGAAGACTGTCGGCCTTCAGTCAACAGACCGGGCCAAAAGGCCTACTTGCCGGTCGTCCGGATCTGGGCCCCCTCTTCCAGCACATACTTGTAAAAGCCGCCGCCTTTGTCCCAGCTGCAGAAGATGAGGGTGTCTCCGTTGGCGGAAACACCTAGGCCGCGTGCTTCAGCCCCGTCCAGTTCCGGCAGCTCCAGCGTCCACATCTTCTTGCTTTGCTCGTCACGGAAGTGGAAGGTGGCGGGTACCACGCCGCTGGCACGCACGACCGTCCAGAGGGTATTGTTTGGGCCTACCTCTATGGCGTTGCAGCCGGCGGCTGTGCTCGTGATGTTCTCCTGCAGCTTATACTTTATCCCATCCTGGCTGGTGTATACTTGTATGTAAGGGCTTCCAGAATTTGGGAAGTATAAGGTTTTTCCGTCGGGCGTCATGGCGAACTCGCGGGCAAGTATGCGGTCTGGCAGCAGAATAGTGCGCACCAGCTCAAACGTATGCAGTTGGTTTTCACTCTGCTTCAGCACGTAATTTGGATCCTCGCCAAACAGCGACATCGCGTATACTTCTCCTTTGTCGTTTGCCCGGGGCGAGGTGATGGCCCTTCCGCCTGCAGGCACCTCCCAGGCTGCTATACCTTCCCCGGTGACGGCATCGATTTTAAGCAAGTGCCTGTTGCGCGCGATCAGGATGTTGCCGTCGGCATCGGTTCCAATCCCTCCTATGGTTTTTAGATGATACTCCTGCCCGTTTACCGTCACTTTTTCCAGCGGCGAGAAGGACGCATCAGAGCCGTCAGGGTTTTTGATGTGCAGCGTTCCGTTGTAGCTGGCCAGCCACAGTTTGCCCTGCCTGTCCCACTTGGCTCCGTAGCCGGCACCATCCGCTAGTTTGCCAGCAAATCTGTACTTCGGGGCTGGCACCTCCACAAAATCCTCCAGCGGCTCGTTGCTCTTCATCATCCTAAAAAGCTGTGCCGGTCCGTACGTAACATGCTTACCATCGGAGGCGATGATACGGTGGTAGAAAGTCAACGCCTCGCCCTCGGCAGCGTTTTGCAGCAACGCGTACCAATCCTGCTCACGCGGTTTTATACCTGACACGCGGCCAGTGCTCTTGTGCCACAACAGGTTCTGGAAAGAGGAGTCGGTGGCCAGCTGATAAGTATAGGAAACAAAATCTCCGTCTGGATCAACAGCTTTGGGCCAGCTCACGCCGAAAAGAGCCTCCGTAGAGCGTACAGCGTACACGTTGCGGGTGTTGTGGGAGTTCACGGCCACTGCCCCCGGAGCCTGATTGGCAGCTGGGTACAGTTGAGCCCGTACCTCTTGGTCCGGGTTCTTGTCGGTTGTAATACGGATGTAGAAGGCCCCCACCGATAGCAGCTCGTTAAAGCCGGCAGGCGCGTCCATACTTCCGCTAAAGCTGCCCTTGTGTCCGTTCCTGGATTTCACCTTCAGCGGCAGCACCTGCTCGCCCTGCTCGGTGTGGCGGCCACGGTAAAGGGCAATGTCGGTAGCTTTGCCTTGCAGTTCACTGAACGCACCACTCACGTATACTTTGCCGTTGCGCACCTGTACCTCCGCTGAGCCTGTGGCTGCTGTTGGGCGGGCGCTAAGCTGATGAAGCCCGGAGAAAGTGCCGGAGGCCTTGCTTGTTAAACTTACATCGCGGCGGATAAGGTAGCCGTTTACCCCTTCGATAAACTGCGGCAGCACTTTTTCATCAAATACCACCATGTCTTGCGAGGCTTCTTTGCCGATGTCGTAGGTCGTGTAGATAACCGTATCCTGGTCGTAGAAGATATCCACCAGAGTGACGGTGTTTACCGGGGCCTTTTCCAAGGTAAGCCAGGAGCGGGGGCCGGAGCCGGCAGCACCGGCATTGAGCAGCTCCAGCTGGCCGCGCTTGCCCGGGTAGTAAGCATGCTGGTGGCCGCTGATGTAAGTATGTACCTTATACTTTTCAAGTAGCTGTTGCAGCTTCTCCGGGTTGTGGAGCAGGTTACCTTTGGAGTCGCGCTCCTGCGCCACGGCGTAGAGCGGCATGTGCCCCAGCACAAACCTGTACTTTGCCTGCTGTGCCTCCGGCCTGGCAAACTGCGCCTCCATCCATTGCAGGTTTTCTTCGGTTATCTCCGGCGAGGAAGCCTCCCAGGACACGAAAAAGGCATCTCCTTGCACAAAAGAGTAATAGTAGGGGAAGTTGCTTTTGTCGATGAACCTGAGGTTTGGCAGGTTCCCTGGTTTGGTCCAGTACGAGCCGGCCGCATTGCGCTCCATGGCAAAAGAGCGGGAGCCATCGTGGTTGCCGAGCGTGAAGGCAAACGGGATCTTGGCTTTGCGGAGCGGCGCAGCGATGTGATTATCAAACCCGCGCCACATTTTCTCCAGCGTTTCCGCTTCCGACACACCCTGGCCGGCCACCATGTCGCCGCCGCATACCACCAAATCAGGTTGCCAGATACGCGGTATGCGCTGCATGATGCTGTCCACCTGCCATTCGTAGGTGGCATCACCCAGGCCGGAGTTCAGGTCGCTGATCACGGCCAGGCGCAGGTCGCCGCGGCGCGCAGGTAGCTCGGGGTATGTCTCAATTGCCACCAGGCGGACGGCGTCGGCCACTACTTTCTTGCCTTCTCCCTGCCCCAGGAGCTCCAGGTAATCAGCGGGGCCAAGTATAAAGTTGCCCAGTACATTCCAGCGGCCGCTGGTAGCGTAGGTTTTCTGGTTTACGTACAGCGTATCGGTTTTGCCGCTGTGGTGCAGCACGTAAGGTACATTTCGAGCATTACTGGCGGTGTCTACCGTCCACCAGGCAGCCAGCTGATACTTGCCTTTGGCGATACTGTTAAAGCCGTACCTGGCTTTGTTGTAGTCACTACCGGCAGCGGCCTGCCGTGAGAGGGTGGCGCCATAGAAGCTGGCGTGGTTAGTGTTGCGCCACAGGCCATACTCCGTGTAGTGCTTGCTGTCGGTGTCGATGTAGGTGATGTCGCGCTTCGGCCTTTCCACCTGCTCGGCCAGCACCAGTGCATTGGCGTTTTTGCGGAGGCTGTTGCGGTTGCCGTTCGGCACGTCCGTTGGGATGTTCACCACCTCTCCGGCCGCTACCATAGCCGAGGAACCACCGCCGTCCAGGTTCACCGCATCCACGCAGCCAAGCCCCTGCATTATCCCTGCCAGTTCCTTAATCGTCACCCCGGCGCTGGCGCCCTGCCTGCCATCCACTACTACCATCACTAACGTGTGCTCATCGCGGTAGCCAATGGCCGTGCGCGGGTTTCGGGCCAAATGCCCTGCGCCAAAACCTTCTACCGTTCCTACATCCACCAGCTTGCCCTTTTTCACGAGTATCGGACCACCGCCCACGGCCTGGCTGGGTAACCACAGCTCCCCGCCCTGCGCCTTGGGGGCTGGCCTGCCCGGTTGGTTGGGTTGGCTATACTTGTAGACCAGGCTCTCCGAAGGGTTAAACGTCCAGGTGATCTCCGGTTTGCCGTTAACCATGCCAAAAGCCCCTCGGGTGACGAAGTTACTGCCAGACTGCTTAAGCCCGGGCTCCACGACCTCGCCATCAGAAATATAAAGGCTCACCGACCTTGTAGGGCCAAAATAACCACCGTTGATGGCCAATACGGCATCATGGTCCTGGTAGTGCTCCAGCGTGGTTTGGCGTTTGGCCGGGTCTCCGGCCGCTCGCAGTTTAAGGTTCTCATCCCTTAAATCCACAGTCGCATACATGGCCCGCAGTGGTGCGCCGTCGGCTAAGGGAGTGTTGGTTTCATACACCTTGATAGAAGAGGGGAGAAGTATGTTCAGGTCCTCGCGCGGCTCCCAGGTAAGTTTCTGCGCCTGTGTTGCCTGCGCTAGGAGTAAAAATACTAATTTGGGGAGATGCCGGAGTAGGGTAAAACGTTTCTGCATAGGGTGCTGGGGCTGTGAATGCTAAGACTCAAAAATAAGACTTTCTCTATACTTTGAATGCTAAACATTGATTTTGTGCTTTTCTGCGGGGCAGGAGTACGCTTCTCGAGCCTATGCTCCTAGACTTGGAAAGAATTAATCCTCCCCTTTGCGATGCAGAAGGTAACAGAAAGACTTTCCTTATCACCAGTTTGCCTTCTACCTTTATTTTTTTTCAGAATACATATTTTCATTTGGCAGCTTAAACGGAATAGTAGTTTAGGTAGCTTTTCTCATCCGGCCTTCGCTTTCGACCTAAATCAATGCTTAGTGAGCCGGAGCCGTCCAGAGCAATGATATCATAGTGGTGGCTATCGCTACCAGTAGGTAGCAATCTGTACACCTTGTCTATTCTCAGATAAAACGGAATGGTGGAAAGAGGTATTAACAGGTTTTCACGAATCGATAAATATTGTAAGTGTAAAAATTAACATGTTGGTTGATCTTAACAGGGGAGGCAGACACAGGGGAAGCTTGGAAATCTTAGTAAAATAAATCCTAAGCCTCTCTAAGAGGTATAGGATTAGGTGCTTGGGGTGAGCTGATGTTTGGCTGAGCTTCCCCCAAGACGAGGAAAATGTAATATTCTAATCATGTGCTGTTCAAGGATAATGTCATATCTTTGTCTTACAAATGCTTAAAGCCTTCAAATACCGCTTAGTTCCGACTGCTGAGCAAGTCATTTTGCTAAACAAGCATTTTGGCTGCACCAGGTTTGTTTTTAATTGGGCATTGGCGGAGAAGATAAAGGTGTACCAGACTATAGGCAAATCACTCACTCGCTTCGACCTGAGTGCGAGGCTGACTGTCAAGAAGGCAGAGCATGAATGGTTGAAGGAGGTCAATAGTCAATCGCTACAGGCAGTATTAAAACACCTCGATTCTGCCTACACTCGTTTTTTACGTGAAAAGAAGGGGTTCCCACGCTTTAAGAAGAAGCAGAACAGGCAGTCATTTGAGTGTCCGCAGAACGTCTGGATTGATGACGATACGGGGCTAATCAAATTACCAAAAATAGGGAAGGTTAGAGCAATCTTATCTAGGAAGCTGAAGGGTTCTGTGAGAACAGTCACTGTATCTAAGACACCGACAGGTAAGTTCTTTGTATCAGTGGTGGCTGAAACACACACAGCCGCTCCTAAGTATGAGGCTCCTGACCCGGCGAAGGCAATTGGAATAGATGTAGGAATTAAACATTTTGCCACCCTGTCCACAGGGGAGAAGATAGCCAACCCTAAATTCCTTAGTAAGTGTCTGCAAAAACTAAGGAACCTGCAGTACCGCCACAGTAAGAAAAAGAAAGGCGGCAGCAACCGCAACAAATCGCGGCTGAAAGTGGCGAGGCTGTATGAAAAGGTTAGCAACCAGCGAAATGACTTCTTGCACAAAGTGTCAACACGCATTGTCCGAGAAAACCAATCGGTGTGTGTGGAGAACCTAAACATCATCGGAATGGTGAGAAACCATAAGTTGGCACAAGCTGTTTCTGATGTGAGTTGGGGTAGATTCGTAGAGATGTTGAAATATAAGTGCGAGTGGCAGGGTAAAAGATTGCTGCAGATCGGTATGTTTGAGCCATCCTCGAGGCTTTGCACTTGTGGTACACGTAACAGCAACCTAACGCTGAAGGATAGGGTGTGGTTGTGTGGAGTGTGTGGAGCTGTACACGAGAGAGATACGCTGGCTGCAAACAACATCGTCCGCTTCGCTTTTCAAAAACAGAATAAAATAGGGTGGGACACATCCGAATTAACGCTTGGGGAGACTGTGGCTGTAGCTACGTCTGAGAACCAAGAATCCCATTCTCTTTAGAGGAGGGAGTGTCAACTTTGTCATCCCCTAATACTTTTGCCCATGTCCCTCATCCCAAAAGAAATAGTTGACCAGGTTATTGCCCAGGCCGATATTACGGAGGTAGTAGGCGATTTTGTGTCGCTCAAGAAGAAGGGGCAGAACATGTGGGCCTGCTGTCCGTTTCACCACGAGAAGTCCCCGTCTTTTTCTGTATCACCAGCAAAGGGTATTTATAAATGCTTTGGCTGCGGCAAGGCCGGTAACTCGGTGCAGTTCATCATGGATGTGGAGGGCACCAGTTTTCCGGAGGCGATCAAGTACCTGGCCAAAAAGTACAGCATTGAGATACCCGAGGAGCAGCACGACCCGGAGTATGCCCGGGAGCAGAGCGAGCGCGACAGCCTGTTCATCGTGTCTGACTTTGCCGCCAAGCACTTCCAGCAGCGGCTGCAGGGGCATGAGCAGGGGGCAATCGGCCAATCCTACCTGAAGCAACGGGGGCTGAGCGCCAGCACCATCAAGAAGTTTGAACTAGGATATAGCCTAGATGAGTGGACGGACCTGACGGATACCGGATTAAAAGCCGGTTATAAGCAGCAGTACCTGGAGGCAACGGGCCTCACAATCGTAAAGGAGGAGGGCAAGAAGTACGACCGCTTCCGGGGCCGCGTGATGTTCCCGATCCACAACGTGTCGGGGCGCGTGGTAGGCTTTGGCGCCCGTACCCTCAAGTCCAACGACAAGAAAAGCCCGAAATACCTTAACTCCCCGGAGTCTGACATTTACCACAAGAGCCATGTGCTGTACGGTTTGTTCCAGGCGAAGCAGGCCATGCGCATGCAGGACATGTGCTACATGGTGGAGGGTTACCTGGATGTGCTCTCGCTGCACCAGGGCGGTATCGAGAACGTGGTGGCTTCCTCAGGAACCTCGCTTACCGAAGGGCAGATCAAGCTAATCTCGCGCTATACACAAAACATCACCGTGCTTTACGACGGCGATGCGGCAGGTATAAAAGCCTCTTTGCGTGGTATCGACCTGATCCTGGAGCTAGGCCTGAACGTGAACGTGGTGACCTTTCCGGAAGGGGAGGACCCGGATTCATACATCCACAAGGTTGGGGATTCTGCCTTTAAAACATACCTGAAGGAGCATTCACAGGACTTTATCTCCTTTAAAACAAGCCTTTTTGCCAAGGAGGCTGCCGGCAACCCGGTAAAGAAAGCCGAGGCGATTAAAGAAGTAGTGGCCTCCATATCCAAGATACCGGATGCCATCAAACGGACGGTGTTCTTCCGCAGCTGCAGCCTGATTTTCGATATTGATGAGCAGGTGCTGATATCGGAGTATAACAAGATGCACCTGCAGGGGCGGCAGCAACAGCACAAAACCGGCAGCCCGGAGCCCGACTACATGCCGCCGATGCCGGAAGAGGAGGAGGAAAAGCCTGCCTCTGATGCCGATGTACTGCAGCGCTACGAGCGGGAGATCGTGCGGATGCTGCTCAATTACCCAGACCGCCTGCTGGAGGACGGCCTCACCACCTGCCAGTACATGCTGGAGCAGCTGGAGGACATCGATTTCCGTACGCCATTGTACAAGCGCTTTGTAGAGCTGGTAACCGAGAAGCTGAACCAGGGCGTGGTGCCCGTGGCGGATGATTTCATCAACTACCCCGACGAGGCGATCCGTACAGAAGCCATTCACCTGCTCTCAGACCCTTATGAGTTGAGCCCGAACTGGGCTACGCACCAGATCTTTGTTCCCCATGAAACAGACCTGCTGCCCTACGGAACAGAGCGTGCCGTGCTGCGCCTGAAGTTCGTGTACCTGAAACTGATGATCGACGAGGAGGCACTCAAGCTGAAGATCGTGACCGATCCGCAGGAGCAGGTAAACCGTCTGGTGGCCGTCATGAACCTGAAAAAGCTTCACAAGCAGATCGGGGACCTGCTCGGGATCGTGGTGTTTTAGCGGCCCCAGGCCCAACCACCCCTACCCCTCCTTGGCTAAGGAGGGGAGCCTGCTTATACTTTGGCTGAAGCATTAGTTTCATAGCTGCTAGGGTAGCATCAGCAGAAGCATGAACCCACCCCACCCAGGAGGGGAATTGCTCATGTTGTAGAAGATCCACTAATCCACGTTCTGCAATAATAGTTCAACCACCCCTATCCCTCAGAGCTACGCTCGCTACCTTCGAACTCGCCTTCTCGGTAGTCCAAGGAGGGGAGCTCGGCTCAAGCTCCGTCAGCGGTGGCTATCGAACCAGATCCCAGTCCTTGGGTTGAGCGCCTTGTGAGATCCGGTGCCCGAAGGGCAGCGCCCTGGCGCAGGAGGGAACACAGCGCGATGCCCTTATCGAGGGCCCCTACCCCCAGGACGAGCCCTCTCGGGCTGGAGAGCACCAAAGCCGGAAATGAAACGAATAGGTTATAAAGCCGTGGATCAGTTGCAGCTAACAAGAGTAGCTTGCCTCCAGTTGCTAAGAGCAGCGGCTATGAAAGTATAGCAGAAGTAGGTACAAAACGGTACAAGCTGCAAGCCCGTGCCAGCGGAGAAAAGCCAGTGTTTCCACCTCACCCCAAACCACATTAACCTTAAATCTTACCCTTCATCAACTAATCTCACTCCAAAACTGTTATGCAATAAATAACGGCATTGCGGTATAAACTTTCTATTTTTGTACCGCTTTACAAAAGATCAACGGCCTTGCTGCTTTGGGCAGTGCGGGCATAAAGTAGAATATATGGAAACCAATACAACTGGTGATATCAGGCCTTTGGACAGCATTGAGGCTGCCATTGAAGATATACGCCAAGGCAAGGTGGTAATCGTAGTGGACGACGACGACCGCGAAAACGAGGGTGACTTTGTTTGCGCGGCCGAGAAGATCACCCCGGAGATAGTGAACTTTATGGCGACCCATGGGCGTGGACTGATTTGCGCGCCGCTTACCGAGGAGCGCTGCGATGAGCTGGGGCTAGAATTGATGGTTGGCCGCAACACTGCGCTGCACGCCACGCCGTTCACCGTGTCGGTAGACCTGATCGGACATGGCTGCACCACGGGCATCTCGGCATCCGACCGTGCCAAAACTATACAGGCGCTGGTAGATCCAAACACCGATCCGGAGTCTCTGGGTAAACCAGGCCATATTTTCCCGCTGAAGGCCAAGAAAGAAGGCGTACTGCGCCGAGCCGGCCATACAGAAGCCTCTGTGGACTTAGCTCGCCTGGCGGGCCTTGCCCCTGCGGGTGTGCTGGTGGAGATCATGAACGAAGACGGTACCATGGCCCGCCTGCCCGACCTGGTAAAGGTGGCCGAGCGGTTCGACCTAAAGCTGATCTCGATAAAGGACCTGATTGCCTACCGCCTCAAAAAGGAAAGCCTGATTGACCGGGAAATCGTGGTGCAGATGCCAACCGATTATGGTGTGTTTGACCTGTATGCCTTTACACAGCGCAGCAACGGTGCCAAGCACCTGGCCCTGGTAAAAGGCTCTTGGGAGGAAGGTGAGCCAGTATTAGTTCGTGTGCATTCCTCCTGCGTTACCGGCGATATCTTTGGTTCCTGCCGTTGCGACTGCGGGCCGCAGTTGCATGAGGCCATGCGCATGGTAGAACGTGAAGGCAAGGGCGTGATTGTATATATGAACCAGGAGGGACGTGGGATTGGCCTGCTGAACAAGCTGAAGGCTTACAAGTTGCAGGAGCAGGGGCTGGATACCGTAGAGGCAAACCTGGAGCTGGGCTTCGGCATGGATGAGCGCGACTATGGTGTGGGAGCGCAAATCCTCCGCGACCTGGGCGTTACCAAAATGCGCCTGATCTCGAATAACCCACGCAAGCGCACCGGCTTGATGGGCTATGGACTGGAAGTGGTGGAGCGCGTGCCGATAGAGGTGATACCCAACGAGCACAACCAGAAGTACCTGACCACTAAACGCGATAAGCTGGGCCACGAGATACTCAAGAACATGACGGTCAACAAGTAAAGGCCGCAAAACCATACTTTTAAAACCTGCACAGGCTGCCTGTGCAGGTTTTTTAGTTTTAGGGTAGTTTAGGTAAGGCAACCAGGCAACTTTTCTTTCAGAAAATCATACAAAATGTATAACGTGTTGTTACTGAGTATGTAGAGGCAACGGAGAGCTTGGTTTATTGTGTCATATTCAACTGAAACTACTACCTGAAACTATGAAAAACAAAATTTTATCTAATACCTACCTATACTTTGGGAGCCTGCTGTTTTGCCTATTGTCGGTGGAGGCGTTTGCGCAGTATCGGCCAGAGATAGACATACAGGAATGGCCCTCAGGCAAAGTTGTACTTACTTCTGGGGATACCATTTATGGGCCCATAACTTTTTACAGGACAAAGGAAGTGGTTAGCGTTCTAAATGACGACGGGACCAAAAGCACCTTCTCCCCAGTAAATGTACAATATTTTATAGGCCAGGAAGAGCCGAGCGGCAGGCCCTATACTTTTCGGTCGCTGATGTGGAACCTTGGCCGCGACTACTCAGATTTTAAAAAACCCACCTTCTTCGAGCAGCTCAACCAGGGGCACTTCACTTTGATGATGCGGGAGGAGTATGTGCGGAAGAATACATCCCGCTCCAACCTGCTGTATGCGCACAATGCCATATATGATTCACAGTATTATGTGCCGGGCAGCGAGTGGGCAGACCAGATAAAGGGCCTCTATTACATTTTACTGCCTGATGGCCAGGTAATAACGCTCCGAAACGCAAGGAAAGACCTGTACCGGCTGTTTGGAAATAAATCCAGGCAGGTAAGGAAGTATGTAAGGGAGAAGCACCTAAGCTATGAAAAGCCGCACCAGATGATGGCGATCGTTAACTATTATAACTCGCTGAAATAGTGCCTCCCGCTAAGTATAAGCAAAAGGCGGAGCAACGGGGCGTAAAGCGGATGTATCAAAGCAAGAAGTAGGCATCATATGCTGGTAGCGTGCGCATTTCCCTGGTAAAACGCGTACCTTTGCCCTGGTACTTACAATACTCAATATGCCAAACACCCAATACGATGGGCTCATCTTCGACCTGGACGGCACCCTCTGGGACTCTACCCAAACCATTGCCGAAGCCTGGAATGCAGCCGCTGCCCAGTTCGATTTTGTAGACTTAACCCTTAGCCAAGAAGATATCCGCAACATTGCCGGCATGCCTTACGATGCCATCTACCAAAAGCTCTTCCCGAACCTGAATTTAGAGCAGCGCCAGCAGCTGCAGCAAACGGCGGCCAAGTTGGAACTGGAGTACCTGCAGGAGAAAGGCGGTGAGCTATACCCGGCGCTACGGGAAACACTGGAACAACTGCAGGCCAAGTATAAACTGTTCATTGTGAGCAACTGCCAGAGCGGTTACATCGAAACCTTTCTGCAGTACTTCGACCTGCAGCCATACTTTACCGACATTGCCTGTTACGGCGATAAAAGCCTGCCGAAAAGCGAGAACATCCGGGCGGTAGTGCAGCGCAACCAGCTACAGCGCCCCGTGTACATTGGCGATACACAAGGCGACTACAGCGCCAGCGTGCAGGCAGATGTGCCTTTTATACTTGCCCAATACGGCTTTGGCGAGGTGCAGGCGGAGGTGGAGCAGATTGCGCAGTTCAGCGATCTGCAGAAACTGGCAAACCATAGCCAATAGCATGCTGGAAGAGCCGTATGAGAAAACAGAGCTAACGCTTACGGCAGCCGAGGCCAACGTGAAGGCGCTGGTGTTCATGCTGCCTATCCTGGTACTGTACATAGTGCCGTACGTGCTGCTGTGGCCCGGGCGGTTCAGTTATGGGGCTGTAGAAGGCTTCGTGCGGGAGCAGGGCGTACAGGTGCTGTTTTACCCTTTCCTGATGCTGCTGGTGTTCGTGCTGGGGGCGGTGGTGCACGAGCTGCTACACGGCCTTACCTGGGCCGTGTTTTGCCGGCATGGGGTAAAGTCTATAAAGTATGGCGTGCACTGGCGCTACCTGACGCCTTACTGCCACTGCCAGGAAGTGTTGCCGCTGCGCCCTTACGTGTTAGGCGGCATAATGCCGGGCTTGGTAATGGGTCTGCTACCAGCGGTGGCGGGAATGGCCACAGGCAATCTCCTGCTCTTCCTGTTTGGGCTTTTTTTCTCCATTGCCGCCTCCGGCGATTTGCTGGTGCTCTGGATGCTGCGCCATGCCAAACCCTCTGACTTCGTGCAAGACCATCCCGAAAAGATCGGCTGCTATGTGTTCAGCAGAAGGTAGTACTCATTATTAGTTATCAATTGTTCGTTTTACGTTATTTGTTACTCGTAATCGATTACTCATGTACGTCCGTCTCTGACAGATAAAGTTAGCTCACAAACTCTTTAACTCTTTAACTCCCCAACTCTCTATCTCTCCATCTTTCCACCTCCTCTATCTAATTTTCCCTATATTGTAGGCTCTTCCTGGGCTGCATGAGCAAGTGCGGCTAATTTTGAATCTATAGTATAAACTGACAATGAGAAAGCTTTTGGCACTGGCCCTTTTGCTGGCCGTACTAGTGCTTCCGGCGGCGGCACAACGCGCCATCAACCCAGATTCTACGGTTACCTCCAAACACCACGTTACCATTAAAGGGCAGCGGGTACCCTACACTGCCACCACGGGCACCCAACCTGTGTGGGATGAGAACGGCAAAACCATAGCCGGCTTGTTTTATACGTACTATGAGCGCTCGGATGTGAAAAGTCGTGATGCACGCCCATTGGTGATTTCCTTTAATGGCGGTCCGGGATCTGCTTCGGTGTGGATGCACATTGCCTATACTGGTCCGCGTTTGCTCAATATTGACGAGGAGGGGTATCCGGTGCAGCCTTACGGCTTCCGCGAAAACCCGGAGTCTATCTTGGACGTGGCCGACATTGTGTTTGTCAACCCGGTGAACACCGGCTTTTCGCGCATGGCAGAGGGCGTGGAGAAAGACAAGCTGAAAGAGAAGTTCTTTGGCGTGAATGCCGACGTGAAGTACCTGGGCGAGTGGATCAATACCTTTGTGTCGCGCAAGGGCCGCTGGGCATCCCCGAAGTACCTGATTGGCGAGAGCTACGGCACCACCCGCGTAGCCGGGCTGGCGCACGAACTGCAGAACTCGCAGTGGATGTACCTGAACGGCGTGATTCTGGTGTCGCCGACGGAACTGGGCATTGAGCGCAACGGCCCTGTGGATGCGGCGCTGCGCTTGCCTTACTTTGCCGCCACCGCCTGGTACCACAACAAGTTGCCCCAAGACCTGCAGCAGCGCGACCTGACGGACATGCTACCGGAGGTGGAGGAGTTCACCATCAACGAGCTGATCCCGGCCCTTAGCAGAGGCGGTTTCCTGGAGGAGGCGCAAAAGAAGCAGATTGCCGCCAAAATGGCCCGCTATGCCGGCATCTCGGAGCAGAGTGTACTGCAGCATAACCTGGACGTGCCGACCAACTTTTTCTGGAAGGAGCTGCTCCGCGACCAGGGCTATACCGTCGGCCGCCTCGACTCCCGCTACAAAGGAATCGACCGCCAGGATGCCGGCGCCCGTCCGGACTTCAATGCAGAGCTTACCTCCTGGCTCCACGCCTTTACCCCGGCCATAAACATGTACCTGCGCGACGAGCTGAAGTATAAGACGGATGTGAAGTATAACATGTTCGGGCCGGTGCACCCCTGGAATAACGACAACAACAGGACAGGCGAGAATTTACGCCAGGCCATGGCCCAGAACCCGTACCTGCACGTGATGTTCCAGGCGGGATACTACGATGGGGCCACCGATTACTTCAATGCCAAGTACAGCATGTGGCAGCTAGACCCAAGTGGCCGCCTGAAGGACCGCCTGAGCTACAAAGGCTACCGCAGCGGGCACATGATGTACCTCCGCAAGGAAGACCTGGTAAAAGCCAACGAGGATATCCGCGAGTTTATCCGCAACTCCTTACCGAAAAAGGGGCAGCCGGCTATGTACTAAAACAGCGCTACCAGCTGCAGCATATAAGTATAGGCACTTAGCTCGTTTTAAAATAAAAGAAAGCCGCAGGCAATTTGAGTTGCCTGCGGCTTTCTGGTTTTTACCGGAGCAAGTATAAATTACTCCACCGGCATCAGCCTGTATATTGTGCCGGGCGTTTCTACGGCTACGTACAGGAAGCCGTCCGGTCCCATTTTCACGTCGCGCACGCGGCCAATGTTCTTTAGTAGTTTCTCTTCCCCGAGTATCTTCTCTCCGTCCATTTCCAGGCGGCTCAAAAACTGGAAGCGCAGCGACCCCACCATCAGGTCGCCTGCCCAATTCTTGTAACGGCTGCCGGTAACGAAGGCCATACCCGACGGGCCAATGGATGGTACCCAGTAGTGCAGCGGCTGCTCCATGCCTTCTTTCTTCGTTAGCTCGGTCAGCACGGTGCCGTTGTAGTTGATGCCATAGGATATAACCGGCCAGCCATAATTTTTGCCTTTCTCTGCGACGTTCACCTCGTCGCCGCCACGTGGGCCATGCTCGTGCGTCCAGATCTCCCCGGTTTGCGGATGGCGCGCCATGCCCTGAATGTTGCGGTGGCCGTAGGAGAAGGTACTCGCCACAGCGCCCTGCCGGTTCACGAAGGGATTGTCCGAAGGAATGCTGCCGTCGTCCTTAACGCGGTGCACTTTGCCCGCGTGGCGTGCCAGGTCCTGTGGGTTTTCGTCGTGGTTGCCGCGGTCGCCTACCGAAATGTATAGATAGCCATCCTTGTCGAACTCCAGCCTGGAACCGTAGTGGTGGCGGGTTTTGCTGTAAGGCAGCGCCTCAAAAATCACCTGTTGCTCCGAAAGCTTAGTGCCGTTCAACTTGGCGCGCATCACGGCGGTAGTGGAGAGGGTGCTGCCGCCTTCCTCTTTAACGGCAGAGTAGGAGAGGTAAATGATGTTGTTTTGGGCAAAATCCGGGTGCAGCTCTACATCCAGCAAGCCGCCCTGGCCCTGTGCCAGCACCTGGGGCGAGCCTTCTACTTTTTGCAGTTTCTGCTCCTTGGAGTGGCGGTAGAGGGTGCCCGACCGGTCTGTGATCAGCATGTCGCCACCAGGCAGGAAAGCCATCCCCCATGGCACATCCAGGCCGGTTACCACCGTGTCGAGGCGGAACTGCTGCTGCTCTGACTGCTGCACAGCCGCCACCGTTTTCTCTTCGCCAAAATCGTAGGCTTTGATCTCTTTGATGCCCTGCTGGATGTAGGCCACCAGTTCCTTTATCTGCTCGTCGGTGAAAGTCTCGGCAAAAGCAGGCATGCCTTCGTCCGGATAGCCGTGCTTGATGGCCTTGAACAGGTCCTCGTCGGCGCTGCCGTGCTTCCATTTGCGGTCGGCGAAGGCCTCCAACTCCTCGCCGTGGCAGCCGGAGCAGTAGCTGATGTAGGCGGCTTTGGCACCGTTTAAATCGGCCTCTGGGGCAGCAGCGGCCTGCGTGGCAGAGCCGAGGGCGGCTGTTGCGGCACTGGTGGAGGTGGTGGGTGAGGAAGTGCTGTTGCAGCTGCCAAGGCCAAGGGTAGATGCGGCCAGTAAGGCGTACAGGGAAGGTGCGTTTTTCATGCTTTTTGCTTTGCGCATAGGTAAACCAAGTATAGTTTCTGGCAAATATAGTTATCCTGTCGGTTTCCTGGCAGGGGCTGATGGGAGAGCAAGAGGGCAAGCGGGCAGGTGCTTGCAGGTCAACCCTGCTTCCAGTGCTGCAGCAGCGGGCCGTCTTGTCCAAAGACGGGGTCGGCGGCAGGTAGTGCCACCTGTGCTATATTCTTTTTCTTCTCCTCCGGATCGTCTTTTTCAGTGCAGATGTCATAGTCTTCCTGACCGGCAGGGTAGGCGCCCACCACCTTAAAACCCGAAGCAGAGGATTTCAGGCAATGGCCTGTGCCGGCGGGCAACACCAGCATGTCGCCGGCGCTTACTTCTAGCTCTTCGCCGCCGGGCCCGCCCAGTAGAAGTACAGCCGAGCCAGCCGCCACGCCCAGCACCTCGTGCGCCTTGCTGTGGTAGTGGTGGTAGCCAAACACGCCATTTACCCAACTGCCGCGCCAGTTGTGTTGCCTGAAGGCCTCTTTAAACCGGCTCACCAGATCATCCTTCTCCGAAAACACCTGCGCATATACCAGCAAGGGCAACTGCGGGTTGTTGGGGATGTTGCCGTGGGGCTGCAGGTGGAAGGGGATTGTTGTTTGTTTCGCCATAATTCCTATATTTATACGTAACAATTACGTTGTCAGCCCTGAAGGATTAAACAAACGATAAAACATTTATACTTATGCCTCACGGAACAACGCCCTTGCGCACACTGGTAGTAGGCTGTGGTAACATGGGCGCCTCGCATGCGCTGGCTTACCATGCTCTGGATGGTTTTGAGATCTGCGGCCTGGTTTCTACCGGCGCCAGTAAGGAAGCCCTGAATGAGCAGCTTGGCGGCGGTTGTCCTTTGTTCAGCGACTATGAGGAAGCCTTACACGAAACCCGCCCGGATGCAGTCTGCATCTCCACCTACCCCGATACCCATGAAGCCTATGCCATTACAGCCCTGGAGCAAGGATGCCATGTGTTTGTAGAGAAACCGCTGGCTGACACCGTGGCGGGTGCTGAGCGGGTTGTAGAAGCTGCCCGGCGCGCAAACAAAAAAGTGGTGGTGGGTTATATCCTGCGGCACCATCCTTCCTGGGAGCGTTTTATCTCCCTTAGCCAGGAGTTGGGAAAACCGCTGGTGATGCGCATGAACCTGAACCAGCAAAGCCACGGCCGCATGTGGGACGTGTACCGCAACCTGATGAAGAGCCTGAGCCCGATTGTAGACTGCGGCGTGCACTACATCGACGTGATGTGCCAGATGACGCGCTCCAAGCCGGTGCAGGTGAGCGCCATCGGCGCACGGCTTACCGACGACATCCCGGAGGACAACTACAACTATGGCCAATTGCAGATCCGGTTCGAAGACGGCTCGGTGGGCTGGTATGAGGCCGGCTGGGGACCGATGATGAGCGAAACCGCCTTTTTCATCAAAGATGTGATCGGGCCAAAAGGTTGTGTGTCGATAGTAGCGAGAGACGCAGGCGGCGCCGGCAAGTCGGACTCGGTGGCGGCACATACCCAGACCGAGGCGTTGCGCTTTCACCATGCCGACCTGGACAAGCATAACCAGTTTCTGAAAGAGGACTCCTGGATCAACCTGGAGGACGAGCCGGACCACCAGGAGCTCTGCAACCGGGAGCAACGCTATTTCCTCAAAGCCATACAGGAAAACCTGGACCTGGCAGAGCACCTGGAGGATGCGGTGAACAGCCTGCGCATCGCCTTTGCCTGCGACGAGTCGGTACGGACAGGGCAGGTGGTGCGGCTAAGCTAATTGTATACTTATATAAATGCCCCACTCAAACCCCTAAGCAGGAGAAGTGGCTCTGATTCATACTTGGAAAAAGTTGCCTATGCACGCATCTACAGACCGTCGTACGTTCCTTAAAACAGCTACCGTTGCCGGTATCGGGCTTGGCCTCTTTGGCAGCGCATTTGCTGCACTCGCCCAGAACAAGCCTGCCAAGGAAATCAAAGTAGGCATAATCGGCCTGGACACCGAGCACAGCGTCAAGTTCACCGAAATCTTCCACGACCCGAAGGCTGCAGCCGATGTAGCCGGTTTTAAAGTAGTGGCCGCCTACCCGTATGGCAGCCGCGACATCGAGTTCAGTGTGAATACCATACCCGGAGCCACGGAGAAAATGCGCAGCATGGGGGTGGAGATCGTGGACTCCATCAAGGCGCTGCTGCGCAAAGTGGATGTGGTGCTGCTGGAAACAAATGACGGACGCCTGCACCTGGAGCAGGCCCTGCCGGTGCTGAAGGCGGGCAAACCGGTGTTTATCGATAAGCCCATCGCCGCCTCCCTGGCCGATGCAGTCGCCATTTTTCAGGCGGCGGAAAAGTATAGAGTGCCTGTCTTCTCGGCTTCCTCCTTAAGGTACATGGACAGCGCGCAGCAGATCCGGAACGGAAAGATCGGAAAAGTACTGGGGGCCGATGCGTATAGCCCGGCGGTTATCGAAAAAACGCACCCTGATTTGTTCTGGTATGGCGTACATGGCGTGGAGGCACTTTTCACGGTGCTGGGAACCGGGTGCAAGAGCGTGCAACGTACCTACACCGAAGGGGCCGACGTGGTCGTGGGGGTGTGGGAGGACGGCAGGCTTGGGACCTTCAGGGGCCTGCGTGCCGGTGCGCACGATTTTGGCGGAACCGCCTTCGGGGAGAAGGGAGTTGCCACTTTCGGACCTTGGGAGGGGTACCGCCCGCTGGTAGTGCAGATTGCCGAGTTTTTCCGTACAGGCAAAGCACCCATTAGCCCGGAGGAAACGCTTGAGATTTTTGCCTTTATGGAGGCCGCAGACGAGAGCAAAGCCCAGGGAGGAGCTACAGTGAGCCTGGAGAGCGTGATGCAGAAGGCCCGTGCCGCAGCCGATAAGCAACTAGGCGCTTTGAAAGGGTAAATTCATGGTTTTAGAAGTACTTTATACCAGTCCTAAAATTTAGCTATACATACTTTAACACGATGAAAAAACTATCCAGAAGATCCTTTCTCGGAAACACGACCTTTCTTTCCTTTACCGGTGCGCTGGGCCTGATGCCCCTGTTTGCCAGTGCTCAGAAAAAGCCCAAAAACAACTTTGTGCATCATGTATACTTCTGGCTTCACAACCCCGGCTCCGAAGCAGACAAAGCCAAACTGATCGAGGGGCTGAACACACTGAAGGCCATCAAGGAGATACGGCTGGCTAAGATAGGCGTGCCGGCCAGCACCAACCGCGATGTGATTGAGCGGGGCTACGCCGTGTCATGGCTGCTATTTTTCGATAACCTGGAGCAGCAGGAAGTCTACCAGAAACACCCCGTTCACCTGCAGTTCGTGGAGAACTACTCGCACCTGTGGTCGAAGGTGATCGTGTATGACTCGGTGGATGTGTAGAGACCATACCAGCGCTCCACCTTTATAAAGGGTTCCTACCCTAAAACGGGGGTTGGGGTTTCCCATTACCAGGCCCAACCACCCCTGCCCCTTATAGCTACGCTCGCTACCTTCGGACTCTCGTTCTCTGTAGTTCAAGGAGGAGAGCTCTGTTCAAGCTCCGTCAGCTCTGGCTATCGAACTGTTTCCCAGTCTTTGGGTGGGGGTAGGGGCCCTCGAAAAAGAGCGCCTATGCGAGTTTTTCCGGTACCGAGCGAGAGCGAGGGCAGGAAAAGCTCCCAGCGCGATGCCCTTATTGAGGGCCCCTACCCCCAAGACGAGCCCGCTCGGGCTGGAGAGTAGAAAGTATTCTATGCAACAAGCTGGTGGTAAAGCTGTTGATGAACGGTAGCTAGCAAAGATAGCTTGGTTCCAGTTGCAGGAAGCTATGGCTAATAGCGGCACAAGCGGGCGCCTGCGCCAGAGAAAGTATAAAGTATAAACAGGTTTAAAGCATGGCTTTTCAAGCTACTAAGTTCACAAATCCGAGATAGTAGAAGGTCACGAGTTGCAAACCCGCGGCAGCGGAGGGAGATATTGCGATCGTAAGTATAAAGGATAATGTTAAAGTCAAAGTTTGGCTTCCCAAGCAAGTTGAGTCACAAACCCGGCACCCTCTGGCCTTGTCTGAAGTCTTGGCCATATGGTGCCAGAGTATGAGCATTAGTAAATTATAACCTCCCACTTCCTTGCAAAATCTTATCTTGCTACCTTAACCATACCCATACCAAACCACCCTCTATGAAAAAAGCACTGTTGCTCCTGCTGGCCGTAGCCTGCTGGGCCTGCACCTCCACCCAAACAGAAACCGAAACCGCCGAAGTGGCCACCATGGATCAACTGGCTGAGCGCTATGTGAAAACGCTGCTCCGGCTGGGCCAGTACGACAGCGATGTGGTGGATGCTTACTACGGCCCGGAGGAATGGAAACCTACGGAAGCAGCGGCAGATTCGCTCCCGGCCGAAGCGTTCTTAAAAGAGTTCAGGGCGATTCAGGAGCAGCTGCAGGCGCAGGACACCACCAGCTTGCCTGCAGACGAGCAGCGCCGCCTGGCTATGTTCAAAAAGCAGATGCTGGCCGCCATCACCAAAGTAGAGATAATGCAAGGTAAAAAGTATGGCTTTGATGAAGAGGCCAAACTGTTTTACGATGCCGAACCGCCGCACTACGAGCTGGCCTACTTCGACTCTATCCTTACCGAGATTGACCGCGAGCTGCCGGGCAAGGGAAGTATAACTGAGCGCTGGGATGCCTACCGCGCCAAATTTGAGATACCGAAAGCCAAACTGGACACCGTGTTCAAAGCCGCCATTGCCGAGGCCCGCAGCCGCACCAAAGCGCACTATGACCTGCCGGAGCGGGAGAACTTTAAACTGGACTTCGTGACGGACAAAGCCTGGTCGGGCTACAACTACTACCAGGGCAAAGGCTATAGCCTCATCCAGATCAACACTGACTTTCCGATCTACATCGAGCGCGCCATCGACCTGGCATCGCACGAAGGCTACCCCGGCCACCACGTGTTTAACGTGCTGCTGGAGCAGAACCTGGTGGATAAGAAAGGCTGGAAGGAGTACTCTATTTACCCGCTCTTCAGCCCGCAAAGCTTAATTGCCGAGGGCAGCGCGAACTACGGCATTGAGGTGGCCTTTCCGGCAGAGGAGCGCCTGCAGTTTGAGAAAGAGGTACTGTTCCCGCTAGCCGGCCTGAACCCGGCAGAGGCCGACCGTTACTACAGCATCCTTGCCAAAATAGGGCAACTGGATTTTGCCGGAAACGAGGCGGCCAGGCATTATCTGAACGGCGAGATCAGCAGAGAAGAGGCTGCCGACCTGCTCGTAAAGTATAACCTCTACCAAAAAGACCGCGCTCTGCAGCGTACCCGCTTCATGGACAAGTACCGCAGCTACGTGATCAACTATAACCTGGGCAAAGAACTGGTGCGCCACTACATAGAGCGCAACGGCGGCACCGACGATAACCCGGAGAAGCGCTGGGAGCTGTTCGCAGAGCTGCTCTCCAACCCTTACACCGCCTCCATGCTGAAACAGAAATAATAACCTTCTGCCAGTGCCATAGTCGTATACAAAAGCAGTAGCCCACGTAGGTAATAGAACTGCCAATGACATTGGTCATTGGCAGGAAGGGGAGATCTTCTCATCTTCCTGCATCAACAAAGTGTATCAACTATAAAGCAAGACAGACTATGGCAAATAAGAATCTGATAGGCATAGATGCCGATAAAGCGCAACAACTGGCAGGTAAACTGAATAAGCTGCTGGCGAACTACCAGCTGTTCTACATCAATGCGCGGGGCTTCCACTGGAATATCTCGGGCAACAAGTTCTTTGAGCTGCACGCCAAGTTCGAGGAACTGTACAACGATGCTATCGTGAAGGTGGACGAGATCGCCGAGCGCATCCTGACGCTGGGCCACACGCCTTTCCACTCCTTCTCGGCATACCTTGACAACGCTTCCATCAAGGAGGTGGCGAACGTGTCGGATGGCAACCAGGCGGTGCAGGAGGTGCTCAATGGCTTCAGCGTGCTGCTTGAGTCGGAGCGCGAGCTGCTGGCGTTGTCTGGCGATGCTAATGACGAAGGCACCAACGCCCTGATGAGCGACTACATCCGGGAGCAGGAAAAGCTGGTGTGGATGTACTCGGCTTACCTGAAAGATTAAGCTTTCGCTTATGCTTTAGCGGAAACAGGCAAGCCACTCCATTGCGGGGTGGCTTACTTGTTTTATACTGGAAGGAATTGATAACAGGATCTATCTTGAGAAAAAGGAGTTTAACAAAGCCTGCCGAGAGAATGGAAGAGTAGACTTGCTATTTGGCGATGATGAATATGCCAATATCGTTGAGGGTGCTTATGAAGAGTAGCTCCCCCAACAAAGTTGTACAAACCATACTTCGGCTGAAGACCTCGCCCGTTTCATACACAAGGACGCTAACTTAAAACAATCTCCTGCCGCCCTAGCTGTGCCAATTACCCATATGCTCGGCGTGCGTTTTCAGGTAAGCCCCCTCTTTGTAGAAGGTGTCGTAAAACGCCAGGTCGAGGTGGTGGGCCTGCAGGTAAGTGATGACAAAAATAGAGGGCACTGTGCCCGGGAATTTGCCAAACGTGTCGTAGATGTACTGCGCCTGCAGCGCCACACAATCCCTAAATTCTTCAGAATGCACTTCTGCCGCATTTCGCACTATTTCTGATTGCTTCCAGGGGCCGGGAGTGCCGGCGCTAAAAGGGCCGCCCTGGCCAAACTTCCGGTCGCAAACAGCCTCCACGGCTGCGCGCATGTTGGGGTAGTGCGGTGGGCAATAACCCTCCATCACGCCCTGCAGGCCTGTGGGGTTAGGGTAGGGCCATCGCTCGTCGGTGTCATACCTGAACCCAAGTCCTGGTACGGCAGGGTTACTGCTAGCCCCGAGCATGCTGAAAGGGTCGATGCCGTTAAACATCCAGCCGCCCAGCCCCATGGCCTGCAGCATCAGGGCGCCGGCGTAGCAGCTTGTGCTCAACTCTGCCGTCAGCTCCGCCATCGACCACTGCTCCAGAAACGTGATCGGCCACACATTTTTCGGATCGGCCAAACGGCTATACTTCTCTATGCCGGGTATAGCCCGTTTATGGATGTCGTCGGTGAGAAACAGGCCATTCTGCAGCATATAGCAAATGGCCAGCAGTACGTGCTGCGATAAGTCTCCTACAGGTATCACCAGCAGGGTGCCCGGCTTGTTGACCACCCAGGTGTTGTGCGCCTCCACATAAGGCACCTCACAAGGCAAGCCTACACGGCCATCCTTCAACTTCCTTACCTGTCCCTTTAGTGCGTTTACCACGTCTCCAAGCTCCAGATGGCCTTCGGCATCTCGTTCGGCAGCGGCGGGCGCATCCCGGTTGTCAAGCACGTACACGCCTTCGTCGTCGGTAAAGAAGGTCATGCTGGTATGGAAGCCGGCCGCGGAGGGGAAAGTGCGGCCCCCGGCGGCCCCGGCGTAGTTGGACAGGTGTGGGGCATAGCGCTCGGCTCTGTAGATCATGTGGTGCCAGCTGGTGTTTCCGGCGCAGGTAGCCACTACCAGTAGCTTTTCCAGCTCCGACAGCGGCATGGGCGCTTGTTTAGATTGATAGGCGAAAACACCATCCGGAATCTCGGCCCCCATAAAAAAGCGGCGCGAGCGGCGGCCTAGCAGTGCCTCCACCAGCCCGAAATCCATCATCTGTCCAAAACCCTTCGGTAACTCCATCCTGCTGCTTTTATTCTTTAGTTTTACCTTGCAATCTTGTCAATCGTTGAGCCGCTGGCTAAGTATACAACCAGCTGCAACTAAGTTTTCGACATACTTTCCGCTGCCCGCGGCGGCACGGGTGCTTATCTTTTTGCTACCTTAGCAGTAGAAAAAGATCACTTTTAAAACCCGAGATCAGCTTGAAGAAAATACCATTATACCAGATCGATGCCTTTACAGACAAGGTGTTTGGCGGAAACCCTGCAGCCGTGTGCGTGCTGGATGCCTGGCTGCCCAACGAAACGATGCAGCAGATAGCCGCTGAGAACAACCTGGCTGAAACCGCTTTTGTCGTGCCGAAAGGGGAGGAGTATGAGATCACCTGGTTTACGCCCACGGTGGAGGTTGCTTTGTGCGGCCACGCCACCTTAGCTGCGGCTTACGTGCTGTTTACCTACGCTGGCCACACGTCGGAGGTGATCCGATTCCAGTCGCGCCGCAGCGGTTTACTAACCGTTACGAAGCAAGGTGATGCCTTAACGCTAGACTTCCCGGCAGATGTGCTGGAGCCCGCCGAGACTCCGGAGGCATTGATCACGGCGCTTGGCAAAACCCCGCAGGAAACCTATAAAGGGAAGACCGATTACCTGCTCGTTTATACTTCTCAGGCCGATGTGGAGGGTTTTGATCCGGACATTGCGCTGCTTAACACGGTGTCGGCCAGAGGCGTTATCGTTTCTGCCCCGGGGCAGGAGGTGGACTTCGTGTCCCGCTTTTTCTGCCCGCAGGTAGGTATCCCCGAAGACCCCGTTACCGGCTCTGCCCACACCACGCTGACGCCTTACTGGAGCGAAAGGCTGGGCAAGAAAAGGCTGCAGGCCCGGCAGCTCTCCAAGCGGCAGGGCGCGTTGCATTGTGAGTTTCTGGGTGACAGGGTGAAGATAACCGGCAAGGCAGTGACGTACCTGAAGGGAGAGATAGAAGTATAAGTTTGCTTAAAAAACAGAAAAGGCCACCTCAGCGGTGGCCTTTTCTGTTTCTAAATATAGTGCGTGTTATACTTCGTCCAGCGCTACGAAAAGCTGCTCCTTGTCGCGGCGCACTTTCTTGGCTGTGGCCAAGAAGTCGGCCTCAGCATGGCGGAAGCCGAGCGGAAGCAGGGTTACGCTGCGCAGGCCTTTCTCTTTCAGGTTAAGCAACTCGTCCAGGGCGGCCGGGTCAAAGCCTTCCATCGGAGTGGCGTCCACTCCTTGCTCGGCAGCAGCGGCCAGGGCAGTACCCAGGGCAATGTAGGTCTGGCGGGCAGCCCACTCATACTTCTGCTCCTGCGTGCGGCTTACCACGCCATTCATCAGGCTGGCTTTAAAGTCAGCCAGCGACTCTACAGGAATGCCACGTACTTCGGCAATGTTTTGCATATACTCGTCTACCTGTGCCTCGGTCACGTCGTTCCAGGCCGCGAAAATCAACAGGTGCGATGCCTCCACGATCTGCGGCTGGTTGTAGGCCACTTTCTGGATCTGCTGGCGCAGCTCCGGGTTTTCCACTACCAGAATTGTATAAGGCTGCAAGCCCATGGAAGAAGCCGAAAGGCGGGTAGCTTCCAGTATATAGTCAACTTTTTCTTGTGGCACGCGCTCTCCCGTCATGCGTTTGGTTGCGTAGCGCCAGTTCAAATGCTGTAAAAGACTCATTAGAGTGATATTTGTTTTGATAAATAATGTATGTACATGCAAATTTAACTCCAAAACATGTAAACCTCTGCATAAGTTTCCGATTTTTTCTGGCTGCCGGGGCTTTGGGTTTATACTTCTGCTTTGGCTGAAACGCAAGAAGCCATCCCTCAGGGTGGCTTCTATACTTGATACTTGGCTTATACTTTACAGCGGCAGCTTTACGTCCTGCATCAGGCGGCCTACCGGGTACAGCTGGTGCGTGTACTCATAGTGCGGCGTGTTTCGGTACACAAAGTCGAGCTGGGCACGGGCGTTTTTGGCTAACTCCGGGTCCTGCTTTTTGCGTGCCTCCAGTTTTTGGCGCAACTCTGGGTTCTGCTTCAGGTACTGGGCCGCCAGGTCCTCAAACACATAGCTGGAGAAGTACTCCTTCTGCATCAGGATCGAGTCGAAGAAGTTCCAGTTGAAGTAGGAGTCCACGGCCTGCGGCTCCAGCACCTCCACCAAAAAGCGGTTGGCCTCCTGGTTAAGGTACACCACGTAATCGCCCTTAAAGAACTGGCGCGGCATACGCTTCGTCTCCACCTGTACATCGGAGTGCAGGTAATGGCCCTCGTAGGGGCGTTGCCCTGTTTTATAGTCGGTGATGTAGTAGGTGTCGAGGGTTAGGGTGGTATCGCGCTTTAGCTGTTGCATTTGTACCTTGTTCAGTTTCAGTCGCTCAATCACCTCGTGCCAGGCCTGTGGGATGATGTAGGCAACAGGCTTCTCAACGGTCACCGCCGGCACAAACTCATCGTAGTAATCGATCTTCTTGCTGTAAGGCGACTTGCGATCGTAGTACAGGCGCTCGAGTCCGCTTACCTCGCTTGGTTTATACTTTGCCTCATAGCCCAGGAAAGGAATCTGCGTTACCTTGGTGGTGTCCAGCCTCCAGTTGAGCGGGAACTTCTGCTGCGTGAGCGTCTGCTGCTTGGCCTGCTGGCGCAGTTTGCCTATCTCGTCGGCATCGCGGTGCACCGTCTCGATCATGTTCTCCATCAGCTTGTAAGTGGCTTGCACGCGCTGGTTAAAGGGTTTAAGCATGTGCGTTTCGGGTACAAAGCCGATGGTGTTGTAGAGGGTAGTATAGCCTGTAGCGTAGCGCGGCGACTCCATAAAGCCGATGATGCCCTTGTCCGGCGTCTCGTCCACGGTGTTCATGTACGGCACCATCGGAAACTTGTCCTGCTTCATGCCATCATACAGCGTCGGCACCATTTTGCCCTTCAGGTACTTGGCCAGCGCAGGGCTGAGTTTGTTGTGCTGCGTGGCGATGAGCGTCATCACGTGCTGGTAATCGGCCCCGTTGGAGGTATGGTTGTCCATGAACACGTCGGGGTCCCACTCCCGGAAAATCTGGTGGAATGTCTGGGCGTTGCGCGAGTCGGTTTTGATGTAATCGCGGTTCAGGTCCAGGTTACGGGCGTTGCCCCGAAAGCCATACTCCTCGGGCCCGTTCTGGTTGGTGCGGGTGTGGCTGTTGCGGTTCAGGGCACCGCCGATGTTGTACACCGGGATAATGGCCAGCACCACGTTATCCAGTTGCTTGCGCAGTTTCTTGTTCTGCAGGTAATCGCGGGCCAGCATCATGGTGGCGTCAATGCCCTCCGGCTCGCCCGGGTGAATGCCGTTCTGGATCAGCAGCACCCGCTTGTTTTTTTGTTTGATAGAGGCAGGGTCAAAATCCTTATCCGTGGAGACGATAACCAGGTGCAGCGGGCGGCCCGCATCAGTAGTGCCGTAGGGCACCATCTTTACTTCCTCATAGGCCTCGTCGAGCTTCTGGTACCACTGTATCGCCTCGTCGTAGGTGGCGGTTTGGTTGCCGTTGCCCTGCTCGTAGGGCGTTTGCAGTTTGGGCTTGTCTTTATCGGGCGCGCCGGTACTAAGCAGCGCAGCAAGTAGTAAAGTGGTTAGCATGGTTCAGTTAACAGGAAAGATCAAGAAGCAATGATAAGGATTTCTGCGGAGTTAGGCAGTTAGAAGGCTAAAAAGTTGTAGAGAAGCAGCTTTTTGAATATCTCCGAAGGTGCATCGGCCTCACTGCATCTGGCAGATTGGTGAGTATCCTAAAGATAGGAGGGCATCAAAAAAGACGCAATGGTTTGTTGCGTCTTTGAAGTATAGCAGCATCTCTTGCGGTGCCGAAGGCTTAAGCGAAGTACTTTCGGCTGCGGGCCTTGTCTTTGTGCAGGAACTTATGGTCGAGGCTATAATTGCCAGGGCCAATAAAAAGCAGCGATGCAAAAAGAATGGCCGCCTCCAGGGAGTGGGAATAGCCCCCGAAACCATCGCCGCCGGCTACGTGGCGGATGGTGGCTACAATCATCGTGATCAGCAGCAGTACAACGGCAGGCCGGAAAAGCAGGCCCAGCAGCAGCAGTGCCCCGCCAACTACCTCGGCAAACGCCGCCATAAATCCCCAGAACACAGGAGCGAAGCCGATTCCCAGGAGCCCCATGTTTTGGCCTATCGCTTCCCAGCGCTCGGCGCCGCCAGCCATTTTAGGCCAGCCGTGGAGTATGAACATAACGCCGATGCCCACCCGGAGCAGCAGCAGACCGAAGTTCTTGGACTTGTAGCCAGAGCGAAGTATAGCCATGACAGCAAGTATAGGAATTTACCCTGAACATAGCAACTTACTAATATACTAAGATTTTCCGGATGAGCAGATTAGCGGGTACGGTGGCGGCGTTTACGCTGGAAAGCTGGTCTTTAGGCAAGGTGCTGTGGTCAAGTATAAAGCTCATGCCGGCATCCGGGGCAAGGGCCACTAAATTGCCTTCCTCAAATGTTACCTTCCTGATTCGGTAAGCCTGCTGCAGCTCGCTGTACTTAGAGCCCACGCTGATGTCTTTTGCCGTCTTGAAATCAGGGCTGAGCACGCTGATGCGCCACACCTTGCATGCCTCCTCGCACTGCTGCTCCACCAGCAGGCCCTTGGCCTGACCTTCCGGCTTTAGCAGGTATGCGGTGCTTTGCGTGCCTTCCTGCCGCAGGGTGGTGTCTGTTAGGTGGAGGCCGTCGTTTACCTGCTCCTGCAGTTGCGCTATGGGCATGCCGATCTTCACCTCTCCCACGCGCTCCTTATCTATCACAAAGAGGATGGGGTCGGGGGCAGTGGGGGTTACCTCGGTGGCGTCCGGAAGCATGGTTTCTTCCGGGGCACCGGCAGCTTCTTCGTTCTGTTTATCCTGCTGCGAGAGACAAGCTGCCATGCCTGCCCCCAGCAGCACCGCGTATATGATATTCTTCAACATGGTGGCTCGTTCTCGGTGTTATTTAATTGTATAAACCTTGATGTGCAGCCGCAGGTTGTAGTATATTAGCATGAAATCGAAAATCGTTCTTTTTGTCACACATCAACTGTAAATAATTAAAATGGCTAAACCTTTAATCTTAGTTTCCAACGACGACGGTATAACGGCACCAGGCATCAGAACACTGGTGCGCGTGGCCATGAAAGTAGGGGAGGTAGTAGTAGTGGCCCCCGATTCGCCTCAGTCGGGTATGGGGCACGCCATTACCATTGGTAACACACTTCGCTTAGATAAATCCATTGCGCTGGAGGACCTGGGCGTGGAGGCTTACGAGTGCTCCGGCACCCCGGCTGACTGCGTGAAGCTGGCCAAGCACCACGTGCTGCGCGACCGCCAGCCTGACCTGGTGGTGAGCGGCATCAACCACGGCTCCAACTCCAGCATCAGCGTACTGTACTCCGGCACCATGTCGGCGGCCATCGAGGCGGCCATTGAGGGCTTGCCGGCCATCGGCTTCTCGCTCTGCGACTATGGCCACGGTGCGGATTTTTCGCACACCGAGGAGTTTGTGGAGACGATCATTCGCCAGGCGATCGAGCACGGCATCCCGGACAACACCGCCCTGAACGTAAACTTCCCGAAGAAAAGCGATGACCCGATCAAGGGCATCAAGGTATGCCGCCAGGCCCGCGCCAAGTGGCAGGAGGAGTTTGACGAGCGCCTGGACCCGCACAACCGCAAGTACTACTGGATGACGGGCAGCTTCGTGAACCACGACAAAGGTGAGGATACCGACGAATGGGCGCTGGTGAATAACTACATTTCCATCGTGCCTTGCCAGTTCGACATGACGGCCCACCACGCTATGGCGATCATCAATGAGGACTGGAATTTTTAGTCGTTAGTTACTGGTTGTTAGATTTTCTAACCTCCCAGCTCATACTTGACTTTAATAAAAGCCCTGCTGAGACAATTCAGTAGGGCTTTTATACTCGTAGAGTTTTTTACCTGGTGAGAAAGACACGGACTGTAAGTATAATACTGTCGCTATGCCGGGAGAGTACCGGTGACAGGGCCGGTTCGTTTTACGCATGAGGCCCCTAAAATACAATCATGCTGTTAAGAACCTTCGTGGAATAAGGGCAGCCTACCCCGGAGGCTAAGTCCATGCTACCTGCCATCAGGATTCGTTCAGGATGACAATTTTATACTCCAGCATCTGGAGGGGTTACGTGCAAGAATACCTGTTATTTATACTTTGTCACCACCACATCAGCATGCATGGGTTTATCAGCTAAGGACTTCGTGGTGGCATCATTAATTTTAAACCATACGGCCAGTGTTTGCAGGCCCTTCCCATTATAGGTGATAAATCTCTCTTCTTTGGCAAGCTTCAGTACCCGGAGGACTTCATCCTGCAACTCTCTGTTCTGGTTCTTTCCTAATACATAGTGTAGCGTTCCGTTCTCCAGCATCTCATACTCCATCTCAATGACACTTTCTGCATCAGTGCCGGGATAGCGGAGGTTTTTGGCAAAGAATTTAGCGAGTTGTTTCGGGAATTCCCTGTCCGGGTGAGCAGAAGCCGAAGGTTGGGCTTTGGCTGGGCTGCTTGCTTCCTGTTGGCTTGCTGGCGAGGGGAGGGAATGGTCTATGGGATCAGCCTCGGAACCCAGAAACTGCACCGGAAGCGCTATTTCGGCCGCAACCGGTTGCCCGTTTTTAGTGGCGGGCTGCCATTGGCCGGAGGTGGCTTTTACAGCGGCTGCGGCGGCCTCTGCCAGCTTGGCCACTATGGTTTTGTTCTGCAGGTTAAACGTGGAGGCATCCATGTAGTCAAGCTTGGTGTCCGGGCCTACAGTTTTCTTCAGCTTGGTGCTGGCCAGTTTGATGTTGGATACGGTGCCGTCTTTCTCTACCGTAAACTTCACGACCACCCGCGCGTTCAGGTGCTCCTGCTTGGCTGCTTCGGGTAGTTTCAGGTGCTGGTGTAGCGTCTGCATCAGGGCCTGCTGCCCGCCTTTAAACTGTGGCTGCTGGTCCGGGGCGGCGGCCTCGGCAGGCTCCGTTTTCATGGCAAAGCGGATGGGCAGGGTATATTTTACGGCTACGATCTTGCCATTCTGCTTGCCCGGCTGCCACATGCCGTCCATCAGCTTGATTACGCGTACCGCCTCCGCATCGGTGCTGGAACTGAGCGGCTTTACCACCTGCGCGCTCTTTACTGAGCCATCCGTGTCAATCACAAAGGTCACCACCACCAGTCCCTCCACGCCAGCTTTCACAGCATCTTCGGGATACTTGATGTTGGTGCCCAGAAACTGCATGAGGCCTTTGTCGCCGCCTTTAAAAACCGGCATCTGCTCCACGTAAGTATAGGGCTTGTCCGCTGTTTGGGCAAATGCAGCTGGGGCAGCGGCTAGCGTGGCCATGCTTAGCAGTGCGCTCGCAACCAGCCGGATAAATGTGTCTTTCTTTTTCATGGTTTGATTGGTTTGTTTTTTACTTGGAAAAAGGCAATAATTATCCTGTATCAGCCCAAAACGAGCTGAAAAAGGTGTTTATTAAAGGGAAATTTATACTTTACTTGATGGCGAAGCGGATAGGCAGGGTATACCGTACCGGCACGGCCTTACCGTTTTGTCTGCCGGGGTTCCATTTACCGTCCATCAGCTGTACCACGCGCATGGCCTCCTCGTCAGTGCCCTGCCCCAGGGATTTCACTACCTCAATGTTGGATAAGGAGCCATCCCGGTCAACAACAAAGCTCAGGACCACCAAGCCTTCCACGCCGGCCGCCTGTGCTGCCTTCGGAAAGCGGGTATTTTTTCCCAGGAACTGCATCAGGCCTTTGTCACCGCCTTCAAACGTGGGCATCTGCTCCACGTAAGTATAAGGCTGTTCTCCGGATGGAGCAGTTACTTCATCGTCTGAAATGGTTACAGCTGGAAGCACGTCAGAGCTGGTGCTTGGGGTTAAACTTGAGTTTTCGGCCGTAGCCTGCTGCCGGGCCAGCAGAAAGGCTAATGCCAACAGGAGCGGGGCGGCGAGCAGCGGACGCACCCAGCCTGGTTTGTGCCCCTGCCGTTGCAGCATCTGCAGCCGCTTGAGCACCTGTGGCTTGGTAAAGTAGCTGCCCACCGGCAAACCCATACTTACCAGGGCCTCCCGGGAGAGGAGGGACGTATACTTTTGCGTTTGGTGCCGGCTCACCACGGCAGCGTCGGCCTGGTACTCGTGCACATCGCGCAGCTCCTGCTTTAAAAGCCACACGGCAGGGTGAAACCAAAGTATAGCCGAGAGCAGCTCGTATAAAATGACATCCCAGGTATGGCCATACTTTACGTGCGCCAACTCGTGGGCCAGCACCTGCTCCCGTTCCTGGGGTTGCAGCGGCTCCTGCTGCTGGCTCAGGAAGATGTTTTTCCCGAAGGCGAAGGCGGGGTAAGGACTGCTCAGGTGGTATACTTTTACCCCCTCAGCCTGCCGCGCAAGTATAGCCTGGGCCTTTAGCTGCCGAATCTGCCACAGCTGCCGCACGAGCTTGGAAAGCACCACCGCCACACCCAGCAAGTACAAGGTCGTCAGCAGAGGAACCCAAGGGAAGGCTGCTCCGGTTTCCGCCGCCGCTTCAGGCCGGTAGGCGGTTACCACTACCTCGCCGAGCTGCACTGCCTGTAGCACCTTGGAGACGGCGGCATCCGGGGAAAGTATGGCAGGCCATTGGATTAGGGGGAGCCGCAGCGCGATGATGGGAGCCAACAGCAGGTACGCCCGGTTAAAGCGGAAACTGTTCTGGCCCCGCAGCACCAGGAAGTAAAACAGGTACAAAGCCAGCAGGGCAATGCTTACCTTGAAAGTGTAATTAAGTAGTGCTTCCATCGCTTTCCTCGTTTTCGTCCAGGTTTTGCTTTACGTGTTTTAGCAGCTGGTCCAGCTCCTGCACATCCAGGTTGTTATCCTTGGCAAAGAAGGAGACCAGTTTCTCGAAAGAGCCGCCAAAGTAGCCGCTCATGAAGTTCTTCAGAAAAAAGCTTTTATACTTGTCCTGCCCTACCAGCGGGAAGTACTGGTGTGATTTGCCAAAGGCCTCGTGCCCCACAAAGCCCTTTGTCTCCAGGATACGCACAATGGTAGACACTGTATTGTAGGCGGGCTTCGGCTCAGGTAGCTCCTCCAGAATGTCGCGTACAAAGGCCCGCTCCAGCTTCCAGAGCACCTGCATAATTTCTTCCTCGGCTTTGGTCAGTTCTTTCATAGAAGTATAAAAGGGTGATGTTCTGTGGTAAATATATAACTATATACTTAGTTTAAAAACTAAAAGTTTAGTTTTTAAGGAAAAATTAAAAGCCCCTGTACTTACAGGGGCTTTTTGGTGTTGCTCTGTTTATCCGGAGTAGCCGGGGTTCTGTGTAAGTTGGCCTTGGCTAGCATCTATCTCTCTTCTCGGGATAGGGAAGACCAGCTCCTCAGCATCCCAGGGGATGGTGTAATCTTCTCCTACCAGCTCTCCCTCAGTGCGTTTAAGGTCATGAATACGGAAGCCCTCAAAGGCCAGCTCAAGCCTTCGCTCCAGCAGCACGTCCTCCAGCGTAACGCTGGTCAGCAGGGTGGCGCCAGCTCGTTCGCGGATGCGGTTGATATCCTCTAACGGCGTTGCGCCCACAGCCGAACCCAGGCGCAGGTTAGCCTCGGCTCTGATAAGGTACATCTCTGCTAAGCGTACCACCGGGATATTCTGCCCGTAGCTCGTCCACTTGCCGCTTTGTATGTCGCCATACAGGAAACCGGTGTAAATCAGCTGTGTCAGGCGGGTGTCCTGCTCCTCGTACAGGTCCGCAGAGGCTACGGTTACGTCACCACGGCCAATACCCTCCAGGTCGGCATAGAAGGTGGTAAGGCCGTCGTTGGCGGTACCGGCGTTGTTCTGGTCGTTCTGCTGTATCTCAAAGATAGACTCTGCTGTGTTGTCATTTTGAAAGATAGCCGATACCGAAGGGTTCAGGGTAAAGGGCCCTTCCTCTATAACGCGGTTCGCCTCCTGCAGGGCAGCCGCGTAATCCTGGCGCTGCAAATGGATGCGGGCCAGGAAGGCGCTGGCGGCATAGGTGTTCGCCCGCTCCTCGTTTAGCTCCGGCAGCAGTTCCTTGGCACGCTCCAGGTCCTGGATGGCCTGCTCGTATACTTGGGCAACGGTGTTGCGCGGGGCAAAGGCTCTGGCTTCTGCCTCTGTGGTTACCGGGGTGGTGCGGATCGGTACACCAAGGTTGGTCGTAGGGTCGCCGTCGTTCCACGCTTTTCCGTAAAGCCGCACCAGTTCAAAATGCAGAATGCCCCTTACAAAGAGCGCCTCCCCCTCGATGCGGTCCCGTACCTCGGGGTCTGTGGCCACCTCCAGCTTGCTGAGCACAATGTTTGCAAGGTTAATGGCCTCGTAGGCCGTTAGCCACGTGCGCTGGGCCTCTATGTTATCCGATGTCATGTTCTTGTTGCTCACCTGGCGATAGCCGGCAAAGGTACCATACCAGAACACGTTCTCCTCGGAGGCAAGCAGCTCAGGAAGCAGCAGCAGGTTGGTGCCGTACAAGGATGGCTCCCCCAGCAGGGCGTACATGCCGATCACCGCACCCTGCAGGTCCTGCTGGGTGGTGATCGCGTTTCGGGCATCTATGGATTGCTGCGGCTCTACGTCCAGCATGTCCTCGCAGCCTGTGGCGCCGAGGCAGAGGGTGAGTAGAGCGATCAGTATTTTATTTTTGAATGTCATGTCTTGTCAGATTTAGATTACAAACCAATGTTCACGCCTATGGTAAAGGTTTTGGCCAGGGGCGGAGTGTAAAAATCGTGGCCAAGGTTCACGTTGCTGCGTCCGAAATAGGTGGTGTTCACCTCAGGGTCATAGCCTTCATAGTCTGTAAAGGTGGCCAGGTTCGTTGCCTGCACGTAGATTCTGGCCGACTCCAGGTGGAGCCTCTCGGTGATGGCGGATGGCAGCCTATAGCCTAGGTTCACATTGTTGATTCTCAGGAACGAGCCGTCCTGTACCCATCTGGAGGAGCGCTCGCCGCCGTTTCCCTCCAGATACCTTGCCTGCGGCACATCGGTAATATCGCCGGGCTGTTGCCATCTGTTCAGCTGGTCCTTTGTCTGGTTATCGAAGTAGTCCCCGTTCACTGATTGGAAGAAACCGGCCATGTTGAAGATGTCATTGCCCTGCACAAACTGCATCAGCACGTTCAGGTCGAAGCCTTTGTAAGAGAAGTTGTTTGTCAGGCCGCCTGTGTACTTGGGGTTCGGGTTACCCACGCGCTGGTCCTCAGCCTGGCTGTAATCACTGGTCACCTCATCGCTGCCTGCCTGGATGTAGAACAGGGCATCCCCTGTCTGCGGGTCAACGCCGGCATACTTAGGGCCCCAGAAAACAGCCATCGGCTCGCCCTCACGTATCTGCCCCAGGCCTCTGGAGTTACCGAAGATCGTGTTTCCGCCAAGGTCGGTTACTTTGTTGCGGTTAAAGGCGATGTTAAAGTTGGTGCTCCACTGGAACTCTCCCACCAGGTTGCGGGTGTTCACAACAAACTCAACCCCCTTGTTTTCGAGTTTACCGATGTTCTTGGTGATGATGGTGTAGCCGTTGTAGCCGGGGATCGGCAGGTTCAACAGCAGGTCTTCCGTGTTCTTCACATAATAGTCCACTTCGCCCGTAATCCTGTCGTCAAACAGGCCGTAGTCGATGCCTACATCCAGCTGCTTGGTTTTTTCCCAGCGCAGGTCCTCGCTTGGGAGGCTGGTAGGAATCAGGCCTGCCAGCTCTTCATAGGCGGCAGCGCTGTAGAGCGCCAGCGGGGCGAAGTTGGCAATCTCGGCATTACCTGTCAAACCGTAGCTGGCTCTTAGCTTTAAGAAGCTAAGCAGGTTGGAGTCGCCCAGAAACGGCTCCTCCGACACAATCCATCCGGCTGAAGCGGCCGGGAACGTGCCGTAGCGGTTGCCGGAGCCAAACCTGGAGGAACCATCCACCCGGACGCTGCCACTGAACAGGTACTTTTGGTTGAGCACATAGTTGGTGCGGGCATAGTAGGAAACGAACACATAACCTGTCTCGGAGGAGGAGCCGCTGGTAATACGCGCCGCACTGGCTATCTTCCTGAAACGGTCGCTCGGGAAGCCACGGGCCTCCACCGAGGCGGAGCTTGTGCTGGCGTCCTGGTAGCTGAAACCTGCCAGTGCCTCTATCTTATGGGCATCATTGATCAGGGTATTATAAGAGAGTGTATTGTTCGTGTTGTAGTTGATAGACGTAAGCTGCGAGTTATAGCCGTAGCCGGAGGGGCCACCGTCTTGTGTCTGGCTGCCCAGGTACAGCTCTTCCTGGAGGTTCAGGAAATCTATGCCATGCTCTGTCCTGAACGTAAGGTTTTGCAGCAGGTCCACTTCCAGAAAACCGGTGCTGATCGTGCGGTAGGTGGTGGCGTCGTTAAAGCCGTCGCGCTGGTCTATCAGGTTATTGTAGTAAAGCGTCCTTCGGTTTAGCTCCCCCGTTTCCGGGTCTATCTTGGGCTGGATGGGGGGGAGGGCGTTCAGCTGAATCACATTGGAGAAGGCGTTGTCGTCGGATACGCGCTTGTTAAGCGTGCGGATAAGGGAGACGTTGGCGCCAATCCTGAACCTGCTGCTGATGCTGTGGTCAATGTTAAAGCGCCCTGAGGCCCTGTCAAACTCGTTGCCGATCAGGATGCCGTCTGTGGTGTTGTAGTTGCCATTAATGTAGAAGCGGGTTTTCTCGTTACCGCCGCTCAAACCAATCTCATACTGGGATACGCTTCCCGTCCTGAAGGGCTCCTCTGCCCAGTTCTGGTCGTAGGGGGAGTTGATGTCCAGGCCGTTTCTGGCGAAGGTGCTCTCGGGGTCGCGCCCCACATTTTCGATCGCCTCCGTGAACAGCTCTATGTACTCCGACGCATTCAGGAACTCCCGGATCTTGGTGGGGCGGCTAAAGCCGGTGTAGTAGTTGAACGTGATGTTGGTTTTACCGGCCTGCCCTCTCTTGGTGGTAATGATAACCACACCGTTGGAGGCCCTGGAGCCGTAGATGGCCGCTGCAGAAGCATCTTTCAGGATCTCGATAGAGGCAATGTCGTTCGGGTTGATATCGGCGATGGGGTTGAGGGGCTCGGAGTTGCTGGTGCCCAGGTCAGAGGAGGTTACCGGAATACCGTCCACCACGTAAAGCGGCTGGTTGCTGGCCGAAACGGAGGCAGCACCCCGAATACGAATGTTAATGCCCTGTCCCAGCTTGCCACTGCCCTGGTTAATGTAAACGCCGGCCGCTCTGCCCTGCAGCGCCGACTCAAGCGATGGGGTGGGTATGTTGGCGATCTGCTCACCCGAGATCTGCGCAATGTTACCTGTCAGCTCCTGCTTTAGCTGGGTGCCATAGCCCACTACCACCACTTCCTCCAGCTGTCTCTGGTCTGTGCTGAGCTGTACGTTTATGGTGGTTCGCCCCTGCACAGGCACCTCTTGCGTCGTCATGCCAACAAAGCGGAAGACCAGGGTGGCATTTGGCTGCACGCTCAGGTTATACTCTCCGTCCGATCCGGTGGTAACGCCATTGGTTGTGCCTTGCTCCAGCACTGTAACTCCGGGCAGTGCGGATCCATCCGACGCCGAGGTTACCCTGCCGCTTACGTTCTGCGTCTGTGCCCACACCTCCGGTGCCAGCAGCAAGATCATCAGTAAACTTAGTAGTACATTTTTCTTCATGGTTGCGGGGTTTAGTAATAAGGAGTGTTCTAATCAGTCTATTCAAATAGAAGCAGCGTGATTTACTCGACTGCAGCCGTGAGCTGGTAGAGTAGGAAGGGTCTATAAGTATGTTTTACCAGAAGTTACAGGCGATCATCAGGAACGAGCTGCTGGATAGGCAGTTGCAACATGCACAGCTACAGCAGGTATTTATACTTTATAGTAAGCGTCAAGTTGCATTTATAAGTATAAATATTTACTTATTCAAGGGTAAGCATATGTACTGATAGAAAGCTGCTGCCGCCTTTTATACTTTCCTGCCAGCCAAGTTGCCTTAGCTCGCGGCGGATAAAGTTGTTGAGCAGGCCATGGGCGACCAGCACAGTGGTTTGGTGCTGGCGGGCATCCTGGTCCAGCAGTTTGGCGGCTTCACGGGCTCGGGCTCGTGCCTGGCGGAACGTCTCGATATCGCGACTGTTAAAGCCCAGGAACCAGAGCAGGCGGGCACTCAGCAGCCACAGTTTGATGGGCATGCGCAGCAACGGCAGCGTAAAAATGCGGCGCTCGAACTCCCGGAACGTCGGATCAATCTTCAACTCGACCCCATCCCCGAAAATAGCGCGGGCCGTGAGTTGGGAGCGCACCAGCGTGCTGCAGAACACTTTCCTGATTTGTTTATAGGGCAGCGCCTCATGCTGGAGCACAAACTCCTCCACCTGGGCTGTGTCGTAGTCGGAGATGTACCTGCGGGCAGCCGCTGCATCAAAAAAGCCCTTACGGTCTACCTTGGGCTTGGCGTGGCGGATAAGGAAAATGCGGTGTGGGCTAGGGCTCAACGGTCTGCAGCTTTGGTTCCGGTATACTTACCCGTAACCGCCGACTGTGGTTGCTGTGATTCTATCACGTACCTGCTGAGGCAAGAAAATCGGAAAACACCCGCTGTTTTATGGCTGGCCACTCAGCCCGGAGAATACTATAGTATATGGTGTCGCGGCGACGGCCGTCATGCATTTGGGTGTGGCTGCGTAGCACACCTTCTTCTGTGGCCCCGATCTTAAGCATGGCCCTGCGCGAGCGCTGGTTCAGCACGTCGGTCTTTAACTCCACCCGCTCCATGTGCAGCTCCTCAAAGGCATACTGCAGCAGCAAGAATTTGCAGTGGCGGTTCATCCCGGTGCCACGGCAGGCCTTGCTCAGCCAGGTCCAGCCAATTTCCAGGCGCCTGTCGGGCAGCGAAATGTTGCCGTAGCTGGTGCTGCCGGCCAGTCGCCCCGTGGTCCTGTCCACGATCATAAACGTGTAGCGGGTGCCGGTGGCAAAGCCCTGCTCCACAGTGGCTGCCCATGCCTGCAACTCCTCGGGAGTGCTGATGCGGGTGGGCATGAAGCGCCAGATGTCTTCGTCATAAACGATGCTGGCAAGGTTGTTTACATCCGTCGGCTGGTAACGGCGGAGCAGTACGCGGTCGTCCTGCAGTTGGGTGGCTGCTTGAAAGTCCATACGAAGGGCATATAGCTAAGAGCGGGTAAATTAGTCAGTTTATGCCTCCCTGCAAAGTATGGGATGCCGCATACAGGTGCAGCCTGTGCTGTCGCTTAGTTAGAGAGAGGTGCCTGCGTGGGATTGGCGGGGCAGCACGACTTTGCAGTACAACTGAAACGCAGGAGAATTTAGGATTCTTCGGAGGTGAAACTTCTTAAATGGGCGCTAACAGAATAATTAGGCTGGTTTTATATAGCAATCTTTCAGCATCTACAACCCTATTTCCCTCTGCTACGTTCAACCAACAAGTTTTTAGCACCCTTAAAATTTAGGAGGAGGATATACTAGCGACCAACGTGCAGCAGCTGAAAGGTAAACATGCGATCATAAGCGGAGGCGGTTCCGGCATTGGAAGAGCCATTGCCGAGCAGCTTTCTGCAGACGGGGTAAACACCGCCATTGCTGATCTGCACCTACCTGCTGACCTTTCCTCCGGCATCACCCCCTTTAGCTGTAACGTAGCCGATGCCGCTGCGGTAGACACCCTTTTTTTTGAGGTACAGCAGCAGCTGGGCAAGCCCAACATACTGGTGTGCAGTGCAGGGCAGGGGGTGCACGAGAAGCTCACGGAAGGGGACCCGGAAAAGTGGCAGCACGTGATTAACACCAACCTGATGGGCACCCTGCGCATGATACGGGCCTTTGTGCCGGGGATGCAGGAGGCAGGCGCAGGAGATGTGGTGATTGTCTCGTCGGTGGCGGCCGGGCAGGCGTATGCCTACGGAGGCATCTACGCCGCTACCAAAACAGCCCTGCAGGTAATCGCTGAAACCCTGCGTCAGGAAGTACTGCCTACCATTCGTGTCACGGTTATAGCCCCTGGCGTAACCGACACGGCCTTCTTCAAAAACACCCTATCCGGAAGCCAGACGGTGGAGAGCATTGGCTACGGGGCCATAACGCCAGGGCAGGTGGCCGATGCCGTGCTTTACGCCCTGCGGCAGCCGCCGGGGGTATCCATCAACAACATCACCCTCAGGCCTACGGCGCAGGCTTTTTAGCATTAGCCGGAATCAACCAAGAACATCAGCACCCACAATAATTAAAACAGACTAAACAGACAGAAACACCTAACTATGAAGAACAGAGTATTGATAACCGGAGGAGCCGGATTTATTGGGTCTCACCTGGCCGATGAACTGCTGCAGCAAGGCTATACCGTAAGAGCACTGGACAACCTGAGCGAGCAGGTGCACGGAAAAGACTGCCAGCGACCGGAATACCTGCACGAGGACGTGGAGTTGCTGGTAGGGGATGTGCGCAACCCGGAGGACGTGGCCCGTGCCCTGGAGGGGGTGGACTACGTGTTTCACTTCGCGGCCATGGTGGGCGTAGGGCAGAGCATGTATGAGCTGCGCGAGTACACGGATGTAAACAACATCGGCACTACGGTGCTGCTCGAAGCGCTGATCAAGAACCCGGTGAAGAAACTGGTGGTGGCCAGCAGCATGAGCATTTACGGGGAGGGCCTGTATAAAACGCCTTCCGGTGATTTGACTACCGTGCAGGAGCGCCCCCTGGAGCAGTTGAAAGCCGCCGACTGGGAACTGTACAACGGGCAGGGCGAGCAGCTGCAGCCGGTGCCAACGCCAGAATCTAAGACGCCGTCGCTCTCCTCGGTGTACGCGCTGAGCAAGTACGACCAGGAGCGCCTTTGCCTGATGGTGGGCCGCGCCTACAACATCCCGACCGTAGCGATGCGCTTCTTTAACGTGTACGGCACGCGCCAGGCGCTTTCCAACCCCTACACCGGGGTGCTGGCTATCTTTGCCTCACGCCTTCTAAACAACAACTCCCCCATGATTTTCGAAGACGGGTACCAGCAGCGGGACTTTGTGCATGTGCGTGACGTGGCCCTGGCCTGTCGCCTGGCCATGGAGAAGGAGGAGGCCACTGGCAAGGTGTTTAACGTGGGCAGCGGCAACAACTATACAATCTGCGAGATAGGCGAGCGCCTGGCCACCGTGATGGGCAAAACGCACCTGAAGCCAGAGATAACAGGCAAGTACAGGGTGGGGGACATCCGCCACTGCTACGCCGATATATCGCTGGCCAAAGAAGTGCTGGGCTTTTATCCGCAGGTAGAGTTTAATGCCGGGCTGGAGGAACTGGCCAACTGGCTGGAAGGGCAGATTGCTGATGACCGTGTAAATGAGGCAAGCGCAGAGCTCGCCGCACGAGGGTTAACCGTGTAAGCAGCCAACCCAAAACGTCAAATAAGAATTGAATGAAGATGAACACAGATACACAAATGAGTAACAGCAAAACCGCTTTGCCGGTGGTGGGGCTGGTGGAGTGGTTTCGGCCTGGGGAGTATGAGCATGTAAAAGAGACGCTGGCCAGCTTAAAGGAGCTTGGCGTAACGGAGCTGCGCACCGGGGTGTCGTGGGCCGACTACTACACCGCCGGCGGCAAAGACTGGTACGACTGGCTGATCCCTACGCTGGCGAAGGAGGTGAATCTGCTTCCTTGCTTTTTGTACACGCCCCCAAGTATAGGCGAGAAACCCCGTACCTCCTCCCCCCCAAAAGATAAAAAGGCCTACGCCGATTTTCTGGATGTGTTTATTGCCAAGCACGGAGAGCACTTTGAGTGGGTGGAGCTGTGGAACGAGCCGAACAACCTGACAGAGTATGACTTTGCCCATGACTACGGCTGGAATAAGTTTGCCGAGATGGTGGGCGGCGCAGCCCACTGGTGCCAGCAGCTGGGCAAGAAAACGCTGTTGGGCGGCATGAGCCCGATAGACCCGAACTGGCTGCAGACCATGTACGACCACGGCGTGATGCAGTACATCGATGCCGTAGGCATCCACGGCTTCCCACACGTGTTCGATCAGATGTGGGACGGCTGGGAAGAAAACGTGCAGGCAGTACGTGAGGTAATGGCGCGCAATAACTGCAAGGCCGAACTCTGGATAACTGAAGCCGGGTTCTCTACCTGGCAACACGATGAGTACAAGCAACTGCAGGAGTTTGTGGAGGTGCTGAAGGCGGACGCCGTCCGTGTATACTGGTATGCCGTAAAAGATTTGGATGCAAAACTACCAACAGTCGGTGGTTTTCACCTGGATGACCGGGAGTACTACTTCGGGCTGAAGCGTGCCGACGGCACCAGCAAGCTGCTTTACCGCCTGTGGGCACGCCACGGCCTGGAAAAGCTGCACGAGCTGGCGTACGTGAAGCGCACCATCGACGACGATACCCAACCTTATACTTTGATAACCGGCGGCGCCGGCTTTGTGGGCACCAACCTGGCCAAGCGCCTGCTGGAGCAGGGCAAGCGCGTGCTGGTGTTCGACAGCCTGAGCCGCGAAGGGGTGGAGAAAAACCTGCAGTGGCTGCACGATACTTACGGCGATAAGCTGGAGGTGTACGTGGGCGATATCCGCGACATGCAGGCCGTGCGTCAGGTCATGAAGCGTGCCGAACAGGTGTTCCATTTTGCCGCCCAGGTGGCCGTTACCACTTCGCTGGACCTGCCCATCAACGATTTTGAGATCAACGCGCGCGGCATCATTAACGTGCTGGAGGCGATACGGGAGCAGGACACCCCGCCACCGCTGGTGTTCACCTCCACCAACAAGGTATACGGCGGCCTGGAGGACATGGAGTTCATCTCCAACGGCTCCCGCTATTACCCGGCCGATGCCAGCGTAAAGAAGTTCGGCATCTCCGAAAAACGCCACCTCGATTTCCATAGCCCGTACGGCTGCTCTAAAGGCGCGGCCGACCAGTATGTGATCGACTATGCCCGCACCTATAACCTGCCGATGGCGGTGTTCCGGATGAGCTGCATCTACGGCCCGCACCAGTACGGCAATGAGGACCAGGGCTGGGTGGCGCACTTTGCCATCCGGGCCATAGAGGGCGAGCCGGTAAACATTTACGGCGACGGCAAGCAGGTGCGCGATATCCTCTTTGTGGAGGACCTGGTGGACGCCTTCCTGCTGGCGCAGGAGCACATGCCGCACATCACCGGGCAGGCCTTTAACATTGGTGGCGGTCCCGCCAACACGGTTAGTTTGCTGGAGCTGCTCAAAACCATTGGCAAGTACCGTGGCAAAGAGGTTCCTCTCAAGTTCGGCGACTGGCGCCCCGGAGACCAGCATTACTATGTGTCCGACACACGCAAGTTTCAGGAGGCCACCGGCTGGTATCCGAAGCACAACGTGCAGGAGGGCGTTGCCAAGCTGTACCAGTGGCTGTGCGAGAACCGCGGCTACGAAGTGCCGATGACACTCTCCACCGTTTTAGAAAAAGAGGAAGAACCTGTTAAAAAAGCAGCAGTAGCTTAATCTATGCAAGACACCCTTACAACTGATCAGAAACCGGTAGCCGCTACCCAGGCTACCACCATGCGGGCGGCCGTGGTAACCTCGCCGCAAAGTATAAAAGTAGAAGAAACCGCCCTGCCTGAGCCAAAGGCAGGGCAGGTGCGCATCCGGCTGCAAGGTTGTGGCCTGTGCGCCTCCAACATACCTGTGTGGGAGGGGCGGGAGTGGTTTAGCTACCCCGTGGAGGCCGGTAACCCGGGCCACGAAGGCTGGGGTGTGGTAGATGCCGTAGGGGAGGGCGTAACTGCCGTGAAGCCCGGCGACCGCGTGGCGGCCCTGTCTTATAACGCTTATGCCGAGTACGATCTGGCCGATGCCGATAAGGTGGTGAAGCTGCCGGAGAGCCTGGCGGGTAAACCTTTTCCGGGAGAGCCGCTCGGTTGCGCCATGAATATCTTCGGGCGCAGTGACGTGCAGGCGGGGCAGACGGTGGCCATATTGGGCATCGGTTTCCTGGGGGCGCTGCTGGTGCAGCTGGCCAAAAATGCGGGCGCGCGTGTCATCGCCGTGTCGCAGCGGGAGTTCTCACTGGAGGTTGCCCGTGCATGTGGGGCCGATGAGGTGGTTAAAATGGATGATCACTATAAAATCATAGAGAAAGTTAAAGAACTGACAAACGGAAACTTCTGTGAGCGCGTAATAGAGTGCACCGGAAAGGAGTGGCCGCTGAACCTGGCTGGCGAATTGACGGCTGAGCGCGGCAGGCTGGTCATCGCCGGTTTCCATCAGGATGGGATGCGTCAGGTAAATGTCCAACTTTGGAACTGGCGCGGCCTCGATGTCATCAATGCGCATGAGCGCGACCCAAAAGAGTACATTAAAGGTATCAAAGCTGCCGTAGCGGCTGTGGAGCAAGGTAAAATTGACCCAGACAGCCTCTATACGCATACCTACACTTTAGATAACATAGCGAAAGCATTCGAAAATCTCACAAATCGCCCTGATGGCTTTGTGAAAGCCCTAATAACGTACTGAAACATGACGGAAACTGTACTAGACAAGGCGGAAGCCTTACCTGCATCTTCTTCTTCTATCCATTCAAAACCGAAACTCGGGTTCCTGGGTGTAGGCTGGATCGGCCGTAACCGCATGGAAGTGATCGCAAAGCACGAGGCTGGGGAGGTGACATGCGTCTCTGACACAGCAGCCCAGAATGCGGAGGAGGCCCTGAAAAGTGCCCCGCAGGCTGAGCAGGTACACTCGCTGGAGGCCATGCTGCACAAGCCGGAGCTGGACGGAATCGTGATTGCCACGCCAAGCGCTTTCCATGCCGAGCAAAGCATGCTGGCGCTGGAGGCCGGTAAGGCTGTGTTTTGCCAAAAGCCGCTGGGCCGCAACGTGGAGGAAACAAAACGCGTGGTAGAGGCTGCCCGCAAGGGCGACAAACTGCTGGGCGTAGACCTGTCTTACCGTTACACCAAGGCCATGCAAGAGGTGTACAAGGTGGTGCAGAGCGGGGAGTTGGGGCAGATTTATGCCATCGAGCTGGTGTTCCACAACGCCTACGGCCCGGACAAAGCCTGGTTCTACGAGCCAAAGCTCTCCGGCGGCGGCTGCGTGATTGACCTGGGCGTGCACCTGGTGGATCTGGCGCTGTGGGGCATGAACTTCCCGAAAGTCAAAAACGTGCAAAGCCACCTCTATGCCAAAGGCAAGCCGATAAGTATGGTGGAGGGCAAGGTTGAGGACTATGCCACGGCCAGTATTGAGCTGGAAGGCAACACGCATGTGCAGCTAAGCTGCTCCTGGAACTTGCCAGCCGGACAGGAAGCCATCATCAGCGCCACCTTCTACGGCATCAACGGTGGCGTAGCCTTCAAAAACGTGAACGGCTCCTTCTACGACTTTGTGGCGGAGCGCTACTACGGCACCAAGACAGAGCAGCTGAGCACCCCTCCCGATGAATGGATGGGCCGTGCCGGCGTGGCCTGGGCAGAGCGCGTTGCCGGCGGCGAGGGCTTCAGTCAGGAGGCAGAGGAGTTTGTGAGAGTAGCAGAGGTACTAGATAAAATTTACGGAAGATAAGAAGAGAACATGGAAGCACATCATCCCTCAAAGATATTGATGACCGCTGATACCGTTGGTGGTGTCTGGACATACGCGCTGGAGCTGATCCGGGCGCTGGCCCCGTTTAAAACGCACGTTTCCCTGGCTACCATGGGTGCCCCCTTGTCGGAGGAGCAGCGCGCGCAGGCCGAGGAAATCGACAACCTGACCATTTACGAGAGCGACTATAAGCTGGAGTGGATGGACAGCCCCTGGGAGGACGTGGAGAAAGCGGGCGAGTGGCTCCTGAAGCTGAAAGAGGAGGTGCAGCCTGACCTGGTACACCTGAACGGGATGGTGCACGGCGCCCTGAACTTCGGGGTACCAACCGTGGTGGTGGTGCACTCGTGCGTGCTGTCGTGGTGGAAAGCCGTGAAGGATGAAGAGGTGCCGAAGGAATGGGACAAGTATAAAGAACTGGTCACCCAGGGGCTGCAGAACGCCACCATGGTAGTGGCACCTACCCAAGCCATGCTGCACCAGGCCGAAGCGCTGTACGGCCCGTTCCAGAACAGCACGGTGGTGTACAACGGCCGTGGCCAGCACACATTCCTGTTTGGCAAGAAGGAGCCGTTTGTGTTCAGCATGGGGCGTGTGTGGGATGAGGCCAAGAACATTTCGATGCTCGCGCACATCGCCTCCGACTTGCAGTGGCCGGTATACATTGCCGGCGATGCCCGCCACCCGGCTACCGGCAAAGAGGTGCAACTGGAGAACGTGCATTTCCTGGGGCAGCTGACGGAGAAAGAGGTGTCGGACTGGTTGTCGAGAGCTTCTATTTATGCCTTGCCTGCCAAGTATGAGCCGTTCGGGCTGACGATTCTGGAAGCCGCCATGTCGGGTTGTGCACTGGTGGTAGGCAAAACCGACAGCCAGGCTGAGATTTGGGGCAACGCCGCCAAGTACGTAAACCCGAACGACGCCGATGAACTGCGCGACACCATCAACCACCTGATCGACGATGAGTTTGGCCGTAACATTATGGCTATGCGGGCCATTAAGCGCTCCCATGGCTACACAGCCGACCCAATGGGCCAGGACTACGACCATGTGTACCGCCAGCTGCTGAAGCAAACCGTTACCGCGTAAATGGTGAATAAGCGATTGAGGGCATGAGTAAATTTCAACTTTGAATAGTTGACTTTGGGTTACCTGAGTGCTCTGGAGGCTTGGCAGCAACGCCATCTTGTAAAGATGCTGGTGGCGTAATGCGAAGGCTGTCGGTACCAAACAACCAGGTTTTCTCGGGATGGCAAAACAGAAATTCAAAGCATACAATTCACCCAACCACGCATCCACTCAGTCACCATTGATTTACTCAATCACACATTCAAAACTAACCCTATGAATATTACCCTTTTCTACCACTCAATCCTTTCTGACTGGAACCATGGCAATGCGCATTTTCTGCGCGGCATTGTGCGGGAGCTGGAGGAGCGGGGGCACCAGGTGAACGTGTACGAGCCCGAGAACGGCTGGAGCCTGCAGAACCTGGTAGAGGGCTACGGTAAAGAAAAGCTGGACGAGCTGCAAACTTATTATCCGGGCATCAGCACGAACTTTTATACTTTGGAAAGTATAAACCTGGATGACGTGTTGGCTGATGCTGACCTGGTGCTGGTGCATGAGTGGAACGAGCACGCACTGGTGAAGCGCGTCGGAGAGCACCGCGCCAACAGCGGTAAGTATAAACTGCTGTTCCACGACACGCACCACCGCGCCGTAACAGAGCGTGAAAGCATGGCCAAGTATGACCTGACGCACTACGACGGCGTACTGGCCTTCGGGCAGAAGATACGGGATTTATACTTGCAGGAGGGCTGGACCCAGAAAGCCTGGACCTGGCACGAGGCCGCCGACACCTCCGTTTTCTACCCGCACGAACGAGGAAACGTTGAAGGCGACCTGGTGTGGATCGGTAACTGGGGCGACGAGGAGCGCACAGCCGAGCTGCATGAGTTCCTGATCAACCCGGTGAAGGAGCTGGGACTGAAGGCCAAGATCTACGGCGTGCGCTACCCGGAGCATGCCCGTAAAGCACTGGCCGATGCCGGTATCGAGTATGGTGGCTGGCTGCCCAACTACAAAGCCGCCGAGGAGTTTGCCAAGTATAAAGTGACGGTGCACGTGCCGCGCCGGCCATACGTGGAGGCATTGCCGGGCATCCCGACCATCCGTCCGTTCGAGGCCATGGCCTGCGGCATTCCGCTGATCTCCTCGCCCTGGGATGATGCCGAAAACCTGTTTATGCCGGGAGAGGATTTCCTGGTGGCCCGCAACGGCGAGGAGATGAAGCAGCAGCTGCAAACCATTCTCAACAACCCTGAAAAAGCAAAAGAAGTGGCCGCACACGGACTTGAAACCATTCGCAGCCGCCACACCTGTGCCCACCGTGTAAATGAGCTGGAGAAAGTATGTGAGGAGCTGGGCATAGCCGAATCAAAAATCTATCTCACCCAAAAAGCTTAAACCCCTCATGAAGAATACCAAACTCAACATCGCCTTCTTTGGCTCCAGCCTGGTGTCTGCTTACTGGAACGGTGCCGCCACCTACTACAGAGGCATTGTGAGAGCCCTGAGCGAGCGCGGCCATCACGTTACGTTTTACGAACCCGATGCCTACGACCGCCAGCAGAACCGCGACATGGAGGACCCGGACTGGGCCAAAGTAGTGGTGTATGAGGCCACGGAAGAGGCGGTTCAAAAATGTTTAGAGGATGCCCAAAGCGCCGACATGGTAGTGAAGGCCAGCGGCGTGGGCGTGTTTGACGAGTTGCTGGAGCGTGAGGTGCTGCAACTGCAGACCGAGGAGCGCTTGGTGGTGTTCTGGGATGTGGATGCCCCAGCCACTTTGGACCGCGTGCACAACAACCCCGAAGACCAGTTCCTGCAGCTGATCCCGCAGTACGACATGGTGCTGACCTACGGCGGCGGCGATCCGGTGGTAAATGCCTACGAGGCGCTGGGCGCGAAAAAATGCGTGCCGATCTACAACGCCCTAGACACCGCCACCCACTTCCCCGTGGAACCAGACCCTCGCTTTGCCTGCGACCTGGCTTTCCTGGGCAACCGCTTGCCTGACCGCGAGGCCCGCGTGGAGGAGTTCTTCCTGAAGCCAGCGGCATTGGAGCTGAATAAGAAGTTCATTATTGGGGGCAGCGGCTGGGGTGACAAGCAGATGACGGATAATGTGCACTATGTGGGCCACGTGTACACCAAAGACCACAACGCCTTTAACTGCACCCCGAAGGCGGTGCTGAACATTAGCCGCGAGAGTATGGCCCGCTACGGGTTCTCGCCGGCCACACGCGTGTTCGAGGCTGCCGGAGCCGGAGCTTGTATCATTACCGATTATTGGGAGGGGATCGACTTCTTCTTTGAGCCAGGCACCGAGATACTGGTGGCCAAAGACGGGGCCGAGGTGGCCGAAATTATGGCTGATTTATCTGCAGAAAAAGCAAAAGCAATCGGAGAAGCTGCGTATAAGAAAGTACTGGCTGCGCACACCTATCATCACCGCGCAGCGCAACTGGAAAAACTGCTATACGCAGAAGTTAAATCTACAAACAAAGCATTAGCATGAATATCGTAATTCTTGGCTTATCCATCACCTCCAGTTGGGGCAACGGCCATGCCACCACGTTCAGGGGTTTGGTAAGGGAGCTAAACAAGCAGGGCCATCTGGTTACTTTTCTGGAACGGGACGTGCCCTGGTACGCCGGCAACCGCGACCTAGCCAACCCGGAGTACTGCCGCACGGAGCTCTACAAATCGGTGGATGACCTGAAAAACCGTTTTACAGAAGAAGTGCGCGAGGCCGACATGGTGATTGTGGGCTCTTACGTGCCGGAGGGCGTGCCTGTAGGAGAGTGGGTGATCAAGACGGCGCGGGGCATCAAGGCTTTTTACGACATTGATACACCGGTAACACTAGCTAAACTGGAGCGCGAGGATTACGAGTACCTGCACCCGAACCTCATTCCCAAGTATGACCTGTATCTGTCGTTTACCGGCGGGCCAACCCTGGACCTGCTGGAGCAGAAGTACGGCTCGCCCATGGCGCGTGCGTTGTACTGCTCTTTCGACCCAGGCCTGTACTACCCGGAGCTGATGGAGTGCAAATGGGATCTGGGCTACCTGGGCACCTACTCCGACGACCGCCAACCGCCGCTGGATAAGCTGATGCTGGAGGCCGCTAGGCAGTGGCCGTTAGGGCGCTTTGTGGTGGCAGGTCCGCAGTACCCGGCAAGTATAAAATGGCCCTCCAACGTGGAGCACATCCATCACCTGCCGCCTGCCGGGCACCGCACCTTTTACAACAGCCAGCGCTTCACCATGAACATCACGCGTGCCGATATGGTGAAGGCCGGCTATGCGCCAAGCGTGCGGCTGTTCGAGGCAGCGGCCTGCGCCACCCCGATCATCTCCGATTACTGGGAAGGTTTGGAGACGATCTTTGAACCCGGAACAGAGATCCTGATTGCACGGGATACCAAAGATACGCTGAAGTACCTACGCGAGATCTGCAAATCGGAGCGTAAGCTGATAGGCGAGCGTGCCCGCAAAAAAGTGATGGCCCACCACACGGCCGCCCACCGCGCCAAGGAACTGATCAATTATGCCGAAGAACTAATGACGCTGGGAAACTCTTTTGCCAGCACAAAGGTAGGCCAGGAAGTATAAACTTTACGTACGCATCTAACAGACAGCCGCTTCTGCACTAGGCCAGGGCGGCTGTCTTCGTTTATGTATCAATAGCTGCTGCACCTGCGTAAGCATGCCTATATACTCATAAAAACAACCTGTCCTATGTCGGAAATAGAAGCGCTTGCACCCTGGTTCCACAACCTGCACCTGCCTGACGGCAACCAAACCGCCCCCAATCATTTTCTGGGTGATTTCCCGAAGTTCAAGTGGCTGGAGTTGGAGCCGTACCTTCCGGAAGATCTATCGGGCTGGGAAGTGCTGGATATTGGATGCAACGCCGGTTTCTATAGTATAGAGCTTGCCAAACGAGGTGCCAACGTACTTGGCATTGACGTGGACCCGCACTACCTGCGGCAGGCGGAGTGGGCAGCGAAGCAGTTCGGGCTGGAGGATAAAATCGAGCTTAAACAAATGCAGGTGTATGATGTGGCCCGCCTCGACCGCCAGTTCGACCTGATCTGGTACATGGGGGTGCTCTACCACCTGCGCTACCCGTTGCTGTCTTTGGATATCCTGTCCCAGAAATGCCGCCGCCAGATGGTGTTTCAGACCCTGACCATGCCGGGTAAAGAAGTGGCGGAGGTACCGGAGGATTTTGAGATTAACGACCGCCAGCGTATGCTGCAGGAAGGCTGGCCCAAAATGGCCTTCATCGAAAAACGCATGGCCGGTGACATCACCAACTGGTGGGCACCTAACCATGCCGCCATCGAAGCCATGATGCGCTCCTGTGGCTTCAAAGTAAAGGATCGCCCGGGGCATGAGCTGTACATACTAGAGGTTGATGAGCAGCTGAAGCAGCACCAGCAGTGGAACCAATCGGAGTACCTGTCAGCTACAGGCCAGGATTGGCAGGAGGCCGTACAGCAGAAGGTAGCCGGCAAAAATGAGTACATGGTGCGGCAAAAAGAGTAGCCCGGGAGCAACTCGACCTATAGTGCTGTGCCTCTTTGCCATGCCCCAGGCATGGCTTTTTTACGCTAATAAAGTATAACTTGCAAGTATGAGTGACAAGAGTAATACCCTACAGCCCTGGAAGATCCTGCGGTCGGACATGGTGGTGGATGAGAAATGGTATAAGTTGCGGCGCGATGAGGTAGAGTTGCCCAATGGCCACATAATGGATGATTATTACGTGAGCGTGCGCCCCAACGTGGTGCTGGTTTTTCCGCTTACGGAAGATAACCATGTCATTTTTGTGCGCCAGTACAAACACGCAGCCGCCGACATCTTTATTGAGCTGCCGGGTGGTGTGGTAGATGAGCACGAGATAGAGCCGCTGGAAGCTGCCCGCCGCGAACTGCTGGAGGAAACAGGCTATACCTCTGAAGAACTGGAGCCGCTGCTGGAGGTGATCGACAACCCCACCAAAGACACCAACAGAATCTACTACTTCCTTGCACGGAACGCCCGTAAAATAACCGAGCAGGACCTGGATATAAGTGAGCACATTGAAGTACTGAAGGTACCGCTGGAAGAGCTGGAAAGTATGGTGTTGAGTGGAAAAGTGAACGTGGCCGGCTCTATTGCCTTGAGCTTGCTGGCTTTGCGGAAGTTGGGAATGTAGATATACTTTTTTGCAGCACCGGCTCCAACCACCCCTGCCCCTCCGTGTTTAAGGAGGGGAATTCTGTTCCAGCTCCGTCAGCCTAAGCTATCGAAATATTTCCCAGCCCTTGGGTGGGGGTAGGGGCCCTCGAAAAAGAGCGCCGTCTAGATTTCCGGTGCCGAAGGCATTGCGACGCAGGAGCAAAGGAAATGTAGACAGCGCGATGCCCTTATCGAGGGCCCCTACCCCCAAGACGAGCCCTCTCGGGCTTGAGAGCAGAAAGTATACTATGCAACGGTAGGCTTGTAAGGCCGTGGATGAACAGGGGCTAGTAAGGGTAGCTTGTGTCCAGTTGCATCAAGCAGCGGCAATAGCACGAGCTACAAGCTCGCACGAGCGATGTCAAGTAGCAAAAGCAGCGGCTATAGAAGGCACAAGCGGATGCTTGCGCCAGAAACCTTTATCCTTTCGCAAACGGATTCTCCGGCTTTACCAGCAGCACTTTCTCCCGCTCCACCACCACAGCCCCGGCAGGAGCACCCTTCGGCTTGCGCACCCACTTTTTGGGCGTGTAGATCACCGGGCACAGCGAATCCGATTTCCGTTTGCTGTAGTAGGCTGCCAACTGTGCCGCCTTTTCCAGCACCGAATTTGGGATTGTTTTCCCCGCCTGGTACTTGATCACCACGTGCGAGCCGGACACGTCTTTGGCATGCAGCCACATATCCTCCTTGTACGTATGGCGCTGTGTCAGCTCGTCGTTGTTCTGGGAGCTCTTGCCCACCAGTATCTTAAAGCCTTCGCTCTCAAACACCCGAAACGGAATCTGCACCTGTTCCTGCTGCTTGCTGCCAAGCAGGTGGTTATACTCCCGCAGAAACACCTTCAGCTGCTTATAGTGCTCCACCTCGGCTAGCGCCTGCAGCGCGTCCTCCAGTATGATGAGCTCCTCCAGCTTTCGCTCTACTTTCTCCTCCAGCTGCTTTACCTCCAGGTGCTGGTTCTTGGCCTTGCGGTAGAGGCGCTCAGCATGCTTCTGTGGGGTTTCGTTTTGCTTTAAAGTATAGGTGCGGGTTTGGTCGGTATAGAAATCGTAGAGCTCCACCTCGGTGGCGCGTGGCGGAATATTGGTAAGGTTGGCCATGAGTACGTCGGCGGTCTGAGAGTAAGAGCGGTTGTGGCGCAGCTCCTGCAGCTTCTCCTCGCTTTGCTCCATCACCGTTTTGGTTACGTGCCGCTTGCGCTCCAACTGCTGCCTGGCCTGCTCATACTGCCGCTTAAAACCCGTCTCAGACAAGTATAAACGGGTGAAGTTACTAGCCGCCTCCAGCGGATCCGGATAGGTATACAACACCTCGCCGAGTGGCAGCAGCGACAGGCGCAGTTTATCCTGTAGCTTGATAATATAATATGCCCCAGGCGCCTCCAGGATGTCTAACATGTTTTGCACCAGCTCCCACTTCTCCTCCAGCGTGGCTTGGCTATACCCGCGCTCCTCTAAGTATAAAAGGGGCACATCCCCAAAGGTAGGGTACACTTTGCGCAGGTTACCGTCGGCGGCGGAAAAGGCGGCGAAGTTCTGCTGCAGTGGCCGGTCCATGTGCAGCGGGTCGAGTTCGGCATCGGCCGGGAACTTCTTCAGAAACAGCTTTATGGCCTCCCCATGCTGGTAGAGCACGATGTTGGAGCGGTTGCCGAACATCTTGAACAGCAGCAGGTAACCGCCCGAAAGTATAAGGTAGAAGCTGCGCTCGTTCTGGTGCTGCACCACGTCCTCCACCGTCTGCCCCTGCATCTCCTGCAGTAGCTCAATAGTGTTGGCGCGGGCTCTCTTAAATTCAGTAGGGAAAGAGAGCGAGGTAAAGTGCGGCCCCAGTTGCGCCCGGATGTACAGTTCTTCTCCATTACGGGCAAAACCAAGTATAAGCTCGGCCTTGTTCTGGCTGAAAGCCGTAACTACCTGCATGCCGGTAAGCTTGGGCTTCAGTGCCTGCGCCAGTTGCCGTAAGAAGTAAAAGTTCAGGTGCATTTTTAGGACAAAGGATCTAATAACAAAAGACAAAGGATGTTTATACTTTATTAAGGCTCTATGACAAATTAACAAAAGTCACTTGTCTTATGTCACGCAGTCCTTTGCCAGGAAAGTTATACTTCTAGCTGCAGGCCGTCGTAGCCGAGGCGGATGAAGTCCGGCAGTTGCAGCTCTACCTCGCGGTGCAGGCCCATTAAATGGCTGATGTGGGTGAGGTACGCCTGCTCGGGCTGCAGGTCCTCCAATACGGCGATGGCCTCCTTCAGAGAAAAGTGCGAGATGTGGTGCTCGTGGCGCAAAGCGTTAAGCACAATCACTTTAGAGCCGCGCACCTTCTCTTTTTCCTCTTCGGAGATGTAATTGGCATCGGTAATGTAGGTGAAGTCTCCGATGCGGAAGCCCAGCACGGGTAATTTGTAGTGCATCACCCGGATCGGTGTGAACACAACGCCCTCTACCTCAAAGGGCTCTGTCGTGATTGGGTGCAGCTGCACCTGCGGAATGCCCGGATACTTGTAATCCGCAAAGATATAGGCGTACTCCCGCTTGAGCTGCTCCAGTACGCGCTCTTCGCCATACAGAGGCATGTCTTTGTGCTGCGAGAAGTTAAAGGCACGGATATCATCGAGGCCGGCGGTGTGATCCTTGTGCTCGTGCGTAAACACCAGGGCGTCAAGCTTTCGGATGCGCTCACGCAATACCTGTTGCCGGAAGTCGGGGCCCGAGTCGATGATGATGCTTTTGCCATCGACCTGCAGGTGCACCGACACGCGCAGGCGCTGATCACGGTAGTCTACAGAACGGCAAACCTCGCAAGTGCACCCGATAACTGGTACGCCCTGCGAGGTGCCCGTGCCTAATAATGTTATTTTCAATTGGCGTTCTCTTCGTTTCGGATCTCGTGGTAGAGCTGCCTGGTTTTGTCGCTCAGCCGGCTCTCATCCACAGAAATTGTGCGAAGGATATCGTAAAGGCAGTTGATCTTCCCCTCCAGGCTGTAGTACTTGTTCACTACCGCCACCTTCATATCTTTTAGCACACAGTAGCCGGCTTTAAAGTTGCCTTTTTCATAACGCAGCACAAAATCCGACTCTGCAAAAATATCCTCCAGCTTGTTTAAAAATGGCCGCGTGTACTTTAGCTGCATTTTACTTTACCGTATACTTCTTAACTGTCTGCACCAGCATATCAAAGTCGAGCGGCTTTGGCAGGTAATCGTTGATACCTACGGCTTTGAAGTCTTCCATGCTATAGTTGTTCGCGTTGCCTGTTACCGCAATGATCGGAATGTTGGCAGTCTCTGGGTCCTTGCTGCCGCGAATCTCCTTGGTGCAGTCCATGCCGTTTTTCACCGGGATGTTCAGGTCCATCAGGATGCAGTCGATCTTGTTGGATTCTACCTGCTTCAACACCTCACCGCCGTTTTTGGCCACGAGGATCCTGTAGTTCTGCAGCTCCAGGATCTTCTTCGTTAGGTTCAGGATTACAGAGCTATCCTCAGCGATCAAAATAGTTTTGCTTTCTGCCATTTTCTAACTGAATATAATGTCCTTGTAAGTTTTTTTATAGTGTTCGTACTGCTTTTGCAACTTAGAGAAGTTTTGGTTCACCTCCTCAAAGTTGTCGCTCTTAATATCGTGTTCTAGCTGTTTGGCAAGTTCTGCCAGCAGATTGATGCCTAGCGTAAAGCCTGTACCTTTAAGTTGATGCAATGTACTTAAAATACCTTTGTAATGTTGTACATCAAGGTCTTTTTTGGCTTCCTCGAGCAATCCAGCGGCTTCTTCCTCAAACTCGGTATATAATTGCTTGGTAAAATCCTCTCCGCCAATTTCGCGGAGCTGCTCCACCACCGCCATGTCAATAATTGGCTCCTGGTTTTCCAGCTCTTCTGCGGCGGCGGCACCGGAAGTGCCTGCCTCCCAGCCGTTTTTATGCCATTTGCTGATCATGGTGTGCAGGTCCGAGCTCTTTACCGGCTTCGACACATAGTCGTCCATGCCCTGTTTCATGAACTTCTCGGCATCATCTTTCATCGAATAAGCCGTCATGGCAATGATAGGGGGGCAGTTGTCGCCTAGCTGCTCCTTGATGTGCCTGGTTGCCGTAACCCCATCCATCTCAGGCATCTGGATGTCCATAAAGATGATGTCATACTTGTTGCGGTTGGCATGCTCTATGGCCTCGTAGCCGTTGGAGGCAATCTCGGTAATGCAGCCCAGGCGCTCCAGCTGCTTTTGGGCCACCTTCTGGTTAATCTGGTTGTCATCTACCAGCAGCACGTATGGCGTAAAGTCCAGCGAGCTTACTTCCTGGTGTTGCTGCAGCTGCCGGAGCTGCTGCTCCTCTACCTCGGCCGCGCTGGCCACGCGCACCTTGATGTTAAACCAGAACACACTGCCATCACCGGGCTTGGAGTCCACGCCGATATCGCCCCCCAGCAGTTGCGTGAGCTGCTTCGATATTGCCAAGCCAAGGCCTGTGCCACCAAATGTTTTGGTGGAGGAGTTATCCAACTGGGTAAAGTCGTTGAACAGCAGCAACTGGTCCTCCGGAGAGATCCCGATACCAGAGTCCTTCACGCGCACGTTCAGCCTATAGTTGTCGCGGCTCAGCTTATCGGCCCCCACGGTGATGCTCACATCGCCGGCGTTCGTGAACTTGATGGCATTGGAGGTAAGGTTAGACAGTATCTGCAACAGCCTTGTCTCATCGGTTACGATGTGGCGCGGCACGTTAGGCTGGATGGTATAGGTAAAGTTCAGGTCCTTCTGCTGCGCCCGGTTCACGAACAGAGAGTGTATCTTGTCCAGTGTCTCGTGCAGGTCTACACCGTTTTCGTGCAGTACCAGCTTGCCCGCCTGTATCTTGCTCAGGTCCAGGATGTCGTTCAGGATGGCAAGCAACGCGTCCGACGACTTGCGCAGGGTGTCGATGTACTCGCTCTGCTCCGGGTCGGTGTTGATCTGGCTCATCAGGTCGATCATGCCGATGATACCGTTCATAGGGGTACGCAGCTCGTGGCTCATGTTGGCCAGGAACTGGGTCTTCACCTTAAGCAGGTTCTCCGCTTCCTCTTTGGCACGCAAAAGGGCGATCTGTGTGCGCTTCAACTCGGATACGTCGCGGACCACCCCCTCCAGGCCCACTGGCTCGCCATGCTCGTTGTACACCAGCCTGGCGTCGAGCATCACGGTTATTTCGGAGCCATCCCTGCATACCATCTCCACTTCAATGTCCCGGACGTTACGCTGCTCCAGCGCCAGGTCGCGGATGCGCTTCTGGTCCCCCGGGTTAACATAGAACTGCCCCGATGGCTTGCCCAGCACTTCGTTTTCGCGGTAGCCGAGCAGTTGAAAGACAGACGGGCTTATCAGTTGCAGGCTTCCCTCCAGATCAACGCGGTAGTACACGTCCTGGAACGACTCAAAGATGCTGCGGAACTTCTCCTCGCTCTCCGACAGGGCCAGCTCCGACTTCTTCTTGTCGGTTATGTCCAGCGCGATACCGGAGATCTCCTCAAATGAGCCATCCTCCATGTAAATGGGGTGCAGGTATACTTCGCGCCAACTCCTGCCTTGCTGCAGCTCGATCTCAAAGTGCTGCGGATGCCCTGCAAACACCTGCTTATACTTATCCTCCCAAAACGCATAGGAATTCTCATGCACCATAGAGGCATCATCAATGCGAACGAACGGGCTTAGCTCATAACCGTTTCGCTGTTCAAACTCCTGTGCAAAGTTGCGGTTGAAAGAGGTAAGCTCGTAGTTGCGGTTGATGGACCACATGTGATGCGTGCCCGACTCAAAGATAGCGTTTAGGCGCGCATTCTGGGTATTAATCTGCTCCTCGTTGCGCTTACGCTCAATGGCCAGCGCCACCTGGTTAGAGATAAAGTGCAGGATCTCGATATCGGTGCCGACATAGGCCTCCGGGTTTTGGTAATCCTGCAGTGTGATGACGCCTATGATGCGCTCGCCAATAGCAAGCGGGGAGCAAAGGATAACCTCCGGCACCGCCCCAAACAGGGTCAGCCCCTCGCGCTCTGCCAGCTCCAGCAGCTCCTGCTTCTGCATGTACAGCGGCTTGCCCGTGGCAATGATGTACTCTGACAAGCCCCGTGAGAACGGCCGGCGGTTGTGCTGTTTCGAAGCCTTGTCGGTAAACTGATCTACCAGGTATACAAAGTTGAGGTTGTTGTGGTCGTTATCACAAAGCGCGATGTAGATGTTGCGCGTCTCGATGATCTTGCTCAGCTCGCGGTGTATGGCCGAGTAGAGCGAGTTAAGGTCTTTGCTGCTGATGGCCAGGTTGGCGATGCTGTAGTACACCTTCTGCAGCCGCTCAGCCTTGATGCGGTCGGTAATGTCGTGCAGGATGGCACGCGTGGCCACCGGCCGGTTATCCTGCCAGCTGCAGGTGATACTGCCGATCAGGTGCACCGGCTTTCCGGCCTTGGTCAGGAACACCGTTTCAATCTTGTTCACATTCTCGCCTTTGTACAGATTGCGCAGCTGGTAAATCAGCTTGGCCTTGTAGTAAGGGTGCACAATGTCGTTCAGGGTGAGCGACTCAATATCCTGGTCGGTATAGCCTAGGCGGTCTTTCCAGGCTTTGTTTACAAAGATAAACTTGTTGTCAACCGAGATGTTCTGGATAAGGTCGTGGGCATTGTCGAAGAGGTCCTGCAGGCGTATCTTGTTGTCCTTGAGGGCCTCCATGGCAATGCGCTTGTCGGTCATGTCCTTGCCTACGCTGGTGATGCCGGTTACCTGCCCCTCAGTGTCGTACTCAAACATGCTGTTCCACCGGATGGTCTTCAGCTGCCCCGACTTGGTGATCACATCCCGCTCATAGTAGGTGCTAAGATGTTTTGTTTCCAGCGATCTCTTGAAGTCACGGAACCGCTGCGTGCGCTCCTGCTGCGGCACCAGCAGGTCGTAAAAGCTCTTGCCGATCAGCTCCTCCTCCGTGTACTCCACATACTTGAGAAAGTAATCGTTGGCAAAAGCGATGTTGCCTTCGGTGTCGAGGCTGTAGTACACCAGGTTTACCTTGTCCAGGAAGCTGCGGAACTGCCCCATGGACTCATTCAGCACTTCTTCGCGGCGCTTGGTCTGCTGTGTTTGCTTGCGCTGCGTGATGTCGCGCTTGAACACCTGGATATAAGCCTCGCCGTCCAGGAGAAGGCGGTTTACCGTAAGCTCCGCGTCAAACAAGGTGCCATCCTTCCGGCGGTTTTTCCACTCAAAGGTGACGGAGCGGCCTGTCTCCAGCACCTCGCGCATAATGCGGGCGGTCTTTTCCACAGAGCGCTCCCCGTCCGGCTGGAACTCCGGTGAGTAGTCAATGGGCGACTTGCCAATCAGGTCTTCGCGGGTGCAGCGGAAAAACTCCAAAGCCTTGTCATTACACTCAAACACCACCCCGTCCTTAAACAGGAGTATGGCATCGTATGAGGCCTCGAAGAGCAGTTTATACTTGTCTTCGGTGTTGATGAGCTGCTGCTGCAGCCGGTGGCGGTCTATATAGTTGCCAATGGCAGAGCCAATAAAATCCAGCAACGACACAAAGGACTGCGTCATGCGGGGCTCGTTATTAGGCCAGATCAGGATCAGGGCCAGCACCTTCTTATCGGTGGCGATCGGCACCAACGTAAGGGTGCGGCGGAGGCTCTTCTGCAGGTGCTCCTGCAGATGCACCACCGCGTGGCGCCGGTTGTCGCCCATCAGCTGCTGCAGCTGCTCAGGGGATAGCTGCAGCTCGTCAGGGAGGGCAGGGGAGGGTACCTCTCCCGCTGAGTAGGAGAGCCTTGCCTGGTCCGGGAAAAAGGAGTTGAAAGTATAAACGCATCCGCCTTCCACATCGCTTTTCTCCAGGAGCTCATCCAGGGTGTTGTGGAGAATGTCATAGGGGCTGTCGGAGGAGGAGAGGTTGGTGATCAGCTGGTTCACAAACTCCAACTGATGGTTGCGGAAACGCACGTCCTGCTCAGTCTCGATCACCTCGTTCAGGTTCTTAACAGTGCCATAGAGTATATCCTGGGCTTTGAACTTTCCTGGCTGCAGGGTAATCTCCACAGGCAGCAGGTCTTGGTTGCCCTGGTGCAGCCACCATTCAAATTTCTGCTTTCCTTCCTCCAGCGCCTTCTGTAGCTGGCCCCTTAGCGCAACGCGCTCAAACAGGTTTAACCTAAAAGCCCGAAAGATCGACTTGCCCGTAAGGTTTTCCTTGGTCAGCCCCACCAGCTGCAGCGCCGCCTGGTTGATGTCTATGAAGTGGCCCTCGCAGTCGAGCAGGAACATGGGCTCAGAGTTTTCCTCAAACACATCATGGTAGCTGTCGCCGTCGTAAGGCAGCAAGGCCGTGGCCTGCCCCATGTTGGCCAGCTCCACGCACACAAATGTGCTGCCCTGGAAATGCACCATGCGGCAGCTATACGTAAAGGGGTTGCAGCTCTCATCGTCTGTATCCACAGAGCCTGTAAACTTGCGTTGCTTCTGCAGCGCTTCCATCAGCAGGCCAAACTGCTCCTGCGTGATGCCGAAAAGGCCTCGGAGGTCGCGGCTAGTGCTGAGGTCGGAGCCGCTAGGCCGGTAGTTGCTCGTTTGTGCATTGGCCGCCAGCACCTGTCCGCTTGGCAGGGCCACCACCACGCCATGGGTTGGTTTGGCCAGTTGCACCAGCACCTGCAGCAGGTTAGAGGCTGATTGTATGATTTTCTCGTCAGGCTGCCGGGTTGAAGTATAAGGCATAGTTAGTGTCTATAAGTATAACAGCAAGCAAATGCACAGAGGCAAGCGCAAAGCCTATACTAATTTCATAAATAAAGCGATAATTTAGCAAAAAAATAAAGAGCAGACTATCGCTCTTATAGGGTACAACAAAACGGTGCTGTGGTTTGTGCCTTTGCAGGCAGTGTGGCAGACAGTTTTTTGCATCAGATTTTGCAGCTATCAACCGGAAAAGGCATGGAAAGAAGACAGAAGCACCTGGTAGTGGTGGTGGGCCCAACGGCGGTGGGCAAAACAGATTTGTGCGTGCGGCTGGCTAAGCAGTATAAAACCGAGATCATCTCCGCTGACTCCCGGCAGTTCTTTACTGAGATGAGCATCGGCACGGCCAAGCCCACAGCAGAAGAGCAGCAGGGGGTAAAGCACCACTTCGTGGACTCGCATAGCATAGAGGAAGACTACAGTGCCGGCGCTTTTGAGCAGGATGTGCTGGTGCTGCTGGAGCAGCTGTTCCGGCAGCATGATGTTGTGATTATGACCGGTGGCTCCGGGTTGTATGTGCGTGCCGTACTGGAGGGCATGGATGAAATGCCGGAGGTGGATCCACAGGTACGCGCACAACTGACGGAGAAGTATGAGCAGGAAGGGCTACAACCTTTACTGGATCAGCTGCAGCTGCTGGACCCTGTATACTTTGCCCAGGTCGACCAGGCGAACGTGCAGCGGGTAGTGCGGGCACTGGAGGTGTGCCTGAGCAGCGGAAAACCCTACTCCTCCTTCAGAAAAAGTGAAAAGCAGGAGCGGCCCTTCAACAGCATCAAAATAGCCCTGAACCGCGATCGTGCCGAACTCTACAGCCGCATAGACCGGCGCATGGACCAGATGCTGGAGCAGGGGCTACTGGAGGAGGCCAAGCGCCTGTACCCACACCGCCAGCACAACGCGCTGCAAACAGTTGGCTACAAAGAGATTTTCGACTACCTGGAGGGCAAGTATGACTGGGAGGAAGCCGTGCGCCTGCTAAAACGAAACAGCCGCCGCTACGCCAAGCGCCAGCTTACCTGGTTCAACAAAAACCCGGAGGAGTATGCCTGGTTTCACCCGCAGCATTGGGAGGAGGTTGTTGCCTTTATCAATGAGCGAATGAGTGGGTGAGTGAATGTTTATTTACTCCCAGTTCTGTCACTTGTAAAATTTTAGTAGCGGCTTGCAAAGGCCGTCGAACCTCGCCAACAAGATCCTTCCAGGATGACACGGAAAAATCACCTATTCACGCATCCGCTCATTCACCCAACCACCCATTCCAAATTAGAACGGATAGCCAATGGCGATGTTGAGCACCATGCCGTAGTCGCCGCTGAAGCTACCGTTAAACTCGTCCAGCACCAGGCGATCGCCTTTGGGTAAGTAGGGCACCCGCACCGGTATACCCAGATCCAACCGTATCACAAAGAACTCGATATCCACCCGCAGGCCCACGCCCGTACCCAGGGCCAGTTCGCTCAGGAAGTCCTTTGCTTCAAACTTGGCTCCCTCTTTTTCCGTCTCACGCAGGTTCCAGATGTTACCGGCATCGGCAAAAACAGCGCCCTTGAAGAAGCCGACGATCGGGAAGCGGTACTCCAGGTTTGTCTCCAGCCTGATATCACCCACCTGGTCAAAGAAGGAAAAGGCAACGGAATCCGGAACGTCGTAGGTGCCCGGCCCGACGCTGCGCGCCCGGAAAGCCCGCACGCTGTTTGGCCCGCCCACCGAGAACTGCTTTACATAAGGCATGGTTCTGGAGTTGCCATAGGAATAACCCACGCCGGTGGCCAGTCGCCATACCAGTTGGCTCTCTTTCCCCAGGTTCAGGTAGTGCCGGAAGTCGTTGTCCAGCATCACATACTGGGCGTAACGGTCCTTATACAGTACGCGCGGCTCTTCCTGGGTAGGCTTGGGCTTGCCCGTTAGCGACTGAAAGCCACTCACCACGTTGCCCGACATGTCCAGCGTCACCCGGTCAAAAACGTTGCTGGTGCGGTCTTTATACATCTGGGTGCTATAGGTCATCTGGTAAATTCCGCCGATGATGAATTGATTCTCAAAGCTGCTCTGCAGGTACTGGTTCCTGGCTAACAGTGTATCAAAAGCCTCGGTGGAGTTGGTCAGGCGCACATACTGCAGGTTGATCGGGGTGGCGTCGAACGTGAGGGTTTCCTTAGGGCGCCAGGCATAGCTGTAGGTGGCATTGTAGGAATTCAGTTGATAATAGCCAGAGCGGCTCAGAAAATTAAAGCCAAGGCCAATGCGGGTTTGCGGTACGAATTCCGTGCGCAGGTTGCGCAGGTTAAACGGCGACACGATGCGGGGAATGGCCAGAGACGTCTGCACCCCCAGCTCATAGGAGGGAATGCTGCTTTTCGCTGGCGGGTTCACGCCTTCCGGCGCCTCTCCCGTACCACGGCCCCCCACCTGCGATTCGAAGCTGCCGGTAAACTCCACGTTCAAAACCTCAGAACCCCTGAAAGTATTTCGGTTCCGGAACGACACTTTGAGCCCCGGTCCGGCAAAGTTGTTCGACTTGGTCACCATCTGCGCCTCCGCCCGCAGCGATTTCTTAAGGGCCGGCGTCAGGTACACAAAGGCATCCAACTTATCGGTGTTCACCGTGTCGCGTTCGTAATCGATGTTTACGAATTTGTAGGCCGCCAAACCCGACAGGCGCTTAATGGTGAGCAGGTGGTCTTCGCGGGTATAAAGGCTATCCTGCTCCAGAAAAACCCCGTCTAGCAGGTGGCGCGCCTTTAGGTATTCCTCGTTCGGGATGTAGTGGTAGCCTTGGAAATCGATGGTGTCCCGCACGGCAAGGCTGTCGCCGAGCGAGTAGTTGGCGAAGATGAAGATGTCATCCAGCGCGTAAGGCTGCAGTGCCTGCGAGGAGGCAGCCTCTTTCACGCGCATCAGCACGTCGGCCTGCCGGTTGCCAACGGTGGTGTCCACACTAAAAATGAGCAGTTCAGGGCTGAAGTAGTAAAACCCCTTGTTCTTGAGCACGCCGTCTATCCGGATGCGCTCATCAGTCATGATACCCAGATCATATGGCTCCCCTGGCTTTAGGAGCGATTCTGGCTTTGTCTGCTCAATAGCCTGGTGCACGGCCAGTGAGTCATTTAAGGTATACTTGATATTGCGCAAGCGGTACGGTTCCCCCACGCGGGCTGTCCAGCTAATGGTGGCCTTCTTTTGTGCTGTGTCTACCTCCGTAGTGCTGCCCACCTGGTTGTTGAAGTAGCCCCGGTTGTGCAGGCGGTTGCTCATTACCTGGCTCACGCTGCCGGTGTCTACCTGCGAGATGAGCACCGGCGGCTCTCCCAGTTTGGTCATAACCCAATGCTTCAGACCTTTTTCCTTCTCGGTATAGAAGGCGTTGTAAATAGCCAACTTTGGGCGCAGCCCAAGTATAGAGGCGTTCGGCTCAGGGCGTACGGCGGCACTAAGCTCCGTTTCCAGCGCAGCGCTGCGGTTGCTGCTGTCTTTTTCCCCGTTCACCTTCACGCTAAAGCCGGTGAATAGGGCATCACCCTCAGGCACCGTTTTGGTTACACTGCAGCCTGCCAGCAGGAGCCAGCATAGCAACAGCATGAGTGTGCAGGCCTTGATTGGCCTGGTCCGGGGGTAGTTTTTGAGCATAGTTTTAGTTTGTACCTTTTTCTTTAAGTTCTGCCTCTAACTCTTTCTCCTCCTGCCTTATTTTCTTTGCTGCCTCCAACCGGCGCTCCTCATCTCTTCTGCGGCGGCTCTCCAGGTCACGGAACAGGTCAGAGAAGTTGTTGTACTCGCGCACAAAGATCAGCGCCAGACCCGTGGCCCGCACATCGCCGCCCTCTATCACGCCTTCGTACTGGTTGCGCTGGAAGCCCCGCACCCGCAGCCTGCCATCCTCGGTCAGGGAGTACTCTACGGAGATGTCGCCGCCGAAGCCGCTCATGGTCTGGTTCGTCTGGCTGCCGCCCTCCAAGCCAATGTCGGTACCTACCCTTACGGTGAGCCTGTCGTTGAGGAACTGCTGGCGCATGGCCACGTTCAGGTCGGTGCGGCCCTCGGCGGAGCCGGAGGAATAGTCCTGGTAAGAGTCCACGCCAAGCTCCAGACCCAGGCCACCTGCGTAGCGGTTGGTGAGCTGGTTCAGCTGGTCTGTCATGACCTGGCCCAGGCTGTTGCGTGCTGTAGACTCAAAGCCACCGCCCCCGGAGCTGGTAAGTGGATCAGGCGCCATAAAGCGGTTCAGCACGAGCAGCGAGAACACTTGCTTGTTCAGCTCTGACTCATCCTGGCGCAGGTTTCCGAGGCTTGTTTGCACGATTCCCGGAACGCTGCCCCGCTCTTCCTCAGGCAGCCGTATGTCAAAACTGATTTCAGGCGTCAGCAGCTCGCCCCGCACAAATACCAGCACCTCGAAAGGCACCTGGTTTCTAAGCGCAGGGTCTTCATAAGAGGCAGCTTGGGTTGCCACCAGCTCTTGGGGTGCCGTTTCTACGTTGTAAATGGCGGTGATGTCCATATTGGCCTGCAGTGGATCGCCGGTCCAGTTAATGTAACTACCCTCGGCAATATCCAGCTCACGGGAGGCCAGGTCGTAGAAGTCCATGCTATACCGCCCTTCCGTAACCGTGTACCGGCCAGACATGTTAATCTCTCCGCTTGGACGCATGCCAATGAAGAGCGGGTCAGCGGAACCGCGCACCGTCAGGTTATCACCTGTTGTGGGGTCAATGATGATGGTGATCTGGGTGGCATCGGTCACGGTAAGCTGCGCTTCTACATCAGCTCCTACAAAGCCCGTTATCTCGGTGGTATCGCTCTGCTGCTCGCGCAGGATGCGGGTCATCTCGGGGTTCAGGTTCACAAATTCCACGATGCCCTCGCGCTCGGCGGCCCCTACTTGGTCGGCGGGTATCACTGTGGTGAAGTCAGAGCCATCCAGCACACGGGCATTTACCTTGATAACAGGCTGCATCATGCTGCCGGTAATGGTGGCATCCGCTCCCACATACACGGTGCCGTAGAAAAGGCTGTTGTCCTGGGCAGTGGAGTTAAGGGCCAGGAAGCGTGGGGTTGCCACATCCAGCGCAAACTCAAAGTCGGTGTAGGTCTGCGTGAGCATGCTACCGTTTACCTCTAAGTTGTTGCCCAACGAGTCGGTGATGGTAAAGTCGTCAAAACGGATTCCCTGCTCATCAAACACCAATTGCTCGTTCTGCAGCGTGAACAGGGAACCCAGCATCACGAGGTTAAACTGTGCCCGGTTGAAGTTCAGCTGCCCCCTTATGTCGGGTTGTGCCAGGGTGCCGCCAATGCGCAGGTCGCCGGTGGCCCTGCCATCCAGCTGATCTACCATACCTGCCATAAAACCTTCCAGCGAGTGCATGTTGAGCCGGTCTATACTTGCGGTCAAGTTCAGGAGCGTGGCCTCGGCCTGCGGTTGCATATAGCCATCGATCGTTACCTGGTTGTTGTTGCCGGTAAGGTTTGCGTTGATGTCGTAGCGGTTGTTGGCACCGCTTCTGGCGTTTAGGGCCAGGTCGCCAACCGGCACCCCCTCGTAGGCGAAGTCTGTAACGGTGAGGTCGGAGGTGAAGGCCAGGTTATCGCCCATGATGTTGCGGACGGTGGCGGTGCCATTGATCGTGCCGGCGATCAGGCTGTCCTCCGGCGCCTGAAAGGTGCTCATGATGTAGGCAATGTCCACGTTCTCGAACCTGGCCTCCAGCGGTGCGTTAGGCGCTACCGGTCCGGTACTGTTTAGCAGTATCGCCTGGTTGTTGTGCTGCAGCCGGATGTTGTTTGCATAGAGCAGGTTGGTATCGAACTGCAGGTAGTTATCCTGCGGCACGTCCCAATCATCCCCGTTTATCACCAGCTGGTCGGGGTTGAAGGAGAAGCGGTAGCCGCGGCCCAGGCTGTTCAGCACGCCGCCCACCACAAAACGCTCGTTCTCTTGCTGCAGGCTATCGCCGGCAACGGCAAGGCGTACGGCTAACTCGTTGTCACGGGCGGCCCCGTCCAGGCTGATGTTGTCCATGGTGAGGGAAGGGGAGAGCAGCCGCTGCAGGTTAAGCTCGTAGGCCAGTTGCTCCCTGTCGCCACGCACCGAAAGGTCTAGGTTCTGCAGCACATAATCGGTATACACAATGCGGCTGATGCGGCCATCCAGCTCCAACTGCTGGTTATCGCCGTTGTAACTGGCCGTGATAGGCGTGGCCAGTTGCAGTTGCTCCAGCCCAGGCACAAAGGAGGTGATGATACCGGTTTTCTTCAGGTCGATGGTGGCAGTGAAGTCGCCCAGGTTCAGGTTAGCAGGGTAGGGCGGGTCGGGCTGCAGGTCCACATAGTTCGAAAAGTGCTTCAGCAGGGCTGTCGGCAAAGTCGCCAGGGTGTTCTGAAACTGCATGTCCGCATCCACCACGTCAGACTGCACCGTTATTTCGGCGGCCTCACCGGTTTGCAGCAGTGCCAGTGCCAAGGTGTCTATAGGATAGGTGTTGCCATTGTATTCTACCCTGAGCGCCTGCCCCTCCAGCTCCCCGCTCAGGGTGCTGGCATCGGCCCCGGTAAAGTCGCCCTGCAGTTGCCCCCGTACGGCCAGCGGCTCCGGGTACAGGTTCAGCGAGTGCAGGTTGGCCTGGTCCAGGTCCAGGTTGAAAGTATAGGCTTGCTTTTCGGCATTACGCAGGTTAAACGTTCCGTTCAGGTCGAAGGCCAGGTTCTGGTCATTGGCTTTGGCCTGTACCGTGTAGAGGTTTTGGTCAATAGTGGCTACCAGGTCAATATCCTTATAGCTGTAGTTGCTGTAGTCGAAGAGCTGAACATCAGCCTTGACCTTAGCGCGCATGGTCTCGGGTGTGAGGCCGGTGCCACGTGCCTCAGCCACAAGGGCTACCTTACCGAGGCCCAGGCTATCGGCCATAAGCTGGCTCAGGTCGAAGCCGCCGCTGCGCACGGTGGCTGTAAAAGTCTCGTTAGCCCCCATATCCACGTTGGCCACCACGTTGCCAAAGGAGGTGCGCAGGTCAGTGTTGGCGTCGAAGTTGGTGAGTGTGCCGGTATAGTTGCCGGTCATGCTCATCTGGGACGGCAGCCGGAAATCAGGTGGAATGGTACCTGCTGGCACCAGTGCCTGCACATCGGTGCGGGTGGTGGCGAAGCGGTCTATGTCCAGGTCTAAGTATAAATTGTCCGGATCCATGGCATTGCGCACGGTGCCGCTCACATCTACCCGGGTATCGCGCAGGCCTGCCAGTTGCAGGGTCTGCACGCGCAGGTTTTCCATAGGCCCCTCCGCCCGTGCCGTTACCTTGATGTTAGCGTTGGCTATACTTCTGAAAGATGGATTTTCGGCTAAATCCGGCATAAAGTACAGGACATCCTGCATGCCAATATAGCTGTTGCGGATATCCACATCCAGGGCAATCTGCTCCGGGTTTTCGGCCATGGCCTCCAGGGAAGGATAAGACATGGCTAGCTTGTTCTGCAGATGGCTGTGGCCGGTTTTCAGATCGAGGTCCGTAAGGCTGGTGTGTGTGGAGTCGAAGATGATATCGGCCTCAAAGTTTTGCAGCGCAAAGCCGCTCTGCTCCTGCAGTGTCAGTTGGTTCAGGGTGGCCTCCGTGCGGCTCAGGCTGTAGCTAATGTCCTGCGCATCCATAAGAATGTCGGTGAACTTCAGGTGGTCGTAATCCATGCCGCTCGGTTGCCGCGGAGCATTGACGTTATCAAAGGCCACATCCAGGTCCGAGACGTCCAGGTCGCCCAGGGTTACCACCCAGTTTACCGGCTGCCCCTGCGCCTGCTCCACCGACTCGTCCAGCTCCTTCACTGTGCGCTCCGGGTTCACGGCCAGCGAGTCGGCAGGTTTATACTTTTCCTGCACATACTTCAGGTCTGTGTTGCGCAGGGCAAAGCTTTTCAGCTCCACACGGGCATTCTGCAGGTCTATGTTGTCTGATACCACTTCGGACTCTCCAAGCGCCAGCTCGATGCGCTGCTCTGCCGGGCGGCTTAGGTAGCTGAGGCGAATGTTCTCCAAGGCCAAGCGGTTCAGGCCGAAGTCCATCTCCAGCGGTTCGTAGGCGGAGGTGTCGGGAGGGGGAAGCTTGGTTTGCTCATAGGCCACCCAGGTGTTGGCCAGCCGCACCTCATCCACCAGGTACCGCTGCTCCTCCAGGTTCAGCTCATCCATGGTGGTGGTGAGCTCGCCCACGCGGGTACGGATGTAATTGCCGCCGGCGTCATCCCGGAACACCACATACACGTTATCCAGGTTCACGGTGCCCAAGGTAATCTGCATGGCCGAGGCGCTGGTGTCGGCAGGCTGGGCGGTGGTGGTGTCGGTGGCGAAGGCCTCCGTGATAAAATCGAAGTTGGTGGTGCTGTCTTCGCGGATGTGCAGTTTCAGAGTGGCGTTGTCAAGGTCTACCTTGCTGATGTTCACCTCGCCCTTCAGCAGCGAAAGAATGGCCATGTCGACGCCCAGCCGCTCAGAGTACCACAGCGTGTCCTGCTGCTGGTCCTCCAGGTAAACGTCCTTCAGTACCAGCGCATTGCGCCAATCGGTGGTAAAGCCTCCGATGCTCACCTCGGTGCCAAAGGTTTTCTGCAGGTAGTTCTCCCCCTGCCGGGCCAGGTAGTTCTGCACCCCCTGAAACTGCAGGGCAATAACAATGAGAAGGAGCAAGCCTACAATGATGGCAAGCGGCCAGAGAATGACCTTCAGGGCGACTTTAGCTATATGTTTGGCAGATGCGATGTGTCTCTCTTTTTAAGTTTGTGTTCTGCTTTTACGGAAAAACATGCTGCGGGATAGGGTTTTTGGTATGTATGCTGTCTTTTTCTTTGAACAGAACAGGCTAAAAGGCTTTTTTGCAGGAGATGGGAAGACGTATGCAGTTGCATTATCCGAAGGAGAGGGAAGAGTAGGGGGCAGCCGAAGGCACAAAAAAATACCCCGGGCAGCGCTTTAGGCCTGCCCGGGGTATTTGCACGTAGGCTTTTGTGCCTACACGGAAAGTACGTTCACCATTTTAAGGTAGTGCGGGTTGATGAGCTTGTCTTTGGTTATCGTCTCGATGAACGGCGTGTATACCAGCTCACCGTTGATGATACCGGCCATCTCACACTTGCGCCCTTCTAGCAGACCCTCCACGCAGGCGATGCCCAACTGGCTGGCCAGCATACGGTCGGCGGCGGTGGGAGCACCCCCACGCTGCACGTGGCCAAGTATGGTTACGCGGGCATCCATGTGCGGCAGCTCCTCCTGCACCCTTTGCGCTACCACGTTCGCGTTACCGGCTTCATCGCCTTCTGCCACGATAACGATAAACGATGTTTTGGAGCGGTTCCAGCCTGTTCGTAGGGTATCCACCACCTGCTCTATACTTGTCTCGGCTTCCGGAATCATCACGATCTCGGCCCCGCCGCCTATGGCACAAGGAATGGCAATGTAGCCGGAGTCACGGCCCATCACCTCAATAAAGAACACGCGGTCGTGGCTGTCGGCCGTGTCCCGGATTTTATCGATCGCGTCGAGGGCGGTGTTCACGGCGGTGTCGTAGCCGATAGTATAATCGGTGCCGTACAGGTCGTTGTCGATGGTGCCGGGCGCGCCAACGGTTGGAATGCCAAACTCCTCATAAAAGATGTTGGCGCCGGTAAAGGTGCCGTCCCCGCCGATGCACACAAGCCCTTCGATGCCGTGCTTCATCAGCTGGTCGTAGGCCTGCTTGCGGCCCTCCGGCGTCAGGAACTCCTTGCTGCGCGCAGAGCGCAGCAGGGTGCCGCCTTTCTGGATGATGTTGCTTACCGAGTGGGAGTCCATCTTGTAGATCTCACCCTTGATCATGCCTTTGAAGCCCCGGTGGATGCCGTATATCTCTACCCCATGATAAACGGCCGCCCTCACAATTGCCCTGATACATGCGTTCATGCCTGGCGCGTCGCCGCCCGAAGTAAAAACTCCTATTCTCTTCATGGTGTTGTTGTGTCTGTTAGTTGTGGTACTGATATTCAAATCTCCGAAATCGAAAATTAACAATAGGTTAATTTATGCGAGACACCCATCCTGCTCGTTACGAATAGGAGGCCTGCGTAAAAACTGCCAATATAATCAGACTTTTAAATAGAGAAAAGCGTATGTTATATCGGCACACGGTTCGCTTGCCGTGTGGCGATGCCTGCAGGCATGATATTTAAGTAGCAGGTCGGTCCCGGACTTTTGGCACTTGGGGCCGTGTCAGCATAAATTGGAGCCCAATTAAAGTAATTTAACCTACAGAGGCAACGTATGTTCGGTTTTTTTGAGAGCGAAGAAACAAAAAGATTAAAAAGCCACATTGCAAACCTTGGGGCATTGGCAAAAGTAGATGGCCACTTGGATCCTACGGAGATGAAATTCATCATCGCCATTGGGCAGCGGCATGGCATAAAGCCTGACGAAGTGCGCCACCTGCTCACGGAGGTGGAGCGGAAGGCGCCCCCCTTGCCTACCAACGACTCCGAGCGCTTCGACCAGATCTACGACCTGGTGGAGATGATGCTAGCCGACGGCATCGTGGACGAGAGCGAGATGGACTTCTGTATCAACATGGCGGCAAAACTGGGCTTTAAGAAATCCATTGTGGGGGTACTGGTGCGTAAGATCACGATGGGGGTAAAGGACGGCCTTACCCGCGAAAACATTAAGCGCGACACCCAAGCCTTCTTAAATTACTGATAAAGTCATATTTATACTTTATACTGTAGGCGGTATTGACCTGCCCTGGGCACGTATACAAGAAGTATAAGTATAACCCTAAAGTGCTTTTAAGCCGAATGAGGCAAAACCCGTATTCTTTCCTATTTCTGATCTTATCCTTGTACGGCAGCCTGCTAATGGCCGTGGCGGCCTTCTACCTGTCTGGCAATTACGACCCGCTGGTGTTCCTGCTGCGGTTCAGTACGTTTTGGTTCTGCAGCTTTCTACTGGCTATGCTGGTGTTCCTGTACTATACCCGTCAGCAGATCTACTCCCTGTCTAAGGTGGACCGGAGGCTGGTGATGCGATTAAGTACCTATGTCGTGAGCGGGGGTGTGGTGCTGGCTGTTGCAGTGGCCTACACGCTTTTCCATTTCAGATCCATCTGGTAAAAAGAAGGGCATTGTGTCCCGGGCTTTAAAGCGAACGGTATAAAGTAAGACTAGCAGGTATACCTTTCAGGTGCTTGATGTGCCGCGTCTTCGCCAAACAGGCAGCCGCACCGCGAAGTAAAAGGAAGTTCTAGCCTAATGTTCCTCCCCCAACGCAATACGCTCAAAGCGGCCATCCTGGTACATAAACATCGTGGTCTCCTTGCCAACGCCCACGGCTATGGCATCGTGCGGGAGTTCTAACTTGTTCGCGTTGTTAGGGTTCTCCACTTCCTCGCCCTGGCGTATGCGGTAAAGGTAGTATAGGCTTTTAAGCTTGCCCCGCTCGTTAAACATGATGTCCTGCATCAACTCGTACAACTGATAGTTCCCATCCTGTTGCTGGACGGCAGCCACCATCATAACCTTATCTCCCTTCTGCAGCTGCAGCGCTATGTCCTGTAAGTTGTCGCCTGTAAAATCCCCGCGCGTAATGGCAGGGCTTTCGGTATGTTCTACCGCTTGCTGTACGGCATCGGCCATCAGCTCGGGGTACTGCCACTGCGGGTACTTATCGGCCAGTTGCTGCAACAAGGCGGGTGGCAGCGGAAAAGTGGGGGATATGTTATTCTCATCTGTCTTCACGGCGTCCTTTGCCGTGTTGGCAATCGAATCGAGTGCCTCTTGAGGAGGAGCCACCTGCACGTGCTCGTCTTGCACCTCCTCGTTTTCGGGGGAGCAGGCAAGCAGGCAGAGGATAAGCAAGTATAAAGTGTGTCTCATCGTGGTTCGTTCTTTAGTTTACTGTACTGGCTTTGCCGGCAGGCAGTTACAGTGGCCAGAACAACGGTGTCATGAACAGGATTACGAGGATGAGCAGCAGCGTAAGCGGTGACCCCACCTTGATGAAGTCCATGAAACGGTATTTGCCGGGGCTGTAGACAAGGACACAGGCAGGCTCGAACGGGGTTACCAGCGACACAGAGGCAGACAGCATGATGGCAATGGCAAACGCCCTGGGGTCTGAGCCCAGGGCCTCGGCTGTTCTTAAGGCCACCGGCACTACCACAAGGGCCGCAGCCGCGTTAGACATGGGTTGGGTAAGCAACACGGTTAGCAGCACGAAGCCTGCCAGCACCGCCATTTTACCCCAAGGGCCTAACAGCTCTACAATGCCATCGGCCAGAAACCCGGCTGCACCAGAATTTTCCATGGCTGTGCCAAAGGCCGTCATGCCGCCTATCAGTATAAGCAACTTAAAGTCTATGGCGGCATAGGCCTTTTCGGAGCTGATGCAGCGGAAAAGGATGGTGCAGATGGCGGCAAACAGAAAGGCAATGGAAAGGGGCAGCACCTGCAGTGTGCCAAGCAGTATGGCCACCAGAAAGCAGGAAATCGCAATAATGCCCTTGCGCTTCTTAAAGAGCAAGGGCTCAAACTCGCCGAGCAGCGCCATGTTACTCGAGTTCCGGAGCTGCTCGAGCCGCTCAGGGGACCCCTGCACCAGCAGCAGGTCCCCGAGCTGCAACTGTGTGCGGCCGATCTTGGTGCGCACCGTTTCGCCGTGGCGCGAGATGGCCAGCACCACCAGCCCGTAGCGCTGCAGGAAGTTAATCTCCTTCACCGTGCGACCGATCAGGTTGGACTGCCGCACCACCAGCAGTTCGGCCAGCCGGATGTTGTCCGTCACCAGGTCTTTTTCCAGGATGACGTCGGCCATGATGTCGATGCCTTTGGTTTCCTTCACCTTTATCAGGTTATCCAGGTCTCCTTCTACCAGCAGCACGTCGCCTTCCTCTATGCGGGTGCGGAAGTCCGGTAAAAAGTTATCCTTGCCACGGATGATGTTGAGAATTCGGAAGTTAAGCGAGGTAAGGTCGGAGGCAAACACCAGTTGCCCCACCAGCGGCGACCCCGGCCGCACCACGATCTCCGTCAGGTATCTCTGCAGCTTGTACTCCTCGGTCAGTTGCTGGTCTTCGTAGTTGGGCAGCATGCGTTGGCCTATGGTAAGCATGTAGATTATCCCTATGATGAAGATCGCAATGCCGATCCCTGTAATCTCGAAGAGGCCGATGGGGGGGAGCCCTGCCTTGGCGATGTAGCCGCTCACAGCCACGTTGGTAGAAGTGCCGATAAGGGTGCAGGTGCCGCCCAGAATAGCGGCAAAAGCCAGCGGCATCAACAGCTTGGAGGCACTGGTCTGTATGCGCCTGGAGAGGCCCACCAGCGGTGTTACGAACATGGCTGTCACGGTGGTGTTGTTCATGAAGGCGGATACAAACCCTGTTACCACCATTACGATGAGCAGCATCAGACTGGTGCTCTGTTGCGCCAGCCGCGCCAGCCGCACCACGGCAAAATCAAGTATGCCCGTCTCCTGCAGGGCGGCACTGAGGATGAAGATAGAGGCAATGATAATGATAAAGTCGCTGCTAAAGCCCGCAAAGGCCTCTTCGGCCGTGATAATGCGGGTGCTCGCTAATATGATGAGCATGAGCAGCGTCACGATCTCGATCGAGAACTTCTCAGTGGCGAAAAGCACCACTGCAATCACCAGCAGTGTCAGCACAAGGGCTATTTCCATAAAGGTCTGATTGATGTGCCTATACCTCAGGAGCAAAGCATAGCCCCGGTTTTTACGTGCAATCTGGGCTGCGGTTGCTGTTGTAGCGGATGGTATTTTGGAGAGCAAGCGGCGCTTTTGCCGGCAAACTGCTTTACATACAAGAAGGTGGACTGGCCGCAAAATAAAAAGGAGACGCAGTAGGGCTGCGTCTCCTGTATACTACAAAGTACGAACTGATAAAGTATGAACTGTGTGGCTAGTGGCCTGCTGGCGCCTCGTCTATGGATTTGAGGATCACGGCGCAAGCCTCACGGATCTCCTCCTCTGAGATAACCAACGGCGGTGCAATACGCATGGAGTTGTCGCAGAACAGGAACCAATCGGTAAGCACCCCATTCAGGATGGCGCGGTCAATCACGGCCTTCAGCACCTCAAAACTTTCGAACTCGGCGGCCATCATCAGGCCGCAGTTTCGTATCTCCTTGATGCGCGGGTGCACGAGCAGCTCTTTGAACAATGCTGCTTTCTGCGCTACACCTTCCAGCAGGTTTTCGTCTAGTATGGTTTGCAGGGTGGCCAGCGAGGCGGCGCAACTGACAGGGTGGCCGCCAAACGTGGTGCAGTGGCCAAGGATAGGATCCGTTTTGAAGGCACCCATCACTTCCTGAGGGGCGATAAAGGCCCCGATCGGCATGCCGCCGCCCATGCCTTTGGCGCATAGAAGTATATCTGGCTCAATGCCAAACTGCTCGAATGCCCAGAAGGTGCCGGTGCGGCCAAACCCGCACTGTATCTCGTCCAGTATCAGCAGGGCCCCCACATCGGTGCAGCGCTGGCGCAGGAGCTGCAGGTAACTGTCTTTTGCCACGCGCACGCCTGCCTCACCCTGTACCGTCTCCACAATAACGGCGGCGGTGCGGCTCGTGATGTCCTGCAGGTCGGGCAGGTGGTTGTAGCTTATGTGCCGCACGTCGGGAAGCAGCGGGCGGAAAGCATTCTTAAAGCCCTCACTGCCGTTTACCGACAAAGCCCCTTGGGTGGAGCCGTGGTAGGCGTTGCGGCAGGAAATAAGCTCGGTGCGCCCCGTGTACCGCTTGGCCAGTTTCAGGGCGCCCTCCACAGCCTCTGTTCCGGAGTTCAGGAAATACACGTTATTCAGCCGGTCCGGGAGGGTGGCCGTGATGGCCTGCGCCAACAGTGCCTGCGGCGCCTGTACGAACTCGCCGTATACCATCAGGTGCAGGTACTTATCCAGCTGCTCCTGTATGGCCTTCAGCACGCGCGGGTGCCGATGGCCCACGTTGCTTACGCCTATGCCCGAGATCAGGTCGAGGTAGCGCTCCCCTTGCGTGCCATACATGTAGACGCCCTCTGCCTTCTCCACCTCAATCATCAGGGGGAAGTCTGATGTCTGCGCCACGTTCTGCAGAAATAATTGCCTCATCGAAATCATGTGGCAAAGGTACGGAAATAACTACAGAAGATAGGGCGATAGGCAGCGGCAGAAGATCAGCCCCTGCATGAACCAGCGATAAGACTCTATACAGAGGCTACTGTTGTTGTGCTTCGAAGGGATTAAATTGAGATTAAAATTGCACATAAAGAAGTTTTTTGCCGGTTAACTTCTTTATGCTTTTTATATTACAACAATGCTGGGTAGTTTTAGTATTACCACTGTTTGGTAGAACTGTTCATCACATACTCTTTACCGGACCAGAGCCGGTAAACTTCTCAAATGGGTACGGAAAATTATATCTTACAAGACTCTTCTGAGCTGCTGTCAGAAAATAAAGATCTATACAGGCTGCTCGTACAGGGGGTGCATGATTACGCTATATTTTTATTAAGCCCCACAGGATACATCCAAACCTGGAACGCCGGTGCCGAGAAAATTAAAGGGTATAAGCCCGAAGAAATAATCGGCAAGCATTTCTCCACCTTCTACCCGGATGAGGCCAATAATATAGGACACCCGGAGATGGAACTCAAGCACGCCACCGAGCACGGCCGCTTTGAGGAGGAGGGGTGGCGCTTAAAAAAGGACGGCTCCAGGTTTTGGGCCAATGTGGTGATCACGGCTATCCGCAGCAACGTGGACAAGCATTTGATAGGCTTCTCCAAGATCACCCGCGACCTGACTGACCGGAAGATGCTGGAGAGCAAGCTTTCCAAGACTATGGAGGAGCTACGCGAAAGCGAGGAGCGGGCCAGGCTGATGACGGAAGGAGTGAGAGACTACGCCATCTTCATGCTGACGCCGGAGGGTAGGGTGGCCTCCTGGAACCATGGCGCTGAAAAGATAAAGGGGTACAAGGCAGAAGAGATCATAGGGCAGCATTTCTCTGTTTTCTACCCTGAAGAGGCCAGGCAAAGAAACTATACCGACTACGAGATAAGCAGGGCCATACAGGATGGGCGTTTCGAGGACGAAGGCTGGCGTGTACGCAAGGACGGCAGCACCTTCTGGGCCAACGTGCTTATCACCCCTGTCTATAACGCAGAGAAAAAGCTGATCGGTTTTACCAAGATTACGCGCGACGTCTCAGAGAAAAGAAAGAACGAGGAGCTGATGCGCAAAAACAAGGAGCTCCACAGGATTAACACCGATCTGGACAACTTTGTGTATACGGCTTCCCACGACCTGAAGGCCCCGATCTCCAACCTGGAGGGCTTAATCGCCCTGCTTAAGGCGGACCTAGGCCCGGATGCGGAAAAGCACCAGGAGGTGATGGCCAGGATAGAAAGTTCCGTTAGCCGCCTGAACAGCATAATATTGGACCTGACCGATATCTCCAGGATACAGTATGAGGAGCAACTGCTGGAGGATGTGTCGCTGGAGGGCTTGGTGGCGGAGGTGGAAGGCAGCCTGGAGAGTCTGATCTACTCTTGCAATGCCGTGATCGAGAAAGATTTCACGGGGTTCAGCCATCTGCACTACTCCAGAAAGAACCTTCGCAGTATACTTTTCAACCTCATTTCCAACGCTGTGAAGTATGCATCGCCGGATCGCCGCCCCGTCATCAGAATCAGCACTGAGCGGCAGGGAGAGCAGCATGTGTTATCAGTGTCTGACAACGGCTTGGGGATAGATAAGAAGCACAGGCAGAAGATTTTCTCGATGTTCAGGCGTTTGCACACGCATGTAGAGGGTACCGGCCTTGGGCTATACCTTGTGAAGCGCATCCTGGAGAATTCAGAAGACAGGATTGAGGTGGAAAGCGAAGTAGGGAAAGGCTCCACGTTTAGGCTGTACTTCCACCAGGGCTAAGCAGCCTTTGTGTCTGTGGCAGCTCAGTGTGCCGCCGGCTGAGGCAAAGCTTTAATCATTCTGTGGGAATATCCGTACAAAAGGCTGAGCTGGAGGATACAGAACAGATGTATCACTATAACAAAAAGGAGAACGTACCATGGCAAGAGGAGATAAATCAGCCTATACAGATAAGCAAAAACGCAAAGCCGAGCATATAGAGGAGGGCTACGAGAAACGCGGTGTGAGCCACAAAGAGGCTGAGAAGCGGGCCTGGGCCACTGTAAACAAGCAGGATGGCGGCGGCAATAAGAGTGGATCGGGAAGAAAAAACCATCCAAGCAGCTAAGCGAATCATAATCAATGAAAAGGGCCAGGAAGCAATTTCCTGGCCCTTTTCATTGATTACGGGTAGTTGTTAGTGTGCTCTGTCGGATCGTCATGTTGAGGGTCTACGGCCGTGGGGGTGTCGCGCAGCACGCGGTTATGTGAGTAAGGGCGCTGCCCAAAGCCACGGCGCGACTTTTTGTTGTAGTTCGGGCCCTTCTTATGGTTGCTGCGCTTGTTCCAGGCGGCTAAGGCCACGCCCGCCAGTGCCACTGCGCCAGCCACTGCCAATACCTTCGGTACCGGGTTGCTCACCGGCGGCGGTACCGACACCACCCCGTACTCATCCACCACCGCTGGCTCATGCACGTAGCGGCCATGCCGCGGTACGGCCACCAGCCAGAAATCATGCACCAGGCGCTCCAACTGCTGGCGCAGTTCCTCTCCTTGCATAGGCATACCATGGCCCGTGGCGGCAATTTCCGGCTTCAGGTCATTTAACGCCTCCACAGAGTGGTGAGCCGAACCCCAGTCGGGCGTGAAATAGGCCGGTGGGCCATGCACCTCGCGCTTTTGGGTCATCACCGCTATGGCCGACTCACCATGGCGCGTCACGAAGGCGTCGCCTGCAATTAACACACGGTCCTCATCCCGGAACAGGGAGACATGCCCTGGCGTGTGTCCCGGTGTGTGTATCCAACGCCATCCCTCCAGCCCCGGCACACTGCCATCTCTGGGGAGCAACTCTATGTGGTTCTTAATGTTGATCGGTTTCTTAGGATAGGCGAAAGACATGTAAGACATCGCCCCGCCGCCTACGCTTGGGTCGGGTGGCGGGTAGCTGCTCTGGCCAGTAAGGTACGGGAGCTCCATCGGATGGGCATAAACAGGTATGTCCCAATGCTCCGCCAGTTCCTTTACCGCCCCCACATGGTCGAAGTGGCCGTGGGTAAGCACAATAGCGCTTGGCCTGCTGTCGGGGCCGAATATCTCTGCGGCGGCCTCCCTTATTTTGGATGCCGAGCCGGGCACACCCGTATCTACCAGCACCCACGAGCCATCGGGGTTGGCCGCAAAGTATAAGTTAACAAAGATGGTCTTAAGCCCCCACACCCGCGGGGCAGCGGTAAAGGTGTGTCGTCTTCCGGTTTTGTTCCCTGCTGCTGTTGTTTCCATAGGCGTACGTGTTTTGAGTAAGAACCTGAATCTGTACTTACGGAACATCCGCCTGTAAAGCTGCCAAAAATGGCAGGCCCTACTAGTTTTTAGATAACTTTGCGGCCTGATGGCTGTTTAGGCAAGTGGAGGCACACTTTTTGTGCCCAATACCTGACAAGCCGGAAAATATGGCCCGGCGTTTCCTGGTTTTCAGGAATTTTTTATATTAGAGGAAAGTTTACAATACATGGTTAATTTATTCGTACCCCCGAGCTATATGGCCGTTTACGCGAAGTGCGTGGATGCGTCGTTTCCAGCCTTCGAGCCGGATGAGTGGATTCAGGAAGGAAAGGTGTACCCGGTAAAGCATTTCACGGAGCCCCTAAACCAAGGCGAAGGCTTTGCGGTTACCATCATGGATGAGGATGGGGTAGAGATACACCCGTCGCCGTCGCACTGGAGCTTTGCCTCCACCCGCTTCGAGCTGTATACCCTGCACCTGAACTAGACCAAAATCCGAAAATCTACGTTAAACAATAAAGGCTGCCATGTGCAGCCTTTTTTATAACCTTATTGTTGGATAGTGTAGCAGAGACGTTTACCCATGAGTGCCGAAGAATTTAACCAGTTGCCGCCCCACCTGCAGGCAACGCTGGCCTTAGACCAGGGCCACTACATTCACCACCGCATCAAGGGCTGGTGTAAAATAGACCTGTACTGGCTTCATGACTTTTATGTGGAGCTTTGGTTTCTCTATGACCTGAAGAGCATCGGCCTCGTGCGCGCCCTCACCAGTAACCGGCAGCTGGAGCCCTACCTCGAAACCATCAAGCTGAAGCTGAAAACCCAGAAGAAGGATAGATGAATCCGGAGATCTAGAGAGGAGGAAATGTGCAAATGCGTGAAGTATGGCACAATTGTAAGCCCTGTACTATACTCCCTGATAGGTGATCCCCTTCTCGCCAAACCTCCCTATTTCTAAGTCCCCTCGTCTCCATACTTTCAAATTCCCTATCTTTGGGTATGAGCAGAAACTTACTTTTAATCAGCACCTCTACCACGCATGGCACCGGTTACCTGGAGCATGCCGAACAGGAGGTAAAGGCCCTGCTGGAGGGCAAAAAGAGCATCTTGTTTATACCGTACGCCCGCCCGGGCGGCATCTCGCATAAAGACTATACGGCCAAAGCGCACCAGGCCTTCGAAGAGTGGGGCATCAGCGTGAATGGGGTGCATGCCTTCGATGACCCGGTAAAGGCCGTGAAAGAGGCAGAGGCTGTGTTTATCGGCGGGGGAAACACCTTTGTGCTGCTACGCCAGCTGTACCAGAACAAATTAGTGGAGCCGCTGCGCGAACGGGTGCAGCAGGGGATGCCCTACATGGGCACGAGCGCCGGTACTAATGTAGCCGGCAGAACCATTGGCACCACCAACGACATGCCGATCGTGCATGTAAAGACCTTTGATGCACTTCAGCTAGTGCCCTTCAACATAAACCCGCATTTCCTTGACCCGGACCCAAACTCCACGCACATGGGCGAGACGCGCGACACACGCATTGCCGAGTTTCACCACCACAACCGCCAGCCGGTGATAGGCTTGCGCGAGGGCAGCATGCTGCGCGTACAGGGCGATACTATCAAACTACTGGGCCCGCACCCGGCACGCGTTTTCCTGCAGTCCGAGAAGCCTATGGAGTTTAAGCCATCCGAAGACCTGAACTTTCTGCTGGATGTTTACTAAAGTATAAAGCCCGGCGCCAAGCCTCTGGCTCCGGGCTTTGTACTTGCAGGAATAGAAAAAGGCGCTCCTAACGGTAGCGCCCCTTCCACTCTCAACTTTAGCCAATTTTAATTGCTCGCCCTTTTATCGTCCAGGCGTTTCAGGAGCATCTTGGTGAAGTCCCGCTCACCGCGATAGAGCTTAATGAGTTGTTTGTTGGAGATGATCTTCAGGTATTTGCCGGCATATTCCTTCTCCAGTTCCAATTCTTTCTCTTTGGTAACAAACATGTTGTCGATGCGGGCTTTTGCCTCCTGCTCACTCAGGGCATCCACGTCCTGGCGATAGCCGCTCCGGTAGCCTCTGATCAGGGTGCGGCGCTTGCTCTCGTACTCGTTGTACAGCGGCCAGAACTTTTGCGACTGCTCTGCCGTGAGCTCCATCTTATCTGTTAAGAAAGCTACTTTGGCGGCCTCTACGTTTTCGGAACGGTTATCTTGGGCCGTGGCGGCAGTGCCGCCAAGCAGCAGGGCAAAGCTAAATACTAGTAAAAAGGTAATACGCTTCATGGGTGATTTAGTAATCAATGTCATTTAGGTTGTAGTACTCCAACTCCGCTTCGGCGGCGGTGGGGCTTACGTTCAGAACCTCTGCCGGCAGTTCCTGCTCACGCAGCGTGTTCAGCTCGGCAAAGTCTGTGGTCTCAATGGTGGCGTAGGTGCTCAGGTAGTTCACAATCTCCGCATCTGACACTGCGGTTAGGTTCATGATCTGGCTTTCCTGCGCATCCGGCACGCTGTTGTAATACACGCCTACAAACACCAGCAAGAGCAGCACCAGCGGTGCCAGCGCCAGGCGCAGCGGTTGCCACAGCTTTGGTAGCGGCAGCCAGGCTGCCTGCTCTTGTGCGGCAGTACGCTCCATTACGCGCATCGGCAGGCGATCGAAATAGCCATCCGGCGCCTGGTACGGGTTACGCTTTGGTATGTCGCTGAGCTTAAATTCTTTCTTCATCATGGTCAACTCTATCTGTTAGATAAGGCCTGCTCCCTATAGTTTAATCCAGCTTTATAAATTCTTCAATTTTTTTCACCGCAATGTGGTAAGATGCCTTCAGGGCGCCCACGGAGGTACCCAGGATCTCCGACATCTCCTCATACTTCATTTCATCGAAGTACTTCATGTTGAAGACGAGGCGTTGCTTCTCGGGCAGGCGCAGGATAGCCTTCTGCAGCTTCTTTTGCACCTCATCGCCAGCCAATTCAGGGCTTGATTCCACCTTCTCCATCAGTTCGGCGGTCACATCGTTTAGGGGCAGGAAGAACTTCCTTTTTTTGCTGGACAGGAAGGAGAGGCACTCGTTGGTGGCAATACGGTAAATCCAGGTATAAAGCTGTGCGTCCTGGCGGAAGTTATCCAGGTTCTTCCACACTTTCAGAAACACGTCCTGCGTCAGGTCATCGGCGTCGTCGTGGTCTATCACCATCTTGCGGATATGCCAGTAGACCTTCTCCTGGTACTTGCGCACCAGCTGGTTAAAAGCCATGTTGCGGCTCTCAGGCTGGGCGAATTTCTCAAGTAGCTCTTTGTCTTCCAACGGAATGTATCGGTAAACAGGATCGGCGGGCTCAGGAGGGCGAAAGCTTCCTGAGGAAACAGCAAGTATACAAAAAAGAGAGGGAGATACCGCTGTACCTCCCTCCCTAATTTATCTGCGAAGGTATAAAAACACCTACTGCTTTCTGCTGATGGCGCGCTCTGCGGCCGCCACAATGTCATTCTCAGTCAGGCCATACTTCTCCATCAGTTCCTCCGGGGTACCCGACTCACCAAAGGTATCGTTCACGGCCACGTACTCCTGTGGCAACGGTTTGCCCGTGACCAACACCTGCGCAATGCTGTCGCCCAAGCCACCGATGCGGTTGTGCTCCTCGGCCGTTACCACGCAGCCTGTTTTGGCCACCGATTTCAGCACCGCTTCCGCATCGAGCGGTTTGATGGTGTGGATGTTGATAATCTCGGCAGAGATACCTTTGTCTGCCAGGAGCTTCCCGGCAAGTATGGCTTTCCAAACCAAGTGTCCGGTGGCGAAGATACTGACATCAGTGCCTTCGTTCAGCATCACAGCCTTGCCAATCTCAAACTTCTGGTCGGCAGGGGTGAAGATAGGCACCACCGGGCGGCCAAAGCGCAGGTACACCGGCCCGTCGTGCTCGGCAATGGCCAGGGTGGCAGCTTTGGTCTGGTTATAGTCGCATGGGTTGATCACCGTCATGCCGGGTAGCATTTTCATCATGCCGATATCTTCCAGGATCTGGTGCGTGGCGCCGTCTTCGCCGAGGGTAAGGCCCGCGTGCGAGGCGCAGATCTTCACGTTTTTACCTGAGTAGGCTACAGACTGGCGGATCTGGTCGTACACGCGGCCGGTGGCGAAGTTGGCGAACGTGCCTGCAAACGGGATTTTCCCGCCAATGGTCATGCCTGCTGCCAGGCCGATCATGTTGGCCTCGGCGATGCCCACCTGGAAGAAACGCTCCGGAAACTCTTTCTGGAAGGCGCCCATTTTAAGGGAGCCGATGAGGTCGGCGCACAGGCCCACAACATTAGGGTTCTGGCGGCCAAGTTCCAGCAGGCCATCACCGAAACCGGAACGGGTGTCTTTTTTCTCTGTATACGAATACTCTTTCATCTGCATGTTTTTTCTGCTTAGAGGAGGGGCTGCTGTTCCAAAGTCGCAGGCCGCACGCTCCATTACCTGTTAAAAATCCTTACTGTTGTCGTCGCTCCGGATCGTATCGTGAAGTCCTGCACAAAGGTGAACTTACTCGATTTGGCCGACTTCATTCTGTATACTAATTTATACCTGCCCGGCTGCAAGGGCAAGATTAGTTTGCTGTTGTCCTCCGGCAGGTTGTAAAGCCAGCGCTGGGCGCCGCTCTCGTGCAGCTCGTACACGCTACCGTAGCCCTGCATTTGCGAGGGTATGGCCAACTGGCCTGGCGGCGGGATCGTGATAGTGTTCGTCTCCCCCTGCTTTACCTCCACGTTGCGCAGGATGATGCGCGGCATCGTGAGGAGCTCCAGGTCATACTTGCCCGCCAGGTACTTCTGCCGGTTGCCGAAGGCCTGCACGTTCAGCGTCTTGTCTGAACCCGCCTGCCGCACAATAGCGTTCAGCAGCCGGTAAGGCGACGGGCCGTCCTGGCGCAAATAGAGTTCCCCCTGCGGCGCCTTCACCTTGATGACGTTGTTCCTGCCCGGCTTTATGCGCAGGTCGCGCTCTATTACGGGTGGTACCGTGTTTACCAGCAGGTGGTAAGGCAGCAAGGCATCCACATCCAGCACGTCTGTTTTGCCGTCGGCATCCAGGTAATGCACATAGTCATACTCTGCCTCCCCGGTCAAGGCGTTCACAAAGGTCAGGTTAACGCCTGTTTCGCGGGGGCGCTCCTGCTCGTCCAGCAGTTCCACGCTCACGGTCGTCTTGCTCAGCGTCTGCGTCACAATCTCGGTCAGCACCCTTTCAAAGGTCTTGATATCGGCGGCATTAAAGTACTGCCCAATGCAGTTCAGCTGCTTTTCCTGCTCTGCCTCAATGCCGATGCCGATCACGAAGGGGCGCAGAAAAATGCGTTTCCGCTGCAGCGCCTCCGAGGTGGCGCAAGGGTCGCCGCCGCAGGACTCCAGCCCATCGGTAATCAGGATCACCACGTTGCGCGCCCGGTCCTCCGGAAAATCGCCGGCGGCCTGCTGCAGCGAGTAAGTGATAGGCGTGTTGCCGCGCGGCACGATCGCGTCCAGCTTCTTCTTGATCGCCTCGGCGTTATCCTCCCCAAAGGACACCTCCAGTTTGGTGTCTTTGCAGTCGTTGCGTTCGCGGCCGAATTGGTGGCCGTAGGCCCGCAGCGCCACTTCCACGTTCTCATACCGGTCCAGCGAGTCTACCAGGTGGCTGAGCAGGTTCTTGGCCACCGTCATGCGGTCGCTGTTCTCCCACTTGGCCAGCATGCTTCCCGAGGCGTCCAGCAGGAACAGGATGCGCGTTTTAGGCTGCGGCTTGTTATCCTGGGCAAAAACGCTCCCGATTGCCAAGGTCATCAGCAACAGAAGGAGGGCGCTTATACTTTTGCTCCGGCTTGCCATGCGCTAAAACGGTAGGGGATGGGCTGAGGCGATAAAATGTATGTTAGTAGTCTGCAGCCTGTTCCACGGCCAGCTGCTGCAGGGCTATCTCCAGCTGCTCGTCGTTTGGCGCCACACCATGCCACTTGTGGGAACCCATCATAAAGTCCACCCCAAAGCCCATTTCCGTGTTCATCAGGATCAAAACCGGCTTTCCTTTGCCCGTGGCGGCCTTGGCATCCTCCAGGGCTGGCAGCAGCAGCTCAAAATTGTTGCCGTCGGCCTCCAGCACGTGCCAGCCAAAGGCCTCGAACTTGGCGCGCAGGTCACCCAGACCTGCTACTTCAGCGGTCGAACCGTCTATCTGCTGGCCGTTGCGGTCTACGGTGGCGATAAGGTTATCCACTTTGTGGTGCGCGCCATACATGGCAGCTTCCCAAATCTGGCCTTCTTCCAGTTCGCCGTCGCCCATCAGCACGTACACCAGGCTATCGTCGTTGTTCAGCTTTTTGGTTTGGGCTGCACCCAAAGCCACAGAAAGCCCCTGCCCCAGTGAGCCGGAGGCAACGCGGACACCCGGCAGCCCCTCGTGCGTGGTAGGGTGGCCCTGCAGCCTGGAGTTTAGCTTGCGGAAAGTGGCCAGCTCTTTAACGTCAAAGAAGCCGGCACGGGCCAGCGTGCTGTACCACACCGGCGAGATATGGCCGTTGGAGAGGAAGAACAGGTCTTCGCCTTTGCCATCTATCGTAAAATCGGTGCTGTAGTTCATCACCCTGAAATAGAGCGACACGAAGTAATCGGTGCAGCCAAGTGAGCCGCCCGGATGGCCGGAGTTAACGGCATGCACCATGCGCACAATATCGCGGCGCACCTGCGCAGCCGTCTGCTTCAACTCTTCGATGCTTAGGTTATGTGGGTTCACGTTTTTCTGAATATGGTTGTAAGGTTGTTGAATAAAGTATACGGCCTGCCCCGCATGGCAAAAGATACTGCACCGGCAGCCGTATCTACATATTTATACTTGTACTGACGTCCAAATATAACAAAAAAACGCAGCTGCGGAAGGAGGCAGCTACGTTTATGTTTTACTTCAGTATCTGTGCGGCGTGGTCCTTTGTTTTCACTTTTGTGATGATGTCCTGGATGTTACCCTCTTCATCTATCACAAAAGTATAGCGCATTGTGCCCATGTACTTGCGGCCATACATCGATTTCTCCTGCCACACCCCGTACTGCTCTACGATCTGTTTGTCGGTGTCGGCGATAAGCGTGAAGGGAAGCTCATACTTACTGATGAAGTTCTGGTGCGATTTTTCGCTGTCTATACTTATGCCGATCACCTCATAACCTTCTTTTTTCAGGCCGCCGTAGTTGTCGCGCAGGTTGCAGCTCTGGGCGGTGCAGCCAGGTGTGTTGTCCTTGGGGTAGAAGTAAAGGATCACTTTCTTGCCGCGGTAGTCACTTAGCTTGACGGTTTTTCCGTTCTGATCTTTGCCTTCGAAATCAGGCGCTTTGTCTCCGATGTTCAGTGTCATATTTTTCTTGATTCCTTGACTATTTGATGAAAGACAAAGGACTCTTGTGGATCTTCTTTAAAGTCTTTTGTCCTTCGTCAAATAGTCCTTAGTCTATCTTAAATTCTGGTAGTGTAGGTGGCTTCGTTGCCGGCGTTATCCTTCACCTTCAGGATCACCTCGCCCGACAAAGGTATGTCTTTATCGAGTTTCTCAGACCAGATGGTGGCGGTTTTATGCTCATACTTCATCAGAAGCCACTTTCCGTCCACCCAGGCATTAAACGAGTTAAGGCCCGACAGGTCGTCGGATATCTTGAAGCTGATGCCGTTGCGGCTCTTGCTCACAAGCTTGATGTAAGGCGCCTTGGTGTCTTCCAGTACTTTGAACTTGCCCATGTTCTTGGTGTAGAAGGTGACGGTGTTGCCTTCCCATTTGCCGCCTGTGTAGCCACGGCCACGGCCCAGGCCCAGGAAGTATACGGCCGCCTTGCTTTGGTCAACGCCCGTGGTATCCACTTTCAGGGTAACCTTGATTGCCTTGTGCAGCGGCGTAAAGTAGTCGCCGATGGTAAACTCCCCCTTGTCCAGGCTTGTCTGCAAGTATAGGGTGTCGTACAGCGATTGCTTGTCGAAGTTCAGCTGCAGGTAATCGTTGCGGAAACGGAAATCTTGCGCCGGCGGCACCATTTTCTCCAGCCCGAAGCTGGTGTTCAGGCCGCAGAAGCGCATGGAGTCCGGCAGGCCGGCACGCAGGTCGTAGAGGCTCACCGAGACAGAGTTGCTGACGTAGCTGGGTACCAGCATCAGCTCCCGGCCACCCACAAACAGTTCGATGTTTTTCGGTGTGGCGCTGGTGTCGGCGGCACTGATCTTAAGCACGTTGCCCACAATCTCGTAGCCGCTGATGGCTGGCTTGATCACTTTGTCCGACCTGGACTGGGTAAACGTCGGCTTTTGCCCTTTCACCGTGAAGCTGAGGGTGGAGGTGTTGTTATAGGAGTCGCGAGCCACCAGCTTTACCTGGTAAACCGAGTCTGGCTGCACCTTCAGGCGGCCGTCGTGATCGTTGGCCTTGTACAGCGGCAGGTCGTTGCCATGGTCCACAAAGGCTTTCTGAAACGTGCTGCCCCGGCGCTTGTACTGGCCATAGTTAATGTGCTGCGACACCTGCCGCGACAGCTCAAAGGGCACTCTGTCGATGTAATGGTTGTAGAGCTGCTTGCCGTTCACGAAAAGCGTCACCTCCTGGGTACCGTTCTTGTTGGTGGCCCCGTCCAGCCGGTCGATGGTCTGCAGCTCCAGCCCCAGCAGGCCATGGGCGTGTACCGTATCAGGCAGCACATAGTTGTTACCAACTTTTTTCGTCCTCAACTCGGTGCGTTCAAACTCATTGTTTATCCTGGAGTGGATGTTGAGCGGTGCGATGCCCACACTGTAGATGTCCGGCGGCGTGGTGTCGATCACCTCCTTAAAAGTATAGCGCAGCGGGTTGTAGAGGCGGTCTTCCTTATCGCGGATCTCGAAGTGCAGGTGAGGGCCACCCGAGCCACCCGTGTTGCCCGAGAGGCCGATCACGTCGCCGCGTTTCACAGGGAACTGCCCCGGCTCCGGGAAAAGCTCCAGCTCAAAGGTCTGCTTCTCGTACTGCTTCTGCAGGATATGGTCAGCCAGCGGCTTGTAAAACTCCATCAGGTGCGCATAGGTGGTCACCAGCCCGTTGGGGTGTGTTACATAGATGATGTTGCCGTAGCCGTAGGTGGATTGCTTGACGCGTGAGATGTAGCCGTCGGCGGCTGCGTGCACGTTTAGGCCCACGCGCTGGTCAGTCTTGATGTCGAGCCCGCCGTGGAAATGGTTCGAGCGGATCTCACCCATGGTGCCTGACAGGAAATTGCGCTCGCCCGGCTTTATCGGGAAGAGGAAATAATCGGCCGGGGCAGGCATGGGGGCCTCAGCCGGCATCTGCGCCATGGCGCCAAAGCCAGTGAACAAAGCAAGTACGGCTGTGGCAAGCCGCTGTTTATTTAACTTCAAAATCGAGGAGTTTCTTGTCTTCAACATATCCTTCCAGCCTGTCTCCAATTTTAACGGGGCCTACGCCCTCCGGTGTTCCTGTGTAAATAATGTCCCCTTTTTTCAGGGTGATGAACTTTGAAATGTAGGCGATGATGTCGTCAAATGAGTTCAGCATCATTTTAGAATTTCCCTGCTGCTTTGTCTCGCCGTTCACATCCAGCCTAAAGCTGATGTTCTGCAGGTCCGGGAAGTCTGACAGCGGCAGAAACTCGGAGATGGGGGCAGAGCCGTTAAAGCCTTTGGCCAGTGTCCAGGGTAGTCCCTTGGCTTTGGCTTTGGCCTGCAGGTCGCGCGCCGTGAAGTCTATGCCCAGGCCGATGGCATCGTAGTACTTGTGGGCAAACTTCTTCTCGATGTTCTTGCCCTCGCGGCTGATGCGCAGGATCAGTTCCACCTCGTGGTGTATGTCGTTGCTGTACTCGGGATAGTAAAATGGTTCGTTGTGGCGAAGTACGGCTGTGTCGGGTTTAAAAAATATCACAGGCTCGTCTGGCACCTCGTTCTGGAGCTCGGCAATATGCTCAGCATAATTCCTGCCGATGGCTAATATCTTCATGTAAAGGGTGTTTTCGGTTCTATTCTCAAAAATAGGATTTCTAACGGAGAGCCCCAGCGAAATCAGCAAAAAAATAAAGGGCCTGCGGTACACGAGGCCGCCTGATTTACACTTGTTTCGGCCACCCGGGAGTGCAATTGCTGTAGGCGCTCTGTCTCATAACTCTTATCCGCGGTGCTATCGTATACTTGTGCAGGAACCGATGTTTTAAGCTGTTGAAGCGGAACAGCCTAACGTTAGATCGGCTCCCGAAGTATCTATTAATGCTAATTTATTCATATAATTGCGATCGGTTTCTGTAAAATTGGTTCAAAATTTGAATTGGGTCTCCAGAAGCCATTAAAACATATAAAACGATGTATAAGAAGATTATTGTATTTACACTAGCTGTGGTTACGTTAGTGGCCTGTACAACGGTGCCGATTACAGGCCGCCGGCAGCTAAACCTGGTGTCTGACGCCCAGATGCAGTCGCTGAGCTACGATGCCTACAACCAATTCCTGAAAGAGAACAAACTCTCCCGCGATGCCCAGGCCACAGCCATGGTGAAGCGCGCCGGCCAGCGCATACAGCGGGCCGTGGAGCAGTACATGGCCGCCAACGGCCTGTCGCAGGAACTGCAGGGATTCGAGTGGGAGTTTAACCTGATCGAAGACGACCAAGTGAACGCCTGGGCGATGGCCGGCGGCAAGACTGTGGTGTATACGGGCATCCTGCCGGTGGCGCAGAACGAGACCGGCCTGGCTGTGGTAATGGGCCACGAGATCGCTCACGCCATTGCCAAGCACGGCAACGAACGCATGAGCCAGCAACTGGCCCAGCAGTTCGGTGGGCAAACGCTTTCTGCACTGGCTGGCGCTCAGCCTGGTACGGCCCAAAACCTGGTTATGGCGGTATACGGTGTAGGCTCTCAACTGGGCCTTCTGAAGTATGGCCGCACCCAAGAGTCGGAGGCTGACAAGTTAGGCTTAATTTTTATGGCCATGGCTGGATATAATCCAGAAGAAGCTGTACCTTTCTGGCAGCGGATGGAGGCGAAGAGCGGTGGCCAGGCCCCGCCGGAGTTCCTATCCACGCACCCAAGCGCCGGTACCAGACAGGCAGACCTGAAAAAGTTTATGCCTGAGGCGCTGAAGTATTACAAGCGCTAAAAAACCACTACATGACCACAGACAAAAGAAGCCGCACGTCCGGCGACACCCTGAAGAGAAGCAGGTTGCTATACCTGCTGTTTTTCCTGCTACTGGCTTCCTCAGCCTGCTCCACCAGAGAGTTTATACAGGAGGAGAACGGGGAAAACCCGGAAGGGGGCGAGCTGGAGGCAGAGGTGCCTTATGATGGTGTGCTTCTGGCGCAGGTCGTGTTTGATACAGTGGATTACATTGTGCCTACTGGGCAGTTGATGCAGCCCTTTATCAAGGAGTTTGGCGATGGCACGGTGGTGGACAAGGTGATGATCCGTAAGGTGCAGGAGACGAAGGAGGATGAGCCGGCGTATTACCTGGTGGGCCTGGGGATACAGAACGGTGCCTACAGAAGCATGGCCCTGGAGCTGGACCTTGCCGCAGATAACAGCCTGTACCTAAGCAGTAAGGGAGCCCGGCATATTTGTCGTTCCTCCATAGGCTGTGGGTTTTGCTACTTCACCTTTTCCGGCAACCGCATCACGGGGTGCCAGTGCTCTTCCAGGGCCCCTGGCAATAACTGCGAGCACCGCTATGCTGAGGGTAACTCGCTGTTGAAGGACAACCCCAGGCTCCGCTCTACCCGCGAGCAGGAGGATAAAAAGAAAAAGTAACTCTACTTATAACAGAAGCGGCCACTACATTGTAGTGGCCGCTTCTGTTATTATACCTTTCCAAGTCGCAGTTGGTTCTTACGGTGCAAGCACTAGCCCATTCAAGGAGAGGGGCTATAGGAACGATCAACCCACCCCTAATCTCTCCGAGGAGGGGAATCTCCTGCAGACAACTACATCCCCCTACCCCCTTCGAAGGGGGACTTAGTTCAAGTTGCATAGCAGCAGCTATCGAAAACTGTTCCCAGTCCTTGGGTTGAGCGCCTTGTGAGATCCGGTGCCCGCCAAGGGCATGCCGAGAGAAGCGAGGCAAGGAGGGAACACAGCGCGATGCCCGAGGACGAGCCCTCTCGGGCTGGAGAGCACCAAAGCCAGAGATGAAAAGAGCCGCTCGTAAAGCCGTGGATAAACAGTGGCTAGTAAGGATAGCTTGCTTCCAGCTGCGGAAAGCAGTTGCAACAGGGAAAGCCCGAGCTGCAAGCTCGGGCTAGTGGTTAAGCTACACCGCAACAGCCACATTCACCTAAACCAGCTTCTCCCACTGCCTAAGATACTTGCATGCCGCGCAACCGGATGCGCGTGAGGACCTTTTTGGTGTACAGCGGGAATTCGCTTTTCATCATCCAGTCGTAATAGCTCGGTTCTTTTTGCAGTACTTCCTCCACCGGCACATTTTTATACTTGCCAAAGTTAAATACCTCCTGCCCGGCGTTGTTATATACAATGCGCCCCGAGAGGTCAGCGGTTTTCTGGAAGGTAAACTTGTGCAGGGCCGCCATATCGTTCTGCACCGGGTACTCCGTCAAACCTTCCGAAGTCTCGAAAGGTGTTTCCTGGTAGCGCTCCAACTGTGCCTTCAGAATCTCATAAGTGGCCACAGTATCAGCCTCTGCGCTGTGGGCATTGTCCAGCGTCTTGTTACAGTAGAATCTGTAGGCCGCTGACAGCGTGCGCTGCTCCATTTGGTGGAAAATGCGGCAGGCATCCACAATGCTACGGTTCTCGATGTCAAAGTCGATGTCGCAGCGCAGGAACTCCTCAGCCAGCAGCGGGATGTCGAAACGCAGTACATTGTAACCGCCCAGGTCGCAGCCCTCCAGAAACTTATTCAAGTCGTGCGCCACCTGCTTAAAGGTAGGGCAGTCCGCCACATCCTCATCATAGATCTTATGGATCAGGCTCGACTCCAGCGGGATCGGAATGGTGGGGTTGATGCGGCGCGTCTTCAGGATTTCCTCGCCGTTCGGCATCACTTTAAGGGCACTCAACTCTACAATGCGGTCTTTGCCGATGTCAGTGCCGGTGGTTTCTAGGTCAAAAAAAACGATAGGGCGCTTGAGGTGTAACTTCATGCTTTCTAGGATTTCAGAACCGCCTGCGTTAGCGCCTCCAGGTTAATGTTGTTATAAGTGCCCGAGCTCATGAGCAGCAGGTTGGCGTTTTGCCAGTTGCGCTCCAGAAGGTGCTGCTGCAGTGCCTCTGAGTCGGTGAATACGTTCAGGTTTTGGTTTTTGAAAGCGTCTTTCAGCTCCTGCTCCGTCAGCATCTCCATGCGTTTGTGCTCCAGCGTTTTGGGGCTGAAGAACACGATCGGTTCATCGGCCAGGTCCAGGGCGCCGGCATACTGCGGAATAAATTTCTTGTTCAGGCTGCTGAAAGTATGCAGCTCCAGCACCGCCACCAGCGCACGCTGCGGGAACTGCTTTTTCACGGCCTCGGTGCTGGCCTTTACTTTAGACGGGGCGTGGGCAAAGTCGCGGTAGATGTTGGCCGTGGCCGACTCGCCTAATTTCTGCAGGCGCTTGGCGGCACCCTTAAAGGTCTTCATGGCCTCGTAAAAGTCATGCGCTTTTACACCAATCTTCTTGCACACTTCTTTGGCCGCGTTCAGGTTGCGCAGGTTGTGCTCCCCAAACAGCTGCACTTCCACATCGCCGTCCTTCTTCGTATGCAGTATAGTTTTGCCGTTGCGGATGCTATGCTCGTGCACGCCGTAGCCGATGTAGGAAATATCGGCTGGGTTGCGCGGCACGCTCACCAGCTGCACCTGCTCGTCGTCCTGGTTATAGATCAGGGTCCCGGCCTTCGGCGTCATCTCAGCAAAGATGCGGAATTGGTCGCGGTACATGTCCGGGTCCGGGAACACGTTGATGTGGTCCCAGCTGATGCCGCTGATCACAGCGATGTGGTGGTGGTAGAGGTGGAACTTCGGCACGCGCTTGATCGGGTCCGAGAGGTACTCGTCCCCCTCAATGATGATGACCGGGGCATCGTCCGAAAGTTTCACCATGCGGTCGAAGCCCTCCAGCTGCGCGCCCACGGCATAATCGAACTTGCGGCCGATATGCTGGAGCACGTGCATGATCATGCTGGTGATGGTGGTTTTGCCGTGGCTGCCGCCTATCACCACGCGCTGTTTGTCGCGGCTCTGCTCGTAGATAAACTCCGGAAAGGAGTAGATCGGGATATTCAGTTCCTGGGCGCGCTGCAGCTCCGGGTTATCGGGGCGGGCGTGCATGCCCAGAATAACGGCATCAGGCCGGCTGTCCAACTTCTCCGGGCACCAGCCTTCCTGCTCCGGCAGAATGCCGGCGGCAGCCAACCGGCTTTTGGCCGGCTCGTAAATCTCGTCATCCGAACCCGTCACTTTCAGCCCCTTGTCGTGCAGGGCCAGCGCCAGGTTGTGCATAATGCTACCGCCCATGGCGATGAGGTGTATATGCTGAAAATCCTTCTTCTCCATATGCAACAATTGTGTACTCAATCAGACAAAGTTAGAAGTCCTCGCTTAATATAAAATAGCTATAGGTTAATATGTGGATACTTTGTGGATATGTGTATATTGGTGTGGATAACCTGTGTAAAGCAAGCCCTGCAGCTGTTGAAACCCTAGTGGGCAAGTTTTACGAACATTTTTCGGGCGCAGGTTATATAAGGATATATCTTTGTGCTTATGGAGGAGATGAAAATGAATGTGCGACCTGCGGGAAACCGCAACGGCTGGCAGAAAAAAGCCCCCGTAGTTTCGGAGTTGGGCAAGAAGCCGCCGCAGGCACTTGATCTGGAAGAGGCCGTTTTAGGCGCTCTGATGTTGGAGAAGGACGCCCTGACTAACGTGATCGATATTCTGCGCCCGCAGAGCTTTTACAAAGAGGCGCACCAGCGCATTTTCAGGGCCATACTCTCCCTGTTCGATAAATCAGAACCTATTGATATCCTGACGGTAACGCAGGAGCTGCGCGAGCACGGGGAGCTGGAACTGGCGGGCGGAGCCTACTACGTCACGCAGCTGACCACCCGCGTGAACTCGGCCGCTAACATCGAGTACCACGCCCGTATCATCACGGAGAACTCCATCAAGCGCGACCTGATCTCGATCTCTTCCGAGGTGCTTTCCAGTGCCTTTGAGGATACCACCGACGTGTTCGAGCTGCTCGACAAGACCGAAGCCAAACTCTATGAGGTATCGGAATCCAACATCCGCAAGAATTTTGACGACATGCGCTCGCTCATGCACCAGGCCATTAAGGAACTGGAGGAGAAGCGTAAGCAGTCGGATGGCCTGACGGGGGTACCGAGTGGCTTGACGGCCCTGGACCGCGTAACCTCAGGCTGGCAGAAGTCTGACCTGGTTATACTTGCGGCACGTCCGGCGATGGGTAAAACGGCCTTCGTTCTGTCGTGTATGCGTAACGCTGCGGTGGACTTTGGCAAAGGTGTGGCTATTTTCTCGCTGGAGATGTCCTCGCTGCAGCTTGTGAATCGACTCATTTCCTCGGAGGCAGAGCTGGAGTCGGAGAAGATCAAGAAAGGTAGCCTGGAAGAGTATGAGTGGGCACAGCTCAACCATAAAATCGCTAAGCTCACCGAGGCACCTATTTACATTGACGATACGCCGGGCCTTTCAATCCGGGAGCTGCGTACCAAGTGCCGCCGCCTGAAGGCGCAGTACGACATCCAGATGATCATCATTGACTACCTGCAGCTGATGAGCGGCAACGCCGACGGCAAGGGTGGGGGTAACCGAGAGCAGGAAATTGCTTCCATTTCACGGGCCCTCAAGATGCTGGCCAAGGAACTCAATGTGCCGGTGATCGCGCTCTCGCAGCTGAGCCGCGCCGTGGAAACCCGTGGTGGCGACAAGCGGCCGCAACTCTCTGACCTTCGTGAATCCGGCTCGATTGAGCAGGACGCTGACATGGTATGCTTCCTGTACCGTCCGGAATACTACGGCATCACCGAAGATGAAATGGGCAACCCAACGGCAGGGGTAGGGGAAGTGATCATTGCCAAGCACCGTAACGGCTCCCTGGAGAACGTGCAGTTGAAATTCATTGGTAAGTTCACTAAGTTTACGAACCTCGACAATGACTTCGGGGGAGATGCCATGGGCGGTTTTAACGCGCTGCCGAATAGCACCTTCGACACGGAAACGCCCGGAGCCATACGCTTGGGTAGCCGCATGAACGACGGTGGCGGTGGGGGAGGTTTCCCGGCCTCGAATTTTGATGAGGAGCCGCCGTTTTAAAGAAATTTGAATCAGTACCTGTGCGTGGTCTGCGTTTCGTGCCTACGTCACAAGTATAAACGAATAGCCAAAGGAGGATTAGCCGCTGTGCCGCAAGCCAGTGGCTTTTCTGTTTTTATAGCTCTAGCAGCGTCTGAAAGTCCTGCGAGCGTCTGGCTTTTCCTAGCACAGACTTTCGCCTGAGCCTTTGTCCCTCCTCCTGGCGCAAGCGTCCGCTTGTGCCTCTCTTTGCTACTGCTTTCCATAGCCTGAGCCAAGCCCCCCTGCTGGTGCGGGTTTGCAACCCGTGCCTTTCTACAACCTCGGATTTGAAATCCGAGTGGCTTGAAAAGCCATACTTTATACTTTGGCTATAATTCCCTAATCAACCGCTTTCCGCAACCTGAAGCAAGCTATTCTTACTAGCCACTGTTCATCCTCCAGCTTTACATACCTAATGTTTCATAGTATACTTTCTGCCCTCCCAGGCCGGGAGGCCTCGCCTTCGGGCATCGCGCTGTGTTCCCTTCCTTTGCTACCCTTCGGTCGCAATACCGCCAAGGCGGCACCGGAATCTCACAAGGCGCTCAACCCAAAGGCTGGGAGCAAGTTCGATAGCCACTGCCTTTGCTATGAAACAAGTATAGCTCCTCTTGGAAAGGGGCAGGGGGATGACAATTGTTCATTAATTCCCCTCCTCGGAGGGGCAGGGGTGGTTAAACCCGGTACTGCAGAACTCCCTTCATTTGGATTAGCTACACGAGAGTTCATAGCTAGCGAGCATAGCTCTTAGGGTGGGTTTACACTTCTGCTGATGCTACGACCAGCCGCCATGAAGCTTATACTTCAGCCAAAGCAGCTACATCACCGCAGGTCCGGCTAAAGTATAAAAGCCCTTTGCTTTACACAGCCCTTTTAACCGTGTAAGTATGCTGCAAATGAAAGTATCAGGAGGCTGCATTTTTAAGCTCCTAAATTCTACTTAACTTAAGCCCCTCATTTATTACCTTTGCTTCAATGAAAGTAGGAATCATCTTTGGTGGCCCTTCGCGCGAGCGTGAAATCTCGTTTGCAGGTGGCCGTACGGTATACGATAATCTAGACAAGTCTCTGTTTGAGGCCGTTCCGGTGTTTGTAGACAGCCTGGGCAACTTTATTCTGCTCGACTGGCAGTTTATCTACAAAGGCACCATCCGCGACTTTTACCCACCGGTAGAGGCCTTGCCCGAGAGCGAGCACGGCCTGCAGATTTACCTGGAGTCGCTGGGTGAGCTAAGAGTGGAGGAGCAGGACAGGATTATCGCCAAAGCCGGTAAGCGCCTGCAGCCAAACGAGTTTAAGCAGCATTTCGACTTCGCCTTTCTGGCATTGCATGGCCCGTATGGCGAGGACGGCAGCATTCAGGGCCTGCTGGAGTGGTACCATATTCCGTACTCCGGGTCCGGTATACTTCCGTCGGCAATTGGTATCGATAAAGCCGCGCAGAAGGAAATGCTCAAGCAGCATGGCTTCCCGACGCCGGACTACAGAACGATACAGTACGCTGCGTGGAGCAACAAGGAAAACCGCCGTCAGATATTTGAGCAGTTAAAAGCTGACTTAAACTTGCCGCTGGTGCTCAAGGCGCCGCACCAGGGTTCCTCAATCGGTGTGTCCATCGTCAAAGAGGATGATTTTGATGCGTTTGAGGCAGGCGTAGAGCGCAGCTTCTTCACCAAGACCATTTACAAGAGCCAGTGGCTGGCGATGGGCGAGGAGAGGCAGCTGATGAGCATGAAGCAGCTGGTGGATATCCGTGAAGGAATTGGCATGCCGGTGGTGCTGGAAGATGGCCAGATCATTTACCACCCGGAGGAGCTATTCAACTACATCAACCATACGTTCAGCGCTACTGCCACCGACAGCATCACGCTGACAAACGTGGAACACGAGCAGCAGGTGCTGGTAGAGGCCTTTATACTGGGCCGGGAGTTCTCGTGCATTGTGGTGCAGGATGAGCAGGGGCAGCCAATTGCCCTGCCGCCAACCGAGATTGTGAAAGGCAGCGAAGTGTTCGACTACCGTTCGAAATACCTGCCGGGCCTGAGCCGCAAGATCACGCCAATTAACCTGCCAACCGAGCAGATACAAGAGATACGCAAAGCCACCAGCAGGCTATTCACTGCCTTCGGGTTTAACGTGTACGCCCGCCTGGACGGCTTTATTACTGAAGCAGGAGAGATTTTCCTGAACGACCCGAACACGACCTCGGGCATGCTGCCCTCGTCGTTCTTCTTCCATCAGGCGGCTGAGATCGGGTTGAACCCGTCGCAGTTCCTGACTTACATTATCCGCACCTCGGTGGCCGAGCGCCTGAAGACCGGTAAGGACACGGTAAGGCTGTCGCGCTTACTGCAGCAGCTGGATAAAAGTATAAAAGATGAGCAGGCGCACCGCCAGGAGAAGATCCGCGTGGGTGTGATCATGGGCGGTTACTCTTCGGAGCGCCATATTTCCGTGGAGAGCGGACGCAATATTTACGAGAAGCTGTCGTCTTCTGTCAAGTATGAGCCGCTTCCGATCTTTTTAACCGGAAGCAACGAGGCGCACCGCCTGTACACGATTCCGATCAACATCATGCTGAAGGATAACGCCGACGATATTAAGGAGAAGGTGCTATACTTTGAACAGGGCGGCAAGCCGCACCCGGTGTTGGCCCAGATCACGGAGGAAGCTGCCACTATTACCCGCAAGTATACAGGCCGCAGCCTGCAGGAGCCGCAGCGCATCACCTATGACCAGTTGAAGAACCTGGTGGATGTGGTGTTCATTGCCCTGCATGGCCGCCCGGGAGAGGATGGGGCGCTGCAGCAGGAGCTGGAGAAACTGCACATCCCGTACAACGGGTCGGGCATCCGCTCCTCGCAGATCACCATCAACAAGTATGAAACCAACGAGATCCTGGCTAAGCATGGCGTGCCGGTGGCGCACCATAAAATGGCCTGGAAAGAGGATTGGCTGCAGGATAAAGAAGCCTTCTTCCAAAGCCTGGAGGCGGAGTTCAGGTATCCGTTCATTGCCAAGCCCGCCGACGATGGCTGCAGCTCTGCCGTGAAGAAGATCAAGAACCGTCAGGAGTTGGAGGCCTTCACTACCCTGATTTTCCGGGAGATGGAGGAGCTGGACACAGAGTGTGCCCGCACCCTGTCGCTGGGCTTTAAAGAGGAATTTCCGAACAAGGCTGGCTTCCTGGTGGAGACGCTGATCAGTAAAAACGGCGCGAAGCACTTCCTGGAAATCACCGGCGGTTTGCTGACCAAGTATAACCCCGACGGCACCATTGGCTACGAGGTGTTTGAGGCCTCGGAGGCGCTGGCTGAGGGCGAAGTGCTATCGCTGGAGGAGAAGTTCCTGGCCGGAGAGGGACAGAACATCACGCCTGCCCGCTATGCTGCCGACCCGGAGCGCCGCCAGAAGATCTCCGACAAAGTGAAGGAGGACCTGAAGCGTGTGGCCCAGATTTTGAACATAGAAGGCTATGCCCGTATCGACGCCTTTGTGCGTGTGCTGGAGAACGACGAGGTGGAGACGATCATCATTGAGGTGAACTCCTTGCCGGGCATGACGCCGGCTACCTGCATCTTCCACCAGACGGCCATCAACGGGTATAAACCCTATGACTTCATCGACCGCATTTTGCAGTACGGGATGGAGCGGACAAGATTGAAAGCGGAGATTTAGAAGTTAAAGAATTTAGGCGTTTGGGAGTTAGAGAGTTGATGAAGTACAGTAACTAAAAGCTAACAACCAGCAACCAAAATACGCATGTTTAAAGCGAATACATTTTTAGGTGTGATCAAGCACCTGTTGATCATGGGCGTAATTGTGGCGGCCCTGATCCTGGGTTTCTTTTACTATTACCTGCCATCTACCACCAACCACGGTGAGAGTATTTCGGTGCCGAAGATAACCGGCATGCAGCTGCAGGATGCCGAGACGTTGCTGGAGGAGCAGAACCTGCGCTACTTCATCAACGACTCGACCTATAAGCCAGACCTGGAGCCGTTTCAGATCCTGACGCAGGACCCGGCACCGGGTTCTAAGGTGAAGGAGAACCGCAAAATCTATGTCTCGGTGAATATGAAGAACCCGCCGATGATCAAGATGCCGAAGCTGATTGACGGATCAGTTAAAAATGCGGAACTGATTCTTAAAAGCTACGACCTGCGCAAAGGCAAGATTACCTATGTGCCGGACCTGCAGCAAAACGCCGTGCTGAAGCAGTTTGTAAACGGCAAGGAGGTAAAACCGGGCGAGATGGTGGCGAAAGGAGCCTTGGTTGACCTGCACGTGGGCGATGGCCTGGGCGAGACAGAGTTTGAGATGCCGAAGGTTATCGGGATGCCGGTGGATGAAGCCTCGGTGCTGCTGGTAGGGCAGGGGCTGCAGATCGGCAACATCTTCTATGTACAGGGCAGCGGAGAGCCGGACGGAACCGTGCTGAAGCAGCGTCCTTTCTCAGAGGTGGGAGCCAAAATACGCGTGGGCGAGATGGTGGACCTATGGGTGGCCGGTCAGGAGCCGGTGCAGGGAATAGAGTAGACCTCCGGAAGTATAAACAGAAGCGCCTGCCAACTATGGCAGGCGCTTTTTTATTGCCTCAGCGTTGCAAGGAGGCAACCGCCACGCACGTTAAGAGTACAACGGCAGGTGCCCGGGCAGTGCCAACGCATAGCCCGGAGTGGCGCCGGAATTCGGCGCTAAACCGCAGCCACGTAGGCATGGTCGCAACCATAATGTTTGCATCAGAGTAGCGGAAATGCTACCTTTTGTCCTCAAATTAATGTCTGGAATGAAAAAACAGCTGGCGCTTATACTTTTTATACTTGGCGGGGCAGCCGCAGGAGCCTCTGCGCAGGCAGTGCTGCAGCCATTGCAGCAGGAGGCACGCCAGCCACAAAAGTATACAAAGGCAATCCAGCTACGGTTGGCGGCAGAACAAACGCTGCCCTTCTTCGATGACTTTGCGCAGGCAGATACCCTGAGCACTGCACGGTGGAACAGTGGCGGCGTGTTCATCAACAACCGTTACGCCCTGCGCCCGATCACACTAAACGTCGCCTCGCTGGACGGGCTGGATGCCCGTGGCCGCGCCTACGCCCCTAACTCGCTGGCAGCCGGTCCGTCAGACACGCTTACTTCCGCCCCTATACTTTTAGGCGGCCTCACGCCGGCGGACTCTGTGTACCTGAGCTTCTATTGGCAGTCGGGCGGCCTGGGCGATGTGCCGGATAGGACGGAGAGTAACCTGCGCTACCTGGCACTGGAGTTCCTGGACAATACCGGTACCTGGCAGGAAGTATGGCGGCAGCCAGCAGTGGGAGAGGTGACCGATTTTGCCCAGGTGTTTGTGGGGCTGCGGGAGGCGAGGTACTTCCACAGTGGCTTCCGGTTCCGGTTCCGTAACGTGGGGCTGCGCAACGGACTGGCCGATGTCTGGAACCTGGATTATGTGGAACTGGACAAGAATCGCCGCAAAGGCCAAAACACTAACCGCGACATCGCCATAAGCCAAAGTATAAGCAGGCTGCTGAAGAACTATACCGCCATGCCCGCTCGCCAGTTTCTGGCTAACCCCGAGGCAGAACTGGCCGAAGAGGTGCAAGCAACGCTCAATAACCTGGGTGACTTTCCGGGTGCCATCAGTTGGCGCGGCTACATCCGAAAGGCCGGAACGGCAGCAGCCGACACCTTCCTGCGGGAGCAGGCGCTCATCCCTGGCCTGGCGCGTCAGTATCCGGTGACAGGTATACCCACCGTTGAAAATATTAACCTGCCCGCCTCCGACAGCTTTGTGCTGGTACATGGCATCTGGCTGGATACCAAAGAGCAGAGCCCGCGGCAACGAGCCAACGACCTGACCGAGCGCAGCACCGTGTTTGCCGATTACTATGCCCTGGACGACGGCACCGCCGAGGCAGGGTTCAGCTTCCTGGGCACGGGCAACACGCAGGTGGCCCAGCGCTTCGATGCAAACCTGACAGACCAGGTGCGGGCTTTCCGTGTATACTTCCCGAGGGTGGGGCAGGATATCTCCGGCAGCTCCATCACCTTCAGGATTTGGGATGATGCGAATGGTTTGCCGGGCGAGTCGGTTTACCAGCAGAGTTTCCAGATACAGTATTCAGACTCCCTCAACGGCTTCTATGAGGTGGAGCTGACGCAGCCGGTGCGGGTGCAGGGGCCTTTTTACATCGGCTGGACGCAGCCGGGCAGCAGGTACGTGAACATCGGTTTCGATAAAAACGAGCACGCCGCCGGCCACCGGTTCACGTACACCGCCTCTGGTGGCTGGGCCGAGGAAACCACTTTTCAGGGTGCCATTATGATGCGTCCGGTGATGACGGGGCAGGAGCCGCTGGGCGTGGAGGATGATAAGTATAACGCCGCCATGCGGGTGTTCCCGAACCCAAGCCGGGGTGAGGTGTTCCTGAGCGAGCCGTATGAGCTGGTGCAGGTGTATGATATGCTGGGGCGGCAGGTGCATCATCAGAAGTATAAAAGTAGGCAGCAGCCTCTGCAATTAGGGCATCTGTCACCGGGAGTTTATACCTTGCGTATTCAGAATAGAAAAGCTAGTATCACAAAGAAAATTATCCTAACCAACTAAACTATGATTGCATCAGCAGACATTACCGCAGAAGAGTTAAAGGAGCGCCTGAACAAAGGGGAGACTCCTGTTATTATAGATGTACGCGAGGATTGGGAATATCAGGAAGCCAATATCGCCGGTGCCAAGAACATTCCGCTGGGCACGCTGCCACAGCGTCTAGAGGAGCTGGAAGACCTGAAGGATGAGGAAGTGATTGTGCAGTGCCGCTCCGGCGCCCGTTCCGCCTCTGCCAAGGCTTTCCTGCAGCAACAGGGCTTCAGCAACGTGCGAAACCTACTGGGAGGTTTCCTTGCTTACCAAGGCTGAGCTAAGATTGTTTTAAACAGAGAGGGAGCAGCTATGACAGCTGCTCCCTCTCTGTTTATACTTGCCCCTCTCGGTGATGCCAGTACTGCCTTAGTCTATGATGAAAGGCGTAGGGGTGAAGCAAAGCAGGAAGATAATAAAGGCGAGGATGCCCAAGGCTTTGCGCAATGGCGTAAGGGCGCGCTCATCGGGGCAGGAGGGGTGGAATATACCCATCACGCGGGAAAGCAAAAGACCAAACACCAGCCAACCACTGTAGCCATCGGACTCCGGGAAAACCAGCGAGATCAGCACCTGCGCCACCAGCACTATCCCGGCCAAGTATAAGCTGTACTTTAGACGCGGCGTGGCAGGTTGCAACACAAACACCAGGTACAGCACATAAAACGGCCACAGCCAAAAGTAGGCCTCCAGCTCCGGAAAGAAGCCGGCCAGGCTGTACTGCAGCAGCAGCATAGCCAGTGTAGCCCCCAGGGCATGGTTGCGGTTGCTCAGCAGTTTAGAGAAAGCCCAGTAAGCAAAAGGCGCCAGCACGACCAGCAACTCCTCGGCCCACACCGGCTCCGTATAGGGCGATATCACCCCCAGCCCCGCATAAAGTATAAACAAGGCAAAAAAGATTGGGGAGAGCTGGTTAAAACGGCGGTAGCCGATAAGGCCGTACAGCACATGGCCGCCGTCCAACTGGCCGATGGGCAGCAGGTTCAGGGCTGTGAAGAACAGCGCCAGGTAGCCAGCAAACAGGAAAGGGTAGTGGATAATTTCGTATTGGTTCGGCACCAGGGCCGGGTCAGCCACGTACCGTTCGAAAAGTATAAACAGCAGGTTTTTACCCAAGGAAAAGTTGCCGAAGCCTTGCTGGTATACATGCTGCGCATAATCTAACCCAAACTGTTCGTACTCCGGGTGTATGGTGAAGATGTACTCCGGCTCCGGCAGGTTCGTGAAGGCGTAGAAAAGCAGCGGAACGGCTACTACAAAGCCTGCCAGTGGGCCGGCGATGCCGATATCAAAGAATTGCCTTCGCGAAAAGATGCGCTCCTTAATCCGGATGAACGCCCCCATGGTACCAATGGAGGAGGTAATACCAAACCACAGCGGAATATAGTAAGGCAGCGTGACGGCGGTGCGGTAGTAGCGGGCCGTGAAGTAGTGCCCGAACTCGTGCACCGTTAGTACCCCCAGGAAAGGCAGCGAGAAGTATAAACCACCCAGGAACTCGGCCCAGGTAAGCGTCCCCGTCCAGCTGAACCCCTGAGGACCCAGAAAGAACAGCTTACCGTACCGCCATTCTGCCCCGGCAATGGTGGTGGTGATCAGTGTGAGGCAGAACAGCAGCAGATGTAGCCCATGTTGCCGCCGGTTAGACTGCAGCATCTGCGAAGAATGAGTTTATGGTAAGCGGTGGCTGCAGGTGTAGCGTGTGCAGGCCCAGCTTGCTCGCACTCTCGATATGCTGGATGCTGTCGTCGATGAACAGCGTTTCTGATTTGTTCAGACCGTTCTCAGCCAGGATCTGCTCAAAGATGGCAGCATCCGGCTTGCGTTTGCCCACCAGGTGCGAATAATAGGTTTTCTCGAACAGCGAGTCCAGGCTCGGAATGGTAAAGCTATGCGCCACGATCTGGTTGAAGCGCTGCAGGTGAATGTCGTTGGTATTGCTCAACAGGAAAATGCGGTACTTCTTGCCCAGCTCCAGCAGCAGGTCGATGCGCTCCTGCGGGATGTCGAGCAGCATAGCGTTCCAGGCCTCATCGATCTGCTCATCGGTGGCATCTATTCCATAGGTATCACGCAGGCCATTCCGGAAATCCTCATTAGAGCAGTTACCGGTCTCCAGCAGGTCAAACAGGTGCGACTGCTCTTTCTGACTGTAGGCGATGTTGCAATTGCTTTTGCACAGCTTCTGCAGTTCCTGTATGCTTTTGTCGTAATCCAGGTTAATGATGACGCCGCCAAGGTCGAAGATGATGTTGTTGATGTATGTCAGGTCCACGAAAAAAATTAGTTCTTTGTATTTGAAATATTGAATGCAAATATGTAAAATTGCACTCCCAATTCAAAGGAAGCATATCTGAAGAAAGGGAACGGGCCTATAGCTCAGTTGGTTAGAGCACCTGACTCATAATCAGGTGGTCCCTGGTTCGAGCCCAGGTGGGCCCACTGACAATCAAGCACTTACTAAGAGAAATCTGGTAAGTGCTTTTTTGTTTTCATGCGGCCTAGTTCACTGGCTCTCTCTACAGCGCTGTTAAGGTCCTCTTTAGTCAAATCACTTTTCTCAGGGTGCACTTCCTGTATTCTTTGTGTGTCGGGAAATAGAACTTCATGTGTTGCTTGGCTTCAGTTTTAAGCCTAAATAGGTAGTGCTGCACTGTTTTTTGCAGGCGTGGGCAAAGTTTGATAGCTAACTCAGTTGAGTATCGTTGTGAGGGCGTATTGGCTTGTTCAGGTTTTCAAATTGTGCTTGTTATCTATATAAGCATATGGTGTTACAGGCTTAGGACAAGCAGTAACGAGAATAGTTCTGGATTAAGCTTTAAACGAAGCAGTTGAAGGGCCCTCTGCTTTTGGGTCTTAACTGTGTTGATAGAAATTCCCAGCTCCTCGGCTACCTCCTGGTTTTTCATACCCTGAAGGTAGCACATTTTTGAAATTCGCTGGCAGTGCGCAGGCAGCGTACTTATAGCGTGGTGTAATTGCGCAAGTGCCTCAGCTTGAATGATAACAGTGTCTAAGCTCTCTTCGGTGGCCCTCATGGAACTAAGGGCAGCGGCATAATCTGCTTTAACTTTCTGGTGCCGTGCCAGGTTTAAGCTTGCATGTTTAACCGTGCTGTATAGGTAATTTTTAACAGCCAGCTGATGCGGAGCGACTTCAGAACGTTGGTTCCAGTACTTGACAAAAGCCTCCTGCGCTATGTCTTCGGCAGACTCCTTGCAATTCACAATTTGAGCGGAAAAATAAACCAGGCGCGGATAATACATTTCAAACAACTGCTTCAAAGTTGATTCATTGCCTGGTATCACTAAATCCTCGTTCTCGCTCATTTTTTAAAGATTTATAAGGGTATGAATATTCATGAGGTAATCTCGAAGGATACATAGTTGTAGAGGGTGAGGAAAATTACTCTAGCAGCTGTGCATTCTACTATACAAAGTTTTTCTGCCTTATAAACTTACAAAGAAAGTTATGGCAATCAAACAAAATAAAATGAAAGCTTTCTTTGAAAGTAAGTGCTCGCTCAGATAATAGCTTCTTAGCCTGGTGAAGAACACCAATCTATAAATCAGAGCTTTGCGTGTTCCTTTTCCCGGCAGCCACTATCACTATCTAAATCCTGGTATTTGAGCTCAAAACTATACCTTATATCACTCCCCTAATGCCTTTTTCAGGTTATGATACTGTTACTATTATGTAACGAAGGGGAAAGACGTCTACCTTCTAGTAAAGAGCAGGTAATGCTGGGTTGCTTCTTCCAGGTCTCCGGCTGATGAGCCTATTAGTTGATGAAAAAAAAGTCAGCTGCGTTTCACCCCTTTTGTCTCCACAAGTGTCTTTACTCTAACACAGCTAGTATGGAGAACCACGAAGAACATTTTAAGAAAGCCAGCCTACTATTAAGGTACCTCAGAGGGGAATTGACATTACAGGAGGAGGAGGATATAGAACGATGGATCCGGGAGAAGGAGTCGCATAAGCGACTCGTAGATAAGCTCAGGGATGAGCAGGTACTCGAGGAGGAGCTTCATTTCTTTTCATCCTTAGATACAGATAAGGCTTGGCAGCGAATCACATCACAGGCAGTAGATCATGAGCCTGTTAAAACCCTCTGGAGAAACACTACGGTCTGGAAGTATGCAGCCGTTGTTGCACTTGTTCTATCGGCGGCACTGGTTATTTATCAGGCACAGATAAAAACCAAACACTCTCCGGAAGTTACTGCTACGTCTACTCTAGATTTTGAGGCGCAGGAGGTGCTTCCGGGCGGTGACAAGGCGAAACTTGCTGTCAGCGATGGAGCCGTCTTTGTGCTCGAGGACATGGCTAATGGTACTGTTCTGGAAGAGAATGGTGTGAGGGTCTCGAAACAGGATGGGGTAGTCCAGTTCGAAATCGCTGCTGGAATGAGTGAGAAAGTGTTATACAATACAATTTCAACCCCAGTGGGGGGGCAGTACCAGGTGGTGTTGCCTGATGGTAGTAAAGTGTGGTTAAACTCGGCCTCCTCCCTTCGTTTTCCTTCGGCTTTTGTGGAAAGCGAGCGAAACGTGGAATTGACAGGCGAAGGGTACTTTGAGGTTGCAAGTAATAAAGAGCAGCCTTTTAAGGTGAAGGTAAATACGGCGACGGTAGAGGTATTGGGAACCCACTTCAACATCATGGCTTATGCCAGCGAAGGGCATGTAACCGCAACACTGCTGGAAGGATCAGTAAAAGTGAACAACGGCAGCAAAAGTAAAAAGATGGTGCCAGGGCAGCAGGCCGACATCGGAGAAGACATCTTATTAAAAGAAGTGGATGTGGACGAGGCGGTGGCCTGGAAGAATGGACTCTTTTACTTCAATAACGAGGATATTGCCACAGTAATGCGACAGCTTGAGCGGTGGTATGGAATAGAGGTAGCCTACAGCGGAGAGATGTCTTCGAAGCATTTCTCAGGCATTATCTCCCGCAATACGCAACTAGACAAAGTGCTGGAGATGCTGGCACTTACGGGCTCTGTGCGCTTCGAAACAGAGGGCAGAAAGGTCGTTGTCCGGACAATGTAGTGTTGTCGGGAGCAGGAAGCGTGAGGTAGTGGCTGCAGGTAAAGACCCGGCAAGTATGGCTAGAAATATAAGTAGAACCCATAACTATTTGAGCTTACTAATATCCAAACCCCCTTCATTTATGAAACAAGATCTACTTCTTAGAAGCAGCAGGGGGCTTCGGCATTTACTCCCGAAGCTGCCTTTTGCAAAGAGGTTAATGGCTTTGATATTGCTGGTAACCTGCCTGCATGTACATGCCTACGGCTACTCACAGGGCATCTCTATTTCGGAGCACAATGCCTCGTTAAAGAAGATTTTCAGGAGTATCAGCAAGCAAAGCAGTTACCTGTTTCTGTACAACGACGAGCTCCTGCAAAAGGCCCAGCCTGTCACACTAGATCTGAAAAATGCGACGCTAGAGCGCGTGCTTACTGCCTGCTTTCAGGGGCAGCCGCTGACCTACAGCCTAGTAGAGAACACAATTGTTGTAAAACCCGCGGAGGCAGGACCACAGCGCCAGGCTGAGGTGACTGTAACAGGAAAGGTAACCGACAAAGACGGGGTCGGGCTGCCTGGTGTAACTGTTGTACTGAAAGGGACAAACAAAGGAGCTCCGACAGACAGTGAAGGAAACTTCACGATCACTGTGCCTGACGGCAACGGCACACTTGTTTTTTCATACATAGGTTTTCAGACCCAGGAGGTAGAAATTAATGGGCGGTCAAGTATAAGTGTTACGCTGTCTGAAGATACAAAGTCGTTGGAAGAAGTGGTGATTGTTGGTTATGGCACTCAGAAAAAAGCAAACCTAACAGGCGCCGTAGAGCAGGTGAACGCTGAAGACATTGCGCTGCGCCCATCAGCTGACATCTCCAGTGCTTTGCAGGGCCTGATGCCGGGCCTGAACATCCAGGTAAACTCCGGTGATCCGACAGCCACGCCCGACATCAACATACGAGGGTTTAACTCCATCAATGGAGGTGGACCACTTGTGCTTATCGACGGGATTGAGGGGGACATTACCCGGGTTAACCCGCAGGACATAGAAAACGTGACGGTGCTGAAAGATGCCGCTTCGGCGGCCATTTATGGAGCCAGAGGTGCTTTTGGGGTGATTTTGATCACGACCAAGACAGGAAAGGCCGGTGAAATGGTGGTAAACTACTCCAATAACTTCGGTTGGACCAGGCCAACGACCCGAACTGACTTTATTTCGGACCCCTATGCGTACGCTAAAACCGTGGATGCCGCCATTTTCGGGTATAACGGCACGAGCTATACGGGTTATAATGACCTAGACTGGGAAACTATACGCATGGTTGCCAACGGAGAGATAGAGCCTTTCCATGAGCTGCAGCCCAATGGAACATATAAGTTCTTCCACAAGACGAATTGGTATGATTACCTATTTAAGGAATACCAGTACTCGAACATGCACAATATCTCTGTTTCGGGTGGAAGCGAGAAGCTTAAGGGGTACTTATCGGGAAGAGTCTTTGAGCGGGAAAATATCAATAACATTGCCGAAGGAGGCATGGACAGGTATAACCTGAAAGCAAACGTTACCTTTAAGCCTAACAAGTGGCTGGAGTTATCCAACAACATCCTGTTTAACCAAGAACAGGACGAGGACTTCGGAGGCTACCGAAATGGCTACGGTGGTATGTGGAGCACAACCACCTGGTATTACCTGTATCCTTTCCAGCCTAACATGGTGGATGGTATGCCTGTAGACGTGTATGGCCAGGGTGGCCCAGCCGCAATGGAGTATGCTCAGAATTGGGAGCGTGTCAATATCGAAGAGTTTACAAATACTTTTCGGGCGAAGGCCAACCCTTTGAAAAACCTGGAGCTTAATTTCAACTACAGCAACAGGTTTAATAACCAAAACAGCTCTACCCGCCTCAATGAGTTTGATTACCTGACAGGGGCGCGGCTGGATAGGCAGACAGTAGGGGTGAACCGCCTCAACGAGTGGCGCTGGAAAGACAACTACAAGGCCTTGAACGCCTTTGGCACTTACTCGCTCAGCTTAGCCAACAGGCACAATTTTAAGCTGATGGGTGGCTTCAACCAGGAGGAGTTTGACAGGGACCGTGTTTTTGCCCAGCAAGGCGGACTGCTGATCAGAGATCTGGAGAACCTTGCCCTCGGTACCGAGCTAATGGCCGCTGATGGCTCTGCAGAACTGTGGGCCGTACAAGGCTACTTTGGTCGCTTTAACTACGATTATGATGGCAAGTACCTGCTGGAGGTAAACGCCCGCTACGACGGCTCTTCCCGCTTTCCGAAAGAAAGCAGGTGGGGATGGTTCCCCTCTGTGTCTGTTGGCTGGCAGGTAAATCAGGAAAACTTCTGGAAGCCGCTGGAAAATGCCGTCAGCTTCTTTAAACTGAGGGCTTCCTATGGCTCCTTGGGCAACCAGAACATCAGCACCAACACGTTCCAGCAGACCATGAGCATTGGCCGCTCTGATTGGTTAGACAATGGGCAGCGCCTTATATACGCCAGCGCGCCGAGCCCCCTGCCAAAAGTTGTGAGCTGGGAAACCACCAGCACCCTTAACTTCGGGGCAGACCTGGGCTTTCTCAGAAACAGGCTGATGGCCTCCATAGATCTGTATGAGAAAAAGACAGAGGACATGTACCTGCCTGGCACGCCGCTGCCTGGGGTGTTTGGAGCTGCCGAGCCAAGGGAAAATCTGGCCTCGCTACGCAACCGGGGCTTTGACTTTAGCCTGAGCTATAACAACAGCTTCGAAGTTGGCGGCTCTCCGTTGTCTGTTTCCGCAACCGCGAGTGTGTCTAACTTCAAAGGGGAGATCACCAAGTTCGACAACCCGAACGGGCTGATGAGCACCTATTGGGAAGGGCAGGAACTGGGCCAGATCTGGGGCTATCATGTAGCCGGGCAATTCCAGTCGGATGAGGAGGCGCAAGCCTACCAAAACTCATTTGTTAACCCCGGAAACAGCCTAGGAAATGTGTATAACTACATTCTGAACGTGGTGCAGAACAATGAGTGGAACAAACTGCGCGCTGGCGACATCAAGTATGTAGACGTTGACGGCGACGGCAGGATTGACAGGGGAAACTATACGTTGGAGGATCACGGCGACCTGCAGCCTATCGGCAATGCAATGCCTAAATTTCCCTTCGGTTTTAACGTTGGGGCCAGCTGGAAGGGCTTTGATTTGTCTGTGGCCGGAGCCGGTGTAGGCAAGCAGCACTGGTATCCGACTGGGGATATTTACTGGGGTACCTACCAGCGACCTTACCTGTCCTTCCTGAGAAAAGACCTTGTTGACAATGCCTGGACGCCGGAGCAACCTGGTAAATACCCTCAGATAGAGCGAGGCTATGCTTCGCTGAACAGTGGGCGCTCCCTATATGAGATGAACGACTATTACCTGGAGAACATCGGTTTTCTGCGCGTGAAGAACCTGACCCTGGGCTACACATTGCCTGAGGCGCTGACATCCAAGGTTAGCGTGAAGAAGCTACGGGTGTACTTTAGTGGGGAGAACCTGTTTACCTGGCGCTTCGGTGGTCTGAGCAAGTACATAGATCCGGAGCAGGCGGGTTCGGCCATCAACTACTCCAACCCTGGTAGCGCTGTGGGTAGAGCTGATCTGAGATCTTACCCGATGGGCAAAACTTATTCCATGGGTATCAACCTGACCTTGTAATTCACCCGGATGACTGCATATACAAAGATGAAAAGCACATACCTTACCTCCGTTTTCGCTTTATTAGCCCTTCTGCTTTCAGGTTGTGAGAAAGATTTTCTGGACCGTCCGCCCAAGGATGAGGTGGATGCCGAATACTTCTTCAATACCGCCACCGACCTGGAAGTGGCCACGAATGATTTTTATACCATGCTGCCTACCACTGCGGTGTACAGCGACGATGCCGCCTCGGATAACATTATGCCCTTGATCGCGGCAGAAAGGGTAAGAGGCGGCCGTATCGTGCCGACCACGCGTGGGAGCGGGGGCTGGTCCTGGGGCAGGCTCCGGGATATTAACTTTTTCCTGCAGAACTACCATCGCGTGCCCGATGAGGCGGCTAAACGCAAGTATAGCGGCATCGCCCGGTTCTTCAGGGCCTTCTTTTACTTTGAGAAGGTGCAACGCTTTGGCGATGTGCCCTGGTACAGCAAAGTACTGGAAGCCGGTGACCCGGACCTTTACAAAGCGCGCGACTCCCGTAAGCTGGTGATCGATTCGGTGATGGCCGACATCGACTATGCCATCGAGAATATCCCGGCAGAGGTAAAGCTTAACCGCATCACAAAGTATACTGCCCTGTTGCTGAAAGCCAGAATCGCGCTGTATGAAGGTACGTTCAGAAAGTACCATGGGCTTGGGGATTATGAGGAACTGCTGCAAGAAGCGGTCTCTGCCTCAGAAGAGCTGGTTAACTCCGGCGCTTACAGGTTGTTTACGGCGGGCGGCCCCAACGAAGCCTACCGCGAGCTGTTTGCCAGAAACAACCAAGATCCGACAGAAACCATACTAGCCCGTGACTATGACTCGGAAATGGGGCAGCACAACCTCGGCTATCTGATGACTTCGCCGACGCAGGGTGCCTGGGGCATCACCAAGGATGTGATCAACAGCTACCTGATGAAGGATGGCAGCAGGTTTACGGACAAGCCGGGGTATGAAACCATGGAGTTTTACGAGGAAATGCAGAACCGCGACCCGCGCCTGACACAGACCACAGCCGGTCCTGATTTTAAAGTATACGGTGAGAGCAGTGCAGAGCCGGTGAACCTGAACGGCACGACCACCGGCTACCGCGTGATCAAGGCACTTCCGTCCAGAGACCAGTGGAATGCGGCGTACTTCGATATCATTGTTTTCCGCTATGCAGAAGCCCTGTTGATTTATGCAGAGGCCAAGGCCGAACTGGGAACCCTGACGCAGCAGGACCTGGACATAAGTATTAACAAATTAAGAGACAGGGTAAACATGCCGCACCTTAACCTGGCACAGGCCAACGCCAACCCCGATCCCTACCTGGCCGACATGTACCCTAACGTGGATAACGGAGCAAATAAGGGGGTAATTCTGGAAATTCGCCGGGAGCGCAGGATCGAAATGTTCAATGAGGGGCTGCGGTGGGATGACTTATTGCGCTGGAAAGAGGGCAACAAGCTGGAGCAGCCGATGCTGGGCATTTATTTCTCGAGCCTAGGTGCACATGATTTTAACAACGATGGTAAAGCAGATGTATTCCTGCACGATGGCAACGCCTCTGGGGCACCCAAAGAGGCCTCTACCATCATCAACATTCAGCAACGGCCTTTAACCAATGGCACCTCGGGTTATCTGAACCCTTTCCAACTGGGTGGTTACTTTGATGAAAGCCGCGATTATTACTATCCGATTCCCATTGAGGACCTGAGGCTGAACGAGAACCTGGCGCAGAACCCTAACTGGGAGTAATCTTCAACATTATGAAAAGAATCGCAATGTTCACAATACTACTTGCTTGCTTGATCAGCTTCAGCGCCTGCGACTCAGGGAAGGATGAGCCCGTGCCGGAGGAGCCTGCGAATGAAACGCCGGTAGCCCCCCTGAAGATTGGCTATGGCTTGGCCATCGGCAGTTTCACCCCAGAAAAGCTTACCTATGCCAAATCGGTTGGAGTGAGCTATGTGGAGGCCTCCGGCATGAGCCTTTTTCTGGACGGGAACAGAAACTTTAAACTATCTGATGAGGAAATCATCAAGAGGCTGGCGGATGCTAAGAAAGCAGCGGATGCGGCTGGCATCAAAGTATGGTCGGTGCATATGCCCTACGGCCAAAACATCGATCTTTCGATCATCAACGAGGAGGACAGGCAGGATGTGGTAGAAAAGCACAAGAAGCTGATCGCTTTCCTCAAGATTCTGGAGCCACAGATTATACTTTTCCACCCGAGTTATTACCTGGACCTCAACGAGCGCGACAGGCGCAAAAGCCAGTTGATCAAGTCGGCCACGGAGCTAAACAAGGCGGTGCAAAGTATAAACTCAATCATGGTGATCGAGAACATGTTGGGACCTGAACTGCTGGCCAGCAACGGTCGGGAGCGCCCCCTGATGCGCTCGGTAGAGGAAACGGTGGAGATTTTCGCCCGCTTGCCCAACACTATCTACTCGGCTATTGACATGAACCATATCAAGAACCCCGAGAACCTGATCAAGGCCATGGGCAGCCGTCTAAAAACGGTACACATTGCCGATGGGACTGGGGCGGCGGAGAACCATTTCTTCCCTTGCTCCGGCGAAGGCAAAAATGACTGGAATGCTATACTTGGCGCCTTGGAGGCGGTAGGGTATAACGGTCCGTTCATGTACGAGAGCGCCTACGAGGATGAGAAGGACTTTGCCACGTGCTATCAGTCGCTTTATACCAATTATATCAACAGCAAATAAGCATGGTGTTAGTGGGGCAGCCCTGTCCTGCTGACGCTAATGATAAAAAAACAGTATCAACCCATGAACAGAATACGACAATTCAGTTTTATCACGCGGTTCTTCCTGGCTGCCTTTTTACTTATCACGGTGGTTGGCTGCAAAGAGGATGACGAGGACTTTGAGCCAAAGCTGTTTCTGGAGAACGAGGCTTTCTCCGTGGCGAACACCAGCAGCAAACACACCATAATTTTTCTGACTAACCAGGCCTGGCAGGCCGAGACGGATGCAGATTGGATTAGCCTGGAACAAACCTCTGGCGAGAAAGGCAAGGTTAACCTCTCCTTCACGGTAGCGGAAAACGATGACGATGCAAGATCCGGCAGAATTATGGTGACGGCCAACGGCGTGACGCAGCAGGAGATCGTGGTAACACAGGAAGCCGGTAACCGGGATGACATCTACGTGAAGGTAGGCGCAACCGGAGAAGGATACTCCTGGAACGATGCCACCAGCCTGGAAAATGCGCTGTCCATAGCAGTTAGCGGCAATACCATCCATATCGCGGAGGGCGTTTATACGCCTACAGTAACCGTAACGGGTGGCGACGCCGGAGATGCCGGTGACGTTACCTTTGAGATCAGCAAGTATATCCGCCTGAAAGGAGGTTACCCTGCAGATGCCACAGAAGGCAGCCAGGCAAACCCGCAGCAGTATGTATCCACACTGTCCGGTGGGGGCGTGGCCTACCACGTGGTCACGGTTTCTGCCCCTAAAACAGAAGGCCAGAAAGTAGTACTGGAAGGGCTGAAAATTACAGATGGCAAGGCTGGCGCAGCGACCACTTCAGCCAAAATCAACGGCATCTCCTTCAGAAGAGACTATGGGGGGGGCATTACCATCGGTAACGCCGTGGTAGACATTCTAAATACCGAGGTTGTGGATAACAAATCTGATAAAAATGTGGCAGGCCTCTATGCCTTCGGCGGATCTGTTGTCACCTTGAGGAACAGTAAAATAAACCGTAACCTATCAGCTGGCAATGCCGGTGGCATATGGATCAGTGAGTCTGTCGCACACATTTTCGACTCCGAAGTCAAAGAAAATGAAGGAGGCACCGCAGCTGGTGTACACGGGTACCCGGATGCTACCGTCAACATGTACAACTCTGTGATTGCCGATAACAAAGGCAGGTCTTACGGAGCCGCTTTCTATATCAGAGAGAACTCCAAAGGCTTACTGGTTAACTGCCTGATCAACGGAAACACCAGCACCTCGGCAAATGGCGGTGGGGGCGTGATGATGTATAACAACAACGAGGCCATCATCATCAATTCCACCATTACTGGGAACACCATTGCCGGCCCGGGTGGCGGTATCTATAGAAGAGCTGGCGTTAATACTGTTAGCATCTACAACTCCATTGTATCAGGAAACACGCAGAAAGATGATGGCCCTGATGTGGATGCGTTTGAGGCTGATGCCCCGGCTCCGGTTGTACAAGCCTCCGTGCTGGGAAGTGTGGCTTATGATGCCAGTGGGCAAGCCATTGAAGGAGCCACTTTCAATGCAGGCACGATGCTAAGCGAAGCCTATGTTCCGTTAGGGGCAAACAACCCTGCTATGGAGCATGGCATGAGCGTCGATAACCTGACGCAGCTTGGAAACAGCCAGAACCCAGTGGTGGAGAGTGCACTTATTGCGGCTGATATGCTGCATAACAGCCGCTCTGGGTTGCGCACCATGGGCGCGCTGGTCGGCGGCGAATAAATAAAGGAAAGTGGGGCCAAAGTATTGCGAAACTCTCTTTGGACCCACTTCCATACTTCAATGCACAGCGGAGAACCCGCTGAAAGTAAAGGTGACAGGGCGGCTTTAGTAAGCGGCACCTCTTGTTTTAAAGACTATCAACTCCAAATGAGAAACAGACTTTTCCGGCCTATAGTTGTATTACTTTTGAGCATGTGCCTGCTTCCGGCATTCGGGAAGCACGTGGCAGTAGGTAAAAAGACCGGCATGCTTATCCTGGGCTCTGCCGACATGAAAACCCTGGTGGAAAGGGTTGAGATTGGCTATAGGCTGTATGCCTCTTCTGTTCCTTTCGATTATATAGTTGTGTCCGGGGGGTGTGCGGCACATGCGTCTGCGATTTGCGAAGCCTCTGAAATGGCCTCCCTGTTAATAGCCAAGGGCGTTCCGGCGGAGATCATTTTCAAAGAGGAGAAATCAAAGACAACGGTGCAGAACTACGCTTACAGCAGAGGGCTACGGAAGGCGGATGGGGCAAAGGTAATTAGCCCGGGCGATACGTTATATGTGGTGTCCAACCACTGGCATGCCATTCCGGTAGCAGCCCGATTTACGGAAAATGACAGCGTGACAGCCCGTTACCACATCGAAGGCGGCATTCTGCCCAAAAGCACCGACAAAGTAAACTACACAAATATTTTCGACCCTGAGGTCCATAGCGATGACTTCTCTGCAAAGGCACTCTGGCCCCTGGTGGAGGCTGGGTTTACAGTGGAAAACAAGAAGAAGCGGGAGCAAAGTTCTTACCGCCTGATAAATGAACTGGTGTACGTGGAAAACACAGCTAAGCTTGGTGGCGGAAGCGTTGAAAATGTTGAAAATATTGCTAAGGCCTTGCCCGCCGTTCCTGCAGCCTGGGCTGGGGAGCTGGATGCTGCATTCTACAACCACAGCGACAGCAAGGTCTATATCTTTAAAGGCACAGAATACGCCCGCTTCTCCCCGAATGCTAAAAAACTGGATGCCGGCTACCCTAAACCACTGACAGACCTGGTGCATAACCTGCCAAGCCATTGGCACAGCGGCTACCTGGATGCGGCTTTCTATGAGCCCAGCCGCAAGGAGGTGTTCCTTTTTAAAGGGGGGGAGTACCTGCAAGTGCCGGACGGCAGGAACAAAGGGGCAGGTGGTTCCCAAAAGATTACCGCGCTAGTGCCCAACTGGCCCTTCGGCTGGGGTAGCGGAGACCTGGATGCCGCCGACTACAACAGCCGTGATAATAAAGTATACTTGTTCAGGGGAAAGGAATACGTTGTAATTTCTCTGGATGAAAGTATGCAGGTTGAGCCGGGATATCCGAAGAAGATAGAAGTAGCCTGGCCCGAGACCATCCTTGGCAAGAAGTAAGTTTAACGTAAGGCATCGCGCGGTTAATGCACGCACTCACATTAAATTACATGAAAAAGCTTTTAGCCCTATTCCTGCTCCCGGCAATGCTTTTGGCCGGGTGCTCAAGAGATGAGGTAACTCCTGATACAGCACCGCCTGTTGTGCAGGAACCCCAAACCGTTGCCGAACAGCTTGCCAACGCTACCTGGGAAACCAGGAAAGTCTCGGAATCCATTACATGGAAGTATAAGCGCTTCGAAGACCTTTTTAACTCTAACCAAAGCCTCACCATCCTGGAGATCGACCTGAGCGATGAGAGCGTGCAGGTGGACTTGCCTTATGTAACGTCTGGTTTCCTGAAGACAAGTGAGGGAGCCGCCAACGTGAGGGCTACAGCGGCAATTAACGGGTCCTACTTTGACACGTCAAAAGGAGGCTCCACCGTCTTTTTTAAGAAAGATGGCGAGGTGATCAACACCACACGAAGCGGGTTTACCACTTACCGGGAGAATGCTGGTTTTGCCATTGGGGCGGATGGCAGCATTTCGATTGTAAAGAAGCCTACAGCAGGCTGGAGCTCGGTCCAGGAAGTTAATACTCTTCTCGCCTCGGGACCTTTACTCGTTTACGATAAAGCATTGGTAAACCAGGTGCAGGAAGCCTTTAACACAAACCGCCACCCTAGAACCGCGGTAGGGCTTACAGCAGATAAACGCCTAATAGCAGTAGTAGTGGACGGCAGGTTTACAGAGGCGCATGGGATGACCACCGAAGAATTGGCCACTGTGATGCAGGCGCTGGGCTGTGTGGAGGCAATGAATTTGGATGGAGGTGGCTCCTCCACTGCCTGGGTGCGCAACCGAGGCGTAGTAAACTATCCTAGCGATAACAAGAAGTATGATCACGAGGGCGAGCGCGGAGTTGCTACCGTGCTAGCTTTTGTGGAGAACTAGCAGCATGAAGAAATATAGAGGATGGGAGCAGGTATGGGAAATATTACGCCTATGCCGTGGGGCAGAACAGTGGCCATAAACAATTCACTAAATACCAGTACACCAAAAGAATGAAAAAATCAATAATCATATGCATGCAGACAGTGTTTTGTGTAGTAATGGTGAGTCTTTCTTATGCACAAACTCCTGTATATAGGCCTGCCACTGATTTTACATTGGTCGGGAAAATACTGCCGACCCAACAGGTATACCACAGAGTAGACACCACGCAACACCCCGGTATGCCTCGGGCTGTCAAGAGACTGGTAACGAATTCAACGGGCCTTGCCATTGCCTTCAAAACAAACAGTACTGCTATATCGGCCAAGTGGTGCACTGGCAGCCGCAAGACCCTGCCTAACATGACGGCCATTGCGTATGAGGGCCTTGATCTTTACATTAAAAAGGATGGCCGCTGGCAGTTCGCAGGTGTAGGGAGGCCCAACGGAGACTGTACAGAGTATACCTTGGTGCAAAACATGGAGGAAGGTGAGAAAGAGTGTCTGCTCTACCTTCCCTTGTATGACGAGACAGTAAGCCTGGAAATTGGCGTTGATGCGGGTGCTACTATACAGTCTTCGCCTGACCCTTTTCAGAAGCGCATCCTGATGTATGGCTCGAGCATCTTACAGGGAGCCTCCGCCAGCAGGCCAGGTATGGCGTATCCTGCTCGCCTGAGCCGGGACACAGGTCTGAACTTTCTGAACCTGGGCCTGAGTGGCAGCGCCAAAATGGAAAAGGCCGTGGCCGATATGATTGCCACTGTCTCGGCTGATGCCTTTGTGCTGGACTGTGTGCCAAACTCTTCCCCTGAGGAAATCCGTGATCGAACAGCCTATTTGGTAAATACCATCAGGCAACATCACCCGAAGGTGCCCATTCTGGTAATTCCAAGGACTGTCCGTGAGCACGGAGCTTTCGACCAGGAAGTGGGGAATTGGGTGAAAGCGCAAAACGAGCAGATAAAGCAGGAGATTTCAAAGCTGCTGCGCAGCGGGGTGAAAGATTTATACCTGCTCTCATACGACGAGGGACTTGGTGATGACCATGAAGGCACGATTGACGGCGGCCATCCTAATGATTTAGGCTTTGACCGCATGCTGCAGCAGCTCCGGCCTCAGCTCCTGAGGATATTGAGCAAGTATAAGATCACCAGGGAATAAGATGTATGAGCGTTGCCGGAAGTATTCTCTTGAGTTTCGGAATTTGAAGGTCTAACTTTACTCTACCGTTCTCTGGCCAAAAATGTAGGCCATAAAGAGCACACCGCCTGTTTCAGCAAGAGTGCGGTGCCCTTCTTCTCTTTACCTATACAACCTGCCTTGTCCACCTGTCAGTAATTGGTTATAAACACATTTTACTGTTCAAGCCGACTCGCAGCACGAAAGAACACCACCCCTCCAGTCAATAAACTTCGCCATGATGTGTGTCGCGCTGTTGATGAGCGAAGCTCCAAATGACCAGATGAATCTATTGCTAGAACATACGTAGTGGCCCTGCTGAACCTGCCCCATAGTGATGTCAGCATTGCTGGTTTTGGGAGGGAAAAGGCTTCTTTTATTAAGTGGTATGATAAAGCTGGACTCTGGTAATTTCTCCATAAATTTGCAAATATTTTGCTCTTGAGCCGCATTCTCAACTTGTACTCTTTTAGTGCAGTGCCATGTGTGAAGGACATATCTTTTTAAAGCCTACAGATAATGGGTTGAACCTAACAGGATAGTGTTTCTGCTTGCGCTGAAGGATAATTTAGTTTTTACCTGATAGGGGAAGTATTGAAATATCCAGAGGGTTTCCAGCATAGCAGAGCCCTATTACTAGAAGGACTTTTACCTGCACGGCAACGGCTTAATAATAAGCTGATGGAGTATGGGCCTGTAGCAGGTGTTCATGAGAGAAAGAAGTTGTTGTTTCTCCATCAAGTTTAACTAAAACCCTGAAAGCTTGGGTACTAGTTGGGAAGTGGCGGTTACCCTTATGCCCCGGAACCACTTTAGACAGGCTTTTGTAGAAGGTGGTATTGGTGTGTGTGTTGATAACGTAAATAATAGCAGGGGGAGCCTTTACCGCGTATATGAAATTGTATAGTACGAATTATGTGGAGATACGTCTCGATGTGTACAATCAGCTGTTAATCGTTCGTTGGTTAAGGCCTGTACTTAGCTACGAGTATAGGAACGGCATTGAGGAAACCGGTAAAATCCTTCTGGCGCAAAATCTGGAGAAACTATTGGTCAACAACCAGAGGATGGGAGTTCTCACAGCTGATGACCAGGGGTGGCTGGCTAAAGTATCGGTTGAGGTCATTTCTAAAAGTAATCTCAAGCAGCTGGCCATTGTCTCTTCTACTGATGTGCTGCAACAGATGACAAACGAGGTACTGGACAAAAGAGTGAAAGACGAAACCCCACATTTTGATACACACTATTTTCTGTCGGAGGAGGATGCCCTGGAGTGGCTGATAATGCCTCTGCAGCCTCACAGCTACAGGTAAGAGACAGGCGGAGCAAAGCGCGCACCGCAGCCTTTCCCTTTTTCACAACCTTTCCCTGGCCTCTCCCATCAATACCTTCCTGGTTGCATGTGCCAGGCGCTATCACAAGTATAAAAGTAAAAATCAGTCAATCCTCCAGGTAATTGTCACGGTCTCAGTTACCTCAATGTCATCGGGCTCAAAGTCCGGGGAGGCATCGTAGGTGCTTGCCATATTCGTTTCATACAGCTGGTAATTGTGGCGCTGGGAACGAATGGTGAGCTCACGGTAGGAGTAGTCTATGTCAATAATCTCCATCAGCGTGACACCTGTGGCGTTAGCAATGAGGGCGGCGTTCTCCTTGGCCTTCGCTATGGCCCCTAGGATAAGCTGTTGCTGTTGTACCGAGGCATCTCTCACCCCAAAGGCGATGCTAAAGTCGAGATTGTCTAGGCTATGCGCGATTTGGATTAGCAGCCTGTTGATGATAGCTTTGTCGAGAGGCAGTTCTAACTCTAAATGGTGTGACGCGCTAAAACCGTTGAAATCGTGCTTTCCCGTTTCCTTATTCCAGCTAGTGTCTTTTCTGACGCTGAAGTCTTTCGTCTTTAGGCTCTTTCGCTCCAGCCCCATGTTTTCGATGATCCTGCGTAGTTCTTCCACCTTCCCGTTCAGGGCGTTCACTGTTTTCTCATACTCCCATTGCTGTGCAGTGGCATCAAAAGAAAGGATAACAATGTCGGGTGCCACGGATAGTTTGCCTTTCCCCGTAATCTGTAGTTTGCGTACCATAGCCTTTTGGTTTATTTATATTTATAAATATATAAATATAAATTAAATAATTGAGTTGGCGGGGCAATTAGAGCAGTGCATGAACGGGAGCAGTTCAAAGGCACTTTCAGAGTCAGCACCAGACAGCCTGGGGTACGGAACCCATATTAAACGTCTTTTTTATGTAAATTTCCGCCGCAGTCTTCGTATTGCTATATTTGGGTCTTAATATAAATTTGGCACAATAGGTTGTAGATTGATCAGATATGACAACAGAACAAGAAATGAAAGAGAGCCTTTTTAATGAGTTGGAGCAGGAACTACAGGCAAAAGGCTTCAAGATAGATAAGCAGGACCAGTCGCGGCCTTGGGGAGGCTTTTTTGTGATTGAAGAGGCACAAGCCCAGCAGTTTGCAGATACTTATTTTGACGGCATCCCGGTAGACGACCTGAAGATATCCGGTAAGTTGAGCCCAAAAATACTGGTGGTTGCCCCACAGAAGCGGCTGTCGTGGCAGTACCACCACCGCAGGGCCGAGATTTGGCGCGTGGTAAGCGGCACCGTTGGCGTGGTGACCAGTGATACCGACGAGGAAGGGGAGCAAAGGACACTGAATTCGGGCGAGCAGATCAAGCTGCAGCAAGGCGAGCGTCACCGCCTGGTAGGCCTGCAGGGCTGGGGGGTGCTGGCCGAGATCTGGCAACATACCGACGCTGCCCAGCCATCCGACGAAGAGGACATCGTGCGTGTGCAGGACGATTTTGGACGCTAAACCATACCCTTATACAGGAAGAGGCCGCTACAGTACTGTGGCGGCCTCTTTTGCTTACATGCTGGAGGGCGGAAAACGAGTTTGCCTCTCCAAAACAAGCCAGCGCTGTTAAATGACAAAGTCCTGCTTCAGGTCTTCTTCCCCGTCTTGCCGCCACTTCTTGGTGAGCAGGCTGCCCAGTACAAGCGCTCCCAGGGCAACGGCGCCTGTCAGTACCTCTTGGCGGTGCAGGCTTAGCCATACTTGCGGGCTGCTGTATGTGGCTTGCTCATCAAACGTGCCGTGGGCGCCGTGGTCGCCAGGCAGCGGCTCGTAGAGGTTGTTCTGGCGGTTTGGATCTTCCGGTATGTTTGTCTGCTGGCCATCAAAGCCGGTGTTGGCAAGCACATAGTCAGCATACCAGGGGGCTATTTTGTTGCCGATGATCGCTTTCAGGGTAGGGTACCCCACACGGTACTCGCGGCGCTCGTGCTCGGCGGCATACACAATCACCTCTGCCGCTACCTCAGGTTGGTAAATCTTGCCCATGGGGCGCGGCTTGTTAGGCAGCCGCGACTTCACAAACCCAAACTGGGTGGTGTTCATGGCCGGCAGCTGCACCATCGTTACTTTCACGTTGCTCTTGTCGTGCATTAGCTCGGTACGCAGCGAGTCATAGAAGCCTTGAATGGCGTGCTTTGCCCCGCAGTAGGCTGATTGCAGCGGAATGCCACGGTAAGCCAGCGCTGAGCCTACGAGTACAATAGAGCCTCGGTCGCGGGGGAGCATGCGTTTGAGGGCAGACAGCGTGCCGTATACCTGCCCTAAGTAGGTAACATCGGTTACGCGCTTGTAGTCATCAGGCTCCATTTTCTTTATAGGGCTAAACACGCTGTTCATGGCGTTGTTTACCCACACATCAATCTCCCCTAATTCCTGCTCTATCTTTGCGGCCGCCTGCTCAACAGCCTGTGCGTCGGCAACATCCACCTGCACATAGGTGGCCCTGCGCCCCATGGCCTCTATTTCGCGTTTGGCAGCCTCCAGGCCGTCAGTGCCACGGGCCAACAAGCCTACGTCATACCCGCTCTTGGCGAACTCGCGGGCGCAGGCGCGGCCTAATCCTGCAGAGGCCCCGGTTATGACAGCCACTCCCTTGCGGGCACCGCTGTGTTTGTTTTCATCAGTCGTCATCTTGTATCACTTAAATTAATATTTCAGTTACCCTGATGGTACGCCTGCCAATCTATCATAGTTTTAGGAGGAGGGGTAGATGGGCCAACAGGTACTGTTGTTTATACCTGGGCTGCGTGTACGGATACAAGAAAAGCGGGAAGGCGGTAGGAAAGGCCGCTAAGTGTCCTTCTCAGGAGAGCATAAGAGTGTGGGGGAATGGCTGCTGCCACGTTTCAGGACCGGTTGGAAACACAAAAGCACCCGGAAAGGGTGCTTTTGCTAGAGCTGCTTTGCTCTACTTCTCTTTTTCCTCCATCACCTGCCCGTTGCGGTAGAGGCGCGTTTTAACCACCTTGCCATCCGGGTTATAGTACTTCCAGGTACCGGTTTCGCGGTTGTTCCGGAACTGACCCGTTGCCTCTGTTTTACCATCCTCGAAGTAGGCCTTATAAGGGCCAAAACGCAGGCCATCTTTATGGTTGGTCTCCGATTTAAGCTTGCCAGAAGGGTAATAGGTATAACTGGTGCCGATGATCTTGCCTTTCTCGTACACATGCTTCTCCTGCACTTGTCCATTGTCGTAGTAGCTCAGGCGCTCCCCGGTCAGCACATCGGCGTTATAGTTCTGGCTGAGCTGCACTTTCTTGCCCGGGGCGTCATAATAGAGTTTCCAGTTTCCGTGCTTCTTCTTGTCCTTCAGCTGCTCTTCGGCCTGCAGGTGGCCGCTAGGGTAGTAGCGCAGTGTCTTTACCGATGCGCCATTGCCGCTCACCGTGATCTCCTCCTTCAGCTTGCCGTCCTCATAGAAGTACTGTGCCGTGCCGCTAATCTCCCCATTTTTATAGTTGATGACACTGCGGGGCTGCCCGCTCTCGTAGAATGCTTTGGCGGGCCCATGCATTTTCCCGGCCAGGAACCGGCCTTCGGTGTTGAGCTTGCCACTTCGGTAATAGCTCTTGTAGGTTCCCTGTTTCTCGCCCGCCACGTTTTGCACCTCTGTCTCTACCTGGCCGTTGTCGTAGTAAGTTTTGTAAGACCCTTGCAGCATGCCGTTGCTGTAGCTAGCCTCTGTTTCCAGTTTGCCGTTGGTATAGTAGGTTTTTGCGGGGCCGTTCTGTTTGCTGTTGCGGTAGGTGATCTCCGATTTAAGCTTGCCTGAAGGGTAATACTCGCGCACCACCCCCTCCGGAAAGCCATTTACGAACTCCGTCTCTTTTTGCAGGGTGCCATCCGCATAAAAGGTTTTATAGAGCTTGCTCTGCTGGTCGTTTTCAAAATAGCCTTCCTGCAGCAGCTTGCCATCGGGGCGGTAGGCCCTGAAAGGCCCCTGCTTCACGTCCAGGTGGTAGGTGAGTTGCAGCTTGGGCTGGCCGCTTGGGTAATACTCCGTGTACACACTGTCTTTCTTGCCCTCCACAAACTTGATCAGTGCCTCACGCTCGCCGGTAGGGTAGTAGCGGCGGTAGTAACCTACAATGGCAGAGTCTGGGGTAATATAATACTCTTCCTTCACCTGTGTGAAGTTATCATCGTGGTAGGTTACGACCTGCTGCTGCGCCAGGGCCATGCTCTGCACGAAGCCCAACGGAAGCAGTAATGCCAGGAGTTTACGCATGTCTTTTAACTGTGATGTATACTTAGTAAGGCCAGGGCTTGCCGGCCGTGTAAAGATAAACAGGATTTATACTTAAAGCATTCCAAACGTGCTCCCTGCCAGGCACTTCAGGGGCAAGGATGACAGCGCTTCATTTTCCAACAGGTACACATTATACTTTGGTGAGCCTGTTCCATCCATCCTGAAATCCTGATTCAAAAAAAGAGCCTTACGCGCTTAACGTAAGGCTCTCTGCAAATTATATACCGAAGTATAATTTATACTTTCTCGATCACGATAGCAGAGGCACCGCCACCGCCGTTGCAGATGCCGGTAACACCGATCTTGCCGCCTTTCTTATCCAGCACGTTGCAGAGCGTGGTCACGATACGCGCGCCGGAGGCGCCAAGTGGGTGGCCCAGCGATACCGCACCACCGAACACGTTCACGTTGCCGCCTTCGAGGCCCAGCTTCTGGTTATTGGCGATAGACACCACCGAGAAGGCCTCGTTGATCTCGTAGAAGTCTACTTCCTCAGGAGACACGCCGGCGTTCTTCAGTGCCTTAGGTATAGCCAGCGATGGCGTGGTGGTGAACCAGATCGGGTCCTGCTCGGCGTCGGCAAAGCCACGGATCTTCGCGATCGGCTTCACGCCCAGCTCCTCGGCCTTCTCCTTGCTCATCAGCACCAGGGCAGCGGCACCGTCGTTCAGGGTAGAGGCGTTGGCGGCCGTTACGGTACCGGCCTTATCAAACACAGGGCGCAGGCCCGGGATCTTCTCGAAATTTACCTTTCTAAACTCCTCGTCCTCGCTTACCACGATCGAATCTTTGCCACGCTGCGGAATCTCCACTGGCACGATCTCGTCTTTCAGCAGGCCGGCTTCGGCAGCCTCGGCCACTTTCTTGTAAGACCCGATGGCGTACTCGTCCTGCATCTCGCGCGAGATTTTCATTTCGCGGGCGGTGTTCTCGGCCGCATTACCCATATGGAAGTCGTTGTACACATCCCACAGGCCGTCTTTCAGCAGGCCGTCGATCATCTGACCATGGCCCAGCTTAGCTCCGAAACGGGCTTTGTCGAGGTAGAAAGGCACGTTGCTCATGCTCTCCATGCCGCCTGCCACGATCACATCCTTATGGCCCAGCATGATGGCCTGCGCCGCAAACATGATAGCCTTAGAGCCCGAGGCGCATACTTTGTTGATGGTGGTGCACTCTACCTCGTGCCCCAGCCCGGCAAAGATGGCCGCCTGGCGGGCAGGGGCCTGGCCCAGGTTGGCCGAGAGTACGTTGCCCATGATCACCTCCTGCACCTCCTTCTTATCGACACCTGCTTTTTCCAGGGCACCTTTAATGGCGGCAGCCCCAAGCTGTGTGGCCGAAAGGCTGGCCAGGGCACCGCCGAAAGAGCCGATCGGGGTACGGACCGCCGAAATGATATATACTTCTTTTACTTGCATAGTTTTGATGTTATTTATTGGGTTTCGTTGTGAAGTTACAGGGATTTGCGCTTAAAACCAAACGAGCGTTAGCTTTCTCAGAGGCTCTGCGGCGCGCACTGCTCCTACGGGCTTCCAAGGGATGAGGTTGGTTACTGTAGGGGCTTGAGACGCCGTAAGGGCAACCTTATTTAAGTATACGGGGCAGAGCCTTATACTTTCTACCCATCTTCCTTTTTAACATTCCAGCTCCTTAAACCTCGCCAGCTTTTGCCAGTCTAAGCCTCAACAGCGGCTGTACTTTGGCAGTTTATGCTTAACTTTATTCGCAACTCTTAGCTATTTTCAATCTTTTCACCCGACATGAAGAAACTTTTATGCCTGGCTGTGGTCCTGAGCGCTGGCCTTTTACAAGCAGAGGCGCAACAGCAAACAGCTAAAAAAACACTCACCCATGATGTATACGACAGCTGGAAAGGGCTGGAGGGGGACAAGCTCTCCAACAACGGCAAGTACGTGCTCTATAACATTAACCCGCAGGAGGGCGACGGCGAGCTTTACATCCGCAACATGGTTACCAATGCCGTGGAGAGGTATAACCGTGGCAGCAAAGCCAGTTTCAGCAACGACAGCCGTTACGCAGTTTTCCAGGTAAAGCCGGAGCACCAGAAGGTGCGCGCCCTGAAGCTGAAGAAGAAGAAAGGCGATGACCTTCCCAAAGACTCCCTGGCCATTGTGAAGCTGGAGGACATGAGTGTGGTGAAACTGCCGCGCGTGAAGTCTTACAAACTGCCGAAGGAGGGAAGCGGATGGCTAGCCTATCACCTGGAGAAGCCACTGCCGGAGAAGAAAGAAGACAAGAAAGCAGAAGCGGCCGAGGGTGAGAAAAAAACGGAAGCTAAAAAAACCGCCCCAAAAAAGAACAAGGATGCCAAAGGCACTGAGCTGGTGCTGCGCAACCTGAGCACTGGAAAGGAACACCGCTTCGCGCGCGTGGTGGATTATATTTTCTCGGAGCAGGGCAACATGCTGTACTTCGTGAAGGATGAACTGGACTCGCTGCACCGTGCCGGCGTGTTTGCCTTCAGCACCGCCGAGCTAAAGGAAATGCCGATTGACACTGGCCTTGTCACGTACAAGGGCATCAGCGCCGATAAGGCGGGCAACCAGTTGGCCTACGTGGCTACCGCCGACACCCTGAAGGCTGACATCCGCTACTTCAGTCTGAACTACTGGAACGCCAAAGACCGCAAAAAGCAGGTGCTGGCCGATACCGTGGCTAAAGGCATGCCGCAGGACTGGATGGTGAGCGAACACGGCAACCTAATGTTCTCGGAGGATGGCAAGCGCCTTTTCTTCGGCACGTTCCCGCGCCCGGTGCGCTATGAAAAGGACACTACGCAGCTGGAGGAGGACAAGGTAAGCCTCGACATCTGGACCTACAAAGACCCGCTCATCCAGCCGATGCAGCTCAAGCAAAACGAGCGGGAGCTGAAGCGCTCGTTCCTGGCTATGTACGACCTGAAGGGCGGTAAGATGCAGCAGCTGGCCACGCTGGAGATGCCGGATGTATACCTGGATGCCTATAAGACCGGCGATGTGGCGCTGGGCGTGAGCGATGAGAAGTATAAAATCACCATCGGCTACGACACCCCTACCCGCAAAGATGCTTTCCTGATCGACCTGAAGAAAGGAACGACGAAGCAGGTGCTCTCTGAATCCAGAGGCAACCCGCGCCTGTCGCCGATGGGCAAGTATGTGTATTGGTATGAACCGATGGACAGCAGCTGGCATGCGCTGGGCACTAAGAACGGAGCGAGCATCAACCTCACCAAAAAGATCAATGTGCCCTTCTACGACGTGGACTTTGATATGCCGATGCTGCCGGACGATTACGGTTTTGCCGGTTGGGTAGAGGACGATGCCTCCCTGCTGGTGTACGACCAGCACGACATTTGGAAGCTGGACCCGGCAGGCAAGAAGGCAGCCGTAAACCTGACCGACAAGTATGGCCGCCAAAACAACCTGCGCCTGCGCTACGAAAAGCTGGACCCGGAGGAGAAGTTTATACCTGCCAATGCCGCGCTGTACCTGAGCGGCTTCAACATCCGGACCAAGGCTGACGGGTACTACAAAGACTACGTGAGCAAAGAGGCAAAGCCCGAGAAGCTGATCAGCTCCGACCACGCCTACTCCTCGCTAAGCAAAGCGAAGAATTCAAACTTGGTGACTTTCCGCCGCGGGGACTTCCGAAACTACAACGATTTGTATGCCTCTGACCTGCGCTTTGCCAGCGTGAAGCAGCTGACTGATGCCAACCCGCAGGCGGCGGAGTATAAGTGGGGCACTGTGGAGCTGGTGGACTGGAAATCGACAGACGGTATTCCGCTGCAGGGCCTGCTGTACAAGCCGGAGAACTTCGACGCGAATAAAAAGTACCCCATGATGGTGTACTTCTACGAGCGCTCCTCAGACCGCATGCACGCACACCGCACGCCTGCCCCAAGCGCCTCTACTATCAATATCCCGCTGTTTGTAAGCAACGATTACCTGGTGTTTGTGCCGGACATCGTGTACCAGGACGGCTACCCGGGCGAGAGCGCCATGGACTGCATTATACCTGGTGTGCAAATGCTGGTGCAGCAAGGCTTCGTGGACGACAAGAACATGGCGCTGCAGGGCCAGAGCTGGGGCGGCTATCAGATCGCCTACATGGTAACCCGCACCAACCTATTCAAGGCGGCCATGGCGGGGGCGCCGGTATCAAACATGACGAGTGCGTACGGCGGCATCCGCTGGGGCACGGGCCTGAGCCGTCAGTTCCAGTACGAGCGCACGCAGAGCCGCATTGGAGGCACGCTGTGGGAGAAGCCGATACAGTTTATCGAGAACTCGCCATTGTTCTTCGCCGACCGTGTAAAAACGCCGCTGCTGATTATGCACAACGACGCCGACGGGGCTGTGCCGTGGTACCAGGGCATCGAGTACTTTATGGCGTTGCGTCGCCTCAACAAGCCTGTCTGGATGCTGGTGTACAACGGCGAGGAGCACAACCTGATGCAGCGCAAGAACCGCAAAGACCTCTCAGTGCGCATGTCGCAGTTCTTTGACCATTACCTGAAAGGAGCCCCGGCCCCGAAATGGATGGAACAGGGCGTGCCATCGGTGGTAAAAGGCAAAGACTACGGCCTGGAGCTGGTGACGAAGCCGGAAGTTGCCGGTGAGCTAATGGAGTAGCTTAAACTTAGTTAAAACAAAAAGAGGCTGTCTGACAAAGACAGCCTCTTTTTGTTTTCTGGAAACTTGAGTAAAAAGTAGGGGTGCCCCTATTTGTTTTTACCGCTGTTGCCGGGCTTTATCATGCCGCAGGCAACAGGGAGGGTAGCGATATACTCTCCGTCTACTGTCATGCCGTGGAGCACGATGACATTATTCTGCAAGGGCAGCAGGTGCATGTAGTCTGCCACGTTGAAGGTGCGTGTGTAATCGATAGTGCCGTCCGGTGCGGTTGGGAATGGCTCCAGCGGGAGTATTACCGGCCCATAGAACGGTAAGCCTTCCCCGAGCTCTATCAGCCCGTCCCCATCCGTATCAGCTGACATTGGAGGGCAAACTGAATTTTTGTTGTTTTCCATAAAGCCATGGATGTGCTGCGGGTGTACCATACCTGGCTCAAGTCCGCTTGCCTGTATATGAACGGTCAGCTCGTCGCCCATCAAGGTCAGGGTCGCCGTGCCACTCACCCCGGAACCATTCAAGGACATTATTTCCGCAGTGTATGTCTTGTGCAGGTTTAGAGAGTTGCTGTTCCGCGCATCCTCAGTATTCTGAGCTGTTAAAGCCGCATCAGGAGACACTTCTTCCGAATCACAGGCAGAAAAGGCAAAAAGAGAGCAGATAGCTACAGCGGATGTAGCTCTTTGTAAGAAATTCTTCATAGTTTTTAATTTATTAGATTTGTGCTACTTACGATTAAGAACCTGCTCACTAACAGATTGTTGAGATTGTGGGGGTAAGGGTAAATCAATACCCTGTCAACCGACTTGAAAAGTAAGTGAAGGAAAAATCCAGTTTTGCGAAGCAGAGAGGTGGGCCGCTCCTTTTGCTCAAGGCGCAAGGAACCTGGTATGTCTTGAATGGATTGACAAAGTGGTGCCGCCGCAGGTGTTAGGGCTAGTGCTGCAGTAGCGGCCACAGCGAGTCCTGCAGCACCGCCTGGGTGGAGGATGACCGCCAGTAGCTAACTTATAAAGTTAGCTGAGATAAGGGGCAGGCCTGAAATCGCCCTGCTTTCTACGTTTTAACTTACACGTATCCCTCCAGGCTCTCCAGCGGCTGTGCAGTGCGCACAAACTGTCCGGTGCCAAAAGCTACCTCCTTGCCACGGTCGTTATATAAGGTGGCTTCGGCAACAAACAGGCTCTTGCTTTGGGAGCGCAGGGTGCCTACGGCTCTCAGTTTCCCGCCGGTTACAGGCCGGATCAGGTTCAGCTGAAAAGAGGCCGTCACAATGAACACATCGCGCACGACAGAGGCCACGGCGAAATAAGAGGCGTCATCGAGCAGCTTAAAGTATACGGCACCGTGTAGGGCGTTTGCTCCATGGAAATAGCTGTCCTGAACTGGTAGCGTGATCTCGGCGCGGCTGTGATTGACTTCAATGCTGCTGCCACTGAATAGCTCCTGCACCTTTGCCTTATGGTAGAGCCGCTCCAGCCGCTCGTAATGTTCTTCGTGTTGCATAAAGCAAGTATAAGTATAAATCTGAGGTAAGCGAAGGGGTGCCCCTGCTTTCGCCGCTAAAAATCCATACTTTCGCAGGGAGCAACCTAAACCCGTAAGACAATGGCGTACAAGTATGGCGTGGGCATAAACCACCTGGAGTTCTGGGTAAAAGACCTGGAGGAGTCGCTGGCGTTCTACAGCGGGCTGTTTCCTTTGATTGGCTGGTACGAGCTGACCAGCACCTCTTACAGCTGCGGCGCGCATGAGCTGTACTTTAAGGAGGCGCCGGTGCCGCTGCACGACAGCCTTGGGGTGCGCCACATCTGCTTTCATGCGCCCAGCCGTGCGGTAGTAGACAGGGTGGGGGAGTGGCTCCAAAGTATACACGCCGATATCATCCGCGGTCCAAAAGCCATGCCGGACTACTCGGAGCAGTACTATACCGTTGACTTCCGCGACCCGAACGGCTTTGTGCTGGAAGTGGCTTTTACACCAGATATCAGGCTATAAAAAACCCCGGACACCATGTGGTGCCCGGGACCGGCAATGATTCTTCAACAGTGCTTTTCATATTTAGACAAGGGCCGCATTTCCTGATAAAGTAGTGCGCTCTCTACTTCTGTTTGTTGTAGGGAGCATAGCTGCTACCTTGGCGGCACAGGCACGCTTAAAGCTTGGCCTATACCTAGGCCCTTACAGCGGGTTGAGCAAAAAGCCTTTGCTTCACATCTGTTACGTTGATCCCGGCAGCTTCCATCTTCTCCACCGCCTGCGCCTCTATCAGCTCCTTAAGCTGCTGCAGGCAGCTGTCAAACTCTGTGTGGCGGCCCATCAGGAAAACGAACTCCTGCTCAATCTCCAGCCAGGTGTTTATGTCGGCGTGGTTGTGCTGTATCTGTACTTCCAGTTTATCGAGGGCGTTGGCCACACGTGCTTCATACGTAAGCTTGTCCTCAAACTCGTGCCAAAGCTCGTACACGTGCTGCCCCAAGCCGTTGCCCAATGCCTGGCGCAGGTTCTCAATGGCTTTTAGCTCCTTCTGGCGCTTCAGCTCTTTTAGGGCTATGGTGTTCACCTCAAAGGCAGGTATGTCTCCGGCCTCTGCCTCAACCAAGTCATGCACAATCACCATTTTGAGGGTGCGGGCAACGTCTATCTCATTGTCCAGGTAGGGCTCCAGCAGTACCACCATCAGCGCCATGCGCCAGGTATGCTCTGCCACGCTCTCCTGCCGGCCGTTAGACAGCCAGCTGTGGCGCAGCTCATACTTTAGTTTTTCGGAGAGGTTCAGTACCTCCAGCACGTTTTTCAGTTGTTCTTTCATACTTTATTTTGCTTCTGACTAGGCAGCAGCCTATGGCAAAGTTTATAGTTGCAGTGGCTTGCAAAGGTATGAAAAACAGGGTTTATACAGGTAGCCGAAGCACTGGGGCACAGGCTGAAATATACGAACAGGCCTGGCTCCTAAACGAATAGCTGATTAACCTAGACAGAACGCTTGCTCTGGCCTACCAATCTGGCTTTTTAGGGTCCGGCTGGCGGGTCGGTTTTTTGGGAAGCTGTTGGATGTACTGCAGTTCGGCATTGCGCATGGCATCGAGCAGCAGCCTGGCTTTTTCGGGGCTCATGTTGGCCTGCCGTAGCCTGGCGCGGCGCGTCTGCGCCAGCCGGTCTTCTGCCGATACGCCCTCTGAGCTCGCGCGGTGCTGCTGGCCGCTGCTGTCGAAGGGGCTGTTCAGCTGCTGGCCCCGCTCATCTCCGGCCACTTCGCCGGCGGCCTCTTCTCGTTCTTTCTCTCCCTCGGGCTGCTCTTCGCTGCCGGAAGGCTGTTGCTGCGAACCGTTCTGATCCGGCTCAGGCGTTTCTTTCTCCTGCTGCTCGCCTTGCTCGTCAGGCTTCTGCTTCGGTTGCGGCTCCAGGTCTTCTGAGGCCGGTGGCGGCGCCTGCTCCTCCTCCGGCTCAGCTGAGTCTTCTTGCTCAGCCTCTGCTTGCTCCTGTTCCGCTGCAGCCGCCTCTGGGTGCAGGGCCAGGTACTTCTTCAGAAGCTCATAATTATATCTTGCCGCATCGTTTGCGGGTTCGGCCACCAGCGCCTGTTTGTAGAGGGCCAGGGCGCGTTTGTACTTTCCTTGCCTGCTGTGGATGTTCCCCAGCTGCAGGTGTGCCAGCGCGCGCAGGTGAGCCATGGGGTGGTCGGCCAGGTACTGGTATGCTGCAGTGGCCTGCGGCAAGAGCCCCGCCTGGTAATAGGAGTGGGCCAGGTTGAGGCGCAGCTGATCATCGTCTATCTCCAGGTCGTCCAAGAGGTACTTGTAAGAGGCAATAGCCTCTATATAATCATGCCGCTGATAGGCAACAGCCGCCTCGCTGGCATATTGGTTAATGCGTGTAATAACCGAGATGCCCCCGCTAAACAGGCTCACAAGCAATATGGCTGCCAACGTTACTGCTTTCATAGCCGGATTAGTTTAACAGTGACCAAGACATCCAGCAGGATGAGGAGCAGCGCCAGCGCCAAGGGATAAACGTACTTGTTGGCGGTCACATCAATGGTTTTGCTCTCGCGTAACTCACCCTCTATCTTGTTGATGGCGCTGATTAGCTTGCTTGTCTCGCTGATGCGGTCGTTTACTTCAAAATAAGCTCCGCCCGTAAGCTCTGCGAGCTGCATTAAGGGCTCCGGCTTTAGCTGCGTCACTACCTCGTTTCCCTGCAAGTCTGTTTTAAAGGCCTGCGCCACCGGAATACGGCTGCCGTCGGTGGTGCCGACTCCCAATGTATACACGCGTATGTTTTCCTGTTGCAGCTGTTCCGCTAGTTTTTTTACATCCCCCCCAAAGTCTTCGCCGTCGCTTATCAGCACGAGTACCCGCGCCTTTTGCTTCTCCGCTGCAGTGTTAGACTTTTGCCGCAGCTTGTCCAGGGCCAGTTCCAGCACGGGAGCGTAGTTGGTGCCGGAGTGGGGGAGCAGGCTAGTGCGCAGCGTTTGGGTATAGAGCTGCAGCGCGTTCTGGTCGTAGGTCAGCGGGCTTTGGATATATGCCTCATCTGAGAAGATCATGAGGCCGATACGGTCGGAGTTGAAGCGGCTGATAAGGCGCTGTGTTACGTGCTTTGCTTTTTCCAGGCGCGAAGGCTGCACATCCGTAGCGTTCATGGATTGTGAGAGATCTACAGCAATGTATAAGTCCTTGCCAATGGTGCGGATCTCTTTCTTCATCGCCCCGAAAGAGGGGCCGAGGATGGCTATGATCAGCAGGACCAGGTAGACGTGGCGCAGCAAAAACTTAAACCAGACACCGTGTGGGCGTTGCTTAAAGAACAACGCCACCCTACGCACGCGCAGCAGATAGCCGATGTAGAGCGCAAGAAAAGCCGCGCCGAACAGGATCTCCAGGAAAGTAAGGGTCTGGTACCAGGTCATGTTACAGTGAAAGCAAACGGCGTTTTACCCACGAGGCACTCCGTCTGTCAGCTACAAATATACTAAACCGCTGCCACACTGCAGCTGCTCGAGAGAAAGCCTTCTTAAGGTATAAATCGCCTACATCAACGGCGGGAGCAAAGTGACAGGTATAAATGGGGAAGCGTAATTTTAAAAATTTTTGCATCAAGAAGCCTTGCTGTATCAATGAGTTAGCTTTTAGGAGGGAGGCCATGGAAAAATGTTTGTCAGGAATTTTATAGCAGGGTATTGCGTTGTACGGATCGATGTAGTATGTTTGCAGTCTCTTAAGCAGTAAGAGATTTCCACGGAGAGGTGGGTGAGTGGCTTAAACCAGCAGTTTGCTAAACTGCCGTACTCGTAAGGGTACCGGGGGTTCGAATCCCCCCTTCTCCGCTGCAAGATGATGACGAAAAAAGTTAAAAAAAGCTTTTGCAAATCTGAAATCTTCACTTACCTTTGCATCGCAATCAGATAAAACGGTTTAAACACCGAAATCCGAAAGCGAAAACTAGTTCGGGGTGTAGCGTAGCCCGGTATCGCGCCACATTTGGGATGTGGAGGTCGTAGGTTCGAATCCTGCCACCCCGACTAAAAAATTTCGGAAGAGATTCCGAAATTTTTTGTTTAAGGGCAGAGCATTGCTCTCCCGTTAGACGCTGGTCTCGTAGCTCAGCTGGATAGAGCAACTGCCTTCTAAGCAGTAGGTCTTTGGTTCGAATCCAAACGGGATCACAAAAAGCCTCTCTACATCGCGTAGAGGGGCTTTTTTGTTTTATGGGCACCAAATTGGGCACCATTTTCGAGTCCATCCCTACCCGAAGGCCCGTCTTTCCAGTTCGTTCAGTTGCTGTAATTTCTCCCTGGTATCGCCAATATTGTTGTGCACCTCCAGCCGGTTTGGCCAGCTCAGCACCTCCTGTTTCATTTCCCTTACTTCCTGCAGCAACTGCTCTTCAAATTTGGTCAATGCTCTGTTTTCATAATTGCTGTTTGGCAGGGCAGGAGCAGGTGCCGGTGTGGTCATGCCACCGTCTGCGAATGCTCGTACTCCCTTCTGGCGCTCGGCCTCCAGCCACTGCACCACATTGGCGTACTTCGGCGATTCCACCATCCAGTTCGGCAGCACCAGCTCCCGGCCGCGCTCCCCGATCAGGCCCAGCTGCGCATTGTTCACAAAACCGCCGTCGGCAAAGGCTCCGATGCTGCCCCCGGAGAAACCGCTGGCCGTCTGCCACAGCCCATTCACTTCTTTCATCGGGATGGTCTTGCCTCCGGAGCCGGTAAAGCCACCCTGCTCGAATGCTACTACCTTGGCCATGGATATTCCCGCACGAACGGTGGAGAGGATGTTGGCGGCTTTCAGCTGCGCGACACCGGCGGCTCCAAAGGTAACAGCATTCAGCGGGTTGGCAGCCGCTGCCACGGCATTGAAGGCCAGTTCCTTCTCCAGGTTCATGATGATTTCGGCCACCGTCAGTGTTTTGCGGATCGCCTTGAACACCTGGTACGCAGCTGACTCCTCATTCAGGAAGCCCATCAGGCCATCCAGGGTATCGCCTGCGATAGACAGGCGCATCTCGGCCATGCTGCGCTCAAAGTTTGCCCGCTCCTGGGCCAGTGCCTTGCTCTTTTCCGTCTTCTCTTTTTCGATGTGCAGGATCTCGTTCTTAATTTTGAGTGCCTCCAGTGTTTCTCCCTGGCCAGCGGCCTGCAGGAACTCCAGTTTCTGGTGAAGCGTCTGCTGGTGCAGCTCCAGCAGGGCTTGCTCTTGGGCGGCCTCGGCATCATAGGCCCGCAGAAACTGCTCCTCCCTGGCGATGGCCTGGTACTCTTCCTCCTCCTCCAGCTGGGCAAAGTACTCCTCCCGTTGCAGTTCCCTGTCGGCCTGCTTGGTTTCTTCCTGCGCCAGCTTGTACTCCTCATCCTTTAACCGCTGCTGCTCGGCATAGGTGGCTAGCAGTTCCTGCTTTTCCTCCTCAGTGGCCGCAATGTTTTCCAGCACCTCGGTCTTGTGCTTCTCCCGTTCGGCTTTATCCTCCTCATAATGCAGGCGCAACGCCTCCAGCTCTTTGGACAGCCCGTCCCGCTGCACCTGCACCATCAGCTTGGCCAGCTCGGTCTGTGCTTTTTCCTTGGCTTTGGCATAGTCACCGAGTGCTTTTTCCATGGCGCGGGCTTCCTCTTTGCGCTGGCGTTCGGCCTCCCTGGCGGAAGCTTTAGCAGCGGCTTCCTTCTCCTTACGCGTGGCCTCCGCTTCTTTCCTGGCCTGGGCAGCTGCCTCAGCTACGGCTTTGTCATTTTCCTGCTGCTGTAGTTTCTTCTCGTCTTCCTGCGCTTTCAGGCGGTAGTGCAGGCGCCCTTGGGTAAAGGCTTTCTCCACTCTGCCTCCCAAGCCCTTAAAAGCATCACCAATACCGCTGAAGTCACCGCTCATCAGCGCATCCCAACCAGCGGTGATACTTTTCCATACCTCAGCGAACACGAAACCCAGTCCGACAATATCATCCCGTAGCAGGCGGGTGCCATCTACAAAGAAGTTCAGCACCTTCATGCCATAGGCTTGCGTCATCGTCCAGAGCCATTGCAACGTGGAACCGGTGCCACTGAAGCTTTCTCCCAGCTCGGCCTGCGCCTCCGCCAGTAGTTTTTCGGCCTCCAGCTGATCCATCTGTGCGGAAGTGAGGTTGTTGTTTTTGTCCACCATGGCGTCAAGTTCCCCGCCGATCTCTTGCAGGCTCTTGAGGTACTCCATGCCCACATCCTCACCCGGACCTCCGAACACGTCAGCCACCACCGTCTGCAGCTTGCTGGCTGGCACGGTGGTGTCGTTCATCTGGGCACTAACCTGCTTGAGGGCATCGATGGTGGAGAGGGAGCCGTCGTTGATGCCTTTGAAAATCTTATCAGTGAATTCCTGACCAAACGCATCGTCTAGTGCGTCGCGGGTGGCGGTGGTCTGTTCCCGGATCCGGAGGCCAAACTCCTTGACCGTGTCAGCTGCTTTATCTGAGAAGATGCCTTTGTTCTCGGCGTCCACCAGCACCATCATGAAGTCCTCGGCAGAGGCGCCGGCACCGGCAAACTGTGTGGAGTACTCCTTTATCTGGTCGAGCATCTCACCGCTGGCGTTGCCGCCGGCCAGGAATCCTTTCTCCAGCATGTCGAAAGCCTCGCCATAGCTGATCTTAAACTCCTTTGCCAGCACGTTGGCCGACTTGATCACGTCCTGGTGCTCTTGGTCAAATGTTTTAGAGAAAGCTTCTGTTAGCACATATAGCGCGTCTAACTCTTCGGTTTGGGTTACGCCCAGGCGTTGCCAGGATCCACGGATTTTATCCACGTTGTCCACAATGCCCAGCAGGTGCCTGCCCAAATTCACAAGCTCCTGGAAAGCCAGTAGCGGCAAGAAAGCAGCGACCGCCGCTTTAAAACCTGCTTTAAGCAAACCGGTGGCAGAGGTCATGCCGCCGAGTCCGGCCTTGGCCGTGGCCGATGCTTTCTCCACGCCATAAAGCTCGGTGCGCATTTCCTTGATGCGGTCGCGCATGGCGTGAAAGTCTTTTTTAAGTGCCTCGCGCTTGGGATCATCCGCGCTCATTTTCTTGAGCTGGTTGTTCATCAGTGCCGCCGCTGCATTCATTTCCTTTAGGGAGGCGCTTACTTTTTGCCCGTTGAGGATAATCTCAATCTCCCTTGTTTCCTTGTTCGTGGCCATTAAAAGTTGATCACAATGTTATGGTCTATACTTCCTTTGATTTTCTCGATGCCCATCTTTGCGTTTAACTCCGCCATCAGCACCGATAGTCGGAAAGCCTGGTAGCTGACCGAGTCCCGCTTCTTTGATTTCCAGGGTTTAGGTTTGCGACGGTTGCCATGCACCCGGCCGACAAGTCTTCGGGACTCCGCCGTTTCACGCACGTCTCCGGAGCGGGTGCCCCGGCCCACGCCCATGTCCACCATCTGGCCGTACCAGGCGTAGGCGATGGTGATCCGGATACGGTCGCCGCCGGCCTGCTCTATCACCTGCTCTTTGAAGCTGTTAAAGAGGGTGTTGGTGTCGCGAATGCGCATCGTGGTAATGTTGTTGCGCCAGTTCTCCAGCGCATACTTCAGCCATTCCTCGGCCAGTTGGCGTTTGGTCATTTCCATCAAATGCGGGTTTTATAGAGTGGTACCTTGGCGCGTTTGATGCCGTCCTGGAGGCTGATGCTCACGCTTACTTTCCCCCAGAGTGCCTTGATGAAGCTTTGCCCATCATACACGAGCACCTTCCGGTCCTGGCGCAGGGTGCGCAGGTCAGTGATGTTCAGGTCAACCTCTGTTTCTATCAGCTCGGTTACAGAAAGAAATTCCAGCCAGTCGCGGTGGCACTCTTGATATAGTAATGCAGGGTCCAGCGCCTGGCCACGAGGTGTAGCGCCAGGTATGGAGGTGAGAAGTATAAGATCAAACTTGCCATCGTAGCTGGCCTCGGCGCTATCCACCGGCACATCTCCACTCATGGCCAGTGTGCTCAGGTTAATCGGGATAGCTTGCTTGCCGCGCCCTACCTGGTATGCCAATGGCTGCTCATTTACCGGCTTGAATTCAAGTTTGAACCCATCCGTCTCGTTGGGCGTCCACTCTTTCACCAGTACCGGCTTTTCCCGCCAGTCCACGTAAGCAGTTTCCTTGATTACATCCTTTAGCCGGACAATTTCCATCGTGCGGGTAGTGGTGTTAAAGAGATAGCCCAGGCCGAAAGCTGCGCGGATGGCCTTCATGAACTCGTTTACCTTCATGTCAGGTAGGTGCTGGGCATAGACCACTTGCCCAGGAGCAGGCGGCTGCGTGTTATAGAGTACCAGCGCTTTGGTGCTCTCTTTTTCCAGCCAAGGTCCGGAGATCGTGTAACCGTACTGGCGCATGACCTGCCGCAGGATATTCACCAGGTAGGGGTAGGGCACACTGCCGTTCTCCGGAAACTTATCGTTCTGCACCTTAAGTAGCGCATACTCCGAACCTGTGCCCAAATCCAAGTCTCGGAGGCTGTCGTTCTTAAAGCCTTCGCCCAGGTCGCCCACTTCGCTCTGGAAGTTTACCTTGATGCCTTTCTCCGAGGTGCCCAGCATGTAAAGCTTGCCCACGCGCCATAGGTTCTCCAGGTACATCTCGCAAGCAAAAGGCTCCTTACGGTAACTTCGGACAGATAGCTGGCCGGGAAATCCCAGCAGGCGCTTGTTCTTTTTGCTCCACGGCAGGGTGATGGGGTAAGTAAGCATGCCTGGGATCCGCTCCACATCAAACAGAGAGCTGTGGTACTCCACCTGCACAGTAGTGCTCGGCTCCAGGTCCAGCTCCTCACCGTTCACTCTGAACTTGATCATGGGGCAAGCGGCGTTAAGTTGGCTGACTCATCGCTGTACCCAGCCAGCCTCAGCGCAGGAGTGTACCGGTGCATTTTGGAAAGTATAAAGTCAAAAGAGAGAGCCGGCAGCTTGTCCGGATCATCGTCGCTTACCACCGCAGATTTATCGGAAAGCCTGCCCACAATGTAGCGGTCGCTGCCCACCAGGCGCACGTCCTCGGAATTCAAAAAGTCCTGTAGGGCAATGATCTCGGCTTTGCTCTTGTAGCCGGTGCTCATCTGCAGGGTGCGCTTGCTGTACTTGGAAATTACCATGGCGTCGCCGCTGTCGGCGTCCAGTGGCCGGTTGCGTTCCATTACCTCGGCCTCCGCATCCACCTGCAGCTTGGCCCGGCCGGTGGCAGCCAAGGTGTTGTAACCGCCGATGGAGTTGGCGTACAGGAAATAGCGCACCTGCGCATAACTGCGGGTGTCGATGGTAAAGCGCCTGGTCTCAGAGAGCACGTTGGCAAAGCCGTCGACGATGTAGACATCCCAGCTGCGCACCTCTTTGCCTGACTGCAGTGTGCCCAGTCCGAGCTGGTCGTGGCCCACCGGGATGCAGTAGAGTTCAAAGCGCTTGATCTCAGACTGCAGGTAAGGCTGGAAAGTGGTGGTGGTCCCATCGGCAAACACCACTTTAACCTTCACGCGGAAATCTGTCAGCTCATAGCTGTTGGGCATGAAGAAGAGGTGCTCCGGCTGGTTCTTGAAAACGGGTTTTACCGAAGGGTCCCAGGTGAAGAAGGGCTTGCGGTTAGGCAGGAAACTCCGGAAGAAGGTATTGGCGTAGTGCTCACTCATGTCCAGGCCGCCGCAGAGCACGTAGCGGTTGTCCTGCACCGTGAACGGATCCATGGTGTTGTCGCCGTAGACTTCAGTATAGCGCAGGTAGAAACGTTTGAAGGCTTTATCGGCTCTTTTCACCATGGCCTGGTTAAAGTCCGGCAGGTGCGGCTCCACGAAAGCGTCCAGGATCTCGGATACATCAAAGCGGGTGCGGCCCTCTCTGTCTGCCGGGTGCTCGAAGGGATCCGGAGTTGCCAGCAGGAAATTGCCTGACTGGTACTCGGGCTCCACCCACACCTCGCAGATAAAGCGCAGGTTCGGTTTTGCCTCCAGGTTGGTGGCCTGCAGCTCCAGCAGCACAGGATTTTTAGAAAAGAAAAATCGCTCCAGCGAAATGGTAAAGGTCACGGTCTGCATGCAGCCCAGCGCGTCGCGCACAGTGAGCTCATAAGTGCCCGGCTCCACATCACTTCTGTCCTTGCTGGTCACGCCGTCGCTCCAGGAGTAAGTATAGGGGAAGGTGCCACCGCTCACCTGCACTGTAATGGAGTTGTTGCCAATATTGCCCTCCACCAGGATTTGGGTGTTTTCGCCCACATTAATCGTGAGCTCCACCACACCTGGGTGATCCTCCGAAAAAGTCTGGTAGAAACTGTCTGGAGGAAGGTCTGGGTTAAGGGGCTGCGGTTTGGCGCTATCGGTAATAATGACCTTGTAAGTACCTCTTGGCAGCATGGAGCGGTTCTGCTCCGTAGATCCGTCGCTCCACTCAAAAGTATAGGGAGCCTGGCCACCGATCACATTCAGCTCTATGCTGCCGGTGCTGCTGCCAAAGCAACGCGCCACCTCAGCGGCATAGTTAGCGGAAGGTGGGTAAGCGTTGGTACTCGTAATGGTGGCGCTGCCATAGCTGCCCTGCAGGTTTGAGGCACTGGCAGAATCGAAGTTGAGCTCGTCGCTGTACTCCTTCGCTTTGATAAAGACCGTGTAGCTGGAGGGGTAGCCCATAAAGTCTGTCGCCCAGGTATAACTAACTTCATAGCGCTGCTCCCCAAGCTGTGCTAGGAACTCGTTAATGGCGTTAACCAGCTGCTGGGCATTGTAGCCGACATCGATGAGTCCGTACTCCGCCGCTCTTTTTTGGTTGAAGTACCACTGGTTATTTCCAGCATAGTAGCTGGCCGTGGAGGCGGTGAAACGTGCCACTTGGCCACGAAGGCCGATCTCAAACACAACTCCCTCTAGTGTTGCCGCATTGCTGTTGATGGTGAGTTTAGAAAATCTTGCCATAGTCTATACTTGCAGGTATTTTTCCTTTTTGTGGCGGAGCGCCGGGTTGGCGCCTTGGGTGAAGAAGAAACTGAACTTGGTGCCGTGGAAGGTCTCGCCGACGGGGCCGATGCGCTCGCTGGTGATGCCGTTCACGGTCATGTGCTTGCGGGGCAGGGTAGCTTCCTTGTTGATCAGCTCTACGGTGGTGCCCATGATGTCTTCTCCGATTTCCTCTGTGGCATCCAGCACGGCCTCCAGCCCATCGAAGTCGCCGGGCTCCACGTGGTGCAGGATGTAAAAGGCGCCGTGGTACTCTTTCTTTTTCTGATCGCCGGTGTTGTCGGTGTAGTCGGCTTCGTAGCTTTCCAGCACCAGCACGAAGCCCTCGGCTAGCTGGCTCCGGAGGCCGTCGAAGAACTCGCGGCTGTCGAGCATGCGCTGCAGCGGGTCTGAACTTAGGATCATGCGTACGAAGCGGCACTCGTGCTCGGAGTGCCGGATGGCCACGTGCTGCTCGGCCAGCCTCCGGAAGAAGTGGGTGTATTCGGAATGTCTCATGATTGGGTACGCTTGTGTCGTTTCTCGATCTCCTCATGCTCGCGTGCCAGGCGCTGCATCTCCTTAAAAATGGTGTGCACGCGCTGAGTGGCCGTCTGCTCCAGGGTGCCGAACTTGCCGCCGGAGAGGCTCAGCACCACATCCCCCCAGTCGGAGCGGGAGGCTTTCTGCTGGTTGCCCTCGGTAAACACTTTGTCATAAAGCGCCTCCAGCTCCTTTTTACAGCCCCGGTACCAGGCCAGGATGGCAAGCTTGTAGTGCATGGGCAGCTGGCGGATCAGCGGCTCACGCCCGGCAAACAGGTGCTCGTTGAAATCCTCGCGGATATCACCTTTATAGTTAGGGCTGGCAGGGTTGTAGTTCTGCCGCTGGGGGCGGTAAAGTACGGCAATGAGCCGATCCAGCGTCTCCTCGTCCAGCTTTTTGGCAAGGCGGGTGTAGAGCGTTTCGGTGTAGATAAACTCGGCGAAAGTGAGGTTACGGAAGCGCTCGTCGGGACCATACAGCACCGTACCTGCCACTGGCTCTATACTTGGCAGCAGCTGTTTGGTAAGGCTGTTTTCCTGCAGAAAGCTCAGGAGCGGATAGAGGCTCAGGCGCTGTACCGCAGTGAACAAGTGCAGGTGCGCCCACTCTACCTGCAGCAGCACTTTCAGCAGGTGCAGGTTCTGCAGGTGGCCAGGCTCGAAGTTGAACTGGATGCGGATGATCTCCAGGAGCTGCGCTTGTGTAAGCTCATTCCACTTAGTGACTACTTTCTTGTTGAGCACCAGTGTTTCTTCCTTCTTCTGTAGAGTAGGATATTGGCGCTTTTTATACTTTATGCGGAGGATGATGTCGTGCATTTAGCTGATGCTTTGCACGAAGTTGATTATTGACTACGGCTTAATAAAAGACAGAAAACAGGTCAAAACTATGTATTGAATTAATTATATATAGTATATTCGTTTCTTGAGTTGTAACATGTTGTTAATACACCCCTGATAAATTTAAATTAATCCTGATACTACCAAAACAAGCTTAAAGCATGAGAGAGAAGATTGAGGAGTTCGTAAAATATTCTGCGTCACTGGAAGGGGACGAGAAGGGGGAAGCACAAGTATTTTGTGACCGTTTCTTTAGAGCTTTTGGCTATGAAGGGTATAAAGAGGCTGGTGCAAAGTTAGAGTTTCGGGTAAAAGCGAAAAAGAGTACTCGTTTTGCTGACTTGCTGTGGGGAGACCGTGTGCTGATTGAAATGAAGAAGAAAGGAGCTCAGCTCCAAAGCCATCGTGGTCAGTTATTTGATTACTGGTGGAAGCTAAGGCCTAACCAACCCAAATATTCTATTCTGTGCAACTTCAACGAGTTTATCATATATGACTTTGCAATACAAGACGAGCCTCTTGACCGCATTAAAATAGAAGACCTGCCTGATCGGTATACGGCTTTTAATTTTATGCTACCCCGACCTGCAACTCCTGTATTTAATAATAATCTTGAAGAAGCTACACGGGAAACAGCGGATCTAGTAGCTAAGGTTTTTAATTCCCTTTTAAAAAGAGGGGAGGACCGGGAGCGTGCTCAACGGTTCATCCTGCAGTGTATATTTACTCTATTTGCAGAGGATTATCAACTGCTACCGAAAGATCTTTTCACACAAATACTACTGGATTGTAAAAAAGGATTAGGAAATTCTTATGACCTCATAAATGCTTTGTTCATCCAGATGGATACGAAGCAGAGGGCTCATGGCGGAAGGTTTAAAGATGTCCAATATTTCAATGGTGGCTTGTTTGCTCAACCGGCAGCTATTGAGCTTACTGATGATGAGTTAGACAAATTATATCAAGCGGCCACTAAGAAGTGGAATAAGGTAAACCCAGCCATTTTTGGTACTGTGTTTCAAAGTAGTATGGGGGCCGAGGCTCGACATGCGTATGGCGCTCACTTTACGACTGAGTTGGATATTCTCAAAATTGTTCATCCATGTATTATTCAGCCTTGGCGCGAGAAAATTGAAAAAGCGAAGACCTTAGCTGACATGAAGCGGTTGAGGAAGGAGATAGCTAATTACAAGGTACTAGACCCAGCTTGTGGTAGTGGTAACTTCCTCTATGTAGCTTATCGTGAGCTTAAGCGCATTGAAATGGACCTACTCAACAAAATCCATACTGAATTTCCAAAAAGTGCGTCTGAAATAGGCACACAATCTATTGTAAGTATCAAACAATTCTACGGTATGGACTACAATAGTTTTGCTGTAGAATTAGCAAAGGTTACCCTTATGCTTGCTAAAGAAATAGCTATAAATGAAACACGTGACTGGGTTAATACTTTGCAGGTCGGAATTGGCTTTCAAATGGAGGCGACTCTTCCATTAGATAATATGGACGACAATATTCTGTTTGCTGATGCTTTATTTACTAGCTGGCCGGATGCTGATGTGATAATTGGCAACCCACCTTATCAAAGTAAAAACAAGATGCAACAGGAATATGGAATTGGATATTTGAATCAGCTTTGGGATGCTTTTCCTGAAGTTCCTGGCAGAGCAGATTATTGTGTGTATTGGTTTTATAAAGCACACAATCAGTTGAAGGAAGGTGGTTACGCAGGTTTAGTAGGAACAAACACTATTAGACAAAACTATAGTAGGAAAGGGAGCCTTGATTTCATAGTAAACAATGGAGGCATAATCTTTAGTGCTGTTTCTTCACAACCCTGGTCAGGTGATGCAGTAGTCTTTGTATCTATAGTTAATTGGAAAAAAGGAAAGTACGAGGGGAAAAAGAGACTATATATTGAGGACGAAAAAGATGAGCTACAGGAGTATGTCTTAGAAGAAATTAACAGTAGTTTGACCCTAGAAATAGATATAACTAAGGCTAAAGTCCTAGCTTGTAATAAGCATCCTAAGGTTGTTTATCAAGGACAGACGCATGGTCATAAAGGCTTTTTGCTTATTAATAGAAAAGCTCAAGAGCTTATAGCACTAGATGAGAAGAACAAGGATGTAATTAAACCTATGTTGATAGGGGAAGAGCTTATTGCAAACAAGGCAAGCCAACCCGATAGACATGTGATTGATTTCTCCAGAATGGATATACTGGAAGCCGCATCTTATAAAGAGCCTTATGAAATTGTCAGAAGTAAAGTACTTGCAGATAGAGAAGCAAAGGCAAAAGAGCAGGAGGAGAAAAACAAAGAGGAACTAAAGAAGAACCCTAAAGCGAAAGTGAATAAGCACCACATTAATTTTTATAATAAGTGGTGGCAACTTTCCTATGGTAGGAAAGATATGCTTGATGCATTATCAAAATTGAAAAGATATATTGCTTGTTCGCGTGTTTCTGCAAGGCCAATATTTGATTTTGTCTCTTCTGATATACACCCTAATGATGCCCTCATGGCTTTTGCTTTTGAGGATGATTATACATTTGGTATAATCCAGTCTCAAGTTCACATTCTTTGGTATCAAGAGAAATGCTCCTCATTAAAAGGGGATCCTAGGTACACTACTGATTCTATCTGGGATACGTTTCCATTTCCACAAAATCCAAAATTCAATGAAGTTAAGAAAGTTGCTAAGGCAGCAGTTGATTTGAGAGTCAAGCGTGCTGCTATTCTAAAGCAACATAATTATTCATTAAGAGACATTTACCGAATACTTGAGGCGCCAGGAGCAAACCCATTAAAAGAGCTACATCAAAAGCTTGATGATGCAGTGCTGTCTGTGTATGGATTCACTAAGCGTAAAGATTTGCTTTCCCAGTTACTTGAATTGAACTATGAGGTAGCTTCTAAAATCGAAGTAGGTGAAGAAGTTCAAGGACCTGGACTACCTAAATGTGTAACTAATAAGGAAGAGTTTACCAGTGATGATTGCGTTCAGTTAAATTAAAGAATTAGTTATTAAAACGAATTAATGAAAGATAAAAAACTGCAAGTTTTTGTTTCCTCTACTTATACAGATCTGAAAGAAGAAAGGCAGGCTGCTGTTGAAGCAATTTTATCCTCTGGTCATATACCTGCTGGTATGGAACTGTTTACAGCTGGCGATGAATCACAAATGACTGTAATTGAAAGGTGGATTGATGAGTCAGATGTATACCTTCTAATATTAGGAGGTAGATATGGAAGTGTGGAGAGAAAGACGGGGAAAAGCTATACCCATTTAGAATATGAATACGCGCTTAAAACAAAGAAGCCTTCTTTCTCTGTTGTTATCACCAATACAGCTTTAGATCAGAAAGTAGAAGTTTTGGGAAGAGGTGCCTTAGAGCAGGATTATCCAAAAGAACTTAAAGAATTTATTGAGGAGGTATTAGGAAGTAGTGTGGTTAAATTCTGGGATGATCCTAAAGACATTAAATTAGCTATACATGAGACACTTTCTGAATTTTTATATAGCAAAAATTTAGTTGGTTGGATAAGGGGTAGTGAATCAGTAAATACAGGTTTCTTAGCTGAGGAAATTGCAAGACTAACTAAAGAGAACTCTGATTTAAGAAATCAACTTAATACTTCTGGCAGTCAAAATACTCTCTACTGTGGTTTAACTTATCTTCAACTGGAAAAATTATTGCAGAAGGAATCTGTAAAAGTTAACGAGAGGTATCGAAATCTATTTGATCTCCTGTTAGAATATGGTTCAGAGTTTAGCGTTTGGGGAAAAGCCTCAGAAGTTGAAACTTCAATTCTTCATTTGTTGATACAGTTTAAGCTTGTAATGCAGGAAATAAGAGGCATGGTAGGGTACTACTATAAATTTACTGAAGATGGACATAATTTCTATTTGAAGGCACTCTACAATGTTTCTGAAATCAATCAGTAGTACTAATAGCATTTTTAAAAATCAAATCGGCCCAAGCAATCAGCTTGGGCCGATTTACTTCTACCCTGTACTATCCCCACTCTGCCCGAACCTTATCTTCTTCAGAAACTCGTGCAGGTAGAGGAGCTGCTCCTGGTCCTGCTCCCAGAGGGTGAAGTCGGGGGTGGCGTGGAGCTTGCAGGTGGCTTCCATGTGGTGGAGGAGCTGCTGTAGCTCGGAGACGTCCGGCACCTGAGTAACAAACTCAATGAGTGCGCCGAGGATTGCCTCCGTGATCTCGGGTTGGTTGCGGATGACCAGCTCTTGCTGGCCCTCCACAGTTCTGCTGGAGATGCTCATGGCTATTCAGCTTTATACTCTGCCAACTTGCCGAACACATCCTTTATCTCGAACAGGAAGCCGAGGGTGTTCTTGAGTTCCAGGCTGTCTGCTTCGTGGCTATCGAAGTTGAGGGAGACGAAGCGGATGGTAGCCTCTATCTTTTCCTCTACCTGAGCTGGGTTATCGCGGCGCTTCTCGTTGAGGTACTTGAGCAGCGGCTGTATGTTGATGTAGCGCTGGCTGAACGGGTTGAGCACCAGCTGCGGCGTGTTCTCTGATCTATTGCTTTGCATGGCGTACCTGGTTAGAAGTGGAAGATAGGTTTAACTTCTTGGCAGGCAGGTGCCATACCCCAACAGGGGCTAGTTTCTTTTTAGTAGCAATTTGCATAACTTGCAGTTCCTTTAGTTTAACAATTCATTTTGTTGAGCTAGCCCGGATGCGCCAACATCCGGGCTTTTTTTATTACTATATAAGTATTTATAACTGTTAGTTATAAATAGTTACAAATGTTTATTAATTATAACTAATAAGCAATAGTTATAGCATATATTTTTTATAACTATTAATTATTATCTTTGAGCATGAAGAAGTTGCAGATACAAATTTCAGACGAGAGTCATGCTGAACTACTTAAGATTCAGCTTGAAAGAAAAGTAAAGAAGGAGCCTAGAACTACACTAATAGAAATTGCCAGTGATGTTTTGGAAGAAGCATTGCTTAAAGGAAAAGCTGACCCAAAAGAACCCAGCAAGTAGAGCTGCGGCTTTTCCGGGAAAGTTTTGAGGAAAAAGAACTTAGTTATACTATGGACGAGAAGGTAAAAAGATTTTACAAAGTGATGTCAGATTTTAAAAAAGTAGGTCTGATCAAAACCTGTTTCCATCATAAGAAGGAGGAATGTAATGGAGCTATAAAGCAGGCACACAGCGTCCAAAGAAATGGAAGGCTTTCTATTATTGAAGGTGAAGTTAATGGTAATATGTGTGTTTACACCTTCACTAGTGGTATTCCAAATGAAAAGTCTCCAATTGCTGATTTAAAACCAATAGGAAAGAAAGAAGCATCTACTTTTTTTGGCTTCTGTGATTATCATGATAGCAAGCTTTTTAGTGATATTGAGAATAATCAATTTGACGGTAGCGATAAACATCTTTTTTTACATTCGTATCGATCATTTGCACATTCCTATCACAGAAAAAATGAAGAAGTTAAAGTTTATAATAACCCTGATTCAGAGTTTGTAAAGATATTGCCTCCTAAATTAGTAGAAACTATGAAGAAGGGAGGAGAGCAATCTTTAAACGAGTTGAATGAAAGGAAAAAGCAACTAGATATTTATCTTGAAAGTGAAGATTACTCAGTACTAAACTACCTGGTATATGAAAAGGAAGGACTTTACCCCTTTGCAGTTTCTTCACAAATGGGACCTAAGGTTTCATACAGGAATAAGCCCATGAATAACCATAATGATTATAATGTTCCTTTTTCTCAGTTGATGGTTACAATGTTACCTGATGTAAATAAAACATTTGTAGTACTTGCAGCATTCCCAGATGATGCTAAGGCAATAAATCTGCTTGATGAATTAGATCAACTTGAAGATCTTGAGCTGGAAAGAGCTATTACATCTCTGATAATAGCAAATTGTGAGAATACATTCTTTTCCCCTAGCTTTTGGAATTCTTTAAGTAAATCTGAAAAGGAACGACTCTTACTTGAAGTAGAGATGAATACTTCCAGTCCCATGCTTCATGATCATTTTTTTAAAAGCCACTTCAATTTTTTCGATTCTAAGTATAAGGTCTAAGTTTTCGTAACCATTTAAAGTGTCTTTGGATATTTGTAAGTGATAAGACGTTTTTGATTAAGTGTTCCAGATCTGTATAGCTCTTACTAAAGCCTTGATCTGCTTTCTAAGATCTAAAACATCTAAGCTGTTTTCATTAACATAGCCTTCTAATTTTCTTATATAGCCATTCTTGTCCCTCTCATACTTTATATTCGAGTTTACTTTTCTTAAGCTTTCCCCAAATTGTAAGTCTATATCATTGTTAAAAGTGCTTGTCTGTAACCAACTATTTACTGTATCATCATGTAAGTAGTTCTCAATTTCTCTACCTTTTGTGACCCAAAACTTACCTTGACCAATCTCTTCACAAATTCTAGTTTTAGTTCTATTTAATGATGCTTTAGAATTGAACCCGTCTCTATCAATTACTACGTATGCGTTTTTGTTGATCCTAAGTAGTGGTATTAGTTCTTTTGCTAATTCTTCTGCGTTATGATCAGAACTAAATGTTAGAGCTGACAAGAGCCTACCTCCATAGTACATGATCGAATAATGAATGCCTTCGATCAAGGTATCATCTACTAGAGATATCCATTTATTTATCAATGTTCTGTCACTTGGTCCTTCTACCCATATAATCCCATTTGAGTGTAGAAGGTCGCTAGCCTTGTAACCAAGATTTGCCAGTAATTCATAAGACTGAGCTGTTGTATTACAGTGATTAACGGATGATTTTATCCCATCATAAGAAACATGATATATAGAGACATCATCATTATGTTCTAAGAAAATATTAGAATGAGTTGTGATAAAATAGGTATTATCAGTAGTAAGTAGGAAGGATAAGAATTTGCGCTGCAGTTCTGGGTGTAAGTGAATTTCAGGTTCCTCTATACACACTACTGAATTTTCATGAATTACTAAGGTGCTGCAAAGAAGAACAAGTTGATGTATGCCTGTACCATAATGATCTAAAGGAAGTCTATTGTCATGCAGAGATATAATTATATCATCCTTTGTATAAGGAATTTCTATTACAAGTTCTTCATCATTAAGTAATTCACGAACAAACTGTTGAATTTTAAAGAACTTATTTCTATTACTCTCTTCTCCAACTCTAGGATTCTGCATCTCAAACATCTTAGATATAATGTTTGAGCCATCAATCGAAGAGTTTGAATCTCCGAACTTATGGCCTTCTTTTATGATTCTGAGATGAGGGATATATATGACTGATTTAAACTCATTTTTTATATCAGTTGTAATCTTATATGCCAAAGTGCCTTGGATGGTATTTATCAATGTAGGAGCATCAGCGCTTGAATACTTGTTCTGAAATGCGATCAGTTCAGAAGGAGTTAAACCGCTAAAAGTTTCTTGTATGTTAGTTATAGCTCCGTCCTTTATGTTGTAAACAAGTTTATGGTTACCCTCAACAAAGTCCTTTAGGTTACCTCTGTCGTAATTCTGATAGCGCTTTTCTTGATAGATTAGATCTTTGCCGACTTTCTCAATTACAATTGATGCAGACTTTCCATTTCTCCTGTGCTGATTGTTAATATCATCAGGAAATTTATTGAGAGTACTAAGATTCTCATTGAGCGTCTTAATGAATCTTAAGAAATTAGATTTACCGCAATTATTCTTACCTATAATGACATTTACCTTCTTAAGACTAGTAAGAGTAACGCCATCAGCATCAAAACTCCTGTAGTTTTTGATTCCAAACTTCTTTAGGTTCATATATAACTTTCTTAATTATCCTATAATTTAGCTTAAATGCTGATAATCAAATAAAGCAATTTTGAGTTAAATTATAGAAACTTGAAAGCTAATACAAAAAGTATAATTATCAGTAAAATGACAGGTGCTATAAACCAATAGCTCTGGCTTTTCTGTTCCACGTTTCCAACATCCTTTATCTCCGCATTTCCCATATCCTGCTGCTGGCCGGCCTTCTTGCCGATGGCCACATTACCGACATCCTTCTGCTTCAGCTCGGTGTTGCCCACGTTTTTATACTTGGTTTTGCCCTGCCGCTGGCGGGGCTGGCTGAGCAGCACCTGAGTAGGGGAGAGTCGGCGAACCGAAACTCTCTCCCCAAGTACAAGTGTGGTATCGTAGGGCATGGCCGAGAGGCTGTCGAGGGGCAGCAGCTTTGCCTCCTGCCTCGGCTTAAACACGTTGCAGCCCGCCAATAGCGCTAGGCTAAGGAGTAACCCAATCAGATACCGCATAGATTTGTCTTATTAAGCGTCTTTTCCTGTACACGCCGTCGCCCTCGCGGCTGCCGGCCTCGTTGGTGTTGCCCTCCACGGTGATGGCGTAGCCACTGGCCGCATCCCAATTGTCGATAAACCCCACGTGCCCGATGCGCCTAAGGCTAGCATAGTATAGCCCGAAGAGGTCGGCGCGTTGCGGGGTGTGTTTCGGGGGCTGGTCGCGCCGCCAGACGGTATGGCTCCTGGGGAACCAGGCCATGGCCATGGCAGCAGCTGTCGGTGCTGGCTGCCCGCACTGTTGCATTACCCAGTTGGCGAAGGCGCCGCACCAGGCGTAGCCCTCGCCCAGGTTCACTGAGGCCAAGTACAGCTTTACCTCCGGTCCACGGTTGTTGCCGCCGCGCTCGTTCACGCCCAGCTGGCTGTTGTACACTTGGGCGACTTGCTCCCTTAGATCAGGCTGACCAGCAGCGCCCCTGCTACAAAGAGCAAGGCATAAAGCGATAGAAAGAAGTAGAGTCTTTGGCATGGCGTTATCTTGAAAAAGTCGAGGGGTAAAACATCTTTGTAGTAGGCATACACCTTCGGGAAGTTGAACTTGATGCCCAGGAACACGGCGGCGTTGAGCATGAGCATGGCGATGCCGCCCAGGGCCAGCTTCTGCAGGATGCCCAAGTCGAACACGGCTGAGGTGGGGTCGAGCCAGCGCAGTAGCGGGGCTGACAGAATGAACAGGATAATGGCCAGCGGCAGCCCCAGGATGTCTGGCCAGCGCCCGATCAGGCGCAAGAGGTACTTAATTACTCTCATGTACTTTGGATTTAGGTTTAAGAAATTCTAGCGTGGTGAGGATCTTCTCGAGCAGCAGGCGTTGATCACCAACTTTCTGGTCCAGGCTCCTCATTTCCTGGTACAGCTGGTTCTGGCGGCCCTCCATGTCCTCCTCCAGTTCGTCGATGCGCTGCATAGCCCGGTCGTAGCGGGTGCCGAGCGTCTTAATACTCTCGTCGTGGGCCTTCTGTTTGTAGATGAGCCGGATGGCGCCGCCGGTGAGGGCAAGCAGCAGTGGAAACGTGAAAACGATCACGCCCCAGATGGGGATGGTGTACTCGATGGTCATGTGGTGCAGCGTTTAGATGAATGCGAAAAGGTTTGTGTCGGGCCTGTTGCGGTACACCACCGGCTCAGCCTCTGTGGTGGGTGGCGCGTACAACTCGCTGTTGAAGTAGGCGCTATACTTGTCGGCGGAGGCGTGCTGGTTGAGGTAGTCGCGCAGCTTACCCAGGAAAGTGGTGCCGTCGGTATAGGCCTGCTCTATCTTGCGGAGCAGCAGTGCGTCGTTGTCGGTGGCGGCTCCCTGGCTGCTGTCGTCGAGCAGCTCCTCCAGGTTCAGGGTGATGGTGTCACCGGAGAAGCGGAAGCTGCGCTCGGGCAGTGCCTTGGCCACCGTGAAGTGTGCCACCGCCGGCCGGATGAAGCGGCGCAGCAGCACCTGGTTCTCCTCGCTTACCTCGCCTCTCAGGATCTGCTCTTTCAGTTCCTCAAACAGTGCCGTGCCCAACACCGGCTCCAGCATGAAAGGCTCCACCTTCCGGATGATGCTCTGCAGGGACAGATAAGTGAGGCGGGAGTTGTTGATGTTGTACTCGCGGCTGAACTCTCGGGCTGAATTGATGAAGTTTTCGCGCGAGACAACTACGGCGGAAGAAGTGGCCCATTTTGCAAAATTCTCGTCGTTTTTGTGCTCCTCCAGAAACTCCAGCACCGACTCCAGCCCGTTATAGCCTTTGGTGATGAGATTCAGCTTAAGTTCGCGCACCTGGTAGCGGTAAGCCGAGGCCGAGGATTTGGTGATGCCGCCGTCTGAGATCTGCACCTGGTTCACGGCCATGTAGCTGACCATGGCCAGGTTGCCCAGTGCGTACTGCACCAGGCGCAGCAGCTCGGTTTGCTTTTCGTTCAGGGTGCCGTCGGTGTAGCCGTCGTGCAGTTCTAAGTATAATTCGGCACCGAGATGCTTTTTGATCACGTCACGCTCCACCAGCAGGATGTCCGGCATCACGTTCTCCAGCGAAAAGTTAGATTTGCCCACGCGCACACAGCGGCGGAAATCCTCATCAGTCTTTATCAGGGGCATTGGCTAGGGTGTTCGGTTGTGTAGAAGTGAGCATGGCCACCGGAAAGCGGCTCAGGTGCGACTGGCCTCTGCCATCGAACCAGAGGCACTCGGCCTGCAGCGGCCGGAGCAGGTCGGTGTTCTGAGCGTTTGCCACCCGCGCCACCGTCATGCGGCAGCCGGCGCTGGACTTGAGGCAAACTGAGTCGCCGATGTTGAGGGTGTGCTGCATGGTTTAGGAGCTTTCCTGTTGCACTTGCTTGCCTTTGTCCAGCGTCATGATGAGCGGGTTCTGGAAACGGAACTGCAGCCTCGGGTCCCAGCCGTTGTAGTCGCGGATGAGGTAGAGGGGCTCCAGCACCAGATCCTGCTCAAAGCGGGAAGTGGAGACAAAGTTGTTGAAAGCCACCCGCGCGTCTGATCCGGATCCGGCACCCATGCCTTTGCCGGGGCTCACGCCGCGCAATGTAGGGGCCACGCCCACCGCTGTGTAGATGTAGGAGGCCGACTCCTGAGAGTCCTCAATATAGATGCCGTCCTTCAGCTTGTCATCAATAGCCGTTACCTTGAAGGCCTGGATATCCTCGCCGGTCTGCGGGTTGCGCACGGTGGTGGCGATGATGGACTTGCCGGCTCCGTCAGTGCCGGTCATCACGGCATTGAAGGCATCCAGCTCATCGCTGATGATGCGTCGGCGTTCCTCCGGCTTCTTGGCATCCCAGTCGCCGTACTTCCAGGTCCAGTAGGCATGGTGCACCTCGATCAGGTATTTCACCGACAGCTGGTTTCTAAACAGCTTTTTCTTGAACTCCGGAATGGCCCTGGCTACATCGAGCCAGCCAGTTTTGCGCACGGCATTCCAGCTAGCCAGCTGGTACTCGGCCTTGCCCGGCGAGGGCACGTTGATGGGGTAGATGTACTTGAAGGCATCGGTGCGGCCCTTCAGGCTCTCCACCGGATCGAAGTACGGGTCAATCACCGGAACGCGGGTGGTGTAGGCATCAGAGGTGCTGCCGCCGTTGTCCCAGTTGGCGTTGATGTAGCAGTAGTTGATAACCCCGTCCGTCTTGGGCTTGGAGAAGCGGCAGAATACGGCATCCTGCGCCGTGAGCATCACCACCTTCTGGCGGTTCTTGCTCAGTATAAGCTCCGGAAAAGCATTGGCGAAAAAGGAGATGTCGGTGAGCGCCTCCAAGGCATAGCGGTTCACGTTGGAGCGGCGGAAGAAAGCCTCCACCTCCAGATCCTGTTTCCGGATGAAGACCTCGTTGCCCTGCTCGTCCAGCTCCACGTAGCCGTAGATCACGCCGGAACCGTACCAGGCGCGGGCTTTCCAGCTCAGGGTGTCGGAGAGCACCTCGCTTCGCTCCACGTCCTTCATTACGTTTTGCGGGAACAGGTTATCTTCCCCCCACAGCGCCACTTCTTCGCCCATGGCTTTTACCACGGGCGTGGTGGCCACAGCTCCTGGTGCCTCAGCTCCTTTACCTATACCAACTGTGCTGGCTGCGGTCCGTGGCAGGTTGAGTTTTACAATAGCGCCGGCACCGCTGCTCATATAGCCGAAGGTGCCCTCCTCGTTTACGACTGCTCTCATCAGATAATCACTTCCATTCCATTGACTTCCTTGATGAGCCAGATGCTGCACTTGCGGATCTGCCCGCTGGGCTTGCTGTGCCCCTCCGGCACGACCTTCAGGTTGCGGGTGTAGTTCTCGAAGTGGTGCGGATTTCTGGAGGCCGTGGGGGGAGGGGAGGTGCTGGCTTTAGCGGGAGTTGCTTTTCTTTTCTTTGGTTGATCGCCGGTGACAAAGCAGCGGTCTATACTTACCCAATAGCCGCCGGTCTGCTTCTTTTTGTTGCACGCCACATAGCGGATAGAGAAAGGCTCGGTGGCGTTTTCCATCAGCTCCAGCGCTTCTTTTAACCTGATAATCTGCTTGCTCATCAGCAGCGAATTTCAGGAAGGAATCGGTGGGATGAAAAGACAGGAAATATTTATAACTGTATTATATTTATATCGTATTATCTTTTAATGATGTATTGTTGTATGCATTAATATAATTTAAAGGTAATTTTTAATGTCATATTCTGTCACTAACATAGGTTCGTCTTTATATAAGATAAGTAATAAACACAAAAGTGTTTACTATGATAATAACACATTGTCTTTATTTAAAAATGAAAAAAAATGGGAAGGTGTAACAAATCAACTCCCTTCTATTTTAGGAAATCTATCTGATTCTCCTTTCCCTGATAACTCAAAAAGAAAACGACTAGGACGCTTAACAATAAATGTAATTGATACTTGTAATCTTAAATGCAAGTATTGCTATGCAGAATATGGTAAGTATGGCAATAGTATGGGAAGGTTGGAAAGGGAGAGTTATATGGATATGATCTTAGAGTTGTCAAAATACTATTATTCTATCGATAGAATTCAGTTTTTTGGTGGTGAGCCACTATTAGCCTTAGATAAAATTAAACTGACTTGTCAGTTGTTTGTAGAAATGTATACTAGCGGTATGATTATGAAGCTCCCGGAATTTTCAGTAGTTACAAATGGAACTCTTCTTATGAAACCGGAAGTTCAAGACATCATTCGTGAATTCAAAATACATATAACTGTTAGTTGTGATGGACCTAAAGAGATAACAGATTATTTACGCCCCAAGCATAATAAAAGTAGTAAATCCACTACATATCAAGAGCTAAAGAATGGAATAGCGGTTACAAAAGCCAACGGTTTTTCAGTTTCTATTGAAGCTACTTATACAATAGTTCATCAAGGTCAAGGAATCACGCCCCTTGATGTTATCAACTCTATTTACTCAGAATTCAATATCTATACTGTACACTTAGCACCTGCGTCCTTTTCACTTTGGGGTGACTATAGACCTAACGTTGAGTTAGCTTCCAAAGATTTCTTTGAGGCATCATTAATTTCTTCAGGAAGGGTTATAAGAAATGAAGGAGGTGTGTTAGAATCTACTTTAGATATAATCCAGAAAATTTCTACTAAAAAAGGTTCTTCGGGCTATTGCCCTGCCTATACCTCCCAACTTTCAATTGATAGTAAAGGAAATGCATATCCATGTTTCATGAGCATGAGTAATAAAGACAAAATGTTGGGAAACCTTTTAGGAAGTGATTGGCCGAATAATAGTGCAAATAAAATATTTTACGATTACAAATCACAGATGACTAATGGTGACTTTGGAACTAAAGGTAAAGTTTGGTTTGACAGCCTAATAAGTGGATGTGCAGCAGCAGATAATTTAGCAATGGGTGAATATGGTAAAGATGCAGACTATCAAATACATGAAGCAGTTGTGGCAGGAGCATTATTAGGGTTAGTAGAATTAAATTAATGTTATACTTTAAAATTATCGTTATGCCAGACTTTGAAAAAATAGACCGAGTTGCAGAAGCAATAACAAAGGAAATTCCTGTTAATCACCTTGAGGCTTTTCTTGTGAAGTTTAATGAACAAGCAGCTAGCGGCAATTGTGGTGCTGGTTGTGGTAAGGGGTGTTGCGGTGCTTCATGTAGTGCAAGTCCAGAGGATTTAGGAGTGATAGATGCTTATGGTTATCTTGATATTAAGAGTGAAGAATTGAATCAAATAGGTTCAGTACAGTTTAATGAACTGAGATCAGCAATTAAGGATCGGCTAAATAACATTTCAAGCAGTCTATAGAATTTTATCTGCGCCCACTTTTTCAAACATTGTTTAGATTTAAGAAAGCTGCTTCAGGATAACCTCTAGAAGTAGATATACCTTTTAATCTCAAAGCTAATCCTTAAAATTTCTGTTTTCAGCTAGTATAGCGTTTTTTTATGTCCTTGTTTATACTTTAAAATCTCAAAATCTAACTGCTCACCCCGACGGCGCACTGTTGAGTTTTGGCAATTGCCACGAGCGTCCTCGGCGATATATGAATGGAAATGAAAAAGCCGCAGCTGGTAGGGCTGCGGCTTTCGTTTGCGGCGTAGGCTGGCTCAGGCAGACATCAGCATGAAGTCTGAGAAGTCCGGCTGGATGTGGAGGATGTGCTTGTCGATAGAAAGGAAGTGCAGGTCCACGGTGTCGGTGAAGTGTGTTGCTTCCTGCCCTGGTACCGTGAGCTTCTTCTCACTGCTCTTGTCCTTCATGATCTGACCATCGCGGCCCTGCTTCACAGGCGCCAGACTCATGGCCGTTAGGATATCTTTGCAGTTATCTTTGTTGAACCTAATCGCCGGCAGCCTCGAGTCTTTCTCACCAAGGAACTCGTGGGCCAGGTGGTATCTGGTCTGGTGCGGTGGTACCCGCCCCATGTTCACGATCTTCACGCTCCACCCGGCCTTGCGCAGGCGCTCAGCGAACTGCTCGTTATAAGTCATGTCAGAGTCTGGCCTACGGGCGTTACCCCACTCGGAGTCTTGAATAAAGAAGAACTCCTTCTTCAGGTGCGGCTCATAGTATTCGATGAACTGGTCGGCCAAATCATTGATCAGCTTGGGGTGCTTCACATATAACCCTTTCAGGAAGCGGTACTCACCGGGTAGGTGCTGTGCCGTGGAGAGCACCGATATCTTGCTGCCCCAGTCCACCGCTCCGCGTATGGGTTCGGTGGCTACACAGTCGCTATCCATCAGGCAGTTTTTCTGCTGCAGCTTCCGCAGGTTAAAGTCCAGACCAATCAAATAGTCGTTGTTGTTGCGGTCCAGGGCGTGGCGCTTCATATCCAGCATCGGATAAAAGCCTTCCTCAACGGTGCCAGGCCTGCGGTTGAGTACTTCTGTCAGAAACACAAAATCCGTCAGCTCCAGGCGCTGTTGCTCCAGGTACTTCAGACCAAGGTTCACAATGTTATCAAAGGCATTGGCTTCTGAATAAAGAAGTCCTTTCTCGTCCGGAGTAAAGCGAATTAGCTTGCTGATCTCCTGCATGTCTGCCCAGGCACGCTTTCTGAAGTCGCGGTCGCGGCTGTCGATAAACTTGAGCTGCAGGTCCGTGATTTCCTTCTGCAGGGAGAGCAGGTCATACTTATCCAAGATATAATCGCCGGCCTCAATCAGCCAGCGGCCCTGGTCGCCATAAGGCATGGAGCTAAAGTGAAAAACCCCGTGGTGCAGGGGATTTTTCCCGAAGTAACGGCGGTTGCCTCGGTTACCGGCAGAAACCTCCTTATCAAAGCGCTCTTTGTTTAGCAGCAGGCTCTCGTCGCAGATGATGCCGTCCAGGTTGTTACCACGAGCAGAGGAGCCGTTGGCATCCTGCGTCACCAGCTGAATGCAGGCACCGGTGTAGAAGTAGATGGCGTATTGGTCATCTAGCGGCGGCTCGTAGGGGAGAGGCCATCTATACTTAGCTGGTGGCTTTCTGCCCACAAAGTAGTGCTTGTCTTTGATGTAGCCAATCCGCTCAAGCGAGGCGATAGTAGACGGTAATGTTACCGCCAGGATCTGCTTGTAAGTACTGCCCACCAATACCCACTTACTCCGGGGCATGGTCTGTACGATCAGGTGGATCAACCAGGCTATCAAAGAGGATTTACCAGTGGCACGGCCCCAGAGCGAAATGGCCGAGGCGATTTTGGAAACAATGAAGCGCAGCTGAGGCCGGTTAAACTTCAGCTGCTTGAAACTTGGCTTTTTACTCTTCATCGCCTTCTTCCTCCGGCTCATCGATCACATTGTCCAGGATGTTATCGATTGATTCATCCCCAAGCCCCATGGACTCCACGGCATCTACCACCTCCACGTACTCGTGCTCCGGAAGGGAGGCAATTTTGGCGGTGTCGAGCGTGAGCGGTGCTTTCCCTTCTCCAGCTGATATTTGGATGAGGTAGGTATGCGCCTGCAGCAGCTCTGCGTCGAAAGCGGAAGTGTCATCGGCATGCAAACCCTTGAGCATGGCCATGTTCTTGATGGCTGTGTTCATCTGCTTCAGGTCCGGTGGCTTCTGGGTGGCCGCCAGCTGGAAGACCTTCATGGAGTACTCATAGAGGATGTGGCGCAGGCCCTGTTTGTTGGTCTGCGTCACGTCCCCGAAGAGCTTAGTGGCATTGTTGAGCATGCGGTACGCCGTGGCCCTGCTGATCTCGAACCGGCTCATCAGCAAAGGGAGCGATTGCTCGAAGGAGTGGTAATTTACCAGCAGTGACCAGGCGGCCTCAATAATAGAGCGCTTCTTTTTGTCCGTCTCAGATAGGCTATCTTCAGCCTCCTCATCCAAGTAGGAGTCGTAGAGTCGGTCCAGGAGCGTATCCTTGCCCTTCTCCACTTTAGTCCTGGTTACAGATTTGATTAAGTTCTTGCTCATGCAGCAGGGTGCCGTTGCGTTTAACTGAGAAAGGAAGGTTGTTGTCGCGCATGTACTGGATGAAGCGGCGCACCTCCACGTCCACATACTTTGGGTCTAACTCGGTGCCACGGCATTGGCGCTGCAGCTGCTCACAGGCGATGAGCTGAGAGCCAGAGCCCAGGAAACCGTCGAACACAATGTCGCGGCGCTGGGTGCTCATCTCCAGTAGGTAGCACAGAATCTCCACCGGCTTCATGGTTGGGTGGTCGGCGTTGCGGCTGGGCCTGTTGAACTCCAGCACTGTGCTCTGCTTGCGGTCGCCGTACCACTTGTGTGCGGCGCCTTCTTTCCAGCCGTAGAGAATAGGCTCATGCTGCCAATGGTAATCCTGGCGGCCCATCACAATGGATTGCTTCACCCACACCAGGCACTGTGAGAGTTTTATCCCTGCATCTTTGAGTGCTTGGCGGAAGTTGGCTCCTTCCGAGTCGGCATGGAACACATAGATAGGAGAGCCGGCCTCCATGTAGGCGTAGCAGTTGGTGTAGAAGTCGTAAAGGAACTGGTAGAAATCAGCATCGGGCATGCTGTCGTTCTCAATCTTGAGTTTGTCTTTGGTGCCGCCCTCGTAGTTCACGTTGTAAGGCGGGTCAGTGATCACGGCAGCGGCCAGCTCTCCCTGCAGTGCCTTAGCCACCACTTCTGAGTCGAGCGAGGATCCGCAGACGATCACGTGCTTCAGGCGCTTAGACGGACTCTCCAACTCGTACACATCGCCCAGCACGGAGATCGGCTCCTTCGGCGGCTCGGGGTTAAACTCATTCTCTTCCTCCGGGTGCAGCTCCTTTAGAAGTGCATCCGGCACTTTCAGCTCCTCAATGTTGAGTCCCAGAGAGCCAAGGTCAATATCACTGAAAACTGTCTCCAGAATATCGACATCCCACATGCCGACAGAGATGTTGGAAGTCACGTTATACTCCTTCAGCTCCATCTCTGTGAGCATGCGGTTGGGGTAACGCACATCGATGATCTCCTCTCCACGGCCCAGCAGTACCATAATCTTGAGGCGCTGATGGCCGGCGATGAGCGTATTGTCCTGGTTGATTACTGGTATCTCCACCAGGTTAAACTTCTCCAGGCTGGCCTGAAGCTTCAGCTTTTTCTCTTCAGTAAGGATGCGGGGGTTGTGCTCGTAGGGCACCAGGTCGCTGACCTTGCGCTGCACCGTGATCCACTCCAGGTGCACGTTTTCAGTTGTCATAAAGTATTAATAAGGGTAGTAAGTCGTTGGATTTCCTGCTCGATAGTGGCCAGCTCTTTGGTTTTATCTGGCTTCTTTTTGAGTTTGGAGCGGGTAGACCGGAGGTTGTTGCGGTGCTGTATCAGAGCTGATTTATCGCTTTCGTCGAGTGGAGATGCAGCCTGTGCCTCCTCCGGAAGTGAGCCGTGTTGCAAGAAATGCTGGCGAATGTGGTTCAGCTTTTTGATCTGTGGTACTAGGTCCAGAATGCGTAGGGCCAGCTCCAGGCGCTCGGTATCTGTCTTTACCGTGTTGAGCCTGGCGTGGGCCAGTGTCCTTTCATCCAGCAGCGCCTCACGCTGTTTCATCAGCTGCAGGAAGTGCGGGTGATCATGATGCTTTGCAGTAGGCTTTGCTTTTGTGTGTGGAGCCGGGGTTGCTTCTGGCTCCGGAGCAGCGCTTTGTAAAAGCTCTTCTAAAGAGTTGAGTAGTTTCTCCTGGTTAAAGCTGGAGTAGCCGCTGGCAAACATGCGCTTCCGCACCTCACTGCTGCCGTACTTGGCATAAAGGGCAACGCCGGTGGCGTAGTCTTTTCCGGAGGCAAGCCATAGTCTGATTTCCTGCATGCTCCAAAAGTATGAGCACAGCTGCAGGCCTGAAAAGACACAAAAAAGCCCCGGCCAAGGGTCGGGGCATTAGTTATACAACAGAATTGTTTACTCTTTTTTAGTTCTGGGCTTCCTGGGCTTGAGCACCAGGTAGGGAAAGTCTCCAGCCTCCACATACCTGTTTGCCTGCTCCAGCGAGAGCTGACACAGGTCAATCGAGCCATACCTGTGGCTGATGATCCTGGTGTGGTGCGTACCCAGTTTATACTTGCGGCCCACTGTCGGCTGGAGTTTCCTTTGCCCCATTTACTTAAACAGCTGCAGCGTCTCGCTTCAGGGTGATATCACCCTCATAGATCAGGGGGGACTGCTGGTAGCCTGTTACCTTAAACAGGTAACCACGACGACCGCCGCTCAATTTACCCAAGGTAAAATCACCGACGATGGTTACCGCCAAGCCTCTGGCACCCCACTGGTGCTTAATGCCATCTGGGGTTTTGGTGATGAGGATCCACTTGATGTTTTTGGCCCAGCGGGCAAACTCAATGGCCTCCTTTTTAGTGCCAGGGTAGAAGAACTCACCCTCAACCTTACCACCGAACCCATCCGGCTCACCCACCGTCGTGATCTTGAAATCAGCGGAGTCATCGGTGGCATAGCCCTCAATAAAGCCTTTACCTGCTTTGAAGGTGTGCGTGCCGTCGATGGTCACGCTATCCCCAGGAAGCCCGGTGGTTTTTACGCCTTTCAGTCCGTCCGGATCAGCGAAATCACGCTCCGGCGCCAGGTATACATCGGTGGTGATACCACCCGGGTTGTCCTCGCCATCCGGCCCTAACATGTCTACAAAATCCATACTTGCTCCTCCTTATTTAGATTCAACAAGTTTTACCAGCCCGGACTTTTTCTCCACCAGCAGGTCGACAAGCTTCGGGTCTTTGAGCAGGTCGGTTGCCTTTACCTCCTTGTCAGCATCCTGTGGGTGCTGAAACTTGGCGGCAAGCACCTGGTACTTCTTCTTTTTGCTGTCCTGGACAACAGGCAGGGCCTTGCCTTTCTGTGCATCGGCCAGGGAAAGCGCCTCGGCTTGCTGGGTGTTCAGCTCCTCAAGCTCCTTTTTCTCTTCCTGCTCTTTTTTAAGTTGTGCCTCCAGCTCGGCGATGCGCTTCTGCTCCGGAGTTAGTTCTGTATTCTCGGCCATCGTTGTGGTCTCCTTTACTTAAAGTTGATAACTGATTAATGGATAGGATCCGGCTACACTGTAGCCAGATCCTGATCGTTGGTAAACACGGTCTCCGGGATGATGAAGCCAACGCCTCTTGACCAGTCGGAGAACAGCTTCACTTTTCTGTCCTCACTCTCGATCTGCACCTGGTTCATGTTCTGCGTGCGCTTGCCCAGGTGAATGGCATTGCCTTTCGGTGTCATCCAGATCTTGCTTTCGCCGGACATGGAAGGCAGGCCGATGATGGTCACGTTAGAGAAGTCCACGGAGCCGTTGGAGCCTTTGTAGTCAGTGTCCTTGCCATACAGGGCACGGTAGCCTCTGTGGAATCGCTTCTCCAGCGCCGGGCTCATACACAGCTGCATCGGCACGTGCTGGTAGTTTTGGTTGATGCGGTCGGTGAAAAACTCGATCTGGTCCACAAACACTTTGTTATCCGCGTCCGGAGCACCTGTTACGATCGGTGTGATACGGCCGGCCGTCACCTGATCATTGATCGCTTTTTTAAGACCATCCATGGAAGTGCCTGCTGCACCAGCCACGCCATCTTGCGGAGCCTGGTAGATGCCTTTGTATACTTCATACAGCTCATAGTCTTCCTTGGCCTGCGGTATCAGCATCACCTCCACATACCAGCGGATGAATGGCCACGACTTACGGTCGATGCCTTCGCCGGTCAGGAAGCCCAGCCATGTTGCCTCCAGGTCATCCGGGTACTCTTCCGAGTCCACCTTCATCTTGAATTGCTGGATGGCTACCGGTACCAGCTTCAGCGCATCAATCGGAGTCCACTTTTTCTGGAAAGGCTGCAGCACCCTGCCGATGGTTGCCTGTGAGGCACGCCATACTGTGTCATCGGTGATAATTGAAGTAAGCACCGAGTCCGTTTTGCTCGGCGCGTTGAGCATCTTGACGATGCGGGCCATGTTCTGCCCACTATTGATGTAGTAGGCACCGAACTCGGCAATGATATCCTGAATGTTCATCAGTTATGACAATTAATTAGTTAAACAGGGGGTTATTCTCCAGCGCCTTGTTGTGCGGCAGCTCGTCGATGGCTTTCTGGTTGGCGTCTGGCTCCGTTTCCTCCTGGTGATCAGTGCCGTCTTTCTTCACAGAAGTAGGTGTTGCTCCAGGCTGCTCTCCGAACTTCTCGGCCTGAGCCTTAAAGCTGTCACGCTCTTGAGTGAGAGTGGCATTGGCGGTAGTTAGTGTCTGGACCTGCGCCTTCAGATCCTTTTCAGAAGCCACGGCGGCTTCGTAGACATCGAACTGCGCCTCGGTGATGAGGGCAGCACCAGTGACGCCGTTTTCCTCCAACTCGTCGTTGGCGGCAGTAAGCATTTCAAAAGTTATCTCCTCTGCTTTTTTACCAGCAAGTGCCTGTATGGCCTTCGCCGTAAACTTGTTTTTTCCGAACATGGTATGGGTGTTTGAATTAGGTGTTTCAGTTCTCTGACTGGACAGCTCTAAGGCTCGGCTAATGGCGTAATCAAAGTCGCCCATCTCATCGGCCAGTCCATAGGTAATGGTGCTCTGGCCGAAGTATACTTTTCCGGTCAGCACATCCTCTTTCTTCAGGTCCAGCTTACCGCCACGATGCTCCTGCACAGATTCCAGGAAAGCCTCGTTCAACGGATCCAGCTGTTCTTTTTGCAGTGCTTTGTAGTCACCTTTCGTTGCCTTGGCATGAGCGTCATTTTTGTCAACTGACCTGGAGGCGCGAACCACGTGCTCTTTGATGCCATACTTCTCATAGTAGCCGCTGTAGTCCATGATAGTGGCCATGGTGCCGATGGACCCGATGGAGCCGGTTTTGCCGGAGACAACAATCAGATCAGCTCCACAACCGGCCCACATGCCGGCAGAGCACATCATATCCGCATGCGCCACGAGTGGCTTGGATGTGTTCTTGATGGCGTTGTGGAAGGCTTCAGTACCAGAAACGGTACCGCCTGGAGTGTTGAAGCGAACGACAATAGCACTGATGTTTTCGTGTGCATCGGCAGCCTTGATGCGCTGACTCAGTGTTCTGGTGCCGGGTGCGCCGCAGAAGTCATTTGTCATCATCGGACCGTCCACGGCAATCACAGCCACGGATCCTTCTGGAGCCTCATTATAGGAGCTGTAAGAAGTAAAAGCCGCTGACCCTGCCACAGCGCTGAGGGCGTAGGGGAGGGTAGCGGCTTTCTCCTTAGGTTCCTCCTTTGCAGAAGCCTCAAGGCTGGTACCTCTGTCCAGTATGGCTAGGATCTGGGGGAGGTAAGCTTCGGCAGCCGCCGGATCAATCATCCAGGGTTCACGCAGAATTGCAGAAAGGAGGTGGCTAAAAGGCATCAGAAATCAATTGTTCCGATGCAAAAGTGAGTTATAGCCTGTTTTGAAAAAAAGACAGAAAACCTAGAAAGCGCTTTCCTGACTTTGAGTTAAAAAGCTATCAATCGGCGTGGTATCCAAGTGCTGCAGCCGCTGTCTGGCCTCGTCTGCGCTGGCCTTTGTCACGTTTAGTGAAGTGTATACCACCCCGCCTGTGAACTCCGCCACATGGGTGATCTGCGTGCCATCGTCTAGAATCAGTAGTATCATCTTAGTTTGTTGTAAAAGTCCATTTATACTTTAGGGTGCCGTCCGGATTGGTCTGGTTGGTGAGTAGGTACATCCACTCCTTCGCCGTTGGAGCGTAGCCCGGCGTAAAGTCCTGCCCGCCCTGAACATAACCAGCTGGCGCACGAAAGATTCCTCCAGGCGAGGCGTTGGTACCTCCCTCGCTGTAGAACAACTTGTTGACATTGTTCCGGAACAGCGCCCGATTGTTGCCTACATTGGCGATGGTAGCATCAAGGTTTGCTTGACTCATCAGGTTACCGGCGATGCGAATGTACTCGCTGAGTAGCAGTGTGCCGAAGGGAAAGACCTGGTTTAGCTTGTTGAAGCCAAACAGTGTGTGGGAGCATACACGTGGCGTGCCGCTGGCTGCAAACTTGATGCTGTTCAGGCTGGAGTTGTTCTCAATGCGAATATCACCCTCGATCCAGCTAAAGCCACTCATATCCATCTCCCCGACAAAGCCGCCATAGCTCAGGCGCACTACCTGCAGCCGCTTGTCTGTCGGCGGAAACAGGATCTTGGTCACCTTAGCAAGGCCATCGCAGTCAATGGTGCCATGCATGCTGTTAAGGGTGCGCAGGTCCAGCAGGCCGGTGCCGTCACCGGCCAGATTACTGCACTGGCCGAACTGGGTCACTGAGAAACCTGCTGTAGACGTGTTGACGGCGGGTGCTTTAAAAGTCTGCAGGGTTGTTGTGCCGTACATGCGCAGCTCGCCTGAGAAACTGCTGAGCATGGACAGGTCCAGGTGCGTAATCTTGGTGGCATTGCCTTGGAACTTTGTCACCGGTTTGTCACTGGGTGGCAGCAGCACCTCCGTTAGGTTCGGGTTGTTGTAGACATAGATTAGGTTCGACATGCCGCCCTGCAGGTTGCGCAGGTCCAGCGTGCCTGTGAAGTTAGAGTTCTCGAAAAGCAGGTTGGTGACTTGCTGCGTAGTTATGGGAAGCTGCACGCCCGTTACATTTGGGGCATTCTGTATTCGCAGCTCCCCGCCCAGCTTGGAGAGCATAGACAGGTCAATCACGCCGGTAATGCCGGAGAACCCGAAGTTGACGTAGTTAAAGGCATTGGAAGAGGGAGCCAGCTTTACGCCCGTCAGCCTCGGGTTGTTGTAGACCCGGATGGTGCCGCTCAGGTTCTTGAGGGGCGACAGGTCCAGCTCTCCCTCCAGGTCGCATCCATACAGGTAAATGCCGCTGCAGTAGGCGGTGGTTTCAGGGAAATACACTCTTTTAAGCTTGGGGCAGCTGTAGGACACTAGCAGGTCGCAAAACTGCTTGAGGGGCCGAAAGTCCAGCTCCTCTACGCCCGTATCGTAGGTGTAGAGCCTGCCAACTGCTGTCTCAGACACCGGGAACTTGATCTGCGTGATGTTAGGGTTCACGTGCAGGTACAGATTGCCCGACACAGCACCGAAGCGGGAAAGGTCCAGCACGCCCTTTACATCCTGGCCCGAAACGGTCAAGTAGCCAAGCGAGCCAGGCTGCCCCCGCAGCAGAATATCCTTGTCACCGGCAGCGGCATAAGTGTGGTCATACTGGTTCAAGCTGCTCACCTGTTTAGTAAACTCACCATCGCCCCAGGCAATAACAGACCTATCCCCCAGGATCAGCGTCATGGTGAACGTGCCAACCTTGGAGGTGGTCAATAGCTTGTACCACTGATCCGTTACCGTGTACATCAGTTGCAGGCTCATCTGTTAGGCGTTCGGTGTGGTGATGGTGGCGAAATACTTGTTGTTGGGCGCATCATAGCAGTCCAAGAAAATAATGTTCTTGAGGCCTTTGGCAAAGGAGCCACCGCCAAGCACCGTCACCTGGCCCGCAGGCAGGATGTAGTCATAGTTGCTGACAGTGGAGTCAATGATGAGGCGGATGCTGCACGACTGCTGCGGGTTACTGATGCTGGTGATCGCCACGGAGGCCGAGAGCGTGCGCTCCTGCACATCGCTCTGACTGAAGTTGATGGTTGTGCCTGCCTGCGCCGTCTTCCCTTTTGGCACGGCGGAGCCAGCGTCTGGCAGTATCAGCAGACCAGCGGCATCCGGGGTGTAGGTTGTGGTGCCCTGCTTTACCTGTTTCACCCTGAGTGCGATCTGCTCCTCATTAAGTTTTACTTTATTAGTCAGGAAATCCAGCCACCCTTTCAACGATATCGTCGCAGTGGAGCTTGCAAGGCCGATGTAGCTCCAAAGGTTGGCTGTAGCCTTGGCAGCGATTGCCCTGGTCTCGGTAAACCAGAAATTTGTGGCACCCTCCGTTTGGATGTCATCAGTGCTATTAACAGTAGATCCCTGTTTAGGCAGCACCAGCCTTCCATTCAGGTCAGGCTCATAGTCCACCCCGTCAATCTCAACTACCTTCACCACCACTGCAGGCTGCTCCACGGTGCCGCCACCTGATGATGTCCAGTGCAGGTAAGCCGCGAATAGCAGCTCCGCATCCGGTTGATCAGGATGCTGAAAACGAGGTGTTACCCCTGGCTCCTCCCCATAGATGTAAACCCAGCCATCATTAGCTGCAGTAGCTCCAAGTATATCGATCCTAGTGCCAAAGTCATTAGGAGGTAACACAACATTTTCCCTCGCTGCAGGGCCATTATAAGTATAGCCTATACCATTAAACTCCGCCGCAGAAGGTGTGACAATTACATTATTGCCTTCCACAGAGACCTTTGGGGCTGGTGCCCACTTTATACCTTCCTTGGGTACCGGCGCTGGGTTCTCCAATTTTTCTACCCGCTGGGCCAGCAACTCAACTGGCTCTATAACAGACTCAGCAATGTCCAGAGAGAACTCGCGGTAATCATCTTCCGCAATCTCGAAGGTAGAGTTATCCTTGAAGCGGCCAGTGAGCGCAGCCCACTTTGTTTTGAAAGCCAGGAATGAAAGCTTGGCCATGTTATATGATAGTATAGATGAGTTTAAATCCGGAGCGGATCACCAGCGTCTTGCCTGCCGGGATGTTGGCGATTAGGTTGCCGTGGGTATCCTCCATGCGTACCGGCGTTCCATCGGTTGTTACAGGAGGTGCTATGATTCCTACTTCGGCTACCTCAAAGCTGCCGTTGTAGAAGAATGAAGGATTACGGCTTTTGCCTTTGAAACTAAACTTGTAGCCCTTACGGTCACCGGGGTTATTACCTGAACTTAGACGATAATCGAACACCAGGTGGTGCTCCCGGTCACCTATCAGCTTTAACTGCTCATCAAAGTCACGGTACAGAAGCACAAAGTGCCTGCCTTTCATGGAAAGCAGAGCAGCGGCTAACTCTGGAGTATCACCTGCCACAAAGCCGCTGAAGTTGTGGGAGTAGCTGATGCCATTCACATCGTCATCATCCTGCTGGTCAAAGTCTGGCGTGAACTGCGTGGCATCAATGAAATTAAATAGGGTGCCTGGTGTAAGCTGAAGGTCGCCGGTGATGGAGGTTCCATCCGTAGGTAGCAGCTCTGGCAGGCTCCTGGATTCTGTAAAGTAGAAGCGGCTGAAGATACCGCCTGACTGGCCCGGTACCGTGGCTATGTTTTTCATATAATAGAAATGAAATTAGCCTTGGCTCAGGCAGCCATTTGGTGAGAGACAACTACGGCGGAATTATTCTGTTTTTTTCTTCGGCCTGGCCTTTTGGTGCGGTAATAGTGCTGCTTTAGTACAAACGCTGTGATATCTTCCTCGTCAAAGAAGTACTTGCCCATAAAGCCATCCACCATCTGATCCATGGTGAATTCTACACCGGCCTCTTTCAGTGTGTCCACATAATAGATAAACTCATCCTTGATGATCCTGTCAATAAAATCATTGAAGTCGTAAATAGTGCGGCTGGTGATCTTGTTGCAACCACGGCCTTTGTACTTGTCCAGCGTGATTTTAACATCCAGCATGCCTGTATATTTCTCTATCGGTACATCAAAACGCGCATCCTCCTGCTGGTTTCGGAGCATGTGGATGAGCACCTTTCCCTCGTTGTGCCGGCGGCTAAGCTTGAATTCTTGAGGGTGCCTTTTTAGAATAAACTTTAGTACATGGGGGAGTACCGGAATTTGTACAGTTAGGAGCATGCAGGGTGATTGGTTGTCTGTGAACGATATACTAAAATACCTATTTAATGGCTTATATCGAAAGACAACTACGGCGAAATTGGTGCCCCTAATGAAGAGAAAAATTGTACTAAACTTCTGTTACATATCCGTGTGTAATAAGGTCGTCGATAAAGTGATCCGCTGAGTCCGTACGGATATCCACACCGCTAAATGTCTTGCAACGCTTGGCTGTATCTTCCATAAACTCCTCCAGGCTGTCGGAAGGGGTAAAGCTTTGGCCGCGCATATTGTTTGCCAGCTCCAAGTGCGAAGCGGCCTTTGCTTGGCCGCCTCCTAGAAATTCGTATGTCTTTGTCATATTATGCTGCTAAGGATGCTTGTCTGTTTCTGTAAAAGTTTACTACCGTAGTCGGCTGGAAAGTGTTTAGCGACTCCAGTGTCTTCTGCGAAGAAACGTTATTTTTAGAATACTCTACCAGGTTGCTGAGGAAAGTTATCCAATTTACCACCTTGTCTGCCTCAATGGTGCCGCTGTGCTGGCGGAACTCCACCGTGCCGTGGCGGAAAAAGCTCTCGGCGTTCAGCTTAAAGTAGCGGTTGCGGCCTGTCATCTTCTGTGCTATTTCTGCAACGCTGCTGCAGCTGTCGATGGAGGCGTATGCGGTGCGCTCGGTGCGGAAGCGGCTCAGCATACTTTTGCAGTAGTAGTTGTTGTTCGCTCTGCGGCTTACCGGCATGAAGCTGTCGATTAATCCCTCATAGTTGATGTAATTTTTATAAAGGTTCTTCCACTGGCTTAGTTCGAAGTCTCTGGCGCCGAAGTGTATGTGCATGCCGCAGCTTTTGTTGATCAGGGCGTTGCACTTCTTTAGGGCTTTGCAAGCTTTCTTTACCTGCTCCAGGCCATCCTCGCCTGTCAATACTGGGCTTACTAGCTCAAAGCCGTTGCGGCCTGTTATGCTTGCGTCGGTTACTATTTTCCAGTGCGCGCGGGTGGTGTGGTTGTATCCTTCGATTACTACTTCTATGCCTTGGCGCTCCAGCTCCGCTTTTAGGCGGTGCATGTCTATGCCGTAGGCTTCAAATTCTACTCCGAAGGTGCGGGTGAAAAGTCCTGGTGTGAATACAGAGGCTTGGGTGGCAAGGCCTCTGCGTTGCATGGCGGCGTACACGTTCTGAACAAATCCGTAACCAACCCCCATCATCTCGGCAACCTGCTTTCTGGTGAAGCCCAGTTGCAGGAGTTGCTGCATTTTGTAAGTTTTTGTGGTTCCGTTCAGGTTTAGTATCTCTTGTGCTGTCATGGTCGTTTAGCGTTTTATTGTACATCTAAGGACGACCAATTATGACTCACTATCAAGTTGTTAAGTAACTTGTTTTCAAGTGTTTGCAAGGTTCCATGAATCCACCACTTTGGAATGGGAGAAGTGAATAAAGCCCAACATTTTAACCGCAGTGTAACGCTATCAGCTGGTCATAATTCAGGGCCTTCCTTTCAAACTTGCTCAGCACACTGTAGAGCTCAACAGGGTAGTAGTTAATGATTTGGTCCACCGCAATAATCTCCTGGGCAGTGAAAGTAATCTTGTACGGGCCAGCTTTCTTGTACATCCGGCGGGTTATCTTTTTAGCTGCACTTTGAAGGTAGGCTGCAGCCAACACTTCGGATGGCTGCAGCTTGTTGTTCTGATCGATTGGTCGGGAAAGCCAGCTGTAAATTTCCGCACATAGACCGTAAGCTTCGTGGTAGGTTAACTCAATCTGCTGGCTGATCAACAGTGGACTCATGCCCAGTAGCCCTCCTTATACTTGTAAAGCTCTGCTCCGGAAACATTATCATAGATGATGGCACACTGGATATAAGCCTTCCAGCCATGAGCTAGCTTCTTCAGCCGGTTAATACCCAAATCCTTATCCGGACCAGTATGCTTTAGCCGGTGGTCTCGTGAGTGGAAGGTGCGGTTGTTGCCGTCTTTGAAGTAGACCACCATTTTGGTGAGCGCCTGCTTTACAAATTTCTGACCGGCACTTGTCCTTTGGTACGTTGTAGTGTTCTGTTGCATAGTAGGGTATGGTTATAGGTTGGTGTGTAGCTTGTAATATTTGTTAAGGGCATCAGTGCCCAGGCGCTTGATGCGTTCCTCATGGAAGCGGAAGAGCTGCATCTGGGTTTTCTCCTGGATTCGCTTTTTGGCCTTACCTTTTTTGTGCAGCCTGAAGTCTGTTCGGGCACGGCGGAGAGCATCCTCCACACGTTGCTGGTGCTTCCATACCTGCTGCTTCACCAGCCAGTTCTCGGTGGAGCGGAAGCCCAGGCTGTTTTGCCAGTCAAAGTAGCCGGAGCCGTGCACAAACTCAGCGTAGGGCATTGGTGGGTACTTGTCCTGGTGATTTCGGTAGTAGGTGGCAGCCAGATCGATGCGTTGTAGCGCTTGATCGTGGTATAGCTCCCATTCATCCTCGGTAAGGTCCGCCTTAAAGCCGCCGTACACCCCGTACCAAATGGCATTCTTGGCCATTTTGTGCTGTTCCTCCTCAAATTCGTAGCCAGGGTAGAGCATGCGGTAAGCGTATTGCCAGAAGATCTCGACATAAGATTTGAATACAGGGTTTACACCAGGCTTTCTCGCTGTCGCCGCGCCCCCAGCCTCTGTATCCTGTTTTTGAGCGGCTAGCGGCTCGTGAGGTGTCTCTTCAACGGGAGTGCGCCCCTGTTGCAACCCTGTGTCGCCGGTAAATGTGTCGCAGGTGTTGCTGGTTTCGCCATCGCCGCCAGGCATGGCACCCTGTTGCGACGCAACTCCTTTCTTATCCACACTGCTAATTTCTTTTTCTATGTTTCCAGTAGTTTCAAATGCTACATTAAGCGGAAAATTTGTGCATTGGGGTGGGGCAGGGGCGGCGATTTCGGCGCTTTTTTGCGCTTCGAGTTGGCTTCTGTTGCACTGATTTTCCTCTGCAAACAGTATCTCTGGAGATATCCACAGTTCAAAATCATGGTAGGTGCCGTGGAAAGTATAGCCAGAAATCAAACCTACCTGGCGAAGCCTGGAGATGTGGTTGCGAATAGTGCGGTCGGAGACAGTGCGCTTATCTGCCAACTTGGAGTTATTAGTGAACAGGCTCGGCAGGTCTTCCTCATGATCAGGCGTAAAACCATGCCTGAAGGAGTGTTCATAAGCTCTGATATAGTCCAGGATGATACGGGAGCCGGTGGCCTCAACATTGCCAGGAATAAGCTTAGTTTGGGTATGGAACAGCTGCTCCCTGCCATCCGGTAAGGTGCGCTTGCGCTCCACCACAGGTTGCTCTTCGTTCTTCTGCTGTACAAAACGGTGCCAGGCCAGCAATGCTTTGCCTTGGTTGATTTTTCTTAGTAGCATATTCTGTTGTTGGTAGGTTGCGGGGCTGTGGGCACGGCTGCTGTGTCCAGCGGTTTTGCCCGTACAGCCCCTGTTGCAGACCCTGTATCGTTAGTTGAAACTTGTCAGGTATTGGTGTAGCTCCTGCTCCAGAGCGGAGAGGGATTCCTGCACCTGGTTAATCTCCTCGCCAAGTAAGCGGTGCTCTTTTGATGATCCGTCTGTTCCGGCCCTTCTGCCGTGTAGTAGCCTGAGCCGGCTTTTCAGGGCTTTCTGTTGCTGCTGCTGCTCGTTTAAGTATTCAAAGTGTTCCATAGCTAGTTCTGCTGCCATTAAGCAGCGTTCTGGGTGTGATGGATTATCCTGGTGCCGTTAAGCTCCTGCCTCAGCCTATTCATGTCTGCCTCCAGGTTATTAAGTAGCTGCTCCAGCTCCTGTTGTGTGATGGTACCCTGGCGGAGCAGCTCATGGAGCTCGTACTGCTCGGCTTCGTAGGCACGGATGATTCTTTGGCAGAGCCTGTACTTACTATTAGCTTGCTGCACGGTGGGTATGGCTAGGGTTGGCATAATGTTATATCAAATTGGTTAGTGCTGACCTACTTTGCCAAATTCCATTAGCTTGTTATGCGAGATGCGGTACTGACCTGGTGCAAATTCAAAAGCCTCTAGATACACCCGCTTCCCTTTACGATCCAGCTTGCCTTCCTTGATCCAGTTGGTAACTGTCTTGCGGCTGTAGCCAACCAGTTCCACCGCCTCGTCAATGCTCAGAATGCGGTCGGAAGCCTGGTGGGCAATGGTCTTCAGGCTCTGTATCTCCTGCAGAAGTTTATTGGTTACCTCCTGCAGGTAACCCACTGTGACAATTTCGTTTGCAGTCATTCCCATAGTGTCTCGCGTTATAATATTTTATAAATATTTATCGTATATATAGTAAAATTGGTATGCTTTTGGCTTTGCTACTCCTTGAGAAGGCTTGGCTCTGGCTGCTCTTCCTCATCGGTGTCATCGAACAAGGCTTTTCGGCTGTCGATGAGCTTTTGAGCAGCTATGCGAATTTTTTCACCTGCTGGAGTCTCCGCATTTCGGGCTCCGCAGAGGATAGAATCCACTGTTGATTTCGGCACTTTAGATATTTTAGATATCCTGATGTTGTCGCCGTGCTCCAATAGTGGTTTCAATTCATGTAGCTTTTTCATACTTTGTAGATTGATTATACCACAACTTTACGATAGTTCTCGCAAAATGGCAAATAATATTATCCAAAATGCGAAACAAGTAATGTAAATACCTGACAATCAGATATAAAATTTTACATGATTTTTGGCGAGAAATTAAAAGAGGCCGTAAAGCGCTCCGGCCGTTCTGATGAAGAAATAGCAGCTGCTGCAGAGATGAGCTTAGGAAACCTATATAAGGTTTACAAAAGGGATTCCATTGAAACCAGGTATCTGGTTAAGATCTGCAATCTTTTAGGGGTAAGTATGGATTACTTCTTTCAGGATCAGTTAGCTGCTGACTTTACTAACACCGGCCAAGCCAACTATGCCAATCAGGTAGGAAAGAACAAGCAAGCCATTAACGTCGGAAACGATGACTGTCCTCAGCGCCTCCAGGCCCTGCAGGAGAAGTATGCGCTGCTGGAAAAGACGGTGGCGGATAAAGATTTGATAATTGAGTTATTGAGGGGGCAGAAGTGACAACCAAGACTTATTTTTCAGTTACGACTTACTACGACTAATTCTTTGCACCAGAACTGCTTTGGTTTGAGGTAATTGATATTTGTTAGTGTTTTAAACGCCCTTTGATGAAGAAACTATACACAAAACAAACTTATAAAAAATATAATCTCCTCAATGCTAGGAAGTCTTTAGAGAAGAAGCTAAGACTTAAGAAGATACAAAAACAAAAGAATCAGGCGCAAGTAGGTCTTAATGATGACCAAAGGCTCTTGATGTTTCAGAGCAAGGCTTATGTTAAAGTTTGGGCTCCACAAAAGCTATCATTCATCAATAACACGAATGAAGTAATAGGTTTCATTCAAAAACTAGAGAAACATTTCTTGAGAAGAACTAAAGTTTTTGTGGTTCTTTCAGATGTTGATATAATAGAGTATGATGCGATTGTCGTTCTATTATCAATAATGGCTAAATTTAGAGCTGAGAAGATTGGCTTCAATGGGAATTTTCCTCATAACACCATTGCACGTAAAATTTTGATTGATTCTGGTTTCTTCTCAAATTTGTTCCCTAGTTTATCAAAGTCTAAGAAACTGAAGATTGCTAAACATCACTCTATCTTGACACATGCTTGGGTAGAAGTTGACCCTCTACTGGCGAACGATTTAATAGCAAAAGCTTCCAAGACAGTATGGGGTAAGCCCAGAAGATGTCCAGGTATTCAGCGTTCGCTTTTGGAGTTAATGCAGAATACTCATAATCATGCAGATAGGTCGGGTGAGGGAGGAAAGCAGTGGTGGCTATCAGTTAATCATCGAAAGAGGGAAAAAATTGTTAGTTTTTCTTTTGTTGATTTTGGTGTTGGCGTTTTTAGCAGTTTGCAGGGAAAAAAGTCAGGGGAAAAATTTTATGGAGGTTTATCTAGATTAAGATCGCTCTTGCCGTATAATAGTAACGCTGATTTGTTGAAATCAATTTTAAAAGGAGAGCTGCATAAAACTGTAACAGGTAAATATTACAGAGGGAAAGGTTTACCGGGGATTTATGAGGTAAGCCAAAGAAAACAAGCTTCTAAATTACATGTTATCACAAATGATGTTTATGCGGATGTTGAGGGAGATAAATATAAGGTTCTATCAAAAAACTTTAGCGGAACTTTTATTTATTGGGAAATTAATGAAGAAAGTCACAATTTAGATTGGGAATATGAAGATTAGCATAGCAAAGGACTTTACGAGGACTCCCGGATCAAGATACAAAAAGGAAGGTGAATTTTCGGGAGAGTTGTTCCGAGAAACTATATTAAAAGATGCCGTTCGTGAGGCAATAAAGAAGAATGAAAAGTTAACTATTATTTTAGATGGAGTTGCGGGATATGGTACTTCTTTCTTAGAAGAATCATTTGGAGGATTAATTAGAGAAGATCACATACCTTATGAAGATCTTATTAAAACGCTCATTTTTGTTTCAAAAGAAGAACCATATTTAGAAAATGACATTGTCGAGTACATTGAAGACGCGGCTAAAGAAACTAGCGTATCATAAAAATCTTGGCATTGCCGTTTTAGTATTAACTTTTGGATTTGGTCTACTGCTTGGGGTTTATCTGAAGAAGGGGATTTTCAAGCTAGACGATGAAATCAATATCGTTGATTTAACTTCACTTATTGCAACCTTCTATATAGCTTACTTTGTCGCAACTTATTTTGAAACTAAAAAGGAGGCTGATAAAGTAGATAAAGAGTTAATTCTTCGAAGGCTTGAGGAGCTTTATAGTATTATACAGGAAACTGATTTAAAAGTAGCTACTGGCTCTATTGAATATAGTGAAGCTGCATCCTATGCAAAGAGATTAAGCGTCTCAATAAGAAATGTCGGCCTTTTGTTAGATTTGGCTTCTATTACAAATACAAAAATTAGTGGTACAACCACAACCTTATATTCTCATATTAGAAATATAAAGAATCTTTTAACTACTACTCCAAGATTAAATCAGTTAAACCCTCCATTAATTGTAAGCAATGGTACTGTTTCATTGACTCCAGGAAGAGTTCAAGAGATTGAAATGGAGCAAGATGAGCTAAAGTTTAATCTACTAAAGTATCAGATGCTAATTAATCAGTACACTCCATAGAGCTTTCAAGAATAAAAATCGATGTTGTAACGTAGTGATGATGCTAAAAGCATTATTTACTATGAGTTCAACAAACAGTTATGAAACCCCTTGTATCTACCTTATTGCAAACCAGGTAGAGGAGAACGTGCAGACCGTCAACGTGTACTGCAACCAATGTAGCAAACAGTTGCAGGATCTTGTACAGAAAATCGAATTAGTTAACTTGGTGCAGTTGGAAAACCAGCGCACACTTGAGGCCATTGAAGAAAAGTTAACTAAGGAATCGGAAAGGAGTTGCACATGGAAGTAAAGCGCTACTTACGTAAAGAGCGGCTGACAAGGAATGGTTATGCCCCTATCCGTTTGAAAATAACTTTCGGCAAACAGCTGTACATTTCTACCGGCGAGCGGTGCCTTCCGGAGCACTGGGATGAAGAGGCCCAAAAGATGAAGGGCAAGGCACCTTTTGCTCACCATATCAACTCCAAACTGAACCGATGGGAGGAGATTCTGCACGATATTTACCAAGAGCATGAGAAGCGCCAGGAACTGCTTACCCCTACTAAACTGAAGACTCAGTTTGAAGAAAGAGTTAAACTGGAGAAGGAGCCAGAAGAGCCTGTGTTGGCTCCTCAGCAAGAACTAGTAGAGGAGGAGCAGAGCCAGTTCTTCAGGTTGTTTAATCAATGGAACGACCACCTGAAGGACAAGATCCAGGACCATTCTGGTAAGAAAACTTCACCCGGTACCATTAAGGGTAACTCCTCCACTATTGCGCGCTTTAAAGAGTTTGAGAAGCATCGGGAGCGGCTTATTACCTTTGAAGGTATTGATAAGGCATTTTATGTGGAGTTCCAGAAATACATGCTGGAGACACTGAAGCAAAAGCCGAACAACTTTGGGAAGCATGTGAAAAAGCTGAAAAGCTTTTTGAAGTGGTGTGAAGAGGAGTTGGAGGAGGATCTACAGATTAACCGCAAGTACAGGGGCTTTAAAGTTACATCCATGTATGTGGGAGTAGATGCCCTGTCAGCCCGCGAAGTACAAGCAATCTATAAGTTAGATTTTAGCTCACAGAAGGTGAGCGACTTCATCCTGGAGAAGTTTCCTAAAGCCAGGTACCAGGATAAAGCAAGAGTAGCGGGTTATGCGAAAGAGTTAGAGGTTGTGAGGGATATCTTCCTGATGATGTGCTACACCGGCCTGCGCGTATCTGACGTAAAGAAGCTGAGGCCTACAGACATCAAAGGAGATGTGATTGTGCTGGCGGCTACCAAGACACTTAATACCTGTTATATTCCGGTGTATGATGATGTGGTGTTTAAACCGAATGAGATACTGGACAGGTACAACGGGTTGCAGGAAACTTGCCTGCCGCAGATCCCGGACCCAGTGATCAACCGGCAATTGAAGCATATCCAGGAGCTTGCCAGCATTAGCCGCTTAAATCTCACTACTAAGATCGGGCGCAAAACCTTCGTTACTCTAAAGATTTACCAAGGGGTGGAGACCAGGCTGATCATGCAGGCAACCGGCCACAAAACAGAGGCTGCTTTTAATGCTTACGTGGGCACTGATACGAACGAGCTGGTGTTGGCTTTCCGGCGCCAATCTGCCAAACTTGACCAGCGTCCGGACCTGAAAAATGGGCACCAAATTGGGCACCAATTTTAGGTATAAGGCTTCAAATAGCTTCCTATAGAAATCACAGTAACCGCATTTTTAGCCCGTTTAAGCGGGTTTTATTAGAAGTAAATGGTACCGATTGGTGAATAATTAATCCAAACGGGATCACTTGATGATCAAGCACTTACAGGATAAACTTGTAAGTGCTTTTTTTATACCCGTCAGTTGCTGAAGGCTCTTAGCAGCTCAAAAAGTAGTACTCCCCACAACCTCACTTGACCTTCGTGCTTCCAGCTTCTGCTTTTGATAGGAAAAAAATGTGGCACGGTAGAAATGGATAGTAGCTAGCCTAGTCATTTCAACTACAACCTGCTGTTTTAGGGTGCTTTTAAGATAACCCCCAGTGTGCTTGATTTTCCCCTTCAAACAGGGGCAAGGCATAAGTTGCGCGTTGAGGATCGCGTTTTCGTGGCAGCTCCAAACATTTTGGCAGGAAGCCTGTAATACGAGCATTATTTGAAGCCACCCATACCCATGAGACTTATACTTTTACTCGCATTCCTTATGCCGACGCTTGTCCTTGCTCAGGCCGGCATCATAACCGGCACAGTGCGCGACCGCAACACCCAGGAGCCGCTGATTGGGGTGTCGGTGCAGGTAACGGGCAGCCAGTTTGGGACTGTAACAAACGAGAATGGCGCTTTCAGGATCGAAGGCATACCGGTAGGGAGTTACACGGTGCAGAGTTCCTACGTCGGCTATCAGCCGCAGTCCAGGTTTAACGTAAACGTGACGGTGGGCAACGTGCAGATCCTCAACTTCGAGTTGGCGCCCGCCGCCAGCGAGCTGCAGCAGGTAGAGGTGGTAGCTAACCGCCGGCAGAGCGCCGCTGTGGCAGACTTGGTCACGCCGCTGTCGGTGCAAAGCCTGACGACCGAGGAGATCCGTAGCAACCCGGGCGGCAACTTCGATATCTCCAAGGTAGTGCAGGTGCTGCCAGGCGTGGCCACCAACGGTACCGGGGGCGGCAGCCGCAACGACCTGATCATACGCGGGGGCGCCCCGAGCGAAAACGTGTACTACCTAGACGGTATTGAAATTCCGCTCATCAACCACTTCACCACGCAGGGCAGCGCCGGTGGGGCCACGGGCATCCTGAACGTGTCGTTTATAGAGGACCTTAAATTAAGCTCCTCAGCTTTCGATGCCCGCTACGACAATGCCCTGGCCTCGGTGTTTGAGTTCCGGCAGCGCTACGGCAACCCTGAGCGTTTCTCAGGCAATGTGCGGCTAAGCGGCTCAGAGTTTGCCACCACCCTGGAAGGACCTGTGGGGGAAAAAACGACTTACCTGGTATCTGCCCGGAGGTCCTACCTGCAGTTCCTCTTCAAGTTGCTCGACCTGCCCATTCGCCCGAACTATTGGGATTTCCAGTACAAAGTAGACCACAAGCTGAACGACAAAACCTCCCTCTCTTTTATTGGCGTAGGGGCCATTGATGATTTCTCCTTTGGGGTGCCGCGCGAAAGCACGCCGGAGAACGAGTATATCCTGCGCTCCACACCCTACATCAACCAGTGGAACTACACCAACGGCGTGGCCGTGAAAAGGCTCGTGAACGACGGCTATGTGAACCTGGCCCTGAGCCGCAATGCCTTCGACAATTCCCTGATCAAGTATGAAGCGGCCGAGGAAGGAGAAAACCGTGTGTTTACGCTGAACACCAGCTCCCGCGAAACAGAAAACAAACTGCGCCTGGACGTGAACAAGTATAAAAATGGTTGGCGCTATGCCTATGGGGTGTCGGGGCAGTACGTGCAGTTCACCAACGACATTTTTAGCGTGATCCGCAAAGAGCTGCGCGACGAAGCGAACAACCTCGTGCAGCCGGGCGTGACGCTGGACTATAACTCAGACCTGGACTTTTTCCGGTACGGGGCGTTTGGGCAGGTCTCGCGATCGGTGCTGGACAACAAACTGGGGCTGTCGCTGGGGGTGCGTACCGACATGAACTCCTTTACAGAGGATGGCAATAATCCGCTGGAAACGCTCTCGCCGCGCCTGGCCATTTCCTACTTGCTCAATGATAAATGGACTGTCAACGCCTCCTCCGGAATTTATTACAAACTCCCAACTTACACCGTTTTAGGTTACCAGCAGGATGGCAGGTACCTGAACAAGCAGGCTGATTATATCCGGGCCATTCATTATGTGCTGGGCACCGAGTTTCTGCCGCGCCAGGACCTGCGCTTTACCCTGGAGGCTTTTTACAAAGACTACAGCAACTACCCGGTGTCTATCCGGGACGGCATTTCGCTGGCAAACCAGGGAGGTGATTTTGGGGCGATCGGCAACGAGGCGGTCGTGACAAACGGCAAAGGCAGGGCTTACGGGGCAGAGTTCTATCTGCAGAAAAAGCTGACAGGCACGGTGTTCTCCGTGCTGTCCTATACTTATGTGGTGAGTGAGTTTGCCGGGCTGGATGGCCGCTACGTTTCCAGCGCCTGGGACTACCGCCACCTGGTGTCGGGCTTGCTGGGCAAGAAGCTGCCGCGCAACTGGGAGTTCGGGGCCAAGTACAGGTATGCCGGCGGAGCGCCTGCCACACCCTTCGACCTGGAGGCCTCCCGCAGGAACTATGCCTCGCTCGGGGTAGGCATTCTGGACTACAGCCAGCTGAATTCTGAGCGCCTGCAGCCTTTCAGCCAGCTTGATGTGCGTATCGACAAGAAGTGGAACTTCCGCCGCGTTACCCTGGACCTGTTCCTGGATGTGGCCAACATACTCTCCAGCAACACCCCCGGCTTCGACCGCTATACTTTCCAGCGCAACGAAGACAACACCGGCTTTGCCACGACGGACGGCGACCCGCTACGCCTGGACGGCAGCAACGCCATCCCGGTTATTCTGGAAAACAACGACGGCAACCTGGTGCCCACGCTGGGCTTCATGGTTGAATTCTAGTAGCCTGCGTAAAGTATGAATTCCTGGAAAATCGCCCAACTATGAAAAATGTAAAAACGCTGGCCGTACTGAACGCCCTTTTCTTTCTGGTGCACCTGGTGCCGTCGCAGCTAACGCAGCTGAAGCTTTTCAACAACCAGACCATTGGCGATGTGTCGGACAAGTACCCAACGCTGTTTACGCCGGCAGGCATCACTTTCTCGATCTGGGGTTTGATTTACCTGGCGCTCTCCGCCTTCTGCATCTACCACCTGATCAAAGCTTATAAAGAGCCGGCCGGGCATGAAGCAAATGAAGACCTGCAGCGAGTAGGCTACTTATTCGTGTTAAACAACCTGGCAACCGGTGCGTGGACCCTTGCCTGGGTAAACGAGTGGCTGGTGCTGTCGGTGGTGCTTATACTTATCCAGCTGGCCACACTGCTGGCGATGCACCTGCGGCTGGGCATTTTTGACGCTGGCCGTTCTGCCGCCTCGCGATGGTTTACGCAGGTGCCACTCAGTTTATACTTTGGCTGGATCATCATTGCCACGGTTGCCAATAGCAGCGCTACCTTGGTGGGTGTCGGTTGGGGCGGCTTTGGTTTGAGCGAGGGGCTTTGGGCCATGATAATGGTAGCAGGGGCCACGCTCCTTATTATGTTTGTAGTCATCGCCAGGTCAAACCCTGTTGTGGGGCTGGTGGGGGTGTGGGCGCTATACGGGATCATTCTAAAGCACCGCGACCTCCATGCAGAGGCAAGCCCGCAGATCATTGTTGCCGCCTGGGTTGGCCTGGCCTTGGTAGCCCTGGTGGTGGTGCTTGTCTTTTCCAGAAGTATAGGCAGCCTGAAGAGCGTGTTCTAACAGGCTTAGGCGCAGATCGTACCTCCTAATCGTTTTGCATGCCAACGGCATTTTGTCGTTTCCGCACACGGCCCAGCATAAAGCCTCTTATCCTGTGTCTGCACCCAGGGGCTGTCAATCGGCTCATACTTATGAGGGAGCACTTTGTGGGCTTCGCCTCTCACAATTCTCCGCCTGATACAGCGCATCTTAATTTTTCTACGTTACAAGTAGCATTGATTGCGATCCAACTTCTTTGGCTTATCTTTAGGATCGTGTAAAAGAACGCTTTCGCTGTTAATCTGGGAAAGGATAAGCAGTACAAGCTAAGTAATACCTAAACTCTAAAACTAAAATATGGCGACAGGTCTTCTTGCCCTACTAGATGATGTGTCAGCGCTCGTAAAGGTGAGCGCGGCGAGCCTGGATGACGTCCCGACACAGGTGGCGAAAACAACCGGGAAAGTTTCCGGGATTGTGATCGATGATACGGCGGTAACCCCGAAGTATGTGGTGGGGCTGGATCCTAAGCGGGAGCTCTCCATCATCTTCCAGATCGCTAAAAGGTCGCTGATTAACAAGGCTGTCTTTCTTGGCCCGCTTGCATTGCTGCTTGGTTACCTGGCCCCGGCCGTGATACCTTACCTGCTGATGGTAGGAGGGGCCTTTTTGTGCTTCGAGGGCTATGAGAAGGTGCACTCCATGTTCAGCAAAAGTGCCCACGCCCCTCAGGACCAACCGGCAGAAGGCATGAAGGTGATTACCCCGCAAGAGCTGGAGAAGGAGCGGGTAGGTAGTGCCGTGCGTACAGACTTCATACTTTCCGCAGAGATCATGGCCATTGCCTACGCCACAGTAACCGATAGCCCCTTGATGAACCAGATCGTGGTGCTTTTTACCGTGGCCGTTTTTATCACAATTGCTGTTTACGGCTTTGTAGCCCTGGTTGTAAAAGCCGATGACATAGGGGTGCACCTGGCCCAGGAGAAATACCACCCGACTACCCGGAAGATCGGGCGCGGCATCGTGAAATCCATGCCCAAGTTCCTGACCATACTTGGCTATGTCGGTACCGCCGCTATGCTGTGGGTAGGGGCAGAGATCATCGCACATGGTCTGCCTTTTCTGCATCATCCGCTGGAAAGCCTGGAGCATGCCCTTTCGGGGGTGCCTGCGCTTGCCTGGCTGGCCAAGGTAATTATACTGGCTATAGGCGGAGTGTTGTTAGGAGCCGTTATTGCAAAGCTGGTGTCGCTGGTGAGCCGTGTATGGAAGGGGTCGGCAGAGAAAGCAGCACACTAACAAGCTTGCCTGTTACAGAACAAGCCTACGGGTAGTGCCCAACGGGGCATAAAAAAGGACAAGGCCTGCTGATCATCAGCAGGCCTTGTCCTTTTTTATGCCTTACTCCTTTACCGTAAGCGCCACGGCATTGCTCTTTCAGTGCCTCTGCCTGTTCAGGCAGTGGAGCGGGTACTAGGTCAGAATCCTGGCGAAATGGTTATCCAGGTGGTTACGCATGCCGTTGCGGAACATCTCCGCCGAACCATGCTCAATAATATCTACCAGGCCTTTGTGAGAGACGAATTTGCGTATCGGCGTTTCCTTTGTCAGCAGACCGCTGCGGTGGACGTAGTCAAAAACGGGCAGCAGCATGTTCTGGAACTTCTTTAAGGTGGTGTTGCCGGAGATTTCGTAGAGCTTGCCGTGGAAGGCGATCTCGTGCTGTATCTGGAAATAAGTCGTGTCCGACAGGTCGGGCTCATTGGCCACGATTTCCTTCAGTTCCTCAATGTCCTGTTTCGTTACCCGCTCCATAATAAAGTCGGCCATGCCTATCTCGAGCACCAGGCGCAGCTCGAACACTTCCCGCAGGGTGGCGTTGTCGAGCACCTGAGGGATGAGGCGCTTCTCTAACATGGCCAGGAGGTCTGGGTTGGTGATCACGGCACCCCGGTGCTTCTTCGATTCGATCAGGCCGATCAGGCGCAGGCGCAGCAGTGCCTCCCGGATCACGGTGCGGCTTACGCCCAGGTTAGCGGCGAGCTCTATCTCTTTGGGTATAGCGTCTCCCACTTTCAGGTTTTGCTGCACGAGCAGCTCAATCAAGTTCATCTCCACTTTGTCTACCAGCGAGCTGGTATCAATGGTCTTTATCTTATCAAAGGCGTTTTCCATTCATCTATGTATTACTTATTACTGCCTGGTTAAACCAATTCTGCAAAAGAATTAATATAAAGTTATTCAATCTTAATGAAAAAGTTATCAAAATGTTTTGAAAACCAGAAAAACAAAAATACCTTTATTATGTAATACATAATTCATTTAAACCCAATTTATATGAATGTCAAACGTTTACTCATGTTACTCTTTCTGGGGTTGAGCTTGCTTGTTAGCCCTCACCTCTATGCGCAGAACTCTACCGTGAGCGGGCGGGTTGTTTCCTCTGAGAACAGCCAGCCGCTGATTGGTGTAAGCGTGAACGTGAAAGGGACAGACCGCGGCACCCAGACAGATGTGGAAGGCGCATTTAGCCTCAGGGCATCAGAAGGGGATGTGCTGGTAGTAAGGTACCTTGGTTTTGAAACACGCGAAGTGACTGTAGGCAATGCTGCGGCAGCTCTGGAAATCGCCTTGAAGCCGTCTACAGCAAAGCTGGATGAGGTAGTGGTGGTGGGTTACGGCACGCAAAGCCGCGAAACACTGACCGGCGCCGTGTCTACCGTAGACGACAAGGTGCTGCAGTCGGCACCACGCACCAACGTGGCCACAGCGCTGCAGGGCACGGTAACGGGCCTGCGCGTGCAACAAACCTCTGGCCAGCCGGGCTCCACGCCAAACATCACGTTCCGGGGTGGTACCAATTTCAACGGCTCAGGCTCCCCGCTGGTGATTGTGGACGGGGTGATCTTCCCTTCGCTGTACGGCATCAACTCAGAAGACATCGAGACGATCAACGTGCTGAAGGACGCTGCCTCCACCGCTATTTATGGGGCAAGGGCCGCTAACGGCGTTATCCTGATCACGACAAAGAAAGGCAAGAAAGGGCGCTCTCAGGTGACTTATAGCCTGAAGCATGCCCAGAACTACATCCGCCGCAACCCAGTGGATTTCATGAGTGCGGAAGAATATATCCTCTGGAACCGAAGAGGCCTGGGCAGCAGGTATGAAGCAGCCATGAAGGACAACAACACGGCGGAGGCAAATAACGCCCGTAACCAACTGACCGGCTCCTGGGGTTGGGCTGTAAGCCCCGCCTGGACGTCGCCGAGTGGCAAGTACTCCACACAATTGGTGTCCGGCAATAACCGCCAACTGCTCAACGACCCGCGCTGGAACCTGCTGGTGGACAAGAACCCGTTCAACCCAGGTCAGATGGACAGCATCCTGTACCTGGCTACGACGCAGCAGGAGCTGGAGGACATGATTCTGCAGGAAAGCACGCTGCAGGAGCACTACCTGAACTTCTCGGGCGGTGGCGACAAGGGTACTTTCTCGCTTGGTTTAGGAACTGTAAAAGACGTGGGTATGGTGATAGGCTCTTCGCTGAAGCGCTACAACCTGAACTTTAACGGTGGCCTGGATGTGAACGAAGACTTTAAAGTAAGCTTGAACCTGTCGGCTTACAATGATAAAAACACGCCTTCTTACCTGACGGCAGATGCCGGCGGCGGCCTGACGGGTGGTTTGATACAGCGCTTTGGGGGAATTGCCCCAACCGCCCGTTTTATACATGACGAGACAGGAGAGATACTGCCGGGTGTGGATGGTGGCACGCTGGGCAACCCGGAGTACCTGCGTGATAAGTTCGTCAACAGAAACGAGGAGCAGCGCTTCTCCGGTAGCTTGAACCTGGAGTACCAGCTGCTTCCGGAACTTAAGTTCCTGGCCTCGGCATCGGGCTTTATGCGTTACACCAGCCGCGAAAGCTTTACCAAGGCTTACCAAAATGGTACCGGGGGCGCTTTCATAGATACCAGAAACGCTTCTTTCTCACTGCCGCAGGCTAACCAGCATTCGTATAATGCCTTCCTGCAGTACGATAACACCTTTGGCAAGCATACCCTGAGCGTACTGGGTGGCGGTGAATTCTTTGACGCCCGCTTTTACCAGTTTAGCGCTGCGGGGCGTGGTGCCTCCACTGACTTTATCCCATATCTGTCAGCCTCTACTGAGGCGGTGGGTATCCCATACTCCGGCTTTTACTCCTGGAACCGCCTGGTATCGGGCATTGGCCGCGTGACCTATGATTACGACTCGCGCTACCTGCTGAACGTGAACATGCGTTACGACGGTACTTCACGCCTGGCTGATAACCGTTACGGCTTGTTCCCGGGTATATCGGCTGGCTGGAACCTTCACAACGAGGCGTTCTTCACCAGCTCTTTCCTTAGCGACTACATCAGCACCATTAAGCCGCGTGTAAGCTGGGGCCAGAACGGAAGTATAGACCCGCTGGATGACTTTGCTACGGCAGCCACCTACGGCGGCACCGGCATCTACGGTGGCAACGCTGGCTTTGCTCCTAATTTCCTGCTGAACACCGCCCTGAAGTGGGAGCGTGCCTCCTCGCTAAACTTTGGTTTGGACCTGGGGCTGTTCAACAACCGCATCACCTTCATCGGTGATTACTTTATCCGCGACATCTACGACAAGATCACCTCCCTGAGCATACCTGGCTGGACGGGCTACAGCAGCTTTACCACAAACCTGGGCCAGCTGCAGAACCGGGGCGTGGAGCTGGAGGTAAGAGCCAACGTGGTACGCCCATCACAGCCCGATGGCTTTAGCTGGGACGTGAGCGCGAACTTCTTCCATGTGAAAAACTACGCCAAGGAGTTGCCAGACAACGGCCTGGAGAAAAACAGACAAGGCACCTATCAGGTATATGACCCAGCCTCTGGCAAGGTGATTCACGTTGGTGGCCTGCAGGAAGGCGAGCGCGTTGGCCTGGATGAGATTTGGGCACCGATCTACGATGGCCTGTACCTGACTGAAGCTGACCTGGAGGCGGATGCGAACCTGTATAACTCCTACCTGCCTTACCGCGACAAGACCGTGAAGCTTTTGGGCGATGCCCGCTGGAGAGACCTGGATCAGAACGATACCATTGACTTCCGCGACAGAGTATTTGTAGGCCGGACCGTGCCGACCGTGCAGGGTGGCTTTGGCACCAACTTCAGCTGGAAAGGATTTAACTTGTACGGGCAGTTCGACTTTGCCCTGGGGCACATGATCCTGAACCAGTCCAAGCTCAGAGGCCTGTCGCAGGTGCAGGGCTCGCAGAACGGGCCAGTGGATGTGACCAACACCTGGCACCCGGAGAACCCGAACGGCACCCTGCCGCGCTACTACTGGGCTAACTTTGGCCGAAACTACTTCCAGGATGCGGGCGGCAGCACTACCTCTTTCGCCAATTTCTATGAGAAGGGTGACTACCTGGCCATGCGTGAGGTTACGTTGAGCTACCAAGTGCCGCAGGCGTTTCTGGATAATGTGCTGAAAGGCAAGATACAGGGGCTGCGCCTGAATGTAACAGGCACCAACCTGGTATACTTTACCGGTTACAGCGGCACCTTCCCGGAAGTGGGTGGCAACGACGTGGGCAGGTTCGCGCTACCGCGCACCATCACCACAGGCCTGAACGTGACACTTTAATCGAACTTTAGCAACGAAACAGATATGAGAAGTTATCTATCAACTATAAAGTATGCGCTGGGTATCTCGCTGGTGCTGGGCGCAACGGGCTGCAGCGACCAACTGGATGAGGTGCAGCCGCAAACATCGCTTAACCGGGACCTGATCCTCTCGGACCCGAACGCCGCCATGACCCTGTACTATGGCGTGTACGGATCGTTCAGGAACTACCACTATACTTTGTTTACGCTAGGGGAGATGCGTTCCGAGATCTGGGCGGACGGCCTCTTTACGGAATCGGAAGACGGTGGCCTGAGAAACTACTATACCCATAACATCGATGCCAACAACGTGCCTGCCAGCAACTGGGCGGGCTTCTACAGCCTGCTGGACAAGGTAAATACCGCTATCAAGCTGTTCCCGCAGACTCCGGTGGCGGAAGGCGAAAAGACCAGGGTATTGGCGGAGATGCACGGCCTGCGTGCGTACATCTACTACACCATGCTGAAAACCTGGGGAGGCGTGCCGCTTACCACAGAGCCTGTGACGCAGGTAGGTAGCCTGCAGGATCTGTACCGCGAGAGAGCCACACCGGAGGCCGTGATGCAGCAGGTAAAGGCAGACATTGAGCAGTCGCTGAGCCTGTTTGGTAGCGATAATACATTGACCGCCAGTTTTACGGGTACCTCCAAGCACATCTACTGGAACCGAGCGGCTTCCCTTACCCTGAAGGGGGATGCTTATATCTGGTCGGGCACGCACATGGGCGGCGGAAGCGCTGACCTGGCCACGGCGCAGCAGGCGCTGGAGGAGGTAACCAACATTGGTAGCCTGGGCCTGGTAGAAAACTATGCTGACCTCTTTAACCCGGCGAGAGAGGCCGGTAACAAGGAGATTATCTTTGCCATCAGCTACGAGAAGGACGAGGCAACGGTGGGCGTGTACGGCAGTTTCCGTGTCAACACTACCCAGGCCAGCACCCTTTTGCTGGACCCTTACACCAACCCAAGAGCAGTATCGCAGGCGTACCCTTACCTATCCGGTGCCAGCCGTGTGGGCATGTCTGAGAGCATGATCGAAAAGCTGCAGAGTTCCGAGGATGAACGCATCGATGCCACTTTTGTGGTGATGTACCGTGACGTTCCGCCTACTTACCCGATCGCTGGCGTGCTGCTGACCAAGTTTGCCGGCCGTGTGGACGCAGGCATGCAGCTATACGATATAGATTTCCCGGTTTACCGCTACGCCGATGTGCTGCTACTGTTGGCCGAGGCCAAGACAAAGCAGGGCATGGACCCATCCGCCGAGATAAACATGATACGAGAGCGCGCCTACGGCAGCGACTATACACCGTACGAAAACGCCAGCCAGGAAGAGAACATGCGTGCCATCCTGGAGGAGGACCTGCGGGAGTTTATCGGCGAAGGCAAGCGCTGGTGGTCGTTGCGCAGAGCTGGCAACGAGTGGGTGTTCGCGTATGTGGATCCGGTGTACCTGGCCACGGGGCAGGAGTATAAGTTCCTGCTTCCGATCTCGGTGGGCATGCTGAACTCTGACCCTAAGCTGACGCAGACGCCTGGGTACTAACCCGCGAAAGGATAAGCTGTAACTTCTGCCTTTGTGCTGAGAGGGCCCGGATGAACACTTGTTCTCTGGGGCCCTTTTAGCACAAAGGGCATTAGAGCGGAGGGTGATATTTTTTATACTTGCAGTTGCAGGCGAACGAACAGCCTCACATCGCAATCAGCACCATCCGTAAACCCATAGATTTAAATTCTGAAGAATATACCTGAATGAAAATTGAACACCTACAGGGGCTGATCGCCGCTCCTTTTACCCCCATGCATGCAGATGGGGGTTTAAACCTGGGGTTGATCCCTGCCTACTACAGCCTGCTGAAAGCAAACGGAAACACAGGCGCCTTTATCTGCGGCTCCACCGGAGAGGGCGTCTCGCTTACCACAGAGGAGAAAATACGCGTAGGGGAGGCCTGGGCCAGTGCCACCAAGGGCGACAAAGACTTTAAGGTGATCACACTGGTAGGCGGCACCTGCCTGCAGGATGCCACGGACCTGGCCCTGCACGCGCAGAGCGTGGGCTTGTACGCCGTGTCGTTTACGGCACCGTCCTACTTCAAGCCGGCCAATGTGCAGGCGCTGGCCGCCTGCTGTAAGGCTGTGGCAGACGCGGTTCCTGAAATGCCTTTCTACTACTACCACATCCCGGTGCTCACGGGTGTCGGTTTCCAAATGATAGACCTGCTGCGCGAAGTAGAAGGTAAAATCCCTAATTTTAAAGGGATCAAGTACACGCACGAGGACTTCATGGACTTCCTGTCGTGCCTGCGTTTCGACAACGGCAAGTATGACATGCTCTGGGGCCGCGACGAGAACCTGCTGTCGGCGTTGGTGCTGGGGGCGAAGGGCGGCGTAGGCAGTACCTACAACTATGCAGCCCCGCTATACTCCAGCCTCATCGATGCCTATAACAGGGGAGACCTGGAAGAGGCGCGTAGCCTGCAGCAGCAGGCCATCGACATGATCCGCCTGCTGGGCAAGTATGGCGGCATCGCCACCGGCAAAGCCTACATGAAACTGATTGGCTTGGATTGCGGGGAGTTCCGTCTGCCGGTCCGCAACATGAGCACAGCGCAGTTTGCCGCTTTCAAAGAGGATGTGGCCGCGCTGGGTTTTGAAGAATACTGCTCTCGCACAACAGAATTCAAACATGCATAACACAGCCTGATGAAATACATCCTACCCATACTTTTCTTGCTTCTTACCTTTAGCGTTGGCAAGGCGCAGCAGCAAAAGCCGAATAACATCGAGTGGTCTGTTGCCGCTACCTTGCCTGCAGGTCCGGGCCAACAGGTGCAACCGGGGCTGGCAGGCCCAGTGGGCGGCGTGCACAACAACGCGCTGCTATTAGGGGGTGGTGCCAACTTCCCCGACGGGTTACCCTGGGAGGGAGGTAAGAAAAAGTATGGGAAGGATGTTTTCGTCTTACTGCGGGATGAGCAGGGGAAGTACAGCTGGCACGATAAAACCTTTCAACTGCCGCAGCCGCTGGCTTACAGCGCCAATGTTACCACTGCACAAGGTGTTGTAAGTATAGGCGGGGAAAACGCGCAAGGCATACAGAGCACCATACAGCTGCTGCAGTGGGATCCTGCCTCAAAAGAAGTGAGCATTAAGGCGCTGCCTTCGCTGCCCCTGCCCCTGACCAATGCCGCCGCTGCTCTCATCGATAACCAGGTATACGTGGCAGGCGGCGAGACTACGGGCAAAGCCAGCAATGCTTTCTATCGTTTAAACTTATCTGCTCCTGCCAAAGGCTGGGAGAAACTGCCGGACCTGCCAACGGCGCTGTCGCATGCGGTGGCAGTGGTGCAGTCTAACGGCGAGTACCCTACCCTCTACTTGATTGGTGGCAGGGCCAAAACAGAGTCTGGCGTCAGCGAGCTGTACGGCTCCACATTCCGCTACGACCCAAAGAAGAACAACTGGAAACAACTTAGCGACATCTCAGACGGCAAGGGCAACAAAACCTCGCTTTCTGCCGCCACCGGCGTAGTCACCGGGGCCAATTACATCCTGATCTTTGGCGGTGACAAGGGCAACGTGTTTACACAGATAGAGCAGCACAACGCCGCCATCGCCAACACCACCGACGAAGCTGAAAGGCAAAAGCTGGAAGCGGCCAGGCTGCAGCTGCAAACGCAGCACGATGGCTTCAGCAAAGACATTTACCTCTACAACACCGTTACCGATGCCTGGACCAAAACGGGCACGTTGCCGTACGCGCCTGTTACCACTTTCGCTACCCGCTGGGGCCACGATATCCTTATCCCTTCCGGGGAGATCAAGCCGGGCGTGCGTACGCCGGAGGTGTTAAGAGGCAGCCTCACACCACAGCATTACTTTGCCTGGCTCGATTACGTGGTGGTCGTTTTATACTTGCTGCTGATGGTGGGCATCGGCATGTGGACCTCGCGGCACCAGGAAACCACAGATGACTATTTCCGCGGGGGGCAGCGCATTCCGGGCTGGGCAGCGGGGTTGAGCATCTACGGCACGCAGTTGAGCGCCATCACGTTCATGTCGATCCCGGCCAAGACCTACGCCACCAACTGGAGCTATTTTATACTTCAGATCACCATCATCCTGGTCATCCCGATCATCACCAATTACTTTATACCCTTCTACCGCAGGTTGCAGATCACATCGGCCTACGAGTACCTGGAGAAGCGCTTTAACTATGCGGCGCGTGCCATGGCTTCGCTGCTGTACATCATGCTGCAGCTGGGCCGCCTGGCCATCGTGCTGCTGCTGCCCAGCCTGGCGCTCACGCTGGTGACGGGCATCAACGTGAACCTGTGCATTGTGCTGATGGGAGCGATCACCATTTTCTATACCATGAAAGGCGGCATTGAGGCAGTTATCTGGACGGACGTGGCGCAGGTGGTGATACTGCTGGGCGGCGCGCTGGTGTGCCTGGTGATGATCCCGTTCCAGCTGGAGGCGGACGCTGGCGCTATCTGGCAGACGATCCAGCAAAATGAGAAGCTCAATATCATCGACACCACCTTTAGCTTCAGTGAGCCGACCCTGTGGGTGGTGCTGCTGGGCGGCCTGGCCATTAACGTAATCTCCTATGGGGCCGATCAGTCGGTGGTGCAGCGCTACATCACCACTAAAGACGAGGCCACCTCGAAGAAAAGCATGCAGCTTGGGGCGTGGATGGCCCTGCCTTCGGCAGTTATTTTCTTCTCGATCGGTACCATGCTGTACCTGTTCTTCCGGGAGCACCCGGAGAAGGTAAACTACCAGCTGCAGAGCCAGGATTCTATCTTCCCGTGGTACATCGTGACGGAGTTGCCGGCAGGCATCACCGGCTTGCTAATCGCGGCTGTTTTTGCGGCGGCCATGTCCACCCTGAGCAGTAGCATGAACTCAGTCACCACGGCTTTGATCACCGACTTTTACAGGCGTTTCTCCCCGGCAAGATCAGACAAAAGCTACCTGAGCATAGCCAAGTACCTGACGCTGGCCATTGGGGTGGTGGGCACCTCGCTGGCGCTGGTGATGGCGCAGTGGGGCATTTCCTCGCTCTGGGACCAATTCAACATGATCCTGGGGCTGTTTACGGGTGGCCTGGGAGGCTTGTTTGTGCTGGGCATCTTCACCAAGAAGGCCAATGCCAAAGGTGCCATCGCCGGATTGCTGGCAAGTGGCCTGGTGCAGTTTTATATCAGCCAATACACCAACATCAACCTGCTGCTGTACGCCTTTACCGGACTGGTGAGCTGTGTGGCATTCGGCTACCTGTTCAGCCTGCTGTTTGGCGGGCAGGAGCGTGAGAACGAGGGCCTGACAGTGTATGAAAATAACCCGAAGCAGGCTCAAAACGGCTACCAGGTAAAGGCAGGCGAGAAGGTGTCCTGAGTATAGCCAGGTAAAGTACCGTCCGCATTAGCCAAAGTATAAATCAAAGTATAAGCCTGCGAGTAAGAATTGCAGCAAGTGTTTAAAAAACAAAGCGTAATGAGTAAAGCCAAAAGTATCCTGAGCTGCCTGTTGGTGGTGCTGATGTGTAGCGTGAGCTGCTCTAAAAGCGTGACCACGACAGCCCCTTCGGTAAGCCAGGTAAGTATAACGAGCACCGCCCCGGCCGCTCCTGTGCTGCGGGGCAAGGAGCACAACCCGCTGCTGCGCGTAACCTTGTACGTGCCGGCCGGCGGCGAAAGTATAAACTTCCAAAGCATAAAGGCCCGCCTCAACAGCACCGCCCCGCAGGATGTGGAGAAGCTGGAGGTATACTTTACAGGCGCTGAGGCACTGTTCGGAACATCAAACCTGATCAAATCCATAACGCCCACCGCGGAGGAGTTTGAGGTGCCGCTGAGCATCCAGGCCAAGCCAGGCAAGCATTACCTCTGGTTCAGCGCCACCCTGAAGGAGACGGCTAACATCGATAATACAGTAGAACTGCATGCCACGCAGTTAACAGATGCAAGCGGCAAGGTACACCCGGTTTCTGAGGACGGCTCTGCGTATGCCAAACGCATGGGCATCGCCCTGCGCAAAGCCGGCGACGACGGATCGCACACGTACCGCATCCCCGGCATCGCCACCACCGACAAAGGTACCCTGATCGCTGTGTACGATATCCGCTACGAGCACTCGGGGGATTTGCCGGCCAACATTGACGTGGGCATGAGCCGCAGCACCGACGGCGGCCAGACTTGGGAGCCGATGAAGAACATCATGGACATGGGCGCGCCGCACGAGAACAACGGCATCGGAGACCCCTCTGTGCTGTTCGATCCCGCCACGGGCAAAATTTGGGTGGCGGCCTTGTGGAGCAAGGGCAACCGCTCCATTGCCGGTTCCGGCCCGGGCCTCTCGCCCGACGAAACGGGGCAGTTCGTGCTGGTGAGCAGCGACGATGACGGCAAAACATGGTCGGAGCCTTACAGTATCACCGAGCAGATCAAAAACCCCGACTGGCGCATCTATTTTAACGGGCCAGGCAACGGCATCGTGATGCAGAACGGCACGCTCGTGTTCCCGTCGCAGTACTGGGATGAGAACAAGATGCCGCACTCTTCCATCATCTACAGCCAGGACAACGGCAAAACCTGGAAAAGCGGCATCGGCGCAAAATCTAACACCACCGAGAGCCAGGTAGTGGAAACTACGCCGGGCACCCTGATGCTGAACATGCGCGATAACCGTGGCCGTTTCCGCTCCGTGGCCACCACCTCGGATATGGGCCAGACCTGGGTGGAGCACCACACCTCCTACAGCGCCCTGCCGGACCCGGTATGCATGGGTAGCTTTATCAAGGCAAACGTGAACACGAATAACGGACTGCGGGAGGTACTGTTCTTCAGCAACCCTGCCACGCCGTCCGGCCGCTACAACATCACCCTCAAGGCCAGCACCGATCTGGGCGAAACCTGGCAGCCGGAGCACCAGCTCCTGGTGGACGAGCGGGGTACCTACGGTTACTCGGCCCTCACCAAGGTAGATGACAACACGCTGGGCCTGCTCTACGAGGGCGTGCGCGAGTTATACTTTGTGCGCATCCCGGTAAGCGAAGTGCTAAAATAAACCATTGAGCCATACATCTGCCTGGCTATACTTTCAGGCAGGTGTATGACATATGTATAGCTGCCATGACGCGTTTCTTACTGCTTTTTATCTCCCTTGTACTGGCTGTGCCTGGCTTCTCGCAACAGGCGGCGGGCCGGTTGAAGGTGGCCTGCATGGGCAACTCTGTTACCTACGGGTATTTGCTTGAGGACAGGGAGCACAAGGCGTACCCGGCACAGCTCCAGCAGCTCCTCGGGGACAGGTATGAGGTGGCCAACTTCGGGCTGAGCGGGGCCACGCTGCTGCGCAAGGGGCACCGGCCGTACACCAAAACGCAGCAGTACCAGGATGCCCTGGCTTTCAGGCCCGACATCGCCGTGATCCACCTGGGCCTGAACGATACGGACCCGCGCAACTGGCCGAACTACCGCGATGAGTTTGCCGCAGACTATTACCACCTGATCGACACGCTGCGCGCCGTGAACCCGGAGGTGCGCATCCTTATATCCCGGCTCACGCCCATTTTCTCTGGCCACCCGCGCTTTACCTCCGGCACCCGCGACTGGTTTTGGCAGATTCAGGAACTGATACCTGTGATTGCGGAAAACAGAAACGTAGAGCTGATAGACCTGCACACGCCCCTGTACCGCCGCCCTGACCTGTTCCCTGACCAGCTGCACCCCACCGCAGAGGGGGCTGGCATTATAGCGGCCACCGTGGCGGGGCACCTTACGGGCAAGTATGGCGGCCTGCAGCTGGCCCCCGTTTTCTCCGACCACATGGTGCTGCAGCAGAAAATGCCGGTTCCGGTGCAGGGCATAGCCGATGCCGGGCAGGAGGTGACCGTGCGGTTTAACGGAGTGGAGGCAAAAGCCACCGCAGGCCCCGACGGGAAATGGCAGGCCATGCTTCCGGCGCAGAAAGCAGGAGGGCCACATCAGCTTCAGGTTTCTACTGCAGGTAAAAGTATAAGTATAAATGATGTGCTGGTGGGGGAGGTATGGCTGTGCTCGGGCCAGTCGAACATGGCGTTTCCGTTGCGCCAGGCGGTGCACACGGCCAGGGAGATGCGGCAGGCGCAGCAGTCGTCCAGTATTCGTTTGCTGAAGATGAGGCCCTTGGCCGAAACCTATGACGTAGCCTGGGACAGTGTAACACTTAAAAAAGTAAACAAGCTGCAGTACTTCTCCGGCACCTGGCAACGCAGCGACTCGGCTGCGGCGAAAGACTTCTCGGCCGTGGCCTACTACTTTGGCAAACAGCTGCAGGAGCAGTTGGGCGTGCCCGTGGGGCTGATAGAGGTAGCCGTGGGCGGCTCCGGCACCGAGTCGTGGATAAGCCGCTATACCCTGGAGCACCACCCGCAGCTGGTGCACATGCTGCACACCTGGCGCGGTTCCGACTTCCTGATGCCCTGGGTGCGCGAGCGCACCGCCAAGAACCTGGAGAATGCCACGCTTGCCACGCAGCGCCACCCCTACCAGCCAGCCTACAACTATGAGGCCGGTATTGCCCCGCTCACCGCCTTCCCCATCAAAGGAGTGATTTGGTACCAGGGAGAGAGCAACGCCCACAACATAGAGCTGCACGAAGAGTTGTTTAAAACCCTGGTGTCGGACTGGCGCGGAGCGTGGGGCTATGCTTTCCCTTTTTATTACACCCAGCTTTCCAGCATCAACCGCCCCAGCTGGCCCCATTTCCGCGATAGCCAGCGCAGACTGCTCGCGCAGGTAGAGCATACAGGCATGGCGGTAACCAGTGACGTGGGCGACCCGCAGGATGTGCACCCGAGGCAGAAGCGGCAGGTAGGGGAGCGGCTGGCGGCTTGGGCCCTGGCCAGAACCTACGGCAAGCGGGTGACTTACAGTGGCCCGCTGTTTAAGGAGGTTAGGTTCGCTGACGGCAAGGCCATCTGCACTTTTGAGCACGGCAAAGGCCTGCGCACCAGCGACGGCCAGGCGCTGCGCGGCTTTGAAGTGGCGGGCAGCGACAGGGTTTTCAGAGAGGCAAAGGCCGAGGCCCGGGGAGACAAAGTATGGGTGTCTTCGGACGAAGTGCCGGATCCAAAGTATGTGCGCTACGCCTGGCAGCCTTACACCGAAGCGAATCTGACCAACAAAGCAGGCTTGCCTGCCTCTACCTTCAACAGCTTTTTTACCGCCGAAAAGTAAAACTACCTCCCTATATGGAAGCGAATCATACAAAAGACCTGAACTACTACAAAGACTTCTACAAAAACCAGCTCCTCAGCGACACGGTGCCGTTCTGGTTTCCGCGCTCGATAGATGAGGAGCATGGCGGTTACCTGCTCATGCGCGATGCCGATGGCAGCCTGCTGGATACAGACAAGGCCGTGTGGATACAGGGCCGCGCCGCCTGGCTCCTGTCCACACTTTACAACACGGTGGAGCAAAAGCCGGAGTGGCTGGAGGGCGCTAAGAAGGGCATCGACTTTCTGCGCCAGCACTGCTTTGACACAGACGGGCGCATGTTTTTCCACGTGACACGCGACGGCAAGCCCATCCGGAAGCGCCGCTATTTCTTCTCTGAGACCTTTGCCGTGATTGCCTTTGCCGCTTACGCCAAAGCCAGTGGCGACGAAGAAGTAGCCGCCGAAGCCCGCAGGCTGTTTGGCAAATGCCTAGAGTATGCCACCACGCCCGGACTGCTCGAGCCCAAATTCACGGATACGCGCCCGGCCAAAGGCATTGGCGTGCCGATGATTATGATGAACACAGCCCAGCAACTACGCGACACCATTGGCGATGAGCGCTGCGACGAGTGGATCTCAAAGTGGATAGCAGAGATAGAGCGTGACTTTGTAAAGGACGAGATCCGTTGCGTGATGGAGCAGGTGGCCCCGGACGGCAGCATCATCGACCACATCGACGGCAGAACGCTGAACCCGGGCCACGCGATTGAGGGGGCCTGGTTTATACTGCATGAGGCAAAATACCGCAACAACGACCCGCACCTGATAGACCTCGGCTGCCGCATGCTCGACTACATGTGGGAGCGCGGCTGGGACAAGGAGCACGGCGGCATTTTATACTTCCGCGACGTGTACGGCAAACCGGTGCAGGAGTACTGGCACGACATGAAGTTCTGGTGGCCGCAAAACGAGACTATTATCGCCACGCTGCTGGCCTACCTGATGACCGGCAACGAAAAGTATGCTGGCTGGCACCAGCAGGTACACGATTATGCCTACAGCCATTTCCACGACAAGGAGCACGGCGAGTGGTTCGGCTACCTGCACCGCGACGGCCGCCTGTCGAATTCGGCCAAGGGCAATATGTTCAAAGGGCCCTTCCACCTGCCACGGCAGGAATGGTACTGCTGGCAAGTGCTGGAGGCGTTTCTATAAATTTTGAATGAGTGATTGAGTGAATCTGTGAACTACACACGGTAAGATCTCAGCCCTCTAACTTTCTAACTCCCTAACTCTTTAACCTTTTAACTCCCATGTTTCGCTTACTGTTTACCGTTACCCTACTTTTTACCACACTCTTTACCCAGGCCCAGACCACTGATGTACCAGTGTTCGTCTCCGGCCAGGAGGGGCATAAATCTTACCGTATACCTGCCATTATCGACCTGCCCAACGGCGACATCCTGGCCTTTGCAGAAGGACGGGTGCATGGCGCGGCCGACTTCGGCGATGTGAACATCGTGATGAAGCGCAGCTCGGACAAGGGCAAAACCTGGTCGGCGCTGCAGACCGTGGTAGACTACGATACTTTGCAGGCCGGCAACGCCGCTCCGGTGGTAGATTTGACCGACCCGGCTTATCTGAAAGGCCGGATCTTCTTGTTCTACAACACAGGCAATGCGCACGAGTATGAAGTACGAAGTGCCAAAGGCTACCGGGAAGCATGGTACATCACCTCCGCCGATAACGGCCAAACCTGGTCGGAGCCGGTAAACATCACCACGCAGGTGCACCGCCCGAACATGCCTTCCGCCAACGCCGCCTACACGTTTAAAGAAGACTGGCGCGCCTACGCCAACACACCCGGCCATGCCATACAGTTTGCCAACGGCAAGTATAAGGGCCGCATCTACGTGGCCGCCAACCACTCCGAGGGTAAGCCTAAAAACTCGGCCGAAGATTACTTCGCCCATGGCTACTATACTGACGACCACGGCAAGACATTTCAGATCAGTGAAACCGTACCGGAGTCGGGAGGCAACGAGGCCATGGCCGCAGAGCTGACAAACGGCAGGCTGATGATGAACATCCGAAACCAGCAGGGCGATGTGCGCAACCGCATCGTGAGCATCAGCAGCGACGGCGGCGCCACCTGGGACACTACCTACTTCGACAAGCAGTTGCCGGATCCGGTAAACCAGGGAAGTATACTTCGTATCGGCACCAAAAAGGGAAAAGCCATACTTGCCTTCTGCAACGCCGCCGACACCCAGCGCCGCGATAACCTGACCCTGCGCATCAGCTACGACGAGGGCAAAACCTGGTCCGAGAAGCATGTGATCGCCAAGAGCCCGAACAACGAGAAAGATTACGCTGCTTACTCCGACCTGGTAAAGGTAGGGAAGAAGGAAATAGGTGTGCTCTATGAGAAGCACGGCTATCAGCAGATCGTGTTCACCGTCGTGAAGTGGAAAAAGTAACCCTCCGCAGTGCTCGCTAAACCAGTTTAACCCTCTTCCTATCATGCGTACTCTATTTGCCTTAATTCTTCTCCTGCTCCTGAAGCAGGCCACGTTGGCGCAGGTAAAACCCGTGCAGTTGGCCGACAGTCTCTTTTCGACCTACTACCACCAGCGCGCCACACAATTCCGCAACTTGCCGGCCACCCCAGGCGATGTCATCTTCCTGGGCAACAGCATCAGCGACGGCGGGGAGTGGAGTGAGTTGTTTGCCGATACGCGCATGAAGAACAGGGGCATCAGCGGGGACGTGTCTGCCGGGGTGATGCACCGCCTCGGGGAGGTGGCGGAGCGCAAGCCGGAGAAGGTATTTCTGTTGATCGGCACCAACGACCTAGCCAGGGAAGTAGCCCCGGACAGCCTGCTGAAAAACATGTTCTGGATAGCAGCTTACCTGAAAGAGAAAAGCCCCGCAACGGAGCTTTTTGTGCAGAGCATCCTGCCGGTGAACGAGCAGTTTAAAAAGTTCGGCGGCCACACCAGCAAGGGAGAACTCATTAAAAAGGTAAACACGGAGCTGCAGGCAAAGGCGCCGGAGTACGGCTATACGTACCTCGACCTGCACACCCCTTTCTCGGATGCCACGGGCAGGCTACGTGCCACGTTTACCAACGACGGCCTGCACCTGAACGGCGACGGCTATACTTTCTGGAAGCACCTGATCTATGACGAGGTGTTCGGCCTGCAGCAGAAGCCTTCCGTGCTGCCAAAGCCGCAGCAGCTACAATGGAAGGAGGAGGCTTTTCCGCTTTACAAGAGCAAAACCATTGTGGTGCAGGACCCGGCGGTGCGGAAGGAGGCAGATCGGCTAAAGCACATGCTCGCGGGAAAGGGGCTGCAGGTGCAAATAAAAGACAAAGCGGCTCCCGGCGAACTGCACATTGCCCTGACTCTGGGGAAAGTGGCCAGCCCAAGCCAGGCTGAGGAAGCTTATACGTTGGCTGTGACCAGCGACAAGGTACAACTGCAGGCCAACACGGCGCACGGCATCTTTAACGGGCTGCAGACGCTAAACCAGTTGATGCGCGATGGGGCCTTTATCCCTGGCTGCGAAATACGCGACTGGCCGGCCTTTGGCTGGCGGGGCTATATGGTGGACGTGGGTCGGAATTACCAGTCTATGGAGATGCTCAAAGAGCAGATCGACGTGATGGCCAGGTATAAACTGAACATCTTCCACTTCCACCTGACCGAGGACATTGCCTGGCGCCTGGAGGTGCCTCGCTATCCGCAGCTGACGGCCCCGGAGCACATGACGCGCAACAAAGGCGCCTACTACACCGTGGCCGAGATGCAGGAACTTATCCAGTACTGCAAGGACCGTTACATCACGCTGGTGCCCGAGATCGACATGCCGGGCCACAGCGCCGCCTTTACCCGGGCCATGGGCGTGGACATGCAGAGCGAGGAAGGGCTGGCGTACCTGAAGAACATCCTCAACGACTTTAGCGACACTTATGATGTGCCTTACGTGCACATCGGGGGCGATGAGGTAGAGATCACAAACCCTGATTTCCTGCCACAGGTAACCGCTTGGCTGCATGAGCGGGGCAAGAAAACCATTGGCTGGGACCCGGGCGGCAACCTGGACGACGCCACCATACGCCAGCTGTGGATGAAGGATGGGGCCACCAACCCTAAGCTGGCTTACATTGAGTCACGCCACCTCTACCTCAACCACATGGACCCGCTGGAGGCCGTTACCACCATCTTTAGCCGGCAGTTTGGCGACCGCGTAGCTGGAGACAGCACCGTAATGGGAGCCACCCTGTGCGTCTGGCATGACCGCAACGTGCTCAGGCAGGAGGATGTGCTCACCATGAACCCCGTTTACCCTGGAATACTGGCCTTTGCAGAGCGCAGCTGGAAAGGCGGCGGCTACGAGGGGTGGATCGCCAATATTCCGGCAGACAAGCCGGAGCGGGTGCAGGAGTTCAGGGAGTTTGAGAACCGGATGCTGGACCAGCAACAGTTATACTTCAGCAACATGCCCTTTCCGTATGCGGCGCAGGCTGACATCACCTGGAAGCTGTTTGGGCCCTACAAGAACAAAGGAGACTTGTCTGCTTCGTTTGCCCCGGAGAAGAAATCTTTTAAAGGGAAAAAGCCTGCGGCAGAGGCTGTGGGAGGCACCGTGGTGCTGCGCCACTTCTGGCATCCGTTGGTGGCGGGCGTGCTGGAGAAGCCGGAGGAGAACACCACCTGGTACGCTACCACCCGTTTCTGGAGCGATGCTGACACAACGGGTTATTTCTGGGTTGGTTTTCAGAACCTGTCCCGGTCCTATAATTCCGACTCGCCCGCTGCTGGTACCTGGGACGACAGGGGCAGTTCTGTTTTCCTGAACGGACAGCTAATAGCCCCGCCAAAGTGGAAGCGTCCCGGCCAAAAGGGGAACGCGGAGATCCCGCTGCTGGACGAAGGTTATGAGTTCCGGGCACCTGTGGCTGCCCCGGTAAAAAAAGGCTGGAACACGGTGCTGGTAAAACTGCCGGTTGGAAACTTTAAGGGCAAGGACTGGCAGAACCCCCTGAAGTGGATGTTTACCTTCGTGCCTCTAAGCGGTGAGGGAGTCACACGGCATCTTTCCGAACAAGCACCTCCCTTGGTTAACTAAACGTAATGCCCTTGCCTGGTTCGGAGAAGCTGCCTTCTTACGCATGTTGGTTATAAAGAGAGAAGGTTAGGATGCAGGAACCAAAGCAGTTCATTTCTGGCCAGTTGAGCTGTGTGTAGTTTGCGTTTACGAAAACATTGCCTATTTTGACGCTTCTTTCAAAGGCCGAAGATGATTGGAGTTTTTTCAAAAGTAGGAGATACTCCAGCAGCATTACCCAGGAGGGGTTTGCCAGCTTAGCTTATGGCCGTGGCTATGCTCAGGCGGCAGAGAAAAACCGCTACAGCTGTGCCTTCGCTACGGGTGTTGAGGCCCGTGTTTTAAATCAGATGAAACTACCTTTATACTTCTTATTGCTGTTTAGCCTGGTGCTGGCAGGGGAGGGGCTGTCAGCGGCTCCTGCGCTTGATACCTGGCGTAACCTGAAAGCGCCGGTAAATGTGAGTTTCGCCAGCAGCGATGTGCGTTATGCGCAGGATCTGGTGCCGGAGGTAGCGCGGCAAAACCAGTGGCAGGCCACCGCCTGGAAAGGGGAGAAGGTGCACACGCAGTTGCTGGTCTGGGCCAACCGGGAAATACCCCGGCTACAGGTCAGCCTCTCTGACCTGAAGGACGGCAAAGGCAACCGTATTGCCTCCAAAAATATTACAGCGGGCTTTGTCCGCTATGTTATGACCGACGAGTTTGGGCAGGGTTGCGGCTACCGCAAGCCCACCGACTACGACTCTTCACTGGTGGCAGACCCGATTGACACAGCTGCCGTAACGGCCGTGGCGGCAAACACGGTGCAGCCCCTTTGGTTAAGTATAGCGGTGCCCCGCAACACGCCTGCGGGCAAGTATAGAGGCGTGGTTACCGTTCATGCCGGTAAACCTTACAAGCTGCGCGTAGCGGTAACGGTGCAGGAGCGAGAGCTGCCTCCTCCTGGTGAGTGGGCGTTCGACCTGGACCTCTGGCAGCATCCGGCCGCCGTTGCCCGTGTGCATGGCGTGCCGCTTTGGAGCCAGGCGCATTATGACGCCATGAGGCCCTACTATACCATGCTTGCCTCTGCCGGCCAGAAGAACATCACCGCCAGCATTATAGACGAGCCCTGGAACCACCAAACCTATGACGATTTCCCAAGCCTTGTCAAGTGGATCAAGCGCAAAGACGGCACTTGGGCCTACGACTACAGCCGCTTTGATGCGTATGTTTCCTTCGTGATGTCCTGCGGGATAAAGCAACGCATCAACTGCTATACCATGGTGCCCTGGGAAATGGCCTTCCCATACTTTGATGAGGCTACCGGACAGGAGGTTGTGTTTTCTGCAAAGGCCGGGACCCCGGAGTATAATGCTTTCTGGGGCAACATGCTGCAGGACTTCGCCCGGCACCTGAAGCAGAAAGGCTGGTTTTCTATCACCTCCATTGCCATGGATGAGCGCCCGCTGGCCGACATGCAGGCCGTCATCAAACTGCTGAAAGAAACAGACCCCGACTGGAAAATCGCCTTGGCCGGTATTTATCATCCTGAAATTGAGCCGGACATTTTCGACTACAGCATCGCCTCCAAATGGAAGTTTGGGGAAAAGGTGCTGGAGGAGCGCAAGGCCAGCGGCAAGCCGAGCACGTTTTACACCAGTTGTGAAGAGGCCCTCCCGAACGGCTTCACCTTTTCGCCTCCTGCAGAGCATGCATGGATCGGGTGGTATGCAGCAGCGCAAGGCTTTACCGGCTACCTGCGCTGGGCCTATAACAGCTGGGTAGAAAATCCCTTGTTGGACAGCCGTTTCCGCACCTGGCCAGCCGGCGACACTTACCAGGTATACCCGGGGCCGCTGACGTCGATACGCTTTGAGAAGCTGGTGGAGGGCATACAGGACTTTGAGAAAATACGGCTGCTGCGCGAGGAGTTTGCCCGCACCGGCAACCACGCCAAACTGCAGGAACTGAATAAGACACTAGCCGCTTTCGAGGTGGAGAAACTTAATGAGATGCCGGCCGCCGAAGCGGTTGGCAAGGCAAAGGCACTGTTAAACCAGCTGCAAGAGAAGTAAGCGCCGGCCCCAAATCATACTTTGAAATACCTTTACCTGAAGACGTAATCGCATGAAAAAGCTTTTTATACTGTTTGCCTGCTGCCTGAGCATGTGTCTCGCCTATGGGCAGCAGCAGAAACCTTTAGCGCCCACGCCTCCCATGGGCTGGATGACGTGGAACTTCTTTGCCGATAACATCAACGAGAAGGACATCCGCGAGATGGCCGATGCCATGGTGGCCTCGGGCATGGTGGAGGCTGGTTACAACTACATCTTCATCGACGACGGCTGGCAGGGCGGCCGCGACAACCGCAACAACATCATCGCCGACCCAAAGAAATTCCCCTCCGGCATTAAGGCTCTGGCCGAGTACGTGCACAGCAAAGGCATCAAGCTGGGCATCTACTCTGATGCGGCACAACTGACCTGCGCAGGCTATACCGGCAGCCTGGGCTTTGAGGAGCAGGACGCCAAAACTTTCGCCTCCTGGGACATCGATTACCTGAAGTATGATTACTGCCACGCTCCGAAAGACTCGGCTACGGCCGTGGAGCGCTACACCAAAATGAGCCAGGCCCTGCGCAAGAGCGGCCGCGACATCGTGTTCGGTATTTGTGAGTGGGGGCAGCGCAAGCCCTGGCATTGGGCCGCCGAGGCCGGCGGCCAGCTGTGGCGCACTACCTACGACGTACGCGACAAGTGGAAGAACCTGAGCAGCGATGAGAACGCTGAAGGCATCATCGACATCCTCGACATCAACGCCGAGTTGCACGAGTATGCCGGCCCGGGCCGCTGGAACGACGCCGACATGCTGGTGGTGGGCTTATATGGTAAGCCAGGTCCTTCCGGCGACATGGGTGGCGTGGGCATGAACGACACCGAGTACCAGAGCCAGATGAGTTTGTGGAGCATTATGGCCTCGCCGCTGATTGCCACCAACGACATCCGCAACATGAACGAGGCCACCAAGCGCATCCTACTAAACAAGGAGGTAATTGCCGTAAACCAGGACGCGCTGGGCAAACAGGCAGAGCGCAAAGTGCATGACGGTACCTGGGATGTGCTGGTAAAGCCGCTGCAGAATGGCGAGGTGGCCGTGGCTATCCTCAACCGGGGCGACCAAACCAAGAACTATCGTGTAAACTGGGCAAAGCTGGGCCTGGAAGGAAAGTATGAGGTGCGCGACCTGTGGGAGCACAAGACCGTGGGCAAAGGCAAAGGCTGGAAAGGCCGCGTGCAGTCGCACGAAACGAAGCTTTTCCGTCTCAAAAAGATATAGTGCTCCGCACCGCATCTGGCTCTGCAGCAAAAATTTAACCCTTATACTTCTATTGAATTACTACCATAACCATGAATAAGCTTTTATTATTTACGTGCCTGTTGGCCCTGGGCTTTTTCCCGGCGCTTGCCCAGAAACCCTACCTCGACCCTGTCTACGAGAACCCTGCCATACAGGAAGAGAACCGCCTGCCGATGCGGGCTTCTTATTTTCCTTTTGAGGATGCGGCCAAAGCCGCTGCCGGCGACAAGGCCAAGTCTTCCCGCTTTATGTCGCTGAACGGCATGTGGAAGTTCCATTGGGTAGCCGATTACAAGCAGCTGCCGCAGGATTTCTATGCCACCAATTTTAGTGATAAGAGCTGGAAAGAGTTTCCGGTGCCTGCCAACTGGGAGTTTAACGGCTACGGCGTGCCGATCTATGTGAACCCGTTCTACGAGTTCAACATGACCAACCCGCAACCGCCGAACATTCCGGATAACATCGACCAGCCGGCCGGTGCCTACCGCCGGGTAGTTACCCTGCCGGCCAACTGGAAAGACCAGCGCGTGTTCATTCACCTGGGTGCCGTGAAATCGGCTTTTAAGCTCTATGTGAATGGCAAGTATGTAGGCTTGGGCAAAGACAGCAAGCTGGAGTCGGAGTTCGACATTACGCCTTACGTGCAGCCGGGCCAGAACCTGATTGCCCTGGAAGTGCGCCGCTGGAACGACGGCAGCTACCTGGAGGCGCAGGACATGTGGCGCGTGTCGGGCATCAGCCGCGACTGCTACCTCTATACCCGTCCAAACGTGCACCTCTACGACTATGTGACCAACGCCTCGCTGGCCAACAACTACCGTGATGGGGTGATGAACCTGCACGTAACGGCCTGGAACAACACCGACGAGAACCAGGAGAAGTATAAAGTAGGGGCAGCCCTGTATGATGCCGACGGCAAGAAAGTATGGAGTGCCCAACAGAACACCTGGGGCCTGAAAATGAAGCAGGGCAAAACCGAGCTTCGCTTTAATGCCAATGTTGCTAACGCCAAGGCATGGAGCGCTGAAACTCCGCACCTCTACCGCCTGGAAATCGCCCTCTACGATGGCGAAGGAAAGGTACAAGAGGTGATTAGCCGCAAAATGGGCTTCCGTATGGTAGAGATTAAGAACACGCAGATTCTGGTAAACGGTAAGCCTGTGATGTTTAAAGGCGTGAACCGCCACGAGACGCACCCGGAAACGGGGCAGGTAGTGAGCCGCGAGGCCATGCTGGAGGAAGTGAAGCTGATGAAGGAGCTGAACGTGAACGCCGTGCGCACCAGCCACTACCCGAACGATCCTTATTTCTATGAGCTTTGTGACGAGTATGGCCTGTACGTAATGGACGAGGCCAACGTGGAGTCGCATGGCATGCACTATGATTTGGGCCGCACCCTGGCCAACGCGCCGGAGTGGGAACTGGCGCACCTGACGCGCATAGGCCGTATGATCCGCCGCGACCGCAACCACCCGAGCATTTTCTCCTGGAGCCTGGGCAACGAGGCGGGCAACGGCTGGAACTTCTACCGTGGCTACGAGCTGGCCAAGAGCCTGGACCCGTCCCTGCCGGTGCACTACGAGCTGGCCTCCGGCGACTGGAACACCGACATCTACTCTAAAATGTACCGCACGCCGGACGAGGTGATCGCCTACGCTCAGAGCAACCCGACGCAACCCTACCTGCTCTGCGAGTACGCGCACGCCATGGGCAACAGCATCGGTAACTTTAAGGAGTATTGGGATATTTTTGAAACCTACCCGGTGCTGCAGGGCGGCTTTATCTGGGACTGGGTAGACCAGGGCGTGTACCGCATGAAAGACGGCAAGAAGATTCTGGGCTACGGTGGCGACTGGGGCGATAAAGATACGCCAAGCGACAATAACTTCCTGATTAATGGGGTAATTGGCGCAGACCGTACGTTCCATCCGCACTCTTACGAGGTACGCAAAGTATACCAGGAGATTGCTTTCACGCTGAACAAAAACCAGCTGGGCGTGCGCAGCAAGTACTTCTTCCGTACCCTGGATAACTTTAAACTGAACTGGACGCTGCTGCGCGACGGCAAAGAGGTGAAGTCTGGCACGATCAGCGAACTTACCGTGCAGCCGGGGCAATCCGTAAGATTGACCCTGCCGGATGAGGCGATAAAAGCCGATACGGCCAACGAATATTACCTGCAGGTAAAGGCCGTGCTTAAAAATGACGAGGGCGTGCTGAAGGCCGGTACTGAGCTGGCTTTTGAGGAGTTCGCCCTGAGCAAGCCTGTGCCGCCAGCCTATGCTGCAAGCAGCGACAAGATCAACGTTTCGGACGGAGCCTCTGCCATTGAGCTGGGTAACAAGAGCTTCAGCCTGACGGTGGATAAGAAAACCGGTAACATTACCTCTTACAAGGCCAATGGCAAAACGATATTGGAAAGTGGCCCGCGCATCAACTTCTGGCGCCCAGGCACTGACAACGATTTCGGGGCAAATCTTCCGAAAAGGCTGAGAGCGTTAAAGGACGCTAACGACAAGGCCGTGGTGAAGAAGGTGCAGGTAGAAACGCTGGCCGACGGACAGGTACAGGTAAGCATCGAAAAGGAGTTGCTGGACGGTGGCCTGAAGTATGAGCAGACCCTGATTGCTGACGGCAAAGGTGCTCTGACCGTGAAAAACAAGGTGCAGCCGCTGAAGGAGCTGAAAATGATGACCTTTAAGGTAGGCAACCACATGACGCTGCCAACAGACTTTAAGAACCTGGAATGGTATGGCCGCGGCCCGTGGGAAAGCTATTGGGACAGGAAAACGGCCGCGCTGGTGGGCCAGTACAAAGGCAGCATTACCGAGCAGTACCACCCGTACGTGCGTCCGCAGGAGAGCGGCAACAAGAGTGATGTGCGTTGGGCTAAGATCAGCCGCAAAGACGGTTCCGGCATCATCATCCAGCACATCGACACGTTGCTGAACGTGAGCGCCCTGCCCTACAGCCCGGACCAGTTGTTCCCTGGCTTCGACAAGCACCAAACACACTCAGGTTCGCTGGAGCCGGACAAAAACATCCACCTGCACGTGGACCTGCAGCAGCTTGGCGTAGGCGGCAACAACAGCTGGGGCCTACTTCCGCTCGACAAGTATAAGCTGTTCCTCAACAGGCCATACTATTACGAGTACCGCATCGTGCCGGTGAAAAAGTAAGATTGATTGATTTTTAGCGGAGCGGCACAAGGGGACACCCGTGGCCGCTCCGTTTGTGCTTAAGCACCTGTTATCAAAGTATAAAAAGTATAAGCCAGGACGTTTCGGCTGTGGGAGAAGATGTATACTTTTAGGAAGACACACTATGTTTAGAAAACTCATCCCTTGCCTTTTGCTTCTTGCGCTGCTTGCCTGCCGCAACCAGCCGAATAGCGCCGTAACCAGCCCGGCCCCTGCAGCAGGTAAAACAGAAGCGGTAGCAGAGCGTCCCAGAACGCCTATCATGGGTTGGTCGAGCTGGAATAACTTCCGCGCTATAATCAACGAGGACATCATCCGGGCGCAAGCCGATTTTATGGTGTCGACGGGGATGCAGGAGGCCGGTTATACTTACGTCAACATCGATGATGGCTTCTTTGGCGGTCGCGACGCAAAGGGAAGTATCGTGGCGCATCCGGAACGCTTCCCGAGCGGCATGCGGGCCCTGAGCGACTACATCCATTCCAAAGGGCTGAAGGCCGGGATTTACTCCGATGCCGGTATCAATACCTGCGCCTCGTACTGGGACAAAGACACGGTGGGCGTGGGCATGGGGCTTTACGGGCACGACGCGCAGGATCTGCAACTGATGCTGCAGGAGTGGAACTACGACTTTATTAAGGTAGACTGGTGCGGCGGCGATTGGCTGGGCCTCGACGAGCAAACCCGCTATACGCAAATTGGCAACCTGATTCGTCAGATTCGGCCAGACGTGGTGTACAACGTGTGCCGTTGGAAGTTTCCGGGCGAGTGGGTGGTGCCGCTGGCAGACTCCTGGCGCATCTCCGGCGACATCGACAACACTTTTGCCTCGGTGATGCACATCGTGGACCTGAACGCCGACCTCTGGAAGCATGCCTCGCCGGGCCACGTAAACGACATGGACATGCTGCAGGTAGGGCGGGGCATGAGCTACGAAGAAGACAAGACGCACTTTTCGATGTGGTGCATGATGAGCTCCCCGCTGCTGGCCAGTAACGACCTGCGCCAGATGAGCCCGGAGACGATCAGTATCCTGACCAACAAAGAACTGATTGCCATTAACCAAAACAAACTGGTGTACCAGGCCCGCCGCCTGGTGGACAAGGGCGACCTGGAAGTATGGGCCAAGCCGCTCCAATCTACCATGAGCGGGCAAGTGGCCGTGGCGCTGCTCAACAGGTCGGGAGGAACCGCTGCTATCACTTTCCAGCCGGATTCCGTGGGCCTGAATGCTGCCAAAGGCTATACCATGCGTGACCTATGGGCGCAAAAGGATTTTGCCGTTTCTACAGCGAAAGAAGTTAGTTTTGACGTTCCGGCGCATGGTGTGGTCGTGCTGAAGCTACAGGGTACGTCCCGGCCTTACAATGTATTTCAGTACAAGTAGGCGGGGGAAGAGCTGTAGAGAAGAATATTTTGGACAAAGGACTATGTGACCCTTTGACAAAGGAGTGGGAGGGAGCCTGCAGTGCCGGGTCTAACCACCCCTAACCCCTCCTTGTCTAAGGCGGGGAACCTGTTATTACTGGTGCTGAAGTATAAGTTTCATTATTAAAGTATAAACACTCCTATAGTCCCCTCAAGGGGACAGTAGTAACAGTCTTAGCTATTGAACTAATCCCAGCCTTTGGGTTGAGCGCCTTGTGAGATTCCGGTGCCCTGTAAGGGCATTGCGACCGAAGGGTAGCAAAGGAAGGGAACACAGCGCGATGCCCGAAGGCGAGGCCTCCCGGCCTGGGAGGGCAGAAAGTAGGAAATGAAACGAGCCGCTTGTGGGAACTAGAGGATCAGCGGAAGCTAGTAAGGATAGCTTGCTTCAAATGGAAGGAAGCGGTGGCTATGAAAAAATAAGCTGTAAGTATAACTCGGCAAGTATAAAAGAATGGCAAAAGTATAAAGTATGGCTTTTCAAGCCAGTCAAGCTACAAACTTGACCTCATTGAAGGACACAAGTCTGAAGACTTGCGCCAGGAAGAAAGTATAAATCAGCAAGTGTAATTAAGTAATAAAAGCACAGCAAAAGTATAAAGTATAGTTATGCATATATGCTAATCACCAACTTGAAAACCTTCGCCGGTGACATCGGCCAACACAAAAAAGCAAAGTATAAACACGCTAAATATGAAGTATAAATTTACCTCCCATGTATGGCGCTACACCCTGGCGGCCTTACTTTCCCTTATCACCCTCCAAACCCACGCCTCCGACACCCTAAACGTGGTCACGCACAACCGTTTGACGGTGGTGACTGACCCGAGCCAGGGCAACAATTACTACAAAGCATGGGGCGTATTCCCGTCCAAAGGCGAGGACATTAGAAGTATAAAACTGAAGTTGCGCCTGGGCTGCCCCGACAACATGCGCTGCGCCGATTGGGACTACAAAGACCATATTATTATCAGACGCACCGGTGGCAAAAAAGGCGAGTCGCAGGACATTGAGATCGGGCGCATGCTGACGCCCTATGGTGGGGCCTTCGGCAAGGAATGGACTTTTGACTGGGAAGTGGACATCACCGACTTTAGCCTGTTGCTGCGCGACAGCGTGGAGATAGAGTATAACCATACCGGCTGGGAACCCAACAACGATCGCGGCTGGACCCTGACGCTGGACTTTGAAGTTGTGAAAGGCAAACCGGCCTGGGAGCCTATCTCCATTCAGAAAATCTACGACGGCGCCTATCGCTACGGCGACCCGGCCAACCCGATTGAGAACGCGCTGAAGCCCACTACCTTCACAGCCGATAAAAACGCCGCCTTCGCCCGCCTGCGCGTGGTGCAGACCGGCCACGGCATGGACAAACCCGACAACTGCGCCGAGTTCTGCAGTAAGTTCCGGGAAGTATACTTCGACAGGAAGCTCATCGACAGGCGGGACATCTGGAAGAAGTGTGGCGAAAACCCGCTCTACCCGCAGGCCGGCACCTGGGTGTACGACCGCGCCGACTGGTGCCCCGGCGATCTGATGCAGCCCGACCTGTTCGACCTGCCCGTAAAGCCCGGCTCCCAGCACACCGTGGACATCAACATGGAAGAGTATGTTTCCTCCGAGCCAGGTGCCGATGCCTACATCACCGCCTACATCATACAGTATAAAAAGCCCGCCGCTAAAAACGATGTGGCTATCACGGATATCATCCGTCCGTCGCTGAAGGATGCGCACCGCCGCCAGAACCCGGCCAATGTGCAGCCACAGATCGTAGTGCGCAACATGGGTGCAGTGCCCCTCACCAGCCTGCAAATTAGCTACGGCACCAAGGGCTTAGGCAAAAAGAAGTATAACTGGACTGGTACCCTGCAGCCCGCAGGCTACACTGTTATTGCCCTGCCCAGCGAGATTGAGAGCAACCCAGGCCAGAACACCTTTGAGGTGGAGCTGCAGCGGCCAAACGGCAAAAAAGACAAGTATGCGACCGATAATAAAATGACCAGCGCCTTCGAGGCGGTACCACGACATGGTGGCACGGTGGTGGTATACCTGATGACGAACAACCAGCCGGATCAAAACAGCTACGTGCTCCAAGACAGTGAAGGCAAGGTTATTCAGGAAAGGGCCGCCGGAACCCTGAAGGCGAATACGCTTTACCGCGACACGGTGCAGCTGGCTAATGGCAACTATGAGTTTATACTTCAGGACTCTGCCGGCAACGGTCTGGAGTTTTGGGCCAACCCGCGCGGCGGCAGGGGCAAGGTGCGCCTGCTGAATAAGGACGGGGCCATGCTGCAGGATTTCGAGTCTGACTTTGGCTCCTCGGTGCGCTACGCTTTTGAGGTAGGCACGCCGGTAGCACCCATCACCGACCAGACCTCTTTTGGCCTGTACCCCACCCGCACCAACGACTCCACCACCTTCGACTATTATGCTAACCTGCCGCACGACGTGCTGGTGCAGATCGTAACCGACCCGGGCGATGAGGTGGTACTGGAGCAGAAGTATGAACAAATAAAAGAAGGCGTGTTTACCTACGACCTGAGCCAGCACCCGAAAGGCCGGTTTTACCTGAAGGTCTTTGTGGACGGGGAGGAGAAGTTTAAGAAGCGCATCCGTTTGAAAGAGTAAGTTCATACTTGCCTGATAAATAAGAGCTGCCTGCAGCCCCAGCATTGCAGGCAGCTCTTACTTATGACATACTATTTATCCAAGGCTGGTAATTGCTAACATAGGCTGCATCGTAATTTGATCTTGTTTTGAACCTTATCAATGCCTTTAAAAGGTTTCTGCGCTTTTCAGAGTACAATTAGCTCTCCTGGCGACATAGGTGATTAATTACTCATGTATCTACTTCTTTTTAAAATTTTTATTAAAGTTTTTTTTTATTTATCAAAGTTCGTCTACCTTAGTAATAATTCCGTAACATAGGCTTAGAAAGTTGATATTTTATATGTGATGCTTAATAAACAGGAAATATACAAGCGGAATGTAGTGAAGCATTTATACTTCACTGGTGAGCTGTCTTGCGCGGACCTCAGCACCCTTACCAACAAGAGTGTACCCCTTACTGCCCGTATACTTAACGAGCTGATCAGCGAGGGTACTGTGATTGAAAAGGGTTATGCAAACTCCACAGGAGGCAGGCGCCCGCAGATGTACTCGCTCAGGCCCGACCTGATGTATGTGGTATCTGTGGCGATGGACCAGCTGATTACCCGCATCACGCTGCTGGACATGCACAACAACTATATAGGGGAGACGAAGCGGGTGGAACTCCCGCTGGCAAACAACCCACACGCGCTACAGCAGTTGGCAAGCCACCTTTCCGATTTTATTAAGCAGACGGATGTGCCTGAAGACAGTGTAATCGGGGTTGGAATAGGCATGCCTGGCTTCGTAGATGTGGTGAAAGGGGTGAATCACTCCTTCCTCAGACTGGAGCAAGGCAGCATCGTCAGCTACCTTGAGTCTGTTATCAACCTTCCGGTGTTGATAGACAATGACTCCAGCCTGGTGGCTCTGGCAGAGCACAAGCTGGGTGCGGCCAAAGACAGGCAGAACGTCATGGTGCTAAGCATTGGCTGGGGGATTGGCCTGGGAATGGTGCTGAACGGAACACTGTTCCGGGGGCACAATGGCTTTGCAGGCGAGTTCAGCCACATCCCTATCTTCATGAACAACAAGATGTGCAGCTGCGGCAAGAGCGGCTGCCTCGAAACAGAGACTTCGCTGATCGTAGTGGTCGAAAGGGCGATACAGGGCCTCAAAGAGGGAAGGGTGTCGATGCTGAAGGATCTTAGCCTGGATGATATGGAGGCAACCTCCAACGCCATCATAGAGGCAGCTCTGAAAGGAGACCGCTTCGCGATAGAGCTCTTCTCCGACACCGCCTATAACATAGGCAGAGGGGTGGCAACCCTGATCCACCTGCTCAACCCAGAGCTGATCGTGCTGAGTGGCAGAGGGTCGCTTGCCGGTAAGCTTTGGATGACCCCCATTCAGCAGGCAATCAACGAGCACTGCATCCCGAAGATTGCCGAAGACACTGAAATCAAAATCTCCACCTTCGGATACCAGGCAGAGCTTATCGGTGCAGCTGCGCTGGTAATGGAGCATTACGACACCATGAATTTAGCTAAGAATAAAGTGGCTGACGACTCTCAGGTCGTTTAGCCTTGTCAGTGTCTATATATTTTTAATTATCTAACGGTTTCACAAATTTTCACAATCAAAGCTGTTTTCTATGAGAAAAGTGATTACTAAACAGTTCGTGCTCTGTTTGCTGCTGTGCCTGTTCACGGGGCTGGCATTTGCGCAGCAGAACCGAACTATCACCGGTACAGTAAAGGATGACAAAGGTACCCCCTTGCCTTTTGCGTCAGTACAAGTGAAGGGAACTACAACAGGGACCACAACTGGCGAGGATGGAACCTTCAGCCTTGCTGTTGCGGAAGGAGCCACACTGGTGGTGAATGCGCTTGGCTACGACTCGAAGGAAGTGAGCGTAGGTACAGGCAACACGCTCAACATTACGCTGGGAAGCAGCAGCAGCCAACTAAGTGAGGTGGTTGTAACGGCGCTTGGCATTGAGCGCGAGAAGAAATCACTGGGATACTCCGTGCAGGAAGTTGGCGGCGAGCGGCTGGTGGAGTCGCGGGAGGCTAACCTGGCAAACGCCCTGACGGGTAAAGTAGCCGGTCTGCAGATCAACCGCTCCAGCAACGGTCCGGGAGGTTCTTCCAAGATTATACTTCGCGGTAACAGCTCACTGGTAGGGGATAACCAGCCACTGATCGTGGTGGATGGTATTCCGATCGACAACTTTACCGGTAGAAGCAACAACGACTACTGGAACCCAGGTCTGGACATGGGTAATGGCCTTGCCGACATCAACGCCGAGGACATCGCAAGCATCTCCGTACTGAAGGGAGCTTCTGCGGCAGCGCTTTACGGCTCTAGAGCGGGTAACGGCGTTATCCTGATCACGACAAAGTCTGGCAAGCCACAGGACGGGCTGGGCATCACAATTTCCTCTACCACTGGCTACGACGAGATCTTTACCTATCCAGACCTGCAGAGCACGTTCGGTCAGGGTTCGGAAGGAAGCTACGACCCGTTGTCTGGCGCTAGCTGGGGCCCTAGAGCCGAAGGCCAGACCGTGGAGAACTGGAGAGGGGAGAACGTGCCGCTGCGTATTTACGACAACATCGACAACTTCTTTGGAAAAGGACTTTACTCCAGCCAGAACGTTTCGTTCCAGCAGCAGTACAACAACACCTCTGTTTACACGTCCTTCAACAAATTTGACAACGAAGGCGTTTCGCCGGGCGTGAAGCTAAGCAGAACCAGCCTGACAGCCAGAGCTGTCAGCCATTTCGGCAAGGCGGAGCGCTGGACCACGGACACAAAGGTGCAGTATACTAAGACTAACGCCGAGAACCGCCCTGTCGGGGGCAACAACCCTAACAACTCCTTCGGAACGCTGTTCGGCCTGCCTCGCTCCATCGACATCCGTGACTTTGAGCGGGCGGTTGATGAGAATGGCAACATGATCTGGTACGGCAGCAGCAGCCAGATGAACCCTTACTGGAACAGCAGGTATAACCTGAACCAGGACCTGAGAGACAGGTTCATCATGAACGGCTCCGTGAAGTATGAATTTACCGATTGGTTGAACGCTGAGATCAAAGGTGGTGCGGACATGCACTATACTACTGCCGAAAGCAAGCTTTACGGCGGCAGCCCGCAGACGCCATCCGGGCGATACAGCCTGGGCAAGCAGAACTTTATGGAGACCAACTACAGCACCCTCATCACGGCACAGCGCGACAACGTGATTGGCCGACTGGGCGGTATGGTGACGTTGGGTGGTAACCTGATGGCGCAGAAGTTCAGCTCTATCAGCGGCAATGCCGGCGAGCTGGAAGTGCCAAACCTGTTCTCCCTGAACAACGGCAGATCCAACCCTACGATAGGCCAGGACTACCGCGAGCAGAAAATCAACTCGGTTTATGGTATGGTGCAGTTTAACTGGGACGGTTACCTGTTCCTGGATGCAACCTTCCGCAACGACTGGGCTTCTACCCTGAGTGAAGACAACCGCTCGTTCTTCTACCCATCCGTGAGCGCCTCCTACGTATTCACTGATATGCTGGAGACTGCTGGAGCCACGCTTCCGTCCTGGTTAACTTATGGTAAACTGAGAGCCTCTTATGCAGAGGTAGGAAACGGGCTTAGACCTTACGAGCTTTACAACACCTACTGGATCGGAAAAGACCCGAATGGCAACCCAACGGCGGGCAGAAATCCCACCCTTTACAACTCAGATGTTAAAAACGAGTTGATTAAGTCGTCCGAAGCCGGTCTGGAGGCGCGTTTCTTTAACAGCCGTATCGGCCTGGACTTTACGATCTATAAATCGAACGCCACAAACCAGCTCATTACACTGCCAATGGACCCGCTTAGCGGCTACAGCGGAAGAATTATCAATGCCGGTGACATCCAAAACAAGGGTATAGAGTTAATGATAGATGCCGACATCATCAGAAACTCGACCGGCTTTAACTGGAACATCAGCGGTAACTTCTCCAGAAACCGCAACACGGTGGAGGAGCTGTATGAGGATATTGAGATTTATCAGCTGGGAGGCTTTGATGATGTGCGTGTAAATGCAGTAGTTGGCGGTGAGTATGGCGAGATCTACGGCAGCACCTTCAGCAGAGTGGATGACCCGGAAAGCCCATACTTTGGCCAGTTGCTGCTGAGCAGCGCAGGCTTGCCACTGGTAGGGGAGCAAGGTGTGAGACTGGGCAACCAGCAGGCGGACGCCCTGGTGGGTGTTACCAACACACTGCGTTACAAAGGCCTGGGCCTTTCCTTCCAGGTAGATGCCCGCATCGGAGGTGAGATTTTCGCTGGCACACTTGCCAGCATGCAGCGCAACGGTACATCTCTTGCCACGTTGCGTAACGGAGGCCGTGAAAGCTTTGTAGTGGAAGGTGTGATACAGGACCCTACTACAGGAGAATACCAAGTGAATACGACAGAAGTAACGCCACAGAACTACTGGAATGCGGTAGCTGGTGTGGGTAACCTGGGTATCACAGAGGCCAATGTTTACGATGCCACTAACGTGCGTCTGCGCAACGTGAACCTAAGCTACGCGCTGCCAGGTGGCCTGCTTTCTAAAACGCCGCTTCAGAGAGCCAGCGTTGGCATAACAGCCACAAACGTATGGCTCATCTCCAGCCACCTGGACGGACTTGACCCTGAATCGGTGTTTGCCACTGGCACCAACGCAACTGGTTTTGAGAACGGAAGCATGCCAACCACACGCTCTATCCTGTTCAACCTTACGCTGGGCTTCTAATCTTTTAACTGCATTAGTTTTATGAGAAATATACTGAAAAAATCGTGGGTGCTGATGGCAACGGGCCTGATGCTGACCTCATGCAACGACTTTGAAGAGATCAACGTGAACCCAGTGGCGGCGAGCGCGGATCAGGTGCAGGTGGAGTACTTTATCAACAACTCCATCATTAGCGCACAGATGAACCCGGACGTGGCCGAACGATCGTTCATACTTTACTGGAAAGTAGCCGCGCACTACCAGGAAGGCTCAACCCTTTCGGCTGGCGGCTACAACGACGGCTGGACTAGCGCTTACTACAACCAAGTGGCTGGCTGGCTGAATGCAGCAAACACGGCCATCGAGATTGCCAACGGACACATCAATTCAGGCAACACGCAGCCACACACGGAAAACCTGCTGCAGGTAGCCCGTATCTGGAGAGCGTACCTGATGAGCGAGATGTCTGACAACTTTGGCCCTATTCCGATTAATGCCTTCCAGGGTGAGAACCCGGAGTTCTCTGATGAAAAGGCTGTTTATTACTTTATTTTGGATGAGCTTAAGGATGCAAGCTCTAAGCTGGATGAGTCGGTGGCAAGGCCCGATAGGCTTAAGCAATTGGACCCTGCCTATGCCTATAGCTGGGCCAACTGGAGAAAGTATGCTAACTCGCTGCGCCTGCGCCTGGCCATGAGGCTTTCGGAGGTAGACCCAGCCAAGGCAAAGGCAGAATTTGAGGCCGCAGCTGCCACCAATGACCTGCTGCTGGAGATGGGCGAGACCTTTAAAGTGCAGGAGCGGCCAGGTTGGGACGCCCTTTCCGGTGTCATGAGCCGCGAGTGGAACATGCAGTACCTGTCTCAGACGCTGTTCAACACCTACTTTAACCTGGGTGGCATAGAGACCGAGGAGTTACTAAGCAAGCCTTTCCACGATGCTATAAAGCCAGCCAATTGGATGGGGCAGCGGTTCGAGAACCACTTCGCCACGATGACGAATAACCCATCGGCGGGGTACTGGTTCAATGGTTTGCCTTTTGCCGTGGATCCTCGTGCGTATGAGGCCTTTGCTATCCCTGGCGACTACACAAACCCTAACTACAGCAACTATCCATCCTGGACAACGGATGCCCGAAACCCGAAGCGCACGCTGTTGGATGATGCAGGCAACGTGATCAAGGAAATAGATGCCACTAACACCTGGAACTCGGCCGGTAACGGATCGTGGGGAGCCAAGGGCTCGAAAAACAGAGTGTATTCTTACCCTGGCACTATCCCGCGTATGTCGCAGGAGTTTAGAACTAGCCAGAGCCAGCGTGTTTTCTTCGGGCCTTGGGAAACCTACTTCCTGCTCGCCGAAGCCGCTGTTCGTGGCTGGAATACATCAATGTCGGCCGAAGAGGCTTATGAGGCAGGTATAAAGAGCAGCTTTGATTATTGGGGAGCGCCAATGCTCGACTACCTGAGCTCAGAGGATTACAACAGAAACGGTACCTCTGTGAACTGGAACCACACGGCTGAGCCACCTGCCACCTATACCATGCAGTATGAGAACGGGTATACCGGAGCGACTGCGGAGGCTACGATAAAGTATCCGGACAACCACCTGTACAAGAATGGAACAGTTAAGAATGATCATCTGACGAAGATCATCACGCAGAAGTACATTGCGCAGTTCCCATGGTTGCCACTGGAGGCTTGGAGCGACCACAGACGTTTGGGGCTGCCGTTCTTCGAGAACCCTGCCATAGAGAACCCGCTACCGAACCTGCCAGCGCTCACCTCGGCAAACTACATGGAGAGCAAGGTGGCGTTCTTCCCGCAGCGCCTGAAGTACCCGTCTACCCTTGAGAATACGAACCCTGCAGGTTACCAGCAGGCTGTAGGATTCCTGGAGGGCCCGGATGCAGTAAGCACACCGCTGTGGTGGGCGAAAAAGCAGTAAAGTAGAGTTCTTTCTATAATTTCCCGCATGCTTGTCTACTAGTTAATTGGTAGACGAGCATGCTTTTTAAGGCTTTTCTTCCGGAATATAAATTTCTGCGGAGGAAAAGCCTTTTTTATACGCTCTGCATATGTATGACATTATACTCGCTTAAGATTTTCCTTGATCTTTTCAAGGATAGTTATTGAGTTGATAGTAAAGCTTTAGTGGGTTTTAATTTGCTGTATTTTAATATTTGCCCCTCTCACGAAGCCTGCTAAACAAAAATGCGTTATCGAACACATTTTTTATGACTTGTCTGGTTTTTATAAGGTGAAGTTCATATGTTTATACTTCTGGTTTGCAGGATATGGTGAAATCATGATAGATACTATTCTGCTGAGACACATCTTAGGAAGCAAAAGAATCTGATGGGACCGCTCTACAATACCCACCAATAATGCCGTGCCGAGCTAATGGCAAAAGGTACGCCTTTTCTGATTCGAAGCAGAAAGAGCACTGGATCAGTTGAAGAGAATTTATATGTCATGGAGGGCTTTAAGGGAGCAAGCCAATGCAGGGGCTACGGAATAAGGAGTTAGATGAAGTGAATAGAATAGATTGAGTTGTAGTTTTTAGTTTAGGTGAAGGAAAAGGGACTGCCAGGCCATTGGCTTGCGCAGGCCCTTTTACCTTTTAACAAATTAACCATGAAACAGCTGTTCCTTTGGTGTTTGATCTTCTTGCTTGCCAGTTGCACCTCTCTTCCGAAAAAGACAAACACCGCTGAGTGGGTGTTGCTGTGGGAGGATGAGTTCACCACAGACGGAGCGCCGGATTCCACTAAATGGAGCTTCTCGGGCAGAAGGTCTCCTGACTGGGCCTGCTACTGCGCCGACAATGCGTCCACTACTTTTGTACAGGATGGCCAGTTACACTTGCGGGGCATTGTGAACGAAGACCCTGCCGATACAACCAAGTACCAGACGGCCTGTATCCAGACCAAAAACAAGTTTGCCTTTAAGTATGGCAAGGTAGAAGTCAGGGCCAAACTCTCGAAGGGCAAAGGCTCCTGGCCAGCCATCTGGCTTATGCCGCAGGAAAGTAAGTATGGTGGCTGGCCACATAGCGGGGAGATCGATATCATGGAGCACCTCAACTACGACTCTATCGTGTACCAGACCCTGCACAGCCACCACATCGATAACCTGAACCAGAAAACAAACCCCGTATATTTCGCCACCGCTCCATTTAAGGAAGGTGAGTTCAATACCTATGGCCTGGAGTGGTACCCCGACCGGCTCGACTTCTTCATCAACGGCCAGAAAACATTTACCTACCCTAAACTGGAAAACGCAGATCATGTGCAGTGGCCTTTTGATGAGGAGTTCTACATCATCCTGGACCAGGCGCTGGGCGGCAACTGGGTGGGAAGCATAAAAGACGAGGACCTGCCCGTGCAGATGGTGGTGGATTGGGTGCGGGTCTACCAGACAAGCAATCAACAACAGGCTAAGCTATAGTACATCATGCGTAAACAAAGTATACATGTGCTCTGTCTGTTGCTGGCTATACTTAGCCTGGCGCACTTTGCCTATGCGCAGCAGCAACCAAACGTTGTTCTGATTTATGTGGATGATCTGGGGTATGGTGACCTGAGCAGCTATGGAGCCACTAAGATAAACACCCCCAACCTGGATAAACTATCCGCACAAGGCCTGCGCTTTACCCGGGGCTATGCCACCTCCGCCACCTGCACCCCCTCGCGTTATGCCCTGATGACAGGCGAATACCCCTGGCGCAAACAGGGAACGGGCGTACTACCCGGCGATGCTGCCTTGGTTGTGCCCACCGATAAAACAACGCTGCCGGGCGTGTTCAAAAAAGCCGGCTATGCCACTGCCATTGTGGGCAAATGGCACCTGGGCCTGGGGGAGGCGGTAGAGAAAAACTGGAACGAGGACATCAAGCCCGGCCCCAATGAAGTAGGCTTCGACTATTCCTTTATATTCCCGGCTACCGCCGACCGCGTGCCGACTGTCTTTATGGAGAATGGTCGTGTTGTAGGGCTTGATCCAGCCGACCCGATACAGGTAAACTACCGGGAGAAAATTGGCCTGGAACCCACAGGCAGGGAAAACCCGGAACTGCTGAAGATGAAAGCTTCGCCCAACCACGGGCACGACAACACCATCATCAACGGCATTGGCCGCATTGGCTTTTTGAGCGGAGGCACCAAAGCCCGCTGGACGGATGAAGAGGTGCCGCTTACCTTCCTGCAGAAAGCCAAAGACTTTATCGGGCAAAACAAAAACCAGCCCTTCTTCCTGTTCTACTCCCTCACTGAACCACACGTGCCGCGCATGCCCTCTACCTACTTCAAAGGCAAGAGCGACTTGGGCTACCGGGGCGATGCGATCCTGCAAATGGACTGGGCCGTGGGGGAGATCCTAAAAGAACTGGAACTACAGGGCCTGACGAAAAATACACTGGTCATCTTTACCAGCGACAACGGGCCGGTGCTGGACGATGGCTACGAAGACGAGGCGGTGACAAAGCAAAACGGGCATCAACCGGCTGGCCCTTTGCGCGGCGGCAAGTACAGCGCTTTTGAGGCAGGCACCCGCGTGCCCTGGATTGTGCGCTGGCCAGGAAAGGTTAAGCCAGGAGTATCGGATGCTATGGTTTCGCAAGTCGATTTGCTAGCCTCTTTTGCCAGTCTGCTGCGCCAGCCCTTGGCCGCTGCCGACGCCCCCGATAGCCAGGACGTATTGAGAGCATTAACAGGAAAATCGGAGCAAGGCCGGGAGGTCTTGGTGCAGCACGCTGGCACGCTGGCTATTGTAAAAGGTAACTGGAAGTATATCGCACCGGCCAATGGTCCGGCTTATAACAACTTAACAGCTATAGAGCTGGGCAACTCACCGGAGCCGCAGCTCTATAACCTGAGCGAGGACATAGGCGAGCAGCGCAACCTGGCTGCACAGCATCCGGGGAAGGTGAAAGAACTGTCGCAGCTATTAAAGGAAATCAAACAAGCAGGAAAAAGCAGGTAACAAAGTATAATTTTCGTTTATGATGAAGCAAATACTCTTACTCATGGCGGCTGTCGTTTGGAGCTTTGCGGCTTCGGCGCAACAGCAGGATAAGAAGCCCAACATCGTCATCATCGTATCGGATGACCACGCGTTCCAGGCCATCAGCGCCTACGGTGGCAACCTGATGCAGACGCCCAACATCGACCGCATTGCCAAAGAAGGAGCCACCTTCAACAAGGCTTATGTCACCAATTCTATCTGCGGGCCGAGCCGAGCCGTTATACTTACGGGCAAGTATAGCCATAAGAACGGCTTTAAGGATAACGAGAACTCCCACTTCGACGGCAGCCAGAACACCTTCATCAAGGAGTTGGGCAAAGACGGCTACCAAACCGCCTGGGTAGGCAAGTGGCACCTGGAAAGCGACCCGCAGGGCTTCGATTTCTGGAAGATACTACCAGGCCAGGGGCACTACTTCAACCCCGACTTCATCAACATGGACGGCAGCCGCGAGCGAATCGAGGGCTATGTGTCCACCGTAACGGAGGACGTGGCCGAGGAGTGGCTCGACAGCCGCGACAAGAGCAAGCCTTTCGCCCTGGTGATCGGCCACAAAAACACGCACCGCACCTGGATGCCGGACCTGGAGGATATGGGCATGTTCGACGACAAAACCTTTCCGCTGCCGGCCACCTTCTACGACAACTACACTAACCGCAAGGCCGCCCAGGTACAGGACATGACCATTGACGAGACCATGATCATGGGCTATGACCTGAAGATGTTCCCGGACTATGACAACATCAAGGACGGCAACATTACCCGCATGAACGAGGCGCAAAAGGCAAAGTTTAAAGCTTATTACAAGCCGATCTATGATGACCTGATGGCCCGCGACCTGATAGGCAAAGAGCTGGTGGAGTGGAAGTACCAGCGCTACATGCGCGATTACCTGGCCACCGCCGCCTCTATGGACCGCAGCATCGGCCGCACCCTGGACTACCTGGACAAGAACGGCCTCGCCGACAACACGATCGTGATCTATGTGTCGGACCAGGGCTTTTACATGGGCGAGCACGGCTGGTTCGATAAGCGCTTCATGTATGAGGAGTCGTTCCGCACGCCCATGGTGATGCGCTGGCCGGGTGTGGTGAAACCGGGCACACAGTCGGGGCATTTCGTGATGAACCTGGATATCGCGCCGACCATGCTTGATGCCGCCGGCGTGGCCATTCCGAAGGACATGCAGGGGGAGTCGTTCCTGCCCCTTTTAACGGACAAAAAAGCGAAAGGCCGCGACGCGATGTACTACCACTACTATGAGAACGGCGAACATTCCGTGTCGCCGCACTTTGGCATCAAGACAGACCGCTACAAGCTGATTCGCTTTTACAAAAGGGTGGAGTCGTGGGAGCTGTACGACCTGCAGAAGGACCCGCAGGAGATGCACAACCTCTACGGCAAGAAAGGCTACGAGAAGATCACCGCCAAACTCAAAAAGCAGCTCAACGGCCTGCTCGACAAGTATGAGGATGACGGCGCCAAAGAACTGCTGGCTAAAGAGGGCGGTAATTTGTAAAGTATAATCTGCCCAATAAGTTACTGCTGCTGGCGCGAGTTTGCAACTCGTGCCTTATGTAGAGTCGGATTTGTAATCCGACTGGGCTGGAAGCCCAAGTTGTGGCAGGAAGAAAGACTTTGCGAACAGCAGGCGAGGCTTAATAAACAACATACTTGTGGCGCGAGTGTCTTCTTTCGTGACCTACTATTTTGGGCTCTGGCCCAGTCGAGTCGCAGACTCAACATTATAGATTGACACGGGAATTACTCCCGCGCCAGCTAAAGATAAAAGTATAACTCCTCCTGTCTTTTCTAAGTCAGGAGGAGACAAGAGTAACAAAGTAAATACATCATGCGCACCCTTATCCAACGCAGCTTCGCTGCCTTTCTTCTTCTGATTTCCTTTGCCGCAACAGCACAGCAGGTGGTGCCGCAGCCGCAGCAGGCAAACATAAGCCAGCAGCGCTTTACGCCGGCTCATGCCTACAAAGTAAGCGGACTTAGAAAAGATGCCGCAACCCTGGCCTTGCTGAAAGCAGTGGTGCCGGTGGCGGAGAAAGGAAAACGTTTGCCGCTAAAGGTAAAGAAACTCAGAAAGGCAGAACCCCAACTGCAGCGCTCCGGCGCCTATCAGCTGGAGGTATCGCCGGAGGGAATCCGCATCGAGGCCTTCGACGACCGCTCGGTATTCTACGCCGTGCAGACACTGTCGCAGTTGGTGCAGCAAGAGGCGAACGGGCGTATAACCTTGCCGACCGTGGCCATTACGGATTACCCGGATGTAGCGTACCGTGGCACGGTGGAAGGTTTTTACGGGGAGCCCTGGAGCCACCAGGACCGCCTGGAGCAGCTGCGCTTCTACGGAAAACTGAAACTGAATACGTACATCTACGGCCCCAAAGACGACCCCTACCATTCCTCCCCAAACTGGCGAAAGCCATACCCCGCGCAGGAGGAGGAGCAGCTAAAAGAGCTGGTGCAAGAGGCAAAGCGCAATAAGGTGGATTTTGTGTGGGCCATCCATCCGGGCAAGGACATCCAGTGGAACCAGGCCGACAGCAGCGCCATCATTGCCAAATTCAACATGATGTACGAACTGGGTGTACGTGCCTTCGCCGTTTTCTTCGACGATATTTCCGGGGCCGGAACCGACGCCAGGATGCAGGCCAACCTGCTCAACTTTATTCAGCGCCAGTTCATCAACAAGAAAAAAGGTGTGGCCCCGCTGATCATGTGCCCGACCGAATACAACAAAGGCTGGGCGAACAAAGAACCCGGCACCTACCTCGACATTCTGGGCGAGCAGCTCGATCCGGCTATCCACGTGATGTGGACGGGCAACACGGTGGTGCACGACATCACCAAAGAAGGCCTGGAATGGGTAAACAAGCGCATCCGGCGCCCGGCTTTTGTGTGGTGGAACTTTCCGGTGAGCGACTACGTGCGCAACCACCTGCTCATGGGCCCATCCTATGGCATCGACACCGAGGCAAAGTATGATATGTCGGGCTTTGTGTCGAACCCCATGGACAAGGCGGAAGCCTCGAAGGTGGCGATCTTTGGCGTGGCCCTGTATAGCTGGAACATGCAAACCTATGATCCGCAGCAGGCCTGGGAGGCGGCTAACAGGTATGTGATGCCGGAGGCACCGGAGGCCTTCCGCACCTTCAATGCCCACAACAGTGACCCCGGTCCGAACGGCCACCGCTACCGCCGCGACGAATCGGTAGAGATCAAGCCCTATATCGAAACGTTCCTCGAAACCTATCAAAACGGGCTGCACCCTTCAGCGGCGGAAGCTAAACGGATAAAGCAGGAGTTTGCAAGTATAGCCAAGGCCCCTGCCGAGATCCGGAGCAAAAGCCAGAACAAGCGCCTGGTGGAGCAACTGGAGCCGTGGCTGCTGCAGTTCGAGTTGCTGGGCAAGGCCGGTGCCCACGCGGTGGACATGGTGGATAACCGCATGAACCTGAACCCTGCCGCGGCCTGGGCCAATTACCTGCGTGTAGAGGCGCTGCTGGATAGCATGGCAACAGTGGACGCCACGCTCAACCAAAATCCTTACCAGCCGGGCGTGAAAACGGGCTCGCTGGTGCTAATGCCTTTTGTAGAAGAGGTGTACCGCCTAACCGGAAACCACTTAACTGGCGGAAGCCAAAGTATAGCCCGTATGAACACCGATGCCCTGGCAGCTTACAGCCAAGCGCAACGGCTGGCCAGCCAACCGCTGCGCTACAGTAACAAAGGGGTTGCTTACTCCCCAATGCTGGAAGTGGCCTACCTGGATAGTACCGAGTACATTGGTTTTAAACCTTCGGAGGCTTTGCAGGCGCAGGCTTTATACTTTAACCTAAGCCACAATAACCTGTTGGATTGGGGAGTTTTTGAGACCTCCAAAGACGGAAACGTATGGACGACAACCGAAGCAACCGCCGAGCGCGGCAAAGGAAGTATAGCCTTCGCTGACCCAGCAAGTGTGAAGTATGTGCGCTTCCGCAATGCATCCGGTAAGCGTCAGAACTTCTACCTGAAGGAGTTCCGCCTGGCGGTACAGCCAACAGCCGGAAAAAATCAATCTGTTTTTGCCCATGACGGAAGTATAAACACCTACCAGACACTGACCAGCCAGCAGCCGGTAACGGTGGCGTTGCCAAAGGAGCTGAAAGAGGCTGGCCTGGTTATCTTGCTGAAAAACGACGGTGCCCACTATACGATCACTGCACCCGGCAGAAACGGAAAGCAGCAAACCCTTTACAGCGGTAACGGCAGCTACATCCGGCTGCAGGGCAGTAAACTCAGGAACGTTTCGAAACTAACCTTCTCTACAGACAGCCAGCAGGAAGTACGGATTTATGAGCTGGTAAAAGAGCAGCCAGCCAGTAAAGGAGCGACCTGAAATTATCCACTTAAGTTTAAACCTTCAGTTAAGTAAGCAATCCATACTTCTAAACAAACGTTCTCCCCATGAAAAAACTTCTATACCTTCTCCTCCTGGTTTGCATCGCCGCTTTGGAGGCCGGCGCGCAGGAACTGAGCATCATCCCAAGGCCTAATAAAATCGAACTGGCAAAGGGGCAATTTGCGCTTGGCAGCGCCAAAGCCATTCAGTATGCTTCCGGAGCAGAGAAAGAAGCCGCTTTCCTGAAGCAAGCATTGCAGGAGAAGTATAACCTATCACTCGAGGCTAACGCCGGCAAGGGTAAGAAGAACACGATCAGCCTGGAGCTGGATAAGAAGCTGTCCAAAGACCTGGGCAAAGAAGGGTATAGACTGACCGCAACGCCGACGCAGGTGACCATCAAGGCAGCCACGGCAGCGGGCATCCACTACGGTGTGCAGAGCCTGCTGCAGGCTCTCCATACTTCGGAAGGCAAAGTTATGCCGGCGGTGGCTATAGAAGACAAGCCGCGGTTCGAGTGGCGTGCCTTGCACCTGGATGAGGCCCGTCATTTTAAAGGAAAAGAGGAGGTGAAGCTGCTGTTGGATGAGATGGCCCGCCTGAAGATGAACGTTTTCCACTGGCACCTGGTGGACGACCAGGGCTGGCGCATCGAGATCAAGAAATACCCGAAGCTGACGGAGATTGGCTCAGTTAGAAAAAGCACGGCCGTAGGGGAGAAAAAATGGAACAGCAACAAGCAATCCGGGGAGCCGCACAGCGGGTTCTATACCCAGGAGGAGATCAAAGAACTCGTAGCCTATGCCGCTGAGCGCCACATCAACGTGGTGCCGGAGATCGAGATGCCGGGCCACGCCAGCGCTGCCATTGCCGCTTACCCCTGGCTGGGCACGGACAACCAGAAGATTGAGGTACCCGTAAAATTCGGCCGCTTCTACGACATCTACGACGTGACCAACCCTAAAGTACAGGAGTTCCTACAGGACGTGCTGCAGGAGGTGTTCGCGCTGTTCCCCTCCAAGGTAATCCATATCGGCGGGGACGAAGTGGGCTATGAGGCCTGGGAGAAATCGAAGCAGGTAAACGCCTACATGAAGGAGCACGGCATCAAAACCTATGCTGATTTGCAGGTGCATTTCACCAACAACATCTCCAAGTACATTGAGCAGAACGGCCGCCGCATGATGGGCTGGAATGAGATCATGGGCATCAACATCCACCATGACTTCGAGGAGAAAAAGGCAGACGCGAACGCCGAAACCGAGCTGGCCAAAAACGTGGTGGTGCACTTCTGGAAAGGTGATGTGGAGCTGATCAAGCAGGCTGCCTCCAAAGGTTACCAGCTGGTGAACTCGCTGCACTCGATGACCTACCTGGACTATGACTACAAATCTATCCCGCTGCAAAAAGCCTACAGCTTCGATCCGGTGCCGCAGGAACTGGCAGAAGAGTATCATCAGAACATCATCGGTACTGGCTCCCAGATGTGGAGCGAGTGGGTTCCGACCCGGGGCGAGATGCATTACCAGGTGTTCCCGCGCCTGGCTGCCTACGCCGAGGTGGGCTGGACGCAGCCACAAAACAAGAACTACGAGCAGTTCCGAAACGCGCTGCTGCCACTCCTGAAAGTATGGGAAGCCCGGGGCATCCATTTCGCCCCGCTTTCAGACGCGGAAGAGGAGAAGAAGAACCAGTAGTTTTTTTTTGACAAAGGATTTTTTGACGAAGGACAAAGGACGACGGATATGCAAATTTATACTTATGGCGCGAGCGTACCCGCTCGTGAAAGCTATAGGGTGGGCCTCCGGCTCAGTCGAGTTTCAAACTCGACGCCATAACAAGAGAGTTTAGACGAAGGACAAAAGACAGCGAGTTGGATAGTATAATCAGAAGCCAATCTGATCGCCACACTTATTCTCTAAACATCCTTTGTCCTTTGTCAAAAGTTCTTTTGTCCTAAAGTATGATCCATACTTTTAGCTTACAGTACATGGCATGAAAAGCAGGCGAAACCACTTTACTTTATACTTCCTCCTCGGGTTTATACTTCCGGTGCAGGCGCAGCAGCAGCAGCCCAACATCATCGTATTTCTGGTGGATGACATGGGGTGGATGGATACGTCGGTGCCTTTAGCCGACAAAGTATACCCGCTGAACAAGCGTTACCACACGCCTAACATGGAGCGCCTGACCCGGGAAGGGATGAAGTTCACCAGCGCCTACGCCACACCGGTCTGCACGCCTTCGCGGGTAAGTATGCTGACGGGGATGAACGCGGCCCACCACGGCGTGACCAACTGGACCACGCCCTTCAGGAGCCGCAATTCCGACACGCCGGATGAGCAGCTGAACTTTGCCAACTGGAACCTCAACGGCCTGAGCCCCATAGCGGGCGTGCCGCAAACAGCCTACGCCACCCCTCTGCCGCAGTTGCTGCAGGAGAACGGCTACATGACCATACACATAGGCAAAGGGCACTGGGGCACGGCCGGCACGCCGGGAGCCAACCCACATAACCTGGGCTTTACGGTAAATGTGGCTGGGCATGTGGCGGGGCGCCCGCTCAGTTACCTGGGCGAGCAGAACTACGGCAATATGCCCGGCAAACCCTACAACATCCATGCGGTGCCGGACATGGCAGAGTACTATGGCTCAGATACCTACCTGACGGAGGCCCTGACGCGGGAAGCGCTCAAGACACTGGAGGCACCGATCCGCAACAAGCAGCCTTTTTTCCTGCACCTGGCCCACTATGCCGTGCACGACCCCTACGATCCCGACAAGCGCTTTTTACAGAAATACCTCGACACCGGGCTGAGCCGGACCGAGGCGATTTACGCCAGTATGGTGGAGGGGATGGACAAGAGCCTTGGCGATGTCTTAAATTACTTGGAAAATAATGGTGTGGACGACAACACAGTGCTTATATTTATGAGCGATAACGGTGGCCTGAGTCTGTCTTATGCCGGTAGAGGGGAGGCCCACACGCAGAACTTCCCTTTAAAAGCCGGAAAAGGCTCGGTTTACGAGGGGGGCATCCGGGTACCGATGCTGGTGAAGTGGCCGGGCGTGGTAAAGCCTGCTTCGGTTACGCATACGCCCGTTATCATCGAGGATTTCTTCCCGACCATACTGGAAATGGCGCAGGTAGAGAAGTATGAGCTGGTGCAGAAAGTGGACGGCCAAAGCTTTGTGCCCTTGCTCAAATCACCCAAGCAGAGGCAGGCAGGCCGCGCCCTGGTATGGCACGTGCCCAACAAATGGACCGAACAGGACGGACCCGGCATCAACTACAGAAGTGCTATCCGTGAAGGCGACTGGAAACTGATCTACCACCTGCGCGACGGTAAAATGGAACTCTACAACCTGGCAAATGACATTAGCGAATCCACGGACCTAGCAGCCAAACACCCCAAACGCGTGAGGGCGCTGGCCACGAAACTAGGGCAGCAACTGCGGGCTTGGGAGGCTCCGATGCCGTCGTTTAAAAGCACTGGAAAACCGGTGCCGATGCCAGACGAAGCGCTCCAAAGTATAAACTAGCAAGTATAAAATCTTTAAGTATAGCTCACCCCTACATGAAAATGAAGAAGATAACCCTCAGCATCCTTTCCCTTCTGCTGGCAGCTTCTGCTCCAGCCCTTGCGCAGCAAACAGCTCACGAAAAGGTAAACTTTGTGATCCTGCAGCCCGGAGACTCCGAAGCCGACATCATTCGCAAGGCGGCCAATGTGGTGCCCACCCCACGGCAGCTGCGCTGGCAGCAGCTGGAGCTGACCGGTTTCTTTCACGTGGGCGTCAACACCTTCACCAACCGCGAGTGGGGCACAGGCAAGGAAGATCCTTCCATTTTTAACCCCTCGCAGTTAGACGCCCGCCAATGGGTGCGCGTGGCCAAGGAGGCCGGTATCAAGCAGGTGATCCTGACGGCCAAGCACCACGATGGCTTCTGCCTGTGGCCGACAGCCACCACCGAACACTCGGTGAAAAACAGCCCCTGGAAAAACGGCCAGGGGGACCTGATGAAAGACGTAGCGGAGGCCTGCAAAGAGTACGGCATTGGCTTTGGCGTGTACCTCTCACCCTGGGACATGAACTCGCCGGTGTACGGCACAGATGCCTACAACGATCTATTTGTAGAGCAACTCACCGAACTGCTGACCAACTACGGGCAGATAGATGAAGTATGGTTTGACGGGGCCAACGGCGAGGGCCCGAACGGCAAGAAGCAGGTATACGACTTCGACCGTTGGTATAAGCACATCCGCAAGCTGCAGCCTACGGCCACTATTGCCATTATGGGCCCGGATGTGCGCTGGGTGGGCACCGAAACCGGCTACGGCCGTGAAACCGAGTGGAGCGTAGTACCAGCCGATAACCTGGACCAGAATGCGACGGCGGCGAACTCACAGCAGGCGGTGGCATTTAAACCTACCGGTGATATGCGAGGCGAAGTGCTGGGCAGCCGCGAGAAGATCCGCAACGCCAAAGGGCTGGTATGGTATCCGGCTGAAACGGACGTATCAATTCGTCCGGGTTGGTTCTATCATCCTGCCGAGGACGACAAGGTGAAATCGCCGGAGAAGCTGCTCGATATCTACTACAGCTCCGTGGGCCGCAACGGGGTGCTCCTGCTCAACATCCCACCCGACACGCGTGGCCTTATCCACGAGAGTGACGTGAAGGCGCTGCAGGGTTGGACCAAGCTGCGCCACGACACCTTCAACAAAAACCTGGCAGCCGGTGCTAAAGTGAAGGTAGCGGGCAAGAACAAAAAAGCCATACTCGACGGCAAGTATGACACGCACTTTACCACCAAATCAGAGAAAGACACCACAGCCGTGATCGAGCTGAAACTGGACGGCGAGCAGACCTTTGATGTGCTGATGCTGCAGGAGAACATCAGCGCAGGGCAGCGCATAGAGAAGTTTGCGTTCGATTACTGGAAAGACGGCCAGTGGCACCAGGCTACCGAAGGCACCACCGTGGGCTACAAACGCCTGCTGCGTTTCGAGCCGGTAACGGCCAGCAAAGTGCGCCTGCGCATTGAGTCGTCGCGCTTGAACCCGACCATTTCAGAAATTGGGCTCTACAAGAACGCATTGGAAGGCATGGCTATTTCAGCAAATGAGCACTAGGAAAGTATAAAAACCCTGGTTGCGATTAACCCATCCCTAACCCCTACGAGGAGGGGAACTACTCTTACAAAAAGTCCCCCTTTGAAGGGGGTAGGGGGATGATAATCATTCCATAATTCCTCTCCTGAGAGTGGCGGGGGAATCGCAGCTTGAGTTTAAAAGTATAAAACCCACTGCGCAAGTTTTCAAACTAGTGTCTAACAGTGATGTGAAGTCTCCGACTTCACTGAGCCAGTGGCCTCAGGACAACAGTACAGCAAGTATAGATGCCTATCGATTTTATACTATACAATCAATAACTGCCAATAGCCCTTTAAAGGCAAAAGACTAAACTACCATGATTAAGAAGACCACCCTTCTTCTAGCTCTTTTTTTCCCCTTTCTGGTGCTGGCCCAGCAGCCGATCAGCATCATTCCGCAGCCGGTAAGCCTGCAGCGCAGCGAAGGCCACTTTGTAATTGACGGCCATACTTCTATCCACCTGGAAAACGGGAAAAAAGAACTCAAGCCTGCCGCTGATTTTCTGGCCGCGCGCATCAAAGAAGTTTCCGGTTTGGAGCTGCCGATCAAAAAACGCAAAGGCAAAGCCATTAGACTAGCCATTGAAAGTATAAATAGCCTGGGCGAAGAGGGCTACCAGCTACAGGTAACGCCGTCGGAGATAAGCATAAAAGCCAACTCCAAAGCAGGTATCGTGTACGGCATCCAGTCGGTGCTGCAAACGCTGCCCGCCGTGCGCACCAACGCGGCACTGCAGGTCCCGGCCATGATCATTACGGACTACCCACGCTTTACCTGGCGCGGCATGCACCTGGACGTGAGCCGCCATTTCTTCTCGCCTGACGCCGTGAAGCAGTACATCGACCTGATGGCTACTTACAAGATGAACAAGTTTCACTGGCACCTGGTGGACGACCCGGGCTGGCGCATCGAGATCAAGAAGTACCCAAAACTGACGGATGTGGCAGCCTGGCGCGTGGACCAGACCGACAAGCCCTGGGATGCCAGGCCACAAGCCAAACCAGGCGAGGAGCCCACCTACGGAGGCTACTATACCCAGGAGCAGATCAAAGACATCGTGGCCTACGCTGCCCAGCGCAACGTCACGATCGTGCCGGAAATAGAGATGCCTGGACACGTGGCCTCTGCCATTGCCGCTTACCCGCACCTGAGCTGCAGCGGCAAGGCGCAGTTACCGCTTACGGGCGGAGACTATACCAACATGTCGTCTAACTACTGCCCCGGCAACGAGGAAGTGTTCACCTTCCTGGAGGACGTGCTGGATGAGGTGGTGGCGCTGTTTCCCGGGCAGTACGTACACATTGGCGGCGATGAAGTAGACAAATCGGGCTGGAAAAAATGCCCCAGTTGCCAGAAGCGCATGGCCGATGAAGGCCTGAAGAACGTGGAGGAGCTACAGAGCTACTTCATCAAGCGCATGGAGAACTACCTGCTCACCAAGAACCGCCGCATCATTGGCTGGGACGAGATTCTGGAGGGCGGGCTGGCACCCCAGGCCACGGTAATGAGCTGGCGCGGCGAGAGCGGCGGCATCGAGGCTGCCAAAATGGGCCATGACGTGATCATGACGCCTGGCTCCCCGGTTTACTTCGACCATTACCAGGCAGGTCCGGAGGGAGAGCCGTTGGCCATTGGCGGCTTTAACACGCTCAAAAAAGTATACGACTACGAGCCTATCCCGCAAGAACTGACAGCGGAAGAAGCCAGGCACGTGCTGGGCGCACAGGCCAACGTCTGGACCGAGTATATTACCTCCGCCTCGCAACTGGAGTACATGGTGCTGCCGCGCATGCTGGCCCTGGCTGAGGTCGTGTGGTCGCCGAAAGAGAGCCGCGACTGGGTAAGCTTTAACCAGCGCCTGCAGCCCCAGTTCAAAGCCTTCGACCAGAAAGCGCTGCATTACTCCAAAGGCAATTTCACCGTGGACATCAAGCCCAGCTCAGAAGGCGGCAAGCTGCTGGTAACGCTCTTTACCGAGGCCATGAACGGGGAAGTATACTACACCCTGGATGGCTCGGAGCCAACGGCGCAAAGTATAAAGTACAAGCAACCAATCCAGATCGATTCGTCGGTGGTGCTGAAGGCCGTGACGGTGATGAATGGCAAGGTGATGGGCCTGAAGTCGGCGGAGCAGTCGTTTAGCATGCACAAGGCCGTAGGCCGCGAGGTAAAGTATGAAAACCCGGTGAGCAAACATTATATGGCTGACGGCCCTAACTCGCTGACCGATGGGGTGCGCGGGCGGCACGCGGTGGGCAAATACTGGCACGGGTTCAGCGGCAGGGATATGGTAGCGACCCTGGACTTAGGGGAGGCCAAATCAATCTCCAATATCACCCTGGGCAGCCTGCAGCATTACCGCGACTGGATTATGATGCCGACAGCTGTGAAGTTCGAGGTTTCCACCGACGGCAAGAATTTTAAGGAAGTAAGGACGGTGAAGAACCCCGTGTCGCAAAATGAGCAGGAGGCTACCATGCACGATTTCAAGGCCCAGTTCCCGGAGCAAAAGGCAAGGTATGTGCGTGTTACCGCTTACCACCTGACCGAACTGCCGGAAGGCCATAACGGTGCCGGCCAACCCGCATGGCTTTTTGCCGATGAGATTGTGGTGCGGTAACAAGCAGGATAAGACACCAATGTAGTGCAAGCCATATGGCGAGAAGTCGTACTTATATCAGGAGTTGAGCAGGTTTTAGCCCTATAATCACTATATTTAAGAGCAGAAAATTTACTGGTCATACCCTGATCAAAAAGACCCCTAACACACCCATGCCTACAAGAAGAGATTTTGTTAAGACCGGCGCGATCGCGACAGCCGGCATCGCCGCCTCCGGCTTTTCGTTCATGTCGTTTGCCCAGAAGCAGAAGTTCGAGAGCCAGCGCCCCGCCCTCTCGGAGCGCCACTTCACGAGCAAGGCGGTGGAGAAAGCGATCAAGGAGGTGAAGAAGAGCATCGCCGACAAAGAGCTGGCCTGGATGTTCGAGAACTGCCTTCCCAGCACCCTGGACACCACCGTTAACTACCAGGAGAAGAACGGCCGCCCGGATACCTACGTGATCACCGGGGACATCGACGCCATGTGGCTGCGCGACAGCTCGGCGCAGGTGTGGCCTTACCTGGCGCTGATGGACAAGGACAAGCCGCTGCAGAAACTGATCGCCGGCGTGATCAACCGCCAGACCAGCTACATCCTCAAAGACCCCTACGCCAACGCCTTCTACGACGATGCGACCAAGGAAGGGGAGTGGGCCAAGGACCTGACCAAGATGCAGCCCGGCATCCACGAGCGCAAGTGGGAGATCGACTCGCTGTGCTACCCGATCCGCTTGGGCTACCACTACTGGAAAGCCTCCGGCGATACAAACCCGTTTGATGCGGAATGGGAGAAAGCTATGCGCCTGGTGGTGAAGACCTTCAAGGAGCAGCAGCGCAAGGAGGACAAAGGGCCCTACAAGTTCCAGCGCGTGACCGGCTGGCAAACCGACACGGTGGCAGGCTCCGGCTACGGTAACCCGATCAAGCCGGTAGGGCTGATCTGCTCCACCTTCCGCCCGTCCGACGACGCCACGATCTACCTGTTCCTGGTGCCGTCCAACTACTTTGCCGTCACCTCGCTGCGCCAGCTGGCCGAGATGAGCGAGAAGCTCAGGAAAGACAAAACCTTCGCCGCCGAGTGCACGGCCCTGGCCGACGAGGTAGAGAAGGCCCTGCAGGAATATGCGGTGGCGGAGCACCTGAACTACGGCAAGGTGCACCCGTTCGAGGTGGACGGCTTCGGCAACGAGCTGTTCATGGACGATGCCAACGTGCCGAGCCTGCTGGCCATGCCGTACCTGGGCTGCTGCCCGGTGGAAGACCCGATCTACCAGAACACCCGCAAGTTCATACTTGGCCAGGACAACCCCTGGTACTTTGTAGGCAAGGCCGGACATGGCATTGGCGGCCCGCACACCGGGGTGGACATGATCTGGCCGATGAGCATCATCATGCAGGCCCTGACGAGCCAGTCGGATGAGGAGATAAAGGAATGCCTGCACCAGCTCAAGAACACGCACGCCGGCACCGGCTTCATGCACGAGTCTTTCCACAAGGACGACCCGACAAACTTCACCAGAAAATGGTTTGCCTGGGTGAACACGCTGTTCGGGGAGCTGATCCTGAAAGTGCACGCCGAGCGTCCGCACCTGCTAAAAGCGCAAGTATAAAGTACAAGTCCTAGGCTTAAGGCTGAAGTATAATCCGCTGTCCCTTTCAAGGGAAGGGCTGATTTATTTTGAGAATATAAGTACAAAAGTCCTCTGTCATTCTGGAAGAGACTTGGTGGTAGTAGAAAGAGGCTCCTTCTTCCGGGAGGTTAAGCTATACTACTCGCTACCAAGATCCTTTCAGGATGACAAAAAATAGAAAGAATCGACCTTGTTCTGAGAGGAGAGGGATATACGTTAGAAGTCAAACATACTGCAGCCCTAACCTGCAACATCAACCTGTAACATGAGCACCAGACGAAAATTCATCAAACTATCCGCCCTGGGCGCTGGCCTGCTGGGCAGCGGCTTCCAGCAGGCCAGCGCCTTTGCCGGCTCGCTGGGAGCGGCCAAAAAGAACAAGCCTGTCGTGATCTCCACCTGGAACCACGGCATACCGGCCAACGCGGCGGCCTGGGAGATTCTTAGCCAAAAAGGCACGGCGCTGGATGCCGTGGAGGCGGGCGTGCGCGTGCCCGAGGCCGACCCGGAGGTGCGCACGGTGGGCTACGGCGGCTATCCCGACCGGGAGGGCCATGTGACCTTGGACGCCTGCATCATGGACAAGGACAGCAACTGCGGCGCAGTGGCCTTCCTGGAGCACATCAAGCACCCGATTTCGGTGGCCCGCAAGGTGATGGAGGACACCCCGCACGTGATGCTGGTAGGGGAGGGCGCCCTGCAGTTTGCCCTGGAGAAAGGCTTTCAGAAAGAGAACCTCCTGACGCCGGAATCCGAGAAAGACTGGAAAAACTGGCTGAGGGAGTCGAAGTACAAGCCGGTGATCAACATCGAGAACCACGACACGATCGGGCTGCTGGCCCTGGACGCGAACGGCGATTTGGCCGGGGCCTGTACCACCAGCGGTGCCGCCTACAAGATGCACGGGCGCGTGGGCGACTCCCCGATCATCGGGGCGGGTTTGTTTGTGGATAACGAGGTGGGGGCCGCCACGGCCACGGGCCTGGGCGAGGCTGTGATCCGCATGGTGGGCAGCCACCTGGTGGTGGAGCTCATGCGCCAGGGCAACTCACCGGAGGAGGCCTGCCGCCTGGCCGTGGAGCGCATCATCGCCAAGCACAAGGATGTGAAGGACCTGCAGGTGGGCTTTATCGCCCTCAACAAGAACGGCGAGTACGGCGGGTACTGCATCCACAAGGGCTTTAACTATGCCGTGCAGGATAAATCGGGAGTAAAGCTGCTGGATGGAAAGAGCAAGTTCTAAGCCGCTGCTGGAGATTTGTATCGACTCGGTGGCCTCGGCCGTGGCCGCCGAGCAGGGAGGCGCGCAGCGCGTGGAGCTGTGCGACTACCTGGCTGGCGGCGGCACCACACCCAGCTCGGGTATGATTGAGGTGGTGCGCCAAAGTATACGTATTGGTCTGCACGTGCTTATCCGCCCGCGCCGTGGCGACTTTTTATACTCCCCTGCCGAGTTTGCGGTGATGAAGCGCGACATACAGCTTTGCCGCCGGTTAGGGGTAAACGGCGTGGTGATCGGTGCCTTGACAAGGGATGGAAGTATAGACGTGGCCGGTACGCAGGCGCTGATAGAAGCGGCGGAAGGTATGAGCATCACCTTTCACCGTGCCTTCGACCTGGTGGCCGATCCTTACAAGGCGTTGGATGATTTGCTGCAACTGCAAGTACACCGCCTGCTTACATCAGGGCATCAGGAAACGGCGCTGCAGGGTGCCGACCTTATCCGGGAGCTACATGAAAGAGCGGCTGGCAAACTCATCATCCTGCCCGGCGGCGGTGTAACACCGGCCAACGTGCAGGAGTTAGTCTCCAGAACCGGCGTAAGCGAGGTACATGCTTCGGTGCGTAAATCAGTGGATAGTGGCATGGACTTCCGAAAAGATTACCCGCCCATGTCCAGCAACCGGGTACTCTCCGAGTTTGAGCAACTGGTGGCTGATGTGGAGCAGGTTAGGGCGTTAGGTGCTAGTTGGTAGGTGTTGGTTTTTAGTTGTTGCATTAATTGATTAAGCCGCTCTCCCTGTCCTCCCAACAAGAGGAGGGATCTCTCGAGAATTCTGAATAAATCTCTCGCGCTGCTCGAGATGACAGAAAGCCGCAGCTATCGAACTGATACCAGTCCTTGGGTTGAGCGCCTCGAGAGGTTCCGGTGCCCGGAGGGCATTGCGACGTAAGGAGCAAAGGAAGCGAAAGCAGCGCGATGCCCGAGGACGAGCCCTCTCGGGCTTGAGAGCACCAAAGCCAGAGATAAAACAATGCAGGTTGTAAAGCCGTGGATGAACAGTGGCTAGAAAGGATAGCTTATGTCAAGTTGAAGGAAGCGGTAGCATCAGGGAAAGCACGAGCTACAAACTTGCGCTAGCGGGGACTATGAAATAGTATAGCTAAGGTATAGCATCACAGCCCAAGTATAAAATATGACTTTCCAAGCCACTCGGATTTCAAATCCGAGGCGGTGGGAAGGCACGGGTTGCAAACCCGCGCCAGCAGGGGCCTCCCGGCCTTGAGGGTGCCAAAGCCAGAGATGCAACGATAGGTTTGTAAGTCTGGAGGATGAACGGAGGCTAAAAAGGATAGCTTGGTTCAAGTATGGCTCTTTGAGCCAGTCGGGTTGCAAACCCAACACCATAGCAGGACACGAGTTGCAAACTCGCGCCAGCGGAGGAACTGCAATAGCTAAGCGATGAAGGCACAAGCGGACGCTTGCGCCAGGGAAGTATAAAAGTGTAGCCAAAGTACGAACATGGCTTGTGCGGATTTGTAATCAGCCGTTCTATACTTTCGGATTACAAATCCGGAAGAGCGGGATATAATAAGTATAGCTCAAGTATAATGATAAACAAGTACAAACTATTACTCATCTGTCTCTTTGTGCTAAGCGGCAACTTCGCCTCCGCGCAGGCCAAAAAAGCCGCCCCGCAGGACAGCACCAAAATGCAGTGGTTCGGCGACGCCAAACTCGGCATCTTCATCCACTGGGGCATCTACGGCGTGAACGGCATTCCGGAATCGTGGTCCTTCTTCAACAACTACATTAGCCACGAAGACTACATGAAGCAGCTCGACGGCTTCACGGCAGACAAGTACAAGCCGGAGGAATGGTCCAGGCTGATCAAAGAGTCCGGCGCGCGCTATTCAGTCATCACCACCAAACACCATGACGGCGTAGCCTTGTGGGATAGCAAAATGGGCGGCATCAACACCAAAAAGCATACACCGGCCAAACGCGATGTGCTCACGCCTTTTGTGGACGCGCTTCGCAAGGAAAACCTGAAGGTAGGTTTTTACTACTCGCTGCCCGACTGGAGCTATGCTGACTATGACGTGTTCACACGGGCTAAAAAACGCTACTCGCTAAAAGAGGAGCCACGCCGCTGGAAGAAATTTCTGGGCTTTTATCAGGGCCAACTCCGCGAGCTTTCCAAAAACTACAACCCGGACCTTTATTGGTTTGACGGCGATTGGGAGCACAGTGCCGAGGAGTGGCAATCGGATAAGGTACGGGAGATGTTGCTGGGCTACAATAAAAACGTCATCATCAACTCGCGCCTCAACGACTACGGCGACTATGCCACCCCGGAGCAGGGCGTGCCAGTGGTAAAGCCACAGGATAAGTACTGGGAGCTGTGCCTGACCATGAACGACTCCTGGGGCCACTCGCCGCACGACCACCACTACAAGAGCCCGAACCAGGTTATCCGCACCTTCGCCGACTGCATCAGCAACGGCGGCAACCTGCTGCTCGACATCGGCCCGAAGCCGGACGGCACCATACCCCAGGAGCAGGTAGCGATACTGAAAGAACTGGGCCGCTGGACGAACAAGCACGAAGAAGCTATCTTCGGCACCGTGGCAGGCATTCCGCAGGAGCACTTCTACGGCCACTCTACGTTGGCGAAGGACGGTAAAACTTTATACTTGTTTGTAGAGAACCAGGGAGCCGAGTCGGTGCGCGTGCAGGGGCTGGCCACGCCAATTAAAAGTGTAAAAGTAGTGGGCAGCAAGGCTTCTGCCAAGTATGAGAAGCAAGGCAACACCACCTACATCCAGGTGCCTGCCAATGCCTACGATGCGCAACTGACCGTGCTGGCTTTGTCGTTTGACGAGCCGCTGAAACTGTCTTCTCCAGCGCCAGCGAAACTGGCCTTGGCAGGGCTACAGAAGACAGGCAAACTGGATGCGACGCAGCGTAACCGCACGATCCGCCGGGTAGCCGATAACCTGCAGGCAGGAAATAACCCCTTCCAGAGCACGGCCTTGCAGCCTGACGGTACTGAGGTAAAGCAGCTAAAGCTGGCCGATGCGGGCGTAGAGCGCTGGGTGAAAAAGCATGCCGAAACATTGTACAACGCCAACCCAGGCCTGCCGGAGGGGCATTACGAGGGAAATTCTTCACTTTCTGAAGATAAGCAGACGCTATACTTGTTTGTAGAGGGCAAGCCAACCGGGCCAATCGCTATCAAAGGGCTTAAAAACAAGCTGCACCGCATCCGCGTGGTGGGCAACGGCACTTTGCTGGGCCACGAGATCTTTAACAAACAGTACTGGAGCCACATCCCCGGCATCGCCTATATCGACGTGCCGCACGACCTGCTGGACGAGGACCTGACGGTGATCGCCATCTTGCTGGACGGTCCGGTGGAGTTACATCGGGAGGAAATAAAGCCGATCGAAAGTAATTAGTAATTCACCTCAGGCACAAGCTTCAAGTCTGTTACTTGAAGCTTCATCTAGAGTTAGTTTGCAACTGGCGCAAGCCATACTGTACGACTCGGGCAGTTTCAAAATGGCCTCCTGTGTACTCCAAGTAGAAAACTTGAAGTACACAGGAGTAAAAAGCTCTTTTGAAGAGGTGGCAAGCGCTGAGAAAGCAACTGTCATCCTGTTAAAAAACCTGGTGGAAGAGAGGTGAAGCCAATGCTACTCGCTACCAAAATCCTTTCAGGATGACAAAAAAGAGACAACAGAGACTACGCTTTTACACTTACATATCATGTTCAAACACTACCTCTACACGTTACTTTTCACAGTTATTTTTCTTGGGGTACAAACCTTGTCAACGGCGCAAACCCTTGACCCGGAGTACCCCCTGATTCCGTACCCAAGCTCCCTGACGCCGCAGGAGGGAAGCTTCACCATTAACTCCAAAACCAAGCTGGTACTGCCCAGGGAGAGCATCTTTAAAAACGAGGCCGAGCAGCTGCAGTACCTGCTGTCCGGCAGCCTGGGCAAATCGCTGAAGCAGGCAAAGAAAGCATCCGCTAATACCATTGTTTTCCAGTACGACCAAAGTATAAATGCCCCGGAAGGTTACCGCCTGAGCATCACGCCGAAGCAGGTAACGCTGGCGGCGAAAGAGCCGGCGGGTATGTTTCGGGCCGTGCAGACGCTGCGCCAACTGCTGCCCGCAAGTATAGAGCAGGGAACAGCACAGGCTCAGCTTGTGCTGCCTGCCCTGCAGATCCAGGATGAGCCGGCTTATACCTGGCGCGGCATGCACCTGGACGTGAGCCGGCACTTCTTCACCACCGATTACCTGAAGAAGTTCATCGACCTGATGGCGCTTTATAAGTTCAACAAGCTGCATTTGCACCTGACCGACGACCAGGGCTGGCGCATCGAGATCAAAAAGTACCCGAGACTGACCGAGGAAGGCGCCTGGCGTACCTTCAACAACCACGATAGAGACGTAATTGCCCGCTCCAAGGAGAACCCGGACTTTGCGCTGGACGAGCGCCACATCGTGCAGAAAAACGGCCAGACGATGTATGGCGGCTTCTACACCCAGGAGGAGATGAAGGACATCATCGCTTACGCCGCCGCCCGCCACATCGAGATCATCCCTGAAATCGACATGCCCGGCCACATGAAGGCCGCCATCGATGCCTATCCGTTCCTGACCTGCGGCGAAGCGGGTTGGGGCGAGACGTTCTCCGTGCCGATTTGCCCGTGCAAGGAGAGCACCTATGAATTTGCAGAGAACGTGTTCAACGAAATTATCGCGCTGTTCCCGAGCCAGTACATCCACCTGGGCGCCGATGAGGTAGAGAAAACCACCTGGGCCAACTCCGCCGGTTGCCAGGAACTGATGAAGCGCGAAGGGCTGAAGAGCGTGGAGGAGCTGCAGAGCTACTTCATCCACCGCATGCAAAAGTTCTTCCACTCCAAGGGCAAGACGCTGATTGGCTGGGATGAGATGCTGGAAGGCGGCATTAACTCCGATGCGGTGGTGATGTTCTGGCGCACCTGGGCGCCCAACGCCCCGCTGCACGCTGCCCAAAACGGCAATAAGGTGATCATGACGCCAAACAGTCCGCTATACTTTGACGGGCTACCCGATAAGAAGTCGGTATACAACGTGTACCATTTCAACGTGGTGCCGAAGGGACTGAACGCTGAGGAAGCTAAGGCCATACTTGGTGCGCAGGCCAACATCTGGACCGAGTACATCCCTTCCGAAAACCGGACCGAGTACATGTACATGCCCCGCATGACGGCACTGGCCGAAGTGGTGTGGACTGGCAAGCAGGATTACGATTCCTACCTGCAGCGCCTGCAAAAGCACTACAAACGCCTCGATGCACTGGACGTAAATTACCGCCTGCCCGATCTGGAAGGCTTCCTGGACGTGAACGTGTTCACCGACAAAGCCACGCTGGACATTCCAAAACCACTCGACAACCTGATCATTCGCTACACCACCGACGGCAGCCAACCCACCACTTCCTCCAGGGTGCTGGACAAGCCGCTGACGATCACTGAAACCACCACGTTCAAGATTGCTGCCTTCACACCGGAAGGCTTGAAAGGGGATACCTATACCACCACGTACCAGAAGCAGACCTATGCCAAAGCTGCAGCGGCTAAAAACATAAAGCAAGGGTTGCAGGCGACGTACTACAAAGCCTCCTTCAAAAGCACGGCAGGGATGGCCAAGGCCACGCCAACAGGTGTGGCAGAGGTAGCGCAACTGCAGGTGCCAAAAGAGGCGGAAGCACCGAGCTTTGGTGTGCAGTTCAGAAGCTATCTGGAAGTACCGGAAACAGGTATCTATACTTTCCACTTTACCTGCGACGACGGTGGCGTGCTGCGCATTGCCGACCGCCTGGTGGTGGATAACGACGGGCTGCACCCACCGCAGGAAAAGACCGGACAGGTGGCGCTGGAGAAAGGCCTGCAGCCTTTTGCGCTGGATTTTATTGAAGGTGGCGGCGGCTATACCTTAAAGCTGCTCTACAGCAAAGACGGGGGAGAGCCGCAGCCGGTACCGGCCAGCTGGTTCAAGTATGAGCCGACTGTGCAGTAGCTGCTTTTAAATCCCATTTTAGCTCTTTCGGATTTGCAATCAGAAAGTATAATAGCTGCGGATTTGTAATCCGCAAGAGCAAAAGCTATAGCTACTGGCTGGCATGCGGATTACAAATCCGGAACAGCATTCTAAAAACTCAAGTATAAATTCTGCTTTAGCGTCTCCCCTAGACTTTTAATAGGTAGGGGAGACGCTTTTATACCTTTCTTATGATCAAGCATTACCTCACCCTGTGCCTGCTGCTTTTGGCTGTACTGGCTGCACAGGCAGAAGATAACCCTTTCGTGAAAGCGAAGCGAAAGGCTAAAACGGCATCTCCGTTTGCCGGGCTGGAGCACCTGTTTACAGAACCGAAACATTACGTTACCCACTTCACCAGCAAGGCCCCCAGTATAGACGGTCACCTGAACGAGGAGGTATGGCAACACGCTACCTGGACGGACTTGTTCACTGACATAGAGGGTGACTTAAAACCGGCGCCAACCTATGAGACCCGCGTGAAAATGGCCTGGGATAACGAGTATTTATACATTGCCGCCGATATGAAAGAGCCGCATGTGTGGGCAAACCTGACGCAGCACGATGAGGTGGTGTACTACGACAATGACTTCGAGGTATTCATCGACCCTGACAACGACACGCACCAATACTTTGAGGTGGAGGTGAACGCGCTCAACACCATCTTCGACCTGTTCCTCTCCAAGCCTTACCGCAACAACAACGGCGCCCTGATTGCCTGGAACCTGCACGGGCTCAAGTCGGCGGTACAGGTGCAGGGTACTCTGAATGATCCGACCGATACAGACGAGGGTTGGACGGTGGAGATGGCCATTCCTTTTCGATCTGTTACGGTCGGTAATGTCACGCGTGTTCCGGACGAAGGCACCCTGTGGCGCATCAATTTCTCGCGGGTACAGTGGGATGTAGATGTGGTAGACGGCAAGTACGTGAAGCGCAAAGGTGAGGACGGTAAACCGCTGCCGGAGTATAATTGGGTGTGGTCGCCGCAAGGGGTGATCAACATGCACCTGCCGGAGCGCTGGGGATATTTGTACTTCAGCCGGCAGCCTGCACATGAGCAAAGTATAGAATTCACCATGCCCTATGCCGAAAAGCAAAAGAAGTACCTTTGGCTGGTGTATTACCGGCAGAAAGCGTATTTTGGGAAGCACGGCCGCTACAGTAAATCATTAAAAGAGCTGGGCCTGAAGAAAGGCAAGGTGGAAGTGGAAGGGCAGGAGAACCAATTGAAACTGGAGGCAGGCACGCTGCAGTTTATGGCCGCCATACACGGGCCAAACGGCAAGGTGTGGAGCATCAACGAAAACGGATTTGTACACACGATAAAAGGCTTACAATGAAAACAAGAAGATCCTTCCTGAAGGCCGGGGCGCTGGCCGGCCTGGCAGCAAGCATACCTGCGCCCGCTCTTGCCGAACTCACCGCAGCACCAGGGGCTAAAAAGGACCGGCCCAGGCACTGGGTATGGGTGAGGCCTAACAAAGCCGATAAAGAAGCCGATCTGCAGCGGCAGTACAAACGCTTCTACGAAGCAGGCATCCGGGGAGTCTTCTTTGAAGCCGACAGCGAGAAGCATTTCCGCGCGGCCAAAGCTAATAAACTAGAGGCCCACCGCTGGATGTGGACCATGAACCGGGGCGAAAAGGAGTTGCTGCAGAAGCACCCGGAGTGGTACGCCCAAAACCGTAAAGGTGAGTCGTGTGCCGATAAGCCGCCGTACGTGGGGTACTACCGCTGGCTGTGTCCTTCTCGGGAGGAGGTAAAGCAGTACCTGGCCGATGACGTGCGGAACATCCTCAGCAAAGATTATATCGACGGCATCCACTTGGACTACGTGCGCTTTTGCGATGTGATCCTGCCGGTGAACCTGTGGGAAAACTACAACATTGAGCAGACCAAGGAACTGCCGGAGTACGATTATTGCTACTGCGAGGTGTGCCGCACCAAATTCAAAGCCTGGCGCGGCAAGGCGATTGAGGAGTTGGAGTATCCGGAAGCCAGCCTGTCGTGGCGGCTGTACCGCTACAACGCCGTTAATACCATCGTGAACCACTTGGCCGAGATCGCCAAGGAAAATAAAAAACCGATTACCGCCGCCGTATTCCCCACGCCGGAAGTGGCCCGCCGCATCGTGCGCCAGGACTGGACCAACTGGAACCTGAACGCCGTGTACCCGATGATCTATCACGGCTTTTACAAAGAGGATGTGCGTTGGATCGGTGATGCCGTGACAGAAGGCGTACACTTTCTGAAGGGGAAGTTCCCGCTCTACGCCGGTTTATACTTGCCAGACTTCAAAAGCAACGAAGAACTGCAGCAAGGTATAGAACTCGCCCTGGCAAACGGAGCCAAAGGCGTTTCGATCTTCGGCGATGTGAACGAGCAGGTGCTGCAGGCGCTGGAACGCGCCTCGGCTTCTGTAAAGTCGTAGGAAAGCATGTTGTAGGAAAGTATAAAGTAGAGCTGCCAATGGCAGCTCTACTTGTTTCAGGTGATATTACCCTTTTCTGGCCCAAGTCTTTAGACTCGTGTCTTGTCATGAGGGCGAGTTTGTAACTTGACTGGCTCCAAGAGTCATACTTTATACTTGTCTGAATCAGGATTTACGGGATTTTTGGATTGACAGGATTGCAATACCAAGCCCAACCATCCCTGCCTTTCTTTAGGTTTTTTGAGGGGCCCTACCCCCAGGAGGGGAGTCCTCTGCAGCCGATTCACATCCCCCTGCCCCCTTCCAAGAGGACAACCACGCTCCAACCATTGTCTAATAACAGCAGGGGGAGTTCGGTTCAAGCTCCGTCTGCCTTAGCTATCGGGATGTTTCCCAGTCTTTGGGTTGAGCGCCTATGCGAGTTTTTCCGGTGCCGAGCGCGAGCGAGGCAGCCCGAGGCACGAGGGCAGGAAAAGCTCCCAGCGCGATGCCTGAAGACGAGCCCTCTCGGGCTAGAGAGCACCAAAGCCAGAGGTGAAACAATCAAGGTTGTAAAGCCGTGGATCAGCGTCAGCTAGAAAGGATAACTTAGCTCCAGTTGCAGGAAGCCGAGGCTAAGAGAGGCACAAGCGGATGCTTGCGCCAGAGAAGTATAAAGTATGGCCGAAGTGTGAAGAATGGCTTTCGCTAATATGGAGATCCACAGCAGATGGGGATAGAGGCCTCTTTTAGGTTCCGGACGAGGATGTCCAGAACAGCCATTTATTAAAAGTATAGCTAAGGTAAAAATTGCTTTTGCAAGTATAGACCCTAAGTAACTCCAGCCTTCAAGAAGTTCAAAAGTGGTTTTCCACTTGCTAACAGGAGTGCATCTCAGCCTAAGAACAAAAAGAAAGCCCTCTGCAGCTACTGCTACAGAGGGCTTTGTGCTTTAAGAGCAGATCATGCTACTCCACAGGCAGGGATCTCGGGCGGTCAGCCTTGGCCACGCCCCAGGTGGCGCTTGGCGTGCTGCCCATCTCGAACACCAGTTTTCCACCTTTCATCAGGTCCCGGTGCAGGATGTAGGACTTGGTGTAGGGCTCCCCGTTCAGCGTCACGCGTTGGATGTACTTGTTCGCCTTGCTGTTGTTGTTGGCCACCACCTCCAGCACGTTTCCGTTCGGCAGGGAGAGCGTGGCCTGCTTTACGGCCGGGCTGCCGAACACGTAGGCGCCGTTGGCCGGGTTCTGCGGGTAAAAGCCCAGGGTGGAGAGGATGTACCAGGAGGACATCTGCCCCACGTCCTCGTTCCCAATTAAGCCGTCCGGTTTGTCGGTATACATGTTGTCCACAATAAAGCGGACTTTCTCGGCCGTTTTCCAGGGCTGGCCCACGTAGGCGTACATGTAGGTGATGTGGTGGCTTGGCTCGTTGCCGTGGGCATACTGCCCGATCAGGCCGGTGATGTCGTTAGAGGCCTCTTCGCCCATATGGCCTTCCGCCACAAACAGCGAGTCGAGTTTCTGCGCAAAGGCTTCCTCGCCGCCCATCAGGCTGATCAACCCTTCCACGTCCTGCGGCACCAGCCAGGTGTATTGCCAGGAGTTACCCTCGGCGTAATCATCCTTGCGGTGCTCGGATTTGAAGGGGTCGAACGGCGTGCGCCATTCGTTCTGCGAGATGCGGCCGCGCATAAAGCGGGTCTGCTTGTCGAAGTAGTTCTCGTAGTAGCGGCCGCGCTTGCTGAAGTACTCGTAATCCTCCTGCTTGCCCATTTTCTTGGCCACCTGCGCAATGCTCCAGTCGGCGATGGCGTACTCCAGGCCTTTGGCCACGCTTTCCCCTTCCTCATCGGCAGGAATAAAACCCTGCTTCTTCACGTATGGCAAGCCAAATTCATCGCCCATGGCGGTGGCTTTCATGGCTTCGTAAGCCAGTTCGTGGTCAAACCCGTCAAAGCCCTTCAGGATGGCGTCGGCCACTACCGGTACGCTTCCGTAGCCTACCATGGTGTTCGTCTCGTTGCCCATCAGGTGCCACACAGGCAACTTGCCCTGCTGCTGGTAGATGGCCAGCATGGAGCTGATCATGTCGTTCACGCGCTCAGCCTGCAGGATGGTGAACAGCGGGTGCGCCGCGCGGTAGGTGTCCCAGAGGGAGAAGGTCGTGAGGTTCGTGAAGTCCGCCTGCTCGTACACTTTCTTGTCGGTGCCGCGGTAGTCGCCGTTGTGGTCGTTAAAGATGGATGGGGCGATCATGGTATGGTAGAGGGCGGTGTAGAAGGTGCGCAGCTGTGCTGAGTCCAGCGCCTCTATCTGCACTTTCTGCAGCTCGCGGTTCCAGGCAGCGTCGGCATCGGCCACAACTTTCTCAAAATCCCAGTGCGGCACCTCGGCCCGGATATTGGCCAGCGCGTTCTCCGCGCTCACCGGCGAGATGCCCACTTTCAGCTTTATCTTTTCGCCTGCCTGCGTCTTGAAGCGCGCCACGCCTTTAATCATGCGGCCTTTGGAGGCCGGAACCGGCGAAGCGGCGGCCGTATCGACTACCTGAAAGCTCTCGAACTTCTCGATCGGCTTGGAGAACACGGCCGTGAAATACACGCGCTGGTCGTTGGCCCAGCCTTTGGAGAAACGGTAGCCGGCCAGGGTGCTGTCGTTGAGCTGCTCGATAAAAGTCTCGGTGGGGGAGTCCCAGCCGATGCCCTCCTTCAGGTCGATGATGATGCTGGCCTCCTCAGACTTGGGGAACGTGTACTGGTGGAAGCCCACGCGCTCGGTGGCCGTTAGCTCGGCCCCGATGTCGTAGCGCTTCAGCTTTACGGCGTAGTAGCCCGGTTTCACCTTTTCGTCTTCGTGCGAGAAGAGGGAGTAATAGCCGCTGCTGGGGTCTTTGACGCTGCCCTTCACCAGCTGCACTTTGCCCGTGACGGGCATCACCGAGATGTCGCCCAAATCGCCGATGCCGGTGCCGCTCAGGTGGGTGTGGGCAAAGCCGACGATGGTGGAGTCGGAGTAGTGGTAGCCGGAGCACCAGTCCCAGCCCTGGGTAATGTTGGTGGGGCCCAGTTGCACGGCCCCGAAGGGCACGTTAGCGCCCACGAACACGTGGCCGTGGTAGCTGGAGCCGATGTAGGGATCAACATACTGGGTGAGTGAACGGGTGCCGGGGCTGCTGTCTTGTTGGTTAGAGGTGGTGCAGGAGGCGGCGATGCACGCCAACACCACCAGAGGAGCTTTGAGCCTTTGTAAAGCTTTCAGGTACATGAATGTTGCGGTATAGTTTGAAGAAGGTTGCAGCGGCCGCAAGCCATACTTGCCGGACCTGCTGGTTAAAATTAAGTATAAATCTGATAGGGGAGTGGAAATGGCAGAAAAAAGGCAGGCCTCACTTCTATCAAATGAGGCCTGCACTAGTTTTAACCTTAATTCTCTGCTACTCTACTATAATTTCATCGGTGAAGAGCCAGGCCTTTCGCTTGTTCTCGCCAGTACCTGGCATCGGGTTTTTGGCCGTAACCTTAATGTAGCGAATCTTCTTGGCGGGTACTTCAGCCGTCACTACTTCCTTAAACACACCTGGCTTGTCGCTTAGCTCGGTCACCACTTTCACCGTCTTGTACTTCTTGCCGTTCTTGGAAACCGCAAACTCTACCTGTGCCGGCAGCTGAATGCCATCGTTCTTGGTTTGCAGGTAAGAGCTGCTGATGCGGCTCACCGGTTTTTTCTCCTTCAGGTCGATCACGGCCTCAAAATCATCGCCCAGGAAACCCAGCCACTGCCCATTGGTAAAGCTATTCGTGGCCAACTGACCGTCTACCAGCGTCAATCCGCCAGCGGCCGTATAGTTGCGGTGCGGCGCGTTCTTCAGCTCGACAGTATGGGCAAAGGCCTGGTGCTGGTTCACGTCGCGGCTGCTCACTTTGCCCAACTGCTTGCCCTTCTCATCAAAAGAAGCCGCTTTTATAGTAGCTGTTTTGGTTAGCTGGAAAGGCGCGGTATAGGCCTGCGAGGATGTGGTCGGCTCAGAGCCATCCAGGGTATAGTAGATCTTCGGGCCTTTGGCGTCTGTCGCCAGCGCAACGGTGGCTACGCTCTGTGTCGGGTCTACAGTAACGTTTTGCTTCACGTTGAAGGTGCTGCGCGCGTAGTTCACGCCCAGGTGGTCATAGCGCTTGTACTGCTGCTGCATGCGGGTCTGGAAGTCGTCCCAGTTTTTCTTGGCGGCCGGTGTCCAAAGCACTTCCGACAGGGCCGAAATACGTGGGAAAACCATGTACTCCACATGGTCTGTGCTTGGGATATACTCGGTCCAGACGTTGGCCTGTGCCCCCAGGATGTACTTTTTCTCTTCTGCGGATAGCTCGGCTGGCGTTGGCTCAAAGGAGTATACTTTCTCCAGCGTCGTCAGGCCGCCGATGGCCGTTGGCTCCAGGCTAGGTTCGCCCTGGTAGTGGTCGAAGTATACATGCGACCCCGGCGTCATCACTACGTAATGGTGCTGCTTGGCTGCGGTGATACCGCCTTCGGTGCCTCTCCACGACATCACGTAGGCGTTCGGCGCCAGACCACCCTCCAGGATCTCATCCCAGCCGATGATGGTGCGGCCCTTGGCGTTGAGGAATTTCTCCATGCGCTGGATAAAGTAGCTCTGCAGCTCGTGCTCGTCTTTCAGGCCTTCGTCAGCGATGCGCTTCTGGCACTTAGGGCATTCCTTCCAGCGGGTTTTTGGGGCCTCATCGCCGCCAATGTGCACGATCTTGCTCGGGAACAGGGCCAGCACCTCCGTCATCACATCCTCCAGGAAGGTGAAAGTCTCTTCGTTGCCAGCGCAGAAGATGTCGTCAAACACGCCCCATTTCTTTTCTACCTCAAACGGGCCGCCGGTGCAGGAAAGGTGCGGGTAAGTGGTAAGCGCGGCTACTGCGTGGCCCGGCATCTCGATTTCCGGCACTACGGTGATGTAACGCTCCTGCGCATACTTCACCACGTCTTTGATCTGCTCCTGGGTATAGAAACCACCATGGCGCTCGTTGCTGAACTTGTGTGGCTGATCGCTGTAGTGGCCGATCAGGGTGCCGTCGCGCCAGGCACCTACTTTTGTCAGCTCCGGGTATTTCTTGATCTCAATGCGCCAGCCCTGGTCCTCGGTCAGGTGCCAGTGGAAGGTGTTCATCTTATGCATGGCCAGGTAGTCGATGTACTCCTTCACAAACTCCACCGGCATAAAGTGGCGGGCCACATCCAGGTGCATGCCGCGCCACTGGTAACGTGGCTTGTCCACCACCTCCAGGGCAGGGATGCTCACTGGCGCCGTGGTAGGCTCTGCCGGCAAAAGCTGGCGAACCGTTTGCGTACCCAGGAAAAGTCCGTGTGGCTCCTTGGCGGCCAGTGTGATGTTGTCTGATGTCACCTTTAAAGTATACCCTTCGGCACCCAGCGTGTCCACTGGCGTAGTGAGCGTGAGGTGCAGGTAGTTGCTGCTGTTCTTGGCGGGGGGGGTCTGCTCCACTTTCGGCTGCACGCCGGTCATCTCCTTGATGTTTTGGGCCAGGTACTCACCTATTTTGCGAAGCTCGTCGTTTTTCGGGTCCACAAAAATCTTAGTGTCCTTGCCGAGGGCGAAGCTGCCGCTCTGCTGGGTCAGCTTAACGGGCTGCGGGATGATGGAGACAGCTTGCTGCTGCGCGGTGGTAGCCTGGGCAAAGGCAGGCGCCGGGCTGAACAGCAGCCCCGACATGACGCAAGCAGAGGTTGTAATGGCTGCAATCGTATTCTTAAAATGCATACTATAAAGGGTTATCAGATGGGTGTATCGTTCCGTTTTAAGATGGTGTTATGCTTCTGATGTAAAACTATGTTATCGAACACAAAGTATCTAAAGCAGCTTAAATATAGCATTTTTTTTCAAATATATGCTGCTTTTGTTTGCTTGGGATTATGTAATACTTAAATTAATGAATTAATCTCCTAAAATCCCAAAGAAGGTTTTCATACCATGAATAGCTAAAGCGCGACAGCAGATGAAAAGGGCAGATAGGGTGCGCCACGGGCAGGAATTACCAGTACTAGTTTCGATGACTAAACAAACTTTACAGCCTATGCAAGCAGCTCAAAAGAACAGGTACTTCCTGCCTTTTATCCTCATTACCTCTTTGTTCTTTCTCTGGGGCTTTGCCCATAACCTGAACCCTATCCTAATCCCGCACCTGAAAAAGGCTTGCCAGCTAACGGATGTGCAGTCGGCTTTCATTGACTCTGCCTTCTTTATCGCCTATTTTCTGATGGCGCTGCCGGCGGGCTACTTTATGAAGCGGTTTGGGTACAAGAGTGGCATTGTGCTGGGGCTGGTGCTGTTTGCGGTGGGCGCGTTCCTGTTCTACCCGGCCGCGGAACTGAGGATGTTCGGCTTTTTCCTGGGTGCCTTGTTTGTGATCGCCAGCGGACTCACGTTTCTGGAGACGGCAGCTAACCCTTATGTAACAGTGCTCGGCTCTGCGGAAACCGCCACCCAACGCCTTAACTTCTCCCAATCGTTTAACGGACTTGCCGCTACGCTGGCCCCGTTGATGGGGGGCATCTTTATACTTTCCGGTACCTCTTATACCGACGAAGAACTGGCGGCCATGCCGGCCAGTCAGGTAACTGCCTGCCTCGACTTGGAGGCCTCCAGCGTGCAGGTGCCTTACCTGGTAATCGGGCTGGTGGTGCTGGCGGTGGCGCTGGTGCTGTGGCGGGTGCCGCTGCCGGAGATTAAAGAAGAGGAAGAGGTAGCAGCAACAGATAACGGGGAAAGTATCCTCAAGAAGCGTAACCTGATGCTGGGCGTGTTGACCCAATTTTTCTATGTGGGGGCGCAGGTGTGTATTGCCAGTTTCTTTATCCGCTTTTCGGGCAGTGCCGCCGGGGTGGGCGAGAAAACAGCTGCCATGCTGCTGGCCGTGGCGCTTTTCGGCTTTATGATCGGGCGCTTTGTAGGTACCTTCCTGATGCGGTTTATACTTCCGGCCCGGCTATTGGCGATTTACGCTGTGCTATGCTTCCTGCTTACGGTGGTAGCCGTGGCAGCCAGCGGCTACGTGTCTATCTATGCCCTGATGGGGGTGGAGTTCTTCATGTCTATCATGTTCCCGACTATTTTCTCGCTGAGCATACAAGGGCTGGGCGCCAAAACCAAGCAGGCCTCATCGCTGCTGATCATGTCGATTGTGGGAGGCGCGATTCTGCCGGTAATCATGGGTGGCGTGTCCGATAGCTATAATATCCGGGTGGCTTACCTGGTGCCGGCCGTGTGCTTTTTGTTTGTTTTATACTTTGCCTTCCGCAATATGGCTGTGAAGCAGCAGGAGGTAGCTTTAGTGCATTAACATGAAACGATACAGTTTAACACTCGATCTAAAGGACGACCCAAGCCTCATCGCGGAGTATGAAGCGCATCACCGGCAGGTATGGCCGGAGATTCAGGCAAGTATAAAAGAAGCAGGCATACGCCACATGGAGATTTACAGGTGGGGCAACCGGCTGTTTATGCTCATGGAGGTGGATGAGAGTTTCAGCTTTGAGAAGAAAGCTGCCCAAGATGCTGCTAACCCGAAAGTGCAGGAGTGGGAAGAGCTGATGTGGCAGTACCAGCAGGCGCTTCCGGGTGTGGCAGCAGGAGAGAAGTGGCAGCTGATGGAGCAGATTTTTGTGTTATGAGTTACCCCTCCCCAACCCTCCCCTAAGTACAGGGGAGGGAGTTTTACTTGCCATAACTGCTGTCATCTCGAGCAGCGCGAGAAATCTAAAAAGGATTCTAAAGAGATCTCTCACTATGTTCGAGATGAAAGAAAGGGGCTACTAAAATAATACCCAGTTTTTCTGTGAGGCGCCTATGCGAGTTTTTCCGGTGCCGCAGGCAGCCCGAGGTACGAGGGCAGGAAAAGCTCCCAGCGCCGAGTAGGAAAACGAGCCCTCTCGGGCTTGAGAGCTCCAAAGTATGAGATGCAACTTTAGGTGTGTGGGAACTAGAGGATGAACGGCAGCTAGCAAGGATAGCTTGTGTCCAGTAGAAGGAAGCAGGGGCTATGGAAAGTATAAATTGTAGTATAAAGTATGACTTACGCGGATTAGGAAATCCGCAGCAGCTTTGGTTCCGAACAAGGATGTCCGGAACAGCGGTGTAGCAAAGTATAAAAGTTTAGCCGAAGATAAATATGACTCTACGAGCCACTCGGATTGCAAATCAGAGAAGATATAAAGGCACGAGTTACAAACTCGCGCCAGCGATTACCCAAGCAAGATACAAGTCATAAAGCTTGCGCTATTAGAAAGTATAACCGAGTACCCAAATGATATCAGAAACCAAACAAACATACCTCCAGATCCACCCCAAAGACAACGTGCTGGTGGCCCTGCAGGACCAGGAAGCTGGTAGCCAGGTCCACTTTGGCGGACAGGAGTTCACTTTAAAAGACACCGTGGCGGCCAAGCATAAGTTCACGGTAGCCGATATGGCGGCCGGCTCTGAAGTATACATGTACGGCGTGCTGGTAGGCAAAACCACCTGCGCCCTGCCAGCCGGTAGCCTGCTGACCACCGATAACCTGAAACACGCGGCGGAGAGCTTTTCTCAGAAAGCCGGAGACTATGTGTGGCAGGCGCCGGACGTAAGCAAATGGCAAGGCCGCACTTTCATGGGCTTCCTCCGCGCCGACGGGCAGGTGGGCACACGCAACTATTGGCTGGTGCTGCCGCTGGTCTTCTGCGAGAACCGTAACATCGAAACACTTAAGCATGCCTTCCTTAAGGAGTTGGGCTACACGTCCACCAACAAGTATGAGGCGCAGGTGCGGGAGTTGGCCGACCTGTACAGGCAAGGCAAAGACTTGCGGGAGTATAAACTAGCGGAAGCTCCGGTTTATACTTCGCAGCAGCGGCTTTTCCCGAACGTGGACGGAGTGAAGTTTATCGTGCACGACGGGGGCTGCGGCGGCACCCGCGAGGATGCCGACAACCTGTGCGCCTTGCTGGCCGGCTACTGCGTGAACCCGAACGTGGCCGGCGTTACCGTGCTGAGCCTGGGTTGTCAGCATGCGCAGGTAAGCATCCTGCAGGAAAAGATCAAGGAGCGTGATCCAAACTTCTCGAAGCCGCTTCTGATCTTTGAACAGCAGAAAGCCGCCTCCGAATCGACCATGCTGTCGGAAGCTATTTTGCAGACATTTATAGGTATAGCGGGGGCCAACAGTATCGAGCGCCAGCCAGCCTCGCTGGATAAGCTGGTGGTGGGCGTGGAGTGCGGCGGCTCTGACGGCTTTTCGGGCATTTCAGCCAATCCGGCCGTAGGCTATGCGGCTGATCTGATAGCGGCGTTGGGCGGAAAGGTGGTGCTGAGTGAATTCCCGGAGTTATGTGGCGTGGAGCAGGAGCTGATAAATCGCTGTGCTAACGAGGAAACCGCTGACCGTTTTGTGAAGCTCATGCGCGACTATGCTGCCCGTGCCGAGGCCGTAGGCTCTGGTTTCGATATGAATCCTTCGCCGGGCAATATCCGCGACGGCCTGATCACCGATGCCATTAAATCAGCGGGGGCGGCTAAGAAAGGCGGTACCTCTCCGGTAGCCGATGTGCTGGGCTATGGGCAGTACGTGCGACGCAGCGGCCTTACCTTGCTTTGTACGCCGGGCAACGACGTGGAAAGCACCACGGCTATGGCTGGCTCGGGCTGTAATATCCAACTTTTCACGACCGGCCTGGGCACGCCTACGGGCAATCCCGTTTCTCCGGTTGTAAAGATATCCAGCAATACCAGCCTCGCCACCCGCCTGCCCGACATCATCGACCTTGATGCCGGCCCCGTTATCAGCGGGGAGAAGACGATTGAGCAACTAGGGGAGGAAATGCTGGAGTACATCATCGGCCTGGCCAGCGGTGCGTACGATACTAAAGCCATGGAGCTGGGCCAGGACGACTTTATCTTTTGGAAGCGTGGCGTATCCCTTTAATGCTGACTTTCTCAAAGTTAAATGACACTTAGGGCTAAGTATAAATCATCACCCCAGATCCAATAACTATCAACCAACAACGAACAACTAACAACGAATAACCATGTTTGAGTTAACAGGAAAGAAAGCCGTGGTAACTGGTGGCGGAAGCGGCATCGGCAAGGCTATTTCCATTGTTTTTGCCCGCCAGGGCGCTGAGGTGCATGTGATAGAGTTAAGCCATGAAGCGGCTGCACAAACACTCTCTGAAATTGAAGCCAACGGCGGCAAAGCCTTCAGCCATACGTGTGATGTGAGCAATCAGAGCCAGGTAAAAGCGGTTTTCCAAAGTATAGGCCGGGCGGACATCCTGGTCAACAATGCGGGTATCGCGCATGTGGGCAACCTGGAGAACACCACTGAAGAAGACCTCGACCGCATTTACCGAGTAAACGTGAAAGGGGCCTATAACTGCCTGCAGGCGGCTGTGGAAAGTATGAAGCCAAACGGTGGCGGAGCCATACTGAACCTGGCGTCCATTGCCTCGCATGTGGGTATACCTGACCGCTTTGCCTATACCATGAGCAAAGGCGCCATTCATGCCATGACCATGTCGGTGGCCAAAGATTATTTAGGTGCCGGCATCCGCTGCAACAGCATTTCGCCGGCGCGCGTGCACACGCCTTTCGTAGACGGTTTTATCTCGAAGAACTACCCGGGGCAGGAAGAAGAGATGTTCGAGAAACTCTCCAAAACGCAGCCTATCGGGCGTATGGCCAAACCGGAGGAAGTAGCTGCACTGGCCCTCTACCTGTGCTCCGAAGAGGCGAGCTTCATCACCGGCTGCGACTACCCGATCGACGGTGGCTTTATCAGGCTGAATAATTAAATCTGCAAGAACGAAAACCCACCCCAATCCCTCCCAAGAGGGGAGTTTTGCAAGAGTAGGTAATTCCCCTCCTGGGAGGGGCAGGGGTGGGTTCCCATTATCACATTCTAAATAAACCGCTCCAGTACAAGCTGAGAGCCAAAGTATACTTACAAAAGATTACCATGAAATTAATCCGATTTGGTGAGCCGGGCCAGGAGAAAGCCGGCGTGATTCTAAACGATGTAAAGTGCGACGTATCTGCCTTCGGCGAGGATTACAACGAGCAGTTCTTCCAGCGCAACGGGCTGGAGCGCCTGCAGGCCTACGTGCAGCAGAACGAAGGAAAGCTGCCACAAGTGGCGGATGATGTTCGTCTGGGCTCGCCGATTGCCCGTCCGTCCAAGATCGTCTGCATCGGGTTGAACTACGCCGACCACGCCAAGGAAACAGGTGCTGCCATTCCGCAGGAGCCGATCGTGTTCTTTAAGGCGACTTCTGCGCTTTGCGGCCCGAATGATAATGTCATCATCCCTCGGAATTCCGAGAAGCTGGACTGGGAAGTGGAGCTGGCCGTGATTATTGGCAAGAAAGCAAGCTATGTGTCGGAAGAAGAGGCGCTGGACTATGTGGCGGGTTACGCGCTGCACAACGACTACAGCGAGCGTGCTTTCCAGCTGGAACGCGGCGGGCAATGGGTAAAAGGCAAAAGCAACGACACCTTTGCGCCGGTAGGTCCGTTCCTGGCCACGCCGGATGAGCTGGAGGATATAAATAACCTGCGCCTGTGGCTGACCGTGAATGGCGAAACGATGCAAGACGGCACCACAGCCAACCTTATCTTCAAGATTCCTTTCCTGGTTTCTTACCTGAGCCAGTTCATGACCCTGCTGCCAGGCGATATGATCACCACAGGCACGCCAGCCGGTGTGGGCCTGGGCATGAACCCGCAGGTATACCTGAAGGCGGGCGACGTGGTAGAGCTGGGCATCGACGGGTTGGGTTCCTCGAAGCAAACTGTGAGCGCCTATGCTTAAAATAGACGCGCACCAGCACTTCTGGAAGTATAACCCCTGGCGCGAGAGCTGGATAACCGACGAGATGGCGGTGATTCAGCGCGACTTCATGCCAGAGGATTTGCAGCCCTTGCTGCACCAGCATGGCTTCGACGGCTGTGTGCTGGTGCAGTCTTCGCAGCCCGAGGAGGAGAACGTATTTCTGCTGGAGCAGGCTGCCAAGTATGATTTTGTGAAAGGCGTTGTCGGTTGGGTGGATTTCCTGGCCGAAGACGTGGAGGAGAAGCTGGCGTACTATAAGCAGTTCGAGAAGCTGAAAGGCTTCCGCTACGTGCTGCAGGGCAACCCGGACCCGGCCATTATGCTGCGGCCGGAGTTCCTGCGCGGCGTGGGCAAGCTGGCAAAGCATGGCTATACGTACGACGTGCTCATTTACCCCAACCAGCTTGATTACAGCAGAGAGTTCGTAGCTGCCTTCCCCAATCAACCTTTTGTGATCGATCACCTGGCCAAGCCCGACATCCGAAACCAAAGTATAGATGCGTGGCGGCAAAGTATGAAGGCTTTTGCCAAGTATGAAAACGTGTGCTGCAAAGTATCGGGTATGGTGACCGAGGCTGATTGGCAGCACTGGAAAAAGGAAGATTTCCGCCCATACCTCGACACCATTGTAGAGACCTTCGGCACGAGCCGCCTGCTCTTCGGCTCCGACTGGCCGGTGTGCCTGGTGGCAGCAAGCTATGCGGACACGCTGGGCATTGTGGAGGAGTACTTCTCGACTTTCTCCAAAGAGGAGCAGTCGGCCATTTTCGGCGGCAACGCCACTACGTTTTACAACCTAAGCTAAGTATGGATTTAGAACTCAAAGATAAAGTTATCATCGTAACAGGCGGAGCCAAAGGCATTGGCGAGGGCATTGTAAAAGTGCTGGCCGGTGAAGGGGCAATTCCGGTTATTGTTGGCAGAAGCCAGGAAGATAACCGGAAAACGGTGGCAGAGGTAGAGGCCGCTGGAGGACGTGCCTTTGAGGTGGTGGCCGAGTTGACAGAACCCGAGGCCTGTGCGCAGGCCGTGCAGGCCGTGCTGCAAAAGTATGGCCGCATTGATGGACTGGTGAACAATGCTGGCGTAAACGATGGGGTAGGGCTGGAGAAGGGCAGCTACGAAGCTTTTATGGCTTCGCTCCACAAGAACGTGGTGCACTACTACCTGATGGCGCATCACGCCCTGCCGGCGCTGAAAGAATCGAAAGGTGCGATCGTAAACATCGGTTCCAAAACCGCCGAAACAGGCCAGGGGGGCACCTCAGCCTACGCCGCCTCCAACGGCGGGCGCAATGCCCTTACCCGTGAGTGGGCGGTGGAGCTCCTGCCTTACAGCATAAGGGTGAACGCCGTGATCGTGGCTGAGGCCTGGACCCCGCTCTATGCCTCCTGGATCAGCACGTTTGACAAGCCGGAAGAGAAGCTGAAATCTATCACACAGAAGATCCCGCTGGAGCAGCGCATGACCACTACTACCGAGATCGCGAATACTGTGGCCTTTCTGCTCTCCCCAAAATCCAGCCATACCACCGGTCAGCTGATCCACGTAGATGGCGGCTATGTACATTTGGATAGGGCGCTGTAGCATAAGGTAGTTGTATCCAAGAGTTGTAGTTATTACTGAGTATTTGTATACTTGAATGAAAAGATGGACGTGGGCCACAACATCCGGGACAAAAGAGCGTCGAGGATTGTTTCCGATAGTATCCTAAGGTAACACGAAACTATAACTAAGAGCTGGAAAGTATGGACAGGCGATCTGTAGTAAAGGGCTTGCTGATTTTTGCGGGGGGCGCGGCGGTGCTGCCCTCCTGCGTTTTGGAGGAGGGCAAAGCTTCTATCCCCCTGCGGCACCTGGATGTGTCGGCCGGGCAGGAGGAGCTTTTGGCCGAGGTGGTCGAGACGATCCTCCCGGCCACTGACACCCCTGGGGCCAAGGACATGGGCTTGCACCTGTTCACGCTCAAGATGCTTGACGACTGCTACGGGGCTGAGGAGCAGCAGGCTTTTATGGCCGGCATGGACGCCTTCGCGGAGCTGACCAAGGCGCAGGCGGGAAAGCGGTTTACCAAATGCAGCCCCGAGCAACGGCGAGCGGTGATCGCGACCATTAACGGCGGGGAGGCGCCGGAGGAGGTGCTCACCTTCTACCGCATCCTTAAGAACGAGACCATCAAGGGCTACCTGAACTCCCAACTGGTGATGACTACCCTGCGGGTGTACGAACTGGTGCCGGGCCGCTATGAGGCCTACTATCCTGTAACAGCAGAAGCACAAATAAGCTAATGGCAAACCTCAACATAGACAGCGCCAAGCAGCGCACCTTCGACGCAATTGTGATCGGCTCGGGCATAAGCGGGGGCTGGGCAGCCAAGGAACTGACCGAAAAAGGCCTGAAGACCTTGGTGCTGGAGCGGGGCCGCGACGTGAAGCACAACCGCGACTACCCCACCACCAACAAGATGCCTTACGAGTTCGAGCACCGCGGGCAGGTGCCCCGTGAGATACAAGAGAAGGAGCCGGTGGTGAGCCGCTGCTACGCTTTCCGCGAGGACGCCATGCACTTCTTTGTCAAGGACTCCGAGCACCCCTACGTGCAGGAAAAGCCCTTTGACTGGATCCGCGGCTACCAGGTGGGTGGCAAGTCGCTTTTGTGGGCAAGGCAGACCCAGCGCTGGAGCGACCTGGACTTCGAGGGCCCCGCGCGCGATGGCTTTGCCGTGGACTGGCCCATCCGTTACAAGGACCTGGCGCACTGGTACAGCCACGTGGAGAAGTTCGCCGGCATCTCGGGCAACCGCGATGGCCTGGCCGAGCTGCCGGATGGCGAATTCCTGCCCCCTTACCCGCTCAACAGCGTAGAAGACTACTTCCGCCAGCAGCTCAAAAGCCACTACGGCAACCGCCACGTGATCAGCGCCCGCTGCGCGCACCTGTCCAAGCCGAACCAAATTCACTTCGACCAGGGCCGGGCGCAGTGCCAGAACCGCACCCTCTGCCAGCGCGGCTGCCCTTTCGGCGGCTACTTTAGCAGTAACTCCTCCACTTTACCCTGGGCCGAGCGCACGGGCAACCTCACGCTCAGGCCTTTCTCGGTGGTAGAGTCGGTAATCTATGACGAAAAGGCCGGCAAGGCCACCGGCGTGCGCGTGGTGGACGCCAACACCAAGGAGGTGACCGAGTACTATGCCCGCATCATCTTCGTGAACGCCTCGGCGCTGCACACCAACCACATCCTGCTCAACTCCACTTCCGCGCGCTTCCCCAACGGGCTGGGCAACGACAGCGGGCTGCTGGGCAAGTACGTGGCCTTCCATAACTACCGGGCCAGGGTAACGGCCGAGTACGATGGGCTGCTGCAGTATGCCACAGCAGGGCGCAACCCGTCCGATGGCGGCTACATCCCGCGCTTCAGAAACCTGCACAAGCAGGAGACGGATTTCCTCCGGGGGTATGCCGCCGGCTTCGGGGCGCGCCGCTACCAGACAGAGGACCGCTCCGGCTTCGGGGAGGACCTGAAGCAGCAACTACTGAATCCCGAGTGGGGCAACTGGAAAGTAGGCTCGCACATGATGGGGGAGACGATTCCGAAGGAGGAGAACTACGTGAGCCTGAGCAAGGACCAGAAGGACGCTTGGGGCATGCCGCTGCTCAGCATCAACATTGGCTACGACGATAACGACGAGAAGATGATCAAGGATTACCTTGCGCAGATGGAGGAGATGTTCACCAAGGCTGGTTTCACCAACATCCGTACCGTCGACTCAAAGCAAGCGCCGGGGCTCGACATACACGAGATGGGCGGCGTGCGCATGGGGCACGACCCGAAGACCTCGCTGCTGAACAAGTATAACCAGCTGCACGCCTGCCAGAACGTGTTCGTCACCGACGGGGCCTGCATGACCTCTACCTCTACCCAGAACCCATCGCTCACCTACATGGCCCTGACGGCCCGCGCCGTAGACCACGCCGTGCGCGAGATGAACAAGGGGAATCTGTAAGGAACTAAAAAAGACAGAGGCCTGCGTGGGAGCACGTTCCTACGCAGGCCTCTGTCAATAACTGGCCAATAACCCCTAGAATGGTGCTGTGGAGCACAGGGTGCTACCTGAATAAACAACTTCCTTAGAGATCTGCCTCTATGTAGTAATGCAGGTTCTCTTTCGTGATGATGTCCAGTGGGAGGTATTTGATGGGGTTGTTCTTCTTCTTGAAGATCAGGTGGTCGGCTAGGCCCTGAATTCCCCAATATCCCTGACCTTTCGGGTTCTGGTTGATCAGGAAATTGACTTGGTTGGTGTTCAGGTGGGCCAGGTTCTCCTCGATCAGGTCGTAGCCAACCAGGTGCACCTGATGCAGCTTTCTCTGGGTCAGGTAGTCAGCCATAACGTAGGCCTTGGAGTTTGTTACGAACACCCCTCGGGTGTCGCGGTTATCTTTGAAAAGCTTGTCTAACTGCTGTGCCACGCTTTGCTTGCCCCCGCCCTGCACGTCTATCTGCACGACCTTGTACATCTCCTCCAGCCCCTGCGTCACAAAGTAATCCACAAAGCCTTGTTCTTTGCTGATCAGGTGGGAGGAGTTGGCCACGTCTTCCTCAATGTGCGCCACTACAAAAGTGCCCTTCTCCTTATTGCCATAGTGTAGCAGCTTGGCCGCCAGAAAGCCACTCTGGTAAGAGTCTTGCCCGATGTACATGAGCGGCTCGTAGTTCGGGATGTGCGTGTTGAAAAGCACAAACGGAATACCCTGGCGCTTCCACTTGCTGAAGTAGGAGAGGGACTGGCGGTAAAACACCGGGGCCACCAGTATGCCATCAAAAGGCTTGGAGGCTATCTTGTCGGCTTCCTTTACAAAAGACTCTGCCTTAAAGGGATCGAAGCAGTATTGCGTTACCCGCAGGCCATACTGCTGCAGTTCCTCTTCCGCTTTTTCAATCCCGGCTTTAGGGGCCAGCCAATACCGGTCGTAAGCAGGATCGGGTATCAGGGCGGCTATCTGGTAAGTTTTGTTGGTAACCAGGGCACGGGCCAGAAAGTTGGGCTTATAGTTAAGTTCCTCGGCTATTTGAAGCACCCGCTGGCGCACTTCTTCAGCCACCCTTCCGCGGTTATGAAGCACACGGTCCACTGTTCCCGTCGATACGTTTGCCTTCTCGGCGATATCCTTTATCCTAACAACCTTGTTCAAGTTTTGATTAGCGTTTAACGTGTGAAATACTCTTGCGGACAGACTGTGGGATACCCCAGCCGGATCTCTGGTGCAAGGTATTGCCTCTCGGCAGGGGCTTTCCGTAGGCTGCAAAACCTTCTGCAGCACCCTCTAGGCACATATAAAGTTACAAGAATGTTCGGTTTAAGTGACAACGTGGCCGGTAAAAAGTGTGGTTCCGAAGTATGAGGCGCGGCATGTGCCTGGTTATCAAAAAAATACCCCGGCCTTACGGACCGGGGTATGGCTAAAGCAAAGGCTGTTCCTGTCAGGATTTAACGATCACGTTGGTGGTACCGCCGCCGGCAAGTGAAAGGTCAACCGGGGCGTTGTTTTTCCAGGCTCCACCCGTGAAGTCGGGCACGTCGATTGAGTTGGAGCGGTTAGCCACCGACCACTCGCTCAGCAGGCCCACAGACGTCCAGGAGGCTGCGTCGTACACATCCTGGTCTAGCGGCAGGCCGTTGCGCAGGCAGTCAATCAGGCGCCAGTCCATCATAAAGTCCATGCCGCCGTGGCCGCCAATCTTCTTGGCCATCTCCCCGATTCTCCGAACAATCTCAGGAGTATACTGCTCCTCGAGCGCCTTCACCTCCTCAGGTTTTAGCCAGCTGTGGCCTGTGGCGATTTTCTGCTCCGGCCACTTACGGGCAATGCCCTTGGTGCCGCTTACCAGGTGGATTCTGGAGTAGGGGCGGGGCGAGGTTACGTCGTGCTGGATCATGATGGTGCGGCCCTTCTTGGTGCGGATCGTGGTGGTGTTCATGTTACCACGGTAAGTATCCTGCACAAACTCTTTATAGAAACCATCACCTTCGGCACGTTTCTGGGCCTCTTCATACATCATAAAGTCGTCGCTCGACACAGACGTCAGGTAGTCCATCACGTCGCCGCGGTTGATGTTCATCACCTGGCAAATCGGGCCCAGGCCGTGGGTAGGATAGAGGCTGCCGTTGCGGGTCATGTTCTCCTTCAGGCGCCACATGCCCTGATAGCCTTCTTTGTCGAAATTGAGGTCCAGCAGCTGATGGATATAGGCGCCCTCCCCGTGTATGATCTCCCCGAAGAAGCCTTGGCGGGCCATGTTCAGCGTCAGGATTTCGAAGAAATCGTAGCAACAGTTCTCCAGCATCATGCAGTGCTTTTTGGTGCGCTCCGATGTCTCCACAAGTTGCCAGCACTCCTCCATGGTGGTGGCGGCAGGCACCTCTACGGCGGCGTGCTTGCCGTGCTCCATGGCATAAACTGCCTGTGGGGTATGCAGGTGCCAGGGGGTGGTAATGTAAATCAGGTCTAAGTCATCTCTTTCCATCATCTGTTTCCAGGAGTCCTCTTTGCCAGAGTACAGGGTAGGGTTATGTGCCGATCCTGTTCTTTCCTGCAGCTGTTGCTTCACTTTCTCTGCCCGCTCCGGCAGCAGGTCGCAGAGTGCCTTGATTTCAACGCCCTCTATGTTGCTCATGCGGTAAACGGCACCCGGCCCTCTCATGCCCAGGCCCACAAAGCCGATGCGCACCTTGTCGAGCTTGGGAGCACTGTAGCCGCTCATGTTAAAGTGTTGGGTGTGCTTGCGCTTCGCCTGCTGCGCTATCTGCGCCAGGTTAGACTGCGACTGCTCTTCAGCGGCGCCAGCGGCACAGCCCCCCAGCAAGCCAGTGCCGGCTATACTGATGCCAGCCAGTCCGGAAAGCTTCAGGAATTCTCTACGGTTGCTACTCATGGTGATAAAGGTTAGATGTTTAGCTGATGTTTTTTATAAAGTGATGCTTAAGCAAATACAATACTGCCAAAGTGCTCCGGCCTATGAAAATCCGGTTCCGGCGCCTCTATCGGGTTCCAGGCCAGGTAGTGTGGCTCCGGTAGGTCATCGCCACACTTATAAAAGTTGCCCCGGGCCTGTAGCCCCTCAAACGATGCAAAACTCTGCGCCTCGAACAGGGCGGCCGGGATCCTTAGCGTCAGCTCCCAGCTCTTTCCGGTGTGCCCGTTGTTCAATACCCTCAGGTGAGCGTGATGCTCGATGCCGGAGATCAGGGCGGCCGGAAGCTGTTTCCTGTTATGCCTGTCCGGGCCATAGCCCACCAGGCAGGTGCCCAGGCAGTTTGCCTCAATGTTATAGTAGGCGCTGTCATTGGCGAAGCAGACGAAGAACTCCACGCAGCTGTCCCTGTAAACCGGGTCGTTTATACTTCGGTACCTTGCCAGCACAGTTTCTTCCGCCACTTTATACTTCAGGTAGAGGCAGTCTGCATGGTGGGCAATGGTAAAGGTTGCCTCAGCGGGCTTGCCGCCATCTGCCCATGGGGCCACATCAATTCGCTGTGCCGGGAGCTGGTCAAGCCTCTCTGAAACGAAGGAAAGCGGGCTTTCCCGGTGCAGCTCGGGCAGGTGCGGAACTGTCAGTTGCTTCATTTTTCTCTATTTGTGTGGCACTGTTGCGGCAGCTTTAAAGGCCAGTGCCATTTCCTGTATCATGCGTTGCAGCAGCGGTGTCTTCTCCTCCAGTACTTCTACCAGCCGGAACTGAGCGCGTGCCCGTTGCAGGTTGTGCTCCGGGAAGTGGATCTTATAGTAGTGGTCGCCATCAATATAATCTGTGAGGAAGCGCACGCCCATAATGTAAGGGAGGAGCCTTGCCCCAGGCTCCAGAGAGTTTACTTCCTCCTCGGTAAGGAAAGCACTGGTTTCCTGCAGGAAGCCTTCGGTAAAGGCCCTGAACAGGTCCAGGTCAGCGTTGATCTTGCTAAGGTCCGGCTCATCCTCGGCGGCCTTGTTCACAGTGGTGCGGATGGCATCGCCAAAGTCGTAAGCCACGTAGCCCGGCATCACCGTGTCCAGATCAATCACACAGAGGGCCTTGTCATCCTTATCCAGCAGCACGTTGTTGAACTTGGTGTCGTTGTGGGTCGTGCGGAGTGGTAGCTTGCCCTTGCGGCCCAACTGGCAGATGGTGCTCATGTCCTGGGCCCGCTTGTGCACGAAATCCAACTCTTCTCGCACCTGTGCCACCCTATCCAAAGGGTTTCGGCTTACAGCCTCGGCCAGCAGTCGCAGGCGGTTTTCTATGTTATGGAAATCAGGGATAGACTCGTGCAGTTGGTTGGTGTCCAGGTCTGCCAGCAGGGACATAAACTTACCGAAGGCCTTGCCTCCCTCGAATGCCTGCTGCGGGGTCTCCACAATATCGTAGCTGCGGGTGCCGTCCAACAACAAGTATACCCGCCAGTAATTGCCATCCTGGTCCTGGTGATAGCTTTGCTTGCTTTGGGTGGGCACCAGGGTAAGCACTTCCTCGTCAGGTCGGGCACCGGGTATGTGCTGTAGCTTCTGGCGCAGGTGCTGCGTCACCAGGTCAATGTTCTCCATCAGCAGCGGCACGTTCTTAAAAACGTTGTGGTTAATGCGCTGCAGCAGGTAGTCGGGGCAGCTGTCATCCCCGTTCTTAACGGCGTAGGTGTCGTGTATGTGGCCGGAGCCATACGGCTGTACGCTGGCTATACTTCCCTTCAAGTCAAATTGCGCCAGTACCTCCCGCAGCCGGGCTTCTGCCTGAGCGTCTGTGTTATTGGGCGTTGAGCGGCCGAGCTCCTCCCACAGGCTGTTTGGGTATATGCCTGCCTCCAAGAGGGCGAGTAACTGCTGTGTGGTGCTGTGTTTGTCCTCAGGGTAGGTTACGCCAAACCATTTCTCTGGGGTAGCGATAACCTGCACCCGCGCGGCTCCGGTGGCCAGCATGGCGTTTACCACTGAGGGAAGGTAAAACTCTGCTTTCGGCTCATTTCCCTTTTCCTCGAGGAAAACTTTCAGGTACTTTTCAAAGTGGGGGAAGACAGAGGGCTTGAATGCCATCAGGTTCATCGAAACGATCTCGTCTCCCTTCAACTCGTTCTGCGCGGCGTCCTCGTCCTGCACCAGTATACGACCGTTGTCTGTGCGGATGATCTTGGTGAGCTCTGTAAGCGCGGATAAAGTATGATCCGGGCCAAAAGTGCAAACTCCCCGCGACACGCTGCCGTGGTCTGACAAAGTGTTGGCGAGCTTAAAGCCGATGAGGCCATACTCCATTTCATCTTTGCTGTTGTTCAGGAAGTCTGCCGCCAGTTTAAAAGATTCGTATCCGTAAAAGTCGTCAGCGTTTATAACCGCAAAGGGCTCCTGAAGCTTGGCTGATGCCACCCACACGGCATGCCCCGTTCCCCAGGGCTTGGTGCGGCCTGAAGGTACCTGGTAGCCCGTTGGCAGCATGTCTAGTTCCTGCGTCACGTATTCCGCTGTCACCTGTGCCGGCAGCCTGTGCTGCATCACAGCCTTGAACTCCTCTTCAATGGACTTTCGGAGAACGAATACAACTTTGCCGAATCCTGCTCTCACCGCATCGTGAATGGAGTAGTCGATGATGGTCTCGCCGTTAGGGCCGAAGGCATCTAACTGCTTCAGGCTGCCATACCGTGTTGCCATACCCGCTGCCAGAATGAGTAAAGTTGGGCTTTTATGCATGTGGTAAAGGTTAGGTCAATGTTAATCTATGGGGAGCTCCCGTAATGACATCAGTGAAGCAGCCTCGGGGCTGCTTGTAGTAATTGGTGCACCCTGATCTAAAGGCTGCAGGTAGCGCTCACCGGGTTTCTCCAGCAAGCCCGCTCCGGCGCTCTCCTTATATAGAAGTGTGGTGGCAGGCCTCACAACTGGCCAGAAGAGAGACGCAGCGTATAAATGTAAAGAGCCAACTCCTACAAAACAAGAAAAATGTGTATTATGTATACGAACACGCAGCGAGTATAGGCAGAATTGGGCTTTGGAAGGAGCGTGCTCAGGCCTCCTACAGTTTGTGGCTCTCTACGAGCTGAGACTCTACTGTTACTTTGTAAAACGCCTGTTGCCGGTGTTGCGGCTCTTCTTTAGAGCAGAGGAGGTCCAGCAGAATTTCAGTGGCTTTCTGGCCCTGCTGGTATGGGAACTGCTCTACAGAGGCAAGGGGGGCGTGGTTCATGTAGGCGATCATGGGGAGGTTGGCATAACTCACGAACTCCAGGTCTTCGTTTACCTGCAGGCCCAGTGTCCGGGCGTGTTTCTGCGCATGAAGCCACACGTAATCGTTAAAGGTAACCACCGCGGTTATCTTCCGCTTGTTGGCCAAAAGCTTCTCAAAGGCAGCTGTTGCTCCTTCCTCGGTTAGGTCGCAGCCCACAATCAGGGAGGGGTCGAACTTGAGCCGGTTCTTTTGCATGGCCTGAATGTAGCCTTCCCGCCTCTCAGTGCTGGCATAAAGGGTATCGGGCCCGTTGATCATGCCGATGGCGCGGTGCCCCTTCTTTAAGAGGTAGGTGACAGCCTCTACTGTTCCGGTGATCATGTTGCAGGCTACAGAGTGTATGCCATTTAAGGGCGGAATGCGATCGAAGAATACAACAGGAATGTTGTACTGGCTCAGGCTGCTGAAGTGCTCGAAGGAAGAGGTGGTTTTGGCAACCGAAACGAGCAAGCCGTCAACCCGATGGCTCTTCATCTTTTCTACCAACCGTTTCTCTTTCTCTGCGTCGTCATGCGACTGAGCGAGCAGCACAGTGTAATTACGCTTGTAGGCGGTATCCTCTATGGCGCTGATGGCAGAGGAGAAGAAGGCTTCTGATAACTCCGGCAGGATAACCCCAAGGGTGTAGGTTTTTCCTTGCTGGAAGTGCACGGCCGTCTGGTTACGTTCATAGTTAAGCTCTTTGGCCAACTGTTTTATCCTCAGGCTGGTGGCTGCCCCTATGCTGGGGTGGTCATGCAGGGCCCTGGACACAGTGGAGGTGGACACATGAAGTATCTTGGCGATTTCCTTGATCGTAACTGGTTTTCCGGACATGAGGCTAACGTATGGGTGGCACTAAAGGTAATACTGAAAAAAAGTTTGAAGCCAAAGGCAGGCTTCCACTAAGAATAAATATCGTTTAATATTTGTGTGTTCGTTAACATATTCTATCTTTGTATAGTAAAGAAGAGTAATTTATTGATAGGTTAATTAGGTGAATGAAGGCCCCTGCAACAGCAGGGGCCTTTTCGCTTACCTGTCCTGCACGCAACGGAACCCGACGTGCTCCATGCCGCTGTCCTCGGTGCTCTTCATGCGGGCCGCCACCCGAAAGCCGGAGCAATAGCTGTCGTTGCACAGAAATGACCCGCCCCTGATCACCCGTTTCTTGGCATAAGGCTCGTCCGGGTCATGGCTGTCTGCCGGGCCGGATGGGTTACGCACCCCTTCTGCCGTGTGCACAGTGCTGTAGTAGTTGCTGTGGTAATAATCTGCGCACCACTCCCACACGTTGCCCGCCATGCCGTACAGGCCGTAGCCATTTGGCGCAAAGGCTTTAACAGGGGCTGTGTGGTAATAGCCGTCCTGCCGCGTGTTATTTGTGGGGAAGCTGCCGTTCCAGGTATTGGCCTTTGGCTTGCCGGAGTTGATGGGCTCGTTGCCCCAGGGATAAATGTTCCCTTGCTTGCCTCCGCGCGCGGCCCATTCCCACTCAGCCTCCGTGGGGAGCCGTTTGCCCGCCCACTTGGCATAAGCCTGCGCATCATGCCACGATATATGCACGACGGGATGATCCACGCGCCCTTTTATACTACTGCCGGGGCCATGGGGCTGCCTCCAGTTGGCACCCTCTTTCCAGGTCCACCAGCTGGCGAAGTTGTTTAGGTCTACCTGCCCCTGGGGTGGCACAAACACCAGCGATGCCGGCACAAGCAGGCTTTCGTCTGGTTTGGGCGTGCCTGGCGGCAGCTGCTTTTTCAGCTCTTCCCAATCAGGTTTCCGCTCCGCAACGGTTACATAACCTGTGGCCTCCACAAAGCGGGCAAATGCCGCATTCGTTACTTCGGCGGCATCCATCCAAAAGCCATCCACGGAGACTTTGTGCTTGGGGTACTCATCCGGGCGGGCCTGGTCATTGTCAGCGCCCATTAGGAACGTGCCGCCCTCTACCCACACCATTCCCTCGTGCTGCCGCCCTTCTGCTGGTCGTGCTGCGGCCTCCGTTGTATCTGGGGCAGCAGCGAAGCGGGAGGGGACAGTAGCTACGCAGCAGGAGGGGATTGAATCCGTGGCGGCAGAGCTGGCCGCAGCTGTAGTCCGTGGCTCATCCGCTTGCTGTGTGCAAGAGGAGAGCAGGACGCCTGTGGCAAGCAGCCTAATGTAATGGGGGTATTTCATGTGAGTAAGGTACGAAAGCCTCATGGGCCAAGCAAGTATAAAGTAATCGAACACGCTTAGCGGAATAATAGAATTTGCCCCTTTAAAAGGTTCTGTGCTGTCTGTAGTTCAGATCAGCAGCCTATAGGCATAGCGCGGATTTCTCATCGCAACCGTTTGCCTGCGGCTCCTGCTAACCGGCTCCATCGAGGGTATAAAATAGAAGCCTTTGTGCTGCTAAAGGCTGGACTGCTGTATTGGGTGAAGCCAATTGGATGCAAATAGCCCTTGAAGCCGGGCGTAATTGGTCTTGTTGTCCAGATTCTCCTCTCATGCATAGGCTTTTCCGCCTTTTGCTCTTCCCAAGGGGCGCCTCCGGGCGGAGAAACCCCTGTCGAACCGTCCGCACTCCCAAGCCTGGGGCAACCAGTGTCTGCGATGTTCACACATTAAACTTACGGGAAGCTGAAATCAAGGGTAAGGCAAACGTTTGTGTTCTATTTTAGGGCATTTTCCTATGGCGGAATTTAGGATTTATCTTACCTTAATGAGTGAGTACTCGAGCACACCTTACACTTTGCCTAGACTTTTATTCTCAACTAAACGAAAATAAGTATGAAAAAAGATTACAGAACGGGAGGAGCTAACCCTGATGCTGTGCTCCTTCTACTGAAGAAGAAGCACACAAAGCCTATGCAGATGCTGCCTCTTTTTACAGGCATCCTGTATTTTCTTCTTGCTGTCAGTGTTGGCTATGGCCAAAGCCGCAGCGAAGTGCGCGGTAGGGTAGTGGATGAGAAGAGCCAGCCACTTATAGGAGTGACGGTGGTGGTGAAGAACAGCACCAGCGGTACCGCTACCGGTGCAGATGGCTCCTACACGATAGCTGCCGCCCCCACTGATGTGCTGGTGTTCTCCTACATTGGGTATGAGCCGCAAGAAATAAAGGTCGGTAGCCAGACTGCCATCAACCTGACCATGAAAACAGATGCCAAAAGCCTGGAAGAGGTAGTGGTGGTAGGGTACTCGAGCAAATCGCAGTCGGAGCTGGTGAGTTCTGTATCGGTGGTGAGCGGCAACGAGCTGCGCGACGTGACTACCAACAACACCGCCACGATGTTGCAGGGGAAAGCCTCTGGTGTAACCGTGTCCAGTGGCAGCGGACAACCGGGAGAGGCTCCCAGAGTCCGCATCCGGGGCACAGGCTCTATCTCGGCCAGCGCCGACCCCTTGTATGTAGTAGACGGGGTGATTGGCGGCACGGCTAACCCAACTGACATTGAAAGTATAACGGTGTTGAAAGACGCAGCTGCTACGGGCCTGTATGGCTCCCGGGCGGCTAACGGTGTGATTGTGATCACGACCAAGCGCGGCAAGGCAGGGAAGACCCGGGTATCCTACAACGGTACCACAGGGGTGAGCAGACGCACGACCGGTAATTTTGAGGTAATGAACGGTCAGCAGCTTTTCGACTATACGAGCAGAATGTACCAGAACGACTACACCGGCAAGCGCAACAGCCACATCGCCACTTTAAACCGAACAAACCCCAACCCATCTGAGGCAGAGATCAACGCGTACCTGGCCTCCAAGAACTTTCCGCTGACATACTCTGATTACGCAAGCGGTGTGCTGCCCGGCCAGCCAGGAAATACGGACTGGCTGGAGGAAGCCTTCCGTACAGGCATCACAAACAACCATCAGTTGTCTGTTTCCGGGGGATCTGAGAAAACAAGGTTCTATATCAGCGGCAACTACTTTCAGGAGGAGGGAACGGTGGTAAACACGAACTTTGAGCAGACCAACTTCAGAGCCAACATAGACCACGACATCAACGACAGGTTTACTATTACCGCGCGTGTAAACGCACAGTTCAACAACCGCGAAAACGATCCTTCGGGTGCCATTTACCAGTCCTTTATCAACATGCCCTGGGATAATCCCTATAACGAGGACGGAACGATCAGGTACGTGGATGCCAACACGGTAGGATGGTATGGCCGCGACAGGAGCAATTTCCTTTTTACCAGCCAATACAACTACAACCGGAGCAGAGGGCAAATGCTGGACGGCGACCTGAAACTTGAGTATAGAATGACTGACTGGCTCGCCTTCTCCACCACCAACCGCTACAGTACCAGCAACTCTCGCGCAGAATCCAATAACGACTCGCGCACCCCAGGCGGAAAGGCGTCGAACGGCTCCTTGAGTAACTCGTACGGCTATAGTAACAGTTTTCTGACATCCAACCTGCTCACGGCCAACCGGCAGTTCGGCTCCCATAACCTGCGCGGTATTTTAGGCGCTGAGTATCAACGAAACTTCAACGATGGCATGAGCGCCTCCGGGCAAGGCATCTTCCCGGGGCTGGAAGTACTCGATGCGATTGCCAAACCGGTGAACATTGGCGGGTATAAATCCGAAAGCAAGTTCATGTCAGGGTTCCTGAATGTGGACTACGACTTTGATAGCCGTTACTTTGCCACTGTTTCCTACCGGCGTGACGGCTCCTCGCGCTTTGGGCGTGACAAGCGCTTTGGTGATTTCTACTCTGTGGGTGCTGCCTGGGCCATTTCCGGCGAGGACTTTTTTCAGGGGCTGACGTCTACTGTAAACCTCCTGAAACTAAGGAGCAGCTACGGTACCACCGGTAACGCCAATATTGGTGATTTTGAGGCGCTGGACCTGTACCAGTTTAACGTGCAGTACGCCGATCAGCCGGGCGGATTCCCGCGCCGCCTCGTGAACCCGGACCTGACCTGGGAGAAAGCTCATACGTTTGATATTGGATTGGAGGTTGGCCTGTTTGACAGGGTAAACCTGGCGCTGGATTTCTATAACAGAACCAACAAAGGGATCCTGCAGCAGGTGCCGCTTTCCTCGGCCACCGGTTTTTACTGGCAAACCCAGAACATCGGCTCTGTCAGGAACCAAGGGCTTGATGTAGAGCTGAGCACCAAAAACCTCCAAGGGGCCCTGGTGTGGGAAACCGACTTTAACATCTCCTTTAACCGCAACGAGGTACTGGAGCTATATGACGGGCAGCCCATTGACCAGGGCAGCCAGCGCATTGAGGAGGGCAGGCCGATCGGCTCCTGGTTTATGCGGGAGTGGAAAGGTGTGGACCCGGCCACCGGTGATCCGCTCTGGCTCCGGAAGGAGTATGACGCCGACGGCAATTTTGTGCAGGATACGGTAACCAACTCTTACAACAGCGCCACCCGGGTATACACCGGCACCACCACGCCCAAGTTTGCGGGCGGCATGCGCAACACCTTTGGCTACAAAAACTTTACGCTATCCGCTTTTGTGAACTTTGTGTACGGCAACAAAGTGTACAATTACAACCGCGAGCTTTTTGATGCCGATGGGGCTTACCCCACCTATAACAGCATGGTGCTGCAGGACGGCTGGAGCCGATGGGAGAAGGAGGGCGATGTGGCGACTCACCCAAGGGCGGTGCTAAACGGTAACAGAGCTTCGAACAAAACCTCGTCACGCTACCTGGAAGACGGCAGCTACCTGCGCCTGCGCAACGTCACGCTGTCCTACAACCTGCCGGAAGCTGTAACCAGCCGGCTTAAGACGGAGAACATCCGCATCTTTGTAAGTGGCGACAACCTCTGGACCTGGACAGACTTCTCCGGCATGGACCCTGAAGTAGACCTGACCTCCGGTTACTCTACCACCCGCTACCCAGGCAGCAAGAAACTTATGTTCGGCGTTAACCTCGACTTTTAACCCAAAACCACTGAGCCATGAACTTTAGATTCAGAAAATACCTATACCCAGCCATACTTAGTGCTGCCGTACTAGCAGGTTGCTCCGACGACCTGGACGTTAAACCATATGATGGTCTCACCATTGATCAGACGACCAATACACCGGAGGGGCTGAAAGCCGCTACCATAGGGAACTATAATTACATCAAAGACTCCTACTATACCCGCAACTTCCATATGCTGGTGGAGTACCCCAGCGACAATGTGGCCTTGAGCGGCACCACTACCGACCCGCTGTTCTACGCCTATAATTACCAGCACCTCACCTCCATGAGCATCACGGACAACTTCTTCCGCAAAGCCTACCAGGCCATTTACGGGACCAACGTCGTGATCGAAAAGCTGCAGGAGGGGCAGTCGGAAGAGCTGGACCAGGTGCTGGGCGAAAACTACTTCTTGCGGGCCATGGTGCACTTCGATCTGGTGAACATCTTTGGCCGGCCCTACGCGCAGGATGGAGGAGCCTCGCCGGGGATAATGATCCGCAACAACACCGACATCAACGACCTGCCGCCGCGCAGCACCGTGAAGGAAGTGTACGAGTTCGTTGTGAAAGACCTGGAGAAGGCGGCCAGCCTGATGGGCAGCACCAAGAGCAGCAGCTTTGCCTCCAAAGAGGTAGCCCAGGCGCTTTTGTCCAGGGTATACTTGTACATGGAGAACAATGAGAAGGCCATAGAGTATGCTGATAAGGTAATCAACTCCGGCCGCTATACTTTGCTACCCACTGCTGATTTGCCGAACTACTTTACGTACGCCAACGAGACCAACAAGGAAACCATTTTTGCCATCAAGCACACGCTGCAGGACGACCGTACCTGGGGCTCGCTTGGCTCCATGTACCTGAACGATGGCATGGGCTATGGTGAGATGTATGCCTCCGAGAGCTACCGCAACCTGATTGATCAGTTTGAGGAGGACAAGCGGCGGGAGTTTATTGTGCCGGTGTATGAGAAGAATGCGGATGGCTCCGTTAAAATGGGGCCGGATGGCAAGCCAGTGCTGGCCACCCGGAACGGGTATCAGAAATACTACGTCACCAAGTATTCTTACCAGGAGGGGGTGGTGACGCTGAGCTCGCCGGTGTACCTGCGCCTGGCCGAGATGTACCTCAACCGGGCCGAGGCCAACGCCAAGCTGGGTAACGAGGAGGCGGCGCTGGAGGACGTGAACCTGATCCGCAGAAGGGCCGGCTTGTCGGGTGACGCGCTGTTCTCGGCTTCCAACATGATGGGCTATACCTCGGTGCTGGATGTGGTGCTGGATGAGCGCCGCCTGGAGCTGGCCTGGGAGGCGCAGCGCAAGTATGATGTGTTCCGCAACAAGCGCACCATGGTGCGTAACTACCCGGGCACCCACCTGCCTTCAGGTTCTAACACGCAGGAGATTCCTTACACGCACCCACGGGTGGTGTACTTCATTCCCGAGCAGGAAATCATCCTGAACCCGAAACTGGAGCAGAACCCGTAATTGACCCAAGTATAACGAACATGCTGCAGGTGGATGAGGTCCCAAAGTATAAGGGAGCTTGTCCACCTGTTTTATAAGAATCATTTTTAGCCAAAGTATAAGTATGCACCCCAATACAATGTACAAAATCAGCCTGGCCTGTATTAGCTTTCTGCTGCTGGCCTGCAAGGCAAATGACGCTCCTTTATCCAACCCATCCTCCCCAATGGATACGGCTGCCGCTTCAGCTAACGCGGTTGTCGTGCCGCTGGCTGGGAATACCTGGAAGTCTACCAAAGGAGAAGCAGGTGGAAGGGTAGGCGATGAGGGCATTGCCGATTGGTCTGATCCGCAGGTGTACTTTACCGCTTACGCCCGGATAGCAAAGCCAGGCTCCATAAAGGTATGGCTGAACCTGCGGGTGCCCGAAGGCAAAACCAAGCTACAGGTAGAGGCGCTGGGGAAGGCTAAAACCATCACTGTGCAGGGCAGAACGCTGCAGGACCATTACGTAGGGGAGTGGCAGGTAGCCGATACGGGCTACGTGGCCTTCAACATCAAAGGGATCTCCAAAAAGGGGAGCACCTTTGCCGACGTGACCACTTTAAAACTGGCCGGCGAGGCGATAGATGCGCAAACAGCCTATGTGAAAAACAACGATGGCAACTTCTTTTACTGGGGCCGCCGCGGACCGTCAGTGCACCTCAATTACCCGCTGCCGGAAAATACGGAGGTGGAGTTGTTTTACAACGAGGTAACGGTGCCGGAGGGCAACGACGTGATCGGCTCTTACTTTATGGCCAACGGCTTTGCGGAAGGCTACTTCGGCATGCAGGTGAACTCTGAAACAGAGCGGCGCATCCTGTTCTCCGTCTGGAGCCCTTTTCATACCGACGATCCAAGCAGCATACCAGATGACCAGAAGATACAACTCCTGAAAAAAGGAGATGGGGTATACACCGGCGAGTTTGGCAACGAAGGCTCAGGCGGGCAGAGCTACCTGAAGTATAACTGGAAAGCTGGCGCCACCTATAAATTCCTTTTGCAGGGCAAGCCGAGTGGAAACGACTATAGCACCTATACCGCCTATTTCTTTGCACCCGAAAAAAATGAGTGGCGATTGATTGCCAGTTTCCGGCGCCCCAAAACCAACACCTACCTCAAACGCACGCATTCTTTCCTGGAGAACTTTATCCCGGAGTACGGCGATGTGGAGCGGAAAGTGCTCTTCTCGAACCAGTGGGCGCGCGACGTGAACGGCAACTGGATCGAGCTCCGTAAGGCGCAGTTCACGGCGGACAATACCGCCCGCGTTGGGTACCGGATGGATTATGGTGGCGGGCAGTCGGGTAAGGATTTTTACCTGCGCAACTGCGGCTTCTTCAGCGACTACACGCCGATGCGCAGCTGGTACGAGCGACCTGCTACCGGTAAGGCACCGGAGATCAATCTGGAGAGTCTGTAGCCGGAAAGTAGTATAAACTAAGTTAAAACACAAAGGCCGAAGTAGAGCTCTACTTCGGCCTTTGTTATACTTGCCAGTTTGGGTTACCGGAGCGGCTTGATCCAATAGCTGTACTGGTGCTCCTGGTACGGAATGCGGTACTGCTCCAGCGGCTGGCTGCCCCAGCTGTCCATGCCTTGCATGCCGGTTTGCTGCAGGTCTACGTGCATATAGATGCGGTCGCGCTTCTCCAGTTCGCCGGAGTGGTACTGCTTCTTGTCCTGCTCCGGATCCAGGTCCTGCAGGGTGTAGGGCAAGGCGGCGAAGTTGAGCAGGCTGTCGGCAAACTCAAAGCGCAGGCCTTTGCCTTTCCTGGTGGTCAGGTTTACCCAGCGCACATCGCTCTTGTTGCCGCTCTCCTGCGGGCGGGCGTACGGGAAGTACTGCTCCTCCAGTTTCTGCTTGTAGAGTCCTACAAAGGAAGCGGTTTTACGGTCCCAGTAATTCTCCCACGGGCCGCGGCCGTAGTACTCAATGTGCTCCAGCTGCTTGTTGAGTTGCAGTTCGTTGCCTACGCGCAGCAGCACTTTGTGGTCGCCTTTCAGCGGCTTGATGCGGTTCTCCACTTTCACGGTGCCATCGTTGTAAACAGTGAAGACCTGTGAGGTCGTGGCGTCGCCGTTTACCAGCTCCTTCTCAAACATCACCTCATAGCCGTTGTCCGTCTGGTTATACTTGGCGTTAGTTAGTTTGCCGTTGTCGTAAGCTTCGCGCCACATGCGTTTCGATTTGTTGTAGCCGGCGCCGATGTCGTTGTCAGTAGGGGCACGGTAGAAGCTTGGCTTGGGACCTTGCTGGAGCAGCGTTTCGCCCTTCAACGTATAGCCGCTCATCGTGCCGCTCTTCTTGTCGAAGCTTATGGTAAAGTCCTTGCCCGTTAACACCAGCTTGTCATTATTCTCGCTTACTTTCAGTGATCCTTTGCCGCCTGTGGCCACGGTGATTGGCTGCAAGGCCGGGCTTAGGGCAAACTGCTCGTTGGCAATCTCATAGCCCTTTTCCAGGAACGGCTCCGCCTCCTTCAACGTATAGCGCACGTTCAGGAAGTACTCCCTGCCCGGTTTTTGCTGTTTCTTTAGCGGCAGGGCCACCGGTATACTTTGCTGTGGGGCTACATTCAGGTCTTTGATGCCTCCTTTCTCGATCACCTTGCCGTTTTCCAACACCTCCCAGCTGAGTTGGTAATTAGCCAGGTCGCGGAAGAAGTAGCCGTTTTTCACCTCCACGTTGTTGTTGCCGGTATACTTTGTTTTGATGTGCTGGTATACTTTCTTTACTTCAATGGCCATGGGGGTTAGGCCACGGTGCGCCGTCACCACACCTTTAATGCTGAAGTTGTTGTCGCTGATGTTGTGGTCCACCGGTCCCTCCAGCGGGAAGTCGCCGCCGTAGGCCATGATGCGCTTGCCGTTCTTCACCGTATCAATGGCTTGGTCTATCCACTCCCAGATAAAGCCGCCCTGCAGGTAAGGCTGCGTCTCGATCACGTCCCAGTACTCCTGGAAATTGCCAAGGCTGTTGCCCATGATATGGGCGTACTCGCTCATGATCAGCGGGCGGTCCGGATTGCCTTTGGCGTAACGGGCCAGCCAGTTCGGGCTCGGGTACTGCGGCACGATGATATCCGTGTTATAATCCCACTCGGCGCGCTCATACTGCACCGGGCGAAAGTCTTTCTGTTTCAGCCAGTCGTAGATCTCGTAGAAATTGGCGCCGTTGCCGGCCTCGTTGCCCATAGACCAGGTAACCACTGACGTATAATTCTTGCTGCGCTCGTACATGCGGGCCACACGCTCAAAATGGGCATTGCGCCAGGCCTTGTTGTTGCCCAGCGTATACTGCAGGTCGTAGCCAATGGCATGCGATTCGATGTTGGCTTCTTCTATCACGTACAGGCCATATTCGTCGCAGAGCTCCAGCCAATACGGGTCCGGCGGGTAATGGGAGTGGCGCACGGCGTTCACGTTGAGCTTCTTCATCATCTCCATATCCTTGCGCATGTCGGCTTTGCTCAAGGTATGGCCCTTGGTGGGGTTGTGCTCATGGCGGTTCACGCCTTTGAGGAACACGCGCTTGCCGTTCACCAAAAAGTTCTTGTCCTTTATCTCCACCGAGCGGAAGCCCAGGCGCTGCGGCACCACTTCCAGCACCTTGCCGTTTTTGTCTTTCAGGGTGATGTACAAGGTGTAGAGGTAAGGCGTTTCGGCCGACCAGGTTTTTACGTTCGGAACGGTCTTGCGGAACTTCACCTCCTTTTTGTAGTTGCCCAGCACGCGCTGCACGTCCTGTGCTTTGTCGGTGAAAACAGTTTTGCCGGCGGCATCCACCAACTCAATCTCAATGGCAAAAGTATCTGCCTTGCTGTGCAGGGTTTTCTGGTCAATTTTATAGTTGTTGATCTCGGCTGTCAGGTCGAACACGCCGTTGGTATAGCTTTCGTCCAGCGTGGCCATCACCTTAAAGTCGCGGATATCCAGTTTCGGCGTGGCGTACAGGTATACCTCGCGCTCAATGCCCGAAATGCGCCACATGTCCTGCGACTCCAGGTAGCTGGCGTCGCTCCAGCGGTATACCTGCAGGGCCACCAGGTTCTCGCCCTTCTTCACGTACGGGGTAATGTCGAACTCGGCAGCCAGCTTGCTGTCCTCGCTGTAACCTACTTTCTCGCCGTTCACCCAGATAAAGAAAGCAGACTTAACTGCTCCCAGGTGGATGAACACCTGGCGGCCGTCCCAGCTTTCGGGCAGGGTGAACTTCCGGCGGTAAGAACCCACCGGGTTGTTGTCCTCCGGGATGTCATGAGGCGGGGCAAGCTTGCCTCCGCGCTTGGCGTGGCCGGCAAACTCGGTTGGCTGGTTCACATAAATGGGCAGCCCGTACCCGTTCACTTCCCAGTTGGCAGGTACTTTAAAGTTATCCCAGCCCGCGTCGTTGAAGTCGGGCTTGTAAAAATCCGTAGGGCGCTTTCGGGGGTCTTTTACCCAGTTAAATTTCCAGGTGCCGTTCAGGGACAAAAAGTACTGCGACTTCTCTTTTTCCCGTTGCTCTGCCAGCTCCCGGCTCTCGTACGCAAAAGACACTGCCCGCATCGGCATGCGGTTCAGCTCCACCACCTGGGGCGTGAGCAGCTCCGGGGGCAGTTGTTGGGCAAAGGCCGGTGTGGCAAAGAGAAGGGCGATTAGGAACGCATAAAGTTTACGCATGATGTAAGGGTGTGAGAACTTATAAATGGTATGACGGATCAGGTACTTCCTTAAAACACAGCCAAGGTTGGTCAGGAGACCGGCGCACAGGCACTTGGCTTCTTGAAATTAAGAAAATCGAGGCAGAGCGGCTGCGACTAATGTTACGCAATCGTTTGTGTTGCTCCCTGGTTTTAATCTTTCTGTGGGATTGGCTACATTCAGGACTGAGCTACAGGACATAAGCCGCTAGTGGCTGTTCCTTGTTGCATGAGCCTTGATTATACTTTGTTTGAACCCTTACCTGATGAGATTTTCCGCCAGCAGCCTCTGCTTCCTTTTCGTGTTGTTCCTGTCCTCGTGCCGTACTGTTGTGCAGGAGGAGGTGAAAGAGCGCGCGACTTCCCAACCGAACATCGTGTTCATACTGGCCGATGACCTGGGTTACGGTGATATCGGCCCCTACGGGCAAACCAGCATACAGACCCCAAACCTGGACAAGATGGCAAAGGAAGGCCGGCGTTACACCCAGTTCTACGCTGGCTCCACGGTCTGTGCTCCCTCCAGGGCAGCGCTCATGACCGGGCAGCACACCGGCCACTCCTACATCCGGGGCAACGGGGAGGTGCCCCTGCGCGCCACTGATACCTCGCTCACGAAACTGCTGCAGGAAGCCGGCTATACGACCGGCATGGTAGGCAAATGGGGGCTGGGGCTGGAAGGCACCACCGGCGTTCCGGAAGCGCAGGGCTGGGACTTCTTTACCGGCCACCTGCACCACCTGGAGGGGCACAAGCAGCAGGCCGATTCGCTGTGGCGGCTGGCCAACGGCAAGAGCACCAAGGTGCCGGTGCCGGCAGGTAGCTTTGTAAATGATCTCTTCACCGGGGATGCGCTGGCCTTTATCGAGAACCAAAAGCAGAATCCGTTCTTTTTATACGTATCGTATACCTTGCCCCACGCCGAGCTGAAGGTGCAGGACAAGTACATGCAGCCTTACCTAACCGCGGATGGCGAGAGCGTTTTTGCCCCGGAGAAAGAGCATCCTACGGGTAACTGGTACGGGCCGCAGAAATACCCGAAAGCTGCCTATGCCGCTATGGTAACGGCCGTGGACAACTATGTGGGCCAGATCATGCAAAAGCTCAGGGAGCAGGGGATGGCGGACAACACCCTTGTCATCTTTGCCAGCGACAACGGCACGCACATAGAAGGCGGGCGTTCCCTGGCCGATGCCCTGGAAGTACATAAAAGCAGCGGTCCGCTGCGCGGCGTGAAGCGTGACCTCTACGAGGGGGGAATCCGGGTGCCGTTTATAGCTTATTGGGACGGAAAGATAGCGCCCAACACCACCAGCCACCACATCGGCGCCTTCTGGGACATCCTGCCCACTTTTGCGCAATTGGCCGGCTTCACCGCTCCTGCAAGTACAGACGGTATCTCTCTGGTGCCGGATCTTTTGGGGAAGGGCAGGCAGCCACAGCACCAGGCGCTGTACTGGGAGTTTGGCGAGGGCGGCTTTAAGCAAGCCGTGCGCCAAGGCGATTGGAAAGCCATACGCTTCTATAAAAAGGGGCAGCCGGAGCACATCGAGCTCTACAACCTGCGCAACGACGCTGGAGAAAAGAACAACCTGGCTGCCGTTAACCCGGAGAAGGCGAAGGAACTGGAGCAGCTCATGGAGCAAATGCGCACGCCGGCCCAAAACCCGCTGTTTCAGATCAAATAATCCTTTACTTGAAGTATAAAAAGAGCTACCACAGCTGACTGTCATTCGGGAAGAATCCCGGCAGAAGGGATGTTCAGCTCATGCGGCTTGCAGGGCTCTCTTTAAACAAGATACTTTTGGAATGACAGCTAGCTTACCCTTATCCAATAAACCCACAGTAACCACGCGCCTGTAGATGATACCTCCCATGACATCACTGAAAAGAACACTTCTATGCCTGCCATACTTTCTGTTGTTGCTCCTGCCGGCCCTGGCACAGGACAAAGCGCTGAAACTGTGGTATGATAAACCTGCCACCGATTGGATGCGGGAAGCCCTGCCGATCGGCAACGGCTATATGGGGGTGATGTTCTTTGGAGGCGTGGGGGAGGAGCAGCTGCAGTTCTCGGAAGGCTCCCTGTGGTCAGGCGGCCCGAACTCGAACCCGAAGTATAGCTACGGCAACAAACCGGAGGCCTGGCGGTACCTGCAGCAGGTGCGGCAGCTGATTGGCGAGGGCAAGCTGAGAGAGGCAGACCGGCTCGTGCAGCAGCACCTGACGGGAACCGCGCCGGCCAAACTGGAAGGCAGCACCGACTGGGGCGATTACGGGGCGCAGCAAACCATGGGCGACCTGTATGTGAAGCTTGGCCACGGGGAGGCAAGTCCGCAAAACTACCGCCGCGAACTGGACCTGAGCAACGCCACCGGCAGCGTGAGCTACCAAGTTGGTAAGACAAAGTATAAGCGTTTATACTTTGGCAACTATCCCAAGGGCGTGATGGTGTACCACTTCATCTCCAGCCGTCCCGAAAAGTACAGTATCTCCTATAAAACGCCGCACCCGAAAGATGAGGAGCGCTTCGAGAACGGCATTTATACTTTCAGAGGGCATGTGAGCGACAACGGGCAGGAGTTTGAAACGGCCTATCGGATCGTTACGGACGGTAAGATCAAGTATGAAAACGGCACTGTAGAAGTTAGTGAAGCCAGGTATATGCAGCTCATTCATACTGCCGCCACCGACTACCGCTTGCAGTACCCCACCTACAAAGGCACCGACTATAAAAGCATCGTGGCGAACCGGCTTGATGCTGTTGAGAAGCAGAGTGTGGATGCCCTGTTGAAAGTGCACACCCGGGATTATACTTCTCTTTTCAACCGCGTGACGCTCAACCTAGAGGGAAACAAGTATAACGGGGTCCCTACCGATGTTCGCCAAAAAAACTACTTCGAGGGGGCACAAGACCGCGGATTGGAAATGCTCTATTTCCAGTACGGCCGCTACCTGATGATCTCGGCTTCGCGACCCGGCACCCTGCCCATGCACCTGCAGGGCAAGTGGAACAACAGCACCAGCCCGCCCTGGGCAGCCGACTACCACACCAACATTAACCTGCAGATGCTGTACTGGCCGGCCGAGGTAACGAACCTGCCGGAGTGCCATGTGCCCTTGCTGGACTACACCGAAGCGCTGGTGGCGCCCGGCAGGCAGAGCGCCAAAGCCTTTTTCAACACGCGGGGCTGGATTGTGAACACCATGAACAACGCCTACGGCTATACTGCGCCGGGGTGGGAGGTGCCCTGGGGCTTTTTCCCGGGAGGGGCGGCCTGGCTGGCGCAGCACCTGTGGGAGCACTACGAGTATACCCAGGATGAGAAGTATCTGAAGCAGCAGGCCTACCCGGTGATGAAGGAGGCGGCGCTGTTCTGGGTAGATTACCTTACCCCTGACAGCAGCGGCTACCTGGTGTCCTCGCCTTCCTACTCGCCGGAGCATGGCGGCATTTCGGGCGGCGCCTCCATGGACCACCAGATCGCCTGGGATGTGCTCAATAACTGCATCCAGGCGGCAAATGCCTTAGGAACCGATCAGGAGTTCGCTCAGCAGGCCCAGCAGGTGCGGGATAAAATACTTCCGCCGCAGGTTGGGCGCTGGGGCCAGCTGCAGGAGTGGAAAGAAGACGTGGACGACCCGGGCAACAAGCACCGCCACGTTTCGCACCTATTCGCCCTGCACCCAGGCCGGCAGATCTCCCCGCTGGAGACACCGGAACTGGCCAAAGCGGCGCAGGTGAGCCTGGAGGCCAGGGGCGACGAGGGCACCGGCTGGTCGCTGGCCTGGAAGATCAACTTCTGGGCGCGTTTGCGTGACGGAGACCGGGCGCACGAGCTGTATAAATTGGTGATTAAACCGGCAGGCGGAAAATCAAACGCAGAGTCTTTTACCAGCGGATCGGGTTCCTACGCCAACCTTTTGGATGCCCACCCGCCCTTCCAACTCGACGGCAACATGGGCGCCACCGCCGGTGTCGCCGAAATGCTGCTGCAGTCGCACGCCAAGGCTATTGAGTTGCTGCCTGCACTGCCTGCCAACTGGCAAAGCGGGGAAGTAACAGGCCTGCGAGCCAGAGGGGGGTATACGGTTGACATCCAGTGGAAAGCCGGTAAGCTGGACAGGGTTCGTATCAGGGCTGATAAAGCAGGTGCCTGTACGGTTGGCTACGAGGGCAAACAGCTCTTGCTTACTTTTGCTAAAGGAGAAAAGCGGGAGCTAAGTATGAGCACCTTTAACAAAGCAGAGTAGTCCTAAAGCCGGTTTTGAGGGTAACTTTTTGCGAAGGCTGAACCCGTGAAACGAATAAAAGTCTCAGGTATTGGCGCCGTCACCATGATGAGGCGCAGCTAGGCCCTATACCTTGACAGCCACTCAAGGGCGCTTGGTTCGTCGGTAAACATACGCGTCGGATTCCGGGGCTTGTTTACCTTGATGTAGAAGTTCGCGGTCATTTTTAACATAGGGGAGCTGATCAGAATGGCACTGGCGGAAACCTGTTCGTTGCCCTCGTTTGCCATGAAATCCCGTGCCTCCTTGGTAGATTGCTTGATTCTGGTGATATCAAACAGGCTTGGGTATACTGTCCTGCCGATAAAGGCTAAGCGTTCCTGTACACAGGCTTTGGCAATCTCGAGGTCTACCAAGGCTACATCTTTATAGACGCAGTGTAAGATCCCTTCCTCCACAAATAAATACAGGTGCTCCGTCGATCTGATGTTAGGATCTTTTTCGAAATTTGCCATTCAGATTGAATTTTTAAACAGGTTGCTTGTGAAGTAACCCTCAACGTGCAATAATACTTAATTTACGTGGCAAAAATAAGGCACAACAACATTCTAGATACGGTAGACTCCGTACTCTCTGTTTCTAAAAAGAAAGGGATCATCCACCTGCACGCAGAAGACCAGGCGCTTACCGGACAGCACCTGACACTAAACAGCAAGAAGGTCCTGCATTTTGGCACCTGCGGCTACCTGGGGCTGGAGCACCACCCAGCAGTAAAGCGAGGCGCCATCGAGGCCATCGAGCGGTTTGGCACTCAATTCCCGATGTCCCGCACTTACGTCTCCAACCCGCTCTACCGTGAGCTGGAGGACCTGATACAGCAGATGTACCAGGTGCCGGCCGTTATCTCCAAAAACTGCACCCTCTCCCACCTGACCACCATTCCGAGCATCATCCGCCAGTCTGACCTGGTTATACTTGACCATCAGGTACACGCAAGCGTGCAGGAGGCGGTGAAAAAGCTGTTGAGCCAGGGCGTTACTGTGGAGATGATCCGGCACAACAACCTGGAGATGCTGGAGGATCGCATCCAGAAGCAAAGAGGCAAGTATGAGCGCATCTGGTATATGGCCGACAGCGTGTACTCCATGTACGGTGACTTTGCCCCTATCAAGGAGATGATCGCCCTGGCCGAGAAGTATGAGCAGCTGTACCTGTACGTGGACGATGCCCATGGCATGAGCTGGGCAGGGAAGAACGGCGCCGGTTATGCCATGAGCCAAATGCCGGAGGGGCTGTACCGCAAGATGATTCTGACGGCAAACCTGGGCAAAGCCTTTGGGGCCTGTGGCGGTTTGTCGCTGTTCCCCAACCAGGCATGGTATGACAAAGTGAACAACTTTGGCGGGCCGCTCACTTTCTCCGTGCAGATTGAGCCTGCCACGCTGGGAGCTGCCATTGCCTCTGCCAAAATACACCTCAGCGGCGAGATCTACGCATACCAGGAGGAGCTGCAGAAAAGAATCGCTTACTTCAACCAACTGCTCCGGCAAACCGACCTGCCGCTGGTGCACGAGTGCGAGAGCCCGATTTTCTTCATCGGAACGGGCACCATGGACATGGGCAACCACCTGGTGCAAGCGCTGCTCAACGATGGGATCTACGTAAACCTGGCCACCTTCCCCGCGGTACCGGCCAAGAACATCGGCGTCCGGATCACCATCTCTCTGAACAACACCTATGAGGACATAGAGGAGCTGGTGCACAAGTTAAAAATACACTTTGATGGGGCGCTGACCGCAACAAGCCAAACACAGCACAACATCCGGAAAGCGTTCAGAATACCGGCACTTTCCGTGTTGCCTGCAGCCCCAGTGCCTGTAGCAAACACGGCGTTGGCGGTAAGGCGCGCTGCCACCATCGAGGAGGTGGACGCAGCTGAGTGGAACAGGTGCCTCGGAAACAGAGGCATGTTCGACTGGAATGGGATGAGGTTTCTGGAAGAGTCCTTCAGGGGCAACGCTGAGCGGGAAAGCAACTGGGGCTTCAGGTACTATGCCGTGGAAGACCCGCAGGGCCAAACCGTGCTGATGACTTTTGCCATGAGCGGCTTGGTAAAGGAGGATATGTTTTCCCAGGCATCCATCTCCAGAGCTATAGAGAAGGAGCGGGAGGCAAACCCCTACTACCTTACCTCAACAGGGATCGTGTTAGGGAGCCTGTTCACAGAGGGAAACCATTTGTTCCTGGACAGGGAGAGCCCATACTGGAAACAGGCCCTGAAGGCCCTGTTGGCAGAGCTCGCCAAAGAGCAGGAGCAGGAGGGAGCAGGCAGCATCCTGCTGCGGGACCTGGACGCCCACGACCCGGAAATGGATGAGTTCATGGTGGAGCATGACTTCGTGAAACTGGACTTGCCGGAGTCTTGCGTAGTCGAAAACCTGGGATGGTCGACAGAGGAGGAGTTTCGCAGAACCCTCTCCAAGAAGGGACGCGAAAACTTTGTGCAGAAGATCAAAAGGTACGAGCGCTGCTTTAAGGTACAGGTGAAAAGTTGTTTGTCAGACGAGGAGCTGGAGCATGCCATGGCACTGTTCAGAAACGTGAAGAGCAACAATTATGCAATCAACAATTTCCTGTTCCCGGAGAAGCTCTTTCACCTTCTAAACAAAAACGAATCATGGGAGTTTGTACTGCTTTATATCGATGAGGCATACGCGCTCAACCCCAAGCCGGTCTCGGTTGCCTTTTGCCATAAGAATGCCGCTACCGTGTATAGCTTCATGCTGGTAGGCATGGATTACGATTACCTGCTGGAGTATAATGTATACAGGCAAACGCTCTACCAGGTGATCAAGAGAGCCAATGCGCTGGGCTGTAAAAAGGTGAACTTCGGGATATCGGCTACTATGGAGAAGAAAAAAGTAGGAGCGACACCCTATCCGAAGGTGGGGTATTACCAGGCAAAAGACAATTTTGCCATGGAGATGATTGGGGCTACCTTTGCCGTTGAAAAGGAGTAAGAAGCAGGGCGCGCTTCTGCCAACCCACACAGCTAAAAGAAGCCAGTGAAAGTTCTTAAGGAAAGAATAGAGGAAATAATGACCCTGATAGCCGAAGTTGCCAATGGTAACTTCGGCTATCAGCTTGATGTATCGGAAACGGGTGATGAACTGGACGCTGTCATATCCGGAATCAACATGCTCGGGCAGGAGCTTCAAAATTCCACAGTGTCCAGGGACTTTATGCAGAGTATTTACCAGGGCGTGGTCGACATGCTGCTGGTGCTTAATCGCGACTTCACCATCCGCAACGTAAACGAAGCCTTTGAGGAAATATCTGGCTTGCAGGAGGCAGACCTTATCGGCCAGCCTGTCTCTGTGCTCTTCGGGCAAAAAGATGCCCAAAGGCTAACGGAGGTGCTTGGCAAGCTGAAAGAGAGGGGCAAGTGCCTGAATGTAGAGCTGTGTTTTGGCGCAGCCGGAGGAGAGACTATTCCTGTTTCCTGTTCGTTCTCTTACCTGCAGAACAGCCGGAAAGAGCAGGACGGGGTCCTGATCGTTGCAAAGGATATCACCGAACTGAAGCAAAAGGAGCGTGAGCTGCAGGAAGCGAAGGAGAAAGCCGAAGCTGCCAACGAGGCAAAGAGCAATTTCCTCTCCAGCATGAGCCATGAAATACGTACGCCCCTGAACGGAATCATGGGGTTCACCAACCTGCTCATGGGTACTCCTCTGAGCGAAGCCCAGAAGCAGTACGTGCGTTTGATCAAAACTTCGGGAGGTAACCTTTCAAAACTTCTCAACGACATTCTGGACCTGCACCGGATCGAGCAAGATAAGATCTCCATCGAGGCTATCCCGTTTGATCTGCGGGAGACGGTTTCCTCGCACCTGGAGCCGTACAAGCACCTGGCAAAAAACAAGGGGCTGGCCTTTACCTATACCTTTGACCAGGCGCTTCCCCGCATGGTGGTAGGCGATCCCACGCGCACGACGCAAGTGTTGATCAACCTGGTCAGCAACGCCATCAAGTTCACGGAAGCAGGGAGTGTGGCCATGCATTGTACCCTGGACATGGTAGGTGAAGCGTCTGTGACAGCAAGGTTTACGGTGACAGATACAGGCATAGGCATCCCACCCGACAAGCAGGAGGTGATCTTCGAGTCTTTCACGCAATCCGACCAGTCCACATCGCGCAGGTATGGCGGTTTTGGCCTGGGCCTTGCCATCTGCAAAAAGCTGGTGAACCTGATGCAGGGTACTATGGGCATCGACTCCACTCCAACTGGGGCCGGGAGCGGGGCAGTCGTGTGGTTTACGCTTAAGCTGGGCTTGCCAAAAGATGAAGCCGCCTCGCCAGAAGAAGACGACGATGAGGCAACCTTTGCTTTCAGCCATGCCGCCCAGGTGCTGGTAGTGGATGACAACCCGATAAATGTGCTGCTGATGCAGGAAGTGTTGGAGAGTTACGGAGCACAGGTAACGACAGCCGAAAGTGGGGAAGAAGCGGTTAAGCTCGCGCTCGCGCACCCCTTTGACCTGATCTTCATGGACATCCAGATGCCGGAGATGGATGGGCTGGAGGCGGCTGGCAGGCTCAGGCAGGCCCAAATTACCAGCCCCATCATTGCCTTCTCAGCCAATGCTTACAAAGATGATATTGCCAAAAGTTTACAGGCCGGTATGGATGACCATTTGTGCAAACCCTTTACGAGCCGGGAACTGGTTGCCATACTGAAGAAATGGGCCTAGCAAGCAGGAGGGGTGCTGGCCGTTTTGCTGTGTATGGCTGCTGCAGGATAACTAGCCTTTACTAAGGGTTGGGAGACAGTCATGCGGTAGAGCAAAACCACTATTCTTAGGTGTTATCATTCCGTTAAATATGATTGTGGCCCCGGGGAATAAGCACAATATGCCTACATTTATTGCGTACCGCCTGCGTTTTTCATTCAAAACCACCTTCCTATGGAGATATTCAGGACAAGTTATTTCCGGCTAACCTACGATGCATCCTCGGATGTACTGTTTGTGCGATTGCCCGACATGCGTACCGCAGGGTTAAGTGAGGCTAAGTATTGCTTTGATATAATGGTGAACAGTGTGAAAAACTACCACATCCGCAATATCCTGCTCGATTCCAGCCAGGCTGTGGTAGAAGTAGAAAATGAACTGTACCATGAGCTGATTTACGAGGTATCCATGCAGTTGAAAGACACTTGCCTGCAACGGGTAGCGCGGGTTGTCAGTGACTCTTCGGCTCTGGAGGAGAGGGCTGTGATGGTGCAGGGCGAGGTTTTAGAAAGCGAGGCGCCGGTTTACCAGATCCAAAACTTCTCCAACAGCGAAAATGCATTCACATGGCTGTCTGGAAAGTCTGTTACCCCTACTCTGTAGCCTTAGTGCACAACAAATTGCCCCTGTACCGGGCCATTTCCGGAGCTTTCTCTGCAGTAGAACAGGCGTTTCTTCTGAATACATTTCCTTAGCGTTACCGCGTGCTGCTAAGCAAGCTATGTGGTGACAGATGCTGCAAAACCATTCCCCCCTATGCTCTTAGAGGAATACTTCTGCCATTTTCCTGCCTGTAATAAGTGTTGGCTCCGGGGCCACGGATTGGCCCCGCACAATTAAAAGTACAACTCTTTGCCATGTGATGCTGACAGTAGGAGAGCCTTCGGGCGACCTATAGTACATAGCGTCGGCTGCTGCGTATCTGCGCTGGTCAAGAGGCATTTCGGAAAAGTTAATTGCTGTTGAGTAACTACGGTAAAGGGCGGCCCGGTTAGCTAGGTTAACATGAGAGTTAGGTTATCAGCCATGCTGCCGCTTCAGTCTTATCAGAAAAGTTCTTTATCAGGAACGGGATAGACATGGTGGAGTTGATCACCCGGATAGTGTTCTGGGACCGCTCTTCCAGGACAGTGTTGGAGGTTTGCAGCCTTGCCAACTTTTGCAGGCGGGTAGTGGCAAGCCCTTTAGCTAGATAGATAGAGATTTCGCGGCTTTCCTCCTCGCTGACAGAGATGACGGTTTTAGTGGAGTCGAGGAAAAGGCGCTTGATATCATAGCTCCTGACAGTGTCCACGATAATATCAATGCTGTGCTTTACCTCAGAAAGCAGGTAACCATGCAGGTCAGGATAGCCAACATGCACGATGTCCGTGGCAGGGTCATAATCGAGGGTAATCAGGTTGTTGTTGTAAAGTATCATATAGTATGAAGAGAAGTATAAGGCACTGCAAATATACACAGGTTTGCCCATAGCTCCGAAACCGCCGGGTAGCACAGGCCTTGCAGGCTACAAACATTTGGCATCACAGATCCTAACGAAGTTTCCTTTAGGCGCTCATCCGGGTTTTAAGCCTGTTTAAGGTGTGATTAACTGGCGCTATGGCGGAGGAATAAATTTTAGTAATTGCTATTTTAGTTAGTCTTTGTCTAATTAATTTAGTATTTTGTAGTATGAAAACAGCATCGGACAAAGAGCGGTTTGAGCAGTTAGTGGCCAGTGCCAGAGAGAAAGCCGCCAAGCAGAAAGAGGCCGGAGGCAGTAAAATGGAGGAGGTGCCACTGCCCCCGAAGCCCCGGCACCCTAAGTCCCACACCACCGGAGATTGATATAAACAATAGATCTTTTGAGGCTACAGCCGCTCTACTTCAGGGCGGCTGTTTTGCTTCTAACAGGCACAAAGGCCCGCTGCCGCACCCAAAGTATGGCGCAGGGTACGGAGCCGCTGGGAAAGGACCTATATCTACTTCCTGATCAGGTGTTCGTAAAGGCTGTTGATAGTGGCTGCCAACGCCTTGTTATACTCATCAGCCTCCGGGGCGCTGCACCCGTTGGTGATCACCACAAAACCATACTTTTCCTTTGGATGGAAGAACATGGCGCTGTAAAGCCCATAAGCTACACCTGTGTGGCCTTTCAGCACCTCTCCGGGGATCAGATCGTCTGCCGTGGTAAGTGCCAGGCCATAACCATTCGCAGCGATCTCAGCCTGCATCTTTTTTGCGCTTTTTTTAGATATGATCCTGGTGCCTTTGTACTTGCCCTTGTTCATGTGCATGGTCATGTACTTGGCAAGGTCTGTAGCGGAGATCTTCATGCCGCCGGTGGGCGAGAAAATAGGGGTGCTGTACCCCATGCGGTAGTTCCTTATTTCCTCCCGACGTGGGGCATAGGCCGACGGCGATGGAGAGAAACTGCCGGAGTCCGGGTTATAGGCATACAACGTCACGAAACGGCTTGCGTCCAGCGAATCAACATTGTAGCCTCCGTACAGCCCCAGTGGGTCCAGAATGTGGTGTTTCACGTACTGATCGAAACGCTCTCCCGATAATTTCTCAAGGATGGTCCCCGCCATGTTGAAGCCCAGGTTGCAGTACTCATAGTCTGTGCCAGGCTCATAGCTGTTGTAGCACTGTGCCCAGTCCGGGTTCTTGGCAGGGTTAATGGCATCGAGGGTAAAGTAGCCCTGGCTGTCATTGATGCTGGAAGTATGGGACAACATCATTTTGAGTGTAATCACCTTTTCAGGATATCTGGGATTCCGCACTTTAAAACCTACCAGCTTGCTCACATCCTCCTCCAGCGATAACTTCCCCACTTCCACGAGTTGCAGCAGCGAGGTGGCCGTAAACGATTTGGAAATGGAAGCTATCCGGAAAATGTCGCTTTCCCTGAGAGGGGTATTCGTCGCTACATTTTTCAACCCGAAGGCCTTGGAGTACACGATCTCGTCATTCTTTACCACAGCCACCGAAAGTCCCACCACATCGTACCGACGCATAATGTCCTCTATCTCGGCTTCTGCCTTGCTAGCCTGGCCTTGGCTGCCCAGAGCTACAGTTATAACGGCAAAAACGGTGAGGAATAGCTTAAGCCAAAGTGTTCTCTTCATAGTATAGGGGTTTTGTAAGGCGTAAGTTAAGAATATTGCAGAGGAAATGGTTGTCTTGCGGGGCTTTTTGCCAGTACAATAGCCTTCCTCTTCAGATGCGCTGCCTGGCAGGCAGCCGATCATCCTGCCCATGTAAGCAAGGTTTGAGTGTGGCCCGGTAGGTTGAATTGACGCAAAGTTCTAATTCAGCACGGCTATTTATTCGGAATGTTGTATACTTGAAGTATTGAATAAACGCTTTAGCGAAGAAAGTATAAAATCTATCCCGATTCCTCCACATCATGAAAAGACTATTCCTGTTCTTCTTTACCCTTGCCTCGCTTACCGCCTCAGCCCAAATTGTGTTGGTTAATAAGGTAACCGATCCGGTAGAGTGGGTAAGCCCGCTGGTAGGCACCGACTCCAAGTATAGCCTCTCGAACGGCAATACCTACCCGGCCATAGCCCTGCCTTGGGGCATGAACTTCTGGATGCCGCAGACGGGCAAAATGGGCGACGGATGGGGCTATATGTACAGCGCCGACAAGATCCGCGGATTTAAGCAAACACACCAGCCATCTCCGTGGATGAACGACTATGGCCAGTTTGCCATCATGCCGGTAACGGGCAAGCGGCGCTTCGATCAGGACAGCCGCGCCAGCTGGTTTTCGCATAAGGCCGAGGTGGCAAAGCCCTACTACTACAGCGTTTACCTGGCCGACCACGACGTGACGACCGAGATCGCGCCTACGGAGCGGGCAGCGAGTTTCCGTTTCACCTTTCCCAAAACAGACAGTGCCTATGTGGTTGTCGACGCGTTTGACAAAGGGTCGTACATCAAGGTGATCCCGAATGAGAACAAGATCATCGGCTACACTACCAAGAACAGCGGCGGTGTGCCGGAGAACTTTAAGAATTATTTTGTGATCGTTTTCGATAAGCCCTTTGCCAACACCCACACCTGGAGCGACAGCCTGCTGAGTACCAAGCAGGAACTGCAGGCCAACCACGTGGGAGCGATTGTAGGCTTTAAAACCAAAAAAGGGGAGCATGTAAATGCCCGCGTGGCATCCTCCTTCATCAGCCCCGAACAGGCCGAGCTGAACCTGAAGGAGATTGGGAACGACGACTTCGAAATGGTGAAGGCAAAAGGCAAAGCCGCTTGGAACAAGCAGTTGAGCCGCGTGGCTGTGGAAGGGGGAACCCCGGAGCAGGTACGCACTTTTTACTCTAACCTGTACCGCACGCTGCTCTTCCCGCGCAAGTTTTACGAGATTGACGCCAAGGGGCAGGTGGTGCACTACAGCCCTTACAACGGCAAGGTGCTGCCGGGCTTCATGTATACCGACACGGGGTTCTGGGATACATTCCGAGCCCTGTTCCCGTTCCTGAACCTGATGTACCCATCCATAAACGCAGAGATTCAGGAGGGTTTGGCCAACACCTACAAAGAGGGTGGGTGGCTGCCGGAGTGGGCGAGCCCCGGCTACCGCAACGTAATGGTGGGTAACAACTCAGCCTCTGTGGTGGCAGATGCCTACCTGAAAGGCATCCGCGGACAAGACATGCAGGCCCTGTACGAGGGCTTGCTGAAAGGGGCCAACAACGAGGGGCCACTAACAGCTGTTGGACGTGCAGGAGCCTCCTACTATAACAAGCTGGGCTATGTGCCATACGATGTGAAGATCAACGAAAATGCTGCCCGCACCCTGGAGTACGCCTATGATGACTTCGCCATCTACCAACTGGCGAAGGCCCTGAAGCGGCCTAAGAAAGAGATTAACCTGTATGCGAAGCGCGCGCTGAACTACCGCAACCTCTACGACCCATCCACTGGGCTGATGCGCGGCAAGAACCAGGACGGCAAGTTTCAATCGCCTTTTAACCCGTTTAAGTGGGGCGACGCCTTCACCGAGGGCAACAGCTGGCACTACAGCTGGTCAGTGTTCCACGATGTGCAGGGGCTGATTGACCTGATGGGCGGCAAGACCAACTTCACGGCAAAGCTGGACTCTGTTTTCAGCCTGCCGCCAGTTTATGACGAGAGTTACTATGGTCAGGTAATCCACGAGATCCGGGAGATGCAGATCGCCAACATGGGCCAGTACGCGCATGGCAACCAGCCCATCCAGCACATGATCTACCTCTACAACTATGCCGGTGAGCCATGGAAAGCACAGTACTGGGTGCGCGAAACCATGAACCGCATGTATACTTCGGCGCCGGACGGCTACTGCGGCGACGAAGACAACGGCCAAACTTCGGCCTGGTACGTGTTCTCGGCTCTGGGCTTTTACCCGGTAACACCAGCCACGGATCAGTATGTGCTGGGTGCGCCGCTGTTCAGAAAGGCAACCCTGAAACTGGAGAATGGAAATGAGGTAGTCATCAACGCACCCCAAAACAGCGACGAGAACCGCTACATTCAGGGGATGCAGTTTGATGGCAAGTCCTATGACAAAAACTGGCTAAACCACTCTGAGCTGATGAAAGGCGCCACGATAGAGGTAGAGATGGCGGCTACCCCGAACAAGGAGCGCGGCACCAAAGAGGGTGCTTTCCCTTACTCCTTATCGCGAGAGAAAAAATAACCGGAGGAGGGGCCGTTTATACTTTCCCTCCTTACTAAACACAGTGCGCTAAAAGCCTTAAATGCTTGCGCTTGCTGCACCCATTGGTAGCCAAAAGAAAAAGGGCGCATACTAAATCAAGTATGCGCCCTTTTTCTTTTGGCTACTCTCTACGCAGTAACTTTCTCCTGTTCTGTGCTTTCTGCCGGTAGTTCAGGAAGGGTCGTTTCCACCAGGCCAACCTCCGGCTGCGGGTCGAACTCGCCTTCCCATCTGGCCACCACGGCAGTGGCGAGGCAGTTGCCGGTCACGTTTATGGAGGTGCGGGCCATGTCCATCAGTTCATCGATGCCAAGTATGGCAAATACCGGCCACACAGGCAGGTTGAACGAGGCGACGGTTCCCAGCAGTATCACCAGAGAGGCGCGTGGCACGCCGGCCACCCCTTTAGAAGTAAGCATCAGGGTAAACACCATCACCAACTGCTGCTCCCAAGTAAGGTCGATGCCTGCGGCCTGGGCCACGAACACAGAGGCCAGGGCCAGGTACAATGTCGTGCCGTCCAGATTAAAGCTATAACCGGTAGGCATCACGAAGGCGACGATGCGGCGCGGCACGCCTAGTTTCTCCATTTCTTCCATGGCACGCGGAAGAGCGGCCTCCGAACTGGTGGTGGCAAAAGCTATGGAAACAGGGCCGGAGATAGCCTGTAAGAAACGCCTGACCGGCACGCGGGCTATTAGGGCCACAGGCAGCAGCACGAGCAAGGCAAAAGCCAGCAGGGCCACATACAAGGTTACCAACAGCTGGAACAGGTTGAGCAGGATACCAAAGCCCATGTGGCCTACCGTATAGGCAATGGCTGCGCCCACACCCACCGGAGCAAAATACATGATGATGTTGGTGAACTTGAACATTGTCTCGGAGAGGCTCTCGCAGAAGTCCAGCATGGGTTTTCGCTTTTTCTCGCTCACCATGGCCAGGCCAATGGCAAACAGCACGCTAAACACCACAATCTGCAGCACCTGTCCCTCGGCTATGGACTTGGCGATATTTTCCGGGAAAACATGAAGTATGATCTCCGAAGTTGTCTGCGATGGCACGGCCTGAATCTCCTCGTGATTTTGCGCCAGGCTTGCGTCTATGCCTTCGCCGGCTTGGCTCAGGTTGATGGCAGCCAGGCCAATGAACAGGGCTAGGGTAGTTACAATCTCAAAGTAAACGATTGCTTTCCATCCCATGCTCCCTACCTGTTTCAGGTTGGCATGACCGGCAATGCCTACCACCAGGGTGGCAAAAATAAGGGGAGCGATAATTGTTTTGATCAGTTTCAGGAAAACCTTGCTGAGAACGTTAAGGTTAACGGCGAACTCCGGGAAGTCATAGCCGATCGTTGCCCCTACTACCATGCTGATCAGGATCCAGGTGGTGAGGGAGCGCTTGCGCAGGCCGTAAATCAGCAACACCCCGATAACGCCCCAACGGGCTGCGAGCATGGCCTCAGCAGGTATAGAAAGTATGCCGTACTGCTGCAGCACGGTAAGAATGGCCACTGCAGAGATACACACCAGCGTGGCTAAGGGTAAAAGAGAGATTTTCATGAACAGGAAATGAGGGTTGTGCACCAAGTACCGCAAATAGTGGTGGGCTTGCTGTTGCTTAGGCGCAACAGGTTAGCACCCACACGCCCCACTGGCACTTGAGGTTGACTGTGTATAAAACAATATTCTTGGGTAAGCAGAAGTGCCCGTGCACAGGGCACAGGGAAGTATACTTTAGGGGAAGCCTGAAAAGGAGTGGTTTGGCTAAGGGCCTTTGGTCAGGATCGTGTGCAGGCCACAATCGCCTTTAGAGGCCGGGAAGGAGTGAGGGGCCTGTGCCGTGTCCTGTGGCTGCGGGTACAATGTGTGCAGAAAAGCCTGTAGCAGCGGGGTTAGCGGTGCTCTATCTAGCTGCAGTACGCCTTCCACCTCACCGGAAACTACCGACCCTGCTATCAAAGTAAAGGCGGGCTGTTCCGCAGATTTAACTGTGCCGGACTGTGGGGCAGGCGCAACCTCCGCGCTAACAGGTGCCGCAACGGCAAACAGGCTGCAAAGCACGACTGCCAGCAGTAAACCCATTCTTTCCACAATCCACACACCTGTAGTTTTCATCACAGCAAAGGAATGAGGTTTCAGACGAGAACGCAATAGGAAGCGAAACTATTTTGTAACGGTGTTAAAACAGCCGGTCTCAGAAGCTTGGTATAGATCGCAAGCAGGTGCTAGGTCACCCCCACTTTAAAGATTATTGGTGTTTGCTCATGCTGCCACGCCACTTATACTTCGTTCGCTGGAAGAAAACGAAAGGAAAAGCAGGCGGTGATGTTTATGAGCTTAGTAGCATCTCTTTATTCCAGTTTGGTAAACTGTCTTGATAAATCTCGTTCTTTTAGGTTGATAGATAAGGTGATAGGTGGTGTCCAAGAACGCTGTCTTACTATAGCTGTGCTTGCATATATAAAAAACGATAAGTTTTATTTGATTTTTGTTTTCTTTCGTTTAAATTTATTCGAAAGTATAAGCAATAAATTATAATTACTACTTAAGTGTACAGAAACGAAAAGAAATATACTGAGCCTTCGTTCAGTCGCCCGGAGTTAGTGCGGACGCTAGAGCAGGAAGGATTGGTGTGGGATATTATCGTGATAGGAGGTGGCGCTACAGGCTTAGGAGTGGGAGTTGATGCAGCTTCAAGAGGATACCGGGTCTTGCTGCTGGAGCAGGCAGACTTTGCAAAGGGAACCTCTAGCAGAAGCACGAAGCTGGTGCACGGAGGGGTGCGCTACCTGGCGCAAGGCGATATCAATTTGGTGTACGAGGCGCTGTATGAGAGAGGGCTGTTAGTTAAAAACGCCTCACACCTGGTGCGCACGCAGTCCTTTATTATCCCGAGCTATAGTTTGTGGAACAAGATGTTCTACGGGCTCGGATTGAAAGTTTACGATTGGATGGCAGGCCGTCAACGTCTGCAGAAGACAACGCTGCTGGATAAGCAGACTGTAGCGCGCCTGCTTCCTAACGTGAGGAAGGAGGGCCTTGTAGGAGGGATCGAGTACTTTGACGGCCAGTTTGACGATGCGAGGCTGGCTGTGAACATGGCCCAGACCTGCGTGGAGCAGGGAGGTGTGGTGCTGAATTATATGAAGGTGGAGGGGTTGCTGAAAGGCAGTAACGGGAAAGTAGCGGGGGTAAAGGCGCATGACCTGGAGAGCGGCCGGAAGTATGAACTGCAGGCCAAGGTGGTTGTAAATGCCACGGGGGTGTTTGTGAACGATGTGCTGCAGATGGACACTCCCGAGCAGAAGCCGCTGGTGCGGCCAAGCCAAGGCGTTCATGTGGTGGTAGATCGCTCCTTCTTAAAAGGAGAGAATGCGCTGATGCTCCCAAAGACACCGGATGGGCGTGTTCTGTTTGCCGTGCCGTGGCATGACCATGTACTGCTGGGTACAACAGATACCCCGCTGGATAAACCCAGTCTGGAGCCAACGGCGCTGGACAAAGAGATAGACTTCATCCTGCAAACTGCCGGGCAGTACCTGGAAAAGAAACCCACCAGGAAAGACGTGCTGAGCGTGTTTGCCGGCTTGCGCCCCCTGGCGGCTCCGACCAAGAATGCCAGCAGCACAAAAGAGATCTCCCGAAGCCATAAGTTGATTGTAGCGGCATCCGGACTTATAACCATAACAGGCGGTAAATGGACCACTTATCGCAAGATGGCTGAAGACACGATAGACAAGGCGATTGTTGTGGCTGGCTTGCCCATGCACCCCTGCAACACAGCTGACTTAAGAATACATGGGGGGATAAATGAAAAAAGTAATATATTAGGATCTTTGAGTTTTTACGGATCCGATGCAGAGGGGGTAAGACGGCTTGTTTCGTTCAATTCCGCTTTAGGTGAAAAATTGCACCAAGGTTATCCCTATATACAAGCTGAGGTAATCTGGGCAGTGCGCCATGAAATGGCCAGAACTGTGGAGGACGTGTTGGCGAGAAGGCTGCGGGTGCTGTTTCTCAATGCAAAAGCCGCCATAGACATGGCGCCAAAGGTTGCGGAGCTAATGGCTGCTGAGTTGGGTGCTGATGAGGCATGGCAGCAGCGGCAGATCACAGAGTTCACTGAGCTTGCCAATCATTACCTCCTGGAGCCTTATCGAGCTGTGGCTGCAGCGGCAGTAAACCAGGTTTAACTATACACCAGCGTCTATGCAAAAGTATATACTTGCTTTCGATCAGGGCACTACCAGTTCCAGGGCCATCGTCTTTAACCACCAGGGGGCTTTGGTCTCGGTTGCCCAGAAGGAATTTACGCAGCACTACCCCCAGCCAGGCTGGGTGGAGCATGACCCAAACGAGATTTGGTCCACGCAGATAGGCGTAGCCGCGGAGGCTATCCTGAAGGCGGGGCTCCAGGCAAAGGACATACAGGCGATAGGGATCACGAACCAGCGGGAAACCACTTTGGTGTGGGACCGGCGAACGGGGCAGGTGGTCTATAACGCTATTGTGTGGCAGGACCGCCGTACCTCCCAACTCTGCGACAGCCTGAAGGAACAGGGGCTAGAGGGGGGCATCCGGGAGAAAACAGGCCTTGTGATAGACGCTTATTTCTCAGCTACCAAAATCAAGTGGATCCTGGAGAATGTGCCTGGGGCACGGGAAAAAGCGGAAGCAGGCCACTTGGTTTTCGGGACCATAGACACCTGGCTCATCTGGAAGATGACAGACGGCAAAGTGCACGCTACGGATGTAACCAACGCTTCCCGCACGCTGCTTTACAACATTCACACATTAGCCTGGGATGAAGAGCTTCTGAGCATCTTCAACATACCAGCCAGTATGTTGCCGGAGGTAAAAGCCTCCAGCGAAATCATAGCCCATACTTCTGGGGCCCTCTTTTCAACCCAAATTCCAATTGCAGGCATCGCCGGCGACCAGCAGGCAGCGCTCTTCGGGCAGATGTGCACCAAGCCGGGTATGGTGAAAAACACCTACGGCACGGGGTGCTTCATGCTCATGAACATCGGTCAGGCCCCAATCATCTCCAAGCATAAACTGGTAACCACCATTGCCTGGAAGGTGCAGGACCAGGTGCACTATGCCTTGGAAGGAAGCATTTTTATTGCAGGAGCCGTCGTGCAGTGGCTGCGCGATGGGCTGGGCATCATCTCGTCCTCTGCAGAGGTAGAGCAACTGGCCAGTAAAGTTGCCGGTAGCGACGGCGTGTACCTGGTGCCGGCCTTTGTAGGCATGGGAGCCCCGCATTGGGACCAGCACGCACGTGGCACCATGGTGGGGATGACCAGAGGGACGACTGCGGCGCACATTGCCAGGGCGGCGTTGGAGAGCATTGCCTACCAGACCTACGAGGTGCTGAAGGCGATGGAGGCTGATGCCGGAGTCACTATCAAAGAGCTACGGGCCGACGGCGGAGCGACGGCAAACGACCTGCTCATGCAGTTTCAGGCAGACATCCTGGGCGCCAGTGTGGTGAAACCTGAGGTTACGGAAGTGACTGCGCTTGGGGCTGCCTACCTTGCCGGCTTGGCAACGGGTTTCTGGGACAGCGTGGAGGAGATACAGCAGCAGTGGAGTGTTAGCAAAAGCTTTCAGCCAAACGACAGCCTGCCTGCAGGGGAGTTGCTCAGGGGATGGCACCAGGCGGTGAAAGCAGCGAAGGCCTGGGTGTAATTTAAGATCTAGCTAAAAAATATACTTATATGTCAGCGTTTACGGCCGAGTTTGTTGGAACCATGCTTTTGATCCTGCTGGGCAATGGTGTGGTGGCCAATGTAGTGCTTAAGGGCACCAAAGGGAGCAACAGTGGGTGGATCGTGATCACCACCGGTTGGGCCCTGTCCGTTTTCACGGGGGTAGTCATTGCGGGGCCTTACAGCGGGGCGCACCTAAACCCCGCGGTGACGCTGGCCTTAGCCCTGGCAGGGAAGTTTGCCTGGGGCGACGTGGGGCTTTACGTGCTGGCGCAGTTACTGGGCGCTATGCTGGGCGCCCTGCTGGTATGGCTGCTGTACAGGCCGCACTTCGATGCCACAGAGGACGCCATCTCAAAGCTTGCCGTCTTTTGCACAGGGCCCGCCATTCGGCATCGCTTCTCCAACATCTTCAGCGAAGCGCTGGGCACCTTCGTGCTGATCTTCGTGATCTTCTATTTTACAAACCCCGAGCTGGGCGATCAGAAGACTCCGATCGGCATGGGCTCCCTGGGGGCCATTCCGGTCGCTTTTCTGGTGTGGGCGATCGGGCTGTCGCTTGGCGGTACCACAGGGTATGCCATCAACCCGGCCCGCGATCTGGGGCCAAGGATCATTCACGCCCTGATGCCCATAAAGAATAAGTGCCACAGCGACTGGGGGTACGCCTGGGTGCCGGTGGTTGGGCCTGTAGCGGGTGCAACCGTTGCCTCGCTGCTGTACATGTTACTAAAAGGTTAAGCTTCATCTGCTATTAAATGGTTTCTATATAGTTTTTTAGTTTTGCGTCTGAGATCAGATTTAAAAGGGATTCGAAATGAGTTATAACAAATCGAAGTAGATTCGGCGGAAAAGTATAGAAAGCTCCGGCAGAGACCATTGTACCGGCAAAGAATTATAAAACAGGAAGGATTATCTGACTTACAATTACAATACCTCTTTATGAAACTTATCTCACCTGCACGACATGCAGACCGCTTACCCTTGGAGCGGGTCGACCCAGAGTACAAGCGCTTGCGACTACAAGTGTTTCTGGGGATTTTTATCGGGTATGCCGGCTATTATCTGGTACGCAAAAACTTTTCGCTCGTGATGCCAGACCTGATCGAGCAGGGCTACTCTAAGGCTGACTTAGGTATAGCGCTGTCAGGTGTATCGGTGGCCTATGGCCTGAGCAAGTTCCTGATGGGCAATGTCTCTGACAGAAGTAACGCCAGGGTGTTTCTGAGCTTAGGCCTGCTTTTATCGGCACTCACCATGATTTTTATGGGAACAGTGCCTCTGGCAACAAGCAGCATCACGATCATGTTCGTGCTGCTCTTCCTGAACGGCTGGTTCCAGGGCATGGGATGGCCGCCTTGCGGGCGGGTGATGGTGCACTGGTTCTCCACCAAGGAACGAGGTACTAAAATGTCTGTCTGGAACATAGCCCATAACGTAGGCGGCGGCCTGGTCGGTCCGTTGGCGATCGCTGCAGTGGCCCTTTTCGGTACCTGGGAGAGCAAGTTATACTTTCCGGGCATGATCGCCCTGCTTTCTGCCATGGTTACCTATATGCTGGTACGCGATACCCCTCAGTCCTGTGGCCTGCCAACAATAGAGGAGTACAAGAACGACTACCCGAGCAATTATACTTCTGATCACGAGAAGGAGCTATCTGCCAAGCAAATCCTATTCGACTATGTGCTCACCAGCCGTGTGCTTTGGTACATCGCCTTTGCCAACGCCTTTGTGTACCTGGTGCGTTACGGCATCCTGGACTGGGCGCCAACCTACCTGGAAGAGGCAAAGGGCTTCTCGGTGAAAGAGACTGGCTGGGCCTACTTTGCCTACGAGTATGCCGGTATCCCGGGCACGCTCCTGTGCGGTTGGATCAGTGACAAGGTTTTCCGCGGCCGCCGTGCGCCTGCCACTATAATTTACATGGTACTGGTGCTGGTTGCTGTGCTGGTTTACTGGAAAAATCCTGCCGGTAACATCTGGGTCGATAACGCCGCCCTGATTGCCATTGGCTTTCTGATCTATGGCCCTGTGATGCTGATTGGCGTGCAGGCGCTGGACCTGGTGCCGAAGAAGGCAGCCGGAACAGCTGCCGGTTTAACGGGCTTGTTCGGGTACATGGGCGGCGCCTTGTTTGCCAATATCGCGATGGGCTTTGTAGTGGATGCTTGGGGCTGGGATGGAGGTTTTTATGTGCTGATAGCAGCTTGCGTGCTCGCGATTTTCTTTACGGCACTTACCTGGAACAAAGAAACCAAACATTACAACCATAATAAAATCGCCTAATTAAAGCTCTTGTTACATGAGAAAACATTTACCACTATCCCAGAAGGGCCGGCATCAAGTTGGCAGGGCAGCGATGCTCTCCTTGTGCCTCTGCTTAGCAGGGCCCACGTTTACAACAGAGTTGGCTGCAGCCCCTTTGTCTGAAAGGCTCGCCCAGGGCGAGAGAATTGCGGTAAGCGGAACCGTTTTGGATGATACGGACGGTATCCCCCTGCCCGGTGTATCCATTGCTGCTAACGGCACCCCTGTCGGCGTAACAAACCAGGATGGCAAGTTTCAGCTAGATGTTGAAAAGGGGGCAGTGCTTTCTTTCTCTTACATCGGCTACAAGCCTGGAAGCGTAACGGTAAACCAGCCTAACGCTAACCTTAGCATTAGGCTGCAGACGGATAACCAGCAGCTTTCTGAGGTGGTGGTAACAGCGCTTGGCATTGAGCGTGAGAAAAAAGCACTGGGTTATGCTGTGACAGAGGTAAGCGGGGAGGAGATCAACGCGGCCCGCTCCAACAACTTTGCCAGCGCCCTATCGGGTAAGGTGGCCGGCCTTAGCCTGACGCCCACCGGTGGTGGCCCGCTGAACTCTTCTGTTATCAAGTTGCGTGGCGACAACTCGCTGGACCCAACTAAAAACAAGGCACTCATCATACTGGATGGCGTACCGATGAATAGCGGCATGGAAAGCTCTGGCGTGGGCAACGCCTACCAGGCCGGTTCGGGGAGCGACGTGCCGATAGACTTCGGTAACGGTATCGCCGACATCAACCCCGATGATATCGAGTCGATCACGGTGCTGAAAGGCGCTGCCGCTGCCGCGCTTTACGGATATCGTGCTGCCAACGGTGCTTTGATCATCACCACCAAATCCGGGCGCAAGCGCAAGGGGCTTGGCGTGACGGTAAACTCCAACATCAGCTTTAACGATATTTTGAAGTGGCCAGACATGCAGTATGAGTATGGCCAGGGCAACAACGACAGAAACAAGGACGGAGACCTGTATTACTCTTATGGCCTCTCAGAGGACGGTAAGAATACTGGTAGCACGAGTAGCGCCTTCGGTCCGAAGTTCGATGGGCAGTACTACTACCAGTATGACCCGACGCTGGAGGGGCAGTCGGCGGAGCGCCAGCTGTGGAGGCCCTATAAAGACAACGTGAAAGGCTTCTTTCGTACCGGCCATACCGTATCAAACAGCGTAGCCGTGGAAGGCGGCAGTGATAAGGGCTCTGCCCGTGCCTCCCTCACCCATACAAAGAACGAGTGGATTATGCCTAATACAGGGTTTGAGCGCCTGAACGCCGCCCTGAGCGTAAACCAGAAGTTGACAGACAAGCTAACCCTGAGCTCCAAGATCAACTTCTCGCACAAGCACAGCGACAACCTGCCGGCCACAGGCTATAACAACCAGTCTATTTCCTACTTCATGATCTTCCAGAATCCGAACGTGGACCTGGCCTGGTATGAGCCAAGATGGCAAAAGGGAAAGGAGCAGATTGAGCAGATTCATCCCTTCAGCTCTTATATAGATAACCCATACCTGATTGCCTACGAGATGCTGAATGGCGTGGATAGCTATAACACCACGGGAAATATCACTGCTTCCTATGAGCTATCTCCGAAGTTTGATTTTATGGTGCGTGCGGCGATTGACATGACGAACGAGGAGCGTACCACCCGCCGCCCCTGGGACACCAAGAACTTCAGCAAAGGCTACTATAAAGAGCAGAACATCAACGACAGAGAGACCAACACAGATTTCCTGGTAACTTTTAAGGACAAGCTCTCCAGCAGCCTGGACTTCAGGGCGTCGGTAGGTGGTAACATCATGAAGACCTACCTGAACAGGACAAATGCTTCCATAGAAGGCCTTAACGTTGCGGGAACCTACACGCTTGCCAATGGCATCAACCCGATCATGACGCGAAACTCCAAAGCAGCCAAAGAAGTGGAGAGTATCTATGGCTTGGCTTCCTTCTCATACCTGGATAAAATCTTTGTGGATTTGACGGCGCGAAATGACTGGAGCTCAACGCTGCCCGTACAGAACAACTCGTTCTTTTACCCTTCTATCAGCACCAGCTTTATCCTGACCGACATCTTTACGCTGCCTCGCCAGGTATCTTACGCCAAGGTAAGGCTGTCTGCCGCAGAGGTGGGCACTGACTCCGACCCCTACCTGACCCGCAGGTATTACGACTCAAGCTTCTTCCCTGGTTCAGCCAAGATACCTACCACGCGATTTAACCCTGACTTTAAGCCGGAGCAGACCCGCAGCTACGAGGCTGGTCTCGAGTACCAGCTCTTTAACGGCCGCCTGGGCATGGACTTCGCGATCTATAAGAACGTGACCGAGAACCAGATCCTGGCAATACAACTGGATCCAACCACGGGCTACAACGATGCCATCATCAACGCCGGTAAGGTGCAGAACACCGGCATGGAGCTATCCCTGACCGGGCGCCCGGTTGAAACAGATAACTTCAAGTGGAACACCACCATCACCTGGTCCAAGAACGACAACAAGATTTTGGAGCTGTCAGAAGGCTTTGAGGAAGACGAGGAGTACATCCTGGCTGAAGGCGGTAATGCCTACATCATCGCCAAGAAAGGTGGTTCCACGGGTGACATCTACGGCTATGGCTTTGTACGCAACGAGGAAGGGAAGATCATTTACAAGAACGGCCTTCCGATACGCCCAGACGAGATATCGTACCGTGGCAATGCCTACGCCGATTGGAGAGGCGGCTTTCTGAACGAAGTTAGCTACAAAAACTTCCGCTTCAGCGCTTTGGTGGACGGGCAGTACGGCGGCATCGTTTACTCGCAGACACACCACAAGATGAGTGAGCAGGGCAAGTTGGAGCATACGCTGCGTGGCCGCGAGCAAGGCTACATCATCGGCGACGGTGTGGTGGACAACGGGGACGGTACCTACTCGCCGAACGAGGAGAAAGAAGAGAACCTGGCCGCTTATTACAAAGAGTACTATCGCCGCGCCAACGTGGAGGCCAACTCGTTTGATGCCTCTTACCTGAAGCTGCGCGAGGTGCGCCTGGAGTACAACCTGCCGAAAGCCATTCTTAGCCGCGTTAACTTCCTGCAGGGAGCCAGCCTGGCGCTGTATGGCCGTGACCTGGCCATGATCACGGACTTCCCGATGTTTGACCCGGAAGCATCCGCGCTGAACGGAAACGTGCAGATGCCAGGGGTGGAAATGGGCCAGTTGCCAACGCCGAGAACCTTTGGTTTGAACGTGAAGCTGCAGTTCTAAAAACGGCATAATAGGAAAAGTATAAAGTATAGACGCTGCTGGTAAGTATAACCCATACTTCCGGCGGCCTTTACCAGAAGAAAGACATGACAAAATATAATCGAATACTGCTGTTGTTCCTGGGCCTGAGCTGTGCCGGTGTAGCCACCACTTCCTGCTCCGACCATCTGGAAGAGTTGAACATAGACCCAAACCGGGTAGATAAGATCAACCCTGGCACGCTGCTTAATCCCATTATTTACGAGATGAGCACCTTTGGCACTTCCCGCGCCAACGCATACACTTTCGAGATCATGCAGGTGCGTGTGCCCTTCCCGAGTGCCGCCGGTGGCGAACACCGCTACGTCATCACCCAGGGGGCTGGTAACTCCACCTGGAATACCTCTTACCGTTGGCTGCTGAACGTGAAGGAAATGGAGCAGGCGGCCATAGAGGCAGAAGCTCCGAATTATCAGGCAATCGCCCTGACGCTGAAGGCCTGGATCTACTCCAACCTGACTGACGCGTTCGGGGACATCCCGATGAAGGATGCGGTAAGCGCGGAGGAAGGCATCCTGAAAGCGACGTTTGACACGCAGGAAGAAGTATACAGAACCCTGCTGGCGGACCTGGAGAAAGCCAACAGCCTCTACGACGAGGCAAAGCCTATGGCTTATGGCGTGGACATTCTGTATGGCAACAACATCCAGAATTGGCAGCGCTTCACCAACTCGCTGCGCCTGCGCCTTTTGCTGCGTGTGTCGAAGCGGGAGGAGATGAACACGTATGAGCGTATGGCGGCCATCATCAACAACCCGGCGGAAAGCCCGGTGTTTACCTCTAACAGCCAGGCTGCCATACTTCAGATCACAGGCGTGGACCCTAATATGTCGCCTTGGGGCCGCGCGAGTGACTTTACCCTCAATACCGTTGGCTCAGAGTTCTTTATTGATAACCTGAACGCTATGAACGACCCACGGGTGGAGAAGTTCTATACACCCGCCAGGTCCAGCGACGGGGTAGCTATGGGTTTTAAAGGTGTTCCCAGCGGATACGACCCGGCGCAGCAGTTTGACTACGTGCCCTCTGGCATGAACACAGAGTTAGTGACAGCGCCTATGATCTCAGTGATCATGAGCTATGCCGAGGTGGAGTTCATTAAGGCGGAGCTGGCGCAGAAAGGCATCATCAGTTCTGACGCACAGGCGCACTATCAGGCCGGTGTAACCGCCGCCATCAGGCAATGGGGGGCTGAGGTGCCGGCAGATTACTTTGAGAACCCGGCTGCCGCTTACGATGGCACATTTGAGCGCATTATGCTGCAGAAGTACCTGGCCCTGGTCTTCAACGACTACCAGCAGTGGTTCGAGTACCGACGCACTGGTCTCCCCGTGCTTCCTAAAACGGAAGTCATGGAGAACGAAAAGCAGGTGCCTGTAAGGTTTGTTTATCCGGAGGAAGTGAAAATCTACAACCGTGACAACTACGAGGCAGCCGCGAACCGCATGGGCGGCGACAACATCAACATCAAAGGTTGGTGGGAAAAAGATTAACTAGATTACGTTTAAGGTGAATTTTGCAGGCGGGGCCGCCGCGCTCCGCCTGATGTTGAACAGGTAAGGCTGCCTTTTTGGGGCAGCCTTACACAAACTTTTCCTATGCAGTACCTACGTTTACTCTTTGTTTACATTTTCTTATTCCTGATTTCTGCCTGCAGCAGCTCTGACGATGAACCCGACACCCCACAGCCGGAGCTACCTGCGGCGGCAAAACCTGTAACGGCTTCTTTCCCGGAGGCCGTGTTTACCAGCCCGGATAAGCTGTCCCGTGGGACATCCTCCACCGAGATCCTGGATCGGCTGATTGCGCTTATCGACGCCACGCCGGAAGGGGCCGAGATACACATCAGCATTTACATGTTTGATTATGCGGAACTTGTGGATGCACTGGAGAGAGCAGACGCGCGCGGCGTAAAACTGCACCTGATGCTGGACCTTAGCCGGGAAGAAAGCCAGAAAATCAACCCCTACACCATCAAGCAACTGAAAGCAAAATTATCCGAAAACGCCGAGCTTGTGGTAGTTGACAGCGACGCCGGAAGCATTGCCATCAACCATAACAAGTTCGTGCTTTTTTCTAAGGTGCTCACCCAAGCCGGTGAAGCCACGGACCTGGTGCTGCAGACCTCCCATAACTTTATACTTTCCGGCACCCGAAAAGTGCAGGATGCCGTGTTCCTTACCCACAAAGGGTTGTATGGTGCTTACCTCGGATACTGGCAGGACATGAAGCAAAGGGCACAGCAAGGCATGACGGGCTACAACTATACCGAGTATCATGACCCTGCAGCGGGTATATCGGCATACTTCCTGCCAAAGCGCCGGGAAGGCGCTGCCTACGGAGAGGACTCCATCATCGAGTTGCTACAAAAGATCACAGAGCCATCCGGAGCCGTTATCCGCATCGGCATGTCTGACTGGACCAGCTCCCGCATGAACATCGTGGAGAAGCTGGCGGAACTGCTGGACCAGGGAGCGACAATAGAGCTGGTGGTAAAGAGTAGCATCAGCGAGGACATTCTGGCCGGCTTACGCGCCCTGGAAGAGAAAGGCGCATACCTCAAAGTTTACAACATGACTGAATCCAGTAAGCTCCAGGTGAACATCCATGCCAAGTTTCTGCTGATAGAGGGTGCCTGGGAGGGAGAGAACGCCAACATAGTGATCACGGGTTCTCATAACTTCACCCAGAATGCGCTCCGCAACAACAACGAAACCATGCTGCTGCTGAAAGACCACGCACTCTACGATACCTATACCGCCTACTTCGAAGAACTGAAAGCAATCCCTGGCTTATAAAACTTTACTTACTGCATCATGAAAAGAAGAGACTTCATCAATAACGTTCTACTACTGTCGGGCGGATTGGTACTTAGCGCAGAGGCCGCCTTTGGCCTCGATACAGGCGTTAAGGCAAAAGTTAAAGGCACTGTGAAAGCCCATGGCAAGGGCCTGGCGAATATTGCTGTTTCCGATGGCTACCATGTGGTGCAAACAAATGCCAGGGGTAAGTATAAACTGCCTGTCAACAGCAAGGCCGAGTTTGTGTTCCTCTCCATTCCAGCGGGATATGCGTTGCCAAACGAAAATGGAATTGCCAAACACTACCAGCGCCTATCAGAAGGCAGTGGCCGCTATGATTTTGAGCTGACAAAGCTGGAGCAGGACGACACAAACCATAGGTTTATAGTATGGGCAGACCCGCAGGTAAAGAACCAGGAGGACGTGCGACAGATGCTGACACAATCCATGCCCGACGTGCAGCAACTGGTGCAGTCGTTTGGGGCGGGCGCGCTGGTGCACGGCATAACAGTAGGCGACATAGTGTGGGATGAGCATGAGCTCTTCGAGAAGTATGACGAAGCAGTGGCAGGAACAGGCATACCGTTCTTCCAGGTGTTGGGCAACCATGATATGGACCTGAACCAGGGAGGGGATGACGTTTCCGACAAGACGTTCAAAAAGATGTACGGCCCCACTTACTACTCCTTTAACAGAGGCAAAGTGCATTATGTAGTGCTGGATGACGTGCGCTACCTGGGTGAGGGGAAAAAGTATGACGGCCACGTGTCGCAGCAGCAGCTGGATTGGCTGAAGAAAGACCTGGCCTTCGTGCCGAAGGATCACCTGGTAGTGCTATCGGCCCACATTCCCATACATCGTGGGGTAGAAAACAAGCAGGAACTGCTGGATATACTCAAGGGCTACCAGGTGCATATCATGAGTGGCCATACGCACTTTAACCAGAACATAGCAGGGGAGGGAGTATACGAGCACATACACGGCACCCTTTGCGGCGCCTGGTGGACGGGGCCTATCTGCAGCGACGGCGCCCCCAGGGGCTATGGCGTGTACGAGGTAAATGGCAACGAGCTCAGCTGGTACTACAAGTCTACAGGACAGGAAAAAGCCCACCAACTGGTTGTGCATGTGGAGGAGCAGGACGGCCAGAAGAACATGGTTGCCAACGTGTGGAACTGGGACCCGGAGTGGAAGGTAGAGTGGTGGGCTGACGGCGACTACATGGGCACGCTGCAAAACACGGAGGGCTTCGATCCCATGGCCTACAACCTATACTTCGGGAAGCAACTCCCAGAGAAGCGCGGTTTCGCTGAACCATACGAGACAGACCACCTCTTCAAAGCCTCGCTCACCCCGGACGTGAAAACAGTGAAAGTAGTGGCGACAGACCGCTTCGGGCACACGTATGAACAGGCCGCCGATGCTAGAATTTCCTAACACCCTTATAGCTTAACCAAGTACATGAAGAGATTTTTAAGTATAGCCCTGGCCACCCTTATACTTGCCAGTGGCTGCAAGAGTAGCGAAAACACCTCTCAGCAGAAGGTGCCCCTGCCTGCTTTTGATACGGAGGGGCACCGTGGCGCACGGGGGCTGATGCCAGAAAACACGATCCCGGCCATGATCAAAGCGATAGAGCTGGGGGTGACGACAATTGAAATGGACTGCCACGTTACCAAAGATGGCAAAGTCGTGGTCACACACGATCCGCATATCAATCATCTGTATGCGCTAAGGCCTGATGGCAGCGATTTCACAAAGGAGCAAAGCCAGGCATATACCGTGTATCAGATGGACTATGCGGAGGTGCGCCAGTTTGATACCGGCTCCAAACAGTATGAGCTGTATCCGAGGCAGCAAAAGATGGAGGCACATATTCCGCTGCTGTCCGAGTTGATTGACTCCGTGCAAACTTACCTGAAGGCTAACAACCTGCCACAGGTGTTCTACAACATCGAAGTCAAATCAAAAGAAGGGAAAGACAACGAGTACCATCCAGCCCCGGCTGAGTTTACCAAGCTGGTGGTGGAGGTTGTGGAGCAGAAGAACATCACTCCTTACGTGATTATACAGTCTTTTGACAAACGCGCGCTGCAGGCGCTGCACCGGCAGTACCCGCACATCAGGGCCTCCCTGCTGGTGAGCAACCAGGATAGCTTTGAGGAGAACCTGGAGCAGCTGGGTTTCACGCCGGATGTGTACAGCCCCAACTATAAGCTCGTAACCGAGGACCTGGTAAGGAAGTGCCACGAACGCGACATTAAGCTTGTGCCCTGGACGGTGAACACAGCGGAAGAGATAGCCCGGCTAAAGGCGATGGGAGTAGACGGTATCATCTCAGACTACCCAGACCTGTTTGTGGAGCAGGGGCTGTAGTTGCTCTCTCACTCATAAGATTAAGACAATCCGAAAACACAAAGCAATTCAACGTATGAGCCTACTAACTAAGTTTGTGTGGGGCGGCTTTCTGGCAGTTACGGCAGTTGTGCTGCCGGGCAAAGGCATGGCGCAGGAAGTAGCCGCCTGGGACAGTACCTACCGCCCCGCCACGTACCAGGTGCAGGTAGATCAGTTCCGTGCTTACCCCAACTCCCGAAAGGATATTATTTTTTTAGGCAACAGCCTGACCGCTCACCCTGACTGGAGTGAGCTGCTAGAACTGAAGCACGCAAAGAATAGAGGTATATCCGGTGATATCACGTACGGTGTGCTGGAGCGCTTAGACGAGGTGACGGAAGGTAAGCCAGCCAAAATATTCCTGCTGATCGGGATCAACGACATTTCCCGAAACATCCCTGACAGTTTGATCCTGAATAACTATAAAAAGATCATCCGTAGGATCAAGGCGGAGAGCCCGTCCACGAAGCTGTACGTCCAGACGTTGCTGCCTACCAACAACAGCTTTACCAAGTTTAAGCGGCACTACAACCGTGAGGAGAATGTGTCGTGGCTCAATAGCGAGCTGAAAAAGCTGGCTGCCGCTGAAAACATCACGCTCATAGACCTGCATCCGGAATTTGCCGACAGCGAGGGCCGCCTGGTAGAGGCTTATACTCATGATGGGCTGCACCTGACCCATGAAGGTTATCAAAAGTGGGCAGAGGTCCTTAAAAAAGGGAAGTACCTGAAGTAGCGTATGCCCATTAGCACCCTAACAGAAAAGCCTGCTCATGTAGCAGGCTTTTCTGTTAGGGTAGGGAGCATTAAACAATCGTTACTTTAATGCCCATGCCCTCTAAGGTTCTTACCACATAATCCGAGACACCCTTATCTGTGATAATTTGGTCCACATCCTCGAACCCGCATATTTTGCCAAAGCCTCTCTTGCCAAACTTGGTGGAGTCAGCCAACACAATGGTTTTCTGGGCCGCTTTGATCATCTGCCGGTTCAGGTGCGCCTCCATCACATTGGTGGTGGTCAACCCAAACTCCAGGTCAACCCCATCCACTCCTAAGAACAGCTTGCTGAAAGAAAAATCATTCAGGATGCTTTCGGCATAAGGACCGGTAACAGAAGAAGAGCTTTTCCTCACCAGGCCACCCAGCTGAATCACCTCAATCTCCGGGTGCCGGATCAGCTCCAGGGCCACGTTCAACGCAGAGGTGATGACGGAGAGGCTTCCTTTGGGCTGGATATTCTTTGCGAGCGCCAGCACTGTGGTGCCTGAGGCGATCAACACAGAGTCGTTGGGTTGCAGCAACTTGGCAGCGGCAGTCCCAATCTGCATCTTCTCCGTAGACTGGATCTTTTCCTTTTCGTTTACGGAGCGATCAGTGGTGTAAGGGTTGTTCAGCGTGGCGCCACCGTGGGTTCTAAACAACAGCCCTTTGTCCTCCAGTAGCTTCAGGTCTTTTCGGATCGTAACAGAGGATACGTCCATGTCTGTGCATAGATCTGCCACATTTACCTTGCCTTCCTGCTGCAGTTTAGAGATAATCTTTTGGTGTCTTTCAGCTATGTTGATCATGAGTTTTGAAGAAGCTCTTTGGAATATCTGGCTACAACAAGCCCGATGGGGAGATGTTTTTGTACCACTGGAGCACTATACTTAACCCTTAAGCGAATATACTAAAATTACTGTATTTATTTAACAGGAACAGGGCTAACGCTCCAAAGATATTGTTGCTGCAGTGCAAATAAGATGCACCGCGGTGCTGTAAGAGGGAATGTTGCCCACAGGCTACCGGCTACAAATACATTGCGGTGCATCGCTGCAGCCCAGCAGCTACCCGTCAAGCTTCGCAACTTTACGAATTGTCTAAGGCGCTGGCGTGGCTGATATGCGAATGGCTACAAGTATAAAATGCTGTCGGCAAGGTGGAGGGTAAAGTAAGCCTGTCGAAGTATCCCTTGAAAAGGCGGGGGTATTGGAGTACAAAATGGTAGGACCTAGAAGGCCAGGGGAGCCTACCAGGTCCTGTTACGCAACCTTTCGGGATGCGCGGTAAGCTGTGGCGAGGCTGTTTGGAGGAAGCGGAACAGTTTGCCACAACCAAAAGTATAGCCATGGCTTACTGTTGAGGTGGGCAAGCCTCCAGCAGCTTCTCTACCTCAGGCATGGTGTAGCGCTGGTTGTTGTTGCCGAAGTTCGTCTGGATGTAGTTGAGCAGGTTCGTGATGTGGTCAGCCCGCAGGCTCTCCACACCAGGCATCTCTTTGTTATACTCCACCCCGTTCACCACAATAGAGCCAGCCATGCCGTGGCGGATAATGCAGGGAAGGGCATCACGGTGCTCCTGCAGGTAATCGGCCTGAGCCAGCGGCGGGATAAGGCCCTTAAGGCCGCTGCCGTCCTCCATGTGGCAGCTCTGGCAGTGGGTTTCGTAGAGGCGCTTGCCCTCGTCTTTTTTCTTTGTAAAGCACTGGGTAAGGGTGGTGAGGGCAAATGCCCCCATAGCCACCATTACAAGCCTATTTTTTCTCATCTTTCTTCTCGTTCAGCAGCAGCGGAATGTCCTGTATCAGCTTGTCTACCGACTCCTCTTTGGTGCCGTCGTAGATGCCGCGGACGTGGCGCTGGCCGTCTACCAGAATAAAGTGGCCACCATGGGTAAAGCCGCCCTCAGCCCCCTCGTCCTCCTGGGCCGGCACCAGGTACTGCATGGCAATGTCGTAGATGCTGTCTTTGTCGCCCGTAAGCAGGTGCCATTTCTCTGACTCAATCCCCAGCCTGTCGGCATAATCCTTCAAGACTGCCACGGTATCGTGCGCCGGGTCTATGGAGTGGGAGAGGAGTACGATGTTCGGGTTCTCCTTGTAAGCCTCGTACACGCGCAGCATCTGCGTCTTCATTTTAGGGCAAATGGTAGGGCAGCTGGTGAAGAAGAAGTCCGTTACGTAGATCTTACCGGCTACCGTTTCCTGGGTCACGCGCTGGCTGTCCTGATCCACAAATGTGAAGTCCGGTATCTGGTGGTAGATGGTGTCCACCACGGTCTCGCCATTTACAGTGCGCTCCACAGGCTCGCGTTCGCCGTAGATAGGCAGTGCGTTTTCTTTGGTGCTGCTGTCGCAGCCGTAGAAGGCAGTGGAGGCCAGGGTGAGGGCCGCTACCGCCAGTCCGCTTTTCAGGCTCAGCTTATTTTTCTTGCTCATATTTCTTTACGGTTGTCTGGGCAGCCTCAATGGTGCTGTCCATGATGGTTTGTACGCGTTCTACTTTTACTAACTCCTGCTGCAGGTAGTCCATGGCCTGCTCGTGCTGCAGCGTGTCGGGGGCACTGTACTGGCGCATCCACTGCATCATGGCCTCATCGGCTTTGTTTAGCCCGCTAATTTCCTGCTCCAGGGCAAGTACGGTGGTGCTGTCAGTTTGCTGCTGCGCCTCCAGTGTGTCGCGCATGCTGCGCAGGGTGCGGCGTAGCTTATAGATGTCTCCCATGCGGGCCATGGCCTCGTCGTGGATAGCCATAACTTTTGTCTCCAGCTCCGTTTTCTCCTCCTCTCCGGATGCTCCGCTCTGGCAGGCGCCCAGTATGGCAAGTGGCAGGGCCAAAAGTAAGATATGTCTTTTCATTATGGTCTTGTGAAGTATAGGGGCAGTACCAGTTGCGCTGGCTTGCCCTTTGTTTTAAAATGATTCTACTGGCAAAAAGGTTTATACTTTGGCAAAGCCGTAGGGGCGGTTAAGTGCCGCAAGTTGTGCTTTATGCCTGCCGGGGCGGATGGAAAGGAGAAGGGAGTACGGCCGTAGGGATGCCGGGTACAGGCATGGCAGGGGGCGCAGAGGCTGCCGTGGCAAAAAATGCTGGGAACAGCACAAGCGCATGCGGCACGTCCTCCACAGGCTGATAGGCAGCTATAAGGTGTTGCATCGCTTCTTTCTGCTGCGCTGGCTGGCCCAGCCGTGCCATGTTTTTGCGCAGCTGGCATTTGCCGTGGCACTCCAGTTCGGGCTTATCGCGGTTAAGGCAGAGCACCTCCGAGATATAGGCATAGTCCAGTTGGTACTGCACCACCGGCGCCAGGTAGCGGAAAGTTGCCAGGAGATAGACAACCAGAAAGCCAAGGCCGATCACATAGCTTCGCCACATGCCGCAAAGGTATGGCGGCGGGCCGGCAACTGCAAGTATAAAAAAGGCCCGGCTATAGGCCGGGCCTCTGTTGGCTGATGGGGCAAAATGCCTTACGCAGGCACCGTGATTTCGGAGTGCAGCGCCTGTGCCACCTGCTTGTACTGCCCCTCGGATATGTGGTCGCGCAGGAAGCTCATCACATCCTGGTAGGCATAGTAGGCGTGGTCCAGGGTAGGGAAATCGGCCTGGTCTGCGCCCGAGTCCTTGCTGCGGATATACTCCAGCCACTCGTCCTCGTGGCGGATGCGCACCGGGTCGTGCAGCGAGAAGCCGTCGAAGTAAATGCCTTTCCAGATTAGGGGGAGCTGCGCACCCAGGTGAACTGCCTCTCCCGGCTGGATGCGATCGCGGATAGCGTGCAGCACTGCCCTGAAAATGCGGGCCGCCTTCTGCTCATCATCTATGCCCAGGTAAGTGCACAGCCTGTTCAGCCACGTCTTTCCGTCTTTCACGTAAGTTTCAAAATTCATTGCCATAGTTTGTTTTCATTTTAGATGGAACATACATTCTTAAAAAACGAAGCCCCGGCGTCAGGGTTATGCTGCGCGGTAATCGGCTAAAGGTCAGCTTTTGCCATTTGGAGAAGGCAAGGAAAGCAGCGGCAGGAGAAGTAGCACTTATCGGACAGCCTGAACTAATTCCCCTCCCCAGGCAGGTACAGCACCAACAAGATGTGCAGCAACAGTCTATCCCAGGCCTTGGTGCTAACGCAAGCCTGTGGTTTTGATAGAGGGTATAACGCGTAGAAATTTTGGCTGTAACAATGGCTGCAGGTGAAGTGCGGCATGTTTTTCGTTAACGAAACGATAGATAACAACTACCTATAACTATGAGAAGAATGAACGTATGGGTATGCTCGGCCTTGCTTGGCTTAGGTGCCCTCAGCAGCTGTGAGACCCGATCTGCCGCAGAGGAAGAGAACTACCTGCAGGTAATAGGCGAGTATGAGCAGCAGATGCCGGAGGCCGGATACCGCCTGAACCTGTCTTATAACGGGCCTATGCACATGCGCCCTGCCTTTACCCGTTGGGCCGACTCGCTACAGCAGGTGGTGCCGAGTATGGTGCTGATGAATGACAATACCTACCTCAACTACATGCCCGAACAAATGGGGCAGGAAAAGATCAGGCCAGGCATGTTCCAGACCAGTGTGACGTATAACCTGGTGGTGCCCGACAGCGCCACCTACGGCCGCATCATCCAGAGCGCTCTGGACCACAATTTCCCCTTCAACATGAACGTGACGGGCACCTTTGTAGAGCCTGAGCGCAAACAGGAGCTGCAACAGGAGCTGATGCAGAAAGCTTTGGAGAACGCAAAGGCCAAGCTGAACTTCCTGAGCGGAGAAAAGAAGTATGAGGTTGTGGGCGTGGAGGAGCTGGATAACATGCAGCCCTATGGCCCGGAATACTATGAGTTTAACCGCAAAATGTTGGCCCGGGTAAAGGTAAAGGCCAGGCTCTCAGACGGTGCGGATTAACTGTGCTCAAACTAGCTTTAACTCATTTTTTAGGGGGTAGAGCGCAATATATTTTACCAGCAAAGGCAGCGCGCAAAGCATCCCGAAGATGAAGCTTTGCGCGCTGCCGTGTTTTTTGTGTTTTAGGGGAAGATAATGCTTTTAGAGGCACTATTTAGGTGTGTAAATTGTTAAAAATTAGTAATTTATGCTTCGGTAGGTAGCCTGCTGAAAGTAGTGCCGGAGGCAAGCCAAGGGTGCTGCTTTCAAAAGTATAGTTTAAACGAAATAAAAGTGGTAATTTTACCTATTAAATCTACCCTGATACACAAATGAGTGAAGTAGAAGAAAAATCATTAGCAAACGATTATTCAGCAAATAGTATCCAGGTACTGGAGGGGCTCGAAGCAGTTCGGAAGCGTCCTGCCATGTATATCGGAGACATCGGCATCAAAGGCCTGCACCACCTGGTGTGGGAGGTAGTGGATAACTCTATCGACGAGGCTCTGGCAGGCCACTGCGACGAGATCAACGTAACCATCAACCCGGATAATTCCATCACGGTGTCCGACAACGGGCGTGGTATTCCGACAGATTTTCACCAAAAGGAGGGCCGTTCTGCCCTGGAGGTGGTGATGACGGTGCTGCATGCCGGTGGTAAGTTCGACAAGGACACTTACAAGGTTTCTGGTGGTCTGCACGGTGTGGGTGTTTCCTGCGTAAACGCGCTTTCCACTGACCTGCACGTAACGGTGCACCGCAAAGGCAAAATATACGAACAGCATTATAACATTGGCGTGCCGGCCTACCCGGTGCGTGAAATTGGCGAGACCGACAAGACCGGTACTATCGTCACGTTTCAGCCGGATGCCTCGATCTTCACGAGCACGGAGTACAAGTATGACACCATTGCCAGCCGCCTGCGCGAACTGGCCTTCCTGAACAAAGGCATCCGCATTAACCTGAAGGACCTGCGCGAGGTGAACGAGCAGGGCGAGCCGCTGAACGATACTTTCTTCTCGGAAGGCGGCCTGAAGGAGTTTGTGACGTACCTGGACGAGACACGCGAGAACCTGATTCCGGAGCCGATCCACGTGGAAAGCGAGAAGAACGGAGTGCCGGTGGAGATCGCTCTGCAGTATAACACATCTTATGCTGAGAACATCTTCTCCTATGTGAACAACATCAACACCATTGAAGGGGGTACGCACGTGGCAGGCTTCCGCCGCGCCCTGACCCGTACCTTGAAGACCTATGCCGAGAAATCAGGTATGTTGGATAAGGTGAAGGTGGATATCAACGGCGACGACTTCCGCGAAGGCTTAACGGCAGTTATCTCCGTGAAGGTGGCTGAGCCGCAGTTCGAGGGGCAGACCAAGACCAAGCTGGGTAACTCTGAGGTGTCCGGTGCCGTGGATACGGCCGTGGGCGAGATGCTGAACCAGTACCTGGAGGAGAACCCGAAAGAGGCCCGCACGATTGTAAACAAGGTGATTCTTGCCGCCCAGGCCCGCCACGCTGCCCGCAAGGCTCGCGAAATGGTACAACGCAAGAGCGTACTATCCTCCACCAGCTTACCCGGTAAACTGGCTGACTGCTCGGACAATAACCCCGAAAACTGTGAGATTTACCTGGTGGAAGGGGACTCTGCGGGTGGTTCCGCCAAGCAGGGCCGTAACCGCCGCTTCCAGGCTATTCTGCCGTTACGCGGTAAAATCCTGAACGTGGAGAAAGCCCAGGAGCACCGCATCTACGAAAACGAGGAGATCAAGAACATGATCACCGCCTTTGGTGTGAGCTTCGGTACCGCTGACGATGACAAGGCGCTGAACCTGGAGAAGCTGCGTTACCACAAGATCATCATCATGACGGACGCCGACGTGGACGGGTCACACATCCGGACCCTTATCCTGACGTTCTTCTTCCGTTACATGAAAGAGTTGATCGAGAAAGGGTACATATATATTGCCCTGCCTCCGCTATACCTGGTGAAGAAAGGCAAGGAAGAGCGTTATTGCTGGAGCGAGCAGGACCGCCTTGAGGCGATTCAGGAGCTGGGCAAAGGCCGTGAGGAGAGCGTGAACGTACAGCGCTACAAAGGTCTGGGTGAGATGAACCCGGAGCAGCTGTGGGTTACAACCATGAACCCGGACGGCAGAAGCCTGAAGCAGGTGACGATAGAGTCAGCCGCTGAAGCCGACCACCTGTTCTCGATGCTGATGGGCGACGAGGTAGGTCCTCGCCGTGACTTTATCGAGCGAAACTCTAAATACGCCCGCGTAGACGTGTAAAAGTTTCGGCTTTTGAAATAACTAAGAGCGGCGGCCATACTTTAAAGTATGGCCGCCGCTTTTTTTGTTGAAGCCGCAAATTGAGTGAAGATCTGTAGTGGGAGTAGGTACTCCTGCTTTTTTTAGTTGGCTTTAGTATCTAATCAATAGATGAAGGAAGTATAAGTGATTTAAATTTAGGCATTGAAGAAGCCCGGCAAGCCATACTGGAGTACCTGAGCGCAACGGCTCAACACGGAAAAGAAGTTGATAGTAACTTCAGAATCGCCACCTGAAGACATACTATCAAAAGTATAAACAGCATGGTTAGCATAACTTACAAGTCATATCCAGCTACACCCCGCTCGCTGCTTGCCCTAATCTGTTGCCACCCCAATTAAACCTTCCCTCAGAATCCCGCTCTAACACACCGGAAGCAGCCAGAGCACATACTTCAAGGCCTTGCTTTTATATTGCTATACTTATAAGAATGAATTTTATAGGAGCTAAGCTTGTTGAAAAAGCACAAAAGCTGTTAAAACACTAAAATGTATATATAGTTAGTGTTTTAAGTCTTAATTTTAGAATCTGAGGAGACTGTAAAGGTCGCTCCGGTCATTAACCTAAACTTTACAACCTAAAACAACCTTCGATGAAAAACATGTCGAACTGGAAAAATCACCTGAGACTACTACTTTTCGGGGCTGCTGTGCTGTATGGCGCAGAGGCTACTGCGCAGCAAGGCGCTGCAACTAAATCGCCTTTTATCGATAAGACCAACATGGACCTATCGGTGAAGCCAGGCGACGATTTTTATTCCTATGCCAGCGGTGCCTGGCTCCGTAGCAACCCTGTGCCGGCCAAGGAAACACGTTGGGGCAGCTTTAACCTGCTGCGCGAGTTTAACATCCAGGCCGTGAAAGACATTCTGAATGAGGCTGCGGCCGACAAAAACGCCCCGGCTGGCTCCGTTAACAAGCGTGTAGGCGACTTCTACGCCTCTGCCATGGACAGCGCCGCTATCGATAAGCTGGGCTACAAGCCAATCAAGAAAGACCTGAAGAGAGCCGGCAAGGTGAAAAACGTTCAGGGTGTGCTAAATGAGGTGGCTTACCAGCGTACTTCTGGCGTGGGCTCTCCGATGTTCGGCTTCTACGTAGGTCAGGACCGCAAGGATCCGAACACTATGATCCCGCAGTTAAGCCAGGGCGGCACTACCTTACCAGACCGCGACTACTACTTGAAGGATGACGCGCGTACACAGAAGATCCAGGAGGCTTACAAAACCTACATCACCAAGCTGTTCACGCTAACCGGTACCTCTGAGGCCAAGGCGAAACAGCACGCGGAGACTATCTTTAACCTGGAGAAAAAGCTAGCCACGGCGCAAATGGCCCGCGTAGAGATGCGCGACCCGTACAAAACTTACAACAAGTTTGCCGTTGCCGACTTCAGCAAGACCACGTCTAACATAAACTGGCAGCCGCTGATGGCCAAAATGAAGGTGACGGGCGAGGACACCATTCTGGTGAACAACCCGAAGTTCTTTACCGACCTGAACGACCTGCTTGCGGCTACGCCAATTGCTGACTGGCAGACGTACCTGCAGTGGAACGTGCTGAAATCAGCGGCTCCTTACCTAAGCACTCCGTTTGCAGATGCCAACTTTGCCTATTCGCAGGCGTTGAGCGGCCAGAAAGTGCAGACCCCACGCTGGCAGCGCATGTCGCAGCTGACTGACAACACCATTGGCGAGTTGCTGGGCCAGCTGTATGTGCAAAAGCACTTTAAGCCAGAGGCAAAGGCCAGAATGAACGAGATGATCGCCAACCTGATCAAGGCGTACGAGATCCGCATCAACAAACTGGACTGGATGAGCGCTGCCACGAAAGAGAAAGCGCTGGCTAAACTGCATGCCTTCCGTCCGAAAGTAGGCTATCCGGATAAGTGGGAAACCTATGATGGTTTGGAGATCAAGCGTGATGCTTTCTTTGAAAACGTGCGTAACTCCGGCGAGTGGGGCTATAATAAGATGGTGAGCCAGTTGGGCAAGCCGGTAGACCGTGAGCGCTGGGGCATGACGCCACCGACTGTGAACGCATACTATAGCCCGGTGATGAACGAGATCGTGTTCCCGGCGGGTATCCTGCAGTTCCCGTTCTTCGACCCGAACGCGGATGACGCGGTGAATTACGGTGGTATCGGTGCTGTGATCGGCCATGAGATCTCCCACGGCTTCGACGATTCTGGTAGCCAGTATGATAAAGACGGCACGCTGCGCAACTGGTGGCAGGAAGAAGACCTGGCTAAGTTCAAGGCAAAGGCTAAGTTGCTGAAAGAGCAGTACGATGGCTACACCGTGCTGGACTCTATCAACGTGAATGGCCAGCTGACACTGGGTGAAAACATCGGTGACTTAGGTGGCCTGGCGGGCGCTTACGAGGCTTTCAAAATGACAAAGCAGGGACAGTCTGATGAGAAGATCGACGGCTTTACGCCGGATCAGCGCTTCTTCCTGTCTTGGGCACAGGTATGGAGAGGCAATATCCTGCCAGAGGCCGCTGCCCAGCAGATCGTAACCGACCCACACTCACCGGGCCAATACAGAACGGTTGGTCCGCTGGTGAACATGGATGCCTGGTACGAGGCCTTTAACGTGCAGCCTGGTGACAAGCTCTACAAAGCTCCGGAAGAGAGAATCAGAATCTGGTAATCCGGATCTGACACAAGTATAACCAATGAGAAGCCGCTCTGGAAGTATAACCGGAGCGGCTTCTCTGTTTTATTGCCCCTTATAAGTATAGCGAACGCCTAGCTTGTAGCCGGGCTATGCTTATTATGAATCTGCCATTTGGTTTCTGCGGACAAGGGAAGTATAAGTTAGCAGGTGCTTCGCTCCTGAAAGGAGCAGGGATAATTCATTCTGATAAATTCGTTTGTTTGCTATGGCGGGAGCGTCCACGCTCCGGACTGTCTACAGTTGGGCCTCTGGCCCAGTCGGGTGGCAAATCCGACATGATAATAAGGCACGGGTTATAAACCCGCGCCAGCAAATAGGTTTATACTTTGTAAGGACAGATCGCGAACTGTCCGCTCAGAGGCAGGAGCTGTGAAACTTTTTCTTCAGCGAGAGTCATGAGAGGCTTTCACCTGGGGGCGGGGTGGATTATCCGCACCTTAGGGTTATAATGTATAGCCTCAGCCATGCCTGATCCACCAAATCACCCGCTGCATTGGCACTAAAGTACGAAAAGCCGTATTTTTACAAAAAATCTGAAGATATGAGCAAAGCAAACTGGGTAACAGTAAAAGAATACGAAGATATCACCTATAAGAAATCGGGAGGGGTGGCCCGTATCGCCTTTAACAGGCCAAACGTACGCAATGCCTTCCGTCCTAAAACGGTGGCGGAGCTTTTTGAGGCTTTCCTGGATGCCCGCGAGGACACGTCTATTGGCGTGGTGCTGCTTTCTGCCGAAGGACCCTCGACTAAAGACGGCGTTTACTCTTTCTGCAGCGGCGGCGACCAAAACGCGCGTGGTTTTCAGGGTTATGTAGATGAGGCCGGCATGCCGCGCCTGAACATCCTGGAGGTGCAGCGCCTGATTCGCTTTATGCCGAAAGTGGTGATCGCCGTTGTGCCGGGTTGGGCAGTAGGTGGTGGCCATAGCTTGCACGTGGTTTGCGACCTGACGCTGGCCAGCAAGGAGCACGCGATCTTTAAGCAGACGGATGCCGATGTAACGAGCTTCGACGGGGGCTACGGCTCGGCTTACCTGGCCAAAATGGTGGGGCAGAAGCGCGCCCGCGAGATCTTCTTCCTGGGCCGTAACTACTCCGCGCAGGATGCTTACGACATGGGCATGGTGAACGCCGTGATTCCGCACGACGAGCTGGAGGATACTGCCTACCAGTGGGCACAGGAGATTCTGGCAAAGTCGCCTACCTCCATCAAGATGCTGAAGTTTGCCTTTAACCTGACGGACGACGGCATGGTAGGGCAGCAGGTATTTGCCGGAGAGGCCACCCGACTGGCTTATATGACAGAGGAGGCCAAAGAAGGCCGCAATGCGTTCCTGGAAAAGCGCAAGCCGGATTTCTCGGACATCAAGTGGATTCCGTAGCAGGAAAAACAAGTATAAAAAAGAACAGGCAAGCCGAAAAGCTTGCCTGTTCTTTTTTATACTTGTTTACCAGTTAAATAGGGCATTGTTTCACTTTGAAAGGATCTTGTGGGCGAGCATGACAGACGAAGATCATGCGCCACTACTCCTTGCAACCAGGTTCCTTCCGGAACCAAGAAGTATAAACTTGCCTTTTGGCTTACGTTTGCCTGCTTAAAATCCCGCCAGGTCAATCTCGTCTGTTGGCGACAGGGGAACGCGCTTGCCCATCTTTTTCTGAATCACCTTAAAGTGATGCTCCTCCTCCGGCGAGATTAGCGAAATAGCTTCTCCGGAGGCTTCTGCACGTCCAGTGCGGCCAATACGATGCACATAGTCCTTGGGTGAGCGCGGCAGTTCGTAATTGATGACGTGTGGTAGGAATTTTATGTCGATGCCGCGGGAGGCCAAGTCGGTGGCCACCAATACGCGCAGCTTACCGGCCTTGAACTGGCGCAGCGCCTCCGTTCTGGCTCCCTGGCTTTTGTCGCCGTGGAAAGCGGCTGCCTCAATGCCATTCTTCACCAGCTTTGCCGCCACGTTGTTGGCCGTCCGGATAGAGGAGGCAAACACCAGTACTTGCTGCATATCCCCCTGCTTGATGAGGTAGCGCAGCAGCGGTCCTTTACGCTCTGCGGCTACCTGGTAAGCTGTTTGGTTGATCAGCTCCGGCACCACGGCCTCTTCCTCAATCTTGATTTTTATAGGGTTGTGCAGCATGTCGGCCACTATAAATGCGACCTCCTCGTGCAGCGTGGCTGAGAAAAGGACATTTTGGCGTTTGGCTGGCAACAGCGAGAAGATCTTCTCTACTTCCTCCTTAAAACCCAGGTTCAGCATTTTATCGGCCTCATCCAACACCAGCAGCTTTACTTCTGATAGCTGTACCGCCTTGTGCTCCACCAGGTCGAGCAGCCGGCCCGGCGTGGCGATGAGCACATCTGTACCATGTAGCTTCATCATCTGCGGGTTAATGGAAACACCGCCAAACACGGCCATCGACTTTACCTGACGTGGTAACTCCTTGGCAAAGGAGCGCAGCACCTCATCTACCTGTATGGCCAACTCCCGCGTGGGCACCAGCACCAGCACGGGTACCGCTCTGTTCTGGCTCGGTGAGGCACGCTGCAGCTTCTCCAGGATTGGCAGCACATAACTGGCCGTTTTACCGGAACCGGTTTGCGCCAGCCCAAGGATGTCGCGGCCCTGCAGCATGGCCGGAATGGCTTCCTGCTGGATAGGGTAAGGACTAGTGTACTGCTGGGCTTCTGTGGCTTTGATTAGCGGAGCTGATAAGCCAAGGGATGAAAAAGACATTTGTTGCTTTGTAAGAAGGTGATATCCTTAGTGCAAAGGTACTGTTTAAACTTTAGAAACTACCGGACCTGCGTCTCTAGTGTGGCCAATAGGTTTTCTTTTAGTTAATCCTTCCAGCTATACCTTATGGCCTGCCCTAAAAAGTATAAGTAAAGCCTAGGTTATAGGAAGGCCAGGAGCTTGGCCTCTGGTTGGTGAGGAGCAGGCAGCAGCCAAATAAAACTAAAGCAACTTAGCCTGACTTGTACGATTGTCTCTTAGCCCTACCTGTTGCTACCAAAAGGGATGCTTTCATCCCTGCACTCAGGAAAAGCAGCTTCAGGAGGAGGATGCGGGCTATACTTTTATACTTGTAGCAAAGCGTTATAACTTGCTCAGTGGCTTTACCTCCAGCTCGTGTATAGGCCACTTTGCCAGCTTTGCCCCCGCCTGATACACGCTTTCCAAAAAGTTGAGCAGGGCCTGGCGTGGGTTGTCTAGCAGGCGCAACTCCTCATAGTTCAGCACCGCCATGGGGCTCCCGTTGGAGTCTACCCAGCTGGCCTGCTCCGGTTGCAGTGGCTCCTTGTCCAGGCCATCAGGCGAAGGGTACGCATAGGCGTAAAAGGCTGGAAACCGCACCTGGTCATCACCTGGCCAGAATCCGAAGCTGATCACCTCATGCGAGTAGGCGTCTTTCTCTACCACACTGGCTTCCGGCTTTACCGGCACCTGTTTGCCCGAGAACCGGGTAACAGTCAGGTCGAGGTGGTGCCAGTACAGGTGTACAGGACAGGTCTTGCCATAAAAGCGGCCGCTGAACTCCTTCAGCACCTGGTCTACAGTTACCAGCACCCGCCAATACCGGTGCACCTGCTCCGGGTTGTAGGTGGCATGGGAATGGTCTTGTGCAAACGGTACGGTGCTCTTGTTGTCGTAGGGTTTTGCCAGCAACTCCACCTGCACACCTAACACCTCCAGCGCCTTCATTACCTGCGTATAAAATACAGCCACGCTCAGGCCATCCTGCAGCGCAATGCTTTCGGTGGCGCCGGTACTGGTGCGCAGGTGCAACTGGTGGTCTATAAAGTCGAACGCACACTCCATCGTGAAGAACCTGTAGGGCATAGGGCCTGTGGTCAAGCCACGGCTGTTCACGTACAGTGTCACGTTCCACCAGTGGTTGCGGCGGGGCATCAGCTTTAACCTGATTTTACCGACAACCTGCAGGTACAGGTGCAGCGTATCCTTGGTGCTTTCCCAGTCTTCCAGCGGCAGCGGCGGAAACTCGTCCAAAACAGGAGGGGTGGCAGAGGTTGTGATCATGGCGTTTATAGTTGTTTGCCTTCCTTGTACGTGGGCCTTTGGTGTAGGGTACGACCGGAAACCGGCCGCCAAACAAAAAACAGGAGCAATATGAAGGATAACCTATACTTTATCCTTATATTTTGGAGTTATGAGTACAATAGGCTCCTGCCGCTGCAGGAAGCCGGAAAAAGAAAGGAAACATGCTTATCAGTAAGGTCTCTGACCAGATAAAGAAAAGTAAATACATTAGCCGCGACCTGAGTTGGTTGCGCTTTAACTACCGTGTGCTGGACCAGGCCCGCGATGCCAACAAGAGCGTCTTCGACAGGCTCAAGTTCATGGCCATTACCTCGTCTAACCTGGATGAGTTCTTTATGATCCGGGTAGGCAGCTTGTATAACTACATCGACTACGGCAAGGAGCGTCTGGACTATTCCGGACTGCGCGAACTCCCGTTCCGCAAGAAGCTGCTCGACTATGCCCATCGTTTTGTAAACGACCAGTACCTGACGTTCAATAACGAGCTCAAACCGCTGTTTAGCAAAAGCGGCTTCGATATTCTGAAGGTGAGCGAGCTGACGGAGATAGAGCAGAAGAAAGCGGATTCATACTTTAAAAACACCATCTACCCGTTGCTTACGCCCATGGTGTTCGATAATTACCACGGCTTCCCGCTGCTGATGAACCAGTTGCTGACTTTTGGCGTGGTAACCCGCACCACCGACGAGGGCAAGCCGCAGGACCGTGTAACGTTTGTGCAGATTCCGCAGAACCTGGCCCGCTTTTATGAGATCAACCGCAAAGACAAAATCATCTTTGTGCCGATTGAGGATATCGTGCGCTGGAAGATAAAGAAGCTGTTCCGCAACGTGGAGATCGTTTCCGTGAACCTGTTCCGCATTACGCGTAACGGCGACTTTACCCTAGAGGAATCGGATGACCTGGAGGCGGACTTTGTGCAGGAGATAAAGACGAAGCTGAAGACGCGCAAGAAGGGCCGTGTGGTGCGCCTGGAGGTGGAGCGAAACCCGTCGCAGTTCATGATGAAGATCCTGAAGGAGCGCTGGACGATCGACAACGCCAATGTGTTTACAATCAACAGCCTGATAGACCTGCGCGGCCTGTGGCAGATCATTAACCACCGCCAGTTTAAGGACAAGGGCTTTAGGCAGCCTGCCCCGATAACGCCCCTCAGCCTGCCAGGCGAGGGAGTGGACATGTTCGAGTACCTGAAGGAGCACGATGTGCTGCTGCACCACCCTTACAATAACATGGAGCCGGTGGTGAACCTGCTGGAGCGCGCCGCCGAGGATCCTTCGGTGCTGGGTATCAAGCAAACCATTTACCGCCTCGCCGACCAAAGCCGCATCACTGCGGCCCTGCTGAAGGCTGCCGAGAACGGCAAGCACGTGTCGGTGCTGTTTGAGGTGAAGGCTCGCTTTGACGAGGAGCGAAACCTGCGCGAGGGGGAGCGCCTGGAGAAAGCTGGCTGCTTCGTGATTTACGGCATCAGCAAGTATAAAACGCACACCAAGATGATGATGATCATCCGGAAGGAAGGGGAGAAGGTGACGCGCTATGTACATATCGGCAGTGGCAACTATAACGAGCAGACGGCCAGGCTCTACTCCGATATCAGCCTGCTGACCACAAACGAGATCTATGCCCACGACGTGTCAGAGTTCTTCAATGTAATTACAGGCCACTCGCGCCCGAACGAGTACAAATACCTGATGACATCTCCAAAAGGCATGCGCAACCAACTGATGGAGCTGATCCGGCACGAGGCGCGCAACGCAAAAAAAGGCCTGAAGAGCGGCATTGTGGTGAAGATAAACTCGCTGGAGGACAGGGAGATCATTGATGAACTGTACAAGGCATCGAAGGCTGGCGTGCCTATAAAGCTGATTGTGCGTGGTATCTGCTGCCTGCGCCCAGGCCGGGAGGACCTGAGCGAGAACATCACCGTGAAAAGTATCGTGGGCGAGTACCTGGAGCACTCCAGGCTCTACTACTTCCACAACAACGGCGACCCGAAAGTATACAGCGGCAGCGCCGACATGATGGTGCGCAGCTTCGACCGTCGTATCGAGGCGCTCTTCCTGATCACCAATGCAGAGCTGAAGCGGGAGGCGATCAACATTCTGTACTTTAACCTGCTGGATAACTATAACTCCTACATCATGCGCGAAGACGGCACGTACGTAAAGCGCCGCCCTGGTGCCAGCGAGGAGGTAATAGACATACATAAACTGTTCTACAACAAAGCCTGCGCTGCCGAACAGGTGGAGCTGGTTTGATTTGGTTAGCAGCGATCGGTTAACCTTTACCAGTAAGAGTTATACTCTAATAAAAACGTAAAACCGGCTGCAGTATACTTCATCAGAAGTGGCTGCAGCCGGTTTTTGTATTGATAACTGATAAATGACTAGCTGATGCTGGTGATGACGAAGCGTTCCGGGTGGTAACGCTCGTAGAGGGCGTGCAGCATACCGTCTTTCAGGCCGACGGCGGGCACAATCATACTTTCCAGCTTGGCCCACTTCATGGCCGAGAGGTATATTTCGGAGGCAGGCACAATCACGTCGGCACGGTCGGGGTTCAGGAGCAGGTCCGTAATGCGCTGCTCCATGCTGAGACTGGCAATGTAAGTGGCCACTTCCTCGATCTGCTTACGGTAAATAGGCTTGCCTGGTGTTTTACCGGCTATCTCAAAAATCTTGTTGATGTTGCCACCCGTACCTATGGCCCGCGAGAGGCTGTACTTTTTAGCGTTTGCCTCTATCCAAAGGCGCATCTGGTTCCAGAGTTCCTCAGAGTCGCGGCCGTGCATGTGCCGTATAGAGCCCTGCTCGAACGACTGCGAAGCTACCTTCTCCCGGTTCACGTAAATATTAAACTCGGTGCTGCCCCCGCCCACATCTATATGCAGGTAGTTGCGCTGCTCATCCAGGAAATTGTAGATTACCTTGTTGATAAGCTCTGCCTCCGACTCACCGTCTATCACCTGTATATCCATGTCTAACTCCTGCTTTACACGCTCAACAATTTCGGGAGCGTTGTAGGCATTGCGCATAGCGGAGGTGGCGCAGATCATGTAATGGTCTACGTCATGCACGTCGATCAGCAGTTGGAAAGCCTGGAGCAGCTTTACGAATTTCCCAATCTTCGGATCGCTGATGTAGCCGGTGTTGAACACATCTTCGCCAAAGCGTATGGCATAGCGTACGTACTCCACTTTCTTAAAGAACACTCTCCCGCTCTGGTTCAGCACGCTGGAGATCTGGCATCTCACCGCGTTCGATCCGATGTCAATGGCAGCTAACTTCAAAGGCAATAGGGGTTTAGTTTACGTCTGTAGTGTAAATATAGGAATTATCAGGCACTGTGTGGGTATGGATGGGAAGAAAGTGATGGGTTATGTTTTTCTGAGGAATAGCTCTGGTTGTGCCTCTTCCGCGCTGGCGCGGGTTTGCAACCCGTGCCGTGTTATACTCTCGGATCTGTAATTCGAGTGGCTTAAAAAATCATACTTGCTTTGGTTATAATTTATACTTCTGCTGACTTTCTCTGGCGCAAGCGTCCGCTTGTGCCGTTATACTTTGGTCGCTGTCTTTTCCCCCTGCTGGTGCGGGTTTGCAACCCGTGCCTTTCTACAACCTCGGATTTGAAATCCGAGTGGCTTGAAAAGCCATACTTTATACTTTGGCTATAATTCCCTATTGCAACTGCTTCCTGCAATCCGAACCAAGCTGTCCTTACTAGCTGCTGTTCATCCCTGGCTTTACAACCTGCTCGTCTCACCTCTGGCTTTGGCTCTCTCCAGGCCGGGAGGCCTCGTCCTCGGGCATCGCGCTGTGTTCCCTCCTGCGCCAGGGCGCTGCCGCTCACGCGGCACCGGATCTCACAAGGCGCTCAACCCAAGGACTGGGAACAGTTCGATAGCCTCGGCATTCTGTATTGTTCCCTTTGGAAGGTAGCAGGAGGATGATAATCGTTCACTGATTCCCCTCCTCTGGACTAGCCAAAACGCGAGTTTTGAGCTAACGAGCGTAGCTCTGAGGGGTGGTTTATGCTTTTGTTGACGCTACTCTAGCAGCTATGAAATTCATGCTTTAGCAGCAGCAATGACAGGCTCCCCTTCTTAGTCAAGGAGGGGTAGGGGTGGTTGGACCCGGTACTGCTGATTTTCCCTACTTAACCGTGCTTATCCCTCCAAACCTGCTTTTAGTGCGGAACTGTTCCGACCCAAGAGGTTCTAAACAACAGGAACTGCAAAAGAAGAGAAAGCGCACCAGCAGCGCCTACTTCGCACTCACTGTCAGCTGCGCATTGATCCAGCCTAACTCCCCGGCTCCATTCTGTACCAGGACAAACCCCTGATAGCTGCCAAGTACAGCAATACTGGTACCGGCAGGCAAGCTGGCTTTAGCTGCGGCCAGAGGGTGTGCCTGGTCCAGCAGGTTCGTATCAGAGGCTAGCTTTTCATACTTTACCGGTTTGGTGGTGGGCTCCACTACACTGCTGGCAATGTAAGCCTCATTGCCATTGGGCAAGGCTACGCGATACCAACTGGAGGCGCCGCCGGTCACCTGTAGGGGCGTGTGCTGTGGCAATGAGCGGTAAATACCTGACTTAGTGTTTGGCTGCAGCCGCACGTTAGCGTTCCGGCTGCTTACCCGCACCCAATGGCCCACCAATTCACCGTTTATCTTTACAGCAGGCACCGAAGCAGCAGATTGGTGCACGTAAGGGTACGGGTTTGTAGCGCCCTGGCCGTAGCGGTAAATGCCAAAATGCAGGTGCGGGGCGGTGGTGCGGGCATTGCCGGTGTTGCCGATCAACCCCAATGTGTCGCCTGCTTTTACGCGCTGTCCCTCCAGCACCAGCTGGCTGTCTAGGTGGGCATAGTATAAACTTTGCCTGCGGTTAAGGTCGGTGAGCCAGACAACCTTACCCCCACGGGGTGTGGAGGTAACCTGGCGCACAACCCCGTCGGTAGCGGCAACGGCAGGTGTGCCACGTTTGGCAAACACATCAATGCCCTCGTGGCTGCGCGCACCGGCATCGCGCGGATCGCCCCAGATGCTGGCAATGTTCCGGCTGCTTTTGCCCGTCACCGGAAAAGCAAGTGTAGGCTCTGCTTGTATCGTAATAGTGTACTGCCCGCTGCGCAACAGTTCCGGCTGCACCCGTAGTAGGTATGGCTGGTCCTCTTTCACCTCGTAGGCAAAGGCAGTGGCACTGGTATCAGCGGCGGCAACATGACTGGGCTTACCATCTTCAGTTTCAAACAAATCCATAAACACCTGCAGCTGCTCCCGTGCCTGCACCTCCAGGTTCACGACCAGGCGCTGGCCACGCTGGGCGGGTATGCGGTAGCCTAAGGCACGCGGTTTGTCGGCTGCAAAGTAACCCGTTTCCTTAAAAGGCAGGGTAACGGTGATCGAGTCCTGCAGGGCCTGTTCGCTAGCCTGCAGCCACTGCTGGCCCAGGGCAGTCTCGTGCAGGTTAGCATCTTTCAGTTTTGCGGCATATTGCTCGTGGGGTGTCTGGCTCTTAAACACGCCGCGCAAAGTTTGCTGTTGGCTACAGCTGGCCAGCAGCAGAAGTATAAAAACGAATAAAAGTAAGCTGGTACAGCGGTTCTGTTTTATTGGCATAAATGATGTGTTTCTCAGGACTCTTTTAACACCAAACAAGGCAAAAATGGTGCCTCTATACTGTAAAAGCATTGAGTTTTGGGAAGATGATGCTCTTGTTTTACAGTAGTTTATGCTTTGTAGCAAGCCCTTTGTCCTAAACCGTGTCAGCTCCTGCCCGTAAAATCAGAAAGTATAAAATTATGGAGAGATGAGAAAGCCGAGATGGAGATACATGCGCCGTAAACTGAGCCGCAAGCTTTTGCCGCTCTTTGCGCCGCTCATACTAACGCCTCTGGCCACCCCGGTAAACCAGGGTGCTGCCACGCCAAACATCAATGCTGCCACCCTAAAGCGTAAGATGACAAACATCAAGCTGATGCGCTTTAACCAGGTGGCCTTTAACCTCTACAGTAACATGGGGTTGCAGGAGACGGGGCTACGGTTCGAGGTCTTTAACAAGGCCCTTACCGGCTACTTTAACATGCGCCACAACAATGAGGTGTCGGGTAAGCCCTACATCACCATCATAGATTTTACGAAGTCATCGAACGAGAAGCGACTATGGGTGGTGGATGTGGAGAAAAAGGAGCTGGTGTATAACACTTATGTGTCGCATGGCCGCAACTCAGGAAACGAGTTCGCCACGGAGTTCTCTAACGACAACAAGTCGTTTATGAGCAGTATTGGGTTTTACGTGACGGAGAGCACCTACCATGGCAAACACGGCCTGTCGCTAAAACTGAACGGGCTCGATGACGGCTTTAATACCAACGCGAAGGAGCGCTATATTGTGATGCACGGGGCTGAGTACGCTTCCGAGGCCTTTATCAAACAGGCAGGCAGACTGGGCCGCAGCCTTGGTTGCCCTGCCATCCCCATGGAAGACCACGAAGAGATTATAGGTACGGTGAAGGGTGGTACTGCCATGTACATTCACGCAGCCGACGATGCCTACACCTCGCATTACCTGGACCATGTGACAGCGATGACCGAGCTAGTGAACGAGAAGAAGCTGGAGGTGCCGCCTACGCAGGGCTAAGCGTTCGCCACTTTATGCCGCACCCTATACCGGGCTGCTGCTGCTCGGAAACCGGTTGCCCGGTGAGCAGAGCGTCCAGTGCCTGGCTCAGGTCGCTGCCTGTAACGGGAACGCCGCTTTTCGGCCGCGAGCCGTCAAACTGCCCGTGGTAGGCCAGGTGCATGCTGCCATCGTAAACATAGAACTCGGGGGTGCACTCGGCGTGGTAGGTGCGGGCTACCTGCTGGGTCTGGTCGTAGAGGTAGGGGAAGGGAAACTGCATGTCTTTGGCTAGCTCCTTCATCTGCTGCGGGCCGTCCTGCGGCGATAGGGTGGCATCGTTGGCATTGATAGCGACAAAGCTCACGCCTTGATTTTTGTAGGCATCCGCTAGCTGCACCAGCTCAGGCAAAATGTGCCTCACGTAAGGGCAATGGTTGCAGATAAACATTACCACAGTGGCCTTGGTAGAGACCACATCCTGCAGCGTCACGATCTGATCAGAAACCGTATCTAAAAGGGCGAAGTTATAGGCCCGGGAGCCAAGGGCGATCTGGGTGCTTTGCTGTGCCATAGTTTTGGGTTTTAAAGGTGGATCTGCGGCGCCTTCTGCTACCGTGCTATGGTACTAATATAAGCTTTTGCCAAGAGATAACAAACAGGAGGAAAGCAGATTAGGGTGGCCGTAAAGTATAGCCGGGCCTTGCTTTATAAGCTGAATGCAAAACGCCCCGGCTGGTATTGTCTTATGTATACCAGCCGGGGCGTTTCTTTTGGGTAAAGTATAAAGTCTGCTGCAACAGCAGGTTACTGTAGTTTCTCCTTAAAGAAATCAACAGTGCGGCTCCAGGCCAATGCTGCTGCCTCCTCGTCGTAGCGCGGGGTGGTATCGTTATGGAAGCCGTGGTTGGTGTTAGGGTATAGATAGGCTGTATATTCCTTTCCATGCTCCTTCAGTGCTTTTTCATATTCTGGCCAGCCAGCATTTACGCGCTCATCGTGCTCGGCATAGTGCAGCAGCAGCGGAGCCTGTATTTTCGGAACATCCTCGGTAGGTGCCTGGCCTCCGTAAAACGGAACGGCAGCCGCCAGGCCGGGAATACGCACGGCCATCATGTTGGAGATCCACCCGCCGAAGCAGAAACCCACCACGCCTACCTTTCCGTTGCAGTTTTTGGAATCTCTCAGGTAATCGTAAGCGGCTATGAAATCTTCCAGCATCTCATTTCTGTCGCGCTTGCTCTGCAGCTCGCGGCCAGCATCGTCGTTGCCGGGGTAGCCGCCCAGCGGTGTGAGGGCATCCGGAGCAATGGAGATAAAGCCAGCCAGGGCGGCTCTCCGGGCCACATCCTCGATGTGCGGGTTAAGCCCCCGGTTTTCATGCACCACCACAATGCCGCCCAATTTCTTCTTACCGCTTGCAGGCATCGACAGCAGCGCCTTTATCTTACCGCCACCTTTCGGCGACTGGTAATAGATGTACTCTGACTTGATGCGGGGATTACCTGCCTCCACCTGAATAGCACCCTGGTAATCAGGCATCAGGAAACTCATCAGGGCGCTCACGGTAAGGCCACCTACGGCATAAACGGAGAGCTTCTGCACAAAATCGCGCCTGTTGATGCGGCTGTGCGCGTAGTCATCGTACAGGGCAAATACTTCCTGCTTGATGTCTGATTTTTTGATTTTGTCCATGGAGATTTAGTTTGGAGGGGATTGCTGAAACATTTACTGGTTTGATGCTCAGGTAAGTTACGAAGATAAAAGCAGCTAAGAGCATAAACTGTTTTACTTTTTGCTCTTAGCTGCATTCCTAGTTCCTGTTCTTTTACAGGGTGATATGGGATATTGCTAAAGGCCCGCTATAACCCTATCAATCCTCTGTTGCCTCAATACCCTGTTCTTTGAGTTTTGCCAACCCGGCTTTCATCGCCTCTACCTGCTCTGCTGCGTGGCCTTGCCAGTTGGTTACCTCGCCAACAACCCTGCATGGGCTCTTGGAGCGGAAAGACATGGTAGGATTACCTGGGAACTTTTTATTTGTAAGATTGGGATCATCCTCGATGGGGCCGGTTGGCTCTACCAGATAAATTCTCTCTCGTCCTTCGCCTAAGGCAAGTTCGGCACCCCAGATGGCAGCATCCAGGGTGGCTGTCAGATAAAGGTATTTCGCGCTACGGTTTTTCCCATAGTTTGAGCTGCGCCCTGCTTCTACAAAGTCGCCGATCCTGAGGTCGGCTTTTGTCCCATGAAAGAATGTCTGTGCGAAGGGGCTTGGTCTGCCTACACTCAAACTGCTCTCGCTTCTGTTCGTTTCTGATGCCATTTTATAGAATTTAGGGTAAAGCTTTAGGTGTGAAATTCAATTCAATGGCCGGTGACCGGGCTGGGGCTAGCTTGGTGGTGCTACTACAGGACTACCTTTTCAGCAAAGAATCTAAGTATAGCTCTGTAAGTTTATTCATTCGAAGTACTTTACCCGCCGTTATACCAAGCGCTGTTTGGCGCAACGTGTAGTACTGTAGTTGCTTGCTAGTTAATCTTTTATCTGAAGATGTTCCATACTCTTCCCCATCAAAACCTTCTTTCCGGCAGGTTTGAATCCCATTTTTAAGTATAGCTTTTTTGCAGAAGGATTTTCTTCATCTACGAGTAAGCCTAACGTCAGTTGATGGTGAACTACATACTTATTTATCAAAAACTGTAGCACCTTAGAGCCGACACCTTTCCCCTGTTGATGCGGGGCTACTCCTAAGGCATCAATGTAAAATTCTCCTGGTTGCGTTTCATCTTCGGGGTTAAAATCCCTGCCAAGTTTAGATCTTAAATAGTGTATTACAGGCTCCCGCAACTCCTTCAATTTTGCACCGTCGTAAAGATTAACAGCGGCAATAAGCTCATTCTCATCCTCAGCAACCAAACAATTTTGATAGGAGTATTGGTTATTCTCTTTTTCTATGAAATAGCATAAAAAGTCCTTTGCTTTTGAGTAATCCTGAACACCAATAAATTTATAAACAATATCCTCCATTGCTAGCAACAAATAGGTAGCAATAAATGGTGAGTCTTCTAAGGTTGCTTTTCTAAGCAGCATGGATCAAAGCTTGGTTGTTGATGATATACTTAACTACTAGCAACGGCTTGTATAAAAGGCGAACGAGGCGTAGCCGAAGTATGGCTTTTATACCTTGTTGGCGGTGGGTTTTTATTTTATAGGCTTATACTACACTTTAATGTTTCGATGGGAAAAGAGCTATTCCTGTAATCGGTAGTCCAATCACATTAATCAGGTAACCACCGAACAAAAATACACCAGCTCCTATCACACATTTGGGGTCATCGGGTCCGAAGTTATACATGAGTCCTTTTGCTGAAAGGTAAGTCGCAAGTATAGGAACAACAAAACCTAACAAGGAGCAGCCTAAAATAGCCAAGCCAAACTTTACTCGCCCTATTTTATTCTTTTTCCTGCCGATTGCTATCAAGATAATGACAGGAAGCATGATTAAGAGAAACGGCAATATTATTCCGAGTAAAAGCCCCATTATCTCTATTTTATTTTCTTTTCAATCTTTTGCGCATTCTATAGTTTAAATGTACGCCAACGGATTGTGTAGAAGGCGGATGAGGCGTAGCCGAAGTATGGCTTATACGCCGGGTTAGCAACCGTTCTTTTACTCAATTTCAAGATAGTATTGAGGAGGTACAGGAGGCGCCCATTGTTCTATTTTAGCCTTTATCTTATTAGATTCAATTTCGTCCTTTACTAAACCACCGACGTTCAACTGCTTTGGGTCTATTAAGCTTCTTCCAACGAATACTCTGTTCCACCCTTCGCTCTCTAGTTTATTTCTAACTCCATGCACCCAGTCCTCCAGTTTTAGAATAAATCTTCCGTCCTCAGACTTTAACCACTTCAAATCATCCTTTACTTCCCTTAGCTCCTCAATGCAACTTTCAAAGAGTCCACTATCCCGTTGTTTTATTTCCCTGTTTATAAACTCCTTTAGTTGATTGAATGCTTGATTAGTATTAAGTTCAGTCCTTAGAATCGGATTGTTTTCATACTCCTTGTCCATCTCAATTATTTCATCCACTAGCCAGTCCGAAAGAGACTTCTTGACTAATTCGACCGTGAACAAAATCGTATTTGATCTTATTGACTCTAATCTGTGATGCATGTGATTGGAATTGTTGCTAACTAGTAGATAAACGTGAACATACGCTTATCTGCACTATATCTGGAGTTAAATTACCATAATTTCCTTACTAAACATAGTACTTAAGCAAAGTACAACACCAGAGAAATCAATACAAAAATCTCTTTCTTTAGGGGCTTTCCTTTGGTTAGTAATATAGCCAGTATGCTAGAAGTATAGCAACTGCATTCCAGAGGCTATGTGCTACCATAGAGGCTGTCAGACGGCCTGTATACAGGAACAGCAGGGTATATGCTACGGTAGGAAGCAGGATATCTAGCCAGCCTATCCAGTCGGAGGGGAGGTGGCCAAGGGAGAAAACAAGTACAGACAGCAGGGCGGCTATGGCGGTGCCTGCTGCCTTGTTGCGAAAAGTTTCGCGGAGGGTGTTGATAAAGAAGCCCCGGTTAAAGATCTCTTCCGTGATTCCGCCGCCAACCACACCTAAAATGATGAATGACGCCATGCCTGCAAAGCTTCCGTCCATCATATCCAGCATCATCTTTACGTCAGCACGTGCAGCACCGCCAGTATTCGGGATCAGGAGCGTGAACTGCACAAGCGCCCACAGGAGGGCTACGGCTACCCCCAACATAGCATCTTTTACCCAATTTCGGCTGGTTAGGCCGATAAACCACATGCCAACGCCCAAGTACCTCAAGGCAAGGTATACCAAACCCGTAACTGTTACGAGTTGGAAGAGCGCCATGAACAGCAGGTTTATACCTTGCAGCCCCCCGTTTATCCCTGTTATCCCGAAAAAGAGGTTCGGAAGTATAAACAAGATGTAGCCCAGCAGCAGTACTGCGATAAACGTCCAGAGAATTTTTGCCCTACTTGCAGTTAAAGTGTGGGTAGCTTGCTGTGTTGTTGGCATAATGCTGGCTGGTTTGGTCAGGTGGTTATCACAGTACGAGAGGAGCAGCTTTAGCCATACTTACTGCTTACTCTTATCCTTTGTTTCGGGCTCCTGCCACCGGCCGTAGCGGGTGGCCATGTCTCTTAACTCCTGAATATGGGCCTCGGTGAACTGCCGGGGCTGCAGGCGCCACTCCCAGTTGCCGTTGCCGGTGGATGGCCTGTTCATGATATGCTCGTGGCCCAAACCCAGCACGTCCTGCATAGGCAGCACGGCCAGTTGTGAGACGGAGCTGTAGGCCAGCCAGTTTAGGATGCTATGGACATTGCCTTGGTTTACGCGGTGGGTGCTGTAGGCGCGCAGGCGGCTCTTGTCGGCCCGGGAGGCATCTTTGTCGTACCAGCCGCGCACGGTGTTGTTATCGTGTGTGCCAGTGTACACGATGCTATTCTGGGTATGGTTGTGCGGCGCATACAGGCTTTGCGGCAAATCCTCCCCGAAGGCAAACAAGAGCACGCGCATGCCCGGCAGCTTGAACTTCTCCATCAGGTCGCGCACCGGCTGGTCTATCTCGCCCAAATCCTCGGCCACGATCGGCAACTCCTTAAACTGTTGCTGCACCAGCTTAAGGAGCGGTGCGCCGGGCGTTTTCACCCACTTGCCATTAATGGCAGTATCCTCGCCGGCAGGTACCTCCCAGTAGGCCGAGAAGGCCCTGAAATGGTCGAGGCGGAGCAGACCGAACAGCTGCAGGTTGTGCTCAATGCGGTGCAGCCACCACTCAAAGTCCTGTTCTTTCAGCGCTTGCCAGTCAAAAACTGGCGTGCCCCAGAGTTGGCCGGTTTCACTGAAATAATCCGGCGGCACGCCTGATACGGCTGTCGGTTTGCCGTCTTTGTCCAGCTTAAAAATGTCGGGGTTGCTCCAAACGTCGGCGCTGTCGTGGCTCACGTAAAAAGGCATGTCCCCGAAAAAGAGGATGCCCTTGCTTTGGCAGTAGTCTTTCAGCCGCTGCCACTGGCGGTAAAACAGGAACTGAAGGAACATCTCATACTCAACCTGCTCGCTCAGTTCTTTGGCCAGTTGCTCTACGGCCTGCTTGTCGCGTCGCTTTATCTCCTCTGGCCACTCCGTCCAGTTCTTGTTTTTAAAGTGCTGCTTAAAAGCCACAAACTGTGCGTAATCCTGCAGCCATAACCTGTGCTCTTTCTGAAACCTGGTAAACTCCTTCCACAGCACATCGGGCAGTTCCTCGCTAAAGTTCTGGTAGGCTTTGCGCAGCAGCTTCCGTTTATACTTGGTTACCTTCTCAAACTCCACGCGGGCATCATTAAACTTTTCGTTGTGCTGCAGGTCCTTGCTGCGGAGCAGGCCATCGTGCACCAACTCCTCAGGGCTGATGAGCAGCGGGTTCCCGGCAAAGGCCGAGTGGCTGCTGTAGGGCGAGTTGCCATAGCTGACCTCGGTAGGGTTTAGGGGCAAAATTTGCCAGTAGCGTTGCCCCGCCTGCTGTAGTTGATCTGCAAAAGTATAAGCCTCCGGCCCCAGGTCGCCGATACCGAAGCGGGAGGGGAGGGAGGTGATGTGAAGCAGGATGCCTGCGCTGCGTTTTGGTACGATCATACTTGAGTTAGAGAGTTTGGGCGTTTAGGAGTTAGACGGTTAGGAGGTTAGAAAGCTGAGAAACAAATATCTAATAACGATCAACGAGCAACTACGAGCCGGCGGTTAAGAGTGCAACCGGGAACGTTTTAAGTACTTCTGCTACGGGCAGGGTCTTGGCTGCGTTCACGGTGCCTCCGCCCAGCGCATGCTGCCATGCCTGCGGCGCATTGCCGGGCAAGATGATGCTTGTATCCTGCCATACTTCCTGGCCTAGCGGCTGGCCGTGGCTATCCACCAGGCTTGCCAACAGCAGCGGCACGACCACCAGTGCCCACTGCCCCTGGTGGTGGCGGGCAAAAGACAGCACATGCGCCTGCCTCGGTCCCTGCACCTGCAGCGGCACATACTCCCCCTTATCGAACAGCGTTTGCAGCTCGCGGCGGGTGGTGAGGGCCTTGTGCAGCACGTATAATTTTACTTTACCGTCTTCAGGGTGATGCAACAGCTCCTCATGCAGCTTCGCTTCACTGTGCTCCCCGGCCTGCTGCAGCTCCTGCAGATAGCGGCGGCGCAGGTCGTAATCCACCGGGCGGCGGTTATCGGGGTCTACCAGGCTCAGGTCCCACAACTCGGAGCCTTGGTACACATCCGGCACACCGGGGCAGGTAATTTTGAGCAGCGTCTGGCCAAGCGAGTATAGCCAGCCGTAATGGGCTACTTTCAGGAAAAATGGTTGGAAGGAATGCATGAAATCGTCGTCCTGTCCCAGCAGCTGCTGCACCAGCTCTTTCATGGCTTGCTCGTACTGCTCGTTCGGCGCCGACCAGTCTGTTTTGTTCTTGGCCTCGCGCAGAGCCTTCTCCAGGTAATCCTGCACCCGCTTCACCAGCGTCTCGTCTACCTCCCCGTTTAGCGGCATCACACCCAGCAGCGTCTGCAGCAGGAAGTATAAGTCGTTCTCCACGGGTTCGGAAGTATACGTTCTCGTGATCTCCATCCATTGCCGTGCCTTTTGCTCCCATTCGTCGGCCAGCTCAGTGAGCACGTTCAGGCGCAGGCGGGCGTCCTCACCGCGCTTGGTGTCGTGGGTGGCGGTGGCGTTCAGGGAGTGCGGATAGGTGCGCTGGCGGTATTGCATGCGTGCGTGGAAGTCCTGCGGCTCCAGGTGGAAAATGTCCGGACTGTTGCCCACCTCGTTGAGCGAGATGAGGCGGTTATAGTTGTAGAAGGTGGTGTCCTCCACGCCTTTTGCCGCCAACGGGCCCGTGAATTGCTGGCTGCGCATCACAAAATATAGCTTGTGGTGCTTTCGCTGTTCAGTATCCTCCGGCTCAAGTATAAAAAGCATTTGCAGTTGCTGCAGCTGTTCCTTCAGATCCGGGGCCTGTTTGTGTGCCTCCTCAAAGGCCTTGTCCACCACTTTCATCTCTTCTTTGGATATGGGCAGGTCGTTGCTGTAGATGCAGTACACCGGCCAAGCGGCTAGCAGCACCGCCAGCGCCTGTCGCCATTGCTCCTCCGGCTCCAGTGGTACGAGCTGCCGCTCCTGCAGCAGGCGCAGCAGGTTCTCCAGCTCGCCCTGCATATAGTTGGTCAGGATGAACATTTTCTTATCGAACACCAGCTGCTCGTAGTCTGTGGCGGCGTCAGCAACCAGGCGGCTGTAGACTTGCGTTATTTGCGCACGCGCCTTGCCGGAAGTATAGAGGTTGCTCACCCAGGCCAGGAAATCGTAGCCGCTGTTGCCCTGAATGGGCCAGTTCTCGGGCAGGTGCTCTTCGCCTTCCAGAATCTTCTCCACCACCAGGTACTGCTCCGGCCCCGCCAGCTGGCGCAGGCGCTTCAGGTAAGTGGCGGGGTCGAAGAGACCGTCCACATGGTCTACGCGCAGGCCCTGCACCAGCTCCTGGTCACACAGCATTTTGATGAACTGGTGGTACTGCTCAAACACCTCGGGGTGCTCCATGCGCAGGCAGATCAGGTCGTTCACGGTGAAGAAGCGGCGGTAGTTGATCTGCTTCTCTGTTTCCTGCCAATGGCAAAGTATAAAATGCTGTTTCTGCAGCAGCTTCCGCAGCTTCTTTTCTTTGCCGTTTATACTTTGCAGCACCTGCTCCAGCGCCTGCCGCAGCGTTTCTGATCGATAAATCTTCTTCTTAAAATTGCCCCAGGCCGCCGGGTTTATACTTTCCTCACGCTCGTGCAGCATAAGCTCTTTAAGGCATTGCTCCGCCAGCGGCGTTACCTCCGGGTTGCCCGATACCTGCAGCGCCTCCTCCAGCAAGGTGCGGTAGCTTGAAACACTGATTGGATACACATTATCGTAATAATTCAGCGTAATGCCTTTCTCGCTCAGCTTCAGCTCCAACTGGTTCTGTACCAGCACTTTCTCCAGCGGATCCCCCAGAAACGGCACCATCACCTGCCCGCTAAAATCGGAATGATGAAAATCGATATCGAAGAACGTATAGAAGTGCGACTGCGGCCCTTTCTCCAGCACATCCATCAGCCACACGTTGTCGGGGTGGAAGGCCATGTGGTTAGGCACAATGTCCTGCAGCCATCCCATGTTCCGGCGCTTCAGCTCCAGCGCTATCTCCTGCAGCTCCTTCTGCGTGCCCACCTCTGGGTTGATGTCGTAGGGGGCGGTTACGTCGTAGCCGTGCTCACTGCCGGGGCGGGCGCAGAAAAAAGGGGCAGAGTAAACCGTGCTGACGCCCAGGTCGTGCAGGTAAGGGATTAGCTGTTTGATGTCGCTGAGCCGGAACTTTGGCGAAGTCTGCACACGGTAAGTGGCGGATGGTATATAGGTCATGGTTACACGTTCAAGTTGAGGTTCTCGTAAAGTTTTTCAAACTTCTGCGCCCAGGTGGCTGCCTCCTGGTCGCCCTGCTCGCCACGCTGCTTCAGGTCCAGGTACCCATCCTGCTGCATCCGAAAGGCGATGTTCTGGGCCTGCCAATAGTCGCTCTCCAGCTTAGAGCCGTTTACCACCTCCAGCAGCTCTATCAGCAAGTCCATGGTGGCGGCGTCGCGCGGGTTCTCCTGTACCTTTTTCATGAGCAGGTCCACGCGCTGGGTCAGGGCAAACTCCAGGTCCTCGTAGTTCAGGGTCACGTTCATACGGCGCACCTCCTCCAGCAGGCGTTTTATCTCCTGCGGGCTGGGGGCCTCCGACTCAAACTCGTGCAACAGGCGCGTGTTCACGATGTAATCCACGGTGGTTTGCAGTGGGCGCGGCATCTGCATGCCTATGGTCTGGATGGCGGAGATCAGGGAGTAGTTGTTGTCGTAGAGCTGCTGGAAATCGTTCTCCAGGTTCTCCATGGTCTGGGCCAGCACCTGGTCCAGTATCTTTTTCTGATCATCCTTGAACAGGTGCCAGAACGAGTAGTTGTGTGACTCGAAGTGCTTGTCGAGCAGCATGATCACCTCGCTAACGTACCCCCGGTCAAAGGCGCTCCTGAGCTCCTGCAGCAGCCGCTCATACTCTTTCTGGCTCATGAACTCGCGCACGCCGCCAAAAAGCTGGTGGTCGCCCAGGTGCAGCACGCTGTAGGTAACGGTAATCTCCTCCCACGTCACCCGGCTCTTGATCTTGGCCCTGCCCACGGCCAGCTTCTGGCGGCCTGCCTGGATGTACTCATAGGCTTCGGAGGAGGCGGTATAGCTGTAGAGCTCCAGCACCTCGGTAAAATTTTGGAACAGCGACGCCACTGCGTAGTGTGCCCCTACGCGCAGCAGGTCTATCATAGTGGGCTTCACCGTGCGCAGGTACGCCTCCGCCGCATCGCCCCGCTCCCTGTAGTTGCTCTTCGCCTCTTTCAGGAACTTAAGAAACTCCGGCTCCAGATCGCGGCTGAAAAGATCCTGGGCCAGCTGCAAGGCACGCGCGGCGTACAAAATGTCCTGCACCGTTTCAATGCCGGTTACCTCATCAAAAAACCACCCGCAGCTGGTGTAAATAAGCAGGGCGTGGTACTGCATCTCCATCAGCTTCAGAAAGCGCACCTGCTCCTCAGGCGTCAGCTCTCTGTTTGTGTGGCTTTTGATGAACTGGCGCACATTCTCCTCTGAGCGGTCCATGATCACCTGGATGTAATCGTTGCGGGTAGCCCATGGGTCAGCGCCGAATTTCTGCAGCTCCTGCTCGTAGAGCGGCGACAGCTGGTCGCGCAGCCAGTCGAAGGCCTCCCGTACAGGCTTGCGCCACTCCTGGTTCCAGGTGGGGTGCCCCCCGGTGTTGCAGCCGCAGTTGCTGCGCCAGCGTTCCACGCCGTGGGCGCAGCTCCACGAGCTGGGCTCAATAATTTGGGCCTCATACTTGGGAGGGTGCTTTTCCAGGTACTCCCCATACACGGTTATCTGGGCCAGGTTCTCTTCCTGAATGTGATCCAGCGCGTAAGAAAGCGCCATTTCCCCGAACCGGTGGTGATGGCCATAGGTTTCACCGTCGGTGGCGATGTGCATGAGCTGGGGCTCTTTGCTGTTATCATCGAACGTACTGCTCAGGCGGTGGGCAAAGTCTTCGCCCCGCTCCAGCAGGCCCTCAAAAGCGATTCCCTGTGACACTGGGCCATCGTAGAAAAACAACGCAATGCTTTTGCCCGAAGGAAGCTTGCAGAGGTAGGGGCGGCGCGGGTTAACCTTGGCTCCCTCGGCACTTGTCCACTCCTTATCGCCGATCTTGCGGAACGCCTTGGCCTGGTAGGGCGAGAGAATGGTGAATTTGATGCCGTGCTCCGCCAGCACCTCCAGCGTGGGCACATCGGCGGCGGTTTCGGCCAGCCACATGCCTTCGGGGTCGCGGCCAAAGCGCTTCTTAAAATCATAGATGCCCCAGATCACCTGCGTGTGCTTGTCGCGCTCGTTGGCCAGCGGCATGATGATGTGGTTATACACCTGCGCCAACGCCGAACCATGCCCGGAGAAGCGCCTCATGCTTTGCTTATCGGCATCCAGTATGGCCTGGTACGTTTCCGGGTCCTTCTTCTCCATCCACTCCAGCAGCGTGGGGCCAAAGTTAAAGCTGATGTAGCTATAGTTGTTGATAATGTCAATGATGCTGCCACTGCCATTGAGGATGCGCGAGGCAGAGTTACGGGCGTAGCACTCGTCGGAGATGCGTTCGTTCCAGTCGTGGTAAGGGGCCGCCGACTCCTGCAGCTCCACCTCGTTGAGCCAAGGGTTCTCGCGGGGGGGCTGGTAAAAGTGGCCGTGTATGCAGATATACTTATTCATTGCGCTACTGCTGTTGTTGAAGTATAAGAACCGATTTTGCGGGCAGGCTTACCTCCGCCTTCTGCTCTAACTGCTCTGGCAGCGCTGCTCCGGCACCGCCCCACTCTTCGGAGGCGGAGTGAAGTATGGCTTTCCAATTGCCGGAAGTCTCCAGCGCAGGGGACAGCTTTATGTTTTGCTCCGAGTCGCTCAGGTTAAAGAGGCAGTACAGGTTTGGTTCTTTTGTCTGGTGCATCAAGTGCAGCACCATGTCCTGCGTATCCATTCGGGCCGATATTTTATCCTTGTCCGGCCTGGAGAGGGCAGGGGAGCTTTTGCGCAGTTGTATCAGGCGCCTGTAGAACTCGCGCAGCTGGTTCTGCTGTGTGTCGGAAGTATAGCTTCGGCTTAGTTTAGAGCGGTTGAAGGTGTCCTCGCTCTGCGGGTCGGGCGCCTCGCCCTGCCAGGCAAAGGCCTTGAACTCTTCGCGGCGGCCCTTGCGCACCGCCTCTATCAGGTCTTTATCGCCGTGGCTCACAAAGTACAGGAATGGGTTCTTCTCGCCATACTCCTCGCCCATAAACAGCATGGGCAGGTAGGGCGAAAGTATCACCAACCCGGCCGCCACCTTCAGCGTCTCAAAATCCACCAGGTCCGACAGGCGCTCGCCCAGCATCCGGTTGCCCACCTGGTCATGGTTCTGGGAGCAGACTATAAACTGCTCAGCGCGGTTGTGCTCGGTGCTGCTGCCGAAGGTGCGGTGGCGGTGCTCCGAGTACAGCCCGTCGTAGACAAAAGCGCGCTCCATTACCTTGGCCAGCTGCTCGGGCTTACCGAAGCCGATGTAGTAGCCTTCCTGCTCCCCGGTCACCATAGCGTGGATCACGTGGTGGAAATCGTCGCTCCACTGGGCTTCCAGGCCATAGCCGCCGCGCTCCATCGGGTTTATCAGGCGCACGTCGTTCAGGTCGCTCTCAGCGATAAGTATAAAGTCGCGGCCTACCTGTTCCTCCAGCTCCTGTACATGCTCCTGTAGCTCCTGCAGGAAGTGCTTTGCGCCCATATCGTAAATGACGTGCACCGCATCCAGGCGCAAGGCATCAATGTGGTAGTCGCGCAGCCACATGAGGGCGTTTTGGACAAAGTAGTTACGCACCGCGTCGGAGTGGTTGTCGTCGAAGTTGAGGGCCGAGCCCCAGGGCGTTTTATACTTGTCGGTAAAGTAGGGGCCGAAGTCGTTGAGGTAGTTTCCCTCGGGGCCCATGTGGTTGTACACCACGTCCAGCACCACAGCCAGCTCCTGCTCATGGCAGGCGTTCACCAGCTTCTTCAGCCCCTCGGGGCCGCCGTAGGAGTTCTGCACGGCAAAGGGCAGCACGCCGTCGTAGCCCCAGTTGCGGCTGCCGGGGAACTGCGCCACCGGCATCAGTTCAATGGCCGTGATCCCCAATTCCTTTAGCTCCGGCAAACGGTCGATGATCGCCTCGAAAGTGCCTTCCGGGGTAAAGGTGCCCACATGCAGCTCGTAGATGATGTATTGGTGCTGTGGAAGGTTCTTCCAATTCTTATCAGTCCAGGAAAAGGAGTGATGGTCTACCACCGCCGAGGCCTCATGCACGCCATCGGGCTGGAAATGTGAGGCCGGATCGGGACGCTCCGTCTCCCCGTTCAGTGAAATAGTATAGCGGGTGCCGGGGGTGGCAAACTCGCTCAGGGCGGTCCAATATCCCATGGCTTCTCTCTGCAGTGTTACTTTTATGGGTTCGGGCTTGTGCAGCAGAATGTCCACCTGTTCAGCCTTGGGTGCCCATACGGTAAAAACGGTTCCTTCCTTATCAGGAGAATAATGTGCTCCTATCTCTCTCAGTATTGCCATAAAAAACGGGAATTTTCTCAGCACGTATTAACTGACTTTGCAGGGATTAGGTTGTGCGTTTTGAAGACGCTTGAGTATATCCTAACGGTTTTTTAGTGTCTTGGCGGCACTGCCAGGGCTGCTGACGAGCGTTAGGGCATCGTCTGTAATATTCAACGAAACATATTTACCTCAGATAAGTACGTACAACGGTTAAAGTATAAACAAAGCTTAATGGAACAGCTCGAAGGAACTAAACGTGTCGTTATAGAGAATGTAAAGCCCGAAATTAGCTGTGGCAGGTTCCCGGCCAAGCGCGTGGTGGGGGAGGAGATTGTGGTAACCGCCGATGTGTTTGCCGATGGCCACGACGAGGTGAAGGCCCGGTTGATTTACCGCCACTCCCGCCGAAGAAAGTGGGAGTCCGTGCCCATGGAGTTTTTAGGCAATGACCGCTGGCAGGCCTCCTTCACACCCGACTCCATGGGGCGGTATGAGTATACTATCGAAGGTTGGGTGGACCACTTTTATAGCTGGCAGAAGGGGTTGAAGAAGAAGTTTGAGGCCAACCAGGATGTGACGGTAGAGCTGCAGATCGGGGCCCAGCTGATGGAGGCCGCCGCCGAGGCAGCTAAGCCTGGCCAGCAGAAACGCCTGCGCAAGTGGGCGGAGCAGCTGCGAAACAGCCACTCCCATGCCGAAGACGTGGCCTTTGCCACCGGCCATGACGCCAGTGAGCTGATGAACGCCTGCTGCGAAAAGGAGAACGTGACCACCTACGATAAAGTATTGCAACTGGACGTAGAGCGGCAAAAGGCGCTGTTCAGTGCCTGGTACGAGTTCTTCCCAAGGTCTGCCGCGCAAGAGGCCGGCCGCCATGGCACCTTCCAGGATTGTATCCGCCTGCTGCCGCGCATCGCAGAGATGGGCTTCGACACGATTTACCTGCCGCCGATCCACCCGATCGGCCGCGCTTTCCGCAAGGGCAAGAATAACTCCGTGACCTCTGAGCCGGGCGAGCCGGGCTCTCCGTGGGCCATCGGCGCAGCCGAGGGCGGGCACGACGCCATCCTTCCGGAGCTAGGCACGCTCGATGACTTCCGCACGTTTGTGCACCAGGCGCGGGAGCATGGCATTGAGGTGGCCCTGGATTTTGCCATCCAGTGCTCCCCGGACCATCCGTATGTAAAGGAGCACCCATCTTGGTTTAAATGGCGCCCCGACGGCACCGTGCAGTATGCCGAGAACCCCCCGAAAAAGTACCAGGACGTGTTGCCGGTAAACTTTGAGACGGAGGACTGGCCGAACCTGTGGCGGGAGCTGCGCCGCGTGCTGCTGCACTGGATAGAGCAGGGCGTGTTTGTGTTCCGGGTGGACAATCCGCACACCAAGGCCTTTGCCTTCTGGGAATGGGTGATCGCCGACATTCACAAGCAGTACCCGCAGGTGATCTTCCTGAGTGAGGCCTTTACCCGCCCACGCGTTATGGAGCGCCTGGCCAAGATAGGTTTCACGCAGTCTTATACCTACTACACCTGGCGCAACACAGCCGAAGAGATACGTGAGTACATGACCCAGCTGACGCAAAGCGAGCTGCGCGAATACTTCCGACCGAACTTCTGGCCGAACACCCCGGATATCCTGCCTTTTGCGCTGCAGGATGGGGGTGAGCCGGCCCACATCACGCGGGTGGTCATGGCCGCCACCTTGTCCTCGAACTATGGGCTGTACGGGCCGGTATATGAGTTCGGTATCAACCAGCCGGTGCCGGGCAAGGAGGAGTACTACGACTCCGAGAAGTATGAGGTAAAGCACTGGGACTGGGGCAAACTGACCAAGATTCGGGAGGTGATCACGCTCATCAACAAGATCAGGAAGGTGAACCCGGCCCTGCAAACCACCTGGAATATAGAGTTTGGTGACTGTGACAACCAAGCCATCCTAAGCTACGCCAAGTGGAGCAGCGACTTTAAGAATAAGATCTTCGTAGTAGTAAACCTGGACCCGCACCACACCCAAAGCGGTTGGGTGAAAGTGCCGCTCTGGAGATTAAAAATGCCAGCCGACAAGCAGTACCTGGTGCACGACCTGCTCACGGAGCGCAAGTACACCTGGACCGGCGAATTCAACTATGTGGAGCTGCGACCGCACGAGATGCCGGTGCATGTGTTCCGCATAGAGGAGGCCAGCCCGGGCATGGGGCATGATCACCTGGACGATAACTGGCTTCCATCCGAACACCGCACCAACGAATAAAAAGAACCCTTAGACCACAACCATGGCAGACGAAAAATTCGAGCTTGACGACAACATCCACTGGTACAAAGACGCCATCATATATGAGCTGCACATAAAGGCTTTTAAAGACGGCAACGGCGATGGCATCGGCGACTTTAAAGGGCTGATGCAGAAACTGGACTACCTCGAAGACTTAGGTGTAACCGCCATTTGGCTGCTGCCCTTTTACCCATCGCCCCTCCGCGACGACGGTTACGACATTGCCGATTACCTGAGCATTAACCCCAACTACGGTAACATGCAGGATTTCAAGGCGTTTGTGCGGGAGGCACACAAACGCGGCCTGAAGGTGATCACGGAGCTGGTTATCAACCACACCTCCGACCAGCATCCCTGGTTCCAGCGCGCGCGCCGCGCCAAGAAGGGTTCTAAGTACCGGGACTGGTATGTATGGAGTGACGACCCGAACAAGTACAAGGATGTACGCATCATCTTTACCGACTATGAGCCAAGCAACTGGAGCTGGGACCCGGTGGCTGGGCAGTACTACTGGCACCGCTTCTTCTCGCACCAGCCCGACCTGAACTATGACAACCCGGCCGTGCAGAAGGAAGTGTTCAAGGTGCTCGACTACTGGTTCGACCTGGGGGTGGACGGGTTCCGCCTGGATGCTGTGCCGTACCTGTTTGAGCGGGAGGGCACCAACGGCGAGAACCTGCCCGAAACGCACGATTTCCTGAAGAAGCTGCGCGCGCACGTGGATGAGAAGTATACCGGAAAGCTGCTGCTGGCTGAGGCGAACATGTGGCCGGAAGACTCTGCCTCCTATTTTGGCAACGGCGACGAGTGCCACATGAACTACCATTTCCCAATCATGCCGCGCCTGTTCATGTCGCTGAAGATGGAGGACCGTTACCCGATCATCGATATCTTTAACCAGACGCCCGCCATACCCGAGAGCTGCCAATGGGCCATGTTCCTCAGAAACCACGACGAGCTGACGCTGGAGATGGTGACCGACGAGGAGCGCGACTACATGTACAAAGTATACACCAAGGACCCGCAGGCGCGCATTAACCTGGGCATACGCCACCGCCTGGCCCCGCTGCTGGGCAACGACCGCGCCAAGATAGAGCTGATGAACGTGCTGCTCTTCTCGATGCGCGGCACACCGGTGGTATACTATGGCGACGAGATCGGCATGGGTGACAACTACTACCTGGGCGACCGCGATGGCGTGCGCACCCCTATGCAGTGGAACGATAACCGCAACGCCGGTTTCTCCGATGCCAACCCGCAAAAGTTATACTTGCCTGTCATCATCGACCCGGAGTACAAGTATGAGTCGGTGAACGTGGACACGCAGAACCACAATGCCAACTCGTTGCTGTGGTGGATGCGCCGCACCATCAACATGCGCAAGCGCTACAAGGCCTTTGGCCGCGGAAGTATAAAATTCCTGAACCCGAGCAACTCCAAGGTGCTGGCCTTTGTGCGCCAGTACGAGGATGAAACCATACTTGTGATCGCTAACCTGTCGCGCTTCCCGGAGGCTGTGGAACTGGACCTGCAAGAGTTCAGAGGCCATGTGCCGGTGGAGGTTTTCAGCAAGAATAAGTTTCCGGGCATCAAGGATGAGCCGTACCTGTTCACAATTGGCGGGCACGGCTACTACTGGATGGAGCTGCGCCCGCAGGAGGTTAGCCGGGAGTCGGAGCAGGACCAGGCGCGGCCGGCCATGCAGATGGGAAGCCTAAAGCAGCCGCTTGACGCCCGCACCCTGCGCCAGTTGGAGAGCCGCGTGCTGCCGAACTACATCTGGCAGCGCCGATGGTTCGGGGGCAAGGCCCGCACCATGCAGCGCATGCAGGTGGTCCAAAGCATTCCTATGCCGTTGAGCCGGGGCGGGGCGGCCATGTTGTTTGTGGAAGTAAGCTATAACGAGGGGCTTCCGGAGCTTTACCAATTGCCCATCGCCTTTGCCACAGGCGAGCAGGAGGAGGAGCTGCGAAACAGTAGCCCGAACGCTGTTATTGCCCGCGTGAGCATAGACAGCAAAGAAGGTATTCTTTATGACGCCCTCTACAGTGATGACTTCCGCCAGATGCTGCTGCAACTGATGGCAAAACGCAAACGGGTGCGCCACGACGGGGCGGAGCTGGTGGGTTTCAGTGAGCGGGGTGTGAATGCCGAGCTGCGCAGTTCCGAGGGGCCCGTTACCTCCAAAATCCTGTCGGCAGAGCAAAGTAATACCTCCATCATTTACAACAACACCCTCTTTATGAAGGTGTACCGTAAGCTGGACCGTACCATGAACCCTGATGTGGAGGTGGTGCAGATGCTGACCGAGCAGGTTGGCTTTGAGCATGTGCCGCGCTTTTTAGGGGCCCTGGAGCAACACGAGGGCAACAAGCCGCCGATGGTGCTGATGATGCTGCAGGAGCTGGTGCCCAACCAAGGCGATGCCTGGAACTATTTCGGCGATTCGCTGAAGCGCCTGTACGAGCGCCTGCAAACTCAGACCGAGCGGATGAAGCTGGGCCCGGTAACGGGTTCGCTGTCTCGCCCGCTGCCTTTCTCAGACATTCCGGAGGAGGTACAGCTGCAGATAGGCGGTGCCCACGTGGAGCGCGTGGAGCTGCTGGGCCAGCGCACGGCGGAGATGCACCTGGCGCTGGGCTCTATCAATAGTAACAAGGACTTTACCCCGGAGAACTTCTCGCTACACTACCAGCGTTCGCTGTACTCTTCGCTTACCTCACTGGTGCGCAGCAACTTCGACAGCCTGCAGAAGCACCTGCCGAACCTGCCGGAGCACGTGCGCGGGGAGGCCGAGGAAGTGCTGCAGATGCGCGGCGAAATACTGGAGCGCCTGAAAATGATCTTTGCCCATAAGATCGACACCGAGAAGATCCGCACCCACGGCGACTACCACCTGGGGCAGGTGCTGTTCACGGGCAAGGATTTTTACATCATCGACTTTGAGGGTGAACCGGCGCGTTCCTTTAGCGAACGCCGCCTCAAGCGCTCCGCCCTGCGCGATGTGGCCGGCATGATCCGCTCGTTCCACTACGCCGCCTACAATGCGCTGTTCCAGGAGGAAGGCCTGCGTAAGGAGGATGTGGACTACCTGGAGGCCTGGGCCGAACAGTGGTACCACTACGCCAGCGGCTTTTACATGCACGCTTACCTGGGCAAAACCATGGGAACAGGCATTGTGCCGGCAAAAGAAGAGGACTTTGAAACACTCATCCACACCTTCCTGCTGGAGAAGGCGATCTATGAGTTGGGCTATGAACTGAATAACCGTCCGGATTGGGTGCTCATCCCTATCAGAGGCATCAAGTACATCATGAAAAAGTATAAGAATGGCTAAGAGAAAAGAAAGCACGAACCCCGAGACCAACGATAAAGACAAGGTAACTCCCGCTAAAACCACGAAGCCGACCGCTTCGCGCCGGAAGAGGCAGGAACCTATGGCGGCTGAGGAAGCGAAGGCAGAGGCTGTCGAGAAGCCGGCCGCTAAGCGTGGCCGCAAAAAGGCTTCCGATAAGCCCTTGGCAGAATCGGGCGCGCCTGCGGCCGCTACTGCTGCGGAAACCGGGAAGGCTAAGCCGGCGCGAAAGGGCGGCAGGCGCAAAAAGTCCGACGCCGAGGAGGAGGTACCGGTAGAGGTGGCTGCCAAGGATGGCGTTGTGGAAGTGGTAAAGGCAAAGATACAGGGCCATGGTGCAGCGGCCCACGCCACGGATGTACGGGAGAGAGGTGGTGTCATCGTTCCCGATGAGCAGCCGGATCAGCCTGTGTGGTATGCCAGCCTGTTCACTGACTTTGATGTTTACCTCTTTAAGGCCGGGCGGCACTACAACCTCTACCTCAAGCTGGGTTCACACCCCCTGGAGGTGCAGGGACGCCAGGGTACTTATTTTGCCGTGTGGGCCCCCAATGCCGACCAGGTGTCGGTTATGGGGGAATTTAACGGCTGGAGCCGCGAGAGCCACCAACTGCATGTGCGCCACGATGGCTCTGGTATCTGGGAAGGCTTTATCCCGGACGTGCAGGCGGGTGTGATGTATAAGTACCACATCAAATCGAAGTATCACCTGTACCATGTGGAGAAGAGCGACCCGTTTGCCTTCTGCCGTGAGGTGCCGCCGCAAACAGCCTCTATTGTGAGCGACCTGAAGTATGAGTGGCAGGACCAGGCCTGGATTGACGAGCGAAAGAACAAAGCCGGGCAACCGCAGCCCTACAGTGTGTACGAGGTGCACCTGGGTTCGTGGCGCCGCAAGCCGGAGGATAACAACCGCCCGCTCACTTACCGCGAGCTGGCCGAGGAGCTGCCAAGGTATGTGAAGGAGCTGGGTTTTACCCACGTGGAACTCATGCCTGTGATGCACCATCCGTTCAGCGGATCCTGGGGCTACCAGATCACGGGGTACTTTGCTGCCCACAGCCTGCTGGGTTCTCCGCAGGACCTTATGTTCCTGATCGATTCGTTGCACCAGCAGGGCATCGGGGTGATCATGGACTGGGTGCCATCGCACTTCCCGTCAGACGAGCACGGTCTGGCTTATTTCGACGGTACGCACCTGTTCGAGCACGCCGACCCGCGCAAAGGCTTCCACCCCGACTGGAACAGCTATATCTTCAACTACGGGCGCAACGAGATACGCTCCTTTTTGATCAGCAATGCATTGTTCTGGCTGGATAAATACCACGTAGACGGCCTGCGGGTAGATGCCGTGGCCTCGATGCTGTACCTGGATTATAGCCGCAAAGAGGGCGAATGGATACCAAACGAACATGGAGGACGCGAGAACCTGGAGGCAATCTCTTTCCTGAAGGAGTTTAACCACGCCGTGCACGACAACTTCCCGGAAGTGCTGACCATTGCCGAGGAGTCGACGGCTTGGCCGCAGGTAACGGGGCCAGTGGAGGACGGAGGCCTGGGCTTTAACATGAAGTGGATGATGGGGTGGATGCACGATACCCTGGACTACTTCTCCAAAGACCCGATCTACCGCCGCTACCACCAGGGCGAAATCACTTTTAGTTTGGTGTATGCCTTCTCCGAGCGGTTTATGCTGCCCCTCTCGCACGATGAGGTGGTGCATGGCAAGGGCTCTTTGCTGGGCAAGATGCCGGGCGACGATTGGCAGCGCTTTGCCAACCTGCGCGCGCTTTACGCCTACATGTATGCCCACCCGGGTGCAAAGCTACTGTTTATGGGCGCCGACGTTGCCCAGGGCACCGAGTGGAACCACGACAGCAGCCTGGATTGGCACTTGCTGCAGTATCATCCGCACCAGGGCATACAAGAGCTGCTGCGCGAGCTGAACACCGTTTACAGGGCAGAGCCAGCCATGTATCAACACAGCTTTGACCCGGCAGGCTTTCAATGGCTGGATTACAACGACGCGCACAACTCTGTGATAAGCTTTCTGCGCAAGAGCGACAACCCGCAGGAGGAGATACTGGTGGTTTGCAACTTTACCCCGGCGCTGCACGAGCACTACCGGTTAGGCGCTCCACGCGCGGGAAAATGGGAGCAGATCTTCAACTCCGACGACAACCGCTTCGGTGGCAGCAACGTGCATAACCAAGAGCCGGTACAGACGGCGCCGGAGCCGTTCCATGGGCAGGAGCACTCTATTACCGTTAAGTTGCCACCTATGGCTGTTGTTTACTTCAAGCAGGTTTTAGAGCGGTAGTCCGCAAGGCTAATCAGAGAGCGGGTAACGCGAAACGAAGAGCATCTAAAACTTTTTTAATACAAGCAGAGCCGCCGCTAAAGTATAGAACTTTATACTTTAGCGGCGGCTCTGCTTGTACCTACAACCATATCTACGGCATGGCCATGGCCAGCTAAGGCTGCACCGTAGGCATTCTATTTCCCTTTCCGGAGAGGAAAGAACCTACGCATGTTTACCTCGCGCTCTTTCTCGGCCTGCGGCATTCCGATATCTGCCACCGAACGCACATCCTCCACCGAGTAGAAGGCCTGCGGGTTATAGTCGCGGATGATGTCCAGCACGTGTTGCAGTTTTTTCCGCTTCACGATCAGGAACAGCAGGTTTACCTTGCCGCGCGTGCCGCGGGCATCAATGCAGGTCAGGCGGTAACCGTGCTCGGTCAGGATCCTGATCAGCTTGTCGGCGGGCTCTACCGTAATGACGCGGACCACCATCTGCCCTAGTGCCAGCTTCTGCTCCACGCGCAGCCCCAGGAAGTTGCCCATGGCAAAGCCTCCGGCCCAGACCAGGTAAGAGGCGACGTTGTTCAGGTTTTCCATCACCTGCGTGATGGCAATCAGCCAGATCAGAACTTCTAAAAAGCCAAGTATGGGCGCTACCAGCTTGTTTCCCTTAGATACGAACACGATGCGTAGGGTGCCAAGGGTAACGTCGCAGATGCGGGCAAAGAAGATAAGGGCAGGAATAATCACCCAGTCCACGATTACTGGGTCTATGCCTTCTAAGAAATTCATATAATATTTATTTAATGCGGTAAGCCCTAAGTTACGAAAGCTCAGCGAATGGGGGTAACTTATGGCCAACAAACTCGCTGCGGGTTTTGGGCAGCGCCTCCGGATAGTTGCGCTGGATGAAGTCGATGAGCTTCTCGCGCACCAGGCAGCGCAGGTCCCAGGCGATGCCGGAGTTCTGGGCGCTCATGAGTGCCCGCAGCTCTAAAGTGCGTTCCTTTGAGTCCGTTACCTGCAGCACCGACACCTGCTTGTTCCAAAGCTCAGTGGAGGCAAGGATGCGGTCAAACTCTTTCCGCAGCGGTTCGATGGGCAAAGTATAATCGGTGTAGAGGTACACGGTGGCTAGTATATCGGAGCCGGTGCGGGTCCAGTTCTGAAACGGCTTCTGGATGAAGTAGTTTAGCGGCAGGATGAGGCGGCGGTTATCCCAGACCCGCAGCACCACATACGTGAGGGTGATCTCCTCCACGCGCCCAAACTCTCCCTCCACCACCAGCACATCGTCTAAGCGGATAGGCTGCGTGAAAGCTATCTGCATGCCTGCCAGCAGGTTGGCAATGGAGGTCTGTGCAGCAAAACCAATCACCACACCGGCCACTCCAGCAGAGGTAAGCAGGCCGGTTCCCAGTTTCCGAACCGGCTCAAAACTGAGGAGTATGAGCGCCGTGGCCAGAAAAATGATGGTTACCACCGTTACCTTGCGCAGGAACTGCAGCTGCGTGATGAGGCGGCGCTCGCGCATGTTGTCCGGTTTTTCCTCAATGTTGTACCGGTGCCGCACCATGTCGCGCGCCACGTTGGTGAGGGCCACCAGTATCCAGGCAAAGGCAATAATGTTGAGGATCTCCACCAGCCGGCGCAGGTTCTCTACTAGCTCAGGGCGGTAGGGTAGTACGGGCAGCGCAATGGCCACAAACAGAAGCGGTACAAAGAAGCCCAGCGGCCTGCTCAAGTGCCTTGTGAGCGAGCTGACGAAGGATGGGTTCTCGCGCTGGCTGTAAACCTCCAGCAGCCTGAACAGGATGAGTTTGGCGATAATACCTGTTACAATGGCCACGATAAGTATGGCTAATCCGCTAAAAAGGTATTCAAAACGGTCGTATAAGTTATTGAGGTAATCCATAGGTCGGAAAAGCGGTAAACTGATCTGATACTGCATTCTAGCTACAAGGGTTATCCGTGGCGGCCCCGGTGCGGCAAGCCCGAAGGTTTATTTATTAATATATATTTACCTATATTAGAAAACGTGGCGCATAGATTATACGTATGTGAGGTAGGTTGATGCGTGTCAACCGCTGGAGATAAAACTAGGTCCGGCATCAGTTGCAGTACAATTATGCGCCAGAACCACTCGCTGCACTGCTTGCCGGAAAAAATACCACAAAGCATGGCAAAACTGATTATCGTTTCTAACAGGTTACCTGTTAAGCTGCAAGAGAAAGACGGAGAACTAAGTTACAAAACGAGCGAGGGGGGCTTGGCAACAGGCCTGGGGTCTATCTATAAGAAGGGAGATAACCTCTGGATCGGATGGCCTGGGCTAGTGGTAGCAGAGCCAGAAAAGCAGGAGCAGATTGCCAGCGACCTGAAAGGGGAGAACATGAGCCCCGTTTTCCTCACAGAAACCGAGATCAAGGAGTTTTACGAGGGCTTCAGCAACGAAACCTTGTGGCCGACCTTCCACTACTTTAGCCAATACGCCATTTACGACCAGCAGGTGTGGGAAACGTATGTGGAGGTGAACCAGAAGTACTGCGATGCGGTGGTGGCCCAGGCCGGCCCGGAGGATACCATCTGGGTACACGATTACCAGCTGCTGCTGCTGCCAAGCATGCTGCGCGAGAAACTTCCTGACAGTACCATTGGCTTTTTCCAGCACATTCCGTTCCCAAGCTACGAGGTGTTCCGCCTGCTGCCCTGGCGCAAGGAATTGCTGGAAGGGATGCTGGGGGCAGACCTCATCGGCTTCCACACCTACGATGACATGCGCCACTTCCTGAGTTCGGTGAACCGCATCGTGGGCTATGGAAGCATGCATGGTTGGATCAACACTCCGAACAGGTCGCTGCTGGTGGATTCGTTCCCAATGGGCATAGACTATGAGAAATATGCCGGCACCGCCGCTCAGGAGGAGGTAAAAAAGCGGGAGCGCATTTACCGTGGCAACCTCAATGCCGAGAGAATCATTCTTTCCATCGACCGCCTCGATTACTCTAAAGGAATACCGCAGCGCCTGCGGGCCTTTGAGCTGTTTCTGGAGAAATACCCTGAGTTTCATGATAAGGTAACCCTGTTGATGCTGGTGGTGCCAAGCCGTGATGCTGTGGAGAAGTATAAGGAGCTGAAAGAGGAGGTGGATGAGCTGGTTGGCCGCATCAACGGTAAGTATAGCCACATCAGTTGGAACCCAATTCAGTACTTCTACCGCTCGTATCCGCTGGAAACACTCTCAGCTTTCTACCGCATGGCTGATGTGGCGCTCGTGACCCCGATGCGCGACGGCATGAACCTGGTTTGTAAAGAGTACGTGGCCAGTAAGCTGGACCAGAGAGGGGTGCTTATACTTAGCGAGATGGCTGGCGCCTCCAAGGAGCTGTCTGATGCCATCCTGATCAACCCGAACGACATCAACCAAATGGTGGAGTCCATTTACCAGGCGCTTTCCATGCCGGAGGAGGAGCAGAAAATGCTCATGGCCAACATGCAGGAGTCGCTGCAGCGCTACAACATCCACCACTGGGTAAGCATGTTCATGGACCGGCTCTCCTATGTGAAGATCAAGCAGCTGTCGCTGGCAACTACTTACCTCGACGAGGCTACTTTCCTGGAGATGAGCAATGCCTACGACTCAGCCAGTTCACGCCTGTTCTTCCTGGAGTATGACGGGGCCTTGGTAGACTACCGCCACCGTCCGTTAATGGCACGGCCGGATGATGAATTAATGGGGCTGCTGGAGCGCCTGAGCAATGATCCGAAGAATAGGGTGGTGGTAATGAGCAGCCGCGAGAAAGCTACCATGCAGGATTGGCTGGGGCACCTCAACATCGACATCATTGCCGAGCACGGCGTCTGGATAAAGCAGCGCGGTACAGGCTGGCAAACCATGCTGAGCCTGATGGACGACTGGAAAAAAGACATTCGCCTGATCCTGGACCTGTACGTAGACCGCACCCCCGGCTCCTTCATAGAGGAGAAAGAGTACTCGTTGGTGTGGCACTACCGCCGTGTGGAAACCGGGTTAGGCGAACTGCGTGCCCGTGAGCTGGTGAGTCACCTCAACTTCCTGGCCTCTAACAGTAACCTGCAAGTGCTGGACGGACAGATGGCTGTGGAGGTGAAAGCACAGGAGATAAACAAAGGCAAAGCCTCTAGTTACTGGCTGAGCAAGTTCCCCCACAAGTTCGTGATGGCTGTGGGCGACGACTGGGGCGACGAGGACATCTTTAAGGCGATGCCGCGCAATTCCTACACCATCAAAGTTGGGAACGCCTCCTCAGTGGCCAAGTACCATGTGGATACTTGCCAGGAAGCCCGCGAGATGCTGGACCGCCTGCTGCAGAACAGTACGCAAGAGCACGCATCAGGGGCTCTCATGACAGGTTGATAAAATATAAAGCAAACAACAAGCCCCACCGGCATGTTTTACGGCCGGTGGGGCTTGTTGTTTGCTTTACGCAAGTGTTAGCGTAAAGTAGCTGTGTGTAGCCAGGCTTAGTATTTTATACTGATTTTTTCGGATGTTTTTGATTATTTTTAGTGAAAAAGTAACAAAAGGGGGAAATAGTGATTGAAGCCTTTTGTGAAATCACATACATATAGTAATATGTCGATGTAAATGCACGGGCAATCAAACAACCAACAATAAAATGAATAAAATACTATGTCCCACGGATTTTTCCGGCACCTCGGAAAAAGCTGTGGAGTATGCTGTGCACATAGCGCAGTATGCCGGGGCGCACCTCACGCTGTTGCATGTGGTGCACCTGCCAATCGTGGACACATCGGAAACGGCATTGGTGGCAAACGAACTGCTGGGGGAGCAGATGCGTCATGCCACGGAGAAGCTGAAAGCGACGGTGCACCACCTGGAGGAAACATATGGCGCCAATCGGGACGGGGGCTTCACCTGCGATTACCTGCTGAAGGAGGCTTTACTGACAGACGTGGCTGAGCACCTAAGCAAGCAGGAGGGGTATGACCTGATTGTGATGGGTACCACCGGTTGCGATAGCACCATGGAGGAACTGCTGATCGGCAGCAGTACCGAGGCCGTAATTGAGGAAGTGAAGTGCCCGGTGCTCTCGGTGCCTAGAGATGCGCCAACACCTAAGATCGAACATATTGTTTATGCTTCAGACTATAGCGAGGAAGATGTAGCCGCCATGAAAGAGGTGGTGCAGCTAGGGAGCTGCTTTGGGGCCAAAATAGACGTGGTGCATATCGTGAAGAACCGCGAAGAGCAGAACGGCGAAGAGGCCGCTGCCTTTAGGGCAGAGCTCCAGGGGCTTTTCCCGGATGTGCCGCTATCCTTTCAGGAGCAAACAAGCAAGCACCGTGATGAAGGGCTGTTGGAGTACTATAGCCAGATAGGCGGCGATGTGATGGCGATGGTCAGAAGAGAAAAGGGTTTCTTGCAGAGCCTGTTTACCCAAAGCCTTGCCGAGCGAATGACGTATCAGGCAAAAGTGCCACTGCTGGTGCTTCATGGCAAGAAATAATTTGGGCAGGCTTATGAAGTATAACTACACAATATAAAAAAGGCCCCGCCATGGCGGGGCCTTTTCTTTAGCTGCCCATTTCCCGGACAGCGTCTTTATCAAAGATAAAATCAAGCTCTTTGCTGCACTCCTGGCAATTGTAGCGGCCATAGTCCTCAATGGCCCGGGGCAGCACCAGGTTTCGGAAGGTACCCTTGCCCTTGCACTGTATCAAGACTGGGCAGTCGTGCTTTACATGGAAAACATCAGAAACACCGTCTTCACAGATCCACACCCGTGTTCTCAGCATTTCCTCCGGTATCACAAAAAACTCTGGCGCTGGCCTCCTGGCAGTGGTATCGGCCACTACGGATGCCGCGGCTGACACACTTTCCACCTCTTCCTGCTGTGCGGTCTCGGTGGGCTGGCAAGCAGCCAGGGCACAAACCACCAGCATGGCGGCAACGTCCTGAATTCGTCTTGATACGGATGCGGTAAGGCTAAATTTCATAGGTTAGTGCTTGCTAAAGCCCAAAGGTATAAAATTTAGCGTAAAGCCTGAGGCCTGGCCGGGTGCTACTGCTTCACAAAGCGTTTCATGTAGCGTTTGCCCTTTTCATCGAGCAGTACCAGCACATAGGTTCCTTTTTCCAGGTGCCCCACCTGGATCTGATGCTGCGAAGCAAGCGGCTCCAGTTGTTGCGCCAGCAGTTTCCGGCCCTTCGTGTCAGACACGATTGCCTGCCACATTCTTACGTCAGACTTTACCTGCAGCTGCTGTGTGGCGATGGTGGGGAAAACGTGTAGTTCCTGCGTCAGCTTTCTGCTCACCGCAACAACCTTGGAGTATGTGTAGCTTTCGTCCTCATCTACCTGTTTTAACCTGTAGTAGGAGGTGCCCGGCAGTGGTTGATGGTCCTGGTAGCTATAGGTGGTGGTTTGGGCGGTCGTGCCTTTGCCAGCCACAGTGCCTACCATTTCAAAGGACTTGCCATCCTGGCTGCGTTCCAGATCAAAGTGGCTGTTCCGGTCTTCGCTGGCAGTTTGCCACTGCAGCTCTACCTGGCTATCCTTTACGCTTGCCCTGAAATAGGTCAGCTCCACCGGCAGTGGTGCGGGTACCTCTGCCGCCTGAGTGTGCCAGGTAACCGTTACATCGTCTATGGCCAATCCATGGTCTGACTCGATTTCGTCTGCATCTTTCCATCGCAGCAACAGGTAGTGGCCTGCCGGCACCTCTATCTGAAGCGTATGGCGCAGGTGAGCTCGGTTATCGGGGGCATTGCCGTTCAGTGGGCCACCTGATAAGTAAAACTTTGGGCCGTAAAACGTTAGCTCCCGTACCTCTGTCCAACCTTTGTTATTAGTAGGAGTGGTGTTGATACTCTTGGGGTCCGTAGTGATGGCGTACCAGAAGGACAGTTCGTGTTGTGGGGCGGTTTTGTTTGAGATTCGCCACTGCTCCCCGGTATAGTTCACCTCCAACGATTGTATGGTGCTTCCGGTGTTGTTCTGCAGCGAAAGGTTGTACGTAAACTGGCCCTGCTTGGCAGAGGCTAAGGATCCTAAGGCCCTATCAGTGGAGTTAGTGGCTCCATAGCTGTAGAGACCTCCTGTATTAGCCTGCCCGTTGTTAGCGGTAAGAGCAGTTGAGTCTGCCTGGGTCCGGTAAACTATCCACCCCTGCAGGTACTCCTGCCCGCTCTTCCACTGGTCTGTGCCAGCTGCAGGCAAGCCATCAAAGTTTTGGGTATAACTATTTAGGCGTGGGCCCATAGCAATTTGGGCAGGTGCAGTAGCGGGAAAAAGAGAAATGGCGCAGTAAAGGGTAAGGCTGCGCCATAGCAGCGTAAATGTTGTTTTCATTGGCTTGGAAAGGTTAACAGCTTAACTACAAGGACTTAGTATTTTGTAATAATTAATGCCCCAACTCTGTTCCTCCCTTTATAGTTCAATATTTATGTTAGAAAAATTATGATTGTGGAGTAGGATAATTTTGAGGGCCTTTGCGCTTAAAGACCAAAGCCGGTGGCTGACGCACTAGAGAATAGTATAACAGGGCCCGGAACTATAAGTGTGGGAGAATTGTACTGAAATACGTACATGAACATATCTTCATGTATAAGTCCGGTTTAATATTTCCTTTACATGAATATCTTAAAAGTGCGGGTGGACCAGAAGAAACTGGAGCGGGCAGCGTATGTGCTGAAGTGCGTGGCGCATCCAGTTCGTATCAGCATCATCGACCTGCTGGAGCAGCGCGAGCGCCTTACCGTCAGCCAGCTGCAGGAAGTGCTGCAGGTAGAGCAGTCGCTTTTGTCGCATCACCTAACCAACATGCGTGACAAAGGCGTGGTAGAGACCAGGCGCGAAGGCAAAAACGTCTTTTACTCCCTCACCGACACCACCATAACCAACATTATCAGTTGTATACACGGCTGCAGAACCTTTTAGCACCATTTAAGGGTAAAGCAAACGATAATGCTTAGCTTTACAGAGGCGATAGAAGTATAAACAAAGTATAATGCGATGAAAGTAGTAGCAATTAGCTTATTGGCAGCGCTGATGTTTAGCTGCGCCGGCACGCCGCAACAGGGGCCTGCACAGGTGCAGAACATGACGCCGACAGAGTTTAAGCGGCAGAACCTGAACAGCAAAACGGTGCTGGTAGATGTGCGTACGCCCGAAGAGTATGCCAGCGGCCATTTGGATGGCGCTATGTTGTCTGATTTCCGTGGCGGCGACTTTGCCGAGGATATCAGGAACTGGGACAAAGACAAGGTGTACTACCTGTACTGCGCCTCCGGCAACCGTAGTGGGCAGGCGGCAGAGCTCATGAAACAGGCAGGTTTCAAGCACATCTATAACCTAGGAGGATACCAGGACCTGAAAGTGGCAGGCTTGCCTACCGAGGCGGGCGCTGCAGAACCGAGATAAAACAGAACGCCTTTACAGAGGGGCAGGAGTGGCAATAGCGCTGTTTCTGCCTTTTTCTTTGCCGGAAAGGATAACGCTCCCACCGCGGTTTCTTCTCAATTTTATACTTCAGGGCGATAACCAACAGAAAATACTTGCTATATTCCTATATTCTGATGTATTTTGAGTCGGAATTGGAGAAGAAGAGCTATGCGCGTACTACACACCTCAGACTGGCACCTGGGCCAGCGCCTCGTTAACCTTGAACGTACCGAAGAACACCAGCATTTTCTGAACTGGCTGCTGCAGACCATAGCGCAGGAGCAGGTGGAGGTGCTGCTGATGTCCGGCGACGTATTCGACAACGGCGCTCCTTCCAATACTGCGCTTAAGTTATACTATGATTTCCTGCGCAAAGTATGCGCCACCTGCTGCCGTCACATCATTATCACGGGCGGTAACCACGACTCGGTCTCTACCCTGAATGCCCCCAAAGAGCTGCTCGAGTGCTTTAACATCCATGTGGTGGGCGGCGCTTCCCCCGACCCGCTGGACGAACTAATCGAGCTGCGTAACGAGCAGGGCGAGCTGGAATTGGTCGTGTGTGCCGTACCTTTCCTGCGCGACCGCGACGTGCGCCTGTCGGTGCCCGGAGAGAGCTTTGAGGAGCGGGAGCAGCGCATCAAACAGGGCATTGCCGCGCATTATGGGGCATTTGTGCCGCACATCCAAAAGTATAAACAGCAAATTATACCCGTGGTGGCCATGGGCCATTTGTTTGCCGCCGGCGGCTCCGCCTCCGAAAGCGAGAAAGAGATTCACGTAGGCAACTTAGGGCAGATCGGGGCCGATCAATTTCCGCAGGAATTCGATTATGTAGCTTTAGGCCACCTGCACCGCCCGCAGCAAGTGAATAACCGCCACCACATCCGCTACTCGGGCTCGCCCATTCCACTTAGCTTTAGCGAGGTAACCGATAAAAAGGTAGTTTTTATACTTGATTTTGAGGCCGGCAAGCTGGCTGCTCTACGCGAAGTGACGATACCTGTTTGCCGGAAGCTGGTACGCTTTAAAGGGCCGCTGGAAAAAGTAAAGCAGCAACTGGCAACGTACCACAACAGCAGCCATACTTTAACCGCCTGGGCCGAGATACAACTGGAGCTGGAATCATACCTGCCGGACCTGAACCAGCAACTGGAGGAGGTGCTGAGCCTGAAAAAAGACGAGCTGCAGCTGCTCATTCACCGGCCGCCCATTATCCAGAAAGCCGCCCAGACCCTGGAGCAGCAGGTACAGCAGGAGGCCGACCTGCACACACTACGCGAGCAAGACGTGTTCCTCAAGCGCTGCCAAAGCGCCTTCCCGGATGCTGACCATTCCGAACTAGTAGCTACTTTCTCGGAGCTGCTGGAGCTGATGGGGCAGGGGGAAGAGAGTTAGAAAGTTGTAGAGACGCAATACCTTGCGTCTTTTTTCTACAAGCGACCTCGCGGCGCCCGAAGGTCCCGCTAGTGTCAGAATAACTGCCAATGAGCAAAGAATCATCCTTTACCACCCACTAAGAAGCAAGTATGAAAGCAGCCGGTACCTTCGAAACCCGCTTTCCAGTCGACAGCTACAGCATCATTCCAAAAACGTTGGTTGTGGCTGCACTTATCTTTGCTTTCTCAGAAAGTTGGTGGCTAACGATAGCAGGTGGGGTTCCGGCAGGTTTGCTGCTGCACTTCATTCCAAACGGATATGATTGTAAAGTGCTATTGAACGGCTCTATGCTCAGCTTTTACTTCTTTCGGCCTTGGTTTAGGAAAGAAGCATTTGATTTAACCAAAATAGATAAGGCTGTTGTTGAACCTGAAAATGCAGCGCAGACTTTAAAAGATATCTGGTGGCGGTCTGATATGCTTTGGCCTGTAGGAAACAGCAAACTAAAGCTGTTCAGGAATGGCCACCTTGTTCATACCGTAGATTTTAGAACAAACCCGGAAGATACCCGAAAGCTGGCCGAATTGATCAGCCTTCAGTTTCCTTCTGAATTACAAACAGTGCACCCATGAAAATCCTCTCCGTACGCTTCCAGAACCTGAACTCGCTGAAAGGTGAGCATGAGATCCGTTTCGACCAGAGCCCGCTGGCGGAGGCGGGGCTGTTTGCCATTACGGGCCCCACGGGTGCCGGCAAAACCACCATACTGGATGCCATTACAGTGGGCCTCTACGGACTGGTGCACCGCCACAGCAACGACAAGCCGCTGGAGCTGATGACGCGCCATACGGCCGAGTGTTTTTCGGAGGTGGAGTTTGAGGCCAATGGCAGGCGCTACCGCTCCAAGTGGCACCTGCGCCGCAGCCGGGGCAAGGTGGACGGCAACATACAGCCGGTGCACATGGAGCTCTATACTTTTGAGGAGGATGAACTCTTCGACCTGAAACCCAGTGAGGTGCCGGGCAAGGTGGCCGAGTTGTGCGGCCTGGACTACAACCAGTTTCTGCGCTCGGTGATGCTCTCGCAGGGCGACTTTGCCCGTTTCCTGAAGGCCAGCCCCAACGAGCGCAGCAGTTTGCTGGAGAAGATCACCGACACGGGCATCTACTCTGAAATCTCCAAATCTGCTTACGAGAAAGCCAAACAGGAGCGGCAAAAGTATGAGGGGCTGGAGCAGTTGCTGCAAAACACCCAACTGCTGCCAGAGGAACAGCGTGCGGCCTACGAGCAAAGTATAAAAGAGCTGGCCGAACAGGAAGCCATACATCAACAGGAGATCATTACGCTGCAGGAGAAGGTGCAGTGGCTGCAGCAGGTGGCGCAGCTACAGGCCCGGCAAGAGCAGCACCACCAGGCCCTGCAGGTGCAGGAACAAAAATTGGCGCAGCTGGAGCCGGAGTTCGTTAGGCTGCAAAAGCATGAGCAGGCGCACCAATTTGTAGGCGAACTGGCCGAGATCCGGAGTGCCAGCAGCAGAGTAACCGAGGTGCAGGAGCAACTGCACACACTGCAGAAGCGTGTGCCGGTGCTGGAAACAGAACTGGAAGCCGCCGGGAAAATTGCCGCCGAGGCCACCAAGGCACACCAGCACCAGGAGGAGGCAGTGCAACAGCTGGAGCCGCTGCTGGCACAGGTTTCGAAACTCGACCACCAACTCCATACTTTGCGCGAGTCTTACAGCAAGAACAAGAATGCCTATGTAGGTTTTGAGGAACAGCTGCAGCAGGAGCAGGCCCAGCTTCAGGCCAAGCAGCAGGAACTGGAAAAGCTGAGGCAGGAGGTGACCAATATAAAAGCATGGCTGGAACAGCACTCCCAACTGCAGGATCTGAAAGAGCACCTGCCCGAGTTTAAAGCCACCCTCCGCGACCTGCAGGAGGTGGAGCAACGCATCAAACGTTATCAGCAGGAGCAGCAGGAGCTGAACCTGCAGCGCCAGCGGGAGGGAAAGCAGCTAACAGCGCTGCAGGCGCAACAGGCGCAACAGCAGGAGCAGCAGCAACAGCTGCATCAACAGAAAGAGGAAAAGCTTTCCGCCCTGCAAGGTATACTTTCTGATAAAAGTATGGAGGAGCTGGAGCAGGCGGCGCAGACGCAGCCTGCCCTAGTAACCCGATATGAGCGCCTGCAGGAACTGGCGCAGCAGCATGCCGGGCAGCAGCAGAAACTGCAAAGTATAACGGGGCACCAGACGCAACTAAGGCAGCAGCAGGAAGAAACGAGTATCAAGCTGCGGGAGGATCAAGCAACGTATAAACAGGCCGAAGAGCACCTGCAGGCGCTGCAGAAACTGGTGCAACTGCAGCAGCAAATTCTGCAGTACGAGGAGGCACGCCATACGTTAACCGAGAACGATCCCTGCCCGCTGTGCGGTTCTACCCACCATCCTTTCGCCGAGAATGGCTACACGTTTGACCTGCCGGAAGAGGTACAGAAGCGCGATAAGCAACAGGAAGTGGTAAAAGAGCTGGAGCAACGTATAAACCAGCTACAACTGCAGCTGGGCGCGCTGGAGCAGAAACTGCAACTCGGCCTTACCGCCAAATCAGAAACAGAAGGTGAGCTGAAGCGCCTCCAACATACTTTTGAGCAACTATCCGAGGGGTTGCCACAAAGTATAAATATAGGCGACGTAGAGATACTGGAGCAGTTAAAGCAGGCGCAGCAGCAGTCGGCCACTGTTTTGCAGCAGCAGCTGGCGCAGGCACGCCACCTGAGCCGCGAACTGGAAAGTATAAGCCAGCAAAGCCAGAAGGTACGGGAGGCGCAGGTACAGGCACAGGCTGCTTCGAACCAGCTGCAAGCATCAGACAAACACCTGCAAACGCAGCTGCAGAAGCTTCAGATTATACTTGCCGATGAGCAGGAGCAACAGCAGGTGCACACCCAAACGGCCGAATCCTTCGCCGCTACCTTTGGCTTAAAGTATATACCGGAAGAGCGCCATACACTACTGCAATCGCTGGAGCAGCAATCAGCTGCCTTTGCCCAGAAGCAGCAGAACCTGGATAGTATGCGCGAGAAGTATGTGGAGCTGAACGCGGAGGTGAAGAACCTGAAGGCGAATGAAGCGCAGAAGCTAAAGGAACAGGAGGAACGCAAGAAGGACCTGAAAGCCGAGCATGAGCAGCTGTCGCGACTTAAAACGGAGCGCTATACTTTGTTTGGGGAGAAAGACCCGGAGCAGGAGCGAAAACAAGCCCAGCAGGAGGTAAAGGCCCGTGCCGCACAGGCCGAGGAAGCCCGCCGTACCCAGTTGCAGAAGCAGCAGGAGTTGCAGGAGGCCCGAGCCCGGCAGACGGATTGTTTGCAAAAGCATCAGCAAAACAAATCCATTCTGGACGAGCTGCGCCAGGGGCTGCTGCACGTGCTGCAGCAGAAGGGCATCGAAACGATAGAAGCCCTGAGCCAGATGCTGCTCCACCGCGACGAGGCCGACCGCCTTGCCAACCTGAAGGCACAAACCGAAAAGCACCTGACGGAGCTGCGTAAATCCCTCAGTGATGTGCGGCAGGAGTTAACGCAGGTGCAGGTAAAGCAGCTGACCGAGGAAAGTATGGAAACCCTGCAGGTACAGCACCGGCAGAAAGCAGAGCAGCAGCGGGAACTGATCTCGCAACGCGCCCGCCAGCAGGAGCGCCTGGATCAGGATGCGCAGCAGCGGGAAAAGAACAGGGAGCTCGCCGAACAACTGAAGACGCAGCAGCAGGTGTGCCACCGCTGGTCGCAGCTGGCCGACCTGATTGGCTCAGCCGACGGAAACAAGTTCAGCCGCTTTGCGCAGGGGCTCACGCTGGCTAGGCTGGTGGAGCTGGCCAACCGCCACCTGCAAAAGCTCAACGACCGTTACCGCATCCTCAAGTCCGCTGCCGAAGACCTGGAGCTGCTGATCGTGGATATGTACCAAGCCGAAGCCGTTCGGCCGATGAATACGCTGTCCGGAGGCGAGAGCTTTCTGGTGAGCTTGTCGCTGGCGCTTGGCCTTTCTGATTTGGCGGGCCGCCGTACCCAGATTAACTCGCTCTTCATCGATGAGGGCTTTGGCACGCTGGATGCCGAAACGTTAGATTCCGCTATCTCAACGTTAGAGAACCTGCAGGCAAGCGGCAAGATGATCGGTATCATTTCCCACGTGGAAGCCCTGAAAGAGCGCATCAGCACCCAGGTAAAAATACAACGGCAGCCCGGTGGGGTGAGCAAGGTAGAGGTGGTGGGACTCTGAGCACACCTGTGTTCCACTCCCGCCTGAGCCGATTCTTACCGAATGTGAGCATTAATTTATTTTTCTTTACAATAATACATTAATTATATATTATTGTATATTTGGTAAGGACAAAGCCGTTTCAAATGAAGCAACTCGTTTTTCTAAGCCTACTACTGTTCCTTTTCTCGGCACAAGCCCAAACCGATAAAATAGCGAACCTAAAGGCAGAATTAGAGGCAACAACAGACGCAAACGAGCAGGTTTTTTTGCTTTGTGACCTTAGCAAGCAGTATTGGAACTCCTCTTTTAGCACGTCGCTCAAGTACGGCAACCAGGCTGTGGCGCTAGCTCAGGAACTTGGCAATAAAAAGGCGTTGGCCCTCGCTTTTAATAATATCGGCGTAGCCTACGATATCTACGGCAACTACAGTGAGGCAAGCAGGTACTACTATAAGTCTCTTCGGATAAGAGAGGCGATCGGTGATTCTGCAGGGCTGAGTGCGAGTTACAATAACATCGCCACGGCGTATGCCACCCAGGGCGACCTTGAAAAATCGAGCGAGCTTTATGCAAAGTCATTGGAGATCTCAACGGCCATGAACGATACCAAAGGGGTGGCGCTTGCACTGGGGAACCTGGGTAGTATCTATCAGCAGCAGAAAGACCTTGATAAAGCCCTGGAATACATACAGCGCGGGCTGAACCTGCTGGATCCTGATGACCCCTACTCCCTTATCAACCTGAACAACATAGGCTTCATCTATTCTGAGAAAGGCGATTGGGGAAGGGCCCTGTCGTACCACCACAAGGCGCTGAACACGGCGCGCAAAGTTGGAAGCAAGATGGATGAGGCCTATTCCTTAAGTGGTTTGGCCGAGGCCTACATGGCCGCTGACCAGCCCGAAATGGCCTTGCCCTACGCGCTGCAGAACGTTGAGCTGCTGATAAAGCTAAATTCTAAAGATGAGGTAAAGTTAGCCGCTGAAACGCTGAACAAGCTGTATGTCAGGCTCGGGGATTTTAAGAACGCCCATAAATACCTGACGCTGCAAAACCAGTATGCCGACAGTGTGCAACAGGCGTCCGTAAAAACCCAGCTAGCGGAACTGGAGTTCAAGTATGAGAACGAGAAAGCTGTGCAGGAGAACCTGCTGCTGAAAGCACAGACCAGCCTGCAGCAGCAGATGATCGAGCGCCGCAACACAGCACAACTGTTTACCGGAGCCCTTTTGCTGCTGGTGTGTGTGCTGGCAGTGGTTTTCTTCCTGGGCCGCCGCCGGATGCATCGGCTCAACGACCTGTTGGTGCAAAAGAACAAGGATGTGCTGGAGCACAGTACCGCCCTTACCTTGCAAAAAGAACAGTTAGCGGAGCAGGCTGACTTGCTGCGGGAGCAAAAGGAGGAGCTGGAAAAGCTGAACTCTGTGAAAGACAAACTCTTCTCCGTTATCGCGCATGACCTCAAAAGCCCCCTCACCTCACTGCAGGGGCTACTGCAGCTAATCGCCAAAGGGGCTGTGCCGCAGGATAAGCTAAAGCCATTCATGGCTTCGCTGGAGGCAAGCCAGCAGAACTCCCTCTGGCTGCTGGACAACCTGCTGCTGTGGTCGCGGATGCAGATGCGTGGCCTGACCGTGAAGCCTGAGAAAACGGAGCTGGCGGTGCTGGTGCAGCAGAACATCCGGTTGCTGGAGCCGCAGGCGAAGTTCAAGGAACTAGAGTTCCGTTACGATATCGCGGCATCGCACCAGCTCTATGCAGATAAAGAAATGGTGAATCTTGTGCTGCGCAACCTGATCGGCAACGCCATTAAGTTTAGCAAAAAGGGCGGAGGTATCTGTATCTCATCAGAGCTGCGGGATGAGTGGGTAACCATTTCGGTGCAGGACACGGGAATCGGAATGACGCCAGAGAAGCTCGCCTCACTCTTTGATGGCCACAGCATCAGCAGCAGCAAAGGCACAGCTGACGAGCGGGGCAGCGGTTTAGGCCTGCAGCTTTGCCAGTACTTTATTGAGCGCAACAGTGGCAGCGTGTGGGCTGAGAGTGAGGCTGGGGTAGGCAGCACGTTCCTCTTCAGGCTACCGGCAGCCGTCACCAATGAGCCGGCTGAGGCGAGGGGCGAAGACGCGCCACTTGTTGAGCTGGTATAAGCGCGCCTGTTGGCATACGGCAATCAATTTTATACTTTTGCGCCTGGCACACCGTTGTTGCCGTACAAAGTATAACTCCAGCACATAGCATGAAACGACTCCTATACCTGCCCTTGGCCCTGCTTGCGCTGCTCTCCTGCCAAAGCGACCGTACTGATGCGCAAGAGCAGTTCAGGGAGCGGCAACAGGCTATCTTAGAACGTAATGGGCAGCAGCAAAATGATGCTGTAACAGCAGATACAGATACTGTAGTTGTGGCAGAGGGTGCAGACAAGCCCGCCGATTCCGCGCCTCAGCAACCAAGTACCGCCCCCGGCGACAAAGTAGTGGGAGTGAAAGATGGGGACACCATCGTGCTGCTGCGTAACGGGGAGGAGGTAACGGTGCGCCTCTACGGTGTGGACACCCCAGAAAAGAACCAGGCCTACGGGCAGCGGGCCAAACAGTATACCTCGGATTTGGTATACGGCAAGACCGTACGCCTCATCATCAACAATAAAGACCGCTATGGCCGTACCGTAGGCACGATTATACTTCCGGACGGCCGCAGTCTGAATGAGGAGCTGGTCCGAAACGGCTTTGCCTGGCACTACAAGGAATACTCCAAGGATCAGAACCTGGCAAACGCCGAGGTGGATGCCCGCCGCTTTAAAAGAGGCCTGTGGCAGGACCCGAATCCGGTTGCCCCGTGGGACTTCCGTAAAAGCCAGCGGAGCGGCAACTCAGAGCCTAGCACAGCCAATGCGCCCATTCCTGCTGGGGCCACGAAACGCACGGTATACATCTGCAACAGCCAAAGTTCGGCTGTGTACCATTACGACAGCGCTTGCCATGTGCTGAAGCGTTGTAAGGACGAGGTGGTTAAAACGACAGAGGCCGCTGCGATTCGGGAGTATGGCCGCCGGGCCGACAAGAACTGTAGCTAGCACAGTGGCTATACAAAAAAAGCTCTGCCGCACTGGCAGAGCTTTTTTTGTATACTTATCTCGAGTTGGGGGTTATACGGAGAAACTGTCGCCGCAGCCGCAAGTACGGGTAGCGTTCGGGTTGTTAAAGAAAAAGCCTTTGCCGTTCAGGCCGTCCGAGAAATCGAGCTCTGTGCCAGCCAGGTACAAGAAACTCTTCATGTCCACGACAACCTTTACGCCTTTGTCTTCGAACTCCTGGTCCATTGGCTTCACCTCATCATCAAAGTCGAGGTTATAAGACAGGCCAGAGCAACCACCACCCGCAACAGAAGCACGCAAGCGGAACGAATCGTCCAGCTGGGCCTCCTGCTTCAGCTTTATTACCTTCTCTTTTGCTTTATCTGATACTGTGATCATAATCTTAAAATTTTAGGAGACCGGGTTTAACACTACACTAAACACCGTAATGGTATTCATGTCCCGGCCAAAGTATAACTTATCCAGCGCCTCATATATGTTACGTGCCCGGAAGTAGGAGGTGTTCAGCTCCTTGTCGTCCCGGGCCATCCACTGTATCGTGAAGGAGCTTTCCTGGTCGCGGTAGTTCTGCACATAAGCCAGCATTTTACGCAGCACATCCAACCGGTCGTAGCCCACTTCGGTGTGAAAGAGGAACGACTGCTGGTGACGCGGGTTCACCGTAATCAGGTCGAGGCGCGTTTTGTTGTCGAGCTGTCTGAATTCAAAAAGCAGACTGCTACCGCTCATGCCTAAGTGGTGCTCAATCTGCTTTTGAATACGGGCACTCGTTACGTGCACATCCGTAGTTGACTCCATTACTGAGTCCTTGCTTCTTAGTGGTGAGACTTAGGCATCTCCAATTCCGGGAGGCCGTTCTTAACTCTGTAGTCGTTGATGGCTGTTTTGATAGCATCTTCGGCAAGTACAGAGCAGTGGATCTTAACCGGAGGCAGCGCTAGCTCCTCCACGATCGCCATGTTGTCGATGGCCAATGCCTCGTCAACAGTTTTGCCTTTCAGCCACTCTGTTGCCAGAGAGGAAGAGGCGATTGCTGAACCGCAACCGAATGTCTTAAACTTGGCGTCGGTGATCACCTGGTTTTCGTCCACCTCAATCTGCAGGCGCATTACGTCGCCGCACTCAGGGGCGCCAACCAAGCCGGTACCTACGTTATTTTTTGATTTATCTAGCGTACCAACGTTGCGTGGGTTGGTATAATGGTCGATTACTTTATCTGAATAAGCCATAGCTTTAGTTTAATTAGAAATTAAAAATTATGAATTAGAAACTATACTTTAGAAATTAAGAATTAGACAGGTTTTAAGGTTACCATTTCTAATTCCTAATTTCCAATTTTTAATTCAATCTTAGTGTTCTGCCCACTCAATCGTGCTCAGGTCGATACCTTCTTTGAACATTTCCCACAGCGGGGAGAGTTCACGGAGTTTCGCCACCGCCTCTTTTACGTGATCGATGGCATAGTCAATCTCCTCGTCCGTTGTGAAGCGGCTAAGGCCGAAGCGCAGGGAAGAGTGTGCCAGGTCATCGCTCAGGCCAAGGGCCTTCAGTACATAAGATGGCTCCAAAGAAGCCGAGGTACAGGCTGATCCGGACGAAACGGCCAGGTCCTTCACGCCCATCATCAGGCCTTCGCCCTCTACATACTTAAACGAAATGTTCGATACGTGGGGCAGGCGGTGCTCTGTAGAGCCGTTCACGTAAGACTCCTCAATGGTTGTCAGCTCACGCTCCAGCCTGTCGCGCATGGCGGCGATACGCTTAGAGTCGGATTCCATGTCCTGCCGGGCAATTTCAGCGGCCTTACCAAGGCCTACGATTCCTGGCACGTTCAGAGTACCGGAGCGCATGCCGCGCTCGTGGCCACCACCGTCCATTTGGGCCGTAACCTTAACACGTGGGTTCTTGCGGCGCACGTACAGGGCACCTACTCCCTTAGGTCCATACATTTTGTGGCCGGAGAATGCCATCAGGTCGATCCCGTCGGCTTCCACGTCTACCGGAATCTTGCCTACCGCCTGCGTGGCATCGGTAAAGAACAGGATGCCGCGCTTTTTTGCAATGGCTGAGATCTCACGGATAGGCTGGATAACACCAATCTCGTTGTTGGCATACATCACAGAGATCAGGATAGTCTTATCGGTGATCGCCTCTTCCAGTTCTTTCAGGTCAATCAGGCCTTTCTCGTTTACCTTCAGGTACGTAACCTTGCCGCCGATTTTCTCGATGTGCTTGCAAGTGTCCAGTACCGCCTTATGCTCGGTGGTAACGGTGATGATGTGGTTCCCTTTAGATGCGTACATTTCAAACACGCCTTTGATGGCAAGGTTGTCTGACTCCGTAGCGCCGGAGGTAAAGATGATTTCCTTTGGAGAACAGTTGATCAACGAGGCGATTTGCTCACGGGCATAATCAACGGCCTCTTCGGCCTGCCAACCAAAGGCGTGGTTGCGGGATGCCGCGTTACCGAACATATTTGTCATGTAAGGCATCATCGCCTCCAACACGCGCGGGTCAAGCGGCGTAGTGGCATTGTTATCCAGGTATATCGGAAGTGTTAGCATAGTAACTTTTCGGTTTCTTGTTATGTCCTTTTGTCCTGTTAGCTAAACAGTTTAAAGAAATTATTAGTTTTGAATCCAGTGCAAAAATAGCAAAAATTCTTTACTTAGACTAATTACAAACTCGAAATGAAAAACGTAGAACATATAGGAATAGCTGTCAGGGACTTCAGCCAGGCCAACGCATTATACTTCAAACTGCTGGGGGTGGAGCCCTATAAAACTGAGTATGTGGAGTCGGAGGGAGTGAACACCTCTTTCTTTAAGGTAGGCGACACCAAGATTGAGCTGCTGGAAGGCACGACTCCGGAGAGCGCCATCAGTAAGTTTGTCGAGAAGCGTGGCGAGGGCATCCACCACATCGCTTTTGAAGTAGAGGACATCTTTGCCGAGATGGAGCGGCTGAAAAGCGAGGGGTTTATACTCCTGAACGAGCAGCCCAAGAAAGGTGCGGATAACAAGCTGGTGTGCTTTGTGCACCCGAAATCTGCCAATGGTGTGCTGGTAGAGCTGACGCAGGAAATACGATAAGCTGTTTTCTGGTGTTAGTTGTTCGTTTTTCGAGTACAAGTTAAACTTCTGGACTTACTGACAACAAGAACCCTACAACCAGTAACTAATTAAAACTATGAGCCAGTTAGTAAAAGAAATACAGGCCGCCGAGGAGGAGATCCTGCTGGGTAACGTGATTCTGTACCCTACCGATACGGTGTGGGGAATAGGCTGCGATGCCGAGAATGCGGAGGCGGTGCGCAAAATATTCAAGATAAAGGAAAGGGAAGAATCCAAGGCGATGATCCTGCTCGTGGCAGACCTGGAGATGCTGCAGCACTACATTAAGCCATTGCCAGACAGGTTTGAGGAGCTGGTAGAGCAGCAGGAGCGGCCTACCACCTATGTGTTCTCAGACCCGCAGAATTTGCCCCAGGAAGTAATAGCCGGGGATGGCACTGTGGCCATACGCATTGTAATGAACGACGAGTTCTGCCATCGCCTTATCCGGCAGGTGGCAAGGCCCATTGTATCGACCTCGGCCAACATCAGCGGTGAGCCTGCCCCAAAGACCTTTGCCGACATAAGCGATGAAATAAGAAAGCGCGTGGATTTTGTGGTGAACTGGCGACAGGATGATGACATGGCCTCACGCCCATCCCGCATCGTGAAAATAGAGCCCGATGGCAGGCAAAGTATCATACGGGAGTAGGGGCAAGGCTGAGGTTTACAGGCCTTTCCGTTGCCCAGGAAAGTATAACCGGTTGTTTGCCAGTCTATAACCTGCTTAACGTGTAACCGTTTTCATAATTGAGCCGGTTATATGTATTTTTGTGCCTCAGGCCGCGCCGCCGTAGCCTGGGGTTTTTATTTTACAGATGATGGAGAAAGTACAGTTGCCAGAACACCCCATATTTAATGTAGTAGCCGAAGCCGCCGGCGAACTAGGCATGGATGCCTACGTGATCGGTGGGTTTGTGAGGGACCTGGTGCTGAAAAGGCCATCAAAGGACATCGACGTGGTGTGCGTGGGCGATGGCATTGCCTTGGCGGCCATGGTGGCCCAGAAGCTGCCGCATAGGCCGAAGGTTAACGTATTCAAGAACTTCGGTACCGCCATGCTGCGCGCCGGGGAGTGGGAGGTGGAGTTTGTAGGGGCCCGTAAGGAATCTTACCGCGAGCACTCGCGCAAGCCGGAGGTGGAGCAGGGCACGCTGGATGACGACCTGAAACGCCGTGATTTTACCATCAACGCCCTTGGCATCAGCCTGAATAAGCAGAACTATGGCGAGCTGATTGATGAATTCAACGGTGCCAAAGACATGCGCCGCAAGATCATCCGCACACCCCTGGAGCCGGGAATCACATTTTCCGACGACCCGCTGCGCATGATGCGGGCCATCCGCTTTGCCACGCAGCTGGGCTTCGACATCGACCCGGACACGTTTGATGCCATTGCCGACAATAAGGGGCGGATCAAAATCGTGTCGCAGGAGCGGATCACGGATGAGCTGAACAAGATCATCCTATCGCCGGTGCCGAGCTATGGCTTTAAGCTGCTTTTCACATCGGGGCTGCTGCACCTTATCTTCCCGAAAATGGTGGAGCTGCACGGGGTGGAGACAATTAACGGCAACTCGCACAAAGACAACTTTTACCATACGCTGCAGGTGCTCGATAATGTGGCACAGGTGTCAGATGACCTGTGGCTGCGCTGGTCGGCCATCATGCACGACATCGCCAAGCCTGATACTAAACGCTTCCACCCCAAGGCCGGTTGGACCTTCCACGGACACGAGGACCGTGGCGCCCGCATGGTACCCCGCCTGTTCCGCGACCTGAAACTGCCCCTGAACGAGCACATGAAGTTTGTGCAGAAACTGGTGCGCCTCCACCTGCGCCCGATAGCCCTGGTGAAGGAGACTGTAACAGACTCTGCCATACGAAGGTTGTTATTTGAGGCAGGGGATGACATTGACGCGCTGATGAAGCTCTGCCGTGCCGACATCACCTCCAAGAATGACACTAAGGTAAAGCGTTACCTGCAGAACTTCGACAAGGTGGAGAAGCGCCTGGTGGAGGTGGAGGAAAGCGACAAACTGCGCAACTTCCAGCCGGTCATCACCGGTGAGATCATCATGGAAACCTTTGGACTGAAGCCATCTAAAACAGTAGGTGAGATCAAAGAGGCGCTGACGGAGGCGATATTGGAAGGCAAAGTAAAAAACGAGTTTGAGGACGCCTACGCCCTGATGTTGCACCTGGGCGAGCAGAAAGGGCTGGAGGTTGCTAGCAACAAAGCGACGCCCGGTAAAGGGGAATGAGTTAGGCGAGGCCCCTACCTTCCATGTGTCAGCATAGGAAGGAGAGGCCTCGCCTGGGATACTCATAAACACAAACAACTAAACAAACACTACTTTCTGTATAACCCGGGCAACTGTGCAAATATTGTGCTCGGGCTTGCTAAACTTCGGAACCGCTCAGGTAGTGGTTCACGCTTCTTATTTCATAGTTTGGGTTATTCTCTATAATATCCTGCAGCACGCCAACATGCGTTTGGCCCATTATCAGCAAAATTCGCTTGCCTTTGTACTTCAATTGCGCATTGAGGATGTTGGAGTAGATCTTAAGGTTCCGCTCGTAGAATAAGGAGATAAGTTCAGCGCCAATCTGGGTGGTGTCAACCTCGCTTCTGTTCAGCCCCTGGTAGCTTCGGAACGAGCCGTTTTGCACATAGGCGGGCAAATTGTATAGCTGGCGATGGGACAAAGCGATCGTCTCCGGCTCGTTCAGGGTAACCAGGAACTCCCGGAACGTCATATCGCCCTTCTTAAAATCAGCGGTGATGCCTCTTGCCGTCAGCTGAAACTGCTTCAGGCCCTTCTCAAAAATCTCGATGTTATCGCCAGTGCTTAGCAAGCTCTGCGAGGTGCTCTCAAAGTGATCGATGCAGTATACCTTGTCATGACCTGCCGCCTTAGCCAGTTTAAAGGCAAACTGGTACACTTCGCCTGCGCCACCCTCAAGCCTTTCCAGGTGGATCCGCCCGTTTTTAAACTGGCTGAGTAAAGAGTCATACTTTGCCTGCTCCAGCGGTTCGCGCTCTATCATGATCATGTCAGGCGCATAGGCCAGCAACAGCTTGTTTACCTCTGCAATCTCGTCCTGCCTTTGTGGGCTCAGGAAGTTGCTGGTCCTGCTTTCCTCCTCCTGTAGCTGACTAAAATGCGGCACCCCTAGCATCATTATTTGCACTTTAGAGGAGCTGTCGGAAGACACGGGGGCGCTTTGGGTGACAGGCTCCGGGCTTTTGCACGAAGCAAGCCAAAGTAGTGGCAGAAGCAGCAGAACAGTGTTTCTCATAGTATAGCGTGGAAAAGGTGGCAGGGCAGGTAGTTTTATTTTGTACTAAGTGGCGGTATTTGTAGAAGCTGGCTGAGCAAGAATACTCAGCCAGCCTGTATACTGGATAAGGCTTTAGCGGCGCTTCACGCTGCTGGGGCCAGAGCTGTCGATGATGGTATCTTTGGGGTTGCCACGGTACACGATGCGGCTCGTGCCAGAGGCATCGGCGCGCAGCGTGTTGGTGGCATAGACCTCGGCCACACCGGCACCGGTTACGTCCACATCCACGTAGCGGGCCTCAAGGTTGTCGGCATCAATGCCGCAGGCGCCGGTGGCATCCAGCTCGAAACGCTCGGCCTTGCCTGTAAACTTGCTCACCGTAGCACCTGCTGCATCCACCCGCAGGTTGCGCACTTGCACGTTAGCCATTGTCTGTACGGCTCCGGAGAAGTGCAGACGCAGGTTCTCCGCTTTTATACTTCCAATATCCGCTTTTATAGCCCCGTTCAGCTCGATGGTGTTGAGGTTTGGGGCGGTGATTTGGATGAGCACCGGTTCACGGTCGTTGAACAGGCTAAAGTTTTTCCGCTTTGTACTGATCTCCAGCCCGTCACCGCTCTGGTCCAGTTCCATGCGCTCCAACTCATCGTTCTCGGCACGAACGACTACGCTGTAGCTGTTGCCCTGGCGCAGTTGCACATGGTAAGGCCCGCTGATGGTGATGCTCCTGAAATCCCGGAAGTTAAAGTTGCGGGAGTTGCTGCTGTACTCATTCTCATTCAACAGCACACTGCCGCGCATCTCTACCGAGCCTCCGTCTTCATCCATGTCAATGTCCATGTTGAACTCACCATTTTCGCCGTTGCCCCCGTTACTTTCCGTGTCGAGGGTATCGGCGGCGCAGGTCAGGCACACCAAGCGGTCGCCGCTCACCTGCCAGGTGTTGCGCAAAATCTTATCGGTGCTGTAGTCTCCCTCCAATGCAGCGCTTGGCAGCATATAGGTAAAGTTGCGGGTAAGGCGCAGCGGTTTGTCCTTTGGCAGCCTCAGCACCAGGTTCAGCTCCTGGTCACGGAAGACAGCGCCTTCTTTAAACTCGTAACTGTTGTCAAAGCGTAGGGTTGAGTCATTCAGCACAGCGCGGTAGGTGATCATGCGGGCGTTCTGCTTGGCCTCCTCCTCGGTTTTACCCTTGGCCTCCACCCGCTGAATAATTTCCACGTCCGGTCCGGCGTTTTCCTGCACCTCTACATACACGTTGTCGAAGCTCAGGCCGGTGTCATAGGTATCCAGGGTAAGGGTGCGGATGCCTTCCACAGGTATGGTTTTGCTGGTGGTTACCTCGCCGCTGCGGCGGAAGTTGCCGCTGAACATGGCAATGGTAGCGATCATGGTGAACAGTGCCACCAGCCACACCCCAAACAGTGACCAGCCCACGATTGGCTTCATGAAGGTGCGCTTTATAAGCAAGCTTACCCCCAGCACCATGAGCAGTAGGAGCGGGATCAGCCCTACAAAGAAGCCTGCCACCAATCCGAGCCTGGGAAAGCCCCCGAGAAGCACGGAGGCCGGAAAATCACCAATGGTTACGTACTGTGTCTCATCAATAATGCCAAGTGAGAAAAAAAGCGTGGAGAAGAGGGCAATCGTCAGGCCGATGGATATGACCAGGAGGATAACGCCGGCGGCCACACGGATCAGGGTGATGAGGAAGGCCAGCACCGGACCCAGCGCGCGCCCGATCCAGTTAAAAACCTGGGCTATGAGGCGTATTGGCAGCAAGATGATTTTTGCCAGCGCGCTTTCCTCACCGTTGCTGTCGCGCATGTTCAGGTTGTCCTTCAGGGTGCGCTCAATGCCGGCCAGCGTTACCGGGTCGCCCTGCATTTGCATGCGCTCGGTCAGAGTAACAGCCTCAGGCATGGCAACCCAGAGCACGATATAAGCCAGTATACCGAAGCCCCCCAGGAAGATCGAGATCAGGAAAAGTACCCGTAGAACAGCCACATCCACGCCAAAGTACTTCGCAATGCCGCTGCAGACACCAGCCAGCTTTTTGTCGTCCGGGTCACGGAACAGCTTACGCACCTTTGTCTCGGGCAGCAGGTTGCTCTCCGGCATGGCAATCCAAAGTATAACGTAGATGATAATGCCTGTTGCCGCCGATACGCCTGCCGAAACGACGCCCAGCAGCACCAGCATCACGAAAAACAGCCTGAGCCAGAGCGGGTCCACTTTCAGGTAATTGGCAATTCCGGATGATACACCCGCGATTACCTTGTTGTTCATGTCGCGGTACAGCTTTTTAGGGCCTGCGGCGTAGGCTGCACCTGCGCCAGCCTCGGCTCCGGCTTCGGTGCCTGCAGCTCCTCCGGCAGAGGCATAGGCCTCCTCCTCCAGTGGCTCCTCTACCTCAAAGTCGGTTACGTTACCCATCCGGGTGATCAGGTATTGCACGTCCTCCTGCGTAATCACTTGTTTTACCGGCGACACGCGGGCGGAGAAAATCTCGGCAATACGGGCCTCAATGTCGGCTACAATTTCCTCATGGCCCTCATAGTTAGAAAAGTACGTTCTGATAGAGGCCAGGTAGCGGCTAAGCTGCTCATACCCATCCTCCTCAATCTGGAAGATGATGCCTTGCAAGTTTATACTTATGTTCTTTTTCATGATTACTGGGCTTTCTTGTTTCGGATAATGAATTCTGTGGAGTCAACTAGCTCGGACCAGGTTTGCCGGAGCTGCTCCAGAAACTCTTTGCCGGTGTCGGTGAGGCGGTAATACTTTCGCGGCGGGCCTGAGGTGGACTCTACCCAGTTGTATTCCAGAAGCTGCGCGTTCTTGAGGCGGGTGAGCAGGGGGTAGAGCGTACCCTCCACAACGATCATTTTGGCCGCTGTGAGCTCCTCTAGCATATCGGACGCATAAACTTCACCACGAGAGATAATCTCCAGTATGCAGAATTCCAGAATTCCCTTCCGCATCTGCACTTGTGTGTTTTCTACTTTCATGATGATTCCGTTATAATGTTGAGGCAAATATATGATAAGGTACTATGTAAAGCAAGGTACTGTCTAAAATTCTTTACGCCCTTTTTTTATATTGGTTGTAAGGCTGGGAAATTGTTATTATAAATGATTAATTTTGGATAAAAATAAATTGTGGCCGGAGTCAACTAAAAAGGCCCGCAGTATGTTAGGAGGGCACAAAAGGAGGGGAAGGAGCCGCAGGGCTGTACTTTGGTAAATGCAATAAAATTTTTAGCGATTGATATAACCTATACGATAGAGGATGAACAACTTTATGCTCCGCTGCCTGCTGGCGGTGATGCTGCTGCTAACGTGGAGAGCGGCCGAGGCGCAGGTTTCCACGCCGAAGTATAGCAATGAGTTCCTGAACCTGGGAGTGGGTGCCCGTGCGCTGGGTATGGGCAATGTTCAGTCGGCCCTGGCTGAGGATGCCACCGCCGGCTACTGGAACCCCGCTGGACTGCTGCGCCTGCCGCACAAGTACAACGTGAGCCTGATGCACTCAGAGCTCTTTGCCGGCATTGCCAAGAATGACTTTGCCAGCTTTGCCATGCCGCTGGACTCGAGCAGTGCCCTGGCGGTTTCGCTTATCAGGGTAGGTGTGGATGACATTGCCGATACCCGTCGCCTGCAGAATGAGTACGGCTACATCCAGTACGATAGCATCCGCTTCTTCTCCGTGGCTGATTACGCCATGCTGCTTTCCTACGCCCGCAAAAGCAACCTGATCGAAGGCCTGCAGCTGGGGGCCAGCGCCAAAATCATTTACCGCAACGTAGGCGACTTTGCCGATGCCTATGGTTTTGGCATTGATGCCGGGGCACAGCTGCAGCGCGGTACCTGGCAGTTCGGAGTCATGGCCAAAGACATCACCACCACCTTCACCGCCTGGACCCACAACGTGGAGGAACTGGAGGAGGCGTACCTGCAAACCGGTAACGACTTGCCGGAGAACACAGCAGAACTTACCCTGCCGCGGGTTGTACTTGGCGTAGGCAAAACCTTCCGCTTTACCGACAGCTTCACAGGTGCCCTGGCCACAGACATAGACTTTACCTTTGATGGAAAGCGCAACGTGCTTTACGGGTCTGATGTCGTGTCAGTAGACCCGCACGTGGGGTTGGAGTTGGCTTACGCGAGCTCCGTTTTTGTACGCGCTGGCTTCAATAACTACCAGGAAACACAGAACTTCGACGGCGGCACTACCAAACGCATACAACCTAACTTTGGGGTAGGCATCAAAACCGGTGGCCTGAACCTTGACCTGGCCCTTTCCCGCATCAACAACAGCGAGAGCAATTCTGTCGGTAGCCGCAGCACTTCTTCCGTTATCGTTTCATTAGGATACGCATTCGACTAAAGTATAAAGTTTTAGCAATCACCCTATGTATAAGACTTTTAATATAAAGTGCTTTTTAGTACCAGTTATCCTCCTGGTGGCGAGCTTTACAGCAGGCAAAACCCAGGCGCAGGAGGTCTACGGCAACGAGTGGATCGACTACTCCAAAACATACCACAAGCTGCAGGTGGTGGAAACCGGCCTCTACAAACTGGATTACGCCTATCTGCAGCAGCTAGGGTTAGGGAGCGTGAACCCGCAGCATCTGCAGCTTTTCCGCCGTGGCAAGGAGGTGGCCATTTATGTGGCCGGGGAAGCCGACGGACGCCTGGACCCACAGGATTTCATGGAGTTCTACGGCGAGCGCAACGACGGGGCTATGGACGCAGAGCTGTACAAGAACCCCGCCCACCAGGTACACCAGCTCTCCAGCATGTACACCGACACAGCTGCCTACTTCCTCACCGTAAACCCGGCTGGTAACAACAAGCGCATGCGTGAAACAAACCTTTCTCCAAGTGGGCTGACGCCGGAGCCGTTTCATTGGCAGAAGGCGATGTTGTTGCAGACTTCGTCATATAGTGCTGGGAGGTACTATGGAAAACAGGGTGGTAACATTATGCCTTGGATGGATGAAGGGGAGGGGTGGTTCTCCGGTACGAGTGCTGACGCTAAGAAACTGAGCTTTGAGGTTACTGGTATAACGAATGTGGTTACTTCAGGGGGGAAACCAAGGCTTAATTTGGTGACAGTTGGTCCTAATGAAGGCACACATCGGTTTGACATTAATACTTTAGTGGCAAGTACCCGAACCATTTCTACAATAGAGTACGGAAATTTTGGCTCTTCTAAGACCTCACATCCTTTAGAGTTGTCAGATCTGAATATCACTAATGGGAAGTTCTCTTTCCAGTTGGTGCCGCAAACCGTGAATGGGAATAAACCAACGGTTGGTTTAGCTTTTGCACAAGTCATATACCCTCAGAGGAGTGTATTCTCTGGCAACAAAGTACATTTTTATACTGACTCGCTACGTTCTGGGTCTTTATATTATGAGTTTTTGCAGGCACCAGCTACTGCTGTAGCCTATGATGTTACTTCAACGGGTGATATTGTTCGTATACCTGGGTATGTAGCGGGCGGGAGCAAAGGGTTTGTTATCAATAGTGAGCGCAGCAGCCGAAAAGTTCTTCTGGCAGATACCAACACACCTCTTTTGCCCGTCTCCTCAAAAAGCGTCAGGTTCAGAAGTATAAACCCTGATCAACACAACTACATCATTATTTCCAACAAAGTGTTGATGAAGACTGCTAACGGCAGCGCTCTTCCGGCTCCAAAAGAGTATGCGGCCTACCGAAGCTCTGCTGCAGGCGGTGGTTACGATACGCTGTTGGTCTTTACCGATGACCTGGTGAACCAATTCCATTACGGAGAATTTTCGCCTGTTAGCATTAAGCGGTTTTGCTCTTTCCTGAATACTTCTACCCGCGAAAAGCACCTTCTCCTGCTAGGTAAAGGGTTAGAGCCTAGCCATACAAAGTATAAGCAGCTTGATTTTAGGGCAGCGGACTTAGTGCCGACGTTTGGATACCCGGCTTCCGACCATATGTTCTCGATTGACTTCAGGAACAATAACTTTGTGCCAACTATGCCAACGGGGAGAGTTTTTGCTAGAACGCCTGCCGATGTTATCAACTACCTGAACAAGGTAAAAATGTATGATGCCACACCTGAAGGGTTAGAGTGGAGGAAAAACGTATTGCACTTAGGGGGAGGAAGACTACCACTGGAACTCACTAAGTATGGAGGCTACATCGCCACGTATACCGAAATAGCAAAAGGACCTCTGTTGGGCGCACGTGTGATTGAGAAAACCAGGAAGAACCTGAGTGATGTAACAGAAAATGTTGATATCTCTAAAGAGGTAAATGAAGGAGTATCCTTGATTACATTCTTCGGGCACAGCGGGGCAGGGGTAACTGACCTGAACATGGGATACCCGTCCCTTCCGACAAGCAATTACAAAAACGCCGGCAAATACCCGATTATTCTGGTAAATGGCTGTGGCGTCGGAAATTCCTATGTGATCGACGACCCATACGTGAGCAATTTCACACCGATAGGCGAAGATTGGCTGAATGTTCCAAATAAAGGTTCTGTCGCTTTTATTGCCCATACAGCCACAGGCTTTGACGCATATCTGCACGATTTTACTTTAGCCATGTATAGGGTAGGGCTTACAGAGGAAGAGTATCAAAACAAAACCTTAGGACAGGTGCAACAGGAGGCTATCCGGAGCGTAATCGACAAGTATTCAGGTATTAGTCCAAGCATTCATTTTGCGACATCTTTAGTGCTGGAAATGGCCTTACAGGGTGATCCGGCAATTCATCTGTACACTCCTAGCAAGCCAGACTACACGTTCAGGAGCAATAGCTTTGAGCTTAAGGATGAAAAGGGTAGCCTTGCGACGGCTTTATCAGATACAGTGGTGCTACATTTCGATGTTAAAAACCTAGGTAAAGCAATAACAGACTCCATTTATGTTTCCGTGAAACGTACCTACCCTGATAATTCCATCAAAGTCTATGACTCTTTAAAGATACCTCCGGTTTACTATCAAAATGCAGTGGCATTGAAACTGGCTAATGCAGGCACCCCATCCACTGGTATCAATGTGTTTGAGGTAAAATTAGATAGCCCTGAAGTAATTGAGGAATTAAAGGAAGATAATAACACAGCGTCTTTCCAAAAATTTATCTCTGCCAGTGGCTTAACGACTGTTTATCCCATGAAGTACAGCATCGTTGGGAACACGAATGTATCTTTAGCCGTGCAGGCCAATGTGATGCAAGAGGGTAGAGGCGTCTATTTTGAGCTTGACACAACGGCCAATTTCTCCAGCCCGTGGCTCCAGTCCACCACTGTCAGTAAAACAGCTTTTGCCACTTGGGATGTAAACCTGATTAGTGGGAGTAACGATAGCATAGTTTATTTCTGGCGCGCGCGTTTTAACTCCTACAGTCCAAAAGAAGATACAATCTGGGTTGAAAATTCATTCAGACATATTCCGGGTGTAAATTCAGGCTGGTCCCAGAGTCACAAAGGCCAATTTACAGAAGCGAAGGCGGAAGCCTTTAAGCCGCTAGACCAAAAAACCGGAAAGTGGGAGTTCAATACAGTAAGGAGGTTCTTGAGCCTGAGGACAGCAGGTGGAAGCGAAAGATTCGCACATCCTCCGCAAGGCTTTTATATTGATGGCGATCAAGTGCTAAGCTGGCAGTGCGGCAATCCTAACGCCAGCGCTAACCCGCGTTTGTTTTTTGTAGTCTACAATGATGTAACGCTAGAGCCGCTAACTAATCTAGGGGGAACTGTTACCTGCCCCGCCACTCCGTTTATTTTCGATACAAATAACTTATCAACTGTAGCCAATAGGGCAAAAATCAAAAGATTTATTGATGCCGTTCCGGAAGGTTATTACGTAGCGGTCATGTCTGTTAATAATGTGCCGTTCAGTGTATTTCCTGAGGAGGCAAAAGCAGCGTTCAGGAGCATTGGCTCTTCTCTGATCGAAAAGCTGAAAACTGGTGACCCTTTCGTCATCATTGGCCGGAAAGGTGCTGCGCCAGGCACGGCACAGGAGAAGACTTTCTCTTCGGAAGAGGCTGAGAAGGAGGGCGGCACTCCGCGAACTGCTCAAAGCATCGTGCTGGATGTTACCCTGGAATCTAATCGCCAGTCTGGCACTATAACTTCTACGACAGTTGGGCCTGCTCTGCGTTGGGGTTCGCTGCACCACACCATAAAGGCTTATGCCGGTGGCGATGACAAGTATAAGCTGAGCCTGATTGGTATTGACGCTGCAGGGCAGGAGATTGTACTTGAAGATAGAATCAGCTCCAGAAGACTTGATATTTCTCATATTGATGCCAGCCAATACCCTAGCCTGAAGCTTACTGCTTTCTTATCAGACTCTGTGGCCCGGACGGCGCCGCAGCTAAAGGAGTGGTTTGTGCTGTACGATCCTGTGCCGGAGGGTGTCATACGCCCTGACCTGGTGAAGGCGAGCAGCGAGGAGCTAACACAACTGGCGGGAAGAGGAAGTTTGACTGTGCCGATGGCTTTCCAGAACGTTACCTCTACGGCGTTTACCGACTCACTGACAGTGGAGGTAGTCTTTACCGGGAGCGGGGTCTCCTCCACCACATCACGCTTTAAGATAAAGCCAGTAGGGCCAAATGAGACAGTATACTTTAACCACACTGTTTCCACTGCTGAGCTGGACGGGGACTACAGGATAAGCATCTATGTGAACCCGCGCCTGGTTCCCGAGCAGGAGTATGGCAACAACATATATGAGGTCAATTTCGGGGTGAAGTCCAAACTGCACCCGATCATGGATGTGGCCTTTGATGGTATCCATATTTTGGATGGGGATATCGTATCGCCGAGCCCGCTGATAAGCGTGACGGTGAAAGATGAGAACAGGCACGTCTTCCTGCAGGATCCTTCTAAAATGTCTATGGTATTGATTTCTCCGAAGGAGGGACAGAAAGAAGTTGAGCTGATGAATAACCAGGAGGTGGTTTACACACCTGCCACAGAAGCAAACGACTTTAAGCTGGAGTTCAAGCCGACAGCGCTGGCAGACGGCGACTACACCTTGGAGGTAAGAGCCAAAGATGCTGTCGGGAAGGAGTCGGGGGTGTCGCCGTACAGGATTGGCTTTAAGGTAGTGAGCGAGTCGAGCATTTCAAATTTCTATCCGTTCCCGAACCCGTTCTCTACCAAGACCAATTTTATCTTCACGATCACGGGCAGCACGATCCCGGACCACATGAAGATACAGATCCTGACGATTACCGGTAAAGTGGTGAAGGAAATCATGAAAGAGGAGCTCGGGCCATTGCGCATCGGCAACAACAAAACAGAGTATGCCTGGGACGGCACCGACATGTATGGCGATAAGCTAGCCAACGGGGTATACCTGTACCGCGTGATCATGAGCAAAGGTGAAGAAGAGATGAAGCACCGCAACACCTTCGGCGACGGTACCTTTAAGAACGGCTACGGCAAGCTGTACATCCTGCGCTAAACCAAAGCACCAAGTATAAACGAAGAGGGGACGCTGATTTCAGCGTCCCCTCTTCGTTTATACTTGCTCCCTTTTCTACTTCCGCTCCAGCGTCAGGAAAGTGTAGCTGTACTTGTTCTTCTCATCTGGCTCGTGGTGCTCCTGCTCTACCACCTGCCACTCTTTTTCCGGAAGTTCTGGAAAATACACATCCCCCTCAAAACTATGATGCACGCGTGTCAGGTATACTTTGTCGGTGAGCGGGAGCGCCTGCTGGTACACGTTGGCCCCGCCAATAATGCTTACCTGCTCCGGATCCAGTTCGCTGCCTTTGGCAATGGCTTCCTCCAGCGAGTGTACCACCACGCATCCTTCTGCCTTATAATCTCTTTGGGAGGTGATGATGATAGACGTGCGGCCCGGCAGAGGCTTCCCGATTGCCTCAAACGTCTTGCGGCCCATGATCATCGGGTGGCTCATGGTAAGGCGCTTGAAGTGCTTCAGGTCGGCAGGCAGGTACCAGATCAGGTCGTTGTCTTTCCCGATCACGTTGTTCTCAGCGGCGGCTACTACAATGGCTATCATACTGTTTATACTTCGAAGTTATACCCGCGCAGCAGGTCTTGTACCGGCATGCGTTTTTTCCCTTCCATCTGCAGGTCAAGTATGGATACGGCTCCGGTCGCGGTTTGTACGTGCAGGAAGTTCTTGTTATCGGTGTGGATGGTGCCGGATGCCGAAGTATAAGCGGCATTCTCCAGTACCTCCACCCTGTAAACCTTAAAATTCTTGCCGTTCAGTTTTGTCCAGGCGGCAGGGTAGGGGCTGAGGCCACGCACAAAGTTGCGTACCTGTTGCGCCGGCTGCTCCCAGTTAATCTGGCAGGTATCCTTAAATATCTTGGGGGCGTGCTTCGTTTCTGCAGAAGTTACCTGTGGCTGCGACTGCACATGGCTACGCTCGATAGCCTGCACGGTTCGCAGCGCCAGCTCGGCACCTTTGTACTTTAGTTTCTCGTACAGCGTTCCGAAATCATCCTCCTCCAGTATCGGCACACGCTCCTGGAAAATCAAATCACCGGTGTCGATCTCGTGCTTCAGGAAAAAGGAGGTTACGCCTGTTTCTTTTTCGCCGTTAATGATGGCCCAGTTGATGGGGGCGGCCCCACGGTACTGCGGCAACAGCGAGGCGTGGATGTTGAAAGAACCCAGCTCCGGCATTGCCCATACTACCTCCGGCAGCATCCGGAACGCCACGATGATCTGCAGGTTCGCCTTGTAACTGCGCAACTCCTCCAAAAACGCCTCCGACTTCAGGTTTGTAGGCTGCAGCACCGGAATCCCCTGCGCCACGGCATACTCCTTCACCGGCGACTGGTTCAGCTTCTGCCCGCGCCCGGCTGGTTTATCCGGAGCGGTGATCACCGCCACCACGTTATACTTATGTTCCACGAGTGTCTGCAGGGTAGGCACGGCAAAGTCCGGCGTACCCATGAACACGATGCGCAAATCTCTCATGCTTAGTTAAAGTCTGGGTAAAGCAGGTACTGCTTACGCTTGGTTTTATAGTTGGATAAAGCCGGTTCCCAGCTGGCCCTGATCTCAGCCTCTGTCTTACCGGCAATTACCTGCTGGCGCAGTTTGGTGGTACCGGCCAGCTTCTCAAAGAAGTTGTTGAAGAACTTGTCCTTGTTGCTGGAGTTCTGGTACATGTCCAGCAGGTAAGCCAGGTCTACCTTGTCAGCAACCTCCACACTTGTTAAATCTTTGCCGTAGCAAACAACGTCCTTGTGCGGCGGGTTGGTAGCGCCTGGGGTGCTTACCGGGGTAAAGCTGAAATCCTTCTTCTGGTAGTATGGGCTGCCGATCACCTGGAAAGGTGTAGGCGTGCCGCGCCCCACGCTCACGTCTGTTCCCTCAAAGAAACAGATAGACGGGTAAAGGGCGATGGCCTGCGCGTTTGGCAGGTTCGGCGAAGGCTTCACCGGCAGCTCGTACGGCATGTCGTGGTCATAATTTTCCATCGGGATTACCGTTAGCTTGGCTTGGAGGCCACCTTTCAACCACTTCTCGCCGTTGATCATCTTTGCCAGCTCGCCTACCGTGAGGCCGTGCACGATCGGAATCGGGTGCATGCCCACGAACGACTGCTGGTCCATCTCCAGTACCGGACCGTCCACGTAATGCCCGTTCGGGTTGGGGCGGTCCAGCACCATCACCTCTTTACCGTTTTCGGCGGCGGCCTCCATGGCGTAATGCATCGTGCTGATATACGTATAGAAGCGCGTACCCACGTCCTGGATATCAAACAGCAGCACGTCCAGGTCCTTTATCTGCTCGGGCAGCGGCTTTTTGTTGCTGCCGTAGAGCGAGATGATCGGCAGGCCTGTTTTGGGGTCGGTACCGTCTTTGATATGAGCCCCAGCGTCGGCCTCGCCACGGAAGCCGTGTTCCGGTGCAAAGATCGTCTTTATCTCCACACCGCGGCTGATGAGCGTATCCACCAGGTGCGTATTGCCGAGCATGGAAGTCTGGTTCACGATCACGCCCACGCGTTTGCCTGCCAGCTGTGGCAAGTATACATCCAACTTGGCGGCGCCCATTCGCAGGGCCTGCGTCTCTGGAGTTGGGGCTGCGGCGGTGGCGGGTGTTTGCTCAGGGGCCGTGCTAGGAACTTGTTTCGAGTTGCAGCCGCCCAACGTGAGGAGCAGCGATGCAGAGAGGTATAGGAAAGGGTGTGTCATCGTTTTTGTAAGGTAGAAGTCAAAATTCATACCTATCTTTAAGGCTGTTAATATGATCTAAGGCGAGTGAACATCTCCAAATACATATCCGATAAAATATCAGAAGTGCAGACCGGCTCGTTTACGCAGTCGGTTACAAAAATAGCAATTATAAGCATAGCTGCAGGCATTGCGATCATGATTGTGTCTTTTGCGATATTGGAGGGCTTCCGTAACGAGATCCGCGACAAGATTTTCAGCTTTGGGGCGCACCTGCAAATCAGCAAGTATGATACCAACAACTCGTATGAGGGAGCACCTATAAGCTATAACATCGGCGTAACGGAGGAAATACCCGGCATCAAGAAAGTGCAGGCTTTTGCGCGTAAAACAGCCATTATCAAGACAGAGGATGAGGTGCTGGGTGTGGTGTTGAAAGGCGTGGGGAAGAACTACGACCTGAGCGCCATGCAGAAGAACCTGGAGGCAGGGCAGCTGATGGCATTCAGCGATACGGCCTCGTCCAAAGATGTGTTGCTGAGCCACAGGATAGCCAACAAGCTGCGCCTGAAGGTGGGCGATGAGGCCATTTTCTACTTCATCCAAAACCCTCCCCGTGCACGAAAGCTACGGGTGAGCGGCATTTACAATACCGGGCTGGAGGAGTTCGACGAAGTGTTTGTGATAGGCGACATTAAGCTGGTACGGGAGTTGAACAACTGGCCGGATACACTTGTTGGTGGCGTGGAGGTGGTGCTGAAAGATTTTGAGCAGATAGACCAGGCCGCCGAACGGGTGTTTGAAAGTATGAACTACGACCTGCAGCTGGAGAAAATCACTGACCGCCATGCGCAGCTGTTCGATTGGCTGAAGCTGCTGCAGAAAAACGTGGTCATCTTCCTGGTGCTGATCATTTTTGTGGCCACGTTCAACATGGTGTCCACGGTATTTATCATGATCATAGAGCGGATAAACATGATCGGCGTGCTGAAGGCTCTGGGGGCCACCGATGCGCAGATACGGCAGGTCTTCTATTTCCGTGGCCTGAAACTGACGCTGAAGGGGCTGCTGTGGGGCAATGTGGTGGGCATCGGTTTTTGCCTGGTGCAGTATTATTTCGAACTCATCCCCCTTGACCCTGAAAACTACTACATGGACCGGGTGCCCATCAGCTGGAACATTGGCGCCATCCTGATCCTGAATGCGCTGACGGTGGTGCTTACCATGCTGGCCATACTTGTACCGGCTGCCATGATCGCCCGCATAAAACCCGTAAAGGCGATAAAGTTTGACTAACGCATTGTGGCAAGCGTACTAAAAACAGCAGGGGTTGTGCCGACGAAGCACAACCCCTGCTGTTTTTAGCGACAGTATCAACTAAGCCTTTATAGCAGGCTGTCCGCTGGCCATACCGCCCACCATCTCGCGGCGCGGCACCGGCAGGGCGATTCCGTTATTTTCGAAGGCAGCCTTGGCACGCTCGTTCATGTCCCAAAACAGGCCCCAGTAATCTTCGCGCTTGCACCAGATGCGGGTGCTGATCGTGATGGCGTGCTCTGCGAAGTTAGTGACCACAATGGCCGGGGCCGGATCTTTCAGGATGCGTTCGTCCTGGTCTATCAACTCCTGGATCAACTCCCGCACTTTACCGATGTCGTTGTTTACCGACACCGTAAAAAGCAGCTCTACACGGCGTGTGGCCTCTACCGAGTAATTGACCACGACCGCAGAGGCCAGCGGCCCGTTCGGGATGTAAATCGTCTTGTTATCTGCCGTTTTTAGTACCGTGTTAAAGATGTTGATGAGCTGCACCGTGCCGCTCTGGCCCTGCGCCTCAATAAAGTCGCCCACCCTAAAGGGCTTGATGGTAAGTATAAGCACTCCGCCGGCAAAATTAGCCAGGCTGCCCTGCAAGGCCAGACCAATGGCCAGACCTGCGGAACCCAGCACCGCTATAAAGGAGGTCATCTCTACGCCTAGCTGCGCCACAACCAGCACAAGCAGCAGCACCCACAGACCTATGCTAAGTATATTCAGCAGAAACGGGCGCAGCGACTCGTCCACACTCTTGCGCAGCATCAGGTTGTTAATCAAAGTCTTCATCCGCCTGATGACCCATGCGCCAATCACCAGAATAAAGACGGCGACGATGAGTTTCAGGCCGTAGAGTACGGCAAAGTTTACAATCATCTCCCGGATAGAATCGAAATCCAGTACCATAAGCAGAAAAGAATTATTATTAAAAGTTAGTAAAGAATCGTTTTACAGCAGGTGGCGGCACTGCAGGATCAGGTTGGGGTTGGGGCACAGTTGCTCATACTTGTGGCGCTCGGCGGTGGTGGTAACCCCAGGGAAATCGCCATGCCTACCGCCCATGTCGGCGATGATCTGGAAGTGCAGGTGCGGCGGCCAGTGCCCGTTCTCCGGGTAGGGACCCACCTCGGCAATCTTCTCGCCTTTGGCAAAGCGCTGCCCCTGTTGCAGGCCCTGCAGGGAGGAGCGGCTCAGGTGTCCGTACAAGGTATAAAAGGTTACCCCCTCCAGCTCGTGCTGCAGGATAATGGTGGGGCCATAGTCGCCGAAATTATCGTTGTCCCGGAAGCTGTGGACAGTGGCGTCCAAGGGAGTGAACACGGCAGTGCCAGCTTTTAGCCAGACATCCACACCCAGGTGCAGGTTGCGGCTCTGCGCCTCCACATCGAAGTGGCGGCTGCGGCGGTAAATGAAGCGGTCCTCCAGGTAACCTCCCACGCCAGCGGTCGCCTGCCGTTCTAGCAGCATCTGCTCCACGGCCATGTTGAAGGCGTCCGTGTCTAACAGGTTGGTTTTCTGCAGCAGCTGGTTCTTTTCAGAAAAGTCCAGTGTGCACACGCAGTCGGCGTTCAGGTCGGCGTCCAGAACTGGGGCGAAGGCATGGCGGTGCCTGCTAAGCAGGTCGCTAAGGTTTGTGGTGTTTTCCATAAGCTTGCACAAATGGGCAGGGTATGGCTAGCCCATTTGTGCAAGTTAAGCAGAAATTAGTTTAAAGGGGCAGTCTCCTCTTCTTCGAATACCTTGGAGAAGGTTTTAAGGCTTTTGGTCTTCCCGAAAAGCTCCTCGGATTTTTTGCTGTAGGCCAAGGCAGCCTCCTGCAGCGTTTCGAAGGTGCCCAGGTTGATGCGCTGCTTGTTATGGTGGATGATGGCGCGGTACTTTTGAGCCTCTTTGTGTACCCCTCGCACGCCAAGCTTGTTCTCCGTTTTGGTGGTGTTGCGGACGATCTTGCAGAGCGGCGCCCACTCCAGGTTCTCGCGGCGGCAGTCGAGCTTGTTGCCGTTCTTAAAGTGCACGTACAGCTTCAGGTCGCTTTCCGGCTTCTCCAGTAGCTGCTCCCCAATCATCTTGTGCAGGTAAATGGTCTCGTTGCGGTACTTGCCGTTCTTAAGCGGCCAGTTTTTCTGGAAGAAAGCGTAACCGTTAGAGTGGATGCGCAGGTGCTTCAGGAACTCAATTTGCTGCAGATATGCGTTGTTTTGAATGTAATCGTACGTAGTGTCGTCTACCACTACCGTTTTTTCACAGTTTTTAAGTGTTAGTTTGTACAGCATGTTGTTTTCACGTTAATGAGATAGCGTTCAATATAGAAGCATGGGTGCAGGTAGGAACCATAGCCATAGCAGCGTTCTGTAAAGTTCAGCTTTTTTTTAATATATTTTACAACTAATATTCAAAATTTTTATTGTGCGCCGGGGGCTGGCATCCTAAATTTTATACGATACTTTCTTAGAACAGGAGGGATTGTCGTAACTTTCAGCCACGAACACAGTTTTAGACCAAGACGAATCAGAGCAAAAGTATATAGAACATGAGTAGCCCTTACCTTAACCTAAAGGTTGTAGACATTACCCACGAAACGGCAGACGCCGCTACCATACATTTTGAACATCCTGAGAAACAAAAGATAGAGTACAAGCCGGGGCAGTTTCTGACGCTGATCCTGACGATTGATGGCAAGGAAATCCGCCGTTCTTACTCCCTTTGCAGCACTCCGCACGAGGCGCCGCGCCTGTCGGTGACGGTAAAGCGCGTGGAAGGCGGCCTGATGTCGAACTACCTGCTGGATAACCTGCAGGTGGGGCAAGAGGTGAAGGTGATGGAGCCGATCGGCAACTTCTGCCTTACCTGTGCCCCCGCCAACCAGCGGCAGGTGCTGCTCTTCGGCGCGGGCAGCGGCATCACCCCGCTTATGTCCATCCTGAAGGCAGTGCTGCACGAGGAGCCAAACAGCAAGGTAACGCTGCTTTACGGCAACCGCGACGAAGACTCTGTGATCTTTATGGAGCAGCTGCAGCAACTGGAGGCAGCGAACCCGGAGCGCCTGCACGTGGAGTACATTTACAGCCAGCCGCGCCAAGCCTGCGACCATCGGGGCCGCATGAACCAGAGCATGATCATCAAGATACTGGAGCGCCTGCAACTGGCCAAGATCAACGACGGCGTTTACTTTATGTGCGGCCCGGAGGGGATGATGGAGGAGGTGCGCCATGCGCTGGACGTGCTGCACGTGCCGGCGGATCGCATTTTCCGGGAGAGCTTTGTAAGCAATAAACTGCTGGATAAGCAGCAGCAGGAGGCGCAGCACGGGGCCGTGCTGTCGTCAGAAGACGATGGTGAAATCACGACCCAGACCGTGACGGTGATCTATGAGGGATCGGAGTACAGCTTTGTAGTGGAGCCGGACCAAACGATACTGGAGGCGGCACTGGAGCAGGATATTGACCTGCCTTACTCCTGCCAGGCTGGCCTATGCACCGCCTGCCGCGGCAAGTGCCTGAGCGGAAAGGTGCACCTGGATGAGCGCGAGGGTCTGTCTGATGCCGAAATGGAGGAGGGCTATACCCTGAATTGTGTAGGGCACCCGCTCACGCCAAACGTGGTCATCGAGATCGGATAAGCCGCAAAAAACGTATACAAGAGCAGTGCCGCAAGAAAACTCTTGCGGCACTGCTCTTTTTTTTGTACTTTCATAAGAAACACCTATATTGTACTTCTGAAATATACATTGCTATAATGACAATACAACAAACAACTAACCTGACGATTCCGGAACGGATGCCCCGCGCTTACCTGTCGGAGGACTTTAAGGTGGAGAACTGGGAAACCATAAAGCCATACTTTGAAGAGCTTAAAACCCGCCAGATCAACAGTGTGGAGGAGCTGGAGAAGTGGATGCGAGACCGCAGTGAGCTGGAGAGCGTGCTTTCTGAAGACCTTGGCTGGCGCTACATCCGCATGACCTGCGACACCCAAAACGAGGAAACCACGCAGGCATTCCAGTACTTCATCTCCGAGATAGAGCCCAACATCGCGCCGCTGGATCACGAGCTGAACCTGAAGCTGATGCACTCGCCCTACGTGAATGGGCTGGACAAGGAAAAGTATAAAATTTACCTGCGTGGCGTGGAGCGTGCGTTGGAAATTTTCCGGGAAGAGAACATTCCCCTGCAGACGGAGATCAGCACCAAGCAGCAACAGTACGCCGCCACGACCGGTGCCATGACCGTAACGCTGGATGGGGAGGAGATGACGCTGCAGCGTGCCGCTGACCGCCTGAAACGTACGGATAGAACCGTTCGGGAGGAGGCCTGGAGAGCCGTGCAGGAGCGCCGTTACCAGGATCGCGAGAAGTTAGATAACCTATTCGATGATTTGCTGAAGCTACGCCACCAGGTTGCCGTTAATGCCGATTTCGAAAACTTCCGCGACTACATGTTCGCCGCCATGGGCCGTTTTGACTATACGCCGCAGGACTGTTTCGACTTCCATACTTCCATCGAAGAGACCATTGTGCCGCTGCTCACCAAGATAGATGAGGAGCGCAAGCAGCAACTGGGACTGGAAGAACTACGCCCTTGGGACCTGGACGTGGACCCAACCGGCAGAAAGCCGCTGGAGCCCTTCAAGTCCGGCGATGAGCTGCTGGAGAAGACGGTGCAGGTGTTTTACAAGCTGGACACCTACCTGGGCGATTGCCTGGCCACCATGCGGGAGATGGGGCACCTGGACCTGGAGTCCAGAAAAGGAAAGGCGCCGGGCGGGTACAACTACCCGCTGGATGAGATCGGGGTGCCGTTTATCTTCATGAACGCCACTTCCAGCCTGCGCGATGTGATCACGATGCTGCACGAGGGGGGCCACGCCGTGCATTCCTTCCTGACCCGAGACCTATGGCTTAACTCCTTCAAGCACCCGCCGTCAGAGGTGGCAGAGCTGGCTTCTATGTCGATGGAACTGATCTCGATGGACTACTGGGACACCTTCTTTGAAGACGAGGACGAGCTGCGCCGTGCCAAGAAGACGCACCTGGAGAGCGTGCTCGAAACATTCCCGTGGGTAGCCACCGTGGATAAATTCCAGCATTGGATCTATGAGCACCCGGAGCAGACACAGGAGCAGCGCCACCAGGAATGGCTGCGCATTTTCGAGACCTTCAACCATAAATTGGTGAGCTGGCAAGGACTGGAGAATTATAAGCCGTTTATGTGGCAGAAGCAGCTGCACATATACGAAGTGCCATTCTACTACATTGAGTATGCCATGGCGCAACTTGGAGCTGTTGCCGTTTGGAAGAATTACAAGGAGAACCCTGCCGAAGGCCTGGCTGCCTACAAGCGCGCCCTAAGCTTGGGCTATACGGTTTCTATCGGCGAGGTGTACGAGGCGGCTGGCATCAAATTCGATTTCAGCACCGACTATATCAAGAGCCTGGTAGACTTTGTGCGGGCGGAGATGGCGCAGCTATAGTTTCGAGAGTATACCTGATTTAGAAAGAGCCTTGTTTGACAACAAGGCTCTTTTTGTTGGGATCCGGCTTCTGAGCAACTGCCTGTGCTGAGGAGCGTAATGTTTAGCATGATCAAAAGAAGTTGCTTTCTGTTTGCCGGGGCGTTGGTCCTCTGGCTGAGCGGTTGTACGACAGCCCCTGTTTCTGATGTGCCCACTGAGCCTGTGGATGTGGGTGTCCCCAAAATGCTACCGCCTGCCGCTGTTGTCGGGACCTGGCGCGGAGTGATACCCTGTGCGGATTGCCCGGGCATAAACTACAACCTAAGCCTTGGTGCAGACAACCGGTTTGAGGAAACACTGATTTACCAGGACCGCGACGTGCAGCCCTTTACCCGCACCGGCACATGGGGCGTGAAAGAGGGCCGGGTGGAGCTGCAGGCTGCTGAAAACGGGGCTACGCCGACGCTTTTTGAGCTGACCCAGGCGGGGGAACTGAACATGCTGGACCAGGACGGTAAGCCAATCACCACAGCGTTAGCGCCCATGTATCTTTTAAGAAGGGATACCGCGCTGATAGAAGACAACCCCTCGCTTTGGAATGAAAAGCGCAGGAGAGGGATTGACTTTGTAGCCACAGGCAACGAGCCTGGCTGGTCGCTGGAGATTGACCTGGAGCAAAGCATGACGTTTAGAACGTTGCCTTCTGAAAGTATAAGTATAGAGACCCCGGTGCCGGACCCTCTTCAGAGCGGGAACAAGACCGTGTACCGCGCCACAACCGAGGAGGGGGAGCTGCAGGTAGAGATTATGGAGCAACCATGCGAGGACACTATGTCCGGAAAGGTTTCCCCGTATTTGGTGCGGGTAAATGCAAAGGGAATCAGCTTTAAAGGCTGCGGAATGTACCTGCAGTAGAAGTGGGCTAGCTGTAAAGTATAAACCGGAAGCGCCAGCTATACTTAGCTGGCGCTTCCGGTTTATACTTTACAGTGGCTTGAACTGCTCAAACATCTGGCGGCAATCGTTGCAGTAGTGCATGGAGCGGCAGAGGGTTGGGCCAAACGGTGTTCTGAGCGTGGTGTTCTCACTGTCGCAGTAAGGACACTTTACGTGCTCTAGTATATCGAGGTCCAGGATGACATCATACTTGGGAGGCGGTGCCAGGCCAAACTCCTTTAGGTGTTGGCGGCCTTTCTCGCTGAGCTTGTTGCTGTCCCAGGGCTTGTCAAAGGTCATATTCACCGTGTGCTTGCTGATGCCGTGTTTGTCCAGCGTGCGCTCCACATCTTTTTTCATGTAGTCCATGGCAGGGCAACCGGCGAAGGTAGGCGTCATGTTCACGGTAACGTGCCCATCTTCAGCTACCTCCACACCCGTAATCACCCCAAGGTCCACCAGCGAGAGCACCGGTATCTCAGGGTCTTTCACCTCCTCTAGCAGGGTCAGTATGTGTTCTTTGGATAAGCTCATCTTGTCGTATCAAGTATCACGTAGCATGTAACAAGATTTTCTTTTATCACCGTAGACTCTATCGCAAGCATAAAGATCGTGCTACGTGATACGTGTGTCGTGCTACGTTAAAACTACCACTCAGCCGTCGGGTCAATCTTAAACACCTCGGCCATCTCATCCAGCAGCGGCTGCAGGTGCTCGGTATGTGTGCCGTAGCGGCCACCAAGTTTTGGATCTATACTTTCTAAATCGGGCAGCTTTAGGTCTGTTTTCTCCAGCACTGCCTGAATGCGCTTCAGCCACTCGGCTTTCACGGCCTCCTCGCCACCGTATACACCGGCACCAATCAGCTCCTGCTCATACTTCGACTGCTCAAACATGCCTAAGGCATAAGGCAGCGCCTCGTTCAGGGAAGCCTGCAGGCGTAGGATGGCTTCCTCGGTAGAGGTGCCCAGGTTCTTGATCCAGGTATTGGCATGCAGCACGTGGTATTTCACTTCGCCTTTCAGCTTCGTGGCCACTTTGGCTATTGGCTCGTAACTCGACTGTGCCAGCATCTCAAAGCGGATGATCTCGGCGTTGTCGTACAGGAAGTGACGGATCAAGCTGAAGTCGTATTCTCCGTTAGGCAACTCTACCAATTGGCTGTTGTGGAACTGATTGGCGTTGCGGGTAAAGGCCACGGTGTCTGGATCTGCCTCGCCCAGCTCCTGCAGCAACGTATAAAAGGCCAGGCTATGGCCAATCTTGTCCTGTGCCATAGACGAGAAAGCAATATCCTCTTCCAGTATCGGTCCGAAGCCCGTCCACTCAGAGTTGCGGTGGCCAAGTATAAGCTGGTCGTCAGCCAGTTTGTATAACAGGTCTTTAATCGCTAGCTCGTTCATTATGGGGCAGTTGTTGGTTTATTCTCTTCTTTATACTTCGTGATCTTGTCCATTACCTTGTAGGCAATAGCTTCGCGGTATTTTTTCTCAGGTATGGTGTTCCACATGTCCTTGTCTTCCTCCGCAGACTGCAGCACATCCTTCGATTTTACCACCCACACGTTCACGATAGGGCCTTTCTCACCGAATTGCTGCTTCGCTTCCTGCAGGGCTTCCAGGTATGACGTGGCCATCACCCGGCCCGCATGCGTGTGCGCTTTTCCGCGCTTCTTCAGGTGGAAGATCTCATAAGGCTCCGGTTGCTCGCTCCGTTCAGCTGGCTCTTCTACACGCAGCATGTCGTATACGTTCTCACTGTCGTTGCCATACGGCGTTACCTGGATGTTTTCGGTACGCACGATCCAGAGGCCAACACAAGGGAAGCGGCGGCTATACTGCTCTTTAGCAAACAAGAAAGCTACATCCTCGTTAGGGGCGTGCACCGGCCCTACGTACGTATGGGCCGCGCCTTCCTTCTTCTGGTGGAAGGCTTCATATGTTTCAAACTGATCCAGCTCCGGCTTCGGCTCCATGGCAGGAACCTCGCCTTCCGGTAAGTTCAGTCGGGTTACTCTCGGGTCAAGGGATTTCAGGCTCATAGTTTCTTAATTATGAATTAAAGATTAGAAATTAGAAATGGGTGTAAGAATCAAACTTTAACCCAAATCAATTTCTAATTCATAATTTCTAATTTTTAATTTGCCGTTAAGCAAGCGGCTTCACGTACTTTGCTTTCGGGTTGAGCAGGGCTCTGCGCACCCAGGCACCGCGCTCTTCGGCGGTGCGGCGCACGGCCAGACGCTCGGCGTTGCAAGGGCCGTCGCCGTTGATTACGCGCTTAAACTCATCCCAATCCGGCTCGGTGTATTCCCACTGGCCGGTTTCCTGATTCTTCCTCAATTTCGGGTCCGGCACCGTCAGGCCAAGCTCCCAAATCTTCGGCACGTACATGTCCAGGAACTGCTGGCGGCACTCATCGTTAGAGGCCATTTTCACTTTCCAGCGCATCAGCGTTTCGGTGTGCGTGCTCATTTTGTCAGAAGGGCCGAAGAAGGTCATGATCGGCGGCCACCAGCGGTTCAGGGCCGCCTGAATCATTTCGCGCTGCTTCGGTGAGCCTGTCGCCATGTGCACCACGGCGTCGTGGCCATACTTCAGGTGAAAGGCCTCCTCGGCGCAGATACGCTCCAGGGCGCGGGAGTATGGTCCGTAAGAGCCCTTGGCGTTGGCCATCTGGTTCACGATCGCACCCGCGTCAATCAGCCAGGAAATAATGTTGGAGTCTGCCCAGGTGAAGGCCGGGTAGTTGAACACGTTAGAGTACTTGGACTTGCCGTTGATCAGGTCGGTCAGCATTTGCTCGCGCGATTTGCCCAGAGTTTCGGCGGCGGAGTACAGCAGCTGTGCGTGCCCCACTTCGTCCTGCACTTTGGCCATCTGCGCCATTTTGCGGCGGAAGCCAGGGGCGCGCGTAATCCAGGTGCCTTCTGGCAGGGCGCCTATAATCTCAGAGTGGGCATGCTGCTCGATCATGCGGATGAGCTGCTTACGGTACAGCTCCGGCATCCAATCGTTCGGCTCTATCTTCTCGCCACGGGCGATGCGCGCCTCGAACTCGGCCAGCTTGGCAGGGTCCTCTGCCTGCAGGTCATCAAACTTGGTAGCCTCAAAAACGTTTCCTCCTCCGTACATAGTATTTATAGTTTTAAGGTTCAGTAAAAGGTGCCAGGCTGCGTTACCAGCCTGGCGGTTAGACAGTTTAGATTGTGTTAAGGTGAGAGTAAGTATCCTGTGTAGCCTGGTTGTTGGTGCGCAGGCCGTTAAGTAGCATCTCCGAAAGGTTCTCGGCAATCTCAGCCGGTGCCATTTTCCCCTCTGGTTTGTACCAGGTATGGATCCAGTTAAGCCCGGAAAGTATGGTCAGCACAGCAAACTTCTCATCAGGCACGGCAAACTCGCCGTTCGCTACTCCCGCACGGATGATGCTGCGGAAGCGCGCCTCGTACTTGTCGCGCAGCGACAGATAGGTACCAAGCATCGGCTCGCTCAGGTGGCGCCACTCATGCAGGAAAACCGCCGATGCTGCTGTGTTCTGCGTCAGCACCTGCACGTGGGCGGCAATGGCGCGTTTCAGCCTGGCGGTGGCCGGGCCTTCGGCGGCCTCGGCAGCGTCAATGGCCTCAAAAAACTCCTGGGCCATCCTAAAGCACACCCGCTGCAAAATCTCTTCCTTAGACTTGATGTGCGAGTAAATGCTGGCAGCCTCTATGCCCAGCGCATTGGCCAGATCGCGCATCGAGGTGGCAGAGTAACCCTTTGTTTTAAAGAGGGAGGTGGCCGTTTGCTCGATTTGCTCTTTTCTGCTCAATACTGCTTCCATACTTTTTTAACAAAAATATACAACCTAACGTTCGTTAGCAAATTTATTTTATAAACGTTTATACTTTTAGAAGGTTGGCAGTTTGAGCTGCGCAACAGGGCTTGGAAGCCTCCGCAGAAATTTTATACTTGTAGCGAAGCAAATGTGCGCTGCCGCTTAATTTGCGCAGCGTTGACGCCGTTGTTCCGTATATTGGAGCACGACACCCTTATTTACCTATAAAAAACCTAATCATGACTGATCTGACAAATACGGCCGAGAGCCTGACCATGGAGTTTGTGCACTATGAGGTGAAAGACCGGGTTGGCTACATTACACTGGCCCGTGCCGAGAAACGAAACGCCCTTAACTTTGAAGTGGTAACCGAGCTGAAGCGCGCCTTTGGCATGGCCGAGGAGGATGACACCTGCAAGGTGGTCGTGCTGCGCGCCGAAGGCAAGGTGTTTTGCGCCGGCGCCGACCTGGAGTATATCCAGCGCCTGCAGGAGAACGATTACCACGAGAACCTGCTCGACTCCACACACCTGATGGAGCTCTTCCGGATGATTTATACTTTGAAGAAGGTAGTGATTGCCCAGGTGCACGGCCACGCCATAGCGGGCGGCTGCGGCCTGGCCGCTATCTGCGACTTCGGCTTTACCGTGCCCGAGGCAAAGTTTGGCTACACCGAGGTGAAAATCGGCTTTATTCCTGCCATTGTAAAAGTGTTCCTGCTGCGCAAGATCGGGGAGGCCAGGGCCAAGCAACTGCTGCTGACCGGCGACCTGATCTCTGCGGACGAGGCGGAGAAGTATGGCCTGGTGAATTATGTGGTGCCGGTGGAGGAACTGGAGGAGCGTGTGTTTGCCTTTGCCCAAAAGCTGTGCACCGAGAACTCCAGGCAGAGCATGGAGGTGACCAAGGAGATGATTGCCCGCGTGCAGGGCATGACGCTGGAGGAAGGGCTGCAGTACGCCGCCGAGATGAACGCCGTGGCCCGGGGCAGCGAGGATTGCCAGCGCGGCATTGCCGCTTTTCTGAGCAAAGAGCCCATTAAGTGGTAAACTCCTGTTTAATATTTTAAACTATTCCTTAAACTTGCTGTTTTGTGGGTATGCTAACAGGCATCGGTATCATGCTTCTGACTTTTGTGGCAATGGAGGGTGTGGCCTGGCTCATGCACAAGTACGTGCTGCACGGGTTCCTCTGGTTTCTGCACAAGTCGCACCACAGGCCCCATAACCACGCCTTTGAACTAAATGACCTGTTTTTTGCCTACTACGGCGTGCTGGCGATGCTTTTTTTTATCTTCGGCACCGACCCAATAGACTACAGGTTCTGGATTGGGGCAGGTATCACCCTTTACGGCGTGGCTTACTTTCTGATCCATGATGTGTTCATCCACAGACGGATCAGGTTTTTCGGTAAAACGTCTAACATTTACCTGAAAGCCTTAAACATGGCGCACAAGGTGCACCACAAGGAGCAGGGCAAGCATGGAGCCGAGTCTTTTGGAATGCTGTGGGTGGCGCCGCGGTATTTCAGGTTGGCTTATACTATTGTAAAGAAACAGGAACAGGAGAAACGTGGCTCAGTACACTATTAAAGAACTCGAACATCTGTCAGGCATCAAGGCGCACACCATACGCATATGGGAGCAGCGCTACGGTATCCTGAATCCAAAGCGCACTGAGACGAACATCCGCTACTACGATGACGCAGACCTCAAGTCGCTGCTGAATATTTCGCTGCTCAACGAGCGGGGGTACAAAATATCCAAGATCGCGCAGATGGATAAAGAGCAGATTCTAGAGACAGTGCAGCAGCTGTGCGACCAGCCCTGCGCAGGGGCGCAGCTCGTAAGCGAACTGGTTTCGGCTATGGTAGACATGGACGAGTATAAGTTCGAGCGCGTGGTCTCTAAGGCGGCCCTGCAGCTGGGGTTCCAGGAAACGATGCAGGAGGTAATTTACCCGTTCCTCAATAAGATCGGTATTCTATGGCAGACCGGCAACATCACGCCGGCGCACGAGCACTTTGTGAGTAACCTGATCCGGCAGAAACTGCTGGTGGCCATAGACGGGCAAAACGCTCGCTGGAAAGAGGAGGACCCGGTGTATGTGCTGTACCTGCCCGAAGGCGAACTGCACGAACTGGCGCTCCTGTACATGAACTACATCCTGCGGGCGTATAACCAGCGGGTGGTGTACTTGGGCCAGCACCTTCCGTTTAAGGACCTGGAGCTGACGTATGAGCAGTTTAAGGCCCGGTACCTCTGCACGGTGCTTACCTCAGTACCGGAGCGGGAGCAGGTGCAGGCTTACCTGAACAAACTTTCCAGGCGCTTCCCCGATTGTACCATTTACGTGTATGGCTACCAAGTGCAGCACGACTTCCTTGTGCTCCCCGAGAATGTGGAGCGATTAAGCTGCATGAAAGAGCTGATTGCCAAATTAAAATAAAATTTTGCACCGCTTTAAATCCGGTCCGCTGTCTCTTCCGTTTATAAGGGGCGGCGGACCGGATTTTTTTGTGCCCTTCACGACAGCTCACTTTGTCGTTTGCACTGAGATTATGTACGTACACAGGTTGTGGGGGTTCTTTTGTCGAAATTGTTTAAGGCAACTTTAAAATAACTTACACAAATCTGTTTTTATTCCTGATCCTGTCGTATATTTGTTTATGGTTCAACCATAAAACTTTAAACAGAATGACAGCTCTGGAATTTAATACCCTCGTACAGAATGTAGCGCAGTCATTGCGGCCGGCCGCAATGAACCTGACCCGCGACTTGGACGACGCCAAGGACCTGGTGCAGGAAACCATGCTGAAAGCGCTGACGAACCGCGATAAATTTAAGGCAGGCACCAACCTGAAGGCGTGGCTGTACACAATCATGCGCAACACCTTCATCAACAACTATAACAAGGTAACCAAGCGCAGCAGCAATATCGACAGTTCGGAATACCTGCAGTACCTGAATACCGACGAGAACTTCGTGACGCAGAACAAAGGCACGGCTACTTTCGTCATGAATGATATCAACAAAGCAATAGCTAACCTTAACGAGGAGCACCGCACCCCTTTCATGATGTACTATGTGGGTTATAAGTACCTGGAGATCGCGGAGAAACTGCAGATCCCGATCGGTACGGTTAAGAACCGTATCCACATTGCGCGCAAGGAGCTGAAGAAGGTGCTTAAGGTTTATAAACAGGACGCTTAGCACAACGTATGGCTGCAGCACGAGTGATAGTAATAGGATCAGGCTTCTCCGGCCTTTCTGCAGCCACCACGTTGGCAGATAAAGGCTATGAGGTGACTGTGCTGGAGAAGAACAGCAGCCCCGGGGGGCGCGCGCGCAGCTTCACGGCAGAGGGTTTCACCTTCGACATGGGCCCCAGCTGGTACTGGATGCCTGATGTGTTTGAGGCTTACTTTAACCGTTTCGGCAAGTCCACCTCTGATTACTATGACCTGATTCGGCTAGACCCATCTTACACGGTGGTTTTCGGTGCCGATGATTTTATGGATATTCCAGCCCGGCTGCCGGAGCTGCAGGCGCTCTTCGAGAGCATGGAGCCGGGCAGTGCCAGGCAGCTGGACTTGTTTTTGGAGCAGGCGGCCTACAAGTATGAAGTGGGCATCAACCAACTGGTGTACAAGCCCGGTCGCTCCCTTACCGAGTTCATGAGCCCGCGCCTGCTGCTGGATGTGCTGCGCATGGATGTGTTTCAGTCGTTCCATAAGCACATCCGCCGCTTCTTCCGGCATGAGAAAATCATCAAGCTGATGGAGTTCCCGATCCTTTTCCTGGGTGCCTTGCCGCAGAACACACCGGCCCTGTACAGCCTGATGAACTATGCCGACATCAGCCTGGGTACCTGGTACCCAATGGGAGGCATGTATAAGATTGTGGAGGGGATGGTGCGGCTGGCTGAGGAGAAGGGCGTGAAGTTCCTGTACGACCAGGACGTGCAGCGTCTGGAGGTGCAGGAGGGGCGCGTGACGCAGGTGCTGACGGACAAGGAGCTATTTGAGGCGGAAGTCGTGGTGGCCAGCGCCGATTACCATCATGTGGAGAAGGAGCTGCTGCCGAAGGCCAGCCAGAGCTACTCCGACAGCTACTGGGAGTCGCGCGTAATGGCGCCCTCATCGTTGCTGTTTTACCTGGGCGTGAACAAGCGCCTGCAAAACCTGCAGCACCACAACCTGTTTTTCGACGAGGATTTTGGCCCGCATGCCCAGGAGATCTATACGCACCCGCAGTGGCCTAAGAAACCGCTGTTTTACGTGTCGGCCCCGTCGGTAACCGACCCGGGGGTGGCGCCGGAGGGCTGCGAGAACCTGTTTGTGCTTATACCCGTGGCGCCTGGCCTGCAGGATACCGAGGAGCTGCGCGAGCAGTACTTCAACCTGGTGATGGACCGCCTGGAACGCCTGACAAAGCAGGATATCCGAAGCCACATCATCTACAAGCGCAGCTATGCGCACCGCGACTTTATACAAGACTATAATGCTTTTAAAGGAAATGCCTATGGGTTAGCCAACACGCTGCTGCAGACAGCCATCCTGAAGCCAAGCCTGAAGAGCAGGAAAGTCAAGAACCTATACTATACCGGGCAGCTCACCGTGCCCGGGCCTGGCGTGCCGCCCTCGCTTATTTCGGGGCAGGTAGTGGCGAAGGAGATTGAGAAGGAGTTTTCACCGCCGGTTCCCGTAAATATTTAAGTATCCTAACCTCACCAGCGTATGGAGCAGCTTTTCGAAGATACCTGCATGCAGTGCAGCAAAGTGATTACACAGGCCTACAGCACCTCTTTCACGCTAGGCATCAAAACCATGGACAAGAAGTTCCACCTGCCTATTTATGCCATCTATGGTTTTGTGCGCTGCGCCGATGAGATCGTGGATACTTTCCACGAGCATGACAAGCGCAAGCTTTTGGCCGATTTCAGGAAACAAACCTACGAGGCCATAGAGCAGAAGCTGAGCCTGAACCCGGTGCTGCACGCCTTCCAGTGCGTGGTGAACAAGTATGGCATCAACAAAGAATACATCGAGGCCTTTCTGAAAAGCATGGAAATGGACCTGGAGGAGCATGTGTACGACCGGGCGCTCTACAACGAGTACATCTATGGTTCTGCGGAGGTGGTGGGGCTCATGTGCCTGAAGGTATTTTGCGAGGGCGACGAGGAGATGTTCAACAGGCTGGAGAAGCCGGCGCGCAGCCTGGGTGCGGCCTTTCAGAAAGTTAACTTCCTGCGCGACATGAAAAGCGATTTCGACGACCGTGGCCGCGTTTATTTCCCGAAGGTGGACTTCCGCATGTTCAGCAACGAATGCAAGGCAGAGATCGAGCAGGATATCCTCAAGGATTTTGAGGACGCATACGCCGGTATCATGGCGCTGCCAGGCTCGGTACGCATGGGGGTTTACCTGGCCTATGTGTATTACCGCAAACTTTTCCGCAAGATACAGGGCCTGCCGGCAACCCACATCCTGAAGGAGCGCGTAAGAGTACCTGATAACACTAAGTTGGCGTTGCTGCTTAGTTCCTACGTCAAGTACCGTTTTAATGCGATTTAAATGCTGAAAAGATTACCGTTTATACTTTTACTTTTTGTAATACAAGTAGGTCTGGCCGATAACAGTGCCCGCTACAACCTCTCTGGCCTGAGGGCAGAGTACCTGGAGGCAAGCAAGGACAAGGATGCCGCTGAGCGCTTCAACAAGAAAATGGCCCAGTACGAGGAAAGGGAGCCCGTGGTGCTGGCATACAAAGCTGCTTCGGAGGCCGTGATGGCCAAATACGTGTGGAACCCCTACAGCAAGCTGAAGCAGATCAAAACCGCTGCCGCAATTTTCGAAGAGGCCGTGGCGCTAGACCCGCAGCATCCGGAAATCCGTTTCCTGAGGTTTACCGTGGAGCATTACGTGCCCCGCTACCTCAACCTGAGCCCTAACCTGGAGCGTGACAAGAAAGTGATGATTCGCAGCCTGAAGGCGCACCCGGATTCGGGAGTGTCTACTGAGTTTGCCCGCACCATGCGCGATTTCCTGCTCACCAAGGACCATTGCACCGAGGCAGAGAAGAAAGTGCTGCGCAATATCAGGATCTAACCCTGGGGCAGTAGGGTGGAGGAGCGGTGAGCCAGGCAAGCAAAGGCAAAAGCATTTTGTCAAGACCACATTCAGTTTATACTTACTGTTAACCCCCACTTATACTTGCAAAGTATGTATCTCTACCTGTATCTGAACATCTTCACCATCCTGTTCCCCTTCCTGCTGTCATTCGACCGCAGGGTGACCTTCTATAAAAACTGGGGGGCGCTTTTTCCGGCCATACTACTAAACGGCTTGTTCTTTGTTGCGTGGGATGTCTGGTTTACCGAGGCCGGGGTGTGGGGCTTTAACGAGGAGTACCTGACAGGAATCTACCTGTTCAACCTGCCGCTGGAGGAGGTGCTGTTCTTCCTGACGGTGCCGTACGCTTGTGTGTTCATCTATGATGTGCTCAACGCCTACATCACCAAAGACCTGCTGCAGCCTTATGCTAAGGGAATAGCCTTGGGGCTGATGCTGGTGCTGCCGCTGATCGCTGTGTTCAACATGGCGCACCTTTATACTTCTATCACGTTCATGCTGCTCACGCTCCTGCACCTGGTGCACCTCAGGTTCTTTGGCACCCGCTACCTGGGGCGCTTTTACCTGGCTTACCTTGTGCACCTAGTCCCCTTCCTGCTCGTGAACGGCGTGCTGACGTATATGCCCATCGTGTGGTACAATGATGACTATAACCTGGGCCTGCGGATCGTCTCCATCCCCGTGGAAGATACTATGTACTCTATGCTGATGCTTTTGCTGACAATTTCTGTGTATGAGGGACTTAGACAGCGTAAAAGCGTTAAACAATATGACCCTGTAGCTGTATAGAGAGTATGAGCACCCTGCGCATAACCATAGACGACAACTCCGGCTTCTGCTTCGGGGTGGTGTACGCCATCCAGATGGCCGAGGATATCCTGGATGAGCGGGGGTACCTGTATTGCCTCGGCGATATCGTGCACAACGACGTGGAGGTGGAGCGACTGCAGCAGCGTGGCCTGCGCATCATCAACCACGAGCAGATGCGGGAGCTGCAAGGCGAGACCGTGCTGATACGCGCCCATGGCGAGCCCCCCGAAACATACCAAACAGCTCTTCAGAACAACCTGACGCTGGTTGATGCCTCCTGCCCGGTGGTGCTCAAGCTGCAGAACCGCATCAAAACCTCCTACGATAAAAACGACAAGATCTACATCTACGGCAAGCACGGGCACGCTGAGGTAATGGGCCTGCTGGGGCAGACAAGCAACCAAGCGGTGGTGTTTGAGAGCATGGAGGAGCTGCTGCAGCATGAGTTGCCGGGCAAGATCACGCTCTACAGCCAGACCACCAAAAGTACCAACAGTTTCTACCGTATAAAGAGCCACCTGGAGGAGAAGGGCTACGAGGTAGAGGCAAACGACACCATTTGCAGGCAAGTATCAAACCGGGATAAGGAATTGCGTAGCTTTGCGGCGAAGTTTGATAAAATAGTCTTTGTGTCCGGTACCAAGTCGAGCAACGGCAAGGTGCTCTACCAGGTGTGCAAAGACACGAACCCAGGCACATACTTTGTATCAAAGGTGGAGCAACTGCAGCCAGAGTGGTTCGCTGGTGGCGAAACGGTGGGAATTTGTGGGGCCACCTCCACGCCTATGTGGCTGATGGAGCAGGTCCGCGACGAGCTGCTGAAGTATGCCTACTAACAAGTCATCGAATGGCCATAGCAAGAAAGAGCGATTTCCGGGGCGTGTTGATAGCGGCAGTTATACTTGTCTGCTGGGCCGGGCTGCTAGGGTACCTGCTCCAGTCTTTCGCAGTAGATTTCTCCTCACCGTTAACTTACCTGTTCGTACTGCTGCAGACGCACCTGTACACGGGCCTTTTTATCACTGCCCACGATGCCATGCATGGCGTGGTGGCCCCGGGTAGGCCAAGGCTGAACAAGGCCATCGGCACGGTGACGGCGCTACTCTTTGCTTATAACTGGTATCCGCGCCTTTTGCCGCGCCACCACCAGCACCACCGCCACGTGGCCACCGACCAGGACCCCGATTACCACCATGGCTCGTTCTGGCCCTGGTACCTCAGTTTCCTGAGGCAGTACATCACCTGGTGGCAGCTGCTGCTCATGGCCATTACCTTTAACGTGCTCAAACTGTTTTTCCCGCTGGAGAATGTGGTGCTGTTCTGGATGCTGCCGGCCGTTCTGGCCACCTTCCAGCTTTTCTACTTCGGGACTTATTTGCCCCACCGCGGCGAGCACCCTGCAGATAACCCGCACAAATCCGGCACACAGGCCAAGAACCACCTGTGGGCCTTTGTGAGTTGTTACTTCTTCGGCTACCATTACGAGCACCACGACAAGCCATTCCTGCCGTGGTGGCAGCTTTACAAAACAAAATTGTAAAGTAAAAAAGTATAAGGATGTTGTGCCGCTTTTGCAACAGCGGTGGCAGGCGCCCCGTATGCGTAAGGGTTTATAGGTACCATTAACCCTTTGCCGTCCCCGCCATGAGATTTAGTTTAGCCTCTGTAGCCCTGGGTGCTGTGATCAGCATGCCTTTGTTGATACAGCCTTTCGCCGCAACTGCCCAGACGTTTGCCAATGGAGGCGCAGGAAAGGAGCCTGCCGCGTTAAAGGCAGGTGTTAACTTCGTGTGGCTCTCCGAAAACGACAGCCAGGGCTTGATGTTCAGCAACAACTTTAGCCATTACCTGGGCAAGCGTACCTCCCTGGGGTTGAATGTGGGCTTGCTGTCGGCCAAGCGCTACGACGACGCCAAGCAGATCTACACCATCCAAAATACGTTTATCATGGGCTCTGTGGATGCGGCGTTTGACGTGATGCAGGGTGAGGTCGTTACGTTTCGGCTAGGGGCGGGGCCGAGTGTCAGAAACCGCGCCGAAATCAACTCAGACCCGGAAGGGCAGGGCACCCAGGATGGCTCCGTGACACATATCAAAACGTCTGACTTTGGCTTCCATGGCTATCTGGAAAATGACTTCAGTATCCTGCGCAACGGCGTAGCCGGCGGCAGGATTTCCTACTTCCACTATACCGAGGGCACGCCCATACTTTCCATAGGACTGCACCTGGGCTTTAAGTTTTAACGAGGGTAGTCTAAAAAATATAAAAGAGAAGGGCGCCAGCAGTGGCGCCCTTCTCTTTTATACTTGGCAGGCTGCTAATGGTCGCCTGCTTCTTTCTTGCAGCAATCATCCAGGCGGTTGTAGGCACGCGCGTCCGCCGGGAGTTCGTTGGCGTCGTAGCCCGCCTTGGTAACGGCCTTCAGAATGTTGTCTGTGCTCGTCTTGCGGCTGTCGAACTCCACCGTCAGCACCTTCGACTTCACGTCCAAGTTAGAGGCCTTCACGCCCTTCTCATAGGCCATGGCCTTCTCCAGTGTTTTCTTGCACATGTCGCACACAGCCGAAGTCTTGATTTGTACCGTTTGGGTGCCTTTCTGGCTTTGCGCGTTCACGCCCATGCTTACAAGCGCCAGTACCATGGATAAGAATAGGATTTGCAGCTTTTTCATCTGTCTCTGTTTTATAGTATAAAGTTTAAGCAATTGGTTAATCGATTCTGAAACGTAATCCGGCGTATACCACCCGGCCTGTTATTGGCCCCCAAACCATGCTGGCATCAAAATTACTGCCAAAAGGCTCGCTGGCTCCCATAATTGGCTCCGGCTGACGGTAATTCAGCAGGTTTTCAGCGCCCAGGTATACTTCCCAGCGCTTAAAGGCGCGGGTAACCTGGGTGTTTACCGTGGCAAACCGCTTGGATGTATGCCCCTGCTGCTCCGCTTGCCGCGACACTGGTGCTAAAGGCATCAGGCCAAAGTATTGCGTGGTCAGGTCGGCGCGCCACTTGTCGAATGGAGTGGCAAAACCAAGGTTCACGAAGAAGCGGTGCTCCGGGATCATCGGCTTCTGCAGTAACTCACCTTTGTAGCTCGTTTTCACGTCGTAGTATTTATAGGCGGCCTTGGCATCCAGTCCTTTCAGCAGCTCATACTGCAGCTCCGCCTGGAAACTGTTGGAGTAGGAGCGGCCATCCAGGTTATAGAACAGCACCTGCCCCGGCTGGCTATACATATCGGCCACCACCTGGTTCATGAAGCTGGTATGGTAAAAATCGGTCACAAAGGCGCCTGGCCTGCCGCCCAGCTCAAAATAGTGGGTAAACGACCCGCCAATGTTCCAGGCCTCTTCCGGCTGCAGGTCCTCTTCTGCCACAAATGAGCGGGAGCTGACCAAGGCAGCCGTGTTCTCGGCCACTGGGTTGGCTACCCTAAAGCCCTTGCCCGTGGCCACACGCACGATCGTGTTGGGCGACAGGTCATACTTCAGGTTAAACCGTGGCGTGAACACCGTGCCGTAGAGGTTGTGGAAATCCACGCGTGCGCCGGCCACTACCGTTAGGTTGTCGGCGTTGTTATAGATGTACTCCCCAAAAGCGCCCGGCACCCGCTCGGTGCGGCTAAAGGCAGAGTCGGCCAGGCTTTCTGTGTAGCCTTCAAAGTTATAGCTAAGGCCGGTCTTATACGTGTGGCGGGTATCGCCAATAATAGACTGGAAGATGAGGCGGGCGTTGGCGCTGTTCTGTTCGCCGTCATATGCACGCAGTCCGTACTGCGAATCGAATTGATGGTGCGTGGCCGAGGTGATCAGGCCAATGCTCTGGTAAGGCTTACCCGGGAAAGTATAGGAGGTCTTGTTGTAGCCGGAAAGCCGGTCCACCTCCGATTCGGTGCCATAGTACGGCTGTTCCGCTGGCGATTTGTCCTCGTCATACTTCATCTGCCCGCCCACTTTTGCCTCGCGCAGCGCATTCAGCCCAAACTCAGACACCCAGGCACCGTGCTCATACTTCCATTTGTTGAACACGTTATACTGCGAGCCTAGCGAAAGGTCCATAAAGCCGTCGTCGTTGCGGTCCACGCGGTGGTGCAGCTGGTCGGTGTGCAGCATCAGCAGGGTGCTCCACTTTTTGCCCAGGCCAGTAGCCAGGTTCAGGTTAGCGTCATAGCGTCCGATGCTGTTGCCATACAGGTTAAGGTAGAGGCGCTCTGCCTTGGCCGGGTCGCGCAGTGCCACGTTCACCTGCCCCGAAATGGATTCATAGCCGTTGAGCACGGATCCCATGCCTTTGATGATGTCGATAGACTCGATAAAGGTGCCGGAGAGGTAGTTGAGGCGGAAAGGAGTAGCCAGTCCCCGCAGGGCGGGCACATTGTCGGTTGTCAGCAAGGTATAGGAGCCGTCCAGGCCCAGCATCTGGATTTGCTTGGCCCCTGATACGGCGTCCGTGGTGCTCACCTCCACCGAGGCATTGGTCTCAAAGCTTTCGGCCAGGTTGCAGCAAGCCGATTTTTCCAGGTCTCGGCTCGTAATGATCTCGGTCTGGGTAGAGGTGAGGGCGGAATGGCGCTCCACTTGCCCCTCTATCACCACCTCCTGCAGGCCGGTGGCCTGGCCAAGGGTAAGCACCACATTGCTTTTGCCCGCCACATCCACTGTGTCAGAAGTATAGCCGATGTAGCTGATGAGTACTTTGGGGATTTTGGCATCTGCCCAGGCAAGGGTAAAGGTTCCGGCGCCATCGGTGGCGGTGCCTTTGTCTGTGCCCAGCCATACGACGTTGGCTCCGATAAGGGGCTGGCCGGGGTTGGTTTTGTCTACCACTTTGCCCTGTAACTGCTGGGCAAAGGCTTGAGAGGAAAAACAAAGTATAAGAAGTGTGGCAAGCAGCGCAAAAGTATAGCTCCTGAGGTTGCCGTTGGTTTTAGTCATGATTTGGTCATCGTTTAGAAATTCAGAGATTGTTTGCGCGCGTATAGGCGCAGGCATGCCCGAAAAAGTATGGCAGGGGCTCTGAATTGGTCTAAACGATCAGGAGTTGCAGGAAATGGAGCAGATCTCGCCCATAAAGCGGCGGTGAGCTGTTGGTGTAGCGCAGCACGGCCTGCTGTGTCTGCTGGCTTGCCTGGTAAACCGCCACAAAGGGAGTGGGGGGCGTGAAAGCCAGTGCGGGTACCTGCAGGCTAAATTCTTTGGGCGTAGAGACCGGCTCTAGCTTATGGTAAGCCACGTGTTCTTCACAGCAGCTGGCCTTGCCGGTGTCGGGTAGATCAGACTTATCGCAGCATTGGTCTGCCACTGCGGTGGTAGACTGTATGCTGGCCAGTTGGCACAACTGCTGCGTTAAGGCCACACCAAAAGACCCCAGCAGAATGCTGAGTGCCAGCAGAAGAATTGCGCTATGCCTGAAGGTGTTTCTCACGCCACAAATATACGAAACCTTCTGCCACTTTGCTCCACCTTGGTTAAATCCCTTCCACTTTCTCCCTCTTCTGCCACTTCGCCCCACTTTAGCAGTGGATAAGTATAAAATATGGGCTATGTTTTATGTTAAGTATGTAATGTGTTGTTTATTAGCTAGTTGTGTTTTCGGTGTCTCGTATTTTAGGTAATTTGTTGTTTCGCTGCAAATTTAGTTATGCCCAAAATCAGGGGGCGGTGGTGTGGATAATGTGGATAAGTGGTGTGGATTACCATAATTTATCCACAAAGTGGTAAAAAGTGGTAGATTGTGGTTGCGATATTTTGCTGTTTGGCTACATTTGTATAGTCCAAAGTCTATACGGACCAAACCACCATAAGCCTATGAACTTCCTTTCTGGCGAATATGAGTGCAAGATCGATCCGAAGGGAAGGTTGGTTTTACCTGCAAAGATAAAATCCAACCTGCCGGAGGCGTCTGGCAATCATGTGGTGCTGATGAGGGGGTTTGAGCCTTGCCTGGTGCTGTACCCGAAGGCGGAGTGGAAGGTGATCTACGACAAGGTGGCCGGCCTGAACGAGTTCAACGAGGAGTACCGTCATTTCCAGCGGAACTTCTTCCGGGGCAACACCGAGATCGAGCTGGATGGTGCCGGGCGCTTCATCGTGCCGAAGACCATGGCGCGCTTCGCGGAGCTGGAGAAGGAGGCGATTGTGGTGGGGCTTGGCAACCGTGTGGAGATCTGGAACCCTGACAAGTATGAGGAGTTCCTGATCAAGGACCAGCAGAATTTCTCACAGCTTGCCCAGAAGTTTTTGGGTGATAAACCGGCAGAGGAGCAAAGTATATAATGGAGTATCATCGCCCAGTTTTACTGGAGGAGTCGGTAGCGGCGCTGGCCATAAAGCCGGATGGAATATATGTGGATGTGACGTTTGGGGGCGGAGGCCACTCGGCGCGCATCCTGAAAGAGCTTACAACAGGTAAGCTTTACAGTTTTGACCAGGATGCCGATGCCCAGGAGCAGTCGAAGGTGCTGGAGGGGCCGAACTTTCAGTTTGTGCGCGCCAACTTCCGCGACCTGAAAAAGTACCTGCGCCTGTACGGCGTAAAAAAGGTAGATGGGATTCTCGCTGACTTAGGGGTTTCCTCGCACCAGTTCGATGTGCCGGAGCGCGGCTTTTCCACCCGCTTCGACGGGCCGCTGGACATGCGCATGGACCCGGACGCAGGTATAACGGCCCAGGAGGTGCTGGAGACCTATTCAGAGGAGCAGTTGCATCGCATCTTCGGGATCTACGGAGAGGTGAAGAACGCCAAGACCCTGGCTCGAACGGTGGTGGAGAAGCGCAACCGGCAACCGCTGGAAACGATTGCGCAGTTTAAGCAGGCCATTGGTTCCTGCACCCCGAAAGGGAAGGAGAACAAGTACCTGGCACAGGTGTTCCAGGCGCTCCGGATTGAGGTGAACGATGAGATGAAGGCACTGGAGGAGCTGCTGGAGCAGGCGGCGGAGGTGCTGAAGCCCGGCGGAAGGCTCTCGGTGATCTCATATCACTCGCTGGAAGACCGGATGGTGAAGAATTTTATCGCCAAGGGGAAATTCTTCGGGGAGGTGGAGAAAGACCTCTTCGGAAACGAAATAAAGCCGCTGGAGGCCGTGCATCGGAAACCGATAACGCCGAAAGAGGAGGAGCTGCTGCAGAACAGCCGCTCCAGAAGTGCCAAGCTAAGGGTGGCTGAGAAGAAGGAGGAACGCGAAGGAAAGTAAAACAAACTATTAGCTAAAGAAAACAAGTATGGCTTCTAATGTACTCACCAAAAGAACAGACGCCCCGAAGCATAATGCGGCGCGTGTGAAGCCAGAGGCAGAAGAACCGCTGAAGCCTAAGAAGAAAGGGTTCAGCCTGTTTTCGCTGCTCGATAAGTACGCCAATGTTGATGCCTTGTTTGAGGAGGGGGTGCCGCTGAAATACATGCCGCGCGTCCTGTTTCTGACGGGCATTACGCTTTTATACATCGGCAACACGCACTTTGCCGTGAAAACGATTCGCCAGATAGACAAGGTGAAGGTGGAGGTGGAGGACCTGCGGGCCGACTACTCTACCCTGAAGTCGGAGTACATGGAGGCGAGCAAGCAGTCGGAGGTGGCCCGAAACGTAGCGCCACTCGGTTTGGAGGAAAGCTCCAGGCCGCCATACCAGGTTATTGTGCATCCAGATGAGTATTAAGAAATCTATACTGATTCGGGTTAGGCTGGTATTCCTGTTGGTATGCCTCTTTGCATGCGCGATCGTGTATAAGGTCGTGCACATCCAGTTTCTGGAGGGTGACAAGTGGAAGAGCATCTCCAAGGAGCGCCGCATCTTCTACAAGCCGGTGCGCGCCACGCGTGGCAACATCCTTTCCGACAACGAAAGCATACTGGCCACGTCGCTGCCGTTCTACCGCGTGGCCTTCGACCCTACCGTGGCGAAGCCGGAGGTGTTTAACAGCGGCATCGATTCGCTGGCCTTGCTCTTGTCGCGCTTCTACGGGGATAGGGCTCCGGAGTATTATCACCGCAAGATCAAGAATGCGCGCCACTCCGGCAGAAGGTATGTGCGCCTGCATAGCCGGCAGATCAACTACCAGGACAAGAAGGAGATGTCGCGCTGGCCGATCTTTAGGGAAGGCAAGAACAGGGGCGGGGTGATCTTTGAGAAAGTAGAGAAACGCTTTAAGCCATTCGGTATACTAGCCGAGCGTACCATTGGCTTTATAAACGAGGATAAGAACGGGGCTGGCCTGGAGTATAGCTTCAATGCCAACTTGTCCGGAACAGATGGGGAGGCCCTTTTCGAGCGGATAGCCGGCGGTAGCAAACCCATTTACGACGGCACCGAGGTAAATCCGCAGCACGGGTACGACATCAAGACCACGCTGGACATCAACCTGCAGGACGTGGCTGAGAACGCGCTGTACAAGGCGCTCGAGAAAACCAGTGCCGAGTATGGCACCGTCATCCTGATGGAGGTGAAAACGGGCGAGATCAAGGCTATTGCCAACCTGGGAAAGACAAAGGGTGGTTACATAGAGGATTATAACTACGCGGTAGGAAACCAGGGACGCACCGAGCCGGGCTCCACCTTTAAGCTGGCTTCCATGATGGCGCTCTTTGAGCACCACCCGGAGGTAAACCTGACGGACACCATTGATACAGGGGACGGCCGCTACAAGATCAAAAACACGATCATGACGGATGCCAAGATAAACGGCTACGGCAAGATCACGGTGCAGCAGGTGTTTGAGAAGTCATCGAACATCGGCGTGGCTAAGTTGATGGAACAATATTTCGGCACTGAGCAGCAGGCTTATGTCGACTACCTGAACAAGTTTGGGCTCAACAGCACCCTGGGCTTTCAAATGGAAGGGGAAGCCAGGCCATATATGAAGGATCCGCAGGATAAGAACTGGTATGGCACTACGCTCACCTCCATGTCCATTGGCTATGAGATGAAGCTCTCGCCGCTGCAGACACTGGCTTTCTACAATGCCGTGGCGAACAACGGGGTGAAGGTGCAGCCGATTATCGTGAAGGAGATAAGAAAAGTGGATGAGGTGGTGCAGTCGTTCGAGACCCGCGTGCTGAACGAGAAGTTGTGCTCCGACGAGACGCTGAAGAAGCTGAAGGTGATGCTGGAGGGCGTGGTGGAGAACGGAACAGCAAAGAATATCTTTAACACGGATTATAAAATAGCCGGGAAGACGGGTACGGCCCGGAAAGTGAAGGATGGACGTTACGTGCGCGAGTACTCCACCTCGTTTGCAGGGTATTTCCCGGCAGACAATCCAAAGTACAGCTGCATCGTGATCATCGACAGCCCGAAAGGGGTGAACGTGTACGGCAGTGATGTGGCGGCGCCCGTGTTTAAGGAGGTGGCGGACAAGGCCTACGCACGCGATCTGGCCATGCACAAACCGATGCAGGCGCGGGTAGTGCCGGACAAGGAAAGCTTGCCGGTGGTGCAGGCCGGAAGCTTTGACGACCTGAAGCTCATCTATAACAAGATAGGCATCAGTACCCGCACAGGCACGGCCGATGAAGACTGGGTGAAGGTGGAGCCGAAGCGGCGCTCGCTGGAGTTTAAGCCCAACCCGGTGTTGCAGAACAAGGTGCCGGACGTGATGGGGATGACGCTACGTGACGCCCTTTTCATACTTGGCAATCAGCACCTGAAAGTGGAGGTGGAGGGAGTTGGTAAGCGCGTGAAGAAACAGTCCATCGCCCCGGGTGCCGACATAAATGAAGAAAAAACAATAACAATTATACTTGGCTGATGCAGCTACTGCAGGACATACTACAGAATGTGAACGTGCTTCGAGCCCACGGCGCGCTTGACGTGCCGGTGCAGGCCATCACCTTCGACTCGCGCCAGGTGCGGGAGGGGGTGCTGTTCGTGGCCGTGCGCGGCGTGCAGGCAGACGGCCATGCGTTCATACCGAAAGCCGAGGAGGCAAATGCCGCCGCGATCGTGTGCGAGGAGCTGCCGCAGGAGCTGAAGCAGGGGGTAACTTACTTACAGGTAAAAGACTCGGCGGAGGCACTGGGGCAAATAGCCTCTGCTTTCTATGGGCATCCCTCCAAAAAGCTGCAGTTGGTAGGCGTGACCGGCACGAATGGAAAGACCACTTCGGTAACCTTGCTGCACAAGCTGTTCCGGGAGTTAGGCTACCATGTAGGCATGATCTCCACAGTGCAGAACCAGATTGATGAGGAGGTGATTCCATCTACCCACACCACCCCGGACGCCGTGAAGTTGAACGAGCTGCTGGCGCAGATGGTGAAGGCCGGCTGCACGCATGCCTTTATGGAGGTAAGCTCGCATGCCATGGTGCAGCAGCGGGTGGCAGGCATTACGTTTGCCGGCGGGGTTTTCACCAACATCACCCACGACCACCTGGATTACCACGGCACGTTCGATGAGTATATCAAGGCAAAGAAGTCTTTCTTTGATATGTTGCCGAAAAATGCCTTTGCTTTGGTGAACGCCGATGATAAACGCGGGCCGGTAATGGTGCAAAACACCAAGGCCAGCACGCATTTTTATGCTTTACGCAAGGCAGTAGAGTTTAAAGGCCGCATCATCGATAATACTATTCAGGGATTGCACCTGGAGGTGGACGGCCAGGAGATATGGGCAAAACTCATCGGGGCCTTTAACGCCTACAACCTACTGGGGGCCTACGGCGTGGCCGTGCTGCTGGGCGAGGACCCGACGGAGGCGCTGACCGTGCTTTCCAGCCTGAGCTCTGCCGCCGGCCGCTTTGATTATGTCGTGTCGGAATCGCAAATAACTGGCATCGTGGATTATGCTCACACGCCGGACGCGCTGGAGAACGTGCTCAACACGATTCAGCAGATCCGGAACCCGAACCAGAAGGTGATTACGCTGGTAGGCTGCGGCGGAAACCGCGACGCGGCCAAGCGCCCCGTGATGGCCGACATCGCCTGCCGCCTGAGCGACAAAGTGATCCTAACATCAGATAACCCGCGCTTTGAGGAGCCACAGGCCATATTGGACGATATGCAGAAAGGTGTAAAACCGCTGGATTTTAAGAAAACGCTATCGGTGCTAGACCGTAAGGAGGCCATTAAAACCGCTGTGATGCTGGCCGAGCCAAACGACATCATACTGGTGGCCGGCAAGGGACACGAGACCTATCAGGAGGTAAAAGGCGTGAAACACGATTTCGACGACAAACAAGTACTGCACGAGATGTTCCGGCAGCTCGGAAAATAAACTTAAAACCAAAACTCAACCATTAGCCAAAGGTAACTGATTACAGAATTTTAAATGCTTTACCACCTTTTCACATACCTCGACCGCGAGTTCGACCTGTTTGGTGCTGGCGTGTTCCAGTACATCTCCTTCCGGGCGGGTATGGCAACCCTTGTGTCGCTACTGATCGCTATGATCTTTGGCGGCAAGCTGATAAAAGTGCTGCAGCGCAAGCAGGTGGGCGAGTCTATCCGCGACCTGGGCCTGGAGGGGCAGATGGAGAAGAAAGGTACCCCAACCATGGGCGGCCTTATTATCCTGCTCGCCATTCTGGTGCCGGTGCTGCTGTTCGCCCGCCTCGACAACGTGTATGTGCAGCTGATGATCGTGTCCACCGTGTGGCTGGGCCTGATCGGTTTCCTGGACGACTACATCAAGGTCTTCAAGAAAAACAAGGAGGGATTGGCCGGCCGCTTCAAGATTCTGGGCCAGGTGGGCCTGGGCCTGATTGTGGGCCTGACCCTGTACTTTAACGACGATGTGGTGGTGCGCCAGTACATTTTCTCAGACGGCAGCACCACGGCCGTGAACGCTTCGCGCAATTATACGGATGTGCACAGCATGATCACCACCATCCCGTTCCGCAAGAACAACGAGCTGGACTACTGCAACCTCTTCTCGTTTGCAGGTCCGCTGTTCGAGGGCTGGTCCTGCTACCTCTATATCCCGTTTGTGATCCTGGTGATCACGGCTGTATCCAACGGCGCTAACATCACCGACGGTATTGACGGCCTGGCAGCGGGTACCTCGGCCATTATTGGCCTGACACTGGCCATTTTTGCCTGGGTGTCGGGTAACACCATATTCGCCGATTACCTGGACATCATGTTCATCCCGAACTCCGGTGAGCTGACGATTTTCTGTCTGGCCTTTGTGGGGGCCTGTGTGGGCTTCCTGTGGTATAACACTTATCCGGCGCAGGTGTTCATGGGCGACACGGGCAGTTTGGCGATTGGCGGTATCATTGCGGTGCTTGCCCTGATCGTGCGCAAGGAGCTGCTCATTCCTATACTTTGCGGCATTTTCCTGATAGAGAACCTGTCGGTGATGCTGCAGGTGAGTTACTTTAAGTATACCAAAAAGAAGTATGGCGAAGGCCGCCGCATCTTGAAGATGTCGCCGCTGCACCATCATTACCAGAAACTGGGCTACCATGAGTCGAAGATTGTGGGGCGCTTCTGGATCGTGGGCATCATGCTCGCCATCCTGACGCTGGCTACGCTGAAACTGAGATAAGCCTTGCGTTTACCAAAAGAAATAAAACTATGAAGATAGCGGTACTAGGAGCAGGAGAAAGCGGAGTAGGCGCAGCTTTGCTGGCAAAGGCAAAGGGGCTGGAGGTATTCGTGTCTGATAAAGGTGAGATTAAAGAGCAGTACAAGGCGAAGCTGGCGACTGCTGCTATTCCATTTGAAGAGGGAAATCATACTTTAGAAAACATACTCAACGCCGATGAAATCATTAAAAGTCCTGGCATTCCTGATAAAGCTGCAGTTATCCAAGAGGCAACCAAGAAACAGATACCTGTAATATCTGAGATTGAGTTTGCCGGCCGGTACACCGATGCCAAGTTTATCTGCATTACGGGAACGAACGGCAAAACCACCACCACGCTGCTTACTTACCACCTGCTCAAGAATGCAGGTATCAACGTGGGGCTGGCGGGCAACATCGGAGAGAGCCTGGCCGAGAAGGTGATCGATAACAAGCACGACTATTACGTGGTGGAGCTGAGCAGCTTTCAGCTCGACAACATGTACCAGTTCAAAGCCCATATCGCGGTGCTGACCAACATCACTCCCGATCACCTGGACCGCTATGAGTACAGCATGGATAAGTATGCCGCCTCTAAGTTGCGCATCGCCCGGAACATGACGGGCGCAAACTTCTTCCTGTTCAATGCTGACGACGAGAACATCCGGAAGGCGTTTGACTCTGCCGGTTTCGGTGGCACGACAGTTCCTTTCTCGCTAAAGGGAGCCGAAGGAGCCAAAGTATTCTATGAGGGCAACCAAGTGAAGGTGGAGGCCAAGTTCCACGAAGGAACGGTGAGTACCTCCAACTCAGGCCTGATCGGAAAGCACAACCAGTACAACACCATGGCTGCCGTAGCCGTGGCCAAGCTGATAGGCGTGGAAGACAAGCAGATTGAAAAGGCGCTAGAGACGTTCGAGAACGCGGAGCACCGGTTGCAGCTGGTGGGCATTGCCAAAGAAGTTAGCTACATCAACGACTCCAAGGCGACCAACGTGGAGGCAGTGTGGTACGCGCTGGATGGCATTAAGCAGCCGATCATCTGGATTGCCGGCGGCGTGGACAAAGGCAACGACTATAGTACCCTGGTAGAACTGGCCCGCGAGAAGGTGAAGGTGCTGGTTTGCCTGGGCAAGGATAATGAGAAACTGAAGGAGGCGTTCGGTCGGGTGGTGCCGATCATTGCCGAGACAACATCGATAGAGTATGCCGTGCGCCTGAGCCGTTCGTTGGCAACGCCAGGAGACGTGGTGCTGTTGTCGCCGGCATGCGCCAGCTTCGACCTGTTTGATAATTACGAACACCGTGGGCAGCGCTTTAAGGAGGCTGTGGAGAAGATTGTGCTGAAGAAGTAAAGTATAAAAGTATAAGCCAAAGGTATGGTAAAGCAGTGGTTACAGAAAAACCTGAAGGGAGACTCCGTGCTGTGGGGCATCGTGATCGCGATCTCGCTGATCAGCATGGCCGTGGTTTACTCTGCCACAGGCACACTGGCTTACAAAAAGATGGAGGGGAACACGGAATACTTCCTGTTCAAGCATACTTTCCTGATCCTGGTGGGGCTTGCTTTTATGTGGATGGCCCATAAAATCCCTTATCGCTTTTACTCCAGGTTGTCATTGGTGGCGCTGATTATCTCGGTACCGCTTCTGATCATCACGTATTTCTACGGCTCCAACATAAACGAGGCCTCCCGCTGGATAACCATCCCGGTGATCAACCAGACGTTCCAGCCTTCGGACTTGGCAAAGCTGGCCCTGATTTCTTACCTGGCTAGTATGCTCTCGAAGAAGCAGCAGTTCCTGGACGACTGGAAAGCGACACTGCTGCCCATGCTGGGCTGGACGGCGGCTATCTGTGGCCTTATTGCCATGACGAACACCTCCACGGCGGTACTGCTGTTCCTGACCTGTATGCTGCTGATGTTTATTGGCCGAGTACCTGTTAAGCAGCTGCTGGTGATGATGGTGGTCGTAGGGGTGCTGGGTGCGGGAGCGTTGGCAGCCGGACAACGAATGGATACGGCGGTTAGCCGTGTGACAGACTTCCTGGACGAGGACGAGGTGCCTTTCCAGTTAGAGCAGTCATACATCGCCATTGCCACGGGCGGTTTAGTGGGCAAGGGGCCGGGCAACAGTGACCAGCGCGACATCCTGCCGCACCCATATTCTGACTTTATCTATGCCATTATTCTGGAGGAGTATGGTCTGTTTGGGGGCGTTTTTGTGCTGTTTTTGTACCTGGCGCTGCTCTACCGCGGGTTGGTGACAGTAAATAAAAGCGACGGTGCCTTTGCCGGGCTGCTTTCCGCCGGGCTGAGCTTTAGCCTGGTGCTGCAAGGGATGATTAACATGGCCGTGGCCGTCGGGCTGGGGCCAATCACGGGTCTGCCGCTGCCGTTGCTAAGCATGGGCGGTACCTCCCTGATTTTCACCGGAATTTCCATCGGCATTATACTTAGTGTAAGCCGGCAAGATATAAATGAGGAGCGTGCCGTAGGCGCTGCCCCGAAACCGACTGTTAATGTAACAGCCAATGCCTAAGGAGCTAAGACCATATCGCGTGATCATTAGCGGCGGTGGCACCGGCGGGCACATTTACCCGGCTGTGGCCATTGCCAACCGCCTGCGGGAAATAAACCCGGAGGCGGAGATCCTTTTTGTGGGGGCACAGGGGCGAATGGAGATGACACGGGTGCCAGAGGCCGGCTACAAAATAGTGGGACTTTGGATCAGCGGTTTGCAGCGACGGCTGACGCTGGATAACCTGTCGTTCCCGCTCAAGGTGCTGTCGAGCGTGCGTACCTCGCATAAGATCATAAAAGACTTTAAGCCCGACGCCGTGGTGGGCGTGGGTGGGTACGCCAGCGGACCGCTGCTATACGCAGCAACCTCGCGCGGCATCCCGGCCCTGATCCAGGAGCAAAACTCCTATGCGGGCATCACCAACAAGCTGCTGGCCAAGCGGGTGCAGAAAGTATGCGTGGCTTACCCAGGCATGGAGGGGTTCTTCCCGTCCGAGAAGCTCGTGCTGACCGGAAACCCGGTGCGTTCTGACATCATGGCCCTGGAGGGAAAGCGCGGGGAGGCGATGCAGCATTTCGGGCTGGACCCGGAAAAGAAAACGGTGTTGGTGATCGGGGGTAGCCTGGGGGCTCGAACCATCAACCAAAGTATCGCTGCAAGGTTGCAAAGCATCGCCGATGCTGGTTATCAGTTGATCTGGCAAACCGGTAAGGCCTTTTTCCCGCAGGCGCAGGAGCTGGAGGCGAAGTATAAAGGCCAGGGCATGCGTGCGCTGGACTTCATCAAGCGCATGGATCTAGCCTATGCCGCCGCCGACGTGGTGATCTCAAGAGCCGGTGCATTGTCTATTTCAGAGCTGTGCCTGGCCGGGAAGCCCGCAGTGCTGGTGCCGTCGCCAAATGTGGCAGAAGACCATCAGACCAAAAACGCTATGGCGCTGGTGCAGCAGGACGCAGCCATACTGGTGCGTGACGCAGAAGCGATGGAGAAACTGGTGCCGACAGCACTGCAGTTGCTAAACGATGAACAGGAGCAGCAGCGGCTGCGACAGAATATACTGAAAATGGCCCGCCCCAACGCGGCGGCCGATATTGTAAACGAACTGGTAAAACTGATCAAGTGAGACTGGAGGACTACAGCTACATCTACTTCCTTGGCATTGGCGGCATCGGCATGAGCGCCCTTGCCCGCTGGTTCAAGGCTAAGGGCTTTCCGGTGTGGGGCTACGATAAAACCCGCACCGCACTGACCGAGGCACTGGAGCAGGAGGGGATTGCTGTACACTACCAGGACGCCGTGGCAAACCTGCCGCAGGAGGTGCTCCGGCACAAAGAAAAGACCCTGGTGGTGCTCACGCCGGCCGTACCAGCCGAGCATGCCGAATGGGGCTACCTGAAAGAGCAGGGCTATACGATCAAGAAGCGCTCCGAGGTGTTGGGTATCATTACAGCCACGGCCCATACAGTGGCCGTGGCGGGCACCCATGGTAAAACCACCACCTCCAGCATTGTGGCGCACCTGCTGCACCATGCCGGTGTAGACTGCTCTGCCTTTTTGGGCGGCATCGCCACTAACCTGAACTCGAATCTGCTGATCGGCAAGGGAGAGACAGAAAATGAAGTGGTGGTCGTGGAGGCTGATGAGTATGACCGTTCGTTCCTGACGCTGTTTCCGGAGATTGCTATCGTAACTTCCGCAGACCCAGACCATTTGGATATTTATGGCGACAGGGAGGAACTGATCCGAACTTTCCAGCGGTTCATTAGCCAGGTTAAGCCCGGGGGATACTTGTTCTTACAAGCCGATACCGATTCGCGCTTGACCGAGCAGGTGCGGGAAGGGGTGCAGGTATACAAGTATAGCCTGAACAGCGGCGATGCCTATGTGCAGCAGCTGCAGGTGAACGGGCGCTGGTTTGAGTTTGACGTGGTGAGCCCGTTCGGGAATATAGAAGGCGTGAGGCTGGGCGTACCCGGTTTTCATAATGCAGAGAATACTCTGGCGGCCATCCTGGCGGCGCAAGTGCTGCAGGTGCCGGCCCAAAGTATAAAGGCCGGCGTGGAGGCTTTTACCGGTGTGAAGCGCCGCTTCGAGTTTGTGTATGAGGGACAGGGCAAAGTATATATCGACGATTACGCGCACCACCCGAAGGAGATCGATGCCTTTATGGGTTCATTACGAGCGCTTTACCCAAACAAGAAAATAAAAGTGATATTTCAGCCGCACCTCTTTACGCGCACCCGCGACTTTGCCGCGGAGTTTGCCGAGAGCCTGAGCAAGGCCGATGAGCTGGTGCTGCTGGACATATACCCGGCGCGGGAGAAGCCCCTGCCAGGAGTTACCTCCGACATGATTCTGGAGCAGGTGACAAGCCCTGTGAAGGAGCTGCTGCATAAGGAGGAAATCGTGGAAAACCTGCTTAAAAACGGCGATTTTGATGTGCTGGCCACTGTGGGTGCCGGCGACATCGACACGCTGGTTAAGCCTATCAGAAATTTTTTAGAAAATAAGAGGTATGGGCTTGAATAGTAGAATAAAATCTTTAATTTTTGCAGGTTGTAGCATCCTATCAATCGGGGCACTCGCAGGTTTTGCGTCTTCCAGACAAAATGAAAAAATCTGTGAAAAAGTGACAATAAAAATTGATAATGAGTACAACAATTACTTTATTGGGGATAAGGAAGTTCGAGGCTTGCTAACACGAGAAGGCGAGCGCAAACTTGAAGGTCTACCAAACGAGCATATCGACCTTAAAAACCTTGAAAAACGCATAGAATCGCATAAATTTGTGAAGGATGCCGAGGTCTACAGAGGGTTAGATGGCAACATCCAGGTATTTGTAAAACAGAACAGGCCTATTGCTAGAATTATACGACCAGATCAAGATGTCTACATCGATGCTGAGGGGACCATTCTTCCTCTCTCCGACAGATACACGGCACGTGTAATCCCAATAACCAAGTCAGCTCTTATAAAGCCAACTGACCGAGGATTCTTTAAAGATTCTTTAGGCCATTCATACCTTGCTTTGCTCCAGTTCATCGAGAACGACGAGTTTTGGAAGGCGCAGCTTGCCCAGATGCACATAGACGGCAAAGGCAAGGTATCTTTTCTGCCGCAGGTAGGCGAACACACGATTGAGTTCGGCAAACCGGATAAGGTGGAGGAGAAATTTAAAAAGTTAGCCATACTCTACAAAGAGGTGCTGCCCACCATGGGCTGGGAGCGCTACAAGAGGGTTAACGTGGAGTACGAAGATCAGATTATTTGCGAATAACAAACATAGATATGCAGAACGACAAAATAGTAGTAGGCTTGGATATTGGGACAACCAAGGTTTGCGCACTTGTAGGTCGGAGAAATGAATTTGGCAAGCTGGAGATCCTGGGCATGGGTAAAGCCACGTCGGAAGGTGTGGTGAGAGGCATCGTGAGCAACATCGACAAGACAGTCGACGCCATCAAGAAAGCGATCCGTCAGGCCGAGGAGCAATCCGGCATTAACATCGGCGTGGTGAACGTGGGCATAGCAGGGCAGCATATCAAAAGCCTGCAGCACAACGGAAGCATCACGCGCCAGGTATCAGACGACGAGATTACGGTGGAGGACGTGAACCGCCTTACCAATGATATGTACCGTCTGGTAACCCCGCCGGGCAGCGAGATCATCCACGTAATGCCACAGGAGTACAAGGTAGATTATGAAGAGGGCATCGTGGACCCGGTAGGTATGTCGGGGGTGCGCCTGGAAGGGAACTTCCATATCATTACGGCGCAGTCCAATGCCATCAACAACATCAATAAGTGTGTGCTGCGGGCCGGGCTGGAGGTAGACCAGCTGATCCTGGAGCCGCTGGCATCAAGTATGTCGGTACTGAGCGACGAGGAGAAAGAGGCAGGCGTGGCACTGGTGGATATCGGCGGCGGCACAACCGACTTAGCCATATTCAAAGACAATATTATACGCCATACGGCAGTTCTTCCTTTCGGAGGCAACATTATCACGTCTGATATCAAGCAGGGTTGCATGGTGATGCAAAACCAGGCTGAGCAGCTGAAGGTGAAGTTTGGGCGCGCGATTGCCGACGAGGCATCTGAAAATGAGATTGTTTCTATTCCTGGTCTGCGTGACCGCACACCGAAGGAAATCTCGCTTAAGAACCTCGCCTACATAATTGAGGCGAGAATGGAGGAGATTGTGGAATTGGTATATGCTGAGATCGTACGCTCTGGCTATGCCAACAGCCTTGCCGGTGGTATCGTGATCACAGGGGGCGGTGCACAGCTCCAGAACCTGGTGCAGCTGGTGGAGTACATCACCGGCATGGATACCCGCATCGGTTATCCGAACGAGCACTTGGGCAGATCGAAGGTGGATGCCGTGAAAGGGCCTATGTATGCAACAAGCGTTGGCTTGGTGCTGGCAGGCTACTACCCGCTGGACCAGCGCGTGGAACGCCGTGCCGAGGTAGAGCAGCCACAGGTGTTTAACAAAGCCGTGGAGCCGAAGCCAACAACAAATAATAACAGCGGCGGGGGACTGCTGCAGAAACTCAAGGGTTTCTTATCAGACGATATTGACTAAAAAAACTTATCAACCCATAATAAGCAGGAGACATTAGTATGACATCAGCATATGCATTTGATTTACCGGCCGGCGGTAAATCTATCATCAAGGTGATCGGTGTTGGAGGTGGTGGCAGCAACGCTGTAAACCACATGTACAATCAGGGCATCAAAGACGTAGAGTTCATCATCTGTAACACAGACGCACAGGCGCTGCAGAGTGCCGCTGTGCCTAACAGGCTACAAATTGGTGAGAACCTGACAGAGGGGCTTGGTGCCGGTGCCAACCCTGAGAAAGGTAAACAAGCCGCTCTGGAAAGTAAGGAGGAGATTCGTGAAATGCTGAGCAATGATACCAAGATGGTGTTTATCACTGCGGGTATGGGTGGAGGTACTGGTACCGGTGCCGCTCCTGTTATTGCCAAAGTGGCGAAGGAGTTAGGAATCCTGACAGTGGGTATCGTAACAGCCCCGTTTGCATTCGAAGGCAGAAAGAAAAAGACAGCCGCAGAGAACGGTGTTAAGGAACTTGGGGAGAACTGCGATACGATTCTGGTGATCCTGAACGACAAGCTGCGCGAGATGTTCGGTAACCTAACCATCCGTGAGGCTTTTGCAAAGGCGGATAACGTGTTGACGACTGCCGCGAAGTCTATTGCTGAAATCATAACGGTTACCGCTGAGGTGAACGTGGACTTTGAGGACGTGAAAACGGTTATGAAAGACTCTGGTGCCGCAGTGATGGGTTCTGCGACAACAGAGGGCGAGGGCCGCGCTCTTCGTGCCGCTGAGGAGGCGCTTTCTTCTCCATTGCTGAACAATACGGATATCCACGGGGCTCAGAGGATCCTGCTTTCCATTATGTCTGGTGAGCAAGCCGAACTGGAAATGGATGAGTTGACGGAAATCACCGAATATATTCAGGACAAAGCCGGCCAAGAGGCTGAGGTTATCTTTGGCCATGGCATTGACGCTTCGCTGGGTCAGAGCATTCGCGTAACTGTGATAGCCACTGGCTTTGCCAGCGATGCGGAGAGCATTATTGAGCCAAAGAAAACGGTGTTTGATTTGGATAGCCAAAAAAAAATTGAAGTAGCTGAGTCTGCTAAGCCGGAAGTGGCGCCAGAGGTTACTGCGTTTGCAAAGCCTGCGCCTGCTCCGGTTGCCGCGCCTAAGCCTGCAGCGCCAGCACCTCAGCAGCCAACCACTAATTATGATAACAATGCGCCTCGTCGTGCTGAGCAGCCAACGCAGCCGCAGCAACCACAGCGCATCGTGTTCGAGTTGGACGGCGGAACGCAAAACGACAACATGTTCCAGAACAGCTACCGCGAGGAAGAAGCACGTGAGGTGCGTGAGCAGCGCGAAGCTGCGCAGCGTTTGGCTGAAGAGCGTGAGCTGATGCAGCGCCGGGCCGAGGAACGTCGTGAGCGCCTGCGCATGCTGAGCTCAGAGACAACATCTGAGGCTATCAAAGAGAAGCTGGAGGTTCCTGCATACTTGCGACGCAACGTAGCCCTGGACAGAGTAGCACACTCTTCTGAGCGCAACATCTCCCGCTTTAACCTGAACGACGATAACGAGATCCTGGGCGATAACCGCTTCCTGCACGACAACGTGGATTAAGCGAACCCAAGTATAAAACATAAAAAAGGGCTGCAATTAACTTGCAGCCCTTTTTTATGTTTTATACTTGATGTACACATTAGAACTTTAGAAACTGATCCACGTGCTGCTCCAGCAGTTCCTGGTAAAACTTATTCGTTAATTGCTTCCCGTCGAAGTTTTTCTCAATGTGGGCCAACTTCAGGCGCATCGCCATCACGTGCATGCCCAGGTAGTTCAAGACATCGGATAGGTGGCTAAGCGAAATCCCGCTGCCTTGCATGCCGGAGGAGAGCCCGATCAGGGCTCCCTTCTTATCCTTAAAGGTGAAAGGGTAGGAGAGTCCATCTATAAAAGCCTTCAGCACACCCGGGAACGAGGAGTTATACTCCGGCACCACGAATACGAACTTGTCTGATGTTGCGATCATGGCCGAGAGCTTGTTGAACGCCTCGTTTTTGCCGGTATTGTCGTAGAGTGCTGTAACCGTAAAATCTGCCGGTAGATCGGCCAAATCCAGTACCTGGTAAGCTTCGCCGCGCTCGGCCAGCATTTTGCCATAGAGGTCTACAATCGCTCTGGAGTTGGATTGTGGCCTGTTAGTGCCTGATATTAGTGTGATCATACGTTGTTCTGTTCCGTCTACAGCCTGTTTGCTTTTGTTATACTTAACCTGATTTGTTGCTGTAGGTTTTGAACAGGCTACTTTAACCCCTAAGGCTACAAAGTATAACAATAGTTGAAGATATAAAAATAAAAAAGGCGAGTGCAGTAGCTGCCTCGCCTTTTTATACCTTAAAAGCGCTGTGGCTACAGGTTTTCAGAAGTAGCTTTAGCAGCGATAAACTCTCTTCTCAGCATGTTGATGTTCTCCAGGGAGATGCCAACCGGGCACTCAGCCGCGCAGGCGCCCGTGTTAGTACAGGAACCGAAGCCCTCAATGTCCATCTGAGCCACCATGTTCTCCACGCGAGTTTTGCGTTCTGTTTTACCTTGTGGCAGCATGGCAAGCTGAGAAACCTTAGCACTAACAAACAGCATGGCAGAGGCATTTTTACAGGCCGCCACACAGGCGCCGCAGCCAATACAGGTCGCAGCGTCAAAGGCTTTGTCAGCAATAGATTTCGGGATAGGAATAGCATTGGCGTCAGGCACACCTCCCGTGTTCACGGATACATAACCTCCTGCCTGCTGAATACGGTCGAACGCGGAACGGTCTACTACCAGGTCCTTATGCACCGGGAAAGCCGCGGCTCTCCAAGGTTCGATCGTGATCGTGTCGCCATCCTTGAAGTGGCGCATGTGCAGCTGGCATGTGGTAGTGCCGCGCTCCGGGCCGTGCGGACGGCCGTTGATGAAGAGGCTGCACATACCGCAGATACCTTCACGGCAGTCGTGATCGAAGGCGATCGGGTCTTCGCCTTTCAGGAGCAGGTCCTCGTTTAGTACGTCCATCATCTCCAGGAAAGACATATCCGGAGAGATGCCCTTTACAGGGTAGGTCACCATCTGACCTGCTGCATTTCTATCTTTTTGGCGCCAAACCTTTAGCGTAAGGTCCATTGGTTTAGCATTTGGATTACTTCCAGCCATTTTCTTATTAATTACAAATTAAGAATCAGGGAATTAAGAACTTATAAATTGTCTCACTCAAGACTTCTTATGCATTCTCAATTGTCAATTAACCATTACTTATAGCTACGCTGCGTCAGCTTCACGTTCTCGAACTTGAGCTCTTCTTTGTGCAGCACCGGGTCGTTGCCCACGCCTGCAAATTCCCAGGCGGCTACATAAGCAAAGTTCTCGTCGTCACGCAGGGCCTCGTTCTCCGGTGTCTGGTACTCTTCACGGAAGTGGCCACCGCAAGATTCGTTTCTGTGCAGGGCGTCTTCCACCATCAGCTCTCCCAGTTCCAGGAAGTCTGCCACGCGGTTGGCTTTTTCTAGCGTTATGTTCAGCTCTTCGTTTACACCAACAACCTTCACATCGCGCCAGAACTCTTCACGCAGCTTACGGATTTCCTGCTTCGCGAACTGAAGGCCTTCCGCATTACGGGCCATACCGCAGTACTCCCACATGATGTTGCCCAGTTGCTTGTGGAAATCGTCTACCGTGCGGGTACCTTTTATCGATAGAAGCTTGTTATTAGTGTCTATCACACTTTGTTCAGCCTCTTTGAAGGCCGGGTGATCCACAGGAACTTTATCATAAGGCATTTTAGCCAGGTAGTCGCCAATGGTGTATGGCAGCACAAAGTAACCGTCGGCCAGGCCTTGCATAAGGGCAGAGGCACCTAGGCGGTTGGCACCGTGGTCAGAGAAGTTGGCCTCACCGGCAGCATACAATCCAGGGATGTTTGTCATCAGGTTGTAGTCAACCCACAGGCCACCCATGGTGTAGTGTACAGCCGGATAGATGCGCATTGGTCTTTCGTACGGGTTCTCGTCGGTGATTTTCTCATACATCTCGAAGAGGTTACCATATTTGGCTGCAATGGCAGGCTGCCCGTCGCGCTTGATAGCGTCGGCAAAATCCAGGTATACCGCAAGCCCGGAAGCACCCACACCGCGGCCCTCGTCGCACACCAGCTTGGCGTTACGGGAAGCCACGTCGCGCGGTACCAGGTTACCGAAGGCAGGGTATTTGCGCTCCAGGTAGTAGTCGCGGTCAGCTTCGGCAATGTCGTTCACCGTGATTTCGCCTCTTCTGAGTCTCTCGGCGATCTCTTTTGTCTTGGGCACCCACACACGCCCGTCGTTACGCAGCGACTCTGACATCAGCGTCAGCTTAGACTGGTAACCTCCGGAAACCGGGATACAGGTCGGGTGAATCTGAGTATAGCAAGGGTTAGCGAACAAGGCACCTTTCTTGTAGGCTCTCCAGGCGGCGGTGGCGTTAGAGCCCATCGCGTTAGTAGATAGGAAGAACACGTTGCCGTAGCCACCTGTTGCCAATACTACCGCGTGAGCGCTGTGAGACTCGATCTTGCCTGTGATCAGGTTACGAACGACGATACCACGTGCTTTACCATCCACCATTACCAGGTCCAGCATCTCGGTGCGCGGGTACATTTTCACTTTACCGTAAGCGATCTGGCGGTTCAGGGCAGAGTAAGCTCCCAGCAGCAGCTGCTGTCCGGTTTGGCCACGGGCGTAGAAGGTACGGGATACCTGAGCACCACCGAAGGAACGGTTGGCCAGCAGCCCGCCGTAATCACGGGCAAAAGGTACACCCTGTGCCACGCACTGGTCGATGATGTTGACAGACACCTGCGCGAGGCGGTACACGTTTGCCTCACGGGCGCGGTAGTCTCCCCCTTTGATAGTGTCGTAGAACAGGCGGAAAACAGAGTCGCCGTCGTTCTGATAGTTCTTAGCGGCGTTGATACCACCCTGCGCTGCGATAGAGTGGGCACGGCGTGGCGTATCCTGGAAGCAGAACGCTTTCACGTTATAGCCAAGCTCGCCGAAGGTCGCAGCGGCGGAGGCACCGGCAAGGCCCGTACCTACCACAATAATGTCGTATTTACGCTTATTAGCCGGGTTAACCAGCTTTACATCAAATTTATGTTTATCCCACTTCTCAGCCAATGGGCCTCCCGGAATTTTAGAATCTAATATCATAGCAACTATAGAAAGCTTTTTTTACACAAAGAAGAAGAAATACAGTGGGATAGCGGCAAAGCCCAGGCACACCAGCACAGAGAAAGCGACACCAAACTTCTGGATGAATGGCGTGTACTTCTTATGGTCCAGGCCAAGTGTTTGGAAGGCACTCTGGAACCCGTGGATCAGGTGATAAGCAAGGGCAACCATGGAGATCACGTAGATCAGCACATACCACCAGATCTGGAAGGATTGCACAACCTTCAGGTACAGGTTATCATACTCCACATCTTCAATCACCACACCCTCCAGGCCGCCAAAACGGGCCGGCACGAAGAAATTCCAGAGGTGAATGATCAGGAACACCAGGATCACCGTGCCAAGCAGGCCCATGTTGCGGGAAGACCAGGTGCTGTTTTCCTCCGGATGGTTGTTGGCGTAATCTACAGGGCGGGCTGCCTTGTTGCGGCGCGTGAGCACGAGCGCATCGTAAATGTGGAACAGAAAGCCCAGTACCAGCACTATCTCCATCACGCGGATGATGCCGTTGTGCGCCATAAAGTCAGAGTAGAGGTTGAAGGCTTCTCCTCCGTCATTTCGGAACAACTGCAGGTTTCCGATCAGGTGCACTACCAGAAAAGAGCAAAGAAAGAGGCCCGTAACTGACATTACGATCTTCCGCCCGACAGTACCGGAAAACGTTTTAGTAAACCAATTCATCTGTGTTTGTTATAGGTTTTTAAGTGAAATAAGCGATAGTTTTTTACCGCTCAAAGGTACACGGAGGGCGCTTAGAAAACAATTTCTATACAATATTTTGAATCAATCTAAATTGCTCCCCGTAATTTTAATAGTCTACATCTTTTTTCCCCCTCAACTTGTCTATAAAGACAACATTTTAGTATAAAGTAAGTTTAAGATTATACTATATTTACTGCCTAACCCAATTGATCTATGCCAAACCTTATACGCCTGAAGTATCTGCTGCATGGTAGTCTGTTGTGGGTGTTGATTTTGTTGCTGTTGGGTACTTTCTCGGAAGTACAGGCTACTCATATTAGAGCAGGGGATATTACTGCCAAGCGGGACACGACTCCGAACCCTAACCCCCGCCGCTTTTTCTTTACCATGATTATCTACACCAACCACTTCTCGCAGGCTGAGGACCCGGAAGTGGTTATTTATACAGGTGTTGGAAACTCCACGATAATAGTACCGCGGAAATCGGTTACCCCCATCAACTCTGAGACAGACCGGGAAGTGTTCGAGTGGGAGTATACTTATCCCTCAGACGGCACCTACACGACCTATTGGATTGGGCAGAACAGGGACAACAACATTCTCAACATGGCGCCCCCATCTGACCAGCGCTCCTTTTTTATCTCCACAACCATCGACATAAACGCCCTGCGCGGCTTTAACTCTACCCCGGTGCTTACGGTGGCGCCTATTGATGACGCGGCCATGTTCCGCAAGTTCGTGCACAACCCCGGCGCTTATGACGCCGATGGTGATAGCCTTGCCTTTAAGCTGATCGCGCCACGTTACGAGCAGCCGAGCGGGGACATTGCCGTGGTGCCGGGCTACCGCAACCCTGACCAGGTGGCCAACTGCCGTACATCGGATGACAGCGGTCCTGCCTTTTTTAGGTTGGATGTATACACGGGCCAACTGACCTGGGATGCCCCCTGCCTGGCCGGCAGGTATAACATCGCCTTTGTAGTGGAGGAGTGGCGGCGCGGCCCTAATGGAGGAGCCGTGAAAATTGGCGAAGTAGTGCGCGACATGCGCATTAACGTGGAGGAGAACGAAAACCGCCCACCAGTGCTTGAGCCTAAAGACACCTGCGTGGTGGCAGGCACCACCTTGCGCGGCATCGTGAAGGCCACCGACCCTGACGGGGACCTGATCAACCTGACGGTGGCTGGTAGCGGTATCGTGCCTCCGGCCACTTTTCAGCAGACAACCAACAGGCCGGGCTCTGCCACAGGCGTGTTTGTCTGGAGTACCACATGCGAAGATGTTCGCAGAGCTCCTTACCAGGTCGTGTTCCGCGCCGAGGACGTGAGGCCAAACGGGGATGAGCGACTGGCCGACCTGCAGCCCTGGAACATCACGGTGATCGGGCCGGCGCCGGAGAACCTGGATGCCGCGAGCGCAGACCGCAACGTGACCCTTACCTGGGACCCTTACGTCTGCGAGAATGCAGACAAAATCCGTATCTACAGGCGCGAGGGGCCAAGCAATTTTGTGCCGGATGAGTGCCAGACCGGCGTACCCGCCTCTACGGGTTATGTGCTGATTGGCGAGGTGGATGCGGGCCAGGTGACTTTCTTTGATAACAACAATGGCGCTGGCCTGAAGGCCGGAGTGGAGTATTGCTACATCATCTACGCCACCTTCCCCCGCACCGGCTTTGGCGAGAGCCTTGCCTCTTTGGAGACCTGCGTGGTGATAGACCAGGATATTCCATACCTGACCAATGTAACTGTTGACGAGACTGACCAGACAAACGGTGAGATTACCGTGAAGTGGACCCGCCCTATGGAGGTGGAGAAACTGACCCCGCCGCTGGAGTACAGGCTGTACCGCAAAGTGGGCATGGAGGCCGGAGCAGGCTTTACCGAAGTGAAGCGCACCCGCAACATGGCCGACACAACGTTTGTAGATACCCGCCTCAACACAGTAGAGAATGCCTACCGCTACCGCCTGGAGTTTTACCAGACACCGCAGCCGGGTGGCCAGCCCACCTCCCTACGCGATAGTGCCGAGGCTTCCAGTGTATACTTGGAGGCGCAGCCATCGGAGGGCGAGATAAAAGAAGTGGGGCTAAGCTGGACCTACGATGTGCCCTGGAACAATGAGGTGCTGCAGCACTATATCTACAGGCGTGCTGCGGGTGGTCAGTTTGCCCTGATCGATAGCGTATCTGCCACGGCCACGGGTGGCTCCTACACGGACGCCGGCACATTTAATGGGGAGGAACTGGTACGCGGGCAGGAGTACTGCTACTATGTACAAACGGCCGGTACCTATGGAATAGAGGGGCTGCCGGAACCTTTGCTCAACAACAGCCAGCAGGTATGCGTCACCTTGCCCAAACTCATCTGCCCGCCTGAGCTAAGCATAGAGCAGCTCGACTGTAACGTGTTTGCGCAGAACCCAGCAGAACCGCCTTACCAGAACGTGCTAAACTGGGTCCCCAATATTACCGGCGATTGCACGGATGAGATTGCCTACTATACCGTATACTTTAAGCCAACGCTAGAGGCGGAGTACACGCCCCTCGATACCACGACCGAAACCACGTATACGCACAGCGGGCTGCAATCATTTGCGGGTTGCTACGTGGTAACTGCCACTGACGTGGATGGCCGTGAGAGTGCGTTCAGCAACGAGGTGTGCAACGATAACTGTATCACTTTCATTCTGCCGAACATCATCACGCCAAACGGGGATAACCTGAACGATGTGTTCCGACCGAAGGTAAGGGCCTTTATCAGGAGCATGCGCTTTAAAGTGTTTAACCGCTGGGGTGTGCAGGTATATGATAGCGGTAAGGTTACCGAAGGCGAAGGCCGCTATATCAACTGGCCAGGTGTGGACAATGACGGTAACCGCCTGACCGACGGCACCTATTACTACGAGGCAGAAGTTGAGTTTTACACCTTAGACCCGGCCAAGGCCCGGGCCACCTACAAAGGGTGGGTAGAGATTGTGCGTTAATGAAGAAGGTGCCAGACATGGAAGAGCTGCAGGATAAACCCGTTGTGTTTTACGACGGCACCTGCGGCTTTTGCCAAGGCAGCGTGCAGATTGCTTTAAAATATAACTCGCGTCATACCTTATACTTTGCTGCCCTGCAATCGGGGGTGTTGGAGAAGTTGGTGCCCCAAGCAGAAATTCCGGCGCCTTTACCTGATTCCATGCTTTTCTATGAGAACGGCAGGCTCTACACCGAGTCTGAGGCGGCCCTGCGCATCGCGGGCCATCTGGACTTTCCACTGTCCATACTTGCTGTTTTTCGCATTATTCCGTTATCTTTCCGCAATTTTGTGTACCGGTTGGTGGCCAAAAACCGCTACCGCATAGCTGGGCGCACCGAAGCCTGCATGTTGCCTAGCCCCGAGCAGCGGGCAAGGTTTGTAGGTTAAATTGTTCAGTTGCTGTTTTGTTGCATGGTTGATTCCGGGGAAGTATAGAACTGGCAACTATAGATTTGTACCTAGCAAAACATCCCTTCAACAGTTTAGCCATTTAACAATGCAGCAAATCAACTATCAAAAGGAAGAATCGAATAACGAATAACTAATAACGAGCAACGAATGAAAGCATACGTTTTCCCGGGACAGGGTTCTCAGTTTGTAGGGATGGGCAAAGACCTGTATGAGCAGCACGAAGAAGCAAAGCAGCTGTTCGACAAGGCAAACGAGATCCTTAGTTTCAACATCACCGAGATTATGTTTAGCGGCACCGACGAGGAGCTGAAGCAGACAAGGGTAACGCAACCGGCTATTTTCCTGCACTCTGTGGCGCAGGCAGCCGTAGCCAAAGACTTCGCCCCGGACATGGTGGCAGGCCACTCTCTGGGTGAGTTTTCGGCTTTGGTGGCCAGCAAGGTGCTGAGCTTTGAGGACGGCCTTCGGCTGGTGTACAAAAGAGCCATGGCCATGCAGGCTGCCTGTGAGGCCAACCCGTCTACCATGGCCGCCATACTTGGCCTGGAGGACGCGAAGGTGGAGGAAGTATGTGCCTCCGTGGAGGGTGAGGTGGTAGTAGCTGCCAACTATAACTGCCCAGGCCAATTGGTGATCTCCGGGTCCAACAAAGGCATCGAAATAGCCTGCGAGAAAATGAAGGAGGCCGGTGCCAAGCGTGCCCTGCCGCTGCCGGTGGGAGGTGCCTTTCACTCACCGCTGATGAAGCCGGCTGAGGAGGAGCTAGCCAGGGCTATTGAAGAAACGACGTTCTCAAAAGGCATTTGCCCGATTTACCAGAACGTGGACGCCAAACCGCACACCGATCCGCAGGAGATCAAGCAGAACCTGATCAGCCAGCTGACGGCCCCGGTACGCTGGACACAGTCGGTGCAGCAGATGGTAGCCGACGGTGCCACGCACTTTGTAGAGTGCGGCCCAGGCAAAGTGCTGCAGGGGCTGGTGAAGAAGATTGAGCGCACAGCCGAAGTGAGCTCTGCCGAATAGGCAGTATCGCAAAGTATAAAGTATAAACGCCCTCTCTGGCTTGCTGCCGGAGAGGGCGTTTATACTTTACAGAGGATAGCGGATCTGTGAAGCCCCTAACCGCTTGACTGTAAAGTATAAATAGCTACATTTGCTCCTGCACCTCCACCTAACACTATGGAAAAGAAGACTCCTCTCGCGCTTTGGCTACTGGGCTTTGTGCTGCTGAGCCTTTATGTAGTCCTTGTTCCCCGCTTTTTTGATGCTGGCAATGTGCCGGTGTGGTTTGCCTACTGGGCAGGCTTCTTTGTAGTGGCTTTTCTGATAAGCAGGTTTGTGCTGCAGCTGCAGGGGCTCAGGTCGCTGGGCATGGAGCGGCATAAGGGCTGGCTGCCAAACCTGGCGGTGGGCTTTTTGATTGGTTTTTGCGTTTACGCGCTAAAGTACCTGGCTTTTTATGAGTTGGGCAAGTTTGAGGTGGCGGGGCTCATGGAGCCATCCTTTATACTTCCGATGCTGGGGCAGGCGCTGCTGGCCATGTTTTTCTCCTCCATCCTCAACGACATCACCATTCGCGGCTACTGGTTTGCCTTTTTCCGTAGGCGCCAGCTGCTGGCCTGGTACGTGTTTGTGGCAACCGTGCTCTATGCTTTGGATGATGGCTGGAACGGAGGGTTTGATCCGCTAAACATGGTATTCTCTGCGCTGCTAGGCGTTTCTTTTGCCTATACGGTGCTAAAAACAGGTGCTATCTGGATGTCTTTAGGGTTGCATTGGGGCGGCAATGTGATGTATAGGGTGATGTACGGCTTTGGCGGGACCGGCGTTTGGCAGCTCGAAAACGTGCAGGAGGGGCCGCTCTATGATTACGTAGGCTTAGCCATTACAGCACTGATGCTGCCAGCGGTGTACTTCGTGCTGGCGGGCAGAGCTAGCAGCGCGCCTGTGCAGGAACTACGGACGGAGGAAGAGCGCGCCATATAGTTCGCCCTGCCGGGAAGAAGTTACTCTTTCATGTTTGCCGATGTGCTTGCTTCCCCTTTGCTCCTGGCCAATACCAGGCTAAAAAAAGCCATTAGTAGCGTCAGTGGAGTAAAAATGCCCTTTTCCAGTTCGTTGGTGGAGAAAGCGTTGCCTATCGTGTTCAGAAGAAAAAGGAGAAACATTCCCCACAGAAGTGCCTTCACCAGCCTACGGTTGATGTTTACTCTCAGGACACCGGCATGTGTACTTACCACAGCAAGCATTACCAGGTTCATCAGAATAGAGACACTCTCGAACGCCAGCATTTGTTCCCGATCCTTTAGCCTCCCGCCCCAGACTGCATCGAAAGGAACTACTCCTGTTAAAATAAGCAGGTGAAAAAGCACGAAGAGGAAAAGGATAATAAGCAGGCCAGTGGAGGCAATGCGTGTCAGGTAGGGGTTGTTCATCGCTTTTTCGTGTTGTGTTGGTTTGGCCTGTGCCAAGGCGCGTAAGCGTATGCTTTCGGCAGAGGCGACTATGCGGGAAATTTACTCAACCAGAAGCTCATAAAGCAACAGCTGCTCTGCATCGTTCGGAAGCTGAACCAGGCCGCTGTACCTGAGCCCCAGCTTTTCCAGCAGCTTCTGGCTTGCCTGGTTATCTTTTGTGGTGATCGCGCAGAGGTGCTTTAATCCGAAATGCTCGAAAGCAGCATCCTTTAATTTACAGGCAGCCTCAAATGCGTAGCCCTGCTTCTCGTGTTGCGGCAGGAAGGCAAAGCCAATGTCGATGCCGGTCAGGCCTTCGCGGTCGTAGAGGCCGCAGGTGCCCAGTTTGGCGCCATCTGCTTTGCGGATCACCGTGTAATTACCATACCCCAGCCTTTTCAACTGGGGTAACATTCTGCTGCTGATGTATTCTTCTGCCGCTTTAACAGATTTCACGTTCCGATCGCCAATGTACTGCAGCCACTGCGGCGTGTTCAGGAGTTCCAGTATAAACGGAGCGTCTTCACAGGATGTAGGTCTGATGATGAGACGCTCGGTTTCGAAGGTTGCAAATGAACTTCCTATGCTGTTACGGCTGATCAATTTATCCATATGCTGCATCATAGCCAACCAGGCCTCACGGGTTCTGTCGGCATACGCTTTCCAGGCCTCATCCATCTCGTGCACCAGCCTGACCGCTGAGCCGCTGCCCGCAGGTTTTATGTAGATGCGGACTGTATCCTCTTCTTCCATGTCATCCATTGCCCAGGTAAAAGAGAGGTAGTGTGGCTGGTCCAGCGCCAGGTACTTTCCATGGTGGCCAACCGCTTGCCCATCCCGCACCTGCACAATTCGGAATTTGCCTCCTACCTTGGCGTCTAACTGTACCGGCTCCGTCTCCCCAAGGCCAGGCGCGAACCACTGGCGGGCCATTTGTGCGTTCAGCCAGGCACCGTATACTTGCTCAGGCGGGCTGGCATAAGTACAGGTTACCTCTACTTCAACGGTGTTTTTGTTAGGCATGCTCTTGTGGCATTTAATGGATGGTGGAAAGGTACATCAGCCTTGGTGATGCTTCCGCAAACCTTCAGCTATGTTTCTTCTCTAATGATCCCGGTATAAAGGCAAGCGGTTAGACTTTGAGCGAACCGCGAAACGCTCTGGCGGCATAGTATGATTGGGCACCGTTATGATACAAGAAGACATGATTGTAGCGGCGATCACAGAAAAGGGCGCCGCCATGTTTCCTGATTTCGACAGGCGTTTTCACCCAGCTCGATGTTTTGGTATCGAAGTCACCTAGCTTCTGCAGCTCCCGATACTGCTCTTCTGTTAACAGCTCAATGCCCATGGCAGCAGCCATGTCAACAGCGTTGTACTCCGGCTTATGCTCTTTCCTGGATTCCTGCCCTTCGCGGTCGTAGCAAACGCTTCTGCGTCCTTTAGGGCTTTCATCCGCGCAATCATAGAAAATGTACTCGCCAGTCTTTTCATCATAGCCTATAACGTCCGGTTCACCGCCGGTTCTTTCCATTTCGTGCAGCGACCACAGCTTTTCCAAGTTTACCTCCAGCTTTGCCTGTACGTTTGCCCATTCAAGGCTTTTATGGCGGTGCATGTTTTTATCAAAACGCTTTTTCAATGCATTCAGGAGTTCTTCGCACTGCGCTGCAGTTAACTCCCTCTCGTTACTTTTTGACATGGATCTGCTTATGATGTTTTGAAACTTGTTAAATGCCCTATCTGCCTGAGCGTAGTTTAGTTTTTGTTAACATGTTTGTGTAGCCGATCATAAAGGCGGTACTGTGTTGGGTAAATTATTTTTTCGTACACTGTCTAACAAGAGCTTCAGCTTTTTCACTCAAGTGATTGCTATAACCAAAATCTTCAAAGTTTTCTAAACTATCCTTTGAGCTTACAACCAGGCTCATCCATTCATATTTTAGTGATTCTGGATCGTTTGAAACAGTACTACCCATGCCACCCGAGAAGACGCCAACCATATCGGTTGGTGGTGGATTTTCTTGGTCATTCCAGAACATATAGTTCTCAAGGCTTCTGATTTCATTCAACTGCCCTGCATTATCTTTCCTAAAATACCTATGGTCAACGTATCCTGATTCTATTGTACCCTGATATAAAAGAATGCCATTGTCTGGTATATTCAGCACTTCACGACCACTTACTTTTTTCACAGGCTCACCACATGGCATGCTATTGATTACTACTGCTGTCCCTTTGAAATCTGCTGGAAAAATGAAATCAAGCTTCTGTGCCGTTGCTTGCCCTATAGTCATTGAAAGATACATAAAGAGCATGAACCCTGGATACCAAAGCACAACTGGAACAAGCGTCCAAACAAGTTTAGCACTAAGTTTCTTCTTGCCAAGCCAAAGAGCTATAACACCTACAAGGAATGCTGGCACAGCAAAAACCATCCAGTAAGGATTCCATGACACAATAAATGCCAGTACAATGATGGTTATGCCTATTTTAGCTTTCATGTGTCAAATTATACTCAACAGCTTAGTACAGGCTGCGAACGAGGCGTAGCCGAGGATGGAGCCTGTGCAGGGTTAGCCAACGCTTTTCTTCTTAAGAAGCCGCCCATAGCATACCCATTGCTGAATTAAACACTTCTTTTGGCGATTCTATAAGTACCTTGGTTTTTCTTTCCTGTAACCTTATTTGCCAATTCACTTGATCTTCCTGCAACAGAAGATTTTTAGCTTGAGTTGATGAGATTTCATACTCGGCACCAAATTCATGAACAGCTATAAAGTTTCCTGAGTGGCCGATGCTGTCAAACTTCTGGCTCTTGTAGTCTTCTTCACTTAGGTTTAGCGTCAGGCTAATTTCCCCGTGTTCGTTGAACTCAACTAACCTACTTCCGGATAATGCTAATACTGCCAAGCTTACGAGTCCTGAAAATAGTGGCAGTACGCTTAAGAGCATGAGATATGCAGTTGCTCTACTTGCTATCTCAATATTAATGAACAGCAAGACAAATATGATAACCCATAAAATTGCAAAGCTTAAAATAGAAGCATTGATTATTCCATAAAGGGTCTTCTTCTTTTTATCAGTTATAGGGAGTTTCATGATTCAAGTTTTGGCTAACTAGAGTATAAACCGAAGTCTATTCGGTTTATCTGCACAATGTACGGGGTAAATTATTTTGTTTCGTCTTTAAACTCCCACACTTCTAACTCATCCGGGCACTCCTGCAGCAGCCGTGCTATGCTTTTGCCTAGCACTGGGTGCTCTAGCTCAGGTGCCAACTCAGCCAGCGGCAACAAAGTAAACCGGCGCAGGTGCAGCTGCGGGTGCGGAATGGTTAGGCGCTGCGTCTGCTGCACCAGGTCGTCGTAGAAAAGGATGTCGATGTCGATGACGCGGGCACCCCAATGTTCCTGCCGCACCCGCCCAAGCTCCTGCTCAATGTCGTTTATCCTTTGCAGCACCTCTTCCGGCGTAAGCTCCGTCTGTACCTCCAGTACCTGGTTCAGGAAGTTGGGCTGATCGGTTTTACCCCAGGCGGCTGTTTCGTAAAGTTTGGAACAACGCGTGGTGCGTCCTACCTGCCGGTTTATACTTTCGCGGGCCTGCTCTAAGTATAAAGTGCGGTCGCCTAAGTTGCCACCCAATAGCAAGTACACCTTAGGCATGGCGGCGGAAAAAATCTATGCTTAGGTCAGCTGCCTTTCGGGCCGCCTCCGGAAGCTCCTCTTGCTCGTAAGGGTGCTTTCCTCCAAAGGAGTGATCCGTTTCAGGAAGCAGGTGCAGCTCGGCGTCGGGTTTCCAGCTTTGCAGGTCGTGCGCCATCTGGGTGGGCAGGGTTTCGTCCTGCTCGCCGTGCAGCAAAAGCAGGGGCTGCTGCATGCGCTTTACCACCGTAGGGATGTCTAGCCGGTATTTATTTTCAACAAAATCCTCTACTATCTGGTAGTACAGTGGCATCTGCATGCCGGTGCGGGCATTTTGCACATACTGCACGCCCTCCTGTTTCCATTGCTCCATCTGCAGGTCGCTCCAGCGGTTGTCGTAGCGGTTTACGGCAGCCCAGGTGGCTACGGCTTTCACGCGTGGCTCCTCAGCGGCTTTCAGGATCACGGCGCCACCGCCACGGCTGTGGCCGATCAGGTAAATGCGGCTCAGGTCCAGTTCGGCCGCCTCAAGGGGCGGGTTGTCGGAGTGCAGCAAATCAATTAGCGCCTGCATGTCATCCAGCTCCAGGCTAAAGTTGTTTTGCCCGAATGCCTCCATATCGTGCATGTCGGAGTAGTTGTCCGGGGTAGTGCCGTTGTAGGCAAAGTTAAATTTGATGAACACAAAGCCTTGCTGAGCAAAGTAGGTGGCCAGCAGGTTAAAATGTCCCCAGTCTTTGAAGCCTTTAAAACCGTGGGCAAAAATCACGATCGGCTTCGGGGTGCTGTCGGGCCAATAAGTGGCATCAGCCGTAAAAGGGCGGCCATGTTCGGGGTATACTACAAAATCGACTTTCATCTGCTTATGGGTTGAATGGCTAAATTGTTACATGGTTGATTGTTCGGTTTACGAAGGAGAGGGAGCAAGAGCAACATCCTTTGTAACAATTTAACCATTCAGCAATTTAACAATTAATACAATTAAATGCTGTTTTGCCAGCCCAGGTTTGGAAAGCACTGCCGGAGACCGTAATATTGCGGACTTAACACATGAGCATAAGTCTAAACGAAATACAGGCGCCCATCGCGTCGGAGATGCAGCAGTTCGAGAAGAAGTTCAGGGCTTCCATGAAGACCCGGGTTTTACTTCTGGACCGGATCATGAGCTACATCGTGAAGCGCAAGGGAAAGCAGATGCGGCCTATGTTCGTGTTCTTCACGGCTAAGCTTTTTGATGAAAGTATAACCGATGCCACCTACCGCGGCGCCGCCCTGATTGAGCTGCTGCACACGGCCACGCTGGTGCATGACGACGTGGTGGACGACGCCAATTACCGCCGCGGTTTCTTCTCGGTAAATGCCCTCTGGAAAAACAAGATCGCCGTATTAGTAGGAGATTACCTGCTCTCCAAAGGCTTGCTGCTCTCGCTGCAGAACGATGACTACGAGCTGCTCAAGATCGTATCGAACGCGGTGAAGGAGATGAGCGAGGGGGAGCTGCTGCAGATAGAGAAAGCCCGCCGCCTCGACATCACCGAGGAAGTATACTTTGACATCATCCGCCAGAAAACAGCCTCTTTGATTGCCTCGTGCTGTGCCGTGGGAGCCGCTTCCTCCGGTGCCTGCAAGGAGGAGGTGGAGAAAGCGCGCTTGTTCGGGGAGAAAGTGGGCATCGCCTTCCAGATAAAGGACGACCTATTTGACTATGGCACGGCCGAGATCGGCAAGCCGGTAGGTATCGACATCAAGGAAAAGAAGATGACCCTGCCGCTGATCCACGCCCTGCGCGAGGCAGATTGGCTTACCAAGCGCCGCGTGATCTACAACGTGAAAAACAACAACGGCGACAACAAGCGGGTGCAGCAGGTAATAGATTTTGTAAAGCAGTCCGGTGGCATACAGTATACCGTTGAGGTGATGAACCGCTACCATGCCGAGGCGCTGGATATTCTTCATACCTTCCCCGACACCCCTTCCCGCCGCTCCCTGGAGCAACTCATCGCCTATACCATAGAGCGGGAGAAGTAAATTGCTGATTGTTGGTTGTTAAATTGTTGGTGCGCTTTGTAGGGGCAGGGCGAGACCTAGCCGTGTGATGGCCTAAACCTTCTGGCGCAAGCGTCCGCTTGTGCTGCTGCCATGAAACGCTTTCGGCCTAAGAGGCATAAGCGGATGCTTGCGGCAGAAGTTGTGGTTGGACCCGATGCAGCGGATAATCCTGCTCATCCTAGAATCCTGTAAATCCTGATTCAGACAAGACACTCGCTGAACCTTCGCACACTGCGAGGTTATCGCCTTAACCTTATACTTCTGTAAATACAAACCAAAATTTTGTAACAGCTAGTATAGCAGTATAGGTAGCTTTGTGCACGCAAAATAACCTATGAAAAATGAGCCTGAACACCAACGCCTGGAACCGCCTGCGGTATACCTTGTACCTGCCCATCTATGATTTTATTGCTGATCGTATCTTCCGCAAGTATAGAAGACGCTCCGTGCAGCTGCTGGGGGCAAAACCTAATGATGCCATACTTATACTTGGTGCCGGCACGGGCCTCGACCTGCCTTACCTGCAGGGCTACACAAACCTCACGGCCATCGATATCACACCTGGTATGATCACAAAGCTTAAGCAGCGCGCAGAGGAGCTGCACATACCTGTACAGGCGCAGGTGATGAACGGGCAGCAACTCAGTTTTGCCGATGCTTCTTTTGATGCGGTTATCCTGCACCTGATACTTGCCGTAATTCCGAACCCCACAGCATGTATAAAAGAGGTGGAGCGGGTACTGAAACCAGGCGGCACAGTGATGGTGTTCGACAAGTTCCTGCCCGATCATCAAACGCCTTCGCCGCTGCGTCGCCTGCTTAACCAGTTCACCAGCACGCTCTTTTCAGACATCAACAGAAGTATAGGCAGCATTATCAGCCATACTTCGCTGCGGCAGGAGTTGAACGAACCGGCGGCGCTGGGAGGGGCATTTCGCATCATCAGGCTACGGAAGCCGTGGCGAGTGTAGCTTTGGTGTAAGAGAGGATTTTGTTTAACGCAAAAAAGGCCGCTGCTTCATCTGAAACAGCGGCCTTTATACTTTAAGGCTGGCTAGAATGGTCTTATTTCTCTGCCAGCAGCTCTTCCATCGTCTTGTTAAAGTCTGCCACCCACTCCTCGTAATACTTACCAGTGCCCGGGCCAGAGAAGCCAGTGTGGATCTTGCGCACTTTGCCGTCGCGGCCGATAAAGATGGTGGTCGGGAAGGAAAGCACGTGGTTCAGCGCCGGCAGCGCTTTGGCGGCTGCCTCTTTGTCAGAGGTTCCGGCCACCAGCAGGTCGTAGTTCACGTTCAGGCGCTTCTGCATTTTCTGCAGGCGGGCAGCGGCCTTGTCAAACTCCGGGCTGCGCTCAAAGCCAAGGCCGATGATCTCCAGGCCGCGGTCTTTATTCTTGTCGTAGTAGGGCGCCAGAAAGTTTGTCTCGTCCATACAATTCGGGCACCAGGAGCCCAGCAGCTGCACCAGCACCACCTTGCCTTTATACTTGTCATCCGAAAGCGACACCTGCTCGCCATCCAGGTTAGGGAACGTGAACGACAGCGTCTCGTAGCCCGGCTTCAGGTACGTGAGCGTGTCGGCGCTGGCCAGTTCGGCCTCCGGGTTGCGCTTGGCCGTCCAGTTCTCATAGCCCTTCATACCGGCGTAGAAGTGGCCGGTCAGGGTGCTGTCGTTGCCTGGCGTGGCCGTGAACAGGTAGGCGTGGTTACCGTCGAACGTTGAGAGCTTCAGCTCGTTACCGGCCACCTGTCCCTCCAGGTAACGGTAGTCGCCTGTCTCGGTCATAAAGGTGCCGGTAGCATAGTTGCCATCCTGCTCAAACTCGCCGATGGCCTTGTAGGGACTGCCGTCACGCGGGGTGAACACCACTTCCCATTTGCCGCCGAAATTAAAGGAGGCAGGGGCAGGGCTGGCCTCAAAGCGGTTTTCCTTGCCACGCTCGGCTGTAAAAGGCACCGAATAGGGCTCCTGCGTATCGTTTTTCACGAAGCGGCCCGTCATCTTGTCTCCCTCCACCTTGGCAATCAAGTCTGCGTCGAAGATGTGCAGGCCGATTCTAACAGAGTCACCTTGCGGTTCAATCTCATCTACCAGTATGCGCTCCTCGCCGTTTACCAGGTAGAGCACTGTTTTGCCGTTTTGTTCTTCAGCCTCCATGATAAAGGGAATCTCTTTCCCCTCGGCGTGCTGCAGGGCCACGCGCCAGCTGCCGGTCTGGATGGTATTGTCAGTTGATGTCATAGAAGTACAGGATATTATCAGCTGCGATAAGAGCAATGATAAAAACAAAAAAGGGATGGTATAGGTATTATTATATGAAAGTTTCATGGGCGAAATTGACTTTAACAGAACGCAAAACTACGGGATATGATTGAAAAATCCTCACCCCGCTAATTCTGCAGGTATATTAATGTAGCAACCTATATTCATGGGAGCTAATGTTTTTAGAGATATATAGTTTTCGTACATTTGTGAACTTCTAAAAAAAGAGTATAAAACACTAACAATAGCAAAACTATGGCATTTGATTTAGAAATGATCAAGGCGGTGTATGCCGGCATGGATGAGCGAATTGCAGCTGCCCGCCAGGCAGTGGGGCGTCCGCTTACCCTGACAGAAAAGATCCTGTATGCGCACCTGTTCGATGGGAAGGCGCAGCAGTCTTTTGAGCGCGGAAAGTCTTACGTTGACTTTGCGCCGGATAGGGTAGCAATGCAGGACGCCACGGCACAGATGGCCTTGCTTCAGTTTATGCAGGCAGGCAAGCCAACGGTGGCGGTGCCTTCTACCGTGCACTGCGATCACCTGATCCAGGCTCGCGTGGGCGCTGACTCAGACTTGCAGGACGCTTACAACGAGAACAAAGAGGTTTATGACTTCCTTGCTTCCGTATCTAACAAGTACGGCATCGGCTTCTGGAAGCCAGGTGCAGGTATCATTCACCAGGTAGTGCTGGAGAACTACGCCTTCCCGGGCGGTATGATGATCGGTACGGACTCGCACACGCCAAACGCTGGTGGTCTGGGTATGGTAGCGATCGGTGTTGGTGGTGCTGATGCCGTAGACGTAATGGCAGGCATGCCGTGGGAACTGAAGTTCCCGAAAGTGATCGGCGTGAAGCTGACCGGTAAAATGAGCGGCTGGACCTCCCCGAAAGACGTGATCCTGAAAGTGGCCGGTATCCTGACTGTAAAAGGTGGTACAGGCGCTATTGTGGAGTACTTTGGCGAAGGTGCCGAGTCTATGTCTTGTACTGGTAAAGGCACGATCTGTAACATGGGTGCAGAGATCGGAGCCACTACCTCTGTGTTTGCCTACGACAACAGCATGCGTGCTTACCTGAACGCCACCAACCGCGAGGAAGTGGTACAGATGGCTGACGAGGTGGCGCAGCACCTGCGTGCCGATGATGAGGTATACGCTGACCCGGCTGCCTTCTACGACCAACTGATCGAGATCGACCTGTCTACGCTGGAGCCGCACGTAAACGGCCCGTTCACGCCAGACGCGGCATGGCCAATTTCTCAGTTTGCCGCTGTCGTGAAAGAGCACGGCTGGCCAGCTAAACTGGAGGTAGGTCTGATCGGTTCTTGCACCAACTCATCTTACGAGGACATCACACGTTCTGCATCTATCGCATCACAGGCGATTGAGAAGAACCTGGAAGCAAAGTCTGAGTTCACGATCACACCAGGCTCTGAGCTGGTTCGCTTCACAACTGCCCGCGATGGACTGTTGGATACTTTCGCGCAGATGGGCGGTGTGGTGCTGGCTAACGCCTGCGGACCGTGCATCGGCCAGTGGGCGCGTCATACCGATGACCCAACCCGTAAGAACTCCATCATCACCTCTTTCAACCGTAACTTTGCCAAGCGTAACGACGGCAACCCGAACACGCACGCGTTCGTGGCCTCACCGGAGATCGTGACGGCCTTCGCTATTGCCGGCGACCTGACGTTTAACCCGCTGACTGATACGCTGACTAACAGAGACGGGCAGGAGGTAAGACTGGATGAGCCAAGAGGTATTGAATTGCCAACGCAAGGCTTTGCGGTAGAGGATGCCGGTTACATAGCCCCTGCCGAAGACGGAAGCTCCGTAGACGTAGTAGTAGACCCGGCCTCTGACCGCCTGCAACTGCTGGAGGGCTTTAAGCCATGGGAAGGCACAGACCTGAAAGGCCTGAAGCTCCTGATCAAGGCACAAGGTAAGTGTACAACGGACCACATCTCTATGGCTGGCCCATGGTTGAAGTACCGTGGTCACCTGGACAATATCTCCAACAACATGCTGATCGGTGCCATCAACGCCTTTAACGGCGAGGCAAACAGCGTGTACAACGACATGACCCGTGGCTACGACACCGTGCCTGCCACTGCTCGTACCTACAAAGCCGCCGGTATCGGTACCGTGGTAGTAGGCGACGAGAACTATGGCGAGGGTTCTTCCCGTGAGCACGCTGCCATGGAGCCGCGCCACCTGGGCGTTCGTGCCGTGCTTGTGAAGTCTTTCGCGCGTATCCACGAAACCAACCTGAAGAAGCAGGGTATGTTGGGCCTTACATTCGCCAACAAAGCTGATTACGACCTGATTGAGGAAACCGATACTATCGACATCCTAGGTCTTGAGGACTTCCAGGAAGGCAAGCCGCTGAAAGTAGTACTGCACCACAAAGATGGCAGCCAGGACAGCTTCACGGTTAACCATACCTACAATGCAGGCCAGATTGAGTGGTTTAAAGCCGGTTCGGCGCTAAACCTGATCCGCCAGCAGCAGAAGCAGAATGCTTAATTGCTGAAGGAAACAAAAGTAGAAAAGGCCCCTCCAGAGATGGAGGGGCCTTTTCTACTTTTATATGGCTTCAGTGCAAGCTGTTGTACTTTATGCGTCAGCGCCTGGCCCAAAACGACAGATTTATACTTTAGGGGTGAGAAGTTTCTGATTCACTTCCGGTAGCGGATTTACCTCCTCACCAGCACGCGCTCTATGAATGTTTCTCCCTGGTAGGTAATGTGGGCGATATAGATGCCTGCCCGGAGGTTGCTCAGGTCATACTGCAAGTGGGTGCTGCTGGCCGTAAGCGGAACGACAGCCATGGTTTTTCCTGCCATGTCGGTGAGCCGGAGCTCAGGGGTGGCGTGTGCCTGCTCTGTAAGCGGAGCGGTCAGGTTTAAGGTTATCTTATCTGTAGCAGGGTTAGGGTACAGCGTGAGGGCTACATCATAGACATCGAGTACCTGCTGGTATGAGCTGCGGGTACAGTCCAATGTGTTTGCAACCGTGAGCGTAACGGTATAAGACCCCGGCTTTTTATACGTGTGGGCAGGGTTTTGCTCTACAGACTCTTGCCCGTCTCCGAAGTCCCAATGCCAGGAAGTAGCATGGGTGCTCCTATCCTGAAACAAGATGGCTTTACCTACCTGTGCTTGGCTGGAGGCGCCACTAAAGCCAGCCTCTGAGGCCGGTAAAATCTTTACTTCCATGGGTGCCAGTGGGCTCAGGTACAGAGAGTCGGCATTGGCTGCATAGATGGTGCGGTCGCCAGTGGCAGTACCGATGGTATAGCTCGGGCCCGACGCGAGCAGCTCCGTGGCTTCGGGGTCCCTGTAAAAGTTAAAGTAGCTGCCCCCCGTCGGGGTGATTACCACGGGCTCTGCCAGGCAGCCCTGGAAAGCCATGGGCACTGGTCTCGGGCCTGACTTTATGTTCTTGTACCTTTGCTGCGCCGCCTCTGCATGCTGCTTCAAGGCCTCCAGGTCGTCGCCGGCAAGCACTGCTATGGCGATGGTCTTGGTCTGGCCAGGCGCCAGGTTTAGAGTAGAGGCACCCAGGATATGCGAGATGCTGTTGCCCAGTTTACCACCGGCCCGCTGACGGCTTACTCCCTTCGAGATTACTTTATACTTCTCCGCCGCTGAAAAGCCGTCATCCACGGTAACGGTGGAGTCGTTGCTGCCAATGTTATCTATGGCGTGGTAGATGGGTTGATGCTCAGGAGTAAGTAGCTTCAGGCCCGTGTAGGGCAGCGGCTGAAACGCGTGATAGGCATAGCCAAGCTGTAGTTCCGCATCCCAGCCTGCCTTGTTTTCAGTATAGTTGCCAATGTCCCAGTCGGCAAAGAGCCCGGCGTGCAGGAAAGGTAAGGTTTCTGACGAGCGGTTAGTGATCTGGTATTCCAAAATCACGAAATCCTGATTCGGGGTGTCAGACCAGGCGTAGGCTGTGGTTTTTACCTCCACTGCCGGGTGCCCGTCCACGTTGGTCTCCATCAGGCTGCGGAGCTCCTGGTCGGCCAGCTTTGTGTTAAAGAAGGAGCGGGTAAGCATGAGCGGCTTAAAGCCACGGCTGTTTTGCCACGAAGCATTGTGCAGGTTGTCTGCCACCTTGCCGCTATCAGCAGAGAGCACAAGGCCGCCCTCAAAAAGCAGTGACCCACTGTCTTTATACTTCACGCCCACTCCCTGGCTCATGTTCAGGCCATTGTAGCCGATGTTTCCCTCACTGTTCAGCGTCAGGTGCAGGTTGTTGGCGGTAAGGGTGGCAAAGTTTTGGTTAATGACCAGGGCAAAGTGCTGAAAGGCGCTGTATTCGCCATCCGTGTAGCCCAGGCGCAAGTATACTTTGTGGTTGCTTGGCGAGTTACCGGCTATCTTAATAACAAAAGCCTGTGCGGTGGCCACTGTGGCCATTGTGCCCAGGTTGCCCAGGTTCGCATTGCCCTGTGTTACGGTGACGTACGGCGACAGCGAGGTAAGCTCCACCTGCAGGCCATCCATAGGAGCGAGGTAATTGATAAAGCTGGCATCTATGGTAACAGAGTTTCCGGCAACCACGCCTTGGTTCGGCGAAGGGGTGAACGTAAGGCAGCGGACTGATTTCAGCCTATCCATGCTCAGTGCTTTCTTCAGGTTAAAGCGGCCGGTGCCCAGCATCTCCAGGTAAGGCTGGTTTTCCGCTATTTGGTAAATGTTGTCGGTGCTGGCCCTAAGGCGCTCGGCCACCTGCCTGGCATTCAGTTCCGGAAAGCGGGCCCGTACCAGTGCTGCACCGCCAGCCACGGTAGGCGCCGCGAAGGAGGTGCCGCCCACATAGCCATACTTCTCGTCTCCTGCCACGGAGGTGCTGTAAATGCCCGTGCTGGGCGAGATCAGGTCGATGTTATAGCTGTAGGTGTGGTCCTTATACTTTATATCCTTGTTATTGGAGCCCCCAACCGAAACCACGTTATCATAAGAGGCGGGGTAGAAGTCGAGGAAGGCATTCGTATTGCCGCCGGAGGCAACAATCAGCACATCCTTTTCCAGCGCCGCATAATTGATCACATCCTGCTCGAACCTGGAGTAGCCGGTGCCGCCCCACGACAAATTGATCACTTTGCATCCTCTGTTAGCGGCGTATACGATGGCCTCGTAGCCACCGAAGGGGCCGCCGTTATAGGAGGAAAAAACCTTCAGCGGCAGAAACATGGCCTTGTAGCCAGTGCCTGCTATGCCTATGCCATTGTTTGTGGCTCCGGCGGCCACCCCAGCCACTGCGGTGCCGTGCCCCTTCCAGGCAGAGTCATCGGCCACGTTATTATCGCCGTCGGCAAAGTCCCATCCGTAGAAGTTATCTACCAGGCCATCCCCGTCGTTGTCGATGCCGTCTATAGGGTCCTGGTAATTGCGCTTTACCTTGCTTTCGAGGTCTTTGTGGGTGAGCCGGAAGCCGGTGTCAAGTATACCGATCACCATGTTGGAGTCGGCCTGTTCTACGGCCCAGCCGCCATAGGCCTGAATTTGTTTCAGGTAGTACTGGGTGGTTTTGGTTGAGTCGGCAGCCGGGTCATTGGGCTGGTGGAGGGGCTCCCGGATGTAGAGGGGCTCTACGTAGGCAACCTGTCCGGTGGCCATCAACGCCGCTTGTACTTCCTCAAACGTATGGCCGGGGCCGTATTGTAATTCGTATATGAGCGAGAGGTCTACCGCCGGGGCAGCCTTGCGGGCAAGAGCGGCGGCTTGTGGTGGGGCCACCTGCGGGAACTTGGGCCCCACGTGCTTCGCACCAATGTGCTGTAGCGCCTGGTCCATGCTCCCGGCACCTGCTTTCCGTAGCTGGCTGCCATGCTGTGGCTTAAGCTTGTAGACCACCCTGAAAGGAATGGTTTTAGCGCCAAAGTCCAAAGCAGGGCGCTGCCCGTACAGCAGCGGCACGTATAGCAGCAGTAGAAGGACGGTGAAAACTAAACTGCGCTTTGGCAGTATGACGAGGGTAAACATCTGCTCTATAAAAGTCCTGTTAAATACCTGTTTCCGAATAGGAGCAAACCATGGAAGGGTACCGCAAAAGTACAAATATCCATGAGAAAAAAATTAAGGAGGAGCCCGAGCTTCCGATTATTTTATGTATATTTCCTTCAACTGATATTTACAATATTTTGTTTCTATTTTGCTATTAAATATTAAAAAATAACTATGAATCTGGAATTAGCGGACAAACACCGAGAAACACTACAGCAGGCCGTGCAGGCCCTGCACAACCGTACGTTCTTTGCTTACTATCCCGAAAACCCATCGCCGGACGTGTATGGCGAAACAGCAGACAAAGAAGGCCGAGAGAAGTATAAAAGTTTCCTGAACAATAAATTTACCGAACTGCTGCAGGAGGGAGAGCAGGACTGGGTAGGGCAGGAGGAGTCGCCGTATGAGCAGCAGCCGCTCGGCGTTAAGTATCCTTTCTTTGAGCCGGAGACGCTGGTGAGCCGCGCCGAGGAGGCCTTCCACCAGTGGCGTAAGGTAAAGCCGGTAGAGCGTGCCGCCATCCTTGTGGAGGCACTGGAGCACATCCGGCCTCGTTTCTTTGAGATTGCCTACGCTACCATGCACACGACGGGCCAGGCGTACCTGATGTCGTTCCAGGCATCGGGCCCGCACGCGGCCGACCGCGCCCTGGAGGCAGTTGCTTCCGGTTACGAGGAGCAGACTCGTTTTCCGGAAAGCACGGAGTGGGAAAAGCCAATGGGCAAGTATAACATCAAGCTGAGCAAAACCTGGAAAGCGGTGCCGAAAGGCGTGGCGCTGGTAATAGGCTGCTCTACTTTCCCGACCTGGAACACAGTGCCGGGCATGTTCGCCAGCCTGGTGACCGGCAACCCGGTTATCGTGAAGCCACACCCGAAAGCCGTGCTGCCAATTGCCATGGTGGTGGCTGAGGTGCAGAAGGTGCTGCAGCAGAATGGCCTGAACCCGAACATCTGCCAGCTGGCTGTGGATGCGGATGACCGCCTGATCACGAAGGATTTGGCTGAGCACCCGAAGGTGAAGCTGATCGACTACACCGGCGGCACCGAGTTCGGCAATTACGTGGAGAGCCTGCCGGGCAAAGTCACCTTCACCGAGAAGACAGGCGTGAACTCCATCATCCTGGACTCTATGGAGGACCTGGACAAGGTGGTGCAGAACCTGGCTTTTTCGGTAACGCTGTACTCTGGACAGATGTGTACGGCCCCACAGAACTTCTTCGTGCCGGAAACAGGCTTGAAGGTGGCCGGCGAAATGGTGCCTTATGAGCAAGTGGTGGAGAAAATAGCAGGGGCCGTGACTGCCTTGGTTAACAACCCGAAAGCTGCCCCACACATCCTGGGCGCTATCCAGAACCCTGCCACGGCCGAGCGCGTGAAGAGCGCCGCCTCGGTAAAAGGCCGCGAGGTGCTAAGCAGCTGTGATTTTGAGAACCCGATGTTCACGAATGCCCGTACCTGCACACCGGTGATCTACGAGGTGGATGCCACCGAAAAAGAAAGCTATAGCCGCGAGCTGTTCGGCCCGGTGGTGCTGATCATCAAGACCAGGGACACAGCCCAAAGTATAGAGTTGGCCAAGGAAATGGCCATGAACAACGGGGCAATCTCCTGCGGGGCCTACACCACCGATCCTGAGGTAAAGGAAAAGATAATGGATGAGATGGGCTTGGCCGGTACCCCGGTAAGCTTTAATTTGACTGGCGGCATTTACGTGAACCAGAATGCCAGCTTCTCTGATTTCCACGTGACAGGCGGCAACCCTGCCGGTAATGCCTCCTTCACGAACCCTGAGTTTGTGATCAAACGCTTTACGTGGGTCGGCTTCCGGGAGCCTGTGGCCAGTTAAGCTGAATTTGCATAGTTAAAAAGAAAGCCTGTACCGCACGGTACAGGCTTTCTTTTTATTTGAACATGTTGTCCAGGTCTTTATTCAGGTCATCCAGCCCGTCCCGGAGATCCTGCCAGGTAGTCTGGCTGTCTTCCGCTTTATCCATTTTGCTGGCTATCAGAGCCCGCTTCCGCTCCAGCCCGGCAATGTGCTCGTGGTAAGTGTGGTTTGAGTCGGCGGCGGTGGCGTTTACACGGGCCTTCAGGGTTTTTATCTTACTGTCCAGCTCGTCCAGGCTCTTCTGTATTTCGCCCTTGGTGAGGTGATCCGGAGCGCGCATATGTTCAGGTTTCAAAGGGTAGTTATCCATAGTCTGTAAATGCTTGATTTAAGATTTGGCCCAGTAGGCACATACCCCTATTACTCTTATTCTGGCTAAAAAGATGTGCAGTGTGCTACAAAAGTATGGGGTGCGCGAAGGCAAAGCGGCTACAAAACAGGAGGGCTGGCAGGGGGCGATTCTTGTTTAACGGGGGCAAGCCAACCCATGCGCCCGCCAAAACGATGGCCTCGCCAGAAGCGATTAGGTCTCTGTTATTTTCTTTTTTAGAAAGCCGGTGTTTGATTTTAACAGCAGTTATGCGATCTTCGCAAAAGTTAAACAAAAACGCCTGCATTTGTGACTTTAAGTTGATGTCAGGTTAAAATTTGAAAGGATATAAGGCAGTATGAGCAGCTTGGTGAAGCCTTACGGTTACCCTCTGGATCTGGTGTTGCTGGTAGATGACGATGATACCACCAATTACCTGAACGAGCGTTTGCTGAAAGAGATGCAGGTAGCAAAAGAGATTAAGACTCTGAAGAATGGGAAGGAGGCCTTAAATTACCTTACAAAGACAGAAGGGGCAGGGGCTGGCGCAGCGTATAAGCGCCCAAACCTGGTGTTCCTGGATATTAAGATGCCCGTAATGGATGGGTTTTCTTTCCTGGAGGAGTACCATAAACTCTCTCCGGATGAGGTAGACCCGGTGATTATACTGATGCTTACCTCCTCCGCCAGCTTTTACGACCTGGAGAGGCTCAAGTCCTTCCGTAAGGTGAAGAAGCATTTCTCGAAGGCACTGACGAAGCATGATGTAAATGAGATCATGACCGAGTTCTTTAACAAGAATAAATAACCAGGAAAGGTGCTGCTTCAAACAGCACCTTTTTTATTAACTACTTTCCTGTATCAGTTCTGCCTTGGGCCAGGTAAAGGAAAAGCGGCTGCCGCGGCCATCGGACTCCACCCATACCTTTCCGCCCTTCTCCTCTACAATCTTGCGCACAATAGAGAGTCCTAGCCCGGAGCTATCGGGTTGCACAAAAGATTGCCCTCTTTCATACATGTTAAAGATTTGCTGCTGCTGCCTGGGAGCAATGCCTGGGCCGTTGTCTGCTACAGTGAAGTACAGCCAATCGCTCCCCAAAGTATAGCCTACCTGCAGCTGTGCCTGCTCTGGCTGGTCGTGGTATTTGATGGCGTTGCCGATCAGGTTGCTGAACACTTGGTAAAGGTACACCTCCTGGGTATATAACACCGGCAGCCCATCCTGTACTTGTATCACAAAAGAGGACGGCACATTAAGCGAGGAGATAACCTGGTGTAGCAGTACCTGCAGGTCGAGCGCCTTTTTAGGCAGGTTGTGGTGCCCGGCCAGCGAGTAGGCAAGTATGCCCGTAATCAGGCGGTCCATTTTCTGGGTTTGCTGCCGCAGCATTGGCAAAACATAGTTTGCTTCCTCCAGCTGGCCCGCCTCCAGGCAGGCCTCCAGGGCGGTGGTGATGCCGTTTATATTTTGCAGCGGGGCACGTAGATCATGTGAAACCGTGTGGGCAAAGGCATCCAGGCTTTGGTTTACCTCCTGCAGCAGCAGGTTTTTCTTCTCGCGCTCCTCCAGCAGCTGGTTAATCTCCTGGTTATACTGCTGCAGTTGCATATTTAACCTGCGGATCTCCTGCAGCTGTTGTTCTGCCTCCAGGTTTCGCATGCGTAGCTGCTCCAGCACCTCCAGGAGCTGCATGTTTTGATGCTTTATCTCAGCATAAGGCGAGATATCAGAATCGTGCTCAAATTCCTCTACCCATCTTTCCAGCGTGCCGCGGGAAACGGAAGGGCCTGTTTGTGGTAGTTTCTTGCCCAGCCGAACGCGGGTGCCGCGCTCAGAATCGCTTTCCATATCAAATAGATCCACCAGCTTTCTGGAGTTGAGGATGCCGGTGCCACGGGTGCTTTTATCGTTGTACTCGGTGCGGGCAAGTATAAGCTCCAGGTTGCCAACGCCGCGCCCACGATCCGTCACAAGCGCCTCCAGGTATTTGTAGCCGGCAACTTCCGCCAGGCTGTACTGAATGGTGCCGTTGCCCACGTACTCAATCACGTTGCGGCATATTTCCGACACAGCCGTAGCGAACTTCGTTTGGTTTGCCTGCTGCAAGCCTAGCCGCTCCGAAAGCTGCATGGCGCGCTTGTAGGCCAGCACTACGTCCAGCTCGTTGTTGATATCTATTTTGAGTATAGCTCGCTGCATAGGAAACTACTGTTTACTTCGGCATACTACTACCATTGTGTCATCAGTTTGGCGGCTGTTGTCTTTGTAGAGCAAGGCTGCCACGGTAGTCGGCGAATAGCGGTTCAGGGCATGGTACCGGCTCAGGTCCCACCTCGATTTGAGCCCGTCGGAATGGAGAATCAGCATGCGGTGGCGGCCCCACTCCAGTTCCTGGTTGTTGAGGGTGGTGGGGATGTTGTGCCCAAGTATGCCGTTGTAAGAGATCATGTTCTTATACGGGGCATTACTAAAAGAGGCATCCGGAGTATACAGCTTGCCGGCTATGTTGCCAATGCCGCAGTAGCTCATACGCCAGCTGTTAGCGCTAATGTTGGCTACAAAGCCAACCGCCCCGCGCGTACGCTTTATACTTTGATGAACGAGGCGTAGTGCATCGGTAGGCAGCAGCGCAGGAGAGGAGGTAAACGCTTGAACGGCCTGTTGAGCAGCCTCGTGGGCGTTTGCCCCATGGCCCAGGCCGTCCAGGGCCAGTAAGTATAGCTCCTTTTCCTTTTCAATGATCGCCAGGCCGTCGCCGCAAAGGGTCTCTTTCGGCTTAGGCACCAGCACATATCCTATATCGTGCAGTTTGGTTTGCTGCTTTACCGATTTAGGGTTCTTATATACCCTGGAAAGAATAATAGTGCCAACGCCTTGCTGCGAGTACAGCTCAAACATGTCGGATTGCCTTTTGATGGCACCCAATCCCTCGCCTGCCGACCCAAAGGTAGACACACCGTCTTCCTGCATCTTAGATGGGTCTGCCATGCCTGGGCCGCTGTCGAGGCAAATTACCTCAATGCCGTCTGCCGGCGCACCCAGTGGGCGCACCAGCAACTCGCCACCCTGTGCCGCATGCTTGGCAAGGTTAGACACCATCTCCGCCACCACTATGTTCAGCCTGCCCACCTCGTTAGCCGACATGCCCACACTCTCTGCTATGCGCGCAATGTCGCGTTTCGCTATGCTGGCATACGACTTATCGGGTATCAGAAAACGCTGGTGCTGTTTAACGTCCATGCTTCCAGTGGATGATGGTTACAGTGGTGCCCTGGCCGGGTGTACTCTTGATGTCGAATTCGTTTACGAGGCGCTTTGCCCCGGGTAACCCCAGACCAAGGCTTTTTCCGGTGGAGAAGCCATCGCGCATAGCCTGTGGCACATCTGCTATACCAGGGCCTTCGTCTATAAAGATCAGCCGGATGCCGGCCTGCGCGTTTTTACTGATGGTTTCCAGCAGTACCTTGCCGCCGTTGGCATACTTAAGCATGTTCCGGACGAGCTCGCTGGCCGCTGTTATCAGTTTTGTCTGGTTTACCAAGCTCATCCCGATTTTGGTACTTAGCTCCCGCACACGGTTCCGGAAAGGCACGACATCCTGCTCCCGCACGATTTGCATCGTGTCTTTAGTCATTACGATCATCCGGGGCCTCCTCTTCGTCTTTTTCGGAATCTTCCAAGATGCCTATCTTCTCTTGCAACAGCTCCATGCCTTTCTCCACATCCAGGGCCGTGTACACGCCCTGAAGGGTAAGGCCAAGCTCCACCAGTGTAATAGCCACGGCAGGTTGCATGCCCACCACAACTGTTTCAGCATCCATTATCCGAGACATAGAGGCGATGTTGCCCAAAATGCGTCCCATAAAGGAATCTACAATACTTACTGCTGATATATCGATGAGAACGCCTCTTGCCCCTGTTTTACTTACCATGCTAATCAGGTCATTTTCCAGGGTCAGGGCAAGCCGGTCGTACAAATCCACTTGTATAGTTACAAGCAGGAACGGCCCCATCTTTAGAATTGGAATTCTATCCATGCTACTATACTATCGGCTCAGGTTTAAGTTTGTGTTCTTATTTGCTTTTCTTACCACCTCCACATTACGCATGCTAAAGGCAAGCTGCAGGGCACTGGCCAGGCTCGCTTTGGTTTTGATATTGCTCAGGTCAATACCCAGGTGCACGATGGTTTGTGCGATCTCGGCACGAATACCGGAGATGATGCACTCGGCACCCATCAGACGGGTGGCGCTCACGGTTTTGATCAGGTGCTGTGCTACCAGCGAGTCTACCGCCGGCACGCCGGAAATATCCAGTATGGCAATGCTGCTCCCCGTATTCACGATCTCCTGCAGCAGGTTCTCCATCACGATCTGGGTGCGGGCGCTATCTAGCGTACCGATAATTGGCAGCGCCAGGATACCTTCCCACACGCGAATTACCGGGGTGGAGATCTCATTTATCTCATCTGTCTGGCGCAGGATCACCTCCTCACGACCTTTGATATACGTTTCGAAAGTGACCATACTCAGGCCGTCGAGGAGGTTGGTAGCGGTAAGCAGCGCTTTGTATAGCTCTTCCGGCTTATCACTATACTTCTCCTCCAGCACCTGGCTGATGGCTTGTTTCAGGCTGAGGACGTACATGCCTGTCTCGCGTGGGCTGAAGCCCTGTCGGGCACGGGTAATGGAAATATCGGTTAGGATATCCGTTACCTGCTCATACTCCGGTGCATAGATGTTCTCAATGTTGCCGCTTGCTGTGGCACGGGCCAGCCCGTTAAGCAACTCATCAGACTGCCGGCGCAGTTCCTCATTCGAGATCAAATCGTCGCGAAGCGATGCGTCTGCCAGTTGGTTTTGCATCCATTTCTCGAGTATTGGTTGTTTGTTATTCTGTAGTATTTGCGCTATTGTGTTCATACGTATGTGTAGGGGGTTATACTTCTTTCAAGTTTAATGATTGGGCTGAACATATCTTTGGGATAAAGGTAAGAAATGTATGCCGAAGTACAGGTTAATGTATATAAAAAGTGCTATGCAGATAGATCCGCATAGCCCTATGCATACGAGGCAAAGCCGGAAAGGTAAACAGCAAGGTGACTGCCATGGCGGGCCGAGACAGTGGCGGGGTAAAATAAAAGCCCTTGCTTTTGCAGAGGGCTTGTTTGGTCGGAGTGGCGGGATTCGAACGCGAATACCACCAAATCCAGCTATGTGAAAATGCCTCAGAAGCGTTGATTAGATGTTGGTTTCCGTTGAAATTTTAAGGTTTTTAACTCCTGCTGACGCAGATACTGACGCAAGCCCTACTGACGCAGGAAGTGACGCAAGTTAGTTTTTAAAGGTTTGGTACATTAGGTGAGCGAGGTGCAGCCGAAGCTTTGCTCAAGGACTGTGTTGTATAAAGTTGTTCTCTATCTCTGCAATTGCCCTTTCCTTGCTTTAACCGACTTACTCTTTGTCTGCCCCTCGAGCCAATCTCCTATTTTCTGTAACCCTTCAGGAGAGAAAGTCTCCTCCAGTGTATAAAGCTCATCATAGGTTCCTTTCGTAGCAGTCTGCATAAAGTGATTAACATTTGGCAATATCACAGACCTGAAGTTACTGTTTCCGCCTGCCTCTAATCCTGTTCTCATTGCTTCAAACTCTTCCTCAACAGACACCTGAGAGTCTTTGCTTCCACTGATAGCAAGGACTGGCACTTTAATCAGGCGCTGATAAGGGCCAGGATCTATATGAAGAAAGTCATATTGCCATCTCTCCACGTATGGATTAATGTAAAACGCCTCTCTGTTCTCAGAGTCGATACCCACTTCTTTGTGCCATTGCTTTAGCCTCGCAACGGCTGTTGCGCTATCGGGGGCACCTCCAACTATTTCATAGGAGTTGTCTCTAAGGAAAAGGTCCGCTTTGGCTTTCTCCTCGGAAATACCGCGAACCCGCAGCAGGGAGCGGTATCGTGCCTTACTGGACTCAATGCCATTAAGCCCCAACCCTGCAAGTAGTACTAACCCGGCCACAGCAGGATCCTGCGCCGCCACGATTTGAGCTTCTAGCGAGCCCTGGCTATGACCGATTATATATACATCCTTAACATTTATACGAGGTTCAGAACGTAAAGCCTTGACAGCGGCCTTTGCATCCTGGGAGAACTGGTAAATGGTTGTGCCGTGGTAACTGCCTGTAGACTCTCCTACGCCGCGCTCATCATAGCGCAGCACCGCAAACCCACGCCGGGTTAGCTCGTCTGCCAGCACCAGGAATGTTTTATGGTAAAACTGCTCCGCATCACGATTATGTGGACCCGAGCCTGAGAGCAGCACAACCCCTGGAACCTTCTTTTTTCCCTTTGGGGCAGTGATGCTTCCGCTTAGCTTCACACCAAGGCTGCTTCCTGAAAACTCCACGTCCCACTCCTGATAGGGATAGGGTTGCTGCGGCGTTTGGGGGCGGTGTGGCATTGAACCTAAAACGTCAATAGGACTTATCTGCAGCGGAAACTTCGATCCACTCATTAGGATGGTTCCTTTCAATTCCTTTGCCTCAGCGTTATAGAGGGCTGTGTAAATCAAATAACCGCCAAAGGTGTCAATGGTAAAGCGTATGCTGTCTTCGGCATGAGTGATTTTTGCCTGATTGCTATGAATCCCTTGTAAGGGCATATCAAATAACACTTTCGGTTTGGCCTGGGCTCCATTCTGGAAGTGAAAAATCATAGGATATTTTGTAGAGCCTATCATTATGTCACCTCCCCAACTACCTGTAAAATTAGTCTGCGCAAATAAGGGTGACGGGTAATTGAAAAGACACGCAGTAACTAATAATAATGTAATCCTCATATGGTAAGGAATAACAAAGTGTGGGAGCAAGCTCTTACGGTTCATTTTATGCTTTCCCATATTGGAATAATTTTATTTTTTATGATTTCATTTTTGTACAACTAGAGTATAGTGGGAGTACCTACACCTGCTATCTATACAATATGTGGAGTGTGGTTATCCCTCACTTTCATAGAATGAATATAGGAAGAAATAATTATAGTAGGGAAGGCTTGCTTTTAAATGCTACAGGAGTGGCGGGCTAAATAATGCTTTAAATATGAAAGGAAAAACACTCTTAAAATGAGCTATAAGACTGTTTTGTACCGGAAGCTTAAGTTAGTTTTTGGACGTCTTGCGTCAGTAGTTTATCAATAAAAAAGCCTTTTACACGCTGTAAAAGGCTTTTTTAGTAGTCGGAGTGGCGGGATTCGAACGCAAATACCACCAAATCTAGCTTTGCAAAAATGCCTCAAAAGCGCTGGTTAAAAGTTAGTTTCCGTTGAAATTTCGATGTTTTTGGCTGCAACTGACGCAGATTCTGACGCAAACGCTACTGACGCAGGAAGTGACGCAAGGTGATTTTTGGCTTCGCTTAGGGTGGTAATTAGATGCATTATTTTTCAGCCTGACTCAAAAGCACAAAAAGGACTAACGCTTAATGAAGTACTTCAGTCCCCTTTTTGCAAACAGGTGTGGGCGGTTAGCTGCTTATTTTTTTCTCTTATAATGCAGTTGTGTTAATCCTGTTTCAAATGTTTTTGCTGTGATAAATTCAAGTATTTGCTCAGGTCTTCCGTCTTTAAAAAGTCTTGTTCCGTTACCTAGTAGGATGGGGACAATCGAAATAATAAACTCATCTACTAAATCGTGCATCAATAGTTCATTTATAACTTCTGCACCACCATCACAATAGATGTTTTTTCCTTGTTCAGACTTTAATCGTTCAACTAATTTGGTCAGGTCCCCTGTATAGAAAGTCGTTCTGCCTACTGGCGCTCTTTCGTTTCTGGTTATGACATAAACATCCCGTTGTCCGTTGTCATAATGAAATGGCCCGATTTCTTTAAGCACATAGTCATAGGTTTTTCTACCAATAATTAAGGTGTCGATTGTGTCTGTAAATTTCGCATAGCCATAGTCCTCGCCTTCTTTTTCAACAATTTTTAAGAAACTAAGGTCGTCATTGGGTTTCGCAATGTAACCGTCTAAACTTGCAGCAATAAATAGTGAGATTTTTCGCATTTGTTTTGAGCTTTAGTGTGTATGCAAAACTACTATCGTACAACCGCTTACACTTTGTAGAAATGCGACATACTAAAGCTGTGACGGTGAAAGTCCCGTGTTTCGCTTGAGTTCATTGGTGAGATGCGAATGGTCATAATAGCCACATTCAAAAGCAATATCCAGGAGACTACGATCTCCACAAGAATTTTTGATGAGGGTTAAAGCATTTTGAAAGCGAATAATATTTGAATATGCTTTCGGTGATAATCCAACGTGCTTCTTGAAGTTTCTCTCCAGATGCCTTACGCTTGTGAAGTTACGTTTAGCTAGCTCGTGAATGCTGATTTGTCCGTTTGTTAAATGTATGTCATCGATAGCAGATTGTAACGGGTGGTGTTGGCCTTTCCTTCTGTTGATAAAATATTGGTTGAGATAATCGAAGGGGTTGTTGAGAACCTTATCAATGTTAAATGAGTTGGGCTTTTCAAATTCAACTGTATTATCAATCAATTCATTTTGTGGAGCATAGTTATAGAAAGTAGCAAAAGCTGCAGGTTTGAAGCAAGCGCCTAATAAATGTGTCTCGCTGTCAATATAGCTGTCCTTAAACGAGGTCATTGCACCAACTACATAAGTTTTCCCAAATACCATAGAAACCGAGCCGTTGTCTGTCAGACAAGTAGTACCCAAATTCATTACTAATCCAGCACAGCCATCAGGAAAATTTCGCTCCCATTGTCCATCGAATTTATCTCCTCTCAACTCCCAATAAGAGTGAATAAAGGGTGCTACTTCTTGGCAGGGTTTGATTTCTCTGTACTCCATTTATTCTGGGTATCGTTTTACAATAACCGTCAATTTTGAGAATGGTAGAAGTATCTACTCTTTCTATCTGTACTTCATACGCATTGTGGATGTCTCTTACTTTAAGAGAATGAATATAGTAAGAATCAGTTAAAGAAGGGGATGTTTGCCTGGAAATTCGATGGGAGTGGCGGGATGAAAAGCTCCACTTTAGATGTTTGAAGATGGTAAAAGTGGCTTGCAGTACTCGCAGGGGCTGTTTTGCCTCAAAACCTGCGTCAGTTAGGATCACTTTTGCGTCAGTAGTTAATAAATAAAAAGGCCCTTTACACGCTGTAAAAGGCCTTTAAAATTGTCGGAGTGGCGGGATTCGAACCCACGACCTCCAGCACCCCATGCTGGCGCGATACCAGGCTACGCTACACCCCGATTTTGACCAGCAAATTAAGGCGGCAACATTAAATATGCAATGGTTAGCCGTCTGAAATTTTAAGGGTCTCTCTTCAAAGAGGTAGAACTAGTACCGCAAGCACAAATCAGGCCGCCATACCTGATAGCAAACGCTGGCTTGGATGAGGCGTATAGTTGTTAAAAGTTAAACTCGCCATGAACCAACAGACAATAAAAATACACCTGCTCCTCCTTAGCGTCCTTTCTTTGGTGGCTGCTGCCTGCTCTCCTGTAAGGGTGCTGGATACCGAGGCCGAGGAAGGCTTTCAGCTCTCGAGTTACAAAACATTCGATTTTTATGAAGTAGATGCCAGTGGTATGGAACTGGAGCCATATAACCGGCAACTCGAATATGTAAAGCAGGAGATCGCACAGCAGTTACAGCAGCGCGGGTTAACCCGCCGTTCGTCGAGCCCCGAGCTAAAGGTAAATCTGGGAATAGTGGTAGCCGAGAAAGTGCAGACCCGTGAAACCAATATCCTAACCGACCCGCCGTACTACATGGGGCAGCGCCGCTACACCTGGAAAAGCGAGGAAGTGGAAGTGCGCCGCTACAACGAAGGCACCCTATCACTACACTTGGTCGATAATGCCCGGAACGAGCTCGTGTGGCAGGGAGCGGCAGAAGGCGCCATTCCAGACGACAACACACAGAAGCTGCAACGGCGCATTAGCCAAGGCATACAGAAACTGATTGCTAAGATTCCGCAGTAAACCTTAGTATACTAAACGCTCATGGGGCGCCTCTGCTGCTCCGTTGGTAAAGGTGCGTTTTCAGCCGGTTCCTGAGGGCGAGGCGGTGTATGCTCTGCATCGGGGGCTACTATTTTGATGACCCGCGCAGGATTACCCACTACAATCGCGTTGTCCGGGACATCCTTCACCACTACCGAGCCCGCACCGATCCTCACGTTGTTGCCTACCCTGACTTCGCCGATAATGCATACGTTGGAGCCAATTTCCACATTATCGCCAATAACCGGGGAGCCTGAGTAGGAACCATCCGCTTTTCGGATGTTGCCTAAAGTGGTAGAGTGGCGAATAAAGCAGTTTTTGCCGATAATAGAGCAGCCGTTTACCACCAGCGCCTGCCCATGGCCCAGCACCATTCCGGGGCCAACGCTTGTCCAGTGGGGCAGCTCTATGCCCAGCACCCATTCTACAAAGAACTTGTAGAACGCCAGGTACGGTAGCCAAAGAATACGGAAGAATTTATTGATGGAGGCAGGGCGTGCCAGGCGGAAAAGCATCATCACGAGCCGTCCTTTTAGGTTGCCTTGGTTGGCCGCCCAATCCTGAAAAACATAAGACATACTACACTTGTGTTTTAACTGTGAGCTCAGATTTACGGTGTAGCATGTACCGCCGTTGCCCTGATATAACTTCCCGTCAGATTTATATAGGAATATGGGTATAGGAGCCAGCTTATAGGCTCCCTGCCACCTGGTTGATCCAGGAAACGCTTCAATTATGCTAGTACAGAGGCAGAGTACCATGTAAAAGGAACCAGATAGGGAGGTGCGTCGGTAGCTTATAATACAAAGTGCCGAAGTAGGCAAACTGGTGTACGGCAGGAGAGGTAACAAAAGTACCCAAAGAGGACTAATATGACCATTTTCAGCGTGACCGGACTACTTATGATACTAGTCAAAAGTAAAAATATCTTGTACTTTATTTAACTTTTACTTGCTTGCCTCGTTAGATGTTCCCATATTGTCATGGAAATATAATATAGCTAATCTTTACTAACCCTTTAATCTCACTTACATGAAGTCACTCAAGTTTGCCCTAGGCTGCCTAGCGCTAGGTTTTATCACTGTGTCCTGTGATAACACTATGGAAGAGATGGATACAACTATGGCAGCAAGTGCTGTTAGCCAAAATTCGGTAGCTGCCCCCCAGGGTACCAACATCACCAAACAGGTAGCACTTAAAGATCCTGCTGAACTGAAGTTTATTGGTGAGAACCTGCGGGATTATTTTGTAATAAATAATGCTGTGGAGGCAACAGAGTGTGGGCCTACTGAGTTTGTATCCGTTCAGAACAAGTACATCCGCATGCTGGGGCAGGAACTCGTGCCTGTGTTTGGAGGGGAAACTGCCAACTACCTGTTCAGCCTGTACATGGATATCAACCTTGTGGCAGCCTATTTCGATAGAACTCCGCAGCAATACTTTGGAGAGCAGGGAGAATACACAGATTTCATGGCCAAGCGAAAGCTTGAACTGGAGAAGTTCTGGAACATGCCGGGGCAGATACGCGTGAACGGCCAGCACAACGCCACCTTAAACGACAGGGACAAAGTCGCCTCTATTTTGTATAGGTATTATACTGGCTTTCCTACTGAGAAGGATGCATATGCATACGCTGACATGCTGATGGGAATAAACAGCATGATGTCTACCTTACCGGAGTCACCTTTCTTTTCGGTTGACGGTTTTGCCACCAGCGGCAACCTTATTGTGATAGGAGATGGATTGGTGAAAATGCTGTCTGAAGCCGGCGTGGCGCAAGATATTGTTTGGACAGGCGTACTGGCGCACGAGTGGGCACACCAGATTCAATTTGACAACTATACCGCTTGGTACCCGAACGGCGCTGCTGATAACGCCCCGGAGGCTACACGCTACACCGAATTGGAGGCCGATTTTATGGCCGCTTATTATATGACGCATAAGCGTGGTGCCACCTATAACTGGAAGCGTGTGGAGCAGTTTTTCACCCTTTACTTCCAGATCGGGGACTGTGGCTTCACAAGCGATGGACATCATGGTACGCCGCAGCAGCGTATGGCCGCCGCGCAACTTGGCTATCAAACAGCTAGTCAGGAGCAGAAGCAGGGCCATATCATGACCCCGGAGCAGTTGCACGAGATATTTGTGTCAAGCATCAATAACCTGCTGTAAGCTAGCAGTATACTTGCTGGCAGAAACAAAAAGCCGCTCTATCTACAGGAGCGGCTTTTTGTTTTTCCTAGCCTCTTGTTAGGTGCGATCAGCCAACCTACCAAAGCACGCCTCATGACTTGGTAGGGTGTTCCTGGTGCACGATACTACCTCCAACCCTGCTCACAAGGGTAAATTATACTTCAAAGTATAACCGGCAAGTATAGTCGCTTCAGAGATGTAAGTTTTAAGTATAAGCATACTTTATGTAAGCTTGTTTGCTGTGGAGCAGGCAGCTTTTGCTTACCTGCCGTACAATTTATGTATTTCTCGGAGGGATATAGTAGCTTTACCTCGCTAACGAAATAGATAACCTTTGTTATGATGAAGTGCCTTTTGGTTGAAGATGATGCCCGTGTCGCCTCTTTTATTGAGGAAGGTTTGTCTGACAAAGGCTTTCAGGTAGACCAGGTAGCAGACGGATACGAGGCAGTCCGCAAGATCAGCAACAACGAGTACGATGTAGTGATACTGGACATCATGCTGCCAGGCATAGACGGCTTCGAAATCTGCAAGATCACCCGAAAACGCAACATTGCCTCTATCATCATCATTTTAAGTGCCCTGGGTGACCCGGAGGAAAAAGTAAAGGGCTTAGAGGCCGGCGCGGATGATTTTATGTCGAAGCCATTCCATTTTAAGGAACTGCTGGCCCGCATTAACGCGCACATCCGAAGGAAGCAGCTGGAGCAGGGAGTTTTTGAAGCCGACAAGTATGCCGACCTGGAGGTGAATGTGGAGCAGAATGTAGTTAAGAGGGCAGGCAAAGAAATCACCTTAACACCCAGGGAGTTTAACCTGCTGCTCTACCTCCTGAGGAACAGGGAGAAAGTGCTGTCGCGGGTGGAGATAGCACAGGCTGTGTGGGATATACATTTCAGCTCCAACACCAACGTGGTGGATGTATACATTAACTACCTGCGCAATAAAATAGATAAAGACTTTTCGTTTAAGTTGATACACACCATAAAGGGCCGGGGCTATATGCTGGCTCAGAAATCGGATGAATCTTAAACAGAAACTTGCCTTACGCTCCACGCTGGTTTGTGCCATTACGCTGCTGCTCGTGCTGGGCAGTACCCTCTACTTTTACAGGAACTATACTTTAAACGCCTTTTACAGCAAACTGGAAAACCGCGCCCTGGTTTCTGCCATTATTTTCCTGGAGAAGGATGAACTGAACAAACGGAAGTACCAGGAGTATGAGCAAAGGTACCTGAACACGCTCGACACCGAAACGCTTCAGATCTATGACGCTGCCGGTAATAATGCTTTCGTGCCGGAAATAGCCTCGTTTCCCGTAGACCAGCAACTCCTGCAGCGTATTCGGCAGAAGGGCAAGTATAACTTTAAGGTGCAGGGGAGGCAGTTTGCCGGCATCTACTACGAGGATAACCAAGGGGATTTCGTGGTTGTCAGCTCAGGCGAAGACAAAGCCGGCCAGGCCGGACTGCAGAACTTAAGTATAGTCTTTATCTGCCTGCTGCTCGTTGGCATCCTGATCACCTATGTGCTGAACGTGCTGCTGGCAAGAAACACCTTTCGGCCTTTTTCTGCCATCCTGCAGAAAGTAAACTCCATCTCCACCGAAAACCTGAACTCCCGCCTCCCCGAAAGAAACCAACCTGGTGATGAACTGAGCGAGTTGACCGCTACCCTCAATACTTTTCTGGACAGGTTAGAATCAGGGGTAAATAACCAGAAGCAGTTTCTAAAGAATGTTTCTCATGAGCTGAAAACACCGCTTGCCGCCATTTTAGGCGAAGCTGAGCTAAGCCTCGAAAGAGAGCAAAGCGCTGATGCGTATAGGCAGGTAATAAGGAAAATTGCTAAAAGCACAGCCGAGCTTAACTCTGTTGTTGAGGGGCTTCTGCTGATTAGCGGCCTGAACAATAACAGTCCGAAAACCACGCTTCGCTCTTTCCGCCTCGACGAGCTTCTATGGGAGGTACTGGAAAAGCTTTACTTCAAGTATCCTGATGCCGAAGTGGAGACGCAGATGGAGGTGGAAGAAAGTGAGGTGATGCAACTGCGGTCGCATCCAGAACTCATTGCCACGGCGCTTACCAACATCATTGATAATGCCCTGAAGTTTTCGGATGACCGGAAGGTAACCATCACGGTTAAGCTATCTGAAACAGGGCAGCTCATGCTGTTGGTACAGGACAAAGGACCAGGCATACCCGAGCATGAGCAAGACAAGGTTTTTGACCTCTTTTTTCGGGGCAGCAACACACAATACCTCCGGCCCGGGCACGGAATCGGACTGTCGCTTACCAGGCACATTACCGAATTCTGCCACATCGGCCTCTCCATCTCTTCGGCTGCTGAACATGGCACGGTGGTGAAACTGGTATTCCCTGCGGCCTAATCATAAAATAATCTCTCTCTAATCTACTTCTAATCTTAGCCAAAGAAGCCTTTAATGTTGCCGCGATAGCTTTGTAAATCAATACAAACAGCTATCCGCCTACCATGACATTAAAGTTATTCTTTTGTCCCGCATGGCTCCTGTTGCTATTGCTTTTGCCTGCTTATCAGGCGCAGGCACAGGAGCAGCAACCAGATACCCTCGCTCTTACGAGAGTGGAGGCAGAGGCCATCTTCCTGGAAAAGAACCTGGCTCTTATTGCCGAGCAGCTAAACATCGACCAGGCAGAGGCCCTGATCTTACAGGCAAAGGCCTGGCCAAACCCCGAGCTGGAAATCAGCGAAGTGAATTTTTGGGCAACACCACACCAGTTGGCCAATGGCGAAGGAGCGCCGCCGCTGTTCGGAGACCGGTTCGGTAAAAACAGGCAATTCTCGGTGCAGTTGGAGCAACTGGTGCAAACTGCCCGCAAGCGCAAAAAGAACATCTCGCTGCAAGTGGCAAACCGGGAGCTGGCCCAAACAGCCTATAGCGAAATGCTACTCTCGCTGAAAGCCGAATTCAGAACGCAGCTTTCTGAGTTGCTTTACCACCAGCAAAACGTGCGCCTGCTACGCCGGCAGCAGAACGTGCTCTCTCAGTTGATACGGGCACAGGAGGCACAGCTGCGTAACGGCAACATCTCCAAGGCAGATTTCTATCGCATAAAGGCACTAGACCTTTCCATGCGAGCCGAACTGAAGGAGGCGCTGGAGGAGAGCAATGAGGCGCAGAAAGACCTGAAGTCGCTGATGATGTTGCCGTCTAACGTGACGCTGTTCCTGACGGATGCAGGTCCGCTACCTGGCCAGTCTCTGCTCCTGAACCAGCCGCTCGATAGGCTGTTAGCCTTGGCCGAAGCACAAAACCCCACGGTACGTGTGGCAGCCTCTGACTTGCGGGTGAGCGAGGCGGAGCACACGCTGGAGCGCGCCATGCGGGTGCCTGATCTAAAGTTCAACACCAACTACGACCGTGGCGGCAACATCCTGCTCAACTTCATAGGATTTGGCGTGTCTATGGATCTCCCGTTTTTCGACCGCAACCGGGGTAATATACAAGCGGCACAGGCACGGGTACAGCAAAGCAAGCACCTGCACGCCCTTCGGGTAAGTGAGGCCCAGAACGAAGTGGTTAAAACGTACCAGGACTATCAACAGCTGGCCGATCTCTACCAGTCTATCGATGAAAACTACATCAACGAATTAGACGATGTGCTGGCAGGGGTAAGCCGCAACTTTCAGCGCAAAAACATCAGCCTGCTGGAGTTTCTCGATTTCTTCGACGCCTTCAAAGAAAACAAGCTCCTATACTTTGATACTATCCGAAGCCTAGAATCTAAAAAAGAAGAACTCAACCTATTAACCGGAACCGACTTATGATCCGCTCATACTATATCAAAAAATTAAACAAGCTTTCTGCCGCTGCCTGCTTTGCCGTTTTTTTTACGGCTTGCCAGAGCACCGACGCAACAGAAAAAGAAGCTACTAAAACAACGGAAGGCTACTGCCTGCCGGCGCAGCTGGCAAAAAGTATAAAACTGGCCGACGTGACACCAGCCTCTGAAAGTAACCACATTCAGCTAACCGGCCGCGTGATGAGCAACCCGGAGAAATACTACCGCTTTGTGCCATTGCTGGATGGTGTGGTGTCGAAGGTTACTTTCTCTATTGGCGACTATGTGCAGAAGGGCACGGTGCTGCTGGAAGTGCGCAGCCCGGAGCTAAGCAGCCTGAACGCAGATCTTCGCACCGCCCAGGCACAGCTAAAGCTGGCACAGCGCCAGCTCTCGGCGACACAGGAAATGTACGAGGACGGCGTGGCATCGGAGCGCGAGCTGATAGAGGCGCAGCAGGATGTGGAGATGGCCAAACTGGAGATTGCCAAAGTGCAGGAGAACTTAGGGATTTACGGTGGTAGCCTGGAGCGCGGGGTGCTTATTATCAGGGCTCCGTTTAGTGGCTACGTGGTGTCGAAAAACATTGTGAGCGGCCAGCAGATTGAGGCAGGGGATGAGCCGCTGTTTTCCATCTCGGACCTGGAAGAGGTATGGGTCATGGCCAATGTGTATGCCGGTAACCTCAGCAGCGTGAAGCAGGGTATGGAGGTAGAGGTGAGAGCCTCGTCTTATCCCGATCAGGTATTCAAAGGGAAGATAGATCGTTTGGCCAATACTTTTGACACCGAAGAACGCGTGCTGAAGGCGCGCATCAGCATCCAAAACCGCGATCTGCTCTTAAAGCCGGAGATGTTCGTGAACGTGTCGGTAACACAGGACAATATCGTACAGGACAAGGAGCAGCACCTGCTTTCGTTTCCGGCCAAAGCCATGATCTTTTCGAATTCCAAACACCAGGTGGTGGTGTACCGCGACAGCTGCAATTTTGATGTAGTGCAGCTGGAGCCTGTGTACCAGACAGCAAACGCTGTGACGGTAAAAGAAGGCCTGAAAGCAGGAGACAAGGTAGTGACCGAAAACCACCTGCTCATCTATAACCAGATTCAGAACTAAAGGGAGGGGCACAGACAGACGACATGGATAAATTTGTTCAGAGTTTAGTATCGTTCTCGCTTAAAAACCACATCATCGTCTTTTTCCTGACGGCGCTGTTGGTGGCGGCGGGAATCATAAGTTACATCAACACACCCATTGAGGCTTTCCCGGATGTGACCAATACCAGGGCCCGCATCATTACCCAATGGCCCGGCCGCAGTGCCGAGGAGGTAGAGAAGTTTATCACGCTGCCTATCACACGCCAGATGAACACCATACCGCGCAAGGCCGAGGTTCGTTCCACCTCACTTTTCGGACTGTCGGTGGTAACGGTGCTGTTCGACGAAAATGTGGATGATTTTTATGCCCAGCAGTATGCCTCGAACCGCATGCAAAGTATAGAGTTGCCCGAGGGAGCAGAGGCAGAAGTAGAGCCACCTTCCGGCGCTACCGGCGAAATTTTCCGTTATGTACTCAAAAGCAAATCGCGAGATATCAGCGACCTGACGGCTATACACGAGTGGGTAGTAGAGCGGGAGTTAGTAGGCGTGCCAGGCATTGCCGAAGTGATCAGTTTTGGCGGGGAGGAGAAGATTTATGAGATACAGGTAAACCCGGTAGAACTGGCAAACTATAACCTCTCGCCGCTGGATGTTTTTGAGGCAGTAGAGAAAAGCAACATCAACGTAGGCGGCGATGTGATCAACAAAGGCGATCAGGCATATGTGGTGCGTGGCGTGGGCTTGTTAGAGAGTGTGGCCGAGATTGAGAACATCCTGATCGAGAATGTGAACGGTACGCCGGTGCTGGTCAAGCATGTAGCCGATGTGAAGATTTCTGCCAAGCCGCGTTTGGGTCAGGTAGGGCTAGACGAGGACGATGACCTGGTGCAAGGCATCGTGATAATGCTGCGCGGGGAGAACCCAAGCGACGTGATTGAAAGGCTGAAGGACAAGATAGAGGAGCTGAACACTAGGATTTTGCCCTCCGATGTGAAGATTGAGGCGTTCCACGACAGAACCATACTCGTTGATAAGACAGTAAACACGGTGACACACAACCTGGTGGAAGGTATCATACTGGTGTCAGTGTTGGTATTTATCTTCCTGTTTAACTGGCGCACCACAGTTATTGTAGCCTCCGTTATCCCGCTGGCTTTCCTGTTTGCTATTGTCATGCTGCGCATCCAGGGCTTGCCAGCCAACCTCATTTCAATTGGTGCAGTAGACTTCGGCCTGTTGCTGGAAGGTACTATGGTAGTGGTGGAGCACGTATTTGTGGGGCTGGATAAACGGGCGCACCAGCTGGGTATGCCGCGCTTCAACAAAATCTCCAAGCTGGGTATCATCAAAAACCAGACACGCTCTGTGGCAAAGTCAATCTTCTTTGCTCAGATTATTTTGATCGTGGCGCTGATGCCGATCTTCACCTTCCAGAAAGTAGAAGGTAAGATGTTCTCGCCACTGGCCTTTACCTTGGGCTATGCGTTAATTGGTGCTGTGTTGCTGAGTTTGACCTATGTGCCGGCCATGTGCAAGGTGCTGCTGAACAAGAACGTGGTTGACCGCGAAAACCCAATCACCAACTTCATTCGTGGCATCCTGTTTAAATTGTACCAGCTGGGTGCGGTGAACAAAAAACTGACTATCGCGCTGTTCGGTGGGTTGCTGATTGCCTGCGGCTTTGGCTTTAGCCGGTTGGGCACCGAGTTCATCCCGCAGCTAAACGAAGGAGCGCTGTACGTACGAGCCACCCTACCGAACAGTGTGAGCCTGGATGAGTCGGTGAAGCTGACCAAAGAGATGAAAGCCAAATTCCGGGAGTTTGACGAGGTCGCTTTTGTACTGACGCAGACAGGCCGCCCCAACGACGGCACCGACCCGACCGGTTTCTTTAATATTGAGTTCCACGTGCAGCTCAAGGACGAAAGTGACTGGAGCCGCAAGTTGTCGAAACAGGACCTGCTTTCTGAAATGGAACAGTCGCTGGCCGTATACCCTGGGGTTACCTTTGGCTTCAGCCAACCTATCATGGACAACGTGGAAGAGTATGTATCTGGGGTGAAGAGCTCGCTGGTGGTGAAGATATTCGGCAACGACCTCTTTGAACTGGAGAGCACCGCTGACCAGGTGGCAGCCGCCATCAAAGATGTGGAGGGCATCGAAGACCTGAACATTTACCGCAACATTGGTTTGCCGGAGCTGCGCATTAAGCTGGATGAAAGCAGAATGGCCCGCTACGGGGTAAGTATGGCCGATGCACAGGCTGTAATCGAAATGGCCATCGGCGGAAAAGCTGCCACCTCGTTCTATGAAGACGAGCGCATCTTTGATGTGCGGGTGCGCTATGCGGAGCCATTCAGAAAATCGGAAGCAGAGGTGAAGAACATACTCGTGCCGGCCAACAGCGGCTCTATGATTCCGCTGTACGAGATCGCTGACGTAGGCTTCTTTACTGGTCCGGCTTTCATTTACCGCGAAGGGAGCAGCCGTTACATCGCCGTTGGTTTCTCGGTGCGCGGCCGTGACCTGGGCAGTACGGTAGAAGAGGCACAGAAACGGGTGGAGGAACGGGTCGTGCTTCCGGAGAGCTATGACTTAACGTGGGCAGGGGAGTTCGAGAACAAGGAGAGGGCCACCAGGCGCCTGGCTTACATCGTGCCGATCTCGCTCCTGATGATCTTCTTCCTGCTGTACGTCAACTTCGGTAACCTCAAAGACACGGTTATTTCGCTCATCACCATTCCGTTTGCCTTCATTGGTGGTTTCCTGTCGCTGTGGCTCACAGGTACTACCTTTGGCATATCGGCTGGTATAGGCTTTATCATCCTGTTTGGGGTGGGCACCATCGATGGAATCATTCTTATCGCCGTGATGAAGGACTACTTGCGCAGGGGGGTATCGCTTCAGAAGGCTATTTCAGAGGGTGTGTACAGCCGGATCAGACCTGTGTTTATGATCGCTATCATGGGATCGGCAGGTCTGTTGCCTGCGGCACTCTCCACAGGCATGGGCTCGGAGATTCAAAAGCCGCTTGCCATCATGATTGTAGGAGGTTTGATGATCTGCATGATTCTGTCTCTGATCGTGCTGCCACAGGTATACTATCTGGCCTACAGCAAATCAGAGAAAAAAAGAGAAAAAGTTACAGTTTAAGGTTAGGTTGTTTGTTAGACGGAGTGAGCAGAAGTTTTCTGCCCACTCCTTTTTTATTACCGTATCGAACTGCATTCTGTATGAGAACTAATCTTGCTTCCTCCCGAAACGATGAAATAAGGATAGATGCACCTTTTGATTATACCCATCTACATGACGAACGTCACCCATCTGTTTTAGATGTTAATTGAAAACAGCAGGATGAGGCTTTGGATTATCTTTTGAAATATATGAATCCCTTGCGCCCATAATTTTCACTCCAGCTGTTGTGTGTGTAAATTCTGTGAACTAGCTTTGCGCCCCGATGGTAAAGGCATTCCTAAAATATCTTACGTGCGTGTGCATACTACTGCTGTGCCTCTACAGCCAGTTGTATGCCCAAACAGGGTTTGACAGCCATTTCCATCCACATCACCTCACCAAGGCAGAGCTCGTACGCAAGGGTGCCGCGCATGGCAGCGTTAGCGCCCTACCCAACAGCGAGTCCTTCGACCGTAAGGTTGCTTCATCTGACCCGGAGAAAGGGTTTAAGGTAGAGGCAACCGACATCACGGAGGAAGATTATGCTTTTATTTCGTCTCAAAGGTTCTTTTGGTACAAGAACTACTTAACTGCTGCCTTTCTTGCCTTAGTACTCGCTTACTTTTTCCGCCACATTAAAATTGGCTTGCTCTTCTGCAAGCACTTTTCCTATTCCTTATCTCATAAAAGATACCTCCTGTTCGAGGTTTTCAGGACATGATCTAGTGCCTAGGCAGGCACTATCTCTGGACTCTGCGCTGTAACCGTACTTCGGGCTTTGGCTTTGTGTGCCGAACCAGAAAGTATAGCAGGATCTCTTATTCTCTTATGTTCCCCCTCCAATGAGAAGTAGGGCGGAAGATAGGACTTTCTGGGTGCTAATCCTGAGCTGAAGACGACGTAGAAGCAACTCCGCTACGGCTGCCTGCCTTCCTTTTAGTTATACTTCTTTACACCCCGGCATCCATGGCATAGGCAAATGGCTGCACAGGTGTATTGCGGTTACTCCTCTTTAACCATTTCATCAACAAAAGTTCATCATTTTAACCTAAGCCGTCATGAAGATCATGAAGAGAAATCTCATGCTTGTGGGATTGTGTGTCTTATTGTGCCAATCAAGTTGTACATCATCCAAAGGAGAAGAAATAAAGGAGAGCGAGGAAAAGCTCTTGGTCACCAGCCCCATGAAAATGGATACGACCATAACGGAAGACTACGTGAGCCAGATCAGCTCCATACGCCATATTGAGCTACGAGCCCAGGAAAGAGGCTACCTGCAGAAGATTTTTGTAGATGAGGGGCAGTTTGTGAAAGAAGGGCAACTCTTGTTTCAGATCATGCCTAAGCTGTACGAAGCCGAGCTGCAAAGGGCACAGGCCGAGGCCAATTTCGCCCGCATTGAGTACCTGAACACGAAAACGCTCGCCGACAGCAACATCGTGGCTCCCAACGAACTGGCCATGGCCAAGGCCAAGTTAGACAAGGCCAACGCCGAAGTAGCCCTAGCCAAGGTTCACCTTCAGTTCACTGAAGTCAGGGCCCCTTTCGATGGCATCATCGACCGCTTCCATGTAAGGCAGGGAAGCCTTATAGAGGAGGGCGACCTGCTTACGAACCTGTCTGACAACAGCAAAATGTGGGTGTACTATAATGTTCCGGAGGCCGAGTACCTGGAGTACAGAACCAAGACAAAGCAGGATAGCGCTGTGCGGGTGAACCTGTTGATGGCTAACAACAAGCTGTTTGACCACCCCGGCGTGGTAGAAACCATTGAAGCCGAATTCAACAACGAAACCGGAAACATTGCCTTCCGGGCCACATTCCCGAACCCGGACGGGCTGCTGCGACACGGGGAGACCGGTAATATCCGCATGGGTATTCCGCTTAAGAATGCGCTGCTGATTCCCCAAAAGGCCACCTTTGAGGTTCTGGACAAGAAATATGTGTACGTGGTGGATAAAAACAATGTGTTAAGGTCGCGGGAGATCACCATCGGAGCAGAGATTCCGCACATTTACGTGGTGCAGGATGGCTTGGCGGAGGATGACAAGATCCTTTTGGAGGGCTTGCGACTTGTACGGGAAAACGAGAAAGTACAATACAAGTTCTTAAAGCCCAACACCGTCTTGTCTCAGCTAGACCTATATGCAGAATAGATCGCTCATCTAAACGCAGAAGACATGTTTCAAAAGTTCATACATAGACCCGTATTCGCTATTGTGATATCGGTCATGATTGTTTTTGTAGGCACCTTGGCTATCAAGAAGCTGCCTATTTCCCAGTTCCCGGAGATTGCCCCCACAACTGTTAACATCTTTATTGCCTACCCGGGATCAAGTGCCGATGTGCTGGTAAATTCTACGCTGATTACGCTGGAGAACGCAATAAACGGGGTTGAGGGCATGCGGTATATCGCCACGGATGCCACTAGTGCCGGTGAGGCTACCCTTCGGGTGATATTTGATCCGGGCACAGACCCTAACGATGCAGTAGTGCGGGTGAAGACGCGGGTGGACCAGGTAATGCCGCTGTTGCCGGAACTGGTTCAGCGCGAAGGTGTGGTGATCACGCCCATTCAGCCAAGTATGTTGATGTACGTGAACCTCTACTCCAAGAGTGAAAGCATGGATGAGAAGTTCCTCTTCAACTACGCCACCGTAAAGATGATCCCGGAGATCCAACGGATCAAAGGGGTGGCCCGGGCGCAGATTTTGGGTAGCCGTAGGTATGCGATGCGTATCTGGCTGAACCCGGACCGCATGCGTGCCTATAACATCTCGGTAGATGAGGTAATGAAGGCGCTGGGCGAGCAAAGTATCATTGGCCGCCCTGGTAGGCTGGGCCAAAGCTCCGGCATAGCGGCCCAGTCGCTGGAATACGTGCTGACTTACAAGGGCCGGTATAACAAGCCGGAAGAGTATGAGGGGGTAATCATCCGCGCCAATGCGGAAGGGGAGAGCATCCACCTGAAGGATATCGCCACCGTTGAGCTGGGCAGTGAGTTCTTCGATATCTACTCGAACCTGGACGGCAAACCATCGGCCGCGATTGTACTGAAGCAGAACTATGGCAGTAATGCCAGCGATGTGATTGCAGACGTGAAAGCCCAGCTCGAGGAAATGCGCCCTTACTTCCCCCCGGGAATGGACTACAAGATCAGCTATGACGTTTCTCAGTTCCTGGACGCTTCCATTGAGCAGGTGATTCATACCTTGCGCGACGCATTTATACTTGTTGCCATCGTTGTTTTCATTTTCCTCGGCGACTGGCGCTCCACGCTGATTCCGATTCTGGCGGTACCGGTGTCCCTGATCGGGGCCTTCTTCGTGATCCAGTTCTTTGGGCTTTCCATTAACCTGGTGACGCTTTTTGCCCTGGTGCTGGCCATCGGTATTGTGGTGGATGACGCCATTGTGGTGGTAGAGGCCGTCCATGCCAAAATGGAGGAAGAACCGCACCTCTCGCCTTACAATGCTGTTAAAAAAGTGCTCGGAGAGATCAGCGGGGCTATTATCGCCATCACGGCCGTTATGGTGTCGGTGTTTCTGCCTATCTCGTTCATGTCGGGTCCGGTAGGCACGTTTTACCGCCAGTTCTCTATCACCATGGCCAGCTCTATCGTGATCTCGGCCTTGATAGCCCTCACGCTTACCCCGGTATTGTGCGCTATGCTGTTAAAGAACCACCATGGAAAAGAAAGGAAGAAAAACCTGCTCACCAAGGCCCTCGACAGCTTTAACCGTGGGTTTGATAAACTGACCGGAAGGTATGTTGGCCTGCTGAGAAACATCGTGAGCAGAAAATGGCTTACGTTCGGCATCTTACTGGCTTTTGGCTTAGGCATCTTCTACGAAAACCAGGTGCTGCCGGCAGGCTTTATCCCGAATGAGGACCAGGGAACTATTTACGCCATTATTCAGACCCCTCCGGGCTCTACCCTGGAAAAAACCAACCAGGTATCCCAAAGGCTTCAGAAAATATGCGAGGAAATTGAAGGAGTCGAATCCGTGTCCTCGCTGGCAGGCTACGAGATCATGACCGAAGGCCGTGGCTCCAACGCTGGTACCTGTCTCATCAACCTGAAACCGTGGTCGGAACGTCATCATAACGTGAAGGAAATTATGGAGGAACTGGAGGAGAAATCGAAAGGCCTTGGGGCTATTGTCGAGTTCTTCGAGCCACCGGCTATTCCTGGCTTCGGCTCCTCAGGCGGTTTCTCGATGCGTTTGCTGGATAAAAACACCGATACCGACTACCATGAGTTTGATAAGATAAACCAGGAGTTCATGGATAACCTGAGCAAGCGCAAAGAGCTGACAGGCTTGTTTACCTTCTTCGCGGCCAACTATCCGCAGTACGAGCTGGAGATAGACAACAAGTTGGCCATGCAGAAAGGGGTGTCCATTGAGGATGCCATGGAAAACCTTAACATTCTGATCGGTAGTACCTACGAGCAAGGGTTCATCAAATTCAATCAGTTCTTCAAGGTTTATGTGCAGTCTGACCCACAGTTCAGAAGGATGCCTTCTGATGTTCTGAAGCTTTATGTCAGGAACGACCACGGGGAAATGGTGCCTTACTCTGCATTCATGAAGCTTAAGAAGACGCAGGGCCCTAACGAAGTTACCCGCTTCAACATGTATAACTCGGCCGCCATTCAAGGGCTTCCGGCCAAAGGCTATACGACGGCCGATGCCATTCAGGCAGTACAGGAAGTGGCCAAAGAGACCTTGCCCAACGGCTACGACATTGCCTGGGAAGGCCTATCGTATGATGAAGCCGGCAGGGGCAATGAGGCGCTTTACGTGTTCCTGATTGTGGTGGTGTTTGTATACTTTGTGCTGGCCGCGCAGTACGAGAGCTTTATCATTCCGTTGGCAGTGGTCTTCTCACTGCCGGTGGGAGTGTTCGGCTCCTTCATGCTGCTGCAACTGATGGGGCTGGAGAACAACATCTATGCGCAGGTAGGGCTCATCATGCTGATTGGCCTGTTGGGCAAAAACGCCGTGCTGATCGTGGAGTTTGCCGTTCAGAAGCGGCAGGAAGGAGCCACTATTTTTGACGCCGCCATAGCAGGCGCGAAAGTGCGCTTCCGCCCGATCCTGATGACTTCCTTTGCCTTTATCGCCGGTTTGATACCGCTGATCATCGCCACTGGTGCAGGAGCCATCGGCAACCGGACCATTGGTGCTTCTGCCTTGGGAGGAATGCTGTTCGGAACAGTCTTCGGCGTCATCATCGTGCCTGGGCTGTACTACATATTCGCGCATTTGGCAGATGGTCGCCACTTGATCCAAGATGAAGATGAAGTTCCTTTAACTGAAGATTATGTCCACCATGCTTAAAAGAGAAATATATAAATGGGTAGGAGTAGCCTGCTTGTCGTTAGCCTTTACGGCCTGCAAAACTCCATCTGTGGTAGAAAGATCAGTGAACACGGCGGTGCCTGCGAGTTACAACAACTCGCAGGACACCACCAACACGGCTGAGGTGCAGTGGAAGCAGTATTTCGAAGACCCGTACCTGAGCGCCCTGATTGACACGGCCTTGCAGAACAACCAGGAGCTGAACATTACCTTACAGGAAATCGAGATTTCCCAGAATGAGGTAAGGGCCAGCAAAGGCGAGTACCTGCCGTTTGTAGGTGTGAGGGCAGGGGCCGGGGTCGACAAAAGGGCGCGCTACACCAACATAGGGGCCATGGAGGCTACCACCGACATTAAACCGGATAAGGAGATGCCGGAGCCACTGCCGGACTTTTTGGTGGGCCTGTATGCGAACTGGGAAGTGGATATCTGGAGCAAGCTGCACAACGCTAAAAAGGCGGCGGTAGCCAGGTACCTGTCTTCTGTAGAGGGCAGAAACTTCATGGTCACCAACCTGATTGCCGAGGTTGCGAACTCCTACTATGAATTGCTGGCGCTCGACAGCCAGTTGGCGATCGTAAGGCAGAACATCGAGCTTCAGAGCAACGCCCTGAGAATCGTAAAGCTCCAGAAGCAGGCTACGCGGGTAACAGAGCTGGCCGTGCGGAAGTTTGAGGCAGAAGTGCTCAGCACCCAAAGCCTGGAATATGACATCCAGCAGAAGATCACCGAAACAGAAAACAGGATCAACTTCCTGGTGGGCCGCTATCCACAGCCTATCCAAAGGAGCGAGCAGAGCTTCCTGGATCTGGTGCCGGGGCCTGTTCAGGCGGGAATACCTGCCCAACTGCTGCAAAACCGCCCAGACATTAAACAGGCTGAGCTTGATCTGGCTGCCGCCAAACTGGATGTGCAGGTGGCCAAAGCCAGATTTTACCCTTCGATAGGCATTACGGCAGGGGTAGGCTTTCAGGCTTTCAACCCGGCTTACTTACTCCAAACGCCAGAGTCGTTGCTGTACTCGCTGGCAGGGGATTTAGCAGCTCCTTTAATCAACCGGAATGCTATAAAAGCAACGTACTCGAGCGCAAATGCAAAGCAGCTACAGGCGGTTTATAACTATGAGCGCGCTGTGCTAAACGCCTACGTGGAAGTGGCTACCCAACTGTCCAGGATCAACAACCTCGAAAAGAGTTATGATCTAAAATCCAGGCAGGTAGAGGCGCTCAACCAGTCGATCGCTATCTCAAACGACCTGTTCAGGTCAGCCAGGGCAGACTATATGGAAGTTCTGATGACACAACGCGATGCGCTGGAGTCGAGGTTTGAGCTTGTTGAGACCAAGATGCAGCAAATGAATGCCAAGGTAAACATTTACCGGGCATTAGGTGGCGGGTGGAATTAACTAAAGGGCCTTAAGCAGGCGCCACCAAAAGGTTAACAGGTGCAGAGCCCTTATTTTACAACATTGTAAAATAAGGGCTCTGTTCTGTTTCCGGCAGGGCCTGAGGAAGAGGGTGATGAGCCATCCAAAGGCTGAATACTGGAATGTCGGGTTGTACTTGGATTTTTGACGTTACTTCTAGGGTTGCCAAAGAGGTGGTGGCGTCTCGAAAGAAAGCGAGTTCTCCTGCCTTAGCCCACCTTTAGGGAGGTCATGGTAAGGGAACCTCCCACCACTTTATCATTAAAGAAGGAGACGTCATCCTTGCTGCCCTTCAGGCCCAATGTATAGAGCAGCGGCCAGTAGTGCTCCGGAGTTGGAATGGCCAGCATGGCTTCTCGACCCAGTTGCTCGTACTTTATCAGCTTATCGTGGTGGCCGTTACGGATAAGGCCTTTAAACGTCTTGTTCATCTGTACCGCCCAGTCAAAGCCGTATTCCGGCTCGTTAATTTTATCCCAGGCCACCATGCGCAGGTTGTGCACCATGTTGCCGCTGCCCATAATCAATACGCCCTTTTTGCGGAGCCCCGCCAGCTCTTTTGCCAGCTCATAATGGTACTGAGGTCCTTTGGTGTAATCGATGCTTAGCTGCAGCACCGGGATTGTGGCATCGGGGTACATGTGCCGCGTGATAGTCCAGGCGCCATGATCGAGGCCCCAGTCGTGGTCCAGTTCCACGGCAGCCGATCGGATGATGGAGGCTGTTTCCTTAGCCAGCTCCGGGTTTCCGGGCGCCTTGTACTGTACATCAAACAACTCCTGCGGAAAGCCGCCGAAGTCGTGGATGGTCTTCGGGAAATCCATGGCCGTGATGCGGGTGCCTCTACTCAGCCAGTGGGCTGAGATCACCAGTACAGCCTTCGGTGTCGGGATTTCTTTAGCCATTTGCTTCCATTTCTGGCTGAACTCATTGTCTAAAATGCCATTCATGGGGGAGCCATGGCCGATAAAAAGAACCGGCATCAGTTGCTCCTGCTCAGGCAAGTTATCTGTAAATCTGTTGAATGCGGATAATGTGGTCATACCTACAGCTCCTGTTAAAAGTGTTTTGATAAACTGTTTCCGTTGCATAACAGCTCGGTCGTTTAAGTGAAAATAAGCTGTAACCCAGCTTGCTTTTTCCTGTGGGCACCGGTACTAAGCGCGGTGTTTCATCCGTGTAGCCGGTTAGCAGCCAGGGCTACTGTATCGCTATACTTCCTTTTTTAGCAGTTTCCCCAGGAAATTTTCTTCCTGGGGAAACCTGCTCTGAAGTTAATCTACTGTATCGAGAACCTTTTGACGGCGGCCTCTTTCAGCATCTTTTGCTGCAGCAGATAATCCACCGAGTATCTGCCACTGCCTGCCAGCAGCAACATAGTATAAATTAACAGGTACAGAAGCCCCAGCTCTTTCTGGGCAAAGGGGTCAGCACCGTGCACCAAGAATACTGCCGCCAGCATCGTAAGGATCAAAGGGAGGGCAGCCAGCCGCGTGGCCAAACCAACCAGGACCAGCAGTGAACAAACTACCTCGGCGAACACGGCCAGGGCAAGTGTGCCTGCCGCACTAAGGCCGACGAGGGCCGGAAACTGAACCGGTTCACCGGAGAAAAGCATGTCCAGCTTCGGCCACCCATGCGTGAGCATCAAGGCAGCAATGGCTACCCGGGCGATCAACAGCGCCGCATCGATGCCGTTTGCGCTCTGGTACACGTTTAGAAACTTTTTCATTGCTGATGCTTCTGTAGGATTACTGAATAAACTCGCCGTCCGCTTTGATGCGTACTTCATCGCTGATCATAGGGGCGGGGAAATCATTTCCCAGGTTGAAGTCAGAACGCTTGATGGTGCCTGTTACCTGGAAACCTGCCGTTGGTTTCTTGTTCATCGGGTTTTCTACCGTGCCCCTGTACACCATATCCATAGTGACTGGCTTGGTCACGCCGTTCAACGTTAGGTTGCCTGCGAGCTTGTAGTTGTTGTTGGCCGTTTTCTTGACAGAAGTACTCTTAAAAGTGATAGCTGGGTGTTTCTCCACATTGAAAAAATCCGGGCTCATGAGGTGCTTGTCTCTGTCTTCCACCCCGGTATCGATAGAGGCAGTTTTAGCGGTCAGCTCCACAACCGCATCGCTGAAATCCGGTTTAGCCGACGTTATCTTCACGTCAAAGTCGTTGAATGTGCCGGATACATCCGCAATACCCAGGTGAGACACGGTGAAGCCGAGCTGCGAGTGCGCATCATCGTTCGTCCAGCCCGTATTCAGGGTTGTGAAAGCCGTAAGCGAAAGAAAAGCAAAGAAAATAAGGGATAACCTTTTCATAAAATCTATAAGTTAAATGGTGTATATTAGAATTAGCTATAATTTACTTACTGGTGCAGGATCTTCCAGCCAGCAAGCCAGTTATAGTCATACTTCATGTTCAGTTGAATGAGCAAAAGCTGCATGCGCTCCAGGGTCCTGCTCACAGCCAGATCGCCAGCTACGATAGGATTGAAACCGGCCGTACCAACCAGTTCTGAAACCGTCTGCAAAGCCTCCTCATCGTTGCCTGCCACGAATGCGTCCGCCTGTTTGCCATCGATGACGGGCGTTGCAAAGTCAGCGGCGAACGTGGTGTTGAAAGCTTTCACCACCTTTGAATTGGGCAATCGCTTCTGCAGCTCCTCTGCCGCACTTGTGTCGGGCGCAGTTACCAGGCCATCATAGGTGTCGTTAAGCGGGTTGGCAATACTGATGACGATCTTTTGGTTGGCAACCTCCCTGATCTTCTCGGCCACCTCTTGCTCTGCAGCGTAGGGAACAGCCACGATAATGATGTCCGCTTCCCAGAAGGCATCCCGGGAGCAGTCTGCTGCCTCCACCTCCGCAGATGGGTTGCTACGTTTGATTTCTGCTGCCACTGCCTGTGCCTTCTCCAGGTTAGTGGCGCAAAGGAGTAACCTGTAGTTGCCCCGGGACAGGCTCTTGGATATGGCGGAGCCCATGTTTCCGGAGGCTCCTATTATGGCTATGGTTTGCATCGTCTTCATAGGTTTTGTTTGTTGACGATACAAAGGTACGGCCGCAACATGCCCCGTTGCATTGCGCCCGGTCAAGAAAAAGCATTGATTTAGATCAATGCTTTTGGGGATGCACCTTATGAGTTGGAGGAGATTCTTTTTCGGATGCGGCTCAGTGTTTCGGGGGTAAGGCCGATGTAAGAGGCAATCATGTGCTGGGGGACACGCTGCGCGATGTGCGGGTAGAGGGCGATGAAATCCTGGTACCGCTCTTCCACGGAGGAGCTGATAGTAGAGGTTAGCCGCCGCTGCATAGCCAGGTAAGCCCCGGTAATGTTAAGCCGGGTAAAGGTTTCATACTTGGGCATGGTTTGCAGCAACTCCTCATGGGCGGATTTGCTGATGAGCACCAATTCCGAGTCCTCCAGGGCATCAATGTTATACGTGGCCGGCTCTCCTGTCAAAAAACTGTATAAGTCCGAGATTATCCAGCCTTCCAGCCCAAACTGTATGATGTGCTCGTTGCTGTTGTCGTCTACGGAATAGGCGCGCAGAGCCCCTTTCTCTATAAAGGCGATGGCTTTGCATACGTCACCCTCCTGTAGGAGGTACTGCTTCTTCCGGAGCTTCTTAAAAGTGAGGTACGTCTTGATGCGCGCCTGTTCCTCTTCCGTAAGCCCTACCTTGTTGTTCAGATTCTGAAAGAATAAATCGTACATCGCGTGGTGGTTGTCGTCAGTCTTCTGTAAAGGTAGGGAAAGCCGCTCCCTATCTCCATCCTATACTTGCCTTTTATACTTTAACTTAAATCCTGCGCAAGTGTTCGGCGTGCGAACATAGCATGTATTGCCTTTACATAAAACAGCTTTTAAGGGAAGCAGGCTAGGTGTAGCTGCTGTGGGAGAATCGCTGTCCTATAGCGGGACCCACTGTTATCTCAAGCCACTGCGCTTTCAAAAGTAGGGACTCGGATCTTGGAAGATAGCACCCTTTGCTGAAGCATGAAGCTTACGGTTTGGCTCGCAACGATTTAGGGACTGTAGTAGAATAGGTTAAGCACCTGCAAAGTATAAAACCCACTGCCATGCCTAGTAAAAGGGGCTTTAAGCAAGTATGAATAAGGTAGGTTAGAAAACAATGAATTGGCCTGGCAGTCAGGCAATGCTAGTTGGCTCCCTTCTTTGCTATTTCAAGCCTATTTTGATTGCTGGACAGGAAAGGCTTTATAAATGTAAGTGACTATTCTATAGTGACATAGGTTGACAAATGTCTGGCTTTTAGTATAAGCGACGGCTAAATGGCAATAATTACGTATACAACTCCTGCTGTTGACCAGGTCTTTTTACCCGAGCTACTACACCTGGTAAGATACTGCTCAACCGTTGTGACAAACTTTCTTCGTTATCCATATCTTTGCGTGTCTTTTACTTCTTTCTAGCGGAATGATTGCTGTTTCAAACAACCCTTACTACGAATTGAATTACGACCGTAGTAAAAACCGTGTTTACCTCAGAATTAATAATTACTGGAAGTCGCCCGAAGTAGTGCCTGGTTACCTGGGAGATTGGGACAAGGTTATCGGATTAGCACAACCAGGTTTTACGCTGCTGGCAGATTTTCGAAACATGCTCACGCACCCTGCTTCAGTGAAAGCAATGCACGAGGCAGTTGCCAACCGTTTGGCTGAGTCGCAAATCTCCTATGTGGCGGAAGTATCCCCTATAGATAAAATTGCTGTTCTGCAGGTGAGCGGCGTATTAAAGCAGATTGGCCGAGGAAGTTTTAAAGTGGCCGATGTTATACTTGGCGAGCACATCCTTAACCAACTGAACGAGGCTTAACCTGAGCGGGCACCCGTAAAAAGAGCATCCGGTGAACCTGATCCTCTTGGATAGAGTGACCTGAGCGCTGCTGTGTTTCAGCCCGCTACGAGGCTAAAAAAGGAGTGGCTGTCTTCTTCAAAACAACTATAGCTCTTCCCCATCTGGAAAGAGGGGCGGAGCTATCCATAGTTTATCGTGTAAGCCATTAGTTTCCATGGTTTTGTCAATCGCTATTTTGAGGTGTTCAGCCTAAGAATAACCGTTCCTCATTGAACTTTACTACAGGCAAAACTTTTTTTGTCTCTTTTCAACCTACATACTTTCTGGTTCTTGCTGTTGCTCTCTCAAAAATTTGATTTTCAGGAGGAATTGAAGTGTAAGATGCCCCTGGTACAGTTTATCTCTGTCCTGCTTAGTAAGCTTCTGCAGTAACAGAGAAATCACATCAATGCGTTAGGTTTGTTTGTTTTGCTGCAGCAACAAATCTGCTCACGGATAGTTATTGTGGGGCAGGCTTTATCCAAATCCTTCTAGATGCTATCTTTTGCTTTTCTGATGCTACTTTCCGATTGCTCATCGGAACAAGCTATCTTGGTGCAGCCGTTTCAAGAGAAAACACCTTTGATTCCTGGTGCTGATTGTTTCAACTACGATGAGGAATTATTTTCCTATCAAGCAGTAATCAGTTGGTAAAAGGCAGGGTGCAGGGAGCAAGTAGGAGGGGTAGGTTTCTAGTGGAGTCGTGTTTCTAAACGTATTATAAGTTTATGAAAGTATTATTGTTGGAGGATGAGCCTAAAGTCGTTTCGCTTATAAAAAGGGGGCTTGAGGGCGAAGGCTATGAGTTTTCCGTGGCTATGGATGGGTACACGGCCCTAAAGATGGTAGGCCTTAACCATTATGATATTATCATTCTGGACATCATGGTGCCCGGCCTCAGCGGTCTGGAAGTGTGCAAGCAAATAAGGGAGGCGGATCTTGAAACCCCCATCCTCATCCTGTCGGCGCTTGGTTCCACGGAGCACATTGTGGCAGGCTTCAACAGCGTGGCCGATGATTATATGGTGAAGCCGTTTAACCTTGCAGAGCTGCGTGTGCGGATGCAAAGCCTTGTCAGGAGGGCCAGCAGGGATTTGGCGCAGCACAACATCGTTTCTTTGGCTGACCTGAAGGTGGATTTTGACACCATTGAAGTTACCCGCAACAACAAGCTTATCTCCTTGACCGGTACAGAGTTCCGGCTGCTGGAGTACCTGATCAGAAACAAAAGAAAGGTGCTGCCCAGGCTGGACATCCTGGAGAACGTATGGGGGGCAGACTTCGACATGGGCACCAATGTGGTGGACGTGTATATAAACTACCTGAGAAAAAAGATTGATAAGGAATTCACGCCTAAGCTTATTCACACGGTTGTGGGAGTAGGCTATGTGATGAGAGCACAGTAAGATGAAACTGCAATACTCGCTGATACTTATTTTTACAGGTTTAATGGCGCTCCTGCTTTTGGGCATTAACCTGGTCATGTACTCGATGTCTTCGGGCTACAGGGAACATGGGTTTTACATCAGTATGGAAAACAGCGCGAGCATAGTTGCCAGCGCTGTGCTACAGCAGGAGAAGGCAGAAGATTTTTACGCCATCAAAAACAATATCCTGCAGCACCTGGAAGAGGAGGAGGAGTACATTATGCGCATTAAGCCGGGCAGCAAGGATGTACAGTTCCCGGCCTCCCTGCCTCTGGATGAGTCGTTCTACTGGCAGGCGATTAATACCGGCAGGGCGCGCCGGAGATACAGGTAGACCGGGTAACACATGCAATGCAGGAGGTGCTGGTGACGGGCCGCAAGGAAACCGACTACATGAATGACTACAGCTTTGTCGGCACACGATTGCAGAGCAGGGTAGTGGAGGTGCCGCAGACTATATCCGCTGTTACCAAAGAGCTCATGGAGGACCAGCAGGCCTTCCGGGTGACGGACGTGGTGCAGAACCTGGCAGGGGTGAACCAGTATTCAGCCTACGACGATCTGACCATCCGCGGCTTCCGCAACGGCTATGAGACCGGATACCGACTGGTGAACGGGCTGCGCTCAGGCTACGGCTACGGCACGAGCTTCTTTCGGGTGCCGCTCACGGTGAACATGGAGAGCGTGGAGGTGCTTAAAGGTCCCGGTGCGGCCCTCTTCGGCGACATTAACCCCGGCGGCACCGTCAACCTGGTGACCAAAAAACCCCTGGAAGATGAGCGGAAAGCAGTGAACTTTTCTGTGGGCAGCTTCCAGTCCATGCGCGGAACCTTGGACCTGACAGGCCCCCTGAACGAGGACAAGTCTTTGCTCTACCGGCTTAACATTGGCTACGAGGATACCAAGACCTTTCGGGAGGTGAATGACCGCCGCTCCCTGATGCTAGCGCCTACCGTCACCTTCCGGCCAACGGACAAAACCACCGTGAACGCAGAGCTGGTTTACAGTAAGTTCGACGGTTACCTCGACCGCGGCATGGGCATCAGGGGCGGGGATCTCTACGCCCTGCCGAGATCCTTTACCCTGAGCCAGCCGAGCGATTACTACCGCGTCAACGACGTGTCTCTGAATGCCTCGCTCAACCACCGATTCACTGATTGGCTGTCTTTCAACGCGGCTTACATGAAGTTCGTGTACCACGAGGAGCTGAGCGAGCACCGCACCCTGAACACTTTTGCCGATGCGCCCGCCAATACCATCATGAACATGCGCTACATGGAGAAGCAGGTCAGCGAATACACGGATAACCTTTCCACTTATTTTGCTATCAGCGGCCACACCGGTAAGCTGCGGCACAGTCTGGTGGCAGGGGCCGACTTCGTTAGGTTCCAGACAGACAAGCGGGGGCACCAGTGGGAGGCACGCGAGATGGAGATAGACGGGCAGCGGGTGCCGTTGACTTTTGATTTGAGCAACCCGACCTACGAACTCCGGAACCCTAGCAAGTACATCCGTCGGCCGCTGGCTTCCTTCTTTCTAGACTACCTTAATGCAGGCTACAGCACCACAGGGTTGTATGTGCAGGACCAGGTGGACGTATCGGATCGCCTGAAGGTGCTCCTGGGGCTGAGGCAGGAGTTCTTCCGTGACCAGCGCAAGTATGAAAACGGAGAGGAGAAGGTGCACCAGAATGTGCTGCTGCCCAGAATGGGCCTCACCTATCAGGTAAAGGAGAACCTTTACTACTTCGCCAGCTACAGCCAGGGCTTTAAGCCCATAGACCCGGCCTTTGTCAGGAACTATGAAAATTACGGCGGTACCAGCCCCTTCGACAGTGAGACCAGCTTTCAGGTAGAGTCGGGGGTAAAAGGGGAGTTCCTGGGCAAACGCCTGCTCTCTACATTGTCGGCCTTCCACATCGAGAAGCGTAACACGCTGGTTAACACAGGCCAGGTAACGGAGGCTGGCAACCCGGTCTACCGCCAGAACGGGCGCATCAAATCGCAAGGCGTAGAGTTGGAGGCGACTGGCAGCATAACCCACAACTTCAACCTCAGCGCCAATTATGCCTTCAACCGTACAGAGGTAGTATCCTCTGGCCTTCCTGCTGAAGAAGGGCTGCAGGCGCCCAACGCGCCGGAGCACTCTGCCGGATTCTGGGCTAAGTATACTTTCATGGGAGGCGGCTTGGACGGCTTTGGCTTGGCCTTGGGAGGGAATTATGTAGGCATGCGCAGGATGGAGCTACAGGTGCAGGATGTAAGCTCTGGCGAACTCTTTTGGGATTATTGGCCATCCTACACTGTGGTGAATGCGGCTGTCTTTTACAAGGTGAACAAGTTCAAGCTCAACCTCAACCTCAATAACATGTTCGATGAGTACTACTTTGTGGGCGGCTATGACTATATGCGCGCTTTCCCAGGGGCACCTCGGAACTTTAGCTTCTCCCTAGGCTACACCTTTTGATCCGTTTAGAGAAAATACATGCGTTGGCTCGTAGCAAGGGCAGCCGCTTTTGCCAAGCAGCGTAGTAACCCTTGTCACAGGCTTGGAGACCTTGGATGGATGTTCAAACTGCACAGTTATACTTCGCAGTCAGGTAGGTCGGGCCAAACCATAAAGCTGTTGGTTGAACAGTGTCATCCTGAAGCTGCCGGCCGGCGGCAAACCAATCTGGTATCCCTGAGCTGGAAAGCTGGACGTAAATCAAGGAAACCAAACATCCTCCTATTGCCTTAGTCTAATCAACCCATCCTTTCGCTGCCATGAATCAAGCTGGCTTGCGGTAGCCCTAACAACTGAATGCGTTGCTGGCAGTGCTGAAGCCCTGCTGTGCGTTTAATTTTGCTGCGTCTCTTACAGCCATTGATGCACCTTACTTTGCTGTGCAGGAGGAAATACCCAGGTGCGCGGATGAGGCGGAAGCTACTTTCAGAACCAAGTCCGCAAAACACGGTATATCCTTTTGAAGAAAGCTGATCGGAGGGGTCAGCAGGCACCAACTCTTACGATATTTGGCGATGGCGACCAGTTGGCACACAAAAACAAAGGAAGAAGTACTGACGGAGCTTAACACCTCGGCCGAGGGGCTCTCAGGCGACAAGGCGGAGGCCCGGTTAAAGGAATACGGACATAACAGGTTGGAGGAGGCGCGCCGAAAGAGCCCGCTCAAGATGCTGTTGCAGCAGTTCACCGAGACTATGGTGGTCATACTTATTGTGGCGGCACTGCTGTCTATGTTCCTTGGCAAAACAACAGAGGCCGTGGCCATCCTGGCCATTGTGCTGTTGTTCGGTATACTTGGTTTCATTCAGGAGTATCGGGCAGACCGTGCGATGGCTGCGTTGAACCGGATGGTCGTGCCGAAGGTAAGGGTCAGGCGCAGTGGCAAAGTACAGGAAGCCGCTGCTACGGAGCTAGTGCCGGGAGATATTGTAGAACTGGAAGCCGGTAACATCGTGCCGGCAGACCTCCGCATGCTGGAGACCTTTAACCTAAAGGTACAGGAGGCAGCCCTGACGGGTGAGTCTGAGCCCATTGAAAAAGACTCTGCCCCGTTGGTGGAGGAAGATGTATCCTTGGGAGACCGCAAAAACATGGCCTATATGGGCACTGTCATTACGTATGGCAGAGGGGTGGGAATCACGGTGTCAACCGGAATGAAGACCGAACTGGGAAAGATCGCGACCCTGATCGGGGCGGTAGAAACCGGCAAAACACCGCTTCAGGACAAGCTGGACAGGTTGGGGAAGGTGCTGGCTTTGCTAGGAGTTGCCGCCGCCGCCCTGGTGTTTGGGATGGGAATGCTGATGGGAAAAACGGCAGCAGAAATGTTCCTGACGGCTGTCAGCGTGGCTGTGGCGGTGGTGCCAGAGGGTTTGCCCGCCGTGGTGACCATTACACTGGCCCTCGGCGGGCAGCGCATGCTGAAGCGAAACGCCCTGATCAGGAAACTGCCCGCTGTCGAAACGCTTGGTTCGGTTACCGTTATCTGCTCTGATAAAACAGGTACCCTCACGCAGAACCGAATGACTGTAACGGTAGTGGACCTGCCGGAACGCAAAGTAGAGATAGGCCCGGCAAGTATGGCCAGCAGCAAGGCAGGTGAAACGGAAGCAGACCTGGATTTCGCACTTGCCATTGCCGTGCTTTGCAACGACGCCAGACTGGAAGCGGGGGATGACCTTGAAAAGGCCATAGGTGACCCGACAGAAACTGCTTTGTTGGTGGCCGGCGTGAAGAGAGGTATCCATAAGGAGCCACTGGAGAGGTCGGTGCCAAGGGTGGGTGAGCTGCCCTTCGATAGTGTCAGGAAGAGTATGTCCACAATCCATAGGGTTGAGGATGGGCTTCCGCTCTACTTCGAGGCGCTTCAGGACAAGCCTTTTCTGCAGTGCACGAAAGGAGCACCCGACTCCCTGCTGCGTATGTGCGACTTTGTGTGGGTAAAAGGCGACCATGTGCCTCTTGACGATGCCTGGCGCGAGCGGATTCTGGATGCCAATACGAAACTGGCGGAGAATGGCATCCGGGTACTAGGCCTTGCCTTTGGCAAGTTGGACGAAGCAGATAGCTCCGCTGATAAGGAGCAAGGCCTCACCTTTGTCGGGCTTGCAGGTATGATAGACCCTCCACGGCAGGAGGTGAAAGCTGCAGTGGAGACCTGTCGGCAGGCGGGCATCAGGCCCATCATGATTACGGGAGATCACCCTTTGACAGCTGCGGCAATAGCACGGGAACTGCGCTTTGAGAGCACACCTGCGGTTTCAGGAGAGACGCTGCAGCACGTAAGTGAAGACAAGCTTATGGCTTTAGCGGAGAAAACATCTGTTTATGCACGTGTATCCCCGGAGGAAAAGCTAAAGATAATAAATGCCCTGCAGCGCAAGGGCGAGATCGTGGCGATGACTGGTGACGGGGTAAACGATGCCCCTGCTTTACGAAAAGCTGACATTGGGGTAGCCATGGGAATTACAGGTACGGATGTAGCCAAGGAGGCGGCAGATATGGTGCTACTGGATGATAACTTCACCACCATTGTAGCAGCAGTGGAAGAAGGGAGGGTTATTTTTGACAACCTGCTCCGGTTTGTGAAGTTCTCCCTTGCCGGAAACATAGGAAAGGTGCTCATCATGCTGCTTGCCCCTTTTTTCGGAATGGTGATAGCCTTGGAGCCGCTACAACTGTTGTGGCTAAACCTGCTGACAGATGGCTTGTTGGGGCTTGGTCTGGGAACAGAGCCGGCCGAGAGTGATACGATGCAAAGGCCGCCGCGTGACCCGGAGAAGGGGGCGCTGGATAGAAAAGATTCTTTTCAGATGATAGTCGTTGGAGGAGTTATTGCCGCCGTTTCGCTAGGATTGGCGGTATACTATCATAACCCTGCTGATCCGGAGGATGTGACATGGCAGACAATGATTTTTGCTACTGTCGGGTTTTCCCAGATATTTCAGGCGCTTGCCCTACGCTCTTCAGCCCATTCGCCTTTGTCTGTTAGAACTAACCCCCTGATGGCGGTAGTCATCGTTTCGGCCATACTGCTACAACTCGCGGTCATCTATATTCCTGGCCTGGAGACTTTTTTTAAGCTAACGCCCTTAGCGGCAGAAGACCTGCTCATTGCCGTACTAGCAGGAAGTGTCGTGTTCCTTGTGATCAGGCTTGGGAGAAAGGTGTTTTAGAACTGAAAAGTATTCCGGTTGCTTTAATGTGTTTGGCTGAGGTACTCCTGGTTCCAGGACGTTAGGCTCAGGAACAAGGCACGGCATCCGCAGTCTGGGCAAGTATAAATGGGTTGGGGAAAGAATTTGTAATCCTAAGGCTTGCACATTCCGTTCCGTCTCCAGTTGGTGTGCTTCGTTGTGAATTCGTGACGCTAACACTTTGATGTGTACAACGACACCTTGTATGTTTACGAGCACCGGCATGGAAGCGCGATGCATGTACAGCAACGGGTGAAAGTTACGCCGCTGGTTCTCCTGGCCATCTTCATAATGGGACCGAGTGAACCCCTGGTGCCCCTGCTTTTTTATTCCGGTACCACTAGTTCAGCTTTAGAAATAGGAGTCGTTATAGCGGTTTTTGCTGGATCTACGGTCTTTACCATGCTCACCATGGTACTCCTGGGCCTGTGCGGGTTCTCATTCTTTCAGACGGCCAGTTTAGAGCGTTACATGCACGCTGTCAGCGGGGCAGTAGTTTCCATTTGCGGAGCCGGTATGCTCTTCTTCGGATGGTGATTTGCTGTGACATTGCTCTAAGCGAATGGCCTGCCAAACGCAGGTAAAGGAGGAGCAGCCTCTTTTCTGCTACCACACCGGCGCAATGGCCTTTTTGCAGGGCGTAGTTATCCTTCACCAATCCTGTTTTTGTGCCTGCAGCAGCAGTACTTTTATACTTGCTTTGATGCCGAGATGCTTCTCCTTGCTGCCTTCTACTCCCAGGTTACAGCGCCTGCTGCCGTATGGCCTCTACGTCGGCAAGTGCCCGTTCCAGCGGCTCGCCCAATATGCGGCTGCCACTGTCGGTGATCAGCAGGTCGTCTTCAATGCGGATGCCGCCAAAATCGCGATAACTGTCCAGTAACTCAAAGTTGATGAACTGCTGGGCTACTTTGTCGTTTCGGCGTATGTCAATGAGCTCAGGAATAATGTAGATGCCTGGCTCCACCGTCAGTACAAAACCTGGCTCCAGTGCACGACCCAGGCGCAGCGACTTTAGCCCGAATTCGGTGCTTTTGCGCAGCTCTGAAGTATAACCGACGTATTGCTCGCCCAGGTTTTCCATGTCGTGCACATCCATGCCCATCATGTGGCCCAAACCACATTGGAAGAACATGGTATGCGCACCTGCCTGCACGGCTTCTTCGGTATCGCCACGCATCAGCCCCACCTGTTTCAGCCCATCTGTTAGCTTGCGGCAGGCCAGCAGGTGCACATCTTTGTACAGCATACCCGGCTTCAGGGCAGCCATGGCGGCTTCGTGTGTCTCCAGCACCACCTGGTATAGTTCGCGTTGGCGCTCTGTAAATGTTGGCCCCACCGGGAACGTGCGGGTCATGTCGCCGGCGTAGCCTGCCGTGGTCTGTATGCCGCCATCAAACAAGAGCATATCCTCATGCCGCAAGGTGTTGCCGCGGTAGTGGTTGTGCAGGATGTGCCCTTGTGTGGTGCAGATAAGCGGGAAAGAAAGGTGATTTCCTGTCGCTTCTGCATAGCGAACCGCTTCGGAGGCCACTTCATGCTCTTTCATGCCTTCGCGGGCAAACTGCATCACGCTGCGGTGCATGCGCGAGGTGTAGGTAACGGCTCGCTCGATCTCCGCTATTTCAGCATCGGATTTAATGGAGCGTTGTGCCACCACGGCTTGTATCAGGTGCAGGCTCGGTTCCAGTACAGTTTTCCTAGTCCAGACCTGTAGTTTGAGCTGATGCTCGGGGCGGTAAGGGGGCAGGTAATGCAGTTTTGTTGCTCCGGCCACGTAGTCGGCTAGCTTCTCGGTTGACAGCACCTTGTGTACACCCACCTGTTCGGCGAGCGAGGCCAGGCTGGGCAGCGGTCCTGTCCACACGACATCATCTATACTTTGCTCCGGTCCGAAAAGGATTACTTCGTTGCGGTCTATATCGATTACGCCCGTCAGGTCAGCCAGGTCCAGGCCGAAGTAGTAGCGGAAGGTGCTGTCCTGGTAAAAAGGATACCAGTTGTCCTTGTAATTCATACTGGCTTCCTCGTTGCCCAGGAGTAGAACCAGGCCCTCGCCGAGTTGTTGTTTCAGTTGCTGGCGACGTTGGGTATAGGTGTTTGCATCAAACATATTAGATGGCTTCAGATTAAGTTTATACTTTATTTACAGATGCCTGGCGGCGGAAATCGCGTGGGGTGATGCCGATGGTCTTAATAAACACCCGGTTGAAATGCGACAGGTTGGCAAAGCCGCAGGTGAAGGCGATGCTGGCAATGGTCTGGTCAGAATGCAAGAGGGCCTGGCAGGCGTTACTTAAACGAAGCTCGTTCAGAAAAGTGACCAGGGTTTTGCGGGTGCGTTCTTTAAAGAAGCGGCAAAAAGCCTCGCGGCTCATGTTGGCGACCGAGGCCACCTCCTCCAGGGTGAGCTGCCGGTGGCTCTCTTCTACCAAAAACTGCAGCACCTGCTCCATGCGCTTGCCTTCGCGCTCACTCAGGTTGTGCATCTGGTCGGCCAGGTTCAGGCGCTGCAGCGTAGCCTGGTGCATCAGTTCGTCCACCAGTTGCAGGGCGCCCACCACTTTGCCCAGATGGTGCCTGTGGTGTAGCTGCCGTACCTGCTCCACAAAATTATCCGGCTCCGCCAGACATACCTTGTAGCAGCCACTCAGTTGCTCAAAAAACTCTTTTACTTCCTGCATTTCCTCAGCCGCCCAAAAAGCTTCACCGAAGGCACGCAAGTCGAAGAACAGGATGATACTGTGGCTTTGCCGGGCTTTGTCGTGCTGATAGTAGGCATCGTCGCTGCGGAACACGTGGGGCACGTTCTGGCCCAGCAGGAAAATGTCACCTGGCCCGAAGCGGCCGATGTAGTCGCCCACGATCAGTTTGCCCTCGCCTTCCAGGATGCAGCTCAGCTGTATTTCGGGGTGCTGGTGCAGTTTATCGTAGAAGTAGGCCTGGCAATCCACCTGGTAGCGGATCAACTCTTTGCTCGGCTTCGGTATTTTAAACGGAATGACCTTCATGATGGTACCATGTTAGCTATTCTCAGGGTCACTTGCAAAATACAGGTCAATATTCTATCATATATTACTAATCCAGTACAGGATTTTGCTTATCTTATACTATACTTTTGAGATAGAACAAAATCTCTTTATTATGATCAACTGGAACGGCGTATTCCCGGCACTTACCACAAAATTCCATGCCGATGGCAGCCTTGACTTCGATACATTCTTTAAGAACGTAGATGCACAGCTGGAAGTCGGTGTGGACGGCATCATTCTGGGCGGCACCTTAGGCGAAGCCAGCGTACTGCGCACAGATGAAAAACAGGAACTGACCCGTAAAACGATTGCATATGTAGCAGGAAGAGTGCCGGTGCTCATGAATATTGCCGAAGGCGCTACACAGGAAGCTATTTTACGTGCCCGCGAAGCTGAAGAGATGGGCGCCAGCGGCCTGATGCTGCTCCCACCCATGCGCTACTACTCCGACCACCGCGAGACGGTTGCCTTCTTCAAGGCAGTAGCCGAAAGCACGTCGCTGCCCATTATGATCTACAACAACCCGGTAGACTATAAACGGCTCATCACCCTGGAGATGTTTGATGAACTACTCGTGCACGAGAATATACAGGCCGTAAAAGAATCGACCCGCGACCTGACCAACGTCACGCGCATGCGCAACCGCTACGGCGACCGCATTAACATACTATGTGGCGTAGATACCCTGGCCCTGGAAAGCCTGCTAATGGGCGCGCATGGCTGGGTGGCCGGTCTGGTGTGTGCTTTCCCGAAAGAAACAATGGCCGTGTTTAAGTTAGCCAAAGCAGGAAGAACACAGGAAGCACTGGAAATCTACCGTTGGTTTATGCCGCTGCTGGAACTGGATATTCATCCGAAACTGGTGCAGTACATTAAGCTGGCCGAGCAGATGGAAGGCATTGGCAGCGAACATGTGCGTGCGCCACGCCTGCCACTGATCGGGGAAGAGCGTGATAGCATAATCGCCATTATCCAAAAAGGAATTGAAACAAGGCCACAGCTGCCAAATTTTAAAGAAGAAGCCTATGCTGTATAACGAAGCTTTAGCACACGCAGAACAGGCGTTTGACTCATACAAGAAAACCACTCCGGCCCAACGGGCACAGCTCCTGCGAAGTATAGCGGAGGCTATTGAGGCGCTGGGGGATGAACTGTTGGATACGGCCAGCCGGGAGAGCAATCTCCCACTGGCCCGCCTGACCGGCGAGCGCGGGCGCACCTGCAACCAGTTGCGCCTGTTTGCCGATCTGGTAGAAGAGGGCTCCTGGGTGGAGGCAACCATTGATACGGCTATGCCCGACCGCCAGCCTTTGCCGCGTCCGGACCTGCGCCGCATGCTGGTGCCACTCGGGCCTGTGGTGGTGTTTGGAGCCAGCAACTTTCCGTTAGCTTTCTCCACCGCGGGCGGCGACACGGCCTCCGCGCTTGCTGCTGGCTGTACCGTGGTTTACAAAGAGCACCCGGGCCACCCGAAAACCTCACAGTTAGTTAACAAAGCCATCGCCCGGGCGCTTGAGGCAAACGCGCATCCGGCAGGTGTGTTCCAGCATGTAGGCGGCGGCGTGGAAGTAGGGCAGGAGCTGGTAAAGCATCCTGCTACAAAGGCTGTTGCTTTTACCGGATCTTATCAGGGCGGCAAAGCCATTTTTGACCTGGCCATGCAGCGCGAAGTACCCATTCCGGTATATGCCGAAATGGGTAGCACCAACCCTGTGTTTATCCTTCCGGAAAAACTGAAGGAGAACACGGCTGAGTTGGCACATCAGGCGGCGGCATCGGTGTTGTTGGGGGCGGGGCAGTTCTGTACCTGTCCGGGCTTGCTTTTCGTGCCGGAGTCGGCCGTAACCGGGGAGTTCATGGAAACGCTTGAAGCAGAGCTTGCCACAGCCAGTCCCGCCAAAATGCTGCACGACGGCATTGCCGGCAACTATTACAGGGGACTGGAAAAGCTTCTGAAAGCGGAAGGGGTGCAGGCACTGGTACAGCAGGAAGCTGACGTGCTGGAAGGACGTGCCTCCCTGGCAAGTACCAGCGTCGCGCAGTGGTTGCAGAACCCGGCTTTGCAGGAGGAAATCTTCGGCCCTTTTACCCTCGTTGTAAAGTATAACAGCGATGCAGAGTTGATCTCTGCAGCAAAAGCATTGCAGGGACAACTGACTTGCACGCTCTGGGGCACCGACCAGGAGCACGAACTTCAGCAGGAACTGACCGATGTACTGCGCGACAAATGTGGGCGTCTGTTATTTTCAGGGGTACCAACCGGGGTGGAAGTAAGTTCTGCCATGACGCACGGCGGGCCATTTCCGGCCACGACTGACAGCCGCAGCACGTCGGTGGGCACCTACGCTATTAAGCGTTTTGCACGGCCTGTCACGTTTCAGTCGGCTCCGCAGGCGCTTTTGCCAACAGAACTCCAGGATGAAAACCGCACCGGCCTGTGGCGCACCATCAACGGAAAACTTTCCCAAAGCAGCTTATAAGTAGACGAATGGCCAGAAAAACATTCTTTTGCATCGATGCTCATACCTGTGGCAACCCGGTGCGCCTGGTGGCAAGCGGCGGCCCTATGCTGCAGGGCCACAACATGAGCGAAAAACGCCTGCACTTTCTCCGGGAGTACGACTGGATCCGGAAAGGGCTGATGTTTGAGCCACGCGGCCACGACATGATGTCGGGCAGCATCCTGTACCCGCCGCACGACCCCGAAAACGACGTAGCCGTGCTCTACATCGAGACCAGCGGCTGCCTGCCCATGTGCGGCCACGGCACCATTGGTACGGTAACGATTGCGCTGGAGGAAGGTCTCATCACCCCGAAAATACCTGGCCAGCTGCGCCTCGAAACACCGGCCGGTCTGGTACGCGTGCAGTATACCCAGGAAGGCAGCAAAGTAAAATCAGTAAAGCTGACCAACGTGCCTTCTTACCTGGATGCGGAAGACCTGACGGTAGAGTGCCCGGAACTGGGTACGCTGAAAGTGGATGTGGCCTATGGCGGTAATTTTTACGCCATCGTGGACCCGCAGGAGAATTTTCAAGGTATAGAAAACTATACAGCCGACAAGCTCATCTCCTGGAGCCGCGTGCTGCGCCAACGCCTCAACGAGCAGTATACTTTTGTACACCCCGAGAACCCGGCTATTCAAGGCCTCTCGCACATTCTCTGGACCGGCGAACCCTTAGCTGCTACTTCCACGGCCCGCAATGCAGTTTTTTACGGCGACAAAGCCATCGACCGCTCGCCTTGTGGCACCGGCACTTCGGCACGCATGGCACAGTGGTATGCCAAAGGCAAGTTGAAACCGGGGCAGCAGTTTGTCCATGAAAGCATCATCGGCTCGGTATTCACCGGCACCATTGAGGAGGAAACCACGGTGGCCGGCAAACCGGCCATTTACCCCGGCATCGAAGGATGGGCGATCATCACCGGGCACAACACCATCTTTTTTGATGATGAAGATCCGTACGTTCATGGTTTCCAAGTAATCTGATATGAGCAAGGTAACTATCATCGGTGGGGGCGTGGTGGGGCTGTTTACGGCCTACTACCTTTCAGAAGAAGGCTTTGACGTGACCCTGCTCGACCAGGGAGACATGCAGCAGGGGTGCTCCACCGGCAACGCCGGTATGATTGTGCCCAGCCACCTGGTGCCGCTGGCCTCGCCGGGCATGATCAGCAAAGGACTGAAGTGGATGTTCTCCGCGACCAGCCCCTTCTACATCCACCCCCGCTTGAACAGGCGCCTGCTGCAATGGTGCCTGCACTTTTACCGCGCCTCCACTAAAAAGCATGTGGAGCACAGCATCCCCTACCTGAAAAACCTGAGCCTGCTGAGCAAGCGCCTCTACCAGGATTTTGCGTTGCAGCACCCTACCTCGCAGATCGGGCTAGAGGAGAAAGGCCTGCTGATGCTGTACAAAACACCTGAAATGGAGCGGGAAGAAACAGAAATGGCGCACCTGGCCAACCAGCATGGGATCGAGGCCAAGGTGCTGTCGCGGGAGGAAGCGCAACAGCTCGAACCAAAAGTTGAGCTGGACGTGCGCGGGGCGGTGCATTTTACAGGAGATGCGCACCTGGACCCTGCCAAACTGCATTGTTTTCTAAAGGACTACCTGGTGGCTAAAGGAGTGAAGCTGGTGGCGCAGGCGCGGGTAGTGAAATTTGAGAGCAAGGGCGACAGGGTACGATCCATCGTTACCACCCAAGGCGACTTTACTTGTGATCAGCTGATCGTGTGTGCCGGAGCGTGGTCCGGGCAATTGGCCGGCAAGTTAGGCCTTTACCTGCCCATGCTCTCGGGCAAGGGCTACAGTTTTATGCAACAGAATAAACCCGCCTTGCAATTGCCTGCCATACTTTGCGAACAGAAGGTAGCTGTGACCCCCTTTGGCGAGCAGGTGCGTTTTGGGGGCACAATGGAAATTACGGGCACCAACCACAGCGTCAATCAGCAGCGGGTGCGGGGCATCTTTGAGGCGATTCCGAAATACTATGCCACCTTCCAGCCTACCTTTCCGGAGCAGGAGAAAGTATGGAGCGGCCTGAGGCCCTGTTCACCGGATGGCCTGCCTTATATTGGCGCCACACAGCGTTGGAGCAACGTGCTGTTTGGTACCGGCCATAGTATGATGGGCGTGAGTCTGGCACCGGCAACAGGCAAAGTGCTGGCCGAGCAGTTGCTGCAGAAAAAGGCAAAATTCCTTACCGATGCCTTTTCGCCGGACAGGTATAGCTAAAGCTGTATTGGAATATTTTCGGTTTATACTTTGGCTACTCTCCGTGTCATTTAGTGCTGTTCCGAACATCCTTGTCCGGAAACCAGTCTGCTGCAGACTTTTCAGTCCGCATAAGCAGTCACACCTTATTAAAAAATCCCCGGCAGGTAACTTCGGATAAAGAAGTCCGGAAGAGCGGGACGCTTACAAAATGCGGTTTGGTAGCATTTCAGAAAACCGGGATGCACGGCTGCAAATAAAACTGTATATTTCCTGCTGTGAGTTCTTTACAAGTAATCTAAATTAGTAAGAGCAAGATCTTAAATGCACATAACCCCCGCATTGGGCTACTATTCATCACATCATTCCGTCATGCACAGCTTTAAACTCCGAACCCTTTTACTGCAGCTGTTGCTGCTCGTTATCTTTGCCACCACCTCCCTTGCCCAGGGTAACCAGAACCGCCAGTGGTTGAAAGCCGGCAATGCCTATCTGCAGGCCGAGCAGGGGCAGCTGGTCAAGTATACGTTGCCGGATGGGGCTTCCCAAGTTTTCCTGGAGAAAGCCGCACTGGTACCAGCCGGTAAAACCGAACCCTTAAAGGTGCGGGGCTTTGCTTTGTCTGCTGATGAACAGAAAGTGCTGCTCTATACCAATACCCAAAAAGTATGGCGCTATGATACCCGGGGCGATTACTGGGTGTATGACCTACAGGCAAAACAGCTACGTCAGATGGGTGCCGGAAGACCAGAGTCATCGCTGATGTTTGCTAAATTCTCGCCGGACGGATGCAAGGTGGCCTACGTGAGTGAGCACAATATTTTTGTAGAAGACCTGCAGAGCGGGCAGCAAAAGCAGCTGACGAAAGACGGCACCCGCAAGCTCATCAACGGCACCTTCGACTGGGCTTACGAAGAAGAATTCTCTGCCCGCGACGGCTTCCGTTGGAGCCCCGACAGTAAAAAAATTGCTTACTGGCAGCTGGATGCCACGCAGGTAAAAGACTACATCATGTTCGACATGCTGGATGGTGTCTATGCCAAGGTGATTCCGGTAGAGTACCCGGTAGCCGGGGAAGCGCCCTCGCCTTACAAGATCGGCGTGGTGGACATCAACTCAGCTATTACCCGCTGGATGGAGATTCCCGGTGATGCGCGCAACACCTACCTGCCCCGCATGGAATGGGCCGCTTCTGGTGATGAACTGATTGTACAGCAACTGAGCCGCAAGCAAAACGAAAGTACACTGTACCTGTGCAATGCAGCTAACGGCCAAGCCAAGCCGATTTACAAAGAGCAGGACGAGGCATGGATCGATATTCTACCGAGTTGGGACAATTCCTATAGCTACGGCGGCTGGGATTGGTTGAGTGGCGGCAAAGAGTTTTTGTGGGCGAGCGAGAAAGACGGCTGGCGCCACCTCTACCGCGTAAGCCGCGACGGCAAAAAAGAGAACCTGATCACCAAAGGCAACTATGATGTGATGGAGATTGCCGGTGTCGACGAAAAGGGAGGATACGTATACTTTCTGGCCTCGCCGGAGAATGCCACCCAGCAATACCTTTACCGCACGCGCCTGAATGGCAAAGGCAAAGCCGAGCGGCTTACCCCGGCAGCGCAGCCAGGCACCCATACGTATACTTTGTCGCCTAACGCCACGTATGCCCAGCACCGCTTCTCGAACCACTATACTCGACCTGTTAGCGAGTGGGTGACGTTGCCTAACCACCAGGCAATTGGCGGTGAAAGTGCCGTACAGCAAGCTTTGGCCAAGGCAGATAAGGCTGCCAGCGGCGTGGAGTTTCTCAAGGTTAAAACTGCGGATGGGGTGGAGATGGATGCCTGTATGGCCAAGCCTGCCGATTTTGACCCGAAGAAGAAATACCCGATCGTGTTTTATGTATACACCGAGCCTGCCGGCCAAACCGTGACCGATACGTATGGGGCAGGTCAAAACGGTCTGTACAAGGGCGACATGGCGGCAGATGGCTACATCTATGTGTCGTTGGATAACCGGGGCACGCCCGCACCGAAAGGAAGGGACTGGCGCAAGAGCATCTACCGGAAGGTAGGCCAGCTCAACATCTCCGACCAGGCAGCGGCGGCACGTGAGCTGCTCAAGCTGCCGTTTGTAGATACTGCCAGGGTGGCCGTATGGGGCTGGAGTGGTGGCGGTTCTGCCACGCTCAACCTGCTTTTTCAGCACCCGGACATCTATAAAACAGGAATTTCGGTAGCTGCTGTAGCCAACCAGCTCACCTACGACAACATTTACCAGGAGCGCTACATGGGCCTGCCGCAGGAAAACCGCGAAGACTTTGTGCAGGGGTCTCCCATCACCCATGCCAAGAACCTGCAGGGTAATTTGCTCTACATCCATGGCACCGGCGACGATAACGTCCATTATAACAATGCTGAGCAGTTAATAAATGAGCTGATTAAGTATAACAAGCAGTTCCAGGTGATGCCGTACCCGAACCGCTCGCACAGCATTTCGGAAGGAGAGGGCACCAACGAACACCTGTCGACTTTGTTTACGAATTACCTGAAGCAGTACTGCCCGCCGGGAGGGAGGTAACTGCCGCGCTTCCCGTAAGCAAGTCACGGAGATGCATCAGCTTGCAGGCTACCGGTGCGCTTTATTTCCCGTGCCGTCTCCATTGCTGTAGCCAGTAAGGTTAACAAAGTGCAGATCGGATGTTTTGCCTGGTCCTGATCAATCCCTCCGGACAGAGCCCTCGTGAGGGCGGCGTGCTTGAGGATGTGGTCGAACCGCTTTATATTCTTATCTGGTTTACCGATACTGTTGGCTAAGAGGTCAGCCTACAGTATCGGTAAATCTTCAGGCTTAAATATCATCCTGTCAGGCTGGAGCATGCTGCCGGGAGGTTATTTCCAGTGTGTTGCCAGAAGTGGCAGAGCGTTGCCTTGCAGCTTGGCTAGCGCAGGTAGGATAGTATTCTGGTAGCGGTAGAGAGGAAGTATCTTTTATCGTGAAATATGGTCGAGAGCATGACGGCGCCTTCTATTTCCTGTACGGCCTGCTCTGCCATCATGTGTGCCTTTGCCTGTTCATGCTGCGACTGAAGCAGGTAAGCAAATGTTGCAATCAGGTCTTCAAAGAACTGTCTGATGATTTGAATAAACTCAGGCTTCACCTGAGCCGACTCCAGCCCGATGTTGGCCATCAGGCACCCTCCCGGTTGATCAAAATAACTACTTTCCAGCGCCAACAGAATTTTCTGGAGTCTTTCTTTGCTTGGCAACTGCTCCTCATAAGCTATAGAGCAAACAATAGTTTTCGTGGCGTCGTGGTCACTGATGAGAACCTGCCTCATCAGCTCCTCCTTGTTTGGGAAATAGTAGTATATACTTCCCTTCAGCAGGCCGCATGCCTTCCCGATATCAGCCATGGAGGTAGCGTGATAACCCTTCTCACGGAAAACCTGGCAAGCCTTGCTTAAGATCTGTGCTTTATCTGTTTTTTGCGTTGGCATAAGTTAGACCGGGGAAGTGAAGGCTGGTAAACGCAGCGGAATGCACACCATATAGTTAGCGGCGCCTATCGCTGCTCCGGGGCAGACTTTGCGCTAAGGTACAGGCTCATTTCTGTTCCAATCTTCAGCAAGGTATCCTGCTCGTCTTGCGTAAAGTCGTAGGGCACTGGCTTTGCAACACCGAACACGCCGTATAGCTCCCCATTCAGCAGCATGGGAACAGCTATTGATCCCTCCACTTTTGTTTCTTTTGCCGCCGGACGGGCCACCCCTGAATTATCCGTTTGGAGGTTACACATCTCCACAGGCTGCCTGCGCTCTGCGGCAATGCCTGCCATACCTTTTCCGATAGGGATCTCCATCATCTTAGGCAGCAGGAAGGCCGGAATCCCCTGCTGCGCTTGTAGCTTCAACAGGTTTGCTTCCTTATCATAAAAATGAAGCGTGCCGGTAGAGCAGTCAAAGGATAAAATAATGTCGTTCAGGAGCGCTTGCCAGTTAACTTCCGAGTCATGGTTGCGGAGGTTTGCGAGAATAGCTGAAGTAGTGGAAGGCATAAATTTTTGTTGTTAGAGAGGACGAGAGAATGATTTTATAACGAAGAATTAGTTTACCAGCGAGCCGGCATGGTGAAATGAGTCCGCATCCTGCTTACGTTTCACATCAAGGTGATGAAGTATGAGCTGGAATACATCCGTTGCCTGTAAGCTGGACGGGAGTGACAGATCTTTGTTATTGGAGAGGAACACAGGCCACTCATCTTGTGTCTCAGGAACTCGCCCATGAGAGCCTTTCACAAGCGTAGCATCCAGTGGGATGATGTCCATCAAGGTTCTGAAGCCAAGCTTTTTCTTGATGAGCTTGCCAGCCACCAGGGGCAAGAGGAATTTTATCTTCGGATCAGCGAACATCTCTACCGGGTCATAGCCTGGCTTTTTGTGGATATCTACTATTCGTGCAAAGTCGGGTGCCTTCCTGTCGTCGAGCCAGTAGTAGTAGGTGAACCAGGCATGCTTGCTGGCCACCACCACCAGTTCGCCGCAGCGATCGTGGCCCAGGCTATACTTATCCCGTTCATCGCCTGCCAATACTTCTTCCACCCCCGGTACCTGTGCCAGGAGCTGCTTTACTTCCTCTATGCGCTCTTTATTTTTCACATAAACATGGGCTACCTGGTGGTCTGCCACGGCGAAAGCCTCGCTGGCTCCTGCATCCAACAGCTCCAGTCCCCGTTCTTCCCGAAGGGCAACCAAGCCACGCCCCCGCAGTATCCGGTTCAGGTGCACGGGCTGATTCACCTCCGAAATCCCATACTCCGACAGCACGATCACATGCGCATTGCGTGCTTCGTAGAACTTGATCAGATCGGCACAAACAGCGTCTATTTCCTTCAGGTCTGTGGCAATGCGCGGGTCATTTGGGCCCAGGCGCTGCAGGTTGTAATCGAGGTGCGGCAGGTAAATGAGCGTGAGCGTCGGGTCGTACAGGTTATCGGTTATTTTAGAGGCATCTGCTATCCACTTGCTCGATTTGATAGAGGTCTTAGGTCCCCAGTAATGGAACAAGGGAAAGGTCCCCAACTCTTTCTGCAAGGTGTCGCGCAGACTCGCCGGGTGGGTATAGCAGTCGGGCAGCTTCCGCCCGTCGGCCAGGTACTGCGGCCGTGGTGTAAGGGAGTAGTCGACGGTGGAGTACATGTTGTACCACCAGCCCATGTTGGCGCACGTAAAGGAAGGGTCTGCCGCTTTGGCGGCTTCCCATACTTTTTGGGCCTGTACCAGTTTGTTCGACTGCCGCCAGAACTTTATCTCGCACTCCTCGCGGAAGTACCAGCCATTCCCGACAATACCGTGCTCCTCCGGCAGTTTACCCGTTAAATATGTTGCCTGCGCCGCGCAGGTAACGGCAGGCAAGACAGGATGTATAGGTGCCTGTTGCGCTGTTTTTGCCGACCACTCCGCTAAGAAGGGAGTATGCTCACCTATTAGCGACTGCGTGAGCCCCACTACGTTGATTACTACCGTCTTTTGCATCTTGGTTTAGTTTATGATGTTCGTAACCCATTCCAGTTCGCGCTGGATGGATTGAGATAAGTCAACTTTTAACCCTTCGGGCAGCACTTCCCAAGTATAGGTCTCTACCTCCAGGTGATTTGTGATGTGCTTGTTTTGTAAGTATACCAGTACCTGCTCCACATCGTCCTGTGTAGACTGGAGTCCGTTATAAGCATCCGTAAAGAGCGGTACATGGAAATGGGTTCTCCACTCCTGGGCTTCTGTCTCCTGAATGGTGTCCAGGGCCAGCTGTAAGTCAGGATAATGGATGAGCTTGCCTGCTGCATCCTGTGCCACCACCTGGTGCAGGTAAGTGGATTCTGCAAAGGGAGCAAGCTTTCCGGCCAGTGCTGCCTTACCGGCACTATCAGCAGGCAATTTCACTTTTAAGGCAGCGCTCAGCTGTATTTTTCCTATTTTGATTCCGGCTGATGTAAGCTTTGCAAACGCTTCTTCCGGCTTTTCATAGGCAAGTGCAAAGTGGCACACATCGTAGCAGAGCTGTATGTGCGTCAGAACAGCTTCTTTGGCCTGCTGCTCCGTTAGTCCGCTGCATTGCACAAGCCTTTCCACCCCTTTAGGAAGCAGCCAATCCTGATAATACCGGATGACCTCTTCGCTGTTTTCAAGGAGTCCGTCCGGCTCCGGCTCGATATCGATGTGGATGGTCTTACCCGTGCTTTCTTTTATTTGACGCAGTTGCGCTACAAGGTCTACCAGGCTAGCTGTTGCGCTGGAGTACACGGTATTTAACTGTTCCGCGTTATTTTCGTGCCAGGGTTTGTAGGAGAGGGGCGAGGTGGAAATTCCCCCTTCAACTCCTTCAGGCAATAGCGTGGCCAGAATATGTGCCAGGCGCAGGGTATAATCCAAGCGGGCTTCGGTTGTCCAGTCAGGTTTGTGTACCTCATCCTTTACCACCTGGTTATGGAAGCCCCCGTAAGGAAAGCCGTTCATGGTGTACACATACAAGCCGTGTTCATCCAGCCACTCCCGAAAAGCGGTTAATCTTTCCTTTTCCGCCAACGCTCTACTGGCTTTATCCGAGAGGCGCAGGCCGATGCCAAATGGTTTACCAGGCGAGAGCTTCTCTTTGAGTTCCGGTAGGTATCTCTTTAAGCTGCTGAATACCTCTTCCCAGGTTTCCCCGGGGTGAATGTTGGTGCAGTAAGATAAATGCAGTGCGTCGTTTATGAGCATGATGAGCGACTAATAGGTAAGCAAAAAGTTATGCAATAGGCTTGAGAACCCTTTCAGGCTGCCATTGCTGTAGCTGCCTTACAGCTTCGGACACAAGTGCTGCATCCAGGTGATGAACCTCTACGCCATGGCCTATCTTCTCAAGCAGCATAATGGTGAGTTGCCCGCCCAGGTGCTCCCGGAACTCCTGCAGGCCCTGAAGTATGAGCAGCTCTTTTGCCGGCGTTTCCAGGCCCTGCGAAAGCTCCGGAAGGTAGAGGGCAAAACCCAGCTCGTAGAGCAAGCTTAGAATATCTTCCCACTCCTCTTCGCTCAGCATTCCAGCCAGTTTAGAATAGGTTACATCCAGGGCAATGCCAACAGCCACAGCCTCTCCGTGGCGTAGGGAATAATTGGTGACTTGCTCCAACTTGTGCGCAGCCCAGTGCCCAAAATCCAGCGGACGGGAAGAACCAAACTCAAAAGGATCGCCGCTGCCGATATGCTCCACGTGCATTTGGGCACAGCGGAAAATCAACTCCTGCATGGGCTGCATTTCCCGGGCCACCAGCGCTGCAGCGTTCTGCTTTATCTGTGCATAAAAAGCGCTGTCTTTTATGAGGGCTACCTTTATGGCTTCGGCTATTCCGCCGCGCCAGTCGCGGTTCTCGAGCGTAAGCAAAAATTGGCTATCGTTTATCACGGCAAAGGGTGGGGCAAAAGTGCCCAGGAAGTTCTTCTTGCCGAAAGCATTGAAGCTGTTCTTAACGCCCACGCCAGAGTCATTCTGGGAAAGCACCGTGGTCGGGATGCGGATGTGGCGGATGCCACGATGTGCCGTGGCTGCTGCAAAACCAGCCATGTCCAGCACCGCGCCCCCGCCAATAGCGATCAGGTAGGAGTGCCGGCACACACCAAAGTTATGGATAGCTTCCAGCACCCGGTTCAACAGGGCGGGGTCGTTCTTTGCCTCTTCGCCGCCAGGTATCAATACCGGGTCTGCCACAGCAGCTAACGTATCGGAATGATGCGCTAGGTAGGTTGCTATATCAGAAAGCAAATTTGGGTGGGCTTTGGCTACGCCATCATCAACCACAAAAAGCACCTTGCGAGGCCCTGTGCCGTCGCTTTTTTGCTTTAGAATGTCAGCAAGCATTGGGTTCTCCTTGCCGAAGAGGCTTTCTGTAAAATAGATGCCGTAGGTAAAGGGCACCTGAAATTCCTGGATGATTGATTTCATAAGTAAGAGTTGACTCTAATGCCGTAGCTAGATTTTAAGTAACGGCAAACTTTTTGGCAATGTAACGCGACACGGGCAAGAGCAGGAGCACGAGAAGGCCATATTGCCAACCTGCAAAACCAGCCGCCATACTTGCGTTCATCACGATCAGGGCCAGTACGCCTGCTTTAACTGCCCGCATCACAGCAGCAGGTTCCTTTGCAGGCATGGCCTTAAAAAGTGGCGGAAAAATAAGGTAGCCGAACAGGGCCAAAAAGGGCAGGCTATAGAGTACGTTAAACTGCGGCAGGAAAGTAAGGCAAATAATGGCGCCAATAACGATAGCGTATAGTAAAACGGCTCCCTTCAGGGCCGAGCTGTTCCCTCCGTGCACCTCGCCGCGGCTCACCATGGTAATGGCTGAAATGTACACGATTGGGATCAGGGCCAGATACCATAGTTGCTCCACGGCAGCCGGAATAGCGCTGATGCCCAGAAGTAGGTTTCCCCCACGGCAGGCTCCCATATTAACCGGGCCTAGCACAGGGTGGTGTTTTCCCTTCCAGTCGTATAGCAAAGCACAGGCTGCTGTGGCAGCGGCAATAACAGCACTTAGTGCCGATACCTGCCAGGCAGCCAGAATGCCGCCCGCCAACAGTGCAGCGCCTAGTGCGGCAGCTCCAGATACTGTTGCTCTACCGCTCGGAATAGGCCTTTCCGGGCGCTCCACCCGGTCGAGTTCCGCATCGAACACATCGTTGAAAACTACGCCGCCCCCATAGAGACCGATCGTGGACAACACCAGCCATAAGAGCGGCTGCAGCGCCGACAAACTAAGAGAGTCGCTCTCCCGAAAAGCGAGCGAGAGCAGTGCGCCGGAAGCTGCAAATCCCATCAAAATATCGGCAATGGCTGTCACAATGTTTGCGGGGCGCATCAACCTGATATAGGCTCCTATGTTCATTAGCGAATGATGTTGTCCTCTATCTGGCCTGTTGACTTGCGTTTGCCAACAAAAGGCTCCTGCCCGCCCCGAAGAATGGAGTTGTCAGAAAACTTATCGCGCTGGTCTACCTGCACAGCCTGTAGCCAATCCGATTCCTTCATCTGGCCGCTCTGCCCGAAAGCATCCAATGCATTCTGATAACATACCTTGCGCACGTCCTCTGCCGAGATGCCGCGCTCGAGCATCAGCGAAGCGGTTTTGGGAACCGACAGCGGATCACTTACACCCCAGTCAGCAGAGCTGTTCACGATGATGCGCTCCGTGCCATACTGCTTCACAATCTCAACCATGCGCTCATTCCCCATTTTAGAGTTCGGATAAATGGTAAAGGCGGCCCAAAAGCCCCTGTCGAGCGTGTCTTTTACTGTTTCCTCGTTGTTGTGATCTACAATTACCATGTGCGGCTGGATGCCGTGCTCCATGGCCACCTCCATACTTCGGATAGTGCCTGCCTTTTTATCGCGGTGCGGGGTATGGATCTGCACCGGGAGCCCTACTTCCTTTGCCAGGTCGAGTTGCAGCCGGTAATACTTGTCTTCGGCAGCCGTCTGGTCATCATAACCGATCTCACCGACTCCCACCACGCCTTCCTTGCATACAAACAAGGGCAAAAGCTCCATAACCTGCTCGGCCAGCGCCTCGTTGTTTGCCTCTTTCGAGTTAAGCCCGATGGTGCAATAATGCTTGATGCCGAACTGACTGGCCCGGAAGCGCTCCCAACCCAGCAGGCTGCTGAAATAGTCTTTAAAGGAACCTGCCTCAGTGCGTGGCTGGCCCAACCAGAAAGAAGGCTCTATAATCGCAACGATACCCGCAGCGCTCATTCTGGCATAATCGTCCGTGGTACGGGAAGTCATGTGAACGTGTGGGTCAATGAACATCATTTTGTTTGGTGTCATGGTGTGTAAGGGTTTTATTGATTGGTGGTGGATACTTTTTCGCCTATGTAGTTCCAATTCAGCTCGCCTGTTTCTATTTTGTTTTTCAGGACAGGGTGCGCCTCCAGTAGCTCTCTTGCCTGCAGGAAACTACCCTGAGAGCAGGCCAAAGCTGCTGCCTCCTGCTGAATGGCATCCGGGTGTTCAAAAAGTTTTTTGATGTCCTGGATGAGTTCCTGGTTGATGAAAGGCCCTACTGGCCGCCATAGCTCTGGTGTTACCGTGCGTCCTGCGGCCCAACGCTCGTGGGCGTAGTCTGACAGGATACGGGCCAGAGTGGGGTTGCTGCGCTTCTCCAGCCCATAGATACGGTAGAGCGGTTTGCCTACGAACACTGTCTTGAGCACCATCTGGTTCCAGGCCCCCTCCTCCAGGTAATCGGCAGGGTAGGGGTTGTTCAGGGCAATCGCTTCGAACACGGTGCCCATGTTAGTCCTGACGCCTTCTGCCGCTCGAAGCTTGTATGCATCAGGGTAAGGCAGGAGAGGAAGGCTGGCGTACAGCGCCACCAGCTCACCCATTTCAGCAGTACCGAACAGCTGGTCTATTTTCTTGAGGTAAGCTTGTTTGTCCTGGTGCGGTGTAGCGAGCAGTAACAGGGTGCGTGCCGCCTGGTCCGTAGTCCAACAGGAAGGATTAAAGCCCGCTCGTATGGTTTCGGCTTTGGCCAGGTCGGCGTCATGCAGCTGGAGCATCTGTTTGCCTGTAAAGCGCGGCGCGGCGCTAAAGGCGAGGTAAAGCTCTTTGCCCGTTTCGGCCTCAGCTACTCGCTGTAGCTTTTCCTTTAGCCAACTCACGGCCTCCTCTGAAGCGCTTCTTGTAAAAATATCAAGTATAAAGTCTCTTGACCTTGATAAATCTGCTTGATAGGTTGTCATGATATAACTGCGAAAGCTTATGATGATTGGTTCTTTTTGGGATGCCAGACCAGGTGGCTAAAACCTGTTTTGCATTACAATACCTTTAACATGCTTGAGCGGGCTTGTGATGGGGCTTTGGATCCTGAGCATTTCTATATACTTAGTATTCGATATTGTTTACCAAACGGTCGTTTTAAGATTTGGTTTTGAGTAAGGCGAATTTCTAGGGTAGCCTTACAAATAATGTTTAAAAAATATCATGCCCTCTCTGCCGCCCCAAGCGCCTCTTTAGAGTGCAGTAGCAAAAACAGAACAGGGACTTAAGAATGTGAAGCTGCTGTAGGCAACTTCCTTGAAGTATAAGCATGCGAGGCTTTTCAATACTATACTCCCCTTAGAACCTCTAGTCCAAGTATAGGGAGGATGCGGTGTAGGTCTGGCAGGATGACGGGCGACATTGTGCATGATAGGTACACAAACCTGAAGCAAGCAGCTTTTAACCTGATGGACGAGGTGCCAAAGACGGCGGACAACCGAAAGCGGGACCCACTGATAGAGGAGATCAAGCACACGCTAAGCCAGCAACATTGGATAAGGGGCTTCAACATCAGGCTACGCGAAGAGGGGCACATTTATTTAGGAGAGGGTTTCGTGGTCCCTAACCAGGAGGATAACTAAACCCAACTGATAGAGGATACGATTCGAGAAGTTGAAAAGCTTAACCGGCGCCTCCAGGTGTTTACCATTATGCCCGTAAGGAAGCTGCCAGAACAGGAGAAGGCCTGACCTGCCACCGCAGGCAGTAGGCGAAGCTGTTTGCCAGAACCAGCATAAGGACTATACAGAAGCACACGGTCTGCAACAACAAGGCGCAAGGCAAACAGCAGCTGCTGTTTGCCTTGCGCCTTACTAGCTTTATAGGTTTACTTATAGTTGTTGCGTGTCAGCTAATAGTTGTCTCTGTCTCTGTCGCGGTTACCGTAGCCTCTGTCATGATCCCGGTCCCGGCTGGAGCCCCTGCTGCCGTAGTCATGGGAACTGTAGCGATTGCCGTAGCCATACTCTCTATCTCTATCTCTATCTCTATCCCTGTCTTGGCCGTACCCGTAGTTTCTGTCTCGGTCCCTGTCTCCGTACATGTCCCGGTCGCGGCCCCTGGAAGAGTAATTCGAGGAGTAGTCGCCGCGGCTGTAGTTGTCGCGGTTGGAGTTGGAGCTGCCATAGTTGTCTGAGCCGTAGCGGCTGCCGTACCTGTCGCCCATATCCTGATTGCCCCGGCGATCTCTATCCCTGTCGTAGTCACGGTTCATGGAAGAGGAGTAGTTGCCGTAGTCTGAATCAAATCTTCTGTTATAGTTGCCGCGGTCTGAGTCGTAGTCTCGGTTGCCAGAGTAGCCACCGTAGTTTGAGCCGGAGCTGTAGTCGGAGCGGCCTGAACGGTCGCCGTAGGAGCCTTGGCTGCCGTAGCGTCCTGAGTCGCGGTCGCGGTCATCGGAGCGGTTGCTACCGCTGCCTTGTCGGTTTCTTCCGTAGTCGGAATAGTCATTTTGATCTCTCATAGCTTGTCTTGGTTTAATTTAAAAAATGGATTTATCTATCTTGCAAGGTTAGCGATTAGCCGTTTCCCGTTGTGCTGTGTCCTGGTCGATGTAATCATAGAGCAGGCCTGCGGCGATGGCATATACGCTGTGGTGCAGCACATCCAAAGCGATCTGCTTTGGCGACCATTCAGTGATGGGCTCTGAGGCATTGGCAGCGGGAAGCATTACCAGGGCGGTTGACCAAATGGCACCGAAATGGGTGGCTGTTGCAGGCCAGCCCTTAACCCCGGCCAAGGAGAGCAGCCCCCGAGCCACCCCCCAGGAAGTGCCGTACTGCCAGTGCATTATCTGGGAAAAGCGCTCTGCATGCTCTTCCTTTACCTCTTTGTTTGTTTTGTCAGTATCTTCAGGCTCGCCGCTTAGTTCCTCCGATTCCTCCTTGTTGCTTGGCGTAACGCCCAGCACCTGTCCGGCTACTTTAGTTGGCGCCTTGCTCCCCTCTCGCTTTGTGATTTGCATCTCAATCATCTGAGAAATAGTAATGGCAGCTGTGCCTGCCAATCCTGCCAAAATACCTTTGCCTATAGCATTTCCTAAGTCAGACAGCGCGTGCTGTACCGTGTCGTTTGTCATGTATATATCTATTTTCTTGAGCAAAAAAGGTTGTACGTGATTTCATATGGAAGCAGTGCATCAAATCATGCTGCCTTGCCAAATGTGCTACTTGCTTCTACGAGGCAGTGTAGTTCCCGACTAAAACGACCTGAGTGCGATACGTTAAGAGCTGTTTCACTTTAGTAACCGTGCTTTATTTTATAGTGGCCTCTATAGGTAACCTCTTAATTTAGGACGATCCATGAAAGTGGAAATGTTTGTTTTTATACTTCGGCGGGCGCTCTTTTCGATGTAGGCAGACATGTATAGGCGGGTAGAAAATGCGGCAGAATAGTCGGTGTCAGGCAACTTCGGCAATCAATTGGTGTGGCATGAGCCACGGCAGTTAGTTCTACTGGCTTACCCAAAAACCTGCAAACGGAAAATGGCCGCTCCATTGGTAGGTTAACCCCACAGTATAAATGCGGTTTACTGCAGATTTGTCTCTGACTTTAAAGCCCGAAGAAGTAGAGTAACTTGCTTGCTGTTAGCCTATCTTCTTGAGATCGGCTCTCTTCAAACAAAGCCTGCGCAGGCCGTAGCACAACGCCTGCAGAAGAGATTTTCACACGTAGTTTAGGGTTAAAGGTAGTATAGCGCAGCAAGTGGGCCTACTGGTAAGTAGATGGCTGTTGCTTTTATAGCGCTATATGCCTTAATTTGTTAAATCATTTTCAGAACCGTGCTGCCTTCCAAACTACTATCAGTTTTCATGTTAGCAAAGCCGCTTACCGGCCTTGTTGCGGCATCGCATCACGTATCGTTATGTGACGTGCTGAATGGTTACTGCCTTTTCTTTTATTCCGCCCCAAAAGCCTTCATTAAGTAGGCCGGAGATTCCGGCCACAGGCGCAAGCCAACCTACCTGAACGGAGGCTCATCCTCTTCGAACGAATTTTGAGCATTTTCAGAAAGTTACTTTTCTGTGGCGCCCACACCGCAAGGGGCAGATAACCTGCAACTTTGGGTCATGGCTGCACGGCCTAACTCCGCTCCATCATTTCCATGATGGGGTGGCGTAGCCTCAGAAAAGCATGCTAGTATATACCTGGAGCTTGTTCATCAGCTCCTTTACCTGCCGACTCGGGCACAGGAGTCGTAATTGAATACAACACAAATGGGTTTTTTAGATTTTTTTAGAGAGGACATTGCCATTGATCTGGGCACAGCTAATTTCCTGATCATGCAAGGCGACAAGGTGGTGGTAGACGAACCCGCAATTGTGGCTTACAGCCGGTCTTCGGGCAGAGTGCTGGCCATAGGCCGGAAGGCTATGCAGATGGAGGGGAAGGTGCACGAGGACATTCGTATTGTACGGCCCATGAAGGATGGTGTCATTGCTGATTTTCATGCGGCAGAGCATATGATCAAAGGTATGCTACTGCTGATCCATGCCGGTAAAAGGAAGTTGGCTACCTCATACAGGATGGTGATTTGTGTGCCTTCCGGTATTACTGAAGTAGAGAAACGTGCCATACGCGACTCAGCCGGTATTGCCGGTGCCAGGGAGCTGTACCTTGTACACGAGCCTATTGCAGCTGCCATTGGCATTGGCCTGGATGTGGAGGAGCCAAATGGGCACATGATCGTGGATATCGGAGGGGGCACGACCGAGATAGCCGTAGTCGCGTTGAGCGGTATCGTCTGCGACCAATCTTTGAAGGTGGCAGGTGAGAGCTTTAATGCCGACATCAGGCACTATATGCGGAAACACCACAACCTGCTGATTGGGCAGTCCACAGCCGAGCGAATTAAGAAGGAGGTAGGGGCGGCACTGCCTGAGTTAGAGGACCCACCTGCTGACCTGCCTATCAAAGGACGCGATTTGCTGACAGGTTTGCCGAAGCAGGTGTACGTTTCCTATGTCGATGTCGCTCAATTTCTGGATCGCTCGCTGTCCAAGATAGAGGAGGCGATCATGAAAACCCTGGAAGCAACCCCACCCGAACTCTCTGCTGACATACACCAAACAGGTATTTACCTGACGGGGGGTGGCGCGCTGCTGCGCGGGCTGGACAGGAGAATCTCCGCCAGAACGAAACTTCCTACCCATGTGGTGGAGGACCCACTCCGTGCAGTGGTGCAAGGCACGGGCATTGCCATGAAAAACATTGACCGGTTTAAGTTCCTGATGAGGTAGCAGGTACTTTCCTTGCTTTAGGTGCGGGTTAGCTGCGTAGGACTTTTCTCGAGAAGCATCTTCTCCAGAGTAGCAGGTGGTATGTAAATACAATCAATAGAAAACTGCTTGCTGGAAAGAGCTTTAGTAGAGGGTTGCAGTTCCTGTTCGATCATTCTGGAGTATCTGGTGATTGATGGGAGAAAAGTACAAACCGTTCGAGGAACGAGGTGGTGCGGGTTATCAGGCCTGCTAAGTAAGTAGATGAATAAAAAAAGGACAAAGAGCTAATTTTTGCTCTTTGTCCAGTACTTGTGCACCCGAGAGGATTCGAACCCCTAACCCTCGGAGCCGAAATCCGATATTCTATCCAATTGAACTACGGGTGCTTGGGTATGCAAAAATAGCAAGTAAATGCACATTACGAAACATCCACCGTTAAAAAATGCTTTTAACCTTAACAATAGGGGCGCCGGAAACATTATCCCCCCTTCAGCAGTTCATCTCTTCTAGAGATAAGTTATTGTAAATAAGTTAAAACTATGGAAAAAGTGTATACAGCGGTGGTGACCGCAACAGGAGGCCGGCAAGGCAAGATTAAGTCAGACGACGGAATAATTGATATGAAGTTAGCCTTGCCTGAAGGTTTGGGAGGAAAAGGGGGGAGTACAAATCCCGAGCAGCTTTTTGCTGCAGGGTACTCTGCTTGTTTCCAAAGCGCTTTACTGGTGGTGGCAGGCAAGCATCATGAACGTCTGGACCCGGCATCTACCGTGACTGCCCATGTGGATCTGAACAGGAGAGATGATGGGGGCTATGCCCTGAGTGTAAAGCTAGAAGTAGAACTAAAAGGCGTAGATAAAGAGAAAGCAAAGCAAATGGTAGATGAGGCGCATCAGATATGTCCGTACTCTGTCGGCACGCGTGGCAACATTGAGGTAGAGCTGGAGGTGCTGTAAGTTTAGGGAGTAGCCAAGATAGCTTACCCGGTATAAAAAAGAAGGGCTGCCAAAACTAGCAGCCCTTCTTTTTTATACCGGGTTTAGGTTATACCTCAGCTAAAACCTGCTTTACTTTTTCAGCAGCCTCTTTCAGGGCTACAGCAGAGTAAACTTTCAAACCAGACTCATCGATGATGCGAGCACCTTCCTCTGCGTTTGTTCCTTGCAGACGAACGATGATCGGAACACGGATGTCTCCGATGTTCTTGTAGGCTTCTACCACACCGTTAGCAACACGGTCACAGCGCACAATACCACCGAAGATGTTGATCAGGATCGCTTTCACATTCGGATCTTTCAGGATGATGCGGAAACCGGCTTCCACTGTCTGCGCGTTGGCGCCACCCCCTACGTCCAGAAAGTTAGCAGGCTCACCGCCAGAAAGCTTAATAATATCCATGGTAGCCATCGCGAGGCCTGCACCGTTTACCATACAGCCTACGTTGCCATCCAGCTTTACGTAGTTCAGGTTAAACTCACCAGCCTCAACCTCCAAAGGATCTTCCTCTGTAATGTCGCGCATAGCTGCCAGGTTTTTGTGGCGGTACAGGGCGTTGTCGTCCAGGTTAACCTTTGCGTCAACAGCCAGGATCTTGTTATCAGAAGTTTTCAGAACCGGGTTGATCTCGAACATAGAGGAGTCTGTCTCCACATATGCCTTGTACAGGTTGGTTACAAACTTCACCATCTCCTTGAAAGCCTCACCTTCTAAGCCGAAAGCAAAGGCGATCTTACGAGCCTGGAAGCCTTGCAGGCCTACAGCAGGGTCGATCCACTCTTTGATGATTTTCTCAGGAGACTTTTCAGCCACCTCCTCGATGTCCATACCACCTTCTGTAGAGGCCATGATCACGTTACGACCTTTCGCGCGGTCCAGCAGGATACTCAGGTAGAACTCCTTCGGGTCCGACTCGCCTGGGTAGTATACGTCCTGGGCTACCAATACTTTCTGTACCAGCTTTCCTTCCGGTCCGGTCTGGTGCGTTACCAGCGTCATACCCAGAATCTGGTCTGCAATCTCTTTTACCTGGTCCAGGTTTTTGGCCAGCTTCACGCCGCCACCTTTACCACGGCCACCCGCATGGATTTGGGCCTTGATCACGTGCCAGCCTGTGCCGGTTTCTTCGGTCAGTTTCATGGCAGCTTTTACTGCCTGGTCTGGCGTCTCAGCCACGATACCCTCTTGGATACGTACTCCGTAGCTCTTTAAAATTTCTTTAGCCTGATATTCGTGTATGTTCATGCTTTCAGTTTTAATGGACGCACGAAAGTAAGCCTTTATCGGCTTAAATTCAAGAAAAGTGTTTTTAAAATATAAGCAGCCTGCTCGTGCATCAGGCTTCTTTTGTAACGTGCATTACGGTAAATCAGTACCAGAGTATACTCATTATTGTACAAGTTGATGCTATTCACGATGCAAATTTTATGATGAATGTATACTTATATGCCAAACGTGTAGCCATTGCAGCCCTGGTGGTGCTCCTGATCGCCACCGGCTTTTACCTGCTGGGCAGGCACGCCTACTTTTTCCTGCTGGTGTTCGGAGCCATACTGCTGGCCGTGCTGTTTTGCGGCATGACCGACTGGTTTAGGGATAAGCTCCACCTGAAGCGCGGGTTGGCACTACTGCTATCTGTGCTTCTCTTCTTTGGGGCGATAGTTGCCGCTTTTTGGCTGGTGGCCCCCACTGTGAGCCAACAGGTGCAGGAAATGCGGCAGACCATACCCCAGGCGATAAAGCAGGTGCAGGACTGGCTCAGCCAGTATGGCTGGGGGCAGAAGCTGATAAGCCAGGTGCCTAACGATATTAGCAAGGCCATGCCCAATCAGGATGCGCTGCTCTCCAAGCTTTCGGGTGCTTTCTCCAGCACGTTAAGCTTTCTGGCCGATTTGCTCATCGTTATTATCACGGCGCTTTTCCTGGCTTCTAACCCCTCGATGTACACTACCGGTTTTGTGAAGCTTTTCCCGTTGCGTAACCGCAGCCGCATAATTGAAGTGCTGGGTAAAAGCTACACTACCCTGAAACTGTGGCTGGTGGGGATGCTTTCGGCGATGGCCATAATTGGTGTGAGCACAGCCATAGGCTATAGCGCCATCGGCTTGCCGCTGGCTTTCGCACTGGCCTTGATCGCCTTTTTCCTGGCCTTTATACCTAACATCGGTCCCTGGATTGCGGGCCTTCCTGCCGTTCTGGTCGGGTTAACCGTTAGCCCGCAGATGGCACTGTACGTGATTCTGGTGTATGGCGGCATCCAGATGGTGGAGAGCTACGTCATCACTCCGCTCATATTTCAGAAGACGGTGGATTTGCCGCCGGCCCTGCTGCTGTTTTTTCAGGTGCTGCTGGGCATTTTGCAAGGGGGGCTGGGCCTGTTGCTGGCCGCGCCTATACTTGCCGTGCTGCTGGTGTGGGTAAATGAGTTTTACGTGAAGGACGTGCTGGAAACAGAGCCTGTGGATGCTTCAGATGAATCGCTTCCCGAAGGTTCAGGCCTTTGAAAGGAGGGGCTTACCGGCAAGTATAACCAGCCTTGCAAAGTATAGGCTACCTACAACGGCAAAATTTTTGTAGCTTTGGCTGACCATCTTAGGTATCAAGCCAAATTATACTTTTCAGAACGTGCTGCAGGTAACAAACATCCATAAAAAATACGGGGCACTGGAGGTGCTGAAAGGCATCGACCTGACAATTAACACAGGGGAGGTAGTTTCTATCGTGGGGGCCTCCGGGGCCGGCAAAAGTACGCTGCTGCACATACTGGGTACGCTGGATACAGCGGATACCGGCGAGGTAATGTTTGACGACAAGAACATCGCGAAGATGAGCGCTACCGAAATGGCGCGTTTCCGCAACAAGCACATCGGCTTTATTTTCCAGTTCCACAACCTGTTGCCTGAGTTCACGGCGCTGGAGAATGTATGCCTGCCGGGGTTTCTGGCTGGCCGGCCGGAGAAGGAGGTGCGCCAGCGCGCCGAGGAACTCCTGAACATGCTGCACCTCTCGCACCGCCTGGAGCATAAGCCTTCTGAGATGTCTGGCGGGGAGCAGCAGCGCACGGCTGTGGCACGCGCCCTCATCAACTCGCCCAAGGTTATCTTTGCCGACGAGCCCAGCGGCAACCTCGACTCCAAAAACGCACAGGAGCTGCACGACATCTTCTTCCGCCTGCGCAATGAGTTCAACCAGACCTTCGTGATTGTAACCCATAACGAGCAGCTCGCCGCCATGGCCGATCGCACCTTGGTAATGAAGGACGGCCAGATAGTGGAGGAGATGAGGGTGAGCTAGGCTGTTGGCCACTAAATCATTAAAACGCTGTTTTCCTGCCGGGACAGGCCACCGCCTGTCCTTTTTCGCTGCTTCAGCAGCTTCGCTTCCGTAAGATCAAATAAATTATATTTGGGAAAATCAGTTCCCAGCGCAGCGCAGGTCCCATGCCTTTGGGCTTTGGCCTCTCCAAGGCTTTGTTTCTCTTTCTCCCCATATCCCAATTTCCTCGATCTACGTATTTATACTTCACCCTTTCCTCAACTTTTAGCTTTTGAGCGGCGTAATTTCCGGGCACATTTTATGGTATGAAAAATTTTGCAACAAGCTGATTATCAGTATGATAAAACGCAAATTTTTTCTGATTTTTTGCACTATTTGCCCTGCAGCTCTGTTAGGTATATGTAACACAACTATGAAAGCTAAATGAGTATGAATCAACCTGATAAAGAAACAAAGGTGCAGAAGAAACCGAAGATTGAGAGCTACGATATAGCCAAGTCTGACGAGACGCTCCACCTGGCCACTGACTTGGCAAAGTTCATCAAGGAGAACCGCCTTTTCCAGAACATCCAGGGCAAGGAGTACGTGAACGTGGAGGGCTGGCAGTATGCTGGTTCGCGTTTGGGTATTCTGCCGGTAGTGGAGCACGTGGTGAACATCAGCACAGACGATGAGATAAAGTACCAGGCAAAGGTGAACCTGTTGGACCTGCGTAGCCAGCAGGTGGTTGGGGCCGGCTTTGCCATCTGCTCTAACCGGGAGCAGGGTAAAAAGTACTACCAGGAGTTTGCCATTGCCTCTATGGCGCAAACGAGGGCCATCGGTAAAGCCTACCGTAATATCCTGGCTTGGGTGATCCGGGCTGCTGGCTATGAGCCAACGCCTTCTGAGGAAATGGACTACGGCGGAAACGAGTCTGCTGCTAAGCCGGCTGTACCAACCGAGAAGAAAGCAACCATGAAGTCTTCTACGGCGGCACCGGCTGCGGAGGCAGAGCAGCCTGAGGAGCAGAGCACCAGTGTGCGTTATGCCTCGGCCAAGCAGAAGGAGGAGATTATCCGCCTGCTGAACAACCCGACCATTACGCGCCAGGAGAAGACGAAGATGCTGCTTAACATCAACCGATTTGATGAGGAGCGTGCTGCACAGGCCATCGAGAAACTGAAGAAAGTGATTGAGGAGCGCGAAGACGGACAGTCTGCCGCTGCTTAACCGGTATAGGACCAATAGCTGTAGTCCCCATCTCAATCGAGGTGGGGACTTTTTTGTTTTAGCAAGCGGAGGAATGACAGGTTGTCCCCTGAGGTTTGCTCCGCCGTATAGACAAGGGAAGACAGATACCGAGGCACCAGCTATGAGACATACGACACAGCTACGATTGGTCCTGCTGCTGGGCATGCTAACCTGCTTTGCCCGTACCGGCTTTGCGCAGGGGGAAGAGAAAATAAAGACAGACCGGCCCGACCAGACGGAAGCATCGACGCTAATACCGAAGGGCACAGTACAGCTGGAGGCAGGGTATTTTTACCAGAAGGCGACGGCCGAGGGGCTTTCTATCAGAACGCATGCTTACCCAACGGCTTTGCTCCGGGTGGGCGTGCTGGACCGGCTTGAGCTGAGGGTGCTAAGTGCCATCCGGGATTCGGTGGTGGAGAACGGTGTGAAGCTGGACGTGGACGGGCTGGCGCCGCTAAACCTCGGGCTCAAGGTTAAGCTGTGGGAGGAACAGGGGTGGAGACCCGAGGCAGCCTTGCTGGTGCGGGCGGCATTGCCGGTGGGCTCCCGCGCTTTCCGGCCCGATGAACCGGAGCCGGAACTAAGGCTCTCGCTCTCGAACGAGGTAACAGACAAGATTGAGATAGCCTATAACCTGACCCACAGCTGGGTGGAGGGAGACCCCAGGCGGGGGTATACTGTCAGCCTGAGTGGAGAGGTGCATAATAAGCTGACGGTTTTCGGGGAGGTATTTGGCAACAAGCAGAAAGGGGAGAAAGCTGAGCATCAGGCTGACGCCGGTGTACTTTTCCTGTTACTGCCCCACCTGCAGCTGGATGTTGCCGCCGGGGCAGGGTTGAATAAGGCGGCCCCTGACTTCTTTTTTACAACAGGCATTGCCGTGCGCCTGCCAAGGTAGCGCAGCAACGGCAACGCCTAGTCTATGCTCTGGCCCGCAAGTATAAACCCGGCCTCCTGGCGCTGACTTCTATGCGCTAACCCTTATCTTCGCGTTACAGAAACCAGCTATAGCGTGCAGGACATCCACCACATACTTAAAACCTATTGGGGCTACGACACTTTCCGGCCATTGCAGGAGGAAATCATTTCCTCGGTGCTGGCGGGGCAGGACACGCTGGCCCTATTGCCCACGGGTGGTGGTAAGTCGATCTGCTTTCAGGTGCCGGCTATGGCGATGGAAGGGGTTTGCCTGGTCATAACGCCGCTCATCGCCCTGATGAAGGACCAGGTGGAGAACCTTAAAAAGCGGGGCATTTCTGCCGTGGCCGTGTACGCTGGCATGAGCCGCCGGGAAATTGATGTTGCCCTGGATAACTGCGTGTATGGCGGCGTAAAGTTTTTATACTTGTCACCGGAGCGTCTGCTGACCGATCTGTTTCAGGAGCGGGTGAAGCGCATGAAGGTAGGGCTGTTGGCGGTGGATGAGGCACACTGTATCTCCCAATGGGGCTACGACTTCAGGCCTCCTTACCTGCAGCTGGCCGAACTGCGCGAGGTGCTGCCCCAAGCGCCGCTCATAGCGTTAACAGCGACTGCAACCGAACAGGTAAAGCAGGACATACAGGTGAAACTGAGGTTCCCGAGGCCCAACGTGTTTCAGAAGAGCTTTGCCCGCGCTAACCTTTCTTACTCCTGTCTGCCAACGGAGGATAAAGCGAACCGCCTGCTGGAAATCCTGCAGCGCATGCCTGGGCAGAGTATCGTGTATGTGCGCAGCCGCCGCCAAACAGTGGAGATGGCCAAGTTCCTGCAGAGCCGCCGCATTTCCGCTGCTGCTTACCATGCCGGACTTAAGTTTGAGGAGCGCAGTAAGGTGCAGCAGCAGTGGGTGGAGGATAAGGTGCGTGTCATGGTGGCCACCAATGCCTTCGGGATGGGGATAGATAAGCCGGATGTGCGGCTAGTGGTGCACCTGGATTTGCCGGAGAGCCTGGAAGCTTATTACCAGGAGGCGGGCCGCGCCGGTCGGGATGAAAAGTATGCGTACGCTACCCTACTGTTGGGGCCAAACGATGTAGCAGAGCTGCAGCGGAAGGTGGAGGAGGCGCACCCGCCGGTGGAGTTTATCCGCAGGGTATACCAGTGCCTGGCCAACTACTACCAGCTGGCCGTGGGCAGCGGGCAGTTCAGCAGTTTCGATTTTGACGTGGCCGACTTTGCCAAGCAGTATAAACTGAACCCGCTGGAAGCGCACCATGCCGTGAAGCGGCTGGAGCAGGAAGGCCACGTGCAGCTCAACGAGAGTTATTACATGCCCTCGCGCCTGATGCTGGCGTTGGAGAACACGGAGCTGTACAGCTTTCAGCTCAAGAACCCGGAACACGACAAGCTTATCCAGCTGATACTCCGGATGTATGGCGGAGAGGCCTTTGTGAATTTTGTGAAGGTGCGGGAGCGGAAAATGGCGGAGCTGCTGAAAGTGCCGGAGCAGGAGCTGCGCCGCAAGCTGGAGTATTTGCACAGGCTGCAGGTTATTAACTACGAGCCCCAGCACGACTCCCCGCAGCTCGTCTTCACGGCTCCGCGCGAGGAGGCAAGCCGCGTGGTACTTAACACCAAAAAACTGAACACCCTGCGCGAGCGGGCACTGCAGCAGGCAAAGGAAATGGGCCGCTATGTGCAGACGGAAAACCGCTGCCGCACCCAACTGCTGCTGGAGTACTTCGGGGAGATCTCTGACGCTTGCTGCCGCATCTGTGATTATTGCCTGGCCGAGCGCAAAAAAAAGCGGGAGGGCGTGGAGGAAAGCCAGCTGCGCGCAAAAGTACTGGAGCTGCTACAGGGCAGGTCCTGCCTTCCCAAGGAACTGGTGCAGCAGTTCGAGCCGAAGCATGCCGAGGCCATCACAACGCTTATTCGGGAAATGCTGGATGTAGGCCAGTTGCAGTACCAGGAGAGCGGCAGGCTGGAGGTAAAAGAATAAAGTTTTCACACCTTACTGCTACTCCTTCACCTGCCCCTGAACCTCCTTTGCGGTATATTTTATACTTCCCGGGGGCGCTCCTCTCATTTCTTGCAACCAATCTCCGTTTTATGGTATCTACTTAGCATTAGGTATCACAAAATAAAACTATGACTAGGATGACCAGAAAAAGAGGGGTGGGAACGCGGAGTAAATTACTTACCTTATTTGTCGGAGTAGCTTTTTTGAGTGCCTGCGAAGATAACAACTGCATAAAAGGCGAGGGAGCGGTGGAAACACGCACGCTGAACCTGCAGCCCTTCAGCAGGGTGGAGGCGAACGGTGATTTTAAAGTATACATCACGCAGGGAGAGACGCAGCAGGTAGAGGTAAAGGGTGAACCCAACATACTGGACCAACTCGAAACCAGCATCAGCAACAACACCTGGGAAATTGAGTACCGCGACTGTGTGAGGAGAAGCAAGACGGTGGAGGTATACATTACCATGCCGCAGGTGGAGTCGCTGTACCTAAATGGCTCCGGGCGTATTGCCAGCCAGGAGGAGTTTACAGCAAACGAGCTGGCTGTGGAGGTTAACGGTTCGGGAAAGATCGATTTTTACGTAGCGGCGGCGAAAGTGATTGCCCGCGTGACCGGCTCTGGCGAGGTGGCGCTGCATGGGGCGGCGCCTTTGTACAACGTGAATATCTCTGGCTCTGGCAAGGCCGCAGCCTTCGACCTGCAGGCCGAGAACGCAACCGTAAACCTTACCGGATCCGGTGTGGCGGAGGTAAACGCATCCGAGGCTTTGGCGGCAGACATTTCAGGAAGCGGAATAGTGTACTACCTGGGCAACCCGGCTGTCACCTCCAACATCTCCGGCTCTGGCAAAGTCGTGAAGAAGTAAAAGTTCTTTAGCAGCAGGCAGGCGGAGCACCTATAACTTCGCCTGCACTTGCCGCAGACGCTCTTGTGCCAGCTGCAGGTTTCCGCCGGGGAGCCGCTCCAGGCGTATATTTTCTGTGGGAACTGGCTTAGCAGGTGGATGAATAAAGGCGCTGGTATTACACTTTAGCAAGCAACTACTGTCTGGAAGGAAGGAGTCTTCGGGCCTTTCTGTTTCCCAGCGCTACCGAAGCTGGCAAAGCCACAGCGGCTATCATCATATAATTCAGGTTGCTTAGGGTTGTTGCCCAGTCTACATCAATTCCTGAGAGAAGGCATCTCCAGGTATCCCAAAGCTTCAGGAAGGCCACGCCTAAATAAAGTATACCAAAGTATGGCAGGCTGTATTGTGCTACTCGCAGCATGTCGTTTTTCTTCATATATGAAATATATAAAATATAAACGGCGGCTCCAAAGCTTATAAAGTATAAGCCTGCATTTGCTGCAAAATTCTTTGCCCGGCTGCCTTACCTGAACTTGCGGCGGGTGTACAAGTATAAACCCTCCACTTTCTCACGGGCCCAGGGCGTGCGGCGCAGGAACGTGAGGCTGGACTTGATGCTGGGGTTGTTCTTAAAGCAGTTAAGGTTGATCTTGTGGCTTAGGTGCTCCCAGCCGTATACTTCTACCAGGTGCTCCAGCATCATCTGCAGCGTTACGCCGTGCAGCGGATTGTTTTTCTGTTCTTCTGCCATACTGCAAAGTTACGTATTTCAGGGCAAAGTATAACGGCACCCTGCAGTGGCAACAGCCGTATAAGGGGGCTATGTTAGAAGAACTCATCATCAGGTCGCTGGCCGATACACTGCCTGATCAGACCTTGGACGCCTTGTTCCTTTTCGGGCAAACAGAAGATAACCAGGAGTCGGGCTTTGCGGTGGCCCGGCAACTGCTGGAGCAGGAGCGGGTGCAGAAAGTACTTTTCCTGAAAACAAAACCCCTTAGCGGCTACCCGGGCTACGAGGCATGGCACCGGGAGCTGGTGAGCCGGGGCATCTCCCCACAGCGAATAGAAGGCATTCCGGATCCCGGTACAGCCTACCTGCATACTTTGATAGAGGCCGAGGCCATGGCCAAACACGCTAAGGCCAAAGGCTACCAGACTGTTGCCGTGGCAGCGGCGCCGTTTCAGCAGCCCCGGGCCTTTATGGCCGCCGCTACGGCAGCACGGCGGCATTATCCACAGCTGTGCCTGTACAGCATTCCCGGTAAAGCCTTGCCGTGGTGCCGCGAGGCCACGCACTCGCAGGGCAAAGTAGAAAACACCCGCGCCGGGCTGATTGCCGGTGAGATGGAGCGCATCCACAAGTATAACGCCCAAGGCGACCTGGACTCGGTGGGGCAGGTGCTGAGCTACCTAAATCGACGTGACAGCAAACAGCTGTAATTCCGCCATCAAGAGCCTTCACTTAAAACTTACCGCCTTGGCATAACCTTCAGCCGTGGCCTTCGCGTTCTTGCTAGTAGATAGTTATGTGCAACCAATCATCCAGAAGCTATGAAAGCAATTGTTTTAACCAAACCCGGCGGTATAGAGCACCTACAACTGCAGGAAATAGACAAACCCACACCACAGAAGAACGAAGTGCTGGTGCGGGTGCATGCCATCAGTGTGAATCCTGTAGACGCAAAGACCCGGGAGGGGAAGTCTTTGTACGACAAGCTGAAGGAGGAGCCACCCATTATCCTGGGCTGGGACATCTCCGGTGTGGTAGAGGCGATAGGAGAGGATGTGACCTACTTTAAAGAGGGCGATGAGGTGTTTGGGATGGTAAACTTCCCGGGTCACGGCAAAGCGTATGCGGAGTATGTGGCAGCTCCCGAAACGCACCTGGCGCACAAGCCGGCCAACATTCCGCACCACGAAGCCGCCGCCGCCACGCTAGCCGCCCTTACCGCCTGGCAGGTGCTGGTGCACGAGGCCGGCATCAAAGCCGGGCAGCGTGTACTCATCCATGCCGCGGCTGGCGGGGTGGGCCACTTCGCCACGCAGATAGCCAAATACTTTAAGGCCACCGTTATCGGCACGGCCTCCCCCGAAAACCACGACTTTATCCGAAACATGGGAGCCGACGAGCAGATTGACTACCACCAGTATAACGTGGAGGACATCGCCATGGACGTAGACATCGTGCTGGATTCCTTAGGGGAAGAAAACACCCGCCGGTCGCTAGCCACCCTTAAGGAAGGGGGAAAAATAATCTCCATACTGGGCGGGGCCAAAGAGGCTGTGCAGGAGGAGGCGAAGAAACGCAACATAGAGGCCAAGAACTACCTGGTGCACTCCAGCGGCGAGGACCAGGAGCAAATTGCGCAGCTGATGCAGCAAGGGCACCTGCGGCCGCATGTATCGCACATGTTCGAGTTTGAGGATATGGGCAAGGCGCACGAGCAAGTGGAAACGCGCAAGACCAAGGGCAAGGTGGTGGTAAACGCCATCCCGTAAATTTATACTTTAGCTGTGGAGAATAACGTAGCTTTCAGTCTACATACCGATCAGAAACAAAAATGACACAAGCAACCAAACCGGAGGCGTGGATGAGCGGGCCTGTGGAGGGTATTCCGCCTCTGCTGCAGCCAGTGGCACACGCGCTGCTGCAGGCAAGGGAGGAGGTGCACACGTATTTGGATGGCTTTCCGGATGAACTGCTGTGGGAGCGGCCAGCCGGTGTGGCCTCCATCGGGTTCCACCTGCAGCACCTGAAAGGCGTACTCGACCGGCTCTTTACTTATGCCCAGCAGCGGCAGCTCACGGAGGAGCAGCTAAACTACCTATACGCCGAAGGCAAACCCGCAGAAAACCAGGTGTACCATGTGCAGGGCCTGCTCCAGACTTTCGGCCAGCAGGTGGACAAGGCGCTGGAGCAACTTAAAAGTATAGATGAGAATGCCTTGACCGACTTCAGAGGGGTGGGCCGGAAGCAGTTGCCGTCCACCGTACAAGGCCTGCTTTTTCATGCCGCCGAGCATACCATGCGGCACGTGGGGCAACTGCTGGTAACGGCAAAAGTCTTGCTGGCCAGGGAAGGTAGGTAGGAGTGGCTTTAAGCTTACCCGGCTTCCTGTGCAGCTGCATGTACCGCTCCATGGCAGCCGGCTCATACTTGCATACTTTCGGCGCCATACAAAGTACATGAGGTTTATTTTCCTACGGCCGTAAACCTTACCGGCGGCTTTCTGTGCCTGGTGCCCTGCTCATAGGCGTACGTATACTTTATGAGCGTCGGCTCATCGTACATGCGCCCCAAAAACTGCAGCCCGGCAGGCAGGTTTTCATACGTATAGCCCATTGGCACAGTAAAGGCCGGCTGCCCTGTGTGGGGCGCTATGATCTGGCTGTTGTCGCCCTTATAGCCGGAGAAATCGCCTACCTTGGCAGGTGGGTTGTTCCAGGTGGGGTAGATGATGGCGCCAAGCCTATGCTTATCCATGGCAGCATCCACCGCATTCCGAAAAGCGATTCTTCTGGGATCGTTATAGGCATCGCCGCACGTATGGGAGTCGCCTTTCTCCTCAAACTGGTGCTGCTGGAAGTACTTTAGGTTCTCTTCGATGTAGGGCGCATACTTGCCGGAGGCGATCACCTCATCCAGGCTCTTGACAGGCACGTCCGGCCCTTGGGAGGCAAGGTAGTCGTTCAGGTCCTGCCGGAACATATCACACCACTGGTCCTGGCGCAGGCTATCAAAATCCGCAATCTCTAAGGAGTCCACAACCACGGCTCCCAAGGCTCTCAAATCGGCGATGGCCTGCTCGAACAGCGCCTTCACCTGTGGGTCCGGGTCCTTCTCGCTCAGCTGCCGCAGCACCCCGATGCGGGCACCTTTCAAGCCGTCCTTCTTCAGGTACTGCTGGTAGTTCTGTGGCACTTTGCCCCGGCTGTGCGCCGTTAGCGGGTCAGCCGGATCGTAGCCTGCAATCAGCTCCAGCACCCGGGTGGCGTCCTCTACGGTGCGTGCCATAGGGCCGCCCACGTCGTTGCGGAGGTAAAGCGGCACAATGCCTGCCCGGCTGGTCAGGCCCAGGGTGGTCCGGAAGCCGACCAAAGCGTTGTGCGAGGAAGGCCCCCGGATGGAATTGCCGGTGTCAGTGCCAAGCCCTATGGTGCCAAAGTTTGCCGCCACAGCCGCGGCGGTACCACCGCTGGAGCCTGCAGGCACGTGCTCCAGGTTGTAAGGGTTGCGTGTTTCGCCTGCTATGGAGCTGATGGAAACCATAGGGCTGAAGGCCCACTCCGCCATGTTGGACTTGGCCAGCACTATGGCTCCGGCCTCTTTCAGCCGCCTCACCTGCGTGGCGTCCTCTGCGGGCTCAAAGCCTTTCATGGCCAACGACCCGGCGGCCGTCTGTAAGCCTGCGGTATTGTAGTTGTCTTTCACGATGATCGGGATGCAGTGCAGGGGGCGCAGCTTTTTGGTGCGGGTAAACTCCTCGTCCAGTTCCTGGGCGCGTTGCATGGCTTCGGGATTTGTCAGTACAATGGCATTAAGCCCGGTAGGCTGGTCATACTTGTCTATGCGCTGCAGGTAAGTGGCCACCAGTTGCTGGCAGGTGCAGGAGCCCTCCCTGAAGGCTTGGTGAATCTCCCCAACGGTGGCTTCCTGCACATCAAAATCGCTCATATTGGTGGAGGCTGGCTGTGATCCGGAGCTACAGCCATAAAATAAAACAAGGCTGAGCAGCAGGAACAGTTTTGATAGGAGAACTCTTAGCATAGGCAGTTGGCAGGCTTTGGTAAATCAATATAAGAAATAAATCCCTGCTACTCTTAAAAGCGGCAGGGATTTATACTTGCAGGCAGGTTGGGTCTGGCGCCTACAGCCTAAAGGTAGCCATAGCGGTCCACGGCCTCCCGCTCCAGCCGCTCGCGGTGGTCGGGGTGGGCGATGTTGATGAGTGCCTTGGCGCGTTGGCGCAGGTTCTTGCCATACAGGTAGGCTACGCCATACTCAGTGACCACGTAGTGCACGTGCGCACGGGTAGTGGTCACGGCGGCCCCCTCGTTTATGAGCGGGGTGATTCTGGAGATACCCTTGTTCGTAACAGAAGGCAAGGCGATGATCGGTTTACCCCCCTGGGACAGGGCGGCACCGCGTATGAAGTCCATTTGCCCGCCGATGCCGGAGAACTGGTGTTTGCCTATGGTATCGGCTACCACCTGGCCCGTCAGGTCTATTTCGATGGCGCTGTTGATGGCCGTTACCTTTGGGTTGGAGCGGATGATGGTCACATCGTTCACATAGTCGGTACGCTGCATCAGGATGAGCGGGTTGTCGTCCACGAAATCGTAGAACTTGCGGTTGCCCACGATAAAGCCGGTGGCGATGCGGCCCGGGTGCCTGTACTTGTGCTCGTTGGTGATGACGCCTTTCTCCACCAGCTCCATCACGCCGTTCGACATCATCTCGGTATGGATGCCCAGTTCCTTGTGATTGGTCAGGCTGCTGAGCACGGCGTCGGGAATGGCGCCAATACCCATCTGCAGCGTAGCGCCGTCCTCCACCATCTCAGCGATGTACTTGGCAATGGCCTTTTCCCTGTCGGTTATCCGCAGGCTATAGTCAACTTCCGGCAATGCCTCGTCCACCTCTACCAGCACGTCGAAACGCCTGATGTGGATCAAACCGTCGCCGTGGGTGCGGGGCATTTGCGGGTTCACCTGGGCAATCACGTGCTTCGCGTTCAGCACGGCCTCGCGCGTAATGTCCACCGACACGCCCAGCGAGCAATAGCCGTGCCTGTCGGGCGGCGACACGTGCACGATGGCCACATCCAGCGGCATATGGCCTGAGCGGAAAAGGTTCGGGATTTCACTCAGGAAGATCGGGACATAGTCGCCGCGACCGCTGTTTACGGCCTCGCGCACGTTGGCCGACACAAACAGGGAGTTGATGAAGAACGATTCTTTGTAGCGCTCCTCCGAGAGCGGGAACTCGCCGTAGGTTGTGATGCTCACCAGCTCCACATCGCGCAGCTCATCAGCCCGCTCGGCCAGCTTACGCACCAGGTACTGCGGCGTGGCCGCGCTGCCCTGTATGAACACCCGGTCCCCGGACTTTATGACTGAAAGGGCTTCCTCGGCAGTTTTGTAATTTGCTTTATTATCCAGCATAGGTATAAAAAACTGCCCTTCTGGTTTAGGGAAGGGCAGCGGGTATAAGGTTAATAATCATTGCGTTCGAGTGCGGCCACACCAGGCAGGGTTCTGCCTTCCATGTATTCCAGCAGCGCTCCGCCACCGGTAGATACATAGGACACGCGGCTGGCGTAGCCAAATTTATTCACGGCAGCGGCAGAGTCTCCGCCCCCGATCAGCGAGTAAGCGCCTTTGGCTGTGGCGGCCACCACGGCATCGGCCACGGCCTCTGTGCCCACCGAGAAGTTCGACATTTCAAATACCCCCATTGGGCCGTTCCAGAGGATGGTTTTGGAGTTGGCGATAACAGCGGCATACTGTTCGCGCGCCTCCGGCCCGATGTCCAGCCCCATCCAGTTCTGCGGAATGTGGTGGCTTAGCTTGGTGTCGATGTTGGCGTCGTTGCTGAAAGCATCGGCAATCACGGAGTCCACCGGGATCATGATGTTCACGCCTTTTTCTTTGGCCATGCGGATGAGTTGGTTTGCCAGCTCCAGCTTGTCTTCCTCCACCAGTGAGGAACCGATCTGGCCGCCATCCGCCTTTACGAAAGTATAAGACATGCCGCCGCCTATGAGCAGGTTGTCCACGCGGTCGAGCAGCTTCTCAATGATCTGGATCTTATCGGAGATCTTGGCGCCGCCCATGATGGCTGTAAACGGGCGCTCGGCGTTCTCCAGCACGCGGCGGGCGTTATCCAGCTCGGCCTGCATCACGTAACCCATCAGCTTGTCGTTCGGGAAATAACGGGCAATAACGGCTGTGGAGGCATGCTCGCGGTGGGCGGTGCCGAAGGCATCGTTCACATACACATCTCCCAGCGAGGCCAGCGCCTTGGCAAAATCAGGGTCACCTTTCTCCTCTGCCTTGTGGAAGCGCAGGTTCTCGAGCAGCAGAATCTCGCCAGGCTGCAGCTCCTGTGCCAGCTGCGCCGCCTCGGGGCCAACACAGTCCGGGGCAAACAGCACGCGGGTGTTAAACTCCTGCTCCAGGCGCGGCACCAGGTGGCGAAGCGAGAATTTCTCCTCAGGCCCACTCTTCGGGCGGCCCAGGTGCGACATCAGGATCACGGCACCGCCATCGCTCAGGATCTTGTTGATGGTAGGCACTGCCGCACGGATGCGGGTGTCGTCGGTGATTTTATACGCGCTGTCGAGGGGCACGTTGAAGTCTACACGGACCAAAGCCTTCTTACCGGCAAAGTTATACTCGTCTATTGTTCTCATGGGTATGGTTATGATTTCGTAAAAGCGTTAACTCGTTTTTCGTGATCCACGGAATTTTGTTGCTCTACAAATATAGTGATTTGGCAATGGCAAGATAAGCGGAACAGGATCAAATCAAAAGAGAAACGAGCTGTTAAGCTAGCTGACCCAGGTTACCTTCTCTGGCAGCGGTACGGTGCGCTTGCCTTCGTGCGCGGCGTTTTCGGCATAGCCCAAGTATAAAATGCCCAGCACCACGTCCTGCTCCCGCAGCTGCAGGTGCTTTTTCATACTTGGATGGTAGGCCATGCCGCCCGAGCCCCAGTAGCTGGCAATGTTCAAGGCTGTGGCCCCTAGCAGGAGGTTCTGGATGGCGCAGGAGGTGGCGGCTATCTCCTCCAACTCCGGAATTTTGGGCAGGTCGCCGCGGCGCATGTAAGCCACGACAACGTGCGATGCCTTCTCGCCCATGTGCAGCAGCTTCTCATACTTCTCGTTCAGGAACTTGTCTGCCGGTGTGTTCTGCTCATAAAGCGCCGCGTGCTGCTGGCAGAAGCCCTTAACGGCAGCATCCGCGTAAACAATAAAGCGCCAGGGCTCGGTGTGTCCGTGGGTGGGGGCCCAATCGGCAAGCTCCAGCAACTGTTGTACTTGGGTGTCGGGTATGCGTTGCCCGTTCATTTTTGGCGGCTTTGTCGTTCTTCTCAGGGTGATAACACGGGCTAGGCTTTCAAAAGTATCGTTCATAAGGTCTTCCGTTTCTAAAGAATGGTTGTTGTCTCAGAATGCTTGTGTGTCGGCTGCTGGCTGGCAAAAGCGACCACTAGCAGGCTGCTTCTCTCCAAAGGTAATGAATTGCGCATGCTGTACTAAATTAACACAGAACACTTCTCCTTGTTATGCGTTTAGGAGGTTGCAGTGCAACCGTTCCCAGCGTATCTTTGGCAACACCCGCATAACAACCGATTACCTACCCTGATGATGGATTTTGTAAAAGTATTTGAAAACGTGCCAGAGGCCTTGGTCGTGGTTTCGCCAGCCTACAAGATATTAGCCGCTACAGACAGATACCTTCAGATTACCATGCGCAGACGCGAGGACATTGTGGGGCTGCACTTTCTGCAGGAGGCTTTCCCGGATAAAGAGCTGCCCTATGAGGAAAACCCGGTACGGAAGTCGCTGGACAGAGCCGTAAGTGCTAAGCAAGTGGATTACCTGGACGTGATCCGCTACGACCTGACCAAACCGGACGGCACCTATGAGGAGCGTTATTGGGAGGCGTCGCACACCCCTGTGTTAGACAGTGAAGGCAATGTGGAGTACATCATCCAGCGTACCTCCGACGTGACGGAGCGGGAGAAGGCGAAGAGGGCCCTGCACGAGAGCAACGAGAAATTCCGGTTTATGGCCGAGGCCATGCCGCAGCTTGTTTTCACGACAGACGATAAGAGCCAGGTAACCTATTTCAACAAGCGTTGGGAAGAATATACAGGTGTGACTTTGGAGCAGCTGCATCAAGCCAGTTGGCATGAGATAATTCATCCGGATGACCTGAAGGTTACGCAGGAAAAATGGGAGCGTGCGATCCTTAACGGCGAAGCGATGCAGGTGGAGTTGCGCAAGCGGGATAAAGACGGCGAATACCGCTGGCACTTGTGCCGTGCCAACCCCATGAAGGATGCGGAAGGCCACATTACCATGTGGGTGGGTAGCTCCACAGACATCCACGATACCCGTAAGCTCGTGCAGGAGCTGCTGGAGTCTAACGAGCAGATGGCACAGCTATCGGACCAGGTGCAGCATGCTTATGAGAAAGCGGAGTCGGAGCGGAAGACGCTGGAGACGTTGATTATGGAGGCACCAGCCATGTTTGTTCTCCTGAAAGGCCCGGAACACAGGTTTGAATTACTGAACGACAAGTACCAGCAGCTTTACCCCGGCCGCAACCTGATTGGCCTGCCGCTCGCGGAGGCGCTGCCAGAGATAGAGGAGCAGGGGTTTATAAATCTGCTGGACAATGTATACAACACTGGCGAGACGTATGTGGCGGAGGGGGTGCCAATCCTGCTTCCGCAGAAGGGAACCAGGCCTTTAGAGGAGAGGTTCTTCAACTTCTCTTACCAACCTGTATATGTGGCTGGCAAGGTAACGGGGATACTAGCCTTTGGCTATGACACTACGAATGAAGTGCTCTTTAAGCGGAAAATGGAGAATCTTGGACAGGTCGGGTAGCAATATGAAAAACCATATAGAGGGCAGGGAAGGAGCCAACATTAAATGGAGATAGCCCAGATAGATTTTCAGCAGCTCAGAATCAAACACATTCTGTATAAGTCGAAGGTGCGCTCTTTTCTCTATGGCGGTGCTTTCGATGCTGCGTTCTTTTCATCTTCCGGGCCAATCGACCTCTGGTTTACGACGGTGGGGATGGTGCGCTATGAAAGTGAGCCCGAGATAGCCTCTCTTGTAAGGCTACATCGGGAGCTAAATGCGCTGGCCCTTGAGCTGTATAACCTGTACCGCCATGGCCAAATAGACCAGGCGCACGACGGGCTGAAAACCCTAGAGAAAAAGTCGGATCAATTTATTGAGATCCTCTCTCACCTCGATAAAAGGCTCCAGGAGCCCTTGTTAGATTAAAACAAAAAAGGCCGGCAACTACAGTTGCCGGCCTTTTTTGTTCATGGTTCCTTATTTTAGCTTCAGGTCTTTCAGTATCTGCTCAATTTTCCGGTTCAGCTTCTGCTCCGTGGCCTCGTAATCAGCAGGGGAGGCGAGCGGTTCTTTCACGCTCATGTAGAACTTGATCTTCGGCTCAGTGCCGGAGGGGCGGGCCGATACTTTGGTGCCGTCCTCAGTAAGGTACTGCAGCACGTTAGAGCTCTCCAACTGCAGCTTGTGCTCCTCGCCGGTGAGCAGTAACTTGCGGGTGCTCATCTTGTAGTCATGCACCTCCGCTACGTTAGAGCCGCCAATCTGCTTCGGCGGGTTGCTGCGCATCTCGGCCATCATCTGCTGTATTTCCTCAGCGCCGCGCTGGCCTTTCTTGGTAAACGAAACCAGCTCCTCTTTGTAGAAGTTATACTTGGTGTACATCTCCACCATCATCTCGAACAAGGTCTGCCCGTTATCCTTGGCCACGGCAGCCATTTCGGCAATCAGGGCGCAGGCCGAGATGGCGTCCTTGTCGCGCACAAAGTCGCCGATCATGTAGCCGTAGCTTTCCTCGCCGCCGCCAATGTATACCTCCTGGCCTTCCTTCTCGCGGATGATCTGTGCGATATACTTGAAGCCGGTCAGCGTCTCATACATGGTTACATTGTAGCTGTCGGCAATCTCCTTTATCAAATCGGTGGTTACGATGGTCTTCACCACGAACTCCTTACCCGTTAGTTTGCCGGCATTTTGCCAAGCCTGCAGCAGGTAATTGATGAGCAAGGCACCGGTCTGGTTGCCGTTCAGCAGCATAAACTCGCCTTTCTGGTTTTTCACGGCGATGCCCACTCGGTCAGAGTCGGGGTCGGTAGCCAGCACCAGGTCCGCGTCAATTTCCTTAGCCTTGTTCAGGGCCAGGGTCATGGCCTCTTTTTCCTCCGGGTTCGGGTACACCACCGTCGGGAAATTGCCGTTTGGCTCGGCCTGCTCCTGCACCACATGCACGTTGGTAAAACCGAAGCGCTGGAGCACCTCCGGCACCAGCGTGATGCCTGTGCCGTGGATAGAGGAGAAGACGATCTTGAGGTCGTGCTGGCGCTTAATTGCCTCCTGCGAGACAGACAGCTTCTGCACCTCCTGCATATACGCCTCGTCTACCTCCTGGCCGATCATCTCGATCAGCTCCGGGTTTGGCTCAAATTTTACCTCATCAATGCTGGTAATCTTGTTTACCTCACCGATGATGTTCTTGTCGTGCGGGGCGGTTACCTGGGCGCCGTCGTTCCAGTATACTTTGTAGCCGTTGTATTCCTTGGGGTTGTGCGAGGCAGTTACCACCACGCCGCTCTGGCAACCCAGGTGGCGAATGGCAAACGAGAGCTCCGGCGTAGGACGCAGCGCTTCGAACAAGTATACTTTGATGCCGTTGGCAGAGAAGATCTCCGCCGCGATACGGGCAAAGGTATCGGAGTTGTTGCGGCAGTCGTGGGCGATGGCCACCTTTACCTGCTCTCCCGGAAAATTCTGCTTTAGGTAGTTGCAAAGGCCCTGTGTGGCCATTCCCAGGGTATAGCGGTTCATGCGGTTGCTGCCCGCGCCCATGATGCCGCGCAGGCCGCCGGTGCCAAACTCCAGGTCTTTGTAAAAAGCATCCGACAGCGCCTCGTGCTCGTTGCGCTCCAGCATGCCGTTTATTTCGCTTTTAGTAGCCTCGTCGTAGTTGCCGGCCAGCCACTGGTCGATTTTAAGTTTTACAGATTGGTCTATCATAGTCTGTTTTTGCTGATATTATAGTAGCAGTATTCTCTCCTTCATGTATAACGCCGCTGCGGGGCAGGCGTTAAGACAAAAAATCACACCAGCCCTTGCCGTACTTAGCGCACAGCCCAAGAACTGGTGTGAAGTATAGTTATATCAAAATAAAGGTATTTTAGCCACATTTACACGCGGCTATACTTTATTTTTCGCCTAAAGGTTGCCTCTTAGCGCCTGCTCGCGCTCAATCGCCTCGAACAGCGCCTTAAAGTTGCCCTTGCCGAAGGACTTGGCCCCTTTGCGCTGGATGATCTCATAGAACACGGTTGGGCGGTCCTCTACCGGCTTGGTGAAGATCTGCAGCAGGTAGCCTTCGTCGTCGCGGTCCACCAGGATGTTGAGCTTCTTCAGGTCGTCCATGTCCTCATCGATGTGGCCGATGCGCTCAATCAGATCCTCGTAGTACGTCTCAGGCACGTACAGGAACTCCACGCCGCGGCGGCGCAGCTCACTTACCGTGTGCAGAATGTCGTTGGTGGCCACGGCAATGTGCTGCACTCCGGCACCGCGGTAAAACTCCAGGTACTCGTCTATCTGCGATTTTTTCTTGCCCTCGGCCGGCTCATTTATCGGGAATTTGATGTAGCCGTTGCCGTTGGACACCACTTTCGACATTAGGGCAGTGTACTCGGTGCTGATGTCCTTGTCGTCGAAGGTGAGCAGCAGGTTAAAGCCCATCACTTTTTCATAAAATTCCACCCACTCGTTCATGCGGCCCAGTTCCACGTTGCCCACGCAGTGGTCTACATACTTCAGGCCCACAGGCTCAATATCGAGTTGGCTCTGGCGCGGCACGTAACCCGGCATAAACACGCCGTTGTAGTTTTTGCGCTCCACAAAGGTGTGGATGGTATCGCCATACGTATGGATAGAAGCCACTTTCACCTCGCCGTGCTCGTCGGTGAGGGTGGTAGGTGCATGGGCCGGTCTTGCGCCGCGGGCCACTGTTCCGCGGAAGGATTCTTCGGCATCGTCTACCCACAGGGCCAGCACTTTTACGCCGTCGCCATGCTGGTGCACGTGCTTCGAGATCTCGGAGTTGGGGTCCAGCGAGGTGGTGAGCACCAGGCGGATTTTCTCCTGCTGCAGCACGTAAGAGGCACGGTCGCGCATGCCGGTTTCGGGGCCGGCATAGGCCACCAGCTTAAAGCCGAAGGCAGTCTGGTAGTAGTGCGCCGCCTGCTTGGCGTTGCCCACGTAAAACTCAATGTGGTCGGTGCCGTTAAGTGGCAGGATATCTTTAACTATGGTTTCGGAAGGTGAGGTGTTGGTATTCATAGTCTTTTGATTAGTTAATAATGGATTACGTAAAAATACAGCTTTTAACGGTTTATCAAAACGTAGGCCCCAAGCCCAAATTATCAAACCTATTTCTTGCAATTACTGAGGCATGTTTCCAACTTTGTAAAAAACAAGACTACATATGAACGCAAAAGCCCTGAACGAGTCCATTGTGGCCATCCTGGAGAAAAAGCAAGAGTTGCGAGCGCTTGACTACAACGATGCGCGCTACGATGACATAGAAGAAGAGCTGCACGACCTGGAAGACGATTTTAACGAAGAATACGGCGATGAGCTGGAGGAGGTGCTGGAGGATGTGCACGGTAAAATAAAGTCGGATGCTGATATCCTGCTGCCAACCGCCTACCTGGCCAGCTCGCTGGACGGAAAAGAGCTGGAAGACGGCGATGATACCGAAGGCGTTTGGGTGGAGTCAGATACGTTCCCGGGCGTGGAGATGCGCTTGGTGCTGGTGGCCAACCCGCCCCGCGTGCTGCTTATCCTCTCGGACCAGGAGCGCGTGCTCTGGACAGCCGAATAAAAGATTTTATACTTGAGTAGCCTTTAGGCTGCTGTTTATACTTGCCGCACTTGCCAAGGCTTTGAGCTGAGGTGGGTGCGGCTTTTTTTCATTGTTACGTAATTCAAAGTTTTAACTATATTGTGGTAGTAAGATGTAAGAGAAGAAGAAAGTTGAAAAAATGCTGGCTAAGGCACCTACAACTGAAGTAACTGCATTTATTATAAAATTTTGGCTGATTTAAATTAAAACTGACCTGAGACGAGAAAAACTGCGCATGAAACAAACTATACTACTCATATTTATCTGCTTCACATCATTTTCGTCTTTTGGACAAATCTATCCGGAAGATTCTACCATGCAGGTTATTGGCTACTGGGATCTGAATGAAAAACAGACATATGAGGTGACGAAGGAGAAGTATCGGGTGCAGCATGCAGACACTACGCAGCGTGAATTGGTAAAGTATGAGGTGGATATCACCATTGTTGACTCTACAGCTAGCTCATACACCATTGAATGGGTATACCGCCACATCGATCAAGACTCAGAGAACGAGTTTGAGAAGAAATTAGCAGGTATTTCGAACAACAGGAAAGTGATTATCAAAACCAGTGAAATGGGAGCATTTCAGGAAGTGGTTAACTGGCAGGAGTTACGCGATGAGATTAAAGGCGCTACCGGAGTTGTACGCAAAGAATTCAAACACATTCCTAAAATCGACCTTGTGATTGATAAAGTAGAAGCCATGTTCCTGACAAAGGAAGCGATCGAGTCGATGGCTATCAAAGATATTCAGCAGTTTTACTCGTTCCATGGAGCTGTTTATACTTTAGGAGAGGAGGTGAGCGGGCAGTTGCAAGTGCCGAACAACTATGGAGGAGAACCGTTCAACTCTGATGCTTCCCTTATTCTAGATGAGCTTAATGTGGAGGATAATAATGGTGTGATTTGGATGTGGCAGACCATAGATTCTAAGGCGCTGACAGATGCAACCTACAGTTTTTTGAAAGAGAGTGCCACCGCGGCAGGCAATAAGTTTCCGGAGAGAAAAGACTTCCCCTCGGTGCAAAGTAAAACCACGACAGCTGCGCGTATACACGGCTCTGGCTGGCTGGTGTACAGCCGGGAAACAAAAGAAGTTACAGCAGATGGGGCATTGGCATTTGAAGAGCGTACTATCGAAATAAAGTAAGTAGAAGAGCGTGCCGAATAAATGAACCTTAAAGAATCCTTTTATGAAACACCTATACCCTGTCACTTTTCTCCTCATCATGCTAACCACAGACGTTGCCGTTGCGCAGGATTGGGCGCAGCTGAACAAGTATAAAGCGGAGAACGCAAAGCTGAATGCCCCTGCCCAGGGCGAAAACCGCGTGGTGTTTATGGGCAACTCTATAACCGAGGGCTGGGGCAGTCACGATCCTTCCTTTTTTAAGGGAAAGCCCTACATCAACCGTGGCATCAGCGGGCAGACCACGCCGCAAATGCTAGTGCGTTTCCGGCAAGACGTGCTAGAACTGCAGCCGGAAGTGGTGGTGATTCTGGCCGGCATCAACGACATAGCCGGCAACACTGGACCTGCCACGCTGGAGGAGATCATGGGTAACATTGCCTCCATGGCAGAACTGGCCAGGGCAAACGGTATTAAGGTGGTGCTCTGTTCTGTGCTGCCGGCCCTGGATTTTAAATGGAACCCGGGGCAGGAGCCGGCGCCAAAGGTGGTTGCCCTGAACACGATGATCAGGCGCTACGCGGCGGAAAAGAAGCTGGTTTACCTGGATTATTTCTCCGCCATGGCAGACGCGCAGCAGGGCTTGCGGCAGGAGTACACGTACGATGGCGTGCATCCGAATGCGGCTGGGTATAAGGTAATGGCACCCTTGGCCGAGGCGGCTATAAGCAGAGCGCGGGCGCAGGAGTAATGTAAAGAGCATTAAAAAAGGCAGGTGAGAAATTACTCTTGCCTGCCTTTGCTGTATTTTAAGCTTTGTCTTCTTCCCCAGAATCCGTCTTCTTGTTTTCTTCGGGAGGGGTGTCCGTAATGTTTCCAAACTCATCTACGTAGGCGATCATGGCGTCGAGGCTTCCGCCGGCGGAGTTCTCCTGGCGCTCCTGCTTACGCTGCATTTTATCCTCCTTCTTCTTTTGCTTCTGTTTCTCGCGTTGCTTCTTCAGGAAAGTGTTCTGTGATCTTGCCATATGCTATCTTGTTATGTGAGAAATGTGCCCCGGCCAAAAGGTATGGCGAGCGAGGCTTTACAAGGATGGCGGCCTAACCTAACCAGCGCGTGACTCATAAAAGAGCCGTGGCCGGTGGGCTGCCAACGTTTAAACCCTGATAGGTGATGTCTGATAAAACCGCAGGTGAGGGTAAACCAAAAGCGGCTACGAGTGCTGATCAGAGGTGAACTCAGGATGTTACAGTATTACAAAGATAGCAAAATTCTGGGAGAAACGCAGGTTCTGGAGCAGGTTTCTCGGAAGGAGGTATGGCAAAGAGATGCATCTAAAACAAATGGTAACGCATGCCGATTCTAAAAAAACTGTATCTTTAGGCATGGCTACCTTAGCAGGGGCCTAACACTAAAACAATGCATATGAGAACCACTACCATTGCGCTTATTGCCCATAATCAGAGAAAGACAGAGTTGCTGAACTGGGCCAAAGTACACCGTGACGAGCTGGTAAAGCACCATTTGATAGGCACCAGCAACACCTCCAAGCTGCTAAACGACATGCTGGAGCTGGATGTGCAGCCCTTCGGCCACGGCCCAAGCGGCGGCGACATACTGCTGGCGGCAAAGATACTCCAGCACGAGGTACACAAGGTCATCTTCTTTATCGATGCCGAAACACCCCACGGGCATGAGCACGACATACAGACGCTGATTCGCACGGCCGTGATCAACAACATCCCGATCGCGCTCAACCGCGCCTCTGCCGACCTCCTCATCATGGAGGCTGCCGACGAAGTATAAGGCGGCTAAGTTAATGGCAGGTGTTGCACTTATGGCTGTTTTGGCAGCGGTAAGTGCTTTTTTATTTTGGGGCAACGTCATGTAACCGGCTCCAGTAGTTGCACTTTTTAGGGTGTTCTACTGCAATGTGTTTTGTTTATACTTCGTCTGTGGGTGCATTTACTTCTCTTGTGGCTGATTTTTAACCTTAACCACTATCAGCCCCGTAAATTAATAGTAACTGCATAATTGAACTTAAAAAAGAGAGCTATGAAAACAACGAAAAGAAAAGTAAGCATGCTTATCAGCAACGGTCTTTGCTGCGCCCTATTGGCGGGCTTAGTGGCCTGTGGCGGAGAAAGGCAAGAAACGGCAGCCGTTGCAGAAGACGACATGGTAGCGGAGGAACAAACCGACGCAGATGCCGGTGTGATGGATAATTGGGATACCAACAGGTTTAACACCACCTTTGCCTCCAACAACCGCTACGGGGAGTGGGACGCCAACGATGACAATAACCTGGATGAGAATGAGTTTTACGGCGGTTTCTACGATACCTGGGATGTGAACAATGACAACAGCCTGGACGAGAACGAGTGGACCACTGCCACCAGAGACTACGGCATCGAGAACCAGAACTGGAGCGATTGGGATACCAACTCGGATAAGAGCCTGGACGAGAATGAATTCAGGACCGGGATGGCCAACACCAACTACTACACCGACTGGGATGCTGACCGCAACAAGATGATCAACGAGCGAGAGTACACGGATGGCATCTTCGGCCTGTGGGATGATAACGATGACGACATCCTGGACAACAATGAGTACAACGAGAGGTACAACCGCTACTACAATGCTGATTAGGCCTTGTTACAGACCATAAGCAAGAGGGCCTGCCACTTTCGTGTGGCAGGCCCTCTTGCTTTACCGGAAGTACCTCATTTATACTTTTACATAAATCCGGTTGCGGTCCATGAGGTAGCCCATGAGCCAGTGCACCAGCATATAAGCCAGCGCAAACATCAACGAGGCGAACTCGCCCTCGCCCCAGCTCAGGAACCAGTTCTGGTAAATCCAGCGGCTTAGGCGGGTCTGCTCGTCTACCTTAATAAAGCTCAGGGTTTTGATGATGATGATGGACATGGCGTAGATAAAGAGCGGGTTCTTGCCGAACACCTCAAAAAAGTAAGTCCATTTTCTAAGCTGCAGCACCTCGATCAGGAGCATCAGCGTGGAAAGCACCAGCATCACCAGGCCCACCGTATGCAACGTATAAGTGCTGGTCCAGAGGGCTTTGTTGATCGGGAAAACCATGTCCCACAGCAGCGCCACGATAATGATGGCCGCCCCAGCCAGGTTCAGCTTAAACACCGTCCCCAGGTTATTGCCGTAGCGCTGGATGGCCATGCCCACCAGATAACCGGCAATCACGTTAACGGCAGCCGGTAACGTGCTCAGAAGCCCTTCGGGGTCAAACGGAATACCGTAGCCTTTGTACAGCACCTCCGGGGAGAAGAACAGCAGGTCGAACTTCAGGGCCGCGTTTCCTTCCAGCGAGTACGGGTCTGGCTGATCGCCGAAGAAGTACAGCACAGCCCAATAACCCAGCAGCACCACCGCACTAAAGATGATGGCGCCTTTGGCTTTAAGGTAATGCACCACCAGGGAGCCGATGAGGTAGGCGAGGGCAATGCGCTGCAGCACACCCATCACACGGATGGCGGTAAAGTCTATCACCTCAAGGCCTCCGCCCTCGGCATGGGCCACGAACGGAAAGGCCCGCATGCCCAGACCGATCAGGAAGATAATGGCGGTACGCTTGAACACCTTCTTCAGGAAAACGCTATCGGGCTGCAGCTCAAACTTGCGCATGCTAAAGCTCATGGCATTGCCCACCGCAAACAGGAAGGCCGGGAACACCAGGTCGGTAACCGTAAAGCCGTGCCAGGCGGCGTGGCGGAGCGGCGGGTAAATGGTGCTCCAACTGCCAGGGGTGTTCACGATCACCATCAACGCCACGGTGAGCCCCCGCAGCACATCCAGCGAGAGGTAGCGTTCTGATCGTTTTTTTGTTAAAGGTACTGATGCTGCGACTGCGTTTGCCATACGTTCAGGGTCTGGTGTAGGAATTAAGTATAGTTTGCCGCCTTAAGATATAGATATTACATGATATGTTAAAGCGAACGGGTAAATCAGTGTGAGGACACAAAAAAAGCGGCAGCTGACCTTGGCCAACTGCCGCTCCTATGCATTGACTCCCGAAGAAGCCTGCAGCTATGCTTAATAACCCAGTCTCTGGCGCACGCGCTGCAGAACCGGTGTTGCTATGGCTTTCGCTTTTTCGGCTCCTTCCTTCAGTTTCCTGTCCAGTTCCGGCAGGTTGTTCATGTAGTAGTTAAACACCTCACGCTCCTTGGCATATTGGCGGATGATGAGCTCGTAAAGCGCTTGTTTGGCGTGGCCGTAACCATAGCCGCCGGCCAGGTAATTCTGGCGCATTTTCTCTACCTCCTCCGGCGAGGCCAGCAGGCTGTACAGCTTAAAGGTAGTGTCCTCCTCCGGGTTCTTAGGCTCCTCCAGCGGGGTACTGTCCGTCACGATGCTCATGATCGTCTTGCGCAGCGGTTTGTCCGCCTCAAAAATATCGATGATGTTGCCGTACGACTTGCTCATTTTCTCGCCGTTGATGCCTGGAACCGTCATCACTGTTTCGTCGGTCTTGGCCTCCGGCAGCACGAACGTGTCGCCGTAGACGTGGTTAAAGGAGCTGGCAATGTCGCGGGTGATCTCCAGGTGCTGTACCTGGTCCTTGCCCACGGGCACAAAGTTGGCGTCGTACATCAGGATGTCGGCGGCCATGAGTACCGGGTAGGTAAACAGGCCGGCGTTCACGTCAGCCAACCCGCGGCGCGCGGACTTGTCTTTAAACGAGTGGGCATTGGCCAGCATGGGGAACGGCGTGAAGCAGCTCAGGTACCAACTCAGCTCTGTTACCATCGGCACATCGGACTGGCGGTAGAAAACGTGCTTGTCTGTATCAAAACCAAAGGCAAGCCAGGCCGCAGCCACCGAGTATGTATTGTGCCGCAGCACCTCCGCATCGCGAATGGTGGTCAGGGAGTGCAGGTCGGCAATAAAATACATGGCCTCCTGTTCGGAGGTTTCTGAAAACTTGATTGCAGGAATAATAGCGCCCAGCAGGTTGCCCAGGTGCGGGCGGCCCGTGCTCTGGATGCCTGTAAGATATCGTGCCATAGGTTAGGGTGTTCTTGTTTGTACCGCAAAATAACGTAAAATGCTGAAAACACCCGAAACCCGGCTACCACATTTCCACAGTGCCGCCTAAAGTTTGCGGAGCGAGTAGTCCTTGGAGTCGCTTATTTCTTCTTGCCGGTTGTTGAGTAGCTTCACCTCGCTTTCGCTCATCTGAAGGAAGTACATCAGGTCCAGGTCGCCGTCGGTGGGGACGAGCTGCAGGATCACGGCGTCCGGGTTCTGCTTGTTCCCTTTGGCCAGAAACCACTTGCCGCTTCCTGAAACGATGTTTTTATCGGTAGCTTTGCCCACGTACATCTGCCGCATCGTGAACGAGCGGTTAGCGTCTTTGGGGCTGCCGGACAGGATTAACTCGGTGCGTATGCCCTTGCAGTCGGCGCAGGCAAACGTGCCCCTGAAAGTACCGACTGGTGGGGCCATAACAGGGGCTTCTTCTTTAGCTGTGGCAGCGGCCGCGGCCGTTTTGCCCTTGGCGCTGGTTTTTTTAGCCGTTGTTTTGCTTTTAGACCGGCTTTCCTTCAGCCACTCCTGGTAACTTTTGCCGGATTGGGCCTGCGCCTGCTGCAGGCCAAGGGTAAGGGAGAATAAGACGAAGAAGGCGATGATTGTTCTCATAAGGTGCGGTTTTTTCATTCGGTGTGTATCAAAAGAAAACGTACCAGTCTCTATGCTGAATTGGCGTTGTTTTTCAATTTAAACTGCCATATACCCGCAATTATTGTTCTTGTGGCCTTTGTTGCGGCTGCAGGAGCAGCTTTATGCCCTAACAGGCGCTCAAGAGGCAGAGGCATTGGAGGTGTGGCTAGGGGAGAGGGAAGGGAGGCGGCATCTGGGCAGGAACGCAAAGCACTTTACCCCACCAGCAACAGAAAGGGTCAGGCACTGCAAAAAGCTTCACCTGACCCGTCTGTCATTAACCATCAACAAAAATCTTTAAGAAGCTGCCAGCACTTGCTCCCGTTTCTTCTGCTTCACAGAGCTGATGTTGGACAGCACGATAGCCAACAAGATCAGCGCCACACCCAGCCATTGCACTGCCCACACCTCCTCCTGCAGCACCAGGCTCGACATCAGCACTGCCACCGGCAACTCAGCGGCGCTAAGTATAGCGCTCAACCCTAGCCCTGTTTTAGGGATACCGTAGGCATAAAACAGCGGCGGTATAACGGTGCCGAACAGCGCCAGGACCACCCCCCATTTTAGCAGGCCGTTGAACAGGGCGCCATTTACCAGGAAAGCTGGCGGAAAGATGCTCAGCACCAGTACAGCGGCCCCTGTAAGTAAAAGTGCGCTCTTCGTGGTGGGGTGCAGCGCGTTGCCAACCGAGCCGTTGATCATCAAAAAGAAAGTATAGCACAAAGCAGCCAGGAGGCCATACACGATGCCAGCCACATCAAAGGTAGGAATGCTCTCGGATATAAGACGGCCTGCCAGCGCCGTGCCGGTAAGTATAAGCGCCACCATGGCTAACTGAAAAGGGCTGGGCAGCTTGCGCTTTATGATAGATTCCAGCAGCAGGCTCATCCAGGTGAACTGCATCAGCAGCAGGATGGCGATAGAGGCCGGAACGGTTTGCACGCATTTGTAGTAGAAAATGCTGACAAGGCCGGTGCTGGTACCCATGGCCACCAGTTTCAGGGCTTCCCTGAACGACGTGCCGTTGCTCTTGCTGCTCAGCAGCGTTCGCAACAACACGATGGTCCAAAGAATAATCAACCCAAAAAAAACCTGCGTGCCCGTTACTTCACCCAGGTTAAAACCTTCCTTGTAGGCTAGCTTAACAAAAGTAGATAATACCCCAAAACTGCATGCGCCCAAAAAAACCAAGGCGACTCCTCTGAACATACGTGTCCCTCCAGTCTAAAAAATCAATCAACCAAAAAATAGCAAAGGAGGGGCCGGTGCAGCCCCAAAAGAGAATGGGGAGCTGTTACAGGTCGTGCAGCTCGTAGCCTGTGATGAAAATCTGAGTATGTGCTAAATGTGCAGGCATTTTCTATTTTGCAAGACTACAAAGGTAAGGGCACTGCACGTATAAATGCAAGTAAAAAAGTTGTTGCGACTTTAATTTGCTGTCAATCAGGCTGTAAAAAGTGTTCTAGCCTTCGCTCTCCAGGGCCGCTTCCTCAATCTGCTGCTCTGCATAGCGCTCCCCTAAGTAGCCGTCAATCAGGTAGTGGGCCAGGTACAGGAGGGGGGTAAGCAGAATCGCGACACTGAATTTGTAGATGTAGTTGATGAGCGCCACAGATAGCACCTGCTTCATGCTCCAGTTGCCAAACACGAAGAAAGCCACAAACAGCACCACCAGCGAGTCGATGATCTGGGAGACAAGGGTAGAGCCGGTGGCGCGGAGCCAGATCTTGCTGCTGCCGGTGAAGCGGCGCAGCCAGTGGAACACGGTGGCATCCAGGAACTGTGAGAGCAGGAAGGCGGCCACCGAGCCAAGTATGATGCCCAGGCCCTGGCGGTAAACACTGTTGTAGGCGTAGTTGATGTCAAAAGGGTTGCCCTGTGCGTCGGTGCTGTTCACATCGAGCCAGAACTGCGCGGGCGGCAGGCCTGTAACTGCCGTGATGACCAGGAAGGCATAGAGTATGAGTACGACAGTGAGAACACTTATCTTCTTTACGCCAGCCTTGCCGAAATATTCGTTGATGATGTCGGTGGTAACAAACACGATCGGCCAGATAATGACACCCGCTGTCAGGTTAAAGTCCAGCTTCTCGCCTCCGATTGGGATTTGGGCACCCGGCAGGCCAAAAAGCGCCTCACCCGAGAAAATCTTCACCCCGATCAGCTCTGCCAGCAAGGCATTGGAGATAAAGATGCCGCTTAGCACCAGAAAGAGGTTGGTGCGCTTTTGCTCTTGTGTAGTTTTAACGGGTTGCGGCATGCTGTGGCAAAGCTTAAGGTTTGGCAAACAAGGTATGGGGCGCTGTTGAAGCGGAAAATCGGGCTCAAATATAGCAATCTTCCGCTATACTTCTGAGAGGGAAGGCAAGGAGGTATGCCTGTGCTACTCCCGCACCGCAAAGATGCTTCCTTCGGTAGCCAGCTCGGTCGCCGCAAAAACCTCCCGGGCCTCCTGCAACAACGGCGTCAGGTCCTTGTAGCGCACCGAGAAGTGCCCGATAAGCAATTGGCGCACCTGGGCAGCAGCGGCCAGCTCAGCAGCCTGCTGGGCTGTGCTGTGGTAGGTATACTCCGCGCGTTCGCGCAGCTCGTTAGTAAAGGTGGCCTCGTGGTAGAGCAGGTCCACGTGTTGCAGGTAGGGCAGCAGGGATGGCTTATAACGGCTGTCGGAGCAGTAGGCGTAGCTGCGGCTGCGTTTGGGCTCCAGCGTTACCTCGCTGTTGTGCACCAGGATGTTTCCGGCTTCGTCCCTCACGTCTTCGCCCCACTTCAGGCGCACCAGCTGCGGCGGGCGCAGAAAGTCCGGCAGCTTCTCTTTGATGAGGGGGCGCGGCTTCTGCTTTTCGCGGAACAGGAAGCCGCAGCAAGGCACCCGGTGCTCCATGGGGATGGTGTGCACGGTAATGGCTTTGTCCTCAAATATTTTCTTATAGCCAGTCGTGTCCAGCTCATGGAAGACAAGACGGAAGTTAAGGTTGGTGCCGGAGTACTTGAATTGAAGGCTGAGGATCTCAGAAAGGCCGGGAGGGCCGAAGAGGTGCAGCGGTGCCTGGCGGCCCTGCAAATGCATGGTGGAGAGAAGCCCTGCCAGCCCAAAGTAGTGGTCGCCGTGCAGGTGGCTGATGTAGATGTTACAAATGCGCTGATGCTTTATCTTGTAAAGCATCAGCTGCATTTGTGTGCCTTCACCGCAATCAATCAGGTGGTGCTGATTACCAAGTGTAAGTACCTGGGCGGTATGGTGCCTGTTTGCCGAAGGGGTGGCCGACGAACTACCAAGAATCCTGAGTTCGAAATCCACTACGGCGTATTTTGTTAGTCTTCCTTGTTAGTCAGATCCTGCTCTATCTCGTGCAGAAACACACGGTCGATGGCCTCTTCAACAGTTGGCAGAATGTTCAGTACGGACTCTAGCTTAGAGATCGAGATCAGCTTCATCACGTGGTCCTGCAACCCTGTCAGGATCAGAAGGCCGTTTGACGAGTTGCAAAGGCGGTTAGCGATCAGGATAGAGCTAAGGCCGGAGGAGTCTGTATATTTTACTTCGTTCAGGTCAAGAATCAGGTTGTTGATCCCTTCGGCATTCAATTTCACGAACTCAGACTTGAGGTCTGGTGCGATCGAAGTATCCAACTTCTTCTCATCAATCGTGATAATCGTGTAGTTTTCTTTCTTATCTATCGTGTACTTCATGGTCAACCAGTAAAGGATTTAAATGCGAATGTACCAAAATCTACTTTAACAAACTTAATTTTTGGTAGTAAAAATATTGTCATTAATGTGTTTCTCAATGCGTTCAAACACTGAGTTGTAGTCTTCTCTCAGGAACTTTTCGCCCGTGAAGACCTCATAGAGCTCTATATAGCGCTCCGATATGTTTTTAACAACCTCATCGGTCATTTCCGGCACCTGCTGGCCATCTTTGCCCTGAAAACCGTTTTGGATAAGCCATTGGCGCACAAACTCTTTCGAGAGCTGGCGTTGTGGCTCACCTTTCCGCTGCCGCTCCTCGTAGCCCTCGCTATAGAAGTAGCGGGAGGAGTCCGGGGTGTGAATCTCGTCGATCAGGTAAACCTGGCCGTCGTGCTTGCCAAACTCATACTTGGTGTCTACCAGTATCAGGCCGCGCTGGCGGGCCAGCTCGGTTCCCCGCGCAAACAGGGTGCGGGTATAACGCTCTAATATCAGGTAATCTTGCTCCGACACGATGCCTTTTGCCAAAATTTCCTCCCGCGAGATGTCCTCGTCGTGGCCTTCGCTGGCTTTGGTGGTAGGGGTGATAATGGGCTCAGGCAGCTTATCGTTCTCGCGGAGGCCCTCCGGAAGATCCACCCCACAAACCGTGCGCCTGCCAGCCTTATACTCCCGCCAGGCATGGCCTGCCAGGTAACCGCGTATCACCATCTCCACCTTAAATGGCTCACAGTGGTACCCGATGGTCACGTTAGGGTCTGGGGTGCTTAGGACCCAGTTCGGCACCACATCAGCAGTGGCTTCCAGGTTTAGGCTGGCAATCTGGTTCAGCACCTGGCCTTTGTAAGGAATGGCGCGTGGCAGCACCACATCGAAAGCAGAAATACGGTCGGTGGCAACTACGGCCAACCTGCCTTCGAAATAGTATACGTCGCGTACTTTGCCCCTATAAAATCCGGTCTGGCCGGCAAAGGAGAAGTTAGTTTCTTTAATGGCCTCCATTAAATCAGTATCGTTATAGGCAAGCAAAGTTAATTATATTTTACAGGGCAGGAAATAAATCTAAAGGTTGCGAAAAAACTCGGGTCAAATAAAAAAACATAGCTGCTAAAAGATATTGAAGTATACTTAGGGCAATCCTTTTAGTTTTATACTATAGAGGCTATAGTTTGCACCTTATTTTGATTTTTGAAGCTGCAGCTGCTGTTGATCCTCTTTTGGCGTGCCAGCCCTGTAGCGGACGATGTTCCGGGCCATTCCGCCGAAGATGATGAAGTGGAATGGCAGCACAGCGTACCAGTAGAGGCGCCCCAGCAAACCGTGCGGGCGGAAGGCCGCCAGCTGCTCCAGGTAAGTGCCGTCGGCTTCCTCACAAATCCTGAATTGCAGCCAGGCCTCGCCAGGCAGCTTCATTTCGGCGTAGAGCAACAGGCGCCTGCTTTGCCTGTCGGCCAGCAGCACCCGCCAGAAGTCTATGGTATCGCCGGCCCTTACTTCTGTGGGGCTACGGCGGCCGCGCCGCAGGCCTACGCCGCCCACTAGTTTGTCCAACAGCCCCCGGAGCCGCCACAGGAAGTCGGTCTTATACCAGCCGCGCTCCCCGCCTATGCTCCAGATGTTGGCCAGCACCTCCTCCGGGTCGCGGTCAAATCTCAGGCGCTGTTTGTCCGTGAGCACGCCATGCTCGGGTACCTGTACAAAATCCATGTAGTTGAGGGGCATGGTGCCGCTCACAAGCGCGTCCTTCCAGCTCGAGACGACAGAGTTCTGCTCTATTTTGCTGTAGGCCAGGTGCACCGCTTGCTCGTACGGCAGGCAGTGGTGCGGTAGCAGCTCCTGTATACTTGTGTCCTGTACCACGGCGTCGTTCCGCAGGCTGTCCACCAGGCTTTGCGCCAGCGTGTAGTTGGTGCTGGTCACAAAGTATAGCCAGTAGGAGGAGAGGCGGGGGGTAAGCACGGGCAAGGTGATGATGTAGCGTTTCAGGTGACGTGCCTTAGTCAGCCTCAGGAGCATGTCCCTATAGGTGAGCACATCGGGGCCGCCGATCTCAAAGCGCCTGCTGTAGCATTCTGTTCGCCCCAGCACCGCAGTCAGGTAAAACAGCACGTCGCGGATGGCAATGGGCTGGCAGCGGGAGTTTAGCCATCGGGGGGTGATCATCACTGGCAGTTTCTCCACCAAATCGCGGATGATCTCGAAGGAGGCGCTGCCGGAGCCGATGATAATGGCTGCCCGGAGAACTGTTAGTTTTGCCTGTGCCGTAGCCAGCACATCTTCCACATGCCGCCTGGAGGCCAGGTGTTTCGAAAGAACTTTATCGTTGGAGATGCCGCTGAGGTAGACGAGCTGCCGGGCAGTGGTGGTGTTAAGGTAAGCGGTGAAGCACTGTGCCGCCGTGCGCTCAGCAGCGGAAAAGTCGCTGTTGCCTGAGCCCATGGAGTGCACCAGGTAGTAGGCGGCGTCAATGTCTGTGGGCAGGTGCGTGAGCCCATCCGGCTGCAGCAGGTCCCCCTGCACCACCTGTACCTTGTCTTGCAGCGTGTCAGGCAGCACGAAGCGGCGCGGGTCGCGCACCAGGCACACTACCTCGTGCTGCTGCTCTACCAGCAAAGGCAGCAGGCGCTTTCCAATATAGCCGTTGGCCCCGGTCAACAATAGCTTCATCGTTTTTATACTTGGGTGCAAAGGTAGGTGTACTTTCAGAACAGGCAGACGCCGGATAGGTTAATTTAAATTCTTCTCGGCGGCCAGGTTTATACATTGCAACCTGTGGGGGCGCAGCCTGTATAAAGCAGGAAGTCTAAACTTAAACTTAAGTATGAGTATGGAGCAGTATTTAAAAGCAGCCTTGGAGGAGGCAAAGAAAGGCTACGCAGTGGGCGGCATTCCCATTGGCTCGGTGCTGGTGCACCAGGGCAGGATCATAGGCCGTGGCCACAACAAACGCGTGCAACAGGGCAGCGTGGTGCTGCACGGAGAGATGGACGCCCTTGAGAACGCCGGCCGCCAGCCTGCCTCCGTCTACCGCGAGTGTGTGCTCTATACCACACTGTCGCCTTGCCCCATGTGCTCGGGCACTATTTTGCTGTACGGCATCCCGAAGGTGGTAATAGGGGAGAACCGGACCTTTATGGGAGAGGAGGAGCTGCTCCGCTCCCGTGGGGTGGAGGTAGAGGTGGTTGACGACCAGGAATGCGTGCAGCTCATGCAAAAGTTCATTGCTGAAAAGCCGGAGCTTTGGAACGAGGACATTGGCGTATAGGCGACTACTCCTCCCGCAGCTGCCCCAGCACCTGCCCCACGCGCTCCTGCCACAGCTGCTTTTCCAGGATAACTGGCGGGGCGGCCCGCTCCAGGCAGTCCAGGGCGGGGCAGCGCTCGCAGGTTTCGTTTACCTTCCGGATCACGATGGCAGGGTCTTCCAGGAAGTTTACCTTGCTGCGCAGGTTCTCGTTTAGCAGCAGGCCAATGCTGACGGTGCCGTGGCGGCTCTCGGAGGGCTGCGCCAGGGCCAGCACCAAATACTCGTTGGCGGAGTTGATGTAGGAGGAGCGCTGCAGGCCCACCAGCGTTTTTTCCGGATGCCCGGGCTTCTCCAGCTCCTGGAAAAGCGTGAGCGAGATCCAGCGGCGGCAGTAGTGCTCGTTCAGGAAAGAGGCGTGGGGGTTGTGCAAGCCGGCCAGGTGCAGCTCCTTGCTAAGTATAAACTTGTCGCGCTGTGGCTCGTGGTTAAAGCGCAGGAAGAACAGCTGCTTGATGCCGAAGAACTTGGGCAGCAGCGAGGTGAGGCGGTGCAGCAGTGTTTCGGGCGAGGTGCTATACTTCTCCATGAGTTGCAGCAGGCGCTCCGGCTGCCAGGTTGGCAACGCAAAGAAATCCTGCATGTCCTGTACCAGCCGGTCCTGGTTTAGCAGCAGCGCACCGGCAAAATAAGATGCCTTAAAGTTATTAAGCACCTCCTCAAAGGAACCCACTTTTACCCAGGTGGAAGTATAAGGCCGCTCCTGCAGCTGCAGGAAGTGGAAGCCCAGCTCCCGCGCCACGGCAAAGGTTTTCTGGTGCTCCGTAAGGGACGGGTTAAGCAGCAGGCGTGGTTCAGGTACGGGGACCAGCACCGAGCGCAGGGGAGCCAGTTCCGGGTGCTCGGCAAAGCCTTCGGTGCCGGTGCTGACGCCGTACTGCTTCTGCAGCAGCAGGGCCAGTTCCTCATACGTGGGCGTCACCTCTTCATCCAGCCCATGCTTCTCTATAAACCGCTCCGCCTCCAGCTCGATGTCCTCAAAATAGTTGTCGTGCAGCTCCTGATAAGAGCGCAGGGCGGAGAAATAGAACTGCTCTACCCGCAGGTCGAAGGCGCGGGAGATCTCCAGCAGGGTGTTTACGAAGGCGCTAAGCTTGGCCGGTGCGGTGGCAAACAGGTCCAGCACGCGGCTCATGTCCAACCCAAAATGCTCCAGCGGCAGCTCCGATAGGATGTTGCTCTGCAGCAACTCGCCCACCGGCTGCAGGCGCTTGCTCAGTTGCAGCGACACCAGGTAGTCATAACTTACGCCCAGTGCGTCGGCAATCACCGCCACCTTGCTCGGCTTGGGGTGCTTCTTCCCTTTCTCGATCTCGTTCAGGTACGACACCGAAATCCCTGTTCTGGCTGCCAGGTCAGTGAGCGAGATGCTTTTATCGGTTCGTAACTGTTTCACTTTCAGTCCGAAGATCATCCGGATGACATCTTCCTGCAGTTTCATGTGCGGCGAAATTCTGGTTTGTACTTCAAGTAAGGCCTTTTTGCGTGATTCACCTTAAAAACGTAAAAAAATATTTTAGCGAAAATTCGCCACTTATATAAAATTCGCGTATAAATGGAAAAAGGCATTAAAATCATAGTATAAACTAATAAAAGAAGAAGCCATGGTCATCGCAAGCACTGTAGAGGTTAAGGGCAAGCAGCAGCCCGGATTTGATAGTATTCTCACCCCTGAGGCTCTTGAGTTTCTGGAGATGCTCCACCACAAGTTTAATGCACGGCGCAAGGAACTGCTGCAGCTGCGTGCGGAACGCCAAAAAGCGATCGATGCCGGAGAGCAGCTTTATTTTTTACCGGAGACGGAGCAGGTGCGCAACGGAGACTGGAAAGTGGGGAGTATACCGGCGGACCTGCAGCTGCGCCGCGTGGAGATAACCGGCCCCGTGGACCGCAAGATGGTGATCAACGCGCTGAACTCAGGGGCCAACGTGTTCATGGCCGACTTCGAGGATGCCAACTCGCCGACCTGGGAGAACGTGGTGCAAGGGCAGGTTAACCTCCGCGACGCCATCCGCCGCGACATCGACTTTACGGTGCAGAACGGCAAGACTTACCGGCTGAACGAGAAGGTGGCCGTGCTGAAGGTGCGCCCCCGAGGCTGGCACCTGCCCGAAAAACACTTGGTGATCGGCGGCGAGGAGATCTCAGGCTCGCTGTTCGACTTTGGCTTATACTTCTTCCACAACGCCAAAGAACTGCTGGAGCGCGGTACCGGCCCATACTTCTACCTGCCCAAATTGGAGAGTCACCTGGAGGCCCGCCTGTGGAACGATGTATTTGTGGCGGCGCAGGAGGCGCTGGGCATCTCAATCGGCACGATCAAGGCAACTGTGCTCATCGAGACCATAACTGCGGCCTTTGAGATGGAAGAGATCCTGTACGAGCTGCGCGAGCATATCGTGGGCCTGAACGCCGGCCGCTGGGACTACATCTTCAGCGCCATCAAGAAGTTCAGGAACAGGCCGGAGGTGCTGTTCCCGGATCGTACCGACGTGACCATGCGGGTGCCTTTCATGCAGGCCTACACGTCGTTGCTGGTAAAGACCTGCCACAAGCGTGGGGCGCATGCCATGGGCGGCATGGCCGCCTTTATCCCGAACCGCCACGACCCGAAGGTGAATGAGACTGCTTTCGCTAAAGTAGAGGCAGACAAGGCTTTGGAGGCAAAGAACGGTTTCGACGGAACCTGGGTGGCGCACCCGGACTTGGTAGCGGTGGCCCGCACAGAGTTTGACAGCGTGCTGGGTGAGCGGCCGCATCAGAAAGAGGTGCTGCGCGAGGAAGTGCAGGTAACGGCGAAGGACCTGACAGATTTCCACATCCCCGGAGGCAAGATCACAGAGGCAGGGCTGCGGCTGAACATCAACGTGGGCATTATGTACATCGGCAGCTGGCTGTGCGGCACTGGCGCCGCGGCTATCCATAACCTGATGGAGGATGCCGCCACCGCCGAGATCTCCCGGGCGCAGGTATGGCAGTGGCTGCACCACCCGCACACCAAAACCGATGACGGCGTGGAGATTACCGAGGAGCGCGTGCTGCAGCTGATACAGGAGGAAACGGCCAACATCAAGGAAGAGGTAGGCCTGGTAACTTTTAAGAACTGCCACTACGAAAAGGCCGCGCAGCTCTTCTCCGAACTCGTGCTCACCAACTGTTTTGTTGATTTCCTGACCCTGCCGGCCTACAAGTACATTGATTGATCATCTCCTGAAACAAAGCATAAAACCGCAAAAGTCTAAAGCCATGACAAAGAAAGATAGAATCCAGAAAATTGAAAGAGATTGGATCGAGAACCCGCGCTGGGCGGGCATCCGCAGGCCCTATAGTGCCGAGGAAGTGGTGAAGCTGCAGGGCTCGGTGCAGATAGAGTACTCCCTAGCGCGTAGTGGTGCAGAGAAGCTATGGCGCCTGCTGCATTCGGAGAAGTATGTGGCGGGCCTGGGGGCGCTTACGGGCAACCAGGCGGTGCAGGAGGTGGAGGCAGGGCTTAACGCCATTTACCTGAGCGGCTGGCAGGTGGCCGCCGACGCTAACCTGGCCGGGCAGATGTACCCGGACCAGAGCCTGTACCCGGCGGACTCCGTGCCGAACGTGGTGAAGAAGATCAACAACGCCCTTATTCGCGCCGACCAGATTCAGAGCGTGAATGGCGAGGGCGAGAAGGATTACATGGTGCCGATCGTGGCCGATGCCGAGGCAGGCTTCGGCGGCAACCTAAACGCGTTTGAGCTGATGAAGATGATGGTCGAGGCCGGTGCCGCCGGTGTGCATTTTGAGGACCAGCTCTCGTCGGCGAAGAAGTGCGGCCACCTGGGCGGCAAGGTACTGGTGCCCACGCAGGAGGCAATCAACAAGTTGGTGGCGGCGCGCCTGGCCGCTGATGTGATGGGGGTGCCCACCTTACTCGTGGCCCGCACTGACGCAGACGCCGCCAACCTGCTTACCTCCGACATCGACCCGCGCGACCACGCGTTTATACTTGACCAGCCGCGCACCAGCGAAGGGTTTTACCACGTGCGCTGCGGCATGGAGCAGGGCATCGCCCGTGGCCTGGCCTACGCCCCCTACGCCGACCTGATCTGGATGGAAACCTCGCACCCGGACCTGGAGCAGGCACGCCAGTTTGCCGAGGCCATACATAGGCAGTTTCCGGGCAAGTTACTAGCCTATAACTGCTCGCCGTCTTTTAACTGGGCGGCAAAACTGAGTATAGAGCAGATGGAGACCTTCCGCGAAGAGTTGGCGGCCATGGGGTACAAGTTCCAGTTCATTACCCTGGCCGGCTTCCATGCCCTGAATACCAGTATGTTTGAACTGGCCAAGGCTTACCGTGAGCGGGGCATGGCAGGCTATTCGGAACTGCAGCAGCGGGAGTTCGGGTTAACCAAAGATGGCTTCAAAGCCGTGAAGCACCAGTCGTTTGTAGGGACCGGGTACTTTGATGCCGTGCAGAACACGGTTACGGCCGGTGCTACCTCCACCGCTGCCCTGGTGGGTTCTACGGAAGAAGAGCAGTTTCATTAGCGGGGAAGTATAAACAGGAAGAGTGCAGACCAAAGCGCCAGCCACGGCATTGCCGTGGCTGGCGCTTTACTTGCTGGTTAGATATCGTAGCTTTTTTTGATGCTATAAGCAGGGGCTCAGCTTGGTTTTCTGTTAGCGTCGTTTTCGGGAGTATAGCCCAGGCGCCGGGCCCGCTTCTCCCAATTCTGGCGCGCCCAATGCTGCAGGTCGGCCACCTGGTCCAGCTCGTCAATAATCTCCATGCCCAGCAGCGTCTCAATGATGTCCTCCACCGTGATCAGGCCTGCTGTGCCGCCATACTCATCCACCACCAGGGCAATCTGCTCCTGCTGCTCCAACAGCTTGTTGAAAAGCGTTGGGATCGGCATGTGCTCCGGCACTACCTGTATCTTGCGCAGCACTGTTTTCAGGGGTTTGTTGCCTTCGTCGTTGATGATCTTGTGAAGCACTTCGTTCTTCAGGACATAGCCCTGGATGTCATCGAGGTTGGTGGTGTAAACGGGGATGCGGGAGAAGCGCAGGTCAGGGAAATCGCGGAAAAAGTCGGACATGGACATGTTTTCCTGGGCACTGACGATAACGGTGCGGGGAGTCATGATGTGGCGCACCATGATGTTGTTAAACCGTAGGATATTCTGGATAACCTGCGACTCACTTTTCTTAAAAATACCCTCTTTTATGCCCAATTCGGCCATGGCCGTGAAGTCTGCCCGGCTCAGCACGCTACGGCCTTTTTCGGTCTTCAGGCGCTTGGTGATCACCTGCGACAGTAATATGATCGGGTAAAGGGGCGAGTAGATCATTATTTTAAGCGTGCGCACGGTAAAAGGGGTGAGCTGTTTCCAGTAGTTTGCCCCGAGCGTTTTAGGGATGATCTCCGTGAGGATCAGGATAACGATTGTCAGCACCACCGACACGATGGTCAGGGACTCCTCGCCCCAGATCAGCTGCGCCTGCGCGCCCACGCCCGCAGCACCGATGGTGTGGGCAAAGGTATTGAGGGTAAGGATAGCGGCCAGCGGCCGGTCGATGTTGTCTTTAAAGTTCTGCAGGTCTTTGCCAAGCGAAGGGTTCTCGTTATTCACGATAGCCACGTGCGAGGGTGTAACACTCAGCAGGGAAGCCTCCAGAAGAGAGCAGAGGAAAGAGAAAAATAATGCTATGCCTAAATATAGAAGGAGTAAGCCCATGTAAAGTATAGTGGTTGTCGGGTGTAAAGCTAGTGGATTGGCACGGCTTTTAAAAAATAGCTTTTGTGCCGCTTAATGCACCACCCGTAGAATTGGCTCGGGCAGCGGCTGGTGCGTTTCGTGGTCGGCGGTGAAGTAGCCCACCATGCTGGGGCCGTAGCCAAGGTTTACCTCAATAAACTTATTCTTCTCGGGCAGCATCTGAATGATCTCCTGGCGCAACTCCTCCAGGCGCTGCACCATCTCCTGCAGTTGCCCTTCTGTAACAGGAGGGGTTTCTTTCAGGGTGGTAGCGGTGTTCTCCGCTGCTTTCTCCACCGGGCCCCGCGTCTTGGTCAGCAGGTCCACCTCCAGCTTGCGGATGTCTTTCTCCAGGTTCAGGTACTCCATCACCTTCTGCTCCAGCGGCACCAGCGAGTCGTCTAAATATTGTATCAGGTTTTCCATTGTTTTCCTTTTATTGCACATGGGGCACTAGCCTGACAGGCCATGCCTCTTCCTGAAACGAAGTATAAGCTTGCTAGGTTAAAGATCACGGCAGCGGCTTAAAGCCATTTAAAGAGTTTGCGCAGGGCGGGCAGGCGGTTCCCATAGGGCGGGTAGCGCAGCGGAAGGTCCAGCCAGGTGCCGCGGTGCAGCACGCTTTTTTTCTGCGAGAACAGGTCAAAACTGCTTTGCCCGTGGTAGCTGCCCATGCCGCTCTGGCCCACCCCCCCAAAGGGCAGGTGCGGGTTAATGATGTGCGAGATCGTGTCGTTGATGCAGCCACCCCCGAAGAAGGTATGCTTCAGCACCCGTTGTTTCTTTTCCTCATCTGACGTGAAAAAGTACAGGGCCAGCGGCTTCTCGTGCTGCTTCACCATGGCAATGGCCTCGTCTAAGCTCCTGTAGGTGAGCACGGGCAGGATCGGGCCGAATATCTCCTCCTGCATCACCGGGTGTTGCCAGGTTACCTTATCCAGCAGGGTAGGGGCAATATACCGCCTGGCGGCATCGGTTACGCCGCCCGCACGCACCAGCCCATCCTCCAGGTAACTGCTGAGTCGGTTAAAATGCCTGTCGTTCACGATACGGGCATAATCCGGGCTCTGCTGCGGGTCTTCCCCATAAAACCTTTCGATGTACTGGCTGATGAGCTGCATGAGCTCTTCTTTTATACTTTCCTGCACCAACAGGTAGTCCGGGGCAATGCAGGTCTGGCCGGCGTTCAGAAACTTTCCCCAGGCTATGCGGCGGGCGGCCAGGCCCAGATCGGCATCTTCTTCCACAATCGCCGGACTTTTGCCTCCCAACTCCAGCGTTACCGGCGTCAGGTGCTCGGCGGCGGCTTTCATCACGATCTTGCCCACGTGCGTGCTGCCCGTAAAAAAGATATAGTCGAAGCGCTGCTGCAACAGGTGCTGTGTGGTGGCCACGCCTCCCTCCACTGTCGTGATGTAAGACTCATCAAAGTTCTGTCGGATCATCCTGGCAACTACCGCAGAGGTGGTGGGCGTAAGCTCAGATGGCTTGACGATGGCACAATTTCCTGCGGCCATGGCCCCGATGAGGGGGTTGAGCAGCAACTGGAAAGGATAGTTCCAGGGGCCGATGATGAGGGCAAGGCCATAAGGGTCGGAGTGGATATAGCTGCGGGACGGGAAATTGATGAGCGACTCTTTTACCCGCTTCGGTTTCATCCACTTGCCCAGGTTCTTCAGCACCAGCTTTAGCTCCAGTTCCACAAAGCCAATCTCGGTGCTGTAAGCCTCCATCTCGGGCTTGTGGAAATCGGCGTACATGGCGTCCATCAGCTCTTGCTCGTGCTGCTGAATGACCTGGTGCAGCTCACGCAGCCGCTCCCTCCGGAAGCTTAGGTCCAGGGTATGGCCGCTGGAGAAAAATTCGTTTTGCTTGCCGATAAGCAACTGGATCCGCTGCAGGTCGGTTTCTACTGCGGTGGGCGTGGTTCGTAAAGTGTTGGTGCGAGGCATGGCTTATACGTTTGTAGTAGTGGGTTTGCCCGGAACAGCCTCTGCAGCAGGACGTCCTGCAAAGCGATCCATGGAGGTGTATACGTTAAAACCGCGGCCTACCAGGCTGTCGAAAAGCCTTGTTGGTAAAATTCCGCGGAGCAGGGGCAAAAGGTGCACCAGGGCAGGCCGGCGAAGTAGGATCTTATTTTGCTCCACGGCATCCAGTATACTTTTGCTGATGGTTTCAGGCTTTAGGATAGGGGTGAGAAAAGGAGCCTTCACCCTGGCGAACATGCCGGTGTCGATGTAGCTCGGCGTAACGGTGGTAACATGCAGGTCCTGCCGCAGCGCCTCCAACTCCAAACGCAGGCTCTCCGACCAGCCCAGCACCGCCCATTTGCTGGCAGCGTACACGCTCATGCGCGGGTTGGGCAGCAGGCCGGCTGCCGAGGCAATGTTCACGATGTGGCCGCTGCCGCGCGCCAGCATGGCGGGCAAGAACGCCCGGGCCACGGCCATGGCTCCCAGCACGTTTATATCCAGCGTGCGCTGAATGTCCTGGTACGTATGCTCTGCGAATGGCTTGCCTACCACGATACCGGCGTTGTTGAAAAGGATATGGGGCACGCCAACCTGATGCATCACTTGCCGCGCGGCCTCCTCCACCTCCTCAGGCTTGGAAACATCCACCACACAGCCCCAAACACTGTGGCCATCTGCTTGTAGTTGCTGTGTTACCTGCTGCAGGGCCGAGGCATTTACATCCCATATCACCAGCTTTCGGGCAGCCCGCTGCAGGCAGCCCTGGCCCATCAGCTTCCCGATGCCCGAGGCGCCTCCTGTCACCAGCACGATGCTGTCTCGTATCTTTGTCATAGGGCAGTGGCTACTGTTATTTCAACATGGTTTTAAGAGATAATATATTTAATATCAGCATAATATCAAAGTATAAGTTTGTACTTTTTTAGTTTAGAAGATAACTGTATCTTTGGGATAGGCAGCCATGCCACACGTTTGAACGAACACGCACTATGAAAATAATTGAATGCCCCCGCGATGCCATGCAAGGCATACAGGGCTTTATACCTACCGATGTCAAGGTAAAATACATCAACCAACTGCTGAAGGTCGGTTTTGACACCATTGACTTCGGCAGCTTTGTCTCGCCGAAAGCCATCCCGCAGATGCGCGACACCGCCGAGGTACTGGCAGGGCTGGATCTGGAAACTACTTCCTCAAAGTTACTGGCCATCATTGCCAACACGCGCGGTGCGGAGGATGCCGCAAAGTATGCGCAGATAGGTTACCTGGGCTTCCCGCTGTCGGTATCGGAGACGTTTCAGCAGCGCAACACCAACAAAAGTATAGCCGAGGCCATGCAGCAGCTGGCCGAAATACAGGAGATCTGCCACAAGCACAACAAAACGCTGGTTACCTACATTTCCATGGGCTTCGGGAACCCCTACAACGACCCCTGGGATGTGGAGACGGTGATTCGGTTTGTGCAGGAACTGGATGAGCTGCAGGTAAAGATCGTGTCGCTTTCGGACACCATTGGCGTGGCTACGCCAGAGAACATCACCTACCTGTTCAGCCGCCTGATCCCGGCTTTTAAGCACATCGAGTTCGGGGCGCACCTGCATACCACCCCTACTACCTGGCAGGAGAAAGTGGAAGCTGCCTACCAATCCGGGTGCCGCCGATTCGATGGGGCCTTGCGTGGCTACGGTGGCTGCCCCATGGCCAAGGACGTACTAGTGGGCAACATGCCTACCGAAAATATGATCAGCTACTTCGAAAATATTGGCGTAGATTTGCACCTCAACAAAGTTGCCCTGCAGGCCGCCATGGCTGAGTCCGGGGCGGTTTTTCTATAGTTATGGCAAGGAGAACAATAGTCGATATTTTTGTGCCGTGCTTCGTAGACCAGCTGTTTCCGGACACGGCCATGAACATGGTGAAAGTGCTGGAAAAGGTAGGGTGTGAGGTACGCTACAACCAAAACCAGACCTGCTGCGGTCAGCCCGCCTTCAATGCCGGCTTCTTTAATGAGGCCCGCGAGGTGGCCGACAAGTTCCTGGACGATTTCTCAAGCGATACCTCGCATTACATTGTGGCGCCTTCTGCCTCGTGTGTGGGCATGGTGCGCAACGCGTACCAGGATATTTTCGTGAAGTCGTCGAAGCTGGTGAAGTACAGGGCCATGCAGAAGAAGGTGTACGAGCTGACGGAATTCCTGACCGATGTATTGGGCATTACGCGCATTGAAGGAGCATCCTTGGCGGGCAGGTACACCTACCACGACTCCTGCAGTGCCCTGCGCGAGTGCGGCATTAAGGCCGGCCCACGCGAGTTGCTAAGCCATGTGCGCGGGCTGGAACTGGTAGAAATGGAGGATAGCGAAACCTGCTGCGGCTTTGGCGGCACCTTTGCGGTGAAGTTTGAGGCCATTTCCACAGCCATGGCCGAGCAAAAGGTAGACAACGCCATCGCCACTGGTGCCGATTACATCGTCTCCACCGACAGCAGCTGCCTGATGCACCTGGAGGCCTACATCAAAAAGCAGAACAAGCCGATCAAGACCATGCACATTGCCGATGTGCTGGCAAGTGGCTGGTAAGTATAGATCATACTAAGCAAGTATAAAAAGAGAGGCCTGCGCAAGTATAGTTTGCGCAGGCCTCTCTTTTTATACTTGCTATACTTGTTTAGCGGCTGATGTAGTAGCCTAAGCCAAAGGAAAGGGTGCTGCCACTCAGGTTAAGGCCAAATTCAGAGGAGGTTGATTTGCTATCTTCAAAGTACTCCAGCTCTGAGGTTGATGTACTGCGCGTGTATCCTAAGCTTCCGAAACCTGCGCTCAGGCCTATTTTGGAGGTTGGGAAAAAAGTTATCCCAGGTCTTAAGCCTACACTAAAGCCTGTGGATTCATAGTTTGATCTTGAACGACTGTTACTGTAGTCTGAGTGGTAGTCATGTTCAGCTGAAACATAGTTCAAATAAGCCTGACCGGTGAAAGCGATTTTCTCTGAAACAGAGAAGTACTTCTTTAGGTACGGGCCTATTGCAAGGCTGCGGTTTGTGGTTTCACTGGTGGAGCGTAATTCGAGACTGCCACCTGGTAACACATTATAAACTTTAGACTCGTCATTTGAAGAGGTATAACCTACAGAAATACCCGCTTCCAGACCATCCCTTAGCATGTAGCCTATACTAGGAGCTAATGTAAATGATCTATTTACAGACTTTTGTGTGTCAGCATCATTTTTATGATTGTTATTTTGATAGCCCAGAGAGCCGGAGGCGACAACGGTACCCTGAGATGTTTGAGCGAGAGCTGCCGAAGTTAAACATGCAAATACAGCGGCAAAGAATAGTTTCTTCATGGTTTGTCTTCTTTAGGAATATAAGTTTTATACTTGGGTGTAAATCAGGTTATTTATCGACAATGGTTCATATGGCCACTCCCCGGCTCCATCATCCGGAGAAGCAGATAGTATAAGTACAGGAATAAAAGCAAGTGACGTTTGTGTTAGCGATTGATGAAATAGCTTAAGCTGAAATAAAGGGCATCCTCGAAATCAATGCTTAAGCCGGAGTATGTTTTGACTGGAGAATCGCTTGCTTGCGTTTTCTTCAATGTCTGGTCATATCGCAATCCCCCAAGGCCAGCACTTATGCCAAGTTTATCAGTAGGGAAATAAGTTATTCCCGGGGCAAGCGCTGCATTGAAAAAAGAGGTCTTCTGCTGGGAAACAGCATTCGCGTCATTCTCTCTTTTGTAGCAGCCAAGCCCGGCAGAAAGTTGGCCGGTAAGGGCAAACTGCTCAGAAAGCATGAAGTACTTTTTAAGGTAGGGGTTAACGGTGAAGGCATTCGTTTTTGTCTTCGTTTCGCTTCTGTCACCTGTACTGTTAAAGTTTGTGTTTGTGGTTGTTGAACGTGAAAAGCCCAAACCAGCACCAAGCTCAAAGTTATTTCCAAGCAAATAGCCTACACTTGGGCCTACTCCAAACGCTGTTCCAAGAGATTTTTGGCTCAGTGTGTCGTTGCGTTCGGATTCTGAGGTTTGGGTACTAAAGCGAAGGCTGCCAGTTACCACAACGGTACCCGGAGAAGTTTGCGCAAAGGCTCCAGAGCCTAGTAGAGCAAATACTGCTGCGGCTAAAAGCTTTTTCATGTTTGTTTTCTTTTGTGTCAGAACATTTAAATAGTTAAAGATATGCAAATATCGTTATTTAACAATACTTGCTTTTGCCATCATGTACTTTTGAGTCCAAAGTATAGCCAAAGCAGCCAGGAAGCGACAGCCGCCGTATAAGCCACCAAATATTTAGAAGTGGCAGAGACTAAACAAAGGAAAAAGGCAACAAGCAACAACCGGCCGCTGCGGCAGTCGCTGAAGGAGTATGCCCGCGGGATAACCGGCGGCCTGCTATTCAGTTTCCCGCTGCTCTATACCATGGAAGTATGGTGGGCTGGTTTTACAGTCTCGCCACAGCAGTTGCTGCTGCTGGTAGGGGTCACTTATCTGCTTTTGCTGGGTTACAACCGCTTTGCCGGTATGCGTCCTGATGTGTCGTGGCGCAGCGTAATGGTAGATTCGGTAGAGGAGTTAGGGATTGGCCTGCTGCTCTCCTTTGCTGTATTGCTCATGCTAAACCGGATCGAGTTTGGGCAGATGTCAACCGACGAAATAATGGGGAAGATAATCATCGAGGCCATGGCCGTGTCCATTGGGGTGTCGGTGGGAACTGCTCAGTTGGGCGTGAACGAAGGGGACACAAGCGCGGACGAGGAGACAGAGCGGAGGCAGAAGGAGCAGGCTGAGCGAGCGAACAAAGACTCCCTCTACCGCTCGCGTCTGGGCAGCACGGTGCTGGCGCTTTGTGGGGCTATATTGGTGGGTGGCAACGTGGCCCCTACCGAGGAGGTGCTGAAAATCGCCACGGATGCCACCTCTGTTAACATTCTGATGATGGCGCTGGTCTCCATTGTACTATGCGCCATCATCTTGTTCTTTAGTGATATTAAAGGGCGGGCTAGCAGCCACCAGAACGGCTTCCTGTATAACCTTACCTTCGATACCTGCATCAGCTACCTGGTGGGGCTGGCGGCGGCGGCATTTATGCTGTGGTTCTTTGGTAGGTTTGATGGCGCCAGTTTCTGGGTGATTACCTCTCAGGTAGTAACATTGGGGGTTTTAACCTCTTTGGGAGCCTCGGCGGGTCGTTTGCTCATTAAATCGTAAAATGCACATGGAGGAAAAACAAGATCATGCAGATGATATAAAGGACCGGAAAAATTGGTTTGAATGGGTTGTTTTCGGAATCGGGCTGCTGTTGTTGCTAAGCGTTTTTGGCTACCTGGGCTTTCAGGCGTATACCCGCAAGCCTTCAACTCCAGACCTGGTGGCGGAGAACTTTCCGGATCCGACCAAGTATGCCCCCTACCGTTACCGCGTGGTGCTGTACAACAAGGGTGGCGAAACGGCAGAGCAGGTAAAACTAGAGGTAAAGGTGCAACACAATGGTACAGCCGTGGAGCAGGCCGACCTTGATTTTCCCTTTGCCCCGCAGGAGTCCAAACGCGAAGGGTGGGTAAACTTTGACAATGATCCCAAGCAGGCGGACACGGTGGTGGTGAAGGTGGTAAGCTATAAGCGGCCGTGAGGGGTAGAACTGCCCCGGGCTTAAGCTTAGGAAACCTGCATTTAAAATTACGCAAATAAAAAAGGTGCCACCGCAGCAGCACCTTTTTGAAGTATGAATCAGGAAGCACGCCTACGCTTCCGGCATAATGCGTACCACCAGGCCGTCAAGCTCCGGGTTTACGCGCAGCTGGCACGAGAGGCGGCTGCTTTCAGTGGCGTGTGGCAGGGTTTCGAGCATGTACGCCTCGTCGTCGTTCATCTCAGGCAACTCTCCCTCGCCGTTCTGGAGCACCTCCACGTGGCAGGTGGCACAGATGGCCATGCCGCCGCATACAGCCTGCACCGGGAACTCATTCGCCTTCAGCACCTCCATTACCGAAAGGTTCATGTCCAGCGGAGCCTCCAGTGCTATACGTTCTCCGTTTTCCTGCTCAACATATATGTTTATCGCGTCTTTCATTGCTGTAGCTCCTGAATGCCGTTAACGGTGGTATACTTTAACACAAACTTTTTATCCGGGTAGATGATGTTGTAAGCGCTTTGGGCCATCAGCGCCGCCTCGTGGAAGCCACAGAGGATAAGCTTCAGCTTGCCCGGGTACGTGTTGATGTCGCCAATGGCGTACACCCCCGGCACGTTGGTGGAGTAGTCTTCGGTGTCCACCACGATCGCATTCTTGTCCAGCTCCAGTCCCCAATTCTCAATAGGCCCCAATTTCGGCACCAATCCGAACAGAGGTATGAAGTTATCCACCTCGATCTGGTAAGGCTCTGTGTTATCCACCATCACGGTAACGGCCTCCAGGTTGTCTTCGCCGTGTACCTCCGTTACGTTCGATTTCAGGATCAGCTTGATGTGGCCTTCCTCTGCCATACTCAACACCTTAGCCGCCGACTCAGGGGCTCCCCTGAAGGTAGTACCGCGGTGCACCAGCGTCAGCTCTTTGCAAAGGCCTGCCAGGTAAATGGTCCAGTCCAGGGCAGAGTCGCCGCCGCCGGCCAGCACCACGCGCTTATCGCGGAAATGCTCCGGGTCGCGCACCATGTACTCCACGCCCTTGCGCTCGTAACGCTCCAGGTTCTCGATGGCAGGCTTACGGGGTTCAAAGGAACCGAGTCCTCCGGCAATCACTACCACCTTACAGGCAATCTCGGTGCCATCCACCGTGTGCACGATAAAAGAGCCATCGTCCAGTTTCTCCAGTTCCTCCACGCGCTCGCCTAAGGTAAAGGTGGGATGGAAGGGGGCAATCTGCTGTTCCAGGTTTTTGATCAGGTCTCCGGCTAAAATCTCTGGGAAGCCCGGTATGTCGTAAATCGGTTTTTTAGGATAAATCTCAGACAGCTGTCCGCCAACGGCAGGCAGCGCATCTACTACGTGGCAACGCATCTTGAGCAGGCCGGCCTCAAACACGGCAAACAGACCGACAGGTCCTGCGCCCACAATGCATATATCCGTTGTTATTTTGCTCATGGTATATGTCAGTTTTTCGAATTATTTACGGGTGTAAAGGTAGCCACCATGCGGCAGCTTCCATAGGTTTTTCTAGGTTTTTTGGGTGTTTTGATACAATTTTCGCGCCACTCTCAGCCATTGATTTGCCGCACGATCTCCCGCAGCCTCAGTGCGTTAAAGGCAGCGTAGCCAAGCTGGTCGTTGTCAAAATAGACATACACTTGCAGGCCCTGCTGTTGCCATTGTCGGCACTGTTGCGCCCACCATTGCAAGGCTTCCTCTGCATAGGAACCTGCGTACTTGCCGTCGGGGCCGTGCAGGCGCACATAAACAAAATCAGAAGTGACATGCAGCGGCGAAACATGGCCGTCCAGTTCATAAATACAAAACGCGGCATTATGTTTTCGGAGGAGGTCCAAAATTTCACTTGTGTACCAACTCGGGTGCCTGAACTCGAAGGTATACTTGTAGTAGGGCGGCAAAAATGAGAGGAACTCACGAAGGCGGCCGGCATTTACTTTCCAGCCTGGCGGCAGTTGGAACAGCACCGGCCCCAGCTTGTGCTCCAGGGCATTGGCGCTGGAAAAGAAGCGGCTCAGGGGCTCTTGCGGCTCCAGCAGCTTTTTCATGTGGGTAAGGTAACGGCTGGCCTTTACCGCAAACATGAAATCATCGGGCACCGACCGGCGCCAACTGGCAAAGGTATCCGCAGACGGTAACTTATAGAAGGAATTGTTGATTTCCACCGTCTGAAAGAAGCGGCAATAGTAACCTGTAAAGTCCTTTGCCCGTAGTTCCTTGGGATAAAACGTGCCCACCCAATGCTTGTAGTGCCATCCCGAGGTGCCAATGTGTATATGCTGCTCCATCTGCTGCTTTGTTACAGCGTATACCCACAGCAGGAAGCAATGGTTATTTGCTTGGTTTTTTCAGGAGGTGAAAAAGTGTTTTAGCTGCTGCAGGAGGAGTGTCAAAACGGGCAGAAAATCATCCTAAATCATACGTAAAAACTGAATATAGGGCAGTTATCTTAACTATATAAATATGGAATAGCAATAAGCTGGGGGTGAAGGTGCTTTATTAAGAAGTTAAACACAGAACTAGCTGTTCTAACATAGCGTTTAAATAAGAAAGAATATTAACTAAAATGTGCATATCATGAACTCTAACTATCCATACGACCGCAACGCATCTGAGCAGCGTGATGTAGGCAACAGCTATGAAAGCAGCCACATAAGCTCAAACCAGAACAGGCAGCACAGTTACGGCCGCGATAATGCAAGCATGCGTGGAAACGACTTTTACGGCACCCAGAGCTATAACAGTGATTATAACCGCGGGGCTTACAGTACCTCCACTTACGGCACTGGCCGCAGCAGGCAGGGGGGCTATGCTGCCCGGAACACGGGAAGTATGGAAAAGCACTACGTCGAGTTTCCGGATTACAGCAACAGGCCTACCTATGGCAGCTATGCCGGTAGCCGTGCCTACACAAATTTTATTAACCATAACTATGGCTACGCCAGGTCCGAGGCAGGGAACACCGGCGAGGATAAAAGCCAGCCCGGGGCAGCGGAACGTAAGTCTGGTACAGCAGGCACAGGCACACGCACCCCATTCCGGTCGGAAAACCAGTCTAGGTACAGCGAGAATGATGGCCGACGAAGATAGTTAAGAAGTTCATAAACATATATAGAAAGGCCTGCTTTAACAAAGCGGGCCTTTTTCTTTGCCTGTACCGCAGGAGGATAACCGTTCTTTCCCGCCTGCGTTTAGATTAACCTGTAACAAATGTAGAACAAACTTACCTTGGCTATGAGAGACGAAAGAGAAAATAACCCCTATTACCACGAAGGCCTCTGGACCGGCCGGGACGCGTATGACTTTAACCGCGATACGCGCGACGGCGACTTCGGAAAGGAGCACCAGGAGCGTTACCGCCACGGCAACAACCCCCAGGATTTCCGCAACCGCCGTGATTTCGATGCCAACCGCTTCCAGAACTATCCAAGCCGCGACCACGACATGGAGGACAACTACTACGACAACACGCGAGGCCGTCAGCGGGAGCTTGGCAACATTCGGCAGGGATATGGTTTCCCTAGCTTTGGAGATTCAGCCGACAGCTATAAAGGAGACATGCGCCACATGCAGCGTGAGCGTAGAGCGCAGCAGGAGCAGGGCTATGGCTCAGGCAGAATGAGCGGCTACAGCGGCGCTGCCTTTGGCGGCTCCAACTATAGCGCCCACGGCGATTTTGGCGGCTCCTCGCATTACGGCTCCATGAGCGGAGGGGGTGGCCATATGGACGATACGGTGTCCTCTTCCGGTTATGGCGGAGGCCACAGCAATAACTCGATGCACCCGGACAGGAGCACCCACTCCGACAGGGGAGAACCCAATTACACAGGCAGCAACCGCAACCCGCTGGAGCAGCAGGGGTACAGGGGCAACAGCAACATGCACCGGGAAAGAGGCAGCTATAGCAGCTCGTACAGAGACCGCTACAGCAGGGGCAGCCGCCGCACCGACAGAGGTGGCTATCTGAACCAAGATCCGAATTACTAGAATAAACCTGCTTTTGAGTGGTCATACAACAGCACCTGCCGCATTTGCGGCAGGTGCTGTTCTTTTTGTTGTGGCACATTTTATACTTCAGGCTTCCATAACATTACCGCACCCACCGTGTTTCATACTTTGATAGCGAATAAAGATGAAAAACAGAACAGTAGCCCGATTGCTTTACGCTGAAACCGTGGACATGGGAGGCTTGCCGGTGCGCCAGCCTTTCCCTACAAAGCAAGTAGGCCAGATCGACCCCTTCCTGCTGCTACACCATCACCTTACAACCATGCCGGAGCATGTGGTGCCGCATAAAACAGGCGTGGATCCCCATCCGCACCGCGGCTTCTCGCCGGTCACCTTCGTTTACCGGGGTGGGGTGCACCACCGCGACTCCCGGGGCAACAACAGCGTGGTATATGAGGGGGGCACGCAATGGATGAACGCGGGCCGCGGCCTTGTGCACAGCGAGCGGCCACCTCAGGATATTCTGGAGCGGGGAGGGGTGCAGGAGATTATTCAGGTCTGGGTAAACACGCCAGCGGCCAATAAAATGGACCAACCTGAGTATACGCCGCTTCAGGCTGAGGCTACACCTACGGTAACAGGAGAAGGGGTAACCGTGCAGGTCGTGGCTGGGGAGTTTGGAGGAGTAAAGGGCCCTGTCAACACCAAGTCGCCTGTTCTGGCGCTGCGCCTGGAACTTAGGGCGGGCGCTAGCTATCCTCTCCCGCTGCTAGCCGCTTATAATGCCTTTTTATACTTGCTGGACGGGCTCCTGCACGTGGAAGGCTACGGTTTGGTGGAGGGGCTGCACCAGGTAGTGTTCAACCAGGATGGGGAAGGCATCACCCTTACGGCAAAACAAGACACCCGCGCCCTGTTGCTGGCAGGTAAGCCGCTGGAGGAGCCGGTGGTAGCCAACGGACCTTTTGTGATGAACAACGAAACTGAAATCATGCAGGCCATGCGCGATTACCAGATGGGGAAACTGGGTATTCTGATAGAGGAGTAAACTATGTTAATCGTTCATGTGGAGCCAAGCCAGGGCAGACTCAACTGTCGTGAACTGCTCCATATGCCCCTGTACGTTATAACATTCCTGCGCCTTTCGCATCATGTTCTCAAACGTGATGTAGCTGAACACATCCGGCTTTACCACGCGGGCTACCTTCTGCAGGTTGCTCTCGAGCAGCAGCGGAACGATCTCTTTCATGATCCACTGCTGGTCCTCGAAGGTAACGTGCGTCAGCAGCCTGGAATCGACAAGCCATAACCTGATGTTGTTTTCAAGGAGGATTTGCTTGGTTAGCCGAATTCCCTCGCGGTACTCCAGGGTGCTTACACCACGGAGCCAGGTAATGTGCAGCAGGTAGTCCCCGGGGACCATGCGTGCCGTTAAGTAGTCGGGTAGTGTCAGGGGTTCCATAGGATGTCTTAGCTGTGCAAAGCTATAAAACTTTGAAACATAACATGGCCCGTACCTTTATTTGATGCAGCATATTTTTATACTTTGCAATATGGTAGAAGGTGATTATAAACGGGAGCGCTAGCTTAAAAGTATGGCAACAAAAAAGATACTCATAAAAAACATGGTTTGTGACCGCTGCAAGCGCGTGGTGGCCGAAGAGCTGCAAAAGCTAGGCTACACGGTGCTGCAGGTGGGGCTTGGCGAGGCGGAGGTAGCTGCTGAGGGAGAGGCAGACATGAAGCAGATAAGGCAGGTGCTGGAGAGCAACGGCTTCGAGCTGCTGGACGACCGCAAAACGCAGCTGATCGAGAAGGTGAAACTGGCCATTATCGAGCTGGTGCACCAAAGCGGTGAGCAGGAGCTGCATGTGAACACATCCGATTACATTGCGGAAAAAGTGGGGCTGGACTACAACTATATCAGTTCGCTCTTCTCTTCTTTTGAGGGCATCACCATTGAAAAGTACCTGATCCTGCAGCGCATAGAGCGGGTGAAGGAACTGTTGGTGTATGATGAGCTAAGCCTGAAGGAAATCGCCTACGAGTTAGGATACAGCAGCGTGGCGCACCTCTCCAACCAGTTCAAGAAAGTTACCGGCCTTACCCCCAGCCACTTTAAGCAAGTGAAGAGTGACAAGCGTAAAACGCTGGACAAGGTACAGGATTAAGGTAGCATCAACACAAGTATAAAAAAGGAGAGGCAGTGGCTACAAAACCACTGCCTCTCCTTTTTTATACTTGTTTCCGTGTACCGTATGGGCTCTATTTCAGGGTGCTCGGGCATACAAAGCTGGTGCGCGGCATGTTTGTCTCCGCAATGGCTTTGTACCCGCCTTGTATGTCTACAAGGTCGCGGTAGCCCCTTGCCCTCAGTATAGAGGCGGCGATCATGGAGCGGTAGCCACCGGCGCAGTGAATGTACAGTGTCTTGTCGTGGGGCAGTTCAGCCAGGTGCTCGTTCAGGTAATCGAGGGGGGCGCTATGCGCCGCCTGCAGGTGCTCAGCCTCGAACTCCCCTGGCTTGCGCACATCCAGGATATAAATTCCCTTGTCCTGCCCGAACTTCTCGGCAAGCTCTGTAGCAGGTATAGAGGCAATTTTGTCCGTCTCTTTCCCGGCTTGTTTCCACGCTTCAACGCCTCCTTTCAGATACCCGATCGCATGGTCGTAGCCAACGCGCGCCAGCCTTGTTACGACCTCTTCCTCACGGCCTTCCTCCGTTACAAGCAGTATCCGCTGCTTGATGTCCGGAATTAAGGCGCCCACCCAAGGGGCAAAGCCGCCGTCTATCCCGATGTTAATGGCGTTAGGGATAAAACCTTGGGCAAAGTCCTGCGGCTTGCGGGTGTCCAGGATAAGGGCACCGGTCTCGTTGGCGACAGCCTCAAATACCTCTGGGGTAAGTTCCTGCAGTCCCTGCGCCATCACCTCGTCCATGCTGGCGTAGCCTTCGCGGTTCAGTTGCACATTTAGCGGGAAATAGGTGGGCGGTGGGAGCAGGCCATCTGTTACCTCTTTTACAAATTCCTCCTTGGTCATGTCGGCGCGCAAGGCATAGTTGGTTTTCTTCTGGTTGCCTAACAGGTCGCTTGTTTCTTTGCTCATATTCTTGCCGCAGGCAGAGCCGGCCCCGTGCGCCGGGTAAACGATCACATCATCCGGCAGGGGCATGATCTTGTCTCTGAGCGAGTCGTAGAGGAAGCCTGCTAGCTGCTCCTTTGTCAGCTCTGATTTGGCGGCCAGGTCCGGGCGGCCCACATCCCCGATAAAAAGCGTGTCGCCGGAGAAAATGGCATGCTCTTTCCCGTTCTCATCCAGCAGCAGGTACGTAGTGGACTCCATGGTGTGGCCTGGGGTGTGCAGCACCCTAATGGTCACGTCTCCTACTTTTAACTCCTCACCATCCTGTGCGCTATACATCTCGAAGGATGGCTGTGCATTCGGGCCGAACACAATCTGAGCCCCGGTAGCCTTCGCCAGATCCAGGTGGCCTGATACGAAGTCTGCATGGAAGTGCGTCTCCAGCACATACTTTATTTTCGCGCCGTCTTTTGCGGCCTTCTCGATGTATGGCCTTACCTCGCGGAGCGGGTCAATGATGGCGGCTTCGCCGCTGCTCTCGATGTAGTAAGCGCCCTGTGCCAGGCAGCCGGTATAGATCTGTTCTACTTTCATAGATCGGTCCTTCTATTGATAATCAGGACAAATATCGATAAAATATATGCTTTCCGCAGTGATAATGATCACTAATCTAAAAAGAGGGAAGGTTAAAAAGCTGGAGATTAGGTAAAAAAGAAGTCGCTCCAGAAGCAGGAAGAGGCCTGAAAGACTAACTAATACACAGTATAACCTTATGGTCGCTTAAGCCACTGTTACCAAGGCAGTCTAAAACCGAGGCTGAGGAAGCCGCGCCAGTCGGAGTGGCTCTCGTGGGCTATACCTGTTGTGATAGGACCGAGTGGAGTAAGGTAGCCCAGGGTGGCGCTGTAGCCAAGCCGGGTAGCCCGGCCACGCAGGGTGCGGTAGCCGTGCAACAGGCTGGTATTCAGAACCGTGGAGCTAAGCTGCAGGTAGAGCTTCCGCCGCAGCTCCGCCTGCAGGCCAATGCCGGAGTAAAGCAGGTTATCGGCAGCGTAGGCAAAGGGCTCAGCCGCACGGTATGCAATCATGTTGGGTAAAACGGATGTATAGCCGCCAACCAAACTCTCCTCCCCAATGGGCAAGTCGTTGCTGGTATACATCACCAGGCCCTGGCGCAGCATCAGGCTTAGCTTATGGCTCAGGGGAACTACGCCATCCGCCTGCAACGAAATTTTAAAGTATGGGTCGAGATGAGTACTGCGCATGCCCTCTTGCGGCATTGGGTGGTCTGGCCGGGCGCGCACCGTAAACCTGTTGCCGAAGAGGAAGCTCCCCTGCACCTCGCTTTTCCAGCCGCGGGTAGGGTAGGCCTGCCGGTCCTGCGTGTTCAGCCGGAAAAAAGTGGAGAGGGCCCAGTTCCGCACCTTCAGCTGCTCCAGCGTATTGATGTCCACAGTAAGGGTATCCAGGTTAATCTGCCCTGCCACCTGCGGGTAAAGGCGCGAGAGTTTATACTCCAGTTGCTGCCCCAGCGTCCAGGTATTGTTGGTGGTGGTTTGCCAGCCCAGGGTGCCGATGTTAGTGTTGCGTTGCAGGATGGCTACCTTGCTGCCGCTGCCGTTAAACAACGCCAGGTCGTTTTTATAGTACTGGCTGCCCAGCTTGGCGGCGAGGTGATAGCGGTAGCCCATGTACTTCAGGTAGTTCACATCGCTGCGGATGTTCTGGCCCAGGTCTACCTCCGCCACAAAGCGCGAGCCTTGCCAAAGCAGGTTACGTCGGGTAAAGTTAACCGTGGCCCCGGCCCGGTTCTCCGAGTCGTAGTATACGGCTGTTTTCAGGAGCCCCTGAGCAGCCTCCTCCACATTCACCTGCAGGTGATGCCCGCTGTCGGTGGGTACCATGGCGTAAGACACCTTGTTGAAGTGGCCGGTGCCGTAGAGGATCTCAATGCGGTTCTCTATCGTGCTGATGGTGGTGGCCTCATGCTCGTGGAGGCGCAGGCGGCGGCGCAGAATGCGCCTGGGGGTGGAGTTGGTCCCGCTGATGAGTACCTGGTTGATCATCACAGAGTCTTCCAGGTTGCTTAAGGCAGGTTGGTGCATTGGCTCTGGGAACGACTGAAAGTATGCCGCCAGCGCCTGTAGGCTGTCAGCGTACTGCCTGGCCACGGCCTCCCCAATCTTGATGATCTTTTCGGAATCGGTAAAGCTGCTGGTCTTATAATTTTCCAGGTAAGGGAGGATGTCGATCAGAAAGTCGGTTTTCTTCTTTTCGCTCTCAAGGTTGGAGGCACTCGTAAAGAAAGTAGCCTGTACCAGCACGTCAATCATGGATTTTAGCTTCTGCTCCGGCTCCAGCCCGCCACCCACATTCACCCCAATCACAAAATCGGCCCCCATATCCAGCGCCTCCTGCACAGGGAAGTTCTGCACCAGCCCGCCGTCCACCAGCATGTGGTCGCCTATCTTGATAGGCGTAAACACCGTAGGGATGGCCATGCTCGCCCGCAGTGCCTCTGGCAGAAATCCCCGCTGCAGCACCACTTTCCGGCCCGTAACAATGTCGGTGGCAACGCAGGCGAAGGGGATCGGCAGGTCCTCAAAATCCTGTATGCTGTGGGCCCCACGCGTAAGCCGGATGAGCAGGTTATTCAGCGCCTGACCCTCTATCAGGCCGCTCGGGAAGCTTATCCTGGTGCCGTTCACGGGCAACTCCAGCAAATAGCGGCTGTAGTACTCTTTCTCCTCTATCGCGATCTGGCTCAGTGGCACCTGATTGCTCAACAGCATCTCCCAGTCTTGGCTCAGGGCGATCTGCTCGATTTCGCTGGCGGAGTAACCGAGGGCGTACAAGGCCCCCACCAGGCTCCCCATGCTGGTGCCGGTAATGTAATCAGGCCGGATGCCGGCTTCTTCCAGCACCTTCAGCACCCCGATGTGGGCCATGCCTTTTGCCCCGCCGCCACTCAGCACCAGCCCTATCTTAGGCCGCTTTGCCGGACGCTCCGGCCCCGCCTGTGCCCATGCCTGCGCAGGTGCAAAGGCTGCGAAGAGCAGCAGTAGGGGAAGCAGGAAGTGCCTCATCAAGTATAATATCCTTTGGTTGATGTCTCTGTTAACTCTACAGCGTGGCTTCTAGTATGGAGCAAGCTGTAAACCGGAAAGTTAAGCAATTCTGCGAAAGCCACTAAAGCGCCAATGGTTTTTAAAGTGAAGGCAATAAAAAAGCCGACCCAAAGCATTAGGTCGGCTTCTGTAAAGTATAAATCCTCGGTTAAATTGTTTCGTCAGCTATTTTGTATCCTGCAAAGCCATAGTACATAATGTACAGGTAGCAAACCAGCGGCACCAGGAACGAGATCTGCAGGCTACCGGTCAGGTCGGCTACGGCGCCCTGGAGCGGCGGCATAATGGCGCCCCCCACAATGGCCATCACCAGCAGCGACGAGGCCTGGCTGGTGTGCACGCCCAAGCCCTTGATGGCCAGCGTAAAAATGGTTGGGAACATGATGGAGTTGAACAGGCCGATAGCGATAACCGACCACATGGCTACCGGGCCAGTGGCAAAGCTGGTGATCAGCAACAAGGCAACTACTGTGGCGGCAAAGAAGCCGAGCGTTCTGCTAGGGATGAACCTCCCCAGCATCAGCACGCCAAAGTTAAGGGCGATCAGGCCCAGGGCGATAAGCGCCTCATTCAGGCCATAGGCCAGGAAGAGCAACACGAACACCACCGCAGCGATGCCGCCTATCACCAGGTACTTGCCACCGGTGTTCTTGGTGTTGGACAGGGCTACGGCCCCGAAGAAACGGCCCACCATGGCGCCGCCCCAGTAAAAGGCCAGGAAGTGACCAGCCTCTGCCTCCTCCAGGCCGGCGATCTCCGGCAGCCTGAAGTAGTTGATGAGCGCACTGCCAATGGCTACCTCACCCCCCACATAAGCAAAGATGCAGACGATGCCCAGGACCAGGTGACGATACTGCAAGGCTCCTGCGCCCGGTACTATCTCGTCGGTGCTGCGGATGCTTGGCAGCTTCGAGACCTTGATAAGCAGGGCGATTGCCAGTAATGCGGCTGCCAGGCCAAGGTATGGCATTTTCACGGAGTCAGCGCCCGTGTCCATTGCGTTCACAGCGCCAAAGATGAGGTAACCCCCAATGATAGGGGCCACGGTGGTACCCAGCGAGTTGAGGGCTTGTGTCATGTTCAGGCGGCTGGCCGCCCCCTCTGCCGGACCTAGTATGGCCACATAAGGGTTAGCGGCGATTTGAAGGATGGTGATGCCGGAGGCAAGCACGAACAGGGCCCCCAGAAAGAAGCCGTAGCTGAGGGTGTCGGCCGCCGGGTAAAACAGGGCGCATCCCACGGCTGCCACCAGCAGGCCTACTATGATGCCGTTCTTATACCCGATCTTGCGGATAGGGTCTCCTTTGGTGATGGAAAGTATAAAGTACAGCAATGATACAAAGAAATATGCCCCGAAAAAGGCTGTCTGGATGAGCATGGCCTGCCACAGCTCCAGGGTGAACACCTGCTGCAGCTTGGGGATGAGAATGTCGTTGAGGCAGGTAATGAAGCCCCACATGAAGAAGAGCAGGGTTACGGTAACCAGAGGCCCCTTGTAATTTTCTGTGATCTCCGATGCCGGAGGCGTTTGTGTATTGGTGTGCGTTGAGCCAGCCATAGTTGTTGTTTAAATTTTGCGTTTAGTTGGTGTGTGATGAGCGGCTAAGCGTTGTGCTGTGGCAGCCAAGAGCCGCTGCTAGTTCATTGGTATGGTTCTGCAGGATAACGGGCAGTAGCGCAAGTACGCTAGAAAGACGTTGCAGGTCTTTACTGCTTTTCAAAACAAATTGCTACTCCTGCCTCACCGATAGTTTATAAACGGTGATCTGCTGATAAGATTCTCCTGGCCTGAGCACAGCATTCGGGAAGCCAGCTTGGTTCGGGGAGTCCGGGAAGTGCTGCGCCTCGAGGCAGAAGGCGTAGTGCCTGGTATACCTGTGGCCGCCTTTGCCGGTCAGGGAACCATCCAGGAAGTTGCCGGTGTAAAACTGTATCCCGGGCTGGGTGGTGTAAACCTCCAGCACTCGGCCGGAGATAGGCTCATACACTTCTGCCGCCTTGGTTATACTTTCATCCTGGCGGTGCAGCACATAGGTATGGTCATAGCCGCCCGCTATTTCTGGCAAGTGCCTCCCAATAGGCTGCGGCTCCCTTAGGTCCATGGGCGTGCCCGCCACGCTTGCCAGCTCACCGGTTGGGATAAAGGTCTCATCCACCGGAACATACTTGTCCGCGTTAATCTGAATGAGGTGCCCGTAAACGTTCCCCACGTTTCCGGCCGAGAGGTTGAAGTAGCTGTGGTTCGTCAGGTTCACCGGGGTGGCTCTGTCGGTGGTGGCGCTGTAGTCTATCTGCAGGGCATTTTCTTCTGTTAAGGTATACACCACCGTGGCTGTCAGGTTACCGGGGTAGCCTTCTTCACCGTCCGGGCTATGGTAGGTCAGTTTCAGGGCGTTCTGCTGCGGCAGTTCCTCGGCGTGCCACACCTTCCGGTCGAAGCCCTGGTTGCCGCCGTGCAGGTGGTGCGGCGCGTCGTTTACGGTCACGCTGTAGGACTGTCCGTCCAGCGTGAACTTGCCTTTGGCAATGCGGTTAGCAAAACGACCAACAATGCCGCCAAAGTGCGGCTCGTTGGGTACGTAGCCGCTCAACTCCTCAAAGCCAGCCACCACATCCCCCATTTCCCCGGATTTATCGGGTGTTACAAAAGCGGTGATGATCGCGCCATAGTTGGTGATTTTTACCGTTACGCCATTCCGGTTAGACAACGTGTACAGCTGTACTTGCTGCCCGTCCGGGGCGGTGCCAAAGGGCTTTTTCTGTATGTGCATAAGTATAAAGTCGATCGTTGAACAGAGCAAACGCAGCAGCAGGCAAAACCAAGCCTGCCAAGCCTACGCGTAGCTGCCGGAGTAAATTAATCGGGAATCAAGTTAACGGGTTTCGGCAAGAATGCCAATAAAAGAGAGGCTTCAGGCGCACATTTAGGAAAAGCTTTAGTCAAAGCCAAGTATGAGGGGGCCTGTGCCAGCCAAGGGGTCCAGGACAGCCTGCTGGTCCTGTGCGGTGGGGCTCAGGCTGTTGGCCAGGCCGCGCACACGTTTGCGCAGAGACGTTTCCTCCTGATCTCTGCCGTGAAACAGCTTGTGCAGTTTATCGATGGCCTTATACGTGAGTTTGTACACCGACTTCTGGTCGATGCCCATGACGTCGGAAATCTCGTCGTATTGCAGGCCCGTGTAATATTTGAGGAAGATTACCTCGCGCTGCCGCTCCGGAAGCCTTGAGAGCAGCAGGTGCACTTTCTGCCGGTCTATTTCCAGCGACTGCACTTTGATGAGTTCCGCTTCATGCGAAGCCTCCAGGCCTGCCTGTGCATCATCAGAGAGAGACTCGTGCTTGCTATTGAACGTGGCTTTTTTGCCCAGTTCGCAACGGAATGCCTTAAGTAAGTAATTACGCACGTTTGGAGGGGTGGAGAGGTTCAGCCTGCTCTTCCAAACCTGGAAGAAAACCTGCTGTATGCTATCCTTCACCAGATCAGGGTCTGAGGTAAGGCGTTGCCCATAGCGTAGCATTACCGGTGCATAGCGCCTGTATAAGAGGGTAAAATCCGCCTCACTGCCATCCCTAAACCTATTCCATACTTCCAGCTCTTCCATGCGAACCGATTTTATACTGCCCTGCTGCACTGCTTCCCCAAGCGCTGCCGGCTTGCCCGAACCGGCCTGGGGCGTAGCAGTATCTTCTGATTGGCGAAAGGTGGCATCCTGTTGTTTTGCCCAAATGAGTTTTTGTCCCTGGTCTCCGCGCATGAACGCCAGGTATGAATTCACGCAATTTCAGAATTACCCAAATTTAGAAATATTAGTATACAATAAAAACGGTATTTTGTTGTACAGAAATTGCTGTTTAAACAGTGTTAAAGCTTATGATCTGTGCCACTGCTAGTTATGAGCTTTGGCGGCAACATCCTCTTTTTTTACTGGTATTGTAGTACTCACTCATTTTTTTCAGAAGCAGCCGTGCCAACAGGAATTTGGACAGAAGCGGCAGGAGGTAAACTTATTAGAGGCTGAGCTCCGTAGTATAGATTTTAAAAGGATAGTTCATGCGCAAGGTTACCTATTGGCTCTCATCCCACACCGGATTCACCCCGGAGTTCTACAGCAAGCTGCTTTACTCCCTGGCCACTCTGCTCGTGCTTTGGCTGTTGAGCCTGTTCCTGCAGCGTTTCGTTAACAGGCAAAAAGGGGATATACGGAAAAAATACCAGTGGCGTAAGGCTGCCAACTACATCATTACCGTACTTGGCCTTATCTGTCTTTCCTATATCTGGTTCGACGGCTTTCGGTCCATTGCCACCTTTTTGGGGCTGTTGTCGGCTGGTTTGGTGCTGGCGCTGCGCGAGCCTGTGCTGAACATGGCGGGCTGGGTGTTTATCATCTGGAAGCGCCCTTTCCATATCGGCGACCGGATTCAGGTGGGCGACCATGTGGGGGACGTAATCGATGTGCGGTTGTTCCAGTTCACGCTGAACGAGATTCAGGGCTGGGTAAAGGCCGACCAGGCTACCGGCCGTGTGGTGAACATCCCGAACATGCGGGTGTTTACCGAGCCTCAGTCCAATTATAACTTCGGCTTTCCGTTTATCTGGGAGGAGGTGCCCGTGCGCATTACGTTCGAGAGCAACTGGCAGAAGGCGAAAGGCATCTTGTACGAGGTGATGCACGAGCATGCCGAGCAACTGACGGAGGCAGCGCGGGAGCAGGTGAGGCGGCAATCGCAGCAGCACTTGATTTTTTACGATAACCTGGAGCCGCGCCTGTACACCCGCGTGCAGGAAAATGGCATTGAGCTAACGATGCGCTATGTGTGCAGCGTGCTGCGCCGGCGCCAGAGCGTTCACCTAATATGGGAGGATGTGCTCACCAAGTTTATGGCCACGCCCGACATCCACTTTGCCCTGCCAGCCACCCGCTTTTACCGCGGGGAGGAAGGGCAGGAGCCGTTCCCGAAGCAGGTCTAATCCTTGTACACCTTGCCGTCCTTCATGACGAACTTCACCTCCCGCAGCTGCTGAATTTCTTTAGAGGGGTCTCCGGGAACGGCAATGAGGTCAGCCAGCAGCCCGGGCCTGATCCGCCCAACTTTGTCCTTGAGGCCAAAAACGTCTGCGTTTACCGATGTGGCGGAGCGCAACGCCTGCTTTGGCTCCATGCCATAACTGACCATGAGTTCTAGTTCCCGGGCATTGTCGCCGTGGGCGAATACCCCCACATCACCGCCCATGCATATGGTAACGCCCGCCTCCAGCGCCGCTTTAAAAGACTCACGTTTCTGCCGGATGCGCGCTGGCTCCGGCTCCTGGCCTTTGCGCCAGCCGCGGTACTGCGCAATGGCGTCGCCGGCGGCCAGGGTGGGGCACAGGGCTACCTTGTGCTTTTTCATGAGCCGCAGGATCTCGGGGGTGGCCCCATCGCCGTGCTCAATGGTGGAGACCCCGGCCAGTATGGCGCGGCGCATGCCTTCAGGGGTAGAGGCGTGCGCTACTACCGGGCGGCCGCTGCTGCTGGCCACCTCCACAATCTGCTGCAACTCTGCCAGGGTATAGGTCGGGGATGCCTCCCCGTTTAGCCCCCAGCGGTAATCCGCGTATACTTTGATGAGGTCGGCGCCATGGCCTATCTGATCGCGCACCTCCCGCGTCACCCCTTCCAGCCCGTCGGCCACGGCCGCCCCGATGGGAGCCTCGATATCGTAGCTAAGCTCTTTAGGGCCATAGCTGCCGGTGGCAACCAGGGCCTTGGTGGCTACCAGCATCCGGGGGCCGGGAATGGCGCCCTTCTCTATGGCCTGTTTCAGTCCCACATCGTCAAAGCCTGCGCCTTCCGAGCCGAGGTCGCGAACGGTGGTGAACCCCGCCAGCAGGGTCCGCTGTGCATGCACGGTGGCGCGGGCTACCCGCTCCGCCCGCGATTCGCGCAAGACCTGGTCGTTCCAGGGCGTTTCGTTGTAGGGGTGTAGCAGCAGGTGGCTATGCCCCTCAATCAGCCCGGGTAACAAGGTCATACCTGGTAAGGCCCGCACAAGCGTCCCTGCCGGTGCCTGCAACTGTCTTCCCACAGCTTCTACCTTGTTGTTCTTCACCAGTACCTGCCAGTTTTCGTGCATCTCCTCACCATCGAATATGCGGTCTGGCTTCAGGAGGGTGTAGGTGTCCTGGGCCTGCAGATCCTGGAAGAAGCAGCACATAAGCACGGCGGTAAGTATAAAGATCCGTTTCATGTTCGGTTCGTGTGAGGTGACAAAGTATAAATATATTGATTTGTGAAAATTTGGCCCTGTGTGGGAGGCGGAGGCAAAGAAAAAACACCGCCCTGCCAGAGCGGGCGGTGTTTTAAGTTTACAATGGAAGCACGCCTAAGCGGCCGTCAGGTTCTGCTCCGTCACGTAGAAGTTCGGGTCTACCTGCAGCTTGGTTCCTTTCTTTACCTTCAGCCCCTGCCACTGGGTGGTTGGCTCCAGCCACTGCTCTTTCCCGTTCAGGTACACTTTTACCGGCATGTTGAAGTTGTCTACTGCATTGGTCCAGCGGTACTGCAGTTTTTTGCCGTTCAGTTTATACTCCAGGGCGGGAATGCGCACATCGCGCAAATACTGGTCGAACACCGGCGTCAGGTCGCGGCCGATGTGCTGGCTCAGGTAGTTCTCGATCTGCTGCGTGGTTACTGTCTGGTGGTAGAATTCCTGGTTCAGGCCGCGGAGGATGCTGCGCCACTTTTCGTCGTTGTTTGTGATCTGACGCAGGTTGTGCAGCATGTTGGCCCCTTTCGGGTACATATCCCCGGAACCTTCTTTGTTCACATTGTATACGCCAATAATCGGCTTGTCACTCTGGATGATGTTGCGCAGCCCGATCACGTACTCGTTGGCCGCCTTGGTGCCGTAGTGGTAATCCAGGAAAAGCGACTCGGAGTAGTTGGTGAAGCTCTCGTGGATCCACATGTCGGCGGCATCCTTGTAAGTGATGTTGTTGGCAAACCATTCGTGCCCGGCCTCGTGTATGATGATGAAGTCGAACTTCAGTCCCCAGCCCGTGCCGCTCAGGTCGCGGCCCCGGTAGCCATTTTGATACCCGTTGCCGTAGGTTACGGCGCTCTGGTGCTCCATGCCCAGGTAGGGCACCTCCACCAGCTTGAAGCCGTCCTCATAAAAAGGGTAGGGGCCGAACCAGTGCTCGAAGGCCTGCAGCATCTGGTGCGTTTGCGTAAACTGCTTTTTAGCCTTTTCGAGGTTATAGCTTAGCGGGTAAAAGTTAAGGTCCAGCTTGCCCTTCTCGCCCAGAAAAGTGTCTGAGAAGTGGGCGTAATCGCCAACGCTCAAGTTCACGCCATAATTGTTGATCGGGTTGGCCACATACCAGGTGTAGGTCTTGCTGCCGTCCGCATGCTCCTGCACGGTCTTCAGGCGGCCGTTGCTTACGTCCATGAGGCCTTTCGGCGCCCGTACGCTGATGCGCATGCTGTCCGGCTCGTCGTACATGTGGTCCTTGTTGGGCCACCAGAGGCTGGCGCCGTCGCCCTGGTTTGAGTTGGCTATCCAGGGATTGCCGTTGGCGTCCCGGGCCCAGGTGATGCCGCCACTCCAGGGCGGGTTTACGCTGACCTGTGGTTTACCGCCAAAGTATACTTCAACCTCTTTCTCCTGGCCCACTTGCTGTGGCTCCTGCAGCTGCACAAACCAGGCATTGCCGTCCTGCTGTACCTGTAGCTCTTTGCCGTTCTGCGTTACCCGCTGGATGCGCATAGGAGGCTGCAGGTCCACCTGCATGCGCTGCTGCGGCTCCAGCACTTTATAGCGAATGGTATTGCTGCCCTGCAAGCTGCTGTCCTGCGGGTTCACGGCCACGTTAAGGTGGTAGAAGGTGAGGTCCCACCAGGCGCGTTCGGGCGTGATGCTGCCGCGCAGCGTATCTTGGCGGGTATATTCCTGCGCCTCTGCAGTAGCAGTGCCCAGGCAAAGTATACCGCCCAAAGCCAGCATGCGGAATAAAGGAGATTTCTTCATAGGTTGTTCTTAAGGTGATCAGCTAAAAAAACATCCTGCCTCATATAAGATCAAGCAGGATGCAGTAGCTAAGATAGCTGATTTAAGATGTTCGGCAACATTGCCGGTGCAATTTCTGCATTACACCGGGTGCACCATGTCCTTGTACTCGGGGTAGCGCTCTATATAAGCCTCCACTACCGGGCACGAGGGAATGATTTTATAATTGTTCGATTTGGCAAACTCCAGGCCCTCCTTTACCAGTTTTCCTGCCAATCCTTTGCCGCGCTGGCTGTCGGGCACAAACGTATGGTCGAAGTCCATGATCTGGTCTTCGGTATAGGTGTAGGTGAGCTCCGCTTCTTCATCCCCTTCAAAAGGCATGTAAAAACGGAAGTCATCCTCGTCGTGAATTATGTTAACGCTCATGTTATTCTAAGTTGATGTGTTATACATTACGTGTGCTTTGGAAGCATGTTGAGCCTACTGACGAGGTTTAGCCCTTTCATACTGTGGTGGCCATTGGTGCTGATCACCCAATTCAAGTGCGGCGTGCATCGGGAAGTACGGGTCGCGGAGCAGCTCACGGGCTAGTATGATCATATCCGCCTGCTTGTTTTCCAGTATCTCCTCTGCCTGCCTTGCCTCTGTGATCATGCCTACAGCACCCGTTAGGATACCTGCCTGCTGCTTTACCTGCTCCGCGTACGGCACCTGGTAGTTAGGGGCAACCGGAATGGCCGCACGAGGCACATTACCGCCGGTAGAGCAGTCGACCAGGTCTATGCCCAGCTTTTTCAGTTCTTTGGCCAAGTCCACGGAGTCGTCGCCGGTCCAGCCGCCTTCGGTCCAGTCGGTGGCGGAGATGCGCACCAGCAGCGGCAGCTCCTCTGGCCATACTTGGCGCACGCGCTCTGTTACCTCCAGCAGCAGCCGGATGCGGTTCTCGAACGTGCCTCCATACTTGTCGGTGCGCTGGTTGCTGATGGGGGAGTAGAATTCGTGCAGCAGGTAGCCGTGTGCGGCATGTATCTCGATCACTTTAAATCCTGCCTTCAGCGAGCGGATGGCAGCGGCCTCAAAAGCATCTTTGAAGTCTTCGATTTCCTGCAGCGTCAGTTCGTGTGGCACAGGGCTCTCCTCCGAGAACGGAATGGCGCTGGGAGCCACGGTTTGCCAGCCGCTATCCTCCTCCGGAAGTATGGCTGCCCCTCCGTCCCACGGCCTGTGGTGGCTGGCTTTGCGCCCGGCATGGGCCAACTGTATGCCCGGCACAGAACCCTGCTCGGAGATGAACTTTGTGATGCGCTGCAATCTCTCAATGTGTTCATCCTTCCAGATGCCCAGGTCGTGCGGGGTAATGCGGCCTTCGGGCACCACGGCCGTGGCCTCTGCTATTATCAATCCGGCGCCACCCACGGCACGGCTGCCCAGGTGCACCAGGTGCCAGTCGGTGGCAAAGCCATCCTGGCTGCTGTACATGCACATCGGCGACACGGCAATGCGGTTTTGAAAGGTGATGCTGCGGATCGTGAGCGGGGAGAAAAGTATGGACATGATGATAAATCTATGTTTTTAAAAATCAGACTTAGGTTAACAGATACCACTTTAGAAGGTTTTGGGTTGACTTGTCTGGGCATTAACGCTGGTGAGCTTTTGCGATGTAGAAGTGGAGTTTATAAAAGTATATTTTATATTTAACGTTTCGCTCTCTTGTACTGCAATCGCTAACGTATGAAAAAAACACTTCTGGCATCGCTCTTCCTTTTTCCGTTGTTAACACTGGCCCAATCCAAAAGCGCACAGGATTTGGTAAAGTATGTAAACCCGATGATCGGCACGGCCAAGATGGGCCATACCTACCCTGGAGCCACGGTGCCCTTCGGCATGGTGCAGCTGAGCCCGGACACCGACACGATTCCGTATGCGGTGGATGGCAAGTATAACAAGGATGTCTATAAATACTGCGCGGGCTACCAATACGACGACCTGACCATTGTCGGCTTCAGCCATACCCACTTCAGCGGCACCGGCCACTCCGACTTAGGCGACTTTTTGCTGATGCCCACCACCGGCAAGCTGCAGCTGAACCCGGGCACCGAAGACAAACCGGAGAGCGGTTACCGCTCGGCCTTCTCCCACCAAAATGAGAAAGCCGAAGCGGGCTATTACAGGGTAAAGCTCGACGACCACAACATCACCGCCGAACTCACGGCCACCAACCGCGTGGGCATGCACCAGTATACTTTCCCGAAGACCGAGGAGGCGCACCTGATCTTGGACCTGATGCACGGCATCTATAACTACAACGGCAAAAACGTATGGACCTTTGTGCGCGTGGAGAATGACACGCTGGTGACCGGCTATCGACAGACCAACGGCTGGGCCCGCACCCGCACGGTATACTTTGCCATGTCCTTCAGCAAGCCGATCAAGAGCTACGGGAATAAGGATTTTTCAGAGCCGCAGGTATACAAAGGCTTCTGGCGCAAGTTCGACCAGACCAAGGATTTCCCGGAGTTTGCCGGCACCAAACTGCGTGCTTATTTTGATTTTGATGTGCAGGCAGGGGAGAAGCTGCAGGTGAAGTTTGCGCTCTCTCCGGTAAGCACGGAAGGGGCCCTGGCCAACATGCAGGCTGAAGTACCCGGCTGGGACTTTGAGCAGGTAAAGCAGCAGAGCCAGACGCTCTGGAACCAGGAACTGAACAAGATACAGGTAAAGGCCCTGTATCAGAATGAGCTGGTGAACTTCTACACCGCCATGTACCATACCTTCCTCGGCCCGACTACTTACATGGACGTGGACGGCAAGTACCGCGGGCTGGACCAGAACATCCACCAGGCCGATGGCTTCACCAACTACACCACCTTCTCGCTGTGGGACACCTACCGGGCGCTGCACCCGTTCTTCAATATCGTGCAGCCCAAGCGCAACGCCGACATGGTGAAAAGCATGCTGGCCCACTACGACCAGAGCGTGCACAAAATGCTGCCCGTGTGGTCGCACCACGCCAACGAAAACTGGTGCATGATCGGCTACCATAGCGTGCCGGTGATCACAGACGCCGTGATGAAAGGGAACGCTGATTTTGATGAGGAGCGAGCTTTGGAGGCCTGCGTGGCCACCGCCCGCACCCGCTACTACGACGGCCTGGGCTACTACATGGACATGGGCTACGTGCCAGAGGATAAAAACGGATCATCGGTATCCAAAACGCTGGAGTATGCCTACGACGACTGGTGCATTGCCCAAATGGCGAAGAAGCTGAACAGGCAGGATGTATACGAGGAGTTTATGCAGCGGGCGCAGAACTACAAGAATGTATACGATGCCCGCACCGGCTACATGCGCCCCAAGCTCAGCGACGGCACCTGGAAAAAGGAATTTGACCCGCTGGACACGCACGGGCAGGGCTTTATCGAGGGCAACTCCTGGAACTACAGCCTGTACGTGCCGCACGACCCGGCCCAGATGATCAGCATGATGGGCGGCAAGCAGCGCTTCGTGCAGCACCTCGACTCGCTCTTTACCATGGAGCTGCCGGACAAGTACTTTGCCAATACCGAGGACATCAGCCGGGAAGGCATCATCGGTAACTACGTGCATGGCAACGAGCCGTCGCACCACGTGGCCTACCTCTACAATTGGACCGACGCGCCCTGGAAAACACAGGAACGGGTACGCATGATCCTGAAGGCCATGTATAAGCCGACGGTGGATGGCCTGGGCGGTAACGACGACTGCGGACAGATGAGCGCCTGGTACCTCTTCAGCACGCTGGGCTTTTACCCGGTGGCGCCAGGCTCTGAGCAGTATGCCATTGGCAGCCCGGCCATCAAGGAGGCAAGCATACACCTGGAGAACGGAAAGACCTTTGCCATCCGCACCAAAAACCAGAGCGACAAGAACGTGTATGTGCAGAAGATGGAGCTGAACGGTAAACCATTAAACCGCAGCTACCTGACGCATTCCGACCTGACAAGTGGCGGCGAGCTTACTTTTTATATGGGCGCAAAGCCTAACAAGAAGCAGGTGAGCATGCCTTAGCGTGCCGCCTCGGCCAGGATACGGTTCAGGTCGGTGAGGATGCTGCCCACATCGCGCAGGGTGCGGTTGGTGTTGATGTTGCGGAGCGTGTCGAGGCACTGGTTCTGCAGCTTCTCGGCTTCGCGGATGCTGGCCAGCAGCGCAGGGCGGTGCCGCTTCTCAGGTCCCACTATTGTATGGCTGAACAAGGTAATGCAGGCGGCTGTGGCCTCCATGGCTTTTTGCAGCGCCTGCGTGTCCTGCAGGTCCGTTTCAAATATGCGGGCAGAGTTCAGGTCGGCGATGCCGCGGCGAATGCCCCGGATCTGGGTGGTGATGTGCTCCAGCCGCTTCACCCCAATGGCCAGGCGGCTCAGGCGGGTACGTTTGTGCGTCAGGAAGGGGTTATACTTCAGACTCTGCTCGGCCAGCTGCAGCGATTTCATACTTTGCTCGGCGGCAGCGATCAGTGCATCCGTTTCCTGGCGGCCCACCAGTTGCCCTTTCTCCGTCTGCCGCAGTTGCGAGGCCAAGATCTGGAGCGTCTTTGTGCCCTGCTCACCCACGGCGAGCATGCTGTTTTCCACTTCCGGAAGGGCGTTCTGCGGCACGATCAGCGCGTTAATCAGCACGGCCACCACCGAGCCCATCAGCGTCTCTACCACCCGCTCCACCGCATAGCCCTCTTCCTGCAAGCCAAAGGCCAGCACCAGAAAAGAGCTCACCGCCACCTGCGAGACGATCTGGGGGTTCATGCGCAGTGCTTTGGAGATCCCCATCCCCACCAGTATAACCAGGAAAATGGAGAAGGTGCTGATGCTGAGCCAATGCCCGATGAGCAAGCTCACGGCCACACCGCCGATGATGCCGATGATACGCTGGGTGGCTTTCTCCACTGAGTCGGCCACCGTCACCTGCACCGTAAGTATGGCTGCCAGCGGTGCAAAAAACGGGTACTCTGAGCCCAGCACCATGGTGGCCACCAGCCACGACACGGCTGCGGCCAGCGCCGTCTTCACGATTTGAAGGGTAAGCCCGATGCGGGCAAAGAAGTCTGTGGCTTTGGGCATGTCTTGCTTTACAGGTGGCAGCCGCTAAAGTTCCAGCAGGTGCCACCGCCGCAAAGGTAGGAACAATTGGCACGCGTGTAAACCGTTTCAGAAGTATACTTCAGGGCCGCTCCAGTATACGCTTGATCATTTTATCCTCCAGCGGCTTCTGCAGGAAACCGGATAGAAAATCGTACCCTTGGGCGCGCTTTATTTCCAGCATATCTACCGAGGAGGTGAGAATGTAGATCCGGCAGCAAGACTTCAGTTGCGAGGCAAACGGCGCTAAGTTGTCCAGGAACTTCCAGCCATCCATGTACGGCATGTTCAGGTCCAGAAATATGACGTCAGGCAAACCATCCAGCTGCTTTTGCTGCAGGCGGGGCAGAAGGCAGTTTAAGGCCTCGGATGGGTTCAGGAAAGTCTCATACTTCTGGGCGAAGCGTTCCGCGATGAGCATCTCATAAGTCAGGAAAGTGCTGACCTCATCGTCATCAATGATACACACATGCTTGAACATAGGTTTTTGCGTTTACCTCTGAAGTGCCGAGCCAATGCCTATAAAGTATCATTTGGAGAAAAATTCCTTTTTATCCTGTGTGAGCCTAAAGTATGCGGCATCGGCCTTTTGGCTTACGCAAAAGGGCCGTGTTCCATGTAGTAAGAATGATTTTGATTAGTGAGGGGATACGTAATTTTAGCTAGCGCTAAGCGCACGGGGGCGCTACTGCTCAGGGCCTAAGAAAAGTATAAATGGGAAGGGTAGGGTAAACTATAGAAACATAGGCAGCCTTACGGTAAACGTTGTACCTACCCCGGGGGTGCTCTCTACCTCGATGCGGCCTCTCAGCAGCCTTACCTGCTCTTTTACCAGGTACAGTCCCAGGCCTTTTCCGTCTATGCCATGGTGGAAGCGCTTATACATCTTAAACAGCGAAGGGCCAACCTGTTCCAGGTCCATGCCGCTGCCATTGTCGGCCACGGAGATCACCGCCTCCTCGTCCTTCTGCTCCAGCGACACCTTCACTTGCAGGGGCCGCTCCGGCTGCCTGTATTTGATAGCGTTTGAGAGCAGGTTTTGGATGATGCTCAGCAAAAAGGCCTTCACCGTGAAGAGTTGCATACTCTCTGAGCCAGCCAATGTTATGGTGGCGCCGGCAGTGCTGATTTCCTGCTGTATGTTCGCCACGCAAAGCTGCACAAGCTCCTCCACATCGCACAGTTCCCGCGGCTCGTCGCCCTGGTGGTGCAGCGTCAGCATCTGGTTTAGGTCACGTACCATGCCGTCGAGTTGTTGGGCCGACTGCAGCAGGGCGCCAATAGCCGTTTGCTGCGTCTTCTCGGGCAGGTTGTCTTTCTGCAGCAGCTTGCCCAGTCCCAGCAGGCGGGCTATCGGGCTGCGGAAGTCGTGGGCGATGATCTTGCGGAACAGCTCCAGTTCCTCGTTCTGGCGCTGTAGCTCCTGGGAGGTGCGCAGCAGCGCCTGCTCGCGCTCCTTCTGCTCGGTGATGTCTTTGGCAACGCCAAAGATGCCGACCATCTCCCCGTTTACTTTCAGAGGGAAGTTTGTGACATCCAGGAAAACAGGCAGACCGCTCTCGTTGAGCACCACGGTGTGGTAGCGCTGCGGCTGGCCCTGCCTGGCGGCCTTAAAATAATGAAGCGACTCGTCCCAGTGCTCCGGGTGTATAAACTGGCGGTAGCTCTGTCCGATCAGCTCCTCCCGTGATTTTTGCAGCACCTGGCAAACGGTCTGGTTCACGGTATGGAACTTGTTGTCCATACAGATCGTGTAAATCGCGTCCGGGTAATTGTTGAACAGGAGGCGGTTGAGTCGCTCCAGCCTCATCGACTCGAGGCCAGGGCTGCTCTGGATAGGAGATGTAACGTTGTTCATCGGGTGTTAAGTTTGTAAATAGGGTCGTGGTAATAGGTGTGGTAAGCTGATTCGCATGATGCGGTATCAGCTGCTTTTCTTTAGCTGCAGGAGCCACTCATCCTCCAGGGGCTTTTGCAGAAAACCGGCCACCAGGCTGTTGCCATGGGCCCGCCTGCGCTCCTGCTCATCCACCGAGGAGGTGAGGATGTAGATGCGGCAACGGCCCTTCAGGTCCTCCTCATAAGGCGAGAGGGCCTCTATGAAGTCCCAGCCGCTCAGGAACGGCATGTTCAGGTCCAGGAAAATCACCTCTGGCAGGGCCTCCGGGCTGTCCTTGGCACTCTCTAGTAAGTTTTGCAAGGCGGCCTTAGCATCCTGAAAGCCCTTACACTCGGTAGCAAAGCTTTCTGCCTCCAGAATTGCTTCCGTCAGAAAAATGCTCACTTCGTCATCGTCTACTATGAAAACCTTGTTATACATGTCTTGCTCCTAAGTATATCTTGAATGTGGTGCCCTGGTCCGGGGCACTCTCAACTTCTATTTTTCCGCCAAGCGCCTGCACCTGGGTCTTTACCAGAAACAAGCCGATGCCTTTGCCATAGGTGTTGGGGTGGAAGCGCTTGTAAAGCTGGAACAACTGGTGCTGCACCAGGTGCATGTCCATGCCGGAGCCGTTGTCGCTTACAGTCAGCACATAGCCACGGTTGTCGCGCTCTGCCCGAATGGTAAGCTCCAGCTGCCGGTAGCTGGATTTATACTTCAGGCTGTTAGAGACCAGGTTGTACAGGATGCTGTAAAGATGTGAGCTGATCGATTGCAGCCTAAAGCTCGGGTCAATCTCTACCTTTACCTGTGCCGCCTTCAGCTCTGTCTCGCCCTGGAACTGCTCCAGCACCTGCTGGCATACTTTACTGAGGTACACCGTCTCCCTTTCTGATATCCGCCCGCTTTCGCGCAGCGACAGTACCTGGCTAATATCCTTCACCACCGTGTCCAGCTGCTCCACCGAGGTATGCAGCTTCTCCACAGCGGCATCGTAATTCGCCGTATCCTTTGGTAGCTTCCTTACCAACTGCACAAGCCCCAAGGCATTGGCTACCGGGGCACGCAGGTTGTGCGAGATCATGTAAGTGAACTGCTGCAGATCCAGGTTGTGCTTGTACAGGTCATCGGCCAGTTTAATAACGAGCTTCTGCGATTTCACAGCCTCCGTGATGTCCTTGGCTATACCCTGTGCCCCAAGAATCTCTCCCCGAAAGTATACTGGCATCACAGAAACACTCACATTTCTGGTTTCCCCGGCTTTGTTAACCATGCACACCTCTTCGGTATGGGCTTTGCCAGACCAGACCTTCTTCATTGCCCTGTCAGCTATTTTCAAGGAGTCGGGGTGCAGCATCCGGGTATAGGGCTGGCCCAGCAGTTCCTGACTGGTATAACCTGTCAGCTCTTGCACATGGCGGTTCACTTTCTTAAACTCCCCGTTCAGGTCTAGGGTAAAAACCGTATCGGGGTGCTGAAAAAACAGGGAGCGGTAGTACGCCTGGTGATAATCGTGGTCATAGGCCAGCTGAACAGCAGCCGTTATATCGCGGGAACTGGTAAGGATGCCCCGCACGTGCTCATCATGCAGCATATTCTTGCAGGAGCACTCCAGCCAATGCCACTCCCCGTCTTTATGCCTGAACCGGAAAGGAGGGACCACGACGTTTTTAAGGTTCAGCAGTTCTTCCAAAGCTGCCTGTATGCTTGCCAGATCCTCGGGGTGCACCAGTGTCATGACGTTTACGCCCAACAGCTCATCAGGGGTATAACCCAGCACACCCGTTACGGAATCGCCCACAAAGGTATAGGTACCCTCCGCATCCAGAACAGAGACCAAGTCAATGCTATTGCCGACCAGGGCACGGTAGAATTCCCGCGAATGGCTCTGCGTAGCTTCTTGTAGAACAGGAGGTTGCAAGCGTATGGGTTTTGTGGTTGGTTTAAAGCATTCGGTGCTGCCTGCGTACCCTTCCTGAGCTTGCTGTAGCGCAAGGAGTGCCGGCAATACAAAATAATCGCACTAATATACAGAAGATTTCTAATTTTATAGGATGGAAATAAATTTTAGACCCTACGGGCACGGCCATTGCCTCTTAAACGAAACGATCCTAGCGTATTACGTCGCTTTGCAGCCAAGCCAAAGGCCTTTCTAAAAGTAGCCGCGGTCTTGTTGTGGCATTATTTCACCTTTTGTTATGATAGGTTTGCTTACCTTGGTTACAATGGGCGCTTCGGCTGAAGCTAGCCCGGACCGTGGCGGCACCGACCTTTAAAACTATTGCGTATGAAGCTTTTTACCCCTCCTCAATTTTTACTACTGTTCTTTTTGCTGCTCGCGGGGCAGGCGCAGGCGCAGGTGGTCACCACCGATCCGGCCTTCCCGACGGCGGACAAGCCGGTTACGATTACCTTTGACCTGACCAAGTCGAAGGATAGCCGTTCCAAAGGCCTGCTGGGGAAAACGAACGACGTATACTTATGGTCTGGCGCTGGCACCACCGCCGATGGGGGAGCCTTTGAGTACCAACCGGCTGGCCAGACAAACTGGAGCGCCCCCTTTGAGCCCGGGAAAATGACGCCACTGGGCAACGACAAATGGCAAATCACACTCGAGCCGCGTACGTACTTCGGTGTGCCCGCCGACAAATCCATCTATAAATTAGGCCTGTTGCTTAAAAACGGCAGCGGCAGCGCCCAAACCGAAGACATTGTCCTTCGGGTTTACGAAGATGTACTGAAGGTGTCATTTGTGCAGCCTATGCAGGAGTTCTTCTTTGCAGAAGCCAACAGCGCCCTGCAGGTGGAGGTTGTTGCCTCTGAGGCAGCGGAGCTGCGCCTGCTGCACGACGGCCTGGAAGTAAAGCGCGTGGCAGCCGGCGAGAAATTGAGCCATACCATCCGCACCGGTGCAAACAAGGGGCTGCGCCACCGGGTTACCATAGAGGCTAGCGCGGAGGAGGAAAGCGCTTCGGATGTGTTCGAGTACATGATCAAACCGACCCCTGCTGTGGCGGCGCTGCCCGCCGGCATGGTAGATGGCATTAATTACATAGATGAGGATGAAGTGGTGCTGGTGCTCTACGCGCCGCAAAAGGAAAATGTGTATGTGATCGGGGAGTTTAACGCTTGGCAGCCAACGCAGGAGCACCTGATGAACCGGACCCTGGACGGCGCGCGCTACTGGCTGCGCCTGACAGGGCTCCCGGCAGGGGAAGAGGTGGCTTACCAGTTCCTGGTGGATGGCATCCTGGCTGTAGCCGATCCTTATGCGGAAAAGGCCCTGGACCCGGAGTACGATCGCTACCTGACCAATACCGCTTACCCAAACCTGAAAGCTTACCCGGAAGGGGCCAACGGCATTGTATCGGTGCTGCAGACGGCGCAGCCCGAGTATAGTTGGCAGGTAGAAGGCTTTGAGCGCCCAGCTGTGGAGCAACTGGTGATTTACGAACTGCTGGTGCGTGACTTTGTGGAGACCCGCAACTATAAGACGCTCACCGACACCCTGAGTTACTTCAAGAAGCTGGGAATTAATGCTATCCAGCTGATGCCGGTCATGGAGTTTACCGGAAACGAGTCGTGGGGCTATAACCCTACTTTCTACCTGGCCCCGGACAAAGCCTACGGCACGGAGGAAGACCTGAAGGCCTTTATCGACGCGGCGCATGCGGCAGGCATCGCCGTTATACTTGATGTGGTGCTGAACCAGGCTGATTTTGAGTTCCCGTACGTGAAGCTGTACTGGGACGAAGACAACGATAGGCCAGCAGCCAATAGCCCCTACTTCAACCCGGTGGCTACCCATCCGTTCAATGTGTTCTTCGACTTCAACCACGAGCAGCCGGCCACCAAGGCCCTGGTGCAGCGCGTGACGGGGCATTGGCTGAAGGAGTACAAGGTAGACGGTTTCCGCTTTGACCTCTCCAAAGGCTTCACCCAAAGAAACACTGGCGAAAACGTGAATGCCTGGAGCGCTTATGACGCCGCCCGCGTGGCCACCTGGAAGCGCATTTACGACGAGATACGCGCGCTGGACGAAACGGCCTACGTGATTCTGGAGCATTTTGCCGACAACACAGAGGAGAAGGAGCTGGCCAACTACGGCATGCTTTTCTGGGGCAACGCCAACCATGATTTCCGCCAGCTGGGCAAAGGCACCAACGCGAACCCACAGTGGCTGTCTTACCAGGAGCGGGAGTGGGGGGAGCCGCGTGTGGTCGGGTACCTGGAGAGCCACGATGAGGAGCGCTTCCTGTTTGACGTGAGGCAAAACGGCAAAGCATCGGGCAGCTACAACACCCGCGACCTGACCACTGCCCTGAACCGGGCGAAACTGGCGGCGGCTTTCGGCTTGGCCATCCCTGGCCCTAAAATGATCTGGCAGTTTGGCGAGCTAGGATATGATGTCTCTATCGACGACAACGGTCGCACCGGCAACAAGCCCCTGCGCTGGGGCTACCAGAATGAGCCGGAGCGTGCCAAGCTCTTCCAGGTATACGCTGAGTTGATTAAGCTCAAAACATCCCAGCCGGCATTCGCCACCGAAGATTTTACGCTCGACTTAAAAAACATCGTGAAACGGATCATACTGCATGGGGAAGAGACGGATGTGTTCCTGATCGGCAACTTTGACGTGAAGCAGCAGATGCCGCCGGCGGGCTTTCCGGCTGCCGGCACCTGGTACGACTACTTTACCGGGGATGAACTGGTTATTAGCGATCCGAATAAAGAGATACTGCTGGCCCCGGGCGAGTTCAGGCTCTTCACCACCCAGCGGCTGGAGGCGCCCGAAGCCAACCTGCTGCCGTGGTCGCGCATTATACTTTCGGCAGAAGATGAGCTGGCTGCCGGCACAAGTATAAAAGTATACCCAAACCCGGTTGCCGGCACCACCACGCTTTACCTGGAAAACGCTTACCGCGGCCAGGTACAGTTGCAGGTGCAGGACGTGACAGGCCGCATCATCTACCGCCAATCGATAAACAAGACACAGGAGGTGCTGCAGCAGCAGGTAAGCCTGCCCCGCATTGCCAATGGTTTGTACTACCTGCAGGTGACGACCGGCGAAAAGCGGCACGTGCAGAAGTTGGTGAAGGTGGCCGAATAGGCCCCACGCGTAAGTATAGCGGAGGAAAAGCTTAGCGCCGCTGCATCGTGTCAGAGGAAGTATGGATCCGGGAAATCTCACCGGATCCATACTTCCTTTTTTTATGAAAAAATATTTCTGATGTAGGAGGGATAAAAAAGAGCGGAAGCCTCTATAGTAGTTAGTGAGCAGGCACTGTACCCTGTGCTATTCTGATAAACAAAATGAAGTATCAAAATTATAGGGCTTCTGACTTTGCTGCGGATGAAGACTTCATCCAATGGGTGCAGCAGCCTACAGAAGCGACGGATGCCTTGTGGGGTGCTTTTTTGCAGGAGCACCCCTGGCAGCGCGCAGCTGTTAAAGAGGCCCGTGAGCTGGTGCAGTGCCTGTCGGAGGACCCCTGGCCCGCCGCAGACACCGCGCTGGATGAAGTATGGGAACAGCTCACTGCCGCCCGCCAGCGCGACGCTGAAGAGGGGGAAGAATCTGCCGTTGTAGTGGCGTTGAAACCTGCCGGTCCCCAAAAATACGCCCTGCTTTGGGCCGCCGCCGTGGCGTTGCTTTTTGTCTGCAGTTTCCTACTGTTCCTGCAGCAGGAAAAAACCATCACGTACGCCACTGCCGCCGGGGAGCGCATGCACCTGCGCTTGCCCGATAGCTCCACCGTGGTGCTCAACAACAACTCCAGGCTCACCATACCGGCCAAATGGGCAAAGGATAAGGAACGCATCGTGCAGTTAGAGGGACACGCATTTTTCTCGGTCACGCACAAGCACAACAACCAGAAATTTGTTGTGAAGACAGCCGACGGACTGGCGGTAGAGGTGCTGGGCACGGAGTTCAGCGTCTCCAGCAAGGGCAACCAGCAGCAGGTTATACTTGAGAGAGGCAAGGTGCGCCTCCGTGTGCCGGGCGAAGGAGAGGAGCAGCAGCTGGAAATGCAGCCTGGCGAGCTGGTAGAGGTGACGGAGGAGAAGGACATCATCAAAAAGAAGGTAAATCCGGCACTCTACACCGCCTGGAAGAACACGGGCCTGGCACTGGAAAACATAACGCTGGAGGAAGTGGGCCAGATGCTGCAGCACAGCTACGGGTACTCTGTTACCATCACGGACCCGGCTCTGAAGCAACAGCGCATCACCGCTTACCTGGATAGTAACACGCCAAGCCATATACTTTCTACCGTCTCGGAAACGCTGCAGGTAGAAGTGCAAATACAACGCGAAAGCATCACTATAAGCTCTAACTAATTATTAACTAAATTCCTATGCGTAAAAAAACTACAAACCGAACAAGGACATACGGCCTCATGACGGCTGCATGTTTCCTTTACTTTTCGGGAGCAGCTCAGGATCATTACGATGGTAAGGTGGCCTTGGCTGCCAGTTCAAGCGTAGTGAGCCAGAGTTCTTCTACAAAGTCGCTGAACGATGTGCTGAGAGACCTGCGCAACAAGTATGGCATACAATACTCTTACAAGGCCGATGTGGCGCAAAACCTGCAGCTGCAGGTGCCGGCCGGCCTTGCGGAAGAGCAGAACGTGGAGGTGGTGCTCTCAAAGGTATTAACCCCGGGCGGCCTGACCTATAAGAAGGTGAACAACGTGTACATCATCGTAAAGGATGTGAACACGGCGCCCGCCGCCACGCCGGCTGCCTCTCCGGCTAAAACTACCAACGTGAGACAGGAGCAGACTATCCGCGGCACAGTCACGGATGATGGCGGTACGCCACTTCCCGGCGTGACCGTGGTGGTGAAGGGCACTACGCGTGGCACCTCTACCGATGCGAGCGGTAACTTTACCCTTTCTGTGCCAGCCAACGCCACACTGGTACTGAGCTTCATCGGCTTCCAGACGCAGGAGGTTGCTGTTGGCAATCAGGCTACCTTCAACATTGCCATGCAAACCGACACCAAGGCGCTGGAGGAGGTTGTGGTTGTGGGGTATGGTACACAGCGCAAGCAGGATGTAACGGGTTCAGTAGCCTCTTTATCGCCTAAGGAGTTTAACAACGGTGTAGTTGGTACCCCGGACCAGTTGCTGGCTGGCAAAGTGCCCGGCCTGACTGTAAACCGCAGCAGCGGTGACCCTACGGCCGGTTCTACCATACAGCTGAGAGGCCCGTCCTCCCTTACTGCAGGTTCCTCTCCTTTCTATGTGATTGACGGCGTGCCAGGCGCTTCCATCGATCTGGTGGCCCCAGATGACATTGTATCCATGGACGTGCTGAAAGACGCCTCTGCCACCGCGATCTATGGCTCAAGAGCAGCGAACGGTGTGATCATGGTTACCACCAGAAGAGGCAAGGCAGGTGCCCCAACTCTATCTTACAGCGGCTATGCAGCCTTGGAAACAGTTGCCAACAAAATTGATGTCCTGAGCGCGGACGAGTACCGCCGTTTTCTGGCTGACAATGATATGGAAGTGGCGGCCAGCGAGGATGGCGCAAGCACAGACTGGCAAGAGGAGATCTACCGCAATGGAATTTCCCAGAACCATAACATAGGTTTCAGCGGCGGGAATGAAACTACGCGCTACAATGCCTCTGTTAACTACTTCAACAACGAAGGTATCGTTAAGAGAAATTCCCTGGAGCGTGTTATTGGCCGCTTAGGCGTTGATCAGGATATGTTTGAGGGCAGGCTGCGCTTGGGCTTGTCTGTAGTGAACACTATGATCAACTCTAACCACGTAGACTACGGTATCTTCAACGGAGCTGCCAGGTTCCTGCCTGTTTCTCCTGTCACCAGCGACGCTACGGAGTATGAGCGCTACGGAGGATATTTCCAGGTGCCGGGCCGCACAAACTACTTTAACCCGGTAGCCATGTTGAACCAACGTGATGAGGAGCGCAACAGAAACATCATGCTGGGCTCTGCAAAGGTAGGCGTAGACATTCTGCCAGGCCTGGTGCTTGACTTAACAGGCTCGTTGCAGCGAGAGAACTATGACCGCAACTACTACATGCGCCGTAGCGACTTCGACCCGCGTGCCTTAGGAATCGGTTATGCCGAGCGTGAAGGCCTCAAGCACACAGACAAGATCTTCGAGTCGGTATTGAACTATACTAAAAACTTTGCTGACCGTCATGAGCTGAAGCTTTTAGGGGGCTACTCTTACCAGAATACCATGAGAAACGATGGCATTAAAGCCATTAACGATAATTTCTCTTCTGATGAGCTTGGCGCCGGTAACCTGTTCGCCGGTAACGGTGATGCCGCCCTGCACTTCAGAGGGTTCCCAAGAAAAGAAGAGTCCACGCTGGTGTCATTTTTTGGCCGTGTAAACTACAGCTTTGATGAAAAGTACATACTGAGCGCCACACTGCGCCGTGACGGGTCTTCTAAATTTGGGGTGAACAACAGGTGGGCGATGTTCCCGTCGTTTGCTGCAGCCTGGAGAATATCCGAAGAATCGTTCATGCAGACGCAGAGCCTGTTCAATGACCTGAAGCTTCGTGTTGGCTACGGTATCTCTGGTAACCAGAACATTCCTCCATACCGCTCTATCACATTGTTCGGCCCTCAGGAAGACCAGTTCCTTTACAACGGTGAGTTCATCAACAGCTACTCCGTTATTCAGAACCCTAACCCTGACCTGAAGTGGGAGAGCACCTCGATGCTGAACGTGGGCGTGGACTTCGCAATCCTGAATGGCCGTGTTTCCGGTACAGTGGAGTACTACGACAAGCAGACAGATGACCTGCTGTATGAGTACAATGTGCCAACCCCTCCTTACCAGTTCAACCGACTGCTGGCCAATGGTGCTACCATGAGCAACAAAGGTGTAGAGATTATGCTGACAGGCGAGGTAATGAGCAGCAGCAACTTTAGCTGGAACAGCTCGGTTAACTTCGCGCGCAACAAGAACGAGGTAGGCTCACTTGCCAGTAACGTAGACAACCTGAACGTAACGCAGCGCCTGGAAGGCTACCTGACGTTGGATGGCTGGACAGGCCAGTCTGTGAGTTTGGTTGAGCCAGGTCTGCCACTAGGTACGTTCTATACGGCCAGGTACATTGGCTATGATGAAAATACGCGCCAGACGATCTATCAAACCCCTCAGGGCGAGCTGGTGACGGCAGATCAGCTGCGCACTCCGGACGATTTCCAAATTGTAGGGCAGGCCTTGCCTAAGTTTACGTACGGCTGGAGCAACAACTTTAACTATAAGTCCTTCGATTTCGGCTTCTTCCTGAGGGGCGTGTATGGTAACAAGATTTTCAATGCTACCAGAGCCGACTTGTCTCGCCTCACCCAGGCAACATCATTCAATATCTCTCAGGAGGCGCTGGAGGATGGTATCTTCGAGGCGCCTGTGGCATCGAGCCGCTGGATTGAGGATGGCTCTTTTGCACGCCTTGAGTATGCCACACTAGGGTACAACTTTAATGTGGCTGGCTTGAAGTACCTGAAAACGGCAAGAGTTTATGTAACTGGCCAGAACCTGTTTGTGATTACGGATTATACCGGCGTAGACCCAGAGGTATCGCTAGATGGCCTGGCTCCAGGTATCGACAACCGTAACTACTACCCTAAGACAAGGTCGTTCCTGCTGGGGGTAAACCTAAGTTTCTAGTCTAATACTATTTAACACGGAATTGAATATGAAATCACTGATAAGAAAAAGTTTGGTAGTCTTGGGCTGTGCCTCAGTGGGTGCTTTCGCATCTTGTACAGACCTGGACGAAGAAGTATACTCTGACTATACAGAGCAGAACTTCCCATCCACGCCTGAGCAGTACGCTGCCCTGACCGGGCCTGTGTATGTAGCCGCCCAGAAATTCTTCGACAATAACTTCTATGACCTGCAGGAGACAGCAACAGATGAGGTTGTAGTGCCTACCCGTGGCGGTGACTGGTTTGACGGCGGCAAGTGGCGCGCGATGCACTTGCACACCTGGACTCCTTCCCATGAACTGATGCGGAACTCCTGGGACTGGGGCTTTAACGCCATCGGTACAGCGAACCGTATCCTGACGCAACTGGAGACTGCTCCGGAGTCTGACAACAAGCGGCAGACGATTGCAGAGGTGAAGACCATGCGTGCCTGGTATTATTACAACATGATGGATGCTTTCGGGAACATACCGGTAGTGACCACATTTGATGATAATGCCGCTGCCCCGATGCAAATGCCACGGGCTGAAGTGGCTGCCTTTATTGCGGCTGAGCTAGAGGAAAACCTGCAGTACCTGACAGAGGAGGTGAGCCCAACCACCTACGGCAGGCCTACCAAGTGGATGGCCCACACGCTGCTGGCGAAGCTCTACCTGAACTCTGAAGTATACACCGGCAAAGCAACGGCGCCGGATGGAGAGCTTTACTGGGATAAAGTGGTAAAGCATGCCGACGCAGTCATCAACTCAGGCAAGTATGCGTTGGAGTCGAACTACTTCGATATGTTTAAACCTACCAATGGCCCTCAGAACAGAGAGCCCATCTTCTCTATTCCGTTTGACGCGGTGAAGGCAAAGGGTAACCTGCTCTATAACAAAGTGCTGCACTACGCACACCGCGATACTTACGGGCTTACCACTAACCCCTGGAACGGCTGGACCACTACGCCAAGTTTCTTCAACCTGTTTGCAGATCAGGACATACGCAAGCAGCAGTGGCTGTACGGGCAGCAGCTAAACGCAAGCGGCGACAACCTTGTGTACAATGGCGTGAATGTGGTGCTGGATCCTTACTATTTCCCGGCCTTCGATGTAGGAGGTGAGGATGACCTGGGCCGCCTAGCCGGTGCCCGTAACATCAAGTATCTGCCAGACCCAAACGCTGTTAACTTCAACGCTAACAACGATGTGGTGATCTTCCGTTATGCCGACGTGCTTCTGATGAAAGCGGAGGCTATCCTAAGGGGCAGCAGCCTAGGGTCAAGGGCAGATGCGCTGGCGCTCGTAAACCAGGTCCGTGACAGAGCCTTCAACGATAACCCTGAGTTTAGGTACACAGACGCTAACCTGACACTGCAGAACATCTACAATGAAAGAGGCCGCGAGTTTGCGCTGGAGATGACCCGTCGTACAGACATGATTCGCTTCGGGAGGTTTGAGGATGAGATACTGTTCAAGCCTGCCAACCCGGGTGAGACCTATAAGCGTCTCTTCCCGATTCCAGCTACAGCGATCGCGTCGAACCCTAACCTTGTGCAAAACCCTGGTTATTAATCCTAAAATTTCGAAAAATGAGAAGAGTAAATATACTATACAGGCTTATGGCGCTGCTCTCGCTTAGCGGTGCCCTGCTGACGTTCAGCTCTTGCGACAAGGTAGAGCATGAGTTGGATGAACTTGTAGTGTCGCTTGACGCGCAGACACCGGATACAGTCTTCTTCGGTGAAACGTTTGAGGTAAAGTTGTTGGCAAACCAGGCCAGGGAAGTGCAGATTTCCTTGGCTCATGAAGATAACCCTACTGAAACAGTTCACACTGAGACGCTGGTTAACGAAGGAAATGGCTTTGTTTTCACTACGGAGGTAGAGGTGCCCGAAGACGGCTCGTGGTCCGGTGATTACGTGCTGAAAGCCGTTGCTGTAGGTGGCGGTGGCCAAACGGAGAAGACAAGAACTGTGCATTTCAAGCCTTCCCCAATCAAAAACTATTATTTGGTCGGTGGGTCGTCTGCTGCTGGCTGGGAGCCAACCAACGGTATCAAGATGATGCGCCATACAAAAGAAGATGATGGGGTGGTGACCGAGTGGTATGATGTGTTCGGTTACTTCACGGTAGATGGCGATGGCCTGAAGATCCTTCCTACTAACACAGGATGGGATGGCGACATGGGGGCCAAAAAGGGAGAAGAAGGTGCCCTGACGGACACGGATGAGGATAACATCACCGTTCCGGCCGATGGCTTCTACCGCTTGCGCATCAACCCTAAGGCTGGAACGTACAGCCTGGTTAAATCTAACTGGGGTGTTATTGGTGATGCAACCCCGGGAGGATGGGACAACGATACTGACATGACCCTGGTTTCTGCCAGCAAAGGAAAGTATGAGTGGACCGCCACGATCAACCTGGAAAGCGGCAAAGCTTTCAAGTTCAGGGAGAATGATGGCTGGGATGTGAACCTCGGCTTGGACGGTTCTGGACCTCAGCTCAAGTATGACGGCGGCAACATTCAAGTAGGTGCCACCAAGCAATACACCGTGAAGCTGAACTTGACCCCATCTGGCTACACGTACACAATAGAATAAGTAAGGCCACCTATAAAACCAAAACAGCCCGGTAGCTTTTGCTGCCGGGCTGTTTTATTTTACCTTTTAGAGAAAGTATAAACCCTTAACTGGGAAGTATGGCTTCTCTTCAGGCGTTACACTTTAATTTATACTTCTGCCGGCTACTTCGCCTGGCCAAACCTGGTGCCAAAGAAATCTCCTTCTTTCCAGTCGGGCCTTTGCGCGTCCTGGGCCACCAGGTAGCCGATCAGGAAGTTAAGCTGCACGTATTTCTTGGCGGCATTAAAATCAAACACGCCTCCCTCGAAGTTGTCCTGCGGTTTGTGGTAGTATTTCTCGCGCCATACTTTCACGGTCTCGTCCAGGTTGTTTTTTCCGTCGGCGGTTTTGTTGCCATACTTGATGTGAAGCGCCGGCACGCCCTGCACCACAAAGCTGTACTGGTCGCTGCGCACGAAGCGGTTCTGCTCCGGCTCCGGGTCTTCCTCCACATCCAAACCCAGGTACTCGCTGGCCTGCTGTACCTCGTCCTGCAAAGACGAGTGCGCGGCTCCCAGCGGCACCACCGCCAGCAGCGGCGCGATGAGTGTCGGCATGTCGGTATTCACGTTAGCCACCAGCTGGCTGGCAGGCACGGTAGGGTATTTAGCAAAGTAAGCAGAGCCCAGCAGGCCCATCTCTTCCGCCGTTACCATCACGATCAGAATGGATCGCTTCGGTTTCTGTTTTAGGTTGTCGTATAACCGGGCGATCTCCAGCAAACTGGCGACGCCGGAGGCATTGTCGTGGGCGCCGTTGTAGATCGAGTCGCCATCGATTGGCTTGCCTACGCCTACGTGGTCGAGGTGGGCGCTATGCACCACGTACTCGTTCTTTAGTACCGGGTCGGAGCCTTCGATTTTGCCCACCACGTTGTATGTCTCGATATCCTCGTAGCGGTTGCTGTAGTTGCTGCTGATGCTAAACGGAAGCGGTGTAGAGGCGGGTGTACCGCTGCGGAGGCTGCCGGCTACCTGCTGCAGGTCCTGCCCGGAGGTGGCCAGCAATTTTTGCAGTACATTAAAGTGCACCATCCCGAGCAGTTTTATTTCTTCCTGATGGCTACGTGAGGCGGCCACTTTCCCATCGGCGCCCATCACGCTGGACATCCCGCGGGATGAGAAATCGGGTAGGCCGCCGTTCGGGTTCATGGAGGCGACCAGCACACCTACGGCCCCGTTTTTGGCTGCGGTGCTCAAAATGGTTTGGTAATCGGTGCTGTAAGAGGCCACTGTGGAAGGAAAGCCTTCTGGCGTGCCGCGTACGATCACCACTACTTTTCCTTTGGCATCAATGTTTGCGTAGTCGTCGTAGTTCAGGTCCGGCGCGCTAATGCCGAAACCGGCAAACACCAGGGGCGCCTCCAGGTCCACCTGTTCCTGGCCTGCGTTCGGGAAAATGGTGAAGTCCTTGCCATACGCCAGCTCTACAGTGCCCGCTGTGTCGGCAGTTAGCTGCATGGTAGCGTTCGGGTTGGTGTAAGCGGTGCGCACCCGCACCGTTTGCAGGTACGTGTTGTTCTCTCCGGCCGGTTTCACATGCAGTTTCCTGAACTGGTCCGTAACATAGTCTACGGCCATCTGGTACCCGGGCGTGCCCGGCTTGCGGCCCAGCAACTTGTCATCAGCCAGGTAGGCAATATGGGCGCGAATGTCGGCTGGCTTTACTTTTTCCATAGCCTTGGCGACGCGTTTCGGAACCTCAGGTGCCTGCGCCATGGCTGCCGAGGAGGCAAGTACCAGGCAAAGGCCGCTTGCTATACTTCGTAGTTTCATAGTAGTTTTGTTGATCAATCTGTAAATAAAAACATTAAGCAGCAGTAATACTACCAGTGGGGTGGTTTCGCGCAAATTTGTAGCCTCCGGATGTATCACGGAAGTACAAACAGGAGTATGCACCATCATGGGGAGGACGAGTCTGGGCACCAAAACGATAAAAGCATGCAACGGGGCGCATTATAGTGGCCAATCCTTTTATAGTGCTTACCTTTAGCCTGTATCGCCACTAACCTAAGAACATGCCATGAGAAGTACAAAGACACTGGACCTAATCAGGAGTATAGCAGAGAGCACTGTACGGGAGGAGGCGCCGGCGATGGATAAGGAAGCGAGGTGGCCGGAGCAAAGCATGCGCAGGCTGCAGCAAGCGGGGCTTGGAGGCTTTGTGGTGCCGCAGGAAAGTGGCGGCATGGGCGAAGGGCTGCTGGGGCTGGCTTCGGCCTGTGAGATACTAGGGGAGGAATCGGCCTCTGCAGGGCTTTGCTTTGGCATGCACTGCGTGGGCACCGCCATGATCGCCGCTAAGGCTACCGAATACCAGAAGAAGCATTTTTTGGAGCCGATTGCCGCCGGTGAGCACCTGACGACGCTGGCCCTGAGCGAACCGGGAACCGGGGCGCATTTTTATTTTCCGCAAACGCAGCTGCTGTCGATTTCGGAGAGTGAGTTCCTGCTGCGGGGCGAGAAAACCTTTGTTACAAACGGTAGCAAGGCAGATTCTTACGTTATCTCCACGATGGGGGTAGACCCGGAGGCCATGCAGCACGAGTTCTCCTGTGTGGTGGTGGAGGCCAACCGCGAAGGCCTGGGGTGGGGGCCGGAATGGGGCGGCATTGGCATGCGCGGCAATTCCTCGCGCAGCCTTGCCCTGAACGATGTGCTCATCCCATCGCAAAACCTGCTCGGCCAACAGGGCGACCAACTGTGGTATGTGTTCCAGGTGGTGGCGCCGTACTTCTTAACGGCTATGTCCGGAACGTACCTGGGGGTGGCCCAGGCGGCATTTAACGAGGCCCGGGAACACCTGATGCACCGTTCGTACCGCCACACCGGCATGTCGCTGAACCAAAACCAGTTGCTGCAGCACCGCCTGGGCACCCTGTGGGCGAAGGTGGAGCGAACGCGCCAGCTCGTGTACCACGCCTGCCGCCAGTACGATAGCGGCGACCCAATGGCGGTGCTTTCCATCATCTCGTCTAAAGCGGAGGTAGCTACCTGTGCCGTGGAGGTCGTGAACGAAGCCATGACCCTGGCCGGCGGAATAGCCTACCGCGAAAACTCCCGGCTGGAAGTGTTGTTGCGTGATGCCCGCGCTGCCCATGTGATGGCGCCTACCACTGATTTACTGTATACCTGGCTGGGCCGCGCCCTGCTGGAGCAACCGATTCTTGATAGTTAAACACCTATGGCGGAGATCCTGTACACTGGGCTGCACACTTCTACACTCGCGCTGCTGCAAAAGCACTTGCAGCAGCAGGGCCTGTCGTTTCATCAGGTGGCGGAAGGAGAGGTGCGCCGGATGGACGGTAACCTGAAAAAGTACAGTGTGCTGCTGGTGGGGGAGGAGACAAACAACCCCGTGCGGGTGGCGCAGGAGGCGTATGCCCGTGATAAGTACCTCTCCGTGCTTCTGATCAATGATGAGCGAAACTTCGTGCGGGTAAAGCAGTCGCTGCAGTTCTCTCCGTTTGTAGGCCCTACCGTGATGTGCGTATCGAACCAGGTGCAGGAGGGGTTAGCGGGAATGGTGCAGGACGCAGTGCAGCGCACCGAGCAGCGGCGCAGTTTCCAAAGCCTGCGCAAAGCCATTGGCCCGGACCTGGACTTCAGCGTGTCCGCATTGGAGAAAGTGCGCGGGGATTACACCGCCCGGGTGCTGGAGGAGGCACCTATCGGGGCCGCCCTCATCTCCAAGTACGGGAAAGTGCTTACCATCAATGCCTATGCGGCACAGCTGTTTGATAAGTCAGAGCGCGAGATACTGGCTGGGCCGTTGCTGCAGCTGTTCCCAGAGCAGACACAGCCAATGGTGCAGCAATTCGTGAACCAGGAGCCCCTCTCTGAGCCGAAGCGGGTGTTTGAGCTGGCGCTGGAGTCGGGCACAAAGTACCTGGAGATGTCGCTGGCGGAGGTGGATGACCGCAACCGGGAGAACTTCCGCATCCTCATCATCAACGACATTACCGAAGCCACACGCTCGCAACAGCGCACGCAGGCGCATCTGGAGGAGCTGGAGCGTATGAACACCAACCTGAAGCGGCTGAATGCCGACCTGGATACCTTTGTGTACACTGCCTCCCACGACCTCAAGTCGCCGATCCTCAACATCGAAGGGCTGGTGGAGCTGCTGGAGGACAGCCTGGGGGATCAAAAGCAGGAGGTGACCGCTGAACTGGAGCATATAAAGGCATCGGTGCAGCGTTTTAAGAACACGGTGGAGGACCTGACGGAGGTGGCGCGTATCCAGAAAAGCTTTGAGCAGGAAGCCTCCCTGCTACGGGTTGAGCGCCTGGTGGAAGAGGTAAAGGAGCTGATTTCTTTTGAAGTAAGTGCTGCCGATGCGGTGGTGGAGCTGGATGCCAGCGGAGCACCGCAGCTATACTTTTCCAAGCGCAACTTCAAGAGTATACTTTACAACCTCATCAGCAATGCCATTAAGTACCGCTCCCCGGACCGCACCCCACGCATTTGCATTAAAACCTGGCAGCAGGAAAGTAACTTTTACCTGCAGGTGAAGGACAATGGCCTCGGCATCCCAGAGTCGAAAAAGCACAGGGTGTTCGAGCTGTTCAAGCGCCTGCATGCCCATGTAAAGGGCACCGGCATCGGTCTGTACATCGTCAAGCGCATTGTGCAGAACAACGGCGGCGACATAGACCTGCAAAGCACCGAAGGCCAGGGCAGTACCTTCACGATCAGGCTGAAAGTATAAGCCATGCTGTTGAGCAGGCTGTTTTGCCCCCTGAAGCCTTAGCCAAGGTCAGTCGTGTGAGATGTTGTGCCAGGTTGGCTGGATTAGCCTTTAACCGCCGTTGCCCTTGTTATACCATCCACCCGCATCCGGTTGGTCCGGATAAAATCCTTTGCGGGCGGCTCAACAATTTACCCCTCTTCCTGCTTTACTATACATCCTGCTTCAGGGTATAAGATACAGGCGCCTCGCTTATAGGTACAAGAACAGTGTCTAGTTGGGTTTAAAAGGAGCTGTGATGCCAAAAGAATCATTAGCAACAGAGGCGCCTTACCCCGGTGGCTAAGCCGGGAGGCTTGCCCACAGGGGCCTTGCAGGAAGACAAAAGTGTAAACAGATGCTGTCCTACCACTAATTTAAGGTAAATTTGAGAAGTAAGCCATCTTTTGCCACACCAGCCACCAGCGCAGCAAAATGAAAGGAACAGAGCCAACAGCTGATTTTTGCATCCGGACCGCGGGCCGCCGCATCGTTATCATCGGCAACGGCATCTCGGGTGTTACCTGCGCGCGCCACATCCGCAAGCGTGATAGTGAGGCGCACATCACCATTATCTCTGGCGAAACCAAGCATTTCTTCTCCCGCACCGCACTGATGTACATTTACATGGGCCAGCTCAAGTATGAGCACACCAAGCCCTACGAAGACTGGTTCTGGGAGAAGAACCGCCTGAACCTGGTGCACGATTGGGTGACAAGTATAGATTTCGGGAAAAAGGAGCTGCAGCTACAGCAACTGGAGCCGTTACCGTATGATATCCTGATTCTGGCGCTTGGCTCTAAGCCCAATAGGTTCGGGTGGCCGGGCCAGGAGCTGCAGGGGGTACAGGGGCTGTATACCTACCAGGACCTGGAAAAGATGAACGAGAGCACCGCCAGTTGCCAACGTGCTGTGGTTGTAGGAGGCGGGTTGATTGGCATTGAGATGGCGGAGATGCTCCTGAGCCGCAACATTCCGGTGACTTTTCTGGTGCGGGAAGAAGCTTTCTGGCGAAGCATACTTCCCAAAGAAGAGTCGGAACTGGTAATGCGGCACATGCGTGAGCACGACATAGATTTGCGCCTGCAGACAGAACTGAAAGAGATAATTGACGATAGCACTGGCCGGGTGAAGGCGGTCGTAACGACAGCGGGAGAAGAGATTCCCTGCCAGTTCGTAGGCCTGGCCATAGGGGTGCACCCGAATGTTGAGCTGGTGCGCAACACGCCGCTGGAAGTAAATAGAGGTATTCTGGTAGATCAGTATTTTGCCACCAACATACCCCATGTGTTTGCCATAGGCGATTGTGCCGAATACCGCGTGCCGCTGCCAAACCGGCAAAGTGTGGAGCAGGTCTGGTACACCGGCCGCATGCATGGCGAAACTTTGGCGCATAACCTCACGCACGAGCCTGTAGCGTATAATCCTGGGCCGTGGTTTAATTCCGCTAAATTCTTTGATATAGAGTATCAAACCTATGGCATGGTGCCCAATAAGTGGCATGAGCCGGTTCAGTCTTTTTATTGGGAGCATGCAAGTGGCAAAGAAGCCTTTAGAACGCTATTCAGCGGGAACGATAAGCGTCTGCATGGGGTAAACGGTTTGGGAATGCGCCTGCGCCACGACTTTTTTGACCAAGCTTTGCGTGAACATTGGACGGTGGAGGAGGTGCTGGTAAAACTGCACCAGGCCAACTTTGATCCGGAATTTTACAGTAAACATCAACGCGACATACTGCAGGCTTACAACCAGCAGTTCGGCACAAGTCTGGAGCCTGAGAAGAAAGAGAAGAAGGGGCTGCTGTCGTATCTGGGATGGTAAAGGAATTTTATGAAGTTAATTCAAAAAATAGGGGTAGGTGTCTTCCTGGTGGCGTTGTTGTTGTTCAATGCATTGCTCTTTATGGGGCAGTTCCAGCTAACAGAACAACAGCTGCAGCAGCACATTAAGCCGGAGCATGTAGAGGTGCTGCAGCAGGAGTTGCAGCCGATGCTGGGAAAAACGTATACTTCCAGCTTCGCATTCGCCACCGATTTTAACCGCTACCTTGATAATTATAACGAAGAGCAGCAACGGAGCAAGCAGTGGGACCGGGTAATCTGGGACGACTATGCCTTTGCCCTGACCAAGGTGGCCAGCCAGGGTTTTGTAGAGAACAACAAACTCCTCCTGCTGCTCCTGACCGTGGTACTGGGAGCAGCAGGAGCTTTACTCTACATCCTGCCGCAACACCGGGGCGAGCCTGCCGGGGTGCGGAACAACGGCATCATGTTCTCCTCCAACAAATCGCGCGGCATAATAGGCATCACCATTGGCCTGTACCTCACGGCCATTTATGTGGTGCTGTATTGGTACCCGGAGTACATCGTTAACTGGACCTTGCTCGTGGATCCGCTGAGTTATGCTTTGTCGGGAGGTCCGGCCAGCCAATGGTTTTTCTACGGCACCCTTTATACTTTAGCCATTGTGGTGATGGGCGTGCGCATGTTCCGAAAGTACAAGGGCAACAACTACCAACTGGTGCGTACATCGTCAGTCATATTTTTCCAGCTGAGTTTTGCCTTTTTGCTGCCGGAGATCCTGGTGTTGCTGAATTACCCGTGGCAGGACCTGAAGAACATCTGGCCCCTCGACTACGACTTCTTCTTCGATTACAGTGTTGCCAGCATGCTGGGCAGCGGCAGCGTAGGCATGTTCATGTTCATCTGGGGAATCATCCTTATTGTTCTGGGCGTGCCGCTGTTCACGTACTTCTACGGCAAGCGCTGGTACTGCAGCTGGGTGTGCGGCTGCGGTGGCCTGGCCGAAACGGCCGGAGATCCGTACCGTCATCTCTCCGACAAATCATTAAAAGCTTGGAAGGTGGAGCGGTGGATGGTTTATCCCATACTTGTCATCATTACAGTCATCACCCTGCTTACCATCGCCAACTATTTTGTAGAGTTTGCCCTGCTGAAGCAGTCTACCGGCGTGCTGCACCAATGGTATGGCTTTCTGATAGGCTCAGCTTTTGCCGGGGTGATCGGCGTGGGCTTTTACCCCTTGATGGGCAACCGCGTATGGTGCCGCTATGGCTGTCCGTTGGCGGCCTACATTGGCATCGTGCAGCGCTATAAGTCCAGGTTCCGGATCACGACCAACGGCGGGCAATGCATCTCCTGCGGCAACTGCTCTACCTACTGCGAGATGGGTATCGATGTGCGCTGGTACGCGCAGCGCGGACAGAACGTGGTGCGGGCGTCCTGTGTTGGCTGCGGTATTTGCGCTACCGTTTGCCCTAGGGGCGTGTTAAAACTGGAGAATGGCCCTGAGCAAGGCCGGATTACGGACATCCCTGTGCTGACAGGAAATGACTCGATTAAGGTACTGAACTGATGAAGGTGCTGCTGATACTGTGCGTGGCGTTATATGGCCTCTCCATGCTGTTTGTATTTTTATACAGCCTGGCGCAAGCGCACCTGCTCTACCGTTTCCGCCTTTTTCTGGGGCAGAGGAAGCATGCGCCACCAACACCCCAGGTATGGCCACGGGTAACGGTGCAGCTGCCGGTATATAACGAGAAGTACGTGGTGGAGCGGCTGATAGATGCCGTGGCCGCTTTAGACTACCCTGCCCAAAAGCTGGAGATACAATTGCTCGACGACAGCGACGACGAGACCACCGCACTTATCCAACAGAAGGTACAGCAGTATCCGCACCTGAGCCTGCGGCACATCCGGAGGCCGGACCGCAGCGGTTTTAAGGCGGGCGCTTTAAAGTATGGTTTGGAGCTAGCAACAGGAGAGTTTATCGCCATTTTTGATGCCGATTTTGTGCCGGACCCGCTGTTCTTGAAAAAAACGGTTCCCTACTTTGCGGATGCTAAACTAGGTATGGTGCAAACCCGTTGGGCGCATCTGAACAAAGGGTATTCCGTACTTACCCGGCTGCAGGCGCTGGCGCTGGACGCACACTTTTTTGTGGAGCAGGTGGGCCGCAACAGCCAGCAAGCCTTCATCAACTTTAACGGTACTGGCGGGGTGTGGCGCAAGACAACCATATTGAACGCCGGCAACTGGCAGGACGACACCTTAACCGAAGACCTGGACCTGAGTTACCGTGCCCAGCTGAAGGGCTGGCGGTTTTTATACATGCCTGAAGTGGAGTCGCCGGCGGAACTACCGCCTGTGATGAGTGCCTTGAAATCGCAGCAGTTCCGTTGGACCAAAGGCGGGGCAGAGTCGGCGGTAAAGCACTTGGGCGCAGTGTTGCGCTCTGAAAAAACGCTGCAGACAAAGTGCCACGCGCTGGCGCACCTGCTCAACAGCGCGGTGTTTGTGGCGGTGTTGCTGGCTTCGCTGGCTAGCGTGCCGTTGTTGTGGGCCAAGGTGCACCACCTGCTTCCGGTGCAGGCTTTTCAGGTGGCGGCCGTTATGCTGTTCAGTTTTCTCGTGATTAGCTTGGTGTACTTCCAGGCGGATGCTCTTGGTAAAGCACCTGGCCGCAAAGGAAGCTTTCTTGTATACTTCCCGCTGTTCCTGTCGCTGTCTATGGGGCTGGCGCTGCACAACGCCGTGGCGGTGTGGGAAGGCTGGACTGGGCGTAAATCGGCGTTTATCCGGACACCAAAATTTAACCTGGAGGGGCGGCAGCAAAGGTGGCAGGATAACTTTTACCGCAGCCTGCAGATACCCTTTACCACCTACCTGGAGGGGCTGCTGGGCCTGCTGTTTCTGGGGGTGGCGGCCTGGAGCGTGGTCCAGCAGGAGTATAGCTTGCTTATCTTCCATAGCATGCTGGCGCTGGGCTACCTGTTGGTGTTTTACTTTTCGTTTCAATCCTACAGAAAAACCTGACCCCATGAAGCCGAAGCTGCTCTTCGTCTACAACGCCAAAACGGGGCTCTTCAACAAGCTCACGGATGCTGCACATAAAATTGTCTCACCGGCCACCTATTCCTGCAGCCTCTGCGCCCTTACGTACGGCAATTTTACCGTGCTAGAAGAGTGGGCAGAGTACGTGGAGCGGCTGCCGCTGGAGGCAGTGTTTCTGTACAAGGATGAGTGGCGGCACCGTGAGGTGTATGACAGTTATCCGCTGGTGGCGCTACAGCGTGAAGAACGTATAGATGTGTTGCTGCATGCCGGGGAATTGGGTGCCATGAAAACGATTGAGCAGTTGCAACATCGTCTGGATGAGCTACTGCAGCGCGTGATTGCCTGATTTTTCTTAAGCTTTAACCCTTAAACTGATTCCTGATGACGATATTGAAACAGCTGGCTTATTTTGCCATTCTTCTGCTTCTCTTTGGGTGTGACGCCACAGGGGCAGATTCCAACAACCCTAGAAGCATAGATTTCGACGCCTTCGGTAACTACTGGTACCAGGGCAAGGCCGAGCTGAACGCCTATGCGCTGGAGCAGTACCGTTATGGCGAGAAGCGGGACGGGGAGGCGGTGCTGGTCTTTGTAACAGAGGATTTCTCGGAAGACAAACAGGTGAAGCTGGACGACCCGGAGGCTAACAAGGACGACGCACAGAAGGTGCTGAAACTGAACCTCACCAAGAAGTTCGTCACGGGTATTTATCCCTACTCCATGATGTTGTCGGTATTTACACCGGTCTATGATGGCATTCCGGCAGTAAAGGTTACAGCTAGTGTGCAGGAGTGGTGCGGGCAAACGTACACGCAGCTTAACCGACAGAACAACGGCAAGTATAAAGCGCGGCTGTTTTCTTACTTCGAGAAGGAAAGCGACCAAAACCTGACCATTGAGGCCGTACCTGAAGACGACCTCTGGACTTTGCTGCGCCTCAACCCGGACCAGGTGCCAACCGGCGAGGTCCGGCTTATACCCAGTTTGCTGGACCAGCGCCTGACGCATGAGCAGCTGGAAGCGGAAGATGCCAGCATAAGTATAAGTGAGGCACAGGATAGCATGGCGGGCTTCAGTGCCGCGGACCTGAGGGTGCTGACGGTAACGTATGCGAACTACCCGCGCACCTTGCGCATCTTTTATACGACAGCCTTCCCCTACGAGGTAGCTGGCTGGGAGGAGATACGCGAGCTACAGAACGGGCGGCAGGAAGTGAGCCGTGCCACCCGCAAAGCCAAGATGGTCACCGACTACTGGACCAAAAATAAGAGCGAATTTGAGCCATTACGACAAGAGTTGAAACTGCAATAGGCGACCGCTAGTAGAAAGTATCTAAGGCAAGTAAATAACGCAATGGATACAGACAAGGCAGTAGCGCAGGTCATCGAAAAACATGAGGCCGCTGGTAAATACATCTCAGTAGATGGCATAAGGATTTTTGTATTAGACGAAGGGGTTGGGGTGGCCGTGTTCTGCATCCATGGCGTGCCCACTTCCTCGTTTCTTTACCGCAAGGTGATCCGGGCTTTGGCCGCCAAAGGCATGCGCGGCATTTGCGTGGATTTGCCCGGGCTAGGCTTGTCTGCCAGGCCTGATGACTTTGATTATACTTTCCGCAATTTCGCCCGTTTCCTGGCCAGGGCCACAGAGGTACTGGGCCTGGAAAAGTACCACCTGCTGGTGCACGACATTGGCGGGCCCATTGGCTTTGCCCTGGCAGCTGAGCAGAGGGACAAGGTGCAGTCGCTGACGATACTCAACACCTGGATCGACGTGGTGAACTTTAAGAAGCCCTTGCCGATGCGGCCTTTCGAAATGCCTTTGCTGGGAGAGGCGGAGCTGAAGAGCCTGACGCATGCTACCTGGTATTTCGGTTTTGAGAAGGCAGCCGTAGCGCATGCCGAGGGTATCCCGAAAGAGGAAGTATACGCTTATGTAGACCTGCTGAAGCGGGAGGACGGCGGCGCGGCGTTTCTGAAGATCATGCGCCATTTTGAGAAGTCGGAGGAGTTCAGGAGGTTGTGCATGCAAGCGGTGGAGAGGGTGCCATACCCTATACAGGCCATCTGGGGAGCAGAGGACCCAGGCCTGCAGTACGAGCGCTACGGGCAGGAAATAGGGCTTGCCGCCAACCTGCCGGTGGTGCACAAACTGGATGCCAGCCACCTGCTGCAGGAAGAAAAGCCGGAGGAGATTGCAGACATGGTCGTTGAGCTGGCCCGGAAGGCGTAAGTACGGCAAGTGCTCCAGATCTTATCCTTTAGCTTTGCATACTTTTTTAGGATGATCAACACCAATTGTTAGTAACAGTGCACTCACTGGATGGTGGTTAAGAATAAGAGCCAAAAACGTGGTTGGGCAACTCACGTGCTCTGGCACAGGCGGCCGCTTGTGCCAGAGCAAGCAAGCTACAGCTCCAGCGTCAGCTGGTAACCATCGCGCAGGCGGTCGTGCTGGTAGGTGAGGCTGGAGACGGAGATGCCCAGTAGGCGCACCGGGTACGCCGGCAACTGGGGCGTGCGCAAAAGTTCTCTCGCTATAGTATAAATGGCGCTGGCGGAGGTAAAATCGCTCAGGTAGGTTTTGCTGCGGGTGTTCAGGGTAAAGTCGAAGTACTTGATCTTAAGCGTCACGGTTTTGGCGCTGGCCTGCAGGCGGGCCATGTCCTGCGCCACTTCCTCGGCCAAGAACTGCAGGCGCTCCAGCATGTCGTCTTCTTCCGTCAGGTCCTCATCATAGGTGCGCTCCGAGCCAATAGACTTCCGGACGCGGTGCGGCTGTACGTCGCGGTCGTCCTGGGCGCGGGCCACGCGGTAGTAGTAGCGGCCCACTTTGCCGAAGTGGCGCACCAGCTCTTCCTCTGGCCGTAACCGCAGGTCTGCTCCGGTCAGAATGCCCATACTTTGCATCTTGGCGGCCGTAACCTTGCCAATGCCATGAAACTTCTCGATCTCCAGGCCCGCCACCACTTCTTCGGCCTTATCCGGTGTGATGAGCGTGAATCCGTTGGGCTTGTTCATATCAGAGGCGATCTTAGCCAGGAATTTGTTGAACGAAACGCCTGCCGAAGCCGTAAGCCCTGTTTCCTCCAAAATGCGCTGCTTGATTTCCTTGGCAATGATGCTGGCCGAGGGCATGCCGATTTTGTTCTCCGTCACATCCAGGTAAGCCTCGTCCAGCGAGAGCGGCTCCACCAGGTCGGTATAGGAGTAGAAAATCTCCCGTATCTGTCGCGACACGGCGCTGTAGACATCGAACCTGGCCTTCACAAAAATGAGCTGCGGACAGCGCTGGGCCGCTATCTTAGAGGCAAGCGCCGAGTGCACTCCATACTTGCGGGCCTCGTAGCTGGCCGCAGCCACCACACCACGTGCCTTGGATCCCCCCACGGCCACAGGCTTACCGCGCAGCTCGGGGTTGTCGCGCTGCTCCACGGAGGCAAAAAAAGCGTCCATGTCGATGTGGATGATCTTGCGGATGGGCTGTTCCAAAAGTATGGCTTTTATACTTGCAAAGGTACAAAAACCGCTTCAGGAAGTATAGCCACCAAGGCTAGGAGTTAGGGCATGCCTGTAATTCTTTACCGCTTACCCACCAATGGTTTGAGCGCGCTTTTGCCAGGAAAGTGCCTAAGCCACCGGCTCAGGCTTAATGTTCTGGTTTACCTTGAAAAGATTAGTCGGGTCATACTTATACTTGATGTGCGCCAGTTTTTCATAGTTGTCGCGGTAGGTGGCCCTGATGCGCTCGTCGCCTTCTTCCATCATGAAATTGACATAGGCGCCGCCTGCTGAGTAAGGGTGCAGGGCGTCAAAGTATGCCTTTGTCCATTCTGTGATTTTGTCTTTGTTGGCTGGGTCGGGGTCTACACCTATAATCACCTGCGACCAGTTGGCGTCGCGGTAGCTCCAGGCGGTGGCTGCCTTATCAACTTTATGTGCGGCGTCATTCACAGGGTACAGGTGCATACTGGAGAGAGGGGTGGGCAACTTACGGGCAAACTCAATATGGCGGTCAATGGCCTCGTCCGTAAGCTCATTCACAAAGTCAGCGCGCCAGTACCACTGGTGCCCGGGCGGGTACAGCGGGTCAAACATGCTTTGCAGGGCAGGGTGCGGAATAGGGCCGACGAAGTCTATGGCTGCTTTTGGTCCTATACTTCTGATCGGCTGAAACATCTCCTCTGCTTTGTCCGGAGGGCCGGTGTAACACCACACAACGCCTCCCATTATTTTATGGTGGTGCTCGGCCGGGAACGGGTCAGCCGGAGGAACCTGCACAAAGGCGAAAAAGCCGTTGATGTCTTCCGGAGCTTGCAATATGAAGTTGCGCCACCACTGCATAACCTGCTTTGCCTGGTCCAGTTCCCAAAGCATGGGCCCGGCATAGTCTGTATCCACGGGGTGCAGCTTAAACAGGAAGGACGTCACCACGCCAAAGTTGCCACCGCCGCCCCGCAAGGCCCAGAAAAGGTCTTCGTGCTCTTCCTTGTTGGCCTTTACCAGGCTGCCGTCCGCCAGTACTACGTCCGCCTCCAGCAGGTTGTCTATGCTGAGCCCATATTTGCGGGTGAGGTGGCCGATGCCGCCGCCCAGGGTAAGCCCGCCAACACCTGTGGTAGAGATAATGCCGCTTGGAGTGGCCAGGCCAAAGGCGTGCGTGGCGTGGTCTACCTTGCCCCAGGTACAGCCGCCCTCCACCCGAACCGTTCGCTGCGCAGGATCCACCTGCACCCCGTTCATGTGCGAAAGGTCGATCACAAGTCCGCCTTCGCAGATGCCCAGGCCCCCACCGTTGTGACCGCCACCCCTTACAGCCACCAATAGGTTGTTATCGCGGGCGTAGTTGACGGCATGGATCACATCGGCCACGTCCTCACAATAAGCGATGAGGGCTGGGTGCTTGTCTATCATGGCATTGTATACTTTCCGCGCCTCATCGTAACCGCTTTCGTCAGGCCTGATGAGCGCTCCGCGCATGCCAGATTTTAGTTGCTGAATTGTTGTTTCCTCTATCATAACACTCCCTTTTTGTTTTGGCTTTGCACCATTGTTCGAGGTGTTCCAGAGGGTGAGGGAATGGTCGAGAATGCCCGAGAGGTGCAGTCGCTCGTTAGAAAAACCATGTTGTTTTTATATACGTTTCCGGTTGGTTTAGAGGAAGCGCATAGCTGGGAAATAGGTGGCTGTATGGTAGCAGGGCATGAAAGGAGCGTTAAGCTGTGCAGAAAGAACCAGGGCAGGTCTTGCACTAGCCCATACCCTGTTTCCTACCAACCGTATACCCAACCTCAAACTATAAAATTCAAAAGCATGGCAGAGAAAGTATGGTTTATCACCGGGGTATCGAGTGGATTTGGCCGTGTGCTGGCGGAGGAAGTGGCCAGGCGCGGTGATAAGGTGATTGGCACCGTGAGGCAGCACCGGCAACTAGAGGAGTTTAACGCCATTGCGCCGGGCAGCACCTTCGCTTACCTGATGGATGTGACCAATGCCGATGGTGTAAAAGCCACCGTGGATGCTGCCGTAAAGCACCTGGGCCGCATTGATGTGCTGGTGAACAACGCTGGTTTCGGGTTTCTGGGAGCCGTGGAAGAGGCTACGGTAAAGGAGTTCCGGGAGGTGATGGAGACGAACTTCTTCGGGGCGTTGCAGGTAACGCAGGCGGTGCTGCCGTACCTGCGCCGGCAGGGCCATGGGCGTATTTTGCAGATGTCGTCGGTGGCAGGTTTCCGGAGCACGCAGGGCTTTGGCGTGTACAACGCCAGCAAATTTGCCCTGGAGGGCATGATCGAGGCACTGGCGCAGGAGGTAGCACCCCTGGGCATACGCGTGAGCATCATAGAGCCAGGGCCTTTCCGCACCAACTTTGCCGGGTCAAGTATAAAAAGTGCGCAGCAGGAGATGCCCGCGTATGAGGGAACAGCGCACGTGTTTAAAAACACCATTCTGGGTTATGCCGGGCAGCAGGATGGCGACCCGGTGAAGGCGGCGCAGGTGCTGCTGCAGGTAGTGGACAGCGATAACCCGCCGCTGCGCCTGCCGTTGGGCCAAACAGCATATGATGCGGTGCGCAAGAAACTGCAGCAGGTGGAGCAGGATCTGGGCGACTGGGAAAGCATCGCGACCAAAACATCTTTTAATGAGTAAACACCCCAAGGCGGAAAGCAGCCCCGGCTGCAGCGGCTGTTCTATACTTTAGGCGTACACACTCAGCCGAAATCGCGTAAAGCGTAAACCTAAAGCAAAGTATAACCAAGCTATGAAAAAACTACTATGGCGGGCACCGCTGCTCGCACTGTTTATAAGTATGACCTTACTCGGTTGCTCGGAGTCGGCACGTACCACAGAAGAGACCGATGGGGATATAGTTTCCCAGACAGGCAAAACCGGGGCCGACACGCTGTTAGACAACACGAACCAGGACGTGCAGTTGCCGCCACCGGATACCACGCACAGCGCCGGGAAGCGTAGCAAAACGATTGGCTGGCCTCAGGGGAAGACTCCTGCAGCCCCGGCAGGGTTTACAGTAACAAAATTCGCCGGCGACCTGAAGCACCCCCGCCGCATCTACGTGGCTCCCAACAAGGATATTTTTGTGGTAGAGTCAGATGATGAGGAGAAGAGCGCTAACCGCATCACGATGTTCCGCGACACCAACAGCGATGGCAACCCCGACCAGCGCGAGGTGTTCCTGACCGGCCTGAACCAACCGTACGGCATGCTGGTCCTCAACAATTATTTTTATGTGGCCAATACCGATGGCGTGCTGCGCTACCCATACAAAGAGGGCCAAACCAAGATAACCGGTAAGGGAGAGAAAATTGTGGAGCTGCCGGCGGGCGGCTATAACCACCACTGGACCCGCAACCTCATCGCCAGCCCGGACGGGTCTAAGGTCTACATTTCGGTGGGGTCTGCCAGCAACGTGGGCGAGTATGGCATGAAGGAAGAGGAACGCCGTGCCGCTATACTGGAGATAAACCCCGACGGCAGTGGGGAGCGCATTTACGCCAGCGGCCTCCGCAACCCCGTGGGCATGGATTGGGCGCCCGGCACCAGCACCCTCTGGACTGCCGTGAACGAGCGCGACAATTTGGGCGATAAGCTGGTGCCCGACTACCTGACCAGCGTAAAGGAGGGAGGCTTTTATGGATGGCCTTATGCCTACTTCGGCCAAAACGTAGACCCGCGCCGCAAAGGCGAGCGTCCTGACCTGGTGGAGAAAGCCCTGGTGCCGGACCTGGCGCTGGGAGCCCACACTGCCTCGCTGGGGCTGGAGTTCTACAATGGCAACCGCTTTCCTGAAAAGTACAGAAACGGTGCATTTATAGGGCAGCACGGCTCCTGGAACCGCAGTGAGTTTGTGGGCTACAAAGTGATATTTGTGCCCTTCCAGAACGGCAGGCCCAGTGGCGACTACGAGGACTTCCTGACAGGCTTTATAGCTGATGAAAGCAGGAACGAAGTATACGGGCGCCCGGCAGGGGTAGCAGAGTTGCCGGATGGCTCGCTGCTGGTAGCCGATGACGAAGGGAACACCGTTTGGCGGGTAGCGGCGCAGCGGTAAACAAATCCGTTGCGCCTGTAGTTGTAACTAAACCCAAACGGGTCTTTGCCTGATTAACATAAAGAGCATCAAACACGAAAGATATACAGCCTATGAAAGTATTGATTGTTTTAACCTCCCATTCAGAGCTGGGAGATACCGGAAAGAAAACGGGTTTCTGGGTAGAAGAATTCGCCGCCCCATACTATGTGCTGGCCGATGCGGGAGTGGAAGTAACGCTGGCCTCGCCGGAAGGAGGAGAGCCGCCCATTGACCCTAGCAGTGAGGCCCCTGGGGCCCAAACCGAGGCTACTGAACGCTACAACCAGGATGCGGCGCTGCAGGAGAAGCTGCGCAACACCAAAAAGCTGAGCGAGGTGAGCGCCGATGACTTCGATGCGGTGTTTTACCCAGGCGGCCATGGCCCGCTGTGGGACCTTACGGAGAGCCAGGAATCTATAAAGCTGATCGAGTCCTTTGCAAAGCAGAAGAAGCCGGTAGCAGCGGTTTGCCATGCGCCAGCCGTTTTTGCGAGGGTAAAGAACGAGGAAGGCGAGCCGCTTGTGAAGGGCAAGAACGTCACCGGCTTTACCAATTCCGAGGAAGAGGCCGTGCAGCTGACGGACGTGGTGCCTTTCCTGGTGGAGGAAAAGATGAAGGAGCTAGGCGCGAACTACTCCAAGAAGGATGACTGGCAGCCATATGTGGTACGGGATGGCTTGCTGATCACGGGCCAGAACCCGGCGTCCTCGGAGGGCGCGGCGCAGGAACTGCTAAAGCTGTTGCAGAAATAAGTAAAGAATCCCGCCAGGTGCATAGTATAGCCGGCGGGATTTTTTATTCCACAAGTATGGACGCTGGTTTTACCTTTGCAGAAACATGTAACAACAGGCCTCTTCTGCTGTTAATCCGACTACAACCATAAAAAGTATACATGGCAACGCTGCTCGATTTTATAGGCAACACCCCACTGGTGGAGCTGACGCACATCAATAAAAAGCCCGGCGTAAAGCTGTACGCCAAACTGGAGGGCAACAACCCCGGCGGCAGCGTGAAAGACCGCGCCGCTTACAGCATGATAAAAGCCGCCCTGGACCGCGGCGAACTGAAGCCCGGCATGAAACTGATAGAGGCCACCAGCGGCAACACAGGCATTGCCCTGGCTATGATCGCACGGCTTTTTGGGGTGGAGATTGAACTGGTGATGCCAGCGAGCGCTACCAAAGAGCGGGTGCAGACCATGGAGGCCTATGGGGCGAAGGTTATACTTACGCCCGCCGAAAAGTCGATGGAAGGCGCCATTGACTATGTGTCGGAGCAGGTGGAGCAGGGCGGCTACCTGGTGCTGAACCAGTTTGGCAACCCCGACAACTACCTGGCGCATGTGCGCACCACCGGCCCCGAGATCTGGCGCGACACGGCAGGCAAGGTAACGCATTTTGTCTCTTCCATGGGCACTACTGGCACCATCATGGGGGTTTCCCGCTACCTGAAGGAGCAGAACCCGCAGGTACAGATCATCGGGGCACAGCCGGTGGAGGGGTCGCAGATACCGGGGATCAGGCGCTGGCCGCAGGAGTACCTGCCCAAGATTTTTGAGCCAGAGCGCGTGGACCGTACCATAGACGTGAGCCAGGAGCAAGCCACGGCCATGACCAGGAGGCTGGCCCGCGAAGAAGGCGTGTTTGCCGGCATGAGCAGCGGCGGTGCCGTGCATGTGGCCACCAAGGTGATGGAGGAGCTGGAGGAAGGCGTAGTGGTCTGCATCATCTGCGACCGCGGTGACCGCTACCTGTCTTCGGATTTGTTTGCCGGGCAGTAAGTGCGGAAGGTGGCTTTGGCAGAAGTATACAATACCTAAAACCTGTACGGTACTTTAGGAGTTGTTAAATTAGTGTATCTACATTAATTCAAAAGGATGAGAAAGATCAAAAAAATACATAAAGCCGTAAGCGCACCTATTGACGACCTGGTGACCTACCGGGCTTTGCCTACCAATACTGTGGATTATATCGATCCGTTCCTGTTCCTGAACCACCATGGTCCGCAGGTGTACAAGCCCAACAACCGGGGGCTCCCGTTCGGGCCGCACCCGCACCGTGGCTTCGAAACCCTTACCTTTATACTTGATGGCGACATCACGCACCAGGACACCGGCGGCGGGAAAGACGTGATACAGGCGGGCGGGGTGCAGTGGATGACGGCTGGCCGCGGCCTGATTCATGCGGAAGTATCCTCCGAGAAGTTTAAGCAGGAGGGTGGCCCGCTGGAAATACTGCAACTGTGGTTTAACCTGCCTGCCAAGTATAAAATGACGGAACCTACCTATACCGGGCTGCAAAAGGAAAGTATACCCACCGTTACGGAGGACGGCGGCAAGGTAAAAGTAAACGTGGTATCCGGCAGCTGGCGCGACACCAAAGGCCCGATCCCGTCGCTGAGCGATATCCACATGGCCAGTATAGAACTGCAGGAGGGGGGGCGCTTTACCACCTCGGTAGCAGCAGAGCGCAACATCTTCTTTTACGTGGTGCGCGGCTCGGTAAAAGTAAACGGTGAGAAGGTAGCGAAACTAAACCTGGTGGAGTTCTCCTACTATGGAGAAGAAGTGCAGGTGGAGGCGCTGGAAAACAGCTACATTCTCTTTGGGCATGCCAAGCCGTTTAACGAGCCAGTGGTGGCCCAAGGACCGTTCGTGATGAACACCGAGGAAGAGATACACCAGGCCTTCCGCGATTACCAGCAGGGCAAAATGGGCAGCTGGGAGAGCTGGGACTAACAAGCTAAAAGGGTAGTCGATTTAGTAGTTGTATAATTATGTTAAGTAAATAGCAACAAGCGTCGCATCTACTAACAGTAACAACCGGAAATAAAACAGCAGCCCCTGCCATGATGTATGGCAGGGGCTGCTGTTTTAAGTATAAAATGGAGCCTAGCGGCCTCTGTTTGTTCTGCCTTTGGCTGCTGCTGTGCCTTTGCCCGCACCTCCTTTCGGGGCTGGCTTGGCTCCGCCTTTTGTGCCACGGCTGTCGGCTTTGGGGCCGGAGAACTTTTTGGCTGGCGCTGCTCCTCCGGGTTTGCTTTTCCCTACGCGTGCCCCTCCAGAGCCTCTCCTTTCCGGGAACCCTGTATCCTTGCCAAAGTCCTTGGGCTTGCTTTTGCCCACCCTTGCGCCACCGCGCGCGCCTGCACCTGTTTCTTTGCCTTTACTGCCCGAGCCGCCTCTGCTGGCTATACTTGCCAGTGCCTCCACGTCGGCTGGGCTGAGTTTGCGCCAATGGCCGGTTGGCAGTTTGGTCAGCGTAAAGGTCTCGATGCGCACCCGCTCCAGGTGCACCACCTTGTAGCCCAGATCCTCGCACATGCGCTTAATGTTGTGGTTGGTGTTAGGCTTCAGTATGATACGGAACCGCGTAGAGCCCTCCTTCGCTATGAATGTTTTCTGTAGCTTTTCGCCGCTTTCGGTCTCACCGCCGCCTATCAGCTTGGCGATAAATTCCGGGGAGATCAGCTTATCCACTGTTACGACATACTCCTTCTCATACTTGTTATCCGCCTTCGTGAGCTTGCGCACCAGGTCCCCGTCGTTGCTCAGGAACAGCACGCCCTCAGCCTCGCGGTCGAGCTGGCCAATGGGCTGCAGCGAGGCGGGGTAGTTAATGGCCCGCACCACGTTGTCGCGCACGCCCATGTCTGCCGTGGCCGACATGCCGGAAGGCTTGTTGAGCAGCAGGAAAACAGCCTCTTCCTCCCGCACGTTCAGCAACTGATCGTCTATGCGTACCTTGTCTTTGGGAGTCACTTTCATGCCCGGCTCCGGCTGTTTGCCGTTTACCGTTACCCGTTCCTCCTCAATCAGACGGTCGGCCTCGCGGCGCGAGCAAAAGCCCGAGTCGCTGATGAATTTATTTAATCGCTTTGGTTCCATGGTGTGTAGTGGCGCTGGTTGGCAAGTATGTGTAGTGAGTTCTGCCGTGTTTGGTTACGCCTGGTTTAAATGTAAGGCCAAAATTACGGGAAAAGGATTGCTAAACCTATTACCTTCTTCGGCCACCCTTAGCCGCCCCTTTGGAGCCACGGCCGCCACCGGTGCTGCCTTTGGCTGCCCCTCTGGAGCCCCTCGCGCTACTGGAGCTTTTAGGCTTGTCGCGCTTGCCGGATGCTGAGCTTTTACCACTTTTGGGGGCTCCGCCTGCCCTGCTGGGCCTGCCAGTGGGAGAGGAGCTGCTTTTGGCGCTTGGCTTTTTGCTTTTGGCGGGAGCAGCAGACGGTAAAGCTTTTTTGGCTGTGGAGGCGTCCTCGGTTTTAGAGGAGTGCTCTACCAGGCGCATCATTTCGGCTACCTCGGCATCGGTCATGTTGCGCCACTGGCCCAGCGGTATCTTGCTTAGCGAAAGGTGCATGATGCGCGTGCGCTGCAGGGTTTGTACTTCGTATCCCAGTGCCTCGCACATGCGGCGAATCTGGCGGTTCATGCCTTGGGTAAGTATAATCCGGAACTTACTCGGCCCCAACTGCTCCACAAAGCATTTGCGGGTGTTCACTCCAAGTATGGAAACGCCTTGGCTCATCCGTTCCACAAACTCTTGGTTAATGGGCTTGTCCACCGTTACGATGTACTCCTTCTCGTGCTTGTTGCCGGCCCGCAGGATTTTGTTAACGATGTCGCCGTTGTTGGTGAGGATGATCAGGCCCTCGGAATCTTTGTCCAGCCGGCCAACCGGGAAGATGCGCTCCGGGTAATTGGTGAAGCTAACGATGTTGTCTTTCTGTGAGGTATCCGTGGTGGTCTCGATGCCCGGAGGCTTGTTGAGAAGCAAGTATACTGGTTCCACGGCGTCAACTTCCAGCAGATTACCGTCTACGCGTACTTTGTCCCGGGATGTTACTTTAGCGCCCACCTCTGGTCTTTTGCCATTCACGGTGACGCGCCCCTGCTCTATCATTTTGTCGGCCTCGCGGCGGGAGCAGTAGCCGGAGTCGCTGATGAATTTGTTTAATCTGATGGCTTCCATGTGGTGGCAAGGCTAGAGTGGCTGCTAGTGAGGTATAGCCCACTACGTAAGGTGCAAAAATACAGGAATAGCGGAGCGATACCTAAGCGCTTGCCGAATATTCTGATCTTGGTTCTTTTGCAAAGTATAGTAGCGGGTTGCTACGCCAGCGAGTATTGCCGTAGCCACGCCTGCGCCTCACTTATGTCATCAAAAACCTTCGCCTCGAAGGCCTTCAGGCTGTTGTAGAAATTAGCCGCCGAGGACCCGGCAAAGGTTTCCGGGGTTGTGATCATGGCGAAATGCTTGAGGCCGGCACGGGCGGCACGTGGTGCCCACTCGTTCACCACCCAGTTCATGGAGTGGTCCCAGCTACCAATAATCAGGCGCGTATCATTTAACACACAGTTATAACCCGCATCGGCGAGGGCTTTTGTATAGGCCGCGGCCCCTGCCTTGATGTTCTCCTCCGTCAGATAGCCCATCCATTTTACATGCACCCACTTGTTTTTGCTGTTCGTGTCAATGGTAATATATACGCGGCCAAAAGGGTTGACAAGCTCTTGAATCATGGTGTGCTTATAACACTGTAATCGTAAAAATATTCACGCCTTTGGCCCTGTAGCAGATAAAACACTGTTTCAGGGCCAAAGGCGCTGCTAATTTACATTAGTACGGGCTTTGGATGCAATCGTTTTGAATGCAAAATGCGGCGTTTAGCTCGGGGTGGCTATTTTCTGCCCACTCTCTATGCTTTGGTTGTAGGTTAGGGTAGAAGCCGGAAGGGCCAGCAGGGGGACCAGTGGGTGCGCCGTTATCTTGCCGGTCACGCTCTTGTTCAATAGGCGCTCCAGAAAGTTGTGGCGCTGCGGAATAAGCACCAGCAGGTCGGCCTGTAGCTCCTGTATATGCTGCTGTATGTCACTGGCCACCTCTTCGCTGATATCATAGGCAAACGACATCTCGATTCCCTGTAGCTTGGCTGCTAGCTGCTCCTGCGCCATGTGTGGATCAAAGCTGGCGAGCTGAAGGTTGTTGCGGTAGAGGTGCAGCACATGCAGTTTTGCCTGGAATGCCATCACAAAATCACGCAGGGGCTCCAGGTCGGCGGTGGCGGGCATTTTGCTCAGGTTGGTGGCAAACAACACCTTTTCAAAGCGGTGGAATGGGATGTTTTCGGGCACGGCAAGTATGGGTACTTTGCTTTCCTGCATCACAGAGATCGTATTGCTGCCCAGCAGCGCCTGGCTTAGGGCGCCACCGCCCTGCATACCCATTACCACCAGCTCTGCCTCCTGCTGTCTAATTGCCTCCAGGATCATCTCATACGAGCCGCCCATTTTGGCCACAGCTTTCAGTCGCAGGTTTTTATAAGCGCCCAGGTGGCCGTTGGCTGTGCCAATCTCGGCTAAGTTGATCCGGCCGAAATCCTCCAGGGAACGAGCCTTGCCTTCCTCCAGCGCCAGTATGACATCGGTGGCATTCAGGCTTGCCGGCGGTGTCATGATAGGGTAGAAGGCATGAAAAAGGACCAGCTCCGCACCAGTCACGCGCGCTATCTCCAAGGCATAGGCCAGCGCGTTGCGGGAGTTGTTCGAGTAATCTATGGGCACTAAAATCGTTTTCATGGCACTACCTTTTTTATTTACCTGTACAGTTGCTTGGCTTTGCTACAACACTTTACAAAGATAATGCTGGCACAAGCCTGAAAATATGCGCCTGGTCAGTGTTTAAGGTGAGTTATGTCAGCTTTACAAAAAAAGGCTACCTGTGCAGGCAGCCTTTTTCAGATAGAGGTATTTGTCTGGGCGCTTAGTCGAGGCCGCCTTTGCGGGTTGGCTCACGCAAGGCAGGCCAGGTGCGCTGCTCTCCGGTTCTGGTATCAATCGGGAGCTTGATGCGCTCGCGGTTAGCCATTTCAGGGTCTTCGCTGGCCATGTAGGCAAGTATGGCTACCAGTATGGCGTTGCTGCGCACATCGTCGAACACGATCTTATCGTAGGTGTCGCGGTTTGTGTGCCAGGTGTAGGTGCCATAAGACCAGTTGAGCGAGCTCAGCATGAAAGCAGGTACGCCAGCCGCCACAAAGGAGGCATGGTCAGAGCCGCCGCCTCCCGGAAAGCCAGGATAGTGGGTCTCAATCTGGCTGGTGATCTCGCCAGGTGCGGCGCTCAGCCAGCGGCCCATGAAATCGTAAGCGTGCAGGAAGCCCTGACCGGAGATGTTTACCACGCGGCCGGTGCCGTTATCCTGGTTAAAAACAGCCTGCGTGTTCTTCACGATCTCCGGATGGTCGGCTACGAACGCGCGTGAGCCGTTCAGGCCTTGTTCCTCGCTGCCCCAGTGGCCAGCCAGTATGGTGCGTTTTGGGTTAGGGTATAGCTTTTTCAGGATGCGCATGGCCTCCATCATCACAATCGTGCCGGTGCCGTTATCGGTAGCGCCGGTGCCACCGTCCCAAGAGTCGAAGTGGGCCGAAAGAATCACATACTCCTCTGGCTTCTCCGTGCCTTTGATCTCGGCAACCGTGTTGAAGGTAGGGGCATTCTTCAGGTTCTTAGACTCCGCCTGAATTTTGATCTGTGGCTTCTGCCCAGACGCTGCCAAGCGGTACAGCATGCCGTAGTCCTCCAGGGCCATGTCAATGCTTGGGATTTTCTTGGTGTAGGCGCCAAAAATCTTGTTCACGCCAAAGCCCCGCGACCAGTTAGAGATAACCACACCAACAGCACCAGTCTGCTCCAGCACCGGCGGCAAAGTGCGGCTGTTGTAGCCTGTCTTCTTCATACGCGCCGACCAGGCTTCGTTCAGCGAGTCACGGTGCTGCTTCATTTTTTCCAGCGACTCTTTGGTGGCAAACTCCTCCCAGTTGTAGTCCGGGCGGCCGGTTGGCTGTGGCATCGAGATCATCACGATCTTACCCTTCACGTTGGGCAGCCAGCGCTTGAAAGCCACAGAGTCCTGCACATCGGGCAGCATAATCACCTCTGCGGTTACTCCTTTGCTTTTAGTGCCCGGGCTCCAGGCCAGCTGCGTTGCCTCCAAAGACTGCACGCGCGGGTGCACCATGTCCACGTGCGTTACGCCACGCTGCCAGCCGCGCCACTCGCCCCACTGCTCGTTGCGTGCGTCAATACCCCAGCTTTTATACTTTGCCACGGCCCACTCGTGGGCTTTTTGCATTTCCGGGGTGCCCACCAGGCGGGGCCCCACACCGTCCAGCAGCTCATGGGCCAGCACCTCCAGCTGCGAGTTCTCATTCGCCTCCTTAACGATGCTTTCCACCACAGGGTCTTTTACCTGCGCCTGCGCCAGGCTTCCGCTCAGCAGCAGGAAAAAGGCAAAAGCGTAAACTTTTCTTTTCATAAGGGTTAGTTTAAGAATAAATATATAGTCATTTACCATTAGAGGACTCTCGGGCGGGAAGGTTTAACAGCAGCTAAGCAGAAACCTGTGTCACCCCAGGAAGTGAAGATAAGAAGCCTTGAAGCGATAACAAACAAGGCGTGCGCAGACTGTGATTTAGGCGGCGTAATCTTGGTGTGTTCCCGTGGCTTCTTCTGGTTTATGAACTGTGATGCAGGGAGCAATATACTTCGTAAAGAGCTTCAACCCTTGCGGGGAGACGGGACCATGGGAGTTGGCAGGCTGATACCTTTTGAGGTATAAATCAGGGGAAAAGGAAACAAATTTGCACTGAATGCACTTATCAGAAAGTGCACTAGAACAGACTATGTATGCTGGAACATTCCATGTTTGAACGGCTCCCGCTGCGGAACCAGGCCGAAACGCTAGCCAAAGACGGTATCATCCTTGCCCAACGCCATTTTAACAATTGGACGGTAACGCTTTATACCTTGAACAATACCTTTGTAGAAGTTTGGGCGGGAGGGGATGCGCAGGTAATCAGTACCTTTAGGAAGTCAGCTAACGCCCTGGCCGTGCTGGAGCCCTACGTGGAGGCAATAGATGTGAGAGAGGTGCTCGGACTGTAGCCTAAGCCTTACCCTGCTGCTCCGAAACTTTGCTGCTTTCTTACCCTTGCTTTAAGACGAAAAAGCTAATGTAGAGTAGCCTCGATGGCAGGGCAGCAGGAAGACGTGCGGGAGCGATGCTGTTTCCAGAGCCTCTTATCCAGCAGCCGTCGATTTTAGAGGAGGAGGAAAGCCTAAAATACCTTAAAGTAGTAGACACAAAAAACTCCTGTTTTAGGGATAGAATTGATCATATCCCTAAAACAGGAGTTTTTTAGTCCATCCCGGAATCAAGCCCTGGGACAATTTATACTTGCTTGGTGAACTTGACTTGAATTACGCTTCCTTCAATGCATACGCTCTCTGCCGGTACGAAAGGGCATATCCTATCAGACCACCCAAAATGGCGGGCGTGAGCCATCCCATGCCCAGGCCGAACAAGGGCAGGTGATCGGCAAGAAAATCAAGGATTCCCACCTCAAAGCCCGCTGCTTTTACACCGTCAAATACGCTGACGATTCCTGTAAACAAGACAGCCCAGGTATACACAGCGTTTCTGTTCCTGAGCAGGGGACCGAGCAAGGTCAGCACGATCAGCACGATGACGATCGGATAAATGGCCACCAGCACAGGTATAGAAAAGGAAATGATTTGGGTTAAGCCCACATTTGAGATCACGGCACTCACCAATGTCAGAACCAGCACATACGTCCTATAGGAAATAGAAGGGCGTAGCTTGTTGAAGAAGCTGGCACAGGCCACCACCAAGCCAATGCTGGTGGTAAGGCAGGCAAACGTAATGGCAACCCCCAGAATAGCGTTGCCCCACAATCCGAACTGGCTGTAAGATACGCTCGTGATGATCTGACCACCGTTCTCCAGGTGCCCTAAGGCCTCTACGCTGGTTGCGCCTGTGTAGGCAAGCCCCAGGTAGACAATGGCCAAACCAGCGGCGGCAACAAAGCCCGCTGTAGCAGTTACGGTCGCGACCTGCTTAGCGCTTCTCACCCCTTTAGCGTTGATGGCGTTTATCACGATCAATCCGAAGATGAAGGAGCCAATTGTATCCATTGTTAAGTACCCTTCCTGAAAACCTTTGAAGAAGGGAGCCCCCTCGTAGGCGCTCAGAGGAGCCTGAATGCTGCCGAGTGGATCGCCAACGCTTTTAGCCAGCAGCACGAACAGGATCAGCAGCAGCACCGGCGTCAGGAGCTTGCCAATCCTGTCCACTATTTTGCTGGGGTTTAGGGCCAGCAGGTACGTAACGGCGAAAAAAACAGCAGAATAAAGCACCATGCCCCAGCCAGAGGCGTTTAGGGCCTCAGGTAAAAAAGGCACGATACCGATCTCATAGGACACGGTACCGGTTCTTGGCACCGCAAACAGAGGGCCAATGGTCAGGTAGATGACCACCGGGAACAGCAGCCCGAAAACAGGGTGCACCTTAGCAGAGATCGACTGCACATCTTCGTTTTTAGAGATGCCAATGGCGATCACGCCCAGCAGCGGGAGCCCAACCCCAGTTAAGAGGAAGCCTAAAATGGCAGGTATTAGGTTTGCGCCCGCCGCCTGGCCCAGCGACAAGGGAAAAATAAGATTGCCGGCGCCAAAGAAGATGGCAAACAGCATCAGGCCAATAAAGAACGTTTCTTTGAATGATAAGGTAGAAGTAGGAGTACGCACAGGGTTTTAAACTGAGAAATAAACATTTGATAAACTTACCGGCAAGTAAAAACCTGATCACCCGTGTCGCAAAGCACAGGTAAGGCCTAGGTAAAATTACAGCGGGCGAGGGCTATTGCCGCGTCAATTTACTGATTAAGTGTTTGATAAATAAACGTTCGGGGCCGTTTTTGTGAATGTTTTTGTCTAAACACTGGTGCACCACCTGTTATGTAAAAGTATAATAATAGCCACTCCTGGTTAAGCACAATAGTGGTAAGCGGCGGTGCCGCCCCTTCCTGGATTGGCAGGGGCGGCACCGTGCAAACTATTAGTCACATCCCATAACCTCACCGCTTCCGATTGGGGAGCCTGGAGGCAGGTCTAAGGTTTTGCTTGGCCTTACTTCCTCTGTTACCGGCCGGTTGAGGCGCTCCAGCGCGAAGAGGAGGTGCGCGTGGTAAGGGCCTTGCTTGTTGGTGCGCAGCCTGGTTTCGATGTACTGCTTCAGGTCATGCAGGGTGGCAGTGGCTACGGCGCGGGCTTGGTAAGAGGCGTCCTGGTTATGGGCCAACGCCATCAGGTGCGTCAGCACGATTTGCTCTGTCTGTAGCTGCACCTGCTCCTGTAATCCTTTTTCACGGCGGCTCTTCCAGGTACTTTGGATGAGCTGGTCTGTTACCTCTTGCAGGCTGAGGCCATTGCTGCGGGCGCCGAGCTCCACCAAACGCGAGGCACGCTCCGGGTGCAGCAGGAACGAGAGCGAAAAGTCAGCAGAGGCTTCGGCTGCGGCCAATGGGTCGAACGTGAGGCCGGTACGTTTGTTAAACAGTTCGCGGCTGTTGCGCAGGCCCGGTGCGCGGGGCGGTATCAACTTCGTGATATGCTCCGGCACGGTGAGCACCTCCGGAGAAATGGTTTTGAGTATGGCGTCCAGCGCTTTCTGCTGCTCGCGCTTGTCCAGCACTTCCGTCACCAGTTGCCCATCGCCTCGCACGGCGTAGGTATAGTTTACGCCTCCGATCAGTTTGGCCACCGCCTCTGTCTGGTAGCGGTGATAGTTGTAGATCGGTACCAGCACATCCTCCAGCGTGCTCATGGCTGCGCCTGGTTTTATGTTGTTTTCGGAGAAGTTCTGCAGTGCCTTTTCGCGCACGCGCAGCACATGCGCCAGCTCGTCGGTGGCATTGGCGCCGTTGTCCCAAAGGTGGGCGGTGGGGTGGGCGCCTCCCGGAGAGCGGGCGTCGCGGTCGGAGATAAACTGCAGCCCCTGCGCCCTGCCTTTGGCCAATATCTCATCCAGCGCTTTTTTCTCGTTTGTGCCTGCCGGGAAATCCTGGTAACCGTAGGCAACGGCCACCTTGTCCCAGGCGCCGATGCCGGTATCATAAGCCTTGCTCAGGTCGATGTTGCCGGTGCGGTCTAGCTTTGCCTGCGGGTGCGGATAGTCCATCACAGAGGCATTGTTGTTGGCGGCATAGTTGTGCATGATGCCCAGCGTGTGCCCCAACTCATGCGCCGACAGCTGCCGGATACGTGCCAGGGCCATGTCCATCATGGCTTTGTCTGCCGCCTTTCCGTCTTTGTAAGGGGCCAGCAGCCCCTCGGCTATCAGGTAGTCCTGGCGCACGCGCAGCGAGCCCAGCGATACGTGGCCCTTGATGATCTCGCCGGTGCGGGGATCGGTCACGGAGGCGCCGTAAGACCAGCCGCGTGTGCTGCGGTGCACCCACTGGATGATATTGTAGCGCACGTCCATCGGGTCGGCCCCCTCCGGCAGCACCTCCACCCGAAACGCATCTTTATACCCGGCAGCCTCAAAGGCCTGGTTCCACCAGCGGGCGCCCTCCAGCAGCGCCGTTCGGATCGGCTCCGGCGCGCCGTTGTCTACGTAGTACACGATCGGCTCCACCGCCTCGGATACCTTGGCAGAAGGGTCTTTCTTCTGTAGACGGTGGCGGGCAATCAGCCGCTTCTCAATGCTCTCATACACCGGTGTGGCATAATCGAAGTAGGACACGCCGAAGTAACCGGCGCGCGGGTCCGCCTCGCGTGGTTTATACTTGTCGTCTGGCAGCTGAATAAAGGAGTGGTGCTGGCGCAGCGTGAGGGCCTGCACATCCGGCGCGACTTCACGCACAAAGCGGCCGGCGTCCTCGCCACCGGTAAAGGTAAGGGTGGCCTCAAACTCTGTGTTCTGCGGGAAATTCTTTGTGCGCGGCAGGTGAACGGCCGAGCGGCTTGCGTCAAGTCTATAGTTGCCCTGCTTCGTGCGCTTTATACTTCCGATCACATCATGGGCATCCCGGAGCAGGAAGTCCGTGGCATCCACCAGCACGCTTTCTCCGTCCTCAGCCTCTGCCTTAAAACCCCACAGGATAGACTTGGCAAAGGACTCCTCCACGGCCCGGGCCTCGTTTTTGTTCGCAGTGATGGCACGGTAGTCCAGGTTTGGCTGTACGAGCATCACCTTCGGGCCTATCTTTTCAAAATACACAACGCGCTGCCCACCCAGCTGGCCGCGGTCTAGGCCAATGTCGTTGGAGCCGAGGCCGGAAGGCAAGGAGTTTACGTACAGGAATTCCTGGTTCAGCTTGTCTACCTCCAGCCATACTTTGCCGGAAGCAGCATCATAATAAAAAGTATAATAGCCGGGGAACTTCTGCATACCCGACGTTTTAGAGGAAATGCTTGGCAGCTTTTGTGCTACGGCCAGGCCAACTGCAAGCAGCGGCAGCACCAGCACGAGCCACAGTGTTTTGGTTAAGGGTGATGTCATGGTGTACTAGGTTAGATTTGGGCTTGATGCCGTAATATAGTGATTTTGTTGTTTTAAGCACGGGCTATTCTGGAGCAATAAGCTTTAAGCAACGTTTGGGAGTCGTTAAGTTTGGGGGCGTAACAAACACTATCCGGAAAAAGTATAGCTTTACAGAAACCAGAAAGAAACAACTATGAACGTGAAGTACCTATTCGCCACTTTTGGTCTGGGGCTTCTTCTTGCCTCCTGCGGCAACGAGAATTCAGAGTATGACCGTTACTATGAGCAGAGCTACCGTGATTCTGTGGCCACGGCCGTAGCCAACCAGCCGGAGCCGGCACCTGCTACCAGAACACCAAATGCTGCCACGCAACAGCCCGCCAAAAAGCAACACCCTGGCGCTATGCTGATTGCAGGCTCTGATTGTACTGCCTGCCACAACAACCAGCAGAAACTGGTTGGCCCAGCCTATGTAGATGTAGCCGGGAAGTATGAAGAAAACGATAAAAACAGGGAGTACCTGATCGGAAAGATAAAGCAGGGAGGCGCCGGTGTATGGGGCCAGGTTCCTATGCCGCCGCACCCGAACATCAGCAACGAAGATGCTGGTAAAATGGTAGACTATATCCTATCCCTCAACGATCAATAGCAAACTGCGCAGCCGCCAAGGCTGCGCTTTGCTTTTACAGTCACTCCTGTTCCGCGTCCTTTCCTGTACCTTGACTCAGCACAGGCTCCTCGGCTTTTCAGAGTAAAACCACGGGAAAACGGCCTCTTGTTAGCTTTCTCCAAAGAGGAAAAGCGTATTGTTACTGGATGGCTACAGGACCTTATCTCTTCCGGAGCACCAGCGTCGTCATGCTTCTTTCCTGCTCCACCAACACCGTCTTCAGCGGCTCCAGCATTTCTGCTCTCAAAGTATAAACCAACTCCCGTAGCAAGGCCTCATCTGCCAGAAACCATACTTGCCCGTGGGCCATCTGGTATTTACGTGGCGCCACCTGCTGTAGCTTGCCCTCCATACCTACCGTTGTGCTGAGGCGGCAGAACAGCAGGCCTCCCGGCTGCAGCACCCGCCACAGCTCCTGTACCATACTTCTGAAGTGTTCCTCATCGCGGGCAAAATGGAGCACCGCGCTGCAGATTACCGCCTCGAAAGCTTCCTCTGCAAAAGGCAGGCTGGCCAGGTCGGCCACCACAAAGTTGTTAGGCGAAAGGGCAGGGGCCAGCTCTGCGGCCATAGTCCGTACTTCTGCTATGGCTTTTTCCGACACATCCGCTCCGTATACTTTCACACCGGCCTGCAGCAGGTACTGCACATTCCGCCCCGCCCCGCAGCCCGCGTCCAGCAGTTTCATGCCCTTTTGTATACGGCCTTTTAGCAGCTGGTCGAACAGATAAATATCGATGTTGCCGAACTGTGCTGGCAGGGAGGAAATCGGGAGGTGAAACATCGTACATTAGGTTTAGTGAAAGCGGCAGCATGGTCTCAGAAATCTAAATTTAGCAGGATTTTGCTGTCTTTTTTAATTAAAATTTCTGATTATTGAACAAACCCAAACTGGAACAAGAACTATGAATACACCTGCTGCCACAGCAACCTCACCAAGAGCCGGCCTCACTGCCGAGCAGTTCATACAAAAATACGCGAACCATCCAACCTACATTCCGCCGCGCGGCCCGGAGCTGCACTGCAAGAACTGGCAGGCGGAGGCGGCCCTGCGCATGTTCCTCAATAACCTGACCGATGAGGTGGCCGAGGCCCCCGCCGACCTGGTGGTATACGGCGGCACCGGACAGGCGGCCCGCACCCCGGAGGATGCCCGCAAGATCATTGAAGTGCTGCTGGAGCTGGAGGAGGATGAGAGCCTACTGGTGCAGTCGGGCAAGCCGGTGGGCAAGGTACGTACGCACGCCGAGGCGCCGCGTGTGCTTATCGCGAATTCTAACCTGGTACCGCATTGGGCTACCTGGGAGTATTTCAACGACCTGCGCAAGCGCGGCCTGATCATGTACGGGCAGATGACGGCGGGCAGCTGGATCTACATCGGCTCGCAGGGCATCCTTCAGGGAACCTACGAAACCTTTGCCGCCTGCGGCGATAAATACTTTAACAGCGACCTGCGCCACAAGCTGCTCGTTACAGGCGGTTTAGGCGGTATGGGCGGTGCTCAGCCATTGGCCGCCACCATTGCCGGCGCCACTTTCCTGGGCGTAGACGTGGACCCGGACCGCATCAAAAAACGCCTGGAGACCCGCTACATCGACAAGATGACCTACGACTATGAGGAGGCGAAGCAGTGGGTGCTGGAGGCGAAGGAGCGCGGCGAGGCTATTTCCGTTGGCTTGGTGGGCGATATCGGTGACGTGCTGGAAAAACTCATCAAGGACAACATCACCCCGGAGATCCTCACCGACCAGACCTCTGCCCATGATCCGATCAACGGCTACGTGCCAAACGGCATGAGCCTGAAGGAGGCAAAGGAGCTGCGCCAGCAGGACCCGGCCAAGTATAAGCAACTCTCTTTGAAGAGTATGGCCCGCCACGTGGGCTTTATGCTGGAGCTGCAAAAGCGCGGCAGCAAGACCTTCGACTATGGCAATAACCTGCGCGAGTTTGCCCAACAGGGCGGCGAGGCCAACGCCTTTAACATACCAGGCTTTGTGCCGGAGTACATCCGTCCGCTCTTCTGCGAGGGCAAAGGTCCGTTCCGCTGGGCTGCCCTCTCCGGCGACCCGGAGGATATCCGCGTAACTGACGAGGCGCTGAAGGAGCTGTTCCCGGAGAATACGCACATGATTAAGTGGCTGGACGAGGCACAGGAGAAGGTTGCCTTCCAAGGGTTGCCTTGCCGCATCTGCTGGCTGGGTATGGGCGAGCGCGAGAAAGCCGGTTTGCTCTTTAACCAGCTCGTGCGCGAGGGCAAAGTGAAAGCGCCGATCGTCATTGGCCGCGATCACCTGGACTGCGGCTCTGTGGCCTCCCCGTACCGCGAAACGGAGGGTATGAAAGACGGATCCGACGCCATCTCTGACTGGCCGCTGCTAAACCTGATGTCGAACACGGCGGGCGGTGCCACATGGGTATCGTTCCACCACGGCGGTGGCGTGGGCATCGGCTACTCGCAGCATGCGGGTATGGTGATACTTGCAGATGGCACTGACCGTGCCGAGCGTTGCCTGCGCCGCGTGCTCTACAACGATCCGGCCATGGGCATCTTCCGTCACGCTGACGCCGGCTATGAAACGGCGCAGGAGAATGCCAAGAAGTTTGGGCTGGAGCTTTAAAGGAAGTTTTAATCTGAATCAGGATTTGCAGGATGTACAGGATTGGGGTTCCGGATCTAAATATTCCTTACTCCTCAGAGCTATGCTCGCTACCTTCGAACTCATTTTTCGGTAGTTTAAGGAGGGGAATTCTGTTCTAGCTCCGACATCCGTGGCTATCGAACTAGAACCCAGTCTTTGGGTTGAGCGCCTATGCGAGTTTTTCCGGTGCCGAACGGTAGTGAGGCAGCCCGAGGCACGAGGGCAGGAAAAGCTCCCAGCGCGATGCCCGAAGACGAGCCCTCTCGGGCTGGAGAGCACCAAAGTGTGAATTGAAAAGAGCCGCTCGTAAGACTAAGGATGAACGGCAGCTAGCATGAATTGCTAATTTCCAACTGTGGTAAGCTGGGGCTTAGGAAAGGCACAAACGAACGCCTACGCCAGAGAAGTATAAAAGTATAACAAGCAATTAAAGTAACGCGCTGTTTAACCATACAAACTATGAAAGAGAGCAAAGACACATCAACCCATACTTTAATCGGCCCCTTCAGCCAAATCCTCTCCATGACGAACCTGCCCGAAGCAGGCGCCATACAGGATGAGCAGCTGCAGGTGGTGGAGCGGGCGGGGGTGCTCGTGCAGGAAGGACGGGTGCAGAAAATTGGCAATTACGACCAGTTGCACCGCGAGGCGCTGGAGAACAAGTATAAACTGGAACTGATAGAGCAGCCCATGGTGCTGCTGCCCGGCTTGATCGACGCCCACACCCATATCTGCTTTGCCGGAAGCCGCGCCAACGACTACGGCATGCGCGTGGCCGGAAAATCATACTTAGAGATAGCCCGCAATGGCGGCGGCATACTGGACAGCGTGCGCAAAACCCGCGACGCAACGCTGGTTGAGTTGGTAGACTTGCTGAAAAGACGCTGCGACCGCCATTTGCGCGAAGGCGTAACCACCTGTGAAGTGAAAAGTGGTTACGGCCTGACGGTGGAGGAGGAACTGAAGATGCTGGAGGCGATAAAGCTGGTAAACAAGCATCATAAAATAGACCTTATTCCAACGTGCCTGGCAGCCCACATGTTACCACCTGAGCACACCGATGCCAAAGCATACCTGGAGGAAGTGCTGAGAGACTTGCTGCCGCAGCTCCAGGAGCAGGAGCTGGCAAGCCGCGTGGATATATTTGTGGAGGAAACGGCCTTTAGAGAGACAGAGGCACTGGAGTATTTGCATGCTGCCAAAGAAATGGGCTTTGACGTGACAGTGCATGCCGATCAGTTCAGTACGGATGGTAGCAGGGTAGCTGCTGAGGTAGGTGCCATAAGTGCCGATCATTTAGAGGCCAGTGGGGAGGAAGAAATTGAGCTGCTGAGAAATGCCGGCGTTGTAGCCACGGTGCTGCCGGGGGCCTCGTTGGGCTTGGGCATGCATTACGCACCTGCCCGCAAGATGCTGGACGGCGGCCTGTGCCTGGCTATCGCTACCGATTGGAACCCTGGCTCTGCCCCCATGGGAGATTTGCTGATGCAGGCGGCCGTGTTGGGCGCTACCGAAAAGTTAACCATGGCCGAGACATTGGCTGCTATCACCACCCGCGCTGCCCGCGCCCTTGCCCTCACCGATCGTGGAGAGCTGGCAAAAGGCAAGCTAGCCGACATGATTGCCTTCCCGACAGAAAACTATAAAGAGATTCTGTACTTCCAAGGGAAGCTGAAGCCCACGAAAATTTGGAAGGCCGGGAAGCAAGTGGAAAAGTTAGGGTAGTTCGTGCCGCAAGTTGAGCAATAGCAAGCCTTGTCATTTTTAACTGGAGGCAGTTATAAGCTGGTAATATATAGAGCCACAAGCTATCGCTTAGCTAACGTCTGCGTTATGAGAGGCGCAGCAACATTTTAAAATTAATTTAGCCAATCAATAATTCAAAGCATGTATAAACCCACCGCACCCGGCACCTGGAAAGGCAGAGTAGACGCGCTCGACGGCGAAGAAGGCAAACGTTGGCACCAAGGCATAAAATTACTCAACCTTACAGAGACGGTGGACCCTGCTAATGCTGCACAAGCCATTGCTTTTCTGGGATTCTGCTGCGATGAAGGCGTGCGCCGCAACCAGGGCAGGGAAGGTGCCGTGGAGGGGCCGGCGGCGTTGCGGCAGGCCATGGCTTCGTTTGCTTGGCACCTGGAGGATGATGTGGCGCTGTTTGATGCCGGTGATGTATTCTGCACCAACCAAAACCTGGAAGAGGCACAGAAGCAACTGGGCAAGAAAGTAAACGCGCTGCTGTCTAACACCTATAAAACGATTATACTTGGTGGAGGCCACGAAACAGCCTATGGTCATTTCCTGGGTATCAAACAGGCGCTCCCGGAGGGTCATAAACTGGGCATCATCAATTTCGACGCGCATTTCGACCTGCGGAGTTATGAGAAGCAGTCAAGTTCGGGTACGCCGTTCCTGCAGATGGCCGACGAGCTGCGTTCAGAAGGCAACGACTTTAACTATTTGTGCCTGGGGATACAGCAGCAGGGCAACACGCAGAAGCTGTTCAGCACTGCCGAAGCCTATGGTGCCGATTATGTGTTTGCGCCGGCCATGCAGGTGTACAACTATGAGGCACTGAGAGAGCGGCTGCAGCAGTTTTCGGAGCTGGTGGATGTGCTGTACGTAAGCATCGACATGGACGTGTTTGCCGCGGCCTATGCCCCCGGCGTTAGTGCCCCGGCCGCATTGGGAGTGCATCCGGAGATCGTGTTGTTGCTGCTGCAGGAAATCATCAGCAGCGGTAAGCTGTTGACGCTGGATATCGTGGAGCTAAACCCTAAGCTCGACCTGGATAGCCGCACGGCCAAGCTAGGTGCTTCCCTGCTTTACCACGTGGTGCAGCAGTGGAGCCAGGTATAGGAATCAAACACGTGCTAGCTAGCAAGAGGTAATAACAGGCGCGGGCCCGGCATAAATGATGCCGGGCCCGCGTTTTTTATCTCCCCACTTTAAACTTGGTCCAGTAGGTGGTGTCGCTGGTTTTTACTTCGATCAGGTAAGTGTCGGGCTTCAGCCTGCCTAGGTTGTAGCGCCAGGCGCTGCGGTTGCTTTCCACGTTTACAGGCTTCTGATGTACCAGCTTGCCGGCTGAGTTTTTCACCTGTAGCATGGCGTTTTCATCCAGTTCCTGCGAGAAATCCAGCTGAAAAGTGCCTTTACTGGCCGGCTTCATGTGGATGCCTGATAGGGTTTCTTTACGGGTGTCAGGATGGTCGGTGGTGACAAGTATGTGCTCTTTCTCCTGAGGAGGGAGTGGCGTGGTTTGCGCCACAGCGTTTGCAAGGCTGAATAGCGGCAGGCCCAGGGCCAGTGCTGCGGCATACGTTTGCTTCATCTTCATGTGGATTCTGCTTAAAGTAATACTATAGCACATGCCGTTGCATTTATAATGCCAAACTTCTGTCAGCAGTTCTTACGCAGGCTTTTTTCGCTGCTGTCGAAGCAGTAGGGGCAGCTGCCGTTAACCTCCAGGCCTCCCAGCCAGCGTTTTTTGGGGATGAAGGAGGCATAGCCCTCCAGCACCCTTTCGCCGAAAAAGCTAAGCGACAACGGTTCACGTGCCTGTACCAGGTCAGGCTGCAGCCGGGAGAGTATGTGCAAGAGCTGCACATCACCGAAACCATAGCCGGGGTCCTGCTCCCAAAACTGCCTCATCACCTCCTTTATACTTGCTGCACCCGATTGGATGATGCTCAGGAGCATACGCTCAGGCTGACTTAGCCCATCGGTGCAACCTGGGAAACGGCTAAGGTGCAGCTGCAGCGCCTGCTCCAGCAGGGGCAGGGTGGACCCGTACTGGTTCAGGTATAGCTGCAAATCTAATTGGTTGGGGCTGGCGAAGAGCTGCCACAGTCGTGCGGCGTGCTGCAGTTGCCCATCGCTTAGCTGCAGGCGCTCCTCAAACAGCTGCTGCAGCTCCTGTGGAGGCAGGTACGCTATATTTTGGCTATGTGCCGGGGTGCACACCGACAGCATAGGCGGTTTCTGCTGCTGTAGGCGATGCAATAGGTATAGCAGGTTTACCTGGCACATCAGGTCGGCATCAAACCAGAGCACAACCTCAAAAAAGGCCCCGATACCCTCGAGTTGCTGCAGCTCATCCAGCACTTTCTCTTTATACTTTTCCGCAGGTTCGCTGTAACTGGAGGTAATAAACTCCTGCCGCTTTTGCCAGAACCCGTGCTCAGGCAATGCAGAAAGAACAGGACCCTCAGACAGCACCTCGCGCCACACCATTACTTGGCCGGGCAGGTTGGCAGCCGTGAAAGCCGCCAGAGAGGCATCGCCGTTGAGGATGTGAAGGGTGGGCAGTTTTTTCATCAGCACAAAGTAAGTACGCCTAAAATGAGAAGGCAACTAACACGTAACGGTGCAGCTGCCTTGCCTCAAACATTATAACGGTATAAGTATGTAACGAATTTATTGGGCCCTTAGTCTATAGGCCACCACTCTATTATCGTTGAAGGTAGGCACCAGCAGCAGCCCCAACTGCTCCGCATAATCAATGTCAGCGGTGTTCATGTTCTGGCTGCTGGTGTTAAGCAGGCTCCATTTCCGGTCGCGTTCATCAATGTAAAATATTTCGCCGCTCCAGCTCGAGGCCAGGTAGCTACCGTCGCCAACGGCGTCTATTCCGTCGGCAGCTTTCACTTCCTCTACCCAGGCAGAGAAGCTTTTAGTTCCTGGGTCCAGCAGCATGATCTCGCCGCTCCCTGAAAAAGCCACGATCATGCGGTCTCCCCGGATAAAGAGTCCGTTAGGGCGCTTGGCCCTCGTTTGGTCTATCCAGGGGCTAATGCGGCCGTTGCGCAAAAGGTAAATCCGGTTTTCTTCTGTGTCGGTCACATATACATTGCCGTTGTCGTCTGCTGCCACGCCGTTCAGCATCTTGGCTCTATCTGCCTTATAACGCCCCAGCACCCCGCCAGATTGAGTAGAAATGGCCACCACCTCGTCTATATCCGCCACATAAAGCACATTGTTATGCAAGGCCATGCCGTGTGGGTCATTCAGTCCAGATACCCAGTAAAGCTCCTGAATCTCTCCTTGCGGGGTTAGCCGTGAGATAAAGCCGTCTCCGTCTTTGCTCGTCCTGGTGTCCTTGTTGATGTTGCTGACATAGATGACGTTACGCACCGGGTCAAACACGGCAGACTCCGGGGTTCTGAGGGTGTTGTCGGAAGCCCATGCCTGCTCCAGCGCTACAGGCGCACGGCTGCTAAGCAATCCCTTGCTGCAGCTGCCAAGCGCCAGCATAAGCAAAGCTGTGCCTATACCAGTAAGTACATTTATCTTCATGTTAATCTGAATGAGTTTGTACTTAGTACGGGTACGGGCACCTGCCGTTTTATTTTGGCGGCTAGTCGGTGTACAGGCCCAGCTTTTGAAGGGTGCGCTGCCGCGATACTTTACCGGTGGCTGTTTCGGAGAAGGCGGGGCTGTAGTATACTTCCTTCGGCATCTCGAACTTCTTGAGCCGATGGCGCAAACGGCCGAAGAGCTGTTGCTCCTCTTCCTCGCCCTGCTTCGCTCCCTCCAGTACCAGCACAATCTTGTCGCCTAATACCTCATCGGGCTGCGGGGCTATAAAGAAGCGTGGGGAATCGGCATCATCGGCAAAGGCCTCGGCAATCGCCAGCTCTATCTTTTCGATCTGCACTTTCACGCCACCGGTATTGATGGTGTTATCGGCGCGGCCGATCCAGCGGAAGCGGGTGGGGGTGAGCAGTTCCACAATGTCGTTCGTCACAAGCAGCTCGTTGTTGGTCACATCGCCCCGTATGGTCAGGCAGCCGCGCTTGTCCAGCCCCACTTCAATCTCGTCCAGCACATCGTAATAGTCGGCGGCATCGTAGCCGTTTAGCTTGCGCAGGGCAATGTGCGAGGCCGTTTCGGTCATGCCGTAGGTATGGTAGATCGGGGCCTGCACCTGCTGCAGCTCCCGCTGCTGCGTGGGGGTTACCGGAGCACCACCCACCAGAATGCCTTTCATGTGGTTCAGTTGCTCCAGCCGCTCCGGCGTCTCCAGCAGGATGGTCTGCAGTTGCATCGGCACAAAGGAGCCAAAGGCGATATTCTCGTTAGGGCTTACCTGGGTAAGCGGGTTTCCAAGAGGCTCTACGATGATCATTTGCAAGTCTGCCTCAAAGCCGCGCACCAGCATCATCATACCCGCAATATACTCGGTGTTGAGGCACACCAGCGTACAGTCGCCTGCCTGTAGTTGCAGGAGCTTGATGGTGCGGCGGGCGCTGGCCTCGAGTTGCTTGCGGGTAAGGCTGATGGTTTTCGGCACACCGGTGGAGCCGGAGGTTTGGATCGGGAACTCTTGCACGCCGTTTAGCCAGTCGCGGCAGAATTCCAGCATCTTACTTTCGTAACCATTCAGCGGGATGCTGTCACGGAAGGAGTAGGATGCAATCTCATCGTAGTAGAACTTCTTGCCGTTCAGGCTCAGGTGCTTGTCTGTCATGTAGCGATTTGTCTTGTAGCATCAGCAAGAAGCCAGAGCCTTGGTGACGCCCCATCAGGTGAAACATTAGCACGTACGTGCTGCTGCAAAAATGGGGCAAAGTGCTTTGAAAACAAACAGTACCTGCAAAGGTTTTTGTGCTACCAGCAGGGGTAAGCCGGGACTAGTACAGCCAATCCTTGTCTGATTTGCGGATGAGGCGATCCACAGAGAATCGGCCCGAGCCGAAAACAAGGAAAAAGATCAGCAGGAACAGTACGATGATAGAAGACCACAGCTCGGTGTTCTCGGAGTAGAAGCCTCTGTCGGGATTGATAAAGAAAACGGCTCCGATCAAAATCGGCAACTGGAACAAGATGGCGACGCGGGTTATCAGGCCAAGTGCGATCAGCAGGCCGCCTACCAGGTGAGCAAAGGCAACGTAATGCGCCAAACCCATAGATACCCAAGGAAACTCGCTTTTGTTCATGATCCGGTACAGTGCCTCCGTGTCCTGGATGAACATAAAGCCTTTTACCATCAGGAAAGCTCCCAATCCAATCCTTACAAAATCGAGCCACATGGGGTGATGGGTGTCGGCCCAGCGCTCTACGCGATGCATGTCGTGTGTTAGGTTCATGGCTTTACACAATTAAAGTGAAACATAGTGACTATCACTTTAATTAACGTATTTTGCCATAAACCGGACGATTTTAAGTACAAACTATATTATTACGTTTTAACCTGCGGCGGGCATGTATGGCGCTTGCCCAAAATACCGGTACTATTTCTGCTTCCGCAGCACCTTGTTGTCCACGGAGTAGCGCCCAGGCCCCACCACCATAAAGAACAGCAGCAACCCCAGCACCAGCACTGACAGCCAGAGCTCTGTATTGCCCAGGTGCAGCCCGCGCTGTGGGTTCACGATCAAAAGGGCGCCTAAAAGCACCGGTATCTGCAGCAGGAGCGCCAGGCGTGTCAGGAAGCCGAAGGCGATCATCAGGCCGCCGATAATATGTACAGCGCTGGTGAAAAGGGAGGCCTTCTGCATGCTGATAAAGTCCTGGCTTTGGCTGAAGATGTAGAAAACATCTGTGTTGTGCTCCAGGAACAGAAGCCCTTTAATGAAGAGGAAGAGGCCAAGTGCGATGCGGAGGCCATCCATCCAGAGCGGGTTATTGGCGCTCGTACGCGGGGAGGCATGGTTTATTTCGTGCGTATAGTTCATGGCGCAGAAGGTTAAAGTGAAACATGCTTCTATTTCTATATACGCCTTGATCGCTTTATCGGGTGAAAATTAATGGGTTAATTCGGTGGCTGATGCCTTTTCCTCTTCCCAAACGGCCGAAGCAGATGGAGGCGCGGCAGGGGTGCCCGGCTCCTCCGCCAGAGACATCAGTACGCCTCCTGCTGCTCTAGGGCAGTTGAGGCGTACCATCTCGACCAACTATAGTAGCTGGAGTGCGCGAACCACCTTTCTGTAGGCCTCAAACGCCTCCCCGTTGGCAACGCTATCGGTGAAGATTTCCAGAATGCCAGCACCAGCCTCAGCGGAGAAGAAGACCGGCAGGGCCTGTTCCAGCTCCTTTATACTTTGCACAGAAGTATAAGCCATGCCAAAATCACGTGCCGTATTCCCGGCTTTCAGCGCCTGGTGTGTCTCAAAGTAGGGAGCGAGCTCTGGCTGCTGTTTTGGGCCGTCTATCAGTCTGAAAATGCCGCCTGCATGGTTGTTGAGCAGCACGATGCGCAGGTTCTGCGGCAGGTAATTGTGCCATAAGCCGTTGCGGTCGTAGAAAAAGGCCAGGTCGCCGGTGAGCAGGGTGGTAATGCCCGGGCTGGTGAGGGCGCAGCCAACGGCGGTGCTGGTGCTGCCATCGATGCCGCTGGTGCCCCGGTTGGCGTACACTTCCACCTGCTGTTCCGGCCTGAGCCCTGCTATGTTCGCATAGCGCACTGACATGGAGTTGGCCAGGTGCAGCTTACTTTGCTGCGGAAGCTGCCGCAGCACATGTGCCACCACAGGCAACTCGCTGTATGGCGCACCTAAAGTATAATCTTTCAGGAATTCATAAGCCGTTTTATCGGCCGCAGCCCATGCGGCGGCAAAGTTCCCGTCAATGCGTGTGCTGCCGGCCATGGCGGCAAAGAAGCTTTGGGGGGCACAGCGCACCACCTTCGTCAGCGACTGATACGTGTCGGCTACCTGGCCGGCGGGCTGCAGGTGCCAGTGGGCGGCTGGTTTATACTTGCGCAGGTACAGTTTTAACGCTTTGGAGATAATGGACTTGCCGCAGGTGATCAGCAGGTCGGGCTGCAGCTTTGCCAGCTGCTTCTGGTCAGGGTTGGCAAAGATGATGTCCTGATGCCTTACCGAGTGTGACAGGCCGTGCATGTTGCTGATAGTGTCGCCCACGACCACGGCACCGGTTGTCTCGGCAAAGGAATGGATGCTTTGCAGCAGCGCCTCGTCCTGCTGGTGCTGCCCCGCCAGCACCAGCACTTTTGTGTACCGCAGGATTTCCTCCTGCAGCCGCAGCGACTGCGCCGGGCTCAGGTCAAATGCCTGTGGCTCCTCCGCGATCACTTTCACTTTTTTGTCGAAGCTCAGTTCCTCGCCCGGGGCAGGGTAGAAAGGCTCGCGCAGCGGCACGTTGATGTGCACCGGGCCGGCGGGGAATGCTACTGCCTCGTTTAGCGCCTCTGATACCATGCGCCCGCTGTGCCACACCGCGTCGGGGTGCGACAAGTCGGCGGGGAAGGTATAGCTGTGCTTGATGTGCTGCCCAAACAGGTTTTGCTGGCGTATCGTTTGCCCGTCCAGTTGGTCGATCCACTCAGGTGGGCGGTCGGCGCTCAGGATTAGCAGGGGCACTTGCTGGAAGTAAGCCTCTGCCACGGCCGGTGCATAGTTCAACGCCGCCGTGCCCGAGGTGCACACCAGCACCGTGGGCTTGCCTGTTGTCAGTGCCATACCCAGCGCAATAAAAGCAGCGGCACGCTCATCAGATATGGTGCGCACCGTAAATTGGGGGTGGCGGGCAAAGGCAATCGTCAGGGGCGCGCACCGAGAGCCCGGCGACAGCACCACGTTTTCGACTCCCTTCTGGGCGCAAATCTCCGCAATATTGACAACAGGCTGTAGGATCATAATGAGTGAATTAGTGATTGTGTGAATGAGTGCATGTTAAATAGTAATATGCTTTCAAGTTTCTGTAATGATGAAGACAAAATTTCTGTCTATGTTTCCCAAACATTCACTCAGTCACTCATCCACTCATACAAGTTAAAAATCCGACAGGATTTTCCGCATCGTCTGCATTTTATGCTGCGTTTCCTGCCACTCTTTCTGCGGGTCGGAGGCCTCGGTGATGCCGGCGCCGGCGTAGAGAATGGCTTCGTGCTGCAGCAGTTGCATGCAGCGCAGGTTCACGTACAGGTGTGACCCGGAGGCACCGTTTACCGGCCCCAGGTAACCGCTGTAATAGCTGCGGTGATAGCCCTCGTAGGCAAGTATAAACTGCAGCGCAGGCTCTTTGGGCAGGCCGCAAACCGCCGAGGTGGGGTGCAGCAGCTCCAGCATATCGGTGCCGAGGGTAGGGAAATGCACGTCCTTCAGGTTTACCTTGAAATCGGTGCGCAGGTGCATCAGGTTGCCGGCTAGGATCGTTCGGGGCCCGACCTCGGTGTAGTCGCGGAGGCGCAGTTTTTTAAAGCAGCTCAGGATATAACGCTCCACCATGGCCTGCTCCTCAATCTCCTTCTGCCTCCAGATCGCATCGGATACGTTCTCCACGGCGGGCTGCGTGCCCGCCAGGGCCACCGTATGGAACACCTGCTCCTCGGTTATGCTGACCAGGATCTCCGGCGAGGCACCCATCCAGGTGCCCACGCCCGGCACCGACACCAGCGACACAAAGGCCCTGGGGTAGGCCGCCGCCATGGCTTCGAAAGCCGCTACCGGCGAAAAGTTTTCCGGCAGCGCCTCCCGGCTATTCCGCGAGAGCACCACCTTCTCCATCTGCCCGTCCTCTATCGCCTCCACCGCTTTCCTTACGGCACCCGTAAAGCTCTCCTCCGTTTGCAAGGTATGGTTTTCCGAGAAGGTGGGGGTATGCCAACTGCTCATGCCTTGTGGTTCCTGCAGCAAGGTATAAAACGACTGCAGTTGCTGCGGGTGTACGTCGGCTGCGGGAGTAAGGGCCTCTCCATCAAAGTATACATCTCCCCTGATAAAGATGTTCTTGTGTTGGCCGCTGGCCTTAAAGGGGCAGAAGAAGAAGCCAAAAGGGCTGGTCTCCAGCTGCGGCTGCCCGGTCGTGTACTGCTGGCCCAACTGTACACAGGCTTGTATCCTGTCAGACAGGGGCAGGCGCCAGGCAGCCACCGCCTTTTGCCCGGCTACGACTGCCCGGAATAATTGCTCTAAAGTATAAGTTTGGGTACACTCACCCATCATTTTTTCTCCTCCAGGCCTGTATGGCCACGGTTTATTTTTTGTCGATCACGGCCACGGTCATGCGGCTGATGCACACCAGCGCACCGTCTTCATCCGTTATTTTTGTTTCCCATACCTGTGTGCTGCGGCCCACATGGATCGGTGTGGCCTTGCCATACACCCAGCCTTCGCGGGCGCTGCGCAAATGGTTGGCATTTATCTCTAAACCCACGCAGGCTTTTTTTGTTAGATCCACCTGCAGGGCCGCCCCCATGCTTGCCAGCGACTCGGCCAGCACCACCGAGGCCCCGCCATGCAGCAGGCCCATGGGCTGGTGCGTGCGTTGGTCCACCGGCATTCTGGCGCATAAATAATCGTCGCCTACCTCTGTAATTTCAATGCCCAGGTAATCGATCATGGTGTTCTGGCACCACTGTTTTACCCGCTCTATCGTATCAGTATTTTTATCCATACGCTGCGATGCCTAAATTCGCACTGATTTATGTAAGAAGGCAAAAGTAGAAGAATTTTGAGTATTAAGAAAGTATACCTGATCCGCCACGGGCAGACCGATTACAACCTGCAGAGCATCGTGCAGGGCAGCGGCGTGGACTCGGTGCTGAATGCCGAAGGGCAACGGCAGGCGGCCCTGTTTTTCCAGAAGTACAAAGATGTAAAATTCGACAAGGTCTATACCTCCACGCTGCAGCGCAGCATACAGTCGGTGCAGGGCTTCCTCGATCTCGGTATCCCGCACGAGCGGCACGCCGGGCTGAACGAGATAAACTGGGGCACCCGCGAGGGCACCCGCATCACACCCGAGGAAGATGCCTACTACCACGGCATCCTGCAGACCTGGTGCGATGGCAACACCGACATATGTATAGAGGGAGGGGAGAGCCCACAATTGGTGTACGAGCGGCAGAAGCCTTTCATCGACCTGATGCTAAGCCGGCCGGAGGAGGAAACCATCCTGATCTGCATGCATGGGCGGGCTATGCGCATACTTCTCTGCCAGCTGCTGCGCTACCCTTTGCGCTGCATGGATGAGTTCAGGCACCGCAACCTTTGCCTGTACCAGCTCGACTTTACCGGCAGCATGTTTGCCGTTAAAAAATACTGCGACGTGGCCCACCTGCAGTAGCCCATCGAAAGTATAACACAGAAGTAATTGGCTGGAGCTTTAGAAATTACGCTTGTTTGTGTAACTTGCTTTTCGAACCTGAGTGAGCACAAAAGCATAGCCCCTGGTAAAATAGAGTGGGCCGTGCCGCGATTTGTGTGCCTACATAGTTTGAATAAAATATTTTTAAATCTAATTTTGGGCGGATAATACAAGACCTATTGGGCGAATAAACAACACGAAATTTATGGCTGAAGTTATAAAAATGCCCAAGATGAGCGACACGATGACGGAGGGGGTGATTGCATCTTGGTTGAAAAAAGAAGGCGACAAGGTAAGCGCCGGCGATATCCTGGCTGAAGTGGAGACCGACAAGGCGACCATGGAACTGGAGTCTTACGAAGACGGAACCCTGCTGTACATCGGGCCTAAAAAGGGCGATGCCGTACCAGTGGATGCCGTGATCGCCATCATTGGCAAAGAAGGCGAGGATATCTCTGGCCTGCTGAGCGAGGTAAAGGGCGGTGGCGCTCCGGCTGCTAAGGCAGAAAAGAAAGAGGAGAAGCCAGAGCCGAAGAAAGAAGAAACCAAGCCTGCCGCTGCCAAAGAGGAGGCGCCTGCCAAGGTAGCCGATACGAGCAACATCAAGGCTTCTGTTATCCGCATGCCGAAGATGAGCGACACCATGACCGAAGGGGTTCTGGTTAGCTGGCTGAAAAAAGAAGGTGATAAAGTGAAATCCGGTGATGTGCTGGCCGAGGTGGAGACCGACAAGGCGACCATGGAGCTGGAGTCTTACGAAGATGGAACCCTGCTGTATCTTGGCGTAAAAGAGGGCGAAGCCGTGGCTGTAGATGCCATCATCGCGATCATTGGCGAGGAGGGTGCTGACTACAAAGCGCTTCTGAACGCTGTTTCTTCTAACAGAGAAGACCGTCAGGAGAACGCCCAGACGGATGAGGCTGTGGAGGCTGGCGTAGATGCCGCCACTTCTGATAAAGTACAGGAAACAAATGTTCCGGGACCGGAGGCAGCTGAGCAAACCTCAGCTGGTTCTTCCGAGAACGGCCGCATCAAGGCTTCGCCGCTGGCCAAACGGGTAGCCAAGGAGAAAGGCTTCATTCTTTCTCAGATAAAAGGCTCTGGCGAGGGTGGCCGTATCGTGCTGCGCGACGTGGAGAACTTCACGCCGTCTGCCGCGCCGCAGAAAGCCGCCGCACCACAGACTGCCGCCGCGCCTGCTCCGGCAGCTATCCCGGGAGCCCCTGCAGAGTCTTACGAGGAGGTGAGCGTGTCGCAGATGCGTAAGGTGATTGCGCGCCGCCTGGCGGAGAGCAAGTTCACTGCGCCGCACTTCTACCTGACCATGGAAATTGACATGGACAAGGCCATTGAGGCGCGTGCAAGTATAAATGAAGTATCCCCGGTAAAAGTGTCGTTCAACGACCTGGTGATCAAAGCCGCCGCCGCTGCGCTTCGTCAGCACCCTGCGGTGAACTCATCCTGGCTGGGCGATAAGATCCGCTACAACAAGCACATCAACATTGGTGTGGCCGTGGCGGTAGAGGAAGGCCTGCTGGTACCGGTGGTGCGTAATGCTGATTACAAATCGCTTTCTGCTATCTCGGCAGAGGTGAAGGAACTGGGCGGCAAAGCGAAAAACAAAAAGCTGCAGCCATCGGAGTGGGAAGGCAACACCTTCACCATCTCCAACCTGGGCATGTTCGGCATCGAAGAATTCACAGCCATCATCAACCCGCCGGATGCCTGCATCATGGCTGTGGGAGGCATCAAGCAGACACCGGTTGTGAAGAACGGCAACATCCAGATCGGCAACGTGATGAAAGTGACCCTGTCTTGCGACCATCGCGTGGTGGACGGCGCGGTAGGCTCAGCCTTCCTGCAGACGTTTAAGAACCTGCTGGAGAACCCGGTGAGAATCCTGGTATAACCTACTCGGTAAAAGTATAAATCAAAGAGAAGCCCCTCCGGAAACGGTGGGGCTTTTTATTTGCATCCCACCGCGGTTTACGTGAGGTGGGAGCAGATGTAACAAAAAGGAAATGTATTAGCTGAAACTAATATAGTGATATATAGTACATTTGTACTCCGATAAGCTATAGCAGCAACTAAGAGCGGTTGGGAGTGGGGCTATAGTGCAAGAACCTTGTTTTCTAGTATTCACTTACCCATAAAAACCTATCGCATGAGTAAATTTTTACGGAAGTTACAGCTTTTGCTGCTGCTGGTCTGCCTTTGTTCTTCCACAGTGGCCACCGCACAAAGCGTCTTTATCAACGAAATCCACTACGACAACGCCAGTACTGATGTAAACGAGGCCATAGAGATCCTGGGGCCGGCCGGTACCGACCTCACCGGTTGGAGCCTGGTACTGTACAACGGCGGCAACGGCGGCGTTTACAACACAAAAACCCTGTCGGGCAGTATTCCCAGCGACGGGGCGAATTACCACGGTTTCCTGGTGGTAAACTATCCCAGCAACGGTATTCAGAACGGCGCGCCTGATGGTGTGGCGCTAGTGAATGCCGCTGGCCAGGTGGTGCAGTTCCTGAGCTACGAAGGCACGATGACTGCCATCGGCGGACCTGCGGACGGCATGACGAGCCAAGATATCGGAGTAAGCGAGGATGGCACAGCGCCTGACAATTTCTCCCTTCAGCTGGCAGGCGCTGGTAAGGACTATACTGATTTCACCTGGGAGGCTGCCGCAGAAAGTACCTTCGGAAGTATAAACTTCAATCAAGTCCTTCCGCTGGGCGGCGAACCGTTGCCTGAGCCGGAACCAGAACCGCAGCCATCTTCCACCATTGTATTCATCAACGAGATCCATTACGACAACGCAGGTGCTGACGCAGGGGAAGGCGTAGAAGTGGCCGGTTTGGCCGGCACGGACCTGAGCGGCTGGCAACTGATCGGCTATAACGGCAACAACGGCGCCAGCTATTCGACCACGAACCTTAGCGGAACGATACCTGCACAGCAAGCAGGCTTCGGCACCGTGTTCTTCCCGATAACGGGCCTGCAGAACGGCTCACCGGACGGTATCGCCTTGGTAGATGCCGAAGGCAAGGTAGTACAGTTCCTGAGCTACGAAGGAACGTTCACAGCTATAGGCGGACCAGCCGATGGTATGGCGAGCACAGACATTGGGGTGACGCAAACAGGTTCTGAGCCAGCGGGCTTTTCGCTGCAGCTGACTGGTGCAGGCTCAGCTTATAAGGCCTTTACCTGGGCTGCCAGCAGCGCCTCCACGTATGGTGCCGTGAACAACGGGCAGACTTTCCTGCCCTTGCAGGATGTGGTGTTCATCAACGAGATCCACTATGACAATGACGGTACGGATGTGAACGAGGGAGTAGAAGTAGCTGGTAACGCCGGTGCAGACTTAAATGGCTGGCAGCTTGTTGCCTACAATGGCAACGGAGGCGGTGCTTATACTACCCTGAGCCTGAGCGGCACGCTTCCGAACCAGGACAATGGGTACGGCACTTTGTTCTTCCCGATCAACGGTTTGCAAAATGGAGCACCGGACGGCATCGCGTTGGTAAACCCGGACGGGGAAGTAGTGCAGTTCCTGAGCTACGAAGGCGCTATGACGGCTACAGCCGGGCCTGCCGCAGGCATGACGAGCGAAGACATCGGCGTGGCGGAGAGCTCCTCAACGCCGGTTAATTTCTCACTGCAATTGACCGGAACCGGTACCAGTTATGCTGACTTTACCTGGAGCGGACCTATCGCCGGCACGTACAATGCCGTGAATAGGGGCCAAAGCTTTGGCGGCGAAACTAACGAGCCGGAGCCAGAGGAGCCGAAGGAGGGAAGCATTGCCGAGGCCCGCAGCATGCCGGTTGGCACCGTGGTTACAGTTTCCGGGGTGCTTACCGCTACCGATCAGTTTGGCGGCCCGGCCTATCTGCAGGACGAGACCGGTGGCATTGCCGTTTTTGACCAGCAGGTGCATGCTGCTGACGCGTTTGCCATTGGCGATTCCATCCAGATCACTGCTACGGTTGAGCTGTTTAATAACATGCCGGAATTGGTGGATGTGACGGCGCTGGAGAGCTTCGGACCTGCCACCCAGCCGTTGGTACCAGCAGTGGTAACGGTGGCAGAGCTAAGCCAGCTCGAGGGGATGCTTGTTTCCATACCAAACGTTACGTTTGAGGATGCCCGGGGGCTGTTGTTCCCGGATGCCAACTACAGCATCACCGACGGCACCGGCACAGTAGCCTTGCGCATCGATGCGGATGTGCAGGAGCTGGTAGGTCGCCTGAAGCCACAGGAGCCTGTAACTGTTACAGGCGTCCTGAGCAGCTTTAGAGGAAGCCTGCAGCTGTTGCCGCGCTTCCAGGACGATTTGCCGGGCACAACGGCCTATGAGCCTGCAGGCAGCGATATCTCCATTGCCAAGACACTGGACGTGATGAGCTGGAACATGGAGTTCTTCGGGGCGACGCAGAAGGACTATGGCCCTAATAATGACCAACTGCAGCTGGAAAATGCCGCCAGCCTGATTGCCAGTGTGCGTGCCGATGTGATCGCCGTGCAGGAGATCTCTAGCGAGGAGCAGCTGCAGAAACTGGTAGCCATGCTGCCCGGCTACGCCGTTGTTTGCTCCGATCGCTACTCTTACTCCTTCAACGGTGAAGACCCTAACTTCCCGGCGCAGAAGCTGTGTTTCATCTATAATACGGAAGTGATAACGCTGGTAGAGGACCGCGTGATTTTCGAAGAGTTGTATGATGCCGCTCGTGCAGGAGCGACAGACCTGTTGAACGATTACCCATCCGGCAGCGCGTCTTCGTTCTGGTCCAGCGGCAGGTTGCCGTACATGGTTACCGTGGATGCCACCATAGAAGGGGCGACGGAGCGCATCCAGCTCATCAACATCCATGCGAAATCCGGTTCTTCTGCCGGAGACCTGGCCCGCCGTGCGTATGATGTGCAGGCGCTGAAAGACACGCTGGACCAGTATTACCCGAACGCAAACCTCATCTTGCTGGGAGATTACAACGATGATGTGGATGCTTCCATTGGCAGCGGGGCGACTATTTACCAGCAATTTGTGCAGGCGCAGGACTATGACGTGCTGACGCTTAGCCTGAGCGAAGCCGGCATGCGCTCCTACATCACGCAGGACAACGTGATTGATCATATCACCATCAGTAACGAGCTGTTTGAAGAATATCTTCCGGGTTCGGAAACACTGGTGATCCCCTTCGCTTACATTGCTAACTATGGCAGCACTACTTCCGACCACTTACCGGTACTGGCTCGCTTTGAGTTGGCGGCACCCCTTGTGGTAGACGCCGGGGATGCGCAGACGGTATACTTTGGTTACGCGCCACAGGCCTGCGCTACCTTAACCGCTGGTGCCGCCACAGGAGGCTCTGGAGCGTACACGTATACCTGGAGCACCGGCGAAGTTGGGCAAAGCATACAAGTTTGCCCGGAGGTGAGCACCACTTACACGGTTACAGTAACCGATGCCAAAGGCCGTACCACAACGGATACCGTGCAGGTGTGTGTGGTGAACGTGAGCTGCACCACCGGCGCGGGAGTAGAAAAGGTAGCGCTATGCTATAACCTGTCCGGCAAAAAAGCGCAGAAGCTGTGTGTGCCTGTTCATACGGTAGAAAGCTTCCTGATGCGCGGGGCTACCCTTGGCAGCTGTGGCGTGAGCACTTCCTGCGAAACAGAAGAGCCTGTACAAACAGCTCCTGCAGCAGCCAGGCTGGTGGTATATCCAAACCCTGCCGAGCACATTGTAAACATATCGCTTGGTGGTGAGACCGATGAGGAAATACAGGTGGTGCTGTATGATAAAGTAGGCAACAGCCTGTACAGCACCAACGCCCGCACCAGCAACGGCAGCCTGAGGCTAGACCTTAGTGAAAATCAGTTAGCAGCAGGTACGTACTACCTGAAAGTTGTTAGCCAGCATACCACACAAACGGTAAGGCTGATCAAAAAATAACCAGCTTTATACTTTAACGAAAAAGCGGAGGCCACACCTGGTCCTCCGCTTTTTTGGTTTTTATACTTGCTCGGGTAGGCTAACTCCCTACTGCCTTACCAGCTTCTCCGCCCGGTATAAGTCATCTGCGGCCTGTAGGATCTTCGCCTTCAGCTTGGGGTTGTAATCAGGATTAGCCTCCAGGAACTCACGCACCACTGCCGCGGCTGTTGCCGTTTGGTAAGAGCCAAAGGTTGACCGAAGCCAGTTGAAGGGGAAGAAAATATCACCGGTGCGTTGGATTTCGGCCAACAGTTCCAGGCTCTGCGGCAGGTACTTCTCAGAGGTTTCTGCGCGCAGCGGGTGGTGCAGGTAGCCCAAGGCTGAGGCTACCCACGCCTCTTTCTCCCGGTTCTCGGCATCTTTGAGTGAGGCAAAAAACGCATCCCGCACCTGCACATCCGATGAGAGCGCCGGCATCAGGAACTCCAGTCGTCTTTTGCGGTCCGGGTTCTGGATGCGGGTCAGTTGCTGCTGCAGTATACTTTGGTCGGGGTAGTCGCGCACGGCCAGGGCAAGTGCCAGCGAAGTATAATCATCCTCATTTAGCTTTACACCGGTTGGCGGCTCCTGCTTTTGCCATACCTGGTACAGCCTGTCCTGCGCTTCTTTGGAGGAGGCTATACTTTGGAAAGTCTTGAAGAGCAGCTTTTTCACGTTAGGTGCATTATGTTGCTGCAGCGCCTGCCACACATGCTGCTCCAGCTGCGCCGCCTGTTGCTGGCGTTGTGCCGGCGAAAGGAAAACCCAGTACAGATCGCTTAGCTGCCCGGTGAGCAGCTTAATGTTCAGCTCCTCCTGCTCCTGGGTCAGGCCTTTTTGGTAGAAACTGAGGAGTTGCTCGGGCGAGAGGCTGCGGCCATTCAGCATGTTTTCGTAGAGGTTGATGTAGGCCGACGCGCGCTGCACAGGGTCCTGCAAAGTATACAGCCGTTGCAGCATTGCCTCGTCCACCGGAAACACGCCGTAGCCCTGCCCCGTGGAGTTGAAAAGGATGAACTGCGGTACTTCCTTGCCTGCGGCTCCGGCTACCACTACCTCTTTGTTTGTCATATCCACGGTTAGCTCTTCCATCCGGTCCGGGTACACCAGCGCTATCTCAAAGAACTGCGGCCATACCCTGTCAGAGCCATCCTCACCTTTCTGCGACACGCGCAGCTGCTCGATTTTGCCGTTGCGTGTTTTCAGTTCATGCGTGAAAACAGGCCGCCCCGGCTCGTTTACCCAGACCTGGTTCCACTGTTGCAGGTCGGTAGGAGTACGGGCATCCAGTATTTTAATAAGCTCGGGCCAGGTGGCGTTTTGAAAGGCGTAGGTTTTCAGGTATTCCTGCAGCCCTTTGCGCAGTTCATCCTCACCCATCAGGCGCTCCAGCTGGCGCATCATAATGGGGGCTTTGTGGTAGATGATGCCCCCGTAGAGCGAGCCGGCGTCTTGCAGGTTGTCGAGCGGCTGGCGGATAGGGTTAGCTCCGGAAGTACGGTCGATGCTGTAGGCGGCGGGGAAGTGGTCTACCAAAAACTTCATGTCATAGTTGGTGTTCTCCAGTGCCACCTGCGTTACCTTATCGGCCATAAAATTGGCGAACACCTCCTTCATCCACACGTCATCGAACCACTGCATCGTTACCAGGTCGCCGAACCACATGTGGGCCGTTTCGTGCGCGATGAGGTTGGAGCGGGCGATCTTCTCATCCTTCGTTGCCGTCTCATCCAGAAACAGGGTGGAGGCTTTGTATTGGATCGCGCCCACGTGCTCCATGCCGCCATACTGGAAATCGGGGATCGCCACGAAATCGAACTTCTGGAACGGGTAGGGGATTTGGGTATAGTCCTCCAGGAAAACCAACGCGTCGCTATGTAGCTGGAAGATCGGGTCTATACTTTCCCTGATTTTGGCCTCATCGGTTTCGCGGTGGTAGAAGTGCATGGCGGTGCCCTTCATGTCGCGCTGCAGGTGTTTGAACTTACCTGCCGCAAACGAAAAGAGGTAAGTCGGGATCGTGTCGGAAGTGGCGAACGTATAGCGCTTGCTGTTTTCGGTAAGAGTAGAATCAACTAGAGCGCCGTTAGCCAGCGCGTTCCAATCTTTGGGAAGTGTTAAACTAAGCTTGAAGGTGGCTTTCAGGTTAGGCTGGTCAAACACGGGCAGCACGGTGCGGGCGCGGTCGGGCACCAGCAAGGTATACAGGTATTCCTCGTTCCGGTTCAACGACAAGTCCCCGGCAATAAACTCGACCTTTATCTCATTCTCCCCAATTTTAAGATCTTCAGCCGGCAGGAGGATGTGCTCGCTCTCCAGCTTCGCCTCCAACTGCTTGCCGTTCAACCATACTTGTTTCAGGTGGTCGGGCGCCTCCTTGAAATCGAGTTGCAGGGGACGGCTGTTGTCGGAGAGGCGGAAAGTAATAGTCTCGGAGCCAAGGATGGGCTGCTGCTTCTGCTCCGGGATCTGCAGGGAGATATCGTAGGCGATACGGCTGAGCACCTGCTTGCGATAATCGGCCAATTCTTTGGATACGCCTGTTTCTACGGGTATAGGCTCTGAGGCAGGAATAGTGTTGCTGCAGGAGGCCAAGGAGCCCGTGCTGAGCAAAGCGATGCCTGCCAGGAGTAGGTTTCTGTTTCTCTTTTTCATACTTTTCAAATATACTTATAAAAGTTAGAGAGTCGTAGAGGTGCCATACTTTGCGTCTTTGGAGGTAGAAAAGTAAAAAGGAGAAGTATAAACGCCCCTCCTTGGAGGGATTAAGGGAGTAATGATATCCCAAGCTCATACTTTAAGAAGACTATGGAACACAGAACATACAAGGTAGTTATCGCCTCGAAAAACCCTGTGAAGATCAACGCGGCCTTGGACGGATTGCAGCGGATGTTCCCGGAGGCGGAGTTTGTGCCGGAGCCGGCGAGTGTGCCTTCCGGCGTGGCCGACCAGCCCATGACGGAGCAGGAAACGCTGCAGGGAGCGCTGAACCGTGTAGCCAACGCGAAAGCGCTGCAGCCAGATGCGGATTTCTGGGTTGGTCTGGAAGGCGGCGTGGAGGTGATCGGGGGTGATTTGGCCACCTTCGCCTGGGTGGTGGTACAGGACAGGGAGCAGACGGGCAAAGCACGATCCGGCACGTTTTTCCTGCCCCAGAAAGTGCGGAAGCTGGTGGAGCAGGGGGTAGAGCTTGGCGAGGCCAACGATCGTATCTTCAGCCACTCCAACTCCAAGCAGAAAGGCGGGGCGATCGGCATTTTAACGCATAACGTGGTAGACCGGCGCGAGTTGTACGAGCAGGCGGTGGTGCTGGCCCTGGTACCGTTCCGCAACAGAGACCTCTACCTGAACCCGGGGCCGCAGGAGCAAGTATAGAAACCGTATGCCCGACATCACGCAAAACCCACCGCTCCTCCTGTGCCCCCTCGGCGACAGCGCCGTGGTGCTGCAGTTCGGCGAGGAGATCAATCTAAAGGTACACCACCGCATACGTGCGGTAGCGCAGGCGCTGGAGCAGCAGCCATTTCCGGGCCTAGTGGAGTTTGTGCCGGCCTTCACCACGCTCACCGTATACTATGATCCCTGGGTTTTAAGTCAGCAAGCCAAGGTAGATGCCTACAGCGAGGTGGTGCGGCAACTGGAGATACTGGTGGAACAGGCTGCAGTAGCAGCACCCGCTCCAGCGCGAACGGTGGAGATTCCTGTGGTGTATGGAGGTGCTTACGGCCCCGACCTGCAGGAGGTGGCGGCGCATTCTGGACTTCCTGAGGATGAAGTCATCCGTATCCATAGCGCCGGTACATACCATGTGTATATGATTGGCTTTGCCCCGGGCTTTCCCTATTTAGGAGGCATGGATAAGCGCCTTGCATCGCCACGTAAGGCTAACCCGAGGACCAGCATTCCTGCCGGCAGCGTGGGCATTGCAGGCGTCCAGACAGGCGTGTACTCTATCAGCACGCCCGGTGGTTGGCAACTTATCGGGCGCACGCCGTTGCAGCTTTTTAACCCAGCACGCCAGGTACCAAGCCTGCTGCTGGCAGGGGACAAAGTGCGCTTTGTGCCGATAACGGAAGCCGAGTACCTGGAAAGGAAGGAGGGGCAGGTATGAGCATCAAGGTACTGAAGTCGGGCCTGCTTACTACAGTGCAGGATTTTGGCCGCTATGGCTACCAACAACAGGGGGTAGTAGTGGGTGGCGCAATGGATAAGCTGGCCCTGCGCATCGCCAACCTGTTGGTTGGTAACAGTGAGAACGCAGCGGGGCTGGAGATCACCATGCAGGGGCCGGAGCTTTTGTTTGAGCAGGATACAGTTGTTGCGCTCGGGGGCGCTGATTTATCGGCTAGTATAAATGAGATGCCCGTGCACCTGTGGCGGCCGACACTGGTGAAAGCCGGAAGCATCCTTCGGTTCGGCAGACCCATAGACGGCAACTATTCTTATTTGGCTGTGGCCGGGGGCATCCATGTGCCGGTGGTAATGGGTAGCCGCTCCACCTACCTGCAGGCAGGGATAGGCGGCCTACAAGGGCGGGCCTTGCAGAAGGGGGATAGTCTTAGCTTTGAGGTAGCACCCGAGACAGCCCAGCTACTCTTTAGCGAATTGCTCCTGCATGCTAAAAAAGAGGAGAGCTTTACCCAATCCAGTTGGTGGCCAGAGCCGGAGCTATTGCCAAAGTATGAGCCCAACCCTTTGTTGCGCGCCATGCCTGGGCTGGAGTTTAACTGGTTCGCGGAAAACAGCCGCGACTATATCTGGCAGCAAAAGTATAAATGCACGCCGCAGTCTAACCGGATGGGCTACCGCCTGCAGGGCACCACGCTGGCGCTGGAGGAAGAGCGGGAACTGCTCTCCACGGCGGTAAGCTTCGGCACGGTGCAGGTGCCGCCGCAAGGCGAGCCGATCATCCTGATGGCCGATAGCCAGACCACCGGCGGCTACCCCAGAATCGCACAGGTCATTACAGCGGATCTGCCCAAACTAGCGCAGGTGCAGCCGGGCGGCGTCATCCAACTCCAGGAAGTAACGCTGGAGGAGGCGCAGCAACTATACTATCAACAGGAAAAAAGCCTGCTTGCGCTGCAGCAGGCCATTCTTTACAAGCTAAACCAAGTATGAGTCAACTTTCCGTAGACCTGAACTGCGACATGGGCGAGGGCTTCGGGGCCTGGCACATGGGCCACGACAGCGAACTTCTGAACTATGTGAGCTCTGCCAATATTGCCTGCGGTTTCCATGCCGGCGACCCTGCCACGATGAAGAAGACCGTGCGGCTGGCCCTGGCGAAACGCGTAGCCATTGGCGCGCACCCCGGCCTGCCCGACCTGGCTGGCTTTGGAAGAAGAGAAATGGCCGTATCGGCAGAGGAAGTGTATGATATGGTAGTGTACCAGGTGGGGGCCTTGCAGGCCTTTGCCAGGGCCGAGGGAGTACGGCTACACCACGTAAAGCCGCACGGGGCACTCTATAACATGGCCGCCACTAATGCTGCTTTGGCCGAAGCCATTGCCGAGGCTGTTTCTAAAGTAGATGCAGAGCTTATACTGTTCGGACTGGCGGGCAGCAAGCTGGTAAAGGCAGGGGAGAAGTGTGGGCTGAGAACAGCCAGCGAAGTGTTTGCCGACCGCACCTATCAGCCCGATGGCACGCTCACGCCCCGCCGCCAGCCAAACGCCTTGATCACCAACCAGGATGAGGCGGTGCAGCAGGTGCTGCGCATGGTGCAGGAAGGGAAGGTGCGGTCGCAGCAGGGGACGGAGGTAAGTATAAAGGCCGATACTGTCTGTATCCACGGCGACGGGCCGCATGCCTTGCCTTTCGCCAGGCTCATCCACGAGCGCCTCTCCGCCGAAGGCATCCACCTCTCAGCCCCTTTTAGCAACACATGAAACAGAAGAACCGGAGTGTGCTGCTCGGGGCAGCTTTCCTGATGGCGACCTCTGCCGTCGGGCCTGGCTTCCTGACGCAGACCACCATATTCACGCAGCAACTGGCGGCCAGCTTTGGCTTTGTCATACTTGTCTCAATCATACTCGATATCGGGGTGCAGCTGAATGTATGGCGCGTGATTGCGGTGTCGGAGCAGCGGGCGCAGGACATCGCCAACCTGGTGCTGCCGGGGCTGGGTGCTTTCATCTCTTTCCTGATCGTGCTGGGCGGGCTGGCCTTTAACATTGGCAATGTGGGCGGTGCCGGGCTCGGCTTTAACGTGCTGCTGGGCATCTCGCCGGAAACGGGCGCTATACTTGCCGCGGCCATGGCTATTGCGGTGTTCCTGGTGCGGGAGGCGGGAAAGGTGATGGACCGCTTTGCGCAGGTAATGGGCTTTCTGATGATCCTCTTGATCGTGTACGTGGCGATTACCTCGGCACCGCCGGTGGGCGAGGCAGTAGCGAAAACCTTTGTGCCTGATGAGGTGGACGTGCTCGCGATCGTGACGCTGGTAGGGGGCACTGTGGGCGGCTATATTACGTTTGCAGGCGGCCACCGCCTGCTGGATGCCGGCATCAAGGGCAAGGAATCCCTTCGTCAGGTAAACACCAGTGCCGTCTCGGGCATAACCGTGGCCTCCGTTATTCGCATATTTCTGTTTCTGGCGGCGCTGGGGGTGGTGAGCAAAGGGCTGGTGCTGGATGCGGCCAATCCGCCGGCCTCTGTTTTCCAACTGGCGGCAGGGGCGGTAGGCTATAAGCTTTTCGGGGTGGTGATGCTCTCGGCGGCAGTCACCTCGGTGATAGGTTCGGCTTACACATCGGTCTCTTTCCTAAAGTCCTTCAGCGCCACTATCCGCAAGTATGAGAACTGGGTGATCATCGGGTTTATACTTGTGTCCACCGCCGTTTTCGTTACTATTGGCCAGCCGGTGCGCCTGCTTATACTTGCCGGCGCCTTAAACGGGCTCATCCTGCCGCTCACGCTGGCCGTTATACTTTTTGCGGCTTACAAGCCCGCTATTATCGGGGAGTACCGCCACCCGCCGCTGCTCACCGTTTTTGGGGTGCTGGTGGTGCTGGTAATGGCTTACCTCGGCGGTTATACGTTATGGCAGCAGTTGCCGAAGCTGTTTAGCTAACTAACCGCTATTGGTTGTTCAATGATTGTTGTTCGTGAGCGAATACCAATCTACCAGTAGTTAACTACCAAAGCCCAGCCTGCCGTAAACCCTAGTATGAACATGCAGCCAGAGCAGATTGCCACCTTTCAGTTTCATGGGGCCCTGAACGATTTTTTGCCCAAGCACAGAAAGGGGCAGTCTGTACGCTATTCTTTTCGGGGTAATCCTGCCGTTAAAGATGCCATGGAAGCCATGGGTGTGCCGCACCCGGAGGTGGATGTGGTGCTGGTAAACAACAAGCCAGTTACCTTTTCATACTTGCTACTGCCTGATGACGTGGTGGAAGTGTTCCCGGTGGAGCGGGGAAGAAGCTGGCCTACCGGCTACACCTTTGAAGAAAACAACCCGCCGCCGCACCGCTTCATCCTGGACGTGCACCTGGGCACGCTGGCGAAAAGCATGCGCATGCTGGGTCTCGATACCCGCTATCAAACCGACTTTTCCGACGCAGACATTGCCCGCATCGCCGCTGAAGAACAGCGGGTGGTGCTGACCCGCGACATCGGGCTGCTGAAGCAAAAGAACATTGCCTGGGGCTATTGGCTGCGGTCGCAGCACACACAGGAGCAGCTGGAGGAGGTAATACATCGGTATCAGCCCCAAGATAGTTTTCGCCCATTTGCGCTGTGCCTGGCCTGCAACGTGCCGGTGCAGGAGGTGGCAAAGGATGAGGTGCTGCACGAGCTGCCGCCCAAAACGAAGGAGTTTTTCCACGAGTTTTACCGCTGCCCCTCCTGCAGGCGTGTGTACTGGAAAGGGTCCCATTACGAGCGCATGCAGCAGCAAGTAGCTAAATCAGGAGCGGAGGTTCTCACGGTAAAATATAAGTGCATGTTACCGGACAAGGTGCTACTAGCTTAGTCTGGGTATCCGGCAAAGTATAACCTCCTTTGCGGAAATCAAGCATGCTGCTCTGGTCGCGAGCTGCGTAGGCTTGGTGCCGGTTTGCCCATTTTATTTTCTTCAAAAAAATCTCACGAGGTCTTGTGTCTGGCATCCTGGCAGGCGTAGCGCTGGAGGTAAGCCGTCTCTCAGCGAGATAGCTTCGTTTTGCAAATACGGCTAAGGACAAGTCTGTCCCGCCCGCACTACCCGATTTGAGGTGGCAGAGGTCTAGGGCGTGATAACTCAATATCGGCAGTCTAACGATTCCTTCTGACCCTAAATCACTAACCGGAACAGTAGGCAGTGGTACTGGCGATACATTTTTATCGCACGCTGTTGGTGTACATGACTTTTGGCTACTGTAGAATGTTATTTTCTCTGCCTTTCGCTGGTGCTTTCATTTAGCTTTTTTCTGCCCAAAGCTATGTTTCGTTTCGAATCGCTTTTGCAATCGGCTTAATTATTTTCTTTTAACCTTCGTTTAAACATAGTTTTTAGCTGTTTGTAATTGCATAATTTCTTTCTGCGTTAGTTGCTGCTGAATGCGCAAACGTTTGTGGAGGCAGGTTTAGAGACATGTTGGTAATTGTATTATATTTATATAGCTTGGGTAAGTGAGTGCTTGTTTACCTGGTGTTGTGGACAATTTAGGGGCTAGGTTGTGATATACTGAAGTAATGGGGCTTGACAGCTGACAGGGCTAAAAACTAACTAATTTAGGGTGTTAACTAGGAAATCGTGCAAATGTGATGACATACTCATCGGCAGGTAGAAAAATCGATGTAAGTGCGATAAATACGCTTAAATATTAGTATGGAATATAAAATATTATATATCTTCACCCCCTAATATCAACCTATCATAAACATGAAAAACTATTTACGATGTATTTTGTGGGGGCTTTGCATGCTCCTGCTACATGCACAAGGTTTTGCCCAAGGCAAGACAGTAAGTGGAACAGTAACATCGGCGGAGGATAAAATAGAACTCCCTGGTGTGTCTGTTACAGTAAAAGGTAAGTCGCGCGGTTCAGTTACCGATGCGAGTGGCCGTTATACTATCAATAATGTGGAGTCTACCGATGTGCTGGTGTTCTCCTTTATTGGTATGAAGCCTACGGAACGTACGGTAGGCAATGCAAGCACAATCGACGTTGCGCTGCAAACAGACACTGAAACGCTGGATGAGGTGGTTGTAACCGCTCTTGGTATCAAGCAGGAGAAGAAAGCGCTTGGTTACGCGGTAACCGAGGTGAAGGGTGCCACTATTGCCCAGACGCAGCGCGAGAACTTTGTAAACGGCCTTGCCGGTCGTGTGGCTGGTGTGGATGTGAACACTACCTCTGGTATGCCGGGTGCCTCTACCTCTATCATGATCCGCGGTGTATCCTCCCTTAGCGGTAGCAACCAGCCGCTCTTCGTAGTAGATGGTTTGCCAATCAGCAACAGCACATTCAACACTTCTGCTTTTGCTTCTACCGCTAACTCCGCTACCTCTCTGAACAACAGGTCAACTGACTTCACAAACCGTGCGGCCGACATCAACCCTGAAGATATCGAGAGCATCACGATCCTGAAAGGACCAGAGGCCTCGGCGCTATACGGTATCGACGCAGCATCAGGTGCTGTGGTGATCACTACCAAAAGAGGTAAGTCTGGTGCGCCGCGCATCGACTATAACAACAGCTTCAGATTAGAGCGCATCAACAAGTTCCCTGAAGTACAGCATGTTTACGACCGTGGCGATAATGGCGTAACGGACCCTTCTGGTGAGGCTACTTCATACTTTGGTGGACGCTATCCGGAAGGAACCCAGTTCTACGACAACATCGACAACTTCTTCCAGAATGGCTTCACGCAAAAGCACAACCTCTCTTTGAGCGGTGGATCTGAGAAAGCCACTTACCGTATTTCAGCAGGATACACGGACCAGGAAGGCTTTGTGCCAGGCACAGACCTGACAAAGTTTAACCTCACTTCTGCGGTAACAGCAGAGATGAACAAGTATATCTCAGCTGACCTGACGTTCTCTTACACCAATACAGACAACAACTCTGCCTTCAAGGGTGCCGGTGGTCCGCTGCTGGGTTTGCTGACATGGCCGGGAACTGATGATGCCAGCGTATACTTGACGCCAAACGGCGAGCGTAGATTCTACTCTACCGGTGACAACGAGATTGAGAACCCGTTCTTCAACGTTAACAAGAACACGATCAATAACATCAACAACCGTTACATCACTAATGCCCGGTTGATGATCGAGCCGTTGGAGTGGCTGCGCTTTGTAGGTAATGCCGGTTTTGACTACTCATCTGGCAAAATAACCATGGTGCGTCACCCAGAGTCGGCTTACGGCTTCTCTCGTGGTGGTATTTTTGACCAATCGCTGGATAACAACGGCAACTTTAACCTGCAGTACTACGGTGAGGTTGACCGCTCTTTCTTCGGCAGCAAGCTGAACACGAACCTGAAGGTGGGTAGTGCGGTGTACTCGCAGGAAACTTATACGCAAGCCGTAACCGGTGAACGCTTCCTGGCCCCGGGACTTTTCTCTATCGAGAACACCGACAATACCACACACCGTGGTCGTAACCGTCTGTCGGAGCGCCGTCGTATCGGTGTTTTCGGTAACCTGACCTTGGATTACGACAACATCTTCTTCCTGACGCTGACCGGCCGTAACGACTGGAGCTCTACTCTGCCGCTGGAGAACAGATCATTCTTCTACCCATCGATAGGTGGTAGCTTTATCTTCACTGAGCTGGAGCCTCTTCGCGGTATCAGCAATGTGTTGAGCTATGGTAAGTTGCGTGGCTCATGGGCCCAAGTAGGTAAAGACGCTAACCCTTACAGCATCCGTGCTTTCCTGGAGCCTAAAGGCACAACAGGTGGTGGATTCGGATATGGCTTCACAGGCCCAAGCCCGAACCTGCGCCCAGAGATGACGACTTCTTACGAGTTTGGTACTGAACTGAAGTTCTTCAATAACCGAATTGGTATTGACGCGACTTACTTCAACAAACTTTCTGAAGACCAGATTGTACAGGACATGCGTCTGAGCTACGCAACAGGCTTCGTGCTGCAGGCCTTTAATGCCGGTAAAATGAGAACAGAGGGCATTGAGATGCAGTTTAATGCTACGCCAGTTGCAAACTCTAATTTTACCTGGGATGTGTTGGCGAACTTCACGCACCTGTGGAGTGAGTTGATATCGTTGCCAACAGGTGTAAATGAGTTTTATATGTCAGACACTTGGTTGTACGGCAACGTGCGTAACGGTTCTGTGATCAATGGTCCGCTTACTACGCTTACCGGTTTCGACTACCAGCGCAACGAGGCTGGTCAGCTGCTGATCGACCCGAACACAGGTTATCCGCTTCGTGACCTTACTGAGTGGGTAGTGGTAGGTGACAGACAGCCAGACTTTACTGTAGGCCTGACAAACAGCTTCGCTTACAAAAACCTGTCGCTGAGCTTCCTGCTCGATTTCAGAAAAGGTGGCGATATCTATAACGGTACAGAACACTTCCTTACGGCGCGTGGTCTGAGCATGAGAACAATGGACCGTGAAAACCCAGTGGTGTACGAGGGTGTGCTGAAAGACGGAAACGAAAACTCAGCTAATCCAACGCCTAACACAAAGGTGATAGACCCATCCCGTGACGCGAACTTCTGGTCTACTTCTTACGGCCTGCCAGAGGTTGACTTCATCGAGAAGGATATCAACTGGATGCGCCTTCGTGACGTGACCCTGAACTATAACTTCGACTCAAACCTGCTGAGCCGTGCCAAGTTCATCAAATCCGGTAGCGTGTTCGTGACAGCCACTGACCTGTTTATCATCACTAACTACTCTGGCCTAGACCCTGTGGTTAACGGTAACTCTGCGGCAGTTGGTGGTAGCGGTGGCGTTGGCTTCGACTACGGTAACTTCCCGATGCCTATCGGTGTGAACTTTGGTGTGAGATTAGGCTTCTAACAAAGATTTATCATGAGAACGAAATATAATTACTTTAAAAAGATAGTGTGTGCCTCTCTGTTTGCAGTGGGCACACTGGCTACCACAAGCTGTGACAGCTACCTAGATGTGAACACAAACCCGAATGGGCCCGACCAGGTGGTGGCACCGCAGTTTTACCTGCCAGCCATTCAGTCTGAGCTTGCCTTGGGTATTCAGTTCGATGCCCGTTACCTGGGCCGCTATATCCAGAACTGGAACTGGCGTGACGTGGATAACACATGGGACCGCCACGGTTATGTATCGGGTAGCGATGCTGCCGGCCAGTTGTGGCGCTCCGTGTACTGGACCATGGGCGAGAACCTGACGGACATGATCAGCAAGGCTAAGGAAGAAGAGCGTTGGGACTTTGTTGGTGTGGGCTACGTGTTGCGTGCGTTCGGATGGCAGTTGCTGACGGATTACCATGGAGAGATTATCGTGAAGCAGGCATTTGAGCCGGGCCGCACGACCTTCGATTATGACTCCCAAGAGTATGTGTACGAGGAAGTAAGACGCCTTACCATGCTGGCGATCGAGAATCTGGAGCGCACGGACGGTAAAGTTGGCAGCTCTACACTGGCGCAAGGCGATCTGATCTACAACGGCGACCGTGAGAAGTGGCTGCGCTTTGCCTATGGCTTGTTGGCTATCAACGAGAGCCGCCTGACAAATAAGTCATCATTCAATCCTGACAAGGTGATTGAGTATGTGAACAAGGCACTGCAAAGCAACGCTGACGACGCTTCCGTTCGTTTTGAGGGCGCTGTTAGTACGGATACCAACTTCTTTGGCCCACGTCGCGGTAACCTGAACCCATACCGCCAGTCTAAGTTTATCGTGAGCCTGCTCGATGGCACCAACCCGGCGCTGAATGATCCGGCCTTGCAGGGTGAAGACCCAGTGTTTACTGGCGAACACCTGAAAGACCCTCGCCTTCCGGTAATGCTGGCGCCTGCTAACGACGGCAAGTACCGCGGTGTAACGCCAGGTGTTGGTGTTACAGAGTATACGGTGGCAAATGAGCGTCCGCGTAACCTTTGGGCTACTGCCTCTGATGTGGTGCCAGCCACCACCCCGAACAAGTACCTGTTTGGTAACAACGCGCGTTTCCCGCTGATGACCTATGCACAGCTGCAGTTCATCAAGGCAGAGGCAGCTTATATCAAAGGCGACCAGAGTACTGCGTTGGAGGCTTACACTGAAGGTGTGAATGCTCACATGGACTTTGTGCGCTCGTTTGTTACAAACGATGCTGCAACAGAGGTTGATGAAGTAGCTGTTTTCGAAGAGCGCCGTGCTGAATATCTTGCTAGCGAAGAACTGATGCCTAAAACAGCGGCAGAGCTGACGCTTCAGAAAATCATGCTGCAGAAGTACATCGCTCAGTGGGGCTGGGGCTTTATCGAGACGTGGTCTGACCTGAGAAGATACGACTATATCGCCAATCCTGACGGTACCATCGATAGTAACCCAGCAAACAATGTGTTCGCAGGGTTTGAACTGCCTAATCCTCTTTTCGGCCTGAACCAAGGTAAGCCAGCGTATCGCTTCCGCCCACGCTACAACTCCGAGTACATGTGGAACGTGGCTTCTTTAGAGAAAATAGGTGGTATGGAGCAGGACTACCATACTGTTGAAATGTGGTTTAGCAAGTAATAATCAGACTTATCTATATGAAGAATATACTGTATAAATCTTTTGTTGTGCTGGCAGCGGGCCTAATGCTGGGTTCCTGTGAAGAGAACGCCATTGAGGACCATAACGAGCCAGTGAACAGTGGGGCTTTCATAAAATTTGCTCATACTGCACCGTCGGCTCCAGCTGTTAATTTTTACCTGGACAACACCAAGATATCTGCTCTGGCCGCTAACGCAGCAGGTGAAGTGCAGGGGCTAGGCTATGCCAGTAACCCTGTTTTCCCAGCCAGCTATGGTTATGCTAACGTGCCTTCTGGTGCTCATACGCTGCAAGCGATCAGCCCGGCAACGGCTGCAGCAGGCGAGGTGGCAAGTGCTTCAGTTACTCTGAACGAGGGGGAGCATTATACTTCCTTCCTTATCGGGGAAGCAGAGTCTTACGAGGCTTTTTTAGTGGAAGATGACCTTCCGGAGAATAACTACTCTAAAAGCTATATCCGTTTTGTCAACGTAGCTAAAAATGCGCCGTCAGGGGTTGATGTTGAGGTAGTTCGCACAGCCACTTCAGAAACTCCTGAAACAAGAACAGCTGTAGGCGCTGACGTGGCCCGAAAAGGCAATACACCGTATGTGGCCATTGATGCGCAAGGTTCTTACGTGGTAGAGTACAAGACGGAGAATGCGGAGGGAGAGGTTACCACTTCGAAATCTACAAGCTTCTCACCAATTGCCGGCCGTGTTTATACTTTTATCATACGTGGTGATTTTGCCGATAAAACGGTAAGCTCGCTTCTGATAAGAGACAGATAAGCCGTTATAACGCCATGAATAGCAAGAGCCGCTCCTTCCGGGCGGCTCTTCTTTTTTGGGTGTGTGGTCGGTTTCTTACTCACCTTTGTCCTTCGCTTTTCTTCTACTTTAGCAAACTAGAGATCGCCGCTCCAGCACCTAATGCAAACAAAAAGCCCCGGCTGGTGCAGCCGGGGCTTTTTGTTTGCATTAGGTGCTGGGTTACCACTTATACTTCACCGTAACAGCCTGTGAGGGGGCACTCTCGTTTTGTTGGCGGTCCAGTGCGGTTACCACATATACATACTTGCCGCTCTCCAGAGGAGTCTCATCAACAAAGGTGGTGCTGGTGCCGAAAACCTTTGCCACAATGCGGGCCGGGTTGCTTAAATCAGGGGTTATCGGCTCCCATTTGCGCTTCTGCCAGAAGTCTCGTTTCCAGATAGGCGTTTCCCAGAAGCTTTCTTTCTCGAAGCGGTAAATAACATAATAGCGCACATCCTGGTCGTGCAGCCAGTGCAGGCGCACCCCCTTGTCAGTCTGGCGCACTTTCAGGGAGAAGGGGGGCTCCAGTTCCTCCCTTTTTTTCCACTCCATCACAGGCAGCAGGGCAGGGTATTTATAGTAAGAGCTGCGGAGCGAGTCCTGCAGGTTATTCGGGTTGCTCATCACTGACCTGGAGCTGAAGAAGACGCTGCCGCCCACATTAGGCGTGTTTCGGGCAAGCTGCAGCTGGCGCGGCAACTGTGACGGATCGTGCCACTCCTTATAGGTTGGGTCTGTAGCCACCTTATAGGCGCCCAGCCCTACGTACAGGTGGCGCTGGAATGAGTTCTGCGCCCACCACTCCAGCACGGTTTTATAGTCAGCAGCAGGGTTGCCAATGTGCCAGTACACTTGCGGCACGAGGTAATCTATCCAGCCTACCTGCATCCATTTACGGGTGTCGGCATACAGGGCGGTGTAACTGGGGGCACCGGCGCGGGTGTCGGAGCCGTCGGGCCCGTCGGCCAGGTTTTTCCATACGCCAAAGGGGCTGATACCGAACTTCACCCAGGGCTTCACGGCATTTATACTATCTGAGATCCCCTTGATCAACTCGTCCACGTTATAGCGCCGCCAGTCATTCTTGTTTGTGAAAAGCCCTTGGTAAGCAGCATACGTCTGGTCATCCGGGAAAGGGACTTTAGGCACAGGGTAAGGATAGAAGTAGTCGTCGAAATGCACCCCGTCTATGTCGTAGCGGTTCACCACGTCCATCACCACATTCGTAATATAGTCGCGCACTTCCGGAATACCCGGGTTAAACAAAAGCTTGCCCTCATACTTTACAAACCAATCAGGCTTTCGTTTGGTGATGTGGTCTGGAGTCACCTCGGCTTTGGCGTCGAAGGTGGCGCGGTAGGGGTTAAACCAGGCATGAAACTCTATCCCCCGTTTATGGGCCTCCTCGAGCATGAACTGCAGTGGGTCGTAGGGTGGGTTCATAGCCAAGCCTTGCTTGCCCGTCAGAAACTCCGACCAGGGTTCCAGGTTGCTGCGATACAAGGCGTCGGCCGCAGGGCGAACTTGCACAATTACGGCATTCATGCCGTTTTTCTGGTGCTCGTCTAAAATGTACTTAAACTCCTGTTGCTGCACTGCCGGCGACAATCCCTTTTGCCCTGGCCAGTCGATGTTAGCCACTGTGGCGATCCAGACAGCCCGGAACTCACGCTTCAGCGGTTGCTGTTGCGCCTGGGCTAATACGGCAGAAGTGGCCAAAAAAAGGGTCAGGAGGTACTGTAGTAGAGGTTTCCTCATGAAGGTGAATGTTAGTGTATGCGTGTACTTTTAAAAGCTGTTGTTTTACTTAAATCAGTTTTAGCTCTAGGTAGAACTCAGCTTTAAATATAGTGTTTGGATGTTATTAAGGAAAGGTTCTTGATGAAATAAAACGCAAAATTTGCACTTTCTTTTACATATAGAAAGCAATATGGAAGAATCTGTGGTAACATAGACCTCCTTTCTCATAAAAGAATTAAATTTACCCTCATACATGCTAATCACTAATCTTTCATCGCTTTGAAAAAAAGATCTTTTCTTTTGCTCTCCCTCATTGCCCTGTTCCTTTTTGGGGCGATAGATGCGGATGCGCAGAGGCGCACTTCCAAGACTCGCCGCAGCACCACCCAAAAAGCGGCCGCCAAAACCTTTAACCCGGCTACTGATCCTCCTTTCCTGAACGCGAACCAGGCTTGGGTGGACTCTGTGTTCAACACCCTGACACCGGAGGAGCGCATCGCACAGCTCATCATGATCCCGGTATACTCTAACAAGGACCAGGCGCACGTGGACTCGGTGAGCAAGCTGGTAACAAAGTATAAAGTAGGCGGTCTGATCTTTTTCCAGGGCGGCCCGGTGCGCCAGGCGCACATGACGAACCGCTACCAAAGCGAAAGCAAGGTGCCGCTGATGGTAAGCATCGACGGGGAGTGGGGCCTGGCCATGCGCCTCGACAGCACCATTCGGTTCCCGTACCAGATGGCCCTGGGTGGCATAGAGGATGAGCAGCTGATCTATGAGATGGGCGCCGAGATAGCCCGCCAGTGCCGCCGCCTGGGCATACACGTGAACTTTGCGCCGGTGGTGGACGTCAACAACAACGCCAACAACCCCGTGATCGGCTTCCGCTCCTTTGGAGAGGACAAGTATAACGTAACCCGCAAGGCGATGGCCTACATGCGCGGCATGCAGGATGAGAAGGTGCTGGCCAATGCCAAGCACTTCCCGGGCCACGGCGATACCAACGTAGATTCTCATTACGGCCTGCCGGTGATTCATTTCTCCAAGATACGCCTCGACTCCGTGGAACTGTACCCGTTCCGCCAGCTGATGAAGAATGGCCTGGGCAGCTTGATGGTGGCGCACATGAACATCCCTGTGCTGGATAATACCGACAGCCTGGCCTCCACACTATCCAAACCGATCGTAACGGACCTGCTGAAGAAAGAAATGGGCTATAAAGGCCTGGTGTTTACCGATGCTCTGAACATGCAAGGGGTGGCGAAGTTTTACCCGCCGGGCATTGTGGACGTGAAGGCGCTTTTGGCTGGAAACGATATGCTGCTGAACACCATGGACGTGAAGACGACCATTGAGGAAATCAAGAAAGCAATCCAAAACGGCGAAATTACCCAGGAGGAGGTAGACGCCCGTGCCCGCAAGGTGCTGGCCGCCAAGCAATGGCTGGGCCTGGACAAGTATAAGCCGATCGAAACGGAGCACCTGATCGAAGACCTGAACAACCCACACGCCAAATACCTGAACCAGCAGTTGGTGGAGGCGTCGCTCACGCTGCTGCGCAACAAGAACAACATTCTGCCGATCCAGAACATCGATACGCTGAAAGTGGCTGCGCTGGCCATCGGCACGAAGCAGGAGACAGACTTCCAGCGTGGCCTGGCCCGATACACTAAGGTAGACACGTTCTTCCTGCAGCCAACGGCTTCCATCGCCGAGCTGATGGCCCTGAAGGAGAAGCTGCAGGAGTATAACATGGTTATTGCCGGCGTGCATCGGCTGAACCTGAAAGCGGGTGGCAGTAACTTCGGTATCTCTGCTGAGATGAACCTATTCCTCAAAGACCTTATCCGCTCCAAGACAACCATTGTAGGGGTGTTCGGAAACGTGTACAGCCTGGCAGAGCTGGAGAGCCTGGACAAGGCGCACGCGGTGATCGCCGCTTACCAGGAGACGCCGGAAACGCAGGACCTGACCGCACAGATGATCTTTGGGGGTATCGGGGCGAAAGGCAAGCTGCCGGTAACTATAAACAACGCCTTTAAAATAGGAGACGGGCTGCGTACAGACGGTGGTTTGCGCTTTGCCTATACCATGCCAGAGGCCGTTGGCTTGAAAACACAGGACTTTAACGGTATAGACTCGCTGGTGGCGCAGGCAATAGCTGAGAAAGCGACACCGGGTGCCCAGGTGCTGGTGGCCAAGGACGGCAAAGTGATTTACCACAAGGCTTACGGCTATCATACCTATGACAACGAGCTTCCGGTGCAGGTAGACGACCTCTACGACCTGGCCTCTGTGACCAAGATCAGCACCTCGTTGGCAGCATTTATGAAATTGAGTGGCGAAGGACGCTTTGATGTGGACCGCACGCTGGGGGATTACCTGCCGATCGTAAAGGGCTCAAACAAAGAGAACCTGAAGTACCGCGACATCCTGACGCACCAAGCGGGGCTGAAGTCCTGGATTCCTTTCTGGAAGGAGACGGTGAAGAAGAACGGTAAGTTTAAGTGGGCCACATTCAAGGCGGATTCTTCGCGCCGCTTCCCGATCAAGGTGGCCGATAACCTCTACATCCACCGCAGGTATTGCAACAAAATCATTAAGGCGATTGTGAAGTCGCCGCTAAATGAGAAGCCAGGTTATGTGTACAGCGACCTCTCGTTTATACTTGCCCCGATGGTGGTGCAGAACATCACTGGAGAGAAGTTTGAGACCTACCTGAAGGAGAACATTTACCAGCCGATTGGCGCGACTACGCTGACGTTTAACCCATACAAGTATTACAAACCGGAGCAGATCGTGCCAACGGAGTACGATGAACTGTTCCGTAAGCAGCTGCTGCACACTACCGTGCATGATGAGGGTGCTGCCATGCTGGGTGGGGTGAGCGGCCACGCCGGCTTGTTTGGTAACTCTAACGACGTAGCTAAACTTATGCAGCTGTACCTGAACGATGGGAAGTATGCAGGCAAGACTTACATTAGCGGTAACACCGTGAGTGAGTTCAGCAAGTGCCAGTTCTGCGACCAGGGCAACTACCGCGCCCTTGGCTTTGATCGTCCGGCCAAACCGGGCGCACAGAACAGCAACGCGGCGCCAAGCGCACCGGCCCAAAGTTTTGGCCACTCTGGCTTTACGGGTACTTACGCCTGGGTAGACCCCGTGAACAACCTGGTGTACGTGTTCCTGTCGAACCGTGTGAACCCAACGCGCGAGAACCCGAGACTGAGCCAACTGAACACCCGCACCAACATACTGCAGGTGGTATACGATGCCATAGAGAAAAGTAAACTGGCACAGCGTGTCAATCCGTAAGCACTGCTGCTTGAACCCTTTAACCAAGAAGAGGCGCCCCTACAGGCGCCTCTTCTTGGTTAAAGGGTTCAGCTGTTTACCGTTTAAGCAGTTTGGTGTGGCCGCCTGGCAACTGGGGTTGTAACGGCCAGAACGTCAGCAAAAGCTGCTTCAATATTCTCTTGTGCCGGGGTATTGCTCGATCTCTTACGTTTCGGAAGTTACAAGAGAGAGCAGCTTGCACAGGTAAGCAGTCTCGCTTTTCGCATCCTTCTGCAGGTTCCACTCCTGCAAAATAACCGCAACAACCCCTTGCTCCGGGATTAGCAGCACGTGCTGCCCACCTTTGCCTCTTGCGGCGTAAATCTGCTTGCCGTTGTGGTTAAACAGCCACCAAGAGAAACCATACCCGACCTCCTGGTAGCAGCCAATGGTGCGAAAAGCCTTGCTTTCATTTGTGTAGTTGGTGAAGCTCTTTTCCACCCATGAGGAGTCCAGGAGCTGGACACCGTTGATTTTTCCTTTGTTCAGGTACAGTTCTCCGAAACGGGCAAGGTCCCGTGCCGTGAAGTAAGTCTCGTCACCGCCAGCGTCGTAGCCGTCTACCTTGCGCCAAAAGCCGCATTGGATACCGAGCGGCTGGAACAGGTTCGTTTGAGCAAACTCTTCCGTTGAGCTTCCGGATGCCTTTGTTATCAAGGCAGAAAGAACCATGTGCGAGCCAGTGAAATAGTGGAATTCCTTCCCGATTTTTTTGTCGGAGACTGCTTCATGCAACACGACCTGTTCGGTACTCTGCGGCCCGTCCCATCCTGTGAAGCCGCCCCGCATAGATAACAGGTGGGCTATTGTCAGCTTGTCTTTTTGGGGAGCCGACACAGCCTTGTGGTACTCCGGGAAAAAGGGCATTACCGCATCGTTTTCTGATTGAAAGTATCCTTGCTGAATCGACAGGCCTATGAGGGCAGATGTGATGCTTTTAGTGACAGAGTGGACGTTGTAGGCGCTATACCTGGAGGCCCCTTTCAGGTACTTCTCCACCACTAGCTTGCCATCTTTAACAATCACCAAACCCCTTAGCCTTTCCCATCCCTCGATTTCTTTCAAAAACTGCTCCATCTCTTCCTGCTCGAACCCAGCTTGTGCTGGTGCCGCAGATTGCCAGGCGTAAGGCTCGTGACTGACTTCAAAAGACTGCGACTCGGTAAAGGGCAAAGACAGGTTAAGCGGGTGCCATTCGAAGAAGTAGTTCATGCAGCTTACGGCTAACCACAAGGTAGCCGCCGCAGCCAACCCAAGCCTTAGTTTACTTTTGCGGTGCTTTTTCCAAAGTAAAGTAACGGCTGTAAGCAGTAAAAGAAGCAAAACCGATACATACTCGATGGCATTTGGGTAGGGTAAGTGAAAGTAGTCATCCTTTACCTTAAAGGAGACGGATAGGAGCAGCCCGGTGAGAAGCGAAAAAGTAATATAAAGTTTCCTCATGTGTTTTTTATTGCCTTAAAGAACAGTGGTGAGCCCGCTAAAAGGGCGATCATGGACAATTCGATTTAATACCCCACACTTACACGCAACACTGCTACCCTTGCACAGGAACGATGACCCCTGAGGTCTGGCAGGCTTTTTCCTGTGTGCAAAAACTTATAACCTTCCTTCAGGAAACAAGTAAGTATAGCAATTAATAAATATAACCATAGTTTTATACTTACCCATGATCAAACCTTTATTTGTACTTTATGCCTCGCTGCTGTTGAGCGTTACCGGCGTTTTTGCCCAAACCACTACTGAACCGGACACGCTCTGGAGGCGCTCCTTTGCCGCCGGCCTTAACCTGAACCAGTCGGCTTTCAGCGATAACTGGAAAGCCGGTGGCGTAAGCTCTGTGGCCTTTAACACCCACCTCGACGCAAGCGCGGACTATAAGCTGGGCAGAGTGAGTTGGGACAACGCCGTGCAACTGCAGTATGGCCTCATCAAAAACAAAGGGGAGGAGCGGCGCAAAAGCATCGACCGTATTTTTATGGATACCAAGTATGGCTATGCCTTTTCCTCCGACTGGAATATTTTTACCTCTGCCAACTTCCTGTCGCAGTTTACGAAAGGGTATGAGTATGACGTGGACGACGATGGCACCGACAGGCTGATTTCTAATTTCCTCTCGCCCGGCTTTCTGACCTTTGGACTGGGAGCAGAGTACAAGCCAAACCCGTACTTTTCTTTGCGCCTGAGCCCCTTTGCCCCGCGTTTTACTTTTCTTGCAGATGACGCCGTGGGGGAAAACGAGCGCTATGGTGTGCCGGAGGGCAAGCAGGTGCGCACGGAGTGGTTAGCGGCCATGGTACAGGCCTCCTATAACCGCGATATTATGCAGAACCTGAACCTGAGTGCAAAGTACATGTCCTACATCAACTACAAAGAGTTTTCGGGGAAGAAGATAGACCACATGCTGAACGCCACACTCACGGCCAAGGTAAACCGCTACATCAACGTGAACCTGATGGGCAACTTTGTGTACGACTACGACCAGGACTCGGAGATACAGTACAACCAGTCGCTGGGCCTCGGCATACTTTATACCATGCAGGGCTTCTCTACGAGGTAAACACGCGCAGGACCTTTAAAAAGCACAAAGCCCGCTCAGAAACTGAGCGGGCTTTTTCGTAGCTCTAAAAACCTTAATTCCTATGTGTTTACCCTTGAGAGAGGGTGGTTTAATAATTGTAGCGTACGAATGCTTCCATGGCCTCGTAATCGGCGAGGCCCAGGTTATGATATTGTTCTGCCGTTTCGCGGTTGCGCTCCTCGGCGCGTACCCAAAACTCGCGCGAGTCGTCGCCCGGGAAAACCGGCGTGTCTTTCTGGGATTGGTGCTTGAAGATAGCCTGGCGCTTGCGCACCACTTCCTGTGGCGAGAGCGGAACAGCCATTTCAATTTCATGCGTTTCAAACTCGTGCCAGGCACCGCGGTACATCCACAGCCAGCAGTCCTCAACCCACGCCTCTCCGGCCTCTTTCAGCCGTTGCAGGGCCTCCACAATAATCCGGAAGCAAACAATGTGGGTGCCGTGCGGGTCGGCAAAGTCGCCGGCGGCAAATACCTGGTGCGGCTTCACGCGCTGCAGTAGCTCCATGGTCAGCTTAATGTCTTTATCAGACACAGAGTTCTTTTTGTGCTTGCCCGTTTCGTAGAAAGGCAGCGCCATGAAATGGATATGGTCATCCTCCAGGCCGGCATAACGGGCACCGGCGTAAGCCTCGCTCTTGCGGATAAAGCCCTTCACATTCAGAATATCCTGGGTGTCTACCTGGTTCGGTAGCTTCTCCTCGATGAAACCGCGCATGTTATCGTAAATCTGCTGCAGCTTGGAGGTGTCGTTGCCAATGCTCTTGTTAAAGTCAATGGCAAACTCTACGTACCGCAGCACGTCATCGTCCCACACAGCCGTGTTACCGGAGGTTTGGTACGCCACATGCACATCGTGGCCCTGGTCTACCAGTCGGATAAACGTTCCTCCCATGGAGATCACGTCATCGTCCGGGTGAGGGGAGAAGATCACCACGCGCTTCTGGGCAGGTTCCGCCCGCTCCGGGCGCTGGGTGTCATCAGCCTTCGGCTTACCACCCGGCCATCCGGTAATGGTATGCTGCATCTTGTTAAAGATGTCGATGTTGATGTTATAAGCCGGGCCATACTCGGTGGCCAGCTGCGCCATACCGTTGTTGTTATAGTCCTCCTCCGTCAGTTTCAGGATTGGCTTTCTCAGCTGCTGCGATAGCCAGATCACGGCTTTCTTGCGCATCTGTATGTCCCATACGCAGTCTTTCACCAGCCATGGCGTGTTAAAGCGCGTCAGCTCAGAGGCCGCCTCCGCGTCCAGCACAAACTCCACGTTGTTGGAGAGCTGCAGGTACGTTGCCGGCACCTCGCTCGACATCTCACCCTCCACCGCTTTCTTGATGATCGGTGCTTTCTTCTGGCTCCAGGCCATCAGGATGATCTCGCGCGCTTTGAAAATGGTGCCGATACCCATGGTGATGGCCTTGGTCGGCACGTTTTCCTTGCCACCGAAGTCGCGGGCGGCGTCGCGGCGGGTCAGGTCGTCCAGCGTCACCAGGCGCGTGCCCGAGTTGGGCGCAGAACCCGGTTCGTTAAAGCCAATGTGGCCCGTACGTCCGATACCCAGTATCTGCAGATCCAAACCGCCTACTTCCTCAATCTTGCGCTCGTAGCTCAGGCAGTATTCATGTATCTCTTCCTTCGGCAGCGTTCCGTCCGGGATGTGCACGTTGTCCTTGTCAATATCGATATGATTGAAAAGGTTCTCGTTCATGAACGTGACGTAGCTCTGGGCCGCGTCGGGCTGCATCGGGTAGTACTCGTCCAGGTTAAAGGTGATTACGTTGCGGAAGCTCAGGCCTTCCTCGCGGTGCATCCTCACCAACTCAGCATACACCCCCACCGGTGTGGCGCCGGTGGCCAGCCCCAGAACTGCCTGCTGGCCTTCGTCCTGCTTGCTGCGGATCAGGGAGGCAATGCGTTGTGCCACCTTTACAGAGGCCGTGTGCTGATCGGGGAATACTGTTACCGGAAGCTTCTCAAAACGGGTTTCTTCCAGTAGGTTTAGTCGTGGTGCGCGTTGTTGCGGGTTAAAGGCAACGTTGTTTTTAAGTGGATGCATAATGCGTTATACTTTGTTTTACCTCAGTTTTAATTTTTACCGGGCCTGCTCCAATTGCTGCTCCAGTATGTTCTCCAGCACCGTGGCCGTGGCCCCCATCATGTTGGCCTGCTGCCCAAGGGTAGACAGCGCGATGCTCGTGGACTCGCGCAGCTGTGCCATGCAATAGGTGTTGATGGATTGTTGGATAGGTGTGGTGAGCAGTTGACCGGCCTCAGCCATCTTGCCGCCAAGTATGACCAGCTCAGGGTTGAACAGTTGAATCAGGATGGCAATGCCTTTGCCCAGGTTCACTCCCGTTTGCGAGAGGAGGTTTATGGCAAACTGATCGCCTTGCTGTGCGGCGTAAATAATTTGCTGCGGCTCCAGTTGCTCCAGTTCCTCTTCTGTTAGTTTGCTTAGAATAGACTTCTGCCCTGCTCGGATGCCCTCACGGGCGGTGCGGGCCAGTGCCACACCAGAGGCGAGCGTTTCGAGGCAGCCGCGTTTGCCGCAGTGGCAAAGGGTGCCGTTCTCCACGAGCGGTATGTGGCCAAACTCCCCGGCAAAGCCCAGGGCCCCACCGCGCAGCCTTCCATCCATCACCACGCCCGTGCCCACGCCCCAGTCAATGGAAATCACGAGCACGTCCTGCTTGCCCTGTGCCTGGCCAAAGCGGAGCTCAGCCAGGGCGGCACTTTTCACGTCGTTCTGAATAAAGACCGGCTTGCCCAACTTGCGGCTCAGCAGCTCCTGCAGCGACTCTTCCAGCACATCGGTTCTCAGGTAAGTGCGGGAGTCCCCCGCTTTGCTCGCCACCAGGCCCGGCATGCTCAGGCCAATGCCCACCAGCTTTTGCGGAGCTATGCCGGATGAGGTGATCAGTTCCTGTACCCAACCGCAGAGCATGTCCAGGCCCGTTAAATCTTCGCGCAAGGTATAGCTGTAGGTACGGATAGGGGAAACCAGGTTGTTGTTGTTGTCCATGATCGCCAGGCGGGTGCTGAAGCGGTCCATGTCGATGCTGAGCACGAAAAGGGAGTTGCTGCGCAGGCCATAGAGGTCGGGTTTACGCCCGCCCACTGATTTGCCGAGCCCCTGCTTCTCCACCAGCCCCTCTGAGATTAACTCACCTAATAACCCCATAGAAGTAGGGGAGCTGATGTTGAAGCGAGAGCAAATGTCGGCGTTAGTGCGAGCTCCCTTCACATACAGGTGCCGGATGATCTTTACTTTCTGTAAAAATTTCTTCCGCTCAACGTTGTTGAGCGATTCCAGCTGTTCGGTATGGGATGTCAGGGTACTCATGCACGAAGCGCTATAAAACCTATCGCTACAATTATACCGAAGTTTTTTATAAAAGTAAAAAACTTTTATAAAAAATTTTTAATAAGTCTGTTCCTAAGACAAAAAAAGAATACAAACCTCTATGTTGTCACCACTATACTTGCCTTTTGGCTGCCGTTAGTTAATTTGAGTCCTGAAACAGCTATTTCGTCCAAACATGAAAAAACTTTTACTGTTGCTCCTGGTACTCGCCTGCTCTCCGACGCTCCTGGCGCAAACGGCTTGGGTCAGGATAAACCAGCTAGGCTATTTGCCTGAAAGCCGCAAAGTGGCCGTGTGGGCCAGCAAGGAGGAAGGAAAGCGGGTAAAGAAGTTCAGGCTGCGCGATGCCCGCACCCACAAAGTGGTATACCGGTCCAAGCAGTTAGAGAACCACGGCGCTTACGCCGCTTTTGGCAGCACCACCCGGCTCGATTTCTCAGGCTTTTCGCAGGAGGGGAGCTACTACATCGAGGCGGGTGCTGCGAAATCACCCACGTTCCGCATCGGCAGTGATGTGTACGATCATACCGCGGACTTTGTGCTGCGCTACATGCGCCAGCAGCGCTGTGGCTATAACCCGTTCTTGCGGGATTCCTGCCACGTGGCCGATGGCTTCCGGGTATTTCACCCAGCTGCCGACTCGGCTTATGTGAATGTGGTGGGAGGCTGGCACGACGCCAGCGATTACCTGCAGTACGTGGCCACCTCGGCCAACGCTACGTTTCAGCTGCTGTTTGCCTATGAGCATAATCCGGGGGCCTTTGGCGACGAGCACGATGCCAGCGGCTTGCCGGGCAGCAACGGCATTCCTGACATCTTAGATGAGGCCAAATGGGGCCTGGACTGGCTGCTGCGAATGTACCCTGGCAAAGACCAGATGTATAACCAAATTGCCGACGACCGCGACCATGCCGGTTTCCGGTTGCCAAACAAGGACCAAGTAAACTATGGCAAGGGCAAACAGCGCCCGGTATACTTTATCACCGGCGAACCACAGGGAATGAAGTATAAGAACCGCGCCACCGGGGCAGCCAGCACGGCTGGCAAGTATACGTCGGCCTTTATGCTGGGGGCGGAGCTGCTGCAAAAGTATGATGGCGCTTACGCCGATACCCTCCGCAGCCGAGCGCGGCAGGCTTTTTCCTATGGTTTGTCTAAACCGGGGGTGAGCCAGACAGCACCAGGCAGCGCGCCATACTTTTATGAGGAAGATAACTGGGTGGATGACATGGAACTGGCAGCGGCACAGCTGGCTCGTTTCACCGGTAATGCTGCATACCTGCAGCAGGCGCAGGAGTTTGGCCGGCAGGAGCCGGTAACGCCTTGGATGGGGGCCGACACTGCCCGCCATTACCAGTGGTACCCGTTCCTGAACCTGGGGCATTACTACCTGGCCAGCAGCAAAGCACAGGATGAGGAGCAGTTTGTTGATTTCCTGCGCCAGGGGCTGGAGGGTGTGTATCAGCGCGGCAAAGGCAATGCCTTTCAGATGGGGGTGCCGTTTATCTGGTGCTCCAACAACTTGGTGGCAGCCATACTTACCCAAAGCCACCTGTACCGCCAGCTTACCGGCGATACAACGTATGAGGACATGGAAGCGAGCCTGCGCGACTGGCTGTTCGGCGCCAACCCGTGGGGCACCAGCATGATTGTGGGCCTGCCGGAGAATGGGGACTACCCGGAGCACCCGCACTCTTCGCTAACGCTGCTGCACAACTACAGGCTGGACGGCGGCCTGGTGGACGGACCGGTATACGGCAGTATCTACAACAACTTGCGCGGCCTCACCCTGATGGCACCTGATGAGTACAGCGCTTTTCAATCGGACCTGGTGGTATACCACGATGATTTCGGCGACTACTCTACCAACGAGCCCACCATGGATGGCACTGCTAGCCTGACGTATTACCTCTCGGCCATGCAGGAGGAGGGGAAGAGGCAGGCTGGGAACTCAGAAAGTAAGAGAGCCAAAAAGGAGGCACGGTAGCAAAAACTGTGTTCGCTTGTAGCAAGGCTTGTTGCGGCAAAAGCCACACGTACTGTAACGGCAATAAAAAAGCCGCCCCGGAAATTTTCGGGGCGGCTTTTTTATGTTTATGTAGGATTACTTATCCCACCATAGTTGACCATACAGGCCGTCGTTACCGCCGAACTGGCGTTGTACTGCCTCGTTATAGTTAGCGGTGTTGTTGGATGCCTCCAGTGCCGGGTACATCTGTCTGTTTGGAACAGCTGCGCCGCCAGGAGCCACCAGGTCGTTCGGGTAGCCGGTTCTTCTGTACTCAGCCCAGGCTTCATACCCGTGCATGAACAGGTGTATCCAGCGCTGCGTAGCAATCTGCTCTATCGCCCTGGCTGGGTCGTAGGTCACTTCAGGCTGCGCGAGCAGCTCTTCCACACCCTCAGTGCTTCCCGTCCACTGCATCACCGATTGCTCGATCGCCTCGTTGTACAGCGCCTCCGCCTCGGCATCGCCGCCTGGTATCCATCCGCGCTTGGCGGCCTCTGCCTTCGCAAAAAGGGCCTGCGCATAGGTAACGAGGTAAACAGGGGCATCTTGTGCATAAATAGCCTGGCCGAGCAGTGAGTAGTCGTCGGTGTTCATGTTTTCTGTCTCACCGAACGTCAGGCCTACATATTCCTTCGTTTTTCTTGCAGGCTGGCCGTATACTTCCAGGCGGGGGTCATTTACTGGCTTCATCTCATCCACCAATGTTTCTGTTAACGCCCACCACTCACGGTTCTGAACAACCCACTGGCCATACCAGTAGCTCTGGTTGTTTGCCTCTGCCAAATGGCGGAAGACCAAGTTGTCGTTGTTAGAGGCCATGATTCCGGCTTCTAACGCCTCGTTAAACTCTTCACTGCCTTTCGCAGCGTCTACCTCCGACAGGCGAAGCGCCATCAACAGCCGAATCGTATTAGCCAGTTTCTTCCACTTGGCCATGTCACCTCCGTAAACAATGTCGTTGGTGATGCTGCCCGCCACAATTTGCGCCTCCGCCTCATCCAAGAGCGTAAACAGGCTGTTATAGATGGATTCCTGTGAGTCATACTTCGGGGTGAAGTTTTGCGCCCCCTGCAGTGCCTCGGTATAAGGCACGTCTCCCCATCGGTCCGTAATGTGCCAGAAGTAGTAGGCCTTCAGAATCTTAGCCACCGCCAGCTGGTTTGCAATGGGGCCATCGTTTGCACTCAGCTTCTCCGCGTTGTCCAGCACAGACTGCAGGTTCATAAGCGGGCCTTCGTACAGCCAATAAAAGCTGGTGCCGCCGGCCGGGTAGAGCGATGACGTTACATACTGTGTCTCGGCCAGGTACTGCGCCAGAAACTCTCCGGTAGGCGACGAGCTTAAATCGGGAAGCGCCAGTGCCGCATTAGCAATCAATTGGGTGCCCGATGCCTCACTGGGTAGGTTCGGGTTCACGTTCAGGTCGTCGAAATCCTCACAGCTCCACAGCCCGAGACACGACATTAGTACGATATATAACTTCTTCTTCATATTGAATCGAATTAAAAGGTAATGTTGAGGTTAACACCATAAGAGCGCACGGTTGGCAACTGCCCGGACTCGTACCAGCCAATGGACTGGCTTCCGGTGGATAGCTCGGATGGGTCGAGGCCTTTAGGTGCTTTCTGCCAGATCATCGCCGGGTTACGGGCTATAAGGGCGATGCCGATTCTTTCTACCGGCAGGTTGCCCAGTACAGACTTATCCAGTGTATAGCCCACGCGCAGTTCGCGCAGCTTCACGTAAGAAGCATCGTATAGCCAGTCCTCGTAGATTCTTCTGGCTGTGGTGCCGTAGTAGGTCTGAGGGTTCACATAGACAGTAGCCTCCCGGCCGCTTACGTCTACGCCATCAATCACGGTGCCCGGTGCGTATACGCCATCCACTCTCACACCACCACCGTCTTCCACGGCGTCGCGTACGTTCTTGCCTTTGTCGTTAGTGGCAACCGTAATCGGATCAAGACCGGTTCTTACGGCAAGCATCTTGGAGCGGCTGAAGAACTGGCCACCCACCATGAAGTCCACCATGGCGCCCACGTCAAACTTCCACACTCTGAAAGAGTTCTGGAAACCGCCTGTAAAGTCTGGCAGTACGCTGCCAAAGTTGTGTGTGGCCGTAGTATAAAGCGGAATACCGCTCTTGTTGATCAGGATCTTACCGGTGTCCTCGTCGCGCTGGTAGGCTTGTCCCACCAAGCTACCGAACTCCTCGCCTTCATAGGCATACAGGTAGCTGGATGTGCTGGAATAAGTGGTGGAGCCCAGCAGGTAAGCGTCAACGCCAGGGTACAGTTTCAGGATCTTGTTCCTGTTTCTGTTCAGGTTCAGGGTAGAGTTCCAGGTGAAGAAATCGCTCTGGATCGGCGTAGCGGTTAAGGTCAGTTCTATACCCTTGTTCTCGATGAGGCCGGCATTGATAAAGGTTGAGCCATAGCCGCTTGCTCCAGAAACCGGAAGTATAATGGTCTGGTCCTTGTTCTTCTGATGGTAGTAGGTGAAGTCAACACCCAAACGGTCCTGGAAAAACTTCAGGTCGATACCAGCCTCGTACCCGCGGGAGAAAGCCGGCCTCAGGTTCGGGTTGTTCAGCGTATTCGGTACAGTAAGTGTGTTCACACCGCTATAAATTCCGCCAACACCATAGTCGTTGGACGTTCTGTAGATCGATACATCCGATCCGGCCTCTGCATAACTCAACCTGACTTTACCGAAAGAAAGCGGGTTCCAGGCAAGCAGCTCGCTGAATACAAAGCTGCCCGAAAGCGACGGATACCAATAAGGGTCTGGTAGAGTAGAGGAATGGTCTCTTCTTAGCGACCCGTCCAGATAGTAGGTGTCTTTATACCCCAATGAAACCATGCCGAAACCGCTGACAATCTGCTTCTTCGCTAAGTAAGAAGGGTAGTTTTCTCTTCCGCTGGTTGGTCTGTCAATAGAGGCTGCGATGTTGTAATAACCAGGGGAGGACAAGCCGCCAGCAGTTGCCTGCGAGGTGTAGCTGTATTCATAGTCAAACAGGTTAGCACCAAAGTGGCCGTTCAGGGAGAAATCGCCCCATTCTTTCATGTACTGCGCCATGAACTCGTAGTTGGTTTCTCTGTTCTGGTACTTGGCAACGGAGTAACCGGGCACATCTTTGCCACCGAAGGCGGTCCTAGACTCCAGGCTCTGGGTATAGGCGTCGTTGCGGATAAAGCCACTCAGCTTTAACTCTGGCAACAGCTGATAGGAGAGACCGATATCGCCAAACAAACGGCTACGGCTATCGTTGGAGGTGTTTTCGTAAGCCTCGAAGTATGGGTTGTTCCAGTACAGTGGCTTAAAGTTGGTCACCTCGCCGGTAGTGGAGCTTGGCCTTCTGAGGTTCCAGTGCAGGAAAGTACCGTCGGCATACTTGTAGTCTTTCAGGCGCTTCATGTCCATGTTGCGTTGAAACCACTGGCCCAGGTAGCGGGCCCCATCCTCAGAACCCTGCTCAGGGCGCTGGGCACTGTTGCCGGCATAGTTGATGTTGGTAGAGGCGGTGAGCTTTTCGTGCAGCTTCACGCTAATGCTAGTTCCGATGTTATGGCGTTTCAACCAGGTATTCGGTTCCACCCCTTCAATACGGGTGTCGTTGGCGCTAATGCGGTAAGTCGCTTTGTCGCTGCCGCCTGTAATAGTGATGCCATTGTTCAGGGTGTGGCCTGTTTCGTAGTAGTCCTTGATGTTATCGGGATGCGCTACAAAAGGAGTTAACTGACCATAAGTCGGATCTTGCGGATAGAAGCTGAAGATCTGGCGTGCCAGGGTGCCGTCCATTCTAGGGCCCCAGCTCTCGTCGTAGGAGATATCCACATACTTGTCGCCGTTCGGAAGGGTTCTCCAGTTCTGGCTGCCACCGCCACCGTACATGTTCTGGTACGGCATGATGTTGCCCACACGCTCCACCGAGAAAGCAGAATTGAGCTGTACGGTCACCTTATCGGAGCCGAGCTTCCCTTTTTTGGTGGTGATCATGATCACGCCATGCTGGCCACGCAGACCATAAAGTGCCGAGGCAGCTGGGCCTTTCAGTATGTTCACCGACTCAATGTCTTCCGGGTTGATGTCCTGGCCCAGGTTACCAAGGTCCACGCCTGTGCTCCCGGAGTAATTTTCGTTAGAGATCGGGGTACCGTCCACCACGATCAGAGGATTCCCGTTGGCGACAATGGAGTTGATGCCGCGTATCTGGATCTTTTGGGTACCGCCCATGCTGGCGCCGGAGGCACCTGTTACCTGCACACCGGCCACTTTACCGGCCAATGAGCCGAGCACGTTCTGCTCTTTGGTAAGCGTCAGGTTCTCGCCACTTACCTCCTGTGTCGCATAGCCGAGCGAGCGCTCCTCCCGCTCTATACCCAAAGCGGTTACCACCACCTCTTTCAGTTGCTTGTTGTCAGGGTTAAGCTGCACGTTTATCACGCGCTGGTTTCCCACGGGCACCTCTTTCGCCTCGTAACCCAAAAAGCGGAAGATCAGCACCGCATCCGCATTCGGAACGTTGATCTGATAATTACCGTCGGCACTGGTCGCTACCCCTGTGGTAGTACCTTTCACGATAACACTCACGCCGGGTAGCGGAATGTTGTTCTCTGCGCCTGTTACCGTGCCGTTCACACTAACCTGTTGTGCGACTGCAGGGCCGCACCAACAGACTAACAGCAACAGTAGAAGGAATACGTAATTGTTTCTCATGAATGTGTTGGTTAGATAAATTGAATAGATTAGTAACTTTAAATATAGATAAATAATATATATAGTCAAATTTTACACCTCCAAAGCGTCTATACTAGTGCGAGTTAAGGAAGCCGTTGTGGGGAAAGAGGCAAAGCACCCAATAGGCAGCCTAAAAAGCGTCGCTGACCCGGTCAGGGACGCCTCACTTTACCGTTGGTTTACCTTGCTGTTTCTCCCTACAAGGGGGAGGAGTTGGCTCCTTGGCGGTGAAGGAGGTTGCAACAAAGGTTTTGATTATATAGTGCTTTTTACTTATTTAAGACTTTCATCTTGCACCTGAACGTATGTACTTCACCAAATCTATTCATAGATGGGCTGTGCTCAGCAGCTTAGTCCTGGCCGTGGCCTGCAGCGGCAAGGTGCCCACCGCCTCGAAAGAAGCTGCCCGTTTCGGACCTGCCGAGATCAGGCGCGAGGTAGCGGAGTCGGAGGTGCTGCGGCAGAGCTTTGTGGGCTTTGCCCTGTTTGACCCGGAACTAGGGCAGATGGTGGTGGAGCACAACGCCGACAAGTATTTCGTGCCCGCCTCCAACACCAAGCTGTTCACCTTCTATGCCAGCCATAAAATGCTGGGCGACTCCCTGGCGGCGCTGAAGTACGTAAGCCGTGGCGACTCGCTTATCTTCTGGGGCACCGGCGACCCTACCTTCACGCACATGGACCTGAAGAACACGCTGGCCTATGATTTTCTGAAGAACCGCCCGGAGAAGAAACTATACTATATCGACGCACCTTTCACCAGCACGCCTTTTGCCACCAACTGGGGCTGGGACGACTATAACTATTATTACCAGCCGGAGCGCAACATTTTCCCGATACACGGCAACGTGATCAAGTTCCACAAGGAGGAGGCGCAGCCATTTACCACTACACCAGCTTACTTTGAAAAGAGTATCGTGGTGGACACGGCGGAAGACCGCTCGGGTACCGCCTTCGTAAGGGCCTGGCGGGAGAACCGCATCACGTACCACCCACGCTATGCCTCGGAGAAGTTCTCTACGGAGGTGCCCTTCATCACGTCGCCGGAAATGGTGGTAACGCTGCTCGCCGACACACTGCAGCGGGAGGTGGAGCTGCTAAAGGCAGCCGTACCGGAGGGAGGAAAGATCTTTTACGGCCTGCCAACCGACACGGTGCTCCGGCGCATGCTGCAGGTAAGCGACAACCTGATGGCCGAGCAACTGATGGCACTTTGTTCCGGCACCCTTTCCGACACCCTTTCGGTGGAGCGGGCGATAAAGCACGTAAAGGAGACCTATCTTGCAGATTTGCCGGATGAGCCTATATGGATCGATGGCTCCGGTCTCTCGTCCATGAACATGTTCACGCCACGTAGCATTATCGCCTTGCTGCAAAAGCTGATGCAGGAGCGCCCCGAGGAACGGTTGCTGCCGATGCTGGCCATTGGCGGAAGACCCGGCACTTTCCGTAGTATTTACCAGGCGGAGGTGCCTTTTGTGTTTGGCAAGTCGGGTACGCTGGCGCATGTGCACAACCAGAGCGGCTTTATCAGGACCAAGAGCGGAAAACTGCTGCTGTACAGCTTCATGAACAACAACTACAAAGTGCCTACCGCCGCCATACGGAACGAGATGGTGCGTATTATGACGGAGGTGCACAACAGGTACTAATTTATACTAGGAGAAATAAAATCATCCAGAGGAACAAAGCTCATACAAACACCGAACTATACTTAAGCAACTACCATGAAATTAACGATCCGGTCTTTCGACCTGCCCCTGAAGTATACCTTTACCATATCCTACGACTCGCGTGATGTGCAGCCCACCATGATTGTGGAGCTGGAGCAGAACGGCCAGAAGGGCTACGGTGAGGCCACAAGCAACCCGTACTACGGCTTCACGATTGAAAGCATGACGGCGGCACTGGAGAACATCCGTGAGCAGATTGAACATACGACGCTGGAGAGGCCGGAGGATTTCTGGGCACAGGTACAGCCGCACCTGAAAGACAACCCCTTCGCGCTATGCGCCCTGGACTTAGCCGCCAACGACCTCTACGGCAAGCTGCAGGGGCAGCCGCTCTATAAACTATGGAACCTCAACCCCGCCAATAACCCGCTCACCAACTATACCATTGGCATCGATACCATAGAGAACATGGTAAAGAAACTGAAGGAGATGCCGTGGCCGTTGTACAAGATCAAGCTTGGCACGAAAGAGGATGTGGAGATTATCAGGGAGCTGCGCAAGCACACGGATGCCACTTTTAGGGTGGATGCCAACTGTGCCTGGGGCGTGGAGGAAACTATTGAGAACGCAAAGCAACTGAAGCCGCTGGGTGTGGAGTTCATAGAACAGCCGATGCGCGCCGACGACCTGGATGGCATGAAGCAAGTATACCAGCACTCGGTGCTGCCACTGATTGCCGATGAGAGCTGCATTACCGAAAGCGACGTGGCCAAGTGCGTGGGGCATTTCCATGGGGTGAACGTGAAGCTGGTGAAGTGCGGCGGCCTGACGCCTGCCCGCCGTATGCTGAAGGAGGCGCGTGAGCTGGGGCTGAAGACCATGGTGGGCTGCATGACGGAGTCTACCGTGGGTATCTCGGCCATTGCGCACCTGCTGCCCATGCTGGACTATGTGGACATGGACGGCCCGCTGCTGATCAGCAAGGACATTGCCCGCGGCATTACCATAGACAATGGCAAAGTGCACTACAGCAGCGTTAACGGAACAGGTGCAGAGCTGATTGCTTAATGACGACCCCTGCCTATACCGACCACCTGCCAGGACGCACCGTAACGCTGAACGGGGAGGAGTTCCTCTACTGTAGCGGCACTTCCTACCTGGGCATGGCCTGTAACCCAGCCTTTCAAGGGCTGGTGGTGGAGGGGATGCGGCGCTACGGCACCAACTACTCCAGCTCGCGGCGCTCTAACCTGCGGCTGCAAGTATACGGGCAGGTAGAGGAGCACCTGGCAGGCATAACCGGGGCGGAGGCGGCTGTTACCATGTCGTCGGGCTTCCTGATGGGGCAGACGCTGGTGCAGGTGCTGCGCGGCCGGGGCAGGTTTTTATACGCGCCCGGCGCACACCCGGCGCTGTGGGAGAACAGTGGCGCCGTGGCCCAGGCTAACGCCGACATCACGTTTGAGGAGTGGGCGGCGCTGGCAGTAAAGGAGGTAATGACCTCGCAGGAAGAAAACTTCGTCATCATCTGTAACGCGCTGGACCCGCTGTGGGCCAGAAGCTATACTTTCGACTGGGTGGCGCAGCTGCCGGAGAACAGGGTGACACTGGTGGTGGATGACTCCCATGGCTTTGGCGTAACCGGGCCTGACGGTGTTGGCATTTATCCCCAGCTCAGCAAGTATAAAAACGTGGAGCTGGTGGTGGGAAGCTCTTTCGGAAAGGCGCTGGGGGTGCCTGCCGGCTTTATGCTGGGCTCCCGACAACTGGTGGAGCAGGTAAAGGCAAGCCCATACTTTGGCGGAGCCTCGCCGGCCATTCCCGCGTACTTGCACGCCTACCTGCAGGCGGGGGAAGTGATAGAGGAGGCGCAGCAGCGGCTGAAACATAGTGTTCAGGCTTTTCTGGGGCAGCTGCAGCGGCCGGAGCAATTCAGCCACATTCCGGAGTTCCCGGTGTTCAGCACCCCCCACCAACGGATGGCACAGCACCTGCACCAGCAACGCATCCTCATCTCCAACTTTAGGTACCCCACGGCGGAGAGCCCGCCCATCATCCGGGTGATCCTCAACAGCCTGCATACCCCGGAAGACCTGAGGCGGCTGGCAGAGGCAGTAAACCAATTCACAGAAAAAATTGTCCTTACATAGGAGCAGCTTTACTGCTAAGCTGTTATTCCTAACGATATCAACTTTAAAAACACCATACTACCTGCAGGTTTATACATGCAGCACCTTTAAGACATGATGAAAAAGAATTACCTCCTACTTGCCCTTGGCTTTCTGATGGCTTGTACCTCCGGAAAGGAAACGTCTTCTACGGCTGATGCCACCATGGAGCCGCACATAGAAGCTGTGCGCCAGGAATTTGCACCCGATAAGCGCGTGGCCTTGTTTAAGGTAGAGCAGCACGGCAATGTGCTGGCCGGCGAAACCAACATGCCGGAGGCAAAGCAGCAACTGCTGGAGAAGCTGAAGGCGGCAAACATCACCTATGTGGATAGCATTGAAGTGTTGCCGGAGGCCGAGCTGGAGGGGAAGCAGTATGGCGTGATTGCATTATCAGTAGCCAACTTGCGCTCCGAGCCGAAACACCCCGCCGAGCTGGCCACGCAAGCTACGATGGGTACGCCGGTGAATGTGTTTAAGCACGAGCGGGGCTGGTTTTTAATCCAGACCCCTGATAAATACCTGGCTTGGGTGGATGATAGAGGGGTTAGTTTGATGGACAAAGCCACTTTTGAGAATTGGCAGAAAAGCCCGAAAGTGCTTTATACCAAGCCCTACGGCTTTGCCTATGATGCCGCCAATGCCAACGCTGGCACGGTGTCGGACCTGGTGTATGGCGATGTGATGGCGCTGCAGCAGAAGCATGGCGACTTTTACGCGGTCACTTTCCCGGACGGGCGCAAAGGCTTTGTACCGGTGGCGGAGTCGGTGAAGTATGACGAGTGGGTGGCCAGCCGCCAGCCAAGCGGCGAGAACCTGGTGAGCACCAGCAAGCAGCTACTGGGCCTGCCATACCTGTGGGGCGGTACTTCCTTTAAAGGCGTGGATTGCAGTGGCTTTACCAAAACCGTGTACTTCATGAACGGCCTGGTGCTTCCGCGCGATGCCTCCCAGCAAGTGCACGTGGGCGAGTTGGTGGACACTTCGAACGGTTGGGATAACCTGCAGCCAGGCGACCTGCTGTTCTTCGGGGTGCCTGCCAAGGACGGTAAGTCGGAGCGCGTGGTGCATGTGGGCATGTGGATAGGCGGCAACCAGGAGTTCATCCATTCGGCGGGCCGTGTGCGCATCAGCAGCATGAACCCACAGGCGGATAACTTTGACGAGCCGGAGCTGAAGCGCTTCCTGCGTGCCAAACGCATTACCCCGGATGATGTGGTGGTAGACCTGCGCAAGACAGCGCTGTACCAGTAATATGTTGCTTTACCCTGTTTACCATAACAGGGGAGAAGCTTTCAAAAGAGACGCAGTACCTTGCGTCTCTTTTTTTGTGCTTGTACTTTTCCTCACAAGTATAAACTTCAGCTCCTGCGTCTAACAGCGTTAGCGCGTCAGCTCCTGCAGGTGGTGTACAAGGCCTGAATCAGGACAGAATTCCGGAAACTGCTTTAGCTCCTGTAGTAGCTCCTCTAAAAAAACATGGTTTGCCGCAATATTGGAGAAACAGGCCAGGAGCGTGTCGTGCTGTGGCAGCCGGATGACGAGATTCGTAAAGCCGGAGGTGTCGCCGCTGTGGCAGAGCTCCCGGTTACCGTTTCTAAGGTCAGAGATAAACCAGCCCATGCTGTAGTGCCAGCCTTTCGCGGCATCTATACTTGATGTATTGGTTGTTAGTGTGTTATTTATGTTAAATACACCAGCCTTGCCTAATGCCAAGTGCCACGTCAGGTAATCCTGGGCAGAAGTATAAATACAGCCGTCGCCGCGCGTGGCGGTGCCAATGTTCTGGTCTGAAAGTATAAACTGCCCGTCCTCACCCCGGCGGTAGCCCATGGCCCGCTTGGGAATGGCAGCATCAGCTTTGTAAAGTATGGAGTGCCTCATCTGGAGCGGTTCGAAAATGTTCCTATGCAGAAAGTCAGCAAAGCTTATTCCCGCTACCCGCTCTACGAGTAGCCCTAAGAGCACAAAGGCAGTGTTGCTGTAGCGGTACCGGGTGCCGGGGGAGAAGAGGAGAGCCGGCTGCGCCGCCGTTATCCGCAGCACGTCTTTGTCCGCAAGTTGCACCGTCTGGTCCGCCGGAACATGCTCCTCAAAATCGGGCAGGCCGGAGGAGTGGTTGAGCAGGTGCAGCAGTTGCACCTCCTTAAAATGCGCCAGCTCCGGGAAGTATGAACTGAGGCTGTCTTCTAGTTTTAGGCGCCCCTTCTGCGCCAGCAGGTGCACGCACATCGCCGTAAACTGTTTGGAAACGGAAGCCAGGCGGAAGGTAGTTTCCGGGGTTATGGGAGCACCTGTCTCCAGGTCGGCAAGGCCAGCGCCTTGCTGGTATACTACCTCAGCCCCCTTAGCAATAAGGAGAACAGCACCGGGCGTGTGTGGGGTAAAGTGGCGGCTAAGGAGCTTGTTTAACGTAGTTTGCAGGGTGGGCACAGATCAGAATTTGGGTTTATACTTTTGTCTCTCTTCAAAAATAGGAAAATCCACGAAGGATGGGCCATGACTTTTTGTGTGGAGGCATCCTAAAACCTCCGAAACATAGAAAAAACTGAATCAAAAAGGCCACAGGTGTTGGGTTTGGCTGTAAGTCGTTCTAACTTTAAAGTTTCGGGGGCGTGGTTGTGCGCCCACTGCCCGAATACCCTAACGATAGTAGACATTACCCTTTACCCTTAAACGCAACACCAATCCATGAACGAAACTAACGCACCGCTCATCACCAATGAGGCTGTGGTGCTGGGCATTCTGCTCGTTATCCTGGCCCTTGTCTTTCATACTTCCTCCAAAACAGAAGGCTTCTGGTTGAAGTTTTACAAAGTGATCCCCTCGCTGCTGCTGTGCTACTTTTTGCCGGCGCTGCTTAACACTTTCAACATTATTTCCGGCGAGACCTCGCAGCTATACTTTGTGGCCTCACGTTTTTTCCTGCCGGCCTCGCTTATCCTGCTCACCATCAGCATCGATTTTAAGTCGCTGCGCATGCTGGGTAGCAAAGCCGTGATCATGTTCTTTGCCGGTACGCTGGGCGTGGTGCTGGGAGGTCCGCTAGCCCTGTACCTGGTGGGCTCTGTTTTCCCGGATGTGCTGTATACCGGCGATGACGAAGTATGGAAAGGCCTTGCCACCATTTCTGGGAGCTGGATTGGCGGTGGCGCTAACCAGGCGGCTATGTTGGAGGTGTTTGGGGCCAGCAAAGATGCGTTTGGGCAGATGATCGCCGTGGATGTGCTGGTGGCCAACGTGTGGATGGGGTTCCTGCTGTACTGGTCGCAGAAGCCCGAGAAGATAGACAAATTGCTGGGAGCGGATAGCCGCCCCATCAGGGAACTGGAAGAGCGCCTGGAGGGGCTGCAGGCGGGCAAGCGTGTAATGCCAACGGTTACCACCACCATGGTGCTGCTGGGCGTGGCCTTCGGCTTTACGGGTCTCTCTCACTTCCTGGCCGACATCATTGCGCCTTATTTCGCAGAGAATTTCCCGGAGCTGGAGACCTACTCCATTACCAGCGGCTTCTTCTGGCTCGTGATTATTGCCACCACGGCCGGTCTAGCTTTGTCGTTTACCAAGGCGCGTGAGCTAGAGGGCTATGGCGCCTCCCGCTTCGGCTCCCTCTTCCTGTACTTCCTGGTGGCCACCATTGGCATGAGCATGGACCTGGGCGCGGTGCTGGACAACCCCAAACTGTTCCTGGTGGGGGCCTTCTGGATAACGTTCCACATCCTGATCATGCTGGTAGTGGCACGCATCATCCGGGCGCCGTTCTTTTATGTCGCGGTGGGAAGCCAGGCCAACATTGGCGGGGCAGCCTCCGCACCGATTGTAGCGGTGGCCTTTAACCGGTATTTAGCACCGGTTGGCGTGCTACTGGCGGTACTGGGGTATGCGGTGGGCACTTATGGTGCCTACATCTGTGGCCTCCTGCTGCAGTATGTCTGGAACCTGCTGGCATAGGGAAGTATAAAGTATAAAGTAATCGGTCCCGGCAGGATAAATGTTTTCCTGCCGGGGCCGATTTGTTTTTTGGCTGCACCACAAACGTGAGCCTGGAGGCTCGCACCCAGCGTCACCGGCCGGATGCCGGCGCCAGCTTACAGGTACTTTTGGTACAGGTTGTACAGGATGATTTTATCCCGATCTGTCAGCTCCGCGTTCACCTCGTCCTGTATAAAGTGCAGCTTAAAGGCACGGATGGCGGCGGGCATGTCGCGGGTGTCGTAACCGATGATGCGGAGCGCCTCTTTGGGGTTGAAGTGCGGCGGGATGGTAGACACAGAGTCCAGGGGCTGCAGTATGAGCACAGGCTTGGTGCCGGTGCTGTCGAGCACGGTGATAGGGGCGGCTGGCTGCAGGTACTGCTCCACCACGCCTTCGTCGTACCACAGGCCAAAGCCATGCTCGGCCAGTTTCTTCCAGGGGAAGGTGCGGTTTGGATCGTTCTTACGTGTAGGGGCAATGTCGGAGTGGCCGATGAAGTTCTCCGTAGGAATCCGATGCTTGTCCTTCAGCATGGCCAGTACCTCCAGCAGGCTGTTTACCTGGGCATCGGCGAAAGGCTCGGCCCCGTTATTGTCCAGCTCAATACCAATAGACGATGAATTCAGGTCCGTGTCGTTGCCCCAGCGGCTGTTGCCCCCGTGCCAGGCGCGCAGGTTGTCGTTCAGCATGTGGTATACCTTGCCGTCGCGCCCGATCACGTAATGCGCGCTTACCTGTGTTTTAGGAATGGTAAACGTCTTCAGCGTGTGGTCGGTAGAGTTTTGTGCGGTGTGGTGGATGACCACAAAGTTAGCTTTGCGCATGCTGAAGTTGGTGGTTCCTACCCAGTGCTCTCCCAGTTGCAGAGTGCTTTCCTCCGGCTTTATGGCTGGCACGGTGCGCAGCTGCTTCGCATAGGACTTCAGCTGTTTCTTATGGGCGCGGTTGGTGCTGGCATAAGGGTTAGGGGAGCAGCTGTAAAGGCAGGCGCTTGCCGCCAGCATCGCTAGAAAAGCGGTAGAAGTATACTTCATAGGGAGTGTGATAGGTGGTTTGTTCCAAAGTATAAACTTCTGCGAAATTAGCCACACATGCAAGTTTGGACACTGAACTATACCTGTAGCTACATATAATTCTTTGGGGAACTTTCCCCGTGGGTTTGATTTTCTGCCGGTGCTGCCTTTACCTTTGCAGCATCTTTATGCAAGATTTATAAAGAAGAGGGGAGAGAGCAGGCTCTGAGAACCTCTAGCAACCACGGCCACGGCCGTAAAGGTGCTAACACCTGCCCAGTTTGGGACCTATAAATTTAACCTCATGCACTTACCACAACAGCGCTCTATTTGTTTCTTTCGTGCCTTTGCCACTGGAGTGGCCACCTGCCGCGCATTTACCTGTTGTTGCTGTTGTTGAGGCTGAGATTCTAACCTTTGGCTGTTTAGCCTTTGTCCTGTTTCTACATCGGGGACACCATTCAATTTTTATCTTCTCTTAAAGGAGCGTGAGCAGCAGTATTAGCTCCGCTTTCATCAGTACATGCGACATATTCCTGAATCCGGTGGATGGGCCTTGGTGCCTTTCCTCGTGTTTGTGCTCACGTTTTTGGGCGCAGGCATCCTATTAAATGATTTTTATGCACTGCCTGCCCCTGTTGCGGTGGTGCTAGGCATCATCTCTGCCTTTTTTATACTTCGTGGCTCCACAGAGGCCAAAGTGGCGGCACTCATCCGGGGCTGTGGCGACTCCAAGATCATCACCATGTGCCTGATCTATTTACTGGCCGGTGCCTTTGCCACCGTAACAAAGGCGGTAGGGGGCGTGGACGCCACCGTAAACCTGGGCCTGAGCGTGCTGCCGGTGCAGTACCTGGCGCTGGGCATCTTCCTGCTGGCAGCCTTCCTGTCCACGGCTACGGGCACCTCCGTGGGAGCCATAGTGGCGCTGGGGCCTATTGCCGTGGGGCTGGGGCCTATTGCCGTGGGGCTGGCGGAGCAGAGCCATACTTCCATGCCGCTGCTGCTTGGGTCTCTGCTGGGTGGCGCAATGTTCGGCGATAACCTTTCTTTCATTTCGGATACCACCATTGCGGCTACGCAGACGCAGGGATGCAGCATGCGCGATAAGTTCAGGGTAAATATCCTTATTGCCGGTCCGGCGGCCTTGATAACGGTCGCGCTCCTGCTTGTGAGCGCCTTAACCACAGAAGGCGCTATTGGTCCGCAGCTTCCGGAGCTACAGGCTGCTAACTTTTGGCAGATCGCCCCCTACCTGCTGGTGATCGTGTTGGCAGTGTCAGGGGTAAACGTTTTTGTGGTGCTGGTGCTGGGAACGCTGGCTTCCGGAGCCGTAGGGCTGTGGCAGGGGCAACTGGAGGTGCTCGCCTTTGGCCGCAGCGTGTACGAAGGCTTTACCGGTATGACAGAGATCTTCCTGCTCTCGATGCTGACAGGCGGGCTGGCGCAAATGGTAAATGAGGCGGGTGGCATTGCCTTTCTGTTGCAAAAGGTCAGCAGGGCCACCCGCGGCTACCGCTCTGCCCAGGCGGGCATACTAAGCCTGGTGGGCGGCACGAACACGGCTATCGCCAACAACACGGTTTCCATTGTTGTGACGGGGCAGGTGGTGAAAGAGATCAGCCAGAAGTACAGCATCGACAAGCGCAAAACTGCCGCCCTGCTGGACATTGCCTCCTGCGTGGTACAGGGCCTGCTGCCTTACGGGGCACAGATCCTAATCCTGCTCAGCTTTACGAAGGGGCAGCTGAGCTTCCTGGACCTTTGGGCCTCTGCCTGGTACCTGTACCTGTTGCTGCTTTTTAGCCTGATAGCTATCTATACTCCTTACGTGGACCGGTTTCTGAAAACAGAACCGGCGGCTGAGCCGGCCGTGGCAGCTTAACTTACACACTTACTCTCACCTTAATACACACCACCACTATTTTAACTTTACTAACCTTAACCAAAAACGGGAGACAAGCTTTGTCTCCCGTTTTTTTTCTGCTGTACCCAAGCCCTTCTAAATTATTGGTTATACAAGCTTATAAACCCGAAGCCCCGGCAACTTCTAAGGTTGCCGGGGCTTCGGGTTATCTATAGGAGAAGCTCCTACTACAGCTGTGGCTGCTTCTTTACAGAGGCAAGTTGCTGCTTCAGTTCTTCCACGCGGTTCAGCTCCGTCTGCAGCTCGCGCTTAATTTTGAGTTCGCGCTCACGGGCACTCTTCTTATACTCGTTCAGCTCCAGCTCCATCTCATCAAACGCTTTGCGCTTCTCGCTGGCAATGCTCTTGCTGCTCTTGTGCTGCACCACCATTACTCCTAGGGCAATCAAGAGCGCGATGATAATGCCGCTGTTCAGAAGCACATAAAACTGTTTTGGCAGGTCTACGCCCAACACCGAGATGTGGGTGATGTCGTGTATGCTCTGCTGGATCTCCGCCTCTTTTTTCTTTACTTCCTCCTGCATGGCCTGCAGTTGCTGCTCCTGGGCGGCAACGTCTTTACGCGCTTCCTGCAGTTTGGCGTCTGCCTCTGCCTCGAAGTTCTCTAACTTCTTGTCTTTGGTAGCCACCGTCTCCTGCACGGTCTTCCAAAACGACTCCAGGGAGGTGATTTTGACTACCTTGTAGCCTTGCCAGGTGTTGGAGCTATTCTTTAAGCTCTCAAATTGCTTTTCGAGTTTTGCGTTGGCTGCAGGTGCTTTTTCTGCTTTACTGCCCTGCGCCTGTACCAAAGTAGCGGAGCACATCAAGGCGATGGAGAAAAAGAGTGCCTTCATAATTTAGGGATTAGGTTTGTACTAAATTTTGTATTTATGCTGTGGGCCGAGCGGCAGGTGAAGATAAAGAATTATACCTTTTTAAGCACCTTTACATTAGGCTTAACCCTACTGCGATTAAAATATTGTTTAAGATTACTAAAAAATCCGAAACATCAACAGCATAGGAAACAGAAATATGGTAAAAGCAAGTTCACTGTGGGGAAAGATTCCACACATTCCTTACCAGGCACGCCAGCACAAGACTTAAAGCAGCAGGGCAAGTATAGCAAAGAAGTCAATTATCCAAAGAGCCAGGCTCACCTCCTTGCGCTTGCCCGTCACCACCTTCAGGGCCGTCCAGCTTAGGAAGCCCCAGATGATCCCCTGCGTGATAGAATAGGTGAACGGGATCAGCACCATGGCCAGGAAAGCAGGTATGGCCTCATCCATTTTGAACCAATCAATCTTGGTGACCGGGCGCACCATAAAAGCTCCCACCAGCACCAGCGCCGGGGCAGTGGCGATGGCCGGGATCATGGAGAGCAGCGGCGCCAGGAACAGGAAGGGCAGGAACAGCAGCCCACCTACCACCGCAGTAAGACCGGTGCGGCCACCCGCCTCAATGCCCACAGCCGACTCCACATAGGCCGTACCCGGGCTGGAGCCCAGCAGGCCGGCAATGGTGGTGGCCACAGCATCTGTGGTAAGGGAGCGCTGGATGTGGCGCGGCTCCCCGTGCTCATCCATCAGGTCGGCGGCCTCGGCCAGCCCCACGAACGTGGAGATACTGTCGAACATATCGGTGAACACAAAGGCAAAAATCACCGGCACAATGGCCAGTTGGAAAGAGTTGACCAGGTCCAGCTCCAGCATCAGGCTGAAGTCCGGAGAGGAGAAGACCCCCTGCCAGGTAATGAGCGGCTCTATACCGGTGGCCCACCAGCGGCCCAGCGGGTACGCGGCGAGTGTGGTGAAGATGATGCCCAGCAGGATACCGCCCTTCACATTGCGCACAATGAGGACAGCGGTTAAAAGCAAGCCGGCCAGAAAGGTTAGCAGTGCCGGTGTGATGGGGCTCATGCCGATAACAGTGGCCGGGTTGGCAATGATGAAATCAGCGTTGAAAAAACCGATCAGGGTAATGAACAAGCCGATTCCGGCGGCTATGGCAAAGCGCAGCGGCCTGGGAATAGCCCGCACGATCATGGTGCGGATGTTCAGCACAGACAGGATAAGGAAGACGATGCCTGACCAAAAGACCGAGCCCAGCGCCACCTGCCACGTCACCCCCATGCCCAGCACCGCTGAGAAGGTGAAGAAGGCGTTCAGGCCCATGCCAGGCGCTACGATGATGGGGTTGCGGGCGTAGAAGCCCATCATCACGCTACTGAAAAAAGACACCAGCACCGTGGCCGTGAGCACCCCGGAAAACGGCATGCCTGCCTGGGCCAGGATAGTGGGGTTCACGACGATGATATAGGAGGTGGCCAGGAATGAGGCGATGCCCGCGAGCACCTCTGTTTTGATGGTGGTGTTGTGGCGCTTTAGGTGGAAGTATGATTCCATGCGTAGGTTCGGTTGAGGAAGTGGTTTGTAACTGAAGAAGGTAAAGTTAACCTAAGTCTGTAACATTGAAAAAGCTGAAGAAGATTTTCGACAGCAAACCATAGCTCTACTTTGCTGTGGCTGCTGTAGAAAGTATAACTGACTGTAACTGAAACAGCCACAGCATCCTTAACAGGAGGTGCTGTGGCTGTTTCAGTTAGGCCCGGCATCAGGTGCGCGTTTAGCCGTAGATTTCGTTCAGGAGTCCTGCGAGGCGAATGCCCGCCTGCAGCAGGCGCTGCTCCACCAGGCTATAGTTCTCGTAGGCGTAGCGGTAGCCTAATTTCTTGTCTTCCGGCAGGTCGTACACGCGCGGGCGGTAGCTCATCGACTCGTAGGCCCATTCCCTCGCCGTAGCAGACTGCCACTGCTTTATCTGCTCTTTCCCTGGCTCGTTCAGGAAACGCACTATCTCCGTAAAGCTCAGGTTCTTGCTGTCGATCATTTCGCTGTCCCACACGCGGTGCAGGTTCGATGGCTGGTAGAACCACTGCACCTTCACCTGGTTGCCGCCCTGGTCGTCACCGCCCCCCACGTGCAGCGGCTGGTGAATGTCGCCTACCAGGTGCACCAGGTACTTGAGCAGCTCCTGCTCTTTGGCTTTATCCAGGTTACCCGCCTTCAGCGTCTGGGTAATTTCCTCAATTTTTCCCAGGATGTCGCCATTCGGGTTCTTCTCCGCCTGCTCATAGGTCTGTCCATCCTGTATGGTCACCCAGTGCCAGTCATGCGTGTGGTCGTAGGCGTGGTCGCTCTTGATATCGTCCATCCAAACCGACACCTCGGCCAGGGAATTGTCGTTCAGCAGCTTCATTACTTTTTTCTTCGCCTTCTTGCTCAGGTGGTGCTCCGCCACCAGCCCCACGGCACGGTGCCCGTTCTGCCCCCAGGCAAACGCCTGGCCCGTTAGTGCCAGGCATAGGAAGAAAACACTTGCTATTTTTTTCATGTGTGTTGATGTTGTGTTAATGCCGCTGCAAAACAACAAAAATTATGCTGAACAGCGGAGGGCGGCCTCGAATTTTAATGGAAAACTTTTGCTGAGGCAGACGGAGGCACCCTGAGCAGGAAACCCGGAAACTAAAGCTGGTTTAATTTGGCGGAAGGTTTTCGTAGCTTTGGTGAAAACTACACAACGATGAACAACAAGTATGAGGGCAAGGTAATGTGGTCGCACCTGGACGCTAACATGCACATGCGCCACTCTGCCTACGCTGATTTTGCCGCTCAGGCCCGTATTGCCGTGCTCGACCGGCTGGGGCTGGACCTGAAAGCGTTTCAGAAACTGCACATAGGCCCCATTCTCTTCAGGGAGGAATCGTTTTACCTGCGCGAGGTGGGCATCAACGAGCACCTGACCGTGACGGTAGAGCTTACCAAGAGCCGCCCGGACGGCTCACGCTGGTCTATCCGCCATGATATTTTCCGAGGGGACGGCGTGAAGGCCGCCGTGATTAACGTAGACGGTGCCTGGCTGGACCTGCACAAACGCAAGCTGACCACGCTCCCGGAGGAGCTGCTGGAGCAGTTCAATCGCCTGAACAGGAGCGAGGATTATCAGCAGGAATAGGAGGGAAGTTTACTCCCTCCTTTTTCTCTTACGTTCCTCTTTCTGCTGCCTGCGGCGCTCTTTCCAGTTTTCCTTCCACTCCTCATAGCTCTGGGCCGCTTTCTTTCCCACGTTATCCAGCAGGCGCTCCAGGAAGTTCTCGCGTGGCGGCTCGGCACGGAACGAGGCGCAGTTCAGCGCGTTTTGCAGCCTGGGTGGCAGCGGATCGAAGCGGCTGTTGTAGTAACCTTTGTAGGCTGGGTCTATGGCAATGCGGCGGATAAAGTCGCCCCAGATCGGCAGGGCGGTGCGGGAGCCTTGGCCCAGCTCCAGTGTGCGGAAGCGCACCTCCGGGCTTTCGCCGCCTACCCACACGCCTGTTACCAGCTGCGGCGTAATACCGATAAACCAACCATCGGAGTGGTTTTGGGTAGTGCCCGTCTTGCCTGCTATGTCCATCTGCAGGCCGTACTGCGAGCGCAGCTTGGCGGCGCTGCCTTCCTCCACCACGCCCTGCATCAGGTGCAGCATCACGGCGGCGGTCTCTTCCGAAATCACTTTCTTGGCGCCTTCGCCCTCGCGGTGCTCGCGCAGCACACGGCCTTCCCTGTCTTCAATTCTGGTAATGTACACCGGCTCTACCTGCATGCCGCGGTTGGCAAAGGTGGCATAGGCCGTTACCATTTCCTGCAGCGAGAGGTCTGCCGTGCCCAGGGCCAGTGATGGCACCTCCGGCAGCTTGGAATCGATGCCCAGGCGGTGCGCCATGGCCACCGTCCGGCCCACGCCCGCCTTCAAGATCAGCTGCGCCGATATAGTGTTAACGGAGTGCGCCAGCGCACCGCGCATGCTGTACTCACCGCCATACTGCTCTGTCGCGTTTCTCGGCGACCAGTCGTCGTACTCGGGGTACGTCATGCGCTCGTTCGGGAAGTAGTCACAGGGCTTCAGGCCTTGCTCCAGGGCTGCGGCGTACACAATGGGTTTGAAGGTGGAGCCCACTTGCCGCTTGGCTTTTACATGGTCATACTTGAACACATGGTGGTTGATGCCGCCTACCCAGGCACGCACGTAACCCGAGTGCGGCTCTACCGAGAACAGGCCCGTGTTCAGGAAGCGGGCGTAGTAGGCCAGCGAGTCCATTGGGCTCATCTCTTTTTTGCTGGCGCCGCCCCAGGCATACACCTGCATGGGCACTGGCTGCCGGAAAGCATCCACGATCTCAGCCTCCGATTTGCCGGCATCCTTCATTTTACGGTAACGGTCGGAGCGCTGCATAGCCACCTGTAGCACCTCGGAGTTGCGGCCCCAGGGGGTGCGGCCCCGCCAGTGCGCGTCAAACTGCTTCTGCAACTGCGCCATGTTCCTGCGTACGGCCGCCTCGGCATGGCGCTGCATGCCCGCATCAATAGTGGTATAGATCTTCAGGCCGTCTTTGTAGAGGTTATACGTGTCCCCGTTGCGCTTCTTTTTGCCGGCTGCCCACGCCTCCAGCTCCTTGCGCAAGTGCTCCCGGAAGTAGGGCGCGATGCCGTCGTTGTGCGTGGTCACGTTGTACTTTAGCTTCAGCGGTAGCTGTCTCAGCGAGTCGGCTTCTTCCGCAGTAAGGTAACCGTACTTGGCCATTTGCCCCAGCACCACGTTGCGGCGCGTCTGGGAGCGCTCCGGGTCCAGGCGCGGGTTGTAGGTGGTGGTAGCCTTCAGCATCCCAATCAGCACGGCGGCCTCCTCCGTCTTCAGCGAGTCGGCGGAGGTGCTGAAAAAGCGACGCGACGAACGCTCAATGCCATAGAGGTTGCCGCCCAGGGGCACGGTGTTCAAGTACAGCTCCAGCAGCTCCTCTTTGGAGTAAATGCTTTCCAGCTTTCGGGCGATGATCATCTCGCGCACCTTGTTGACTGGCATATCCAGCAATCCGTAATTGCGGCGAGGGTACAGGTTCTTGGCCAACTGCTGGCTGATGGTGCTGCCCCCGCCGGAGCTCTCGTTCTGCAGCAGCAGTGTTTTAATGAAGACCCGGGCCAGGCTGCGCGCATCCACGCCGCTGTGCTCGTAAAAGCGTGCATCCTCTGTGGCAACCAGTGCGTGGATGGCAGCAGGGGAAATGTTGGCATACTTCACGTTGGTGCGGTCCTGTATGTAGTAGCGGCCCAGCAGTACGCCGTCGGCCGAGTATACTTCGGAGGCTGTGTTGTTGCGTACCGATTTCAGCTCTTTGGTGGAAGGCATGCCACCCAGAAAGCCGGCGTACACGGCAAAGTAGAAAAGCACCAGGAACAGGATGCCGAACAGGAAAAGCTTCAGGAAGATGCGGAACAGGAACCTGTAGTCGGAGCGGCTGCGGCTCTCACGCCACTCAGCCCGTTTCTGTTGCCAGTAAGTTTTGGTAAATTTTGGCTTCAGACTGTTCCAGAAAGCAGAAAGTTCGGCATGTACCAAGCGCACGAACGGCGCCATGATCTTTGTGACAATAAATTTAATAATCTTCTTGAGCGTAGCCCTCATGTTATCGCTTTGGTCCTGTTTTGGCTGTGGCACTTAAAGCCGCTGCGCTGGATAAAACGCAAAAGTACAGTTTTTGGTGCAACAGCAAGCGTTGTGCAAAGATTGCGCCAGTGCCTAAGTGCAGGATTGACGATGCTTAAAAGTATAATTTTTTGTACCTTTGTGGCTGATGCTGCACACTAAAACCATACGTTGCCACTGGCTCAGGTTTCCACTGATGTGGGTCATGCTGCTGTGGGCGCTCACCTTGCCCGGGCATGAGGTGATGGTGTACGACTACATGGTGCAAGGAACGGTGCAGGAGTCGGTGCTGCGGTTTAAGGCCGCCAAGCTGCATGAGGAAGGCGAAGTGATGAAGCCGCAGCATGTGCAGGCCTTTACCGATGCCCACGCTGCCCCGGAGCTGGTGCTCAGGCAGGTGCTGTATACCGCGCCGCTGCTTCTGTTGCCCTTGTTTGCCAGTCTGCTGCCTGATACGGCACCCACCTATATTTCCCCTGTTTCCACGGGGCAGCTGCTGCGGCAGGTGCTGCCCGTGTCGGTGCTGCCCAACGCACCTTAGTTTGCTCATAAATGCCCCTTTAGAGGTATAACCAAGGCTGCCTTGCCTTGCTCAAGGGGGTACCCTTCTCTCTTCAATCAGTTCTTCTAACCGAGCAGCGCTGGCCTGTATGCCCTGCGCCGGTGCTGTCATGAGCATTCTTATACCTATGGCAGATGTTGCTGTGCTGTTCTCTGCACTTTCTATCCTCGGAATTTTAGTCGGCTTAGTGTCTCCGAAGCACGGGCTGTGCTGGTACTATGGTAGCCGTAACCGTTTCAACGTTTTACGTATTTACTTTATCGTTTTATTTATGTCGTTTCTGATTTTTGCCGTAACAGAAAATTTATAACCTGCATGACGCAGCCAGCGCGGCTGGGCGATCTAAGGGATTGATTCTAATTCATATATGAACTTCACTGTAGAAGATATTTTATTTGGTGTAGCCATTCTGCTGTTCCTGAGTATACTGGTAAGCAAGAGCCTTGGCAGGCTTGGTATTCCGGCCCTGGTCCTGTTCCTGGGTGTAGGCATGCTGGCAGGCTCCGAGGGGATCGGCGGTATATACTTTGACGATGTGCAGACGGCACAGTCGCTGGGCACGATAGCCCTCGTGTTGATCCTGTACTCCGGAGGACTTGACACGAAGTGGCAAAGTACGAGGCCCGTGCTCTGGCGGGGCATGGTGCTGTCCACCTTCGGCGTGTTCATCACGGCCATATTGATGGGGGTGTTCGCCTCCTATGTGCTAAACTTCTCCTTGCTGGAGGGGCTGCTGCTGGGAGCCATTGTGTCCTCTACTGATGCCGCGGCTGTTTTCTCCATCCTGCGCTCCCGAAACATCGGCCTGAAACATAACCTGCGGCCCACACTGGAGCTGGAGTCCGGCAGTAACGACCCCATGGCGTACTTCCTGACGGTTAGTTTCACGTTCCTGCTGACCAATCCCGATACCGGGCTGTGGGATCTCGTGCCAATGTTCTTCATGCAGATGAGTATCGGCGCGCTGATGGGGGTGGCGATGGGGTATGGCATGGCCTGGGTAATCAACCGGATCAAACTGGAGCAAGAGGGGCTATACCCGGCCCTTACCCTGGCCATGGTGCTGTTCACGTATGCTTTCACAGCTTCTATAAGCGGCAATGGCTTCTTGGCTGTGTACACCGCCGGCGTTATACTGGGCAACAAGAACTTCATACACAAGCGCAGCCTCACGCGTTTCTACGACGGCGTGTCCTGGCTGATGCAGATCCTGATGTTCCTTACGCTGGGACTGCTGGTGTTTCCGTCGCAGCTGCTGCCGGTGTTGGGCGTGGGGGTGCTGGTCTCTGTTTTTCTTATTTTCGTTGCCAGGCCTATCAGTGTTTTCCTGAGCCTGATCTTCTTTAAAGTATCTCTGCGGGAGCAGTTGTACATCTCGTGGGTAGGGCTGCGCGGTGCGGTTCCCATACTCTTTGCCACCTATCCTATGCTGGCTGGCATAGAGGAATCGGGCATGATTTTCAATGTAGTGTTCTTTATCGTGCTGATCTCGGTGATGCTGCAGGGCACCACCCTGAAGGTGGTAGCCGATTGGCTCGGGCTAAGCGAGGTGGATGATGCGCCGAAGCGGTTGCAGCTTGGCGAAGAGCTCGGGTACAACGCCAAGAACGAGCTCATAGAGCTGCAACTGGGGGCTCAGGCCAAAGCCGTGGGCAAATCGCTGGTGCAGCTGCAGATGCCCAAATCGTCGCTCATCGTACTTATAGATAGGAGCGGAAAGTTCGTGACACCCAACGGAGCTACCGTGCTGGAGCCTTATGACAAGCTGATGGTCATGATCGACAATGAAGAAGAGCTGAAGAATGTACGGGAGGTGCTGCTGTAGCCGGCTCTCTTTTTGCACCTTTCGCGTGCCTCCACAGCACGATTTATACTTACTTCTTGTTCATCCAATATGAAGTATTTTGTGCAGCAAAACTCGGTGGTGCGTCAGATCTGGGGGAAAAGCGATACCATCCTATTCATATTTGCCGGAGCCTCCGCAGAGTTCGCCCTTAACAAGGCAGTGGATTGGCTCTACTTTACCGGCCGCCTTCCCGCCGACCCGCTGGGCAGGCTGTTTTCCACCGTGGGCTATGCCCGCCGCATTGTTTTCTCCGAGGAGGCAGGGGCGCACCGGGCCATCGACAGCATGGCAGCTATCCATGCCGGCGTGGAGGCTAAGCGTGGTTACGCCATCCCCGACTGGGCCTACCGCGATGTCCTCTTCATGCTGATTGACTACTCGATACGGTCTTTTGAGCTGCTGGAGCGAAAGCTGGCGGAGCAGGAGAAAGCTGAGGTGTTTGACGTGTTCAACCGTGTGGGCACCCGCATGGGCATCAAAGGGCTACCGCAGACTTTCCAGGAATGGCAGCAGGCAAGGGCGCTGCACCTGCAGCAGAACCTCGCACAAAGCAAGTATACGTTCGACCTGTACCGCCAGTACCGAAAGCACCTGGGCAGCATCCGCTACTGGCTGCTGTTGCAGGCACAGGTGTTGGTTGTGCCCGATCTTGTGCGGCAGCAACTGGGCCTGTGGCGCATTCCGGTGCTAAAGCCAGTGTTGCTGGGCTATAAAGTTAGCCGCGCCTTTAAAGCAGAGTGGCTTCTGAAGGAACTTATATTACCCCCAGCCTATAAGCGGGAGATCAATGAACTGGATGTGGCCAGTGTTTAGTGCGTATACTATGTTAAGTATGCCCTCGCCAATAGTTGGTTGGCACTTTTTCTATCCCTTTCCTTAACCCAGTGATTTCCTCGGGCTGCTGATGTGGCCAGAGGAGGCTGGCGGCGTTTTCACGACGTCAGCGCTGCTGGCTGAAAACGCCCGTGCTTACCTCTGCCACAGGGTTCCCCCTCTTACCATCTGGCGTAGTGCGTGCCCTAGCGCGCTGTGATAACAAAAAAGCGCCGGTTAAAGTATAACGGTTGTACTAAAACTAAAGGCTCTAAGTAAAACAGTTTCACACCAACCTATACTTATTAGAGCCCTCAGCTTAACCTATACTTTAACGAACAAGAGCTATGAACATAGAAAGTTACCCCGGTAGCCCATACCCGCTGGGCGCTACCTGGGATGGTGAGGGTGTTAATTTTGCACTTTTCTCAGAGAATGCCCTAAAGGTTGAGCTCTGTCTCTTTAACTCCGAAAGTGAAGCAGAGGAAGCCCGCGTAGTCCTAACGGAGCGAACGCATCACATATGGCATGTTTACCTGCCGGAAATCAAGCCCGGCCAGTTGTATGGCTATCGGGTGCATGGCCCCTATGAGCCGGAAAACGGGCACCGGTTTAATCTGAACAAGTTGCTGCTAGATCCCTACGCCAAAGCCATTTCCCGCACCATTGAGTGGCATGACTCCCTTTTCGGCTATAAACTCGGCGACCCGAAGGAGGACCTTAGCTTCAGTAAATCCGATAGCGCGGCCTACATCCCAAAAAGCGTGGTGGTCAACACCTCCTTTAACTGGGAAGGGGACAAGAAGCCGAATATCCCGTACCACAAATCCATCATCTACGAAACGCATGTCAAGGGCTTTACGAAGCTGCATCCCGATATCCCGGAGGAGATAAGAGGCACCTACGCTGCGCTGGCGCACCCGGTTACCATTCAGTACCTGAAAGATTTGGGCATCACCGCTATCGAATTGATGCCGGTGCACCACTTTATCAACGACCGGCACCTGGTGGAGAAGGGGCTCACGAACTACTGGGGCTATAACACCATCGGCTACTTTGCCCCGGATGTGCGCTACTCCAGCAGCGGCACCCATGGCGAGCAGGTGGTGGAGTTTAAGCAGATGGTAAAGGAGCTGCACAAGGCGGGCATAGAGGTGATCCTGGACGTGGTGTACAACCATACCGCCGAGGGGAACCAAATGGGCCCCACCCTCTCGTTCCGTGGCATTGACAATGCCGCTTACTACCGCCTGACGGAGGACAAGCGCTACTACATGGATTACACCGGCACGGGCAACACACTTAACGCTAACCTGCCCAACGTGCTGCGCCTGATTATGGACAGCCTGCGCTACTGGATTCTGGAGATGCGGGTGGATGGTTTCCGCTTCGACCTGGCCGCCACGCTGGCCCGCGAGCTGCACGAGGTGGACCGCCTCAGCGCCTTCTTCGACATCATTCATCAGGATCCGATCATCTCGCAGGTAAAGCTCATAGCCGAGCCGTGGGATATTGGCGAGGGCGGCTACCAGGTGGGGGAGTTCCCGCCGGGATGGGCCGAGTGGAACGGCAAGTACCGTGACTGTATCCGTGACTACTGGCGCGGGGCTGACAGCATGCTGGCCGAGTTCGCTGAGCGCTTTACGGGCAGCTCCGACCTGTATAAAGACGACAACCGAAGCCCAACAGCCAGCATCAACTTCATCACGGCCCACGATGGCTTTACGCTGCACGACCTGGTGTCTTACAACGAGAAGCACAACATGGCCAACGGGGAGGATAACAACGACGGCGAGAGCCACAACCGTTCCTGGAACTGCGGTGAGGAGGGACCCACCGAGGACACGGAGGTGCAGGCACTGCGGGCAAAGCAGAAACGCAACTTCCTGACCACGCTGTTCCTGTCGCAGGGGGTGCCGATGCTCGTGGCGGGGGATGAACTGAGCCGCACCCAGCAGGGAAACAACAACGCCTATTGCCAAGACAATGAGCTGTCGTGGCTCAACTGGGAGGAGGCGGATAAAGAGCTGCTGGACTATACCCGCCGCCTGATCAGGTTCTGTAAGCAGCACCCGGTGTTCAACCGCCGCCGCTGGTTTAAGGGGCAGCCCATCAAGGGCAACAACCTGAAGGACATTGCCTGGTTTCTGCCAGAGGGCCAGGAGATGACCGAGGAAAACTGGAGTCACGATTTTGCCAAATCCCTGGGTGTGTACCTGAACGGCAAAGGCCTGCGTGCCAAAGGACCGAAAGGGGAGCAGGTTATGGACGATAGCTTTTATGTGATCTTTAACGCGCACTACGAGCCGCTGAAGTATAAACTGCCGCCTCACAAGTATGGCGAGACCTGGCACAAAGTGATCGACACCGCCACCGGCACAATCGACGAGCAGGGGAAAACGTTTGCCTATGGCAAGGCGCTAGAGGTGGCTCCCCGGTCGGTGGTAGTGCTACTGCAGCCGCAATAAAGTATAACCCCACGGTACAAAAGTCAAAAGGCCTGCAAAACTGCAGGCCTTTTGTTTTTATTAAACCGCCATCACTTTCTGCACTTTACTTAACAGCAACTGGTCCTCAGCCTCCAGCAGCTCATCGAGCATGATTGCCTGCCGCTCCAGCTGCCCCTCAAAAATGGTGGGGATTAACTGTTTATAGTAGGCGATGCCTTCCTGTAGGTTTGTCTTGAACGTCTGCAGGTACTTCAGTTGTTTGTCGGTCAGCTCTTCCAGCTGCTCATCCTTTTTCTTTGCCCAGTAGTCCACATACATTCGCAGTTCGTTCAGGAACATGTGCGGGCGGTAAGTCTGGTTTAGCGCATTAAAGCGGCCGTAGATATGATCCACCATCTCCTGCAGCTTAAAGATGCCGGAGAAGTAGGCCAGGTTCGGCCCGGGGCAGATCGTAACTGCTTTGGTTGCGGCTTTTTTGGTCATGTTAAACAGCAGTAGGGCAGAGGTGGCCAGGCCATCGCAGAGGCACTCCTTGGCCAGCACTTTCGCCTCCTCGGCTTTGTATACTTCGGGTGCCAGTTGCTGGGCCTGCAGCTGCTCCAGCTTACGGCGCTGGTATTTGCGCGAGGCGGTGCAAATCGGCTCCTCCGTGAACTCGGTGTTGGAAACCAAGTGCTTTTTCTCGCAGGGGCTACCTGGTTTTCCGCGCTCGATGCGGCCTAGCTTCTGCTGCTCGCTGGAGGTGCCGCGCAAAGCGTTGAACGGCACGCCAAGAGGCGAGATAGGGCTCAGGTACAGGTCTTTCTCAGTTGCTCCCACCAGCTGCTGCAGGGTTGGCTCATCCACGGTGGTGGCTTCTGGCACGAGCAGGAAGGGAGTGCCCCAACCGGTGGCATCCACACCATAGTATTGCCTCAGGAAAGTATCCTCCTGTGCTGTGCCGATCCCTCCCTGCACGGTCAGGCGCTGGGCAGGTATAACCGTGGGTACTGATAGCCCCTTAGAAGCCAGTGCGGCGCTGAAAAGGCTGTATAGTTCCTCCCGCAGTGCCTCGCGGTTCTGCTTAAACTCCTCCAGAATCGGACCGATCAGGTAGCCGTCGGTGGCAAAGGCGTGGCCGCCGCAGTTTAAGCCGGACTCAATCCTGAACTCCGATACCCAAATACCCTTCTTTGCCAGGACCTTGCCTTGCACCAGAGCCGAGCGGTAGTCGCTCACCTTGATGATTACCTTCTTGTCGAACTCTCCGTCAGAGTTTGGCAAGAAGCATGGGAATTGGTCCAGGTAACCATAGAGGCGCATGTTCATGCCCGCCGAAAAGACTACCGAAGACTTTACGGTGCTTTGGGCAAAGCCGCGGAGGGCCGCAAGGGCGTCTGTATATTCCTGTGGCAACGGCTGCCTGTCGTTGTCGTAGTTCACGCGGTCCAGCTTGGTCATGATGTTCACGTCTATGCTGCCGGCTACTACCGCCTGCCGCAGTTCTTGCTGCAGCGCCTCTTGCTGTTGCGGGTCCTCAGTGCGGAGCATCTGCTCGTACTTTTTCCGCAGCGGCGAGCTGTCAGGTAGCAGTAAGAAGTACTTGGTCAGGTCTGTGCCTGGGGTAAAGTCCTGCTGTCGCAGCTCCTCCACCTGCTGGGCCACCAGTTCATCCGTCAGGTTCAGGAAGGCGGTTACGCGCTTGGCCCTGTAGTCCTCCTCCTTGGTAGTGATGGGCGAAAAAGGCTGCTGATAGAGTTGGCTGTAATGCTGCCGGGTATACTCCAGCAAGGCGTCATCGCTCAGCGAGGCGACGGAGGAGATACCGTAGCGGGCAACCTTAAGCGGTGTGTCAATAGAAAAGGCTAGTCCCATTACCGGGATGTGAAAGGTGTGCGGAGAAGGTTGTACCATGGTGGCTGTAACGTACTTAGGATGAAAAATGAAATTATACTGCATGCAGCGCCTGTGCGCCGCTTTGCTTCTAGTATAACCGCTGCTGTTGGAACCAGATAAATGTACAAACAGGGCCAACTTCAGCGGAGAAAAGGCATCACAAGGTAGGCAGGCAATGGCGTGGACATTATGAGCAGCGTCAGTGGTAATAGTGATCTATATCATTTTAAAAATGTTATTATTGCCCTATGAGCTTTTGTAAATTGGGGCATTTGCAGTTACCTTTAAAAAAAGAAACGCCATTGGAAGACAAACAGCATCTAAATAAAAGAGACATAGAGAGCCAGACAAGGCTGAAAGCCGTTATTGAGACCGCTGTGGATGGCATCATCACCATTGATGCCCGTGGTATCATGGAAAGCGCGAACCCGGCTGCGGCCCGTATCTTTGGCTACGAGCCGGTAGAGATGATTGGCCAGAACGTGAGCATGCTCATGCCCGAGCCCGACCATAGCATGCACGACGTCTACATTTCCCGTTACATGAAGACCGGGGTGGGGCAGATCATCGGCAAGGGCCGGGAGGTGCTGGGCAAAAAGAAGACGGGGGAGCTCTTCCCTTTCTTCCTGAGCATTGCCGAGGTGAAGCTGGAGCACAAGACCATCTTCACGGGGATAGTGCATGACATCTCCAGCCTGAAGAAAACGGAGCAGCGGCTGCGCGAGAGCGAAAGCCGCATCAATTCGATTATACAGACGGCCGTGGACGGCATCATCATCATCGATACCCGCGGTGTGATTGAGATGGTGAACCCGGCGGCTGCCAAGCTGTTCCAGTACGAGGAGCGCGAGCTGATCGGGCAAAAGATCAACAAGCTGATGCCCGAGCCAGACCGCAGCCTGCACGACAATTACATGCAGCACTACCACGAAACAGGGGAAAGGCGCATTATCGGCATTGGACGCGAGGTGTCGGGGCTGAAGAAGAACGGTATCGTTTTTCCTATTTACCTCAGCATCAGCGAGGTGCAGCTAACCGACCGCAAAGTATACACCGGCTTTATACATGACATTACGCAGCAGAAGCTCAGCGAGGAGCGGCTACGGCGCTACGCAGCCGAGTTGGAGCGCAGCAACCGCGAGCTGCAGGATTTTGCCTATGTCTCGTCGCACGACCTGCAGGAGCCGCTGCGCAAGATACAGGCCTTCGGTGACAGGCTGAAGACCAAGGAGTACGAGAACCTGAGCGACCAGGGAAAGGACTACGTGGAGCGCATGCTCAATGCGGCCTCCCGCATGCAGAACCTCATCAACGACCTGCTGGACTTCTCCAGGGTTACCTCCAAGGCGAAGCCCTATGTACAGGTAGACCTGGAAAAGGTGCTGCAGGAGGTGCTGTCGGACCTGGAGATCGTGATAGAGAAAACAGGTGCGCAGATAACCCATACGCCGTTGCCTACCATCGATGCTGACCCGACCCAGATGCGCCAACTGTTCCAAAACCTGATCAGTAACGCCATCAAGTTCCGTAAGGAAGGGGTGAAGCCGGAGATACACATCACTGCCAGTGAGCTACACCTGAAAGAGCGGCTAACCTCCACACCTGGCGATGAACTGGTGGAGGTGCGTATACAGGACAACGGCATTGGTTTTGACGAGAAGTACCTGGACCGCATTTTTAATATTTTCCAGCGGCTGGAGGGCCAGAAGTATGAAGGGTCGGGTATCGGCCTGGCCATTGTGCGTAAAATCGCCATTCGCCATGGCGGCGACATCACCGCCCGCAGCCAGCCAAATGTGGGCACGACCTTTATTATAACTTTAGCGAAGAAGCATCTTCAGTAATATATTTATGAGCGCTAATAACAGAAGAACGATCGTGATACTAATTGCCGACGACGACGCAGAAGACCGAATGCTGGTAAAAGAAGCCCTGGACGAAAGTCGTTTGAAGAACCAGGTGCAATTCGTGGAGAACGGAGAGGAACTGCTGGACTACCTGCACAACCGGGGAAAGTATACCGATAAGGAAAAGTACCCTACCCCCGGCCTCATCCTGCTGGACCTGAACATGCCGAAAAAAGACGGCCGCGAGGCTTTAAAAGACATTAAGTCTGACGAGCACCTGCGGGTGATTCCTGTGGTGGTGCTGACCACCTCGAAAGCTGAGGAGGACATCCTGCGTACCTACGACCTGGGGGTAAGCTCCTTTATTACCAAGCCGGTAACATTCACCTCGCTGGTAGATGTGATGCGGACCCTGAGCAAGTACTGGTTTGAGATTGTAGAACTTCCAAAACCATAGAAGTTAAAGAGTTTAGGAGTTAGGGAGTTTGAGAGTGATACACTTTTTGAAGTACAGCTCTTGAACTTCTATACTTTTAGAAGGCAATTAAAATGACTTCATTTTTAACCTCTCTAACGCTTAACCTCTCTAACCCTCTAACTCATACTATGCCTGACAACAAGATACGCGTGCTGCTGGTTGACGATGATGAGGATGATTACATCATCACCAGGGACATCATGGATGACATCCCCGGGAGGAATTATAAGCTCCAATGGTCTTCTTCCTTTGAGGAGGCGCTGGAGTTGATCCGGCAGAATGCGCATGATGTGTACCTGGTGGATTTCTACCTGGGGGCACACAACGGGCTGGAGCTTATCTCGAAGGCAGTGGAGGAAGGCACCAAGGCTCCGTTTATACTTCTGACCGGGCAGAGCGACCTGGAGACGGACGAGCGGGCCATGCGGGTGGGCGCTATGGATTACCTGGTGAAGGGCACCTTTAACCCGTTTGACCTGGAGCGCTCGATCCGGTACAGTATTGAGCATGCCAAGAGCCTTACCGAGATACAGAAGCTGAACGCGGAGCTGGAGCAGCGAGTAGAGGAGCGCACACAGGAACTGGCCGAGGCGATCAGGAAGCTGGAGCACACCAACCGCAGCCTGGAGGAGGCGCAGCTCGAGATACAGAAAGCCCTGCAGAAAGAGCGGGAGCTGAACGAGCTGAAGTCCCGCTTTGTGACCATCGCCTCCCATGAGTTCCGGACGCCGCTGAGCACGGTGCTGTCGTCTGCCTCGCTGGTGAGCAAGTATAAAACCGAGAAAGACGACGAGAAGCGGCAGAAGCACGTGGACCGCATCAAGTCGGCGGTGAGTAACCTGACCACCATCCTCAACGACTTCCTGTCTATCAGCCGCATCGAAGAGGGCCGGATCTACAACGTGCCCACCACTTTCAGCCTGGTGCCTTTTGCCCGTGAGATTGTGGAGGAGATGAATGGCTACCTGAAACAAGGGCAGAAGATCGACTACCGCCACCACGGCTCGCACGACACGGTAACCATTGACAAGCAGCTGCTGAAGAATATCCTGCTGAACCTGCTCTCCAACGGCAGCAAGTACTCTGCCGAGGGCAAGAAAGTATACTTCACCACCGCCCAGGAAGACGACGCCCTCACGATAACAGTGAAAGACGAGGGCATTGGGATACCGACCGCGGATCAGGCGCACCTGTTCACCCCGTTTTTCCGGGCGCAAAACGTGACAAACATACAGGGAACAGGCCTCGGCCTCAACATCGTAAAAAGGTATGTGGAGATAATGGGCGGCTCGCTTTCTTATGAGAGTGAGCTGGACAAAGGCACTACTTTCATCATAACTTTTCCAAACACTGCTGAAGCATGAAAAAGATTCTATTGATAGAAGACAACCCCGACATCAGGGAGAACACGGCTGAGATTCTGGAACTGGCCAACTATGAGGTGATGCAGGCCGAGAATGGCAGGGTAGGTGTGGACCTGGCGCGCAAAGAACAGCCGGATCTGATCATCTGCGATATCATGATGCCCCAGCTGGACGGGTACGGGGTGCTGCACCTGCTCAGCAAGGATGCCGCCACCGCAAGTATCCCTTTTATTTTCCTGACGGCAAAGTCTGAGAAAGAAGACTTTAGGAAGGGTATGAACCTGGGGGCCGATGACTACCTGACCAAGCCTTTCGATGATGTGGAGCTGCTGGACGCCATAGAGATGCGCCTGAAGAAAAACGAGATCCTGAAGGCAGATTTTAAAAAGGATGCGCAGGGGCTGGAGGAGTTTATTGAGGAAGCCAAGGGCTATGAGGAGCTGGAGCAGCTGATCTCTTCTGACAGGCGCCTGACAATGCTGAAAAAGAAGCAGTACCTGTTTATGGAAGGCAACCGCCCCAACTCGCTTTTTTTCCTGAACAAAGGCCGCGTGAAAACCTTTAAGTCGAATGAGGAAGGGCGGGAGTACATCACGCACCTCTACAAGGAAGGGGATTGTATAGGCTACCTCGACCTGCTGGAAGAAACGCATTACCGCGAGTCGGCCATGGCACTGGAGGAGTCGGAAGTGTACGTGATTCCGAAGGAGGACTTCTTTTCGCTGCTGCACCGCAACCGCGACGTGGCCAGCAAGTTCATCAAAATCTTGTCGGATAACCTGGCAGACCGCGAGGAGCGGCTGCTGAAGCTGGCCTACAACTCGGTGCGCAAGCGTGTGGCCGAGGCCCTGCTGCTGGTGGAGAAGCAGTACCAACGGGAGGAGGGAAGTGTGAAGCAGATCGCCATCTCGCGCGAGGACCTGGCCAGCATCGTGGGGGCTTCCAAAGAAACCGTTATCCGCACCCTTGCCGACTTCAAAGACGAAAAGCTGATCGACAGCCAGGGCAGCCGCATCACCATCCTGAACCAGGATAAACTGGAGCGGATGCGAAACTAACAAATCGCGGACGTAAGACTTTACAGAGACGCACGAAGGTGCGTCTCTTTTCTTTTGTAGCTATACCGGATTATCCCCATGCAACTGGAGAAACAGTGCGCGTTTGGACTCTTCCAAGTATAAACCCTGCACGTTTTATACTTTTACTGATAAAGAACACCTCGTAAGGTGACAAATGTCATATTATGGCAGGGGCTGAATGTGGAAATTTGCAAGGTAAACGATGAGAAACAACACCATGCAGCACACATTTAAAGCGCTTACTCTGTCTTATAAGATTGCCCCCATTGCCGTACGCGAGGCGGTGTCGTTGAACGAGATAGCCTGTAAGAACCTGCTCGATAAGATCAACGAGTTCACGGACGCCCGTGATGTGCTGGTGCTCTCCACCTGCAACCGCACCGAAGTATACTATGCCTCGGAGCAGGACCTTTCGCGGGAACTGACCAAGCTGATCGCTCTGGAGAAGGGCTTTATCGCTACCAAAGAGGTGTCGCCGTACTTTAAAAGTATAACCAGCCACGAGGAGGCGGTACAGCACCTGTTCTATGTGTCGCTGGGGCTGGAGTCGCAGGTGGTGGGCGACATGCAGATACTGAACCAGGTGAAGAAGGCTTACCAGTGGGCGGCTGACGCCAACATGGCCGGCCCGTTCCTGCACCGCCTGATGCACACAATTTTTGCCGCCAACAAGCTGGTGGTAAACGAGACCGCTTTCCGCGACGGCGCCGCCTCTGTGTCTTACGCCACCGTGGAGCTGGTGGAGGAGCTGACCAAAGGTATGGAGAACCCGCGCGTGCTCATGATCGGGGTAGGGGAAATCGGTGCCGACGTCTGCGACAACTTCCAGAAATCAGCCATCAGAAACATTGTGATCGCCAACAGAACGCACCACAAGGCGCTGGAGCTGGCGCAGAAAACAGGAGCCACCGCCGTGTATTGGGAGCAGGTGTGGGAAGAGGTAAAAGTGGCTGATGTGGTGATTTCCTCGGTTCCCGGCGACTGTTTTTTCATCAGCAAAGACACCCTTCAAGGCCAGGCCCTGCGCACGCCAAAGTTCTTCGTGGACCTGTCCATGCCCCGCAGCATAGATGCGGAGCTGGAGACGCTGGAGGGGGTACGCGTACTGAACATCGACAACATCCGCAACCGCGCCACGGCTGCCCTGGAAATGCGTTTGGCCTCTGTGCCAGCCGTGAAGCAAATCGTGCTGGAGGCGATGACCGAGTTCCAGGCCTGGACAAAGGAAATGGCTATGTCACCGGCGCTGCAGCAGTTCAAGAACCGGCTGGAGGAGATACGCCAGCAGGAGTTGGCCCGCTACCTTAAAAACCTGAGCGAGGCGGAGAAAGCTGCCGTAGAGGCCGTTACCAAAAGCATGCTGAACAAGATCGTAAAGCTGCCAGCCATAGAGCTGAAGGCCGCCTGCCAGCGCGGCGAGTCGGAGGAACTTTTGCAAGGGCTGGCTGCCTTGTTTCAGCTGGAGCAGAAGCAGGAGGCGTAAATAAAGTACATTCGTGTGCCTAATTCCCCTTGAAAGCAAGGTCTTGTAGCTGGCTTCTAAGGGGAATTTTATTTCAGTTGCTTGGCGTGCTCTTTAAACAACTCCAGCGCCTCTACGTTGCCTTGCTGTATGGCCAGGTCGAAGGCGGTAAGACCGCGTATGTCTTGCAGGGTAGCATCTGCACCGCTGTCAAGCAGGGTTTTTACCAGCACATTTCTGCCGAATAAGGAGGCAAACATCAAAGCGGTGCCGCCGTTGCCGGTTCGGAGGTTCAGGTTTGCGCCTTTGGAGATCAGGTAACGGGCAATCTCGTCATAGCCTTTAAAGCTGACACCCATCAGGGAGGTGTTTCCGCCGGCATCGGCCGCGTTCACATCCGCTCCGGCCTCCAGCAACACTTTCACAGCCTCCATATTTCCGTTATAGCTTGCCAGGATAAGGGCCGTATAGCCTCTGCCATCCCGGGCCTCCAGATCAATGCCAGACGCAATCGCCTGTTTCAGATAGTCCACATCTCCTTTGCGGGCAGCATCCAGAAAAAGGTCTTCGGGGTGGGTGGAGTAGAAACTCATAGCAAAAGTTGGTTAAGGGTTACGGATTAAGTACGGTGAACCATAGGGAAAGGGTAACTTTTACCTAACCGGTTGCAGCTGCTTTGGTTCAAGGAAAGGATAAACCCATTCAGCCCGCGGTATGATAGTGCTGCACCAGTGCATGATAAAAATCCTGCTCGTTCTGCAGCCAGGGGAAGTGGCTGGTGCGCGGTATGGTGATGTAGTGGGCATAGGGATAGCGTTCCCGCACGTAGTTTTTGCTGTCGCCGTAGATGTCATCGTCTCCGTAGGTAACGGTAAACGGAAAGCCCTGATCTATCATCGGCTCCTGCACCGGCTCTTTTAAGATCGCAAGGGTGGTGCGGTTTATACTTTTGGCGGTGATATGGTCTACCATCACAGGCACCGGGTTACCCATTTCATACCCCTTGTTGCAGTTAAGGCAGAATTGGGTGAAGAGCCTTTCATGCGCCTTGTCGTTCCCCAAAAAGCCGAGTGCGGCGTCTTTTACCATGCCGAACCACTCATTGCCGGTACACTTGCGTTTGTTATACTTAGCTACTTCCAGCACCATTTCTTTCCACTGCCTGCCGGTGCCGGAGGCGGGGCTGCAGAGAAACAGGCTCAGGAGGCGGTGCGGGTTCTGGTAGGCGTAAAGCTGTGCGTAAAGGCCGCCCCAGGAGTGGCCAAAGAGGTGAAACCGCTCCAGGTTAAAGCGCGCGGCCACCTGATCAATATCGGCCAGATAGGTGCCCATGGAGTAGTCGCTGTCGTAGCAGGGGGAGCTGAGGGTGCCGCGCTGGTGAAAGGTGATGACCTGGAAATGACGGTGCAGAAAATCGGCCACCGGCCCCAGGCCATCCGGCACGCCCGGGCCCCCATGCAGCAAGATTACCGTTTCTTTACCAGCGTTCGGGTAGGCCACCGTGTACAGCCTGGTGTCCTCGTTTTTAACTAAGATCTCCCTTGTGTTTTCCATGGTAGTCTATTACGCAAGCTATAGGTTTTAAGTAGTTTAGAGGATATAGGCAAGTGTGTAGTTGGCTTGGAATTGCAGCCGTTAATGCATCAGGTGCATCAAATGCATTAGGCCTTAGGCGATGCTTGCGCCTTACTTGGGTGATCTAATGCTGTCGTTATGCCTAGCAGGATGTTGCTTCGGAGAGAAAAGTACAGCTTTACCTGTTCCCCAATTTCATGTGTGCTGTAAGCTTCTTCTTCTACCTGTATCCTTTGATTATTTATAACTAAAAAGAACTCGACGAGCCGTGGCCTGGAGCCAGCGTCAGCTGCCGGGTTGCCATGCCATCCCCAGTTGTTCTGGGTATACTTGTCCGTTATGATCCCGGAGGATGTTCTTTTGGTGCCACTCCTTACATCTCTTAGGTACTTTTTTGTTGCTTGAAACAAGAGGCCTGCAAAGCTAGTGACAGTGGCTAAGTGCAAAGCAGTGATTGCTGTATCCTTTCCGAATGGGAAACTGGCGTGCGTGATAATGAAGATACTAGCAGCAGCGAGTACTATCGCCACGATAACACCGCTAGCTGCATAGCTTACTAACACTTGCTTCAGCTCACGTTTTATCTTGCGCTTGTCAGCCCTGCTTAGTTTTTCAGTCACTATCATTCAAATAATCCACGGCTAGTCGGTAAACGTCGCTATTCTGCCCTGTTCGTACCATCTGACGCTGTCTTCTCCTAAAATAAGTATAAATTCATACTTTCCTATACTGGTTGCCTGGTGATTTGGTAATCCTCAGTTTCTTACTGAACATCAGGTTAATAGTAGTGGAAAGCAAAACCATAGGGTACAGGCTGTAGTAAAAGAGAGTTATGCTATCTACCAAAAGCCCTACCAAAGAAGAATTGGCCGCCGCCTCCGGAAGAACGGTGCCTGATATTATCATCCCGGGTCTAAAAGTACTTTTCTGCGGCATTAACCCAGGCTTGTACACCGCTGTAAAGGGCCATCACTTTGCCCGGCCCGGCAACCGCTTTTGGCCAACGCTGCATGCCGCCGGCTTTACCCCCACCAAATACCAGCCGCACCAGGAGGAGGAGTTGCTGCAGCTTGGCTACGGCATCACCAACATTGTAAGCAGGGCTACGGCGAATGCGGCGGAACTAGGCAAGGCAGAACTCATTGACGGCGGCATTTCGCTGGTAGAGAAGGTGATTCTGTACCAGCCACAGGTGCTGGCGCTGCTGGGTCTCTCGGCCTACCGCGTGGCTTTTGGCAAAGCAACCGCTGAGATCGGGCTGCAGGAACAAACCATCGGGCAAACCAAGCTGTGGGTGCTGCCAAACCCGAGCGGCCTGAACGCGCATTTCCCGCCCAAAAAACTAGCTACCGTTTACCGCGAACTGCGCGAGTTTGTGGAGCAGCAGGATGCGTAGTTTTGTATTAACAAACCTCTTGGTTCCTTTTGGGGTATCTTTTACTGAGCCAGCAAACTAAAATAGGGCGGCTTGGGCTGGTGCTTGCCGCCACGTATACACACATCAATATCCAAAGCTATGGAAAAACAAATGAGAGCAGCGACCTACAGTGAGTTTGGCGGTCCGGAGAAAGTAAGCGTTAACACGGTTGAGGTACCTGAAGTAGGAGAGGGCGAAGTGTTAGTCCGTATCAGGGCGGCTGGCGTAAACCCAGTGGACTATGCCGTGCGCGAAGGATACCTGAAAGACCACCTGCCCACAAAGTTTCCCGTTATACCCGGTTGGGACATGGCCGGCGAAGTGGTGGAGCGGGGCTTTAGTGCCAGAAGGTTTGAGGTAGGAGACGGAGTGTACGCCTATGCCCGCAGGCCCGTGGTGCAGCATGGCACTTTCGCTGAGTACATCGTAATCCCGGAAAGCTACCTGGCTGCCAGACCCAAGAACCTCTCATGGGAGGAGGCAGCAGGCATACCCCTGGTGGGTCTCACTGCCTACCAGTCTTTGTTTGGAGCCGGGCAACTAGAGGAGGGGCAGACGGTACTGATTTTAGGAGCCTCCGGCGGCGTTGGCAGCTTGGGTATTCAGTTGGCCAAGGCAAAAGGCGCCACCGTGATTGGTGTTGCCAGCGAAAAGAACCACCAGTACATGCAGGACCTGGGGGCAGACCACACGGTAGACTACAAGAACAGCCACGTAGGGGAAGCCGTGCAACAGATCGTACCAGATGGGGTAGACCTGATTTTTGACTGCGCCAGCGGCGAGACCCTGCAGCAAAGCCTGCAGGCGCTGAAACCATCTGGCAAGCTGGTCTCTATCCTCAACCACGGCACCGACCTGGATCCGGAAATAGACTTTACGTATGTGTTTGTTGAGCCGAATTCACGTCAGCTCGGCCACTTGCGGGAGCTGGCAGAATCAGGCAAGTTGCGGGTGCCGGTAAGCCAGACGTATTCTTTGGAGGAGACAGCAGAGGCGATGAAGCAGATTCAAACCTCCCACACCACGGGTAAGATCGTTATTGTGCCGTAAAGCTAAATCCGTAAACGCGGAATGGGCAAGGGCAGAAGCTACCTTATACTTTGTGTCGCTTATTTTTTATAGGGAGAGATCTTTCCGTTATCATCGACCAAAAAGGCTTTGTCGGCTTCGTCTAGTATGGCTTCTTTGCTGTCGGAGTAAGCTTCTACGATCTGCGGCTTTTTTTCTTTGAAGTGCTTGGTGATGCGGCGAAGCTTTTCTTCCTCTTTGCAGGCCTCACCGATCACCTTGTAGGTGCCATGCTCATACTTTACCTGGGTGCCGGCAAAGCCGTCTATGGGAAACAGATCGAACAGGGGCTTTACGTATAGCTCCAACCCGCCGGTGGCGCAGAAAAGCTGCATGCCTTCCCGACGTATTTCTTCAAACCGCTCCTTCAACTCCTTGTTAAAGTTCTCCGGGTACTCTTTTGCCCAAAACTCCTTTGCCAGCTTTTCTACCTGCTCCGGCGGCAACCCATCCAGGTAGTTGAAAAAGTTTTCCTTGAACTCCGTTTGCCGTATCTGGTGGAGCTTTTTCAGCAGCTTGTAATAGGCCATCTCAAACACAAACCTGATGCGCTTCGGACGTTTACCCACAACAAACTTGTAGAACTCGTCCTTGGAGCTCTTGTTGTAGAACGTGCCGTTCAGGTCAAACACGATCAGTTTCACTTCTGCCTCACCAGTTGCCATATTGCTTTCTCATATGATGATGTAGGTATACGCACAACGGCACTAGCCGGCCTGTGCCGCTAAGGGGTTTTGTGGCCGGTGGTAGGCAAGGCTGTGTTGCCATAGCGCCCTTCGTCGGAGTTATCCTTGTATGGCTTCTTCCTCTTGGTTAAAGCAAAATGGAATGGAGGAGGTAAAAAGAGCTATCATCAAAAAGAAGCCTGTGAGATGAAAGGCTTAGCCTTCGGTCGAGATTTCCGCGCACGATTCTAGCCGGATGCCAGGGAAACGTAGACAGGCTGCCTTCGCTCCTAGTAGAACTAGCTGCTTCCACGCGCACGGAACGTTTAATAGGCTGAAAACGGAAAGCCGTGTGATAAACACAAGTTCATCGCTGTTGCGCCCGTACGAATGGCGCTAAATTTTTCCGCTACGGCTTCTTGTGGATGAAGGCAGCGTTGTCTGAACGCTTGCCCAGCCTGGCGGCCAACCATTGTATGGCGATGATCGTTTTGGCGTCTCGTAGTGGCTGGCTCAGCAGTTCTTCTTCAGTAAACCTGCTGATGCTGATCTGCTCGTGCTCCTCGTCTTTGCCACCACCCGCTGCTATTTTCTGGCTTACCTCCGCATAATAAAGGTAAATGGCTTCGGTACAGGCGCCTGGCGAAGTATAGAAGTTCCAGATAGGCTCCAGGTAATCTACTTCATAGCCTGTTTCTTCTGCTATTTCCTTGCGTATGTTTTCTTCTGGATCGTCCTCTAAAACGCCGCCAACAACTTCCAGCACCTCCTGCTCCACACTGTAGCGAAACTGCCTTACCAGGATGTACTCTTTCTTTTTCGTGTCATACACAAGGGCTGCCACGGCTCCACCGCTGTCGAACTGCTCCCGCTCCAGTGTTTCGCCCTTGTCTTCCAGGTATATTTTTCGGAAAGTATAAAAGCCGTCGTAGATTGTTTCTTTTCCCTTTATTTTCATGTTGTTGCGGTAGGGTGAACTCATTCTACGGAGGCAGACGCCCTACGTTTGTAGCGCGTCTGCGATAAGGTACACAACACGAACGGCAGGTACTACACCTGCCGTTCGTGTTGTGTATCAAATACTGCTGCTTATTGTTCCTTATTTTTCCGGAGTACCTTCCCCAAGCGCTCCGCAGCATAGTTTTCATCCTCTTTTGCCAATTTACCGCCGATCAGCACATACCGGAAGCCGCTGGCCAGCTGGTCCGGCTTCTCGTAGGTTGCATTCTCCTTTACCTCGGATGGGTTAAAAACGAGCAGGTCCGCCTTATAGCCGGGCTTCAGCAGGCCGCGTTTTTGTAAGCCTATGGTTTGGGCAGGCAGGCCGGTCATCTTCCGCACCGCCTCCTGCAGGCTAAGCAGCTGCTTTTCTTTTACATAGGTTTCGATCACCTTGGCAAAGGAGCCATAGCCCCTGGGGTGGTGCATGCTTGGGCTTCCGTCGGAGCCGATCATCACGTAGGGGGCGAGCATCAGCTCTTCCTGTAGCTCCTCGTTCATGATAAAGTAAGCCCCGCTGGCGCCGTACGGACCGATGTTCTCCACCAGCACATCCTCAAAGGGCTTGTTCAATTCTTCCGAGATCTGGGCCAGGTTCTTGCCCGTAAAGCGGCCGGAACCGATGAGCGTGGCCTCTGGACCGTTGCGTTGCATTACCCGGTTGCGAAGGTAGGTTCTGAGTTCCTCTTTCCGGGTTTTCAGCACCTCGTTGTAGTCGTGAGGCGATTTGGCCCAGTCCGGGAAGAGAATGGCGATGCCGGTGTAGCTGGCGGTGTAGGGGTAGAAGTCGGCCGTAACCTTGGTGCCGCTCTGGCGGGCGCTGTCGAGCACCTGCAGCACCTGCCGTGCCCGCTCTTTGCCCTTGCCGTACACCACCTTGATATGCGACACATGCACCGGGCAGTAAGCACCCTGCGCCAGTAGCTCCTGGATAGATGCCTCCACCAGTGAATCATCCTCGTTGCGCATGTGGCTCATCACCAGTCCGTTTTTAGCGCCCACTACTTTGGCCAGCCTGTTCAACTCTTCGCTGCTGGCGTAGTAGCCCGGGTTATACTCCAGGCCGGTGGTCAGGCCGTAGCAGCCGGCCTCCATGGCGTCGGCCACCAACTCTTCCATGGCTTTCAGGTGCTCTTCGGCAGGCTGTTTCTCATACATGGCCCCCGACAGCACGCGCAGGGAGTTGTGGCCGGCAAACATGGCGATGTTCACGCCCGGATGGGCCGCATCGACCGAGTCCATCCAGGCGCTCATGTCTTTGTTGTTGTGGCTAAAGCCGTCTTGGCCCAGGGATATGGTTGTAACACCCATGGCCAGGAAATTCCTGAACTCTGGCTCCTGCATGGGATCACCGTGCGCGTGGGCATCGATAAAACCGGGCGTTACCACCATGCCCTTGGCGTTGATCGTTCGGAGGGCCTTGTAAGTATAGGCCGTGTCTATGTCGATCAGGGCAATGGTATCGGCACCAACGAGAATGTTGGCGGTGAAAGGCTCGGAGCCGGTGCCATCTACTACGGTGGCGTTTTTCAAGAGCAGGTCGTAGGTGAGGCTGCGGGCCTTGTTTTCCTGTTGCTCCTGCTGGCTGGTGCTTTGGCAGGAGGTAAAAGCTGCCGCTGCCACAAGTGCAGTAAAGAGCTTTGTAAGGGTGTTGTGTGTTGCCATAGAGGGTGTTTATACTTTGTGACAGCCGGATGTGGCTATACTATTACCAGCCACACGGGTTACATGCCAAACAAGGAGGTTTAAGTTACGCAGAAGTATGGAAAGAACACAGGGCCTATACCTGAGGCTTTTAAAATGCGATGAAACTAGGGTTTAGCAGGTTCGGTTTGTTGTACTGCAATTCCTGCTGCAGGTCCTCCTGGTAGATGCCCCGGTTCAGGGCATTCAGGATGGCGTGGGCAGCGGCGGTGTCCCACTCCATGGTAGGGGCGAAGCGGGGGTAAAGGTCGGCCTTGCCCTCGGCTAGTAGCATGAACTTGAGCGAGCTGCCCATGCTGCTGGTGTTGGCTCCGGGGAAGCGCTGTATGAACGCTTCTGTTTGGGGGCTTAAATGAGTGCGCGAGGCAACTATCGTTAGCTCCGGTTGCTGTGGGAGGTCTTCTAACGTATGGCGCTTGGGCAAGGGCAGCAGCTGTGCTTTCGATTCCTTAGTTTCTTTATAGACGCCCGTTCCCGCAGACCCGAAGTATAAACTATCCAGCACCGGCGCATAGATAACGCCAGCCACAGGCATGTTGTGGTGCATCAGGGCAATGTTGACGGTGAACTCCCCGTTGCGTTTCAGAAACTCCTTGGTGCCGTCCAGCGGGTCCACGAGCCAATACCATACCCACTGCTGCCGCTGCTCAAAAAGGAGCTGGCTTCCTTCTTCTGAAAGGATGGGCAGGCCGGTAGCCACAAGGTGCTGCGTGATGACCTCATGCGCGGCGCGGTCAGCTTTAGTGAGGGGAGAGTCATCAGACTTTATACTTACATCAAACGCTCCGGAAGTATAAATCTGCATGATGGCGCTCCCCGCTTCCAGGGCGGCGGTGTGGGCTACGAGCAACAGGTCTGCTATACTTAGATTGATGTTCACGGAGCTATGGGTTTAAGAAGGTGCGAAGTACAAAGGTGCTACATGGCGGCCTTCAGGCGTTCCTGCAGCCGCAGTTGCGGCTCCACAAAGGTAATAAGTTTGTGCAGCGAGTCGTCTATACTTTCCTGGTCGGTTCTTAGGGTCAGATCGGGATGTGACGGGACCTCGTAAGGCGCGCTGATGCCGGTAAAGTTCGGGATAAAGCCTGCCCGTGCCTTGGCGTAAAGCCCTTTGGTGTCACGCTGTTCGCATACCTGCAGGCTGCAGCTGATGTATACTTCCGTAAACCGCTCCGGCCCCACGATCTGCCTGGCCAGCTCCCGTTCCTCGGCATAAGGGGAGATGAAGGCGCAGATCACCACCATCCCCGCATCCAGCATCAGGTTCGCTACCTCGGCCACCCGACGCATGTTCTCCTTCCGGTCCTGCTCGGTAAAGCTGAGGTCGCGGCACAGGCCGTTGCGGATGTTGTCGCCATCGAGCAGGTATACTTTGTAGCCCTGGTGAAACAGGTAGTGCTCCAGGCGCAGGGCCAGCGTGCTCTTACCGGAGCCGGAGAGGCCGGTGAGCCATACCAGCTGCGGTTCCTGCTGCATCAGCTGGCGGCGCTGCGCCGGGCATACTTTGGATTTAAAGGGATAGATGTTTTTCATAGTTGTAGGGAGCGTGTGCATGTGTAAAGTATAAATCGCTATACTTCTGCCCACCTTGTACGGCAATAAATCGCTTAAAGTCGTATAGCAGCCTGATTGTGTAATTTAAACCCCTTTATACGATGAAAATACTGCAGGGCGGCGCCCCGAAGTGCGGCAACCTTTGGCTTTACCAGATCATCCAGCAGGTACTGGAAAGAAGCGGCCAGCCCGCTTCGAGCTTTATCCAGCGGCAACCCATTTACGAGCTTGCCAAAACCTGGGAGCTGAACTATCCCACCCAGGCCAGCATCGACGTGCTGGACATTACCGACCTGCAATACAGCTACCGCATCAGCAGCATTTTCCGGATGCCGGTGGAAAGTATAAATGACTATGTGGCGCAGACGGATCATGTGTGGACGCACTCGCCGGTGTGCAAGCGCAGCGGCGAGCTGTTCCGCCTCTTCGACAAGAAAGTATACATCGTGCGCGACCCCCGCGATAGGGCTATCTCAGCCGCCAAGTACTATACTTCGGATTACATGCTCAAGTACTACCCACAGGAGGAAGCCGACGCGAAACGCTACCTCGAAAAGCACTTCGAGGCGCTGCTGCTGGAGTGGGTGTGGCATGTATACGACCACCTGCGCTACAGCCAAGAGCATAATATCCACATCGCGTTTTACGAGGGATTTCTGCTGGATTTTCAGCAGGAGCTAGGCCGCCTGCTCAACTACCTGGAGGTGGACCTGAGCGAGCAGGAGCGTGCGGAGTTGCAGGAGGCTATGAGTTTTGCCACCATGAAAAGCAAAAACCCGAAGCACCTGAAAAAGGGGCAGTCGGGTTACTGGATGGACCAGCTGACGGATGCGCAGGCGGAGCAGGCTGACATCATCGCCGGGCCGCTGATCCGTTTCCTGGGCTATCCGGCTTCCAAAGGGCAGCCGATGAGCTACAGCACCGAGCAGCCCCATCAGGATTTTGAAGGGCTGAAGCAGGAGATCATCTCCTCGCAGCAGCCGCTGTACCAGGAGTAGTTACCACACCCCCAGCTGCCGCCCTACCGTCTTGAGCTGACCGATGTGGTAGCCGGTGTGGTGTAGCGTGGTCATAGCAGCCCAGGAGAGGGTTTTGCCATTTGGCTGCTTGGCAAACAGGTCTGTGTTCGGGTCTTTTACAAGAGAAATCATCTCGTCCAGCTCCTGCGCGTAGGCATCTATGGCCTGGTTCCATTCCTGCTCGCTCTCCGGCTCATGGTTCTCGGGCCAGTGGGCATCGGGCCATACATTAATTTCCTGCTCCGGGTGCTTCATAAACTGCAGGAGCGTTTTCTGCCGTGCCCGGATGTGGCCCAGCAGGATCCAGGCCGAAAAGTGCAGCCCGTCGAGTAGGATTCCGGCTTTTTTGTAGTCGAATTCGCGTAGCAGGATTACGTTAGGGGCAAATCCTCCTTCCAGCAGCTCCACCAGTTGCTCCCTCACTAAACTGTCTATCTGCTGCGCCGTTTGCTTTGTTTTTATGCTTTCCAAAGTCGTTTCTTTTGATGCTGTATACTTGTAGATCATCAGAAACGGGAGGAGGAGGGGTAGGGTTGGAGGTTTGCGGTTTAGGTTCTCGGAGAAATGATGTAGTGGCGCTACAGTGCACGCTGGCGCAAGCTTCCGCTTGTGCCGCTCTTAGCCGCTGCTCCTGTAATTCATTCCTGGCGCAAGTCTTCAGACTTGTGTCCTATCATGGTGTCGAGTTTGTAACTCGACTGGCTTGAAAAGCCATATTTTATACTTTGCCTATACTTTATACTTTTCTGGCTCAAGCGTCCGCTTGTGCCTTTCTTAGCTGCCGCTTCCCGCAACTTGAACCAGGCTATATTTCCAAGCCACCGTTCATCCTCCAGATTTACATACCTATCGTTGCATTTCATACTTTGGCTCCCTCAAGGCCGGGAGGCCTCGCCTTGGGGGTAGGGGCCCTCGATAAGGGCATCGCGCTGTGTTCCCTCCTGCGCCAGGGCGCTGCCACTAGCGTGGCACCGGATCTCACAAGGCGCTCTTTTTCGAGGGCCCCTACCCCCACCCAAAGGGTGGGATCAGATTCGATAGCTACAGCTGACGGAGCTTGAACCGAGCTCTCTCTCCTATTTTTAGGAGAGGGTTGGTGAGAGGTGAATTCCCCTCCTCGGAGGGGCTAGGGGTGGGTTTATACTTGTAGGGACAGCCCGCGACCTGTCCGTCCGAGAACTGTGGCATAGAACTAATACTTGAGAACAAGCAGTTACAGGCTCCCCTCCTTGGCTAAGGAGGGGTAGGGGTGGTTGGATTGCTGTAACTATGAAACAGGTACTTTACCTGTAGCCTCACCTTTACCTCCCTTCCCACAAGATCTCCCGGCACAAGTCCGGGATGTACTACTTTCAGGATGACAAAAAAGAAGCAAGTATGATTCTCGCGAGGACAGGGGGGGTGGACCCGGTCCTGCAGAATCTCCTCTCTGGGCTAATTGAAATTACAACGTACTTTCCTCCGTCACCACATTCTTCAAATACCAACCCTTCTCATCCACCACCGGAGCCATTTTGGAAGTAACTTCTACCGGTTTACTAGATAGTTCGATGCGCTGGGTGCCGGTGTCGGTTCTGACCTCCATGGGCAGGGTAAAGTTGATGTTGGGGATGCGGATAGTATAGCTGTTCCCGGACTTCTGCTCAATGACCACCTCCGGCACCTCGGTGGTGCGCAAGTATAAATCGAAGAAAGGCTTGATGTCTACACCCGTTTGCTTTGTGAAATATTCTTGAAAGTCAGCAGTTTTTACCTGACGCGCATAGGTATAGGCTGGGTCCATGATGAAGTTTTTGAGCGTGCGGAAAAATACCTCGTCCCCCAGCATATAGCGGAGCGAGTGCATGACGTAGGCGCCTCTGGAGTAGATCTCGCCATGGTAGGCCTCATCCGAATCCACATCGTTTTCGCGCATGATGATGGGGTTGCGGTTGGGGATGTTTTTGGCAATCAGCTTGACGTGCCGCAGGTAGGCCTCATGGCCGGCGTGCTCCTCCACAAAAAGCCAGTCGCCGTACGTGGTCAGGCCTTCCTGAATCCAGAAATCTGCCCAGTCTTTTACGCTTACTTTGTTGCCCCACCACTCATGGCCCAACTCGTGGTGCAGCAGGTGGTCGTAGGGCGCATCGCCAACCGTGGTGAACCTGAACTTGTTGCCATAGGCGTTGATGGTCTGGTGCTCCATGCCCAGGTAGGGCGTTTCCACGATGCCTACCTTCTCTTTCCGGAACGGGTATTCCCCGAAATATTTCTCCTGCGTTTTCAGGCTGATCTCGAGGATGTTCATCAGTTCCGGAGCCTTGGCCTCGTTTTGCTTGAGCAAGTACATCACCATCGGCACGGTATTGCCTTCCACGGTTGTATAATCGCGGCGGGTAATGGCGAAATCGCCCACTGTAAAGTTGATGCCGTAGTTGTTGACGGTATAATCCGTTTTCCAGTGGTAGGTGATCTGGTTTCCTTTCTTTTTCTCCGACACTAGCAGGCCATTGGCCGCTACCTGGTAGGGGGCAGGTACTGAGATAAACTGCTCCACGCCCTCATCTGGTTCGTCGGAGGGGTGGTCTTTGCAGGGCATAAAGATCTTGGCGCCCTCGTTCTGCGACGACAGGCCAATCCAGTGCTTGCCATTAGCGTCTTTGGTGAACGTAAAACCTCCCTGCCACGGCGGGTTCACAGCTTCGGGCGGGGTGCCGGCATAGGCCACCGTCACGGTCACGCGCTGGCCGGGCTGGTAGGTTTTCTTCAGCTGCACATCCAACAGATCGGTACCTCTGGTAAAGGTTGCTTTCTTGCCGTCTACCTTTACACCACTCACCTTATAGGCATCAATCAAATTCAGCCTGATCTTATCAGTTGGCGCCACCAGTTCTACCACCGCATCCGCAGAGCCTCCAATTTTGCGCTCCTCCGGCGATACTGCCAACCGCAATGTGTAGTGCTTTACATCAAACGCAGCCTGTGCCGGGTCTAGGGGCCCGCCCCAGGTCCAGTTGTTTTCCTGTGCCTGTGCACCGAGGCACAAGGCCGCGAACAGCGAAAGGAGGAGGTGCTTTTTCATAGTTAGCTTTGCCGTTTATTACGTTGTAATTTGTTGTTGCCGGGCCTAGTAGAGCAGGTACTGTTTGCGGACCTTTTTAAAACGCTCCAGGTCTTTATCCCATTGTTTTACGATCTCCTTTGGCGACACGCCTGCCTGTAGCTGCTCACGCACCTTCGGAGTACCCCATAGTTTATCCATGCGGCCCTCCCGCCACTCCAATTGCTCAGGATAAAGGGTTTTCAGGGCATGCAGGATATAGACACCGGCTTTTGCTGATGCAAAGGCGTTGCGATCTGTTACCACCATTTCGGCACCGGTGCACTGCTCTCCCATAAACTTCGGTGGGTAGATTTTGATACCATCCACGATGCTATCCGGCACAAAAGAGGCCGGGCGGAAGGTCACACCTTTCAGGCCATAGCTGTTGAGTTGGTCAGATAGTTTCTTGCCGTCCATCCAGGGGGCGGCAATATGTTCGAAGGGATGCAGGGTGCCACGCGCTTCGGAGATGTTGGTGCCCTCCAGCAGGCAGGTGGCAGGGTATACAGTAGCCGTTGTGAGCGTGAGCATGTTTGGTGATGGCTTTACCCAAGGCAGCTGCGTGTCGTCATACCATTGTGTGCGGCTGTAATGCTGCATCGGGATAACCGTGAGTTTGGCTAATGGTAGTTTGCGCTTGGCGCGTTCGCCGTTAAACATGGTGGCCAGTTCGCCCACCGTCATGCCATGGACTACAGGCAGTTGCCCCACGCCGCTGACCGGCTCACCGGGCTCTCCGCCAATTGGGCCATCTACATAAACAGCGCCAATGGCGTTGGGTCTGTCCAGCACGATATAGGGCTTTCCTTGCTCAGCGGCTGCTTCCAGCACATGGTTCATGGTGGCGATGTAGGTGTAAAAGCGGGCTCCGATGTCCTGGATGTCGAAGATCAGCACATCCACGTTTTGCAGCATCTCCGGGGTGGGCTTGCGGGTTTTGCCGTACAGCGAGATAACCGGCAGTCCTGTTTTGGCATCGGTGCCGCTGGCCACGTGCGTGTCCTGGTCGCCGCGGATACCATGCTCAGGGCCGAACAGCGTCGTAAGCTTTACATCGTTGCGGGCATGCAGCACATCCACCAGGTGGCGGCCATCAGGCAGCAAACCCGTGTGGTTGGTGACCAGGCCTATGCGCTTGCCCTTTATCAGCTGCAAAAACTCATTGGTGAGCAGGCGTTCGGCGCCTATTACAACACGTTTATCAGTACGCTTAGCAAAAGTAGCGGAGGGCAGGCTGATAGCCAGGAACAGTAGCAGGATGGCAAACAGTGGTTTCATACTGGTAATATAGCGTTTTTCAGGGCGCTGTCAAACCAGTGGGTGAGCTAGAGGCGGTAAATATTTACGGACAGTTTCTTATACTTTCCTTACACCTGGCTGTACAAGCCCATTAGCTCTCCGGAGCCAATAATGTGGTTTTCCATCTGCGTGAAGATCTCTTCTTTGGTTCGCCCCCCGGACAAGGCCAGTCGGGTATCCAGCGCATAGACCCGGAAGAAGTAGCGGTGGGTGCCGATTGGTGGGCAGGGGCCACCGTAATTCATATTGCCAAAACTGTTTACGCCCACAATCCCGGGTACACTGCGTTCCTCAATAATATGAATGAGCGGAATATCGTACACAAGCCAGTGGGTCCAACTTCCACTGGGAGCATCAGGGTCATCAACAAGAAGTACAAGGCTTTGAGTACCTGCCGGGAAATCACCGATTTCCAGTGGAGGGTTGATGTCCTCCCCGTCGCAGGTATACTTTTCAGGAATCGTTTCTCCGGCACTGAAGGCGGGGCTGCTAAGCTGCAGTTTCTCGATAATCTTTGTATCCATAGTGTAAAGAATGACTGAAACGGTACAAATCCTTATACGGGCAGTGCAGCAAATCATACCTGCTCTGGCCGGTTACGCAAGAAATAAATCGCGGAACCGGCCGGGGCAGGAGGGAGTGGTTACTTTTTGGCTAATTCCGCCAGCAGCTCATAAGAGCGGAGCCTGGCCTGATGGTCATAGATATGCGAAGCGAACATGAGCTCGTCTACTTGTGTCTCCTGCAGGAATGCGTCCAGCTCTTCTTTTATAGTGGAAGGGGAGCCAATGAAAGTATAGCGCAGCATCTGCTGCACCGCATACTTCTCGGCAGCGCTCCAAAGGCCTTCCATACTCTCCACCGGAGGCTGCTGCGGGTTTCCGGCGCCTCGTATCACGTTTAGGAAAGCCTGGTACAGTGTAGTGGCCAATTTTTCAGCGGCGTCGTCTGTATCGGCTGCCACGCCGTTTACACAGGCGATGGCATAGGGCTCCTGCAGGTACTCCGATGGCTGGAATGTATCGCGGTATATCTTGATGGCCGATTGTAAGGCTGCGGGAGCAAAGTGGCTGGCGAAGGCAAACGGAAGGCCCAGCATGGCGGCCAGTTGGGCGCTGTAGGTGCTGGAGCCCAGCAGCCAGATCGGCACTTCCAGTCCCTGGCCCGGGATGGCCCGTACCTTAGCAGACGGATCCACCGGCCCCAGGTAATACAACAGCTCCTGCACGTTCTTCGGGAAATCTTCTACCACATCCCCGCGCATGTCGCGGCGCAGAGCCATGGCTGTCAGTCCGTCCGTGCCCGGTGCTCGCCCAAGTCCTAAGTCTATGCGCCCCGGGTACAGCGACTCGAGTGTACCGAACTGCTCTGCCACCACCAGGGGGGCGTGGTTGGGCAACATAATTCCACCGGAACCTACGCGTATACGTTTGGTGCCGCCGGCAATGTGGCCAATCAGTACTACGGTGGCTGAGCTGGCAATGCCGGCCATGTTATGGTGTTCTGCCAGCCAATAGCGCTTGTAGCCCCAATCCTCTACGTGCCGGGCCAAGTCCAAACTTGTTTTAAAGGAATCTGCCGCTGTCTTACCAGCCAGGATCGGCACCAGGTCCAGCACAGATAAAGGTATCTCAGACAACTTTTTGTTGTTGCTGCTCATGTCTCTCTTCTTTGTGTTTAACGGTATGTATGAATGCAGCCCTGGACTGTATTGCCAGAGCCGCATTACTGTATGACATGTATGTACCGCTTTTTGTTTTCGAAAAAAGGATGCTGCCCTTCCTCCGGCAGGCCTGTGGTGGGGCTGATTATTCCTTTGCCTTCTCGGGCACCGTCCAGAAGTAGATTTTGGAGCCGTCCACCTCAATGGTCTTTTCCGGCTCCCAGTCGCCCATGTCAAAGGCATGCGACACGATACGGGTGCCGGGCTTCAGCTGTTCCAATAGCTGTGGGCGCAGTTTCTGGTTTACGGCTGGCAGCAGGTACAGCGTCACCACGGTTGCCGGACTAAAATCTTCCTCAAACAAGTCCCCTTCTATAAACCGCACCTTGTCTGTCACGCCGGCCTCGCGGGCATTTTCGTTCGCTTCTTGTATACGGTCCGGGTTAATGTCGATGCCGGTGCCGGTGGCGCCGTACTTCTTGGCAGCCGTTATCACGATGCGCCCGTCGCCGCAGCCCAGGTCATATACCACATCATCTTTGGTCACCTTAGCTAACTCCAGCATGGCGTCCACCACGTTTTGGCGGGTGGGCACGTAGGGTACGTCAGGTGTGCGCTTCATCACCGACTCCTGCGCCTGTACAAAGGCAGTGGCGCACAGTAGCAGCAGAAACGTGGGCAGGAACTTAAGAAGGATTTTCATAGGCTTGAGTTTAAAAGTGTAGTTCATTTGATGGCATCTATTCTAAACTTGGCTAAAACCTGCCTGAAGGGCTAAGGCAAGGGATATGGGGAGATTTGCGTCATACTTTTACGGAATGGGTTGGTTCACAGTTATTTGCTGCTTGCAACCTTGTCCTGGTTTCCGATCCGCTTTTCCAGGGCTGGGAGCGCCAGTAGCAGTAACACTCCTATAAGCAGTACAGCCACGCCTACCAACGCGCCCAGGCCGGTGTACATCAGGCTGGAGTAAAGCAAGTAAGCACTGGTAAGGCAAAAAATAAGGGGGGTAACAGGGTATAGGGGCACCCGGAAAGGGCGGTGCAGGCGTGGCTCCTTGTGGCGCAGCACAAAAAGAGCAATGCCAACCAGCAACAGAAAAAACCAGAATACAGGGGCAGTATACTCTACGATGGTTTCAAAACCGTTGCGGGTAACGTACCCTAAGCCTACCAGCGCCAGCGAGATAGCTCCCTGCACCAGAAAAGCGTTGACCGGAGAGGACGTGTGAGCGTTCCATTTGCCTAAAAAGCCGAATACAGGAAAGTCACGGCCAAGGGCATAGTTCGTGCGGGCACCGGTAAAAATCGTGGCGTTGGCCGAGGTAAGGGCAGCCAATGCCACGATCAGGCCGATCACCACCAACCCGCCTTCCCCAAAGGTTACCAGCATCAGGTCTCCGGCCACCGCATCCGACTGTGCCATGCCCTGCATTCCCAGCACATTCAGGTAAGAGAGGTTCATCAACGTATAAATGGTTGTAATAATCACAATACTCAAGATCATGACAGTGGCCATGCCTTTACGGCCAGAGCGGAGTTCGGCAGAAATGTAAGCGGCCTCATTCCAGCCTCCAAAGGTTAGCAGCACAAAGACCATCGCCAATCCAAAGGAGGTACTGGCTTCCGCGGAGGCCTCTGGTAGAGTCGCCGCCTTGTCCGGGGCAAAGAAAAGCCCTGCCACGATCACAACCAGTATACCCGCGATCTCCAGTGCCGTCAGCAGCTTCTGAGTGCCGGCGCCCACACTTACGCCAGCTAGGTTTATGCCGGTCAGGGTGATGACCACCAGCGCCGCATACAGTACCGCCGAGAGCTCCCCGATACTATAGATCTGCGCCAGGTAATCACCGATGATAAAGGAGAGCAGCGCGATCGAGCCGGTCTGGATAACGCTCATGCGTGCCCAGGCGAACAGAAAGGCAGGTTTCTTGCCAAAGGCCCGCGTCAGGAAGTGATAATCGCCGCCCGTGTTAGGGAAGGTGGTGGTCAGTTCGGCATAGCACAACGCCCCGATGAGCGACACGAGGCCACCCAGTAACCAGGTAACCAGGAACATGGTGCTGCCGTCGGTGTTGGCAGCCACCAGCGATGGCGTCCGGAAAATACCCGCCCCCACCACAATGCCCACAATCACGGCTATGGCATCCAGCTTGCCTAAGGCAGGCTTAGGCGCTGCCTCCTCTGTCGCTGATGATCGCCGTGCCGGCGCCGGACCTTCCGGTGAAGGTTCTGAGAGTTGGTGGTGCACGAGTGGAGCTTTGTAATCTTCCATGCTATGGCAGCTTAGGCCTTTACCGCTTCAGAGTGGCTTGCTCCTCAGGTAATTGCTTTTCTACGTTAAACACCAGCTCATGAGTGGCCTAAGCGGGGCCTGTTTTATGGCAATACACGCTACACGTAAGTTAAAGAGCGCGATATGGGAGGAAACCAGCCCGCCCCTTCCTGCTTTCCAGGCGCCGTATCTTTAGCTTCCGCTTGTGGAGCGTTCAGCCTAAACATTCGAAAAGCGCGGCACGTTAAGGTATGCATTGGCCGATGAAAGCCTTTCCGGTTGCATTGGCTGCCATAGATACAGGTTGTACCCTTCATTAAGCAGTAGCATGAGAAACGCCATACTTGTCTTCCTGACTGCCCTTCTGGCCGCTGCCCTGGCGGTGGGAGGGTTCTGGTATATATCCAGCCGGGGTGGTGATGGGGAGGGGCAGCCGTTGACCCTGAGCTCCGGAGGAGGCCGTGCCCTCTCCTCGGCTGGCCATCCGGACTTTGTGCAGGCTGCCACCGCCGTGACGCCCGCCGTTGTGCACATTAAAACCATGTATGCCACCTCAGGGGCAGGTCGTTATCCTGTGCTTGGCTTGCCACAGTCTCCGGCACCTGCAGGCGGCTCTGGCTCCGGCGTATTGATCACGGCGGATGGCTACATCGCCACGAATAATCATGTGGTGGAAAATGCATCGGGCATAGAGGTGGTGTTACCGGATAAGCGCAGTTTTGAGGCAAAGTTGATCGGGGTAGACCCAAGCACGGACCTGGCCCTGCTGAAGGTGGATGGCACTGAACTTCCCTTTGTCAGCCTAGGCAACTCCGACAGTGTGCAGGTGGGGGAGTGGGTGCTTGCCGTAGGATATCCTTTGTCACTCAGCTCGACGGTGACCGCCGGCATCATCAGCGCCAAAGGCCGCAGCATCGGGATTCTTAACCAACCCAGCCAGAACAGCGATGGCACCACCGGGCAGCCATCGGCCAACACAGCAATAGAATCTTTTATACAAACGGACGCGGCCATTAATCCTGGTAACAGCGGTGGGGCACTCATCAATGCCAGCGGCCAGTTGATTGGCATCAACACGGCCATTGCCTCACAGACGGGAAGTTACGCTGGCTACGGATTTGCCATACCTGTAAACCTGATGCAGAAGGTAGTAAACGACCTGCGCAAGTATGGCGCGGTGAAGCGCGGCTACCTGGGTGTTAGCTTTCCGGCACCTGCCGTGGAGGACCAGATACTGAAAGAGCGGGGCATCGATCCTGCCTCTGTACAGGGGGTGTACATCCTGGGGGTGCAACCTAACAGTGCCGCCGCCGCCGCAGGGCTGCAGGAAGGCGATATCATCCAAAGTATAGACGGACAGCATGTTGCCTCCTCTACTGAGCTGTCTGAAAGAATAGCGCGCCTTTACCCCGGCGACAAGCTGGAGTTGAGTTACCTGCGCAACGGGCGCAACCGCAGTGCCGACGTGGTGCTGAAGGGGCAGGAGGCAGAAATGGCCGACAGTGCTGCGGAAAGTGGAAGAGGGCTTCAAGCCAAGCTGGGCGCTACTTTCGAGCCCGTGCCCGACCAAGTGAAGGAGCGGATCGGCTTACGTTCCGGGGTGTATGTGACGGAGGTGCAGCAGGGAGGGTTTTTCGACATGGCGGGCATACCGCGTGGCACGATCATCACCAGCGTGAACGGCAGCCGCGTCAACAGCCTTGCTGACATGGAGAAGGCGGTAAAAGCCTCCCGAAGAGGAGCAGTGCGCCTGGATGGCATCACGCCCGATGGCACCGGCTTTGTGATTAGCTTCCCGCTTAGCGCCTAAGGTCCGCCCGTGGAACAGGGGAGGAAGACCAGGAACGTCTTACATATGCTGCTGGAAGTATTATGACTTTAGTGCTAAAAGCATTGGTAGCTTTTCCCGCACCTCCAGCTTCTTTATGTTGATTATAAGTTAGACGGAGGGCTCTTTGATTCTGTCAAGCCGGTTCTGTACCTGCAAAAAAAGCAAGGCGGTCTATTTGTTCAGTTAAAACTTTCAGGCATGGATGTAACGTTTTTCAACTCCAAAGTCTATGATAGGCAGTTCTTTGAAAAGGAGAACCATCAGTATGGGCATCAGCTGAAGTTCCTGGAGGTGCCCTTGAACGAGCATACCGCAGTGATGGCTAAAGGCGCCCAGGCAGTGTGTCTGTTTGTGAACGATGTGGCCAATGCGCAGGTACAGCGGCAGTTGGCCTCATCGGGAGTTAAGCTGCTGGCCCTACGCTGCGCCGGCTTCAATAACGTAGACCTGAAAGCTGCGGTGGACTTCGGTATTAAAGTGGTACGCGTACCAGCCTATTCGCCCTACGCCGTGGCCGAGCACACCTTAGCGCTTATACTTACTTTAAACCGTAAAACCCACCGGGCCTATAACCGTGTGCGCGAAGGTAACTTTGCCCTGAACGGCCTGATGGGTTTTGACCTGCATGGCAAAACGGTGGGGCTGATAGGGCTTGGTAAGATCGGGTTGGTAACGGCCCGTATCCTGAAGGGCTTTGGCTGCCGGGTATTAGGTTACGATGTACAGGAAAGCGAGGAGGCCAAGGCTATAGGCGTTGAGTTTTCAATCCTCAGCGATCTTTACAGGCGGTCAGACATCATTTCACTGCATTGCCCGCTCACACCCCAAACGTTCCACCTGATAAACGATGCCTCCATCGCGCAAATGAAAGATGGCGTGATGCTGATTAACACCAGCCGCGGCGCGATAATAGACACCAAGGCTGTCATCAAGGGGTTGAAAAGCGAAAAAATCCGCTACCTGGGGCTGGACGTGTATGAGGAGGAAGGCGATTTATTTTTCGAGGACCTTTCCAACAGGGTCATTCAGGATGATGTGTTCATGCGCCTGCTTTCCTTCAACAACGTGCTGATTACGGGGCACCAGGCTTTCTTTACCTCAGATGCCTTGCAAAATATTGCCCAGGTCACGCTACAGAACATTACCGACTTTGAGCAGGGGAAAGCTTTGGTAAATGAGGTGCTTCCCTAGAAAAACTTGTTTTACTGCTATTACCCCGGGTTCTATCTATAAAAAAAGATCTACAGCAGCAGAGTGTCAATGCGGTGGGCCTGGACCATGTCTTCGCAGGGCGACCAGGCAAAAATGGTGAAGCTGCCATCTTGCGAGGCCACCAAGGCCATTGCATTCCGCTGGTCATGAACAAACTGGGCAGCAGAGAGGTGGCGGGTGCCGCCTTGTGTTGTTGGGTGAATGATTGCTGGTCGGCTATCAATGACCGGCTCCGTAAACAGCAGGCGCTCCACAGGAGAAAAGCCAGGGCGACGGGCTATCTTCGTGCCAAATGCCAGCAGCTCATAGGTATCGGTAAGGAGGGTGGCGCCATCAACAGCCGTTAATCCTGCGATACTGGCTACTTCCCGGCGAAGGGAGGCTTGCCAGCGGCTGCGCTTCTTAAGTGGTTCCTCCTGCTTCATCAGGTCTGCCAGGCCGCAGAAGGAAGGTTGAACGGCATACTTAATAGGGTGCACGATGGACTGCCGCCAGGTAGTGGATTGGTGTGGCACAACCAGCAAGGTTCCGCCGCGCTTGTGCTCCCGCATAGATACCGCCAGTTGTATGAGCACATTGGCGGTAGCGTCGGGTGAGGTAAAGCCAAGGAGGGAGGTGAGCAGCTCAGGGCAATCGGGCAGGCTGGCGCTACCCTCGTCCACCAGCTTCACCTGGTCGCCTTTGAGCACGGCCACGTTGGCAAATTTCCCCAGCCCGTCTGTACGGCGGTGCTTTACCACCAGCAGTCCCGGCTCCGGCACGTCCACGATAAAGCTGTTGCTGGGCACTGTGTGCGTGGTACCCCATACATACAGCGCCTCGTTTTCCTGCCAAACCCCCAGGTGTATGCCGGCGCGCTCCACGCCAGGGGCTATCTTGATCAGCGCCTCCGGGGTTAGGGGCAACCGGCGCTCAAAAAGCAGGGGTTGCTCCACATGCTCAGGTGGCAGGAAGGCCAGTGATATCTTTGGCGGCAGCCCCTCCTCCCGCCGAAGGCTCGCCCAAAACGCTGTGTCTATGACAGTCTCTATTACTTGCAGAGAGGGCGCAGGCGCCAGCTTCTCCGATGCCTCCTGCCCGGTAAGGGCAAGCTTCTGCGAAAAGTATGCTTCCACCTTGGGAGCTACGGTGCGGGCTGCCTGGTAGGTTGCCTGGTGGTGTAGGGGCATGGTAGGGGGTATGGTGTGTTGCATGGCGGAGGTGCGCGCTTTGTACAGATAATGCACCAGCTCTATACGTATGTAACCTGAAACTGGCTGCTCTGAAGTTCCTACACGTAACAAGGTGCCGGCTGGTTTGTTGCCACCAAACTGTACGGATGCTATCAATTGCTTCCTCATTGTGCTATATTGCTTTCATAAACATCCTATCACGTCTCATTATGCTCAAGCGCCAGGTATACCGCATGCCCAAAGCCGGCTCCATCAATCACCTGAAACTGCAGACAGAAACGCTGGGGCCACCCGAGGCCAGTGAAGTATGCGTGGCCGTTAGGGCAGTCGGGCTGAACTTTGCCGATGTGTTTGCCATGCAAGGGCTCTACAGTGCCACCCCAACAGGAGCTTTTATCCCTGGGCTGGAGTTCTCGGGGGAGGTGATAGCCGTAGGAGAGGCAGTGGAGGAGTGGAAAGTGGGCGACCGGGTAATGGGGGCTACGAAGTTTGGGGGCTATGTGTCGCACCTCAACATTAACCACCGCTATGTTATTCCGCTGCCGGATGCCTGGAGTTTTGAGGAGGGAGCGGGCTTTCTGGTGCAGGGGCTGACTGCCTACTATGCCCTTACCGAATTAGGTAACTTGCAGCAAGGCATGGCGGTGCTGATCCACAGCGCGGCCGGCGGCGTGGGGATATTGGCCAACCGCATCTGCCAACGGTATGGTGCTTATACCATTGGCACAGTGGGCCAACCCGGTAAGGTAGATTTTCTGCGCCAGCAGGAGGGCTACGATGAAGTCATACTTCGAGACAAGCACTTTGGGGTTAAATTGGCGGAGGCACTGGGGGAGCGCCCGCTGCGCCTGGTGATGGAGTGCATTGGTGGGGAAGTGCTGGCACAGGGTTGGAAAGCCTTGGCTCCCATGGGCCGTATGGTGGTGTATGGCAACGCCAGCTTTGCCAGCCACAGCAGCCGGCCTAACTACCCAAGCCTTATCTGGCGCTACCTCCGCCGCCCCAAAATAGACCCGCTGCGCCTGCCTACTGAGAACAAATCCTTGATGGGGTTTAACCTGATCTACCTGTATGAGCAAACCGATATGATGCACCGCTTGCTCGGGGAACTACAGGCGCTGCAGCTCAAGCCGCAGCACATCGGGCATGTGTATGCCTTTGGGGAGATGCATGAGGCCATCCGCCTTTTTCAGCGGGGGCAGTCGGTGGGAAAAGTGGTGGTACTGGTGCAGTAACTCCCTTTTATACTAGAAAGTGATACCAGAGCTATCAAGGAGAAACCTCGCCCATAACCATAAGCTGCTCCAGCGTGGGAGAAGCGCTGCCGCCCTCCGGCTCCAGCGTCACGGCAAAGGCCTGGGCTGTTTCGATTGCCTTCATCTGCTGCAGCCCTGCTGAATCAGCCGCCGTGTTGATCATGCCTGCATCAAGGGGCTTTCCATCTACCAGCGCCCAAAGCTGGTACTGTTTACCGGCTGGCGGCTCCGGAAGCTGTACCTGATCCACATATACTTGCGCCCGCTGTGGGTTCCAGTAAACGGTTAGCCTGACATCCGGATGCGCTTCCACACCTTTGAGACGCACGGGCGCAAAGTCCGCATCCCGAAGCACGGCTATGGTTTGCTCCTGCTGCCTTAACCGCTGCGAGGTTTGCGTAAAGTTACGGGCGTAGCGCTGTTCAGAGGCCATTACCCCTGCCAGCCGAGCTTCTGCCCGTTGCCATTGTTGGTAGAAATAGAGGCTGAGTGCTCCTCCAAGTAGTGCCAGCACAATGCTGGCGGCCATCAGCCACTTATAGAAGGGTGCAGCCTGGGCCGGCGGCAAGCTACGCACCGTCGCTTGCTCCTCGGTGTTACCCACTGCGATCGGGGCCGCCTCCTCTTGTTCGGCAGCAATCTGCTGCATCACCCTCGTTTTCAGGGAAGGATTGGGAGCAACAGCATACAGGGCAGCGTATTTTTCCATGGCAGCACATGCTTCGTCCAGGGCGCTTCTGACCTCGGGAGAGGCACTGGCACGAAGCTCCACCTCCTCGCGTTCCTGCGGAGTAAGGCCACCGGCAGCATAAAGCTCCAGCATTCCTGACGATATAAAGTCTTCGTTATGCAAGTCCTTTGAAGAATTTAGCTAATATTTTGACAGCACTCCGGGCTCTGGTCTTCACAGTACCGAGCGGGATATTGTAGGAGTCGGCAATTTCACTCTGCGAGAGCCCCTTAAAGTACATGAGGTCAATCACCTGCTTCTGGTCAGGGTTAAGGGTGCTTACAATGTCCCTGATGTCGATGTGCTCCGGCTTGAACGCATCATCAGATAAGCCAAGCACGGATGTCTGGATGTCATCGGTCTTGTTTTTTACACGGTAGTGCTTGGAGCGAATCATGTCAATGGCCAGGTTTCTGCAGATGTTCAGCATCCAGGTAAAAAGCCTGCCTTTGGAGGCATCATACTTGTCGAAGGAGTTCCAGATCTTTAGCAAGGCTTCCTGCAGTACATCCTCGGCCGTTTCCTCGACCTTTACAATTTGGAGCACAACCCCATACAGGGTGGGGCTGTACATGTCATACAGCACGTCCATAGCCGTCGTGTCGCGAGCACGCAGACGGGCTATGAGTTCCTGCTCGGATAGCTTTTTAAGGGGTTGTTTATCCGCCAATTAGTCAGTTATTAGGGTCTGTCAGGAAACAGAAAGTCCGAAGATAGAAAACGTATCATACTTACAAGGATCGGGTTTGATCAAAAAAAGAGCTACTACCGGTAGCTCTTTTTCGAAGACATATGGGGATACGTTATTCTAGCTATATTCGTTGTAAACGATTATTCGAACAAGGAGACGATCTGGCTTACCTGCTCTTTGGTGAGAGGCTCATCAAAAGCGCCAGTGGCGATTTCAGCTGAGTAGCCGTTGCCGAGCGTTTTGATGTCGTTGATTCCTCCCTGCGACACATTGTCTTCGCCGGCATACACAGGCGCCGCACCATCCGGCACGTTGCTGTTAGCGCCAGCCCCCACTATCCAGCCCGGGTTGCCACGCATCCTGCGGATATGGGCAGCATGGCGCGCCTCTACAGAGTGTATCTGCAGGGCAGCAGTAAGTACAGCATCGTTGTTGATGAGGTTGGCCGCCTGGCCTTTATAAGCGCGCACCCCGGTGTCTTCGAAGGCCTGTGCCAGCGTCAGGAAGGTCTGGTAATTGGTGTTCCAGTCTGCAAAGTTCTTCCCGAAGTTAAAGGTAGGCTCGCTGATCGGTGTGCCGCTCAGGCCTTGGATAGTCGAGATAAGCAGGTTAACGTGGGCCTCCTCGTGCATCTGTATCTTCTGAATGGCCTCTCGGGCGGCGTTGTCTGTAATAAGGCCGTTTGCCTCCAGCCCCTGCGTATAAAAATTTCGCTCCAGGTACTCCAGCTTTAGCGCAAAGTTAAGCACTTCCACCACCATGTTTGTGTTCTGCCCATAGGCTTTCTGAAACACGGCTCCCAGCGACAAAGGAATGGCCGTTAAGGCTGCTTTGCGGCTGAGGCTACCCAACTGCTTAAAAGCACTTCTTCTGGAGTCGAGCCGGCTGTACACCTCGGGGTCGGCCTTTTCTATATCTTCTATTATTCGGAATATGTTCATAGTGTTGCTTATTTAGGAAGGTTAGCTGCTGAAATACTGGTCATGATGAAAGGAGCTGCGGCTGCCAGCACATCGGCAGGCATCATAGCCGGGTCTAGGCCCATGTTGTTTGCGGAGTCGGAGAAGGTGCCATTGGAGATAAGGTCGCGTATGACGGCGGCATGGCGCGCCTCTACTGAAACGATCTTGCCGGCAAGCGTCAGAAAACCGGCGTTCTCCAGGAACTTGCCGGCGCCGTTATAGGCCGCCACTCCCAGGTCTTCGAATGTGCGGGCTGTCGTTAAGATGCTGTTCTTATCATTAAAGTTCACAGCACTGAAGTCTACCTCCAGATCGGGTATGGCGTCTGAGCCGAGGGCTGCTTTCAGGAAATCGCGGTGTATGTTCTCGTGGCCCATCAGGTCCTGCATGATCTGCTGCTCTGACTGGTTAAACATGCCAAGGGATTTATTGACCACTTCTGTATAAAATGCAGCCTCCAGTTGCTCCAGCGCATAGGCATAGTTTAGGATGCCGGTATCCCCGGAGCCTAAATCCACCGTCATAGGGGCCATGGGGCTATCATCGTCGTCGTCGCAGGAGGTGGTAGTAAAAAGCAAGGCCGTTGCTGCTACGCTTGCACCGGCAAAGCGCATAAAGTTACGCCGCTGCATCGGCTGGGTCAGCACCTGCTTTGTTGCGCTAGGCTGGGTGCTGTCCTTCTTCTGTAGTTCTTCCATAATTCTATTTATTTTAAAACATTCTTCTCATCCACATGGCAAAGAATCCCCTGCAGACTTGCGAGACCTACGAGGTAGAGGCTGCAACTGGATTTAGGGAGGTGAAAAAGTATAAAAAAAGCCCACCGGGGTGGTGGGCTCATGAAATAGATGAGGGGCAGCCTATCTGTTGTCCGTTTCCTGTTTCGTGTTAGCAGAGGCTTCCATGTCTTTTCGGATATCCTTCGAGGCATCTTTAAACTCGCGGATACCTCTTCCCATTCCTTTTGCCAGCTCCGGGATTTTCTTGGCGCCAAACAATAGGACAAGGGCCAGGATGATGAGCACTACCTCCGGACCGCCTAGCCCGCCTATGAATAATAAAATACCTGTCGTTTCCATGTGTCGATTCTGTTTTGATGTGTGATACAAACGAGTGGCCAAGCGTATCGGATTTAATCGGCAGAAATTAAAAGACTTAGGAAGAAGCCTTGTGAAGTGGTGGGAGTAGACATGAAGTGGTTGAGGAACGGCCCAGTGCGCCCTCTTTGCTTTAGTCCCTTTGGGCGTTAATCGGCATCCGTCAGCACCGGGGAGGACTAGTGCTTGTCCCCACCTGTAAAGGGAACGAACAGCACCGGCATCAGCTTCTTAGTGCTCGTTTTTCCTTTTTTCTTTTCGATCAGTAGCAGCGTTTGTGCCTGCGACTGCGGCCCGACTGGGATAACCATTCTACCGCTGTCTTTTAATTGCTCTAGAAGGGGAGTAGGCACTGTTTCTGCGGCAGCCGTTACCACAATGGCGTCGAATGGGGCATGCTCCTCCCAGCCGTGGTAGCCGTTGCCTATCTTTACTGCTACATTATCGTACCCCAGCTCCTGCAGTCGTTTCGCCGCAGATTGCCCCAACTCGGGTATGATCTCCACGGTAAAAACCTGCTGCACGATCTCGGCCAGCACAGCAGCCTGATAGCCGTTCCCGGTGCCGATCTCCAGCACTTTCATGTGTGGTTTCGGCTGGATCATCTCCGTCATGTAAGCCACCATGTAGGGCTGCGAAATGGTCTGTCCGGCTCCAATGGACAGGGGAGTGTCCTCGTAGGCAAGTTCCGCCTGGTCCGGAGGCACGAACAGGTGGCGCTCCACCTGTCGCATGGCGCTCAGCACGGCCTTGTCTTTTACCCCGCGGGCCTCAATGGAGCGCTTTACCATTTGCGCCCTTCTCTCTTCGTACACATCCTGCGTCTGGATAAGGAGCAGGACAAAGAGCAACAGAGTTGAGAACGGTGATACCATAAGCGCGGCAGTTCAGATTGTAAAGCAGCAGTATGGACAACAGTATCCGCTGAAAGCGTACCGGGTGTTACTCTTTTATACTTTGTATGGTAGGATAAGTTCAGGCCTTAAAGCGCCGTAGAGGTATGGATAGGAGGGGCTTTTGCAGAAGCAGGTATAAGCGCTGTTTTGCGCCGGGTTTGCTGCCACTGGTTGAGTGTTCAACCTCCGGCGGGTGCCTGTTGCCGCTATATGATTTGGGTAGTGTTTAGAAGGAGGTGAGGCTAAGTTTATAGCAAAAGCGCGATATATTTTCTAGCTTACGGTCAGGAAAACCAGCCATACTTGATTATGAAAGCAATACGGAATGTACTTATGCTTGCCGCCGGCACTGTCATAGCGGGTTGTGCCGGCAAGACGGCCGCCACACAGGCACCGGTAACGGAACTGCGTGTCATGAGCTACAACATCCACCATGCCAACCCGCCCAGCCGTGCCGGAGTGATCGACCTGGATGCCGTTGCCCGAGTTATCCGGGACCAGAACCCGGACCTGGTAGCCTTGCAGGAGGTGGACGTGAATACCAGCCGCTCAGGCAATATGAACCAAGCATCCGCTCTTGCCGAAAAACTGGGCATGAACTTCTTCTTCGCCCGTGCCATTGATTTCGGAGGCGGCGAGTATGGCGTAGCCATACTTTCGAAGTACCCGCTTAGCGATACCAGCGTTCTGCCCCTGCCGGAAGAGGCCGCCCCGGAGGCAGAAGACCGGGTGCTGGCCACGGCCAAAGTAACCTTGCCCGGCGGCAACACGATCCGCTTCGGCAGCACGCACCTGGATGTGGAGGACGCCTCCAACCGCCTGCAGCAGGTGCAGGCCATCAACAGCGTTGCAGCCAATGAGAGGCTGCCCTTTATACTTGCCGGCGATTTTAACGACCAACCCGAAAGTGAGGCCATTGCAGCGTTAGACAACGTGTTTACCCGCACCTGCCAGGCTGAGTGCGAACCGACCATACCCGTAGATGTGCCCACCCATGCCATTGATTTTATTGCCTTCACCAAGAGCTTCGGGCTGGAGGTAAAGTCGCAGCGGGTGGTGCCGGAGCGCTATGCCTCCGACCATTTGCCTGTGGTGGCGGTGCTCAGATTTAAGTAAGAAGGGGCCGGGAGTATGCTGCGGACTGGTGCTACACCATAACGCCGGTCCTGCGGTAGGACTGCCAGCCTTTACTTTGCGCTTTTGTGCTGCCGTATAGTGCTTGCCTTGCGGCGGTAGAAGCGCTTTATTTTCCCGAGGCTGTGGCGCATTTTTCGGTGCCTTTTTGAGTGGTGCGGGAGGTGGCAAATCGGGCACTCCGGCTCCTCCATTTGCTTCAGCAGTTCGGGCATCCTGTCCTCTACCTGCCTCAGGTACGCTACAATTGTTAAGGTTCCGAAAATGCTGATAAGGGTAAGTATAAAAGTAATCATTGTGGTACGCTAATCATTGTAAAATCTGCCCCGTTAGGTTCTAATGCGCCTGCTTTTGCCGCTGCTGGTTTGCTCACCAACAACCTGCTGGGTATTAAATGTGGCAAAGGCCACAGGTAACACAAGCCGGAACAGCGGAATTGGCGGCAGGCCCAAGCTCGTGCTGCAGTTATTTTCTAAACCCTATATATAAATTTATTATTGCGCATGCCAAACCTTTTTTAGTGAAGAAGCGTATGGGTGCTACATTTTTGTACTAATCATAGCTTCCGCTGAGGGGACAGCCACTGTATTGGCCGGTGCAGGAAGGGCTCTTCAGCACAGGCACATAACGCCATAAGGTTTTCCAGGGAGGGCAGGAGGGGATAAAAAAACAGCCGCTCCACCAGAAGGCAAAGCGGCTGTTTAGGCGTTTCGGGCTGGCTTAGTTGCCTGGCCAGGCATTCCACGGAATGCGCAGCAGGATCAGGAACAGACCGATGCCGTAGAAGATGGCAATGCTCTTGAAGCCTCTGTTGTCGGTGCCGATCTGGCGCTTGGCGCGGGAGTAGCCTACGGTGATCAGGATCACCGCGATGATCATGGTTAGCGGGTGCTCCAGTATGTAAAGCCTGGAAACAGAGTCACCCATTGCCTCGCCCGAGAAGTTGCTCATTCCCAGTGGCGACACAAAGTATAGGATCACCCCAATCACCCACTGCAGGTGCACCGGGATTAGGCCCAGCAGGCCAAGTTTTCTGTCTTTGTCGGAAAAAGCCTTGTTGCCAAACCAGCCAGCGAGCGCGGCCACAAAACTGATGAGCAGGCCTAACAGTACGAGGTAGCTCAAATAGGAGTGTAAATGCTGTATTCCTGTATACATGCTGTTGTTAGTTGGTGTCTGCTGTAAATATAGGCATTATTAGATTATCAAAAGCCTATACAGGCGTATTTCCTCTTGCCCAGGTGCGTGGGCTGCCTTCAGTGGCATCAGCTAGTTGTGAGAGACCAGAGCAGGTTAAAAGAACAGCTCCTTGCCGATAATGTAGAGGCCCATGAAGAGCACAAACCACCCGAAGGAGGACTTCAGCTTATCGGCGGGTATTCTGGAGGATAGAAAGGAGCCGATAAATATGCCCACAACGGAGATGGAGGAGAAAATAGACAGGAAAAGCCAATCGATGTCATAGTTGTAGATATCGCCCATAAACCCGATGAGGGACTTGGCTGCGATGATAAGCAGGGAAGTGCCCACGGCCATTTTCATGTCGAGCCTGCTGAAGAGCACCAGCGCCGGGATGATCAAGAAGCCCCCGCCTGCCCCCACCAGACCGGTGAGCGTGCCCACCACCAGGCCCTCGGCCAATATGCCGCCATAGTTGAGTTTTAGCTCCGGGTGAGTTTGTCTTGGAGTTGCTTCTTCCACCTGCAGGTCTGTGTCTATGTTCTCGTCCACTGCATCCACTGGCTCAGCCGGAGCCTCCTTTTTCCGGCGGATCATGGAGACAGAGGCGAACACCATCAGCCCTGCGAAGAGCAGCATCAGCAGCATTCCTTTAGATACCACAAGGTCCCCAACCGAGAAAATCCTCTCAGGTATGGCCGGCACAAGCCAGCGGCGCGTGGTATAAACCGCCGCAATGGATGGCAAGCCAAATACCACAGCAGTTTTGAGGCTCACCAGCCCTTTATTGTAAAACTTCCAGGCCCCCACCAAGCTCGTAAGGCCCACAATAAAGAGCGAGTAGGCCGTGGAAAGGACCGGGCTTAAGCCAATGAGGTAGACCAGCACAGGCACCGTAAGTATTGAGCCGCCCCCGCCGATGAGCCCGAGTGAGAGGCCTATGAGCATGGCAGCGATGTATCCAAGTGTTTCCATGGGTGTTTTGTGTATAATTAGTACTCCTGCAAAGGTACATCCGCCTGTACGCTGTGTCTGTGACAAGAGTCACAGTGGCAGGGGTAGGGTAGAGAGGCGCGCATTTTAACTCCTGGTTTGACCTTCACCTCCATACCTCTTAAAGAATAAGGAGCTTGGCGGCGCTAATGGTCAAAGAGAAAATATCCCTTTGCCGATGCCTGGGTGCTCCATGGCTCAGGTTCTGTCCAGGTCGTGGACCTCGATATAGTTGCGGTGCAGGGTAAGCGCCCTTGTTTGCTCCAGCTTTTTCAGGAGGCGTGATATTACCTCGCGGGAACTGTTGAGCTCGTCGGCGATCTGCTGGTGGGAGAGGCGTATCTCCTTGCCGCTCACCTTCACGTGGCGCCTCAGGTAGAAGAGCAGGCGCTCGTCCAGTCCTTTGAAGGCAATGCTGTCGAGGGTTTGCAGCAGCTCCTCAAACCGCTGGCGGTAAGAAGCAATCACGAAGTTGTGCCAGCTTTTATACTTGGCCAGCCATAACTCAGACAGGTGCGAAGGCAGCAGGATAACCTCGGCCGGGGTAACGGCTTTCGCTTTTATCTGGCTTTGCTCGTTGCGGGCCGTGCACATCATAGACAGGGCGCAGGCATCGCCGGGCTCCAGGTAGTACATCAAAAACTCGTTGCCATCCTCGTCCTCACGGTATACTTTCAGCAGGCCGCTTAGCAGCAGAATGGTGGACTTGATGTACTGGCCGGTGCGCAGCGCTTCCTCGCCCTCCTCCAATTGCCGGACGGTGCTTTGTGCCAGTATCTCCTCCAGGAGCGGCTGCTCCAGCTGAGGGAACTGTTTCTGAACCTCGTCTCTGTTCAGGAATTCCATAGTTTTCTTGTTGGTAAGGTATCTCAAGTATAGGTATACTTTCGGTACGAAAGTACAGATTCTACTAAAAAAACAGTGCGGGCACAGTATGCACCCGCACTGGAATTGTAGTTCATAACTATGCCTCAGGCCTGCTTGGCCCTTGCTCCGGCGCTGTACACAGGCTTACAGGTTCAGGGCCCGCTTTTTCAGAAGTATGAATTCTTCCTCTGTGATGGAGCCCCGCTCCCGCAGGTTTTCCAGCCGCTCAATGGTAGCGATGGAGTCCTCCACTGATGCAGGTCTTCTGTCGTCCCGGTGCAGCTCCTCCGGTGTCGGGTGCTCCTCTGCTTTGTCATGACCGTGTACGCTGTCATGATCGCGGGTGGAGTAGATCTTTTCGCGGTACACCTCCTGGTCCGACGTATAAAAACGGTTTTCATCGAAGGAGGCGTCGTTGTAAAAGTCAGGGGTGATGGTGCTTGGCCGTGTCCTTTGTTCGTTCAGGGCCTCGTCAAACTCTGCCCTGTGGTCCTCTGTTGTGCCGAGCGTGTCGCGATGGGAGCGCTGCAGCGTATCCCGCACCTGGTACTCATAATCCTCCGTGATCGGGCCTCCCGGGTAAATAGGATAATTCCCAACGGAGTTCGAGTCTATTGCCGACACAAACACCTTTTTGCCTTTTTTGTCCAGGGCCGCCACGCCGATAGGTATCAGCAACTGCTGGTCGTCGCCGGCGTTAAAGAACCTGCGGTCTGCTACCACGCTGAGGTAGCGCGCCTTCATGGCCTGTGTGTCCACGATCAGGTCCCTTACCATGCCCAGGCTCTCGCCGTCGGCACCAATTACTCGCCAGCCCAGTACATCCGGGTTGTCTTTGGCGATTTTATAGTCCTTCATGGCGCTCAGCGGAACCAGGCGCTCATGTTCATAATCATAGTTAGCCATAGCTTTATCGTTATTATTATACTTTCAGGATTAAATGTGAGGCAGGCTGCGCTGTGGCAGGAATCACCATACCGGTGGCAGGGGCCTCCTCATACTCCACTTCATCAGGTTCGTTAGTGAGTTCATACAGTGCCCAGGCAATAAGCCCTATGATCACCAGCAACAGCAGGATCCAGGGCCACATCGGTTTCTTTTTCCGTTCAATATTGATTTCAGCCATCTTTTTAGGTTGTTTTTTCCATAGTTTTACTGCGTTTCGGCCACCTGCGCACAGGTGGTGTTGGTAATACGCTGATAGTAAAATATATGTTGAAAGTGGGGGCTTCGCGTGGCGCTGCCTAAGGGCTGAGTTGTAATGGCGCCTTGGGGGCGGAACATAAAAAAAGGTGCCCAGGGGGCACCAACTGCTTACATACTTCTCCTGCGTAGATGGCGTTATGCCTAAAGTGCCTAAGCGGTTTTCACGTTTACGGCGTTCAGGCCTTTGGGTCCTTTCTCCACCTCAAACGTTACTTTGTCATTCTCCTTTATCGTGCCGCTTACTTCATTCTGGTGCACGAAGATGCTTTCCTGCGTGTCGCTATCCTTAATAAAGCCGTATCCTTTGGATGTGTTAAAGAACGTCACCGTTCCTGTGCGGATCAGGTCAGCCGGGTCCAGGTCCTCCTGCTTGGGCACGCCTATCTGGATCTCCTCCTGTTTCACCTCTTTCTTTTTCTTGGTTGGATCTGGTGGGGTAGAGGTGATGTTGCCTTCGTCATCCACATACGCCAGCATATCATCCAGGCTCTGGCCTTTAGAGTTGGCAACCTTGCGCTCTTCTTTTTTTTGCTCCTTATCCTGCCTCTTCTTCAGGCGTTTCTTCTCTTTTTCTTTTTTGCTGAAAGTTTCCTGTGATCTTCCCATATATTTTTTTTACGTTTTTGTTATGTTGTATACTTAATTGTGCTCCGGCCGAAGGCAGCGTGTGGCTGCATTAGTACTGGAACATATAGTTAGTGCCGTTGCGAATCCACTTCTCGAAAAAAGTATTGTCGTTGAACTCGCCCGTAACAAGCGTTTCTTCGGCATTGGATTCCTCGGCGCGCGAGCTCATGAACTCCTTCAAGGCTTCCTGGTTGTTGGGCACCCAATCCTGTCCTTTTCTGAGGGCAATGCATAGGTACTCGCGAGTAGTAGGGTCCACAATATATTTTCTGTTCATAAAGGTTGTATTATCTTATACGATACGGAGGCAGCGGGTTTTCTGCGGTTAAATAAAAAAGCCCCGCTCGAGGCGGGGCTTCTTCAGGATGATCTTATGTTAAAACTAAACGCGCTTAACATTCACGGCGTTCAGCCCTTTTCTTCCTTCTTTAAGCTCAAAAGTAACTTCATCGTTCTCTCTGATTTCGTCGATCAGACCTGTTACGTGTACGAAATACTCCTGACCTGAATTTGTTTCTTTAATAAAGCCGAATCCTTTCTCGTCATTAAAGAATTTTACTGTTCCTTGATTCATGTTGATTTGATTATTATACCCCTACTACAAACAGGAAGGGATATTTGTTCATTATTTGCTACAAGGTACGGTAAATAATTTATAAATCTGCACTTTGTGGCTTTAAAGTGTGATTTTATTTTTCAGGACACTGGCTACTTGGCTTGTTGGAGGCGCTCCCATACCTCATTAATGGGCTTGCCCGTGCTGCTGGTGCCGCTGTGAAGCCATTTGCCGTCCTGCACCTCGAAGTTAAAGCCAAGGCTAGCTCCCACGCGGCTGGAGTCGCGGGAGAAGAACTCAATATGTTCGGTGTAGGTGCCGTTGTCGGCGGTGTAAGTGCCACCGCCGGTGCCGGAAAAGGCTTTGGTGCCGCTGTCGAAGGCGATCCACTGGAAACGATCACCGGAAAGGATCTTAAGCGTTTTGCGGGTGCCGGAGGTATGGATGGGTTGGATTTTGCCGTTCTCCCCAGCGCGGCCGGTGATGCGCCAGGTGCCTTCCAACGGGGAGTTGCTGTTCTTATCGGTCTTGGCCCAGGTCTGCTCCACCTTGCTGCCTTTCAGCTGTAGTTGCCCGTCTTTTAAAGTATAACCGAGGGTATTGGAGGTGCCTACTGTAGTTGTGTCGAGGGTGTTATACTCGAAGTGTTGTGTCAGCTTTCCGTTCTGCAAAGTATAGGTGCCCCCGTACGTACCGATGAATTTCTTGCCAGCTTCATCAAAGTAAGCTACGGTAAAATAGCCGTCTTCCATCAGGGCTACAGCGGTTGCCCCTTTGGGCAGGGAGACGAATTGTGTGGTGCCGGCGCTTAGCTGCCAGGCGCCTTTCAGCGGCTCTTTCTGTTGGGCTGTTTGCGCGGCCTGCGCTTGCACAGTTTCCGGTTGTGCGAGAGTTTGGAGAACCCAAGTGCTTAGGATGGTTATGGCCAGGTTTAACGTGTTGGTGAGGATTAAGCTCATGAGTATAGTGTTTAGGTTCAAGGTGTTGAACGGTGTTCTTATTCGCAGGTTGAATTTAGCGGTTTATACTTGCTTTACCTTTTCTTTATCGCCAGTGTCCGCTTGTGATGTTGCTTCAGCTTTCTGCAACTGGACACAAGCTATCCTTACTAGCTACAGCTGATCCTCTAGTCTTACATGCGACTCGTTTCATCTCTTGCCTGGGTGCTCTCCAGCCCGAGCGGGCTCGTCTTGGGGGTAGGGGCCCTCGATAAGGGCATCGCGCTGGGAGCTTTTCCTGCCCTCGTGCCTCGGGCTGCCTCGCTCGCGCTCGGCACCGGAAAAACTCGCATAGGCGCTCAACCCAAAGACTGGGAATCGGTTCGATAGCTGCTTACTATGCAACGTAAACTATATCTCCTTCGAAGGGGCAGGGGATGAAATTGTATGCAGAATATCCCCTCCTGGGAGGGGGGCTCTACTTCTGCTGACACTACTCCGATCTCCATGAAAATTATACTTTCGCCGAAGCAGCTACTGAGCTCCCCTCCTTAAACTACCGAGAACGCGAGTTCGTAGGTAGCGAGCGCAGCTCTGAGGGGCAGGGGTGGTTAGACCCGGTAGAGAGAAAGCTCCCTCTAAATTTTATATGGGAGGGGCGAACTGTAAAAGTAAATCACAAAAGAGATCTAACGTTTAACCTCAGCAGTGGGAGGCTGTGGTTTAGCCTATTCTTACCAGAGACGGGCAATGGCTGTTCAGATCAAAATCGGTTTGGGAATACCCTTAATTTGATGAATGAAAGCATAAATCAAAGTATAAAAAGACAGCCTCTCTGCTTTTGCAGAGAGGCTGCCGGTGATTGTAAAAGAAGGGCTGCTTTAGCGGAAAGTATACATAGCAAATTCAAGCGCGGAAGCAGCTGTTACTTATAAAGGGTCCGCTGCCCAAAGCCTAATTTATACTTTTCCAGCCGCGAGGCGGCTTTGTCGTCCACGTACCAATAGATTTCGCTTCCCGGCTGTGGCTGGATGAGTTGCGATGGGTACTCCTGCGGGTTGCGCTCTCCCTCCAGCACCTCGTATAGTGCCTTGGCCTTGTTCTCTCCAAAGGTCATGAACAGAATGCGTTTGGCCTGATTGATGAGCGGGGCTGTAAGGGTGATGCGGTGCATGGATTGCGGCTCCAGGTAATACGCCGCCACCCATTTTTCCTGCTCGGCCAGCACCTCGGTGTGCGGGAACAAGGAGGCCGTGTGCCCATCGTCGCCCATGCCTAAAAGGATAAGGTCGAAGGCAGGTGCCTGATCATTGAACAGCTCTTTTAGTAGCTGCTCATACTTTTGCGCATACGCCTCCGGGGCCATGTCTTCCCACATCGGAAAGATTTGCTCCTGCGGCACCGGCACCTTATTGAGCAACAGCTCTTTGGCCATTTTGGCGTTGCTTCGCTCATCAGTCAGAGGCACCCAGCGCTCATCTCCCCAAAACACGTAGGTCTGTTGCCACGGTACCTGATCTCTGTAAGGCTCCTGGGAGAGCAGTTGGTACAGTTGCTTTGGCGAGGAACCACCGGTTAAGGCCACCACAAAGCGGCCGTTTTTCTGCACGGCCTCCTGTGCGGCATCTACAAACAGCTCGGCGGCGCGTTGGCTCAGGTAGCTGGTATCTTTAAAAATGGTAACCATTGTACGTTGCTAGCTTTGGTTCTTACTCTGTTACGGAAACCGTCCAGGTGTGGCCCTGGCGGGCGATAAGTGCCTCTGCGTTTTCCGGACCCCACATGCCGGCGCGGTAGTTCGGGAACTCCAGCGATGGGCGCGACTCCCAGGTTTCCAGGATAGGCGTGATCACGTCCCAGGCCACCTCCACCTGGTCTGAGCGCATGAACAGCGTGGCGTCACCCTGCATGGCGTCTAATAGCAGCGTCTCGTAAGCCTCCGGCGACTGCGAGTGGTTGGAGTAGGCGCCAAAGTCAAACACCATTTCGGCGGGCGTCAGCGCCATGTCCAGTCCTGGTTTTTTGGCAATAAAGCGCAGGCGGATATCCATCTGGGGCTGTATGTTGATGATCAGACGGTTGGGCAGGATGTTCTCCGACATAGCCGACGGAAAAGTGAGGTGCGGCACGGAGCGGAACTGCACGGTGATGGAGGTCGTTTTCTCCTGCAGGCGCTTGCCGGTGCGCAGGTAAAACGGCACACCCTGCCAACGCCAGTTATCCAGGTAAAACTTAATGGCAGCGTAGGTCTCCACGGTAGAGTTCGGGTCTACACCCGGCTCCTGGCGGTAGCCTGGCACCTGCTTGCCTTTCATCCAGCCGGGGCCATACTGTCCGCGCACTGCATACTTGCCTACTTCCTCGCGCGACAGGCGGCGAATGGCTTGCAGCACATCCACTTTACGATTACGGATCTCCTCGGCCTCAAACGAGATGGGCGGTTCCATGGCCACCATGCACAGCAGCTGCAGCAGGTGGTTTTGGATCATGTCGCGCAGGGCGCCGGCACTTTCGTAGTAGCCGCCGCGGTCCTCCACGCCTACTTCCTCGGCCACGGTAATCTGCACATACTCGATGTAGTTGCGGTTCCAGAGCGGCTCAAACAGCGCATTGGCAAAGCGGAAAGCCAGAATGTTCTGCACTGTCTCCTTGCCCAGGTAATGGTCTATGCGGTAAATCTGAGACTCCTGGAAGGTGCGGGTAAGTAGCTGGTTCAGCTCCTTGGCCGACTGCAGGTCATGGCCAAACGGCTTCTCCACCACAATGCGGTCACGCTCCGGGTTGCTGGCAATACCCACTAAGCCCAGGTTCACTGTAATAGGCTCAATAAAACGTGGAGACACTGACAGGTAGAACAGGCGGTTGGCGCGTGTGCCCCACATCGCTTCGATGCCCTCGATTTTGTCTGCCAATTGCCTGTAAGCTTCAGGGTCATTGATGTCGGAAGAGAGGAAGTAGATGGAGTTTTGAAAAGCCTCCCACTGCGTATCGTTTGGCTTTCCGCTGCGCGAGAACTTCCCAAGCCCTTCCCGCAGGTGCTGCTGGTATTCTTCGTCGCCGGATTCAGAGCGGCCTAAACCGATCACGGCGAACTGCTCCGGCAACCAGCCGTCCAGGAACAGGTTGTAAAAGGCCGGGATGAGCTTGCGCTTTGCCAAGTCCCCTGTTCCACCAAATATAACCGCAATGGTTGGGGCCGTTTTTTGGATTTCTATCATCTAGGTTATGCGTGTTGAGTAATTAGCAGCGCAGTATAGGTAATCTTCCTGTCTGCTGTTACTGCAAAATTAAAGTATAAATTGCTGTTGAACGTGCTACTCGAAACAGTTTGTGGTGTCCTTACGCGCCCCACTGGGTATGAAAGATGCCTTCCCGGTCGGTGCGCTCATAGGTGTGCGCCCCGAAGTAGTCGCGCTGCGCCTGTATCAGGTTGGTCGGCAGCGTTTCGCTGCGATAGGCATCAAAGTAGCTGAGCGATGCCATAAAGGCTGGCATCGGAATCCCTTTGTCTATGGCAAGTTTCAGTACGGCTCTGGTGTCCTGCTGGCGGTCCAGAAGGTCTTGCCCGATCTTCGCATCCAGAAGCAGGTTGGGTAGGTCTGCTTTCTGCTCATAAGCCTGTCGGAAATCCTCCAGGCAAACCGCGCGGATAATACAGCCGCCGCGCCAGATCTTGGCTACCTCCTGCAGCTGCAGGCCATAGTCATAGGCTTCAGAGGCTACGCGCAGCTGCGCCATTCCCTGTGCATAGGTTACCACCATCGCAAAGTAGAAGGCATGGCGCACCTGGTCTACCAGTTCAGCCTGTGCTGTTGAGGAGGCAGTAGTTGACGAGTGGTTCGGTAACAGGCGGGCGGCCTCCACGCGCTCTTCCTTATACTTCGACATGTCGCGCATGAGCACGGCCATGTCAATGGTAGGCACCGGCACCTGCAGGTCCATGGCGTTTTGGGAGGTCCATTTGCCGGTGCCTTTGGAGCGGGCCCTGTCGGAGATCATACTTACCAGGTAATTGCCCGTCAACTCATCTTTCTGTTTCAGAATCTCCCCTGTGATCTCGATCAGGAAGGACTGCAGCTCGGTCTGGTTCCACTGCTCAAAAATGCTTTGCAGTTCATTATCCGACAGGTTCAGGCCGCGCTTCAGTAGGTCGTACGTTTCAGCAATAAGCTGCATAATACCGTACTCGATGCCGTTGTGCACCATTTTTACGTAGTTGCCGGCAGAGCCATTGCCCAGGTAGGCAACGCACGGCTCCCCGTTTACTTTGGCTGCCACCGCCTCGAAGGTAGGGCGCAGCCTCTCATAAGCGGCGCGGTTGCCGCCCGGCATCATGCTAGGGCCAAAGCGAGCGCCTTTCTCTCCACCCGAAATGCCCATCCCGAAGAAGTGGATGCCCTTGCCGGCCAGCTCCGTCACGCGCCGGTCAGTGTCCGGGAAGTAGGAGTTGCCACCGTCCACAATGATATCGCCCGGCTCCAGCAGGGGCAGCAGGCTGGCAATAACGGCATCTACCGGTTTGCCGGCGGGCACCAGCAGCATCAGCGCGCGCGGTCTGCGGATAGACTGCACAAACTCCTCGGCAGAGGTGGTTCCTTTGACTAGTTTGCCTGTGCCCGCCTCCGTCTCCAGGGCGGCTGCTTTCACGGGGTCAAGGTCCAGGCCTATCACCGACACCTGGTGATCGGCCATGTTTAGTGCCAGGTTACGGCCCATCACACCCAGGCCAACCATTCCGAATTCGTACTGTATTTCGCTCATATGCAGGTTAATGTGTTGAGTCAAAGCCTATCGGGCTGCAGCTGCAGGGCTAGTGCCTCGTGCACAGGCTTGTTTGGATAGGTAAAGCTACAACATAAAAAATATCTATACATCAAAAAACTGCTAATGTGCCTTGTGGCAGGGGAGAAGGTATGGTTAGGCCGGCAAAACCGCCCTGGCTGTCACTTGTGAAAAGATGACCTGTAGCCCATGCTGTGCTTTCGTTAAAATGTATATCTTCGGGTTATGAAGCGCAGAAGCAAGAACTTTTATATCCGCAAATCGCACCGTTACCTGGGGATCGTACTCGGGGTGCAGTTCCTGTTCTGGACCCTTGGCGGATTATACTTCAGCTGGAATGACCTCGACGAAGTACACGGCGACCACCTGCGCCGGGAGCGAAGCTATTTTTCAGGGAATATGAACCTGGTATCGCCGCAGGTGGTGCTCGATGAGCTAAAGGCAACAGCGCAGCTGGATTCTGTGCACTCGGTGCAGCTCATAGAACTGCAGGGTGCCCCTGTTTACCAGGTGCGCTATTTCGCCGGAGAAACGGACCTCGATGCGCATCAGGATGGAGGCCACAGTGGTGGGCATTCCGCTGCCCCGAAGGTGCAGCTGGCACATGCAGAAACGGGGAAGTTGCTCGCCCCGCTAACAGAGGCAGAGGCGGTACAGGTTGCCAAAGGCCAGGTGGCGGATCCGCAGGCCGTTGAGAAGGTGGAGTACCTGACCGAGGCAGGAGGCCATCATGAGTACCGTGGCAAGCCCTTGCCTGCCTGGGCCATAACTTTCAGCCAACCTGACCATTGCACCGTGTATGTGTCTGCGGAGATGGGCACTTTCCAGGCAATCCGCCACAACCAATGGCGTGCATTTGACTTTCTTTGGATGCTGCATACCATGGACTACGAGGGCCGTGACAACTTCGGAAACATACTCCTGAAAGCCTTTTCCATATTGGGTCTGCTCACAGTTCTTTCTGGCTTTGCACTGTACTTTGTATCTTCGCCAGCCTTCCGTAAAACAAAAAGGCAGGCAAAGCAGTCGATAGTTTCACCCCGGTAGCACGTGCAAACATGCGATGGTGTGAAACGGAAGAGCCCGGCCAGCAGTACTGCTGGCCGGGCTCTTCCGTTTAGGAAAGGGTGGCTTACCTGAGATTCGCTGACAGGTGAACTTTACCAGCCAATGCCATAGTCCTCGCCATGGTTGCTGGAGCCGCCCCAGAAGCTGTTATGTTTCCAGTCGAAGTATATGGCGTTGATCGGCCCGCTGGTGCGGTCGTCAAAATCTAGGGTGTAGCCCATTTTTTTCAGCTGCGCCCGCACCTCTTCCGGGGTGCTGTCGTGAAGGAGGATGTGGCCTGGCTTAGGCTGGCGGTCTTCCGTTTTGGTGCCGCCCAACGATAGCCACAGCTGGTTCGTGTTGAAGTTAGCCGCCTCGGCTGCCTGTTGCACGTTCATTCCGAACTCCACCACGTTCAGGAAGAACTGCAGCAGGTTCTGGTCCTGCGTGTCACCGCCCTGCACGGCAAAAGACAGGTAAGGCTTGCCGTCCTTTAGCGCCATGGATGGGGTTAAGGTAACGCGCGGCCGCTTGCCCGGCTCTACCACATTAAATGGGTTTAGCTCCTTGTCCAGCACAAAGCTTTGCATGCGCTGGCTCATGCCAATACCGGTATTGCCGGCAATAGTGGCAGGCACCCAGCCGCCGCTCGGCGTTATGGATACCACCCAGCCTTCTTTGTCGGCAGCCTCAATGGTCGTGGTGCCTCTCCAGAGCCGGTCCTGGTACTCCACCATAGAAGAGCCGTTGCGAATGTCGTGGGTAGGAGCGAAGTTGCGGCGGGTGGTGTCCAACTCGAAGCCACGGGCTTTCAGCAATTGCAGGTAAGGGTTTTCCTTCCCTTCAAAAGCGTAAGGGTCGCCGGGGCCGATCTTGGCGTCATTTTTATCGAACTGTATCAGGCCTGCACGCTGCTTGGCGTATGCCTCGCTCAGGAGGCCTTTCATAGGTTCCTGCGGTGCAAAGTAAGGGTCACCGTAGTAGAAGTCGCGGTCGGCAAAAGCCAGGTTCATACTTTGGTAGACCGTGTGGATGTACCTGGCGCTGTTATAGCCCATGCCTTTCAGATCGAAGTTCTCCGAAATGTTCAGGGCCTGCAGCATGGCCGGCCCCTGCGTCCACTGCTGCAGTTTGTACACGTCAATGCCTTTGTAGTTCACTGCCAGCGGCTCTTCCTCCAGCACCTGCCATTTGGCCAGGTCCTTCATGGTGATTAGGCCGCCCTGTTCTTTGCTGCCGCGCACAAATTCCCTGGCAATGTCGCCTTTGTAGAAGCGGTCATAAGCCGCCATAATGGCTTCTTTCCGGCTTTTTCCCTTCTTGAGCGCGGCGCGTTCGGCCTCTACTAGCTTGGTAAGCGTTTGCAGCAGGTCTTGCTGCACGAAGATCTCGCCGGCCTCAGGAGCTTCCCTTTCCTCACCCAGGTGCGTCAGGAACACTTTCTTGCTATAAGGCCACTGCTTGATCCGCTCCTTGTTTCGCTCTATGCTGTTGGCTGTCTGGGCCTCCATAGGGTACCCGGCGGCCATTTCCATGGCTGGGGCCAGCACTTCCTCCAGGCTCATGGTGCCATAGTTTGCCAGCATGTGCATCAGGCCCCCGGGTGTGCCAGGGGTGGTCGCGGCCAACGGGCCGTACTCTGGCGGAAAGTTATAGCCTTTGCTCCTGAAGAATTCTGGTGTGGCTCCCGTTGGGGCAACGCCCAAGGCGTTGATGGCAATTACTTTTTTGGTATTGGGGTTGTAAAGGAGCGCCTGGGTTTCGCCTCCCCAGCTCAATACATCCCACAAGGTGCAGGTGGCGGCTAACATGGTACAAGCCGCATCCACCGCATTGCCCCCCTTCTGAAAGGTCATGGCTCCTGCTGTGGCCGCCAGCGGCTTCCCGGTGATGGCCATCCAGTTTTTGCCGTGCAGCACCGGCTTCTGCGTCTGCTGTGCTGTTGTCGAGAAAGTGACTGCTATCAGCAGGGCAAGTGTTATGATTCTTCTCATAATTAGGAAGGGTGGTTTCACGAAAGATAAGTACAAAAATTTTTAAAATAAATCGGCCTCTGAGTTTATACCCGCACGTCTCTTAGTTCTGAGGAGACAGGAGCCTAAGCAAAGACAAGTATAAATATACATGCTTATTTATTGGCTTAAATAAATATAAAATATAACGTTAGATATGGTTTAGCGTAATGAATAGAAGGATAATAAGGATGAGTAAAGGGTTGTAAGCTAGCTATTTATTGGCTATAGTTTTACGTGTTCGATATTTTTTGGAAAGGCCACAAAATGGATGTGCTTAAAAGGCATAATGTAAAGGTTAGCGGGAAGGGCAAGCAGCCTATGGTGTTTGCCCACGGCTATGGTTGCGATCAAAACATGTGGCGTTTTGTAGCTCCTGCCTTCGAAGAGAAGTATCAGGTGGTGCTGTTTGATTATGTGGGGGCCGGTAAGTCGGATGAGTCTGCGTACAGCAGGGAAAAGTACAGCCAGCTGCAGGGCTATGCCGATGACATTCTGGAGATCTGCCATGCGCTGGAGCTGCGGGACGTGATCCTGGTTGGACACTCCGTGAGCGCCATGATAGGCGTATTGGCGGTTCTAAAGGAGCCGGACCTTTTCGAAAGCCTGGTCATGGTGAGCCCATCTCCCTATTATATCAGCGAGGGGGATTATGTGGGTGGGTTTAACCGGCAGGACATCAATAGCCTGCTCGACACATTGGATAGCAACTACCTGGGCTGGGCCAGTGCGGTGGCGCCGGTCATTATGGGTAAGCCAGAGGAGCCGGTGCTAGCCGAGGAACTCAGGAACAGCTTTTGCAGGGCAAACCCAGAAATAGCGAAACATTTTGCCCGTGTAACATTCCTGTCTGATAACCGCTCCGACCTTCCTAAGGTAGGCACCAGGTCTCTCGTGCTGCAGTGCACGCAGGATATAATCGCTCCTCCTTCGGTAGGGGCGTTTGTGCACCACGCCATACCTGGCAGCGAGTTGGTGATGCTTGATGCCTCAGGCCATTGCCCCCATATGAGCGAGCCAGAACAGACCATTGCAGCCATCAAAGAATTTTTAGCGCATCCGACTGGTGGTAAGGGTAAGTAGACATGAGCTTGTGCAGCTTGCCCAGGAAGGGTTGCTGGAAGAAAGCGTAGAGGAGCTTTACGATAACGCTCCTTGCGGGTACTATTCTACACTCCCTGACGGTACGTTCATCAAAGTGAACCATACCTTCCTGAACTGGCTAGGCTATGAGCGCGCCGACCTTCTCTACATTAAAAAGATCCAGGACCTGCTTTTGGTAGGTGACGCGATTTTTTACGAAACGCATTATTACCCGCTGCTACAAATGCAGGGTTTTGTGAATGAGATAAATTTCGCATTACGCTGCCAAAATGGAAACATGTTGCCGGTGCTGCTGAACACAACGCTCGTAAGAGACACCAAAGGCAGACCAGCAATGTACAGAACCACTGTCTTCGATATCACGGACCGGAAGAAGTATGAACTGGAACTGCTAAAGGCCAAGCAGAAGGCAGAAAAGGCAGCACGCGTTAAAGCAGAGTTTCTCTCCACCGTGAGCCATGAGGTAAGAACTCCTATCAACGCCATTGTCGGCATAGTGCACTTGCTGCGGAACACAGGCCTTACGCCCCAGCAAGCGGAATATTTAAGTATACTGGAATTATCGACGGAAAACTTACTGAAGTTGATCAACAACATATTGGACTTCAGTAAGATAGAGGCGGGCAAAGTGTCTCTGGAGGAGGAGGTTGTAAACATACGCGAGCTGGTGGGCAGTGTCGTGATGGGCTTTGAGCCCAAAGCGGAAGAAAAAGGGCTGACGCTACAGGCTATGATTGGGGAGGATGTTCCCCCGCTGCTGCATGTAGATTCTCTGAAGCTGGTGCAAGTGCTGAATAACCTGATCAGCAATGCTATCAAGTTTACTGAGCAGGGGAGTATTAAGGTGAAGCTGAGGCTAAAGGAGCAGCATGCCCATCGTGCATCTCTGTTGTTCAAAGTGGTGGATACAGGTATGGGCATTCCGTCAGACAAGCTGGAGAAGGTGTTTGAAGAGTTTGAACAGGCTGACGCTAACATAAGCCGTACCCACGGAGGAACTGGTTTGGGGCTGGCCATCAGCCAGCGTTTGCTGGGCTTGTACGGCAGCAAGTTGCAGGTAGAAAGTGAGCCCGGCAAAGGCTCTTGCTTTTATTTTAGCCTGAACCTTAAGATAGGAGAAGCAACCCCTGACGTAAACCGGCAGCAGGACGAGCCAAAGTCTGCCCGGGGGGTGCGGCTGCTTTTAGTTGAGGACAACAAAATCAATATTTATGTGCTGTCGCAGTACCTGACCAACTGGGGCGTACGTTTTGATGTGGTGGGCAATGGGCAGCAGGCCCTTGAAATGGTGTCGGAACACAATTACGACCTGGTGTTGATGGACCTGCAGATGCCCGTGATGGACGGATATGAGGCGTCTAGGAGAATAAGAGAAATGGAGGGCGGTAAATTTCATAACCTTCCCATTATCGCACTCACTGCCTCTGCCCGATCTGACTATGAACGTAAATTGGCCGCATCTGGTATTAACGGCATCCTGGCAAAGCCCTTTAACCCCAATACACTGTACAAGCTAATCGCCTCCCACAGCAGAGCCCCTTCGGCAGCTCAGGAGGGGGAGCAGGTCTTGCCCCAACCCAGCGAAGGTTCAACTAGTTCGTTTGATCTTTCCTCTATAAACGACCTGATGTCAGATGACCCCAAAGGAATGCTGGACTTGATTCAAATCACAATCGGCACCTTGAATGAGGCAGACAGGGCAGTGGCGACAGCTATGAAAAATCAGGACCAGGAGCAGTATGCACTCTGGGTACAGAACATTGAAACGTGCCTGGTGCTGCTGCAGGCGAAGCAACTCTTGGCGTGCCTGGAACATGGGCTGGAATTGCTGCGGTCTCCGCACGTAGCCCCGGAGCAGTTAGAGTTGGAGGAGCATCTTATTGGAACGCACTTCAGGATTGTTCTGAACGGGCTTGATGAAAGGCTAAAGCTTTTAGCTTCCTAAGAACTACCAGATAACAACGGTGAGCAGCAGGGTAATAGCGCAAAAGCATACAGGAAGTTGGGTAAACAGGTGGGAGGGAAACGAAGGGAAAGTATGCGACTGCCCAAAGGAGCCATTTTGCCGATCCTTTATTTTTTCATAATTTAAAGAGTGCGAATGTAAAAGGAATATTTTTCACGAATCAGAAGGGAGGAACGATGTCACAGCAGATCTGGAAATATGTGGGCGGAGTGTTAGTTATGGTGGCGGCGCTGCAACTGTGTAGCCAGCAGCAGATCATGACGGCAGGTGGTATGGCCGCAGGCGAGGCGAAAATGAATGCTTTGAAACCTGTGTTTTCACCGCCCCCGATGCCTGCCGCCCTTAATTTTGCCGGTGAACCGGTACCGCTGCATGTGCCGGATGTGGCGGAGCGGCTGGACCGCGAGCTGCTCGTGAATTCCTACCTGCATGCCACAACGCTCCTGGGCCTGAAGCGCATGCAGCGGTACGTTCCAGAGATCAAGGTCCTGCTGAGGGAAAATGGCATTCCCGAGGACTTTGTTTACCTGGCACTGGCCGAGAGCCTTTTCGGCCATGTAACCTCTCCGGCCGGGGCCGCGGGTTTCTGGCAGCTGATGCCTGATACAGCCCGCGGGTACGGGCTCATCGTGAACGGGGAGGTGGATGAGCGTTTCCATGTGCAGAAAGCTACGCTTGCCGCTGTACAGTACCTGAAAAGGGCTAAAGAACGGTTTGGCTCCTGGACCAATGCGGCAGCGTCCTACAACAGAGGTATGGCTGGCCTTGCCCGTGCGCTGGAGCGGCAGGGAGTTGATTCGTATTATGACCTCTACTTGAATGATGAGACTTCGCGTTACATGTTTCGCATCCTGGCGCTGAAAGAGGTGTTGGGCAATCCCCAAAAGTATGGTTTCGAAATGCACGAGGATAATGGTTATAAGCCCCTGCCGTACCGCTCCGTAAAAGTTACCTCCTCCGTTGCCGACCTGCCCGCCTTTGCCCTGGAGCAAGGCACCAACTACAAATCGCTGCGCTTCTACAACCCCTGGATAAAGGGGTATAGACTAACTGTGCCGGCAGGAAAGGAGTTCGAGTTAAAGCTGCCACAGGAGGCCATGTAGGCTCAGCAGCAGATGTTGCTATCTTGTTAACCGGCCCCTCTTCGCGTGCCTTCAGCTATTTGTAGGAGTGATGAAGGACTTGGGAAGGGGAGCCGCAGAGGCATAGCCCCCTGTCCGTAGAAAGAAAGTTCTTGTTTCCCCAGATCCTTACCCTACCCTTACTGTCTTTTTTGTGTGAGCACCGGTGCAATATGCTGCACTAGCTTGTGCTGTTGCTCAAGCACGGCAGCCCAAACCTCTTTAGCTTGGTTACATCGCCAGGGCAGCAGTTTACGGCCTTGCCTCAGGTAGTGCACCGGTAACGGCGCCGCGCTGCATGCTAACAATTATATTGCTGTATTTTGCTTCTTAGAAAGGAAGAAACCTGTTGTTTATCAAAAAGTTATGAGTTTGCTGTTTTTGTGTTGAACAGCATCTTTTAGAGGGTGAAGCTGTTCAAGTGGATGGCGAAGGTACTATGTACAGTGACATTGGCTTAAAAAACTGCTTCGTAGGCGATAAGTCCCTTGAACTCAGCGTCTTTTATATTGGTTGGTCGGTTGTAATCAAGCGGCGACAGCCTTGGGTACAGATACACTTGAGCATAAAAGACCATATGTTAACAAGGGCATACTCATGAAATACAAGCGCATGTATCCAGAGAAGACACCTACGTTTAAACCAGGAACTGCTCTAAATAATTGTAAGAAAAGGTCCAGGAGTAGTTAGCTCCTCTCGCCGCTCGGGTGCCACTTTGTTGGTGTTGAAGGCAGACCTAGACTATCGCCGCTTCAGTTTATGAGACCTGTGGGTAATCGCTACAGGCAAGCATCAGATCTTTTAGCCGGATCAGTATATTTCATTTCAGTAAATCCCATTTAATTGCTATGAGTGAAGGTTTTCTGTCGCTACTTTATAGCCCATCCAGAAAATACTTGCTGGCAGACTGGCTGCGTCCGGTCTCTAGTGAGGAGTATAGGCAAGGCATTCGGTTTATCGCGCTTTCTATTGCTAAACTGCGTGTTCAATACACGGTAATCGATCTCTCGAAAGTAGGGGTGCCGTCGGAGGAGGATCAGCACTGCACATCTGTGTTTCTGAAGCAGGCACTCCATAACACATCCCTTTGCCGCAGCGCAAGAGTACTCTCCGGCGACGCCCGGCAGTGGTCAGCCTACGCACGGGTGGTGGAGGACACCGAGGCGCTCCCTTATAAAACAAACGTTTTTGGAACCGTGGAGAAAGCACAGGCCTGGGTATTAGAAGACAAGCCCAATGCCGACGCCGTGCCAGAAGATTTTATGTCTGTGCCCATGAGCAGCAAGCCAAAAGCTTTGCGCGCCCTGCTGCAGGCTTTGCCTCCGCTAGAGGTTATCGACAGCAGTCCTGCCGTAAAAACTGAGGCTGTACAGGATGTTGCTGGGCATGAAGTGTTACGCCTGACTGGTTTCCTGCAACTTTCGAAGGAGAAGCAGAGCAGCCTGTTGACTCTCAGATGGCTGAGGCCGGTACAAAGCAGGGAGTACCGGTATGGGGTTCTGCTGGCCGGTAGAGCGTTGATGGCACACAAGCTGGAGCGCTTACTGGTGGATAACAGGCGCCTGGGGATTCCGTCTCTCGAAGATCAGGCCTGGTTGACGAACGTAAGTATAGAGATTCTGGCCAAGAGCAGGCTAACACGCATGGCGATCATACCTTCTTTCGACTGGCTTCAGCAGATGGCAACAGAGGCCGTGGGCTGTAAAATAAAAGGAGCCGTTCCAACCTACTTGTCCAGCTACTTCTTAACCGAAAGCGAGGCCCTGGAATGGCTGCAGGAAACTATGGCGCATGCACAGTAACCGTAGCTACCTAAAAACAGGTGTAGCCCACGAAAGGGCGACGAGTTTATGAAGCTATTTCGCTTCAAGGCTACAGAAACGGAGGGCACTGGTTTTCTACTTGCCCTACCTGTATAAGCGCAAATCTATTGGCTTTGGGAAAGAGAATGATTACCTGTTTAGGTTGCGGAACTGTTCTGGTGTAAGGCCGGTGTGCTTTTTAAAAAAGCGGAAGAAATAAGCGGCATCGAAGTATCCTAGTTCTGCCGCAATTTGTGAGGCTGTGAGTTCTGAGTGAACCAATAGCCTTTGCGCCTCCAGAGACAGGCGGTCCTGCACTAGCTCGTTGGTGGTTTTTCCCAAAGCCCCCTTGCATATCTCTTTTAAATGCCTGGTGGTTACATGCAGTTGTTCAGCATAAAAAGTAACAGGCAAATGCGCTTTATAGTGCTGCTCCACCAGGTCTTCAAAGTTCTGTAAAAGCGACAGCTCTCCACCTTTTACTTCTGCTTTTGTTCCCTTGGTTTGTTGGAGGCGTGTTAGGCTTATCAGAAGGATGTCCAGGTGCCGGCTTAACATCTGGTTTCTCATCAACTCATTTCCCGCATATTCCTTCTGAAGTGCCTGAAAGGTGAGCGCAAGGCCATGTGTTTCCTCTTCAGATACAGTTAGCACAGGGTGGTTGAGCAATGGATTGAAAAAGGGGTAGTCAAACAGTTTTTTGTGTGAAAACTCCTTTAGGTAAAACTCCGGCGTAAAGAAAACCACAAACCCATCCGCATCTTCGGAAAGCACCCAGCTGTGCACCTGGCCCGGCACCATGAAGAAGAACATGTTGGGCTTTACCTCATATTTCTTGAAGTCTATGGTGTGTGTGCCGCTGCCCTGGGTGATGAAGAGGATAATATAAAAAGTGTGCTTGTGCGGTTGCTGGGTAAACAGGTGTTCCTGCAGGTGAGCCGCCAGGGAGCTGGCATAAAAATACCTTTCTTTATGCGCCAGGGCATTAAAATCCTGGATCTGATAAAGGGGTAAATGTTGCTTTGACATAGCTTAGCTAAGAACTCGTGAAATGTAGAGGTTGTAAAGAAGCGGAAAATTAATGAAGAAAAACAAACCGTTATTTGGTAAGTTAATGCTACGTAAGCGTCCGGCCAATGCCCTTGCTGTGTTTGGTGGTAAATGAGAAGCATGATATGTAGGCGTAGAGAAGGGGCCGCCATATCTTGCTAGCGCGTAGGCAGACGGTACATGCGGGTAAAAAGTCCAATCAAACGGACTTTTTGTCCCGTGAAGAAGCCGAATCAACCTTGTATCTTTGTGATATAGATAAAAGCAAACAAGAAACATGAGTGAGCGAAAGTCAATGGTGTATGGTATCCTTGCTATGAAGTGCCCTAGGTGCCGTGAAGGTGACATGTTCTCCACACCAACGTATAGCACAAAATTCGCAGATATGAACAAAGTTTGCCCTTGCTGCGGGCAGGATCTGGAGCAGGAGGTAGGCTATTATTATGGGGCGATGTATGTCAGCTTTGCCATAAATGTGGCGATCTTCCTGGTATCCATGTTTATCCTGTATCAGTTTGTGGAGGAGCTAACTATGGCGATGATGATAGCTGTCGTTGCCGTGGTTGTAGTCGGCTTCTTGCCGCTTATTTTTAGGCTATCCCGGGTGCTATGGATCAATATCTTTATCCGGTATGAAGGGCCCTGCAGCCAGATCCCTAAAAAAGCTCATTAGCATATAAGGTTGCCGCAAAGCACCATGAAGCATTTTTTACTTGTACAAAGGCCTTCCACAGCGTTGATGGCCTTTGTACAAGTATGAGCTGCCTGGATAGGGACGCCGAGGTGCTCTTATACTTTGTTTCGCCAAAAGAAAGGAACATGTATAGTAGCAAGAGCAGCTAAATCTATCTAAAGTCATCAGGGCCTGCTTTTGCTACTTATGCCCTAACTCCAGGCACTCCTTTGCCGATTTGCTCACTCCGCGCCAGTGCTGATTACCTGAGCCTTCCATAACGGCTTTGGCCGCTGCCCTTTTGGGGAAGCTAATTTTCCGGGCTAGCAGGAGAGTGTAAATAATACAATACGCCCGCTGTGCCTACCTCTGTGCATCCGCCTAGCATGGCAAATTGTGGCAAACACTTCAATAGTGTTATAGCCTATACTCACCGCTTCCTTGCACCTTGCTTCATAGCCTCCCATTTTCTGAATAATTTCTCTGGATCTGGCCCCTTATCACGCCATTCAGGATGATGACAATTGCCAATTTACACCATTGGAATAGTTTGAAGGTATAGATGAAGCTTAAATTGCGGGTGCTTTACAGGAGATCATTGCTTTGCGATGGGTTAAGCTGTGGAGGAGGGGCCAAGCTGCATGTGCTAACGCGGTTGTTTTCTGTACTTTGTTCCATCTAGAGGAGCCATTTAACCTTATTCAGGTATAGGGGTCTTGCAGAGGTGTAGTGTTCAACCAGATCAGCAAGGGAAACGGCAGAGTAATAAGTATAAATACCATTTATGTTACAGGAGGAGATCAGTACAATAACAGACGTGAACGGCCAGGGGCTTTATGTGGAGTACCGGAGGCAGTGTGCGTTTTGCCCGACCATTGTCTTTCTGCATGATTCCCTGGGGTGCGTGCAGCTTTGGCGCGACCTGCCACAGAAGCTTGCGGAGGCAACAGATTGCAATGTGCTGGCCTATGATCGCTTAGGCTACGGCAAATCCGACCCGATGCCCACGCATGAAAGGCCTACCAATTACCTGGAATTAGAGGCAGCAGTGCTGAACGATCTGCTCAAAACTTTAAATATTGAGGATGCCATTCTGTTTGGGCACAGCGACGGCGGCTCTATCGCCTTGATTGCGGCAAGCAAGTACCCAAAGCGTGTTAAAGCTGTGGTATGCGAAGCCGCTCATATCTTTGTGGAGGATGTCACACTAGAGGGAGTTAACCAGGCGGTGGAATCTTACAGAACAACCAACCTATCTGAGCGGCTGAAAAGATACCACGGCGATAAGGTGGAGGCTATCTTCAGGGCCTGGACAGAAACCTGGACACGGGGCGATTATAGAAACTGGAACATCGAGCATTTCTTGCCGGGCATTAGCTGTCCTCTTCTGTTTGTCCAGGGCTCTTTAGATGAGTATGGCACGGTGGAACAGGTAGAGAGGACAGTGAAACAGGTTAGTGGCAGGGCAGAAAAGTATATCATCCCTGGGGTGGGACATACGCCCCACAGGCAATGCCCGGAGCTGGTGATTAGCAGAGCATCAGCGTTTATCAAACAGCTGTTGGATGCTTAAGCAGACCATAGGAAATGCAGCCTCTGATAAAGAAAGCTGTTTTTACTGAGCCTGTTGATCCAGTCTAAGGAATGGCTAGGTGCGCTTGCTGTAGGGCTCGCTTGCTATACTTGTTACGGTACTCGATTGGCGTAAGCCCAGTAATTCTCTTGAAGATTGTGCGGAAAGCTTTGGTATCGGTATAGCCCACATCAAACATCACCTCGTTTATGTTCTTGCTGCTGGTTTCTAAACTTCGCTTAGCAGCTTCGATCCTTATGCGCTGCATGTACTCCAGCACTGTGTTGTTGGTGGCCTTAAGAAACCGGCGTTCAAAGCTGCGCCGGCCTATGGCTACTTTCTCTGCCAGCTGGTCTACTGTCAGCTTATCGCTGTAATTGTTCTCGATATACTTTTGTGCCGCTCTGACGGCGGCATCGTGGTGAGCTTTCTGGCCCTGAAACAAAGCAAATGCCGCCTGACTGTTACGGTCTATGTCTATAGCAAAGTATTTGGAGGCCAGTATAGCTGTTTCGCGGTCGGTATACTTCTCCACCAGGTGGAGCAGCAGGTTCCAGTAAGAATTGGCCCCGCCACTGGAGTACAGCCGGTTTTCTTCCGTCACAATGCTTCCGTCCACTACCTCCACATCCGGAAACATCTGCCTGAACTCGTTGATGAAACCCCAGTGGGTAGAGCATTTCTTGCCTGCCAGCAAGCCTGTAGAAGCCAGCAGGAAAGCACCCACACAAAGCGAGGCCACCTCGGCCCCTCTATGGTACTGCGCCACAATCCAGGGAACAAGGTTTTGGTTTGCAGCCACAGCGGAAGCCATATCGCCAGCCAACGCAGGTATGATAACCAAATCTGTTTGAGGCACATCTTTCAGCTCCTTGTCAGCATGCACCGTAAAGGTGCCGTGGTTTAACTCGATCTCACTTGTAAACCCGACAAGCTGCACATGGAAGAGGGGAGCTTTACCTGCTGCAGTCAGAAACTGGTTAACGGCAGCGAACAGGTAACGCGGATCCGCAATGGCCTGCAAAACAGAAGACTCGGGGACTAAGATCGACACACTTTTCATACATCCAATATACGGATTTGCTGACGCAGATCACCCTCTATTTGTCGTTTTTGCACAGCCTGTTTATCAAATAAACTTGTTTAATTTGTTATGTTGAAAGTATGAATGGAGGAGCGGTAAAACAATGTGAATCACAAGTATGAACTGCATCAACTCAACAGAAAACCACCAGAATAGATGAATATGAAAACCATGGAAAAAACTACTATTACCGTAGAAACGACTGTTAACGCACCGGTAGCAAAAGTATGGGCCTGCTGGAATGAACCACAGCATATTACCAACTGGGCCTTTGCTTCGGATGACTGGCATGCCCCGCATGCGGAAAATGATTTACGGGAAGGCGGGGAGTTTAAAACTACAATGTCAGCCAAAGATGGAAGTATGTGCTTTGATTTTGAGGGCGTTTATACTTCCTTAAAGGACCAAGAACTGGTGGAGTACGTTATGCCTGACGGCCGAAAGGTGAGCATCACTTTCCGGGGAAATGACACTGCCACTGACATTGTGGAGACCTTTGAAGCAGAAGACACGCTTCCGCTGGAACTACAGCAAAACGGTTGGCAGGCCATCCTGGAAAACTTTAAAAAGTATGCCGAAGCCAACCAGCAGAGACTGTAAAGGGGACATGAAAACGAGTGAGAAAGTAACAGCTACACTACATAAAAAGGCCTTCAGCTAACGCTAAAGGCCTTTTTACTGGGCCCATGGAATAGTTGCCGAACATTTTCCAGAGCAATTTAGGTGCTTTGGTAGCGTAGTCAGGGCTAGTTGATGAGTAGAAGAGGGCATGAACCCTACACTGCCTTTTCAAACTAAATCCAGCTATCAAACCGAAGCGCTCCAGACTTACTTCATGCAATGCCATACATAGCTTCTATATGGCGGCAATTTGCCCAATCGTGTTTACCGACTACCAGTAACTTTTCAAACCTACTATAGCACAGCCACAGGGCTGGTTTCTCACCCGCCGCGTAGGCTTGAAAATCGTTTGGAAGCAGTACTGGAAGAGAAGCGCAAACGCAACGGTAGCCTGGTTGCTTTTCTGCTTGTAGCCTTCTCCTGCGGTAAGTGCTAGTGATATACCTTCACATAGTTTTGCGCACCAGGAATTCTGGGCTGAAACTCTTAAAAGCCTTGTCCTTACAACAGTCGCAGCAAGGCAACTCTTTTTCTGATCACCAACGGCATAGTTCTAGCCGCTGCAGCAAGTAAGAGGAGCCTGAAATAAACCCAAACGCCTTCATGATTAATATTAACCGGTTTGTAGACAAAAAATCTGCTTATGTCGTATAGTTTATATAATAGCTTGTATTGCATAGTACTATGTGTTAATTTAACATCACTAATTTAGCTTTTATGTCACAACTGTTGGAGAGCACATCGCTCCCAATAACATGGATATATGAGTGCTTCTTTGTCTAGGCCTTTGCACCTCAGAGGCAGCCCCGAAAAAAACACAGCTAACAAAATAAAACTATGACACTGCAAATTACCAACATCACCAAAACATACCCCAATGGGGTTCAGGCGCTCCGGGGTGTCACGCTCCATGTTCCCAATGGCATGTATGGCCTGTTGGGGCCAAACGGGGCTGGCAAGTCTACGCTGATGCGCATCTTGGCCACACTGCAGGAACCAGACAGCGGCAGTATCCATCTTGATGATATAGATGTACTGAAACAGCAGGACCAGGTGCGCCAGACACTGGGCTACCTGCCGCAGGAGTTCGGGCTCTACCCAAAAGCAAAAGCAGAGGATTTGCTCGATTACTTCGCCGTACTCAAGGGCATCACCAACCGGGCTTCCAGAAGAGAAGTGGTAGAAGCCTTACTGAAACAAACTAACCTTTGGGAGAAGCGCAGGCAGAAACTCGGCAGCTTCTCGGGGGGCATGAAGCAACGTTTCGGCGTGGCAGTGGCCTTGTTGGGAAATCCGAAGCTGATGATCGTGGATGAGCCAACGGCAGGTCTTGATCCGGCAGAGAGAGTACGTTTTCTCAATTTGCTGAGCGAGTTAGGAGAGAACAGTGTGGTGATTCTATCTACCCACATAGTAGAGGATGTAAGCGAGCTGTGCACCCGAATGGCCATCATAAACAAGGGGCGAATTCTGCAGGAAGGGGAACCTTTGAAAGCAGTACAGGAACTGCATGGGATGATCTGGCGCCGCATTGTGGAGAAAAGCAAGCTGCCAGCGTTGGAGCAGGAGCATCAGATCATTTCTACCAAACTGCTCAGCGGACGAACTGTAGTCCATATCTACAGCGAAGAAGATCCGGGCAATGGTTTTGAACCAGTGACCCCTGATCTGGAAGATGTGTACTTTACCACCATGGCAGGGCATACTGGAAACCATAAACCGGAAGTTGCCCTATGAAGCTTTGGAAGATTTTTCGCTTTGAGTTCGTCTACCTGATAGGGCGCATCTCTACCTGGCTCTATTTAGCAGTCCTTCTCGGTTTCACATTAATGATGGACCTGCTTATCACACCTGGCGACGGAGTGTATGTGAACAATACATTTCACATCACGGCAATTACGGTAATTGGCAGCTTTATCTGGTTGGTAATGGCCGCTGCCATTGCTGGGGAAGCAGCAGCACGGGACGTGCAGACGCGGATGCATTCCCTTACATACATCACCCCGGTTACAAAGCTTGACTACCTGGGTGGGCGATTTTTGGCAGCCTTTGCGGTAAATGCACTGCTGCTACTCTCTTTGCCGCTTGGTGTGCTGATCTTCTTCTACATGCCGGGAATGAATACCGATGAATTTGGCCCATTCATGCCTTCGGCTTATCTGAATGTTTACTTCCTGATCTTATTACCGACTGCTTTTACAGCAACGGCGCTACAGTTTACCTTTGCTGTGCTCAGCCGCCAGGTGATGGCCAGTTATCTGGCTAGTTTGTTACTTGCACTTGTCGCTCAGGTTGTGGCCATCACGGTTGCAAAACTTTTCGGAAACTGGGACCTGGTTAAATTACTGGACCCGATAGGTGTCTCCGGTATAATAGGCAACGAGCTGCAAACCTGGACGCCAACTGATAAAAATACCCGGCTTATAACCCTGGAAGGTATGTTTCTGCTGAATCGCGTCTTGTGGGTTAGCGTGAGCGCTGGATTATTGTGGTTTACCTATCTCCGCTTCAGCTTTACTCACCCTGCCACCAACAGCTGGATGGTTCGCTTTATGCGGCGGTCAACAGCACAGGCCAGCCCCACTGCTGAAACGACCATAGTTAGAGCTGCCGCCATTCAGGTGCCGCAGGTGCAGCGACACTTCGGCTTTGCCACTTATTTCTTTCAGACGCTTACGATTGCACGGGCATCTTTCAGGAAGGTAGCCAGGCACCCGTTTGGGTTTTCGTTGGTGGGTGCTATTGCCTTGCTCTCAGCTGTATTCAGCGACAGAATCATGACTCAGTTTGGGATCCCGCTGCTCCCCACTACCCCGCAGGTGATAGATTACCTGACTGCGCCGGTCAGCAACATCAGTACACCTTGGGTTGTCATTCCGCTACTCATCCTGTACTTCAGTGGGGAGCTTGTATGGCAGGAGCGAGAGGCAGGCCTAAGTGATATAACAGATGCCATGCCCGTACCGGAATGGGGCCTGTTAACAGGCAAGTTTCTGGGGTTAAGTTTAATCATCGTGGTATGGATGGCACTGCTGCTGGCAGGCGGTATTGGGATGCAGGCAAGGCTGGGATATAGTAATATTGATCTTAGCCTGTACTTGCAGGTTCTCTTCGGGATTCAGCTCATAGACTACCTGCTCTTCGCGCTGCTTGCCCTTGTGGTGCACGTCCTGGTCAATCAAAAACACATTGGCTACCTGCTGGTGCTACTTGTATTCAGCTTTATGGCCTATCCTTCCACATTCCGGGTGGAGCACAACATGCTCATTTTTGGAGCAGACCCGGGATGGTGGTACACCGATATGCGTGGCTTCGGACCAACTCTTGGGCCGTGGCTGTGGTTTAAGCTGTACTGGGCTGCCTGGGCTTTACTGCTGGCGGTTGTGGCGCGGCTGTTTTGGGCACGGGGAAGAGAGCAAGGTATGAATTACCGACTAAAGGTAGTGCCGCGCCGTTTCACACCCTCCACCACCTGGGTTGCCATACTTGGTACAGGGCTGCTCCTTACTTTGGGAAGCTTTATTTTCTATAACACCAATGGACTTAACGAGTATCAGACTGCAGCCGATATACTTGAACGGAAGGCGGAATACGAGCGGCGCTACGGCCAGTACAGCAACACCCCGCAACCTCAGCTCACGGCGACCAAGCTGCACGTTGAGATTTATCCCAACCGGCAGCAAGCGGAAATACGGGCAGCTTATACCTTAGTGAACCAGCAAACAGTAGCCATAGACTCTATCCATTTAGGTAGTGTTTCGGGCGTAGTGCCTGCAGAAGTGGTCTTTAGTCAGCCAGCGGCCGGCGTGTTGTTGGATGAAGAACTTAGCCACTACATTTATGCGCTGGAGCAACCACTGCAGCCAGGAGATTCGCTGCAGCTAAAATTTGTGGTGCACCACCAACAGCGTGGCTTCCAATACAACGGCACGAACGCGTTGGTGGTGGAGAACGGCACCTCCTTCACAAACTATGACCTGCTCCCTTCCATTGGCTATCAGCGTTACAGGGAAATCAACGATACCGTCCTTCGGAAAAAGTATAAGCTTGCCGCGCGACCTGCCATACCTTCGCTCTACGATGAGGCGGCGCGCCAAAAGCCGTTCGGTACAGATCAAAACACTTTTGAAGCCATTGTAGGCACGGCAAAGGAGGAGATAGCCGTTGCGCCGGGTGCTTTGCTCCGTACCTGGACAAAAGGCGGTCGCCGCTACTTCCACTACAAAACAGATACTCCTATCGGAGGGGAGTTTGTCGTTTTATCTGGGAAGTATGCGGTGCAGAAAAGCAAGTGGAACGACGTAGCCATCCAGATTTACTATTATCCGGAGCATGCCCAGAATATTGACCGCATGCTTCGGAGCGTAAAAGCTTCACTGGCATACTTTACAGAGCAGTTTGGGCCTTACCCTTACAAGCATTTCACGGTGGTGGAGCGCGCGGGCTCGGGGGGTGGCGCGAGTGCGGATGGAAGCATCGTCTACTACGGAGAACAGTATGCCCTAATGGCTCCCGATGACAGTCCGGATGGATTTGACCTTCCGTATTATATTCTGGCGCATGAAGTGGGGCACCAGTGGTGGGGAATGGCTCGGTTAACCCCTGCAAATGTGGAAGGAGCCGGCGTTTTGATTGAAGGGCTTGCGGTATACTCCGGGATGCAGGTGCTGGAAGAAACTTATGGGGACAGTCATATGCGCCAATACATAGACTACCTGCATTCCTCCTATGAAATGCCACGCTCCCTCGCAACAGCGTCCTTGATCAGGGCAAACGAAGACTTTTTATACTACCGAAAGGGTGGACTCGCCCTGCATGCCCTGAGTACGTACGTTGGAAAGGAAAAGGTAAATGGCGCGCTTCGGCAGCTGCTTCAGAAACGGACTTCAGGAGAGATACCCCTGCCCACCACGTTGGATCTATACCAGGAGCTAGAAAAGGTTATCCCGGACTCCTTGCATTACCTGTTACAAGACCTGTTTATGAAGAACACGTATTGGCGCCTCAAGACAAAGCAAATGGCAGTGGAGCAAACAAAAGCAGGCGACTGGCTGGTAACGTTGAAGGTGCAGGCTCAGAAGGTGGTGGTGGACAGTACTGGCTCAGAGAGAGATGTGCCGATGAATGATTGGCTGGAAGTCGGCGTTTATGGGGAAGGCAAAGGGTTAAACGAGCCACTCTACCTTCAGATGCACCGTATCCGGTCTGGCGAACAAACCATAAAAGTGAGTGTGCCGCAAAAGCCTGACCGTGGTGGTATTGATCCGAACCACCTGATGATCGACCTGAGGCTGGATGATAACATGATGCAACTAGACGGGTAGTAAACTATAATTCCGCGTGCCGTAACAGACTTTCATCCTTGTTGCCAGGTATGGTCCTATCCAACTTTTACAACAGGAAAGAAGCCCTTCACAAAGTGCGGCGGCCATTTTTTCCGTCTTAACCTGAGGTACGTTATATTAAAACACACTATAAATGAATAGTTGTAGAACAGGCTGAAGTAGTAAAACACAAACTCCAAATCCAGAGATTGCTGTTGCAATTATCAATTTTTACGAAACATTTAAAATGGGGAAGCATATAGCTTAATTTACTAAAGTTAAATTTCAACATGGAAACAGTAAAAGCAACAGCAGAGGGGGCCATTCCCGTGAAAGCGAAAGAAGTGAAAGCATTTGGCACTGAAGCAGCAGACGCAGCTCTGGAACAATTAAACATCCAGAGGAGGAACCCCACACCACTTGATGTAGAGATTGAGATACTATACTGCGGGGTTTGCCACTCTGACCTTCATACAGCCAGAAATGAATGGCACAGCACAGTGTATCCGTGTGTGCCCGGTCATGAGATAGTGGGTAAGGTGACAAGGGTCGGTAACGATGTAACCAAGTTCAAAGTGGGAGACCTGGCGGCGGTGGGCTGTATGGTGGACAGTTGCCAGGAGTGCGACTACTGTAAGGAGGGCCTGGAACAGTATTGCCAGGAAGGCAACACCGGGACCTATAACTCTCCTGATACACACCTGGGCGGGTATACTTATGGCGGGTACTCCGAGAGCATTGTGGTGAAGGAAGAATTTGTTCTGCGTGTGCCTGATAACCTGGACCTGGCCGCTACGGCACCTTTGCTATGTGCTGGCATCACCACATACTCACCACTAAAGAAATGGAACGTGGGGCCCGGCCAGAAAGTAGGTGTTGTCGGCCTTGGAGGGCTAGGGCATATGGCGGTGAAGATTGCCAAGGCCATGGGGGCAGACGTGATCGTGTTTACCACTTCTCCTTCTAAGGTGGAAGATGCCAAACGCCTTGGTGCGGATGATGTGGTGCTGTCTAAAGACGCAGAGCAAATGGCCAAGTATACTGGTAAGCTGCACTTTGTGCTAGACGCTGTTTCGGCACAGCATGACATCAACGCCTACCTGAGCCTGTTACGCGTAGATGGCTCGCTGGTACTGGTAGGTGCGCCCGAAAACCCGCTTCCGGTGGCAGCCTTCAGCCTTATTCCTTTCCGCAGAAGCTTTGCCGGCTCGTTGATCGGCGGCATTGCCGAGACGCAGGAAATGCTTGATTTCTGTGGCAAACACAATATCGTTTCTGACATTGAGATGATTGAGATGCAGCAGATTAATGAGGCCTATGAGCGTTTATTGAAAGGAGATGTAAAGTACCGCTTTGTAATTGACATGGCGTCTCTGAAAAATAGAAATGCCGAACAGGAAAAAACTGCCTAAAAAGGGGTAGTTATAGCAGGTTCAAAACCATCCGGAAGAGGGGATAGATTGGCTGGAACAATGCTGTAAGTCTGTTGTTTAACGCTGGTTGCCGCCTGAGGAGGCGCGGCAGCATGATACCAGCCGAAGAGAAAATTAATTGTATTAAATAAGCCGCTCCATTTAACGTGGAGCGGCTTTCTTTTGGTAGGCCAAAGTATGGTAACATCTATTGGTACAAATAGCTACCTGGTTGTTTCATAAGGATTTATACTATATAAAAAGCAGTCGTAGTGTAAGCTGCATTTCTCTTTTCGCAAAGTATCCCAAATGCAGCCATTCTGAAAGGGACTGTATCAAATTAGAATAAATCACCACTACATTCAAAGTATGAATAACATAGAAGTAATCGCCATCACCCGTGCGAGCAGTGGACTAGGCGAAGCAACATCCTGCCGGATAAGTTGGCTGCCTTTCAAGTGTTCCCCTTGGCTCTAGAAATATAGTAAATACCATGCTTTATTTATCAGACTCTGAGGGGGCGCCATTTTTAAGCCAGTCTTCTGCCTCTAAAACAGCTTGTCGCGTACTCTTTCCAATAATGGCTTCTTTCTTCCTTATAAATATTCCATTTAGTACCTCAGTGTCAACCTGTGTGCGGAAAGCTGCATAGCTGTTTTCGCCTAACTCTGTGATGTAAAACCTGCCTTCCGCCTTTTTGATTTTGTTATAAAAGCTCTCAATTACCTCCGTAAGCGTCGCACCAATGTTGTTCCGGCCCCGCAGCTCCAGGATGATGACCGGACGCCGGGTTTGCGGGGGCAGTTGTGGCCATTGGTTTCCCAGCATTCTTGCTCCTGCAAAATGCAGATCACCCTCCACCGCAAAAACATGTATCGCTTCATTTTCAAGCTCTGCAGGCAGGTCCGTTTCCTCAAACCGGCCATCGCTTAAAAGCCGCCTTCTCTGAAGCTTTACCAACCGGGAGGACGTGAAGAAGTAAAGAATAAAAGAGAGGAGCACGCCGATCAGGACTGCGTATTGCACCGGCAGGAACAAGGTAATGAGGAAGGTACAGACAAGGCCGATTCTGGGGGGCCATCCGGCGTTCCATACTTGTTTGTTCTCTTCTATACTGAGCGAGTTTGCCATGGCAAATATCATCATTGCGGCCAGAACCGGCATAGCGACATTCCCCACCAGTGCTGGCAACAGCATAACGAGCAGTAGCACCAGCAAGCCGGAGAAAATACTGGCCCACCTGCTTCTGGCCCCCGAGACGATGTTGATAGAAGTGGCACCCAGCGATCCTCCTACGCCAATTCCACCGATTAAGCCGGAGGACATGTTGGCGACGCCCTGACTGATAAAATCTTTAGAGGTATCAGAGCGTGAGCCATCCGGGTTAGGGACACTCTGACTAACACCAGCTGCCTGGATAAGGATGATCAAAGCCAGTGAGAGCGCTCCGCTGAAAAGTGACGGCTGCAGCAGCGAGAGGTCAGGCAGGCGCATTGGGGGCAGCCCGTTGGGAATCTCACCTAAATCCCTCACCACTTCTACGTCAGACCAATTCATAAAAAATATAAAGAGTGACGGGATGGCAATGGCCACAATAGCAGATTTATTGCCCAATGGCGTTCTAGGAAGCAGCAGCATAAAGATAATTGTGGCCACGCCCGCTACCAGCGCATGCCAGTTGGCAAGGTGGATGTTCCCTATCAGGTTCACCGTTTGCAGAATCTTGTTGGAGCCCTCGGCAGGAATGGCAAAAACAGTGGGCAACTGGCTTAAGATGGCGAGAATGGAAATACCAGCCAAAAAGCCTATCATAATCGAATAGGAGACAAACCGCACCAGGTTGCCAAGCTTCAATAATCCCATCAGGATCATGATGCCACCTGAAAGCATCACCAGCAGAACGATGGCTTCTGCACGCTGTTCCTGCGGATAGGCTTGTGTGAGTTGATACAGCAGAAATGCGGACGCGCTGGTTGTGGATACCACCATCAACCTGGAACTGTTGAATATACCGCCTACAGTGCTTCCGCAAGCGGCGGCAAACAAGCCCATAATGGGGCTCACACCCGCCAACAAGCCACAGGCCATTCCATCCGGGATCCGGTTCATGGCCCCCGTCAGCCCTGCATTGGCGTCGTCCTTAAACCAAGATCTCTCGGGCAGCCTGCGTGTGACGGCTTTCACTAGTCGCTTCAGCTTCACTTCCCCCGGAAGCGTATCTTCCGGAGCCTTCACAGCGTCTCCGTCTTTTATATGTTCAGGATCAAGAGCCATTGCTTACCAACAGTAACTCACTATTTTCATGCATGATAAAACCAATCGGATATTCGGTTAAGGTGTTTGTCTGTAGGAGTAAATATTCACTTTATTATCCTTCGATAAGAATTTAGCAATACCTAACAACATGGCAATTCCTAAGGTGCTGGCAATGGTAATGATTACCAACACTTCCGGGTGATCATAAAAATTTTGAGCAGCAATGATCATGCTGGCGGCCGTATTCCGCTGTGCCGTTCCCAATGCCCCTATGTCCTGCAGGTGATCTTCATCATTACGGCCTCCCAGGAGATATCCAATGCCAAAGGCACCTAAAATAAACACGGCACTAATGAGGATAGCACCTTCCCCAAGTATGTTTTTAGATTCAGGGAAGTAGCCCACCAGTGTAGAAATTAGCATGATATAGAGTGCCCAGTTACCGATTCTGGCTACCCACGGCTGCACTAAGCTTGCGAGTTTAGGCAACACCTTGGCAAGCAACAGCCCCAGCACAATGGGTAATATCAACTGTTTCACCAGCGTCCAGGCAATTTGCCCGCCATCGATTTCGACCTGTGGCACAATCTGGGGCAATACCAGCGGAACGATAACGATGGTAGCCAGCACCAATTTGATCATGGTACTGGCGCCAAGGGCCAGGTCATGCTCTGATAGTTGCGTGAGTTTTATCAGGAAAGGCGCACCCGCGCAGATGCTGAAGATGGCTAAGCCAACGTGGAGGTAAGGGTCAATGGGAAAGAGTTGCAGCATCAGCCACATGAGTAACGGCGCCAGTATAAAATTAGCTAGTAGCATGCGCAGGCCGAACCCTTTGTCTTTCAGATAGGCTACAATGTCTTGTAGCTTTTGTGTGAGACCGACGTTTAGCATGGTCAGGAAAACGAAAATTGGCAGGACGATGCCCGATATTTTAATCATGATCTCAAACATGGTGCGCTATGGTTAATCGCCCAGATCCGTGGGCGAAGTATCCTTTGACATTGCACCTTCCGCCTTCACGTTATTTTCCATGCGGTGCTTCGGATCAAAACGGTAAAACTCTTCATAACCCAGTTTCTCTACCGCTCTTTCCTCATTTGCCTCAATGTACCCGACCGACAAGGCATAGGCATTCCAGTCTGCTTTCAGTTCATCATACTTCTCAGGAAACTGGCTGGCCAGATTGTTTTCTTCTTTGATGTCCTCCTTCAGGTTGTACAAATGCCATTCATCGCCTTTGCCATAGGGTGGGGGCATGAAGATCAGTTTCCAGTCTCCCTTGAGTATGGCCTTGCACTCTGTTATCTCAAACCCCAGCACATCAAACTTATTCCGCACAGGCTGTTTTGTTTCTTCCTGCAGGCATGGCTTGAGAGAAGTACCATAGAGAGGCTTTAGGTTTTTATCTGTATCTGGGTAACTGACATTGGCATAATCTAAAATGGTGGGTAGTAAGTCGGTTACATGCAGCAACTCGTTTGTTACCACGCCGCGTTTGTGCATCCGCCTGCCCGAGACAATGAGCGGGGTTTGCGTGCCACCTTCGTAGGTGGTCAGCTTGAAGTATGACAGGGGCGTGTTGGCTACTTCCGCCCAGGCACCGCCGATAGAAATAAAGGAATTTATCCTGCCGTAATTCTCCAGGCTGTTGTTATACTCCTCTGCAATCGACTCTTTGGTGTTGGGTGCATAAAAGTACGGTTCTTTGGGATTGGCACCGTTGTCAGAAAGAAAGAAGATGATGGTGTCGTCGAACTTGCCCTGTTCCTTCAGCCTGTCAAACAGCCGCCCGAGGTTCCAATCCAGGTTTTCGATCATGGCGGCGTATATTTCCATCGTGCGAATCTCTTTTCTTCGCTCTTCCACTGTGAGTTCGTCCCACTTCCTGAATTTTCCGCTGCCTTCGTTTGGGGTTAGCTCATGTGGCACGAGCCCCAGTTCCTTCATCCGCTTCAGGCGCTGTTCACGTATGGAATCGTAGCCGCCATCGTAGGTACCTTTATACTTATCCAGCCATGCATCGGGCACCTGCAGCGGGTCGTGTGGGGCGGTAAATGCCAGGTAGGCAAAAAAGGGTTTCTCATCACGCTGCTCCGATAAGTATTGCATCATTTTATCGGTATAAAAGTCTGATGAATAGAAATCAGGAGGCAGTTCACCTACTGTTTCGCCGTCTTCAGAATACTCCGTGTGCGGCTGCTCGAATTCGCTTAAAGCCCGCTGGTCTTGAAAATGGCTGACCCCGCCGCCCAGAAACGTAAAGGTCCGTTCAAAGCCACGGACGTGCGGCCGATACCCTTCCAGTTCCCCCAGGTGCCATTTCCCAGCCATGTAGGTATGGTAGCCTGCTTCTTTTAAAATTTCAGGAAGAGTGAGAATATCGCGGTTCAGGTAACCCTCGTAACCGGGCTGCATGTATTGGTTGGTGGCATGCGCCGTAGGCATGTTACCCAGCCCGGCATGGTGGTTATCGCAGCCCGAAAGTAGCATAGCCCGAGTAGGGGCGCAGAGGGCAGAGGTATGAAAGTGCCGGAAGCAGGCACCGTTTTCCGCTAGCTGCTGCAGGTTAGGGGTGCTGATCTCTCCGCCGAAAGGTTGGCTATCGGAGTATCCCATATCGTCTACTACAATGAGCAGGAAGTTCGGTTGCCGTTGATCACTCATACAATTTTGCTTTTGATTACACGCTTGCTTCTTTCATACCTTATGCATCATCGCACAGCAGCTGTACAAACGCCCTTGTTTTACACGTTGCTTACTCCACCCGTTCTGTTTCCCTTGCAGGCTTCTCTCCCAAAAACTCTACCCAAGCCTTTTTGATGCACGGGTAGTGCTTGGATGCTTCCACCAGATTCATAAAGGCAACTAAGTTATCTTCAAACCTCTTGGCCAATGTTTTATCTTTCAGACTACCATCCTGGTCAAAAGCTTCGTGGGCCGTCGCCAGGGAGAACATGTCCGGGTATACCCTGGTACCAAGATGTTCCAAAGGAACCCGCAAAGCCCAAAGCCCCCGGTTGCCACCGGCCATAGACGGGGAGGCGGACATGAGCAAAGCATGGTGCTGGTGGAAAGGTTGCGGGCGGAAACGGGATGTCCAGTCGATCACATTCTTCAAAAAGCCGGGCATGGAGCCGTTATATTCTGGCGAGGAGATGATGAAGGCGTCGTTAGCTAGTATGCGTTTCCGGAATTCTTCGGCACCATCCGGATGAAAACTGTCTATTTCCAGGTCCTGGTTGAAGGTCGGGCAGTCAAACTCTTCCATGTTGGCGAAGTCAACGGTGCCGCCATGCTCCTGAATAACCTGTGCCGCCAGTTTTGCCAGTTTTGTGTTGAGAGACCCGTTCCGGAGAGATGCCGAAAAGACCAAAAAGCTTGTTTGCCCATGTTTCGTGTCATTTTGCTGCTTTCCCATCCTATTTTTTGCTCTAAGCATAATCAATCTATACTATAGGGTTACGCATAATGGAAATATGCAGCCACATTCAAGGTTTGAACAGCCTTTATAACATACGCAAAGTTATACTTCAGATAACAGTCATTCCCACAGTTGAACAGCGTTATCCCAGGCTAGAAAATATTTGTCACCCATAACAAAAGCCACAGTACAGGTAATGGTGCGGCTTAAGAAGTATAAAGCTTTGGCGATGCTTAAAGCAGTCTACAGGGCCTATGGAGAACATCGGCCGCAGTGGCTACATTTTTTCTATGTTATATTGTATTAACTGACTATAGTAGGTTAATGTGTGCAATTCAAGGTGTGTTGCCTTGGCTATCCATTTCGCAGTGTGTCGCGCGGTCTAGCTCTGGTACCTTTTCCTCGTGCTGTCTGACGGCCTCTGACCTAAGCCGCACTCATAGCAGCCGGTGCCACTGACACTGCAAACAAGGTGAAGGTTAGTATAATTTTAGTCTTAGTTGAGACGATCTGATAGATAGACCGTATAAATTAAAGTAAGTTTTTTGTTTGAAATACAATAAGTGTCGCTTCCTTAACGCGTGCGCTTCGCACTTTTTACTACCTCTCCAAACGTCTATTGTCCCCGCAATGAGTTCCTGTCATCCAAGGGAGCTTGTCAGTTGATGTTTTTCTATTTCTCACCATTTATTAGTTAGTAGTACTATGAAAAGGCAAACTTACAAAGTCAGAAAATTCCTGCTTGGGAGGTTTCTCTCGGGCCGGAAGCATAACAAAGGCCGTAAAGGCCTCCTGTCAATCCTTACCGTTGCGCTGCTGTTCTGCGCAGGTATTGCGCAGCAAAGCTGCGATCCGGACGAGCCCTTTTTACTCCCGAGGTCGGTGGACCTGGAGCTGTTGGCAGATGGAATGGTATCCCCTATTGGGGTTGTGCCGGCCCCTGATGACAGCAAGATGCTGTTTGTGATTGACCAGATCGGTAAAGTGTGGGTCCTGGATAAGTATGGCAATAAGCTGGCGCAACCTTTTCTGGACGTGAGCAGCAAGATTGTGGACCTGAACGAGGCATACGATGAGCGTGGCCTGCTAGGCCTGGCTTTTCACCCCAACTACGCGTCCAACGGTCGGTTCTTTGTCTACTATACGGCTCCTCCGCGCGGCGGCGGCCCTACCCCGGACGCCTCCTGGAACAACATCAGCCGCATTTCGGAGTTCATGGTTTCCTCGGATCCTACAAAGGCAGACATGGGCTCCGAGAGAGTAATCCTAGAGGTAGACCAACCGCAAAGCAACCACGAGGGCGGAACACTGGCCTTCGGGCCTGACGGCTATCTTTACATTTCCATCGGGGACGGCGGGGGAGCCAATGACGTGGGGCCAGGCCACGTAGAGGACTGGTACGAGGTGAATGAGGGGGGCAACGGCCAAGACGTAGAGGAAAACCTGCTGGGCAACATCCTGCGGATCGACGTGAACAGCGGCAGCCCTTACGGTATCCCTTCGGACAATCCTTTCGCCGGTGCGGATGACCCGCGCCTGGACGAGATCTACGCCTACGGCTTCAGGAACCCTTACCGCTTCTCGTTTGACATGAGCGGCTCCAGAAAGCTTTATGCCGGTGACGCAGGGCAGAATCTCTGGGAGGAGATTAGCATCGTGGAGAAGGGGGGCAACTACGGCTGGAATGTGAAAGAAGGAACACATTGCTTCGATGCCTCCGATCCGCTGAACGTGCTCTCCTCCTGCCCGGATACAGACGTGTACGGCAACAAGCTCATCGACCCTGTCATAGAGGCAAAGAACTACTCAAACCCCAACGGTGGTCATTTCCTGGTGATCGTGGGTGGGTATGTGTACCGCGGCAATGATATCCCGGGCCTGCAGGGCAAGTATATTTTCGGCAACTTCTCTGCTGAGGACGAAGAGGCAGAGGGAGAGATCTACATGGCGTGCCCTGCCGGGCAAGGCCTGTGGAACTATGAAATGGTGGAGTTGGAGAGCTTCCCGGAGGGGCTTGAGCAGTACGTGAAAGGCTTCGGACAGGATCTCTACGGGGAAATGTACGTGACGACCTCCGAAATACTCGGCCCAAGCGGCAACACCGGTAAAGTGTACAAGATGGTTTCGAAAGTAAAGGGCTTCAGCGAAGAGTAAGAGCTGATTGTGATGCTTCCTGTATCCTGTGCAGGATCTGTCAATGCTAAGAACACCGTTTGCGGTAAAGGAGCCGCTTCAGCAAGCTGGAGCGGCTCCTCTATTGATTGGGAGAGGGAAATACTCCTGTTGTTTGCCCTGAAGAGGTGCTACATGGCCAAGTCCTGTCTCTCCGCTTAAACCGGCACTTAAACTCCAGCAGGGCCGTTGATGAGGTGAGCGAGTCGGCAGCGCCCAAATTTACCAGATGGCCATGAGGCTAAAGCGCACCTGCCCGGAGAAGGGGGTACGGCTAGTCAGTAGCAGCCCGCACTTGAGGAGAGGGCTGTGCTGGTGCAAGGGCAGGTGTTGGGGAGTGAGCATGCAGCTTATCTAATCCAAACTTCACGAGTAAAGCGCACGCCTTGAAGTGGCGCTGATGCGCCGAGTAGACGTTAATCATCAATAGAAACTGGAAACTGCACCTTCTGATAACTACGATGTAAAAGAGGATATATTACGGGTGAAGGTGAAGCCTGAAGAACTGAAGCAGCATCAGGAGCGACTCAAGTATGAGGTTGTGGAAGAGTCTGATACGGATGGAGTCATACAGCTATCATGGGATAAGGTGGGTATCACGGTGCCGGAGGGAACAAAATAAAAATGAGCAAAAGAGGAGGGAGGTTAAGTTCGCTTAGCCGCCTCTTTTTATTTAAGGAAACATTGCGGCTGGGAACACGCGAAGGTACACCTGTGCACTGACTGGTAGTTCACCGTAGTATGAGTGCAGGGTATTCTCAGTCCTAAACACGCTCACTTGCGCCCCAAGGTTAAAATTGACAGTTCCAATTTCCAAGATCTGCCTGTTTGCTCCAATTGTCAAAGCATTCACATTGAACAGCTCATCATGCTCGAACGCGTACTCCTCAAAGCCTAGCTCCTCCGACGATTTCTGAACAAATTCATAGCGCCCGTATACAGCAAACTTGTCGCTCTGGAGGTTGGACTCCAGCAGGAAAGAATGCTCCTTATGGTGCTCATCCACGTAGTTATAGCCCCAGTTCAGGGAACCTGTCAGGAAGCGGTTGTTGCCAGTGAGTTTTTTACCGTAGAGTGCGGAAGCAGTAGTGCGGTATACGTCTTCGTCTGGTTCTGATACCTCCGGGCTCCTAACAAAAGCATGCGAGGCCTGCAGGCTCCAGTTTTTAGATGGGTTAAAGGTCAGGCGTGCGGAGCGGGAGTCGAAGCGGGGCTTGTCAAAGTCGTAGCGTTCCTCGTCCGGCTCACGGCCTGTGAAGGAGGAGCCCTCCAATTTCCAGTTACGGTAGCGGAAGCCAAGTGTGGCCACCCCAAAGGAAATGTGGGTAGCGTCCTGCCAGTGGTGGCCGAGCGGTGAGTCTGGGTTGTTGAGCGCCGAAGGCCGGTGCATAAACGCAACATTGCTTAATGCCGGCTCACCGGGGTAGCCCAGGTACAGGAACACATCTGCTTCCTCAGACAGCATGTGTGTATAGCCAATGGATAACTCGCTGAAAAGGTCGTGTGGGTGCTGGCGGTCAATGAGCGGCTCATCCTCGAAGGTCTCACCTGTCTGGAACAGCAAGGGATAGCCTTCGCCACCCACCGTGAGCGGGTCCAGCGAAATCATGGTGCTGAAGCGGAACAGCCCCTTCTCGCCCAGAAAGCGCTGGCCCATCAGCATGACCCAGTTAGGCGCGTCAAACTGGCTGTCGCCCCGGTTCCCATCTTTAAACACGTCCTGGTTGTTGTAGCGCAAAAAGAGGTTGTAGTGCAGCATGAGCATCCAGTCACCGGTATGAAACATGTTGCCGTACATGGGCGAGGCATCTGGAAGCCAGCCGGTGCCGGAGCCGTTTCGGTTCATGGGCAGGTTTCGGGAGAATGCATGCGACATAGGCATCATCTCGTGCTGCATGTCCCTATGCTCCTGGTGTTGCGGCATCTCGTTGTGCTGTATGTGCGTTTTAGCTGTGTCTGGCTTTGGCTGGTGGTGCTCATGTTCCTGTGCCGCCGCTGGCCATGCAAACAGCAGCGGCAGTACAAGTATTATGATTGGTTTTGTTGCTTTCATAGTCCTGTATGTACCTACCAGTTAAGTTTACACAGATCTAAGGCTTTATGTTCGTAATAACTACTGTTGCTGATTTTGCATGTTCTGTATCATCCCTAGATGCCGGCTCAGTGGAAAAAGCCGCATATCGTGGGCAAAGCAAAAGGGGCTCTGGTGAGGGACATCAGTAGAATGACAGGGGGGGACCTCTTTATCTCTTCATGACCATCCTGAGGCTTAAGCTTATCTACAGGTTCTAAGTCAGCTCTTCACAGTGAGGTTGACACAGTGAACATTCAACCTAAGGGAAGAAATTATAGAAGCAACAAAAAAGCAGCTCCAGTTTTACCTGAAGCTGCTTTGGTAGCCCGTAGGGGAATCGAACCCCTGTTACCAGAATGAAAATCTGGCGTCCTAACCCCTAGACGAACGGGCCGTTCTGTCTAATTGTGATGCAAATATAGCGGGTGTTTGCTTTACTGCAATAGCTCTGCGTGAAACTTTTTCCTGTTGAAAAGGATGTGGTTGATTTTCAGTAGGAAAATTTTTTTGACTATGCCATGGCTGGTATATGTTAACCAATAGTGCCTTCTTGCGTTAGAGAAATTCAATTACCCACACAGAAAAAAATGAAGAATGGCTAAGAACCTGCAATACGAAGGCGTAAAACCAGAAGCTTTCGACCAGCTTAAGAATAAACTGGAGACTTACGGAATTAAGCTTCAGGCAAACAGCGGTAAGTTTAGCGAGAAAGGTGTGTCAGGCAGTTACAATTATGATCCGGAGGCGCAAACACTGCGGCTGGATGGCCTGACCGTCAGCTTTCCGGCCAGCATGATGGTAAGCGAGGACACCCTTCAGGCTCGCATGGATGAGCTGATGGTGCAGCATGGCGGTAGAGCGAAGCACTAGAGGCAAAGTATACTTTTAGCCTTTGCCCCGTATACACCTATATTAATCTTTAAACACACGAAAACTATGGAAAACAATACAACACAAAACCAGAGCAACAGTAATAATAACAATAACAACAGCAATAGCAACAATAATAGCGGCGGCAATCAGCAAAAAAGCGGGCAGAAGAATCAGGAGGGAGGAAGTGTGATGCAACTGCTGCAGCCGCACGACATGTCCCGAACAGTAGAGTCGGCGATGCATGTGTTTCAGGGCCGTCACGATAAGTTGCCTGACCTGATGCAAGACCTGGGCCATATCATTGTGAAGGCTACCCGTCGCCTAACCACGACACAGCTAATTCTGGCTACCGGTGCCCTTACTGTTGGTGCCATACTAGTAGCCCGCTACAGCAGCGGGAACGATGAGTTTAATTACGAAGATTAATCTTTCAGGAAGTCTTTGGAAACCCTTAACTGCAAAAGTTAAGGGTTTTTTGTTGCCTCCCATACTTGTGGCACATAGTTTGCAATCGAGCCTATATAGCTATTTGCTATATTTACCTCAACCAAACAACTTTTAAAAGCTACTACTATGAGAAAAATGAATCTGATGATGCTCCTGAGCCTGTTCTTTCTTTCGGCTCTTTCGGTACAGGCCCAGCAGGGGCAGTCGCTGCCGCCTTTGGTAAGCGTAAATGGCACGGGCGAGGTGCGGGTGCAGCCAAACGAGGTGGTGGTAAGCCTGGGAGTGGAAACGCGCGGCAAAACCTTAGACGAAGCCAGAAAAGAGACAGACAAGAAGGCTGCTGCCATCATCAACTATTTGAAAAAGCAAGGAGTGGATGCCAAGCACATACAGACGTCTTATGTTACGCTGCAGCCTGTGTACAGCAGCGGAGAGTATGGCCGCACCACACCTGACTTTTACCTGGCCCAGAAGAACATGACTGTGACGGTGAAGAAGCTGGATAAGTTTGATGAGCTGCTCGCCGGAATTTACGGGGCGGGTGTGAACCATGTGCATGGCGTGCAGTTCCAGGTGTCGGATGTGGAGAAGTATAAGGCCGAGGCCCGCAAAAAGGCAGTGGCTAACGCAAAGGCCAAAGCAACAGAGCTCACTTCTGAGTTGGGCGCCAAGGTAGGCCGCGTGTACGCAATTAGCGAGAGCGGCGGCAACGGCGGACCAAGGCCTATGTATAAAATGGCCATGATGGAATCGGCAGCTTACGATAGCGCTGGCGGACCAACCATTGCCGGAGGCGAGGTAACCATTACCTCCAACGTGGATGTAAGCTTTGTTATTGAATAAAGCCTAGTACCCAAAGTATAAAAACAGCTGCGGCGGCACTTATTCGGGTGCCGCCGCAGCTGTTTTTATACTTCATGCACTACTCCTGCGCCTAAAAGCCTAGCCTTTTACGTAGCGCTCCAAGGGCTTAAACTGGTTATGCTCATCCAACAAAAAGCTGATGGGCTGCTGCGGGTTCTGCAGGATCTGCTGCTCCCGGATGCTCCAGGGTTTCAGCATCTCCTCCAGCATGTGTGCATAGGCCGGCATCTCCCAGGGGTTGAAGATCTCATTGGTCACATCGTCAATCAAAGAGTCCACTACCAGATGGTCATCGCCAGGCTTAGTGGGGCGGATGAAGTACTCAGGCACCACGTTGAAGATATAGGCAGCATAGAAAACGCGCGCCTTGAACTCGGCCAGCTGAATAGGGTGCAGCTGCTTGCCCTCTGTTACCTGGTACAGCCTGCCAAGGGCCTTGCGGATGATGCCGTTGTCCAGCAGCGTACACACGACCGCTACTGGCCCCAGCTTGACGCTGAAAGCCATGGTGGTCAGTTCGTCCTGGTACTCAAAAGGCAGCTCGTCTTCGGTAGGGCTAATCTCTAGCAGGAAGAGCGAGCAGGGCAGGAAGTCCGCGAATGCCATGGGCACGCGCAGCGACTGCAGTACTTGGAAAAAAGAGCGGAACTTGCCCAGCATCTTGGGGTCTTCACTCACGGCATATTCTGGTATTACCAACGGGTTTGCCTCTTTTATCAGCTCCGTTACCAGCGAGCCATAGTACATCTTGCCGATCCACTGGAACAGGCGCTGGGGCGGCAAAGCCTTGATGCCCGCTATTCCGTTGGCGGCCGCCTGCTCTACCTCGTGCTCCAGCGGGAGCAGGTGGTGGGTATGGCAGTGGTCGCAGCAGGGGATACTCAGTTGCCCAAAGGTGGTCACGCTCTTGTCCAGCATCAGCAGCTCTTTGTGCTTCAGGTTATACTTGTCTTGCAGCCATTCGCCAAAAACGGGCGCCCGGTGCTCTATCGTAACGATGGTGCCGCACAAGAAGCAGTTCGTGTCGGTGAACTGCATGTTCTCAAACGGGTCATATAGGGTTAAATCAGTCATAAGCTCTTTCATCTTCTAACTGCAAAGATACAGAAGTGAAATTTACTTGTTGATTCCTGCTTGGTAGTTATCAGCGCTTGCTTGTCGGGGGCTCCTGCTCCGGGTGCAGAAACTTTCTGCTCCTTTTTGCACTCTTTCCGGATAACATCGGTTGAATAGCAGCACAAATTGTTTTACTTTGCATCTCCATGCACTTACAGATCACATCCCTTAACTCCGGCAGCAACGGCAACTGCTACTACATTGGCAACGAACGCGAGGCGGTGCTGGTGGATGCAGGTATTTCCTGCCGTGAGACGGAGAGGCGCATGAAGCGCCTGGGCCTCTCGCTGAGCAAGGTGAAGGCGATTTTTGTGTCGCATGAGCACTCCGACCACATCAAAGGCATTCCGGTGCTGGCACGAAAGTATAACCTGCCGGTCTATATTACCCCAGACACGCTGTATAATTGCCGGTTGGACTTTGCAGGGGTGCAGGTGCAGCATTTTTCGGCACAAGAGCCCGTGCAGGTAGGAAGGCTGGAGGTAAAGGCTTTCCCAAAACTGCACGACGCGCGCGACCCCCACAGCTTTGTGGTGTCTTGCCAGGAGGTGAAGGTGGGCGTTTTTACCGACATCGGCTACCCCTGCGAGCAATTGATTGCGCATTTTCAGGAGTGCCATGCCGCTTTTCTGGAGGCCAACTATGATGAGGGGCTGCTGGAGAAGGGCCACTACCCATACTACCTGAAAAACCGCATCCGCGGAGGCAGAGGGCACCTTTCCAATAGGCAAGCCTTAAGCCTGTTTACAGCCTATAAACCGGATTTCATGAGCCACGTGCTGCTCTCGCACCTCTCCAAGGACAACAATTGCCCCAAGCTGGTGAAGGAACTATTCTCGCTGCATGCTGCTGGTACGGAGGTGGTGGTGGCGTCGCGCTTTGAGGAAACGCCTGTTTATACCATCAGCAGCACCCCAACGCTCATGCGGAGGAGTACAGGCCAGCAGATCAGCCTGTTCGATGCACTGGCGTAAGAGCAGCTTAAATGCCGTGGTGCAGCCTTGCCTGACGGAGCAGACCTGTACTTCTATTCAAAGTTAATCCTTAATTCCTGATGTACGTTAGCTAGCGTACCCACTGGTTAGGTAGGCATCACCTGTGGGTATGCTTTTGTTTTCACCATAACCTCTGGATTGTATGAAGTTAGCACCAACCGTAATTCTGCTGGCCCTGTTCAGCGTAAACGCACTGGCGCAAGGCCAGGCTTCAACCAAAGCACCTGCTGCAGCACAAATTAAAGCCGCCTTGCTGGCAGCCCCGGCCGATAAACGCGACGGAGCTGCCGTGTATGGCTACGACAACAGCGGAAACCTTGTCTTGCTGCGCAAAGGCACCAATGAAATGATTTGCCTGGCCGACGACCCGAAGCAGGAGGGACTCTCTGTTTCATGCTACCACCAGGACCTGGAGCCGTTCATGGCCCGTGGCCGGGAGCTTCGCAAAGCTGGGAAGAATGCTGAGGAAATATTTAAAGCGAGGGAGGAGGAGGCGAAGAGCGGCAAACTTAAGCTGCCGAAAGAGCCTGCTGCGCTGTATGTTTACACTGCCCCGGCAAAAGATTTCAACGCTGCCACCGGTGAGGCGCCAAATGGCTATCTGCGCTATGTGGTGTACATCCCTTACGCTACCTCCGAAAGCACCGGCCTGCCTTTAAAGCCCAACGGGCCTGCCATGCCCTGGATCATGCATCCGGGCACGCACGGCGCCCACATCATGATCAACCCGCCCCGCGACTAAGTACTGAAAAGTATAACTGTACCAGAAGCCGGCGGCTCTTTTTGCAGCGTTGCCGGCTTTCCTGCTTTATAAAGTGCAGCAGCATAAATTTTAAGGGAAGAGCAGAAAATCAGGTGTGTAACTAGTCCTATGTTTCTCAGGCTGCCGCAGCAGGCGCTTTGGCAACTGTGGCAGCAGAGGCATGCATAAACCCACCGTGTCTACACCTCGTTTCTAAGTGTTAACATTAATTATTTTTTCACTTAAAAAAGGAGGTATAATGTTTTACCATGTAAAGGAGTTGCAGTTTAACGCCCGCGTGTCTAAGCCAGACCCCGCTTTTGCCAGCTTGCTGCTGGAGCAGTTTGGCGGCGCCAACGGAGAGTTGAAGGCGGCGATGCAGTACTTTGTGCAGGCTTTCCCGATGCGGCAGCCACACCCTGAGCAATATGACATGCTGATGGATATTGCCACCGAGGAATTCAGCCACCTGGAGATTGTGGGAGCCACCATACAGATGCTGTTGGGCCCTATTAACGGGGAGTTGAAGAATGCAGCCGAAGAAGCTGAGATCATGCAGCTACTCGACGGAAAGGCCAAGAAAGAGGACTTCATTCACAACGCCATGATGAACCCGCAGTTCTTCGTGCTGAGCGGCGGCGGCCCTACGCTAACCAACAGCCAGGGGGTGCCGTGGAGTGGCTCTTATATCAATGCTAACGGCGACCCTACCGTAGACCTGCGTTCTGATATGGCGGCAGAGTCCAGGGCAAAGATCGTGTACGAGTACCTGATGCAGTTTACGGACGACCCCTATGTAAAGGAGACGCTCCGTTTCCTGATGACAAGGGAGATTGCGCACTACCAAATGTTTGAGGCTGCGCTGAACACCATACAGCCCAACTTCCCGCCAGGCGTGCTGCAGGGCGATCCCAGGTATAGTAACAGCTACTTTAACATGTCTAGCGGAGGCGACGCCAGAGGCCCCTGGAACGAAGGCAAGAGCCCGAGCCTTGGCGAGACCTGGCAGTACGTGGAAGAGCCATTCAGCCATGTGGTGGAGACGAACGGCATGGTGGACCACAAAGCGAACGGCACGAGCCGCAGCATGTCCGGGGTAGAGGCCAAGAACAAAGAATTGGGCCAGATGCGCAGCAAAAAGGTAAAGGCTGCCGTACCACAGGGGGAGAATCAGTGGTGTGAGTATCCGCAGAACTCCCTTTAAGTTGAACGTAAACGATAGCATGTTAAACCGCGAAAACAAACAAGAAGAATCAACACATGCAGGGTCGGTGGAGATAGAGGTCTACACCGACCCTCTTTGTTGCTGGAGCTGGGCATTGGAGCCGCAGTGGCGGAAGCTGCGCTTCCTGTACCAGGGCCGGCTAAAATGGCGCTACCGCATGGGTGGCCTTGTTCCGAACTGGGACGCTTTCAGTGATCCGATGAACGCCGTGAGCAGGCCGCTGCAGATGGGACCCCTGTGGATGGAGGCCCGCTATACTTCGGGCATGCCCCTGAAAGACAAGGTTTGGTTCGATAACCCGCCTTCATCCTCCTACCCGTCTTGTATTGCGGTAAAGGCCGCAGAACTGCAGTCGCCGATGGCTGCAGAGAATTACCTGCGCCGGGTGCGGGAGGCGGTAATGCTGCACGGCCAGAACATAGCTGAGTGGGAGGTGCTGCTAAAGGCAAGCAAAGAGCTGGCGCAAGCGCAACCCGGCATGCTGGATGCGGACCGGTTCAGCGAGGACATCAACGGGAGTGAGGCAAGAAAGGCTTTCGAAGAGGACCTGAAGCAGGTGCGGCTGCACAATATCTCCCGCTTCCCGACTTTAACCATGCGCCGTGAAGGAGCAGGAGAGGGTGTGATGATAGTGGGATACCGGCCATACGAGGCACTGGAGCAGGCGCTGCACCAGGTAGCCCCGGAGTTGGAGCCCATACAGCATACCACCGACGAGCTGGAATACAGAAGGTACTGGGGAAGTATAATCAAGCGTGAGCTGCAGGAGGTGCTAACGCAGCAGGGCGTCTAAACCAGGCGCCTGTACGGGGGCGCTAATAAAAAAGCGCGATGCAGAGCTGCATCGCGCTTTTTTATACTTGTCATTTATACTGTTACAGCTTTTTCAGGCCTTTCAGGTCCTGCTTGCTGGCTTCTTTTATACTTACAGCCACACCACCGCCTGGCGCTAAATACTGCTTCAGCGCACTTTTGGAGTTAACCCTAACTTTGGTGATAGTATACTGCTGCGGATTCTTGTTCCAGCTGGCGTCTTTGGCATCGGCGTAAATGGTGGCTACATACTCTTTGCCTTTTGGCAGGAAGTCGAAACGGACGTTGGTCGTGCGGGAGTTCTCGTCGGTGATACCGCCCACATACCATTCATTCTTCCCTTTTGCCTTACGCGCTATGGTGACGTAATCCCCTGGCTCTGCCTCCAGTATGTGCGACTTGTCCCAATCCAACGCCACATCTTTAATGAACTGGAAAGCATCCGGGAAGCGCTCGTAGTTTTCGGGCAAGTCGGCTGCCATTTGCAGTGGGCTGTACATGGTCACGTAGTAAGCCAGTTGCTTCACCAGCGTAGTGTTCACGCGTTGGTTGCCGCCGTAGATCGACATGTCTGTCTGGAAAATGCCTGGCGTGTAGTCCATCGGGCCACCCATCAGGCGCGTAAAGGGCAGTATAGTGGTGTGGTCCGGAGCCAGGCCACCCATGGCCTCAAACTCGGTGCCGCGTGCCGATTCCTGCGCAATCCAGTTCGGGTAGGTGCGGTGCAGGCCAGTAGGGCGAACGGCCTCATGGCTGTTGATCATGATCTTATACTTGGCAGCGGTGTTGGCTACGTGGATGTAGTGGTTCACCATCCATTGGCCGTCATGGTACTCGCCGCGTGGAATAATCTTGCCCACATACCCAGTTTTCACGGCATCATAGCCATACTTGTTCATGAACTGGAAGGCCGAATCCAGGCGGCGCTCGTAGTTGGCAACCGAAGACGAGGTCTCGTGGTGCATCATCAGTTTAACGCCTTTCGAGTGCGCATATTCGTTCAGGGCCTTCACGTCGAAGTCAGGATAGGGCGTCACGAAATCGAAAACATTCTCCTTCCAGTTGCCAAACCAGTCTTCCCAGCCAATGTTCCAGCCTTCCACCAGTACGGCATCAAAACCATGCTTGGCAGCAAAGTCGATGTGGCGGCGCACGTTCTCGTTGTTAGCGCCGTGGCGGCCGTTCGGGGTGAACTTAGTAAAGTCGTCTGTCAGTTTAACGTTTGTCTCGGTGCTGTAGGCCCAGGAGCTCTTGCCAGATACAAAATACTCCCACCACACGCCAATGTACTTGGTCGGCTTAATCCACGACACGTCCTCATACTTGGTAGGTTCGTTCAGGTTCAGGATCAAGCGCGATGCCAAGATGTCGGTCGCTTTGTCGCTCACCACGATCGTGCGCCATGGCGTCTGCGTCTCCGTCTGCATGTAGCCTTTGTTGCCCACCGCGTCAGGCGTCAGGTGCGAGCTCATTCTGAAGTTCTTTGGGTCCACGTTCAGCTGCATGGCTGGGTAATTCACCAGCGCCGCCTCGTGTATGTTGATGTACAGGCCATCTGAGGTTTTCATCATAGAGGGGGTCTGCACCGATAAGGTGTCGATTGGAACCTGCGCGTGCACATCTATCGTGGCTTTTTCGATCAGGTTCGGGATTTCGGAGATTTGCGAGGTGGTGTAGGCATACTCGTTGGTGTTATAGTCGCCCCTGATCCAGAAAATCTTGTGGTCACCGGTGAGGTTAAACTCGGTGTGCTCCTCCTCGATTACGAAGTAATTGAGCTGCTCTTGCTGCGGAAACTCGTAGCGGAAGCCTAGCCCGTCGTTAAACAAGCGGAAGCGGATGCGAATCTGGCGGCCTTTCGGCTCAGCCTGTTCCAGCGTTACAAGTAGCTCGTTGTAATGGTTGCGGATGCTTTTCTCCTCGCCCCAAACAGGCTCCCAGGTTTCATCCACCGTCTTTTGCTCGGTATTGGCAACTGTAAAACCTTCCATAAACGAAGGCACATCCTGGGTGGCGATGCCCAGCTTGCTTTGGGTGATGACAGGCTTCTTCTTGTACGTCAGCTGGTAAGTCGGCTCCCCTTGCTGGGTCAGCTCAAACTTCATCGTGAAGTTCTTGTCTGGGGAGGTAATGGTTTGGGCCTGCACCAATGTGCCGAATGTGCCCAGGAACAGGAGCAGGAACATACGGCGGACGGTTTGGCGTGGCCGCCGGGCGCGTTTTGTTAGTTGTTTGAGGTTCATGTTATACTAGTTGTTCATTATTTATAAGACTGGTGCGCCAGGCGCAAGGTGTAATAACAGCAGGGTGACTGTTCTGGTGTAGCCAGTGCCTGCTCTTTTTGTAATAGCTGGATGCGGTGCTTTTTATCCCCTTTGGCAGCAAAATAAAATTCTGGGCTTCCCTTTACAGCCGCATTTGGCAAGTATGAGCAGGGGGCAGGGCCTTCCATTCTAGACTGTGCGCTGCTATGAAATTAAAACCGTAGTTTAGGGGTTATAAACCTGAGGTTTCACTTTATAGGAAAAGATGACGGAAGAGGAGTTCACGGCAAGCTATACTGATGCGTTGGATGCCATTGCTGCCGCGATGGCCGAAGAGCAGGAGATAGATCCGGAGAAGTTTTACAGCATGGTCTGTGTGCTGGAGAACCTGCGCTATTTCAGTCCGGTGCTGTACAGCGCCATACGTAGCAAAAAAGAGTAAGCGCAGGCTACCGTAGCAGCCTGCGCTCCTTGATTGGCGTGAGGTTATTTTGCACTTACAAGTACATCTTGCTTTTTGCGGCTGTCGTTTCCAGGCCTGGCCGGGTATAGAAATGCCTCGATTTCCTTCAGGTGTCGGAAGCTGCCATTCGGCACGTTGCTAAGTATAATCAGGGCGCTGTGGTCGTTCGGGTTTCTTAGAAAGTAGCTGGCGTAGCCGTGCCACAGGCCTCCGTGGTATACCACCGTATCGCCGTTGCTTACCTGCTTAATGCGCCACCCAAACCCATAATCCTCGTCTTTCTTCCTGCCTTGGCGTGTTCCGGTAAAGGCTTCCTCCAAAGTCTTTCGCTTTACCAAGCGCTCTGTGTACAGTGCCTGCTCCCATTTGTGAAGGTCCTCCACCGTAGAGTAAATTCCTTTGTCGCCCAGTACTGTGTCAAGGTAATCCGGGTGCCTGCTGCGCCTGCCGCCCGTGTGGCCGGTAGCCACGTGCTGGTTACCCGTAACTAGGTCGTCGCTGAAGGTGAAGGTGCTCGTCATTTGCAGCGGCTTGAAAATATGCTGTTGCAGAAACGCTGCAAAAGGCTTGCCCGAGGCCCGCTCTACTATAGAGGCGAGCAGAAAGTAACCAGTGTTGCTGTAGTCGAAGCGGGTGTTCGGCTGGTAGTAGACCTGGGGCCTGTGCTCAGACATGAGGCGCAGCACATCTTTGTTGGTGATAGGCACACGACGGTCGGGCCAAAGCTCATCACTGAAATAAGTATAGTTAGACAGGCCGGAGCGGTGCGTGAGTAATTGCCGTATAGTGATGCCATGGTAGGGGAAGTCCGGGATGAATTGCTGCACGCTGTCGTCATACTTCAGCTTTCCCTGCTCTTTCAGCATCATGATAGCCATAGCCGTAAACTGCTTGGATATGGAGGCTAGCTGAAAAACTGATTGGGTGTGCAGGCTGTCCTTCTCCCTGAAGTCCGCATAGCCAAACGCCCCGGTGTACACCACCTGGTCATACTTGGTAACCAACACCGTACCGTTAAAACCGTTTCGCCTATGCAGGTGCGTGAAAATGGAGTCGAGGTGATGACCCAGCCGGCTGGCGCTGTCTTCTGTAAACCAACCGGGTACCGGCACACGCTGCCGTGTTGCCTCCAGGGCGTCGGTGCTGCCCTGTTTTAAAGGATTTTCCTGCCTTGCCTCCTGGCAGGAGAAGAGGGCAAGTATAAAAAGAGGTGCAGCGAGGCACCGTAGCAAAAGCGCTTGTAATTTAAGAATAGCCATACTTCAAGTTTCCAACAAAATATTCCGGCTTAAAGATAAGCCTTCCCCTAGAGTTTCTAAATATCCGGTTGGAGGGTTTGATTTATTTTTAGGTTGGGCCAGAACGCCTGCAGCGCAGGAAGGCACCCGCTTCAAAGCATTAACCAATAAAACGCAGCCTTTAGTATATGTTTCCTGCTTAAACCGGTGTGGCAGCCCAAGGCACTGGGGTTAACCGACAGAAGGCTAGGGTAATAAACACCGCTCTTTTGCTACTGTTGAAACTGCTTTCGTCAACCTTAAAAGTCATACTTGGCTGTAGTGATTTAACGAAAAGCGCAGTTGCCGCCTTTGCCGAATAATGCTGCGCAGGCGCACAGCTCCTGGCATGCGTAGTGGTATGCCGGGCGTACGCTGTACTGTCGGGATACTGTTATGGCGCTCCCAAGTATCCTTTGTTCAGCCTGGAGTAGGAAACGGCCAGCTTCTTTATACTTACACCAACTCGTATAAATGGGATTGTCTACGGGGCTTGAGGTGATTTCCTTTTCCTCGCAGCTCTCCTTCCTAACCAAACTTTCATGGCCGTGTGTTTCGCCAAGTATGGCGATTAATTCCTTGGGTTAGCGAGCCAACCTGCTACCTTCGTGTTTACGTTATAAATGTAGGACAAACACACTGCTTGTATGCTGGACATCGTCATTGAAGCCCGCAAGGCATCCATTGGCCCAGGAATGGATGTAAAGCGCATCCTGCCATTTCGCCTGCGCAGAATGGTGGGCCCCTTTATTTTTATGGATCATGCAGGCCCTGTAGCGATACAGCCGCAGGAGATTCGCTCCATGGATGTGCTGCCGCACCCGCACATCGGCTTATCCACGGTAAGCTACTTGTTTGGCGGGCAAGTCACCCACCGCGACAGCCTGGGGGTGCAGCAGGTGATCCGGCCGGGTGAGGTGAACTGGATGACTGCCGGCAGCGGCATCGCGCATTCGGAGCGGTTCGAGGATCCCTCCGCCCTGGCCGGTGGCCAGCTGGAGATGATCCAGACGTGGGTGGCCCTGCCGGAGAAAGACGAGGAGGCAGCCCCGACTTTCGAGAACTATAAACCGGAGGCGTTGCCGGTTTTTACAGACGCAGGGGTTTGGATGAGGCTGATAGCAGGAGACGCCTTCGGGTTGCGCAACGATGTGAAAACGCACTCGCCCTTGTTCTACCTGCATGTTGTGCTGGATAAGGGCGCCAGAACTACGCTCCCAGCAGGGCACACCGAGCGTGGAATCTACATCGCCAAAGGCAGTTTAGAAGTATCCGGAAGAACATATACGGCTGGTCAGATGCTTGTCTTCAACAAAAATGCAAGCCCCACTATTTTGGCAAAAGAGGCCACTACGCTCATGATGCTGGGCGGTGAGCCGCTGGGAGAGCGCTTTATCTGGTGGAACTTTGTCTCCTCCAGAAAGGAGCGGATAGAGCAGGCTAAGGCAGACTGGAAAGAAGGCCGTATCCTGTTGCCACCATCCGACAACCAGGAGTTTGTGCCGCTTCCGGACGACAAATCTAAACCCGCCGGTGACCCATCGCCCCAGGCGCTATCCTAAAGCAGCCGGCTATTGAAACCATCTCTCTTGCCTAAGTATAGGGAAGGTGGTACAGTGTTAGGAGCTGGAGGACCAATGCGTACAGTTAATCGAACTTAAGTAACATAGAGCTGCCAAGGTGCAGACGAGAGACGTTGGATTTTTTAAACAAAAGACTAGTTCGGCTTGGCATATTTTGGCTCTTGCCGCTGCTTATACTGGTTACAGACCTCATTGGGGCACCACTCGCTTTATTTTCAGGGATTCTTTTAGGCCTAACGCTGGGAAGCCCCTACCCGGTAAAGTTGCACAAGGTCACGCAGTATGCCCTTCAGGCCTCGGTTGTAGGGCTTGGCTTTGGCATTAACCTGTACCAGGTAGCCGAAACAGGCTTTACGGGCTTCTTCTATACAGCGGTATCACTGGTAGCGACAATGGCCGTAGGGTTGCTGTTAGCGAAGCTGCTGGGTGTGGAGAGAAAGCTCAACCACCTGATTTCAGCCGGGACTGCCATTTGTGGCGGAAGCGCCATTGCCGCCATCGCGCCGGCTATCAAGGCGTCGGAAAAAGAGATTTCCGTTGCGCTTGGCGTCGTGTTTATCCTGAATGCGCTGGCCCTGTTCATTTTTCCATTCGTCGGAAAGCAGTTGCAGCTGACACAAGAGCAGTTCGGCACCTGGGCCGCCATTGCCATACATGATACTAGTTCGGTGGTGGGGGCCGCAACAGTGTTTGGAGAGAAGGCCCTCAGAATAGCCACCACCCTGAAGCTTACCCGTGCCCTTTGGATACTCCCCATGGTGCTGATTACAGGTGTACTGTTTCGGTCTGAGGAAAAGAAAGCCGCTTTTCCTGGGTTTATACTTTTCTTCTTGTTGGCATCACTGGGCAGTACATTTCTACCCGAGTTGAGTGTGGTGTACGGTTGGTTAACCGCGCTTGCCAGAAAAGGGCTTATCATCAGCCTGTTTTTAACGGGGGCAGGCATCAGTATGCCGTTACTGAAGACGATCAGCGTCAGGCCGTTTCTGCAAGGGGTGGCGCTGTGGTTAATAGTGGCAACAGGCTCTCTTGTGGCTGTTTATTACTTCATCTGATAGAGCTGTAGTTCCCTGTTGCAGGTGGCGGCAAGGGTGTGCTTAGCTTTCATCGGGGCGCACCGAGTTAGGAAGGAGGCCCATTAAACCTAACCTTTCCAAACCTGGCAACGCAATAGAGAAACTATAAAGAAACGGAGAGCGAGGTTTTAACCTACCAAGAACTCATTATTTCCCAGCCAGTTTCTGCAGGAACGCCACCACTTCGGGTGTGTTGTAATCCGCCATGCCTTCCTGTTTGGCCACTATCTTACCCGCTGGCGAGATGATGAAGGTGGTGGGGATAGCTTCAGAGTAAAATTCACGGGGGAAATTGCTCGCCGGCAAGTATACCGGGAAAGTGTACTGCTTCTTGTCGATGAACTTCTTTACCTTTTCCACCCCGCCCTCGTCTACCGACAGCATCACGAAAGCAATTTTTTCAGATCCTACCTTTTCGTAAAGCTTCTGGATGTTCGGCATCTCGGCGATGCAGGGCGGGCACCAGGTCGCCCAGATGTTCAGGAACACCACCTTGCCCTTCAGGCTCTCGAAGCTTACCTGATTGCCCTGCAGGTCAGCTATTTTAAAGCCTGCCCCAGCCATTTCCGAGTTGGCTACTACAGCGGCGTCTACTACTGCTGTGGCGTCGGGATTCTGCAAAGTATCGGGCACATCGGCGTTCCTTATGCCTGTAGCCAGCAGCAGGCGCTGCACCTGGCCAATAACCTCAGTGTGCAGCCCTGTCAGGTAAAGTACTCCAAAAACGGCCAGCATCAGTGCCCAGCCGGGTATTTGTTTGAAAGAAAATTTTCTATTGTTCATGTGGTTGATCCTTCTGGTTTTTGGTTCCTGTTTATGGCAGCAATGGTCTGCCTGCTGTGGAGTGTCCTTGGCAACTCAGATCCGACTATCATTGAAATGAGGCCACGCGCTTATAAAGTCGCGCTGTATCTGCCTTTGACCGGGTTCCTTTCATGAGAGTAGCCGCTGTGGGTTGAACACTGCACCTCCTCAAACCAAGGCAAAAGCCTTGATCAGTGCGGTAGTTTGTCCTTGAGGAGGCCGTAGGTGTAGGTGCCGGCCACGGCACCGAAAACGGCCAGCAGGAAGGCCCAGTAGCCGTGGCCCAGGTTCACGAACAAGGGACCTGGGCAGGCGCCCGTCAGCGCCCAGCCTAACCCGAAGATGATGCCGCCCAACAAGTAGCGCGGGACAGACTTCTCTTTTGGCGTGAACACGATCGGGTTGCCCTGGATATCCCGAAGCTTATACTTCTTAATTACGTAGGTGATCAGTACGCCCAGCACCACGGCCGTGCCGATGATGCCATACATGTGGAACGACTGGAAGCGGAACATCTCCTGAATGCGGTACCAGGAAATGGCTTCTGATTTGCTCATTACGATGCCGAACAGGACGCCGGCAAGTATAAATTTTATTCCTTTCACAGAGATAACAGTTTAGGGTAAGTCCTTCATCTTTTCAAAGCCGACTCAGAACAGGAGCGGCAACAGCAGCCAGGTGGTGATCAGGCCCCCGATAAAGAAGCCTATCACGGCAATGAGCGAAGGCAGCTGCAGGTTTGACAAGCCGCTGATGGCGTGGCCCGATGTGCAGCCGCCGGCATAGCGGGAGCCAAAGCCGATCATGAAGCCACCCAGCAGCAGCAGCAGAAACCCTTTCACGGTCAGGAGGGCGTCCAGGCTGAAAAGCTCTTCCGGCTGCAGGGCATCCGGGGCAGATATCCCCAGCTGGCGCAGGTCCTGGACCGTTGCCTGCGAGATTTGCACCGCTTCACTGTCAGTCAGAAACTCAGAGGAGACAAAGCCGCCCAAGATGGCGCCCGCCAGAAACAGCAGGTTCCAGGTCTGGGCGCGCCAGTCGAAGTCGAAGAAGGGGAGGTGCTTGCCCGCGCCGCAGGCCGCGCAGATCACGCGCAGGTTCGACGAGAAGCCGAACGACTTCCCAAAGAACAGCAGGAGGGCCATGACCAGGGCGATGACGGTGCCTGATACATACCAGGGCCAAGGCTGGCTCAAAAATTCTATCATAACAGGTTCCTTGAAGTAAGTGTCATTGAAACATCACAAAGGTAGGTGCTTTCGTAGCCGCTGTCTGTGACTTTTGTCACGTCCCCCACTCTGGTGCAGTAACTCTGCAGCCGTTGCGCTGAAGGCTGTTGCTTGCAGTGGCGTTAGCTTATTATTCAGAATACTAGCCTGTGCTCTCAGGAGAAGGCGGTGCTACTACCGCCGCACAGCATTGGGCGGATGAAGGGAGGGAGGTAAACTTGAGGGACGCAAAAGTATTGCGTCCCTCAAGTTTATACTTTAGAATCCCAGTCAGGCCACTCTCTTATGAGAGGTGATGTTAGGCTCTCCAGGTTTGCTAAAAAGTGGCTCCTGTGGATTGTTGGAGGCAGAGCCTTACCCTTTGTTATTTAGAAAGTGTAAGCTCAGAAGGTTGCGCTGCATCCCAATGCTCAGCCTCCTTTGCGGCCAGGTATCGTTCGGCGTCGAGGGCGGCCATGCAGCCGGAGCCGGCGGCGGTGACGGCCTGGCGGTAGGTGAAGTCCTGCACGTCGCCGCAGGCGAACACGCCGTCCACGTTGGTCTTGCTCGTGCCCGGGATGGTGCGGATGTAGCCGTTCTCGTCCAGGTTCAGGTACTCGCCGAAGATGCCCGAGTTGGGCTGGTGGCCGATGGCCACAAAGAAGCCTTTTACCGGGATCTCTTGCAGCTCACCTGTTATAGTGTTTTTAACGCGTACGCCCTCAACCGTATCATCACCCAGAACCTCGTCCGTAACGGTATTCCAGAGGATGTGAATATTCTTTGTGTTCTTCACCCGCTCCTGCATGATCTGGGAGGCCCGCATCTCCTCGCGCCGCACGATCATGTAGACCTTGCTGCACAGGTTAGAGAGGTAGGTGGCCTCCTCGGCGGCCGTGTCGCCGGCCCCCACGATGGCCACCTCCTGGCCGCGGTAGAAGAAGCCGTCGCACACGGCGCAGGCAGAAACACCGCTGCCATTAAGCCTTGCCTCTGATTCAAGCCCCAGCCACTTGGCTGAAGCACCGGTCGAGATGATGACAGCGTCGGCCTCGATCGTCTTCTCGTCGTCGATGACCACCTTGTGGGGCTGCGAGGAGAAATCGACAGCAGTTGCAATGCCGTAGCGCACATCGGTGCCGAAGCGCTCGGCCTGCTTCTTAAAGTCCTCCATCATCTGCGGCCCATTAATTCCCTCAGGGTAGCCCGGGTAGTTCTCCACATCGTTGGTGATCGTCAGCTGGCCCCCCGGCTGCAGCCCCTGGTAAAGCACCGGCGAGAGCCCCGCCCGCGAGGCGTAGATCGCCGCCGTGTAGCCCGCAGGTCCCGAGCCGATGATCAGAACCTTTACTTTCTCTATTTCCATAGGTTTTTTTCTTCACAAGACCTGAGATTCCAGGTCTCACACAATTATACTTAATATGTTACTCCTTTACCAACGCTAGCTTCCAAAATCCACCGCTGGCAAACTTTTAAACTACGGGATCATGTGATATGCTTCCCGTAGTTTCTCTACCTAACAACACTGCAGGCATAATGTTAAAAAAGGAAACAAGGCATGGCCAAGGAGCGACGCATGCTGCTAGAGCTCTGGCTTTCCCTTCGCCTGATTCTCTCTTACCCCGTTCAATTTGTTTTTACTTCGGAAGTGTAATCAACTCAAGTAAGGCACCATGATGCCTTACTTTTCCTTTAGCTCATTCACGGCTTCGCTCATATCCAGCACCTGCACACCCGGCAGTGCGGTCTCTACGATCGAGCTGCCTGCGGCTGAGCGGTACCCGCCCGCGCAATGCACCACCACCGGCTTTTCTGTAGGAACCTCGCCTACGCGCTCCCTCAGCTCCGGCAGCGGGATATTGATTGAGTTTCCGAAAAACTTACCTGCCTTCACTTCAGAGGTGTTGCGGATATCTAGTATCGTGTAGTCTTCCTTGTTGGCTTCGAACGACGCCCTATTGAACGCTTCACTTTTCGCACCGCCTTGCTGGTCGTACACGAACGCCCCTTTTAGCAGAAGCTCGTACCCAATCTTGGCTGCTTTTGCGAACAAATCCTGTAGCTCCTCCTTGCTGGAAGCCACCACGTAGTAACGCTCGCTTGGTCCCACGATACTTCCCAACCAGGTCTCAAACTTACCGCCGTTCTGGATATTGACGGCGCCTTTGAGATGTCCCTTCTTAAACAGCTTCTCAGGGCGGGCATCCACAATCAGAGCACCTTCTTCGGGCTCAAAGTTCTTCTCCAGTAGTACCACTCCCTCTATACTTGGTTTATAATCCGGTGCGCCCTGCTTGTTCAGGTCCACATCGTAGCCAAAGTACTTGGGTATGAAGGGTTGGTCTGCTGTCAGTACCTTCACAAACTCCTCTTCACTCATGGGCTGCAGGGCATAGTTGCTCAGTTTCTCATCGCCAATGGTGCTGGAGTTGGCCTCGCTCAAGCCCTTGCCGCAGAGCGAGCCTGCGCCGTGGGCCGGGTACACCATTACATCGTCTGCCAGCCTCATCAGCTTTTCGCGGGTGCTGTGGTACATCTGCCGCGCAAGCTCCTCGCGCTTGGCCGTTACGTTGCCGGCGTTCTCCCGCAAATCCGGACGGCCAACATCGCCAATAAACAGGGTGTCTCCGGTAAATACGGCCTTGTCTCTGTCCTCGTGCTCCAGCACCACACTGATCGAATCAGGGGAGTGGCCAGGCGTGTGCAGCGACTTAAGCGTTACCTCCCCAAGCTGTAGCGTTGCGCCATCGTCGAAGGCCTCATGCGGATAATCGGCACCTACCAGGCTGTGGGTGTAGATAGTAGCGCCGGTTTTTTTGTGTATCTCCAGGTGCGAGCTTATAAAGTCGGCGTGCGGGTGGGTTTCGATCACACCTACAATTGTAGCTTCGTGGGCAGCAGCAAAGTCATAGTAGGGCTGCGGGTCGCGCGCCGGGTCTACCAACACCACTTCTTTTGTGGCCTCACTAAGTATAGCGTAAGAATAATGGGCTAAACCTTTGTCCTCAAACTGTTTTATTTTCATGGTTCAATTTTTTTACTGATGAATCAATTTCTAGTACAAAGTTATTGCTTGGCACAGCCATGTTCAGTGATGTTTGTCACACAGGTGGTTTATAAGATACGGCACCAAATATATCTTAGGTAGCGCTCAAGGTGCTACGCATCAGGGTGACGTAGATGGTTGTGGCGCTCTTGTTTGATTACGTACTACCGTAACTGTGTAAAGCGCTGCAGCCCCAGGGTGAGCAGGAGTATGGGCTTGCTTCAGTTAGCATTTCTACATCCCCATCCGTTTCAGCCAATGCAACGAGCATGTTTAGGCAAAAACCGGCAGGGAAAGGCTCAGGAAGCAAATAAACAAGTGAAACCAGAAGGTAGAACCAGAATTCGAGCCGCTGATGGCAACTGCATATATGAGTTGCTGCTGCTCCTGTCTGTGATAGGAGTACCGGTACGCGTTGTTAATAAAAAAGCATTCCCCATTGCGCCTACTTCCCGAAGGGAAGTAGGCGCAATGGGGAATGCCATAAGACTGCACAGGAAATCAGACGTGAGGCAGGAAAACTGAAGTGTATGAATCTCCAGTGCCGGAGATGCCTTTAGTTACCCCTGTAAGTAGCGTACCCGTAGGGCGAGAGGGTGATAGGGACGTGGTAATGCTCACTGTCTTTTATCTGGAAGACTACCTCGATAAAAGGGTAAAAGCTATCTGTTTTTTTGCTTTTAAAATAATCGGCTACCAAAAAACGAAGCCTGTACACACCTTCGTTCGCATGCCCGGTAGCCAGAAAATCTGTGATGCGCCCTTTTTCGTCGGTAATTTTCTTGTCCACCTGTTGCCACGTTTTGGTTTTCTTGTCCAGCTTCTCAAGCTCAACCGAAACCCCTTTGGCAGGCATACCGGTAGAAACATCCAGAATGTGGCTTGATAACTGGTACTTGGTAGGTTGCGCGAACGCGACGGTGGTTGCCAGAACAAACAGTACGATCAAAGCTAAACTTCTCATAAGTAAGTATAAAAGTTAATGTATAAGTATGGCTGCGTCTTCCATTGCCGCAGATTTTGCAATAGTGTCATCGTTCTCGGGCCCACCGCCGCCGGCAACGCCAATGCCCCCAATAACTTGCCCTTTATACCAGATAGGGTAGCCACCGCCCAGCAATAGCAGCTCCGGAAGATTAGCCAGGTTCTGGGTATCGGCATTTGCTTGGGCATTACGCGCCAGAACTAGGGTAGGCGTTTTGGTGGAGAGGGAGGTATAGGCTTTTCTGCGGGCGGCTTCGGTGTTGTGCGGCCCTACGCCGTTGCCCCGCGTCAGCATAATCACCTGCCCTGACGCGTCCAGGATGGCAACGCTCACTTCCTTGTTCAATGTTTGGGCTGCTGCCCGGGCCCTGTTTGTTAGCTCCAAAGCTGCCTCCAAGGTAAGCTGGTGCGTTTTTACTGTGTAAGCTGCCTGCTCTTGGCTGGCACAAACCTTTTGCGGATTGTTCTCCTGCTTACCGGTCTGTGCCCTGGTAAGCATTGGAATGAGTAGGAGTAAGAGCAGCTGTAGTTTGTAGATCATAGTTTTTTTTACAAAGCTACCGGTGCTTTTTGTGAAAAGCGTTGCCCTAAGTCAACGTTTTCAGAGCCTGGCTTTTACTCGGCTGAGGGTGGAGGGGGAGAGGCCCAGGTAGGAGGCGGCCATCTTGTTTGAGACGCGCGACAAAAAATCCGGTTGGTGCTGGATAACCCATTGTACTTTCTCCAGTGCGTCAAACCCCTGGAAACCGTAAATCCGCTTTTGGGCAGTAACAAAACCCAGCTCTAGTATCTGCCTATAAATGAAGGCGAATTGCGGCAAAGTGTCAACCAGGTGGAAAAAGTCATCCCTGGAGATTTTGAGAAGCTCAGATTTCTCGATGGTCTGCATGTATTCGCCGGCAGGGGTTTGTTCAATCAGGCTTGGCAGCGCTGTTCCAAACCCGCCTTCAAAGGCAAAAAAGCGAGTTGTCTCAATCCCGTCTTTATTGATCGTATATAGACGGATGCAGCCCTTGTTTACAAAATAGTAATGCTGGCACACTTCGCTATAATACAGTAAATGCTCATTTCGCTTGGTTTTTACATACTCGAAGAGAGAACAAATCTGTTCCAGGGAGGCCTCGTCTATACTTGTTCTGCTTTTAATAAAGGCTTTTAATTGATCGTACATTGTATTCAGTAGAGTCTTTCCTCTAAAAGCGATACAGCTTCATGTTCTGGCAGGTAAACTAAGTGCAGGGGTAAAAGTTTAAGTTTCTTTCAATATGGTTATACCGCTACCGCTTTGTCTTTAAGCAGCACCAGCTTAGGTCTGACCGAATCAATGGCAGGCGCGCTGGTGTCTTTGGCTGATGTAGACAGCAGAAAGCGCTCAGGCTCCGTCGCGACCTCACGTGGTGCGAGAAGGCTCCGCGACGGGGCAAAGTATCTGTTTTATTGGCGTATCCTGATGGCGGCCTGTTAAAGCTGTGGCTCTTCTACATGTTTATGTTGCCTAGCCGTTGAGGTGCGGGATACAAGAAATTAAACTTTTTGCAGGTCTTGCATGTATATACATTAAATGTATGTACATTTGTTGTCTATAACAAGACATCACGCGCTTGTACTCGTTAATGAAAAGAACTATGGCAGATATCAAATGGGTAGTAGACCCCATGCACAGCGAAGTACAGTTTAAGGTAAAACACCTGATGATCACCACCGTGACCGGCTACTTCAGAAACTTTAACATAGAAGCCTGGACGCCGAATGAGGAATTCACCGATGCCGAGAGGGTGATTTTCACGGCTGACGTAAACTCGATCAGCACCAACAACGAGCAACGCGACACCCACCTGAAGTCGCCGGACTTCTTTGATGTGGAGAAGCACAACGAGATAGGTTTTGTTGCCACCGGCTATGAAAATGTAGGAGGCAGCGATTACCGGTTACACGGAGAGCTGAGCATACGGGATATAACGAAGCCGATAACGGTGAAGGTGGATTTTGGCGGCATTGTAGTGGACCCGTACGGGCAGACAAAAGCCGGTTTCACAGTAACAGGGCAGATAAGCCGTAAGGAATTTGGCCTTTCCTGGAACGCCGTGACCGAAGCGGGCAATGTGGTGGTAAGCGATGAGATAAAGCTGCAAGCTGAGGTTCAACTGGTAAAACAAACAACCTGACCATTACCGACTTCTTAAAAGCTAACCTACGCCGTATACCTGTAAATCAAGGAGATGGCGATAAAAAGGAATGAACATGGAAAACAGAATAGCAGGCTTGCACCATATCACAGCGATTGCGGGTATGGCCAAGCAAAATCTTGATTTTTATACAAAAGTTCTGGGGCTGCGGCTGCTCAAAAAAACCGTAAACTTTGATGACCCGGGTACTTACCATTTCTATTACGGCGATGAAAGAGGCAGTGCAGGTAATATCCTCACCTTCTTCCCCTATGAAGATGCCCGCCGAGGAAGTGCCGGTACCGGAATGGCCACCAATATTGCCTATGCCGTGCCCGAAGGCAGCTTTGACTTCTGGATAAACCGCTTCGAGCAGCACAACGTGATCTACAACAAGCCATCTGAAAAGTTTGGCGAGAAGTACCTGACCTTCCTGGATCCGGACGGCCTCAAGCTGGAGTTGGTTATACCAAAGCACCCGGATAACCGGACCCCCTGGGAGACCGAAGAAGTAAAAGCAGATGTGGCCACCAAAGGCTTCCATGGGGTAACCCTGACCCTGCAGAGCAAAGAGAAGACTGCCAAGGTCTTGACGGATATCTTTGGGTATACCTTTCAGGAGCAAAGCGGTAACCGTTTCCGGTACAAAACCGATGCAGTGGGTACGGCCAACATTGTTGACCTGGTGGAGCTGCCAAACGAATCCCGCGGTATTGGCGGAACGGGCACTAACCACCACATTGCATTCCGGGTAAAGAACGAGGAAGTGCTGATGCATTTCCATGACAAGATTGCCGGGCTTGGGTACAACATCACCAATAAAATAGACCGTAACTACTTCTACTCGCTCTATTTCCGTGAACCAGGTGGCGTGCTGTTCGAAATCGCTACGGATAACCCGGGCTTCGGCATTGACGAGTCGTGGGATAAGCTGGGTTCGAGTTTGCTGCTGCCGCCACGATACGAATCCCGCAGAGCCGAGATAGAAGCTCAGTTGCCCAAAGTAGACTAACTTAGTGCAAAAGGAGGCTGTCTCGATCAAAAAGCTGAATGCATGTTTACGTCAAGTTGAGCCCATTCCTGATGAAGAGTTCACATGGCACAGGCCTGGCTGTATCTCTTTTTATGAGACTAGGGATATCGAATTAGAACGTCGCTGGTCTACGAGCAGTGCCGTGAGTAGGGGCAGGGCTGCTCCTGAAAGCAATCACTGGCAAAGCGCATAAAACATGCAACCTGAATTCCGCCCACTGCATCTCTGTCTGCGTAACACATGCATAAGGCAAATCTTTCATACTATCAATGAGGAACGATGAGTTATACCCACACTGAAGACGTAATGACGAAGGGGAAGCCTTTGTCAGAAACCAGTAAAGCACTTGTGCTGGTGCATGGCCGTGGGGCTTCTGCCCAAAGTATATTGGACCTGGCCAATTACCTCCCCGTGCAGGACTTTACCCTCTTTGCCCCACAGGCTACCAATCACAGCTGGTACCCCTACAGCTTTATGGCTCCCGAAGAGCAGAATCAACCTGCTCTGGACTCTGCGCTGGAGCGGCTGGACGAGTTGATACAAGCTATACTGGAGCAAGGGGTAAAGAGTGAAGCAATAGTTATCGGAGGCTTTTCACAGGGCGCCTGCCTTGCCTCGGAATATGCTGCACGGAATGCCAGGAAGTATGGCGGCCTGCTGCTTTTTACCGGCGGTCTTATTGGGCAGCAGTTAGACACACAGAGGTATACTGGCGACTTTGCCGGTACGCCGGTGCTGATCACCACAGGCGATCCTGATCCGCACGTGCCCGTTAGCAGAATAGAGGAAACGGTAAAAGTGTTAGAAGGCTTGGGCGCTGTGGTCACCAAAAAAGTATACCCAGGGCGACCGCATACCATCCTGCAGGAAGAGTTGGACCTGGCAACCCAACTGATAACAACCTCAAACAACGGTTAAGACCATGGAGCTAGAAGTAAAAGACAATCCAGCCCAGCACAGGTTTGAAACCAATATTGAAGGGCATACGGCTTTCATTGTGTATAAATTACGGCCCGGTGTGATAACCGTTCTGCATACCGAAGTGCCCAGGCAACTCGAAGGCCGCGGCATAGCAGCTGCCATGACCAAGTATGTCTTGAACTTCACTGCTGCAAATGATCTGCAACTGGTTCCGCTATGCCCTTATATGCGGGCGTACCTTAAAAAACATCCAGAGTATCAGCACCTGGTACATAAAGGAGGCGGTAAAAGTATAGCATCATCTTGAAAGAATAATTCCGAATGACCCACTTGGTAAATTTTAAGGGGGAGAAAGTGGTACCGGTAGCCGAAGACCAGACAATACTGCAGGCATCGCTGGCAGCAGGTATACCACATTTTCACGCCTGTGGTGGGAAAGGACAATGCACTACCTGTAGGATACTTGTGCTGAAAGGGCAGGAGCAGCTAAGTCCGCCTACTAGCTATGAGCGTGCCATCAAGAACGTAAAGAAGTTTCCGGACAACGTGCGGCTTGCCTGCCAGTCGCGGGTGAGCGGAGAAGGGGTGGAGGTGCAGCGCTTGATACGGGACGAAACGGACCGCTATATTTTTATTGATGATACAGAAGCCGATAAACGGAGTGCATTGGGTGAGCGCCGCAAGTTGGCGCTTTTCTTCATTGACATCCGCAATTTTACACCCTTTATTGAAGCAAACCTGCCTTTTGATGTCATACACATCATGCGCAGGATCTTCGCGCTTTTTAAAAATGCCATTGCCCAATACGACGGTGAAATTATAGACACAGCCGGTGACGGGCTTTATGCTGTATTCGGGTTACACAGCAAGGTCAGGCAGGCTACCGAGTCTGCTGTACTAGCCGGTCTGAAGATCCTGGCTGATCTAAAAATCTTTAATAACACCTACATGCGACCCTACTTCAACCATACGTTTGAAGTAGGCATAGGCGTGCACGTGGGGAAGGTGATAGTGGGTAACGTGGGCATTGGGCTTAGTCATAACCTGACGGTGATGGGCTTTCCTGTGAACGTGGCAGCCCGGTTGCAAGCTGCTACCAAAGAACTGAACAACAGTTTTGTTATCTCAGCAGTTGCTTACCGATTACTGAAAAACCCACCTTATTCTTTAGGGTGCGACTACCTGAACCTGAAAGGCGTCAGCAATCCTTATGAAGTGAAATTGATTGGTAAACCTTATGATTACGATAGAGGATTACCAAGTCAAACTCCTAAAGCGACATAATTATACACTTCACCTCACCAGGCTACGCCAATACCTCTAAACGCGGAGCTTTCCTGGCTCTTGCTCATAGTTTCAACAGATAATGCCGGATTCGGCACGCTGTTCGTGAATGGCACCATAGCCAATTAGTTTATGAATATCATCTTGGGTAAAGGGTGGTACCTGTGCTGCCTGCAGCTAAACAATGCAATGCGTTTGCAGGCCAGTAGCAGTGGTTTTGCGTCAGAAATACCTGCACATCAAGTATAAAAATCAACTAGACAATGCCCGTTGGGCTTCGGCCATACTACCAAGCAGGGTTGGACGCCTACTATACCGAGCAGAAGAATGGCCAGCTGTCAATGGACTGAGAGTAGACCTCGAGCAGGCGCACTTGCTGTGCCAGCCATACCCCATGGCGCATTCCGCCGTACACTTGAACATGCCTTTGTTCTGGTTTAATCCAAAATCGCCAAGGAAACGATGGGGCAGCTGCCGCGCCTGCTGGTAGGCAGCGTCGAATCTGGACGGGCAAGATACCAATCGGTAACACAGGTGGAGGTAATGTGCCGCCGCCCCGGGCAATGTTAATTCTGGACGACCTGCAAGAAATTTTCTTCCATGCCCGCTAACTGAAACCCTGATTACTATGAAAAAGAATACAGAAACAACTAAAAACATAGAAGAAGACTTTAAGCCGCTCGAGATCACCTCACCGCGCACAGCAGAGGCACCTGGCCCGAACGTAGGCGCGGAGTGCTGCTCCCTGGACGGGAGGACAAAAGCCAAGGGGGCAGAAGAGCACGAGGAGGCGGAAGAGGAAGCAAAGTCCTCCTACATTCCCACCGCGTTAAGCCTTATCCTCTTGTTGGGTGGAATTCTGCTGGACTACCTCGACACCCCTTGGTTTACAGGGTATGTGCGGTTTATAGTTTATGCTGTGGCTTATGTGTTGGTAGGCTGGCGGGTGGTGTGGCACGCGCTCCGGAGCTTGCGGGGCAGCTTCTTCAATGAGTTCTTTCTAATGAGCATGGCCACACTCGGTGCCTTTTACATCGGGGAATACGCCGAGGGCGTGGCCGTAATGCTTTTCTACGTGATCGGGGAGCATTTCCAGGAGGCGGCCGTGCTGCGCTCCCGCCGCTCCATCAAGGCGCTAATCGATAACCGCCCGGATGAAGTAGAGCTTGTGACGGAGGGCGGCATTTCTACCGTGAAGGCCAAAGAAGTGCAGGTGGGAGATGTTATACAGGTAAAAGCAGGCGAGAAAGTAGCCCTGGACGGCGAACTACTCTCCGAACGCTCCTCTTTCAACACGGCCGCCCTCACCGGCGAATCAAAGCCAGATACGAAAACAAAAGGGGAGACGGTGCTGGCGGGCATGATTAACCTGGATAGGGTGGTGGAGCTGAGGGTGACCTCAGCCTATGAAAACAGCGCACTGTCTAAAATCCTGCGGCTGGTGGAGGAGGCCAGTGGCCGAAAAGCCAAAACTCAGCAGTTCATCACCAAATTTGCCAAAATATACACGCCCATCGTCTTCTTCCTGGCCGTGGGACTCACTTTCCTTCCATACTTTTTTGTGGAGGCCTATGACTTCAACCAGTGGCTCTACCGAGCCCTGATCTTCCTGGTGATTTCCTGCCCCTGCGCCCTGGTCATCTCCATTCCACTGGGCTACTTCGGCGGCATTGGGGCAGCTTCGCGCAACGGCTTGCTGTTTAAAGGCTCCAATTTCCTGGACCTGATGACGCAGGTGGATACCGTGGTGATGGACAAAACCGGCACCCTCACCGAGGGGGTGTTTAAAGTGCAGCGCGTAGAGACAACCTTACCCGACAAGGCTTGGTTCTTGTCGGCTGTGGCCGCGCTGGAAAGCCGGTCCACGCACCCGATTGCGCAGGCCGTTGTGGCCGAGGCTGGCCAGGCGTATCAGCAGCACCAGGTGGGGCAGGTAGAGGAGATCCCGGGCCACGGCTTGAAGGGCGAAGTAGATGGCAAACAGTTGCTTGTGGGTAATAGTCGGCTACTTGAGAAGTATGAAGTGACCTATGACCCAGCCGTGCGTGATATTGTGGAGACCATCGTACTGGTGGCAGTGGACGGGGAATATGCCGGGTACATTACTATTGCCGACAAAATAAAAGAAGACGCTCCTTTGGCTGTGCAGCGCATGCGTGAACTGGGTGTAAAAAAGCTGGTGATGCTCTCCGGGGACAAGGGCTCTATTGTGCAGAAGGTGGCCAGTGAGTTGAAGCTGGATGAGACATATGGCGGGCTGCTGCCGCAGGACAAGGTAAGCAAGGTGGAGGAGCTCAAAGCTAAAGGCCATACCGTAGCCTTTGTGGGTGACGGCATCAACGACGCCCCTGTCATCACGCTAGCCGACGTGGGCATGGCCATGGGCGGCTTGGGCTCGGATGCGGCTATCGAGACGGCAGACGTGGTAATACAAGCAGACCATCCTTCCAGGATACCCACGGCCATTAACATCGGCAAAAAAACCAGGCAGATCGTGTGGCAGAACATAGCCCTGGCCTTCGGAGTGAAGGCGGTTGTACTTCTACTGGGAGCAGGCGGTTTGGCCACCATGTGGGAGGCCGTGTTTGCCGATGTGGGCGTAGCCTTCCTGGCAATTCTTAACGCCGTGCGCATCCAGCGCATGCACTTTGATTAAACAGGCGGAAGTATAAAACAGAGGAGATAGACAGCGAAATGCCAAAAGAGAAAAAAAGTAAAAGTATTCGAACTGCTTTCCTGCTGAACCTATCCTTTACTATTCTGGAACTAGTGGGGGGACTGATCTCCGGCAGCATTGCCATCATTGCTGACTCTCTGCATGACTTTGCCGATAGTCTGTCCCTGGGCTTGGGTTGGTATTTTGAGCGGAAGTCGGAGAAGGAGGAGAGCAACGACCGCTATACCTACGGTTACAAGCGCTTTTCGATGCTGAGTGCGCTCATCAACGCACTGGTGCTGATGCTTGGGGCGATCTACATTTTCTATGAAAGTATAAAGCGCATCATGAACCCGCAGATGCCCGACGTGAAATGGATGATCGGCATTGCAGTGTTAGGCATGGTGCTCAATGGCATTGGCGCCTGGAAGCTGAAGTCGGGCAAGTCGCTCAACAGGCAGGTGCTGACCATACATTTGCTGGAGGATACGCTGGGTTGGCTGGCGGTATTAGTGGTGAGCATCATTCTGCTCTTCTGGAACATTCCCATACTTGACCCTATACTTGCCATCGTCATCAACCTGGTTGTGCTTATCCTCATCAGTGTGAAGCTGGTAGACGTGGTAAAGGTATTCCTGCAGCGTGTGCCAAAAGGTGTAAATGTGCCTTTACTCAGGCAGAAGATCCTTTGCCTGGAGGGCGTAAAACGGGTAAACCACTTCCACATCTGGGGCCTCACTTCCGAAAAGAAGGTGGTGACCGTGCATGTTAAGATCGATGACTTATGTTTGGTCGAGCAGAAAATTCTAAAGGACAAAATCAGCGCCGTGTTCCGAGACCTAGATACGGAGCACGTTACCATTGACATGGAAAACTATACCGCTTATGTTGCTTCCTTGTTCAAAGACAATCAGCAACGTCTGAATGTGCTGGACGAGCAAACCCAAACTATGGCGCTAAAGTATGCCGAGGAGTTGTACAGTGACGAAGACTGCTCTAAGGAAGAAGCTCTGGAAAAAGGAATAGTAAAAGCGGTGCTGAGCCTGAAAAACTTATGAGTCATCTTCTATCAGCCAGCCTTGACCAAGGTTGGCTACCGCAGAAGCCAACTAGCTGCAAGTAGCGCAAGTGGTAAGAACAACAATTTCGTACTTGCCGAATGCACAGCTTGAAAAGACGAAACTCGGTAAAGTGGGAAGATAGTAACCAAAGTATAAATCTTTTTTAGCATAGCGGTTGCTCTAGACAAATAGACAGGCTTATTAGGCTTAGGCGTCGTGAGGGAATTTACTAGGTCGGATAGGCCAGCTTAAGGATTACTATTCAGGAGGCTCGTTACTCAGAGGATATAGAATAGAAAAGCAGTCAAAAAAACATGAGGTACGGTATGAAAATAATCAAACAGAAATACTTCAGCATTCATTCGGCAGGAAGTAGCTGACTAAGCATTTTAATAAGTTTAGTGTTTCTTATCTTACAAGTACCATTGTTTTAACCATCTTAACAGGCAAGATTACATTCATCCAATCACGTTCAATGCCGAGACATTCTAATTTCGTTTAAGCATATAGACAAGATATCTTTGGATATCAAGGCATGTACGATATTGGAGTTTGTTATACAGAATTTATTTATGAGTACCAGATCAAGAGACCAACAGAAGAAACAGCGCCGGAAAGAATTCAAGGAAAAGAAAGAGCATCATGAAATGCTTAAAGCTGCAGCAAAGGAAGCTAAACGCGACTCATCTAGAAATGGGGATGAGCATGATAGGATGCCCAAAGAGTAGGATTAGTTTAGGTAAGCAAAGACAGCTTGAGGGATGAGCCATGCCTATGGCCTGTTTACTAACGTCTCTATGGGTAGGGCTTCTGGCGTTCAGCTGTGGGAGAGGCTGTTATTACCAGCGGCGTGGCAGTGGCCAGGCTAAGGCTGCTCTCCCCGTAGTCTGGGGCTACATCCGAGAAAGTTGTCAGGTTTGGTGTTGCCCGAATCCTGTAGTTCCCCGGCAGGCACCAGAACTGAAATCCGTTACTGCCATTCAAATCCCTTTTTCCTATGAAACGGAAGGTGCCATCTGCATCCTCGGCATATAGCGATTCGTTGCCGTCTCTCAAATCAAGATGAGCTTTTAGTTTTTGAAATGATTTGCTGAAGCAAGTAGAAGCCCAAGCGTAGGCAGTAGCATGTTGGCATAAGGTTAACACGGATTTCCGCTAATCAATTTGGCGTAGAAGATGTAGTCCCTGCGCTGAAGGTAGTCCTGCTTGGCGGCGTTTTTTCAATTTTCTGATTCAGGTAAATACAAAGGAGGGTCAACTGTAGGGAAGCTGCTCTGCTCTGGGAAAAAGAAAATTTAACTTATTCCTGATTCTTCAGCCACTAAAGAGGAGGTAGCGCCTATATCAAAGTATAAAACTAAACCAAAACACTGCTTAAAACCCCAACTTATCTACGAAAAACTGCATGTTTACGAATTGCCTGAGAGGCCATTATGCCAGAATATAGCATCACGACACGGATCGAGGGCAACCGCTTGCCCCATGGACAGTAAGCCGTCACTTGCGAGCTGATAGCCATGAGAGATAGACGAGGTAATTGCCATTTCGAACAACCCAGCCTTCTAAGCCGTTTATTCCATTCAAGCATATGGTTGCATGCACCTTGTAAGACAAACTATCCTCTACTTTATTGTGATTGCAGGAACCCTGCTGATCGTCGTGACCCTGCTCTCCCTGGTGCACGACGTGCGGTTCTGGTACATCAAAGCACTTGACTTTCCGCGGGTGCAGGTCCTAGTAGGGCTGCTTGTGTGCCTTGTGCTGTTTGTCGCTTTTAATAGAGGATGGAAGGCTCCGACCGTGCTGTTCCTGCTGGGCCTTATGGCCGCCGCCGGGCTGCAGGCGCGCCTGATCCTGCCCTACACTCCTCTGGTAAGTGAGGCTGTGGAGACGGCCGCCCCCGCTACAGTAGGGAAGGGCAGGAGCCTGAGTCTGCTGATTGCCAACGTATGGATGGATAACAGGCAGGCCGCCGCATTCCTGAACATGGTGCGCAAGTCAAACCCGGACATGGTGCTGGCCATGGAGGTTAACCAATGGTGGGTTAGCCGCCTCTCCCCCTTGGAGGAGTGGTACCCCCACAAAGTCTTGTACCCGCTGGACAACACCTACGGCATGGCCCTCTACTCTCGGCTCCCGCTCCGGAACACCCACATCAAATTCCTGAGCCACCAGCGCGTGCCATCGATCCACACGCTGGTCATCCTTGCGGACGGCACTGAGTTTCGGCTGCACGCGATGCATCCGGTGCCCCCAAAGCCGAGCAAGTACCCGGACAATGTGGGGGAGGAGGAAGTGGCGCTGCTGAAAGTTGGCCAAGCGGTGGCAAACAGAAACCTGCCCACGGTAGTGACCGGCGACTTTAACGATGTGGCCTGGTCAAAAACTTCTAAGCTCTTCGGAACCCGTACCGGACTGGGGGATGTGCGGGTAGGAAGAGGCCTCTACTGTTCCTTCGACGCCACCTCCAACTTTCTGCGGTGGCCATTGGATCAGGTTTACGTGTCCGAGGAATTCGCCGTGGTGGAGCTGGAAAGGCTTCCGGCGTTTGGTTCAGACCACTTCCCCATTTTCGTGAAGCTGGCTATGCGGAAGTAAGCGGGACGACTGGCAAGGCCTGACGTTAAGGGTTAATGCGCTTGTAGGATGATCTTAACAGAAGATAAGCCTAGGTTGTATCCTGCTGCAGAATGTCCGTGCCGCGAGCTCAGGAGGAACTCTCCACCTGTACGTCTTCGTCGCCCAGAGCATCGTGCACGTAGAGCATCTTGACCAGCACCATACAAACCACCATGATCGGGGTGGCCAGGATGAGGCCCAGCGTCCCTGAGAAAACCCCTAACAGCAGCTGCCCCACAATGATCAGGGCCGGGGGGATCTCGACCATCTTCTTCTGTACCAGCGGGGTCAGGATATTGCTCTCCACGGCCTGTATGCCAATATAGAGTAACACGACGTAAAGCGCCTGATTAGGCCCTTCCGCCAGGGCAATCAGCACGGCCGGCACTAGGGCAATGATCGGCCCGAAGTTCGGGATAAAGGAAAGCAGGCCGGCGATCAGGCCCAGCACCAGCGCCATCGGAATGCCCAATAGGTACAAACCAACGGCGGTGAAGACCCCTACAATCACCATGGAGAAGAGCTTGCCCAGCAGCCACTTGTAAAGCGTGGACCCCAGCGTGTCGATTACTTCCTTCGCCCTGTCCCGCCTGGGCAATGGGAAGAGCATCACGACACCTTGCCTGTAGATGCGGGGCTGTGCGGTGAGGAAAAGGCCGAGGAAGAGCACCACGTACAGGTTGCCCAGTATCCCGAGGGTGGTGGAGAGTACGCCGAGACTTTGCTCCAGCCAGCCCTCCCTGTTCGCCAGCAGGCTGTCCATTGAAGGAACCTCCTCTACGAGCCTGCTTCCCCACTTCGTGTCTTCCACCCTTTCCCGGAAGCTTTCTGCCGCTTTGGGGAGCTCGTCGCCCAAGGCACTGGCCTGCTCGCTCACCTGCGGGGCGATCAGCCATACGGTGAGCGTGATCAGCGCCAGCACCCCCACCACCACGATCGCCAGCGCCCACCCGTCTGACAGGCGCGTGCGGCTGCTCAGGGCGCTGGCGGTTTGACGGAAGAACACAGCCATGAGCACCCCGGCGAAGATAAGCAGCAGTACACTGAAGGCCTTTACGATCAGCAGAACGAGGAGCACAGCCGCTACCGTGATGCCGACTACCTTTAGTTTGCGGCGGGTGAAGGTGCTTGCCTCTTTGCCTGAGGAGGTGTCTTTGTTCTGGGGGCTATCAGCCATGAATGACGTGTCTTAAAATCTGTTGATGTGCGCCGCCGGAATCGGCAGACAGTCCGGGAGGTGGGGCTGGAATTACCTGCCCCTGAATAGCTTAACGATGAAATAGATGATCAGCACCAGAATGCCGATGATGATCGCAGCTGTCCAGAAGCCGAACTCGAGCACATCGCCGACAAGGTCGCAGCCGCTCAGCGTAAGGGAGAGTAAAAGGAAAAGGAGGCCATAAAGCCATTGTATGGGAATGTTTTTCATAGGTTTAGAAGCTAAAGAGTTATGACTGCTATCTAAAGGAGACGCAGGTGAAAGCCTGAGACTCCCTATGATGTACCTGATTCAAAGGAATGTGGTTGCAGCTGCTCCCTCACGCGGCACGCCACGCCGCGCCAGCAGGCTATAGTACTAATTGAAGCGTATCGCTAACCCCACGGAGGGCAAGTGTGAGTCGCCTGAGATTCGGCCTAATGGCAGTGCCGGTGAGGAAGGCAAGATGAAAGGAACTTACAAGAGAAGGAGTAAATCTTAATAACGGAAGGAGCTGCTTATGCCTGAAGCTAATGTATAGATAGCTTTACTTTCTACATAGACACCGAAATGGGAACAATTTGGAAAACGTCAACTATACTGAAACAAAAAAGCAGCTCCAGCTTTACCTGAAGCTGCTTTGGTAGACCAAAGGATGGAATTGTCGAACTTTATCCACAAGGATTTAACTATTTTAGAAGCATTTATTCTGTAGAAGAAAAACTATTGTTGTTAGCTACATTTCTCATTTAGCCCAATCGATTTCTGAATTCTCTGGGTGTCATCCCTAGTAATTTTTTGACATACCGTGTGAAAAAAGACTGACTTGAAAATTCCATTTCATCGGAAATTTCGGAAATGTTCAGATTCTTGTTTTGCAAGAGCAGAATAATTCTCTCTCTCACATAACGCTGTATCCATTCCGATGCGGTAACAGCTGAATTTTGCTTACATACATAATTCAGATACTTGGCAGTAATGTTAAGTCTGTTGGCATAAAACTGTACCTCCCGTTCTTTCATACAATGTTCCTGCACCAAGTGCATAAAACGCTCATAAAGCGTACCGCTTTCTAATGTTCGTTTACGATGTTCATATTCATTCGCAAACGTGTGCCACATTTCCAGAAGGAACACCTGCATTTGCAGCTTCAGGATTTCATGGTAAAAGCGGTGATCTGTTTCGGAGAATTTATCGTGCAGCAGGTGAAAATTTGAAAGCACCCGGTGCTTGTCATTTTTATCAGTTAGGTGCAGCACCGGGTTTTCTCTTGAATGTAGTAAAGCATCAATGCCCCAGCTTTGGTCCGGAATATTTTCATCCAGGAAATCTCTTTCCACCAGCAGAACTGTCGCTTTAACTTTTTTTGAAAAGGTCAAATCTGTCAACTTACTATCTGCAAACCAGAACACAAACTCTCCAGCTTTGCAGGTATACGGCTTATCCTTAAATACAAAGCCTATACTTCCCCGGTGGCAGTAGATGTGCGTGTGGTAGAGATACAAAAAGTCATCTGGTAACTGCACACTGCCAAGTGCCTCCAGCAAAATCACTTTATCCTTTTCTTCTTTATTCATTCATACTCATTATTCCTGATTTGACAAGTATAGGAAATATATGACACTATATGCGTGTAAAGTGTAACAAATGGAAGAATGGGTTTGGGTAAATTTGTAATCCATAATGTTATATGACTATGAAAGTGCAACAGGTAGATATTTTTCAACGGCTGTTAAATGGTGAAGCTGTTTCATTCAACGATGCAGACTATGTTAAAATTGGGGACGCTTGTAATGCCACCCGGAAACTACTCATTCAATTGAACGCTGAGGCAAATCCGGATAAAATCAGAGAGCTGTTAAGCCAAATCACTGCCTCTGAAGTTGATGCGACGACAATGGTATTTCCGCCATTTCAAATCAACTATGGGAAGAACACCAAAATCGGTAAAAATGTATTCATCAACTTTGACTGTACTTTTTTGGATTTGGGCGGCATTACCATTGAAGATAATGTCATGCTTGCTCCCAAAGTCTGCTTGCTCTCAGAAGGGCATCCCCTCTCTGTAAACGATAGACAAACACTCACTGCAGGTAAAATCCACATTAGAAAGAATGCCTGGATTGGTGCCCAGGCAACCATTTTACAAGGGGTGACCATCGGCGAAAACTCTATCGTAGCAGCAGGTGCCGTGGTTTCCAAAGATGTACCGGACAATACCGTAGTAGGGGGCATTCCAGCCCAAATTATCAAAGTGATCGATTAAAACTTTCTCTTTAACAGAGTACTTAATAAGCCAAAAAATGAAGAAAATACTAGTTGTTGCAGCTGCAGCACTTATGTTGCTGGGACAGGCTTGCGCTCAGAAAGAGAATACAGTAAGAGCTGATAACACGGATGCAATAGAAAACGCGCAAAAAACAGAACACTATACTTTTGAGTTAAGTGATAATGTCACCCGTCAAAGTATAACTTTTAAGAACCGGTACGGGATTACGGTAGCCGCTGATCTATATGTGCCAAAAGCTATTCAAGACCAAAAACTTCCCGCTATCATCTTAAGCGGTCCGTTCGGAGCGGTGAAAGAGCAGTCTTCGGGACTTTACGCAAATGAAATGGCCGCCCGGGGCTTTGTAACGTTGGCTTTCGACCCTTCCTTCACGGGCGAAAGCGGGGGAGAAGTACGTAACGTTGGTTCGCCTGAAATTTTTACCGAAGACTTCAGTGCTGCGGTCGATTACTTAGGCTTATTACCTTCCATTGACCGTGATCGCATTGGCGTTATCGGAATTTGTGGTTTGAGCGGTATGGCACTTACTGCGGCCACAGGCGATTCCCGGATTAAGGCAGTAGCCACGGCTTCTATGTATGACATGTCCCGCAGCATGAGCCGCAATTATAAAGACAGCTATACTTTGGAACAGCGCCACCAGGTGATTGAGTATTTAAGTCAGCAACGTTGGGCAGATGCAGAAAACGGAAAGTATGCGGTAGGCTTGCACGAAGTACCATTTGACGAAAAGGGCAATCTGGTAAAAGGAACCCGTGTACTTCCAGAAGCGCTTCCTAAGGATCCAGATCCTGTGTTGGCTTCTTTCTTTGATTATTACCGAACAAAGCGTGGTTTCCACCCTCGGTCCATCAACTCCACCACCGCCTGGACAGCTACAACTCCCATGGCCTTCTTCAGTTTTCCGATGGCAGCAAACATCGAGATGATTTCGCCTCGTCCGATCATGCTGATTGCAGGAGAAAATGCCCATTCCCGGTACTACTCGGAAGACATCTATAAAATGGCTTCCGAGCCGAAAGAATTAGTAACTGTGCCCGATGCTGATCACGTGGATTTGTATGACCAGGTAGCTATCATTCCCTTTGACAAGCTGGAGTCATTCTTTAGAAAGAGCTTTCAGACTGTAACCGTTCAGCAGTCGAAGTAAACATAAAAAAATCGAGATGCTGCTCGCTCTGATAATAAGGGTTGCATCTAACTAAACCATATTGCCTAAATCAAAAACACATTCTAGATATGAATAATATAGAAGGAAAAGTAATCGTCATAACCGGTGCTAGTAGTGGACTAGGCGAAGCAACAGCCCGTCACCTTTCCGCACAGGGAGCAGCCGTTGCACTTGGCGCTAGGCGGGCAGATCGCATACAGTCGATAGCAGAGGAAATCAACAAGAATGGAGGTAGAGCTATTGCTGTAACTACTGATGTTACACAGCGTGAGCAGGTACAAAAACTGGTTGATGCTGCTGCCGAGCAGTTTGGGCGGTTGGACGTGGTGCTTAACAATGCTGGCATCATGCCGCTTTCTCCACTGGAGCGCCTGAATGTGGAAGAGTGGGATCGGATGATTGATTTAAACTTAAAGGGAGTACTCTACGGTATTGCTGCCGCGCTCCCTTACATGAAGCAGCAGAAGTCCGGTCATATCATCAATGTCTCTTCCGTAGCTGGCCATAAGCTTTTTCCTGGTTCGGCGGTTTACTCAGCATCTAAGTTTGGCGTACGCGCCTTGTCTGAGGGCCTGAGGCAGGAAGTTAAACCTTACAACATCCGCACCACCATTATCTCGCCGGGTGCCGTTAAAACGGAGCTTCTCGAGCACATCAGCGAAAAAGATATTCAGGAAGCAAATCAGGACTATGTGGGGCAAGTTGGCGTTACTCCCGATGCGTTTGCCCGGCTTATCTCTTTCGCCATCAGCCAACCGGAAGAGGTGGACATCAATGAGATCCTTTTCCGACCAACAGCTCAGGAGCTTTAAACCCCTAACCGGCATACTGTCCAAACCTAAGTTGTCTTCTTTGTATCCGGTTAGCCTCGCGGCTTAGTGGTTCAGTAGAATTTGAATAAAGTAAAGGCAACAGTTGCGATCGTTTCAGCTGGGTAAGACAAAGAAAGTAGTTTTAAGAAGGGGCCGTGACAGCCCCTTCTTAAAATTCAAAAGTATGCTTCTGCCCTAAACATCACCTGTATGAGGCTATTTTATTTTTTACCGCTAATGCTTATCAGCTTCAGTCTGTTTGCCTGTAGTGGTTGTAAAGAAGAGCATTACAGACCGGCCAACCCCATAAAAGAAAGTATGAAACTGAAAATAACGGTTGGAGGCAATACTTTTTCGGCAACCCTTAACAACAATGAAACCGTTGCTGCCTTCAAAGCAAAGCTCCCAATGACCATCGATATGCGAGATCTGAACGGCAACGAAAAGTTTTTCGATTTTCCGGAGAATCTCCCTGCAAATGCCTCAAACCCAGGCAGCATCCAGACAGGTGATATCATGCTTTATGGCAGTAACACTCTTGTACTGTTCTATAAATCATTTCCAACCTCTTACAACTATACCCGGCTCGGGAAAATAGATAACCCTTCGGGATTGGCTGCAGCCTTGGGTTCTGGAAGCGTAATTGTAACTTTTGAAATAGAATAGAATCTGCCTTTAAATGATAAATTCAGAAATCTGAAAGTATGCAACAGATGAAAACAAAAATGTCCTTGCTTTCCGCGGTTGCTGTTTTAGCCCTCTCCTTGATTAGTTGTAAAGAACAAGCATCAAATGAAGCCGCTGCAAATGATACACAGGCTATTTTCCCAAAAGGAGAAGCAGGACCCGCTGAAAACTTTACCGGAAAAGCCTGGAATTATGGCTTGGTTGCAAGCGACTCAACCTATACTACCCTTGTAGGTAATGTCTTCTTTGAACCCGGTGCCAGAAGCAATTGGCACAGCCATCCGGCAGGGCAGATCCTGATTATAACCGGTGGTATAGGCTACCATCAAATCAAAGGGCAACCACGACAAACTATCAAAAAGGGAGACGTGGTGAAGTGCCCACCCAATGTGGAGCATTGGCATGGGGCAAGTCCTGATACGGGCATGCAACAGATCTACATTTTACCAAAAACGGAAAAAGGTATAGTCACCTGGCTACAGAAAGTAACAGACGAAGAATATAGCAATTCTGATTGATGAAGAATTAAGTAGGGAACCTAGATTAGTCTTATTCATGGTACTGTATCTCCTTGAATCGTAGAACTTTCGATAAGTTTCCCCTTTGGTTAAATATATCAAATAAAAAAGCCGCTCCATTTGATGTGAAGCGGCTTTTTAATTGTTGTAGCCCGTAGGGGAATCGAACCCCTGTTACCAGAATGAAAATCTGGCGTCCTAACCCCTAGACGAACGGGCCGTTCTGTCTAATTGTGATGCAAATATAGCGGGTGTTTGCTTTACTGCAATAGCTCTGCACTAAAAAAGTTTTAGAGAAGCCGAAAGTAACTGAGTAACAGTAGAATATTTTTTACTTCTCGAAAGCAATCACACTGTATAGCTCTGGCTCCAGAAAAGGCCCTCCTGGATGCTCTGCTGTGTAGTCGAAGTTGATCCAAAGGTCTTCGCCGGTTTCGTGGAAATGAATCTTCCCGTCAGCCACTTCATCCGGGAAGAGGGTGCGAACTGCATAGCTTATCTTCTCCAGATCGTCCACATGGCCCATTTTTACCTCAGTGTACATGTGGCTTGTGGTGATAACAATTCTTGCCTCCCCGCCGATAGCCATAATAGAAGAGGCCATCAGAATAGAGTAATCATCGCAGTCGCCGGCCAGCAGTTGCATACTTTCAGTTGGCGGTGAATAATAGTCCATGCCCAGCGGGTCGTTTACGTAGCGCCAGTTCTGGCGGATGTGCTTGAAGAGCGAGAAATAGCGGGTTATCTTCCCAAACTTGCGGTAGTACTCGTCGTGGAAGTAGCGGGTGGAATTCTCTACCGCGAATGCACGAACCATTGGGTGCGTAGGCTGCATAGCGCTTTTAACGCGCTGGTTCTGGAAATAAGTGCCGCGAACAGGCTTGAAGTACGAGACCTTGTGCGGGTTGCTCGTCATGTTTACCAGCATGGCGTTGTAGTCGTCGTAAATGCCCTCAAACGTCTGCGCTTTGAAGGTGCTATTGAACGCAAACATGGCCAGTATGGCAATGAACATTAACACGATAAGCTTACGGCTATACTTGGTTACCAGCACGGAGGCGGCTGCGGCCACCATCAAGCAAAGCATGAAGTGCAGCTCGTAATTCATAGAGCCAAAGGGTTCAATGTAGAAGCTCAACAACACGGCCATCGGAAAGACAATGATGATCTGGATGAACCGCACTGCGAAGTTCACTAGGTTTTTGTGTAGGTAGTGCGTCATGTTTATCCTTTTTAAAGGTTCGAGGGCTTCAGGAAAGAGGCATGATCTAGCGACTAGACGGTGTACTCTCTACAGAACTAACGCAAAATCCAGGCCTTTTTGCTCCATGCAAACGCAAATTTTTAGCTTTTTCTCCTGCGCCTTTTTCCCTGCCCCCAAAACATACTATAAACTTGTGTTAAAACATCTGCAAACCAGGCATTTATACTTTTCTGTGTTTGCTGCTAATTAGGTATATGTAAATATATATGCTTGATTATTAATGGTGTTTATACTTATAGGTGCTGCCAATGACGACAGCCGCGCTATTGGTATTGAATATACATCGGGCTTGGCGAAAGCGCAATGATTTCCTCCGGCGTCATCATACGGGGGCTGTTTCGCAGGTCGTTTTTGTAAAAAAGCTTGAAGCCTGTGAACTGCACCGGCTCTCGCACAATAAAGCGGCGGTAGGTGTCCTTCTTTAGCGCCGGCGATCCCCAGCCGTCCATGTGCATGACCACCTGCGTTTCAGGCCTTAGCTTAATGTTCTCGTAGTTGGTGATCATGCGTTGTGTAAAGCGGTGCACAATCAGCAACTTGGGAGGAATGCCATGCTCCTGCACCAGGCGGGCCAGATAGTCGGTGGCATAATTGATGTCTGCTGCATCAAAGGTGCCGATGCTGCGGCCGGGCACCTTTCCGTCTTTCATCGCGAACTCGGCATCGATGCCCAGGTGCACGTTTGGTAGTTTCAGGTATTTCTCCAGCTGCGGCAGTTCTTCCTGTAATGTGCTTTGGCCTACCTGCACATCCAGGAAAACAATAGCGTCGCGCTGTTTGGCCAGCTCCAGTACCTGGTCAATCAGATCGTGCTTCATGCGCAGCCGGTACTTGCCGCCGGCGCTGGGATGCCCTTGGGCGGTTACGGCAATCAGGTGCAGGGCAGGCTGCACCGGGGTAAGGGAATCTGCTTTGCTCCAGTTGACCACTTCCTCATCCAGCTTGGCCAGCATCTGCTCTGGCTCCAGTTCCCCCAGAATACCCATGCGCTTAGAAAGCAGGTTGCCGTAGAAGGCCACGATGCGCTTGCCTGGAAGCACGGCACCAGGCAAAGGCTTAGGGCCGGGGTAAGTCCACTCGGCAGGAGCAGTAGCAGCGGGGGTGAGGGCCTCTGGCGCCGGCGCCGTAGAGGCAGCGTCTAACGCAGCCGTGTCTGGGGCGGCATTGGCAGGCAGTGTGGTGGCTGTGGCAGGCTTTTGCTGCAGGGCAGAGGCACTGGCGTCCTGTTCCTGCATGCAGGAGGATGTCAGGAGCAGCGTAGCCAGCAGGGCGCCTCCTGAAGTATAACGAAAGAAAGAGGAAGCGGTAGTTTTAAACCAAACGTCTTGGTTAGTGGTAGGGCGTGAGAAGGGGAGGACACGCATTATTCGGCACAGGTTCATCAGCACGGGTGTTAAAAACGTAAGTGTGCCTTAAATTATACATTTCTGCTATATTTATACGTACCCACACCCTATAATTTCGTGAAAATTTACGAGTGCGTGTAATGCCGCTTCAGCCACTGGCTCAGCCCTGACAATCCAGGCATCAGCACGCGCTCCGTGATATTGGCCTGGTCCAACTTATCCCGTACTTCCCACTTCAGTTCTTTCGGAATAATCACCCTAAAGTATAAATCAGGGTGCTGGCACAGCCATTTGCTCAGCTCTGCCTTCACATCCGACATCATGGAGAACAGGGCGTACTGGTGCACGATGCGCGCATCGAGCGAAGGGGGTTCCAGAAACACCACGTACTCCTCCTCCTGAAAGCTTTTCAGAGCCTTAAACGATGGCGCCACGGGCTCAAGCATTTCTGGGGTGAACACATTAGAGCCTTCTTCCTTCAACGCTTTCCGTAACGTGGTGGGTAAGTGCTCGCTGGATTTAACATAATTAACGCACCACACGCAGCCATCCTGGTCGTAATGGTTGAGGTTGGCGGTGGCAAAGTGCAGTGCCACGTAAGGGGAGTAAGTCCAGTCGAGAAGGCGGGTCGGGAGGCCGTGGTGTTGGGCAACAGCCAGCCAGTTCCAGATAGAATCGCCGGGGGTGGAGTTGCTAATTGCATACTTGCGAAAGTTCCGCAGCAGGTGCGGCTCCAGCTCCTCATACTTGGGCCCGATGCGCATGATACTCGTCCCCAGGTCGAAAGATTGGCTCCAGGTGCCCCGGTACACATATGAGGAACGAAAGCGGTTAATTTTGTCGTCCCAACTGTGGTCAAAAAGCGCGGCCTGAAGCTCTGCCCAACTGTTAACTACAATATCCTGTCCGTGCTGCATAAGGTGTGGCGTGTGTTCTGTTTGCTAGGTTTTCTTACTGCAGCTGCGGCTGTATGTTACACCGGGCCGCAGTAATGGGTAGCCTATTCAGGGCTGTACTTAGGCTGGAGGAGGCCCTGCAGCTGCTGGTAAGGCAGCACCAAATCGGTGGCCCCAAAAGCATACGGGCCTATTTCGTAGGCATTGTAGTATAGCCTGAGACCTTGCGGCGTAAGGCCAGCCTGCTGTGGCAGCGGCAGCGCGTTGCTATCCAGAAACAATCCTGCATCGGCAAAAGAAACGTTGGCATTCAGCTCTCGTGTGCGCCTGAACTCCTGCTCTACCAGCTGTTGCAGCTGCACTGTGTCCCGCACCAGGTCGGCCAGGTTTAGCTTTTGGCCGTTGCTGCCAAAGCTTTGCAGGCTGAGGTAAGAGTTCGGGTGTGCGCCGCCGGCGTAGGTGTAGCTCCGCATAGCCAGGGTGGTTACGGCAGGCGATTGGTAAATTGCGGACACCTCCACCTCCAGCGCCCAGGCCGCGGAAGCCGGTATCTCCTCCATATCTTTTAAGAAATCTTCCTGCTGCTTCACAAAGGCCGCTGCCACGGTTTGGGCCGCGTTTGTGCTTCCTGGGGTTGTGTCTGCGTCAGGGTGCATGTCCAGTTGCAGGTTCAGGAGCTTCTGCTGTATGTAGCGGTTTATACTTTGCCGCAGCGCATCGTTACCGCCTACGGCCTCCAGGTACGTAATGGTAGCCTCCGCGCACGCACTTGGGCCCTGGCCGCAGTAACTGGATTTGCGGGTAACGGTTTTGGAGCGGAAGGACAGTGGCTGTTCAGCGGTTTGTTCCTGCGCTTCCTGGCTCATGGTGGCCTCTTCTGAAGGGGCAGACTGGCAGCCGGAAAGGATGGCGGTGGCAAGCGCCAAAGTATAAACGGAGTATCTGAGCATAGGGTGGGGGTAGTGGTGCTACTGCTCAGGAAATATAGTAAATTAGTTTCAGAATAGATCCAACTGCTTGCCTTTGCGCTGGCAAAAATGGCTGTAGTCGTAGGGCTTCATACTTCTGCCGGCCATATACTTTTGCTTGCTTACCCGGAATAGCCTGCTGATCAACTCGGCAAACTTCCCCTCGCCGCTCATCCGCACGCCAAAGCGGCTGTCGTTCAACTGCCCGCCGTGGCAATCGGCAATCTGGCGCAGCACCTTCTGTGCCTTGTCAGGGAAGGCTTGCTGTATCCAATCTTCAAAAATAGGCCCGATACTGCCGTTGAGTCGCACCAAGGTATAGGCCACGTTGCTGGCACCTGCCGCTGCGGCTGCTTTTATCAGATCAGGAATTTCCGAATCGTTCAGGCCGGGAATGATGGGGGCCGTCATTACATTAACAGGTATACCTGCCGCGGTTAGTTGCCGCACTACCTCCAGCCGCTTGGCTGCCGACGCGGTGCGTGGCTCCAGCTTTTGCCGTAGCTTCTCGTCTAAGGTGGTGATGCTGATGCTCACGTGCACCAGGTCATACTGGTTGAGTTGCTGCAGCAGGTCCAGATCGCGGAGGATGAGGGCGTTTTTGGTGATGATGCTGACCGGGTGCCGGTACTGCAGCAGCACCTCCAGGAGGCGCCGCGTGAGCTGTTTCTTCGCCTCGATGGGCTGGTAGCAGTCGGTGTTGCCGGCAAGCATGATGGGCATCACTTGCCAATTCGGGTTCTCCAGTTGCCTTGCCAGCGTTTCAGGGGCGTTTTCCTTGATGATGATCTTTCGCTCAAAATCCAGACCGGCGCCATAACCCCAATATTGGTGCGTGTTGCGGGCGTAGCAGTAGATACAGCCATGCTCGCAACCTTGGTAGGGATTCATGGAGTAGCCTAGCCCCAGGTCCGGGCTATCTATTTTATTCACCACTTTCTTCGGAAACTCCTGCAGAAACTCTGTTTTCGAATTGCTGACCATGGGCTCATCCAGCCCCTCCACGTGCTCCGCCACATACTCCTGCTTCAGGTAGGGGTTATTAGGGTTATATTGGGCGCCTCGGCCTTTCAGAAAATCTTCTGCCTTCATCATACTAGCTATACTTTGTGCTAATATAATTAGTTTTGCTAAACATATTGGCTTCTCTTAAATAGTAAGATGTTGGAATAAGAGTTAACCAAGTATGAAAAGCCGCTTTGCCTTGACGGTTAGTGTCTTGCAGAAGAAAATGATTTCTGGTTAAATTATGGGGATCAAGCCTCCGCCTCCGCAATGGATTTTTTGTAAGCAGCCAATGCTCTGTCGCGTGCCATAGTGTGGTCAAGCATCGGTTTTGGGTACGCATCTGTCCCGTATTCCGGAATCCAGCGCTTGATATACTGCAGCTGCTTATCGAACTTCGTGACCTGGCTATCGGGGTTGAAAATGCGGAAGTAGGGCTGTGCTTCGGCCCCTGTGCCGGCAGCCCATTGCCAGTTGCCTACGTTGCTGGCCAATTCGTAATCCAGCAGCTTTTCGGCAAAATACGCCTCGCCCCAGCGCCAGTCAATGAGCAGGTCTTTTACCAGAAAGCTTGCCACCACCATACGCACCCGGTTGTGCATAAAGCCTGTGGCGTTCAGCTCGCGCATGCCTGCATCCACCAAGGGAAAGCCGGTTTTACCTTCGCACCACTTTTCAAACTCGGCCTCATCATTGCGCCACGCGATGTGCCTGAACTTAGGGGCAAAGCTCTCTTCAGCTGATTTTGGGAAATGATACAGCAACTGCATGAAAAACTCGCGCCAAACCAGCTCTTGCAGCCACGTGTCATTATACTTTAGCGCTATTTGCACGGCCTCCCGAACGCTGACGGTACCAAAGCGCAGGTGCGGACTCAGGCGTGAGGTCGCGCCTTTGGCAGGAAGGTTCCTGGTTTGGCCATACGCCTGCAGGGTTTTAGGAGTAAGGTCTGGCTCTGGCACCTTTAAGTTAGATTCTTCAAAGCCCATCTGCTGCAGGGATGGTATTTGTGAGCCGGGGTGTTTACACAACTGATCGAAGTGGTGCTCTGGCGTAAAGGGAGCTGCCATCTTTGGGCTGAAGGCTTTCTTCCAGGCGTTCTTGTAGGGCGTGTATACTTTATAGGGAGTGCCACCTTTCGTCAGGATCTCATCCCGCTCAAAAATAACCTGATCTTTAAAGGTTCTAAACTCTAAGCCCTGTCCTTGCAGCAGCTCGTATACTTGCCTGTCCCGCTGGCGGGCGTAAGGCTCGTAATCGCGGTTAGTATAGATACCTTCCACCGCATACTCCTGCAGCAGCGTTTGTATCACCTCCATAGGCTTCCCATACTTTACCAGCAGCGTGCTGCCCCGGGCCTCTAACTGCCGGTGCAGCTCCTGTACCTTCTCATAAATAAAGGTGACACGGGCGTCTTTCCTGTCGCTGAGCTTGTCCAGAATATCGCTGTCGAAGATAAAAAGGGGCAGCACAGGCTTGCCCGAGGTAAGGGCATGGTAGAGGCCCGCATTATCGTGCAGGCGCAGGTCGCGGCGGAACCAGAAGAGGAGCATTTTTATGATTAGGAATGAAGAATTAGGGATTTGGGTCCTTCTTTTCGTTAAACGATGGGCAACTTAGGCGCTAAAGTAACTTCACGGTGCTCATGCCGCCATCCACATGCAGGGTTTGGCCGGTCATCCACGCAGCGTCATCGCTGAGCAGGAACAGGGCGGCATTGGCCATGTCCTGCGGCTGCCCAACACGCCCCAGCGGGTGCCGCTTGGCAGATGCCTCCACTTTCTCCGGCGTGCTCAGCAGGCTTTGGGCAAGCGGTGTGTCGGTTAGGGAAGGGGCTACAGCGTTAAAGCGAATGTGGGTAGTGGCATACTCGGCAGCAAGCGCCACGGTTAAACCCTGCACAGCCGCCTTCGCCGTGGCGATAGAAGTATGGAACGGCATGCCCAGTTGCGCTGCCACGGTACTAAATAGCACGACACTGGCGCCATCGGCTTTCTTGAGTAGCGGCACCACGGCCTTCAGCACCTGTACCGCGCCCAGCACATTCAGCTCCAGGTCATTGCGGAAATCCTCTACCTGCAGGCGTTCAAAAGGCTTCAGTTTTATACTTCCGGGGCAGTATACCAGCCCGTGCAGCACGTTCGGCAGCTCCTTCAGAAATTCATCGTTAAACTGCAGCACATCCAGTGGCAGGTGTTGCAGGTTCAGGGCTTCGGCTTCTTCGGACTGCTTGCGGGAGGCGGTGACCACGTTGGCCCCTTTTTCCTGCAGCAGTTTGGCTGTTTGCAGCCCAATGCCGGAGGTGCCGCCCACAACGAGTATGTTCTTATCTTTAAACGGCATGCTTTATCTTCTTTAAAATAAGATTTAAAGGCTTAACCCGCACTCGCGGATTTTGTTCTGCGGAGAGTGGGTCGATGCGCCGCAATTTATCTGCAAAAAGTGCCTTAAAATGCCACTAAGGCAGCCTATAACCTTCTGCTTCAAAATCAGGTATTATGAGCATCTGATATCAGTATTGTACTAACCTAATATTTTCTATTGGCAGTTAAACATCGACTTAACAGTGGTTGCCCTGCCAGTGTTGCTGGAATTACAAACTAAACCTTTACAACTCTCACCTTACATGAAAATTAAAAAAGTACTTGTTGCCAACCGGGGCGAGATCGCTATCAGGGTGCTGCGTGCCTGCACGGAATTGAACATTGAGACAGTGGCCATTTATACCTATGAGGACCGTTACTCCCTGCACCGGTACAAGGCAGACGAAGCTTACCAGATAGGCAAGGATAACCAGCCGCTGCAGCCTTACCTTGATATCGACGGCATCATCAAAATCGCCAAAGAGAACAACGTGGACGCTATCCACCCTGGTTATGGTTTCTTGTCAGAGAACCAGCACTTCTCGCAGCGATGCGCCGATAACGGCATCATCTTCATCGGTCCTAAGCCCCAAATAATGGCCTCGCTGGGCGATAAGATCGCCGCCAAGAAAGTGGCTATCAGCTGTGAAGTGCCCATCATCCAAAGCAATACGAAAGACCTGGATACCTATGAAACGGCGCTGGAGGAGGCGCACCGCATCGGGTATCCTTTAATGCTGAAGGCGGCCGCCGGTGGCGGTGGCCGAGGAATGCGCGTGATCCGGGATGATGAGCAGCTGGAGAAGGGGTTTTTTGAGGCGAAAAACGAGGCGCTGAAAGCCTTCGGCGACGACACGGTTTTTTTGGAGAAGTACGTGGAGAACCCAAAGCACATCGAGGTGCAGATCGTGGCGGACAGCTATGGCAACATCACGCACCTTTTTGAGCGCGACTGCTCGGTGCAGCGCCGCTTCCAGAAGGTGGTGGAGGTAGCCCCGGCCATTAGCCTGAACGAGGAGACACGCCAAAAACTGTACGACTATGCTATCCGCATTTGCAAGGCCGTCAACTATAATAACGTGGGCACGGTGGAGTTCCTGGTAGAGCCGCACACCAGCAACATTTACTTTATCGAAGTAAACCCGCGCATCCAGGTAGAGCACACAGTAACGGAGATGATCACTGGCATCGACTTGATCAAGACGCAGATTTACATTGCCGACGGGTACCGGCTGGATGACGAGGAGGTGCTGCTGGGGCCGCAGCACGTGGTGCGTCCTAATGGCGTGGCCATACAATGCCGCATCACCACCGAAGATCCGGAGAACGATTTCAAGCCGGACTATGGCACCATCATCGCTTACCGCAGCGCAGGTGGCTTCGGCATACGCCTGGACCAGGGCAGTGTTTACCCCGGCGCCAAGATCAGTCCTTTCTTCGATTCGCTGCTGGTAAAGGTATCTACGCATGCCCCGACACTGCCGCTAGCTGCCACCAAAATGGCCCGCACCCTGGACGAGTTCCGTATCCGGGGGGTAAAGCACAACATTCAGTTCCTACAGAACATCATCGGCCATCCGGAGTTTATTTCCGGCGACTCTACCGTGGACTTTGTGAAAAGCCACCCGGAGTTGTTCGTGTTCAAGCAGCGCCAGGACAGGGCCACCAAGATGCTCACGTACCTGGCCGACGTGATCGTGAACGGCAACCCGGATGTGAAAAAGGTAGACCCTGACAAAGTGCTGCGTAAACCAGATTTCCACGGTTTCAATACAAGCAAGCCGTACGAGAAAGGCACCAAAGACCGGCTGACGGAGCTGGGGCCGGAGGGATTTGCCCAGTGGCTACGGAACGACCCGCTTATCCACTATACGGATACCTCCTTCCGCGATGCGCACCAGTCGCTGCTGGCCACGCGCATGCGCTCCTTTGATATGCTCAAGATTGCCGAGGCCTATGCCAAAGACCATCCGCAGACCTTTAGCATGGAGGTATGGGGCGGGGCGACCTTCGATGTTTGCCTGCGCTTTCTGCACGAGGACCCATGGAAACGACTGGCCGATATCCGGAAGGCGGTGCCGAACATCCTGCTGCAGATGCTCATCCGCGGGTCTAACGGGGTAGGGTACAAGGCTTACCCGGATAACCTGATAGAAGCTTTTGTGGAGAAGTCGTGGGAGACGGGGGTAGACATCTTCCGCATCTTTGATTCGCTGAACTGGATGAAGAGCATGGAGCCGTGCATCAATTTTGTGCGTAAGCGTACCCAAGGCCTGGCCGAGGGCACCCTGTGCTACACCGGCGACATCCTGAACCCAAAGAAGACGAAGTATAATCTGGATTATTACCTGCAGCTGGCCAGGCAACTGGAGGATGCGGGAGCGCACATCTTGGCTGTGAAGGACATGGCGGGCCTGCTGAAGCCGTATGCCGCCACCGAGCTCATTACGGCGCTGCGCGATACGGTAAAGCTGCCGATTCACCTGCATACCCACGATACATCCTCCGTTCAATCAGCTACTTACCTTAAAGCCATTGAAGCAGGGGTGGATGTGGTAGACGTGGCGCTGGGGGCCATGTCGGGGCTAACCTCGCAGCCAAACTTCAATTCTATGGTAGAGGTGATGCGTTTCCAGGAGCGCCACCGTGAGTTTGACCAGAAGAGCCTGAACCAGTATTCCAACTATTGGGAAACGGTGCGGGAGTACTATTACCCGTTTGAGTCGGGGTTGAAGGCAGGCACGGCAGAAGTATACCGCCACGAGATTCCGGGCGGTCAGTACTCCAACCTGCGCCCGCAAGCCAACGCGCTGGGCCTGGGCGACAAGTGGGAGGAGATAAAGGAGACATACGCCGAGGTGAACCAGCTGTTTGGCGATGTGGTGAAAGTAACGCCGAGCTCTAAAGTGGTGGGCGATATGGCTTTATACTTGATATCCAATGGCCTGACGACCGTGGATGTGCTGGAGCGGGGAGAGGAGATCTCGTTTCCAGAGTCGGTGCAGTCGTTTTTTAAAGGCGAGTTGGGACAGCCGGTGGGAGGCTTCCCCAGAAAGCTGCAGGACATTATCCTGAAAGAGGAGAAGCCGTTCACCGACAGACCGAACGAACACCTGGAACCGGTTGATTTTGAGAAGGAGTTTGACGCTTTCCAGGAGAAGTTTGGGAAGGAGACGAAGTTTACCGATTTCCTCTCGTACCAGCTCTACCCGAAAGTATACGAGGCCTATCACAGGCACCTGGAGCAGTACGGCGATGTGTCCAAGATCCCGACGCGCCTGTTCTTCTATGGGCTGCAGCCCGGCGAGGAGGCTATCATCGACATTGCGCAGGGGAAATCTATCGTGATCAAGTACCAGTCCACGGGACATGTGAACGAGGATGGCATGCGTACGGTCTTCTTCAAGCTAAACGGCCAGAGCCGCAACATCGACGTACGTGACAGAGCGGTGAAAGTAGAGCGCGTGGAGCATCAGAAGGTAGACAAAGGCAACCCGAAGCAAATTGGAGCGCCACTGCAAGGGCTATTGTCTAAAATACTGGTGGAGAAGGAGCAAAAGGTGAAGAAGAACACGCCGCTCTTTGTGATCGAGGCCATGAAGATGGAGACAACCATCACCGCCTCGGCCGATGCGGAGGTGGCCAGCGTCACGCTGCAGGAGGGGGAACTGGTAAATACTGACGATCTGGTGCTGACACTATCGTAAAAAAGAAGAAGCCGGTGTATACCATACAAAACCAATTCCGTAAAGGAGTTGGTTTTGTTGTTGCAACAGTAAAGTTGAGCTAAACTAGGGCACCTACTTTGAAAAACACCATTCCTTCTTTCAAAAACATGGCATTCCCATCCATAATTGGTAACTTACAACCTTAAACAAACGAGCAGTTTACAGCACCTTAACACCCAATGCAGAATTACCAGAATTACAAAGTAGATCTGTCTAATTGCGAAAAGGAACCGATTCACCTTATCGGGCGGATCCAGCCGCATGGATTCCAGCTTATCCTACACAAAACGACCCTGGAGGTAGAACAGGTAAGTGAAAATATCTCTGGTTTTCTGCAAGCAGACCCAGCTGAGCTGTTGGGCAAGACCCTGCGCAGAATTATTACAGAGGAGGAGTATAAACAGTTGGAAATGCAACTGGCACAGCAAAGAAGCGGCATTCATACGGAACTGGTGCACCTGCAGGGGAAGCAGTTCTTCGGGTTTTTGCATGAGTCGCAAGGGCATTTGGTGCTGGAGTGTGAGCCGTTTGAAGAACAGGTGGCGGGGCAGCAGCAGCTCGAAATTACAGCTGCCTACACACGCTTCCTGCGGGAGCTCGACGAGCAGGACTCTGTCTTGGCGCAGGCGCAGCTAACCTGTGAGTTTGTGCAGCAGGCCATCGGTTATGACCAGGTGATGCTGTACCGTTTTGACGAGGACTGGCATGGGGAGGTGATCGCCGAAAAGGTAGTGCCGGGGCTGCACTCTTACCTGCACCACCACTTTCCTGCCACAGACATACCGGCACAAGCGCGCGCGCTGCTGCTCCTGAAACCAATACGCCAAATTGCGGACGTGTCGGCCACGGCCGTAAGGATAACCCCCTACTTCAACCCGGTCACCGGCCAGCCCTCCAACATCATCTTATCGGAGCTGCGCAACCCATCAGAGATCCACCTGGAGTACCTGGGGAACATGGGGGTTCAGGCCACGCTCTCAATTTCCATCATCGCGAACGGAAAATTGTGGGGCATTATTGCCTGCCAGCATAAGTCGCCAGTGTTTATCAGTTTCTGGATGCGGCAGCTTTGCCTGAACGTGGCGCAGGCATTTGCGAACGGGCTGCTGGCGCATCAGGAGCGGCGCGACCTGCGGCAGCTGGAGGAGCTACGCCGGCAGGAGGAGCAGTTGTTGCGCCAATTGGAGAAGAGCCCAAAGCTTGACGAGGAGCTGCAGGCGCAGTTGCCTGCCATCATGGGTCTGACAGAGGCCTCAGGGGTAGCGCTGTTGTTGGGTGGCAAATGCTATACTTACGGTGATGCCCCTAACGAGGCGGAGCTGAGGACTTTAGTTGGCTGGGTGGCTAAGGAGGCAGAAGGCAGCACTTTTTATACACGCAGCCTCTCCAACCTGCACCCTGCCTCCGCTACCCTGCACGGGCAGGCAAGTGGGCTCCTAGCGGTCGAAATATCGAAGCTTAACCGGGAGTACCTGCTGTATTTTAAGCCTGAGCTGTCTGAGAAGCGCATCTGGGCGGGAAAGCCGGAGAAGAAGACGGAGGAAAATTCGCAGCGTATACACCCCCGCAAATCGTTTGCCCGCTGGGAACAGGTGATCCGTGGCAAATCGGCGCCATGGGGCCTGAATGAAGTTGAGATTGCGCAGACCCTGGTGAAAGACCTGATCTCTGTGGTGCTTCGGAACCAGAAGGAGCACCTGCAGGAGCTAAACAGCAAGCTTACCCAGACATCAGAGATCGTAGAGGCCAAAAACCGCCGCCTGGAAGACTTTGCCCAGATCATCGCGCATAACCTGCGCTCGCCGCTCAGCAACATGAAGGGCTTGCTTAACCAATATCAGGCGCAGCCAACCCCAGAGACGGCAGAGCAGGTGATGCAGCTGATGGAAAAGATGGTGCAGAACATGGCCACTACCCTGGATGACCTGAACATGATCCTGGAGAGTGAGCTTGGCCAGAAAATGGAGCAGCAGGATGTCTTGCTGCCGGAAGTCATCGGCCGTGAACTGCAGAACCTGCAGGCTACCATCCTGGAGACGAACGCAAAGATAGAATTGGATCTGAGGGTGCATGAGGTATCCGCCCCCAAAGTATACTTAGAGAGCATTGCCCACAACCTTATCTCCAATGCGTTAAAGTATAGGTTCCCCGAGCGGCAGCCGTTTATTGTGGTAAGGTCGTGGCGGGAGCAGGAGCATGTTTGCATCTCGGTAACCGATAACGGTCAGGGAATAAACCTGAAACGCTATGGGCACAAGATCTTTAACCTCTATAACACCTTTCATAAAAACAAAGACGCCAAGGGCCTGGGCCTGTATATTACCAAGATACAAGCCCAGGCATTGGGAGGCAGCGTGCACGTGGAAAGTTCACCCGATGTGGGATCTACGTTTACCGTGTGCCTTAAAGTATAAATCAAATTAAGAAAAGGCTTAGCCTAACCCATACCGTATGTTTATCGCATCCAGCACCTTTACCATTGCCAATGACATGGCACCCGAAATACGAGAAGCGTTCATTAACCGCCCGCACCTGGTGGATAATGCTTCTGGCTTTATTAAATTAAACGTGATGGTGCCGCAGGATAACCCCAACGAAATCTGGCTCTTAACTTATTGGGAAGACGAGGAGAGTTATCTGGTATGGTATAAAAACCACATGAAGGAATCACATGCAGGCATCCCTAAAGGGGTGAAGCTCGTGCCGGGAAAAACGAAAGTCCGCTTCTTCGAACTAGTAGGGGAGTAGGGTAAAGTACATACCCCTCTGACCACACTTCTTTCCCATGCTTAAATGGGGTCGGGGCAGCCATTGTTAGATCTATCTGTTATCTGCTCCAACCACTCCTGCCATCCATGGCTTTTTCGAGGGCTCCTACCCCAGGAGGGGAGCTCTGTTATTACTCATACTGAGAAGTTTCATGGCTGCTGGTATCTACAACCTGTCCCTACAGGTGTAAACCCACCACTAGCCCCTCTAAGAAGGGAATTGTCCGCAGCACCGGGTCCAACCACCTAGCTCTGTCAGCAGCAGCAGCAGCAGCTATTGGACCTGATCCCAGTCTTTGGGTTGAGCGCCTTCTAGATTTCCGGTGCCGAAGGCATTGCGACGTCAGGAGCAAAGGAAATGTAGACAGCGCGATGCCCGAAGACGAGCCCTCTCGGGCTAGAGAGCACCAAAGCTAGAAATGAAACGAGCCGCTTGTAAGACTGGAGGTTCAGCTGTAGCTAGTAAGGATAGCTTGGTTCAGGTTGCAGGAAGCAGCGGCTATGAAAAGGCACACGCGGACGCTTGCGCCAGGGAAGCATACAAAGCCTAGGTTACAACCTCGCGCCAGCGAGAAAACCAACAGTAGCGACTAGCTGGACAATAGCTTGTTTCAGGCCGGCAAAAACAAACGGCTAAAACAGTAAGCTGCCAGCCTCCGCTTACGCCGCTTCTTTATACCCATTCAGGAGATTTTCCCGCAACGCTACCCCCCTCTAAACCAAACGCTCACTCCGCTGTTAGAAAATAAACCGTAACCGTAGCACCAAGTATAAAGTATACTTGTAAATATGATGCATGCATACTATTTTTGATGCAAGCGGCAAAGGAGGGTTAGCGGCCGGTTAATCGTCCTCGTAGTCCAGGCCCATCATTTTGTTGTAGGCCTGCTGCAGCTCCGCAAATGCGTGCATGTTTCCCTCGCGGCGGCTAATGAGCATTCCTTTCTTATAAGTTTGCTCGGCTACATCGTTTTGGCCCAGCTCCTCGTATAGCTTGGCAGCATGATAGTAGGTGCCCACGTAGTTCTCGTGCTCGCGCAGCAGTTTTTCATAGTATTCCAGCGCTTTCTGCGGGTTTTCCTTACGGTATTCGGTGGCTATGGCGTATAGTGTAAATGCGTCGTTGGGGTCGTCTTCCAGAAATTTGAAGAGCTGCGCTAATCTGCTTTCGTTCATTTCGAATTGGCTATATTTTATTAACTTCGCACAAATCTAAATTTTAAAAGCTAACATTTCTAACCATGAAAATATTAGTTTGCATCAGTAACGTACCGGATACCACATCCAAGATAAATTTTACGGCTGATAACAAAGAATTTGACAAAAACGGGGTGCAGTATGTCATCAACCCATGGGATGAGTACGCACTGACCCGCGCCATAGAGCTGAAAGAGGCGAAAGGCGGCACTGTAACAGTATTGAACGTAGGCGAGGCCGACGCTGAGCCAAACATCCGCAAGGCGCTGGCCATTGGCGCTGACGATGCCATCCGCGTAAACGCAAAACCGGTGGACGCTTTCTTTGTGGCGCAGCAGATCGCTGCCGTGGCCAAGGAAAATAGCTATGACATGATTCTGATGGGCAAAGAGTCGATCGACTTCAACGGCTCTCAGGTGCATGGTATGGTAGGCGAGCTGCTGGGCATCCCATCGGTGGTACCTGCCTTTAAGTTGGATATGGTGGATGACTCCACTGCCCGCCTGGAGCGCGAGATAGAGGGAGGCAAGGAAGTGGTAGAGGTGAAGCTGCCGTTTGTTGCCAGCGCACAGCAGCCTATGTCTGAGCCCCGCATCCCGAACATGCGCGGCATCATGACGGCCCGTACCAAGCCGTTGGCCGTGAAGGAGCCGGTTGGCGCAGAGGCCAAGGCCGAATACGTGAACTTCAGCAAGCCTGAGAAAAAGGGCGGCGTGAAGATGATCGACCCGGAGAATGCCGGAGAACTGATAACATTATTGAGAAACGAAGCTAAAGTACTATAACCATGTCTGTATTAGTATTTGTAGAAGGTCTTAACGGAGAGATCAAAAAGTCCTCACTGGAGGCTGCATCCTACGGAAGCCAGGTAGCGCAACAGCTCGGCACCTCTGCCACTGCCGTTGCCATTGGCGAGGTGCACGAAGAGGCGCTGGCCAAACTGGGCGAGCAGGGCATCAGCAAAGTGCTGTACGACGCGGACGACCGCCTGAAGCAGTTTGTGGCCGATGCCTATGTAAAGGTAATTGCCAAAGCGGCACAGCAGGAAGACGCCAAAGTGCTGGTGTTCTCTAACTCGAACATTGGTGCCGCGGTGGGCGCCAAGCTGGCGGTTCGCCTGAACGGCTCGCTGGCCACTAACGTAACGTCGCTGCCTAAGACCGACGGCGGCCAGTTTGTGGTGACGCGCGGTGTGTTCTCCGGCAAAGCATTTGCCGATGTGAACCTGGCGGCTGCTGTGAAGATCATCGCAGTGAAGAAAAACTCTTTTGAGGTGAACCATAATGCCGGCAACGCTGCCACGATAGAGAAATTCTCGGCAGAGCTGACCGATGCTGACTTCGCAGCTGCCCCTAAGGAGACGGTGATGCAGGAGACGGACGGAGGCGTGCTGCTGCCAGAGGCGGAGGTTGTAGTGTCTGGAGGCCGTGGTCTTAAAGGCCCGGAGAACTGGCACCTGGTGGAGGATCTGGCTAAAGCCCTTGGCGCGGCCACTGCCTGCTCCAAGCCTGTTTCGGATATGGACTGGAGACCGCACCACGAGCACGTGGGCCAGACAGGGATCACCGTTAGCCCAAACCTATACATCGCCATCGGCATTTCGGGTGCCATCCAGCACTTGGCCGGGGTTAACTCTTCTAAAGTGATTGTCGTTATTAATAAGGATCCGGAAGCACCGTTCTTCAAAGCCGCCGACTACGGCATTGTGGGCGATGCGTTCGAGGTTGTCCCTAAACTAATTGAGGCTGCCAAAGCTTTAGACAAATAGACTTTAGAAGAAAGATACTGTGGATAAAATTCAGTTAGAGATACTCGGCCTTTCCTCCAGCCAGTCGCAGACGGGGTCGTTTGCGTTGGTGCTAGGGGAGAAAGAGGGGAACAGAAGGCTGCCTATCATCATCGGCATGTTTGAGGCGCAGTCCATTGCGATACAGATTGAGAAAATAAACCCTAACCGCCCGCTCACGCACGATTTGTTTAAATCGTTTGCCGAGGAGCTGGACGTGCGGGTAACAGAGATACTGATCTCAGACCTGAAGGAAGGTGTTTTCTACTCCAAGATAATATGCACCAACGGCGAGCGAGAGTTTGAGTTGGATGCGCGTCCTTCCGACGCCATTGCTATCGGGCTGCGCTTCGGTGTGCCTATTTATACGGTAGAGAGCGTGCTTTCGGAGGCTGGTATTATTCTGAGCGATCTGGAAGAGGAAGAGGATGAAAACGAGGAAATGTCTGTCAAGAGTAGCTCCTCTGTCTCAAGTTCCGGCACGAAAGAGTCGTTGAGCCAAACCTCTGTGGATGAGCTGAACAAAATGCTGAACGAGGCCCTTGAAAAAGAGGACTACGAGAAAGCAGCCAAAATACGAGATGAGCTGAATAAGCGAAACTGATATACCTGAAGTATAAATTAAGAAGGTTCGGTGCCGTGTGGTGCCGAACCTTTTTGTTTTGAAATATATTCGGCTTAATTTTGACCGTTTTTGTCTTTCAACCAAGTATAGATGTACGATATTCTTAGAGGTGCCGGCGGCCTGCTGGTATTAGTAGGTATTGCTGTCCTTTTCTCAAGAAACAGAAAAGCCATCGACTGGAAACTGGTAGGTTTTGGTTTGTTCCTACAAATTCTGTTTGGTGTGCTGGTGACGCAGGTGCCTTTAGTAGCGGATGGTTTTGCCTTTGTGAGCAGGCTGTTTGTGAAACTGCTCAGTTTCTCTCAATCCGGTGCCGAGTTCCTGTTCGGCAACCTGGCAAATCCTTCCAATAATGGTGGCCTTGGGTTTATCTTCGCCTTCTCGGTGTTGCCGACCATTATCTTCTTTTCCACGGTTTCAGCTGGCCTTTATTATCTGGGGGTGCTCCAGAAGATCGTTTTTGGCATTGCCTGGGTTATGTCGAAGGGCATGCGCCTGTCAGGTTCCGAGAGCTTGTCGGCGGCAGGCAACATCTTCCTGGGCCAGACAGAGGCGCCGCTGCTGGTGCGCCCGTTTATTTCCCGCATGACCCGGTCGGAACTTATGTGCCTGATGACGGGTGGCATGGCAACACTGGCTGGAGGTGTTCTGGCGGCGTATGTGGCCTTCCTGGGCGGCGATGACCCGGCACAACAGGCAGTATTTGCGGCTCACCTGCTGACGGCCTCCATCATGAACGCGCCGGCGGGTATTGTGCTGGCGAAGATCCTGGTGCCGGAAACAGAGCCGGAGAAAATTAATACTGAACTGGAGGTGAACGAGGAGCAGCTGGGCGTGAACCTGGTGGATGCCCTGAGCCGCGGCGCTGCTGACGGCCTGAAACTGGCTGCCAACGTAGGCGGCATGTTGTTGGCCTTCATCGCTGTCATCGCGCTGCTTAACTATGTTCTCATCAAAATTGGCGGTGTTACCGGCCTAAACGATTTTGTGGTAGCTAGCACCAATGGGCAGTTCAATGGCTTCTCGTTCCAGTACATCCTGGGTCAAATCTTTAGAATATTTGCCTTTATCATGGGAGTGCCGTGGCAGGATACGCTGCAGGTGGGTAGCTTGCTTGGGCAGAAGACAGCCGTAAATGAGTTTGTGGCCTACCTGGACCTGGCCAACATGAAGGCGGCGGGCACGCTTGGAGACAAGGCGCTGATCATGTCGACGTACGCGCTCTGCGGGTTCTCTAACTTTAGTTCTATTGCCATCCAGATTGGTGGTATCGGAAGCATGGCGCCTAACCAGCAGGGTAACTTGTCGAAGCTGGGCTTTTTGGCCTTGTTAGGCGCCTCACTGGCCTGTATGATGACGGCAACCGTAGCCGGTATGCTCTACGTGCTGTAGAAGTATAAATTCAGTTATATAAGTATAAAAAAGCGCCTCCTGTCAATAGCAGGAGGCGCTTTTTTATACTTAGTGAGGCGTCTTATTCTGCCTGGCTCCGCTCTTCTCCCTCTTCTACTTTCTTGGCGTCTCGCATCAGGCGGTTTGCGAAGATAAACTCGTTCAGCTCCGGTACATCAGAGTCCAATATGTTGTCGCTGGTGCCTTCCCACAGTTTCTTGCCCTCGTACAGGAACATGATGTTGTCGCCGATCTCAATCACAGAGTTCATGTCGTGCGTCACCACAATCGTTGTGATGTCGTACTCCTCGGTTATTTCCTTTATCAGCCTGTCTATCTTTAGGGCGGTTAGGGGGTCAAGGCCAGAGTTCGGTTCATCGCAGAAAAGGTACGTACACTGCGGAGCAATGGCACGGGCAATGCCTACGCGTTTTTTCATGCCCCCGCTCAGCTCCGACGGCATTTTCTTGTTGGTTCCGTCCAGGCCTACTCGCTGCAGGCAGAAATTAACGCGGTCCAGGCGCTCATCCTTGTGCATGTCAGTCAGCATCTTCAGCGGAAACTCCACGTTTTCCTCCACCGTCATGGAGTCGAAGAGGGCAGAACCCTGGAAAAGCATGCCAATCTTGCGCCGTATCTCCTGCCGTATATCCAGCTTGTTGTTGGTGAAGTAAGTGCCATCGAAGGTAACGCTGCCGAGGTCCGGCTTGATGAGCCCCACAATGCACTTGAGCAGCACGCTTTTGCCGGTGCCGCTGGCGCCAAGCAGCAGGTTGGTTTTGCCGGTCTGGAAAACACCGCTAATGCCATCCAGTACGGTTTTGCCGTTAAAGCTTTTGTGTATGTTGTGTATCTCAATCATGAAGGATGATCTGTAATAAGTATGAAGTGTGGCCTTTGCTGCACAGCTGCCCCTGTAAGGTTTAACGTATCAAAGCAAAAGCTGGGCACTGAAGAAGTCGGCAATCAGCACGGCGATAACGCTGTGTGTAACGGCCGTCGTGCTGGCTGCCCCTACCTCCAGCGCGCCGCCTGAGGTATAGTACCCTCTAAAAGAAGCGATGGAGGAGATCAGGAAAGCGAATATTACTGACTTTATGAGCGCAAACGCGATGTTATAAGGTATAAAGTCGATGCGGATACCGGAGATATATTCCTGTGCTGTGAGCTCACCGGTCACGGTGCCGGCAATATAGCCTCCTAACAGCCCCAGGAACATGGCGATGATCACCAGCAGCGGGAAGACCAAAAGGGCGGCCAGTATTTTAGGCAACACCAGATAGGAAATCGAGTTGATACCCATCACCTCCAGCGCATCCACCTGCTCAGTGATCTGCATGGTGCCCAGACCGCCCGCTATACTGGAGCCGACTTTGCCTGCCAGCACGATGGACGTGATGGTGGGGGCCAGTTCCAGGATCACCATCTCCCGGACAATAAAACCGATGGTAGAGCGCGGAATAAGGGCATTCACCATGTTGTAAGACACCTGCACAGTAGACACTGCACCGATGAACGTGGAAACAAGGGCAACGATGAAAATTGAGTTAATACCGATAAGTATAGCCTCATCCATGGTGCGCTTAAACAAGATTCTGGGCGATTCTCCCCGGATGACGAGGCTCTTCATGAAGAGAAGGTACTTTCCGAAATTTTGCAACATTTTGCGGTGCTCAGGGTTTGAAACAGGGTAAACTACGCGTTTTTAAGCAAAAATACTGTTAAATAACTATATTACGGATAAAATTGAAAAACATACAAAACTGAGCATCCCATGCATAGATATATTTTGGTGACAGGTGGCACAAAGGGCATCGGCAGGGCCATTATTGAGCAGTTCGCTAAGGAGGGCTTCCACATCATCACCTGCTCCAGGAATGAGAAAGAGTTGCAAAAGCTGAAGCTAGAGATAGAGCAGAACTATACTTTTTCGAAGGTCTTTTACCAGGAGGCAGACCTGAGCGACCGCGACTCCCTGAAGCGGTTTATAACTTATGTGCAGGGGCTGGGCGTTCAGGTGGATGTGCTGGTGAACAACAGCGGCCTGTTTATACCGGGCAAGGTAACGGAAGAAGACGAGGAGGCACTGCCTTTCATGATCAACACCAACCTCTACAGCGCCTATTACATCACGCGGGCTTTCGTGCACGGGATGATCGCGCGCCGCAGTGGCCATATCTTTAACATGTGCTCCACGGCAAGTATAACGGCCTACACCAACGGTGGCTCCTATTGCATCTCTAAGTTTGCCATGTATGGCATGACCAAGGTGCTGCGCGAGGAGCTGAAGGAGCACCGTGTGCGCGTGACGGCTATCCTGCCGGGGGCAACCCTTACCGCCAGCTGGGAGGGGGTAGACCTGCCGCCGGAGCGCTTCATGAAACCGCAGGACGTGGCTATGTCGGTTTGGGGTGCCTATACGTTATCAGAGAACAGCGTGGTAGAGGAACTCCTCATCAGGCCGCAGCTGGGAGATCTATAAAGTTAGAAAGTTAAGGAGATGGAAAGCATAAGAGTCTCAACATGAAGATTGCTTTTCCTTTCTAATCCCTTAAATCCTGATACACACATTTGCACAACCACAAATAAGCCATAAAACTATGAATTTAGAAGGTAAAGTAGCGGTAGTTACCGGCGTGAGCAAAGGCATTGGCCTGGCCACGGTGAAGGCACTGCTGGAGAAAGGGGCCATCGTGGCGGGTTGGGGACGCACCGCGCCGGACCTGAAGCATGAGAACTTCCATTTTTTCGAGTGCGATGTGCGCTATAGTGAGTCGGTGCAGACGGCATTTGACCAGACGATAGCCCATTTGGGCACGCATGTGCAGGTGCTGGTGAACAATGCCGGACTTGGGTTAGCGGGTTTGCTGGAGGATATGAGCCTGGATGATTGGCACCTGATGTTCGAAACCAATGTGAACGGCATTTTCTACTGCACGCGGTTGGTACTGCCAGGCATGAAGGAGCTGGAGGAAGGGCACATCATCAACATCTCCTCGATTGCCGGCACCACTGGCATTGAGCAAATGGCGGGCTACTGCGGCACCAAGCATGCAGTGCGCGGCATTTCGCACTCGCTCTACAAGGAGGTGCGCAACTATGGCATCAAGGTTACCTGCATCTACCCGGGCTCTGTACAAACCAATTTTTTTGACAGCATCGAGAGTGTGACGGTGAACGAGAACATGATGCGGCCAGAGGATATCGCCTCGACCATCATGCATGCGCTGGAGTCGCACCCAAACTACCACCACGTGGACATTGAGGTGCGCCCGCTGATGCCGAAGGGAAAGCAGCAGAAGTAGCAGCAGTTACGGCAGCTGGCATAAGTTTGCTGTAATTTCTGAGTTTGCTATACTTTGTTGCATTCCTATCAGTTATTTTTGCGGCCGCAGGCATGTGTTAGCCCTGCGGCTGATCAGAAACAAAGTATAAAGGACCACGCAATTGTCTGTAGAAGTAAAGAACCTTACCAAGATTTATGGCGCCCAGCGGGCCGTGGATGATATTTCCTTCACGGTGGAGCAGGGGCAGATCCTGGGGTTTCTGGGCCCGAACGGAGCCGGAAAATCCACGACCATGAAAATTGCGACCTGCTACCTGCCTCCTTCTGCCGGAACGGTGCTGGTGGCTGGCCACGACGTGGTGCAGGACCCGATCGCCGTTCGCCGCAACGTAGGCTACCTGCCGGAGCACAACCCGCTCTACCTGGATATGTATGTGCATGAGTACCTGCAGTTTGTGGCTTCTGTTTACGGCTTGAAAGGGAAGCTTGGCCGAGCACGGGTGCAGGAGATGGTGGAGCTGTGCGGCCTCACGCTGGAGCAGGGCAAGAAGATCGGGGCTTTATCCAAAGGCTACCGCCAGCGGGTGGGGCTGGCACAGGCCCTGGTGCACGACCCGCAGGTGCTGATTCTGGATGAGCCGACCACCGGCCTCGATCCGAACCAGATCGTGGAGATCCGCTCGCTCATCAAGCAGATCGGGCAGAACAAAACCGTGATTTTCTCCACCCACATCATGCAGGAGGTAACCGCCATCTGCGACCGTGTGGTCATCATTAACCGGGGAAAACTGGTGGCGAACAGCGATGTAGCCAGCTTGCAAAAGGGGGGAAGGGACGAGAAGGTGACGCTCGTGGAGTTTGAGGCACCGGTGGAGATAGAGGCGCTGCAAAGTATACCCGGTGTGCTGCAGGTAGAGCTGAGTCAGAGCCACACCTACCGCATCACCTCCAGCAAAGAGGCTGATGTTCGCTCCAATGTTTTTAGGCTGGCTGCCGAGCGCAACTGGCCGCTGGTGGGCCTCAAGCAGGAGGAAAGCTCCCTGGAGCAGGTCTTCCAGCAGCTTACGCGGGAGAACTGATTCCTGTCCAGAAGCAATCCATCTCACAACCATTCCCATACATCACACAGCATTCACAGTTCAGAAAGATTAATGCTAGCAATCTTAAAAAAAGAGTTTAACGGCTTCCTTAACTCGCTCATCGCCTATATAGTGATCGCGGTGTTTCTGGTGGCCATCGGTATGTTTATGTGGGTATTCCCGGAGAGCAGCGTGTTGGAGTATGGCTTTGCCGATATGCAGACGCTCTTCGCCATGGCGCCCTTTGTGTTCCTCTTCCTGATTCCGGCAATTACCATGCGCACCTTTGCAGAGGAGAAGCGGGAAGGCACTATTGAGCTGCTGCTCACCAAGCCCATCACCGACCTGCAGCTTATACTTGGAAAATATTTTGCGGCGCTGCTTTTGGCGCTGTTTGCGCTGCTGCCAACACTGCTGTACTACTATTCGGTTTATGAACTGGGTAACCCGCAGGGCAACGTAGACTCTGCCGCGGTGGTGGGTTCCTATTTAGGGCTTATCTTTCTGGCCGGCGTGTTTGCGGCTATCGGCGTTTTTGCCTCCGCTATTTCCGACAACCAGATCATCTCCTTCGTGATCGCGGTTTTCCTGTGCTACATCATCTACACGGGCTTTGACCTGATTGCCTCCATACCGGTATGGGGCGGCTACAGCTACTTTATTAGCCAGTTGGGTATCTCATACCACTATGCCTCCATCAGCAAGGGCTTGGTCGATTCGCGGGACGTGTTATACTTCCTGAGCGTGATCGCTATCATGGTGTTGGCCACTAAACTTGTATTGAGGAGCAGAAAATGGTAACGGAGCAGAACAAGAGCAGGCGCGGCAGCGATATCCTGGTGTTCCTGGCCTCGGTGGCCGGAATCATCCTACTGAACCTACTGGCGGCCAACTATTTCTTCCGCCTCGACCTGACCGAGGACAAACGCTATACCATTGCCCCGGTTACCAAGCAGATGCTGGGCGACCTGCAGCAGGAGGTAGTGGTAGACGTGTACCTGGAGGGGGATTTCCCGGCAGGTTTCAAGCGCCTGCAGCAGTCGGTGCGCGAAACACTGGATGAGTTCCGCATCTACGCTGACGGCAACCTGCGCTATAACTTTATCGACCCAACAGAGATCAGCGATGAGGAGCAGCGGAATGAGTTTTATACTTCCCTGGCCAAGAAAGGCATCATGCCTACCAACCTGCGGGCCACCGAAGAGGGCAAGCAGGTGGAGCGCCTGGTGTTTCCAGGGGCAGTGGTAAAGTATAACGGCAAGGAAGCTGCCGTAAACCTGCTGAAGGGCAACCTGGCGGCCTCGCCGGATGAGCGCCTGAACCAGTCGGTGGAGGGGGTGGAGTACGAGCTGGCAGCGGCTATTCGCAAACTGGCGTTCCAGGGCGGCAAGATCATCGGCTACATGGAGGGGCAAGGGGAGTTGGAGCAGCTGCAGGTGGCCGACCTGATCGGTTCGCTGCAGGAGTACTACCGCGTGGCCCGCGGCGACTTGGCCCAAATCCCATCGCTGGAGCGCCTCGACCTGATTATCGTGGCCAAACCTACGAGCGCTTTCAGTGAGGCGGACAAGTATAAGCTAGACCAGTTCATCATGAAGGGCGGCAAGGCGGTGTTCTTTGTGGACCCTATGAACGCCAACATGGACAGCGTGGGGGCAGGAGGGACCTTTGCCATGCCTTACAATCTGAACCTCGACGACCTGCTGTTCCGCTACGGAGTACGACTGAACGCGAACCTGATTATGGACCTGAACTCCGGCTTCATCCCACTGGTGACCGGCTACATGGGCGACAGGCCGCAGACAGAGATGGTGAACTGGCGCTTTTACCCGCTCCTCAATAATTTCGCCAAGCACCCGATTACACGCAACCTGGATGCGGTGTACTCCAAGTTTGTCAGTACAATGGACACTGTGAAGGCCGACGGCATCCGGAAAACACCGCTGCTGTATACCTCCACCTACTCCCGTGTGCTTGAGGCGCCGGTACCCCTTACGCTGGAGGAGGCGCGCATGGAGGTGAACCCGCAGCAGTACCAGGCGGGCCAGCAGCCAGTTGGCTATCTGCTGGAGGGTAAATTCACGTCGCTTTTCCGCAACCGCAGGGCACCGGCCGGCGTGCAGAACACCAAAGTGCAGGAGCAGGGGGTAGAGACTAAAATTGCCGTTTTCTCGGATGGCGACCTGGTGCGCAATGATGTGAACCCACGTACGGGGCAGGCTTATGAGCTAGGCTTCGACAGGTTTAACAACATCACTTTCGCTAACAAAGAACTGGCCATGAACACGATTCATTACCTGCTGGATGCCGAAGGGTTGATCAATGTCCGGAGCAAGGAAATTGCCCTGCGTCCGCTCGACAGAGTGCGTGTGCGGGAGGAGAAAACTTATTGGCAGTTGCTTAACCTGGTCGCCCCGATCGTGGTGCTGGGGCTGTTTGGTGTGGTGCGATATTACCTGCGCAAGCGCAAGTACGAGCGCTTTTAAAATTATCTGCTTCTAACACAGCCTGCCGCGAAAAACGAGAGGCAAAAGGCTTAGGAGAAAAACGAAATATTTTTAACTTTGCCTAAATAACATTATAGGTATACATAATGAAATTCATCGTCTCTTCCTCTGCTCTTCTGAAGCAGCTATCCAGCATAAACGGTGTGGTAACCAACAATCCGGTTGTCCCCATCCTAGAGAACTTCCTGTTCGAGATAAACAACAGCAAGCTTACCATCACAGCCAGCGACCTGGAGACTTCCATGATCACGGAGTTGCCGGTGGAGGCAAAGGAGAACGGCCGTATCGCTGCTCCCGCCAAAATCTTGCTGGAGACGCTGAAAAACCTGCCAGACCAGCCGGTTACTTTCACGATTGACGAAGAAACGTATACCATCGAGATCAGCTCCTCCAACGGACGCTACAAGCTATCCGGCGAGAACGCTACGGACTTCCCGCGCGTGCCGGTGGTGCAGGGCGGAAACGCCATAGAGATACCATCTAACGTGATGGCCCGGGCGATCAACAAAACCATATTCGCGGTTAGTAACGATGAGCTTCGCCCAGCCATGACAGGTATTTTTGTGCAGTTGCGCAGTGAGAGCGTAACGTTTGTGGCGACTGACGGGCACCGTTTGCTGCGCTACCGCCGCACAGACGTAGGCACGGACCAGGAGGCATCCATCATCGTGCCGCGCAAAGCCTTCACGCTGCTGAAGTCTACGCTGCCATCGGAGGCAACGGCCGTGCGTATGGAGTTCAACCAGTCCAACGCCTTCTTTAGCTTCGACAACATCCGCATGATTTGCCGCCTGATTGACGAGCGCTATCCGGATTATGAGAACGTGATTCCGGTGCAGAACCCAAACAAACTGGTAATCGACCGTGCGGACCTGCTGAGCTCTGTAAAGCGTATCTCTATCTACTCCAATAAAACCACACACCAGATCCGCCTGAAACTCTCTGGCTCTGAGCTGCAGGTATCGGCTGAGGACCTGGATTTCTCGAACGAGGCGAACGAGCGCCTGACCTGCCAGTATGATGGGGAGGACATGGAGATCGGTTTCAATGCCAAGTTCCTGATGGAGATGCTCAACAACATTGACTCTGACGAGATTACGTTTGAGCTGTCTACGCCGAACCGTGCAGGACTGCTGATGCCAATCGTAAACGAGGAGGCTGAGGATGTGCTCATGTTGGTGATGCCGGTAATGCTGAACAACTACGTGTAGCAAAAGTATACTTATTGATATGGGAAAGGCGAACTGCAACGGTTCGCCTTTTTTGTTTCATCCTGATCATAAAGCATGAAGCACGGTAGCTGGCTAGCAGTGTTAAGCTTACCGCACCCGCCTTACCTGTATAAACACCGGAAAATGGTCGGAGTAGCCTCCTAAGTAACTCCTGCCACTAAACGTGCTTTTGGGCGCTTCTTTGAACTTGCCCAGGGTATACTTTATCGTTACCGGGTCATAAATCTTGGCCGAGCCCCGCACGTATTCCAGGCCCTCTTTTGGGTCAATAAGCGATTTGGAAACGAGCACCTGGTCCAGCATCTGGAAGTCGCCCCGGTAGACGTAGCTGCCCAGCCCGTTTACAAATGAAATATAATGCGTGTTGAAGAGTTCCTCCTGGTAGGCAGGGTTAGGCCTGCCCGTTGCCTTGAGCGTCTGCTGCATCACCGCCGAGCGTGGTTCGGCATCGTAGTCCCCGATGGCAATGATCCTTACGTTTGGGTCGGCTTTCTGCTGCTTGTCTATTGCCTGGCGTAGGGTGGCTGCGGCGGCCTGTAGGCGGCTCTCATCTTGCCTTCCACGGCGGGACCTGCCGCGCGGGGGCCAGTGGTTGACGTAGAGCGTAACCAACTCGCCCTGCAGTTCCCCCTTCACCTGTAGGATGTCACGGGAGGAGTAGTTCCGCTCCTTAAAATCGATCTTTATGTAATCGGTGGCAGTTGGCTTGAACACCTTGGGTTTGTAGAGCAGGGCAATGTCTAGCCCCTGCTCGTCCTTCATGTCCTGGTGTATGATCTTGTAGCCCAGCTTGCGTAGAGGAGGGGTATTGATCAGGTCCTCCAGCACCTGTCGGTTCTCGACCTCGGCCAGCCCTATAATGGCGGGGCCGTTATCGCCGCCAATGCCGGCTATAACGGTGGCAATGTTTTTTAATTTTAGCTCATAACGTTCCTGTGTCCAGTTCATTTCCCCGTTCGGGGTGTACGGGTCATCATTTGTTTGAGGGTCATCCTTGGTATCGTAAAGCTTTTCTGTGTTGTAAAAAGCGATGGTATGCAACCGCCCCTTTTTAGAGGTGACTGGCATTTTAGCGCATCCGATAAGGGTGAGGATGGTAAAAAAGAAGAAGAGGGTTTTAATTCCGTAGCGCATCGTGTAACTTTGTGCTGTCATATGTTTAGCCATATTACGAGAACACTATACAATAAAGTTTAAAATTGAACTCATGAAGAAGTCAGAAATATACTTTAGCATTGCCCTGGATGACAATCACGTGCCGGAAGCCATTAGCTGGCGTGCCACAGATGCAGGGGAGAAGATACACTTTGCCAAAGCCATCAACATCTCTCTGTGGGATCGGGATGAGGCTGGCACGATGAAAATAGACCTTTGGACTAAGGATATGCCGGTAGATGAGATGAAGTACTTTTACATTGACACCATGGGAGCTATGGCGCAAAGTATTGCAACGGCTACCAGCGACCAGGTAATGGCTCAGAAGATACGCGCTCTTTGCCAGGAGCTGAACGAGCATGTGGAGCAGGACCGCCTGAAGAACGACCCGGGAGCCATCAAGTAAGCTTCCTATAAAGTATAAAAACAGCGAAGCCGCCTTTTCTTAAGGCGGCTTCGCTGTTTTTAAGTATGTCTGATACTAGTGGTAAAGCTTTGCAAGAAGAATTAATCGATACTCACAGTCGCCTGGTTGGCGGCACTGTTATCGGCTACGGCAACGCTACCAGCATTCTGGTTATCGAAGCTAGCCATAAATTTCTGGTCGGCGGCACGGTAAACTTTACGGTCACCGAAATAGTGGTTATACTGTACCGTGCTTAGAACATTCTCTAGCAGCATATCGCGCTCGGCGAACACGCTCTTGCAAAGCTCCTCCACTTTCTGCTGATTGCTGGCATACTGCGCCTCAATGGCAGTTACCTGCTCTGCAACCTGCAGGTTGATCTCTCTTATTTTCCTTGACTGGTAGTTGTTCAGACGCAGATCCTTAATCATCTGGTCTGATAAATGCTGTGCTCTGGCCTCTGCTACTGCTTTCAGCTTAGACGATTTATCGCCTGTAGCTTTCGCTGCGAACACACATCCAAACACCATGCAAATCATTACCAATAGCTTTTTCATAATCTTATTCCTTTCTTCGTTTTATTTTGTGATAGTTATACTTACAACGAGGCAAAATGGGTAAAAAATTCCGGCTGCTGTAATTATTTTTTCTACCTAAAATAGTGCAGATACCATGCCAAAAAGCCCGCTTAAAACAAATTAAGCGGGCTTTTTACTGTTTTTCAGCGGTTTAACTTACCACTCGTTCATCCACATCATAGACTCAACCGGCGTGATAGTGCGATGGTTATACTTGGCGTTTTGCTTCTTGTTGTAGTAGTTCTCGATGCCACCTTTCACCTCAAAGTAAATCAGCTGCCCAATCGGCATGCCATAATAAACGCGTACTTTCTGCGAAACGGAAATCTCCAGTGTCCAGGTGTTGCAGAAGCCTACGTCGCCTTTGCCCGCTGTGGCGTGTATGTCAATACCCAAGCGCCCCACGCTTGATTTACCCTCCAGAAAAGGCACGTGTGCGTGCGTTTCGGTGTACTCCAGCGTTACGCCCAGGTATAGCTTGCCCGGCTCCAGCACAAACCCCTCCTCCGGAATCTCAAATACATCAATCTCGTTGTGTTTACGGGCATCCAGCACCTCGTCTTTGTACCGAGCCAGATAGCGGCCCAGGTGTACGTCGTAAGAGTTGGTGCCAAGGCAGGAGCGGTCGAAAGGCTCCACCAGAATGGTGCCCTTATCTATTTCCTCCAGTATCTGTTTGTCTGATAAAATCATGTTGGTGGGTATTTAGAAACGTAAAAGTAAACAGAAGCGCTTTATGTATCAAACAATATAAAGCAAAAGCGGCAGCACCATTCAACCGGTGCTGCCGCTTTTGTGTAGCTATGGAGAAGGCTAAGCCTCTAGCGCCTCCTGCAAAGATTCGTAGCTAGCCTGCACGTACTGCTCCACCATGGCATCCGTGATGGCGGCAGACACAAACAGGGTCTCGTACTGCGAAGGGGCCAGGTATACACCGCGCTGCAGCATGGCATTGAAGTAGCGCCCAAACAAGGCCGTGTCGGATGTTTTGGCTGTCTCGAAGTCGTATACAGGCTTATCGGTAAAGAAGATGCTGAACATAGAACCCACGCCGTTGATCGTGTAGTTGACGCCTAGCTTCTGCAGGTTCTGCTGCATGCCTTCTACCATGCGGGATGTGGTGCTCTCCAGCTGCGTGTACACTTCCGGGTGCTCCTTCAGGTACGTGAGCATGGCCATACCCGCCGCCATGGCGATGGGGTTGCCCGAGAGCGTGCCGGCCTGGTAAACCGGGCCTGCCGGTGCCACAAAGTCCATGATCTCCTTTTTGCCGCCATAGGCACCTACTGGCATGCCGCCGCCAATGATTTTGCCCATGGTGCTCATGTCCGGGGTCACGCCGTAGAGCTGCTGCGCCCCACCTGCCGAGAGCCTGAATCCTGTCATCACTTCATCGAAGATCAGGACAATGCCCTCTTTGTCGCACAGGGTGCGCAGGCCTTGCAAAAAGCCTGCTGCCGGGGTTACCAGGCCCATGTTGCCTGCCACCGGCTCCAGGATGATTGCAGCCACCTGCCCACGGTTTGCATCCACCAGCGTTTGCACAGCCTCCAGGTTGTTGAATGGGGCCGTAAGGGTGTCGTTGGCCGTGCCTTTGGTTACGCCGGGGCTGTCTGGCACGCCAAGCGTAATGGCGCCGCTGCCCGCGGAGATCAGGAACGAGTCGCCGTGGCCGTGGTAGCACCCCTCAAACTTAATGATCTTGTCGCGGCCGGTATAGCCACGCGCCACACGAATGGCCGACATGGTGGCCTCGGTGCCCGAGTTTACCATGCGCACCTTCTCTATACTTGGCATCATGCTGATGATCAGCTCTGCAATCTCTACCTCCTTACGGGTAGGGGCACCAAAAGAGAGGGAGTTCGGTATGGCCTTTATTACGGCTTCGTTCACCACATCTGCCGCATGCCCCAGGATCATCGGGCCCCAGGAGTTGATCAGGTCCAGGTACTGGTTTCCGTCCTCGTCGAACATGTAGGGGCCTTTAGCCGAAACCATAAAACGCGGATTTCCTCCTACGGCCCTGAAGGCACGGACAGGGGAGTTCACTCCGCCTGGTATAGAACGCTGAGCCCTTTGGAATAGCTCTTCGCTAATAGGTGCGTGTATCATAAGTATAGTCAGTCTTGATGGATGATCTAAAATTAGAGTGCAGGATTTACCACGGTCAGTTCCAGGTTCTCCAGCTTTAGTATAGGGACATACTGGTTATCGGGTTGCAACTGCCGGCGCTGGCTTTGGTCGATGTAGCCTATGCCGTTGAAGAACACCCCTGGTTTAATGCCTGCTGCGGCCAACTGGCCGTTAAACTGCGGCCCGTACTGCTGCATGAGCTGTCCAAAGTAGAACAGCAGCTCGTATCCGGTATACGCATACTGCGATGGCGGCATGTTATACTTGCTGGCGAACTTCTCCCGAAAGCTCTTGTTCACGGGGCTCAGCTTGTTTATGTACTTGGGGCTGATGAAGTATACTTGCAGGTGATCTAGCTGCTGCAGGGTAATCTGGTTGATGTCCAGCCATTTGTCGTAAGTAACAAGCGGCAGTTCCGGCGCCTTGCTCTGCACCAGGCTGGTAGCGTTCATGGCAGCGGTCATCTTATCGGAGAAAACAGCCATGTGCCCCACGTTTTCCAGGTTTAACCCCCGAAAGGTTGTGGCCGTGGCGGAAGCCTCGGCAGAGTTAATCTTCTTGAACACCTTTATCTTGCCGCCTAGTTGCTGGAACTGCCGGCGGTAATGGTTGGCAAAGGTGGTGTCTTCTTTGGTGTTATCGTATAGAATAACCGCTGTCTTCGGGGAAAAGTTTTGGAAAGCATAGGTGGCCGCCTGTCGGGCCTGTGTGGCCACCGAAGACTCAAACAGAAATACATTGTCGTTCCCGGCCGCCATGTCCAGGTCCTGCGTAAGCGGGTTGATTACATTGATGTTATTCTGCGCACCAAAGCGGGCAGCTACCTTGGCCGTGGACTTGTAAACCGGGCCGATGATCAAGTCCATGCTCTTCATCTCCGGGGTATTCAGCACCCGCTTTACCGTGGTGGTGTCGGCACCCGCGTCGTATGTATAAAGGTTAATATGGATTCCCTGCTGTTGCAGCGAGTCCTGCGCCAGTAGCATACCGGCGTACATATCGGTAATAAACTGGCTTTTTCGGGCGGTGGTGGCATAATCTTGCTTCAGTTGAAACGGGAACAAGACGGCCACATCCAGGCCCTTTGTTTTAAGGGCATCCTTACTCAGGTAGCGGTTGCGGTCCAGCTTAAACTCCTGCACCAGGCTCTCCAGCAGCTTACGGTCTTCCGGGCGGTACCAGCCCCCAACCAGTTTATCGGCAAAAGTCTGTGCCACGGTTCTGTCGGAGCCGAAGCGGCGCATCAGCTGCTCATACTTCGGTCGGTCGTTCAGGCGGGTCAGGTAATACCTTTTCAGACCTTCCGCGTCGCTTGCCAAAGGTGTTCCCTGCAACTCCTGCAATTTGCTCAGGGCGCGCTCATACTCGCTCTGCTCAAAAAGCACGTTGGCCAGCAGGTAATCGGCATCGGCCATGCCACCCCAGCTTGGGTGCTGGTTCTGCAACTGCAGCAGCATCTGGTATGCCTCTTCTGTTTTCCCGGATTTAAGGGCAGCGAGGGCGTATAGGTAAGAAGCCTCCGGGGCATAGGTGCCATTTTGGGCAGTTAGCGGTTTCAGCTCTGCCATAGCCATGTCGTAGCGCTGCTGCTGTAGCAGCACCTTGCCGTTGCTATAAGTCGTGGCCGCATCCTGCGTTTGGGCCATGGCAGGCAATGCCAGGGTGCTAAGTAGCGCAAAGCCTGCTATTTTCTTACGGAAGCTTCTTTTCATGCAATCAATCTTATTAACGGACAAAAGACAAAGGACAAAAGACCTTGGCTGTTCCAAAAAGTCCTTTATCCTTTGTCTTCTTATTCATGTATCAAAAATTATTCCCACTCAATAGTGGCCGGTGGCTTAGAGCTGATATCGTATACAACTCGGTTGACGCCTTTTACTTTGTTAATGATCTCGTTCGACACATCGGCCAGGAACTCGTATGGCAGTCGACTCCAGTCAGCGGTCATGCCGTCCACGCTGGTTACGGCGCGTAAGGCCACCACGTTCTCGTAGGTACGCTCATCACCCATTACGCCTACCGATTGCACCGGTGTCAGGATCGCGCCTGCCTGCCATACTTCATCGTACAAACCGGATTTCTTCAGGTTGCTGATAAAGATATGGTCTACCTGCTGCAACACGTGTACTTTCTCCGGCGTGATGTCGCCGAGTATACGGATGGCCAGGCCTGGGCCCGGGAACGGGTGGCGGCCAATGATGATGTCGTCGATGTGCAGGGCTTTACCTACCAAACGAACCTCGTCCTTAAATAGTGTTTTCAGTGGCTCCACTACCTTCAGCTTCATAAAGTCTGGCAAACCGCCCACGTTGTGGTGCGATTTAATGGTGGCAGACGGCCCCTTCACGCTCACCGACTCGATCACGTCCGGGTAAATGGTGCCCTGCGCCAGCCACTTCACATCCTCAATTTTGTGCGCCTCCTCATCAAATACCTCTATGAAAACGCGGCCAATCGCCTTGCGCTTTTGCTCCGGGTCAGTCAGTCCGGCAAGGGCACTATAAAACTTCTCCTTTGCGTCTACGCCTTTTACGTTCAGGCCCATGTGCTTGTAAGAGTCCAGCACGGTTTCAAACTCGTTCTTACGAAGCAGTCCGTTGTCTACAAATATACAGTACAGGTTCTTGCCGATGGCCTGGTGGATAAGCATGGCAGCCACGCTCGAGTCTACCCCGCCAGATAGGCCAAGCACGACTTTATCGCTGCCTAGTTGCGCTTGCAGCTCGGCCACGGTGGAGTCAATAAACTGCTCCGATGTCCAGTCCTGCTGGCAACCGCAGATATGCACCACGAAGTTACGAAGCAGGGCTTTACCTTCCTCTGAATGCGTTACCTCCGGGTGGAACTGGATACCGTACGTTTCCTGGTCTTTTAGCTTATAAGCGGCCACGCGCACGCTGTCGGTGCTGGCGATTACCTCAAAATTAGCCGGCACTTCCTTGATAGTGTCGCCGTGCGACATCCATACCACAGAGCCCAGCGTCAGTTCTTTCAGCAGGCGGTCGTGGTTGTGCAGTTCGCTCAGTCGGGCACGGCCGTACTCCCGTATGGTGGAAGGGGTTACCTCTCCGCCCTGCTCGTGGGCAATGAGCTGCGCGCCGTAGCAAACACCTAAAACTGGTAGTTTGCCCAGGAACTGCTCTAAATTGATGGTGGGATGTTCGGCATCGCGTACCGAGCAGGGGCTGCCCGACAGGATAACGCCTTTTACTTCGTCTGTGATCTCCGGCACATGGTTGTACGGATGAATCTCGCAGTAAACGTTAAGCTCGCGAACCCTTCTGGCAATTAGCTGGGTGTACTGCGAACCAAAATCGAGGATGAGAATTTTTTCTGGCATGCGCAAAGGTAAGGTAGTTTGGGGGTATAAGGCAATTTATTTTGATGTTTACTCTCTTCGGGTATGTTTTCCGGAGTGGGAGGGGGGAGTAAACATCTACATGAGCTTTATTTCTTTGAATCGAGGCTTCAGGACTAAGCTTTTGTGTTTTATGCTTATACTTAGGCTTCGCTTTATACTTCCTTCGCTTTCCTTGGCGCAAGCGTCCGCTTATGCCTGTGCTGCTGCTTCCTGCAACTGGACACATAGCCGCCCTTACTAGCTTCCGTTCACCCACGGCCTTAATAACCTACTTGTTTCAACTCTGTCTTTGGCTCCCTCAAGCCAGGGAGGGCTCGTCCTGGGGGTAGGGGCCCTCGATAAGGGCATCGCGCTGTGTTCCCTTCCTGCCCTCGTGCCTCGGGCTGCCCTTTCAGGGCACCGGAATCTCACAAGGCGCTCAACCCAAGGACTGGGATCTGGTTCGATAGCCAGAGCTGACGGAGCTTGAACCGAACTCCCTTGTAAAGGGCAGGATCATTGTCTGCCGTGCAATTCCCCTCCTCTGGACTCGCCAAAACGCCTGTTTTGAGTTAGTGGGTACAGCTCACTGGGGGCTACTTTTGCGGATGCTATTAGTATCTATAAAGCTTATACTTCAACTAGCGTAATCATGTAGATGCATTGTGGGCTCCCTTTCCGGATAGAAGGAGCCAGTGATGAAAACTAAGCGATGGCGTGCGCTTAATTCAGGGGAAGGCCAAGGGGCACCGGGCTCACCCGAGATCCTGCTCTTTCTGATATGGATGATCAAAATTTAATCCTTTCACCTTCAGCAGGATCGGTCTTCTAATGGCCCCTGAGGATTATTTTTTCTGCTTTGGGCTTGCACTTGGGATTATTCTTCGTACTTTTGTATCGGCAAGCCGGCACGGCCAGCTCCCGCTGAACTCCCCCAGGACCGGAAGGTAGCAAGGGTAGGCGGTTGAAGCGGCGCGATGTTCGGCTTGCTATTTTTTTTGCCCCTCCCTCAACGCTTCCGCAGCCCGCAAATTTCTCACATTTCCTTCCGGATTCTGGATTAATGCTTTAGCTTTGTATGTATAACTATAAGCATCTGTAACTATGAAATTCTTTATCGATACAGCCAACTTAGACGAAATCCGGGAGGCCCACGACCTGGGCGTGTTAGACGGCGTTACGACTAACCCTTCGTTGATGGCGAAGGAAGGCATCACGGGACACGATAACATCATTGCCCATTACAAGAAAATCTGCGAGATCGTGGATGGCGACATCAGCGCGGAAGTAATTGCCACCGACTTTGATGGTATTGTACGAGAAGGCGAGTTCCTGGCAGAGTTGCACCCAAATATCGTGGTGAAGGTTCCGATGGTACGCGATGGCGTAAAGGCAATACGCTATTTCAGCGAGAAGGGCATCAAGACTAACTGTACGCTGGTATTTTCTGCAGGTCAGGCTATACTAGCTGCTAAGGCGGGGGCAACGTATGTTTCTCCGTTTGTAGGGCGGCTGGATGATGTCTCAACGGATGGAATGCAGTTGATCGATCAGATTGTGCAGATTTACGGCAACTACGGGTACCAGACGCAGGTATTGGCAGCCTCTGTTCGCCATGTGATGCACCTGGTGCAGTGCGCAGAGGTGGGAGCTGATGTGGTAACTTGCCCGCTGAACGTGATCACCGGATTGCTAAAACACCCGCTTACAGACATTGGGCTGGAGAAGTTCCTGGCAGATCACGCGAAAGGAAATAAATAATTGCAGCATGCGCACCTTCTTTTGTCTAGCCTGACCGGAATAAATGTCCGTTTGGCTGGTTTACGGTGCGTCACCCTTGGTTCGTAAAAGATACAGATGTATATCATCAAAGTTAAAGGCAAAGCCAAAATTCCGGACTACATTCAGCTCCGAGATGAGAATTTTGTGCTGATTGCCTACTTTAGGGCCGACCGTCCGCTCAAGAACCTCGACCGCTACGGGTTGGAAGGAAAGGAAGAAGCGCTGGCCGCCCTGATCGACTCGCTTGAGTTCGGTAAACTACAGAAATTAGATATTTAAGGAGTACGTATGAGTTTTTCCTCTTCACCGGTGGTTTCGCTGCGCGATGTCACTATCTTCCAAGACGTAAGCACTATCCTGAGCAACGTGAATTTTGATGTGGAGAAAGGTGAGTTTGTGTACTTGGTAGGGCGCACAGGAAGCGGTAAAAGCTCGCTGCTGAAAACCCTATATGCTGATTTGCCCCTGCAGACCGGAAACGCCGCTGTGGCTGAATTTCAGCTAGGCAAGTTGCGTAGAAAGCAGATCCCGTTCCTGCGCCGGAAAGTAGGCATTATTTTTCAGGATTTTCAGTTGCTTTTCGATCGAACGGTGGCAGAAAACCTGGCCTTCGTGTTGAAGGCAACCGGCTGGAGCGATAAATCAAAGCGGAAGCAGCGTATCTCTGAGGTGTTGATGCGGGTGGGGCTGGATGCTGCGGCCAACAAGATGCCGCACCAGCTTTCAGGCGGGGAACAGCAGCGCGTGGTGGTGGCTCGCGCCCTGCTCAACGAGCCTGTCATCCTTTTTGCTGACGAGCCGACCGGTAACCTTGACCCTGCAGTGGCAGACGGTATCATGAAACTCTTCCAGGAGATAAACAACCAGGGAACGGCCGTGCTGATGGCCACGCACAATTACGAAATCATACAGCGTTACCCGCAGCGCGTGCTGAAGTGCGATGCGGGTCGTGTACTGGACTCCAAGGTGGAGGAATTCAACCTCGTGAACGGGTACTAAGGAGCCAAGTATAAAAGGTTCTGCAGAAAGCCCTCAGCCGTCGTTACGGCTGAGGGCTTTCTGTTTGCTGTTCGCTCGTTTCCTCCTGCGGCCTTATGGCCTGGTACTGTTGCTGAGCCTGTTGCACCGTTTTCTTCACCTGGTCTGATAGACTACCTTCAATTGTTCGGTAGCGGCTGTTTAGGGCACTCCACCAGCCTTCGATCAGGAGCCAATCACGGTTGTCGTAAGCAGCTGCGTTCTCTTTTACGTTGGACGCAAAGCGGGTGTAGGTCTGGCCGATGTTGCCGGCCGTTACCTCGCTCATGTCATCATCCGCAATCTCTAAGCCCAAAAGCTCCCGGCGCAATTTATAGCGACGGCTAGCATCCTGGTACTGCTGCTGCCGGCTTTCAAGGGCGTTCTTATACCTTTGGTCTAACTGGTCAGCCTCTGCACGCTGCTCCGGGGTCAGGTTTTCTTGCGCGTCCTCCAGGCGCTGGCGTTGCGCCTCATACTCTTCCTGCATAGTAGCCTTGGCTTCTTGCCAAGCCAGAGAGTCATTTTCAGCTTGCTCCAAAGCGCGCAGTTCTACTTCACTCAGGCTATCCTGCTCAAACTTGGTGACATAATCGCGATACTCTGTGATCGCCTGTTCGCTGGCTGCGGCTCTTTCTGCCTCTTTTCCGTTGCAGGAGAAGAGCAAAAGAGGCAGGGCAAGCAGTACATAACTTAATTTATACATAGCTACATTTATCTGTTTTAGTAGGGTAAACGCGGCAGCCATAATAGGGGTTGCAGGAGGTAAGTATGCGGTGGGGAAGTGTAAAGCTGCTCCCCTCTGCGCAAAGCCTGCTGTTTTCCTTATATTTGTAGCACATCAGCTGTAAGAAATAACACCATGGAAGATATCAGGATGACCTCCACCAAAGCCCTCTATGCCAGATTGAAGCCGGAGCTGGATGCGGCTTTTAGCGGTGTGATGGCAAACATGGGCCAGGAAAAGGGAGAGGAGGTAGCGGCTTTTGCCCAAAGTATAGCGCAGTACCTGCAGGTGCAGTATGCCTGGCCTTGTGCCAATGGGGCAGATGCCCTACAACTGGCCCTGCTGACGCTACAGCCGCCTGCCGGTGCTGAGGTAATACTTCCTGTTTTCTGCCATGAAGCAGTAGCCGATAGGGTAGTGGCTGCAGGGTTGGTGCCCGTGTTTGCGGATGTGAATGCCGAAACATTTACCTTGGACCCAGCCTCTGTGGAGCGTAAGGTCACCCCGGCTACGGCTGCCGTTGTAGCGGTGCATTTGTTTGGGCAGTGCGCGCCCATGCAGGAGCTGATGGAGCTGGCGCAGAAATATAAGCTGTGGGTGTTGGAGGATGTGACGCAGGCGCTGGGGGCAAGGTATGTAGGGGCGGATGGAAAGGAGCAGAAGGCAGGTACTATGGGGCATATAGGTTATACTTCTTTTTTCCCGACAAAGCCTGCTGCTGATGCAGGAGAGGGGGGAGCGGCTTTTACCAGCGATGCGGAACTGGCGCACCGTATGAAGCAGATTACGAAAGACGGGATGGAGGGCAGGTATACGTTTGCATCTCGCCTGGATTCCCTGCAGGCTGCCATGTTGGAGGTGAAAATAAGACACCTGGACGAGTACAATGAGTCGCGGCAGGAGATAGCCCGCTTCTATGATAACGCCTTCGCTGAAACGGAGCTGGTGCAGGCGCCCCAGCGCGCCACTTACAGCTCGCACACGTACCAGCAATATGCCATACAAGTAAGCCCCAGCATCCGAGATGGATTGAGGCAGCACCTAAGCGATAATTTTATACCCAATGCGATATACTATCCGCAGCCGCTGCACCTGCAGGAGAAATATAGGGCGCTAGGCTATGCCCCCGGCAACCTGCCCGTGGCGGAACTGCTTTGCCAAAGTGTACTATCCCTGCCCATGCACTCAGAGCTGAAAGAAGACCAATTAACCTATATTTGTCAGCATGTGGTAAATTATGTTAAGCAGTTTAGCTGAGGCTACTAAAGCATGCTTCCGGTGATTTGATGTCAGCCTATAGTTTCCAGCCGGTGATGCCGTAGATCACCTTGCGCAGCCAGGCGTTCATCTCCGGGTAGATGCTGAGGTTGAGCGCCAGCCCCATGTATACTGCCGTGATGAGCACGGAGCGCGTAATCAGATCGAGAAACACATTGCCCAGGTAGGGCAGGAGGTAGGAGCAAGCCAGGGAAACGGCGGCTATTGCGGTGATTCCTAAAGCGCTCCAGGTAAAAGGCTGAATATGGTAGATGAACTGCACGAAGAGCAGACGGGCAATGTTCATGCTGACCAGCGAGATCATGGAGGCCAAAGCCGCACCTTCTATGCCATAGCGCGGGATAAAGTACCAGTTCGTCCAGATAGTGAGGCCAGCCAACACCACATTGAACCCGAGGTCCCACTTATACTTGTCGGAGGTGGCCAGAATGGCCCCGTTCAGGCTCGTGGCCAGGTCCACGAGGCGGGCCAGGCCCAGGAACAAAACCACATACTTGCCACTACGGTAACTTTCGGGCATGAAGTCATAGAGGTTATCAATGTTGGCCCAGATGCCAATAAAAAGCAACAGCCCCACAATCAGGTTGATCATAGTGACGTGCTGGTACAAGTTGCTCATGCCGTTCATATCCCGCTCTTTCCAAAACTCCGCCACCTGCGGGTGCGCAATTTTAAGGATAGACCGGCCCGGTACAAGTATGGCACTCGTCATAAAGAAGGCGGTAGTATAAATGCCGTTGTCGGCGAGGCTGTAGGAGGAGATCATCACCTGGTCCACGGTGGTGATGATGGTGGTGGAGATGTTTCCCAGCAAGGTAAAGAAGCCATAGTAAAACAGTTCCCGGAGCGGTATGATGCTCATGACCGCCAGCGAAGGCTTCAGGTGTAGCTGTTTGAGCCAGATTGTATAGCCCACCAGCACCAGCGCCCCCACTGAGTTCACGATTATGTACAGCAGCACAAACGTGTGGAACTCCATCCCCCCCAGCGCATAGGCGCTGATTAGCACAGTGGTAAGTATGCGCAGCAGGAAATCCTGCACGAAGGAGGAGACAATTGTCTTGTAAAGCGAGCGCAAATACGCCGTGAACATATTGAACAGCAGCGCGAAGAGCGACAGAGGGATCAGGTAATAGTAATAGTCGATGATGAGCGGCGAGTTCTCCAGGTAATAGCCTACCACTGCTGGCTTAAAGAGCAGGAAAAGTGCCGTGGTAAGAACGAATCCCAGCAGCGGCACCGACAGCAGCAGAAACAGGAACCCGTTGTGCTGCTTCTCCGGGTCACGGAAATAAGGAAAGTAGCGCACGCTCATGTTCACAAAGCCCAGGGCTGAGAACTGTGCGTACATGACCGAGATCGACAGCAGCAGGCGCGTGAGGCCTACCTCGGCCTCATCCAGGAAATTAGGAAAGAGCAGCACCGTGTTCACATACCCGATCAGGATGCCGGCATACGAAATGGTGGTGTTCCAGATTCCTTCGCGCTGTAAGGTTCTGCTCATGGGCTATAGGGTGAAGCGCAAAAATAGCATATATGGTGGTTTATTGTTGGTAGCTACCGTGCAGTTTATACTTGTCTCATGTTGAAAGTCCCCCAGCGGGTGTTCTACTGCATTTTGCCCGTGTGGGTGGTATTGAATCATGCCGCTCCCACAGACCCGCTATGGGAACTATAGCTGATCCTCCATGTCTGTTACTTCATTACTTCGAGCCAGCCTTTGTACACTTTTCGCGTACGGCTGCTGGTGAATTGGTAGTAATACACGCCTGCCGACAATCCTGCTGCCGTCCACCCGTTGTCATATTGGTCGGATTGATAAACTGATTTTCCCCAGCGGTTAAAGACCTTCAGTTCCAGTGTGCCTGCCTCGACCCCCTGTACCGTAAATGCATCGTTTTTCCCATCCCCGTTTGGCGTAATGATGTTTGGGATGACGGGGCATTCGTCGCTGGAGACAATAGCCTCCTTCAGGTATGAACAGTCAGCTGTGGTGATCGCGACGGAATAAACGCCAGGCGCTGATACTTTGATAGAAGGAGTGGTTTGCCCGTCGCTCCACAGGTAAGTGGCTCCATTGGTAGTGGCATCCAACACCACCGGCTCGCCGGGGCAAATGAATGCCTCTGCCGGAAAATGAGCGGCAGGTTCGGGAGCAGAGGCTATGGTTATTTCATCTCTGGAAGTACATCCGTTCGGACTAGTCACCTCAACCCAATAGGTGCCAGCGGCAGCAACAACTGTGGTTGTGTGGGTAGCGCCGTTGCTCCACTTTATGCTGCCATTTCCGGTGTTGCTCACACTTAGGTTGGCCGTAGATCCTGGGCATAATATTGTAGGGCCGCTAATATGCACTGCTGTTGGTGCATTGGAGGTAGCTACAAACTCACCATAATTGTCGGATGAAGTGTACAGCATGATGGGAGAGGCAACCGTATCTGCTACTTGGCTCCAGTGAGTATAGGTGTTATCCTGCCTGCGGAAGAGGCTGCTTCCGCAGACTAAGCCATACTGTTTGAAGTACACTTTATACTTTTTGGATTTTTCGCCGACCTTGAACATACCATAGTATTCCTTTACCTCCTGAGAGTTATTTATGCCGCTGGTGGAGGCTGGAGGGGACTGGACGGTATACAGATGCAAGCCCTGTATAGCAGGATCAACTTTGGTTATAGAAAAATTAGCCCTGTCAGTAACTAGTTCAAGAGGGGCGTTCCAGTCGGAGGTGTACCTGTAAACGCTTTTATCTCCTATCGGGGCACCGGAGGAAACAGCAGCTACGGAAGGCGAGGTGTTTTGTAGTGTCCCGTCTATTTTTTTACTGCTTTGGTCTTTGATCACGCCATCTGTAAAGCTGTCTAGTTTGAAGTAGCCTATCAAATCTGGTGAATCAGGAGGTATGGAACGGCACATGTTCTGTCTGATCTCACTTACAGTTAGTGCTCTTTTCCATAGTTTTACCTCATCAACCTGTCCGCTGTAGAAGTGGTTGCCCAGAAACCTGTAGTAGTAGTTCCCTATAAGCAGTTTCTCGCTGCTGCTGAGTATTGTACGAGTATAGCCTGTCTCAGACTTTTGCTCTAGTACCCCGTCTACATAGATCATCCAAGTACCATCCTCTACGACGCCTGCCAAGTGGTGCCAGTTATCATCTGCCACAATGGTGTAAGAATAGCCTGAGGTTCTGTAGTTGCCTGATCCGTCTCTGCCGGCAATACAAGCTTTTCCGTTCTGGATTAAGAGTTGGAATCCTTTTTCCGCATCGCGGTCATACTTCGATATGATGTGGTCATGTCCGAGAGAGCTTGTTTTAATCCAAGCCTCTACTGTTAGCGTATTGGTGAGCCCTCTGTTGTCCTCGCCAAAGTCAACGTAATCATTTATACCGTCAAGCTGGAGTGCCTGTTTGGGTCCTTGTGCGTAACAATTGAAAGCGAGAGATACAGAGAAAAGGGTGAGTAGGCAAGGTAAAAGTTTGTTCATAGGCGTTTGTGAAGCGAATATGGATCAAGTATAGCAATAATTTAATGACTTAAGAAGTCAGTCATTAGCTTTAGGGCAAGCGTGCTGCTTCGGCCGTCATAAGGTGTTCCCACCGTGGCGTTGTAGTATTTTGCTTTCTCAAACACATCTGGTTTAGCCTGCCGCTGGGCTTCAAGCAGCTGCACTAAATTTGTTGGGGTAACTGCAGCATCTATCAGCCCTCTTTGTATGAAGCCATAGTAGTCTTCTAGTTTATGGCTTGGGTTGAAGTCGTAGAAGATAGACCAGACGTTTAGCAGCACAGCCTCCAGGTGAATGCCGGAGTTGCCGCTAACCTGCACATCGATCTGGCGCAGGTATTCAAAGGTGGGGGTCGTGCGGCTGTCGGATAAACTGATTTTGGGTCCTATACTTCTAAACTTTTCGAAGTTGCGCGTATCTCGTGGGTGGGGCCTTAAAACAATATGAAGGTCTGGCAGTGCCTCCGAAATTGCAACCACTAGCTTACTAACCTCTGATAAATCATCCATCAGGTTACAGCCAAGCCCAATGGTTTTAATTGTTCTGTTGGTGTTCCGGTAAGGCACATACGCGTCGGCTTTGGGCATGCCGATCAGTTCTACCTTTCCTTCTACCGGTCCGCAGCGTTTATACTTATCCAGCGCATCCTGGCCCTCCAACAGGTTCAGGTCAAACTGCAGGGGCGGGAACATAGTGCTGACGCTAGCGTGCTGTATGTAAACGGTTTTAACGCCGAGGCTTTTAGCAGCCAGTAACATGGCGCGTGCATCGGCATTGTGGTCGTTGGCAAAGATGATGGCCTTTGGCTTGTATCTTCTCAGCTTGCGCAGGTACACCTCATAGAAACCCACGGCATCATAAAGCACGTCAAAGAAGCGCAGGGTACTGGCTTTTTTATACTTTAGAAACTGCAGCAGAAGCAGCGGGAACTTATAGTAGTACAGCAGCTTCTGCCGTAACGAAAGTCGTTGAACCACCTCGTTATACTTGCCAATCTCTTTGCTTTGCCCCGCCACAAAGACAGTTCCAGGGAGTGCTGCTTCGATAAAGCTCAGGCTATCATAATTATTCTGGCTTACTACGTATAGCCATACTTTCCCCTGAAGCTTTTCTTTGTTTTCAACGGATTTAAAGAGGTTGCCAAACAAGCGCAGCAAAGTATAACCCGCTACTTTGCCCAGGCGCATCAGCGGGTTTTTAGGTGATACAGCACTTTTGGCACTTTCCGGGAGCTTTAAAAACGCCTCTGAAAAGTGCAGGTGAAGTATGTTATCGTAAAGAGTGAACCACTTGCGCATGCGCTAAACCAAATCCCAGTTGAGGGGTGTCCCGGCCTGGATGTCCTGCCTGGCCTGCTTGCCCAGCAGCGTGTCGTAGTGCTTGGGCGCCAGCCCCAGGCCCGGGCGAATGACGCGGATGTTCTCCTTTGTGAGCGCCTCGCCCGCCTTGATGTCCTTGGCCGCGTAGACCGAGCGCTTGAACAGGCGGCTCTTTTCCTCGGCCCGCTGCACCCCGTACTGCACGCGCCCCAGCGCCAGCCGCGCCCTTTCCGTCTCCACCACCAGCGTGTGCAGCTCCTCGGGCTCCAGCGAGAAGGCCGAGTCCACGCCCCCGTCGGCCCGGCGCAGCGTGAAGTGCTTCTCCACCACCGTCGCGCCCAGGGCCACTGCGGCCACTGCGGCGCCTACGCCCATGGTGTGGTCCGATAGGCCCACCTGCACCCCATAAAGCGCGCGCATGTGGGGGATCGTCAAAAGGTTGGTGTTCTCCGGCGTGGCCGGGTAGGTGGAGGTGCACTTGAGCAGGATAAGCTCCCGGCACCCTGCCTGCCGAAGCACCTGCACTGCCTCGGCCACCTCCTGCACGGTGGCCGCGCCGGTGCTCATGATCACGGGCTTGCCCGTGGCCGCCACGCGGCGCAAGAGCGGGTGGTCGGTGTTCTCGAAGGAGGCGATCTTGTAAAGAGGCGCCCCCAGCTCCTCCAGAAAGTCCACGGCTGTCTCATCGAAAGGGGAGGAGAAGGCGATCATTCCGCGCTCCCGGGCCCTGTCGAAGATAGGCCGGTGCCACTCCCAGGGGGTGTAGGCCTCCTGGTAGAGGTCGTAGAGCTCCCGGCCCTTCCACAGCGAGCCTTCATCCTCGATAGTGAAGGCACCCGGCAGCGTCATGGTGTCGGCCGTGTAGGTCTGCAGCTTGATGGCGTCCGCGCCCGCGTCGGCGGCGGCGTCCACAATGGCCAGCGCCCGCTCCAGCGACTGGTTGTGGTTGCCCGACATCTCGGCGATGACAAAGGGCTTGTGGCTGGGGCCGACCAGGCGGCCGGCGATGTTGATATCGTTGATCATGTTTCTTCTGTTTTTATACATTGCTTTCTGATAGCCTCAGCACGAAGCAAAATGCCTCGGGGTGCTCCGGGGCAGGCGCGCCATAGGAGAAGCCGGCTTTCTCAAAAGCCCGGACCGAGGCGATGTTCTCATGCTGCACCAGCCCCTCCACAAGGGTTACCTCAGGGCACTCCTGCCTCAGCCTCTCCACCCCCTTCAGCAGCACCACATGGCCAAGCCCCTTTCCCCGGTACTTTCTGGCGATGAGGTAGCCCAGGGTAGCCTGCCCCCCCGAGAGGTTAAAGCGAATCTGCCCGGCGGGTTCCCCGGCAACTTCAGCGATGTAAACCGGCGTGCCTGTGTCCTCCAGCCTTGCCTTGAACCAGGCCTGGTGGCTGGCCAGCGGAATAGGCTTTGGGTTAAAGGAGCGCTTGCGCACCTCCGCATCGTTGTTCCAGTCATAGACCAGCAGCACGTCCTCTGCCGTGGCTCGTCGGAGCTTGAGGCTGGCCAAGAGGCTGAGCCTGTGGAACTCCCCGAGCAGCCGCTCACCGCTTTTGCCGTCGAGGTACTGCCGCTGCACCTGTACCTGTTGCTGGAAATCGGTGGCTATACTTGCCGAAGCTATACTTTGCGGCCCCTCATACTGCCGGGCCACGCCGGTGCCTGTCAGGAACCTGTAAAGCCCCTGTTGGTTGTCTGCCGTCTGCAGCACACAGAGCAGGCCACCCACGGCGGCGTACTCGTAGGCCACGCCGCTGGCTGATGTCACCGCCACGGCACAACGCCGCATCAGGCGGCACATGCCCTCAGCATCCAGGTTTTGGTGCAGCTTCACGCGCTCCTTGCCCTGCAGCCACCCCTCAAGCTCCGGAAGGTGCCGGTAAGCCCCGCCTACCACTAGCTCGATACAATCGAAGCGCTGACTGGCATGCAGTTCCTGCGCCAGCCGCAGCGTGTGGTTCCGGGGATCCGCGCCGCCCAGGTTCAGCAGTAGTCGCAGCCCTTCATCCGGCAGTTCCCGCTCTTCGCTAGCGGCCTTCAGGAAGGGCGGGCGCAGCAACGCATACGCCGGGCCGAGCAATAGCCTGGTGTAGGGGGCGGCCTTATACTTCTCTTTTTCCACGCCGCCCGCCATGTTTAGCACCGCATCGGCCACGAAGGGGTAGGCGTGGATGTCGTCGATGCAGACAAGGGCACAGCCGTGGTGCTTGATGACTTGCTGGTAGGCTGTGTCGAAGCGGTACCCGTCGAGCACCACCACGTCGCTTGGCCGCAGCACCTGCCCACATAGGTAGGTAGCTTCCTGCTCGTTTATCTCCTGAGCTTCCAGCACGATCACCTCTTCGCAAACATGCTGTAGCTGCCCCAGCAGCGACTCCTCCGGCTGTTGCACAGCGAACACGCAGCGGAACTCCTCCTTGAGCATCTGGGCCAGCGCCAGCGAGCGCACCACGTGCCCCAGCCCAATGCGGCTGTTGCCGTCGGCGCGGAAGACGATGCGGGATTTGTTGGTCTGTGCTATGTCCTTGCTTGTATCAGTCAACGTTGTGCAGCAGTTTAAACTTCAGCTCGGCCAGTTTCCAGTCCGTCTCGCTGTCGATGTCCTGGGCCTCTAGCTCTGAGAGCTCCACCACTCCGGAGTTAGGGGTGAAGAGCCTTTTGCTTTCCAGGAACCTGTCCACGCGGAACCAGTAGAACTGGCCGGCGTCGTGGAAAGCGGCCGGCAGGTCCTGGGAGCGCGAGTTCAGGTGCTCGGGCCAGTTCAGCACGGCTTTCCCGTGCTCCACCTTCAGGCTGCGCCAGATCGGGTAGCTGTACCTTAGCACCGGAAACACTGTGTCAAATCCGTCTTCGGTGAGCATGCTGTAGCCCTTGCGCAAGGTATCACCCGTTATGAAGGGGGCAGTGGGATAGAGGCAGCAGGCCTCATGGAAGGACTTGCCCCGCTCTTTATACTTGGACAGCACCTCCTCCAGCACCTGGGCCGTGGTGGCGAAATCAGTTGATGCCTCCGTGCCTCTCAGAAACGGCACGCTCGCGCCACGCTCCCGCGCCACCTGCGCAATCTCCTCGTCATCCGTGGAGACCATGACCTCCTCAAACAGCCCGGAGCTCAGGGCCGCCTCGATGGAGTAGGCGAGGATGGGCCTGCCCAGGAAATTCCGGATGTTCTTGCGGGGGATGCGCTTGCTGCCTCCCCGGGCCGGTATAATGGCAAGCCTGCTCACCGCTGCACAAACTCCTTCACCTTCTCAATCACAAACTCCTGCTCCTCCTGCGTCAGCGTCGGGTACATCGGCAGGCTCAGGCATTCGGCATAGTACTGCTCGGCATGCGGGAAGTCCCCCTTGCTGTAACCGAGGTCGCGGTAGTAGGGCATCGTGTGGGCCGGGATGTAGTGCACCTGCGCAAAGATGCTATGCTCCCTGAGGTAGTCGTAGAGCCCCTTGCGGTCCGCTACCTTGATCACGTAGAGGTGATAGGCATGGCCGGTCTCCTCCCCGTGCAGCGCCTCTGCCGTGGTCGTTAAGGTTTCGAGACCTTCCACGCCAGCGAAGGCCTCATCGTACACTTTGGCGATGCCCCTGCGGCGGGCAAGGCCGGCGTCGGCGCGCTCCAGCTGCGAGAGGCCCAGGGCGCAGAGCATGTCGGGGATGCGGTAGTTGTAGCCCAGCTCCTGCATCTCCATGTACCAGCCGCCGTGGTGCTCCTCCAGCAGCGCCTCATCGCGGGTGATGCCGTGGGTGCGGTAGAGCAATAGCTTTTTGTACAGCGCCTCGTCGTTGGTGGTCACCATGCCGCCCTCGCCCGTGGCGATGTGCTTGACGGGGTGGAAGGAGAAGATGGCCAGGTCGGCATACTTGCCGTTGCCGCACAGCTGCTTCTCGCCCCGGCTGTCAGTAAAGTAGCCGCCGGGCGAGTGGGCCGCGTCCTCCACGAGCCACAGGCCGTGGGCGTCGGCCAGCTGGCGGAAGGCCTCCAGGTTCACCGGGTTGCCGGCAAAGTCCACCGGTATGATGCCGGCGTAGTAGCCCTGAGGCTTGCTTTCTATCAGTTCACGCACCTTCTCCACGTCCAGCAGGCCCGCGGCAGGATCGATGTCGGCGAACTCGACCTGGCCGCCGCAGTAGCGCACGCCGTTGGCCGAGGCCACGAAGGTGATGGGCGTGGTGATGACCCTGGAGCTCTCGTTCACGCCCAGGGCCAGTGAGCACAGGTGCAGGGCGGCCGTGCCGTTGGCGCAGGCCACGGCGTAGCGGGCACCCACGTAGCGGGCGAAGGCCGCCTCGAACTCGGCCACCTTCGGCCCCTGCGTCAGGTAGTCGGACTGCAGCGTCTCCACCACCGCCCGGATGTCCTCCTCGGTGATGTGCTGGCGACCGTAGGGAATAGGGTTTATGTTTTTAGCTTCTGACAATGGAGTTAGAGAGTTAGTAGGTTAAAAAGTTAGAAGATCGACCATGGAAGACAGCTTCATTATCAATCACTCTTGCACTCACCCGGTCGTTCACGCATTAAAATTCGGGTCCACGTGCTGGCGGATCTGCTCTCTTAGTTGTTCTACGGTAAGCCAATCGGTGTTGGTGCCGGAGTTATACTTAAAGCCCATTTCTACCATCTTACCCTTGTGTGCTGCCAAAAATTCGTCTGTATTCCAGATTGGGGTGGATGGGAGTATCACGTAGTATTTATCCAGTTCCACTGTGTTCAGAGAGTCTGTTTCGGTGATCATCTCCTCGTGCAGTTTTTCGCCCGGGCGGATACCTACCACCTCCTGCTCACAGTTCGGGCCGATGGCCTCGGCAACGTCGGTGATGCGGTAGGATGGGATCTTTGGCACAAAGATCTCGCCGCCCCAATGGTTCTCCAGCGCATGAAACACCAATTCCACGCCCTCTTCCAGGGATATGTTGAAGCGGGTCATGTCCGGGTGGGTGATGGGCAGTATCCCGTCGGCGCGCTTCTTCAGGAAGAAGGGCACCACAGAACCTCTCGAACCGATCACGTTGCCGTAACGCACCACCGAAAAGCGGATATCGCGTTTGCCGCGCATGTTGTTAGCTGCCACAAAGAGCTTATCGGAGCATAGTTTGGTGGCGCCGTACAGGTTGATCGGTGCTGCGGCCTTGTCTGTAGACAGCGCCACTACATCCTTCACACCACAATCCAGGGCGGCATTAATCACGTTTTCGGCACCCAGCACATTTGTTTTGATGCACTCCATGGGGTTATACTCGGCGGCAGGTACCTGTTTCAAGGCAGCGGCATGCACAATGATGTCAATTCCCTCGCAAGCGCGCTTAAAGCGGTCGCCGTCGCGCACATCCCCGATAAAGTACCGGATAGAGTTATACTTGCTGTGCGGGAAAACCTGTGACATCTCGAACTGTTTCAGCTCGTCACGGGAGTATATCACCACTCTTCTCACGTTCGGGAAGCGGGCGTATACCATCTCCACGAACTTTTTTCCGAACGAGCCCGTGCCGCCCGTTATCAGTATAGCCTTGTTGTTAAGGTCTAATGCCATGCTGTGTTTTTTGCTTTATACTTTGGGTGCAAATTGGTCACCCAATCCTGCTGCAAGATACTTATTTTAGCGGAAGCCTGCACGGGTGTAGAAAGAGGGAGTATACTTTCAAACGAAAGGCGGCCCACACCGGAGCCGCCTTGCTTTTTTTCTTCACACCTGGGGTGATTATTCCGACAGGCCCAGTTCCTTTGCGGATAGCTCCCGCATCTCTACCTTTCGTACTTTTCCGGTTACGGTCATGGGAAACTCATTCACAAATTTCCAGTAGCGGGGGATCTTCACGGTGGCAATCTTTCCTTTGCAGAAGGCCGTCAGTTGCTCGGGTGTGGCGGCAATCCCTTCTTTCAGCTTTACCCAAGCCATTACCTGCTCACCATACTTCTGGTCCGGCACTCCGATCACCTGCACGTCCACGATAGCCTCGTGCGTCATCAAAAACTCCTCCACCTCTCGAGGCGCTATGTTTTCGCCGCCCCGGATGATCAGGTCTTTGATGCGGCCCACGATCTTTACGTACCCTTCTGCGTCCATTACAGCCAGGTCGCCAGTGTGCATCCAGCCGTTGTGAATAGCTTTGGCCGTCGCCTCTGGCATGTCCCAGTAGCCCAGCATGACGGAGTAGCCACGGGTGCAAAGCTCTCCCTGCTGGCCTCGCGGCACTACCTGCCCTGTCTCCGGGTCCACGATCTTCACCTCCAGGTGCGGGTGCACGGTGCCTACGGTGGAGACGCGCTTGTCCAGCGGGTCGTTCGTGCGGCTCTGGAGCGATACTGGGCTGGTTTCGGTCATGCCGTAGCACACCGTCACCTCCTGCATGTTCATCTTTTGCTGCACTTTTTTCATCGTCTCTACGGGGCAGTTGGAGCCGGCCATAACGCCGGTGCGCAGCGTGGAGAAATCATACTTTGGGAAGCTTGGGTGGTCCAGCTCGTCAATGAACATGGTGGGCACGCCGTAGAGCGAGGTGCATTTCTCCGCCTGCACGGTATGCATGACCTGCTCCGGCTCAAAATATGCCCCCGGAACCACCATGCAGGAGCCATGGGTGATACAGGCCAGGTTGCCGATCACCATGCCGAAGCAGTGGTAAAAGGGCACCGGAATGCACACGCGGTCCTGCTCGGTATACTTCAGGACCTCACCTATAAAAAAGCCGTTGTTCAGGATGTTGTGGTGCGACAGGGTGGCGCCTTTAGGGTAACCCGTGGTGCCGGAGGTATACTGGATGTTGATTGGGTCGTCGAATTGCAGTGCCTGCTCTCGTGCCTTTAACTCTTCGTCGGGTATACTTTCGCCGGCCTTCAGGAAAGTGTCCCAATCGCGCTCAAGTATCACGGTTTGCTGCGGGTAATCGCAGGTGGGGCGGATCTCCTCCAACATCGCCACATAATCTGTCTGCCGGAAATTAGGAGCGGCAACTAGCAGGTTTATCCTGCTCTGGCGCAGGGCGTACTGCAGGTCGTTGGTTTTATAGCCAGGGTTGATGGTGACCAGGATGGCTCCCACCCGGGCGGTGGCAAATTGTACCAGCACCCACTCATAGCGGTTCGGCGACCAGATGCCTACTCTGTCCCCGCGCTGCACGTTAAGTGCCAGCAGGCTTTTGGCCACCTGCTCCACCTGCTCCCAAAACTCGCGGTAAGTGGCCCTGTAGTGCTGCGACACCACCACTAGGGCGTCTCGGTCGCCATATTTAGCTACTGTGTTTCTAAGGCTTTGGCCAATGGTCTCGCCACGCAGCGGAGTCGTGCTGGCGCCATGGCTATAAGATAGGGTATGCATATGCTGTGAAGAATATTAGATCCCCAAATTTCAGCATACGAGACCTGTCGCCGTTTGGAAAGCACGAATCTGCTACGATTTCTAAGAAAGAGTATCTACGCTTTAGAAAAGTATCGCAGAAGCGGTTAAAAGATGATCCATGGCGCAAGAACTACGATTTCAAACCGCTGGCGGAGGAGGGTAGGCGAGAAGCCTACCTCTTTACCAGCTTCTTGATCACGTTGGCCAATTCCTCTGTCAGCGCTTCCCGGGAGAAGCGGGAGTGGTTGATGTAGGGCAGGTCCAGGTTCGGGTTTATCTTCCAGGCTTTGCTCCACTGGTTCATGTGGTCAAGCATCAGGTCATAGGCGGTGTAGTGGAACAGGCGTCCGGCGCCACATTCGTCTATGATGCGGTCCATGTCGGAGTGCACCGGGCCCAGCGCGATGATCGGCTTGTTAGAGGCCAGGTACTCGAACAGTTTGCCCGGCACGTTGGCGTATACGTTCTCCACGTCGGCAATCGCCAGAAACAGCACGGTGCTCTCCATCATATACTTAATGGCCTCCTGGTGGGGCACGTAAGGTATGAACTCCGTAATGCCCAGCACACCGGCCTTCTCAATCCTTTTCTTCACGCCTTCGGATACCTTGCCCACAAAGCGAAGCTTGTAGTTTATCTCATTATGGATGGAGAGCAGATGTGCCAGCACCTTCAGGAACACATCGATATTGTACTGCTCGGTGATCGTGCCGGTGTAGGTGATCAAAAACTCGTTTTTCGGCGGCTTGCTCTGGTAAACAAAGTCTTGGGCATCGTAGCCGTTCGGTATTACATGGATCTTGCGCCCGTCTATACTGGCCGGCTTGTTCAGGAAGAGGCGTTTGGTGTCCTCGCTCGTCACAAGGATGGCATCTGCCTGCTCCAGCACCTGCCGCTCATACTTCTCGTCCAGGCGCTTGGCAATCGGGGTGTGCAGCAGCTGGTCGTAATAGTGTATGTTGGTCCAGGGGTCGCGCAGGTCAGCTATCCAGGGCAGGTTATACTTCTGCTTTAGCTTCAGCCCGATCAGCTGTGTAGAGTGGGGCGGGCTGGTGGTGACAATGGCTTTATACGTGCCGTCCTGCAACAATTCCTCGGCCTTGCGTATAGCATGCTTGTTCCAGCCCACACGGGCATCGGGTATAAACAGGTTGCCACGCACAAACTTAAACAGCTTGTCCAGCAGCGTGTCTTTCGCCTGCTGGTTGGCAAAGCCGCTGTACGGCACTTCCTTTTTGCCGGATAGCTTCTTGTAGTATTCAAAAGGCTCTGAGGTGGCCGTGCGGTATACCTGCAGCCCTTCGGGAACTTCCTGGGCAAAGGTTTCGTCCAGAAGAGGGTAGGACGCCTGTTTTTCGTCTACGGTGAGCACTGTGGGGCGCACCCCGAACTGAGGCAGGTACTTGCAGAACTTCAGCCCACGCTGCACACCCGGCCCTCCGGACGGTGGCCAGTAATAAGAGATGTAAAGTATATCGGTCAGGTCAGTTTCTTTCAAAGCGATCGGTACTATGCAATTCTTTTCAAATATAGGGAATAAAACATTCCGATAATGGCTTTACGCGGCATTGGGTCTGCTGTTGTATTTATGCTTTTAAAGCAAGTATAGCCAAGCAAGGCGATGCCGTACATTTAAAGTAGTAAGTTTTGCTGATAATCCGTATTTTTGTAGGTAAATCCAGAAAAGAACATGTTCGATAATTTAAGTAACAAGTTAGACCGTGCCTTTAAAACGCTGAAAGGCCAGGGAAGCATTACCGAGATCAACGTGGCCACCACCATCAAAGAGGTGCGCCGTGCCCTGGTGGATGCCGACGTAAACTATAAAGTTGCCAAAACGGTAACCGACAACATCAAGGAGAAAGCCCTTGGCCGTGACGTGTTGATCGCTGTGTCTCCGGGCCAGCTTATGGTGAAGATCATGCACGAGGAGCTGACCGAGCTGATGGGTGGCGAGAAGCAGGACATCAACCTGAAGGGCGACCCGGCGATCATCCTTATCTCTGGTCTGCAGGGTTCTGGTAAAACCACCTTCACGGGCAAACTGGCCAATTACATCAAGAAGCAGGGCCGTTCGGTGATGGTGGCAGCCTGCGACGTGTACCGTCCGGCCGCGATCAACCAGCTGCAGGTGCTGGCCGAGCAGGTGGGTGTGGAGGCGTACACCGAGCCGGAGAACAAGAACCCGGTGCAGATCGCCCTCAACGCCATTGAGCACGCCAAGAAAACACATAAGAAAGTAGTTATCATCGATACCGCCGGCCGTTTGGCCGTGGATGAGGCGATGATGAAAGAGATAGCCGAGATAAAGAAGGCCATTAACCCGACCGAAACGCTGTTCGTGGTAGACTCCATGACCGGCCAGGACGCGGTGAACACGGCCAAGACCTTTAACGAGCGCATCAACTTCGACGGCGTGGTGCTGACGAAGCTGGACGGTGACTCGCGCGGTGGTGCGGCCCTTTCGATTCGTGCCGTGGTGGAGAAGCCAATCAAATTCATCTCTACTGGTGAGAAGATGGAGGCGCTGGACCTGTTCTACCCTGATCGTATGGCGCAGCGTATCCTGGGCATGGGCGACGTGATCTCCCTGGTGGAGCGCGCGCAGCAGGCCTTTGACGAGGATGAGGCGAAGCGCATCAACAAGAAAATTCGCAAAAACCAGTTCAACTTCGACGACTTCCTGACGCAGCTGGAGCAGATCAAGAAAATGGGTGATATCAAGGACCTGGTGGGCATGATCCCCGGCGTGGGTAAGGCCCTGAAGGATGTGGAGATTGACGAGAACGCCTTCAAGCCAATCGAGGCGATCATCAAGTCGATGACACCTGCTGAGCGTGAGAACCCAGATATGATCAGCGGCAGCCGCCGAGCCCGCATTGCCAAAGGCAGCGGCACGGATGTGACGCAGGTAAACAACCTGATGAAGCAGTTTAACGACATGCGCAAGATGATGCGCTCGATGAACAAGATGGCTGGCAAGCGCGGCGGCCTGGGCAACATGGCCAACCTGCTGAAACAGCGCTAGGTTCCTGACAAAGGAATCTAAGTCAAAAGATAAATAACCCGCTCCGCATAGGTGTCGGGCAGCAAAAAACCGCTGGTTATACTTTGAAAAGTATGGCCAGCGGTTTTTTTGTACCTAATACCAGGTTACCAAGTATACCTTAACTCTCTAACTCTCTAACTCTCTAACTCTCTAATACGGCTGCTTGTCTTCCTTTTGCTCCCACAGCTTGAAAGCCTCCCGTGCCTCCTGTGGCAGGAGCTGCTCCATTGGAATGCGGCGCTGCTCTAGGGGCTTTTCCAATTCCTCATAAATAAACGAGTCGTCGAAGCCGATACGCGCTGCCTCCTGGTGTGGGTTCCCATAGTATACTTTGCGGAGTCGGGCCCAGTAAATGGCGCCAAGGCACATTGGGCAGGGCTGGGAGCTGGCGTAGATCTCACAGTCGGAGAGGTCGTGGGTGCCGAGGGTGTGGGAGGCGGAGCGAATGGCCTCTACTTCGGCGTGCGCCGTAGGGTCGTGGGTGTGCAGCACGTTGTTGTAGCCGCGCGCTACCACCATGCCGTTGCGTACAATCACCGCTCCGAAGGGCCCGCCAAACCCTTCCTTCATTTTTTCGATAGAAAGGCTGATTGCCTCCCGCATGAAAGCTTCATGCTTTGCCTGGTTATTTTCCATATTTTCTTGCAGGGTTGTTGCGCAAACGTCTCGTTTTGCGTACGTTATACTTGTGCAGACCAAAATTGATGATCCATGTTGTCCACACTGATTTTATTTCTGACTCTTACTGTAAATCCGGCGCCAAAGTTCGCTTTCGACCCGCTGCAGACACAGCTGCCCCAGACGGACTCTGTGGCCTTGCTCTCTAACACATGGGTGCTGCGCGAGCAGTTCCATGCCCACAACGGAACGCTGGAGCCGGTGTCGCCCTATGAGAAGTTAGAGCTGACCTTCCGGAAGAACGGCACCTACACCCTGAGCCGCCACTACGGAGCCGCCGGAGCAGGCAGTGTGGAGGAAGGTCGCTGGCAGTTGGATGCTTCCAGGGGGGAGATACACATGCAGACAAGGGAGGTGGACGGCAGGTCTATACTGAGCACGATGCTGCCCCGCTGGGAGATAAAAGAACTGAAAAGAGACAAGTTGGTGCTGCGGTTCTTCGCCATGAGTGGTGCCTACTTGGTACTGGAGGCCAAAAATTAAATAGCTTATACTTCACTTGTGCGGTGTTAATGCATACTCGAAGTATAAGCTATTGCAATTGTTGCCCCTTAAGAGGGTTGATGTCTGTTCCTAATGTATTAAGGTCAGGTGATATACTTATGTCTTTATATTGTATAATTATTTCTATTTTGTATTGTTTACGAAGTTGTTAGGGGATGGTTTTTACCTTTTACAGGTTTTATGTCCAAGGCTTTTAAATAAGGTGTAGAAGAAGGTGTTATTTAGATGAGCCATATTTTGCTGTTGATCTTTAATATCTTATAAGTTGTATGTGCCGTATGTGGGAGAGATGATAGAACCAAAACGACCAAATAACATGAAAAGGACTTTTCACATTTTAACAGCCATACTTTTTTCTGCCAGCGTTATGCTTGCTTCCTGTTCAGCCACAAAAGAGCAGCAGGTGGAAGACGATTTAGCGGATTTTAGGGTATGGGTGAACAACGCCACCTCTAATGTGGCAGAACGTACAGAGGAGGACTGGAAACGCGCCCGGGAAGACTTCAGGATGCGCACACAGGAACTGGATCGTAAGCAGGAGAACTTTACGGAAGAACTGAAACAGGATTACCAGAATCTGAAGCAAGAGTTTCAGGATGCAGACGAAGAATACCAGCGCAGCCTGGAAGGGGAGGACTTGTCGGAGTGGGAGCGGAACTTACTGGGGCGCTGGGCTGACTATGCAAGTATAGACGAGAACAATGTGCGTGATGTGTACATTGCGTTTATGGAGAATGTGCGGGAGCAGAAGGAAACATGGAGTGACGCGGACTGGGAGATGGCAAAACGCGTTCTAGAGAAATTAAACGAGCGCAAAGCCGAAATTGAGGGTAATATACCAACAGATGCAGAAGTGAAAATAAAGGCGCTGCAGATGGAGTTCCGCACCCTCGAAACCGCGGCCGATGCGACAGACGGGAACTAAACTATGATGCGACCCTCTCTTGCATCGCCATAAAGCTTAGAATTATGAAGCTTATGCCTGTATCCTGATAGCCAGCATAGTATGGCATCTATTTGATGCCAATTTTGAGGTGCGTTTTCAATAGGATAGTTTACCAGGTCCTGCAGTGCCTCCGCATAAGCCGGAAGCGCAGCAGGGTCTTTTTTATATCCCTGCACATGAGGCAGCAGGAGTTTGTTTGCCTGAGCGGGGTAGGTCTCCAACATGGCTGTTCCTTTAGAGGCCAGCAAAGTGCGCATACGTATGGCCCTGGCAGTAAGCCCGCCAAGGAACATCGGCGACATAGCCTGCACTTCACGGTCTGCCTGCCGATAAAAGAAGTCCGCCTCTGGCGTAGGCGCCTCCATGCTATAGACCTTCGGCAGCGTAAGGGGAGCATCCACATATACTATTGTCGGGCTGTGCTCCAGTATCAGCTCCAGCAGCCACGCATCGGCATCCTGTCCGGGTTTGCTTTGCCACAGGCATAGTTTCCCGTTCTGCACCATGGCTGCTGCCGTTGTGCCCGCCAATTTAGATCCATAGTCTACCCCAAGGTGATTACTTACCATATAGTGCTTGCGTTTGGCTGCTTTGCCAGCCTAGCCTGAATTTTATACTTGCTTTATAAGGTAAAGGATAGGGGCAGGAGTCCTTATCTGTCTGCTTCTGTAGATTATCTACCCATATGACTACAGCTTTTTTGTGCTGTTACCCGTGTGAAAATCTAGACCGATTTATCTGAATCAGAACTTTAATAAATAAGTTACAAACAACTGGATAGAAAGGATAACTGTATAAAATTACGGTTGTAGAATCATCAAGTGACTCTTAGAGCTGGCTTGCCTCTATGGATGGCTGAAGGCATATGTAAGTATGGGCAGCAGATAGGGTTGAGTTTTTTTACAAGCCACGTTAGCTAAGCACTGTACCGACCCTTAATGTTATCCATGTATTTTTGGCCGGAGCCGGTATTCAGCAGCAGGATGTTTTCAGAGGCAGAGATTGTACCGTTGCAGCGAAGCTTACGAGCGGCCATCCAAACGGCAGCTCCCTCCGGAGCAACAAAAAGGCCCTCCTGCCGGCTCAGCTCCCGTAGCCCCTCCAGCATTTCCTCCTCAGTAACGCTCACAGCTGTTCCACCGGACTGGTGCAGTACCTGCAGCATCATTTGCTCACCGATGGGGCGCGGCACGGCCAACCCATTGGCTATGGTAGGTTGCCCCACGTACTGCTGCGCGTTTGGCTGACGCCCCAGGTATGTTTCTACCAGCGGCCTACAGTTGGCTGCCTGCACGGCCACCATGCGCGGCAGTTTAGCACCTTCCTCCAGCCAGCCCAACTCCTGTAGCTCTTGAAAAGCTTTCCAGATGCCGATCAGACCGGTGCCCCCACCCGCAGGGTACAGTATAACGTCAGGCAAACTCCAGTCCCATTGTTCAGCAATCTCATACCCCATGGTCTTCTTGCCTTCGAGGCGGTAAGGCTCTTTCAAGGTCGACGCGTCCAGTAGCCGGCCATTAGCATTCATCTCTTTTACTTTTGTGGCGCAGTCGTTGATCAGGCCATCCACCAGCACCACCTCTGCACCGTACCAGTAACACTCCTCTTTAAACGCCTCCGGCGTATGGCGCGGCATCACCACCACGGCTTCTAGGCCAGCCTTAGCGCAATAGGCGGCAAGCGCCACGCCGGCGTTGCCGGCAGTAGGAACAATGCATCCTTCCACCCCCAACTCCTTTGCCTTGGACACGGCCATGCTCAGGCCTCTTGCTTTAAAGGAGCCGGTAGGGTTCTGCCCTTCGTCCTTCAGCCGCAGGCTGCGCAGGTTATAGCTCTTGCCAAGGTTCTGAAGCTCCAGCACCGGCGTAAACCCTTCGCCAAGACTTACGACATGCTCCTCATTTAAGACAGGCAGCAGTTCACGGTAGCGCCACATGGTAGCCTGCCGCTGCGCCAACACTTTCTTTTTTAGGGGCGTGCTCAGGTTATACTGTGCCGCCAGCGGCAGATGGCAGCAGGGCGACAGGGTGTGTTCTTGAAACGGTGAGTAGGAGGCGCCGCAGTTAGAGCAATTTAACTGCTGTAGGCGGCTGAGGCGGGTAGTAGTATCGGTATCCATAGCTATAATTTACTACGGCAAGAAGCTGCCTAGCTATGAGTAAGCAAAATGGTATTTAGGAATAGCCTATTCCTTTTTGGAATAATAGCCTTTGGTAAAGCGCAGGAAGTTTTTGAACAGCTGATCGTTCTCGGTGCCTTTGCGCTGAATAAAGTAAAAGGTGCGGCCTATCCGTAAGCCAGCGATGTTCAACTCCACCAACTCACCAGACTCCAGTTCCTTAAGCACAGCGGGCCTTGGCAGGAAAGATAGGCAGGAGTGGTTGGCACGCACAAAATTTTTCAGGGCCTCCGTGCCGCCCAGCCTTATCTTTACGGGCACGTCGTGCAAGCGAATTCCTTTTTGCATGAGGGCCTCTTCCAGCACAGCCAGTGTGCCGGAGCCATGCTCGCGCAGGGCCAGCGGTATGTTGTACAGGTCCTGGTACCGTAGTTGTTGGTAGCGCAACGGGTTCTGAGCCGAGCATACCGGTATCACCTCGTCTTCCATAAAGGGCGTATAGCTCACCTGGCTCACTTTACTGACACCCTCAATAATGCCCAGGTCTATCTCATGGTCTAGCAGGGCTTTAAGTATGTTCTCAGAATTCCGGTTCTTCAGCGTGATCTGAACGTTCGGGTTGTGGGCCAGGTAAGCAGAGAGTACCGGCGGAAGGATGTACAGCGAAATCGTGGTGCTGGACCCGATGATCATTTGGACCTGCGGGGCAAAGTCGGGGCTGATATGCCGGAGTTCCTCGTATAGTTCGTGCTGCAGCTGGCGTGCCTGCAGCAGCTTCTGGTAGAGCAGCTTTCCGGAAGGTGTAAGGCTCACGGTGTTGCCATGGCGGTGGAACAGCCCTGTTTTGTAAAACTCCTCCAAAGCCTTTACATGTTTGCTGATCGCCGATTGGCTGATAAACAGCGTTTGGCTGGCTTTGGTAAAGCTGAGGAGCCGGGCCACCTCAATAAAGACTTCATGTCGCTGAGAAAGCATGTAAGACAGGGCTTGGGCGAAGAGTTCAGGTTTGAGTAGTTGCAGGCGCCAATTCTACCCCACCAGTGCCTGCTTATGTGCCTGCATAATGTGCTTGTGATGGATGAAATGGTCCTGCAAGAAGTTCAGTGCCTGGCCTATGGTGAGGTAGCCAATCATAGGGTGCTTAAAAACGCCTTTCTCAAGCAGGGGCTGCGGGAAAGAGGTCAACTCATCTTCCAGCTCAAAGCGCACCTTGTCCCACTGTTGCCGCAGCTCCGGCAGGTGGCATACTTCGGGTACCGACACCACCACAGGGGGCGCCACAAACTTTCGGCCGGAGTGGAGCGCCACTTTTACCAGCAGGAGCTTTGCCTCCTGCGCCAGGCCTACGTCCTGCAGCTCTTCCTGCCGTTGCAGCTTATAGCGCACGTTGTCCAGGGCGCGCTCCTCCACCAGCACCAAGTGTGCCACGTGCTGGTTTATGCTCCACTTCTCAGGGGCCGGAGCCTTGTTCAGCTGCGCATCATCAAGGCCTGCCAGTTCATCCAGCAGGCGATTGCGTAGCTCTTCCAGGCGCAGGTATTTATCTTCCAGTTTGGGGTTCATAAGCAGGTTTTGGCTGAAGGCGTTTGCATCCATTGGCTTATTTTCTAAAAACAGAGGCTAAAGCTACAGAAGTTAAGCAGATATGCAATATCTTGATACTACTATTTTATAGGTAAACGCTTGATGCTGTGTTTGCTGTATAAGCTTGTGATGTTAATTTTCATTTGATAAGTATAAAATCTGTTTGTCAGGAAGCCAAATGTGCCGAACTTGCAGCTACTAACATACTTATACATGAAAAACGACCCAATTGGCGCAGCCCTGCTGGACTATCTGGAAGGAGCCGAGGATGCAGAGATAACGGTGGCAAGCAACCTGACAGAAGATGACTATATACCAGTAGCATACTTGTTCCGGACGGAAGAGGAGATGCCTGAGATGGAGGTGCTGGCGCTGGATAAGTGCCGAGGCGCCGTACTGGATGTGGGCTCGGGGGCTGGTTGCCATGCCTTGGCGCTGCAGCGGCGCGGGAAGGAGGTGACAGCCCTGGATATTTCGGCAGGGGCGATGGAAGCCATGCAGCGGCAGGGCATAAAGCAGTTGCTGCACCAGGATTTCCTTGAGCTGAAAGGCGCTGCCTATGACACGCTGCTCATGCTGATGAACGGTGTTGGCATTGCCGGTACCCTTGCCGGATTGGAGCGCTTTCTGGAGCACGCAAAATCCCTGCTGAAGCCAGGCGGGCAGATCCTGCTGGAGTCTACGGATATCCTGTACATGTACGAAGATGAAGACGGGTCGGTGCTGCTCGATCTGAATGCCGGTTATTACGGTGAGGTAAAGTATAATATGACTTATAAGGGCCAGGAAAGCGGCTGGTTTAACTGGCTCTTCATTGACCCTGCCATTTTAGAGGATTATGCCGTGCAGCATGGCTATACATTCGAGTTGCTACTGCAAGGAGATGCCGGCAACTACCTGGCAAGGCTGGCTGTAGTGTAGAAATAAGAGCAAATGTAGTAGTATTCGTAAACTAAATCATCGTGCCATGACAAACAGGAGCTACCCGTACGTGCCTTACCAGGCTGTTTCTTACCCAGACCAGGAGATGCTGGAGCGGGCACGGCAGTTTCATCACTTCATGGACAGACGCCGTTCTGTCCGGGGGTTTTCAGACAAGCCTGTTCCGCGCGAGCTGATAGAGCAGGTGCTGCAGACGGCTTCTACGGCACCCTCCGGGGCGCACAAGCAACCCTGGACCTTTTGTGCCGTGTCTAACCCCGACATAAAAAAGCAGATACGGGAGGCAGCCGAGAAGGAGGAGTACGAGAGCTACCAGCACCGCATGAGCCCGGAGTGGCTGGAAGACCTGGCCCCGCTGGGCACCGACTGGCACAAGCCTTTTCTGGAGGTAGCCCCGTGGCTCATCGTGGTGTTCAAGAAAGTATACGATCTTCGACGTGACGGCAGTAAGCGCAATAACTACTATGTTGGGGAGTCGGTGGGGCTGGCCAGCGGATTCCTGATCTCGGCCATACACCATGCCGGCCTTGTCACGCTTACCCATACGCCCAGCCCGATGAACTTTCTGTCAAAGCTGCTCAAGCGCCCTGAAAACGAGCGTCCTTTCCTGCTGCTGCCTGTTGGCTTTCCTGCCAGCGAGGTGCAGGTGCCGGACCTTCGCCGCAAGCCGCTGCAGGAGGTAAGCGAGTGGTATACCTGATTACTGTAGTATCATACTTAAAAAGTCGCCGTACAATAGGAGCTGTATACTTGCTAAGCGCAGGTTAAAGCGAAATGGCGCATGAACAAAAAGATAAAGTTAGGCTGGGCGCTAACCAAGCGTACCTTCAAAGAATTCAGTGACGACAGGCCCCTCGACTGGGCTGCCATCATCGGCTTTTACACGATTTTCTCCTTGCCTGCCGTGCTCATTATTACTTTGCGCATCGCCGGTGTCGTGTTTGGTGAGGAGGCGGTGCAGGGCGAACTGACCAGGCAGATAAGCGGCATTGTTGGTCAGGAGGGGGCTAGCCAGGTTCAGAACATCATCGAGAATGCCGATCGTTCCGCTTCTACTACGATAGGTACCGTGATAGGTGTGTCTACCATGATTTTCTCGGCCACCACGGTGTTTGTGGCACTGCAGGACTCGCTAAACGCCATGTGGGAGGTAAAGGCTAAACCAGAACTCGGGCTGCTGAAGCTGGTGGTAGACCGTATCCTGTCGCTGGCGATGGTGGTGAGCATGGGCTTTCTGCTGCTCGTGTCCCTGTCCATTGACATCCTGATGGGGTTAGTGAATGATTTCCTGCGGCAGGAACTATCGGGTATAGCCGTTTACCTGATCACAGCGGGCAATGTACTGGCATCAGTCCTTATCAGTATCGTTATATTCGCAGCCATTTTTAAGGTGCTTCCGGATGCTAAAATCCGTTGGCCTAATGTGTGGGTCGGGGCCACGGTCACGGCGATTCTCTTTGTGCTTGGCAAATTTCTCCTCAACATTTACTTTCAGCACGACCCGTTGGCCGATACGTATGGTGCCGCCGGCTCACTGGTGCTTATCCTGGTGTGGGTATATTATGCCGCCATTATTTTTCTGCTGGGGGCTGAGTTTACGCAAGTATACTCCAGAGAGCACGACCGGGGCATTCGGCCGCAGGATAACGCCGTGAAGGTGGAGACCAAGGAAGTGGAGAGGAAGGAGTAAGCATAGTATGAAATGCCTACAACAAAGAAGCCCCGGCGCTTATCTGGCGCCGGGGCTTCTTTGTTGCGTTGCGGGGCTGTTACCGTACAAACCTTAACTCAGCGTTCACGTCATTGCCTCCCGTAAAGGCAGCAATCAATCTGCGGTCCACGCCGATGATATCACCCAGCAGGTTCAGGTTATCTATGCTGATCGTGGTAGTTAGGTCCATGTTCTCCATGGTCAGCCGTTTTATATCCATTTCCCCGAGGTTTTCCAGTGTGATTTTTGTTTCGTTGCTGTTAAACGACCAAGAGCCTTCATAGGTCTGTTGCTGCCCGCTGGCCAGAAATGTGGCTGTATAGGTTTTGTCTTCCCTTACATTGAGCCGAAGCGTTTGGAAAGTAGTGGCGTTTTCACCCACGCCGGGTATGGCGGCTACGTCAATGCTGTTAAGCAGAACCTTGTCTCCCTTCCATTCGCCAGCTGTAATTAATTCTGTATTAGTTGGTTCTGGCTGGGCGTCATCATCGTCATCGCTGCAAGAAATAAGCAGGTTCAGGGACAACAATAGGACTAAGTAGAGTATGAAGTTTTTTGCGTGCATAGTTTTAACTTGTAAAAGGTCATATAGTGGAGGAGTAATAGACCTTATAGCGCAGGATTCTACAAATAGTTAGGCTAAAACAAGTATAAATTTTCTAAGCACTTAGCCTGTGTTACATGATATTCACCTCCGGGCTCAGGCGAATGCCAAATTTCTGTTCCACCGATGCAATCACCTCATATGCCAGCTTTTGGATGTCTGCCCCTTTGGCCCCGCCGTAGTTTACCAGCACCAGCGCCTGGTTTTTGTGCACGCCATAGTTGCCCAGCACTTTGCCTTTCCAACCACATTGTTCTATCAGCCAGCCAGCCGGCACCTTTACAGTCGTTTCAGAGACGGGGTAGGAGGGAATAGCTGGATATTGCTTCTGCAGTTCCTCGTATTGAGCCAGCGGAATTTCCGGGTTTTTAAAGAAGCTGCCTGCGTTGCCGATCTGCTTTGGGTCCGGCAGTTTGCTTTGGCGTATGTGGCACACGGCCGCGCTCACATGCTGAATGCTTGGCTCCTGCACCTGCATCTCTTCTAAAGTAGATTTTATGGCTCCGTAGGAAGTGTTTACGTGATGCTTCTTGTGCAGCCTGAATGTTACGTGCGTCACGATGTACTGCCCCTTCAGCTCATTTTTGAATACGCTCTCGCGGTAGCCGAACCGGCAGCTTTCATTATCAAACACTTTTACCTCACCTGTTTCGATGTTTACCGCCTCCAGTTCCTGGAACACATCCTTCAGCTCCACCCCGTAGGCGCCGATATTCTGCAGCGGAGCGGCCCCAACCGTGCCCGGTATCAGCGAGAGATTCTCTACGCCACCCAGGTTCTGGTTTAGCGTGTGCAGCACGAACTCGTGCCATACTTCGCCGCCGCCAGCCCTGAGGTACACGTGCTCCTCGTCTTCAGCTGTTTTCTCTATTCCTTTGATGCCGTTCTGCAGCACCACGCCGTCAAAATCCTTGGTAAAGAGCAGGTTGCTGCCGCCGCCAAGTGTAAGCTTCTGCTCGTGCTGTAGCGCTGGGCTTTGCAGTAGCTCCTGCAGCTCTTCTACAGAGTCGAAACGGGCGAAGAGCTTGGCTTTCACCTCTATGCCAAAGGTGTTGTAGGGTTTTAGAGAAAAATCGGTCTGCAGTCTCATAAGTGGGTAATTTGCGGTAAAGATAGACATTTTGGGTTTAAGAGTTAGAGAGTTTGGGAGTTAGAGAGTTTAGGAGCCAATAAAGGGAGAAACTTTCTTTGATGACAAAGTAGTCCCTTCTATTTTGAATGATGTCTGTACTTTCTATCTTCTAAATCAAGAACTATAAAGCTGACAGGTATTGCCTCAGCACAACTCCTAAACACCTAAACTCTCTTACTCTTTAACTCGCAAACCCCTATCTTTGCAGCTGAATAAAGAATGAAGTATGGCGAAGAAAGCACCCACCGAGAATTTTAACATCATAGCCACCACACTCTCCGGCCTAGAGGAAGTGCTGGCACAGGAGCTGCGCGACCTGGACATGGAGTATGTGAAAGCTGGAAACCGCGCCGTGACCTGCTCCGGTAACATGCGCCAGCTGTACGAAGCCAACCTGTGGTGCCGCACTGCCATACGTATCTTAAAGCCTATTCGCCAGTTCAAGGCCCGCGACGAGAAGAGCCTGTACGAGCAGGTGCAGAAGACAAACTGGTCGGAGGTGCTGGACGTGGACATGACTTTCGCCATCGATGCCGTCGTGAGCCACTCCACCTTCGAGCACTCGTTGTATGTGGCGCAGCTCACTAAAGACGCCATCGTAGACCAGTTCCGTGCAAAGACGGGGGAGAGGCCTTCGGTGGACAGAATCCGGCCTGATGTGCGTATCAACCTGCACATGCACGATAACCAGGTCACCCTCTCGCTCGATTCTTCGGGTGACTCGCTGCACCGCCGGGGCTATCGCCTGCAAACCAACGTAGCGCCTCTGAATGAGGTATTGGCGGCCGGCATCATTGCTTTGTCGGGCTGGAACAAGAAGTCTCCTTTTATAGACCCAATGTGCGGGTCGGGCACTTTCCTGATAGAGGCAGCTCTAATGGCGCAGCACATCGCACCCGGCCTTTTCCGCCGCGACCCATACGGGTTCGAAAAGTGGAAGGATTATAACGAGCAGCTTTTCGAGATGGTCTGGAACACCGCAGAGGCCAAGGAGAAGCGCACCCCGCAGGCGCAGATCATCGGCTACGATCTGGACCCGGACTACATCGATGCAGCCCTCCATAACATTGAAAATGCCGGGCTTGAGAACATTATCCGGGTGGAACAGGCGAACTTCTTTGAGACGCAGGCGCCGGAAGAACATGGCGTGGTGGTGATGAACCCGCCCTACAACGAGCGCATTCAGTCCGAAGACATCAACCAGCTATACAAAAATATAGGCGACACGCTGAAGAACAACTACCAGGGCTACGATGCCTTTGTTTTTACCGGTAACCTGGAGGCGGCTAAGAATGTAGGCTTGCGCACTTCGCGCCGTGTGCCGCTGTACAATGGCGCTATTGAATGCCGCCTGCTCAAGTATGAGCTGTACCGTGGCTCCCGTAAAGGAGGGGAAGAGGCTGCGGAGTAGCTATAGAAAGCTACCATGCCTGGCTTAGGCGCACATCTGTACCGCCTTCACTGAAACGGAGTATACTAAAACAAAAAGAGCACCTTATCCAGGTGCTCTTTTTGTTTTAGTATACTTTAGACTATGCCTTTTTCTTTGGCGAAGCCTTTTTGGCTGTCGTGGTTTTTTTAGCTGTGGAAGCCTTTTTTGCCTTGGTAGCCGTTTTCTTCTCGGCTGCCGGCTTATCGGCATCGGCTTTCTTTTTAAAGCCGCCACGGCCTTTCTTCTCCGGCGTCGCCTCAGCCAGCTCCATGCACTCCTGCAAGGTCAGCTCACTAGGCTCTTTCCCTTTCGGAATCTTCACGTTCTTTTTGCCGGCCACAATGTAGGGGCCATAGCGTCCGTTCAGCACCTGGATGTCCGGGTTCTCCGGGAACGTTTTGATCACTTTCTCCGCATCCGCCTTGCGCTTGGCCTGTATCAGTTCAACAGCCTCCTCTGCGGTCACCTCCAGCGGGTCCAGGGTTTTAGGTAGCGAGTAGAACTTGCTGTCATGGCGGATGTAAGGGCCGAAACGCCCAATGGCCGCTGTCATGTCCTTGTCCTCGAACGTGCCCACAATGCGTGGCAGCTTAAATAGCTCCAGCGCATCCTCCAGCGCCAGGCTCTCTATAAACTGGCCTTTGCGCAGGCTGGCGTAAACCGGCTTTTCGCCTGTTTCTTCGTTCTCCTCTCCCAACTGCACGTATGGCCCGAAACGGCCAAGCTTGGCCACCACTGTTTTGCCTGTCACAGGGTCCGTTCCCAATTCGCGGGCCCCGGAGACATCGGCCCTGGAGATGCTCTCGCTCGACTCAATGCGCTTGTGGAACTTCTGGTAGAACTGGTCCAGCATGTCTTCCCACTCTTTCTGGCCCTGTGCAATCTCATCAAACTCGGCCTCCACACGCGCGGTGAAGGAATAGTCGATCACGTTCGGGAAGTGCTCCACCAGGAAGTCGTTCACCACCATGGCTGTATCCGTGGGGAAGAGTTTCGCCTTCTCGGCACCCGTAATCTCGGTTTTTGTTTGGGTGGTGATGTTGTCGCCCTTCAGCGTGAGCACCTGGAAATTACGCTCCTTGCCCTCGCGGGAGTCTTTCTCCACGTAGCCACGCTTTTGTATGGTCGAGATGGTAGGGGCGTAGGTAGAAGGTCGGCCGATGCCCATTTCCTCCAGCTTCTTCACAAGGCTTGCCTCTGTGTAGCGGGCCGGCGGGCGGCTGTAGCGCTGCGTGGCCAGCATCTGGCGCAGGTTTATACTTTGCCCTATGCTCAGCGGCGGCAACATGCCTTTCACATCCTCGTCAGCCCCTTCTTCCTCATCGTCCTTAGACTCAATGTATACTTTCAGGAAGCCCTCGAACTTGATCACCTCCCCGGTGGCCTGCAGCTTCTGGTCCGGCTGCGTGGAGATGCCGATGGTAACGGTTGTTTTCTCTATCTCAGCGTCGGCCATTTGGGAGGCGATGGCGCGTTTCCAGATCAGTTCGTAGAGGCGCTGCTCGTTGCGGTCTGAACTAGCGGTCATCTGCGAGAAGTCCGTTGGGCGAATGGCCTCGTGGGCTTCCTGTGCTCCCGATGTCTTGGTTTTAAAGCGCCTGGTCTTCACGAACTTCTCCCCAAAGGAACGCTGGATCTCACGGCTTGCACCCTGGATAGCCTCGTCGGAAAGGTTCAGCGAGTCGGTACGCATGTAGGAGATCTTACCGGCCTCGTAGAGGCGCTGCGCGATGGTCATGGTCTGGGCTACGGAGAAGTACAGCTTGCGGCTGGCCTCCTGCTGCAGGGTAGAGGTGGTAAACGGCGGAGCGGGGCTGCGTTTGAGCGGCTTTTGCTCCAGGTTCTCGATCTTATACTCGGCGCCGATACATTTTTGCAGAAAGGCCTGGGCTTCCTCCTCCGTCTTGAACTTTTGCGGGAGCTCGGCCTCCAGCGTCCGGCCCTGTACATCAAACGAAGCCGTGATGCGGAAAGTGGCTTCCGCTTTGTGGCGCTCAATCTCCCGCTCGCGCTCCACTACCAGGCGCACCGCCACCGACTGCACACGACCGGCCGAGAGACCGGTCTTGATCTTCTTCCACAGCACCGGCGACAGTTCGAAACCCACCAGGCGGTCCAGGATACGGCGTGCCTGCTGTGCGTTCACCAGGTCCATGTCGATCCCGCGCGGGGAGCTGATGGCGTTAAGAATGGCGTTCTTGGTGATCTCGCGGAAAACGATGCGGCGTGTCTTGGCGTCGTTCAGGTTCAGGGCCTCGGTCAGGTGCCAGGAGATGGCTTCTCCCTCGCGGTCGTCGTCCGACGCGAGCCAGACAGTCTCGGCCTCCTTCGCTAGCTTGCGTAACTGCGCCACCACTTCCCGCTTATCGCTGGAGATGACATAGGTCGGCTTAAAGCCGTGGGCTATGTCGATGGCGTTGTTATCCTTAGGCAGGTCGCGCACATGGCCGAAGCTGGACTTCACAACGAAATCCTTCCCTAAATATCCCTCTATCGTTTTTGCCTTGGCAGGCGACTCTACTATGACTAGGTTTTTTATCATCCTTTATATTTACAGGCGAAACAGGCCAACTTTTGCCCAAAGTTCAAATTTTTTTTTCAACAATTACAACCCAATACGTATAACAGGGGTTTAACTACGCGAGAAATTCCGGCGGGCTCCCTAGGTTGGCCGGCACCATAACTATACGTTCACCTGATCTACTATATGCAAAGAATTGTGCTCCTCTGCCGCCATGCTGAAGCGTATGACCCTTTTCCGCTTCAGCCAGACTTTGAACGCGAGCTTACACCGGCAGGCCAGCAACAAGCCCGAAACACGGGGAAATGGCTTCGTGAAAAATTTTCGAAGGTTGATGCTATTCTGGCTAGCCCAGCCACCCGCGCCAACGCCACCGCCCGTGCCATAGCAGGCCGTTTATACTTCGATGAGGAGCAGATCAACTACAACCCCGACCTCTACAATGCCCGCGAAGCATACCTGATCAAAGGCCTTGGCGAGCTGCCCGATCATGTAAAGCAGGTGCTGCTAGTGGCGCACAACCCCGGTATAACCCGCCTTGCCCGCGAATTAACGGATGAGCTGCAGCTTGGTTACCTGGACCCTGCCGGCGTGGTGGCTGTGGCCCTCGATTTAAAGCAGTGGCAGGACATACACATAACCACTGGCCACCTGCTGGACCAGTTTAAGGCATAGGCGCACTTCTTGCAGCCTTTTTCTTACTTTCAATTTATACTTTAATTCTTTAGTTTAGTGGCATGGCTGGCGCAAAGCCGCCAATCTGCACCCTTAAGACCTACTTGATGAAGACTAATGTAGTGGCCGTGATTAACCAGAAAGGCGGCACTGGCAAAACAACTACAACCATAAACCTGGGCAGTGCCCTGAGCAAGCAGGGGAAAAAAGTACTGCTGATCGACCTGGACCCCCAAAGCAACCTTTCCTACTCGCTGGCTGTTTCCAACCCGGAGTCCACGCTGGCCGATGTGTTTCAGGGCGATAAAAGTATAAACGACGTGCTGGTAGAGAAGAACGGTGTTTGGATAGCTCCTGGTTCCAACGAACTGGTGGATATCGAGATATCGCTGGTGACGCAGCCGGAGCGGGAGAAATTTTTAAAAGCCATCCTTTCGCAGGCCCGGGGCTTCGACTTTATCCTCATCGATTGCCCGCCCTCGTTGTCGGTGCTGACGCTAAATGCCTTAACGGCTGCCCATGAGGTGCTTATTCCGTTGCAGATGGAGGTGCTCACGCTGCAGGGGCTCGACCAGATTATGAACACGGTGCAGAAGGTGAAAAAAACATTTAACCCGAAACTTAAAATAAAAGGTGTCGTAGTGGTGATGTTTGATGTGCGCCGCAAGCTGAGTCAGGAGGTGCTGGAGTACCTGCAGGAGAACGTGAAGGAGAAGATTTTCCGTAGTCAGATCCGCATGAATGTGAAACTGGCCGAGGCACCATCGTTTGGGAAGAGCGTTTTGGATTACGATGCGTCCTCTAATGGTGCCCGTGACTATGCCGCCCTGGCGGAGGAGTACCTGGAAGCCTGAGCGTGAATACCTCCGCATAGATCAGGAAATTTGATACTTTTATAGTAAATTGCACTACTCGAAATCCTGCGGTGTCGAAACATCCCATTCTTCGGACTGTTTCGATGCTACACAAGGTTTAGAGATACCCTATTCCAACCAAACTAACTATGGCCTTAGGTAAAAACTTGAAGTTGAGTAAAGAGAAGCTCATCAGTGACGTAGAAGCCAAAGAAGAGAAGAAAAATGCTCCTCAGGCTAAAGCCGAGAGAGGGGGCGCCGCTACAGTCGTGGAAGAAGCCCCTGCCAAGCCTGCTGCCCCTGCGGCTAAAGAACTTCCAGCCGGTGCTGCCAAGCCAGCTGCCGACAAGGGCGCCCCATCCAAAAAGCTGCGACAAGGCAAACTGCCTAGCAATCCCGACTACATCAGTGACCAGCTGAACCGGGTGCTTTATGCCCTCGACGCATTTAAGAAAGGAGACGTGTCGGTGCGCCTGACAAAGCAAAACGACGACATCTTTGCGGATATAGCCGAGGCCTATAACTCGATGGTGGAGATGATTGGTGGTGTTGGTGGCGAGGTGTCGCGTATCTCCAAGGTAGCCGGTGTGGAAGGAAACCTGAAAGCCCGTGCCTCTGCCGAGAATGCTTCCGGTTTCTGGAAGGATATGATCAACAACATCAACGGTCTGGTGGATTCTATCGCGGTGCCTGTACTCGAGGTGGGTAAGGTACTGAAGAATATTTCCCGCGGTAACCTGGATGAAACCTTCCAAATCCCGGTGTCCGGCGACTTCAAGGTTATGGCCGAGACCATCAACCGGACCATCGATAACCTGAACCTGTTTGCCGGTGAGGTTACCCGTGTGGCCCTGGAAGTGGGTACAGAGGGTAAATTGGGTGGACAGGCATCGGTGCCGAACGTGGCCGGTGTTTGGAAAGACCTGACTGACAACGTAAATACCATGGCCTCCAACCTGACTTTTCAGGTGCGTGACATCGCCAACGTGGCCACCGCGGTGGCCAAGGGCGACCTGACGCAGAAAGTGTCGGTGGACGTGAAAGGGGAGTTAAGTGAGCTGAAGGAGAACATCAACCGCATGGTGGACTCGCTCAACATCTTTGCCGGTGAGGTAACCCGTGTGGCGCGTGAAGTAGGTACGGAAGGACGCCTAGGTGGCCAGGCCAGAGTACCGAACGTGGGCGGTGTTTGGAAAGACTTGACCGACAACGTGAACACCATGGCCTCCAACCTGACTTCCCAAATGCGGGATATTGCCAACGTGGCTACTGCCGTGGCCAAAGGTGACCTGACGCAGAAAATTACGGTGAATGTGCGTGGCGAGATGGCCGAGCTGAAGGAGAACATCAACCAAATGGTGGACTCGCTCAACATCTTTGCCGGTGAGGTAACCCGTGTGGCACGCGAGGTGGGCACCGAGGGCAAGCTGGGCGGCCAAGCCAATGTACCAAGAGTAGAGGGTACCTGGAAAGAACTTACTGATAACGTGAACCTGATGGCTGGCAACCTGACTTCTCAGGTACGTGACATCGCCAACGTGGCTACTGCGGTGGCCAAGGGCGACCTGACGCAGAAAGTGTCGGTGGACGTGAAAGGCGAGCTGGGTGAGCTGAAGGATATTCTGAATGAAATGGTGGACCGACTGAATGTGTTTGGCGCGGAAGTAACCCGTGTGGCACGTGAGGTGGGTACAGAAGGTATACTAGGTGGCCAGGCCAATGTGCCCAACGTAGCGGGTATCTGGAAAGAGCTCACGGACAACGTGAACTCCATGGCCTCTAACCTGACGCTGCAGGTTCGTGACATTGCGAATGTGGCGACGGCCGTGGCCAAAGGGGACCTGAGCCAGAAAATAACAGTGAATGTGAAAGGCGAGTTGGCCGACCTGAAGGAGAACCTGAACCAGATGGTGGACTCGCTCAACATCTTTGCAGACGAGGTAACCCGTGTGGCGCGCGAAGTGGGCACCGAGGGCAAGCTGGGCGGCCAGGCCAACGTGCCGAACGTAGGCGGTACCTGGAAGAACCTGACCGACAACGTGAACACCATGGCCTCCAACCTGACTTCGCAGGTGCGCGATATCGCTAACGTTTCTACGGCTGTTGCACAGGGCGACCTGACGCAGAAGGTGTCGGTGGACGTGAAAGGCGAGCTGGGTGAGCTGAAGGAAAACATCAACCGCATGGTGGACTCGCTCAACATCTTCGCCGGTGAGGTGACCCGTGTGGCCCTGGAAGTAGGTACCGAGGGTAGATTGGGTGGCCAGGCCAATGTACCGAACGTGGGCGGGGTTTGGAAAGACCTGACTGATAATGTAAATATCATGGCCTCCAACCTGACAACGCAGGTAAGAGGTATAGCCAAGGTAGCCACCGCGGTAGCGAAGGGCGACCTGAGCCAGAAGATCACGGTAGAGGCCCGCGGCGAGCTGCTTGACCTGAAAGAGAACCTAAACCAAATGGTGGACTCGCTCAACGTCTTTGGTGATGAAGTAACCCGCGTGGCACGCGAGGTGGGCACCGAGGGCAAGCTGGGCGGCCAGGCCAACGTGCCGAACGTGGGCGGTACCTGGAAAGACCTGACCGATAACGTGAACTACATGGCTTCTAACCTGACTTCGCAGGTGCGTGACATCGCTAAGGTGGCCACCGCAGTAGCGAAGGGCGACCTGAGTCAGAAGATCACGGTAGAGGCCCGCGGCGAGCTGCTTGACCTGAAGGAGAACCTAAACCAAATGGTGGACTCGCTGAACATATTTGCAGATGAGGTAACCCGCGTGGCGCGTGAAGTAGGTACAGAAGGACGCCTTGGTGGCCAGGCCAACGTGCCTAAAGTACGCGGCACCTGGAAAGAACTCACGGACAACGTGAACACCATGGCCTCTAACCTGACGCTGCAGGTGCGCGACATCGCCAAGGTAGCCACTGCGGTGGCCAAAGGCGACCTAACGCAGAAAGTGTCGGTGGACGTGAAAGGCGAGCTGAACGAGCTGAAGGAGAACATGAACCGCATGGTGGACTCACTGAATATCTTTGCCGGGGAGGTGACGCGCGTATCGCTGGAGGTAGGTACTGAAGGACGCTTGGGCGGCCAGGCCAACGTGCCGAACGTAGCGGGTGTATGGAAAGACCTGACTGACAACGTGAACACCATGGCCTCTAACCTGACGACGCAGGTGCGGGGTATCGTAAAAGTAGTAACAGCGGTATCCAAAGGTGACCTAACGCAAAAACTGACGCTGCAGGCAAAAGGCGAGATGGCCGAGTTGGCAGACACCATCAATACCATGGTGATCGACCTGAACCGCCTGGCAGGTGAGGTGTCGCGTGTGGCCAGGGTTGCGGGTGTAGAAGGCAAGCTGACCGAGCGCGCCACACTGCAAGGTGTGGGCGGTAGCTGGAAGGAACTGGTGGACACGCTCAACGACCTCCTGGAGTCTATCGTAACGCCGGTGCTGGATGTATCCCGCGTGGTACGTGCCATCTCCGAAGGTGACTTGACTCAGAAAGTAGAAGCGCAGACAGCCGGTGATATCTTGGATATGGCCAATGCCCTGAACCTGGCGGTAGAAAACCTGAACGCGCTTCTCGGTGAGATCAATGATTCTTCGCTGGTAGTAGGCTCTTCCTCCGAAGAAATGGCTGCCAAAGGATTGGAAATGAACAAGGTGACGCTGGACGTGGCCCTTGCCATGCAACAAATGGCGGAGGGTGCGCAGAACCAGGCCCTTAAAACAGACCAGGCTTTCAAGCTGATCGAGGAGATCATGAAAGCGACGAAAGAGACGGCTAACCGTGCCGAGGTGGTGAACAAATCAGCCTTGCTTGGTGAGGAAAGCTCTCAGATCGGCCTGAAGACAGTGGCAGAGGTGGTGAAGAACATGGAGGAAATCTCCAGTTCAGCAGCCCTCACCTCCAAAACGATTGAAGTACTGAGCACTCGCTCACAGGAAATATCCAAATCGCTTGGTGTTATTACGGATATCGCCGCACAGACAAACCTGCTGGCCCTGAACGCTGCCATTGAGGCGGCCCGTGCCGGTGAGGCGGGACGTGGCTTTGCCGTGGTAGCCGAAGAGATCCGAAAGCTGGCTGAGGGTTCACGCAAGTCTGCCAGCGAGATTGCTACACTGGTGGAGGACGTGAAGAAAGACACTGCCTCTGCGGCTACGGCAATCTCTACCATGGAGGGTCGTGTATTGAAAGGAAAGAATGCCACCTTCGAGGCGTCCGGGGCTTTCAAAAACATTGCAGCATCCAGCGGTGAGACACTGCGCACTGCGCAAGATATCTTAACGGCGACGGAGGTTCAGAAAACGACCATTGGCGACGTAGTGAAGTATGTGGAGGAAGTGGTAGCCATTGCCGAGCAGACGGCCTCTGGTACGCAACAGGTAGCTAGCACAGCCAAGCAGCTGTCTGGCTCGATGCAGGAACTGACCTCATCCTCACAGAACCTGAACGATATCGCGGCTGACCTGCAGGTGAGCATCTCTGCCTTCAAGCTGGTTGATGGCAACCTGGTGTTTAATGAGCGTAAGGGGCTGATGACTTCTATCCCAACCAACAGCCGCAAACAGCGCAGTCATACAGGAAACAGGCGTGCGGCCACCGATTCGCCTCGTAAGCTAAATGATGTGAAAATTGGTGATGGCAAGAAATAGGCATGGCAAAGGAAACGAAGACAACCAATAAACCAGCGCCGGTGCCAGCAGATACACAGCCCGTGGCTGCCAAACCTGAACTTACGCCTGAGAAGGATAAGCAAGAGAAGCAGGATACACCGGTTACAGAGGCTGCCCGAGAACAGGTTGCCCCGGAAATGGTGCACCTGATTGTCTTCAGGCTTGGCACGGAAGAATATGCCATCAGGATCGGGCAGGTAAAGGAAGTAACCGTTACACCAAGTGTTACGCGCATGCCCCGTACCCCTGATTTTGTGAAAGGCGTGGCCAATATCCGCGGCGATATTATCGCTATCATTGATCTGGAAAGGCGCTTTAACATCAAGCCTGACCCCGGAATGACAAGTACGGGAACAAGTTATACGCTCGTAGTGGAGGCTGATGATTATAGCATCGGCGTGGATGTGAGGGAGGTGCCGCAGTCGCTGAACCTGCCGCTGACCAAGATCGACAAAACCCCGTCATTTCTGCAGGATGTGAGCGTGAGCGAAAATTTTATCGAGGGGATTGCCAAAATTGACAACAGGCTTATCATCGTGCTGGATATGCACAAGATCCTGACACAGGAGGAAGTGAACCTGTTGCCTAACTTATAAATCAGAAACTATACTTTACCAGGTATGAAAAGAATACTAATTGTAGACGATTCCTTCTACATGCGCACCATGCTCAAAAACATGCTCACGGATGCTGGCTATGAGATTGTAGGTGAGGCACCAAACGGGCAAACGGCGCTGGAACTGGCAAAGGAAACGAAGCCAGACCTTATTACTTTGGATGTGATCCTGCCGGATAATACCGGTCTGGAGGTGCTAAAGGGTATAAGAGCGGAGCAGCCGGAGCAGCGGGTGATTATTGTAAGCGCCGTTGGCCAGGAAGTGATCGTGAACGAAGCAATGGAGAATGGTGCCAAGTCTTATATCGTAAAGCCGTTTTCAGAAGAGAATGTGCTAGAGGTGGTAAGCAAAGTGCTGGCCGACGAGCCAATTAAATAAAGCGTCTTCGCAGCAGGGGAGAAAGGAGTACTTTCATACTTTAAGGAAGTGGCGGAGGAAGGTTTTATGTTGCGTGTGCTGATTGCGGATGGCTCGAGTTACTCCCGTATGGTGTTGCAGGATATTATTGGAGCGGCACCAGGGGTACAGGTTACGAGTCTGGCCGCAAACAATGAGGAGTTGCTGAATTGCCTGAAGGCTGAAGAAGTTAGCCTGGTGGTGCTGGACCATGATTTGCCGGATAACGAGAACATGCTGGCGCTGAAGCGGATTTTCAGCGAAGAACCGGTGCCCGTTCTCCTGCTCCTGCAGCAAGAGCAGTTAACCCTCAACCTATTAAAGCAGGCTGTGGAGCTCGGGGTTTACGGCGTAGTGCTGAAACCCGGGAAAGGCCGCTACTATACAAAGTATAGGAGTATCGCCCAGGAGGTGCTGCAGAAGGTGTTGGCTGTTCAGGAGTACAGTGTGCTGGATGCACAGGACCGCCTAAGGGTGCTGCAGCAGCAGGTAGCCCTGCAGGAGGAGCCCCAAGGCAGTGTAACCCAGGCCGCCGCAGAGACCGTCATCGTTATAGGGGCGTCTACGGGAGGTACGCTGGCAGTGGAAAGCATCCTGAGGCAACTTTCGCCGGACCTGCAGGCTGCCGTATTAGTAGCGTTGCACCTGCCGCACAATTTTACCCGGACTTATGCCGAAAGGCTTCAGAAGCTTACGCTCCTGAAAGTGGTGGAAGGCCGTAAAGGCCAGAAGCTGAAGCCTGGCAAAGTGATCGTTGCGCCGGGAGGGCGCAACATGGTGGTTCAGCCCGTGCTGGGAAACAAGGCAAGCCTCACGGTTGCTTTTACAGAGGAGCAGAGCCCGCTTTTCGACCAGCCTTCCATTGACCTTTTAATGCGCTCAGTAGCTCAAAGCGACGTTAAAACGGTGATAGGAGTGATTTTAACAGGTATGGGCAAAGACGGTACCTCTGGTGCTGCTCATATCAAGGCCCGCGGAGGAATAATGCTGGCCCAGGACGAGGAGACCTCCACCATCTATGGGATGGCAAAGTCCGCCATTGAAGGCGGCTATATCAACAAGGTGCTGCCCTTACAGGAAATACCGACGTTCCTGAACAAGCTTGTAGCGGGGCAGCAGGTCAGTTTAACTGACAGCACATATGAAATCGAGAGAACAGGAGTATAAAGAAATATTTATTGCCGAGGCGCTGGAGTATTTTGATGCTCTCAACAGGCATATCAGCGTACTAGAGAAAGAGCCGGAAAGCGATGAGACGCTGGCCGAGATCTTCCGTTTGCTGCATAACCTGAAAGCTAACTCCAAGGCAATCGGATACCTGCAGATCTCGGATGTCTCGCATAAACTGGAGACAGCCTTCAGCCTTATCCGCAACAGAGAACTCACGTTCAGCGATGAGGTAGTAAAAGTGCTTTTCGACGGGATAGACCTGCTTGGGGAACTCATCCACAACGTGGACAACCCGAAGTATGGGGAGCCGGACCCGCTGTTGTTGCGCAACCTCGATATTATAGTAGAGAATCTCTCTGACAGCACCATCGAACTGGCCAAGGTTCAGAAGTATAACACTTCCAAAAACCTGGCGCTTTCTGAGCTGATCTACATTCAGATCAAGAAGCTGGACCACATGATGAACCTGGTGGGGGAGCTGATGATTGACCGGGACCGTATACTCTCGATCAGCAGGGAGACAAATAACGATGAGTTAAAGAGCGTAAGCTCCCACCTCTACCGAATCACCGAAGACCTGCAGTACAGCGTGATGGACGCGCGCCTGGTGAACATCGGTTCGCTGTTCAACAAATTCCCGCGCATTGTGCGGGACGTGGCTTCGGCCGAAGGCAAACAGGTAAACCTGGTGCTGGAGGGGCACGATATCCAAATAGACAGGAATATCCTGCAGATCATGGCTGATTCGCTGCTGCACCTGGTGCGCAACGCTATCACGCATGGCCTGGAACGGCCGGAGGAACGTGAGGCAAAGGGTAAGAGCCAAACCGGCCAGTTAGTACTGGCGGCGCAGAGTGATCGGGAGAATGTCCTGATCCGGCTGCAGGATGACGGCCGTGGCATAGACTTACGGCAAGTGAAGCGAACCGCTGTAGAAAAGCAGCTGGTAACGGTGGAGGCGGCCCGCAGCATGGCAGACAATGAGGTGCTGTCACTTCTTTTCGAGCCGGGTTTTTCGACGGCAAAGGAAGTAACGGAATACTCCGGGCGCGGCGTGGGGCTGGACGTGGTGAAGAACGCCATTGACTCCATTGGAGGCCGCATCAACGTACATTCCGAGAAAGGCAGCGGTACCACCTTTAGTTTGCAGTTGCCTTCCTCCATCGCTGTGAAGGGCGCCCTGCTGTTTGAGGTGGATAGCATCTTCTTCGCTATCCCGTTGATACACACCGACCAGGTGGTGTCTTTAGACAAGGACGAACTGCATGAAGTAGGAGGGGTGCTGATTGCAGACCTGAAAGGGGAGACCGTTACGGTAGTTTACCTGAACGAGCTCCTGAATGCCCCGGAGGCAGAAATGAAACTCGGTGACAAATCCAAGCTGAAAGGACAGGTGCAGAGCATCATCATCGTGTCCTACAACAACAGGAAGCTTGGGCTGATTGTAGATAAACTGTATAGGCAGCAGGACATAGTGGTGAAGCCGCTGAGCAAACCACTGGACCAGATTGACATTTATGGTGGCGTTACCCTTTTAGGCACAGGTAAAGTATGTCTGGTGTTGGATGTGCCGGCCATTACGCGCTACTTTATTCACAGAAAGCAGGCTTGAGGCGGTGGGAAAAATTAACACAAAAGAGACAACTATGATGATGGAGGCTCAGATTACAGAGTTAGAGAGAGATATTATCAAAGAAATACTCAATATTGGCTTGGCCAGGGCCGCAGATTCCTTTGCAGCCATAGCAAAGGACAAGGTGCTCCTGAAAGTGCCCGACCTAAAGCTGATTGAGGTAAAGGAGCTTCTGGAGTTAGTTGCGGAGTATGAGGATACACACGTCATCATCCAGTCCGACATCAAAGGGGACTTTAACGGCGCTACGCTCATGCTCTTCTCCGACGACCATATTGAGCGGCTATCGCAGGTGTGCCTAGGATTGGACGACGTGCAGAAAGGGGAGCTGTCTGTGATGCAGGAGTCGCTGCTGCTCGAGATCAGCAACATTATCACAGGTGCCCTTGTCACGCAGATGGCCAATATCCTGAAAGCAAACATATACGGTTCACCGCCTAAAGCCCCGAAAGGCTATATTGCAGATTCCCTGAAAGATATCCTGGTGCAGCACCCTCTGTTTCAGCCGCTTGTGTTTACAGTCATCACCCGCTTTACCCATAACTACAGAAGCGTGGAGCTGCCCCTGCTGCTGTTCTTCGACTCCAAGACATTCATGCACATCATCGAGATCATCCGGAACTTCAACCTGGGCAAAAACAACCTGATGGAAACCGACTGAACCGAATTGCAGTAGTGTAGCTTATCTGATGCCAGGGCCGATGCCTTAGTGAACGTGCGGTTTTCAGATGAAGCGATACTTCCCTTATGCCACAACCAAAGCAACGCCTCAGCAAGTATGAAATCACCGGTTACGTCCTAATCATCACAGGGGCGGTGGTGCTGGTTTGGGGCACTATCAAATTCAACCTTGTCGAAGAGCTGTACCTCGACCCAGCCGACAGAGAAGGAGTGTTCGGGCAGTACGGCGAGTTTATAGGCGGCATCGTCGGGTCGCTTTGGGCGCTGGCCGGGGTTTTCCTCTTTTTTGCCACCCTTACCTACCAAAAGCGTGAGTTTGAGCTGCAGCGCTTCGAGCTGCACAAAACGCAGAAGATCTTTCAGCAGCAGAACTTTTCTACGCTCTACATCAGCTTTATCCAAAAGCATAACGACATTATCGACTCTCTGGTGGCCTTCGACATCAACAAGAGCGACTGGCGGGGATCTAACTTCTTTGTCTTCTTTCAAGAGAAAGTGCTCACCTCTTTCGTGCAAAAGGTGCGGGCCCTGGGGCCGGAGGAAAAGACCGCAGCCGAATTACAGCACATCTTCCAGGACTACTTTACCTACCACTTCTCCTTTTATCAGAGCTCTCTGAACCCGTACCTGAAAAACCTGAGCGTGCTCTTCAAGCTGATACAGAAGTATAAAACCGAGACGCAGGACCAGGGCGAGTATTATAGTTTCATCACCAAGGCCAACTTCACCCAATCCGAGCTTTTCCTGATTTACCACGTGGTACAGTTCAACTTACTAAAGGAGTTCAGCACGATCGGCAATGCCTTTGACGTGTATGAGGACATGGCCGAGGAGAATAAAGTGGAGTATATTGTACAGCAGGAGCTGCAGAATGCATAGGCGGTAGATTTTCCCGCACCGCAACAGCCATAATCGGAAATAATTAACCCATTGATAGGCAAAGCAGTATAACTTTGGGACCATGTTTTACTTTTGATTATAAAGGCATATTTTGTTTTTTTGCCCTCTTATCAATTTTCAAACCTTCTATACTTATTGATGAACGCTTTAGGCAGACACATTCTAGTTGAATTTTACGATTGCTCTCCTGAGCTGATGAACGATGTGGTTCACATTGAGAACAGCATGGTAGCCGCCGCCGAAACAGCCGGTGCCACTGTCATCAACAGCACGTTCCACCACTTCTCGCCTTATGGCGTTTCGGGTGTGGTGGTGATTCAGGAAAGTCACCTGGCCATTCATACCTGGCCAGAGTACGGGTATGCTGCCGTGGACCTCTTTACCTGTGGCGACTCCGTAGACCCCTGGGTATCCTACAATTACCTGAAAGACGCCTTTGAATCGGGGCATGGTTCATCGATGGAGCTGCGCCGCGGCCAATTGGGTCTGCTGAAGCGCAATGATTTTAGCCTGGAGCAGTTACGTGATGTGTCTCCGAAGCCAAATGAGGAGCCGGGTACCATTACGCGTGATGTGTGGTTTACGGAGCGCGATGAGAACATCGCCCTGTCGCTGAAGCACTCGGGCAACCAGCTCTACAAAAAGGATTCTCCATACCAACGCGTGGAAGTTTTTGAAACGCTGGCCTATGGAAACATGCTGACGCTGGATGGCATGGTGATGTGCACGCAGAAAGACGAGTACGTGTACCACGAGATGATCACGCACGTGCCGATGATGAGCCACACGAAGGCAAAGCGTGCCCTGGTGATTGGCGGCGGTGACGGCGGTACCGTGCGCGAGCTGCTGCGCTACGAGCAACTGGAGGAGGTGACGCTGGTGGAGATTGACGAACTGGTGATCGAGGCCTGCAAACTGCACCTGCCAGAGACGGCCGTGGCATTTGACAACCCGCGCCTGAACCTGCTGGTGGAAGACGGCATCAAGTATATTAACGAGTGCGAGGACGGCCGCTACGATCTGATCATCGTGGATTCTGCCGACCCTGTTGGGCCGGGTGAAGGCCTGTTTACAGCGGAATTCTACAGCCAGGTATACCGCTGCCTGACTTCTGACGGCGTGATGATCACCCAATCGGAGTCGCCGCGCTTCAACAGTGCCGTGTTCGTGGAGATCTACGACACCTATAAGAAGATATTCGGGAAGGATAAAGTACACTGCTACCTGGCAGCTATTCCTACCTACCCGACAGGCACCTGGAGCTTCTCTTACTCCTCCAAAGGCAACTCGCACCCGCTGCAGTTCGACCGCGAGGCGGCAACCCGCTTCTCGCGGGAACAGGGCCTGAAATACTATAACGAAGAGATACACGCCGCAGCCTTTGCCCTGCCAAACTTCGTGAAGGAGCTGCTAAGCAGCGGCTCTCAGAAAGCAATTGAAGCCTATTCAGCAGAACCAACAGATGAACAGTAAAGAACAGAAAATACAGAACTTCGACCCGAACGGGGTAGGCGACAGCAGCGGCGGCCTTTTCGGCCTTCCATTCACCGTAGAAGAGTCGGAGGTGGTGATCATTCCTGTGCCGTGGGAGGTAACGGTGTCGTATAGTGCCGGCACGGCGCAGGGCCCGCAGGCAGTAAAAGACGCTTCTCCGCAGCTCGACCTGTTTGAGCCAAGTATAAAGGATGCCTGGAAACTGGGCGTGGCCATGGAGGATATCTCCGAGGAGTGGTCCGCCACCAGTGAAGCCCTGCGGGACAAAGCCGAGGCGTACATCAACTGGCTGGAGGCCGGAAGCCCGGAGATCGGCAAGGCAGATTTTGAGAACTTGCCAGCCGAGGTGACCGCCAAAGGAGAGGAGCTACTGGCTTGGCTGAAGCAGAAAGCGCTGCGCTACCTGGAGCAGGGCAAACTGGTAGGCGTGCTGGGCGGCGACCACAGCACCCCACTGGGGTTGATGCATGCGCTGGCCGAGAAGCACGAGGAGTTCGGCATCCTGCAGGTAGATGCGCACGCCGACCTGCGCGATGCCTACGAAGGCTTTACGTACTCGCATGCCTCTATCATGTTCAACGCCCTAAAGTTGCCACAGGTGAAGAAACTGGTGCAGGTGGGCATCCGGGACATTTGCCAGGCAGAGGCTGAACTGGCAGAGCAGTCTAACGGCCGTATCACGATCTTCTATGATGGCACGCTGAAGGAAAACATGTACGGCGGCGAGAGCTGGAAGAAGGAGTGCAAAAAGATCATTGCGCAGCTGCCGCAGAAAGTATACATCAGCTTTGACATCGACGGCCTGGACCCGAAGCTTTGCCCGGCAACCGGCACTCCCGTTCCGGGAGGGCTGGAGTTTGAGCAGGCTGTGTTCCTGATCAAGCAGCTGGTGAAATCTGGCCGCGAGATCATCGGTTTCGACCTTTGTGAGGTGGCTCCTGGCGACAGCGAGTGGAACGGTAACGTAGGCGCCCGCATGCTCATGAAGCTCATTAACTGGACGGCTGCCTCACAGCAGAAGCTGGAGGCGCAGTTCTAAATGCAATAGCTTATTCTTTTAAAGCCCGTAGCAACCGCTGCGGGCTTTTTTTATACTTGGTGCAACAGCCTGCGCCATACTTCTGTAAGCATAAGTATAGCTGAAAAGCTATAACTTTCGGGATTAATATTTATCTAAAAATAAAACTATGGGATTCGTAATTAAACTGCTCTTGACGGGCGCTGCCGCCATGGTAGCCTCCTACATTTTACCAGGTGTATATATCGATGGTTTTCTGACGGCGCTGATACTGGCGCTGGTGTTAGCCGTACTGAACGCCATTGTGAAGCCAATTCTTATCTTCCTGACAATTCCGGTCACTATCCTGACGCTGGGGCTGTTCCTGCTTGTCATCAACGCTGTGATCATACTTATGGCCGATTGGCTCGTGGCGGGGTTTGACGTGTCGGGCTTCTTTTCGGCACTGTTGTTCAGCCTGGTGCTTGCTATCATCACGGCCATACTCGACATGATTTTCTAAAAACGGCTTCTAGTTTAAAAACACAGAGGGGCGGGCCAAGTATAGTTGGTCCGCCCCTCTGTGTTTGGTGAAACAGAGCTTATTTCTGCTGCAGCCAGTTTTGGCATGCCTCAGCGCATTCGCGGCAGGCGTCGGCGCACTTCTGGCAATGGTCGTGCTCGTGCTTGCGGCACTCTTCTTCGCAAAGGCGGCAAATCTCGATGCACTCCTTCATCACGTGCTTGGCATGCGGTGAGTTACGGGCAACAAACTGGGCGGTCAGCACACAGATGTCTGCACAATCGCGGTCCAGCATGATGCAGCGGGCCATCATTTTTACATTATCTTCCTGCAGGCACAAGGTAGCACAGGTTTCGCAGGCGGTCATACACTTTACCAGGACGTGTTCCAGGTTGTTTGTTATTTCTGATTTCATAGCTTTACTTTTTTAAGGTATGGTAAAAGGTACGGCGGTAGCTTCCGATGGTTCCAGAACATTGAAAAGCAGCACAGTTTCTCGTATTTAAGTGCCATTATGGTTACCTTTGGGGATAAAGAGAGCAGGAGGCGCAGGTGAGCCTGTGCAGGAGATTTTTATACTTATGGCGACGATAAGAGAGGCGAGAGAAGCCCTGAAACTATACTTTGGCTACGAACAGTTCCGCCCCATGCAGGAGCAGATCATTGAGGGGGTGCTGCAGGGGAAGGACGTGGTTGTGCTGATGCCGACCGGAGGCGGTAAGTCGGTTTGCTACCAGGTGCCGGCGGTGGTGCAGCCAGGCCTGTGCGTGGTGGTGTCGCCGCTGATCGCGCTGATGAAGGACCAGGTGGAGGCGTTGCTGGCAAACGGTATTCCGGCCGCCTACATCAACAGCTCCCAAAGCGCGGAGCAGCAGTACCAGATCGAGAACCAATGTCTGGAGGGGAAGCTGAAGCTACTGTATGTGTCGCCCGAGAAGCTGCTCTCCTCTGGCTTTTTGGCGTTCCTGCGCCGTGTCACTATTTCTCTCTTCGCCGTGGATGAGGCCCACTGTATCTCGTCCTGGGGGCACGACTTCCGCCCGGAGTACACGCAGCTAAAGGCCCTGAAGCAGCAGTTCCCGAATATTCCTGTCATCGCCCTCACCGCCACTGCCGACAGGCTCACGCAAAAAGACATTCAGGAGCAGCTGTACCTGCGCGACCCGCAAGTATACCTTTCCTCTTTCGACAGGCCCAACATCAACCTGATGGTGAAGCCAGGCCGCGACCGTTTCAACAAGATCACTGATTTTCTATCTAAAAGGCCGAACCAACCGGGCATCATCTACTGCCTGAGCCGTAAGGCCACCGAAAGCCTGGCAGACAAGTTGAAGCGCAGCGGCTTTAACGCCACCCACTACCATGCCGGCATGTCGGCAAACGCGCGGGCCAAGGCGCAGGAGGAGTTTCTGAACGACGATGTGCAAATCGTGTGTGCCACGATTGCCTTCGGTATGGGCATAGATAAATCGAACGTGCGTTGGGTCATCCATTACAACCTGCCGAAGAACATTGAGGGGTATTACCAGGAGATTGGCCGTGCCGGGCGTGACGGGGCCAAGTCGGACGCGCTGTTGTTCTATAGTTATGCCGATGTGATGAGTATGCGCAGCATGCTGCAGGAGAGCCAGAACGAGAACCAAACGGAGCTGCAGCTGGTAAAGTTGGAGCGCATGCAGCAGTTTGCTGAGGCCGCCGCCTGCCGCCGCCGCATCCTGTTGCAGTACTTTGGCGAAACCATGACCAAAGACTGCGGCAACTGCGACATCTGCCGCAACCCGCCCATTAGGTTTGACGGTACGGTGATCGCGCAGAAAGCCCTCTCGGCCATTGCCCGGACGCAGGAACGCGCCAATATGAGCCTGCTGGTGGATGTGCTGCGGGGCGCCCGCAATGCGCAGGTGCTGCAAGGGGGCTTTGACAAGGTGAAAACCTACGGGGCCGGCCGCGACATCAGCACACTAGACTGGAACCGTTACCTGCACCAGCTGTTGAATGAGGGGCTGATCGAGATGGCGTATGACCAGGGCTATACGTTAAAACTGACGGAGCAGAGCAAGCAGGTGCTCTTTGAGGGCCGCCAGGTGCAGCTCGTGAAGTTTGAGGAAGTGAAGCAGGAGGAGCCTGCTGTGAAAGCCCGTCCGAAGCGCGAGTTGATAAAGGATGCGCTGTTCGAGAAGCTGCGCGCGCTACGAAAGAGCCTGGCCGACGAGTACGGTGTGCCGCCCTACGTGGTCTTTACCGACACCACTTTGCAGGAAATGGCTGCCGAGCGTCCAACGAACAAGATCGCGATGCTGGCCATATCCGGTGTGGGTGCCCAGAAGTTTGAGCGCTACGGCGACGCCTTCATCACCGCGATCATTGATTTTATAAACGAGGAGCAGAACAAAGGCAACAAGATAAAAGGAGCCACTCACTTGGCTACGCTGGAGTTGCTAAACCAAGGGTACAGTGTAGAGTTGATAGCCAAGGAGCGCAACCTGAACCCAGTGACCGTCTTCTCGCACCTGGCCACGCTTTACGAGCAGGGGTATAAAGTAGACCTGGAGCGCTACGTGAGCAGGGCGGAGTACAAGGTTATTGCGAAGGCCATCGCTAAACTTGGCGTAGATGCCAAACTGAAGGATATCTTTGAGGCGCTGAATGAAGCTTACGAATACTATAAAATCAGGCTCTCGATCTCAATCTTCAAAAAAGAAAACGCTTGGTAAAAGCCTAAGCTTGCAGCAAACGACAAATACCTAAACAGAAAGGCCGCTCTACATAGAGCGGCCTTTCTGTTTAGGTATTTGTACTGGTAAATTATTTCACAGAAGCGATTGGGTCAGGCGTACTGTCTTTGTCGCCGGTGATATAGCCCTGGCTCAGCACCTCGCCGCGCAGGGCAAGTATACCTGCTACGTGTGGCGCAGCCAAAGACGTGCCGTAGTGGCCGCCGGAGATACCGCCCGTTTTGTTGGTAGCCGTCACGTTCACACCTGGGGCAGCAAAGTCAACACCTGCACCGAAGTTAGAGGATGACCACATCCTGTTATAGCTGTCCATGGCCGAGATAGTGTACACCCCAGGGGCGTTAACACGGGCTGGAGATGTGCCGGAGCAGTCTACGTTGCTGTTACCGGCCGCTATGGCGAAAAGAATGCCTTTAGCGGCGGCGTTCATCACGGCATTGTCCAGGGTAGAGGAGATGCCGCTGCCCAGGCTCATGTTCACGACATCACCAGGCTTACCGTTGTTGCTCACGTGGTTTACGGCAGATATCGCTCTGGATACTGTGCCGGCACCGGCATCGTCAAACACACGCAGCGCAATGATGGTAGCGTTAGAAGCCACCCCGAGCATGCCGGAGCCGTTGTTCTTGGCAGCGATCACACCAGCCACTGACGTACCGTGTCCATAACCGTCCTCAATAGAAGGGTTACCATAGATAAAGGAGAAGCTTCTGGCCACATCGATGTTCAGGTCGGGGTGGTCCGTATCTATACCCGAGTCTATTACCCAAACCGTTTTGCCTGTGCCATCGCCGTAACCTACACGCTCCACGTTCCATGGAACTGTCTCGCCGGCAAGCGGTGTAACTGTGGCATAAGCCGGTGCTGGCTCAGAAGGCACTGTCGGCTCTGGCTCGGTAGGGGCCGGTTCTGTCGGCGCTGGCTCTGTGGGAGCAGGGGCTGTTGTGGTTGTATCTGATGGGGCAGGATCTACAGGCGTTGGCTCTGTTGGTGCAGGCTCTGTGGTGTTTTTATTGTTTCCTTTTCCTCCGTTCGTGGTTGTCTCACCGCCTGTGTTGCCTCCTTTGCCATTTCCTTTAGTGGAAGTAGGTGCTGTGTTATCTTTCCATTTCGGGGCAAGGGCAATAATGCGGTCCTGCTCAACATAGGCCACCTCCGGGTTTTGACGAAGGGAGGCCAACTGCTCTGGAGAAAGGCGTGCGGCGAAGCCGTTCACCACTCCTTCATATACTTGGGAAACTTCCCTTGCCTCAACTTTAGCAGCTGTAAGCACACGCTCGCGCTTCATGGCCGCCTCTACTTTGCTGGCCTTTAGCCCCTGAGTGTTACTGGTGCTCAGGCTGGTGCTGCCATTTTTGAAAACAACGATGTACTGCCCTTCTATGGCTTGCCCATCTTGTGAGGAGAAGGTCGCCTCGGGGGAGGCAAACTGATTTTCCATCAGCTCTTCTTTCTGGCAACCGGTAAGGGACACAGCGGCGACCATGGCAGCCAACGCTACCGAACGTCTAAGAGTAAGGTTACTGATCATAGCTAAAAGTTGAAGTAATAGGGTTTAAAGTTATGGGTTTAGGGATATATTTTTTTTTAGATGCTGTAACCGGGCAAATTCACCTAAAGTTCAATTCCTAGGCTTGTTTTTGAAAAATTTAGAGATAATAAGCTTTGTAAAGTATAAAAAGGGCAATAAAATTCCCTGCCTCTTCTTTTTATGGCTATATAAACAGAATAATACCTGTGTGATTAGGACTATTCTAAACCTTAGTGATTAATGAGGAGAAGTAGTAGTGTTGCAAATTTTATATCTGGTTTTAAGTTTGTTTTTCTATCGGGGTTAAAAGTGTGGCATTAATAGCAAATATCAAAATATGTGTGCTGTCTGGTGTTAATAAAAAATTGTACTTTTATTATTATTTGTAATTTTCATGAAAATATGAAATTGTATCAGTGTTAAAGATTAATATAGGATTAAGGATATTACTTTTTTTGTGCTAAAATAATTAGTATCTTTGCTAAAGATTACGTACTTTTACACATGAGCAGCTAAAGACTAGCCGCGAACAGAAAAAGGAGCTATTATGCAGTTGGTTACATCAAATATAAGACACCTGCGCAAGCATGCCGGTTTAACCCAGGCACAGCTGGCCGAGAAGCTGGATATAAAGCGCTCTTTGGTGGGCGCCTACGAAGAGGGGAGAGCAGAGCCGAAACTGAGCACGCTGGTAAATGTAGCCCGGCTGTTTGAGGTGTCGCTCGATGACCTGGTAACACGTGACCTGGTGCAGGAGGCACCTGCAGGAGTGGCAGAAGGCACAGGTCGCGCCCATGGCGGTAACCTTCGGGTACTTGCCATTACGGTAGATGAGCAAGAGAACGAGAACATCGAGCTGGTGCCGTACAAAGCCAGTGCCGGCTACCTGAACGGGTATGCGGATGCTGAGTTTATAGAGGAACTGCCCCGTTTTAAGCTGCCGATGCTGGGCTCTGGCGGCACGTTTCGCGCTTTCGAGATCAGCGGCGACTCCATGCTGCCAATCGCCTCGGGCACAGTGATTGTGGGCCGCTTTATTGAGGATTGGAGCCAGATTAAGGATGGTACGCCTTGCATCATTGTCAGCCAAAAAGAGGGGGTGGTCTTCAAGCGCGTCTTTAACAAGATCAAGGATGCTGCTGTGCTGCGCCTGCACTCCGACAACCCGGTGTATTCCCCGTATGAGGTGCATGTAGAGGATGTGGTGGAGATTTGGGAAGCCAGGTCTTACATTAGCTCCACCTTCCCCATAGCCGACCTGTCGCTGGACAAGCTATCCAGCATTGTGCTGGACCTGCAGAAGGAAGTGCAGAAGCTAAAGAAAGCAGAGTAGAGAGCCCTCTAAATTTTATATTAGCCTGATGTTGCTGAGTGTGCGACATCAGGCTTTTTTATGGCCGTACTTACTGTTTTGAGGCATCTGCTAACAACAAATCAGCTATATCCGTACTGTTTAAGCAGAAAGGGCACAGCCTGTGCCCCAACTCATTATGCACCTTAGCAAAACCAACTATGATAAAACTGATACCTGCCTCAGAGCATCACCATGCTAAAATAGGAGATTGGCTGGAGTCTTACTACATGTTCTCTTTTGCCGATTATTATGATCCGACCAACATCCAGTTTGGCCCGCTGCGCACGTTTAACCACGACCGTATCAAAGGTGGCAACGGTTTTCCGCTGCACCCGCACGCCGAGATGGAAGTGGTGACGGTCGTGCTGGACGGGGAGGTCACGCACAAGGATAGCCTGGGCAATGAGGTAACGCTAAAAGCCGGCGATGTGCAGCGCATGACATCCGGCACCGGCTTTACGCACTCAGAAACCAACGACACTGACCATACTGCTGAGCTGCTGCAGTTGTGGTTCCTGCCCAACAAGCGGGGCCTGGCACCGTCGTATGAGCACCTGAATGTTGACTTTATGGATGCCAAGTTCAAGAACAAGTTGGTGCCACTGGTTACGGGGCAGAAGGTGTTGGAGAACGTAGCTTACCTCAATTCTAACTCAACGGTATACTATGGCCAGGTGGGACAGGGAGAGGAAATAGATTTCAGAACCTTCAAAATACGCAAAACCTTGGTTTACGTGCTCACCGGAGCCATGTTGATCAACAATGTAGAAGCTGATACCGGTGACCAAGTAAGGCTGGAAAACCAAGACGTGGTAACTCTGCACGGCAACGCGGAAGCCACGTTTGTTCTGGTGGACGTGCCGGCAACAGAGGCAAATTATTGATCGGCACTTATAGGTAAAGCAAAAGTATAAAGCGAGCCGCCCCAAAAGGGCGGCTCGCTTTATACTATGGTGGCGACAGTGCTTACTCGCTCTTTAACGATACGACCGGGTTGGCTAGGGCAGCCTGCACAGCCTTGGTGCTCATGGTAAGCAAGGCAATGAGAAGCGTAGCCAAACCAGCCAGTACAAAAGGCCAATAGCCTATTCCGATGCGGTAGGTAAAGTCCTCCAGCCACAGACTGATGATGTAATAGGCGATGGGGGCCGCCAGCACGAAGGCGATTAAAACCAGCTTGATGAACTCCTTAGAGAACAGCACCGCGATGTTGAAGATGGAGGCGCCCAACACCTTCCGGATGCCCACCTCCTTGGTGCGCTGAGCCGCCATAAAGGCAACCAAGCCGTACAGGCCTAAGCAGCCGATAAAAATGGCGATGAAGGAGAAGACCTTAAACAGCTTGCTCTGCCGCGCCTCTTCCTGGTAAAAGTTGGCGATTGTCTCGTCCAGGAACTCGTAACTGAACACATCGTCCGGGTACGCCATGGACCATACTTCCTCCAGGTGGGCGAGGGCCTCCTGCTTCTGGCTCATGTCGATCTTGGCGTTCAGGTACAGGTAGTCTTGCTTTGATGTGAACAGGATGATGGGGTCGATCGGGCGGTGTAGGGAGGTTTGGTGAAAATCCTCCACCACGCCCACGATGGGTGCTTTAAACTCCCTGCCGACCCGCATGGTTTTACCTATGGCGGCAGCGGGGCTCTCGATCCCCAGCTTGCGACGCATCGTTTCGTTGATCATCACGGCTGCCGAGTCGGCGTTGGTGTAGGCGCGGCCGGCTGCCAGCTTAATGTCGAACAGGTCCAGGTAATGCTCGTCTGCAAATTTCAGGTTAGCCTCAAAAGTGGCGTCGTCGCTGGAGTTGTTGTAGGAAAAGTTAGAGCCCCAGGTAAAGTTGGAGGACGGCGGCGCACCCGCAAAGCTGACCTCGCGCACAGCCGGGTTGCGAAGCATCTCCTCGCGCAGCGGCTGGATTTTCTCGCCTGCCTGGTTCGGCAGGAGCACCGTTACCACAGCCTCTTTGGCAAAACCCAGCGGTTTGCTCCGGAAGTAGTCCATCTGCTCGTTTACCAGAATGGTGCAGATAATGAGCACCTGGCAAATCGTGAACTGCAGTACCACCAGCCCCTGCCGTATGGGGAGGCCGGCCACTTGCTGGGTGCTGATGCGGCTTTTAAGCGCTGCTATCGGCTGGAAGTGCGACAGTATCATGGCAGGGTATAAACCGGCGAACAGCGTTACCAGCACTACCTCCGCCACCAGGAACAGCAGGATCACCGGATCTTGGAGGATGCTGAAGGAGATCTCCAGCTCCAGCAGGCTGTTCAGGTATGGCAGCGCCAGTTCCGTAAGTATAACAGAGCAGAAGGTAGCCAGCAGCGTAATCAGAAAGGTTTCCCCGATAAACTGCATCACCAGCTGGCTTTTGCTGCTGCCCAGCACCTTGCGCACCCCCACTTCCTTGGCACGCTTCACCGCCTGCGCAGTAGCCAGGTTCACAAAGTTGATGCAGGCCACCAACACCAGGAAAACGCCCACAAGGGCCATGGACCAAATCACCTCAATAGCAATGGTGCGTTGCCCGAAATTGCCTAGATCAGCGTTAAAGTGCAGGTCATTCAGCGGCTGTAGTTTATAGCTTTCCGTGCCCTTGCGGTTTTCCTCGCGGTGGCTGTTCACAAAGGCAGTAATCTCCGCTGCTTTTTGCTCCGGATCCACGCCCTCCGGCAGCAGTGCGTAAAGCTGAAAGTTGCTGTTGAGCATGTTATAGTTGTCGATCTCGAACTTGGTGTAGTTCCGGAACGAGGGATAGGAGATGAGCATGGCAAACGGGAAATCGGAATTAGAGGGCGGGTTGGGAATTACGGCGCTCACCTTCAGGGTAAGGATGTTGTTGAACTTGATCACTTTGCCCAGGGCATTCCCTTCCGGAAAATATTTGTCGGCCACGCGTTGGGTCAGCACTACATTGTTTGGCTCGGCAAGGGCGGGGCGAGGGTCCGTCTCGCCCGTCTCAAAGTTAAAGATATCGAAGTACTCCGGCTCTACAAAGGCAATGGGGCTCTCTTCCAAAAAGCGCTTAGGCGCGCTGCCGTCTTCGCTCAGGATGTTGATCTGGGCGCTTTCCTCCCCATAAACAATGGCTGTCTTCTCCATGCCTAAATTGCCATTGCTGCGGAGCAGTTTCGGGATAGGGAAGCGGATGCCGATGTGCTGCTGCTCGCCATCCCCGGTTTTGTAAAAGGAGGTGATGCGGTAAATACGGTCGGCGTTGCTATGAAAGGTGTCGTAGCTCAACTCATACTTTATCACCAGGAAAAGCAGGATGCTGCAGGTGATGCCTAATGAAAGCCCGGCTATATTGAGGAGGCTGTAGCTCTTGTTGCGCAGGAGCGAGCGGAAGGCGGTAAGGAAATACAGTTTTAACATAGTTCTAACGGTTTAGGGAGTAGCCAAAGCACTTATCTGCACTGGCCATGGCCAATACCTGTGCCAAAGCTCAAAAACGCATTAAAGGCCAGCAGGAGGAAGTATAGGCTTTTAACTATGTCCACTGCCGGACACTTTATGTCCACGCCCGGACAGCCCAAGGTATACTTTCCCAGCTAATTTTTGCTAAATTAGATGTAGCTAAAGCTGGCACAGTATTTTTATACTTTACTTTAGCGGCAACAGCCATATACCCGAACAATCATACTTATACTATGGAAGAACAAAACCTAGGGCGCATTCTGGTGATTGATGACAATGAGGACGTGCTTTTTTCTGCCAAAATGCTGCTGCGGCGCCACGCCCGGGAAGTGGTGATGGAGAAGAATCCCAAGAAGATCCCGTTCCTGCTCTCCAATGAAGAGTTCGACCTCATCCTGCTCGACATGAACTTTAGCCAGGACATTACCAGTGGGCAGGAGGGGTTTTACTGGCTGAAGGAGATCCTGAAGTATGACCCATCGGCGGTGGTGGTAATGATCACAGCCTACGGCGATGTGGAGATGGCGGTACGGGCCCTGAAGGAGGGAGCCACTGATTTTGTGCTGAAGCCCTGGCAAAACGAGAAGCTGGTCGCCACGCTTTCTGCAGCTGCCAAACTGCGCCACTCTTATAAAGAGGTGAGCCAGCTCAAAGAGGTGAACCGCGCCCTCAGCTCCCAACTCAACACCGGCAAAGACATCATACAAGGCGAGAGCAAAGCCATGCGCCAGCTGTTCTCCATCATTGACAAGGTGGCCAAGACGGATGCGGACATACTTTTGCTGGGCGAGAACGGCACCGGAAAAGAAGTGATCGCCCGCACCCTGCACGAGCGCTCCTCCCGCGCAGACAAAGTATTTGTCACGGTGGATATGGGAGCCCTGACAGAATCGCTGTTCGAGAGTGAGTTGTTTGGCCATAAAAAGGGCGCCTTCACCGATGCCAAGGAAGACCGGATCGGGCGCATTGAGGCGGCCAACGGCGGCACGTTGTTCCTCGACGAGATCGGCAACCTGTCGCCGGCCATGCAGGCCAAACTGCTCACGGTGCTGCAGCGGCGCGAGGTGATACGGGTGGGCACCAACAAACCTATCCCTGTAAACGTTCGGCTGATCTGCGCCACCAACATGCCCCTGAAGGAGATGGTGCAGCGAGGCGAGTTCCGACAAGATCTTTTATACCGCATCAATACGGTGGAGCTGCACCTGCCGCCGCTGCGGGAGCGCCTGGAGGATATCCAGTTGCTTGCTGATCATTTCCTGCAGGGCTACGCACAAAAGTATAAGCAGCCGGTTAAGCGCCTTGGCGAGTCGGCCTTGGCACGCTTAAAGCGCTATAGTTGGCCAGGCAACGTGCGCGAGCTGCAGCATGCCCTGGAGCGCGCCTCCATCATGAGCGACAACCGCGAGCTGCAGGCCGAGGATTTCTTTTTCCTGGCAGAGGAGGAAGTTGCCGCAGCGCCAGCCGTGACGGCCCAGACCCTGGACCTGGACGACCTGGAGCGGGAGGCGGTGCAGCGGGCTCTGCAAAAACATGATGGCAACATCTCGAAAGCCGCAAAGGAGCTGGGACTGAGCAGAGGAGCGCTCTACCGAAGACTGGAAAAGTATGAGCTATAGGCACTATAAGTTACAGCTCTTGCTGCGGGTGCTGGTGCTGGCTGCTTCGGTATTTGCTTTGGCCAAAATAGAGTTTAGCCAGGAGTATAGCGGCACCATACTGGGCCTGGGGCTTTTTGTTCTGCTGCAGGTATGGTTGTTGATGCGCTACATGGAGCGCACAAACCGGCTTTTTCTCCGCTTCCTCAACTCCATCAAGTATGACGATTTTACCGAGCAGTTCCATGTAGGCGGCGAGGGCAAGACCCAGAACATGCTGGCCTTGCGCCTGAACGAGGTGATGGCAAAGTTTAAGGAGGTGCGGGCAGAGAAGGAGGCGCATCTGCAGTACTTCGAGGTGATTGTGCAACATATCGGCATTGGCATCATCACCTACAAACCCGACGGAAGCATACTTTCTTTGAACAACGCCGCTAAAAAGCTCCTGCGCGTGAGCCAGCTCCGGAGGGTGCAGGAATTACAGCAAAGCAGCCCTGTACTTGCGCAGCAGCTGCAGCAGCTGGCCGGCGGCGAAAAAGTGCTGGTGCCCATGCGGCAGGAGGGGGAGCAGGCCAACCTCTCCGTGCATGTGATGGAGCTCTCCCTGCTGGGGGATAGGGTGCGGCTGGCCTCGCTGCAGAACATCCAGTCGGAGCTGGAGGAGAAGGAGATGGAGGCCTGGGGCAAGCTCATCCGGGTGCTGACGCATGAGATCATGAACTCGGTAACCCCTATTTCCTCGCTCTCGGCCAGTGCCTGCGAAGAGATCCACAGCTACACGGATACTGATGCTGAGGAGGTCACGCTGCTGCGCGAGGAGCTGGAAGACATCGGGCAGTGCCTGCAAACCATTAGCCGCCGCTCCGATGGGCTCATTCGCTTTGTGCAGGAGTTCCGCAACCTGACCACCATTTCTACGCCACAGATGAGCCGCTTTGATGTGGCCGAGCTGCTGCAGGAGATAAAACTGCTGCTGCGCGAACAGCTGACACAGCAGCAGGTGCAGCTAGTGGTGCAGGCCCCCCGGGACAACATGCTGCTTACCGCCGACCGAAGCATGATCGAGCAGGTGCTGATTAACCTGGTGAAGAACGCCAGCGAAGCCGTGCACGAGCAGCCGGACGGTAAGGTGGTGCTGCGCGCCGCCCTGGATGAGCGTAGCCGCGTGACGATTGCCGTTGCGGATAACGGACCAGGGATGACAGAGGAAGCGCAGGCGAAGATCTTCATCCCTTTCTACAGCACCAAGAAAGCCGGCTCTGGCATTGGCCTGAGCCTGTCGCGCCAGATGATGCGCCTGCACAAGGGCACTATCTCGGTTCAATCCGTACTGGGGCAGGGCACCACTTTCCTGCTGCGCTTCTAGGGCAGCCGCAACCTTTCCGCTGCCTACCGTTATACTAGTAGCATCATCCCCTAAAGTATAAACATGAGCCTAGAGGAGAAAGAAGGTTTTGTAACGGTGTACACAGAGCGTGGCGCCCCCATGGTAGCACGTATCAACGCTGGAGTAGACACCATGACAATTGACGAATCTGGTGTGGCGCAGGGTCTTAAAGAAGGAGCCGACCCCTACGACTACATATTGGCTGCGTTGGGTGCCTGTACCGCAATTACGCTGCACATGTATGCACAGCGCAAAGGTTGGCCGTTGGAGCGGGCGGAGGTAAGCCTGCGGCACGAGCGCGTGCATGCCAACGACTGCCAGCAATGTGAAGAGAAGGAGGCTAAACTCAACCAGGTTACCAAACACCTCCGCCTTACGGGAGATTTAACAGAGGAGCAGCGAAAGCGGCTAACGGTGATTGCCAGTAAATGCCCGGTTCAGAAAACGCTGGAGGCAGGCATAGCCATAACAACACACCTGCTGGAAGAGCCGGTTTAGGGCCTGGTTGCTCCGGCTTCAGCTGGTGGCTGTAAGTGAGCCTCCAGGGAGTGATCGCCCATCCTGCTGCGGTCGTTTAAGCTTATATTTTTCCTAAGGCAGAGATTACGACCGTAATGCCATGACAGCAGCTTCGTAGCTCCTCCGGGCGTGTGGCAGCAGCAACAAACAAGCCTATAGGCGGCGGAGTGAGCAGTATTCCCCTCTGCTTGCTCCTGACCAATGCAGTTACAGGGTAGCCCCTTGAGGTAAGGGCGTGCAGAATGTGGCGGCCGAGCTTTCCCGTAGCTCTGGCCAAAAGTACATGCTCCATGCTTTGTTTAAAGTACAAGTAGAATATTACAAATAAGGCTGCGCTCTTTCAACCACCGGTACCGTTCTTGTAGCGATGGTTTATTCTTTTTAGCTATATTCGTTCTGATGAACCTGTGGTTATGCAGCAAAGCATGGCCCTACCGAATGATGATGCTGAAAAGATCAACCTATACTTACCTGCTTGCCGGAGCGCTGGCAGTTGGCGCTGTGGCCTGTGTGCCTATTGAGCAACAGGTGCAGAGCAGTAACACCACGCAATCCCAATTACGATACGAGGATTTTGTCTACGATGAAAGCATACAGTCGGTGCAGGCCTATGTGGCTACCGGCTTTGAGGAGGAGGTGCTGGAGCCTCCTGTGGTGCCCATCAACCAGACCAAACCGATCATACTGGAGTTCGACCGCCTGAATGCCGTCCCCAACCGGCTGCAGGCAAAGCTCATACACTGCGATGCCAACTGGAAGCCCTCCACGCTTAACGACTCCCAATTTCTGAACGACTTTAACGAGTTCTTCATCACAGATGCCCAGAACTCGGTGAACACCCGCGTGAACTACGTGCACTACACCTTCCGGGTGCCGCGTGTGAAGCTGAGCGGCAACTACCTGCTGGTGGTGCAGGAGGAGGGAGGCAAGCTGCTGCTGACACAGCGTTTCTTGGTGTACCAGGAGTTGGTAACGGTGGCAGCCAAACTGGGGGCGCCCCTAGGCCCGCAGGGACGCGAAACGCGCCAGCCGGTGGAGTTTAACGTGTTTTATGCAGATTATGAGCTGGTGAACCCTGCCGCGGAGGTGAAGGCCGTGATGCGCCAGAACTTCCGTTGGGACAATGCCAAGCGTCTTGCCCGCCCCACCTATGTGCAGGACGCACAGCGCCGCCTGGAGTATGTGTTCTTTGAGCCGAGCGAGTTGTTTAAAGGCTTAAGCGAGTTTCGGGCATTTGATACCCGTAGCCTGAATTACAATGGCATCGGGGTGGAAGAAATAGACCTGCAGCAGAGCCCGGCGGTGGTGTACCTGCAGACGGACAAGAGCCGCAGCGGCCTTGCCTATAGCCAGGATCCGGATATTAACGGCAAGCGTATTTTCGGCAACCGCCAGTACGGCAACGGCGATGTGAACGGCGATTATAACTGGGTTGATTTCGAGCTGCAGGTATCGGACAAGGTGCCTGGCGAAGTATACCTGCAGGGTGAGCTAACGAACTGGCGCCAGACCGCGGACGCCAAGCTAACCTTTGATGCCGAGCGGCAGGCGTATACCGGCCGTATGCTGCTGAAGCAGGGCTACTACAACTACTACTATACTTTAAAGTCAGGCACAGCCGCCCCAGATGATAGCTACTTCGAGGACAGTCACTTCGAAACCGGAAATAACTACGACATCCTGATCTACTACCGCCCGCCCGGTTCCCGCGCCGATTTACTGATCGGATATGAGAGGTTGCTCTTCAACAGGAAGTAAGAACAGGTATAGTGCAGATAAGCTGAATAGACTTTCGTTAGTACTATAGTTGAAAATAGGTCATGTTCAGACAGACCTGAAACAGAGTAAGTATAGAAGAGCGTCACATTATCTAAAGTTAAACAGTGCTTAAGTTATCAAATCAGAAGAAGGTCTAACTTTTAGCAAATAGAAAAAGGCAGGTAGAACACCTGCCTTTTTCTGCTTTTATACTTTATATTTTTGCCTTACACGTTAAAGCGGAAGTGCATGATGTCGCCGTCCTGCACCACGTATTCTTTGCCTTCCACGGCCATTTTACCGGCCTCTTTAATCTTGGCCTCGGTGCCATACTTCTGGTAGTCCTCCAGCTTGATCACCTCGGCGCGGATAAAGCCTTTCTCAAAATCGGTGTGGATCACGCCGGCAGCCTGCGGTGCTTTCCAGCCTTTCTGTATCGTCCAGGCACGTACCTCTTTTACGCCAGCGGTAAAGTAGGTGATCAGGTTCAGCAGGTTGTAAGAGGCGCGAATCAGCTTGTTCAGGCCCGATTCCTTCAGACCATACTCGGCCAGGAACATTTCCTTCTCCTCCTCATCCGTCAGCTCGGCAATTTGGGCTTCAATAGAGGCGGAGATCAGCACTACCTGCGCATTCTCGTCCTTCACATGCTCGGCCAGTGCCTTAGAGTACTGGTTGCCTTCAATCATTGAGTTTTCATCCACGTTGGCGGCATAGATCACGGGCTTGGCTGTCAGCAGCTTCAGGTCCTCCACAGCCTCCAGGTCATCCTCGGTCACATCCAGGCTGCGGGCATTCAGGCCAGCCTCCAGGTGTGCTTTATACTTCTCCAGGCTTGCCAGTTCTTTCTTTGCCTTGGCATCCCCGGACTTGGCAGAACGGATTACCTTCAGAATTTTCTTGTCTATCGACTCGAGGTCCTTCAGCTGCAGCTCCGTGTCAATGATCTCTTTATCGGAAATAGGGTTCACCTTACCGTCTACGTGCACGATGTTCGGGTCCTCAAAGCAGCGCACCACGTGGATGATGGCGTCTACCTCGCGGATGTTGGCCAGGAACTTGTTGCCCAGGCCCTCGCCTTTGCTGGCGCCCTTCACCAAACCGGCGATGTCTACAAACTCAATCACTGTTGGCAGCACGCGCTCCGGGTGCACCAGATCTTCGAGTATCTGCAGGCGCTCGTCTGGTACCGTAATCACGCCCACATTTGGCTCAATGGTACAGAAAGGATAGTTGGCAGACTCTGCCTTGGCGTTAGAAATAGCGTTGAACAGGGTAGACTTACCAACATTTGGCAGCCCCACAATACCGCATCGTAGTCCCATTTATACTTTAGTTTTTAGTATCAGGCCGCAAATATACAACAATTTAAGCTGCTGTGCGCGCCCCTTTGCCTGATTTAAGCCGGGGAGGGGAAAAACAAAAGCCTGCGCTATGGGCGCAGGCTTATTTGTACCTTATAAAAAGCAGGGGAGTGTTATTCCCACTTCAGTTCTTCGTCGAAGGAGGCTTCCTCTTTCTCCACTACAGGGTTTTCCAGAGCTGCCAGCGCTTCCTCTGTCAAGAGTTCGGATTTAACGTGGTCAATCGTTCCCTGAAGTGCTTCCATGAATTTCGCGAAGTCTTCTTTGTACAGGAAGATCTTGTGTTTCTCATATGAGAAGCTGTCATCCTTGAACTTACGCTTGCTCTCCGTGATGGTCACGTAGAAGTCGTTAGATCGAGTTGACTTCACATCAAAGAAATACGTTCTCTTCCCGGCTCTTACTCTCTGGGAATAAATTTCTGCTTTTTCGTTGTTCTCTTCCACCGTTATTTAGACGTTAAATTCAACCTTGAGAAGCTAAAAGTAATATATACTTATGATATATAAAAGTTTTTGAATTTAAAATTCGCATAAATTATTTTAGTTCTATATTTGTAGCCGGACCAACTATGTGATACTATGAATTTATGTTCAGTAGTATTGATCTTCCTGCTTTCGTTCTTTTCGGCGCCAGAGAGTTACACGGCAAACGGCAAAGCCTCCTTCTACGCCGACCGTTTCCAGGGCCACCGCACCGCCAGTGGCGAGCGTTACGATAAAGCCCAACTAACCGCCGCGCATGCCTCACTGCCTTTTGATACCAAGGTGCAAGTGACCAACCTCAGGAATGGGAAAAGCGTGGTCGTGCGCATCAACGACCGCATGGCTTCAAGCCGGCACCGCGTGATCGACCTTTCCAAGGCCGCCGCCAAAGAGATTGATATGGTGCGCGATGGCACCGTGACCGTGAGCCTGGCGGTAGTGCCCGACGAGCCGGCACAACAAGAGACGCCTTTTGCCGTTTCAGAGGCAGAAGCCAAACCACAACAATAACCATGAAAAAGCCCCTCACCCTTGCCGATGTACAGAAGTTCGAAAATATGGAGTTTCTTGCAAAGCAACTGGTGGAGGGCTTCATCACAGGGTTGCACCAGTCGCCGTACCATGGCTTTTCGGTAGAGTTCTCAGAACACCGTCTCTACAATAACGGCGAAAGTACCCGCCACATCGACTGGAAAGTCTTTGCCCGTACCGATAAACTTTTTGTAAAGCGTTTTGAGGAGGAGACGAACCTGCGCTGCCACATCCTGCTGGATGTCTCGCCATCCATGTACTACCCCCTGGAAAACAACGGCAAGCTCACTTTCTCGGCCCTCTGCGCCGCCGCCCTTGCCACCCTGCTGCGCAAGCAGCGCGATGCCGTGGGGCTGGTGACGTTCTCCGATAAAATCGAGCAGCAGACACCGGTGCGTTCCACGGCCTCTCACCTCCATACCCTGTTATTGCTACTGCAGCAGCAATTAGACCAGAGGCCAACCGCCCGCGATACGAACGTGGCGGATGTGGTGCACCAAATCGCCCAGCAGATTCCGAAGCGCTCGCTGGTGGTCATCTTCAGCGATATGCTGAGCCGGGTGGATGACATTGAGGCTAGTTTTGCCGCCCTGCAGCACCTGAAGCACCAGAACCATGAGGTGCTTTTGTTCCATGTGATGGACCGCAAAACAGAGGAGGAGTTTGATTTCTCCGAGCGGCCTTATGTGTTCGTGGATGTGGAGACAGGGCAGGAGCTGAAGCTGCAACCCTCACAAGTGCGCGAGCATTACCGCACTGCCGTAGAGAACTATAAAAAAGAGCTGGCCCTGAAGTGCGGACAGTATAAAATTGATTTTGTGCCCGTAGATATCAGCGAGCCCTTCGACAAAGTATTATATTCTTATTTGGTAAAGCGGGCAAAAGGACGGTAGTCGTTGTTCGTTACTCGTTTATAGTTGTTCGTTTTAGATCGATTAAAGAGCAATGAGTAATGCATAACGTAGATTAATTGCCTTCCCGGTCGTAGGCGTGCACCCGGACGTCATCTGTCGTCATGTCCTTGGCTTCGGTGCCGAACTCTATCTCGTTGCCGCGGTCTGTGTCGTAAATGCGGGTATACTTCTTCCAGCCGCTCACGCGGGAATTGTCGGTGATCTCGTCCTCGCCCAGTCCGCCGTAGATCCTTACAAGTATACTTTCTTGCACTTCGCCTGAAAGTATAAACTCATCATCTCCAGCTAAGCCATATAGTCTGATCTCTTCTGTTTCGCCCCGCTTAAAAGTGCGCTTGTACAGTTGGGTGCCAGAGGCGTCACGCGTCACGGTTACCTCTACATGCTCGTTGTCCAGCCGCTTCACCTCGAAACGCTCCTTCTTATCAGAGCCAGCTACGGTTACTGATTTGGCAAGTAGTGCATACATTTTTGCAGCAGCCTTGTCTAACAGGTTGCGGCGGCTTTTGAGGTTGCTGCTTATTTTTGCGCCTACCATAGTATAGATTGGCGCAGGAAGCTCTTTCACGGCACTCTCGATTACTTCATCTGTCAGCTGAGCCTGCATATCTTTGGCGATCCGTTGCCAGTCCTCCTGGCTTAATTCGTTCAGCAGGCGCTCATCTATGAATTTTGCGTTTATCATATAAGCTTTCACGTCGCTGAAGTCGTGGTCGAAGGTATGGAACTTGCGTGCCAGCAGCTTATTGGTGGCAATAAAAGGGATGAGACCATCCTTCATTTTCAGGAAAACCTGATCACGGTCTTTCGGGATGGGGTCGTAGACGGTGTCGGTACCCTGTGCCGTAACTGCCCAGTCCCACTGGCCTTTATGGCGGTCCCAGTCGCCGATGAGCAGGTCGAGCAGGCGGGCGCGGGCAAAGGCCCTTTGGTTAAAATGATACGCGTTGCTCCTAAACCGCTTCCGAAGCGCATCCTCCGACTCCTCAAAGCCGATCACGTCCGGGGCGAAGGCAGCCGTGATATCAGCAGGCGTCTCATACTTCTCCTCCAGCATAAATACCTTTCCTTGCACTTGCTGGCTAAACTTCCCGAAAAGAGTGTCGTTGGCTGCCACATAGTATAGCTTTGGGTTGGTATGGTATACTCCTGCAGCCTTGGCTAGTGGAGGCACCACCAAAGCGCCAAAAGGGTTGGCGGCAGACGTTTGGTCGCGTAGGATGTTGGTGACAAAAGTGCCCTGCCAGAACTTGGAGACAACTTCTTTTGGGTCTTTATCGATCGAGCGGAGCGCATAGAGACGACCATATTTATCCTGCAGCTGAAAGCTGGTGGTTTGGTAACCGCCGCCTTTTTTTACGACTTTCAACCCTCCCTGTATGGAGTCGAGCTTGAAAATGGGGAGCTGAACCGGTGTTGTCCAGAGTGGGCGGTGGTGGTTTCCCCAGAAAAAACGGTAAAAGCCGCTGCGGTCGTAGTGGCGCCCCAGTATCACCCAGGCACTATCCGGACCGGCAGCGGCTCTTCCTGCTAGTTCTTGTTCTGTTGCCAGGGCGTCGTGCTGAAAAAAATCCTCGTTTGCACAGCCGCTTAAAGCCAGACTGCAAAACAGCACCAACGCCACTCGCTTCATTTATTTTAGTTAAGAGTTAAAAGTTTAAGAGTTGAAAGTTGAAAAGAAGGTAGAGGTATTAATCAAATAGGTACAACTCATAATTCTCAACTCTTAACTCAATAAGCTATTTATTTTCGGTGTAGTACTGCATTAACCCGCTGGTAGAGCTGTCGTGGCTGGAGACTTTGCCTTGCAGCAGTTCGCCTTCAATTGTTCCGGCCAGTTGCTTGCCCAGCTCCACACCCCACTGGTCAAAGCTGTAGATGTTCCAGATCACGCCCTGTACAAAAGTTTTGTGCTCGTACATGGCAATGAGGCTGCCCAGCTCAAAAGGGGTAAGCTTCTTCATCATAATAGAGGTGGTGGGCTTGTTTCCCTCAAAAAGCTTGTGCGGCAGCAGCTGTTCCAGTTCCTCCCCGCTCATCCCTTTCTGCGTGAGCTCCTGGCGCACCTCCTCTGCGTTCTTGCCTTTCATCAGCGCCTCGGTCTGGGCGAAGAAGTTAGACAGCAGCAGTGGGTGGTGGTTGCCGATAGGGTTGTGGCTTTCGGCCGGGGCAATATAATCGCAGGGGATAAGGATAGTGCCCTGGTGAATGAGCTGGAAGAAGGAGTGCTGGCTGTTGGTGCCCGCCGCTCCCCATACCACCGGCTGCGTCTGGTAATCCACACGGTTGCCGTTGCGGTCAGTGCTCTTGCCGTTGCTCTCCATCAGCAGTTGCTGTAGGTACTCTGGCAGCAGGCGCAGGTATTGGTCGTACGGGAGGATGGCGTGGGTCTGGCAACCGAAGAAATTGGTGTACCAGATGCTGAGCAACGCCATCAGTACCGGAATATTTTTTTCCAGCGATTCCTGTTGGAAGTGCTTGTCCATTGACTCCGCGCCGCGCAACAGCTCCTCAAATTTATCATAGCCCAGCGCACAGGCAACGGACAAGCCGATAGCCGACCACAGAGAGAAGCGGCCACCTACCCAGTCCCAGAAGCGGAACGCGTTCTCTTCGGCAATGCCAAACTTCGTTACTGCCTCAAGGTTGGTGGAAAGCGCCACGAAATGCTTCTTAATGTGCTCACGGTCCACAGCCTTGTTCAGGAACCAGCCACGGGCGGTTTCAGCATTGGTGATGGTTTCTTTCGTGGTAAAGGTTTTAGAGGCGATGATGAACAGTGTCGTTTCCGGGTCAAGGCGGCGCAGGACCTCGGCGGCGTCGGTGCCGTCCACGTTAGAGATAAAGTATACCTCCAGGTCCGGCTGCTGGTACTTTTTCAGCGCCTCCACCACCATCTTGGGGCCCAGGTCGGAGCCTCCGATACCGATGTTCACAATGCTCTGAATACGCTTGCCGGTGTAGCCGGTCCACTCGCCAGAGTGCAGCTTATTGCAGAACGTGCGCATCTGTTCCTGCACCTGGCGCACTTCCTGCAGGGCATTCTCACCGTCTACCTCCAGGCTTTCATCAGAAAAGTTGCGCAGGGCAGTGTGTAGCACCGCGCGGTTCTCGGTGGCGTTTATCCTTTCCCCGCCAAACATACCTTCTATGGCGCCAGCCACCTCCATCTCCTCTGCCAGCTGTACCAGCAGTTGCAGGGTTTCTTCGGTGACACGGTTTTTGGAGAGGTCGTAGATCGTATTGTTCAGGCGGTAGGTGAACCTGTTGAAGCGGTCTGTGTCCTGTGCAAACATATCGCGCAGGTGCAGTGGCTGCACTGCCTTATAATGTTCCTCCAGCTTTTTCCAGGCTTCGGTTTTGGTGGGAGAGTAGTTTTTTAGCATAGTGTTTTTTCAGGGATAGGTGGCCTTCCGGGGTCCATTACTTTGATTTGGTATACCAGGTTGCGGCCAGTTCAGTTTTTACGTATAAAGGTTATACGGCAAATTGCCCGTGCTCAAAGATAGGAATTCCTGCAGATTATACAGACTCCTGCCTGGTACAGCGCCAAGAACAACTTGATCAAAACCCCTTGTGTTGCGTAGGTAAGGTATTATTCGTTTGAAAGGACCAGTTGGAGCTACTGCAGTTGCTGTGCCCCCTTTTGAACTTAACATTTAACAAGGATGCCTTATGGAAGAGAGAAAGAAAGATCAGGCTGGAAATGCTGAAAAGAAAAACGATAACCCAGGAGAAGATAAAGGCAAGGGTTCATCCCCTGGGGCCACGGGCTACATTACCGGCGGGGAAAACTGGTCTACCCGGCCAGAGCAGGGGCCGGATGTACCCCCAGAGGAGCGCACAACAGGTATTCCGTAGCCGCAATCCTGTAAAACAGTCGATGGGTGGAGAGGCAGACGCACCTGAAAGACCAATGGGAAAAAGTTTTTTTCTCTTTCCTGACGCAGCGCACTATATAGGATAAACAGCATATGAGAGGCTGGCCCTTGGTCGAATGAGCCAAACCGCGAAGTATTTGTTTGTAAACATATACAATTTAATAGCCGTAGATGCTGCAACTGTGAGGGCAGGTACCTATATTTGATGAGCCGGATAAAGGCTTCGTGTTGCTTTTCCCGGTGCGCAACAATCACAAAGGGGCGTGCCCGTGGGTGTAAGGCAGGGCAAAAAGGCGTGGCCAGCGCTGGGGAAGAAAGCCAGTTGCCATAAGTCCAGTCGTCTAAAACTGAAATAGAAACCTATCAAGCAAACCTATACTTATGAGCAATCTGAGTAATCTTATACAAGAGAGAAACATCAAGGCCCTCATCCTGGATATGGACGGGGTAATCACCAATACGGCCGGACTGCATGCCGAAGCATGGAAAAAGCTATGTGACTCGTTCCTGCGCCAGCGCAGCGAGCAGGACGGCAAAACCTATGCGCCTTTTGACCTGAAAGAGGATTACCAGACGTACGTGCACGACGTGCCCCGCATTGATGCAATGCGTAATTTCATGGCCTCCAGGGGCATTGAGCTGCCAGAGGGCGAGCCCAGCGACAGTGTAGGTGCTAATACGCTGGTTGGCCTGGGGGAGCGAAAGGACTACTATTTCCACGAGCTGCTGAAGCAGAATGGCGTGGTAGTGTTTGATGATGCTGTAAAGTATGTGAAAGAGCAGCAGGAGGCAGGCATGAAAACGGCCATTGTTTCTGGTAGCCGCAACTGCCTGACCATACTTCGCCGTGCCGGTTTGGACAAGCTTTTTGAGGTGCGTGTAGACAAGGTAGTGGCCAATGAGCTGAAAATGCAGAGCAAGCCCGCTCCGGATATTTACCTTGAGGCGGCCCGACGTCTGGGCGTTGGCCCAGAGGAAACAGCTGTTTTTGAAGATACCGTAGGCGGCATCGAAGGTGCCAAGGCTGGAGGCTTCGGCTTGATAGTAGGAATAGACCGCAGCTTTGTGCAGGAAAGGCTGGAGGCAAAAGGAGCTGACGTCGTGATCAAAGGATTTACGGCGGAGCTGCAAGAGAAAGCAGCCTCCTCGCTCGGGTCCTAATCCATTCATATACTTCTGAAACCATTACAAAAGCGCCTCCTGTCTTGCAGGAGGCGCTTTTGGTTTATCCGGGAAGTATAACTTAATGGCCTAAACTATAGTATGCTTTTCCTGAGAGCAGCATCTCCCAAACCCCATGCAGCATGCCACAGCAGAACCTGTTTCACCTACTGGAGAGCAAGCGCGTCAAGGCGCTCATCTTCGACCTGGACGGGGTGATTACCCAGACAGCCAGGGTCCATGCCGCCGCCTGGAAGCGCATGTTTGATGCCTACTTGCAGGAGCGGGGGCGGCAGGATGGGAAAAATTATGAGCCGCTGGCTATCGCCACGGATTACCGCCGCTACATCGATGGCATTCCGCGTTACGACGGGGTGCGCAATTTTCTGGCCTCCAGAGGCATCAACCTGCCGGAAGGCAGCCCGCAAGACAAACCTGGAGCCGAGACAGTGTCTGGTTTAGGCAACTTAAAGAATGTTTACTTTCAGGAACTGCTGGAGGACGGAGGGGTGGAAGTATACACTGACACAGTAGCCTTCGTGAAAGAGATGCGGCGCCAAGGAATGCGAACGGCTGTAATCTCGGCTAGCAAGAACTGCAAAGCCATACTTGCCGCGGCAAGGCTAGAGGAGCTGTTCGAGGTGCGGGTGGACGGCCTGCTGTCGGCGGAACTGGGCCTGAAAGGCAAGCCCGCCCCCGATATCTTTCTGGAGGCCGCCAAGAGGCTAGGCGTAAAGCCCGAGCAGGCGGCCGTATTTGAGGATGCGCTGGCCGGTGTAGAGGCCGGCAAGGCAGGCGGCTTTGCCTTGGTCGTAGGCATCGACCGCACAAATGAAGCACAAGAATTAACAGAACACGGTGCCGACCTGGTGCTGCAAACCTTTCCAAGCCAAAACCATACTATGACGAACCCGACTACCTCCACGGTAAAGAAGCAGGACGGCAAAAACCTTCCTTCCGCTTTAAACAAAGTAAGTGAGCTTTTAAATGGCAAAACTCCCGCTGTATTTCTGGACTATGACGGCTGCCTGACCCCCATTGTGAAGGATCCGGACAAAGCCATTCTTTCGGGCAGCATGCGGCAGACGCTGCGGCAGTTGGCGGAAGTATGCCCGGTTGCTGTTGTGAGCGGGCGCGACCGTGCCAACGTGGAGAAGCTGGTGCAACTGGATAACCTGTACTATGCCGGCTCGCACGGCTTCGATATCTCAGGGCCCGACAACCTGCACACCGAGCCGGGAGGCGCCGCCGCCGCCATTCCCGCGCTGGATAAGGCACAGGAAGAGCTGAACGAGCGCCTGAAAGATGTGGCAGGGGCGCTGGTGGAGCGGAAGCGCTACGCGATTGCCGTGCATTACCGCAACGTGGCTGAAGAGGAAGTGAGCCGGGTGCTGGAGGTGGCGCACGAGGTGCTCGCCAGGTATGAGGAGCTCAAGCCCGGCCCAGGCAAAATGATCCTGGAGCTGAAGCCGAACCTCGACTGGCACAAAGGCAAGGCCGTGCATTGGCTCCTGGACGAGCTGGACCTACGCCAACCGAATATTCTCCCCCTGTATATTGGCGATGACCTGACGGATGAGGATGCCTTTGCCGCCCTGAAGGGAGAGGGTGTAAGCATCCTGGTGGGGGAGCATGCTGAGGAAACCGCAGCAGATTACCGGCTGGAGAGTGTGGAGGAAGTACAGCAGTTCCTGGAGGCGCTGGCGCAACACCTAAAGAAATGAAGCTATGCAGGACTGGAAAGTCACCTTCGACAGCTGGAACCCGGAGCAACAGGCGCTCCGCGAGGCGCTTTGCACCTTGGGTAACGGCTACTTTGCCACCCGGGGAGCTTTCGAGGAGGCCGCAGCAGAGCGCGGCGCCCACTATCCCGGTACCTACCTGGCTGGCGGCTACAACCGCCTCACTTCCGAAATAGCGGGTGAGAAGATAGAGAACGAGGATCTGGTTAACTGGCCTAATTGGCTTCCGCTTACCTTTTGCCATCCCGATGAAGAATTGTTCGATGTCAGGAAGGTAGAGATGATCGGCTTTCAGTTGGAGGTGGACATGCGCCAGGGGCTGTTGCTGCGTCGAATGCATTTCCGCGATAAGAAGGGCCGTGAGACGTCCTTGGTAAGCAGGCGGCTGGTGAGTATGGCCAACAAGCATGTGGCGGCGCTGCAATGGGAAATAACCCCCTTGAATTGGTCAGGAGAGGTAGTGGTACGCGCCGCCTTGGATGGGCGCGTGACGAACAGCGGCGTGGAGCGCTACAGCGCCTTGCAGAACCGGCACCTGCGGCCCGTTGGGCAGGGGCAGCATAATCCGGAGACGATTTACCTGGAGGTGGAGACGGTACAGTCGAAGCTGCTGATGGCGCAGGCGGCCCGGGTGCGGGTGTTCCGCGGTTCGGTACAGGAAAACATCTCCTATGAGATGCAGCAGGAAGAGGGGTACGTAGCCCTTCAATGCCGTGTGCGGTGCGAGCAGAACAAGCCGGTGCAAATTGAGAAAGTGGTGCAGCTCCATACTTCCCGCGACCAGGCAATTACTGAGCCGCTGCAGGAGGCTTGCAAGAACATCGACCGCCAAGGTAACTTTGAACACCTGCTGGGCAGGCATGTGCTGGCCTGGCAGCGCCTCTGGAACCGCTGCGATTTAGAAATAGCCTGCAACACCAAAACCCAGGGCATCCTCCGCCTGCATATCTTCCACCTGCTGCAAACCGTCTCGGCTAACACCGTGGGCTTTGATGTGGGGGTGCCGGCCCGCGGGCTGCATGGCGAGGCGTACCGTGGCCACATTTTCTGGGATGAGCTCTTTATTTTTCCTTTCCTGAACTTCCGGCTGCCCGAGCTGACGCGCGAACTGCTGCAGTACCGCTTCCGCCGCCTGCCGGAGGCGCGTTATGCCGCCCGTCAGGCGGGTTATCGCGGAGCCATGTTTCCGTGGCAAAGCGGCAGTAATGGGCGCGAGGAGAGCCAGATTATCCACCTGAACCCGCAGTCGGGCCGTTGGTTACCAGACAACACCTATTTGCAGCGCCACATCAGTGCCGCCGTTGCTTACAATGTGTGGCAGTATTACCAGGCCACTGAAGACATGAGCTTTTTGGCTTTTATGGGGGCCGAGCTGATGCTCGATGTTGCCCAGTTCTGGTCCTCTATTGCCACCTTAAACCCCACCCGTGGGCGCTACGAAATTCACCATGTAGTCGGACCAGACGAGTACCATACAGCCTATCCCGGCTCTGATGAGCCAGGGTTAAGCAACAATGCCTACACTAACGTGATGGCGGTGTGGGTGATACAAGCGTCCCTGAAACTTTTCGGGATTCTCGACGATTCCCGTTTGGAGGAGCTGTTTCAGAAGCTAAGCATCAGCAAGGAGGACACCGCCCGCTGGCGCGACATCGCGGCCAAGATGTACGTACCCTTTATTGGTGACAGTGGTATTATTGCCCAGTTTGAGGGCTACGAGCAGCTGGCGGAGTTTCCGTGGGAGGAGTACCGGGCCAAGCATGGTGAGGCCATGCGCCTGGACCGTATCCTGGAAAGCCAGGGCGACAACGTGAACAAGTATAAAGCCAGCAAGCAGGCAGACGTACTCATGCTGTTTTACTTGTTCTCCTCCGAGGAACTGCTGGAGATTTTCCGGCAGCTGCAGTACGATTTTAAGCCGGAGAGTATCCCCGCCAACATCACCTACTATGAGCAGCGCACCTCGCACGGGTCCACGCTCAGTAAAATCGTGCATTCCTGGGTGCTGGCACGCTCAGACCGTAAACGCGCCTGGAGGAACTTTGAGATTGCCCTGGTAAGCGATGTGGAAGACATCCAGGGAGGAACTACCGCGGAAGGAATCCATCTGGGGGCGATGGCAGGCACCGTGGACTTGGTGCAGCGAGGCTTTACAGGTATGGAGATCCGGGATAACGTGCTGTGGCTCAATCCTGTGCTGCCAGACGAGGTGGGCTGCCTGAACTTCCAGGTGCGATACCGCAACCACTGGATCTCTATTCGCCTGACCCAGGACACCATGCGCATAACCTTTGACCGCGGCTGGTCTAAGGAGGTGCAGATCGGGGTGCGGGGCGAGGTGCATACTTTCCGAACAGGTGAGCAGCGCGAGTTCAACATTGCCCGGTAACCGGTTTATACTTTATAACTTCTCTTTTTATGAGCGATATCATCACCATCACTCTCAACCCGGCGCTGGATAAGAGCACCCATGTGGCGCAGGTGCTGCCCGAGAAAAAGCTCCGCTGCGATTCCCCCATCTATGAGCCGGGTGGCGGCGGTATCAACGTGTCGCGGGCACTGCGGAAGCTCGGTAGCAGCTCCTGCGCCTGGATGCTGGTAGGAGGCCCTTCCGGGGAGCGGATCTGTCTTCTGCTGGAGGAGGAGGGCGTACATTTCAGGGCATTCAAAACCAAGAATTGGACCCGCGAAAACCTGATGGTGATGGAAGACAACTCTGGCAATCAATACCGCTTTGGCATGCCCGGCCCCGAAGTATACGAGCAGGAGTGGCGGCAGTGCCTGGATGATCTGGAGCAACTGCCCGAGGCGCAAACACCAAAGTATGTCGTGGCCAGCGGCAGCCTTCCGCCGGGTGTGCCAGACAATTTTTACGAGCAGCTCGCCCTGATTGCGCACCGCAAGAATTTCAGGTTGATCGTGGATACTTCCGGTGATGCCCTGTTGAAGGCGGCAGGAGAGGGGGTATACTTGCTGAAACCGAACCTGGGCGAGTTGGCAGCACTGGCCGGGAAGGAGCAGATATCGGCAATGGAGCAGGAAGAGATTGCGATGCAGGTGTTGAACGAGGGGAAATGCAAGGTGCTGGTGGTGTCGCTGGGGCCGCGCGGAGCCATGCTGGCCTCTAAGGAAGGCATCACCTATGTAGTGCCGCCCACCATGCCGCAGCAGAGCGCCGTGGGGGCCGGCGATAGCATGGTGGCAGGTATGGTACTCTGCCTGTTGCGGGGAGGCAGCCTGGAGGATATGGTCCGTTATGGCGTGGCGGCCGGCACCGCCGCCACCATGACGCCCGGCTCGGAGCTTTGCCGCAAGGAGGATACCGAAAGAATCTACAAGTGGCTGCAGGAGCGTAAGGAGCAGGTATAAAAAAGTATGGCGAGGTTTTGCCTCGCCATACTGGAAATTACTCGTTGCGGTTGTTCGCGTTTAGGTCCGTGAAGGCCTCCTTTAAACGGGCGATGAAATTCTTCTCGCCTTCGCGCAGCCAAACGCGCGGGTCGTAGTATTTTTTGTTTGGCGAGTCTTCGCCATCCGGGCTGCCGATCTGGCTCTGCAGGTAGCCTTTCTTCTCCTCGTAGTAGTTGCGGATGCCTTCCCAGAAGGCCCACTGCATGTCCGTATCAATGTTCATTTTGATGGCGCCATACTCGATAGCCTCCTTGATCAGGTGCTTTTCGGAGCCGGAGCCGCCATGGAATACGAAGTGCACCGGGTTAGGGCCCGTGCCAAACTTCTCCTGGATATGGTCCTGCGAGTTTTTCAGGATAACCGGGCGCAGCTCCACGTTGCCTGGCTTATACACGCCATGCACGTTGCCGAAGGCTGCCGCTATCGTGAAGCGGGTGCTCACCTTGTTCAGTTCCTCGTAAGCATAGGCCACTTCTTCAGGCTGGGTGTATAGTCTGGAGCTGTCCACGCCGGTGTTGTCCACGCCGTCTTCCTCCCCGCCAGTCACGCCCAGTTCAATCTCCACCGTCATGCCCAGCTTGTCCATGCGCTTCAGGTAGCTGGCGCAGGTCTCAATGTTCTCTTTGATCTCTTCCTCCGAGAGGTCCAGCATGTGGGAGCTGAAGAGTGGCTTGCCGTGCTGCGCATAGTACTTTTCTCCCGCGTCCAGCAGGCCGTCTATCCAAGGCAGCAGTTTTTTGGCGGCATGGTCGGTGTGCAGCACCACAGGCACGCCATAAGCCTCGGCCATCAGGTGCACGTGCTGTGCCCCGGAAACAGCACCGGCAATGGCAGCCTTTTGGTTATCGTTGTTCAGGCCCTTGCCAGCGAAGAACTGGGCGCCGCCATGCGAGAATTGAATGATGACCGGTGAGTTAACGGCTTTGGCTGTCTCCAGCACAGCGTTGATCGAATTCGTGCCGATCACGTTTACCGCTGGCAGTGCAAAGTTATTCTCGTTCGCATACTTAAACAGCTCTGTCACCTCATCGCCGTACAATACGCCCGGCCTGAATCTTGTTTTTGTTTCGTTCACAGAATTATTCGTTAATAATGGATTATACTATGTATCAGAAAGTATGGCTCTCTGTATACTTTAAACGTCTTGAAGTTAGGCGGCTTTTGCTGTAAAAGCAAACCAGAAGCCCTTAATCAAACACCAGTACTTTATCTTTGTGTTTGCCGCGCATGTGGTTGCGGATAATCTGCTGCACATCCTTGTTGTCGTGGAAGCGCTGTATGGCTCCCTTGAAGTCCTCCAGGGTGCTGGCCGAGAAGGTATCGTCCACAAAGCCGAAGCCCAGGTAGGTGCCGTGCTCCACCACCACCACCGAGCGCTCCCCGGGCTCCCGGCCTTTGCCTACGATCACGAAGCTGTGGTGCTCATAGGTGAAGGAGTCGATGGCCTCGTCCACGCGCTTGTTATACTCCTCCGGGCTCTCCTTGCCGATGCAGGCACCATTGCATTGGTGCACCTGGTAATCGAAGCAGGCGCCGTTGGTCTTGTAGAGGTCGCAGAGTTTTTGGCAGAGGTTAAACTTGGCTACTTTATGAAAAAGAAACCCTTTTGCCTTGAAATGGTTGGATAAGGCAATAATTGGCGTCATGCTTACATTATCAGCCTTGTTCACGCTGCTGTAGGTCAGGCGTTTGTAGCCGTCAGCATCCTCGTACACATAAATGCCGGTGTTAAACACGCTGCGGCGCTGCTGGCGGTTGTAGTGCGGCTTCATACGCTTTATCTCCGCCGACTCAAACAGCAGCGACACCAGCTCGTTGCCCATCAGTTCATAGGTGATGTCGGCAATGCTGTTTTTGAAGTCCAGCGACTTGCGGCTCTTGTAGTCGATGTTGAAGTGCTGAATGATGCGCTTCTTGATGTTGATGCTTTTGCCGACATAGATCACCTCGCCCTGCTCGTTATGGAAGTAGTACACCCCCGGGACCATGGGCAGGGCATCTATTTTTTCCTTGCTGATGGCGGGCGGTAGCAGCGACGTTTTAATTTCCTGCTTCAGCACCTGCGTGGTATGCTCGGCGGCCATGTTCATGTTGCCGTCCACCACAGGGCGGTTGATCTTTATAAGCCTGTCGAAAAGTATGGCGGTGGCCTCGGCATCGCCGATGGCGCGGTGGCGCTGGCTGAGCGGTATGTCTATGCTTTTGCAGAGCTTGCCCAGGCTGTAGGAAGGCAGGCCCGGCATCAGGGAGCGGCTGAGCCGCACGGTGCAGAGGGTTTTGCGCTGGAAGGTGAAGCCAAGGTCGGCAAATTCCTTCTTGATAAAGGAGTAGTCGAAGCGCACGTTGTGGGCCACAAAAACCTTCCCTTCAGTGAACTCGACGATTTCCTTGGCCACCTCGTAGAACTTCGGCGCGTCCTGCACCATGTCGTCCTTTATGCCTGTCAGTTGGGTAATAAAGAAGGGGATGGGGCGCTCCGGGTTAACGAGCGTGTGGTACTTGTCTACAATTTTCTCCCCGTCGTGAATAAAAATGGCAATCTCGGTGATCTTGTCCTGGTGCGGCTGGCCACCGGTTGTCTCGATGTCTACTATGGCGTACAAGTTGCTCTGGTTTAGGTCGTGTGGATCCGGGCCCGAGGCATTAGCCGCGGCCCCTTCTTCTAAACCAAAATTATTAGTATTCCGTTTCAATTTGCTCTCTGTGCTTGTTGGCTGCCAAAAAGGTTGGCAAGCTTACTCGTTCGGATTCTTTTTGCCGCGCCAGATGCCATTCACAAACTCGTCGAGCCAGCTGCGCACCCGTCCTTTCCCCTTCGGCTTAACCTCATCTATGTCCGCCAGCAGAAAACCGAAGGGCTGCAGCGGCTCATACACATCAAAAATCACCTTCATCATGGCGATGATGGGGATAGAGAGGATCATACCTGCCGCCCCCCAGATCTCGCCGCCTACCAATAGGGCAAGTATGGCCGCAAAAGGGTTCAGGCTCACCTTAGACCCTACCACGAACGGTGTGATGAAATTCCCCTCCAGGAACTGCACAAACATGAACACCACCACAACCAGCACGGCGTCCAGCAGGTTGCCGGTGGTGGCCAGCGTGAACAGGGCCGGCAGGGAGGCACCGATCATAATCCCGATGTAGGGGATGATGGTCAGGATGGAGGCGAATACCCCAAAGAAGACGGCATACTTCACCCCCAGTATAAGCAGCCCCGCCGAGTTCAGCAGGGCCACCACCACGATCACGATCATCAGCCCGGAAATGTAGCTCTGCACCACATGCTGGATATCGGTCATGGTCTGGATCACGCCGCTACGGCGGTCCTTAGCCACAAACTTGAACAGGAACTGCTCCAGATGGTCGCGGTAGTAGAGCAGCAGGAAAACGAAGATAGGTACCAGGGTCAGGACAGTAATAGCGCCGGTGGTGATGGAGATGGTGCTGCCGAGAAATGAGGTGGTGAATTCCTGGAGCCCCCCGATCGCGTTCTGTATCAGCTGGGATTTGTTGGGCGGTGCGATGCCGAAGTTTGTCAGGAAGAACTCCTGCACGTTCAGGATCAGCTTTTGCATGTTCTTACCGATTGACTCCAGCTCCGTGGTAAGGCTCACGAGCTGCATCGACAGGAACCACACGACCAGGCCAAGTACAATGATCACCAGGGTAATACATGTAAGTATGGCCAAGGGCCTGGGGAACCGCAGCTTTTTCTCCAGGTCTCGGGTGAGGGGCAGCAGCAGCAGGGCAAAGAGCAGGCCGAATGCCAGCGGCATGAGTACCGCCTTTAAAAGCTGCAGCGTGTAAATGAGCAGGGCCAGCCCCAGAAGTATAACTGTATATTTAAAGTATGCGGGTAGCTTAATTTCCATTTAACTTCTCCATGTCGTTTTATTTCTCCTGTCAACTCCTACTTTTGCCACTTCAAAATAAGCAAATGTCGCGCGATTAAGCATATGAATATCAATATATAAATTTGCTAAAAAAGTTAGCCTAAAAAATATAGTAAACTATAAAGATATGCTGAACTACCTCCTGTATTATACTGTTATGAATAAGCAGCCAGTATTTAGCATGTAAAGCTTTGGCTAAAAAGGTTAGTAATTTAGAGCGAGAGTTCTTAATTTAGCCTGTGATAGGAACTAATCAGTTGCATCATGTCTTCTAGTTTTTCCTATCTTTCGCATTGATATTACCTAATCAACTACACTTACGCTTTCAGAATGGCAGAGTTAGAGCATAATTACGACGAAGACAGCATACGCTCCCTTGAGCCGCGCGAGCACATCAGGCTGCGCCCGGGTATGTACATCGGCAAGCTGGGCGACGGATCTTCGGCAGACGATGGAATTTACATTTTGGTGAAGGAGGTGATCGACAACTCGATCGATGAGCACGTGATGGGCTTCGGCAAGACCATTGAGGTGAAGATCTCCGACCACAAAGTGCAGGTGCGCGACTATGGCCGTGGCATACCGCTGGGCAAGGTGATCGACTGCGTGAGCAAGATCAACACCGGCGGCAAGTACGACAGCAAGGCTTTCCAGAAGTCGGTGGGTTTGAACGGCGTGGGTACAAAGGCCGTGAACGCCCTTTCCAGCCACTTCCGCATCCAGTCGGTGCGCGACGGCAAGATGAAGGCTGCCGAGTTTGAAAAAGGGGTGCTGGTGCAGGACTTTGACGTGCAGGAGTCGTCGCAGCGCAACGGCACCCTAACCACGTTCACGCCAGACGATACTATTTTCAAGAACTACCAGTTCAACCCGGACTACCTGGAGAACCAGATCTGGAATTATGTATACCTGAACGCCGGCCTGACCATTAACTTTAACGGCAAGAAATTCTACTCTGAAAACGGCCTGCTGGACCTGCTCCGCAACAAAGCCGACGAGGAGAGCATGCGCTACCCTATCATCCACCTGAAAGGAGAGGATATCGAGCTGGCCATGACGCACGGCAACGACTACGGCGAAGAGTACTACTCCTTCGTGAACGGGCAATACACGACTATGGGGGGCACGCACCTGGCTGCCTTCCGTGAGGCGGTGGTGAAAACGGTGCGTGATTTCTATAAGAAGGACTACGATGCCGCCGATATCCGGGGCTCTATCATTGGTGCCATTTCCATACGGGTGCAGGAGCCGGTGTTTGAGTCGCAGACCAAGACCAAGCTGGGCTCCATTGAGATGGGGCCGGACGGACCAGCCGTGCGGGCGTACATCAACGACTTTGTGCGGGAGCACCTGGACAATTACCTGCACAAGAACCAGGCAACGGCCGAGGCGCTGAAGAAGCGGATAGAGCAGAGCGAGCGCGAGCGCAAGGATATGGCCGGTGTGAAAAAGCTGGCCAACCAGCGCGCCAAAAAAGCAAACCTGCACAACCGCAAACTGCGCGACTGCCGCCTGCACTTTAATGAAGACAAACACGAGAACGCTGCTGTCTCCACGCTGTTCATTACAGAGGGTGACTCGGCCAGTGGTTCTATCACCAAATCCCGGAACGTGGACACGGAGGCTGTTTTCAGCTTGCGCGGAAAGCCGCTTAACTGCTTTGGACTGAAGAAAAAGGTGGTGTACGAGAACGAGGAGTTTAACCTGCTGCAGCACGCCCTGAACATCGAGGAGGGGCTGGAGGGCCTGCGCTACAACCGCGTGGTGATCGCGACGGATGCCGACGTGGACGGCATGCACATCCGCCTGCTGCTGCTCACGTTCTTCCTGCAGTTCTTCCCGGACCTGGTGCGCAACGGCCATGTGTACATCCTGGAGACGCCGCTCTTCCGGGTGCGCAACAAGAAGGAAACGATCTATTGCTACAACGAGACCGAGAAGCAGGAAGCGATCAATAAACTAGGCAAGAAGCCGGAGATCACCCGCTTTAAGGGTTTGGGGGAGATTTCCCCGGACGAGTTCGGCAAGTTTATCGGCGATAACATCAAGCTGAAGCCGGTGATCCTGCAGAAGGATACCACGATACAGAAGATGCTGAGCTACTACATGGGCAAAAACACGCCTGACCGTCAGCAGTTCATCATTGATAACCTGAAGATTGAAAAAGATATAGTAGAGGAAGTATATGCATAACGACGAGTTGAACAACGAAGAATTAGAGCAAAACGAAGAGCTGGAGGTGGAGTTCTCCGATGGGGATGAGGAGATCATCCACAACGTGACCCCTGTCTCCGGTCTGTACGAAAACTGGTTCCTCGACTATGCTTCTTATGTAATTCTGGAGCGTGCGGTGCCAGCCATCGAGGACGGCCTGAAGCCGGTGCAGCGCCGCATTCTGCACGCCATGCGCGAGATGGACGATGGCCGCTTTAACAAGGTAGCCAACGTAATCGGCCAGACCATGCAGTACCATCCGCACGGCGACGCCTCCATCGGCGACGCGATTGTGAACCTGGGCCAGAAAGACCTGCTGGTTGAGACGCAGGGTAACTGGGGCGATGTGCGTACGGGCGACAGTGCGGCGGCGGCTCGTTATATCGAGGCGCGCCTCTCCAAGTTTGCGCTGGATGTGGTGTTTAACCCGCAGACTACGCAGTGGCAGCTGAGCTACGACGGCCGTAAAAACGAGCCGGTGACGCTGCCGGTGAAGTTCCCGCTGCTGCTGGCGCAGGGCGTGGAGGGTATCGCCGTTGGCCTGTCTACCAAGATCATGCCGCACAACTTTAAGGAGCTGATCAAAGGTTCTATCGATGTGCTGAAAGGGCGCAGCACTAACCTGCTGCCGGATTTCCCTACAGGCGGTCAGGTGGATGTGACCAATTATAACGGCGGTCAGCGCGGCGGCAGGATCCGTGTGCGCGCTACCATCGAGAAGGTAGACAAGACGATGCTCATCATCCGCGACGTGCCCTACGGCATTACGACTACCGGGTTGATGGAGTCGATCGTGAAGGCTAGTGAGAACAACAAGATCAAAGTCAAGAAGGTAGTCGACAACACGGCTGCCAACGTGGAGATACAGGTGCACCTGCCGGCAGGCGTGTCGCCGGACCTGACGATGGACGCGCTGTATGCTTTCACCGACTGCGAAGTCTCCATATCCCCGAATGCCTGCGTCATCATCAATGAGAAGCCGCACTTCCTGGACGTAAACGAGCTGCTGCGCATCTCTACCTTCAAAACGGTGGACCTGCTGAAGCGTGAGCTGGAGATCCGAAAGGGAGAGTTGGAGGACAAGTGGCACTATTCTTCGTTGGAGAAGATCTTCATCGAGAACCGCATCTACCGTGATATTGAGGAATGTGAGACGTGGGAGGCCGTGCTGAATGCCATTGACATCGGTTTAGACCCTTTTAAACCTTTACTGCGCCGCGAGGTAACGGAGGAGGATATCATCCGCCTGACGGAGATCAAGATTAAACGCATCTCCAAGTATGACTCCTTTAAAGCGGACGAGTACATCAACAAGCTGGAGGAGGAAATGGCTGAGGTGGACGATAACCTGGCTAACCTGATCCGCTACGCCATTTCATACTTTGAGGGACTACTGAAGAAGTATGGCCAGGGCAAAGACCGCCGCACGCAGGTGAAGACCTTCGACGTGATCAACGCACAGAACGTGGCCATTGCCAACCAGAAGCTGTACATGAATGCTAAGGATGGCTTTATCGGCACCAGTTTGCGCAAAGACGAATTTGTGTGCGATTGCTCTGACATGGATGACATCATCGTTTTCCGGAAGGATGGGAAGTTCATGGTGACGAAGGTGGCCGAGAAAACCTTTGTGGGCAAAGACATTGTGCTTGCCGGCGTTTACAACAAGAACGACGAGCACATGGTGTATAACATGATTTACCTGGATGGCAAGTCAGGGGTGTCGTATGCCAAGCGTTTCTCTGTCAAGTCCATTACCCGCGACAAGGAGTATGACCTGACCAAGGGCAACAAAGGCTCCAAAGTGCATTACCTTACTGCCAACCCCAACTCTGAGTCAGAGGTGGTAACTGTTACGTTGGCTCCGAATGCGTCAGCGCGAAACAAAGTCTTTGATTTTGACTTTGCTGAGCTGATGATCAAGGGCAAAGGCTCCAACGGCAATATTGTAACGAAGTACCCGGTGAAGAAAGTGGTGCAGAAGAGCCTGGGTGAGTCTACGCTGGGTGGCCGTGAGATCTACTACGATGAGGTGATCGGAAGGCTGAACACCGAAGCACGCGGTCGTTACCTTGGTTCTTTCAATACAGATGACACCATACTGGCCATTTATGAGGACGGTTCCTACGAGCTGACGACCTTCGACCTGGCCAACCACTATACGGTGGAGAAACTGAAGGTGCTGCAGAAGTTCGATCCGGAGCTGGTGATTTCAGCCCTTTATTACGAAGGGGAAAATAAAACCTACTACGTAAAACGTTTCAAGGTAGAGACGACCACGGTAGGCAAGCGCTTCGCCTTTATCCCGGAAACGAAGAACAGCAGGCTCGAGGCTGTGTCCACGCACTCCGCACCGTTAGCGACAATTAAGTTTAAGCGTTCCATCCGCGGCGAGCGCGAAACCGAAAAGCTGCTGCTCAGCGAGTTCATTGACGTGAAAGGCTGGAAGGCCCTTGGCAACAAGCTCAACTACTTTAAGGTGTATGAGGTGGAGGTGCCGAGAATGGATGAGGTGGAACAACCGGAGGACGACAAGCCAAAAGCGAAAAAAGCTGCCCGGAAAGAGCCGGTGTCGCTGCCCTCGCAGCTGAAGGAGCTGGCCGAAGAGGCGGCCCGGGCCAGTGGTGCTCAACCTATGCAGGCTGAAGCCGTAGAAATTGATGTAGACACCGAGGAGGCGAAGAAGGCCCTGAAGGAGAAGAAACAGCTCGACTTGTTTTGATTTTTCTCTCCCGGGCCTTGCGAAAGTCGCTGGTACTTGGTAGTTTACGGGAGAGAATATCTATATATGAAGAGAGTTTTTAAAGCTGTTTTGCTCGGTTGCGTGCTTTGCACCCTTTCCCCGGCACTTGCCTGGGCAGAGGGTGGTGCATCTGGCAACACGGAGTTGATGAAGCGGGCGGAGCAGCTTTTAAGTAACTATAAGGAAAGCGAAGCACTGCGGCTGTTTGAGCAGGTATTGGCAGAGTCGCCAGATAATTATGAGGCGCTGTGTAAGGCCAGCCTGCTGCACAGCCGCATTGGCGACAGGTTTATGGACGAGACGCGTAAGCAGGAGCACTTCGCGACGGCTAAGGAGTTGGCGAAGCGCGCTTACGAGCTCGACCCGGTGGATGCCGAGGCAAATTTTGTCATGGCAGTCGCCTTGGGCGCCAACGCTATGATTTCAGGGCCTAAGGAACGCTTGCAAGGTATACACCAGATGAAGTCGTTTGTGGATGCCGCGTTGGCGAACAACAACCATCATGCGGGTGCCTGGTACATGCTCGGCCGCTGGCACTTTAAAATGGCCAACCTTAACTTCGCTGAAAAGGCCGCCACTAAAATGTTCTTTGGCGGCGTTTGCGGAGAGGCTTCCAACGAAATGGCCGCGAAGGCCATCGAGCAGGCCATTGTGTATGAGCCGAACAACATCCGGTACTACTATGACCTGGCCAGTATTTACAAAGAGATGAAAAACACCGCCGCCTGCATCAGTACATTGCAAAAGGCGCAGACGCTGACGCTCGAGACGAAAGAGGAGCTGGAGCTTAGCAGGCGATGCAGTATCCTGTTGCAGCAGCAACAGAAACTATAAAGGTAGAAAACTTTGTTAGAAAGCCTGCTCCCTGTTTGGTGGCAGGCTTTTGTTTTTAAAAGTGCGGCGGGCTTCCGGGAATGGATAGTTTCTATTTGGGTAAAATGTCTTAATTTAGCGCAGGCAAAGTATAAACGCGCTTTTGAAGAAGTATAAAATTAGCCGGTAAGGATGCGGATTTTGAGTTTGATGCTGTTGGCGGTGTCGGTGAGCCTTAGCGCCTGTACTTTGGAGGAGAGCGATCGTGAGCAAATGGTGAACCTGCAGGAGGTGAAAGATGATCCTGCCGCACAATTGCAAAACCTGAACATCGCGCTGGAGAACTCAAAGCGTGATGGCAGCCTGTATGCCCGGCGCGCCGTGGTACTGCTGCAGAACGGAGAGCTTGAAAAGGCGCTGGAAGATGCTGATCAGGCCGTTCGGTTCACCAGGAATGAGCCTTCCAGTCTGTTTGTGAAAGCGCAGGTGTTGCGGGCCATGGGTAAACCGGAAGAAGCGTTGCCCCTGGCGCTTACTGCGGAGCGCAATTCCTACCAAAGCTCCTCCCTGTATGTGCTGCTGAGCGAGTTATACTTGCAGCGCAAGGAGTATGAGCAGGCAATGGCCTACATTCGAAAGGCGCAGGAGCTGTCTCCGGCTGATGAGTTTGCTTTTTACTACAAGGGCCGGATACAGGAGGCTACAGGTGATTCGGCCAGTGCGATACGCAACTATAAACTGGCCTTGGAACAGGCTCCAAGCTTTATGCAGCCGCAGCGTGAGCTGTCGGCGATGCTGATAGGAAGAGGGGAGCATGCCGCTGCCAGGCCATACTTGCTGAAGGCCCTGCAGAAAGCGCCCAACGACGCCAAGCTGTGGTACAACCGAGGATTGGTGTACCAGGCGGAGCAGAAGCGGGACAGCGCCATGCAGGCTTTTGACAAAGCGGTAAGTTTAAACGATACACTGTCTGGGCCGCATTACCAGTTGGGGGTTTACCATCTGGCCCAGGGACATGATTTTGAGGCAATGGAGCACCTGGAGCAGGTCTACAAAACGTACCGCTCCAAGCCAGAGTACCTTGCGAAGTTAGCCACCGCCTATGAGCGCAATGGCTTTTATTCCAAGGCGCTGACTACATATGAGCGCTTGGCCGTCATTGACCCGACTGCCACGTACGCTTACAGGTCCATCGCCAGACTTAAGTATAGAATAGCAACACGAGTACCTGATAGTGCAGCTGTACGCCTACAGGAGAAGACAGAAAGATAAACAACTATGATCAACATCACACTGCCAGACGGTTCGGTGCGCCAGTATGAGAGCGGCGTAACCAGCCTAGAGATTGCACAGAGCATCAGCGAAGGCTTGGCTCGTAACGTGCTTGCTGCCAAAGTAAACGGTACTGTTTGGGATGCCACGCGCCCCATCAGCTCGGATGCGACGGTGCAGCTGCTCACCTGGAATGATGAGGAAGGCAAGAACACCTTCTGGCACTCCTCTGCCCACCTGCTGGCAGAAGCTTTAGAGGACATGTACCCAGATGTGAAGTTCGGCATTGGCCCTCCGGTGGAGAACGGCTTTTACTATGACGTGGACCTGGGCGACCACCACCTTTCTCCGGAGGATATTGCCAAGCTGGAGCAGAAGATGCTGGAGCTGGCCCGGGAGAAGAACGTTTACCTGCGCAGCGAGGTTTCGAAGGCGGAGGCCATTGATTACTTTACCAAGAAAGGGGATGAGTATAAGCTGGACCTGATCAAGGACCTAGAGGACGGAAGTATCACGTTCTACGAGCAAGGTAAATTTGTTGATCTTTGCCGCGGTCCGCATATTCCGAATACTGGCTTCATCAAGGCCGCTAAAATCACCAATATCGCCGGTGCCTACTGGCGCGGCGATGAGAAAAACAAGCAGCTTACCCGTATCTACGGCATCACGTTCCCGAAACAGAAGGAGCTGACAGAATACCTGGAGCGCCTGGAGGAAGCCAAGAAGCGCGACCACCGTAAGCTGGGCAAAGAGCTGGAGCTGTTCGCTTTCTCTGAGAAAGTGGGCATGGGCCTCCCGCTTTGGTTGCCGAAAGGCACACTGCTGCGTGAGCGCCTGGAGCAGTTCATGCGTAAGGCACAGGTGAAAGCCGGCTACCAGCCTGTGGTTACCCCGCACATCGGTAGCAAAGAGCTGTATGTTACTTCAGGCCATTACGAGAAGTATGGCGCAGACTCCTTCCAGCCGATCAGGACACCGAACGAAGGGGAGGAGTTCTTCCTGAAGCCGATGAACTGCCCGCACCACTGCGAGATCTACAAGACACGTCCGCGCTCTTACAAAGAGTTGCCGGTGCGCCTGGCTGAGTTTGGAACCGTGTACCGCTATGAGCAGAGCGGCGAGCTGCACGGCCTGACCCGCGTGCGTGGCTTCACGCAGGACGATGCGCACATCTTCTGTCGCCCGGATCAGGTAAAAGAGGAGTTCACTAAGGTGATCGACCTGGTGCTGTACGTGTTCAAGGCCCTGGGCTTTGAGGATTATACCGCTCAGATATCGCTGCGGGACCCGGAAAATAAGCAGAAGTACATCGGCTCTGACGAGGCTTGGGAGAAAGCAGAGCGCGCTATTATAGAGGCGGCTGAGGAGAAAGGCCTGCCTACTGTAACCGAATTGGGAGAGGCTGCGTTCTACGGACCTAAGCTGGATTTCATGGTGCGAGATGCATTGGGCCGTAAATGGCAGCTGGGAACTATTCAGGTAGATTATAACTTACCAGAAAGATTCCAGCTCGAATACATCGGTGCTGATAACCAGAAACATCGCCCTGTGATGATTCACCGTGCGCCTTTCGGTTCTCTGGAGCGCTTCGTGGCGGTGTTGATCGAGCACTGTGGAGGCAACTTCCCGCTTTGGCTGAGCCCGGAGCAGATTGCTATACTTCCGATATCGGAGAAGTATCACGATTATGCCCAGCAAGTATACGATCGCCTGCAGCAGGACGACATCAGGGGTTATGTAGATAACCGCGATGAGAAGATCGGCCGCAAGATCCGTGACGCAGAGGTGCGCAAGGTGCCTTACATGCTGATCGTGGGGGAGAAGGAGCAGGAGAACGGTGCCGTTTCGGTGAGAAGGCACGGCGAAGGCGACCTTGGCTCCATGCCGGTGGAGGAGTTCAGCACGTTTTTCCAGGGCAAGATTGCCGAAATGCTGAACAAATAGGAAAGAAATTTCTTTTTTGATAGATAATTTGCGATATTCGCAACTTAATTGTGGAATTTAATTAAGGAGGTACAACTATAGCTACTACGCAAAACAGGCGCAACATCCCACGCGGAAAGGTGGAGGAGCCATACAAAGTCAACGAAAGAATAACTGCCAGAGAAGTAAGGGTGGTTGGTGACAATGTTGAGCAAGGAGTATACTCAACCCGAGATGCTCAGAGAATGGCAAATGAGCAAAATCTTGACCTGGTTGAGATTTCGCCGACAGCCAACCCACCCGTATGCCGCATCATCGACTACTCGAAATTTAAGTACGAGCAGAAGAAGAAGACAAGGGAGATGAAGGCGAAGCAGCAGAAGGTTGTGATCAAGGAGATCCGCTTCGGCCCGAACACCGATGATCATGACTTCGAGTTTAAGCTCAAGCATGCCAAAGGCTTCCTGGAGAGCGGCTTCAAGATCAAGTCATATGTGCACTTTGTGGGCAGGTCGATCGTGTTTAAAGAGCGCGGCGAAATCCTGTTACTTAAGTTTGCGCAGGCGCTGGAAGAACTGGCGAAGGTTGAGCAGCTGCCAAAGCTGGAAGGAAAGCGCATGTTCCTGATTTTGGCGCCGAAAAACGCTCCTGTGAAAAAGTAATTTTTTCAATTAATTATATACTCATGCCAAAAGTAAAAACCAAATCTGGTGCAAAGAAGCGTTTTTCTTTGACAGGTACTGGCAAGATCAAGCGTAAGCACGCTTACAAAAGCCACATCCTGACGAAGAAGACGACAAAGCAGAAGCGTAATTTGACGCACATCGGCCTTGTTAGCAAAGCTGACGAAGCAAACGTTAAATTCATGCTGAAAATCTAATTCTCAAGCAGAGTTAGAAGTAGGTTAATCATTAGTACGAACCCGGCATCTGGTCTTAAGAAGAATCCTCAGATTCACCAGCCGCCAAAACTTTAAACAAAATGCCAAGATCGGTCAATGTCGTAGCAGCACGACACAGAAGAAAAAAAGTAATGAAAATGGCCAAAGGTTACTTTGGCCGTCGCAAGAACGTTTGGACAGTTGCGAAAAACGCGGTAGAGAAAGGTTTGCTGTATGCTTACCGCGACAGAAAAGCGAAGAAGAGAGACTTCAGAGCCCTGTGGATCCAGCGTATTAACGCCGGTGCCCGCGAGCATGGCTTGTCTTACTCTGCGCTGATGGGCGGCCTGAAGAAGGCTAACATCGACCTGAACCGCAAAGTACTTGCTGACCTGGCGATGAACCACCCAGAGGCTTTCAAAGCTATCGTTGATAAAGTAAAGTAATTTACTTGCAGATATAATACGGAAGGGCTTAGCATACTTGCTAAGCCCTTTTTGTTTTTTGTGCTCCTAAAATTCCCCGCGTCTCCGAAACACATGCAGCGGAGGCCTTGTCAGAAAGCGAGAGGGCCAAACACGATAAATCCCCTGAAGGCAAAGTTTATACTTGCATCCTCAGGGGATTTATGCTGGAAGTTATGTAGGAGAGGTGTACTTAACGTGTTCTGTTCCTGCGCCAGTTAGAAGTCTGCTTTTCTGAAGCTAGGGCAGCAGTGCCATCCGCGGCGCTTGGCTTTTGCTTGTTCATCAGCATGGCTGCCAGAGCGGCGGCTACTTCGTCTGCCCCCTCATCCGGCTTTCTTTCCAGCACCTCCGGGCTAAAATAGCGCTCTATAAACTTCGTGTCGAAGTTGCCGCTTACAAATGCCTCGTGCTGTAGCACATAAGCCCCAAAAGGTAAGGTGGTTTCGATACCGGTGATCTGGTACTCATCAATGGCGCGCAGCATTTTTTCAATCGCTTCCTGCCTGTCTTTGCCAAAGGTTACCAACTTGGCAATCATCGGATCGTAATAGATCGGAATCTCCATTCCCTGCTCAAAGCCATCGTCCACACGAACACCCAAGCCCTGTGGCCTTCTGTAGGTTTCCAACTTGCCGATGTCTGGCAGGAAGTTGTTGGCCGGATCTTCGGCATATACGCGCAGCTCTAAGGCATGGCCGTAAATTTTTAAATCCTCCTGTCCAAAGCTCAGAGGCTTTCCTTCCGCAATCATAATCTGCTCCTTCACCAGGTCCAGGCCAGTGATCTGCTCTGTAACCGGGTGCTCCACCTGCAGGCGCGTGTTCATCTCCAGGAAGTAGAAGTTCATGTTCTCGTCTAGCAGGAACTCTACGGTGCCGGCGCCAACATAGTCGCAGGCTTTTGCCACGTTTACGGCGTTGCGTCCCATTTCCTCGCGCAGGGCAGGGGTGAGGACCGCCGAAGGAGCCTCCTCGATCACCTTTTGGTGGCGACGCTGAATGGAGCACTCCCGCTCGAACAGGTGCACGATGTTCCCATGCATGTCGCCCAGCACCTGTATCTCGATGTGGCGGGGAGAGCCGATGTATTTCTCAATAAAGACAGAACCATCACCGAAAGCAGAAACGGCCTCACTGACAGCTAACTGCATCTGCTCCTCAAACAGGCCCACATGCTCTACTACGCGCATGCCTTTGCCTCCGCCACCGGCACTGGCTTTGATAAGAATCGGGAAACCCACACGCTCCGCGATTTGCTTTGCTTCTTCTACATCCGTGATAGCGTGCTCGGTACCCGGTACCATGGGGATGTTATATTTAGCCACAGCCGCCTTGGCAGCCAGTTTGCTCCCCATAAGCTCGATTGCCTCAGGTGAGGGGCCTATGAAAATAATACCGGCTTCCTCCGCCGCTTTCGCAAAGCCAGCATTCTCAGACAAGAATCCATAGCCGGGGTGAATGGCATCTACTCCAAGCTCTTTACAAATCTGTATGATCACGTCTCCCCGGAGGTACGATTCGCTGGATTTCGGACCGCCCACGCAAACGGCCTCATCGGCAAACCGCACGTGCAGGGCATTTCGGTCTGCCTCGCTATATATGGCTACAGTCTTGATACCCATTTCTTTAGCGCTACGCATCACGCGCAGGGCGATCTCACCACGGTTGGCTACCAGAATCTTGTTGATTTTTCTCATGCAGAAGCTACGGTATATTTTACTCAAAGAAACGTTTTTGAGGGCAAAGTTAAAAATGCTATCTTAAAAATGCCTCCTACAGTATAGGGCAACAATTGTATATGAGATGAATAAACCATAACTTTGCGCTGCAATATACCTTATTGGATGCAGTAAGGAATGAGGCATTGAGATCAGAAATTATCCCGAAAACCTAATTATTACACAAGTGGATTTATTTGAAAAGTTGTTGACCAACCGTGGTCCGTTAGGCAGCCACTCACATTATGCACATGGCTATTTTACGTTTCCTAAACTGGAGGGCGAAATTGCCCCGAGAATGAAGTTCAGGGGGAAAGATGTGCTGACGTGGAGCCTGAACAACTACCTGGGCTTGGCTAACCACCCGGAGGTGCGCAAGGCGGATGCTGACGCTGCGGCGGAGTGGGGCATGGCGACACCAATGGGTGCGCGCATCATGTCTGGTAACACGAACCTGCACGAGCAACTTGAGGCTGATCTGGCTGACTTTGTGAAGAAGGAAGACGCGATGCTGCTGAACTTCGGTTACCAGGGCGTATTGTCTATTATAGATGCGTTGGTTGACCGCCACGATGTGATTGTGTATGATGCCGAGTCTCACGCCTGTATTATTGACGGGCTGCGCCTGCACCAGGGCAAACGCTTTGTGTACGCCCACAACGACATGGAAAGCTTGGAGAAGCAACTGGTTCGCGCCACGAAATGGGCAGAGAACACAGGCGGTGCAATCTTGGTGATCACTGAGGGTGTGTTCGGTATGTCCGGCAACCTTGGCAAGCTGCATGAGGTAGTGGCTCTGAAAGAGAAATTCAACTTTCGCCTGTTTGTAGACGATGCCCATGGCTTCGGTACAATGGGCGCTACTGGCGCTGGCACAGGGGAGCATCTGGGCGTGCAGGACGGTATCGACGTATACTTCTCCACGTTTGCCAAGTCTATGGCCAGCATTGGTGCCTTTGTGGCCTCTAACGAGCAAGTGATCGAGTATCTTCGCTATAACATGCGTTCCCAGATCTTTGCAAAGTCGCTGCCGATGCCATTAGTAGTGGGTGCCCTGAAGCGCCTGGAGCTGCTACGCACTAAGCCGGAACTGAAAGATAAACTGTGGGAGATTGTGCATGCCCTGCAGAGCGGCCTGCGTGAAAAAGGCTTCAATATCGGTACAACAGAATCGCCTGTTACGCCAGTGTTCTTGAACGGCCAAATTCCGGATGCCACACAGCTGACGTTGGACCTGCGTGAGAACTACAGCATCTTCTGCTCAATCGTGGTGTACCCGGTTGTGCCTAAGGACGTGATCATGCTGCGCCTTATCCCGACTGCGGCACACACACTGGCTGACGTGGAGGAGACGATCAACGCTTTCGAGAAAATTGCACAAAAGCTAGACAAGGGACTATACTCTTCGCCAGCAGTTACGGCTTAATGGCTCCTAGAGGCATATATTAAAATTTGCTAATCTTTGCTTGTTTGTAACAAATGTGTATATTAGAGCTATAAAATCAAATGTTTCACTATAACAATTGCTCTAATGAACAACAACTTTAGCAAACTGAAGGACTTGGTTATGTCACTGGAAAGCGACTTCGAAAAGTTCTATGAGAAAGGCAATGCCGCTGCTGGTACTCGCGTACGCAAAGGCATGCAGGACCTGAAGAACATGGCGCAGGACATCCGTAAGGAAGTTCAGGACATGAAAAACAGCACTGCTGACAAAAAATAAGTTTCAGACAGACTGAATAAAACAAAAAAGGAGGCCAATTCTGGCCTCCTTTTTTGTTTTATTCTATTGAATTTCAGTTAATTAACTGAAATTAAGTAGTAGTTTTTCTTTCCTTTCTGCACGACCAGGTATTTTCCCTGCAGCAGTTCGAATGCTACGGCCTCATCAGCGTTCTGCACCTTCTGACGGTTCACGCTCACGCCCCCGTTCTTGATCATGCGGCGCGCCTCACCCTTCGACTCGAACACCTGTCCCCCCGTTACCTCCGACAATAGGTCTGTTACGGTTGGAGCATTGGCATAATCAGCCTGGCTTACCTGTATTTGCGGCACACCCTCGAACACAGACAGCAAAACGTCCTCTTTTAGGCCTTTTAACGTCTCTAAATCACCTTTTCCAAATAAAATTTCAGAGGCATCTACGGCAGCGTTGTAGTCTTCCTCGGAGTGTACATGAATTGTAACATCTTTAGCAAGGGCTTTCTGCAGTAAACGCATGTGGGGGGCCTGTTTGTGCTCTTCAGTTATCTTTTCGATCTCCTCCTGTGGCAGCAAAGTATACACTTTTATAAGCTTCTCCGCCTCCTCATCCGACAGGTTAAGCCAGAACTGGTAGAACTTGTATGGAGAGGTCAGGTTCGGGTCGAGCCATACGTTACCGCCCTCAGACTTGCCAAATTTAGTACCATCCGATTTGGTTACGAGCTTGCCAACCATGGCGTACGCTTTGCCGCCATCCATGCGGCGGATCAGCTCAGTGCCCGTGGTGATGTTGCCCCACTGGTCGGAGGCGCCCATCTGCAGTTTCACCCCTTTGTTCTTATAGAGGTGGTAGAAGTCGTAGCCTTGGATGAGTTGGTATGCAAACTCCGTGTAGGAGAGGCCCTCGGCGCGGTCACCGTCTTCGTCGGCGTTGATGCGCTTCTTCACGGAGTCCTTGCTCATCATATAGTTTACGGTGATGTGCTTGCCCACTTCGCGCAGGAAACCCAGAAAGCTGAATTCCTTGAACCAATCATAGTTGTTCACGATCTCGGCAGAGTTGGCGCCGCAGTCAAAGTCGAGGAACTTCTCCAGCTGCTTTTTAATGCCATCCTGGTTTTCGCGCAGGGTAGCCTCGTCCAGCAGGTTGCGCTCCGCTGATTTACCGGAAGGGTCGCCGATCATGCCGGTGGCACCACCCACCAGGGCTAAAGGTTTGTGGCCGGCACGCTGCAGGTGCACCAGCAGCATGATGGTGGCGAGGTTGCCAATGTGCAGCGACTTTGCCGTGGGGTCGAAACCAATGTAACCGGAAGTCATTTCCGATGCAAGCTGCTCTTCGGTACCTGGCATGAAATCATGGAGCATGCCTCTCCAACGCAGTTCTTCAATAAGATTCATCTATACCTTCGTTCATCTGTTCTAGGCAAAGATAAAAAAGAGTTGGCAGATTGGGGTGGGGTTGGAGCGGAAAGGGTGAAGGAATGGTGGGGATTATCCTAATATGCTATATTAGAAGGGGAAGAAACTTGAATCTTAGATTAAGCTTCATACCGAACGATACCATACATAGAGCAGAGAAGCTGAATAGGAGTTCCGTTTAGCTGCTAGTTGACTTTAATTAAAAGTATAGAACTTCCCTATGAATAAGAAAAAGAACTGGATAATACATAAGCTTATACCAGGTATCCTTTTCTTTGGCAGCTTATCAGCAATTGTAGTTTATATCCAATGGGAGCAAAACCTTTTGAGTGAGTACCCTCGATATACAATAGGAGTTGCTACTGAAACTTATTGGACTGTAGCATCGGGCAAAAAGCTTCGTTTTGAATATGTTGTGAACGGAGAAAGTTACCTTCGTTTAAACCGCTACAATGATAGAAGTCGAGTTCCTGGTAAGTACTTTGTGAAATTTAGTGCGGAAAGACCAAGTGTAAGTGAAATTCTTCAAGATATACCTGTACCAGACAGCATAATAGCAGCCCCATCAGAAGGCTGGCAAGAAATTCCAGTAAAGCTTGAGAACTAAAAATAACTGAAGTCAACAAAACCTATAAGTTAGCTACGCCATCTTATAGCCAACCCCGTTAGGCACTAGTTAAAAATGAAAATAATAGTTCTATTAATATTTACTCTAGCTTTATTGTCTTGTAATGATTCAAGTCAAAACAATAACACCATTGGCCCTGATGTTGAAGAAAGCCCAAGAGACACAGTATTGATTAAGATTGACAATACAGAAGACAAGTCGTACGATGTTGGCTTCTATTCAAAGTCATTTACATACTGTTGGATTGCTGATAAAGACACACTAGATCTTAAAATTGGAGTGACAGAACATGTTAGGGACAGCTCGGTACAGCTCAGGATATTTCACCGTAATCCAATTTTATTTTCAGATGCATTGGATAAGATAAATGAAAGTTTACCCCTAATTAAGCAAGATTTTAATTTAAGTAAGCTTAGCTACCTCTATTTCGAACCGCCAATTTTCTACAAAGACATGACAAAAGAGCTTACCAAGAGCTATGAAATTCAGTTCGGACAGAAAATTATTAAATATGAGCAACTGAATGAGTTTTTAATGGATTCATGGTTAGAAAAAAAAGTTGGTGCCTTCCTGAGTCAGTTTAACAAGAGCACAAGAAGATATGGAATAGAAAAATTTCAGTTATTAGAAAGAGAAGATTATAAAAAGTATATCCCCAAATCTGACTTGAGTGAATATCCTTCATTTTCAATCCACGGAATGGGAGTATCAGTGATCATAAAAAAAGAAAAATAAAAGCGGGCACCCTACAATGTGCCTAAGCCATGCGTCGCCTGAAGGGTTCGCATGACTCATATAAGCCCGTTATAACCTCCTCAACTCCTCCGCAATCTTTTTGTTCCACCGCTCCTGCGCCACTTTATCTAAGCCATGCCTGGTTTCGGCGTCGTACTGGTCCTGCAGCTGGTTCATCTCCCGAAACGACTCAATGTAGTGGTACTGGATAATGCTATTGTAGTCTTCCACGGATAGAATGTCAGGTGTGATTTTCTTTTTAAAACGCTCTGCCACCAGCTTTACCAGGTCGAAGTGTTTTTGTTCGTGGTTTAAGGTATAAGCATTGCGTGAATCTGATTTCGCCCAGGAAGAGCTTTGCAGTACGTATACCTGCATGTCGAGGTGGAGGCGTAGTTCGCCGTTCACGACTTCGCTCCGGCCTTTATAGGCAAAACCCGGGAATACAGCCGCCGCATATTTACTTGGTTTGGAAGGGCTACCGGTAAAATCGCTCCAGACAAGCGGGCGGTCAGGCGAGAAGAAAACCGTGTCCGGCGCGGAGGCAGCAGTATAGTCCTTGAAGATTACTTTTATACTTCTGGCCAGCCTTGAATTGGTGCTGGCGTTTTCTTCTATCCACTTGTTAAAGTAAGCCAGCACCCCTGTCAGCGACTGCCGCAGCGCCGGCTCCACTGCCTCTACCTGGCTGGCCGGCCTGTTGTAGCGCACGCCGCCTTTATACTCGGTCAGGGGGATGATCTCGCCGTCGCCCTGCAGCTCAAACTTCATGGCCGTTACGGCCTGGCCCTGCACGCGCCCGTTGGCGGCAGGCGCTTCCTTTACTTCAAATTCTTTCAGCGTGATGATGACCGGGCGCAGTTTTTTATTGACAGGGATGCCCTTGCCGATAAACTGCTGTACCGCCTGCAAGCCACCCCCTTGCAAATCCACGGGTACGGCAGTAGTGGCGGGAGCTTTGCCGGGAGCGGGGGCAGGTATGACGTGCGCCACCGCTTTCTTGTCGGCACGCTCATCCTCCACACGGGCCACATAAAACTCCTTGGGGGTAAAACCAAGCGCTTCTGCCTTCAGCACAATAGGGGCAATGCCGGTGTCTGGCCTAATTGCCGAGAGCATACTTACCAGCAGGAGCACGACCACCCCCCAGAAGGCCAGTTGCTTTACAAATCTTCTGCTGCGCTGCGCCGTGCGGCTGTTTTTATAGGAGAAAATCATGGAAATAAATTATAAAGCAGCCTAGAACTATGCCTCTGAAACGTATGTTCCTGGCTGTGTGGTATAAAACACTTAAAGCTGCGAGAGAGTTCTGCTTTCAACAGCTGCCATTATTCCGGTTTTATACTTTGTGTTTCGGGGGGATGCCTTAATTTTGTAGGAGTGGGGCTGCAAGTATAAATGGCCCTGTTTTTAGCAATCCCTACATTCCTATGGCCCAAACACCCGAAGGCATTCTAGAGCAACTAGAGCAAAGGCAGTTCGCCCCTGTATACTTTCTGCAGGGCGAGGAGTCGTACTACATTGATACCATTGCCGACTACATCGAGGAGCACGCGCTGCAGGAGCACGAGAAGGGTTTTAACCAGGTTGTGCTGTATGGCAAGGATGTGGATGTGTCGCAGGTGTTGCTGCAGGCCAAGCGCTTCCCGATGATGTCGGACAAGTCGGTGGTGATCGTGAAAGAGGCGCAGAGCATCCTGGACATTGAGAAGGAGGAGGGGATGCGCCAACTGGAGGCTTACCTGCAAAACCCACTTGCCTCCACCATACTTGTCTTCTGCTACAAGCATAAGTCGCTGGATGGGCGTAAGTCGCTGGCCAAGGCGGTGCAGAAGCATGCGGTGCTGCTCACCACCAAAAAGCTCTACGACAACCAGGTGCCGGCCTGGGTAAACGGTTACCTCAAGAGCAAAGGCATGAAGGCTACCCAGCCCGCGGTGCAGCTTCTGGCAGAGTATATCGGCTCTGACCTCTCTAGGCTGGCCAACGAGATCGATAAGCTGCTGATCAACCTGAAGCCGGGGGCAACGGTGGACGAGGGGCTGGTGCAGGAGAATGTAGGCATCAGCAAAGAATACAACATCTTTGAGCTGCAGTCGGCACTCATTGCCCGCGACGCACTAAAGGCCAACCGCATCATCCATTACTTTGAGGCCAACCCCAAGAATAACCCGCTCATCCCGAACCTGACGATGCTGTTCACCTTTTTCACCAAGATCCTGACGCTGCACACGCAGGCCGATAAGTCGGAGGCGGGCCTGAAGAAAAGCCTCGGCAACCAAGCCTGGAAGGTGAAGGACTACATGCAGGCCATGCGCGTGTACCCGTTGCCACGTTGCGTCGATATCATCCATTTCATCCGGGTGGCCGACTTGCAAGTGAAGGGGATCACGGGCGGCGATATGAGTGAGGCGGATATCCTGCGCGAGCTGGTTTTCAAGGTGCTGCACCCGGTGCCCCGCGCATTGGCTTCCTAGGTTTTTTTATCCACAGGTACAATATTTTAGGCTTTCGGCCATTGTTATAGTGATTCTGCTATACTTAGCGGCTTGTCCTTATAAAATGTGCAAAGGCCGTTGCGGCTTTCCAAAAATTACTAACTTTGAGTGAGGTAGTATGAGGAGCAGGAAATAACAGTTGTTTGATACTTTCTCCTTTAATCAGAATAAAACGATGTGCCCTGCGGGGCGAACACGCAAATATGAAGATAGGTTACAAAATAGCACTTGCATCGGTCCTGACGGGCGGCTCCCACGTGGTGGTGGCGCAGCACACGCAGGCTTTCACCTCCGAGGAGCGATACTTTCATGAAGGCGTAGAGCTTTTTGACCGTGCCAAGTATGGCGCGGCGCAGGAGGCCTTCAAAAAGTATATCGAGCTCATCGGCAACGACGCCAAAACTGCTGATGCGCAGTATTATTATGCCCTGAGCGGCTTGTACCTGCTGCACCCGGATGCCGAGCAACTGGTGCTAAACTTTGCCCGCAAGTATCCGACGCACCCTAAAACAGCCCTGGCCAACTATGAGTTGGGTCTGTACTACTTTGAGCAGAAGGATTACAAGAAAGCGGTGGAGCTGCTGAAGGATGCGCCTACGCACCTGCTCAGCATCAAGCAGAACAAGGAGCTGGAGTTTAAGCTGGGTTATTCCTACTTCGCTACCAAAGATTTCGATAACGCCAAGATCTGGTTCGATAAAAACAAGACTACTGGTTTCCGCGAGGACGACCACCGTTTTGCCTATGCCTCTAACTACTATGCCGGCTACATCTCCTACCGCAAAGGGGATTACGCCGCGGCGAAAGAGGATCTGAAGATAGCCGAGAAAAACGAGGCTTATGCCCGCATTGTGCCTTATATGATCACGGAGATCCTGTACAAGGAGAATGATGTGTACGAGGTGATCCGTTACGGTGAGGCGGCGCTGGCCAAAAAGCCGGAGGTGCAGCAGCGCGATGAGATTGCCCTGCTGGTGGGGGATGCCTACTACCAGCGCGCTGAGTACAAGACTGCAGAGAAATACTTTAGCCAGTATGCCGAGGGGAAACGCTCGCTGGACCCGGTGATACAGTACAAGATCGCTTTCACGGATTACAAGAACAACAACTACAAAAACGCCATTGCCAACTTTAAGTCAGTAGCGCTTAAGAAGGATACTTTGGGGCAGAACGCGGCTTACTACCTGGGCCTGAGCTACCTGAAGGAGAATAACAAGCAGTTTGCCCTCACGGCTTTTGACCAGGCGCGCAAGAACGACCTGGATAAGGCCGTAACCGAGGCGGCTACGCTGAAGTATGCGCAGGTGAACTTTGACCTGGGTAACTTCCGTGAAGTGATCAACTCCCTTTCTGATTTCTCGGCCAAATACCCTAAATCGGAAGAAGCCGAGGAAGCAGACCGGTTGCTGAGCGAGTCATACTTTGGCTCAAATGACTATGCGGCTGCCATCCGCCACATCGAGGCCATGGACAAGAAAAGCTGGCGCATCCTGCAAACCTACCAGCGCGTGACCTACTTCCACGGCGTGAACCTGTTTAACGACAGCAAGTTCCCGCAAGCAGTGGCCATGCTGGATAAGTCGCTGCAGTACCCTTATGATAAGGAAGTGACGGCTGCCAGCCATTTTGTGAAAGGCGAGGCCTATTCTATCGGGCAGCGTTACAACGATGCGATCAACAGCTACGCAGCGGTGTTCCGTACGGCGCCAAACAACAAAGAGGATTACTACATCAAGTCGCGCTACGGCATTGGGTACGCATACTTCAACACCAAAGAGTACGACAAGGCCCTGACGCACTTTAAGGCGTACCTGGACAACGTCCAGCCAAGTAACCCGAACTATAACGACGCCACGGTGCGCCTGGCGGATACCTATTACGTCAACAAGAATTACAACGAGGCCCTGCGCCTGTACGAGCGCGTCATTTCCAGCAGCTCACCAGACCGTGATTACGCCTTGTTCCAAAAAGGGGTGGTGCTGAGCATTCAGAACCAGAACGCCAGGGCCAAAGACGCGCTGCAGGAGCTGATCAACAACTATAAGACATCCCGCTTCCGCGATGATGCGATGTACCAGTATGCCGTGATCGACTTTGAGGCAGGTAACTACCAGGCGGCAGTGCAGGGCTTTACCAGGATGATCAACGATGTGCCGGACAGCAGGCTGGTGCCTAACGCGCTGCAGAAGCGTGGTCTGGCCTACTCTAACCTGCGCCAAAACGACCTGGCTATTGCCGATCAGAAACGCGTGCTGGATGAGTACCCGGATTCCAAAGTGGCGAGTGGAGCGCTTTACAGCCTGCAGGAAGTACTGGGGCAAGAGAACCGCAGCAGCGAATTCGACAAGTATGTAGACCGTTACAAGTCTGCCAACCCGGAGAGCAACGCTTTGGAAAGCATAGAGTTTGAGGCCGCTAAGACCTTGTACTTTAACCAAAACTACAAAGAGGCGGCCGCCAAGCTGGAGAAGTATGTCAACACCTATCCAAAAAGCTCTTTCCTGCCGGACGCCCGCTACTACCTGGCCGACTCGTACCTGCGCAGCGACAGAAAGCAGGAAGGCGTGAAGGTGATGAAACAGGTGGTACAGGAAAACCGCTCCGAATTTGTGAACCGCGCGATACAGCGTGTGGCTGACCTGGAGTTTGAAGTGGGCAACTATCCGGAGGCCATCAAATACTACAGCCGCCTGCGCGATTTGGCTACCAACCGAAAGGAGCAGCAGACAGCGCTGCTTGGCCTGATGCAAAGCTATTTCCGCACCAACGACTATGCCGCCACCAAGCGGGTAGCAGGCGAGTTGATCAGCCAGGGCAACGCCTCGCTTAACGCTTACAACTCGGCGTTGCTGTTCAGGGCCAAGGCAACGCTGGCGCAGGGTAACCTGAGCCAGGCGATGACGGAGTTGAAGGAAACCACTGCTTCAGCAACCGACATCCACGGGGCAGAGGCTCATTACCTTATCTCAGAGACGATGTTCAAGCAGAAGCAGTACCAGCAGGCGCTTGACCATGCCTTTGAGTTCAGCAACAAGTATGGCAGTTACGACTTCTGGTTGGGCAGGACCTTCCTGCTGATAGCCGATATTTATACTGCACAAAATGAGATGTTCCAGGCGCGTGCCACGCTTAACTCCATTATTGAGAATGCGCCTAACCAGGAAGTTGTGGCGGAGGCGAAGCAAAAGCTGGCCAAGCTGGAGGGAAAGCCTCAGCAGCAGCAGCAAGCGCAGCCGCAAAACCTGCAGCAACAGCGCCAGCGGAAGCAGCAGAACCAGGACGCAGTAATCCTGGAGCCGGTGGATACTACCACCCAGCCGATCGACACAACTGGGCAGCAGAACTAATCCGATTATCAGATTTAGAAGAGAAGCATCACCATGAAAAATAAATTAAGATTAGCATCGCTTGCCATTGTTCTGAGTGTAGGCTACAGCTACTTAAACACAGCACAGGCGCAGAATCAAGGCTGGTCCGAGGGAGGAAAACTGGAGGACGCTGAGGTTGTGGTGGAGAAGAACCGTGTGATCGAGCTGCCACAGGCAGCCCGTAACTATGAAAAGTTCCGGATCAACCCGCCTGAGATCGCTGACCGCAACGTTCGCTACCGTTTCTCAGACTACCGACTGCCAGACCAGGACGTGGACCTGCAGATGAAGGTGCTGACAATAAAGCAGGACGAGTTAACCAAATTGTACGGCAACTATGTAAAAGCTGGCTTGGGTAATTATGGTACCTTATACTTAAAAGGGTACTTCCATAACAAGCGCAGTAAGGATGCGAGCATCGGTGCCAACGTGAGCCATGTGTCTTCATCCAGAGGTCCGGTAGACAGGGCTAACTCTGCTGTAAGCCAATCTGATATCGGCCTGCACGGGGAGCGTTACCTGCAGGGCCTTACTGTTGGCGGCGACCTGAAGTATGGCCGGGAGAAACGCTATTTCTACGGCTACGAGCCGGTAGAGGGTGTGGAGGTAGATCGGGACACGATTAAGCAGGTGTTTAACCGCATTCATGCGCAGGGCTATTTCCACAACCACAATTCTAATTCGCCTTTCCTGTACAGGACTAACGCCCGCTTCCGCTATATCAATGACAACTATGAGATGAACGAGAGCAACTTTGCTGTGGACTTCCGCAGCGAGTATGGCATCGACGACATCTCAGCATTTAAAGTGGATGCCGACCTGTCGGTGCTGTCGCATAAAGACTCTGCCGATGTGAGCCGTGGTCTCTTTAAACTGACCGCTGCCTACGAGCGCCAGTTCGAGGTGGTGCGCCTGACGATAGGTGCGCGGGTGGCTTACACGGGCGACGAGGTGAACGATGCCCGCCAGATGAACGTGTACCCTATGGTGCGCGTAGGGTTGGAGCCGATAAAAGGAAACCTGCTGATATACGGTGGTATTGGGGGCGACCTGGAAAGAACTACTTTATATGAGCTGACGCAGGAGAATCCGTTCCTGGCGCCAAACGTGCAGGTGGCCGACGTGAACAAAGGGCTGGAGATTTACGGTGGCTTTCAGGCAAACATCGCCAACTATGTGCACCTGAACGGCCGCGTGGCATACCAGAACTTCCGCAACCTGTACTTTTACAACAACTCCGTGGCAGACCCTGCTAAGTTTGAGCTGCTGTATGACGACGGTGTGACAAATGTTTTCAATATTTATGGCGAGGCCTCTTTCAACTATTCGGATGAGGTGCGGCTGGGTTTAAAGGCTGATTATAACAGCTATAACATGGCTAGCTTGGAGCAGCCCTTCCACCGTCCGGAGCTCATGGCCAGCGTTTACGGCACCTACAACTTCTACGACAAGATTCTGTTTAATTCAGAACTTTACTATATTGGGAGTTCATTTGGCCGTATTACCCGCCCGGATGGTACCTTTGAGTTACGTGAAACTGACTCGATCGTGGACCTGAACCTGAAGGCGGACTACAAGTTCACCAATAACTTTACTGTGTTCCTGATGGCCAATAACTTGTTTGGGAAAAAGTACGAGCGTTTCGTAAATTACCCGCACAAAAGTATAAACCTGATAGGAGGCGTAACTTACTCATTCTAAACTTTGCTTATGGTTGAGAAGCACATCAAGTCACTGCTGTATGATCACGACTGCGTCATCATCCCGGACTTTGGCGGGTTGATCGCACGTTACGTGCCTGCCCGTATAAACCCGGTAAAGCATACGCTCTCGCCGCCATCTAAAAAGATAGCTTTTAACGAGAAGCTTATTCTGAACGACGGGCTGCTTATCAGCACCATTGCGCACCATAACCAGATACCAAAAGCGGAGGCGCAGCAGCGGGTGGCAGAGTTTGTGCACAGAGCCAAAAGCAATCTGCAGCAGGCCAACAAGTATGAGCTAAGCGATATCGGCGTTTTTCGCTACAATGCGGAGCGGCGCCTGGTGTTTGAGCATACGGAAGCGGATAACATGCTGGAGGAGAGTTTCGGTTTGCCAGAGCTCTCTGCAAGGCCTGTGAAAGTAGAGGAACCGGCCGTGCTGCGAACTCTTATCAAGGAGCGGCAGCAGGAACTGGTGGAGGAGAGGCAACCGCTTCGCCGTCGCATCAAGCGTGCGTACAACGTTGCCGCCGGACTTGCCTTGGCAGGCCTTTCGGTGTCGGCCCTGTACTTCCTGTCGCTGCAGGACGGGTATAACCTGAGCAGCCTGAATCCAATGGCAGTCTTCGCCTCGAGCGGCCACACCACCACCGTCGTAGATGAGCAGGAGCCGCTGGTTGAGGAGGGAACGCCATCTTTGCAAGAAAGTCCTGTTGCCCCTGAAGCTTATACTTCGGAGGCAACAGAAGCGGAAAGTTTAACTTCAGGAAGCGATGCGGATGCATTTGCGCCTGAGGAGGTTGCAGAGGCCGAGGTGCCTGTGGCGGCAGAAGCAGAAGAGACAGCCCCGGCACACATAATTTATACAAGAGACGGACGTTCTTATATCATCTCGGGAGGGTATGCCCGCCTGGAGAATGCCGAGCAATACCGTGCCACCCTGCTAAAGGAGGGCCACGAAGAGGTGCACATTCTGTTGCCACAGCCTGGCAGCAGGCTGTTCCGTGTCTCGCTAGCAGGTTTTAACTCTGGCGAGGAGGCACAGGAAGCCCTGAACAACTATAGAAAGAAATTCGGAGAAACACTTTGGGTACTTAATAATTAACATGACATCGCTGTTATTACAAATCACAACCGCGGCTGACGCCGACACAACCGTAGCACTGGCAGAGGGGGCTGAAGCTGCTGCTGAAACTTCCGTTTCACTTTTAGATTTGGCCATGAATGGCGGGTGGGCCATGATTCCGCTCGCGCTCCTGTCTTTGGCAGGCATTTATATTTTCGTGGAGCGCTACCTGACGCTGAAGAAGGCGGCGAAGAATCCGGAGGGCTTCAACGACCGCATCAAAAGCATGGTGCTGGCCGGCGATATCAATGGGGCTAAAATGCTTTGCGCACAGACGAACACCCCCGTATCCCGCATGATCTCTAAAGGCATTACGCGCATCGGGCACCCGCTGAAGAATATCGAGACCTCTATTGAGAACCAGGGTAAGATCGAAATCAGCCAACTGGAGAAGAACCTTGCCGCGCTAGCCACGGTTGCCGGTGCTGCGCCTATGCTGGGTTTCCTGGGTACGGTAACGGGTATGATCGGTGCCTTCATCGCCATTGCGCAGGCAGAGGGCTCTGTTAGCCCGAAGTTACTTTCCAGTGGTATCTACGAGGCCATGGTAACCACAGCAACTGGTCTGATTATTGGTTTGCCAGCCTATGTTGGGTATAACTACCTGGTGTCTAAGATAGACAGCATTGTGCATGCCATGGAGTACTCTTCTATAGAGTTCCTTGATCTATTACAAGAACCACAGCTTTAAGGATGAACATTCGCTCTAAAAACAGGATTAACGCAGAGTTCAGCATGTCGTCTATGACCGACATTATTTTCCTGTTGCTGGTTTTCTTCATGCTGACGTCTAACTTCGTGACGCCTTCCGGCTTGCCTGTTAGCCTGCCAAGCAGCAAGACCTCCGACATTGTGATGCAAAAGATCAGCATTACGATCTCTGAGGACCTGAAGTACTACCTGAATGATAAGGAAATTGCGCCGGAGGACATCGAGCCGCAGCTTACCGCCTTGCTGCAGGACGCTGGAACAGAGCAGGGGGCTGTGGTGTTACACGTAGATAAAAGCGTACCGGTAGAGCACCTGGCAAGGGTAGCCGGCATCGCCAAAAACCTGAACGCAAGTGTAACACTGGCCACTGTGCCAAATGAATAAGAACGCATACTATGGCAATTGCCCTTTCTAAGGAAGAAGAGAAGAATAAACGCATCGCCGCCGGTGTCAGCATCGGGGTGCATGTGCTTATCCTGCTTTTCCTGATCTACATGCTGGCTTGGCGCGCGCCAGACCCACCTGCACCGGAACTCGGCATCCAGCTGAACTTCGGCACAGATAACGTGGGCAGTGGCAATGTGCAGACCAAGGCCGTGCCGAATGAGTCTAAGAACGTAGAGGACAGCAAGCCTGCGCCGACACAGCCAGACCCTGAGCCGGAACCGCAGCCAGAGCCAACGCCGCAGCCAACTCCTCCGGCACAGCCTGTGGAGACACCGAAGGTAACTACGACCACGGCCCCGGAGCCGGTTTCGGTGAAGGAGGAAGTGAAGCCAGTACCTAAGCCGCAGCCTAAAAAGGAGGAGGTGAAGAAGCCGGAGCCAAAACCTGAGCCTCCAAAGGAGGAAGTGGTGAAGAAAGAGCCCGAGAAGCCACGGGCCCTTTACCCAGGCCAGCCTACCACTAGTTCGGGCACGGGTAAAAACGGCTCTTCGGATGCTGCCACGGGCAACAACAACGGCGACGATACCGGCAAGGTAGGCGATAAGGGCAGCCCGGACGGAGATGTGAACGCCAAAGCACTGTATGGCAAAGCGGGTGGTGGAGCCGGCGGCTCCTTGAACATGCCTGGCTGGCGTTACGACATTGAGCCGAAGCGAGACCCATACAGCAACGAAACAGGTGTGATCCGCTTTAAGATACAAATCGATGCTGACGGTAACCTTGTCAGCGTGGAGCGTGTCGAAAGCACAGTTTCGCCGCAGGTGGAGAAATGGTATCGCGACCAGCTTTACAAGACCACCTTTAGCCGTACAGGCTCGGGCGCTGCCACTTCGGGGGCTTCCGGTGTTGTTACGTTCAGAATTACGTCCCGCTAATTTTTATTTTCTTTTGATGACCTATCAAGAGTGTCTTGATTATTTATACCAGCAATTGCCGATGTACCAACGCATCGGCAATGCTGCTTTTAAGAAGAGCCTGGACAATATTCTGGCTCTTTGCGAGGCGCTAGGGCAGCCGCAGCACCAGTTCAAGAGTATCCATGTGGCAGGCACCAATGGCAAGGGCAGCAGCTCGCACATGCTGGCGGCGGTGCTGCAGGAGGCCGGTTACAAGACCGGGCTCTATACTTCACCGCACCTCAAGTCGTTTACTGAGCGCGTTCGCGTAAACGGGCAGGAGCTCCCGCAGGATTACCTTATACAATTTGTAGAGCAGCACAAGCAGCTGTTCGAAAGGATACAGCCGTCGTTCTTTGAGATGACGGTGGCGCTCGCTTTTAAGTATTTTGCCGAGGAACAGGTGGATGTGGCGGTGGTAGAGGTTGGCTTAGGCGGCCGCCTGGACTCCACTAATATCATCACGCCTGAGGTCTCGCTCATCACCAACATCAGCTTTGATCACCAAAGTATGCTGGGCGATACCATTGCTGCGATAGCTGCGGAGAAGGCCGGCATCATAAAACCGAATGTGCCGGCCGTGATAAGCATGCGGCAGCCTGAGGCGGAGGAGGTGTTTATTGCCAAAGCAAGCGAAGTAAAGGCCCCTCTATACTTTGCCCAGGACTTTTATAGTTTGGATCTGACGGAAAGCACTTTGCTGCGGCAAGTGTTCCATGTATCACGGGAAGGTAAATTATACTTGCAAAACCTGGAACTAGACTTGGCAGGGGGGTACCAGAAGTATAACCTGCCGGGGGTATTGCAGGTACTGCAGGTGCTGCAAGATCAGAAAGGGCTTCTTATACCTGAGGCGGCCATTCGAAGCGGGCTTGCTAACGCCAAAAGCATCACTGGCCTGAAAGGGCGCTGGCAGGTGCTGCAGCAGGAGCCGCTTACCATCTGCGACACGGGCCACAACGAAGATGGCATCCGGCAGATACTGCAAGGGCTGGAGCAGCTGCATCCAAAGCAGGTGCACATGGTTTTCGGTGCTGTGAATGATAAGGATGTGATGAAGATCCTGCAGCTGTTGCCTCAAAGGTATACTTACTACTTTTGCCAAGCCAACATACCGCGCGCGCTTCCGGTGCAGGACTTGGTGCAACAGGCTGAAGCGTCGGGCCTAAAAGGAAGCTTCTACCATTCGGTGCCGGAGGCCATAGCGGCGGCCAAGGCAAATGCTGCCCCGGATGAGGTTATTTTTATCGGAGGTAGTACCTTTGTGGTCGCAGAAATTGAAGAACTATAGGCATGGGAAGATCTAAACTAGCAAAATTTGCCGCTATTGCTGAGCGGGAGAATGTAATAGAGCCCGGGGATGAGCTGTATGGCCAACTGGCGGGTAAATGGCGTGAGCAGCATTTCGAGAATCAGAACCCCATTATTCTGGAAGTTGGCTGTGGACGCGGTGAGTATACCGTTGGGATGGCACGCCTGTTCCCCGAGAAGAACTTTATTGGCTCCGACATAAAAGGGGCGCGTCTTTGGAAAGGCAGCACGCTGGCAGAAGAGGAGGGACTGGAGAACGTAACGTTTCTGAGAACCTTCATCGAAAACATCCAGGAGAATTTTGCTGAGAACGAGGTGGACGAGATTTGGATCACGTTTCCGGACCCACGCCCCCGTGACCGCGACATCAAGCGTCGCCTTACTTCGTCTCGCTTCCTGGACCTGTATGAGCATATCGTGAGGCCCGGCGGCATCATTCACCTGAAGACGGATAATTTAGGCCTTTACGAGTATACCCTGGAGGTGCTGCAGGAGCGAAAGGTAAAGGGCCTGGTTAACACGGCAGACCTTTACAAATCTGATCTCCAAGCGCATACCATGGGTATCTACACCACCTATGAGAAGCGCTATCTGGCCGAGGGTGTTCCGATCAAATACCTGCAGTATACGGTGAGTTACTAAGCATAATAAACCTTCTGTTCCGGGTAAAAGATAAGCGGCCTGATGAAATGTAGTTTCATCAGGCCGCTTTGTTTATACTTCTGAGAAGCTCAGGTGTGGTGTTCTTTAAGCAATTAGATCACAACGCTTCCTAACTTCCTATGCTTCCTCTATTTCCTCAAAAATGTCGGCCAGTTCATCAAAGTCTTTCAGGCCTGGCTTTATCTCATGGCCGCCTGTCAGTCCAATGCCTTTCGGCTTGATAGATTTCAGCACAGAGGTAACGTTTTCTTTCTCTATTCCGAAGCCTAGGTACACTTCGAATTTCTTTGCAAGTTCGGCCAGAAAGCTGGAGTTGGTTTCATCGATCGAATCGAAATCGTCGGAGAAGATGATGAAGGAGTGCACGTAAGGGCTGTAAAGCTCCATCATTTCCTGTAATTCACTTTCAACGGTGTCTTTGTTGATGAACACCTTCTGTATGACCGGGCGGTTGATTTCCTCTATCTCGTCTATCAGGTAGGGCACGTCCAGCTGAATAAGGTCCAGGTTATACTCATCTGCCAGCTCATTGATCATGTCTGGCCTGGCGCGCAGGAACTCACCCGCAGTCTGTACGCCCGCTACCCAACCCATTATCTCCTTCAGGGTTTGCGGTTGCACACGCTCCGGGTCATCCAATTTCAGGTTGAATCCAATTATGTCTACACCCATGCCAGCGCAGTAACGCGCATCGCTCAGGTTGTTTATGCCGTTCACTATCACAGAGGTACGTAGGCCCATACAAATTAATGCTTTATGATTAGTTTTAGATTTTTACACAGAGTTTCAGAGGCCAAAGTAAAGGCGATTTTCCTTTAGAGCCAACCTTTTTCAGATTTTTCCGGGGTATTTATACTTTAGGCCTGTCAGGGTAAAGGTATAAATTAGAACCTGAAACTTAATAAGTGTGTTGTTGTTGCTATATTTGTATCAAATTGCTAAATTTTTTATTCGACATACACTTTTTAGATAGATGAGTACTAAAGGAAGGGTATTGGTGGCGATGAGCGGTGGTATCGATAGTTCGGTGGCGGCCGTTATGCTGCATGAGCAAGGCTACGAGGTAGTGGGGATGACCATGAAGACCTGGGACTACGCCTCCAGCGGCGCCAGCAAAAAGGAAACAGGCTGCTGCTCACTCGATTCCATCAACGATGCCCGTAATATTGCCGTTCAACTAGGTTTCCCGCACTATATCATAGATATCCGTGATGAGTTCGGTGATTTTGTAATCAACCATTTTACGGATGAGTACTTGGCTGGCCGTACGCCAAACCCGTGCGTGCTGTGTAACACGCATATTAAATGGGATGCCCTGCTGCGCCGCGCCGACAAACTCGGCTGCGAGTTTATTGCAACCGGCCACTATGCTAACCTTCGCCAGGAGAATGGGCGTTATGTTATTTCCAAGGGCTTGGACGAGACCAAAGATCAGTCGTATGCCTTGTGGGGTATTTCGCAGGAGAGCCTGAGCCGCACCATTTTTCCGCTGGGTGGCCTGCATAAAACTGAGATACGGGAGATGGCTAAGGAGCGAGGCTTTACTGAACTGGTGAACAAGCCAGAGTCCTATGAGATCTGTTTTATACCTGACAACGATTACCGTGGGTTCCTGAGACGCCGTGTAGAGGGCTTGGAAGAGCGCGTTGCTGGTGGCGAGTTTGTACTGGAAAACGGTACCGTGGTAGGCAAACACGAAGGCTATCCGTTTTACACCATCGGCCAGCGGAAGGGCTTAGGTGTCGCTTTAGGCTTCCCGGCTTATGTCACACGCATTGAGAAGGATACCAACCGTGTAGTGCTAGGCAATTACGATGAGCTGGCCAAAAATGCCATGACGGTGGGTAAGCTGAACATGTCTAAGTATGAGAACCTGATCGGGCAGCCCATCCCCACGGTAACGAAAGTACGTTATAACGATCCGGGCACGGAGGCAATCATTGAGCAGGAGGGAGACAAAATGAAAGTTCACTTCCTGAGCGGCGTACATGCTATTGCCCCTGGTCAGGCTGCTGTTTTCTACGAAGGCAACGACGTGGTGGGCGGTGGCTGGATTGAGTCGAACTATAATTCAGAATATAACCTGAACGTGTTGCAATAATGAGACGAGCCCTGTTGCTTTTGGTTGTTCTGGTCGGCCTGGTGGCTGCCTGCGAGGATAAGTATAAAGACCCGGACCCAAAGGCGATGGGCTATGACTACTACCCGCTTGAGGTGGGCGACTGGCGCATCTATAATGTGACGGACATCCGCTACATGAGCGATGTGGGCGATACCACTCGTTTCCAGTTGCGTGAGCGCGTGGATACAACTTTCGTTGATCAGACGGGGCAACTTAATTACAAGATCATCCGTTCAATTCGCGCCAACGAAAACATGAACTGGGTGGATGACTCAGTGATGACTGTTGTGAAGACAGATGCCATGGTCATGCTGACTAAGAATAATACGAAGTATGTGAAGCTTGTTTTTCCTGTAAAGGAGGGAAATCAATGGACAGGAGATGCCTATAACAATAACAGGGCTCCAGGCTATGCTTTGCATACGTTACATGGGAAGGAACTGTATACTTATTCGGCTGTCGGAGCTCCTTATAGTGTTAATGGACAAATCTTTTCTAATACAGTTGAAGTAATTCAGGGTGATTATACCTCATACGATGTAACCTTAGACGAGCGCAAAGAAGTTTATGCTGAAGGAGTTGGTATGATTTACAGGCTTTTTACTCGTATTATCTATACTTCCTGTTCCGATGATGATTGTGAATTTGGACCTGAATACAAAATTCACGGCCATGAACGCCACGAAGAATTAGTTGACTACGGAAAAGAATAAATATGCGTCATCTGCTCCTCTTCCTCTGCCTGTTGCTGTACCTGCCTGTAGTGGCGCAGGATGCTGGCACTGCAGAAGGAGAGGAGCAGAAGCGTTTAATCTTCTTCAAGGATAAAGCTAACTCCCCGTATTCCCTCTCTAAACCCCTTGAGTTTTTATCCTCTAAAGCGCTGGAGCGGCGTCAGAGGCAGAAGATTACCCTTTCTTCCCGAGACCTCCCGGTAAACCCATCTTATGTAGCTGCGCTTACAGACGCTGGTGCCACTGTTTGGTATACTTCGCGCTGGTTTAATGCAGCAGTGGTGCAATGTACGGCAGAGCAGCTACAGCAGCTGGAGGCGCTTCCTTTTGTAAGAAAGGCACAAACACTAAACAGAATAGCCGCACCCGTTGATAAGCGGCAACAGGGAGTGCAAAGTATGGCAACAGTGGCGGCCGTGGCAGAGAATTCTTTACCCATTCCTGAACCCAGTGACTACGGACCCGCTTTTCACCAAGCGGACATGCTGGGCGCTGATGAACTGCACTCCGACTTCTATAACGGCAGCGGTATGACCATTGCCGTTTTTGACGCCGGCTTTCCGGGGGTACAGAATATTCCGGCATTTGCCCATCTTTTTGAGAATAATCAGCTGAAGGGCACCTATGATTTTGTACGGAAGCAGGAGAGCGCGCTGACAGCCGATGCACACGGCACTGCCGTGCTCTCTACCATGGCGGCCTATGAGCCGGGTGTACTGATAGGTACGGCCTACGGCGCCAACTACCTGTTGCTGCGCACAGAGGATGCCGCCACTGAGCATAATATAGAGGAGGTAAACTGGCTTTTGGCCGCGGAGTATGCCGATAGTGCCGGAGCGGACGTGATCAACTCCTCCCTTGGTTATACTATGTTTGATGCACCTTCCCAAAGCTATACTTACGAGGACTTGGACGGCAACACCTCCATTGTTTCCAGAGCGGCAGATTATGCGGCCGCCACGGGAATGCTGGTGGTGACAAGTGCCGGAAACGAAGGGAACAAAACCTGGCGCTTTATTTCGGCCCCGGCTGATGGGGACTCCGTCCTGGCTGTGGGCGCTGTAGACTCTTTGGGCGTGAAGGCTGGTTTCAGCTCTTTCGGCCCAACTGCGGATGGGCGCATCAAGCCGGACGTGGTGGCGCTGGGGCAGGGGGCATACTTCATCCTTCCCAACGGAAACCTGGCGCGTGGCAACGGCACTTCTTTTGCCGGGCCCATCATAGCAGGTTTTGCGGCGAGCCTATGGCAGGCTTATCCTTTTAAAACGAATATAGAGCTGATCCAAATGCTGCGTAACAGCGGCAGCAATGCCAGTAGCCCCAATAACAGCATCGGCTATGGCATACCGAACTACAGCCGCACCGTTACCTCGGCACCTGTACCCCAAGGCAAGACGTCGCTGTTCATCACAAATCCGGTGCAGCAGGAGCCTATTTTACTTTACCTGGGGCAGGAGTGGTTGCAGCAGGTGGAGGTCCTTATCCTGGATGCCACCGGCAAGCAGGTGTTCCGCCAGAATATAGCGCAGGCCCAACCGGAGCAGCCACTCAAGCTAGAGCCGCAGCGTCTAAAAAGTGGCTTATACTTGTGCCGCATCCGCTCCGGAAATAAAATAGCAACCCTTCGGTTCGTGAAGCTGTAACTACACTTCAGCACCTGAATCTTAAATAAAAATTTACCTTTGCAGGTATGAGACCTATTATTGCCCCTTCTGTACTAGCTTCTGACTTTGCTAACCTGCAGTCGGAGGTGGAGATGCTTAACAGTAGCCAGGCCGATTGGCTGCACATCGATATTATGGACGGCCGCTTTGTTCCGAACATTTCGTTTGGTTTTCCGGTGATGGAGGCGATTAAGCGCTACGCGCAAAAGCCAATGGATGTGCACCTGATGATCGTGGAGCCTGAGCTGTACATAGAGCGTTTCCGGGAGGCGGGTGCCGACACAATTTCTGTGCATGTAGAGGCCTGTACGCACCTGCACCGCACGCTGCAGCAGATCAGAGCCACTGGCGCCAAGGCGGGCATTGCCGTAAATCCGCATACTTCGGTGCAACAGTTGGAAGATGTAATTGCTGATGCTGATCAGGTGTGCCTGATGTCGGTGAACCCGGGCTTCGGCGGCCAGAAGTTTATTGAAAATACTTACAGGAAAATTGAGGCGCTGAAGAACCTGATCATCCAGCGAAACTCTCAGGCTCTGATTGAGGTAGACGGTGGCGTGAACCAAGACAACGCACCGCTGCTGCTGGAGAGGGGGGCTGATGTTCTGGTGGCCGGAAGCTTCGTTTTCTCTTCTGCCGATCCAGTACAGACCATCGCTACGCTGAAATCATCAAAATAAAGACTCCCCGGATGCTGAGATATCTATCGGTGTGGTTATTCATACTTTTGCCTTTAGGTGTAGCAGCACAACAGGCCAGGCTTACCGGACAGGTGCTAAACCAACGCGGGGAGCCGCTGGAGTTGGCCACGGTTGCCGTGAAGAACAGCAGTATCGGCACGCAAACAAATGCAGCCGGCGAGTTTGTACTTGCTGTGCCGGCGCAGCGCGAGGTGGTGGTGCTGGTTCGCTACCTGGGCTATAAAGAACTGGAGCAGACCTTAAGGTTACAGCCTGGTGAAAGTAGAACACTGAATTTTACACTGGAAGCTGATCCGCAGCAACTGCAGACGGTGGATGTGCGCGGCAAAAGCGATGAGGACCGGGAGCAGGTGAGCGTAACGACCCTGGACCCGCGCGAGATCCGCCATTTGCCATCTGCCTTCGGTGATTTTAACAAGGTGCTGGTTACGCTGCCAGGCGTAACGAGTAACAATGAGCTCTCCAGTACATACTCCGTGCGCGGCGGCAACTACGACGAAAACCTGGTCTACGTCAATAACATCGAGATTTACAGGCCATTTTTGATTTCCTCGGCGCAGCAGGAGGGGCTTTCTTTCGTGAACCCGGATCTGGTGGGGGATATACAGTTCTCCTCCGGTGGGTGGCAGCCCAGGTATGGCGATAAGCTGTCGTCGGTGCTTAACATCAAGTATAAGCAGCCTACTGCCTTTGCGGCCTCGGTTAGCGGCGGCCTTACCGGCGGCACGGTGCACCTGGAGTCCGCCTCGAAAAACAAGAAAGTATCTTACCTCTTCGGAGCCCGCCATAAAAACGGGCAATATATTTTAAAGGGGCTGCAGACCGACGGCAAGTACAACCCGATTTTTACGGATGCACAGGCCTATGTACATGTTGACTTAACCAAAGACTCGCTTGACCGCGGGCGCACCACCCTGGGCGTGCTTACGAGCTATGCCAACAACGACTTTAGGGTAGAGCCCGAAACACAGGTTACAACCTTTGGCACCCGCAACACGCCGCTGCGCCTGCTCATTGCCTTCGACGGGCAGGAACGCATGGAGTATGCCACCTACCAGGCCGGTATTAACCTGGCACATCGCTTCACGGCTGGCTATACTTCTGAGCTTATACTTTCCGGGGTGCACTCGCGGGAGCGGGAGTTCCGGGATGTAGAAGCCGGCTACCGCCTCTGCGACGTAGGCACCAACGGCAATAACTTTGGCGAGTGCCAGCAGGAGCGCGGGGTAGGAAGCACCTTTAACCATGCCCGCAACACCTTGCTTGCCCGCATCCTGTCGGCGGAGCTACGGAACACCTTGCGTTTTAGCCAACGCAGCAACCTTCAGTTTGGGGCAAAGCTTGGGATTGAGAAGATAGAGGACCAACTGCAGGAGTATGGCTTCTCCGACTCTGCTGATTACGTGACGCAGGATTTCTACCTCAGTTCTCAGCTCAACCTGAGTACACTGCGCTACAGTGGCTTTCTGCAGCACACGGTTGAGCTGGATTCTCTGAAGACGATCACTTACGGCATCCGCGCCACCTACTGGGACTATAACCAGGAGCTTAATGTATCGCCAAGGGTGCAGTATTCCTTTATCACCCGCCGCAACCCGAACCTTTCCTTCAAAGGGGCGCTCGGGTTATACTTTCAACCCCCTTTCTATCGCGAGCTACGTGACTTTAGCGGTGTGTTGAATCCCGGTCTGAAGGCCCAACGCGCCATACATGCTATTGTAGGGAGCGATTACCTGTTCCAAGCCTGGGGCCGAGACTTTAAGCTGACCACCGAAGCATACTATAAATGGATGACCAACGTGATCCCGTATGATCTCGACAACGTGCGCCTGCGCTACTATGCCAAAAACAACGCGAAGGCTTACGCGGCAGGGTTTGATGTGCGCGTGAATGGAGAGTTTATACCCGGTGCGGAATCGTGGCTGAGCCTGGGGGTGCTCTCTACCAAGGAGAATGTCGAAGGAGACTCCATATCTATCTACAACGGGCAGGGCGAACGTATCGGCATGCAGGAGCAGGGCTTCATCCGCCGGCCCACGGACCAGTTGCTGAATGTGGGAGTATTCTTCCAGGATCATTTGCCGGATAACCCAACGGTGCGCATGTACCTGAACCTGGTGTATGGCAGCGGCCTTCCTTTTGGACCGCCACGGCAGCCTGAGTACCGAAATGCCTTTGACGGTCGCTCGTACAAGCGCATCGACATTGGCTTCTCGAAGGTGATCGTGGTGGAGAGCGATGTGGTGCAGCGCAAGAAGCTAGGTCTGGAAAGTTTATGGGTAGGCCTGGAGGTGCTTAACCTCATCGATGCAAAGAACTGGGTATCCTACAACTATGTGAGCGATGTAAACAACGTTACCTATGCCGTTCCGAATTACCTGACGGGTCGTCGGCTAAACCTGCGTTTTGTGGCTAAATTTTAAAGTATAAACCAGTTGCTTAGAGTATAAGCACCTTATAAAAAGAAATGGGAAGCAACATGTTGCTTCCCATTTCTTTTTAAGGCTTAGTTAGCGCCGCTTCTTCCATTCGCTATAAGCTGTCTCTATTTGCTTCGCGTAAGTTTTGTAGCTATCTGGCTCTGAGGTACCCAACTGCATCGCTTTCGCCGATAAGGAAGCGGCCATTTGATACTCGTTATTGTAGGCAAAAAGCTTTGCCTTGATCCAGTTATTATAAAAATTCTCTTTGATAGCAATGGACTTATTGATCCATTCCAGGGCTTTCTGGTGATGCTCTTTGCGTGGCAACATGTACTCCGCACATTGGGCCCAAGTATACCAATCATCTGGGGCCGCGTTTGCCAGGGCGTAATTGATGTTCTCCAAAGCCTTTTTCTCAATATCCGTTTCTATACTAAGGGATATCATCGTGTTTTCCCACGCCAGGTTTAGCTTGGCTTTGTTCATGCTGATATCGGAAAAAGAGAACAGCATTGTTTCTGTGAACTCTTTTGTTTTAGATGGCTTTACCTCCAGGTAAGCCACATCGTCCAACTCGTTGTACCCTTCCAAGCCCCAGAGGGTGGTGTCCCTGTTTAGCACCACATGCCAAAGCGAATCGCTCTGCGGGAAAATGAAAAAAGAGTAAGTACCAGCTGGCACCCGTTCATTGTTTAGGAAAAGCTCGTCCTGGAATGTAACCAGCGTTGCTTCGTTGGCACCTGCCCGCCACAGCTGCCCATAAGGCACCAAGCCTCCAAACACTTTGCGGCCTCTAACACTAGGTGCATGGTAGTTTACAGTGATGTCGGTTAGCCCTACAGTTTGGCGCAGCATGGCAGCCGGACTGGCCTGTGGCAGCTTTACCTGGGCAGATGCCTCGGTGCCCCCAAACAAGTATGTGGCTGAAAGTATAAAAAAGAGTAGCAGGTATCTTCTCATGGTAGTAGGAACATTACTTGGTGCTTATATACAGTAAAAACTATGCCAATAAACCAGTAGTTCGCGCCTGCAAAGCTAATAAACTTTTCAAGATGCGTTTTTGACATTTGCCTTCCTATTCTAACTCTTTACCGTCTTACAACTTTTCCAGCATGTAGTTACACTCTATTATTCTAACCATTCACATAATTTTAATACTATAGCTAGTTATAGTAAAATAAATAGTTGTAAAATTGCAACTACAATTATAATATATAGTATAGGAATCAGAATAAATATAACTGATGTAACGGCTAGGTTATTTCTTGCTTAGCCATACGTTCCCATTCGCTTTTTGAACTTTCTATAGCATAGTAATCTATGGCCCATCCGGGGCTGTGTGGAACCTCTGCGTGTGTAGGCACTTCTTCTGGAGGTGTACATGCTATAGTTATGTATTAGCCGGTAAAGAAACATTTTAACCTTTTACATATGAATGCTAAACGTTTACACGCGCACAATTTTACTGGGCCCAAGCTGTTCTGGCTACTTTGGCTGGTAACAGGGCTGATGCTGTTCGCTGCTACAGGGGCTGTAGCGCAGACGGTGACAACAGACAAGGATGATTATCAGCCAGGGAATTACGTAATAGTGACTGGTACGGGCTGGGAGCCAGGCGAAACAGTTGTTCTCGACTTCCACGAAACGCCTCAGGTTTGCAGTACAGACAATCATGAAAGAAGCACAGTTGCCAAAGAGGATGGAAGCATCTATTATGACCAATTCTTGATAAATACCTGGCATCTGGGTGTGGCGTTTGAGCTGACTGCAACAGGGCAGACTTCTGGCTTAATCGCCAAAGCATATTTTACAGATGGAAACATCAGCTTCGCTGCTTCTGGCCTGCCGGATGGGGTTTCGATTGCAGTGAAATGGGAACATCAGCAAGGGCAGAATATCAGAACTGGCAGTTCAGATTTTGTCACGCCAAACTCTTCTTCAACGGTTGGTTTAAACAATGTATCATTAAACTATACTTATCCAAGTACAGTAGTTGCCAATCAAATTACCTACAACTTTACCTCAGGGTCTCCAGCTAGTGGATTCAATACAGGTACGGGAAGTTCGGTCATCAATGTTGTAGGTAATTTCCAGCCTGCTGCCCCAACAATCACTGGTATTTCTCCTGATACAAAACCAGTTGGCGTAGCAACCTTTACCTTAACAATTACCGGTACCAACTTCTTGCCAACCTCTGTAGTACGGTTCAATGGCTTCGACAGGCCAACAACACGAATAAGTGCCTCAGAATTGAAAGCCACTATCTCAGCTGAAGACATCACTTCAGTAGGATCATTTCCGATTACAGTATTTACCCCGGCTCCGGGTGGAGGAACTTCCAATGCTTTGCATCTAGCCGTTACAAAAGCTCCTCAGACCATAGCATTTGATCAACTGGCAAGCAGGACGTTTGGGGATAATGCATTTGAACTAGGGGCAGTAGCAAGTAGCGGGCTGGCAGTAAGTTATAGCAGCAGCAACACGAACGTAGCCACTATAAACGGGAATATGGTTACAATTGTGGGTGTAGGCACAACCACAATCACTGCCTCACAAGCCGGAAATAGTAATTATAATGCTGCAATACCCGTAGAGCAGACGTTGATGGTAGATAAAAAGACAACCACTATTACGCTCAACAATCTTCTACAGGTGTATAACGGATCTGCACGTACGGTCTCGGCAACCACTCCCGAGTTAGGTACGAACGGCATTTCCGTTTCTTACAATGGTTCTGACGTCGCTCCGACAAATGCTGGAAGTTATGCAGTAACAGCAAGTTTAAATAATCCCCATTATACAGCCGAGGTGGCAAGCGGTACCATGGTTATCAGTAAAGCGTCCGCTACAATCAACGTTGGAGCGTTACAGCATATTTATGATGGCCAGGAAAAACCAGCTTCCATAAGCATTGACCCCACAGGCATAACAGGGCTCACCGTTACCTACAACGGCTCCTCTTCAGTGCCAGTTAATGCTGGGGAGTATGAGGTGGTGGCTTCTTTAACAAACTCCAACTACGAGGCTGAGGAGGTTAGCCGTAAACTGGTGATCGCGAAGGCCGACCAGGAGATCAGTTGGGCGAACCCACAGGGCATCGTATACGGAACTGCCTTATCAGCAAATCAACTCAATGCTACCTTAACTTCAGGTGATGGAGGACTGGCATATAGTCCTGCCACAGGAGCTATACTTGCCGCAGGCACCCATACATTACGTGTAACGGCTGCTGGCACGTCGAATTATAATCCTGCAGCGGCTACGGTTTCGTTGAATGTTGCTAAGGCCACGCCAGTGCTAACACTAAATGTAGGCGGCCCCTACACCTATGATGGTACATCCAAAGTCATTGCCAGTGCAACGCTTGAGGGTGTTTTGGAAAGTGATGACTTAGGAGCGGCCACCATTACCTACAGCAAAGAAGGTACTCCGGTTGCCTCCCCTGTTGAGGCAGGCACTTATGCGGTATCAGCCACATTTGAAGGAAACGACAACTATACTGCTGCGCAGGCCACCGGATCCCTTCTTATCAGGAAAGCAAATCTTGTCGTGAAGGCAAATGATGAGAGCAGGGTTTATGGAAATCCTAACCCGACCCTAACCGGAGATATTATAAGTGGGGCGGCGGCTGGTGACGCGCTTACGGTGACTGCGTCTACCACGGCAACGCCGGCATCAGGGGTTGGCCAATACCCTATAACAGTTTCTGTTTCTGGAGCAATGATAGCCAACTATACTGTAGAAGCGCAGGAAGGAACGCTAACGGTTACTCCTCGCCCTGTTACGGTGGCTGCCTATGCTGCAGCAAAGACTTACGGGGATGCTGACCCAGCCCTGAGGCACCAGATCACTTCAGGTTCTCTGGTGAATAACGACACGTTCTCAGGCGCCCTGGAGAGAGAAACAGGAGAGGATGCCGGGGAATATGCGATCCGCATCGGCACCTTGAGTCTAAGTGGCAACTATGCTATGTCTTTCTCAGGTGCTGTGTTTACGATCAACGCTAAGCAGATTACCGTAACACCGCTTGCGAACCAGTACAAGGTTTACGGGCAGGACGATCCGGTTCTTAAGTATGAGCATACCGCTTTGGTGGGCAACGATGTATTCTCAGGCTTGTTGAGCAGGGAAGCAGGCAGTAACGTAGGCGCGTACAAAATCTTGACCGGCAGCCTGCGCCTGAGTAGCAACTATACTTTAACTTTTACTGAAGGTGTTGATTTTGAGATTGCGCCAAAGCAGGTGACAGCCTCTATTCAAGCAGAAAACAAGGTATATGACGGCTCCGTTGCCGCTACTGCCACAGGTAGAGTGCCTGCAGAGGAGTTGATAGCAGGGGACGAGGTGCCTGTAACCGTACAAAATGCCCGCTTTGCCGATAAGAATGTGGGTGTTGGCAAAACGGTACTGGCAGATGTTTCCATCGGCAACCCTAATTACAGCTTAACCGCGGCTACTGCCACTACCTCTGCCGCTATCACACCAAAACCAGCTTCTGTCACACCTACAGCCAACGCCAAAGTGTACGGTACTTCAGACCCAATTCTGAGTGGAACGCTTGCTGATTTTGTAGCGGCGGATGGCATCGTAGCTACGTATGGTCGTGAACCGGGTGAGCGGGTAGGATCCTACGGTATTCGCGCTAACCTAAGCCCAGCGGCTGAGCTCGGCAACTACAACATCACCTATCACCCAGCTACTTTTGAGATTACACCTGCTCGATTGGTGGTGGTGGCTGACAACGCTAGTAGAGCCTACGGTGATGAGAATCCTGCGCTGGCAGGCAGCATGACTGGTGTGGTGCAAGGCGATGACATCTCGGCCATCTATACCACGGCTGCAACGACGAAAAGTGCGGTAGGAACCTATGAAATCGTGCCACAGGTGAGTGGTGGCGCCATAGCGAACTATACGGTAGAGACCTCTAAAGGCACGCTAACAGTGACAGCCAGAGCAATCAGCGTTACCGCAGACGCGAAGGCCAAAATGTTCAACCAGGCTGACCCAGCGCTGACGTACCAGGTTACTACCGGGGCATTGGTAAACGGGGATGCCTTCAGCGGATCATTGGCCAGGGTAGCCGGTGAGACTCCAGGGGTTTACGCGATAAACCAGGGATCCTTGACAGCCGGAACGAACTATGCGCTTTCCTACAACGGAGCAAGCCTCACAATCTATGCGATCCCTACGGTTAGCATCGAGAATCCAGCTCCTGTGCAATACGGCTCTACAGTGAATGTTGCAGCTAAATACACAGGCATCGTAACCGCACCAAAGTGGGTATGGGGCTTCACATCCGATACCAACGGCTCTTTCAGCGGGGAAAGCACCATTACAGGATCTACCACTGTGCCTAATTTGCCAGGGGTGTATACATTGGTGCTAAAGTATAAGAATGCCGTAGGTGATGAGTTGACCACCGAGCCCGTCTTCATCTCTGTCTTCGACCCGGAAGGTGGTTTTGTAACCGGGGGTGGCTGGATCAACTCTCCGTCAGGAGCACTTTCCACAGAACCGGATGCAACCGGAAAAGCCAACTTCGGTTTCGTGGCCAAGTATAAAAAAGGTAAAAACGAGGTGGAAGGTAACACAGAGTTCCAGTTCCAGGCCGGGAAGCTAAACTTCAAAAGCTCAGTGCACAACTATGGATCGCTGGTGATTTCCGGTGCTAAGGCCACCTATAAGGGCAAAGGCTACATCAACGGCGGCACCACAGAGTATGATTTCATGGTGGTTGCCACAGATGGCCAGGTAAGCGGCGGCGGAGACAACGACAAATTCCGCATCAAGATCTGGAACGGGGGCGAGGTGGTATATGACAACGCCCGGGGTGAAGCGGAGAATGCAGAACTGGGCGTGGCCACCATTCTGGGAGGTGGCTCTATCGTGATTCACGAGAACAAGCCGCTGGCAGGGGGCTCGAGCACTAAGAAAGTTGTAGCGGCAACCGAAACACTTGAGGTAGAGGGTGCCCGTTTCCACAACTACCCGAACCCGTACAACGACAAAACAACCATTTCTTTCACGTTTGAGAAGGAGGAAAGCTTTGCGTTGGAGGTGTTCGATGCAAAAGGAGCCCGTGTGATGAAGTTTGCGGAAGGCATGGCCGAGGCAGGGAAGGCTTACGAGTATGAGTTCGCCGCTGGAAACCTGCCGGAGGGAATATACTTCGCCAGACTGGCTACGGCATCCGGGGTAAAAACAATCAAAATGGTGCTGAAGCGTTAACTTCTGTTTTAACATCAGTATTCACAAAAGCCGGCGGGTAACCCTGCCGGCTTTTGTGTTATCAGCAAGTATAAGCAGCACAAGGAGGCTTCGTTTCTTGTTTCGCGATAGCTGTGGCTCCAGATTTTTTTAAATAATTCAGCATATGAAGTAAAACTTTAGCAGGCAATATATGTGGCTGAATATGATGCTTCTAAGGTTAGCACTATGAAGCAAGCTTCTTCTATATAGAAAATGTAGATGTTTTCTGTTCACTAAAAAGAGGCAACATTTTATTTAAACGGGGGTATAGTAAGCCAGACACTGCAGAATGATGTGGTGTTACCTTAAATTTTAGCCAGATAAAAGTAGCTTACTAAATATGATTGTTTGTAGATTTATTTTGCAAAAACTAATAAGGCTCATTGCTGAATAAGCCTTGCTTACTATAACTGCTCTTACCCGGTCTGATCAGGACGTATCACCAAACTGAAGTTTTAGCTTCTGTTTCATTTTTTTTTCAGCACAAAAGGTATTTACTTTGTGCCAAGTACATGAGCAACGTTTATACACATAGCACCTCTTATAGCTGGACAACGCCTGTTGCCCCGGCTGCGCATGTACATTTCCATCACATCCACCATTCCTCGTAAGAGGAATCCATACTACTATATTGCCCCCGACGGGCGTTGACCCGTACTATACTTTGCCAGTGGCAGGGTATACAGCCTCATTATTGTTCATACTACACGTACACTATAAAATGCTAAGAATAGCAATCCAGAAATCTGGTAGGCTCAGCGACGATTCACTGAACCTGATCCGCGAGTGCGGCATTTCTTTTATCAACAGCTCTCTCAAACTAAAAACAGAATGCACCAATTTCCCGCTGGAGATCCTTTTCCTGCGCGACGATGACATACCGGGCTATGTAGCCGATGGCGTGGCAGACATTGGCATAGTAGGGCAGAATGTGCTGGTGGAAGAGGGGAAAGCACAACTGACTGTAGAGAAGCTCGGTTTCTCCAAGTGCCGTCTCTCCCTGGCCGTCCCGAAAAGCGCGGAGTATAACTCGATCCAGGACCTGGCAGGAAAGAACATTGCCACTTCCTATCCAAACCTGCTACAGGCATTCCTGGATGAGCAAGGGGTGCAGGCGCATATCCACACCATCAGCGGTTCGGTGGAGATCGCCCCAAGTATAGGCCTGGCAGAAGCCATCTGCGATATCGTGAGCTCTGGCAGCACGCTTATCAGCAACGGCCTAAAGGAGGTGGAGCGCGTGTTTAAGTCAGAAGCCGTGCTGATCGCGAGTCCGGAACTGACGGACGAGAAGCAGGAGATTCTGGAGAAGCTCCTTTTTCGCATTCATGCTGTGCAGCGCGCCCGCAAGGCCAAGTATATTCTGCTGAACTCGCCGGACGACAAGATCGAAGAGATCAGCAGGTTGTTGCCAAGTATAAAAGCGCCCACGGTGCTGCCGCTGGCCGAGGAAGGCTGGAGCTCGCTGCACTCCGTGGTGAACGAGGATGATTTCTGGGAGATCATCGAAAAGATCAAAGCCGCGGGCGCGCAAGGGATATTGGTGGTTCCTATCGAGAAGATGATCATATAAGCATATGAGAAAGATAATCAAACCTGCCCCGGATACCTGGGCAGAACTGATAAAGCGCCCGACCAAGAACCTGGAGGAACTGGAGCCCGGAATTCTGGAGACTTTCAGGCTGGTGCAGGAGCAGGGAGATCAGGCTTTGCTGCAGCTGGCGCAGAAGTATGACGGGGTGCAGTTGCAGCAGCTTTTGGCTACTGAAGAGGAAATAGCGGTAGCGGATGGTAAAGTGCCGCAGGAACTTAAGGAGGCTATTTTGCAAGCCTATAGCAACATACAGTTGTTTCATACACAGCAGGCCGAGCCGGTGAAGCAGGTAGAAACCATGAACGGTGTGAACTGCTGGCGCAAGAGCGTAGCCATTGACAAGGTGGGGCTATACATACCTGGAGGCACTGCGCCACTGTTTTCCACCCTGCTGATGCTGGGAGTGCCGGCGCGCATTGCCGGCTGCAAGGATGTAGTGCTTTGTACGCCGCCTGCCAAAGACGGCAGCATTCACCCGGCCATACTTTACACGGCCTCCCTCTTGGGCATTACACGCATTGTAAAAGCCGGAGGGGCACAAGCCATCGCAGCCATGGCCTTTGGCACGGAAAGCGTTCCGGCCGTGTACAAGATCTTTGGCCCCGGCAACCAGTACGTTACGGTAGCCAAGCAGCTGGTGAGCAAAACAGGCGTAGCCATTGACTTGCCAGCCGGCCCGTCGGAGGTGCTGGTGATGGCCGACGATAGCGCGAACCCTGCCTTTGTGGCGGCCGACCTGCTCTCGCAGGCCGAGCACGGCGCTGATTCGCAGGTGGTGCTGCTCACTACCTCGGAAGAGGTGCTGCAGCAGGTGGAGCAGGAACTGGAGGCGCAGCTGAACGTGCTGCCGCGCAAGGAGTTTGCCGCCAAAGCCTTAGACAATAGCCTCGGAATCATACTTAGCAGCCGAGAGGAGATGCTTGACTTCTCTAACCTTTATGCCCCCGAGCACCTGATACTTTCTGTCTCTGATTTTGAGGAGGTAATGGACGGCATCACCAATGCTGGATCCGTTTTCCTGGGCCACTACAGCCCGGAGTCTGCCGGCGATTATGCCTCTGGCACCAACCACACCTTGCCTACCAATGGCTACGCCCGCGCTTACAGCGGCGTGTCGCTGGACAGCTTCGTGAAAAAGATCACCTTCCAGTACATTACCCGCGAGGGGCTGCAGCACATTGGCAAAACCATTGAAACCATGGCTGAAGCCGAGGGGCTGGAGGCGCACAAGAATGCCGTTACCATCCGACTTAAAGAACTAGCCCGTGTTTAACCTGAACGATATCATTCGCCCGAACGTGCTGAAGATGAAAGCCTACTCATCGGCCCGTGATGAATTCAAAGGCAATGCCAATGTGTTTCTGGATGCCAACGAGAATAACCTCGGCAGCCTGGCAGGAGAGAACTATAACCGCTACCCCGATCCGCACCAAAAGAAGCTGAAGGCCCGCATTGCAGAGATCAAGGGCGTGCAGCCGGAGCAGATCTTCCTGGGTAATGGCTCAGACGAGGCCATAGACCTGCTGTTCCGTATGGTGTGCCGTCCGGGGCAGGACAGCATGCTGCACCTGCCGCCTACCTATGGCATGTATGAGGTATCGGCTAACCTGAACGAGGTAGAGCTCCAGGCCGTGCAGCTGACAGAGGATTACCAGATTCCGGTGGAGGAGGTACTCATCAACATTAAACCAACCACAAAGGTCATCTTCGTCTGCTCGCCCAATAACCCTACCGGCAACCTGATCGCGCAGGAAAGTATAAGCGAGCTGCTGCGTGCCTTTAACGGATTGGTGGTGGTGGACGAGGCCTACATCGACTTCGCCGACGCCCGCAGCTGGACCGCCCGCCTGCAGGAGTTCCCGAACCTGGTGGTGCTGCAGACCTTTTCCAAAGCCTGGGGAATGGCCGGTCTGCGTTTGGGCCTTGCCTTTGCCTCACAGGAGATCATCTCTGTTTTGGATAAAATCAAGCCGCCGTACAACATCAACGAAGCCACGCAGGAACTGGCCCTGCAGGCGCTGGAGCGTGGCGAGGCGCTAAAGGATATGGTGGAGGAGATCGTGCAGGAGCGCGAGCTGCTCATGGAGGCTTTGCCTGATTTGTCCGCCGTGGAGTATGTTTACCCTTCTGATGCCAACTTTATACTTGTTAAAGTAAAAGATCCAAACGGTTTGTATAACTTTCTTTTAGATAGAGGTATAGTTGTTCGGAACCGCTCCTCTTTGCCAGGGTGCGAAGGCTGCCTGCGTATCTCTGTGGGTACGCTGGAGGAGAACCAGCAGCTGCTACAAGCCATGACAGAATTTAAATAAAAGCGTAGCACGTATCTCGTATCACGTAGCAAGACTTATAGCAAGTTAATCTCTTAAAGTCGTGATACCTGATATGTGCTACATGATACGGATTCAAAAAATGAAAAAAGCACTTTTTATAGATCGCGACGGCACCATCCTGGTGGAGCCCAAAACCGACTACCAAGTAGACTCCTTCGAGAAGTTCGCCTTCATACCGAAATCCATTACCAACCTGGCCCGCATCTACCGAGAAATGGATTACGAGTTCGTGATGGTAACCAACCAGGATGGCCTGGGCACCGACTCTTACCCGGAGCATACCTTCTGGCCTTACCAGAACAAGATGCTGGAGATATTGGAAACAGAGGGGATAAAATTTGACGAGATCCTTATTGACCGCAGCTTTGAGCACGAGGGACTGGAGACGCGCAAGCCGGGCGTAGGCATGATGCAGCGCTACCTGGCGGGCGAGTACGACCTGGCAAACAGCTATGTGATCGGCGACAGGCTAACGGACGTGAAGCTGGCCCAAAACCTGGGGGCAAAGGCTATTTTCATCGGCGAGTCCTCTGCCGACGGGGCCGCCTTGCGCACCACCGACTGGGATGATATTTATACTTTCCTGAAGCAGCAGGGTGCCGGCCGCACCGCGAGCATACGCCGCAGCACCTCCGAGACAGATATACAGGTGGACCTGAACCTGGACGGCTCTGGCAAGATGAATATCAGCACCGGCATCGGCTTTTTCGACCACATGCTGGAGCAGGTAGCCAAACACGCAAAGATTGACCTGAACATCAACGTAAAAGGAGACCTGCACATCGACGAGCACCATACCATCGAAGATACTGGTCTAGCCCTTGGCGAGGCTTTCCTGCAGGCGCTGGGCGACAAGCGCGGCATCAGCCGTTACGGCTTCTTTATACTTCCGATGGATGAGACGCTGGCGCAGGTGGCTATCGACTTCAGTGGCCGTCCCTGGGCCGTGTGGAGGGCTGACTTTAAGCGTGAGAAAGTAGGGGATATGCCGACCGAAATGTTCTTCCACTTTTTTAAATCCTTTTCAGACACCGCAAAGGCGAACCTGAACATCAAAGTGGAGGGTGACAACGAGCACCACAAGATCGAAGCCATCTTCAAGGGCTTCGCCCGTGCCATTCGCATGGCGGTGGAGCGAAACCCGCACGATTCTTCCATTCCAAGCACCAAAGGGATCCTTTAGAAGGCACATAAACCAAAAGAGGCGCTACTGAACTGTAGCGCCTCTTTTGGTTTATACTTTAAGCATGCGACCTCAGCCAGTCTTTGGCGGCCGAGATGTCATCAAAAACCTTTATATAATCCGGGAAATCTGCCAGCTTTATACTTTTATCCACCGAAAGCCGGCTCAGAATGCTCGGGGAGTATACCCACGCAAATTCCTGCAATCCGTTCTCGCGCATTCGTGGGAACCAATCGGAAGCCACCCACTTGGAGGCAGTGGACCATTGCCCCTCTACAAATGTGTTATCATTCAGGATGCGGTAACACGCTTTTTCCTTCATCAGCTCCAGCATCTTCTCACAGCCACTCACCACCGAGTTGTAGTTCTGGTACCCTCGCCAGTTTACATAGATCCATTCTTCCATAGGGTTGAATTCTATGGCAATGTGTTGTTCTCTGTAAAGAAGTTCAGTTCGTGTTTGTCTCATTACGAAGTCAGCTCTTACGGAAGGATCACAAAGGTAAGCACCGCAAAAGGAGTAATTCAAATAAATTCAGGTTTTCCTTTACGCGAACCAAGATGGGTAGGAGGCCGTTTAGCCGCAAAACTCTGAAAAAAGCCTGGTGGTAAAGCATTTCAAGGTGCTTCATTTGCTCATGTCTAACAATATCAATAACTTAAGGGTAGAACCTGTGTTTAAGGTTTTTTTCGTTTTATTTTTCAAAGATGTCTTCGCCGCAGCGGTTCTGGGCATCTTCCTTTTTATGAAGTACGCTGTTATCCTGTTGATCGCCCTTTTTAGTCTCACTACACCTTCTCTCGCATCCTTTTGCCCGGACAGTACTGCTGTAGCATCACGGTCGGTTGCAGCCGAGAAATTAGCAGCTGTTGTACGCTTCCAAACAGTATCCGCTTTAGATTCTGCCAATTTTAGGTTTAGCGAATTTAAAAAGTTACACGCCTACCTGGCCAAGGCCTTCCCGCTGGCGCACGAGCGCTTGCAGGTGGAGGTAATTAACGATTTTAGTCTGCTGTATACCTGGCAAGGGCAGGACACCCGTTTAGAGCCGGTGCTCTTTAGTGCCCATACGGATGTGGTACCTGTAGAAAGTGCGTCGGAGGAGGCGTGGCAGGAACAGCCCTTTGCCGGAGAAGTAAAGGACGGCTACATCTGGGGCCGAGGCACCATGGATGATAAGTATCGGGTGGTGGCGCTGCTGGAGGCCGTGGAGCAGCTCCTGGAGCAGGACTATGAACCGGAGCGTACCTTGTACTTGGCTTTTGGGCACGATGAAGAAATAGGCGGCGAAGGTGGAGCCAGTATGATAAGCCAGCACCTGGAGCAACAGGGGGTGCAGCTAGAGGCCGTTTTCGATGAAGGGCTAGCCATAGCCGAAGACGTGCTGCCCGGGCTCACGGAGCCGGTTGCCTTGGTGGGCACCGCTGCCAAGGGCAATCTCAACCTGCTGCTTACCGTGAGCGGTGGGGGAGGCCACTCTTCAGCCCCGCCAGCTGACACGCCTATCGATATCCTCAGTCAAGCTATCAAAAGGCTGCACGAGAACCCATTTGAGCCGCGCCTGATACCCGCCACCCGAGAGATGCTGGAGATATTGTCCGGTAAAATGGGCGGCAAGTATAAATTCGCGATGCGCCATTACGGCTTGTTTAAAGGCAAAATTCTGAGAAAGCTCTCCGAAGACCGCGCTACGGATGTGCTGATCCGTACCAAACTGGTTCCCACCATGCTGTCGGCAGGAGAAAAGCACAATGTATTGCCACGCGAGGCGTCTGCGGTCCTCAACATCCGCATCCTGAACGGGGAGGATGAGCAAAGTGTGCTGCGGCATGTGCGCAAAGCCATAAAGGATAATCGGGTTAAGATAGAACGCTATGGGGTTTATACACCTCCTTCGCCGGTTACTGCCACAGATACCTGGGTTTACGGGGCATTGAGCGCCTCTATACTGGAAACCTTTCCGGATGTATTGGTGGTGCCGGCGTTGTTTCCCGGGGCCACCGATGCCAAGCACTATTCCAACCTAACCGATAATATCTTTCGATTTGCCCCGCAGGTGGTAAACCGGGAGAGTGCGCTGCTCATCCATAACGTGGATGAACGCATGGCGGTGGAGGTATTGGAGAACAGCATTAGCTTTTATAACGCGCTGATTCGTAATACCTGCGGCGGGAACACGATGGAGCAACTAGCGGATACGGACGAGGGACCTCTACTGCCAGACACGGAATAGAGTGAAATTAAATATGGAGCAAAGTTTGGTTTTATGGGTTTAGCCTGTACTTTTGCAACAGAAGGATTTAAAAACCTTACCAGATAAAAAACGAAATGATTCAGAATCTTCATATGGCATGGTGGTGGCACGTTACACAAAGTATCGTGAACAGCCGTTCTATGCCGCATATGAAGTAACATATAAAGCATTACCAAAGGAATAAAAGGCCTGCTGTTCACACGAACAGCAGGCCTTTTTGTTTTTCATCACCTCCACGCACATGAGCAAGTATAAACTAACCACCACCTACAAACAACTCCTGGCCGACACGCTGACGCCGGTGAGCGTGTACCTGAAGCTGCGCGACAAATTCCCCAACAGCATCCTGCTGGAAAGCTCCGACTACCACGGCGCCGAGAACAGCTTCTCCTACATCTGCTGCAACCCCATGGCCAGTATAAAAGCCGAGGATGAGGTGCTGACAGAGGCTTTCCCGGACGGCAGTGTACGCACCACCGCTATTACCAAAGAAACAGATGTGCCGGGCTTGCTGGCAGGCTTTTCAAAAAGCTTCGAGGTGGAGGAGAACAAGCAGTTTAACTTCATCCATAACGGCTTGTTTGGCTACATGAGCTATGATGCCGTGCGCTATTACGAGGATGTCGAGATCAGCAGGAAAGAAGGCCGCGCCAGTATTCCGGATCTATACTATGCCGTGTACCGCCACATCATCGCAATCAACCACTTCACCAACCAGGCCTACATCTTTGCGCACAACTATAACCAGGGAGATGATGACGGCATAGCCCAGCTGGAGGCGATCCTGAACAGCCGCAACATCCCGAGCTTTACGTTCAAAACCACGGGCGAAGAAGAGCACAATATCTCCGGTCAGGAATTCCTGCAGAACATTGCTAAAGCCAAGGAGCACTGCTTCCGCGGCGATGTGTTCCAACTGGTGCTGTCCCGCCGCTTTGCCCAAGGTTTTCAGGGGGATGAGTTTAACGTCTACCGCGCCCTGCGCTCTATCAACCCTTCGCCCTACCTGTTCTACTTCGACTACGGCAGTTTCAAGATCTTTGGTTCCTCGCCGGAGGCGCAGCTGGTGATCAAAGACCAGAAGGCGAGCATCTATCCGATTGCCGGCACTTTCCGTAGAACCGGGGATGACGCTGCAGACGCCGCGCTGGCCGAGAAACTGCTGGCCGACCCAAAGGAAAATGCCGAGCACGTCATGCTGGTGGACCTGGCCCGCAACGACCTGAGCCGCAACGGCCACAGCGTGGAGGTGGAGACTTTCCGCGAGATTCAATACTACTCGCACGTGATTCACCTGGTGTCCAAAGTGTCCGGCATTCTGCACAACCAGGAGGATGCTTTGAGAATGGTGGCCAGCACTTTCCCGGCCGGTACGCTCTCCGGGGCACCCAAGCACAAGGCCATGCAACTCATAGACAAGTATGAAACCACCAATCGCAATTTCTACGGCGGCTGCATCGGCTTTCTCGACTTCAACGGCAACTTCAACAGCGCCATCATGATCCGCTCGTTTCTGAGCAAAGACTATCGGTTATACTTCCAGGCAGGTGCAGGCATTGTGGCCGCCTCTAACCCGGAGAGCGAGCTGCAGGAGGTAGACAATAAATTAATGGCGCTGCGCCGCGCCCTGGAACTGGCCCAAAACATCAACTAACATGGACGTACTCGTAATCGACAACTACGACTCATTTACCTATAACCTGGTGCACCTGCTGCAGGAACTAGGAGCCACTGTAACAGTGCGACGAAACGACAAAACCACACTCGAAGAGGTAGGCCAGTATGAAAAGATCATGCTCTCGCCGGGCCCGGGTATTCCGGATGAGGCGGGGTTGCTGAAAGAAATTATCCGCACCTACGGCTCCAGCAAAGACCTGTTCGGCGTGTGCCTCGGGCATCAAGCCATAGGGGAAGTATACGGTGGTAAGCTGTTTAACAGCAGCGAAGTATGGCATGGGGTGGCAACGCCGGTGCAGGTGGTTTGTGAGGAGGAGCCGCTTTTTAAGGGACTCTCCAAAGCGTTCGAAACCGGCCGCTACCATTCCTGGCTGGTAGAAGAGGAGCTGCCCGATTGCCTGGTGCCGACGGCCGTAGATGAGCAGGGCCGCATCATGGCACTGCGCCACAAAAGCCACAAAGTGCGCGGCGTACAGTTCCACCCCGAGTCGGTGCTGACCAACTATGGCCGGGAGATGATCAAGAACTGGTTAGATAGTTAAGAGTTGAGAGTTAAAAGTTAAGAGTCGTGTTACGTGTGTCGTGATACTTGATACTAAGAAAAGAAATGAAAGCAATACTGAATCACTTATTCGAACATAAAACCCTGACTAAGGCGCAGGCGCGGGAGGTGCTCTCGGATATTACCAAGGGCAAGTATAACCAAAGCCAGGTGTCCTGTTTTCTGACCGTGTTTATGATGCGCAGCATTACAGTGGAGGAGCTGGAGGGCTTCCGTGATGCGCTGCTGGAACTGTGCCACCGGGTGGACCTGGATGCCTACAACCCGATTGACCTCTGCGGCACGGGCGGCGACGGAAAGGATACCTTTAACATCTCCACGCTATCTTCTTTTGTCGTAGCGGCGAATGGCGTGGCCGTGGCCAAGCACGGAAACTATGGCGTGTCCTCTTCCTGCGGCTCGTCCAACGTGCTGGAGGCGCTGGGTTTTAAGTTTACCACCGATACGGATGCCCTGGAGCGCAGCATCGAAAAGTATAACATCTGCTTTTTGCACGCGCCGCTGTTTCACCCGGCCATGAAAAGCGTGGGGCCGATACGGAAGGATCTGGGCGTGAAAACCTTCTTCAACATGCTGGGGCCGATGGTGAACCCGGCTTTCCCGAAGCGGCAGCTGGTGGGCGTGTTTAGCCTGGAACTGGCGCGCATGTACGGCTACCTGTACCAGCAAACCGACACCCGCTATACGATATTGCATACTTTAGACGGTTACGACGAGATATCGCTAACGAGCCCGTTTAAAGTGATTTCGGACAGGCAGGAGGTGTTACTGGATGCCAAGGCGCTCGGCTTACCTACCCTGACACAAGAGCAGATTAAAGGGGGCGGAAGTATAAAATCGGCTGCCGACATCTTTGTGAAGGTGCTGAAAGGAGAGGGTACCGAAGCACAGACAGCCGTGGTATCGGCCAACGCCGCCATGGCCCTGCAATGCGCCCGCCCGGAGCTGGCGCTACAGGAGGCTGTAAGTATAGCCAAAGAAACACTTGAATCCGGTAAAGCTTATCAGGTATTTAACAGCTTAATAAATGATCAGAAGCTGGTGGAGGCATAGTCATCTTCAAATCTCCACATATCCAAATTTTTAAATCAGAACAACATGAACATACTCGATCAGATCATCGCCACCAAGTATAAGGAAGTAGCCGAACGCAAGGAGCTGTACCCGGTTAAGCTGCTGGAGAAGAGTTTATACTTTGAAACACCCTGCATATCGCTGGAGCGTTACCTGCTGCGCCCCGACAAGAGCGGTATCATTGCCGAGATCAAGCGCAAATCACCTTCCAAAGGCGATATCAATCCTTATGTGTCGGTAGAGCGAACCTCGATCAGCTACATGCAGGCAGGTGCCTCGGCGCTGTCGGTGCTGACGGACGGGCCATACTTTGGCGGTAAGAACGAGGACCTGCTGACGGCCCGCAAGTTTAATTACTGCCCGATTCTGCGCAAGGATTTTACGGTGGACGAATACCAGATCGTGGAGGCGAAGTCGATCGGAGCGGATGCCATACTTTTAATTGCGGCTGCCCTGGACCCAGCCCGTGTGAAGGAACTAGCGGCATTTGCCCGCTCCTTTAGCCTGGAGGTGCTGCTGGAGGTGCATAACCTGGAAGAGCTGCAGCAAACGCTCTGCGACGAGGTAACGGTGGTAGGCGTGAACAACCGCAACCTGAAGGACTTCGTGACAGACGTAAACACTTCGCTGGAACTGGCCAATCACATCCCGACCGGCATCACCAAGATTTCGGAGAGCGGCATCAGCAGACCCGAAACTTTGGTGACGCTTCGTAAGGCAGGCTACAACGGTTTCCTGATCGGGGAGACCTTTATGCAGAACAGCCGACCTGGGCAATCCGCTGCCGCCTTCATCAAGGAGTTTAAGCAGCAGCTGGCGCAACAGGAGGTATCGGCATGAAATTAAAAGTATGTGGCATGCGCGATCCGGAGAACATCCGGCAGGTGGCGGCGCTCAGGCCCGACTACATGGGCTTTATCTTCTACGAAGGCTCCAAGCGCTATGCAGAGGGTCACATCACTCCGGAGCTTCTGGCCGAGCTACCGGCAAGTATAAAAAAGACCGGCGTGTTTGTGAATGCTCCTTTCGAAAGTATAAAAGCCACCGTGGAGAAGTATAAGCTGGATGCGGTGCAGCTCCACGGGAAGGAGTCTCCGAGAGGATGTGCCGAGGTGAAGAACCTGGGCGTGGAGGTGATTAAGGTGTTCTCGGTGGATGATCGGTTTGTTTTCGAGAACACGCTGCTTTACGAATCCTGCGCTGACTACTTTTTATTCGACACCAAAGGCCAGGAGTACGGCGGCAACGGCATTCCTTTCGATTGGGAACTGCTCAAAGGCTATCTCTCCCCAAAGCCATACTTTTTGAGCGGCGGCCTGAACCTGGAGAATGTAAAGCATCTGGACAAAGTACGGCGCCAGCCTTACGCCTTGGATGTAAACAGCGGCTTTGAGCAGGAGCCGGGGCTGAAGAAGGTGGAAGAACTAAAACTGCTCTTCGAGCAAGTGAAGAGTTGAAAGTTAAAAGTTAAAAGTAATAGTATAAAACATGAACGCGATGAGTTATAGGGCTAGAGTTTGAGTTCATAAAACTCATAACTCAAAACTCATAACTCTTAACTAAAGAGAAATGAGCTATCACGTTAACGAAAAAGGATTTTACGGCAAGTTCGGTGGGGCCTACGTCCCTGAGATGCTGTATCCCAATGTGGAGGAACTGCGGCAGAACTACCTGCGCATCCTGCAGGAACCGAGCTTTCAGGAGGAACTGCAGGCGCTGCTAAAGGACTATGTTGGCCGACCTTCGCCTTTATACCTGGCGCCGCGCCTTTCCGAAAAGTATAACACAAAAGTATACCTTAAGCGTGAGGACCTGAACCATACCGGCGCCCACAAGATCAACAACACCATTGGGCAGGTTTTGCTGGCCAAGCGACTGGGCAAAAAACGCATTATTGCGGAGACCGGGGCCGGGCAGCATGGGGTGGCAACGGCTACCGTTTGCGCCTTAATGGGGCTGGAGTGCATCGTGTACATGGGCGAAGTGGACATTGAACGGCAGGCGCCGAACGTGGCCCGTATGAAGATGCTTGGGGCGCAGGTGGTGGCGGCCACCAGCGGCAGTAAAACTTTAAAAGATGCCACCAACGAGGCTATCCGTGACTGGATTAACAATCCGGAGAACACTTATTACATCATCGGCTCGGTGGTAGGGCCACACCCGTACCCGGATATGGTGGCCCGTTTCCAGGCGGTGATTTCAGAGGAGATCAGGGCGCAGCTGCTGGAGAAGGAAGGTACCGAGTTACCAACGTATGTGGTGGCCTGCGTAGGCGGCGGCAGCAATGCAGCGGGAGCGTTTTACCATTACCTCGATGAGCCGGAGGTGCAGCTGGTGGCCGTGGAGGCAGCCGGTAAAGGTATTCATTCCGGTGAGTCGGCGGCGACATCGGTGCTGGGTAAAGACGGTATCATTCACGGCAGCCGCACCTTGCTCATGCAGACGGAGGATGGGCAAATTACCGAGCCATACTCTATTTCTGCTGGCCTGGACTATCCGGGAGTAGGTCCTTTGCACGCGCATTTGTTCGAGAGCGGCCGTGCCCGCTTTGAGAGTGCCACCGACGAAGATGCCCTGCAGGCGGTATTGGAGCTGACAAGGCTGGAAGGCATTATTCCGGCGCTGGAGAGTGCGCACGCGCTGGCGGTGTTAGAGCGACTGCAGGCCAAGCCGGAGGATATCGTGGTGATCAACCTGTCCGGCCGCGGCGACAAAGACTTATCTACCTACCTAAAGCACTTTCACTTCGATGAAAAATAGAATCAAAAGCCTGTTTGCACAACAGCCGAAAGGGCTACTGTCGGTGTACTTTACGGCGGGCTTTCCCAACCTGAACGACACGGAAACCATTATACTCGAGCTGGAGAAAAATGGCGTGGACCTGATTGAAATCGGTATGCCTTTCTCCGATCCCCTTGCCGATGGGCCAACGATACAGGCCAGCAGCACCGTGGCCCTTAAGAACGGCATGACCATTCCGAAGTTGTTTGAGCAGCTGCAGGACATCCGCCAGAAAACGCAGATTCCGCTGGTGCTGATGGGCTACCTGAACCCGGTGATGCAGTATGGCGTGGAGCGCTTCTGCCAGAAAGCCGCGGAGGTAGGTATAGACGGCATTATTCTGCCGGACCTGCCGCTGCACCAGTATGTAGAGGAGTATAAGGAACTGTTCGAAAAGTTTAACCTGAGCAAAGTATTCCTGGTTACGCCGCAGACGCCGGAGGCCCGCATCCGAGAGATAGACAGCCACAGCAACGGCTTTATTTACATGGTGTCGTCGGCCTCTACCACGGGTAAAACAGTGGGTTTGGCTGAGCAGAGCCAGGCCTACTTCCAGCGCGTGGCCGGCATGCAGCTGCAAAACCCAGGCGTCATCGGCTTCGGCATCCACGACAAAGCTACTTTTGCCGCTGCCTGCAACCACGCCAGCGGAGCTATTATTGGCAGTGCCTTTGTAAAGGCGCTGCAGCGGGAGGGAAGCCTTTCGGAAAATATCAAAACATTCATCCAAAGCATCAAAAACTAACATGATCATACAACTGCAGCAAGGGATACCAGCAGAGCTGAAGGAGAACATTCTGAAGCAGGTGCAGGAAATCGGCTACAAAGCCAACGAAGTAATAACCCAGGAGGCGCACTACCTGGTGGCCATTGGCAAGAAGGAATTCGATATTCGCCAGATTGGCCAGCTGCCGGGCGTAGCGGATATTCACCGGGTATCGGAAGAGTATAAACTCATCTCGCGAAGGTGGCGCGTAAATCCTACTGTCATCGATTTGGGTGACGGGGTGAAGGTAGGCGAAGGTAACTTCAGCATCATGGCCGGCCCGTGCTCTATTGAGAGCGAGGAGCAGATAGAACGGGTGGTGGCGCACCTGGTGGAGAATGAGGTAAAGATCATGCGCGGCGGCGTATTTAAACCGCGCAGCTCGCCTTATGCTTTCCGAGGCCTGGGCATCGATGGCCTGAAAGTTTTTAACCGCATCTGCCGTGAGAACGGCATTAAGATCATTACCGAGGTGATGCAGGTGTCTCAGATAGAGGAGATGATCGATTATGTGGACGTGTTCCAGGTGGGAGCCCGCAACAGCCAGAACTTTAACCTGCTGGATGCGCTGGGCGAAGCACAGAAGCCGGTGCTGCTGAAGCGTGGTATCTCCGGTACATTAGAAGAATTACTGCAGGCGGCAGAATACATCTTCTCCAACGGTAACGAAAAGATCATGCTCTGCGAGCGCGGTATCCGTGGTTACGAAAAAGCCTACCGCAACATCCTGGACCTAAACGCGGTGCCGGTGCTGAAGGAGAAAACCCACCTGCCGGTCATCGTGGACCCGTCGCACGGCATCGGCCTGCGCGACTACGTGGCCAGTATGGCCCTGGCATCCGTTATGGCAGGAGCCGACGGCGTGATCTACGAAACGCACTACACGCCGGAGAAGGCTTTCTCGGACGGACAGCAGACACTGAACTTCCAGGAGTCGGAGCGGCTGATAAAGCGCATGCGCCAGGCGTACGAGTTAAGGGAGAGTTTTTAAATTTTCGTTGGAGGTTGATCGTTACTCGTTGATCGTGTAATATTCCCATGGCGCGAGCGTCCTCGCTCGTAACTAAATATAGCTTGGGCCTCTGGCCCAGACGGATTACAAATCCGACAGGATAGCAAGTCACGGATTGCAAATCCGCGCCAGCAACAGATATTTCCTGTTCTGACAGTAAAGTAAAAGCCTGGTTGCATCACATTTCCTGCCGTTGTTGGTGTTTTCACCAACAACCAAGTTGGTACAACTACTACGCTCTATTAAGAATTTAATCAGGTATTTATAGTTTGAACTGCGTTGGTTTGTTGCAGACAGTTAATGACGATTAGTTGTTGGTGAAAACACCAACAACGGCTAATAAAGGTATATAGGGTTAGCAATTCACTTTTACTACTGACTTTACACCCCTACAGTCCCCTCAAGGGGACATTCTGGACAGTAAAATGTAATAACTACAGAAACAAAAAGCCCGGTACATCACTGCACCGGGCTTTTATACGTTAGTTTACTTCTTTCTTCAGCGTTTCATCCAACCAGTTGAAGAACTCCCGCTGCCACACAATGGCGTTTTGCGGCTGGAGTACCCAGTGGTTTTCTTCCGGCAAGTACAACAGGCGGCTCTTGATGCCTTTGAGTTGTGCCAGTTGGAAAGCCTGCAGGCCTTGCTCGATTCCTACGCGGAAATCCTGCCCGCCCTGCACGATCAGGATCGGGGTATCCCATTTGATAGCAAGTTCGATCGGGTTGTATTCCTTGTAGCTCTGCGGAGATTTGGTATCCCAGTAAGGGCCTTTCAGCTCGTTGTTGGCAAAGAACATCTCTTCGGTAGTGCCATACCAGCTGCGCATGTCAAACAGGCCGTCGTGGGCGATAAACGTTTTGAAGCGGCCCTCGTGCAGACCTGCCAGCATGAAGACAGAATACCCGCCATAGCTGGCACCCACAGCACCCAGTCTGTCTTTGTCTACATAAGACTCTTTGGCCACATCGTCAATGGCGGCCAGGTAGTCGCGGATAGGTTGGCCGCCCCAGTCGCCGCTGATCTGGCGGTTCCATTCCTCACCATGACCCGGCATGCCGCGGCGGTTCGGCGCCACCACGATATAACCCTGTGCCGCCATTAGTTGTAGGTTCCAGCGGTAAGAGTAAAACTGCGTAAGCGCGGATTGCGGACCGCCCTGGCAGTACAGCAGGGTAGGGTACTTCTTGTTCGGGTCGAAATCCGGCGGATACACCACCCACGAGAACAGGTCCTTGCCGTCGGTGGCTTTGGTTACCCGCGGCTCTACTTTGCTCAGTGAAAGCTTAGCATATACTTCGTCATTCACCTTCGTGAGCTGCGTCAGCTTGCCGGATTTTGGCTCCAGGCGGTACAGCTCTGGCGCATGGTTCATATCCGTGCGCGACACGATCAGGTGGTTGCCAGCCTGTCCCACGATGCCGTTCACGTCGAACTGCCCTTTGGTAACCTGCTTTATACTTTTAGCGGCAAACTTGTCAAGGTTTTTCGGAAGTGGAACCTCGAACACGTGGATCGTGCCTTTGGTTGGGGCTACAAGCCAGATTTTGCCGCCGTCGTGGCTCCACTCAAAGGAGTTAATCGTTTCGTCCCAGTCTTTGGTCAGGTTATACTTCTTACCGGTCTTGGTATCAAGTACGATCAGCTCGTTCTGGTCGGCCTCGTTGCCGTCTTCATCCATAGCCAGCCAGGCCAGTTTAGAGCCATCGGCACTGTAAACCGGATGCGTGTCGTAGCCCAAGTTGCCTTCAGTTAGATTGGTCGTCTTGCCGCTGGCGACATCGTAGCGGTAGATGTCGGTGTTGGTGCTCACGGCGTACTCCTTGCCATACTTCTTCTTGCTCACGTAAAGTATGGCCTTGCTGTCCGGTGTCCAGATTATGTCTTCCTGACTACCAAAGGGCATCTGTGGCGTGTCATAAGGCTCGCCTTTCATGATGTCTACCGGGGTGCCTACTTTTCCATCGTTGTAAGGCGCAAAGAAAACATGCTGAAACTTACCGTCTTCCCAGGTGTCCCAGTGGCGGTAGTTCAGGTCGTTGTATACGTACGCATTAGATTTTTGCAGCTCCGGATAAATGTCGGTGCTGTGCACCTCCTTCACTTCTACTTCGCGGGAAAACAACAGGTGTTTTCCGTCGGGGGAGAAGCGCACGTTGCTCAGGCCGCCTTCGATGTTCGTTAACTGCTTTGGCTCGCCTTTGCCACCGGAAAGTTGCCACAGCTGCCCTTTGTGCAGGTACACGATCGTGCCGGTTTTCTTATCGATGTGCACCACGCTTTCGCCGCCTTTGGTAGACGTCAGCTGCGTGGGCTGCCCACCGGAAACTGGAATGGAGTAGAGGTTGCGTTCGCTGCTGTTCTCGTCCATATTGACATAGCTCACGCCATAGATCACGGATTTTCCGTCGGGAGTTATCGTTTCTGCAGAAACCCGGCCCAGTTTCCAGAGCAGTTCGGGTGTCATGCGCTGTTGTGCCTGCGCAAAGCTAACGGCAAACACTCCAGCCAGTAATAGTGTCTTTTTCATACTTCAAAAATAAACCAAAAGGCGGTATTCTGATGTATAAGGCAGCCTGAAATATGCAATTATTGCCCATTTTTGGCTATCCTCTTAGTATGTACCACCTGCTATCCCTTGCGCGTCCGCTTTTGGATTGCCTTCTGTACTGATTTCGGGAGGTGCTGCTTTCGTTTTGCCGTTTCTTTAGCTGAAATAACCAACACCTGACCACTACCGAGCCAGGCTTTTCTTTTACCGGGCCTGATTTTACCGTACAAGGAATCGTGAGCCAGGCAGGCGAGTTTTCGCTGGCAGGTTATACGTTGCCTCCGGCAGGTACTTGTCCTACAGTGGCTTGGTGTGAGAAATATATAAATCGATTTTTATTTGATAGGATGAACCCACTTACCACGGCAGTCAACCTCAGGGATCTGCAGCATAAGCACCCTCACGACATAGCAGAGATCATTTCAGACCTGAACGCGAAGGAGCGTATCCTGGCGTTCCTGCTGCTGCCCGGCGAAGTAAAGGCGGAAGTGTTCACCTATTTCAGCCATCCTGTGCAGGAGGAGATCCTCAAAGAACTTGGCTCCCGCGAAACAGCGGCCATGCTGGAGACCATGGCCCCCGACGACCGTACACAGCTTTTCGAGAATTTCCCGGACCTGCTCATCAAAGAGTCCATCAATTTCCTCTCGCCGGAAGAGAAAAGCATTGCTCTGAACCTGTTGGGCTACCCGGAAAAGAGCATCGCCCGCCTCATGACCCCTTATTACATACAGGCCAAAAAAGGCTGGACCGTTCGGCAGGCGCTCAACAACATCAAAAAGTATGGCAAAAAAGCCGAGACACTGAACCACATCTACGTGGTGGACAAGGAAAACAAACTGATCGACGACATCCGCATCGGGAAGTTGCTCATGGCCGAAGAGGAACAGACAATCGAGTCGCTGATGGACTACGAGGTGGTGAGCCTGGTCACGACCATGACGCGGGAAGAAGCCATAGAGCTGTTTAACAGGTACGACCGCGCTGTGATGCCGGTGGTCACAGAGAGCGGCGTGCTGGTTGGCATCGTAACTTTCGACGACATCTTTGACGAGATTGAGCGCCGGGATACCGAAGACATCCAAAAGCTGGGTGGTTTGGAGGCCCTGGAGTTATCCTACACCGATACGCCGCTGACAACCTTGGTGCGCAAGCGGGCCAGCGTGTTGCTCATCCTTTTCCTGGGCGAGATGCTGACGGCCTCGGCGATGGGCTTCTTTGAGGAGGAAATTGCCCAAGCCGTGGTGCTGGCGCTCTTTATCCCGCTCATTATCTCCAGTGGCGGTAACTCCGGTTCCCAGGCAGCCACCCTTATTGTGCGGGCTATGGCCATCAAAGAGCTGGGGATAAAAGACTGGTGGTATGTGCTGCGGAAAGAGATCCTGTCGGGGCTGTTGCTGGGCTTTATACTTGGTGCAGTTGGTTTTCTGCGGATTATACTTTGGCAGCAGGCAGGCTTCTACGACTATGGCGAATATGCCTGGCTGATCGGGCTGACCGTGGGCCTTTCCTTGATAGGTATCGTGTTGTGGGGAACGCTGACAGGCTCCATGATTCCTTTTTTGCTGCAGAAGCTGGGTCTGGACCCGGCCACTTCGTCGGCGCCCTTTGTGGCCACGCTGGTGGACGTAACCGGGCTGATCATCTATTTCTCTATTGCAGCCAGTATCCTCAGCGGTACTTTATTGTAGGAGGTTTGGGGATTGGGATGAAAAACTTAAGGTTTAGCTGTATTTTATACTTTGCGCGCCGTATATTTGTCACCATGAAAGGCACCATGGCTCATATGCACCATCATCATGCACGAAGCAACAGTTTCGGAGCCGCTAGCCTATGGATTTGCTAAACGTATTTCAATCAATACATCCAAAAGCCTGACTCCGACCAGAGTCAGGCTTTTTTGTTTCTGATCAGGATTTGAAGGATTACTGGATGGACAAGATTTATACTTTCAGAAGCTACAGTGGCGCGGATTTACTTTTGTGGCGGAGTATAAAAGTGTGGCTGTGATTCGCTTCTACAGCAAGGCAAGAACTGATTTTCGCGCCAACGTTTTTAACTTTTAACTCTTAACTCATAACTAACTAAATGAACCTAGTTATAGTGGATTACAAGGCGGGCAATGTGCAGTCGGTGCAGTTTGCGCTGGAGCGGCTAGGCGTGCAGGCAACCTTGAGCTCGGATGCCGAAACCATCAAGGCTGCGGATAAAGTGATTTTCCCGGGGGTAGGGCAGGCGGCTTCGGCCATGGCGCAGCTCCGGGCCCGCAACCTCGACAAGCTTTTACCCACGCTGGAGCAGCCGTTCTTTGGTGTTTGCCTGGGCATGCAGCTGCTCTGCCAGCACTCCGAAGAAGGTGATACCGACCTGCTTAACATCATTCCGCTGCCCGTAAAGCACTTCGAAACCGACCTGAAAGTGCCGCACATGGGCTGGAACCAGCTGGAACAACTTGAGTCTCCGCTTTTTGATGGATTGCAGGAGAAAGAGTTCGTGTATTATGTGCACAGCTATTACGTGCCGGTAAGTACCTATACCATCGCCCAAACCTCTTACCCGGAGCCTTTTTCGGCTGCCTTGCAGTATAAAAACTTCTACGCCGCGCAGTTTCACCCCGAGAAAAGCGGGTCTGCCGGTTCACAGATCCTTAAAAACTTCCTTGCCTTATGATGGAGATCATCCCTGCGATAGACATAATCGGTGGCCAATGCGTGCGCCTGACCGAAGGAGATTTCGCGCAGCAGACCACCTACGACAGCAACCCACTGGAGGTAGCCAAACGCTTTGAAGCCAACGGCATCAAGCGCCTGCACCTGGTAGATCTGGACGGTGCGCGAGCCAAGAAACCGGTTAACCTGGCGGTGCTGGAAACTATAGCGGCCAGTACGAACCTTACAATAGACTTTGGCGGCGGCTTACAGTCGGATGAGGCGGTGAGGCAGGCGTTCGACGCCGGTGCCGCACAAATCACAGCCGGAAGTATCGCCGTGCGCGAACCGGAGACCGTGAAAAGCTGGCTTTTAAAGTATGGCGCCGAGAAGATCATCATTGGGGCAGATTTTAAAGGCACCAACATCGCCATCTCGGCCTGGACTGAAGAGAGCAAATACCCGCTGCAAGACTTTATTTCCGGCTACGTACAGACAGGGGCGAAGCTGTTTATCTGTACCGACGTGAGCAAAGACGGCAAACTGCAGGGACCGTCCACGAACACATACCGCCACCTGAAGCTCACCTTACCGGAGGCCGGCATTATTGCCAGCGGGGGCGTTACTACTGTAGAGGACCTGGAGCAGCTGCAGGAGATCGGCGTAAAGGGCGCCATTATTGGTAAAGCCATTTACGAAGGCACCATTCAATTAATAGATTTAGTGCGATTCTTATGTTAACCAAGCGAATTATACCTTGCCTCGATATCAAGAGCGGCCGCTGCGTGAAAGGGGTGCAGTTCGAGAACATCCGCGACGCCGGAGATCCGGTGGAGCTGGCAAAGTGGTATGCCGAGCAGGGAGCCGACGAGCTCGTGTTCCTGGACATCACCGCTACCAACGAAGGCCGTAAAACCTTTGCCGAACTGGTGCGCGACATTGCCCGCCACATCGATATTCCATTTACTGTGGGAGGCGGTATCAGTTCGGTAGCAGACGTGGAAGTGCTACTGCAGAACGGGGCCGATAAGGTATCTGTAAACTCCTCTGCCATTAAAAGCCCTCAGCTGGTAGAAGAGCTAGCCAGGCACTTTGGCAGCCAGTGCGTGACCGTGGCCATCGACACCAAGTATACCGAAGCCACTGGCTGGAAAGTGTACACCCGCGCCGGCACCATAGAAACCGAACACAAAACAGTGGATTGGGCAAAGCAGGTGGTGGAGTTTGGTGCCGGCGAGATCCTGCTGACAAGTATGAATAACGACGGCACTAAGGCAGGCTTCGCGCTGGATATTACCGGAGAAGTCGCCAAAGCCGTTTCTGTGCCCGTGATTGCCTCAGGCGGGGCCGGAAGGATGGAGCATTTTGCTGACGCTTTCCTGGAAGCCGATGCGGATGCCGCCCTGGCTGCCAGTCTGTTCCACTTCCGTGAGTTGTTTATTCCGGACCTGAAGCAGTACCTGAAAGAGCAGGGCGTAGCGGTGCGGATTTAATTCTGAACCAGGATTTTCAGGATTAATAACAATTAACCGGATGTATACTTCACCCGTAGTGGCGCAGAAGTTTCTTCTGTTACAAAGTATAAAAGCGAATTTACGATTCGCGTCTATAGTATGGGCCAGAGTTTTGAAACTCTTCACTCATAACTTTTAACTCTAAACTTTCACGAAGTGAACTTAGATTTCGATAAAGCCGGCGGCCTGGTGCCCGCCGTGATACAGGATAACTTAACTGGCCAGGTGCTGATGCTGGGCTATATGAACCAGGAGGCGCTGGAGAAAACCAGGCAGCAGGGGCTGGTTACTTTCTTCTCCCGCTCCAAAAACCGCCTCTGGACCAAAGGCGAAACTTCCGGAAATACCTTGCAGGTGGTGAGCATTGCCCAGGACTGCGACGCAGATTCGCTGCTCATCAAAGTAACACCAAACGGGCCCACCTGCCACACCGGCAGCACTAGTTGCTTTGGAGAGGAAGAAACAGCTAACAGAGCCAAAGCCATTCAGTTTATCGCGCAGCTAGAGCAGGTGATTCAGGAACGCAAAGCCAATCCCGCGGAAGGTTCTTACACTAATTTCCTTTTTGAGAGAGGCGTGAACAAGATTGCCCAGAAGGTAGGGGAGGAAGCCGTAGAAACGGTGATCGATGCGGTGGCCGGCAAGCTGGATACCATGAAAGGCGAAGCGGCTGATTTGTTGTACCACTTGCTCGTGCTGCTTGCTGCCACTGGGCTGGAGCTAAAGGATGTGGTGGCAGTACTACAGGAGCGCCATCAGAAAAAGTAACAGGAGGTAATACTCGAAACCACCCGGAAGTAAAGTATACTTATCTCCTGGTGGTACCGAGCTATCGGGCTTCCACGAAGCTGCGGATTGCGTCGGCCACTTCACCGCCGCGCTCTTCCTGCACAAAATGGCCGGCTTCATACGTTATAGTTTTCGCCTCCGGAAATTCCTGCTGCCAACGTTCCAGGAAGTGCACTGGCAACAGCTTGTCTTTTTCGCCCCACAAAAACAGCTTGTTTATACTTCGTAGTTTTTCGCGCTGCTCCCATAGCGCATTAAAGTATGGGGTGGAAGTATGCAATGCTTTGGCAAAAGCCCAAGTACCCAGCCGCCGGGAGGGGGAGGAAAGTGGCTTTTGGTAGTGCTGTTTGATGTCTTTTGTCAGGTGCTGCCGGTTGTGGTAGCCCTGGGGCAGCAGCACGTTGGCCGAAAAGCCCAGCTGCAAGTATAAAAAACGGCCAATGCCACCCGCCATAAACCGGCTGATCTTCATAATTTTGGATTCTCCCTCCAGGCTCCACATCCAGGTGTTCAGGATTACCAGGTTCTTCACGTTCTCCGGGTACCGCAGCGCATAGCGCAGGCCTATTGGCCCTCCAAAATCATGCACCACCAACGTAATGTTCTTTAGCTGCAAGTGCTGGATGAGTTGCTCCAGGTTATCTGCGTGTGCCTCTGGGGTGTAGGCAAAGTCGGTTGGCTTCTCTGACATGCCAAACCCTACATGGTCCGGCGCAATGCAACGGTAGTTCCGGCTGAGGGCTTTTATCTGCTGGCGCCACACAAAAGACCAGGTGGGGGTGCCATGCACAAAAACAATGGCTTCACCTTCGCCCTCATCTACATAGTGCATCAAGCCTGCCTGCCCCGCAAAGGTATGGTGGCGGAATGGGTAGAGCAGTCGGTCGAGCCATTTGGGAGAGTTCATCGCTTCCATATGCCTTTTAGTTAATGTCCTGTTGTACGCAGCTTGTAAATATGTCGAATAAAGTGCTGATGTTCTAAAAGTTGGGCTGATTCGGTGAAGCAAAGCCCGTCATTTTACAGCGATTGTGCCAAATCTGCGTATGGAAGGCTAAACCGCACTTCTACATGCATGCGAACAATAACAAAAAATCTGCTAAAACTATTAAGTGGCTTAAAGCAGGTGCCTGGGTATTGGGCCTTGCGCTTCTGCTCTTCATAAGCCTGTTCTTTTTCACGGTGTGGCTGGAGAATAAGGTAGAGCGAATGGTATCAGAGCAGTCGAAAGGCATTTACAAGCTCCAGTTATACGGCCTGACAACCTCCCCGTTCATAGGTAGCCTGTCGGTAGACAGCCTGCGCCTGCAGCCTGATTATAAGAAATGGAAGCAACTGATGCAGCAAGGGCAGGAGGTGCCGCGCACACTCCTCGACCTGCATGCCGGTGCTATCCATTTGCGAAACCTAAGCTATGCGAAAGCACTGTTCAAGCAGCAGGTGCAGCTGGAGGAGATGGAGGTGCTTGAGCCCAAACTGCTGCTGTCGAATATGCGCGCTGATACTACCGAAACACACAAGCCACTGCATGAAACAGCTAAAGGCTTTATACAAGGCCTGGGGATAGGTAAAATTGATGTGCGCCAGGCAAGCTTGTATTACCGAGACGGGCCTAAGGGGGATACCTTGCTTTCGGTGCGCCGGTTTCGGTTAGCCGTGGATGACTTTCAGCTAGACAGCGCCTCCTATAATGCAAAGGATAGGGCTTATTACGCCCATAACTATACATTAGAGGCTAAAGATGCAGCTTATCTCCTGCCTCAGGAATACTATCGCTTTAGCTCGGACTCACTCTACACCAGCACGAAGAAAGGGGAGGTGCTGGTGCAACAGATAAAGCTGCAACCCATCCTGAGCCCGGCAGAATTAGCCAGAGCGAAGGGAGAAGCGGTGACCCACCAGGAGGTGGAGGTTGAGCAGTTAACCTTAAGGAACGTAGCTTTTGGGGAGCACTCTCGTACGAACAAGCTGCATGTGGGGCATGTGCTGCTGCAGACGCCTGCCCTCAATGCTTTCAAAGACAAGCAGAACTTCCAAGACAAGAGCAACAAAGAGCTGCCGCACCAGCTGGTGCAGCGCATCAAAACCCCTTTTCTTATTGATTCGGTGGAGCTGAAGAATGGCTATATCCGATACGCCGAGCTTGTACCGAAGGCGCAGGAGCGGGGGCATATTACGTTTCATCAACTCAATGCTATCATCACGAACGTCTCTAACATACCTGAGCAGATTTCTGTTGACAAGCCTGCCGTGGTACAGGCCAGTAGTATGGTCATGGACCGGGCCAAACTGCAGGTAACAATCCGCCTGCCGCTGCTGCATGAGAACTGTTACCACTCAATAGAGGGGGAGATTGGCCCCGCCAACCTGCAAATGCTGAATCCTATTCTGATACCAACCGCTTTTGTAGAACTGGAAAGTGGGGAGGTGCGCAGCGGCCGGTTTAGGGCAGAGTTGAACGAGACCCGTGCCAGTGGTGAGATGACTTTGCTGTACAACAACCTGAAGGTAGAGCTTCTTAGCAAAGGAACGGGCGGAGAGCAGAGCTTTGGAAAGGAGGTGCTTTCTGTGCTGGCAAACAAAATAGCCATAAAAGAGAGCAACCCCGGTGAAGGGGAAAAACCGCGCACCGGAGAGATTACTGTTACCCGCGATCCAAAAAAATCGGTGTTCAACTACTGGAAAGAATGCCTGAGCAGTGGCTTCTTGTCGAGTATGGGCTTGAACGGAATGGCCGAAAAGTAGCTTTGAAGAAAGCGCGCTAATCTACTACGTAGCGCGGTATGTTCAGGGGGAGGCGCGTAAGCAGCTCGTAATTAAGTTGCGTGCTGAGCTCCGCAAATGAGGCGACCGTTATATTTTCGTCGCCCTGTTTGCCGAGCAGCACTACTTCGTCTCCTTTCTGCACCTCCGGTAGGTTGGTCACGTCCACCATCATCACATTCATGTTCACGGTACCCACCACAGCGGCCCGGCGACCCTTTATGAGCACCTGCCCCTGGTTGCTAAGGGTGCGGCTGTAGCCCCAGGCATACCCCACCGGCACTATGGCCAGCAACATATCGCGCGGCGCCTGAAAGGAGTTTCCATACCCGATGTACTCGCCCTCTGGTACACTTTTCAGGCTCATGATCCGGCTTTTCCAGTTGATGAGGCGGCGCAGTGGGTCTCTTTTCTCTTGTTGCTGCCCCATATACTGGCTGTACGTCTCGGGGCTGGGCCAGAAGCCATACTGCATAATACCTACGCGCACCATGTCCAGGTGCGTTTCCGGGTAAGAGACCAGGGCGGCAGAACAGGCCGTGTGTAGCTGCCTGGGCTGGTGACCCGCCTTTTGCAGCCGCTCTACCTGTTGCCTGTAAAGATGCAGCTGCTCTTGAACCCGGCCATGGTTTTGCATACTTTCCGCACCGGCAAAATGTGTACAGATGCCTTGCAACTCAACTTCGTTCCGGCTGCTCTCCAAAAGTACTTCAGCCTGTTCCAGCGCGGCCTTATCAAACCCGGTGCGGTTCATCCCGGTTTCCAGCTCCAAGTGCACCCGGGCCCGCTTCCCTAGCCTTTTGGCAACTGCCGCTGCTTCTATCAGCCTGTCCAGCTCAAATATAAAGAACTCCAACTCGTTCTGGATTGCCCATTCCAGTTCAGGGTTGTCCAGGTAGCCCATCACCATTACCGTGGCTGGTTGTGTCAGCGCCTGCAGCAGGCGCTCGGCCTCATCAGCACTGAAAACCGAGAAATGGGTCACGCCACACTGCTGCGCCAAGGGCACAAACTGCTCAATGCCATGGCCGTAGGCATTCCCTTTCACCACCGAAGAAAGTTGCACATCCGGCCCGATAATGCCTCGCAGAAAAGCAATGTTATTCTGAAGTGCTGATTTACTTATCTCAATGTAGGAGCTGTGTAGCATAATGGTTAGGGGTGAAGTAGCTGCTTGGCGATTTGGTAAAATAGCGCGGAGCCGGTTGGAATAAGCTCGTCGGGGAAATTATAGTTGGCATGGTGCAACTGCGGCTGCGCAGTGCCCGAACCAAGCCCAAAGAGCGCGCCTTTATACTTTGAGGTAAAGTGCCCAAAGTCCTCAGACCATCTGAAAGGCTGTACGGCCTCCTGTACCTCAAGTTCGAGTGCCACTGCCGCATTTCTCACCAGCTGTACGGCCTCCGCTTGGTTTACGGTGGCCGGAAACTCTTCTACAAAATGGATTTTATACGTGAGGCCATACTTCTGCGAGATTTGCTGCACCTGCTGCTCGGTAAGGGTCTTCAGCTTTTGAAGGTCGGAGGAAAGGTAGGAGCGGAGTGTGGCCATTACGGTGCCATAGCCAGGATTTGTTCCAAACGCCACCTCCCCGAGGCGGGCGTGTATGACTGTCAGCAAGGTCAGGTCCTCAAAGAGCTCCTCCTGGCGGATAAGCCGGTGGAAGGCAAGTATGATCTCGGCCATTGCCTCTCCCGGGTTCAACCCGTTTTCAGGTTCTGCGGCGTGAGAAGGGTGCCCCTGCAGCTCAACGATCATACCGGTGGAGGCGGAGGCGAACACCTGTTCCCGTACCACCACCTGGTGCAGCGGTATTCCTGGCAGGTTGTGCAGTGCAAAAACATAGTCGGGCTGCAGTGCCAGCAGGCGCGCGTCCTGCAGCATCTCCCAAGCACCTGCGCCTGTTTCTTCTGCCGGCTGAAACAGCAAGACAGCGCGCCCCCTGGCAGGCTTATACTTGTGCAGCAGGCTGGCCAATCCCATCAAAATAGCCATATGCCCATCATGCCCGCAAAGGTGTGCTACTCCCGCTTTGGACGAAGTATAAGCGAGCCCCGGGTTCTGCTCCTCGATGGGCAGGGCGTCTAACTCCGACCTGAAAAGCAGGGTGGGGCCTTCGGCAGGGCGATCGCTCTCAAAAATGGCCACTACACCCGTACCGCCCACGTTTGTCAGTACAGTGTCTGGTTTGTACTGCTGCAGCTGCGCCGCGATTCGCGCTGCCGTAGCAGTTTCGGCCCCGGAAAGCTCGGGGTGCTGGTGAAGCGCCTGCCGTAGTTCAATCAGTTGATGGAGATCAGGAATAGTTGGGTGCGTCATGTGTGGCTGCCTTTTTTATAAGGTTAAGATACGAAATCCCTGGCAGAGGTTTACGTCTGACCGGCCCCGCATGCATGGAGCATAAAGCTCCTGCGGCTCACAGTGCACGAGGCCTGTGTAACTACGCCAAAGTTTATACTTCTGCTAACTCAGCGCTCAGCTGGCCTATTACCTGCTCCATTACCTGTACCAGCGTTTTGATATCTTTTTCAACGGCAGGTAGGTTCTGCTTTTCCTTGGCTTGGCTTTCGATCCGCCGTACCACGTCTTTCGCCTTTTCAATACGCATGGTGTCAATGGTAGACTTAAGCTTATGGGCGGCGGCACTCACTCCATCCCAATCGGCTTGAGCATGCTTTTGCTGCATATCGGCCATGGTTACAGGTACGGTATCCAGGAACAAATGCATGGTTTTCCTGATAAAGGCTTTATTCCCACGGGAGATTTTCTCCAGCATGGCCAGGTCGTACAGCGGTTTTTCTTCTGCGCTTTGCTCCACGGTTGGGTGCGGCTGCTCTTCTCTCTGGGGCTGCCTGTGCGGCAGGAGCGCCTCTATCTTCTTGAACAGCTTGTCTTCCTCAAAAGGCTTTGAAATATAGTCGTTCATGCCAGCGGCCAGGTACTTCTCAGCATCCCCCTTCAGGGCGTTGGCTGTCATCGCCATTATCGGTACTCCGGCTTTGGCCGTATCTGTAAGGCTGCGTATGTCTTGTGTCGCGTCGATACCGCTCAGTTCAGGCATCTGAATATCCATTAGCACTACATCATATTGGTTTTGCTCCGCCAGCTTTACTGCCTCACGACCATTATAAGCTACATCTACCTGGGCTCCCCATCCCTCCAGGATTGATTGCGCCAGGAACACGTTCACCTCATTATCTTCTGCCAGAAGTACTTTTATGTCTCTCAGGCTACTGTAGTCAATTACTTCGTCCTGGGCCACTGGTAACTCTTCCGCAGATTTTGGGTAAGTCAGTGAGAATTTGAAAGCGCTGCCTTCGCCTTCTTTACTTTCTACCCATATGCGCCCGTTTTGCATCTCAATAAGCGTTTGAGAAATGCTAAGGCCCAGGCCGGTACCGCCATACTTGCGCGTGGTACTGGAGTAGGCTTGGCTGAAGCCCTCAAATATGTACCCCATCTTAGAAGGAGGGATGCCGATGCCTGTATCTGCCACACTAAATTCCAGGCTAATACTGTCGTCGTCCTCATTCAGTACCTCGTAGCTCAAGGTCACACTGCCTTCGTCGGTAAATTTAATGGCGTTACTCAGCAGGTTCAGCAGTACCTGGTTAAGCCGGTAAGGATCGCCCACTACCACTGGGTACATCGTGTGTGGCTTTACAGAGGTATAGGTAAGTCCTTTTTCCTCGGCTTTGTAGATAAACGTCTGGAAAGCCAACTGTACTGCTTCGCTTAAGTTAAAGGGTATCTCCTCCAACTCCAGCTTGCCGGCATCAATCTTGGCAATATCCAGAATGTCGTTTATAATCACCAGCAGGTTCTCGGCTGACTGTTTGATAATGTTGAGGTAATTCTGCTGCGTGTCAGTCAACTCGGTTTTGTGCAGGAGCCCGGCCATCCCCAGGATACCATTCATCGGGGTACGGATCTCATGGCTCATATTGGCCATGAAGTTCTCCTTCACCCGCGCCGACTCCTCAGCGGCCTCCTTGGCCTTAGTCAGTTCCTGCTCCGTCCTCAGGCGATCCGTTATATCTTGCGCGATGGCAATGATATAGGGTGCCATGTTTGGCTCCTCTACTTTGTAGTTCTTGTAATACAAATGGCGAATTTCCTTTTCCTTGTTAAGGATAGTCAAAACACCATCTATTAGATTAGCTGTGCTGAACTTCTGAAGGTACAGAAGGAAGTTTTCTTTGGCGCCTTCGGGGAAAAACTCAACTAGGCTATGCCCGATCATCTCCTCAGAGGTATAGCCCAGCGTGTTTAGCAGGTACGGGTTCACAGACTGTATAGTGCCGTCCAAATCGTGCGTGCAGATGTAGGCCGGGCTGTAGTTTATCAGGTCGCGGTACTTTTTTTCGCTGCTTTTCAGAGCCCCCTCAGATTTGCGCCGCTGGGTAATGTCGCGGGCCGCAGACTGCAGCTTCACAGGCTCCCCGTGCTCGTTCAGAATCGGTCGAATGTTTGTTTCTGCCCATAGCTCGGTGCCGTCGCGGCGAATAAAGCGGTGCTGCAGCGTAATGTTCAGCTTCAGCTTGAGCACCTCGTACTGTACCTGCTCTTGCAGATATTCAAAGTCAGCGGGGTGTACCACCTCATGCAGCTGTTTTTGCAGCAGTTCATCCTGCTTGAAGCCCAGAACTTCCTCTACAGCCTTGGACACATAGATATAGCTGCCATCCAGGTTGTGCAGGCTTACCATGTCTTTGGAGTTTTCGGAGAGCAGCCGGTGCAACTCCTCGCTGGCTTTCAGGCGCTTGTTGGCCAGGCGCTGCTCCGTCACATTGGTGGAAACGCCCAGCACGTTCACTTTTCCGTCGCTGGTAATGAGGGGCTTCTTTACAGTGTTAAACCACTGTACTTCCCCGGCCTGATCGGTAAAGCGCTCCTGCACCCGCACCTCGCGCTGCTCCTGCATAACCTGCTGGTCTACATCCCTGTAAAAGGCTGCTTCTTCCTTTTGGTGATGGATATCATCGTTGTGTTGGCCGAGCACCTCCTCTAAAGACTTACCGAAAAGGTTTGCGAACCCTTGGTTAGCCAACACCATTTTACCCTCTGCATCCTTAACATAGATCAGGCTGGGGCTGGCATCAAGTACCTGGCGAATAAATTCGTTTTTCTCCCGTACCTCCTGCGCGGCTCTTTTCTCCTCTGTAACGTCCCGTACGATGGTTAATACTTCATTGTCGCTGTACTTTAAGATGCTGTCCTCAAAGTGGCGTATGCCCACAGGAAGCTCCAAGTCATAGTCTACTTTTTCACTTACGCCAGAGCTTAAAACCTTGCCTATCTTCTCCATTAGCTTAGAGGCAAGATCCGTGGGCAGCAGGCTGTAGATATTGCTGCCTATCACCTGTTCTTTAGGGACTATCAGGGTGTTCTGCTGCTCATTCTGCATGTCAAGGTAATTGCCATGCTGGTCGATGATGAACATGAGATAAGGGATTGCAGCCAGTATTGCACGGTTTTTGGCCTCGCTGGCCACGATTTCCTCCTGCGCGCGGCGCAACTCCGTGATGTTCAACCCATGCCCGATGATTAGTTCTACCTCTCCCTGTTGATTCAGAACAGGGTTCAGCCTCCGGATATGGTAAGAGGCGGTGCCTTGGCGGTCCAGCGTGCACTCTTCAAACTCCACCCGTTCTTTTGTTGCTAATACCATCTGCAGGTGCTGGCTACGTTGCTTCATGCGCTCCTGCGGGATATTGCGCAGGATGCTGTAGTCCTTATTTGTCTTGCCAATTATCCAGCGGCGTACTTCGTTGTCTGTTATGGCTGCGGGGTTCACATACAAGTATTGCAGCTGGTTGTTGTACACCGCTACATCGGAGGGGATATGGTTAAGAATGGCTTCGTAAAAGTTCTTCTGGCGAAGCAGCTCAAAGCTTTGCTGGCGTAGTTGCGTCACATCCTCTGCCGACCCGATGATCAGTTTAACCGCCCCGCTGTCCTTGCGCTTAAATACACTCTCCCGGCAAAAGAGGTTTTTCAACTCCCCGGTCTTGGTTTGCACCGTATACTCTATGTCCAACACTTCGCCGTCACTTGCCTGCTGCATGCGCTGCATGTGCCTCTGAATAGCCTGTTTTTGCTCCGGAACCACCACACGAGAGAAAATCTGGCCCTTCATCTCATCCAGGTCTTGCCCGCTATAGCCTAACACCGCCTGGATCTGCTCATTCATGTAAATGCAGGTGTCTTTCTCTACATCATATATATATACTATGATAGGAATGGTGAGCGCGATGTTACGCAGCAGCTTCTGGCTTTCAGACAGAGCCTCTTCGGCTTTGCGCTGCTCCGTAAAGTCAGTCATGTAGATATTGAAGTAGCCTTTAGTAGGCACAGGGTAGTAGAGCACATGGTAGTACCTGTCCGCTATGCACAAGTCAAAAGCTGCCGACTTGTTGCCTTGCTGCTTCCTGATACGGCTGATGTGCAGGAGTAGCAGCCTTTTTAAGGCGTGAAGCCTGTGCCTCATGAAGCCATACATAAAGTCCTGGGCAGCCAAGTTGGCCAGCAGTACCTCACCGGAGAAACTCAGGCGAAAAACAGGGCTCGGATACTCATCCTGTACCTCCGCCTGCATATTGCTCCAGTCTGAGCCACTTGCAAAGTCTTTGGAAAAAGGGAATGCCCCCTCGTTTGTAGCATCATGTGTTGAGGCAATTCGCCGCTTTACCTGCTCTATTTCTACCAGGCGCTCCTGTGCAAGAGCCTCAGCGGCCTTTCGGGCGCTTCTTTCCTCTTCTAGCTGCCTGAGCAGCTCTTCTTCTCGTGTCATACGCAACCTAATGCCAATGCCGAATGCTTGATAAATCCATCTATACTGTTGTGGGGATGCCTAGCCACTTTAGGCTCAGCGCTACTACCATAAACGCGTTTGCTGTGCATGTTCAGGAGCGGCCCCAGCCTGATGGTAGGCTTTATGAAAATGTCATTTGTACCCCTTTGCCTGATTTTGGCTTATGAAAAGGGTCATTCTGTGGTCAGTTCCTTGTTTTGAATCATTCTGTAGATGGTGGATTTGCCGATATCCAGCTTTTCGGCCACCAGTAGCACATTGTGGTCATACTTGTTCAGGAAGCGCTGGATTATCTCTGTGGTATACTCCCGCAGTGGCCGCTCCACGGACAGAAAATCTTTTTCGCTGCTGCTTGCCGTCAGGTTGATATCCTGCGCCTCGATTACGTTCTCATCCGCCATCACCACTGCTAGTTCTATAATGGCGCGCAGCTCGCGTACGTTGCCCGGATACGAGTGGGAGAGAAGCTTCTCCTGCGCCTTTGCCGAAAGGGTTTTCTTGCCAAGTCCATTTTCCTTACAAAAGGCATCCATAAAATGCTTGGCCAGCACCAGTATGTCGGCTCCGCGTTCACGCAGCGGCGGCAAGTGTATGGGCAGGCCCAACAGGCGGTAGTACAGGTCTTCGCGGAAGTTGCCCTTTTTTACTTCCTCGGCCAGGTCCTTGTGGGTCGCCACAATGATGCGGGCGTCGACGGGAACCACACTGTTGCCTCCAACGCGCGTGATTTCCTTTTCCTGTAAAACGCGAAGGAGCTTAGCCTGCAGGCTTATATCCAGCTCACCTATCTCATCCAGAAATATAGTGCCCTTGTTTGCTTCCTCAAATCTGCCCAGGCGTCGCGACACAGCCCCCGTGAATGCCCCCTTTTCATGTCCGAAAAGCTCACTCTCAATAAGCTCCCGCGGAATTGCGGCTACGTTCACAGCCACATAGGGCATTTTCTTTCTTGTGCTGTTGTAGTGTATGGCCTTCGCAACCAACTCTTTCCCTGTTCCGGTCTCACCATTAATGGAAACGGTGATGTTCGTTTTAGCAGCCTTGCCCATCATGTTGAACACCTGCCTCATGGCCTCGCTGTTGCCGATGATAAAGTTGCTGAAGTCATACTTCTGGCCGATCTCCTCGCGCAACTGGTCGATCTCCTCCCGAAGCGACACGTTCTCACGAATTTTGTTTACCGTGTTCCAAAGGCGCTCGGGGGTATCCTCATCCTTTACAATGTAGTCGTAAGCGCCCTTCTTTAGCAGGTCTACAGCGGTTGCCACATCTTTTTGCCCGGAAATAATGATCACTTGCGTGTCTGGGCTTTGCTCTTTAATCTTGTGCAGCACCTCCGCCCCGTTTTTGTCGGGTAAGGAATAGTCAAGGGTTAGCACGTTAGGCCGCTGGTGCAGATTGGCCAGGCAGTCTTTGGCAGCGTGGAACTTCTTTAGTTCGTAGTCAGGATTTAAAGAAAGATGATACTCCAGTAGCTCACTGTACCAAATATCATCGTCCAGGATAAAAATTTTGAATGGGGTATTCTTCATTTAGTAAATCCGTCGTAGTAGCGGGCTGCCGCTTATAAAGATAGCATGTTAGGATTAGTCAAAAACTATACCAGGTAACGCTGTACTATATAGATGGCAAATTGCAGGCTAAGTAATTGAAATTTACCTTTTTTTACAACTATATAACATCATTTAGTTAGCTAGAATAAACGGATTTTTATGAGGTGGGCACGCTAATCTGATCCAATTTTAAGACAGAAGAAATTTACCGGATATCAGCGTAAAGCCCCGCCCTATGGCTTGGCACATAAGGCGGGGTGATATAACTAAATAGAGCTTCCTCAGGAATGGATGGGTTGATATTTAGCCCGCATAAACATAAACACACCATAAAAAATAAGGCCTAGCGCCACAGCCCCTAGTATGAAAGAACCATAAGAGGCATTCTCCAGGAACTGAAAGGCAGCGCTGTTGCCGCCGGCTTGGGAGGCGCTTGATTTGAGGGCCGCCTGCAGAAAAAGGTAGCCAATAACGATCCACACAATACCTCTGGCCATGTAGCCCAGCTTGCCGGCGCGGATCATCTGGTGCTCCACATCATGTTTCAGCCCCCCGCTTTGTACTTCTTTTTTATACTTCTCGGAGTAACCATAGTAAATCTGGTACAGGCCCGCCAGTATGGTGCCTACGGCCACTATACCTACCAGCCACTGCCCGAACGGCTGCTCCAGCAGTTTGGCGGCCAGTGTCTCACGGGAGTCGCTGCTGCTACCGCCGCTGCTACCCAGCACCATGCGGGCTGCCAGAAAGGCAAAGCTCCCATACACGAGGCCACTGAACACGTACCGGAGGCGCTTGGCGATTCCCTTTGCACCCGACCCTTGGTCTTCTGTGTCTTTAACCGCCTGGATAAAACGCCAAATGGCATAGCAAAAAAGGCCTAGCGCGGTAATTCCCAGCAGTACGCTTCCGGCAGGTAAATCCAGTATGGTTCTGAAAATGCCCGATCGCTGCGTGTTGTCAGTTGACTGTCCGCCTATCTCGAAGGCCGCCATAAAGGCTAGGATTCCGAGCAGGCAATATACTACCCCCTTCGCAGTAAGCCCGAAACGGGCAAAATTCTCTACCCACTTCGGTGGTGGGCTAGGAACATATGATGATACATCCATGATATTTATACTTTTAGTGTTTTCTGTACTTCCATACACGCTACTTTTGCAAGCTTGGTTGCTGCCTTTTTTCTGATGTATTTAACGGTGGTGTCGCGGCTGAGGCAAACTAATGCCCTCCGATTACGGTATGGAGAAAGAAGAGCGGTTAGCTCAGAGAAACTGTGTGGTTGCCGGGTTGGGTGTATACTTTTTTTATATTTGCCATGAATAGCAAAACGGTGCTGTAGACGTCCTCACATAACAGGTGACCAGACATATAATCCTAACCTATGAAAAAGCCACTTTACACGCTTCCTTTTTACCTGATTATCCTCAGCATTTTATACTTGCCGTCTTGTGTAACCACCTCTGCTTCATTGGGGGCGAAGGCTATCAAGGCACCCTATGCTGCCAGCTTGCGCAACGCCAAAACCTATGCCTGGTACCAGCCTAGCCCAATGGCACAGCCTGAGTACCTGAAGGGGTATAAGCCAGCCCTGCACAAAAACTTGGTGCAGGCTGTGGAGCAGGAGCTGCAGGAGAGGGGCTATACCAAAGTGGAGCAGAACCCGGATATGCTGGTGGCATACGATGTCAGCGTATCGGTGCCGGCGGAAAAAGACAGGTCGGAGAATTTTATCGAAGGATTTGGGTACAGCTATGCCTATATGAGCGGCTACCGCTACAGTTATGGCTACGCTGACATGCCCGGCTACCGCAGTGTAGACTTGTTTAAGGAGGGGACACTTATCATTGACCTCATCAACCCAAGGTCAAACATGCTGTTGTGGCGCGGTTGGGCCGAAGGCGCGATAAACTTCAACGCCGGCTCAGGCGCAGTACAGAAAAGGGTGGAGGAAGTACTGGAGCAACTCTAGCTATTCTTTAAGGTAATTGTTAAAGCGCATCACATCCCCAGGTTTTCCCACCACATAAAGCAGGTCGCCCCGCAGTATCTTTGTATCCGCGTTAATATTCAGGATAGTTTGTTCCTTCCGTTTGATCGCCACTACGGTGACTGCAAACCTATTGCGGATGTTTGACTCCTGTATGGTTCTGCCGATGGTGTCGGAGTCGCTGGTGTAGGCTCGGAGCGATGCCACCTCAATATCTGGCAAGTCTACGCTGAGTGTTCCTGCGTCAGGGTTGCGGGTGTTGGTAAGGCTGCGGAGCATTTCATAGTTATCGGACCGAATCCTTTGTGTGAATGCCTCTATCTCGTCGCGTGGCATCAGGTACTTGTTCAGGGTACGGGTAAAGATCTCGATGCTTGTCTCAAACTCCTCCGGAATCACCTCGTCAGCCCCAAGCCTGTAATTGTCCTCCAGCTCCTGCACAAAACGGGTGCGCACAATAAGGTGTATTTTATCGGAAATATCGCGGATAGTCGTGATGATGCGCTTTGTCGCTTCCGGGTCTGAAATGGCCACTACCACCACGCGTGCACGGTGGATGTTAATGTGGGAGAGGATCATCGGGTGCACAGCATCGCCATACACTATGGGCTCCCCCAGCTTGCGCTCCTGCTTTACGGTGGTGGCATTCAGCTCTACAATTACATACGGGATCTTTGCGTAGCGGGCAGCCTTGGCCACATTACGGCCATTTATTCCATAACCGATGATCACGATGTGATCGTCGAGGTCCGGGAGATCTCCATGACCTTCCGCCTGCTGCTGTGCAAAAGGCATCGGCTCATCTTTAGAAGTAAAAGGTGCAACCAGCTTAGTGGCCAATTTATGGTAGGAGCCCATGATGAACGGCGTGATCGCCATTGTCAGCAGCGAGACCGACAGGAAGTACTGGTATGTTTCCTGGGAAAGAAGGCCGTTGCTGATACCGGTTTTAGAAAGAATAAACGCAAATTCACCTACCTGGAACAGCGACAACCCCACCAAAAGCGAGACACGGAGCGGGTACTGCAGCATGCGGGCCGCCACTGTGGCCACGATGCCTTTCAGCACGAACGTCAGTACGGTGAAAAGCAAGATGACAGGCAGGTTTTGTAGCAGGAAGCCGAAGTCAAGCAGCATCCCAATCGAGACAAAGAAGAAGCTCGTGAAAATCTCGCGGAACGGGAGAATATTGCTGGTGGCCTGGTGGCTGTACTCTGACTCTGATATGATAAGGCCGGCCATGAATGCACCCAAGGCCAGTGATAAGCCGAGGCTGGACGTGAGCCAGGCAACGGCAAAGCAGATTACCACTACACTTAATATAAACAGCTCTTTGCTCTTCGTTTCGGCCACCAGGTACAGGAGGCGGGGCACCAGGTAACGCGCACTGATCAGCACAAACACGATTACGAAGGCGCCTTTCAAGGCCATCAGCAGCAGTGCCATACCTACGTTCTCGGAGCCTCCCGCCATGAGCGGGGCCAGCAGCATCATCGGCACCACTATGATGTCCTGGAAGATGAGAATGCCCAGCACAACGCGCCCTTGTGGGCTGTTGATCTCGCCTTTATCCCCCAACAGTTTCAGTACGATGGCCGTGCTGCTCAGGGCGATGAGAAAGCCCATGAACACGGCTTCGCCCCAGTTGAAGTTCAGCAGCACCATCACCAGCGCTACCAACCCGATGGTGGCCAACACCTGGGTGGTGCCACCTAAAAGGACGGTGCGCTTGATCAGAGCCAGTTGCTTCAGCGAAAACTCCATGCCGATGATAAAGAGCAGTAGAATAACGCCAATCTCGGCCAATATCTCAATATCGTGAGAGCCATGAATGAGGCTGAGGCCATGCGGGCCGGCAATAACACCGGTGGCCAGGAAACCCAATATAGTCGGGAGCCTAAAACGCTGGAACAGCAGGATGACAATAACTGCCAAGCCAAGTATAATGACTATGTCTGAGAGTAAAGGTATCTCCATGTAATAAAGTACACTGTTTATTTTAGGTTGGTTTAACTATGAAGGGCTCGCAGTATTAGCGTTCCCCGTTCCACTCAGCATAAAATTGCTCCAGGAATTCCTCCATGTACGCGTGCCGCTTTTGCGCCAGGTCTTTGGCGGTATCTGTATGCATACGGTCTTTTAAAAGTAAAAGCTTTTCGTAGAAATGGTTGATTGTGGGAGCGGTGTTGGCTTTATAAGCCTCGAAGCTTTCATGCATGACTGGCTTAACAGCCGGATCATATAGCTCCCGGTTCTTGTGCCCTCCATAGGCAAACGTTCGGGCAATGCCAATAGCTCCGATGGCGTCTAGCCGGTCGGCATCCTGCACTACTTTTCCTTCCAGCGTAGGCATGGCAGAGGAGGTGCCGGCTCCTTTGTAAGATAGGTCTTGTATGATGCTGCAAACGTGCTGAATGGTCTCTTCCTCTACCTGCCGCCGCTCCAGCCACTCGCGGGCCATACGTGGGCCAACAGTTTCATCCCCGTTATGAAATTTATGATCCCCGATGTCGTGCAGCAACGCGGCTAACTCTACCACGTAGAGATTTACCTGCTCAGTGGCGGCTATATGTTTGGCATTGTTCCACACACGTAGTACATGCCACCAATCGTGCCCAGATCCTTCCCCGGACAGCAGCTCTTGGACATAATTTGCCGCGGCAGCAATAACTTCCTCTTTATACATATATTGGGTTGATGCTTTTCCAGCCTAAAGCTAAAGAAAAACTTTTACCCGGCGAGGCGTTGCGGCGGCTCTTTTGGTTTAAGCATAAACAGGCTCCTGTAGCACAGGCACTTTGTTAGCAGAGGCTGGCACTTGCGCTTCCAGCAGGTCTGCCCAGGTGCCTAGGTATAGCACCACGTCATCACGTTTGTTGTGTTTCAGGTGCTTCCGATGCTTTGGTAGCCGATTTGTAACACTTTGGAGGGAGAGGGTTTCAAGGTGCGCCAGTTCTTCGCGGGTTATTCCCATTTCAAGCATCTGGTCTATAATTTCATCTAGCGGCAGTCCGCTTTGTGGGCAGTAGTCGCGTAGTTGCTCGCGCCAATCACCGTAGCGCCACATGGCCGCCCCATGTATCTGGCCCTTAGTATATTTGGTTATGGTTTGGGCTAGGTGCCCGCAGTTGCAGCTGCCCATGTGCCCCCACTCATACTTTGCGCCTTCTGCCAGCCTATTAGCTGTTTCGCGCAAAGCTTCAATCAACTCATCGGATCTCTTTGCCATGGTATTAATGCTTTAAATTTGAAAGAACAGAAAGCGCGCATTCAAAGAAGTGGCCGCATTTAGCCCTAGCCATACTTTTATAACCCGCCATTGGTTTGTTCCTTTGTAGTATATCCGTTAGACTTGGCCAAATGTTTGATTTTCCTTTCAGAAATGCGCGCACAAAAAACTCCTCTGGGGCTTCTGGCAGCTTTTGCTATACCGTCGTTGCCCTACTCACTGTTTTCTTTTACTTAATTCCGCAGCAAGGGCAGGGGCAGATCCTCAACATTGAGCGCTCCCGGGTCGAGCGCGACTCCGCAGGGTATTTCACTGGTAAAGGGGGCTTGAGTTTTTCCATGTTTAACCGAAATGCAGGAAAGAACAACCCCAACAACTACCTGCAGCTCACCTTTAATGGTGATGTAGCCTATATATCCGAAAAGCACAGCTACCTTTTGCTCAACTACTATAACTACCTGCTGGTGAACTACGACTCAGAAGAACTACGCAATACTGTAGCTAGCACAGGATATTCGCATTTTCGAGTGAACCTGCACCGGAGAAGGCGGCTGTCTTACGAGCTTTTTACACAGGTACAGGCAGACAAAGCCAGGGGCCTGGAGTTCCGCACTTTGGCAGGTGGTGGCGTACGTTTCCGCCTGCTCAGCGGCGAGAACAGCAACTTATACGTTGGTTCAGGCTTTATGCACGAGCACGAGGAGTGGGAGAATCCAGAGCAGGAACAGCAGTTAATCGTATCAGACCTGATCAAATCCACCAATTATGTAAGCGGCAAAGTAAAGCTGAATGAACAGGTCAGTACCGAGGGGATCGTGTACTATCAGGTTGGGCATGATGATAAAATAAACTCTTTCCGGAACCGGGTGAGCGGTGATGTTACTCTGCAAGTGAAGCTGACAAACAGGTTTTCCTTCAGGACCAACTTCAGCTGCACCTTTGAGGACGAACCCATTGTACCCGTCACCCGGTTTGTTTATGCTATCTCAAACGGAATTCAGGTGCAGTTTTAGAGGCTTGGTCGAAATATAATTGTACATAAATCTGCCTACTAAAGCAATATTTTCATAATTTTACCCTTTGAGTCGATAGAATATCTGATTTATAAATAACCATTCGGTTCATTTGAATTTGAAGGAATAAAAAACACTGATGCGCAAAACCCTTATCGCATGGTGGTTCGTGCTAGGCCTGGCAGTCTTTGCCTCCTGCGTACCACAGAAGAAGCTACTGTTGCTGCAAGAGAACCCCGAAGTTAAGGACCAGGGAAAGGCGGATGAACTGCTAAAAACCTTTGACCTTAAAAAGCCGGTTTATACGCTAAAAACTGGAGACGTGCTCTCGCTCCGGGTTCAGACTACCACACCACAGGAGTATGATTTTCTAAGTGCCGGAACGACAACCTTTGGGGCGACAGACCCTGTATTGGACGGTTATACCATTGATGAGGCAGGAGACATTCTGTTGCCAGTTGTGGGTAAGGTGCATTTAGGAGGGCTTTCCATGCCTGAGGCCCGTGTGGAGGTAACGGAGGCTTTAAAGCCGTTTCTGGCTAACCCCACGGTAAACCTTCGCCTGCTTACCTTCCGCTATACCATCGTGGGGGAAGTTGGCAGCCAAGGACAATTCACGACCTACCAAGATAACATCAATGTAGTGGAGGCGATTGCAACGGCGGGAGGCTTTACCAGCTTTGCCAATAGGGGTAAGATTAAGCTGATCCGGTACGAGGATGGACAGGCTAAAATTTATGCCTTCAGCCTTTTGGATGAGAATACCCTTGCTAAGAATAACTTCTATCTTCAGCCTGATGATATGCTGGTGGTTGACCCGCTACCTGCTAAGTTCTTCCGTGAGAATGTCTTTGCTACATTCTCGCTTGGCTTCGGCTTGCTCACTTCTATCATTCTTCTTTACACCAGAGTTTCAAGATAACTTTCAAGAGTTGGAATCTACATTCAATCCCGAGGAAAACAGCTTCATTGACTTTAAGGCACTCTTAAACGCTGCCATCTCTAAGTGGTATCTTTTTGTACTGGGAGCTGTTGCCGCGGTAGCAGTAGCCTATCTTGTTAACAGGTATACTGTGCCCGAGTTTGAGATATCATCTTCTGTGATGTATACCAATGACCAACAGGGGGCCAATGCAGCTGCTCTGTTATATGGTACAGAGCTCTATAAGGGATCACAAGGCCTCACTAATGAATCCATTCTTCTAAAAACAAAATCTCTTGCCCGGCAGACCCTTGATAAGCTTGATTTTCAGGTAAGCTATTTCGTCCAAGGAAATGTTCTGCTCTTAGAAGCTTACAAAGCAGATGCCCCTATTCATGTTGCCTTTGACTCCACTGCTACTGAGATACCATACAACGTGATGTTCAAGGTGGCGCTAACTGAAGAAGGAGATTATACCTTGTCCTCAGAAAATCTTACCTGGAATGCGAAAGTTGCTGATAAGAGCTATAAGTTTGGACAGTCTTACCTTATAGATGGTTTCGCTTTTACTATAGAACTGCTTAAGCCTGAGCCATTCAGCGGGAACGAGGTCATGTTCACCATCAATGACCTTGATAACCTAGCTAAGCAGTATGCCTCTAATCTTGCTGTGTCTCCCTATGGTGGTGATGCGTCTGCGCTTGTGATGACTGTGGCAGGTACCACTCCCAAAAAGGACATTGATTACCTCAACGCCCATATGGAGACATACCGGCAGTACAACCTGGACATCAAGAATGCCAAAGCAGTAGGTACATTGAACTTCATTGACCTGCAGTTACAACAGATAAGTGACTCGTTATACTTCATCGAATCTAGGCTGGAGGAATTCAAAAAGCGTAATTCGGCGATGGACCTCAGTGCGGTCGGGGCAAAAGTTTCAGGGGAGTTGCAGGCATTGGAGCAGCGGAAAGCTGAACTTCTGCTTACAGCCCGTTATTATGACTACCTCTCAAATTACTTAAGCAAAGAGAATCCGGAAGAGTTAATCCAGGCCCCTGCCACATTGGGTGTCAGTGACCCAGTACTGAATGCACTGGTTTCACAACTGGTTACCCTTCAAACAGAGTTAAGTGTTGCTTCAACTGGGCAGGGGCAGCAGAACCCAACTATAAAGCTGAAGCGCCAGCAGCTAAATGAAGTAAGGGCTTCTTTACTGGAAAACCTGAACAGCCTGAAAGACGCCAACCAAATCGCCCTTCGTAACCTTGACCAACGGATTAATGCGGCATCAGCGGAGATGCAGAAACTGCCATCCTCGGAGAGGCAGTTGATTAACATTCAAAGGCTTTACAGTCTGAGTGAGAATCTTTATGTCTTTTTGATGGAGAAAAGGGCAGAGGCCGGCATCGCTAAAGCTGCGAATACATCTGATGTCACCATATTGAAAGAAGCCTCAATCAGTAAGCAGACGGCTCCTTTGCCGCTGCGTAACTATGGTATTGCGCTTGCCATTGGGCTTGGCCTTCCCTTTGCCTTCATATTTTTGAAGGAGCTGATGAACAACAAGATACACACAGTGGAGGATATCGGGAAATTCACCGAGCTTCCCTTGCTGGGTCTTGTTGGGCATAATAAAAAGGAGGACAACCTTCTGGCAAACATGAGCCCGAAATCGGCGCTGGCAGAAGCTTTCCGCACGGTTCGCTCTAACCTGCGTTACATGACCGGTGTTGCAGACGAGGCAACAGAGGGAGGCAAAATCATCGTGATCACCTCCTCTATTAGTGGGGAGGGAAAGACTTTCTCGGCCAAAAACCTGGCCTACATCATTTCTATCTCGGGAGAGCGCACCCTTTTGGTGAATGCCGATATGCGCAAGCCTAACAACAACTCTGATCTAGGGGTTACCAGCAGCACTGGCCTGAGCAATTACTTGGCTGGTCATGTGGCGTTGGATGAGGTGATCAACACTACAATTCAGGAGAGCCTGTATGTGCTGCCTTCCGGTGATATTCCTCCTAACCCATCCGAACTCCTGCTCAGCAACCGCATGAAAGACCTTGTTGCAGAGTTGAAGAGACGGTTTGATTACATTATTATGGATACTCCGCCAGTTGGCATACTTTCAGATGGATTGGAGTTGATGCAGGTTGCGGATGCCAACGTGTTCATGGTGCGGCAGGATTATACGATCAAGGACTTCCTTAAAAATTTACAGCTGCAGGTAGAATCTGGGAAAATCCGCAATACGGCCGTGCTTTTTAACGACGTGGACTACAAGAAGCTAAATTATGGCTATGGTTATGGGTATGGCTACGGTTATGGCTATTATGCTGAAGATAACGAAACAAAGTCTTTGTGGAAACGAATAAGGGGGTAATTCCCCTTTTTCGTTTACTTACCTACCGTTAGTATATTATATGCATAAAGATTCTAAAATCTACGTGGCTGGCCACAGAGGCATGGTTGGCTCTGCTATCGTACGCAAGCTCCAGCAGGAGGGCTTCAACAACATCATCACCCGAACTTCCAAAGAACTGGACTTAAGAAACCAGCAGGCTGTAGATGGCTTTTTTGAGGAGGAGCAGCCGGAGTATGTCTTTCTAGCTGCCGCCAAAGTAGGGGGCATTCAGGCGAATAACACCTACAGGGCGGAGTTTCTCTATGATAACCTCATGATCGAGGCCAACATTATTCATGCGGCTTACACGCATGGAGTGGAGAAGCTCATGTTCCTGGGCTCTTCCTGCATTTACCCCAAACTGGCACCGCAACCCTTAAAGGAGGAGTACTTGCTGACAGGTGCGCTGGAGCCGACGAATGAGCCTTACGCTATTGCCAAAATAGCAGGCATCAAGCTTTGCGAGGCTTACCGCGACCAGTACGGCTGCAACTTTATCAGCGTGATGCCTACAAACCTGTACGGCTATAATGACAACTACGACCTGAACAACTCTCATGTGCTGCCGGCCCTGATCCGTAAGTTTCATGAGGCGAAGGAGAGTGGGGCTGCTGCAGTAACTGTATGGGGCACAGGAAGCCCGCGCCGCGAGTTCCTTTTTGCCGATGACCTGGCCGATGCCTGCTTTTACCTGATGGAGCACTACAATGGGCGTGAGCTCGTGAACATCGGAACCGGCGAGGATATTACCATCAAAGACTTAGCGATGCTGGTGAAAGAAGTTGTAGAATTTGAGGGGGAACTGGAGTTCGACACCTCTAAGCCTGACGGTACTCCCCGAAAGCTGATGGATGTATCTAAATTGCATTCGATTGGCTTTAAGCATTCTACCTCCTTGGAAGAAGGAATTGCGCTAGCGTACGAAGATTTCAAAAACAAAATTGTAGAAGTATAGTATATATACCCGTTTACTATCATACTTCACTATACTTATTACAAACCCTTTACATATAATGAAAACTGCCCTTATTACCGGTGTAACCGGTCAGGATGGAGCATACCTGGCGGAGTTACTTCTAAGCAAAGGATATAAAGTGCACGGCATTAAGCGCCGTAGCTCTAGCTTTAATACAGACCGTATTGACCATCTATACCAGGACCCGCACGAGAAGAACATCAACTTCAAGCTGCACTATGGCGACCTGACAGACTCCACAAACCTGATCCGTATCATCCAGGAGACGCAGCCGGATGAAATTTATAATCTGGCGGCAATGAGCCATGTGAAGGTGAGCTTTGATACGCCGGAGTATACGGCTAATGCCGACGGCCTTGGTACCCTGCGCATTTTAGAGGCGATACGCATTCTTGGTTTAACCCAGAAGACGAAAGTATACCAGGCCTCCACCTCGGAGCTTTACGGCCTGGTGCAGGCGGTGCCGCAGTCAGAGACCACGCCGTTCTACCCGCGTTCTCCTTACGCGGTGGCCAAACTGTACGGCTATTGGATTACTGTTAACTACCGCGAGGCCTACGGCATGTACGCCTGCAACGGTATCCTGTTCAACCACGAATCGCCGCTTAGAGGAGAGACGTTCGTGACACGTAAGATTACGCGTGCTGCTGCCCGTATTGGTATGGGGCTACAGGAAAAGCTATACCTAGGCAACCTGGATGCCAAGCGCGACTGGGGCCATGCCAAAGATTACGTGGAGGCCATGTGGCGCATCCTGCAGCAGGACCAGCCGGAGGATTACGTTATTGCTACAGGAGTTACCACCACCGTGCGAGACTTTGTGAGAATGTCATTTGCAGAGCTGGGCATCGAGATCGAGTTCAAAGGAGAAGGAGTGGAGGAGAAAGGTTATGTGGCTGCCTGCAGCAATCCAGATTACCAGCTCGAACTGGGCCGTGAGGTGGTGTGCGTTGATCCTAACTATTTCCGACCAACAGAAGTGGACCTGCTGATCGGTGACGCGACAAAAGCTAAAGAGAAATTAGGCTGGACGCCAAAGTATGACCTGCCTGCCCTGGTGAAGGATATGATGGAGTCAGACATCGAGCTTTTCAAGCGTGACAGCTACCTGGTTGAGGGAGGGCATAAAGTATATAATTACCACGAGCTTCAGTAGAAAGTATAAGTATACCAAAAAAGTATGAAAGGCCGGTTGAGTTCGCTCAGCCGGCCTTTCATACTTTTTTGGTATACCATGATAGGAGTTTGATGGGCACAAAAAAAGAGCCTGCGTTCACACACAGGCTCTTTTAAGAGCGGTCTGGACGGGACTCGAACCCGCGACCTCCGCCGTGACAGGGCGGCATTCTAACCAACTGAACTACCAGACCAATACTTTTGATGCTACGGAGCCTCTTGCTCCTTTTACTAACCGCAGGGTTTAATCTGCGGTCTGGACGGGACTCGAACCCGCGACCTCCGCCGTGACAGGGCGGCATTCTAACCAACTGAACTACCAGACCAATACTTTTGATGCTACGGAGCCTCTTGCTCCTTTTACTAACCGCAGGGTTTAATCTGCGGTCTGGACGGGACTCGAACCCGCGACCTCCGCCGTGACAGGGCGGCATTCTAACCAACTGAACTACCAGACCGTTTGTCTTTTCCTTAACTTTTCGTGTTAAAGTGATGCAAAGGTATATTCCCGGATTTAAATGTGCAAATCCTCAGCATCATTTTAGCCCTATATTTTAGCTTGAAACAGCAAACAGCTTCATTTACAGGTGAATTATTTTTTAAGGCAAGTATAAATTCATACTTGTGTTACGTGCATTGGCCAAAAACCTTAAATTTGTGGTACTAAACACAAGCTACGAACTTATGCTTTTAGATTTCGAACAACCCATTGCCGCCCTGGAGGGCAAACTGCAGGAGATGAAAAAGCTGGCTAACGAGAGCCAGGTTGATGTATCGGAGGCAGTGAAGGCGCTGGAAGAGAAAATCAAGACACTAAAGAAAGAGACATATGCCAACCTAACCCGTTGGCAGCGCGTGCAGCTCTCGCGCCACCCCGACAGACCTTACACGTTAGACTATATCCACGGTATCACAGATAAGTTCGTGGAGCTGCACGGCGACCGCACTGTAAGTGATGACAAAGCCATGGTAGGTGGCTTTGGTGAGCTGGAAGGCCACAGTGTGATGTTCATTGGCCAGCAGAAGGGCCGCAACACCAAGCAGCGGCAGTTACGCAACTTTGGGATGGCTAACCCGGAGGGCTACCGAAAGGCGCTGCGCCTGATGAAGATGGCTGAGAAGTTCAACAAGCCGATCGTTACCTTTATCGATACGCCGGGCGCTTTTCCTGGTCTGGAGGCTGAGGAACGTGGCCAGGGGGAGGCAATTGCGCGCAACCTGAAAGAAATGTTTATGCTGAAGGTGCCGGTCATCTGTATCATCATTGGTGAGGGAGCCTCGGGTGGTGCCTTGGGCATTGCCATCGGCGACCGCGTGATGATGCTGGAGAACACCTGGTACTCCGTAATCTCCCCGGAGTCGTGCTCTTCCATACTTTGGCGCAGCTGGAACTATAAGGAGCAAGCTGCTGAGGCGCTAAAACTCACGGCTAAAGACATGCTGCAGAACAAACTGATCGACGGCATCATCAAAGAGCCACTTGGAGGCGCTCACCTGGACCCGAACAAGATGATGGCTACCCTGAAGAAAGAAATCATCCGATTACTGGACGAGCTTGGAACCATGGACCCTGAAGAACGTATCATGGAACGCATCGAGAAGTTCTCTAACATGGGAGTGGTGCTGGAAGCTTAAGTCATGCACCATCCAAATACCTGAATGAATTAGGGGCGAGACCATATGTTCTTTACCCTAATTCATTTTTCTTTTTACCCCGTTTACGATAGTATATCATCAAAACGGATTATCCTCAAAGCAAGAGCAACATGAAACTACACGTTATTGAAACTGGACTTTTTAAGCTGGACGGCGGCGCCATGTTCGGGGTGGTGCCCAAAACGCTTTGGCAAAGGACAAACCCGGCTGACGAGAACAACCTTTGTACCTGGGCCATGCGTTGCTTGCTGATTGAGGATGGGGACAGGCTGATTCTGATAGACAATGGCATTGGCGACAAGCAGGACGCAAAATTCTTCAGCCATTACTACCTGCATGGCGACGCTACGTTATTAGGGTCTCTTAAAGCTGCCGGTTTCTCGCCCGAGGATGTTACAGATATGTTCCTGACGCACCTGCATTTCGACCACTGCGGGGGCGGCGTGAAGTATAGAAACCAGGACGGGGCTCTGGAGCTCGTATTCCCAAATGCCACCTACTGGTCTAATGCCGCACACTGGGAGTGGGCAACCAAGCCCAATGCCCGTGAGAAAGCTTCTTTCCTCAAAGAGAATATAATGCCTATGCAGGAGAGCGGGCACCTTAAATTTGTCGATCCTAATGCGCCTTCTCCTTTTCCGCAGTTTGAGATCTTTTATGCTGATGGGCACACCGATAAGATGATGGTGCCTATCATAGACTATAAGGGGCGCAAAATTGCCTATATGGCTGACCTGTTGCCTTCAGTAGGGCATATCCCGCTGCCCTACGTGATGGGATACGACACCCGCCCGCTCCTGACGCTGGACGAGAAGGGTCTTTTCCTGAACAGGGCCGCGGAAGAGGATTTGGTGCTGTTTTTTGAGCACGATGCCGTAAACCAATGCTGTACGGTGCAGCACACCGAGAAGGGCGTTCGCCTAAAAGAAACATTCAGCCTCTCAGATCTTTAGGATGCGGGTTGGGGTAGCCTTGTCAGGAGGCGGCGCCAGGGGCATTGCGCACTTAGGTGTGCTCAAGGCCTTGGACGAGCAAGGGGTGAAGATCAGCATGATCTCAGGTGTGAGTTCCGGTGCCATTGCCGGTGTGCTATACGGCTATGGCTATACTCCCGACGAGATCCTGAGACTGATCAAAGAACTAAGTGTATTCCATGTCATGCGGCCGGTTTTCGGGAAGAGAGGCCTGCTGCATCTGGAGGAGGTTGAGAAACTGTACCAGAAGTACCTTGGGGCTACGTTAAGGTTTGAGGATCTGAAGATACCTGTGGTGGTCAGTGCTACAGAGATGAACGAAGGAGTGACGGCTTATTTCTCTTCCGGAGAGGTGATCAAGCCATTGCTTGCCTCCTCAGCCGTTCCCATACTTTACCAGCCCATCATCTATAACGGGAAAACACTGAGCGATGGGGGGCTGCTCAATAATCTTCCTATAGAGCCGTTGTATAACAACTGTGATGTGAAGATTGCGGTGCATGTGAACCCTATTAATCATCAGGTAAAGATTACATCCCTCACCGGTATGATAGAGCGCACCGTAATGCTGGCCATCAACAATAATGTTAAACTGCGCCTAAACCAGTGCGATCTTTACCTGGAGCCGCAGGAGCTAAAGTCATACCGGCTTACCAGCTTCCGAAAAGCGGATGAGATTTTTGATGTTGGGTACCGCTATGCCATGCATATGGAGCGCTATATCAGGAGGTTAGTAAATAATAATTAAAAAATATAACATAATAAATATCATTTAATGTATATCTTTTAATGGTTTTGACGTAAAGGGAGGATAGAGTTGAGGAAGACCATGAAAATTTTAAAAGCTTTAGTAGTATTGTTTTTGATTTCTGCTGCCGCTGTGGCACAGGAAAACAAAAGCTTCATGTGGAAAGCCAAGGTGAAGCACGGCTCTGTAATGATCGGCGGTAATCTGGATGCCGCTATTCAGAAAACTACACGGGAGCTGAACCAGCCGCTCGGCCCGGAAGAAGGCACCAACATTTTAGCCAACTTGAATTTTAAGGGCGGGTACTTCCTGATACATGATTTAGCCATTGGCATAGACTTAGGTATGAGCCATGAGAGCTACATTGTATCAGTGGAAGGGGCCAAGCAAACATTTAGGCGAACATACTTGCTGGGGGGGCCTTTTACGCGCTATTACTTGGACAATGGCATCTTCGGGGAGCTAAACCTTAAAGGCGGTCTGCTAAACTTTTCTACTGGCGATAAAACTGATATTGCCCAGGGGACATTGGGGGTAGGCTATGCTATTTTTGTGAATGAGAAAATAGCTGTTGAACCGATGCTGTCTTTCCGTTATACGCGCGAGTGGCAGGGAAATGACGCTAACGTGTCTTTTGGCCCGATGATAGGAGTGGGCATACAGGCCTATTTGCTAAGAAGAACGTCTCAAATTATAAAGGAGGCCTTGTAAAACAGCGCGGAAGTGCGTAACTATACATCCACGTTTTACCCTATAAAGTAGGCTAGTTTATACTATAGCCTACTTTTTTACTTTATACACCCTTAACTGTAGATGATCGGAAAGATTATTTCGAAGCTGTTCTTCAAGGCAACCGGCTGGAAGTTGAATGGCACCCTGGCGCCGCAAGACCGCCGATGCGTAATGGTTGCTGCACCACATACAAGCAACTGGGATTTTGTGTACGCCCGTGCCGCTTTTTACCTGATGGAGGCTCCCATCAAGTATACGATTAAGAAAGAATTCATGAAGTTTCCCTTTGGGCCCATCTTAAAGGCCATGGGTGCACTTCCTATTGATCGCTCCCGGAACACACGTATGGTAGACGCCATGATCCGTATCTTTGAAGAAACACCTGGTGACATGTGTGTGATGGTAACCCCAGAAGGTACAAGAAAATACCAACCACGGTGGCGTAGAGGCTTTTACTATGTGGCGCTAGGCGCAAACGTGCCGATTGTGCTCGGCTACCTGGACTATGCTAAGAAAGAAGCTGGTATTGGCCCCACCATTATACCATCAGGTGATGTAGAAGCTGACATCGAAAAGATAATGGCGTTTTACCGTACCAAAACCGCTAAGTATCCGGAGCAGGGGGTAAGGTAGGAGCTGTTTTTTTGTTCTCATTTTTTGTTCTCAGACTATATCTAAAAACAGGAAGGGCCGCTAAGAAAAAGCGGCCCTTCCTGTTTTACTCTTAATACACCTTTAAGCGATTTGGCGCAGGTCAACCGGTATGACACGAGAAATACCAGCCTCAATCATCGTGATGCCGTACATCACGTCAGTAGAGGACATGGTACGCTTGTTATGCGTTACAACGATGAACTGCGAATCGTTTGAGAACTTTCGGATGATGTTGTTGAACTTGTCAATATTGGCATCATCCAGCGGCGCATCCACCTCGTCGAAAATACAGAACGGAGCTGGTTTCAGCAGGTAGATGGCAAACAGAAGTGAAATGGCCGTCAACGTTTTCTCCCCACCAGACAACTGGTTGATGGTGAGCGGGCGTTTGCCTTTTGGTTGTGCCATGATCTCTATCTTTGCCTCCAGCGGATTTTTCGGGTCAGAGATAACCAAGTCGCAGTTGTCCTCCTCTGTAAACAGGCTGCGGAACACGTGTTTAAAGTTGTCCTTGATCTGATTGAAAGAGTCCATAAATTTCTCTTTCGCTACCGTGTCTATCTCATTGATCGTGTCGATGAGGGAGTTCTTGGCGTTTACCAGGTCGTTGCGCTGCTCAGTGATGAACTTTTCGCGCTCCTCGATCTCGGCATAGGCCTCAGCGGCCATTGCGTTAACCGGCCCCATTTTATCCAGTTGAGATCTAACTGTGGCAATATGTTGGCTCAGCTCCTCATTTGACAATGGGATCAGCAGTTCTTCTTCCGGTACAGGGCTGGCAAAATCTTCATCTGAGATGTTAAATTCTGCCGCCAGTCGCTCTTTAATAGCCACCAGCTTCAGCTGTGTATCCGTTTTGGCCTGCTGCATGCGCATCAGGAGCTCATCGGAGTTCTGGCGCTTGCGCTGCATCTCGCGGATGCTTTTCTCTTTCTCATCCAGGTCACCGCGTAGCGTAAAGTATTCCTTTTCGATCTCTTCCAGTTGCTCGCCATACTCACGGCGGGCCTCGTTCATACTTTCCACCACTTCCTGGTTCTCAAGTATAAACGCTTCTGCCTCTGTTATTTCCTGCTCCGATTTTACCAGTTCCTGCTTCAGCCCCTCAATGCGCTCCTGGTTTGTCTCCACCGACTTCTGCTTATAGCTAATTTCCTGCTGCAGGCTGGCGAAGCGGTTCTTGAGTTGGTGGTATTGGATGTTCTCCTGGTTATACCTGCCGGAAATCACGGAGATTTGCTCCTGCTGGCGCTCCAGGTTAGCAGTATACACGGCCATTTCCTCCTCCAGGCGCTGCAGCTCTTTCATATCTGCCTCGGCCTGCGGCGACACCTCCATACTTTGCTCGCGCAGCTCTAAGAGGCGCTCGTGTAGCTCATCCCGCTTCTGGTCGAAGTTGCGGATGTTCTGCTGGTGCTGCTCATGTTTGATACGCACGGTGAGCAGGTCCTGCTGTAGCTTGCTCACCTCTTTCTCCAGCCCTTTTATCGTTTCCTTCTCGGAGTCGTTTCTGTGGTTCTGGAGGATCTGATTCTGTGTGTTAATACGGCTCTGCAGCAGCTCCACTTGTTCCTGCAGTTCGGCCACTTCCTCAGCCAGCTTCTCCAGGTTCTGCTTGCGGCCGAGGCGGTTGCCGTCAAACACGCCCACAGAGCCACCCGTCAGGCTTAGCGGCTTACGAATAGCGCTGCCATCTTTCAGTATGATCGTCTTGTACTCATGGCCGTACAGCTCTTCCTCCGCATCATCGGTGATGTAGACGTTGCGGAGCATGTACTTGAGCAGGTTACCGTACTTTTTATCAGCTGACACCATTTCGTAAGCTGCCTCCAGGCAGCCTTCGCTAAAGGTGGCGGTGGGCTCCAGGTCCTCGATCTCCGACAGCACAATGAAGTTAGCCCGGCCTTTGTTTTCCTCTTTCAGAAGCGCAATGGCATCTATGGCATCCTGCAGCTCATCCACTACAAAGTAGTTCATGTACTGCTCCAGATAACTCTCTATAAGCGGCTTGTAATCAGCTTTGCAAACCAGGATATCGGATAGGAGAGGAGCCGGCTTGGCCCAACTCTCTGACTTGCTCAGGAACTTGATCGCCTCCGGAAAACCCTCCATGTTCTCTACCAGAGACTTGGTGAGGTTATACTGGTTCTGCTTGGAATCAAGGGTGCGGTTCAGCTCTACCAGCTGCCCCTTCAGGTCAATAATATTAGCCTCCGTAGCCTCTATGCTTTGCTGCAGCGTTTCTTCCTTTGCCTGCAGGCGCACCATCTCCGAAGTGCGCTCCTCCAGCACCTGCTGCGCCTCCTGCAATTGCTCCTGCAGCACACGGCCATCTTCATCGGCGGTAAGCTGCTGCTGCTGTAGGCGCTCCAGTTCCTGATTAATGTTCTGAATCTGTACCTGGCTTATCTCCAGCGACTTACTCAGCTGGTATACTTCGTTCTGCTTAGTTTTCTGCTGCTGCACCAGGTCCTGATAAGCCTCCTGCAGCTCTGCCTTCTGCTCATTGGCCTCCTGCAGCTGCTCTTTCATGGTGGCAACCTGCTCTTCCGCCTCGGCAAAGCTATCCTGCACCGTCATCAGTTCATCGCGCAGCTCCAGTATACTTTCCTGCGTATGCTCCACGTTGGCCGTATCCTGGCTAATCTGCTGGCGTAACTGCTGCAGGCGCTCTTTCAGGTAGGTGCTGCGCTCGGATTTAAGCTTAATGTCGTTTTCCAGCTGACGCAGTTTGGCAGTTTGTACCTGCATGGTGCGCTGCATCTCCGACAGCCTTTCCTGCGTCTCGTTCAGCTCCTCCTTTTGGCCGGCAATGGCGTCTTCGGCCTCTGTTACGACTGCAATGTAGTTTTCCTTGAGGTTTGTTTCCTGCTGCACGTCCTGCTCCAGGCGCTCCAGTGTTTGCTGGTACTGGGCAATGTTACGGCGGGCAAACTCCAGGCTGTGCTTCTTGTAGTCATCTTTTAAGTTGAAGTACTTAACTGCCTGTTTTGCCTGTCGTTCCAGCGTCTTCATGTTCTTGCCGATCTCGTGCAGCAAGTCCTCCACGCGCTCCAGGTCGGCATCCGTTTCCTCCAGCTTCTTCAGCGTCTGCTTTTTGCGCACCCGGAATTTAGAGATACCGGCAGCCTCCTCAAACAGCAAGCGGCGAGAGTTTTCCTTGTCGTTGAGGATCTCGTCCACCATTTTCAGCTCAATGATGGCATAGCTGTCAGAGCCGATGCCTGTATCCAGGAAAAGCTCATTGATATCTTTTAATCGGCAGGTCACTCCGTTCAGCATGTACTCGCTCTCACCGGAGCGGTAGTATTTGCGAGTCACGGTCACCTGTGAGTACTCCGTCGGCAGGATGCCTTTGTTATTGTCGAAGGTGATAGACACTTCGGCCATCTGCACCGGCTTGCGGGTTTTGGAGCCGTTAAAGATAACGTTCTCCATCTTGTCGGAGCGCAGGTTGCGGGTCTTCTGCTCGCCCAGTACCCAGCGTATGGCGTCCACAATGTTGGATTTGCCACAGCCGTTCGGCCCCACAATACCTGTAATCCCGTTGTCGAAGTTAATGACGACGCGGTCGCCAAAACTTTTGAACCCTTTAATCTCTAATTTTGAAACTTGCATTCGCGTGTTGCGGAAACTCTATGTTCTATCTTCAAAAATAAGATGAATTTTCAATCCTACACCTCTTGTAAAGGTATAATTAATGATTATAAGCCATAAAATGATGTATATATTTTGCTATCTTTGGTTAAGACGCTGATACCATGGACGATTTTAAAATCATAATATACATTCTGGCCGCAGTAGCTTATTTTCTGCTAACCCAGTGGCGCAAAGCCTTTAAAGGTGGTGAGGATGAGGACGTAGATGTAGAAAGCCGAAGGCCACGACAGCAGACTTCGACACCGGTTACTTCATTTGAAGACATACTGCGGGAGCTGCAGCCTAAAATGAATGAAGCACGGCGGAAGGGGCAGGAGGTGGTGCAGCAGGCTAAAGAGCGTACGCGTGAACAGGTGCAGCCCCTAATGCCCCCTGTTGCAGAGACGGCACCCAAGTATAGAAGTTATGAAAACATATCTCCGAAAGTGTTATCCTGGGAGAAGAAGGCAGAGGCCATAGAAGCTGCCAAACAGGCTAAGTTGCGCAGGCAGGACGTGTTCAAACCCTATGCGCAACAGCACCCTATAAACACCAGCCGCTATGCAGAAATGCTGCGCAACCCTGCCTCTGCCCGCGAGGCCATCATTCTGACCGAGATCTTTAACCGAAAGTATAATTAGTCCTGGAGGTGTGGGTTTGTGATCGAGCCAAGCCTAGACGAAGTTAGTTTCTAGCGTTATGAATCTGAGCAGGAAAGCAAAACAGCCTTCGCATTGCCTTGTGCTAGACAATATCAAAATCAAGTGGCAAGTTTACTCCTGCGTCAGGGCGAAAGTGAGTATGTTGGCGCCCATGCGTAATGCCTGCTGCCGTATTGGCTCCGGGTCGTTGTATATCTCCTGGTCTTCCCAGCCATTCCCCAAGTCTGTTTCATACGAATAAAAGCACACCAGGCGTCCCTCGTGTATTATCCCAAATCCTCGTGGCGGCTTGTTGTCATGCTCGTGCACTTTTGGCAAGCCTCTCGGAAAGCTGTACTTCTGCCTATAGATCGGATGATCAAAGGGGAGCTCCACGAACTCATGCTCTGGAAAAACCTTCTTCATTTCCTTGCGGATATACTGATCAAGGCCATAGTTGTCATCAATGTGAAGAAAGCCGCCGCTGAGCAGGTAATTCCGCAGGTTTTGAGCCTCGGCATCTGAAAAAACAACGTTTCCATGGCCCGTCATGTGCACGAAAGGATAAGAAAACAGCTCCGGGCTCCCTACTTCCACAGTCTCTTCCTCGCTAGCGATGTTCATGTTCAAGTTCTGGTTGCAGAACCTGATTAAGTTAGGCAGCGAAGTTTTATTGGCGTACCAATCGCCGCCGCCGCCATACTTAAGCTTGGCTATTTTAAAGCTTTGGGTTTGGGCTATACTTGCGGTGGGGGCTAGCCACACAATCAGCAGGAAAAGCAGCAGTCGTTTCATAGGCAAAGAGTATACTTCTACAACGTTTCAAAGATATCGTGGAGTATGTTTAGGGTATGGCAAGCTACTAGGGCAGCAGTCTCGGTGCGGAGCCTGCTTTGGCCCAGCGTGACGGGCCTAATACCAGCCTCATAGGCAGCAGCAATTTCAGAGGAGGAGAAGTCGCCCTCGGGGCCGATTAAAATGCAGTGCGGCTCTCCATACTTGTAGTGATCCTTTATACTTTTAGTGGCATCATCTTCTAAATGAGCAATAAATGTTTGCTTCGGAAGGGGCTGCTGTAGAAAATGTTGAAAAGAAGTCATGTCGTGTAGCAGGGGCAGGTAGCCTTTCTTGGATTGCTTCATAGCGCTGATGGCTATTTTCTCTAGCCTATCCAGGCGCAGATTGCGTCGTTCCGAGTGCTCGCAAAGCAAAAACGTGATCTCGCTCACACCAATCTCTACCGCCTTCTCCACAAACCACTCCATGCGGTCCAGGTTTTTAGTGGGAGCCACAGCGATGTGCGAGACATAAGGAAGCTTACCATACTCTTTCTGCTTTTCGACAACCTGTAGCTGGCAGCGTTTCTGGTGTGCATCCTGGATGATAGCGGTATACATGCCTCCAACGCCATCCACCAAGTAAACTGTGTCCCCCTGGCTCAGACGCAGCACGCGGGTGCAATGCTTTGACTCTTCTTCACTTAATGTATAAGTTTCGCCTGAAATGTCGGGAGTAAAGAATAGATGCATAATTTTACTAATTGATGTAGTTGCTTAACATTTTGTCAATCTTGCAAAAATATGGCTTTAAAAGATAGTTGGTGTCCCTCAGAGGTTTTTACCATGTCGTTGTTAGCAGCTGCCGTATTGGCACTTTCAGTTTCTACCTATGGGATTGGCTTGTCTAATGACTCAGTAGCATATTGGGCAGCTGCAAACAGTTTTTATTCTGAAGGTATCTTTTTTTTACCCTATCGGGACACCTATTTCACGGATTGGCCTCCATTATTCAGCATTTTTTTGTCCACAGCACATTTTTTGCAAATTGACAATAAACTGTTTTTTTATAGCCTCCAAGTTGTGGGTGTATACTTCACAGTTCTCTGCATTATTGGTACATTGGCGTATCAATTTACAAAATCAAGGCTATTTTCTGTCATCACTCTAATCTTGTTTATTACAGCCCCACCAACTTTTTTCCCCTTTTCATATTTATGGACTGAAACCTACTTTATTTTATTTACAATCATGTTTGTTGTTGGCTTGGATAGGTATCTTACAGGCCAGGGAAGGTACATGCTCTTTTTCTGTATAACAATGGCAGCACTAAGCATCTTGGTAAGGTATGCTGGTATTGTAAATATTGCGACAGGTTGTCTGATTCTTTTCTTTTACGGAAATGAAAGTGCTTTTAACAAACTAAAAAGGACTTTGTTGTTCGGTATTCTCTCCTGTATTCCTCTTCTTCTGTGGCTAATTAGAAATTTCCTGATTAGCTCTACCTTCACAGGAGAGGGTAGAACAGTGGAATTTGCTCACCTAAAGTATTCCCTTGTAATGGTTGCGAAAGCTGTGTGGGAATGGTTTTTACCCTACCCACAACATCCTCATGCTGGAATATTGACGATAATACTATTGGGAATCGCAATAGCTGGCATTGGTTACTTTGTCTATCTTAATTTTAAACAAAATAAGGCAAAGAAAGCACTGCTTTTGATATTACTGATTAACTCTGTTCTTTCGCTTCTTTTAATCTTCTTCTCCTCGCTATTTCAGTCAAGTGATTTTCCAGATGCTAGATTAACCTCCCCTGCCTTTTTTTCTTTCTTGCTCATATTAGTTTGTATAGCAGATCATCTAGTTTCTGTTAAAAGCAGGGTGGGAATCGGGGCTTTGCTGTTATTTTTTGGAGTAACAGCTATATATAATTTTAACCGCTACTATTCATACTCAAAGCAATCGTTTGATGTTGGAGTTGAAGGGCTAACAGATCAAGCTTTTTATGAATCGGAAATTATAAGTGATTTACAATCTGCTAATTGGCTGCCTAATTACACAAATAATCAAACTGCCTTCTCCAACCTTCCCGAAATATTATACTTTAGGAACATATATGGCACTTTGAAAATCACAAAGGGCTTCAGAAATCATCTAAGTGAGCAGTTTGAAAAGGAGAGTGAAGAGAAGTTAATTATATGGATTGGCGATAAGACTAACTTGGAAGAATTAATAGGTAAAGTTTTAACAAAGTATACTGTTGATAGAAAAAAAGAATTTTCTGATGGTGTAATTCTGTGGCTAAAACTAAAACAAAAGCCCTTCTGCATGTAGCAGAAGGGCTTTTGTTTGAAAAAGCTCAAAAAGCCTGTTTAGTCTATGGTAACTTCTACCTGCGGTGCGCCTGCCAGAATCTCATCATTTGCGTAGTCCGCAAATTTCTGGAAGTTTCTGATAAACTTAGAGGCAAGGTCAGTGGCCTTGGCATCGTATTCCTCTTTGCTTGCCCAGGTGTTGCGCGGGTTCAGTATCTCAGCCGGAACATTGGGGCAAGAGGAAGGCATTTCAACACCAAAAATAGGGTGCTTGATGTACTGCACGTTGTTTAGCTCCCCATTTAGGGCGGCCGTAATCATGGCGCGGGTATATGGCAATTTCATGCGGTGTCCTACACCGTAAGGGCCACCTGTCCAACCTGTGTTCACCAACCATACGTTCACGTTGTTTTCCTGCATCTTCTTGCCCAGCATTTCGGCATACTTGGTTGGGTGAAGCGGCAGGAAGGCCGCGCCAAAGCAGGCTGAGAAAGTTGTTTGCGGCTCCGTCACGCCCACCTCAGTGCCAGCCACCTTGGCTGTGTAGCCGGAGATGAAGTGGTACATAGCCTGGCTTGAGTTCAGCTTGGAGATTGGAGGCAGCACCCCAAAAGCATCCGCCGTCAGAAAAAAGATGTTTTTTGGAATGTCAGCTCTTGAAGGCTCAATCGCGTTATCGATGTAGCTGATCGGATAGGCTGTTCGGGTGTTTTCCGTTACAGCGTTGTTGGTATAATCTACGGTGCGGGTGCCAGGATAGAAGCGGGTGTTCTCCACAATAGAACCAAACTTTATGGCGTCCCAGATCTGCGGCTCTTTCTCCCTGGTCAGGTCGATTACCTTGGCGTAGCAGCCACCCTCAAAGTTAAACACACTGTCCGCTGTCCAGCCATGCTCGTCGTCGCCGATCAATCCACGGTTCGGGTCAGCAGAGAGTGTTGTCTTGCCTGTGCCTGAAAGCCCAAAGAAGATGGCTGTGTCGCCATCTTTGCCTACGTTGGCAGAGCAGTGCATCGACAGGGTGTTCTTCTCGTGCGGGAGAATATAATTCAGCACACCAAAAATTCCTTTTTTCATTTCGCCGGCATAGCCTGTGCCGCCGATTAAGATCATGTTCTTGGTGAAGTTAATGATCGCGAAATTGCTCTGACGCGTTCCATCCTCAGCAGGGGCCGCCTCAAACTCTGGGGCGCAGATGATGGTGAACTCAGGCCTGTGGTTTTGAATCTCGTCTTTCGTTAAGCGCAGGAACATATTGTTGCAGAAAAGGTTCTGCCAAGCCTGTGTGTTCACGATGCGCAGGTTCAGGCGGTAGTCCGGGTGCGCACCTGCGTAGGCGTCGCGCACGTACAGCTTCTTATCCTTCAGGAAGTCCACCATCTTGGCATGCAGCCTGTCGAACTTCTCCTGGTCGAACGGGATGTTGATATCCCCCCACCACACAGAGTCAGCTGTTTTTGCGTCCTTTACAATAAAGCGATCTTTTGGCGAGCGGCCTGTAAACTTGCCGGTATCGCACATCAGCGCCCCATTGTCTGTCAGCACTCCTTCGCCGTTTTTGATGGCTTCCTCCACCAACTCAGCAGGAGTCAGGTTCCAAAGCACTTCCTGTGCCTCTTTAATGCCGATGCTCTCGAGACCTACTGCGTTAGATTTATCTCCAGATTGTTTCATTGAAATTGTATGGGTTTGATTGAATTGATAGGTTTTCTGCAACAATGACACAAAAGTATAAAAAATAGTATATTCCTATAGAAGCTAATCACTTTTTAAGTGGTTACTCACGTCTTTTATTTGGTAAAATATTTGCACCGTCAAATTCTTAGAGCACGCAAATTTTTAACTTTCTGCAAAAGAAGTGTTTGTTTAGTATTTAACTAGCTGATAGCAACTTGGTTACTGATCGGGATGAGCGCTAGCTTCTTTAGCAGCAGGGTATTCCTTTATCGCTTACTACGAGATAAGGCGTCCCAAGTTCGAACGCCGCTGGGAATAAAAATTGTCGCCTCTAGGTCGGTTTTGGTGATTAATTAAGCGCGTCGCCCGAGCGTCTATATTGTTATACTATTGTTTTGGCAGCGTTGTTCTTGCTTTTGCCTTGATAATGAGCTAAAACCATAGTCGCAAACGTAAAAAGGACATGGGGGCACAGCGGTTACGGAAACCATTGATGATTCGCCACTCACTTTTCTGTAACACAGGAGAGGCGTCAAATTTGTATAACTCATTACTGAGTCGTATTTTTAGTTTTAGAATGCGCTAAACCGTATAAACAGAAACAACCAATTTATGTCAACATCTCAGAATATCTCTGGAGGCAGGGCACCAAGTTTCATGGAGAAGCAAGGTACCCTGTTCGGTCATCCGAAAGGATTGATGGTACTTTTTTTTACCGAAATGTGGGAGCGCTTCAGCTACTATGGCATGCGCGGCATTTTGGTGCTGTTCCTGGTATCTAACACCAAGGGCGGGTATGGCTGGACGGATGAGCAGGCTCTGCAACTGTATGGTACATACACCATGTTCGTTTACCTCATGTCTATCCCGGGAGGTATTCTGGCAGACAAATTCCTGGGGCAGAAGAAGGCCGTTATCATTGGTGGCTTTACGCTGGTGGCCGGCCACTTGCTGATGGCTTATCCGCCTGAATGGGCATTTTATACGGCCTTGTGCTTAATTGTGGCAGGTACAGGCTTGCTTAAGCCAAATATCTCTACCATGGTGGGTGGCCTGTACAGAGAGGGCGATAGCCGCCGCGACTCTGGCTTTACCATCTTCTACATGGGTATTAACCTGGGTGCCCTTCTGGCTTCCCTGATCGTGGGATATGTGGGTGAAGTTTACGGTTGGCATTATGGCTTTAGCCTTGCCGGTTTTGGTATGGTGTTAGGCCAAATCGTGTTTATCTGGGGCCGAAAATTCCTGCACGGAGTTGGTAACCTGGAGAAAGACACGGCTAAGGATGAGGACAGAATCTTTACCAAGGGGCAAGATGGCCAGCGCGAGGCCACAGGCTTTATGGGTTTCACCAAGCATGAGTGGGACCGCATCATCGTTATCCTGATCTCCTTCATCATTGTACTGGTGTTCTGGGCTTCCTTTGAGCAGGCGGGTGGCCTCATGAACCTGTTTGCGCAGCAGTACACTGACCGTGTAGTTTTTGGCTGGGAAATTCCTACGGCATGGCTACAGGGCCTTAACTCCTTCTTTATCCTGACGCTGGGAGGTATTGTGGCTGCTATCTGGGTAGCTTTGGCAAGAAAAGGAATAAACCTTCCTTCGATCTTTAAAATGGGCTTAGGTACCTCTATTCTGGGTATTGGCTTCATCTTTATGGTGTTTGCCTCATTGCAGCGTACTTCTTCCCCTGACGGGCTTTCGTCGCTGCACTGGCTGGTGTTTGCCTATATGTTCCATACTATCGGTGAGCTGGCGCTATCGCCTGTGTCGCTTTCTTTCATCACGAAAGTGGCACCGAAGCGTATTGTAGCTTCCATGATGGGTTTATACTTTGCCGTAACTGGCCTGGCTAACAAACTGGCCTCCCTGATCGGTATATGGGCTGTACGCCTGGGCGAGTTGGAAGTATTCATGTATATCGCGGGCTTCACTATCTTCCTGGGAATCGTACTCATGGTGCTGACCAGGCGTATCAATAAGCTGACGCATGGCATGGAGGACAAGAAAATGGATGAGGAGCAGGCACAAACCGGCCAGTTGCTTGAGGCTGAGGTTAGCTAACCCTTATCATTGAATTAGGATTTTAAACAGGCCCCTGATGCTTTTCATCAGGGGCTTTTTTTGTGACTTATCTTATGATTTATGCTTTGGCAGAGAACCATGGAGCAGTAAATTTGTGTTGTTGCCAGAGTATGTAACTTTTAGCCAAATTATACTTTTAGCCAATGTTTTTTTCTGTTCGGGCGCGGCAGCTGTTGTGGCTGTGCATGCTGGGCCTTTCTGTTACGGCCTGTAATACTGTAGCGGAAGTAGCCCCAAAGGTAGAGGAGGAGCCTGTAACTGTTTACACGATCAAACAGGGAGCGCACTACTCTGACAAGAACAACGTCAGGAAGCGAACCACGCACCTTATCCGTTTCGAGGTTACGTTCGATAGCACCGCAATTTATACTTCGGCCAAGGCCAACAACCAGGCGGATATCAACAAACTATATGGGCTATCGGACTGTAATACCAGCCATCATACCAACAGTGCCCGCTTTGGCTGGCGCTGGTACAACAACAGGTTGGAGTTGATAGCTTATACTTACTTGGATAAGAAGTGGGACTACAAGCTTTTGGGCGCTGTGCCAATAGGGCAGAAGGTGCCGCTGGAGTTGCGTATGGAAGATGGCCAGTATATTTTCAGGATGAACGGCCAGGAGGTAAGCATGCCGCGCGCCTGTACCGGAGCCGCAGAGGGCTACCAACTTTACCCATACTTTGGTGGGGACGAGACAGCCCCGCATGATATCACTATCCGCATCAAGGATGTAGAGTAAAGTATAGTTACTGCTCAACAACTTAAACTTGTACAAAGCAAAAGGCCTGAGCTGTGAAGCTCAGGCCTTTTATACTTTAGTGCGGGGGCTGATTACATCATGCCGCCCATGCCACCCATGCCGCCTGGCATAGCTGGAGCACCTTTTTCTTCTTCCGGATCCTCAGAAACCACGCATTCTGTCGTCAGGAGCAGGCCAGCGATAGAAGCCGCATTCTCCAGGGCTAGACGCGTAACTTTTGTAGGGTCGATGATGCCGGCGGCAAACATGTTCTCGAATTTGTCGTCACGGGCATTGTAACCGTAGTCAGACTTGCCTTCGCGAACAGCTTGTACTACTACCGAGCCTTCACCGCCAGCGTTAGCCACGATTGTTCTCAGTGGAGCCTCCAGAGCAGTCTTGATGATGCTTACACCTGTCTGCTCATCTGCGTTATACACGTCAACGTTGTTCAGGGCATCCAGTGCACGGATCAGGGCAACGCCACCACCAGCTACGATACCTTCCTCCACAGCAGCACGTGTGGCATGCAGGGCGTCATCCACGCGGTCTTTCTTCTCTTTCATCTCTACCTCCGTAGAAGCTCCGATATATAGGATAGCCACACCACCAGACAGTTTAGCCAGACGCTCTTGTAGTTTCTCTTTATCGTAGTCAGATGTAGTAGTCTCCATCTGCGCCTTGATCTGGCTAATACGCGCTACGATATCGTCTTTCGTGCCGGCACCGTTAACAAGTGTTGTGTTGTCTTTGTCGATGATCACTTTCTCAGCCTGACCTAAGTAGTCAAGGGTAGCGTTCTCCAGCTTATAGCCGCGCTCTTCCGAGATCACTGTGCCGCCAGTCAGGATAGCGATATCCTCCAGCATAGCTTTTCTTCTGTCGCCGAAGCCTGGGGCCTTTACAGCAGCAATTTTCAGGGAGCCACGCAGTTTGTTTACTACCAGTGTAGCAAGCGCCTCACCGTCCACATCTTCCGCGATGATAACAAGGCCTTTACCTGTCTGAACCACTTGCTCCAGTACCGGAAGCAGTTCTTTCATGGTAGACACTTTCTTATCGTAGATCAGGATGAATGGATTGTCGAAGTCAGCCTCCATTTTCTCCGCGTTCGTTACGAAGTATGGAGAAAGGTAACCGCGGTCAAACTGCATACCTTCAACGGTTTTTACCTCCGTTTCAGTGCCTTTTGCCTCTTCCACAGTGATCACACCGTCTTTACCCACTTTATCCATCGCGTCGGCAATCATTTTACCGATCTCTGGGTCGTTGTTGGCAGAGATAGTGCCTACCTGTGCGATCTCAGAAGAGTTATCAATCGTTTTAGACTGAGACTTCAGGTTTGCTACTACAGCATCCACAGCTTTGTCGATACCACGCTTCAGGTCCATTGGGTTGGCACCGGCAGCCACGTTCTTGATACCGGCAGTATAGATCGCCTGTGCCAGCACAGTGGCCGTAGTAGTACCGTCACCAGCCTGGTCAGCGGTTTTAGAGGCAACCTCTTTCACCAACTGGGCACCCATGTTCTCGATTGGGTCTTTCAGTTCGATCTCTTTCGCTACAGAAACACCGTCCTTGGTGATGGTAGGGGCACCGAATTTCTTATCGATGATCACGTTGCGGCCTTTAGGGCCCAGTGTTACCTTAACGGCATTTGCCAACTTGTCTACGCCAGACTTAATCTTGTGGCGAGCATCTGTATCGAATGTGATGTTTTTAGCCATAGTTTATAAATTTTATGGATTAGGTTTAAATTTTGGATAAGCTTAAAGAACAGCCAGGATGTCAGACTCACGCATGATCAGGTAATCGTTACCGTCGATGGAGATCTCTGTACCGGCATACTTGCCATACAACACAGTGTCGCCAACGCTTACTTGTGGCTTCATCAGGGCGCCTTGCTCCGATACTTTGCCTTCGCCAACGGCTACCACCTCACCACGCTGAGGTTTTTCTTTAGCAGTGTCAGGAATAATGATACCAGACTTAGTCTTTTCTTCTGCTGCAGCAGGAGCCACGATTACTCTGTCTGCTAATGGTTTGATGTTGATTGACATAGTTTTTGGTTATTTAGTTATGTTTTGTTGTTATGAAATCTGCAATAACACCTGTGCCTTATCATTTCCTGTGCCAATACGCAGAAGGTGCCACTTTAAGCCAATTTTTCAGTGTCTAACGCTTCTTTTTCTGCCAGGTTTGTCACTTTCTGCCACCGATCGGAACTTTTTTGCAAATCTGTCATGCTGGGGCGCAGGAGGAGGGAAACAAAAAAGCCGGCCCTGACGAGGACCGGCTTTTACCCATAACGGGAATATGTTATTCTTGCGTGGCAGTGTCCACCATAGTAGGTATCTCACCGGCATCCGGAATGGCAGCTGTTGTGTCAGCACCTGGCAATGCTCCGGCTGGGGCAGCTGGCATCTGAGACTGACGTGCGCGCTCTTCGTTTACGCTTCTTACGGCTCCGTCACCAGAGCTTCCGATCATGTGTGTGGCAAGTGTCAGTACAACTAGGGCAATTGCGAAGCCCCAGGTTAATTTCTCCAGCAGGTCGCCGGTGCGTTTCACGCCCATTAGCTGGCTGGTGCTGCCGCCAAACTGGCTTGAGAGGCCGCCACCCTTCGGGTTCTGAGCTAATACAACCAATATAAGCAGCACGCAGATAAAAATAATGACACTGATAAGGGCGATATACATGTTAACTTAGGTTTTGTAATTTTTCGATCTGTTCAGCAAAGTAACTCTTTTTTTCCGGATATTTCAAAATGAGTTGCTCATATATTTTAACCGCTTTCTTTGCCTTCCCCTGCTTCACAAAGATGTTGGCTAGGCTCTCAGAGGCGATGCCGCGCTTTATTTTCGTGCTCTTCAAAGAGAGGTCTTCCTGCGGCTCCGGCTTCATCTTGATATTGTTTAGCGCTTTAAGCCTTGGGTTTATCTTCAGGAACTGGTCGATAATGTCCTGCTGCTCGTGCAGGGCCGGGGCGGCGGGCGCTTCTGCCTTAGCCAGTTCGTGTGTTTTGCTGTACTCCAGGATCAACTCCGGATGGAAGGCCGCAGGTTTTTGGCGGGCAAGCCCGCCTTCCTCTTTTAGCTGCAGCGCTTCGCCCATGCGGCTCGAGGCCATCCAGTAGCCCAGCACGTCCTGCTGATACATCTGCTCTACCTCATCAAAGACATACGTTACCTCTGTCTCTCCCGGGGCCGCTGTGGCTTCGGAAGCAGGAGCATCTCCTGCTATCTCCCCGTTGTCCTCTAAAAGGCCATTTATACTATAATATAGGCTTGCAGCTGTGGCGGCTTCTGCCGCGATAACGTCTGCCAGTTCATCTTTTGGCTGGTATACTTCCGGGGCCTCGTCCTGCTGCGGCTCTGCCGCCTCCTGAGGCTCCTGGTCGGCTGTTGCCAGCGCTGTGCCTTCTTCGGCAGGCTCCTGTAGTTCTTGCGCAGGTTCTACATCAGGCTTTTGAGCCAGCAGGTCGGTAAAAGAAGGGCTGAGGCTTTTGATGGTCAGGAGCAGGGCAAGTTCAGAGTCCAGCTTCTCCATTGGCTGCTCCAGAATGTCTTTATCCGAAGGGAAAGTGTCAGTGCTTTCCTGTACCACATCTGTCTCCTCGGCACTAAGATCAACTTCCAGAGCCTCCTCTGCTTCTGCTTCAGGCTCTGCATCCATGCTCGGCTGCAGTTGTTCTGGTACAGCTTCTTCGGTTTCCGCTTCCTCCGCTTCAACAGAAGTTGTTGCATCTGGCAAGGCCGGCTCTTCTACTTCCTCTCCAAGTATAACTTCTTCTGTTAAAGGTGTTGTATCTCTACTGAGATCCAGGGGAACTGTAAGTGGAGCGGGGGAGGTTGGCTCTTCTGCCGGGGCTATACTTGTTTCCTCTACAACGGTTGGGTCAAAGACAGGGGCCGCAACCGGCGAAGTATAAATGATGCGCTTTAGCAGTTGGCGGTTGGTGGCGTAGGCTGAGGCACGGCGCAAGCGCTGCGTAGACAGCATGCTGCCCTTGTCATAGGCTGATTTTGCCAGTAGCAGGTGCGCCGTCTGGCAATACGGAAACGTAGCGGCCACCTTCTCCAGCTCCTCTGTTTGCTGGTCCGTGATGCTGGCTGCTTGCTGTATCAGTTCTAGGAAAGCCGATTTATTCATACTCAGTTTCTGTAAAAGACGGCGTTACCAATCTGCCACGGTTTTATTGAACACATCTACCACTAGTTGCTCCGTAAGCTGCTCGATCTGAGCCGTGGAGAGTTGGGTTACGTCCACGTTCTGCGGGAAATCCTGCGAGATGGTGAATGTTCGCTCAAAATCCTTCTCCGGCTGCTTCACGTTGGCATAGCGGATTTGCACCCCCAGCGTCAGGCGGTTCAGCGCGGCAATGTCCTGCTGCCCCTCGCGCTGAATGGCGGCAGGCGAGTAAGTAAAGCTAACAATCTGACCGGCTATTTGCAAGTCACCTTCGCCCTGCACAATGGTCAGGTTGGTGTTGCGGCGGTAGTAGTCTTTCATGTTATCGGTTACCACCTGCGTCAGGTTAGAAGGTCCCTCTCCGGTGCTGTTCTCTATGTTTTGGATAGAGATCGTGCGAATATCCGGAGAAAGGTTGGTGCCGGTAAAAGAGTAAATGCCGCAGCCTCCACTGACAAGTAGCAGCAACAGCAGCATACAGCCAAATAAGCGGGTCCTAATCTTCAATGTCATACTGCTTTAATTTGCGGTACAGGGTGCGTTCCGAAATACCCAAATCCTGGGCTGCGTACTTGCGCTTGTTGTTGTGTTTCTTCAGGGCCTTCAGTATCAGCTCCCGCTCCTTGTCTTCTAAAGATAAGCTTTCTTCCTCGGTTTCGTGCGGGATGTCTTCTACTTTCTCCTCTTCATACTCCTGCGGCTGGTTGTGCTTGATCGGCAGGTAATAAGGCTCGCTAGGTACCGGCTCCTGCTTGTAGGAGCGGCCGTTATACTGCTGCTGCTCCATGTTTTCGAACAAGTGCCTGTGCTCGCGCAGCAAATCCTCGTCCTCAGGCTGATGGGTGAGCATGTTAAACACCAGCTTTTTAAGCTCTGATACATCGCGCCGCATGTCAAAAAGCACCTTATAAAGCAGGTCCCTTTCAGAGATGGGCCCTTCCGGAGAGCCTTCCTTGGATTGGATGGCCGGTAACGAGGAAGTGGTTTCGCGGGGAAGGTAGCGGCGGAGTCCCTCTGCACTTATTTCACGATCGTACTCCAGCACCGAAATCTGCTCCACGATGTTCTTTAGCTGGCGGATGTTGCCTGGCCAGCGGTATGCCTGCAACTCCTGCACGGCATCTGGTGTGAGCTGTATGGCCTGTACCTTATATTTTTCTGAGAAATCTGCGGCAAATTTGCGGAACAACAGGTGAATGTCATCGCCGCGCTCGCGCAGGGACGGAACCGTGATCGGAACCGTATTCAAGCGATAATAAAGGTCCTCGCGGAAGGTGCCTTTCTCAACGGCCTTGATTAGGTTCACGTTGGTGGCGGCCACGACGCGCACATCGGTTTTCTGTACCTTAGAGGAGCCTACTTTGATAAATTCGCCATTCTCCAGTACGCGCAGCAGGCGCGCCTGTGTGCCCAGTGGCATCTCGCCAATCTCATCCAGGAAAATCGTGCCGCCATCCGTCACCTCAAAATACCCCTTGCGGGTATCGTGGGCACCTGTAAAAGAGCCTTTTTCGTGCCCGAACAACTCCGAGTCGATAGTGCCTTCCGGTATGGCGCCGCAGTTGATGGCAATGAACTGGCCATGCTTGCGTGGGCTAAGCTGATGGATGATCTTGGAAAAAGACTCCTTACCGCTGCCGCTCTCCCCGGTGATCAGCACCGTCATGTCGGTAGGGGCCACCTGCGCCGCCACCTGTATGGCGTGGTTCAACAGCGGCGAGTTCCCGATGATGCCGAAGCGCTGTTTTATACTTTGGATATCGATATTGCGCATTTTCAAGATTTGAAGATTAAAAGATTTGGAAATTCGAAGATGAGGTGATGTGAAGACTTTAGCATTTTCAAACCTTCACATTTCCAAATCTCCAAATCTAATCAACCGCCTCGCCAAACAAGGTGCCTACGCTGCAATCGTGTACAAAAACGTTCACGTAGTCGCCTTTCTTATAATGCTTTTTGTCAAAGATCACCACTTTGTTTTGGTCGTTGCGGCCGCTCAGTTGCTCTTCGGATTTCTTGGAAAAGCCTTCCACCAGCACTTTGTGCACTTTGCCCACGTCGCGCTTGTTTCGTGCAAACGAGGTCTCACGCTGCTTCTCAATGATTTCAGCCAGACGGCGTTTTTTTACCTCCAGCGGCACGTCATCCTCCAGTTTCCGGGCAGCCAATGTGCCTGGGCGCTCAGAATAGAAGAACATATAAGAATAGTCGTACTGCACATAATCCATCAGCGACAGCGTATCCTGGTGCTCTTCCTCGGTTTCTGAGCAGAAACCGGCGATCATGTCAGAAGAGATGCCGCAATCTTCCCCTAGTATGTTCCGGATGGCATCCACGCGGTTCAGGTACCAGGCACGGTCGTAGGTGCGGTTCATCAGCTCCAGCACGCGGGAGTTGCCGCTTTGTGCCGGCAGGTGGATGTACTTACAAATGTTGTCATACTTCTTCATCGTGTACAACACCTCATCCGTGATATCTTTCGGGTGGGAGGTAGAGAAGCGCACGCGCAGGTTCGGATCCACCAGTGCCACTTTTTCCAGCAGCTGTGCAAAGTTCACAGACTCCGTTCCGTCTGCTGCGGCCCATTTGTAAGAGTCCACGTTCTGGCCCAGTAGCGTTACTTCCTTATAGCCTTGCGCCACCAGTGCCTCCGCCTCCCGCACAATGGAGTATGCATCGCGGCTGCGCTCACGGCCACGGGTAAACGGCACCACGCAGAACGAGCACATGTTGTCGCAGCCACGCATGATGGAGATGAAGGCGCTCACGCCGTTGCTGTTCAGGCGGATCGGGTTGATGTCGGCATAGGTCTCCTCGCGTGAAAGCAGCACATTCACAGCTTTCTGCCCCCCATCCACTTCATTGATCAGGTTCGGCAGGTCGCGGTAAGCATCCGGGCCCACCACCAGGTCCACGATCTTTTCTTCCTCCAGCAGGGACTTCTTCAGGCGCTCGGCCATACAGCCGAGTATGCCGATCATCATCTCGGGCTTTTTCTTTTTATAGTAGTTGATCTGGCCCAGGCGGTTACGGACCGTTTGCTCGGCCTTCTCGCGTATGGAGCAGGTGTTTAAGAACACAAGGTCGGCCTGCTCAATGTCAGAGGTGGTATCAAAGCCTTGCTCAAACATGATCGAAGACACAATCTCACTGTCAGAGAAGTTCATCTGGCAGCCATAGCTCTCGATGTAAAGCTTGCGGCTTTTGCCTGTGTTTGTCTCCTCTGTAACCTTGGTATCGCAGGCGGCGGCTTGCTCCGGCGTGCGGTTATCTATAAAATCTAAATCTACTATAGGATCCATATTACCTCAATTGTAGCTGCAAATATACTATAATGTATTCAAAAACGTGACAGAATGGCAGGAGACTCTTGGTAAATTTTGAAGTATGGAACAGGCGGTTGGGCATGTGGCTGTTAGCCGCTGACGCTCAGCAAAATCATATGGCGGCAAAAAATACATGCTATCGTATAGAGCAGGATTGGTTTAGGACCATCCGTACGCAAGCACACTGATCGCCCCTATATTGCTAAACTCCCAGTACCTTAAACATAGCCTTTGCTTTCAACAGGCATTCCTCATACTCTCGCTCCGGGTCAGAGTCATAGGTAATGGCGCTTCCAACCATAAAGCTTAAGTAGCCGCTGCTGGCATTATACTGCATGCTCCGGATCACAACGTTAAAATCGCAGTCGCCACTGGGTTTGATGTAGCCGAAGGCTCCCGAGTAAAGCCCGCGCTTGGTGTTCTCCAGCTCCTCTATCAGTTGCATGGCGCTGATCTTGGGGGCTCCGGTCATGCTCCCCATCGGGAAAGCGCCTATTAGCGCATCCACCAAGTCCTTTTCCGGCCTTAAGGTACCTACCACGGTAGAGATCATCTGTGACACCTGCCTGAAGCCGTAAATCCCGAACATTTCTTCTACCTGCACGGTTCCGGTGGCGCAGGAGCGGCTCAAATCATTGCGAACCAGGTCCACGATCATCATATTCTCAGCCAATTCTTTTTCATCGTTTCGGAGCTGGTGCTGGAGCTGACGGTCCTCTTCCGGGGTGTTGCCACGGCGAATGGTGCCTTTAATTGGCTGGGAGATTAATGTAGTATTTTCTTTTTTCAAGAACCGCTCCGGTGAGGCGCAGAGCAGGTATTTGTCCTGCAGCTTCAGGTAGCCGGAGAATGGCGTGGGAGAGGCCTCGTTCAAGGCCAGGTAGAGGGGGAGGGGCTGTAACTGCACCTGCTCGGCAAAGAACTCCATGCAGTAATTGAGTTCGTACACATCTCCCTCCAAGATATGCTGCCGGATCTGCTCCACTTGCCGGATGTACTGCTCCTTCGTAACCCGTTGCTCTAGCATTATACTTGCCGGGGCAGCGGGAGCAGGAGTGGGTGTGGCCAGGATGGCGCTAAGAATTGTTAGGGCATAGGCTTCATAATCATAGATACTTATACTTGTGGTATTAAAGTATAAGTATGCTTCCGGAACGAAAAATGTCAACAGGGGGAAACCAAGCCCGTCATGGTTATGGCTGCTTAGTTTCTCGGTCTGGTTCTTCAGGTCGTAGCCCAGATAGCCGCAAAGCAGCGGGTTTGGCTGCCTTAAAATCTGGCGCAGGTTCTTGTATGCATTTTCCTCTGGCAAGGGCAACACCTCTCTATTGGACACTGCCAGCAACTCCTCAAACCCCTCGTGCGGGTAAGCAATGTTATTGGAAGTATAGTAGGCTGCCAGCACGTGGGCATCCGCCCAAGCCAGCGCCTTCAGCCGAAACTCCGCTGCACTAATTGGCAACTCGCTGTACGGTATCTCTTCTTTATGCATGATGCTCTATAAAGTCGACAGTGCCAGCTTGGCCTTGGCGTCTATACTATTTTTATACGCGTGCTGCCTATAGCTTAGCGCCTGCTTAAAGCAGAGCTTTGCTTTCGCTGGCAACCCCAGCTCCTGATAAATGTACCCAGATTGCAAGGCAGCGCTTGGGGCAAAGTATAAATCTGTGCCTTGGCAAAGGCTGATGGCTTTTTGGTACAAGGGTAGTGCCTGCTGCAGCGAGTCAATGCCTTGGTAGATGCGGGCCTTGCGGTAGTAGTACTCGGCCTGCACCGCTGTGGGAGTGGCTTGCGTGAGCTGCAGGCGCTGCAGGGCCTGTAATGCCTGCTGGTAATACCCGCCGTCGGAGTGGAGGCGGGCCTGCATCAGCGGCTTTACGAGCGGCTCCTGCTTCTGTTTCAGTGCATACCTGGCGGCATATTTGTCTTCCTCACTTTCCTCAATGCCTGCTTTAGGTATTTGCTGTAAGAACCATTGCGCCTGTGGTGTATGGTTGCTCAGGGCGTAAGCCAGGTGCAGCTTGTAGTTAGCGGACTTCAGGTAATGTTGCCCATGGTGCAGTTCAAGAAAACGCTGGTTTTCCTGTATGGATTTGTCAAAGTCTGCGCGGAAGAGGTAGAGATCGGCGGCCATGTGGTGCAGGTACGGAAACGTAAGGTAGCCATTGCCCTTAGGGCGGTGCAGGTATACTTGCAGGGCCTCTTCGCTGGCTTGGGATTTTTTGAGCAGGTGCATCGCCATGAACTGGAGCAGCAGGTTGTCCGGTTCATCTTTAGCCATGGCCTTCGCCTGCCGTAAGGCCTGCTCTTTGCTCTTCGGGTCTGTCAGGTGAAGAAGCACCGTGTACAGCAGGCGCGCCTCCAGCTGGAAGGGGTTTTCCAGAGAAGTCGCTTGCCTCAGATTCGCCATGCCTTGCTTTGTGCTTCCCTGCAGGCCAATGATCCCCAGGAACCATTTATACTTGTCTGGCACAGACCCGATCAGAACCTGCAACACGCCGAGGTTCTTCTTATTGGGGATAAAGTCGGGGTACTCTTGCGCGTTGCGGGTGTACTGCAGATAAGCTTTTCGGAAGTCCCAGGCAGCAGATAAACGGTTGCCAAATAATAGTTTAGCCATTGCTACCTGCAGTTTCCCTTCGGCTAAGGCGTAATCGCGCCACACGCCCATTGGCAAGGCTTCCAGCTTCTCTAGGCGCTCTTCCTGCAGCGCCACAAGCTGTTCATACTTCAGTTGATTCTGCTGCACGCACAGCTCCAGGAAGTCGCCATAGTTGGCAAGCAGCAATACGGTGGCACTGTTTTGTGGCTGCTGCTTGAGCATGGCGCGGCCCGGTTCAACCCTCAGTTTGAGTAGCTCCTGGTAAGCGGCCATTTGGGGCGGGGGCAAAGCAGGGGAGGCGGCCAGGGCATGGCAAAACAACCATAAAACCGGCAGCAAAAAAAAAGGATGGGGTTTAGCCATCCTTTTTTGGTTTGTATGAAAGCGGTATTCGCTCAAGATTGATTCTAATTAGTACACACGCTGCTCAACGCCCGCCAGGATGCGGCCGCAGTGCTCGCAAACGATGATTTTCTTCTGTGCAGCGATATCAGCCTGGCGCTGTGGCGGAACCGTGTTAAAGCAGCCACCGCAGGCGTCACGCTTCACCGATACCACAGCCAGCCCGTTACGCACGTTTTTGCGGATACGGTTGTAAGCGCTCAGCAGGCGGTCTTCTACCACAGAGGCAGCATTCTGACGCTCTTCCTCCAGCTTTCTTTCTTCTTCCTGGCTTTCTGCCACGATCTGCTCCAGCTCTTTCTGCTTGTTGTCCAGGTCTTTGCGGCGCTCCTCCAAGCGGTGCTTGGTGTCCTCGATCTCGTTGATCTTCTGCTCGATCTGGAAGTTAGCTTCTTTTATTTTTTTCTCAGAGATCTGTATTTCCAGTTTCTGAAGTTCAACTTCTTTGGTGATGGCGTCGTACTCGCGGTTGTTGCGGACGTTCTGCTGCTGATCTTCGTACTTGCGAATCAGGCTTTCAGAATCTTTGATAGCTTGCTTGCGCTGAGCAATGGTGTCATTCAGGGCAGCTACCTCATCATCAAACTTACGAACCCTTACCTCATAGCCTTCAATCTCATCTTCCAGGTCCTGAACCTCTTCAGGCAGGTCTCCTCTAACTCGTTTAATCTCATCAAGCTGCGAATCGATGTTTTGAAGCTTTGACAGTGCTTCCAGTTTGCTGGCTACAGTACTTTCCATGTATTAAAAAGTGTATCTGACGGGGTTAGTGTTTACTTGCGATATTAAGACTGCAAAATTAGGAAAACTTTTTGAAATTACGTCATAAAATATCTCCTTTGTGTATACCTCGCTTTCGTAATGGCCGATATCGGCTATCATCAGTTGCCCTTCGGCATCAAAGAACTCATGGTACTTCACATCGCCCGTCACCAGGGCATCTGCACCCTGCCGCAGCGCGTCTTTTATCAGGAAACTACCGGCTCCGCCACAAACCGCCACGCGCTGCACCTTCTTGCCTCCGATGCTCGTATAGCGCAGGCCCTGCAGCCCCATACGCTCCTTCAGGTAAGCCAGAAATTCCTGCTCTGTTAGCTCCCGCTCCAATTCGCCGATCACTCCAATCCCCACTTCCTGGTTCTGGTTCTCCAGGGTGTAGAGGTAATGCGCCACTTCCTCGTAAGGGTGTGCCTGCTTAAGTGCCGCCATGATCTTGCCCTGCAGCACTGCCGGAAAGAGCAGCTCCAGACGGTTCTCCTGCACCTGCTCCGCTTTATTGGCGCTGCCAATGGTAGGGTCAGCCTGCTCCGAAGGCGTGAAGCGTCCGGTGCCGGTAACACTGAAGCTGCAGCCGCTGTATTCTCCCACGTTGCCGGCCCCAGCCTTGTGCAGCGCCTCCAGCACAGCATCCGTGCTTTCTACGGGCACGAAGGTAACCAGCTGCATGAGGGTAGAGGGCTTATTTACCAGGATACGCTGCTGCTGCAGGCCCAATTTAGTCGCAATTTTGGTATTCACGCCGTTCAGTACATTGTCCAGGTTGGTATGGCTGGCATATATGGCGATGTTGTTCTGTATAGCCTTTATGATGGTGCGCTCCACATAGCTGCGCCCCGTTAGCTGCTTTAACCCTTTGAAGATAACCGGGTGGTGCGCCACCACCAGGTTACAGCCCTTGGCCATTGCCTCTTCCAGCACGGCCTCGGTGCAATCCAGCGTTACCAGCACGCCGGTTACTTCGGCGTTGGCGTCACCTGTTTGCAGGCCGGCGTTATCGTAGCTCTCCTGGTAACGGAGCGGCGCGAGTTGATCCAGCAGGGCGGTTACTTCCTTTATTTTTGCCATAGTTTCTCTCTTTCGTTCAGTGGTTAGCTTCGGCTCGCTAAAATTAACGTAATTTGCACGCGTTACAAAACCATGCACCACTATCTGCACATACCGCTCTGGCCCTTTTCGCAGCTCTACGGAGGCATCATGCGGCTCCGCAACCTGGGCTACGACAAAGGCATGCTTCCCTCCAGGCGCTTCAGCCTTCCAGTTATTGCCGTGGGAAACCTCACGGTAGGGGGTACCGGCAAAACGCCGCACGTGGAGTACCTGCTGCGCTTGCTGCACGCTTACAACGTGGCGACACTCAGCCGTGGCTACAAGCGGCAGAGCAAAGGATTCATATTGGCAAATGACTGCTCCACAGCTGCGCTACTTGGGGATGAGCCGTATCAATACCACCTTGACTTTAACCAGGTTGCCGTGGCTGTGTGCGAGGATCGCGTGAAGGGGATTGAGCAGTTGCTGGAACGTTTGCCACAGCTAGAGGTGGTGGTGCTGGATGACGCGATGCAGCACAGGCCGGTACAACCCTCTCTCAACCTGCTCATCACAGACTACAACCGTCCCTTTTATAAAGATTATGTGCTGCCAGCTGGCCGGCTTCGGGAACCACGCAACGGGGCCAAACGTGCGGACGCCGTGGTGGTGAGCAAATGCCCTGCTACAATGGGGCCTCAGGAGCGGGAAAGCATCCAAAAGCTGGTGAGGCAGTATAGTGCCCCAGGGATCCCTGTCTTTTTCTCTTCCTTTGCCTACGGAGCCTTTGTGGCGATGGGTGAGGCTGCCACACCTGAAAAAAAGGTGGTACTGCTGACAGGCATCGCTAATGCTGAACCGCTGAAGGAACATTTGGAAAAGGAAGGTTATACATTGCTGAAGCATATCGCTTACCCTGATCACCATCACTACACCCAGGGCAACCTGGAAGAGCTGCAAAACCTGCTGCTGCAGCCAGGATATGCAGGTGCCTCTGTGATAACCACCCGTAAAGATGCTGTTAAGCTGACTGACGCTAATTTGGGGCCCTTAACGAGCCAGCTGCCGATCTTTTTTGTGCCGATCAAAGTACAGTTTATGGCGGACGGGGAAAAATTCGACCAATTGGTGCTGCAGCATGTGCAGGGGCAGATGCTACGGCCTGAGGCTGCGAAAATCCGTTAATATTTCACTATTTTTGAAGCGTGAAGAGAAAACTATCTGTCTTTATACTGTTACTACTGAGTTTGCTGCTGGTAAACACGGAAAGTTATGCCCAGATCATAGATGACACCACAAAGATGCTCTATGGCCCGAAAACAGTGCTGAAACTTTATGAGCAGGATGTGCTAATGGGGCGTTACACTGCCACGCCGATCGATACATCACTGAACAACCACCACAACGAGCGCTACTGGTATAACGACACGAGCTTTTACCAGCACTTGGGCAACATCGGCACGGCAGCCACTCCCATGCTGTTTCAACTGCCCGACAAAATCGGGGTGAGGCTGGGCAAGAACATCTTCGACCGATATGCCTATGACCCGCAGAAAGTAACCTATTACAACACGCGCTCGCCCTATACTTACCTGGATTACGTACAGGGAGGCCGTGGCGAAATAGCGTTTGAGGCCCTGCACACGCGCAACATTAACGAGCGCTGGAATTTTGGCGTGGCTTACCAGATCCTCTCAGCCGACCAGCAAATAGGCCCCGCCGCCCGCAGAAGGCAAACCCGCGACTTCATCGACAACCAGGCGATAAAGGCCTTTACCCACTACCGCTCCAAGAACGAGAAGTACGACCTGTTTTTTAACTATACCTTTATGAAGGTGGAGCAGGTAGAGACGGGCGGCATTGACACAACAGCCAGAGGCGAAATCGAGCTGAGGGCGTACGAGGAGGCACCCGTGTACCTGAACCAGGCGCTGAACGAGGAATCCAGGAATAACCTGCACCTGACGCATATTTACCGGCTTGCCCAGGAAAACCTGAAAGTATACCACACCTTTGACTATTACCGCCAGCGCAATGCCTATTTGGATGACGCGATCCCTACCACTACTGATCGTGTAGGTGATCGGGACACCACTGTTGCTCGTGCTACATACCTGTACCCCACGTTTAAGTACAGCTATGGCCGCACGAACGATGCTACTGAGTATAAAGAGCTGGAGAACACCTTTGGCCTGACCGGAAATAATAAGCTGTCATCCTACAAGGCCTACGTGAAGTTGCGGAATGCCAATATTATGTACAGCGCCATAGATTCTATCGACACAGCCAACAATATTCCAGACTCGGTCTTGACCAGAGGAAACGTTTTTAAAACAATTAGTGCAAGCGGCGGCTATGACCAGGTGTTTTTGGGTGGTGATATACGGTTTTTCTATAAAGATCTGGCAGAGATTACGGGTAGCGCCGAATACCAGCTGGCGGGGGACTACCGCATTAAAGGAACAGCCAGGCTTGGTGGCGCTTATGGCACCCTGCAACGCGTTCTCTACTCCCCCTCACGTGTGCAGGACTACATGCTCGGCAACCACTATTCCTGGAGTAAAGATTTCGGTAACATTGTGGTGGACCGCATCGGTGCTGGCCTGCATCAGAAAATCGGAAAACGCCAGTACCTCAAGCTCGACGGCCACTATACTAACGTGAAGCGCTGGGTATACTTTAACGAAGCGGCAGTACCGGTGCAGGCAAGCGGTAGCCAGCGCTTCTGGGGCGGCAGCATCTCCCACAAGATCAACTTCGGGCCGCTGTATTTCGATAATCTCGTTGTTTATACCAATACCGACGAGGCCAATAACATTCCGATGCCGGAGTGGCTGGTGGAGTCTAAAGTATACGTGCAGGGGCCGCTGTTTAAGAATGCCCTCTTTGTGCAGTTGGGTGTGCAGGGCAATTATGCCTCCGAGTACTATGGCTATGGCTACATGCCGGTAACGCAGCAGTTCTATGTGCAGAATGATTTCCTGGTGCAGGGCTATCCTGTGGCCGAAGTCTTCATGAATGCCGACATTAAAACTGTGAACGTTTTCCTGAAGATGAGCCACGTGAACCAGGGCCTTTCAGATCCCGTGTATTTCCAGACGCCGCTTTATCCGGGCCTGCGCCGCAGCTTTGTGTTTGGCGTTATGTGGAGGTTCTTTGATTAAAGGCAGCATCCTTTACAAGTATAACCACAATTATTCCATACGCTTTATTACCCAAGCAACATTAGATTACCCATGTCCACGACTCAGCAACCTACTAAAACCATACTTCGCCTGGAGCTGCCTACCGACCCGCGCTGGGTGAACATTGCAGAAAAAAACATTGAGGAGATACTGGTAGACCACGCCTACTGCGAGCAGAAAGCCGCTACTTCCGGCATCTCGCTGATCGTGAAGTACCCCGACAAGGAGCGCCTGGTGGAGGAAATGACCGAGCTGGTGGCAGAGGAGTGGAGCCATTTTGAGCGGGTGATGGAGCAGCTCAAGAAGCGTGGTTATGGCCTGGGCCGCAACCGCCCCGATGAGTATGTGGTTCAGCTAACGAAGCACATCCGCAAAGGCAATAAGCGTGAGCGGCAGCTCATGGACCACCTGCTGGTGAACGCCCTGATAGAGGCCCGCAGCTGCGAGCGCTTTAAACTGCTCTGGAAGAACATCCAGGACGAGGAGCTGCAGAAGTTCTACTACGAGCTGATGGTGTCAGAGGCGGGGCATTATGTTAGCTTCGTAAAGCTGGCCAAGGAGTATATGCCCGCTGAGGAGGTGGATGCCCGCCTGAAGGAGCTGCTGGCCATTGAGGCCGATATCATCCGCAACCTGGAGCCACGCCCGGATAGGATGCATTGATTTCGTAGCTGGTTGTTCGTTATTAGCTATTAGTCCTCTACAGGAATTAGGTATCTTCTCTTGCTCAAGCATTGGCACATAGTTAAACGATCAACGTAGTAGAGTGAGCTAAGCTTCTAAAGACTGTCTACCACCCGCACCCGAATAACGAACAACCAGCAACGAATAACGAAAATCAAGTTTTCTGCTTTTTCTTTTTGGCAGCCGGGAAGAGGATGTTGTTTAGGATAAGGCGGTAACCGGGTGAGTTCGGGTGCAGCGCCAGGTCAGTGGGGTCTTCGCCCACCAGGTGCTGGTAGTCTTCCGGGTCGTGGCCGCCGTAGAAGGTCCAGGTGCCGCGCGCGTAGGTACCGTGCATGTAGCGAATTTCACCCAGCTCTTTATTCTCGCCCATTACCACTACCTCCGGCTTCACCAAACCTTTGCGGAACGCCGTGGTCTGGCCCATGAAGCCCTTGATGGTTTTCACGTGGTTTTGCGTCAGCATCGTCGGGATAGGATCCCACTTAGCGGAAAAAGTGAATAACTGGAAGTAATCGTTGGCTTCGGTTACAGGGCGCTCCTGCGGCTGCATGTCGATATTGGAGTACTCATACTCCAGGGGGTTGCGTGAGATCCTGAAATCCTGAAAGGCAAAGGTTTTGCTGAAATCCAGCTTTTCCTGCGCATTAGGGTCGGCGGCATCGCCATCAAACATTGCCTCCACAATGTCTACTCCCTCTGCAGCCAGGGCAATGTCGTAGGTGTCGGTGGCAGAGCACATGGCAAACAAAAAGCCGCCTCCGGCCGTGAAATCCTTTATCTTGTTTACTACCGCCAGCTTCAGCTGGGACACTTTCTGAAAACCCAGCTCAGCGGCAGACTCCTCCGACTCGCGCTGCTGCTCCTGGTACCAGGGGTAATGGCGGTAGCTGGCGTAGAACTTGCCGTACTGCCCGGTAAAATCTTCGTGGTGCAGGTGCAGCCAGTCATACTTTGGCAAGGCCTCCTGTATAATCTCCTTGTCATAGATCACATCATAAGGGATCTCCGCATAGGTCAGCACCAGCGTTACGGCGTCATCCCAAGGCATTTTGGATTTGGGGGAGTACACCGCCACCTTCGGCACTTTCTCCAGCTTCATGATGTCCATGTTCGCCTCCGGGTTGCCGATCTCGGTCAGGATGCTGTTGTACTGGGCATCTGAGATAACCGTATAGCTTACACCCCGCACGATCAGCTCATTCTCCAGTTGGGGCATGTGGTTAAAGGCAAAGCTCCCGCCGCGGTAGTTCAGGAGCCAATCCACCGGCACATTCTGCTCCAGCACCCAATAGGCAATGCCATAAGACTTTAGGTGGTCCTTCTGCGATTCGTCCATCGGAACCAAAATCGTGCTCGCCAGGGCCGGCAAGTATAAAGCAAGGAAACAGAGTACAAGAGCGGTGGTACGGAAAAACATCTGATTTGTCTTTAAAAAGTAATCAACTGTATAAAAGTGGTTCTTTTTTCAGAAAATGCGACTATCTTAGAAGCAGCGTGCCGATTTTTATACTTAACGTAAAAGATAACAAAAGCGCACATCTTTTCAACCGATGAACCTACTCGAAAATATTTTAGAGGGCCTGCGAGCCATTCAAAGCAATTTGCTCCGCACCATACTTACCGGTTTGATCATCTCTATCGGCATCATGTCGTTGGTGGGTATCCTGACGGCGGTGGATGGCATGAAGCAGTCTCTCACGCAGACCTTCTCCAACCTCGGCGCCAACTCCTTTGACATCCGCCGGAAAGGCATGGACAACCGCGGCAGCCAGGGCGGGCGGGCAGATAAAGTATACCCCACTATTTCCTACGAGCAGGCCATGCAGTACAAGAGCCTGATGGAGGACGAGGCCCGCGTCAGCCTTTCTGCCTTCGTTTCAGGGGCTACGGTGGTAAAGAGCGAGACAGAGAAAACGAACCCTAACATCAGCGTGGTAGGGGTGGACGAAAACTACATGCTCAACAACAACCTAAACCTGGCCAATGGCCGCGACTTCTCTTCCTTTGAGCAGGAGCAAGGCGCCAATGTAGCCATTGTAGGGGATGAGATTTCGAGTACTCTTTTCAAGAACAAGGATCCCCTGGGGGGCTACATCACGTTTCTGGGCCGACGGTTCAAGATTGTGGGGCAGATGGAGAAGCGGGGCAGCAGCATGGGCGGCAGTAGCGACAGGCGCATTCTGATACCGCTGGAAACCGGGCGTCAAATACCGCGCAACGGTAATTCAGAGCTAAATTACGATATTAAAACGGCCATTTACAGGGCCGATGAGCTGAACTACGTTATGGGAGAGGCTACCGGTAAGATGCGCAGCATCCGCCAGGACCCTTTAGGGCAGGAAGACTCTTTTGAGATTCGCCGCTCCGACTCGCTGGTGCAAAGCCTGGACGAGATCTCAGGCTACCTGAAGCTGGGGGGAGGCGTGATCGGCTTTATTACACTGCTGGGTGCCTCTGTGGGCCTGATGAACATCATGATGGTGTCCGTGAACGAGCGCACGCGCGAGATTGGTGTGCGGAAAGCCATGGGCGCTACCTCGTTTCAGATCCGCCAGCAGTTCCTGATCGAGGCAATCGTGATCTGCTTGCTTGGCGGGTTAGTAGGCATACTGCTTGGCATCTTGATGGGGAATGGCATTGCCACCTTGATTGCGGAGGGAGGCGGTTTCTTTGTACCGTGGTTCTGGATCATCACCGGCCTTACAATCTGTGTGCTGGTGGGGGTGGTGTCGGGTTACTACCCGGCCTACAAAGCCTCTAAACTCGATCCGATAGAATCGCTGCGGTATGAGTAGCGGTTTAACTATACTATAAAACAAAAAGCCTGCAGCTCGAATGCTGCAGGCTTTTTGTTTTATACTTGTCAGAAGTTTACTTCTTCTTTTCCTCTTCTTTTTTCTTGCCAGCCTCGGCTTTCTCAGACTCATAGTTTTTGTTCAGGGCAGATACTACGCTAGTGGTAATGTCTAACGTTGAGTCGCCGTACAGGATAGCGCTGTTGCCACGCTGGTACGTCAGCACCATTTTGTAACCTTCCTCGTTGCTCAGCTGCTTCAGGTACTCCTCCACGCGGTCGTAGATCTTCTTCATCTCTTCCGATTCCTCGCTCATCAGCTCATTGCCAGAGCTCTGCTGCAGGGCCTGCAGTTGCTGCTGCTTTTGCATCAGACGCTGCTCAGTGGCCTGCGCCTGCTGCTGCGACATGGTAGCGGCATTCTGCTGGAAACGCTGTACTTCTTTCTGGAAAGACTCCGCTTGTGTGCGCAGGTCTTTCTCTTTCTGCTCTGCTTTTTTCTGCAGGCGGTCACGCACATCCTTAAAATATTCGTAGTTGGCCAGCAGGGAGTCTGAGTTCACATACACGATGTCCGGCTTGCCAGCAGCAATCTCAGTGTTGGAAGAGGCGGCAGTGGTTTCGCCACCCTTTTGGTTGCAGGCTACCATCATGGCAGAGGCGGCAGCCAAACCTAATGTCATTTTTAAAACTTTCACGCTTTATCTTAATTTGTTTTGTTGGAAGATTTCGCAGCTTAAATATAAAGTATTTCTCAGGCAAAATCCTAATGCTTGAGCACCTCCTGGAAAGTTTCCTCTGCTTCCATCAGTCCCTGGGCGTCGATCTGCGTGAGGCGTACGTGCTTCAGCTCGTTTACCAGTACCGGATCATACTTGGCCACCACGCGCACGTAATTCTCCGTCCAGCCTTCCATCTGCCCGTCTTTCACGTCATCCTCAAACAGCACCGTAAACTCACGGCCAATGTTCTGCTCATAGAAGTGGCGCTTTTTCTTTTCAGACAGGATGCGGAGCATGTCGGCGCGGCGGTTGCGGTCTTTTATACTTACCTTGCCTTCCATCTCGGGAGCTAGCGTGTTCTCGCGCTCCGAGTAAGGGAACACGTGCAGGTAACTCACGTCCAATCCGTTAATGAAGTTATACGTCTCCAGGAAGTCTTCTTCCGTCTCGCCCGGGAATCCCACAATCACATCCACCCCAATGCAGCAGTGCGGCATCAGCGCTTTTATCTTGGCCACGCGGTCTGCGTACAGCTCGCGCAGGTAGCGGCGGCGCATCAGCTTCAGAATCTTGTTAGAGCCAGATTGCAGCGGCACGTGGAAGTGCGGCATAAAGCGCTGGCTGCCGGCCACAAATTCAATAATCTCGTCTTTCAGCAGGTTGGGCTCGATAGAGGAGATGCGGAAGCGCTCGATTCGTTCCACTTTATCCAGCTCCTGTACCAGCCCAAAGAAGGTTTCTACACGCTCGCCGTCCTGCAGGCCGAAGTCGCCGGTGTTTACGCCAGTCAGCACAATCTCCTTCACGCCTGATTCGGCGATCTCATTGGCAGATCGCACTACATTGGCAATGCTGTCGGAGCGGCTGTTGCCGCGGGCCAGGGGAATGGTGCAGAAGGTGCAGGAATAGTCGCAGCCATCCTGTACCTTCAGGAACGTGCGGGTGCGGTCGCCGAAAGAGTAGGAGTTGTGGAAGGTGTTTGCCTCTGATATAGGGCTGGCGTAGATTTCCGCCTTGTCCTTCTTTTCAAAGGTCTCCAGTATATCTACCAACTGAAATTTCTCGGCAGCACCCAGTACGGCGTCCACACCCGGGATCTCGGATATTTCTTTCGGCTTCAGCTGGGCATAGCAACCAAGTATGGCGATAAAAGCATTCGGAGAGTGCTTCTGCGCCTCCTTCACGATCTTACGGCACTTCTTGTCGGCATTATCGGTAACCGAGCAGGTATTGATAATGTAGATGTCCGGTTTTTCAGTAAACTCTACCTTCTCAAACCCCCGCTCCTGGAAAATACGGCCAATGGTGCTGGTTTCAGAGTAGTTAAGCTTACATCCTAAGGTATAAAAAGCTACTTTCTTCATAATCAGGGGGCAAAGGTACAAAATAATTTTGGAGAAGTTCGGGTTTGAAGATTGGAAGATGCAGGAGAATGTAAAGATGCTTAAGGCTTGATAATGAAAGTAGTAGCGGGGTTACACTGATGAAAGCAGTACAGTGAAAGGCTTATTGTACATCAGTGCCTGATGACTATGCAAGGACTTTGACACGCTTTTTAATAAGTCATTTTCATACACCTGAATCACTACTATTTCCTTACAAAGTCTTCGAAAGAGGCCTGCATGTAAGCTTGCCCTGCCTTCAGCTGCTCCTCTGTTACGCCTTCTTCCCTGATAACAGGTTGTTTGGCCACGTTGTCATATACCAGGGTACCTTTTGGGGTGATATAGCCAAAGCCATCGTTGTATACATAAAACGCGAAAGGAGAGGAGCTTGGGGCCAGCAAATTGCGGCTCCACGAGAACTGCTGGTGCGGCAGCTGCAGCTGTGCCAGGAGTGTGCCGGCAATATCGGTCTGGCTGCCGATACCCTCTACTGTTACGCCTCCTTTGGCCAAGGCCCCGCCTGTAAGTACAAAAGGCATCCTGAACTTTGCCGGGGCATGATTTGGGTCGTTGCCAGGGAGGCGGTGACCGTGGTCAGCGGCCAATACCACAATAGTGTTTTGCCACCAGTCCTGCTGCTTTGCCTCCTCTATAAACTTGCCCAAAGCCCAGTCAGTATAGTACACACTGTTGCGGAACAAGGCTTCCTCATCGGTGCCGGGGAACTTCGCCGGTATCGGGATCTCGAAGGGTTCGTGGCTGCTCAGGGTATAAACCGTGGTAAAAAAGGGCTGTTTTTCTTTTTTCAGGTCCTGCTGCACCCGCTCAAACAACACATGGTCGTGTGCGCCCCACTTCGAGTTATAAGAGCTCGGGTCGAAATCATACTTGTCGATCAACCTGTCGTAGCCACCGTTGCGGAGGTAAGACTTGATGTTGGCAAACTCTAGCTCGCCACCGTAGTAGTAGCTGGTGCTGTAACCCTGGGCCTCAAACACCTGGCTTAGCTGGGGCAGTTTCTCTGTTTTCTGCGGGTATTTGATGATAGAGGTGGTGGTCTGTACGGGGTAGCCGCTTAGCAGCGCCACCATGCCCTTTTCGCTGCGCTCACCGGCGGCGTAGATGCTGGTGAAGTTTACACCCTCGGCGGCCAGTTTATCGAGGTTGGGCGTGATGCCTTTCTCGCCACCCAGGCTTTCCACGAACTTAGCGGTATAACTCTCCAGGATAATGAAGAGCACATTCGGCTTCTGCACCCGCAGCAGGTTTGCGGCTGAGTCTGGCTCAGTGGCAGCATAAAGCGCCTGCACCATTTCCGCAGCCTCCTCCTCTGGCATATAGTGATAGGGGTTGCTGGCCGACTTTTCATACTTCAGCAGGGCGTGCATCAGGTTCCAGGGCATGTTTAAGCCAGCATGGTTGGCAAAAGGCTTGTCTGAAAAGTATACCACGCTCTGGTTGATCGGGATCTGTTGCCAGCCCCCGCGCAGCGGCAGCACCAGCAAAGCGGCAAACAGCAGGGATGCTCCTGCCATCAACCACTTGTTCAGCCGCAGCTTATACGTGGCCAGATCAAAGAAACGGCGGTACAGCAGTATAAAGATAGCCGAGACCGCCAGCGTTACCAATGAAAGTATAAAGACAGGCGCAGTGGCGGCAGAGGCAGCCATTTCGGCAGGCGAGTTGAGGTACTGCAGGGGAGAGGCATCTAACCGGAATCCCCAGTGGCTGTACAGTTCCAAATCCACACTGAGCAGGGTAGATAAGAGCACGAGCAGCGCAATAGTATAGTAGCGGATGATTTTGATTACTGGTAAGCGCTGCCACAAAGCGGAAACGAGCAGCAGCAGGAACGGCAGTATGCTGATGTAAGCCGCAAAAGAGGCATCGAGCCGCAGTCCATAGGCAAAGGTATGGAGAACATCTGAGGAGGCGAGTTCCGAGCTTCTGTCGAGGTGGTACACCAGGAAAATGGCCCTGGCGACTATAAAGTATAGTATCCAGAACAGGAAGTATAAGGGTTGATAAAGGACGCGGTTTTTCACGGCGCAAATATAAAGTATATGTCAGCCCTCCATAACAGTTTATGGAAAGAGTTAGTTTCTGCTTCTTCAGAGTAGGGTGCGCTTCAGGAAGGGGGTTCCATAGTTTGAGGTAGCCAACTCTTAAAAGGGGTATTGCAAATTGAGGGGTCTTGTTAAGAATGGATAAATTTCCTCGTTACACCCCCTATTTTTTAAGGGGGTGTGTTTAGGTTTTATCATTTATGCATATATTTGCTGCTGTTATTCAATCCTAACCCGATAACCCCCATGGCAATTCTTAGATTCAAAGCGCTGGAGCAGGCAAGCCAGCACAAACCCGGAGAGGTGGTGCTGCCTTCCCACATCATTTCAGACTATTTTGGAGAGAACGTGTTTGGCAACGCCGCGCTTCGCTCCACCATGTCTAACGAAAACTACAAGCGCCTGCAGCGCACAATCGAGGCCGGTGAGAAAGTAGACCGCGACCTGGCAGACGCTGTAGCCGCCGCTATGAAAACCTGGGCCATGAGCAAAGGGGCCACGCATTATACGCACTGGTTCCAGCCCCTTACAGGCTCCACTGCCGAGAAACACGACTCCTTCTTTGATCTATCCGGCGATGGGGAAGCGATTGAAAGCTTTAAGGGCAGCGCACTGGTGCAGCAGGAGCCGGATGCTTCCTCTTTCCCGAGCGGCGGTATCCGCAACACGTTTGAAGCCCGCGGCTATAGCGCCTGGGACCCGTCTTCTCCGGCCTTCCTGATTGAAAACGCCGGAACCCGCACCCTTTGTATCCCAACTATATTTGTGTCTTATACCGGTGAGGCGCTCGACTATAAAACACCTCTTCTGAAGTCGCTCAAGCTCCTGAACGATGCGGCTGTACCGGTTTGCCAGTTCTTTGATAAAGATGTAACGAAAGTGAATACCACACTGGGCATCGAGCAGGAGTATTTCCTGGTAGACAAAGCCCTGTATGAGGCGCGCCCTGACCTGGTGATCTCCGGCCGTACCGTGTTTGGCCACTCCCCGGCCAAAGGGCAGCAGCTGGAAGACCACTACTTCGGCAGCATCCCGAGCCGGGTGCATGCCTTTATGGTGGATTTCGAGAAAACGGCGCTGCGCCTGGGCATTCCGCTGAGAACACGCCACAACGAGGTGGCCCCAAACCAGTTTGAGTGCGCCCCTACCTTTGAGGATGCCAACCTGGCCGTGGACCACAACCAGCTGTTGATGGACATCATGGACCGCGTGGCCGAGCGCCATAATTTTAAGGTGCTGCTGCATGAAAAACCATTCAAGGGTGTAAATGGCAGCGGAAAGCATAACAACTGGGCCATGAGCACCAATACAGGTGTAAACCTGTTGAGTCCGGGTAAGAAGCCGAAGGAGAACCTGCAGTTCCTGACTTTCTTCATCAACACCATTAAAGCGGTTTATACCCACGCCGACCTGCTGCGTGCCAGCATTGCCTCTGCCAGCAACGACCACCGCCTGGGCGCCAACGAGGCTCCTCCGGCTATTATGTCGGTGTTTATCGGGCAGCAACTAACGGCGGTGCTGGATGAGTTTGAGCGCACCTCCAAAGTGCCTATAGAGAAAGGCGACAACATGTACCTGAAGCTGGGCATCGACCGCATCCCAGAGGTATTACGCGACAACACTGACCGCAACCGTACTTCTCCGTTTGCTTTTACGGGCAATAAGTTCGAGTTCCGGGCGGTTGGTTCTACAGCAAATTCATCTTCTCCGATGACGGTGCTAAACACTATTGTGGCGGATCAACTGCTGGAGTTCCGCAAGTCTGTGGATGAGCTGATCGAGTCTGGCATGAAGAAAGAACTGGCCATCATTCAGATTCTGCGTGAGTATGTGGCGGCTTCCAAGGCTATTCGCTTTGAGGGCAATGGATACTCGCAGGAGTGGGAGGAGGAAGCAGCCCGTCGCGGCCTTTCTAATATTAAATCTACCCCGCGTGCCCTGGATGTGTATGCCAGCGAAGCGGTAAAAGAGGTATTCATCAAGCACGGCATCTTTACTGAGGTGGAACTGGAGGCCCGCCACGAAATCCTGCTGGAGGAGTATGTGAAGAAAATTCAGATCGAGTCGCGCATCATGGGCGACCTGGCCATGAACCACGTTATCCCGACGGCAATAGACTATCAGAACAAGCTGATCCAGAACGTACGCGGCCTGAAAGAGCTAGGTCTGGAGGATGAGTATAGCCAGACCACCGTTGAAGGCATCAAGAAAATGTCAAACCACATCACCTCTATCCAGAAAAATGTGCGCGACATGGTAAATGCCCGCAAGGTGGCCAATAAAGAAGAGGATGCCCGTGAGCGTGCCATCATGTATAACGAGCAGGTGCTAAGTTATTTTGAGCCTATCCGCTACGCCGTAGACAAGCTGGAGCTAATGGTGGACGACGAGGACTGGCCGCTGGTAAAGTACCGCGAACTGCTGTTCCGTCACTAAGCGATAGATGTTTTATTTAGGTTGGGGCGAAGGCACCTGTAGCAGGGTGCCTTCGCTTTTTTAGTGCCTTACTTTTCGGAGGAGCTCCCCCGTTACCTGGGCCAGTATGACCGGGAGCAGCACCAGTGCCAGCCCCACGGCGATGATTTTTCGCAGGGCCAGCCGCATGATCAGCTTGCCAACCACCCGGTCGCGCAGCTCACGAAAGATAAACCTGCCTGTGCTAGTCATGGGCTTCCCCCTGAGTACCTCCTGCACCTCGCGCCAGTTGCCGCGCTCTATCTGGTGGCGCAGGTACTGCAACACCGTGTCTTTGGTGAGGTAATAGGCCTGGCCAAGCTGCCCCTGCCGCAGCCGGCCCCAGTGCTGCAGTTTCTGTAGCCTTTCTGCAGTGTTCCGAGGTAAAAATTGGTGCATGTAGATCATCTGTATATCAGCTGTATACTTGTTCTACGAAAGAAGCTGCCTTCGGTAGCTTTTGCAGTGTTAGATCTGAGGTGGGGCAGTAGTAGCCGCCGCAGTACTCCATCCCAAAGTAGGCCGCTGTCAGTTTAAAAGGTTCTTCAAAGCCTAAGGGCCATTCCGGGTCGCTTCCCACCGCCACCACATATACTTTTCTTCCCGCCATCCGCCTCCCGCTGGGCTTGTCGATCGTCACCAGGTCCGTTAGCCGGTCAAAGAAGGTCTTGAGCAAGCCGCTCATGCTGTACCAGTAGACAGGCGTCGCCAATATGATGCGGTCCTGCTGCAGCAGCTGGTCGGCTATACTTGGAAAGCAGTCTTCTGCGCCATACTTGCCCGAGTAGGAGTAAGGGCTGATGTGGTGGTCCAAAAGGTTAACCAGTTTATGATCCTTACCTGAGAAGAGTCTTTTTACCAGCGATTCCGTGTCGCCGTGACGACGGGCGCTGGCAAGTATAATAAGGGGTTCTTTAGCGGAAATCGGTAGCATACCTGTATTTTGGTGTTAAACCTGAAGTTAAAGGTATATTGTTAGCTGCCATACATTGAAAGGCAATTTGATGCTGCGGGTTGCCCGGAAAATTACGTATTTTGCCAATTGAACAAAGCAGCCGCTACTTTAGTTAAAGATACACATGGATTGTCAACTTGAACATACAATGAATTCATACTGCCCGAGCCTGATAGCGTATGAGCGCCGTAAAACACGCGTGGTAAACATTGGGGGCGTCCCGGTGGGGGGCGACAACCCCATTCGGGTGCAGTCGATGACCACGGTGGATACCATGGACACCCTGGGCTCGGTGGAGCAGTGCATCCGCATGATCGAGGCCGGCTGCGAGTACATCCGCATCACAGCGCCAAGTATAAAAGAGGCGGAAAACCTGCAAAACATCAAGGATGAGCTGCGCAGGCGCGGCTATAATGTGCCGCTCATTGCCGACATCCACTTTACCCCGAATGCCGCTGAGGTGGCTGCCCATATCGTGGAGAAGGTGCGCGTGAACCCGGGCAATTATGCCGACAAGAAGAAATTCCAGGTGATTGAGTATGACGATGCCTCTTACCAGGCCGAGCTGGATCGTATTCGCGAGCGATTTGTGCCGCTGGTGCGCATCTGCAAAGAGCATGGCACCGCCATGCGCATCGGCACCAACCACGGCTCCTTGTCAGACCGCATCCTGAGCCGCTATGGCGATACGCCGCTGGGCATGGTGGAGAGCGCACTGGAGTTTATCCGCATCTGCGAGGACGAAGGCTACTATGATATCGTGATTTCGATGAAAGCATCGAACACGCAGGTGATGGTGCAGGCCTACCGCTTGCTGGTGCAGAAGCTGGAGGAGGAAGGTCTGCAGCCGTACCCGCTGCACCTGGGCGTAACGGAAGCCGGAGAGGCAGAGGATGGTCGCATTAAGTCTGCGGTTGGCATCGGCACCCTGCTGGAAGACGGCCTGGGTGATACCGTGCGGGTGTCGCTGACGGAGGCCCCGGAGGCGGAGGCTCCCGTGGCACAGGCCTTGATCGACCGCTATACGCACCGGGCAGAGAAGGCGCAGCCGATCAAGCCGATATGTCAAAACCCGATCAATCCGTTTCAGTACCACCGCCGTGAGACGATGGAAGTGGAGAATCTGGGCGGGCTGAATGTGCCACGCGTGGTGGCCGACCTGAGCCGGCTCACGGATGTAAAGTATGCTGACTTAAAAGCTGTAGGACATTTGTACTCCATGCTGCTCGATAAGTTCAACATGAACGACCTGGGTGCTGACTACATTTACACCGGAGACAGCCCCATTTCATTTATGCTGCCAAACGGCCTCAAGGAGATCGTGAACCATCAGGCGTGGCAGCAGGCGGAGCAGCGGGAGGACCGCCACCCGTTGATGCATACCCAGGAATACCTGAGCAGTGCGGAACGGCACCATAAGCTGAATTTTATACTTGCCACGGTGCACGATATTACGCCGGAGCTGATGGAGGCGCTGAAGCAGGACAAGACGGCCGTGCTGGTGCTGCACACGCACAACGAACATGCGATGCCGGAGCTGCGCAAGTGCTTTATCCGCCTGATGAACAATGGGGTGCCAACACCATGCATCATTAAACGGGCATTTGGGCAGCTCACGCCAGACCAGGTGCAGCTGTACGCGGCAACGGATGTTGGAGGCTTGCTGGTAGACGGTTTAGGTGACGGTGTGCTGCTGGGCACAGAGCTGCTGCCGGCACAGGAGAAGCAGGAGGAACTGCAGACCATAGACACCCTGAACAAGTTAAGCTTCGGCATTCTGCAGGCTGCCCGCACGCGCATGAGCAAAACAGAGTACATCAGTTGCCCAAGCTGCGGCCGCACCCTTTTCGACCTGCAGGAAACCACAGCCATGATCCGCAAACGCACCGATCACTTGAAAGGAGTGAAGATCGGCATCATGGGCTGCATTGTAAACGGACCTGGCGAAATGGCTGACGCCGACTACGGGTACGTGGGCGTAGGCAAAGACAAGATCGCGCTTTACCGCGGGCAGACGGTAGTCAAGAAAGCGGTGGCTGCCGAGCGTGCCGTCGACGAGTTGATTGAATTGATCAGAGAAGATAACAGGTGGATAGAGCCGGTGGGGCTGGAGGAGGAAGCATAAGTCTGTTTGCTAGCTTCTGGTTAGGGAACCGGTGTACCTGATGCACCTATTACACAAGTATAAACCTTCCGAAAGAGGGCTTTATACTTCTTTTTACAACAAAACACCATGTATTATGAAGAAGGGACTTTTTGACCTGACGGAAGTGGCTACCTATTTTTTTCGTAAAAAGGACCCTAACCGCAAAACCAACTTTAACCTGCGCACGATGCATACCATCAATAAAATATCTATCCTGATGTTTTTAGCAGGTCTCGTTTACTTTATCATCAAGCACATTTAAAGCAACATGCACATAGAGGAGTTCAGGGACTACTGCCTGGCAAAGGCAGGCACTACCGAGGAGACGCCCTTTGATGAGGATACACTCGTTTTCAAGGTCTGCGGTAAGATGTTTGCGCTGTGCAGTATCTCTGAGTTCAACAAAGGTATTCTCTTGAAATGTGACCCGGAAAAGGCAGTGGAGCTTCGGGAAACTTACTTACAGGTAAAGCCGGGCTATCACATGAATAAGCTGCACTGGAATGCGGTGCTGCCGGAGGCAGGCTTACCCGATGCGCTACTAAGGCAATGGATAGAGGATTCTTATACGTTAGTGGCAGCCAAATTAAAGAAGGCGAAGAGGCAGGAGCTTGGCATGCTGTGATCTTGTCTGCGCTCCTCTTTTTTAAGAATGCAGGACAGGCGCTGTGGAGTAGGGGGCAGGAAGGATAACTTTCCGGTGTAACTACATCGATGTTGCCCTGCTAACTTGTTGCCATTCACATGTTTCGCTCTTTTCAAACGATTTTGCCATTATTTTATTGTGTTAAGAGTTTATTGTTTGCGTTATTTTTCTTATAATTGATGAAACTCACCTTAACACAAACTATGAACCTTAACGATCAACTTAGCATCCTTTCCTTTCGGAATGAGTGGCAAAAGGCCAGTATAAGCCTCTTGTACACCCATGGCTTTCTGAGCAATGGGTACGATGGTTTCTTTAAGAAATTCTCTCTCACAAGCCAGCAGTATAACGCTATGCGAATTCTGAGGGACCAGTTTCCGAAACCAATCTCCACTTCTCTGCTGCGCGAGAAAATGCTCGATAGAATGTCTGACGCCTCGCGACTGGTAAGCCGTCTTAACGCGAAAGGCTTTGTTACTGTAGCACAGAACGCAACTGACAAGCGCCTGGTGAATATTCTGATCTCTGAGAAGGGGCTTGCATTATTAGCCAAGGTTGATGATGAATTGTATCAGCTTGACTCACTGATGCAGGGCCTTACCGAGGAAGAAGCCGCCACCCTGGTAGAGCTGCTTACCAAGGTGCGGGATTCCATCGCATCTGCAGAAGTACGGCTAGCTTCCCCTGAGGCGGTGAGCGCTTAATAACATCCTCTAAACATTACCTAACCTTACACCTTAAAACAAACAAGTATTGGTGACAGGATTGGCTGCTGCTGATCTTGTCACCTTTCTGTTTTAGCTCAATCGTCTTCCTTTAAGTGGGGGATAACCAGCAGGGGCAGGCCAGCCTCAGCGGCTATCTCCTCCGTAAAGCTCTCCGACATGGAGTCTCTCCAGAAACCACCCGGCATAGGCAGCCAAACCAGCAGGTCGGTACGCGTTTTTTGCAGATGCCGCTCCAGCTCCTCATTCTTGTCTCTTCTCCGGATGGTGATCACCTCATGGGGCAGCCCCTTCGCCAACTCCTCCGTTTGCGCAAAAGCTACAGCCTCAGGTTCGCTGTCTTCCTCATCAAGTATAAAAAGGAAGTATACAGAGGCGCTGTAGGTGTGGGAGAGCCTGTCCAGAATAGATAAGCCTGGCCTGTTTCCGAAGCGCTTCATCCTTATCACCACAGTTATCTTCTGGAAGCCCCTGAAATTATATCCTCCCGGAACGATCAGTAACGGTACTGGTGTAAGGCGGATCATTTCGGTGGTGTTGCTGCCCATAAGCAAGCGCTTAAAACCGCTCACGCCGCTGCTGCCCATTATAACCAACCTGATGTTTCGTCTACTGATGAGCTGTAAAACTGAAAGGGCAACAGGGGTGGGCAAGATCTGAACGCTTTTAAGCACCTCCCGGGGCCGCAGGTCCAGTTCCTGAGACAGCTCTTGCACCTGCTGCTGTAGTCTTTGCTCCAGCTCCTGTTGCTCAGCCTGATAAATGCTATTGTAAATTTCAGGCGGCGAGGTGGCTGGCACCAGAGGGCGGTCCATGGCATGCAAAAAGATCACCTCAGCGGTATAGCTTCGGCCTAGCAGCAGCGCGGTGCGCATCGCAGCGGCAGCATTATCCGAAAAATCTGTGGCTACAAGTAATCGCAACATAGCAGAGGGTTTTCTCTTCACTACGCAAAATACGGACGAAGATGTTCTGCCGAGTCCATTTATGTCAAAAAGCCGCCCAGCACGTAGGCTGCAGCGGCTTTTTGCTAGTTAGTTGGTATGTGGGGATAGTTTATACTACCACGTTAATGATTTTGTTAGGCACAATAATTATTTTCTTTGGTGCTTTCCCATCAAAAAACTTCGTGACCTGCTCTTCAGCCAGCACAGCCTTCTCGATCTCCTCGCGCGGGGCATCCAGCGCAAAGGTGAGTTTGGCGCGCATCTTTCCGTTAACAGACACCGGATACTCAAAGGTATTCTCTACCAGGTACTCTTCCTTCCATTGCGGGAACTCTGCATAGCTGATGCTCTCCGTGTGCCCCAGTTGCTGCCACAGCTCCTCGGTAATGTGCGGCGCGTAAGGGGAGAGGATCACCGTGAGCGGCTCCAGGATCGCGCGTTTGTGGCACTTGAGTTGGCTCAGTTCGTTCACGCAGATCATAAAGGTGGAAACGGAGGTATTGAACGAGAAGCGCTCGATGTCTTCCTCTACTTTCTTGATCGTCTTGTGCAGCGATTTAAGCTCCTCTGCCGTTGGCTGCTCATCGGTTATCTGCAGGTTGCCCTCTTTGTCGAAGAACAGCTTCCAGTACTTCTTCAGGAACTTGTGCACGCCATCCATACCGTTGGTGTTCCAAGGCTTGAACTGCTCGAGCGGACCCAGGAACATCTCGTACATGCGCAACGTGTCAGCTCCCTGGCGCTCTACAATGTCATCCGGGTTCACCACGTTATACTTCGACTTCGACATCTTCTCGATCTCCACGCCGCAGATATACTTGCCGTCTTCGAGTATAAACTCGGCATCAGCATTCTCCGGTCGCCAGTTTTTGAAAGCCTCCAGGTCCAGCACGTCGTTCTCCACGATGTTCACGTCCACGTGCAGCTGCGAGGTCTCGTACTGATCTTTCAACCCAAAGGACACATACTTGTTCGTGCCGTTGATGCGGTATACAAAGTTGGAGCGGCCCTGGATCATGCCCTGGTTGATGAGCTTCTTGAACGGCTCCTGCTCCACCACCAGCCCCATGTCGAACATGAACTTGTTCCAGAAGCGGGAGTACAGCAGGTGACCGGTAGCATGCTCCGAACCTCCAATGTATAAATCCACGTTGCGCCAGTACTTCACGATATCTGCATCGGCAAAGGCGCTGTCGTTCTGCGGGTCCATGTAACGGTACCAGTACCAGCTGCTGCCTGCCCAGCCCGGCATAGTGCTCAATTCATACTCGTATTGGTTCTCATACTTCCAATCTACGGCACGGCCCAATGGCGGCTCTCCAGTTTCGGTGGGCAGGTAGGCGTCTATCTTTGGCAGCTCCAGTGGCAACTCAGTTTCTTTGATCAGGTGCGGCACACCATCTTTGAAGTATACTGGCACCGGCTCTCCCCAATAACGCTGGCGGCTGAACACAGCGTCGCGCATGCGGTACTGCGTGCGGCCTTTGCCCACGCCTAGTTCCTCAGCCTTAGCAATGCCTGCTTTGATCGCGTCTTTTACCTCCAGCCCGTTCAGGAAACCGGAGTTGATGATCTTGCCCTCTTTGCCCGCATAAGCCTCTTCTTCCAGGTTGCCACCTTCTACTACTTGCTTTATCGGCAGTTTAAAATGTTTGGCAAAGGCGTAGTCGCGGCTGTCATGCCCTGGTACGGCCATAACGGCACCCGTGCCATAGCCGGCCAATACGTAATCGGCAATCCATATCTGTACTTTTTCTTTCGAGATGGGGTTGATGGCGTATGCACCGGTAAACACACCGCTTACGGTCTTTACGTCCGTCATGCGCTCACGCTCCGAGCGGTTTTTGGCGATGGTTATGTATTCCTCGACTGCCTGGCGCTGTGCATCGGTGGTAATCTGCTCCACCAACTCGTGCTCCGGTGCCAGCACCACAAACGTAGCCCCATAAATCGTATCAATGCGCGTTGTAAAGACTTTGATCTTATCCTCCGCACCTTCCACGGTAAAGTCAAGCTCGGCACCCACGGATTTGCCGATCCAGTTGCGCTGCATTTCCTTGATCGGCTCCGGCCAGTCGATTTGCTCCAGACCTTGCAGCAAACGCTCGGCATAAGCCGTGATGCGCATCATCCACTGGCGCATTTTCTTGCGTTCCACCGGGTAACCGCCACGCTCTGACACGCCGCCCACTACTTCGTCGTTGGCCAGTACTGTGCCCAGGGCAGGGCACCAGTTCACCACGGCTTCGGCTACATAAGTCAATCTATACTTGAGCAGGATTTCAGACTTCTGCTGCTCGTTAAAATTATTCCAGTCAACTGAGGAGAAAGCCGGTGTATCCTCATCACAGGCGGCGTTTACCTGCTCGTTTCCACTCAGCTCAAACACGCGCACCAGGGCGTCTATCGGCTCGGCTTTATCTGTGCTGTAGTTGTAGTAGCTGTTAAACAGCTGCATAAAGATCCACTGCGTCCACTTGTAGTAGTTCGGCTCGGAAGTGCGGATCTCTCGCTCCCAATCAAAGGAGAAGCCGATATTCTTCAGTTGCTCCACATAGCGCTGGATGTTCTGCTCGGTGGTGATAGCCGGGTGCTGCCCTGTTTGAATGGCATACTGCTCCGCGGGCAATCCGAAGGCGTCGAAACCCATAGGGTGCAGCACGTTAAAGCCTTTCAGGCGCTTGTAGCGGCTCACGATGTCAGAGGCGATGTAGCCGAGTGGGTGACCTACATGCAATCCGGCACCGGAAGGGTACGGAAACATGTCGAGGGCATAGTATTTTGGCTTGTCGCTGGTAGCGGTGGCTTTAAAAGTCTGGTTTTCTTCCCAGTAACGCTGCCACTTCTTCTCAATTTTATTGAAATTATACTCTGACATAGTGTATCGTGTGTTCGCTTGTTCCTAGTTAAGCTGCTAAGATAATTGTTAATTGTTGGATTGTTAAATTGCGGAATGGCTAAAATGTAAATCGCGGGCGGTGGAGCGGTTTTGGTGCTTCTTATTTCGGGAAGAAGGTTAGGCTTCACCTGGAGTAGAAAGGCAGGAGTATGCTTTTTGCAAAGTATAAGTTTCATGGCAACAGGCGAAGTGTCAGCAGAAGTATAGACCCACCCCAACTCCGCCCAGGAGGGGATTCACCTCACCCCAGCCCTCTCCTAAAAACAGGAGAGGGAGCTTGGTTCATGTTGCATAGCAAGTAGCTATCGAAATGTTACACAGCCTTTGGGTTGAGCGCCTTGTAGATTTACGGTTTCGCTTTAGCGAAATTGCGGAGACCGCAGGTCAAGCAAAGGAAATGTACACCGCGCGATGCCCTTATCGAGGGCCCCTACCCCCAAGGCGAGGCCTCCCGGCCTGGAGGGAGCCAAAGCCAGAGATGAAACGAGCAGGTGGTAAGGTTATGGATAAGCAGTAGCTAGCAAGGACAGCTTGGTTCAGATTGCAGGAAGCAGTTGCAATAGGGAAAGCACGAGCTACAAACTCAGTTTAGGCAGCGGGAGCAGAAACTAAGAGAGGCACAAGCGGAGGCTTGCGCCAGAGAAGTATAAAGTATAGCCAAAGTATATGTATGGCTTTTCAAGCCAGTTAAGCCGGAGAGCCGGCGCTACTGTAGTACAAAGATTCTCCAGGCCTGTGACAAGAAAATGAAATTGTCACTAGCGGACACATACGCTAGGATAAAACACACCTAAAAAACGTTTGGGTAACGTCCGAATGGCTGTAAGTCCCATTCCATTTACCCATTACATGAACCTTGGCTTCCTCGTAAAACAAAGTATAAATCCACCAAATTTCTACCTTTGCGCCATGGAACAGAAGAAACACGACTTACTGGATATCATCCACCTGATCTATGTGATGGACCCGATGTGCTCCTGGTGCTATGGCTTTGCACCGGTAATCAAGCAGCTGGTGGCAGAGCAGGAGGGAAAGATGCAATTTAAGCTGATTATGGGCGGTTTGCGCCCCGGCACGGAGAAGCCGTTGGAGGAGCAAATGAAAGAGGGGATACGGCACCACTGGCAGGATGTGGAGAAGATAACCGAGCAGCCATTTGACTACACTTTCTTTGATCGGGAGGATTTTGTTTATGATACCGAGCCTAGCTGCCGTGCCGTGGTTACCATGCGCTACCTGCAGCCAGAAAAGGAGTTTGAGATGGCGGAGGCGGTACAAAGCGCTTTCTACGCAAACAACAACGATGTAACAAAGCCCGAGGTACTGGCAAGTATAGCGTCTACGTTTGGCGTGGAGGAAGAATCTTTTCTGGAGAAGTACCACTCGGAGGAAATGAAGGAGAAAACGCAGCAGGATTTCACCATTGCCCGTCACCTGCAAGCCTCCGCATTCCCGAGCCTGTACTTGCTCAACGGTACCAGCATCCACCTTATTAGCCGTGGCTACAGGCCTTACGATGGCATGAAAGCACACCTAGAGCGTGTGTTGCAGCAGTTGGCCCCAGACCAAAACCCTTCAGGGGAGTAAACCTGTAGAAGGACGAAAAGCCCCAATCCCTTCCTATGAGCCACCACCGCGAGCCGTTTGGCCTTTGCCAAATAACAAAAAGACGACTGCCGCAGCACCTGCTGGTGCCTGGCAAAGCCATACGGGATAGTGTGCTTAAGTTGATACAGGCAGACTACCCTTAGTTTGACGAGGAGCAGTTTGTCGCCTCTGATGTGCTGGCCAAGTACCGGAAATTATACCTAGAACGGCTGTTGCGGCAGGAGCTGGGTGAGCTAACCGAGCTGGAAGAGGAGGTGGTGAGAAGCATAAACCGGGAAGAGCTACTCTCTTCTAACGTAGAGGCTAACCTGAAGGAGCAGATAAGCCTCGGCGACCGCATGGCCGATCGTATAGCCACTTTTGGCGGCAGCTGGACCTTCATTCTCCTCTTCTTTTCATTTCTGCTGCTCTGGATGGCGGTAAACGTGTACATGCTGGCTGCCAGGCCTTTCGACCCTTATCCGTTCATCCTACTGAATCTTATACTTTCCTGCCTGGCCGCCATACAGGCGCCAATAATCATGATGAGCCAGAACCGGCAGGAGGCCAAAGACCGACTTCGGTCCGAGCATGACTATAAGGTAAACCTGAAGGCCGAGCTGGAGATCAGGCTGCTGCACGAGAAGGTAGACCACCTGCTGATGCACCAGAACCAGCACCTGGTAGAGATACAGCAGCTGCAGCTAGACCTATTAGAGGACATTATGGAGCAGCTAAAGAAAAAGAACCATAGCTGACTTTAACAACCTGCACCTCCTTAAGTTTTCCTGCGTCCCGTAAACACATGATAAGGTATGGAAACATTTCAAACATTTGCCCAATAAGGTAGCGCCTGATTACACATAACATCCACATGGCCATTAATTGAAGAGCTGTATGGGATTGTTGGACTTGGGGCGTTGTCAGAGCTTTGGCTGTGTGGCCCTGTACTTACTGGCTTGCTTGAGCAGGATGGCGAGATATTTCCCCCACAAATACTTTTCGCTTTTGCTGTAGGTGTAGTGGGGTGTTTAAGAAGGCAAGGAGAGTGGTTGAAGCTTAACCTGTTGATCTGAGAGGGATGATCTAGAGAATCGCCTGCGCCAGTACCTGCTGTAGTGGGTCCGCGCCAGCCCAGGTGCCGTGGCTGCTGATGGGTTTAAAGCGGGCGAAAAGTTCTTCGCTGTACCAGTTCTCGGCACGGGTGCGGCGCATTACCTCCCGGTGCAGCGGATTTTTATAGGTATACTCCTTCATCGCATCCCCCGACTCCCATACACTAAACGTCGCCTGCCGCACCAAAGGAAGTTCGCCTAAGCCTATGGAGCAAATCAGGCCTTCTGCTGTATCCAAGGCGATACTTGTTTTAGGTACGAATCGCCAGAAGCTGGGTAAGGCGAGCCAGTTTATACTTGCCCGTGTCAGGACGGCGATGGGGCCGCTCTCATGTTTATCAGGAAGGGTGGGGGAGAAAGGCTCCTGCCCGTCCCACCGCCCATGTGCTTGGTAAGGAAGCAGCTTAACAGTCCAGGCCTCATCGGTGTGGGTGCTGTACTCCTGCATCAACTCAGACTCCTGAAGAAAGGCATCGGCGGCAGCTTCACTCTCCCAGGTGCACAGCATGCCATAGCGCCGGAAGTTTGGCTTCATACTAAAGCCTTTGCCGTGTCCGCTCCCCAGCAACTTATAGAATTTTAGCCCAGGCACCTGCTGCAATTTCGGGCCGGAGGTACCCATTTGGGCCAAGCCCCAACGGATGTGGCCGCTGCGGATACCGAACAGGGTAAGGGTGGTGAGGCGGGGGGAGGGCATGTGCATGTGGTTCTGTATGCTGCTTATGCTTAAAGGTATGTTTTTTTGTAGCTCTCAAAAAAGAACACCTGCCAAAACAAAATGTTCGGCAGGTGCTGCAGAGAGATTTTTATATCTGTAACACTACAGATTGATTTTTTTGTTTTCGCCGCCTTTGGCTGGCTCTCCGGTAATGGCAGCCTTCACCATGCCGAACAGCGTCACCATGGTGTTGCTTGGGGTGTCCCAGTACTCTGCCTTCTCAATTCTGACACGCACTAGGCCAATATTCTTATCTTCTTTGCCGCCCGGGAACCAAGCCTTCATATCAGCACTCCAGAGTTCGTCTATCTTTTGCTGGTCGCGCAGTACCTGTGCCCTTCCAGACACAGAAACATACAGGTTATCGTTCGGGTCTGCGTAGCTGAGGTTCACGTGCGAGTCGTGCGCAATCTCGTGCGACTTGCCAGACTCAAAGCCTGTGAAGAACCACAAATCGCCGTCAGCCTCTGTCTTTTGTGTCTTCATGGGCCGACTGCGCAGGGTGCCGTCATCGTCCACCGTGGTCATCATGGCAATCTTTACGTCTTTTATCTTATCTACCAGCTTGGAAAGGTTTTCCTTTGTATTTGGGTCGTTATTCATAGCTTTATATCTTGTTTGTGTTTGATTACGCGGCTCTACGGCTTAGGGTTCCTGGCTCGCCCGTTGCAACTAAAGTCTAGCAGAGTGCGCTAAAACAATAGGCGCAGCAGCCGGTTTATACTTTTCACCTAACCCTAACACAGCCTTTTGAACTACCTGGCACACATTTACCTTTCCGGAACAGACGATGAGCTGTTGCTGGGCAATTTTATCGCCGATGCAGTGAAGGGCCGGCAGGCAGAGCAATACGAACCCGGCGTAGCAAAGGGTATTTACCTGCACCGCCTCATCGATACCTATACTGACACCCACCCCATCGTGGCTGAAACTAAAGCCCGTCTGCGCCCAAGGTATAGAAAGTTCTCTCCGGTTATCGCCGATATGTATTACGACCATTTCCTGGCCCGCAACTTTGAGCAGTACGCCCGGGAGCCCCTAGGTAATTTTGTGCAAAAGACTTACGGCCTGATCCGGCGGCACTATGGCATCTTGCCCCCGCGCGTGCAGCATCTGTTTACTTACATGCAGCGCCAGAATTGGCTGGAGTCTTACGCCCAGGTACACGGAATCGCGCAAGCACTGGAGGGCATGAGCCGGCGTACTAAGTTCGTATCAGGTATGGAGACGGCTGGCGAGGAACTGGTAGAGCAGTATGAGTTATACCTGGCAGATTTTCAGGTTTTCTTCCCGGAGTTGGAGCGTTATGTGGCAGAGGTAAAGGAGCAGCTTTAAAACTGCGGTGACGGTGTGCTAAACCTTTTATCTTCTTCTACTTATACTTCTGAAGTATAGAAGAAACACTTTCGCGCACATCGCTATGATACAGACAAACCTCCTTTTCCGGCACAACCGCCGCAGATTTCTAAAAGAAGTATCGCTGGCCTTCGGGGCAACGGCCATGGGCCTACCCTTGGTTTCATTTGCCGCCTCGTGCCAATCGTCCGGATCAGAAAAGAACGCAGAACAGGCGCAGCAGGCGGGGCAGCAGGTTGCCCCAAAAAAGAAGCTAGGCATAGCCCTGGTAGGTTTGGGCCGATATGCCACGAACCAATTGGCACCAGCCCTTCAGGAAACAGAGCATTGCTATCTGGCCGGCATCGTTACCGGCACGCCCTCCAAGGCCGAAGAGTGGAAGCGCAAGTACAGCATTCCAGACAAGAACATCTACAACTACGACACTTATGACCGGATTGCCGATAACCCGGACATCGACATCATTTACATTGTGCTGCCCAACAGCATGCATGCTGAATATAGCATAAGAGGGGCGAAAGCTAAAAAGCACATCATCTCTGAAAAGCCCATGGCTACCTCTGCCGAAGACTGCCGCCGCATGATAGCGGCCTGCAAAGAAAACAAGGTGCGCCTCTCGATCGGGTATCGGCTGCACTTTGAGCCGCACAACCAGCGGGTAATGGAGCTGGGGCAGCAGCAGGTGTATGGGCCGGTGCAGGAGATAGAGGCTGCCGACAGCTTTGTGTTCAGCGGCGACCCTGAGGCGTGGCGATTGGATAAAAAGTTAGCGGGCGGCGGCCCCTTGATGGACCTGGGTATTTATTGCGTGCAGGGCGCCCTTTATACCATGGGTGAGAACCCGGTAGCTGTGACTGCCAAGTATGGGGAAGTGACGCGGCCGGAGTACTTTGATGAGGTGGAGCAGTCGATTGAGTGGGTGCTGGAGTTTCCGAGTGGTGCCAAAGCTAACTGCCGTACCAGTTATAACGAAAATGCGGGTCTTTTATCGGGCAAAGCGGCGAAGGGCTGGTGGCGGTTAGAGCCTGCTTACAGCTATTCCGGCATAAAAGGCCAAACCAGTGAAGGGCCTATGAACCTGCCCCAGGTGAACCAGCAGGCCCGCCAAATGGATGCATTTGCCCAATGCATTAAAGATAACAAAGAAACGCGCGTGCCTGGCGAGATGGGCTTGCGGGATGTACAGATTCTGGAGGCAATTTACGAGGCTGCTGATACCGGTAAGCGGGTGGAGATTAAGGTATAGCTTAGGTGCTCTTATTACAGCGGCTGCTCGTTATAGCTGACGCGGGCTTATAGCCGGTGGCTTGCTATTCTCTTGGATTAGTATTCGAGCTATTCCGGACATCCTTGTCCGGAGCTTTTCTGCTGCGGATTTCCAGATACGCGGTTTTCATTCTCTCCTCCGCTGGCGCGAGTTTTTAACTCGTGCCTTACGATACTCTCAGATTTTTTTCTGAGAGGCTGAAAAAGGTATATCCTATACATGGGCTATACTTCACTCTGCAAGTCTTTTCTGGCGCAAGCGTCCGCTTGTGCCTCTCATAGCCTCGGCTTTCTGCAACTTGATGCAAGCTATTCTTACTAGCTGCTGTTCATCCCTGGCTTTACAACCTGCTCGTCTCACTTCTGGCTTTGGTGCTCTCTAGCCCGAGAGGGCTCGTCTTGGGGGTAGGGGCCCTCGATAAGGGCATCGCGCTGGGAGCTTATCCTGCCCTCGTGCCTCGGGCTGCCTCGCCTCCGGCTCGGCACCGGAAAAACTCGCATAGGCGCTCAACCCGAAGACTGGGTATCATTTCGATAGCCACCGCTTACGGAGCTTCAGCCAAATTCCCCTCCTTATACAAGGAGAGGCAGGGGGTGTTGGAACCGGAACTGCAGAATTTCCTCCTCTGGACTAGCCAAAAAGCCAGTTTTGAGCTAGCGAGAGAAGCTCTCTGGATATGGGTTAACATCTGTGGGGCCTGATGTGGTAAGAGAGGATAAGCAGCCTCAGAAAATAATTGATTAATACTTATGATGCAGCTATTATTCAAGCCTTTCTTTGGGAATGAAGTTTGAAGGGAAGCACCAAAATAGAAAGGCGCGGCAGAATAGCTTCTGTCGCGCCTTTGGTAGTATAGGTTAATGCTTCTTAGTGGTGTACACCACCTTCGCCGTGCACATGGCCGTGGTCCAACTCATCTTTGGTAGCTTCACGCACACTCTCCACTTTGCCTTTGAAGGAGAGCGCTTTGCCAGCCAATGGGTGGTTGAAGTCCATCTTCACAGTATCTGCGGTCACATCTACCACACGGCCCTGCAACTGATTGCCTTCGGTGTCCGTCATGGGGATGAAATTACCGATCTCCAGCATGTTCTCAGGCACAGCGCCTTCTACTTCAAACGCATTCTTTGGCAGGTCCACAATAGCATTCTCGTCCTGGCTGCCGTAGCCTTCTTCTGCGTCCAGTGTAAAGTCAAAAGTATCACCAGCCGACAGTCCGTCCAGCTTCTCCTCAAACTGCTCCGGAAGACCGCTCATGCCAAAGATAAACACCATAGGGTGCTCTTTGTCGGCTGTTTCTATCAGATTAGGCTCGCCCTGCTCGTCCATGATGCGTAGCTCATAGGTAAGCGTGACTACGCTGTTTTTTTCAATCTTCATGTCTTCGTGTTTTGTTCTGTTTTAAGAAAGGTAAGGAATAATCTCCAGACCTCTAAATTTTGTATAACTTTTCCGGGCTTTAGGCCATTAGTTCCTGCAGCTCCCAGGCACTGCGGTAGGCATGTATACTTTCTACGTAATTCAGGAAGGCCGCGTAGAATGGGTGCTGGCTAAGTGTAGCGCTGTCGCCTACAATGACCATTTTTTTCTTGGCCCTTGTCATGGCCACGTTCATGCGGCGCATGTCTGCCAAAAAGCCTATCTCCCCCTGCTCATTGCTGCGCGTCATGCTGATGTAGATGATGTCGCGCTCCTGGCCCTGGAAACTGTCTACCGTGCCCACCGACAGGTGCCGCAGTTGCCTTAGCTCGTGCAGTTGCGGCATGTGCTCCACGCGGTCCTCCAGGTAGTTGATCTGGGCGCGGTAAGGGGCGATCACCCCGATGCGCAGGTGCTCTACTTCTTCATCGGCATGGCTGTAGTCTTTGAGCAGGTGCGCCAGGTGGTTGAGAAGCAGATTCGCCTCATCGGGGTTAGCCGAGCTGGTGCTCTCTGGCGTCTCCACCTCGTTGTAGCCGCAACCAGCCGTATCCACAAACTCCACGGCCAGGCCAGGGGCGAAGTGCGGGTTGTACTGGTGCAAATCGCTGCTGTGCACGCTCTCGTGCGCCATCAGCTCACCCTTGTAAAACTGCTGGTTCGAGAACTCCATGATGTGGTGGTGCATGCGGTACTGCGTCTTCAGCATCACCGAAACATCCTGCTGCCGCTCAATGCATTTTTCAAACAATGTCTTGCCCAAGCCTTTCTGCTCTGCCTCAAACGATTTTACGGTAGGGGGCAACTGGCAGTGGTCGCCGGCCAGCACCACGCGCTTGGCGCGGGAGATAGGGATCCAGCAGGCGGGCTCCAGCGCCTGCGCCGCCTCATCGATAAACACCGTGTCATACTCCAGGTGGCGTATGGCTTTGTTGGCCGCGCCTACCAGGGTGCAGGTAATTACCTGCACGTTATTGAGCAGGTCCTCCGTAATGTATTCCTCCACACGGTCGGCCTCATCCAACAAGCGTTTGCTCTCGGACCGGAAAAACTGGCGCTGCATCCTCTCCTCATGGCCGAACTTTCGCTTGTACTGCCCAGCCATGCGCTTATACTCCTCTGCTGTTTTCCGGAAATCCTTCAGGTTCTTGTAAGACCGGTGCTCCATGATCTGCGCATCCAGCGTGTGCTCCAGCAGCACGTCTGATACCCGCGACGGGTTACCGATACGTATCACGTTCACACCCTCGTTGGCTAGTTTCTCGGTCAGCAAATCTACCGCCGTATTGGAAGGAGCCGTTACCAGCAGACGCTTCTGTGTCTCCAGCGTTTTGAGGATAGCCTGTACCAGCGTGGTAGTTTTGCCCGTGCCCGGAGGACCGTGAATGATAGCCACATCCTTGGCCTGCACAATCTTGCGCACCGCCTCGTTCTGCGAGGGGTTCAGCGCCGGGATATCGCTCATGGTAGCCTCGGTGAAACGGGCCGGCATGTCACCCAGAAGGATGTCGCGCAGCTCTGCCAGGCGAGTTTTGTAAGCCTCAATCACCTTCTTCATGGCTATCTCCATTTCGCGGTAGCTCATTTCATCAAAGGTGAGGTCAATGCCCAGGCGCCCTTCGTCAATCCAGTCGGGAAGGTCCTCACGGTTCGTGGCCAGCTGTACCTTGTTGCGCTTTAGCCCCACAATCACCCCGTTTATACTTTGGCGCTCGCCTTGGTTGCTAAAAAGTGCGGCCGTCTTGCCTACCTGGAACAGGTGCAGCTGGTCACGGTCTTTAGTGCGCTCCAGCTCCACCACCACCTTGTTGCCGAAGCCGATCTCTTCTTTGGATATGGTGACCGGATACCAGCAGAAGCCCATCTCCTTGCGCTCAGTTATGGTGCTTTTCAGGCTTTTGATCTTGTACTGCTGGCGGTCCTCTTCCTGTTCTATCTTAAGCAGTTCCTGTACCTGCTTCAGTTCAAATATTATTTCGCTCATGTAGGATAAAAAGAAAGGCTGGTCGTGTTGCCCCAGCCTTTATACTTTTAAATATATGTTGTGCAGGTGCGTTTTGTTTCCTGCAATGTTCTATGTGTCTGTAGCAGAAGATATAACAATTTTCATCCCCCGATGATTCACGCCTGCCACAGCAAAGCATAAGTTTATACTTTCTTTTTCTTACGCACCTTCGTGTTAGCCTTGTTCAGGCGTATCTGCAGGAAAACGGCATAGAGCAGGAGTATAAAAGCACCTACGGCCAATACCGTAATCACCTTATCCTTGCCATACTTCACATCATAGCTTGCTTTAACCTGCGTCTGCAGCTCGGCCATATCCCGGTCTTTCTTGCGGATGGTGCTCTCCAGCGTTTTTACCTCGCTTTTCAGGCTACTGATCTGCTTTTCGAAATTGCGCTGGTCCTCCAGGGTCAGTTTGCCTTCGCGCTTGCTCTGCACGGTATTTTTGGCATACTCCCGCAGGCTGTTCTCTTTCACGGCAGCCACAAGCTCCGTATCCAGGTTAATGATTTTTTTTAGCGTTTCGATAACGCTGAGCAGGTCTTTTTTAGATTGTGTGCCCCAGAAGCTGCTGTTCTGCTGTTTCAGGTACTGGTACTCTAAAATCAGCTGTTCCCGCTCATTCATCAACGCAGCCAACTTATCCTCTTGCTGAACCTGGTTTTGTGCCTGCGCACCAGCCATTGAAAGGCAAAGTATGGCCACGGCAAATAGCTTCTTCATCATCTCTCTTCTGTACTTATCCTTCAATTTACACGCAAATATGGCCAACCTTATTGGATTAGGCCTAATTTATTTTTGAGGATGGCGGTAAAAGTACAGCAGCAGCACCGGAAGCAAAAGCAGGTCGGCTACCACGGCAAAAATCAGCGTCAGGCTCACAAACAGGCCAACATAGTAGGTGGCGTCGAAGGTGGAGAGCACGAGCGTCAGGAAGCCGCCCACCAGGATGCAGGAGGTGATGATAATGGCCTTGCCTGCCGAGATAAACGTGCTTTTCACCGCATAGGGCAGCGACTTGCCGGCCATTAGCTCCAGCTTGAGCTTGCTCAGGAAGTGAATGGTGTCGTCTACGGCAATGCCGAAGGCGATGGTGAAGATAATGGAGACAGATACCGTCAGCTTCACCCCCATAAAGCCCATCATGCCCCCGATCATCAAAAGCGGGATAATGTTGGGGATGAGTGAAATGACAACCATCCGGAAGGAGCGGAAAATCAGGCCCACGATTACGGCAATCACGGCGAAAGCAATCAGGAGCCCCTGCATCATGTTGGCCGTCACGTACTCGTTGTTCTTATCCATAAGCGGGGCACTGCCCGTCAGGCGCGTCTGCAGCAGGCGAGGGTCTATGTTTTGGCTGATGAACTCCTGTAGCGAGTCGTTGAGAGCCGTGGCCCGCGCGCTGCCAAAATCTTTCATTTTACCGCTCAGCCGGCCTTCTGTGGCATCTGGGGTAACCAGGCTGCGCAATTCGCTGCGGTTGCGGAAGGCCTGCAGCCGGCGCTTCACACGCTGCAGCTCAGCCTCCGTCTCCGGTAAAGCATAATACTCTTTCAGCCCACCGTTCTGTGCCCGGTTCAGTGTTTTCACGACCGTGGCAGGGGAGGTGATAAAGTTGAGGCGGTACGTGTTGTGCAGGTAATTTTCCAGCTCAGCCAGCTCCTGCAGCACCTCGGCGTCGAACATTGTCTTGCCTTCACCAGCGATCAGGTGAAGCTCAAAAGGCCTCACACCGGAGAACTTGTCCTCAAAGTACAGAAAGTCTTGGATGATCGGGTCCTCATCCCCCAAGTCCTCCAGCATGGTGGTATCCACTCTGATTTGGCTGATGCCTGCCAGGCTTAAAAGCACGACAATTGCGCTGGAGGCAAGTATGGCTTTGGGGTGCAGCAGCACGAACCGCAGCAGGTTGCGCAGCATCACCGGCCAAGAAAAACTTGCCTTACGCGCCCGCGCCTTATTCGGCTCCTTGATAAGTAAAAGTATGGCCGGCAGCACCGAAAAGGCCAGCAGGTACGCCAACCCGATGGAGATAGCGGTGTAGAGGCCGAAGTTCCGTATAGGCACGATGGCAGTAGTCAGCAGCGTCAGGAAGCCAATGGCGGTGGTAAAGGAAGTGAGGAAGGTGGCCATGCCTACCTCTTTCACCGTCAGTTTTAACGCAGGCAGCTTGGGCACGCCTCTGCCCACTTCTGTGATGTAACGCGACAGGATGTGCACCACATCCGACATGCCCACCACGAACATGATCGTTGGCAGCAGCACCGTCATTAGATCAATGGGTTTATTAAAGAGGCCCATGACCCCCATGGCCCAAACCACTGACAAAAGCACCACTACCAGCGGCACCAGCACCCCCCATGCAGTACGGAAGGCTATCCACAGAAACAGGACCACCAGCACGATGGCCGCCGACATGAAAATGGCCAGCTCCACCTGCATCCGGTCCACGAACACTGACTGTGCCAGCGCCTTGCCGGCCACGTGCGTTTGCGGCAGCTGCAGTTGCTCTAGCTTCGAGTTCAAAGCGGCCATCAGTGTGTCGCTGGCGCCCTTGCCCAGGTTGTCTGTTGTCTGCACAAAAAGCGACACGGCCGTGGCATCTTCAGAGAACAAGGTGCCGATCAGCTCGCGGGAAGTATAAATGTTGCTGGAGTCCTGCTCGTATCGCTCCGGCTCGTAAGGGTGCAGGTAGGGTATCTCAAAGTAACCAAACTGCTCGATCACCGGGCTTTTAACAGTGGTGGGAGAGAGCACCGCCTCCACGTGGGGCTGCCGCTGTAAAAAATTAGTCAGGCTGTCTACTTTAGTCAGGAAACCCTGGTTAAAAAGGGTCCTGCCTTGGTTTTCCAGGCCAATGAGCAGGTAATCGTTGTCGTTGCCAAACTTGTCGCGGTAGCTGAAGTAATAGGCCAGGTCCGGATCCCCCTTCGGGAAAAAGTTATCGAAGTTATAGTCGAAACGCAGGTGAGAGGCATAGTATAAACTAAGGGCCGTAAGCAGCCCCACCGATAACAACACCAGATAACTTAGTTTTCTGTATTTCAAGGCAATGTAAAGCTGATGAAAGTCATTTCGTGTTGTACATCAAGCATGTACATTTACGCCTGAAACAACTGGACAACAGATCATTTTGTTTAAATAAAAATACCCTGTACAATGAAGAGAACAGCTTTAACCCTGGCAATGGCCTGCTTCCTGGGAGCCGGATTGGTGTCGCCGGCGTATGCCTGCGAAGGCGGCAAATGCACGAAAGAGCACACGCAGCAGGACGGCAAGAACAGGAAAGATAAAAAGGCATCCACGAAGGCAGAGAGTTGCCACATGACAGCTGCCAAGGAAACTAAATCCTGCTGCGCGAAAAAGGATGCTGCTAAAACATCGCAGCCTGCCAAAGAGGAAAAGGCGCAGTAGCAGCATACATCGTCTAATATCGCCCTCTGCTATACTGGTAGAGGGCTTTTTTATTTTAGCAGATTCTAAATCAAGCCAATGGCGTATTGATGGAGCTATACTTTGCCGAAGGGAAGATTTCTTCCTTTAGCCAAATCACAAAATTCCTATCTTTAACCCTCCATAACAAACGAGCCATACCATGAAGCAATATTTAGACTTAATGCAGCACATCCTGGATACAGGTGTGAAAAAAGAAGACCGTACCGGCACCGGCACCCTGAGTGTATTCGGTTACCAGATGCGCTTCGACCTGCAGCAGGGCTTTCCTTTGGTCACCACCAAAAAAGTGCACTTGCGCTCCATCATACACGAGCTGCTGTGGTTCCTGAAGGGTGACACCAACATTAAGTACCTAAAAGAGAACGGCGTGAGCATTTGGGATGAATGGGCTGATGAGAACGGAGACCTGGGGCCGGTCTACGGCTCGCAGTGGCGCAACTGGCCTACGCCCGACGGCCGCCACATTGACCAGATCACGCAGGTGGTGCACCAGCTGAAGCACAACCCCGACTCGCGCCGCATCATTGTGAGCGCCTGGAACGTGGCGGAGATCGAGCACATGAAGCTGCCGCCATGCCATGCCTTTTTCCAGTTTTACGTGGCCGATGGCAAACTGAGCTGCCAGCTCTACCAGCGCTCGGCTGATTTGTTCCTGGGCGTGCCGTTCAACATCGCCTCCTATGCGCTGCTGGTGCTGATGATGGCGCAGGTAACCGGGCTGGAGCCTGGCGAGTTTATCTGGACCGGCGGCGACACGCACCTGTACCTGAACCACCTGGAGCAGGCCCAACTGCAACTTAGCCGCGAACCACGCGAGTTGCCGCAAATGAAGCTGAACCCGGAGGTGAAAGACATCTTCGATTTTAAGTTTGAGGACTTTGAGCTAGTCAACTATAACCCGCACCCAGGTATCAAGGCGCCGGTGGCCGTGTAAGATGTAGCCGGAATTGGATAAAACTCGTAAGTATGTCGGTTATTATCCATTCATCTTAACCTTACACTTATGAAACTGAAACCCATACTTTTGCTGGCTTTTATACTTGCTTTTGCGCAGGTGCAGGCCCAGCAGCTGGCTACGCCAGATACCCTGCGGACGAGCGGCGGCCCTTTGGTGATACAGCCGATCACGCACGGGACACTGGCGCTCACGTTTAAGGGTAAAACCATTTTTGTGGATCCTTATGGAGGAGCGGAGGCTTTTCAGAACCTGCCGAAGCCGGACCTCGTGCTGATCACCGACATCCATCCCGATCACCTGGACACAGCCACACTGGGCGCTCTGGACCTGGCGAAGGTGAAAATGGTGGTGCCGCGTGCTGTGGCTGAGCAGCTACCGGAAAAGTATAAGCAGCAACTGGTAGTGCTGGATAACGGCGGGCAGAGCATGCAGCAAGGCATCAACATACTTGCCATGCCCATGTACAACCTGCCCGATAGCGCTGGCGCCTTCCACACAAAAGGCAGGGGCAATGGCTATGTGCTGCAAACGGGTGATAAGCGCATCTACATCTCCGGCGACACCGAAGGCATACCTGAAATGCGCCGACTGGAGAACATCGATGTGGCCTTTGTAAGTATGAACCTGCCCTACACTATGGATGTGGACCAGGCCGCCGATGCTGTGCTGGAGTTTCAGCCGAAGATGGTGTACCCCTACCACTACCGCGGTACGGACGGCCTTAGCGATGTGGAGCGGTTTAAGCAGCTGGTAAGCAGCAAAAACAAAAACATTGAGGTGCGCCTGAAGGAGTGGTACCCGCAAAAGTAAACGGTGCTTCTGAGGCACTAGGAGAGCACAGGCCGTTGGGTCTGTGCTTTTTTATTGATTTATAGTATCTTCAGGCCCCTTTAGCTAGTGATCAGTTATAACCTATACTATCTTGAAACAAACTTTACCCTCATCAACTTCCCGCAAAATTGCCGTCAGCTTCTCGATTTGTGCGCATCTGCTTTCTTTTAATGCCATGGCACAGACAGAAGCCGCGGACAGCCTTCAGACAGGTTACGGTGCCCGGAAACTAAGTGAACTAACAGAAGCTGCGGAGCAACTGCTGCCTGACAGGCTGAACAAAGGGCTGATTTCCTCCCCAGAGCAGTTGCTAACGGGAAGGATACCAGGGCTAAGGGTTGTATCGAACGGCGGTGCGCCTGGTGCCGGTGCCACTATGGTACTGAGAGCCGGAGGGTCCCTTACAGCCAGCACCTCTCCCTTGGTTGTATTAGACGGGGTTCCGCTTTCTATGCATACTGCCTCCGGGCATGCGGGTGTACTCGCTTTTCTAAACCCTGCGGACATTGCCTCAATTACACTGCTGAAAGATGACCCGCTCGCGGCTATGTATGGGGGCAGGGCTGCAAACGGTGTCCTGTACATCACCACCAAAATAGGGGGTACTGGAGAAAAAGTAAGGCTTAACTATAATACCACGGCAGGTATTTCCATACTGCGCAAGAAAGCGCCTGTGCTGGATGCCGGCAGGTTCAGAGAACTTGTGGGGGAGCTTTACCCTGATCAGGCGCACCTGCTTGGCGAACACAACACAGACTGGCAGGATGTTATTTTTGGTAAAGCCTTCAGCCACGACCAGCATTTACGGATGAGCGGTGCTATCCTTCAGGCAGTGCCCTACAGTGTGTCACTTGGTCATCTGAAGGAGAACGGCATCTTAAAGGAGTCGAGCAACCGGAGAAACTCTCTTGCAGTATCGCTCAACCCCAGCTTTTGGAAGCATCACCTCAACCTGAACCTCCACTTCAGCAATGTGAACCAAAAGCTATTGGTAGCAGATGAAAAGGCCATCACCAGTGCCTGGGCGTTTGACCCTACGCAGCCGGTGCACGCAGATAATAAGTACGGGGGGTATTTTACCTATGAGAAGTACGCCACTTATGCCCCTAATCCGCTAAGTATGCTTGAGCAGCGCCAGGACACAGACGAGACCAGGCACCTGCTGGGGCAAGCGCACCTACAATACAGGCTGCATTTCCTCCCTTCGCTTAGCATCAATTTCCGGCATGCTTTCCAGAGGCAGGATAATGAGTTTATTACTTTCAGGCCCGCTGACATGGCTGCTGTACCACACAACAACGGTTGGGTGCAGCGGTATACGCGGGAGCAGAACTGGAAACAGAATGAGCTGTTTCTAAACCTGGACCACGAGGTAAAATCCATCAGCAGCAAGCTAACCATTACGCTTGGCACTTTAGGTAAAGAAACAGAGCTGTCGCGTGACGATTTTTCTCCCTTTGACGTGGATGGCAGTATCATAATGGAGCATGCGCGGGAAAGCCACTACTGGGAAAAAATAGTTTCGGCAGGCATGTTCGGAAATGCTGCTGTTTCTGTAAAGGACAAGTATAGCCTGAGTGCTGCCGCCTCACGCCAGGAGGTGTCAGGTTTTCCCGCGGCCAGTCCACTGCTCTCCGGAGGCGTGGGAGGATTCTGGAATATTTCCAAAGAAGCTTTTTTGAAAGGGAATCCCTGGCTGTCAGAGCTAAGGGCGTACGCTAACTATAGCAGGCATGCCAATCCGGATGCGATTGGGAGTAAGACATTGCGGGGCGAAAGATCAACAGCTGAAACCACGTCAAAATGGAATGCCGGTCTGCACGGAGAGGTGCTGCAAGGAAAGCTGCAAGTCAACCTGAATTATTACAGCTCTTTAACCGAGGACTTGCTGCTGTACCCGCTTGTATCCATTGCCACTAGCCGTTTCCGGGTGCCTTTGAACATGGGTAAGTATAAAGCCTCTGGGGTAGAGGCAAGCCTAGGCTATGTACTTAAGGATGCTGGTTCTTGGCGGTGGGAAATTGGCGCCCATTTAACCACCATTGCGAATGAGGTGGTAGCGCTTGTGGATGGTTTCTCCTATGTCCAGTATCCGGATGACATGTTTGCCTTGGGGTTACAGAAAGGTTCTGCTGCGCATGCCTTTTACCTCTTTGAGCAGCTTTACGACGAAAAAGGATTGCCCTTACCGGGGAAGCATAAGCCGAATGAGTATGGCCATGTCGTTCCGCGGTTGTCACGCTCTGCAGACCCCTCTGCCCTGGTCGGTTTTAGCACAGACATCAGGTATAAAAGAATAGAGGCAAGTTTGCTGCTGAACGGTGCGCTAGGGCACCATGTGTACAATTATGCCAATGGTATCACCAATTATGCTGCACCAAACTTTGATAACGGATACCTTAAAAATGCGACAGAAAGCTTTGTTGAGAATGAGTACAGGGTTCTGCACTCCAGAACGGACCACTATTTAGAGAAGGGGGCTTTCTTGCGTTTGCAGTACCTGAACTTTAGCTATGATCTGGGGAGCGCCTACCATGGCCAAGCACATTGGAAAGCCATGGCTACCGTGCAAAATGCTTTTGTCCTGACAAAGTACAGTGGCCAGGACCCAGAAGTTGCAGGAGGAATAGACTACGGCCAGTATCCGCAGCCAACAACCTTCTCCTTAGGACTAGGCTTGCAACTATAAAACAAAAGCCCGAAGTTATCGCTTCGGGCTTTTGTTTTATGGGCTAACTAACATTTACGGATTTGTAGACCACAAGCCCGCTTCCTTCACGAACACACGCCTGTTCAGTTTCAGCTGCGAGATGATCAGTTCTGCAAAGTCTTCCGGCTGCATCACGCGCTCCGGATTACCGTCGGTCAGCTTCAGGTCGATGGCCATGTCGGTGGCTACCGTGCTTGGGGTAAGGGTGCTAACACGGATATTGTGCTTGCGCACCTCCTGCATCAGCGACTCGGACATGCCGATTAAACCGAACTTGGAGGCACTGTAGGCGCTGGTTACAGGAGCCCCTTTTTGCCCGGCGGTAGAGGAGATGTTCACGATGTCGCCTGTCTGGCGCTCGATCATCTCCGGTAGCACGGCGCGCGTCACGTAGTAAGGCCCCAGCAGGTTCACCTTAATGATGCTTTCCCACTTCTCCGGCTCCATTTCCAGGAACTTGGCAAAGGCGCCCACCCCGGCGTTGTTGATCAGAATGTCGATCGGGCCTAACGCCTCACGTGCCTGCGTAACAGCCTGGTTCACGGCGTTGATGTCGGTCACGTCTGCCGTTACCACGGCGGCCTTTACGCCTTTCGCTTTTACGGCCTCGGCTACCTCTTCCAACTGGCTGGTGGTGCGGGCCATGAGCGCCACATTTACCCCTTCCTCGGCTAAAGCAAGGGCAATGGCGCGGCCAATCCCTTTTCCGGCTCCGGTTACCAGTGCGTTCTTTCCTTTTATTGATTCCATACTTTTATACTTTGTTGTTTGTAGCTACAAATATACGCACGTCTGCTTAAAAGTTTATGGTTGGAGGGCAGGAGAAAGTATAGCATCTCCCAATCAAACTACAGCCCCAATAAAGACAGCACCCGGCCATAAAACCGGGTGCTGAATAAATTTATCAGGAGTATTGATATGCTATTCTTTTACAAAACGCTGGTAGAGTTGCTTCTGCCCGTCGTACAGCTCCAGGGTATAGATGCCCTTCGGCAGCTGCGAGACATTCAGGCGGTTGTGCCCGTTTTCTAATTTTACCTGCATCACCTCTGCCCCTGTAACGCTCATAATGCGCACCTGCGTATGCTGGCCTGGCGCTGTTATGTGCAGATAGTCGTGTGTGGGGTTCGGGTATAGCAGGGCAGGGGCAGGCAACGCTTCCCCCAGTTGCTCAACCTTTCCTGCCACTCCACTCCTAGAGGCTGCGGCAACAGCAGCCAATGTATTGCTGATGTTCACGCTGTAGTCCTCCACCTCGCCGTAGCTGAAGGTTTCACAGGCCGTTTGCGCCGCGTTATACTTCATCGATACACGCATGCGCGTAGTTCCGAGCGAGGCAGTTGCTGGCACGTTTACCGTAGCACTGAGGGTGCCGCTGCTGGAGCTGGAGCCGCTTACCACCAGTTCGCCGGAGTCGTCAAAATCACCGTCTTGGTTAAAGTCGATCCAGACCTTCCAGTATTCGGTGTAGGCGCTGCTGGCGAAGCCGGCGCTGATGTAGATCGTGTTGCTGCTTCCCGTCGCCACTGTGGCCATCAGGCTGGTGTTGTCTTTGTAGCCTCCGTCGTTGCCGGACGTCCTGTTGATGCCCGCAAACTGCACCAGGTCAATCCACTCGTAGCTGGAGTTGCTGCCTTTGGAGGCGCAGTAAGACACGCTGCCGGCGCTGGTGGTGAAGCTTGCTGAAGCGGAGTAGGAAGAGCTGCTGCCGGAGCACACCGTGCTCACCTGAAACTCATAGGTGGTACTGGCAGACAAACCAGTTAGGCTACGGCTGGTGGAGGTGCTGCTGACAGTGGCCCAGGCAGTGGCACCGCTGGCCCTGTAGCGCACGTTATAGCTGCTGGCACCCGAAACAGCAGACCAGCTGACCGTGGCCGCACTGCTGCTTATAGTAGACGCAGAAAGCCCGGCTGGCACCGCACAGGCCGTTGGAGCGGAGGAGAAGGAAACGGTATAATCCTCTACCTCACCATACCCAAACGACTCGCAGGAAGTCTGCGCGCCATTATATTTCATCGAGATGCGCATGCGGGTGGTGCCTGTGGCAGAGGCGGCAATGTTCATGGTGCCCGAAACAGCAGTTTTGCTCAAGCCGCCTGCGTCGAACACCAGCTCCCCGGCGTCATCAAAGTCTCCGTCTTTGTTATAGTCTATCCAAATCTTCCAGTACTCGTTGTAGGTGGTGCTGGCAAAGCCGGGCGTAAGTGTTACTGCATTGCTGCTACCTGCCGCCAGACTTATGGTAGTGCCAGTAAAGTCAGAGTAGCCGGCCGCGCCAGAGGTTTTAGTAAAGCTGCCGATCTTCACCCTGGCGATCCACTCGTAAGAAGAATTGCTTCCCTGTGAGGAGCAGTAGGCGATCTCGCCATACTTGCCGCCCACGCCCACCGCGTTCCAGGCGTTGGTGGTCTGGATCACTTCATTGGAGCCTGCGCCAAAGATATCCTCCGCTGATTTTATGGCATAGGTGCGGGCATCTGCGTAATTTGAGTTGGCGGTCATGTACACACTCTCCATGCGGTACACGATCTTGGCGGCACTTTCGATGCCGATGCCGGAGACGTTAAAGCTTACACCCAGGTCGTTGGTGCCCGACTGGCCAACCGATAGAAGATAGAACCAATAGTTGAGTACCCCGCTGTTGGTGTGCACCCCGCCGTTGTCGCCCGAGCCGCTGTACCAGTAGGAACCTTTGTAGGTGTCCGGCTGCTGCTCGGCATTCGGGTTGCTCATGGAGCGCAGCGAGGGGCGCTGCTTGTCTATATCCTCCCCAATGAGCCATGTAGCTTTGTTGGGTGCCGCATAGTACTCTACTGCCGCCGCCCATATATCGGAGAGGCCTTCATTCAGGGCGCCGGACTCGTAGCTGTACACCAGATTGGCAGTATTGGAGCAAACGGCATGGCCGATTTCGTGCGCGCCCACGTCCAGGCTTGTCAAGGCATCAAAACGGGTGGCGCCGTCACCGTACGTCATCACAGAACCATTCCAGAAGGCGTTCTCGTAGCTCTTGTCGAAATGCACGTAGCTTTTGATTTTGGCTCCGTTGCCGTCAAAGCTGTTGCGGTTGTGCTTGTTCTTGAAATAGTCGTAGGTTTTCTGAGCGGCCCAGTGAGCATCCAACGCGGCATTGTCTTTGGCGGTGTTGTTAAACTCTGCCGAAGACCAGTTGTTGTCGCTGTCGGTAAAGTCGGTAGCGGCGTTGTAGCTGGTGCCGGTGTTACAGTTGTAGGTTTCTATGCCGCTGCCGCGGGAGTAGTCGCGCAGGCGGTAAGTGCCGCTGTAGCTGTCGGTGGTGATGTTTTGGGTACCGCTGTAGCGGGTGGCGGCAGCGCCTGTGGCCACGGCATGTTTGATGATGGCATCCTTATGCACGATGTCACCGGAATGTGCATCCACATAAACGTAGTCGCGGCTCAGCGGCTCCATGGCATAGATGTCGAACTTCCAGGCAAGCGTGTGCTCCCCCTGCTTCGCCTTATCCGGGCTGAGGTAATTTTTCACGATCACCAGTTCGCCATCAGGCATAAACGTGGCGCGCGGATTGTTCTTCTCTTTCTTGATCCAGGCCTCCTGATCCTTGTCCTGCCAGGCATAGGCTTTGGCACCAATGTAGGCCAGCGCCCTCTGTAGCGCCGCACGCTCCGGCAGGGCAGGCTTGGTGCTGAGGCCTTTCACTTTTTTCAGCTCGCCGCTCATGGCCTGCACCACACCATTCTTCGAGTGGATGGTGAAATCGCCGTACTCCACGCGCACCTGCTGGTAATACTGTGCGTAGCGCTGGTGCGTCATCCCAAGGTGGTCGGTGTCCTGCTTCTTGAGTTTTAGCTCTTCTTCAGGGCCCATGCCCAGATAGCTTCGCAACGTTTGGGCGGCTTCACTAGCGCGGACCGCCTGGTTTCCGGCGGCTTTAAAATCGATCAGGGTAGGGGCGCCGTTGGCCTCCGCTACGCTGGCTTTCACACGCTGGCCAAAGTTGTCCTGTGCAGACGCCTGCCAGCTCAGCCCACCTATCAACAGGGAGGCTAAAATGTAAACTTTCCTCATACTTGTTATTTAAAAAATTGAACATTAACAATGAGTGAAAGTTGGTTGTGTGAATGTGTAATTCCTGTGTTTTGATTAGTTGGTCTATACGTAAAATTATCCCCAATGCAGCATGTGCTTCATAAGCCGCTGTTTACGTACAGTATTGCTACAACGCAGCTGTAGTAGCTAAAGTTAGAGATTGTACTGAAAATATTTAAATGCAGCTCTAGTTTATTTTTAGGAATAGCATGTTATCAAGATGGTGCATGTTGCTACATTGATTCATATGATAGCTTTCTGTGCAGTAAACACAATTTTACAGCCTGTGTTACAACAAGCTTTTGCAGCCTTTGGTGTTCTGTAAAACGTGGTGGGGCAGGAGTTGCTACAACAGAAGATTGGAGCGGAGTTGCAGTAGCAACTCGTCCCGCTGCCGCAGTGCCTGCCCGTTTATACTTGCCACAGCCCTGATTCCGGTCACGTTGGAGCAAAACACCGCCTCCGCGTGCAGCAGTTCTTCCGGCGCTTGCAGCACCTCCTGCACCTGAAGCCGCTGCAGACTGCCCCACTTAAGTATAATGCGCCGCAGAATACCGTTCACGCACCCGGTCTGCAGGTCAGGGGTGTAAAGCGTGTTATGCTTTAGCCAAAAGATGTTGGAGGAGGTGAGCTCGGCCACCATTCCGTGGCTGTTGAGCAGCAGCATATCGTCTTTGTGCCGTTGCTGCTTTTCCAGTCCGGCCAGCACATACAGCGGCGCGTTAGGGCCTTTGAAACCGGAAAGGGGTGTATGAACGGAATGCACGCTTTGGCATATACCGAGGTGCAGTGGCTGCAGTACGGCGGGAGCCGCGGGTGTTATACTTGCCAACCAGTTTGCACGGCTTGTTTCCGGGGTGTACAGCCCGGCGCCCGCCCGCCATACTTTCAGCTTAATCCGCCCATACTTTTCGGCGCCTGCTTGCCGCGCCAGCTGCAGTAGTTTCTCCTCACAGCGCCCCTCCGCTAACGACAGCGGAAGCTCCAGCCGAAGGGCTTCGGCCGCCTCCTGCATCCGCTGCTGGTGCTGCTGCCAAAACCTGATCCGCCCATCTACAAGTATAGCTGTCTCAAAAAAACCGTCATTGTACTGAAAAGCCCTGTCCGTTAGCGGCAGGCGCAGTTCCGACTCTAAAAGAAGCTGATCGTTGTAAAGTATGAACAAGGGGCTTGTGCTTTGGTTAAAGTATAAAAGTAAAGTATAAGCGCGACACTTGTGCGGTGAAAGTCTTAAAAACCGGCCTGCTTGCATCGCGTACAACAAAGTATAAGTTTTCCTGATATGATTACAAAACGCTTACCCTTTCTTGTTTCCTTTTTTCTGTGCCTGCTTTCCTGCTCGGATTCTCCCACCACCGACCGCTTTCAGATGACAGGCAGTGACGCCATGGCCCAGGAGGTGGAGGAAGATACCGTTGGCTTGCCGAGCGCGGTGTTTGCGGGTGGTTGCTTCTGGTGCACCGAGGCGTACTTCGAGCGGCTCAAAGGAGTGAAAGCCGTGATATCAGGGTACGCTGGCGGCAAAAAGCAGAATCCCACGTACCAGCAGGTAAGCTCGGGCCTCACCGACCACGCCGAGGCGGTAGAAGTATACTACAACCCGCGCCAGATAACGTATCCGGAGCTGCTGGAGGTGTTTTTTGCCACGCATGACCCTACCACGCTCAACCGCCAGGGGCCCGATGTGGGCAAGCAGTACCGCTCCATTGTTTTTTATAAGACCCCGGAGGAGAAGAAGCAGGTGGAAGCCTATATCCGGCAGCTGGAGGAGGCGGGCACCTATAAAAACCGGATCGTGACAAAAGTACAGCCTCTCGTGAAGTTCTGGCCAGCAGAGGACTACCATCAGGACTACTATCGGCGCAACCCGGATGACCCTTACGTAGTATCGGTGGCCAGGCCGAAGGTGCTGAAGTTCGAAGACAACTTTCGGAACAAGCTAAAGCCGGCATATCTTAAATAGAGGATCACAGATATCTATTTTACCACCACACCCGTAGTAGGGGCAGCATTCATAACAAACAAAACATAAAACTATGGGATTCATTATTGACTTACTCGTGAGCGCCGGCGTGATACTGTTGCTGGCCTACATCATGCCCAGTGTGCATGTCAAGAGCTTCTGGACGGCGCTATGGGTGGCCTTTCTGATCGGCCTTTTCAATGCCACCATCGGCTGGATTCTGGGAGGGATTCTGAATCTGGTTTCGTTCTTTTTGATAGAGGCGATTGTGAGCGTCATTGTAACCGCGCTTATGATCAAGCTCGTGGATAAGTTGGTCGGCAATTTTAAGGTAGACGGTTTTTTACCGGCTATTATCATTGCCATAGCCACTGCCGTGGCGCTGTACCTGGTAGGCATGGCCCGCGGCGATGGTGACGGCGACTACTCCTTGCAACAGGACAATCAGCTGAGAATAGAATACGTAGCGGCTGCATAAGCCTCACACATGCATCAAAAAGCCTGTGCTACGCGAAGTGGCACAGGCTTTTTTGCTTCTGTTGCTCCAACTGTTTACGTATACTTGCTGCGGCTCTACGGCAGCTGTGGCAGCTGCTCCATTTCCTCCGGCGTAAATATCCTTGACCGAATGTGGAAGCGCAAACCCAGCGGAATCTCCAGTGAGAAGCTGGAGCCGCGGCCCGGTATAACGTCCAGCGTTAGTTGGGTGTGCTTCCAGTATTCGTATTGGTCGCGGGCGATGTAGAACTTGCACCCGTGCACCTCGCCCAGGAGCACATCGCTGTCGCCCACTTTAAACTCACCATCCTCAAAACACATGGGCTGGGAGCCGTCGCAACAGCCGCCACTCTGGTGAAACATCAGCGGGCCGTGCTGGTCCCGGAGTTTGTCGATCACCTGCTTGGCCTCTTCCGTTATTTCTACACGAGCTACCTTTTCCATACCTTATACTTTAAAAAAAGCCCCGCCGGCTTTACACAGGCAGGGGCTTTGGGTTGTGTGTTTTAATTAAAAGAAACCGAGTTTATTCTTGTTGTAGGAGATGAGCATGTTCTTGGTCTGGCGGTAATGGTTCAGCATCATCTTGTGGGTCTCGCGACCGAAGCCAGATTTTTTATAGCCGCCAAAAGGCGCATGCGCCGGGTAGTGGTGATAGCAGTTCACCCACACGCGGCCTGCCTGTATGGCGCGCGGCACCTGATAGATCTCATGCGCATCGCGGGTCCAGAGGCCGGCACCCAAGCCATAAAGCGTATCGTTGGCCAGTTCAATGGCTTCTTCTACTGTCTTAAAGGTGGTCACCGAAGACACTGGTCCAAAGATCTCCTCCTGAAACACGCGCATCTTGTTGTTGCCCTTAAAAATGGTTGGTTGAATATAATAGCCGTTCTCCAGGCCACTGTTCAGGCTGGCAACGCCACCGCCGCAAAGCACTTCGGCACCTTCCTGCTTGCCAATATCCATGTAAGAGAGAATCTTTTCGAACTGGTCGTTGGAGGCCTGTGCGCCCATCATGGTATCTTCTGCCAACGGGTGCCCCACTTTGATGTCCTTGGTGCGCTGGATCACACGCTCCATAAAGCGGTCGAAGATGCTCTCGTGCACCAGCATGCGCGACGGGCAGGTACACACCTCGCCCTGGTTCAGGGCAAACATCACGGCACCCTCCACGCACTTGTCGAAGAACTCATCGTCGGCATCGGCAATGCTTGGCATAAAGATGTTTGGTGATTTGCCGCCTAGCTCCATCGTTACCGGCACCAGGTTCTCAGAAGCGTACTGCATAATTAAGCGGCCAGTAGTAGTTTCGCCGGTAAAGGCAACTTTGGCTACGCGAGGAGAGGAGGCAAGCGGTTTGCCTGCTTCAGGACCGAAACCTGTCACCACGTTTAGCACGCCGGCTGGCACAATGTCCTGGATCAACTCCATCAGCAGCATGATGCTGGTAGGCGTTTGCTCGGCGGGTTTCATCACCACACAGCAACCGGCGGCCAGGGCAGGAGCCATTTTCCAGGTAGCCATCAGCAGCGGGAAGTTCCAGGGGATGATCTGGCCTACCACCCCGATCGGCTCCTGCAGGTTTATACTTATCGTGAACTCATCGTGCTCCGACATGGTGCTTTCGTCGGCGCGGATAACGCCGGCAAAGTAACGGAAGTGGTCGATACAGAGCGGAATGTCCGCAGCGCGTGTCTCACGGATCGCCTTGCCATTGTCTACGGTCTCGGCTCTGGCCAGCATTTCTGCATTTTGCTCCATTACGTTGGCGATGTCCAGCAGAACCTTGCTTCGTGCGGCGGCAGAGGCTTTAGACCAGGACTTGAAGGCTTTATGGGCCGCATCCAGGGCTTTTTCTATGTCCTCTTTGTTGCCACGCGCTGCCTTGGTGAAAGGCTTGCCATCGATAGGAGATATATTGTCAAAGTACTCGCCGCTGGCGGGCGCTACCCACTCGCCACCGATAAAGTGATCGTACTTCTCTTTAAACTGAGGCCGCTCCAGCACTGCGGGCTTTTCCATTGCTACTGTATCCATAGGTTTTAACTTTTGGGTTTAAAAGAATGATAGTTAAAGGTCAGTAATCACTCATTTTCTTTCTCCGCTTATTGTCTATTTAATTATACTTATCGTATCAAATTGATATTAAAAGAGAATTTTCCTAGATTTAGACATGCCTCTAAAGTATAAACTGCAGCAAATACCCCTGCTTGAAGAGCGATCTTTGTTTACCCTGGTCGAAAACAGGTCTGTCTATAGTATGGATGCCTGTGAGCTGAATGTGTTTGAGACACACCAGCAGGCAAAGGAGGTAAATCTGAAGTTTGATGACTGGGTACTGACCAGCATGTTGCGGGGAAAGAAAGTGATGCACCTGGCCGACAAGCCCGGATTTGAGTACCTGCCCGGTGAGTCGGTGATTGTGCCGCCAAGTGAGCTGATGAAGATAGATTTCCCGGAGGCAGGCAAAGAAACCCCCACACAATGTTTGGCGCTTGCCATTTCTGCCGAACAAATCCAGTCCACTATCCAGCTGCTGAACGAGCGCCACGCCAAGGCAGAGCAGGGGGAGGAGTGGCGCATCAGCTCGGAGCATTTGCACCTGGCAAACAACCTAGAGCTGGCCGACATCATTAACCGGCTCATCAAGATCAGCCTGAACGACCACAGCCGGGAGAAGGACATCCTGGCGAACCTGGCGCTGCGGGAGCTGTTGGTGAGGCTGATGCAGACGCAGGCCCGAGCCTTTTTTGAGCAGAACTACAAGCGCCTGGCCAGCCACAACCGGTTCGGGTTCATCATTCAGTACATCAAGGAGAACATCACCTCTAAAATTGATGTAAACAAGCTGAGCGAGAAAGCCTGCATGAGCCGCGCTAATTTTTTCCGGAAGTTCAAGGAGGAGTTCGGCTATACTCCCGCCGACTATATACTGAAAGAGCGCATCCGCTTAGCCAGAACATACCTGCAAAACCCCGGCAACTCCGTAACACAGGCTTGCTACCTGGCGGGGTTCCAGAACCTGAATTACTTTATCCGGGCTTTTAAAAAAGAGGTAGGCACCACACCGAAAGCTTTCCAGCTGGGGCTTCAGGAGTAATTATCACAACATTTACCTTCTTAGACAGCCACCCGGTACATTTGCTCACAAGCAGATTTGCATAGAAGCTATCCGCTGCCTTAGTTGTACTGGATGATTCTCTTTTCCTGGCTGCTTTGCATCGCCAATTCTATTACTCTAATCGTGTTGCGTGCCTGCTCCGGTTTTACCACCAGCTCCTCCTGCCCAAGTATGGCTTTGTACACATTCTGGTATAAGCCACGGTAATCGCCTGCTTCACTTTCAACTTTACCTCTAACGTTCAGCCCTTTTATACTTGTGTTCAACGTTCCCCAGCGCTCCTCCGGCTCTATCCCCCAATTGGCAGTGTCTGCCGGAAAGTGGCCAGCCTTCAGGTGCTCTTCCTGCACATCCATGCCATACTTCACAAAAGAGCCTTCGGTGCCATGCAACACAAAATGAGGCCCCAGCTCCCGTACCAGCATACTTGCTTTTAGAATGGCTTTCAGCCCTTCGTACTGCAGCACAAGCTCAAAGTAATCCGGGATTTGAGACCCCGTCCGCTGCACGCGTATATCGGCGTATACTTCCTTTGGCTCGCCAAACAGGTACAGCGCCTGATCAATCAGGTGTGCCCCCAGGTCATAAAGGATGCCGGACCCGGGCAGGTCTTCCTCTTTCCAGGTGTTCGGCTTTATCTCGTTCCGGAACCTGTCGAAGTGGGCCTCGTACTCCACCAGGTTGCCCAGCAACTGCGACTGCACCAGCTTCTGCACCGTTTTAAAGTCACTGTCCCAGCGCCGGTTCTGGTATACGGTCAGCACCTTGTCTTTTTCCTTTGCCAGGGCAATCAACTCTTCGGCTTCGGCGCTCGTTATCGTAAAGGGCTTGTCAACCAGCACATGCTTTCCGGCCTGCAGGGCGGCTTTAGCGAGGCTGAAGTGGGTAGGGTTGGCGGTGGCGATCACCACAAAGTCTATACTTGCATCTCCGAATATGTCCTGCTCCTGCGCCACTACCTCAACATGCGGGTACCGCTGCCTGGCCAGTTCCACGCTTTCGGCGCGGTTGGCTTTGATCTTTTTCAGGTTGAGGCCAGGCACGGTTGAGATAAAGGGTGCATGAAAGATCCTTCCGGCCATTCCGTATCCCAGGAGCCCTACATTTATATTTTTGCTCATGTGTATTCTAATTAACCTTGTGTAGCAAATTTGGCGAAGCCTCATCCAAAGTAAGCCAATAATCTGCTTTTGCCTATACGCCATAGCTACATCCGCGTAAACTATAGCTGTCTTTTTTGATGGTATTGAACATTCAACTTACAATATAATAAACTACGGATGAGAAAAAGAAAGCTAGGAAAACAAGGATTGGAAGTATCGGCGCTCGGCCTTGGCTGCATGGGCATGTCAGACTTCTACAGCAACCGCGACGATAAGGAATCTATAGCCACCATACACCTGGCCCTGGAGCTGGGGGTGAATTTTCTGGACACGGCCGATATGTATGGCGTAGGTGCCAACGAAGAACTAATTGGCAAGGCTGTTGCCGACAGAAGGGACCAGGTAATTATAGCCACTAAATTCGGTAACGTACGGGGAAAAGACGGCAGTTTCCTGGGCATCAACGGAAAGCCGGAGTATGTGAGGCAGGCCTGTGAGGCCAGCCTTAAGCGGCTAGGGGTAGACCACATCGACCTGTATTACCAACACCGGGTAGATAAGAACACACCAATAGAGGACACAGTTGGTGCTATGGCCGAACTGGTGAAAGAGGGGAAGGTGCGGTACCTGGGGCTTTCCGAGGCTGGCGTGGAAACAATCAAAAGAGCCCACAAGGTACACCCGATCACAGCACTGCAGACGGAATACTCGTTGTGGAGCCGCGATGTGGAAGACAACATCCTGCCTGCCTGCCGTGAGCTGGGCATTGGCTTTGTACCGTATAGTCCGTTAGGCAGGGGCTTCCTGACTGGTCAGATCAAAACATTCGATGACCTTGCCGAAGACGACTATAGAAGACAGTCCCCACGCTTCCAGGGTGAGAATTTCCAGAAGAACCTGGACCTGGTGCAAAAAATAGAGGAGCTGGCTGGGCAGAAAGGGTGTACGCCGTCGCAGCTGGCGCTGGCGTGGCTGCTGGCACAAGGGGAGGACCTGGTGCCCATTCCGGGAACCAAACGCCGCAAATACCTTGAGGAAAATGTAGGCGCCCTGGATGTAGCGCTTACGCCGGACGAGCTGCGGCAAATCGAGGCCGTTGCTCCGAAAGGTGTTGCTGCCGGAGGCAGGTACCGCGAAGAGCAGATGTCAAACGTGAACGTATAACGATAGCTTATACTTATAGCCCCGTGCTTTATGGTGCGGGGCTATAAGAAATAAGGCGCTTTTTAAACGGAGCTCTCTATTGCCCCAGTTTCTACTTCTTCTTCACTAGCTGGGCGCTCTGTTTCGGCCACAATGCGGCTAAGATCCGTGAGAATGCTACCCATGTCCTGTAGCACAGGCGGGGAAGTAACCAAGGGCAGGCTCTCCAGGCAGCGGGCCTGTTCCTGCCTTGCTAGCTGAATCGCCTCGTATAGCCTGTCCATCTTTTCCCCAGACCGGTCGACAATCGTTTGGCCGAAGGCGTCGATGCAATTGGCTGTAGCCGCCACCGCCAAATTAAGTTGCGCTTTTCCTGCGTAACTGCCCTGGAAGGTGCTGTTCAGCTGCAGGTCAGCTAGGCTTCTCCTGATCCCCCTGATTTGTATGGTAATGCTTCTTAATAGCCGGAGGTCGGCTCCCAGGCGTTTTAAGGTTTCGCGTTTGTGGGTGAGCAAGGGGTTATACTTTAAACTCTGCTCCGCCAGTTCAAAAGCCTTTCGACAATCTGCCGCTTCCTTTATCAGTTTATTCACCTCTGTTCTGCCTGTCTTTAAGCGTGTACCGGAGTTGTTCAGCAGCGCAGTAAGTCCCTGCAGGGTAGTAGCACATAACTTACAGTAGGCGGTTATGCGCTTCTCCACCTGCGGTACTGCGTCTAGCGGAATGATCAAGGCATTGATCAGCACGGCTATGCCTGAGCCAAGTATCGTTTCAAAGATACGCTCATAGGCATAGGCCGCTTTTGTCTGCCCGAAAGCCAGGACCAGCAGCGAGCTGATCGCCACCTGCGAAATGATCTGTGGGTTCATTCGGAAGGCTTTGGCTATTCCCATTCCAATCAAAATGATAAAGAAGATAGAAACAGTGCCGATGTCGAACCAGTGGCCCAGGAGCATGCTGATTAAAACACCTCCAATAATGCCGATGATGCGTTGCGAAGCTTTGTTAACAGAGTCTGCCACCGTCACCTGCACAGTAATGATGGCCGCCACTGCCGCAAAGTAGGGGTACTCGGAGTGCAGCAGGCTAGAGGCAATAAACCAGGAAATGGCAGCGGCAAAGGCTGTTTTCACGATCTGCAAGGTCAGCCCAAGCTTGCTCAATATGTTTAAAAGCCTGTTCATTGGAGATCCATACTTGTGCCAAGGATTTAAATTAGCTCTCTGTAGTAGAATGCTTAAGTCCTGCTACATTTTATACTAGGTTACCCTTTTTGGTAAGCGCGTTTTCTTGCAGCTCGTGTTACACGTCAAATAAAGAAATATAGTTAGGTGCTTCAACTTTTCATAGCTTTAAAACGTGTTGGTGGCCACAGCCTTACCTTTTGGTAAAGAGGTAATTGAAACTTATTTTGAGGCTATTGTGCCGGAAGGAAGCATTGAGACCAGGCTCTAGTACTTTATAATAAACAAGGCCCAGGTCATACTTATCTGAACTGATCACACCCACCCGCAGCGGCACGGAATACCACAGGTTATATAAAGCGGCGTAGTTGTCTCTGGTTGTCGTATAATCGGGTTGCCCCGTGCTGTTACCGTAGTAATACCTGCTGACCCGCAACGTGTTCTTTGTGAAGGAGGAGTAAGTGGCTTCAATACCCCCGCCAACATAAAGCTTTAGCTCATCCGTATGGTAGAGGTTATAGATGATTTGGGGGCTAAAAGAGAAGGAATAGTAGCTAAGGTCGTACTCATTGTTCTCCCGCGAATCAGTACCGGCCCACCTTCTTACCTTCTGAATAGTATGGTTTACCTGTGAGGCCGTTAGCTCGGAACGAATGAGCAGGCGCCTGGTATGGCGGTTCAGGAAGGTATCGAAACCCACCACAAGGGCAGGAGAGTAAGCAACAGACATTTGTTGGCTTTCTTTGGAGCCGTCTATCTCCCTATAGCTCATGGTGCCCCTAAGCAGGCCGGCACCAAGCAGCAACCTGTTTTTGGAGAGCTTCTTCTCCAGCTGCTCACTTTGACCTTCGCTTAGCCCGTTGATCAGGTGAACCACTTGGCGTAATTCTTTCTCTGTGTATTTTACTTTTTTGATCTTGTGTTCCAGCGCTGCGGTGCCTCGGCCATACTTAGTAGCGAGTCCCCACAACTGCCCCCTATAGGGGGTCAAAGATTGAATAGAACGCAGGTTCTGGGCATCCAGGTGCTTTACATACACTAGTTCCTGCGCAGTAGCATGTTGCCTATCCTTTACAAAATACCTTGTTTTGATGCCGTCCGTAAAGGAAAGGAGAGAGATAAAGGGGCCAGTGGCGATCTCTTTTAAAAACACGGTATCGGTTACCGCGGCAAGGTCAGGCCCCGTCGGAAAGGTACCCGTCGTAAGGGAGTTCATGCTGATGGGGCCACTATACTTCTGATAAGCCTCATATCCTGTCACCTCAAAAAAGTCGCTGTTCTGCGCTGTAAAACGTCGGCTTACGGTAGAGGCCTGGCTGATCTTGAATTGGATGGACTCAGGGCTTTTTATCCACTCCTGGTAATTGATGTATCCACGCAGGGTGTCTCCGTTCGTGACCACTACGCCTGGTTTGAAGTTAACCTGAGCCAAGGTGATGCATGGGGCTGTCAACAGCAAGAATAAAAGCGTATAGACTGTTTTCATGTAGGAGGGTGCTTATGGAAAAATACCGCTACTTTAAATCGCTATCCCTAGATATACGGATGTTCAGTTAAAACAGCGGCAGTTGCCATGGTTATCTCCTTACCGGGCGCAGATACCCTTATAGGCGCACCACTGGCACACATCCAGGTCTTTGGTTTTCTGGATTGGCTCCTCCGGATCCAGCATGCGGCGCACGAAATCGCCCAACAGCTCTTCCGAAGCCTCCACAAAATCCTTCGGTGTGGCACCGTCTTCCTCCATAAAATTAAACTCCGACGACAGCACGCCCGGCTCCAGGTTGCGGAAGGAGAGGATGCCGGATTTGGGGTTTAAGCTTAGCGGCGCGATGTGACTGGCGTTGCGAAGTATAGTTTGCGGTTGCTCCTCCAGCACCCGCTTCAGCACGTACTCGTATAGCCAAAGCTGCCGCGCCTTACTATACTTTTGATCGGTGAGAAAATGCAGCGCCACATCCTCCGGCTTTATGCGCAGCTGGTTTTGCTCCACCTTGCCGGTCTTGTAGTCGATCACGCGCAGCTCGTGGCCGGTCAGGTCGATGCGGTCAGCTTTGCCGGCGATGCGCACATTTACCACCTCGTCGCCCACCTGCACCGGAAGTATGGTGGCCAGGGTTTCCTCCAGGCGCAGCACGTACAGCGGCAACTCCTCCGAATCCTTCAGCTTTTGCAGGTATTTGTCCAGCACCTCCACGGCAACTTTGTAGAGCAGGTAATTCATGCCGCGCTCCGGTTTGGCACCCAGCGTAACTTTACTGAATTCTGCTTTTACCTTATCCGGCAGCGCCTGTAGCATCTGCTCCACATGCCCGGCAAGTATGGGCTCGCCGCTTTGCTCATGTGGGCGGAAAAAATCCTCCAGCACCTGGTGCACGATGGTGCCGAACTGGTCAGCACCCAACTGCTCCTCTACCTCATCTACCTCCTGCATTTTGGCGATGCGGGTAAAGTAGTACTGCAGGGAGCAATTGATGTACATGTTCAGGTGCGAAGGATAAAGGCCACGCTCCAGCTCCTGCCGCAGCTGCCCAATCACCTCCGGTGATTTCCCCACCACGATATCCTCTTCGTATGCGCGCATTTCCTGCTGCTCTACCGCTGCGATCATGTCGCGAAACCTGATCTTGGGGTTGCGCAGCGCCAGATCATTTTGCAACTGAAGTATAAACCGGCTTTTCTCACCCGAGCCGTAGGTGTCGGAAGGTAGCACGTAAAGCAGGTTCACTTTCTTGGCGCGCTGCAGCAGGCGGTAGAAGTTGTAGGCCATGGCGCCCTCTGTTTCGGCATAGGTCGGCAGCCCGAACTCCCGCAGCACATCGTAGGGCATCAGGCTCTCCTGGCGCTTCGGCGCCGGCAGCACGTTTTCGTTTACCGACAGGATGATCAGGTTCTCGAAATCCAGCGCGCGCGTTTCCAGCATACCCATGATCTGCACCTCTGAGATCGGCTCCCCGCTGAACGGCAACCTGGTCTGAGAGATCAACTCATACAAAAACTTGCGGAAACTACGCACCGAAATTTTGTGCTCCCGGCAGTCGAAAATGGTATCCAGGCGCTTGACCAAGGTATAAAAGATGTAGAGGTACTCCGTCTCGATGCTGTTGCGGCCGTGCGTGTATACCTGGCGAAGCAGCTCGATGAGCTCATACATGGCCACGATGATGTCGTCGCAGTCGCGCCAGGTGCGGAACAGTACCTCGAAGAGTGGGTGGTGCTGGCTCAGGTCGATGAGTTCCTGCGCCGTGATGAGCACGCGGTTCTCCCGCACCATCTTGTCCAGCACCTGCTGAATCATGCCATGGTACTTAGCCTGCTCCGGATCATCGTTTAAGGACAGCTCATAGCGCCGGATAAAAGGGTGGGTGAGCAGCTTAGTGACGCTGAGGTGGTGGTACTGGTATACTTTATAGCCCGAGTTCTGCAGTTGCGTCACGCCCGTCAGGTGCACCTCAAAGAGCAGGTCGATGAGGTTGAACAGCGGCGTACCACGGAAACTGAGGCCCATGGTGACGTTATAAGTCGGTACATCCTCCGGGATGGAATGCAGCACCGGCAGGAGCAGGGTTTCATCGGGCAACACGATGGCGGTTTGGGCATGCGGGTTCTGCTCGCGAATCTCCTGCAGCAGTTGCCCCGCCAGTTTGCCCTGCATGCTGGCATTGGCCACACCAATCACGTTGATCCCTTTCTCGTCCGTTAGCAGCAGGTTCTGTTGCCAGCGCCACTCAGGCAAATTCCAGGTGCTTTTGTACTGGCGCAAAAAGCTTCCGGCGCGGTTGCTCAGGCCCTGCTCGTCCATGTAAAAATCATCCGTATCAAAAAGCACCTCCGCCTTATCGTGCTTTAGTAATGTTCGAATGATCTTTTCTTCGGAGCGGGTGAGGCTGTTAAGGCCAATGAAGATGTACTGCTGGCAGTCACTGTCCTTGGCGATACTTTCTATACTTTTAGCCACCTTCCGGAAAGCCATACCGGTGTAGGCCTGCTTGTTGGCCAGCAGCCGGTCCTGCAGTTTGTGGTAGGTTTTCTCAATGTTATCCCAGAGGCTGAAATACTTTTTGAGGGTAGGGGAGAGCTCCTTGCCCAGGAACTTCGGGTCCCAGCGCTCCAGCGCCTTCGCCTCGCCCAGGTACTCAAACAGCTTCTTCGTGTCCACCAGGTTCTGGTCGATGCGGCTGAAGTCCTCCAGCAAGGTGCCGGCCCAGGTCACGAAGTTGTCGAAGTCGAGCTTCGGGTCCTGCTCACGCATGAGGTCAAACAGCTCCAGTTGCAGGTTTATCGGCTCCAGCACATCCGTTTTGGAGAGGCTGCGGATAAAGTCCTCCATGGCATACACCTCCGGAGACCAGATTGGCTCGGGGGCCGCCTGCGCCAGCGCGGTTTTAAAGAAAAAGCTCGCACGCCTGGAAGGAAGCACAATGCACAGTTCGCTGATGTTCTCCTTATACTTCTCGTAAACGTATTTAGCCGTTAGCTCCAGAAAGGTTTGCACGGAGGAATGATTTTGAATGGGTGAATGAGTGATTGAATGTACAGACTAACTTTTATGTCATTCTAAAAGATCTTGTTTGAGATTCGCCAATGACTTAGCCCTCCAGTCCAAGATTCTTTCAGGATGAGAGTACCATTACTTTTTACCTCTGGTGAAAGCCTCCACCTGTGTCAGGTAGGTTAATTCTGTACATCTTAAAATCCTGTAGATCCTGACCTTTAATGAATAGAAGTATGCCGGTGTCCTTTCGGCTCATCGGGAAGCAGAAACGGGTTATAGGCAATCTCCCACAGGTTGTCGTCCGGGTCGGAGATGTAGCTGCTGTAGCCGCCCCAGAACACTTTCTCCGGGCGCTTTACTACTGTAGCGCCTTTCTGTTCCAAATGCGCTACCAGCTCATCCACCTCTTGCTCCGAGCGTACGTTATAAGCTAAAGTAAATTTCTTAAAGCCGCTTCCTTCCGATGGTACACCTGCATCGTCAGCCAACGACTCCTGCGGGAAGAGCGCCAACTGCATGCCGTTCAGCTGAAAGAAAACAATGCTTTCTGAGTCGCTCTCCGTAGGCTGCCACCCAAATACGTTCTGGTAAAATTCTCTTGCGCGTTGCAGGTTTCGCACGCCCAAGGTGATCAGTGTTAATCGTTGTTCCATGGTTACCTCCCCCTTTGTTCCCTCCTAAAAAAGGAGGGGTATTCAGGTTTTATTTGTTATCTACACTTAAAACATCATCATAGTAAAGCCCAACTCTCCCCTTGAGGGGAGTAAGAGGGGAGTTTACATTTTGTGCAAGTTTCTTATTATTGCCTTTACACCCCCGTAGTCCCCTCAAGGGGACACTTTGCTTACAGCTCCAGCCCCAACTGCTCTGCCTTCTTGCCGCCGTACTGCCACTCCTTCACCTCCTCTGTTTCGAAATAGTAGAGCACGCACCTCACGTTCTGGTAACCGAGCTGCCGGAAACGCACGGCGTAATGGTCCAGCTTATACTTGTGCTCCGGCTCAGGTGGCGGCGTTTTAAACTCGATCAGCACCACGGCCTCCCCGTCGAAAACAATGCGGTCAGGCTTGTAGAGGTAGGCGCGGGCATCGAGTACTTCCTTCTCATGCTCAACTACCACCTGGTTAGTAAAGTAGCGGCCTAGCTTCGGATGCTTGAGCACCTGCGTCAGTTTCTGCTTAAGCTCCGGCTTTTCGCGCTCGCTGATGATGCCCTCGTACACCATTTGGCGCAGCACCTTGTCCAGTTCCTGGGCAAAGGCGATGCGGGCCAGGGCGTAGTGGAGCTTACGGTTCTGCTGGCGCTGTACGGTCTGCGTCTCAAAGTCGAACACATTGTTGGCGTGCTGCTTTATCTTCAGGCGCTGCTCCCAGTCGGCAGAGGTCAGGTGATCGAGGAAGTAAGCTTTCTCGTTGGTAGGGCGATGATTTATACTTTGGGGCCTGCCCTGTGCCAGCTGGTAGCAGTGCTGGCCGAACGCCCATAGCTCTTTGTGCACCAGGTAGCGGTATAGAATATGGCTCACGTTTCTGGCCTGTCCGTCCAGCTTGGGGGCCTTGCGCTCCTCCAGCAGGTCCTTGGCATTGCCGATCAGGTACAGCCGGTCGACGGGGCGGGTGAAGGCCACGTAAAGCATGTTCAGGTTCTCAATAAAGGTTTTCTCTATCTCGGTGCTGTACTGTTTGGCCAGGGTGGTATTCTCCAGTTTGGAACTTATGTTAACTGCCACGCTGCGTAGTTTGCCGGTCACGCTCACCTCCTCCGGCAAAGCGCTCCACATGAGCGAGCCCCGCTTCGGCTCCGTGCTCCAATCAGCAAACGGAATGATGACGATGGGGTAAGCCAGGCCCTTGGACTTGTGGATGCTGGTAATGGTGATGGCGTCGCGGTTTTTAGGCGTGTTGATGCTCAGTTTTTCCTTCTGCACATCCCAGTAAGCCAGGAAGTTATTGAGGTTGTTGCTGTGCTTGAGGCTATACTCCAACACCAGGTCCAGGAAGCGGAAAAGGTATTCGCTCTCGTTATTCTTGCCCAGCAAATCAAAAATGCGGATCAGCTTCTCCGTTAGCTCATAGATGGAGAGGTTGCCCGTTTCGCGCTCCTGAACATCTAGGCCGAACACGCGCAGCTGGTCGAAGAAAGACTGGTTCTCTTTGTCGTTGGCAATATCGGCAATAGTCTTCGTCATCTCCACATCCGGTAGCACGCCCAGCGATACTTTGCAGACCAGGTACAAGGCCTCTGATTTAGCCAATGAATCATTGGGGCGGTTGAAGACCCGGAACATGGCAATGATCAGGTTGATGACCTCGGCAAACTGCAGCGAAAGTGAGTCCTGGGAGATGATGTCATACTTGCGCTCCTTCAGGAATTTGGCAATAAGCTTGCTCTTCTGGTTAGTGCGGCAAAGTATGGCGATGTCCTGTAACCCATATCCTTCGGATAGCGCCTGCTGCACCAGCTGCAGCACCATGTTCAGTGTGCTTTCATCGTAGGTGAGTAGCTCTTTGTGCGCGTAGCCCTCATAAAAATCCTCCGTGCGTTCGCAGCTGTTCAGGTCATATTTATAGTTCAGGTCATCGTCGTGCGTGAACAGGACCTGGATATGGCCGCCGCTTTTATCGCTGCCGGTAGGTACCTGCTGGGCAAAGTCCTTGTCGTAGATAGAGGTGAACATACCAAACTCCGGGTGGCCCTGGCTGATGAAGGTAAAGAGCTCGTTGTTGAAGTCGATGATCTCGGAGCGGCTGCGGTAGTTGACGCTCAGGTTCTGCGGCTGCAGTGCCTGGTCCACCGATTCATACCTTTCCCTGATAAGGGGGCCGTGGCGACGGTTTTCGTAGAGCTGGCGCGTGGAGTTTTTATACAGGTGCAGAATCTGCTCCATCTCGCCGCCGCGCCAGCGGTAAATGGCCTGTTTGGCATCGCCCACCACCATGCTGAAATGGCCCGAGGCCAGGGCATTGTCCACGAGCGGCAAGAGGTTGTTCCACTGCAGCACCGAGGTATCCTGAAACTCGTCAATCAGGATGTGCCTGTACTTTTCGCCCAGGCGCTCATAAATAAAGGGCACCGGCTCTTTGAGCACAATATCGATGATGCGCTTGTTAAATTCGGAGATGTGCACTGTGTTTTTGTCCAGCTTGATCTCCTGCAGGCATTTCTCCAGCTCGTTTAGCAGCGATACTTTATACAGGTGTGGCACCACCTGCTGCACCAGCGTAAAGGTGGCGGCATACTGGGCCTTTATACTTTCGATGTGGTAGTATAAATCGGTAAGCGGCTGTTTTATACTTTCTATTTGCGCTTTGGCGTAAGCGGAGGCCTTGCCGGCATACCATTTATCGTCCTCAATCGTTTGGCGGGCGTAGTTGTTGCCATAGTTCAGATCTACTGTTTTGAGCCAGGTGTTAAAGTAGGACCAGATGCCCCGGGTACTTTGGTAGAGGTCGGCAGGGGAGACGTCGGCTTGCTCGAAGAGCTGCACGGCCTGCTGCGCCGCCTCCTGCACCGTTTCGGCCACCTGCTGTTGCACTAAGTATAACTGCTCGCGCACTTCCTTAAAGTCCTCCAGGCTCAGCTGCTGCAAATCGGTGATGGCCTCGTAGACCTGCTCGTTCAAGAGGTTGCGGGCAAAGTCCATCAGGTCGTCGGGCAGCAGGGTCCAGCTTTTGCCCTCGCGCGCTTTCTCCAGCGCATACTGCTCCAGCGTCTGCGAGAGCAGGTCTTCTTTTGAGTCTGTCACCTTGTCGAGCAGCAGCGATACGGCCGTGCTCAGCAACGTGTTGGAGTCCAGGTCCACCTCAAAGTTCTGCGGGATGTTGAGCTCGCGGGTAAAAGCCTGCACGATCTTGTTCACAAAACTGTCGATGGTGCTCACGCTGAAGTCGGAGTAGTTGTAGAGGATCTGGCGGAAAAGCGCCGCTGCTCGCCTCCGCACCTCCTCCTTGTCTAGCTGCTCCTCAGGATATTCTGCCTGCAGCTCCTGGGTGATCTGCTGCAGCAGGGTTTCGCTTTTCTGCTGCTCTTTCTCTGAAATCCCTTTGTCGTTAAAGTTGCGAAGGGCACCAAGTATACGCTCCTTCATCTCGGCGGCGGCATCGTTGGTAAACGTAATGGCTAGCACCGATCTGTAGTAGTCAGGGTCCGAAGTATGTAGCGCCAGCTTCAGGTATTCCTTTGTCAGGTTGTAGGTCTTGCCTGAGCCGGCCGAGGAGGAGTAAATCTTGAAAACTGAAGGCATCGCATTGTATCTATACATTAAAGATACACCTTTGGGGGCGCACTTATCAAGTGTTTGGCTAATAATTTTAGCATAAAAACGTAAGTGTTTCTCTAGCTGCAGTATAGAAAAAGCCCCTGCCCGAAGTGGGGCAGAGGCCTCTATGCTATTTATAACAGTAAGCTTCTTTAGCCAGCATACACCAACTCGCCTCTTGGCTCCGGTGTAATAGGTGTAAAGTCTTTGATGCACACATGGTACATGATGCGGGCCATGGAGAGGGAGTAGTCGGTGATGAGGCAGCGCTGCTGCTCGGCGCTCATCAGCGCTTTGCTGCTGCCCAGGTTAAACTTGTTCAGCTCAATCACCTCATCAAAGCTCTGGCGGAGAGTTTTCAGGGCCTTAAAGGAAAGCTCGTTATAGTACAGCGGGATAACCTGGCACACAGCATAGCTACCCTTTTTACGTTCCTGGGCAATCAGGCTGCACAGGGCTTCTACATTGGTTCTGTCAACATCAGAGAGAATGACATAAAAGACATTCCGACGGTCGGCATTGATTGCTTTGGCCGGCGCACTGCCCAGCAGCATGTTGCGGCTGACCTTAGCCCCTTTATGAAAGGTCTCATCCTTCAGGATCTTGTTGTGAATTTTAAAGGCCAGTGCCCCTGAGGCAATGATGTTAAAATCTTTGCCTTTTGTTGAGATTTTGGAGAAGTGCAACATAGTAATAAGCTTAAGGAATTAAGGATTTTTTACATATATTTTTTTTCAGACCACACGTGAGCCACAAACGTGCATGTGGTTGTATTTCATAGCGATACATAATTGTAGGTAGTGTGATTTCGCAAAACCGGTGCCCGGCAGTGCAAAATTTCGACTGAAAACCCATGTCGAAGAGGTAGGTGCTGGCTAAAAGTTTGTGCTGGTGTGATTATACTACGCTAGTCCAATTAAATTAATTCTACAAATTATCTAATCGTTAGTCAATATACCTATTTTGTTAGCTAATATACTGATTTAACGAGTGGCTATTTAATGAGTTGCCTTTTGTCAATAATAATTTTAAATAAAGGCGTAATTTAAAACAATAATTTAAGTATACATATTTTGATTTGGAAATTATGTGAAGGCGCTGATTCTGAGGGTAAAAGTTGTGTTTCTGTGTCCAAATGTGATCTTATAGTAATGTTGGTGGTTTAGTAGTATTTGTTATATAAAAAAGCTACCTTTGCAGCTTGATTTGGATTCAGTCTGATTTACAGATAACTGGTTACTACATTGTTGGCTACCTAAGTTGTTTTTTATTTGTCGCTCTCTTTATTGCAGAGAATGGTTGATTAGCAGGCTGCCTCCAGATGTACAGTTATAATAACTTAGATGAACAAAATCAGATTTGAAGAACTTCCGCTTTCGCCGGAAGTACAGCGTGCTATCGCTGACATGGGCTTCGAAGAAGCCTCTCCCATCCAGACAGAAGCAATCCCGGTTGTTTTAGAAGGTAAAGACATCATTGGCCAGGCCCAAACGGGTACTGGTAAGACCGCCGCCTTTGGCATCCCAACCATTGAATCCATTGACCCAAGCAACCGCAGCGTACAGGCCCTTATCCTGTGCCCTACGCGCGAGCTGGCTATCCAGGTATCTGGCGAGATCCAAAAACTGGCAAAGTATAAGCAGGGCATCAGCGTGGTGCCTATCTACGGTGGCCAGAGCTACGACCGCCAGCTGCGCGCCCTGAAACAAGGCGTGCAGATTGTGATCGGTACGCCAGGCCGTGTGATGGACCACATCAACCGCGGCACCCTGGTGCTGGATAAAGTAAACAAGATCATCCTGGACGAGGCAGACGAAATGCTGGACATGGGCTTCCGTGAGGATATCGAGTACGTGCTGGAGCGCATCCCGGAAGACCGCCAGACGATCTTCTTCTCGGCTACCATGTCGAAGCCTATCATGGAGATGACCAAGCGCTACCAGACAGACCCGGTGCTCGTGAAGGTGGTACACCAGGAGCTGACGGTGACAAATATCGACCAGTCTTACTTTGAGGTGCGCAACAGCGCCAAGCAGGAGGTTTTGTCCCGCCTGCTGGATATGTATAACCTCAAGTCGGTGATTATTTTCTGCAACACCAAGCGTATGGTGGATGAACTGGTGACGGGCCTGCAGGCGCGTGGCTATTTCTCCGACGGACTGCACGGCGACATGAACCAGAACCAGCGCTCTGCGGTAATGAACAAGTTCCGCAACGGCACCCTGGAGATACTGGTAGCCACTGACGTGGCAGCCCGTGGCCTGGATGTGGAGAACGTAGAGGCAGTGTTCAACTACGACCTGCCGCAGGACGAGGAGTCTTACGTGCACCGTATTGGCCGTACCGGCCGCGCCGGTAAATCTGGCAAGGCCTTCTCTTTCGTGGGTGGTCGCTCAGATGGCTATAAGCTGAAAGACATCATGCGCTACACCAAAGCCAAGATCGTGCTGCAGCAAGTGCCGTCTTTGGAAGACGTGAACGAGATCCGCACCAATATCTTCTTTGATAAAGTGAAGGAAGTGCTGGAGAAAGGACACCTGGCTAAGCACGTGGCGCGCATTGAGCGCTTTGTGAACGAGACAGAAGGCTACACGCCGCTTGATTTGGCTGCCGCGCTCCTTAAAATGAGCCTGAAAGAGCAAAAGGTGAAGGAAAAAGGCGCTGAGGCTGAAAAAGGCCTGGGAGCTACCAAAGAAGGCATGGACCGCCTGTTCATCACCATTGGCAAGAAGGACCGCGTGCACCCACGCGATCTGATCGACCTGCTTTCTCAGAACTCCAGCATTCCGGAAGGCCGTGTGGGCGATATCGACCTGTACGACAAGTTCAGCTTTGTGGAGGTGCCGAGCGAGTACACTGCTGAGATTGTGGAGAGCATCGGCCGTGTGGAGTATGACGGACGCATGGTGATCGTTGAGAAATCGCAGAAAAAAGGTTCAGGCCCGAAAGAAGGCCGCGGCGACAAGGAAGACTTTGGCTTTGGCGGCGGCGGTGACCGAGACCGTGACAGAGGTGGCCGAAGAGGCGGCGGCTTCCGCGAAGGCGGAGGATTCCGTGGCGGCGACCGTGATAGAGGCGGCTTCAGGGACAGACGCAGCGGCGGCGACCGTGACGGTGACAGAAGAGGTGGCGGCGGGTTCCGCAAAAGAAGATTTTAATCTTATTTATTCTTGAAACACCCCCATTTAGGGTGCGTATAAATAAATGTAATCAGCGCAAGAAGCGATAACCTTCCGAGCTTGAAGAAAAAGCCGTCTTCCACGAGACGGCTTTTTTGATTAAAAATAGTTTACGAAAGTATAACCTTTGTTTAACCTGCCCGTTAAAAGAGTATCATAAAAAGGTTGGAAGATTAAGCTGACTGCTAACGCAGTTAGATTAGACAAGGGTAACATCAGACGGATGTTACCCTTGTTCTTTTTTATGGCATACGGGTAATGTTATGCCTTATCTCTTTTATACTTGCCCGAAAGTACTCATAGTCCCGCCCATCGGGCATATGCCAGACAGCACGAGTCACGGTAGGTATAACATAGCCGTTTAACTCCCTGTACCGGTCCAGCAGAGCCGACCATTCCCAGTTGTGGTATTCCTTACCGTCTTTTGAGTAATACCTGTCATGGGTTCTGAATGAGGTGATCTCGTGCCGGCTGTTAAAGCGGAATTCTCCGTGCACGGTCATGCCGGCATCTGTGATGCTTGCCCGTACCCGATCAGGGGCTACCTCCTGCAAGTGGGTGTGCTGCAGCTGGAAAACCGACGGGAGCAGTGGCGCTTCAGCGAGAAAGGTCACCAGGGCAGCCTGATTCATTTTGTCTCCGCGGGCATTGCTGACGGGTATGCCGGCCAGCTTGATTAGCATGTTCCCCAGCCCATGTTGGTATTTGTCTCTGGCCCCGAACGGAACAAGGCCAAACAGTTTTGCCTGCATCAGGGCTAGCCTGGTGGCAGGGGCCACACAGTTGAACTGCACACAATCCAACGCCATCCACTTTCCTTCTGGCTGCAGCTTGATCTGGGCATGCTCATAGAGGATATAGAAGTTGGTAACGGAAGGCTTGCCTGTATACCCGCAGTGGTTCAGATAAGCTTTTACCGGTTCAGGAAGCGAAGCAGATGCTTCTTCCTGCGCTACTTCATCCTGAGGAAGCTCTGAGAGTGCCTGCCGGGCCTCCAGGTCGAACAATTTTCTTAATGACATCTCCTAAGCTGTAGAGTTAGACTGGTTTGGCAGGGTGAGGTACAAAAAAAGGAGCCACTGAGGACTCCTTTATACTTTATGGTGCTATAACGTAAGGCTTATCCTTTGGCAGCGTCACGGAGGGAACGAATGTGGTCGTGCGCATTCTTCACATCGCGGTACTGCTGCTCTACGATCTGCTTCAGTTGGCTTGGCAGGTCTTTCTCAAGCGCCTCCTGATAGGACTTTACAGCATAGTCTTCTCCACGCTCACACTCTTCCAGCACACGTACTCGGTCTTTAGAGCTTAAGGCAGACTTCAGGTCGATCCAGGCACGATGCAGGGTACCCTCCAGGGAGCTGGACTCATCGTCGGTGTGGCCCATCCGGTGCATCTGGTCCTGTAGTTCTGTAATCATGCTGTCGCGCTGCACGGCATACTTGCGGAACAGGTCCTTTAGGTCCTGATCCTCCACGTCCTCCGAGGCTGTTTTATAGCCTTTGGCGCCGTCTTTACATCTTTCTATCAAATGGTGTACAGTAGACTGCACTTCTTTATTAATTTCCATAGTTTTATCAGTTTTGATCTAATATTCAGTAATACTGATATGGCTGTGGTTTGGTTGCCAAAAAGGCTCTGACACAAAAAATTATACCATGGCTTTACCTGCCAGGTACCCTGTGGTCCAGGCCGCCTGAAAGTTAAAGCCCCCGGTGATGCCATCGATGTCCAGCACCTCACCGGCAAAGTATAAACCGGGCTGCACACGGCTCTCCATGGTTTTCATGTTCACCTCCCTCAGGTCTACGCCGCCACATGTCACGAACTCTTCCTTAAAGGTGGTTTTGCCGTTTACCGGCACCGGCATGCGCAGCAGCGCCTCCACCAGCTTGTTGGTGCTTTTGCCGGGGAGTTCTGCCCAACGCGCTTGGGCCGGCACTTCGGCCAGCTGCGTTAGCCCCTGCCAAAGGCGCTGAGGCAGGCCAAAGAGTGGGTTACTGGCCACGGTTTTCTTTGGGTGCGCCAGCCTGTACTGCTGTAGCTGCTCACGCAGACTTTCCTCCGTATGCTCCGGCACCCACTGTATGAGGGCTGTAAAATTATACTTCTGCTCGTAGAAGTGGCGTGCCCCCCAAGCCGAGAGCTTCAACACGGCTGGCCCGGAGTAGCCCCAGTGGGTGATGAGCAGCGGCCCTTCGTACTCTAGTTTCTGGCCTGCGATGCGCACCCGAGCATGCGGCACAGAAACCCCCTGTAATTCTTTCAGGGGGGAGGAAGGCACATTGAAGGTAAACAGCGATGGCACCGGCTCCTGTATCGGGTGTCCCAGGCTGCGCAGCCAGCCATAGCCTTGGCTCTTGGGGTTGCCGCCGGTGCTTACCAGCACTTTGTCTGCTTTGATGCGCTCGCCGTTGCTGAGGGAAAGTATAAAAAAGGCCTGCTCTTCCTCCTGCACTGGCTGTATGCTTTCCACGCCAGCGCCGGTTCTAATCTGTACACCGGCTTTACGAGCCTGTTGCAGCAGGCATTCTATGATTGTCTCAGAGCTGTCTGTCACCGGAAACATGCGGCCATCAGCCTCGGCTTTTAATTTTACGCCACGGCTATCAAACCACTCCACCGTTTCACGGGCCCCAAACACCTTGAAAGCCTCCTTCAGCTGTTTGCCGCCGCGCGGGTAATACTGCGAGAGCACCGTGGGTACAAAGCAGTGGTGGGTAACGTTACAGCGCCCGCCGCCCGACACGCGTACCTTGGAAAGCAGCTTGTTTGTTTTTTCCAGGAGCAGCACCTTGGCCTGAGGGTTTGCCTCCGCACTGGCTATAGCCCCAAAAAAGCCTGCGGCCCCGCCACCGATTACGGCTATCTGCATGAATGTGTATCTTTATAGCTTTAAGGCTGAACGGTAAAACAGGCTGTGGCCTGCACCAGGGCAACGCAAACCTCGGGCGATGCCGCCTTTCAACCCTTGAACCTGCAAAGCTACGAAAAGAAAGCCATAGGCTCGGGGTATACAAAGGTGTAAGACAAATCGTCTTTCAGTTTCTGGCTGTTGATGAGCTTGAATTTTGTCGCTTCCATATCCTCGAACTGCGGTGGCTCAAGCCCCATAGCCATGGCTGTGGAAGTGTAGAAATTCCTACGGGGCGGATGCCCGTCGGCACAGGCGTTGTATACTTTGCCCCACCGTTCCTGCTCTATGATGCGGTAGAGGATGTTCACGCAGTCATCCAGGTGAATGAGGTTAACCGGAGCATCCCCATCGAGCACCCCCGTTTTGCCTGCCAGCCAACGCCCCGGGTTGCGTTGCCCACCTACTAAACCACCAAAGCGTACCACCGTCGTCACCCAGTCCTCGCGGTCCTGAAAGAGCCGCTCCGCCTGCAGCAGCATGTTGTCAGGGTCAAGCTCCTCAGTAAAGCTGATGTCGTCTTCGGTGACCACACGGTTCAGATCCTGGTAAACGGAGGTGGAGGAAACAAAAAGAAGCCGGTTTACCGGTGACTCTATAAGGAACTTGAGCAGCAGGCGCATTTGGCTGAAGTAGGCCTCTCCGCCGTCAGAGCGGAGGTGGGGCGGGATGTTGAGCACCAGGGTATCAGTATCCAGAAAGTCCGCCAGGGCAGGCTTGTCCAGCAACTCACTGTCCAGGTCGAGCAGGTAGGGCTGGATATCCTTCTCCAGCAGCACGTCCACTTTCTCCGGGGTGGTGGTCGAGCCCTTTACGGCATAGCCATGTTGCATAAGGCGTTCTGCCAGCGGCATCCCCAGCCAGCCGCATCCCATGATGCTGATCGTTCGTTTCTCCTCCATTTTTAACTGTTTCGATAGTACACTTCTACAACATTACGCGAGCCGTTTGGTTATGAATGGCAATAGTCCAGGTAAAAGTGTCACAAAGAAAGGTATAAATGACGAACGATGCAGCGATTATCGGCTCCGGTTTTGGTTCGCTAACGGCAGCGGCCCTGTTAGCCAGCCACGGGCTGAGGGTGTGTGTGCTGGAGCAGGCAAAATACCCCGGCGGCTGCGCCACGTCTTACAAACGCCAAGGCCACTGGTTCGAAACAGGTGCCACGACGCTGGTAGGGCTGGATGAGCACATGCCGCTGCGCTACCTGCTGGACAAAACCGGCATTCGGGTGCCGGCGCAGCGCCTAAAAGTACCCATGCAGGTGCACCTGCCTAACGGCCAGATCCTGACAAGGTACAACCACCTGGAGGATTGGATCATAGAGGCGGAGCGGGTGTTTGGCACGTACAACCAACGGTCTTTTTGGGAGCACTGCTACCAGGTAAGCCAGCAGGTATGGCGAACCTCGCTGCAGCAGCAAAGCTTTCCTTTCTCCAACCTGAAGGACCTGCTGCTCTCGGCCCTACGCGCAAGACCTTCTCAATTGGGCTTGCTGCCAAAGGCTTTCCGAACCATGGAGGCGGTCCTGCGCCGCTACGATTTGCTGCAGAACAGGCTTTTTGTAGACTTTGTGAACGAGCAGCTGCTGATAACGGCGCAGAGCTACGTGCCGGAGGTGAATGAACTGTTCGGTGCCACGGCGCTTTGTTATACCCTGTATGGCAACTACTATGTGCCGGGCGGGCTGATCAACCTGGTAAAGCCGGTGGAACAGTATATCGTGTCAAAGGGATCCTCCATAAAGTATGGCCAGGAGGTACTGCAGGTCGAGACCTTGCCCCAGGGGTATCGGCTACACACGAATAAAGGCACGATAGAGAGCCGGTTTGTTATTTCGGGCGTTCCGCTGAACAACACGCTACAGCTTTTTCAGGAGGAGAGGGTGCAGACGCGGCTAAGGCCATACCTGCTGGAGAGCGGGCAGCTAAACGGAGCCTTCACCATGTCGCTGGTGCTGCGGGAGGAGGAGGCAAAGGAGGTGCTGCACCACCAAGTGCACGTGCCGCAGGGCTTGCCGGAAATCGGCAGCAAAAGCTTTTTCATCAGCTTTAGCCATCCGGAGGATGGGCTAAGGGCACCCAGAGGCGAGATGGTGGCAAGTATAAGCACGCACATCCATCACCGGCAGAAACACTTAATCCAGGACAAAGGAAAACTGGAGCAGGCTATATTGGATGCGCTGGTGCAGCATCGTCTCCTTTCTCCTGAAAGTATCCTTGGTGTGCAGTCAGCCACACCCGGGAGCTGGATCTTCTGGACCAAAAGGGCCTACGGGGCGGTGGGCGGTTATCCGCAGTACCGGCACATAAAGCCCTGGCAAATGAAGGATGCCCGCCTCGACCATCGCGGCGCCTACCTGTGCGGCGATACCGTTTACCCCGGCCAGGGTATTCCGGGAGTGTGCCTGAGCGGCATCATTGCCGCCAACAAACTGTTACAGGACCACTTTTAGCGGCTACTCCTCCTCCTTCACCGTCGCCTCATCCTGAATCAGCATGGTGCGCAGGCCGGCATAGTTGCTGTCGTCTGCCTTGCCCAAGATGTAAGCCTCCGTACCGATCTGGGTGATGCTGTACACCTTTATGTCCTGCAGCAGCCGCTGAAGCGTGTCGGTTAGCTCTTGGTATGCGGCTTTGCCTTCCGGGGTGCTTTCTCTCACGTCAGACCCAAGGCCCTGCAGCTGGCTGAAAAATTCCTCCAGTGTCTGTATCTTCACGGCCATGCCCGAGGGCTTGCCGGCGTGTTCCACCACGTCGTCAGGCTTTAGCTGCTGCCCTTGCGGCAACTCCACGAAAACAAATTCAAAAGGGGCTTCTATCTCGCTCTGCAGCAGCAGCCCGTCCACCGCCTGCATCAATTCCCGCTCTAGTTGTGCTTTGTTCATTTTACTCTATTTTTCAGACGAATGAAGTATGAGTTCAGGCCTATACTTATCTTTATAAAGATTCGGTTACGTATAGCCGCATAACCTTAAACGATAGACCTATGATTAAAGCTGAACCAATGCTGAAAGATGGCGCCCTGAAAGGCAAGACCATTATTGTTACCGGTGGTGGAACCGGCCTGGGCCGCTCTATGGTGAAGTACTTCCTGGAACTGGGGGCCAATGCCGTGATCTGCAGCCGCAAGCTGGAGGTGCTGGAGCAGGCGGCCAAGGAGTTGGAGGAAGAGACAGGGGGCAGTGTTCTGCCTCTTGCCTGCGATGTGCGCAAGTATAACGAGATAGAGGCCATGCTACAGGCCACGCTCGACCGCTTCGGAAGGGTGGATGTGCTGGTGAACAACGCCGCCGGAAACTTCGTGAGCCCTACTGAGCGCCTGAGCCACAAAGCATTTGACGTGATTACTGATATCGTGCTTAAGGGGAGTTATAACACTACCCTGGCTTTGGGAAAGCACTGGATAGCGCAGAAGCAGGAGGGGGTTATCCTGAACATCGTGACCACTTACGCTTGGACCGGCTCCGGCTACGTCGTGCCATCGGCTTGCGCCAAAGCGGGTGTGCTGGCCATGACCCGCTCCCTTGCCTCTGAGTGGGCCAAGTATAACATCCGCTCCAACGCCATCGCGCCGGGGCCATTTCCCACAGAAGGCGCCTGGACCCGTCTTTTCCCGAAGCAGCTGGCCGATAAATTGGACCCGGTGAAGCGCATTCCGGTGGGGCGCTTTGGCGAGCACCAGGAGCTAGCCAACCTGGCGGCCTACCTGGTGTCGGACTACGCTTCCTTTGTAAACGGTGAGGTAGTGACCATTGACGGGGGCGAGTGGCTATACGGAGCCGGAGAGTTCAATTCATTCGACCAGATACCACAGGAGATGTGGGACGCCATGGAGAAGCAAATGCGGGGAAAAGGACAGTAGTAGAATAAGTTACAACAAAAAAGCCTCTGCAAGTACAGCAGAGGCTTTTTTAATACTTCAAAGAGGGATGATTATTGCCCTGCTACAATTATGGCCAAGACAAGGTTAACACCAAGACCAATGCCCCAGTTAACCCATACCTTTCCGGCCTTCTTTTTTCTGGCTGATTTCTGATACCCGCTCTTGTAATCCGGGTCTTGCAGCAGCTGGTTGCTCGGGGCATCCCAGTTCTTCTCTTTAGGAGAAGACGCTGAGGTGATGGCGGCTGGCACCAGCCCGATGATAGGGGAGATAAGGCTTGCTACCAGCGTACCGGTGCCCGCAGCTTTGTAGCCGTCATAAAACATTTTTCCATCGGCCTGGCCCTTGGCATACATATCCAGGCTGCTCATTTTGGTGGCAGGCTCATACACTACCTGGTTTGTGGATGTGGCAACAGTTTGGCTCGAGGCGCTGGCATTGGACGCTGCTTGGTCCTCTAGCTCGAATACCTCCGAAGTTTTATCCTCATATGTGATCAGCACAATCTCTGATTTGGGGAGGATGTAGGTAGGGCCTTCCTGGTTGCTGTACCGCTTATACTTTATCTCGGAAGGGGAAACCTCCAGCACCTTGGCCTCCACCTTTTCGCCGGTGCGTTTCGTGATCACGTCCTGCGCCTGCAAGGCCGGTAAAAGAGACAGGGCGGCAACTACGGAAAGTAAAATTTTTCTCATAAGCTTGTTTTCATAAAATGGTTGGACCCAAAAGTATATAGTTTTAGTAAAAAACACAATATGTAATATACCGCAACTGGCCAGAGCTCCTGGCAGGAAGGGCAGGACCCAGTGGGTGCGGCTGTTGAGACACTATCGAAGATCAGGTCTTACCGCAAAAATTGTTATAAGAAATATATTAGCAATTATCTATGTATTAGATTTTATCAAGATGCATCTTGTGTTACTTTTGTGGCACAAATAAACCTGTTTTTGAACAATCACTTGCCATTCTTTCTAAGAAACAAGAGCTTCAGAAGGATTTTGCCGTCATTTTAGAATGTTACTTTTCCTTGTGAACCTTCCTTGAGAATAGTATTAAATATTGCTCTCTTTAGCTTACAAAATTTATCTCACCTTAAAATTTATGTACATGAAGAGAAGTTTTTTCAGAGCAGGAAAGCCTGCTTTGGCGTTAGCTGCAATGTCAGCTTTGCTTTTAACAAGCTGCGAGAAAGAAGCACTTTTAGAAGATGATTCGTTTGCCGCCTCGAATGAGGCGGAGGCAAGAGGGGGAGTAGGTCAGCAGCATGTGGCCAACCAGGTGCTGGTTAAGTTTAAAGCGGGTGCCTCAGAAAATGCAAAAGCCGCCGTGCTGGCCCGTATCAGCGGCAAGGTGCAGGAGCGCATCCTTACCAAAACAATGGAGCGCTTCGGGGATAGCGAAGGCCTCACCCTGGTGCATACCCCCTTGGCGGCCCTGGAGGCCCTGAGCAAAATAAAGGGAGCAGCGGAAATCGAATATGCTGAGCCAAACTTTATCTATACGCACAGCGCCACAACGTCCGACACTTACTACACCAACGGCTCACTGTGGGGCCTCTATGGTGATGCCACTTCTCCTGCCAACCAATATGGCAGCCAGGCCGGTGAGGCTTGGGCGGCGGGTAACACCGGTGCTGCGTCTGTTGTTGTGGGTATTATTGACGAGGGCGTTCAGTACTCTCACCCTGATCTGGCTAAAAACGTTTGGACTAACCCTTACGACCCTGTAGACGGGGTGGACAATGACGGAAACGGGTATGTGGACGACACGCATGGCTGGGACTTCGACGGCAATGATAACGAAGTATACGACGGCGGCTCCCGAGGCAGCCTCGATGATCACGGCACCCACGTGGCCGGCACGATCGGTGCCGTAAACAACGGTTCTGGGGTAGTAGGCCTGAACTGGGACGTCACCATGATCTCCTGTAAGTTTCTGGGGCGCAGGGGAGGCACCACCGCCAATGCCATTAAAGCGGTGGATTACCTGACCGACCTGAAGAACCGCCACGGGATGAACATTGTGGCTAGTAATAACTCCTGGGGCGGCGGAGGTTACTCTCAGGCCCTTTATGATGCCATTGCCCGTGCACAAGCCAAAGACATTCTGTTTGTGGCGGCGGCAGGCAACGGTGGCAGCGACGGCGTTGGCGACAACAACGATGCCGTGGCAAGCTACCCTTCCAACTATACGCTGGAAAATGTCATTGCTGTGGCTGCCATAACCTCCTCGGGTGCCAAGTCCTCCTTCTCCAACTACGGGGCCACCACTGTGGATATCGGCGCACCGGGGTCAGCCATTTACTCTACCACTGCCTTTAACAGCTATTCGTCTTACAACGGAACCTCCATGGCAACACCGCATGTAACGGGTGGCGTGGCGCTTTATGCTGCCTCTAACCCCGGCGCCTCCGCCGCCATGATCAAGAACGCCATCCTGAGCAGCGCAGTGCCTACGGCTTCATTGTCCGGGAAGTGCGTAACCGGAGGCCGCCTCAATGTCAGCGGGTTCTAAGCGCAGGAAATATTTAACCCTATTAACTCAAAAGCCACTCCTTTGTACAGAGGAGTGGCTTTTTTCTTTATGATTGAAACAAAGCTTGTTTTAAGTTGCTCTTATCTTTTCTCCGGCTTCGCCATAAAATCCGGGGTCAGGTTCAGCGATACGTAAGCCCACTGGCCGCGGTTTTCTTTTGCGGCAGCTGGCGCTTTTACTAATTTTAGGTTATCGGTGGCGAACATGGTGGCATAGCCGGCCTCCAAGCTGACGTTTTTAGCGAAAGCATAGGTAGCCACTACATCTATTTCCGTCCCGAACCTTCTCCCTGACGGTTTTATACCTGTCGTAGCCTCACCTGGTGCTAGCCTGTTGGCCGCGTAAAACTCATGCACGTCCAGCGCGAGGAGCAGCTTTTCATGTGCTTTATACTTGTTGCGGACAAAATAGTTCAGCAGCCCCGGCGAACGCGCAGGGGAGCCGTCCAACCCAAAGGCATCAGCCACATAAAAGTAGTCCATAAAGCCCCAGAACTTATGTGGCGTGCCATACAGCGGGTCAAACCGATGGTTCGTGCTGCTCGCCTTAGCCGTGTTGTTGCCAGACAGCAAATCAAAACCTGGGTTGGTAGTGAACCTGCCATAAGTATAAGCGGCATCCAAGGTCAGGTTGTAGGCATCCAGGGTATTCCCAAGCCGATCGTTGTTGCCCTGGTAATAGGCCGCCGCATTTAAGTTTAGGTTAGGGGAAAGTCTGGAAAAAAGGGCGCCTCCCACGGTTACGCGGCTGTTTACCCCCTCCACGAAGGTCGTTATACCTTCCGCTGTCTGTGTTTTCTGAAAGTCATCCTTAAACACCAGCAGGCTCAGTTTACCAAAGCTGCCGCTTCTGGCAAAATAGCCGTACTGCATGCTTTTGTACATCATGCCGATGCCATTGGTGCCTGGAGCCACGGGGGCAGCAGGGGTGCTTTGGTAGATATTGCCCGTTTTGCCGGGCGTATCCTTGCCGTGGTTCTGGTTAAAGGCGAAGCCGGCATCTGCTTGCCAGCCTTTATGGCTGAACTTTAGCACAATGGCGTCATGGCGTCGCGCTTGCTGCAGCCAATCCAGGTTGCCCAGCAGCCGCGAGTCATCATACATGATTTCCTGCCGGCCCGCTTTTATACTTAGGTGATCCACCTTGATGTGGGTCGTGTCGCTGAGGATAAGCTCGCCCCAGGCCTGATGCAAAAAGAACCGGCCTCCCTCCAGGTTGCTGATGGTGGACTGGTCGGCGCCCCATACCCGCACGTCCTGCCCCGATACAAAGAAGCGGTACCGGTCGGTGCTGTAGCCCAGGTTCAGGCGGGTGCGCTGGCTGGTGAAGAGGCTGGGCTTGGCATCCGCTACCGGAAGGGTACCCTGGCCGTCGCGTAGCTCGGTGCGGGTGCGCAACTGGCCGCTAAACGATACCTGTGCGGTAACTGTGTGCTGCAGCAGCATGAAACCAGCCCCTGTCAGCAGCAGGCTTCGGAGTAAAAGTTTTTTCATGTGATTCGTGGTTTGGGGTTTGCTTTACTTCCTAGCAAAAGGCCATTACATACTTTGCAGCTGCGCCTCTATACTTTTCACTGTCTCGCCCGGATCAGCGCCAAGCCCTTCCTGCTGGTGCACGATTTCGCCCTGCGCATTCAGCACCGAGATGATGTTGGAGTGGGCGATGTCACCGTTGGGTGACTTCTTATACTTCATGTTCAGCAGCACCGCCAGTTCCTGTATGCTTTCCTCATCACTGGTCAGCAATTGCCAGCGTTCCGGGTCCAGGTTATTTTCCTGGGCGAATTCCTTTAGCTTTTCAGGAGTGTCGTTGGCAGGGTCCATGGTTACCAGCACGATGCCCACGCTGTTGTTATACTTCGTTATGCCTTCTTCAATCCGTTTCAGGTCAGCCACAATGCGGGGGCAGGTATAAGTGCAGTTGGTATACATCATGGCCACCACCTGCACCTTGCCCTGCAGGTCAGCCAGCTTTATTGTCTGCCCTTCTTCTGTTTGCCATTCGGACTCCAGTTGGTACAGCGACATATCGCTAAGACCGGCGGCAGGCGTAGCCGTCGTGGGCTGCTCTGTAGCGTGGTGGGCCGCATGGGCATCGGTGGTTTCAGATGGGGTGCAGCTGCTCAGGGCCAGGCCAAGTATGAGCGAAAGAGGGAAGAGGTTTTTCATGGGAATGTCAAGGAGGAAAGTTCGGTTACAAGCAAGTATAGATTCAGGTGTTATAGGCTCTGCGCGCAGCGGAAGCCGAGGTTAGAGACGGTGTAGTTTGCCTTGAGGCTGGAGCGGAATGCGTAACGCATGAAGGCCACATAATTTTTGGTGTCCTTGGCACCGCTGGAGCCAGAGCCGCAGAACAACTGCCTGTCCAGGCTGGCGTTAGCCCTGGACTCCCCGATGAGCAGCGCAGAGTTGAAGTCCTGCGTCCACTCCCATACCAGGCCAATCATGCCATACAGGCCATAGTAATTCTTAAAGCTTTGCTGCACGGGCGGCAGGTAAGTGGGATTTGGTTGGCTGTACCACTCTATACTTCGCTGGTAAAACTTTTCGTCGTTAGCGGCATTGGCTTTGGTTTCGCTGGCGAGAGCGGCATATTCCCACTCCTCGGTGGTAGCCAGGCGTTTGCCCTGGCACTCGCAGTAGGCCTTTGCGGCAAACCACGAAACACTTACCACCGGGCTGTTGAGCAGCTTGTCAGCTTCCGGCCCTATACTCAGGTCCCCGTTCCAGCCACGCAGGTAGTTTTGGTCTGCAAAGAGCTTTTTTACTGCCGACTTGCGCCACTGCGGGTTCTCCCTTACAAAGGCAAGATATTGGGCATTGGTTACCGGGAAGGCGTCCAGCTTAAAGCTCTTGACCTTCACCGCTGTGGAATCACCCCCATAGAGGGGCACAAAAGATCCTGCCTTTACCAATACCATGTCTTTGGGCAAGGACTTTTGTGCCTGCGCTTTGTAGCAGACCCCTATCAGCAGCACGATCAGCAACAGTCTGTAAAGCATCTCTCTGGGTTTGAATTTTAGTGTTTATAACCTGCTTTCGCTTTTTTAACCTGCTCCGGAGTCACCTCACCGCCTTTGTTGCTCCAGTTGTTTATCACAAAGGTCATCACGTTGGCAATTTCCTCGTCGCTCAGTTTCAGCTTCGGCATGGTGCTGTTGTAAAGCTCGCCGTTCACTTTTATCTGTCCTTCCAGGCCGTGGGCCACTACGCCAATGGCTCTGTTCACGTCAGCATTCAGGTAGTCAGATTTGGCAAGCGGAGGGAAGGCGCCTTTTATGCCCTGGCCCTCGGCCTGGTGGCAGGCCTGGCAGTTTTGGGCATACAGCGTTTTGCCCAGCTCTAAGCGCATGTCTTTGTTTGAGGCAACAGCTGCCATTGGAGCACCTGCCGATGGCATTTCCTGCACGGTAGAGCCTTCTGGCTGGTAGATCCGGTCTTCGATCAGGCCAGAGTACAGTTTTTTGTCTTCAGCACCCTCTACCTTCATCATGCCCAGGGCGCCTTTGTTAAAGGCTCTGAAGATGGAGTGGTCCACCAACACGTAGTTGCCCGGCACCTCGGCTTTGAACTCTGTGATGGCTGCACCGCCGGCAGGTACCAGGGTAGTTTGGATGTCTTTGTTCACGACTGTACCGCCCTCCGCATACACGCGGTCAAAGATCTCACCGATCACGTGGAAGGAAGAGATCAGGTTCGGACCACCGTTACCCACGAACAGGCGTACGGTTTCGCCTACTTTAGCAGTAAGGGCTTTGTCGCCGGTAAGGGAGCCAACGGAGCCGTTGAACACCACATAAGATGGGTTTTCATCCAACGCCTTCTGCATGTCGAAGGGCTGCAGGCCTGGTGCTCCGAAATCGCCTTTGGTGTAAAAGTCACCCTGCATCACATAGTACTCTTTGTCTACTTTTGGCAGGCCTTCCTCCGGTTCAACCAGGATGAGGCCGTACATGCCGTTGGCGATGTGCATGCCTACCGGCGCGGTAGCGCAGTGGTACACATAGAGACCAGGGTTCAGGGCCTTAAAGTTGAAAACCGTTTCGTGGCCGGGAGCCGTGAAGGTAGAGGCCGCGCCACCGCCCGGGCCGGTCACGGCGTGCAGGTCGATGTTGTGCGGGTTCTTGCTGTCGGGGTGGTTCATCAGGTGAAACTCCACCTCATCGTTTTGGCGAATGCGGATAAACTTGCCCGGCACAGAACCCCCGAATGTCCAGAAGGTATAATCCACGCCATCAGCCAATTTTTTCACCACTTCCGTTACCTCCAGGCGCACCACTACCTTGGCGGCATGTTTGCGCGTGATAGGGGCAGGGACATTCGGTGCGTCCGTTATCTCCGCCTCAATTACCGGGAGCTCTTTGGGGGTTGCGTCTTCCGTGTTGGCCGTGGTCTCGGCATGGGAAGTTTGGGTGCTGCAGGAGCTCAGGACGCCGATGCTGTACAGGCCCAAGCCCATCAGCACGATCGATTTTTTTAGAGTAGACGTTCTCATAAGTCTAAGTTTTAGTGGATTTCCAGACGCTAAATAACCACCGGGTTTCAACTCAGCTTATGACTGTCATCACACGCCTGTATGACTTTTATCACTTATCCCGGAAAAGTGCCTTTACCGCGAAATTTAGATGCATTTAAAACTATATAGCACCCGCAGCCCCACAAAAAAAACAGCCCCGTCTCAAGGAGGCGGGGCTGTTCAACGGTATATAGGTTATTCGGATGTCTTAGGCATGCGGGTTAGTGTAGGCAGGATCACCTCCCTCATCTTCATCAGGGCGGTTGTTCCCTTTGGCCCGCAGCTCCTCCAGCCCTTGCCTGCCATAGGCAATGCGGGTGATCACGACGTAGAGCACCGGCACCACGAAGATAGCCAGGAAAGTAGCGGCCAACATACCCCCGATCACTACCCAACCAATGGTCTGGCGCGATACGGCACCCGCCCCGGAAGCCAGTGCCAACGGCACTACTCCAAGTATAAAGGCAAGTGATGTCATGATGATCGGGCGCAGACGCAGTTTCACCGCCTCAATCGTTGCCTCAATCAGTTCCATACCCCGGTCCACACGCTCTTTGGCAAACTCCACGATCAGGATGGCGTTTTTGGCTGCCAGACCGATCAGGGTGATCATACCTACCTGGGCGTACACGTTATTGTCCAGCTTTGGCAACAGCGTCAGGGCCAGGATGGCACCGAACATCCCCAGCGGGATGGCGAACAGGATAGAGAACGGCACCGACCAGCTCTCATACAAGGCTGCCAGCAGCAGCAGCACGAGCAGGATAGAAAGCGAGAAGATGTAGATTGTGGTGTTGCCGGCAGCCTGCTCCTCGCGGCTCAGGCCGGTAAACTCATAGCCGTAGCCGGCAGGAAGCACCTCTGCGGCCACGTCCTCCAAGGCCTGTAACGCTTGCCCGGAACTATAACCCGGTGCGGCACTTCCGTTGATGTCCACGGAGCGGAACAGGTTGTAGTGTGAGATAACAGCGGCTCTTTCTTCCACAGTGGTGGTCACCAGGGCACTCAGCGGCACCGACTGCCCCTGCCTGTTCATCACATAGTATTGCTTCAGGCTCTCGATATCCATGCGGTAGGAGGTGTCTGCCTGGGCTACCACCCGGAAGTTACGGCCGTAGCGGGTGAAGTCGTTCACGTAGCGGCTACCCATGTAGGTCGACATGGTGGAGTATACATCGGCTATGTTCACACCCAGCCGCTTAGCTTTCTCGCGGTCCACCTCTACGTGGTAGCCTGGCGTTCTGGCGTTAAAGAAGCTGTAAGCCATGGCAATCTCCGGGCGGGCATTGGCTGCGCCCAGGAACTGGCCCATAACCTGCTCCAACTGCTTCACGTCGCCGGCCTGGCGCTGCTGCAGCACAAAGGTAAAACCTCCTGATTGCCCCAGACCAGGTATAGCTGGTGGAGCCACCACGATGATGTTTGCCTCCTTGATACCGGCAAACTTCTGCTGCAGGGTGGCCATTACACCCTGTAGTTTCTCCGCCTCATCCTGGCGCTCCTCCCAAGGCTGCAGCTGGAGGAAGAATGTGCCACTGTTTGACTTAAAGGAGAAGTTGATGGCGTTCAGGCCTGATATAGCCGTGTAGTTACGTACGGCAGGCACAGTGGCCATCATCTCGCCCATTTCGGCAAGTATAGCTTCCGTTCTGCCCTTGGAGGCACCTTCCGGCAACTCCACCGACACGAACAGGCGGCCCTCATCCTCAGTAGGAATAAAGCCCGATGGCTTGGTCATGAACATGCCGGTAGTTCCCACATAAACACAGATCAGCAGGATAAGCACCAGCGGCGTTGCCTTGATACTTTTGCGTACTCCCACTGAGTAGGATTCCGTCGTGCGGGCAAACCAGTTGTTAAAGCGATAGAAGAACTTGTTGATGCCTCTGGAGTCCTTACTCACGTTCATCGGCTTCAGCATCAGGGAGCACAGTGCCGGTGTAAGGGTAAGGGCCACAAAAGCCGAGATCAGTACGGAGATCGCGATGGTGATAGCGAACTGCTGGTAAAGACGCCCGACAATACCCGGAATAAAGCCTACCGGGATAAACACCGCCGCCAGAATCAGGGCAATGGCGATAACCGGGGCTGTGATATCCTTCATTGCCTTGCGTGTAGCCTCCCGCGCTGAGATTCGCTCATGGTCGATATAGTGCTGCACGGCTTCCACCACCACAATGGCGTCGTCCACCACAATACCAATGGAGAGCACGAAACCAAAGAGCGTCAGCGTGTTGATCGTAAAGCCCAGCGGAATAAAGAACACAAAGGTACCGATGATGGATACCGGGATGGCCAGGATTGGCACCAGCGTTGCTCTCCAGCTCTGCAGGAAAAGGAACACTACGATGATCACCAGTATAAGGGCCTCCACCAGCGTGTGGACCACCTCATTGATAGACGCCTCCACCACCGAAACGGTTTCGAACGAGACGATGTAGTCCAAGTCAGCGGGGAAAGACTCCTTCAGCTCACCCAGCGCAGTATAAAGCCCTTCGGCAGTCTCGAGGGCATTACTACCGGGAGCCTGGTAGATCAGCATCATGGTTGCGGGGTTGCCGTTGATAGTGGCGGCACGGCCGTAATCGAACCGGCCAAACTCTATGCGGGCCACATCGCGCAGGTACACAATGGCGCCGTCGGATGGGTTGGTGCGCACGATGATGTTTCCGAACTCCTCCTGCGTCTGCAAACGGCCTGTTACCGTAATCGGGTACTGAAAAGCCTGCGAATCATACTGCGGGGCGGAACCTACGGTACCAGCCGCCACCTGCAGGTTTTGCTCCTGGATAGAGGAGACCACCTCGCTGGCACCAATGCCATACTGGGCGAGCTTGTCTGGCTTCAGCCAAAGGCGCATACTGAAGTCCTGGCCGATGGAGAAGATATCTCCCACACCTTTCACACGCATCAAGGCATCGCGCACATAGATGTTGGTGTAGTTATCCAGGTACTCCACATCGTGGGTACGGTTTGGTGAGTAGATACCGATCACCATCATGATGCTCGGGTTACGCTTACGCACCGTTACGCCAAGGCGCCTTACCTCCTCCGGAAGGCTTGGCTCGGCAATACTGGCCCGGTTCTGCACATCCAGGGTGGCAATTTCAATATCCGTTCCCACCTCAAAGGTCACGGTCATGCTCAGCTGACCGTTGGTGTTGGTAGAGGTCAGGTAGGCCATGCCGGGCGTGCCGTTGATCTGGGTTTCCAGTGGCGTGGCCAGTATCTGCTCAATTGTCTGGGCATCGGCTCCGGTATAGTTAGCCGATACTGCAACGGTAGGAGGGGAGATGTCCGGATACTGCGTGACGGGCAAATTCATCATAGCCAGCACACCCACCAGAACGATCACGATCGAGATCACCATGGCGGTGACGGGCCGTCTTATAAATACATCTGAAATCATGTTGTATACTTAATTTCCTCAGAAAGTTGCTAGAAATTATTTCTGGCCGGAGGCCTGCGGCTGGCCTCCCTGCGGAGCTCCGACCTGTACTTTTGCCCCCTGGCGCAAACGCTGCACACCTTCGGTGACAATCTGCTGCCCTGGCTTCAGGCCCTCGCGCACCACAATGTTGCCCTTAAGCCTGGTGCCCAGTTGCACATTCTGCTGCACCACCGAGTCTCCCTGCACCACATACACGAAGAACTCGCCAAGCTGCTCTGTCACCGCTTTGAACGGGATAACCACCTGCTCGCCGATGTCCTGGTTCAGCACGTTTAAGGTGACCGTCATACCCGGTATCAGCACCTCGTTCGGGTTAGGGAACTGCACCCGTACGGTTGTGGTGCCGGATTGGCGCCCAATGGCTCTATCAATCGCCAGCAATTTGCCGTTATGAGGGTATCGCTCGCCGTTGTTGATGGTCATAGTGAAAAGAGAATCCGGTTGCCCTCCCTGCTGTAGCTTGCTGAAACGGGCAATCTCCTGCTCGTTAACCACAATATCCACTGCAGCCGGGTCGACAGAGGAGATGGTGTTCAGCAGTGGCTGGCCCGGAGATACCTGCGCCCCTACGCGCACCTGGGAAATACCGATGACACCGCTGAAAGGAGCATTGATAACGGAGTAACCTAAATCTGTAGAGGCGCTGCGAACCTGCGCCTGCGCCGAAGCCACCTGCGCCTGAGCAGTCTGCACCTCGGTGCGGGCATAGTCTACCTGCTGCTTGGCAATGGCGTCGCGCTCGGCCAGTCTCTCGTAACGTTCCAGGTCTTTCTGCACCCTGGCCAGGTTAGCCTTGGCGCTGGACAAGTTTGCCTGCGCCTGCTGGTAAGACGCCTGATACTTGCTGCGGTCTATCTCGTAGAGCTTTTGCCCTGCCTTTACGCGCTGCCCATCCTGCACATAGATATCGGTAATGTACCCGCCCACCTGAGGGCGTAGTTCTACTTCCTGAAGCGCCACCACCTTACCGGGGTAGGTATCCTGGCCCGTAACGTTTTGCTCTTCTACTTTGTAGGTATTTACCGGAACGGCCATAGCGGCCGGGTTCATCTGCTGCTGACCGGCTTTATCACCGCCGCATGACATAAGTATGGTGGGGCTGATGAAAGCTGCGGCCAGCCAAACGTGTTTCCTCTTCATTCTCTTTTTCTCTGATGTTTTATGGATTGATATCTATGTTTCCCAGGGCTCTCTGATAGTCCAGCTTGCTGGCCATCAGGTTATACAGGGCGTTGTAATAATTTATCTGCGTGGCGCGCAGCTCACTTTCGGCTACCACCAGGTCTACATAGGCTTTCACGCCCTCGTCGTACTGCAGTTTAATGATGTCGTACACTTCCTGGGCAAGCTCTAGGTTATTCTGCAAGGTGCGCCAATCGGTGTAGTCGGCCTTATAATTAGCCAGGGCAGCCTGGTATTCGGTGTTTATGGCCTTGCGTGTATCTTCTATCGCGATGTCCAGGCGCTCCTCCTGCAACCTGGCGATCCGAAGGTTCTGCAGCCTTCTGGTACCCTGGAAGATAGGCACCGACACCCGCAGGCCCACTGCGGACGTAGGGAAGGACCTGTTGTAAAGGTCCGACAGCTCGTTGTTGAAGAACAGCCAGTTATAGTTTCCGAAGGCAGAGACGGTAGGCAGGAAGCTCCACTTGTTATAGGCAGTGTTAAGCTCCAGCAATTGACGCTGGGTCTGCAGTTGTTGCAGCTCTACCCGGTTGGCGAACGCGATCACTTCGGTGGTATCCACCAGCACGGCCTGTTCCATTTGGTTATAGTTGTAGGCCAGCTCCAACTCATTTTCAATTGGGTAGCCCATCAGCTGCTTCAGGTAGGCAATCTTAGCCTTGATGCCCTCTTGGGTACGCTTGATGTCGCTGCGGATATTGGCCAGTGTAATGGCAGCACGCTGGTAGTCTGTCTTGTCTACCAGGCCCACCTCGTAGCGGCTGCGGGCATCGTTGTACTGCTTTTCCTGGCGCTGCAGGTTTACTTGCAGAATGCGGTACTGCTCCTGCGTAAGCAACACGTCGTAGAAAGCCTTGCTCACCTCCACCACAGTGTTGATCTTAGTAGAGATCGTTTGCTGGTCCAGCTGCTGCCTGCTGAAGCGCGCAGCCTTAGAAGCCAGCAGCAGTTCGCTGCTGTAAATCGTTTGGTTCGCCTCCAGCAGCAGGTTAGAAGTATACTTCTGCCCCAGTGTCACGATCTGCTCCCCGAAAGGCTGTTGCTGCAGCTTGATGTTGTGCGTGCCCCCGTAGTTGGCGTTTATCTGCGGGAACCACCCGGAGAGGTTGGCTTTGATCTCGCGCTCCCCGATTTCTTCATCCAGTAAGGCCTGCTCCACGGCCGCTCTGTTTTGCAGGGCGAAATCCACGCACTGCTCCAGCGTCAGGCCATCGGCAGCCGGGGTTGTGTTGCCCTGCGCCAACGCAGCCACCGGGCTGAGCAGGCACCCCAGAAGCAGTGGTCGTAAACATTTCATTAATCTCATGTATGTCGGAATGTACTTGGTGTTGGTAATTGAACTTCTAATGCATGTGAAGGTTCAGGAAAAGAACCGTTACTCTGTTTCTTCATAGTTGTGTGGGCATGTTCAGTTATATTTAAGTTATAGATCAATTCATTAGCGACAGATGCGGTTTGCAGGGATACAGGGAAATTAATTGCTCCTCATGCCGTCCCAGAGGACCTGCGGAATCTGCTTCAGTTCTCCTTCCTCTAGCTTGAGCCTGCCGGAGGCCAGCACCTTTACCGTGGAGATAACGTTACTGTGAGCCAGTATTCCCAGTATTTTAGGGCTGATCGGCTTGAGGTGCCCTCCTCTGGTTCCGCGCTCAAAGAAGCGGAAGAGGTACCTGAAGAACTTATCTTCCCCCAACTCGTCGCGCTCGGTGTGATAAGGCGAGTTGACGTACTGCTCCAGGAACTTTAACGCATCGGCATTCTCCGTATAATAGAAGTACAGGCCGTACCAGATCTTAAAGAAGCACTTTTTAAACGGTTCATTCTCCGAGTCCTCACGGATCACCACAGCGATTACCTCCTCCCGAATATGCTGAAAAAGGGCCTGAATCAACTCCTCCTTGCTCTCGAAGTAGTGGTAGATAGTGCCGGCGGCCACGCCCGCTCGTTTCGCCACCAAACTCATGGGCGCACCATGGAAGCCGTTCTCTTTTACCAGTGCCAGCATACTCTTAAAAATTGCCTTCTTCTTATCTGCTATCGGCTCCATGCTTGCCTTGTTAATTGAATGTTCATTCGGTATAAGGGATAAAAACCGTTGTGGCGCCCTTTTGTTGCTGCTGCTCCTGAAAATTTGCTTTATGTATACTTGGAAAGAAGTAAAAGCCGTCAAGTTTCTAGCCTAACTCCGTCTTCCGCTCCAGCAGCCGCTCTATCCAGAAGATGAGGAAAAGCGCTACCAGGTTAAGGCCTATAAACTTCTGCCCCAGGTCTGAGCCAGCACTGAAGTGAAAGGAGGAAAGCGCCATACGAAATTTAAAGACCCAACCGCCCACCATGTCCAGCCCCACGCCAACGCGCAAGCCCGACACATACTGGAAGCCATAAGAGCCAATGCTGAAGTATACCACCTGCAGCACCTGGTTCACGAGCGACAGGCGGAGCCCTCGCACCGGGCTTCGGAGCAGCATGCGGCCACATAGGATGGAGAACACGTACAGCAGTCCGGCAAAAATGCCAAAACGCAGCACCTGCTGCGTTACAGTTACTCCTCCGCCAAACATAACCCATATGGTTAGGGCTATGCCCAGCAGGCCGCCCATGATCTGGTAAATGGCGAGTGCCTTTATCTGGTTTTTACTGCTCAAGTTTTTTCCTGCTTAGAACTAGCTGTTACTACATCTTTGTAGCTACAACGATTTGCAAAAGTAAGTAAAAATAGATTCTGAAAAAGCGGCAGGCTTAAATAATCAGACAAAGGACACCAGGCTTTAGACGAAGTGTAGGTAGAGGAGTATGAATGACAGCAGCTTTATACCCGGCCTACGCGCATGAAGATCGGGAAGTGGAAACGCTTTATTTCTGCATCGGGCCATAGCGGTTGCAGCCGGTCATCAAATGCAGGTAGGGGCGACACTGCGTGCCTGCGGATGTAGTGCTGTAAGCTAGACCAGGAGCTGAGGTAGCCGGTAAACTGCTGCCTTGTCCACTGCACATCCAGCTGAAAGGAAGGTGCCGGAATCTCGGCAAAAGGGAAGGGGATAGACGTATAGTGCAAGTCGATGTGGCGGCGCTCCTCATCCCAGAAAGGACCGACGGTTTTGGTATAGAAGTGCCTGATGAGTAGGTTCAGCGCCTCGTTCTCGGCCTCTATCAGGCCATAACCCCAAAGGGCCAGCCAACTCTGGGACTTGAGCACACGCCGTGCCTCCTGGTAAAACTCGCCGAACCGGAACCAATGCACCGCCTGCGCGACAGTAAGCAGGTCTATACTTTGGCTCGGGAGCGGAGTGCTTTCTGCGGGGCAGGCGAGGTAGCGGATGTTGTTGTGCCCTTTTGGCGCGTGCTGCAACTGCGCCTCGCTGATGTCGGTGGCATAGACCAGCTGATACTTTACAGCAAGCTCAGCGGCTACCTGCCCATTGCCGGTGGCGCAGTCCCAGGCCGTGGTTTTATCTCCGGGCAGGCTGTTCAGGAACTCGTATAAGGGCTGCGGGTAGCGCGGCCGGAAGGTAGCATAGGCGGCTGCCTGTGCCGAGAAATTATCTTTGGGTGGACTAGCCATGAGTTACAAAGTATAAATCACCCCCCGTTGGCCCGGAACACGCGCAGGAAGTTCTCGCCGAGGATCTTCTTTACGTCTGCTTCGCTGTAGCCGCGGGCCAGCAGCTCCCGGGTAATAACCGGAAAGTCCTGTACGCCATCCAGTTCCTGCGGAGCCGAAGTGATTCCATCAAAGTCGGATCCCAATCCAACATAGTCTACACCCACTAGCTTTACAATATGGTCCACATGGTCAATAAGGGCTTTAAGCGGAGGGCGGATATGCTTAACATCCTCGGGGTAGGCATCGGCCAAGTAGTCCATTACCGCATCCTTTTTCCATCCCGCTGACATCAAAGAGTCAGATTCCTGCTTATGGGCGCTCTCAAAGCTTTTGATGCGGTTGCGGAACTCTGGGTCCAGAAAATCGGAGAAGAAATTCAGGTGGATGACACCGCCGTTCTTTGCCACAGCCTTGATCTGCTTGTCGGTCAGGTTTCGCGGTATAGGATTGATGCTGTGCACGCAGCTGTGTGACACCAGTACCGGCTTTTTCGTTACGGCCATGACGTCCCAAAAGGTCTTTTCGCCCACATGGCTCAGGTCTACCAGCATGCCGAGTTCGTTCATGCGGGTTACAACCTGTTTGCCAATGCCTTTCAGCCCTCTTTTGGATTTCGGCATTTTGCCGGATGCCTCGTCGGCAGCGGAGGAGGCCCAGGGCGTGGAGTTGTTCCAGGTGAGGGTAAGGTAGCGGGCGCCACGGTTATAAAGCTGGTCCAGCTTCTGTAGGTCGTTGTCGATCATATGTCCTCCCTCCACACCGATCAGTGCCGCCATCTTGCCTTCCTGCACGGCCTGCTCTATGCCTGCCACGTCGGTGGCCAGCAGCAGCTGGTCCGGGTAACGCTTCACTATGGCTTCCAACGAGTCAATTTGCTGCACGGCATACTTAAAGTCGCCGGTCTCATCGCTCCAGACGGAGAAAAACTGCGCATCCACGCCACCTTCTCTAAAGCGGGACAGGTCGGAGTGGGTGCGGCCGCGCAGATCTGTGCCAATGTCCAGCCCTTCCATCACTGAAATCAGCACATCGTTGTGGGTATCCACTACAATAGCCTCCTTATGCAGTTGCTTGTAATCCTGTGCGGCTAACGCATGGCTAGCCAAGGCAAGGCCTAAGGTTGCTGTCAAGTTAAGGAACAGGTGCTTTTTTCTCATTGTCAGGTTAAATAGGTTCAGTCAGTTTCAGCAGCCATGTCTGTTGCCGCCGGGGTCATATCTTTTAAATATAAGCTTTTTACTGAAGTCTCTCAAGCTTTCGATTGGTATACTTGAAAATAAACCATTCAAAAGTAAGTGTGGTGCTTCATCGCATTACGTGTGACGGAACTACTGCTAAATTACCGGGTGGGCAAAAAAAATCCCCGCCCGGAGGGCCGGGCAGGGATGGTATACTTTCAGAAGGCCACAGGCTAAGCCTCGGCTTTCTCTTTTTTCTTCTTTTTGCGGTCTTTCTTTTTGTCTTTTTTGGAAGAACTTTCTGTAGCCTTGTTTCGTCCGTCCACTTGCGGCAAACCGGAGGTGTTATCAGTTACCAGGGTCATTTCCTCTACCAGGTGTCCGGCTCCCGCAAACTTGTCTACTATAAAGAGCATGTAGCGTGCGTCCACCGAAATGTTTCGCACCTGGTCCGGGTTATAAACGATGTCGCTCATGGTGCCTTCCCAGTTACGGTCGAAGTTGGTGCCGATCAGCTGACCATGGGCATTGATTACCGGAGAGCCGGAGTTACCGCCCGTCGTGTGGTTGGAGGCGATGAACGCCACCGGCATCTGACCATTTACGCCGTAGCGGCCATAGTCTTTCTTCTCGTACAGCTCGCGCAGTTTGGCCGGAATGGCATAATCCTCGGCAATGCCGGAAGCTGCCTTCTCCATCACACCCTCCAGGGTGGTGTAGTACGTATAGATCACGCCATCCACCGGCTTGTAAGGCTCCACTTTACCGTAAGCCACACGCAGGGTAGAGTTGGCATCCGGGTAAAAGTTCTTATCGCTCTGCATCTCGCGCAGGCCGGCCACATACTTGCGGTACAGCAGGTTCAGGTTGTCGTTCACCGAAGTATAAGTCGGCATTACGTTCACCCGGTAGTAATCGGCCACACTGCTGGCCAGTTCGAAGGCCGGGTCGTTTTTGATGGCATCTTTGCCTTGCTTGGCATCAGCAAGCACCTTTTTCACGCCAGCCTCAGAGGCAAACGCCGACTTGGCAAATACCTCCTCCGCATACTTCGTGAAGTCGCCTTTATACTTGCTGCGCACCATTTTGAAGATCTCCGGGTGCAGTTTCTGGTCGATGTTGTTGTAGTACAGGCTCAGCAGGGCGGCGAACACTTTCTTGTCCGACGGGGCATGGTAATCCTTAAAGTAGCCGGTGGCGTAGTCCTCCAGCTTCGCTACCTGCGCGTTGATGTCGCTTTGCGGGGCTTTCTGCGCCAGCATGTTCTGCAGGGTGGTGAAGTTGTTCGCCAGCTTCACGACCTCCACACCAAAGGCCGCCTCGTTTATGTAGTCGCGCGAAATGGTGATGCCATCCAGTGCCTTGTAGTTCTGCTCGAACTCAGCCAGCAGGTTGCCATACTGCTGCTGGCGGGCCGGGTCGGCCGCCACCCACTGCGCAAATTGCTGCTCTAGCTGCTGCTTTTCGGCAATGGCGTTGGCTTTGCGTATGCCGCGGTTCTCGCCGATCCACTTTTTCCAGGCATTGGCAATGCTGGCATATTTAGCGGCATACTTGATGCGCACCTCGTCCGATGCCTTCATGTCCTTGTCCAGAATATTGAGCTTTGTTTCGCGGATGTTGATCTTGTGCGGGTTAGACACCTCGTAAATCTCTTTTACCGCCTGAGAGGTCAGGTACTCGTTGGTGCGGCCCGGAAAACCGAAAACCATCGTGAAGTCACCTTCTTGCACACCGTTCAGCGAGATGGGCAGGTGGTGCTTCGGCTTGTAAGGCTTGTTCTCCGGAGAGTACTCGGCCGGCTCGTTGTTAGGTCCGGTATAGATGCGGAACAGTGAGAAGTCGCCGGTGTGGCGCGGCCACATCCAGTTGTCTGTATCACCACCAAACTTACCTATGGATGAAGGAGGCGCGCCCACCAGGCGAACGTCCTTAAACGTCTCGGTGATGTACATGTAGTACTCGTTGCCGTAGAAGAACGGGCGGATCACGGCATTGTAGTGTGTGCCGGCTGTGGCCTCTTTGCTCACCTTGGCGATGTTGCGCTGCACCATGGCTTCGCGGGCAGCCTCGGTTTTAGCCGCCTCTGTGCCGGCAAGTACCTGCTGCGTCACGTCCTCCATGCGCACGATAAAGGTGGCCGTCAGGCCCGGGTTTGGAAGCTCCTGCTCGCGGGTCATGGCCCAGAAGCCCTCGGTTAAGTAATCATTCTCCACCGTGCTGTGCTGCTGCACCTGGCCGTAGCCGCAGTGGTGGTTGGTTAACAACAGGCCCTCCGGGGAGATCATCTCGCCGGTGCAAAAACCGCCAAACGACACAATAGCGTCCTTCAGGCTCGACTGGTTGACGCTGTAAATGTCCTCGGCCGTAAGCTTCATGCCCTTGTCCTGCATCTGTGCCTCATTCAGCTGTTTCAGTAGCATGGGCAGCCACATGCCCTCATCGGGGCGCGCCGTGGACAGGCCGATGCTCACTAAAGCAGCCGCAAAAAAAGATATTATGCGTTTACTGATCATGTGTAAAGTATAGATTGATTTATGTTTTAGCGCCTAAAGATAGCCATTTTTTGCCGCTGTATAATAGTATGGGGCGTATTGGCATCAACTTATGGCAGAACCCAGGAGTGCACAGGGGTAAGTAAACTTTCTGTGTAGGGCGAAAATAGAAAAGCACCCCGACCGAAGCCAGGATGCCCTCCTTATACTTGCGTGTAATCAGCGCAAATACGTTAAGTTGTGACCATGTGGTCAGAAGCGGCCAATGTTTTCGTAACTCGTATGCATTTCCCACTCCCGGTACTTGTTGATCTCTTTACTGAAAGCATCCACAAACCATGCCATAAGGCTGATGTCGTCCATCAGGCCTACCACCGGAATAAAATCCGGAATTATGTCGAGGGGGGTAACCAGGTAGAGCAGCACGGCCACACCGATCATCATCGATTTTCTGGAGATGTCACGGTAGTCGCCTCTCACGTAGGCGCGCGCCATGCGCATAAAAGTCATCATCAGGGTCTTTAGCTGTTGAAAGCCGCTAACGCCGCTGTTCACATCCACCATTTTACTGTAGGCCGTGGTGAGCAGCAACCCTACTTTCATCGGTTTGGCAAGCAGCCCCCCGGCTTTGCCGGTGAACCTCCTGAAAATCGGGTTTTGAGAGTACTTATATCCTTTCTGTATCCAATCTTGTAGCATAAAGCATCTTCTATTTAATATCTATTACTCCACTGTACGAGTATAGCCGGTTAAAAGCTGCCTAACAACAGCAAGGCCACAGCTACTGTTTTAAATAAAAAAATATTTAGTTGCCAAGGTATTGTTTTGATCGTGGATGGTCCTTAAAATTGATGCTTTATTTCCTGCTAATAATACCGCAAAGGAACCTCAGACTGATTTTATGAAACTGCTCAAATTTTCGCTGCTTGCACTGCCGCTCGGTGCAGCTGCCGCAGTGTTCGGTGCCGCTTATTTTTTACCGTCCGAAATAGAGGTACAGCAGTCTGTTTACCTCCAGCAACCACCTGAGGTAATATACCCTTACCTGAACAACCCCACCGAGTGGGGCCACTGGAGTGTTCTGAACAAGGAAAACGACCCCAGCATGATACACTTGTATGGCGGGCCGTTGCAGGGCAAGGGCGCGCGCCTGCAGTGGAGCGGCGACCGCGTGGGGGAAGGCCAGCTCATCCTGACGGAGAGCACGCAGCCCGGCACGATCGCCTATAGGCAAAACAACGCCGATGATACCACCTCAGTGCTTGGCACATTTACATTGATGCCAGCCAGGGGAGGCACCCAGCTCGTCTGGCGCCAGCATTCTGTGCTGCAGCAAAGTCCGCTGGCCAAACTACGCGGTGTGCTGCAGAAGTATAAAATGCAGCAGGACATGACACAAGGCCTGCAAGGGCTACAGCAACTGGTTGGTGACAGGAAGTTGAAGAGTTAGAAAGCTTAGCGGCTACTAGCTTCAGGTATACAGGTAAAGCATGATGAGGTAACATATGCCAACTTTCCAACTCTTTAACTTTTATACTTATAGCAATTCATTCGCCAGGTTTGCCAGCTCGGAGCGTTCGCCTTTCTGCAAGGTGATGTGCGCGTAGAGCGGGTGATTTCGGGCACGGTCGATGAGGTAAGAGAGGCCGTTGCTTTGCGAGTCCAGGTAAGGGGTGTCGATCTGGTAGATATCCCCGGTAAAGATGATCTTGGTGTTCTCGCCAGCCCTGGAGATGATTGTTTTTACCTCGTGGGGCGTCAGGTTCTGTGCCTCATCCACTATGAAAATGATGTTCGACAAGCTGCGGCCCCGGATGTAGGCCAGTGGCGTGATCATCAGTTTCTCCAGCTCCACCATTTCCTTCAGCCGCTGGTACTCCTTGCTCGTTTCCGGGTACTGGTTCTGGATGTACTTCAGGTTGTCCCAGAGCGGCTCCATGTACGGGTTCAGCTTGGATTTGATGTCGCCGGGCAGGTAACCGATGTCTTTGTTGCTGAGGGGTACCACGGGGCGGGCCAGGTAAATCTGCTTGTAGTCCCGGCGCTGCTCCAGTGCGCTAGCCAGCGCCAGCAGGGTTTTGCCTGTTCCGGCCACTCCCTGTACGCTTATCAGCTTAATGTGTGGGCTCATCAGCGCATGCAGCGCGAAGGCCTGCTCTGCATTGCGGGGTTTTACGCCATAAGCCGTTTGCTTGTCCACGCGCTCCAGGCGGTTCTCTTTGGTGTTATAATAAGCCAGCACGGAGTTCTTGAAGCTCTTCAGCACGAAGAAATGATTGTCCTTTGGTGTAGCAGGCAATACTTTCTCTGCATCGCAGAAGCCACTCTCATAGAGTTCGCTCACAGAATTTGCCGGCACATCCTCCAGGGTATCGCAGCCGGTGTAGAGGTCGGCCACATCCTGAATCTTACCGGTTTCATAATCCTCGGAGATGATGTTGAGGGCGCGGGCCTTTAGCCGCAGGTTAATATCCTTGGTAACGAGCACCACGTGGCTGTCTGGTTTTTCCTGCTGCAGCGTGATGGCCGAGTTCAGGATGTGGTGATCGTTCTTGTCCCCGAAGATGGTTACGGCATCCACCCCGGTATTGGAGTTATTCATCAACACTTTGAAACTACCTTTGTTACGCCCGTTCAGCGGGATCCAGTCCTGCAGCCGGTTTTCGGAAGAGAGTTTATCAATAAAACGGATGAACTCGCGCGCCTCAAAATTTTTGATGTCATTGCCTTTCTTAAAATTATCGAGCTCCTCGAGCACGGTAATAGGGATGGCAACGTCATGCTCTTGAAAGTTCTTGACGGCACTATGGTCGTAAAGGATGACCGAGGTGTCGAGTACGAAAATCTTTTTGAGGTTTTCCGCTTTTTTGCTTTTGGCTGCACCTGCTTTTTTGGCGGGGGAAGAGGCAGCTTTAGGGGTACTTTTGGCGGTGCTACCGGCCACTGTGGTTTCCGTTGTTGCTTTGGGCATAAGCTGTGGGTTAGGGTGAAACCTTTGTTTTAGTACGTCTGCGAGGCACTGCCTTAGAGACAGCTTAAGCATATTTACGTTGGTTTTTGGCAGCCGGCCGAACTTCTGCAGCCATCAGCACCACTGAGCGAAGCCACAGGCTTAGTATAAAAAACAGAGTAAAACTATATAGTGTTGCTTTACAGGAAATTACCTTTTTAAACCATTATAACTAAAATTATAGTTATTCGTAAAAATTTTTATATCTTTTTAGTCAGAATAAAGAATAATAGGAATACTTATGGTGGCACTACGCGTTGGTTTGCCTGCTCTCTGCTTGGTTGCGCTACTGCTTGTGCCTGCTGTGGGGGTAGGGCAGGAGGTTATGAAGCCAAGGAAACAGGGTTTCCTGTTCTGGAAGACCAACCGGTATGACAAGCAGGACCGCCAACACGGTCGCTGGAAACTGTATCTAGGGGATGATGAAACGCTGATCCGAAATGGCCGCTTTCGGCATGGTGTGGAGGCGGGTAAATGGAAATACTATTATCCGAACGGCACTTTATACATGCTGGAGAAGTATAACCGGCGCGATAACATCATTCATGTGCAAAAATTCCATGAGAATGGAAAGCTGGCCCGGAGCGGCCAGGCACGCATGATCCGCTCCACCTTTAAAGATCACTACTTTTGGTTTGGGGAGTGGCAGGTGTTTGGAGAGGATGGGAAATTCTCGCACACCGAAACGTACGAGAGCGGCCATCTGGTGAGCAGCACCAAATAGGGTAGTAGCCTTTAAAGTAAAGTATAAAAATCCTCTTTCTCCTTGTCGTGCAGCAGCAGGTAGCCGTGTATGACCAGCTTTACTAACGTACGGTAGGCGCGGCGCTCGGAAAGGTTTGCCAGTTTCATGTACTGCCGCAGCGTAATGCGGGGGTGCAGGCGCAAGTACTCCAGCAGCATTTCCTCGTGGCGGTTCAGGGGCAGCGGCTCAAACTGTTCCGGTGCCTGCTGCAGTGTTTTGTTTACCATCTTGCTCGTCTGCACGCTGGTGTCCTTCACGCGCACATAGCCGCGCCAGTCATCGTCCTTCAGCTTCGCAAAATGAGGCTTGTGGGCGCTCTCAGGTATGCTTACCTTCAGCACTACCTTGCCTGTGTCCTGCTCTATCTCCTCATAAGAAAGCTTTACCGGCGGATCGCAGTAAAAGTCCGCCGCCAGTTGCAGGGTATGCTTTTCTTCCTCGGGGTCAACGCCGATCACATAGCCGTTGTCCTTCACGCCAACCAGTATAATCCCACCGCGGGTGTTGGCAAAAGAAACCATGGTCCTGGCAATCTTCTCGGGTTTCGTGACGCGCTGCTTGAAGTCAACGCCATCGTTTTCGCCTTCCCAGATCAGGCGCTGTAGTTCGTCCATAGTAGTAGGAGGGTGCTCTTAAGTATAAACTCCGATTTGGGGTGAAGGTTTCTTGCCAACAAGCGCTTAGCAGCGCATCCAAAGCAGAAGAAACCACCACATGTATACATCTGCCACAAACAAAAAGCGAGCCTGAACAGGCTCGCTTAAGGTATATATTGTGATCTGCCCTGGTTAGAACGGCAGATCGTTATCCGCGTCGCTGCTGTAGAAAGAAGGCGCGTCCTGCTGCGGGGCGGCTGCACCAGCGCCACCATCGAAACCGTTGGAGGCGGGCTCCATTCTCCAGGCCTGCAGGTTCGTAAAGTACATGGTTTGGCCATTCTTGGTGAAAGGCTTTCCTGTCAGGTTGAAGGTAACTTTTACCTCGTCACCGTTTTTATAAGAGTCAAGCAGGTTGCACTTGTCCTGCGTCAGCTGAAACTTGCAGTATTGGGTGTAAGAGCCATCCGGAATCTCCAGCACAAACTCGCGCTTTCTGAATTTGTCGCTGATCTGTTGCTCATCAAAGATCTCGTACAGCTTACCTTGGATATCAAAAGACATAATCAATAAAGTTATTTTGGTTATTATACTGTAGACAAAGATAACTATTTCCGGCCGGAATTAGGTCCTTTTTGTAGCCGCAAATGCACAAAAATATCTGCCAAAAACTCTTTATCCAAACAGCCTCCCTTTAAACGGCGTAGAGGGAGCAAAGCAAGATAAGAAGTATAAAGACCATGCAGAAAACAGCAATAGCCATACACGGAGGGGCCGGCACCATCACCCAAGCCACCCTCTCGGCAGCACAGGACAAAGCATACAGGGCCGCGTTGCGGGAGGCCGTGGAGGCAGGGCATAAGGTGCTGGAGCGTGGCGGCACGGCGCTGGAGGCCGTGGAGTTGGCGGTGGTGTGCCTGGAGGACTCCCCGCTTTTTAATGCGGGCCGCGGCTCGGTGTTCACGAAAGAGGGCAAACACGAGATGGATGCCGCCATTATGTGCGGCAAAACGCTGGAAGCAGGAGCCGTGGCCGGCGTGCGAAGTATAAAAAACCCTATCAAGCTGGCTACGGCCATCATGGAGCATTCCGACCATGTGATGCTGAGTGGCTATGGCGCCGAGGAATTTGCGCTGGCCTATGATGTGGCGTTTGCCCCGGAGCATTATTTCTTCGACAAGTACAGGTACCAGCAGTGGAGCGAGGTGCGCGACTCTGATATATTTATGCTGGACCACACAGAGCAGCGGGATGAAAAATTCGGTACGGTAGGAGCGGTGGCCGTGGACCAGTCCGGAAATGTGGCTGCAGCCACCTCCACTGGAGGCATGACGAACAAGCGCTACAACCGCATCGGCGACACCCCCATCATCGGCTCGGGCACTTACGCCAATAACCGCACCTGCGCCATTTCCTGCACGGGCCATGGCGAGTACTTTATCCGGGCGGTGGTGGCCTACGATGTGGCTTGCCTGATGGAGTACAAGGGATACACGCTAAAGCGGGCTTGCGAGGAGGTGGTGCTGCGAAAACTGGTAGACTTTGGTGGTGAAGGCGGTTTGATTGCCGTAACCGCAGCAGGGGAGATTGCGATGCCCTTCAACTCCGAGGGCATGTACCGGGCAAGTAAAGTGGCGCAGGAAAAAACTTTTGTGGGTATCTATAAGGAGTAGCCGCTTATACTTTCTTTATTTGCAACAGCCTCTCCAGCTCTTCGAAACGGGAAATGCTGTGGGTGGCGTAGGGGCTTTGTTTCCCCTCTCTGGAATAGAGCACGGTGGCTATGCCAAGTTCCTGTCCAGCCTTCAGCTCCGACTCCGGATCATCCCCGATCACCAAAACCTCTGCTGCCTTATAGTTGTAGCGTTCAAGTATGCTTTTAAAAACGTCTTTTTTTGTTTTATCTGTCTTACTGGGGTCGACTACATGCACTTCCTCAAAATCCGCCTCTAAGTATAACTGCTTCACCTTGCTTTGCTGCATCTTTTCGTAGCCGGTGGTTACCAGAAACCGCTTGTAAGGGAGCTTTCTCACCATTGAGAAATCCTCGTAAGGCTCAATTTCTTTATCATACGCTAAGTTCTGCAGGATATTGTCGCCTTTCTTTTTCAGCTGCTCACTGAACTTGTACTTTTCGGCCACCTTTTGGAAAGGGATGCGCATCATGTCCTGCTTGATCTCCTTCAGGTCGCCTTCAAAGTCTCCGCTGTCCTCCAATACATCGAAGAACGGTTTGAACAATTCCTCACCTATAGAAGGCACCGGGTAGATCGTGTTATCAAGGTCGAGTATAAGGGCTTTAATCTGCATGGGGTCGTCGTAGTGTTTTAACTTGCTTTCTTTGTGTCGCGATGGAGGGATCACCTTAGAAACCTCAGCGGTTTAGCTCCTGCAGCTGGGTGTGCTGGTAGTCTTCCTCACTTTTATAGAAGGTGCGGGTATTAATGTCGTAGAGGTTGCCTTTGGCCAGCACGTGCATCACCACGTGGTCTATGGCCACAGGGCGTCCAGGTTCCACCTCGTTGATGTTCGTATACTTTACCTCGTGCCCGTCCACCACCACCACCAGGTTGGACCCAATGGTCTCGACCATGTGCCCTTCCGTAATCAGCACACCTGTGTCTTCGCCAAGGCCAATACCAATAGTCCTGGGATGCGTTACCACTGCCTCCATCAGGCGTCCGAAGCGACCGCGTATGACAAAATGGGTATCGATAATCACATCATTGATTAGCTGCAGGCCCCTTCCCATCTTCACGGCTCCCCGCAGCAGGGACTCCGTGGCGCTGCCCCCCTTGATCATCTCCTTCGACATGGCCATGGCCCCGGCGCTGGTACCTGCTATCACAAAGTTCTCGTGCTGGTAGCGGTGTTTTAGGATCTCCAGGATCTCTGTATCCAGAAACATGCGTGTAATACGCGATTGGTCGCCGCCACTGAACATGATGCCATCACAATCGCGAACCCGCTGTACGTATTCAGGGTAATGCGCATCCTCCTCATCCCGGATGTGCATGAGCTGCACGTTCTCGACTCCAAGAATGCCGAAGGCACTGGTATAACGCTCCCCAACTTCCTCCGGTATCATGGAAGCGGTTGTCACCACCTCAATGTGGGGCCGCTTTGCGGAGACTTCCTTCAGGAAGCGCTTCAATATACCCAGTTCAAAAAAGTCCAGGTAATACTTCTTCTTCGATTTTGGGTTGGGGTAGCTGCCTTTGTCCTCGTTCCCGCCCACTGCAATCAGCTTTCCTTTAGGTTTATCCACGGGTGATATTCTTGCTTTAGGTGTTAAGTAAAAAATAGGTTGTGTAGACGCGAGCACGCGTTGGTACTGTAATGATTACCGCTTTTGGTTAAAATCGTTTCACTTTTGCTCAAACTATACTTGAAGCAAAGATTTCGGCTGGCAAAATATGACTGTCTTTCTATGTTGTTATATATGATAAATCATATTGATAAGGCAGCCACTTGGCAAAATGGTGTGTTTGCAAATAAAAAATAATATTTGCAAACCCGCCTCCCATGAGGCCGTATAGTAGGTCTGTAACAAGCAAACAAGCTTTTTATCACTAACGCGTAACCTTTCCAAGCTATGAAACTAAACAACTTAAAGGATCTGATGATCCACGAAATGAAAGACATCTATAATGCAGAGCAGCAAATTACCAAGGCGCTTCCGAAGATGATGGATGCCTGCTCTTCTGATAAGCTAAGACAGGCCTTTGAGGAGCACCTCCACGTAACGGAGCAGCAGATCCAGCGCCTTGACCGAGTGTTTGACTCATTAGGCGAAAAGCCGACAGGAGAGAAGTGCAAGGCCATGGAAGGCATCATCCGGGAGTGTGAGATGATGATGAGCGAACGCGCTGATGCCAGCGTGATGGATGCCGCCCTGATTGCCTGCGCACAGCGGGTAGAGCATTATGAGATTGCCGCCTACGGTACAGTGTGTGCCTATGCCAAGCAGCTGGGCATGAATGACGCACTGCAAGCACTGCAGACAACACTGCAAGAAGAGAAACAAACAGATGAGCGCCTAACCATGATAGCAGAGCAGACCATTAATCAGCGGGCTGAGAGATAAGAAGTATAACCTAAAGATATGTTTGGAAGGCTCTGTACCTTCGCCTGGCTCCACCAAGCAGGTAAGAAGGTTACAGAGCTTTCCCTTTTTAGGTATAGCGAGAAAAAAAGCGGCTTCCAAAGTATGGAAGCCGCTTTCTTGTTTAGTCAGGATAAGTTATTTCAGCATCTCATCCAGCGTGACGGTTGACACTGCATGGTAGTTTGGCCTTGCCTTCGCATAAATGGCCAGCGCCTTTTTCTTGCCTTCCGGTGTGGCAGCAAGTGCCTTGTAGATCGGCACCAGGAACTTGCGGCGTCCCACATTGGTCAGGAAGGTCTCCAGCGCCTGGTCAGCCGTTGTGTAGTTGTTGCGGATGGCGTGGATGAACCAGGCCGCCAGCACCTCAGAGTTGCCGGAGTTCGTGAAGTTAAAAGCCTTGTCCAGTTCCGCCATCTGCTGTTGGCTCATGTTCTCAGGCAGCATGCGGATGAAGTGCAGCCACTCGTGGCTCGACCAATCCTTGGTATCCAACTGCGCGGCTGGCTTTCCGTTCTTCCAGCTCTGGAAGGCTTCCTCTACCTTGGAGAAGCGGGAGCTGGTTGGCGCCTCAAAGCCTTCAGGCAGGCCCGGCGAGAACACCCAGCCCTCAATGTTAATCTTTTCGGCCAGTTGCTCATCTCCTTTGATCAGCTCGGTGCGCAGGAAGTTCAGGAACTTGTCCGTATCAGTGCTCTGGAAAGCAAAGGTGTTGAAGTAGTTGTTCAGGAACGCATCGAACCGCTCGCGGCCAACGGCCTTCTCAATATTCTGCAGGAAGAAGTTTCCTTTCTCGTAGGCGATGTCGGTTAGCCCCTCATCCGGGTCGCGGCCTTCCAGGTCCAGTTTCAGGCGCGTGTCCTCACTCTCGGGGCCGATGTCATTAATGGTATTCATCATGTCCTGGTAGCCCAGCACGTTCAGCATATCGGCATAGTCTTTCCCGTAGATCTCTTCCATAATGCGGCGCTCAAAGTATACGGTAAAGCCCTCGTTCAGCCAGAAATCATCCCAGGTGGCGTTGGTCACCAGGTTGCCGCTCCAACTATGCGCCAGCTCATGCGCGATCAGGCTCGTCAGCGAGCGGTCTTTGGCCAGCACGGTAGGTGTCACAAATGTCAGGCGCGGGTTCTCCATTCCCCCAAACGGGAACGAAGGCGGCAGCACCAGCAGGTCGTAGCGGTCCCATCTATACTTGCCATACAGCTTCTCGGCGGCGGCCAGCATTTTGTCCATCTCCGCAAATTCGTAGGCGGCCGCTTTGATTGTGGCTGGCTCAGCATAAATACCTGTCTGCGGCCCGATCTGCTGAAACACCAGGTCACCTACCGACAGCGCCATCAGGTAAGATGGGATCGGCTGCTTCATCTCAAAAGTATAAACGCCGGTTGCGTTCTTCTCTACCGGGTTCTCGGCGCTCATCACGGCCAGCAACTCCTTCGGTACCTTTACCTTGGCGTTGTAGGTGATGCGGATGCCGGGGCTATCCTGAATCGGGATCCAGGTGCGGGCAAGAATGGCCTGCGACTGCGTGAACAGGAACGGGTGTTTCTTACCGGCTGTCTGCTGCGGGTTCAGCCACTGCAGGGCGGCTGCATCCGGAGAGGTTTTATACTGTATGGTAACTTTCTTGGTGTCTGGCTTAATATTTACCGTCAGCGGGCGGCCCAGGAACTCCTTTTCATCGCCCAACTCAAAGGTAGTTTCCTCCCTATTCTCACCGAGGTATACATTCTCTATCTGCAGGCCCCGAGTATCAAAAATGATCTTGTCGGTTCCGGTTTTATTCTCGATGAGGTAGGAGGCAGTTCCGCTCAGCACTTTCTGGTCAAAGTTCACCTCAATGTCCAGGTCCAGGTGCTTGGCCACGGCCTCGGCCGGCTGGGCGTAGCTGTGTACATCGCCCGGAGTTTGCTGCATTGCACTTTGTTCTGCGGTCATAGTTTCATTATCGGATGTGGTGGTGGATGAGCAGGAGGCCAGTTGCAGGCTACCAGCCAGCCCCAGCCCAAGTAAACAACGGTGGTAATATTTCATGGGTTTTTCAGGGAATATTTTGGTGTAAGATAGGCAATCTGCACCAAATCATAAAACGGACAAGCACAGTATAGCCCGTGCGGCAGCGGAAGCGGGGCTGCCGGTGCTGTTTCTGGCAGGAGCAAAAGTAGCGGCAGAAGAGGCCACAAAACATTTTGCCGCTTTTTGAAGTACTAAAAGGTGAAATGCATCAATAACCTACTCAGCAGTTTCAGTATTGTACTAAAGCTATACCTTTCTAAAAAAAGTATTAGCCTTTTGCCACCGGCTCCGAATACTGAAGTACGGCTGAGCACAACAGTCAGAACATGAACCCCTATAAAATGAGATTCCTCATCTTAAGCATACTTCCAATGCTGCTTGTCGGATCCCTTTCGAGTTGTAACCAAGGCGACTCCGACAACAATAAATCAAAAGGTATAGCAGACATATTTAAAAAAGATGAGCTGCCACAGGCCACGACCGACAGCCTGTTTGTGCGCGGCTACATTGCCAAGGAGCCGGAGTTTAAAGAGCACGAGGACCTGATGTTCCAGTTCTACGGCGACCGCAACTACAAACTAGCCTGGTTCAAGGACAACGAACTGGTACCGCAAGCCGAGAAATTCTTAGGAGTGATAGACTCTTCGAACGTGGAAGGGCTAAACCCGGAGAAGTATAAGCTGGTGAACTTCAAGGAAATGTTCCAGAAGTATAAGCAACTGGACCCGCAGGACTCCACCAGGCTGCAGTTGCAGCAGCAGATCGATGTGGCCCTTACAGCCTCGTACTTCAACTACGCCTCGGATTTTTACCGTGGCCGCGTGGACCCCACCTCGCAGAACAACGTGAACTGGGAAGTCAAGAAAAACAAAATTAAGCTACACAAGGCGCTGCAAACCATTCTGCAGGAGCGCGAGAGCACTTATCCCTACTATGAGTTTGAGGCCCTGCACGCCGGCTACACCAGGCTACGGGATGCCCTGCAGCATTACCGCAGCATACAGGAAAAAGGAGGCTGGCCCAAAATAGAGCTGGGCGCAAAAAAGACGCTGCAGAAAGGCGACAGTGCGCAGGCCGTGGCAACCATACGCCAGCGCCTTAACCCCGATCAGCCTATAGACCTGAAAGACAAGCGCAACTGGTTCTTCGACGGAAAGCTGGAGGCGCAGGTAAAAAAGTTTCAGATGCTGCACGGCTTGTCGCAGGATGGCGTGATAGGAGGGAAAACGCTCTCTACCATGAACGTGCCCATCGAAGACCGCATTGAGCAGATCATGATCAATATGGAGCGCTGGCGCTGGATTCCGAAGCGCATGGTGCCCAAAAGCCTGGACCAAAAGTATATCTGGGTGAACATCCCGGAGTATAAACTGTATGTGTACGAAGATCCTAACAACGATCCAGAGGCCGAGCGGGAATACAAAGAGGTGCTGAACATGCGCGTGGTGGTAGGAAAGACCATGAACGCCACCCCGATCTTCAGCGAGAAAATGGAATACGTGGTGCTGGCCCCTTACTGGAACGTGCCCAACAGTATTGTGGAGCGGGAGATAAAGCCTAAGATGATGAACAACCCCAACTGGCTGGAAACGCAGAACATGGAAATCGTGACGAAAGAGAAGAACCCCAAGCCGGTTTCGCCTTATGACATAGATTGGGAAAGCGTGACAGAGAAAAACTTCCAGTACATGGTGCGCCAAAAGCCGGGCCCGAAGAATTCGCTGGGGCAGATCAAGTTCCTGTTCCCTAATGAGCACGCGATCTACCTGCACGACACGCCGGCCGATGCCCTGTTTAGCCAGACGCAGCGCGGCTTTAGCCACGGTTGCGTACGTCTAGAAAAACCAGTGGAGCTGGCAAAATACGTGCTGCAGGGCATGCCGGAGTGGGATGAGCAAAGTATCCGAGAGGTCATGCACGGTGACGAGGAGAAATGGATCACGCTGCCCAAGAAGATACAAGTATACCTGGTATACTTTACCAGTTGGGTAGATGAGGATGGCAATGTGCATTTCCGGGAGGACCTGTACGGCCACGACAAGACCTTGAGAAAAGAATATTTTGGTTAACAAAGCCGGTGCAGCCTTGAGCTGCACCCTTTGTACAAGCACAACCCCATGAACAAGCTATTTATATGCATGCTGCCCTTCATGCTGGTGTTTTGGAGTTGCAACACCCCAGACGCAGAAGGGGACCCTGAAGCAACTAGGAATTTGAAGGACACAGCCACGGCCGCCAGCGCGCCGCTCGTGGAAAAGAGGGACACCACGAAGCAGGAGGTGCAGGAACTCGAGCTGCACGCACTGGGAAACACCTTAGACGAGATACGCTACGCCCAGGACACGCTCCACGCCGATGCAGGAGCATTGGTGAGGCTTAAATTCGTGAACGAAGGCGTAGACATGCCGATGGTGCACAACGTGGTGTTTACCGCGCCCGGCAAGTATAAGCAGGTGGCGCTGGCTGGCGCGAGCCTAGGCCCGTCAGGAAACTATGTGCCCCAGAGCGAAGCCGTTATTGCAGCCTCGCCCATGGCCTTGCCCGGGCAAACGGTGGAAGTGGAGTTTACGGCCCCCAAAGAGCCCGGCCTCTACGATTTCGTGTGCACGTACCCAGGCCACTGGGAAAAAATGAACGGTGTGCTTGTTGTACAGTAACAGCAAAGCTGCTTATCGCGCGAAGTGATTTTAACATAACGTAAAAGGCCAGCTGCAAAACAGCTGGCCTTTTTGCGTCCGTATGTGCAATACGGCACGCCAACACCATGTATACTTAACTAAACACTAAACTATCATCTCAAGTGGCTTTGCGCCAGAGTTGCGCGGGGTGGTGGTTCTACAGCAACAGTGCATTCCTCGTTCCTTTCCACTACAACCCTGGCTAAAGCAGCTTTATCTCACCTTAAACTACTGCAAAGCACAAATCTTCTCTCAATGTTCGGGGCAGCACCTGGGTAGGCCGCCACTGTGAACTTGACACTAGCAAATGTCCGGCTTTCAGGGGGCATGGGCACTGACAAGTATCAACATCAAAACTGATACTCGTCATCCTTTAGGGCTTTGCCGCCATCTACCTTTGCCTAAACATTTAAAGGAAAATTGAGATGGAAGCCGCACTCCAAACCAATATTCAGACATGCTACCATTGTGGGGACTCCTGCAATGAAGAACCTATTGTAGCGCACGACAAAGCGTTCTGCTGCGATGGTTGCAAAACTGTTTATGAGCTTTTAGAGGAGAATAACCTCTGCAATTACTATAACCTGGAAGATAAGCCGGGAAACACGCTTAAGAAGCTGGGAGCAGACTCCCGCTTCGCCTACCTGGATGATGCGGGTGTAGAAGCCCAACTGATCAGCTTTAAGAGCGACAACATTTGTAAAATCACGTTCTATGTGCCGCAGATGCACTGCAGTTCCTGTATCTGGTTACTGGAGAACCTGTTCAAGCTTAATCCTGGCATCTCTGAATCCACCGTGAACTTCCTGCGCAAGGAGGTGTCACTGACGTATTTCCATCAGAAAACCACCTTGCGCGAGGTGGTAACCCTGTTGGCGCGCATTGGTTACGAGCCCGAGATCACCCTGGCCGACACAGACGGCAAGAAAACCAGCAAGCCCAACCGCACCATTATCTACAAACTGGGCATAGCCGGTTTTTGCTTCGGTAACGTGATGCTGCTTGCCTTCCCGGACTACCTGGCCATTACCGAGGGGCTGCAGCGCACCTTTGGGTCGTTCTTTGGCTACCTGAGTCTTCTGCTGTCCATCCCGGTGTTCGTTTACAGCGCCCGTGGCTTCTTCACCTCGGCCTGGGAGGGTATAAAGCAGCGCATGGTAAACATCGACCTGCCCATTGCCACCGGTCTGCTCGCCCTTTTCTTCGTGAGTATTTACCAGGTAGTTACCGGCACCGGCCCAGGCTATTTCGACTCCTTCACCGGTCTGGTGTTCTTCATGCTGATCGGTAAATACTTTCAGCAGAAAACATACGATACCCTTTCCTTCGACAGGGATTATACTTCTTATTTCCCCGTTTCGGTGACGGTGCTCAAGGAGAGCGGCGAAGAGGCAGTGGCTGTACGAAACCTTAAGGTAAGCGACCGTATCCGTATTCGCAATCAGGAGCTTATACCTGCCGATGCCATCCTGCTTCGTGGCCAGGCCATGATCGACTACAGCTTCGTGAGTGGCGAGTCGGAGCCGGTAGAAAAGGTGATGGGCGAGGTGATTTATGCCGGTGGCCGCCAGGTAGGGGAGAGCATCGAACTGGAGGTGGTGAAAGAGGTATCGCAAGGCTACCTCACCCAGCTCTGGAACGATAGTGTGTTCTCCAAAGAAGAAAAGCAAAGCGTGAACACCTACGCCAACGTGGCCGGCAAATGGTTTATCATTGTAACGCTGCTGGTTGCCGCCAGCTCCCTCATCTACTGGGTGCCCCGCGATACGGACATGGCCATGAAGGCCTTTACATCCGTGCTGATCATCGCCTGCCCATGCGCCTTATCGCTGTCAACGCCGTTCGTGCACGGGCATACGCTGCGCGTGTTCGGGCGCAACAAGTTTTACCTGAAGAACACGGCTGTGGTGGAAACGCTTGCCCACATCGACACCGTGGTGTTTGATAAAACAGGTACGCTCACAGAGCCCAGCGCAGCCGAAATCAGCTACACCGGCAAGGCCCTCACGCCAGCCCAGGAACAAAGTATAAAATCAGTGCTGAGCCACTCTACGCACCCCCTGAGCCAGCGGATTTTCCATAGCCTGAATGGAGAGACCGTTGCTGTGGAGCACTTTCAGGAGTTTGCCGGCAAAGGTCTGATCGCTGAGGTGAACGGAAGTATAATTAGAGTCGGATCTGCTTCATACATAGGAGTAAAAGCCGATGCAATGAAAGATACACTTAAAACGACGGTGTATGTGTCGGTGGATGGCGTGCTGCAGGGTTACTACACGTTTTACAACGTGTACCGCCAGGGCCTGAAAGAGATTCTGCATGATCTGAAAGATAAAAAGATCGCCGTACTGTCAGGAGATAACAACCACGAGGAGGCACGCCTGAAAGAACTGCTCGGCAATGAGGCAGAACTAAGCTTTAACCAGAGCCCGGTGCAAAAACTGGAGTTTATTCAGAAGCTTAAGAACGAGTACCACCAGGTGCTGATGATTGGCGACGGCCTGAACGACGCCGGGGCCCTGAAGCAGAGCGATGCGGGGATAGCCCTGAGCAACAGTATCACTAATTTCTCCCCATCCTGCGATGCGATTCTGGATGCAGCGGCATTTGACAAGCTGAGCAGCTTCCTGGGCTTCTCCAGAAAAACCATGAAAATCATCCTGGCCACTTTTGCCGTGTCGCTAGTCTACAACGTGATCGGTTTAACGCTGGCCGTGCAGGGGCTTTTCTCACCCTTGGTGTCAGCCATCCTGATGCCCATCAGCTCTCTAAGCGTGATCATCTTCGCCACCTTATCCGTGAAGATTGCCGCCAAGCGAGCAGGTTTATAATGATCAAGGAGTAATGGCAAGTTTCTCATCAAAAACTTGCCACATATATCCCTCAACCCCTAACTCTTCTCCATATGTACATCATCTTTTTAATGATCGCCATCAGCGTAACGGTGGCAGCCTGTTTTCTGGGGGCGTTCCTTTGGGCAGTGCGCTCCGGCCAGTACGACGACGACTATACACCTGCCGTGCGCATGCTCTTCGATAACGAAACAGCCCCTAAGGCGAAGGCTGCAGCTAAGAAAGAAGCATCCTAAACCAGGCCGGCTGATATCAATCACCTTCAGGAGTGACTTCTGTCATCTTTTACCGGCATTGCTATGCTGACATTTGTAGCCAGTAGAGAACAACACTAAATAACAACACACTTAAACTTAAATGGAGGACACCGCACATGTCGACTAATGTAGCTGAAGTCTTGGAAAATGCGCCCGACCGGGTTGTGCCGAAAGGTACGGACCGGGGGCTGACCGACACGTTCTTTTATGACAATAAGATCGTTCGGGATTTTGGTATAGCCACCGTGTTCTGGGGTATTGCCGGTATGCTGATAGGCGTGATCATCGCCTTCCAGTTGGCTAACCCGGACGTGAACATGGGCAACCAGTATACTACATTTGGCCGCGTGAGGCCGCTGCACACCAATGCCGTTATTTTCGCCTTTGTGGGTAACGCCATCTTTATGGGTGTGTACTACTCACTTCAGCGCCTCTGCAAAGCCCGTATGTACTCAGACCTGCTTAGCAAGCTGAACTTCTGGGGCTGGCAGCTGATCATTGTCTCTGCGGTTATCACCCTTCCTCTGGGTATAACGACCTCTAAAGAGTATGCCGAACTGGAGTGGCCAATCGATATTGCCATCACCCTGGTTTGGGTGGTATTCGGCTGGAACATGTTTGGTACCATTGCCAAGCGCCGCGAAAAGCACATGTACGTGGCCATCTGGTTCTACATTGCCACCTTCCTGACAGTAGCGGTGCTGCACATCGTGAACTCCTACGAGATGCCGGTTAACTTCTTTAAGAGCTACTCTGGTTATGCCGGGGTGCAGGATGCGCTGGTGCAGTGGTGGTATGGCCACAACGCGGTGGCATTCTTCCTGACAACGCCGTTCCTGGGCCTGATGTACTACTTCCTGCCGAAGGCGGCCAACCGCCCGGTTTACTCTTACCGTCTGTCTATTATCCACTTCTGGTCGCTGATCTTCATCTACATCTGGGCTGGTCCGCACCACTTGCTTTATACTTCACTACCCGATTGGGCTCAGTCGCTGGGCGTAGTGTTCTCCGTAATGCTAATTGCTCCGAGCTGGGGTGGTATGATCAACGGCCTGCTGACACTGCGCGGTGCCTGGGATAAAGTTCGCGAGAACCCGATCCTGAAGTTCATGGTGGTAGCGATAACCGCCTACGGTATGGCTACGTTCGAAGGCCCGATGCTGTCGCTGAAGAACGTGAACGCTATAGCCCACTTTACCGACTGGATCGTAGCACACGTACACGTTGGCGCCCTTGGCTGGAACGGCTTCCTGACATTTGCCATGCTGTACTGGCTGTTCCCACGCCTTTACAAAACAGAGCTGTTCTCTAAGAAGATGGCCAACGCCCACTTCTGGTTGGGCACCCTGGGCATCCTGTTCTACGCCATCCCCATGTACTGGGCCGGCTTTACACAAGGTCTGATGTGGAAACAGTTCACAGCAGAGGGTACGCTGCAGTACTCTAACTTCCTGGAAACAGTTCTCCAGATCGTGCCAATGTACTACCTGCGTGGTATTGGTGGTGTGCTGTACCTGAGCGGTGTGTTCCTGATGGTGTACAACCTCTATAAAACTGCTAAGTCTGGCAGCCTGGTGGCAAACGAAAGAACTGAAGCTCCTGTGGTTGTACCTACGCAAAGCATGAACGCCGGCCACTGGCACTCCTGGATCGAGAAGCGCCCAATGCAAATGGCGATTTGGGCTACCATAGCAATATTGATAGGTGGTTTGGTCGAGTTTATTCCTGCCTTCGTGATCAAGTCTAACGTGCCGACCATCGCCAGCGTGAAGCCTTATACTTCGCTGGAGCTGCAGGGCCGTGACCTGTACATCAAAGAGGGTTGCGTTAACTGCCACACGCAAATGGTGCGTCCGTTCAGATCTGAGACGGAGCGTTACGGCGAGTACTCCAAGGCTGGTGAGTTTGTGTATGACCACAACTTCCTGTGGGGCTCTAAGCGTACCGGTCCGGACCTTCACCGAGTAGGAGGCAAGTACCCTAACTCCTGGCACTACCACCACATGATGGACCCAACCTCTATGTCGCCAGGCTCTATCATGCCGGCTTACCCATGGCTGTTTGAGCAGGACATCGACCTGAGCACAACACAGGACAAGCTGAAGACACTGAAGAAGCTAGGGGTACCTTATGAGGACGCGTATATCGCCAACGCAAACGAGGAGCTGATGACGCAAGCCAACCAGATCAGCGCGCAATTGGCCAAAGAAGGCATCGAAGTGAAGCCAGAGGCTGAGATTGTGGCCCTGATCGCGTACCTGCAGCGCCTGGGCACGGACATCAAAGTAAAAACAGAAGAATAATTAACCTGACAAAGAACTGAGTGACAAAGGGTAAAAGGCAGAAAGTATTTCAAGACCGGAAGTCTTTTGTCCCTTGTCATTAGGTTGAAGCGTCATAAAAGTTAAGACAATGTATAAGAATGTTTTGCAAGCCATAGACGGCATCGAAATATACCCGCTAATCTCGTTCAGCATCTTCTTTCTGTTTTTCCTGGGCCTGCTGGTTTATGTGTTCCTCATGGACAAAGGCTATGTGCAGGCCATGAGCAGGGTTGCATGCGAAGACGAAGCACAAGACACCACCACCACACAAGAAGCAGCAAGACGATGAACATGATAAAACTTATAGGAAAACGCGGCTTGGCCCTAGGCGCAGGCCTGCTCTTAATGGGCACTTCTGCCGCTCTGGCGCAGGACCCGGTTGCAGGAAAGGCTATTTTTGAAGGCAACTGCGTCGCTTGCCACAGCCTGGACGCCGATGTGGTGGGCCCGGCCCTGAAGAATGTGCATGAGCGCCGCGGGGATGAATGGCTGGTGAAATTCGTCCAGAACTCTCAGGAACTGGTGCAGGCTGGCGATAAGGACGCGGTAGAAGTATACGAGAAGTATAGCAAGATACCCATGCCTGCCTTCGGCAGCTCCCTTTCTGAGGATGACATTAAGAACGTAATTGCCTTCATCAAGGAGGAGAGTAGCAAACCAGCGGAGGCTGAGGCAGCACCGGTAGCAGAGGCTACTGACGCTACCGCTACGCCACCCGCTGCTGCACAGGATGTTGCCTTTACTGACCTGCCTCCGGTGCTGCTGTTCACATTTGGGCTGGCGGCCGCCATTATCCTCCTGACCATACTGGTACTGGTGCTGATGTTCCGACTGTTTGTCCCGATGCTTGGAGACTCTATTTACGATGAGGACTTCCGCAGCTCCTTTGCCGGCCGAGTGCTCTTCCTGCTGAGAGGTGATACGACGGTATTGGCAGGAGAGGCGAAGGACAAGATCCATTCGACCCACGATTTCGACGGCATTCAGGAGTACGACAATGACCTGCCGCCTTGGTGGAAAGCGCTCTTCTACGTGACCATTGTGTTTGCGGTAGGGTATATGCTACACTTCCACGTGTTCAGAACAGGTTCGCTTCAGGCAGAAGAGTACGAAGTGGAGATGCAGCAGGCAGCCTTGTTCGCCGCCAAAAACGCGGACGACCCGAATGCTGTAACCAATTATGAGGCTCTGACCGACGCTGCAGCATTGGAGTCTGGCAAGTCTGTCTTCAGCACCAACTGCGCGGCCTGCCACGGCGCAGAAGGCCAGGGTACTGTAGGCCCGAACTTAACGGACGAGTACTGGCTGCATGGCGGTGATGTAAACGACATCTTCAAGACGATCAAATTCGGTGTGCCGGCCAAAGGCATGGTGCCATGGCAGGGCAAGCTCACGAAGGATCAGATCCTGGAGGTATCCAGCTACATCCTGAGCCTGCAGGGCACAAACCCAGCCAATGCAAAAGAGCCCCAGGGCGAGAAACAATAATTCAGGTGTTGTGCCTACAAAACAGCAGGCTCCCCTCTAAAGAGGAGCCTGCTGTTTTTTTATAGGGTTTGCAGCAAGTTCCGGCACCTTTCCGCACTTGCTGACGATAATCACTCCTCAACATGACCTAGGTCATCTTTTAAGCGGGGCTGTTTTAGGAATTTTGTACCAGTAGATCAAAGCAAAGCTAAGGTCTGCTGGTACATTTTAAATCAAAGGCAGGAGTAAAATCCGCACAATTTATCACTGCCATGGCAACTAAAACAAAACCTACCGATGAATTTCGGGACCACATCTCTACAGTAGATGAACAGGGTAAACGCGTTTGGGTATATCCGAAAAAGCCGAAAGGCAAACTCTACAACTACCGGAAATATGTTAGCTATTTGCTGCTGGCGCTATTGTTTGCGGGCCCATTTATCAAGATAAACGGCCTGCCGCTGCTCATGCTAAACGTGGTGGAGCGCAAGTTCGTGATTTTCGGCGTGCTGTTCTGGCCGCAGGACTTCTTTATACTGGTGCTGGCCTTCCTCACCATGGTCGTGTTCATTATCCTGTTCACGGTGGTTTACGGGCGCGTATTCTGCGGCTGGGTCTGTCCTCAGACGATCTTCATGGAGATGATCTTCCGCCGCATAGAGTACGCCATAGAGGGTGACTACACGAAACAGCGCGCACTGGATAAAATGCCCTGGAACACGGAGAAGATCCTGAAGAAAGGGGCAAAGTTCACGGTTTTCCTCCTGATATCTTTCCTGATCTCCAACATCTTCCTGGCTTATATCATCGGTATAGATGAATTGAAGAAGGTGATTGTGGAAGGCCCTTTTAACCACTTGGCAGGTTTTGGCGCGCTGGTGGCCTTTACAGGAGTCTTCTATTGGGTATTTGCTTATTTCCGTGAGCAGGTATGCACTATTGTCTGCCCTTACGGCCGCCTGCAGGGGGTCATGCAGGATAAAAAGACCGTGGTGGTAGCCTACGACTATGGCCGGGGCGAGCCGCGCGGCAAACTGCGCAAGAACCAGGAGCGCACCGAAGGCGACTGCATCGACTGTAACCAATGCGTGCAGGTTTGCCCGACAGGCATTGACATCCGGAATGGAGCGCAGCAGCTGGAGTGCATTAACTGCACTGCCTGCATCGATGCCTGCAACGCCATCATGCGCATGGTGGAGAAGCCGGAAGGGCTGATCCGCTATGAATCGGAGGAGGCTATCGAGAAAGGCACCAAGTGGTCTTTCTTCACCCCTCGCGTGATAGGGTACACGGCGGTACTGTTTATACTTCTGACAGCCCTTACTACGCTGCTGCTTACCCGCGATGAGGCGGAAGCCACTATACTTCGCACCCCGGGCCAGCTGTACCAGAAAACAGAGCAGGGGCACATCAAGAACCTGTACAACATCTCTGTCATCAACAAGACCAACCATGACATGCCGCTTACCCTAAAGCTGCTGAACAAGGAAGGCGCGGTAGAAGTGATAGGAGGAGAACAGCTTATACTTCCGGCACAAGGCATTGTGGAAGGGGTGTTCTTTACAGAGATTGATTTAAAGCAGCTGGATGGTATGAACTCGGAAATAGAAGTGGGGGTCTTCCACGGCGACGAGCTTATCACAACCACGGAAACCAAGTTCCTGGGACCGGCTAAGTAAGGAAGTATAGAAGTAACAAAAGCTCACCGAAAGAGGAGGGCAGCAAAGGAGGCATCAACATGACGAATCAAGATAAAAATAAAAGCTTTACACTCTGGCCTTACATGATCGTGGCAGCCATGGTATGTTTTATGGGTTACATTGCCATGTTTGTTTATAGAGCCATGCAACAGGATGTAGGCCTGGTGAGCAAGGATTACTACGAGCAGGAGATACAGTACCAGGACCAGATAGAGCGGGTGAAGCGTACGCAGGCGCTCGGGGACGTGATGTTGCAGTACAGAGCAGAGGACAAAACAGTGCTGCTGCAGCTGCCGGCAACTTACCAGGGCAAGAGCCTGAACGGCACCATCACGCTGTTTCGCCCATCCAACGACAAGCTGGACAAGCAGATCCCGCTGCAACTAGGCCGCGACCAGAGCCAGTTGCTGGAGGTAGCGGACCTGGAGAGCGGCTTGTGGAAAGTACGCGTAAGCTTCAGCGCGGACGGAGAAGATTATTACTCAGAGAAGACCATACAGGTACAATAGCCATGATCTGGGCTGGTTTTCTATTCGGACTTTTAGGCAGTTTCCATTGCGTCGGGATGTGCGGCCCGATTGCCATGGCCTTACCATTTGGCAGGAGCGGCGGCTGGCGTTTTTACACCGGCCGGCTCCTGTACAATGGGGGGCGCTTGGTTACCTACAGTTTGTTGGGCGCACTGGCAGGTGCCTTTGGGCAGTCGCTGCAGATGGCGGGGCTACAGCAGGTAGTCTCTGTTGTTTCAGGCTTGCTCATCCTTTTTTTACTGGTTGCCCCGGCAGCCCTTAAAGGCAAAGCTGGCAGCGCGCTGGGTACGGATAAGGCCGTGGCCTGGGTGCGCCAGAAGCTAGGCTACTTTTTTGGGCGCGACAACCTGGGAGCGCTGTTCATGGTGGGCATGTTGAACGGTCTGTTGCCCTGTGGCTTTGTGTACATCGCCCTGGCCGGTGCCATTAGCGCACCGGGGGTACCGGGTGCCATGCTGTACATGCTGCTCTTCGGGCTAGGCACCTTCCCGCTGATGTTCCTGGTATCGTTGTCTGGCAAGTTCATTAGCCTGAAGCTACGGGGCACATTCAACCGGCTGGTGCCTTATGCAGGCATGGTGCTTGCAGTTATTTTTATACTTCGGGGGTTGAGCCTGGGCATCCCGTACCTGAGCCCTAAAATCACGCATACACCACAGCACACCACCGAAATTACTTGCTGCACCAGCCCAAAGCAAACTGCGCAAAAGTAAGCAGAACCGTGTATAGCGGTGGGTTACGGTGGCTTGGAAATACAAAGAAGCTAATTTTTACTCCAGATAAAATTAAAAGACATGAGTACGGCAACACCTATCAAGCAAATTCTTGTACCGGTTCGCTTCGACGGAGCAAGTGAAAAATTACTGGCTTATGCAGGGGCTATGGCCAGGGCGTTGGGCGTGGAACTGGTGCTGCTGTATAACACAGGTACGCCAGAGCTTACGTTTACACAGCAGAGCAGAGCCATACAGGCACTTCGCACCCTAGCCGACCATCACCTTGCTCAGCCGTATGACGACAGCCTGAAAGGATTCGAGTGCGTGGTGCGGCCAGGCTCCTTGCAGGAAAGTATAAAAGCCGTGGTTCAGGACTATGCCATCGACATGGTCGTGGTACAGGCGGTGCCTACCCTGGGCACCAGCCCAGAGGAAGATACCGCCGCGGCCTTGATCAACCTGTTGGATGTGCCAGTGCTGGCAGTACCCACGGCTAAAGCCTATCAGAACTTGAGGCACCTGGTTTTCGCTACGGATTTTACGGACAAGGACCCCAAGGTACTGGAGCGAATCCAGGGTTTTGCCAACCAGGCTAGCGCCCGGCTAACGCTGGTGCAGGTGTACAGCCTGGCCGATAAGCCTCAGCTAAGCGCTATGAACCAGGCCATGCGGGAGGTAGAGGCGCAGCTGCGAGGCAGCAATGTAAGGGTGCGACTGCTGGAAGAGGAAGATGTGCTGGAGGGCATCAGCGAGTTTGCCGAACAAGAGCAGGCTGATATGCTGCTGCTGGCCACCCAGGATAATTACCTGATGGAGCGCCTCTTCAGCAATGCCTATGTGAAGACAAAAGCCTACCACACCCGGATTCCGCTGCTAACCTATAGGCAGCTGAAGCGCAAGCCCTGCTCCGGCTGCTGCGCCAACTGTAAAAGCAAAAACAGCCAACCTCTGCAGGCAATAGAGGTCATTGCTGGTTAACAGCACCTAAAATGGTATAAGAGAAGGTTGTTCTGAGCAGTGCGCCAGCAGTCTTCTTAGAAAGCAAACAGCGGCACTTCTCCACGTTTCTTCCCAGGCTTCACTAGCATGCGCAGCCACACCTTTAGGAGGTGTGGCTGCGGTGTTTATAACCTACAGCAGGGAATAAAAGTAAGACAGAGCAGCACCTAACAAGCCAGCGCACGAAAGTATGGGCAAGATCCTGAGCCGTATAAAATTTATTTACCAGTACATCATCTCCAGCATTGGGTTCATCCCCACAATTATCTCTCTGGCATTCTTAGTTCTGGCACTGGTCGTGCTGTACCTCGAGACGCTGGGACTCAGCAAGAAGCTGGACGATGACTTGCCGTACATGATCATCAGCAACGGCGCAACGGCACGCCTTATACTTAGCACCATTGCCACCGGCGTTATCTCCCTGACCGTCTTCAGCTTCACCATGGTGATGCTGGTACTGAATCAGGCCAGCTCTAATTTTTCCCCGCGGGTGATACCAAGCCTTATTACCTATAAAGCAAACCAGAGCGTCACGGGCCTCTACCTGGGCACCTTAATTTATACTCTGGTGGTGATGGTGAACATTCGTTCCGACTTATATAGTGTGAACCTGCCGGGATTTGCCATTTTCCTGGCTATGGTTTTTGCCATCATGTGCCTGGGCTTTTTTGTCTACTTTATACACTCCATATCAGAGTCGGTGCAGATCGACAATTTGCTGGAGGGAATTTACCTTGTGACAAAAGACCAGCTGAAGGAGGAGATAGAGCGCGACAAGGGGACAAAGGTGCCCAACGTATTTGAGCAGAAGGAGTGGCAGCTTCTGGAGAGCCCCCGAACGGGCTACCTGCAAGGCCTGGACGAGCACGCTGTGCTGGGTATTTTAAAGGAGTATGACGTCGTACTTGACTTTGAACACCCACTGGGCAGCTTTCTGATTGAGGGAGTGCCATTTGCCCGCATCAACAAACGGCTGCCGGAGATGAAGGAGTTTACGGATAGGCTTTTCAACCACGTGAATTTTTACCGGGAAGAGCGGCCAGGCATGAATTATATCTTCGGGATAAAGCACATAACGGAGAGTGCCGTTAAAGCCCTGAGCCCAGGCATCAACGACCCCGGCACCGCAATTAAAGCCATTGACTACCTGACGGCCCTGTTCTCGCTACGCATGCAGTTAACTGACGAGAAGGTAATATACGATGAGAACGGCGCCGGCAGAATCAGGTTCAAGCATCAAACCTTCAGGGATATATACAGCATTACGCTCAGCCCGTTCCGCACCTACGGCAAGCAGGACTGCCTGATTATTCTAAAGCTGCTGTCTATGCTGGAGAGCCTGCTGCACATGGCAGCCCCACACCCGCAGTTCCTGCCAGTGCTGCACCAGGAGGCCAAGTTGCTGCTCCACGATGCAGATGAAACTATCAAGAACCTAGGCGACAGGCAGAAGATCAACCTGATGCTTGCCGTTATCAACAGCAAGCCTATTGTGCAGGAGGCACTGCCCCTCCTGAAGGCTCCGCATTAGGCCCTTTGGCGATTTTGCTTATTTTTGTAGCCCTTACACTTTTACTGTATGCTGCTACAATCCCTAAAGAGGCTGATGGGTAGTGTCCTGAACATCCAGCACGAGACTGATGAAGAAGGCACCATCCGCGAGATAAACGACAAGATCCCGATTAGGGGCAACAACACCTGGATGCTCATCTGCTCGGCGGTGCTGGCATCCATTGGCCTGGATACCGGATCCGGCGCTGTGATCATCGGTGCCATGTTAGTTTCCCCGCTCATGTCGCCCATACTGGGCGTGGGGTTATCGGTAGGCATCAACGACCGCGAAATGCTCATCGATTCCATCAAGAACCTGGCTTTGGCGGCCGCGGCGGGCCTGGTGGTTAGCTTTTTATACTTTACCGTTACGCCTCTCGGCGAGCCTACGAACGAACTACTGGCGCGCACTACGCCCACGCTGCTGGATGTCGGCGTGGCCTTTTTCGGCGGGGTGGCTGGTATCGTCTCCATCTCCCGATCCGACAAGTCCAACGCGATACCGGGCGTAGCCATTGCCACGGCACTCATGCCACCGCTTTGCACGGCGGGCTTCGGACTGGCGGTAGGCCGCTACGATTACTTTTTGGGCGGCTTCTACCTCTTCTTCATCAACGCGGTGTTCATCAGCCTTGCCACGTATATGATTGTGAAGTACCTGCACTTCCACACCAAAGCGTACGTGGACCAGGCCAAACAAAAGCGCGTGGCCCAGGCCATGGTGGTGGTGCTGATCATCGTGGTGCTCCCGAGCGTGTACTTCCTTTACAATATTTACTCTGACATCCAGACCAAGAAGCAGATAGAGCAGCTGGTAATCTCGGACTTCACCAGGCGCAAAAACGAGATCATCAAGTGGGAGATGCAGCCGGCAGACTCACTGAAGTATGTGAAGATATACAGCGTGGGCAAAAAGGTGGACGAAGGGCTGGTGAAGCATTACGACGAAGTGTTGGCGCAGAATAACTTAAGTAGCTACAGGGTAAAATTGGTACAGCTGGATGTGTCGCCGGAGGAAGTGCAGAAAATAGCCTATGACGTAACCAACAACATCACCCAGGACTTCCTGAAGACGCTTGAGCTGCAAAAGCTGCAGGAGCAGCACGCTGACAGTCTGCGCCAGCGACAAAAGCTGGAGCTGAACGGCAGCGCCACCCGCGACCTGCGGATGTTGTTCCCCGAGATTCAGAAAGTGCAGGTGGGGGATATGGTTAGCACCACGAATCCGGTGAAACCAGATACCATCACACTGGTAATGATCGACTGGCAACAGAAGCAGCCTGTGGAGCAGCAGGCCCCTACGCCGAACAAGAAGGCAACGGCACCAGTAAAGGCCAGGCTGCGGCCAGAGCAAGTGCAGGAGTATGAATCCCGCATCAAAAGCTTCCTGAGCTACAGGCTGCAGCGCGACTCAGTACACGTGATCTCCACCTTTTAACCTGATTCTTATATACATGGGATCTACAGCTGAAGCATAGCTTTAAGCAGGCCAAGGCTACACAGTAGCTTTAGCGGCGGGCCTGCGTATACCCTCCTGTGTTAACCTAATAAACGAATGGCTGCCTACAGTAACCTTCAGAAGAAGCTCTACCGGATTATTTTCGAGGCCGACACGCCGGCAGGCAAGGTCTTCGACGTGCTGCTGCTGGTGCTCATTGTCACGAGTGTGGCCGTCGTGTCGCTGGAGAGCGTGGTCTCCTTGCGGCGGGTTTACCTGGACTTATTCCTGACATTGGAATGGTTCTTTACGATCATTTTCACGATTGAGTACCTTCTCCGTATCTACAGCACACCGCGGCCACTGAAGTATGTCTTTTCCTTCTTTGGCATAGTCGATGTGCTAGCCATCATTCCTACTTATCTAAGCCTTTTCATACTTGGCTCTCAGTACCTGCTGGTGGTGCGTGTGCTCCGCCTGCTGCGCATCGCCCGAATCTTCAAACTGACGCAGTTCATCAATGAAGGACAGGTACTTTCCAAAGCCTTAAGGGCCAGTGCCAGTAAAATCGCGGTTTTCCTGGGTACCGTGCTCTTAGTGGTGGTTATTATCGGTTCCTTGATGTACCTGATTGAGGGGAGGACAAACGGCTTTACCAGTATTCCGAAGAGCGTGTACTGGACCATCGTGACCCTCACCACCGTTGGCTATGGGGACATTTCACCGCAAACGCCGCTCGGGCAGTTTGTAGCCAGCTTTGTCATGATCATGGGCTACGGCATCATTGCAGTGCCCACTGGTATTGTCACCGTGGAGATGTCTAGAACCGACAGAACGGCCGTTACTGCGCAGGTTTGCCCCAATTGCCACACCGAGGGCCACCATGCCGACGCAAACTACTGTTTCAACTGTGGTTACAGGTTTCATGAGCTGGCGTAGATCACTCCACCAGCAGCGTATGCCGGGAAACGGCATAGCCTCCCCATATGCCTAATCCGCCCTCAATGTTGGATTGGGTGATGTTAGGCGAGGAAATGGGACTGCCGTTGTTGTTTTGCTCGTTCTCGAGTGTAAACCAGAAGCGGTAATGCGCCAAATCGATGGCCGCCCAGCGCACGGTGATTGTATCGCCTTTTCCAAAGTAACTGTACAGGTCCACATCCACTTCCGGTTGCCCCTTTGGCTCGCCACGGTCCAGCGGGTAAACGATGGTGGCGCCATTGATAAACTCATCCGAGAAAACAGAGGCAAACAGGCCCGGGTAAAAGGGCTCATCGTTGCGTTTGGTGAAGTAGCGGACATAGTTGCCGAGCGTGTCGGGGTCGGAGTAACGGTAGTAGAGCTGGCGCAGGCTATCCTGTGCGCGATTTGGGTGTGGGATCGTCCAGAGGGAATCTAGCGGGTTAAGCTGGGGGATGGTGGTGACAGACGAAAGCGTACGCCCATCGTGATTGATCTGCAGGCTGTACGTTTTACCTAATTGGCCCCGCAGTTCCTCAGAAGTATAGATATAAAAAACGAGACCTGTTGGGGTGTTAAAGAGCTCAGGCTTGAGCCCAAACTGCACTTGAAGCAGCTGCTTAAGTTCCTCTGAGAAGGCCGTTGATGGCACTTCTTTTAAAGTATAGGTTTGGCCGTCAACCGTTATGCGCACCTGCGCGTCATGTACGAAACTTTGCGCCAGCGCTGCAGCCGACACCTCGGTGAAAACCGGAACCGTGCGGGTAAGGATCACGACCGGCGGGGCGTCCTGCTCAATGTGCCCCTCCACCACCAGTTGCTCTTCCCCCGCTGGTATGTCTATGGTGATGTCCTCTTCACAACCGAACAGAAGCAGGCTCCAAAGTATGGCAAGTATAACGTTTAACTTCTGCATTCTTTATTCCCAGGTAAAGTTCAGCGTAACCGAAGGCAGCGGAAACGGCACGATGGATACTTTCTTGGCTTGAAGCTGTACGCTGTTGCCGTAGGCATTGCCCTCGTTATCGATGTAGTACAGGTATGGGTTACGGCGGCCGTACACATTATAGACAGAGAAAGTCCAGCTGTTTTCGATGTTCTTCCACTTCTTGCCCTCCAGCGTGGCCGATAGGTCGAGGCGGTGGGTGGGCTGCATCCGGAAGCTGTTGCGCTCGCCATACTGGTAGTTCACGGTCCCTTCCAGGTAGTAGCGGCGCACCGGCAGCGTGGTGGCCTCACCGGTGCCGTACACAAAGCTGCCGCCAAAGGTCCAGCGGTCGTTATACTTGTAGGTGCCCACCACCGACAGGTCGTGGCGCCGGTCGTAGCGGGCCGGAAACTCGCGGCCCTTGTTCAGGGCAGGAAAGGTGCGGGTAGTGCGGGAGAGCGTGTAGCCGAACCAGCCTTGCAGCGCCCCATAGTTCTTGCGCAGGAAAAGCTCCACACCGTAAGACTCACCGCTGCCGCTCACGAACTCATACTCCAGGTCACGGTTGCTGGGCCCCGGGGCAAAACCTTCGCGGTACTCGTACTGGTTCTCCAGGTCTTTGTAATAAACCTCCACAGAACCCTCATACTGATTCTCCTTTATGCTCCTGAAGTAGCCCAGTGCGTATTGCGTTGCCCGCTGCGGCTCCACCATAGCAGAGCTAGGCACCCACACATCCAGCGGTAAGGTGGTGTAGGCATTGGAAACCAGGTGCAGGTACTGGGCAGACTTAGAAAAAGCAGCCTTCAACGAAGACTTTTTGTTCAGCTCATACTTTGCCGACACCCGCGGCTCCCAGGCGCTAAAGCTCTTTACTTTCTGGCCGTCCCCATAGGTAGTTGAGTCGGTGGGAGACTGGTTGGCGTCGAATTGGTAAAAGGTAAAAGGGCCGGTTTGGGTAAAGTAACTGTTTCGGATGCCGAGGCTAAGCTGCAGCCTGTCTGTCAGGTATACATCATCCGACAAGTAAAGGGCGTATTCATGGCCATACTTGGTGAGCAGCCTATCGGTGCCAAAGACCTCCCCGCTGGCACTCTCTGCCTCTCCGGCACGGGGCCGTAACTGGTGATACGTGTACTGCAGGCCGTACTGCAGCTGATGCCGTACGTTAGGCTTGTAGGAGAAGTCGATGTTGGCGCTGTAGTCCTTAACCCCGGTTTCAGCCACGGTGGTAAAGCCGCCAAAGTCCCAACTGAACTCAAAGTCATACTTGCTCAGCACCCCGGACACGTCCACCTGCAGTTTCTCGTTAAACCGGTGGTTCCAGCGGGCGGTGGCGCTGGCGTTTCCCCAGAAGAAATCGGCCACAAAACGTCCTTCAGAGAGCGTTAGCTCCCCCACATCGCGGCCATAGTAGCCACTCAAGTAGAGGTTGTCCTTTTCAGAAAGTTTAAAGCTGAGCTTGCCGTTGAGGTCATAGAAATGATACGGAATGCCGCCCTGTTCAGTGTCCTTCAGGAAAGGGCCCAGCAGCACATCCACGTAGGTGCGCCTGCCCGACAGGATGAAAGAGGATTTTCCCTCCTGCAGAGGGCCCTGTACCGACAGCCGGGAAGATATCAGGCCGATGCCACCATCCACCTGAAAGTCGTCGTAACTTCCTGCTTTCATGCCGATGTCGAGCACCGAGGAAAGCCGGCCGCCGTAGCGGGCAGGCATGTTGCCCTTGATGAGCGTGGTTTGGTCAATGGCGTCGCTGTTGAAGACGGAGAAGAAGTTGAACAGGTGCCCGGGGTTATAAACGGTAGCCTTGTCAAGCAACACCAGGTTTTGGTCTGCACCGCCCCCGCGCACATAAAAGCCCGTGCTGCCTTCGCCGGCTGACTTGACACCTGGCATCAGGGAGACGGTCTTCAGGATATCAACCTCGCCGAAGAGCACGGGCAGTACTTTTATTGTCTCCAGCGGGAACTCCAACTGGCCCATCACAGGTGTCTCGGTAAGAGGGGGCCGCCGCTCCGCCACCACCTCCACCTCCTGTACCTGGTAGGCCGTTGGCGTGAGGCGTATGGTTAAAGCGACAGGTTGATTTAGCTGCACCAGTTGCTCCTGCAAATCGTAGCCAATATACTTTACCACAAGGGTATACGCGCCTTCAGGTGCAGCAAAGCTATACCTGCCCGTGGCATCGGTTATGGCTCCGGCAGAAGGACGCTCCTTGAGGGCAACGGCAGCGCCCACCAGGGGCAAACTCGTCTCGGCATCCAGCACACGCCCCGACAGCGTGTAAACCGACTGCGCCAGGGCCGGGTGCAGGCAAGCCAGGAGAAGAAGGAAAGTATAAGTGAAGCTTCGCAATCCGTTTGCTGTTTAAGTTATGGTGTAACAGCAGTTGGGAACAAAGGTTTAGGGCCGGAAATAGCTGTAGCGCTGCAGGAGCTTGCTGTACGCCAACGAGGCCAGAAAAGCCAGCACAGAGCCTAACAGGGCCCCAAGAATAACATCCGCCGGAAAGTGCACGCCCAGGTAAATACGGCTGTAGGTTACCACCACCGCCCAGGCTACCAGCACCACCTTAAAAATTAGGTAGCGGTCGGAGAGGATAAGGTTGAAGAAAACCGCCAGCGCAAAGGTGTTGGCCGCATGTGAGGAAATGAACCCATACTTGCCGCCGCAGCCTTCTACAATGTTGATGACCTCTGCAAGCGTGGGGTCGTGGCAGGGGCGCAGGCGCATGAAGTACGGCTTCATGAGACCGGAGGCAATAAAGTCGGCTAGCCCAATGGCGATGATCACCATCAGCAGCATGGGAATGCTTTGACGGCGGTAGCGCCACACCAGGTACCCGATCAGACCCAGGTAAAAGGGTATCCACACCAGCTTCTCCGACACAAACACCATAATCACGTCCCAGAACGGGCTGTGCATGTTGTTCAGGTAGACAAAGACTTCTTTATCCAGCTGCTCCAGCGCCTCTACCATTACTTGCCCTCGTTGATCCAGTTAATGTCTTTCTTGAGATAGCGGAGCGTCTGCTCTTCCGGGCTGCCCGGCTCCGGCTGAAAGTTGTAGACCCAGGAGGCGTGTGTCGGCAGGCTCATCAAAATAGACTCGATTCTGCCTTTGGTAAACAGGCCGAACTTGGTGCCGCGGTCGTACACCAGGTTAAATTCCACATAGCGCCCCCGGCGGATGAGCTGCCACTTCTTCTCACGCTCGCCATAGGGCAGGTCGCGGTTTTGGTTGATGATAGAAGTATAGAAAGGGATAAAGGCATAGGCTACATCGCGCACAAAGGCGAAGCGCTCTTCCATACTTATCTCTCCTGTGGCCATCAGCCTGTCGAAGAAGATGCCGCCCACGCCGCGTGTCTCGTCGCGGTGCTCGTTATAAAAGTAGTCGTCGGCCCACTTCTTGAACTCCGGGTAATAACTGGGGTGGTGCTTGTCGCAAATAGCCTTCATCTGCTCATGGAACTCCCGCGCCTGCTGTACATCCACAAAAATCGGGGTCATGTCGATGCCGCCGCCGAACCAGGCCTGCCCGTTGCCCGCCTCAAAGTAACGCACGTTCATATGGGAGATAGGCACCATGGGGGAGTGCGGGTGCATCACCACCGACACGCCTGTGGCAAAGTAAGCGGGATCAGGCATCTGCAAGGCCTTCAGAAACTGCGGGGAAAGCTCTCCCGAAACAGCAGAAAAGTTTACACCGCCCTTTTCCAGCACGTTACCTCCCTCTATCACGCGGGAAACACCGCCTCCGCCGCTCTCGTGCGCCCACACATCCGAGGTGAAAGTGGCGCCGCCGTCGCAGGTTTCCAGGGCTTGGCACAGGTCTGACTGAAACTGGCGCATAAACGCCTCAACTTTTTCTCTGAACATATTTTCGCAGCAATTAGGTAGATAACTTAGACAAAGGATTATCCAACAACAGATTCAGAACATCGTTTGTCTAACAAATGTCTTATGTGCTTCGTCAAGAAGTCTTTTGTCAAGGTACCGCAAAAGTACCTAATTCTTGTCGCTCTACCGAGCCAAAATCACACTTTACTTAAAAGCCGAAAATTTGTAAATTCGGGCAAACCTTAACGCTACCTATGTCACGAGAAACCCTGGAAGCCACTAAACTCGATCTGGAATTACTGAAAAAGGCTTACCGACTGATGATTACTGCCAAGACCATGGCAGATACCTACGAAGATAACAAGGCGATTTGCAGTAAGTATGTGCACAGCACCTCACGCGGCCACGAAGCCATACAACTGGCAGCCGCCCTGCAGCTAAAGCCCTTCGATTACGCCTCGCTCTATTACCGCGACGACTCTATGTTGTTGGGCATGGGCCTGCAGCCTTACGAGCTCATGCTGCAGCTCATGGCCAAGGCCGATGACCCCTTCTCCGGGGGCCGCACCTATTACGGGCACCCGTCGCTGAGGCGGGATGGCTTCCCGACGATTCCGCACCAAAGCTCGGCCACCGGCATGCAGGCCATTCCGGCCACCGGTATGGCACACGGCGTGGCGTACCTGGAAGGGCAGGGGCTGCTGAAGGGCGAGGAAAAGCCCATAGTGCTGTGCTCGCTGGGAGACGGCTCTGTAACCGAGGGCGAGGTGGCCGAGGCTTTCCAGATGGCGGTGCTCAAAGGGCTGCCGATCATTTACCTGGTGCAGGACAACGACTGGGGGATCTCAGCCACGGGCAAGGAAATGCGCGCCATGGATGCTTTTGAGTATGCTGCCGGCTTCAAAGGCATGGAGCGCCTGCGCGTTAACGGCTCTGATTTTGAGGAATCCTACGAGGGGATGCGCGTGGCGATAGAGTATGCCCGTAAAGTGCGCCGCCCGATACTGGTGCACGCCAAGGTGCCGCTGTTGGGCCACCATACTTCCGGGGTGCGCCGGGAGTGGTATAGGGGCGATAACCTGCAGCAGCACAGCGTGGACGACCCGATTCCGAAACTACGTGAGTTACTTTTGAACGCAGGCCTGGAAGTAGACGAGGTGAAGCTGCTGGAGCAGGAGGCCATTAGCACCGTTGCCGCCGATTACGAGCGGGCCCTGAATGCCCCCAACCCCGACCCAAGCACCTTTGACACGCATGAATTTGCCCCCACACCTGTAACCGAGGAAAAAGGCGAGCGAAGCCCGGCAGGCGCAGACAAGGCGATCATGGTGGATGCGGCCCTGCATGCGGTGGATGATATCCTGAAAACCTACCCCGAGGCCCTGTTCTACGGACAGGATGTAGGGGGAGAGCTGGGGGGCGTGTTCCGTGAGGCCGCATTGTTGGCTAAGAAATATGGCGACGCCCGCGTGTTCAATACACCAATCCAGGAGGCGTACATAGTTGGCTCAACAGCAGGCATGTCGGCTGTTGGGGCGAAAGCAATCGTGGAGATTCAGTTCGCCGACTATATCTGGCCCGGCATCAATCAACTGGTGGAGGAACTGTCGAAGAGCTGCTACCTGAGCAATGGCAAATTCCCCGTTCAATCTGTTATTCGGGTGCCGATTGGCGCTTACGGCGGCGGCGGACCGTACCACTCCGGAAGTATAGAGTCCACGCTGCTGAACATACGCGGCATCAAAGTGGTGTTCCCGAGCAATGCCGCTGATATGAAAGGCCTGATGAAGGCAGCGTTCCTGGACCCCAACCCGGTGGTGATGCTGGAGCACAAGGGCCTGTATTGGTCAAAAGTGGCCGGCACCGAGGATGCCAAGACCGTGGAGCCGGATGAAAACTATATTCTACCGCTGGGCAAGGCTAACATTGTTCAAAAAGCAGACGAGGAACAGGTGCGCATGGGCAACAGCATGACAGTGATCACCTACGGCATGGGGGTATACTGGGCCAAGACCGCCTCTAAGCAGTTTCCTGGAAGTATAGAGATCGTGGACCTGCGCACGCTTAACCCGCTGGATTATGACACTGTTAAAGCCTCTGTGGAGCGCCACGGCAAAGCTCTGGTGCTGACGGAGGAGCCGCTGATGAACTCCTTCGCGGAATCCTTGGCCGGGCGATTGTCTAAAGATTGTTTCCAGAAGCTGGATGCCCCGGTTTATACTTTAGGTGCCGCCAACCTGCCTGCCATTCCGCTGAATGTGGAGCTGGAGAAGATGATGCTGCCAAACCCTGAGAAGGTAGCTGCTAAAATGGAAGAGCTGCTCAATTACTAATAAATAAATCAACCAAGTATAAAGCAAGACGCCCTGCCACTACTGGCAGGGCGTCTTGCTTTATACTTGTAGCGTGACTAATTAGCTCTTTCTGCAAGACCATATAATGCTACCTAGATGCAAGTTAACTCACTAAGCAGCAAGTAAACCTTGATCTAGAAGGGGTAACCGATACCGATTTGCAGGGTGCTTTGGTTGTTACGGGTGAAGAAATCCGTCACGTTGAACCTTGGCAGCACAAAGCGGTCTTCCTTCCACTTAGCTGGGTCATACACTTTTGTGGCGAAGTCAAAGCGCAGAATAAGCACCGACAGGTCGAAACGCAGGCCGAAGCCGGTACCTACAGCCACTTCCTTGTAAAAGCGGTTGAACTGGAAATCAGCCCCCGGCCGGGCGGCGTTCGGCTCCAGCAGCCACACGTTGCCTGCATCCACAAAGAAAGCTCCGTTGATAAAGCTGAACATGTTAAAGCGGTACTCTACGTTAGCCTCCAGCAAGACCTCGCCGGGCTGCTCCATGTTGTAATCACGCTCAATCTTGACGTTACCCTCTTCATCCTCCGTCACCCTTAAAGCTGCATAAGAACCCAGGCCGAGGCGGCGTGACTGCCACGCCCGCACGCTGGAGGCGCCACCGGCAAAAAAGAATTTATCGTAGGGTAGTGTGTTGCCACTCAGGATAGGAGAGGCCACTCCCGCGTTCACACGGTACACAAAGTAGCGCTGGCCGCCCAAAGGAATGTAGCGGCGGTAGTCCGGGTTTATGCGGGCGTACTGGTACGTGCGCAGGTTGTTCACGTTCAGGTCTAGCCCCAGCTCTTTCGTCAGGCCACCTACCTCTGTCAATGTCCGGAAAAAGTGGGCGTTGCGGGTCTGCGTAAAATCGTTGGTGTTGTAGATGAGGCTCAACCCGACAAAAGAAATGATGCCGTCGTCAAAGCTTCCCAGCAAAGAGCGGCTGCCGGAGGTGTTGTTTTCCAGCCTGCTCCTGAACTCCAGGTCCTTGATATCGCCCTGCACGATGTTAAAGTTCACCGGCGAAAGTATAAACTGCAACACGGGTGGCTGCAGCGGGTTACGGGCGCGCTGCCAAATGTAGTCCAGGCCCAGTTCGTAGGTAGAGCGCACATACTCCTGCCGGTTTTCGCTGTTGTAGCCGGTGTAGAAACGGGTACGTGGGCTGAAGTCAGAGAGCAGGTTCTTTTTAGTGAAGGGCAACAGTATGACCGGGAAGGAAAGCGAGGCATTAAGGCCAAATTCCTTGATCATGACCGCCTGATCCGGATCAGAGATGCTCGCCTGGTACTCAATGCCGCCCCGAACCCCAAAATCGAGGTTCTCTGCGCCGCCAAACACATTTCGCACACGGAGTGTGAGGCTGGAGAAAGGGCCCGGCCTTTTCTCGGTGAAGTTCATTCCCAGCTCAGCTGTTTCCTGAAATTTCTTGGCCGGCAGGGCATTCACCAAGGCAATCAACTCATAGGTGGAGTCGGTAGGAGTCTCCACCTTGTTATAGAACACGTTGTTGAACTGGAAGGCGTCCAGGTCCGCGAGTTTGCGCTGTGTGGTGAGCGTGCGGAATTGGCTGTACCGCTGGCCCGGGTAAATATCCAGCTTTTTATCCAGGATGACGGGGTTATACTTGTGGTCGTAGGCCACATACTTCACACCATTGTACCCCATCGTATCCCTGGGGATACCGAAGCGATCCGCATCAGACTTGAAGTACACATCCTTTATAGTATACACCTTATGCGTGGAATCCTGTTCCGGGCTCTCGATTACCGTTTTCACGCGTGCAGAGTTCTGCGCCCAGCTCGTATCCACCTCAAATTCTATGTAGGCACGCGCAAAGTCATAGTAGCCGCGGTTTTTGAGCACATCATACAGGCGGTCGCGCTCCTGCGTCAGCTGCTCCTCATCATAACGCTCTCCCAGCCTTAGCAGCGAGCGGTCCTGGGTGCGCTGCACGATTTCCAGAATTCGCGGGTCTTTGATGTCATAGCTCAGCTCGGAGTAGCGGTATGGCTTGTTCTCGTCGATATTGATATCAATGTAGAGCAGCTTCTCCTTCCTGACCTCCGAGGAGTAGTTGGCGCGGTAGTTAAAATAGCCTTTGGAGTTCAGGTAAATGCCGATCTGGTCCATCGTCTCCTGCATGCGCAGGGAGTCGAAAATGGCTGGCGGCTCCCCCAACTGCATCAAGAAATTGCCTTCCTGCAGTTTTTTCTCCAGGCGCTCCACGCGGTTGTTATACTTCTCGCGCAGTTTGTTGATCTTCACAGAGTCCGTGCCCGCTTCCTCTATTTTCACCGCCATCCGGTTCTCCTGCTTGGCTATGCGGGCCCGAATATTTTGCGGATCGTAAAACTTTTTGCCGAAGTTGTAAAGCACCAGGTAAGGGGTGGAGCCGAGCACCATACGGTTGGGCTGCTGCTGGTAAAGACCCTGAATGGCAGCTGCATCCACAGTTTCCAGCCCCTTTGGCTCCATACTTACAAGCAGCTTCTCGTTCTCACCCAGGTTCTTTGTCGGAATGCAGGCAGGCAGGCCCAACATTGCAAAACTCAGGGCGGCTATGTATAATCGTGATCTCAAACGTGTAACCAGCTATGTTGTCGAAAGCAGTTGTAAAGTATATTAAATCGTTGCAAGTAAAAAAATACCGCAACCAACACCAAGCCTTTGTGGTGGAGGGCGCCAAAAGTGTGCTTGAATTGTTACGGTCCGACTTTCAGCTGCAGCACCTTTTTGTCACAGAGGACTTCCTGCGAGAACATACCGCCATACTTGCCAAAGGTTTAAAGTATGAGGTGGTGAAAGAAGACGAACTCATCAAAGCCGGCACCTTCTCCAGCAACAACGCCGCGCTGGCTGTGGCCCGTATGAAGCTGTTGCCGCCGCTGCAAATCCACCCAACGGACCTGGTCATAGCCCTCGACGACATCCGCGACCCTGGCAACCTGGGCACCATCATCCGCATTGCCGATTGGTACGGTATCCAGCACGTGGTCTGCTCCGAGAGCTGCGCCGACTTCTACAACCCTAAGGTAATCTCCTCGACCATGGGCTCCTTTACGCGCATCCAGGTGCACTACCTGGACCTGCCCCTGTGGCTGCGGCAGCACACAGGCAAGTATAACATCTATGGCGCGGCACTTCACGGAGAGAACCTGCACCGCCTGCAGTTAAAGCCTGAGGGCATCGTGGTGCTGGGCAACGAGGCCAACGGCATCCGCCCGGAAGTGGCGCAGCAGGTGAACCAGCTCATTAAAATTCCGGCCTTCGGGGGGGCTGAGTCGCTCAACGTGGCCACGGCGACGGCTATCATCATCGATAATTTCAGGCGTAACGGCTAAAAGCAAAAGAGGAGCCTTTACAGCTCCTCTTTCTTTCTCACCTTAATACAAACACGTTTTATACTTTAGTAGAGCAGGCGGAAGCCAAAGCTTACCACGTTTGTCTGCGGGCCACGGTTGTCTTTAAACAGATCGTTCATGTTATACTTGGCGAACAGATCCACACCGCCGTATCCGATCACGCCCTCCAACCCGTACTGCAAATCGTTCAGGTTATAACTGTCGCGGGTCTTGTCTTTCTCGGTTTTGCCGTCCTCTCTGTACTTAAGCTTGGTGTGGCCGCCCAAGCGGTAGCCTACGAACGGGCCGGCGCCAATCTTTAAGCCATCTTTGCCGTTGTCGCGCTTGAACTCCAGCGTTGCCATAAGGGGCAGGTTAACGGAAGAGTGCGTCAGTTTTGACTTTTCATAGTCCCGCTCCTGATCGATGGTGAAATAGGTCACGTTATCGATGTCCTGCACCACAACGTTATCTTCGAACATGTAGTTATTGAAGGCGAACTCCAGGCCGGACACCAGGTGGAAAGGGCTCTTCTGGCCACCGATCTGCGACTTCAGGCGGAAGTTAAGGCTCACGTAGCGGGATCCCCATGGTCGAAGGTCGGCAACATCGCCCCCTTGCTCTGTGAAGGTGTTAAAGCCAAGGTCCAGGTCAAAACCGGTGCGGGTGGCCTTGTACGTTTCAACGTGGTGCTCCTGGCGGGTGCTGTCGCGTTCGTGCTTGCTAGGCATATCCACGTTCACCCGGGTGTTTCCGCCGTCTTCCTCCACATCCACCTTTATTTTAAAGTTCTTGTTGATCACCACCTCATGGGTTTCCTTTCTCACCTCGCCGGTCTGTGGGTCTTCCTGCTGCACGGTAACGGTCACCTGCTCGTTTTGGGCGTTGCCGGTTGCTGCGCGGTTAAAGGTCACGGTCATCTCCTTCGACTCCTGATTGGAGTTTTCCATTTGGTCTACCCGCTCCACATACTTAGTCAGTTCGCGCATCAGGGAGTCGAGGCTGTAGTTCTGGAAAGCCTGCAGTTGCTGTATGTTTTCCAGGTGCAGGATCATGGTGGCGCCGTTCGCCATTTTCACCACAATGGTGTCCTGGTCTGCTGTGTGAAGCCTGTCTTTAAGGGTGGTACCGCCTTTGGCAGACACACCGGTAGCGGCGGCCATGACAATGGCCATTGCAAGTAGTAGAATCCGTTTCATGTCTTTGGGTTTAGAGGTTGATCACTTTAGAGAGTTTCTGTTTGCCGATCTGCGTTTCCAGGGCAACCCGATCGGCGCGGATGCCTAGTTCTTCCAACTCCACACCTTCGCCGGCGGCCAGGTTGCGCACCTGCTTGAAGATGTTCTTGGCCAGTGCTTTCTTGCCGCCATTGGTTGGTGCCGCAGACGGCTCTGCCATGGCAGTTTGAGAGTCAACAGCGCGCTTGATGATGATCTCCACTGGCTCAGCATTGAGGTTGGCGTTGGCAAAGCCTGCAGATTCCTTTGCCGGTGCCACCTCTGTGGCAGGAGTTGCTGGAAGGATGTTGGCTGCGATGGCCGTCTGCGCATCTGCCTTAGTTGCCTCTTTTAGAAGCGCCTTAGCCTTGGGTTGCTGCGGTGCAGCTTTAGGTGTTGCCTTGGCTATGGCACTTTGTTTGATTGGCGCCTTTGTAATGGTAGATGCGGAGGTTGCTTCCTCGGTTGCCTGGGGGGCAAGTTTTTTTTCTGTTTGCGGTAACACCTCTTCAACAGGTTCCTGCTGCGCCACCATACTTTCCGGAGTGCTTGCCTCCGGCGCTGGGATAAGTATAGGCTCCGCGGCAGGCCTGCCCTCTGGTAGCGTGATGTCATACTTGGTGATGGTCTCGCTGATCTCCGGCGTGCCAGTCTGGATGTTATAAAACACCACTCCCACCGCCAGCAGCAGCGACAAGGTGGCCGCTACCGAGGAATAGATCCACATGAAGCGTTGCTTGCCCTCATTCTTCTGCTCGGCCTCCGGCGTGAGCACCATAAGGGGTTTCTCCTGGTCCGCCTCCATGCGTTCCTGCAGGCGACTCCAAAGGTCACCTGGAGGCGTAGGGGAGGTGTTTCCCAACCGCTCCTTAAATAACTTGTCTATTTCTTCTGGTTTCATCTTTATCCTCCTTACTTAACCGGCTATAGCTTCCTGTCCCTCCAGCCTGCGCTGCAGCATGGCTCGTGCCTTGCTCAACTGCGACTTTGAGGTGCCCTCGGTTATCCCGAGCATATCGGCTATTTCCTTGTGTGAGTATCCTTCTATGGCGTACAGGTTAAAAACCGCCCTGTAACCGGCGGGCAACGTTCTCAGCAGCTCCAGCAGCTCGCCCTCGGCCATGTCGTGGTCAGCGCCCGCTGGTGTGGCTAGCTGTATGTAGCTGTCTTCTATGGCCAGGTGCAGCGGCTCTTTCTTGCGCAGAAAGGCAAGCGCCTCGTTTACCATGATCCGACGGACCCATCCTTCAAAGCTGCCTTTCCCCTCAAAGCGGTCCACGTGCTGATAAATCTTCATGAAGCCGTTCAGCAAAGCCTCCTCCGCGTCCATCTGGTTTTTTAGGTAGCGCAGGCAAACGCCGTACATCTGGGCGGCAAAGCGCTCATACAGGAGCTTCTGCGCCTTCCCGTCTGCCTTCTGGCATCCTGCTATCAGTTCTGCTTCTGTCACGCTTGGTAAAAGTTTATGCTATAGGTCGTCTTCCGTTTTCAATGAGGAGCATTTGTTGCTCATTACCCCTTAGATGCAAGGTACCGGTGGTGTGGTTGCCTGAGGAGGTATAAATTTTCATCTTTTTTTTGTGACCCCCAACCTCTCCACTATAAACAACTGAACATCAACTATAAAAATATCCAGGATCTATTTAAGATCAATTCTTAATAAGGCGCAAGTATGGATTTATGGTGCGGCTGCCTTATTTTTGTCCGCCATGAGGATTACCACACTGCTTCTGTCGCTTTTTATGCTCTGGAATGCCTGGCAGCCCTGCACCGATATGGTGCTGGACGGGCACGAGCATGCGCAGCTTGTGGTAGACCCGGTTAACACAACTGGCGAAAGCCCTTTTCACGAGGATTCCTGCCCCATTTTCTGCGCCTGTGTTTGCTGTGCCACCCTTACGGTAACCCAGGAGTTCACGCAGTTGGTGTTCCGGTTCTTTGTAGAGCCGCAGGCAAAGCCTATGCAGCTACGCGAAGAGCAGGAGAAGCATATCGCCTTTGTGCTTTGGCACCCACCCCGGCAGGTAGTTTAATCTCTTTTCTTCTTCCCGGTGCTAGTATAACCCGCCGCATGGCAGGTCTATACTTTGTTTTCCAATAGTCTCCGCCACAAGCTGAGCGGCGGCTATACCCTATGCCGGATCAGCATTACATTAGAATTAAACTGCATATCATGTTTCAGAAGATTATTAGTTTCTCCATACACAACAAGTTGGTGGTGGGGCTGATGGTGCTGGCCTTGGTAGTGGTGGGGGTGTACAACCTTACCAGGCTACCCGTCGACGCCGTGCCCGACATCACCAACAACCAGGTACAGGTGGTAACCTCTTCGCCCACGCTCGCCGCGCAGGAGGTGGAGCGCTTTATCACCACGCCTATTGAAATTGCCCTTGCCAACGTGCCTGACGCCATTGAGATGCGCTCGGTGTCGCGCTTTGGCCTTTCTGTGATCACGGTCGTTTTTGAGGACGGCGTGGACATTTACCTGGCCCGCCAGCTCATCAAGGAGCGGCTGGACATGGCTGTCGAGGAAATCCCGCCGGGGGTGGGGACGCCGGAGATGGCCCCTGTCAGCACCGGCCTCGGCGAGATCTACCAGTACACCATCCATGAAAAGGAAAACAGCCCCAAAGACTACTCTGCCATGGAACTGCGCACCGTGCAGGACTGGATCGTGCGCCGGCAACTGCTGGGCACCCCAGGCGTGGCCGACGTGAGCAGCTTCGGCGGCTTCCTAAAAGAGTATGAGGTGGCCCTGAACCCAGACCGCCTCCGCAGCCTCAACCTTACGGTACCAGACGTGCTGGAAGCCATCAGCTCCAGCAACGAGAACACCGGGGCTGCCTATATCGAGAAGAACAACAGCGCCTTCTTCATTCGTGGCCTCGGTATGGTGAGCGAGCTAGAGGATATAAAGCAGATCGTGATCAACAACCGCAACGGCGTGCCGGTGCTGGTGAGCGATGTGGCGGAGGTAAAGTATGGCCATCCGGTGCGGTACGGCGCCTTAACCCGCAACAACGAAGGCGAAGTGGTGGGCGGCATCGTGCTGATGTACAAAGATGCCAACTCCTCGCAGGTGATTGACGAGGTGAAGCAGCGCATCGCAGCCATACAGGCGTCGTTGCCCGAAGGCCTGGTCATAGAAGCTTACCTGGACCGCAGCGAGCTGGTGGACAGGGCCGTGAGCACTGTGGAGAAAAACCTGATAGAAGGTGGCCTGATCGTGGTGTTTGTACTGGTGCTGCTGCTGGGCAATTTCCGCGCCGGCCTGGTGGTGGCCTCCGTTATCCCGCTTTCCATGCTCTTTGCCATCATCATGATGAACCTCTTCGGCGTTTCGGGCAACCTGATGAGCTTGGGGGCCATTGACTTCGGCCTCATCGTGGATGGCTCCGTGATCATTGTGGAGTCGGTGCTGCACTTTATCGCTGCCAAAAACGCCAACCTGCCGCTCCGCAAGCTAAGCCAAAAAGAGATGGACCTGGAGGTGGAGAGCGCTGCCTCCAAGATCATGAACTCTGCTGCCTTCGGCATGATCATCATCCTGATCGTGTACCTCCCGATCCTGGCACTGGTGGGCATCGAGGGCAAAATGTTCAAACCGATGGCGCAGACAGTGAGTTTTGCCATACTCGGGGCGCTGATTCTCTCACTCACCTACGTGCCTATGGTCTCCACGCTGTTGCTGAGCAAGAAAACAAAGCACAAGCGCAACATCTCCGACCGGATAATGGATAAGCTCATGCACCTGTACCAGCCTGTCATCCGTTTTGCGCTGCGCAGCAAGGCGCTTATACTAGGTCTGGCTGTGGGCTTGCTGGCGATCAGCCTGGTGGTCTTCAGCAGAATGGGAGGCGAATTTATACCTCAGCTGGATGAAGGTGACTTTGCCATGGACCTGCGATTGGTACCTGGAGCATCACTTGAACAAACGATTCAAACTACGCTTAAAGCCAGTGAGATTCTGCAGAAGAACTTCCCCGAGGTAAAAGAGGTGATAGGCAAGATCGGCACCGCCGAAATCCCTACAGACCCGATGCCGATAGAGGCTGCCGACGTGATGATCCTGCTGAAGGACCGCGAAGAGTGGACCAGCGCCAGCACCCGCGAAGAGCTGGCCGCCAAAATGGATTCGGCGCTGCAGGTGCTGCCAGGGGTGAACTATGGCTTTCAGCAACCAATTCAGCTGCGCTTCAACGAACTCATTACTGGTGCCCGCCAGGACGTGGCCGTGAAGATCTATGGAGAGGACCTGAACGAACTAAGCGAGCTGGCTGGCGAGGCGGAACGCCTTATACGACCGGTGCGCGGGGCACAGGACTTGTTTGTGGAGGAGGTAACAGGCCTGCCGCAGATCGTGGTGGAGTACAAGCGGGCACAGCTGGCGCAGTATGGCCTGCACGTGCAGGACGTGAACCGCGTGTTGCGCACAGCCTTTGCCGGAGAGACAGCCGGAGCTGTATACGAAGGCGACCGCCGCTTCGACCTGGTGGTGCGCCTGCAGCAGGACTACCGTAGCAACCTGAATGACATAGAAGACTTGTTTGTCCCGCTACCGAGCGGTGGCCAAGTGCCTTTACAACAGGTAGCTGACATCCGGTTTGAGGACGGACCGATGCAGATTTCCCGCGAGGAGGGACGCCGCCGCATAGTGGTAGGCTTTAATGTGCGCGACCGCGACGTAGAGTCGATCGTGGAGGAAGTGAAGCAGAAGCTGGAGCAGGAGCTAAAGCTGCCGCCGGGCTACTATATCACCTACGGAGGCCAGTTCGAGAATCTGATTAATGCCAAGCAGCGCCTGCAGGTGGCCGTACCGGCCGCCCTGCTGCTCATCCTGGTGCTCCTGTACTTTACTTTCCGCTCCCTGAAGCAGGGCCTGCTCATCTTTACGGCAATCCCGCTGGCGGCCATTGGGGGCATTTTTGCCCTGTGGCTGCGCGACATGCCCTTCAGCATATCGGCCGGTGTGGGCTTTATTGCTTTGTTCGGCGTGGCCGTCTTGAACGGTATCGTTCTCATCGGCTATTTTAATCAGCTCAAAAAGGATGGCTGGCATGATGTGTATGAGCGGGTGATAGAAGGCACTACGGTTCGCCTGCGCCCCGTGCTGATGACGGCCTCTGTGGCCGCACTAGGCTTCCTGCCTATGGCGCTTTCCAGCTCAGCGGGAGCGGAGGTGCAGAAACCGCTGGCAACTGTGGTTATTGGCGGTTTGATCACCTCCACACTGCTGACACTGGTCGTGCTACCCGTGCTGTATTACCTGGTGACGTCGAGGGAGGAACGGAAAAGCAAGCCTGTGGCGGTGCATTCTGTTGTGGCGCTGCTGTTAAGCATAGGTTTATACTTTGGCAGCAGTATTGCGGCGCAGGCACAGGAAGGCCCTCAGCCCCTGGACCTGCAGGGAGCCCTGCAGTACGCCCGCGAAAACAATCCCACCCTCCAGGCAGCCCAGCTGGAAACCGAAAGCCAGAGAGCGTTGAAAGGGGCTGCTTTTGACCTGCCCAAAACAAACCTGAACTACAGGCGCGGGCAAATTAGCACCGTTGAGACAGATGAAGAGATCACTGTTACCCAAGAGTTTGCCTTTCCAACTGTGTATGGCCGGCAGGCACGATTGGCGGATGCGCAGGCCACGCAGGCGGAAATCAGGCAGCGACTGACCGAGCGCCAGGTGCTGCGCGATGTAAAACTGGCCTTTGAGCAGTGGCAGCACCTGCAGGCCAGGAAGCAATTCATACTTTTGCAAGACTCGCTCTACGCCAGGTTTGAGCATGCTGCCCGTGTGCGGGAGAAAGCAGGTGAGACAGGTGCGCTGGAGCGCGCCACCGCCGAGGCAAAACGCTTAAGCATCAAAGCCGAGTTGGCTCAAGCCAACGCTGATGCTGCGATTGCCGAGACGCGCCTGCGCCAGCTGTTGCATGCCCCTGCGGGGGCGGTGCGCTTCACCGCGTCCGCGCCGCAAAAGTATACTTCTGCTGTACTTACCGACACGACCACCGCACAAGTATGGCTGCAGCTACTGCAGAATGAGGTGCAGGTGGCCAGGCAGCAAACTAAGTTAGAGAGCGCGCGCCTGCTGCCTAACTTTAGCATCGGCTACTTTAACCAGACCTTCATCGGCGAGAGCCCGGCGCGGGATCCGTCACGGGTTTATGGCAACTCCGACCGTTTTACGGGAGTGGAGGCCGGCATTGCTGTGCCGCTCTGGTTCGGAGCTCAGAAATCCAGGATCAACGCGGCACGGCTGAACGAGCAGGCAGTACAAAAGCAGGCAGAGGCGCGCGAAAAGATGCTTGAGGCCGACCTTCAGAACGCTTTGCAGGAACTGCAGAAGCAGGCAGAGCAGCTACAGTACTACGAGCAGGGAGCGCTGCAGCAGGCGGAGCAGTTAGAGAAGGCGGCAGGTCTTAGCTTTAGGCTGGGCGAAGTGGACTACGTGGAGTTTGTGCAGGCCCTGGACCAAGCATACAACCTGCGCCTGCAGTACCTCAACGCCCTGCTGTATTATAACCAGAGCATCATCAACTTACAGTTTTTAACCGGAGAAGAATAACATGAAACGATATATCCTACCGGCAGCCCTTGCCGCCATACTTTTTACAGCAGGCTGCTCAGAGCAGAAAGATCCTGCTGAAGCCACCACGGAAGCGGCGCCAGAACCCACTGCTGGCGCTGCAGCCTCAGATGTGGTAGCGTTTCCTAAGCAGATGCAGGAGGTAAGCCAGATAGAGGTGGGGCCGCTGCAGGAGCGCACATTGTCTACCAGAGTGCCGGCCAAGGGGCAGCTCTCACTGCCGCCGCAAGGCATGGCCAGCGTCAGTCCGCTGGTGGGGGGCATGGTGCGCAGCATCAGCGTGATAGAGGGCGACTATGTGCAGAAGGGGAAGGTGCTGGCCACCATAGAGAACCCGGACCTGCTGGCGTTGCAGGAGGCCTACCTATCTGCCACTAGCCAGCTGAGCATGGCGCGCCAGGAATATGAGCGGCAAAAGATGCTGGCCGATGAGCAGGTAGGGGCGCTGAAGCGTTACCAGCAGGCCACAGCCGACGTACAGGTGCTGGAGGCGAAGCGAAACTCACTCCGGGAACAGCTCCAGACCTTGGGTATTTCCCCCAAAAGCGTGGAAAGCGGCCGGGTTACCCGCACCCTTAACCTGAGGGCGCCCATCACCGGCTTCGTGCAGTCCATCGGCATTAACCTGGGTACTTTTGCTGAGCCAAACCAGCCTGTGCTACAAATTGTTGATGACAGCCACCTGCACCTGGACTTAAATGTATTCGAGCGGGACTACCCGAAGTTGGAGAAAGGGCAAAAAGTTGTATTCTCTTTGCCGAACGTATCCGGAGAGGAGGTAGAAGCAGAAGTGTTTGCCATTGGAAAAGCGTTTGAAGGCGATACGCGCGTAGTGCCGGTACACGCCGAGATCAAAAACAACCACAGCAAAGGCTTGTTGCCCGGTATGTACATCAACGGCTTTATTCTGACGGGCCGGCATACCACCCCTGCAGTGCCGGAAGAAGCCATTGTGCTGTACAAGAGCAAAAATTATGTATTTCAGCAGCTTAACGCTACTTCCTTCAAGATGATACCGGTAGAAACAGGGGTAACGGAAGACGGCTACACGGAGGTGAGGCTAGAGGAGGAACTGCCACAGGGTGCGCAGATTGTTCTGAAAGGGGCCTCGTTTATCCTGTCGGAGAAAATGAAGGCTGAGGTAGCGGAAGAATAAGCAACTACAGACCTTATAAACGCAGAAACGGCTCCCCAATCTTGAGGAGCCGTTTCGTGTTTATGAAAATCAAATTTTCAACTTTTAGCCATACTTAATAACGGGACTGGAAAAAGAAGGTTACAAAGGGGCTAAAATTTTCTGTTTTTTTCAGGCATCCGCATTTTTATACTTCTGCCCCTGCTTCCTGCTCCTGCAGGATAGGGCCCAGCACCTGCCACACATTTTCCGCCAGTATCTTCTGGCCTTCCTCCGTTGGGTGAATGCCGTCTTTCTGGTTCAGGTCCGCTACGCCGCCCACGCCTTCAAGCAGGAAGGGCACCAGCGCCACTTTCTCTTCCTCCGCCACACGCGTGAATACCTCTCGGAAATCCTGGGCATACTGCTGCCCCATGCTTGGCGGCATCTGCATCCCGGTTAACACGATCTCTACCTTAGGGTTGCTGGCGCGCACTTTCTGGATGATGGCTTTTAGATTGGCATACGTTTCCTCAGTAGAGATGCCTCGCAGGCCGTCGTTGGCGCCTAGTTCCAGCACAAACACGTCTACCTGCTGCTTTTTCAGCAGCCAATCGATGCGGCTTTTGCCCCCTGCCGTTGTCTCCCCACTAAGCCCCGCGTTTATGGCTTCGTAAGGCAGGCCCAGCGAGTCAATGCGCTGCTGGATAAGCGCCGGGAAAGCCTGGTTGGGGTCGTCCAGCCCATAGCCGGCGGTAAGGCTGTTGCCAAAAAACAGGATTGTTTGTACTTCAGCCTCTGCGGCTGGTTTTGTACCGGAAGTGCCGGAAGCTTGCGACTGCTGCCCTGCCTCCATTCTGTCGCTTGTCTGCGCATCTCCGCAGCCGTACAGGGCGGTAACGGCAGCCAGGCCCAGGGTTAAAATCTGATTCTTTATCGTCATCGTTTATTTTTTCCTAAATTTATACTTGCCTTTAGCTAAACCTATAACGCCACTAAGGAGTTATTTTGTTCGGAGATGACGGCTCTCTCCATACTTCAACCATAAAAACCATTCATACCGAAGTGCCAACCATACTAGAAATAAAAGACCTGAAGAAGACCTACGACAGCGGCGACCGACACCTGACGGTGCTGCAAGGTATAAATTTTTCCTTAGAGGCCGGGGATGTCTGCTCCATAGTGGGCCCGTCGGGTAGCGGCAAAACCACCCTGCTTGGCCTCTGCGCCGGCCTCGACAGGGCCAGCGCCGGCTCGGTGGTGCTCAATGGCATTCCCTTAGACAACTTGTCGGAAGATGAGCGGGCGCAGGTGCGCAACCAATATGTGGGCTTTATTTTCCAGAACTTCCAGCTGATTCCAACCCTGACGGCGCTCGAGAACGTGATGGTGCCCATGGAGCTGCGCGGGGAACGGAACGTAAAGCAACAGGCTGTAGACCTGCTGGCCCGCGTGGGCCTGGCCGACCGCGCCGACCATTATCCCACGCAGCTGTCGGGAGGGGAGCAGCAACGGGTGTCGCTGGCCAGGGCCTTCTCTAACAAGCCTGCCATCCTTTTTGCAGATGAGCCCACAGGTAACCTGGACGAGGAGACGGGCGAGCGCGTGGAGAAGCTGCTCTTCGACCTGAACAAGGAGGCAGGCACGACGCTCGTTCTGGTGACCCACGACCTGGAGCTGGCTGCCAAAACCGACCGCATCATCCGCATCAAGGGCGGCACGGTGGTATCAGATCAAACCACAGCCTTGTTGACGAAAGACTAAGGCCAGTAAGTAGTGTAGCTACTGAATAAGGGGCTGCGGCTATTCCGTATTCACAAGTCACTCCTTCACCCATTCAAAATTTAAAAATCGTGTCTGAACATACTGATTTTATACCTGGCCAAAGGCCGCTGAACGTGCGCTGGCTCCTGAAAATGGCCTGGCGCGACAGCCGGCGCAACAGGGGGAGGCTGGCGCTCTTTATCTCGTCTATCGTGCTGGGCATCGCCGCGCTCGTGGCAATTAACTCCTTTGCAGATAACCTGCGTGCCGATATCGACAACCAGGCCAAATCGCTGATAGGGGCGGACCTGGTGATAGCAGCAAACAAAGAGATTGAAAAGGACCAGCAACAGCTGCTGGATTCCATTGCCATTGGCGGCGACCGGTCTGATGAGGTGCGCTTTGTGTCGATGGTGCAGTTCAAAGCCTCCGGCGGCACCCGCCTGGTGCAGGTGCGGGCACTGGAGCAAGGCGGCTTCCCTTACTACGGCACCATAGAAACGGAGCCGAGGCAAGCCAGCCATACCTTCCGCGAGGGAGGCCGCAAAGCGCTGGTAGACCATACGCTGCTGCTACAGTACGACTCCAAGCCCGGCGACTCGATTCAGGTGGGCAACCTGACTTTTGAGATTGCCGGCGCATTGCATAAAATTCCGGGCCAGACTGCCATGACGGCCACCATCGCGCCTGCCGTGTACATCCCGCGCCAGTACCTGGAGGAGACGGGGCTGGTGCAGAGAGGCAGCCGCGTAAGCTATTACCACTACTATAAACTGTCCGAGAGCACCGACGCAGATAAACTGGTAAAGCGGCTGGAGAAAAGGCTGGACGAAGCCGGTTTCGGGTATGACACGATTGAGAGCCGCAAGGAAAGCACCGGCAAATCCTACGAGGAGCTAGCTAGCTTTTTGGCTTTGGTGGGCTTTGTGGCCCTGCTGCTGGGTTGCGTGGGCGTGGCCAGCGCCGTACATGTTTACATACGCGAAAAACTAGCCACTATTGGTGTGCTGCGCTGTCTGGGCGTTAGCGGCCGGCAAGCATTCCTTATCTACCTGTTCCAGGTTATTGCTATGGGGCTGATCGGCTCTGTGCTAGGCGCTGTGCTTGGCAGCCTGATACAGTTATACTTACCGGAGCTATTCAAGTCCTTCCTGCCTGTGGAGGTTACCGTGGCTATATCTTGGTACGCTGTACTGCAAGGCATTGCCATCGGTGTAATCGTGGCGGTGCTGTTTGTGCTGCTGCCGCTGCTTACTATTCGTAACATATCGCCGCTCATTACCCTAAGAGCGGGCATAGAGCATGTTTCCAAACAGCCGGACAGGCTGCGCTGGGTCGTATACTTCCTGATCGTCGCCTTCATTTTCCTGTTCTCCTACTTTCAGTTGGGCACCTGGCTACGGGCACTTGCCTTTACGGGAGGCGTGCTGGTGGGCTTTGTGGTGCTGGCTTTGATTGCCAGGCTGATGATGTGGCTCGTGAAGCGCTTCTTTCCGGTGCACTGGGGGTATGTATGGCGCCAGAGCCTGGCAAACCTGTACCGCCCCAACAACCAGACGCTGCTGCTCACCGTCTCTATTGGGCTGGGCACTGCCCTCATAGCCACGCTTTTCCTGATGCAGCGCATGCTCTTGAGCGAGGTAGCCTTTGCCGCTAGCGAGAATCAGCCCAATATGGTGCTGTTTGATATACAGAACGCGCAGAAAGAAGAGGTAGCCTCGCTCACCAAACGGGAGGGGCTGCCCATTTTGCAGTTGGTGCCGGTGGTCACGATGCGCCTGGAAGAGGTAAATGGCCTGACCGCAACAGATGTACGGGCAGACACTACCTTGGGCATCTCTGAGAGGGCCTTTACCAGAGAGTTCCGTGTTACGTACCGCGATACACTCATCAGCTCAGAGAAAACTGTAGACGGCACCTGGCAAGGTGAGGTTTCGGAGAATGAGGAGCTTATACCTATCTCTGTAGAAGAGCGTTATGCCGAACGATTGAAAGCAGGGCTTGGGGATACGCTGGTGTTCAATGTGCAGGGGGCACGCATCCCCACCATCATTTCGCACCTGCGTGAAATTGAGTGGAACCGCGTGCAGACCAACTTCCTGATCCTGTTCCCGAAGGGGGTGCTGGAGGAGGCGCCGCAGTTTCATGTGCTCATGACCCGCACCCAAACCGACGAGCAGGCGGCACAGTTCCAACAAACACTGGTACGGCAGTTCCCCAATGTCTCAGCCATTGACCTGGGGCTCATCCTGGAGACGCTGGATGATATCTTAAGTAAGATTTCCTTCGTGATCCGGTTCATGGCCCTGTTCAGCATCAGCACAGGCTTGCTTGTCCTGATCGGCTCCATCAACAATAGCAAATACCAGCGGGTGCAGGAGAGCGTGCTGCTCAGGACCCTGGGGGCCAGCCGCAAACAGATTTTAGGCATCAATGCCTTCGAGTACCTGCTACTGGGCGCATTGGCCGCCGGTACAGGCGCGATATTAGCCGTAGCGGCCAGTTGGGCACTGGCAGTATTTAGCTTTGAAGTGGCCTTTGTGCCGGATCTGTGGCCGCTTGTGCCGGTCTTTATAGGCATCACGGCACTCACGGTCTTCATCGGCATGCTCAACAGCCGCAGCATTCTCAGCCGTCCGCCGTTGGAGGTCTTGAGACGTGAAGCTGCCTGACATGCCCTAGAGAACAGCCAGGCAAAAAGTGACGCAGGGGTGGCTCTCCCTGCGGCAGAGGAAAAATGACAGGTGCGTATTCACACAACCTGAAGGCGCTCCAGCCGGTGGGATACAAAGACTCTCTTATTTGCTCGTAGTCTGGTGTCTTTTATTTCTCGCCGCCGACATAACATATTATGGCTGGTTTTGGTACTAAGGTGTAGCGACAACTATTTAAAACCCAGCTATACTTTAGGAACTATGAAAACAGAGAAAGACAAGAACAGAGGAAAGACAGTACTGATAACGGGAGCCTCCAACGGATTTGGGATGGAGTTTGCCAAGCTTTTTGCCCAGGACGGCTATAACCTTGTTCTGGTGGCCCGGAGTACTGAGCGCATGCGCAAGCTTGGCTATTACCTGCAGGACCAACACCAACTGGAGCATGTGTGCATCATTACGGCAGACCTTACACGCCCTGAAGCCCCGCAGGAGGTTTACAATGAAGTGCAGAGTGCAGGCCTGAAGGTAGACATTCTTATCAATAATGCCGGCGCCGGAGTGCATGGCATGTTCTATGAAACAGACCTGGAGCGGGAAAAGGCCATTATACAGCTGAACATAACTACTCCCGTGGAGCTAACCAAGCTGTTTCTGCAGGACATGAAGCGCCGCAACGAAGGGAAAATATTAAACCTTGCCTCTATCGTATCCTTCATGCCTTCCCCACTAATGGCCATTTATGGCGCCTCCAAGGCATTTATGCTGTCCTTTTCAGAGGCGCTGACAAATGAGCTGAAAGACACGAACATAACCGTGACGGCACTTTGCCCGGGGGCTAGTAACACCATGTTCTTCCGCCGGGCTGGCGCAGCCCATACACGGGCGGCAAACAGTGGCCTTTCTGAGCCCGAGGAGGTAGCCAGAGATGGCTACGAGGCCCTGATGAAAGGGGAAAGCAGAATCATATCGGGGCTTAAAAATAAACTGCAGGCCACCAGCGCCAACCTGATGCCTGACATGGCCCTGGCTGCCACCATGCGTTATCAGATGGAGGAAGGGAAAGACGACGAAAGCCAGCCAGACGGAGCGGCAAAGTATGAGGAGAGCGAAACTCAGCAGTAACGGTTTAGCCATCAAAAAATCCCCCGCCATACTTCTATGTTTGGCGGGGGATTTTATATTTATAAGCAGTCAAAAAGCAAGCAGGGGCCTTTGTACAAGGCCCCTGCTTATCGAGAACATAGACAACAAATGCCATCTGTTCTTCTTTCCCTTATATACGGCTCCCGAAAAGGCAGGTTATGCAATTGCCAAAATAATTATACTTTCAATAGCTGTCTGTGGCAAGCATGACGAGTGTGCAGTGGTGCAGCGTTTCTATGTTGGCCTTTTGGGCCATTTCTTCCAATTCCCTGTTCTCAGTGCCGGGGTTAAAGATGATGCGCTTTGGCTTTAGGCTCAGTATATAATCATACCACACAGGCTGGTTACTGGGGCCAACATAAAGCGTTACGGTATCTACCTCTTCTATGGGCTCTGATTTGTCCGTTATAATCTTCTTGCCACCTACCTCAGCGTTTTTAATGCCTACCGGCACTACCTCGTGCCCATGCTGCTGCAGCCTGTGCACCGCCTTATAGGCATAGCGTGTGGGGTTATCGGAGGCTCCCAATACAACAGTTTTTTTCATATTGCTTTGTAAAATCTGGTTCAACTAGTTATACTCTTGTACATCTAACCAAATGAAAAAGTTAAAAGCCACTAATTTCTGCTTAAAAAGCAAGCCTCATAAAGCATTCGCTTTATGAGGCTTGACCATGGTTAATTCATACTTTGATTTAAGCGAATCAGGAGACGGTGACACCAGCTCTCATGGCCGCCTTCTCAGCGCAACGTTCCCCGTCCATGGCTGCCGACACGATACCGCCCGCATAACCCGCACCCTCACCACAAGGGTATAATCCTTTCACCTGCACATGCTCCAGCGTGTCGCGGTCTCGGGGAATACGAACAGGGGAGGAGGTGCGGCTTTCCACCCCCACGATCTGCGCCTCATTTGTTAAGTAACCCCGCATCTTATTGCCGAAAGCCTTGAAACCCTCGCGAAGGCGGTAGGCCATGTCCTCCGAAAACAGTTCGTTCATGTCTACCGACACCAAGCCTGGCTGGTAAGACGTGTCGAGCAGTTGCTTGCTAACTTTCCTGTTTACAAAATCCTTGAGCAGCTGCGCCGGGGCTGCCTGGGTATCACCTGCCATGGCACAGGCTTTCTGCTCCAGTGCCTGCTGCATGCGCAGACCGGCCAAAGGCCCGTGCTTCTCCAGGTCCATGTCTTCCAGTTCTATGGCCACAACAATACCGGAGTTAGAGAAGCGGGAGTCGCGGCGGCTTGGCGACATGCCATTTACCACCACCTCGCCGGGGGCTGTGGCCGATGGCACGATAAAGCCGCCCGGGCACATACAGAACGAGAAAATGCCCCGCTGCTTGCCATTATAGAAGGTCTGCTGCACCAGGGAATAAGAGGAGGCAGGCAGGTAAGGGCCGCGGTCCTCGCATTTATACTGTATGCTATCGATCAGGCTTTGCTGGTGCTCCACGCGCACCCCCATGGCAAAGGGCTTGGCCTCTACGGTGACACCTTTCTCGTGCAGCAGCTCAAAAATATCGCGGGCGCTGTGGCCGGTAGCCTGAATAACCGACTCACCCGTGTGCTCCTGTCCGTCCTGCGTCACGACGCCGCGCATTTCACCATTTTTAAGTATAAAATCCGTCACGCGCTTGTCGAAAAGTACCTCGCCACCGGCATGACGCACTGTCTCGCGCATCGCCTCAATAATCTTGGGCAGTTTGTTAGTGCCGATGTGCGGGTGCGCGTCAAACAGAATGTCTGGGGTAGCGCCGTGCTGCACAAAAATCTGCAGGATTCGCTGCAGGTCACCTCGTTTTTTAGAGCGGGTATAAAGCTTCCCGTCGGAGTATGTACCAGCTCCGCCCTCGCCAAAGCAGTAGTTAGAGTCAGGGTTTACAACATGCTCCTTATTGATGGCGGCCAGATCGCGGCGGCGGCTACGCACGTCTTTGCCACGCTCTAGCACCACCGGTTTCATTCCTAGCTCAATGCAACGCAACGCCGCAAAAAGCCCGGCAGGCCCGGCACCAACAATCACGACACGCTTGGCGTCGGTCACATCCGGGTAAACATAGGTTGGGGCAATGATATCGGCAGGAGGGGTGTCCAGGTATACATCGGCGCGCACACGCACCTGTACTTGCCGACCGCGGGCGTCTATGGAGCGCTTTACGCGGTGCAGAAACTTTACGTCTGCTAGCTGTACTTTGGCATTCTTCAGGATCTCCGTTTCTAATTGCTGGGCATCAAACGCCAGCTCTGGCGGAAGCACCAGATCCAGTTCTTTCTTTCTCATGTAAATGGAGTAAGGTAGTTAACCTTAAAGTCGTTATTAGTTATTATTTATCAGTTGATAGGAATTAGTTTAAGAGAGGATTCTACAGCTTCATCTGTTTACTAACATCAGAAGCCTGTGGCAAATTCACTCGATATGGTATAAAATTAAGCCATTGTGGCTCGCTAAGTATAGCATGTGCCCTTAGCTTGGCTCATCCTCCGAAGAAACGCGGAACCAACAACAAATAACTATAGGTCCCCGTTCAGCACTTTGTCCACCCAGCCTTTGCCCCATTCCGCAGTTTCCTGCTCGCTCCAGAGTTTGGGGTAGAAAATGCGCTTCTGGAAGCGAGGCGGCAGGTATTTTTGCCAATTGGTTCCACCGGTGGCGGCAATCACCTCCGGGTCGCGCTGCAGGTATCGCACGGCGGACTTGTAGTGCATCAGCGGCCAGTTCACGTTCACGTTGCTGTCCAGGTCGCGCATGGCCTGCTTCAGTTTCGGGTTTTGCTGGTCTTCCTCCGGCAGGTTCTTATACACGTGCCATACGTTCTTATCGGCATACTCCTTGGCAAAACTGATGAGCTGCGCGGTGTACTTTTCCTCAAACTGCAGCAGCGTCAGCGTCTTGGCACCCGAGGCCACTTCCGTCGCGCCCTCTTTCCAGTAAATACAGCCGATCATCTCCTCCTGCGTGCTCTCCAGGCCCAACACCTCCCGCTTTGCCTTGTCTACTAGGTTGCGCAGATCGGTAGAGGCGATTTCGATGAAACGGTACTGCACCGACTGAAAACCACTGGCAGGCATCAGTGCCATACGGAACTGCAGGAACTGCTTGGGGTCCATGCCGTCCACCATCACATCAAAGGAATTGATCAGGTTGTCAAAATAACGGTTAATCCGCTTTAACCTTCGCATGAGCACCTCCACCGTAATATCTTTGTCCTCACCTATTTGCCGGTATTCCTCCAGGCAGAGCTTAAAGTATAGCTCTGTTATCTGATGGTACATGATGAAAATTTTCTCATCCGGAATATTGGTGCGCGGGTTCTGCAGGCTCAGCAGGGTATCCAGGTGAATGTAATCCCAGTAAGTCAGGAACTTGGTATGGTACAGACCCTCCAGGTAAGCTGAGAGGTCCTGACCAAGCGGCACGTACTTTTCCTCCAGCCGCTTTAGCTGTTCCAGTACATCAGGGTTGAATGAGTGCTCCATCTGCTTCTTTTTTTAAGGTGAGGTGGCTTGCGCAAAAATAGCAAAACATTTATTGGCTTCAGTACCCGCCGGCAAATATGGCTTCCGCAGTGTGTCACTTTATAAATGTACGCTGTATTTAGTCTGAGCAACCATCCGCTGTGGAATTACCTTTATAGCGGCAAGCGCAGGTTTTATAGATATAAAAACGGAGTTTGTAGAAATAAACCTAAATTAACCCCGGAATAGCGCAAAGCTGCCGTTAAATTTCTAAATTTGGTTTTCACGATATAAAACGTATGGCTGAGAAGAGTAGTGTTTTTGATATGATCGGGCCTGTGATGATAGGACCATCCAGTTCGCATACGGCTGGTGTGGTACGAATTGCCAGAGCTGCCATCCGTATCCTGGGTGCCGCCCCGGAGGAGGCAGTTATTACTTTTTACAACTCCTTTGCCCGCACCTATGAGGGGCACGGCAGCGACCGCGCCATCATAGCAGGGCTGCTTGATTTTAAAACCGATGACAAACGCATAAAAGAGGCTTTTGACCATGCAAAGGAGCGTGGCTTGAAGTATAGCTTCCGCTCCATCGGCAATGCGTCTACCATGCACCCTAACACCATCAAACTGAACCTGAAAGCCGGCGACCGCCAGGTGGAGGTGGTCGGGCAGAGCCGTGGGGGCGGGGTGATCAACATTTCGGAGGTGGACGGCTTTTCGGCCAATTTCTCTGCCACGCTGCACACTTTGATCATTGATGCTGCCGACGTGAAAGGAAGTATCGCTTTTATTGCGTCTGTTCTGGCGCACGACGACTGCAACATTGCCACCATGAGCGTGTCGCGCAAAGGCAAGCACGAGCGGGCACGACAGTTTATTGAAATGGACTCGGGCATTAAACCCATTACGCTGGAGTACCTGAGGCAGCTCAGCTGGGTTCAGCACGTGGTTTACATCCCTAACATAGACCTGTAAAAAAGTATAGACAGTTTGAGAACTATGAAGAAAACATCGAAGAGCCTGCTGCTGGCCATGGGGCTTTCGTTAGCGGGGGCTTCTGGTGCCTTGGCGCAGCAGGACCCAAGCGGGGACGGCATCTGGACGCTGCAGGAGGCGGTGGAATACGCTAAGGTGCATAACCTGCAGGTACGGCAGAGCAACCTGCAACGCAAGGTCAACGAGATCGACTACCGCCAGTCGCAGTTTAACCGTTTGCCCATCCTCAATGCCAACGGAAGCTACTTCTTTAACACCGGCTCCTTCCAGGACCCGGTGACGTTTTCGGTGCAGACCCAGGAGGCACAGACCGGCAACTTCTCCGCCAACGCGTCCGTTCCCCTTTTCCAGGGCTTCAGCCTCACCAACCAGATCAAGCAAAACAGGCTGGAACTGGAGGCAAGCCAGCAGGATGTACTCTCGGCGCAGAACGACATCACGATACAGATCGTTACCTCATACCTAAACATCCTCTTCTCTGATGAGCTAATCAAGACGTCGGAGCTACAGCGCGATGCGACCCGGCAACAGTTGGAGCGGACGCGCAAGCTGTTTGATGCAGGCAGTGTGGCCGAAAACTCGGTGCTGGACCTGGAATCGCAGCTGGCCACCGATGAGCTAAATGTGATCAACGCCGTGAACCAGCGTGACATTGCCCGCCTGAACCTGATGCAACTGCTAAACGTGCAGGCGAGCGAAGCATTTTCGGTTGAGATTCCGGAGCTGCCGGAGCCAGACAAGGACCCCGTGATCGTGGACGGGGCGCAGGTATACGATGTGGCCGTGCAGACCCTGCCTGCCATCAAAGCGGTAGACCTGCGGGTGCAAAGCGCCGAAAAAGGATTGGCTGCGGCAAGAGGAAATTACTTCCCGAGGCTAAGTTTGGCAGCGGGTATTAACACCCGCTACTCCAGCACCAGCAGTTTCCTGGTAGGCCGAGAAAATAAATTTGTGGAGCAGGTTCTGTTTACAAACCCGCAGGGCACAGAGCAACAGACATTTTACCTGCTACAGCCAGCCCCCATCTATGATGACTATGCTTTCCTAGATCAGGCCAAAGATAACATCGGAAAGAACTATGGTTTTACGCTTTCTGTCCCGATCTTCAACGGGTTTCAGGTACGCAACAGCGTGCAGCGCGCCATCCTTTCGCAGGAAAACGCTGCTCTGAACGCCGACATCGCGCGCAACAACCTACGCCAAACGATAGAACAGGCACAGGTGGACGCCGTGGCCGCTTTGCGCCGCTACGTGGCAGCCAGGGAGCAGGTAAGAGCCGCAGAGCGCAACGTGCGCAACGCCGAGCTGAGGCTGAACTCCGGTATCATCAACTCTGTGGAGTATGTTATTGTGGCCAACACCTTCCGCAGCGCGCAGTCGGAGTTGCTGCAGGCGAAGTATGACTACATCTTTAAACTAAAAGTTCTGGACTTCTACCAGGGCAAGGACATCTCTTTCTAACACAACTATGGCGAAGAAAAAATCAAGGCTGATCCCCATCCTGATCGGCGTGCTGGTATTATTGGTAATAATTATTGTAGTAGCTAAAAGTGCCGGCTGGTTAGGCAAAGATGAAGGCACAGAAGTAGTGCTGGCCGAGGCCAAACCCGCTGATATCGTAGAGAAGGTAAGTGCCTCAGGCAAGGTGCAGCCGGAGACAGAGGTAAAGATAAGCCCGGACGTTTCGGGGGAGATTATTGAGCTGAATGTAGAGGAGGGCGACTCGGTGGTGAAAGGCCAGCTGCTGCTACGCATACGCCCGGATAACTACCAGTCGTTGGTGGATGCCCAGCAGGCGATGGTGAACACCCAGCGCGCCAACCTGGCGCAGGCAAAAGCAAGACTGTCGCAGGCTCAGGCGAACTATGCGCAGGTGGAGCAAAACTACCAGCGTAACAAGCCCCTGTACGAGCAGAAGGTTATCTCCCAGGCAGAGTGGCAGCAGATAGAGTCTAACTTCATGGCTACCAAGGCAGAGGTGGAATCGGCGCGCCAGAGCGTACGAGCCTCTGAGTTTAACGTACAGAACGCCATCGCCTCTTTGAAGGACGCCCGCGAGAACCTGAACAAAACAACCATCTACGCCCCTGTGAGCGGCACGGTATCGAAACTGAATGTGGAGCAGGGCGAGCGCGTGGTAGGTACCTCGCAGATGGCCGGTACCGAGATCATGCGCATCGCCAACCTGAACAACATGGAGGTACGCGTAAACGTGAACGAGAACGACATCATCCGCGTGACACTCGGAGACTCGGTAGAGGTGGAGGTGGACTCTTACGCCAGCCGCGACGAGAAATTCAAAGGCATTGTAACGGCAATCGCCAACACGGCAAAAGACGCCACCACGCTGGAGGCCGTAACAGAGTTTGAGGTGCGCATCCGCCTGCTCAACGACTCTTACGATCATTTACGCGGCGTTACGGCACGCCCGTTCCGACCAGGCATGACGGCCTCTGTAGACATCATCACGGAGCGTAAATCCAATGTTTTATCTGTACCTTTGTCAGCGGTAACCACCCGTTCCGCTAAACCACAAGGCGACAAGAAGGCAAAAGAGGAAGAAGGGGAGCAGAACGGCCCGCAAGGCCAGCAGCCAGAGCAGGCGCCTGCTCCGGCCCAGGTAGACGAGGTTATTTTTGTGTATGAGGAAGGCACCAACACGGTGAAAACCGTTAAAGTGAAAACCGGCATCAGCGACTTTGAGAACATCGAGATCCTGAGCGGCATAGAGTCCGGGCAAAAAGTGGTTTCCGGTCCGTTTAGTGCTGTATCGAAAACGCTGGAAAATGGAGCTAAGGTGGCGGTGAAGGACGAAAAGTCGCTCAACAAGCAGGCAATCGCCGCAGAGACAAAAGATAATTAACAACATTGGAAAAAGTAGCAGTACTGGGAGGCGGAAGCTGGGCAACGGCCCTGGTGAAAATCCTCTCAGAGAACAAATCAGAAGTAAACTGGTGGATGCGCAACGAAAACGATGTGCAGCACCTTATTAATTTCAAACACAACCCGCGCTACCTCAGCCAGGTGTCGTTTGACCTGACCTACGTTAAACCATCCACAGACATACGAGCCGTTGTGGCTTCTTCGGATTGGGTGATACTGGCAGTGCCAGCCGCATTCGTGCAGCTGGCACTTGCCGATTTACCGCGCAACGCTTTCCAGGGTAAAGTGGTAATCTCGGCCATCAAGGGAATGATCCCGAAGGAGAATGTGCTGATCACGGACTTTGTGCGACAGAAGTATGATGTGCCGGAAGAACACCTGCTGGTGATCGCAGGCCCATGCCATGCCGAAGAGGTGGCCCTGGAGAAGCAGTCTTACCTGACCATTGGCTCACATAACCTGACCACTGCCGAGCGCTTCTGCGAAATGCTTCGGAACCGCTACGTCAAGGCCAACCCATTGGACGACTTGGATGGCATTGAGTACTGCGCCGTCATGAAAAATATCATTGCCCTGGCCTGTGGCATAGCACGTGGCCAGAACTACGGCGACAACTTTCAGGCGGTGCTGGTATCTAATGCTATGTTTGAGATCGAGCGCTTCCTGGATGCCATCATGCCCATGCACCGTGCCCTGAGCGGCTCTGCCTACCTAGGGGATTTGCTGGTGACGGCTTATTCGCAGTTCAGCCGCAACCGCACATTCGGGAACATGATCGGCCGAGGCTATACGGTGAAGTCTGCGCAGGTGGAGATGAACATGGTGGCCGAAGGATATTATGCCGTACAGAGCATCCATGAGCTCAACAAAAAATTGCAAGTAGACATGCCTATTACTAAGGCCGTGTACCACATCCTCTACGAGCGCATCTCCCCAACTGTGGAATTTGAGATCCTGAAGGAAAAGTTTAAATAGCAGCCACTCCAAAGTATAAAAGGCACTCCTGGTAACGGTGTGCCTTTTATACTTTGGAGTGGCTCATGATCCGGTCGCCGAGGGCCCGGTAAACGGCCATGCACGTTATTGCCCCAGCCAGGCAGACACTGTAAATGATGGAGAGCTGCTGAAACTCAAAGAAGGGCACGTAGTTCAGCTGCAGCAGGCTTAGGAGGAGGACCAGGATGCTGGCGATGGAGAACCCGGCCAGAGCAAACATAAAGGCCCTGTTAAACGTTCTGGAGGGCAGTCTGTCGATAAGCGTCTGACTCTTGAGGTGCCAGTGCAGCGGCAACACCCTTCGGTTTCGCAGGGCCCAGCGTGTTGCCCTGGTAGCTGCCCACCCTAGTACGAACCCAGCCACCGTGCTATAGGCAAACAGGTGCGTGGCCATACTTTGCTGCCCCCAGAGCGGCAATTGCTCGTGCGGCAGCCACAACAGGTGAAACAATGCCATATTCAGGGTCAGCGAACATAGGGCAAGTATGCTGGAAATCACGATCAGGAACTTATAGTTTAGGCTTATCGGCATATACCTAACTTTATACTGTACAATTTCTTATACTTGACAAGGGGCCTTAGGGATATAAATATCCGTTATTTTACAAGAGAAGAGGCAAAAGCAGCTCTCCTTTAACATCATGCATACCACTTATACATGAAGCAGCACTTACAGCAGATTGACGTAGTGAAAGGGCTCGCTATAGTAGCTGTACTGCTGCTGCACTCACTCACCCGGGCGGAGCTGGAAAAAAGCTACGCCATTTACCACATCTGGCAGGCGGTGCCGCTTTTCCTGGTGGTGATGGGGCTGAACCTGGGCCTTTCCACCCGCCATAAGACACAGCACCTCCAGCAGTTGTACACGCGCAAATACTTTACAAAGAAGGCTGCGCGTATTTTTGTGCCCTTCATCCTCATCTTCCTGCTTTCTATACTTGCCGGGCTGCTTTGGGAGTGGCTAAAAGGGGAGAAGGTGCTGGAGTTTAGCGGCTATACGTGGATAGGTGTGCTGCCGGTAACCGGGCCGGGAAATTATTTTATCACCATGCTGCTGCAGTCGGTGCTGCTGCTGCCCATCATTGGCTATGGGTTTAGCCGACGGCCTATACTTACCACGTCCCTGCTGGTGCTGCTGGAGGTGGCTTTCCAGGTATGGGCGGCGCATTTCAGCTACTTCAACGATAACCCTTACCTCTACGATGCTGCCTTTGCCAGGTACTTCTCGGCACTTGCTTTCGGCCTATGGCTATCCAGGCTGGTGTGGGCACCTGTCCGCTGGTGGCACATTCTATCGTTTACCGTTTTAGGGGCGATGGCAGCCGCAGCGTTATACTTGCTGCTCTATGGTGCTGTGGACATGAAACAGGTCATCAGGCCAGAGTGGAAAACGCAGCAGCTCCTGACCTTTGGCTATGCGGCGTTACTGGTGTGGCTGTGTGTAAATTTTCTACCCAACTTCTCCAATTTTATCCCGCTTCGCGTATTAGCGGAGCTCGGCAAGGCATCTTATCACATATTTCTGGTGCAGGTGGTCTACTTCGGGCTTACGTATCAGGACCTGCCGCACCTGGCCAACATCTTCATCCCGACCCTAATCGGCTACTTATTTTATAAGTATGAGTCAGTGCTGCTGTTCGGCTCCTAAAAGCCTGTTCCCGCACTGTAAACTCCTTCAATTAGATTACCTTAAGTATAGTTACACAAGCAAACTGATGAAGCCTGAAAACATAATCAAAGTAGTTTGCGCCCTTGTGGAGCAGCAGGGGCGGGTACTGCTGACCCAACGCAGCGAGCACATGCGCGAGGCGCTGCTTTGGGAGTTTCCTGGCGGAAAACTGGAGCCCAGGGAAACCGAAACCGAGTGCCTCGTGCGGGAGATTCAGGAAGAGCTACATATTGCAGTACAGCCATTTCAGCGCCTTCAGCCCGCCTTGCACCAATACCCGGGGCGCATGATCGAGCTAATCCCATACCGTTGCCGTTACAACGGCGGCGACATTTACCTGCAGGAGCACCGCGCTTACCACTGGGCACTGCCTGATGAACTGATGCGCTACTCCTGGTGCCCTGCCGACGTCCCCATAGTGCAGGAATACCTGCAACTGGTGGCGAAGCGGCAGTAACCTAACTTTCAGAACCTGCAATTTAGCCGTACCTTTGCCCTTATGTCATTTCCCGTTTCTTTTACCGAGCGCATGCAGCGCCTGCTGGGCCAGGAGGAGTACCCCCTGTTTTTGAAAGCCCTGCAGCAAACTCCTCCCGTAAGCATCCGCCTGAATAAGGCAAAGGCCACAGCAGCCGCGGGCTTACAGCCTGTGCCTTGGACCGAAACTGGTTATTACCTGCCCGAGCGCCCACTGTTCACCTTAGATCCCGCTATTCATGCCGGCGCTTATTACGTGCAGGAGGCAAGCTCGATGTTTGTGGAGCAGGCCCTGCGGCAGGTGGTTAGCTTGGAGGAGCCGCTACAGGTACTGGATCTCTGCGGCGCCCCAGGTGGGAAATCTACTCATTTAGCGAGCCTGATCTCACCAGACAGCCTGCTTGTTTCGAATGAGGTAATCCGGAGCAGAGCCTCCATACTTGCCGAGAACGTAACAAAGTGGGGCAGCGGCAACGTGCTCGTCACCAGCAACGACCCGCGCGATTTTGGCAGGCTACCCGACTTTTTTGATGTGATGGTGGTGGATGCCCCTTGCAGCGGCGAGGGCATGTTCCGCAAAGACCCGCAGGCAGTGGGAGAATGGTCGGAGGAGAATGTGAACCTGTGTACCCAGCGCCAGCAGCGCATCCTGATGGATGTGTGGGAAGCGCTGAAACCGGGTGGTGTGCTGATCTACAGCACCTGCACCTGGAATGAGCAGGAGAACGAGGAAAACATAGCCTGGCTTGCGGAGCAGGAGGGAGCCCAAAGTATAAGCTTGCAGCTACAGCCGGAATGGGGTGTAGTGCCCACGAAGTTAAAAGGGGTAGAGGGGTATCGTTTTTACCCGCACCGCGTGCAGGGCGAAGGCTTCTTTATGGCCGTGGTCAGAAAAGCAGGTGAGGAGCAACCCATCAGCCACGGCAAAAGCAAAAAGAAGAAGTATAAATTAAGCATAGCCGGCAAAAAAGAGCAGGCTTTGGTGGCGGATTGGCTGCAGCAGCCGGAGCAGTATGCGTTCCTTCAGTACGGAGAAGTGATTTCTGCCATACCACAAAACCTGTTTGAAGCTGCCGATGAAGTGTATCAGCACCTGTACGTGCTATATGCGGGCACAGAGCTAGCGGAAGTGAAGGGCAAAAAGCTAAAACCACTCCAGGGCCTGGCACTCTCGCAACACCTCAACATGGCAGCCTTTCAAATAGCCGAGTTGGACCTGGAGCAGGCGCTACGCTATCTAAGGAAAGAAGACATCAGCCTCGGCTCGAATGGTAACGACTGGCTACTGCTGCAGTACAAGGACCTGCCGCTGGGATGGGCCAAGCAGATCGGCAACCGCATGAACAATTACTATCCAAAGGAGTGGCGTATCCGGATGGAGTTGCCCGTCGACTTGCCGGAAGGGAGCTTCGTTATTCGTTGACGATTGCTCGTCGTTAACTTGAAAGCAGAAAAGCCGGAGCTACTAGTATAGCTCCGGCTTTTCTGCTCTTATACATACGGTTTTACTCCACAAACAGCACCAGCCCTTTTAGGTACTCGCCCTCCGGATGGAAGATAGAGATAGGGTGATCGGCCGGCTGCGACAAGTGGTGCATGATCTTGATATTTCTGCCAGCCTCAATGGCGGCCGCCATAACCGTGTTGTTGAACAGGTACTTGTCTACCACCTGCGAGCAGGAAAAGGTAAACAGGATTCCACCCGGCTTTATTTTTTTCATGGCCTCGGCATTGAGGCGCTTGTAGCCCATCAGGGCATTGTGGCGCACATTCTGGCTCTTGGCAAAGGCCGGCGGGTCCAGCACGATCACGTCATAGCGGTCTTCTTTACCTTTCAGGAACTCAAAGGTATCTACGGCAAAAGCCTCGTGCTTCTCCGGCGCCTGGCTCAGCTCTCCGTTCTTCACCGTCAGCTCAATCGCCTTTTTCGACACATCCACAGAGTGCACCTCGGTGGCGCCGGCATTCAGCGCGTACACCGAGAAGCCACCGGTGTAGCAGAAGGTGTTCAGCACTGATTTATTCTTCACGTAGCGTGCCAGCAGGTCGCGGTTCTCGCGCTGGTCAATGAAAAAGCCTGTTTTCTGGCCGGTTTCCCAGTCAATGAAAAATTGGTTGCCGTTCTCTGTCACCACCACACCGCCTTCCGACTGCCCGTAGAGGTAGCCGTTCTGCGCCTGCACCGGCGCCTTGGGTGGCAGCGATTCGGCGCTCTTGTCGTACACCGCGCGCAGTCTGTCGCCATAAATCTCCTGCAGCGCCTGCGCCACATGCGCGCGCACGCTGTACATGCCTACCGTGTGCGTCTGCACTACCGCCGTGTCTTTGTAGAAGTCCACGATCAGGCCCGGCACGCCATCGCCCTCGGCATACACCAGGCGGTACACGTTGGTGTTAGGGTTATCGACCAGGCCGAGGCGCTGGCGGTACTCGTAAGCTTTCTGTACTTTGCCTTTCCAGAAAGTATAGTCCGGCTCCACCTGCTCAAACGAAAAAATACGCACGGCAATAGAGCCCGGGGCGTAATGGCCCATTCCCAGAAACTCGCGCTTGCTGGAGTATACTTCCACCACGTCGCCTTCTGCCGGCTCGCCGTCTGCTTTTCTGATGGCTCCGGAGAACACCCAGGGGTGCTGGCGCTTTAAAGAATGCTCCTTGCCCGGAGCCAAGTATAATTTAATAATTGACATCTTGGTTGCTAATTGATGAATGCTGGTTGTTTATACTTTCAAAAGATCAGAAGTATAAATTTTTGCAAAGGTAGCCATTTCGACTTTATTAGTAGTCGAAGTATAGGGTATCAAGTCAACAGGGCGAAAACAATAATCAGCCTGCTGCCACTATCCCCAGCTCCTCCAGCTTGGCATACAGCTTCTGCACCGGCAGCCCCACCACGTTAAAATAAGAACCCTCAATGCGCTCAATGCCGATCATACCGATCCACTCCTGGATGCCGTAGGCACCTGCCTTGTCATAGGGTTTGTAATGCGTGATGTAATGATCGATCTCCGCCTCCGAGAGCTGCTTGAAGTATACTTTGGTGGTATCGTGGAAAACCGCTTTCTGCTCCCGCGTAAGAATGCAGACACCCGTAATCACCTCGTTGTGTGTGCCCGAAAGCGCCTCCAGCATCTCTTTTGCCTCCGCATAGTCAGCAGGCTTGTTCAGCACGCGATCGCCCAGGCAAACAATGGTATCAGCCGTAATCAGCGCTTCATCCGTGATGTCGGAAGTATAAGCGGCTGCTTTGTGCGAGGCCAGGTATTCCGCGATCTCCTCCCGCTTTAAATGGGCTGGAAAATCCTCCTGCACCTCCTTTACCAGCACCTCATACTTCAGGCCAAGGCTGGTGAGCAGCTCTTTGCGGCGGGGGGAGTTAGAGGCAAGCAGCAGCGGCCGTTGTAAATTCATCTTCTTTGATCGAGCTAAATAAAAATCCACAGATAACTTTTGGGTAGAAGAAAGTCGACTTCTGCGGCATCACCGCGCCGCTGTTGCACACGCGTTTCACCTGCTCCATCGAAATCTCGTTGGTGATCAGGGCCAGGTGCGCCTCTCCCTTATCCACCTTCCGGATGCAGGCCGTGAAGTTGCGCTCGTAGCTAAGGCCTTTGTAATCGCGCTGCTCCTGTCGGTAAATACCCAAAATCTTTTCAAAAATAAAGTAGTGCATCACCGTCAGGTCCAGCTGCTTCACCTCCTCCGGAAAATTCCAGTCTATGCTTTGGTGCACCTCCGGCTTGAGGCGCAGTTTATAGGCGTTGCCGTTCAGGTACAGACCAAAGGCCCAGGGCTTGCCCACAATCACTTCATTCAACTCGTAGGGGTCTTCCTTCGGTGTAACGGTAAAGTATTCCTGCAACCGCTCCAAAAATGCCTCATCGGAGATGGGAAGCTCTTTCAGCAGGCGGTGCGTTGGCAGGATGCGCAGGTCGTCGTGCTCCGAGTTCGTCAGGTACATCAGGTGGTAGTTGTAAGGCTCCAGGCCGGTGTGGCTTGGATTCTGGGCCATCATTTTGCGCCGGTAAAACAACGAGCCTTCGTAGCGGTGGTGGCCGTCGGCCAGCAGGATCTGCTTTTGGGCCAGCGTCTGCACGAACAGCTGTATCACCTCATGGTCGTGGATTACGGCCAGCACATCGCGCACCCCCTGGTAATCCTCCGTTTCGTAGATTGGCGTACGGATGCTCTCGTCCATGTAGGGCTCCAGCAAAAACTCCGGATCGGTATACAGGCCATGGGTCGGGCTCACGTTCAGCAGCGTCTCCTCCAGCAGCTCGATGCGGTCGTTCACGGCGCTGGGGATGGTGTTTTCGTGGCGCAGCAACACCTGCTCATGCCAGTCATATGCTTTTATGTTGCAGATAAAGCCTTTGCGCACATACTCTTTCTCATTGCCCGGCAGCCGGAAATATTGATAATAGACATAGATGCCGGGCAGGCCGTCCTGCAGCAAAATGCCGCTTTCCTTCCACTTCTGCAGCAACGTGGCCGCATCCGGTGCCGGGTAGTCCCCGCGCGGCACCGACAGGTGGATACTGTTCAAGGGGTTCTGGTACAAGGCATCCCGCTGCTTTGCTGATACCACATCGAAAAGCGGGGAGGTCAGTTGATCTATCTTGTCGTTCAGGTCGTCGTTATAGCGCCAGGCGCGCAGTGGAAGTATCTCAGCCATTAATTGTGATTACAAAGTATAAGTAAAGAGCATCATGGTGCGGTGACACCCAATGCGATTTTAGGGAGCCAGGCGCTTGATCTGCCAGCGTTCTCCCTCCAATTCATACACGATACGGTCGTGCAGGCGACTTGGCCGGCCCTGCCAGAACTCCAGGTAATCCGGCACCAGGCGGTAGCCGCCCCAATGCTCCGGCCTTGGCAGCAGCTCGGCGTCGGCATACTGCTCGCTCAGCTCTTTCTCACGCTGCTCCAGCACCTCTCTGGAGGCGATCACCTGGCTCTGCGGCGAGGCCCAGGCCCCGATCTGGCTGCCTTTTGGGCGGCTATGGAAATATTTCTCCGACTCCTCCGGCTGCACCTTCTCTACCTTCCCCTCAATCCGCACCTGCCGCTCCAGGGCAGGCCAGAAAAAGGTGAGGGAGGCATGCGGGTTCTGCGCCAGCTCTTGGCCTTTGCGGCTGGCATAGTTGGTGTAAAAACTGAAGCCCTGCTCGTCTACCCCTTTCAGCAGCACCACGCGGGCAGATGGCTTGCCTGCTGCATCCACGGTGGAGAGCACCAGCGCCGTTGGCTCCTCCACCTGCGCCTCGATGGCCTCCTGCAGCCACGTTTTAAACTGATCGATAGGGGCGGCAGCAACAGAGGCCTCTGTCAGTGCGTGCTTCATGTAGTTTACCCGGATATCGGCAATATTATGTGTCAGAGCCATAAGCTTGGTTGTTTTGTTCAAAATTATAAAAATATCTGCTGAGGCTAAACTAAATGTGCGGCCATCATGCAACAGACTGCCTTGCACGTATGCCTTACATACCTTGGAGGCCTGCAGCATAAAACCTGAAACAAAGGTGCTGAAGCCAACTGTATTGGCAGGATAACAGTATAGCTTGAAAAATACCGTGCATAGGATGCCTTTTTGATACTATATCGGTCTGTTTGCGTAATTAACAAATGATGGTTATTTTTATATGTTAATTTGCAATTAGCAAAGGGCGCTATGCTGTCAACGGTAAAACAAGAAACGTGATGAAAGAATGATGGCAGAAAGCAAGACGATAAAACCACAGAGCGGAAGCATCCTGATATCTGAACCATACCTGGGCGACCCGAACTTCGAGCGTAGCGTGATACTGCTTTGCAGCCACGAAGAAGAAGGCTCCTTTGGGTTGGTGCTGAACCGGGCGTCGAACCTGCACCTGTCGGATGTGCTGGACGTGTTCGACGATAAGTTTGATATGGTGCTGGGCATAGGCGGTCCGGTGCAGTACAACACGCTCCACTACGTACACCGCCTGGCAGGCCTTCCGGAAGCTGTTAAACTGAATGACAACCTCTACTGGGGTGGCGATTTTGAATCGTTACGCACCATGATCGAGACTGGGCTGGTGCAGCAGGATGACATAAAATTCTTTCTGGGCTACTCCGGCTGGACACCGGGCCAACTGCAGGAGGAGATAGATAAAAATGTTTGGATCGTGAACAACAATGCTGCAAATAAATTATTTACTTTGGATACAGAAACCCTCTGGCGAAGCATCCTTCGGCAGATGGGCGGAAAGTTTAAGGTGCTGAGCAACTACCCGGACGACCCGCGCCTGAATTAACACGCTTAAACGTTGTACCTAACAATTCAGAAATGACAACTGACAAAGAGCATATGGACACCACCGGAGCTGAGGCTAACAAACCAGAGAACCAGGCTGCTGCCGATGAACAAAAGACGGTTTCGCAAACGCAAAAACCAACAGAAGAGAACGCGGCCGACACCGGGCAGGGTGTACCGAAGGAAGAACAGCCGGAGGTAGAGCCGGAGCTGGCCACAACGCAGGAATCAGAGGCTTCCGAAAGCATCACTGAGACCTTTGCCGAAGCTAACACCGGGGTGACAGATGTTGCGGAGACACCTGCCGCCGCTTCCGCGACGGCGCACGAGCACCACGAGGAGGAAGAGGAAGAGGAGGAAGACCACACCGATTACAGCCAACTCTCACTGGAAGAGCTCCGCCAGCAACTCACCAATGTTCTAAAAGGCAACGATGCGATCCGGAAGTACCGCACCATAAATGAAATTCACCGTCAGTATGATTTAAAGTTCCAGGCTGAGCGCCAAGAAGCACTGAATAAGTTCAAAGAGGAGGGGGGCACCGAGGAAGACTTCGATTACCATACCTCTCGTGAGCACCAGGACCTGGAGAAGTTGTTGTCAGCTTACCGCGAGTCACGTTACCAGCAGCGCCAGAACCAGGAGGAGCAACGCCAAAACAACCTGCAGCGCAAGAGGGAACTGCTAAGCCGCCTGCGCGAGCTAGTAGAGTCTGCCGAGACAAAGAACAGCGGAGATGAGCTGAAGAAACTGCAGGCAGAGTGGCGCTCTATCGGTCCGGTGCCGGCCGGTGAGGCGCAGGAGCTGTGGGACTCTTACCATGCGCTGCTCGATATCTTCTATAACAACCGCAGCATGTTCTTCGAGATGAAGGAGCTGGACCGCCGCCGTAACCTGGAGGCCAAGCTGCAACTCATCGAACGGGCCCAGGCGCTGCAACAGGAGCCGAGCATCAACAAGGCGCTGCAGGAGCTACGCCACCTGCACGAGGAGTGGAAAAACATCGGGCCGGTACCCAACGACCAGCGTGACCCGATCTGGGAGCAATTTACGCAGGCCTCCGAGCGGGTGCATGAGCGCCGGCGTGCTTACCATGAAGAGCGTACTACACGTGAGCAGCAAAACCTTGTGGTGAAGCGAGGTCTGCTGGAGCGCTTGCAGGAGTTTTCCGCCTTCAACACCGACCGCATCAACGAGTGGCGCGACAAAACAGACGAAATACAGAAGCTGAAAGAGGAGTGGGACAAAGCCGGACTGGTGCCCAAGGAAAACGCCGAAGAGGTGAACAAAGCTTTTTGGGGTAACTATAAGGCCTTTTTCCTGCGCAAGAACCAGTTCTTTAAGGCTTTGGACGAGCAGAAGATGCAAAACCTGCAGCTAAAGACCCAGTTATGCGAAGAAGCTGAGAGTCTGAAAGACAGCACCGACTGGGCCAGCACCAAAGAGAAACTGATACAGCTGCAAAAGAAATGGAAAACCATTGGCCGCGTGCCAGACAAGTACTCCGATAAGATCTGGCAGCGCTTCCGCACGGCCTGCAACGAGTTCTTTGACCGCAAGCAGGCGCAGGAGCAGCAGCGCTCCGCCGAGTTGGAAAAGCTCTCCGCAGAGAAGATGGAGATCTGCGACAAGGTAGCCGACAAGCTCTCGCAGCCAAATGCTGTGGGGTCTGTGGAAGAGTTCAACAGCTTTGTGCAGCAGTGGCGCGGAACCGACAAGGGCAGCAAGCGCACCAGCCCCAAGGCAGAGGATAAATTTATCCAGCTAATGGAGAAGTACCTGGAGCGCGTTCCGGACCTAAACCCGGAGGAGCGCACGGACCTGCTGGTGAAGCTGCAGGTAGAACGCATCAAGCACAGCCCGGATGCAGGCCAGAAACTGCACCAGCGCGAGACAACGCTGCGCCGCGAGATTGCCCAACTGCAGAATGATATCCAAACGCTTCGCACCAACATCGAGTTTTTTGCCCGCTCCAAGAACGCCGATAAGCTGCGCGAAGAGTATGAGGGCCGCATTGCCGATGCCCAAAAGCGCATTGCTAACCTGCAACACCAGCTCGACGCCTTCAGAGGCTAAAATTTTTTCTCCTGGCTTTCAGATTTTTAGAATAAGCCAGGAGAAATTTTTGAACCAGTTATTTGCAGAATAAAATCTTAAACATACCTTTGCAACGCTTTAACACAATAAAGCACAACAAAAAAGGTTAAGCCTCCTTAGCTCAGCTGGTAGAGCAACTGACTTGTAATCAGTAGGTCGCTGGTTCGATCCCGGCAGGGGGCTCAACTCCAAAAGCAAATGATTGTACTGCATCTGCTTCACTGGTAAACATAAGTACAAGCCTCCTTAGCTCAGCTGGTAGAGCAACTGACTTGTAATCAGTAGGTCGCTGGTTCGATCCCGGCAGGGGGCTCTTATAGAGGAAGCCTTCAGAGAAATCTGGAGGCTTTTTTTATTTCAAGTTTTCCGCTTTTCCCGAAGCTGCCTCAGGGGCGCTTTAGACTTTATACTTCCTTTTTTTGCGGATTATAGTTTATTTAGCATTTCCTATTCAACGCATACTATGAAACTGATAGAGGTGAACACACCCGAGCTTGCGCAGGAGTTCCTGATGCTGCAGGTGCGGATGTATAAGAACGACCCCAACTATATCCGCCCGCTGGACAAAGATGTAAACAACGTCTTCGACCCCAAAAAAAACAAGCTGCTGCGCGACGGCGAGGCCATTCGGTGGATCTTGCAGGATAGCTCGGGAAAATCGATTGGAAGGGTGGCGGCCTTCATTAACAAACGCACAGCCAACGCCAACGACCAACCCACTGGCGGTATGGGCTTCTTTGACTGCATAAACGACCAGGCGGCAGCCAACATGCTGCTGGATGCCTGCCGCGAGTGGCTGAAGGAACGCGGCATGGAGGCCATGGACGGCCCCATCAACTTTGGGGAGCGCGACAAGTGGTGGGGTGTGTTGATCGACGGCTTCTACCAGCCGACTTACTGCATGCCGTACAACTTCCCCTATTACCAGCAGCTGCTGGAGAACTATGGCTTTCAGCTGTACTTCAGGCAGTATACTTACTACCGCACCGTACACGACGAGCTGCCTCCGGAATACCACGAGAAAGCACAGCGCATCCTTGGCGACCCCCGCTACAGCTTCAGGCACTTGAACAAAAAGGAGCTTGGTGCCTACACCGGCTATTTCCGCGATGTTTACAACAAAGGCTGGGCCAAGCACGAAGGGGTAAAGCCCATGGGCGAGGCGCAGGCTACGGCCATCATGAACCAGTTAAAGCCTATCCTGGACGAGCGCATCATGTGGTTTGCCTTCTATGAGGGTGAGCCTGTTGGTTTCTTTATTGCCATACCGGAACTTAACCAGCTGTTTAAGTACGCCAACGGGAAGCTAGACCTCCTGGGCAAGCTGAAGTTCCTGTTCCACCGCTGGAGAGGCGCCTGCAAAACCATGTATGGAATTGTATTCGGCATCACGCCGGAGCACCAGGGCAAAGGCGTGGAGGCAGCCATGATCGTGGCGGCAGGCAAGAAGGTCATCAACAACCCAAGAATCCCTTACCAGGACCTGCAGATGAACTGGATTGGCGATTTTAACCCAAAAATGATGAAGGTGGTGGAGCAAATTGGGGGAAGGATCTATAAGACCCACGCTACCTACCGGTATTTGTTTGACAGGACAAAGGAGTTCAAACGAACTAAGATTTTGCATTAATCAAGTCCGTTAACCATAAGCGCCCCGGCAATTACACCTGCCGGGGCGCTTATGGTTAACGGACCTTGGACAGATCGAGGTCCGTGTTGAACTTAGGATTAGCGATCTCCTCCCAGTGCCACCCCACATATTTCAGCATCGCGTTCAGAAACTGACGCCGCTTGCTCAACTGCTCCAGCAAATCTTCCTCTGGCAATTGTATCGGAATCTGGCATTCTTCCAGCTGCTCTATTCCTAAATGCGGCTTATCCAGGGAATCGGGGGTGGGGGTAATGGTGGTAAGCGATTCTAGAAACGTGGTGATGGCATGGCGGATGGGGATCAGCGTCTGCTCTGAAGGGCGCTTGTCTTTGGGCACATACAGGAGCAGGATAGTAAGGGCCTCGTCTAGCGCCACGAGGTTGGGCAACAATGCAACCGATCTTTCGGAGTGGAAGAAGTAATGCAACAAGGGGTAGGCCAGGTGCAGCTGCCCCTGTTTGGCCACTGGTTGCGCCAACCCACCCAGGTGCTGCTCCAAGGCCTTGAAGTCTTTCCCGTTCCAGCTGTTCAGCAGCATTTGCTGCGGGCTGTTCCCTATGGAGGCAATGCGGATACTTAGCGACCTGCGCTCGGTTACAGCTGTGATGATCGGCACCATGTAGGATATGGCAATTGTAATGAAGACAAGTCCTGTAAAAGAGATAAACGCCGTAAAAATGCGCCAGGACTCCGTGCCTCCCTTGAAGTCACCATTTCCCAAGGTAGACAGCGTATAACCCGTAAAGTATACCCTATCCCAGCCATTGGCCGGCACACTTGTAGTACTGTCAACAACAGCTCTAGCATCGGAGAAATACAGCAGCGTATAGCCACCCCAAAGCATGAACACCCAAGTGAGAATAGTGGTGACGATGATGATGATACCGGCCCCAGCTAGTGCTTTACGCGTTTTAAACAGGTTGCTTGCCCCCAGGAACAGCCGCCATATGAACGTGGACAGAAGGCCGCTTATCAAACCGGCGCCCCGTGGGGCAAACGTGGTATACAGCAAATCATAAATCCCCAAGCCGATCAAAAAAATACCCAGGACCAGGTAAAGCGTTTCGTTCATAAAGTATGCGTCTCAGTTTTTGCCTTGGCGGCAAGCCAGCTAGTTTATACCTTTACAGGACGGGCATAGTTGCAAGAGCACCGGATAGTCCCTTTTTTACATTTATCTTTCGATGGATTCACTAACCCAGATCGTTTTAGGAGCCTCGGTAGGAGAGGCCGTGGCAGGTAAAAAACTTGGCAACAAAGCCATGCTGTGGGGAGCGATCGCCGGCACCATCCCTGACCTGGATGTGCTCCTGAACCCCTGGCTGGATACGGTGCAGCAATTGAGCTTTCACCGTTCCGTTTCTCACTCTTTCCTTTTTGCCATTGTTGCCTCGCCCATACTTGGTTGGCTGCTGCACCGGCTCTACAAAAGTAACCCGGCCACCACACGAGACTGGACGCTGCTCTTCTTCCTGGGCTTTGTGACGCACGCCCTTCTCGACAGCTGCACCACCTGGGGCACCCAACTTTTCTGGCCTTTCTCCAACTATGGCGTAGCCTTCTACAATGTGTTTGTCATTGACCCGCTCTACACTGTTCCATTTTTGGTGTTGGTAGCAGCAGCGGCCTTTTATAACCGCCTCAACCCAAAACGGCGTTTGCTGAACTATGCCGGTTTAGTTGTTAGCACACTGTACCTGGCTTGGTCTTTTGCAGGCAAGAGTATGGCCAACAACGTGTTCGAGCACAATTTGACGGCAAAAGGCATAGGCTACACCTCCTACATCAGCAAACCAACGCCCATGAATACCGTCTTCTGGTCGGTAACAGCAAAGGGGCAAGGCGGCTTTTACAATGGATTCTATTCTCTCTTGGATGCTGACAAACAGGTGGAGTATGCCTATGAACCGCAACAGGCGGAACTGCTGGAACCCTATCGTGGACACCCTAAGCTGGAGCGTCTGCTGGAGATTACAAAAGGGTACTACACCGTTGAGCAGGATAGTGCCGGCGGCTTGCTGATCAACGACCTGCGCTTCGGCAAATTTGATGGCTGGCAGGAGAGCGGCGGCGGCTATGTGTTCGTTTACAAAGTATGGCAGGATGAGCAGGGCGAGCTACAGTTCGAGGAAGTGAACAACCGCCCCAAGGTAGACCAACAGTACCTGCTGGCGTACTGGCACCGTATCATAGGGCAAAAGTAAACAAACATTGATCGAAGTATAAGCTCTGGGCCAAGTGCAATGGAGCATCATACAATCACATTAAACAAACATACAATGGCACAAAACAGATGGCTGCTTACAGGCAAGAAGGCCGTGGTAACAGGAGGCTCCAAAGGCATTGGCGAGGCAACCGTGAAAGAATTTCTGGCACTTGGCGCAGAGGTACTGGCCGTGGCCCGCAAGCAGGAAGATATGGACCGCTTAAAGGAGCAGAACCCTGTAGGGCTGTCTATCTTGTCGGCAGATGTAAGCAAGCCTGAAGGAAGGCAGGCGCTCACGGCATGGGTACAGCAGGAGTGGGGGCTGCTAGACATTCTAGTGAACAATGCCGGTACCAACATCCGCAAGCCAACCGCTGAGTACACCACAGAGGAGTATGAGTTCATCATGCACACCAACCTGCAGTCGGCATTTGAGTTGAACAGGCTGCTGTACCCACTGCTACAGCAGGCCGAGCAAGGAAACATTGTGCACGTGACCTCTGTGGCCGGGCTGGTGCACGTGCGCACCGGCAGCATCTACGGCATGACCAAAGCCGCCTTAACGCAGCTGACACGCAACCTGGCCGCGGAGTGGGCAAAAGACGGCATCCGTGTTAACGCCGTCGCGCCCTGGTACATCAGCACGCCGCTCGCGCAAACAGTGCTGCAGAACCCGGAGTTCTACAACAACGTCATCAGCCGCACGCCGATGCAGCAGGTAGGCAAACCAGAGGATGTGGCGGGGGCCGTGGCCTTTCTTTGCCTGCCTGCGGCAGCTTACATTACCGGCCAGACCGTTGCCGTGGATGGCGGCTTCACCATAAATGGATTCCACCCGCTTTAAGCGCGCTTTTTGGCACTTGCCAGAGTGCTAATAATGTCATAAAATACTGTTGAATGTCAGCAAAAATGCTTATTTTTGTATGATATGGATTTGCGTGCGCTACATGTACGAAAGCGCTCCTAAATTGAACCCATGACACACAAAAAACAGCTTTTCATCCTTGGCCTTGCGCTATTCTCCGCTTCCTTAGTTTCTTGTAAACCAGCCTGTCCTATCGGTTCCTGCCACGTGCGCATGGAGCACATCCATGGTGACCAGGAGTTCCGTGGCCAGCCTATCTGGAAAAAACAAAACCCAAAGTATGGGGAGAAGCTGGACAAGGTGTCGCAGGAGAAACAGCACGGAGGGCGCTCCAAAGCCAAAAATAAGGAATAAGCTATATAGGCAGTAAGGCGCTTTTTGCCTAACTTGCCCTTTCTACAAACCATTTACATTATTTTAGACCTTTTATCATGCAAGAAGGCGAACGAATAATACCGATCAACATTGAAGACGAGATGCGCGGTGCGTATATCGACTACTCAATGTCTGTTATCATTTCCAGAGCCTTACCCGATGTTCGGGATGGACTGAAGCCAGTGCACCGCCGCGTGCTGTACGGCATGTCTGAACTGGGGGTATCTTATAACAAGCCATACAAGAAATCGGCCCGTATCGTTGGTGAGGTACTGGGTAAGTACCACCCGCACGGCGACTCCTCCGTGTACGACACTATGGTGCGTATGGCCCAAGACTGGTCGTTGCGCTACCCGCTGGTGGATGGCCAGGGTAACTATGGCTCTATTGACGGCGACTCACCGGCGGCCATGCGTTACACAGAGGCCCGCCTCAAGCGTATCGCAGACGAGCTGTTGGCTGACCTGGACAAGAACACGGTTGACTTTGTACCTAACTTCGACGACTCGCTCAAAGAGCCGAGCGTAATGCCTGCTAAGCTGCCCAACCTGCTGATCAACGGCACGTCTGGCATTGCAGTGGGCATGGCCACCAACATGGCGCCGCACAACCTCCGGGAGGTGGTGAGCGGCATCGTGGCCTACATCGACAACAACGATATCACAGTAGCTGAGCTGATGCAGTTTATCACTGCTCCTGACTTCCCGACGGGAGGCATCATCCACGGCTACGACGGCGTTAAAGCCGCTTTCGAGACAGGCCGCGGACGCGTGCTGATGCGAGGCCGTGCTAACTTCGAGACTACGCCTAGCGGCAAGGAGCAGATAATCGTGACGGAGATTCCGTACATGGTGAACAAGGCCTCCCTGATCGAGAAAACAGCCGCCCTCATTAACGAGAAGAAAATCGAGGGAATTGCTGACCTGCGCGATGAATCTGACCGCGACGGCCTGCGTATTGTGTACGATCTGAAGCGGGATGCCATTCCGAACGTGGTGCTCAACAACCTGTACAAGTATACGGCGCTTCAGTCTTCTTTTGGCGTGAACAACGTGGCCCTGGTAAAAGGCCGCCCGATGACGCTGAACCTAAAAGACCTGATCAAGTACTTTGTGGAGCATCGCCACGAGGTAGTTATCCGCAGAACGCAGTATGAGCTGGAGGAGGCGCAAAAACGCGCCCACATTCTGGAAGGCTTGCTGATCGCGCTCGATAACCTGGACGAGGTAATCAACCTGATCCGCTCTTCGCGTGACCCGGAGATTGCCCGCAGCGGTTTGATGGAGCGTTTCGCGCTTACTGAGATTCAGGCACGTGCCATATTGGACATGCGTTTGCAGCGCCTCACCGGACTGGAGCGCGACAAGATCCAGCAGGAGTACCAGGAGATCATGAAGCTGATCGACTACCTAAACTCCATCCTGAACGATGAGAGCCTGCGCATGCAGATCATCAAGGACGAGCTGACAGAGATCAGGGAGCGTTACGGCGATGAGCGCCGCACCAGCATTGAGGCCAGCACCGGCGACATCTCCTACGAGGACATGATTCCGGAGGAGAACATGGTGATTACCATTTCGCACGAAGGGTATATTAAGCGTACTTCCCTGAACGAGTACCGCAGCCAGAGCCGTGGCGGCGTGGGCTCCAGAGGCGTGGCCGCCTCCAAGGAAAGCGACTTTACGGAGCACCTGTTCATCGCCAACACACACCACCACATGCTGTTCTTCACAGAATTTGGCCGTGTGTTCTGGCTCAAAGTATACGAGATTCCGGAAGGAGGGAAGACCACGAAAGGGCGTGCCATCCAGAACCTGATCCAGATAGAGCGCGATGATAAAGTGCGTGCCGTGTTGAACGTGCATGACCTGAAGAACCAGGATTACGTACTCAACCACAACCTGGTGTTCATCACTGAGCAGGGTACGATCAAAAAGACCGTTCTGGAAGCCTATTCGCGTCCAAGAACCAATGGCATTAACGCCATTTCGATCAACGACGGAGACCGCCTGCTGGATGTGCAGCTGACCACTGGCAATAGTGAGATTGTAATCGCGCTGGAGTCGGGGAGGGCCATTCGCTTTAACGAAACACAGGTGCGCCCAATGGGCCGCACGGCTGCCGGGGTGCGCGCCGTAACACTTGCCGGTCCAGATGACAAGGTAGTTGGTATGGTTTGTGTAGAGAATGAGAGCACCAACCTGTTGGTGGTTTCGGAGAAGGGCTATGGAAAGCGATCGCAGCTGGAAGAGTACCGCATTACGAACCGCGGTGGTAAAGGTGTGAAAACACTGAATATTACTGAGAAAACAGGAAAACTTGTTGCCATCAAAGGCGTAACGGACACTGATGACCTGATGATCATCAACCGCTCTGGCATCACTATCCGCTTGCGCGTTAGCGATTTGCGCGTAATGGGCCGTGCCACGCAGGGGGTGCGTTTGATCAAACTGAACGATGGCGACCAGATATCATCAGTGGCAAAGGTAGAAGTAGAGAACGAGGAAGAGGTAGAGGAGGCTGTACTGGAGCAATCCGAGCTTACGCCGGAAGACTCGCTGCAGCCAGACACCATGATCGACCCTGAAACCACTGAGGAGGCGTAAATCTCTAAGAACGAATTATTTACGAATATAATACGTTAAGCAAACAACAACCCAAACCATTATTCAAGTATGAAAAAAGTACTTTTGACAGCCTTAGTAGCCGGTACCATTTCGGTTGCAAGTGCTCAGAACTCGGCTGTGAACAGTGCCGTCCTAAACCATAAGAATGGTACGCTTGATAAAGCACTGGAGGACATCAACAAGGCCACAGAGCATAAAAAAACAAAAGATAAAGCGAAAACCTGGTTCTACCGCGGCGTTATCCTGCAGGATATGATCGGCAACCCGATCTATGGCAAAATGACGGATGAGAAAACACCAATGGTTATACTCGAGTCTTTTGACAAGACAGTGGAGCTGGATGGCCAGAACGGCGAGTTTTCCAAGCAGGTACCGGAGCGCAAGCAAATGCTGTACGGCCAGGTACTGAACCAGGCGGTGGAGTTCCATAACAATCAAGATTGGCCGAACGCCATTGAGAAGTATGAACTGGCGCACAAGATCAGCCCGGAGGATACAACGGCCGTTCTTTACGCTGCCTATGCCTCAACAGCTGACAACAAGTACGACCAGGCCATCGGTTTCTACGATGAGCTGATCAAAATGGGCCACAAGACGGAGGATGTGTACAAGGCGAAAGTGCAGCTGCAGCAGGCCACAGAGGCCAGCGACGACGCTGTGATGGCTACTTTGTCAGAAGGCTTGAAGGAGCACCCTAACAGCGTGTACCTGATGCAGGAAGAACTGAAGTATTACCTGAAGAACGACCGTGCTGACGAGGCGCTTGCCAAACTTGACAATGCCATTGCCGCAGACCCTAAAAACGCCAGCCTGTATGCCGTAAAAGGAAACCTGCTGGAGCGCAAGAAAGATTTTGAGGGTGCACGCGAGGTGTACAAGAAAGCCATTGAGGCAGATCCGAACAACTTTGACGCATACTATAACCTGGGTGTGCTGGAGTACAACAGAGGCGCTGACGTAAACAACAGAGCCGCTAAAATGGATTATGCCACATACCAGAAAAAGGGCAAAGCACTTGAAGCTGAGGCTAAGAAGTACTATCAGGCGTCATTGCCATACTTCGAGAAAGCTCACGCGCTGCAGCCAGAGGATAAGTCTACCATCCAGAACCTGGTAAACGTGTATACACGTTTGGGCCGTAAGGCTGATGCTGAGAAGCTTTCTGCCAAGCTGAACTAAGGCTTAAGATAACTACTTGAAATGGAGAGGCTGCAAAGCTTCTCCATTTTTGTTTTAAAGTATCTGGTAAAGTATAGAGGAGATGCTTGACCGGTAAAACAGCGGCTTGAAGACAGGTACAGAAATACTATACTTAACATAATATAAATTATAGGACTTATAATGTTCGATGAATAATCATCTATTTTAAGTGTCACTCATAATGTACTTTATGTTAAATAAGAAAGTCAAGAACAGCGGGCAGCTCGAGGCATCCGAACTCTTCAACTTGCTTCTGGACACAGTCCGTCGTGCGCAACGGTGCTTACGTCTTGCAGGAAAGGCCTTATGCTTTTGTTTGCATATATTCAGGTATTAACCAAGCACTATACTTATGAAATGTCCTAACTGCAATGAAACGCTCCTAATGAGTGATAAAAATGGCGTAGAGATTGACTACTGCCCAAACTGCCGCGGAATTTGGCTGGACCGTGGCGAGCTTGAAAAAATCATGGAGCGATCAGCGGACCATTACTCCAAGAAAGAGAATTACGGTTCGGATTACAAGCAGCAAGGCTACGACAAGTATGGCCGGGAGAAAAAGCCATACAAGAAAAAAGAATCTTTCCTGAGTGACTTCTTCGATTTTTAAACCTTCACACAGACTCATTTGACGGCATGGCGCCTGCACAGGTTCAACCCTTTGTGCAGGCGCCATGCTTTTTGCTCTTCCGACCGCGCTTCACCTGTTTCGGTTTTGCCTGCGGGCTCTCCCGCTCGCGCCTTGCCTATCTGCTGCTTGCCTTCGAAACGACTCCGGCTATCTGCTGCTTCCGCAACTAAACGAATTTACGCTCCGTTCTTACTAAAAATCAGATAATTCTTATATAGGCGTCCATTTTAGATGCCTTACAGAATGTATAACCGAAGAACTATGAAAAAAAATATGTTTGTCGCAGGACTAGCCGCTATGCTGCTGCTGTTCAACTCCTGCGCCACCAACCCGGTAACGGGCAAAAAAGACATCGTGCTGATGTCTGAGGAACAGGAAATTGCCCTTGGAGCCCAAACAGACCCGGCGGTAGTGGCTCAGTTCGGCCTGTACGAAGATAAAGCCTTGCAGCAGTTCATACAGCAAAAAGGACAGGCCATGGCGGCCGTATCGCATCGCCCGGAGCTGAAGTATGAATTTAAGATTGTTGACTCTCCCGTGATCAACGCTTTTGCCTTGCCGGGCGGTTACGTCTACTTTACCCGTGGCATTATGGCGCACTTCAACAACGAGGCGCAGTTTGCAGGCGTACTGGGTCATGAGATCGGCCATATCACGGCGCGACACTCTGTGCAGCAACAGTCCAAATCTACGCTGGCGCAGATAGGCTTGGTAGCCGGCATGGTGCTGTCGCCACAGTTGGCCCAGCTCGGAAACGAGCTGTCGCAGGGCCTGGGGCTGCTGTTCCTTAAGTTCGGCCGCGATGATGAGCGGGAGTCGGATGAGTTGGGTGTAGAATACTCTACTAAAATCGGGTACGACGCTTCCGAGATGGCTGATTTCTTCCTTACCCTGCAGCGCCAGCAGGAAGGCAGCGGATCCGCGATTCCCAATTTCCTTTCGACCCACCCCAACCCTGCCGACCGCTACGAAAGGGTGCACGAGCTTGCCGCAGCCTGGAAAAAGAAAGAGAACTTAACCACTGCCAAGGTAGAGCGAAACAGCTACCTCAAACGCCTGGATGGCATGGTGTATGGTGAAGACCCGCGCCAGGGATTTGTGGAGAACAACGTCTTTTATCACCCCGAGCTAAAGTTCAGGTTCCCTATACCGTCAGGTTGGGGTTATTTAAACTCCCCGCAAGTTTTCCAGATGGCCCCGCAGGATGGCCGTGCGATGATGAACCTGATGCTGGTGCCCGGTGAAACACTGGAGGCCGCAGCACAAACCCTCTTACAGACTTATAACCTACAGCCTGTAGAGTCCAAAAGCACCACGGTTAATGGGTTGCCTGCCCTGGCCATTGTGGCTGACCAGCAACCACAGCAGCAGCAAACCCAACAGCAGCAACAGGTTATCCGCACCCTTACGTACCTGATCCGCTATGGCGGCAACAACTATAGCCTGATGGGCATTACCACCGCAGACGACTTCAACAACTACTTCCAGACATTCACCAACACCATGCAGAACTTTGCGGAGCTGACCGAGGCAGACAAACTAAACCGCAAGCCGGAGCGTATCCGCCTGTACACGGTACCGCAACCCATGACATTGTCGCAGGCGCTGCAGCGGAACAACATCAAGCAGGACAGACTGGATGAATTCGCTATCCTTAACGGCATGCAGCTGACAGACCCTGTGGAGAAAGGCACTTTGATCAAGGTTGTGTCGCAGTAAAACACCACATGAACCCAGCAGAGCCTTCCTGTATAGTACGGGGAGGCTTTTTTTTTTGCCCCTCCCTCCTCCTGCCGCTGCACATTGGTGCATTTTATCCTGCTGTCGCTCTTCTGGTTAAGAAAATGTGCCCTAAAAAGTATAACTTTAAAGCTGCTTTAGCCGAATATTTTCAGGTCTGTAAAATTTTTAGTACTATCGTTTCGTAAGAGATAGTAGAATATTAAAAGTAAAACCCTTGCGAAAACTTATACTGTTCTTCACCCTTTCCCTCTGCTCCTATCCCCTTTTCGGCCAAGACTACCCTGAAGTGGTTGCCCAGGAAGGAGATGGCATCTACCTGTTGCTCCGTCGCCATGGCTTGGACCCATCGCAGCACCTACGCCCTTTTGTAGACCTGAACCAGGAAAAACTGGGGCAGGACAACAGCCTATACGTGGGCAGAACGTACCTCCTGCCGACAGCGTCCACCGCCGGCGCAGCCCCCGAAAGCAAACCTGTTGAGAAAGCCGCCCCTGCCGTACTCGTGGAGCCTTTGTTTGGCAAGAATTATGAGCGTGTAGAGGTTATCGACCGCCAGCTGCAGGGAACGGTGTATTACCTGGTGGCCGGCCACAGTGGCCCCGATCCTGGTGCTATAGGCAAGTATGGCCCCTATGAGCTAAGCGAGGATGAGTATGCCTATGATGTAACAATCCGCCTAGCCCGCCGCCTGATGGAGCATGGCGCCACCGTTTACATGGTCATCCAGGACCCGGATGACGGGATACGGGACGAGAACATCCTGAAGATGGACACCGACGAGGTGAGCTATTTTGGGAAGCCGGTGCCACATGGGCAGGTACAGCGCCTCAGAACCCGCGTAGCCGACATCAACCAGTTAGCCAAAAAGCACAAGGGGGCACACCAGCGCATGCTCTCCATCCACATCGATAGCCGCAGCAAAGGGCAGAACATCGACGTCTTCTTCTACCACCACGAAAACAGCACTGCCGGTAAGGAGCTGGCCGAACGCATTCATGAGGTTTTCACCACCAAGTATAACCGCTACCAACCCAACCGGGATTATTTCGGTACTGTAACACCCCGCAGCAGCCTGTATGTGATCAAGTACAGCCACCCGCCTACCGTGTTTGTAGAGCTTGGCAACATAAAAAACGATAAAGATCAACGCCGTTTTGTGATCCCCAATAACAGGCAGGCCCTGGCCAACTGGCTCTGCGACGGTATTATAGCGGATTATACTACCTCAAAAGAGTAAATTTTTTTTTCAGCTGAACACAGAGGAGCACCTTTACCAGGTGCTCCTTTTTTGTGAACACCCGTTACTTCTTAGCGGATAAGCGACCGCCCGTTGCCCAAGGGCTTAAAAAATTGCATCATTTTTTAAGGCACAACCTAAACCAGCTTCCCCCGTTAAAGGTGCTGTATTGTATTGTGTCTGTAGGCCTTATCCCTTAAAATATGCCTATACTGTAATACAACAAGCTTTTATTTTCACTGTTTTAAATTTTCCAAGCTATGAAGAAGTTAAATTGGTTGTTCCTTATGTTCCTGAGTATTGCATTTGTTGCCTGTGATGATGACGATGAGGAAGTAGAACTGGATGTTACGGCCCCTACCATCACCATTAGTTCCCCTGCTGAGAATGCGATCTTTGCCCCCGGCGATGTTGTAGAGCTTAGGGCAAACATTACCGATGACCAGGGACTCGAGAACATTAGGGTGTGGGTAACAACTCCTGCTGGCACTACCAGCGAAATCGAAGACGATGATATCAGCGATTTCTTAAACGATAACCGCCAGAAAGACCTCGACCTGGATGTGACGCTTCCTGCAGAGGCTGAAGAGGGTGCTTACGTTATGACAATTGAAGCCACTGACGAACAGGGCAACAACGCAGAAGAATCCGTGACTATTAGTGTGACCCCTTAACCAGGTGCAGCATTTTTGATACCGTAAGTATTTACCGAAAGGCCCCGCATGATGCGGGGCCTTTCGGTTTTTCTGTATAACCTCACTCCCCTCCTGCCGTATCGTAAAGCAACCCAGCCCATCTACATAACTGAAAACAAACTTTTTATGCAAACCACCATACCGCACGAATCCACACTGGACGATGCCATTAGCCTGATAAACGAGGGGTATCCTTACATAAAGAACCGACTAGAAAAGTACAACACAGCTATTTTTGAGACCCGCCTGATGGGCGAAAAAGCGGCGTGCCTGCATGGCGCCGACGCGGCAAAACTGTTTTATGACAACAACTACTTTTGGCGCAAGGGAGCCATCCCGAAGCGGGTGCAGAAAACCCTGATGGGCACCAACGGCATACAGATGCAGGTGGACGGGGAGCACCAACGGCGAAAGGCCCTGTTTATGTCGTTTATGTCGCCTGATCGGGTAAAGCACCTGACCGACCTGACGCTGCGCTACTGGCGCGCCTATGCCCGCAAGTGGGAAAAAATGGAGCGTGTGGTACTGCTAGATGAGGCAAGTGAGGTGTTTTGCCTCGCTGCCTGTAAATGGGCCGGGGTTCCCTTAGCCCCCACAGAGGTAAGGCAGCGCGCACAGGAGTACATGGCCATGATCTATGGCTTCGGGGGCGTGACTACCCGCTACTGGCGTGGCATAAAGGCCCGTAGCAAATCTGAGCAATGGAACCAGCAGGTAATACAAGGCATCAGAAGCGGAAAACTGGAGGTGCCCGAGGCATCGGCTGCTTTCCGGATTGCCTGGTTCCGCGACCAGAACGACGAGCTGCTGGATACCGAAACAGCCGCGGTGGAACTGATGAACGTGGTGCGGCCAATTGTTGCCATCGCCACTTATGTGGCTTTTTCCGCCCTGGCCTTGCACGAGCACCCGGAGCAACTCCTGAAACTAACGACCCACGGCGGTACCTACGCCCAGAACTTTGTGCAGGAAGTGCGGCGCTTATACCCTTTCACCCCTTTTTTAGGGGCCCGGCCGCGCAAAGACTTTGACTGGAAGGGCTATTGCTTTAAAGAAGGCATGCTGGTGCTCCTGGATGTTTATGGCCTGCTGCACGACCCGGAGCTGTGGCCACAGCCGTACGAGTTTAAGCCTGATCGCTTTGAAGGATGGTCTGGCAGCCCGTTTGACTTTATCCCCCAGGGAGGCGGTGACTTTGAAACCAATCACCGCTGCGCCGGCGAGTGGATTACCATTGAGGCCATGAAAGGCGCGCTTAATTTCCTGACCCAGGAGCTGCAGTACATCGTGCCCCCTCAGGACCTGCGCGTGGACAAAAGTAAAATGCCAACCAAGCCAAAGAGCGGTTTTATAATCACTGAGGTGAGGTATGTAGGCTTGGTTGTTTAACTCTTCCTGTAGGCTTCTGGCTAAACGACCCTACCGTCAGAGACTTCTTCATCAGACAGTTGCACCTCGCAACACTGAGCGCTATAGCAGAAAGTGCAAATTCCTGCCTTTTAAGGTTACTGCCGCACTCTTTCCGAAAACACTTGGGCAATTCTGGAGCGGCCTCTTTACCGCAATATGCAACTACCTGATCCCATGCGCGTTAAGAGTAACACCAGGTTTGTTTAAATCTGGCAAGGATTAATGTACAACTACTAACAACAAAGAAGGCTATGAAAAAAACATTTCTACTTTCAGTACTTATCATGTTGGCTGCCTTTTCTGCCTCGGCACAGGTAGAAGATGAAATCAGGGAACGGGCACCTCAAACGACAGCCCCGGTAGCGAATCAGGCGGTGCAGGAAGGCAACTGGATCGTGGGCGCCAACATCGGTAACATCGGCTTTAACTTCAAGTCTGATTTCTTTACTCTGAACGTCAATCCCCGCGCGGGCTACTTTCTCAGCGATAATGCCGCTGTAGGCACCGAGCTACAACTAGGCCTGGACATCTACGACGGTGGCGAAACGTTTCGCTACGGAATCACCCCCTTTGTCCGTTATTACTTCCCTGAAGGAGCGGCCCCTACCCACCGCTGGTTTGGCGAGGCAATCGCAGGAATCGCCGGTAGCTCGGAGGAGGACAGCGAAGGTGACTCTGTGTTTTCCGGGGTTTTTGGCTTACGGGCCGGCTATGCCCATTTCGTGGCGCAAAATGTTGCATTGGAGGGCATTCTTGGCTACACCCGTACCAGCGCCGACATTTCAGTGGGTAACGGAGAATCGGGCCTGAACGTGGCCGTGGGCCTGCAGGTATACTTACCGGGCAGATAAACCATCACAGATAGCATGAACAAGAAGAGCCGCAAAGTTTTGCGGCTCTTCTTGTTCATGCTTTATTTCAGCACCTGCTTTGCTATCTTGTCATCGCCGTCTATCCGGTGGCTGTACTTCAGGCCGAGCAGCTTTGCCACAATGGCGTAGACCTGCACATTGCTGAAGGAGGCCATGGTAAAGCCTTGTTTAAAGGCTGGCCCCCAGGCATAGAACACGGCATGCATGTCTTTCACCGTTTCAGGATCATAACCATGTGCCCCTGGAGAAGGCTTTCGGTTCGAAAAATGAAACACCTTTGGCGCATCAGTCAGCAGCAGGATGTCACCTACCCGGTTATACTTGTCGTCCTTCTCGCCATAATGCAGGTGCTTGGGCATCTTACGCTTCGTGTATACCTTGTAGGCCCCTTTCGCCTCTTTCTTCAGCTGTTTGTAGGTGGGCTTGATCGCGCTCTTGTCTTCTGCATGCAGCTCCACCACCATGCCGCCCCCTGATACCATAAATTTCGCTGTATCAATAGCTGTGGGTAGTGGCAGCGTGTTTTGCTGGTCTATCTGCGTCATGCCGTGGTCCGACACAAAAACGTAGTTCACCGGTAAGCCTGTAGCGGCAACAGCGTCTGTCAACTGCTTCAGGTGCTTATCGAGCTCCTTCACCGCCTGCGCTGTTTCAAGCGCGTCGGGTCCGTAGCGGTGGCCGGCATGGTCCACCTCCGGCAGGTAAAAGGTGATCAGGTGCGGTCGCTTCTCCGCTGGCAGGCTTAGCCAGTTCACCACCGTCTGCACACGCTCTTCAAACGGGATCTCCTCGTTATACTTGTACCAATAGGTCGGGCGGATATTTTGCACCGGAGCCTCCGATCCTACCCAATAATAACTGGCCGACAGCATTTGGCGCTGCTCTGCCAGTACCCACAGCGGCACCCCACCATACCAGCTGCCGTCCTCTACCTGCTTGCGGTCGCGCATGGAGTAATGCTCCTTCCGCTGCGGATCATAAAAGTAGTTGTTGATGAGGCCATGGGTGGCCGGATACATGCCCGTTACCAGCGTGTAATGATTAGGGAAGGTCTTGCTGGGGAACGAAGGCAGCATCGACTCAGCCTGCACACCCTGTGTCCTAAATTCCTTCAGGTTAGCAGCATCATACTTATCGGCGTAATCATAGCGGAAGCCATCGGCAGAGATCAGGATCACGTATGGTTTCTGCATCTGCGCTGCGCTGTTGTGGCGGTCTGGCTCCACATGCTGCGCGGTGTCCACCTGTGCCCAAGCCGGTGCAGCCAGCAGCAGGGCAAATATCCATATCATAAAGCGTTTCATGCTGCTAAGTTAAGCCGAACAGGCTAAACAAGACGTATGAGCAGAGGTTAAATTAATGTTGCGCCACGTATGGAACATGCCTTCCCCTTCTTATTAAATCAAGAATTCGCTATATAGTGATAAGAATCAACTTTTATATGATGCCTCCGTTCTAATTTTACAGGCAATTACATATCCTCTCTTTCAGAAACTATGATCCCGGAATACACTCCCATTCAGCTGCAGTTCTTAGGCGGTGCCGGCACCGTTACTGGGTCTAAGATCCTGCTGCGCACTCCACGCCACCAGGTGCTTATCGACTGCGGTATGTTTCAGGGTTTAAAGCAGCTGCGCCTGCTGAACTGGGAAAAACTCCCTCTTGACACGGAGCATCTTGATGCCGTTATACTTACCCACGGCCACCTCGACCACTGCGGCTACCTGCCTGTACTGGTCAAGAATGGTTACGAGGGACCTGTTTACGCCACTACTCCTACCCGCGATGTGGCGGAAATCATCCTGCGCGACAGTGCCCGCATTCAGGAAGAGGATGCCATGCAGGCCAACAAGTATGGCTATACCAAGCACCGGCCGGCTAAGCCACTTTACACAGAGGAGGACGTGGACTGCACCATACCGCTTTTCGAGACACACGAGGACGGCGAGTGGGTGATCATCAATGAAGACTTTAAGTTCTGTTTCCGCAAGAGCGGCCACATACTTGGTTCGGCCATAGTGGAACTGAAATGCCAGGGGCGGAAGTTCGTTTTCTCCGGAGATCTGGGCCGTCGGCGTCCGCTGCTAATGGAACCGCCTGTTACCATACGCGATGCTGACTTTCTGGTGCTCGAGTCTACCTACGGAGACCGATTACACAGCGCAAAATCAGCCTACCAGGAAATTGCGGAGGTGGTGAACCATACTTATGAGAAGGGTGGCGTGCTGGTAATCCCGAGTTTTGCCGTGGAGCGGGCGCAGGAACTGCTGCTAATCCTGAATACCCTGCGCGAGGAAAAGAGCATCCCTCCTATTCCGATCTACCTAGACACGCCTATGGGCATTGATGTTACAGAACTGTACCTGCACCACCGCGAATGGCATAACCTGACCGATGCCGAGTGTGAAACTATGATGCGCGATGTGCACGTGATCCGGAAATTTGAGCACAGCCTGCACGTGCTGGACAAGAAAGGGCCGAAAATCGTGATCGCGGGCAGTGGCATGGTGACAGGCGGGCGTGTATTATACTATCTGGAGCAGTTGCTGGGTAGCGACAGAAACACTATTCTGCTGGTAGGCTTTCAGGCACCAGGCACACGCGGAAACCTGCTTCGCTCTGGCTCTGAGGAGCTGAAGATTCACGGGAATTACTATAAGGTGCATGCCGAGGTTCGCCAAGTTGGCTCCCTCTCTGCCCACGCCGACCAAGCTGACCTGCTATGGTGGTTAAGCCATTTTAAAGAGGCGCCGATGCAAACTTTCCTGAACCACGGTGAGGCGCAGGCCAGTGAGGCGCTACGCTTAAAGATCACAGATGAGCTGAGCTGGCCTGTCACGATTGCGCAAATGGGGGTGAGGTATGAAGTGTAAGCGGATGGTGCAGGCATCTGCTGGTGCCTGTGTTTAGCTCCTGCTTTCTTCAACTTGGTCTAGCTATCCTTGCTAGCGACTGCTGATCCTCCAGCCCCCGCTGTCGCGAGCTTGCAGCTCGTGCTTTCCCTATTGCTACTGCTTCCCGCAGCTTGAACCAAGCTATACTTGTTAGCTACAGTTCATCCACGGCTTTACGACCAACTTGTTCCATAGTGTACTTTCTGCTCTCCAGCCCGAGAGGGCTCGTCCTCGGGCATCGCGCTATCTACATTTCCTGCCCTCGTGCCTCGGGCTGCCTCGCCTCCGGCTCGTCACCAGAAATCTAGAAGGCGCTCAACCCAAGGACTGGGTTCAGTATTCGATAGCCTCGGCTGACGGAGCTTGAACAGAGCTCTCCTTCTGGAAGGGGTTGGGTTTTTCCTTGTAAGGGCAACTCGTGCATATCAGAAGGCATTAAACTGACTATAGCCAAAGCAACTACGGAACTCTCCACCTTAGCCTCTAAGGGAACAGCACTCTCAGTGGGTAGAAGTGGCTGGACCTGGTGAAGCACCGGTTGATTCCATTTTGCTTTCCTATTCCTTCACAAACAGTCGTTTGTCAAACTCGAAAAGAATGGAATCCACTACTTTCACCTGAGGGAAATCGGGATGGCGCGGGTTGAGGAGATAGTTATAGTTGCCCTGCACAGTGGCAGATGGCACTTTCAGCACCAGGTGCTCCGCCTCCTGCACAAAGGCATCGCCAATTTCCTGGGTGCTGTTGGCATGCGGAAACGATTTCCAGTCTTCGGGGAGATCTGTTTCTGAGAGTTCTTTTATACTTGCCGCCTCCGGAATTTCGATGCGGACGAGGTAGTAATCTTTGGGTACGATGCCCAGCGGCATGTGCACGGCAATCTCGACGGTGCAAAGGGCAATGGACTCACTGGTGTAAAGTATGGCGGTGCCTTTGCTGTTCCAGCGGCCGCCTGCAATCTCCGCCCCGCGCCCCGAAAGGTCGTTGCGGTAAGGGCCCCTGCTGAGGCGGTACACGATCATGCCAGCACACCGTGTTCTATGCGCGTTAGTTCATCGCGCAGCAGACCAATACCAAAGGTGCTATCGAGCAGCTCTTTTGGCTTCAGGCCGCCCAATGCCACATTCTTTGCTTCCAGCCAGGCATCAAAGTTTGCCTTGTCGCCAAACACGTCGGTGCCTTTGTTATAAACCAGCGTTATCTCCAGTATTTTCTCAGAGTGCAGCGGGTCGAAGGTGCGTTTCTCCTTTTTATAGCGCTGGAAGGTCCGCTCCGACAGGTGCAGAAAGTTAGACCACTCACTCACGCTGAAAGGGATCTTATCAGCAATGTTCTGAAACAAGGCATACTTGATCCCCTCACGTACTGTGCTAATAAGCATGAATACGTCTTTATCATCTATCAACTTGTAGCTCAGGCTACTGTCTATACTCAAGGCTTGTCCCATGGCGGTAACATTTTATACTTTCAAATATACGAAAACTGTCTAAAATAAAACGTCAATTGTCGCAATTAAATTCATAGCCGAACTCCTTTCCTGCAGAAACATTCTCTTTGTACTAAACCACACGCAAAGGCGTTAGTAAATGAAACCAGTAAAAGTATAAAATGCGATATTGGATAGCAGCGGCAGGATTGGTGGCAATGGGCCTAAGCAGTTGCAATGTGCAAAACGCCCTGACCAACACACCACAGCCCGAGCGCCCGCGCCTTACCATGCAGGAAGTGATTCCGCCCATGGCTCCGGCCACACCAGAGGCAGCGGCCGCACAAAACAAGTTCCTGAAGGAGAATGCCTCCAGGTTTAAAAGCCGCCAGCTCGGGAGCAAGTACTATGTGCTGCAGGCCAAGCGCAACTTTAACGAGGAGAAGCTGGATTCCGCCCTGCTCTATTTTAACCGTGCCTGGCTGATGGACCGCACCAACAACGAAGTGTACTGGGGCTATGGCCTGGTATACGGGCAGCAGCAGGAATACAGCAAAGCCCTTTACATTCTGTATCGCGCCCTGGATAAGGACAAAGAAAACCCGCGCCTGCTCACCGATATCGCCACCACCCACCTCTCCCGTTTCTACCAAAAAAGCACGCTAGAAGACCTGCAGCAGAGCCGGAAGCTTCTGGAGCGCGCCCTGAAACTGCACCCTAAAAACGCCGCAGATATTTATTACAAGCTGGCCGTGAACAGCTACTACCTCTATGAATTCGGCCAAGCATGGGACTACCTGCACCAGAGCATCCGGCAGGATAAGAGCAAGGAAGACCAGGTGTTTATAGCCGTTCTGCTGGAGCAGAGAAAAGACCCTGAAGGGATTTATGTGGCGCAGCGGAAGTAAGCTGCTTGCAAGTATAGTGCAGCTGTGTTACTTTTATACGTTTGCTAAAATTTGTTTAGGCCGACCTGCTGCTACTCCAGCAGCACTGACCCAGAAGTATAAAACAGCTACTATATGAAAAAATTACTTTTAGCCGCCGTGGCGTTCCTCTTTGCCGCCTCCCTCAGCTTTGCCCAGGACAAAGCCGCCGAGCTCAGCCCAAAGGTGTTGCCGATGTTCGGGGAGAAACAGAAAACCGAAGCCGAGCAGAAGCAGGACGAGAAATTCCTGACCAGCTGCGACAAGAACTTCAACGACCGCCGCGAGGCCAGTAAGTTCTTTATGGAGCGCGGCTGGGAGTACCTGAACGAGGGGCAGGTGGATACGGCCATGTACCGCTTTAACCTGGCCTGGCTCCTGAACCCTGACAACAAAGACACCTATTGGGCTTTCGGCCTGGTAACCTCCGCCCGAGGCGACAACCAGTATGCCATCAGGATGTATGAGAAGGCACTGGCGCTGGATAATAAAAACGCTATGCTGATAACAGATGTTGCTGCCTCTTACCTGGCGGTGTACAAAGAGCGGAAAAAGAAGAAAGACCTGAAAAAAGCACTTGCATACCTGAACACAGCCACTGCCGCAGAGCCAAACAATGCTTACGCGCTGTATAACCTGTCGGTGGCCAAATGCCAGGAAAAGAAGTACAGCGAGGCATGGGACTACCTGCACAAGAGCCGCAGCATTGACATGTCGCAGATCGACTACAGCTACATCCTGGAGCTGAGCGAGAAAATGCCCGACCCGCAGGGCTTCTTCAGTGCCTCCGACAGCGTTGCCAATTAGCAAGTATAGATCCCTAGCCCCAAGGCCGGGGATTTTTCTTTTACAACCAGTACAAAGTCCGCAAGAATCGGGTTGAAAGTATAAGGGTGAATGTGGTAATTGCCTCTATGAACACGCATTATGAAACCGTAGCCAAGGCACTGGCTTACATCCGGCAGCAAGCAGCACAGCAGCCGACGCTGGAGGAAGTGGCCGCACAAGTGCACCTGAGCCCGCAGCATTTCCAGCGGGTGTTTACCGAGTGGGCCGGTGTTAGCCCCAAGAAGTTTCTGCAGTACCTCTCGCTAAAGCATGCCAAGGCAGTGCTGGCACAGAGCACCTCGGTGCTAGAGGCCACCCACAGCACGGGCCTCTCCGCCAGCAGCCGCCTGCACGACCTGTTCGTCAGCGTAGAAGGCATGACGCCGGGGCAGTACAAGAACCAGGGCGAGCAGCTGCAGCTAAAGTATAGCTTCGGCTCCAGCCAGTTCGGCAGCTACCTGGTCGCTTCCACGTCCAGAGGCATCTGCTACCTGCACTTCTTCCAAAACTCTGAGCAGGCGCTGCAGGAATTGCGGCAGGTATGGCCCAGGGCGGAACTGCTGCAGCAGGAAACAAAAATGCACCAGCAAGTACAGTCATTTTTCCTGAACACCATCTCCCCGGAAGATGGCCGGATAAAGCTGCACCTGAGCGGCACACCCTTTCAGCTGAAAGTATGGGAAGCCCTGCTGCGTATACCTGAGGGCCACCTTTGCTCCTACGCCAGCCTTGCGCACAGCATAAACCAGCCAAACGCCAGCCGCGCCGTGGGCACCGCCATTGGCAGCAACCCCATCGGCTTCCTCATCCCCTGCCACCGCGTTATTAAGAGCGTGGGCGGCATAGGCGAGTACCGATGGGGCAGCGAGCGTAAAATGGCCATGATCGGTTGGGAAGCAGCCTCTGCTCCTCCGGTTTTGGGCGGCAATCTATCTTTTGATTTTGCTGGCTGAGCTGCAGTTAAAGGTTTTTTGCTATATTTGCTTACACCCTATTACAAACTTTTAGCTATTGCAAATGAGAAAACATCTATTCAAGGCCTCCATCCTGTTGTTGGCTGGTAGCATGTCGCTTTCGTCGTGCGTGGTATCCAAGAAAAAGTACGATGACCTAATGGCCCGTAAGAATGCGCTGGAGGTAGACAAGGCCGGACTGCAGAAGGAAAAATCTACGCTAGAGCAACAGAAAGCCGACCTGGAGGCTGCCAAAGCCAGCCTGGAGGAAGAGCGCGCCCAACTGGAGCAGCAGAAACGCGAGTACGAGGCGAGCCTGGCCAAAGCCCTGAAAGAAGGAAAATCGCTCGGCGAGAGCCTAAACATGAGCAAATCGCAGATCGACCGCCTGAACGCCGACCTGAAAGCCCGCGAGGCAAGACTGGCCGAACTACAGCGCATCCTGGATGAGAAAGATGCTGCCGTGGCCAACCTGCGCAACCGCGTGAGCAAGGCCCTGCTTGGCTTTAACGATAAAGACCTGACCATCGATGTCCGCAACGGCAAAGTATACGTGTCGCTGGCAGAGCAGCTGCTGTTTAATTCCGGCTCTACCAAGGTAGACCCGAAAGGCGTGGACGCCCTGCGTAAACTGGCATCCGTACTGCAAGAGCAGAAGGACGTGAACGTGCTGGTAGAGGGCCATACAGATGATGTGCCGATAGCCAGAGGAACCGTGGGCATGCAGGATAACTGGGACCTGAGCGTGTTGCGCGCCACAGAGATCACCCGCATCCTGGCAAACGCCGGCGTAGACCCAACCCGCGTGACACCTTCAGGCCGCTCGAAGTATGTGCCGCTGGACGAGGCCAAGACAAAGGAGGCCCGCCAGAAGAACCGCCGCACCGAAATCATCCTGACGCCTAAACTGGACGAGCTGTTCCAGATTCTGGAGACGACCTAAGCGGTTCAAATGTGTAAGTATAACATGCAGCCAGCCTTTAACAGGGCTGGCTGTTTTGCTTTCTGGCTGCACTACTCCAACACAGCAAACTCCTTTGAATAAGACAAACTTTCAACAAATACATCCTTGCCACTTCTGCCCTCTGGCCGTAAATGGTATGTCGAATGCGTAACGAGTTCGACAACTTTTGGCAAATCACAAGCAGACATACTTTTAGCCATGCACGGATTATCAAGCGACCTGATGCACGGGTCTATCTTCATTTTTCTGAAGCGTTACATCGAGAACAGGCATGACTACAGCACCTGGATTAGGATTCTGGAGAGCGAAAACATAGAGCGGGTTGCCACCCCCTACCAAATGACGGAGGTGTACCCGGTATCGGAACTTTACACCATTTTGGCGGCCGGGGCTTTGGCAGAGGGAGTGCCTTATCCGGAGTTTCAGCAAGATTTTGGGGAGTTTCTGGTGCCAGACCTGTTGCTGGTGTTCAAAAAATTTGTGAACCCTGACTGGAAAACCTATGAGATGCTGCAACATATCGGCTCCCACATGCATAGCGGCATCAAGCGGGAAAGTGCACAAACAAACCCGCCCCCGCTGCACGTCACCAAGGTCGGGAAAAACATGCTGGTCATAGACTATCACTCAAAGCGCCGGATGGCCGGCTTTGCAATTGGCATTATAAAAGGGTTAGCAAGGTATTTTCATGAATCGGACAAGGTAAAAGTAATGCCTGCCACTGATCTGCTCTCCGAGCGCGTGCAGATAAGAGTAGAGTTCACCACCAATGGTTAAGGACACAAGGCGTGCTACTTGAAAAACCATTGGGCAGGGTTACGCTTCTACTGCAGTCGATTCTGCCTCAACCAGTTTGGGTTTAGGCAGTACCCGGTGCAGCACGGGCAAGAGGATAAAGTATAAAACCACGCCCGTAGGCACCGAAAGCATGGCCCAGGCCGCGATACCCGCCAGGTTTGCCATCCAAAGCTTGCTAATGGCATCCAGCCAATCGGCCTTGAACATGACCTGCATCTCGGCCAGCGTAAGCCGCAGCTCCCCTAAGCCAAAAAAAGTAATACCCAGCCGGATAAACGGAATAAACAGGAGTATCTGCAGCGGCTGCACCAGATAACTCACCAGCACGGTAGCCGCAATGTTAAGCCGGAACCGTGCCGCCACCGCCGTGCTCAGCAGGGTGGTTACCCCAATCGCCGGAATGACTCCGATCACGCTACCCACTGCCACCGTGGCTGACAGGTTGCGCGGGGTCATGCCCTGCCGCAGCAGGTTTACCGCCGGCTGCACCAGCCTGCGTCTCAGGAAAGAGGATATGACACTGTAAACGGCCACAGGTATGTGTCTTAAAGTATAGGTTATTGCTGCAAACGGAAAAAAGAGGCGGTAAAGTACAGCGTGGACAGCTTCCTCAGGAAAATCTTCTGCAGCTGCTCTTTATACGTGATCCGGTGCAAAAGTAACCTGCCTGCCTGTATTTTGTTCAAGCTTTCCCGAAAGTAAAAGCTGGCGCTGCCAAACTGCTCAGCAGCCTCTATAAGATATGTAGAATTTTTTATGGATGAGTTAAACTAAGGCAGTAGTCTGCTGTCTAAACAACCAAGTCTTACTATACCATAACTTCACACCTACTACATGAAGAGGCTTTTTACCACCTTCCTGATGCTTGTGGCCGTGCTGCAGGCATTTGCACAAACTACCTCGGTATCGGGCGTCGTGCAGGGCAACAGCGATAAAACTCCGCTGCCGGGCGCAAACGTGGTGCTGACGCGCACCGCTGACGCCACCAAATCAGTAACCGCCACCGACGGCGAGGGCCGCTTCCGCTTCGAGCGCGTGGCCCAGGGGCAGTATACCCTGGAGATCAACTACATCGGGTTTGAGAACTTCACCCGCAGCTTTCAGGTGGCTGGCTCCCCGGTAAACCTAGGTCCGTTGTTGCTGCGCGATGCGGCCACCGGCCTGCAGGAAGTACAGATCATTGGCCGCGCCCCGCTGGGCGAGCAGAAAGGCGACACCTCCCAGTTTAACGCCAAGGCCTTTAAAACTGCCCCGGATGCCAGCGCCGAGGACCTGGTGACTAAAATGCCTGGCGTAACCGTGGAGAACGGCAAGATACAGGCACAGGGCGAGGATGTGCAGCAGGTGATGATCGACGGCAAGCGCTACACCGGAGAGGACGTAAACGCCGCCGTGCGTAACCTTTCCGCCGACATGGTGGAGAGCGTGCAGGTGTTTGACGGCCAGAGCGACCGCGCCGCCTTCAGTGGCTTCGACGACGGGAACCGCATCAAGACGCTCAATTTCGTGACCAAGAAAGACAAGCGCCAGGGCTACGTGGGCAAGGCATCGGCCGGCTACGGCACCGACGAGCGTTACATGGTGGGCGCCACGGTAAACTACTTCAACGGCGACCGCCGCATCACGGCCACAGGTCTTACGAACAACATCAACATGTTTGATTTCTCCATTGGCGAGACACCTGGCGGCGGCATGCGCGGCCGCAGAGGCTGGGGCGGCGGCTCACCGAACGGCATCATCAACACCAACACCCTGGGCCTGAACTACAATGACATGTGGGGCAAGAAAATGGAGGTTGGCGCCAACTACAACTACTCAAACCGCGATGTGATCAATAACCAGTACCGCTTCCGCGATTTTGTGAACAGCGACACCACCTACACCGAGAACAGCCGCAACCAGGACATCTCGGAGAGCCACCGCTTTAACTTTAGGCTGCAGTATAACATCAACGAGAACAACAGGCTCCTGGTAAGGCCGAACATCACGGTGCAGCGTAACGAGTCGCTGACCACCCGCAATGCCAGTACAATCGCCAATGCTGATGTGCTGTCAAACTCGCTTAACTCCAACAATGCTGAAAACACAAGCCTGGACTTCAGCAACAACATTATTTACTCGCACCGCTTCGGCACCTCCGGCAGAATCCTGACCGCGGATATTGACACGCGCTACAGCTCCACAAACGGCGAGGCTTTCCAGTTGGAGAACACCTCAAACCTGCAGAACCCGGAGCGCGACGTGACCCGGAACCAGTTCATCGACCTGGAGCGCAGTAACTTCTCTTGGTCTGGCAACCTGGATTACTCACAGCGACTGGGCGAGAACTCACGCCTGCAACTGGAGTATAACATCAGCAACCGCAACAACGATTCCGACCGAAGAACCTACGACTTTGTGGAAGGCGAAGGCTACGACAGCTTTAACGTTCCGCTCAGCAACACATTCAACAGCGATTACATTTCGCAGCGCTTCGGCCCGAGCTACCAGTACAGAACCGAGAGCACCAGTTTTCAGCTGAACGCCCGCTACCAGTACGCTACCCTGCGTGGCGAGAGCGAGTTCCCGGAGCGGTACCCGCTGAAAAGGAACTTCACGAACGTATTGCCATCGGCAGAGTATGAGTATAAGTTCTCAAAATCCACGAACCTGAGGATTAATTACCGCACCTCCACCAACGAGCCGTCGGTAGAGCAACTGCAGAACGTGCTGGATATCTCTAACCCGCTGCAGCCGCGCATCGGCAACCCGGAGCTAGACCAGGAATACCAGCACAGGCTGTTCACGCGTTTCCGCAGCTTTAATGCCGAGACGAACAAAGTGTTCTTCATGGGCGTGTTCGGTAACATGACGCAGAGCTACATCACCAACAGCATCTATACACGCGATGTGCCTTTCGAGCTTCCTGAAAACTATACATACCGCCCAGGTGCGCGTTTCTCGCGCCCGGTAAACCTGGATGGCTACTGGAGCGTGCGCTCGTTCTTTAACTACGGGCAACCGCTTAACTTCATCAGTTCCAACTTTAACGTGAATGGCTCGGTAGGTTACTCCAGAATACCGGGTATGATCGATGAGGAGATCAACTACGCCAACAACACAAACTTCAGGGCAGGCCTGAACCTGAGCAGTAACATCAGTGAGAAGGTGGACTTCAACATCTCGACCACAGGCAGCTACAACCTGATAGAAAACACGCTACGCACCAACCAGAACAACAACTACTACACCCACAGCACCAACCTGCGCCTGAACAGCATCATCTGGAAAGGGATAGTGTACCGCACCGAGCTGAACCACCAGTACAACAGCGGCCTTTCTGCCGGCGTGGACAACAGCTACCTGCTTTGGAACATGAGTCTGGGCAAGAAGATCTTTAAGAACCAGCAAGGCGAGATAAGCCTGAGCGTGAACGACCTGCTGAAGCAGAACGTGAGCATCGAGCGTAACATCGCCGCAGATTATATAGAGGACGTGCAGTCTACGGTGCTGCAGCGTTACTTTATGCTCACCTTTACCTATAACCTGCGCAAGTTCATCAGCGGGGATGCCCCGGAGATGAACCAGGAGCGCAGCGGCAACTGGGGCGGCAGGCCATAATGAGCATGCCATTGTTTGATTAAGGTAAGAGCCCGGGCCAGTGGTCCGGGCTTTTTTGTTGCCGTAAGCTACAAGTGTGGCAGGAAATAAGTAAAATTGCAGAGAGCCTGCACCTTACACAGGATAAGCCGCCACGTATACTTGCCGATGCCGCTAACAGAGACCTTCTTCCGCTTCGACTGGTTTGCCGCCATACTGCTGGTGGGTGTAGTGCAGGGCTTTTTCCTGGGTTTGTTGTTCCTGGCCCGTAGGCCGCACCGGCAGCCCTACCACCACCTGCTGCTGGCAGCCCTGGTGTTTACGTTTGCCGCTTTGGTGCTGGAGGTCTTTCTTTGCTACAGCGGCCTGATGTTCCGGGTGCTGCCCCTGGTGGACTTCTCGGAGCCGGCCAACTTTGCTGTGGGCCCGCTGACTTACCTGCTTTTCCGGAGCCTGAACGGCAACAACTGGACACACAGGCAATGGCTCCACTTCATTCCCTTTGGAGTGTACTTTCTGTACCACACCCTGTTTTACCTACAGCCCGAGGAAGTAAAGTATAACGCCTACCTCGGGGCATACTTCCCGGAGATGGAGCAATTGCCGGTTAACATACAACTCTACTGGGACCCGCTGCACTTAACGGAGTATGTGAACGAGCTAACGATACTGCACATCCTCCTCTACATAGGCCTCTGCTTTTGGCTCCTGAAAAACCGAAAAGCCTCCGACTCCCCTAATCAATACTTCTACACCTGGGCCAGGTTTCTGCTGCTTTTTTTCATTGCTTCCCTTTTAGTGATCCTCCTGACCAAACTGAGCTACGAGCGCGATCTGGGAGACCACATCCTGGCCGCCTTCCTGGTGCTGCAGCTCTTCTTCGCCAGCTATAAGATCATTACCGACTCCGCTTTCTTCCAGCCGGTGGTGCAGGTCAAGTATGAGAAATCGGCCTTGAGCGAGGAGGCCAAGCAAGACCTGCTCCAGAAGCTGAAAGCAGCGGAAGAAGCGAAGTTCTTCGTTCAGCCTTCAGCCTCCCTGCCCTTGCTGGCCAGGCAGCTCCAGACTTCCCCGCACTACCTCTCGCAGAGCCTGAACGAGCGCCTGGGAAAAAGCTTTTTCGAATACCTGGCTGAGCTGCGCATCCGCGAGGCCAAAACCATACTTTCGGACCCCAGGCAACAACACCTGAAGGTGGAGGAAGTGGCCGAGCAGGTAGGGTACCTGTCAAAGTCCGCCTTTAGCGCGGCCTTTAAAAAGTATACCGGCCAAACGCCGGGGCAATACCGCAAAACCACCGCTTCCGGCTCCGTTTAGGTGCTTCCCTATAGGTAAGCACTTCGCACTTACCGGCACATTCTTCCTTTCTGTGCTTCTTTGGCGATGTTTGCATCAAAACATAATGCTATGGAAAAACAGGTTAAAATCAGACGTCATGAGTTCGACTGGCTACGGGTGCTGGCTTTCTCGCTGCTCATCTTTTACCACACCGGCATGTACTTTGTCAGCTGGGAATGGCATATCAAGAACCCGGTGCTGAGCGAGTCGCTGGAGACGCCCATGCTCTTTATGAGCCAGTGGCGCATGTCGCTCATCTTCCTGGTGTCGGGCGTGGGGGTATTCTTTGCCATGGGCTTCCGCAGTGCCGGCGCCTTTGCCAAAGACAGGCTTAAAAGAATACTCGTGCCGCTGCTGGTGGGCATGCTGCTGGTGGTGCCCCCGCAGGTGTACTTTGAGCGCGTGGTACAAGGCACGGCAACCGATTACCTCAGCTTCTACCCTTCTATCTTTGAGCTGGAGCCATACCCGGCAGGCAACTTCAGCTGGCACCACCTGTGGTACCTGGCCTACATCCTGAGCTATAGCCTGCTGCTGCTACCGCTGCTGGCCTACCTTCGCCGCAGAAGTATAAGCGCCGCAAGCATACAAAGCTGGATGCTGCTGGCGCTGCCTGCGCTGTGGCTAAGCATCGGTGGGGTGCTGCTGAACGAGCGCTTTCCGGCCACCAACGCGCTCATCGACGACTGGGCCAACCACTTCCTCTACCTATCGGTGTTTCTGATAGGCTTTCTGCTGATGAAGCTGCCGCAACTTCAGGAAAAGGTAAGGGCGCTGCGCTGGTATAGCCTGAGCCTGGCAATAGCTGCGGTAACCATACTTTATACTTTTTACTGGTTACAGGATGTTGAGCTGAACGGGCTGGCGCTGGATGGCTACTATGTTCTAAAGCAGAGCAACCGCTGGTTTTGGCTAATGGCGATTGTTGGCTTTGCCATGCAGCACCTCAACATTAAAAGCAGGTACCTGGCACAGGCTAACGAAATGGTATACCCTTTCTATATCCTGCACCAGACCATCATCGTGGCGCTGGGCTTCTACCTGCGGGAACTTAGCTGGGGCATCGGGATCAAATTCGCCTTCATCAGCCTGGCTACGTTTGTCCTTTGCTTTGTGCTGACTAGATTTGTGATCATGCCGGTAAACTGGCTGCGGGTGCCCTTTGGGCTGAAACCGCTGCAGAAGGCCACGGCTCCTGTGCAGCAGGCTGCGGTAGCCTGAACCAAATCAGCCCTACCGCAGCCTTACTTTGGGTAAACGCAGGGCTTTTTGCCGGGCTGGCATGCTGTACAGCACCAGCCCGCCCATTACCAGCAGCATGCCCACGTTTGCTAGCGGTCCCGGCCACCCAATGCCCAACAGCACTATCTCACCTGCCAGCGTGGCAACAATCTCAATGGATTGGGTAGCCTCCACGGCAGCCAGCGCGGCCGAATTGTGGCGCACTATGTTCATGGCCACAAAAAACAGGATGCCCCCGATCACGCCGGAGCTCAAGGCGATAATGAGCGTGCCCCATACCTGGGACCCATCGGGTAAGCCTGCCTCGCTGTAGCCGTACAGCATCAGGCAAAGCTGTACAGGCAGGCTACCGATCGCCATGCCCGCCACCCGCTGCATGGCGTTAAGCCCCTGTGTCTTCTCCTCGGTGTAGAGCAGCAGCTTACGGTTGGCCAGCGGCCATAAGGTAGCCGAAATCAGCACCAGCAACACGCAGGCCCACAGGTCCTGTGGTGTGTAGCTGCCGTTGCGCTGGCTCCATTGCATCAGGGCAATGCCCGCCAGAATAAGTATGGACAACAGCAATGCGCGCACCGGAATGCGGCCGCGCGCGTCTTTGTAAATCAGCGGCGAGAGCAGGATACCGGCCACAATGGTGAACTGGAACACGCCTGCTATAAGCCAGCCCGGGCCAAAGAAAGCGGCAGAGGTCAAAAAGATATAGACTATCCCGAAGGCAAGGCCGCCCCACCCCATCCACACCCACAGGCTTTGGCGCATCACTTTAATTAGTGGCAGCAACCTGCCCTGTACAACAAGCAAGGGCAACAGCAGCAAAGCCAGAAACGTGGTGCGAAGCCCCACCGTCCAGGCCCAGTGGCCGCCATCGGCCGAGATAACGCTGTTCACCGTATAGGTTGCGCTGAAAAAGACACAGGCCAGGGAGCCTATGGCGATTGCCTTTAAATGATTGTTCTGGTTCATAGCCGTCCGTACAAAGTTTGCAAATGTACGGCCCGGGCCTCATCAGGTCATGGCATTATCCGCCTCGTCTATGGTACTTTTGGAACCACTCTGCTGCTGCCGCACCTGCATAGGCGTTTGGCCCGTCATCCTCCGGAAGAAGCGTACAAAGTAGGAGGCATCCTCAAACCCTAGTGTATAGGCGATCTCTTTCACCGACAAGGTACTGAAGTACAACAGCCGTTTAGCCTCGATCAACAGCCTGTTGTGCAGCATATCGGCCACTGTTATCCCCAGACTGATCCTGCAGATATTATTCAGGTGCTTTGGGGTAATTCCCATTACCTCAGCATAGTATGACACAGGCAGGTGCTCCTGAAAATGCTGCTCAACCAAAGTGCTTAACTGAAAGATGCGCTCGCTGTACCGGGCTGGCGTTAGCCTGGCTATTTGCAGGTGCGACTCGCGTAGCAGGAACTTCAGCAAGGTATAAAGCAAGCGTGAGAGTATGGTAATATCCGGAACAGGCTCCTCCAGCTCCTGTTCCAATAGCTGCACCAGTTGCTCGATGGTATGACGCAGTTTGGGAGGCAGGTCGAGGTAGGGGTGTTGGTACGCGGCCCCAAACAGCACCAGCACATCGTGCGCGGTGAGGCCTGTGGTCTGCAGCAGACTCTCCCGGAACGCCACGATCTTGCCGCGCTCCTGCAGCGCCAGCCGCTGGTGCGCCTGCCCCGGGCCCAGAAAAAACACCCGGCCCGCCAGCATCTCGTAGCGCCGGAAGTCGATCAGGTTATCACCGCCCTTGGTTTCCTGCACATAGATGAGCTGGTAGGCGTTGTGCCGGTGCGGCACCGCCGAAAGCTCGCTGGCAAACTCCTGTAGGGGCAGCACAGCCAACTCCTGCAGTTGCAGCAGTTCCTGTATCGGCAATGGCTCTGGCTTCGGCTTTTTCATGGAGGTAAAAATAGCATGCTAAAATACGCAGAAAAGCGCCAGCCTATCCTTATTTGGCCTTACAAAAAGCAGGTAAAGCGCTAACTGAACAACTTTTTAATTTTATCCAGGGTGAGCGCGTGCTCCTCAGTGCCTTCAGTGCCCAACATGAACGACCAACCCGCAAGCCTTTCGGTATGGTCGCAGTATACTTTAAACATGCCCAGGTACGGCACCGCCAGAAACATACCGGGCAATCCCCAAACCATACCGCCCACTATAATGCTAAGTATGGTAAACATAGGGTTGATGTTGACTTTGCTGCCCGTGATGTTGGGCGTGAGGATGTTGTTCTCGGTGAACTGCACCACCAGGAAGAAGAACAGCACCATCAGCGCCTTGTTGGGGTCGCCTTGCACCAGCAAGGTATACAGCAGCGGAATAGCCCCTCCTATCAGCGTGCCGAAGTATGGGATGAAGTTGATGAAGGCGGAGATGATGCCCAGCAGCAGCCAGTAATCTACCCCTATCAGCAGCAGGCCCGTGGAGTTGATGACGCAAAGGATCAGGATGACGATCACCACACCGGCCATGTAATGCTTGGTCACATTGGAGATTTCGTCCATGATCCGCCTCACCCTGCCATGCTTGGCAGAGCTTACCTGCCTGAACAGGAAGTGTTCAAACTTGTTGCGGTAGTACAGAAAAAGAAAAATGTAGACGGGCATCAGGCCAAATTTGGCAATGGTGCCGGTTGTTGCCATCAGGATGTTGCTCAGGAAACTGCCGCTCAGCTCCAGCGCGCTTTTTAGCTGTGCCTGCAGCCAGTGCTCGTTCTTAGGGTTGCTTTCTCCAAAGCGGCTATCTATACTCTCCTGCAGGCGGTCCAGGTTGTCCATTGCCTTTTCCTGCAGGGCCGGGAAATCCCCCAGAAACACAATCAGTTGCTTGTATAGCAGTACCAGCGCCCCCACAAATATGGCCATGGCCGCTATCACTGTGATGAAGTTAGCCAGTATCCGCGGCAGCCCCTTCGACTCCAGCCAGCTCTCCACCGGGTACAGCAGGTAGGCAAACAGCACCGACATCAGGATTGGGTACAGGAACTCCCGCGCCACCACCAGCACGTACACCAGCAGTATGCCAAACAGCAGTATAAAGGTATAGTGCCTGAGCTTGCTTCCGGGTTCTTTCTCCATACCCTTACTACTGCAGGCATGCCCTATTTTGTTATTAAAATTAAGGTATAGGCATACATATACGCTTCTCGCTACACGGGCAGAGCGGGAATTGACCTACCTTTGCAGCTTACGTACAAGCAAACCATGGCTACTTTCGAGCAACTCAACCTAAACGATGCCCTGCTGCAAGCGCTGCAGGCAGTGGCATATACCTCACCTACTCCCATACAGGAGCAAGCCATACCATTGCTGCTGCAGGGGCGCGATGTGGCAGGCCAGGCCGAAACAGGCAGCGGCAAAACGGCTGCCTTTGGCCTGCCGCTCTTGCAAAGTATAAACCCGGATCTGCAGCAGGTACAGGCATTGGTGGTGGTGCCCACCCGCGAACTGGCCGTGCAGGTGCGGCAGGAACTTAAGCAGTACGCTCGTTTTATCCCGAACCTGAAGATCAGCGCCTTCTATGGGGGCCACTCCTTTAAGTTGGAGGAGGACTCGCTGGCCCACCCCCCGCAGGTGCTGGTCGGCACGCCCGGCCGCCTCACCGACCACCTCAGCCGCAAAACCTTAAATGTAAGCAAAGCGACAAAAGTAGTTCTGGATGAGGCTGATAAGCTGCTGGAAATGGGCTTTGAAGAAGAACTGGACAAACTGCTTGGCGCTTTGCCACGAAAGCGCCAGACGATCCTTTTCTCAGCCACCATGGAGGAGAATGTAAAGGAGCTGATCGCTAATTCGCTGCAGGACCCCATGTTTGTACAGGCTACCGTCGCCGCCGTTCCTGATCGCATCTTATACTATGGCCTGAAGGTGCAGGACGCACAAAAGCCGGAGGCACTCGTACAGCTGCTGCAAAGTATAAGCTCGGCCGGTACCGTGGTGTTTGTGAATGCCCGCCTCTCTACTGAGGAGGTGGCGCAGCACCTGCAGGAGCATGGTTTTGCTGCCCGGGCCTTGCATGGCAAACTGGAGCAGCGGGAGCGCGATAAAACTATGACGCTTTTCCGCAATGGTACCGCGGCCATACTTGTCGCCACCGACCTGGCCGCCCGCGGGCTGGACATGGACGTGGTGCAGCAGATCATCCATTATGAGCTGCCCCAGCACCAGGACGCTTACCTGCACCGCAGCGGCCGTACTGGCAGGGCCGGCAAGTCGGGCACCGTTTATACTTTGCTGAACCCCCGCGAACTTCAAAAACTGGAGCAGTGGCCGGAGGTACAGGTAAACGAGTGGCTGGACCCGCGGGAGCTTACCTCAACCAATACCCTAGCTCCCGTTGAAGCACCAGCCCTCACGACGCTGCACATCAGCGGTGGCCGCAAAGATAAGCTTAGCCCACGCGATATTGTAGGGGCTTTGATCGCAGAAGTTGGTTTGAGCGCCGCCGAGATCGGCAAAATTGAAATTCAGGACCACCACAGCTTTGTAGCCATTCCGGAGGAAGCCGCCGGCACTGCAGTCAAAAAACTCAACGGCGCCAAAATCAAAGGCAAAAAGTACAAAGTAAGCTTTGTGCGTTAAAAGACCCGCACCTGATAAAGTATAAGATCTGTGCTACCCCCAGGAGGAGCAGACTGTTTAGCTTGAGAACGCTAATTTCATTAGCAAAATCATTTGCTGCCATACTAAAAAACTTTACCTTTACCTTATGGAGATCATGGTAGGCATAGCGGCATTTTTGGGAGGCCTGGTAGTAGCCTTTTTGGCGCTGAAGGGAAAGTTAAACGCGCTGCAGCAGGTAGCCAACCAGGCTGCCGTTACGCAGGGCGTGCTGGAGGGGCAGGCCAGGCAAAAGGCGCAGGAGTTGGAGCAGCTTAAGGCACAGCTGCGCGAGGCACAGTCCGAAACGCTGGACCTGACCAATGCGCTGACTAAAACCGAAACCGACTACGAGCACCTCAAAAGCCGCTTGCAGGAGCAAGGGCGTGAACTGGAGCAGCTGCGCGAGAAGTTTCTGCAGCAGTTCCAGAGCATCTCCAACCAGGTGCTCATGACGAATGCCGAACACTTCAACAAAGCCTCTTCTGAGAACCTGGAGCGTGTGCTGGCACCGCTCAAGGAGCGCATCAAGGAGTTTGAAGTGAAGGTGGAGCAAACCTACGAGAAGACCTTGAAGGACAGCATCTCTCTGAAAGAGCAGATTACGCAGCTGGCCTCCCTGAACCAACAAATGAGCCAGGACGCCATTAACCTGACCAAAGCCCTGAAAGGCGAGAGTAAAACACAAGGCAACTGGGGCGAGTACCTGCTGGAGAGCCTGCTGGAGAAGTCCGGCTTGCGCAAAGGCGTGCATTACGAGCGCGAGGAGGTACGGCAAAACGACGAGAAACAAGTATACCGCCCCGACGTAATCGTGCGGCTGCCGGAGGGCAAGCACCTGATCATCGACTCCAAGATGTCGCTGGTGGCGTATGAAGCCTTCTGCAGCTGCGAGGACGAGCACCAGCAGGAAGTGTACCTGCGCGGTCATATCAACTCCGTCCGCACCCACTTCTCCGATCTAGGCCGCAAAAGCTACCATCGCCTGAACGGCATTAACTCCCCGGATTTCGTGCTGATGTACATTCCGATTGAGCCAGCCTTTAACCTGGCCGTGCAGCACGACCACGACCTGTTTACAGATGCCTTCGACAAGAACATCGTACTGGTAACTACCTCTACCCTGCTGGCAACATTAAGAACAGTAGCCGGCGTGTGGCGCCAGGAGGACCAAAAGCGCAACGTGCTGAGAATAGCCGAGGAAAGTGGCAAGCTCTACGACAAGTTTGTAGGTTTTGTGGATGATTTGAAAACGATTGGCAAGCACCTGGAGAACAGCCAAAGCTCTTACAACGCAGCTATGAACAAGCTGACCGAAGGCCGCGGCAACCTCATCCGCCGGGTGGAGATCCTGCGCGAGCTTGGAGCCAAAACCAGCAAAACCATAGACGATAACCTGCTGCAGGAAGCGCAATTGCCGGAGGAAGCAGAGCAGGAGTAATATGCCTAAGAAACATCTTACGTTACACAAAAAAAGAGGCACTGTTGATGTGCCTCTTTTTCGTGTAAGGGTGTTTTGATTTTCCTAGTTGCAGTCATTACCCACGGTAACCTGCTGCGTCACTTCAAATGGAGTCGAAGCCATGCCAGCGTTACCTTTCACGGTACCTGTTACTGTAACTGTATAAGTACCGGCTGGTAAGCTATAGCTCAGCTGGTCTAGCTTGGCAATAGAGGCATTGCCACAGGCAGCGGTGCTGCTGAAGGCATTCTGAGCAATGATGTCGCCCATTGTCATGTCTGTTAACAATGCAGTGGTAGCACGGCCGAAACTACCTGCGTTTGCTGTGTAGAGGATGTCTGCTAGGCAATTGTTTGTTTTGTCGCCTACTTCTACAGTAAATGCCGGGTTAATCACATCTTCCTGGTTAGAAACCATTACTTTTAGGTCGCTAATTCGAGGATTGCCTTCTTCGTCGAGCAATGTAAAGGAGTATTTAGCTCTACCCTTGTTTACAACAACCGATTGTCCTGCTATTGTAATATCAATGGTAACATCAGAGTTACCAGTGCCTTCTTCTTCTGAGACTAGCGACCAGGCTGTTCTGGAGGTAACAGGTACAGTTGTTACAGGCGTAATAGTAGTCTGCCCAAGTTTAACAGCCTCCAACCTGCCACCATTAAAGAAAACACACTTCTGTCTCTGAGCAGCGGCGTTTCTATTGTTGGCAGTACCTCCTGTAAAGTAAGCTGCTGCGGCAACATTGTCAAAAACCCATGTGCCTTCTGCATCAATAGCTGGTGCGTTAACATCAATGTCCACCATGATGGATTGTGCGGTTTCGGCAGCAGCCTTCGAGGCATCTATACTGCTGCTCCTCAGGTCTGCGCTATCCATTTCTTTTTCGCAACCTGCCAGCAGAAACGTGGAGGCCACCATGGCCGATACTAAAATTGAACTGCGGAATAACTTTTTCATATAGTATATAAAGGGTTAGGTTAAAAATGCCGCTAACTAGTCCATAGCAAACCATCCAGCACATTGCTACAGTTATTCATAAAACACCTAATGCTGCGCCAAGCCCCTTCAACCCCGTTGGAAGAACTCAGTTTTCAGGCACAAACAGGCATAAAAGCAGATACCTGGTGTGCTAACAGCTCTAAAATGCGTACCTCGAAAAATTGTGATGTAGTAATAGGAAAAGCTACCCCTGTTCTCATACTTCAATTAAAAACAGGGATCATACAAATATACGGCTATATAATAATATAGTTACTGTTTAATATAAAATTATTTATAGCTTTAAAATATGAGCCAGACATTCACATCTACCGCTCTATTGCTTATATTTAATCTTTGCTTCAGCAGCTGCCTGAAGCAAACAACCTAAATCTTAACCTAACCCATGAGAAAACTAATCTTTACCGGCCTCACCGCCGCTGTGCTCCTCTCCTCCTGCTCCAGCCAAAAAACGGAAACGGCAGGCACAGAGCAGACGACAGAGTTAACAGAAGTACAGCGGGAGGCGCAAACTTTTCTGGACCAGTACTCCAAAACTTACCAGGACCTGTACACCAAATCGGCGGGGGCAGAATGGGCATCCAACACCAAGATAGTGGAAGGCGATACGACGAATGCTGCCGCCACGCGCCGGGCTAACGAGGCTTTTGCCGCCTTTACCGGAAGCGCCGAAAACATAGAGATGGCGCGCACCATGCTGAACAAAAAAGACCAGCTTACGCCGCTGCAAGTAAAGCAGTTTGAAGCCATACTGTACGCCGGAGCCAACAACCCGCAGATTATACCGGATGTGGTGAAAGCCCGCATCAAAGCTGAAACGGAGCAAACTGAAAAGCTGTACGGTTTCGATTACCGCATCTTCCAGAAGTCCGTGAGCACGAACGAGATCGATAACATCCTGAAAAAGGAGACAGACCTGAAAAAGCGCCTGCAGGCCTGGAACGCGAGCAAAGAAGTTGGTCCTGGCCTGAAAGAGGGCTTGCTGAACCTGCGCAACCTGCGCAACGAAACAGTGCAGAGCCTCGGCTACGACGACTACTTCACTTACCAGGCTTCTGATTATGGCATGTCGCGCGAAGAGATGATGCAACTGATGCGGCAGATAAACGAGGAGTTGCGCCCGCTGTACCGCGAGTTGCATACCTACGCCCGCTATGAGCTGGCCAAGAAGTATGGCGAAAAGCAGGTGCCCGATTACTTGCCTGCCCACTGGCTGCCAAACCGCTGGGGCCAGGACTGGAGCTCTATGGTAGAAGTGGAAGGCATTGACCTGGACGCTGCCCTAAAGCCGAAAGGGGCCGAATGGCAGGTAAAACAGGCCGAGCGTTTCTACACCAGCATGGGTTTCCCGGCTTTGCCAGAGACCTTCTACACCAAATCGAGCCTGTACCCCCTGCCGGCAGACGCAGGCTATAAGAAAAACAACCATGCTTCTGCCTGGCACATGGACCTGGACAAGGATGTGCGCTGCCTGATGAGCGTGGAGCCCAATGCGGAGTGGTATGAAACCACGCACCACGAGCTGGGGCACATCTATTATTACATGACATACACCAACCCTGATGTGCCGGTGCTGCTGCGCGAGGGTGCCAACCGGGCTTACCACGAGGCAGTGGGTTCATTGCTGGGCTTAGCTGCCATGCAGAAGCCATTCCTGGCGGAGCTGAACCTCATCGATAAGAATGCACAGACAGACGAGGTGCAGACGCTGCTGAAAGAGGCGCTAAACTACGTGATCTTTATTCCTTTCTCTTCGGGGGTGATGAGCGAGTGGGAGCACGACTTCTATGCCAAAAACCTGCCGGCCGACCAGCTGAACAAGCGCTGGTGGGAGCTGAAGAAGCAGTACCAGGGCATAGTGCCGCCAACGGACCGGGGGGAGAACTTCCTGGATGCGGCTACCAAGACGCACATCAACGACGATGCCGCGCAGTACTATGACTACGCCATGAGCTACGTGATCCTGTTCCAGCTGCACGACCACATCGCCAAGAACATCCTGAAGCAGGACCCGCACGCCACCAACTACTATGGCAGCAAAGAGGTAGGCAGCTTTCTGCGCGATATCATGTATCCGGGTGCCTCTGCCGACTGGCGCCAGATGCTGAAAGACAAAACCGGGGAAGAGCTTAGCGCCCGCGCCATGGTAGAGTACTTCCAGCCGCTGATGGATTACCTGAAAGAGCAGAACAAAGGCAGAAAGTATACTTTGTAGTTTAGGAGGTCGGATACTATCGACAGCCTCTCCACCAAAAAGCCTCGGCAGATATCCTGCTGAGGCTTTTTTGATTTAGGGTTCCTATATTGCTGATCGCTCCAGCTGTGTCAGCGCATGTTCCTCCAGAAAAGCCGCTAACCTGTCCATGGTTTGGGCAAGTTCTACCGGTTCCGGCAAGTACACCACCCTGAAATGGTCTGGGTGCTTGTAATTGAAGCCCGAGCCCGGCACCAGTAGCACATGCTGCTCGGTGAGCAGGTTTAGGGCAAACTGCTGATCATCTGCGAAGTCAAACTGCTTCAGGTCCAGTCTTGGGAACATATAAAAGGCTCCTTTAGGCTTAACGCAGGTAATACCGGGTATGGACGTTAGCCTCTCGTAACAAATGGCTCGTTGCTGGCCCAGCCTTCCGGTTGGTTGGGTTAGATCCTGCATTTCCTGTTGCCCCTGTAGTGCCGCCTCTATGGCAAACTGTGCCGGCACATTACTGCACACCCGCAGGCTGGCCAAGGTGTTAAGGCCGCCCAAGTATTCCTGCGCCTCATGTTTGGCTCCGCTTACCAGCATCCAACCTGCCCTGAAGCCAGCTGCCAGGTAATTTTTAGAAAGCCCGCTAAAAGTCACGAATACCACCTTATCCGACAGGGTGGCAGCAGACGTAAACTCCTCCTCATCGTAGAGGATCTTGTCGTATATCTCATCTGCAAAGATTACCAGCTTGTGTTCCTCGGCAAGGGCTACCAGTTGCTGCAAAAGCGCTTTGGAGTACACCGCACCTGTCGGGTTATTCGGGTTGATAAGCACCAGGGCCCGGGTACGGCTGGTGAGTTTGCTCCGGATGTCCTGCACGTCCGGAAACCAATCGGCTCCTTCGTCGCAAACGTAATGCACGGCCTTGCCCCCGGCAAAGCGCACGGCAGCCGTCCACAGCGGGTAATCCGGCGATGGCACCAATACCTCATCCCCCTCATCCAGCAAAGCCTCCACAGCATGCATGATCAGCTCACTCAGACCATTGCCCAAGAAAATATCGTCTGTGCTGATGTTGGTTACCCCTTTGGCATTATAGTATCGCTTTACAGCCTCCCGGGCACTTAACAAACCTTTGTGGTCAGAATAGCCTTGCGCCTTCCCTAGATTCCGAATGATATGCTGCACCACCTCATTAGGTGCATCAAAACCAAACGGGGCGGGGTTTCCGATGTTGAGTTTGGTGATGCGGTGCCCCGCCATCTCCAGCTCCTTTGCACGCTCATACAATGGCCCGCACAGGTCATACGACACATTATCCAGGCGCTTGCTCCTCTTAATCATACTTCTAAAATTTAGCGAAGATAGCATCCGTGGAGATTGCCTGTACATCTACCCCTCAGGATTTTCTTTGTGCTGAATCAGCTCCCGCCCTGCTCCTCTGCTTGCCTCACTTCAAACGCTCCCCATGGCATTAGCCGCACCTGATAGAGCTTATCAAAGCCCTCGCCCAGTGTGGGCACCTCCAGTCGTTTTTGGGTGCCGTAAATGCCTTTTACAGGTATAAGAAAACGCCCTGCCCGGCGGCTGTTCCGCTTTACCGCCTCCTCAGAGCTCGCCTCAAAGAAGTAGCCGACTACTTCATACTTTGCTTCTCTGGCCATACGAATATACCTGGACCGCTCCTCTCGGGTAGGATTGGTGTTGTCTACCACAAAGCGCATCTGGCTTTTCAGGCAAGTTTCCAGGAAGAGCCGCTCGCGGTGCCGGGTTCGGAGCAGGTCCAGGCTGATGCGCACATGGCTGTTAAAGAACCGTTCTCTGTAAAAAGAGGACTTGCCGCTGGCCTGTATGCCGCAGAAAATAATCGCCTGCATGTTTACGGATGTTTTACAAAGTATAAGTGCGCCAAGGGGTTTAGGTTGTTGGCCAGCACTGAAAGTGTAACTTTAAAGCCTGTAAAGCATATAAAGAAGATCATCATAAGCAAGTATACATGGATGCGATGAAGAAAAAGCTGGTGGTGCTGAGCGGTGCCGGTATAAGCGCCGAGAGCGGCATTGCCACCTTCCGGGATGCGAACGGTCTCTGGGAAGGCCATGACGTAATGGAGGTAGCCTCGCCGGAGGGTTGGCGCCGTAACCAGGAGCTGGTACTCGACTTCTACAACCAGCGCCGCAAAAATGCACACGCCGTTAAACCCAACGCCGCTCATATTGCCTTAGCTGATCTGGAACAAGATTTCGACGTGCGCATCATCACCCAAAACGTGGATGATTTGCATGAGCGCGCTGGCTCCACCCATGTCATACACCTGCACGGCAAGCTCTTCGAGAGCCCCAGCACCCTAGATCCTACGTTGGTATACCCGATTGATGGCTGGGAGTTGAAGAAAGGAGATAAATGTGAGCGCGGTTCGCAGCTGAGGCCTAATATCGTGTGGTTCGGAGAGCCCGTGCCCATGATGGAAAAGGCCATTGCAGAAACGCTGCAGGCAGATATCTTTCTGGTGGTGGGCACCTCCCTGGTAGTATACCCTGCCGCCAGCCTGGTAGATTATGTGGATGCAGATGTGCCCGTTTTTGTAGTAGACCCGAACCTGCCAAGTATACGGGTCCGGCCAAACCTGCACCGCTACGAGGAAAAAGCCAGCACCGGCATGGAAAAGGTGGCAAAGCTGCTCCGGGAGAAGTATAAATAGCCAGAAACGAATAGAGAACTGAAGCCCTGCAGGTAAAACTGCCAGGGCTTTTTTATTGCTACAAACCTAATCCCCTCAGAAATTCATGGTGCAACAACACACAAAAACAATATTTTAGATAAATCTAAATTCATAGTTTTGCGTTTCAAATATTCATAACATTAAAAACCTAAAATCATGAAATGCGCATTTTTACTCCTCCACCTCCTGCTTACCTTTACTGCCGCCGCCCAGCAGGGCACCTTGCAAGGAAGAGTAACAGCCGGTGGCAAACCCATACCATATGCCACTGTGTTGCTTGAGGGAACTAGCCTGGGAACCTCCACTGACCTGGAAGGTCACTATACATTGGAGAGAATACCTCCCGGTGTACATGAGTTGGTGGTTAAGGCCATTGGATATAAACCAGCCCAGCATACAGTGCAATTAGCGGCAGACACTCTGCTTACCCGGGACTTTATACTTCAGGAGAACCACGCCACTCTGAATGAGGTGGTGGTAACCGGCACCCGCACCGAGCGACGCAGGTTGGAGAGTCCCGTAGCTGTTAACGTGCTCGATAGCCGCACCTTCGGCTTTACCCAGTCTAACACCCTGTCGGAGGGGCTTTGCTTTCAGCCGGGGCTGCGCCTGGAAACTGACTGCCAAACCTGTAACTACACGCAGCTGCGCATGAATGGCTTGGGTGGCTCCTACTCGCAGATACTGGTGAACAGCCGCCCGATCTTTACCTCTCTAATGAGCCTGTATGGCCTGGAGCAGATACCAGCCAACATGATAGACCGTGTGGAGGTGGTGCGGGGCGGCGGCTCCGTGCTGTACGGCTCCAGCGCCATTGCCGGCACCGTAAACATCATTACCAAGGAGCCGACGGAAAGCACATTTACCCTCTCCAGCAACTCCTCGCAACTGGATGGACAGGCTTGGGACCATTTTCTGAATGCCAACGCCAACCTCGTGAATGAGGACCAAAGCGCGGGCACCTCCTTTTTCGCTTCACACCGCGACCGGGAGGCTTATGATGCCAACAGCGACGGCTACTCAGAGCTGGCGCAGCTAAAAAACAACTCCTTCGGATTTAACGCATTCTTCAGGCCAACGGACAGAGACAAGGTGGACGTAAACGGGTGGAGCATCTACGAGGAGCGCAAGGGGGGCAACCGGCTGGATGAGCCTGCGGACCGCGCCGACCAATCGGAGTACCGGCTGCACAACATCCTGGTAGGTGGCTTTAACTGGGACCATCGGCTGTGGAATGGCAAGGCGTCATTTAGTGTGTACGGCTCTGGCCAGCATACCAAGCGCACGCACTACACGGGCATAAACCAGGCGGATGGATGGGGGCAAACGCGCAACCATACTTGGCAGGGCGGCTTTCAGTTTAATTATACATCACAACGCTTCCTGGGCGGCAGCAACACCTTTACCGCCGGCGCTGAGCACCTCTACGACGATACCTTCGATGAGATAGAAGCTTATAAGTACCGCATTGACCAGGAAAACAACCTCACCGGCCTCTTTCTGCAGAGTGATTGGGACATCAGCCCTGCCGTTACCTTACTTGCCGGGGTCCGTGCCAACAAACACAGCAAAGTAGATGACCTGATCCTGACGCCACGCCTGAACATGCTTTACAAGCTTGGCACCACCACGCAGCTACGCGCCTCCTACGCACGTGGCTTTAAAGCACCGCAGGCTTTCGAGACCGACCTGCACATTGCCTTCGCAGGTGGCGGCATCTCCCTCATCCAACTCGACCCGGCGCTAAAAGAAGAAACCTCCAGTGCCTTCAACGCTTCCCTTGACTTCAACAAACCCAGCGAGCACCTGATCTACGGGTTTACGCTGGATGGTTTTTATACCCGCCTGCAAAATGCCTTTGTGCTGGAAGAAGTAGGCACGGATGAGTTGGGGAACCAGCAACTGCTCCGCCGAAATGGCAGCCACTCTACGGTGAAAGGTATAACGTTGGAGGGACGGATGAATTACGACCAGCGTTTCCAGCTGGAGACGGGCCTGACGGTGCAGCAGGCGGCCTACGATGAACCGGTAACCTGGTCATCCAAGGTGTCTGGTACACGAAAATACCTTCGCACGCCGAATACCTATGGCTATTACGTGCTCACCCTGCTGCCTCAAAGTCGCTTCAATGCTACTTTCTCAGGTGTTCTGACCGGCCCCATGCAGGTGCCGCACTTTGCCGGTGCGCCGGGTGTGCTCGAGGACGAGCTTTATACTTCCCCAACCTTTGTAGAAAACAACCTGAAGGTCTCCTACCGCTTCACCCTGAGAAGTATAAAACAGGACCTGCAGTTACACGGCGGGGTACAAAACGTCTTTGATGCCTATCAAAAAGACTTCGACACCGGCCCCTACCGCGACAGCAACTACGTGTATGGCCCAGCGCGTCCGCGCACTTTCTTCGTTGGGTTAAAGTTTGGGCTGATGTAGGCAACGGGGCAAAAGAATTTTATTCTAGGCCAAAGCCTCTTATATTGCCGCTTCACAAAAAAGAAGTTGAGCATACAATACATCCTTGAGCTGATTGGAACGGCGGTGTTTGCCATGTCGGGGGCACTGGCTGTGAGCGAGCGCGACCGGGAGCAGGACTGGTTCGGTGCCGCCTTTACGGGCTTTGTAACGGCCATTGGGGGCGGCAGCCTCCGCGACATCATGCTGGGCAGCTATCCGCTGGTGTGGGTGCAGGACACGACTGTGCTGTACGTGATCCTGGCGGCCATTGTGTGCAGCGGGCTTTTTTACAGATGGCTGCTGCAGCTGCGCCGTACATTTCAGCTCTTCGATACATTAGGTATTGCCATTTTCACAATTGTGGGCATGGAGAAAGCCCTCAGCCTTGGGGCGAGCGCCGAGGTGGCGGCTATTATGGGTATGTTCTCGGCTGTGATGGGCGGCGTGATCCGCGACACGCTCACCAACGAGGTCCCGATCCTGTTCCGTAAAGAAGTGTATGCCAGCGCCTGCCTACTCGGCGCCTCGTTTTACCTGGGTCTTGAGTACCTGCAGGTGGAACGCAACACCAACTTTATCGCCTCCATGCTGCTGATCATCGTTGTCCGGCTGGTGGCGATCCGGTATAACCTGAGCCTGCCCAAGTTCAACCGCCACACCTGAGGCAGCTCCCCCTCCACGATTAAACCTACCCATATTCCTTAACTTTCGTACTCTGTGAAATAATCCACTACACAAGTATAGGATATGACATTCTTCAAAGACAGGATACTGTCCACCCCCGACACTTGGAGTCTGACGATCGTTAGGGTGATGCTGGGGCTGGTGATCTGGCCGCACGGCGCTCAGAAGCTGTTTGGCTGGTTTAACGGTCATGGCGCCGCCGCCTTCATGGACTCGTTCGAAAAAGTATCCGGCCTGCCGGGATGGCTGGGCTGGCTGGTGATCATCATCGAGTTCATCGGTTCGATCTGCCTTATCCTTGGGTTCTGGGTTCGCTTCTGGGGCTTGGCCATGCTGGGCCTTTTTGTAGGCATTGTACTTTCGCTGCACCTGCCCAACGGTTTTTTCATGAACTGGGGTGGCAACCAAGCCGGAGAAGGGTATGAGTACCACCTGCTGGTGATCGGCATGGCCTGGGCTTTGGTGGTAGGTGGTGCCGGCAAGCTAAGCGTAGACAAAAGTATGGCCAACCAGGAACGGAAATTTTAGCCAATCACAAGTATAAAGGCAGTGGATGCGCACCTAATCCTCTGCCTCCTCTCCTTTCTGTACAATATCCCCATCCGAGAAAAGGATCGTTTTCAGCATCTCGCGCCACACCGGCTTTTTACGCAGCAGGAACTCCAGGTTCATCCCGAAATGCTTGAACTCCTCATGTTGCGCGTTCTGCATGATGGCCCGGGCCACCTCGTCCTTTTCCACGGACATGCGCTGCTCGTACCAGTTAATGGCCTCTGCCTCCTCTATCACCGAGGTAATCATGCGGGCGAAGGTGCGCGTTTCTTCAGGCAGCTCATGGGCCGGCTCGTGGTATTGTTCTGTAGGCATCGCTAAATCGAATCTATTGTTTCTTATAAGTATAACGCAGCTGCCTTTACAGCGTTGAGTACCACATGGGCTACCCGCTAATTATTCATTCAGCAGCCTGGCCACATACTTCCCGATGATATCAAACTCCAGGTTTACCGTATCGCCAGGCTTTACAGTGTGCAGGTTGGTATGCTCATAAGTATAGGGAATGATGGCTACAGAAAAGCGATCTTCCTTTGAGTTCACCACTGTTAGGCTGATGCCGTTCACGCAGATAGAGCCTTTCTCCACGGTTACGTTGCCTCGGCTCGCGTCATATCGGAAGGTAAAGACCCAGCTGCCCTGCTCATCTTCCACCGCCTCACAGGTACCCGTCTGATCTACGTGCCCCTGCACCACATGCCCGTCGAAACGGCCATTGGCCACCATGCAACGCTCCAGGTTTACCGGGTCGCCTACTTTCAGGTGGTTCAGGTTGGTCTTGCGCAGCGTTTCGTCGATAGCGGTTACAGTATACTTGTCTCCTTCTATCTTCACCACCGTCAGGCACACACCGTTATGCGCCACGCTCTGGTCAATCTTCAGCTCTTGCGTAAAGGGGCTGGTCAGGGTAAAATGCTTGTTGGTGTTGTCCTGCTGAATATCCGTTACATGGCCCAGCGCCTCAATTATTCCTGTAAACATAGTCTCTGGTGTTGATGCTTTAAAGTATAAAGTACGTTCTCCGTAGCCTCAGATAAAGCAAATAGGCAAGAGAATGTTTCGCCAAAATTAGCAGGAATCTGCCTTAGGTGCAGAGGCACTCCAAAATAAAACACATAAAAGGCTTTTATTCCGGGAATAATTGGCCCCGGTTGCTTATTTTCGCAAACCTGCCTTTGCGCAGGGCAGTACAGCTACAATAAGGACCTCTAGATTACAAGATCATGCAAACCGACTCGTACAGGCACAAAGGCATGCGCCGGGCTTTGGTAAAACAGCTACGCGACAAAGGCATTCGCGATGAGCGCGTGCTGGCAGCCATTGACACTGTACCGCGTCATTACTTCTTCGAGAAGGCTTTTCTGGAGCAGGCCTACCAGGACAAAGCCTTCCCCATAGGCGAAGGGCAAACCATTTCCCAACCCTACACCGTGGCTTTCCAAACGGAGCTGCTGCAGTTAAAGTCCACCGATAAAGTGCTGGAGATTGGCACCGGTTCCGGCTACCAGTGTACCATCCTGCTGCAGATTACGCCAAACGTGTACACCATTGAGTACAACCGGCCCCTATACGAAAAAGCGCGGCTCTTCTTCCGCAAGCACGGGCTGAAGCCACACACGTTCCATGGCGACGGCTCCCTGGGGCTGCCGGCTCATGCCCCTTACGACAAGATTATCGTGACGGCCGGGGCGCCGGTGGTGCCAAAAGAGTTGCTGCGCCAGCTAAACGTGGGCGGCATCCTGGTGATACCGGTGGGCGATGAAAAAACACAGAAGATGCTGCGCATCACCCGGGTCGAGGAAAATGAGTTTACCAAGGAGGAGTTCAGCGACTTTAAATTCGTGCCCCTGTTGGGCCGCTCCGGCTGGAGTGGCGAGTAGCCAACTGGTTTATACTTTGCCTCTGCTCAAGTAGATTTTATCCTTTCGCACGCGTGGCGTATCTTTGCCCGATCATACAACAATCTGGAATGCGTAAACAAAAAAAAGTATCTGACTCCTACGTGATCATGACGGAGTTGGTGTTGCCAAACGACACCAACACCCTGCACAACCTGATGGGTGGCAAAATGATGCATTGGATGGACATTGTATCGGCCATTGCGGCGCAGAAGCACTCTAACCGCATCGTGGTAACTGCCTCGGTAGACAATGTTTCGTTTGCCGAGAGCATCAAGCTGGGCAACGTGGTAACGCTGGAGGCAAAAGTGACCCGTGCCTTCAACTCCTCTATGGAGGTGCACATTGTCGTGTATGCCGAAGACATCCCGAGCGGCAAGAAAGTAATGTCTAACCAGGCCTTCTTCACCTTTGTGGCGGTAGACCAGTTGGGCAATCCCATCGACGTGCCGGAGGCGATCCCTGAGACAGAGGAAGAAGTAAAACTATACGATGGGGCCCTTCGCCGCCGTCAGCTGCGCCTGGTGCTGGCTGGCCGCATGAAGCCAAGCGAGGCCAACGAGCTTCGCTCTATATTCGATATCAAAGAAGACGCCCAAGGACAAGTATAAATGAAAGGATTACAGGCAGATATCAGTAACGAGTTTCTCAAAAGCTTCATCCCAGAGACCATCTATTTAGTGGAGGGTGATGTGGCCGTGCCTGAGCCTGTAACCCCTGCGCCTACAACTGCCACCACAGAACCGGCAACAGCAGAAGTGGATGCCACGTCGCCCGCTACGGTGGCCGCCCCAGAGCCAACGGTGGCGCCAGCGCCTGCCAAGCAGCACGTGCACGAACTGCCGAAGATCCCTAAAAAAGAGGCGGTGCCGCAAAAGCAGAAGTACACCATCATGGGGCAGAACCAAAAAGGCGTGGTGGTGCTGGTTACGTTACCTGCCGCCGAATTTGAAAAGCTGCCGCAGCTGCAATTCCTGCAGAAGATCCTGTCTGCCATTGGCCTGATGCCTGCGGATGTGGCCTACGTGAATAATATCTCCGGGGAGTTGGCGCTATTCGAGGAGCTGCAGAAGGAGTTGCAGGTAAACTACATCATCAGTTTTGCCAGCCGCATCGAGACAGCGCTGCCGCACGAGAAATTCACGTTATACAACCCAGTGACGGTAGGCAAAGTGCCGGTGGTTTTTTCCCAGGCACTCAGCATGCTGGAACAAAACGTGGAGCACAAAAAGCACCTGTGGGGAGCGCTGCAGAAAACATTTAACCTGTAGCGTCGCTTAATCATTAAATAGCAGCAAACAAAAAAGGCGGCCCTTCATACATTGAAGGGCCGCCTTTTTTATACTTTCAGTATGGGCTAAAGCCTTAGTTCTGGCTCAGCAAAGACTCCAGCTTCTGCTCCAGTTCCTCTCCTCTCAGCCCTTTGGCCACGATCTTTCCTTCCGGATCGAGCAGCACTGTCTGCGGGATGGCCGTCACATTGTAGAGCTGCGCCGCGCTGCTCTCCCAACCTTTCAGGTCTGATACCTGCGGCCACGTAAGCTTGTCTTTCTCAATGGCAGCCAGCCACTTCTCCTCCGACTGGTCCAGCGACACACCGAAGATCTCAAAACCTGTACCTTTGTCTTTCAACCTGTTATACATCTTCACCACATTCGGGTTCTCTTTACGGCACGGTCCGCACCAGCTGGCCCAGAAGTCGATCAGCACATACTTGCCTCGCAGCGAAGACAAGGACTTTGTAGTGCCGTCTGGGCTAGGGAGTTTGATATCTGGTGCTACCTGGCCAATGGCCGTGCTGCGGTGCGGCTGCAGGCGCTCGTTTACCAGCGCGGTATACTTCGAGTTCGGGATGTACTGGTTGTAAAGCGACGCCATGCTGTCGGCGAAGGCAAAATCATTCACCGGGTCTACCAGCGTAGCTGTGCCGAAAGCCGACACGATGGACTTCGGGTGTTGCGCAATGAAATCCTTTATCTGCCCCTGCAGCTTAAAGTACTCGTTGCGCAGGCGCTCGCCTTCTGCCTGGTTCCCCTCCTGCATGGCCTTAGCAAAAGCCTGCTCCAGCTCCACTTGCTGCGCGCGGGTGTCGTTCACCAGTTTGTTCAGCTGCAGAAACAGCTGCGACTGCTCCGAGCCTTCTACCTTCGCCGTGCCATTCATATCCTTGGCATCAGCCTCCACCTTTATCTTTCCCTCTTCCAAAACGAACATCATGCCGTTCTGCTGATCCAGCGCAATGCGGTAGAAGGTTGGCTCTTTCACGGTTCCTTCAAAAGTAAAGGTGCCTTCACTGCTCAACTCAGCCGTATCGCGTGGTTCAAAGCTTTGCTTACCTAGCTCAAACAGGTAGATCTGCCCAGGAGTGGCGTTGTTTAGCTTCCCATTGATCGTATAGCTGTCCTCGCCGTTGGTGGCCGACTTGTTTCCCTGGCAGCTGGATAGTATGGCAGCGGCCGAGGCTACTACAAGCACATTTTTGAATTTCAGTTTCAGCATGTCTATGCGTTTAGTTTCTCTCTCAATAACTGGTTTGTCACTTTCGGGTCGGCCTTGCCTTTGGTCTTTTTCATGATCTCACCCATGAACATCCCGATCAGCGACTGTTTGCCGGCTTTATACTCCTCTACTTTCGCCGGGTTCTCGGTTAGCACCTGTTGCACGATCTGTGCCAACTCATCCGTGTTTGACTCCTGCAGCAGGTTCTGCTCCTCGGCCACGCGCTGAGCCGTGTACTGCGGGTGCTCCAGCATGTAGGGGAAAATCTTTTTGGCTGCCACCGAGTGGCTTACCTTGTTCTCATCTACCAAAGCGATCACCTGCGCAATTTGTTCCGGCTTCAACGGGAAGTCCTTTATGTGCAGTTGCAGTTCGTTCAGGTATGATTTTACAGGTCCCATCATCCAGTTAGATGCGGCCTTGTAGTTTTTCGTGTGGTTCGTCAGCTCCTCAAAGTATAAAGCAATCTCTTTGGCATCCGTTAACACGGCCGCATCGTACTCCGGCAGGCCAAATTCGCTTACAAAGCGCTTGTACAGTTCCTGGGGCAGACTGGGCATTGCTGCCTTCACCGACTCCAGCCACTCCTGCTCAATTACCAATGGCGGAAGGTCCGGCTCCGGGAAGTAGCGGTAATCGTTCAGCGTTTCTTTCGAGCGCATGGCCGTGGTGGTGCCTGTGTTGGCGTCGAAGTTGCGGGTTTCGCCGTCTACCTTGCCGCCATTCTCCAGCACCATGATCTGTCGCTCGATCTCGTGCTCAATGGCGCGCTGCACGTTACGGAAGGAGTTCATGTTCTTCACCTCCACTTTGGTACCCCACAGCGGCGAGTCCTTCAGCATCACCGAGATGTTGGCATCGCAGCGCAGCGAGCCCTCTTCCATGTTGCCGTCGCAGATCTCCAGGTACTTCACCAGGCGTTTGATCTCGATCAGGTAATTATAAGCCTCCTCCGAGTCACGGATGTCCGGCTCCGATACGATCTCAATGAGCGGCACGCCGGCGCGGTTAAAGTCCACCAGCGTCTCTACCTCTCCTGGCAAGTGCATCGATTTACCGGCGTCCTCCTCCATGTGGATGCGGGTGATGCCTATCTTCTTTTCCTCCCCGGCAGCATCCTTGATCAGGATGTGGCCGTGCGTACAGATCGGGGTTTTGTCCTGCGTGATCTGGTAGCCCTTCGGAAGGTCCGGGTAAAAGTAGTTTTTGCGGGCATATACGTTGTGCTTCGTGATGTCGCAGTTCGTCGCCAGGCCCATTTTTACCGCCATCTCCACTACGCGCTTGTTCACGCGCGGCAAGGTACCAGGGTGCCCCAACGTGATCTCGCTCAGGTTGGTGTTGGGCAGCATGCCGTACTCTGTGGAGTCGGAGGAATAGGCTTTGCTGGCAGTGAGCAGCTGGGCGTGTACCTCTAAACCAATAATGGCTTGATACTTATCTCTTATTGCTTTATCCATTTCTTTAAGAAAAGACAGAAAAGAAGTATGACCGGAAAGGCTCCGATCTTACTTCAATATTAATCATTATCCGTTAATAATTGATTTCACCAGGTCTACTGCTTTGGCAGGCACGGCATCCAGGCCAGCTGCATCCTTGCCACCGGCAGTGGCATAGAATGGCTGGCCGCCGCCGCCGCCTTTGATCTCTTTGGCCAGTTCACGAACAAGCTGGCTGGCGTTAAAGTTTTTGTCCTGCACCAGGTTATCCGACAGCATTACCGCGATCTGAGGCTTGCCGTCGATCTCGGCGGCTAATACAAGCACCAGGTTCTCCACCACCTGACGCATGTCGAAAGCCAGCTTCTTCAGGTAATCGGCAGAGCTCAGGTCCACCCGCTCCGTAATCAGGTTGATGCCGTTCAACGGCTGCGCCTTCTGTACTAATGTATCTTTCAGGCTGCTCAATTGCTTCAACTCAAACTGCTCCAGCTGCTTCTGCAGCGCCTTCAGGTCGTCTTGCATTTTCTGCACCGCGCCTGACACGTTGCTCTGGGTGTTGAGCACCTCGCGCACCGCGTTCAGCTCGTTCAGTTGCTGCTGCATATACTCTTCTGCCGCATCGGCCGTAATCGCCTCTATACGGCGCACTCCCGCAGCCACCGAGCTTTCTGATATGATCTTGAAGTACCCGATGTTGCCGGTGTTGTGCACGTGCGTACCGCCGCAAAGCTCCACGGAGTAATCGCTGCCGAACGTGATCACGCGCACAAAATCGCCGTACTTCTCCCCGAACAAGGCGGTGGCGCCCATATTTTTGGCTTCGTCAATCGGCACGTTGCGGCGCTCATCCAGCGGAATAGCCTGGCGCACGCGCTCGTTCACAATATGCTCAATTTCGCGCAGTTCGGCATCTTCTACCTTGGCAAAGTGTGAGAAGTCGAAGCGCAGGATCTTTTCATTTACCAACGAGCCGCGCTGCTGCACGTGGTCGCCTAAAACCTTTCTTAAAGCCGAGTGCAGCAAGTGCGTAGCCGAATGGTTTTTACGGATCATGTTACGACGCTCCGCATCGATCTCCGCACTAAAACCAGCCTCTACGTTTTGCGGCAGTTTGCTGGTGATATGAAGTATAAGGTCGTTCTCTTTCTTCGTATCCAGCACCTCCACGCGCTCGCCGTCCGCCACCAGGTAACCCACGTCGCCCACCTGGCCGCCGCTTTCGGCGTAAAAAGGTGTTTTATCCAGCACCAGGTGATACTCGCTCTTGTTCTTGGCTTTCACCTGGCGGTAACGCACGATGTGCGAGTCAGTGGTATCGCAGTCGTAGCCCACAAACTCGTTTACCACGTCCGGCTGAAGGATCACCCAGTCGCTTTGCTCGGTGGCGGAGGCGTTGCGGGAACGGTTCTTCTGCTGTTCCATCTCCTTGCCAAAACCCTGCTCGTCTACTTTCAGCCCTTTCTCGCGGGCGATCAGTGCCGTCAGGTCCAGCGGGAACCCGAAGGTATCGTATAGTTCGAAAGCGGTTTTGCCGTCGATCGTATTATTGTTCTGCTTAAAGCTTTCTTCCAGCGCGTCCAGCCTTTTCAGGCCGTTCTCCAGGGTGCGCAGGAAAGCGTTCTCCTCTTCCTCGATCACGCGCTGCACAAAGCCCAGCTGCTGCTTCAGCTCTGGGAACACATGAGCCGTCTGCTCGGCCAGCACCTCCGTCAGCTTGTAGAGGAACGGCTTTTTGAAGTCGAGGAATGTAAAACCGTAACGCACCGCGCGGCGCAGAATGCGGCGGATCACGTAGCCGGCCTTGTTGTTCGACGGCAGCTGCCCGTCGGCAATGGTAAAGGAAATGGCACGGATATGGTCAGCGATCACACGAATGGCCACGTCCGTTTTCTCGTCCTGCCCATAAGTCACGCCAGCCTCTTTGGCAATAAACTGGATCAGCGGCTGGAACACGTCCGTATCATAGTTCGACTGCTTGCCCTGGATAGCCATGCACAAACGCTCGAAGCCCATGCCTGTATCTACATGCTGCGCAGGCAGTTTCACCAGCGAGCCATCAGCCAGGCGGTTAAACTCCATAAATACGTTGTTCCAAATCTCCACCACCTGCGGGTGGTCGTTGTTCACCAGCGACTTGCCGTCTACTTTGGCGCGTTCCTCCTCTGAGCGCAGGTCGATGTGGATCTCGGAGCAGGGGCCGCAGGGGCCGGTGTCGCCCATTTCCCAGAAGTTATCTTTTTTGTTGCCCATGAGGATACGGTCCTCGGCAATCATGGTCTTCCAGATATCAAAGGCTTCCTGGTCCATCGGCAAGTTCTCCGACCCATCGCCCTGAAACACCGACACGTACAGCCTGTCCTTTGGCAGTTGGTACACTTGCGTCAGCAACTCCCACGACCACTCCAGCGCCTCCTTCTTGAAATAGTCGCCAAACGACCAGTTGCCTAGCATCTCGAACATGGTATGGTGGTAGGTATCGTAGCCCACCTCCTCCAGGTCGTTGTGCTTGCCACTCACACGGAGGCACTTCTGCGTATCGGCCACACGCTTGTAGGGCGCGGGCTTATTGCCCAGGAAGTAGTCTTTGAAGGGCGCCATGCCCGAGTTGATAAACATCAGGGTTGGGTCATCCTTCACCACAATGGGCGCAGAAGGCACGATCTGGTGCTGTTTGGAAGCAAAGAAGTCCAGAAACTTTTGTCTAATCTCAGCTGAGTTCATGTATGAGTGTTAAGCCTTTAGATACTAAGTGCTATACTTGTTGTTTAAGAGAGAAAAATATCTAATTTTTGCCAATCGGTAAGGCGGCACTTTTAGCGCCTGCCGCATAGCACATTAGAGGCAAAAGTAGCATTTTTAGCCGGAATCAGTAACATTCCACCCGAAAATTAGCGACTCCGGCCTCCCCAAACAAGCCAATATTATGCCGTACAAGGAAAAAGAGATAGAGAAACAGTATTACACCATCGGCGAGGTGGCCGCCATGTTCGATGTAGCCCCTTCGCTCATCCGTTTCTGGGAAACTGAGTTTGAGCAGATCAAGCCGAAAAAGAACAAGAAAGGCAACCGCCAGTACACGGCGAAAGACATTGAAACCTTACGCACCATTTACCATCTGGTGAAGGAGCGCGGCTACACGATACAGGGGGCCCGCGAGGTAATGAAAAATAAGCCTGTACAGGCCAAGGACAAAATGGAGATCGTGGAATCGCTGGAGCGGGTGAAGGCTTTCCTGATGGGTATAAAAGAGCAACTGAACACCAAAGCCTAAAAGCTGCGTAGTTCTTTACCTATGGTAGAGGAGCAGAATATTTATGAGGTTGCCATAACCCGTTTGCCTGGTGTGGGCGGCCAGCTGACGCGCCAACTCGTTAGCTACTGCGGCTCCCCAAAGGCTGTGTTTGAGGCCATCCCGGCCAAATTACTGAAGATACCTGGCGTAGGGCCAAAGCTTGTTCAAAGTATAAAAGAGAACGCCCGACCCACACTGCTGCAGGCTGAGGACTGGGTAAAGCGGGCGGAGGCGGAGGAGGTGCAGCTGCTGTTTTATACTTCCCCCAAGTTCCCGGACCGGCTGAAGCAGATCCCGGATGCGCCCACGCTTTTATACTTCCGGGGCAGCGCCAACCTTAACCAACGCCGCATCATCAGCATGGTAGGCACCAGGCAGGCAACCACTTATGGCCAGACCGTAACCGAGCGTATTGTGGAGGAGCTAAAGCCGTACAACGCAATGATCGTGAGCGGGCTGGCTTATGGCGTGGACATTGTGGCACACCGTGCGGCACTGCAGGCAGGGTTGCCTACCGTTGGCGTCATGGCCAGCGGACCCGAAACCATTTACCCGGCCGTGCACCGCAAGTATGCCGAGCGGATGCTATCGCAGGGCGGCCTGCTAACCGAGAACCCCTTTGGCACGAAGCCCGATGCGCCGCGCTTTCCAGCCCGCAACCGCATTATTGCCGGCATGAGCGACTGCACCATCGTGGTGGAGGCCGCTATGAGGAGCGGCACCCTTATTACCGCCGACATCGCCCACAGTTATGACAAGGAGGTAATGGCTGTGCCCGGGAATATTACCTCGCCAGTCTCTGAAGGAACCAACCATCTGATCAAGTCGCTGAAAGCGGTGGCTTATACATCGGTGCAAGACCTGGTGGAGCTGCTGAACTGGGATTTAGAAGACGAGGCCGCCGCCAAAGCAAAGCGCACTACCCCTGCCTTTGATCCTGCCGAGTTTAACGCAGATGAGCTGAAGGTGCTACAGGTGTTGCAGCAAAACCGCGAAGAGCACATGGATAACCTGAGTTGGAAGGCACAGGTGCCGATAAGCCTATTGGCCTCGGTGCTTTTAGGGCTGGAGTTTAAAGGAATGGTGAAGGCACTGCCTGGCAAGCGGTTTGTGCTTTTGTAGTTGTTGGTTGAATTAATAAACAGCGCAATTAAAGCGAACTCATCTATTCATGCACTGGCAAAATCATCCCATTCACCATCAAACACCTTTCAGCTCGCGGTAGACCTGCTCATAGGCAGGTACAGGCACGCCATACTTCTCCGCTTCCCGAACCACATAACCTGTCAGGTTTTCCAGTTCCGTTTCCTTCCCCTGAGCAAAATCGCGCTCCATGGAGGAGGTGACATCCTGCTGCATGCGCTCTACCACTGCCAGGTTTCTGTTTACCAGATCTTCCGGCAGCGTCACCCCTTTGGCCTGGGCGACTTCCATCAACTCAAGCGTAAGCTTCTGGAACTGCTCTTTCAAATAAGGCTGTTGCACAATCTGCCCCATCGGTTGGTGTGTTAGGGAGGTAAGGCTGGCAACCGGCGAAATAAAGGCGAACTTCTCCCATACTTTCGTCTCTACCTCCTGCTCATAATATTCCTGGTTGATTCCGGCCTCATCGAAAAGCCACTTGAGGTGCTGCAGCTTTTCTTGAGGAAGCTCAGGATTGCCCCAAATCAAGCGGTTATACTTGCCCTGCACCTGCACCACCCCTGGAGCTTTTACGCTGGAGATGATGTACACACAGCCCCACAGCACCTGCGCCTCCGGGAAGCGCCGCTGCAGGTACTCAACGCTTTCCACCCCATTAAGCAGGGGCAGCAGCACGGTGTCCGCGGTTATACAGGGAGCATACTTATCGGCTACCGCTTCCAAACTATAGCTCTTCACGCAGAAGATTATCAAGTCGAGCTTGCCTAGAGTTGCAGGATCATCAGTAACCATACTTGGCCGCACCGTCAGCGTCTCCTCTGTCAGCTCGAGCCGCAGCCCCTGCTGTTCCAGTTCTTGCTTGTGCTCGCACCGGGCTACGAAGATGATTTCATACTTGTCATCATGGGCGAAGCGCTGGGCCAACCTGCCACCGTAGTAGCCGCCCACGCCTCCGATTCCCACCACTGCTATTCTGAATCTATCCATACGTTAATATGATCCGTGCTTTCGGTCTGCGATTACTTTCTCGAAATCCCACTCCACACGCTCTTTAAAAGCCTGGCGCCGCAGCTCGCAGTCGCCTTTGGTGCAAACTGTGCAGGATGGTGTAATGCAGGGGTCGGTATGAATGAACATTTCGATGCTGGGGTCGATCTTGTCGCGAACCACACGGGCCACCGCCTCCACCTCGTCGTGCGCCTCCTGCACGTTGAGGTACCACGGTAGCGTCAGGTGGCAGTCGATGTGGAGCGTGGAGCCATACTTGATCACGCGCAGGTTGTGGATGTCAATCCAGTTTTCGCGGCGGTTCTGGTTCAGCACCTGCACAATACGCTGCAGCAACTCATAGTCAGCCTCATCCATTATACCGGCAATAGACGAGCGCAGGATGCGATAGCCGGTGTACCCGATCATCAGACCGAAAATGATAGCTACGACACTATCCAGCCAAATCATGCCGGTAAGGTAGATTAGCAGCAGGCCGATAAGAATGCCCACCGTGGAGTAAGCGTCGGTTTTAAGATGCTTGCCCCCGGCAGCCAGCACCAGCGAGTTGTTCTGCCGGCCCTTTCGCTCCGTCACGTAACCTACCGCGTAGTTCACTAAACCGGACGCGGCAATCAGCAGTATACCCACATCGAGTTGTTGGAGCGGAATTGGCTTGATGAGGTTTAGGATAGATTTCACGATAATGGCACCACCGGCCACCAGAATGAGCGCCCCCTCCAGGGTGGCCGCCACAAACTCAATTTTGCCGTGCCCGTACGGGTGGTTCTCGTCGCGTGGGCGTGCCGAAATGATAAGGCTGTAAAGCGAAAAAGCACCGGCCACCACATTGATGATGGACTCCAGCGCGTCCGTTAAGATGGCGTTGGAGTTGGTGAGTATGAAAGCAAGAAACTTAGCAGCCAGCAGCACCACTCCCACCAGCACCACAAACAACTGGAGCCGAATGTTCTCGCTCAGGCTATTGATCTTTTTTTTCAAGAATTGCTTGGTCTCTGCGGAAAAATAAAGCCCCATGACCGGGGCTGCTGTAAAGGTACGAATATAAACCGCCAATGTCTACAGGCAGTTTTGATCAACCCAGCGGCGGATGGGTGACAGCTACCATGCGGCGGCGTCGCTTACAGGCGTCTACTCGTCCAGCATATCGCTTAGGTCCAGCCAGTTTGGGTTCATCGACTCAATAAGATGGATGGTAGAGTCGTGGCTTCCGCCCTTTAGCTGTTGCTCCCGGTTCAGGGCCTCATCCTCCACTTTATAATGCTCGTAGTAAACCAGCCTGTAAGGGTTTTCCTGGCTCGGGGCGGATTTGGTGTGGGTGAGCCGGTAGAGGTCTCCAGCCACGCCGATCTCTACGTTCTGCCGCGGCTGGTCCCCAAATATGTAGACAAAATAATGTGGATGCTGTACTTGCATATCATACCTCCTTTTCGAACTAAATATACGGCATGCAGGCCGCTGCGTTAGTGCCTGGCTCCTGTTTCTGCTCTAAATTTTTTAACGGCCGCAAACACCTTTTCCTTATATCGCTTACCCCCTTTCTTTCATATGCGTAAGTAAGTGTTCATTTGCCCTTGATATGGATTTTGCCTATGGAGATCTTAAAGAAAGACTTTGCCACTGTTACCATACATCGACCGGATAGCCTGATAGAGGTTGTTTGGCACCGGCAAACATCTGACGAAGAGTTCAAACAGGTGTATACCTTCATCTTGAAAACGGCGCAGAAAGAAGAACTCCGCTACCTCTTGTCGGATAACAGCGTGGGCATAAACCTTGCGATGGCCATGCAGCATTGGATTGCCTCTTACGGCAGCGGCATCATTAAAAAGTTAAAATTGGTGCGGTATGCCCGCGTGGTGCCTTATGATGCCTTTCAGGAGGTCGTGTCTTATAAGATGTATGACATCATCAGCCGGATGGACAACGGCCAGCTCCAGTTCCGGGTGTTCTACAGCAGAGACGAAGCCTTCAGGTGGCTGTACAACGGCGCACAACAGCTTGCTTAACCAAAATAAACCTCCCCTATGCCACTCCAGCCAAACTTAGAGAAGCTCTTAGCGAAAGTATACGAGCCGAAGCAGCGTTACGACCAAAAGTATACTGGCAAAGACATCACCTTCATCACCAACGAGCTAGGTGAACCGGTCACGCTGTTCATCGGCAGAAGAAACGAAGACGGAAGCATCGCCGGCGAGCGGTACGTGCGAAAGATCGTTCGCCAGCCACAAGGCAACATCATCCTGAAGAGCCACTGGGAAAAAAAAGGCTCCGTAACCCGTAGCTAAGGCTACAACTCCTCCAGGTCGAAATCCTTGCCTTTGCCATACGTCAGCAGGTCGTGGAGCAGGTAGGTTTCCAGCGTGAGCAGGTCTTTTACCCGGTAAGCGTTCTCTTCCGGCATTTCCACCACCTGGAACTCAAAGGTCTCACCGTGATTGGTAAGCCGGTATTTTTTGCCTTTGCGGAGGTTGTCAATGGAGATGGCCATGTGCTTTTGCTAACGTATGTATCCCACAAATATACGAGCCACCTGAGCAAAACCCTGAAGTTACTTAAAGAAATGCCCCTCCCCCAGCTTTACGACCTGGGGCAGACTTATCCTGCCGTTACAGCTGCTTTGTTTATCTTTGCTGTAAAAAGAATTAACTGTGCTAGAGATTGTATATGAGGATGCGCATTACGTGGCCATCAATAAACCGAACGGCTTATTGGTACACCGCACGCGCATTGCCGAGGAAAAGAAAGAGTTTGCCCTGCAACTGCTGCGGGACCAGCTAGGTTATCATGTCTACACCATGCACCGGCTCGACCGCGGCACTTCCGGCGTGCTGTTGTTTGCCAAGTCGCCGGAGGCAGCCACGCCAGTGGTGAAGGCCTTTGAGGCCCGGGAGCCGGATAAAACCTATTATGCTATCGTGCGGGGGTTTGCCCCAGAAGCCGGCACCATCGACAGCCCCATCCGCCCGGATAAGGACCACCAGCACAAGGAGCCACAGGATGCCATTACCCATTACGAGCGGCTGGCCACGGTAGAGTTGTCAATTCCGGTGGGACGCTACCAGACAGCGCGTTACAGCTTGGTGAAGGTGACGCCGGAAACAGGCCGCATGCACCAGATACGGAAGCACTTCGCCCACATCCGCCACTACATTGTGGGAGATAAGCGCCACGGTGACTGGCGGCACAACAAGATGTTCCTGGAGGAGTTGGAGAGCCCCTACCTGCTGCTGCACGCCGCAGCGCTAAGTTTCGTGCACCCGTTTACAGGCAAGGCTATAAGTATAAAGGCACAGTTGCCGCAGAACACGCTGCGCCTATGCCAGAAGTTCGGTTGGCTGGATGTGCTGACACAGCAGGAAGCGCTGCCGCAACCCCTGCCCCAACCTGTTACCCTCGCTTAAGGAAGCGCCGCACCATTTCCAGCTGCGTACGGGCCACCAGGTCATTTTTAGCGTCGGCATTCAGTACCGTAAGCATGTAGGCCATCGGCGAGAGGCGCCAGTCCTGCAACACTTCACCGTTTTGGGAGCGGTAAACCGGCTTAAAGTTCTCTTGCAGAGGCACGTGCATGCTGTTGCATACTTCGGTAGCCCGCCGGATGGCCTGGCTCAACTCATCCATACTTTCGCAACCATGCTGCTGCAGCAGGTCTGAGGCGTAACAAGTCAGCTCTTTATCGGCAAGGCTATCCAGGAAATTATCCAGCGGTGCATAGGTTCGGGTCTGTTCTAGGGTTACTAACATGGCAACGTATGGCTATAAATTGGTCACTCTACATATCAGGCGGCCTTTGCTTTACGCAAGTCGCGGAGGCGCTCCAGCAAGTCCCGCTCTTCTGCGCTCAGGTTGGTAGGCAGCGCTACCTCTATCTTTACGTAAAGATCGCCGTGTTGGCTGGCATGCCCGTAATGCGGCATGCCCTTGCCCCGAAGGCGTAACGTCTTGCCGCCTTGTGTGCCGGCCGGGATCTTTAGCTTTACCACACCGGTCATGGTAGGCGCCTGCACCTCTCCGCCAAGTATGGCTGTGTACATATCTACAGGCAAGGTCGTAGAGAGGTCGTCGCCGCTGCGCTCAAACCGGGGGTCGAGCAGCACCCGCACGTTGATATAAAGGTCGCCGGGTTCGCCACCGCCCGGTGCCGGCGCGCCTTTGCCTTTGATGCGCAGCACCTGCCCATCGGCCACGCCGGGTTTAGTGGTAATGCGGAGCTGCTGCTCGTTTACGTTCAGCAGGCGGCTGGTGCCGGAGTAAGCTTCCTGCAACGTGACTTCCATATCAGCCTGGTAGTCCTGCCCTTTACGGGCACGCTGCCCCCCGAAGCCTCCACGGGCACCGCCAGCTCCAAAGAACTGCTCGAAGAAATCGGAAAAGCCACCGCCTCCGGCGCCGGCGCTGCCAAACATATCGCCGAAATCGCCCTGAAAACCTCTGAAGCCTCCGCCTGGCTGGCCGCCGTGGTATTGCCCGCCGGCCCCGCCTCCAAAACCTCCCTGCTGAAACTGCCGCCAGTTGGCGCCCAATTGGTCATATTGCTTGCGCTTGGCTTCATCACCCAGCACCTCGTAGGCTTCGCTTACGTCCTTAAACTTCTCCTCCGCCTGCGGGTTATCTTTGTTTTTGTCCGGATGAAGTTTCTTTGCCAAGGCACGGTAAGCTTTCTTGATGTCGGCCTGAGATGCTTTTTTGTCTACTCCGAGTATCTTGTAGTAGTCCTTGTATTCCATAGTTGTCTGCGGTTTCTATATGATACGTTTTCTGTTGTGCCTGTTGTTTTGGGTCCCGGATTCAGATGCGAGCAACTCCTCCAGGCTCCCTTCCTTTTCCGCGCTGTTTGCGCCCTTCGGATAAAGCCTAGACAGGCAAAGCCAGGCTATGGTTAAAACGTTATGCCACTAAATATAGTAAACAGTTAAAATACATGACAGCCCATGAGCGACACCACATCTGACGAAATCTTGGCAAAGCTGGTTTCTAGAACCAATAGGGTTGTTTTCACCTATGACGTGGAGGCAGCCAGGTTCACCTTCTTGAACAAGGCGTTCAGTGATGTATGGCAACGCACAACGGCTAGTGTTTTGGCCAACCCGGCTATACTTCTGGAGAGTGTGCACCCGGATGACCTGACCTATCTGGAAAAAGAATACCGCGACTTGCTGCATGGCGTTCTTAAAAACCAGGTAGAGATGCGGGTACTACTGCCCGACAAGTCCGTGCGCTGGCTAATGCTGTACCCCGAGTTAATCCTAAGCCAGAGTGGCCAACAGTTTATAGCAGGCTTTGCCGATGATATTACCATGGCCAAGGACAACATAAACAGCCTGGAGAAGTATGGGGCGAAGAAAAACTCCGTGCTCGAGATCCTGTCGCACGACCTGGCCGGGCCGCTTGCCAACACCCGCTCTCTGGCGGAATTACTAAGGGAATCTACGAAAAAGTATGAGAATGCTGAGGTGAACAAGATCATCCATATTATCAGGGAGAGCGCTGAGCGAAGCGTGCGCCTGATACGGGATTTTGTGCAACAGGAGTTTCTGGAGTCTGCCCAGTCTGACTTGATGAAGAGGCGCGTCAACTTGGTAAATAGGCTGCTGGAGATAATAGGTCAGTACAAGGAGGGGGCAGACCATATTCAGAAAGACATCCGCTTTACCACTTCCAGCCAAACGGTTTATGCTTCCGTAGACGAGAACAAGTTTATGCAGGTCATCAACAACCTGCTGTCCAACGCCATTAAGTTCACGCCAGACAATGGCGTTATTTCCGTAGACCTGCAAGAACAGGAAGAAACAGTGGTTATAACCGTAAAAGACAATGGCATCGGCATTCCCAAACAGTACCACGACGAGCTATTCGAAAAATTCACACAAGCCAGAAGGCAAGGCCTGCGCGGAGAGCCAACCACGGGCCTGGGCATGTCGATCATCAAAACGATTGTAGAATGGCACAACGGCCGCATCTGGTTCGAAAGCGAAGAAGACAAAGGCACCACCTTCTTTATTGAGATTCCTAAGAACTAACCTTTGGTCTTTGCCAGAAAGCACGGTAAAAGTAAAAGGGGCACCATAAAAATAGTGCCCCTTCTTTATACTTTAATTCAAGTATTCCTTTAGATGGTGTCTGTTACCACCAGTAAGGCGTGAATGATACCTGGCAGGAAGAACAGCAGGGTCAGGATGATGTTAATCCAGAAGGAGGTGCCGATGCCATCGTGCAGGAACACGGCCAGCGGCGGAAGTATAATGGCAAGGATGATCTCCACCACCGAGGTGCGCGAGCCGCCCTGGCGCATCATTTCTTTCATCTCCTTCTTCAGCTCTTTTTTCTCTACCTTGGTCATGTTAGCCAGTCGCTCCTTGGCCATGGCCAAAGCCTCTGCCTCTTCTACGGTCATCTTGCGCTCTACCAGTTTTACCTCTTCCTTCACAGCCGGTGCCTCTGTTACGGCAGCCGCCTTACGTGGAGCAACCACAGGCTCTTTCTTGGCGCTCGCCTGCAGCACTGGCTCAGGAGCCGCAGCGGCCTCTTTCTCCGCTTCGGCAGCCATGGCTATCTCAGCCACAGACGGGGTGATGTCCTCTACTTCAGCTGCTTCGGGGGCAGGCTTCTGCTTTACCGTATGGTAGGCCTCTGGTTTGTCTGCTGAAAATTTATAGTATTCTGCTGAGCTACAGGAGAAAAGGAATTGCCCTAACGCCAGTACCACAACCAAATGAAGTAAATTCTTAATTCTCATAGTCTTTCTTTTTAGGTTAAAAGTATGTAATCTGATGAAACCTCCACACGCACAAGCATTTGCTCCCCCGGAAGGCCAATAATAGTTTTAATACTACAAATGAAGATATTTTGTTTTCCTAATACACGATTACTTTTCCTTGCCGTCGGGCTTATACTTGGAGAGTACCGCCTCGAGGCTGCGCCGAAGACTTTTTTGCAGCTGCTGCCATGGTTGACCGCCCGTCTCAGGGTACTTCTGGTTTACCTCCAGTTCGATGCCGCTGTACTGCCCCTCCGGAAACTTGCGGCGCAAGTACGTCGGGAATCCGTCGGCGATGCCAAGATACGGATAGTTGAAACGCACCACAAGCTCCGGCTGCTGCTCCCGTAGCGCCTTCTTCCAAGAGCGGCAGAAATCCCGCTCCGTCTCGCGCCTTGGGTCATAAAGCAGCCCGATATCCGCCTGCCGCTCCTCCCCGTCCAGTACCGGTGTAAAACTGTGCACGGCAATGTGCAGCACCTGGTGCCCCACCCTGGTCAGGTCTTCAACCAACTCCTCCACCCGCTCGCGGTATGGGTGATAGTGCTCTTTCAGAACCTGCCGCTGCTCCCGCTCCGGCAGGGTTTTGGTAACGTCGGAAAACAGGCTCTTGTGATGCAAGGAGCGGTTTAGCTCTACCAGCAACCTGGAGGTAGTGGAGTAAAATGTCTTATCAGCTAAATCTTCAAGTGTTTCTAAGAGCTCCAGGGCGCCTTTATCATACCCTCTATGCGATTGCAGGAGCTCCTGCTGCGTGGTAAATAGCCCTGCGTATGCCGGCGGTATCAGGTTGCCGCCGTGCTCGCAGGTCATTAAAATTTTCAACATGGTTCATCTGGTAAAAATACGCTTCCTTTCTGCAGGCACACCGCCAGTCGCCGGTATACCTCCCGGATCATTTCGGCTGAGGGCTCATGGCCCAGAGCGTTCAGGATCCGTTCGGAAAGGTTGCCACGGGAAACAATAACATTCAATGCATTCGCCACCTCCGGCTGCTCTTCCAAGGAAAGCGCGTCCTGCACCAGGTGCTTCCAAAGCTCCCCGGCCGTGCAGTTATCCTCGCAGGAATAGCCTAACAGGCGGAGGTAACCAGGATCCGCCAAAATGGCGGCCTGCCCTTTGGCAATGACTTCTAAAAGTATGGCAGAGAGCCGGTCTTCATCCCATGCCTTCAGGTCCTGAAGCAGCACCCACCGCTCCGCCACCAAGGCCTGCAGCACCTGCACCACTGCCTGCAGCACCGCCAGGTCGGCCACCGGGCTTTCCTGAATGTCCAGCAGGCGGATCTCAATGGTATTGCGCTCAAAGCGGGCAATGGCGCCGCGCGAGTTCAGAAACTCCTCTTGCAGGGTGCCCTCCGGGTCGTACGGGGCCACCTCACGGTACATGGGCTGCAGCACCTGCTCCTCATACGCTGCGTGGCTGAACACCGCCTCCGGAACCACTTTTCCTGTTATACTTGGCAGCTTCTGCTGATTTTGCCGGTATACTTCCAGCCGCGAGTCTGCCAGGCCGGTTACGGCGCCATCCAGTACTGGTGTAGAGGCACTCAGGGCCGGCAGGATAGGCAGCAGCACACGAATGGCCGCGTGCAGCTTCTCGAACTCCGCATCATCGTAAAAGGGCAGGTTCAGGTGCGTGCTCTGCAGGTTGGCCCAGCCGTGGCCGCGGCAATCGAAGATGCGGTTGTAGGCTTCGTACACGGCATTGTGCTCATGTGGCCAGAGCTTTGTCTCAGTGTAGGGGTCCATGAGCGGGTGCGCGCCACTGGGTAGCAGCATGGCCTCATACTTCTCCAGCATCTTGTTAATCTTCTGCACATGCCGCTGAAACTTTTCCTGCAGCTGTGCCAGGCTTTTCACAGGGCCCTGCGTCTTCAGCTCCACCACGTGCAGTACCAACTCGTTGCTCCAGGCAATATCGCCGAACTCTACATCTGACAGGTACTCCCCTACCTCATCGTAAATAAGTTTATCGGTGATGGGCAGCACCTGCAGGGTGTCGCGCTGCACGATCATGTACTCCAGCTCCACCCCAAAACCCTCGAAAAGGTGCAGCGGCTTTTTAGGTTTGTCCATCGGTTCTGCCATTTGCGTTTTTGTGGTTGTCAATGCGTCGCTTTATGGATTTGATGATAGAAGTATAAAGCTCCTTTTTCAGGATCTTGTCTTCTACACCGGCGTCTATACTTGGGTTGTCATTCACCTCTATCACGTAGGCTTTGCCATCAATCTCCTTCAGGTCTACCCCGTAAAGGCCGTCGCCGATCAGGTTGGCAGCTTTCAGGGCCGTGTGCAGCACATGGAAGGGCACCTCCTCGAAAGGCACGATCTCGTCGTCGCCCTCCTCGTCCTGCTTCTTTTTGCCGTTCCAGTTATAGATCTGCCAGTGGCCTTTGGCCATGTAATACTTGCAGGCATAGAGCGGCTGCTTGTCCAGCACGCCAATGCGCCAGTCGAACTCGGTCGGGGTGTACTCCTGCCCGATGATCAACTCGGAGGCCTCGAGCATCTTAGCAAGCTCCTCCTCCAGTTCCTCCTTGTTCTTGGCCTTAACTACGCCTTGCGAAAAGGAGCTGTCGGGCACCTTGAGCACGCAGGGCAGACCCAGCTCCTGCTCCACCTCCCGGCAGTTGTCCTTGTGGATGATCATGGTTTTGGGGATAGGCACCTTAGCCTTTGTCAAGAGCTCGGCCAGGTACACTTTGTTCGTGCAGCGCAGGATAGAAACGGGATCGTCGATCACGGCCAGCCCGTCGGCATAGGCCTTGCGGGCAAAGCGGTAGGTGTGGTGGTTCACGGCCGTGGTCTCCCGGATAAACAAGGCATCGAACTCCGGCAGGCGGCGGTAATCGTCCTTTGTGATCAGCTCCGTGTAGAAACCCATGCCTTCGGCAGCCTCAACAAAATGCTGTATGGCCTTATCGTTGGATGGCGGCGCCTTCTCCTGCGGGTCTACTAGTATGGCCAGGTCGTAGGCCTTGCGGTTAATGCGGGCGCCGGAGAAGCGGTGGCGTGCAAAGTAGGCCTTGGCGAAGCGCTTCAGGAATTTGCGGTGGTCTTCCTGCACCTCGTTGATCGGCACCTGCGAGATGCTCTGCAGCACCCAGTTGTCCTTGTACACGAACTGGGCCCGCAGCAACGGCGCCTGAAAGTGGTCGTGCAAGGCCTTGCAAAGCTTTTCATATTTGGCCGCCAGGTTCTGCCCGAAGTAAATGCTTAGGGTAAAGGTATTCGACTTCAGACCGGCCAGGCTTTTCTGTATCAGGTCTTCTATCTCCACAGTGATGGCGCGCACAATGGTCGGGCTTTTGAGGTCCTGCATGGTAGTTACGCTGGGAATAGGCTTGTGCCCCCGTGCCTCAGCCAGCAGCGACACATAGTAGCCTGCGCTCTGGTAGCGGTGCGAGCGACACAGGTTAAAGATGCGGGCACTGCGGATGTCGGTGTAAGTGGAGTTGGTGAGGTAGGTTTGGGCATCAACTACCTCGGTATCTTCAATCGCCTCCTCCCAGTCTTTGGGATAGTCGACAATAATTATTTTGCGCATGGTTTAGTCATCGAAGGGTTCATAGTTGGCAGGCAGAATGGCAAGCAGGTTGGCATCGTACGTGGCCATGCCTAGCATAATAGAGTTGATGAGGTGGGTCGCCCTTACCTCATAGTAGTTGTCTTTGAAGTAAGGGTTCTCGCGGTAAGGGTCGGCTACCACAACGCTCTTCTGGTCTTCCCCGAAACCGCACAGCACTACAAAGTGGCCCATGGGGTAGCCTTTTACATCGTCGTATAGAGAATTGCCCTGCTCATCGGCAAATTCGCGGGCGCTCTGGTAAAGGTAGGTGGCGCTCAGGCCCGTCAGCAGCGGAATGCCCCGCTCAAAGAAGCCCCGCAGCAGTTGCTTGGTCAGGTCGCGGCAACGGAGCTCGCCGCCCAGCCTCAAAAACTCGATGTAAGCCTGGGTGGCCCGATGCAGTTTTGGCCCTTTTTTATACTTTAACTGCTCCTCCAGTTTCAGGATAATCTCCTCGTTGCTCAGCCCGATCCAGGTGGGGTCGAAGATAAACATGTTGTAGGTGTAAATCCGGACCCGGTAACCGCGCTGCAGGGCATGGCAGGCCAGCAACACCTCCAGGGTTCCGCCCTCGTCCAGTGAGGGAACCTCCTTGATCACATCACTTAGTGAAATTGGATCTTTAAAATAACGGTACACGGCATGCAAGCTCGTGGGGCCGCAGGTGGAGTCATCTGGTTGTGTATGGATTTTGATCGGGATCACCTAAAATCTTCTGCCTTAAAATGGTGCAACAATGTGCTTGTTATACGCTGCAGAAAACAGAAGTTATTGAATATATTAAAGATAATACGTGCTAAAGCTTAGGGTGATTTGGTAAAGAAGCGGGCAGCAATTAGAAATTTTGCCGGAAAGTGCCTATCTTAAGATACACAAGTATCTGATACTATGAGTTGGAGCTTTAAATTAGGGAACCGCAACCGCATTGCACTGGCGCTTGGCTTCGTATTCCTGATTATTATGGCCGCAAACTGGTTTGTGAGCTACAGCATGACGAAGGTAAACGCCCAGTTCGAGTCGGTGTACGCTGACAGGCTTGTGCCGGCACTGGATATATCGACGATGCAGGAGCGTTATTACCAGAACCGACTGTTGCTGGAAGAGCATTTGCTGACAGCATCTGTTGAGGAGGAGCAGCGCATTATGGCTGAGATAGAGCAGAACGAGGCCGACCTGGACTCGCTGCTCGGCAAGTTTCAGGCAACTTACCTGACTACCCAGGAGAGCCAGGACCTGCAGGACTACCTGCAGGCCGGCAGAGACTACTCAAAAACGCAACAAACCATACTGGTGATGAGCCACACCGGCGATAAGGCGGCAGCCCTGGACATGTTCCGCAGGGAAGGCATGGCCGCTTTCCAGGAGCTGCTGCGGCCGCTGCATGCCCTTAGCAAGCTACAGGAGCAGGTAGGCCATGAGCTGTATGAGGATGCTGAGCGCCAGATGAAATCGCTGAAGGTGCTCTCGTATATGGTTATTGCCCTGGCTGTTATACTGGCCGCGCTGGTGGGTGCACTGCTGCAGTCATCGCGCAAGTTAAAGGCGATAAAGCCACAGAAGTACCACCTGAATTAGAAGCAATGGACGCCTGAGCGCATAGTTTTCTGATCAGCCTTTCGTTGCTTCTTCACCGTGGGTAAGATTTTTGAACGCCTGCTGCACGCGCTCAAAATGAAACGCTTTTAAGAGCTGCTGCATTTGCCCGGTAATTTTATCGTTGCACAGGTTGCCGATGCTCCCTTCGTGCGTGTGCGTGGCCTCTGCGGGAGCCTCAAACTTACCCGCCTCGATCTGCTCGCCCACGGTTTTGTACGCATCCCGGAACGGCATGCCCTGCAGCACCAGTTCATTCACGGCATCCACGCTGAAGAGGTACTTATACTTCTCGTCCTCCAGAATACCCTCCTTTACCTGTAGCTGCTCAGCCATGTAAGCCATCATCTGCAGGCAGTTCTTCAGCTCCTGAAAAGCCGGGAACAGGCTTTCCTTCAGCAGCTGCATCTCGCGGTGGTAGCCTGATGGCAGGTTGATGAGCAGCATGCTGATGTCGGTGGGCAGAGCCTGCAGCCTGTTACACTTACCGCGCAGCAGCTCGAACACGTCCGGGTTCTTTTTGTGCGGCATGATACTGGAACCGGTGGTCAGGTGGTCGGGCAGCGTCACAAAGCTAAAGTTCTGGCTCATGTACAGGCACAGGTCCATGCTCATGCGGGCGAGCGTCGCGGCCACAGCTGCCAGGGCCACCGCCACGGTGCGTTCGGTTTTACCCCGGCCCATTTGCGCGTATACCACATTATAGTTCATGCTTTCGAAGCCCAGCAAATCAGTGGTCATCTGGCGGTTGAGCGGGAAAGAGGAGCCGTAGCCGGCAGCGGAACCGAGCGGGTTTTTATCCGCGATCTTATAAGCGGCCAGCAGCAGCTGCATGTCGTCCACCAGGCTCTCGGCATAGGCGCCAAACCACAGGCCGAACGACGATGGCATGGCCACCTGCAGGTGCGTGTAACCCGGCAGCAGCACATTTTTATACTTTTCACTTTGGGCCTGCAGCACCTCAAACAGGGCCTGCACTTCCTGCACTACCTCCTGCAACTGGTGGCGGAAGTACAGCTTGAGGTCTACCAGCACCTGGTCGTTGCGCGAGCGGCCGCTGTGGATCTTTTTGCCCGCCTCGCCTACTCTTCTGGTCAACTCCAGCTCCACCTGCGAATGGATGTCCTCCACCCCCGGCTCAATGGCAAAGTCACCGGCCTCTATACTTTTGTAAATGTTCTTCAGCTCCGCCTGCAGCACCTGTAGTTCATCCACCGTGAGCAAGCCTATACTTTGCAGCATCTGCGTGTGCGCCAGCGAGCCCAGCACATCGAACCGTGCCAGCTCCATATCCAGCTCCGCATCGCGGCCAACAGTGAATTTCTCTATCTCAGCGGCTACAGCCGTATTCTTTTGCCAAAGTTTCATGTGTTAATTTTAAATGAGTGCGTGAGCGAATGCGTGAATTCTTGATGTACTAAGGTGCTAATCGAGAGCTCTTCTTTTAGAAGTGAAAAATCGGATACAGCGTAGATTTACCAGGTATAACAATTTACAACCATCAACCCACAATCACCCTCTCCAGCAACTCAGTGTAAAGTTTAATGCCTTCCTCTATCTCGTGGAGGTAAATGTACTCATCGGCCATGTGGGAGCGGCCGGAGAAGCCTGGTCCCATCTTAAGCGACGGGACGGGCAGCAGCGCCTGGTCGGAGGTGGTGGGTGAGCCATAGGTATGGCGGCCCATCCGGATGCCTGCCTGCACCAGCGGGTGCTCCAGCGGGATGCTGGATGGCCTCAGGCGCATGGAGCGCGGCTTCACCTCCGCCTGTACCTGCTGCTGTATTGTGTCCAGCACCTCCTCCATCGTGTAAGCGTCCGTCAGGCGCACATCCACCGTGAACGTACAGGTATCAGGCACTACGTTATGCTGCGTACCTGCCTGTACCACGGCCACGGTCATTTTCACCGGCCCCAGGTGCTCCGATACCTTCTGGAAAGTGTAATTCTGGAACCACAGGATGTCCGGCAGGGCCTGATAGATGGCATTGATGCCTTCCTCGCGGGCGGCGTGCCCGGCCTTACCGCGGGCCGTGCAGTCCAGTACCATCAGCCCCTTTTCGGCTACGGCCAGGTGCATCTCCGTTGGCTCACCCACAATAGCGGCCTCTATACTTCCCAGCCTGGGGAAAACGATCTCTATACCGTTGCGCCCGCTGATCTCCTCTTCTGCCGTGGCCGCCAGCACCAGGTTATACTTCAAATCCTTCCGGTTGTAAAAGTATAAAAACGTAGCCATCAGCGACACCAGGCAGCCTCCGGCATCGTTGCTTCCCAAGCCAAACAGCTTGCCGTCTGCCATACTTGCCTCAAACGGATCGCGCGTGTAGCTGGCATTGGGCTTTACGGTATCGTGGTGCGAGTTTAAGAGCAGTGTAGGCAGCTGCGGGTTATAGTGCCGGTTAAAGGCCCATACATTATTTTGCTCCCGGTGCACTTCCTCCACCCCGTGTTCTTTAAGAAACTGTAGGATCAGGTCGGCTGTCTTGTCTTCCTCCCGGCTAAAAGAGGGCGTTTGGATCAGGGACTGAAGCAGCGCGACCGCCTGCGGGTATAGTTGCTTCTGTTCCATCAGGTAAGGTGTAGGGTCGTGCCGCTGTAGTGGGCAGTATTTATATTTGTCAGCGCCTCTGCCTCGCAGATCAGCACCTGCGCCACACCCTGCTGCAGGGCGGCAAAGGCATTATCCAGTTTCGGTACCATGCCTGCATTTACTACGCCATCCTCTTTCAGGGTTTTATACTTGCCCAGGTTGATGTGTGGGATTACAGAGGCATCATCTTCGGCGTTTTGCAGCACGCCTTTCTTCTCGAAGCAGTATACCAGTTGTACTTTATACTTTGGAGCTAAGGCCGTAGCCAGCACCGAGGCAATAGTATCGGCGTTGGTGTTGAGCATGCTGCCCTGGGTATCATGCGTAAGTGGGGCAAAAACAGGCGTAAGGCCAGCTTCTACAACAGCCTCCAGCGCGGGCACGTTGATACTTTCCGGTCCGGCCACGTCGCCGGCAAAACCGTAGTCTATGGTTTTAACAGGGCGTTTTTGTGCCGGAATGATGTTGCCGTCGGCCCCGGTAAGGCCGATGGCGTTGCAGCCCAGCGCCTGCAGCTTCGCCACAACCTGTTTGTTCACCAGACCACCGTACACCATGGTTACCAGCTCCAGTGTCTCGGCATCCGTAATGCGGCGGCCTTCCACCATCTTTGGAGTAATGCCCAGCCGCTGGCCAAAGGCAGAGGCAATTTTGCCCCCGCCATGCACCAGCAGTTTCGGGCCCCGCAGCTGCGCGAAATCAATCAAAAACGCTTGCAGCCGCGCCGGGTTATCCAGAATGTTGCCGCCTATTTTTACTATAATCATTGTGTTATGACAAAGGAACTTGTGACAAAAGACAAAAGACCATGTAAGAAGACAAAAGACCATGTAAGAAGACAAAAGACCATGTAAGAAGACAAAAGAGCTTGTGACAAAGGACAAAAGATAGCCATTAATGAATAATTGGTCTTTTGTCACAAGCTCTTTTGTCTATTGTCTCTTACAAAGCTTCCAGCATGCGCTTGAGCACAGCCTGGGCCGCGTAGGTGCGGTTATTGGCCTGCTCCAGCACCAGCGAGTTCGGCCCGTCCAGAATCTCATCGCTGAGCTCCACGTTCCGGCGCACCGGCAGGCAGTGCATCACCTTGGCATTATTCGACACCTGCAGTTTCTCGTTTGTCAGCATCCAGCCTTCGCCGTCGGTCAATACTTTTCCATACTCCGTGTAGCTCGACCAGTTTTTCACATACACAAAATCTGCCCCCTTTAGCGCCTCCTGCTGGTTAGTGGTAACCGTGGCATTCTTGGTGAACTCATCGGCCAGTTCATAGCCTTTCGGGTGTGTGATCACCAACTCCACATCGGCCTGCCCCATCCATTCGGCAAAGGAGTTGGCCACGCACTGCGGAATAGGTTTGATGTGCGGCGCCCAGCTTAGCACCACTTTCGGGCGCTTGCCGGCTACGGCATTTTCCTTGATCGTCAGCAGGTCCGCCAGGCTCTGCAGCGGGTGGCGCGTAGCCGACTCCAGGCTCACGATTGGCTTTTGGCTGTACTTGATAAACTGACCCAGCAGCTCCTCGTTATAATCCTCCTCGCGGTTCTGCAGTTTCGGGAAAGAGCGAATGCCGATAATATCGCAGTACTCCCCCATCACGGCGGCAGCTTCCTTAATGTGCTCCACCGTGCTGCCGTTCATGATCGCCCCTTCCTGCGTCTCCAGCGCCCAGCCTTCCTTGTCCAGGTTCATCACGATCACGTTCATGCCCAAGTTCTGTCCGGCTTTCTGCGTGCTCAGGCGCGTGCGCAAACTGGGGTTCAGGAAAATCAGGCCCAGCGTTTTGTTCTCGCCGAGGGTTTTATACTTGTAAGGGTTCTTTTTCAGGTGCTGCGCCTCCTCTACCAGCTGGTTTAGGTCGGCTACATCGTGCACCGAGGTATATTTTTTCATTAGATGGCTTGTGGTTCGTTTTGATAAAGGATAGCTTCGAAAGCCTCCAGGAATTTTTCTACTTCGCGCATGCCAATGCAGAGTGGCGGCAACAGGCGAAGCGTATTCTTATCTGAGGATGACCCGGTAAAAACCTGGTGCTCGCCGAGCAGCTGCTTGCGAATAGGGGCGCAGGGCTTGTCCAACTCCACACCAATCATCAGCCCTTGCCCTCTTACCTCTTTTACACCGGGCAACTGGCGTAGCTCCTGCATCAGGCGCTGCCCCATATGCTGGGCGTTCTCCATCAAATTCTCCTCCTTTATCACTTCCAACACCGCGAGCGCCGCCGCACAGGCCAGGTAGTTGCCGCCGAAGGTTGTCCCCAGCATACCATGCTTCGCTTCTATGGTCGGGCTGACGAGCACACCGGCCACCGGAAAACCATTGCCCATGCCTTTAGCGGTGGTAATGAGGTGCGGCTTTACGTCGGCATGCTGGTGGGCAAAAAATTTACCGGAGCGGCCGTAGCCCGACTGTACCTCATCCAGGATCAGCAGCGCGCCAACCTTCTCACAGCCGGCTGCCAGTGCCTTCAGGAAGGCTGGCTCGGGCACCTGTACGCCCCCTACGCCCTGTATGCCTTCCACAATAACAGCGGCCAGCTCTGCACCGTGCTCCTGCAGCGCATTACTAAATGCTGACAGGTCGTTTAGTGGCAGAAAAATGATGTTATCCGTCTTGTTGATCGGTGCCTGTATCTTCTCGTCATCCGTAGCCGCAACGGCTGCAGAAGTGCGCCCATGGAAAGCTCCTTTAAAAGCGATGACTTTCTTGCGGCCGGTATGGAAGGAGGCCAGCTTCAGGGCGTTCTCGTTGGCCTCGGCTCCGGAGTTGCACAGGAAGAGGCTGTAGTCCTCATAGCCACTTAGCTCCCCAAGTTTATCAGCCAGCTCCTGTTGCATGGGAATCTGGACCGAGTTTGAGTAAAAGCCGATGTCGTAGAGCTGGCGCGCGATGCGCTTCACGTAGTGCGGGTGGCTGTGCCCAATGGAGATAACGGCGTGGCCGCCATAGAGGTCAAGGTATCGATTGCCTTTGTCGTCCCAGACGTAGGCGCCTTGTGCCCGAACGGGCGTAATATCGAAGAGCGGATAAACATCAAATACGTTCATGATCTATGGAATAGAATTAGATGTAAGAAGTTAAACAATAGAGAAAATACTTCACGTACATATAGGTAACTGCTTATGGTTGTGTAGTTAAATTGTTGTTCGGGCCTGTTAGTTAAATCGGCAAACTACTAACGAGCAACGATCATCGATGCTAAAAGGCTGCGGCTTTTAACCTGAGCCCCGCCTGTTCCTCCAGCCCGAACAAAAGGTTCATGTTTTGCACGGCCTGGCCACTGGCTCCTTTCAGCAGGTTATCTATTAAACTGGTGATGACCAGGTAGTCTCCTTCCTTCTGCAGGTGCAGCAGGCATTTGTTCGTATTCACTACCTGCTTCAGGTCCGGAGTGTTTTTGCTGATGCTCACGAACGGATGGCTGCTGTAATAGTTGTTATACAAATCCTCGGCCTCAGCCTTGCTTAGCTCACAGCGGGTGTAGCTGGTACACAGGATGCCGCGGGTAAAGGGCCCACGATAGGGTACAAAGTTGATGCCTGGCAGCTCCTGCTGCTGCAGGCCCTGCAGGGTGCGACGGATCTCGTGCAGGTGCTGGTGGGTCAAAACTTTGTAGTTAGAGATGTTCGCGCTGCGCCAGCTGTAGTGCGAGGTGGCACTCAGGCTTTGCCCCGCCCCGGTGCTGCCCGTGATGCCGCTAACATGCACCTCCTCTGTCAGCAGGTTTTGCTGCGCCAGTGGCAGCAGCGCCAGTTGTATAGCCGTGGCAAAGCAGCCGGGGTTCGCGATATTCTGTGCCTGTTTTATACTTTCGCGCTGCAACTCCGGCAATCCGTATACAAAGTCTCTCCCACAACCGCTTACCACCGCCTTTTTTAAGCTTTCATTCCAGCGGAAATCCTGGCTCAGGTCGATGATTTTTATACTTGACGGCAGCTGTGATGCCTCCAGAAACTGTTTCGCAGCACCATGCCCTACGCACAGGAACAACACATCCACGTCCTGCTGCAGCTCATCGGTAAAGTATAGCTCCGTATCGCCGAGCAGGTCTGTGTGCGTGTCGTACACCGGCTTACCCGCCTGGCTGTTGCTGTGCACAAAGGCAATCTCTACGTTGGGGTGATGAAGGAGCAGGCGCAGCAGCTCGCCGCCGGTGTAGCCCGCGCCGCCCACAATGCCTGCTTTTATACTTAGTCCGCCCATTCTGCTGTGTTGTTTACCGTGTGGTACAGCTTGGTTTGATTGCCGAATATCTTGGCAAAGCCCTTCACGTCGTCAGAGGTCCAGGCGCGGTTCATCTCGCCGTAGCTGCCGAACTTGTCGCTCATCAGGTCGTGTGCACTCTCGATGCCCTCTACCTGGAAGTGGTAAGGAGCCAGCTGCACGAACACTTTGCCCGTCACGTTCTGCTGGGTACTCTCCAAAAAGGCCTCGATGTCGCGCATCGTCGGATCCAGCAGCTGCCCTTCGTGCAGCCAGTTGCCATACCAGGCCGACAGCTGATCTTTCCAGTAAAGTTGCCACTTGGTCAGCACGTGTTTCTCCAGCAAGTGGTGCGCCTTGATGATCACCATCGGGGCAGCCGCCTCAAACCCTACGCGGCCTTTAATGCCGATAATGGTATCGCCTACGTGGATGTCGCGGCCAATGGCAAACGGCGCGGCCAGTTCCTGCAGGTGCTGGATGGCCTGTACCGGATGCTCGAATGTCTTCTCGTTTACGCCTTTTAGCTCGCCCTCCTCAAAGTATAAAGTCACGCGCTCCGGCTCGGTTTTGCTCAGCTGCGTGGGGTACGCCTCCTCCGGCAGCGGCAGGTGCGAGGTCAGAGTCTCCTTGCCGCCCACGGATGTTCCCCAGATGCCTTTGTTGATGGAGTACTGCGCCTTCTGGAAGTCCATTTCCACGCCATGCTCCTTCAGGTAGGCGATCTCCTCCTCGCGCGAAAGCCGTTTATCGCGAATTGGGGTGATGATTTCCACCTCCGGGATCAGCGCCTGGAAGACCATGTCGAAGCGCACCTGGTCGTTTCCGGCGCCCGTGCTGCCGTGGGCCACATAATCTGCGCCAACGGCTTTAGCATGGTTGGCAATGGCAATGGCCTGTGTTACGCGCTCGGCGCTCACGCTAAGCGGGTAGGTGTTATTTTTGAGGATGTTGCCAAACACCAGGTAGCGGATGCAGCTTTTGTAGAAGTGCTCCGTCTCGTTCAGGTGGGTGTGCTGTTTTACGCCCATGGCATAGGCCCTGCGCTCAATCTCTCTCAGTTCCTCCTCAGAGAAACCGCCTGTGTCTACAATGGCTGAGTATACTTCCAGGCCGAGCTCCTGAGCCAGGTAAATGGCGCAGTAGGAGGTGTCGAGGCCGCCGCTAAAGGCTAAAACTACTTTCTTCATGTCGTATTTATACTTGCTGATGATGCGATTATACTTGTACAGTGCTCATTTCGGGCGTATTGAACCCCGGCTGCTGCCCCGGCTTCTGCCGATGGCGCAGCCAGCGCTCGTTCACGCTGCTTTGCTTTGGTGCGGGCTTCTTCTCCACTACCGGCAGCGCCATAAAGTCTTTCTCCTTGGCCGGGTCATACAACATGGCGGTGCAAAGGCAGTTGGTGCGGTTTTTACTTTGCAGGATCTCGAAGTTCACGCAGCTGCGGCATCCTTTCCAGAACTCCTCGTCGTCGGTGAGCTCAGAATACGTCACTGGCGTGTAGCCCAGGCCGGAGTTGATGCGCATCACGGCCAAAGCTGTGGTCAGGCCGAAAATCTTAGCGTCGGGGTACTTTGTGCGCGACAGTTCGAAGATCTTCTGCTTGATCTGGCGCGCCAGCCCGCTTTTGCGCAGCTCCGGCGACACGATAAGCCCCGAGTTGGCCACATACTTGCCGTGTCCCCAGGTCTCGATGTAGCAGAAGCCGGCCCAGGTGCCGTCCTGGTGCAGGGCGATCACCGCCTTGCCCTCCAGCATCTTCTGGGCAATATAATCCGGAGAGCGCTTGGCAATGCCGGTGCCGCGCGCCTTAGCCGACGATTCCATCTCGTTGCAGATCTGCAAGGCATGGATAATATGTTGCCCTTGGGCAACCGTCACGATGAAAGTGGGTTGATCCATTGGTAGAAAAGTATAGCCATGCTGCTTGGGCACAGCTAAAAATCAGCTTGTTAAAAATTAACCGGAAACAAAATGAATGCAGCGAAACAGCGCCTCAGGCCTGAGCCGGACAGCTATAGATCGTGATGCAATAAATGATTGGGGAATGACTACCGCATAGGCAGTCGGGAAAAACGCAGGCTACCGCCTGTAGCGGACTGCAGGGATAATGGTCCTCAAAACTGCCTTCGCTGAAAAGGCAGAAAAAGTCGCACCCTCCGTGGCCGGAGCGTGTTTTATCATGTCAGATGATAAAAGCGGCTTTTTTTTCATTTCAATGTTTAAGTATAATGTGGGTCCGTGTTATACCCTTATTAGCAGTACAAATGTTTCGCAATAGAAATCATTTTTGCAACCCTTAGCCCAATTTTATTTAAAAGTTCATACTATCGCACCATTTTCTAATATAAACAGGGTCATCCCCGCCATTTCAATGGCCCGATATGCTTGTAAGCCAAAAATCGTAACTTGCGGCTGCAACGGCCCTGGTGGCTGCTTTTATACTTGCTCCCATGAAAAACCTTTCTATCCGCGTGATGATCGGCATCCTGTTCTCTGTTGTCGGGTTAGCCTCACTCCTTTTCACACGAGATGCGCTGATGTCTGCCATTTGGCTGAGCTTTGGCAACGGTCTCATACTTTCTGACCTTCGCCTTACCGGAGTAGATGAACAGGGAAAGGAGTTCGTAAAGCCCATTCCGAGAGCACGCACCATTGTCGCCTTGGTACTGATCGTTTTTGCCGTACTGCTGCTACTCTTCCAGATTTTCCTGGATCTGCAGCAGGGAGGAAACACCCAGCTGCGTTAGCGTCAGATACGGCTCTGCAGCACCACATCCACATCAATAATCTCCTGTTCCCGCTTCAGGCGGAGGCGTAGTTTACGGCCTGGCTTGCTGTCGAGCATGTTCAGGAGGTCCTGCAGCTGCAGCTCGTTACAGTCTTTGCCGTTGATGTGCAGGAGCTGGTCCCCTGGCTGCATGCCCACCATCTTGGCCGGAGAGTCCTCCACCACGTTTGAGATCGTGTAAAAATTGATTCCGGGGAGAGGCGTGCTAATCTCGAAACCCGCCATGTTATAGTTAAAGGGTTCTTTGAACCGGCGGTTCGGGATGAGCGTGATCTTCTGGTGGGGATAGTCGAAAATAACGGTAAAGCGCTTCAGAATATCGGATCCAAGGTTGCCGTTACGGCCGGCAATGTTAAAAGCCAGCTCCACCGCCTCCTCGTCGGGGTAAGACGCCGGCAGGTTCTCCATCTCGTACTTGCCTAGCTTGAAACCTTCCAGTCTTCCTATTTTACCATTTATATCACCTCCCAGCCCTCTTCCCAGGTAAGCCTGCATCACCTTTGGGGGTAAAGCCAGGCGCTCGTTCGTGGGCAGGTACAGCGAGATGCTGTGGCTGGCCCCGGTATCCACAATCAGCTTCACGTCCAAAGAGTCGCCGTTGTACTGCCGCACGGTGGCGTAAAGGTAGGGCTTAGCGTCCTCTATCTGCAGTGGGTACTCTTCCGCCTTTCGCTTTTTCTTCACTTTATAATCTGGCCTGTACAAGGTTAAAGTCTCGTTGCTATAGTTAACCTTCACGATAAAATTCTTGAAGATATCATAGCCGATTATGCCATGGACAGGCATCCCCATCCGCAGCGAAAGGTTAAAAACCTCCTCCAGCAGCACGTATACTGTGTGGTTTTCGCCTTTGATGCCAGGCATGTACATGTTGTTACCGGTGCTGTGGAGCGCCTCTATTGTATGTCCCTCTCCCAAGCCCCTTATCTTTATCTTGTTGGAGCCATTCAAGTCAAGGGAATCGGAAAAGTATAACTGCGTAATGAGTGTATTCTTTACGCCCGAATCCAGAATGAAATTGAGGGGCTCAGAGTTGTTGATCCGGACCGGCAGCACAATTAGGTTGTGCACGAGTTTAAAAGGAAGCGTGATCTTGTTGCGGTTTGTGGTGAGGTAAACCGTATCCGACTGCTGTTGCAGCGGCGCCTGGGCTCTAACATCGGCTATAACGAGAAGCAGACAGGCGCAGAGCATTATGGGGAAACCGGCTGGTCTCATAGGCGGCGGATTGGCAGGTAGAACTACACTTTACATCATAGTATAATAATACGATATTTTTGCCTTTACCGGTCAGCTCTGGCGGCTTATTTCTTTTTTATCGGCGTGCCGTCACCTTACTTGCAGGCCAAAAAATACCTGTCTCCGCCACGCGCCCTGCAGCGCCACCCGCTGTGCCAAAGGTGCCGCCGTTAAATTGAACTGAGCCAATACCAGGAAAAAGAAGTCGTTTAACCATCAAATCGCCCGGCAACGGCAAACCAAGGCAATTTTGCACAAATTTTATGCTACAAAAGCAGACCCACTGCTCTAACCAAGCAGCTTTATGGCTTTTTAGATGCATTTAGCCTCAAAAAATCTTAACTTAAGGTTTACTGCTTTAGTGAATACTTCAACAAACTTATACTTTTCTAATAGATGCACTACATCGACCTGTCAATATTCGTGCTCTACATGCTGGCTATGCTGGGGGTAGGGTTTTACTTCCTGAAAAAGAACGAAGGCGCTGAAGATTACTACGTAGGTGGCCGCAGCATGAGCAGCAGCCATATCGGACTCTCGGTGGTGGCCACCGATGTAGGTGGCGGCTTCTCCATCGGGCTGGGCGGGCTGGGCTTTGCCATGGGGCTTTCAGGCTCCTGGATGCTGTTTACAGGACTTTTGGGAGCATGGCTGGCGGCGGTGTTTCTTATCCCGAAGGTGAAAAGCAACCCGGCTTTTGCCAACTTCCTGACCTTCCCGCAGATTTTCGGGCATTACTTTAATGCGCGGGTGGCGTTGCTGGCAGGCATCATCTCCGCTATCGGCTATACCGGCTTCACCAGTTCCCAGATTCTGGCGGGCGCCAAGCTCGCCAGCGGCACCTTTACCAACCTCGACCTGAACACGGCCCTGCTGATCATGGGTGTGATTGCTGTGGTCTATACAGTCATGGGTGGCCTGAAGGCGGTGATCTACACCGACACCGTGCAGTGGGCAATCCTGATGGGGGGCCTGGTGTTTATCGGCATTCCGGTCTCTTTTCTGGCGGTTGGCGGTTTGGAGACGCTCGATTTTTCGCAGATCCTGAACCCAGCTTATCTTGCAGCACAAGGCGGAAAAAGCATGGCCGCCATCCGCAGCACAATTCCAAGTGAGTTTCTGAGCCTCACTAACATCACCTGGCAGCAGATCGTGAACTGGAGCATTACGATCATCCCGATCTGGTTTGTGGGCATGACGCTGTACCAGCGCATCTATGCCTGCCGCGATGAGAGAACGGCAAAGCGCGCCTGGTTTATTGCCGGATTCTTTGAGTGGCCGCTGATGGCCTTTATGGGCGTGAGCCTGGGCATCCTGGCCCGTGTGGCTGCTGAACAGGGCATGTTCGACGCTTTGGGAGCCGGCGCCGTGGTAGACCCGGAAACCGGGCTGCCCATGCTGCTGCGCTCCGTGCTGCCGGTTGGTCTAATGGGCCTGATGCTATCCGCCTACTTCTCGGCCATACTTTCTACCGCCGACAGCTGTCTGATGGCCTCCTCCGGCAACATTGTGTCGGATGTGCTGAGCCACTTTTTCCGCATAGACCCGGAATCGCCCAAGACCCTGCGCCTCTCGCAGGTGGTGACGCTGCTGGTGGGTATTTTCGCGCTGTGGCTGGCCACCATGATGACCAACGTGCTCGACCTGATGCTCTACTCCTACGCCTTTATGGTATCCGGCCTCTTTGTGCCGGTGCTGGGGGCGCTGTTCTGGAAAAAACGCAGCAACGTGGCGGCTTTCTGGGCAATGCTGGTGGGTGGTTTGGTTACAGTTTTGCTCCAGGTAAACACCTTGGCAGCCCCGGCACCAGGGGCTGACTTAGGTGGCCTTGCGCAGGCCATACATCCTTACTTCCCGGCGGAGGCCAGCCAGAGCTGGCTGAGTTTAAGCCCCTTGGATTTGCGCGAGCTGATAGGGCGTACACTTTCTGCCAACAGCATCGTACATATCCCGTGGATGGACCTGACGTTTGCCCTTCCCTTTAACCTGGACCCGAACTTATTTGGCCTCACAGCCTCCCTTATACTTTACATATCGCTAACATTTTTATACCCTACTAAAACCACGAAAGAAACATGGCAGACAACAACGGCATCAGCTACCACCGCTATACCCCAGGAGATAACTCAGGGCTGAACCGCGACGAAGTTCTCGATTTCCTGTTTGAGCACCTGGATGAGTACGGAGACAAGCGCGAGGATATTGCCAAATGCATGGATTACGCCCTCTCCGAAGCCGAAGGAAAGGGTGGCTCAGTGCTAGTGGCCCGCGAAAACAACCAGGTGGTGGGAGCCCTGATCCTGAACAATACCGGCATGAGCGGGTATATACCAGAGAACATCCTGGTGTACGTGGCGGTGCATGGCAGCACCCGCGGCAAGGGCGTGGGCAAAGGGCTGGTGCAACTGGCTATAAACAACACGCAAGGCAGCATAGCCCTGCACGTAGAGCCGCAAAATCCGGCCCGCCACCTGTACGAGAAGCTGGGCTTCTCAAATAAGTATTTGGAGTATAGACTAACGAGATAGCATGGCAGTTCTGAAACTGTACCACAATAAACTAAAGCATAATTACGAGCACCTGGACCACGTGTTCAAGGAGCGCGGCATCGACTGGGGCGTGGTGACCAAGCTGCTCTGCGGCCTGGAGCTCTACCTGAAGGAGGTGCTGGACCTGGGCGTGCGGGAGGTGCACGACTCCAGGGTCACGAACCTGAAGGTGATCAAGAAAATGGCCCCCGAAGTGCAGACGGTGTACATCAAGCCGGCCCCTAAGCAAAGTATACCAGACATCATACAGTATGCGGACGTAAGCTTTCAAACGGAGCTGGAGATCATCAAGCTTCTTTCGGAGGAAGCGGTAAGACAGCAAAAACTGCACAAGATCATCATCATGATCGAAATGGGTGACCTGCGCGAGGGCGTGATGGGCGAGGAGCTGGTGGGCTTCTACGCCAAAGTATTCGAGCTGCCGGGCATCTCGGTCATTGGCCTGGGCGCCAACTTTAACTGCCTGCACGGCGTGATGCCTACCCAGGACAAGCTCATCCAGCTTTGCCTGTACAAACAGATCATCGAGACGAAGTTCAACCGCCAGATTCCCTGGGTTTCCGGGGGTACCTCGGTAACCATACCGCTGCTTTTTAACCACCTGCTACCCAAAGGCGTGAACCACTTCCGAATTGGCGAGGCCCTGTTCTTTGGCCTTAACCTGTTCACCAACGAGACGTTTGAGAACATGCACGACGATGTGTTTGAGCTGGTGACGGAGATCATTGAGCTCACGGAGAAGCCGATGATCCCCAGCGGCGTACTGGCAGAGAACCCGAGCGGCGAAAGCTTTGAGATAGACGAGAGCTTGTATGGCAAAACCTCGCACCGCGCTATTCTGGACGTGGGCCTGCTGGACATTAACCCAAAGTTCCTAATCCCAAAGGACGAGAACATCAGCGTGGTCGGCGCCAGCTCTGATATGCTGATTGTGGAGTTGGGCCAGAACGAGCAAAACTTTAAAGTGGGTGATGTGCTGCGCTTTAACCTGCGCTACATGGGCGCCCTTAGTGTGCTTAACTCACGGTACATAGCGAAAGAGGTCGTGAAGTAGCAGCCCAACACCTCTTGCTAAAGCCACAGTTTGCTTAGGCAGACTGTGGCTTTTTCTATTAATCCTCGCGCCGTTTTTACCGCCTGTCTTGCTCTGCAGAACCGTATTGCAGAACATTTACACAAAGGGCAACGTCTTTAATCACACGTGTAACCAACACATCTAGACCTTGAACAAGAGAACTGCCGCCAAACCAAAGCTATACCGCCGCATTCTGTACCCGCTCCTGGAGTTTGTCCGGGCGGAGTCCTTTAGCGGCATCCTGCTGATGTTCGTCACGCTCATCGCCATTGCCTGGGCTAATTCGCCGTGGGCAGACACTTACGAAAAAGTATGGAACACCCCGTTCACCATTGCCTTTGGGGACTACGGCCTTACCAAAGCCGCCATACTTTGGATAAACGATGGCTTGATGGCCATTTTCTTTTTTGTGGTGGGCCTGGAGATCAAACGGGAAACGATGGTGGGCGAGCTTTCTTCCATCCGGTCCGCCGCTTTCCCGGTGACGGCCGCCCTGGGTGGTATGTTTGTGCCGGCCGGCATCTTCGTTCTCCTGAACCTGAACAGCGAAGGCCTGCCAGGCTGGGGCATCCCCATGGCTACCGACATTGCCTTTGCCCTCGGTATACTTACACTGCTGGGCCCCCGCGCACCGCTCTCGCTCAAGCTCTTCCTGATCGCCTATGCCATTGTGGATGATATTGGCGCCGTGCTCGTGATTGCGCTGTTTTATACTTCAGAAGTAAACTTCCTGAGCCTCTGGATCGGCTTCCTCCTTTTTGGACTGTTGCTGGTGGGTAACGCCCTGAAGATGCGCAACATCTGGATCTACATCCTGGTTGGCGTGATCATGTGGGTGGCTTTCCTCAAGTCTGGGGTGCATGCCACGGTGGCAGGCATTTTGCTGGCCATCACCATTCCGGGCCGCTCTAAGATCACGGAGGAAGAGTTTGTGGGCAGCACCGCCAATATCATCGAAGATCTGCACGCCAACCATCTGGCCGCCCAGCAGGACCCGGAGTTTGAGCCAAAGGATGAGGTGTACCAAGGCGCGGTGTACACCATCGAGAACAACTGCGAGGAAGCCCTTTCGCCCATGCACCGCCTGGAGCACGCCCTGCACCCTATCGTAGCCTATGCCATCATGCCGATCTTCGCGTTGGCCAATGCCGGCATTTTCATCAATGCGGATTTAGTGGGCAGCCTTAGCGCTGCTTTACCGATGGGCATCATACTTGGGTTGGTGCTGGGTAAGCCGCTGGGTATACTTTTATTTGCCTGGCTGGCCTCTGTCACCGGCATCGCGTCCAAACCGAAGAGCTTTAATTGGATGCAGTTGTTCGGTGTAGGCTTGTTGGGAGGCGTTGGATTTACCATGTCGATTTTTATTGCCAACCTGGCCTTTGCCAGCTCACCTATGCTGCCGCTCTCCAAGCTCGCTATACTTTGCGCTTCCGTGGTGGCCGGCACTGTGGCTTACCTCATCCTGCGGTTCTCCGGGCCCAAGCCGGTTACTGACCGAACGGAGGCTTAGCCTCTTGCGGGGCTAGCAAGTAGCGAGCCTTTACGGCAGCCGCAGTGCAGCAGATGAGCCGAGCAGATATGATAAAACAGCAACGCCCTGCCTCTTTTCTGGGGCAGGGCGTTACCATTAAGCAACTTCTTCAGCATTTTCTCATGGGGAAAGCAGGGCATCCAAAAAGCCCATGTCCTCATCTCTTTTCTTAAACACCAGCAGCGGGATGTCCAGGTCGTGGCGCAGGATCTTCTCGGTGACGCTGCCCAGCACAAACAAGGCCGCCGCCGACATGCCTTTGGCCCCTATCACCAGCATGTCCGCGCGGTTTCGCTTGGCCTCCACCACCACTAGCTCGCCAATGTCATCTTCGTCCTCCAGCCGCACCAGCGCCAACTCTGTGCGCCCCTGTAGTTCCGGGAAGCGCGAGATCAGCTTGTTGTATTTCTCCTGCGCAAAGCCCCGCATGCGCTCGTCAAAGGCTTCATACGTCATGCCCAGGGTGCGGTAGCCGGATGGTACCTGGTAAGCGTTCAGGCATACCACGTGGATATCGGGTTTCTCCTTTGCCACCTGCAGCACACGCTCCAAAGCCATCACGCTGTACTCAGAGAAATCCACGCTCACGACCACGTTGCGAAGCTTTGGCTCGAAATTCTCCGGCACGAACAGCACGCTCCTGCGGCCTGTGCGCAGCAGTTTCTGCGCCAGCACGCCCGTGCCGCGCAGGCGTAGCTTACGTCCCATCAGCAGCAGGTCCACGTTCTTAATTTTACTCCAGTGGAGGAGCTCCTTAACCGGCGTTCCCTCCTCTACCAACACCTCCACATGCACGTGCGGAAGCTGCTGAAAGGCCGGACCAACCTTGGTCATGATCATCTCGCGGATGCCCTCATCGGCAGGCAACCCTGTGCGCTCCAAGCTCTGCAGCAGCTCGCTAGGCACATCGAGGCTTTTTTCTACATGGATAAAGTAAACGGTCTCCACATGCAACTCATGGCTCAGGAAGGCGGCATAATGCACCATTGAGTCATCCATTGCTGTGAGGTCAAGCCCCACCATCAGTCGGTTGATCTTGTTCATAGTAGTATTCCTTATTGGTTGTTTTCTCTAAAAACTTGCCGCTACAGCCTGCTTTGGTCTATTTCCGTACCTAATAAGCGGGGACTGGGAAGTATACTTTCTTTCCATACGTTAACATACAAAAATTTTATCTAAAAAGCCGGGTTTCATGCTCTATGCGCTACTGTTTGGGATAATCACGGCGGCCGCTGCCCCACTGCTGCATCGGTTTCTGGGCCGCTTTGTGGTAGTGCCCATGGTGCTGGCGCCGCTCCTGCTCTTCATCTTTTACCTGGGCTTTATGCCTGAGGTGCTACAGGGGCAGCCGGTGACGCAGGAACACGGTTGGGTGCCGGAGCTGGGCATCAACCTGCAGTTCCGGCTGGATGGGCTGAGCCTGCTCTTTGCCTTGCTCATATCATTCTTTGGGGTGCTGGTGATGTACTATGCCAGCGGCTACCTGGAGGGCGACCCCTTGCTGGGCCGCTTCTACCTGTACCTCATGCTTTTCATGACGGCCATGCTTGGGCTGGTAACCTCCGACAATATTTTCGTGCTTTTTGTTTTTTGGGAGCTCACCAGCGTCAGCTCATACCTCCTGATCGGGTATAAACAGGCTGACAAAGATGCCCGTGTGGCGGCATGGCAGGCGCTGCTGGTCACGGGCCTTGGGGGGCTGGCGCTGATGGGCGGGCTTATTCTTCTAAGTATTGCTGCCGATGCCTTTACTTTTACCGACTTACTGGAGAAACGGGCAGTGGTACTACAGCATACGTTGTACCTGCCTGCTCTCATGCTGATTCTGCTCGGTTGCTTCACAAAGTCAGCCCAGTTCCCGTTCCACTTCTGGCTCCCCAATGCCATGGCAGCGCCTACGCCTGTCAGCGCCTACCTGCATTCGGCTACCATGGTGAAAGCAGGAATATACTTGCTGGCCAGGCTTACGCCCGTCCTCTCCGGCCCCGACGCGTGGCACTATACCTTGATGGCGGCTGGAGGCATCACGGCCGTACTAGGCGCCTTCCTGGCCTTGCAGCACTCCGACCTCAAGGCCATACTGGCCTACACCACCATCAGCGCACTGGGCTTGCTGGTGACCATGCTGGGCATTGGCGATGAGTACGCGCTAAAGGCCATGCTGGTGTTTCTGCTGGCCCACGCCCTGTACAAGGGCACACTGTTTTTGGTGGCCGGCGGCGTAGACCACAGCACCGGCACCCGGGACCTGACCAAGCTATTCTGCCTGGGCAAACAGGTAAAACCCATTGCCTCGGCCGCCACCCTGGCCTCGCTTTCCATGGCCGGCGTTATACCGTTCCTGGGTTTTGTGGGGAAAGAGCTGCTTTACGAGGCTTCCCTGGAAAGCTATCTGCTGCTGCTCATCAGCATGTTCACCGGACTGGCTTTTGTTGCTGTGGCTATCCTGATGAGCTATCGTATCTTTTGGCGGAAGGGAGAGGAGAAAACGCAACTGCACCACAGCCCCGGCTTCAGTCTCTACTTCCCACCGCTGGTTTTGGCCTTTGGCGGGCTGCTGTTAGGGCTGCTCGTGGGCACCGTGCCGCTACCGTTGCTGCAGGAGAGCGTCCGGGTGGTTACGGCTAACCCTGCCATGGAACTCAAGCTGAGCCTGTGGCACGGGTTTACGCCGGTGCTCGGGTTAAGCCTGCTCACCCTGCTGCTGGGCATGGTGCTGTACTATTTCCTGCCCCGGCTCCAGCACCGCGCCACGGCCTTGCAGCCGCTCTACCGCTTAGGCCCCGACGCTACTTACCACCGGCTTTTCGAGTTGTTTTTGCATGGGGCGAAGGAATTTATACTTAAGCTGCAGAACGGGCACCTGCGCAGCTATGTGATGTACATCATGTTCTTTTTCTGCGGATTGCTTCTCTACGTCCTTTGGCGCGACACCCCGGGCCTGGACATGAGCGAACGGGTAGAACAGCTGCACGAGCTTAGGCTGTACGAGCTGGTGGTGCTTTTCTTGGTCATCTCCGCACTGGTTTTCCTGCTGGGCACCCGCTCCCGCCTCACCTCCATCGTGGTGATGGGGCTTATAGGTTACTCGGCGGCATTGTTCTATATACTTTTTGGGGCACCGGATGTGGCCGCCACCCAGCTGCTCATCGAAACGCTCACGGTTGTGATCTTCGTGCTGCTGCTGCACAAGCTCCCCGCCTTCACCTACCTCTCGCACCAGTTTATGAAGTACAAGTTTATCGGTATCTCGGTGCTGTTTGGGGCGCTGATGACCTATGTAATGCTACTGGTGCAACAGCAGGCGATGGAATCAGAACTGAAGGAGTACTACGGCAAGGCAAGCTTACTGGAAGCACACGGCCGCAACATTGTAAACGTGATACTGGTAGACTTTAGGGGATTGGACACATTAGGAGAGATCACGGTGCTGGCTGTGGCGGCGTTGGGTATTTTCTCGCTGCTGCGCCTAAACCCGGAGAAAGGAGGAAAACCATGAGAACTATCATATTTGCCACTGCCATCCGCTACCTCACCCCCCTGTTCCTGCTCTTTTCGGTTTACATCCTGTTCCGGGGCCATAACCACCCCGGGGGTGGCTTCATCGGCGGGTTGATTGGGTCTATCGCCTTCGTGTTTCATGTGCTGGCGCACGGCTCGGATCGCACACTGGACGCGTACTTTCGCTTCAGGCTTTACAGCCAGGCACGGCAGCCCAGCCTGGGCGCTCCGCAGCACATGTTGAGGCTGATGAGCGCTAACACCTGGAACAGGTTTCCAGGCACTCCCACCCCAGGATGGCGCTACCATATCATCAAACTAAGGCCTGCATACATGATCGCGGCTGGGCTCTTTCTGGCGGCCACAAGCGGCACATTGGGCCTTCTGCACGGCCTGCCCTTCATGTCGGGTTTTTGGCTGGAAGGCAAGCTTCCGATCATCGGTTCGCTGGGCACGCCCCTCCTCTTCGATGCAGGGGTATACCTGCTGGTGATGGGGATGATCCTGAAAATGGTTTTTACGATGTCTAAAGAATAGAAGAATGGAAACGCTGCTTCCGCTCATGGGGGGAACCCTTTTTGCCGTGGGTTTATACTTTATCCTGCACCGGCACTTGTTCAAGGTCATATTGGGCCTTATACTTTTCGGCCTGGCCACCAACCTGTTCCTGTTCGTGATTGGCGGGCTTACGCGTGGCGGCAGCGCGATTCTTAAGGAAGGGCAGCAGGTAGCCACCGAACCCTATGCCGACCCTGTGCCGCAAGCTCTCTTGCTCACGGCTATCGTCATCGGGTTTGGCATCCAGGCTTTTGCCATTGTGCTCATACGCCGCGTGTACATGACGTTCCACTCCAACAACCTGGATGAGCTGCAGAAAGAAAACGAACCACACTAACCTCCAGCCAAGGGCTGGCCGCCTACCCGCCAGCGCTGCGTGCCCGCGACAGAATAACCGCTAATCTTCCTATATGACCTCAGACCTACTGCTTGTTTTACCCTTGCTGCTTCCGCTTTATGGTGCCCTCGTGTGTTTTGCCTTCTGGCAGCAGGAGCAGTGGCAGGCATTGATGGCAGGGCTGGTGCAGGTGGCATGGCTGCTGGTTATGGTACTGCTGATGCAACGGGTGCTGGAGCAGGAGGTCATATCCACCCAGGTGGGTAATTGGCCGGCGCCTTATGGCATTACACTGGCTGCAGATGTTTTCAGTGCGCTGATACTGCTATCGGCTGCTGTTATCGGGCTGGCGGTGTATTTGTTCAGCCTGCAGGGGCTGGACGTGACGCGCAGGCGCTTCGGCTACTACCCACTGCTGCTTTTGCTGCAGATGGGCGTAGGGGGCGTGTGCCTTACCGGCGACCTGTTTAATCTCTTCGTATGGTTCGAGTTACTGCTGATTTGCTGCTTTGCCCTGCTTAGCCTGGGCGGTACCAAGGGACAGCTGGAGGGAACGCTCAAGTATGTCACCATTAACTTTCTGGCGTCGGGGCTCTTGCTGACGGGCGTAGGCATCATGTACAGCCTCTTCGGCTCCCTGAACCTGGCAGAACTGGCCTTGCTGGTGCGAACGCCGGATCACCCGAATATCCGTTTACTCAGCATGGCCAGCGTATTTTTTCTGGTTGGTTTTGGCATTAAGGCGGCTATCTTTCCGTTGTTTTTTTGGTTACCGGCCTCCTATCATACCCCGCCCGTTGCTATTTCCGCCTTCATTGCGGGTCTGATCACTAAAGTAGGCATGTATACTTTTATCCGGCTGTTCACCCTGCTCTTCGTGTCGGACCTGGATTTTTTGCTGCCGCTGCTGGCCATCCTCTCGGGCCTGACCATGGTGATCGGGGTTGTTGGAGCCGCTGCGCAGACCGACTTCAAGAAGATCCTCTCCTTTCATATCATCAGCCAGATCGGCTATATGCTGATGGGGCTGGCCATTTACACACCGTTGGCTCTGGCGGGCAGCGTGTTCTTCATCATACACAACATCCTGGTCAAGACAAATCTGTTTCTCATCAGCGGGGTGGTGGCGCAGCGATACCGCACGTTCTCGTTGAAAAAGCTGGGCGGGGTTTACCTGCAGCAGCCGTGGCTGGCGGTGCTGTTCCTGCTCTCGGCGTTGAGTTTGGCGGGCACCCCGCCTCTTTCCGGCTTCTGGGGCAAACTCATGCTGGCCAAGGCAGGCCTGCAGGCAGGGGATTACGTGCTGGTGGGCGTCTCGCTGTTGGTTAGCCTTATCACCCTTTTCTCCATGACCAAGATCTGGAACGAAGTGTTCTGGAAGCCAAGGCCTTTCCCTACCAAAACCGATAACATCCTGGCCCCTGTGAACCCGCTGCGGCTGTGGCAACTGTACCTGCCGGTCGTCATGCTGCTGGGCTTCATCCTTTTTATCGGCCTCTACGCCCGCCCGTTGGTGCAGTTGTCGGAGCGGGCTGCCACACGCCTTCTGCACATCGAAACGTACACTGATACAGTACTATCAAAGAACGCCAAAAATAAAACAGGCTCATGAGGCTCCTGCTGATCCATATTATTCTAGCCATCCTGCTGGTGTATACCTTCTTCCACCGCCCTTTTGTGGCGGTGCCTTACAGCGCCATCAGCGCAACGATACTGTTTGCCTTGGTTTTTACGGTACTGTGGCTAAGTTCCTACTTTTACAGACGCTCCTATTTCCTTAAGATACCAAAGCTGATTCGTTTCCTCCTCTTTTTCATGAAAGAGTTGTTTGTGGCGAACCTGAAGATCGCATACGACATCATTACCCCGCACTACCGCATGCAGCCCACTGTGATGGCCTATCCGCTGGAGGCCCGTTCCGACCTGGCCATTTCCATCCTGGCTAACATGATTGGCCTGACCCCGGGCACGCTAAGTATTGACGTGAGCGCAGACCGCACCACCCTTTACGTGCACACGCTATACCTGAAGCACGGCGATGTGGAACAGCTCAAGCAGCACATAAAGAATGGATTTGAACGAAGAATATTGGAACTGACAACATGACGATTTTCCAGATAACCCTGATCATTGCCATAGCGATGTTGAGCATCTGCCTGCTGCTCACGGCCATCCGTTTCGCCATTGGCCCCACCCTGCCTGACCGTGTCACCGCTTTCGACCTGTTCGTAGCCAACGTGATCGGCATTATCGTGATTTACACTGAGCTTACTGACAATGAGGATTTTATCGACGTGGCCATGATCCTGTCATTATTCGGCTTTCTGGGTTCCATATCGTTCGCCTATTACATCATGAGAATTAACAAATAGACCATGGCAACAACTATAGACTGGGTTCTGATCAAAGAACTTGTTAGCTGCTTCTTTATACTTTTGGGTGTGGTGTTTATGCTCATCGCCGCTATTGGCCTGCTCCGCTTCCCTGATTTTTACATCCGCATGTCGGCCATCACCAAAGGCGCCACGTTGGGGCTGGGCCTTATCCTGATGGGCATGGCTATATACTTTAACCAGCCGGGCATACTGCTGAAGGTGCTGGCCATAATCGTGTTCACCTCCATCACGACACCGGTTGCCGCGCATGTGATCGGTCGTACGGCCGTGCAGAATGGAATCCCCTTCTGGGGCAGAACAAAACTGGACGAGTTTAACAACTATATTCTAAAAGAATTACTGGAGCGAAAAGCCAGCCATGATAAGTATACAGTAGAGGTTAAGAAGGAGAAGCCTGAGACTGGTGGTGGTGCTGGTAACGTATGAAAGGCCGCACTGACTCCGCATAGGTATGGTGCGACTCTACTGCCGTGAGCACGTGGTCGGGGTACGTTAGCGCCGTGAGCTTTCCCCCGAAAACGCAGCCGGTGTCGATGTTGATGGTGTTGTTGCGCCAGCTCGGCTCGTGCACCGGCGTATGGCCGTATACCACAATGGCTTTTCCGCAGTATTCGGCGGCCCAGTCAAGCCGAATGGGCAGGCCTTTCTCGTCGAGCTCCCCGGTGGTGGGGCCGTAGAGGCATAGCTCGCGAACCCCCTTGGTGCTGCGCCCGTGCAGCCGCTCCTCCAGCCCGGCGTGCGCCACTACCAGCCTTCCCTCATCCAGGATGACGTGGTGCGGCAAGCCGCTTAGAAACTCCTTTACCCGCTCCCGGAACACGGCGTCGTAAGGCTCCAGCTGCGCCTTTGTCAGCTCCAGCCCGTGGCGCACCTGCACGTTTCGGCCCAGCAGCATACGCAGTAGCTTGTCGTCGTGATTGCCGGTAACGCAATACGCTAGCCCCTGCTCCACCATGTCCATCACCAGGCGCAGCACCTCTGGCGAGTTTGGGCCGCGGTCTACCAAATCACCTACAAATACAGCTTTAGCCTCCGCAGGCGGCACCACCTCGTACCTGGCCTCCTGCTTATTAAAACATACCTTATACCCAAGCAGTTGCATCAACTCCAGCAGCTCATTTAAGCAGCCATGTATATCCCCTATCACATGGAATGGCCCATGCTCCTCCGGAAGTTCTAGGTTAGAAAAAGGATGATCCACCCGTTTACCCATACACCAATTTCTCTCGTTTCTATTTCTATTTTCAAGCAATACCTTTATAATAACAGGGAAACACGGCTCTAGGTTAGGCTGCAGCGAAACATTTTTCTGAAGGGTTTCTGTTAAAAGAGTGCAAAAATTTATTGGCTCTGGGCGCAGGTCTTCCTAATTTTGCATAAATATAGTCCATACATCATCAGGCACTTCCTTAAAAATGCCTTCTTCTTACAGAAAGTCTAAAATACCACTCCTCTGGCTGCGCCGCCATACCTCTGACCGTGAGTTTATGCTCATTTCGAGCGTGTTGGTGGGGCTCACGGCCGGTGTGGCCGCCGTTGTGCTTAAGTCGCTGGTGCATTACATACAGCTGCTGCTGGCCTACGGCAACCGCCTGCTGGACCAGCCTTACTGGCTGGTGGTGTTTCCGCTGGTGGGCATTCTGCTGACGGTGCTTGTTGTAAAGGTGTTTTTTAGGGGAAGTATCGGGCGCGGCACGGCCAACATCCTTTTCAACATATCCCAAAAATCAAGTTTGGTGGAGCGGCATAAAATGTTCTCGCACGTGTTGACCAGCGCCATTACCGCAGGCTTCGGAGGTTCGGCGGGTCTGGAGTCGCCGATCGTGGTAACGGGCTCTGCCATTGGCTCCAACTATGGCCGCGAGTACCACCTCAATTACCGCGACCGAACTTTGCTGCTGGCCTCCGGGGCCGCCGCCGGCATCGCCGCCGTGTTTAACGCCCCCATTGCGGGCGTACTGTTCGCCATAGAGGTATTGCTCACCGATATCAGCATCTCCGCTTTCATACCGCTTATCATCGCGGCTGTGGTTGGCGCGCTCAGCTCCCGGATCATCCTGGAGGAGGACATCCTGTTCAACATCAGCCAAACCGAGTACTTTGCCGCCGAGCACGTGCCGTTCTACGTGCTGCTGGGCATACTCTGCGGCATGATGTCGGTCTACTACACCCGCATGGCGCTGCGCGTGGAGGAGCTTTTTGAGGACTACCAAACAACTGTTCTAAAGCGTGCCCTGATAGGAGGCGCCTTGCTGGGCCTGCTCATTATGCTGTTCCCGCCGCTGTTCGGCGAAGGCTATGACAGCATCCGGCTACTGGAGCGCGGACAGGCACAACTGCTGCTGCAGGATAGCTGGCTCGCTTTTTTCGGCACCAACGAGTGGCTCATACTATGCTTTGTAGGCGCCTTGGCGCTGGTAAAAGTGTTTGCCACGACTATCACCATCGCCTCAGGCGGTAACGGGGGCAACTTTGCGCCATCTATGTTTGTCGGGGCCAGCACGGGCTACTTTTTCTCGCGCATCATCAACATGCTCAACATCAGCAGCCTGCCCACCGGCAGCTTCGCTATGGTGGGAATGGCCGGTATACTTAGCGGCGTGATGCACGCGCCGCTCACGGCCGTGTTCCTGATCGCCGAGATTACGGGCGGCTACACGCTCATGATCCCGCTCATGATCGTGGCGGCCAGCTCCTTTGCACTGGTGAAGTATTTTGAGCCTTACTCGCTGGACACGAAAAAGCTGGCGCAGAAAGGCCAGCTGCTCACGCACAACAAAGACCGCACGATCCTGCGCATTATGAAAATAAAGCACCTGATCGAAACGGAATTTCAGCCGGTGTCGCCGGAGGCTACCCTGGGGGAATTCGTGGACGTGATTGCCCATTCGCGCCGCAACCTGTTCCCGGTGGTGACAGCCGGGGGCAAGCTGGACGGTATCATCCTTCTGGAGAACGTGCGGGAGATCATGTTCAAGACAGAGAAGTACAACACGGTTAAGGTGAAGGAGCTTATGATAAAGCCCCCTGCCATCGTACAGTACGACGACAGCATGGCCGATGTAATGAAGAAGTTCGACGAGTCCGGTGCCTGGAACCTGCCAGTGCTTCGGGGCGATACCTACCTCGGCTTCGTGTCCAAGTCCAGCATCTTCACTAAATACCGCAAACTGCTGATCAAGACGACAAACGTTAGTTAATTTGCAATAAGTAGAGAGTGTTTGAGCAAAGATCCCTCGTTCTTCTGTATTCCCTCAGACACGAACCCACCCATTCACTCATTTCACCTCCCTCCACAGCTCTCCTTTCCTGATCTGGAGCGGCGACGGTATGTTGTTGTGGTAAAGCTGGCCGGTGCCCAACCCCTGCGGCAGCGTGACCTCATACTGCGCCGTGAACTGGGCGATGGCGTTCAGCCCAATGTTCGACTCCAGCGCTGAGGTCATCCACCAGCCGGCCTGCCGTTCCTCTGCCAAGCGTATCCATTCGGCGCTAGCGGCCAACCCGCCTACCAGGGTGGGCTTCAGGATGATGTACTGAGGTTTTATACTTTCCAGCAGCGCTGCCTTAGCCTGCGGCTCCTGCACCCCGATCAGTTCCTCGTCCAGCGCGATGGGTACAGGGGTATAAGCACAGAGCTGCGCCATTTCCTGCACCTGCCCTTGCCGGATGGGCTGCTCTATGGAGTGCAGCTCATACTTTGCCAGGCGCTCCAGCTTCTTGTAAGCTTCCTGTGGCGAGAAAGCGCCATTGGCGTCCACCCGCACCGTCAGTTGGTCGGCTCCGGCCACCTCCCTTATACTTTGCAGGATCTCCAGCTCCGTGGTAAAGTCCAGGCTGCCGATCTTCAGCTTCAGGCAAGTATAGCCGGCTTCCAGCTTCTGCCCTATCTGCTGCTGCATAAACGCCCGGTCGCCCATCCATACCAGGCCGTTTATGGGGATGCCCGCTTCGCCCCGGCTGAAGGCATTGCCATAAATCAGGCCGTTGCCGCCGTTCTCCAGATCCAGCAACGCCGTTTCCAAAGCGAAACGCAGGGCAGGCCACTGCTGCAGCTGCAGTTCCTGCGGCAGCTCGGCATCAGTGCTGAGGCTTACCTGCCGGTTGTTCACCAGCTCCACCACCTGCTGCAGCTTCTGTTCCAGGTCGGGCCGGTAATCTATACTTAAGCCTGCCAAAGGAGCGCACTCTCCGGTGCCGTAAACCTCCGGCGTCTCGGCATCCCATACTTTCAGGAAGTATACTTTATGCTCGGATAGGGCGCCCCGGCTGGTGCGGGCATCGAACTTAAATTGTAAGGTATGCGGGGTATAGCTTAGTTGCAGGCTCATGGCAAAGGACTGTTTTAGCTGCAAGATAAACCATAATCGCCTGAAATGCCGTAGATGAAGAACAAACCACCGATCTGATGACAGAAAACGCAGCAGCAATACCCTTGATGGCTTCCCCCCGGCCGACCTTTCCATACTTTCCCCCGTTTAAACTTTGCTATTTATGAGCACGCTAGCCGCCTCCCCCGCTCTAATGCTTCTGGAGCGATTCAACCAAATCAGGCAACGCACCGAAACCATTTGCCGCCCCCTGGAGCCGGAAGATATGGTGGTGCAGCCGATGGTGGACGTCAGCCCCCCTAAATGGCACATGGCGCACACCACCTGGTTTTTCGAAACGCTCCTGTTGCAGCCATACCTGCCAGGATATAAGGTGTATCACCCGCAGTACGCCTTCCTCTTCAACTCGTACTATAACAGCCTCGGCAGCCGTGTGCTACGCCACCAGCGCAGCACCATCACGCGGCCACCCCTGCGCGATGTGCTGGCGTACCGGAAGTATGTGAATGAACACATGAACACGCTCTTGCAAGAGCTTCCGGAAGAGGAACTGGAGCAAGTAAAAGCTATACTGGAACTGGGGATGCAGCACGAGCAACAGCACCAGGAGCTGCTCGTAACGGATATCAAGTATATTTTAGGAACAAATCCCCTGCTGCCAACTTACCTCCCGCAGCCTGAGCAGCCAAAACAGGTTGTGGCTACCCCTGCCCAGTTCCTGGAGGTGCCCGGCGGGAAGTATAAGATCGGCCACCAAGGCAACGGGTTCTGCTTTGATAACGAGCAGGGTGTGCATGAGGTGCTGTTGGAAGGCTTTGGGATCATGAACCGGCTGGTGACCAACGGCGAGTACCTGGAGTTTATGCAGGACGGCGGCTACACAGATTTCAGGCATTGGCTGGATGAGGGCTGGGCCATGGTGAAGGAGCAACAGCTGGAGGCGCCCTTGTATTGGGTGCGGCAGGATGATGCCTGGTACCGCTTTACGCTGCACGGCCTCCGGAAGGTAGACCTGCTTGAGCCTGTCTGCCACCTCAGCTTTTACGAGGCCGATGCCTTTGCCAACTGGTCGGGGAAACGGCTGCTGACAGAATTTGAATGGGAAGCAGCCACGCAGGTGTACCCGCCGCGGCAGGGCAACTTTGTGGAGAGCGAGCTGCTGGAACCCACACCGGCAGACCCCAAGGCAACGGGCGTACAGCAACTGTATGGCGACCTGTGGGAATGGACGTACAGTGCCTATCACCCCTATCCTGGCTTCTCGAAGGCTCCCGGGCCTGTGGGAGAGTATAACGGCAAGTTCATGATCAACCAGATGGTGCTGCGTGGAGGCTCCTGCGCCACACCGAAGAACCATATCCGAACAACGTACAGAAACTTCTTTCACCCTGACAAGCGCTGGCAATACACCGGAATAAGGTTGGCCAACAAACTATAACCCAAATGAACGACATCGCACCCATTGCCCCTATGATAGAACTAAGCCGCCACCAGGATAACTCCTCTGACGCCAGCGCCTTTGCCAACGACATCGCAAAAGGACTCACACAGCAGTATAAATCGCTGCCCTCCCGCTATTTTTATGATGGCGCCGGCAGCAGGCTGTTCCAGAAGATCATGGAGCTGCCCGAATATTACCTCACCCGCAGCGAGCTGGAGGTTTTCACGCAGAACAAGTATAACATGGCGCAGCAATTCTCCCGGGGAGGCTTTTTCCACCTCATAGACCTGGGGGCAGGCGATGCCCTGAAGACCAAAGTCCTGCTGCAAGAGCTTGCGGAACAGCAAAGCCAGTTTGATTACGTGCCGGTAGACATATCGGGCGACGCCATGGAGGAACTCTCGGAGAGCCTGCAGGAGGAATTGCCACAGTTAAAAGTGGAGGCCGTGGTGGGAGAGTATTTTCAGGCGCTGGAATGGCTGCAGGAGCATAAATCAGAACGAAAGGTGGTGCTGTTCCTGGGCTCCAACATCGGTAACTTCGAGGAGGGTGCCAGTATAACCTTCCTCAAAAGCATCCGCAGCTACCTGCAACCCGGCGACCAGTTGCTGATGGGCGTGGACCTGCGCAAAGACCCTGAGGTGATTCTAAAAGCCTACGACGATGCCGCCGGCGTGACTGCAGCCTTTAACCTGAACCTCTTGCACCGCATCAACCGGGAGCTGGACGCCGATTTTGACGTGGATCAATTCAGCCACCACGCTATCTACAACCCGCTGGAGGGGGTGATGCGCAGCTTTCTGGTAAGCAAGGTGGCGCAGGAGGTGCATGTGCGTAAGGCAAACCTTACCGTACAGTTTGAGGCTTGGGAGGCAATCCACACAGAGAACTCCCATAAGTTTAGCATTCCGGAGGTGGAGGAACTGGGCAGGCAGTGCGGGTTTAAAACAGAAACCGTGTTCTACGACAGCCAGCAAGGTTTTGCCGATGTGCTCTTCAGTGTAGGTTAAAATCCATACATTTACGCTTTCTCTCTTTTAAACCCTTTAGCATTAACGATGGAGGTTATTTCGCTTGCCGAAGGAAGCAGCCACTTCAGGAGCCCTGAGGCCGCCACAGCTGCCGCAATCGATGCCCTGCGGCATGGCAAAACCAAGTATGGCCCTACCGAGGGCACACTGTCGCTGCGCCGCGCCATTAGCCAGAAGTACAAAGAAGACGGTATAGCGGTAAGCCCGGAGCAGGTGCTGGTTACGCCAGGCGCCAAGCAGGCGCTCTACAACCTGTTCACGGTCCTGCTGAAAGAAGGCGATGAGGTAGTGGTACCCACCCCTGCCTGGTTCGGCTTCCATGAACTGCTGAAGTACAGCCCCGCCCAGGCGGTGGCCCTGGCTACGCAACCAGAAGACGACTATGGCCTCACCCCCTCCATGCTGCGCAGCGTCCTTACGGAGCGAACCCGTATCCTGCTGCTCACCAACCCCGGCAACCCTACCGGGCGTATCTATAGCCAAGCGGAGCTCGAAGCGCTGCTTGAAGTCGTGAATGAATACCCGAACCTATACTTGATTTCAGATGAAATATATGACCTTGTTACTTACGGCAGGCCTTTTACTTCTATCCTTTCCTGCCAAGGGGCGAAAGCGGCACGAACAGTCGTCGTAAACGGCTTTTCCAAAAACTTCGCCATGTCGGGCTGGCGCCTCGGTTTCATACTGGGTCCGGAAGACCTGGTGAAGCGGTGCGTTGGCTTTCAGGGCGCCACTTTGTCGGGGGTGAGCATCTTTGTGCAGGATGCGGCCGAGGCAGCCCTGTTGGCGCGGGAGCAGGAACTGCCGACCATGCTGCAGGTATTGGCTGAAAACCGCACCGTCATGCAGAAGGGCCTAGAGGCGATTCCGCACATCACCTATTCCATCCCAGAGGGGGCCTACTATTTTTTCCCCGACCTGAGCTACTACCTTAACCGCACCAGCATTACGGGGGAGCTCTTGAAAACCACACCCGACCTCTGCCGCTACCTGCGGACCTGCTACAACCTGGAACTTGCCCCGGGCGACAATTTTGGGGCCCCGGGCCATGTGCGTATGTCCTTCGCCGTTGAAACACACCGCCTGCAGGACGCCATGCAACGGCTGCGGCAAGGGCTGGCGCTATTAACAGCTGAAGAATAAAGCTGCGCTTTCCGGTTATTTCCGCTAATTTTGCGGCCTCATTACCAGATGTGCGCCGCATGAACATTACCGACTATAAGCAACACTTTTCCAAAAACTTCACCCTCGCCTACCCTGTGGTGCTAAGCCAGCTGGGGCACATCCTGGTAAGCGTTTTCGACAGCTTGATGGTAGGCCAGACCGGCACCCTGCCCCTGGCCGCAGCCTCGTTAGGCAACAGCATCTTTACCATTACCCTGGTTTTTGGCTTGGGGGTATCGTATAGCATTACGCCACTTATTGCCGCCGCCGATGGCCGGCACAACTATACCCGCATATCGCTGTTGCTGCTCAACGGGCTAGTCTCCAACGTGCTGCTGGGCATCCTGCTTTTCATCGCAGGCTATTTCCTCTCCCCCTACATCACCATACTCGGTCAGCCCACGCAGGTGGTAGAGCAGGCTATCCCCTACATCAATGTACTATTTCTCTCGATGGTGCCCCTGATGGTGTTTCAGGCGTTCCGGCAGTTTGCGGAGGGGCTTTCGCTAACCAAGCAGGCCATGTATATCTCTATACTTGCCAACGGCCTCAACGTGCTCCTCAACTACATCCTGATCTTCGGTAAGCTGGGCTTTGAGCCGATGGGCCTGCTGGGGGCTGGCTGGGCCACCTTGATTTCACGCATTGTGATGGCGATTGCCATGGCCGGATGGGTGCTGTATGCCAAGCGCTTTGAGGTTTTCAGGCGGTTCCTGCGGTTGCGTCACCTGTCCTTCATCCACATGTACCGCATTTTTAAGCTAGGCTTGCCCATATCGGGGCAGATGATCTTCGAGATGGGGGCTTTCAGCTTCTCTGCCTTGATGATCGGTTGGCTTGGCGCCACCGAGCTTGCCGCACACCAGATCGCCATCAACGTTGCCTCGGTAACCTACATGATGGCCAGTGGCATTGCCGCAGCAGCCACTATCCGCGTAGGAAACCAGAAAGGACTCGCTAACTACAGCGCCATGCGCATGGCTGGCTACAGTAATTTGGTGATGGGTGTGGTCTTCATGATCGGTAGCGGCCTGCTGATGGTGCTGCTAAACGAGCTTATCCCGATGCTTTATATTGATGATGTTGAGGTGATTCAGTTGGCCTCAGGGCTATTGATCATCGCGGCTCTGTTTCAGATATCGGACGGGGTACAGGTAGTGGGCCTGGGAGCGCTACGCGGGCTGGAGGATGTACGAATCCCAAGCCTTATATCGTTATTGGCTTACTGGGTGATTGGACTGCCCATAGGATACCTACTCTGCTTTAAAGCCGGCTTTGGTGTAAACGGTGTTTGGATGGGGCTGCTGGCCGGGCTTTCGGTGGCGGCCGTGCTGCTCACGCTGCGGTTCCGAAAGCTGTGTAACCGACTGACACTCAGGTAAAGTACAAATTCCGGGCACTTTTTACCTTTGAAGGCTGTTACCTGCCCAGAAACAGTATCAACTTCTAGCCAAAGTACTACATGTTTAACTTTACCCTATTCCTGTCGTTTTGGACAAGAATATTGCTGCCATTGTTCTATACAGGAACAACTGCCGCAATGTCTCCTGCTGCAAGCAATGCTTCACCTGCCTCTTTAGAAAGTGCTACTAACGAGCACCTTGTATGGTCTCCTGAACGAAAACTTTCTTGGGATGATTTTCAGGGAGAGCCCGACGAGAGCGCCCCGCACCACGCCCTAACAGCAGCCAACCTGGCCGTTAACGCCACCTGCAAGAAGAACGAGTACACCTATACGGTTAAGTGCGTCTTCCTGCCGCAGCAGTCCTGGTCTAAGCGGAAGAACTCCGAAAAACTGCTGGCCCACGAGCAGCTGCACTTCGACCTAACGGAGGTACACGCACGCCAACTGCGCCACGATTTGCAGCAACTCAACTGCGTAAGCCTCAAAACTAAGCTAAGCCTGGTCGTGAACAATGCTTTTAAGCGCTGGAAAGCCGAGCAGGACGCTTTTGACAAAGCATCGCGGCACGGGTTGGACAAAGAGGAGCAACAGGTGTGGGAGGCCGCGATCACAGCCCGACTTAAAAAGCTGGAGGCTTACCGGTAGTTTAACTGGTAAGCCTCAAGGTATGAATCTGGCGTCTCCGCGCTGGTATGCTTAGCTGGCGGGGCCAAGGTCGCTTGTGGCCGGGCCTGTGATCACTTTGCCAAAAGGGTCGAAACGGGAGCCATGGCAGGGGCAGTCCCACGAACTTTCCACGCTATTCCAACTCACCACGCAGCCTAAGTGTGTGCAAACGGCAGAGCACTGGTGGCGCACACCGTCCTGGTCGCAGTAAACGGCCACCTTCTGTGCACCTTTCCGCATGATGCTGCCGGTGCCGGGCATCACCTGCATCGGATCGTCCACCTCTCCGGGTGTTACGTAGTCCTTGAACTGGGCCGCCACATTCAGGTTCTCTTTCAGGTATTCACCTACCGAATGCAAAGGAGATCGGGCGGGGTCATACAGGCTGGCCCATGGGTTTGGTCGCTCCATGATCAGGTCAGTGATCAGCATGCCGGCGATGGTGCCATGCGTCATGCCATGGCCCGAGTCGCCGGTGGCGATGTACACATTGTCCTCGTCGCCAGGATTGCGTCCGATAAAGGCCAATCCATCCACCGGCTCGTATACCTGACCCGACCACACGTACTGCACCTGCCCTGCCATCGGGAACTTCAGGCGAGTCCAGTCTTCCAGTTTGCGGAAGCACTCGGCAGGGTTGTCGCGCTGACCGGTTTTATGGTCCTCTCCCCCCACTATCAAAATATCGTATGCGGCATCACCTACCGTATCCTTTTGCAGGCGCACATAATGGTAGGGATCTTTCATGTCCCAATACAGCGCATCCGGAACGGAGTCTTTGGGTACCTGCACCCCGATGGCGTAGGTGCGGTAAGGGGCCTGCTTGGTATGTATGGTAACCCGGTCGTTTACCGGTGTATTGGTGGCCACAACCAGGTGATTGGCAGAAACAGAATGGTTGGAGGTTGTCACAACTGTCGCGACAGGCCCGCTCCTGAAGTCTTTGACGTGCGCTCCAGTGAAAATCTTGCCCCCGTTTTCAGTGATCGCCTTGGCTAGTCCAGAAAGGTACTTCATAATGTGGAAGCGGCCCTGGTTCGGGTAATGCAGGCAAGGGTAAGTGGTCAGTGTCTCCAGAGGGCTATGCTTACGCAGCACTACCTCTTGCCAGCCAATTTGCTGTACCGCCTCCAGTTCCTTCATCAGCTGCGCCTCTTCTTCGGGGGTGGTGGCGAAGAGAAAACCATCCACACGGGCAAAGTCACAATCGATGGATTCCTCGCCGATGATCTGCTCGATTTTATCGATCGCCCGCCCATGGCTCTGGCAGGCCAGACGGGCCCCGTCTTTGCCGAACAGCTTTATCAGGTTGTCGAAACGCTCATCCAGCGCATTGGAGAGGTGGGCCGTTGTGCGGCTGGTCTCACCGCCCCCAATGTCCTTCGACTCCAGCACCACCACCTTTTTCCCTTCTTTGGCCAACAGGTAAGCTGTGGTGAGGCCAGCTATGCCTGCCCCTACTACACATACATCGCAGGTAATGTTCTCGCCCAGCGTTTCGGTTGCGGGTGGCTGCACCTGGTCCACCCAAATAGGCATCGTGGCTCCGGATTCTTTTTTCATAGTTTATACTTTGTACTAACGGTAGATACGTGGCCCCATCATAGAGGCGGAGCCGGATGATTAGGAGTACGAAGTGCCTGCGCTTATGTTGCTAAACCGCTCCTGAAGGCATTTTTTGCAAACAAACGGCCGTTGGAAACAGCCTTAGGCGATACGAGACTGGAAAGCATCGGAACTTATACTTAACTTGAGGCGACTAAAACCGATTTGAAAATAAGATGTACGCACCAGAGCAGAGCAAGGAGCTAATTAGCTGGCAGGAGTTCGAAAAAACAGACATACGGGTAGGGACCATTATCGCCGCGGAAGATTTCCCGGAGGCGCGCCGCCCGGCCTATAAGCTGCAGGTTGACCTGGGGCCGCTGGGCATAAAGAAATCGAGTGCCCAGATAACGAAACTGTACAGCCTGGAGGAGTTAATAGGCATGCAGGTGCTATGCGTCACAAACCTGGGTAAAAAGCAGATCGGAAATTTTATGTCGGAGGTACTGGTGACGGGCTTTGCCGACGAAAACGGGGATATTGTGCTGGCACGGCCCGCCGGAAAGGTGCCGAACGGCAGCAAACTGATGTAGCCTACTGCGCCTGCAGCTGCTCCTTGCCGGTGGCTGGTCTGATCTCCTGTGGCCGCCCTTCCCGGGCCTGCGCCTTTGACTCTCGCATGCTCAGGGTGTCTACCACTACTTCGTAGAGCTTGTTCATTTCACCAATGTTCTCCAGATAGTAGTTGTAGGTGCTCTTGAACTGCTCCGGCGTAACATTGTGTTGCTCAAGGATTTTCTCCTGCTCTTTGTTGTAGGTCATCATAGCCGTGTCCGGGTAAGTCACGTTCGATTCGATCATGGCCTCCACCGTATGGATGTCGGCAAGGATGCGCACCATCTCCTCCTGCGGGATCATGTCCTTTGGTTTTTCGCCGCTTTGGCTCTGGCAGCCGAGCAGGCTTACGCAAAAAAGTATAGAGAAAAGTCTTTTCACGGATGCATATTACGAGTTTATCGCTTAATTTTAAAATCAGACTGCAGTTTACCTTCTCATGAAAGAGCTTGTCAAGAAGCTACGAAAGTACGAGATCCGCATCCGCAAAGCCATCACCACGCAAATGCAGGGCGATTTCCACTCGGTGTTCAAGGGCACAGGGCTGGAGTTTGACGATGTGCGCGCCTACCAGTATGGCGATGATGTACGCTCCATAGACTGGAACGTGTCAGCCAAAGGCCACGGCACCTTCGTGAAAACTTACCGGGAGGAGAAAGAGCAGTCGGTGTTTCTGATGCTGGACGTGAGCGCCTCCCAGCGTATTGGCACCGGCGCACAGCAAAAGCTGGACGTGGGCAAGGAGATCTGCGGCGTGTTGGCTCTGTCGGCGGCAAGGCAGCAGAGCCAGATCGGCATTATCTGCATCTCCGACAGAAAAGAAAAGTACCTGAAGCCTGCCAAAGGCATAGAGCAGGCGTACTCCATCATCAAATCACTGGACGAGCTACAGCCAAAGTCCGCTAAAACAAACCTGGGGGCAGGCATCAAGCTCACGCTGGACATTATCAAGCGCCGCAGCATCATCCTGCTCCTCTCCGACTTTATCGACATCAACTACGAGAAAGAACTGAGCATGCTGGCCCGGCGCCATGATTTGATCGTGCTGCACCTGCGCGATGTACGCGAGCAGCAGCTGCCTGCCATGGGCATCGTGCCCATACTGGACAAAGAAACCGGCCGCACGCTCTGGCTGAATACCTCAGGACGCGAGTTCCAGGAGCGCTACCTGGCCCAATACGAGCAAAACCAGGAGCAGCTGATGCGCCTCTGCCAGAAGTACCAAGCCAATTACCTGGCCATCAACACCAACGAAGATTACGTGCCACAGCTCGTGAACCTGTTCAGGCTCCGTAACAAGTCTACTAAAAAAAGTGCGTAAGTCCTTTATCCTCCTACTCCTGTGCCTCTGGCAGCTGGCTGCGCAGGCACAACAGCCCCTGCTACCCGAAGGCCGCTTTAACCGCGACACCATACGCCTGGGGGAGCTGGTGCAGTATTCGCTGGTGCACCATCACCCGGATACGCTGGAGGTGGTTTTACCGGCAGGAAACTTTAATTTTTACCCTTTCGAGCTGGTAGAGAACACCTACTACCCTACCCGCACCAGGGACGGCATCAGCACCGACAGCGCCATCTATACCCTGCGTACCTTCGAGACCGACTCTCAGCAACAGCTGTCGGTGCCGGTGTACGTGCTGCGCGGGCAAGATACACTGGCGCTCTTTGCACCGGCCAGCACTGTGCACCTGAAGCAGCTGGTCCGCACGGTAGAAGAGCCGCTGCAGGTAAAGGCAGACACAGACCTGGTGCCGGTGGAGGAGCGCTTTAACTGGCCCATCATGCTGCTTTGGGTAACTACCGTTGTCGCGTTAGTGGCGCTGGTCTGGCTTATTTTCGGGCAATCCATCAAGCGCAGGTATAAGCTGTACCGTCTCCGGAAGGATCATGTATACTACACCTCGCGCTTTAACTCCCATAAAGACCGCTTCCAGAAATCGGGGGTGCCCGCAAGCCTGGAGAAGGCGGTAACCTTATGGAAAAACTACTTAACCAAGCTGGAGCGAAGCGGCATCAACTCGTTCACGACCAAAGAGATTGTGGAGTTCTATAACGATGATGAGGAAATCAACACCGCGCTGCGCATCTGCGACAAGGCCATTTACGGGCACCTGCAGGAAGAATCACAGGGAGAGGCGAACCTTGCCCTGAGCATGCTGCGGCGCTTTTCCCTGGAGCGCTACCAACTTCACCGCGAACTGATCAGAAATGCTAGAACTAAATAAGGCTATGTGGGATTGGCTGAGCCTGGAGTGGTTCACCTACGATACCCTGCGTTCTTACGACTGGGTGCATCCGCTGGTGCTCTATGCGTTACCGGTTATCCCGCTGTTGTTCCTCCTGAAGTCCTTGCTTCGCCGTAACACCCGCTTAAAGCTGGACATGGCTTTGTTTCAGGGGCGCACCGGCTGGCAGTGGAGCAGCCTGCTGCGCTTTGTGCCCAGGCTGGTGTTTATGCTGTTTACGATGCTGGTGCTGGTGGCGCTGGCCAGGCCGCAACGTATAAACGAGCAGTTGGAGCTTACCTCCGAAGGGATAGACATTGTGCTGGTGCTGGATGTGTCGGGCTCGATGGAGCTGCAGGACATTGTGCCGAACCGCCTAGAAGCCGCCAAAGAAGTGGCCATCAGTTTTATAAACGGCAGGGTGCAGGACCGTATCGGTATGGTGGTCTTTGCCGGAGACGCCTACTCTCTTGCTCCCCTTACCACCGATTACGACCTGCTGCGCGAAAGTATCAAGTCCATTGATTTTAACATGATCCGGAACGATGGCACCGCCATTGGCAGCGCCCTGGCCGTAGCCATAAACCGCATGCGCGACTCCAACGCCAGAAGCAAGGTTATCATCCTGATCAGCGATGGGGAGAACACCGCCGGAAGCCTTGATCCTGAGCTGGCAGCCCAGCTTGGCTACGCCTATGGCGTAAAACTTTATACGATCGGAATTGGTAAAGATGGCCGGGTGCCCTACGACATGGACGGCAGCGGAAAGGTGCTGTACGTGGAAACCCAGATGGACGAGAGCAGCCTGCGCCAGATCGCCCAAATCGGTGAAGGGCAGTTCTTCCGGGCCGACTCCAAAGATGCCTTGCAGCAGGTATTCCAGAGCATCAACCGGATGGAGAAAACAGAGGTGACTGAAAAGCGCTTCCGCGACACGCAGGACTATTACCAGGTGTACCTGAAGTGGGCACTGCTGCTCCTGCTGGCCTGGATGCTGCTGAAAAACACGTTCATCGCTAACGTGCTGGAAGACTGATCTTGAGTTAGAGAGCTTGGGAGTTAGAAAGTTAAAGGATTGGGGGTTGATTCACGCATCCACTCAATCACTTATTCAGAATTATACTATAAAACTATGAGCATAAAGGAGAACATACTTTACTTTGATGAGCAGCTGCGGCCAACGCCTTGCCGGCTGGTGGCCGTCTCGAAAACGCATCCGGTGGAGGTTATAAAAGAAGCGTATGACGCCGGCCACCGCCTGTTTGGGGAGAACAAGGTGCAGGAACTGGTAGACAAGTACGCGCTGCTGCCCCACGACATCGCCTGGCACCTCATCGGGCACCTGCAGACCAATAAAGTAAAGTATATTGCTGAGTTTATTGATACCATACAGTCGGTGGACAGCCTGAAGCTGCTGGTGGAGATAAACAAGCGCGCCGAGATGTATGGCCGCACGCTACCGATCAAGTGCATGCTGCAGATTGCCATCGCCGACGAGGAGACCAAGTATGGCATGACCTGCGACGAGGCCGACGCGCTGCTGCAGTCGGAGGAGTACCGGCAAATGCAGTATGTTCAGATCACGGGCGTTATGGGTATCGCCACCAACACCGACGATGAGCAGAAGCTACGCCAGGAGTTCCGCCAGCTGCGCGCCTGCTTTGAACACCTGAAGGTGAAGTTCTTCCGGGCCAACAACGACTTTAAGGAAGTTTCTATGGGCATGACCTCTGACTGGAGAATAGCCCTGGAAGAAGGCAGCACGATGATTCGCGTGGGAAGCGGCATCTTCGGTGCCCGGGACTATAGCAAGAAATAAAGAAAGGCTGGGGGAAAGGATTAAACCTCAGCCTTTTTTATACTTCCAAAGCATGCCAGAAAAAGCAACTGCAGCACGGAGCCAACTCTACTCAAAGCATGGGTTCATATGAAGAACATCCTGTATACTTTCGTTGCTGCTTTTATACTTCTTCCCGCTTGCACATGCTCTAACACTATGAAGTTTAACCCTCCTTCCGCCACCACGCCACCGCTACCCGCCTTCGACCTGGAGGGGCACCGAGGTGCGCGCGGCCTGCTGCCGGAGAACACGGTGCCAGCCATGCTTAAAGCACTGGAGATGGGGGTTACTACTTTGGAGATGGATGCGCACATCAGCCAGGATGGGCAGGTGCTCCTCTCCCACGACCCTTACCTTAACCGGGAGCACGAGCTGCTGCCAAATGGGTCCGAAATCCCGAAGGAGGAGGCAAAAAAGCACGTGCTCTTCCAGATGCCATACAGCCAGATTCGACGCTTTGATGTGGGCTCCAAGAATTACGGTAAGTTCCCAAGGCAGCAGTTGATGAAAGCGCACAAGCCGCTGCTCTCGGAGGTGCTAGACGCAGCACAGGCTTACATACAGGAGCACAACCTGCCGCAGGTGTTCTACAACATCGAAACCAAGTCTAACCCCAGTGGCGACGGCAAGTATCACCCGAAACCGGAAGAGTTTGTAGACCTGCTGGTAGCCGTGATAGATGAGAAAGGAGTCCGGCCTTATGTGATCATTCAGTCTTTTGACCCGCGCACGCTGCAGGTGCTGCACCGCAAATATCCGGGTGTGAAGACGTCGCTGCTGGTGGAGAACCTGAAGGGCTTGGATAAAAACCTACAGTTACTGGGCTTTACGCCGCACATCTACAGCCCCTACTATAAACTCGTGACGCCCGCACTCGTAGAGGCAACACATGCGCGCGGCATGAAGCTCGTGCCCTGGACCGTAAACAGCCTGGAGGAGATGCGACACCTGAAGCAGCTAGGGGTAGACGGCCTTATCTCAGACTACCCTGACCTGTTTCAGGAGCTGTAGCTTAAGTATAGATTTTTCGTAAATTGCTTTATAAACCAATCTGCAACATAAAAACATACAACGTATGACACAGCATGCCAACAACATCGAGCACAAGTACCAGGACTTCATAAAGCATGTTGTGCAAACAGAAGAGGTTTGGGGGCTGACGCACAACGAGACCTGGGCCACCTCCAGCTCCTCAGAGTATGAGGACACGGAAGTAATCCTTTTCTGGTCTACCCGCGAGGGTGCTGCCGCCTGCGCTGAGGACGAGTGGGCTGCTTATGCGGCAGAGTCGATCACGCTGGTGGAGTTTCTGGAGAACTGGTGCGTGGGCATGTACGGCGATGAGCTGCTGGTTGGCGCCGACTGGGACCGTGACCTACTGGGAAAGGAAGCCGAGCCACTGGTGATTGCCCTGGATGTGGTGACACAGCTGAAAGCCGCCGGCAAGACGCTTGAGTTTACCCAATACGAGAGCCAGGAAGAATTTGAGGAGCAGCTGATTGAGGCGCTGGAGGCCGAGTAAAGTGTAGCTTTGGCTGCATTTTATACTTTGCCGTTGTACCTTTGCGGCATCCCTGCCCTTGGCGCAGGCTCACTCAACTTTTAAAACCGTGACGCAGAAAACCATACTTCTTCTTGCCAGTGCGCTGGGTGCTTTAACCGTGGCCATTGGCGCCTTCGGGGCACATGCCCTGGCCCCCATGCTGCAGGCATCCAATCGCGTAGACACCTTCGAGACAGCCGTGAAGTACCAGATGTACCACACGCTGGCGCTGCTGGCCATAGGCCTGTTGCTGTTCCAGGTGCAGCAGCCGGCCCTGCAGGTAGCTGCCTGGTGCTTTTTCCTGGGCATCCTGATTTTCTCCGGATCGTTATACGTGCTATGCGCCACCGGCATCACCTGGCTCGGTGCGATCACGCCAATCGGCGGCACCCTGTTCATAATTGGCTGGGGAGCGCTATTCTATGCGGTGCTGAAGGCGCTGTAGCAGGATATACTTCGGGATTGAAAACAGGGCAAAGTATGAAATCATACGTTGCCCTGTTTTTTTGGGAGCTAAGGCAGCATCAAATGATACTTTCTATACTTCTGAGCCGCCTCTTCTTTGTGCTAAAAGGCTAGGGATGGTAAGCGCGGGTTTCAACCAAAATGCTGTTTCGTAAACAGCATTTTGTTGTGCAAAAGGCTATTTGCAATGTTACCCGCCGTTGTGCTTATATGTTGTTTGCAGTTGTTTTCTTTCTGTTCATGGCCTGAAAGCCCAACACTAGCAGCACAGTTATCAGAGAAACGAAAAATACAGTTGTTGATACACTCTTTATGACTGAAAATATACTTGTTGTTGTGACTAAAGCCTGTGGCAGGTCCGGATACTTGCTCAACATGAAAATGATGCCGAAATTCTCAACATAATCCGCTACGCCGCTTATTATTGGAAGCACACACAGGTAAGCATAGGGCGCTTGCAGCTTGTTGAGCTTATTGAGAAAATACCCGATAACTAAACTATAAGAAACCCCGAAAAGCAGTGGATAGATCATATCTACGGGTATTTGGGTAGTTAAATAGGTCTCACGTCCTCTCTCTCCTAGCGCGTTGAACAAGGCATTTACATAATCCAAGTCATACCCCGTGGGCCTCATGTCCAACAACTCCAATCCGTTCGAAAAATGCATTGTTTTCGGGATTGTGTAAGCCAACATGAAGGCGTATATCAAATTGGTCAGAAGAAAAAGCCCTAAAACCTTTTTCCCAGAAATGTTCCTCTCTACAATTTTGAACAATCCTTCCATTTTCTTTTAGGTATTACAAGTGTGTACCGCTTGTGAACGTGGCGTAGCTCAGTGGGAGCCTGCGCAGATATGATGGGGTAATCTTAAAAGGTAACGGGCAGAGTCAGGCCCCAAACAACAACTTCTTTACCATCATGTTTGCCTGGGATAACCTGTACTGCCCTGCTGCATACGTCAGTAATCTCCTGTTGTGCAGCGTCGTTTTTTCTAGGACCCAATATCTCTGCGTTGAGTTTTCCGTCCTTGCCAAAGTATAAAGACAGGGGGAGCATGGTACCCGCTTTGAATTCCTTCCGCAGCAGCGTAGATTTTTTCAACCCACTGAGCAATGGCTTTTCGATTGCCTTGTTCAAGCCTTTGCCGTCTAGCACCTCTTCATGCACAGAGTTCACTACTACTTTTGGGGCTGCATCCACATCCTCCCAAAACATCGTGTCTGCATAGGCAATCTTCTGCTGCAACTGCTCTTTCAGCAGATTTGCTGCATCTCTGTCGCGTAACCTGACGCAAGCCTGCAGAAGCTCAACCGCTTTATCGTTGTTGCCCAGGCCTAAATTGATTACCGCTAAATTGTACATGGCATCTTTATGCCTCGGGTTTAGGGTTATCACCTTCTCAAACTCAGCGGCGGCGGCATCAATTTGCTGCTGCTCAAATAGCTCTAGGGCATGTGCGTAGGCTTCATCCACTTGATTTTTCCCTTGAGAAAAAAGCTGCGTGGAGGTAACAAGTACGGCGAAGGCAGAGAATAGAATTTTCTTCATTTTCAGAGTTTGGGTAGCAAAAGAATGTATGGAAGGAGTACGTACCGCACTTTTGCGCTTTGCATTGTGGTGGTTTATCCTCTATTTCTTTAAAGGCTGCTGAAGCTACACACATTCCATTTTATACTTCAATATACATCTCTTTTAAAGATTGTCAAGCGGGTACGCAACCTTGCTTCACTTCTTGGCATCGGCAACTATAGACCTCCTCCTGCTCTAATGGATCGGCGGTAGTTCACGTTTATACCACTAGCCGCTAGCTCAATGGTCCTGCCGCTGAAATCACCCGATATTCCACCAGCACAAAAAAAGAAAGGCCACCCTTTTCAGGGTGACCTTTTATACTTTATAGGAGCAGCCGCTTAGTTAGAGGCAGAGGCTTTGGCAGCGTTTGCGTTGCCTTTCTCTTTGATGTTGGTTACGATGTACACATACTTGGCGCCTTCTGCAGCGTTAGAGTGTACAATGATCGCTTTCTTCTGCTGTCCAAGTTTGCCGGCGCTATTGAATTTAGCCGTAACGAAACCAGTCTTGCCTGGCATAATCGGCTCTTTTGTCCAAGCTGGCGTTGTGCAGCCACAGGTTACGTCCACGCGCTCCAGCACCAATGGCTGTGTTCCGGTGTTCTTGAACTCAAACGTATGCTCCACCACATCGCCCTGTGTAATGTTGCCAAAGTTAAACTCGGTCTCTTTGAACGTAAGCGCAGCTCCGTTAGTAGCCTGCTCCTGCGGGGCAGTAGCCTTTGGTTTTTCCTGAGCCACAGCGCCACCTATGCATAGTGCCGCGAATGCAAAAGAAAGGATTACTTTTTTCATCTTGGATAAAGGGTTAAGTTTATACGATATCATATATACTGTTTCTGCAGCAAAAACGATGCAAAATAAGTTTTCTTTTGTCAGTTAACTAATAGCTGCTCGTTAAAGTTCAGCAAATAAAGCTCTTCCGAAGAGCGGGTAAGCGCCGTGTAGAGCCAGCGGGCAAACTCCTCGTTCACCATGTCTTCCTTCAGAAAGCCCTGGTCCACGAACACAGCCTGCCACTGCCCACCCTGCGCCTTGTGGCACGTAAGCGCATAAGCGAACTTTACCTGCAGCGCATTCAGGTAAGGGTTCTTTTTCAGCTCCTTGTAGCGCTCCTTTTTGGTGGGGATGTCCATGTAGTCCTGCAGCACCTCCTCGTACAGCTTCTTGTTCTGATCAGCCGGTAAGGCTGGGGCGTCTGTATAAAGCGTGTCGAGCATGATCTTCACCTCCTCCTCCTGCGCATCCGGGTAGTCCACAAAGCGGATACGGATATCGGCAAAGCGGAAGCCATACATGTCTTCGTAGCGGATGATCTTCGTAACCTCCACAAAATCGCCGTTGGCCATAAAGCCAATGTCGGAGTCTTTGGGCAGCCAGAAGTAGTTGTTGCGCACGATCATCAGGTAATCCCCTACGCCCAGCTCATCCTCGGCAAAGAAGATCCGGCGCCGGATGTGCTGGTTGTACAGGTTAGCGTTTTTGTTCGAGCGGCAGATGACAATGGTATTCTCAATGCCGAACTTATCGTAGGCATAGCGCAGTCCGTCCTCCAGCTTTTCGCCGGTCATGCGGTAAATATCGCGCCACCCTTTGGTAAAGAGCTTTATCTCCAACTTCTCCTGCTGCATGCGGTCGCGCAGCTGCGTGGCGTTCATCAGGATACCCGATGCCTCGGCCTGGCGCATGACCTGGCGCAGCTCCAGCTGCTGCACATGCGCGCGGAAGTTCTGGCGCATGTACTCCGCATCCAGCGATGGGCTCAGCGCCTGCCCCACCGGCGGGAGCTGGGCCGTATCTCCGATCAGCAGCAGTTTGTTGTTCTTTTTGGCAAACACATACTGCAGCAGGTCCTGCAACAGGCCGTTTTCCCCAAAGCCACTGTCGTCCGAGATCATAGAGGCCTCATCCACGATATACACCGTGCTGTCAGACTTATTGGGCATGCGCGTAAAAGCCAAGCCCTCAGAGAACGGATTGGCTGTCTGACGGTAAATTTTTTTATGAATGGTAAAGGCGGGGCGGCCACTGTAAGTGCTCATCACCTTGGCTGCACGGCCCGTGGGCGCCAGCAGCACATACTTGTAGCCGAACTTGTTCAGGATCTTTACCAGCGAGGTAACCACTGTCGTTTTACCTGTACCGGCATACCCCTTCAGCAGGAACACCTGCCGCTCATTTGTCTTATCAAGTATAAACTCGTCGAGTTTGGTGAATAGCTTCGCCTGGTCCTCTGTCGGTTCAAAGGGGAAACTGTTTCGTAAGGCTTCTACCGGGCGCATGGTGTATGTTAGAAAATTAAAGAGTCAGGGAGTTAAAGAATCGGAACAACATGTAGCATGTGGCGCCGGCATTTAGACGGTGACGCATGGTGTACACGTGTCTCCAGACGCGCTTTTATACTTAATAGATGTTATTCATCCTCGTTCAACGCTCCGTCTGGTTTACGAGACTAAAAGTATAAATTCTTTTTAGTATGAATGCGTAACAAAAATGGGTGGTGAAAGAGTCAGTAAAGAAGTATAATTTATACTCTCCTGAAAGTATAAATCTCTATCTCTTAGACTCCTTAACTCTGGCCACGTCTTCCGGCGTAATGGTGGCCATGCTGGTGCTGGCTTTGGCGATGAGCAAGGGCGGCTCGGCTCCTTTCACGGTGTATACTTCGGCCTCGCAGAAGTTAAGCTTGCGCCCCTGCTTCAGTACATACCCTTTGGCCAGCAGCTTATCGCCGAGGCCCGGATGAAAGTAGGATACCTTGATCTCGGCGGTTACCACATGGTGGTCTTTGGGCACGAGGCTAACGGCGGCAAAGCCCGCCACAATGTCGGCCAGTGTGGCTATAACGCCGCCGTGGGCGAAGCCTTTGTGCTGCCGGTGCTTTTGCTCCAGGTTTAATTCGCCTTCTACCCTGCCTTCTTCTATCTTTGTAACCGTAAAGCCCATGAGCTTCATAAATTCCTGTCGCTCTAGCTTCTCGCGTATGTCTGCTTCGAAATCCGGATTGTACGTCTTGATCATTCTGTAAATTTACGACCAAATCACCCGCAAACCAACCATGCCAGACCTAAACCCTGCCGCCGCTGCCTATGCCCATAAACTGCGCGTGCGCGCGTGCGGCATCCTGATACAAGATGATAAACTGCTGTTAGTGCGGCACGGCAGAACCATGGGGAACGATGCATTTTGGGCGCCGCCGGGAGGCGGGGTTGAGTTTGGGGAAAGTATGCAGCAGTGCCTGAAGCGGGAGTTTAAGGAAGAGACGGGATTGGAGATAGAGGTAAGCCGGTTCCTGTTCGTTAATGAGTTCCTACAGCCGCCGCTGCATGCGGTAGAGTTCTTTTTTGAGGTAAAGGCTGTTGGCGGAAGCATGAAAACAGGCTCAGACCCGGAGGCTGAAGCCGGCAACCAACTGATAGAACACCTGCAATGGCTGACGGTGAAGGAGATCCAGCACATACCGTTTGCTGACAAACACCGCTCGCTGCAGCTGCTGCTCTCCCTGGACGACCTGCTGGGCCTGCCTCATAATTTAGTGGTGTAGCATTAGCCACGCTGCCTTTTGCCATAATTTTTTTATACTTGCACTAGGGCGGCTCTGCCCGCTAACGCTTACTCACGACACAGTATACCTTGAACACCATCAACACACACTACAGGCTTTCGCACCGCATCCAGGATGAAACATTTTCGCTGGAGCAGGCAGGGCAGTGCAACCTCTACATCGCGCTAAGCCAGAAGGCCATACGCCTGGCGGTGGCCAATACCGAACGCAACAAGTTTGTGGTGCTGGAAGATTACGAGCTTATTACGGTGTTCTCGCCGATGCAGGTGGCCGAGCAGCTGCGCCTGATTGCCCAGGAGAACGAGCTGCTGCAGGAGCAGAACTGGAACCTGGTACGCGTTTCGGTGAGCAACCCGCACTTTACCCTGGTGCCCGAAACGCTTTACGATGCGGCCCACCAACAGGACTACCTGCGCCTGCACTCGGACTTCAGCCCGGCGCAGGATGCGGTGCTGTACTACCGCCACAGCGGCCTGGAGGCGGTAAACATCTTTGCCATGGACGGAGCCTTGCACCAGGCCCTGCAGGACCTGTTCCCGGAGCGGCCCCTACAGGTAGTGCACCTGACCAGCTCGCTCATCCGGAGCGTACTGCACCAGACGCCGCGCTCCAACCTGCGCAGCATGTATGCCTTCGTGGAGCGCAACTATGTAACCTTGTTGGTTGTAGGGCCATCGGGTCTGGAGTTCTGCAACATCTTCCACTATGTAAGCCCGGAAGATTTTATCTACTACATCATCTTTATCATGCAGGAGCAAAAGATGAATCCCGAGCAGGAAACCATCACCGTCTGGGGCGATATTACGCACGACTCCTCGCTGTTCCATATCCTGCAGCGGTACATCCGCCACATCAGGCTAGGGAAAAAACCGGCAGATGTAGAGTACAGCTATAAGTTCCACGACATGTTCGAACACCGCTACTTTGAGCTCTACAGCATGCATCTGTGTGAGTGAGACTAATTTTGAATGCGTGTTTGAGTGAATGAGCGATTATTTAGACCCGTAGGTCGGTTACGAGGAAATACTTACTTAATCACTTCATGCAAAGCAGCAGTAACCACTCTTCGAAACAGGAATGTGTAGAGCAATTTAGAAAACGAACGAAAAAGCTAGCACTTGACACCATACGTTTTAGCCGAAGCTTGCCACGAACGGAGGAAGCAAATATTATGAAGCGTCAGCTGCTGCGTTCAGCTACATCCGTTGGAGCAAACTATAGCGCCGCCTGTGGAGCCATATCGGCAGCTGAGTTCTTTGCCAAAATAAGTATCGTGATTGAAGAGGCTGATGAAACACTTTACTGGTTGGAGATCCTGTAAGAATCCGGAACTTCTACTAAAAACGCGCTAGCAAGTATAACAAAAGAAGCCACTGAGATAGTATTAGTCTTATCGAAAGCAAGAAAGAACACAGTTAAATAAAATTCACTCATCCACTCAAACACTCATTCCCCCATTGTATATGAAACGCATCGCCCTGTTCCCCGGATCTTTTGATCCCTTCACTAACGGACACTATGATGTGGTGATGCGTGGGGCCAAGCTGTTTGACGAGGTGATCGTGGCTATCGGGAACAACAGCAGCAAGCAGCGGTATATCCCCGTGGATAGGATGTTTGAGGTGATGACCCGTCTGTTTGCGGATCATACGAACATTAAAGTGGACACTTTTAAAGGGCTCACCGCCGAGTATGCGCGCGAGAAGGGGGCGCAGTTCCTGCTGCGCGGGCTGCGCAACACCACCGATTTCGAGTATGAGAATACCATCGCCCAGGCCAACCGCCACGTAAACCACGACCTGGAGAGCGTTTTCCTGATCACCTCGCCGCACCTTGCCGCCATCAGCTCCTCCATCATCAGGGAGATTCACCGGTTTGGCGGCAACGTGGATGAGTTTATACCTTTCCGGTTTTCAGAGATTGCAGATAGTGTCGGATAACGAAGGCAATGGAGGTATACGCCTTTGGCAGCACCTCCTGCACCTCCTCCGGCGTCATCCAGCGCACCTCCTCAATAAACTCCTCCGCCTGTGGCTTCATCAGGCTGTCGTCGGTGCAATCCATCAGGTACCAACTGGTTTTCTTCAGGATCTTTTTGCCCTTGAAGGCATACGAGTGCCAGGTCTTCGGTAGCTTCTCCACCACCTCTACCTTAATGTTGCACTCCTCCTCTACCTCACGCATGGCGCCTTCGCGCACTTTCTCCTTCTTCTCCAGCTTACCTTTAGGCAGGTCCCACACACCCAGGCGGTAGATCATCAGAATCTTGCCTTCCTTCAGCACCAGCCCACCGGCAGCCTTCACGATCTTGAACTGGTCCTTCAGGTGCTCGATGAGCTTTTTCTTTTTATCAGCCACCAGCGTCAGCGAGTTCAGCTTTTTTAGCCTCTTCACCTCCATCAGGCGCACCAGGCGGTCTATCAGTTGCGCGTCTGCTTCCTTTATCAGCACATCCCCCACCAGATCTTTGGATGTAAAGTGGTCCGAGGCTTTCAGAATGAGGTCATACTCATGCTTATACACCTTGTCGGTGGCTTTTTTAAGGATAAGCGGAATGTCGTTAATAAAAACGTTCATGCGTTTTGGGTGCTCCAGTGGAAGCGTAATTTATACAAAACAAAAAATAAATCGGCGCAATCAAAATACGCAGCCATAAAAAGGAAGATTATTTCTGTAAATTCGGGTCATGGATTCTACGACAACAGCATACCAAGTGGCCTCGTTCCTGCTCGAGACAGAGGCCGTGAAGTTAAGACCGGAGCAGCCGTTTAAGTGGAGCAGCGGCTGGAACTCTCCTATCTATTGCGATAACCGCGTCACGCTTTCTTTCCCGTACATCCGCAGTTACATTAAACAGCAGCTGGCGGAGCTGGTAAAGCAGCAGTATCCGGAGGCAGAGGCCATTGCGGGAGTAGCCACCGCAGGTATAGCGCAGGGCGCCCTGGTGGCAGACTTGCTGGAGATGCCTTTCCTGTACGTACGCCCCGAGCCGAAGAAGCATGGCATGGGTAACCAGATCGAAGGGCGCCTGCTAGAGGGCCAGAAAGTGGTGATGATCGAAGACCTGATCTCTACCGGTGGGAGCTCGCTGAAGGCAGCGGAGGCCGTGAAAGCCGCCGGCGCCGAGGTAGTGGGCATGGCCGCTATCTTTACCTATGGCTTTGCCACGGCCGATGAGAATTTCCAGAAAGCCGGTATCCCGCTGCACTGCCTCAGCAACTATAACGCCTTGGTAGAGGCTGCCGCCAAACAAGGCTATATCCAAGCGTCTGCCATGGAAACGCTGGCAGAGTGGCGTAAATCACCGCAGACCTGGGGTCTCTAATCATTTAAGTTGAGAAAATACAAAAGGGAGGCAAATTTATACTTTGCCTCCCTTTATACTTTAAGCCCTTCGTAGTTTACAGCACGCGCATCTCGATGCGCCGGTTCAGCTGGCGGTTCTCTTCAGAGGTGTTTGGCTGCACGGGCTTCATCTCGCCATAACCCTTGTAGCGGATGCGCTCTTTGCTGATGCCGTTGCTAGCCAGGTAATCCACCACAGATTTGGCGCGGCGCTCGGAAAGTACCTGGTTGGCCTTATCAGCTCCCACATCATCGGTATGGCCAGAGATTTCGATCTTCAACTGTGGGTTCTGCTGCATAAAGGCAATAAGCTTATCCAACTCCGTTTTCGATTTCTTCTCCAGGTTATACTTTCCGGTATCAAAGAACAGGTTGCTCAGCACCATGGCCGCCCCGGATTTGATCGGGTCCAGGTACACATCCAGCGCCACCGGCGAAAGCGCCTTCGAGGAAGTGTAGTCGAAACTGCGGCTGTTCATCAGGTACTTTGGGGCAGACACATACAGGGCATACTGCTTGCCCTGCGTCAGCACCACCGTATACTCCCCTGATACTTTGTCAGAGCTTACCTGCTGCACCAGTGAGTCTGCCTCCACATCGTAGAGTTGCACCTGCGCCGCCAGCGGCTTTTTGGTGGCTGCATCAAACACGCGCCCCTGGGCATAGGTGCTGGTTACGCGGCTGCGCCACGCGGCCGGCACATCAAACCTGTAGAGTTGTATGGTTGGAGGGCCGGCCTCGGTGTTTACTTGCCTGGAGTAATAGCCCACTTCACTGTCCGGTGTGATAAAGAGCGAGCCTTCGTCGGCAAAAGTGTTGAGTGGGTACCCCAGGTTCTGTGGCTCAGACCATTTGCCGTTCTCGCTCATGTCCGATTTAAACACATCCAGCCCCCCCATGCCGATATGGCCATCGCTCACAAAGTATAAGGTGCTGCCGCTCATATGGATCGAGGGCGCCATGTCGCGGCCCGTGGAGTTGATCTCTTTCCCCAGATTCACGGGCTTCCCCCAGGAGCCGTCGTCGTTGCGGTACGTTACCCAAATGTCTTCCTTGCCAACGCCCCCTCCACGCGTAGAGGTAAAGTATAACGTACGGCCATCAGCCGAAAGGCTTGGCTGCGAATCCCATGCTTTGGAGTTGACCGTCTTGCCCATGTTCTGCGGTTTACTCCACTCGTTTCCTGTCCGGAAGGAGATGTATAAATCGCAATCACCTTGGGTGTCCGGCCGGTTACAGGAGGTGAATACCAGTGTTTTGCCATCCCCGGAAATGGTGGCTGCCCCTTCGTTGGCCGGGGTGTTGATATTTTCGGAGATAGGTGCAGGTGCCTGCCAGCTGCCGTCTTTGTATTGGCTCACAAAGATGTTCTCGTCATGGTCCGGGCGGCCACTCTCGCGGGCAGTATAGATAAAATAGCGCTGGTCGGCAGTGGTGTACGGGAAGTACTGCAAGCCAAAGCGGTTGAGGGTGCCTGGCAGTTGCTCCGGGTTAAACTGCACCGGCTTCTGCATGGCCTCCTGCGCAAAGGCAGCCGTTTTCAGCTGCCGCTTCGCCCACTCCACCTGCTTGGCATTATTGGAGCCAGTCTTCAAGAAGGTCTCATACCACTGGCTGGCTGCTTCGTAATTACCTTTGTCGAAGTATAACTCAGCCAGCTCATAGTAGTTGTTGGCTTGTCCTTTGGAGAACGGCAGCAGTTTCAGGCCTTTCTCCATATACTCAAAGGCTGCCGCCTTATTGCCCATGAGCCTGTGCAAACCGGCAGCACGCAGGTACGCGTCGGCAAAGTTGGAGTCTTTTTGTATGGCCTCATCCAGCGCCTGCAGGGCGCGGTCAAAATCGCGGGCCCGGGCGTAGCTGTCGGCTTTCTCGTATAAACGCTCTGCTTTGGCCGAGGTGGTGCTAAGTTTTTGGTTTTGCGCCAGCGTGGTGGAGGCAGAGCCCAGCACCAACAGGGAGGCAATCAGCAGCTGTTTATACTTCATAGGGTGTTAGGGGATGTCCATGTACTTGTGCGTCTGCAGCGACACACGCCATTTCGGGTTGTTTTTCACATACTCTACGATAAGCGGCGTCATTTCGCTGGCCTTGCTCCACTCCGGCTGCAAGTATAATTTGCAGTGCTCCCCTACTCTGGCGGCATGTTCCTCTGCCCACTTAAAGTCACTCTTGTTAAAGATAATCACTTTTAGCTCATGCGCAAAGGGATACACCGAGGCATCGGGCTGCTTAAACTTTTTAGGCGACAGACAGATCCAGTCCCAGTTGCCGCTCACGGGGTACGCGCCTGATGTTTCGATATAGGTTTTGATGCCGCGGGCCTGAAGTTGCGCTGTCAGCGGCTCCAGGTTGTACAACAGTGGCTCGCCCCCCGTTATCACCACGGCTTTGCCCGGATAGGCAGCAGCCGTTTCTACGATGTCTTCTACCGGGGTAAGCGGATGTGCCTCGGCATCCCAGCTTTCCTTCACATCACACCAGTGGCAGCCCACATCGCAACCGCCCAGGCGGATAAAGTATGCCGCCGTACCGGTATTGCCACCCTCCCCTTGTATGGTATAAAAAGCCTCCATCAAAGGCAACAGGCTACCATCTTTAGGTACCTGGTGTATGGAGGCCGTCTTGTATGTTTTTTCTTCTTCCAATGCTCTAATTCCCTCTGGCCATACTTAGAACTGAGCGTATAGCCGTTTCTACTCGTGTTTCCGCCTTTCTGAAAGTGTACGCTATACTTCCGGCAGAACTCACAAAGTTACGAAAAAGGATCAGGATTTACAGGATTAAAAGATTCTCAGGGTTTTGCTTGGGAAGAATGGGCAAGGTGCAGCCAAGCTTAATCCTGACTATCCATTGTAATCCAACAAATCCTGGCTCAAAAAAAGCCCTCTCCTGTTCAAGGAGAGGGCTGTGGTGGTTATCTATATACTTCCTTCTTAGCAGCTTTAAGCGTGTTCATCATCAGCATGGCAATGGTAAGTGGGCCCACCCCACCTGGAACCGGGGTAATGTAGCTGCACTTCTCGGCCACGTTATCAAAGTCTACGTCGCCTCTCAATCTAAAGCCTGATTTGCGGCTAGCGTCCGGCACGCGGGTAGTTCCTACGTCGATCACCACGGCACCCTCTTTCACCATGTCAGCCGTAATGAGGCCAGGCCTGCCAACGGCAGCAATAATGATGTCGGCCTGGCGGGTATGGTAGGCCAGGTCCACGGTGTTGCGGTGGCAGAGCGTTACCGTGGCGTTGCCCGGGTAGGCAGCCTTGGCCATCAGGATGCTCATCGGGGAACCCACAATGTTGCTGCGGCCAACCACCACGCAGTGCTTGCCGTTCGTCTCGATCTCGTAGCGCTGCAGCAGCTGCAGGATACCAGCTGGCGTAGCGGGCAGATAGGCCGGTAAGCCAGCCACCATGCGTCCCACATTGGTTGGGTGGAAGCCGTCCACGTCTTTTCTGGGGTCAATCGCCTCGATCACCTTCTCGGTGTTGATGTGCTTTGGCAGGGGCAACTGCACAATAAAACCGTCAATCTCCTCGTCCTCGTTCAACTCTTTGATCTTGTTCAGCAGCTCCTCCTCGGTAACCGTTTCATCGTAGCGGATCAGCGAAGATCCGAAGCCAATGCGCTCACAAGTAGCCACTTTATTGGTAACATAGGTAACGGAGCCGCCATCGTTACCTACCAGCACAGCAGCCAGGTGCGGCAGTTTGCCTCCTTTTTCTTTGATGGCAGCCACCTCAGCTGCGATTTCGTTCTGAATGGCTTCGGATGTTTTTTTACCGTCGAGCAGGATCATGATAGTAGTTAAATGTTATGTGTTATTAGTTAGGAGTTACAAATTTACATAGGAGTCGTTTACCAGGTCCTCCTCCTCTAGCTGCAGCAGTTCCTGGTAATAGTTACATTGCTGCCGCAGCACTTCTATACCCAGCGATCCTTCCAGGTCAATGGCTTCAATCTCGATAAAATGGCCAAGCTCCTCCAGGAAATCGATGTGGAACTTCACGTTCTCGATAAAGAAAATCTTCCGGAGCTTCTTTACCTCAGCCAAAACCTTTCGGCCATTGCAAACCTGTGCTATGGAGGCCGTGCTTGGGTTTTTCAAGTATAAAAGCACCTCCGTCTTCAGCGCCTCCCCGTTCCGCTCCCGGTTGTAGTGGAGTGGATCAGCACGTTCTCGATATGGCCTTGGCGGTGCTTTAGCTTACCAAACTCTGACTCGTAGAAGGTGTCTGTCTGTACATCCAGGCCTTTGTAGACCGCTCCGTTTTGCAGCAGTATACTTTCTGCCTCGGCAGGATCGGCACAACAGGCTTTTATAGTGATATCAGCGTACATCGAAAGGTATTTGGCTTATAGCCGAAGTATAAAAGCGACAAGCCCCGGCGCGCAGGGGCACGTCGGGGCTTGTTTATTTTAGTCGAGTTTGAGCACGGCTAAGAAGGCTTCTTGTGGGATCTCCACGTTGCCTACCTGGCGCATGCGTTTCTTACCCTTCTTCTGCTTTTCGAGGAGCTTGCGTTTACGCGAAATATCACCGCCGTAGCACTTGGCCAGTACGTTCTTGCGCATGGCCTTCACCGTTTCGCGGGCGATGATCTTCTGGCCAATGGCCGCCTGAATGGCAATCTCGAACATCTGGCGCGGCAGCAGCTCACGCAGCTTTTCGCAGAGGCGCTTGCCCCAATCATAGGCCTTGTCGCGGTGTACAATGGCGCTCAGGGCGTCCACTTTCTCACCGTTCAGCATGATGTCCAGCTTTACCATGTTGGATGGGCGGAAGCCAATCAACTCATAGTCGAGGGAGGCGTAGCCACGGGAAATGGTCTTCAGCTTATCGAAGAAGTCGAACACGATCTCGGCCAGCGGCATCTCAAAGGTCATCTCCACACGATCGCTGGTAAGGTAAGTCTGGTTCTTCAGGATACCGCGCTTGTCCATACACAGCGTGATGATCGGCCCCACGTAATCAGACTTAGAAATGATTTGCGCTTTGATGAAAGGCTCCTCGATGTGGTCGATATAGTTTGGATCCGGCATCTCCGAAGGAGCATTCACCTTCACCATTTGCTCTTTTGTAGTATAGGCGTGGAACTGCACCGACGGCACGGTCGTGATCACCGTCATGTCGAACTCGCGCTCCAAACGCTCCTGCACAATTTCCATGTGCAGCATTCCCAGGAACCCGCAACGGAAACCGAAACCGAGGGCGGCGGATGTCTCCGGCTCCCACACCAGCGAGGCATCGTTCAGCTGCAGCTTCTCCATGGAAGCGCGCAGTTCCTCATACTCGCTCGTCTCTACCGGGTAGATACCGGCGAATACCATAGGCTTCACGTCCTCAAAGCCCTGAATACCCTGGGCCGGACGATCTACGTGCGTGATGGTATCACCTACTTTAACCTCTTTGGCGTTCTTGATACCGGAGATCAGGTAGCCCACGTTACCGGCAGCCATTTCCTGGCGAGACTCCTGGTTCAGCTTCAGCACCCCAATCTCATCAGCCTCATAGGTTTTGCCGGTGTTGATGAACTTCACCTTCTCCCCTTTCTTCAGCGTGCCGTTAAAGATGCGGAAGTATACCTCAATGCCTCTGTAGGAGTTAAAAACGGAGTCAAAGATCAGCGCCTGCAGCGGGGCAGCCGGATCACCCTTCGGGGCCGGGATTCGGTCGCATATGGCGTTCAGGATATCCTCGATACCAATACCAGCCTTACCGGAGGCATGGATGATGTCTTCTTTGTCGCAGCCTATCAGGTCGATGATCTGGTCAGACACCTCTTCCGGCATGGAGTGCGGCAGGTCGATCTTGTTCAGTACCGGAATGATCTCCAGGTCGTTGCCGATGGCCAGGTACAGGTTAGAGATCGTCTGCGCCTCAATCCCCTGGGAGGAGTCCACAATAAGCAGTGCCCCCTCGCAGGCAGCGATGGAGCGGGAAACCTCATAGGAAAAGTCAACGTGGCCAGGTGTGTCGATCAGGTTGAGCACGTAATCCTCTCCCTTGTAGTGGTAGTTCATCTGGATGGCGTGGCTCTTAATCGTAATGCCGCGCTCACGCTCCAGGTCCATGTTATCGAGCAGCTGGTTTTGCATTTCACGCTCTGCCACCGTAGAGGTAAACTCCAGCAGGCGGTCGGCCAGGGTACTCTTACCATGGTCGATGTGGGCGATGATGCAGAAATTGCGAATGTTCTTCATAAATGTCTATACGAAAAGCAAAGTTAAGAAGAATGTGCATTTGTTGCTGCTATCAGGCCTTAAGAATTATAAAAGCCATACTTGGGCATGGTAATAGTCGCTTGCCTGGCAGGGCCGCTCCCTTAGCCGCCCTGTCTCCAAATCCTTAAAATCTTAGCCCAAAAATGACTATATTCGCATCAAATCTGGAAAAAACTAGTTCATATAAGTATGCAACTTACAAAAGTAGAGCATTATAAGCCTGTTAACCATATCCGTATCGTTACGGCTGCCTCTCTGTTCGATGGCCACGATGCCTCGATCAATATCATGCGCCGCATTATTCAGGCCTCCGGGGCAGAGGTAATTCACCTGGGCCACAACCGCTCGGTGCAGGAGATCGTGGACTGCGCTATTCAGGAAGACGCACAGGCCATCGCCATCACCTCATACCAGGGCGGCCACCTGGAGTACTTCAAGTATATGTACGACCTACTCAGCGAGCGTGGCTGCGGACACATCCGCATCTTTGGCGGCGGCGGCGGCGTAATCCTGCCTACCGAGATCGAGGAGCTGCACCAGTATGGCATCGCCCGCATCTACTCCCCGGACGACGGACGCGCCATGGGCCTGCAGGGCATGATCAACGATATGCTGGAGAAGTGCGACTTCCCGACAGGCAAGGACCTGAATGGAGAAGCCAAGCACCTGAAAGATAAAGACCCGAAAGCCATTGCCAAGCTTATCTCAGCCGCTGAAAACTTCCCGGAGGAGGCCCGCGGTATACTCGACGAAGTAAAAGAGCAGGCGAAAGATGTAAAGACACCCGTATTGGGCATTACGGGCACAGGCGGAGCCGGAAAGTCCTCTCTGGTAGATGAACTGGTGCGCCGCTTCCTGCTGGACTTCCCAGACAAGAAGATCGCCATCATCTCCGTAGATCCTTCGAAGCGTAAGACAGGCGGAGCCCTGCTGGGCGACCGTATCCGCATGAACTCGATCTCTAACGAGCGGGTATACATGCGCTCCCTGGCCACACGCCAAAGCAACCTGGCCCTGAGCAAGTATGTGCAGGATGCCGTGGACATCGTCAAAGCAGCTGATTTCGATCTGATCATACTGGAGACATCGGGTATCGGCCAGTCGGACACGGAAATCATTGAGCACTCGGACATGAGCCTGTATGTGATGACGCCGGAGTACGGTGCCGCCACGCAGCTTGAGAAGATCGACATGCTGGACTTTGCTGATGTGATTGCCCTAAACAAGTTTGACAAGCGCGGCGCCCTGGACGCCCTGCGCGACGTGAAAAAGCAGTACAAGCGCAACCACCAGCTGTGGGACGTGAATGACGAGGAAATTCCGGTGTTCGGAACCATTGCCTCGCAGTTCAACGACCCGGGCATGAACCAGCTGTACCGCGCTATCATGGCCAAAATCTCTGAGAAAACGGGCGTGGCGTTCAACTCCAACCTGCAGACATCAAAAGAGATGTCGGAGAAGGTGTTCATCATCCCTCCAAGCCGCACGCGTTACCTTTCTGAAATTTCCGAAACCATCCGCAACTACGACAAGTGGACGAAAGACCAGGCGGAAGTGGCCCAGCGACTGTACGGTATCAAAAAGTCCATTGAGGCCGTGCAAAGCATTGAGGTGGAGGATAAAGACCGTTTGATCAAGCAACTGGAGCAGGCTTATGCCGAAGTGGAGCTGAACTTGGACGGGCAGAACAAGAAGATCCTGGAGAACTGGCAGGAGAAAGTGCAGGCCTATAAGAACGAGTTCTACGTGTTTAAAGTGCGCGACAAGGAGCTCAAGATAAAAACGCACACCGAATCGCTCTCGCACCTGCAGATACCGAAAGTTGCCACACCTCGCTACGAGGCCTGGGGCGATTTGCTGAAGTGGAACCTGCAGGAGAACGTGCCGGGTGAATTTCCATACACAGCGGGTGTGTTCCCGTTCAAGCGCGAAGGCGAAGACCCTACCCGCATGTTTGCCGGCGAAGGTGGCCCGGAGCGTACGAATCGCCGCTTCCACTACGTAAGCTTAGGCATGCCAGCGAAGCGTCTGTCTACAGCCTTCGATTCCGTTACACTATACGGCGAAGATCCGGATTACAGACCCGACATCTACGGTAAAATTGGTAACTCTGGCGTAAGCATTTGCTGCCTGGATGATGCCAAGAAACTATACTCTGGCTTTAACCTGGCCGACCCAAAGACTTCGGTATCCATGACCATCAATGGTCCGGCTGCCATACTCACCGGCTTCTTCATGAATGCCGCCATTGACCAGCAGTGCGAGCTTTATATTAAAGAAAACGGCCTGGAGGATGAGGTAAATGCTAAGATCGAAGCCATCTATAAAGACAAAGGCGCTGAGCGTCCGCGCTACCAGGGCAGCCTGCCGGAAGGCAATGATGGCCTGGGTCTGATGCTGCTGGGCGTTACCGGCGACCAGGTACTGCCGGCGGAAGTATACGAACCGATAAAGACCCGCACACTGGCAGCCGTTAGAGGTACCGTGCAAGCCGATATCCTGAAAGAGGACCAGGCACAGAATACCTGTATCTTCTCCACGGAGTTCTCGCTGCGCCTGATGGGCGACGTGCAGGCTTACTTCATCGACAAGAACGTACGTAATTTCTATTCGGTGTCCATTTCCGGCTACCACATTGCTGAGGCTGGTGCTAACCCGATTACCCAGCTGGCCTTTACGCTGGCTAACGGCTTTACGTTTGTGGAGTACTACGTGAGCCGCGGCATGGACATCAACAAGTTTGCGCCGAACCTGAGCTTCTTTTTCTCCAACGGCATCGATCCGGAGTATGCGGTAATTGGCCGTGTTGCCCGTAGGATCTGGGCGAAGGCGATGAAGCACAAGTATAACGCCGATGCCCGCTCGCAGATGCTCAAATACCACATCCAGACATCCGGCCGTTCGCTGCATGCCCAGGAGATCGACTTTAACGATATCCGCACCACACTGCAGGCGCTGTATGCGATCTACGACAACTGTAATTCCCTACACACCAACGCCTACGACGAGGCCATCACCACGCCTACAGAGGCGTCTGTTCGTCGTGCGATGGCGATTCAGTTGATCATTAACCGCGAATTAGGGCTGGCGAAGAACGAGAACCCGCTGCAAGGCTCGTTTATCATCGAAGAGCTGACGGACCTGGTGGAAGAGGCTGTACTGACCGAGTTCGACCGTATCACAGAGCGTGGCGGTGTGCTGGGTGCTATGGAAACCATGTACCAGCGCGGCAAGATCCAGGAGGAAAGCTTATACTATGAGACGCTGAAGCACACCGGCGAGTACCCGATCATCGGGGTGAATACCTTCCTCTCTTCCAAAGGCTCTCCTACCGTGATCCCGACAGAGGTTATCCGGGCCACGGAAGACGAGAAGCAGTACCAGATTACGATGGTGCGCGCCCTGCAGGAGCGCAATGCCGATAAATCAGAGGAGATGCTAAAGCGTATCCAGCAGGTGGCCATTAACAACGGTAACATCTTCGAGGAGATGATGGAGACAGTGAAATACTGCTCCCTGGGCCAGATCACCAACGCTCTGTTTGAGGTGGGCGGACAGTACCGCAGAAACATGTAGGTCATCCTAAAAGTATAAAGTATAAAAGCCGGGCCCTGTGGTCCGGCTTTTCTTTTACGTGTGCCCCCTGATAATTTTAGGGCGCACTTATACCTGCATCAGGTGTGTCTCGTAAGTATAAGCTCAAGTTAAAACAATTGAAGGATGAACACACCAGATAAAGCTCCGCTCATGCTTTTACTCGGCACGGTGGTTTTAATTGGGGCTGCCGCCTATATCTTTGTCAACAGCCAGTTCGACGAGGAGGATTTTGAGTTTGATACCTATGATGAGCATAGCGAGGATTATCTCTAGCAGTTACAGCCATACGTAAAATTAAAGAGCCCGCTGCACTCCAGGCACAGCAGGCTCTTTTCGTAATAGGGTCTTGGGGGTTTACAGGGAAAAGTTGCCGGTTGCCTCCGGCTGGAAGAGTATCTTCTCAATTTTATAGTTGATCGTGCCCGATGGTACCGGCCACTCCACGATGTCGCCTTCTTTACACCCGATAATGGCGGTGCCAACCGGCGCAAAGATAGAGATCCTGCGGGTGTTAATGTCAGCATCCTTTGGGTACACGAGTGTTATTTCCAACTCGGTTCCTTTCTGCATGTCTTTCAGCAGCACCTTGGAGTTCATGGTCACTACGTTAGCCGGAATTTCCTCCGAAGGCACCAGTTTGGCACGCTTCAGCTCCTCGCCTAGTTTGCCGATGTTTGCGGCGGCACCATTGCTGCTTTGCCGCTGCACCTGAATCAGGTCTATAAGACGCTTATAGTCTTGTTCGGTCAGGTAAATAAGGTTGTTGTCCATATGATCAGTTAAGTACATAGTTTCTGCTGATGCTGCTGGGTGCTTGGCTTTTGGGAAAGTAGAGCTCTTTGAAGCTCATGTTTCGGCCCTGCTCCACACGCCTGAAAATCTTATCGGGCGTAATGCTGCTTATACTATCAAAGCCGCACGCCTCCATGACCTCTACCGTAGATTTTAACGTGTTGCCATGGAAATTGGCCACCCGCACGCGCTTGTCTGCCACGTCTAGCCCCTTATACAGGTTCTTATCTTGTGTGGCAATGCCTACCGGGCAACGCCCCGAATCGCACTGCAGCGCCTGTATGCAACCAAGGGCGAACATCATGCCGCGGGCACTGTAGCAGCTATCAGCTCCCAGTGCGATCGCCTTGATGATGTCCACGCCTGTGATGATCTTGCCGGCGGCGATAATTTTAATCTCGTCGCGCAAGCCATACTTGCGCAGCGTGCTCTGGGCAAAAGCCAGGGCATCGTACAGCGGCATGCCTAGGCTGTCGGTAAACTCCAGCGGCGCCGCCCCTGTGCCTCCCTCTGCCCCATCAATGGTGATGAAGTCCGGGAATAGGCGGTTGTGCATCATCTCCTGGCACAGGCGCTCAAACTCCTGTTTGTTGCCGATACACAGCTTGATGCCGATAGGTTTCCCGTCTGACAGCACCCGTAGCTTCTCAATGAAGAGCAGCATGGTAAACTGGTCGCTGAAGGCAGAGTGCGCAGGAGGCGAAGCCACTGTAGTATACGGCTCCACCTTACGGATAGCAGCAATCTCCGGGGTGTTTTTGGCGGCCGGCAGTATTCCACCATGCCCAGGCTTAGCGCCCTGAGACAGCTTGATCTCCACCATTTTGATGTTCGGGTGCGCCACCTGCTCGCGGAACAGCTCCTCCGAGAAGTTGCCGTTCTTGTCACGGCATCCGAAATAACCCGTGCCGATCTGCCAGATCAGGTCGCCGCCCCCTTCTATATGGAATGGGCTCACGCCCCCTTCACCGGTATTGTGGGCAAAACCACCCAGTTTCGCGCCCGCGCTCAGGGCCGTTACGGCCGTTTTGCTCAACGAGCCGTAGCTCATGGCCGAAATATTGTAAATGCTGGCGCTGTAAGGCTGCTTGCAGCGGCTGCTGCCCATTGTCACGCGCAGGCTGTCCTCTTTTACGTGCACCGGGAACATGGTGTGGGCAATCCACTCATACCCTACCTCCAGGCTGTTGCTGTGCATGCCGAAGGGCACCGTCTGACGCACATTTTTGGCGCGCTGGTACACAATAGAGCGTTGGCGGCGGCTAAAGGGCTTGCCGTCTGTATCCGACTCGAAGAAATACTGGCGGAACTCGGGGCGAATACTCTCAAAGAAATAGCGCAGGTAACCCACCAGCGGGTAGTTGCGCAAAAGCGAGTGCCTGGCCTGCCGGATGTTGTGCAGGTACACCAGGTGCAGCGGCACGAGCAACAGCAAGAGCCAGAGCATCTGCCGGTCGAAAATAGATAAAAAAAGCGTAACTAAGTAAGCACTGGAGAAGGCGTACGAGAACGTGCGCCTGACGCTAATAGTTGTAGCCATAAAAATTAAAAAGGATGTAGTTCTGACGTTTATACTTTTGGGTTCGCCGGGGTGTAGGTTCCAGAATTACCAGGTAAGAAGCAACCGGCAATTCTGGGCACGTTAGCTAAAGTCTTTCGGGGTCGTGTAAAAGTGCAGGCAGTAACCGTTCAGCTTGTCACACAGCGTTACATGGTGCGATGCAGACACCAGGCCGGAACGCCGGGCCGGGGTGTAGCAAGGAGCGATATGTAGCTGCTGTGGATGCATGGTTAGTTTATGGGTGCAAAGTTATGCGATTCTTTTTGATAAAAGCCAGCTAAACCTGCAGAGATATTTAACCTACCCAGGAGTACTGATGCTACGTCGGAAATGTTATAATTCTCGCATCTGCCTTACATGGCGTTCAAGGGCAAACCTGGGCATTTTCTGCTGATTATGCGCTTTTCTAACTGCTTTATACTTAGGTAACAAAAAGCTAACGTACAAGTTTTAAAGTTGGGCAACCTTACAGCCCGAAACGCGTTCTAAAAACCAAGTTCAACCCTTTACCCCTACCACGTATGAGACAGTTCGCATCCATTTCGTCCGTGCTTCTGCTGAGCACGTCGGTGGCGCTAGTTCTGAAAAACTGGCTAGCCCCGGCAGACATCAACATAGACCTTGAAGACGAAGATTATCATCTGTACCTATAGTATAGAGGCAGCGCTTCACGAAAGGCTACTTCCCATCAAGAAGTAGCCTTTTTTGTTTTAAAGTGTTGTTACCGCACTTAAGGTTGCAACGGCAAGGTTAACCGCTCCTGCTTTGGCATAGGACTAAAAAATGGTAGCTTTGTGTAGATCTCTCGTAAGAGATGATAAACTTTCATACTAAACCGCACCTGTGGGTGCACAACCGTATACTATGGATTTAAAAGAGAAAATCAGCTACATCATTGGCCGCGACATGGCCACCAACCTCAAAAAGCAAGGGATAGAGGTGGAAGCCGAGTCGTTTATGCAAGGCCTGAAGGATGTGCAGGCGGGCACTCCTTCGTCACTGTCGCAGCAGGAGGTGCAGGAGGCCATGATGGCGCTGCAGCAGGAGATGGCGCAGAAGCAAAACGCGGCCGGCTCCTCCAACAAGCAGGCTGGCGAGGCTTTCCTGGCTGAGAACAAGAACAAGGAAGGTGTGCAGACACTGCCAAGCGGACTGCAGTACATGGTGCTGAAAGAGGGCACCGGCAAGTCGCCTTCTGCTTCTGATACCGTAACTACGCATTACCACGGCACCCTCATCAACGGTACCACGTTCGACTCCTCTTATGAGCGTGGCCAACCGGCCACTTTCCCGGTGAACGGCGTGATTGCCGGCTGGACCGAGGCGCTGCAGAAAATGAAGGAAGGCGCCAAGTGGAGACTTTTCATTCCGGCGGAGCTTGCTTACGGAGCACAGGGCGCTGGCGATGTGATCGGGCCAAACTCCACCCTTATCTTCGATGTGGAGCTACTGCAGGTAAAATAACAGCACTGCACTCCAGACACACAAAAGCCCGGGCTGTAGCAACAGTCCGGGCTTTTATACTTGCGGGCTCCCCTGCTTTCCTTACCTGGTCCCCATCTTAATCAGCTGCATTTCATTTAGCCAGCGCTGTCCCTCCTCCGGGTACATAAAGTGCTGCATGATCAGAAACCGGCCATCCTGCATCAGCTCGTCGCCAGTCAGCTCACTCACCAGGTCATGCATCAGGAACACAGGCAGTACCACCGCCACAAAAACGTCATCGTTCACGATAGAGAGCACCTCGGGAAAAACATACTCAAAGATCCAGCGCTGATCCTGGCGGCAAATGGTGCCACGCTTTTGCAGGTCTAGCTGCCATTTGACCGGTTTCAGCCTGCGTACTTGCTCTAAGATCTCTTTATAGCCACTTCTCAATTCGTCTGAGCTTACCGCTCCCTCCCAACGCACCACCAGTGTCTGCTCCCCTTCCTCATAGCAAACGCTTAGCTTCTCCGTCTTCAGCAGCACCTCTGCACCCGTTGGCCTTGCGGCCAGTATATTTAAATCAACCATTCTTTCCATTGGAGTAGTTCGTATTTGGGATAAGGCACTTCAGGAGGTGCGGCAGCAACTTCCGACGAGCCTGTTCCCAACGCCTTCTTGCAACACCTTTCTAAAACTTTAGAGAGGTAAATTTGTCCGTTATAAAGTTAAAAAGCAACTATATAACACTTAATTTATATTATATATGATATTTTATTAAGCGAGTAGCTCCTCAAGCACTTCAGTACCAGCAAGAAGAACAGTGTGGTTAGGGCATAAAATAGCCTAAAGCGAACAAATACTTGTGAAAGACGTTCATAAACCAGCAAACCATCATCCCTTAAAAACAACAGTTGTATGGCTAATACACCTAACGAAGGCAAAAAATTCTTAGACAGTGTCCATCAGTATTTCGACCACGCTGCCAGCTTCTCCAAGCTCAGCCCAGGCATTCTGGCGCAGATCAAGGCTACCAACAGCGTGTACAAAGTATCTTTCCCGGTTGAGATTGACGGGAAAATTGAGGTAATAGAGGGAATACGCGTGCAGCACAGCCACCACAAGCTCCCATCCAAGGGCGGCATTCGCTTCAGTATGCAGGTTGATGAGGACGAGGTAAAGGCGTTGGCCACCCTGATGACTTTTAAATGCGCTGTGGTGGACGTGCCGTTTGGCGGTGCCAAAGGAGGTGTAAAGATCAATCCCAGAACCAGCTCCGTAAAAACACTGGAGCGCGTCACGCGCCGCTACGCGGCAGAGCTGATCAAGAAGAACCTTATTGGCCCGGGTATGGATGTGCCAGCCCCAGACTACGGTACCGGCAGCCGCGAAATGGCTTGGATCGCGGACACCTACCAGGCGCTGAAGTATGGCGAGACCAATGCGCTGGGTTGTGTAACGGGCAAGCCGGTAGGCCAGGGCGGTATCAGAGGCCGTGCCGAGGCGACGGGCTTAGGCATCTACTACGGCCTACGCGAACTGCTTTCGGACGCAGACATGCTGAAAGGCAAAGGCCTGACCGGAAATACCATGGAGGGTAAACGCATTATTGTGCAGGGGCTGGGTAATGTGGGTTACCATGCGGCCTACTTCTGCCAACAAGACGGCGCCATCATCACAGGCATCGCAGAGCGGGAAGGCGGCATTTACAACGAGAATGGCATAGACGTGCAGGAGGCCTTCAAGCACCGCAGCGAAAACGGCTCCATTCTTAATTTCAAGGACTGTAAGAACTATGATAATTCAGAGGAAATGCTGGAGCTGGAGTGCGACATCCTGCTGCCGGCGGCACTGGAGAACGTCATTCACAGCGGCAATGCGGGTCGAATCAAAGCAAAGATTGTTGCAGAGGGCGCCAACGGGCCTGTGACACGCGAAGCGGAGGACATCATGCTGAAAAACAACATCGTTATTTTGCCAGACCTATACCTAAATGCCGGCGGTGTAACTGTGTCGTACTTTGAGTGGCTGAAGAACCTATCAAACGTGCGCTTTGGCCGGATGGGGAAGCGGGCAGAAGAAGCCAGCTACCGCCGCCTGGTAAACGCCATCGAAACGAGCTCTGGCAAAAGCATGACATCCACTGAGCGCGCCTTCCTGACGCAGGGAGCCGATGAGATCAGCTTGGTGCGCTCCGGCCTGGAGGATACCATGATCAACGCATACCATGAAATAAGGGATGTGATGGTGCAGAAAAGAACACCCGGTTTACGCTCGGCCGCGTTTTTGACGGCGATAGAGAAGATCGGTGTCAGCTATGAGTTGCTGGGTATCTTCCCTTGATACTTCGCCTTATGGAAGAGAACAGAAGGTCAGGTTGTGTGTGTGATCACCACATCCTGGCCTTTTTTTACGTCCGCGAGCCACTGCAGTGCTTCCTGCATCTGGGTAAAGTAGTTAAACTGGATAAAATGTTGCTGGGGGAGCGTTGCCGGCACCTGGTAGTTAGTCACGATTGCCTTGAAATGGGCATTAGAGAAGACAACAGCCGCGTAAATCTCTTCTTGAATGCAATCGTGCACCTTATGGTAATACTCCTGGCTCAGCCATACCTCCTGGTCGCGGTCTAGTGGCCCGATCTTCGATTGATCGGTGCAGAAGAAATAGATCTGCCTATGTTCGCAAACAAACTGAAGCGCGTGCAGGTAAGCATCCATCAGCGCATCCATGTTCGGCTTTTGCAGCCACTTAATAAGCAACAGCCTTTCCTGTTCCTGAAAAGTAATATTTACACCCGGGGTTTCGTATATCACCATAAGTGAAGGAACTTAACATATAGTTTATCGAAATATACATACTTATAAATTCATAAACAAGCACTTATCGTGCAACTAATTCACCCCTTTTTGGCTCTTGGTATTGATAGCCTGTCGACTTGAGAATCCAAGGCAGGATTAATAGTACAATTTATGGTTTGTGCATCAACATAACATTATTTTAGCCATACCTCTACCATGACACGAAACAACCTGCTGCTCCCCTTCCTAGTGCTTGGCGTGAGCCTGATTATCTGTGCTGTGCTGCTCTCGCAGATCTTCCGCTTCCGCGATCAGGCGAACCAGACGATCAATGTGACCGGTTCTGCCAAGCGCGAGATTACGTCCGACCTTGGCATACTCCGCAGCAACATCCAGGCTGATGCCCCCACTGCCGAAGCCGCTTACCAGCGCCTGCTGGAACAGCGCCCAACGGTATTGGCGTATTTAAAGAAGCAGGGTTTTGCCGATGCCGAAGTGGAGCTCAATACCATCAACCTGAACCCAATGTATGAGGTGACCAGCCAGGGCTACAGCACCAACCGGATCATACAGTATAACGCTAATCAGCAGGTACAGGTAACCTCGAAGGATGTGCAGAAGATAAAGGAGGTGTCGCTGGACATGACCTCGCTTGTGCGCCAAGGCATCAACATTATGGTGATGCCGCCGGAGTACTACTACACCCAACTGGCCGACCTGAAGATTGAGATACAGGCTGATGCCGCCAAGGATGCCCTGCACCGGGCACAAAAGATTGCTGAGGCGACCGGAAGCGACCTGGGCGCCATCACCAATGCCCGTATGGGTGTCATCCAAATCACGCCGGTCAACTCTAACATGATCTCCGACTATGGCATCAACGACGCCACCTCCATTGACAAGGAAATCACGGCGGTGGTAAGCGCCTCGTTCAGGCTGGATTAGGCACACCGCAAGTATAAAAGCAGCAAAGGCCGGAACATATGCTCCGGCCTTTGCTGCTTTTATACTTGCCACATCCTTAGCTATTGCTGATGTTGAGCCAGGTGTTAAAGATCTTCTCCTGTGTTGGGGTAGGATTGTCTACGCGGATAAACTGGTAACGCACGCTGTTATCCTGCAGCATCTTCACCTCCAGCGTCTGCAGTTTGCCGTCGCGCGAGATAAGCACCTCGGCCGTTTCGCCTATGCCCATGCTGCTGATTAGGCGCTCGAGGTCGTCGCCAGCGCGGTAACCGTTAACGGCAATGATCTCGTCGTTCACGTTTAGGCCGCCTTCCCAGGCACTGCTGCCCCTGCTCACGCCGCGCACCATCAGCTTGCCACCCGACATAGCGGCAGAAGCGCCCCAGTTGATGGCCTGACTTCCCTCGTTTGTGTTCACCAGCTGCAGGCCGGCTGCATCAAAGTACTTGTTGTAATCCGGGGATTCCGTGCCGTTAACGTAATTGCGGAAGAATGTGTCCATGTTACGTCCGGAAATCCGCTCCACCGCCTCTTTGAACTCGGCCTCCTTGAAACCACGGTTCAGCTTTTTGTAGTAGCGCTCGTACATGTAGCGCATTACGTCGTCCAGGCTCTTCTCTCCTTTTGTGGCTTCCATGATCTCCATGTTCAGCAAGTGGCCCAGCACGCCTCCTTTGGTGTAGTAGGATACCTCTGCATTATTCGAGTTTTCGTTACGGCGGTAATACTTTATCCAGGCATCAAAGCTGGATTCCGCCACCGGCTGTATCTTGTTGCCTGGAGTGTTCTCCACAGAATTTATACTTCCGGCCACAATGCCCAGGTAGCGGTCTGGTGAGTAGAACCCGGCGCGGCGCACCAACAGGTCGTCATAATAGCTCGTGATGCCCTCAGACACCCACAGCAGGCGCGTGTAATTTTCGTTGTTATAGTCAAAGGGGCCGAGCGGCTCCGGGCGTAGGCGCTTCACGTTCCAGAGGTGGAAGTACTCGTGGGCCACCAGCGCCAGAAAACCGTGGTAGCTGCTCTCGGTGCCATAGTTCCAGCGCGAGGTCTGCAAGGTGGTGGAGTTTAAGTGCTCCAGCCCGCCGCCGCCGCGCTCCAGGTTGTGCACGATGAACACGTAGCGGTCCACAGGCAGCTCGCCCATCAGGAGCACCGCCTCCTCGATCACTTTGGTCATGTCAGCCATTAGCTTTTTAGGCTCGTAGTTGCCGCCGCCATACATGGCCAGTTCGTGCGGCACGCCGGCAGCCGTGAACTCGTATACTTCGTGCGTGCCGATCTCCAGCGGGGAGTCTGCTAAAATGTCGTAATTCGGGAAGGTGTACGTAAACTTACCGGTGCTTTTCAGGCCTGTTGAAACCTGGTTCCACCCATTGAACGGCTTCACCACCAGGGTACCCTGCTGCTGCTCATAGCCCTCCGGGTACATAAAAATGCTGGTACCGTTCACATAACCGTGGCTGGCGTCGAGGTAGCTCGTGCGCACGCTCAACTCATAGGCATACACATCATAGGTGGCCCGCACCACGCTGGCTTTGTTGCTGTACACGCGCCAGGTGTTTTTATCGATCTTCTCGCTGCGTAACGGCTTTCCTGAGCCATCAGTAGCTTCAAAGCCTTCCACGTTCTTGGCGAACTCGCGCACCAGGTAAGAGCCTGGCGCCCAAACAGGCATGGTAAAGTCGATGTACTTTTTGCGGGCACCGCTCAGCTCGGCCTCTACCTCGAAGTAGTGTGTGTGCGGCTCCGGCATGGAGAGGGTGTAGCGCAACTCTGCCGCCAGTGCCGCTGCCGCGTTACCCAGGCAAAGGAATAGAACAATTAAGAGTGACAGTTTAAATCGTTTGTGTTTGAGCATGTTTGTGTAAGGGATGATTTAGATTCAACAGGCATTTTACAACAATTAGCCAGTTTTTCAAAATCCCTGTACAAACAACTAAAGGTAGCAAGGCCCGCTAGGCGGCGTGTGTGGACTTGGAGTCGAGCCAGCTTACCGCTTCCGGCACCTCATAAAAGTTCTTCATGATGATCACCTCGTTATAGCTGCGCAGGCCATACCTCCCCGCCTCGTGCAGCAGAGTTTTGTAGCACCTCTCCGAGAGCACGATCGCCACGTAATTGCCTGTACCAAGCCGGGACATTATGCTGGGGAAGAAGTAGCGCTGCAGCCACATTTCCTCCTCCTCATCCAGTTCGCCAATCTCGCGCAGGTCCAGCAGCCAGTGCTTTATGCCGCTCTTCTCGGCGCAGCACAAAGCCTCGAGCAATCCTTCCTTAAACTCTTTAGAACTTAACTGTTTATGACACCTAAGGTAAAGTCGTTTCTGCACCTGCTCGCAGTCTATCTCCAAGGAACTAGCTTTATAAAGTATCATTGTAGAAAAGGTAAGCAACAGCGACAAAGGTATGTATTTAATATTAAATATCACTATAGCCATACCTTTTCTTTGCCTTCTCCAGACACTAAATTTTGTAAAGGCACGGTTTTTACCTATCAAAGCGAATAGGCAGCAAGTAGAACTTTTAGCATTACTGGATATGTTTCTGTAACTGAGCCTATCAAAGGTGCCCACTTTTAACAAGAGTGGCATGAATTTTTCTTTTACTAGGCTGCAACCCATAAACCAACGCTATGAAAAAAAACTTGCTGCTTATACTTTCCCCAGTCTTGCTGTTAGTGCTTTTACTGGTGTTCATGCCACAGCACTTCGCCCGTTCCAGAGAAAACAAGTCAGAGTTTCCCCCTGCCTTGGCTACCTCTGCACCGCAACAGCAGGATCGTACTTCTGCTCCGGAACAAACCCATACTGGGTTGTCAGCTGTTCGTGCCGCTGGTGCAACTGAAAGCCAGGACATGATTTCCTATGCCCTCACCCTCATCGGCACACCCTATGTTTGGGCCGGCGAAACCCCGGAAGGCTTCGACTGCTCTGGCTTCATAACCCACGTGTATGAGGAGTATGGCGTTCAGTTGCCCCACTCTTCCCGCATGCAGGCCGATGAAGGCGAGCAGGTGACACGACAGGAGGCCCAGCCCGGTGACCTGGTTATCTTTACCGGCACCAATCCCCAGGTGCGAGAGCCAGGCCATGTAGGAATTGTTATCTCCCAGCCCGGCGACACGATTGAGTTCGTGCATTCCTCCTCAAACGGCGGTGTTAAGATCAGCCAAGTGGAGGGCAGCGGGTACGAAGGGCGTTTTCTGCAGGTGCGGCGCGTGCTGTAGGCTTACCTATAACTCTTTTGCGTTTTCACGTACAACGGACCATGGCTGGCCCTTAGGGCCTTACAATGCGAACAACATAAGCTATGGTACACCCCTACATCGTTAATACCCTTAACGCACTGCTGCTTATCACAGCAGGCCTCATCCTATACTTCAGCAACCCCGCCAGGCCGCCGGTGATGCTGGCTGCGCCATTCTTTGGTATACTATTCCTGGCCTGCACCTACCATCTGCGCAAGCATAACCGGTTTGTATTCCATACTGTGTCTGCGCTTACGCTGCTAACGGGCCTGCTTCTGATCTGGCAGCTTGACCCGGAGACGTTTACCTGGAACCTGCACTATATCCTACTGCTCCTGATGGCCTTTAGCTGTTTTGTAGCTGTTGCTTTTTATGTCGGCACCTTCGTGCAGGAGCGACGCAAGAGCAACAACAGCATCTATAAGGATGACTTGTAAACAGGCAAGTTGGGAAAGAGGGCAGAGAAGAAAGAAATTCCAAAAGTGACAGGGGTGCCCCTAATCGGCGCAGGCGAGCAGAGCGCATGCGTGGGGTAACAGGACTGCCGCCCCAGCCGAACTGCTGAAAAAAAAGAAACACCTGATGTGGCCCGTCAAGACACACCAGGTGTTTCAGAATCCTTCAATTTCTCAGTAAGCGGCGCCCTGTTTTTCAGTTTACCATCTCTTAAGAAGACCAAAGGTAATTTGCTATCTGCGCAAGCAGTAGCTCGTACTGCTTACTAAGCCAGCTCACCTTTTACGTGAGCATTATTACCTTGGCTTACTAAGACGACCGATGGATTAGACATAGCACCTCCTTTCTCTTTAGTCCGACATAAACCTTAAGCCGCCGCTGCGTTATTATAACGAACTTTTGGCTTAAAGGCCGTGGCACCCGCCACTCACTTGTTTATAAAGATAAAAAAACGGTTAAAAGTTCACAATGTTTCCTTCTTTATAAGTCCCCTTTTTCACGTTCCCTTACCCTTCATTGCTACTCTAAAGCCCGCCTCCTCCACAACCTACTGAGGAACAATACAGTCCACTAAAACTACCGCTTACCTTGCTGCGCAGTTAGCGCTTTAACCTTCTAAAAAAGTATTAAAAAAATCGGCCATTTTTGTGCGGGGCTGAAGTCAAAACCTAACTTTTTTTCATATATTACCTTGCAAACAAACAACTAATCGTAAAATTCAGATGAAAAAGCACCTCATCACCCTGGTTCTGCTCATGATGTTCTCCACTGTCGCCTGGGCCCAGAGCCTTTCCCCTATCGGGGTATGGACGAACGAAGATGGCAAGGCGAAGTTTGAGATCTACAAGTGCGGTGACAAACTCTGTGGCAAGATTGTATCCCTTAAGGAGCCTCTGCGCAATGGTAAACCAAAGCTGGACGATAACAACCCTGATAAGAAGCTCCGCAACAGGCCGCTTGTAGGCATGCGATTTATGGAGGGCTTTGAACACGAGGGAGGAAACAAATGGGACGACGGCACGATTTACGACCCGGAGAGCGGCAAGACCTATAGCTGCTACATGAAAATGACCGGCAAGGACAAAATGGAGGTGAAAGGGTACATCGGCATCTCGCTGATTGGCAGATCGCAGAACTGGACCCGGGTTCAATAGACCGAAAAAGGAAGAAAAGCAAAAGGGTTAGCCACGAAAGCTAACCCTTTTTATTAACCCTTTACCAGCCTATTAACTGTGAATTGGCGTTGTAGGTTTTGAATATTTCAACAAAAAGCTGCTGACTCTAAAATACTTGCAATATCTTATAGGTTTTATCTCTAAAAACAAATGTTTCTCCTGCTGTTTTACCCATCATTGCCTTACAAAGCGGCGACAGACCTGAAATGGCATAGTAAGACTCCCCATCCAGCTTTATCTCCCCAAGACTCACGCCAATAAAGTAATTCTGCAACTCCGTGTGCACCACGGCACCTAGCGAAACGTCCTGGTTCATTTTGGTGGCGTTAATACGCCGCAGCACGCTTTGCGTGGTTATAAGCTCATCCAGCTGGCGCGCATACATATCTCGCTGTATCTGGCAATTCTCCCGGAAAGACTCGAACTTGTCCTCCATTGCCCCCTGATGATCGTTCGCGCTTTCCTGAGCCTCATCCATAGCGTCTTTAGCCGCCTTTATCTGCGCGTTTAGCAGCTTGTTACTTTCCTGTAGCAGCCGCTTTTTTGTTTCGAGTTCTTGTGTTAGTATTTCCATTGAGTTACAGGGTTAGCAGCAACGATGACCATACAGGAAGCCCCTGAGGCCCAAACAGGCAGCTGCAGATTTGACGTTAAGTTATATCTATAATCGGTAATAGCTAATGGTTGTTACTAAAGCACCCGCCAGAAAGCTTTGGGGTTTGTGCTAAAACTATTTCAGGCAAATCGTGTTATCAGGTAAATAATCAGATGCCATTTAACGATTTTTTCAAGCGATTGTTGGGCTTTAGAAATAATTTGCCCACCTGTAGCGAGACAAAGCGCTCGGTGAAGTTTATGGAAGCCTACCAGAAATGGCTTGACAGCCAGGTATACCTGCACTGGACAGCTCCCTTCTTTATGGCCTACCACTATAAAAATGCAGATTTACCAGCCCAATACAGAGTACAGCTGCTTTGTGAGGAACACCTAAAAGGGGTAATCTTTTTCTATGACCCCAGTATAGGGCCCGATAACTTCAGCTTCTTTTTTGAACTTGTGAAAGACCGCGTGCAACAGCAGGGATATAGCTTGCACAGCAGGAACACGCTTCAGGTAAGGCACGAGCGCTACACGGAGCAGGTGGAAAAGCTGGTGCTGACCCCTCCCGCCTCTGACCTTCCCGGCACAAGCCTTTGCAACCAGCTGTACGGAAACGTGTTGCTCGACTACATCCGGATAAACAAGAAACCTGGCTACATCCGCTTTGCCGCGAACCGCTACCAGGACCCTATTTTCTCAAAGCCACTCCCCTTTGAGGAGCTGTTGGAAAAAACGCTTGAGCCGGATGAGGAGGCGCGAAAATAAATCTGCCCGGCATGGCAACAGCAGCCAGTTCCGCCAAGTATAATCTTCTTAGATAGGGTATAAACTTTCGATATTAAATGTTATATTTAATTCGTAACCATTCCACATACCTGCTCTGTCTAAGCCTATGCAGCAACGTCTACTCCTCCTCTTAGTCTTCTTGTTGTGTACCGCGCTTTACCCCGCCCGCGCCACCCATATCGTAGGCGGTGAGTTTGAAATGCAGCACATCAGCGGGTATAACTATAAACTATCCCTGAACCTGTACTTCGACGTGGTCAATGGCAGCATTGGGGCGCGGGATCCATATATTTCGGTAAACATCTTCAGCAAGGCCACCAACAGGAACATTGGCCGTGTCACACTGGACCTGAGCAACTCCACACGGGTACCCTATACCAATATTGACTGCACGGTGGGCGAGTTGGTGACGGACAAGATCATCTACTCCTCGAACATCTACCTGAACCCTACCACTTACTTTGAGCCAGCGGGATACTATATCACCTGGGAGCGCTGCTGCCGGAACCGCACCATCAACAACATTATCCGTCCAGAAGATGCCGCGCAGGTATTTTACATGGAATTTCCACCGGTGGTGAAGAGCGGGCAGCTTTTTGAGAACTCGTCTCCCATCCTGTTCCCGCCCCTCAGCGACTACGCCTGCGTAAACGAGCTCTTCTACTTTGAGTTCAATGGCACCGACCCCGACGGAGACTCGCTGGTATATGACATGGTAACGCCTCTTAACGGCTATACCTCAGCAAACATGCCGGCATACTATAACATCAACTCTTACCCGCCGTTCTACATCACCAATCCTAGCGCTGGCCCATACCCGCCAATCCGATGGCAGGCGGGCTACAGCACCAACACCCAAATTCAGGGCTCCCCTCCTATTAACATAGATGCGGAAACAGGCCTGCTTACCATGCAGCCGTCGCAGAAAGGGCTTTTTGTTTTTGGGATACGGGTGCAGGAGTTCAGGGATGGAGTGAAGATAGGCGAAGTGCGCCGCGACTTTCAGGTGCTGGTCCTGGAGTGCCCCAGAAACCAGTCACCAAAGGTGTTGGCGCAGAAAAAAGGGCAGAAAAGCCGCTACGAAGAAGGTCAGGTGCTGCGTATCAGCCCCACCGACACCGAGCGCTGCCTGAACATCTACTTTACAGACCCGGACATGCGCGAGTTCGTGGAGCTACGGGCCAGGCCAGTGAACTTCCCCGCCTCGAGCTTTACCTTTAGCGGCTCCACCCGCGGCATGATCAACCAAAGCGGCAAGCAAGATACCCTTAGCGCCACTGTGTGTTTTAACGACTGCTTCGACACACAGGGAAAAGTATACCAACTGGACCTCATTGTGAAGGACGACGGCTGCAGCCTGCCCCGGCAGGATACCGTGCGGGTAAGTTTCGTGATCGATCCGCTGCCCGATGCTCCCCCTTCCGTATCGCTCACAACGAACAGGCGCGTGTTTGAGGTGCGTGAGGGCGACCAACTCAACTTCGATGTGATAGGCCTGGACCCTGACGAAGATGAGGTGTATTTATCTGCCGTCGGGAAGAATTTCGACATTGGCACACAACAGATCAACTTTGAGAACAAGAACGGCACAGGCCGCGTCACCTCACCCTTCACCTGGGACATCAACTGCGAGACCATGAAGCAGGAAAGTTATACGCTGGACTTTATAGTGAAAAGCATCGTTTGCGAGAAGGAAGTTACCCGTACAGAAACGATCGAGGTGCGCCCTGTCTCCAACAACCATGAGCCGACCATCGCCTCCGACCAAAACGCCACCACCATAGAGCTGGAGGTAGGGCAACCTTTTACGGCCAATGTGCTTGGGCGCGATGTGGACCTGGACATGCTCTCGCTATCGGCAAGTGCGGCAGGGTACACGCTGGAAGAGCTTGGCATGCAGTTCAGCAGCACCAACAGTGCGGGGGCCGCCGACGGCGTGTTCACGTGGACCCCGACCTGCACGGCTTTCCAGGAGAACAGCATTCGCGTCAAATTTAACTTGGCAGAGGAGGCCTGCGCCCCCTCTCCCGACAAGGAGCTGACGCTGGAGTTTATCGTCAGGGCACCAAACAACGCCCCCACCCTCACCTCCGACCAAAACGCCTATGCCTTCGCCATGCAATTAAACGAGGCCTTTGAGGCCAACTTTGATGGCTTAGACTTGGACAGGGACAACCTGATCATTACCGCGGAGGGAGACGGCTTTGCCCTGGCCGATTACGGCATGGTGTTCTCTGCCACAGGCGGGCCTGGGGAGGCCAAAGGCAAGTTCACCTGGTTGGCCAACTGCCCGGCCGCACAGCAGGAAGTACTCCGGGTAAACTTTGTTCTGCAGGAGGATGCATGCGACCCGAAGCCGCAGCGCCTGACGATGGAGTTTCGGGTAGAGGCGCCCAAGGTGGCGGACTACGTGCCGGCAAACATATTTACCCCTAACGGAGACGGCAAGAACGATTTCTTCCACATACCCGGCCTTCCACCGGAGTTCTGCACCGCCACCTTCACCAGCATCAAGGTGTACAACCGCTGGGGCCGTGAAGTGTTCCGCAGCACCGATAGCGCTTTTAAGTGGGACGGCTACGGGGTAAACGACGGCGTGTACTTCTACGTGATTGACTACGGCACCACCACCTACAAAGGAAGCGTGACGATAGTAAGGTAGCTAATGAAAAAGCATGCCCCCACCATAAAGAAAACTTTGGTGGGGGCATGCTTTGTTTAAGGTCGAAGTGTAACAATCACTTATAACTGTATCCTATAAGCTGCTTACAGCAAATGCATTAAGCCATAAACAGCAACACCAGGTATAAGCCAAGCCACAGGAAATCCAGAAAATGCCAGTAGCTGTTAAGCATAGAGAGCTGCAGGCGCCGGAATGGGTCCCGGATAAAGACAAGGCTGCGCACAGCGTCGCTGTTAACATAAATCGTTTTAAACACCATGAACGAGAGGAAAATAATGCCGCCCAGCAGGTGTAGGATATGCAGTGCAGAGATCAGGTATAGATAAGTGCCGGAGGATTTGCCGGTAAAATGCACTCCCGATTTCGTCATTTCGTTCCAGCCGATAAGCTGCGCACCAATAAACAACAAGCCCAGACCCAGAGTAGCGGCCAGGTAGCGCGCCATCTTCTTTAGCTTCTCGTGCTTGTAAAGGCGTGGCACCTTAGAGATAGTGTAGCTGCTGAAAAGAAGAATTATGGTGCTGATGCTGAAGAACCTGGGCAGCTCAAACTGCCCCTCCGGGAAGCCGCCGGTGCGGACAAACGCCACCACCAACACAAAGAACAGCACCCCGATGCCCACCATACTCAGGTACAGCAGCATCCGTATTGGGTGCATGCGCTCGATCCTCTTGAAGCCTGACCGCTGCCTTGCGTTTACTTGGTTCTTCTTATCTTGATTCATCCTCTGCTCCGTTATCCTGGGCCCTAAAAGCGGGCATTGCTTCAATACCTGCTGCACCCTATACGTGTAGTATTTTATACTTTTACAGCCTGTTTATAGTTTTATAAACGCCCCTTTAATTTATGCTGGACAGCCCTATAAGAGATTAACCACCACACTTTCTTTTTGTTGTGCTGCTTTCTACCAGAAAAGTATAGCAGGAAGCCATCACCATTGCCCGGTCGTTTGCGTTAGAAGAGGTGTCTCATGCCTGCATACCACTGTTATGAAGAAAAAACTACACCTGCTATACCTTTTGTTACTGCTCACGCTGCTGTCAGCTACAGGCACTCTAGCCCAACGTAACCGCGCGCCCTACACCGGCAGCAACCGTGTACTGCTCGCGCTGGATGGGCCCGCCGGCCGCTATGAGTTCGTGTCGGACCAGATGCTGGTGCGCTACAACAAGGAAACACAGCAACTTGAATGTATTCTGCCTGTAGAAACCCTTCTGCCGGTCCAGGACTCGGTGCCACAGAACATGGCCTATGAGGTGCTCTTTGGGGCCAAGTACCCGCAGCTGCTCATTACCATGGCAGCCCCAGTTCAGCAGATTAACGCGGGTAACCTTAGCCCGGAAACGCTGGAGCGCCGTACGAGCGTCCGGCTACAAAATGTGACCAGGGATCTGGAGGCGCCTGTTAGCTTTGCGCCGGAGAGCAGCTCGCTCTACTTTTCCACTACCCTCGACCTGCGACTGGAAGACTTTCAGGCATCGCTGCCGGTAGCATACCTCCCCCTGCTTACGGGCCGGCTAATCATTACGATCGATCGTGCCCGATGGATAAACCTAACCAGCAGGTAATCCATATGCCTCTATCTTAATGCCACTTATGTAGTATACTATAAACTATCAGGTGTAGTAGCTACCTCTTGCATCAACATGCGGCGGTCAGGCCGCTTTTTGCAGCTGATACGTGCTCATAAGTCTTGCGCGTATGGGTGGAAACGTTATTTTTGTGTATCCATCACCTAAATGCAATTCAATGAAAAATGCCTCTATCCTGCTATTGCTGGCTGTTGCCGCCTTCGGCTGTGACCAAACCAAGTCTTCTGCCACAAACGGGACTGGCACCGAAACTACCGCACCGGGCGCAGGTTCTGCCTACGGAGCTGCCTTTACCGAAGAACATGTGATTCCGGCCTCTGAGCTAACCACAGCCATAGCCGGAAAAGATTCTCTTCAGGCAACTGTGGCGGCGGAGATAAAGGAGAGCTGCCAGAAGAAAGGTTGTTGGATGGATGTGAAGCTGGATGACGACACACACATGAAAGTAACCTTTCGCGACTACGGCTTTTTCGTGCCGACGGAGAACCTGGAGGGCCGCCAGGTAGTGTTCACCGGCACCGCCAAGCGTGAAGTTGTCTCTGTAGAAGACCTCCGCCACTTTGCAGAGGATGCAGGAAAGTCCGCAGAAGAGGTTGCAGCTATCACGACACCCCGCGAAGAACTGAGGTTCGTAGCGGACGGTGTTCTTCTAAAGTAAAGACGCCAAGCCCGTTGGCACTAAAGAAACGGGCTGTCGTATGCGGCGGCCCGTTTCTTTAGTGCCTTTGATTCAAAATAAGGAGCGCAGGAGGGATAGTCTGCAGCGAACACGGCTATTTTAAATAAATGGGGACCTCGCTCCTCATCCATTCGCTGGCCTCAAACACTATTTTATGCTCCAAAAGAAATTATCTATCCTTACGCTGCTCCTCATCATCTGGCAGCTTCCAACCTTTGCCCAGCAAAAGCTGCGGGTGGAGCCGGCCTTCTGGTGGGCAGCCATGAAAGACCCTGGCCTGCAGCTGATGCTGCATGGGGATAACATCAGCACCCTCACCCCTGTAGTAAAGCACGACGGGGTAGCGCTTAAAGATGTCATCAAGGTAAAGAGCCCTAACTACCTTTTCATCAACCTCGACCTTACCAATGCAAAGCCCGGCCAGTTTACGCTGCAGCTGAAGCAGGGCAACAAAACCGTGCATCGCTACACCTACGAGCTGAAGCAGCGGGAGGCAAACGCGGCCCAGCGGCAAAGCTTTACAACGGCCGATGTGCTTTACCTGATTACGCCCGACCGCTTTGCCAACGGTGACCCTAAAAACGATGAGGTAAAAGGCATGACCGAAGGGCTGAACCGGTCTGACAAGAGCGGCCGCCACGGAGGCGATATCGCGGGCATTATTCAGAACCTAGACTACATCAAAGACATGGGTTTTACAGCCCTGTGGGTAAACCCGGTACTGGAGAACAACCAAAAAAGAACCTCCTACCACGGCTACTCCACCACCGACTACTATAAAGTGGACCCTCGCTTCGGCTCCAACGCGACCTACCTGCAGCTCTCAAAGGAGGCCAGGCAGCGTGGTATAAAGCTGGTGATGGACATGGTCCTGAACCACATCGGCTCGGAGCATTGGTGGATGAACGACCTGCCGACGGAAGATTGGCTGAACCAGCAGGCAAACCATAAAACCACTAACCACCGCCGCGAAGCCTTACAGGACCCCTACGCCTCGGCTTATGATCGCAACCTGCACACCGACGGCTGGTTTGTGGAGTCGATGCCAGACCTGAACCAGAAAAACAAGTTACTGGCTACCTATCTGATCCAAAACTCGCTCTGGTGGATTGAGTATGCTGACCTAGGCGGCATCCGCATGGATACCTACTCCTATCCTGACCCAGGCTTTATGAGTAATTGGACCCGCCGCGTAATGGAAGAGTACCCGAACTTTAACATCGTGGGCGAAGAGTGGTCTCTCAACCCGGCTATTGTAGCGTACTGGCAACGCGGCAAGCACAATCCCAATGGCTATGTATCTTACCTGCCCAGCCTTATGGACTTCCCGGTGCAGGCCGCCCTGGCCACTGCCCTGCGCGACGAGGAGCGTGGCTGGGACACCGGCTGGCTGCACCTATACCAGGTGCTGGCCACAGATTTCCTCTACGCCGACCCGCAAAACCTGGTGGTGTTCCCGGACAACCATGACATGGACCGCATCTACACCCAAATGAACCAGGACGCGGATCTGACAAAACTAGCCCTGACCTTCCTCCTGACCACGCGAGGCATCCCACAACTTTACTATGGCACGGAGATCCTGATGCACAACGAGGCAAAAGGCGACCATGGCATTATCCGCACTGACTTTCCGGGAGGGTGGCCCGCTGACAAAACGAATGCCTTTACCGGCGAGGGCCTCACAGAGCAACAGGTGCAGATGCAGCAGTTCATGAAAAAGCTGCTGCGCTGGCGCCAAGGTGCCGAGGTGGTGCACAAAGGGAAATTAATACACTACGCTCCCTATAAAGGCGTGTACGTGTACTTCCGTGAAGTGCCCGGCAAAAAAGTCATGGTGATCCTGAATAAGAACGAAGAGCCGTATGAGCTGGAGCTGGAGAAGTTTGCGCCGCAGTTAAAAGGAGTAGCAACAGGGGTTGACGTGCTATCAGGGAAAACTTATATTCTGAGCCAGCCAAAGGTCGCGCTGCCTAGCAAGGCCCCGTTAGTGCTGGAGCTGCAGTGACACTGGCTGAAACATTTCTGAACGGCATCCGGTTTGCATCCCGGGTGCTGTTTTTTTATACTTGCTTTTTAAGCAACATCGGCTAAAGTATAAATCTTGGCCAGAACCACAATTACTACCACATGACTGACTTTCTTGAGAGAGTATACTTCCACAACTCCATCCAAACGTACCTTATCGCGCTAGGCTTTGTGCTGCTTGGTATCCTGCTGATCGGTATCTTTAAAAAACGTGTCCTTACCCGTATTGCCAAGCTCACACAGAAGACAAAGTCCAACTTTGACAACCACCTGATAGAGAGCATAGACCGCTTTGGAGTGCCGGCCCTCTACATTGCCTTGTTCTACGCTGGCCTGGACTACCTGGCGCTCCCGGTGCGGTTCAACAAAATCATTCAGGTGGCCGTTACCGTGGCCATCACGTTTCTGGCTATCCGCATCATCGCCTCCACCATCCTGTTGCTGCTGCGCTCCTACATTGGCCGGCAGGATAACGGTGAAGAGAAAGTGAAGCAGTTAGGCGGCGTGATCCTGGTCGTAAACATCATTATCTGGGGCCTGGGACTGCTTACCCTTTTGGATAACCTGGGCTATGACGTCACCACGGTGGTTGCCGGCCTGGGTATTGGAGGTATTGCCGTGGCGCTGGCAGCCCAAAACATACTCGGTGACCTTTTCAACTACTTCGTTATTTTCTTCGACCGCCCCTTTGAGGTAGGAGACTTTATAGTGATCGATGATAAGTCCGGTGTGGTGGATAAGGTGGGTGTGAAGACAACGCGTATCAAGAGCCTCTCAGGCGAGCAGCTGGTATTCGCCAACTCCGACCTGACCAACTCCCGCATCCACAACTACAAGCAGATGCAGCAGCGCCGCGTGGTGTTTAAGCTTGGTGTTATTTACCAGACAAGCTACGAGCACCTGGAGAGCATCCCGGAGTTACTGCGCCAGATTGTGGAGGCACAGGACATGGTTCGCTTCGACCGTGCCCACTTTGTGTCTTACGGCGACTCCAGCCTCGACTTTGAGACGGTATACTACGTGCTGTCCTCTAACTACAACGACTACATGGACATTCACCAACGCATCAACCTGGGCATCTTCAGGGAGTTCCAGAAGCGTGGGATTGAGTTCGCTTACCCGACCCGCACGATGTTTGTGGTGCACGAGCAACAAGAGAAAGAAGAACAGGCCGTCTAGTGGCCTCCATGCAACTCAATAAAAACGGGCAGCGCCTTGATGGCCGCTGCCCGTTTGCTTTAGAAGGGAAATTTATACTTATAGCGCAGTCTTATACTTCAGGATGACAGCTTTGCCTTTCTTGCTTCCTTCGCTGGCGATGTATGCATCCCCGTTATCAGCGAAGGCAAGGCCCTCTGCCTGTCGCAACGCCTTCTTATCAAGCGGTACCACACTGCTGATCGAGCCGTTTTCCTTTAAGACCATGATACGGTTGTTCACGGCATCGAGCATGTAATACACCCCTGTCTGTGGGTGTATCTCTAGCGAGGAAGGTTGAAGCACGTCGTACCCGTCCTTTTTGCTTTTGCCGGATGAGGCCTGCAAAGGTTCCTGCGCCAATGGGATAGTTATGACGGGATCAGGGTTCATTTTACCGTTCTCCAGGCTGATCTCGTAGATGCCCTTGTTCTGGCCCAGTGCCTTGTCGTGGCCTTTGCAGGCGAGCAGCAGGCGGTTATTGGCCTTGTCCAGCGCCAACCCTTCGGTGTTTTGGCTGCCGGCAAGCACCGATTTAAATTGCCTTACCTGCGGCTTCTGGCTCATAAAGTCACGTACTTCAAACACGGTGCCGTCGCTGCGCAACACGTAGGCCGTGCTGCCGTCAACAGCCAGGCCCTCATAATCGCCTGGGCCACCAAATGGGTACTGCTCCTCCAGTTTCTGCGACTCCAGGTTGTAGATGAAGATAATGCCTTTCTCATCCTGCACGCAAGCCATACGCTCACCTGGCAGCAGTGCTATGCCGGAAACCTCCCGTAACTCAGCCGGCAGCTCCCAAGAGGCCTCTGGTTTTGCAAAAGCGTTGGCGTTGGCGTCAGAACCCCCTATGGCATGTATAAGCGAAGCCTCCTGCACGTCTGCAGCGGCGGCAGGAGCTGTGCCACCACCTGTTTGCTCTATTAGGTTGCCGCTTTGGTCAAAGGTCAGCTCCACCTCCTGGTTTCGGTGCTCCAGCTCCACCACATAGCGTGTTGTTCCGCCTTCTTTTACCAGGCTCGACTCGTCCACGGTATACTTGTCGAAATACTGCTGCATGTACGCCAGCACCTGCGGAGGCAGGCTGTTGGCGGCAATCTCCTCCTCTACCTGCAGCAGCTGCCCCGACGGGCTGAACAGCACGGAGCGCTCACGGCCTCCCAGCTCAAACTCAGCCTCAAAGCCTGCATCCTCCTCATCCCAATCCGGATTCTTCACGTCAGGGTAAAGGGATGCAAACTGCGTCTTTACGCCTTCCGGCACCTCCACCCTGTTCCATAGCTCGCTTATCTCACTGCTCATCTCGCCACACGCTGTAGCTCCAAACAGCAGCACTCCTCCCAGCACGGCACTAGTCAACTTGTTCGTATTCATATGATTCAAAATTTCAAATTAAAGCCTATAGACAAGTATACTGGCTGAATTTGAAGAGAATCTGAAGAAAGGGCCGCTGCGACATTATTTTGTAAAATAAATGCAGAGGCTGTGCTCGCCGTTGCTGTAGTTATACTTGGGGATAAGGCCGTAGAGGTCGCAGATTTTTTTGACCAGCGCCAGCCCAATGCCCAGCGAGCCTACGGCGTCGTGGCCTGTGCGGAAGCGGCTGAAGAGCTGCTCAGGCTGGTCCTGCGGCGCATCGCCGGTGTTGCGGATGCAGAGCTTCTGGCGGTTGAGCAGCACCTTTATACTTCCCCCCGGGTAGTTGTGCTTGATGGCGTTGTTGAGTAGGTTCTGCAGCAGCACGTCGGTCAGGCCGCTGTTCATATGCAGGTGCACCTCCTCCAGCTCCTCCACCTGCACATCCAGTTCCCGCATGCTGATCACCTCCTGCAAGTGAGCCAGCTGCTCCTGCAGCAGCTTGTGCAGCGGCACCTGCTCCTCAGCGGTAAACTCGCGGTTCTCGATGCGGGTTAGCAGGATGAGGGACTTGTTCAGGCGGGCCAGCCGGTTCAGGGCGCCGTACATGTCCGAGAGCAGACGGGCCTGCTCCTCGTCCAGGTGCTCGGACTGCATAAACAGCTCTACCTTGCTGCTCACAATCGCCAGCGGCGTCTGTATCTCGTGCGAGACGTTCTCGGTGAACTCCTTCAGGTTCAGGAAATCGCTGTGGATCTTATGCGTCATGCTGTGCAGCACCTGGTTCAGCTCCTCAAACTCTTTCGTGGTGCTTTTCTTAAGGGTCAGCGGCTGCTGCTGGCTCAAGGAGTACCCCTTTATCCGGGCAAGGGTATCGTAGAAGTGCCGCCAGGTATACTTGTTGGTGTAGTAGTTCACAAAAGCCAGGCCTACCAACAGCAGTATAAAGATCCAGATCATGGCCAAAACCGTGCTTTCGGTCAGGTCGTCGAAATCCATCAGGGACTTCAGGATAGTATACTCGTAGGGTTTGCCCTGGCGGTAGGCCGTGAAGGTGAGCTGCCGGAAAGGGATGTACTCCTCGTCGTAGGTGCTATAGATGAGCGTGTCCCGCAGGTGCTCCATCACCAGGTTGTCGGCGTTGCCCTCTTTCACCAATATGGCCTCCGAAATGCCGGAGGTAACGTTCGGCAGCCGATCGTACTTCTGTATGTAGGCGATGATGTTTTCCTTGTCCGTAAAGAGCTGGTCGTCCACCTCATCGTAGATCTCCTCGCGCAGCGACAGGTAAAACACCGTACCGCCCACCGCGAACACCACCAGCGACACCAGCAGGTAGTATAAGCTGGTCTTGGTCAGGATTCTCATGGGCTCGTGAACTTGTAGCCCAGGCCGTATACCGTCTGGATGTAATCCTGGCCGCCGGCATCCACGATCTTGCGGCGCAGGTTCTTGATGTGCGTGTACACAAAGTCCAGGGAGTCCAGCATCTCGATGTGATCGCCCCACAGGTACTCGGCAATGGATTCTTTGGTGAGGACACGGTTGCGGTTGGAGACAAAGTATAGCAGCAACTCATACTCTTTGCGGGTAAGCGTGAGCGGCTTGCCAGCCACCGAGGCCTCTGCCGCCTCGGGCTGCACCTCCACCTCGCCCACGCGCAGCACCTTCTGCCCGTTGAAATTGCGCCGCCGCAGCACCGATTTCAAGCGCGCATTCAGCTCCGACAGGTGAAACGGCTTGGTCAGGTAATCGTCGGCCCCCACTTCCAGACCGGTAATTTTATCATCGAGGGCGTTCTTAGCGGATATGATGATGATGCCGGTGTCCGGGTGGTTCTCCTTTACCGAGCGCACAATGTTGAGCCCGTTTCCGCCGGGCAAGGTAAGGTCTACCACCAGGCAGGCGTAGGTGTGGGAGGCTGTCTTGAGCAGGGCGCTGTGGTAATCGGTGGCGGCGTCGCAGGTATAGCCCTCCTGCTTCAGGTAAGCCACGATAGACTCTTTCAGCGCCTCTTCGTCTTCTATAACAAGTACTTTCATAGGATCTTTCAGAAACGGGAAATTACAGAAGAAGTCTGAAGGAATTCTGAGCAATAAGTATAAAAAAAGCCTGCCACGCAAATGGCAGGCGACCGCTCCTTTTTAGGATGGATCAATTTGTCACTTTCGCCTCGTGCTTGTGGGAAGTATAAAACCTGTTCCGCAGCCACTGCGCCACGTTCACCAGCAGGATCAGTGCCGGCACCTCCACCAGCGGCCCCACTACCCCGGCAAAGGCCTGGCCGGAGTTGATGCCGAATACCCCGATGGCCACGGCGATGGCCAGCTCAAAGTTATTTCCCGCCGCCGTGAATGAAATGGCCGCGTTCTGTGCGTAGTCTGCCCCCACGGCCTTACCCGCGAAAAAGCTCACCAAAAACATCACCGCAAAGTATATCATGAGCGGCACGGCCAGCAGCAGCACATCGAAAGGAATGCTCACAATAGTGTTGCCTTTCAGGCTGAACATCACCACAATGGTAAAAAGCAAGGCGATAAGGGTAATGGGACTGATGAAGGGGATGAACTTCTGCTGGTACCACTCCTCTCCTTTTATACGTTTCAGCACCACCCTTGACAGCAAGCCAGCGGCAAACGGTATGCCCAGGTAAACGGCTACGCTCTTGGCCACCTCGCCCATGCTTATACTCACCACCTCGCCTTTTATGCCAAAATAGGGCGGCAGCACCGTGATGAACAGGTAAGCAAACAGACTGTAGAAGAGCACCTGGAAAATGCTGTTAAAGGCCACCAGCCCCGCGGCATACTCCCGGTCGCCTTCGGCCAACTCGTTCCAGACGATGACCATGGCAATGCAGCGGGCCAGGCCGATCATGATCAGGCCCACCATGTACTCGGGGTAATCGCGGAGAAAAAGTATAGCCAGCAGGAACATGAGCAGCGGCCCCACCAGCCAGTTGAGCACCAGCGACACCGAGAGTACCTTAATGTTACGGAACACCTTGCCCAGCTGCTCGTAGCGCACCTTCGCCAAGGGCGGGTACATCATCAGGATGAGGCCAAGCGCAATAGGCACGTTCGTGGTACCGCTCTGGAAGGAGTTGATGAAGCTTTCGGTGCCTGGCAGCAGGTATCCCAAAGCCACGCCAAGCCCCATCGCCAGGAAGATCCAAAGCGTGAGGTAACGGTCTAGGAAGGAAAGGCGCTTACGTTTATAAGTGGGGTTACAGGTTGTCATGTTAATTATACCTATACTTTAAGACTATAGCATAAATCGCTGTATGACAAATTTTTAATAAGCCTTGCGCAGCATGTCGGCAAACTCGTTTGGCAGCGGGCTTTCCTCTACGGCCTGGGCGGCCTGCTCCACGTCGTACGGCACGCGCACAAACTCCACTTTGATACTTTCCGCCACGGCGGCCGTGCTATGCTCATCCAACTCCAGCAGCACGTAGCAGGCGCGCGGGTCGCCGTCTTTCGGCTTGCCTACAGAGCCCAGGTTAATGGCGTGCCTGTAGGTTTGCCCCTGCTCCGACAGCAGTTTCCGATGATAGGGCTTATGCGTATGGCCAAAAAGCATGATGTCGGCCCGGGCCTCCTCCATTATCCTGACCATGCTGCTCTCCGGCCGGTCCTCGAACAGGTACTCGTTTATCTTCCGCGGGCTGCCGTGCACCATCAGGAGGTGGAGCTTCTCCCCCTTCTCTGGCTGAAACTCCAATGCCAGGTGGCGCGGCAACTCCCGCAGGTACTTCCGGTTAGCAGGGCTGAGGATCTGGTTGGTGAAACTGATGGACTGGTTGCCGCGGGCTTTGTCCTCCTCAGACTTATAGGCGCAGCCGCAGTCACCGCTGTTCAGCCCCACACCCTCGTCATAGTTGCCGGCAATGGTGGGGATGCGGTTCTGGCGTATCAACTGCACCACCTCATTGGCCCACACGTTGTAGCCCACAAGGTCGCCGAGGCAGTACACCATGTCGGGCTGCTTCTGCTGCAGGTCCTGCAGCACCGCATCCAGGGCCGGCAGGTTAGCGTGGATGTCGCTAAAGAAAGCTATTCTCATGTTTCAGAAATGATTTAACCAAACAGGCAAAAAACACAGCAAGTATAGATGTTATACTTCCTGCAATGTTAATTTTTATACTTTAGCAACAGCCGCTGCCGGGGGTGCAAACCTCGCCTTCCAAGCCTGTCGTAAAGCTGATATCGGTTAGCTGTACCAGAGGCTTCTCGTCTTTGGCAGGCGGCATGCAGCAGGCGCTGGCTTCGGCGTTTTCGTAGTGCGGGTCGTTGAATTCGGCATCCTCGTGGAAGTAATACACCTCCCACTGCACCCCATCCGGGTCCTGTACCCAGAACTTATCCTGCACGGCATAGCAGCAGGCGGTACCAATCTCCTCCTTCAGCACGAGGCCTTGTGCTTTGGCAACCTCCAGGCGCTGCTCCAACTCCTGCTGCGTCTCCACCTGAAAGCCCAGGTGGCCGAAGTTTTGCTGCACCCGCTGCGGGTTCTCAACAAAAGAGATGATCAGCGAGGGATTGTCCAGCACATACTTGGCGTAGTTTGGCTTTACTTTGGTCGGTTCCTGGCCGAAGAAGGAAGTATAAAAGTCGGTGGTCCTGCGGATATCACTCACGTACAGGCTCACGTGCATGCGGGGAAAAAGGGAATGGCTCATAGCTGTATACTTTACTCGGTTGAATTCTTATGTTTAACAGCTGCAGCTGTCGTTGCAGCAGGTACTTTTAATAGAGGTCAGCATACTATCCAGCAGCTGCCTTGCCCTATCGAACTGCTCCTGGTCGATGCAGTAGCAGACGGTGAGCCCATCGATCACCCCCTTTATCAGGCCGACGTTCTTGAGCTCCTGCAGGTGCTGCGATACAGTGGTGCGGCTCAGCGGCAAGGCGTTAGAGATATCGCCGGAGATGCAGGTCTTTGCTTCGGCTAGGTGCTGCAGGATTGCGATGCGCGCCGGGTGCGACAACACCTTGGCCAAGCGGGCTACCTCCTGCTGCTCCGGGCTAAACTGTGTGGCTTTGGTATAGGTCATGCTTTAAATGAAGTATGACGTAAACATACGACATTGTATAAGCAATGGCAAGAAATAAATTTAATGCCTCATAAAACTTAGTTTCGAAAGATGCAGCACCGTTGCAAAAAGGTGCAACAACCAAAGCACAGCTTTATAGCTTAAGTATAGGTGAGAAGTTGCAGGGGCATAAAAAAAGCCGCAGCTCCTGCCGCGGCCTTTTCTCAGATGGAAATTTAATACAATTTACAGTATCTCCTGCGGAATGGTTACAAAAAAAGGCACTTACATGTTATAGCCCCCAAAATATCCATAGTACCCGCTGTTAGTGCGGTCGTGCCGGCCATAGTGGTCATCCCCGAAATCCCGGAACTCGTCGGCGTTGCCATAGGAAGCATCGTGCCTGTAACCGAAGTTGCCACGGCTGTCGAAGTCGCGGTAGCGGTCGCCTTCCTCCGGGTTGTCGTAGTTCGGGTTATAGCCGCTGTTGTACCGGTAGTGGCGTGGCTGCCTGCTGTAGGGCCCTTCCGCATATGGGAAACGCTCTACACTGTCCAGGTCGTTTTCGGCGCCTCGTGGCAGCCCATAGTCCGCAGAACGGGGCTGGTCGGTGTAATTGGAGATGTCGTACATCTCATTATAATAGTCCTCACGGTTTCCGGCCTCCCCGCCCCTACGTCCATATTCCTGGCTATGCTGGATGCGGTAGTGCTCGTTGGGTTCATTGCGGGTATCTCCCAAATACGCGTGTTCCCGGCCATGGAAGCGCCAGTGGCCATGGTTATCATGCCCTTCCTGTCGGTAGCGGCGGCTAAAATCACCGTAATGCATATCTCTTTCGTCTCTCATGTTCTTTTATAGTATGAGCGGCACCGGTTCGTAGTACCCGGCGCCGCTTTGGTTATACATAGTTACATTTTAAGTGAGGTTTTAGCGACGGTCGCGGTCTTGCATGTAACGGCCGTAATCCTGGTCTCGCTCTCCCTGCCGGTTATCCAGGTCGCTGTAGCGACTGCCTTCCCCGTAATGCCGCTCCCCTTGGGCGTAGTTACGGCCACTGAAGCCTCCCCTGTAGTCGTTATCATAGTTGCGGTTACCTTGCTCGTAGCGGCGGTACGACTCATAGTCGCCACGCTGGCCCCTAGCCCAGTTTCCGTCATGGTTGCCCTGGCGCACATCGTGCCCGAAGCGTTCGTCGGCCATGCCGTAACGGTAGTCTGAGCGGCCCTGCCGGCGCAAACTCTCGTAGTCTCTGTCTGAGTAATCGGCCTGCGGCTCGTAGTGGCGGCCGGAGTTATGGTCATCGTTCGGCACATAGGTCATGCCATACGGGTTGTCGCTGCCACGGCTCCCGCGGGTATAGTCCTCCCCGCTGTACTGGGCACCGCCGGCCTGGAAACGGCCTTCCGGGTACATCTGCCACTGGTCGGCATTGCTGTTAAAGCTAGTGTTGTCGCCGTACTGGCTGGCTCGGTTAGTTCCATAGCCCCGGTTAAAATGCGTGTCTACCGTATAGTTTCCTCTGTCTGAGTTCTGCCCCTGATGGTGGTCATGCAACCAGCGTGCATCCCGGTCCTCCTGGTAATCTTCGCGTCTTCTATAATTCTCATTTCTGTTGTCTCTCATAGCTTGTGCTTTTAAATATGGATTGATTTATTCTACCTGTTAGTACGGGACAGCACGGCCCAAAGGTTAAGGAGGCCCTAAACCTCCGGGCGCGGCATCCGTTAAAAAGCATACAACAAACAAACCTAAAAACTATGGAAGGAAACTATTGGAACCGGAATAGAGATAGAGAAGAGCATAACAGACGGCACGATGGTGACCGCCGCCGCGTAGATGAGGACAGCTACCGTGGCGCCTACCGTTTAGACACGACCAGCGACCACCGCAACGAAACCACCTGGGATGGCTTCGGCAGCACGCAGCGCAACCGCCGCTCTAACGACTATAACCAGGACTACAACCGGGACTACAACAGAAACTATAACAGCGACTACAACCGCAACTACAATGGCCCAAGCCGCAACCGCGGCTATGACCACGACAATTACAACATGGACAGCCGCTACCGCGACCAAGGCAACAAGAACTACCGCAGCAGCAACAATGCCGATTGGAATGACCAAAGCCGCTACGGCCACAACAGTTCCGGCTATGACAACGGAAACCGGAAGCACCGCAGTGTGCATGCCCGCATAGAGGATCATGACCCGTACGGTGCGGGAAACTTTAACGGCGACTACCGCCCAGACCACTATGGCCAGGGAGGCGGGGAAAACTACGGCAACAAGGCAGGCTCGCTTAGCTATGGCTATGATGGCAGCAGCAACTACGATCCGGACTGGAACAGCCGCTATGATCCGGTAAGCGGTAAGCGCCGCAGCTACCATGGTTTTTACACCAGCCGGCATCCGGATCAGGACCAGTACCAGGAAAATGCCAGTAGAAACAGATCGCGTTTCGGGTACGACAACTATTAATACTATAAAAGCTGTGACATGCCATAGAGGTAATTACAGCATCTGTTTAAGATTTAAAAGAACGTAAAAGATGAACAAGAACGATAAGAGCAAAGACAAGCTAAAAAACGAAGACGTAAACAAGACCCTTAACAAGGGTAATAAAGTGCCAAACATCAACCCTACCGGGCAAGCCAAAACAATAGATAACGAGGAGGCCATGAAAGGCAAAGTAGGCGGGGCGCCTTCGCAGAAGAGCGGCAGCCGCGGCAGCGCCGATGTGCAGGATGGGGGAAATGATGTAGGCAGCAGTGCCGGAAGTCACTAACCTGTTTATAAAAGTATAATAACAGCGAAAGCCACTCCAAGGAGTGGCTTTCGCTGTTTCAGAAGTATACTAGTAATATAAGTACAGGGCTACTGCAGTTCCTCCTGCTCCATGTATTCCCACATGGCATCCTCGCTGGCGCCGCTTTTAGCAGCATAAATCAGCATGGTGGTGTACACACCAATCAGCAGAAAGCTCAGAGGAATGGAGAAAACAAAAGACACGATCAGGGTTTTAACAGGATCCGGTTTAGACCTCATTTTGGTAGACGCATACCAAAAGAACAAAACGTTGAAGATACCGGAGAATGCAATTAGGTTGATGATGTCTAGCATTGGCTAAAAGTTAGATTTTGTTTGATGCCGCCTTATACACCTGAATAGTTAGTGTATTATTTCAGCACTGTTTTTAATTCTTTTACTAACTGTCGTCTTTAGTATTGTACTTACCGGCTTGCCTATACCGGAACTGCTTGCTGCAAGATAGAAGACTGCTATTTAAAATACAAGTATGGCAGAAATAAAATTTACAAAATCGTAACATTCTCTTAAATATAGGAAACACTATATATCAGGGAGTTAATTGCTGTGTTTTTTCTTCTGTACTACTGCCACGGCCCATGGCTATAGCCCCTTTAATGCAATTGGCTGGCTCAAATTTTTCCTCCTCTTAGTCATAGGGGCTGGCAAGCTGCGTAATTTAATTTCTAGCAGAGACGGAGGTATAGCTCCACATCCTCCTGCAGGTTCTAAGTTAATCCATATATTTGTAGGGCTGCCTTTCTGTAAAAGGCAAATTAATTGATCAATCTCTTAACTATGGGTACTCCTGATAATCCACGCGACAGGATCGTGGCAGAGGCAAAAACGATGTTCTTTACCTGCGGCTACAGCAGGGTGCTGATGTCTGACCTGGCTAAGCGCCTGGGCATGAGCAAAAAAACGCTGTACCAGTATTTCTCGGGTAAAGAAGAGTTACTCAATGTCATTATCCGGCAGCATGCACAGGATATACAGCAGGAGGTGGAGATGACGCTGGCAAACCCCGACCTGCCTTTCCCGGAGAAAACTAGCCGCATCTTTAGTTACGTTGGCACCAAACTGCACGACATCAACCCGGATTTCGTTCTGGATATCAAGAAAAACGCCCCTTCGGCTTGGCAACAACTGCAAAGGCATAAGGCCGACGCCGCCTTCCTGCGTTTCAGCACGCTGCTGGATGAGGGTTTTCATAAAGGCTATGTGCGCAGGAACGTAAACCGGACCATGGCCGTGCTCTTGTATGCCAGCGCCTTGGAAACAATCCTGAACCCTGACTTTACGGAACAGGTGCCTAAGGAACTGATGCTGGAGCTGCCGCAAACACCAGGAGAAGTTTTTAAGGGACTGGTAGAGATTATCTTCAAGGGGATTCTGCTGGATGAAGAACAAGTATAACAACCCATTGGCGGCCTCTGTTTTAGACGGGAAAAGCCGCTGCAATTCACATGCAGCGGCTTTTCCCGTCTAAAAGAAGAAATTGGTTTATTACAGGCTCAAACTAAGGATCTCCTTCACGTCCTGTATCTGAATATCAGCGCGCTCGCCTAGATCCTTTACCCCCCGCTCTTCAAACCTGCGGATGATCGTCCGGATCGTGTCCTCCCCAACCTCATAGTCAGACAGTCGCGTCTTGATACCTAGCGACTCGAAGAAAGCAATGGTTGCCTGCAAGGTAGCCTCCAGACGTTCGTCTTCGGTGCCGCTGCCTACCCCCCACACACGCTCCCCATACTGTAGCAGTTTCTCTTTCTTGCTCTCGCTCTTGTAACGCAGCAGGGCCGGGAACACAATGGCCAGGGTACGGGCATGGTCAATGCCATGAAGTGCCGTGAGCTCGTGGGCAATGTAGTGTGTAGCCCAGTCTGTCGGGACGCCCACGCGTATCACCCCATTCAGAGCCATGGTGGCCGCCCACATAAAGTTGGCCATGGTATCATAGTCTTTCGGGTTCTGCACCGCCTTTGGTCCCTCCTCTTTTAAGGTTAAGAGGATGGCCTCCGCCATGCGGTCCTGGAGCGGCGCGTTTACCGGGTAAGTAAGGTACTGCTCCAGCACATGCGAGAAAGCATCCACCACCCCATTGCTGATCTGGCGCACCGGCAGCGTGTAAGTTGTCTCCGGGTCCAGCACTGAGAACTTAGGAAATGTGTAAGGGCTGCCAAACGAGAGCTTCTCTTTTGTGGATACCCGGTTGATCACCGCGCCTGAGTTCATTTCTGAGCCTGTGGCCGGCAAGGTAAGCACTGCGCCGAAGGGGGCTGCCTTTTTAACCGGCTCGCGCTTCGCCATAATATCCCAAGGGTCTTCGCCTTCGTACTCTACAGCAGCCACAATAAACTTCGTGCCGTCTACCACCGAGCCGCCGCCCACAGCCAGAAAGAAATCTATTTTCTTCTCCTTGGCAAGCGCAACGGCCTCCATCAGGGTCTCGTAGTGCGGGTTTGGCTCGATGCCGCCGAACTCCGTTACCTCAAAGCCGTCTAGCGCCTCCATCACCTGGTCATACACGCCGTTCTTCTTGATGCTGCCACCGCCATAGGTCATCATCACATGGGCGCCGGCAGGTATTTCTTTGGCAATAGAGCTGATCTGCCCTTTGCCGAACAATATTTTTACTGGGTTATAAAAAGTGAAATTATTCATAATGTTTATTAAGTAGCTTTTTTAGCTGTTCGATAATTGTAACCTATACTTTGCGGAAAGGCAGCAGCCACTGTCCTTTCGCAAACATAACTACGGCTTATACTTCACGGTCGGCTACCTTAACCAATTGTTTACCTGTGTTCTGGCCAGTGAATAGCCCCAGAAAGGCCTGCGGGATGTTTTCGAATCCCTCTGTGATGGTTTCTTGGTACTGCAGCTTGCCCTCCTGCACCCAGGCAGCCAGGGCCTTGGCGGCTTCCGGGAACTCTTTGGCATAGTCCCCAACGATAAAGCCTTTCATCAAGGCTTTTTTCTTCAGCAGAATAGGTTCCACACGCATACCGGTCGGTACAGTGGAGCTGTTGTAATAAGCTATCTGACCGCAGATGGCAATTCGTGAAAAACTATTCAGCCTCAGGTATACCGCATCTGAAATCTCACCGCCCACGTTGTCGAAGTATACATCCACCCCATCGGGGCAAGCGCTTGCTATCGCTTCTTTTATGTTTGCCGTGGTTTTATAGTTGATCGCCTCATCGAATCCAAGCTCGTTCTTCAGGTAAGCCACTTTGTCGTCCGAACCGGCGATGCCCACCACCCGGCAGCCTTTCAGCTTGGCAATTTGCCCGACCACGGTGCCCACAGCTCCTGCTGCACCCGACACCACCACGGTCTCGCCTGGCTTCGGATCGCCGATGTGCAGGAGGCCAAAGTATGCCGTAAGCCCCGGCATGCCTAAAATGCCTAAGTGATAGCTAAGGGGAGCAATGTCTGGGTCGATCTGCCCGAGGCCTCTGCCATCGTGCACTATATACTGTTGCCACGGCAGGTTGCCTATCACGACTGCCCCTTTGGGGAGCTGGTTGTTTCGGCTGTCCACCACCTCAGCCACAACACCACCCGTTATCGGCTCCCCAACGGTATAGGGCGCCACATAGGACTCCGCATCGCTCATGCGGCCGCGCATGTAAGGGTCCACCGATACATACAGTGACTTCAGCAGCACCTGTCCGTCCATAAGCTCCGGCAGCTCCTGTTCCTCAAATTTAAAATTATCCATGGCAGGCGTACCTTTTGGGCGGCTTGCCAAAAGTATGATTTTATTCTTCATGTCTTGGTTTGGCTATAGTTTTGTTTAATTACAGCCAAACCGGGAAACAGGTTTATTGTTTGAGACATTACATAAAAAGGAGAGCCGCTGCACAGTGCAGCGGCTCTCCTTTTTATATAGTGCTCAGAGTTCTAAATCAGGTCAAACAAATTCCTCACACCTATCTGCCGCTCTTTCGTGAAGCCTTCTCCATAGGTTACCCCTATGGCGTGGCCCAGTTCCTTTGCCCTGGCTTCTACAAAGTCCAGGAACTCCGGTGAGGAGATGTAGGTGTTCGGGGAGCTGTCATCCGGGTTGTAGAACTGGGACTTGAACGCCCGGATAGCTTCCATTTTCTTTTCCCAGACAGGGGTCACGTCTACGACAAAATCCGGGGTGATCAGCCGATCCTGTATATAGTGGTAAACGGCCTTCGGGCGCCAGGCTTCCTGCTCCCTCCCTTCACTGTCCTGCGTCTTGATCATCTTCAGACCGGCTTTAAAGCAAGCCTCCGACACAACGGCAGATCCTCTGCCATGATCCGGGTGACGGTCATGTATGGCATTGGCGATCACCACATCCGGTTTATACTTTCGCAGCATCTCCACTATCTTCAACTGGTGTTCCCGGTCATTCTGGAAGAACCCATCGGCAAAGCCAAGGTTTTCCCGTACTGCAACCCCCATTACCTTTGCTGCGTCACGGCCTTCCTGCAGGCGCATTTCGGGGGTGCCCCTGGTGCCGAGCTCCCCCTGTGTCAGATCTACTATACCTACCTTCCGTCCAGCCTCCACATGGGCAATAAGCGTACCGGCGCAGCCGAGTTCAATGTCATCTGGGTGTGAGGCAAAGGCGAGTATGTCAACTTTCATGCTGTTTGATTTTATCTTATGCGCAAGGATCTTCCTACGCGTAAGGTTGTACGTGTACTAATGCCATTTAGGCGCGTAAGCTGGCTAACCGATACACCATAGCGCTTGGCAATGCCAGAGAGCGTGTCGCCACTGCGAACTTTATGGTAGGCGGCGCGCCTGCCACTGCTGCTACTGCCGCTCTTGGCGCGGTTGGCGTAGTTAAACACCGCCGATGTGATCTGGTAGCTATCCCCCTTCAGGAGGTAATCAGGGAAATCATAGATATTCTCCGGGTCCATTGGGTTGCCCTGGTAGCGCACCTCGTAATGCAGGTGCGGCCCTGAGCTTCGGCCCGTGCTTCCGCCTAAACCTATCACTTCACCTGCCTTTACAAAATCGCCTGTTTTAGAAATAGTTCTGCTCATGTGCCCATAGAGCGTTTCCAAGCCATTGTAGTGGCGCACAACAATGTAGTTGCCATAGCCTCCGCCATCCCACTTGTTAATGCGCACCACGCCATCAAAGGCAGCGTAAATAGAGTCTCCGGTGTCCAAGTCTATGTCAGTGCCATAGTGCCAGCGCCCGCTGCGTGGGCCGAACCTGCTGGTAATCGGCGTTTTTTCCAAGGGCATTTTGTAGTCGCGGTTGTTGGACGGGTCGTAAAGCTTGATGTCTACCGTATCCTTAAGTTGGCGGCTGTCCATGCGGTATGGGTTAATGTTACGGGTGTCCCAAATCGCATAGTAACCGGCAATCCGAATCCAGGTAGAGTCTACCAACACCTCCTCCGACATCTCCACAATGTGCTGTTCGCCCAGGTCAAGCTCAGAGGTATCCTCGCTTACAATGGAGAGCTCTTTTTTAGGATTGAAGTAAATGGACTGATCCGCATCAGAGTCTTCATCCGGGAAATCCTCATACTTGATTAAAATGGTAGTATCCGGACGCACATACTGTATCTTAGGTGTCTTCACCTTAAAGAGGTCTTTTACCTTGCCCTGGGCTAGGGCGCTGCCAGTGCTGCAGCACAGTAAAAGTACAAACAGTGCAAAAAGTAGGGGTGCTTTGTTCTTCGACATTTGCATCAGGAGTTGGCTGTGCTGCCTTCCCGCAGCACGTCATTCGCTAAATTAAACTGCAGCACAGCCATTTTATTGTAAGGCAACATAGCCTGTTTTATATTTTTAAACCAGCCTGTATTGCGTCAATGCATTAAGGATTAGTGCAAACCCTTTGCGGCCAGGTATCGTTCGGCGTCGAGGGCGGCCATGCAGCCGGAGCCGGCGGCGGTGACGGCCTGGCGGTAGGTGAAGTCCTGCACGTCGCCGCAGGCGAACACCCCGTCCACGTTGGTCTTGCTCGTGCCCGGGATGGTGCGGATGTAGCCGTTCTCGTCCAGGTTCAGGTACTCGCCGAAGATGCCCGAGTTGGGCTGGTGGCCGATGGCCACAAAGAAGCCCTTTACCGGGATCTCTTGCAGCTCACCTGTTATAGTGTTTTTAACGCGTACGCCCTCAACCGTATCATCACCCAGAATCTCGTCCGTAACGGTATTCCAGAGGATGTGAATATTCTTTGTGTTCTTCACCCGCTCCTGCATGATCTGGGAGGCCCGCATCTCCTCGCGCCGCACGATCATGTAGACCTTGCTGCACAGGTTAGAGAGGTAGGTGGCCTCCTCGGCGGCCGTGTCGCCGGCCCCCACGATGGCCACCTCCTGGCCCCGGTAGAAGAAGCCGTCGCACACGGCGCAGGCAGAAACACCGCTGCCATTAAGCCTTGCCTCCGACTCCAGGCCTAGCCACTTGGCCGAGGCCCCGGTCGAGATGATCACCGCCTCGGCCTCGATCGTCTTCTCATCGTCGATAACCACCTTGTGGGGCTGCGAGGAGAAATCGACAGCAGTTGCAATGCCGTAGCGCACATCGGTGCCGAAGCGCTCGGCCTGCTTCCGAAAGTCCTCCATCATCTGCGGCCCATTAATTCCCTCTGGATAACCTGGATAGTTCTCCACGTCGTTGGTAATTGTCAGCTGGCCCCCCGGCTGCAGCCCCTGGTAGAGCACCGGCGAGAGCCCCGCCCGCGAGGCGTAGATCGCCGCCGTGTAGCCCGCAGGTCCCGAGCCGATGATCAGAACCTTTACTTTCTCTATTTCCATTACTGTAATACGTCTTTCTAAATTTGGTTGCAAGTATACAAAATTTCTGTGCCTTTGCCTGTATTTGGATGGGTAAATGGGCGGTTATGCCAAACAAAAAACCCTGGCTTTCGGCCAGGGTTATGTTCATTTTCTTGGTACTTAGCCTAGGTATGGCTTCAGTGCTTTGCTTCTGGACGTATGGCGAAGCCTGCGAATGGCTTTCTCTTTGATCTGGCGCACGCGCTCACGGGTCAGGTTAAACTTCTCACCGATCTCCTCCAGCGTCAGCGAGTGCTCTCCGTTCAGTCCAAAGTATAACGTGATCACGTCCGCCTCACGCTTGGTAAGCGTGGAAAGGGCGCGCTGCACCTCCTTACGAAGCGAGTCATTCATCAGGCCCATGTCCGGAGACTCCTCGTCTTCGTTCTCCAGCACGTCAAGTAAACGGTTTTCCTCGCCTTGTACGAACGGAGCATCCACAGACACGTGCCTGCCTGATATCTTCAGGGTATCCACCACCTCGGCAGTGGTTAATTCCAACACTTCGGCAATTTCTTCAGGGGATGGCTCACGCTCGAATTTCTGCTCAAGCTCTGAGAAGGACTTAGAGATTTTATTCAGGGACCCAACTCGGTTCAGCGGCAGACGCACGATACGAGACTGCTCTGCCAACGCCTGCAAAATAGACTGGCGGATCCACCATACGGCATAGGAGATAAATTTGAACCCCCTCGTCTCGTCGAATCGCTTAGCCGCTTTGATCAAACCAAGGTTGCCCTCGTTAATCAGGTCGCCCAAAGAAAGGCCCTGGTTTTGATACTGCTTGGCCACCGATACCACAAATCGCAGGTTAGCTTTTGTTAACTTCTCAAGCGCAAACTGATCTCCCTCTTTAATTCTCTGTGCCAGCGACACCTCTTCGTCCGGAGTAAGCAAATCAACTTTACCAATCTCCTGAAGGTATTTGTCCAGTGACTGGCTCTCGCGGTTCGTTATCTGTTTGCTTATCTTGAGTTGTCTCATCAGGGTATGTGTTATTCAAAAATTGTGAAAACTATGGTTTTGGCTCGGTGACTTAACATCAGAAAATCGCGCAAAGTTCTGACATCTTCAGAATAAAATCAAGATGCAGTCTTTGGCGATAGAGAATAAAAACTCTTGGTGCCCTGTGAGCCAAAGCAGCCAGGCACCAAGAGTTAATACTATGGCAGGTGTTATTTGTTGTCGTCTGCTCCCGGCTTAGGCAGGATGGCTTTGCGCGACAGCTTGAACTTACCTGTTTTCTTGTCTACGTCAATCAGCTTCACTTTCACTTCTTCACCGATCTCCAGCACACCTTCCATGTTTTCCAGGCGCTCGTGCTTGATCTCGGAGATATGCAGCAGGCCGTCTTTGCCGGCCATGAACTCCACAAAAGCACCGTAAGGCTGGATAGACTTCACTTTGCCGATGTAAACTTCGCCAATCTCTGGCTGAGCCGTAATAGCACGGATCTTGCCGATAGCCGAATTCATGGAATCCTGGTCTGTAGCGAAGATGTTCACGTGGCCTTTCTCGTTCTTCTCCTCGATGATGATGGTTGCACCCGTGTCTTTCTGGATCTGCTGGATAACCTTACCACCTGGTCCGATCACGGCACCGATGAACTCCTTATCGATCACCATGTTGAATGAACGCGGAGTGTGCGGTTTGTAATCAGGGTTGGCCACAGAGAGGGTCTTAGACATCTCGTTCAGGATGTGCAGACGGCCGGCTTGCGCCTGCTCTAGCGCCTGGCTCATCACCTCATAAGAAAGTCCCTGGATTTTGATGTCCATTTGGCAGGCTGTGATACCGTCTTTGGTTCCGGCCACTTTAAAGTCCATGTCACCTAAGTGGTCTTCATCACCCAAAATATCAGAGAGCACAGCGAACTTGCCTGTCTTGGTGTCTGTGATCAGGCCCATCGCGATACCGGAAACTGCGGCCTTTACAGGCACACCGGCATCCATCAGGGCCAAGCTGCCGGCACAAACCGTCGCCATAGAAGAAGATCCGTTAGACTCCAGGATGTCCGAAACGATACGGATCGTGTATGGGTTCTCAGACTCTGGCGGAAGCACTTTTTTCAGAGCACGAAGGGCCAGGTTACCATGCCCGATCTCGCGGCGGCCCGGACCTCTGTTTGGTCTTACCTCACCGGTAGAGAATGCCGGGAAGTTGTAGTGCAGCAGGAATTTGTTTGTACCTGATACCATAGCGCTGTCGATCATCTGTTCGTCCAGCTTGGTACCCAAGGTTACAGTAGTTAACGATTGAGTTTCACCACGGGTGAAGATAGCTGAACCATGTGTAGCCGGCAGGTAGTTCACCTCCGACCAGATCGGGCGAATCTCATCCAGCTTGCGGCTGTCCAGGCGCACACGCTCATCCAGGATCATGTTGCGCACGGCCTCTTTCTCCACATCGTGGTAATATACTTTGATCAGGTTCTCGTCATAGCCGTGCTCCTCACCCAGCGACGCGATGAACTCATCACGCACAGCCTTGAAGCCTTCGGAACGCTCCTGCTTGTTGGCGCTACCGCGCTTGGCAACAGCATACGCTTTCTCGTAGGTTGCGTCCCACACTTTCTTGCGCAGGTCCTCGTCGTGCGTTTCGTGCACGTACTCACGCTTCACGGTCTTGCCAACCATCTCGGCCAGCTCCAACTGGGCCTGGCAATGCGACTTGATCGCTTCGTGGGCGAACTGAATAGCCTCCAGCATCTCTGCCTCGGAAACCTCGTTCATTTCACCTTCCACCATCACCACGCTGTCGATTGAGGCACCCACCATCAGGTCGATGTCAGCACGCTGCAGGTCAGAAACGCTTGGGTTGATCACCAACTGGCCATCGATGCGAGCTACGCGCACCTCAGAGATTGGGCCGTTGAAAGGAATATCGGATACGGCCAGGGCAGCAGAGGCAGCCAGGGCGGCCAGGGCATCCGGCATGATCTCGGTGTCAGCAGAGATCAGGTGTATTGTCATTTGGGTCTCGGCATGATAATCACCGGGGAACAGCGGGCGCAGCACACGGTCTACCAGGCGAGAAACCAATACTTCATAGTCAGAAAGTCTCGCTTCTCTTCTCAGGAAGCCTCCAGGTATCTTACCTGAGGAGGCAAATTTCTCCTGATAGTCAACAGAGAGCGGAAGGAAGTCAACCCCTTCGCGGGCTTCTTTGTTTGAAACAACGGCAGCCAACAGCATGGTGTTACCCATCTTTACTACCACAGACCCATCGGCCTGCTTGGCTAACTTACCAGTTTCAATTGTTATCTCCCGGCCATCCGGAAGAAAAATGGTTTTACTAATCGCGTTGTAGGACATCATCAATTATCTTTATCATCAAAAAGACAGCGCCACCCTTTGCGACACTGTCGGTACTGGCAATTCTCAGGAAGGGGATAGCTTAAAAAAAGATTAGGGAATCCCTTGATGAATTCCCTAACACAATAAGCTTATTTACGGATACCCAGCTCGCTAATGATAGCTCTGTATCTTTCAATGTCATTCTTCTGGAGGTAGTTCAGAAGCCTTCTTCTTTTACCTACCAGTTTCAGAAGACCCAGGCGTGTGCTAAAGTCTTTCTTGTGGGTTTTCAGGTGCTCGGTCAGGTCCGCGATACGTGTCGTGAACAGCGCTATCTGAGCCTCAGGAGAACCTGTATCAGATTTTGACTTGTTGAAACCGTGCTTTTCGAAAATCTCTTGTTTCGCTTCAGTGGTTAATCTCATCGTAAAAATATCAATCTGTTTTTATCTTGCAAAGCTTGCTATACAAGCCACAAAGGTATATAATTTACTTTTACAAAAAAAACTTTTGCCGAATCTTTATATAGTGGTTTTACAGTTTATTCCGGCGGAGGCGCGCCATGAGCTTGCGCCAGAAGTCCATCTCCAGCAGGCTGGAGTCGTTGCGGGCCTGGTATAAGAAGAAGAGCCCTATCGGCAAAAGGATCAGGTTGGCCGCCCACATGCCGGCTCCGACAGACACCATACCCTCCCGCGCCCACTTCTCCCCAAGTATAGACATGACATACATGGTGATAAAGAAGATAATGGAGATAACCACCGGCACGCCCAAGCCTCCTTTTTTAATGATAGCACCCAGTGGCGCACCGATCAGGAACATGATGATGATAGAGGCCGACTGCGTGTACTTGCGCCATATCTCCACTTCATAGTTGTTAGACTCCCGCACCGTGTTGCGCACGCGCTCTACATAGCTGCTGGTAAAGCTCTTAATATTGCGGGCCTTATTGGTAGCCAGCACCAGCACTTCGGCTGTTGGCTCCGGCAGCTTCTTCTCAATCTTCTTCCCCTGCAGGCGCAAGCCATTCTTCACCTCTCCGGTATCGGCCTTGAAGTACATGTAGAAAGGATCCACGTTGGGTGCATACAGCTGCTTCTCCCGCTGGCTGTGGCGCCGCAACGAGTCCGTCACCACGCTTAGCTCCTGTATGTTCTTCATCATTTTGTTGTCGGAGAACAGCTCCTCCCGCGTGCGGTCGAAGTTGAAGGAGGCCATGCTCAGCATGAGCTTGCTTTTGTCGAACTCCTGCCGCACGAACTGCTCGTTGGAATTCCGGAAGGAGGAGGAATTCTGGTCCACGTAGGTGTTGCCACGGAACAGCTCCAGCACCAGGTAGGTATCGTTGTAGTCCAGGTACATCTCTCCAGAGTCGGCCAGTATCACCGTGGTGTTGTTGCCGCCTTTGGTGTGGTCGTAGATCATCACGTCGCGCAGGGTCTGCCCGTCGTTCATCTTCTGGTTCACCTTTATGCTGTAACCCGGGATACCGTTGTAGAAAGCCCCCTCCTTAAAGTTCATGGCAGGCTTCTTCTGGCGGATATCCCAAAGCAGGCTATAAGCTTTCAGGTTAGCCTTAGGCACAACGTAGTTATTGAAGAAAAAAGCGCCAACTGTTATAAGGCCTACTACAAGCAGCACCGGCCGCAGGATGCGGGTAAGGGCAATACCGGAGGTTTTAATGGCGGTAAGCTCGTGGTGCTCGCCCAGCGAGCCAAAGGTCATGAGCGAGGACAGCAGTACAGCCAGCGGCAGGGCCACCGGCGCCATGTTGATACTAAAGTAAAAAAGAAGCTCGCCAAACACTTCTGCGCCCAGGTCCTTCCCCACCAGCTCATCGAGGTACTTTAGCATGTACTGGGTCAGGAGGATAAACTCCACCACAGCAAAGGTTAACAAAAACGGGCCGAAAAACTCCCGGAGTATTAGCTTATCAAGTTTCTTCATGCGCAAATAATGGGCGGCAGCAACCATGCACAGCCATTTAGAACTATGCTTAGCTAGCAATTACCGTGCAAAGATACGCTTTACTCCAGCAAACGCGCTACCCTCCTACTATTTCCCGCAGATTTTGCAGCAGATTGTCCCACAACTCCTCCAGTTCCTCTTCGCTGTCTTCGTTCGAGTAGTCCACCACTTTCAGGAACTGCTCCTGCGTCAGCTCACTCGATTCGATGTGAAAATCGATGTAAGGGGCATCAGATGTGTGCCGCTTCTCGTCAGTCAGGAACAGGAAGCGCACCGATTTGTTCGTGCGATGGCCGGTCATCTCGGCATAGTGGTTGCGCCCGTCCCAAATGAAGTTGAACACGTTGTCCTCATCCACCCTTGCATCGTCGCAAAACCACTGCGAAAGGCCGCCGGGCGTGCTCAGGTAAGGGTAAAGCAGTTTAGCAGACGCGTTGATAGGGTACTCGCGCACAAATTTCAGCTTCGTGTCTCTCGTCATAGGGGTATTGTAAGTGTCTGAGTAAGTATAGCATTAATTCTTCAAATTATATATATCTGCAAAACAAAATATTTTTTTTCTGAACAGATGCTTGTTTATTTAAAATTGAACCCCTTATATTTGCACCACAATTCGGCGGGGTAGCTCAGATGGTTAGAGCGCAGGATTCATAACCCTGAGGTCGGCAGTTCGATTCTGCTCCCCGCTACTACCAGATAAGGCTTGCGAGTTTATACTCGCAAGCCTTTTTCTTTTCCCCCTCTTCCGGCCTCTGCAACCAAGATCCCCATTACCTCATTGCCACAACCTACAGGTGGTTCGTATAAGGCAGGGTGCTCTGAGCTGCAACTGCGTTGCCAGGAGCTGCGCGAGCCGCATAGTTAGACAATCTTGGAACCAGACCGCATAGGAGAAGGCAACCGAAGCCTCAGCCAAACCTGCCTGCCACGGAGCAAGTTTATCGCACCCACTGCAGAAAACAACAACGCCATACCTTCTTAAGGTATGGCGTTGTTGTGTGTTGTTCCCCTGGTGCCCTCTAGCGACACCGCATAAGTTAAACCCTCTATCTACGGGCCTGATCCTTCAGGAAAGTCGGCTTGTGGAGGGGCGTGTCTCTGTGGCTGGCATAAGCCGGGCAGTACGTCTTCTGGCAAGAGGAGAAGAAAGCAACTGCAAAAATGAACAGGAGAAGCTTTGGTAAAAGTGTTTTCATAAAAAGGCGGTTTTACTGGTTTATGTGTGTTTGTTGTTAGCTTAGATTTGAACCGATGCTTTATATTTTAGTAAAGCGGTAAATTAGAATACAAATATATAGAGTTTTAAATCAACACAAATAGGTTATATTAAATTATTGCGCCTCATAGTTCAAAGTACAATTTAAGAGCACCTTTCCTGAAGCAGCACTAAACCACCTCCCCTTTTTTCAATAAAAAATTTTTAAAATCACACTCCTATTCCTGTAGTTCTTGTACCATGCTACGTAATTCCTCTGGTCCTTCCAGCGGCGTCGGGCCGTTCGCTTCCTTTGCTTAAGCGCTATCCCGGCCAATTACACATCCCGAGAAGCTGTGTTGCGTAGAAACCTAACTGAAACAGAAGCCCGCACATAAACACGCAACTATGAAGCAAGAGCAAAAGTACCTCTGGTGGCAGTCAGGGGTGGTTTATCAAATATACCCTCGGTCCTTTCAAGACTCTAACGGCGATGGCGTTGGAGACCTGCAGGGCATCATCAGCAGGCTGGATTATCTGAAGTGGCTGGGAGTCAAAGCTGTCTGGGTGTCCCCTATCTTCCCTTCTCCTATGGCTGACTTCGGCTACGACATTTCTGACTACTGTGGCATCCACCCGCTATTCGGTACCATGCAGGATTTTGAACAACTGCTGGAGGAGGTGCACAACCGTGACATGAAGCTAATCCTCGACTTGGTGCCCAACCATACTTCCAGCGAGCACCCTTGGTTCCTGGAGTCCCGCTCCTCCCGCGATAACCCGAAACGGGACTGGTACATTTGGCAAGACGCGAAGGAAGACGGATCTGAGCCAAACAACTGGCTAAGCGTGTTCGGCGGCAGTGGCTGGGAGTGGGATGAGAAAACAGAGCAGTACTATTACCACGCTTTCCTGAAGGAGCAGCCTGACCTGAATTGGCGCAACCCGGAGGTGCAGGAAGCCATGTTTAATGCTATGCGCTTTTGGCTGGACAAAGGCGTGGACGGCTTCAGGGTGGATGTGATGTGGCACATGATCAAAGACAAGCACCTGCGCGACAATCCCACCAACCCCGACTATAAAACGCACCAGGCTACCTATGAGCAGTTGATCCCCGCCTACTCCACCGATCAGCCGGAGGTGCACGACATTGTGGCCAAAATGCGCCAGGTTACCGATGAGTACGAGGAGCGTGTGCTTATTGGGGAGATTTACCTGCCTGTGCACCGCCTCGTCACCTACTACGGGCACGAGAACAGTGGCACTCATCTGCCTTTCAATTTCACACTCATCACCATGGATTGGGATGCCCGCAGCATCAGCTCGCACATAGATGAGTATGAGGGCGCCCTGCCCGAGGATGGCTGGCCAAACTGGGTGATAGGAAACCACGACCAGCCACGCATTACCAGCCGTATCGGCCAGGCACAGGCAAGAATAGCTGCCATGCTGTTGCTCACGCTGCGCGGTACGCCAACCTTATACTATGGCGATGAGTTGGGTATGCGCGACGTGCCCATTCCGCCGGATAAGATAAAGGACCCACAGGGGCTCAACATGCCCGACAAGGACCTGAGCCGCGACCCCGCCCGTACCCCGATGCAGTGGGACAGCAGTGAAAACGCCGGCTTTACGGACGGTGAGCCGTGGTTGCCCCTAGCAGAGAACTACAAGCGCCTGAACGTGGCTGCCCAAAAGGAGAATGAGTTCTCCATGCTCTCGTTCTACCGCCGCCTGCTACGGATGCGGCAGCAGGAGCCGGCACTGCATGTCGGCGACTATGTACCGGTCATCACCAGCGGCCCCTTGGTAGCTTTTATAAGGAAGAGCGACAGCAAGCGGTACCTGGTGGTGCTAAACCTAAGCCATAAACCTTGCATATTCCGGCAGGAGCACCAAAACTACAAAGGCAGCGTGGTGCTGGCTACCGTTCCGGAGCGCGAGGGGCAGCAGGTGGGGGGAAGCATCAGCCTGTACGGCGACGAGGGTCTGCTGATAGAGTTAAAATAAGGGCTTCCTAATTGTTTTTACTTTTATGCAGGAGTGGATGACACCCGTTGGCGCCGTACCGCAAGGCAAGGGCCGCTGCCGCTTTACCGTGTGGGCACCGGAAAAAAAGAGCATAGCGCTGCACCTGGTGCACCCACGCGAGCGCGAAGTACGGCTGGAGCAAGATGCGTGGGGCTACTTCAGCGCAGAGGTGAACGATGTGGAGCCCGGCACCCGCTATTATTTTAACCCGGACGGAGCAGGCGACTTTCCGGATCCAGCCTCCTTTTACCAGCCCGAAGGGGTACATGGCCCCTCTGAGGTAGTAGACCACACCTCCTTTACGTGGACAGACAAAGACTGGAAAAACCTGCCGCTCCAGGAGATGGTGATCTATGAGCTTCATGTGGGCACCTTCACACCGGAAGGCACCTTCGAGGCAATTATTCCGCGGCTGGATGCGCTGAAAGAAACGGGCATCAATACGCTTGAGATTATGCCGGTGGCCCAGTTCCCCGGCAGCCGCAACTGGGGCTACGACGGTGTTTTTCCGTACGCCGTGCAGCACTCCTACGGTGGCCCCAATGGACTGAAGCGGCTGGTGGATGTCTGCCACAGCAAAGGGATGGCCGTGCTGCTGGATGTGGTGTACAACCACCTGGGCCCGGAGGGCAACTACCTGGAGAAGTATGGGCCATACTTTACGGATAAGTATAAAACACCCTGGGGCAAAGCCATTAACTACGATGGGGCCTACTCGGATGGGGTGCGCTCCTATATCTCAGACAATCCCCTGTACTGGCTCCGACACTTCCACATTGACGGGCTCCGGCTCGATGCCATCCACACGATTTTCGACCAAAGCGCCACCTCCATCTGGGAACTGCTCGCGCAAAAAACAAGGCAGGCATCGGACGAGCTTGGCCGCCCTTTTTACCTGATAGCCGAAAGCGACCTGAACGACCCGCGCGTGGTACAGCCTCCGGAGACAGGAGGCTTTGGATTCAGGGCCCAATGGCTCGATGATTTTCATCATGCTTTGTATGTGCTGCTGGATAAGGAAGGACTTAAATTCTATGAGGACTTTGGCCAGATGCAGCAGTTGGTTAAAGCCTATACCGATGGCTTTGTGCACAGCGGCGAGTACGTCAAGTTCCGCAAGAAAAGATTCGGCGCCTCTTCGGCATCCCTGCTAGGAGACAGGTTCATCGTTTTCACTCAAAACCATGACCAGGTCGGGAACCGCGTGCTGGGTGAACGCATGAGCAAGCTGGTGGATTTCGAGCGCCTTAAGCTGTCGGCCGCTGCCCTCCTGCTCTCCCCGTACATCCCGATGCTGTTTATGGGAGAAGAGTATGGCGAGGAGGCGCCGTTCCTATACTTTGTGAGCCACTCCGATGCGCAGTTGATCAAGGCGGTGCAGGAAGGGCGAAAAGAAGAATTTTCCAGTTACAAATGGGAAGGCGAGCCACCAAACCCTCAGGCTGAACAAACCTACGAGGACTCTAAACTCAAGTGGGAAAAGCGGGGAACTGGAAAGCACCTGCAGTTACTCCAATGGCACCAGGCCCTGATCAGGCTACGCCAACGGATGCCAGCTCTGCAGTGTTTCAATAAAGACAGTGTGTGGGCTCAGGCGCTGGGCCAGCAGGGGTTTGTGCTCGGCCGGAAAAGCGAAGGGGGGCAGCAACAACTGCTCTGCCTCTTTAACCTTTCTGAGATGGAGCTGGAGTATATACTGCCTGAGGCCAAGGAGAAGTATGAACCGGTGCTATATTCTAAAGACGCGCATTGGATGCAGCATGCAAGCGAGTCAATCCCCCTTCCCGCCTCCTTCGCGTCAAGCCAAACCATAGTTTTACCGCCGCTATGTGTGCTTATACTTGTAAATTAAGCCAGCGACTAACCTCCTTTAAAACACCAGCAATGCTTTTGATGGCACTACATGAGCTAAGGCAATATCCTGAAAATCTGCCCGCTAGCAAAAATTTTTTACCTCTAAACTAAAAGCAAAACAAACAGCGTCTATAACTGTAGTCTCTCCACGCGCTATACTTAAGCACATAGAGAGACTACAATTATCTAGTAAAAATTGCTTTACCAGAATTCTTCAGGTAAAAGCTCAATTAAGTTTCTCTAGCTGCCGCGAAACATGCAGTTTGGGCGTCGGCTCCCTAGAAAAGTCGGCCGCGGCGGCGGTAGGTCGCAGGTTGAGACGCACGGAAGAAAGCTGCCGCTCCAGGTAATTGTAAAGCACGTTCAGCAGGGTTAGAACACCTAAAATTTCAAGCGTCTCCTCTGCCGTGGTAATGAGGCCATAGGTAAAGTTATCCAGCCCATAAGTATCTGCATAATAGCCCCCAAGTAGCTCCACACCTAAAGCTCCGCCTACATACAAGGCGCCTGCTAACAATAACCCCATTTTGAGTGGCGGCTCCAGGGCAAGGAGAAAGCGCAGGTAGTATAAACCAAGCCCCAGCACCAGCACCGCTCCCACTATCACCCAGGAAAAGTAAAAGATGCCTCCAAACTGAAAGTTATCGCGGAGCGGGTAGATCAGCATCTCGTGCACCCCGGCCGACTCATCCACGCTCATGTATAAAAAGACGATGGCAAGTAGCCGCCAGTGCCAAGTATACCTGCTGAACTGCCTTTGCTTCAGTACCGACACGACAAAGAGCAAGGCAGACGAGAGTAAAAGGATAAATGAGGAGAAATAGGTTGGGATATTTCGTTCGTTATCGAGCTCGAACTGCGGGATAATGCCCCAGGCGTTTGGGTGATCAGTATAAAACTTAGAGGCTATGGCGATAAGGTTGAGCACAACCAGCACAAAAGCAGCCCTGTAGAGCCAGCTCAGGTACTTCCTTCCCTTAAATTTAAAGCTTAAGCCTTCTGTTTCATCAAATCTGGGTATATCCGTGGTATTAACGTCAATAGTTGGTATAGTTTCTTTCATAGCCATGGTTATAATCAATATATAATAGTGTTATATTAATACTTAACCAAAAGGTTACAAAAAATTAACACTATAGTAACAACATAATTGCACTGAATTTAAACGAATAAAAAAGCCCCTGAGGCCTAATACCTTCAGGGGCTATTGTAGCGAGTATTTAAAGAGGGATTAGTCAGCAAGTTTTGTCTCAATTTCCTCAGCCTCCAGCATTAGGCGCTCCCACTCTTCCTGTTTTTTATCCAACTTATACTTTAAATTTTCGAAGTCCTTTGTCGCTTTTTGCAACTTCTCCACATCGCCAAATACCTGTGGGTCTGCCAAATGCTTTTCCTGTGCTGCCAGCTTTTGCTCCAGCTCCCCTACCTCCTTTTCCACTTCGTTCACCTGCCTGTTCACCTGCTTCAGTTGGTTAGAGAGCTGTGAAAACTCGCTTTTCTCCCGTGGCTGTTTCTCGGCCTTGGCAGGTGTCGGTGCGGCGGCCGCATCTCTCTTTGCCTCGCGCTCACGTTTTTCCTGAAACGCCTCATACTCATGGTAGGTGCCTGGATACTCCTTCAGCTGATAGTCCTCAATATACCAGATCTTGGTAGCCACGTTCTCTACAAAGTAGCGGTCGTGGGAGATCACCACAAACGTGCCCTCATACTGCTCCAACGCCTGAATCAGGATGTTAACCGACTGCATGTCGAGGTGGTTGGTAGGTTCGTCGAGCATCAGGAAATTGGCCTCCGAAATAAGCGTTTTGGCCAAGGCCACCCGGCTCTTCTCGCCCCCCGACAGCACCTTGATCTTTTTAAAGACCTCATCCCCGGTAAAGAGGAAAGAGCCCAGCAGTGTACGCAGCTCTACCTCTGTTTTGCCGGAACCAGCCTGCTGCAGCTCCGTCAGCATGTCGTTCTCCACGTTCAACGACTCCAGCTGGTGCTGTGCGTAAAAGGACAGGATCACGTTATGCCCCAGCTCCCGCTTGCCTTTTATCGGCTCGGTGCCGGCTATAATGCGCAGAAGCGTAGATTTACCTTTACCGTTGGCGCCAACCAGGGCTATTTTATCGCCGCGCTCAATATGCACGTTAGTGTCCCGGAAAATCACCTTCTCACCATAGGCCTTGCTCATGTGCTCAAGGCGCAGGATGTGGCGGCCCGGCTGGGTATTAAACTTAAAGCTGAAGTTCACTTTGGCCGCATCAGGAGCCACGTCATCAATGCGTTCCATGCGGTCCAGCATTTTCTGGCGGCTCTGCGCCTGCTTGGCTTTGGTGGCCTTGGCCTTAAAGCGCTCGATAAAACGCTCTGCCTGCCTGATCTGCGCCTGCTGGTTTTCAAAAGCCCCTTTCTGTATCTCGTTGCGCAGCTCCTTCTCCTCCACGTAGAAGCTGTAGTTACCGGCGTAAGCGTTCAGCTTTCCGCCCGATACCTCCACGGTCATGTTGGTGGTGCGGTCCAGGAACTCGCGGTCGTGTGAGACAATCACCACGGCCCCCTCATAGCGCTCCAGGTAAGACTCCAGCCACTTGATGGAAGGTAAGTCCAGGTGGTTGGTAGGCTCGTCGAGCAGGAGCAGCGACGGCTTCTGCAACAGTATCTTGGCCAGCATCACGCGCATGCGCCAACCTCCGGAGAAGGATTTCAGGGGTTGCTGCAGCTCCTCGGTGGTAAAACCGAGTCCTTCCAGTATGGCTTCGGCCTCAGCCTGCATGGTATAGCCGCCCAGCGCCTCAAAGCGCTCCTGGAGGGTCGCGAGCCTGTCTACCAGATCATCATGAAAGTTATTCTCAAACTCCACCAGCACCTTGTCGATCTCGGCCTGCAGGCTCAACGCCTCGCCAAACGCCTGCATAGCCACGGCAAGTATACTTTCATGGGTCTCATAGCTCAGTAAGTCCTGGTTCAGGAACCCCAGGGTGGTGTCTTTGCTCATCTGGATGCTGCCGCTGTCGGGGGTGTACTCGCCCACGATCAGGCGCAGCAAAGTAGACTTGCCTGTGCCGTTCAGGCCGATCAGGCCAATCTTATCTTTTGGTTTGATATGCAGGCTGGCATCCTCATACATGATGCGGCTGCCGAAGTGGAAGTTCAGGTTATTGATGGAAATCATGCGATCCGGTTTACTTTAAGAAGCAAAGGTACTTAATTTTACGGGTGAGATGAAAACATCCGGAAGGCAGAAATAGTGCGCATTCTGCATGCATAGCAGCAATTGTTTATGAATGGAACATCCTGTACTTTTGCTGCTTGTGTTGTGCATGAATCCCGAACTGCTGCCCTGGCCTTGCCGCCAGGCCGCACACGAGAACATTACTGCGCGGCAGGTAAACCATTACGAAGGGGTGCCGTTTAGATAATTTATGCACATTGCCGCCTGGACAGGTATGGCTGATTGATGTACTGAAAGCTTTACTATATGATCGCGATTGCCTCGCTTTTGGACAAGCAAACCTCGGAGCGCGTTACGGAGCTAACCGAAAAACTTGAAAGAAAATTCGGCCTTAATGGTGTTAAAATCACGCCTTACCCGCACCTGACGCTGCTAACGGCTGAGGTTCCGGATATGGAGGAGCTAAAGCAGTACCTGGAGCAAACCTGCCTGGAAGTACAGGATTTCTCTATACGCACCACGGGCCTGGGTATTTTCCCCGGCGAGAACCCCGTCATCTACATCCCGGTGCTGCGCACCCCCCCGCTAAACCAGTTGCACAGCCGCCTGCACCGCGACATCTCCGAGATGAGCACTGAGATGGGAGTGTACTATAACACGAACCTCTGGCTGCCCCACATTACCCTCGCCCTTGGCGACACCACGCCTGAGTTGCTTGGCCCGGTACTCTCCTACCTGTGCCAGTTTAACTTTAACTGGGAGATAACGCTAGACAACCTCACGATCCTGCAGAAATGCGGTGAGTATTACCTGAAAGACGAGGAATTCCGTTTCGGCAGGCCGGAGCTTATCTTTTAGGGCGAGGCCCCTCGAATATTTTCCCCTGATCGGGCAGCCGCCTTTGCCCCCACTCCCTTTTTAAAGTGCAACGCACGCCGTCACCTGTTCTAGAGGCTCCCCAGCAGTAACTTTTCAATACCCCATCTTCTAAGTTTACGCCTGAACCCTATCTGTCTGATTTCTCCGCTCCAGGTGCGGGTGCTGCCTCCGAGCTTCGCCTTTCATTATCCCGGAATAAGCTAATTTTAATCTTATTTTAATATCGTTTTGGGTTTAAAAAATCCAACACACTCCTATTTGTCTCCGTAATTTCTAGCGGGCATGCGGCACGCATGGCGCCGTACACGAGGCCAAACATGCTCTCGCCACCTCTGGTAGCACCCACAACAATTCTAAGTTTTAACGAAGTATAAAAACAACTATGAAAGGCAACAAGAACACAGGCGAGCATCATGAGCGCACGCACAATAGAATGGTGGATGAAGACAGCAAGAACAGGCAGCTGGATGATTTCAGGAGAGACAACTCAGAGCAGTATCTCACCACAGAGCAAGGTGTGCGGATTGGCCACTCCGAGGACTCCCTTAAAGCCGGCTCCAGAGGCCCCACACTGCTGGAGGATTTTCATTTCCGGGAGCGAATGACCCACTTCGACCACGAGTCGATGCCAGAGCGTGTGGTGCATGCCAGAGGCTCGGGCGCTTATGGCTTCTTTCAGCCATACGATGATTCGCTCAAGGAATTCACAAAGGCAAAATTCTTAACCAACCCCGCCACAAAGACGCCGGTGTTCGTCCGCTTCTCCACCGTAGTAGGCTCCAGAGGCTCTGCCGACACCGTACGCGACGTGCGGGGGTTTGCCACTAAGTTCTTTACAGAAGAAGGGAACTATGACCTGGTTGGCAATAATATGCCTGTTTTCTTCATTCAGGATGCCAACAAGTTCCCGGACCTGGTGCACGCCATCAAGCCGATGCCCGACAACGAGATGCCGCAGGCTTCTGCCGCGCACGACACATTCTGGGATTTTGCCTCGCTTATGCCCGAGTTAAACCACATGATCATGTGGGTACTCTCCGACAGGGCCATCCCCCGCAGCTTCCGGATGATGGACGGCTTTGGGGTGCATACCTTCCGCTTTGTGAACGAAGCCGGAAAAGGCACTTTTGTGAAATTCCACTGGAAGCCGAAGCTGGGAGTACACTCCCTGCTTTGGGACGAGGCGCAGAAGCTGGCCGGTAAAGACCCCGATTGGCTTCGCCGCGACCTTTGGGAGGCCATTGAAATGGGTGACTACCCTGAGTTTGAGCTGAACGTGCAGCTGGTGCCGGAAGAGGATGAGTTTAAGTATGATTTCGACCTGCTGGACGCGACCAAGCTTATACCGGAGGAGCTCGTGCCACTAAGGCCCGTGGGACTGATGACCCTGAACCGCAACCCGGACAATTTCTTCGCCGAAACCGAGCAGGTGGCTTTCCACCCGGGCAACCTGGTGCCGGGCATAGACGTTACCAACGACCCGCTGCTGCAGGGCCGCCTCTTTTCTTACGTGGACACCCAGCTGAACCGCTTTAACAGCGCCAACTTCACCGAGCTGCCGATCAACCGGCCGGTGGTTCCGGTAAACAACAACCAGGGAGCCGGGTTCATGCGCTACACCATAGACAAAGGCAAGGCGAATTACTGGCCAAACTCGCTGGGCGGCGGCTCTCCCAAAATGGCCCCTGAAAGCGAAGGCGCCTTCGTGCACTACACCGAGAAGGTAGAAGGGCACAAGATACGTGCCCGCAGCGCCAGCTTCGGCGACCACTACAGCCAGGCCACTTTGTTCTGGAATTCCATGACGGCTCCAGAGAAGCAGCACATTGTGAATGCAGCGCATTTCGAGCTAGGCAAAGTGGAGTCTAAGGAGATCCGGGAGCGTATGGTGGGCCACTTCTCTAAAGTGTCCATGGAGCTTGCACAGCGCGTGGCCGCAGGCATTGGTGTGGAGGTTCCCCAGAATTTCGATCAGGAGTCCACTGGCCGGTATGAGGATAATGAAGCCAGCGAGAAGATGAAGAAAGGCAAATCGGTAAAAGATACTGTTTTTGTAAGTATGGAGCGCAGGGATAAGGTTGAGACCGCCAAGTCCAGGAAAGTAGCCATACTAGTGGAAGACGGCTTTGACTGCAACGAATTGGTGCAGGTGAGGCAGGCGCTCCAGGAGGCCGGGGCACACGTAAAAATCGTTTCCAAGCTGCTGGGCAAACGCAAGGCAAGCAACGGTGAGGAGGTGGAGGTGGATAAGAACCACGTGACCACCGGCTCCATCATGTTTGACGCGATCTACATCCCGGACGGAGAAAAAAGTATAGCAGCCCTCCTGCAGGAAGGCGATGCCCTCCACTTTATCAGCGAAGCCTTTAAGCACTGCAAGTCTATCGCCACCTCAGGCCATGGCCTGAAGCTGCTGGAGAAAGCGTTTGTGATGGGGGTAGACTTTGCCGGAGAGAGTTCTGGCAAGGTGGTGAGCGACAAAGGCGTTGTAACAGCCGGCAACGACGCAGACGCCGATGAGTTTGCCGAGAGATTTATTGAAGCCATCAAAAAGCACCGCCACTGGGACCGCGAAGAAAAAGACATGGTGCCAGCTTAGGGCCTTAGGCATAGGCCAGTAAGTAAAAATGGCTGCAGGTTTACTCCTGCAGCCATTTTCATATTTCCTTTTTCAGGGATTACATATCCAGCACCAGTGCAAAAATCAGCGGCGCCACGATGGTGGCATCCGACTCGATCATGTACTTTGGTGTGTCCTTACCCAGCTTGCCCCAGGTAATCTTCTCGTTCGGCACCGCCCCCGAGTAGGAGCCATAGCTCGTGGTAGAGTCCGATATTTGGGCAAAGTATCCCCAAAGCGGAACCCCATCGCGCTGCAGGTCCTGGTGCAGCATCGGCACCACGCAGATCGGGAAATCGCCGGCAATACCACCACCAACTTGGAAGAAGCCGATGGTGGATTCTTCTTTGGCGGTCTGGGTATACCATTCGGCCAGCTCCATCATGTACTGGATACCGGTTTTCACCGTGTGCACATTCTTAATGTCGCCGCTGATCACGTGGCCGGCGTAGATATTACCCAAAGTTGAGTCTTCCCAGCCCGGGCAAATGATCGGCAGGTTCTTCTTGGCAGCCTCCAGCATCCAGCTGTTCTTCGGGTCTATCTGGTAATACTGCTCCAGGTCTCCGCTCAGCAGGATCTGGTAGAAAAACTCGTGCGGGAAGTAGGATTTGCCTTCCTGGTCAGCCTTCACCCAATATTTAAGCACCGTGTGCTCCAGGCGGCGCATCGCCTCCTCTTCCGGAATACAGGTATCGGTCACGCGGTTCAGGTGGCGGCTCAGCAGCTCTTCCTCATCGGCGGCAGAAAGCTCGCGGTAATGCGGCACGCGCTCATAAAAGTCATGCGCTACCAGGTTAAAGATGTCCTCTTCCAGGTTGGCGCCGGTACAGGAGATGGCGTGCACCTTGTCCTGACGAATCATTTCGGCCAAAATAATACCCAACTCTGCCGTAGACATGGCACCAGCCAACGTCACCAGCATTTTGCCACCATTGTTCAGGTGTGTTTTGTATCCTTCGGCGGCATCAATCAGAGAGGCTGCGTTAAAGTGTTTGTAGTGTTTCTTTAAGAATTCTGATACGTTCATGTTACTCTGTTTTATACTATCTACTGATTCGTGTTTATACTCCTACAAGGCGCGGCAAGTTAAAAAAAGCTGCATAGCAGCAAAGATAAGCTTAAAATCAACATCCCTGCCCCTACCGCATCCCTGCCCCTACCGCGACACCAGCTTCAGGCCAATGATGGACCCAATGAGCAGGCAGATGAAAAACAGCCTCCAGGCATCGGCAGGCTCGCGGTACAGCAGGATGCCCATCAGCACAGTGCCCACCGCGCCTATTCCTGTCCAAACGGCATAGGCGGTGCCCAGCGGGATGGAGTGTATGGCCTTGTTGAGAAGAAAGAAACTGGCCGAGATGCAAACGAAGAACCCCACCGACCACTTCAGGTTCGTGAAGTTGTCGGAGAGCTTGAGGCAGGTGGTAAACCCGATCTCAAAAAGCCCCGCAATGATAAGGTAGATCCAGCCCATTTCTTTATCTCTTTTGCAAAGGTCCGAAGTATGGGCCGGAAGAAATTTAACAAATGATAAAAAATCACCGCACCTCAGCCCGGATGCGGCTCAGCGTAACCTGCGTCACGCCCAGGTAAGAGGCGATCTGGTTCAGCTGCACCCGCTGCACCAACTCGGGGTTCTGCTTCAGAAGCGCCTTGTACCGCTCCGTGGCAGACTGGAACTGGAAAGCCATGAAGCGTTCCTCTGTTTTTATCAACTCATACTCGGCCAGCTTGCGGCCCCAGTTGGCCAGCTCTATGTTGGATAGGTACAGTTCCTGCAGGCGGTTCAGGTCCACGGCATACACCACCGAGCGCTCCAGCAGCTCCACGGTTTCGTAGCCGGGCAGGTTCGCCACATAACTGTAGTAGGAGAAAATCAGATCGCCCTCTGCCCCAAACCAGAAGGTTACTTCCTGGTCGTTGCGGTAGCAAAAGGCGCGGGCAATGCCCTGATCGATAAAGAACACCTTGTGGCTAACCTCTCCCTCCCGGAAAAGGATATGGCCTTTGGGCAGCTCCAGCCGCTGCATGAGCGATGTGAGCTGCCCAAAGGTCCCCTCCGAGAGCGGGTACAGCTGCCTTATGGATGTTAGAACGGTGTGCACGCTTCCGAATGAGCCAGTACGTTACTGCGCTGGCTTCTCGATGATGATGTTGTGGTTGGTGTAGATGCAGATATCGGCCGCGATATTCAGGGCCTCACGCACCATTTCCTCTGCCGACAGCTGTGGGGCGTGCTTCTTAAGTGCCAAAGCGGCAGCATGCGCATACATGCTACCGGAACCAATGGCAGCAATCTGGTTGTCCGGCTCCAGCACATCGCCGGTGCCCGAAATAATCAGCAGCTCATCTTTGTTAGCCACCACCATCATGGCCTCCAGCTTCCGCAGGTACTGGTCTTTGCGCCAATCCTTGGCCAGTTCTATGGCGGCACGCTTCATGTTGTGCTGGTAAGCGTTCAGCTTCTCCTCAAAGCGCTCCAGTAGCGTGAAGGCATCGGCCGTAGAGCCCGCAAAACCGGTTACGATCTTGCCGTCCAGCAACTTGCGGATCTTCTTCACGTTGCTTTTGGCGATGTGCTTGTCCATGGTGGCCTGTCCGTCGGCTCCCAGCGCCACCTCGCCGTTATGGTAAATACCGCACACGGTGGTTGATCTTATCTTCGTCATCAGATTTATACTTGTATGTTGTGATACATGGGCAGCGGCCGCTTTTCGCAGCCTGCCAACCTTGGTAAAGCTACGGCAAAAGCAAACAAAAAGCCAAAAGGGCAAACTGTGCCAGATTGGCCGGTAGGAAGAAAGAGGTAGAGAGGTATAGGGAAATCAATGTTGAAGGATAGACGCCTTGCTCTTGGTGAACAGCGATCTGAAAGTATAGCGCGTGCGGATTACGACTTCAGAAGTATAAAACTATAAATACACCTCACGATCATCTAAAAAAGCACATGGAACAACAAATTACGGTCAACTAACAACCACCTACAGCTTACGCTTGTTCTCCTGCCCTTCCAGCACATCGTTTATACTAAGCGCTGCACTAATAAGCCCCAGGTGGGTAAACGCCTGCGGAAAGTTGCCCAGGTGGTCTCCCTTCAGCCCCAGCATTTCAGCATACAGGCCCAGGTGGTTGGCATAGCCCAGCATCTTCTCGAAGTATAGCCTAGCTTTGTCCACCTGCCCTGATTTTGCCAGGCACTCCACGTACCAGAACGTGCACATCGAGAAAGTGCCTTCCCCACCCGCAAGCCCGTCGAAGGACTCTATGGTGCGGTAGCGGAAAACGAGCGCATCAGACACCAGCCGCTCCTCCAGGCGCTGCATGGTCGAGATCCAGCGGGGGTCTTTGGGGCTGATGAAGCGTATCAGCGGCATCAGCAAGGTGGCTGCATCCACGGTCTCCGCCCCTTTGTACTGCACAAAGCACTGCAGCTTCTCGTCCCAGAACTCCTCATGTATAGAGAAAAATATCTTATCACGCTCCTCCCGCCACCTGGCCGGAAGCGGGTACGAATGATGGTTGGCGATCCTCATGGCCCTGTCTATGGCCACCCAGCACATCATCCTGGAGTACAGGAAATGCTTTTTGCCGCCTCTTACCTCCCAAATACCCTCATCCTTGCGGTGCCAGTTGTCGCACACCCACTCCACCTGCCGGCGAAGGTCGTTCCAGAACTCCCAGGAAATCGGGGTGCCATACTTGTCGTAGAGGTACACGGAGTCTAAAAGCTCTCCATATATATCCAGCTGCACCTGATCGTAGGCTCCGTTGCCGATGCGCACAGGGCTGGAGCCTTTGTACCCCTCCAGGTGATCCAGGCTAATTTCTTCCAGCTCCAGCTTCCCGCTCAAAGTATACATCAGCCGCAGATAGCCTGCGCTTCCCACATCGTCGCACTGGCGGTCCACCCAATCCACAAAGTCCTTGGCCTCCTGCTTGTAGCCCAGCCGCAGCAGGGCATACACTGTAAAGGAGGCATCCCGTATCCAGGTATAGCGGTAATCCCAGTTGCGCACACCCCCGATCTCCTCGGGCAGCCCAAAAGTAGGGGCCGCCACCATGGATCCGTACTTATGAGAGGTCATCAGCTTCAGCACGAGGGCAGAGCGGCTCACAATATCCATCCAGCGGCCTCTGTAGCTACAGCTGGCTACCCAGTTTTTCCAGTAATCGATCGTGTCATAGAGGCTCTTGGTAACAAAATGCTCCAGGTCGTAAGCAGAAGGTGTGTCACAGGTGGCATGCTCAAGTATAAAATCCGCCTTCTCCCCTGTCTTCAGGCTAAACGTGGCTGTCACGTCTCTGCCTTCCACTTGCAGCGGCACGCTGCTTTTTAGGCGGATCACCATCCCGTCGGGGCCGCTGCTGCTGAACAGGAGCTCGTTCTCGTTTACCAGGCTTACCTCATGCGCTGCCTTGGCGTAGTTAAAGCGCGGGCTGCAGTGCATCCGGAAGGCCATGTCACCGTGCACACAGGATACCCTTCTGATAAGCTCGCTGCCCTGGTCCAGCTCTTCCACCGGCATGAAGTCTGTTATCTCCCCGATGCCATTGTCCGACAGAAAGCGGGTGAGCAGCACGTTGGTATCGGGCAGGTAAAGCTGCTTGTGCTTGATGCCATCGTGGACGATGGGGCTGACAGAAAAGCAGCCCCCCTTCTCAGCGTCCAGAAGCGAGGCAAAAATGGAGGGCGAGTCAAAGTACGGGAAGCACATGAAGTCGATGGTGCCGTTGAGCCCCACCAGCGCGACGGTGTTCAGGTCTCCGATGATCCCATGGTCTTCTATGGGTAAGTACTTTTGGTGGCCTTCGTTCATACTTTTTTGTTATCGACAAGGAGAGGCTATTTCCTACGCAAGCGGTTAAGCCATAGTTTATAGCTAGTGCCGCCGCCTTCCGCTCTTGCACTGCCAGGTATGTTCCTCCGGCTGGCGGAGAGCCCCTGTGCAGTACGTTAGCAGTGAAGCGCGGCCCGGACGCCGAAACATTAAGACTTCTGAATACTTTCTGCTTTTTCATGGAAATCACACTTGAATATTAAGAAAGATATCCATATGACACGGGGTAAACTGTTCCGGAAATGTCAGGTTAATCAAATAAATCCAGTACCTTTGTAGCCCATAAAGTTTAACCTAACTTATGGCTACGAAATATATTTTTGTTACTGGCGGGGTAACCTCCTCCCTCGGAAAAGGCATCATATCCGCATCTCTTGCTAAGTTGCTGCAGGCAAGGGGTTTCTCTGTAACCATCCAAAAATTTGACCCTTACATCAACATTGACCCGGGCACGCTGAACCCTTACGAGCATGGCGAGTGCTTTGTAACCGAGGATGGCGCCGAAACCGACCTGGACCTGGGCCACTACGAGCGTTTCCTGAACGTGCCTACATCGCAGGCGAACAACGTGACTACCGGCCGCATTTACCACCACGTCATCACGCAGGAGCGCGAGGGAGCGTACCTGGGCAAGACGGTGCAGGTGGTGCCGCACATCACGGACGAGATAAAGCGCCGCATGCTGCTGCTGGGCCAGACCGGGGAGTACGACATCGTGATTACGGAAATCGGTGGCTGTGTGGGGGATATTGAGTCGTTGCCGTTCATCGAGGCCGTGCGCCAGCTGCGCTGGGAGCTGGGCGTGCATGAGTCGTGCGTGGTGCACCTGACGCTGGTGCCTTACCTGAAAGCGGCCGGCGAGCTGAAGACGAAGCCAACGCAGCACTCGGTTCGCGACCTTTCGGAGGCCGGCGTGCAGCCTGATATACTGGTTTGCCGCACAGAGCACCCTATCCCGGCAGACCTGCGCAAGAAAATAGCCCTCTTCTGCAACGTGAAGCAGAACTCAGTGATCGAGTCGATTGACGCGGAGACGATTTATGACGTGCCCTTGCTGATGCGCAAGGAGAAGCTGGACGAGCGCGTGATCGCCAAACTGAAGCTGCCGCACCGGGCCGATCCGAACCTGGATACCTGGAAAGAATTCCTGGGCCGCCTGAAGAACCCTACCTCTGAGGTAAATATTGCCCTGGTTGGCAAGTATGTGGAGCTTCCGGATGCGTATAAATCTATTATAGAGTCATTTGTGCATGCTGGCGCTGCCAACGAGTGCAAAGTCAACATCAAGTGGTTCCAGTCTGAGAACATCTCCGATGAGAACGTGACAGGCTTGCTGCAAGGCATGGATGCCGTGCTGGTGGCCCCAGGCTTCGGCGAGCGCGGCTTCAAGGGAAAGCTGGAGGCGATACGCTTCGTTCGGGAAAAAGGCATCCCATTCCTGGGCATCTGCCTGGGCATGCAGTGCGCTGCGGTGGAGTTTGCCCGCAACGTGCTGAAACTGGACGGTGCCGCCTCTACTGAAATGGATGCCGACACGCCGCACCCGGTCATCGATATGATGGAAGACCAGAAACAAATTACGCAAATGGGCGGCACCATGCGCCTGGGAGCCTACACTTGTGAACTAAAAAAAGGCTCCAGGGCTTATTCTATTTACGGCAAGGCTAAAATTTCAGAGCGCCACCGCCACCGTTACGAGTTCAACAACAAGTACCTGCAGGCCTTTGAGGAGGCGGGCATGGTAGCCACAGGCATTAACCCGGAAACAGGGTTGGTAGAAATCATTGAGCTGCAGAACCACCCATGGTTTGTGGCAGCGCAGTATCACCCTGAGCTGAAGAGCACGGTGTTGAACCCTCACCCGCTCTTCGTCAAGTTCGTGAAGGCGGCCATTAACTATGCTAAATCTAAATAAGCGCAATACACACAACACAACAAAAGAGTAAATGGACAGAAATCAAGCGATTGGCTTTGGACTGATTGCCGTGCTACTGCTGGCGTACTCGTTCTTTTTCGGGAGTACGGAGCAACCAGCGCAGCAGGCAGTGCAGGAAACAGCCAAAGTAGAGCAGCTGCAAGCCCCTGCCGCTCCGGAAACAGAAGACTCGGTGGCACAGGCCCGCAGAGTAGCAGCGCTGGGCACGTTTGGCGCAGCCGCTACCGGCCAGGCCAGCACCACCATCCTGGAGAACGGCAACATCCGTGTTAGCCTGAACACCAAAGGCGGACAGGTGGAGGAAGTGCTGCTGAAAAACTATAAGACGTACCAGGGCGAGCCACTTGTCCTGTTCGATAGCGAGAGCAGCAACACCGACGTTGCCTTCACGACAAAAGACGGCCGGAAAGTGCAGCTCTCCGACCTGTACTTCACCGCCTCGGAGGTAAAGGAAGTAACTGCTGATGGCAAGGCCGGCAAGACCATCTCCTTCCGGGCCAACCTCGGCAACGGCCAGTACATCGACCAGGTGTACACGCTCTACGACGAGAACTTTATGCTGGGCTACCGGCTGGCTTTTGAGGGCCTGGAGCAACAGGTGGCAGGCGAGCAGCTGATTTTTACCTGGAACGACCGGTTGAAGCAGCTGGAGCGCGACCTGAAGCAGAACAGAGCAAAGTCTACCATCAACTTCGCCACTGTGGAGGAAGGGTTTGACCACCTTTCCATCTCAGAGGAGAAAGAAACCATGTCGCTGGACGAGCCGGTGAAGTGGGTGGCCAACAAGCAGAACTTCTTTACGGCCGGCATCATCGCCGGCAGCCAGTTCTCCGGCGCCCGCATGACCTCCTCAGTAGACCCGGCTGACACTACCGTGGTTAAGACAATGGCTTCTGAGATGTTCATACCTGCCAAGGAGGTAGTAAGCGGCGAAGGCGCTGAGTTCATGTTCTACTTCGGCCCGAACGATTACAAGATCCTCAAGCACATCGGACACGATTTCGACAAGAACCTGGACCTGGGCTGGGGTATTTTCTCCTATGTAAACAAGTGGGTGATAATCCCGGCCTTCGACTTCCTGGAGAACTTCATCGGCAACTATGGCATTATCATCATCCTGCTGGTGCTCTACATCAAGACCATCCTCTTCCCACTCACCTACAAGTCATACTTGTCGATGGCGAAGATGAAGGTGCTGAAGCCGGAGATTGACGCCATCAAGGAGCGCAACGAGGGCGACATGCAGAAGACGCAGATGGAGACCATGAAGCTGTACCAGGAGATGGGTGTGAACCCGCTGAGCGGCTGTATCCCTATGCTGCTGCAGATCCCTATTCTGTTCGCGATGTTCAACTTCTTCCCGAACTCTATTGAGCTGCGCCAGGAGGCTTTCCTTTGGGCGGATGACCTCTCAACTTACGACGTGTTCATGCGCCTGCCGTTCACCATCCCGTTCTATGGCGACCACGTAAGTATGTTCACGCTGCTGATGACGGCTTCCACCATACTTTATACCTGGTCTAACAACCAGATCAACACCTCTATGCAGGGCCCGATGAAGTTTTACAGCTACCTGATGCCTGTGATCTTCATGTTCGTACTGAACTCCTTCCCTGCCGGCCTTTCGTTCTACTACTTTGTGTCCAACATCGTGACCTTCGGCCAGCAGGCTGCTATCCGTTACTTTGTGGATGAGTCTAAGATCAGGACCAAGCTGGAGGACAACAAGCACAAGATTAAGGAGAAAAAGGCAAAAGGCGGCCCATCGTTTACAGAGCGTATGCAGGAGGCGATGCGTCAGGCACAAGACCGTGAGCAGCAAAAGCGCAACAAAGCCAAGAAATAAGCCCCTTGCTTCGACTAAAAAAAGCCTTTCCTAAACCGGAAAGGTTTTTTTTTGCCCCTGCCTTGTCCAACAACATCTATCAAAATTCGTGCTGCACACCTGTGATTTATACTTCAGGCGGCTTACGTGCGTATGTATACTATATATGAAGAAACACATCAAACGACTGACCCCGTACTTGCTCTTGCTGCTGCTGGCAAGCTGCCAGGAGCGCACAGAGCAGGAAAAGGGCTTGGCTGGCACACACCCGAAGCTGGCCGAAGACCTGGCCCAGGACTCGCTAACGGTTCCTTACAGCGACAGCAGCAAAGACAAAGACCTGTACAACCGCTACCTGATTACTACCGAACAGTACAGGAACAGCGGCAGTTATGATGTCAGCGACATGTACCGTGGCAACCTGGCACCGCTGGACGAAAGCAGCCATAACGATGCCCGCACCTACCGCACCATGCTTCGAAAAGGATTAGAGGAAGGGGTAAACTTTGCCAGGAAGTACACAGTGGTCAGCATCGGCTGCGGCACCGGCTGCCAGCAGCATCTTGTAGTGGACCGCGAAACCGGAAAAGTACTGGACAAAGTGCAGAGCAGCATGGGGGCCAGCTACAGCGCCGACAGCCGCCTGTTCATCATCAACCCACCCGACTCTGCCGTGAATTACGAAGCATGCAACAGCTGCACCCCGGAGGCTTATGAGTTTATTGGCGGGAAATTTCGTAAACTGGAGCAGGAACAGAACTAAAAGAAGCATGCAGCAGCCTCTGCCCTTATACTTGTTGATCGCCATCACCCTGCTCGGAACCGCAGTCTTAAGCAACTGCGCCACTGGCAGTGCGCAAAGCAGCCATCGGCAGGGGCCGCCGCAAAAGCTGCTGCTTTTCCAGAAAACTCCCTGCTACGGCACCTGCCCCACCTACAACGCCACCTTTTACAGCGACGGCACCGTGCTTTACGAGGGCTTCCGCTATGTACCCGTGCAGGACACGCTCCGCCTGCAGCTCTCGGAGAAGCAGCTAAAGCAAGTAGAAGCTACCCTTCAGGGCCTGGATTATACTGCGCTAGATAACAGTTATTTATCGCCTTACACAGATCTGCCTTCCTCCTACCTCACCTTCTATAAGCAAGGCAAGGAGGTGAAGCGGGTGAAGCACCAGCAGGGCGGGCCGGAGAAGCTACAGCAGGTCATCAAGCAGTTGCACGAGCTGGTCATCCCGTTGGTGGAGGCAGAGGCGCCGGAGAAGCAATAACCCATTGGGTGCTGTGCGCACCTCAAAAGTATTGCTTATACTTGCGCGTTACAACATCATTACCCAACATGAAGCACTACCCTGTCCGACTGCTGCTCCTGCTCTGCCTTGGCTTCTTTTCGGTTGCATGCCAGGCACAAAGCGCAGCCAACATTGTACCCAAACCGCAACAAGTAACACCGTTGCGCCTGAAACCTGTAAAGCTGACGGGCAAGAGCCACATTTACTACGATGCCACTTTTGTGCAGCAGGCGTCCTACCTAAAGGATTTGTTGAAGGCACAAACCGGCCTAGACCTGGCACTTAGCACGTTACCGAACAGTACATCCTTGCCAGAAGGCATCGTGCTACTCCATGACTCTGTGGCAGCCACCCGCCCTGAGATGTATGTGCTGCACTCCGGAAACGGAACCGTGAAATTACAGGCACGCGATAAGAACGGCATCGTGTACGGCATCCAAACCTTATTGCAGCTCTTGCCCCTAAAGCAGAAAAACCGGCTAAGCGTGGAGGCAGTTGAGATAAAAGATTACCCACAGTACGCCTACAGGGGGATGCACCTGGATGTGAGCCGCCACATCTTCCCACTGGCGTTCATCAAAAAGTATATAGATTACCTGGCCTTCCACAAGTTCAACAACTTCCACTGGCACCTGACCGACGACCAGGGCTGGCGCATCGAGATCAAGAGTTACCCGAAGCTTAACACCGTTGGCTCCTGGCGCGAGGCCACGCTTATCGGCCATTTTAAGGACGAGCCCGCCCGCTACGACTCCACCCGCTACGGTGGCTACTACACCCAGGATGAAATCCGCGAAGTGATTGCCTATGCCGCACAGCGGGGAATCAACATCATTCCAGAGATTGACATACCCGGTCACAGCCGCGCCACCATAGCCGCTTACCCGGAGTTTAGCACACACCCCGACACCACCTGGAACGTGGCTACCACCTGGGGCATGTACAACCGCCAGAACAACGTGCTGGCGCCGAGGCCGGAGACCTTCCAGTTCCTGCAAACTGTTTTTGAGGAAGTGGCCGACCTGTTCCCCTCCCCATACATCCACATCGGGGGAGACGAGTGCAGCAAGATGTGGTGGAAAGCCAGCCCTCAGGCACAGGAGTTCATCAAGACGCACAACCTAAAAGACGAGAAAGGCCTGCAGACCTACTTTATCGAGCAGGTGTCCGATTACCTGTCCGCTAAAAACAAAAAGGTTATTGGCTGGCATGAGATCCTGGAAGGAGACCTTGACTCCACTGCCATCGTCATGAACTGGTCCGACAGTAAAAACGGGGCAAATGCAGCCCTGCGCGGGCACCACGTGATCATGACGCCCGGCAAGCCAATGTACTTTGACCATTACCAGTCGCAGGACCCGAACGATAGCCTTGCCATCCACGGCTTTAACCCCCTGGATGCCGTGTACAACTTCAATCCTATGCCGGACGAGCTTCAGGGCAAACCGGAGAGCCGGTACATCATGGGGGCACAGGCCAATGTATGGACTGAGTACATAGGCTCGCCCGCCAAAGTAGAGTACATGGTCTTCCCGAGGATGACGGCCCTCAGCGAGGTACTGTGGTCTGACCCGCAGCAGAAGGATTACGAGAACTTTAAGCGCAGGCTGAAGAAAAATATCATTCCAAGGTATGAGCGCTGGGGAGCAGCCTACTTTAAGAAGTATGAGGACTGGACCACAGACAGCAAAAAAGAGCTGGCCCAATAACCAGCAAGAAGAAAAGAGCCGGAGCAGCAACTCCGGCTTTTTTATGCACTGCCCTGAAATGCTGCCCACCACTGATCAGTGGCCGTTCGCAATAGTTTAAGCCAGGTTCGCCAACAATACTCACCCTGCCGATAGCTTGGCTATGTTCCGTAAAAGCGGGAAAAAACTAACTACTCCGTGGGTACGCCGTAGGACTTACTAGGGATGAGAGACGAAATCTCCATCGGAAAAACTATATTCTAATATGGTTATAAACTATGAAAAAAGCTAAATCAGAAGATAAAGTACTAAAATCAGAATTTGAGCAGCACTACCGTAACACCAGCTCTGCTGCCGGAGTGGGGACTCCTCACGAGCCCTTGGCCCAGCGCGAAGGAGGAACTATTCCGGTGATAGAGGAACAGGTGCAGATCGGGAAAAAAGAGGTGGAAACAGCCAAAGTGCACATCTCCAAGCGGGTGCACGAAGAGTTGAAAGACGTAGACATCCCGGCGATGCATGAAGAGGTGGAGGTGGAACGGGTGGCCATGAATAAGATTGTGGAGGAAGCCCCGCCCCCAGTGCGCTACGAGGGCGATAAAATGATCATCTCCGTGCTGAAAGAAGAAGTGGTAGTGCAAAAGAAACTAGTGCTGGTAGAGGAGCTACACGTGACGAAGAAGCAGGTGGAAACTCACCGCACAGAAAAGATGCCGCTCCGCAAGGAGGAGGTGACGATTGAGCGGGTGAAACCACACCCAAACAACTCCAAGCAGGCCTAAACGCTAGGTTTGCCTTTATTTTTCACACTAAATAAATTTTATAAACTATGAAACAACAAACAGTAGTAGGAATATTCGACTATGGCGTAGACGCCCAAATGGCTGCGCAGCAACTAGAGAAAGCAGGTATCCCAAGCAATAAAATCGACGTGGCCGTGCATGGTGCCCGAGACAAATCAGGCGGCCACACACCGCAGCCCACAGCAGATAGAGACAACGATAGCCGCGTAGGCAATTTTTTCAATTCACTTTTAGGAAACCGTAACGAGTCGGCGATGTATTCTGAGGCAGCACGCAATGGCTCTGTAGTGACAGTGCACACTACCTCAGAGGAAGAATCCCGTAAAGTTTGCCAGATTCTGGACAAGGCTGGTGCCATAGACGTGAACGAGCGTGCAAGCCAGCAACGCGGCATGGCCTCCTCCAGCAAAGGTAACTGGACAGACTCTAAGGCCTCCATTCCTGTGGTAGAGGAAAACCTGAATGTTGGCAAGCGCGAGGTAGAGACCGGCGGCGTGAGAATACGCAGCCGCATTATTGAGCGCCCGGTAGAGGAAAACCTGCGCCTGCGGGAGGAACATGTAAATGTGGAACGTAGGCCAGTGAACCGCCCTGCCAATGAGCGTGACCTGCAGACCTTCAAGGATGGTGAGAAGACCATGACCGAGCATGCTGAGATCCCTATGGTGAACAAGGAAGCACGCGTAGTGGAGGAAGTAAGGCTAAACAAGGAAACCACTGAGCACACAGAGAAAATCCAGGACAAGGTGCGCAAGCAGGATGTAGAGGTAGATAAACTGAACCCGCGAAACGAGCGGCCAAACCCAACACAGCCTGACAAGGACACCGATCGACCCTAGACTTTGATTCTTTAGACAGCAAACATAAAGGCGCTAACTATAAATAGTTAGCGCCTTTATTTTACATCTTTACTTTAGCCTCCGACAAAGATTTAGAGGCGGAAACTTGCCCCTTCTAGCGCAAACGCTAGCCTATACTAAGCATCATGATTATGCGTTACCTGTAAAGCAGCAACTACAAACTCCGCCCCTACTCATGCCTTTCTTTCCTGCCCTGCCTGAGGCAAAAAAGGAATAGCCAAAACACGGCATTAACACGAATAAAAAACCTACAGTAATGTGGATAAATAAAGGATAACTGCCGTGGAACGTTCCGATAAAAGTGGCCAGAAAAGTGTATCTTTGTAGAAGTTTAAATTATCTTGCATAGCTATAGAAAAGCTAATTCTGATAAAATTATGAAAATAACGTACTACGGCCAGTCTTGCTTTTTATTCGAAATCGGAGAGAGTCGCGTGTTGTTCGACCCCTTCATCTCCCCTAACGAGTTAGCATCCAGCATCAACGTAGACGATATCAAAGCTGACTATATCCTGCTTTCGCACGGGCACCAGGACCACGTGCACGACGCGGAGCAGATTGCACGGAATAACAACAGCAACATTGTGGCTAACTTCGAGATCGTACAATGGTATGGCGCCAAAGGTATGGAGAACCTGCACCCGATGAACACTGGCGGTAAGGTTACACTGCCTTTCGGCACAGTGAAGATGGTGAACGCTGTTCATTCCAGTTCCCTGCCCGATGGCTCGTATGGCGGAACTGCCGCAGGATTCGTGGTGGAGACAGAGGACACGACGTTCTATTATGCCGGAGACACAGCCCTGACCTACGACATGAAGCTGATACCGGAGCAGTTCGATGTGGATTTTGCCTTGCTGCCGATTGGCGATAACTTCACCATGGACATCCACGATGCCATGATAGCCGCCGACTTTGTGCAGGTAGACAAGGTGATTGGAATGCACTTTGACACCTTCCCTTACATTAAGATCGACAAGGAGGAGGTTTTGGAAGTGGCGCAGATGGCAGATAAGGAACTTATTTTAATGGAGATAGGTCAAACTATTGAACTATAAGTATAGCATGGGAAAAATTATTGCGGTTGCCAACCAGAAAGGTGGCGTAGGCAAAACCACTACGGCCATTAACCTTGCAGCAAGCCTGGCAGCCCTGGAATATAAAACGCTTTTGGTGGATGCCGACCCGCAGGCAAATGCTACCTCCGGCCTGGGGTTTGACCCGGCCACTATTACCAGCAGCATTTACGAGTGCATGGTAGAGGACGTGAAGGCTGAGGAGATCGTGCTGCAGTCGCCTAACATTGAGTTTCTGGACCTGATCCCCTCGCACATCGACCTGGTTGGTGCCGAGGTGGAGATGATCAACATGCCTAACCGCGAGGAGAAGATGCGCGAGGCGCTGAAGGACCTGAAGCAGAAGTATGATTACATTATCATCGACTGCTCCCCTTCGCTGGGCCTGATCACAGTGAACTCCCTTACCGCCGCCGATTCCGTGGTGATCCCGGTGCAGTGCGAGTATTTTGCACTCGAAGGCCTGGGCAAGCTCCTGAACACGATCAAGATCATCCAGTCGCGCCTGAACACGGAGTTGGCCATTGAGGGAATCCTGCTGACCATGTATGACGTGCGCCTGCGCCTGAGCAACCAGGTGGTGGAAGAGGTGAAGACGCACTTCCAGCAAATGGTGTTCGACACCATCATTCCGCGTAACGTGAAGCTGAGCGAGTCTCCGAGCTTTGGCATTCCTGCCCTGCTGCACGACGCCGACAGCAAAGGTGCCCTGAGCTACCTGAACCTGGCGCGCGAGATTGCAGAGAAGAACAGCGTAGCGCTGGCTTAACAACAATTACGAGAGTACATGTCTGATAACAAGAATTCTGCAGCGAAACGTAAAGGCGGCCTCGGCCGCGGCCTTGGCTCTCTTCTGGAGGGCAACAAGTATACCGGCAAAACTGAGTCATCCACTACAAACGACGTTAATACCATCGCAGACATAGCCATTGACCACATACAGACCAACCCTTACCAGCCCCGCACCCATTTTGACCAGGCGGCGCTGGAAGAGTTGGCAGAGTCTATTAAAGTACAGGGCATCATTCAGCCCATCACGGTAAGGCAGCTGGGCCCGAACAGCTACCAGTTGATATCGGGTGAGCGCCGCTACCAGGCCTCCAAGATTGCCGGCCTTACCGTTATACCTGCCTACATCCGCAAGGCAGACGACCAGCAGATGCTGGAGATGGCCCTGATCGAGAACATTCAGCGCGAGAACCTGAATGCCATCGAGATCGCCCTCTCCTACCAGCGCCTGCTCACAGAGTGCAGCCTGAAGCAGGAGGAACTAGGCGACCGCGTGGGCAAAAAGCGCACGACCGTTACCAACTACCTGCGCCTGCTCAAGCTCCCACCGGATATCCAGATCGCCCTGCGCGACAACGTGATCAGCATGGGGCATGCCCGCGCCCTCATCAACATCGACACTATTGAGCAGCAGCTGGATGTGTTCAAGGAGGTGGTGGCCAAGGAGCTGTCGGTGCGGAAGGTGGAGGAGCTGGTGCGCAACCTGCAGAACGCGAAGAAAAAGCCGGATGCGCAACAAAAACTGCAGTTCAACAAGTATGAGGAGGAGCTGAAAACAGTGGAGAGCAAGCTTACCTCTCAGTTCGGCACCAAGATACAGGTAAAGGCCAACAACGATGGCAAGGGCGAGATCAAAATCCCGTTTGTGTCGGTGGATGAATTAAACCGTATCCTGGAAATACTAAACTACTAAGGCGAATGAAGCTGAAAGTGAGCGCGGCGGCATGGCTTGTGGGCATGGTCTTATACTTTGCCCCGGTACAAACCCAGGGGCAGGTCATAACCGCTGGCCCCGACTCGGTGCGTGTGCCGCTTACTCCCGTTGCCGATACCGCCGCAGCTGAACGCAAAGGTTTCTTTTTGAGCACGTGGGACAGACCAGCCAAAGCCGCTCTCTTCGCGGCGGTACTTCCCGGCGCAGGGCAGATTTATAACAAATCTTACTGGAAGCTGCCGATCGTGTACGGCACTGGCGCTGTGCTAACCTACTTCTTCATCGACAACAACAACAACTACCAGGATTACCGGAAGGCCCTGCTGCAGCGAACAGACGGTGACCCCAGTACGGTAGACAAGTATGCCAATAACCCAGACTACCCTTCTTTAAATGTGCAGTACGGCCGGGATGCCGAGAGCAACCTGCGCTACCGCCGCGATTATTACCGCCGCAACCGCGACCTGACGGTAATTCTTTCTGCGGCAGCCTATGCCTTGCAGATCGCAGAGGCCTATGTGCATGCCCACCTGAAGGAGTTTGACGTGGGGGAAGAACTGGCACTGCGCGTGCAGCCAAATCTGATGCATCTCCAGTCACAACCAGGCAGCTATACCCCCGGCGTGTCTCTAACACTATTCACACGTTTCAGCAAATGAGAATTCTTTTGATAGGCTACGGCAAAATGGGCAAAACCATTGAGCAGACAGCCATGGCCAAAGGCCACCAGATCGTCGGCAAAATCACCCACAGCAACGCCCACGAACTACAAAACTATACGGCTGCCAACACCGACGTAGCCATAGAGTTCACGCACCCCGACTCCGCCTTCGGCAACATCACCTATTGCCTGAAAAACGGCATCCCGGTTGTGTCCGGCTCTACCGGCTGGCTGGACAAGTATGAGGAAGCCAAAGCGCTCTGCGCTGAAAATAATGGGGCTTTCTTTTACGCCTCCAACTTTAGCGTGGGCGTGAACCTGTTCTTCCATTTTAACGAGTACATCGCCAGTAAAATGAAGGACTACCATGAGTATGGTGTGGCCATACGCGAGGTGCACCACCTGCAGAAGGTAGACAAGCCAAGCGGCACAGGCATCACAACGGCCGAAGGTATACTGGCCAGCTATAAAGATTTAAGCGGCTGGGTTAGCGATAATCCCGAAGAAAAAACTAAATTAAACATCGCTTCGGAGCGAGAGCCAGAGGTAGTAGGCACACATATTGTTACCTATGCCTCCGAAGTGGATACCCTTGAGTTAGGACACATTGCCCACACCCGTGCCGGTTTTGCAGATGGCGCCGTGATGGCCGCCTCGTGGCTGCAAGGCCGCCAAGGTGTGTACGGCATGAAGGACATGCTGAACCTGTAACCCATAGCTTAGCAGATGAACGTAAAATTTTGGGAAAAGAAGCCCGAGACGAAGGAGCCTAAGAAAAAGAAAAGTTTTGCCCGCGAGTGGGGCGATGCCATTCTTTTCGCCGTAATTGCCGCCAGCCTTATCCGCTGGGCTACTTTCGAGGCTTACACGATTCCTACCCCATCCATGGAGAAGTCCTTGCTGGTCGGCGACTTCCTCTTTGTGAGCAAATTGCATTATGGCCCGCGCACCCCCATGACGCCGCTGCAGGTGCCGCTCACGCACCAGACCATCTGGGGAACCAACATCCCCTCCTACTCCGATGCCATACAGCTGCCTTCTTACCGCCTGCCGGGCTTTTCCGAAGTAAAGCGCAATGACGTGGTGGTTTTTAACTATCCGCCAGAGGATGAGCACCCCGCTGACCTGCGCACCAACTACATCAAGCGAGCCATTGGCATGCCCGGCGACTCGCTGGAGATCCGGGACGCACAGGTGCTAATCGATGGCCAGGCCATTGAGAACCCGGAAGAGATGCAGTTTAAGTACGTGGTTATTCCCACCATGCAGCTTTCCGACAAGTTCTTCCAGGACCGCGACATCAGGCTAAGCGAGGTGCAGATGTTTGACAACGGGTATGTGATAGACATAACCCCTGCAATGGCCGAGGAAATCTCCAAGCTGGACTTCATTAAGGAGGTGATCATGTACAAAGGCACCGCAGGTGAGGCTGAAGCTGGCGTTTTCCCGCACGTGCCAAGCAAGTATAAGTGGAACAAGGACTTCTACGGTCCCATCTATATACCACAGGAAGGCGCCACGGTGGCTATTACACCGGAGTCCTTGCCGTTTTATGAGCGTGTGATCCTGGAGTATGAGCACAACGAAAACGCGGAAGTGCGTGATGGCAAGCTCTACCTTGACGGGCAGGAGGTGAAGGAGTATACCTTTAAGCAGAACTACTACTTTATGATGGGCGACAACCGCCATAATTCCCTCGACTCGCGCTACTGGGGCTTTGTACCGGCAGACCACATTGTAGGAAAGGCCGTGATGATCTGGATGTCGACCAATCCGGAAGGCAGCATGTTCAGCAAGGTTCGCTGGAACCGCCTCTTCAACATCATCGACTAAACGCTTTCACAGGAAGTATAAAATAACAAAGCCAGCCTCTCAAGGGCTGGCTTTGTTATTTTATACTTCCTGTGCTTGGATAGCCTCGCTTACCCTGCGTCTCCTGCCCCAGCTTTTAGTCCAATAAAAACTCACCCTATATTGCTAAATCTCATTTTTATAGATAACACAGAAGAAAATACAGTGCAACTCTCATTGCAAGTATACATGAGCCTATATATTTGCAACATCTAAATATTAAAACCTTTTTATTTATGAACAAACTTAAACTCCTTACGCTTTTCTTCGCCTCCCTTTCCCTGCTGACACTGGTTAGCTGTGATAAAGATGATGACCAGGATTTATCAAAAACTGAAATGCTCACCGGAGGTGAATGGACTGGTAACCAGGTTTACTCCGGGGGCGTTAACGTCACCACGCAAGTAGAAGCGCTTCTTGAAAGTGACATAAGCAGTGCAAAGTTCAACTTCGCGAAAGACGGCTCTTACACCATAAAGTTTGACGGAAATACCATATCTTCTGGTGATTGGCAATTTGGCAGTAGTGAGAAAACCATTGTGCTTGATGAAGGGACAGAAGATGAAAACACCTATACGGTAAACAAGCTTACTCCCTCTGATTTGTACTTAGAAGGTGATCTTCCGGTTGACGAAGAAGGCTTCATGACAATTGAAGGAGAGATCCGATTGAAACGATAAAGTTCTTCCTCATATCAGAAACAGCAAAGGCTCCTACCTATAGGAGCCTTTGCTGTTTCTGAAACGCATCTTTTATCGTAGCAGGCGTAAACCTTTCAGCCATTTATACTTATAACAAGAAAATACTTATGTATATCTCTATGCACAAATTTAAACTCCTGAATTTAATATTTGCGGCCATGTGTATGGTAGCCTTCACGAGCTGCAAAGACGATGACGACGATGTATCGCCGAACGTATCGCTGCTAACAAATGGCGAATGGACTGGTAATGCGGTCTATTATCTAGGTCAAGACGTTTCAGCCGAGTATGAAGAACAAACGGGGATGGATATTTTGCAATACACCTCCCTATTTAATAGAGACGGCACTTACTCGGACCAATATGCTGGTGCCCCATTAGTAGATGGAACCTGGGAATATGGCAACGATGAAAGGGTCATCATATTCGATGAAGGAACACGAAATGAGTATACCGTAGTTATCTCAAAGTTGGAGGAGAACGAGCTATGGTACCTGCAGGGCGGAATCGAATACAGGTTTACGAGGCAGTAAAACAGCGAAGGCTCCCAAATTTCGGGAGCCTTCGCTGTTTCGACTAACACATGCTTACTTCAGCACAGCCAGGGTAGCGCCGTCGCCGCCACGTTCCTCGGCTTCGTTACCCAGGCTGGCCACCTCCGGAACTGAGTACAGGTAATCGCGCACCACCTGGCGCAGCACCCCGTTGCCGCGGCCGTGTATGATCTTGATCTCCGGAATACCGAGCATCAGCGCCTCGTCGGTAAAGTTCATCACTTTCGTGAGGGCATTCTCGGCATACTCGCCGCGGATATCGAGCGTACTGGTAAAGTCAGCCATGCGTTGCGTCATGTTCATGCCACGGCTGTAGCCACCAACGTTGCTTTCTGCTTTAGCTTTTTTCTGCTTGGCCACCTGCCCCTCTACCCGCTCCAGGTTGTTTACCTTCACAATGGTCTTGAGACCTCCGAAAAGCACTTCCGCGGTTTTACCTTTTATACTTACCACCTGCCCGATCGAGTCCTGCCCTACCAGCGCCACGTTATCGCCTTCTTTTATACTTCCGTTGGCAATGCGCTTGTGCGCCGGGCGGGGCTCCTCTTTACGCACCTCCTGTGCAAACTCCTCCAGCTCGCGTCTGGCCTCCTTCGTTTTCTCTTTCTCGGCCTGGCTCTGCTTGATCTGCTGGATCGTGGATTCGATCTTCTGGTTTGCATCCTTCAGAAGCAGCTTGGCTTTGCCTTTGGCCTCACGCATAATCTCCTGCTTGCTATCTTCCAGGAAGTTCTTCAGGTCGCTATAATCCTTTACCTGGCGCTTTAGTTTCTCTTCCAGCTTGGCCGCCTCACGTGTCTTCTTCTCCAGCTCCTGCTTCTCCGTCTCCAGCTCTTCCAGCAGACGGTCGTAGCGAATCTTATCCTTACCCACCAGCTTGCTGGCCCTGTCGATAATATGCTTAGGCAGACCGATTTTCTGCGCGATCTCTATAGCAAAGGATGAACCTGGCTTACCGATCTCCAGCTGGTATAGCGGCTGCAGGTGCTTATGGTCGTATCGCATGGCACCGTTCACAATACCCGGTGTGCGCTCGGCATAGTTCTTCAGGTTCGTATAGTGCGTCGTGATGACGCCATACACATGGCTGTCGTTCAGGTTCTGCAGCACCGCCTCGGCAATGGCCCCACCTAGTATAGGCTCCGTACCGGTGCCGAACTCGTCTATCAGCACCAGGCTCCGCTTATCGGCCACCGTAACAAACTTCTTCATGTTGGTCAGGTGCGAGCTATACGTACTCAGGTCGTTCTCTATCGACTGCTCATCCCCAATATCAATAAAGATATCATGGAAGATACCGGCTTCAGAGCCATCCGCGGCCGGAATCAGCAAACCGCACTGCAGCATGTACTGCACCAGGCCCACAGTTTTCAAGCTGACAGACTTACCGCCGGCATTGGGCCCCGAGATAAGCAGGATGCGCTGCTCCCGGTTCAGCTCCAGGTCCATAGGCACCGTAGGCTTATTTGCCTGCTTGTGCGCCAGGTACAGCAGCGGGTGGAAAGCCTGCTTCCAGTTAATGAGAGGGTATTTGTGCAGCGTCGGCTTGCTGGCCTCTATGCGGCGGGCAAACGCCGCCTTGGCACGGATAAAATCCAGCAGCCCCAGGTATTGGTAAGCTTTGCGAAGCTCCGGTATGTGGTGGCGCAAAGTGTTCGTCAGCCCCATCAGGATACGGATCAGCTCGCGATGGTACGCATTCTCCAGGTCCTTGATGTCGTTGTTAAGCTCAAAAATAGACTCTGGTTCGATGTACACCGTTTGGCCCGTGTTCGACTCATCATGGATCAGGCCTTTGATGCGGCGCTTGTGCTCGGCGATAACCGGTATCACCAGGCGGCCGCCACGTATAGTTGGCTCCACGTCTGACGGTGTCCAACCTTCTTTTTTGGCGTGGCGCAAGATAGAGCTGATCGTTTTCCGGAGTACCGCCTGCTGGGCGATCAGCTCCCGCTTCAGGCGCTGCAGCTCCGGAGTGGCATCGTCGCGGACGGCGCCGGCGTCGTCTACCACTTTATCCAAAGCAGCCAGCAGCGAGCGCTCTACGCTCACGTTGGCACCTAATTCTTTCAGTGCCTCGTACTTCCCTTCCTCCGCCTCCGAAATAAAGCGAAGCGAGTCACGGATCGTGCGCAACGACATCTTGATCTCGAAAAACTGCGTCACGTCCAGGTAGGTGCCTTCAATGGCCGCACGGTCAAGAGAGGTGGTCGGGTCATAATAGTGCTGAAGCGGAATCTCAGCGTCCGACTCCAGCAATTGTTTAAATTCGTCTGTCTGTTGCAACAGCCTCTCTACCAGGTCGTGGCGGTTCAGGAATTGCATGCGGTTTACAAAGTTGCGTCCCAGCGGGCTCAGACATAGGTCCAGGAGCATTTCGCGCACTTGTGCAAAGCCGATTTTTATTTCAAAGTTTTCTGGGTAGATCAATGCTTATGGTTTAATTTACTGCAAAATTAGCAATATCTATAACAAGTATGCAGGGCAGTTTTGTTCGTTTTGTTCAATATATGTAGCAGCTGTGGAAAGGATCAGAATTCACTTTCTTTTGGCGCTTTTTATGCCGGCAAATCCTGAAAGCATAGCTTGTCCACACCACCTGTAACCCTTTTGTACTTAACACATTCAACATGATTCTAGACAAACTAACCAACGCCACGCGCTACACTTGCCTACACCCGCTCTTCGAGCAAGCCTTCCGCTACCTGCAGGAGACTGACCTGCTTAACGAGCCAACGGGTGTGCATGAGCTAAACGGGAAGCAGCTGCTTGCGATCGTTTCGGAAGGCAAAGGGATTACAAAGCAGGAGGCGAAGCTGGAGGTACACCGCAAGTATATCGATATCCAGTACATCATCTCCGGCACAGACCACATGGGCTGGAAAGACCTGGCGCTGTGCAGCGAACCAAACGACCCCTATACCGAAGAGCGGGATGCCGCCTTCTTTCCCGACAAGACGGACAACTGGTTCCATGTTCCAACAGGATCCTTCACGATCTTCTATCCCGATGATGCCCACGCTGCCATGGTAACAGAAGAGGTGGTGCGGAAAGTGGTGCTGAAGATCGCAGTGCTGTAGGTAGTGTAGAGGCTTATCAGGGATCTGCAGGTGAAGCCAAGGCTTACTTTAGTTCTCGCTTCCTAACCGGTTGCTCATTAAAGCGAAATAGTACCTAAAAATTCTAAAAATACTGCTTAGCTTCGCGCTCCAATCTCAAGTTAAGCTTAGTAGTTATTAGATGTTTAAGTCTGCAATCGTTGCGCTGGCGCTTTGCTTAGGTGCATTACATGGTTATGGCCAAACCGAGAATGTTGTTTTTGGTCCTGAGCCTATAGAAGGAATCGGTAAAGTTGCTTTGCCCTTCTACAAAATCAACTTCTCAAAAGAGCAGCAGGAACTGCTCCAGGAGAAGGAAATCGAGCTCATATTCTTTATTGATGTAGACGGGACGCCTGTACTGGAAGATGTGAAGGGTATAGACGATGCAGCCATCCTGGACAGCCTGCAGCAGGCCGCCACCAGCGTGCCCATGTTTTATCCTCGTACGGTGAATGGCGTAAAGGAAAGCGCTCTGTACTTTCTCCAGTTCCAGTTGCCCAAGTATGAGACAAAGGAGGTAAGCATACAGCACCAGGGCATCTTTCGAACAAAGTATAAAGAGCCGACCTACGAAGATTTTGAATACATCCACAAGTCCGGCCAAAGGTTAGATGTGCTTCTTGGGCTGACGGGCAACGCTTTCCTTGGCAAGCCAGGAGAGTACCTACACCCAGGCGGCGGCATGAAGGTGGACCTGATGTACACCGGGAAAAAAGGCATTGGCGGCGGCATGGTGATGAGCTTCTACGGCAACAAGCTAAAACAGAGCTACCCCATTAGCTCCAGCAGAGAGCAAAACAGCGCACCTCCAACGCTGCTCTTAGGCCTTGCCGCGAACAAGGCCTTTGCTGTAAAAGACCGTACCGAATTTAAGGCGCAGGTGGAGCTCGCCTACGCGATACAAAACGTGACACCCAAACTGGAAAACGAAGATAAGGACTGGGTACAACTGGAGGGGTTCAGCCCGGGCCTAGTGCTGAGTTATCTTGTCAAGTTGGGCAAAGACAAGCCAAGTATCAACTATGGCACCCCCTCTATCACGAACCATTACCTCAACATCCATGCGGCACTCCGGCCGGTTATCTTTAACCTGAAGCAAGCTACCGGTGTCATGGCAGAGGTAGGCGTGTCGTACAGGCTCAGCAGCCACTTTGTGGATGAGTACCGCCTCAAACCGTAAGGCCATCCGATAGTTTATAAAGACAACCCGTGCTCCTATGGCTAACTTTCAGAACTTTATGCAGCTCGTCTGGTCTGCCGTGAAGGGCAAGGAGCAGGATTATACCACCCTGGGTATCAGGCACAGCGTAATCCTGCTGGCTATCCCCATGATCCTGGAGATGCTGATGGAGTCGCTGTTCGCGGTGGTGGACATTTTCTTTGTGGGCCGGCTGGGCGCCAACGCACTGGCCACCGTGGGGCTGACTGAGTCTATCCTGATGATCATCTACTCGGTGGGCATGGGCATCAGCATTGCGGCAACGGCCATGGTGTCGCGGCGGGTTGGCGAGAAGAATTTCCGCGAGGCTGGTAGCATTACTTTTCAGCTGATCGTGACGGGCGTGGTGCTTTCGCTGCTGATGGGTGGCGTGGCCACCTACTTTGCGGAAGAAACATTGACCCTGATGGGCGCCGCACCGGAGGTCATCAACGAAGGGCTAAGCTACGCCCAGATCATTTTCGCCGGGAATGTGGCCATAATCCTTCTCTTCCTGATCAACGGTGCCTTCCGCGGGGCAGGGCAGCCGCACCTGGCCATGCGGGCGCTCTGGCTTGCCAATGGCGCCAACATCATCCTGGACCCGCTCCTGATCTTCGGCATCGGCAACTGGGAGGGGCTGGGGCTGGCGGGCGCCGCCTGGGCCACCTCCATTGGCAGAAGCCTGGGCGTGGTATATCAGCTCTACCACCTGTTTAATGGCAGGAACATCCTAAAGATCACAAAGGATAACCTGGTGGTAAGCCTCTCCGTGATCTACCGCATCCTGAAATTATCCTCCGGGGGCATGGGGCAATACCTCATCGACTCCGCCAGTTGGATCTTCCTTACCCGCATCATCGCTGAATTCGGAAGCAATGCACTGGCCGCCTACACCATTGCGTTCCGGGTCATCATTTTTACCCTGCTGCCTGCCTGGGGCTTATCGTCGGCGGCCGCTACGCTGGTGGGGCAGAATTTAGGTGCGCTAAAGGCAAAGCGCGCCGAGCTGGCGGTGTGGCTTACGGCCCGCTACAACATGGTGTTTATGGCGTCCGTCACGGTCGTTTACCTGGTCTTTGGCGAGCAGCTGTCGCGCTTATTCACAGACGACCCGGAGGTGATTGGCATTACTGCGGAAGCGCTCCGGATCATCACGCTGGGCTATATCTTCTTTGGGCTGGGCATGGTGATGGTGCAGGCCTTTAATGGCGCCGGCGACACCCGCACCCCTGCCCTCATCAACATCGTGGTGCTGTGGCTGATCGAGATTCCGTTGGCGTACCTGCTGGCCATGCATTTGGGCTTTGCCTCCACAGGTGTGTTTATCGCCATCGCTTTTTGCCACTCCTTCCATGCCCTGGTAAGCTGGCGCCTCTTCCGGCGGGGCACCTGGAAAAAGGTGAGCGTATAACCGTGCTTTACACCCTGCAGCCTTGGGGTTTGGCGGCATTTTACACATTTCTGCTTATACTTGCCTATCCAAAGTATAAGCAGCGTAGCCAAATATGATCAACCTTCTCCGCACCGATTCAGATAACCCCGACTTCCGGGAGCTGGTGGCCCTACTCGACCAGGACCTGCAGCGCCGGGATGGCGACGAGCACGCCTTTTATGCCCAATATAACAAGCTCGACAAGATCCGGCATGTTGTGGTGGCATACCTTGATGGAAAGGCCGTGGGTTGTGGCGCCATTAAGGAATACGAACCGGATACTGCGGAGGTAAAGCGTATGTTTGTGCGGGAACAGCACCGCGGTAGAGGCATTGCCGGCCAGGTGTTGCAGGAGTTGGAGCATTGGGCAAGGGAGCTGGGGTTTGCTGCCTGCATCCTGGAAACAGGTGTAAAACAGCCGGAGGCCATACGGCTCTACCAGAAAAGCGGCTACGGCACCATCGCCAACTACGGGCAGTATGCCCGTGTCGAAAACAGTGTATGTATGCAGAAAACCCTTACCGCGTATACCGCAAAGGCATCAAAAGAAAGAAATGATGAAGTATAATCCACCAGATATAAGGACCGTGGAGGTAACACGCTACGTGACGCCGCTGCGGGAAGGCGGCTCGTTACCTGCCATTGTGGAGGCCGATGACGAGTTCATGTACGTGCTCAAGTTTCGGGGTGCCGGCCAGGGTATCAAAGTGCTGATCGCCGAGCTGTTGGTGGGTGAGATTGCCCGCGCCCTAGGCTTTAAGCTTCCGGAGATTGTTTTTGCCACCCTCGATGAAGCCTTTGGAAGAACAGAGCCGGATGAGGAGATACAGGACCTGCTGCGCGCCAGCGAGGGGCTAAACCTGGCGCTGCACTACCTCTCGGGCGCCATCACCTTCGACCCTGTCGTGACGACGCTCGACGCTCGGCTGGCCTCGCAAATTGTGTGGCTCGATAGCCTGGTGCTGAACGTGGACCGCACCGCCCGCAACACCAACCTGCTCATGTGGAAGAAGGAACTGTGGCTTATAGACCATGGCGCCGCCTTATACTTCCATCACTCCTGGAGTAACTGGGAAGAGCAGGCAAAGCGGCCATTCCCGCAGGTAAAAGACCACGTGCTGCTGCCGCTGGCCACCGAGCTGGACGCCGTGGACGAGGCGTTCCGCACTATACTTACCCCGGAGGTGATACGCGCTATACTTGCCGCCATTCCGGATGCCTGGCTCCTGGAGGCAGAGTCGCCGTTTGCCACGGCCGAGGAGCACCGGCAAGCCTACGCCACGTTTTTAGAGACACGTCTCGCCCATTCTGAAACCTTTGTCAAAGGAGCGCAACATGCCAGAAAAGCACTTATTTGAATACGCCGTCATCCGGGTGGTGCCGCGGGTGGAACGGGAGGAGTTTCTGAATGTGGGCGTTATACTTCTCTGTGCATCGCAGGGCTTTCTGCAGACAAAGTTTGTACTGGATGAAAACCGCCTGCGCGCCCTCTGCCCTGCCATTGACATGGAAGAACTGCAGCAGCGGTTAGGAGCATTCGAGAAAGTGTGCGCCGGCCGGAAAGAAGGCGGGCCCATCGGGCAGCTGGGCACGGCCTCTCGCTTCCGCTGGCTTACGGCCAACCGCAGCACCATCGTGCAGACATCACCGGTGCACCCTGGCCTGTGCCGCAACCCGCAGGAGACCTTGGAAAGGCTGATGCAGCAACTCGTTTTATAGCATCGTGAATCATGTTAACTTTAACAAGACCGAATCAGACTGTTTCTGCTGAGGCACTTATATCGTTCCCTTAACCTTTATTTATGAGATCAACTTTACTATTTGCATTGCTGTTCCTGGCCACCGTCACCACCTCCCTTGCGCAAAAGGCCGACCTTACCAAAAGGCCATCGGCGGCTAAAATTCAGGAGGCAAAAAATATGGCCACCACCATTTTTGCCGACTTGAAGAACGAGCGCCACGACAAGATCGCTGATTTTATGGTCGAGAGCCTGGGCAAAAGCTGGGACTCCTCCACCCGTATCAAGAACAAAAACGATTACAAGGGCAAAATGGAGATCATCAGCATGAGCCCGCCCAACGGTGTGTATGGCGACATGGGCGGCTACGACCTGATTGAGGAGGCGTACCTGCCTGGCAGCGACAGGTACTTCCGCCACACCTACATCACCTACCACGAGGGCAGCAAGCTGGTGTGGGAGTTCCGTTTCTACATCAACAACAAGCAAGAGGTAACCTTGGATTACATCGGCTGGAGCGAGAAGAATCCGTTTGAGTACCTGAGCACTTCAGACATGCTTGTGCCGCGCTACTATAACAATTACTAGAGGCACGAGTTGCTTTACGGTCCCACCCTGTTTGGTTAAAACTAGTATAAACCAATACTGGGTGGGGCTTTTTTGCAAGTATGAGAAACCTTAGATGATATGAGCCTGAAGAAAGAGCTAGCGGACTTCCTGGCCAGGGAGTTTCCGCAGACCAAGGTAACTGTGGAGGAGGTTGCGCCTATGGCAGCCACGGTGCGGCACAAGATCGGTATAAATGAGCTAAGGCCTGGAGGCACTGTGTCCGGCCCGGTGCTGATGGCTGTGGCGGACGTGGCGCTTTATGTGGCGATACTAGGGGAGATTGGCCTGGAGCCGCTCACCGTTACCACTAACCTCAGTATGAACTTTCTGCGGAAGCCGTCAGCGGATAGTGACATTATTGGGGAGTGCCGCCTGCTGAAATTGGGCAAGCGGCTGGCCGTGGGCGAGGTTACCATTTATTCCGAAGGCATGGCAGAACCTGTAGCCCATGCCGTTGGAACCTACTCCATACCTTCCACAAGTAGTAATACTTGAGCTGCAGCACCTAAGGCTTACCCCCACCCCGGCTGGCATCTCCACAGTGCCCCTGCAACACAACCAATCCACTTGCAGTACAAAGCTTTGCATCAGTGTTTAAGTCACCTTAAGTTAAAGCTATGGAGATCGTATCGGTATCGTCTTTTCTTGACTACTATACCCGTATCCGGGAGCGCACCAACCGGATTATTCAGGTTATCCCTCCCGACAAGATGGACTGGAGCTACAAGAAAGGCAAATTTACCATAGCAGATGTGGTGCGGCACATTGCCTGCATTGAGCGCTACATGTATGCCGAAACCGTGTTGGGTAATCCCAGCCGCTACCACGGCTGCGGAAAAGAACTGGCAGACGGCTATGAGCAGGTGCTATCTTTGTTTGAGGAGCTGCACCAGGAGTCCATGGCCATCTTTGGAAGCCTGCATGATAGCGACCTGAACCGGAAATGCATGACGCCGGCGGGCGTGCAGATTACGGCCAGGAAGTGGCTGCGCGCCATGGTGGAGCATGAAGTTCATCACCGGGCACAGCTGTACATCTACCTGAACTTGCTGGATGTGGCTACCCCTCCCATTTTTGGCCTCACGGCAGAAGAAGTGCAGGCAAACTCGCAGCAATAGTACCGTTCATACCACAACCCGTCGCAGCTCTCCAGCTTTGACTACACCGCACCAGTTATTTCTGCTTCTGCCCCCTTCCTTTGTTGCCAACCCGCGTCTGTCACAGGTCATTTAAACCAGCACCTCAGGCGCTTACCTAAATTTCCCTAATCACTTTGGCAGCTTTCGCTCAGGGTGATTGGTGCATGCAAACGGCTGCTAAGTACAGTAAGTGCAGCCAAAACCTGCCACTGTTGGCTTCTTACCCTTAAATATATCAATATAAATGCAACTTTATTCTGTCATCATGCTATAAATACCGTATAAAGATTGCAAGTATAAATCAGATATTAACAATACTTGTCCGCCCGGTATTGCCTTACATCACCCTTCATTTAGCCGTGCCACCTTACATTAGGGGCTTCATGGGCTATTGCTTCACCCTCTGTAGGCCGGTGCTTAATGCCCGCAAGGCTTTGTCGCACCAGCAGGTTTGCATATCCTAATCATCATTAAGCATAGATCCATATGAAAAACAGTTTTACCCTGCTTGTTTTGCTGCTGATGTGTTGCTGGGCACCTGCCATGGCCCAAGACAACATAGTGAGTGGCCAGGTTACGGGGGCCGACGCGGGAATGCCGCTGCCAGGCGTTAGCGTAACCATAAAAGGGACCACCACCGGCACCACCACCGATGCGAATGGCAATTACCAGATAAGGGTACCGGACAGCGAGGCCGTGCTCGAGTTCCGCTTCCTGGGTTACCAGGACCGCGAGGTACGGGTGGGTAACCAGCAGCAGATTAATGTTACGCTCAGCACCGATACCCAACAGTTAAGTGAAGTTGTGGTGACGGCCTTGGGCATTACCCGCGAGAAAAAGGCCTTGGGCTACGCAGCGCAGGAGGTACAGACGGAGGAGCTGGTGCGAAACCGGCAGCCAAACGTGCTGAACGCGATGCAAGGCAAGGTAGCGGGGGTAACCATCTCCAGTACCGGCGGCGCACCCGGCCAGGGCTCCAGCATCCAGATACGGGGTATCAACTCTATCGACCCCAGCCGGCCTAACCAGCCGCTCTTTGTCATCGATGGCATCCTGATGGACAACTCCACCTCAACTTTCGGCGATGGGGCCGAGCTGCGGGGCATGAGCAACCGTTTGGCCGACCTGAACCCCAATGACATTGAAAGCATCAACATCCTGCGCGGGGGTGCGGCCACGGCGCTCTACGGCCTGCAAGGTGCCAACGGGGTGGTAGTCATCACCACGAAGTCGGGCAGGCAGGGCGAGATGCGGGTTAACTTCACCTCTACTGCTGGTTTTGAAGAGGTAAACAAGTTTCCGAAGATACAGGACACCTATACACAAGGCTACGCTGGAGAATATGACCCGGAGAGTTTCTGGCCATCCTGGGGACCAACCGTGGAGGAGGCAAGGCAGCTAGACCCGACGCACCCGGCAGAACTCTACAATCATTTTGAGGATGCCTACGAGAAAGGCCATCAGGTTCGGAACACCATATCGTTCTCCGGCGGCGGCGAGGCCCTTAGCTTCTTCACCTCCCTCTCCCACCTTTACCACGAAGGCGTGCTTCCGTTCACCGATTACCAGAACATATCAGCCCGTTTGAATGCCGACGCGAAGATAAGCGAGCGGATACGCATTGGTGGTAACTTTAACTACGTGAACTCCGGCGGCGACCGCTACAATGCCGACCGCTTCAACGAGATGCTCAGCTACTGGTCGCCGCGGTGGGATGTGACGGATTACGTGAAGCCGGACGGCACCATGAAAACCTACGGCAACGACAACCCGATCTACGCGGCATCAACGAATAGAATGGAGGACGAGGTGAACCGCTTTATCGGCGGCCTTACCTTCGGCTATGATCCCCTGGATTGGCTGAACTTTACTTACCGCATCGGCCTGGATACGTATAGTGATGACCGCACCCGCACGGCCCCTGGCCCGCGCGGCGTGCCGGACGAGCAAGTGCTGGAAGATAACGGACGCGGGTTCGTACATGAGTATACCACCAGGTTCAGGGCAATCAACTCGACGTTCATCGCTACCCTCAACACCGACTTCGGCGAGGATATCTCCGGAACCCTGCGCCTCGGCCACGATCTGCTCGACCGCCAGTCCAAAAGTTTCGGGGTTATGGGCGAGGAACTGGCCGTGTTCGATTACTTCAGGCTGTCGAACGCCAGGTTCCTGTCAACGGTTGAGGATGAGTTGGAGTACCGTCTGATGGGCATTTTCGCGGAGGCTTCCCTAGACTATAAGGACTTCCTGTTCCTGACGCTGACCGGTCGCAACGACATCACATCCTCGCTGGCGAGCGATAACCGCTCCTTCTTCTACCCTTCGGCAAGTATAAGTTACATTTTCTCGCAGCACCTGGAGCTTCCGGAGTTTATCAACCAAAGCAAGCTGCGCTTTTCTTATGCGCAAATGGGCAAGGATGCACTGCCTTACTCCACTTCCTCTGGTTCTGCACCATATACGCAGCTGCCAACAGGCTACACCGGTGTCACCAGAGCCGCGCTGTTAGGTAACCCGGAGCTCAAACCGGAATTCACCAACACGTTTGAGGCAGGCCTGGAAATGTCTTTCCTGGATAACCGGATCGGTTTCGACTTCACCTACTATTACTCCCTCAGCAAGGACCAGATCCTGAACATTGATGTCGCCAATTCCACCGGCTTTATGAGGGCTGCGGTAAACTCCGGCAAAATGCGCAACCGTGGCGTCGAGCTGGTACTTAACGCAACGCCTATCCGTAGCAATGATTTTAACTGGGACACGAAGCTGGTGTTTTCGGCAAACCGCAACAAGATCCTGAGCATCCGTGAAGGACTTGAAGAAATAGTGTATGCCTCCCAGTTCGGGTATGTTGGCTCTACGGTTAGCCTGCGTCTAGTACCGGGAGAACCCTACGGCAACATCTACGGCTCCCACTGGCAGCGCTACTATGGGCCGGGCGAGGAGGAGGACCCGCTGTTCATCGACGAGTCGCGGCCGATCGTGATCGGGGAAAACGGCTTCCCGGTACGTGCCCCGCTGTCGAGCCAGAAAATACTCGGCAACTCGCAGCCGGACTGGATCGGCGGTTTCACGAACACATTCAGCTACAAAAGCCTTAGTTTGACAGCCCTGCTGGATGCCCGCGTGGGCCAGGAGAAGTATAACCAAATGGACAACTTCTTCGCCGCCTTTGGCATTGCCGAGTATACCGAGAACCGAAACCAGACCAAGGTGTTTGAGGGGGTGCTCTCCGACGGAACTCCGAACACGAAGGAAGTATGGCTGGGCCAGGGCATTGGCCCTGATGGTGTAGACTACGGCAACGGCTATTACCGTAACTTCTACCGAGGTGTTTCTGAGAACTTTGTGGAAGATGCCTCCTGGGTGCGCCTGCGCTCCCTGACGCTAAACTACAGCCTGCCGCAAAAGTGGTTCGAGAGCATCTTTATTCGCGACGCCTCTGTATCGCTAACTGGCAACAACCTGTGGCTGCACACCGATTACAAAGGCTTTGACCCTGAAACCAGCTTCAGCCCCAGCGGAAGCAACGTAGACGGCTTCTCCGGCTTCACGTATCCGGCCGTCCGAAGCTACCTGTTCACCCTAAATGTTGGATTTTAAATAACAGCGGTATGAAAAAGATCTTGAGATATATGCTTGCCCTGATGCTGGTTGGGGCCGCCACGACACTGCAAGGCTGCGAGGACTACTTTGACCTGGAGGATAACCCTAACCTGGTGAATGAACGGCCCTTGAGCACCTTGCTCTCCACCACCACCCATAAAACAGCGATGAACAGCTACCGCGTGTCCAACATCACCTCCTACTTCGTGCAGTACCTGGCCAGTCCCACCGCCGGAGGCTCTACCGATACCTACCAGGTAACGGACTACTCCAGCACCTGGGATGCGCTGTACCTGGCCATGGCCGACATATATGACATGCGGCAAGAGGCCATGGAGCAGGGTGCCTCGGCCTACGTTGGCGTGGCAGATGTGTTGATGGCCTATAACCTGTCTCTGGTCAACGACTTGTGGGGGGACGCACCCTACACCGAGGCCTTTGGTAACATCACCCTGACGCCCGGATTCGATGAAGAATCCAGCTTGAACAACAGGATCTTAGACCTTCTGGACGAGGCTATTGCGGAGCTTTCCGGACCGGAGTCCCCTATTGAGCTGGATGCACAAAACGACCTGATCCATGGGGGCAGCAAAGCGAACTGGATCAAAACGGCCTATGCCCTAAAGGCACGGCAGCTGAATAAACTGAGCGAGACCTCGGCTTATGACCCTCAGGCAGTGCTCGCAGCCGTGGAGAACTCCTACACCTCTAACGCCGACAACGCCGATATGGGGGTTTTTGTGGATCGTAACCCCTGGGCCCAGGTGGCCATTGACAATGCAGACCTGTTGCTTGGGGGTTGGCTTTCGGAGCAGTTGATTCAGCACTTAGACGGCACCAGCAACGGCATCATGGATCCACGACTGGAGCAAATCGCGGACACCACCAGAACAGGCACCTATGTGGGCACACCAAACGGTACCGGCAACGTAGGCCCCGGCAGTAGCACGGTGGTAGATGAATCGTATATTTCGCTCCGCTCCCCTCTCACCGGCGAGGACTCTCCGCTTATCATTGTTTCCTACCCAGAGGTAAAGCTTATAGAAGCTGAGGCGGCTCTCCGCGCCGGCCAGAACGACAGAGCCTACAGCGCCTATCTGGAAGGCATCAGGGCCAGCATGGAGCTGTACGAGGTAAGCACAGCTGAGGCAGAGGACTATCTTAACAGCTCCCTGGTGGCAGTTGGCGCTGCAGACCTGACTCTCGCCGACATCTTCCGGGAGAAGTTCGTGGTAACTTACCTGAACCCGGAGGCCTGGAATGACGCCCGCCGCTTCGACTATCAGTATGCCGGCTTCACGTTGCCTGCCAACGCTGCCCTGCCCACCTTTATCCGCAGGGTGGCTTACCCTAGTGGGGAGGCGTCAAAAAATCCCAACACACCTGATGCCGATGACCTTTCTCTACCAATCTGGTGGGACCAATAGGATATACTTTGCCATAGTATAAAAAAGAGAAGCCGCTGCATAACACAGCGGCTTCTCTTTTACACACAGATAAAAAATCATTTACGCCCTCACCTGCCCCGAGCCTTTCACTACCCATTTGTAGCTGGTCAGTTCATCCAGCGCCATCGGTCCGCGGGCGTGCAGCTTCTGGGTGCTGATGCCGATCTCTGCGCCCAGGCCAAACTGCGCCCCGTCGGTAAAGGCCGTAGAGGTGTTGGCATACACGGCGGCGGCATCCACGGCTCTCAGGAAATGCTCCACATGCTGCTCATTCTCCGAAATGATCGCCTCGCTGTGCTGCGAACTGTAGGTATTGATGTGCTCAATGGCCTCATCCAAACCTTTCACCGTTTTCACGGACATCCTCAGCGACAGGAACTCGGTGCCAAAGTGCTCCTCCGTAGCCTGCTGCAGCTGCTCTGCCGGATAACTACCTTTAAGAGCGGCGAAGGCAGGGGCATCGGCAAACACCTCCACTCCTTTCGCGGCCAACTCCTTGCCGATCTCGGCCAGGTCCGGCAGGCGGTCTTCGTGGATCACCAGGCAATCCAGGGCGTTGCACACACTCACGCGGCGGGTCTTGGCGTTCACCACGATCTCTTTGCCGCGCTGCAGGTCGGCAAACGCATCGAAGTACGTATGCACGATGCCTGCACCCGTCTCGATCACAGGTACTTTGGAGTTCTCCCGCACATAATTGATCAGGCCCTGGCTCCCACGCGGGATGATGATGTCCACGTACTCCACGGCCTGCAGCATCTGCTGCGTTGCCTCCCGGTCCGGGGGCAGCAGCTGCACAATGTTCCTGTCCACGCCATGCTGCTCCAGCACCTGATGGATCAGTTTTGCAATGGCTGCATTGGAGTCCTTGGCATCGCTGCCGCCCTTTAGCAACAGCGCATTGCCGGAGCGCAGGCACAGGCTGAACACATCAAAGGTCACGTTGGGCCGTGCCTCGTAGATAATGCCAATCACGCCCAGCGGCACCGACACTTTCTTCATCTCCAGCCCGTTCTCCAGCGTCCGTTCCGACAGCACCTTGCCCAGTGGCGAAGGCAGGCTCGCCACGTTTCGAATATCAGCGGCTATATTTTGGATGCGCTCCCCGGTCAGCTTCAGGCGGTCATATTTCGGGTCACTGGGGTCCATGCGCCCGAGGTCCTGCTGGTTAGCGGCAAGTATACTTTCTGTTGCTGCTTCTGCCTTCGCTGCCAGGTCCTCGAGTATGTGCTTTATTTTATTTTCCGGGAGCAGGTTCAGCTTGCGGCTGGCCTGCTTTACGTTCTTAAAAGTTTGTTGCAGTTCCATAGTTTTAGATCGTGTGATATTTAAACAAGTATAGATAGTCGTAGTGGATGATCGGCTTCTGCTTGCTCAGGCCGATCGTGGCCAGCGCTTTCCGGGAGCCATACTCCGCTTTCCCAAGGCCCAGCTTCTCTCCTTGCTCATCCTTTATCCGGATTACGTCGCCCTTAGAGAAATTGCCCCGGATGCCCACCACGCCCACAGGTAGCAGGCTGGCAGCTTCGTCGGCATGCAGTGCCTCTCTGGCTCCGGCATTCACGATCACTTCTCCTTTAGTGTAGTTATCGCTATGCGCCACCCATTTCTTCGGGTTGGCCTTGCACGACTCCGGCTCAAAATAGGTGGCCTTGAGTTGGCCGTTGTAGAAATCGTGCAGCACGTTGTCGCGGTTGCCGTTGGCAATGAAGACATGTATGCCCAGGTAGGCTGCTTTTTTGGCCATTTTCATTTTACTGCCCATGCCGCCGCGGCCAAAGCTCGACTTGGAGGAGGCAATATAGCGGCTCACGCCGGAGGTTTTGCTTCCCACCCGCTCAATCAGCTTCGCGTTCGGGTCGTCGGGGTGCCCTTTGTAGATGCCGTCCACGTTGGTGAGCAGGATCAGGGTATCGGCATCGATCATGGCGGCGGTCATGCTGGCCAGTTCGTCGTTGTCGGTGAACATGAGCTCGGTCACGGCCACGGCATCATTCTCGTTGATGATCGGAATGATGTCGTGTTGGAGCAGGCCCAGCAGGCACTCTTTAATATTCAGGTAGTGACGGCGCGACAGGAAATCCTGCGGCGTAACCACAATCTGGGCAATCTGCCGCCCCACTTCCTGAAACAGCTCCTTGTAGGACTGCACAATGTCGATCTGCCCCACCGAAGCCAGGATCTGCTTTCGCACCACCGACTCGGTTTTATCTTCTATTTTGATGTTGTTTCTCGCAAAGGCCACCGCCCCCGACGAAACCAGCACCACCTGGATGCCCTGCTTCCTCAGGAAATCGATTTGCTTGACGAGTGAAGCCATGCGTTGCCTGTCGGGTGTTCCGTCCTCCTGCGTGAGCACGTTGGAGCCGACTTTGACGACAACTAGCTGTGGCTGATAATCCATAGTTATATTGGTTTGTTAGACAATAGTTGAGCTGCGACAACAGCATCGGCTGTTGCGCAATGGGTATAGCTGTAAAATCGAGGGGAGTTATACTTTGGGTAAGGAAGAACCAGCTAAACAAAGTATAAAGTCAGGACTGGCGTAACCTCCCTTAGTAGGCTCTCGCCCATGGGGTTATTCGCCAGAAAAAGAGAAGCTGTTCTGCAGCGTAAAGGAAGCCAACAGCTACCGAACCCGCCACAGAACAGCCTGTATACTTTAGGGTATTAAACAGCGGCTGCCTCTTTCTCGCGCTGCTCCTTCAGGTCCAGGATTCTTTTATGGGAGCCCACCAGTCCTTTGATCACGGCAGAGCTCAGGCCCTGGTGCTCCATTTCGTTCAAACCCGTAATGGTGCACCCTTCCGGCGTGGTCACTTTGTCGATCTCCTGCTCCGGGTGCGATTTATTAATCGTGAGCAAGGTAGAGGCGCCTTTGCTTACCTGCACGGCAATCTTCTGGGCATCCTCGGCATCCAGGCCCAGCTGAATACCACCCTGTGTTACCGCACGAATAAAGCGCATGTTAAAGGCAATGCCGCTGGAGCAAAGCACGGTAGCGCCTGCCATGAGCTCTTCCTCAATCACCAGGGTCTCGCCCACGCAGTTAAAGATATCCTTTATCTCCTCCTCCACTGTGGCGGCCTTTTCATTAAAGGCCAGGCACGTCATCGACTGCTGCACGGCGATAGCGGTATTGGGCATGCTACGCACAATGGCAAAATCGCCCACCAACTCGCGTATGAAGTCGATGGTGATGCCGGCGATTACGCTCAGCAGCACATGGCGTTCCGGGTCAAGGTACGGCCTGATCTCGTTCAGCACGTTTTCGAGGTGTGCCGGCTGCACGCACAGTAGTATAAAGCGGCTGTTCTTTACAGCAAACTTGTTGTCGCTGGTAACCTGCACGCCTTTGTCTTTTAAGTATTGTAATGATTTCGTGTTTCTCCTGGTCACGTAGATGTTCTCCGGCTGATACTGGCCGTTGCTCAAAAGTCCTTCTGCAATTGATTTTCCGAGATTTCCTGTGCCCAAGATGGCTACGTTATCTGTGTGCATTCCGTGTGTTTTGTTTGTTCCTGGCAGGGGCCAAATACCTGGGCACCTGCACTGCAATTGATTATCTACTGATGCAAAAGTACAATATCCATCTTAAAGACCCAAATCCACAAAAAGCCACTTAGACAAACAAAACGAAATAAAATAGTACTATCTGCACATCACACACATCGGAAAAATCACAAAACAAAGCGCACCTATATAGTATTTTGGCAACGTACAGAAACAGGCGATTTTACACCTTAGCAGCCGCTGGGGCGCGATATTGAAGCCGCTTAAAAACCCGTTACACATACTTGGTTTCTTATTTCGCCAGCGTCCTCCCAACTTGGGATATCTGCAGATAGCAGCGTTGCCAAAAAAGTCAGAACTTTTCTTCTATCCCCAAGCCAAAAAGGGCATAATCATACTTTACCGGGTCCGCAGGATCGAAGGTGCGCAGGTGGGCCGTAAGTTCCTCGGCCGTTTCCCAGTCCATTCCTTTTCTGGTGATCAGGCCCAAGCGGCGGGCCACGCGCTCCACATGCACATCGCAGGGGCAAATAAGGTCGCTCATGGGCATGTTACGCCAAATGCCGAAATCCACGCCCCGGTCATCCCGGCGCACCATCCACCGCAGGTACATGTTCAGGCGCTTGCAGGCAGACTTGCGGGCGGGCGTGGCAATGTGCTTGCGCGTGCGCTGCGGGGCATCCTCCAGGCTAAACACCAGGTTATGGAAATGCACAAGACGCTCCTGCTGCGTCTGTAGCTCATGCTGCTCCCCCGCAAAAGCGGTTTCCAGGCTCTCGTGCCGGCTGTAGTACCACCTGAAAAAGTGCAGCAGGTAGAGCAGATCGGTGTCGTTGAAGGTCCGGTGCTTAAAGCCGAGAAACCGCTGCAGGTCCTGCTCCTGGTGATGAAGTATAAAATCGTGCGGGGCATTGTCCATCAGGTCCATCAGCTTCATGCAGTTGTTGATGATAGTCTTGCGCTGGCCCCAGGCAAGTATGGCTGCAAAAAAGCCGCTGATCTCAACGTCCTGTTTCTTAGAGAACCGGTGCGGAATTGAAACCGGGTCGTTCGGTATAAAGCTGGGGCGGTTATACTTATCCACCCTGTCATCAAGCAGGGCTTTTACAGAAGAAATTTCGGGGTGCATCATGCAGGAAGTATACTTGATTTCTACTCGATTTGATGTGTCAGGCTTAAACCTGCGATGGCAGCAAAGCATATGCAACAAATTTACACGTTTCGGCGACAGAGTAAATCGCAAGGGCCCGCAAAGCCTTTTAACTTTAAAGCAAAGTATTTGAACTATACTTTGTAACTTGGCCAACTTTAGAAGCAGACCACCGAGGTCTGCAGGTAAAACGCACAACCCTTACAAACTTAATCATGCGATTGAAAACGCTGTTCCAACCAAAACAGATCTGGGCTCTAGCTATACTGCTTGCCGGCCTGCTGCTGCTCCTGGGCGAAATCATAAACGACCGGTTCTGGATGCATGACCTGGAGGTATATTACAGAACCGCAGAGAGAATGCTCCGCGGAGGCGAAATCTACCGCATTGCATCAGACGGCCATTACGTGTACAAGTACTCGCCCACGGCCGGGCTTTACTTTATACCCTTCACCCTTTTGCCTTTTATGGCAGCTAAGACCATGTACTGGTTGCTGCTGGTGCTGCTGGCCATTGCTGTCTTGCATACCTTGTTTCAGCTAACAGCCTCACCAACTCAGGAGTATACCGTAAAGCAGCGGAACACGGTGTTGCTCCTGTCTTTCCTGGCGGTGGGCGCCCATGTGCACCGGGAGTGGCACCTGGGGCAGGTAAATTTTGTGTTGCTGGCGTTATACGTGTGCGTGGTGCTGTTGTGGCAGCGCAAGCGCCCCGTGGCCGCTGGCGTTGTGTTGGCTGCCAGTGTTTTCATCAAGCCATTCGGCTTCATTCTGCTGCCCTACCTGCTGCTCAAGAAGCGGTTCGACATACTTGCCTCCACGGCGGTAGCCATCGTGCTGCTAGGCCTGTTGCCTTTTTTTCTTTACCCTTCCCTGGATGCCTTCACGGCGCTCTATAAAGGATGGTTCCAGGAGCTTGTCATTGAAATGAGCGCCAAGCAGGAACTACTCAAGAGCGGGAACCACACCATCTTCTCCGTGCTTGCCCGCTACACCCCTATCCAGTACCTCCTGCAGAGCGAGGCAGCCATCAAAGTATACCAACTCTCGGTATTGGCGCTCATCGGCGGGTTTGTTTTATACTTTGTGCAGGCCGGCGCAAGGCTTAAGCAAACCTTGTTAGCTGATGTAGCACTGCTTGTTGCCCTGATACCGCTTTTTGCCGTCACCAGCCTAAACGCCTTCCTTTTCACGTTGCCATGCATCGTGCTGCTGTTGTGCCGTTTCTACGAACTTCATAAAGTGGCAAGGGTACTTACGGTGGCAGGCTGTGTGTTAGTTGGCATCAACATCCGGGATTTGATGGGAGGCGATCTGTACCGTCTGCTGGAGAGCCTCTCAGTCTACACGTTCGGAACATTGGCGCTGCTTGCCGCCCTGACCAGCCTGCGCCTCACCCAAAGCAGGCGACACAGTAACACGGAAGAGCAGCCCGAGCGTGCCAAAGTGCTGGAGGGGCTGCTTAAATAGCCCCGGCTAAGCGTTTAAGTGTTTTAACAAGCATCTTTTTTAGCGCATTTTTCAGCAGATTGCGTAATTTTGTTTTGCAAGACAGCAAAAACAAACATAGTTTTACCCCCTTATTAAGGAGACAATAACGTTAATTATATATGGCAACCACAGCTGATATTAAAAACGGCGTAGTGCTTGAGTTTAACAACGACCTGTATCAGGTAATTGACTTCCAGCACGTAAAGCCAGGCAAAGGCCCTGCGTTTGTGAGAACAAAGCTCAGAAACGTAAGATCCGGCAAAGTGATCGACAACACTTTCTCGGCTGGTCATAAAATAAGCACTGCCCGTGTTGAGCAGCGCCCGCACCAGTTCATCTACAAGGATGACATGGGTTACAACTTCATGGACATGAACACTTTTGAGCAGGTAACGCTGCCAGAAGAGATGGTTCCGTTTGCCGACCTGTTGAAAGAGGGCCAGGAAGTAACGATCCTTTTCCACGCCGAAACAGAGACTCCGCTTACCTGCGAGATACCGCCGTTTGTGGAACTGACCATTACCTACACTGAGCCGGGACTTAAGGGCGACACGGCCACCAACGCCTCAAAGCCAGCCATTGTGGAAACAGGCGCGACCATTCAGGTACCGTTATTTATTGGCCAGGATGAAAAAATCAAAGTAGACACTCGTACGTACTCATACGCTGAAAGAGTTAAATAACACATGAAAGCTAAAGAAATCCAGGAACTCATCGACTTTATCGCCAAATCCGGCCTGAATAAAGTTAACATTGAAACAGAAGAATTTAAGATCTCGGTTAAGCGCGACCCAGACCAGAAGGTAACGTACGTGAAAGGCGCTGAGCCTGCCCCACAAGCGGCCCCTGCTCCGGCTGCTGCCCCTCAGGCCGCTCCGGCCGCCGCAGCCCCTGCTGCCGCACCGGCACCTGCCGCCGCTCCGGCCCCGGCTTCCGACGACAGCAAGTATGTTGCTATCAAAGCCCCAATGATCGGAACATTCTACCGTTCATCCAGCCCGGAAGCACCAGTATTTGTGAATGTAGGCGATGAGGTGAAAAAAGGTCAGGTGATCTGCATTATCGAGGCGATGAAGCTGTTCAACGAGATTGAGTCTGAAGTATCAGGCAAGATCGTGAAGGTGCTGGTGGATAATGCCTCTCCTGTGGAGTATGACCAGCCACTGTTCCTGGTAGACCCAAGCTAAAACTGCCATTTGAAAATTTGAAAATGTGAGGATGAGAAATTGGAGGTAAACCGTACTTGCTCCGCTTTCTCATCTTTTACATTTAGAATTTCCACATTTCCAAATCTTCAAATTCCCTAATCAGAACCTATGTTTAAAAAGATATTAATTGCCAACCGTGGCGAAATCGCCCTGCGCATCATCCGTACCTGTAAGGAGATGGGCGTTAAAACGGTGGCTGTGTACTCTACTGCCGACAAGGAAAGCCTGCATGTGCGCTTTGCAGATGAGGCCGTGTGCATTGGGCCAGCCCCAAGTGCGCAGTCATACCTGAACATCCCGAACATTATCGCTGCGGCTGAAATCACCAACGCCGACGCCATACACCCGGGTTACGGCTTCCTGTCTGAGAACGCCGAGTTCTCCCGCATCTGTGCCGAGAACGGCATTAAATTCATTGGCGCTACCCCCGAGATGATTAACGCCATGGGCGACAAGGCCTCCGCCAAAGACACCATGAAAAAAGCGGGCGTGCCTACCATTCCTGGCTCTGATGGCCTGATCAAGAACGTGGAGGAGGGCATTAAGCTTGCCAAGAAGGTTAAGTACCCGGTCATCATCAAGGCCACTGCCGGTGGCGGTGGACGCGGTATGCGCATCATCAAGAGAGAGGAAGAATTTGAGAAAGCTTGGAACGATGCCCGTACCGAAGCGAAAGCAGCTTTCGGCAACGACGGCATCTACCTGGAGAAGTTCGTGGAGGAGCCCCGCCACATCGAGATCCAGCTGATCGGTGACCAGCACGGCAACGTGGCGCACCTGTCGGAGCGTGACTGCTCCATCCAGCGCCGCCACCAGAAACTGGTGGAGGAAACTCCTTCCCCGTTCATTACCGATGAACTGCGCGACGCCATGGGCCAGGCAGCCATCGCCGGTGCCAAAGCCATCAACTACGAGGGCGTAGGCACAATCGAGTTCCTCGTGGACAAGAACCGCGACTTCTACTTTATGGAGATGAACACGCGTATCCAGGTGGAGCACCCGATCACGGAGGAAGTAATTGACTACGACCTGATCAAGGAGCAGATAAAGGTAGCTGCCGGTGAGAAGATCACGGGCAAAAACTATTACCCTAAGATGCACGCCATCGAGTGCCGCATCAACGCAGAGGACCCGAAGAACGGCTTCCGCCCTAGCCCAGGCAAGATCACTACCTTGCACACGCCAGGCGGCCACGGCGTTCGAATCGACTCGCACGTGTACTCCGGCTACACCATCCCGCCAAACTACGACTCTATGATCGCGAAGCTGATCGTGAGTGCGCAGACGCGCGAGGAGGCCCTGGTGAAAATGAAGCGCGCCCTGAGCGAGTTCGTGATAGAAGGCATCAAAACCACTATTCCTTTCCACCTGAAGCTCATGGACGACAAAGGCTTTAAAGAAGGAAACTTCACGACGAAATACCTCGAGGACTTCGACTTCGGTTCAATCGAATAAACACAGCCAGTACAGGCAAAATAAGAAGGCCCCAGCTTTTAGGTTGGGGCTTTTTTTATACCTTCATGCTCCGTAAAACAACCCTTTCTCCCCTGACATAGGCATGCCAAAGAAGATCATACTTTTGCTGTACGGTGCCCTGGCTTCTACACTCGTTAGCTGTACCTCCGTTCTGTTTGTCGACGCAACCAAGCCTCCAGCCGTGGCGGTGACCAATGAGCAGTGGAAGGTGGCGGTTATAAATAGGTTTAACCCGGCGCTGCTGGACTTTAACCAGGAGAAAAAGGTTGAGGTTTTTGCAGACGGGGCGAACCATGCTTTTCTGGGTGCCATAGACGCTGTTCTTCAGGAAGACACCTATGACCTTGTTTTCACAGACTCGATCAGCTACAGAACGCCTACTTTTAACGGCAAGCTAAGTCCGGTGCAGGTACAGGAGTTATACATGCAGCAACCGCACCACCTGCTGCTGTCGCTGGAGCACTTTGACACTTACTTTAAGCAGGAGACCGTGCGGGAGGAGGAAGAAGATGGCAGCGTCTCCAAAACAGCTTTTTACGATTTGGCAGTTGCCTCTACCTGGGTGCTTTACGATAGCACGGGACAGGTTCTGGATAGGTTCATACTGGCAGAGGAGGCCCCTTACCAGTCGAGGACGGTGCTGAGCGGTTTACTGGCCATCGGGCCTTCCATGGGCAACGCCGGTGCCGCTGTAAACGACCTGGCCTGGCGCACCGGCAACAGGTATTGGAGCCGTTTGTCGCCGCAGCCGGTTTCCTTTGCCCGCCCCTACTACTCGAGTCAAAGCTTTTTTGCTGCTTCCACTGCTATGGCTACCGGCAACTGGGAAAATGCCCTTGCCCTGCTGGAGCCACTCACCCAAAGCAGCAACAAGAAAGAAGCTGCACGGGCCTCCTACAACATGGCCGTCGTATATGAGGCGATGGGTGACATAGCACAGGCGAAATACTGGGCAAAGGAGGCCATGAGCCGGAAAGAGAAGCTTGCTGCTATCCTACTGCCGGAGTTGGAGAAGTACTGATAGTATGAACATGTGCTGCTAAACTAACTGTCCATACCACATGCCCGTAGCTATGGGTGCCGCCACAAACAGAAACTGCCGTCGGCAAGACGGCAGTTCGGGTAAAGCATCAGGATAACTCCTGGCAGCTCGTATAACAATAAAGTGCTTTACTTTTTAGCAGCGGCCTCCTCACTTTCCATGAGTTGCTCCAGCTCGCTGTACCAGCCCTCGCCATACTTGCGGATAAGCGGTTCTTTCAGGAACTGGTACACGCGCACGCCCAGGTCCTGGCCAAAGCTGCAGGCAGCGCTGCAGATGCCCCAACGGTCGTAATTCAGGGCCTCAAACCCATCATACTTGGTAATGCGGATCGGGTATAGGTGGCAGGAGATTGGTTTCTTCCAGCCAATCTTTCCGTCGTAGTAGGCCTGCTCGATCGCGCACTTCAGGGTGTTGTCCTTATCATAGATGGCGTAGGCGCACTCACGGTTGCCGATGGTTGGGGTAGAGTAATCGCCTTCCCAATCCTTGATATATAGCCCCTGCTCCTCCACAGCCTTCACGCCGGCCTCCGACATGTAAGGCTTTACGTGCGCATAGCTGTCCTTCAGCACCTCCAGTTCGTCCTCATCCAGCGGGGCTCCCAGGTCGCCTTCCACGCAGCAGGCCCCCTTGCACTTCTCAAGGTTGCAGACAAAAAACTGGTCGCGCACATCGTCGCTGATAACGGTATTCTGAAGAACTATCATAAGTGGTATAAATCAAAATCAGGCAAAGGAGGCATCCTCTGCAAAGGAAAGACAAAGGTAAGTATAAAATAGTTTAAATGGCGGATGCCTGGGCCGCAGTAAAAACGCGCTAAATAAAAGAGGCGCCCTTGAGAGCGCCTCTTCCTGTGAGTGTAGCACAACTTCTATTCCTGTTTTGGAGGAGAGCCGGCAGCCAGCAGCATGTTCTGCACATTCTCATGCTTGGTATAGTCTATGGCCGCCCTGCCTGCATTGTCTGTAATGGTAACGTCTGCATTTGCCTGCACCAGGGCAAGTATGATTTCGAAGTTGGCGTCTATCTCACAGGCCAGCATGAGCGGGGTTTTGCCCTCGTTGTTGGCGATGTTCGGGTTGGCGCCGGCTTGCAGCAGCTTCTCCAGCTCCAGAATGCCAATGTGCTGCCCGATGGTGGCGTTCAGCGCCTGCGCCAGCACGGTGTTTCCTTCCTTGTCTTTGATATCAGGGTTGGCGCCGTGGGCCAGCAGGGTATCCAGCAGCTGCACCTGCTCATTTTCGTAAAACTCTGTCCGGATGCGCAAACTGCTCACCACGTAATGCAGCGCAGTCTTCCCGTTTTTATCCTGCGCATTCACATCGGCTCCTTTTCGCAGCAACAGGCTAGCCGCCTTCAGGCGCGCTTCCGGCTCATACTCCACGCCGTAGTCTTCCAGCAGCATCGGCACATATAGTGCGTGCATCAGCGGGGTGCGGCGGTAGAGGTTGGCTTCGTAATCCTCCGGCTCGGCCTGCGTGTTAGGGTCACCGCCAGCGGCAAGCGCGCGGTTAAGCATCTCGGGGTCACGGTGAATGGCGGCGATCACCACCTTCTGGTTCGGCGTCTGGTTAATGTAAATCAGCTGCTCGTAAGCATTTCGGCTTCCTTTCTCCACGGCCTCGCGGTACAGGTCCCGGGCCTCTTCCACCCTCACCTCCCCCAGTGTGCCTTCTTCTAGTAAAAGCGCCAGCGTATACATCGCCTCGCGCTCACCGGCCTCAACGCCCTTCTGCAGCCAGTGCACTGCTTTCTGGTAATCCTTGCCGACACCCTCCCCGTTCAGGTACAGGTTAGCCAGCGAGGTATACGCCACCACATCTCCCGCCTCAGCAGCCCGGCGCAGGTAGTTTGCCGCCAGCGCGTGGTTCTGCATCTCGCCGTAGCCGGTGTAGTACATGCTTCCCAGGATGCGGTTGGCAAAACCGTCGCCATCCACTGCTTTCTCGCGAATGGTGATGGCGGCGTTGCGCATGCGCTGCAGAAAGCGCTGCTCGTCATCCTTGTTGCGCAGGGTCATCAGCTCAGCCATACCCAGGTTGGCCAGTACGCTGCCACTGTCCAGGGCAGCACTATAGTAGTACTGGGCGGAGTCTCGGTTGGCGGCAAAGTAGGTGCGGGCGTTCTCTATCTGCTGCACCGTGTCTATCTCCACCGAGTCATACTTCAACTCCCGGTACTGGTGCATGCGGCCCAGGAAGTACAGCGCATCATGCTCTCCCTCCGCGGCGGCCTGTCTGAACTTCTCCTGCGCCTTCTGGAAATTCAGGGAAGTATAGTAGTGCATGGCCTCGTCCATGGCCAGCGTGCGCCAGACACGGCGGATAACCGGTGCCGGTGCTGCGGCAGCGCTTTTGGCAGGAACCACTTTAGTTGCCTTCTTGGCAGCGGCCACGGCAGAATCCTTGGCGGCTGTGCTGGCCTTCGTGGAGTCAACCCCTCCGGAGCCTTGCGCCAGGCCTAGTTGGCCTACGCCCAGCAGCAGGCAAAGCAGCAAGAGCCTCTTTGCACTAAAGGGACGTTTGTATATGGTATCGTGATGTCTCAAGTTATTCAGGTTTATGTTCCGGCATCCCTGCAAAAGTACGCGCTACAGCCTATTAATCAAAAATGACACCAAAACAGCTTCTTAACCCTTCGGCTACGGCAAATGTTATACTTGCCCAAAGCTAAACGCTTTAGGCCCAGCAGGTGTTCCTTGTATAGTCGCTTTATACTTTCGCCTGCCTGGGCATAAGTTGTATGGCGGCGGTTCTTAAAAAAGAATTGTATTCGTAAATTGCATAGATTTTTAGCACGCGGAAGAGAAGAAATGGATTATATCAGCTTACTGAACGAGTCGCAGCGCGCGGCGGTACTGCACATCGACGGACCAGCCATGATCATTGCCGGCGCCGGCTCCGGCAAAACACGAGTATTAACTTACCGGATCGCGCACCTGATCAGCCAGGGCGTGGACCCTTTCAACATACTGGCCCTGACTTTTACCAACAAGGCGGCCAAGGAAATGCGCCACCGTATTGAGAAGGTGATCGGCAACGAGGCCAAGAATATCTGGATGGGAACTTTCCACTCCGTGTTCTCGCGCATTCTCCGGGCCGAGGCCGAGAAGATCGGCTACCCGAAAAGCTTCACCATTTACGATACCGATGACTCTAAAACACTAATACGTAATATTGTAAAGGAGCTGAACCTGGATGATAAGCTGTATAAGCCGAACGTGGTATTAGGCCGTATCTCGGCTGCTAAAAACAAGCTGATCTCGGTGCGCCAGTACCTCAACGACGCGGTGATCCAGGCCGACGACGAGGCAGCCATGCGTCCTAAGATCGGCAAGATCTACGAGATGTACCAGAGCCGCTGCTTCCGCGCCGGCGCCATGGACTTCGACGACCTGCTGTTCAACACCAACGTGCTCTTCAAGGACCACCCCGACGCGCTGAACAAGTACCAGAACATCTTTAAGTTTGTGATGGTGGACGAGTATCAGGATACAAACTACTCGCAGTACCTCATTACCCGTAAGCTGGCGGCCCAGAACCGTAATATTGTGGTGGTGGGAGACGACGCGCAGTCAATTTACGCCTTCCGTGGGGCGGATATCCAGAATATCCTCAACTTTGAGCGCGACTACCCCGAGCTGCAGGTGTTTAAGCTGGAGCAGAACTACCGCTCCACCAAAAACATTGTGAACGCGGCCAACTCCGTGATCAAGAACAACTCGGCGCAGCTGAAGAAGGATGTCTACACCGATAATGAGCAGGGCCCGCTTATTGAGGTGATAAAAGCCAACTCCGACAACGAGGAGGGCAAGCTGGTAGCCACCACTATTTTCGAGGAGAAGATGAGTAACCACCTCTCCTACGACGACTTTGCCATACTTTATCGGACCAACGCGCAGTCCAGGGCCATGGAAGAGGCCCTGCGCCGCATGAACATCAAGTACAAGATCATCGGGGGCCTGTCCTTCTACCAGCGCAAGGAGATCAAGGACCTGATCGCCTACCTGCGCCTGACGGTGAACCCGAATGACGAGCAGGCCCTGCGCCGCGTGATCAACTACCCGAAGCGCGGCATTGGCGAGACAACCGAGCAGAAACTATTCGTAACGGCTAACGATACCAACCACAGCGTGTGGGAGGTGGTGCAAAACGCTACTGAGTTCCTCGGCAACCGCGTGGGCACGGCCATCGAGAACTTCTCGATCATGATCCGCGACTTTGCCCGCATTGCCGAGAACAGCGACGCCTTTGAAGTGGCCAAGCACATTGCCAAGCACTCCGGCATTGTGGACGAATTGTACCAGGATAAAACCGTAGAAGGCCTGGCACGTTATGAGAACATACAGGAGTTGCTGAACGGTATAAAGGAGTACGTGGATGACCCGGAGAAGGAAGACAAAAGCCTTTCTGCCTTCCTGCAGGACATTGCCCTGGTGACCGATGCCGACACCAAGGCTGATGACGGTGGCGAGTTCGTGACATTGATGACGATCCACTCGGCCAAGGGCCTGGAGTTTAAGAACGTTTTTATTGTCGGTATGGAGGAGAACCTCTTCCCGAGCCAAATGATGCTCAACTCCCGGGCCGACCTGGAAGAAGAGCGCCGCCTGTTTTATGTGGCCATTACGCGCGCCGAGAAGAAATTATACTTAACCTACGCCACCAGCCGTTACCAATGGGGTAACCTGCGGGCCTGCGAGAAGAGCCGCTTCCTCGACGAAATCGACCCGAAATACCTTAACTTTAAGTATGGGGAGAGCCACGCCACCGGAGGCAACGTGTTCGACCGGGTGCTGGAGCGCAAGAGCAGCATCAGCAGTCTAGTGCAGCCGCAGGCACGCAAGCAGGCCGCCACCAGTTATACCGCTCCTGCCGATTTCAAGCCCAGCGATACCTCTAACTTGGCAGCAGGCATGAAGGTAGAGCACCCTAAGTTCGGTTTCGGCGTAGTAACCAAAATGGATACGCAAGGCAACAGCACCAAAGCCATCATCAACTTTGAGGAGGTAGGCGAAAAAACCCTGCTCCTGAGCTTTGCCAAGCTACGCATACACGGGTAATGGTGCATGAGTGCATGAGCGAGTGAGTGAATATTTTCACCTCATGTTAATTTAGTCTTTGACGAATTGCAGCAGTGATTCCTTTTGTTTTTTCTGAAGGACAGGAGTAGCGTAAGTAAATTCACTCAGTTGCTCATTCTCACATTCAAAACTGATTTTTATTCCTAATTTTGAAATTCATATATTGATATAAATGGAAGCGAGTACCACATTTAAACAAGAGCTCCTGCTGCGCGAGTATGGCCGCAACGTGCAAGACCTGGTAAACTATATCACCAAGGTGGAGGACCGCAAAGAACGTACGCGCCTGTCGCAGTTGCTCATCAACCTGATGGCGAAGCTAAACCCGCAGCTGCGCGACACGCAGGACTACCAGCAGAAACTCTGGAACCACCTGTTCGTGATGTCCGGCTCTACCCTGGATGTGGACTCCCCGTACCCGCTGAGCGCCATGGAGTACCTCAACGACAAGCCACAGCCTATGGAGTATCCGCTGGAGACACCCAGGTATAAGCACTATGGCCAAAACGTAGAGTTGCTGATAGAGCGTGCCACAGAACTTACAGACGTCAAGGAGCGTGAAGCGGCCATCATATCGATTGGCAAACTGATGAAGACGCTCTACAAGTCCTACAACAAAGAAAATATCACGGACGATGTGATCCTGGGGGATATCCGGGAGATCTCAAAGGGGCAGCTGGACATGGATTTGGCTTACATTGAAAGCAATAACCTGTTTGAGTCTAACGCGAAGCAACAGGAAAGCAGCCATCAGCAGCAACGCTCGCAGAACCAGGGCCCAAGAAACAAGAAAAGTAACCGATCCTCTAATCAAAGAAACAAGTAATACATGGCTTCTTTCGAAGTAATTGGCGGCAACAAACTCAGAGGCGACATTTATCCGCAGGGAGCTAAAAACGAGGCCCTGCAGATACTGTGCGCCGTGTTGCTGACCTCAGAACCAGTCGTAATTTCAAATGTGCCGGACATCCGGGACGTGAATAAACTGATCGAGCTGCTGCGCGACATGGGCGTGAAGGTGGCGCGCAACGCGCCCGACACTTACACTTTCCAGGCCGATGACGTTAACCTGGACTACCTGAACACAGAGCAGTTTGTGGAGCAGGGCCGTGCTATCCGTGGATCGGTGATGATCGTGGGCCCGTTACTGGCCCGCTTCGGGGAAGCCAAGATGCCAAAGCCGGGTGGAGACAAAATTGGACGCCGCCGCCTGGACACGCACTTTATCGGCCTCGAAAAATTGGGTGCAAGGTTTAACTATGATACCCCGGATGAGTTCTATAGCGCAAAGGCAGACCGCCTGAAGGGCGCCTACATGCTGCTGGACGAGGCATCTGTAACCGGCACCGCCAATATTCTGATGGCAGCTGTGCTGGCCGAAGGCACTACCACCATCTATAATGCTGCCTGCGAGCCGTACGTGCAGCAACTGAGCCGCATGCTCAACCGCATGGGCGCCAAGATCAGCGGCATCGGCTCTAACCTGCTGGTGGTGGAGGGTGTGGAGAAGCTAGGTGGCACTGAGCACCGCATGCTACCCGACATGATCGAGATTGGCTCTTTTATAGGCATGGCCGCCATGACGGGTTCTGAGATTACTATCAAAGACTGCCAGATCCCGGAGCTTGGCCTGATACCGGACACGTTCATGCGCCTTGGTATCAAAATGGAGTTCCGCGGCGATGATATCTTTATTCCGGAGCAGGACCATTACGAGGTGGACACCTACATCGACGGAAGCATCCTGAACATATCAGACCATACCTGGCCTGGCCTGACGCCGGACCTGCTGAGCGTGGCGCTCGTGACAGCCACACAGGCCAAGGGCACCGTGCTGATCCACCAGAAAATGTTCGAGAGCCGCCTGTTCTTCGTGGACAAGCTCATTGACATGGGCGCGCAAATTATTCTTTGCGACCCGCACCGTGCTACTGTTATCGGGCAGAACAAGCAGATCCCGCTTCGTGGCATCCGCATGACGTCCCCTGACATTCGCGCCGGCGTGGCCCTGCTCATCGCAGCCCTCTCTGCCGAAGGCAAGAGCATCATCGATAACGTAGAGCAGATCGATCGCGGCTACCAAAACATCGACGGCCGCCTGAACGCCCTGGGTGCGCAGATCAGAAGGGTATAACAACATACTGAAGTATAAAAGCATGAAGGGCAGCCTACATAGGCTGCCCTTCATGCTTTTATACTTGGTACGAAGTTTCTACAGCAACTCCTGTACCTTCTCCGGCGGGCGGCCCAGCACGGCTTTATCCCCCTTCACCACAATCGGGCGCTCGATCAGCACAGGGTGCTCGACCATGGCTTGTATCCTCTCCTCATCCGTGAGTTCTTTGCCTTTATACTTTTCTTTGTAAATGCTCTCGCCTTTGCGCAGTAGTTGCTCCGGCTTCATGTTCAGCTTGCGCAGGATGTCGCGCAGCTCTTCGGCGGTGGGTGGCGTTTTCAGGTACTCCACCACCTCTACCTCCTGCCCTGCCTGGTTTATCAGCTCCAGCGTTTGCCGGCTTTTGCTGCAGCGGTTGTTATGGTATATCTTCAGCATATCATCATTGGTTTACACGTATGAAGTTACAAAAAACTCAGGTATAGCTGCCACTAAAGTATAGCATTGCAACAGGGGAATTTAGTAATTTGGCGCAATAATTTTACACATATAACAACTATGAAAAAACACAAGTTTACCTGCGGCAGTTTGCTGCTGCTGTGCCTTGCCCTACTGCCCCTGCTCGCTAATGCGCTGGCCCCCAAACCCAAGTATAAAAATGGCACTGACGTGGTAAAGGCCATGTACAAGCGCTGGCAAGGCAAGTGGTACCCTAATTTCCAGTTTGAGCAGCGCGCTATCTTTTACAAGGACGGGCAAGTTACGAAAGAGGAAGTATGGCAGGAGCTGTATAGCCAGCCGGGGCTGCTGCACATCCGCTTTGGCGGCTTTGAGAGTGGCAACGGTGTAGTGTTCGCCATGGATTCTGTGTATCATTTTAAAGAGCACAAGCTGGTAGCCAACATGCCGCAGGTGCACCCGCTGGTGCTGCTCTCCTTCGACGTGTACTTTCTGAAGCCGGAAGAGACGGTAGGCAAGCTGAACCAATTAAATTTTGACCTGAGCAAAGTATATGAAGCCGATTGGCAAGGCCGCAAAGCCATTGTGGTGGGAACGACCGACCCTGCCGATGGCAGCAGCCCTCAGTTTTGGGTAGACAAGGAGCGCCTGTATGTGCTGCGCGTGCTTACCAACAACAAGGGCAGCGTGCGCGATGTGGAAATGAACAACTACCAGCAGTTGGAGAACAAGTGGGTAGCCACAGAAATCATCTTCAAGACGGACGGAGAGACTACCCTGCGCGAGGAATACTTTAACATGAGTTTCCCGAAGAGCACCAACACGAGCTGGTTTGATCCGGAAAACTTCAGCAACACCCGCTGGCAGTAAAAAAAGAAGCCGCTGAAACCCATATCAGCGGCTTTTTTGTGCAACAAGCGTTACACCATGTCAGAAAACTACACTCCAGTGGCATGCAGCTTAATCAATCTGGAATTAAAAACTAATCAAAACTATTTCCTTTATCTTAAAATCAGGAGCATTGCTGCCTGATCTAAATATCTGTTACGAAAGATGTTTTACCATCCTGCTTTGGTAAGGCTGTAAGCTGGCCCGCTTCAAAAGATGTCTTTTTTAACTTTTCGGCCTATCTTTACAACTCAACCTGTTGCTAAGTAGCGCATTTAATTCCGGCACCGGAAATTTATTTTTGAGGTTTCTACTATTTCTAAGTAGCAAACTTTTGCTTACAAAGCACTAATAATCAAATATATACACAATACAACGATACAATGCCTAACCCTCCGCAGGATGCTGTATTTCAGTTAATAAAATCACTGGCACGCTCCGAAAAGCGGCACTTCAGGCTGTTTGCCACCCGCCAGGGCTCCAGCAGTGACATTAAGTTTCTGCAGCTCTTCGATGCCCTGGATAGTATGGCCGTGTATGACGAGGAAAAGGTGCTGCGGCAGGTACCGGGTATCAAGAAAGTGCAGCTTGCGAACCAGAAGGCCAACCTGTACAAGCAACTGCTGGCCAGCCTGCGCCTTTACCACGCCAACCAGAACGCCGACATCCAGCTGCACGAGCAATTGGATTACGCCCGCGTGCTCTACAACAAGGGCCTGTATCAGCAAAGCCTGAAAATGCTGGAAAAGGTGAAGGTAGCGGCCAGGCAAAACGCGCACCTGCACGTGGCGCTCACAGCCCATACGTTTGAGAAGCAGATAGAGCAACAGTACATTACACGCAGCCTCGAAGGACGTGCCGAGGACCTGACCGAGGAAACGCATGACCTGCTGGGGCACTTGGGACGCATTCACCACAATTCTGACCTGGCGCTGCGCCTGTACGGCCTCTATATTAAAATGGGCCACACCCGTACTCCGGAGGAATGCGAGGAACTGAAGGCTTTTTTCAAGGCCAACGTGCCGACACTTAACCCAAAAGCTGCCAGCTTCAACGAAAAACTAAGTTACTACCAGTCGCATGTGTGGTACCACTACATTTTGCAGGACTTTAAGGCCTGCTACCGCTATGCGCAAAAATGGGTGGATTTGTTTGAAGAGGAGCCGCAGATGAAGCAGCAGCAGACCACCAACTACATAAAAGGCCTGCACAACCTGCTGCTGGCGCTCTACAACACCCTGTACTACAGCAAGTTCATAGAAGCGCTCAAGAAACTGGAAGACTTTGCGGCAGACAGCAACCGGCGCAGCAACCCTAACATCGAGATGCTGCTGTTCCTCTACATTTACACCAACCGGATTAACGCCTACTTCATGGAGGGCCGCTTTACCGATGGGCTCCGAATCGTGCCGGAGATCAGACGCAACCTGAACGTGTTTCAGCAGCAGTTGGACCCGCACCGCCAGTTGGTCTTCTATTACAAGATCGCCTCCCTATACTTTGGCAGCGGCGACTACAAAAGCACGATTCTATACTTGCAGAAGATCATTCAGTACAAGGACGTGAACCTGCGGGAGGACATCCAGTGCTTTGCCCGCATTCTGAACCTGATCGCACATTACGAAGCTGGAAAAGATGAGCTGCTGGAGTATCAAATAAAATCTGTCTACCACTTCTTGGGTAAAATGAACGACCAGCAGCCCATGCAGGTGGCCATTTGCGAGTTCCTCCGCAATTTGCCCGACATCAAGCCGCTTGACCTGAAGTCGGCCTTTGTGGCCCTGAAGGAGAAACTGCTGCAGATATCGGATAATCCGCTCTACCGCCGCCCATTCCTCTACCTGGACATCATCTCCTGGCTCGACAGCAAGATCACCAACCAATCGGTGCAACAGGTGATGCAGCAGAAGTTTAGAACGATGAAATAACCATTTCCCTCTCAAAGCAAGAAGGGCTTACCTAAATAAAACCTGGCGCCGGTATCCAACCGTTGCCGCACAGTGCGTGCGAGTCTCCAGACTCGCTTCCAAGTATAGCCAGCTCAAAGAAAGGCATCCTGGGAACTACCAGTCAATCGGCTTTTTACCGTGCTTGGCAAGGTAAGCATTGGCTTTGCTGAAGTGGCGGCTGCCAAAGAAACCGCGGTCGGCGGCGAACGGTGAGGGATGCGCAGCTTTCAGCACCAGGTGCCTGCGCTCATCAATAAAAGCCCCTTTTTTCTGCGCGTACGCCCCCCACAGCATAAACACCACGTTTTCTTTTAGTTCGTTCACCTTCTGCACCACCGCATCCGTAAACTCCTCCCAACCCTTCCGCTGGTGGGAGCCCGCGTTGCCGGCGCGCACGGTAAGAGTGGCGTTCAGCAACAGTACCCCCTGCTGTGCCCAACGCTCCAGGTTGCCGTTTGGCGGAAGGTCCTTGCCCAGATCGCTTTTTATCTCCTTAAAAATATTGAGCAACGATGGGGGCGTGCGCACTTTCTCATTCACCGAAAAGGCAAGCCCGTGTGCCTGGTTGGGTCCATGGTAAGGGTCCTGGCCCAGAATCACGACCTCCACCTTATCAAAAGGACACATCTCGAAGGCGCTGAAAATCTGGTTACCGGCCGGATAAACTTTTTGGGTCGCGTACTCGTCTTTTACAAATGAAACCAGCTCCTTAAAGTATGGTTTTTCAAATTCATCTTGTAAGACTTTTTGCCAGCTTTCTTCTATCTTTACATGCATGGGTTAGTTTGGCTAGTTAGGTTAAATTAACAGAAGCTACAGCACGCGCAGCCGCCGCAATGGATTCTAAGTATACAATAAACGCTGGAACATGGATACAAAAACAACGGAAGGTGTAAAAGTTACGGTTACAACCAACTACTTGCCGGACTACTCAAGTCCGGTACAGCAGCACTTTGTTTTTGCCTATAGGATAAAGATAGAGAATAACAGCGAGTTTACGGTTAAACTGCTGCGCCGCCACTGGTACATACACGATGCCACTGGCCAAATGCGTGAGGTGGAAGGCGAAGGCGTGGTGGGCCAGCAGCCAACCTTAGAGCCTGGCGAGATGCACGAGTACGTGTCGGGCTGCAACCTGAAAACCGGCATTGGCAAGATGCGCGGCACTTACCTGATGGAGCGCATGGTGGATGGCCGCAAGTTTGATGTAACCATACCTGAGTTCACGCTTGTAGTGCCTTACAAACTTAATTAGCCCCGACCAGCTTAGGCTTATATTTGCCCGAAGCGCTGCACCTAAAATCATACTTTTGCCCTTCCCACAACGATAGCCCTTGTGTCTTACCTGAGTTTAGCCGCTGATTACCTGCTGTACCGGATGCGTGCCTTTAAGCTGCACGGCGTCCACTCCCCTTTCGTTTTCGACCTGTACCACAACGTGCTGCACCATACCGGCCATTTCCTGGCGTATGATAACGTGGAGGCGCTGCGCCACGAATTGCTGCACGACGAGCGTCAGCTGCAGGTAACCGACTTCGGCGCCGGCTCACGCAGGATAAACCAGAGGACCCGGAAAATAAAGGACATTGCCCGTACCTCGGCCAAACCCGCCAAGTATGGGCAGCTGCTTTTCCGGCTGGTCAACCACTTTCAGCCCACAACGATAGTAGAGCTCGGCACCTCCCTTGGCCTTACTACCTCCTATTTTGCCGAGGCCCGCAAAAACGGTCAGATTTATACGTTTGAGGGATGCCCCAACATTGCCCGCACCGCCCGGGAGAACTTTAACAAACAGGGATACCACAACATACAGGTAATAGAAGGCAACCTGGATGAAACCCTGGAACCGCACCTGCGGCAGCTGGAGAGATTGGATTTTACCTTTCTGGACGGTAACCACCGCTACAAGCCCACCTTGCGCTACTTCGAGAGCTGCCTGAAAAAAGCCCATGAGGGCACGGTGCTGGTGCTGGACGACATTTACTGGTCTGGCGAGATGAAGCGGGCGTGGCAGGAAGTTAAACGCCACCCGCAAGTGCGGCAGACTGTGGATTTATACTTTGTAGGACTAGTTTTCTTCCGGCCGCAGCAACCGAAGGAGGACTTCACTTTACACTTTTAGCCATTCACGTGGCTCGTATCAAATGCCACGACCCGGGTCAATAGCCAATTTAATAAAGGACAAAGGGTTAATAAATAAAGGACAAAAGAGGCTGCGAAAGCGTCTTTTGTCCTTTGTCTAGTTTTCTTTTGTCAGAAGTTTAGCTGATGGCTTGGCGGATGCGCACGAGCTTTTGCAGCAGCGCCTCCAGTTGGTCGAGCGGCAGCATGTTGGCCCCATCAGACTTGGCGATACTTGGCTGTGGGTGCGTTTCGATAAATAGACCATCCGCCCCTACGGCAATGGCCGCTTTGGCAATCGTTTCGATCAGGGCTGGCTTGCCGCCCGTTACACCGGAGCTTTGGTTCGGCTGCTGCAGCGAATGCGTCACGTCCATCACCACAGGAACCCCTGAGGCACCTTGCATGGCGGGGATATTACGGAAATCCACCACCAGGTCGGAGTAGCCGAAGCTGTTGCCACGATCAGTAAGGATAACCTTGTCGTTTCCAGACTCGCGCACCTTATCCACGGCAAAGCGCATGGCCTCGCCAGACAGGAACTGGCCCTTCTTGATGTTCACCACCTTACCGGTTTTAGCGGCAGCTACCAGAAGGTCCGTCTGGCGGCAAAGGAAAGCCGGAATTTGCAGCACATCCACGTATTCGGCGGCCATGGCAGCCTCTCCGCTCTCATGTATGTCAGTTACGGTCGGCACATCAAACTCTTTGCCCACCTTCTCCAGTATGCGCAGGGCTTTTTCGTCGCCGATGCCGCAGAACGAGTCGAGGCGCGAGCGGTTTGCCTTGCGGTAAGACCCTTTAAAGATCCACGGAATCTGCAGCTTGTCTGTGATTGTTTTGATGCGCCCGGCAATATCCATGGCCATCTCCTCGCCCTCTATGGCACAGGGGCCGGCCATCAGAAAGAAGTTGCCGCTGTCTGTATGCTTCAGTTTTGGTATCTCGAACATAGGTTTTTATACTTTAAATCTTGCCACAAAGGTAACTAGAAAGTTAGAGAGTTTGGGAGTTTAGGGGTTAGAGGGGCAGTAAGTCCAAACGATGAACTTCACCCCAACCTATTCTTGTAATTTTCTCCTTTCACAAATGAAACTTCCCTGCAGTATGCCCCATCCGAACTTCTAACTCTTTAACTCTCTCACTCCCAAACTTTTTAACTCGATAAACAGCTCCTTGCCTTGCCGGGGTGGTATGGAGCTATAGGCGGTGTCGAAATGCAGAAAATCGAAGTACGGTGCAAAATAGGTTTCATACTCTTCGCGGCTGCCGCCAAAAGGTGGGCCATCCTTCTCAAATGTAGTATCAAACAGCAGGCCCATCAGTATACCTTTTAGCTGAAGCAGTTCAGCGCATTTTCGGGCGTAAGCAGGGCGCAGGCTTGGGTCAAGGGCGCAGAAGAAGGTCTGCTCCACGACAAGGTCATAGGTCCCCTCCAGAGCAAAGAAATCCTGGTGCAGCAGGTGCTCTTCCTGGAAGCCGGAAACCCGATCCAGCAGGTTCTGGAGAGGAGCTTCCGCCACATCCGCTACGTAAACGTTCCGGAAGCCGTTTTTATGCAAATATTCCGCCTCATAGGCGTTGCCGCATCCCGGAATTAAAATACGCTGGTTTTTGTTTTTAAGCTGATCAAAATAATGCTTTAGCGGCGGCGTTATACCTCCGACATCCCAGCCCGTCTCGTTCTGCTGGTAGCGCTGCTGCCAATAGGCGGCGTTAAAATCTTGATTCATCTTGCTCCTATTATAAAATCTAATTTATATATTTGACTTTTGCACTAAGTATGATTTTAGTGAGCTTCCTAAAGCTAATGTATAACATCGGTTAATCAAACAGATAATATATGTCTACAAACACTCCTGAGAATCGCAGTAACCGCAAACTCCTGATCGGAGGCCTTTTAGTGGTGCTCATCAGCATCAACGGCATTCTGATCTACATGAACTATCAGAAAAAAGAAAAAACCGAGGAGCAGGCTGAGATCATCAATGTTAAGAACAAGGAGCTGGAAAACCAGATCAAGGTGTATGAGGCATTGAAGGCTGATTTCGAGCGTCAGAGCCAGGAGTTGAGTGCCATGGGCCTGGAAAACGATTCACTGGAGTCGCAGATTGCCAGCATCACGGCCGATCTGGAAGAGCTGCGCGGTTTCAGAAAGAGAAGCTATAGCCTGGCAGACCAGCGCCGCTTCCGCGACAGGGCAGCGGCCTTCGAGAAGCAACTGCAGGAGAAGGATAACGAGATAGCCCGCCTGAAGCAAGACAATGAGGTGCTCTTCACGGAGAATACGGAGCTGAAGACGACGCAGACCCGTATGGCCGACAGCCTGACCACTATGCGCTCCACCAACCAGGAACTGAACCAGCAGGTTCGTGTGGCTTCTAAACTGGAGGCGCAAGGCCTGAACGTAAACATCATTAACCAGCGCGGTAAAGAGAAAGAGGATAGCGACAACGAGTTCCGTGCCAAGCGGGTAGACAAGCTGCGTATAGACTTCAAACTGGCCAAAAATGATGTGGCTAAGAAAGAGCCTAAAACCGTTTACATGCGCCTGATAGAGCCGGACGGCGCGGCGCTTTATAACCTTTCCACCGGTTCTGGTACTTTCCAGATCGATGGCGAAGACATGTACTACACTGCCAAGCGCGACTTTGTGTTTGATAACACTCAGCAGGCCCTGAGCTTTACCTACGATAAGAACGCGGAGTACAAGAAGGGTGAGCACACCGTTGAACTGTACGCTGAAGGCTTCCTGATCGGGAAGACCACTTTCGTGCTGAAATAAGGATTTTATACTTTAGCCAAAGTATATAGCCCCTGCCACTGCGGCAGGGGCTATTTTTATGAGCAGTTTTTGGTGGTGATGGTTTTGTTGGGCCCAGGCAATAAAAAAAGCCCTTACCTGGGGCAGGGGCTTTAGTCCATCGTTCACATTTATATCAATCTTTTTTCTTCTAACGCGATGCCGGCCGGTTTATTCTACAAACACCTTCCTGTCCTGAATAACCTTGAAACTCTCTACCATTTTCACTGATTCGTGCACATCTTCGGTAAAGATCGCCACCATGGAGCCGGGCTCAGCGTTCTCCAAGGCATAGGCAATGGCCCGCATCTCTTCTGGTATCTGCCGAACCGGCTTGCCTGCACCCGTCTCCTCAATGCCCTTTAACACCGGCCCCAGAATTTCCTTTGGCGTTTTGCCGCGCAAATCTGCATCCAACCGCACGATGATCTCATCGAAGATCTCCCCCGATACTCGGCCTATTTCATAAAAGTCCTCCTCCCGGCGGTCCCCTACCGCAGCCACGATGCCTACCTTCTTGGTCACATCCAGCGCATTCATGTAATCGCCTACAGCTTTCAGGCCGCCCACGTTGTGAGCGTAGTCCACCAGCACCTCAAACGCAGGAAACTTAAAGAGGTTCATGCGGCCCGGCGTTTTGCTCGGCGATGGTATAAAGGTGCGCAGCGAAGTTTTGATGTCCTCTATATAAAAATGCGAGATATAGCCAGCTAGCGCCGCCGCCAGGATGTTCTCGATGTTAAACCGTGCCTTGCCACCAAATGTCAGGGGCACGTCCGCCACGCGGTCTATCCTGATCTTGTAACTGTTTTTGAAGATGGAAATGTAGCCGTTCTCAAACACCGCGGCCAGGCCTCCTTTGGCGATGTGCTTCAGGATGCGTGGGTTCTCCTCATCCATACTGAACAGGGCTACTTTACAGCTCATGTCCTCGGCCATGGCGTACACCAGGTCATCATCGGCATTCAGCACTGCGTAGCCATCCTTGCTCACACTCCTTGGCACAACCGATTTCAGGCGCGCCAACTCCTCCAAAGTATGAATGTCGCCTAGGCCCAGGTGGTCAGAGCTGACGTTAGTCACGATACCAATATCGCACTGCTCAAAGCCAAGGCCCGAGCGCAGCAATCCGCCTCTGGCGCACTCCAGCACCGCGAAGTTCACCGTCGGGTCCTTCAGCACGAACTGGGCACTGTAAGAGCCGGTGGTGTCACCTTTCTCCAGCAGCTTGTCCTGTATGTAAATACCTTCTGTTGTGGTGTAGCCCACCTGGTATCCCTTGTGCCTCACCATGTGTGCGATGAGGCGGGTGGTGGTAGTTTTGCCGTTGGTACCGGTTACCGCGATTATCGGGATACGTGCCGGCTTGTTGCGCGGGAAGAGCATGTCTACCACCGGCTCGGCCACGTTCCGTGGCAGACCGTAGGTTGGCGAAATGTGCATCCGGAAACCAGGGGCCGCATTTACCTCCAGCACAGCCCCTCGCGCCTCGTTCAAGGGAATGGCAATGTCCGTGGTCATCACATCGATGCCGCATATATCCAGGCCGACAAGCCCGGCGATGCGCTCTGCCATGAGCACATTATAAGGGTCTACCAAGTCAGTAACGTCTGTGGCCGTGCCCCCGGTGCTGATGTTGGCGGTACTCTTCAGGTAAAGGACCTCCCCTGCCGGCAGTACCGATGCGGTGGTTAGGTTCTGCTGTTTCAGGAGGTTCTGGGTATGCTTGTCCAGCTTTATCCGGGTGAGCGCTTTTTCGTGCCCTATGCCGCGGCGCGGATCTTTGTTTTCCTTTTCGATGAGTTGCTTGACCGTGGAAACACCGTCACCGGTGACCATAGCCGGGGTGCGCTTGGCAGCCGCTACAAACTTGCCGTTTATCACCAGCAGCCTGAAGTCGAAGCCTTGTATGTACTGCTCCACCATCACGCCCTCAGAGTATTTCCTCGCTTCCAGAAAGCCCTTCTGCGCATCTTTTAGGCTGGAGATATTGATGGTCGCACCTTTGCCGTGGTTGCCATCAATCGGCTTGATCACGATCGGAAAGCCCAGCCAGTTTACCGCCTTCTTCAGCTCCTCTGAAGAGTAAATGGTACGGCCCTTTGGCACCGGTATACCGGCATCTTCCAGCAAGTCCTTCGTTGCCTTCTTATCGCCGGCGATCTCAACGGCAAAACAGGCGGTGCTCGATGTCATGGTGGCCTGTATGCGCTTCTGATTCACGCCATAACCCAACTGTATGAGCGAGTGGCGGTTCAAGCGAATATAAGGAATACCCCGGCTTACCGCCTCCGACACAATGGCATAGGTGCTAGGGCCAAAATACTCATCCTCCCGAATTTCGTGAAGCCGTACAATATCCTCGCTAAGTTTGTATTGCTGCCCGGTGGCCAGCGCTTGGGTGATGCGCACGGCTGCGTAGGCGGCATACTCCCCGGCCCGTTCCTCCTGGTAAGAATACACCACGATCATGTGCCCGTCCTCATGCGCCGGATAGCAACGGCCATAGCCGCTTTCCATACCGGCCATGGTTTGGAGTTCCAGTGCCACATGCTGCACAACGTGTGCAAACGTGGTGCCCTCCTCCACCGAGTTAAAGAAGCCGCCCTCCACGCCCTCTGCTGCCCGGTGGCTCTGCATTTCAGGGAACATTTTCTTCAACCTGGTAATAAAATGGGGGATATCGCTGGTCGACTGCTGGCTAAACTCTTCCAGGTCTAACTTAATTACGATAAGCTTAGGGTGTTTTACTGACCAGTAATTTGGTCCGCGCATGATGCGCAAATCTATGATCTTCATCTTTGTTCGCTGGATAAGCTGTGTGTTTAAGCTTGTGCAGGGATTTCTCCCTCATCACGTATGCTGCTTTTGTCTCTTGGGATCTGCGTTGTTTCTGATGTGGCTCCTGTAGTGTGCAATTCCTTAAGTTTATGAGAATGAGCTATTCTGTTGCTTATTTAGAATTCCGGCCGGTTTAGGTGCTCTTTTTGGAAGCGACCTATACCAACCTTGGCTATGGACATTACGGATTTAGGTACTAAAAGATTAAGAAGATCTGCATAAAATAGGCCGGCGGTTGCCTAGCAGAGGCGAAACAGTCTTAGCCGAGAAGGCAAAACAGACGGAAATAAGAAGAGGATAAAAAAAAGAAACCCTGCCAAGTATACTTAGCAGGGTTTGAGGTAACGAGCGGATTCGAACCGCTGTAGCAGCTTTTGCAGAGCTGAGCCTAGCCACTCGGCCACGTTACCGTGTTGTTCGATTGGAGTGCAAATATACATAGAGAAGTATACTTGTCAAACTTTAGGAGCTTATTTTTTCAATTTCAGGGGCACTTCTGAGGGTATAGGTTGAGCACCAGATAATTACTGTGTGGAGGCTTAAGCCAGTTTCAGCGCGCCAACAGCAGTTACTCAAATCGCCCCCGCCCAACTCTTTGTTAAAACAGCTTTCCAAAGACTTTACTGCTACAGGCTCACCCGGCGCCGGGCTTGTGTGAGTGGCACAGCAGCAAGCAGGGGCGTCAATCTATTCTTGGCTATACGCGGGGCAGAAAGCCCCGAAACAGACGAAGTCATAGAACAGGTTGAGCACCCATGTCCGCCACTTCCGCTACGACTGCAGTAGCTGTGAAAGGCAAGTAGGCCCCATCGCTTATTGGCAGCCTTACAAGAGCGATCTTTAAACGGCGGGCAGGGCATAGAAACAAAAAAGCCCCGGATTGCTCCGGGGCCTTCTTGTTGTATAACAAGCTTAAAGATTAATTAAGCGTTGTTCTCCTCGTCAGAAGCCTCGCCTTCGTTAGTGTCTTTTGCTTTTTTAGCAGCAGCAGCCTCTAACTTCTTCACGCCAGCTTCCTTCTCGTTCTCCAGCATCTGCTCTTTCAGGGCAGAAAGGGCATCCAGGTCACCAAGAGTAGACTTGTTCTCAGCCTCTTTCTGAACTTTAGGAGCTTTCTCCTTTTTATCACCAGCTGGGGCAGCCTTCTTCGTAGCTCTTGCAGCTCTTGCAGACTCTACCTCTGAGTGCGTAGCAGTGTGAGACAGGATGATCTTACGATCATCTTTCGAGAACTCAGTTACTCTGAAGTCAAGTGTTTCGCCAGCTTCTACCTGAGAACCGTCTTCTTTCTGAAGGCCTTTAGGGAATGTAAAGCCTTCGATACCGTAAGGCAGCTCCAGCGTAGCGCCTCTGTCCGACTTGTCAAGAACAGTAGCTTTGTGAACTGAACCTACATTGAATACAGACTCAAACGTATCCCATGGGTTCTCTTCCAGCTGCTTGTGGCCTAGTGCCAGTCTTCTGTTAGCTACGTCCAGCTCCAGAACAACTACGTCCAGGTTCTCACCAACTTTCACGAACTCAGATGGGTGCTTGATCTTCTTCGTCCAAGACAGGTCAGATACGTGTACCAGGCCGTCAACACCTTCTTCCAGCTCCAGGAACAGACCGAAGTTTGTCAGGTTACGAACGATGCCAGTGTGCTTAGTGCCAACCGCATACTTCGTGATAACGTCTTCTTTTGTCCATGGATCTTCAGTCAGCTGCTTAATGCCCAAAGACATCTTACGCTCTTCGCGGTCCAGTGTCAGCACTACTGCCTCAACCTCGTCGCCTTGCTTGATGAAGTCTTGTGGGTTGCGCAGGTGCTGTGACCAGCTCATTTCAGAAACGTGGATCAGACCTTCAACACCTGGCATCAGTTCCAGGAATGCGCCGTAGTCAGCCACGTTAACGATTTTACCTTTCACTCTAGAGCCAACCTCAATCTCAGCCGGAAGCGCATCCCACGGATGTGGCGTCAGCTGCTTCATGCCCAGGGAGATACGCTTCTTGTCGTCATCAAAGTCAAGTACTACTACCTGTACTTTCTGATCAAGCTGCAATACTTCCTCTGGGTGGTTGATACGGCCCCAAGAAATATCTGTGATGTGAAGCAGACCGTCTACGCCACCAAGGTCGATGAACACACCGAAGTTTGTCATGTTCTTGATAACGCCTTCCAGTACCTGACCACGCTCCAGGTTGTTCAGGATAGCGGCACGCTGCTGCTCCAGGTCTTTCTCGATAAGTACTTTGTGAGATACAACCACGTTGTCGAAAGCGGCGTTGATTTTCACAACTTTCACTTCCATTTTCTTGCCTACGAACACATCGAAGTCGCGGATCGGCTTCACGTCGATCTGTGAACCTGGCAAGAAGGCCTCCACACCATGGATGTCCATGATAAGACCACCTTTGGTTCTTCTCTTCACCACACCCTCCAGAACGTTGTCGTTCTCAAGCGCGTCGTAAATTTTAGCCCAAGCGCTAACGATTTTCGCCTTCTTGCGAGACAGGATCAGCTGACCGTTCGGGTCTTCCTGGTCTTCAATGAACACTTCCACCTCGTCGCCAGGCTTCAGGTCAGGCATGTCTCTGAATTCAGAAACCGGCACCAGACCGTCTGATTTGAAACCGATGTTCAGGATCACGTCACGATCAGTGATACCAACCACAGTTCCTTTAACAACCTCCTGCTCCTGTACGGTAGTCAGGGTGTCGTCATACATTTTTTCCATTTCGGCTTTCTCAGCTTTGCTGTAGCCAGCACCGAAACCCTGGGACTCAAACTTGTCCCAGTCGAAATTTTCTGGAGAATTACTCATATTGTTTTACTGCTCTTGCGTAGCCACCGGCTTAGAGCAATGTGGCCGGTTTGGTTTAGTTATACATACCCGTAGCACCTGCCCGGGCTCATTCAACCGAATGAACCGCAAAAGTAAGGAAATAAATCAAGAAATACCAGTTTCCCCAGATATTGTAAATAGCTTTTTGTGAGCTGTTTAAGAAAACAAGTTGAGGTGCTTGAGAAGTTAGTGGCCGGCGTAAAAGCACACCTATTTTACTGAATGAACCTGTACTATACTTTGGGAGAACAGTTCGTCAGCTGAGGGACTGCATCAGGACATTGCTTACAGCTGGATGTATAGAATGCAACAGTCAATAGAAAAGTAGCTTGTGATGGACCAAGTATGGTACGTATGAAACACACTGTGCAGATGTTATATGCATTGGCTCCACAAGCTGTTGATTTGGAGTCCTACACAATCCTTTACCATCAACGAACACTCTACCTTTGATATCTATGAAGCTGTTTAAAGTTTAAAGAAACTGCCAAAGAATTAGAAGTGTAAAAGAGTTTGCAGACTCACTTTTACACCTTACTCTAACTCAATGGCAGCTCTAGATGAAGATACGATAAATC